>NZ_JAJERB010000010.1 GCF_020685205.1 Hymenobacter translucens
GCGCTTAGAGTAGGATGATGTCCCCGTTTCCTTTTCCGGCTGGCCTCACCTTGAGGCCACGCAATCATACGAGAGTAAGAACAGAAAACAACGTTAAGGACAATTGGTCGAATTTCGGGCGAGTTGGGGTGTCTCGCAAAACGTGCAACAGGTGGTACAAACGCTACGAGCGGAGGGTATCGAGGTGCGCGATGAAGACCTAACGCGCCTCTCGCCCGCTCGTTACGAGCACATTAACTGCCTAGGCAAGTACACCTTCCCCAGCCAAGTAGAGGTGCAGCCCAATGGGCTGCGCAGCCTGCGAAAGCCACTGGAAACGGCTTACAGTAATTTTATCTCCCCGCTGCTATAAGAAGGCCTATCTACTGTTCTAACGCGACCTTTAGGCCACTTGTACTCTCATTCCTTTACTGCTACGTTCCCCCTTCCATGCCACAGTTTCTGACGACGTCGGGCACTTCTCATTTCATTGAGGAAATCATTAAAAAGGCGAAGAAAGAACTGGTATTGATTACGCCTTACCTGAAGCTTAGCCGGATTCTTTCGGAACGGCTCGCCGAAGCCAATCAGCGGGGGGTGCATGTCAAGCTAGTGTATGGCAAATCAGAGCTGAAGCCGAGTGAAAAGAAGCAGCTCGACACGTTTTCCAACCTCTCGCTGCTCTACTTGGAGAACCTGCACGCCAAGTGCTACTACAACGAGTCAACCTTGATTGTCAGCTCCATGAACCTGTACGAGTTCTCTGAGAAGAACAATCGGGAAATGGGCATCGTCCTAACCCGGCGGGAAGATTCAACCTGTTTCGCCGATGCCCTGGCCGAAGCTCAGTCTATTATCGCGGCAGCACGGGTTGTCTCTGAACCGAAATCTGCAGGCGAACCCACCAAAGGCCCCACTGCGGCTGCGGCCAAAGAGTTTGATTACGCCCTCAAATCTAGGCTCGTCTATGAATTGCTCAAAAAACTGACTTCTAACCCCGACCAATTCACTTACGAAACCGTTGCGCACGCATTTGGTGGCGGTTCCTCCTCTACTATAAACGCGCCTGACTTTCCCCGGAAGGGCATTCACTTCAAATACGACGGTGCGATTCGCTTTGACTTCGCCAAGAGTTACGAATACCAATCCTTCAAGAAGAGCAAGCAGGAAAGCATTGATAGGCTCCTAGCGGATTACCGCTGCTATTGGAACCGCGACGTTCTTCAGATTTACGCAGCCAAGAGCTTTGACTACACGGATGAAGCAGTAGTAGCCGCCTACCAGCTACAAGCCATTGAGAAGGTTCTACCCCACTTGTAAGCAGTGCTCGTGCTTCCGTAGGGAAGATTTACTCACTCAGGTCAGCCAAAAAGAGGCATCGCAGTTGCTTATTCGCCGCTCAAGTCCCACTCGACTAACAGGAAATTATCTGGCTGCAAGCCCATCTGCAAGCCTGCTTCCAACCAACGCGGCTGCGTGGCTCGGATTCGGTCTTTTTTAAGGCGTTTGAGTTCAGCAAACATAATGGCTTCGCTGCTCCAGCCAACAACATCCCAACACCCGGCGTAGCTGTTGCCGTTGGCCTGCGCAATTTTTTGCAGAAGGTCATGAATCCTGGGGTCAGTGATTGGCTCGTGCTGCTGGCCGCTTAGTCCAGCATCGGCCCAAGTAGTAAAATGGTTGGGAGTCATGGCCCCGGCCCCGTAGGTTTCTACCCACCGGGCCTGCCAGCCGGATAATCGGACCAGCTCGAACACGCAGAGTTCGGCGAAAACCGGCCGGCCACCGAAGTCAATCAGCGGTTTGTTGCCGAAGGTGTTGCTGATGGGAGCACCAGCCCACCGGCGCAGCTGCAACTCAACTTTCGGGACGGTCAACTCCCGGCCATCGCTCATAAGGACTTCCGTCGTGGTGGGCCTCAATAGGCTGGGATAGGTCAAGCTCATAGCGCAAGGTGACAGGATTTCGGTTAAAGTATAGCGTCTGCTGGATTTAGTCTGTCCGCCAACGGCGGGCCGGCCGGGGCTTTCCTACCCACATGCCATGCTCTTGCCGCAGGTACTGCAGGGCTTTCTGGTCAAACACCAAATCAAAGTAGGGGTCAAACTTTAATAGCCGGCCAAGCAGCATCGGCTTCTCCCCAGGAGCATCCTGCCGGTCGATGACGAGTGCTTCCACTGTCCGCGGTTCCAGGGTCTTGTGCAGACCCAACGCGACGATGGCCAATCCTTCCTTCGTCTTACCTAGAAAAATTGTAGTACTGAACCATTCATTTTCCTCCGAGCGCGGCTTACGGTAGTTGGGGTATGGCGTATAGGAGTTGGTCATGGGAGGCCCCTCTGAAGGAAACGAGGTAATACTGACCGGTTGGCTCCGTAAATTTGGGTGTTGTTAGAAGAGCTTCTGTGGTCCACGTTTAGAATTGGCACTCTGAATTTTTTCAATTGAACCACCGGGAGCGAGATACCTTATTGAGCATGTTAGTACATCTATCCTGACAATTTAATCCATGGCGATTTTCACTCAGCAGACATCACTTGATAAAATTGAGTTACCGGATATCGTATATAAGTATAGGTTTTGGGATGATTCTCATCCTTTTCACAAAACCATCCTAACGCATCAGGAAGTCTTTTTTGCTTCGCCCCTGACATTCGAAGACCCTGTAGACTGCAAAAACCTGACCCGGTATGACCTCCTTACAGACGATGAAATTTATGAGAGGTATTTAGCCGATTCTTTAGAACGTCACCCAAATTTCACTCCCGAGCAGCACAAAGCATTTGCTGTTCATTGGTTTGAGAAAAGCCCACTGAGAGACAAAACATCGGTGAAGGAATACATGGAGCAGATGTTTGTGCAATTATGCAATCGGTTTGGGGTACTAAGCCTTACGGAGAAGAATGCGCTACCCGAAATGTGGGCGAAATACTCTGGTGGCCATACGGGCATATGTGTAGGTTTTGACTCCAGACTTACATTCCGTTTTTTTGGTGGCGGCGGGAAAGTCAACTACTATAAAACGTTACCTATAATTTATCCAAGCCCGAGGCACTCAATCGAAGAGCAAATAGTAACTCAGGTTTATTCCAAGGAAGAAAAATGGGAATTCGAACAAGAATACAGAGCGCAAAAGCTATTCTTCACGAAGAACGCAACTAATTCAGATAGAACCATTAAGCTTCCAAAAGCAGCCATAAAAGAAGTTATACTTGGTGCTTTGATGCCAGACAACGAAAAACAAGCACTAACCACCTTAATAGCAAGTGAGCTGCCTCATGTGTTGATGAGGCAGGCTTCTTTGAATGCCAACGGCTCAATTACGATTAGCTGAGGTGTCACAATCCTAATTCACTATAGAACAGTCGACAGGTATCAGGCTACGGTTTATTAGGGCCTTGGTTAAACGTTTGCTACAAGCGTTAAATGAATGGCTTGCTTACGCCTACTTCTGGGTATGTCCCGAGTACTTCCCTGCAACCAGTGAAGCGGATTCGGCTGCGCTGCCGATTTCGGGGAGCACCAGCAGTTGCCAGCCAGAACCGGGACTTCACGCTCGTCGTGAACCTTTCCGCAGGCCAGCATCTTGATACCCATTGGACCCGGCCGCAGTGCCAAGTGCCAGGGATGGGTTCTTCCCCATTCAGAAACCAAAACAAGTAGTAGCGTTACCGCATGAGACAGCTCAAAATCAGCAAACAGATTACCAACCGCGAAAGCCAGTCTCTGGACAAGTACCTGCAGGAGATTAGCAAAGTGAGCATGGTGTCGATAAACGAGGAAGTCGAGCTGGCCCAGCGCATTCGCGAGGGCGACCAGATGGCCCTCGAAAAGCTGACCAAGGCTAACCTGCGCTTCGTCGTATCAGTGTCCAAGCAGTACCAGAACCAGGGCCTGACCCTGGGCGACCTCATCAACGAGGGTAACCTGGGGCTAATCAAAGCCGCCAAGCGCTTCGATGAAACGAAAGGCTTCAAGTTCATCTCGTACGCCGTGTGGTGGATTCGCCAGAGCATCCTGCAAGCCCTGGCCGAGCAGAGCCGCATCGTGCGCCTACCCCTAAACCGGGTGGGCTCGCTGAATAAAATCAGCCGCTCGTTCGCGGAGCTGGAGCAGAAGTTTGAGCGCGAGCCCTCGCCCGACGAGATTGCCGAGCTGCTGGAGTTGAGCACCTCCGAAGTGGTGGACACGCTCAAAATCTCCGGCCGCCACGTCTCGATGGATGCGCCCTTCGTGCAGGGCGAGGAAAACCGCCTGCTCGACGTGATGGCGAACGAGGACGCGGAAAGCCCTGATGCTGCCCTGCTGAACGATTCGCTGCGCCGGGAGGTCCAGCGGGCCCTCTCGACCTTGACCATGCGCGAGGCGGATGTGGTGACGCTCCACTTCGGGCTGAATGGTCACGCGGCGCGGACGTTGGAAGAGATTGGCGAGCAGTTCGGCCTGACCCGCGAGCGGGTGCGGCAGATAAAGGAGAAGGCCATTCGTCGCCTCAAGCACACTACGCGCTCGAAAGCACTGAAACCGTACCTGGGCTAACCGCTGCGGTCTACCCAACGGCCCCCTTCCGGCCCGGGGGATTGCTAAACAAACCGGGAAACCGGCGACGCGGAGGATTTCCCCTATTTGTTTAAAAACACCCAAATTTACAGTGCTCATAGGAGCGCCCCGAAAGCCCGACTCGCTGTAATGGTGCGGCGGGCTTTTTTTGAAACTCCGTTCCACTGCTCTGCCCTTGCTCTATGTTTGATGATAATTCTGATGACGAGTTCGAAGTTGAATTTCCCACGTTTGATGCGACTCTAGGCGTGACCTACGAGGACGCGCTGCGCTTGGTGCGTGGTCACCTTCGCTCGTATGAGCCGGCTGGGTTGCCAGGCCTGTTGGCGTGCTGCACGGACTTAAACCTTGCCATCGACGCCGACCAGCTTCACCGCGTGTATTATGGTCCTCTCGCCAAGCAGGAGCCCAAATTGATTCAGAGTCTGTTGGGGGTATTCGGCTACCAGGCCATGCTGCTGGGCTTCGACGTGGGACCGATACGAGGCAAGGTGCGCTACATGCTCTTTTTGAGTACTTTAGGTCGCCTGGAACGCTTCAAACAGGACTTGGCTGACTTCGACGCGGACCCACTTTACAAGTAAAGTAGTCGCGTTAATATTAGCTCTGCCACTCAGGCTGTTTAACGAAAGTGGGCTCCCGCTTTAGATTCGAACATGGGCGGCTATGGAGAGTGCATTCATATCTGCAGATTGGACGCAGTTCTACTCCCCTACCCAATCGAGTTGAAGTCGGCATTCAAAACCACCGCGGGTTAGGCGGCGTTGCCGCTGTAGTTCGCGGACCTGAGTCAGGGTGAAGCCGTGCGTGGCAAGGATGGTATCAAACACCTCCAGAACGTCGGCCAGCTCGGTTAGTAGCTCTTCGGGGCTTGCAGCCTGGGCTTCCTCTGCTTCCTCGACCAGCTTGGTCAGCAGGGCGGCTCGGAATGCTGGCTCAGTGAGGGCTGTAGTGCGGCACTGGCGGCCGGACTCCGCAATGATGGTGGGGATGTGGTCGCGGATGAGCTTATGGTACTGCATGGGCTAGAAGCGCTGGATGTAGCGGGCGGCGGCCACGTCGTCGATGAAACGCACGGCGCGGCTGGCCAGGGTAGCGGCGAAGGTATGGTCGGTGCTCAGGCCGGCAAAGCGCAGAGCGGCATCCTCACGCACGGCTTTCTGCAGCGCTGGCGAAAGGTGATAGGTACTATAAGCGGCAGCCAGTAAGGGCTCAGCGGCGGCCAGGCGCTTGGCGTCGGGTACTTTGTCGCGTTTGGTATGCTGGTTGAATTCGCGGTCGACGGGCAGCAGGTTCCACAGCTCGTTGACGGGATACACGGCTAATGGCAGCAGATGGTCGAGGTCGTAGTGTTGCGGCTGGGTGAGGCGCTTCTGCGTCCAGGGGCAGGTGAAATAGTGGTTTTCGTGCAGCAGTATGTCGACCTGGTTGCGCTCCCATGAAAGCGGGCGGCGGTTGTCGGGGCGGGCAGTGAGCAGGGTGTAGACCTCCCCGCGGGCAGCTTGGCGGTCGTTATCCTGGGTGACACCTTCGGTAAACAAGCACCACTCGTGCAGGCAGAGGGCTTCCACATAGAGCGAAAGCCGGTGAAAGGCTTCCCACAAGCTGGCCGGCACCACGACACAGGTATCCTGGGGCTGGGTACCGGGCAATGGCAGGACTGAGGGCGGCAGCTGGTCATAGCGGGTAGGGGCATCAAATAACGACCAGTGGCCCGGGCCGGCGTACTTAATGGGCATCTGAATGGCTTTGGCCGTGGCGGCTACGGCTTGCCGGTAAGCCTGCTGCAGCGCGGGGGAGTACGTGGCCCGCCGGCGGGGCGTGCGCATCTCCGTGAGCAGAAAGAAGCCGTCGGCGGGCTGGGGCGCGAGCTGCACCAACTGCTGCCACTCAGTTCGCAGGTTGGTGAGGGCCGGGCGGAAGGCGATGTCGTTGCGCATGGCTTCGCTACGAATGGCCCGGGCACCCTGGTAGATGGGGAATTGAGCATCGGCGAAGGGCCAGTAGTAGGCGACCCACAGCTCGGCCAGGCGATTCAACGGCACGGCTACGGGCTGGCCCTGGTGGGCCACATCGGGGTACATCAGTACCACGTCGTTGATGGCTCGGAGCAGCGCTATTTTGTAGCTAGTGGTTTTGTTGTCGTGCTTGAGGATGGTGGCAATAGACTGCTCACCTGGAAGGACAGGCATAGGGCTGAAAAATTATCGGAGACCATATGAATGGCAGCGGGCACGCAGTGCGCATTCAGCCCATCCTTTCACATTCTGTTGTAGCGATTCAAGTAGCGGTGTAATTCAGAGGTGTAGAAGCCCCATTCCTTTTCGTTAATGCGTACGCCTTTAACCCGGCCGGCACGTCGGGCCCTGCGAAGGCCTCCTGGGGTCACCTTCAGCAGGGCGGCCGCTTGACGCACATTCAGGATTTCGTCTGCTGGTAGCGCCTCCTTTTCCTTGGTCCTTTGTTGCTCGGCCTCTTCCAGACGCACCAGGCGTTCCAAGACCTCTTTCCACTCTGATTCCGGAATCAATAAGAAAGCTTGCATCACATCTAAGTTTGAACATTCCCATTTGTGCTGGCAGGAAGTTAAGGTATGGTCTCGCTTCTGAACCCCTGGCATTGCTACAACGCCCGGGGCTTTACTTCGAACTATTTGGTGATATAAGCAATGCCTCGGTTAATGGTATAAACGCGCTTAGTGATGCCTCTAAGGCCATTTGTAATACTTTAATAGCCTTCAGAAGCAATAGCTCGCTGCTGTATCCGTATTTGCGTTCTGCAGCACTCGAAACGTTAGCCGCGTGGCTTTCCCTTAATCGAAGGTCTTGCGCAGTGTGTGGGCGCTGTGTGGGCTTTTTAGAGGCCATGGGGAAAGCGGGCGCTACCTGCTGGCTCGTTGGGGCGCCTCTGCTTCATGGAGATAGAAGAGGGTCAAATGATAAGTTTAGGTCTTAGCTTAGAGGCGTAGTAAATAAGCTTGCCATTATAAGAATAGTAGTATAAAATAGTAGAAAAGTGCAATCACTGTTTTTTACCTTTTTGGACTTTGTTTTTTGTTCCCCTTGTGCCCTTGGGGTACATCCCTACGAGCTTTATATACCTTTCTGTTCCGGCAAACTAGGTAGTTGTTTTTTCACTGAATAGTTAAAAAGAACATACTAGTTTACTATAAGGAGTAAACGGCCAAAGGCTAAGTTCTGGACAGGTAAAGACTAAGCTTCGGACAGGTGCTGAGGCATCTTAAGCTAAGGTTTGGACAGGTTATCACCTTAGAAAAGTAAGATTTAGACAGGCAAAAGCTAAGGTTTGGACAGGTACTTATCCACACTCACAGGCCTCAAAAAGTAAGGTTTGGACAGGTGCTATCTCAGATATATCGTGGGACCTCGCCCTTCAAAAGCTAAGGTTTGGACAGGTGCAGGAGCCCATCTAATAGCGGTGCGGTTGACGTCTATCTAAAAGGTAAGGTGGCAAAATCTACACCTTAGCGTATTAGACTTTGTTTGCTACCTTGCGTAGGAAAGGACCACTGCTGCAGCTATCCTCCTATGGCCGATAAACGCATTTCCCGCGCCCCCTCCACGCCGATGCTGGAGCTGGGCCTCAAGTATGAGCCCGAATATCGGGGCGAAGTCAAGCAGCACTGGAACGTCACCTTTGCCCATCAGAAGAAGATTTCTGTTTATGGCAAGCGCATCATGGCGCGGGTCATCGACCAAATCCGTGACAATGACTACCAGTTGCGGGAGTTCTATCAGCTGCACATCTCTTCCATTATCGAAGGGACCGACATCGATGCCGATACGGCTTACTCCAAAATCAAGGGCGCGCTCTACGAGCTGGCCGATATGAAGTGGGAGTTTGAGAGCATTGACCGTAAGGAATGGTACTTCCGGCACCTGCTTGATACCACCAAAGAGCAGCGGGTCGGCTACAAGGATGGTATCATCACCATCCTGCTCAACCCGCAGCTGGCCCCTTACCTGGTGAAGGCCGCCCACTACAGCAAGTTTCCGCTGCACGGCTACATGAACCTGAAAAGCTGGTACAGCATGCGCTTTTTTGAGATTCTGGCAGCCTGGCAGGACAAAGGACGCTGGGAGGTCCCGGTGGAGGAATACCGGCAGTACATGGACTGCTGGCACGAGTACGATAAGCGCGGCCAGGTCAAGAAGGGCAAAGACGGGGAGCCGCTCCTGAAGTACCCGAACACAAAGCTGCTAATTGATAATACCATGAAGGAGCCGGAAAAGGAGCTAGCCGGCACCGACTACGAGTTTACCTTCACCCCCATCTACGAAACGACCCGGCCTACCCGGGGACGGAAGAAAATCATTCGCTTTCGGTTTGATTTGAAGAAAGGACCGACGCTGAAGGACATTCCAGAATCATGGCTGGAAAACTCGGCGACCGGCAGCATCATTCAGCGGCTCCGGGAGTGGAAAGTGACCGATGCGAACATCGTCAAATACGCGCCCATCCTTAAGCAGGAGGGGGCTTTGGAGCTGCTGCGGGCCTGGGACCTGAAGAACCGCTCGAACCGCCACATTGATGACAAGCTCCGCTACTGCAACGCCGCCTTTGTACGGGCTGGTAAACAGGCGCTGGAAGATGCCAAGCAAGCCAAGCTGGAGGCAAAGAAGGAGGCCGCAGAGGCTCAATTAATCGTGCAGCAAGCCCTAAACCTCTAGCATAACCTTCGCCCGTTTACGTCACTCATAAGCACCGCCGGCGAACAGCCGAACACCGAGTCCCACGAAGCCGGGACGAGGTACCGGTTGATTGGCCCATGATTGGCTCACCACAAGCCAATACATTAGAGCAAATGCTTGAATGAGCGCTGTGGAGACACTTTTTCCAATAGATGAATTGGCTCACGATTGGCTCAGGCAGCAGAATGCTATTCCCTATGCCTATTTGCCTCCTGCGGCTGCTGCAACTATTGTCCAAAAGGGAGATGTAGCATCTGTACCGGACTTCTAATCAAGCCCAACGCTCTATGCTTGCCGATACACTATTACTGCTATTTCTCATTCCCTTATCCTTTATCATTAACGCCCTGGCCCATGAGCTAGGGCATGCCATAGCAGGTAAGTTAGTGGGCTTAACCATCCACCAAGTCGTGATTGTAACCGACCTGAGAAAAGGCCCGGTAAAGCCTCTGTTTACCTTGGGTGGCACCAAGTTCTATTTGGCAGCGAATAGCCTGTTGTCGTATGTCACCACATCAGGGGTTCCATTCAGTCAGCACCCAATTAAGCAAATCATCTTCAACCTAGCGGGGCCGATAAGCGGCGCTTTAATGGCACTAGTGTTTGCTATCTATGCAGTGAATCTTACCGAAACCACCGCCGTCAACATCGCGGCAGCTTGTGTATCAGTGTTCTACCTCGTGATGGACTTAGTTAACCTCAAACCAGAGCTGCAAGCGTATGATACACCCAGTGACGGTTGGAAAATCCGGGACGCTTGGCGTCGGCTGAGAATCAGCAAGCAGGGGTAAACTACCGCTGAAGAGAAGGTGTAATGGCCTTGGTTAAAAGTCTGGTTACCATAAGGTGCTGGCAATGGATGTGCTAAACGGCTGAACTGATTCGGAATGGCCAGCAGGTTTAATCCTCATACTGGCTATTGTAAAGCTCCCCTAACGCCTCCGCTTCGGCATCTTGGTAGTTTTCCTCCGGGTAGTCGCGCTGCTCGTCCTCGGGGTGCTCAGGGTACTCCTCGCGGTCCTGGTTGTCGTCGGGGTAGTCCGGTATCCACTCGTCGGCCCGGTTGATGCAGGGGTCGTTGCCGTTGGCCGCGTGCGCGGCGTCTAGCTGGTCCGACAAGCGGCCCAACTCGTCCAGCGGGCGCGGCAATACTACACCGGCCGGCGTTGGCGTGCGAGGCTCTAACTCGCGGCCAAAAAAGTGACCTAACGTAATGCCCGGGGCTTGTTTCTGGTACCATTCCGGCATTTCGTCTGGCTGGCAGATTACGCCTAAATACCCATCAGCATGGAAATACGCTTTCACCTCGGCCGGGCCAAAGCCATTCATGTAAATATGAACGCGGGAGCCAATTTCGGGCACTGCCGTATCACCAGACCAATCCAAGTCTATTGGCAAGCTCAGCCGAGTTGGATAGCCTACCCACTGCGGGCAAGGGGTCACGGAGTTGAGCCACTGCGAGGAACTGATTTCGGGCTGCTTCGGGGCGGGGGCGGGAGTAATCATCATATCGCGGGAAAGAAAGAAGTGAGGAAAGCAGGGGACTAAGCGGCCTGAACTAATTGGCTGCCGAACACGCACCGGGCGCGGGGGTGCATCTTGCGGGAGCGCGTACTGCCGGGGTGGTACGGCTCGGTCACAAGGCCCAAAAAGCCGGCCGCGTGGCAATAACCAAGCACCTTCACCACGTCGCGCCGCCCACTCTGGTACACGTCCACTTGGGTTCCCACGGCGGGCACCGGCCGCTGGGCCGACCAATGCAGCCCACCAGGAAGCATGCTCAGGCGGGGAGCAGCGGCAAACTCCTCAACCGGGGCCAGGGATTGCTGGTAGGCGTCCTCGCGGGCCTGGGCGGCAGCGGCGGACTTGGCGCGCATTAGGGCCAAACGGTCAGCGGGAATGCGGCGGGCGGGACGGAAGGCGCGGGTGGTATTCATGGCGGGGCTGTTGGGAAGAAATGAGAAGAGAAAAACCTGACTCGAACCAGGGGTCAGTATCCCACTCGGTCAACTCGTCGGCTGCGGGGCTAGGGCACTGTTGCAGTTGCTCGTCAGCCGGGTCGTAGCGGTCCGCTGGCACCTCTCCAGGGGCAAGCTCAAAAGCGTCGTAGAACATAACTGAAGACTGTTTTTACGTCCGTTTCTTATAATTATTAAACGAAAACAGACCCCCACAAGTTGCATTTTATACAATTATTGTTTGTATTAAATACAAATAATTAAGCATGACAAGGGCAGTTCAAGAATGCCTAGCCCACCTGGATATTGACTCCTGCTGCGCAGCTTTTTCCCCAACTGCCCCATTTCATTTGGGCAGCAAGGCTGACATTCGGATAGGAGCCGGGTCCTTAGGGAGTCATTGCTTAAAGCATCTACCAAATCGGAAGCGTTACCAAAGCACTAGCTTCGCTTCAGCATTTGTCGATAGGTACTTACCCACCATATCCCCCGCTTTAGCCTTATGATTCTGGACCCATACAAGCAGAGCTTAACTGATGCTGCGGCTAAGCTGATTCACATTCGCGAATTGCTGTTTGACGCCACTTTTCAGGTAGCTATCACCAATGAGTTGAAGGATTGGTCCGACACGGTGGAGGTAGGGGAAGTCCATACCTTCTCAAAAGAACTATTGGAAAGCTGCAGCGACACGAATGTCCAGCTCCTAACCTCGCTGCTTACCAGTGTTGAGAAAACCTGTGATTCCCTTCTTAACCTCAACAATCTGGAGTTGGAGGAGGAGGACCAGCCTTGATGCGGTGAGCATCTCGCCTCCTCAAGGATGACGAACAAATCCTGTTTTTCATAATTGCTATTGTAGCAATTATGAAAGTTATAATTGCTACAAAAACAGCAACTTAACTCAATTATGAAATACTCCTAATTCGTTAGGAAGGGGCTTTTTCCTGCTGTAATGTTGTGGCGCTACTCATCATTCTAGCCCACAACCACACATGTTCTCACCCCGCCAAATTGATGCTTTAAAAGAAGGGAAAGCTGCTCACCTGCCGGCCAGCCGTGTCATCACCCAAGCCGAGCTGCCCTCGTCCACCTACACCTACTTCCTGTATGACGAGTGCTGGCTTACCGACCAGGCTTCTTTGCCCGAGTTGTTAGAAGGTCTGCGCGTAGCCAACTCTCCCGAGCTAGGAGGGTTCATTTGCCAGTACTACCACACTGCCCTGGCGGGGAGACTGCCCAAGACGCGCTATTTGATTGAGCAGCAAGTACCCTTCGCAGCTGAGTTCAGCGAGTACTTACTAGCTACCGACCGCCGCAACCACGGGAGGCCGCAAGAATGGCTCCACCACCTGACGCAGCAGATTCATGAGGCGCAACCGGAGGACGTGGACTATTTCTTTACAGAGATAGCGGCCACGCTGCAGAACCAGCTCATTGTTCGGACTGAGTCAAAAACATTCCGCATCACCGAACTGGAGTTTTACTACCACAGCCGAAACCACCCCGACCCCTACGTGCACAAGGGGGCTGAGCAGCTAAAGCACCTGCACTGGTATTTCAACCAAGCCACCAGTCTGGACTTGACCTTCGGAGACCGGGACACCAACAGCTTCGGCGGCATCCTGCTGCGTGGGCTCCAATTGCTGAGCAGAGACCCCACCGACGAGGTGACGCCTTCTTACCCCTACCTGATGGGACCTCAGCTCCTGACCCGGGCGCTGATAGCCAGTTGGGGAAGCGCGCTGCATGGAGCAACCTACCTGGGCCTGGAAGAAAACCCCACCCCGACGGAAGCGCCGGCTTCACCCTGGCGCACGGCCCGCGTGGGGCTATCCTTCCGCCCTGACGATGAAGACCAGGCGCGACCGTACCTATCGCGGCCCTACCGCTTCCTGGCCGATGAAGGCTACTTGTTCCACCTAAAGAACAAGGAGAAAATTTGCCAGCAGCAGAACATGGACGCAGACACGGTTCGCCGCATCCTTGGCTATAAGCCTAACTGGCTATGAGTCTGGCCAGTCCCATTAGCCGCTTCTACCTGGCCGACACCCTCGCGCAGCGGCATCCTGCAACAGCTGCCGCTCTCACGGAAGCGCTGCGCATCAGTGGCGCCGACGTGGCAACTCTCTCCGGTACCCGTGACATTTGGGCACGGGATTACATGCCCGTACTCACGGCCAGCGGCCAGTTGGTGAAGTTTCGCTACTTCCCTGACTACCTACGGCCCAAACGGTGGCATTCAAGCATTACCGACGGTGCTACACTCGTTCAGCAGCTAGGATTACCATATGAGCAGTGCCCACTCGTTGTGGACGGTGGCAATGTGGTTAGCCGTTTCGGCCGAGTTCTTATGTCGGATAAGGTGCTGCGCGAAAACCCAACGGTGCCCCGCTCCCAACTACTCGCCTCACTGGCCAATGCCCTTGAAGTAGACCGGATTGATTTGATACCAGCCCACCCCGACGATTTCACGGGCCACGCGGATGGGCTGGTGCAGCTGCTCGATGAACGAACGGCTCTAATCAATGACTGCCGACGCGAGGAACCCATCATCTGGCAGCGCTTGCAAAAGGCGCTACGACGTGCTGGCTTTGACTGTGTGCCCCTACCCTACAATCCCTACCAAAACGCTGATTATATGTCAGCCGTAGGCGAATACATCAATTTCCTGTGCGTCGGCAGAACCCTGATTGTTCCCGTTTACCAGCAAAAGGAAGATGAAGTGGTGCTACGCCGTTTGGAGGAGCTATACCCGGGCTTTGGCCTGATTCCACTGTACGGGAAAGACATCGCCAGGCAAGGCGGGGTATTTCACTGCGTGACGTGGGAAACGCATTAGGAACCTCTGCAGGCGTGGTACTTTTCCGATTCTGGGCCTCATTCTCGGGGTAAGTTTATGAAGCTTTTTGCTGTGCGCATCCAGTGAGCCTTAGTTAAAACCTACCTTGTCCTTTCAATCGGCAATACCGCTAAAAATCCATCTTATGACCGAAGAACAAAAACAGACTCGTTTAGATAGTTTTGTTAAAATGCTCCCATTGCTCGAATCCAAAGTTCAAAGCACTGATGAGGCACATAAAGCCATTATCAATGGCATGCTTAAATCGACCGATATGACCGCATATACGGCGTCTTTCGCTCTAACTGGCAGCAATTTCGATGAAGCACGGGATGAACTAGAGCGTGTACAGGCTGTAATTGCCTATATCCAATCTACACCAGCAGACCAGCTCACTGAATTGTCGATTGGCAGTCGATACGCAAAATCCTAGTTTAAAAACTTAGGGTGTTCCCCCTGAGGCGGGAGGAAAAGCGGGCGTATCGAGTAGTACGCTCAGCGAAAACAGGTCTGACATGGGTTGGTCAGCTTCAAACGGTGAGCCTAACGACGGCACCGTTTCGTCCATCACGGTATAGGGCACGTAAGGCGGCAGCTCGTTCATTTCCTGCATTAGGGCAACCATTTCTGCCGCGTAGGGATACACCCGGCCGGGCTGCTCGGGCGGCAGCGGGCGCACGTCGGCCGCTGGGGCCACGTCAGGCCGGTACCATCGCATCAACTCGTCGTGCACCTGCACCTGGTCAATCTCGCCCGCGATGTAGCGCAATTGCAGCTGCGCCATTTCCCGGGAGGGCACAGCCCGGTCGCTGGCCCCTATACAAATAGCCCATCGCACCGTCTCCCACCGCTGCGCGGGGGTCTGTTCTTCCTCGTGGAATTGGGGCGTATAGCACATCAGGATGCTTCAAAGGAAAAACGGCGCACCGGCAGGTCGGGCGTGTGCTGAATCCGCACAAAATGGCGGCTGTCGTGCAAGCCATCGGCGGAAAGTGAGATGCTGGGCGGAAAGTCGAAGTGCTCCTGTAGGAGCTGCGTATCGAGCGGCTGCGCGAAGCCATACACACCCAAGCCGTCGCGGTTGTAATGAAACTGGTCGCCGGTGCTCGGCTCGTTGCCCTGGGCTTTCAGAAAGTCGATGACCGGCTGCAAATGGGCGGTTCTAAAATCGGCCACATGAGGCGGAATCGGCACTTTTTCGGAGGCATTTTTCATACTACAAGATACGAAAAAACGCCCGCGCCACCGCAAAAACGCGGTTTAAAGGCTGCGAGAGTCGCCTCTTTGTAGCCTGCTCCGAGTAGCGGCCGAATACGCGGCTCTCGCGATATGCAGTTCACATTTTTCGGGCTCTGGGTGCGGTCCTCCTTGGGAACGTGGGCCTGGTCAAAGGCCGACTCTGCAGTAGCTCCAGCACCAACGTGGAAAGAGGAATAGCTTTACAAACCGTTTTATAACGTCTCGCTGTCTTCCACAAGAAGCACACCCGCACCCACTCATTTTCGCTTCTCATGCATACATCGCCTTTCCTAGTGCCAGCAGCAGAGCCATCGGGCCGGGCTCGGTTGGGCTACCTAGTGGGTGACGTGATAGAGTATGGGGCGCGGCTCGGGTTTGATTTTGCCCAACCAGCAGCTATTAGCGCGCATTACGTGGCAGGCCTGTTGCCGGCCCGCGCTACGCGGGCCCGGATATTCAGGGCCCGTTTGGAAATGGACGGGTCATTGGTTCGCCAGCCCGATTTGGTCCTGCCGCCCCACCTGAAGGTGTGCGCTCTAGCCCTGCACGGGCCGTATCTCTATGTGGGCGGAGCTTTCGCCTGGCCACGCCGGTCAGCAGTCCGTGCCGGCGCGACTGGTGGGCGGCTGGACATGCGCGAAGAGCAGCCCCGATGGGAGCCGCTGGTCCTGCCCGGTCCCTGCGAGCCGGGCAAGGCGATTGACGATGTACTAGCCGATGACCAGAACCTGGTCCTGGTTGACAACATTGTCTTTCCCAAGTACCTGTTCGTTTATCCTTGGCCGTCGGATGGCTGCCTGCCTGCAGACCCGCAGGTTGTGGAACTGCCTTTCAGTCGGGTGTATGAGCACATCGAGAAAGGCCAAATGAGCGCTGGTTACGTGGCATTGCTTTCCACAAGCGCCGGTGAGGGCGGGGTGGGCATCTACGTCTCGGTGCTGCGGCGAGGGGACTGGGCACCGGTAGTAGTGTTTGCGTTTGAACAGTCCCGTACTGAAATCTGGGACCAGGAACTAGCCGGTGAGTCACCGTCCCTGGATGAACGTCCGTTTGACCTGGCCCTGCAGGACCATAAGTTGGTGCTGGCCTGCAGTGGGGCGCTGCTGTACGTCGATTTGCAGGCGTTTCCATCCCCACCTGCTCCCGTGCCAAGCGCGGAAGCCGATTGTCCAGAGGTGGACCTACGCCGCCGCACTGCCTTTCCCGGGGGCCACTGGCAAACGCTGGCTCCGCATGAGCAGCCCGAGCGCATTCGCTTTGTGGCTCCGGGCCGCTTACTCTTGGCCTCCAAGGGAGACGGGTCTCAGGCCTCGGGCCGCGCCTGGCTGCAGAGCATGTAATTCCCCAGCGTTCCTCAAATGCTTGAACGCTAAGCGGCCTTGTCAGCACCGAATTAGTTATGGCAACTTCCTTAGGAAGCAGGAGCTTCGACCTCGGCTAAAGGCACGTCGTATGCTTCCGCGGCCTGGGCCGGCGTGAACATTCCCATCGCCACGGTAGAACGGGCGGTCTGCACCCGGTGGCGCTGCTCGGTTTCCGCGTCGACCGTGAACTCCCTGTGCATGGCCTCCGTCAATTCGTCCTGTAAAGGTCGCTGCTTCCGTTGTTTCATATCTGAAGGTATATCTGCGCGTTTGTTCGCCTAAGTAGATGAAAGGTAAATGGGGCCTTATTTGCTTGGCTTGGGCTGCCTTTTAGGGGCTGCCTTTTTTGCTGGTGGTAACACCACTGCTTCCACTTCTGGCTCGGCAGTTGATTGCGCGGGCCGACTCTGATACTCGTCGCGGATAAGGTCGAGCAGCTGTTGCTCCGGCACCCGAAGCAGCGCGGACAATGCCAGCAG
This sequence comes from Hymenobacter translucens, assembly GCF_020685205.1. Taxonomy (GTDB): domain Bacteria; phylum Bacteroidota; class Bacteroidia; order Cytophagales; family Hymenobacteraceae; genus Hymenobacter; species Hymenobacter translucens. Next base: position 17,131 of record NZ_JAJERB010000010.1, read on the forward strand.
TTCCTTAATGGTTAGCGTCTCGGGCTCCTTCATGCGGCGCTGGGCCGTGCGGTGGTTGATATCCAGCCCCTCGCTGAACTGCATAATCTTGGTACCGGTCTGCCGTAGCAGCTCTGTGAGAGTGCTGGCGGTGACGGTTGCGGCCTGAGCTTGAATAGAAATGAGGTGGCGGGTCATGAGTAGGGTTATTTTCTGCTGGGGTGGGGAAGCACTGGGTTTTGAATGGCCCGCATTTCGGGTCCTGGCTTTTCGCCCAGTAGGAAGCGCTCCAGCAGCTGGCCCGCGTATTCCGGGTCGAGCGGCTCCCGATGCGCGCCAATAAAGGTAAAACCACCGAACAAGTCCCGGGCACCGTGCACAAAGCGGTACAGGAAGTAACTATCGGTCTTGGGGTACACGTAGCGCACCACTAGCACCAGCTCGTTGGGGGCAATGCCGTACTCGTCGCAAATCTTGGCTGCCAGGTTTTCCGCGCAGTCAAGAATGCCAGACCTTCCTGCTGCCGGTAGTTCCGTTGCAATGGCCCATCCATGGGCCGGATGTACCACCAGGTCGCATCTGGTCGGCTGCGCTCGGATATCGAAAAAATGGAATGGGTGGGCTTGTTGGAGGCCAGGAATGCTAAGCAAGGTTTCCAAATGTGCGGGAAGTCTGGAATGGAAAATCAGGTGTTCTGTTTGGTTTACGCACAAATGAGGGCATTAGTAGGGATAAGCAGGATGAGCCGGTGGACCGGCCTGTGATTCCTCGCTAGCCAGTACGGCATCCTCCCATCGCTCACTTTCCTCCAGGGCCAACCTAGCCCAATGAAATACCTGCTGCGCATCAGAAGCGGTCATCATCATCTGCTTGGCCTTCTGCCGGCGCTCGGCAGAGAAAGCAGGGTGAATGAGTACATCCGAAAGCCGGGCTCTGGCAGCTTTCAGCGTAGGCCGGTTAGCAATAAAGTGGGCGGTAGGGAAGGAAACAGCCATAGCCATACTTTGCACAATGTACAAAAACAGATTGCACTCACTACAAACATCATTCGAATAAACCCGATTGCCAAACATCCCGGCCGGCCACTGGCCAACCGGGATGCTGCGAGTATTACTTCATCATTTTGGACTTCATCAGTAGCACCGGGCCGGCAACCACGTCCACGGGGGAATAGTGGTCAAGCGGGTAGGTTTCATACCAAAGGGCCGTAGCCAGCGGGTTGATGGGCCGCTCCTTGAATTTGCCTTCGTCGTCGAACACCAGAATCCAGTCCTGATAGGCTCCGTGCTGGGGATGATGCACGTCGATGTAGTCGCAGCTAAGGGCCGCGTATATCTGTTCCAGCTTGAAGGTCTTTCCTTTCGTGGGCCGGATTTCCTGAATGCTCCCGTCAACCCCTAGCAGCATGGCTGCGCCTTCGGCCGGAAACATGGCGCGGTGCTGGCTGGCGAAGTACTCACCAAGGGCACTCACGGTAGGCAATTGCTGCCCGTCCTCTAATTGAAAAGAACCGTGCTCATAGGCATGAATCACGTACCGCCTGCCGGTGGTCCCACACAAGGCCACAATGCACGACCGGTCGGGTTGCTCGGGCTGCACCTGCACAAACAGACGCGGGGGCAAGGGCTTCCAGCAGGGCTGGCCTTGCTCGTTGCCAACTAGTATCTGGCTGCTGTGCAAGCTGAATAAAAGAGGCTCGGCTGGGCGAGTAGTGACGGCGGTCCGGGTGGTCTGTTCCATTACAATAAGCGTTTTAAATGGGTGTTTGATTCTTATTAGGAAACGCTTAGGTTTTTTCATTAGTTGCATTTTATACAATTATTATTCGTATTAAATACAAGTATAAGAGCAAAAAAAGCCCCGCTAGCTATAGCAGGGTGTTGTTAAACAAATAGGTCAAAACCTCCGACTCGGAAGCCAGACAGCTTGAATGCTGCTGATAAGGCACAAATGCGCCGTAAGAGTAGCGAGTGTTGATTGTTTTACATGTCCCTTAATACAATCGACATAGAATAGCGAAAACGAACATTTACGCTATCGTTTTAGCCGCATTTCGGGTAATAAATTGTAAAACAGGGTGTTGATAAGAATTTTAGGCGACTGTGCCCCTAGGTCGGAGGTTTTCCCCTATTTGTTTAACAACACCCATAGCAGGGCTCTCAGTTCAGATGCATTAGAAACAAGCTGGCTTAATTGCTCTGGGCCTTCGGCTTAGGTGGTGTCCAATCTATCCACGTTCGTTCGGTTTGACAGCAAGTACACTGCATTAACAACTCGGTGGTCATAGGGTACACCTCCAGCACTTCCGTGTGGGCATGGAGCGTGTCGTCGCCGCACGTTTCGCAAGCGAGTAGCTCCGTGCCGGCAAGCTGGTCCTCTAAAAAGGTTAATTCGTCGTCCTCCATGACGGTAAGTTACGAGGGTTAGCGTTCGATGCCGCCACTGCTGCGGCCAGCGCTGGAACCGCTGCGCTCCTGGGCAGGAGCTTTTTCCAGAACCCGGGATGAGGTACGCAATTCATCCAGAAACTTGTTGCTCCCCATCCCGGGCAACTTCTCGGCCGCCTCAAGCGCCTTCTTAAAGCTCTCGGCGTTGGGTCCGACTATCACCGGGTTGCGCTCGACGTCTTTTGCTACCTCCCGCAAGCGGGCACCGGCCGGGCTCTGCCCGTGTGCTTCCAGTGCTTCGGCCACTTCGCGGGCAGCGGTGGCAAATACGGGCTGGGCCTCCGCATGACTTTTGAGCATTACAGCAGTCGGCTGCTTCTGTCTTTGCGGGGCTACCAGCTCCTTGCCTTCGGCCAGCTGTAGCACCTGCACCGAGGCCACTTTCAACCGCTGGGCGTCGGCTAAGTCGAGCGGGGTATCCTTCATGGCCGGGTGCTTTAGAATCTTATCCGCGGCCTGCTGAAACTCAGTAATGGCCTCGCCCTGGATGGCTTTGGGGTCCCGGTTCACGGCTTCGACCTGCTGCCCCAGTTTGATGCCTTGCTCCCGGTTACCGGCTCCGGGCATGTTGGCCACAATGCTGGCTGCCCGGTAGCCAGTCACCTCCAGCTCCCGCCGCGCATCCATCGCCTTCATGGCCGGGCTTAGCTCCGGGGTGGGCGTAACTGCTTGGCCGGGGTCGCGCAACCTCTCCCCTTCTGCCCCCGGGGTTGGGGTAATGATTTGCTGAAACATCGCTTTCAGCGGCTGCAGATTCTTCTCGGCTTCGGCCGGGGGGTACTGTCGCACGATGGCCAGGTCCCGGCTGCGGTTTAGAATCTCAGGACTCGCCCGATTGAAGTCCACGTCGTAGCCCGCCTCTTTACCAAGCTGCGTAAACGTTGCCTGAATTGTCCGGCCATTCCCGTCCCGGAACGCGTGGGTGTGGTTGTACTGGTCGAGGTAGTAGGCAGCGCGCTCGGCAAACTGGTCGGGCGACAGGCCTTTCAGGTTGTTCTCTTTCTTGAGCTGCGCGCCGATGGCATCCAGTCGCTCAGGGATTTCCTTGTATGGAGCGTAAGTCATGGTTTCCCGGAAGCCGGTGACTCTGGTGTCCTTGTGCCCCTGAAACTCGCGGTCCGCCCGGGTTTCCCCAGCCCACTGGTATACGCCACCAAACAGCCGCTCGTGGACCTGCTTCAGGTGGGCCTGGTCATACTGCCCGCCCGGGATGCCGCCTTGCTGATTGAGCAGCTTCAGACGGGGAATGGAGGAGTCCGATTCAGCTTGCGCCAAATCCTGATGGTTGGTAATCCCGAGCTTGTTCAGCCGAACGCCGTTCTCGTCGCTGAACTGGTCATTGAGCACTGCCATTAGTACCCATCGTTCGTGGGAGAGCCGGCAGCTGCCTTAGCCGCGTAGCGGGCCTTCAGCATCTCGTCGGTCATCTCAATGACCTGCTCGATGGTCAATTCCCCGTCAACGTGGCGCTGCATCAGGGCCAGGGCCTCTGGGCTGGGTGCGGGACCGTTGCTCATCATCGTGGCAATGGCGTTGTTGCTGTCGTGCTCACGCTGCTGGCGGGCGGCTAACTGCTCGGCATTGAGGCCGGCCGGAGCGGGCGCAAAGAAGGCTTTATTCATGGCTCTTGGGGAAAGGTATGTGGTACTTCTATAACGTAAAAACGGCCTTAAACATCACTTCTAGGCCGTTTTAGGCATCAATTTTTGTCCCTCCTGCTAAGGTGTTTACGTGCTTGGCCAAAGTTTCTTTTACCTCCTGGCGCACTCGCAGGAAGTTCTCCTGCACCGTGCGGGAAAGGGCGCTGGCCGGGTCTTCGTTGGGGCCACCGAAGCTCACCATCTGATGCAGGGGAAACTGCTCCGGCGTGACGTCAGCCCGGGAAATGGTGCCTTGAAAAAAGGTGCTGCCGGTTTCCACGGTCTGCCCGATAAATTCGCCCTGCTGCAGGCCAATGGTGTCCTGCACCCGCACCAGGCTGCGCTCCTGGTAGCTGGTGCTCTGGTTGGTGGAGTTGTTGCGCGCTCCCCTCCCATGGCTGGTGCCGGTGCTGGTGCTCACCATTTCCTTGTCCTCCCGACCCACCAGTTCGGAGATGAACTTGGCCGTCTCCAGCGAGTTCACCTTGCCGAAAAACTGGTTGTTAAGGTTGGAAACCATGACCTGCATCTTCTCCTTGCCGTAGGCGTCCGTCATTTGGCTTAAGTCCTGCGTCATGTACACCATCGCCACCTTGTTGCTGCGGGCTGTGGCTGGAATCACTTCCAGCCCCGGCACGTAGATGGTCGCGGCCTCATCGAGAAACACGTAGCTGCGGTGCTTATTCTGCTGGTTCATCAGCTTCAGGGCCACCGTCACCACGCAGCTGACGACCGGCGAAAACGTATCCTTCAGCGTCGGGTCGTTGCCGATGCACAGCAGCTTGGGGCTTTTCCTGTTGTTCAGGTCCAGCGAAAAGCCTTCCTCGTTTTCCTCATCCGGGGTCAGCACCCACACCACCTCGGGGCTGTTAATCTTGGTCAGGTTAACCTGCAGGGTGCCCAGTACCGCGCCCACTTGCTTGTCGGCTTTGGTCTGGACCGCCGAGATAAGGCTGCGGGCCTGGTCACCGCACTCCAGGTCGGTTTCCAGCATGCTCAGCACGTGGGTGTAGTCCTTGTACATCGCCGTGGCCACGACGTGGGGAATGGTGCAGTATTGCGGGTAATGCTTCTTGTAAAACCAGATGATGCCGGTCAGATAAGCGACTGAGCTGGTATCAAAGAACTCCATCTTGCGAATGCTGGACGGGTTCAGGTTGTTGATAATGGCCTTGCTGTACTCTTCTGCAAAGGCCACCACCGGCATATCGGCCGGCCGCAGCGGGTTTACCCGCTCACTGCGCGTCAGGTCCCGGAAGTTGATGATGTGCAGCTGCACGGGCGGCTCCTCAGCTGGCAGCGGCTCGGGCTTGGTGAGCAGAGCCGTCAGTTTGGCTTGCAGCTTGCCCTGAAAACTGTCCGCGTAGCTGTCTGCCTGCTTGCTTTCGCGTTCCTTCCGGCGCTCGGCCAGTACCAGGGCTTTCTGCATCGCCTCGGCCAGCACTGGGAACTTGAAGTCGTACACCAGGCCGGCGAAGTTCTTGTAGGCAAACTGCTCAATCAGGGGCTCCCCTATCGAGTAGGTCTTGCCCGCACCGGCGCCGCCGAGGACCATGGTGCCCCGGAATGGATTGGCTATCGTAATCCAGCCCCCGTCCGCCGTGGGGAAATACACCGCATCCGGGCTCTCCACCTTCCGGCGCTCGGTGCTTAGCCCAAAGGCCGGCTTTTTCGTTGTTGCCCACAGCAGGCCCACTAGTCCCCCACTGCCCAACACGGCAATGGTGGCCCCGGGATAGCCAAACTCGATGAAGCCCGGGGTGTAGTGGTGCATGTTAAGCAGCGCGTAGCCAGCTGTCAGGAATACGGCCCCGCACAAGCCCGCCACGATGCGCAGGGCCTTAGGGTCGATAGGTTTACGCTTGGCCTGTCCGGGCTTCGCCTCAGGGGCTTTCTGAACGAATACCAGCACAAGCCCGGCCAGCAGCAGCAGCGCCCGAAGGTACACCCCCGCTGGCCCGTAGAACCTGGCCGCTTTCACCAGCAGCTTGCTGCCAATGCTGCTGCCTGCTTTCGCTAAGGCATTGGTCCCGGTTTTGGTTTTGGCAAGCGCCTGGTCGGTGGAATGCGTGAGGGCTACCGCGCCGCTCGCGGCCCCCTCCCCTATCACCGGACCGGCCGCTGCGGCGGCTTTGGCAATGCGCGCCTGCCGCTGACGCTCCGCTATCCGCGCCGTCGTGGCGGCCAGGCGCTGCTTGGGGGTCAGGCTTTCAGTCGGCGCTTCAGCCGCCTGGACAAGCTGCACGCGCCGGGCCTCCGCAAGTTCGGGCCCGTGCATGAGTACGTAGTAATCGCCGCCGATGATGGCCAATAGTAGCAGGACCATAATGAATCCTGCGTTTTGGGTGCTGGCCGCGGGCCGGGGTGCTGGACTGCTCATAGGTTCGGGAAGGGAAGTTTGTTTTGGTAGTATCCTGGTCGGCGGGCGCCCTACATTTCTATATCCAGCTCAGCGCTGTTGCGGCCTTTTTTCTCGCTGATGTGCTCGGTCTTTTCCTCCCGGCCGGTATTCGACCGCACCGCTTGCTGCACGGCCTGGAGCATGGTGCTGGCGGCACGCTGCGGCTCAGGGCGCTCCCGGCCCGTGCTCAGCAGATGGTAAGCGTTGTCGATGGGCTGCCCTTGCTGGGCCCGCCGCTCGACGGTGGCCAGGGAGCGATAAAAGGTTTTGTCGTACTCGCGGCCCTGGGCAATCTGCTGGACCCGCAGCGGGTCCAGTCGCTCCTCCTTCGTTACCCGCAGGTTGAGGGCCGTGACCCGCTCTGCTATCTTGACTGCGCGGCCGGCATCGCGGCTGGCGTCCCGCTGCTTCGGCCGCAGCTTTTCGTGGGCCTGGGCGGTATAACCGAACTGCTTTTCAAACTGCCGGCCGGCGGCGGTCTGCCACTTCATCAGGTCAAACCGGTTGCGGCGTCCTCCGGGGTTGAGCGTTATTTTCTGCTCTGCATCGCGGGCACTCACGATGACGTGAATGTGGGTCTGCAGGCCCGGGCGCTGCTCTCCTATCTTGGCCTTGCCGGTGCTCACCTCCGGGTCGGTGCCCCGGTAGCTGCGCTCCCGGTGAATGGTAGCTCCCCAAACCAAATCTTGGCTGCTGAGCTGCCGCCCGTCCTTAAGCTGAAAGTTGGCCGCGTACAACTCCATTGCCTTCCGCGCATAGGCCTTTAGCTTGTCCTCGTCGTTGCCGATATGGAGCAGCTCTGACTCGCTGGGGCTAATCACCAGGGAGTAGAATTTGGCGTCGTCCGCCCGCAATCCCTTGATATTAGAATCAATCTCCTCCCTCAACTCAGCGGCGCTGAGGCCGTCTCGGTCAGCCCCAAAAAACGAGGCTTCCTCCCCATCCCGGCCGGCTTCCTGCTTCAAATAATTGAGCGTTTGTGCGCTGCTCCCGCTGTTATTATAGGCGGCTTTCCCGTGCGTAGCGGGGTTAATTAGCTTGACGTACATGGGCTGTTACTGGCTCAGAGTAGCGGCAGTTTTGCCCATTTGCACCTCGGAATTTAGCTTGCCCGGCCCCTCCTTTTGCACCGTGGTTAAGGCCTCATTTACCTGCCGGTCTATCATATCTTCGTTCTGCGTCCGGAGCTTTTTAAGCCCCTCTCGCTGCTCGTTTAGCTGCGCTTCGCTAAGGCCGCTGAGCTGCTGCGTCAGGTTGTTTACCAAGATTTCATTCAGGCGCAGCACGCGCTCTAACGTCACGCGGCTGCGCAGCATCTCTGCCAGCATCGGCATCAATAGGCTCCGCTCCTCTTCCTGCAAATAGCCAAACACGCGGTCCCCTAGTTTTTTCACCTGCTGCATAATCAGCTGGCCCTCGCGGGCTACGTCTTCCACCGGGTGCAATCCGCGCTCCGCGAAGTAGCGAATGGCTGCTCCCGTGTAATCAGCCTGGCTTATCTGCAGCCGTTTAGCCTCTTTACTGAGCAAATGGTGGGTATCGGCAGGGACATTGACACTCTTCGTTCCGGGGTTCGTGGGCATCGGCTAAAAACTAAGCTTTGGGCAGCTCTCATAGGTTATTCTAGTCTTGCTAATCAGACAGTTATGAAGTCAAACCTACAAGTTTCAGCTCTGCTGAATCACAAGTAACACAATTACAGAGGTTTAGCCTCTTAATTGTGTTACTCTTCTTGCTAAGCAAACTACACGAACTATTCAGAAGCATTTTAGAATACTTTCAGAACTGTTTCAGAACCCCGGATACGTATCGTCTGGGGGATTAGGTTGGCTTTATTATTCTATCGGGCCCATCTACAGGTCCCAGTTACTCCTCCCCAACCTGCATATCTGACTTACACCCCTCACTTCTTCCACCTACCTAACTTCTATCGCCAACCCCTCGCTTGCCTTGGCAATCTTGCCTGGTAGCTCTAACAGTAAGCTTTTCCTATTTATTTTACTACTTTACAACATTACAACTTTACAACTAAAAAAGTAGTCCTCACCATCACGACAAACCCAACTCCCCCCTCTTGCCCTTATTTGAATTACGACTTTACTACATTACTACTTTACGACCAAACTAGATTTAACTCAATTTGACTACGTTACTACTTTACGACAATGCAACTTTACGACAATCTGAGAATCGCAAAACAAGACAATTACACCGCATTACTACTTTACGACAAGTATATTTTGCAACAAGTAGTAAATACAACTTGTTATTTTTAATACTTTACTACATATTTTTATTACAACTTAACAACTTTACAACAAGGCGACTTTACTACTTTACGACATTTGCTATTACATTTGCTTCATCTCCGGCCTGACCACCTGGAGGCATCCTCGCCAACATCCCTTAACCAGTTACCCTATGTCGAAAGTCATCAGCTTTGCCACCCAAAAAGGCGGCTCTGGCAAGTCTACTCTGGCCCTTGTCCTGGCGGCTCCCTTGGCTACCGAGTACGGCTTGAAAATCGCCATCCTCGATTGTGACTACCAGCAAAGCATCGTTAAAACCCGGAAGCAGCTGGACGAGCCTAGCCTGGCCATCCTTCAGGAAACGGACCCCACGGCTGCCTATCCCTACGATGTGTTCCCAATGGCGCTGAAAAGCATCTTTGACTTCATTGACAACCCGGAGAACGACTACGACCTAATCATCATCGACATTCCCGGCCGGGCCGACGGGGAGGACGTTTTCAACGCGCTCACGGGCTGCGACGCGGTGATTGTGCCGCTGGTATCGGATTACCTGGACCGCGCCTCTACGGCTGAATTCATGGGCATCCTTGAAGCCCTTAAGAAAGCCGCTGACAAGGCGGACGTGGATTTCCAATACTTCGGCCTCGCCACCAAGCGAATTGCCGGGCGGCGAGAGGAGAAAGAGATGGACGACTACATTGACGAGTTGGGCTTGTCGCGCTTTCAGTCCTACCTCAGCCACCGCATGGCTTATACCCGCGCCTCGACGCTGCATAGCCTCCTCACTCCGGCGTTCCGCAACTATGCTGGGGGTACCAAAGACAGCTCAGAGGAAATCCGGCGCGTGTGCGACGAGCTGATAGAGAAGCTGGACCTGCCCAAGCGTAAAGTTGAAGAAGTAGCCGCTGAGCTGGAAGAAGCAACCGATACCACCATCTCCCCAACCGAAACCAAGTAATGGCAAAGTCTCCATTTGTAAAGGCAAAAATCGAAGCCCCCCGGAAGCGCATCCCGGTTGATGAAGCACTACGGGCAGAAGCTCGTGCCGGAATGGGAGGGGAGCAAACCAGACTGGAGGCTGAAGTAAAAGCACCTGCTCCGGCTGCGCCCGCTCCAAGGGAAGAAGTAGCCGCGCCCGCTGCGGTAGTAGCTCCTGAGCCAACGCCAGTATCTGCGCCTGCACCTGCAATTCAATCTACACCTGAGTCAACGCCAGCCCCCACCATTGAGCAGCCTGTAGCCGCTGCGGCACCTGCGGCACCTGCGGCACCGTTTGTGGCTCCGGCTCCAACCGAGCGCCGCCCTCGCGGGCGCAAGCCTGCGGCAGCAGACGCAGAGCCAGCAGGCGAGCTAAAAGGGGTACGGATTGCGGAATCTGTCTGGTCTGAGATTCGCAAGATTATCGTTCAGCTACCCAAAGGGCCGGATATGCCCACCAACATCATCGGCTACATACACGCAGCCCACCGGCACTACGAAGCACACCTTCGCAAGCAGGGAAAGCTACCCGCGGGCAACTAAGTCAGATTACAAGCTGGTTGAGGGAATGGCCGGTTTGGTTGCCGGCATTTCGCATATCATGCATATCTCGCGAGGCGGTTTCAAATGAACAAGGAAGGGCAGCCAAGTACGGGCTGCCCTTATGTTTTGGGCGGTAGGGAACAAAAGATATAAAGTAGATGAGGGCGTCACATCATAAGCGGCTGAACACGTACTTAATTGTCAAACCAGGGGTGACCAATATAGCATTGTGGCATCTTCGCTTTAAAGGCTTTGAGTTCAGTCTTCGTGTTATCCTTACGCTTTTCCTCATCACTCTTGAATAGATTAGAGAGAGTATTTGGGCTTGAAATGACATTCTGGATGTCAATATCCCAGATGAATAGAAAATTGAGCTTAGGTAACTTAAGCAATGGGCTAATATCAGAAATAGATGTACCTCTAATACTAATCTGCTCTAAATCAATCAAATTCTTAGTAAATTTTAAATCCCCAATTCTAGACTTTTCAATTGAAAGTTTTTTAAGCCTCACAAATGATGAAAGTATCGACACTTTATTAATATCGTCAATATTCTCTATACTTAAATCCTCAAGTGTTTTAGGCAGTTTGTCCAGAAAGCCCATTTCGAACTTTTGATTTGACCCTGTAAACGTAAACCTCTTCAAGTTGCGCAGCTGTTTCCTAAGCTTGAAACTGTCTACAGTAGCTCTCACTAAACCAAGACTAGACAGCTCTTGCAATGAAGCAATAGTCTCAAAAGACTTTATATTAGCATCAAGTATATTTAACATTATCAATCCCTTGCATTGAGCTAAAGGTTCTAAGTTGAGTTCCTTATTTGTAGTTACAAAAAGGGTATTCAATGTTCCCAAACTGACGGCAAAACCTAAGTCCACTAATGAGTTAGACTTAATAGTAACCTTAACTAATTGTTGACAAGCAGCCAGTTCAACAAATGACTTAACTGAGTCGGATTCAATTACCAACTCATTCAAGTCAGTCATAGAACTTAAAAAGCTCAAGTTAATCAAGTTTTTATTTTTGATTATCAGCTTTTTAAGTCCCCTAAGAGCATAAAGAGGAGAGAAGTCCTTTACACCCTCCTTAAACAGGAGAACGTCGTCTTGGCCTGGTACAGTGTCAGTAAGCTCCAAATCTGGTATTGACAGTACAGATGAGGTGGTCCGATTACGCTGGACAGTTTAGGGCATTAAGTTGAAGAAGCTGTTGGTGAGCGTGATACGGGGTCTGGTAGTCGATGCTGGAATGCAGGCGCTCGTAATTGTAGTAGTCAAAATAGTCGGCGACGCTGGCTTGGGCGTCAGCCAGGTCGGTAAAAACGGGCCGCTCACGCACTTCGAGCACTTCGGTTTTGAGGCGCGACCAGAGGCTTTCGGCCTGCGCATTATCGTAGCAGTCGCCGCGGCGGCTTTGCGAGCGCAGCGCCTTCTGGTCGTGCAGCAGCTTGCGATAGGCATTGCCGCAGTACTGCCCGCCGCGGTCGGAATGCACGAGTAGGCCCGGCGTGGGCGGCTGGGCCCAAAAAGCGCGCTGCAAGGCCGTGATAATCAGCTCTTCGGGCATGGTGGCCATCACGTGCCAGCCCACTACCTGCTTGCTTGCCCTATCCTGAAAGGCGCACAGGTAGGCCCAGTCCCCGTTGGCGAGGGGCAAGTAGGTGATATCACTGACCCATACCTGGTTAGCCTGCGTTGGTTTAGGCTGGTCCAGCAGGCGGTTGGGGGCGCAGCGCAGCCCGTGGGTGGAGTCGGTCGTGCGGGGCGTAAAGGCCTTGGGTTGCAGCGCATACAGGCCTCGGCGGCGCATGGCCGTGCGCAGGCGCTGCCGTCCGACGCGGTAGCCCTTGCGGCGCAGTTCGACGCACAGCCGCCGCGTACCATAGCAGCGCTTATGCACGCCAAATACCTTGACCAGTGCCGTTTCCCAAGCTGGCTCTAGCTGTGCTACTACCTGCTGTTGAGCTTGTTGCCACGCATAGTAACCGCTGGCCGGCACCGCCATCAGCTGGCAGAGCAGCCGCACGGGATAGTGGTCCCGCTGCGCCTCAATAAAGCGGTAACGGCTCACTGGTCCGGTGTCTGTGAAAAGATGGCGATGGCTTTTTTTAAAATTTCCAACTCCTGCGCCTGCCGCCGGTTAGCAGCCCGCAGCTGGCGCAACTCGGCGGCCGTGGCCGGGTCGAGTTCTGCGCCTCGGGCGGCAGCCACCGGCGTAAGAGCCTCTTTTTGCCACTTATAAATGCGTTTAGGGTCGATATTGAGGGCGCGCGCCGCAGCTTGCGTCGAGCGGCTCTGCTCAGCTAGACGCAGGGCTTCGGCTCGGAAGGCGGCATCGTAGCGCCGACGTTTGGCAGGTGGAGGACTGTCTTTCATGACGTGCGAAAGGTAAGACCCTATTCTGTCCAGAATTATCCGACCACCTCAGGAGGAGCTATTGCTGAAAAAGCTGATTAGAGTAAGAGGGAGAACTGCCCGCCCTGCTCCTCGCAGATGCGGCGTAAACCTTCGCGGGCAATTTGCCGGGTGGCTTTTACTAGCTTCAGCAGGTCTTCGTAGGCGGCCGGCGTATCAATTTCCATTTCAAGCCGCTGGGCTACTTCCTCTGTCAGCACTTCGCTGTTAATCCCTTTATCAAGCTGCTGCATCTGCACCTCCACATCGGCAATGGCGGCAATAACTTGGTTGCGGTACTGGTTCCATGCCGGGCTTTGGATAGTCGGGGCTTCGCTGGCTTTCATGGCTTATAAAAAGTGAGAGTTTAAGGCTAGGAGCTAGGGGTAGGACTAGGCTAGGGGGTAGCAGCTTTGTCGCTGCTACCCCTGCCGGGTATGCTACACTGGCTGCAGCCAGCTTAGCTCAGCGGCCAAAAATTCACGGTCGGTGTCGTCGAGAATTGTAGCGGGCTTACCTGCCTCGGTCTCCGCTGCCGGCGTGGATTCCGTAGCCGACGTGGGCTGCTCTTCGGTATCTCCCTCAGGCTCTTCAGTCGTGCCGAGAATCATCCGGGCGGCGGCTTGGGCTTTGCTGGCAGCTTTTACCACTAGCTGTTTGTCATTTTTCAGCCGCTCCAGCCAGCTTTGAATGTAGGCTACGGCGTTTTCTTCGGTCTGCTCGGTGACAATGCCAGCGGCTGCGCTCAGGAACGAAGCGCCCATTTCGGCGGTCAGCTCCTCACGGGCATAGCTGATGCTCTGTTTTCCGTCACCGGCGGTCAGGTCGGCTCGGTCAAGGCGGGACTTATGGCCGGTGCTGTGGGTCAGCTCGTGGAATAGGGTTTGATAGTATCCCTCCGACGTGGTAAAGGTCTCGGGCTTGGGCATGTTCACAAAGTCCAGCGAAGGGGAGTAGTAGGCGCGCTGGTGCAAGTGCTGGATGGTGGGCTTGCCGTCCCACGCCTCTACAATGCCTTCGGCAACTTCGCTAGGGGTAAATTCCTGCTTGGGTACTTCGGGCAGGTTGAACTCGATGCCTTCAATATCTTCCACTGAAAACACAGTGTAATACTTCAAAAAGGGCATTTTCTCCTCCTTGCCGGTTTCCTTGTTCTCGCGCTTGCTGATGTTGTAGTAAACAACCTGATGGCCTTTAGCCCCTTTGCGCACGTTGCCGCCCAACGCCAGCGCCTGCTTGAAAGTCATGAAAAACGGCAAAGCCCCGCTAAAGTGCAGCAAAAACAAGTTGATGCCGCTGTATACCCGGCCGGTGGTGTAGTTGCGGGGAAGGCCGTAAACCGCGTTCCACGGTTTGCGCCACGGAATGATACCACCCTCCAGAGCCGAGATAATCCGGTCCGTCACAATCTGGTACACGTCGGGACGGTTAGTGGTCGCTTTGGCGGCTTTCTTAGCGGAAGGCTTGCTGGTCTTTTTCATGGCTAATGGGCTGTTATTCCGTTTGTTTGTTATACTTATTAAACGAAAATGGCCATTCACAAGTTGCACTTTATACAATTATTATTCGTATTAATTACAATTAATTTCAACCTCTCATAACCAACTTTTTTCCCCACTGCCCCAATAGTTACCTAATCTTATTCTCTTACCGCGTAGCGCTAATAATCTCGCTGTACCGGGCACTAAGGCCTGCCTAATAGTCGCGACAAGGAACATGGCAAGCATAGCCCATGCTCAGCAAGCAGAAGTGTCGATTAGGTGATGAGATGGCCTTTCAGGGCTGTTGCTATTTGCCCCCTTTCAAACCATAGCTTTTGACTTATAAAATCTATTGTTTAGGCTCAAATTCATAAAGCGAGTTCATCCCGATATTGTCACCTAATTCACGCCCAGCTATGACCCACTCCGGTATCGTTGTCAACCGTCAACTCCCTCAACTAGCCAAGCTGAGCAAAACTCAGTTTTTAGACCGGGTTGCCAACATTCAAGCAATTCGCCGGAAGAAGTCGGACATAAGCTTGTTTATCAGCGATGCTCGGGGCATGGCGCAACTCGAAGCGCTCCATCAGGCGGTTCATACCGAGAAGTTCTTCACTAATCCGACTGATTTCGAGCTGTCGCCAAGCTGGATTCCATTCGTGCTGGCCATGCCCGAACCATTGCGGGCCTGGCTGGCAGCGTATTCACTTGACGAGATAAAGGCCCAAGTAGTAAACTGGATGGCCGCCTTATATGCAGCTCACTGCAGGCGTGATAGTATGTGGCGCAAGCTACTTCCCGAAATCAAGCATGCTGCAATGGCTTATTATTCCCCATACAAGCCAAAACTAGCAGATGAGCTTATTGAGGTATGGAGCCGCCAGTTCGAACAAGCACGCCGTTTTGTGGGAGGCCGAGCCTGTGGAGTTCTGGAAAACCCATTTGCCGATAATGAGCGGCCTTTCCTGGATAGTGAGGAAGTTGACCAGAGCTATCGCTTCACGGTACGGACAGGCTACTTCCGGGAAGATGACTGGCTCTTTGTGGTGGAGCGAGACCGACAGAAGCTGCTCAAGTTTTATAAGTCCAACATCGAGCACGGCGTATGGACGTCGCGTACTATTGATGAGCAAATGCGCAATATCGACTCCGAAACAATGAACCGTAGTGAAGCCAGGCCAGAGATTTGGCAAGCATGGCACCATTATTTCTCCCTCTCAGGCGATGAGGTCCAAGCCGGCGTTTAGAAAAGGTTTTGCTTCGTTTTACACCCTATTTCTAGCATACGCGGGCACTGACCAATGCAAGCAGCGCATACTTGTTTGCCTATCTGTAACCGCTCCCTGGACAACCTTTAAGCAATGAACCTCACGGCTGAGCAGTCTGCCATCCTGGCTTCGCAAGGCCACTTGAAAATCAATGCCGTTGCGGGAAGTGGTAAAACCACTACGATGGTCGAGTATGCCCGTGCCCAACCGGCAACGGCCCGCATCCTGTATCTGGCCTTTAACAAAACGGTGCGGCAGGAAGCTATTCGTAAGTTTCAGGCGGCCGGTCTACCAAACGTGGTGGTGGAAACCGCCCACTCGCTAGCGTACCGGTACGTCGTGCGCGGTAGCCGCTACGAACTTAATCATAAGGGCTACCGGGCGCATGACCTGGTGGAAATGCTTAAGCTTCCCCGGGGCACCGGGAAAGAGCGCCACCAGGAATATGTGCTGGCCAACCACATCGCCAAGTTTGTGACGTATTTCTGCAACAGTGACCAGGCGCAGGTGCAACGGCTCGACTACCTGGCTACGATATCCGACCCCAAAGCTCGCGAGTTCGTCGGAAAGCTTTACGCCACGATTGAGCGCAGCTGCCGGGAGCTGCTGGCCCGCATGGACCGCGGTGAGATTGCCATCACGCACGACTTCTACCTGAAAAAGTTTCAGCTTAGCCACACGGTGCTGCCGGCTGACGTCATACTCTTCGACGAGGGTCAGGATGCTTCCGGGGCCATGCTGGACATTTTCTTTCGGCAGCCGGCTACCAAAGTGATTGTCGGAGATACGCATCAGCAGATTTACGGCTGGCGGCACGCGGTCAATTCACTGGAAAGAACGGATTACCCCAGCCTTCAACTAAGCGCCAGCTTCCGATTTGGGCCTCCCATCGCCGAGCTGGCCTCGCAGGTTTTGGCCTGGAAAACGCAGCTCGGCGCGGGACCGCAGCTCGTGGTGACGGGCGCCGCGCCGGATGACCTGGGCGAGGGGAGCACCCGCGCCGTCATTGGGCGCACCAACCTGGGGCTGCTGCTTAAGGCCATTGAGTACGTCAAGGAACACCGGCAGCAGCTGCGCCGGGTGTACTTCGAGGGCAACATCAATTCCTATACCTACGCGGGGGAAGGAGCGAGTCTAACGGACGTGCTGGCTCTCTATAATGGCCGTAGCGAAGCCATCAAAGACCCGTTGATTCGGAAAATGGCTAACCTGGACGAGCTGGCCGACTACGCCGAACAGACCGAAGACGGTCAGTTGCAGATGCTCATCACCATTGTGGAAGACTACGGCAACGATGTCATCGACCTTATCAAAGAGTTGAAGCGCCTGCACGTTGCCGATGGTGCCCGCGACCAGGCGCAGCTCTACTTTTCCACGGTGCACCGGTGCAAAGGCTTAGAATACGACCAGGTGCAACTCACCCCGGACTTTATCACGCAGGTCACCATTGACAAGCTGGAAGAGGAATTCGCAGCCAAGCCCCCGGAACCAGGGGTCAGAGCCCGTGTCTTTGAGGAAATCAACCTGCTTTACGTTGCCCTGACCCGGGCCAAGACTAAGGTATATGTTCCGGCAGAGTGCCTTCCCGGCAGTTTTAAGCCACATGCGGCCGTGCACAGCCTCCAGGGCACGGGCGGTACGGTACTACTCTCACGACCACCCGTTGTGGTCCCTGTACATCGAACAGAGTGGGTAGAATACGCACTTGCCCAGGGTACTTTGGACCCTCGCTTTGCTTCGCTTCAACAGAAGCTGGACGCTAGCAGCAAATCGTCTAATAGCTAATAGACCTATTCACTTCATGCCGCGTCTTATCTTTTTTAACACCGGCTGGATGGACTCCTACGCTGGCAACCCTCGAAACCTGGACCCCATCACGGGAGGAGGTGCTCACACCAAAGTGGAGGGTTGGGGAGGTGAAATTTTCAATTTCAAGCCTTACCGGGGTAAGTATTACGGCTATGTCAGAACTACTCATGGCGGCGACATCAGGCTGGAAAGGCTGGGCGCAACCAAAGCAGCAGACCGGATTGAAGGCGTAACCGTCGTTTGGACAGCACCCCGACCAGTTGAGGAAGGAGGGGGCAGCTGCATCGTAGGGTGGTACAAAAACGCAACTCTTTTCCGCGCAGAGCAGCAGCGTCCCACCAATTCGCGCCACTTGTGGAATGAGCACCTGATGGGGTACTATGCTACGGCTGCCGCATCTGACGTGGTACTGCTACCCTGCGACTCCAGACTGTTTTCCGTTCCCCGCAGTAAGCCCAAGAGCATGGGCCAAAGCAATGTCTGGTACGCTGATGATGACGCAAACCTGGACTTTGTTCGACAGGTCGTGGCATACCTTGCCAACGATGGAATCCTAACGACTCCGACCACCCGCAAAAAGACCAAATCTCCTAGGCAGCCCGACCTTTTAAAACGGCTGGCCGTAGAACAGAAGGCCGTTGAAACAACGTGGGATTACTATCAAAAGCTGGGATATACCCTAGAGTCGGTGGAAGCGGCAAAAGTCGGCTGGGACCTTACCGCAACCAACGGGAAGGTGAAGTTGAAGCTGGAAGTAAAAGGTCTTTCCGGAACATCAGTAGTCGCTGAGCTGACTGCAAACGAGTTCACTAACTTGTTAGCTGACAAGCCAAATTACAGGGTCTGCATTGTCACCAATGCGCTTATCAAACCGCTACTTCATATTTTCTCCTATTCCAAAACGGCTGGCTGTTGGGTAAGTCAAGAAGGGGTTGAATTGGCATTTGAAGAAGTAACCAGTGCCCGGGTATTTGCCATTTAAGCAGCTAAAAGCTCTCAACTGGTAATTTCTGCGGTGTGGGTCCGTTTGATGGATATCTCCTGGCCCCGACTAATGTCTTTTCGCTCAACCCAGTTACTGCTGTCCTCGATTATCTGGCTGCCTTTCTGGTTGGCTAATGCGTCAACCGATTGGCTCTTTTCCCTGAACCACGCATGCCTGCCTGCGCCCAGTGGCAAAGTGCCTTCTAAAGGTCGGGTTGAGTCTAAGAAACGCGTCTACGATTCTTAGTTTACGAAATGTACCAAAGGGATGAGGTTCGTAAACTTTCCTGCCGCGTGTTGTTGGGGTCCACGTGTTACTTTATATGCCCCGGTTCGGGAGCTACCACAAGGCCTCTGGAGACGCTATTCCTTCAGCCGGTCCGAGCAGTCTGAAAAGCGAACCTAGCTGCTACTTTTCATCCCCTTACCTTGTAGAGCCAAGCGAAAGACTACGTGCGTATGGAAGCTGGCTGAACGGGTAGTATACCAATGCCGGGAGCGCTCCGGGGCGCCATCCCCCGGAAACCAAGGCGTATACCTTCGCCTTGGCTATTTTTTACTGACTCCCCTATGCCTGCTTCCCCCGAGTCGGTCCTGCTCTTCAACGCCCTGCCCACGCCCCACTTGCTGCTCTCGCCGGCGTTTGTCATCGAAGCCGTGAGCGAGTCCTACTTGCGCGCCACGCTGACCCGGCGCGAGCAGTTGGTCGGGCAGTACATGTTCGACGCCTTTCCCGATAACCCCGACACGCCCGAGGCCAATAGCAGCCGCAACGTGCACGCCTCGCTGACGCAGGTGCTCGCCACCAAGCAGCCGCAGCGCATCGCCCAGCAGCACTACGACATGCCCGACCCGGAGCGCCCCGGGCTGTTCGTCGAGCGCCATTGGCAAGCCCTCAACGCGCCCGTGCTCGATGCCCACGGGCAGGTGGTGCAGATTATTCACGCCGCCGTGGACGTCACGGCCGAAGTGCAGGCCCAGGCGCGGCTTGAGGAAAGCCAGGCGGTCGAGCAGGCGGCGCGCGCCCAGGTCGAGCAACAGCGCCAGCGCTTCCGCGAGGTGCTCACGCAGATGCCGGCCTACATTGCCGTCTACCAGGGCCCCGACCACATCTACCAGTTTGTCAACCCGGCCTACCAGAGCCTGTTTCCCCACCGCTCCTTCCTGGGGAAGCCATTTCGCGAAGGCACCCCGGAGGCCGAAGCGCTGGGGGTAGTGGCCTTGTTTGACCAGGTCTACCAGACCGGGGAGCCGGTCTACCTCCGCGAAATGGAAGGCTGGTTCGACTTTCACGGCAACGGCCAGCCCGTGCAGGTCTTTCTCAACATTTCCCTGCACCCGCTGCGCAACGTGCAGGGCCACATTGACGGCGTGATGGACTTCACGTACGACGTAAGCGAGCAGGTGCGCTCCCGCCGGCAGGTCGAGCAGCTCAACCAGGAGCTGGAGGCCCGCGTGCAGCAACGCACGCAGGAGCTGGGAACCAGCAACGAGGAGCTGCAGGAGAGCAACCGCCAGCTCACGCGCACCAACGCCAACCTCGACAGCTTTGTGTACGCGGCCAGCCACGACCTGAAGCTGCCCGTGCTCAACCTGGCCGGCCTCATCGGCGAACTGCGCCGCAGCGTCACCTTCGTTGACCCCGCCGAAGAAGGAGTGATGGTGCCCCTGATTGAGAAAACCCTGCGCGAACTGACCGCGACTCTCGACGACCTAGCCGCCTTGGGGCAAGTGCAACACACCGCGTCGGTTGAGGCCGTGGCGCTGGCCGATGTGGTAGCGGACGTGCTGCAGGTGCTCGAGCCGCAGGTGCGGGCCGCCCGCGCCCGCGTCACCACCGACTTTGCGGCCCGGCCCGTGGTGGTCTACCCGCGGGCCACGCTGCGCACCATCGTGCTCAACCTGCTCAGCAACGCATTCAAGTACGCCGACCCGGCCCGGCCGGGCCGGGTGCACGTCTCGCTGTTGCTTGACGCGGGCCAGCCCGTGCTGTGGGTGCAGGACAACGGGTTGGGCTTCGACGCCGAAAAGCACGGCGCGGAGCTGTTCCAGTTGTTTGAGCGCTTCCACGACCACACCGAGGGCACGGGGGTGGGGCTTTACTTGGTGAACCGGCTGGTGCAGGCCAACGGCGGCCGCTTGGAGGTGGACAGCCGCGTGGGCGAGGGGGCCACGTTTCGGGTGTACTTGGGCCAGGCCCCGCAGCAGGCCGGGAACGCTAGCCAG
This sequence comes from Hymenobacter translucens, assembly GCF_020685205.1. Lineage (GTDB taxonomy): Bacteria > Bacteroidota > Bacteroidia > Cytophagales > Hymenobacteraceae > Hymenobacter > Hymenobacter translucens. The sequence continues at coordinate 37,532 of NZ_JAJERB010000010.1, forward strand.
TAGCATGCATTTCAAATGCCTATTGTGGCGGACAGTAAACCGAAACGGTCCGAGGCGCAACGCGCCTTTCCGGGACGGGGCTGATGGCATGAGCGGCGGGTAGGCATTTCGTCAACTTGCGCGATCCCGTGGCCGTAAGCAGGTGACAAGCATCTCCATTCTTTCACCTTACGCGACATTCTTTCAGATGATGTTTTCTCCCTCTTCCCCGCGGCCAGCGTGGCTGCTAGCCCCGGCCCTGGCCGGTGGCCTGCTGCTGAGCAGCTGCGACTCGAAACCCAAGGCAACCGAAACTGACCAGACTGCCACCGTTATTTCCGAAGAAACCAACGCGGCATCGGATAGCGCTGCCACCACGGCCACTGCTTCCAGCGGCAACGGCAATGTGCAGCCCACCGGCGCCAAGCCGGGCTGGGGGCCTAACCTCAAGCCCGAGATGCAGGCCGTGATTGAGCAGCTGATGAGCTTCAAAAACAAGCCCCTGCCCGAACTCACCGCCGTGCAGGCCCGCAAGCAGCCCAGCCCCGCCGACGCGGCCATGAAGCAGATGCGCGCCAGCGGCATCACCCCGCCGCCCATGGCGTGCGACACGGTGACCAAAACCCTGATGCCCGGCGTGCGGGCCCGCATCTACACGCCCAAGGGCGGCGCGGCCTCGTACCCCGTCATTGTGTATTACCACGGTGGCGGCTGGGTGATTGCCACCAACGACACCTACGCGGCCTCGGCCCAGGCCCTGTGCGAGCAGGTGGGCGCCGTGGTGGTGTCGGTGGAGTACCGCAAGGCACCCGAGCGCAAGTTCCCCACGGCGCACGACGACTCGTTTGCCGCGTACCAGTACGTGCTGAAAAACGCCGCCACTATGAAGGGCGACCCCAACCGGGTGGCCGTGGTGGGCGAAAGCGCCGGCGGCAACCTGGCCCTAAACATGAGCATCATGGCCCGCGACAAGAAAGTGGCCATGCCCAAATATCAGGTGCTGGTGTACCCCATTGCCGGCTCCGACACCAACACGCCTTCCTACCAGGCCAACACCGAAACCGCGCCCCTTAATAAAGGCGGCATGGAGTGGTTCTTTAAGAACTACCTGCGCACCCCCGCCGACGCCAAGGACCCCCGCATCAACTTGGTGGCGGCCAACCTAAAAGGACTTCCCCCCACTACCATCATCGGTGCTGAGTATGACCCGCTGACCAGCGAGGGCAAAACCCTGGCCGACCGGCTCACCGCCGCGGGCGTAAAAGTGAATTACAAGCTCTACGATGGCACAACCCACGAATTCTTTGGCATGGCGGCCGTGGTGCCCGAGGCGAAGGACGCCCAAGGCGTAGCCACCGGGGACCTGAAAGGGGCGTTGAAATAAGGCACCCCGACGTTGACGTACCGAAAGGCCCTGACTCCTTGGAGTTGGGGCTTTTTTGGCGAGGGAGCAACTGGCGAGGGACTGGTCGGGCGGGAACTTCAAACGTTTAAACGTGTTGGCGCCATTTCTGGTCTTTTGCCTCCTTTATGGCCCATTATATTTCTTTTTAAGCTTACCGGCGGGCCATTTTAGGTTGCCTTTCTCCTTTTTTCTCTATGCTGCCTGCGGTACCGCTACCTGAACATACCGACGAACAAAATCTGGTGCGGCGGCTACTAGCCCGGGACGAGCAGGCGCTGCACCTGCTGGAAGCGCGCTATGCCCGCAACTTGCTCTCGGTACTGGTTCGGCTGGTGCGCGACCGGGAGCTGGCCGAGGACGTGCTGCAGGAAGGGCTGTTGAAGGTATGGTTGAGCATCGGCAGCTACGACCCGGACAAGGGGCGGCTATTTACCTGGATGGTGCGCGTGTGCTGCAACCAAGCCGTTGACGCGATGCGCAGCCCGCGCTACCGCTTTCACAAAGGCAACAAATCCTTGGAGGTCGCCGGGGCGCAGCGGGCCCCGGCCCCACCGTCCTTTAGGCCGGAGCACATTGGGTTGCGTGAACTGACGCTGCAACTCAAGTCCGCGCAGCGGGCGGTTATCGACTTGCTGTACTTCGGGGGCTACACGCAGGCGGAAGCAGCGGAGGAGCTGGGTATTCCTCTGGCCACGGTGAAGACCCGGGCGCGGGCGGCATTGGTGGCGCTGGCCCGAGTCGCACGGGTGGGCGGAGTGGGCGACTAGCGGGCCATGCGCCCCGTGATGCCATCCCGGCTCCAACCAATACCGCAACCAAAAGACAACCGCTCCACGGCGGTTCTATCACCGGGCACGTAAAGGCTCCACTGTGCCTCGCCCGCAGGCACTACATTCTTCTCATTAACCATCCATCGCTGCCCCGTAGACCTTGCGCTGCCGGGTGGCCTATACGACCCCTCCATGGCCTTACACTTTATTCGGCGCGGCACCGGGACGCCCTTGTTGCTGGTACACGGCATTGGCGGCAGCTGGCGCTCCTGGAACACCATTCTTGACGCGCTGGCAGCCAAGCACGAGGTCATCGCCGTGGATTTGCCGGGCCACGGCGACTCGGCGCCCCTGCCCGGCGCGCAGACCATTGGCGCGCTGGCCGATGCGCTGACGGACTTTCTCACCGAGCAGCACCTGCTGGGCATCGACGCGGTGGGCAGCTCCATGGGCGCCCGGCTGGTGCTGGAGCTGGCCCGGCGCGGGGGCGTGCTGGGCGCGGTGGTGTCACTGGACCCCGGCGGGTTCTGGGAGGGCTGGGAAGTGCCCGTGTTCTATCATTCGGTGGCCGTGTCGCAAAAACTGGTCGCGGCGTTGCAGCCGCTCATGCCCGCGCTGATGCACTCGGCCGCGGGCCGCACGGCCCTGCTGCCCCAGTTTTCGGCCCGGCCCTGGGCCGTGGACGCCGACCAGGCCCAAGCGGAGATGCACTCCTTCGCCCACACCCCCGTGTTTGGAGAGATGCTCGACCAGCTGGCCCACGGCGAAGTGCAGCAGGGGGCACCGGCCGGCAGTCTATCAGCGCCCGTGGTCATTGGGTGGGGCCGGCAGGACTGGGTATGCCTGCCCCGCCAGGCTCCGCGGGCCCTGGCTAAATTCCCGGATGCCCGCCTGTACTGGTTTGAAAACTGCGGCCACTTCCCGCAGTGGGACCAGCCGGCCGAAGCCACCCGGCTCATTCTGGCCACGCTCTCCCGCCAGGCGTACCGGGACGAAGACATTGCCCCACCCGCCGAAGGGACAGTTGCTTCCCGCGCCGTGCCGAAAGCAGCCGTGGCGGCCGCGGGCCTGGCCCTGGTGGCCGGTGTGGTCTGGCTGTTACGGCGCCGCAAGCGCTGAAAGGATGGTTGAAGAATCCTAAGGTAAAAAAGCCCGGGCAGTGTATACTGCCCGGGCTTTTTTGAAGTAAACTAAACGGGACCCACGGCCGAGCCGCTGCTCAGTGGCTGGTGCGTCCGCTTCCACCCGCCTGGGTACTGGAGGTGGCGCTCACGCGCCACAGCTTGTTGCCGGCGTCGTCGGCGACGAGCAGCGAGCCATCGGGCAAGGTTGCCACGCCCACGGGCCGTCCGTAAGCATCGTCCGAGTCGCCGCCGGCCAGAAAGCCGGTCAGGAAGTCCTCGGGGGGACCGCTGGGCTTGGCCCCCGCGAAAGGCACGAACACCACCTTGTACCCCGAGAAAGCTGTCCGGTTCCACGAGCCGTGCTGGCCAATAAAGGCCCCGCCACGGTACTTGGCAGGAAAAGCCGTTTTATCGTAGAAGGCCAGGCCCAGCGAGGCGGTGTGGGCCCCCAGGGGCACTTCGGGTACCAGGGTTTTCTGCACCAAGTCGGGCCGCTCGCCCTTGCGGCGTGGGTCCTCATTGGGGCCGAAGTAGGCGTAGGGCCAGCCGTAGAAGCCACCTTCTTTCACGCTAGTCAGGTAGTCGGGCACCAGCTCATCGCCCAGTTCGTCGCGCTCGTTGACGGCCGTCCACAATGTTTGGGTGCCGGGGGCCCAGGCCAGGCCCACGGGGTTGCGCAGGCCGCTGGCGTACACTTTTTCGCCGCTGCCATCAGGGTTGATTTGCAAGACGTTGGCGCGGCGCTCCTCTTCCTTGGCGCCGTGCTCCATCACGTTGCTGGCCGAGCCCACCGTCACGTAAATCTTTGCGCCATCGGGGCTGGCCAGCAGGTTGCGGGTCCAGTGGTTGTTGTAGCCGCCGGCCGGTAGGCTCATGATTTTCTGCCCCGGCCCGGTAATTTTGGTTTGCCCGGCCTTATAGGCATATTTCAGCACGGCGTCAGTGTTGGCCACGTACAGCGCATCGCCGAGCACCAGCATGCCCAAGGGCTGGTTAAGGCCCGAGAGCAGCACCGTGCGCACTTCCGGCCGGCCGTCGGCGTCGCGCAGCAGCGTAATGCGGTTGGCGCTGGTCGATTTAATCGCTTTGGAAGGGTCCAGTTTCAGCGCGGCGGCTACCTTTTTCTTCACCGTTTTGGGCACCGTGTTCGACTCGGCCACCAGCACGTCGCCATTCGGGGCCACGTACACCCAGCGGGGGCTGTCGAGGCTGCCGGCGAACTCGGCCACGGCAAAACCAGCCGGCGCGGTGGGCGTTTTGTCCGCGGGCCAGCCCGTGACGTGGCTGCGTCGCGTGGCGGACTCGGTGGCGTACGGCGTTGGTAGGTCGAGGGACTTGGTGGCCGTTTCCACCGTTTGCGCGGGCGTCGTGGCCGCGGCCTCCTGCTTTTCCTGGGCAGAAGGCCCGCCGCAGGCGGCCACCAAGCCCAGCAGGGGCAGAAGCCGAAGAGATTTTATCACCATGAAAGGAAAGGATTGAGAACCATAAACCAGTGCCCGGAAGCCCTTGAGGGCGGAGTGAGCACCGGCGTTGTTGCGTTACGCCCGTAAAAGGCAGCTTATCGGTTACGGCGAAGCAAAACAGGTTGTTGTGCGCACCAACGGCTGCCCCCTGAAATGACACCACCAGCTATTCGTCTTTTTTACCACGGGCTGATGAGCCGCCCTTTGCTGCTGGCTGGACTGTTCCTGCTGTCAACTCGTGCTGGCTTCGGCCAGACGCCCCGGCTTACGGACCACAACACCCTGGGCTGGTTTGTGTACGCGGGCGACCATCAGGTAACTAGAAAGTGGGCGGTGCACACCGAGTACCAGGCGCGGCGGGTGAACTGGCTCAAGGCGCCGCAAAACCAGCTCGCCCGCCTGGGGCTGGTGCGCACACTCAGCAAGCGGGTACAGGCCTCGGGTGGCTACACGTATTTCCAGACCCACCGCTACGGCCGCTACCCCACCGTGACGAGTGAGGCTGCGCCCGAGCAGCGGCTGTACGAGGACCTGACCCTGCAGGACGAGCCGCTGGGGCGCCTGACCCTGACGCACCGCCTGCGGCTGGAGCAACGCTGGCTGGGCTCCCGTGGCGAGGATGGCCGGGGCCGCGTGCTGGACTGGGAATACCAGCACCGCATCCGCTACCAGTTGGCCGGCGAGTGGGCGCTGCAGGGCCCCACGGTGGACGACGGCGAATGGTACCTGAATGCATTCGACGAGCTGTTCATTGGCTTTGGCCAAAACGTCGGCGCCAACGTGTTCAACCAGAACCGGCTGTCCGGCGGCCTGGGCTACCGGTTTAAAGAGCATGCGAAAGTCGAGCTGAACTACCTCTACCAAATCAGCCAGCACGCCACTCCTGACCCGGCTACCAACCGGCCCGTGTTTGAGCATAACCAGGGCTTTCGGCTCAACGTCCTGTACAACCTGGATTTTAGCTCGGAGTAGAAGCTCGGCGCATCAGCGTAAAAGCGAGAGGGGCCCCTGGATTCTACACATTGCAAACCAATGTGAACAGGGCGGTTCAAAAATGGTGGATTTCGTCTGGATGTCCCCCTGCGTGAGCCGACTGGATATTCACTAAAAGGCATGGCGAAAGTTGTCCTAGGCGCGGTCGGCGGGCGCAAAGTGACCGTCTACCGGGTGATTTCTGCGGTGCGCGTCCGTTTAAGGGATATTTCCTGGCCCCGACTAATATCCTTCCGCTCGGCCCGGTCGCTGCTGTGCTCGATTACCTGGCTGCCTTTCTGATTAGCCACTGCGTCAAGCGTTTGACTGATTCTGTTAAGCTCGGGTTGTTCGGTTCGGTATGATACCTTCATTTCCGAGTGACGGATGCCCTGCTCGTCGGTGGTGCTCTGAATGTCGCCGACTTTGGCTCCGCTGCTGGTGATAGCCGCTTTCACGGCCTCGGCCTGGCCCCGTTCGCCCGCCTTGATAGGTGGCTCGTCCACCTTGATAATAACCTGCTTCTCGCTGCCCTTGCCCTGGGCACTGACATTGGCCGCTTCCTTTTCGGAAGGGGTAGGCACGGTGCTGCGCTCCTGGCCGGTGTTCAGCCCCGGGGCAGGAGTGGGGGAGAAGCCAGCTTGGCCACGCTGGGCAATGCGCCACCCTTCCTCGGTGCGTTCGAGTTGCGTGGGGCTGCTCACGGCTACGTATGCATCGCCCTGCTTCGGTGCGCCGCTCAGGTTGTAGGCCGGTTGCATGACGGTGTGATAACCATTTAGTAGCTGCGGGTCGGCCCCGGGGGCAGGCAACAGTACAGCCCGGTCGGGGTTATGCGCGTCTACCTGAATTTGATAGAGGCTGTAACTCGCCGCCTGCGGGCTGGTGTCCCGACTGTTGATTTGGCCCTCCGCGGTGGGCACAGCGTTGACATAGATGGGAGCGGCGGTGAAGCTGCGTTCGGGCTGCTGCGCTTCGGCTGATACGGCTTCCGGCGTGGAACTCAACTGTACTTCGGAAGGCTTGTCCGCAACGTCCTGGCTGCGGTCCCGGTTATGGGGCTGGATGGTAGCGGCTTCCGCTGCGGCCTGACGAGCGGCGCGGTCCGGTTCGCTTTCAGCTACGCTCACACCGGCATACTTTTCATTGCCGGCCTCGGCGCGGGCATTGGTGTTGGTCACGATGGCGTGAATGATGGCAATGTCCGGCTGGTCGTTCCGATACGTCATATCGAACTCGGCCCGGCGGATACCCTGCTCGTCCACAGTGCTCCGCACTTCGCTCGTGCGCATCGAGTAGCCGGAATTATCCAGGACTTCCTTCCAGGCCTCGGCACGACCGGTGGTGTTGGCGGCTACCTCGTCAATTTTCCACGTTGCCGTTTTCTCCTCAGCGGGCGGGCCAATGGGCAAGTTGATGGCGGCTGCGGGCTCGGCATATCGGGCCCGGCTGCGAAGCTCTTCCTGCTCGGCTTCATCGACCTTGCGGCCGGTAGGAGGGGGGTTATCGTTGATGTACTCCTTCAGCAGCACTAGGCCAGCATCTTTTGCATGCACGAACTGCGCGGTTTGCTCCGCCGCTTCCTGCTCACTGCGGTAGGAGCGGAATGGTCGCCCGTCGTCGGGGCTGCCGGCGTCGGCGACGGCCGCGCCCATCACCGCCTGATTAAACCGCTGGTCCTCCTGCTGACGCTCCTTCTGCGCTTCCGGGGTGTTATCCCGTGCCCGCTGTTTCTGGGCCTCGTCGTACTGACGGCGGGTTTCCTGCTCATCACGTTCCATCGCGGTGGAGCGGGCGTACTCCGCCTGGCGCTGCTGGTCCTCCTGCTGCCGGCGCTGTTCCCGCTCGGCGGCACGTTGTTGCTCATCGAGCGCGGCTTGGGCCCGGATTTGCTCGGCATTCATGCCCTGGGCCGTTAGCTCCAGGTCACGGTTCCAGTCCTTGGCCTGCGGATAGTCAACGCGAATAAAGGCTTCCTGGCTGCGCTCCTGCTCGGGCCGTAGCTGCTCCCGCTGGCGGTAAAGCTCCTGACTGATGACTTCGAGCTGGGCGGTGTCGGCCTTAGCCACCGACAAGCGGAGGACGGTTTCCCGCTCGGTGCTGCGCTGGACTTCCAACTCAATAGTAGGACCGGCTTCCCCGGTGCCGTTCATCTTCGCTACCCGGTCCGTGAGCTGCTGAACCTGGGCGGCGCCGCTTTCGGCGCTCTCGTGGTGGTAGCTCACTTTAAGCGCGGTGTGGTACTTGTCGCTGGTGGCGTGCCACTGAACCGGCCGGCTGGCTTCCTTGTAGGCTTCTTGGTCGGCTACAGGAATCAGCGGCCGGGCTGGGTGCAGCTCATTCATGTAATTCATGTTGAACTGCCGCCCGCCGGCGTCGCGGTCATTGGCCAGCACGACTTCCTGGGGCTCTTGCTTGTCAATGACCCGCTGAATCAAGGCTACCTGCGCTTCGGTGGGAGTGCCGCTGGTGGCAATGTAAATCGTATTCTTAGGGTCCTGCTCGTGTTTGAGCTGGTAATGGGAGAGCGAGTCAATGGCTGATTCGGACACGACCACGCGCTCGACGGGCGTATCCTTGCCCTGCGTGGGGTGCGATACCCAAATGCCATTTTTAGGCAGCGGCAGCAGGTTTTTGTAGTGCTCGTTCTTCTGCTCGACGCTGGCCAAGCCCTGCTCATTATAGAGCGGGAAGGCCGTATTCTTGTGCTCGTTCTGCTGCGCGGTGAAGATGCGGCCCTGGAAAGCGGGACTCTCAATCGTGCTATCGGTAATACCCCGGCTGTGCAGATACGTGCGGTCCGTCAACTCCTTATTGACGCCCAGCACCTCGGCAATCAGCCGCGTTTTGCGGTCTTCCTGCTGCTGGCGCTCGTGGTCCGGGTCGCCCACGGGCAACGCGTTAAGCCGGCTCACGTCCACTGGGGGAGCATAGATGCGCGTTGGGGCAGGCCCGTCATTCAGGTACTCGCGTAGCTGCTGCCGGACCTGCCCCAAATTCAGCCCGTGGCCATCGCCACCCCGGGTTTTCGCAAAATCAATGATGCTGCCCTTGTCGCGGTCGTCGCCGGTGTTCAGGTAAACCTGATGGTCGTCTTTGCGGGTGACGATGAGCACCTCCCCGTCCTTGACGAGCTGGTGCCAATCACCGCGCTTGCCTTCCTTTTTCACCTGGTAGCCCTGGCGCTCGGCATAGTCGACAAGGTCAATGTCACGCTTGAACCGGTCAAGCTCGGTGGGGTCGTTTTCTCGGGTAGGTGCATTCATTGCGGGAAGCTTACTGGTGGTCTTTGTTGACCAGTAGCTCCGGGCGGGGAAAGAGTAGCGGTGGGTGGGACCGCTACGCTACCAAGAATACTATCCGGTCGTGGTTACGGGGCAGGAGAAGCTGGGGCGCCGTCGGCATGCCCGGCATCGGGGAGGGGAGGGGTGCCGCTGTCAAAGCATTTGAGCTGCTTTTGAAAAGTGGACAGGGCCTCCGAATTGGCAAACAGGAAGCGTGGGGTCACGCTATTGGGGGGAATCCTGATTAGCTCCGTCGTGACGTCAAGGCTGCGCAGCAGGCGTTGCAGCAGGCGGGGCTCTTCGCGTTTGAGGGAGTTGTTTTTCAGGCCAACGATGCTGGTGTAGGGAAGCTCGTGCTGGTCGCAAAACGATTTTAGCTCCCCTTTGGCAAGCATTAGTAATCGAAACTGGGCGTAGCGTAAAACATCGGCATAGGGAACGGTAAGCTGTAGGTCAGGGAAGCCCAGGGGGGCCGAGATGTGTGGAGATGGTACCATGCGGGGTGGTGAGGAATTAGGGGTGAAGGTGTGTTTCAGTGAACTGTAAACGAAGGATAATTCACAAAGACACGAATTGCAGCCAATCGCTGCAAATACCTTAACCCAAAACCCGCAATAATACCCCGAGCCTAACTGGTAACTCCGAGGAGTCAGCCAGCTAGGGCCCGGTTGACTAGCCCTAACGCAGAATCTTTTCAGAGGTTATAAAGAACCATAAAAGAATTGTTTCAGAAATTTTTCAGAACTATTTCAGAAGAGGGGCCGTAAGCAGGGCTCATATGAAAATGGCTCTGCTCGTTGCTTTTGCACTTTTCCTAATTGGAGTGCTGTCCGGCCTGGCCTGGAGGCGTGGCAGGAACAAGGGGCCGAAAGCAGACCTCGTGGCAAAGAGCAACCATAAATCTGTTTGGTCTTTTCACTATGGCCCGGCGTCAGTCATTCCTATTCGGGAGACTGCGAAAGTATCCCCGCGCTCTGGGGCAGACAGCCCTTTGTCGCAACTCATACCGGAGGACATTGAGGCAAAAGAACAACAAGTAAAAGCGGAGGAAACGGCTCGTGTCGAGGAAGCTCAGGCACTCGAAAATGAAGTGCGGCCTCAACCCACCGAGCAGGCCGACGAAGCGGCTTCTACTCCTGCGGCAACAGCAGTGTCGTCGACAGCCACTATCCCAAAAGAGGCTAAAGAAGACCCAGTAAGAGATACGCCGGCGGCGCAGCTGCTTTCCTCTCGTCACGCACCAGGCGCAAAGCTCAATGTGCTGGATATGCTTGGCACCGATGAGGCGGCCACAGCCAAGATTCAAGCTACTGCCGCTGCTGAAGTGAATCCGGGGGTAGGGGAGGAGCCTGCCCAGCCAGCCGGTGCGAAGGCCGAAGATGCTCCCGTGCCAGCAACGCTCTTCAACAACCCGCTGACGGAAGCGACAGGCACCAAAAACGACGAGGCAAACCGCCAGGCTGCCGTGGAGCTGAAGAAGCGCAAGCGGGCGGCATTGCGCACGGGCACGGATGGCCAGAAAGCGGCCCTTGCGGCTCTCATCACCGAAGCCGCTGCGCCTGGCTAAAGGCCTCGCCGATACTGACGACTCACCTCCTTTCTGCGCATTTCTCACCCTGCTTTTTGGGAGATAAGCACCCCACTACCAAACCCCCTTTCCATCATTCTTATGTTTAAGAAACCCCTCAATCTGGCGGCTAACCTGATGGTCGCCGGCCAAGCCTACCAGCCTTCCAAATTGGAGCAGCGCGGCTACGCACTACTGACAGTGCTGGCCCTCTCTACCGGCGCAGCAAAGGCCCAAAGTGCCGAAGCAGCACTCACGCAGGTCAAGGAAAAGGTGATTGGCATCGTGCAGGTCATTTTCGCCATTATCCTGATTATCGGCTTGATTCGGGTGGTCATGAAGTTCGTGCAGGGCTCGCCGGACGCGCTGGGTTCCCTGGGCTGGCTCGTGGGCGGGGTGCTGCTCTGGTTTGGCTTCCAGCTCTTCAAGGACGACTTGGTGAGTGCCGTAGGTGGCAGCGAAGGCGGTGGGCTAACCAACTAAGCCGCTGCCATGCGCTCCTACAAATCCATCGAGCGGCCCGCCCAGGTGCTGGGCATGAACCTGCAAGACCTGGGCATTCTGGTGGGCCTATTTATCGGCTCGGTGCTGCTGCTCGGCTTTCTGGGCATGGCGGTCAAGATTCCGCGCATGTTCTACCTGCTGGTCATCCTGTCGGAAATCGGACTCATCCTGGGTTTGCGCTACCTCACCCGGACGCAGGCCCCCGGCTTCCTGATGGGGTGGCTCTCCTACACCTTCATTCAGCCCCGCCGACTGGCGGTGGGGCCATTACCTCCTCCCGCCCATGGCAAAAACACCCAAAACAACCGCGTTTAACGCGGTGATGCCGGTGCATTCCTTTGAAGAAAACAAAGTGGTCTTCAAGGATGGCCGCGTCGCCGTGGGCTTCGTGATTGAGCCGGCCGAAATGGAAAGCTGGACGGTCGAAGACTACGACGCCTTCCAGACGACGCTGGTGGGCGTGATGCGCCCGCTCCCCGTGGGCACCATCGTGCAGAAAACGGACGTCTACTACGACCGGCCCTACCGCGAAGACAAGACGCAGCAAACCTACTTCGAGGGCAAGATGAACAAGCACTTCTTTGAGCGGCTGGTGCTGTTCCAGAAGTCCTACCTATTCCTCTCGTTCGCGCCGGTGGCGGTGAAAACCACCCGGACCAATGCCGTGAATGCGTTGGTGGCCCGGGCCGGAGAAGCCCTCATCAAGAACCCCTTCGCGCAGCTCGTGCAAACCCTGGAGGTAGCCGAATCCAGCGCCGTGGAATTTACCCAAGGCATCAAAAACCTGGGAGGCGTGGCCTTTGAGCGCATGAACAGCCGCGAGATTCACCAGCTGTATCTGCAGTACTTCAACCTCAACTTCGACGGCCAGCCTACCCGGCAGGAGCGCGAAATCGGCAACGACCTGGGCACGCTCAGCGTGGGCGAGCACAAGGTCAACATCCTCTCGATGGTAGGCCAGGGCAGCGAGGCCCACGCGGCGGTAAAGAACAGCTACGGGGTTACCGCGCCCATGCTCTACCCGCTCACCCACGTGCTGCAGTGCCCGCACGTGCTGACCCAAGCCATGCTTGTTCAGGACACCCGCGCCGAGCTAAGCAGCCTGGATACCGACCGCAAGCTGAACGCTTCGCTCTCGTTTCTCTCCACGCAGGACAATGCGCTGCGGGCGGCAGAAGTCGAGGAGTTCACCGCTGAAGTAAGGGCCGAGAACAAGCAGATTGTGGGCCTGCACCTCTCCCTGTTGCTCTGGGATACCAACGACAACAGCCGGCGCGAAAACGTCGAGAAGGCCACGGCGGCGTTCCGATACATGTTCGGCACGGAAAGCGTGGTGGAAAGCTACCTGGCTTTGCCCGTGTTCTTTGGCCTGCTGCCGGGTAACGCTTACCAGGTGCCGGACCGCTGGCTTACCTGTTCCTCCGACCGGGGTGCCTGCTACACGCACTGGACGGCTACTTACAAGACGGACCCGGTAGGGGAGTACCTCACCGACAGGTTCCGGAATCTGGTCCAGGTAAACCTCTTTAACACGGCCCTGGACAACCAGAATGCCATTGTCATCGGCCCCTCGGGCTCGGGCAAGAGCTACACCTTCGGCAACCTGATTGTGCAGCGCTTCGAGAAGGGCGCCCGCCAGATTATCATGGACGTGGGCGGTACCTACCGCAACGTGCTGCAGTCGCTCAACGGCGAAGACTTCGACAACACCTACTTCGAGTACGACCCTGCCCGGCCGATTGAGTTCAACCCCTTCATTGTGCCACGGGACGCTTCGGGCAAGTGGCTCTACAACGACGAGAAAACCAACTTCCACCTGGCCCTGCTGGCCGCACTCTGGAAGGGAGGCAAGGATACCGGCCTTGACAAGTCGGAACGGACCATTCTCTCGCGCTTTCTGATTGAGTACTACGCCTGCCTCAACGAGAGCGACCGGCTTAATCAGAAAGACGAGGAGTTTCCCGGCATGGAAAGCTTCTACCGCTTCGTCGAGCAGTTCGACCACGAGATGCAGAAGCCCGTGGCCGTGCCCGGCGAAGGCATGGAAGCCGACCCATTGGACGGCGCCCGCCGGCAGTACCAGAAAAACCTGAAGTACATCGACATGCACCAGTTCTTCCTGGTGCTGGGTCAGTACGTAACCGGGGGCCGCTATGAGAAGGTGTTGAATGCGCAGCGCGACGTGGATTTGAGCGAGTACCGGCTCATCTGCTTCGACCTGGCCAAGGTGCAGGCTGACCCGGACCTATATCCCGTGGTGGCCATGCTCATCACCGAGCTGAGCCTAGACCTGTTCCGCAAATTTCCCGACGACGTCAAGTACATCGCCCTGGACGAGGCCTGGACCATGCTCTCGGGGGTGCTCTCGGAATTCATCGAGTCGATGTACCGCACCATCCGCAAAACCAACGGCTCGGTCACCATTATCACCCAGGGCATCACGGAGATTACCAGCAGCAAGATTGGCCCGGCCATCATTAATAACTCGGCGACTAAAATCATCCTGCGGCACATCAACCCCGATTCACTGGCGCAGCTGCAGCCCCCGCTGGGCCTGACGGGTCACGAGATGGATTTGATTAAGTCGGTGCGTTCCACGGACGCGCTGCGCGAAATCTTCATCAAGCAGGGCGCCAAGGGCAAGATATTCGGGGTGGAAGCCTCGCCGCAGCTCGATGCCATTCTCACCTCCAAGCCCGTGGAGCGCAACTACCTCAACAAGCTGGTCAAGTTCTACCAGCAAACCAACCTTAAGCCGGTGCTCGACAAGAGCGGGCGGCTGAAGGTGGACGCCGAGGGAAACCCGCAATACGAGGAAGTCAAGGTGCAGCGCCTGGACTACGCGGTCGACCAGTTTGTGGAAGATAAACAGGCCCGCACGGGCGTCCTGGCCAAATGAGCGGCTGCTACCTAATGGTCGCCTACGGGGCTGACCCGGGGTTTCTGAGCGCCTGCGACCAGACCCTGCAAATCGTGCTGCGGGCCTGCCGCTACATCACGCCCACCTTCATGCTCATTGCCTTGCTCTACACCGTTGGGCGAGGGTTTATCTCGGGTCACGGGCTGGCCATGGATTGGGGACCCATCCTGAAGGCCGTGTGGATATTCTTCCTCCTTTTCTTCTACAAGGAGCTGATTGACACGCTCAGCATGGGCATTGCGGGCTTCACCCGCATGTTCGCCACGCCCGACGGCTCCACGGCCGCTTCGGCGCTGGGCGCGACCATAAGCACTTCGGAAACGCTGTCGCAGAAAACGGTGGTTGAGCAAGGAGTTCAGGAAATCACGAACCTGCTCAAAACCATCACCTCGTTCAGCCTGACCAATATCCTGCTGCAGCTCATTACCGGAGAGGTGGTCCTGCTGATTCGGCAAATCATGCAGTTCATCCAGCAATTCATTCTCGGGTTTCTGTTTGTCTGCGGCCCCATCTCTTTGTGCCTGTCGGTGGTGCCGGCTTTTGGGCAGCTGGCTATCAAGTGGCTGCAAAACTTCATTGCCGTGCAGCTCTGGGGCCTCTCGTTCGCCCTGCTGGACCTGCTCTACACATTCTACACGGCCTCCAATACCACGTTCGGCGGGGTGTTCTCCGCCCCGGTAGCTGCTGAGTCGGATACCCGCCAGCTGATTGTATCGGTGGCATTTATCATGCTCTACCTGATGGTGCCCTACCTGACGAGCCTCTTTATTGGCTCCTCGGCCGCCCAGGGCTTTGTGGGCTCCGTGGTAGGCATGGCCGCATCGGCAGCGGCAGCCGGGGCCGGTGTCTCAGCTGGCATGGCCGGCGGCGGGCACGGCGTTTCCGGCGCCATCGGCCGCGCCATGGGCAGTGGTGGCAACTCGGGTGGTGGCAGTTCTGGCGGTGGGAGTGGCGATAGTGGGGGCGGCAACTCCGGTGGGGCTACGCCGGCTCCGAGCGGCGGCAGCTCAGCCTCCGCAGGCCTGCCCTCCATCACCATGTCAGACGCCCTGAATCCCTCCTACCGGCAGCGGCCTTCGGGGCTGTGGACGGCTTAATTATTACCTCTCCTTTCCAAATGAACTACTCAACCCGCTACTTTGCCCTGCTGGCCCTGGGCCTGGCTGCCTCCTGCCAATCCAAGGAGGAAAAAGCCAATGCTGCCCTCGCTGACGCGCTGCAGACGCAGGCTGAGAGCCCTGCCGAGCAGGCCCGCATGGCAGCTCAAAAAGCTGCCTACGTTCTGCCCCCGGCCCTACCGGCGTCGGCCGTCGATGTGCGAGCCGGTGTCCAGCAGCTATTGCCCGAAGAAGGCTACCTGGAGCTGGTTTCGGTGAAGGGCCAAAACCTGCAACCCATCACCATCGGCTTCCCGCCGGCGTGGCGCATCGGCGTCAAGCCCGGCTACCCTAAAGTAGGGCCCGGCTACAAGATTCCCTTCGAAGCGGTGCTGCACTGGAAACCCACAGGCTACGTCGAGACCAAGCCCAAGTCCGCCCTGCTGGTCATGCAGACGCCGAAAGATTCCCTGATGCGCTTTCACATCTCGGAAATGGGTCTGGGCAGCAAGGTCGTGCAGGTGCGCCCGGGAGAGCCAGTAACGGTGCAGGGCGTGCTCTATACCTACATCGACCGGGACAATGCGCAGCGGCTGCTGGTGTACCCCTACCAGAACAAGCAAGTGTACCTGAACCTGGCCAACTAGGGGCAGTGGGGAAGAAAAGCCCCGCTTCCTAAACTCCCTCATGTTGACTTAACCACCATTCTAATGGATTCAGCCAAAAACCTAAGTACCTCTTTCTCCACCATGCGCAACCTGGCGATGGGGAGCGTTTTTGCCCTCCTGCTCGTGTCGCTGGCAGCGGGCTTTCTCGTGTACCGCGCCTATGAGAACAGCGGCCGCCGCGTGTACGTGGTCGGCCAAACCGGCTCGGTGGCCGCGCTCTCCGCGCCCACCACCGAAACGCACACCGCCTACGAGGCCCGCAACCTGGTGCGCAACTTCATGCTGACCATGTTTGGGCACGACCAATACACCTACAAAGCCAACCTGGATGCGGCCCTGCCACTCATCGAAGGCCGCGGGGGCCGACGCATTTACGACGGGTTCACGCGGGGTCAGGTACTGCAGAACTACGAGCGCTACGCCGCCCGCAACGTCGTGACGGTGGACAGCGTGAGCATCGACATGAACCACCGCCCCTGGTCGGGCCGGGTGTACATCAAGCAGCGCATTTTCATCGGGGGCGAGCAAAAGGAGCCCCTGCCGCTGGCCGCCAAGTTCAACCTGGCCGAAACCAACCGCTCGGATGCCAACCCCTACGGCATGCTGATTACCAACTTCGACTACATCCCCTACAACCCGCAGGTATCGCGGGAGGAGCTGCAGGCCCTGAAAGAGCAGGAAGCCGACCGGCAGCGGGCCCTGCTGGAAGCACAGCGCAGCGCAGGAGCCCTGGCTCCCGACGCCGGCAATGTACCCGCTTCCCAATCGGCCCCGGGCCAGGCCTTGCCGGCGGCTCCGGGCAAATAAGTCTCTTCCTTCCTAAAGCGTATTTCTATGTTGTCTAACCTTCTGCTGGCCCTGGGCCTGCCATTACTGCTGGCTTCGGCCAGCTCAGCTCAAACCACGTCGGCCATGCTGCGGCCGGCCTCCTCGGCGGTGCACGCCGCGCCGACACTGCTGGACGTGGCCGTATCGGATAGCTCCACCACCTACCTCGTTTTTAGCGGTCCCGTCTCGCTGGTTGATGTGGGCATGGCCAACAACTACCTGGTTAAGATTGAAGCCAACGCCGTGTTTGTGCGCGCCCGCCGCAAGTCCGCGCCGCCAACGCCCATGCTCATCCGCTTTGGCAGCAAGTACTGGATGGGACGGCTGGTGTACGTGAACCGGCCCGTGCTGCAACTCTACGACTTCCAAAAAGACGGAGCCCTGGGCATGAGCACCGGTACTGGCGCTGTTGCGGGCTCGGCGCCGGAAAATGAGCTGGCCCTGGACAAGGAGCGGGGGAAGAAGGCTGCCGTTGAGAGCAAGCTCGGCAAGCTCCGCAAGTCTAAGGAGGAGCACCAGGCGGTGGCCGTGGTCGACAACGACCTGGTACTCTCGTTGGCAAACGTGCGCAACGACAAGGATTTCACCTACCTGCGCTTCAAAGTCATCAACCACTCGGCCATCGATTACAACGTCGATTTCACGGACTTCCAGTTGGTTGAAAATGCCCAAAAGAAGTTTCTGGCCAAGAAAAAGAACGAAGCGCGGCGTCCGCTGGCTCCCTCGGGTGGCCTGGCCAACCAGGTTGTTTCGGGTCGCACCACGGGCTACCTGACCTACGCCATTCCGCTCTACGCGGCGACCGACCGGGGCTACCTGGAAGTGACGCTGCGGGAGCTGAACGGGGCGCGGGTGCTGGTGCTGCCCGTGCCGTCGCGGGTCATCAATCGGGCCTCTACCATCTAACGCTGTACTCCCTTATGGAACCTGCAAACCCAAACCCGCAACCCCCATCCATGGGCTCGGCCGAGCACGATAGCCACGAGCGCTTTGGCCCGGAACGGCCCGCGGCTGACAAGGCGAAAGCAACTCCGATGGAGGTGCTACGCAACAACTGGATACTCCTGACCGGCCTGCTGGTCCTGCTGGTCGGCGGGGGTCTCTTTCTCTGGCTGCGCTCCGCTACCCAGGCCGCGCAGCAACAAAAGGAAGTCGTGGCGGCGGCTTCGGAGAACATCGAGCCGGAGATTAAGGCCGCTCCGAAAGAGCCGGCTGCTGCCATTTCCCCCTCGGCGCAAATCGAGCAGCAGCGGCGACTGGAGCAGGAGGCCCAGAGTGCCCCGGCTCGCCCCAATACCGACGAGGTGGTGGAAGCCTTTGTGGCCGATACCCTGGGTCAGGCCCTGCGCCGGAAGCGGCGGGCCGCGGCGGCTACGCTGGCCGCCCGTCGCCGGCAGGAGGAAGCCCGCTTAGCCGCGGCCGACGTGGACACGATTGAAACGACGGTGCAGGACCCCACCACGGGTTCTTACCATGCGCAAACGCTGGTAGTCCCCCGGCGGCGCCCCGGCCAGGTAGTAGGCTCAACGGCCCGCCGGGTCAGCTCCCGGGCCGGCCGTAGTCTACGGGCAGGCCTGCTGCCCCCGACCGATACTGACGGTACCCCCTTTGAAACAGACCCGGATGTGCTGGCCATGCTGGGCAGCTCGCCACCCGAAACCCGCGCCGCCTACGAGCGCATGACCGGCAAGCGCTTTCGCGACCCAAAAGCGGCCGCGCAGACCCTTGCTAACCGCACCGGGGCCGCGGGCATGGATGGCTTTAACACCGTCAAGGTGGGCAACTCCGCCCGAATGATGGCCCAGGGCAACCAGGCTGAGCTGGCGCCCGACGTATTCTTCAAGTGCGTTATCAACGGAGAGCAGAAAGTACGCACAGGCTCAGTGGTCATGCTGCGCCTGCAGGAAGACGCTGTGGTGTCCGGTGTCACCTTTCCCAAGAACTCCGTCTTCGCCGGCATTGCCAGCGTGGGCACTAACAACGTGATGCTGGAAGTCAACCGTCTCGGGCCTACCCGGGTCGCGGCCAGCATCTACGACTACAACTACATGCCGGGCATCATGATTGACCCGGTGAAGCGGGTTGCCAAAGACGCCAGTTTGGCCGGCCAGGACCTGCAGCAGCAATCCATGCAGGAAGTGAGCACCGCCATTGACCGCTCGGCCTCTGCGGCCAACTCGGTGGTGGGCGTGGGCGGGCGCGTGGCCATGAACGTGCTAAGCCGCCCGAAAACCCGCACCAAGCTGCGGGAGGTGCTGCTGCCCGACGGCTACCCCATCCTGATTACCACGGCTGCTGCTGGCCAGATGGGGCCGGCCACGGCGTCGGGACGCTAAACCTTTCCATTCACCAATTCTACGACAATGAAAAAGACTCTTTTTCCGGCCCTGGTGGCCGTCGCGTTGATATTCGCCCCGGCTGGTCGAGCCCGGGCGCAGATGGTCGTTAATGACCCGGTGCACATGGGGGTGCACATTGGTGACTTCGCCAAGCGCCTCGCACAGTGGACCGAAACGGTCAAAAACTACCAGGTCGTGAAGGACGCCCGCCAGATTGCCGGCGTGACCAAGGACATTACCAGTGAGGTCCGCAGCCTGACCCAGGAAGCCCTGGACCTGCAGAAGCAGGTGCAGGCGGACTTGCGAAAGGTGCAGAGCATCCAGGATTTGCGGCTCTCCAACCCGCAGGAGCTGTTTGCGCGGGCGCTCTCCATGTCCGGCCGGAGTCAGACCAACCAGATGATGCCGGTCTATGCCAAGGCCCAGCGCCTGCGGCAGGCCCTGCAGCTGACCAACCCCGCGCAGGACGTGAACACCATGTACGACGTGTTCTCGCGCTTCGGGGCCAGCTCGACGGACCCTAGTGGCAACATGACCAGCGACCAGTACCAGGCCAAGCGCGAGGAGTCGACGGTTTCCTTGTTTGCGGCCGAAGAGATGATGGCCAAGCGCAAGCTGGCCATGGCCGTGAACTACTACAAGATTGCCGACGAGATGACCGCGCAAAGCGTAGAGATGCAGGCTACGCTCAAAAACCCCGGCCGCTACGCCATGACAGAAGGGGAGCGGATAGCGGCGCTCAACTCTTCCAACGACAACATGATTAAAGCCATGCAGCTGCGCGAGCAGGGGGACCGGCTGTTCATGGAGGCTTCGCAGGCAGGTCCGGCCCACCAGGCCGCGGAAGCGGTGTATGCTTCGACGCTTAGCCGTAACGCGCTCATTAAAATGGACCGTAACCGGCCGCGCTAGCGAATATGAAAAAGCTTCTTTTGATGGTGCTCTTAATGGCAGGGGCCGGCGTCTTGCCGGCCTCCGCCCAACGCCACGTTAAACATCTTGCCTCCTGGGGCGCACATCTCGGCCGCTCGGAAACCGGCGACTACTATGAGTTAAGCTACACGCCTATGCTCACCAACCGCCTGGCCCTGCGCCTGAGCGGCGGGTATGAACACGGCGCCCTGGCTTCTCGCGGCGAGTACTCGGTTTATCAGGGCCGGGTGCTGCTCTCGCCCCAACTGTTCCGTCTTGGGGAGTTTGCCTACGTGCATCTGCTGGTGGGAGCCGGAGCCGGCTACGAATGGACCAACCAGAATGGTACGGGCGAAGCGGCCAATGGCTCAAACGAACCCCAACGCTTCACCTATGGCCCGCAAGCCGGCCTCGAAGCAGATTTCTTCCTGGGCAACCGGCTCTCGCTGGTCGCCACTGGTACCAAAGGCTACCTCTTCAATAATCCACTGGTGGACCAATGGCCTGGCATGGCCGGCGTTGGTCTGCGCTACCATTTCCGCTAATCTCCACTTTCTGAACTATGAAACGATTTGCCTATCTACTGCTGAGCTGCGCGTCTCTGGCCACGAGCTGCTCGAAGGACAACGATGCCACGCCCTCCGGGCCGAAAGAGTATCAGGTAGAGTACAAGGTTACATCCAATGCTCCGACCTCGGACTACCTGAGCTACACCAACGAAAGCGGCGGCAATACGACGCTCAGCAACACACCGCTGCCGGTGAGCTACAAGTTTAAGCGGACCATGAAGCAGGGGGACAACCTGACCATATTGGCCAGTATCGACGGCGGCACGGCGGCCTCAGAAATCACCTGCGCTATCCTGCTGGATGGCAAAGAGGTCAAGAAGGCGACTGGCCGTGGCGTCGACGCGCAGGCCGTACCGGTGTATGTAATCGGTGAATAGAGTTTCAGGTTCGTTCCTGATAATGACAAAGCCTAACCAGTGACTGGTTAGGCTTTGTCATTATCGGAGTCTTGCTATACTATCAAAATCAGCCCTCATCACGGGCACTAGCATCACACGTAGTTGCAACTAGAAAAGCGAGTGTCAGCTTGTTGTAGCAACTGCTTGGACATTAATGCGAGCTTGAAAAAACCCGCTATCAAACAGCTCTTCTTTAATACCTTGGATAAATTCAGATGCCTCTTCGGCGCTGGAGACACTTTTGTAAACGTAGGGTTTACGTAACAACCAGTACTCATTCTGCTGCGCTTCCGAGACAGATTCATTAGCTGTTAATACCAGCCCATCAGACCTAAGCACTCCTATATACAAGGTTTGAAACACATTGAAGAGGGCCGTAATCGTCCAATCGCCTTCACCTCGACTCAACGTTACTGTGTCGCCCCAGAAGCAATTACTGGTACCACAGCGTTGCCCAGTGGTAAATCCTAGATGTGTTATCAGGCCGTTAGCTAACTCGTTGCGATATGTGTCAAGTCTAACCCTTGTATAGTCACGCCCATAATATTTGTGGGCAAAAACGTGTTCATATCGCTCCCTGAGGACCGTAGCGTCCACATTTGAACTTTGCATCCAGTTTTGCAGGTCAGCTTGGAGATAAAGGTGCTCATGCATATGACGCTGCTCACGGCTTGAACTGAAAGTAGAACGCTGGGTCACCAAGTGATTCAGCTCATCTTTTATAGCCTCTTCGCTTTCTAAATCCACTAATCCTGCAATAAAACCCTGAATATACCATGGCTTTCTGAGCAACAGCCGCCAGTTATCAGCATCATCGCGCATTTCGAGGTAACGTAAATGATTCCATTTGGGCGCGGCACTGATGGTAGCTCGAAGCAATAAGTGGTTCTCTCTATAAAAGCTTTGTGTACCCCTTGCGGAAAACAAATGCTCAGCTAAAACCACCCGGTGCTGGAACCGGTCAATTGTCAGTTCCCCGAGCAATAAAAACTGGATGCTTCCCTGGAAAAGCGGATGCTTCTCACTTACTACCAGTAGAGCTTCCCAAGCGGCATCATCCTGTATTAGCTGCGCTTTCGTGCGCTCTTCCGTCAGTCGAGCCTTGATGAAACGAGAGCCTTCGGCGTTGATTATGTTAGCGCATTCGTCAGACAGCAGAAATTCATAAATGTTGCCGGCACCTGATGCCAACTTTCCTACCACACGCATAACGGCGACCATGGCCTCAATGCTGCGCATTTCGGGGTCGACGCTGATGTTCCAAATCACGCGCAACCACTGCCGTAGCGTTTGCTGGTCAAATGATTCGGCCTCCAGGTAACGTATCACTGCGTAGAATAGGATGCGTTGCTGCTGGGTAATGGAAGCCGCCAGTAAGTGCCAGCTATTGGATTGCTCACCCCAAGATTCTGTGATAACCACGCCAATCGCATCGTAGTTGTCAACTAGTTTATCTAAAAGCCAAGCTGCAGCTTTTACACGACCAGGTTTCGCAAGAAGTGCACCATATAGCGCAAACCCTTTATAAGGGTCGCTATTTGCACTATTATCCAAGATTTCAGCTAATGAGTTGCCTTTTTGTTCTGGGTCCACATAATGCATAGTCAGCAAAAAGCGCTGCCAAAAGCGCATGTATGCTGCATCGACTGTGTTGTCGACCCTAGTGTTTCGCCAGAAAAGGTCGGTCCAGGTAGTATCCAGCTTGATGGTGAAGGCATCAACGAAAGGAATACTGCGACCATCCAAAGCAACAGGTTCAGCAAACTCCTCGCGCTCCGGATTTGTGTCGGCTCGCAACCAGTCGATGAAATCCGCTTTAAAGTTTTCGAAGCCTGTGAGTTGCTTGCCTCGGGCGTTCATCTTGATGTACAGCTCATCCGAAAGTCCGAAACCGTCAAGTGGCAGTACATAGAACGACAACTGTTTTAGCGCAGGAAACAGGTCTGTTGCAGCTGCCTCGACGTACCTCTTGTGTATGGCATCCAGCATTTCCAACATGGCTTGGACGGTTGGGTCCTGCTGGTAGCTGCTGTAAAACCAGGCAAGGTTGCGAATCGTCTGACTGGGTTTGGAAGCAGGGTCTATGTCTACGCTTGTGAGTTTGGCGCAAAAGTCACGGGCAGTGCTGCGGGTTGCGTAGCTAAACTTGCCCAGCCAGGCATTAAGTCTCGTCTTATGCTCGCCGGTCAGCTCGCGGTTTCCGATGTACCAGTAAAGCAAAAACAGCGTTGTCAAACGCTGCTGCCCATCAAGTGGCACGAAATATGGCTTTTTGTCCAAGAGTTGGACAGAGCCATATACAAAGTCGAGTGTTAGTTGATTGTTTCCCCCCAACGCTCCGAACAGAGCCGACAGAAACCGGCTTCGCACAGCTTCCTCCGACTTTCGCCCTTGCGCGTAGTCGCGCTGAATCATGGGAACCTGCACGCCGGCAAAGCTGATAGGCTCCTGCGCCGCCATGCCAATTTCACCGGCCAGCAGCTCTTCCAAGTTATACTTTCTCATTTTGCTTATTGGTCGGCTTGGTGGGCAAAAAATCGTGTAATTCGGTGGCTATCTGATTGCGGTGAGCACGAATGTCGTCGATGCCCCAACTGGTTCGGTGGATACCCTTCTTGTCGTGATACTTTAGGAAGGCATTCTTAGTAGCAGGCGGGATAAACTTCCCGGCACCATCATTTTCAATAATTATTCTCCGCTTGGTTACGAAAAGAGCGTTTCCATAGGAGCGGTTGGTACTCGCATCCAGCAGGGTCAAATTACCAATGTTGTTTTTCGTTAGCTCATCATTGGCTTCTTCCCCCGCCAGTTTGATAATATCCTGCTGGATATCCGGGAACTCCTCCCGGTCTTCACTCTTTTGTGCTGCCCGGAAGTCCTCAATGCGTTGAACTAGGTCAGCATTATTGCTGAGTTGGGGCAAATCGTGCAGTGCCGCGTCCAACCAGCTAAGTTGGTCTTGCAACACGATAAGCGGATTTTCCGAGGATGAATCAATGTGTTCGATGTCCCACTTTTCAAGTTTGAAGGCTTTAAAAGGGAATCGTGTGAAGCCCAGGGAAGAGTGGCGCTGCCGGATTACTTCCTGCAGGTTGAAGAGCAGCAGCACCCGGCGAACCAACTCACGGTTGTCATAGCTTACATTCAGGTAGGCTTCCCCGGCTTTAGCATCGTGGGTCCATTCCACCACACCGACTGATTTATCCACCAGCTTAGCCGCAATCTTGGCTTTTAAGCGCTTAGTAATGTCGCTCTTGGTAGGTGCATCGTAAAGAGCCAATAAGTCTTCTACGCGCTCCCCGCAATGAATCAGAAAGCCTACGTAATGGTACCACTCAGGATGCAGGTACCACTCCAGCATCTGATTGAAGCGAGTAACCACCGTTCCCCATTCCTGCTTGATAAAATCATGCGAGGGGTCAGCATTGGCCCGCAGGTAGTAGAAGCGGAAGGTAGCGTGGCTATCGGTACCCGTCTTCTTATCTAATTCAGGGTCCTTCTGCCGCTCCAGTTGACGAATAACCTCGAAAACAAACTCAATACGGGCGCTGGCATCGTTTGCTCCTTTGTTCAGGAACCACCACAGGTCATCGTTTTGCAACGCATTTTCTATGCGGTCCCATTCGCCGGCAATTTCGAGTTGTTGCAGTTTTCCTAACTCATTGGCATCATGACCAAAGTTTCGGGTCTGCAAAAACAAGGCTTTGATTAGCTCAGCGTTAGTTAAAGGTATCTTACCCAGATTGATGCGGGTGAAGCTTTCAATGGGGTTTTCGTCTTTAGCTAGCTCATACCAGATGACCTTTACCATGCCCTGTACATTCGGATGCTCGGGGGTTCCTACCAGCGTCCCGATTATTGTATCACGGGCTGGCCGCTGTGGCCCTCTGCTTTCAAACCACTCCCGGATATAGCTATAAGCTTGGGATATGTAATGAGAATCAATACTATCCTCATTGCCTTCGCTAATGTGCTCTAGGAAGCGGTTGGTATCGTTCCGCGTTTCATACCGTAGCGTAAATACATCATTACCATAGGCACTGGCAAAGGACTCATCTTGCGGCAGATGCACCCGCGTCAGATACACAAACAGGATTTTCAGGGTTGTGAGCCGTTGCTGCCCATCAACAACTTCCCAGCTTTCCTTTAGGTCATCTGGTTCAGCTGCAGTAGCAACTTCAGGGCAGGACCGAACTACAATAGGCTGCAAGCAATAGAACTCACCAGAGTTCTTGTTCTTTTTATTAGCAAATTCAGATATGTCATTCAACAGGTCAACTACTTGTTGTTTATCCCAGCGGTAGCCGCGTTGATAAGACGGGATAAAGAAATCTTTCCCAAGTAGTTCGCCTATGGAATAGAGTCGTACAGCGTTTTCCATGAAGCACAAGGCATTAATATGATGTTGATTATGAGACAGTCTGAGTTTGGAGGTTTATTGGTTTTAGGCACTTCCGGGTAACTATATGGGACAACCTGTTACTGCAGCGGCATGAATCTGCCTGACCTGCATCCTTAGAGACGCAGGGGCCAGCACTTGCACTTGGTCGCCAAGGGACAGCAATTCCATCAGCAGGTCGTAGGTGTTGTACACGGTCAACTGAATCAGCAACTCTTCATCGGTATCAACTAGCACGCGCTGCGAGGAATGGAGTGGAAACGATTTGAGATACTGGCCCTGGGTTGGCTCTAGCGCCAAGACAATCTCAGCCGGCGGCTCGTGGTCCGGGCGAATAATACCAAAGCTGTGAGCGTAGTAAGTATCGGGCTCAAAGTCAGCAGGCGGCTCAAATGAATGAGAATTTGATTCCAGCGCCCGGATACGGTCCAGCCCAAAGCACCGCAGCCCCTGGCGGGCCGGGTCGTGAGCCAGCAGGTACCACCGGCCTTTGAATTCTTTGAGCAATAGAGGTGAGACGGTCCGAGCGGTGGGCGCTTCATCCCAAAACTTGTGGTACTGAAACGCTACCTGCCGGCGCAGCTGTACGGCGCGCAGCAACGGTTGCAACCATTCCGTGCCCAAGGGCCGACGGGACTCCCACTGCACAAACGGGCTCAGGGCCGTTGGGAGGCGTAGGAACTCCTGCAGCTCAAAGGCATCGAGCAGCCGCTGGTAGCCTTCGGGCAACGGGTCTGCCGAGACAATCACGTAGCCGCCGGCTCGCCGGTCGTGCCCAATGATAACGCCAAAGCGCTCGGCGATTTGGGGCAAGTCCCGCTGCAGGGTTCGCTGCGAATAGTTAGCGGCTAGGTCCCGCAGCGAGGTCTGCTCCAACAGGTAGTCGCGCAACTCCTCAAAAGGCACCGCCCGCTTGAGGTGCTGCAGGCGCAGGACCACTAACAGTTGACGAAGAAAATGGGCGTGGGTCGTCACAGAGGAAAGCAAGTGCTTCCGTTCGTCCAGGATTTTAACCGGATACGCTGCCCTATTTCATCCCCTGGAGTAGAAGGCAAACGGACGGTACCTGCTCTCCTGAAGAAGCGTAAGCAAGGTGCAAGGTAAGGATTAGTAGCGGCCGGCAAACTCCCTTTATGATGGAGGGCCGGCCTTATTTTCATTGTCGTAAAGGGCTATCAACATGCTCTCCTGAACCCACAGCAACCCCCACCGCTCGAACTTGTCGGTATCCGCTCCAAAGTAGCGCTGTGCCCGCTGCCAGCCATCTTTTCCGGCCTCGACCAGTTCTGCTAAGTTCAGGCCCCGCCCCCGGTAGCGGCGGGCAACGGAAACCAGGAGCATGTTGGTGTTAGGTGGCAGGCCGGGAGGTACCGGAGTGTTCAGCACTTCCTCCCGGGCTTGCCGGTCTTCCTCGGTCTGACATTCCAGTCTTACAATGCGCAGCGGTCGTAGCATAGGGATACTCTGAAGAGTAGGAGTGGGCTTCCTGCCGGCTGACGAGCATCATCACCTGGATGCTTTCGACGAGGGCCGGATTGAGGCTGTGCCCAAAAACAACTTCGGCCTGGTCGCCGGCCTGGCTCACCACGTACTCCAGCAGGTAGGTTAGCTCGTCCATCTCCAATTCCGTCGCCGTTCCGCTTTGAATGGCCAGCAAAATCCGGTGGGCCGGTAGTGTAGCATCTCCGAGCATGGTAGAATCTGCCCACAGTTGCTGTCCGACAACTGCGGCGCGGCTGTGGCCCTCCCCGTTGGCCATGCCAAATTGCAGAGAGGTAGCCCCGGCCAGCAATGTCCATAGGTCTTGGTGGTCTACATTGATATCCCCGGTATCCGCCAGGATGTGCTGCAAGACGGTCAACAGGCCGGATTTTGTGGCCGGTGTCAATGCCTGTACGGCCGGCACGTCGGCGCATTTCTGTAGCCAGGACGTGAACAGGGCATCCGCCTGGGCTAGGCGGCTTGCGAGGGGTGGGATGAGTGGGGTCTGCATGGGTTCAGGTGCCAATTTTAAACGAAGGTGCAGGCGGGCGACGACAGAACGTGTCGTTCTCATCCGGGCCGGAAAATCGCTGCCGGGGTTAAGCTAAATGTTCGGGATATCTTCGATTTGCGCTGACCGATTCTTTGGCTCTTATTAGGCCCGGCTGCTAATTCCACGGCCCAAATCGAATGACCAACCCACTACTTTCAGACCAGGAAAGCGAGCTTACCGCGTTGCTGGATGCCTACCAGGAGAAGTTTCCAGCGGCCGAGAGCCCCTTATCTTATATGATGGGGTTTGGCCCGGAACAGCTGTGCACCATTTTGCGGGACGCCAACGGGCGGGAAATCGTCTTCAGCTACCCCGAATTGGACCAGGGGATACTCGATGGCTGCGCCTATCATTATAAGGAAGCCCCGGATGAAGCCGGACGCAGTAATCCCATCACCTTGCAGGAACTGCTCTATGCTCGCGGCCTCCCGCGCACGGCCAAAACGAAGCTGGTGCGGCACCGCGATACCAGCGGCACGATTGACATCCACGACCTCTACCGCAATCACCGGCCGGCCTTCCTCGACTACCAGCGCCAGCAAGGGAACCGCGTATTTGACAAATGCGACTTCCTCGTGGCCTGCCTGGGCGAGCCGGGCAGCCAGTCCCGTTTCGTGGGGGTGTTTCAGGTACAGGGCATCGAGCGCGAAACCGAAGAACATTACTACTACAACCTAGTCGAAGTGCCCGGCTTTGCCGACCTGAAAGAGCGGGTCATCTTTGACTGGGGCAGGGCCGCCATCAGCTGGCACCAATGGCTGCGGCCGGAAGTGGGCAAGACGGTACTGGAAATTCAGCCCAAGCCGTTTAGCCAGCCCTTTACCGACTACCTGGATTTCACCCTTTCGTTCGCGGAGCTGACGCAGCTCGTCACCAGCCAGTCGCCCCGCGACGAGTGGTGCCGGATGCTCTCGGCCACGGCCGGGGTGTACCTGATACTGGACCAGTCCAGCGGGAAGCAATACATTGGCTCCGCCTCCGGTACGGAAGGTATCTGGGGCCGTTGGAAAGACTACGTGGCCACGCAGGGCCACGGAGGCAACGTGGAATTGGTCAAGCTCCTGGCGGCCGACGCGCAGCACGGCCGGCATTTCCAATTCACGGTCCTGATGACCCTGCCCAAAACCATGACCCGGCCCGAAGTCATCAAACGCGAATACCTCTTTATGAAAAAGCTCGGCTCCCGGGCCCACGGCCTTAACCAGAAAGCATCCGATGAACGATAACGCAACCATTACCACGCACGCGGGCCTGACGCTCGACCTGGCGCAAATTAAGTGCTTCAAGCTGTCGCCGTTTCTCATAGACGGCAACGACACGCGGCAACTGCTGGTGGAATACAAGACCCGGCCGGTATATGTGCTGCACCCGGGCACGAAGCAGTGGGAGAAGGAATACCTGGCCGATGTCATTGCCTACGACTTTCCCAGCTATGAATCCGCACAGGCGCACTTGAGCGAGTGGGAAGACATCTGGCAGGACTACCTTAATGGAATACAATAGGGGTCATTCCAGCAGCTTTTACTGCAGCAATCTCTAACACCAGACCAACAAATCAATAACGATATTGATTTGTCAATTAGCATTTTCCATCGTTATCAAAAGAAACCAGTCTAAGACTCTATTGCTTGTCCAAGTGCTTTTTCATTAAGCTCATAAAAGAACAGATAACTATGCTCTGACACGAACTTGAGTGTATGTCGGCTTTTTATCAAATCATCTAAACCTGTTGCCTCTAAGAAAACCAATTGGTCTTCGTATGAAGCTTTATCTGAATGATGTTGACCATAGTACTCTCCCAAAACTACATTCAATGTTAAGGCAAGTGAATGATAGAGGATAAGAGCTTGACTGTTATAACCCATTGCAAAATGTGCTCTACAACAGTTATACAATGCCCAAAGCTTAGGCATTATCATTTCTTCACTACCAAGCTCTTTGCATAAAGCAATAGCCGTCTGATAGCAGGCTATTGCCTTAGTGAAATCATTTTGATACCACAATACTGCATTGCCTGCCGCTATCCATTTAATCGGCTCATTTCCACTCAGTACTGCCGCTTTCTCTAAGCAGTTAATTGCTTCTTCCACATCACGTTGCCCCAATAATTCTTTAGATTCAACCCGGTGGTATTCTATTGCATCAGAGTCCCATACAACTCTGTAATTCTGGAGCTTAGCAGTAGCCATCTTGCCCCAAAACAATGAACTGTTGTTGAATCTGGGCTCAGAACTACGAGCATGCTCAAATGCCTCTACCGCTTCAGCATACTTCTCCAAATGCAGGAGCGACAAGCCCAAGTGAAAGTTGATGTAGGCGCTATCGTAACCGGCTTCTGCGATGCGCTTCTGAAAGCGAGGTAGCCGCATCCTGGCACCGCCAACCAAGGAAGCAGTTACGTCGACCAGATTTTGCATCTGCTCCCCAGTAAACTGCTTCGTCAGGGACCTGTCCTCAAACTCATTGGTTTCGGCATATTTGCCTTGAGTATCTTGCTTCCAGACAGTTCTCCCTTCTTTGGGGCAAGGGGAATAGAACTCTGTAGCAATACCTGAGCAGTCGAGGATGCGGTCAATCAACTCGCCCAACGCAATGGGCTGAGCTTTATCGTAAAAGCCTCCGGAGAAATCATTATCATTCTCATGATACTGGCTATAATACCCCCCTTTGTCAAGCCAAACGTTGTATATAACTATGGCCGCCGAGAGTACTTTGTTCAGGAAGCTGGTTGACTTTTCAAGGGTATCTAGGCTTGTCCAGTCAAACGGCCACTCACCATAGTCATAGCTGTAATCCAACACTTGGCCGGTTAAGTACCTGCGCTTTGCCTTTTTCTGAATCAGCTCCCATTCTGATTTTTCCAAGGCAGAAACGAACCAACGCTCTGGCTCAAATACCCCCTTCAAATAGGCCTGTACAATACAAGCATAAAACTCCTCTGCATTATCCAGCATGCAATTGGCCACAGCATTGAACAGCCACGCCCGGCAATGCCATTGGTCAATGCTTAAGGCTTTATAAAAACAATAGCGTGCAGCCTCCCATTCCAGTGCCGCTTTGTGCTTACTTCCCCGCTCGAACCAATGATGTGCACTTGCTTCCAACTGAATGTTATGCACCGCACTGAGGCCTACCTCGGCGCGGCGGGCGAGATTCCCAAGGCGACGGGGCTCAGGCAGGTTCGGATTGGACTGCATAGGATTGCCAGCGGGTAAGTTCCTGGGATAATTGAGTGTGGAGGGCCGTGAAGTGTTCCTCCATATCGGTAATAGCGCTTATCTGCCGGAAGGCCTCCCCCTGGCGCAGATTCGCTAGGTGCTTGACAAGAACAGCTAGCTGCTGCTGCAGCCGGTTGCGGCGGGCCTGTAACACATCGATGCGAGAGGTGTCCGCGGCAGCACGGAACTGCCCTTGAGACAGCTGCTGCGCTAAAGTGGAGAGTTGAGCCAAGTCCTGACGCTCGTAACATTCCTGCACCTGGCGGAAGATATACGTTGCGGCGTCTTTCAATTCGTCAGCGACTTTATCAGGATGGCAAAGCAACACACATTGCCGGTGCAACTTCTTGAGCTGCTCCCGGCCGCCGGCATCGAGTTCAAAAAAGGGTTGCAAGGCCTCGGCTTCCCGTTCCTGCCGAAACTCTTCGTACCGCCGGTGGGCCTCGTCATATTCCTGCTGCGAATACTGGCTTTCCTGCCGGTGAGAAAAGGCATACTCCTTTTTAAGCCGCAGAATTTCTTCAGCCAGTGTTCCCAATCTAGCGGTAAAGGCGTGGTTATAGTCACTCAGCAGCTTTTCCGCCTCGCTCGTTTCTGACTCCACAGCTACTATCCGGTACTCTAGGTCGCGTATTTCGAGCCGCAAAACTGCTAAAATCGGGTCTTCATACACCAGAACCCGCGATTGCGCTTGAATGAACTCGTCGACCATCACCATTGCCGGCGCATAGTGTCCGGCCTCCAGATGAGTCAGGAGCTGCTCTGCTAAGGGGTCGCTCCACTCGGTGCACAGACGGCGGGTTTGGCGTAATGCATCATCGCGCTCATCCAACTGCACCAAACTCCGCACTACTTGTAACCGACGGATGACTTTCCCTAAATCAACATGGGTGTCCGTTGCCACGCCTACGCTACCAGTAATTCGCTTGAACTCGGCGATGTACCGATATGCCAAATCATAGTCACCAGCGGTGATGACAATGTTCTCATAATTCTCGGTGGCGGCTCGGTACGTCCAGTTGTAGGAGCCTGTAACGACATCCCGCCCATCAAGCACACAAAATTTATTGTGCATCAGAGCCCCATCTACGCGGTAGAACTCTCCCCCGGCAGCAGCCAGTGTCTCATACGCTAGGTTGGTGTTAATCTCATCACGGGTCACAGCCAGTGCCACCTTCACCCCCGCTTGCTGACGGCTCAGCAGCGCGGCAAACAAGTCACGGTCGGTGAACCAGGCAACCGCGATATAAATGGACTGCTGCGCCAGCCCGATTTCACTCAAGAGCTTCTCTTTAATGCCTTTGAAATAAGCTTCAGTTGTGACTACAAGCATTTTTAAGCAGAGTTAAAAGCACACTAAGAAAAGCGAGGCATTGTTGTTAGCAGAATTCAAAGCTAACCAGCGTCCTTTACAGCGTCGCGCTTTTTAAGAGTTATTTTCGCTTATAATCACTCGTATCCTCATGCCAACCCCATCTCTCATGGAACCAGCTCAACGCATTTTTGCTCGTGATATTCATGCAACCCGGCGCTGGTACACCGCGCTTATTGGTTTTGAGCCAACGGAGGAAGACTATGGGCTACGGTACCACTTTGGCACGCATTCCCTGGTGCTAAGTCCGGGCGGAGACAAAGGCATCTTTGGCTTGATGGTCTCCTCCATTAAAGATGCCCGGCAACGGTTCAAAGAGCAGGGGATACAACTGGAAGAAGTTCTTGGGTTAATGGGCAACCACGATGAAGGCGACTCTGCCTCCTTCCGGGACCCGGCTGGAAACCAAGTGATGGCACTCGACCAGAGCAACGTCGCCGCCGGCTAAACCTAACTCCCTGTGGCATTATGAAGGCGTTCCTATGCTCACTGATTAGTTTTCTGGTCAGCTGCTCACCATCTACTGTGCCTCATAGGGCTGCTCTTCCCCAAAAATCAGCTGCCGTTCCTAATCATATAACCCATCCTGCGTTCGTTGACCCAACTCACGGTTACCTGGTCGTGCGCATCGATTCGCTTCAATCGGTTTACCTGATTTACGCTCGACGCAGCGACACCTTATATAAGGTAGTCTCAGACAAAGCCACCGTGCCTAATTGTCAGAAGCTCCAAGTGGGCCGGCAGTATAAGCTGCAGCTACGTTCGCTGTACTTCACGGATGCAACTCCTGAAGAGTTAGCTCAATACTCCGTGCCGGTAGCTACGGCTGGCCACCTACACTCCGCTGGCATCGACTGGGACGGCAAAGGCCTACTAGTAAAGTTGGAGGGCGACTCCATCCGGGACATCCATAATGCCCGCAACCTAACCGGCTTGTGCCTGCAGTAATACCAAGGACTGGGATACCTGTAGCAGTCTAACGAATGGCTGCTTATGCAGCTGACGTTGCCCTATGTTGCAAAATCCAAGGCCTACATAAGTCTACTAACTGTTGTTGCAATGATACCTGCTGACGATAAACCTTTAAACGCCATTTTTCTGCCGGAAGCCCTGGAGCTGCTCACCCAATACGCGGGTTCTGACGCAACCTGGTGGATGGAGCCCCGGGTAGAATTGCGGCGCCGGAACCTTAAAACGGACCTTGTCATCGCCCGGTTGGGGCAAACGCTCGTGCGGCGAACCCTGATGTCAACGGCGTACCCTGGCCTTATCCGTTGTCTCAACCGGCAAACGCAGCAGCCGCTGCCGTTGCCCCATGCCCCGGAGGTAGAATACGAAAACGAAGAGCGGTTGGCCCCCTTACGCAAGCAGGGTCTGCAGCTGCGCCGGCAACTGCCCCCACTCTTAAACAAGATGCTGCGGCGGCAGTACCTGCTGGAAGATGCGGGGTTGACCACAGCTGAAGCGCGGGACTGGTGCACACGCTCGGAACAAATTGACAAGGCGGCGAACTGGGAGGCCTTACGGGACATGCTGAACGCCGTGGGCCCGCCGAGCTATACTTGCCACTCCAGCCAGCTAGCTCCCCTGGTTGCTTCCGCAGCCGCGGCCTACCCTCAGATACAGGCCCTGCTCGCGGGTCCGTATCCCGGGCCAGCTAACGCCGACCGGTTGGATGGCGCGCCCAACGACTACCGGCGCTGGTACGGTCCGTATGCCAGCAGTGCGGTACAGTTTGGGTGGGACCCGGACAACTCGCCGGGTCTGCCCGATGATTACGAGGAACCAGAAGAAGGTGAAGAAGCCTCGCTCAGCGAGGAAGCCCCACCGGCCGAACTGTATGTCTCCCGCGACGACATTCGGGAAGAGTTAGTCGAAATGCGTCAACAAATCGACCGGCTGCTTGCGCGGCTGTAGCGTTGCATCTGTTACCGCTTCGGCTGCGCTCTTGGTTTCACGACTTAACCTTAGGAGTAGGATTGATTTTAAGTTATGATAAGGTTTAGTTATCATAACTTATATTTGCTCGTGAAAAGAGGGGCTTTCCGACCGGTTCTAACACCTATTATATAAGGTGTGCGCTCGTACTCACTTTGACTCCTCCAACTTCCCGCATGAGCGAAGACTTATCCCTCGTCCCGCCGTCCAACGCCAACCATTCCGTCAGCACCCAACTGGCTCGAGCCTCCGCCAAAGTTGCTGGATTTCTAGAGGCTGGCTTGCAGGGCGCCGCCAACACGGAGCGCGCTTACACGTCGGACTTAAAAAGCTACGTGGCCTTTTGTGAGCAGCACGGCTTCGTGGCAGTGCCAGCCGATGTGGATACCCTCACTGAATACGTCGCACACCTTGCTTCCGAGAAGCCGGAACAAGAAACTGGGGGCGGTCGGGGAAAAAAGAAGGGCCAGCAGCCGCTAACCGGGCCGCACGCGCTGGCCACGATTAAGCGACACCTAGCGGCCATCCGCAAAGCCCATCAACTCGCTGGCCACCGGCTGCCGGCCACCTTAGATGCGCTTAACATTGTCATGGAAGGCATTGCCCGCACCTTGGGCAAGCGCCAGGACCAAGCGCAGGCATTTACCGTCGAGGAGTTGAAACAGGCGGTTCGCCGCATCGACCTAGAAACGGCGGCGGGCATGCGCGACCGGGCTCTGCTGCTGCTGGGCTTCGCGGGGGCCTTTCGCCGTTCAGAGTTGGTGGACCTCAACATCGAGCAACTGGAATTCACGGAGCGGGCCTTACTGGTGCATCTAACCAAAAGCAAAACCAACCAGTACGGCGCGGTCGAAGACAAAGCCATTTTCTACGCTCCCAATGCCGACTACTGCCCCGTGCGCTGCCTGCGGGCCTGGCTCAATCTATCGGCTCGTACGACGGGGCCGCTGTTCGTGAAGATACCGCGGGCAGCTCCTGGACAAATGGCCGTTCCATCAGACAAGCGGCTCTCCGACATCTCCATCAACAAGCTGGTGCAGAAGCGCCTGGGACTGGGCTACTCGGCCCACTCGCTACGTGTGTCTTTTGTGACCGTGGCCGTGCTCAACGGGCAGTCCCACAAGGCCATTAAGAACCAAACCAAGCAGAAAACGGATGCCATGATTGAGCGCTATACCCAGCTCAACAATGTTGTTTCCTATAATGCCGCTCAAGCACTGGGGCTTTAGCCACTCAATGGTCCTTGTGGCACCTGCAAGCTTCCTAATAGCAGGATGGCACACAGTTTAGCTTATAGAAGCACTAAACTTTGAAAATTATTGCGCTCATAGTCAATTAATTGCAGTTTTGCAGTCTTCTGTGATGTTGCCTGTTATATTTTTCGTGATACTTTTGAGCATCATGAAAAACTAATCTATGAACCCGACTCTACGACCTGCCATCAACCTTATTGACTTCAAAAGCCAAATTCCTGCCGAAGAACTGCAGGTAATTATTAGCGCTGTGGAGGCTGCCATGCAGATGACAGTAGAAATTGAAGGGGTGGACCCATTCATTCCGCAATTTCGGGCAATATACTCCTCATGCTTGTTCCCTCGCATCTGGGGTAAGTTGGAGGAAGTATTCGCTGGTCAGGAATCATGGGAGGTAAAGAAGAGCCGCATGACCTTCACCCTTATCAAAAAGGATGTGTGCCAGTTTCACTTCTACAAGGGCAACGCCACCTCATCCTTTAAGGCGACCTCAAAACGTCAAAAGGCCATCGTTCAGGGTGAACTCTACGGGGACCTAGAAGAATTGCCGAGCGTCATTCTGCAGCACTTCTCCGACCGAATGAATTCACAGCTCCTTGGCTTCCACGCCTTGTTTTTTGTAAGAGGCAAGCTGGTTGAGGATTTTGATATTCTACACCAGAACTCGGCTCAGCAAGCTGGCTTGGCGATTACCAAGAAGGCAGAGGTAGTAGAGGAGCTGGTACCTGGCCTCACCATCCGCTTCAAGAAGAAGGACAAAACGGCCGCGGTTACCCCGCAAAAACGCAAACCCACTCAAACACGCCAAGCGAAAGGATAAACAATTATGGAGACTCGGTTCAATTACCAAATGCTGGAATTAGCCCGGTCATCACGTGGAATCACCCAGAAAGAACTAGCGGCCCTCATAAATCGCACGCAGGCCGCTGTTTCCCAATGGGAGCACAATTTGCGCGAGCCAAACGAAGAGGATATTTCATTGCTCTCCAACGTACTGAATTACCCTACGAGCTTTTTCTATCAGCAAGAAATCGACGTGTACTTGCCGCCCGTGCAAGGCCACTACCGCAAAAAGGCCGCCCTTAAAGCAGTATCACGTACACAGCTTGAATCCCACTTTCGCTTATTGGGCGGCTGGGTAAACAAGCTCCAAGATGCAATAGAAGTGGAGGATGGCATTGCCAGCCCTGATTTCTCGGACGACACGCCTTCTGACGCCTCTCCTGAAGACTTGGCTCGGCAACTTCGGGCAAAATGGCGGGTGCCGAATGGGCCGATACGCAGCCTGACGACACTACTGGAAAACCACAAAATTGTGGTAGCTAAAACGTGGATGTTCAACGAGAACGTAGATGGCTATAGCTTTCATACAAATTCCGGCATGCCCGTCATCTATGTGAATCGGGAAATGAGCATTGACCGGATGCGCTTTAGCATTGCGCACGAGCTTGGCCACCTCGTCATGCATTCCGATTGCCTACCTGATGAAGCACGCGAGAAGGAAGCTCACCGGTTTGCCGCTGAATTTCTGATGCCCAGCCATGATATTCATGACCAGCTAATCAATCTTCGCATAGAAGGCCTGATGTCCTTAAAAGCCCGCTGGGGCAGCTCCATGACTGCCTTGGTTAGGCGGGGTCGAGACCTTGGGCTCCTAAATGAGGACCGATACAAGAGCCTGCTAATCGGCCTCTCACCCTACCGCAAAAAGGAACCGGTGGATTTGACAAAGCATGGCTTTGTCGAGCAACCACAACTGATGAGCCTGATGATGCGCTACCACCTGGATGAGGTTGGTATGACAACTACTCAAATCAGGGATATGCTCCATCTTAACGATGGCGACTTTAGTCAGTTAATGCTGTCTCTGGGCCTGGGCTCAGGCGGCATGTATGTTTCTCACCGATAATTCTGAACGGGGTATACCCTTTCACTACACTGCTTAAACACCCTATATCAGACTAAGAACCGCTAAAACACAAACCGGCTGCCACAGGTCAGTGACAGCCGGCATGGTAGAGTTGCAGTAAAATTTGGTTGGCGCCTTCCTTACTGGTGCCGGGAGTTGTCCCCCGGCCGCGCAATCCTACCGTGAATTGAAACGAGGGTGCAAAGGTAACGGGTTCCCGTTCCAACGCAACAACTCTTCTCGTTCTGACCCGGCTATTGTTCCCGCTGATTTTCAGGGGGCAGTCATCGTCTTGCCCAAACTATAGGGTCAAGACTAGCTTGCCGGGAGTGGTTTTCACCCCGGCGGTCCTTACTGTGCCATTGCACAACCAACCGTCATGAACGACAAAGAGAAAGAAGAGAAAGACGAAAAAGCCCTTGTTACTTCCCCAACGCCAGCACCGCAGCCCGCTGAGCTGAAACAGGACAAACCCGAGCCAAGTGCTCCAGTTCGTAAAAAGTATAACTTCTTCATCGAGAAGAAGAAATACGAAACGGACCAGCCTACGCTGACCGTGCGCCAGATTCTGGTGGACTTCGCACAAGTGGACCCTACGGCCAAAACGTTGGCCCAAAAGCAGGATGGCGGCTTCCGGGAACTGAAAAACCTCGAGGAGGTGATTGAGCTGCACAGCGCCCAGCACTTTGCCCTGTTCGACGACACCTCAACGCCGGTCTCGTAATGATTGGCATTGAGCGCCTGGTGCACGACCTGCGTGAGCAAGGTTACGAGCACGTGCAAACGCTCTCCGATGGCCAAGGCATAGCGTATGCTGTGCTACCCAACTTCGAAATCCCGGCCGGCAGTTTTGTCGGCCGGGTTATCGACCTGGCCATTCCAGCGCCGGCGGATTATCCGCGGGTGCTGCACTCATCCATTCAATTACGGGCTACTCCACACCTGGTTCCCTTCGGTAACACTGGCACTCGCAATGTGATTAACAGTCCCTTGGGTCCTGACTGGCAGTATTGGAGCTATCAATTCATCAATCGCCCGGCCAATCCGACGGGAGAGCTAATGACCCAAATCAATGCAGTCTTTCGAAAGAATTGAACAGGGGGAAATCAGCGTCGCCATTCCGGCTGATTTGCATGTGGCTTTGTGCCACCATTTGCTGCGCGACGATGACCAAGAGGATGCCACCTTTGCCCTCTACCGTCCTTCCGTAGGCAGAAACCGCTTTACCGCACTCATTTTTGAGCTGATTTTGCCCGAAGAGGGGGACCGGGACGTGCACGGAAACGTGGACCTGCAACCGCAATACTTCCGCCGAGCCTGCCGGCTGGCGGCGGCTCAACAGGCGGGGGTGGTGCTCCTGCATAGCCATTTAGGCCCCGGTTGGCAGGATATGAGCCGCGATGACATTAAGACGGAACACAGCTATTCTGCTCCCGCCCTTACGCTAACAGATTTACCTTTCGTCGGCCTGACGCTGGGCACGGATGAGACATGGAGCGCCCGGGTTTGGGAATACACCGACGATGTGTACCAGCGCCGGTGGGCCGCTACTGTGCGCGTAGTAGGTCAGCAGTTGGCCATGTCGTATCACGACCAGCTGCGGCCCCGTCCGCGGTTCAAAGAAGCCTATAAGCGCACCGTTACTGTGTGGGGCGAAGACAATCACGCGCAACTTGCCCGGTTACGGGTGGGTATTGTGGGCCTGGGTAGCGTGGGCAGCATCGTAGCTGAGTCGCTGGCGCGCATGGGGCTGGAACGTTTTGTGCTCATCGATTTCGATGAAGTGCAGGAGCACAACCTTGACCGCCTTCTAGGTGCTACCCAGGAGGATTTGGGCAAAACCAAAATAGCCGTAGCCCAGCGGCAAATTGCTCGCGCTGCTACGGCTGGCGAAGTGGCCCCAGTGCCTGTATTAAGCGGTGTAACGGAAGAAGCCGGCTATCAAGCTGCGTTAGACTGTGATGTTATCTTCAGCTGTGTGGACCGGCCCTGGCCGCGCTATGTATTGAACCATCTGGCCTATAATCACCTCATTCCCGTCATTGACGGGGGGATTCGGGTAAAGCTTCATCCGGTTACCGGCCACTTCGAAGGGGCCGATTGGCAGGTACAGACGGTGGGACCCAACCGCCCCTGCCTACAGTGCTTGGGAGCCTACGAAAGCGCGGACGTCTCTACGGAGCGGGATGGCAAGCTGGATGACCCCTCCTATTTGCAAGGGCTGCCTGCCGACCATCGGTTTAAGCGGAATGAAAACATCTTTCCGTTCAGCGCCAATCTGGCCTCGATGGAAGTTATGCAGCTCATTGAGCAGGTGACGGGGATTGCCAACGCATACTATTTTGGCACCCAGCGCTACGTCTACAAGCACGGTTACATCCGGGTGCACGACGACCGCAAGTGCGAAGAAGGTTGTTTGTTTCAGACTGGCATAGCCACCGGAGACACCCAGTTTCCGCCGCCTATCGGGCACGACCATTCGGTGGTAAAGGCCCGAGAAAGGCAGTATTCATATTGAAATACCTGAAAGAGGAAGGCTAATACCAGTCTTCCTCTTTCGAATTCAGGCAGTATTATCTTATAACTAAAGGGTTGAAACAAACCAATGCCTTTGAAAGGTAGCCCCTCCAGTCTCAGCCACATCGCTCAAGAGATGGTTAGGTATCAGGGGTACTCGTGGCGTAGTAGGGCAAAGACTGATTTTGCCTAGAGTGATTTAGTCCTTATGGCCCCGCCCATAAACCTGTAGCATTACAATAGAGTGTGCTGCTGTGTAATAGGGGGCTGGTTAGCGTGACCAATGCGTTTTATAGACATTCTCATATGTCTCAAGCGGGTTCTCTGGCAGCGTATTTAAGCTTACTTTAGTAGACAGGTTGAACATCTTGCCCGCAAAGTGCGCGGTTAGCTTTTAACTACAAAAAGTCGCATATTGCTAATTAAATTAGCGGCATGGCGCTCGAAAAGACAGGGGAATGAGTCAAGAAACATTATTTGCTGAACCAGAGGTCACCATATCTACATCAGCCTTATATAAAGAAATCATAGCAGCCTATGAGGCTGAAGAAGCTAAAGTGGAGGTTGAGAGCGTTTTTGGTAAGGTTACCTACGCATCACCAGTCAACTTTCGTGAGTCAATGCTGTCTCCCCGGCATCGCTGGTTTCCTTATAAGGAGGGTTTTTCACCAAGCTTCGTCCAGTCCTTCTTAAAGGACCATGCTCCACGTGCCGTTCAAAATGTACTTGACCCCTTCGGTGGCGTAGGGACGACGCTCATCGAATCCAGCAGACTAGGCCTTAATGCCTTTGGTTTTGAGGTTAGTCCAATGAGCCATTTTATTGCCTCAACCAAAGCCGCAGGCTTTGATGCTCTTGACTTAGTGTCACTGGATGCCATAGTGGAAGACTTCCAGCAGTCAGAACTTCAACTTGTCGCTCCGTCTCCAGAGAATGATACTGTCATTTCTTATTTTGAACCTGCTTATCTATCCGCT
Source organism: Hymenobacter translucens (assembly GCF_020685205.1). Classification (GTDB taxonomy): domain Bacteria; phylum Bacteroidota; class Bacteroidia; order Cytophagales; family Hymenobacteraceae; genus Hymenobacter; species Hymenobacter translucens. The sequence continues at coordinate 77,949 of NZ_JAJERB010000010.1, forward strand.
TTACTACGGCTCAAAGCTTTTTATATCGCTTTAGAGAATCCTAAAGTCAGCGCGCTGTTCAAACTCGCTTTCCTCAACTGTTTGGAGCGATATTCCACTCACCGAAAGGCTGGCAACGGGGTTAAGCGCAAAACAAAATTTGCTTATGCAGGCTCACCTGAGTCTCCAATAGAACAGATTCGCAACACGGTTTTGAATGATTTGCGGGTCTTTCGCAAGGACTTAGCTCAAGAACCGGCTGTCAAACCATTTCAGTTGACTCTTGGGTCTTGTTTAGATGAATCGCTCTATCCGGATGGGATTCAGTTCGACGCCGTTCTTACTTCACCACCGTATGCCAACTGCTTTGATTACAGCAAAATATACATGGTTGAATTATGGCTGGGCGATTTCTTTTTGGATAAAAGCAGCCAAAAGGAATTCCGTGCTCAGTCCCTACGGTCACATGTTCATGCCCGCTGGGCAGACAGGCATACGACGTATGGCAGTGAGCTGATTAACAACCAAGTATTTGAATTTTTATCCACTCAGAAGCTGTGGTCCAACCAGATTCCCTCGATGCTGGCTGGATACTTTGCTGATATGGGGTATCTGCTACATCTTCTGTCTTCCCGTTGCAGTCCTGGTGCACCCATTGGCCTAGTAGTGGGCAACTCTTATTATGGGTCCCTTCCCATCGCTACCGACCTTATTCTTAGTATGCTGGGGCGCCAGCATGGCTTCGAGCCAATTAAGATTAGTGTGTATCGCAACGTGGTGGTTTCCTCACAACAATTTACCCGAGCCACGGACCGCAAGTATATGCGGGAAAGCTTGGTGATTCTCAAAAAGAAGTAATCACATGACTTTAGTCTTGCCGTTTGCAGAAGCTCCCCAAAATCTCGCGTGGGGCGATACCCTTTCTTATCCAACAACCCGCACGATGCGCCTGTACACGCATCGAATCTTCAATCGTTACCCGGCGAGAAGTATTAACCTGGTGCCTCGGCAACTCCTGCATGCTTACAAGCAAAAGAATGGGCCTGGCCGGGTACTAGACCCATTCTTGGGGTCTGGCACAACTGCAATCGAAGGACTATTGGCTGGTTTTCAAACGTTCGGGGTAGAGATTGACCCATTCGCTCGTTTAGTGGCAGAAGTGAGTACGACTCCTTTTACCAAATCTGAGCTGGTTGAGCTTCGGCAATACTTTAGCGAAATCGCCCTCTCCTGGCCATCCACTCCAGTTGATGAAAAGCTGCGTCCAAAGCTGGCAAACATCGATTACTGGTTCAGTGAAGAGAATTTCGAGCACCTCTTGAGACTAAAGCACGCCATCCATCAAGTGTGCCCGAGTGGTCCTGCATTAAATTTCTTCCTAATAGTGCTTGCTGATGTTATTCGGCCGTGCTCACGTGCTGAAAGACAAACGCTTAAGCCGTACATTTCCAAGAAATTCACAAAGACCCCTGCACCCGTAGGGGCCACCTTTGAGAAGAGCTTTGAGAACTATTTTACGGCCTTGTCTGAGTTCAGTGAGGAGATGGCTGGCAAGGCCGCCAACTTTACATGGGTTGGTAACGATGCTGTTCAATTCAGCACAGAAAAGTCTGTTGACTTAGCGATTACTTCGCCTCCGTACTTGAACTCCATTGATTACACTCGATGCATCAAGATTGAAAGTGCTTGGCTGGACTGTGCTGATGACAAGGTGATAAAGCAGGTTAAAAACGGACAAGTGGGAGATGAGAGCAGAAAAGGCAAAGGCGTAGAAATTCCGGTCTTCATCAAGCCCTACTTGGATGAGTTGGAGGCCCTTGACCAGCGCCGAGCTGGAATTGCGGCTCACTATTTTGACGATATGCGTCGCAACCTCCAGTGTGTGTTTGATGCATTGCGCCCAGGGGGATGCTACCACCTAATCATTGGCAACAGTATCATGCGCGGGCTTGAAATCCCTACCCACGAGCTAACTGCTAAGCTAGGCCAGGAAATGGGCTTCGAGTGGTCTGACTACTTTAGATACAAGCTTAAGGACCACCGGCTTTCCATCCCAAGGCAAAACAATACTACAGGGGGGAAAATCGAACACGAACACGTCATAACGCTGTTAAAGCCAATCCTTTAATGCCGCAAGACGTCATTCCTTACAATTACCCTGACAAGCTAGCCGAGACATGGGCGGATTGGTCGGACGAGCATCTGGCTGAGCAACCTGAACCTCAGTTTCGAGTTCGAACTGGTTTTCAAGACATAGCAGGAAGCTCTGGCTCTAGCGACCGTTCTAGGGCTTTGGAGATTTACAACGTTGGGTTTCTTCGTGGACCATTGGTTCCTCCGCAGAGTGGTGGACGAAATACACCATTAGGCTGGCAGCTTGTTTCTGATGGAATACATGCCCATACCTCCCTTGGGTACTTAGGCTACCTACTGGGGGAGGCATACAAGTCCAATCAGAGTCCTCCCATAGCGGCCGGGTTATCGGCACTTTCCGCTCTCATAGCTGTGCAGAGCCATATTATTCTGGCTAGCGGGGTGAGGATTTCCTATGTATCCCTCTTTGAATGGCTTAAGAATATCTTTCCCCGTCCATTGAGCATTCCGACAGTAACGTGGCTACGCTACTTGTCTACTGGGATGTTCTGCACCATTAAACAGGATGCCCTGGGTGAAGAGCTTGCAGCAAGCTTCCTGTTAAATCGCCCTGCATCTGATGTAAAGCTGCATTTCATTTGGGATACGGAAAGCAGAGAGGTAGACTATGCTGCCTTCTGTCAATTGCTGCAAGATGAGCCCTCTTTAGTCACCATAAAACCGCGTAAGCATTCCCTGTTTTGGATAGGCTCACCTTCTGACCAGCGTGGACTTTACTCGCAAGCAGCGCGGAATTGTGGGGACTTCTTAAGCTCATTCGCGGCAGAGGAGACGAGGCTGTTGCGCCTCTCCGGCCACCATCGTAACGAGCCTTTTGAGCGTTTTCTCACAAAGGACGCCAGCCAAGAAACTCAGGATATAATTTCCATAACAAAGAGGCTAAGCGAAATTCCTTCGCTTGCCCGACCAGTTCAGAAGCTTATGAAAACCTTGCGTGAAGGTTCGTTAGAAGCCGTAAGGCAATTGTATGGCGAAGATGCAGTTGTCGAGGCTTCGCCTCCACCACGGCCCCCTAGCCTACCGACGGACTTACCCTATCAGAAGATATTGTTCGGACCTCCTGGTACTGGCAAATCCCATGAAGCTGAAAAAGTAACAAAAGGGTACTCCGTTAAGAGAACCACCTTTCATCCGGACGCTGACTACGCAAGCTTTGTAGGAAGCTACAAGCCCGTCTCGAAAACCGGCACCATTTCCTATGAATTTCGCCCACAGGTTTTTGCTGAAGCATACCTGGCGGCATGGAAGAACCCAGCCAAAGCCCAATTTTTACTTATTGAGGAGATAAACCGAGGCAACTGTGCTCAAATTTTTGGGGACTTATTTCAAAGCCTTGACCGTAACGAACACGGTTCTTCCCGGTACGAAGCACGCGCCGACGCCGACTTTGCTACTTGGTTCAATACCGAACTCGCAACCGATGCAGATGCGCTCGCTGCGTACGAGCAGGAGATGAAGGAGCGCGGCCTGAGTGGAGTTGACTGGATAGTACTACCTGCCAACTTGTACATCTGGGCCACCATGAATACCTCAGACCAATCACTCTACCCCATGGATAGCGCCTTTAAGCGGCGTTGGGACTGGCAATACATTCCGATTAACCTAGAGGATGCCAATGATGTAACAATCGACTTAGGGGGCGCTGGTAAGTATAACTGGGGCAAATTCATTGAAGAGGTTAACAAGCGTATTTACCAGCTGCTAGAAAGCGAAGACAAGCAGCTTGGGAACCGCTTCGTCGACCCTAAAACAATACCGCGGGTTATAACGACAAGTGATTTTAAGTCTAAGGTTCTATTTTACTTGTGGAGCGAGATTTACAAACTCGAAACCGAGAGTGGAAAAAGCATCTTCCTCTATCGCCCCGAAGGAGATGGCTCGGAAAGCATACCCTTTACATTCGCTGATTTGTACAAGCCGGGAGCTGATGAGCGCATCTTACGTTCGTTCATGAAAGGCTTGGACTTGGAACCCTCTGACGAGGAATCTGGCGGCTTGGCTACCACGGAATCATCCACGGCAGCAGGTAGTCCTGAGGAGGCTACCGTAAGTCCAGAAAGCAGCGCTACTCCTGCGTAAGGACATGCGAAAGAACAGTGAATGCATACTGCTTGCTAGACAATGAACATTGTATTTGAGGGTTACACTTACCCAAGCAACCTGCTGCGCACGGTTCTGTCGGATGCTTACATTCGCGAATTGTCAAACGGGCAAGCTCAGGTTATTCATATTGGATACCTTGGCCCCACCCCCGGCGTGACCGGGGCTCAAGCGGTAGTGATGCTACCCAAAGTCTTCTTATCGGAAGACAATAAAGCCCTCGGTATTTATGAGCCAGAACACCTACTCCAGCTCTCTACCAATCCCGAGCTACGGGCCCAGTTGGCGCACTCCGGCACGTTAGAGTTTTTGTTTCGCATATCGGTTTGGCTGTATCAATCCATCGGACAATTTGCCCGGCGCAAAAAAGGCACCGATTTAATCCAGCAAACAGAACTTCATATCGTCTCACGCGAAGGAGGCCCCGGACGGTCAGCACTTGAGGTCATTCAAAGCCTGCTGCACTTTTACCGGGAGAACCAATCGTTATTGACCTTTATAAAGCGATACAATACCAATCAGCAAAGAACCGTAAACTGGTCACGTACAGTAAACCGCACGACTCCATTCATACAGAATGGCACCCCGGTTTATTCACAGCCAATTGTTAAGCAGCAACATATAAATTATGACGAGGAGCTGATTCGCATTTTCGTTTCCACACTCGCAGACTTAAAAGCTGAATACGGGTTTCGTATTGAAATCACTTCGGTTTACGAACCGCTTACCAGGCATGCCTTCCGTAAGTTCAAACAGGCTCCTACACGCCATCTGAAACAGATAAGGGGTCGCTATTTTAACGACCAGCTAGTCAGGTTGTGGAACCTGCTTCATCTTTATTACGAGCAGGCAGAGCAACTAAATGCTCAAATCAGTAAGCAAGAGAAAACGCTGGTTCGCAATTTCAACATTGTCTTCGAGGACATGATTGATTCACTGCTATCGGACCCATTCAGTTCGCGAATGCCAGCGCGGTTGAAAACCCAGCAGGATGACAAAATCATCGACCATTTGTATGAGTACAAAGACCTCACCAGCGAGATAGATACTATTTATCACATTGGGGATAGCAAGTACTACAAGATAGGAGCACCTGTTGGGAAGCTAGCTGTATATAAGCAATATACATACGCCCGCAATCTGATATTCGAGAACATCAAGCGTCTCAATAAAGGCAGCTTACCTACGCCTTTACGCTATCGGGATGAGCTGACAGAAGGGTATAATCCAACACCTAACTTCTTTATCAGCGCTAGCTATGACAAAAAGCTAAGCTTTAGCACCCCTGGTCTACAATTCAAGGAAAGCCACAGCCCTAGCTATCATTTCCACGCACGGTTATTTGACCGTGATACCTTGTTGCTTCAGCAATACGACATCAACTTTTTGTACGTAATAACTGCTTATGTCTCGCCCAAAGCAAGTGAGATAGCTAGGTTTCAAAGCGATGCACATAAACGCTTTCGTGAACAGCTACTACACTACTTGGCTGATGAGTATGCCTTCTTTGAGTTGCAGCCACTCACGGGCACGCTGGACGAGTATGTCACGATAAACTTCCGCAAGCTAATCGGCCGGATGTATCGGCCCTCAGGCTATACGGAGTCTATGTTGGTCGCCATACCCCATAAGGAATCTGCGATGTTTAAGGCCGAATTGAGCCGCACTGCATCACTAAATGATTGGTCGCCGAAGATGCTACTTGCTTAACGCGAAACGTCTATAGACTTACATTCTCTATACATATGATGGGCTGCTAATGGCTATTCACCTGTATTTTCGGCACGCGCAGGGTTTCCCAATGGGTGAGCCGCTGGCGACGTGGGAATCGCCTGCATCCCTCATTTTTCCCTCGGTCCAAGCCCTGCAAGAAGCCGCCGATGCGCAGGGTCTTAAGGAACTGTTTTATGATGGCCCGGATGCCTTATTTCCCGGCTGTAGCCCTGGCAAGGCCAATTTTTGGGCGGATGCCGAGGAGTTGGTCTGGGAGTTAGCCTGCGAGCACACCGACGACCCGGAAGATGCCACAACATGGCCACCGGGATACGCCCTGCTTCAGTTCTTGACTTTTTGGCGTCTGGCACTCAACGAAGACGAGGCTCACTTAGAATTGGCCCACACGTGAGCCCTTTCCTTATTTGCCAAATTGCGAGGACGTTAAAACTACCCCTCACATAGCTTTAGGGTATCCAACATCATCACTATTAAACACTATAATTAATCTATTCTGCCAATTTAATTAGTCATTACAAAACTAATTTTATTAGCAACAACGTATACTTGCGGCCTATTAAACGCTACAGCTGCATGAAAAACGTTGAATTGATACCTGTGCCGGCACTCAGCCTGAATCCATCCCTGCTCCCCCTATTTAGCTACTTAGTACCCGCTGGCTTTCCTTCACCGGCCTCGGACCACCTGGAAGGACTCTTTGATTTAAACCGGCTACTACTTCGGCATCCCGACGCGACCTACCTGCTGCGGGTTAGCGGGGAGAGCATGGCGGGCGCAGAAATCCATACCGGCGACCTGCTGGCCGTGGACAAGCACATGGAAGCTGACCACAATCATATCGTGGTGGCCGTGGTGCACGGCGAATGCACGGTAAAGCGCTTGGTGCGCGAAGGGCAGAAATGGTGGCTCAAACCTGAAAATCCGGCCTACCAGCCCTATGAGATTACCGATACGGACGAGCTGCGGATTTGGGGAGTGGTTACCCATGTCGTGCATGAGCTGATTCCCGGTAAGCTGACTGCGCTAGTCCAAAGCCTTGATTAGCTATGTTCGGCCTAGTCGATTGCAACAATTTTGTGCGACGTGAAAAGTCGTATGCTGAACTGTTTTGCCGGGGGAAACCCCGGACAAAACCAGCCATTCCACTGGTTGTACGCTAGGAAGACGTGCGGCTGGGTAACCAGTCGTGCCAAGCCTTCCGACAATGGACCGAAACCCACTTGACCCGCGAGGGAACGGTGGTTCCGTGAGCATCACGCGGAATAGGACTAGCGTGAATGACAGGGCTAACACATGTGAACCTTCGCAAACGCCGTTATGCAGACCAAGCCAAAGGATGCCGATAGGCTTGACCCAAAAGGGACCGTGGTCGGTGTTGGGGCTGAAGTTTGGCCTTGGTTAAAAGTTTGGTACAAAAGTTAATCGGTGGTCTTGGCCGCTGCCGGCGTTCGGTGGGCGTGGATGACCACCTTTCGGTGGCGTAGGTACTTGTAAAGGGTAACCTTGGAGATGTTCAGGCGCTGGGCAATCTCGTTGACGCCAAGCTGCTGCTCGCGGTAGAGCGTTTCGGCGATGATGGCCGTGCGTTCGGCCTGCTCCGAGAGGCCCCGCTGGCGGCCGCCCACCCGGCCCCGGGCCCGGGCCGCGGCCAGCCCGGCGTGGGTGCGTTCGCGAATCAGCTCCCGCTCAAACTCGGCCAGCGAGGCAAACAAGTTAAACACGAGCCGGCCCTGGGCGGAGGTCGTGTTGATGGCATCGGTGAGGGAAACCAGGCCCACGCCCAGCTGCTGGAAGTCGCCCACCACCTGCAGCAGGTGCTTGAGCGAGCGCCCCAGGCGGTCCAGCTTGTAGATGTAAACCGTGTCGCCGGTGCGTAGCTGCGTCAGCAGCCGCTCCAGCTCCGGGCGGCTGGTGCTGGCGCCCGAGACCTTTTCCTGGTAGATGACTTCGCAGCCGGCTTTGTTCAACGCATCGAGTTGCAGTTCCAGGTTCTGGTCGCGGGTGGAGACGCGGGCGTAGCCGATTTTCATGGGGCAAAGTACAGGTTATCCGTTGCGAAGGTACCCTTATTTGTACTTTGATTGCTGAACAAGTTTTCTGTACCAAATAGCCTGGTTTTGGCTTTACCTTACCCCAGCGGGCGCCGCCTGCTTATTTGTACAGAAATACGTTCGTTTCACTGTACAACCCGGCGGGCTACTTTTAGGATTTACTTCCTGCCCCATGGCCCGCCACCTGCCCTTACTCGACGCGACCCAGCGTCGCGCCTTCGACCAGCCCCCGGTCTTCAATTCGCCACAACGGCAACTCTTCTTCGCCTTGCCCGACTGGGCCACCCGGTTTCTGGATTCGCTGCTGGCCCCACACAGCCGGGGCGGCTTCGTGTTGCAAGTCGGCTACTTCAAGGCCACGGGGCGTTTCTTTCCCGCCGACCGGTTCGTGCCCGCGGATCGGGTGTATGTACAGCAGCGCTACCAGTTGGGACCCGTCGAGTGGGCGCGTTACGACAAAACCACCCGCTTCCACCACCGGGAGCAGATTTTGCAGCAGTTCGGGGTGCGGCCCTTCGAGCAGGCCGAAGCCGACGTGCGCCAGCAAGTGACGCATTTTGCGCGTCAGCAGATGAACCCGGTGGCCGTGTTCCGTTCCGCGGCCGACTACATCCGCGCCCACCGCTGGGAACTGCCGACCTACGCCGCCCTGGCCGGTCTCGTCACCGAGGCCTTTCGTACGGTCGAGCACCAGCTCACGACCCAGCTGGTGCACCACCTGACGCCCGCCCTGCGCCAGCAGCTGGATGCCTTATTCACTACACCCGACGACGCCCCGGCCCATTCCCACCGCCCCTACCGCCTGACCACCCTCAAGCGGCGCTTGGAACTGATGCGTCCGGCCGCCATCCGCGCCAACGCACAGGACTACGGGGTGCTCCACGCCCTGTTTACGCAGGTCTACCCCGTGGTGCAGGCCCTGGAGTTGTCGGAGGAAATGGTCCGCTACTACGCCCGCTACGTGGAGCGGGCGCAGGTTTTTCAGGTGCAGCAGCAGGCCGACAAGAAGTACCTGATGGTGCTCTGCTTCGTGGTCTACCAGTATTACCAGGTGGGCGACCTGCTCACCGAAACGCTGCTGCAGGCCGTGCAGACCCACCGCAATGCCGCCCAGCGCGAAACCCAGGAGCGCGTCTACCGCCAGCAGCAGGACTCGGCCGACCAGCTGCGCCAGGTGCTCGACGGGGTGGTCAGCCACGGCGCGGCCCTGGCCCGGCTCGAAGACGTGGCCTTTTCGTTTGCCCGCACCAACGAAGAGAAAGTGGCGGCCCTGCTGGCCTGGCTGCAAACGCCGGACGTGACCGCCTTCGCGCAGCTCCGCCAGACGGCCCAGCACTTACGCAAAGGGGGCGGGGGCAGCACCAGCGGCCCTTACTACCAGGTGATCGCCGACCGCTCGCGCAAGCTCCAGCACCGGCTGGGCGAGATTCTGCGGACCGTGGCGTACGAAGGCGCAGCGGACAGCCCCTTGGCCCAGGCCCTGGCCCAGTACCGGGCGCGGGACGGGCAGGTCGGCAGCCCGCCCACCACCGGCTTTTTGAAAGCGGCCGAACGGGCCGCCCTGGCCCAGGCCGACAGCCCGGTCACCCTCTACAAGGCCCTGCTGGCGGGCCACGTGGCCGACCACTTGAAAGCCGGCAAGCTGAACCTGGCCCACTCGCTGCGCTACCGGCCCTTCGACACGTACTTATTGGACGCCGCGGCCTGGGAGCGCCAGCGGGACCCGTTGCTCGTCCGGACCGACTTGATGCACCTGCGCGCACCGGGGCCCTTGCTGGCCGAGTGGCAGACCAAGCTGGCCACCGCCTTCGCCCGCACCTGCGAGCGGCTGGCCGCCGGCACCAACCCCGGCATGCGCCCGCGCGCCGGGGGCGGCCGGCCCCGCTTCCTGACGCCGGCCCGGCCCGTGGACGAGGACGCACCGGCCCCGCGGCCGCTGTTTCCCGGGCCGGGGCTGGTGTCGCTGCACGAGGTGCTGCACACCGTCCAGCAAGCGTGTCGCTTCACCGACTGCCTCGAACACTGGAGCCCCCGCAACCGCCCGCCCCGGCCCGCCGAGCGCGTCTTCTTTGCCGGCCTCATGGCCTACGGCTGCAACCTGGGCCTGACGCGCATGGCCCACGCCACCAAGCACGTAGCGCTCGCCTCGCTGGAAAACACCGTCAACTGGTACTTCTCGCTGGAGAACCTGCGCCGCGCCAACGACGCCGTCATTGCGCTGACCGGCAAGCTGCCCGTCAGCCGCCTGTTTAAACGCCACCCCGAGGTGGTCCACACCTCTTCCGACGGGCAGAAGTACTACGTGGCCGTGGATTCGATTCACGCTACCTACTCCTATAAATACTTCGGCCAGGAAAAGGGCATCGTCTCCTACGGCTTTCTCGACGACCGCCACCGTCTCTTCTACTCCACCACCTTCAGCTCGTCCGAGCGGGAAGCCCCGTACCTGGTCGGCGGCCTGCTGCACAACGACGTGGTCGAGTCCACCATTCACAGCACCGACACGCACGGCTTCACCGAAGTCAACTTCGCCCTCACCGCCTTTCTGGGCATCGAATTCGCGCCCCGCATCCAGTCTTTTCAGGACCAGCAGCTCTACGCCTTTGCCGGGATGGACGTGCCCGACCTGACGGCCTACGGCCTGGCGCCCGTCAAGTACATCGACCAAGGCCTTATCGAGGACCAGTGGGACACACTCTTACGGCTGGTCGTCAGCCTCAAGCAGAAGCACGTGACGGCCTCCACCCTGCTGCGGCGACTCAATTCCTATTCCCAACAGCACCCCGTGTACCTGGCCCTGCGGGAACTGGGCCGGGTGGTGCGCACCGAATTCCTGCTCCGCTACATGGACGACCAGGCCCTACGCAAGCGCATCGAAGACCAGCTGGACAAGCTCGAAAGCACCCATACCTTCGCCCGGGCCGTGTTTTACGGCCAAAACGGCCAGATTCCCTACGCCGGCAAGGAGGAGCAGCAGCTGGCCGATGCCTGCAAGCAACTGGTGCAGAACGCGATTGTGTGCTGGAATTGCCTCTATTTAAACCAGTACTTATTCCAGGCCCCGGCGGCCGAGCGCCAAGCGGTGGCCGACGCCATCGCCGCCAGCTCGCCCGTGAGCTGGCAGCACCTCAACCTGCACGGCGAATTCGACTTCTCGGACGAGGCCCTCAAAGACTCCCTCCGCTTTGACCTCGAAGCCCTCTACGCTTTTAACTGGGAGCAGGCTCCGGGCCCGTCCGATTAACTTTTGGACCAAACTTTTAACCAAGGCCAACTACACCGTGACGACGACCAACGCCAACGGCTGTGTGTCGCTGCCTTCCGCAGTGCTGGTTATCACAGCGGCCCGCAACGGCATTGCTGGAGCCAGCCTGCAGATGTACCCGAACCCTACTCCTACGGGCCAGATGACCATGGAGCTGACCGGCTATCGCCTCGCGACCCAGCTCACAGTGCTGGATGCACTGGGCCGGGTGCTCATTAGCGAGTTGCTGCCGGCCAACGCCGGGACCGCCACCCGCACCCACACCCTTAACCTGAAGGATGTGGCCACGGGCGTGTACCTGCTGCGCCTGCGCAACACCGACGGCGTGGAAACCCGCCGCCTGGTGCGCGACTAGTCGCCGTAGGCACCCATTGAAAAGCCCCGCTGGCACTTGCCGGCGGGGCTTTTTCGTAGCCCACCCGCCACGCTGATAAGGTAATCGTCTGCCAAGCGGAATGTAACTCGACAGACCGCCTTTTGCGCGGGAGCAATTGTCAGGGTTTTCTTGGCTGGATTAGCCTCCGATAATCACCGCCTTCTCGCATTAGATGTTCTAGCTCAGTTAGGGATAGTACAAGAGTAAAATCGAAAATCCGGTAAGGACTGCGGTTATGCTAATTACCGTTTCAGTAAACTTTCTACTTGCGAAAGGTCAGGGTGGGGATGCGGATGATGCCGCTGTCAACGTATACTGTAGTGCGGTTGTAGAGGACGTGGATGCGCCGAAACTCGCGAAAGCCGCACTCGTTTTCTTGGAGGGAATAATGGACCTCAATGGTATCGGCATCGGACCGGGTGGGCCAGAGCAGGAAGCGTTGGGCCAGACCGGTCTTCAGTGGCAGGCTGTCCCGCTCCAGGCCCTCCACCACAATCCCGAGTTGTCCGGGGCGCGCTTCATCATGGATAGTCCACCTCCGTTCTTCGCCGCGAAACACCCGGGCTGAATCGAGTACATAGCGGGAGGGCGCGGCTGAATCGGTGGCCCATAACGGTTCTCCCGTGCGGGCATCAACTAGCTTAAAGTAGAGGTGCCCACCATGGGAAAGGTTGCGTTGCTGCGGGTTACAGCGGTCAGATGCACAGGCACCCAAGAGCAGCCCAGTGAAGACAAATGAACCAATCCGATAAACCATGGTGCAAGATAGAAGGGCACTCCTTACCCCTTGACACTTCGACTGCCTAGTAAGTAATAATGCACTGTCTGACTCGAACGCTCCTTTTCCTGAACCGCTAAACCAGGCAGTTGCCCGAACCCATTTGGAGCGGCAAGGGGGCTGTTTGCCGTTTTCGAGTTTAAGAAACTCGTCTACGATTCAAAGTTTACGAAACCTCGTCCAGAGATAAGTTTCGTGAACGTCGCCCGCGGTGGGAAAGCGCATCCTTTTCATGGAGGCCGAGCACCGTGTCCGCACTCGCTTGGTAAGCCAAATTGCTTTGGGGCCCGTACGCAAAGCCCCCGACTCGACCCACGGATTTGGGCAGCGGACACAACTTAAGAATCGGAGGAGAGTATACGGATAGTTTTCCTTTCTATTTGTAAATTTTAAAGCGTCTTCCAATGTTAGCAATGGATTTTCGGGGCCCTAGGCGGGTCCGCGCCGTTCAAAAACCCATGCCTGAAATTTTGCATCCCGAAGATGCGATTGTGAAGGTTTTACGCACGTGTATTTGCGGGTCGGACCTGCACTTGTACAACGGCAATGTGCCGGATACCCGCGTCGGCATGACGTTTGGCCATGAATTCATTGGGGAAATCGTGGAAATCGGTGCCGAGGTGACCGAGGTGAAAGTGGGCGACCGGGTGATGGTGCCCTTCAACATTGCCTGCGGTCGGTGTATCTGCTGCAAGCAGGGCATGTACGGCAACTGCTACGAGTCTAACTCCGAGTCTACGGCCGGTGGCGGCTTTTTGGGGTATTCGCATACCGGGGGCGGCCACAACGGCGGCCAGGCCGAATACGCCCGGGTACCCTACGCCAACTTCGGTCCCACGGTGATTCCGGTGGGCATGGACCTCGACGACGCCGTGCTGCTCACCGACATCACGCCAACCGGCTACCAGGCCGCCGAAATGGCCGGCATTCAGCCCGGCGATACGGTGGTGGTGTTTGGCGCAGGCCCGGTGGGCATTATGGCGGCGCGGTGCTGCTGGCTGTTCGGCGCGGGCCGCGTGATCATCCTCGACCAGTACGACTACCGGCTGGAATTTGCCAAGAACTTCGCCAAGTGCGAAGCCTACAACTTCCGAACCGACATGGACGACCCGGTCATGTTCCTGAAGAAAATCACCGATTGGATTGGCCCCGATGCCTGCATCGATGCCGTGGGGGCCGAGGCCGAAGGCAACGTCATGCAAACCATCACCGGGCGCAAGTTACTGCTCCAGGGTGGCTCGGCCACGGCGCTGCACTGGGCCATCAACGCGGTGCGGAAAGGCGGCGTAATCTCCATTGTGGGCGTGTACGGACCGACCGACAACCTCATTCCCATCGGCAACGTGCTCAACAAGGGCCTGACCATTCGGGCCAACCAGGCCTCGGTGAAGCGCCACCTGCCCCGCATGATTGACCACGTGATGAACGGAATCCTCAAGCCCAGCTTGCTGATAACCCACCGCATTCCCCTGGAGGAAGTGGCCGAAGGCTACCACATTTTTTCGGCCAAGCTTGACAATTGCATCAAGACGGTCCTCATCCCCCCCACTGCTAATCGCTAAGCCGCGCCTCATGAAAAAGACCGCACAAGATTTTGCCCACATCCCCGGCTGGGGCATTGATGCCGACCCCAAAAACGACCCCACGTATCCGAACCGGCACCGCACCGGCGAGGAACACGACGGCCGCTCCTGGCAGCGGCCCACCCAACAGGTTCTTGACCGGGAAGTGCTGCACTCCATCGAGCGGCCCGACTACACGGCCGTGGTCGGCAACTCGGTGCCGCCGTCCGGCCTGAGCGGCATGATTCGGCGCTTCGCCTTCAAGTACAGCGAAAACAGCTACCTCCACTGGCTGCCCCTGGTGATGGCCGACAAGGTGAATGTGGTGGAAGGCCTGTTGGATGACCTGGCGCATGGCACGGTGCCCAATATCTGGGCCGAGAAGGGGTACAACTCCGAATGGAAACACGACAAGAAGAGTCTTTTCATTAAGCTCGGCACCGTGGCCGCCCTGACAGCCGGCGTGGTGTACTTGGTGGCGTCAAATAACAAGGGTTCAAAGCCAAAGCGGGGCTAGCGCGTGGCCTGCTCGGGCGACCGTTACAACCGCGACACAAGCTAGCATTAATCCTAAACGGCCTTCTTATAGCAGCGGGGGGATAAAATTACTCTAAGCTCTCATCGGGGCTTCTTCCGATGGCTTTCGCAGGCTGCGCAGCCCATTGGGCTCTACTTCCACCTGGCTGGGGAAGGTGTACTTGCCCAGGCGGTTGATGTGCTCGTAGCGGGCGGGCGAGAGCCGGGCCAGGTCCTCGTCGCGCACCTCCACGCCTTCGGCCCGCAGCGTTTGCACCACCTGCTGCAGGTAAACCGTGTTCCAGAGCACCACCAGGTTGGTGACCAAGTTCAGGGCCCCCACGACCTCCTGTTGGGCTTCTTCCTGTTTGCGGCGGATGAGCCCGTCGCCGCCAAACCAGAGAAACACCCGCAGCGCATGCAGCCGCTCGCCCTTGTTGAGCTGCACGTGAATCTTGCGTCGCAAGGGTTGACGGAGCAGGTAGCGCAGGATGAAATTGGTTTTGATGAGCCGCCCGTACTGCTGCAGCACGTAGGTCAGGTTGTGCTGGCGCGGGTAGGCTTGCAACTTGCTGATGAAGAGCGAGGCCGTCACGTAGCCCAGCTTAAACGAGCCGGCTATTCGCAGCAGGTCGTCCAGGCGCGCCTCGATGTAGCCGGGCTGCACGTGGCCCGTGAAGTGCAGGCCCGGATAGCTCAGCTCCCGGCCCCGGATGCGGCAGAGCTTCTGGTCGCCGATGTCGCGCAGGCGCGGCGAGTACTGCAGGCCCAGCAGGTCAAAGAGTCCGAAAATCAGGTCCGTGTAGCCGTGCGTATCGGTGGCGTGCTCGACGATGACCACGTCGGTCTCGTTGCCCAGCACTTCGTCCAGCACGTAGGTCGCGTCGCGCTCGGTGGCCGGGATGACCTTGCTGCCGTACTGGGCGTAGTGGTCAGCCGTGTGGGTATAAAACGTGACACCGCGGCCGTAGCCGAAGTAGCGCGGCAGGGCTCTGGCGTTGCGCACGGCCCCGCTGACGGGGAAGCGCTGGCCGTCGGAGGACGACAGGCCCCCGCCGCCCCAGTGCTGGGCCAGCCACTGGCGGTGCTGCTGGTTGACCACGCGGGTGGTGGCCGCCCGCAGCGGCTGCTCGTGCAGGAATTGGTTCGTGGCCCACCACACCGTTTGGTATTCCAGGCCCGTGCTGCGGGCCATGTCAGACAACGGGATGTTGCAGGCAGCGGCCAACAGGGCCGCATAGACGGGTTCGGGGCCCTCCTGGCCACTGGCTGACGCCTCGCGCAGCAGCTCGGAGAAGCCGGTCCAGCCGTCCACTTCCACTAAAATGTCGGTCAGCTCCACGGCTGGCATGCGCGCCCGAATCTGTTCGTCCAGCGCCTGGAGCGAGGCGGGTAGTTCTTCCGCTTGCAGTGCCGTGAGCACCAGTTCGCCGTCTTCCAGGCGTACTTCCCCGCCTTCGGCCAGCAGGGCCGTGACCTGTGGCAGCAGCGCTTCGAGTTCG
The DNA here is from genome assembly GCF_020685205.1 of Hymenobacter translucens. GTDB lineage: Bacteria > Bacteroidota > Bacteroidia > Cytophagales > Hymenobacteraceae > Hymenobacter > Hymenobacter translucens. The sequence continues at coordinate 93,966 of NZ_JAJERB010000010.1, forward strand.
GCCAAACGGGCGTGCAGGCGCTGGCTGGGATCCTCCGGCAGGCCCAGCTGGCGCAGCACTTCCCCGCGCAGGCCGGGCCACTGGGCAGCCGGAATCAGGTAGCTCTCCAGGTCGGCGTATTTGCGCGAGCCGGGCACGAACACGTCGCCTGAGCGCAGCCGCTCGCGCAAGGTGGCCAGCACGCACAACTCGTAGGGTAACCGCTCTGGGGCCTGCTGCGGGTGCACAAATCCGTGCCAGGAGGGGGTAATGAAATCGGTCGGCGCATCGGCCGGCAGTTTGCGCCGGGCCCCGGTTTGCAAGTCTACCACTAAACCCAGGGCTTCGGCGAAGTGGTCGCCGGCAAAGGCGCTGGCAAACGAAACTTGCCGCAACAGACGGGCGGAAAACTGCTTCAGGTGCGCGTAGCGCCGCACCAAAAAGGCCAGGGGCGAATCCAGTCGGGTATCACTCAGGGCGTAGTAGGCCTGCAGGGCCCGCTCTACTTGCTCCCGGGGAATGGTCTCGAACACGGCTTCCCGTACGAGCCCCGCCGGTATCTGCTCGTCGACCACCGTGCGCGCCACCTGGGCGAAGACGCGCAGGGCCGTTTCGCGGGCCTGGCGGATGGCCAGCAGGTGGGCTTCGTGCTCGCGCTGCGCTTTGCGTTGGGCCAGCGCCCAGTAGTCGCTGAACATGGTCAGCACCGCATCGAGCACGTCGCGGTAGGTTTCCAGCACGAAGGCCACCAGCAGCGGGTAGCGTTTGGCCGGCGCGTAACGGCCGATGGCCTGGCTGGTGCGGTGGCGCGCCCGGTGGGCCAGGCGCTTGCGCCGGTTGGCGTTCAGCCCGCTCGTGTCCCAGTCGGCCAGGCCCAGCTGGTGCAGGAAGTCCAGCTTGGCCAGGGCCTGGTTGATGGCCGCGGGTGTGTTGGCCGTCGCCGGCTGGCACAGCCAGCGGTGCGGGGTCACGCGCAACGCCGGGTCCGGCACCAGCAGCGCGTCGAGCTGCGCTTCCACCGCCGGCCTGAGCAGCGGGGCCAAGCGCTGGTAGGTGGCCGCGTCGGTTTGCAGCAGCGCCTGACTCACCAGCAGCTCCAGCACGGAGATAGCCGGCCGTAGCAGGCGGTCCTGGTGCAGCTTCTGGCAGGCAGCCTGCAATAGCAAGCGCGGCTGGTCGTGCTCCAGGGCCCGTTCCAGCAACCAGGCTTCCAGGCCGGGGCTGTCCAGCGGCTGCCACTTGCGGTAGCCCAGGTGCCGCAGCACCAGCTGCAGGTGCTCGCTGCGGGTGGCGGCTCGTTCGCCGTAGCTGGCCAGCGCGTCCGGCGCGATGCCCAGCTGCTGGCCGACAAAGGCGGCCACGGGCGCCGGCACCTGCTCGAACCAGTCCTCGGGCAGGTAGCCCATCAGGCGCACCAAGCCCAGCTGCACGGCGCAGCCCAGGCGGTTGCCGTCGCGGCGCTGCCGCTGGATGAATTCACGGTCGGCTCCCGTCAGGTGGAAGTGCTGGCGCAGGTCGGTTTCGCTCAGCGTGGCCGGCACCTGCTGGTAGCCCTGGCGTTCGGGCGCGGTGAGAAAGGGGGAAATCATACGTCTGGGCGTGGGTCAAAAAGCCAAAGCTTCCTGAACCATGCTTCCCCAAGCCTTGCCCCCAGGACAAGTGGTCGAAAAGATAGGGCCAAAAAGTCGGGCCAAAAATAAACAGGGGTTTATCTTTGTGAACCTGACTTTATGACCCCACATGAACAAAACCTTTGGCTACGCCCGCGTTTCCACTGTCGACCAGAACCTGGACACGCAGCTTGATATCCTGGCTAAGGCCGGGTGCGACCGCATCTTTCAGGACAAGATCACCGGCATGAGCCTGCAGCGACCCGCGCTCGATGAGCTGCTGGGACTGCTACGCGAAGGCGACACGGTGCTCGTGGCGCGCTTCTTCCGCCTGGGCCGCAGCCGCGACCATGTGATTCACTTGGTCAACTCGTTTCACCAACGCGGCATCCACTTCAAGGCCCTGGACCTGGGTATCGACACCACGACGCCCGCGGGCAAGTTTATGCTCTCCATCTTCGCCTCGCTGGCCGAATACGACCGCGAGAGCATCCTGGAGAAGACAAAGGCCGGCCAGCAGCTGGCCGCTGCCCAGGGCAAACACATCGGCCGGCCCAAGGGGCTCGACGCCGAGAACCTGGGCAAAGTAAAAAAGGCGTTGGAAAAAGGCCTGTCCGTGGCCGAAACCGTGGAACTGACCGGCATCAGCCTCTCCAGCGTCAAACGATACCGCAAGCACCTGCAGGCCGCACTTACCTAACAGTATGACTGTCCCAAAGGGCTTAGAGTAATTTTATCCCCCCGCTGCTATAAGAAGGCCGCCTACGAGGAACCCGGCACCGACAACGAGCCGGTACTGCGCTACGACCAGGTGCACCGCATTGCGGGCGGGCCGTCGTCGTTTTTCCACCCGCCCTACCTGGCCATGACCGAGCCCGATGGCAAGCTCGTAGCCGACCCCTACGCCCGCGTGCCCGCCTACCAGCGCCCCCGCTTCGACGGCTTTGCCTACATCGCCTACGCCGCCGAAGCTGATATCAATCGAGTGCTAAAGCAGCCGCAGTATGCCGAGCGCATTATTGCCGACGAGCAAACGGCGTTTCGGTTGGTGACGCGCGAGATTACCCGCGAGTATATTCTGCTGCCTAGCCCGCGCCACCGCGACCCCATCAGCCTAGTGCGGCTGCACTACCGCCGGCCCGAGCTGAGCCGCGAGGCTTTCCAGGAGCGACTGCTGCGGCAACACGCGCCGCTGGTGCTGGCCCAGCCCGTCACCCACCAGTACGTGCGCCGCTATGCTCAGCTGCACAATATCGGCTCGAGCCAGCAGCCCGACCCCGAGGGCGAGCTGATTGACGCCATCTCGGTGCTAGCCTTCGCGTCCATCAACGACGTGGAGGACTTCTTGGTCACCGACGACTACCGAACCCTAGCCGCCGACGAAGCCACCTTCACCGATGCCGCCCGCTCCGAGTACTGGACCGGCTTAAACTATAGCGTTATCAACCACTTGTTGCCCGAGTTAGCCACTCGTTACTAGGGGTTTATTGCGCCCCACGAGCCCTAGGGTAGTTGTTCGCCCGGTCCTCCGTTCACTGGCTGAGTGCCGTAGGAGAAGCGGGCAGCCTATCCTAGGGCTTCATAATGCAAATCAACTGATTGATTTTCTTCGTTATATACACGCTCACATAACGCTAAGCTACTGCCACTTGTGGGTGCATTTCACAAAAGATTAAGGCTTGGCATCTAGCCACTAAATTTCCAAGCAACTTGAAAGACAGGCCACTAGCCTATTAACAGTCGAAGTAATAGGCTTATTTAGATTGTTTTAAAACATCAAAGGTCAAGGCTAAGCCGTAGCGTAGAAGAACTGCCTAGTTAGCTGCCCCAGGTAGCTGCTCGCTCCACTTCTTCTATCCTACTGCTCCATGAGTCTACAATTCATCCAAGAGCCGCTCGACAAAACCGCGCCCCGCGTGGTGCCCGCCCAGTCGGTCACGCTCAACGTCAATGGCCAGGACCGCACCATCCAGATTGCACCCTGGACCAGCCTGCTCGACGCCCTGCGCGAGTACCTGGACCTGACTGGCACCAAAAAAGGCTGCGACCACGGCCAGTGCGGCGCCTGCACCGTACTCGTTGATGGCAAGCGCATCAATTCGTGCCTGGCGCTGGCGACAGTGTACCAGGGCAAGAAAATTCAGACCATCGAGGGCCTAGGCACCGAGGATAACCTCTCGCCGCTGCAACAGGCGTTTGTAGACCACGACGCCTTTCAGTGCGGCTACTGCACGCCGGGCCAGATTTGCTCGGCGCAGGGCCTTATTAACGAGGGTCGCTGCAAAACTGAGGATGAGGTGCGCGAACACATGAGCGGCAACCTGTGCCGCTGCGGCGCTTACACCAACATCTTGTCGGCTGTGATGGAAGTGCTGCACGACGGCGAGGCTGTGGTGGATAACGGCGTACTCATCACCGTCCCGGTAGCGTCTACCAAAGCCAGCTCGGTCGAATAACTCTTAGCCTTAGCTCCTTATGAATAGCTTCACCCTTACCCAAGCCACGGCCGCCGACGAGGCTGTGCGCGACCTTACCAGCCACGACGGCGCAGCCTACCTAGGCGGCGGCACCAACCTCGTGGACTTGATGAAGTACAACCTCGAGCGGCCGACCCACCTCACCAGCCTGGGTTTGCTGCCGCTCACCGACATCACGAGCCTGCCCGATGGCGGCCTGCGCCTGGGCGCGCTGGCTACCAACGCCGATACGGCCTGGCACCCCGAGGTAGAAAAGCGCTACCCGCTGCTGAGCCAGACCATCCTGGCCGGGGCCACGCCGCAGCTGCGCAACGCGGCAACCAACGGCGGCAACCTCAATCAGCGCACCCGCTGCTACTACTTCTACGACCTGGCCACGCCCTGCAACAAGCGCGAGCCCGGCACCGGTTGCTCAGCCCTCACCGGCCCCAACCGCGTGTGCGGCGTACTGGGCACCAGCGAAAGCTGCATTGCCACCCAGCCCAGCGACATGTGCGTGGCCCTGGCGGCCCTAGAGGCCGTGGTGCGCGTGCAAGGCCCTGACGGCGAGCGCACCATCAAGTTCGACGACTACCACCGCCTGCCCGGCGACCACCCCGAGAAGGACAACACCTTGAAGCCGGGCGAGCTGGTAACGGCTATCGACTTGCCCGAGGAAGGCTACGCTGACCACTTCACCTACCTCAAGCTGCGCGACCGCAGCAGCTACGCGTTTGCGCTGGTGAGCGTGGCCGTAGGACTGAAAATGAACGGCAACACTATCGAGAAGGCCCGCTTTGCCCTCGGTGGCGTGGCCCACAAGCCCTGGCGCGACCAAGAGGCTGAAAAGATGCTGGAAGGCCAAACGGCCTCGCCCGACTTGTTCCGCCAAGTGGCTGCCAAGGTATTTGCCGAGGCCAAAGGCTACGGTGAAGGCTCGCTGCACAATTCGTTTAAGATTGAGCTGGGCAAGCGCGCCATTGTGCGGGCGCTCAAGCAATCCACCGAGATGAGCCAGGTAGTGAACCCGAACGTGTTTTTAAATTCTAATCCGTAAGCTAGTATGAGCCAGACTATTGCCACCCCGCCTACCGTGCGCCTCGACAGCGACGTGATTGGCAAACCCATCAACCGCACCGATGGCCCGGCTAAAGTGAGCGGCGCGGCCAAGTACGCCGCCGAGTTCGGCGTGACCGGCCCGCTGTGGTACGGCTACATCGTGAACAGCCCCGTGGCCAAGGGCAAGATTACCAAAATCCACGCCGACGAGGTGTTGGCCATTCCGGGCGTGCAACAGGTGTTCTCGCACGAGAATGTGCCCTCCTTTGCCTGGTTCGACCGTAGCTACAAGGACGACGTGGCCCCCGGCGGTTCGCCCTTCCGCCCGCTGCACGAGCCCGAAATCATGTTCAGCTTGCAGCCAGTAGCGCTGGTGGTGGCCGATACCTTCGAGCTGGCCCGCTACGCGGCCTCGGTGCTCCGCATTGAGTATGAGGTAGAGAAGCACAACACTGACCTAGAGTCGGTTATTGACGAGGCTTACGACGCGCCTAAGGGCAAAACGGGCTTTATGCCCCCGCCCAAGCCCAAGGGCGATATGGACAAGGCGTACCAGGAGGCCCCGCACAAGATAGCAGGCGAGTATATCCACCACGCGCAGCACCAGAACCCGATGGAGATGTTTGCGACGACCGTGGACTGGCTGGGCGATGGCAAGAAGATGAAAATCTACGACAAGACGCAGGGCGCGCCCAACGTGCAGCAGTACCTGATGAAGATTTTCAGCCTGAGCTCGGATGAAGCGCGGGTTATCTCGAAGTTCACGGGTGGCGGCTTCGGCTCGGGCTTGCGGCCCCAGTACCAGGTGTTTCTGGCCGTAATGGCGGCGCTGGAGCTGGAGCATTCGGTGCGGGTCGTGATGACGCGCACGCAGATGTTCAGCTTTGGCCACCGGCCACACACGCTGCAAAAGCTACGCATTGCTTCGGATGACCTAGGGCACATTCAGGCTCTAGAACACAAGGCGTTGGCCGAGACGTCGCAGTTTGAGAACGCGACTGAAACGGTGGTGAACTGGACGGGTATTCTCTACAACTCGCCCAATACCAACTTTGACTACCAACTGTCGAAAATCGACGTGTTTACGCCGCTCGATATGCGGGCACCGGGCGCGGCCACTGGCAACTTCGCCAGCGAGAGTGCCATTGACGAGCTGTCATACAAGGCTGGCAAAGACCCGCTCGATTTCCGCCTGCTCAACTACACCTACTCCGACCCCACCGAGAACAAGCCCTTCACCAGCAAGCGCCTCGACGACTGCTACCACGAAGGTGCCGCCCGCTTTGGCTGGGACCAGCGCAACCCTGAGCCCCGCTCGATGCGCGATGAGAAAGGTATGCTCGTAGGCTGGGGCGTGGCCGCCGGTTGCTGGGATGCCTCCATGCAGAAAGCCGCCGCCAAAGCCGTGCTTTCGGCCGATGGCCACCTCACCGTGAGCAGCGCCACCAACGACCAGGGCGCTGGCACATATGTCATTATGACCCAGATGGCCGCCCAGACTCTCGGGCTACCCATGCAGCAGGTCACCTTCAGCCTCGGCGATACCAACATGCCCGCCGCCCCCGTACAAGGCGGCTCCTGGACCGCCAACTCGGTGGGCGCGGCCGTGAAGGACGCCTGCCAGGAAGTAGGCAAAAAGTTGCTCAAGCTGGCCCAGAAAATGGACGACTCGCCCCTGGCCGGCGTCGATTTCGAGGACGCGCAGTTCGTGGACGGCCACATCCGCGCAAACGAGGACATCACCCGCTCGGTAGCTATCGCGGACATTCTGGCCGCCAGTGGCGAAGACAAGATTGAGGCCGACGGCAAAGCTGGCCCCAACCCCATCAACCAACTGAAGTACTCGATGCACTCGCACAATGCGGTGTTTGTGGAAGTGAAGGTGGACGAGGACCTAGGTACCATCCACGTCACGCGCGTGGTAAATGCCGTGGCCGCCGGCCGCATCATGAATCCCAAAACGGCCCGCAGCCAGGTGCTGGGCGGCACGGTGTGGGGCCTGAGCATGGCGATGATGGAGGAAACCTACCTCAACAACGAGCTCGGCCGCTACATGAACCACAACTATGCCGAGTACCACATTCCGGTGAATGCCGACATCCACAAAATCGACGTGATTTTCGTGGAGGAGGAAGATGACATCGCCAGCCCCATCGGCGTCAAAGGCGTCGGGGAAATCGGGATGCTGGGCGTAACCGCCGCCATCGCTAATGCCGTGTATCACGCCACCGGCAAGCGCGTCCGCGAATTACCGTTGACGAGTGATAAGCTGCTGTAGCAGCCTAGTTACTAGTACCGCTAGAGTAAAATAGAAAGGCCCCGTAACAGTTAGTTGCGGGGCCTTTCTATTGAAATAACTGCTAATCTTTCTGGCAATTACTATGCATCAAAGAATCTTTTCAATTCTTTATATTCTTCGCTCTGTAATAAATCTAAACTATTACCAGTTGCTAATCTAATTGTGTCTCTAGCCTCTCTAATACGATTTAGCATTGGCAAAATCACTCTTTTACCGTGTTTTATAAATTTATCTAAATCCTTTAAAGACGTAGGGATTTTATATCCGTCACGGCTTGACGCAATCAAAACTCCTTTATCTCTAAGATTACCGACAACCTTAGTCCTAAAATACTCTTCCTTTAAACGCTCATTTCTATTTTGATTCAAATGGCCAAAAATTTCATTAGTCGATGGCCAGAGCCACGCACTGGGTCGGCGTTTCGTCCGAGGCTTCGGGAAAGTCAATCAGCATCTTCAGGTTTGGGGGCACTACCATCGTGTGGCCGGGCAGGTAGGCAAACGCCTGCTGGTCGCGCAGGTGCATCACCTTTTTGCCGCGCAGCATGTTGGTGAGCACTAGGTCGCTGAAGGACTGCGCCACCTGGTCGCCGGGGGCCAGCGTTTCGAGAATGCTCAGCTCGTACTTCTCCAGCGTCTGCACCCGGCGGTGGTCGATGAGCGTGGTTAGCTCGTGGGGTTGGGTGAGTGGGATGGAAGGCAGCAAGGGAACGGGGCGAAAAACAGTGGAAAATGAAAGCGGCGGGTAGCGACCAATGCGAAGCTAACGCAACGGCCGGCGACCTAACAACCTGTCGGCCACCCAAAAATGTTCTTTGCGAGGATTCTGTCCCCGATTGCAAGCACTGTGCAAACTCCCGCTTTCGCATCACCCAAAAAGCCGGACCACCCCTGCGGGCAGTCCGGCTGAAAGCGGCGGGGACGAGGCTACCTAGACGGCGGCTGTCTCTTTTTTGGCGGTCGGCTTGGCGCTCGGAATCAGGTTGTGGGGGTTAATCACAAACTTGCGCGCCACGCCTTTGTCGAACTCCGCGTAGCCCTTCGGCGCGTCGTCGAGGCTGATGATTTCCACATTGACGGCTTTGGCAATCTGGATTTTATCGTACAGAATAGCTTGCATGAGCTGGCGGTTGTAGCTCATCACGGGCGTTTGGCCGGTGTGGAAGGAGTGGCTCTTGGCCCAGCCCAGGCCGAAGCGGATGCTCAGGTTGCCGGTTTTGGCCGAAGCCTCCTTGGCGCCGGGGTCGTCGGTCACGTACAGGCCGGGGATGCCGATGGAGCCACCCGCGCGGGTGATTTCCATGAGCGAGTTGAGCACGGCGGCGGGTACTTCTACTTTGGCCTGCGAACCGTGGCCGCTGGCCTCGAAGCCCACGCAGTCGATGGAGCAGTCGATTTCGGGCACGCCCAAAATCTGGGTAATCTGGTCGGCCAGGCTGGCATCCTCGTTCAGGTCCACCGTTTCGCAGCCGAAGGAGCGGGCGTGCGCCAGGCGTGCCTTATTCATGTCGCCTACTATCACCACCGCGGCCCCTAGCAGTTGCGCCGAAGCCGCAGCGGCCAGTCCCACGGGGCCCGCGCCGGCTACGTACACCGTCCTGCCCGGTCCCACGCCAGCCTTCACGGCCCCGTGAAAACCCGTCGGAAAAATGTCGCTCAGCATGGTCAGGTCGCGGATTTTCTCCATCGCCTGGTCCTTATTCGGAAACTTGAGCAGGTTGAAATCGGCGTAGGGCACCATCACGTACTCGGCCTGGCCACCGACCCAGCCACCCATGTCCACGTAGCCGTAGGCCCCACCGGCGCGGCCTTCATTCACGGTTAGGCAGATGCCGGTTTGCTGCTCCTTGCAGGTGCGGCAGCGGCCGCAGGCCACGTTAAAGGGTACCGATACCAGGTCACCTACCTTGAGGAACTCCACGTCGGCCCCTACTTCGATGACTTCGCCCGTGATTTCGTGACCCAGCACTAAGCCAGCGGGGGCAGTAGTGCGCCCCCGAACCATGTGCTGGTCAGAGCCGCAAATGTTGGTGGATACGACCTTCAGAATCACGCCGTGGACAATCTTCTTGCCCTTGGGGTTTTTCAGTTCGGGAAAAGCAATGTTCTGCACCTCGACTTTGCCGGGACCCAGATACACAACGCCTCTGTTGCTAGCCATAATGGGGATGGTTTAAGAGAATGGAAGAAAAGGCGTCAGGCCCAGTCGGCCGGGCCCGACGCTTCACCCGGAAAACGTGGGCTGCTTACTTGCCAGCCACGGCGTTCATGCCCGCTTCGGCTACGGCATGGTCGTTTTCGACCGAGTCGCCGGATACGCCGATGGCGCCGATGATTTTGCCGCTGCCGTCCTTGATGGGCAGGCCACCCGGGAAGGTGATGAGGCCGCCATTCGACACCTCAATGTTGAAGAGTGGGCCGCCGGGCTGAGATAAGCCGCCGATGGCTCCGGTGGGCATGTCGAAGAAGCGGGCCGTCTTGGCCTTTTTAATTGAAATGTCAAGCGAGCCGAGCCAGGCGTCGTCCATGCGGGCAAACGCCACGAGGTTGGCACCGGCATCGACGATGGCAATGTTCATCTTAACGCCTATTTCGAGCGATTTTTGGTGGGCTGCTTGCACCGCAGCTTGCGCCTGTTCGAGGGAAATGCTCATGAGTTTGGTGGGGTATGAAGGAAATGAAAGTCGGCCTTCTTATAGCAGCGGGGGGATAAAATTACTGTAAGCCCTATGGCCACCAAGATAAGGCACTTTGTGAAGGCTGTGTGGCACCTCATGGAGCAACGGCTGCCGTGGTACTTGCCTGTCTGATGCTCGCCCGACACGCCGCAAGTTCATAACAGGCACTAGCTTTCTGCTTTTGCGAATCCGACTGATTCGCGAAAAAACTGCGGCGACACGGCCGTATTCTTCTTGAAGAACCGGCTGAAGTAGTATTCATCTCTGAAGCCCAGTGCGAAGGCGATAGCCTTGACGGATTGACTAGTCAGATACAATTCGCGCTTCGCCTCCAGGATGATGCGCTCCGTGATGAGTTGGCTGAGTGTCTTCCGATAATAGGACTTGACCAGGCGCGTTAAGCTTCGGGCGGGAACCCGTAACAGGTCGGCGTACTCCCCGGCCGTGTGCAGACGACGGTAGTGCGTATCGATAGCGTCCTGCAGTTGCTGTAGGAGCAACGGCTCCCGGCCTGGCGGATTCTCCTCGGTGAGTAACGCGGGCTGTGCGGTTCGGATGCGGATGGCTTTCAGCAAAAAGAGCTTCAGGTACAACACGATAGACTCTTGTTGCGCTACTTCTTTGCGCCGTATTTCCTCCTGCATCAGGTCAGCCAGGGCAGTAAATTCACGCACAGCCTCCGGCGTAACCAGAAAGAAGGGTGGCTCGAAAATCGTGTTGAATAGGATGCCGTTGCTGGCGACTTCCTGCTGGTGCCGGTAGATGCAGAAGAAGTCCGCATGAAAATCCAGGACCAGGCCCGCTACTGCGGTGCTAGCCTGGATGGAGTAGGGTTGGTAAGGACCAAAACAGCACAGGGTGCTCCCAGCAAACCGGTAGGTGGCAAAGTTGGCCCGTAACTCGCCGCTGCCCTGCGTAAGCAGAACGAGGGAATAGTAATTATTACGCTGCAGGTAGTTAAACGGGGTGTCATCAGTGAAGCAATAGCTTCGAAACGCCAATTCACCCGTATACGGGTTAGTTAGCACGAGACAGTCAATCGGCATAGCGTGGGAAAATACTAGCTGGTTACTTGGACTGACTGCCCGCCTGCCTCTAAAGCGGCCCGTACGCAAGCACGGGTCGCTTTAGGGGTAGACAACTACTTGGCAGCCAAGATGGCTACTTGTTCGATGACGGGTTCCACCGCCAGCAAGTCAGCCGCCTGGGCCATCAAGGCAGCGGCAATGGGACCGTTAAGGTGCGCCTGCCGACCCGCTTCATCCGGAAAGGTATCAAAAATACCGAAGGTGGCCGGCGCTAATTGAAGGGCATACCAAGTTGTGGTAGCTGGCTCTTGCTGAGCCAGAGGCAGAGCGCCCGTCAAAAAATCGCGTACTGCCTGCTCTTTACCGGGCTTGGCTTCGAGCCGGACCAGCAATCCTACATGCTTCATGGGAGTGGGGGGTTAGGTGAATTGACACTACAAAGGTCCTTCCCTCCCTGAAGGACTAACATGGACGGGCGCAACCAGTGGATGGACAAAAAGACCATGCCCTTTACAAATCATTAAATGAGGTAGCCTATCACGGTTCACCTAGCTCCAAAAGGTGTGTCTTTCGGAGCCAGTAGTAAACGCTGATAGTATTTCAGGCCCGGCAGCGGGTCGGCACCCAGCAGAAGCCAACTGGCTTTCGGGGTGGGCGCTGCTACCTTGCGGCCCCGCCAGCCGCCCGGGGTGCTGGCGGGCGGTCCAGGGTTACTGTCTGCTCTTCCCCATTCCTGTATGCCAACCGTTCACCGAGTACTGATTGCTGGGGCCAGCATTGCCGGGCCCACGCTGGCTTACTGGCTGGGGCACTACGGCCTGCAAGTGGTGGTGGTGGAGCGCGCCGCTACCGGGGTTTCACTAGATACTGTGATGAAAGGGTTTGCTGTCGGGTAAGATTTTTGTATTTTTAGTCTTCCTAAAGGAGAGCCTTCTGGTTCATCCTGTGTAGCCTCGGCCCGCTCACGCGGTCGGGGCTATTTCTTTTTCGGCCAAGTGCGCTGGGTGGTAGTGCGGGTCATAGACGCAATCATTTTTCCAGAGCGAGTAGCAGAGCACGAGCAGTTTCCGCATGACCGCAATGACGCCGGGTTTGCCGCTGGGCTGGCGCGCCCGCAAGCGGGCATAGAAGGCAATTTGCTGCGGGTTATAGCGTAAGCTGCTGACCGCGGGCAGGTAAAGGGCCGTGCGCAAGCGCACATTGCCCCGGCGCGAAATGCGGGTAGCATGAGCCGAGAGCCCACTTTGACGCTGTACTACGTCCAGGCCGGCGTAGGAGGCCAGTTGCCGCTCATTTTCGACCAGGATGAAGCCGTTGGTTTCGGCGACCACCACGATGGCTGTGGTGAGCCCAACGCCGGGAATACTGGTCAACTGACTTAGTTTGCGGGCCAATTCCGGCTCTGCTTTGAGCAGGTCAGCCAGGTCCTGGTCCAGCGCTTTGAGCTGGCTGACCAGTAATTGCTGCTGCGCAGCTAGCCGCCCTAACGTCCGGCTATCGGGCTGATAGCTATGCTGGTAGGCGTGGGCCCGAATCTTGAGTTGGGCGGCTTGCCGCACCAGCACTTGCCGTTCGCGGGCCAAGGCGCGCAACTGGCGCAGGGCGGGGGTCGGCGGCTGCCAGGCCGGTAGCGCCCGCTCCAGGCCCAGGCGGCAGAGCAGGCGTGCATCGAGTTGGTCGGTCTTGCTCTTGAGTTCGGTGCTGCGGGCAAAATGCTTCACCTTATTGGGAAGGAGCACGCTCAGAAGCTGCTGGTTATCAGCCAGAAAGTAAGCCAGCTCTTCGTAGTAGACGCCGGTGGCTTCCACCACAAACCAGAGTGGGCTACCGCTAACGTGCTGCTTGACGACCCAGCTGAGCAAGGCCGCGAAGCCGCTCACCGAATTGGCGAAGGTCGTTTCTTTGCCGAAGTGCAGCTGCTGGCTGAGCGTTGCGTGGCCAACGCAGGCGACGAAGCTATCCTTGGCAATGTCGATGCCGACGACGCATTTGAGTGGGGCAGTGGGGGAAGGGAACGCAGCCATACACAACCAGCAGTAAAAGGGGAAATGGACGTAGCCAGGCCAGGTTTTACCGCAACTTTTCTCGTGCAAATGCGGGATGCTACTGGCCCTGCGACCGGCTAGCTCCCTCCATACTGTGCAGTCTTCAGGCAAAACGGGAAACGGGGCACCGTTTCTAGTGAACAGCGTCAAAACCACCAGGGCCCCGCGCTTAGAGTAGGATGATGTCCCCGTTTCCTTTTCCGGCTGGCCTCACCTTGAGGCCACGCAATCATACGAGAGTAGGGTGTTTATGGAACGCTCATCTACCCGAAGTTTGGCAGGCTCACAGCTCACTAGCGCAGACAATTTAATCTCTAGCTGTAACCTAGCCTCGTTCTTTCCCGTCTGTTCAACGGTCCCTGACGCGTGTTTTAGCCAGCCATGTTAATGGCGGCAAAAACCTACGGTTTCTGCGCCATTAACGGCTGGCTTTGGCTCCTGTCGTCGCCAAAGACCTATTCCCCCTGTTCTGCTATGGATGCTCCTTTGATTCCTGATGAGCCCCGGCCCAAGCGTAATGGCGGCCGCCCCCGCAACCCGGAGGCCCGCCCGGACCGGGCTACGGTGCGCTTCACTAAAATTGAATACCTGGCGGTAAAGCGGCGGGCCCAGTCGGCGCGGCTAACGGTAGCAGAGTACTGCCGCCAGGCCGTGCTCACTGGCCAGGTGCTGCCCACGCTGGACCCGGCCGCGCTGCCGGCCCTGCATGAGTTGCGGGCGCTGGGCAATACGCTGAATCAACTGATGAAGAAGGCGCATGGGGATGGGGTGCGGAGCATCGCGGTCAAGGCCGACGCCCTGCTGGACGAGCTTAACAAGCTACTCGCAGTATGATTGGCAAGACCATTATCGGGCGCAGCTTCGGGGGCTGCGTCGCGTACCAGTTCAAGAAGCTCGAACAGGGCGAGGGCGAGGTGCTGCTGAGCCGGGGTGTGCGGGATTACGACGCGGAAGCCATGACCCAGGATTTTGAGCAGCAGCGCCAACTTAATCCCGCGCTGGGGCGAGCGGTATGGCACACGTCCATCTCATTTCCTCCAGAAGAAAAGGAGCGGTTAACCAATGACAAAATGGCGGCTATCGCATTGGATTACCTGGAAGGAATGGGACTCGCCAAGGGACAGTACGCGGTGATTCGCCACGACGACCGGCCCCACCCACACTTTCACATCGTGGCAAACCGGGTAGCGGACGACGGCCACACGGTGGGAGATGGTCACAACTACTCCCGCAGTGAAACGCTGCTGCGGGAGCTGGAGCAGAAGTATGAGTTGACGCCTGTTATAAGCTTGGAAAAACGCAAAAACCTGACCAACGTGCCCGCCCACGACCAGGCTCGCATCCAGCTGCGGGAGGCGGTGCAGGCGTGCACCCAACAGGCCAAGAGTTTGCCCGAGTTTACCCAAGCCGTGGAAGCGCGCGGCATCACGGTGCAGCTGCATTATAACGCCGCCGGGAAGGCGACGGGCATCAGCTTTGAGCAGGACGGGCAGCGGTTCAAAGGGAGCCAGCTGGCGCGTGCGATGTCGTTGGCAGGCCTGACCAAGGCGTTTGAACAGAATGAGCAGCAAGCGCAGAAACAGCAACTCTCCCAACAGGTAACGCCGAGTCCCCGGTCGTCTGACCGTGGCTTGGGCTATTAAGCAGTACTCATTTACCCTTTCTCTATGAATAACGAACTCATCGGTGAACTTCTGCAGGGCCTGACCGACGACGTAGCCAGCCTTAAAAAAAGTCTAGCCGAGCAGCAGACCCCCATAGACTATCGTCCAAGTATTGAACGGATGGCAACCATGGTGCTGGCCATGCAGGAAACGGTGGCCAAGCCGGCGGCCCTCGTGAGCCCGCCCCCGGTGGGGGTGAGCAAGGAATTGGAGCAGCAGTTGCGGCAAGCGGTGGCGGAGGAAGTGCGGCGGAACCACCCGGAGCGGCCGTTAACGCAGGCCGTGCGGTATGGGGTCTGGGTATTTGTGGGCGTGCTGGCGTTGCTGCTGGCGAGTTGGTGGGGGTGGTGGAACGCGGCGGCCGTGCGCGACCAGCGCGAGCGTAGCGCGTGGTTATGGCGTGAGACTATGCAAACCAA
The DNA here is from genome assembly GCF_020685205.1 of Hymenobacter translucens. GTDB lineage: Bacteria > Bacteroidota > Bacteroidia > Cytophagales > Hymenobacteraceae > Hymenobacter > Hymenobacter translucens. Next base: position 109,202 of record NZ_JAJERB010000010.1, read on the forward strand.
TCCTACCTACACTGCGTCGGTGACCGCCCGGTGGCGGCAGGATTCGGTCAAGTTTCAAGAAGAAACCATTCGCCTGGAGGAACGCGAACGTTTGCTACTTGAAGCGCAGCGAAAACGGGCTGAGGCGGTGGTACTGGAAAAGGAGGCAACTTCTAAAAAGGCCAAAAAGTAGGTATGGAGCTTTTTGAAATAAGGTGAAATGCTGAGATTTCCGGGCAGCACAGACGAGCGATTAAAGAGGTTTAGAATCGCCCTACTAGTGGTTTAAAGGGTGTTGTTAAACAAATAGGGCAAAACCTCCGACTCAGCGGCACAGATACCTGCCTTTCTGTCTTAATGCCTTGTTAAACAATTGTATACCTAGTATAATGGCGTGAGCGATAGAGTTAACGTTCGTTATCGCTACTCTCTTTCAATTGCCTTAAGGGGCGTGTAATGCTAGCGCTTTTCGATGCTCTTACAGCGCTTTAGCACCTTATCACGAGCAATCAAGCTGGTCAGACTCGGACTCGGAGGTTTTCCCCTATTTGTTTAACAGCACCCAAATTGAGAGCGGAAGGAAGAACCAGCGGCCGCAGCTGCTGGCCGCCATCGCCGAGGCCCGGCGCGTGGGGGCGACGCTGCTCATCGCCAAGGTGGACCGGCTCAGCCGCAACGCGGGCTTCATTTTTGCCCTGCGCGACTCGGGTGTGGACTTTGTCTGCTGCGATATGCCTGACGCGAATACGTTGACTGTGGGCTTGTTCGCCGTCATTGCCCAGCACGAGCGCGAGACCATCTCCAAGCGCACCAAGGACGCGCTGGCCGCCAAGAAGGCCCGCGGCGTCAAGTTGGGCAGCCCGGCCAATTTCACGCCGGCTGTCATCGCCCAGGGCCAGGCGGCCATGCAGGCCAATGCCCGCGAGCACCAAGCCAACCGCCCGGCCGCCCGGCTCGCTGAGCTGTTGCGCGCCCAAGGGCATACCCTCTGGCAGATTGGCCTTCTTATAGCAGAAAGGGGATAAACTTACTCTAAGCAGTTTAAGGCTTGGGTCAGAAAGCCGTAACTTATTGAATTGCCGTGAAATGTGGCCTGTTATGCAAAGATGTCCTGAAAATGGGGTTCAGAAAATCAGGCCAAAAACAAATGGCCCTGTGGTTAATTGGACCTAACTTATTGAGCCGTGCCAAAATGCGAACCGGTTTAGAATGAGCTACATAAAACATAGTCTTTATTCTTAGAGTAAGTTTATCCCCCAGCTGCTATAAGAAGGCCAGATTGCGGCCGAACTCAACCAGGCGGGCTACCGCACGCGACGTGGCAACTCATTTCATGCCACGACCGTGCAGCGCCTGTTACCGGTGGCTGGCCCGCACGCGTCTGAACAACCTACGGAAGTTGCATTACTGAACAAAAAGCTTTAACTTTGCGTAATACAAAGTGTATACACTTTGTATTTGTGAATAGTATGACGTTGCGGGCCCTACCTAACTGGTGCAGTGGCCTTGGATTTGACTTTTTGCTTTTTATGCCTTAACTTTGCAGGAAGTATACATACTTCCTGCTTTTCGAAATGCTCAAACGCTGCTATGGCCGGTAAATCACGGTTTGTTATCGCAGAAGCCCGGATACGGACGTTCTTTAAGCAGCACCCCAAGAAGGCCTTTACCAAGCTGCAACTGGTTGCCGTGCTGGAGGAACAACGAGCCACCTGGAACATTGCGCCGACCACCACGGAGGAAAAGCTGCTTGACCAGCTGCTGGCCAAGGAGGTGTTGCAGAAGATAAAGCTGGAGTCTGACGGGTACTTGCCCTCGAAAGAACTCTATGCGCAGGACGCGTCTGCGGTGATGCACATTGCCACGGCGTTGGCCCCCCGGGCCTACCTGTCCCATTACTCGGCCGTGTGGGCGAACGGCTTAACCATGCAGGTACCGAAGGTTATCTACGTGACGTTTGAGCAAACCAAGAAGCCCCAGCGGGAGGCGTCCCTGACGCAGGCTGGCATTGACGCGGCTTTTGCCAAGCCCCAGCGCCGCACCACGGCCAGCATCCGCTACGGGGACTTCACGTTTGTGGTGCTCAACGGCGGTTTTACGAACCGCTTAGGCGTGCATCAACTGGACGGCATTCCCACCACCAACGTGGAGCGCACCCTGCTCGACAGCACCGTGCGGCCCGGCTACGCCGGGGGCGTTTCTGCCGTCCTGGAGGCTTATCGCCAGGCCCGGGGCAAGCTCTCGTTAAATAAGTTGGTGGCTACGCTGGACGCGTTGGATTTCATCTATCCCTACTTCCAGGCGGTCGGGTTCTATCTGGAGCGCGCCGGCTACCAGGGCAAGAAGTTAGACGAGTTGCGGGAGCGCTCGAAGGCGTTCGATTTCTACCTGACGTACGACATGGAGGAGAAGGATTATTCCGCCGACTGGCGGCTTTACTTCCCTAAGGGGCTGTAATTCCTTCAAAGGCATCCATCACATAGTCGAAATAGAAGTCAAAATCCTGCACTTCTTCCGTTTGGGAAACCGTTGCCCGGACGTTTTCCCAGTCGTCGCGGTGAATGGCCTTGTGGTGGCGCATCTGCTGTAGAAAAGCCAGCGGCACGCGCTTGGCGTCAAAGATGTGTTGCAGCAGGGCCCGGCTCTCGGCGGAGCTGCAGGTTACGCCTTGGGACTCCATGATTAAGTGGATGTCGTAGAAGTCCCGGGCCCGTGCCCGTGAGGTATGCGAAGGGATTATCCCGGCGTACTGCGGCAGCTGCTGGCAAATGGCCCGGACTTTCTCGAAGACAATCATTTCCGCCGTGTATACATACACGGTATAGCCATCCACTTTAATAGGCCGCTTGCTGCCTTCGCCCATGTACTCGAACTTGCTGAACTCGATTTGAAACTTCGAGGAATTGTTGGGGCGCAGGGGGATAAAATCCCGCCGCTGCGCTTTGGGATTCGCAATCGGCTGGTCAAACACGTGCTGTTCCACCACTTTGAACTCGACCAGGTAACCACCCCAGAAATCAGCTATCTGCGGCTTGGTTTTGGGCTTGGTGACAAAGTTGTATTCCAACACCACGTAGCCGTTTTCGGCGTAGGTCTGCACCAGCGTTTTCTCAATTCTGTCCTTGATGACCTGGAGGTCTTCCAGGAAGTCACCGTCGGCCAGGGAAAAGTCCAGGTCAAAGGAAGTGCGCGAAACCGCGCCCTGCTGGCCACTGTAGGCCAGGTCGATGGCGTTGCCGCCTTTTAGCACAATGGCTTCACTCAACTCGTCATCGGAAGCGAGGGCAATAATAGCGAGGTGCTTGATTTTGTTGACGACGTCGATGTCCATACGGAGGGCTTAGGAGCGCGGTAGCTTGACTACTGCACCAGCAAAATTAGCTGAATTTCGGAAGCCCTACTGACAGGAATGGTAACACCAGTAACACTGGTAATAATAGTAATATTGGTAACATCGGTAACACTAGTAATACTGCTAATAATAGCTTCGAGAGTCAAGCCGGAAGAATTCTACTGCCTGAGCCAATCGCGAGCCAATTGGCCTGTCAGAAAAAGTGCCCCCACAGCGCTCGTTTGAGGGTTTGCACTTGGGCGCCGGCGCGTGATGAGCCAATCAACTGGTGCTCCGTCTCGGCCTCGCTGGTTCCGGTTTTCTGCAGATAGCCGTCCTTCTCCAACTCGCCCAGGTAGCGCATGGCCGTGGGCTAGCTCACGCCCAACTGCTGCACCACGGTGTTGGTGAGGCGGCCGTGCTGCCCGGCGTAGCAGTCCTGGAACTAAGTCAGGGCCTGAGCGCCTGCTGCTAGCATTCTGTTGGTGGGCTGGTTGCCGCTTGCAACTCAGCCACGCTGAGGGAGGCCAACGGGAGGGCAATAGCCAAGCCTGACTCGTGCACCACATCGTTAGCCCATGCCGCCAAGTCCGCCGCGTACACCATCCGCTGCCCGGCGCTATTCTGATACACCGTCTTGCCTTCCATGAACACGGCCAAGTTGGAACGTAATGCCGCCGGAATGTCAGAAAAGGCTTGGTCGGTAGAGGACGTCAGCAGGAAATCTAAATAGGTGCGTAGGGCTAGATAAGCCGCGTGGTCTTCGAATGGCATGAGGTAAAATCAGGAATCCACTACAAAGTACTTCGCCTAAATTATAGACGCTATAGGCCTTCTTGATGATTTAGAAGGTTTTCAAATAGAGTAATACTGGTAATATAGGTAATACGAGTAACATTAGTAACACCAGTAACATTCGGTTGCGTATGTTTGCGGCATGAGCAAGATTCTGGCGTTTACAAACCAAAAGGGGGGAGTCGGCAAAACCACGTCCACGGCCAACGTTGGGGCAGGCCTCGCCCGCGCTGGCCAGCGGGTGCTGCTGGTGGACCTAGACCCCCAAGCCAACCTGACCAAAGGCTTAGGCCTGGTCGATGCGGAGCAGAACGTGTACGGAGCCTTACTTGGTGAGTACCGCCTGAAAGCCTACGCGCTGCACGAGAACCTGGCGCTGGTGGCCGGCTCCCCGGCCCTGTCTGGTTTTGAGAAGGTCAAAGGCGACGAACTGGACCGCGAGTTTCTGCTGAAGGAATTGCTCGAACCCGTGCGCGAGCGCTGCGACTATATCCTGCTGGATTGCCCGCCGGCCTTGGGTCTAGTTACCCTCAACGCCTATGCCTGCGCCCAGGCCCTCTACATTCCGCTGGAGGCGCAGATGTACGCCGCCGACGGATTGGAGAAAGTGCTGGAGCTGGTCGGCCGGGTGCGGCGGCGCCTAAACCCGGACCTGTCAGTGGGCGGCATCTTCTTTACCCGCCACGACGGCCGCAAAATACTGCGCCGGGAAACGGCCGAAGAACTGCGGGCGCTGTACCCTGGCTTGGTGCTGACCAGCTTCATCCGCGAGAGCATTGCCCTGGGCGAAGCGCCGCACCTGGGCCAGGATATTTTCACCTATGCCCCGCAGAGTGCCGGGGCGACCGACTATCAGGCGCTGGTCGCCGAAATTCTCACCCGCTAATCCGCTGCCTGCTTCCCATGGCCAAGACCTTCAAAAACCTGCCCCGCCCCGGTGAGCTGACCGCGCCCAAGCCCACGTCCGAACGCGACTTTTTTGACCTCAGCGACGAGCCAGCACCCGCGAAAAAGCCCGCTGAGCAGTTAAAATCACCACGTAACACTGGTAACACTGGTAACACTGGTAACACTGGTAATATCAGTAATACCAGTAATACCAGTAATACTGGTGAGGTAACCGGTGCCGTTTCCCCCACGCACGCCGCTAAGGCTGCACCGGATGGGGTGCGTCAAACCTTTGTACTGAGCCGGGGCCACTTGGAGCAGTTGCGCGATTACGTCCATGCCCGCCGGGCCCAAGGAGAGTATACCTATTCCCAGAAGCAAGCCCTACAGGAGGCCTTAGAGTTGCTTTTTGCTGGCGCTGCCCCGGCCCCACCCCGGCCGGCCCAGGCACGGGAGCAAGAGCAACAGCGCCGGCAGCGTATTCAGCAGGGACGACGGCCCGAAGGCCATGAGTAGCCAAATAGCTTCTTCATCTACCTAGATACTGTTGGCGAATTGGGTTTGGGGTAAAAGGGCTATTTTCGGAGGTGTCCTAACCGCTTCTGCTCATGAGCCTGCACCCCCAACCCAGTATGCCTGTTCCGCCCCAGACGCGCCAAGTAGCGCAGGCGGCATTCCCACGCGGCAATCGCTACCTGCAGTTGCGCGATACCTTGGGTACCCTCTATGACGACGCCCTCTTTGCCGACCTGTTTCCAGCGCGGGGGCAAGCGGCCCAGGCGCCCTGGCAGCTGGCGCTGGTGACGTTGCTGCAATTTGCCGAGAATCTCTCCGACCGCCAAGCGGCCGATGCCGTGCGCAGTCGCATTGACTGGAAGTATTTGCTGGGCTTGGAGTTGACCGACCCCGGGTTTGACTTCAGCATTCTGTCCGAATTTCGCCAGCGGTTAGTGGCCGCCAAGGCCGAGGAGCGCCTGCTCACGCACCTGCTGACGTGTTGCCAGGACCAGCAGTGGCTCAAAGCCGGGGGCAAACAGCGAACGGACTCGACCCATGTGCTGGCGCGTGTCCGGGACATGAACCGCCTGGAGTGCGTGGGGGAGACCCTGCGCTTTACCCTCAACCGCTTGCCGACGCTCGTGCCCGACTGGTTGGCCACTCATCTGCAACCAGAGTGGGCGGCCCGGTATGGTCCCCGAGCCGAGGAGTACCGCCTGCCGCACACCAAACCCCAGCGGAAAGCTTACGCGCAGCAAGTGGGTCGGGACGGCTGGGGGCTCCTGGAGCAAGTAGCGCGGGATGACCAAGCCACCGTGCTGTGGCAACTGCCAGCCGTTGACATCCTGCGCCGGGTTTGGCTCCAACAGTTTCGCCTGGTGGACGGTCAGCTCATCTGGCGCGTGGAGAATCAGGACGAGTTGCCGCCTTCCGCGCAGCTCATCAGCTCTCCCAACGATATAGAAGCGCGTTTTAGCCGGAAACGCACCACGACGTGGGTCGGCTATAAAGTCCATTTAAGCGAAACCTGCGAAGCCGACCACCCGCATCTGATTACGCAGGTCGCCACGACCGTCAGCACCGAGGCGGATTCGACGACCTTGCCGCACATTCAGCAGGGATTGGCGGACCAGTCGTTGCTCCCGTCTCAGCAGTTGGTCGACACCGCGTATGTAAGCGCCGAGTTGCTCGTGCAGAGTCAGCAACTTCATCAGGTGGAGTTAGTGGGGCCCGCTCGCAAAGACCAGAAGTGGCAAGCGCTGGCGGGGCAAGGGTAGGCGGCGGCGGAACTCCACGTGGACTGGGACGCACAGCAAGCTACTTGTCCCCAAGGGCATACGACTCGCTCCTGGTTCTATACGATGGAAAAGGGCCAGCCCCGCGTGTTTATCAAGTTTTCCCGGAAGCAGTGCGGGCCCTGCCCCGTTCGGGCGCAGTGTACGCGGATGAAACGACGGGCCATTAAGTTGCGAGCCGACGCGCATTGCCAAGCCTTGCAAGCGTCCCGCGTGCGGAACAGTCAGGCGGACTGGCCCTTGCTCTATAACCAGCGAGCGGGCATTGAAGGCACGCTTTCGCAAGGGGGCCGGGGCTTTGGCATGCGCCGTTCGCGCTACATGGGCCTGGCCAAAACCCATTTGCAGCACGTCTTTATCGCGACGGCGATGAACCTGTCCCGTATCGTTAACTGGTTAAACGAAGTGCCGTTAGCCCAGACGCGGCGGGCCGCTTTCGAGCGGTTAATACCTCGGGCAATGGCTTGAAGGCGAATTCGCCAACAGTATCCCGTTGCAACGAGAACCCCGTAAGCAGTCAGGCGCCGCTTAGAACCGGGCGACCCGGCGCGTGGCCGTGCCCTGGGCGGTGGTCACGGTGAGCAGGGCCACGCCGCGGAACGGGCCAAAGTCAGCTCCATCCAGGTGCAGCGTGCCGGAGCTGCCGTTAAGCCGCCGGCTGAACAGCTGGCGCCCGGCCAGATCCGTGGCCAAGACGGTGAACTGGCCGCTGCCTTGGGGCACCGTCAGGGTGAGGGGGCTGCCCACGGCCGAGGGGTTCGGGTAGGCCGAGAGGGCCGCGTCGGTGGCTGCGTCGCGGGTGCTGCTGATGGTGCGCGGCCGGCGGTAGGTGTCGCGGTACTGCACGGCCGTGATGGTTTCGGCGGTGCCCGTCACCGTGGTGATGATGGTGAGCAGCGGCACGCGCTGGCTTCTGGCCAGCCACTTGTACTGGCGCTCGTGGCGCGGCACGGGCACACCCGGGGCCCCAGCCAAGGCAATGCTGTCGGAACCGGTCATGGTGCTCACCACGCGCAGCACGGCAAAGGTGCCGAAGGGGGTGGTCAGGGTACCCCAGCCGTCGGCGCGGTTCACGCGCTTCTGCGTGCGCTCAAAGTACAGGATGCCCTGCATCTCGGCAACGAGCACCGAATTGCTCGAGTCGCGCCGCCCGTAGGTGATGGGCAGGCGGTACACTACGTCCTGCAGGGCCTGGCTCTGGTAGGTCGCCGTGACGGGCAGGCCACTGACCACGGCCCCGAAGCCGACCGAGCGGTAGTCGGCGGTGGACTTGTTGTAGAAGTTGTAGGTTTCCGTGACGGGAAGGCCGGGTATCGGCAGCGGCTCCGGCGACGCCTGGCTGGCCCGGTTGACGCCACCCAGCAGGCCGAACGCGAGCTGAAACAAGGCGGGCACGGTAACATAGCGGTCCACGGTCTGGCCGGTGTGCTGCAGGGTGCTGTAGTTCCAGGTCTGGTTCGCGCCGTTGCGGCTCAGCGGCGGCGCGCCCATGGGCAGCGTCGGGGCGGCATTGCTCAGGCGCAGGGTGTCGCCCGCGGCCGGTAAATCGGCCGACACAATGGTAATGGGGGTTTGGGCATGGGCGCCCAGGCCGAGCGAAATTGCACCCAGCAGGAAAGAGTAAAAAGGTAACCGCATAAAGAGGGGTTGAAAGTAGGTGAATTGTATTTTCCTGAACGGCAGGCACTCAGCGCACCACGAAGATAATACCAAACGCCTTTCGAAAAAGTTGCGTAAGTATAATTTTTTTTAGAAAGTGTCCCAAGACGCCCGCGGGGCTATTTTGGGGCCGGCACTACCAGCCTGCCGGCGGTGGCCGCTCCAATTTGCAGGAGAGTGGCCAGCCCCCCCTCGCTGCCTAAAGGGCCCTTGTCTCCGATAGGCCTCCCACCCGGCACATGCTGTGCTGCTGCGCCTTCCGGCTGCGTGCGCGCTTCTGCGCGTTGCTCTGGTGCCGCGCTCACCCCCAGGAGTGTTGCTGTACTCGGGGCGAATACGATTTTTTGCCCCGGCCAGCCGAAGCCCCTTGGCAGGGACCTGATTGCGGCGGGGCCGCCGAGCAAACCCGCACAGGGCCGGGTCAGAGGGATTTCCCTGAATGTTTAACTCCGCCCTCTATATTCGAAGGCACGAACAGGAGCAGGAGATGTTCCTACAGAAAAACCACCCCATGACCCCTATACCCATCAGATTTTTAAACAGGGAAGGGAGATTCAGTGCCCTGATTGCCCTGTTATTTTTCTGTCAAGCCGCCTCGGCACAACACGTGGAGGTTTCGGGAGGGGCCCACGTTCCCCTGTACTACGCGGCAGGTCTGGAATATTACTTTACTGACAAAGTTTCTTTAAATGGCCAGGGAGGGTTACTGACGAGTCCGTTTAATGATATGCTCATTGCCTTTGCCAAATCCCAAGGGGCTGACGAGGCAGTTCTTCGGTTTGTGGATGAATCGTACCGGGTGGGCTGGAATTTGCAGCCCACCCTTCAGTACCATGTCAAGCGAAACTACGCGGGCATCTTCTACTCGCACCTGAAAGTGAGCGGGGAGGTGGAGGCGGCGCAGGCCCTGGCCTTATTTGCCGGCTATTCAATCCCCTTCACGCTCCGGGCCAGCCTGGGCAGGTCCACGGTGGACTCGAACCTGCACAATGCCGGGCTGGTAGTGGGCCGCGTTTTCCCGTTGAAAAACCCGGCGCTGAGTCTGAAAACGGAAGCCTCCTTTGCCCGGACCTTTGGCTCACAAACCTACCTGAGGCGCCCCAATGGGCAGGAAGTGCCGGTGCTAAGCCAGTATGCCGACAACGAGCTCAGGCAGTACTACCGGGATTATGGCTACCTGCCATCCCTTAACCTGATTTTTGCTTACCGCTTCCCTGCCAAAGATTAGAGGCGCTTCGCACCCGGCAGACCAGGCCATTATGGAAGGTGAGGTCTACGTCACACGTGTCCATTCCCTAGCGTGTAAATCCGCCCCTTTTGAAAACGCATCCCCTTGCGCCCTTTTCGCCTGTAATAGGGAGCCAACCGCGGCCTTGTCTGTTTAATTGTTAAACCAAACAATTAAACAGGGCCGATAGTCAAAAAGAGGGGGGTAGAGCCTGGGCCTAGGCCTTCCAGGCGGCAAACTCGGTGGCGACCAGGCGCTGGCCGGTGAGGCCATTGCTTGCCTCCGAAGCCAGAAACACGATGGGCTCGGCCATCACCCCGGGGCTGAGCAGCTGGAACTTGCCGGCGATGGCCGCCCTGGCCGCCTCCGGAATCATGCCCGTGTCGGTGGCGCCGCCGGGCAGCAGCATATTCACGTCGATGTGCTGGGCGCGCAAGTCCTCGGCCATGATGAGCGACAGCGACTCCGCGCCCGCCCGCGACGGCCCGTAGGGGATAAAGCCCGGGCGGCGCATGGTTTCGTGGTTCATCGAGATGTTCACGATTTTGCCCCGGCCCTGGGCTAAAAACAGCGGCACGAAGGCCTTGGCCACCAGAAAATAGCCGGTCAGGTTGGTGTCAATCACGTCGCGAAAACCCTCCGCGCTCACCTCGTAAAACGGCTGCGGCCGGGTCAGGAACTCGGGGTTGACGGTGCGCATGCCGATGCCAGCGTTGTTCACGAGCACATTAAGCTTCCCACCCCAGGTGGCGCCCAGCCAAGCCACGGCCCCGGCAATGGAGGCTTCGTCGCGCACATCCAGGGCAAGGCCGTGCACGTCGAGCTGGCGCGCTTGCAGCCGGGCCAGCGCCTGGGCCAGCTTTGCCGCGTCGCGGGCCGCAAGCACCACGGACGCGCCCGCTTCGGCCAGGGCCGTTGCCATTGCCAGGCCCAGGCCACTGGAGGCACCCGTGACAAGGGCAGTTTTACCGGTCAGGGTCGCGGTTGGGTTCATAAAAGGATACGGAGTAAAAGGCGGGGGCAGGGACCCTTGCGCCAGGCTATACGGTTGGGCTCGGTTAAAATTTTGGTTCCCAAGATACTGTGGAACCTGCGATGAAAAGGGGTGCCTGGAAAGGATACAAATAGGCAGCACGGGCCGCCCTGGTGCCGCCATGGGCCTGGCTGCTTGCTATCCTGAACTTTTGCGGGGAGGGCCGGTTGTGGTCACGGTTTTCGGTGGCGACTCCTCCGACGGGACCAGGCTACGGGAACCATCCGGCAGACCGCTTACTCAACATTCAGAACACTGATGAAATCCACCTTCCTCTTCGCGGCCATACTGGCTGCTTGTGTAGTTCAGGCAAAGGCCCAAACCGCCCCCGCCGCCGCGCGCGCGGCCGCCGACCAGATTGCCACCAAGAAAGGCCCCCTGACGGTGCAGCCCATCGCACACGGCAGCGTGGTGTTGACGTGGGGCGGCAAGACCGTTTACGTGGACCCCACCGGCGGGGCTGCGGCCTACGCCGGGCTGGCCGCGCCCGATGTCATTCTGATTACCGACATTCACGGCGACCACCTGGACCCGAAGACGCTGGCCAGTTTGCCCGTGGGCAAGGCCCTGCTGGTGGTGCCCCCGGCCGTGGCGGCCCAGCTGCCAGCCGAGTACAAAGCCCAGACCCGCATCCTGCGCAACGGGGAGCGGCTCGAAGCGCTGGGCCTGACGGTGGCGGCCCTCCCGATGTACAACCTGCCCGAGGCGGCCGACGCGCCGCATACCAAAGGCCGGGGCAATGGCTACGTGCTGACCCTGGGCGGCAAAAAGGTCTACCTGTCCGGCGACACCGAAGACATCCCGGAAATGCGCGCCCTCAAGGGCATCGACGTGGCGTTTGTTTGCATGAACCTGCCCTACACCATGGACGCGCCCCAGGCCGCACAGGGAGTATTGGCCTTCAAGCCGGGCATCGTGTACCCGTACCACTACCGGGGCCAGAACGGCTTGAGCGACGTGGAGGGCTTTAAGAAAACCGTGAACACGGCCAACAAGAAAATTGACGTGCGGCTGCGCAACTGGTACCCGGCCGCCCAGTAGGGTAACGCAACCACGAAGAACGTCCGGCCGAGCCTCTTGCTCAGCCGGACGTTCTTGTGTTTTAGAGCCCAGCCAATGAATGGGGTTGGCGACGCCGCACTATATGCCGCCCGGAGCTGGAACCGTTTTGGCCTTAGACGAGGCACTCCTTTCTCTTTTGAACGTTTTCCTCCCCTACGCAGGCATTTTCAGCGCCTAAAAGGCATCTGCACCCGCGGGGCGGGGTGTCGGCCAATTAATAGCGGGTTCCGGCGGTGCTGTCCGGCGGAAAGATGCTGTCAATTGCGTTGACCTCGTCGGGGCTCAATTGCAGCTCAACCGCTTTGGCATTTTCCTCCAGGTATTTTCTGCGCTTGGTGCCGGGAATGGGCACCAGGTCTTCTCCTTTGGCCAACACCCAGGCCAGAGCCAGCTGTGCCGCACCCACCCCTTTATCAGCGGCCAGCTTATTGAGCTTGTCAACGATGTCCAGGTTCTTTTGGAAGTTTTCGCCCATAAAGCGCGGGCTGTGCTTTCGGAAGTCGTCGTCTTCAAAATCATCCGGGCTTTTGATGGCCCCGGTTAAAAACCCCCGGCCCAGCGGGCTGTAGGGAACAAACCCTATCCCCAGCCGGCGCACCGTGTCCAGCACCCCGTTGCTTTCCACGTCCCGGGTCCACAGAGAGAACTCCGTTTGCACCGCCGTTATCGGGTGGGTTTTATGCGCTCTTTCAATCAGCTCCGGTTCCGCTTCCGAAATGCCCAGGTAGCGCACCTTGCCTTCTTTGACCAGTTCCGCCATGGCCCCGATGGTGTCTTCAATCGGAACGTTGGGGTCCATGCGGTGCTGGTAATACAGGTCAATGGTGTCGACGCCCAGGTTTTTCAAACTTCCCTCGGCCGACTTGCGCACGGTCTCGGGTCGGCCGTCGATGCGCATCCCGTTTTCATCAAAGGCCACGCCGAATTTCGTCGCAATAAACGCCTGGTCTCGTTTTCCTTTGATGGCGCCGCCCACCAATATCTCATTGGTGTGCGGACCGTACAATTCGGCGGTGTCGAGGAAATTTATGCCCATTTCCAACGCCCGGTGGATGGTGGCCACGGATTCGTTGTCATTTCGGTCGCCATAAAAGGCGCTCATGCCCATGCAGCCCAACCCTATCGCGGATACTTCGGGCCCATTTTTACCTAGTGTTCTCTTCTTCATCGTGTCGGGTGTTTTTGTGGGGTGTATTTCCGCTGTTAAGCATCTCTGTTTTTATTCACCTTTGCTTCTTTCATAGCGCGCGTCCTCGGTCAGGCTGGCCATTACGCGGCTATGGGCCACCCGTAAAAGCTGTTCAGGTGCGGATAAACTTCATGGGCCTGATGCCCTTTACGGGCCTGAAGAACTTCCTGTTCGAAACTTCCCAATAGCTGTTGGAGTGCTTGTTAAGGCCAGGGCATCATGGGGGAAAATTGTTTAACGGGGTGTGTGCTTTGGCAAAACCAGCCATCTCTTATCTGGATGCTATTAATGTGACAGGCCTGATGGCTCTAGACCATGTTCTGGCTGGCGTCGCCGGTGCTGAAATTGAAGCGCAGGTAGGCGATTTGTTGCTCAGATAAGTGTCGATGTATTGCAGCTTGGCCACGCTGGAGGTGCCTTCGGCCTGGGGGCGCATCAGGTCAATGTTGTCTTCCACCACTTGCCAAAGTCGTGGGCGCCGCGGGCGTCATTGAATACCAGGAACGCAGTTGGTGAGTCAAATTAACTTGGGGATGAATAAGCCGAAGGTTGCCGCTTAGGAATACATCCAGGTTTTGGTTGCCAACCCGGTGGCGGTGAGCGGCACGGAAGCCGCCCGCGTCCACGCCGGGCCGCTGGTGGCCCACGATGCCTACACGCGCCTGCTGCACCGGCTCAAACCGGATGCCGCGACGTTGTGGAGTGACGGGCGGGCGCTAGTGCCCGTAGATCAACGCCTCTACGACAAAGCCACCGACGGGCGGAGCAAAAACGACCACTTCCATGCCCTCTTGCGCACCGCCCAGCAGCGGGGCTTCGCCCCGCGCTGCCGTGCTCTTCGACAGCTGGTACGCGAGCCTGCCCAACCTCAAGCAGGGGCGCGCCTGCGGCTGGCCCTGGCTCACGCGCCTGTAACGCAACCGACGCGTCAACCTCGACGGGCAGGACCTGCGCCCACTCCAGGATTGCGGCCTGGCCGAAGGCGGGCAACGGGTGTGGCGTCAGGGCTACGCCTTCGTGCGCGACTTCCGGTTCGCTGTCCCAGACGGCGGCACGGAAGGGGCCGAGTACTGGGCCAGCAGCAACCCGGCGCTGCGCGAGGCCCAACGGGCCCCGCTGGCCGCCCTGGCCTGGGGCATTGAGCAGTACCACCGGGAGCTGAAGCAGTGCTGCGGCGTGGAAGGTCCGGGCCGCCAGCGCCCAGCGCCACCACAATGGCTGTGCTCTGCACGCCTTTTTGCGCCTCGAGCCCCAGCGCCTGCAAACCGGCCGCAGCTGGTATGAAGCCAAAAAGCAACTCCTGCACGATGCTATCCGAACCTATTTGGCCGGCCCTATTTATCTTTTGCATTTTAAAGTATTTCCAATGTTGAGCCGTTGTCATGAGGCAGCACCTTGTTCACCGTGTGTCCATCTGCGGCGGGCAGATTTGATAAATTATAAACCCTTGTAATTCGGTGCTGTTATAGTTCCTACAGCTTAGAATGGCCATTTTGTGGGCCTTCGCCTGAGGCCTACCTGTTAATTTCGCCTGGCGCCGGGCTCACCCAGGTGGCGCCGCCTTCTGCCATGTCCCTACCTTCTGATTATCCCCGCTTTACGCTTGGCAGCACCCTCACCGCCGAGCAGCGCGCCTTCTTTTCCAGATACGGCTTCCTCCACTTTCGTCCTTTTGCTTCGCCCGAATACGTTCAGCAGCTCATCGAAGCCACCCAGGAAGTGCAGGCCAAATGGCTGGCGGCTGGCGTGGAAAAGGTGAACGGGGTGCCCATCAAATACGGACACGATGCCGACGGCGCGCGCATTGTGCAGCGCTTTGCCTTCGCCTCGCTGCACCACCCGGTGCTGCACGAGCTGCTGCAGGACCCCCGCTTTGCAGCCCTGTTTCCGCTGCTGGAAGCGGAGGGTGGCCGGGTGGGCGAAAACGAAAAAGATGGCCTGGTGGTGAACCACTACGTGAACGTGGAAGGCTCGGAATTTAGCCAGATGGGTTGGCACACTGATGCCTTGCGCGACGTGTTTTATGGCAAACGCATCGGCCCCATGCTCAATGTGGGCCTGCACCTTGACGGTACCAAGGCCACCAACGGTGGTTTGCGCATCATCCCCGGCACACACATCCAGGGCCTGCATAAGATGCTGTTTCGCAAAAAGTATTTCAAAGATGTAGACTACGACCCTAATGAGCTGGCCGTGGAAACGGAAGCTGGCGACCTGACCGTGCACGACGGCCGTATGTGGCACCGCGTGGCGCAGTCGCCGCTGGTAGGCGAGGCCAGCCGCCGCCGCGTGATGTACGTTCCCATCCTCGCCGGCAAGTACCAGCCCAAGAGCGAGGCCAGCCCCACGCCCTTCTACCTACGCTTCCTGCACCTTGTTAAGTAAACTCCTTTAACAATTATCATTCACCGTCTAGCATTAGGTGCGCGCGTCTCGCATCGAGCGAAGGGCTGTGATAGTGATGATTGGTAGTTGTTAAATGGTAAAAGATGATTGTTAAATGAGTTACGCTCTTGTTACCGGCGCTTCGCGTGGCATTGGCCGCGCCATTTCGCTGCTATTGGCCCAGCGCGGCTACGACTTGCTGCTGGTGGCCCGCTCGGAAGACCAACTCACGGCCCTCGCCGAAGAAATTGGCCGAAAGCACCAGCGGCAGGCCCGCGTGCTGGCCATCGACCTGGCCGCAGCCGGTGCAGCCGAAACCGTGGCCGCCTGGGCCACCGGGCAAAGCACCCAGCTGGCTGTGTTGGTGAATAATGCGGGCTATGGCATGTGGGGCCGCTTCGAGCAGCTGAGTCTGGCCGAGCAGCAAAACATGCTGCAACTGAACATGAGCCTGCCCGTGGCCCTGACCCACGCGTTGCTGCCCGCCCTGCACAAGGCTCCGAAGGCTTACATCCTGAACGTGGCCAGCACTGCCGCCTACCAGGCCGTGCCATCATTGGCCCTTTACGCCGCCAGCAAAGCCTTTTTGCTGAGCTTCAGCCGCGGCCTGCGCTACGAGCTGAAGCAAAGCAATATCTCAGTCACCTGTTTGAGCCCTGGGGCCACCACCACCAACTTTGCCGACCGTGCCGGCATGGGCGTCGAGTTGCAAGCCACCGCCAATAAAGTATCGATGACGCCCGAAGCCGTGGCCGAAGCCGCTGTGGCCGGCCTGCTGGCTGGGGAAGCCGAAATCATTCCCGGCGTGCTCAACAAGGTGTCGGCGGGGCTGACCAGCATGGTGCCGAAAAGCCTGGTGGAGAAAATTGCGGCCGGCATTTATGAGAAGTATCTGTAGCGCTGCGCTTCATGACACTTCATTACTTTGCCTTCAGCGTAGCAACCTGCCCAGCCAGTAGCCGGCCCAGGCATAGAATGGCGCAGCAAGTACTTCGTAGCAGTAATGGGCGGGCTGCACCAACACCAGCAGGCCAATAGTCACCGTGACGGCACCCAGCACCTGGCAGCGCCACTGGCTGCGCACGGCCAGGGCCATCAGCGTGGCTGTGGCTGTGGCGCTACCTGCACCCCTGGTCGGCCGTCTACCAGCAGTGGACGCGCTAGCGCGATGCCCGCGTATTCGAGGACATCGTACACGATTTGTGCGAGTCGCTAGGGCGTATTGCTCGACCGGGCGGCCACGCATACGGCCATTATTTTTGCCGGGCGCACCCTGCTAATCACATCCGAGAGCGGGGACCGGACCGGGCCGGCTACGACGGGGCCAAACGCTGCAACGGCAGCGAGGCGCACATCGCCGTCGATACGCCCGGCCACTTGCTGAGCGTGGTCATCACGCCGGCCAAAGAGCCGGAGCGGGCACAGGTGGGCGAACTTTGCCGGCAGGAGCAGGAAATCACGGGCCAAACCGTCGAAGTCGGCTTCGGGGACCAGGGCTACGCGGGGAAGAAATTGAATACGCAGCAGAAGTGCACGCCATTGATTTACACGTAGTAACCAAGCTGGAAGGGGAGGCGGGTTTTGCGTGAAGTGCAGCAGGCACCTAGCCCTGGTTATTGGCTCTCCTGCTGCATGGTTTTCTTCTCCAGCACGTAGCCCACGCTCAGTACTGCCAGCATCAGGGCACTGAAAGGCGCTTCGTTTAGCCAAACTCCCCCTAGTTTTGGCACCCGCTCCGGAAACTCTGCCTCCAGGCCTTTTGCTCCCGGAAAGACGAAGCTGCTGCCCTGCGCCACCCAGAAAAAAGCCGGAAGCATTGTGCCCCACCTGAGCTGCCCTGGCCGGTCTCCTGTTTTTTTCTGAAGCAGGTACAGCCCGCTTGCGCCCAGCATCGTTCCCAGCATAATGGTCATCGCATCGTGAAATTTGGCGTGCGGCGTCCACTTCGGGTTAAAAATGTGGGTCTTATTCCAATCAGCCAGAAAGCCTCCTGCCGCAGTCAGGCCGGCAACTGATAAAAGGATTGTTTTTCCCGTTCGGTTTCTTTTCATGGCTCCCATCATGTTAAACTGTCTTTTGTACGCATGCTTCCGGGGCTTGTTCAGGCGGCTTACCCCCGCACGGGCTGTTGCAACGGCTAGCCACTGCGCAACCTTTCCCGCGTGGCGTGGTTTTCCCGGCCATGCCTGCTGCCCGCTCTGCTACCCCCGCGACGATACCTGCCCACGCTCCCACGAGCCCGCCGATGGCCCCCAACCGCTGGGGGTTGCTGGGCGTTTCGCTGGTGATGTTCATGGCGGGCCTTGATTCCAACATCGTGAACGTGGCCCTGCCCGCGCTGGCGCGGGAGTTGCACCAGCCCTTTGCGGCGGTGCAGTGGGTGGTGCTCAGCTACCTGCTTGTCACCACGGCCATCGCGGCCGCCGTCGGCCGACTGGGCGACCAGCTGGGCAAAAAACGGGTGTACCTGGCCGGAACCCTCGTGTTTACCTTCGGTTCGCTGCTGTGCGGCCTCAGCCCCTCCCTGGGCGCGCTGGTCGCGGCCCGGGCCGTGCAAGGGCTGGGCGGGGCCGTGTGCCTGGCCCTGAGCTTTGCCGTGGGCGGAGAGCTGGTGCCCAAGGAGCAGATGGGCCGCACCATCGGCTGGCTGGGCACGGTGGCGTCGGTGGGCATGACGGCGGGCCCGACCCTGGGCGGGCTGCTGCTGACCTGGCTGGGCTGGCAGTGGATGTTTCTGGTCAACGTTCCGCTGGGCGTGCTCGCCTACGGGCTGCTGCGGCGCAGCCTGCCCGGGCCGGACGCGCCGCAGGACCTGACGCAGGATTGGGCCGGCATGGGCCTGATGGCCCTGTGGGTGACGTGCTACACGCTGGGCCTGACCTGGATTGAAAGCGCCGGCTTCTGGAATCCTTTGGTGCTGGGGCTGCTCGGGGCGGCGGCCATCGGGGCAGCCGGCTTTGTCGCCTACGAGCAGCGCGTCGCATACCCGTTTCTGAACCCCCGGGTGCTGCGCCACGGTCCCTTGAGCGCCAGCTTGCTGGCCAGCCTGCTGGTGCAGGGGGTGATGATTGCCACGACCATCGTGCTGACGTATTTCCTGACCGGTGCGGCGCACTATTCGCCGGCCCGCATTGGGTTGCTGCTCTCGGTGGGGCCGCTCACCACGGTGCTGCTCAGCCCCGTCGCCGGGTACCTATCGGACCGCTTCGGCGCGGCACGGGTGATGCTCGCCGGCACCGGGCTCATGGTGCTGGCCGGGCTGAGTCTGGCCTTCCTGCAACCGGAGACATCTGACCGGCTGCTGGCCCTGCGTTTGGTACTGCTCAGCCTGGGCTATACCCTGTTTCGCACGCCCAACAACGCGCAGGTCATTACCCTGGCCCCGCTGGCTGAGCGCGGGCTGGTCAGCGGCTTGCTGATGAAGACGCGCACCCTGGGCCAGATTACCGGCGCGGCGCTGGTAGGGTCGGTGTTTGCGCGGCTGCTCAGCGAGGCCGGGTTTGCGGATGTTAGCCAGGCGTCGGTGCCGGCACTCGTCAGCAGCACCCAGGGCGCCTTCTGGCTGATTGCCAGCTTGGCCCTGGCCGCTGCGGCGTTGGTGTACGCCAGCGTACGTAGCTCGTCGCCGGTCTTTTCCTAACCGCTAGCTTCTTTCGATTGTCTTAAGAAGCGTATAAGACTATCGTTTTTTCGCGGCTCTTACGGCCCACTAGCACCTTATCACTAGCAAAAAAGGGGAGTCGGTCACGGACTCGGTGTTACCCCCCCCTATTTATTTAACAACACTCATTACTTTTATACTATACCAACCGGTCGGTTTATGCAGGAGTCTCGCGAACATATTCTTACTACTTCCCTTCAGCTATTCTTACGCAACAGCTTTAGGGAGGTAACCATTAAGGATTTGGTAGCAGCCAGCGACTTGTCAAAGGGAGCTTTCTACCACTACTTCGACAGCAAAGAGCAGCTGTTCGAGGAGGTTATCAACCACTTCTACAGCGGTCTGTTCCAGGAGGATTTCAGCCGGTATTCTCATGACTCGCTGGCGGCGTTCTACCGCGACTCCCTAACCGGCCTCACGGAGCGGGTTAACCGCCACCCGACGCAGGTTAGCGGCGATACCAGCCTCCGGGCCAACCATTACCTGCTGGTGTTTGACGCCCTCAAGCGGCTGCCATCTTTCCGGCTGCTCAAGCAGCAGCAGCAAGAACAGGAGTTAGCCGGATGGTCGGCCATCGTGCGGCAGGCCCAGCAGACGGGCGAGATAACCGCGGCGCTGCCCGAAGTGCAGGTAGCGAAATTGTTCATCTACCTCACGCATGGTGTCGCGGTAAGTTTCATGCTCCACACCCAGACGGATGAAATGCTGCTGGAGGTAGCGGCCGGATTCGACGCCTTGTATCAAACTTTAAAAGTTTAACCTGCTGAATCGGGCGTTCGGAAAATACACCTCTTTTTAAAACATACCAACCGTTCGGTACCTGCCATGCCCAACCCCAACCGTTCGGATTTTAGCTCTACTCTTTCTTTCACTGGTGCTACATGCAACCACAAGACACCCTCAAAGCCAAACCCACCGCCTCTTATGTTTTCGCTGCTCGTGCTGCTAGCTGCCAGCGCGGGCTGGTATTACGGGCAGCAAAGCCGCGCTACGAAACCACCGACAGAGCCCTGCTCGACGGCAAGGTGCAGTCAGTACGGGCTAGAGCGTGAGGACAATTACCTTTCGGTAAATCAATAAGGCAGATGCATCGTCACGAAATTACAGACCGCCAATGGGCATTAGTCGCGCCGCTACTTCCGGGCAAAGCCACGGACTGTGGCGTGACGGCCCACGACAACCGGCTGTTTTTCAACGCTGTGGTGTGGCTCTTGCGCACGGGCGCGGCATGGGCTGACCTACCCGAGCGCTTCGGCAACCCCAATTCCGTCTGCCGCCGTTTCCGCCGGCTGGCCCAAAAGAAGGTGTGGGAAGCGGTGTTCGAGGCCTTAAAAGCACCGGAACTCGACTGGGTGATGCTCGATTCGACCGTGCTGCGGGCCCACCAGCACGCGGCCGGCCAAAAAAAGCGCCCCCGAAACCGAGTGCTGGGCCGCAGCCGGGGCGGGATGAGCACCAAAATCCACGCCTGCATCGACGCACTGGGCAATGCCGTGCGCGTGATAGCCACCGCCGGGCAGGCCAGCGACTGCCCGCAGGCGCTGGACTTGCTCGCGGGCCTGGACACGCGCATGGTCATTGCCGACACGAGCTACGACAGCGACGCCAACTGGGCCTACTGCGCTGAAAAGGACATTGCCGTCGTCATTCCCAATCGACCCAACCGGCTGGAACACGTCCCGCTGGACAAGGAATACTACCGCGACCGCAACAAGATTGAGCGCTTTTTCGGCCGCATGAAGCAGTATCGGCGCCTGGCCACTCGCTATGACAAAACCGTTGTCTCCTTTCTCGCTTTTTGGCACATCGCCGCTGCCCTCGATTGGCTGCGGTAATGATTGTCCTCACGCTCTAGCGTCACGGCCTACCTCAACCGGAGTCATGCATGTTGAACAACTTATTAAATACCGAAAGCTGATGAGCAGCTTCCTTTAGCCTGATGAGTGGTAAAGAGACGAGTAGGAGAGCAGAACCCACACCGACGACGGCCGAAGGAACGGGTGTCGGGGGATGGTTGCTCAACACCATAGGCCGATTGTGGTTTCGAAAGGAAGCTGCCGCCACCAGAAGCAGACGCGAGCAGCGGGTGTTTCTGCTCATATCGCTGTCGGAAAACAAAAAGCTGCTTTTCCAGCTCGTGCACGAGTGCAGAGCTGCAGTTGAGGCAGGTGGCGGTGTTGTAATCGAACAGCTGCCCAAAAGCCTGCTGCTTTCCTGGCCCGCTGGGCTGGGAGAGCAGCAGGCGCTACCCGCCTACCAGCTCCTGCGGGCCAGCTTGCAGCGGATGGCTCCGCAAGCGCAGCTGCACGGGGCAGCCAGCCTGGGCTGGGTGAAAGTACGCCCATCCCAATCGGGCGGGCACCGCTACCGGGGCGAGGTGCTGCGGCAGGTAGCCGGCATCCTGCTCGAAAGTGTGCAGCTGGGCAGTGGCTTGCTCATTGCGGCAGTCCTGTATCAGCGCCTTGACCGGACCGCCCCATTTCGCTACCAGCTGCACGTTGGCTTTGAGGTGGCCGGTCACCGCTACCCCGCCACCCTGTTTCAGGTTACGGCCGATAATTCTTGTTAAGGGAGCCGTGTACCACACAGAAAGCTTCCTTATAATATCGCAGCTGCATTCAGGTTTTAATCCGACTCAAACGTCTTAGTCACCGGCCCTGGGGCTGGCTTCCACTCAAAACGCAACTTTACCCCTTTTCGACTTGCTCGCTTTGGCCCACTGCCCGCAAGTTTTTTTACCAGCCACAAAATTTTTTCAACCCAAAATGACCGCACAAAAAGTACAAATTACGCCCGCCGCCGGCAAGCTCGGCATCCTGCTGCCTGGCATGGGGGCCGTGGCTACTACCCTCATTGCCGGCGTGCTTGCCGTGCGCAAGGGCACCGCGCAGCCCATTGGCTCGCTCACGCAGATGGGTAAAATCCGCACTAGTGGCGCCAACCCCAAAATCAAGGACTTCGTGCCCCTGGCCGACCTCCACGACATCGAGTTTGGCGGCTGGGACGTGTACGAGGACAACGTGTTCGAGTCGGCCCTGAACGCGGGGGTGCTCGACTACAAAACCCTGAAGCCGGTGCGTGCTGAAATGGAAGCCATCAAGCCCATGAAGGCGGCCTTCGACCCGCACTACGTGAAGAACCTGGACGGTACCCACGTCAAGGAGTACACCACCAAGCTCGACCTGGCCGAACAGGTAATCAACGACATCCGCACGTTCAAGGCCGAGCGTGGGTGCAGCCGCCTGGTGATGGTGTGGTGCGGCTCGACGGAAATCTACCATGAGTTGGGCGACGTGCACCGCACGCTGGCCGGCTTCGAGCAAGGCCTCCGGGATAACGCGGCCACCATCGCGCCGAGCATGATTTACGCCTACGCCGCGCTCAAGGAAGGTGTGCCGTTTGTCAATGGCGCCCCCAACCTGACCGTGGACATGCCCGCCCTGCTGGAGCTGGCCGCCCTCACCGGCACGCCGATAGCCGGCAAAGACTTCAAAACCGGCCAGACCCTGATGAAAACCATCGTGGCCCCCGGCCTGCAGGCCCGCTCGCTGGGCGTGAAGGGCTGGTTCTCGACCAACATCCTGGGCAACCGCGACGGCTTAGTGCTCGACGACCCGGATAACTTCAAAACCAAGGAGGTATCGAAGCTGAGCGTGCTCGACAGCGTGTTTCATCCCGAAGAAAACCCGGAGCTCTACGGCGACATGTACCACAAGGTGCGCATCAACTACTACCCGCCGGCCGGCGACAACAAGGAAAGCTGGGACAACATCGACATCTTCGGCTGGCTGAACTACCCGATGCAGATTAAGATTAACTTTCTCTGCCGCGACTCCATCCTGGCCGCGCCGCTGGTGCTCGACCTGGCCCTGTTCATGGACCTGGCCCAGCGTGCGGGCATGAGCGGCGTGCAGGAATGGCTCTCCTTCTACCTCAAAGCCCCGCAAACCGTGGCCGAGGCCCGCCCCGAGCACGACATCTTCAAGCAGCTCGTGATGCTGCACAACACCCTGCGCGGGCTGATGGGCGAAAGCCTGGTGGAAGCCGCGGCGGCGGAGGAATACCAGGACGAGCCGGCTACCTAACGACCTATGTTCAAGCTAATTGCCTCGATACTGGGCATCGGGTACGTGAAGGGCGGGGGCACAGTGGCCGCCGTGGCCTGCTGCCTGGCCCTGTACCTGGCCCGCGCCAACGGGGCGCTGCCGCGGCCCGGGCCGGCAGGTCTGCTCACGGCAGGTCTGCTCACGGCGGGCCTGCTGGCCCTGGGTACGCTGGCGGCCCAGCGGGTGGAGGCCGCCTGGGGCAAAGACAGCTACCGGGTGGTCATCGACGAGGTGGCGGGCATGTGGGTGAGCATGCTGCTCATCCCCATCACCGGGCCCCGCCTGCTGGCGGGGCTGGTGCTGTTCCGGTTCTTCGATATTGTAAAGCCCTTGTTCATTAGAAAGATGGAACAGATTCCCGGCGGCGCCGGCGTGATGCTGGACGACGTGCTGGCCGGCCTCTACACCAACCTGCTGCTGCACGCCGCCGTGCGGCTCGGCTATCTGTAAACGCCTGTGCGCTACGTTCAACTACTGCGGCAGCAGGCGGCCGCAGCGGCGGGCACAGCCGTCGATTTTCTGGTCACCATCGCCTGCGTGGAAGGACTGCACCGCTGGTACATGCTGGCCACGGTACTGGGCAACGTGGCGGGTGGCCTCACCAATTTCTTTATCAACCGGCACCTGGTCTTCCGGGCCACGCAGCAGCGCGCCCCGGCGCAGGGGGCCCGGTACCTGTTGGTGTGGCTGGGCGGCATGCTGCTAAATGCTACCGGTGTTTACCTGTTTACCCAATACCTGCACACTAACTATTTACTAAGCAAAACCCTGGTTTCCCTGCTCATTGGGCTCGGGTTTACCTATCCTTTGCAGGTGCATTTTGTTTTTAAAAAGCCATGAGTTACCTAGCTGTCGGGCGTTATTTCAGGTCTTTGAAGCAACTGGGCTGGGTGTTGCTGCTGGTGTTGCCCGTTGCGGCTCTCGCTCAAACCACCACCATTCGGGGTGTGGTCACCGATGCCAAAACCCGGCAGCAGCTGCCCTTCGTGAGCGTGGCAGTGTCGCAGGCCGCCCTCGGCACCAATACCGACGAGGACGGACACTATACCCTGCGGGTGCCGACTCAATACACCACCCTGGTTTTCACCTACCTGGGCTACGGCACCGTCACCAAAACCTTTACGGCCGGGCAGCCGCAGGAAATCAATGTGTCGATGACGGCCAGTGCGGCGCAGCTCGGCGAGGTGGTGGTGCGGGGCAGCAAGGCGCCTCGCTACCGGAGCAAGGACAACCCCGCCGTCGCGCTTATCCGCCAGGTTATCGACCACAAGGCGCAGAACCGGCCCGAAAGCTACGCCTACGTGGAAGACGAGAAGTATGAGAAGATGTCCTTCGCGGTCAGCAACTTATCCGATAAATTTAAGAGCAGGAAAATTTTCCGCAACTACCAGTTCCTGTTCAAAAAGCAGGACTCGCTGGCGGCGGGCGGAGTGAACATTCTGCCCATTTACCTCGAGGAAAAGCTGGCCAAGGAATACTACCGGCAGAACCCGCCGACGCACAAAACCGTGGTGCTCGGCAGCAAGCAGGTGCAGTTCGACAAGCATTTTATTGATAACGAGGGCCTGAGCGCCTACTTCAATCGAATGTACCAGGACATTGACATTTACGCCAACAATGTCTTCCTGCTCGGCAACCAGCTGCTCAGCCCCATTGCTGCCAACGCGCCCGCGTTTTACCAGTACTACATCTCCGACACGCTCAAACAGCACACGCCGCCGCTCGTCGAGCTGAGCTTCTTTCCGCGCAACCGGGGCGATATGCTGTTCACGGGCAAGCTCTACGTCACGCTTGACGGGAATTACGCCGTGCAGCGGGCCACTTTGTCGGTGGACAAGCGCATCAACCTGAATTTCGTGAAGCGGCTGGACGCCCGGCTGGAATTTGCCGAAAACCCGGACAAGCGCTACCACCTGAGCAAGAGCTTTCTGGGCATCGACTTCGGGGTGACGGAGAAAGGCTCCGGCTTTTATGGCGAGCGCACCGTGCAGTTCGACAAGTACCGCATCAACCAGCCCGCCCCCGACAGCGTCTACGACGGGCCGGGGCGGGCCGGGGCGCTGGCCGACACCTCGGCGCGCCAGCGCACGGCTTTTCTGGAGCAGAACCGGCCCGACAGCCTGAGCCAGGTGGAAAAGGCCATTTACAGGAACGTTGATACTCTTCAAACCATCAAGTCGTTTCGGCGGACGCTGGACCTGTTTGCTTTCCTGCTGTCGGGCTACAAGTCGTTCGGCGGGTTCGAGATTGGCCCGGCCAATACGTTCTACAGCTTCAACCCGGTGGAGGGCTTCCGGCTGCGGGTGGGCGGCCGCACCACGCCCGAGCTAAGCAAGCGCATCTTTTTCGAAACGTATGCCGCCTACGGTTTCCGGGACGAAAAGTGGAAGTACTTTTTCAGCTCGACCTACTCGTTCAATAACAAATCCATCTACACGTTCCCGCAAAATATGCTGCGGGCCAGCTTCCAGCGCGACACCCGGATTCCGGGCCAGGAGCTGCAATTTGTGCAGGAAGACAATTTCCTGCTCTCCTTCAAGCGCGGCGTCAACGACAAGTACCTCTATAACGACGTGTACCGGCTCGACTACGTGCACGAGTTCAGCAACCATTTTTCCTACACCCTGGGCTTCCGCAACCTGCAGCAGTCGCCGGCCGGCGGCCTGTATTTTCAACATTCGGACCCCACAAATCCCGACCCCATTCGCACGCTGACCACCACGGAGCTGTCGCTGGGGCTGCGCTGGGCGCCCAATGAAACCTTCTACCAGGGCAAGCTCTACCGCGCGCCCATCATCGGGCGCTACCCCGTCTTCTCGGCCCAGCTGACCACCGGCGTCCGGGGCCTTTTCAGGGGCGAGTACACCTACCAAAACGTGGTGGTGAACGCCACCAAGCGCTTTTATCTCTCGCAGCTGGGCCATTCCGACGTGACGCTGGAAAGCGGCTACGTGTTTGGGAAAGTGCCGTTTCCCCTGCTGGAGACCCACCGGGCCAACCAAAGCTATTCCTATCAGTTGAGGTCGTACAATCTCATGAATTTCCTGGAATTCTCGAGCGACCACTACGCCAGCCTGTTCATCGACCATAACTTCAACGGCTTCTTTTTCAACAAGCTGCCTTTAATAAAGCGCCTGAAGCTGCGCGAAGCGGCTTCCCTTAAGCTCCTGTACGGCGGCATCCGACCGGAAAACCAGCCGGCTAACTCCCCGGACCTCTACCAGTTCCTGCGCGATGCCGAGGGCCAGCCCACTACTTTCAGCCTCGGCCGGCAGCCCTACGCCGAGGCCAGTGTGGGAGTGGCCAACATTTTCAAGCTGCTTCGGCTGGATATTGTAAAGCGGCTCACCTACCTCGACCATCCGCACGTGGCGGAATGGGGCCTGCGGGGCCGGTTCAAGATTGATTTTTAACTTCTGCTCCATGCGTTTTACTGCGGTCCGCAACGCCCTGCAAGCCGGTATCTACCGGGTTATCAACCCGTTCGTTCGCCTGCTGATTAAGCTCGGCTTCACCCCCAACGCCGTCACCTTGACGGGCTTTGCGCTGAACGTTGGGGTGGCCATCATCTTTATTATTGGCGGCGAGGAAGGCCACCGGGGCGACCTGCGCTACGTCGGCTGGGCCGGGGCGCTGATTCTGTTCGCCGGGCTGTTCGACATGCTCGACGGGCAGGTGGCGCGCCTGGGCAATATGCAGAGCCCGTACGGCGCCATGTTCGACTCGGTGCTGGACCGCTACAGCGAGCTGTTCACGTTTATGGGCCTCTGCTACTACCTCATCGCCCACCACTACCTGCTGAGCTCGCTCTTTGCCTTCATCGCCCTTATCGGCTCGATGATGGTGAGCTACACGCGGGCGCGGGCCGAGGGGCTCGGCGTGCAAAGCAAAGGCGGCCTGATGCAGCGCCCCGAGCGCGTGGTGCTGCTGGGCGGCAGTGCGCTGGCCTGCGGCATCAGCTCGGCTTTCCTGGGCGGCGACTACAAGCTGTTCATATCGGGCGTGCCCTTCCACCTTTTCGAAACAATGTCTATTCTGACTTTCCCAATTACCGTGCTGGCGGTGCTGGCCAACATCACGGCCGTATCGCGCCTGTTGGATGCGAAGAGGGCATTTGCCCTGCAAGCTGCGCCGCCGGCCGCGCCCGCCACGCCGGCCAAAAAAGCGGCAACGGTCGTGATGATGCTTATTAGCTTGCTAAGCAGCGATTTATCGCAGGCAGCTCCGGCACCGCAGCCTGCCCTCACTTTTCCGGTTCCCAGCGGCATTGCCAACCAGCTGTTCTACTTGCAGCGCGACCCCAACACCAACACGGTCATCTACCAGCTCAACGTCAACAAAGCGGGCCAGGTCGATGAGGACGAGCCCGTGCGGGCTTTCTGGCTGCGCTACCAGGAGCAGGGGCAGCGCCAGGAGTTGAGTTTCATTCAGCGCAAATTTGCCTATGGGCTGACCGCCAGGAAGGTATCAGTCAATAGATATGAACTGAAGTTCGCGGCGTATAACAAGCTCCCCTTTTACCTGCTGAAATCCAGCGTGGATAAGACCTTCCATGTATTCACGGTCATAGCCAGCCAGCAGATTGTGCTCACGCGGGTGTACCTACACATCGAGGGCGGCACGTTTTGGGTGCCCAACGTCAAGTACATTGAGTTCACGGGCTGGAACGCGGCTACCCGTGAGCCGGTGGTGCAGCGCGTGAATGTGTAGCTCAGCTACTGCTCTTCCATGCCTCACGAACCGCTGCCACCGCTTACTATGCTCCCTTCTCCTTTGTCCGCCGGCCGACAAGGACCCTGGCTGGTGCCGGCCCTGTCGCTGGCGTACCTGCTGTTTTCGTATTTCCTGATTGGTTTTCGACCCGAGCAACTGGTGCTGGTGGGGCTGTGCAATGCCTGCTACTTCCTCTCGGACACGACGCGCCGGTTCATCACGGGCTTCTCCATCTTCGTCGTCTTCTGGATTCTGTACGACTACATGCGGGCCTTCCCGAACTACGCCTACCGCGCCGTGGACGTGGCCGGACTCTACCACACCGAGAAAAGTCTGTTTGGCATATCGCACCTCGGCCGCGTTGTCACGCCCAATGAGTTCTGGCTGCTCCACCACACTGCCTGGCTCGATGTGCTGTGCGGAATATTCTACCTGTGCTGGGTGCCCATTCCCCTGGCCTTCGCCGGGTACCTGTTTTTCAAGAACCGGCCCCTGTTTTTTGCCTTTGCCCTCACGTTCCTGCTGGTCAATATCCTGGGGTTTGTGGTATACTACCTGCATCCCGCCGCCCCGCCGTGGTACGTGCAGCAGCACGGCCTGCAGTTCCAGCCGCTCACCATGGGCAGCACGGCCGGCCTGGCCCGGTTCGACCGCTTCTTTGGGGTGAGCATTTTCCAAGGCATCTACGCCAAGAATGCCAACATCTTCGCGGCCATGCCGTCGCTGCATTCGGCCTACCCGGCTATTGTGTTGTTTTACGCCATCAAAAACCGGTCGGGGCTGTTCAATGCCTTCTTCTTGGTGGTGATGCTGGGCATCTGGTTTGCCGCCGTGTACACCAGCCACCACTACGTGCTGGACGTGCTGGCCGGCATCAGCATTGCTATTACGGGCATCGGCATCATTCGCCTGCTGCTGGCCAAAAGCCGCTTATTCAACCGATTCATCGCGGCTTTTCTGCGTGCAACGGCATCTTCTTCCGGTGCTTAGCTGTTAACTAACCACTACTCCCTCGTGGGACGACAGCTGTACGGGTGCCGTTGTCCCAAACTTCGGGCAGGTGCGGCTTGGGCCATTTTCGCCTCAAAGCGCAACTCGACACCGTGGGGCTCAAAGCCATGTACCAGCAGCTTGCCCTATTCCGTGCCTAACTTCAGTTATTAACGCAACCCCTGTCCCGGCATGCTGTAAAGGAGCGAAAGGCGAACCTGTGCTTCCCGGCCAGAGATTTCGTCGCGTAACAGAAACGGCTGTGGTCGAGCCGCTTGCTTTTGAGGCGTGGCCACTGCTAAAACATTGTCCGAACGCAGCCGTCTGCCTCGGGGGCGGCTTCCCCAACCCGCGCCGTAGATTTTTCCTTTCCCAACGCATGAACATTGCCTCCCGCTTCGACGGCAAGCGCTACCACAACGCCGTGCCCACGTCCATGTCCACCGCCACCAGCTACTGGCAAATGGCCCGGCGCTGGCTGCTGGGCCGCGAGGAGCGCGTGCCCCGGTCGCCCCTGCCGGCCTTTACGGTGGACGCGGCCGCCCTGGCCCGCCCGGTGCCGGCCGCCGCGCTGCGGGCCACGTGGCTGGGGCACTCCACGGTGCTGCTGGAAATCGACGGGCGCCGCTTCCTGACCGACCCGGTGTGGCGGGCGCGCAGCTCCCCGGTCGGGTGGGCGGGCCCGGAGCGCTTCTTTCCTAACCCGCTCCCGCTGGCGCAGGTGCCCCCGCTCGACGGCGTGCTCCTGTCCCACGACCACTACGACCACCTCGACCCGCTGGCCGTGCGGGCGCTGGCGCGCACCGGCGTGCCGTTCTTTTGCCCGTTGGGGGTGGGGCGGCACCTGCGCCGCTGGGGCGTGGCGGCCGACCAAATCACGGAACTGGACTGGTGGCAGGCCCTGGCGCTGGCCCCGGATTTTACGCTGGTGGCCACGCCGGCCCGGCATTTTTCCGGGCGCCGCCTCGGCCTTGACCAGGACGCGACGCTCTGGGCGTCGTGGGCGCTGCTGGGCCCGACGCACCGCGCGTTCTTCGGCGGCGACTCGGGGCCGTTCGACGCGGCGTTTCAGCAAATCGGGGCGGCCTACGGCCCCTTCGACCTGACGATGCTGGAGATTGGGGCGGCTGACCCCGACTGGGCCAACGTGCACCTGGGGCCCGCGGGGGCCGTGGCCGCCCACCAGCTGCTGGGCGGCCGGGCCCTGCTGCCCCTGCATTGGGGCACGTTCAACCTGGCCTACCACGCCTGGAACGCCCCGGCCGAAGAAGTGGAGGCGGTGGCCGCCGCGGCCGGCGTGCCGTTGCTGCTGCCCCGGCCCGGCGAGCGGGTGGCGGCCACGCAGGCACCATACCTATCGGGGTGGTGGCGGTTGTAGGGAGGGGCGCTGCGCCGGTGCGTGGAAACAGCCCCCGCCTTTTTAGCCCTGCGCCGGTGCGCGCCCTCCAGGAGTGGGGGTGCTGGCGGTCCACACCTCTTAGCAAGTTCATTTAACATTATTCCTTCCGCTAACCCATGGCATCGTTCAAGCAAAAAATTCTGAAAGCCCTTTATCCGCTCATCATGCGGCTGTCGAAATCGGGCCAAAAGGGCAAGGTGCTTGCCCCGCCCGCGCCCACGGCCCCGCCGGTGTCGTTCTACGAGCTGGCCGGCCAGCTGCCCACCGGCCAGCCGCTGCCTTTTGCCCAGTTTAAGGGCCGGCCGGTTTTGCTGGTGAACACGGCCTCGAACTGCGGCTACACCAACCAATACGCCGAGCTGCAGCAGCTCGCCGAGCAGTTTGCCGGCGAGCTGGTGGTGCTGGGCTTCCCGGCCAACGACTTTGCCGAGCAGGAACAGGACGACGACCGCGCCATCAACCAGTTTTGCCAGGTCAATTTTGGGGTGTCGTTTCCCCTGCTGAAAAAGAGCGTGGTGGTGAAGCAAGCCGCCCAAAACCCGGTGTATCAGTGGCTGACCCAGGCCCGCCAGAACGGCTGGAACGAGCAGGCCCCGGACTGGAACTTCTCGAAATACCTCGTGGGGGCCGACGGCCGCCTGCTCAATTACTTCGGCCCGGCCGTCTCGCCGCTCAGCGAGGCCGTGACCAGCCGCATTGCCGCCGTTCCGGCCTAGGAAGGCGCCTGGCGGCCTCGCGCGGTGGCCGGCGAACAAGAAGGCCGCAAGGCACCCAAGTAAGGGTAGGCACTACTCACAACACCAAGGATTGGTTTTAGCGGGCCCTCGGGCCGGGCAAGGGTTAACTTTAGAACCAGGTCGGCCCGTTCGATGCCCGCCGAACAGCTTTCAGGATTTCAGTACATACTTTGAAAAATAACTGCTTCAACCTCGTGGCCCCGCTGTCCACCCCGGCCAGCCGGTGGGGTGCCACTCGTTTTGCCAGCGGGCTGGGCCTTCCGGCCATCTGCCTGCTCACGGCCCTGAGCCTGCAACCGGCCCGGGCCCAAACCCGTGTGACGGTGAGCGGCACCATCAAAGACGCCAAAACTGGGGAAGACCTCACCGGGGCCACCGTGCGCATCGTGGAGCTGCCGGGGGTAGGAACCGGCGCCAACGCCTATGGCTTCTACACGCTAACGGTGCCGGCGGGCACTTACACCGTGGAAACCAGCTTCGTGGGCTACCAGCCGCAGTCGCGCAAGCTCACGCTCGACAAAAGCCAGCGCCTGGATTTCAAGCTGGGCAGCGGCGGGCAGGAGCTGGGCGAAGTGGTGGTGACGGCCCGCAGCAGCCAGGCCGGCATCAGCAAGGCGCAGGCGGGCGTGGAGTCGCTCGATATGCGGCAAGTGGCCAAGGTGCCGGTGCTTTTCGGCGAGAAAGACGTCATCAAAACCATGACGTTGCTGCCAGGCGTGAAGACGGCCGGCGAAGGCAGCAGCGGCTTCTCGGTGCGCGGCGGCAACGTGGACCAGAACCTGATTCTGCTCGACGAGGCACCGGTCTACAACGCCTCGCACCTGCTGGGGTTTTTCTCCACCTTCAACTCCGACGCCATCAAGGACCTGACAGTGTACAAGGGCGGCATGCCGGCGCAGTACGGCGGGCGCCTCTCGTCGGTGGTCGACATCAAGATGAAGGACGGCAACAACCAGGAGCTGCACGGCAGCGGCGGCATCGGCCTCATTGCCTCCCGCCTCGCGCTGGAAGGGCCGATTGTGAAGGACAAAGGCTCGTTTCTGGTCACGGGCCGCCGCACCTACGCCGACGTGTTTCTGAAGCTCGCGTCCGACGAGCAGATTAACGACGCCAGCCTGTACTTCTACGACCTGAACGCGAAGGCCAACTACCGGCTCAGCGAGCGCACCCGCCTCTACTTCTCGGGCTACCTGGGCCAGGACGTGCTGGGCATCAGTGCCTTTGGCAGCACCTACGGCAACCAGACCGCCACGCTGCGCCTCAACCACCTGTTTACCGACCAGCTATTTTCGAACACCTCGCTCATTTACAGCAAGTACGATTTTGGGATTCGCATCACGGCCAGCGACCAGGACATCGCCATCGACTCCAAGATTCAGGACTGGAACCTGAAACAGGACTTCGAGTACACGCCCAGCGCCAGCCAGACGTTCCGGTTTGGGGCCCAGGGCATCTACCGCACCATCACGCCGGGCCGCATCTCAGCGGCGGCCACGTCCGACGTCAATTCCACGCC
Organism: Hymenobacter translucens; assembly: GCF_020685205.1. Taxonomy (GTDB): domain Bacteria; phylum Bacteroidota; class Bacteroidia; order Cytophagales; family Hymenobacteraceae; genus Hymenobacter; species Hymenobacter translucens. The sequence goes on from NZ_JAJERB010000010.1 coordinate 141,666, forward strand.
CGACAAAACCAACCACTCGCTCGAAACCGCCGCCTACCTCTCGCACGAGTGGAAGGCCACCGAGAAGCTGGATTTCACCACCGGCCTGCGCCTGTCGGGCTTTAGCCTGCTGGGCCGGGGCGACTACTCGACCTACGACGCGGCGGGCAACGTGCTGGCTACGAACCATTACGAGGCCGGCGACTTCGTCAAAACCTATTTCCGCCTGGAGCCGCGCCTGGCCGCCAGCTACCAGCTCTCGGAACAAACGGCCCTCAAGGCCGGCTATGCCCGCAACGTGCAGAACCTGCACCTGCTGAGCACGTCGGCTGCGTCGTCGCCCACCGATTTGTACATCCCCACCTCGCTGAACGTGAAGCCCGAGCTGGCCGACCAGCTCTCGGCCGGCTACTTCCGCCAGCTGGGCGCCAACGGCGCCTACTCGCTCTCGGCCGAGGTGTACTACAAGTGGCTGCAAAACCAGCTGGACTACCGCGACAACACCCGCCTCCGGCCCGGTACCGACGTGGAAAGCACGCTGCTCTACGGCAAGGGCCGGGCCTACGGCGTGGAGCTGCTGCTGCGGAAGAACACCGGCCGCCTCTCCGGCTGGGTGGGCTACACGCTCAGCAAGTCGGAGCGGCAGTTCACCGACATCAACAGCGGCAGCTGGTTCAACGCCCGCCAGGACCGGCCCCACGACGTGTCGGTGGTGGGCGTGTACGAGCTGACGCCGAAGTGGAGCCTCTCGGGCACCTTCGTGGCCAGCACCGGCAACGCCGTGACCTACCCCGTGGGCAAGTACCAGGCGCTGGGCCAGACCGTGAGCCTCTACGGCCTGCGCAACGCCGACCGCCTGCCCTACTACCAGCGCCTTGATATTGGGGCCACCTTCGAGAAGCCCCGCGCGGAAGGCAAGCGCTTCCAGCACAGCTGGAACTTCTCCGTCTACAACGTGCTGGGCCGCCAAAACCCCTACATCATCACCTTCGAAACCGTGCCCGACGACGCCACCCGCACCCAGGCCCTGCAAACGGCCCTGTTCCGCATGATTCCCTCGGCGACTTACAACTTCAATTTCTAACCCGACGTGTCCGGGCACTTCCTGCTCCGATACGCTTAGATGATGGGCTTCCTTCGATTTCCTCTCATGAAAACATACTCCCTTACCCGCCTGCTGGCGGCCGGCCTGCTGCTGCTGGCCACGTCCGCCTGCCAGAAAGTAATTGACCTCGACCTGCGGGAGGCCGACCCGCGCCTGGTGATTGAAGCCAACCTGGCCGACGACGGCCAGCCCTGTACCGTGCGGCTCTCGCGCAGCACCCGCTACACCGAGCCCAATACGTTTCCGCCCGTCGGTGGGGCCACCGTCACCCTCAGCGACGACGCCGGCGGCCTCGAAACGCTGGCTGCTACCAGCACGCCCGGGCTTTATCGGGGCGCCTCGCTCACAGGCCAGCCGGGCCGGCGCTACACGCTGCGGGTGGAAGCAGACGGCACCGCCCACGTGGCCGGGTCCACGATGCCCACCGCCGTGCCGCTCACCGGGCTGCGGGCCGAAAAATCAGGCTTCGGGGGCGATAACATCTACCTGGTGCCCGAGTTTCAGGACCCGGCCGGCGTGCGCAACTACTACCTGTTCCGGCAGTACCGCAACGGCCGCCTCAACCAAAGCATCTTTCTGCAGGACGACGAGCTGACCGATGGCCGGGCCAACGCCCGCCCGCTTTTTGCCCGCAACGCCGACGAGGCCGACGACCTCCGCGTGGGCGACAGCGTGCGGGTGGACATGCAGTGCGTGGACGCCGACGTGCACCGCTACCTGCGCACCCTCACCCAGATTTTGCAGGGCGCCAGCACCGCCACCCCCGCCAACCCACAGTCCAACTTCTCGGGCAATGTGCTCGGGTATTTTAGCGCGCACACCCTGCGGCGGCGCAGCCTGCTGGTGCCCCCGCTGTAGCCAGGCCACGCCTCCTGCCGCAGTCACGGGCTGCCGAAGGACGCTGCACGCAAGCGTCGGGAGGGATGGTCCCGGCAATGGCGCCTAAGAATGCCCTGCCCGCGCTCAGCAAAGGCAGGCGGCGTGCAACTGCGGCCTTGGTTAGCCACCAGGATTTGCGCTTGGCCCGTGGCCAATCGGGCTACTTGTGCTGCTTGCTCAGCACCCGCAGTACCTGGCGGCGGGTGTAGAGCAGCCGGCCCAGCATGATGCCCCCGGTAAAGCTGAGCCCTGCTACCGTCAGGGCGTGGCCGGCAAGCCAGTGGCCCAGCACCCACCAGCGGCCCACTGAAACCAGCAGGTACAGCCCCAGGATGATGCCGCCCAGCTGGTCCATCCTGCCCACTACCTGGGCCGCGTCCTCGTTCCAGGCAATTTTGGTCATGCGTCCGGCCCCCAGCCCCGCGCCGATTCCCAGCCCAAAGGAGGCCAGCGCCGGCCAGGCCGACGCATCAAAGCGCAGTAACTGATAAAGGACAACACCAAACAACGCCACAAACACCAGCGCAAACATCCGCAGCCGCCTGAGCAGTCGCCGGTGGACGAATCGGCGGCGAACCGTGCGCGACGCAACAGGAGGCTTCACAGCGGAGCGGGTAAAAGCTAGAAAAAGAGCCGGACATTAAGCCGAACTACTGACGAAAGGTACGTACGCGTGCGCTACGCCAAGGCACTATTCCCGGCAAACCTAAGGCTACACGCCGGTAAGCAGGCGTTGTTGCTTCTTTGGGGAGCTTCCGGGCCGCGGGCACCAGGTACCGGAACAACCAGGGATATTCTCATAGGAGAAAAAGCCGGCCGCTGCTACCGAGCTCGCCGGGTTGGCATGGTGCCAAATACGCGGTCCCACAGGGTACTGGAAACCCCAAAAGCCGTGAGTTGCTGCGAATAGTGGTGCATGGCGTGGTGGTGCCAGAGGCGCTTGAGCACGTTCTTCGGCGGGGCGTACACGTGCAGGCAGTAGTGCACCAACAGGTAGGAGGCATACCCAAACACGAACCCGGCCAGCAAGCCAAAGCCGGCGCTGCCAAAGGTGAAGTAGAAGATGAAAAACAGCAGCGAGGCCACGAACACCGTCAGAATCGGCGGCATGGCCAGGCGCGTCTTGTCCTTGGGGTACTCGTGGTGCACGCCGTGCATGGTGTACTGAAACCGGGCCTTACGGGGCGTATCGGCTTTCAGGTGATACACGTAGCGGTGCATCAGGTACTCGGCCAGCGTAAAGACAAACAGGCCGGCCAGGAACAGGCCGAAAGCCAACACGCCGGTAAGCAGGTGACGGGTAAGGCTGTAGTAGAGACTAATGCCCGCCGTGAGCAGAAAGATGGTGACGGGGGCGGCCACGTGCGTGTGGGTCAGCCGCTCCAGCACCGGGTGGCGGAAAAGCTGCGCCGAGCCTTGGTGTTTAGGTCGGGCGGTATCGGCGGCGGTGGGGGAATGAGAAGAAATCATGGCCGGTAAAAGGGGTTGTTAAGCAAAATAGGGAAAAACTTTCGACTCGGCCGGTTAGGTAGCCGTGTTTCGGGCCGGGGCGCGCTGTAGCTTGGCCAGGTAGTTCTTCAGGGAGGGGCACTTGCCGTACTGTCAGGTGCACGTCAGCGATGGCGACCAGTTGCACGCCCAGCACCTGCAGGAAGCGCTTGCAGTCGGCGGCGAACATCGGACCCTGCACCACGCCCTTGCCCGGCCCGATGCCCGACTCGTGCCGCGGCGGGGCTTCTCCTGTTTGTTTAACAACCCCCTATTGACAAAATGTTTCCTTTGAGGTCCTTTTGGGAACGATGAATCGTGGTCGGGTTTCGTAACCTCTCTCCGCCTTGCAGTGGCCCACGCTCATTTAGTGCTGAGCGGCTGCCAGGGATTCTGGAACAGGAGGGGTTCTCATTACCTTTGCCCTCCAGTTTTACTTGTCGTTGCTCATGCCTGCTCCCGCCTCCCGACTGTACTTCAATAACCCCGTTGGTCGGGTGATGGAACACCCCGAGGGCTACGCGCACGTCATCTACGAGGCGGGCCCGCGCCAGCTGCACCACCTGCAGGCCTTCCTCACGCACACGGGACAGCTACTGCGCCTACGCGGCTGGCACAAGCTCCTCGCCGACCAGCGCCAGCTGACCCCCTACACTCCCGACGAGAGCCAGTGGATTGTCGACTTCTGGCTCTCGGTCGAGCAGCGCGGCACCCGGACCATCTACGGGGCCGTCCTGCTGCCCCACGACGTGTTTGCCCGCCTCTCGGTGAGCCAGGTCGTGGCCGATACCACGGCCTCCGTCCTCACGTACCGCCTGTTCGACGCCGAAGACGCGGCGCAGCAGTGGCTGCGGCAACTGCGCTAAACGCCCGCTGCACCGGCCTTGCCGCAACCTACCTGGTCAACTCCTTTCACCAGCGCGGCATTCACTTTACAGCCTTGGAGCTGGGCATCGACACCACGACCCCGGCGGGCAAGTTTATGGTTTCTCTTTGGCCGAGTACGACCGCGAGAACATCCTAGAGAAGACCAAAGCCGGCCAGCAGCTGGCCGCCCCCTGGGCAAGCACATCAGCCGGCCCAAGGGGCTGGATACGGAGAACCTAGCCAAAATGCACAAGGCACCCGAAAAGGGTCTATCCGTTGCGGAAACGATGCAGCTGACCGGTGGTGTGGGCGGCGGCGTTGTGGTTGCGGGCGTGGTCTAGCAGGACCTCGCGGCTGCGGTACAGAATCTGGTAGGGGGCTTAGTTGGCCGGGGCCGCGAGGCCGAAGTGCTGCTGCAGGACGTAGTTGAGCTTGTCGCGGGTGAGGGGCTTAATGAGGTAGCCGTGGATGGGCAGGCCCTGCATTTGTTCCACGTCCTTGGGGTTGAGGGAAGTGGTGAGCATGATGATAACCACCGAGGGGTTTTGGCGCTGGGGCCGTTGAGCGAAGACCTGCAGGAACTCGAAGCCGTTCATCTTCGGCATCTTCATGTCGAGCAGGAACAGGGCCGGGCAGGTAGGCGAGGCGGGTTGCTCGCAGTGGGCGAGCAGCAGGTCGAGCGCCTCCTGGCCGTTGCCGGCCACGAGCACGGCGTCGCTGACGGCCATGCGCCGCAGCAGCGCCTGGTTGAGGTAGTTGGTCGTGTCGTCGTCGTCGATGAGCAGGGTGCAGGAAATGGCAGCCATGGGGTCAGGAAGCGACGAAAGCGGGGAAATAGTGCCCGGCAGGGCTGGGGGCGTGGGGCAGAAAGACGAAGAAGGTGGTGCCGGCCCCGAGCTGGCTGTGCACCTCGATGCGCCCGCCGGCGTTTTCCACCATGCGCTTGACCATGTACAGGCCAATGCCCGTGCCCTCGACGTGGTCGTGGAAGCGCTGGAACATGTTGAACAGCCGCGGCAGGTGGTCGGAGTCGAGGCCAAGGCCGTTGTCGTGCACTTCGAGCACCGTGTGCCCCGGGCGCACGTGGGCCCGCATCTCCACGTGGGCCGGGCGGTCAGGATGGCGGTACTTCACGGCGTTGCTGAGCAGGTTGTACACCACCGAGCGCAGGTTCTTCTCCGAGAACTGCACGGGCGGCGTGGCGGCGACGTCGGCGAAGAGCTTGGCGCCGGCGTCCTGCAGCTGGGGCAGCAGGTCCTGGCGAACGTCCTCCACGATGGCGGCCAGGTTGACCAGGGTGGTGGCGGGCTCGTGTTCCTTTTGCAGCTTGGAGACTTCCGTGAGGTGGTCGATGGTGCGCTTGAAGCGCTCCACCGCGTCGAGCATACGCGTGAGGGTGGGCGCTACCTCCACGTCCTGGGCTACTTTGACGGGCAACTCCTCCTGCAGCAGGTAGAGCAGGCCCTCGATGTTGGAAATGGGGGCTTTGAGGTCGTGGCTCGCGGTGTAAATGAAATTGTCCAGGTCCACGTTGGTGCGCACTAGCTGCTGGTTGGCATCCGCCAGCTCCTGGGCCAGGGCGCGGGCTTGCAAGTCACTTTCTTCCACCACGCGCCGGGCCTGCACCTGGTCGGTGACTTCGTGGGCAAAGACCAGCACGCCATCGGGCGTGCCCTGTGCATTGTGGCGGGCCTGGTAGGTGAAGGTGAAGTACAAGTCTTCCAAGGGCCCGTCGTCGCGGCGGGCCAACTGCATGGGCAGCTCCTGGGCAACAAAGGTTTTGCCGGTGTCGTACACGCCCCGCAGGTGCTGGTAAATGGGTGCCCCGGTGATTTCCGGCAACGCCTCCAGCACCGGCTTGCCGAGCAGCACGCGGCTGGGGAAGATGCGCTGGTAGGCCGGGTTGACGAGCTGAAACACCAGGTCGGGGCCATCAAGGATGACGATGGGCGTGGGGGCTTCCATGAAGAGCCGGTGCAACTGCTGGCGCTCGGCCTCCCGTTGCTGGCGGGCCTGCACCTGCTCAGTGACCTCAAAGGCAAAGATAGAAATACCAGCAATTTGGTCGTTTTCGCGGTAGGCCTGGTAGGTAAAGGTGTAGTACACCTGCTGGACTGGCCGGCCGTCCCCGGGCAGCACCCGCATGGGCAGCTCCTGCCCGAAGAAGGTTTCGCCGGTTTGGTATACGCGGTCGAGAATGGTCAGAAAGCCCGCCTCCCGGGTTTCGGGCAGGGCTTCGGCCACGGACTTGCCGGTGAGCTGGCGCTCGGGAAAGAGCTGCTGGTAGGCGGCGTTGACGTACTCGAACCGGTGCTCCGGGCCGCGCAGCAGGGCCACGGCGGCGGGGGTATCGGCCAGCATGTGATACAGCGCCTCGCGCTCCTGCACTTGCCGCTGGGCGGCGGCCAGCACTTCGGCCTGCAGGGTTTCGGCGTGCCGCCGGGCGCGCACCCGCTCGGTCACATTCACGGCAAAGCTCATCACGCCTTCGACCTGCCCGGCGGCGTCGAACATGGGCTGGAAGGTGGCGTCGAAGTATATTTCGTGCAGCTCTCCGTTCTGGTAGCGGTCGATGCGCCGGATGGCCTCCAGGTCGTGCACCAGCTGGCCGGTGCGGTACACGCGGTCGAAAGGCTCGTGTTGTTCCTCGGGGAACTCGGGCAGGGCCTCGCGGCGGGGCAGCCCGAGCAGCAGGCGATTGGGCAGCAGCTCCTGGGTGCTGGGGTGCACCAGGGTCCAGATGTGGTCGGGGCCCTGAAAGATGTTAATCTGGGCCGGGGCCTGGCCGAAGAGGCGCAGCAGACGGTTGCGCTGCTCTTCGGCTTCGGCGCGGGCCTGCTCTACTTCCTGGGTGCGCTGCTGCACGCGGGTTTCCAACTCGTGGTTGAGCTGCTGCACCTGCCGGCGAGCCAGCACCTGTTCGGTGATGTCGTAGGCGAAGCTGAGCAGCCCGTCGATGCGGCCCTCGCTGTCGCGCAGGGGCTGCAACAAAACGCTGAAGTAGCGCTGCTCCAGGCGGCCGGTGCCCGTCAGGTCCGCCCACAATTCCATCTCGGGTTCGAAATGGGTTACGCCGGTGTGGTACACGTGGTCGAGCCGTTCCTGTATGCCCTGGCCTTCGAGTTCCGGCAGGGCCTGGCGAAGGGGCAGGCCGCGGAGCGTGCGCGTGGGAAAGAGCTGCTGGTAGCCGGGGTTGACTAATTCATAGACGTGGTCGGGGCCGCGGAAGGAAACCACCTGCGCGGGCAGCACCATCAGCACGTCGTGCAGGCGTTGGCGTTGGGCCTCGGCGTCGGCGCGGGCTTCCTGTGCACTGGCCTGGGTGTCGTGCAAGAGCCGCTCGGCCACGCGGCGGGCGGTAATGTCCTGAACGGACTGGATGAAGAACTGCACCTGCCCGGCCGCGTCGAGCACGGGGGTGTGACGCGGCTGCCAGTGGCGCTCCACGAACCGGCCGGGGTGCCCCGGGTCGGGCACGTCGTAGTGCTGCGGGGCCATCTCGTGCGGCTGACCGGTGGCCATTACCTGGGTAAGGGAGGCGCGCACGTTGGCCACGGAGTTGGCCTCGGGGGTGTCGGGGTTGTCGGGAAAGGCGTCGAAGAGGTACTGCCCCACGAGGGCATCGCGCTGGGTCAGGGTCGCGGCCAGGTAGTCGTCGCTGGCGGCCACAATCCGCCACTCCGGGGAGAGCAGCAAATTGGCCCCGGGCAGAGCGTTGAAGACAGGCAGTGGGAGTAAGTCGGGCGGTGGCATCTAAGCAGCGGTGAGGGCGGAGGACGGGATACGAAGGTCGGATGTATAAGATTAGACTACCGGAAAAGAAACGAGCTGCCTACGGCACGTTGTGCCTGGGTGGCCGTACATTCAGACTTAAGGTGGAAATGAAACGAATGGACCAGGTGGCCCGTTCGTGTTGTTGGTGGGGAAATGCACCACTATTACCGGTACCGGCCATTGGCAGGTCGTTACACGTGGCTACCTTGCGTTCGTTCCTTCTTTTCCTTCACAACACGCTTGGCAAACCCTTCCGCCCCGCTCAACGAGGAAGCTGCCCGGCTCTTCGGCTTGCGTTCCTTTGACGCGCTCGCCGCTTTTGCCGAGCCGATGTTTGATGAGTACGTCGCTTTGGCTGCACGCCTGTTCCAAGTGCCTATCTCGCTTCTTTCCGTGGTAGAGGAAGCCGACGTGTCTGGCCCCGCCAACGTGGGCATGCCCGGCCACAGCCAGCAGCCCCGCGCGGAGGCCCTGTGTGCCACCGCTATTTCGCAGGCCCGGGCCGTGGTGTACCACGACGTGGCGCTGGAACACCACCCACCTATTCCGGCCCAAGCCTTGGAGAGCATCAAAAAGTGTGGGGCAGTGGGGTTAAGCAGCCATTGCCAGGGGTTCCGCTGGTGCTGACCGAAAGCCGGGGTACTGCTGTCGGAAACACGCTTCCCACTCCTCGTTGAGCACCTTGGTGCGGGCCTGCACGAGCAGGTGGGCCCCTTTTTTGGTCCACTGCATCTGCTGGCGCTTGACCATGCGTTTTGACAGCACCTGGTTCACCGCCGACTCGACAAAACCCATGGAGACGCGTTCGCCGTAGCGCTGGCGCTCCGAGTAGTCCACGATGAAGCCGCTGTTCTGCTCCACGTAGGTGTGAAAATCAGCAATCAGCCGGGCCAACGGCTTGCACTTGCTGTATTTTCGGACCACGAGCGGGTCGTCTTGGTGCGTGGCCAGGGCATCGTCCAGGTCCCGTATTTTCTCCAGGGCCCGCTCGGTGTTGCCGTGCCAGAGGTGCCACTTGATGCGGGTCAAGCCGTCTTGCAGCGCTTTTCCCCGGCCGTGTCGACCTGAGCAAATCCCAGCGCGTACTGCTGCAGCACCGTCAGGCGCATAGTCAGGTGAAACCAGTCCAGGATATGCGTGGACTCCGCACTCAGGTAGCTGGTCAGCGACCGCAGCACCGCGGCGCCGTCGGTAAAGAATTCCACGGCCTGATTGGCCTGCGGCCCCTGCGAACGCAAGACCTTAAACACGCGCCGACGCGGCTTGGCATCGACCTCCTGTACGAAGCATTTGGCGCCCCCTTCGGCGGGAATGCTTTTGCCCGCAATCACCTCGAAACAGCCTTTTTTATGCCAGTGCCGGACGTAGCCGCCGTCGAGGCCGACCACCAGCGGGCGGTCCGGGCACGGCAAGGCCTCGCGGTCGCGCTGGCAAACGCCGTGAAAAGGGGCCACTTCCTGCGGCAGTTGTTTTTCCTGCGCCTCGACCACGGCGTGCAGGTGCTGCTGAATGGTCGTGCCCGATAGTTTCGCACTCAGGGGCAGCACGTCGTGGAGCAAATGGGCCGTTTTCTGGTAGGGAATCAGGCTGGCCCACTTGGTTTCCAAATACAGCCGCTCCGGCGTCACGTGCTGCGGAAAGAGGTGCTGGAGGGGGCTGAAGGTTTTCGGCCCGGTCTCGCTGGGCGGCAAGTAGTAGCGTGGGCTATCGACCGAGACGTTCCCAAACAAGGTTTTCAGCTGAAGCGGGTAGCTGCCCTTCTTCCGCAAGCCGACGGGTTGTTGCAGCTGCAGGTGCGTTGCTATCTGCTGCCCAATCATCTTTTGCTGAAGGCATTGCAGCAGCTCTTTCGATTCGGCCAGCGTCAGGCCCACGCTGGCCAAGCTCAGGTCCTCCCGGCTCCAGGTGAACACGTCTTCGAGGGTGGGCGCGTTGCCTTCTGACGGACAGACCACCAGTTGTAGTTTGAAGTTCATGGAGCTGAGGGGTTAAGGATTAGATTACAGCAAGGCTTTCACTTTACGCACCGTGTTGATGGCCACGTCGCACAGCTTTGCTGTGTTACGTACGCTCAGGCCCGCACGCAGCTGCCGGGCGACGGCGGCATACTTTTTCAGAAAGACGGCTTTGTCTTCCGTCGCGCCCACCGGGCGGCCAATCGTGACGCCTTGCCGCCGCGCCTCGTCCATGCCCGAGAGAATGCGCTCGCGCAGTGTCTCGCGTTCCAGGCGGGCAAATTCGGCCAGCAGCGTGAACATGAACTGCGCCACCGGATTGCGTTTGCCGTTTTTGAGAGTTTCAATCCCAAAGTTTTGGACGTAGATGCTGACGCCCAACTGCGTCAGTTCTTCGACAATCTGCAGGACTTCCACGGTGGAGCGGCCCAGGCGCGAGACTTCGCTCACCAACACTTTCTGGATGGCGCCCCGGCGGCTCAGTTCCAGGAGCTGCTGAATCCCCTCCCGGTCCTGATTCCGCTTTGCGCCGCTAATCTTCTCCGAAATCTCGGCCACGACCTGGACGGCCTGACCCTGGGCCACGGCGCGCAGGTCTTCCACCTGCCGCTGGTAGTCTTGCTCCTTCTTGGAGACGCGCACGAAAATGACGGCCTTTTGCATGGCGCAAAGCTATCTGAGCTGTATCAAGTAAATCATCTGGTTTTTATGATACAGATTTCAAGGCCGTTCATCTGCGAAAAAATAGTCGTAGCCGCCCTGAGAAAGCAGAAAATCAGTATTACCCTTTAGTTGATACACTTTCGCCAGTTTTTGATTGACTTGGCCTTTGTCGAAGTGCTCCGGGCGAAAGGTCCAGAACCAGGTCGGCACGTCGTCCTCGAAGATGTTCTCGCCGGCCAGCAGCCGGTCCAAGGCGTCGAAACTCCAACTGAACTGGTCCAGGGTCCGCTGGTTGTAGCCCCCGGGGCCGCCGACCTCCTCCGGGGGGCAGGCCCGGCGGCCGCTCCCGCACACCGGGTGGGCCGCCAGCGCCGTCGAGCACAGCACCTTTTCGATTCGCACCTGGTGGAGCCAGTAATCGCCGAAGTCGTAGGTATAAGTGAACTTGTCATTGACTTGCCACGGGAAATCACCCAGGTGGACCCGGCGGGCATCGTCGGCGAAATAGATGCCGCCGGCATATGGAATTCCGTACTCCTTGCCCCAGAGCTTGAAGCTATACAGGTGCCAGTTGTCCCAGCCCATTGCCACCTGGAAGACGTGATGCAGTTCCGCCAGGGTGGTGTCGCCCCGCACGAGCACGCGCCGGCAGATTTGTGGGCTGATGCCCACCAGGTGAATCTTGAGCTGGTAGACCGCCGCCAGGCGGTCATCTCCGATGGCAGAAGGCGGGACAACGGGCAGGGGCATGGCGTTCATCAACAGATACCGACTCCCAATTTAAGCCAGGAGGCTGTCGACCGCTATTGCCCCACACTTTTTGATGCTCTCCAAATCTGCTAAACTAACCCAGTGTAATCACCCATGAAGGGCCGCGTAGTAATACCGGTAACATCGGTAACACCGATAATACTCGTTTTCAAAGCGGCTGGCTTTTTAGCCTTGCATTGCTGCTTTCGTAGCCGATTCGGTCCAGCGCCAGAGGGCGTTAACTGCTTTTAGCCGTCTTGAGCCCCAGAACGGTGAGTAGGAGTCCGGCCGGGTTTTTATCGGCCCTGATTTTATCGGTCTTCAGCCGGTACATGAATTTGAATAGCTCGTTGAGCAGCTGTTCATCGCCCAGAATACGGCTGACCAGCTTCGCATCTTTAATGCCCAACGTTTCCAAGTGTCGACGGGCCATTACGACCCGGGCCTGCTCCGGCGACTCGTCAAAGGGAATCGGCAGCTGCTTAGGCTGCTGTTGGGTGACGTAGAAGCGGACGGCGTGAAAGGAGCGGCCCTGCTTGAGCAGCGTGTAGCCAATCTTGAGCTCAGTGTTCTCGTTGATTTGCCGGACAGCAATATCAAGCACCTTTGCCTTTAAGTCGCTGATGCGCTGGAACTGCTCGGGCTCCTTACCCTTGGCGTCTTTGAGCTTGAGCATGAGCTTAAACTCTTCCAGGTCGTAGGTCTTGGTCTCGCCGATGTCTTTCCACTGGGAGGCCAGTTGGTAGATGCGCTTAGCGTACTTGCTGGAAATCTTCAGGGCCGAGAAGAGCTGAAACGAGGTAAAGTTGTTTTTTAGCTCGAACAAGTAGGGCCGAATGTCCTCCGAGAGGCGGATGCGCAGGTAGCCCTGGCCTTTGACGTACTCCACCTTCTGAAACATCCAGAGCTGCACGTAGGCCTCGTCGTTCTCTACCTCGAACATGCGCGAGCCCATGGACTCGGTGGCTTCTTTCAGCTGCTTGTAGTGCCACTCGCGACCCGTCATGGCCACCACCTCGTTCATGTGAATCTGATACTCCTGGTTGGGCGCGTCCTCTCGCCGGAGCTTGGACAGCAGGAAGAACAGCAAGTCCAGCTGACAGGCCGTGTAGTCATAGCGGGCAGTGGTGATGGCATTGTGCTGCCGGACCTGAAGAGCATCGTAAGTTTCCATAGGGCGGGGGTAGACCGCAAATATAAGCGACGAAGTCTAAAAACTACCCTGTTTTATCAAGGTCGTTTTTAACTGATAAAAAGTCGTAGTTCAGCCCTAAGATGACTGATAAAAAGTCGTTTTTAACTGATAAAAAGTCGTTTTTAACTGATAAAAAGTCGTTTTTAACTGATAAAAAGTCGTTTTATGTGCTCTCAATCATCAGTAAATCAACATGTTCTGAGCCCTGCAAATAGTACAAATAAAAAAAATACACAAGTTGTTGACTCGCGCGAGAGGTAAAAAAGCTTTTAAAGGGTTGTTTAATCCAGAGAAAAACAGCAAAACGGGAAGCATAAAAAAGCACACCAGGGCGCCGGGGAATTGCACTATTTTAATACCAAATTATACTTAATCGGATAATTTGACGTACTAGTGATAAATTTGAGGAAACAGCAGAGTCTTTGCCCCTAGTAGCTATTAGCCAATTCTACCATAAATGCTATCCAGTACCTCTACCGCTAGTTCTGGTCAATTGCCCGTACGCTAACGACGACTTTTTATCAGTCATTCTTTGATTCAAGTGCCTCACGCCTGTCGGTTCAGGCATATGCAACGCTTCTGCGCTGGGAAAACTAAGGTATGCACTGATAAAAAGTCGTTTTTCACGAGGTCTTTTACGCGTCAATTATCGTTATCAGACTTTACGCCCTGCTTACAAATCGCTGAACCGTAGTCACAGCGTCCGTACATTGCTTCTATGAACACGCGTCTGATTCGGATAGGAAACTCCCAAGGAATTATACTGCCCAAAAAGCTATTGCAGCAGTACCAACTCGCTGGTGAGGTCAACCTGCAGCCTGCGCCAGAGGGGGTGCTCATTACGCCCGTTATTAAGCTCCACCGCCAGGGCTGGGACGAGCGATTTCAGCACTCCGTCGCCCAGGGCCAGGTACCGGAAAGCGAACTGCTGGAGGCATTCTCGGATGAAGCCTTTGAGGAAACAGAGTGGCAGTGGTAACCACACTGTGTCAGGAGATGTGCTTATCAACTCTGATTCAAAGAAGCACCGTTAAGGGTCTGGCCCGCACATGGCCTGATTACTCATTTCCGCCTTTCCGGGTAGACTAGAACTTCCTATGAAAGGGAGTAAACTTTAGGTCGGTAACCTGCAATTAGCATACAAATCACAGCTGATTTGCGGCTCGTGTAGTCGCCCAACCCCACCGCACAGGAAGTTTGTGACTGGTTCCAGAACCTGTATTAGTACTAAATTTCAGTTGTATAAACGAACCGTTTATTCGCGTTAGAGCCTCCCGTAGCAGACTCTATTAACTTGATTTTTGGAAGCCTGATTGCTCATTTCTCGACTAAGGCTGCTGTTAGCGGAGCACACTGGAACAGCTGGCTTTCCGTGCTGAAGATTCGAACAGCAATCTAGCTAAGCGGTGGCCCAGATGGCCATCGAATCGCCATAGCTTGTAGCCAAGTCACAAGGTGCTAAGGCAGCCAACATGTCATAGATTCACTTCGGACCTGCTGCATCCAGTAGCAGGCTAATAGCCGATGCTCGCTCACCAACGTGTGTTAAAATGGCCCACGGTGGGGGTACAATAGGAAGGAGAGAGGAGGTTGATTAGAATCAACCACGCACGGGTGAACATGATAGTATAAACGCTGCTTCCACCATCATGACCAGACCCATTTGCAGACCTGGCTTGCCGACCAAGTACCGGGTAAAGTAGACGCCCGCTCATCGGGAAAAGCCACGCGAGGCGAGCCGATGGAACCAGCGTGAAATCAGATGCGAGGACAGCAACTGTTTCCTTGGTATTCGGATTCCTGGAAGGGAGACACCCGTCAAGAACCTCGACTGGATGAGTGAGAGAACCGGATAGCCAACTCAGCCGAGCGTTAAATACCCCTCGCGCCTTACATATCTTTCTCTGGCAAAACATGATTTCTATACCCGTCCTTACGCTAGTTTCTGAAAGAGTGAAAACCAGATTATTCCGCTTCATGGTGAATCTGACTAATTCCTTTTGACACTCATTAGATACTGTGATGAAAGGGTTTGCTGTCGGGTAAGATTTTTGTATTTTTAGTCTTCCTAAAGGAGAGCCTTCTGGT
>NZ_JAJERB010000011.1 GCF_020685205.1 Hymenobacter translucens
CAGCACCGATGTGTTCGTGGCCAAGTGGGATGCCACGGCCCAGGACTTTACCTGGGCTACCAGCGGCGGCGGCCCGGGCAACGACGATGGCCGGAGCATCGCCGTGAGCGGCACCAACGTGTACGTGACCGGCGTCTTTGCCAGCAACACTAACGCCAGAATCGCCGGGCAGTCGCTGGCCGGGGCGGGGGGCAACGACGCATTCATAGCCAAGTATGTAGATACCAGTACGGGCAGCACCCCAGCCACCAGCTCCTTCGCCAACGGCTGGGCTACCAGCGCCGGCGGCACGGGCAACGATGTAGGGCTCGACATCGCCGTAAGCGGTACGGGTGTATTCGTGACCGGCGTCTTCAGCAGCAGCACCTTCGCGAGCATCGCCGGGCAGGCGCTGGCCGGCGAGGGCGGCCAGGATGTGTTTGTAGCCAAGTATGTAGATACCAGTACGGGCAGCACCCCGGCCACCAGCTCTTTCGCCAATGGCTGGGCCACCAGCGGTGGTGGCACCGGTAACGACATAGGCCGCGGCATCGCCGTGAGCGGCACGGGCGTGTACGTGACGGGGGACTTCTCCAGCAACACTTTTGCCACCATTGCCGGACGGGCGCTGGCTGGTGAAGGCAGCCAGGACGCATTCGTGGCCAAGTATGTGGACACGAGCACCGGGAGTACCCCGGCCACCAGCTCCTTTGCGAATGGCTGGGCTACCAGTGGTGGCGGCACGGGCATCGACCTGGGCCGTAGCATTGCCGTAAGCAGCACGAGCGTGTACGTGACCGGCACTTTTACCAGCAATACCTTTGCCGCCATCGCCGGGCAGGCGCTGTCCGGGGCCGGGGGCAACGACGTGTTCTTGGCCAAGTATGTGGACACGAGCACGGGCAGCACCCCGGCCACCAGCTCCTTTGCGAATGGCTGGGCTACCAGCGGTGGCAGCACCGGCAACGACGCAGGCTCTGACATTGCCGTGAGCGGCACGAGCGTGTACGTGACGGGCATTTTTACCAGCAACGCCAACGCCAGCTTTGCCGGGCAGGCGCTGCCCGGGGCGGGGAGCAACGACGTGTTCTTGGCCAAGTACGTGGACACGAGCACGGGCAGCACCCCGGCTACCAGCTCTTTCGCCAATGGCTGGGCTACCAGCGGCGGTGGCCCGGGCGCAGATACGGGCCAGAGCATCACCGTGAGCAGCAGCCGCGTGTACGTTGTGGGCTCCGTGAATCCGCCGGCTACGTTCGGCAGCATCAGCTTTGGCAGCGGCACGAATGGCAGCAACTTCCTGGCCGGATTGCCAGCGACGACGACCCTGGCCACGACCAAGGGCAACACTCAGCTGTTGACGCTGTCGCCGAACCCAACCCGCGGCGCAGCCCGGCTCACGGGTATAGCTCCTCACGCTGCCGTCACGGTACTAGATGCCCTGGGCCGTTCGGTAGCCACAGCTGCTGCCGATGCGGGCGGTACGGCGGACCTTGTGCTGCCCGCAGGGCTGGCCCCGGGCGTGTACCTGGTGCGCAGCGGCACTCAGATGTGCCGCCTGGTAGTGGAGTAGCGCCGCTGGGCCGAGGCCAATACGGTGGTGCTTACACCAAGCACGCCTCACTTAGCCGTCTTCAAGTGTGCTCCACTGCTTAAACTGTCTTAATGCAGCCGGTCCTTTCGGCTGTCTTCTTCGGAATACGACCAGCTCTTTTCTAAAAGGCAATCCGGTTGGCTCCTTATACAACCTATGCTTGCCTGCACATGCTCAGGGTTCCGGACCAGCGGAGCGTAAGGGGGAGTAGATGTGCCAAGTAAATTTACCTTTTAGGCCTCTTCAACGCTCCAGCGCCGGTGAGACGATTACACCTTTTTTTGGGGTTGCTGCTTTTGAGCCTGACCGTAGGTCAGGCAGCGCACGCCCAGGCATTTACCCCTATTTCGCAAAGGCTGACGGACTGGTGGTGGAAGCCGGCTGGCACAACCGCGTTCGGGCTGCCCAATGACACGAGCGGGTGGCGACCTGCGTCGTGGTGCATCACCGTACTTGACGATCAGCGCAGCCCGGCCCGGCAGATGTGGCTGCGCACCCGGGTGACCATCTCCGAATCCCATCGCCGCTCCCATGCGATGCTGGTGCTGCGGGGTTGGAGCACGGCCTCGGAGGTGTACTGGGACGGCGAGTTACTTAACCGTAACGGCTGGCTCGGGCCTCAGGGAGAGCAGCCCGGGAGCTGGCACCAGCAGCTGGCGCTCTCCCCGGCGCGAGCACAAGCCGGCACGCACACCTTGCTCGTGCGCGTGTCCAACGAACAGTTTGCCGAACGGCCCTGGCAGCCAACTGCTGTCCTCACTACCGGGGCGCTCCACCTGGCCCAGCAGCAAGCGGCGGGTTCTTCCGCGATGCTCATCATCGGGATGCTGGTAGCTTCGGCCCTGTTCTGCGGGCTGTTGTACGTCGGTTTCGCGCGCCAGCGGTCCTACTTGTCGCTGATTGTCTACTGTGGCTTACACGCCCTGATAATCTACGCCGGCTTGCTGGGTGCAGCGCGCGACGCCAGCCCGGCCGAATATTTCCTGTTCGTTCACGACGTCTCGTATCTGGCCCTGCTGGCCAACAACCTCTGCCTGCTGACATATCTGGTGCTGGAGTTTCGCCTGCCGCAGGGACGCTGGTGGCTAGCCGGGACCCTGGCGTTTTCGGTCGCGGCGTACGGGTGGTTGCCCGTGAACCCCCACTTCGTCGTTTTTACGGTGGTGTTGGTGGCGGCCGGGCTGGTGGCCGTGCGGCTGCGGCCCGAAGCCAGCGGCTGGGCCTTGGCTGGCATCGTAGCCATGGCCGGACTGACTTTCATGGGCTACCTGAGGCTGCTGCCGCTGGCCTACTACTGGGGCATTGTATGCTTCATTGGCATCATGGCAATTTCCATCGGGCGGCAGCTGGTGCAGCGGTACCGGGAGCAGCAGGAGGCGCAGCTGCGCTCGGTGCGTCTGGAAAACGAGCTGCTGCGCAAGAACATCCAGCCGCATTTTCTATTTAACACGCTCATGTCCCTGCAGGAGCTGATTGAGGAAAACCCCAAGCAGGCCAATCAACTTATCGACGCGCTGGCCGCCGAATTTGAGTTGGTGTCGAGTATCGCCGAGGAAAAACTTATTTCCATCGAAGAAGAGCTGCAAATCTGCCGCACTCACCTCCGGATTATGGGCTTCCGCCGGCAATCAGAATTTGTGCTCGAAACCCGCGGCCTGCTCGGCACCGAGCAGGTGCCGCCCGCTACCTTCCAAACACTTATCGAAAACGGCCTGACGCACGGCTATGCACAGCGCGGCACAGGTCGCTTTGTGCTGACCAAAGAGCCCCTGGTCCGCGGGGTGCGCTACCGCCTCTTCAACGACAGCGACGCGGCCGCCTGCAGCCGGCCCGTGGTGGAGGGCACCGGCTCGCGCTACGTTAAGATGCGCCTGGAAGAATCCTTCCCCGGGGCGTGGCACCTGCGCTCCGCCCCGGTGAATGGCGGCTGGGCCGTGGAAATCGACTTACTGGAACCCTCACGCTAGCGCCATGCGTGTGCTCATTGTCGAAGACGAAGCCTTGGTGGCGAGCCGCATCGTACGCTTGCTGCGCGAGGTTCTGGGCGAGCGGCTTAGTAGCGTGGCCGTGCAGCATTCGCTTGACAGCGCCCAGTTCTTTCTGCAGGATACGCCCATTGACCTGCTGCTGCTCGACCTGAACCTGAACGGGCAGGACGGCTTTAACTTGCTGCAACAGGCCGTGGCCGGCTCCTTTCATACGATTGTCGTTTCGGCCAACCAGCAGCGGGCCATCGAGGCCTTCGACTATGGCGTGCTGGACTTCGTGGGCAAGCCCGTGACGGCGGAGCGGCTGCAAAAGGCCCTGGCCCGCTTCGGCCACCGCGAGCTCCGCGCCGCTGCGCCGCTCAAATACCTGGCCCTACGCCGCCGCCAGGCCATCCGGCTGCTTGACATCGGCGAGGTCCTCTTCATCAAGGGAGCCGGTATCTATTCCGAGCTGCACCTGCGCAACGGCAGCGTGGAGCTGCACGACAAGTCGCTGCAACGCCTCCAGGAGGTATTGCCACCGGATTTCCAGCGCGTGCACAAGTCCTACATCGTGCGGCTGGTGGACGTGCGAAAGCTGCTCAGCCACGGCTCCAGCAAGTACGAGCTGGAACTTCGCAACGGCACCCTGCTGCCGGTCGGACGTGAACGGTATAAGGAATTAAAACAGGTGCTGGGCTAAACGCGGCAGGTGCAAGCCCGGCGTCGGCTTAGCCAGGCGCCGGGCTTGGCAGGACCGGGAAAAGGATTGTTGAAACCGACAAGCCCGATCTCGGGGACGTGGCCGGGAGCCTTTGGTAAGGAAATAGCGCCGTTCATTAGCTAATGCTGGCGACAGGGCAAGTGAGCGAATAGGTTTGGCACAGTTCCCACCTTTCCCGCTGGCCTTTATGAAAATCTTCTCTGCTCAGCCCCTGGCCCACGTCCTGACCGCCGGTAGCAAAAAAGCAAGGAACGCTCACTTTCTGCCGCTACTAGCGCTGGCCGCTATTCTCACGACTGAAGCAGCGGCCCAGGCACCGGCCGCCCCGGCGTCCAGGCCGGCAGGCGGCCCTGCTGGTAGTCCGACCGGCGCAACGGGCGGAGCTGCCGTGCCGCCGGTGCTGAACACGCTTCCAGCGCCGCGGGGCAACGGCCGCATTAGCGGCGTGGTGCTGGACGGCGCCACCAAAAAGCCGGTGGAGTTTGCCACCGTGGCCCTGCTGCCGGCCAGTGGCGAGAAGCCGGTAGACGGCACCGTGGCCGACGGCAAAGGCCGCTTTACCCTCAAGGGCCTGGCCCCGGGCGCGTACCGGCTGCAGTTCAGCTTCCTCGGCTACAGCACCGTGACGCAGCCGGTGGTAACGCTGGCGGACAGCCAAATGCTGGTAGACCTGGGCAGCGTAGAGCTGAAGGCAACCGCCCAGAAGCTGAACGAAGTAACGGTGACCGGCGAGCGGCCCATGGTGGAAAGCAAGCCTGACCGCCTGGTGTACAACGCCGCCCAGGACGCCAGCAACCAAGGCGGCACCGCGGCCGACGTGCTGCGCAAAGCCCCCATGGTAAGCGTGGACCCCGACGGCAACCTGCAGCTGCGCGGCTCGGGCAACGTGACCATCCTCATCAACGGCAAGCCCTCGGCCGTAGTGGCGGGCGACGTGGCCACAGCCCTTAAGCAGCTGCCCGCCGACCAGATCAAGAGCGTAGAAGTAATCACCTCGCCCTCCGCCAGGTACGACGGTGAAGGCTCGGCCGGCATTATCAACATTGTGCTGAAGGAAAACAACCTGCAGGGGGTGAATGGCAGCGCCGGCCTGGCCCTGGGCACCCGCAACTCCAACGCCAACGTAACCCTGAACGTCCGCAGAGGCAGGCTGGGCCTGAACGCCGCACTGAATGGTGGGGCTTTCTACGCCCCCCGGGCCCTGGAAGCGAGTCGGGTGGACCGCGACGTGCTCACGGTGGTGAACGGACAGTCGCTGCGCACAACGGGCCGCCTGTTTCAGCGCAACGATGCCCGGGGAATGGGCATCGGCAGCCAGGGGCGTATTGGCCTGGAATACGAGCCCGCTCCCAACCACGCCCTTAGCCTGACTTTCAGCTCGGCCCTGCTCACCAACCGCTTTGACATCGACGTCCACAACCGTTACACCCTGGACCAGGGGCAGCCAACAACTGCCCACCCGCTGTTTGGTAACTACACCCGCGAGCAGGTAGTAAGTAATGCCGTGCGCACCTACGACCTGATGGGTGCCTATACGCGCAGCTTCGGCGCCAAAAGCCGCCGCGAGTGGACCGTACTGGCCCAGCATAGCCGCAACCGCCGGCACGCCGAATACGACGTGACGCAGTTCCCCCTCCAAAACCCCGACTTCAACAACCCTCAGTACCGCGAGCAAAGCCCTAGCCTGGCCCGCAACCTCGAAACGACCCTGCAAACCGACTACGTGCACCCGCTGGGAGAAAAGCAGACCGTAGAAGTGGGTGCCAAGATGATTCAGCGCCTGGTGTTCAGCGACTACGAGGTGTTCCGTACCAACCTGGGTACCGGTGCCTACGGCCTCGAGCCCGGTCTGACCAACAAGTTCGATTACGACCAGGACGTGTTGGCCGGCTACGCCACGTACGGCACCAGCCTGGGCAAGAAATACAGTGCGCGCTTAGGTGCCCGCGTAGAGCGCACCGACCTGCGTGGCAACTTCCAGAACCAGGAAAGCGAGTTCCGAGTGGGCTACAGCAACGTGCTGCCTAACCTGGCCCTCACGCGCACGCTCAGGCAGCCGGGCTCCTCACTGCGGGCGACGTACTCGCGCCGCATCCAGCGCCCCAGCATCTTCTACCTTAACCCGTACCGCAACGAGTCGGACCCGCGCAGCATTCAGCAGGGCAATCCCAGGCTGGACGCCGAGTTCACGGATAACTACGAACTGAACTGGAGCACTTTCGTCAAGGGCGCTAGTATCAACGTATCGGGGTACGCAAGGCTGACCAACAACGCTATCGAGCAGGTATATACCACCGACAAATCCGGCCGGGTGCTCTCCACTTTTGGCAACGTGGCCCGCAACCAGACCTACGGCCTGAACCTGTTCGCCTCGGCCAAGCACCTGCCCAAGTGGAACATCAGCGGCAATCTCAGTGCTTACTACGTCTACCTCAGCAGCCCAGTGCTGAACACCAGCAACCGTGGCATGGTGTACTCGGCCAACCTCAACACAGGCTACCAGCTGGGCAGGGGGTTTAGTGCCCGCGTGTTTGCCATGGTCAACTCCCCTCGCATCCAGCTGCAGGGCCGCAACTCGCCCTGGCAGACGTACTCGCTGAGCCTCCGCAAAGATCTGTGGAAGGGCAAAGGCGACCTGACCATGAATGCTGACAACCTCCTGAACCGCTACGTTCGGCTCGCCAATACTTTTGAAAACGGCCAGTCCATGTCAGCTAACACCACCTACGTGTACAACCGCGGCGTGCGGGTGGCCGTGGCCTATCGTTTTGGCAAGGTGGAAAACAAGCCCAGCCGTCCCAAGCGCAGCATCCGCAACGACGACCAAAAAGCCGGCGAGGGCGAGACCGATCAAGGTAGTAACTAAGCATTGCCATCGCCCAGTGAGAGGATCGTGCGCACCGCCGCTTGCCGGGCTGCGAGATTTGAGCCGGACTGACCCTGGCGGGCAGTAGCGACTTGGTAGTAGCGGGGGCTCAGCCAAGCTCTTCCCGCAGAAAGCAGTCTGTGCCGATACGTCCGGCTAGGTAAAGCCACCCTGATTCAGCCATTAGTCTGATTAACCAGCTACTTTTCCTGCATGAAGAAAAGGCTGATCGGTGCCCTGGTATTACTTAGCTCGGCTGGTGCCGCTCAGCAGCCGCTGGCTCCGGACACAGCCACCACGCCCCCGAACCCGCTGGCGCTGTACGGGGCGGTAGACGCCTACTACGGGTTCGACTTCAACCGCGCCCCGGGGCAGGACCGGCCAGCCTTTCTGTATTCCCACAACCGGCAGAACGAGTTTGCCATAAACCACGCGGTAGCCGGGCTACGGTACCAGGATGAGCGGGTCCGCGGAGCTGTTGGCCTGCAAGCCGGCACCTACGTGAGCGCGAACTACGCAGCGGAAGACCCCGCGGTACGCCTGCTCTACGAAGCTTACGCGGGCTTCCGGCCCTTCCGCCGGGCCTGGCTCGACGCCGGTATTTTTGCTTCCCACATCGGCTTTGAGTCGGCCATCAGCCAGGAGAACTGGACGCTGAGCCCGTCGCTGATGGCTGAAAACTCGCCTTACTATGAAGCGGGTGTGCGCCTGGCCTACGAAATAAGCCCCCGACTAACCGTGACCGGGCTGGTTTTAAACGGCTGGCAGAACATCCGGGAAACCAACCAGGGGAAGGCCTTGGGCACGCAGGTGCAGTGGACGCCGGCTCCCAGATGGCGACTTAACTCCAGCACCTTCGTGGGCAACGAGGCGCCAGTGGATGCGCCCACGCGCCGGCGCTATTTTCACGACTTCCACGCGCGCTACTCCCCTACCGACCAGCTTAGCCTGGCGCTGGTGTTCGACGTAGGCTGGCAGCAGTGCGCCGTCGGCCGGGGGGATGTCTGGCATACCGGAGCGCTGCTTGGGCGCTACGCTTTCACGAAAGCGTGGGCCTTTGCCGCCCGGGCCGAGTATTACCAGGCCGAGCGCGGTGTTATTATCAATGCGGCCCTGCCCGCCGGTTCCGCTCCGGTAGCAGCGCTGGTGGGCGCATCGCTCAACCTGGACTACGCGCCTACGCCCCGGGTGCTGGCCCGGGTAGAGGGCCGGATCCTACGCGCTGAAGCCCTTGTTTTTCCCCAGCACAGCGGGCCGGGCCGGAACTACCCTAACCTGACCTCTTCCCTGGCTTTTTCCTTTTGATCAACGAAGGCTATGGGTCGTCGCGACGCTGGGCCAGCCAGGCATTGGCTTCGCCTTCGTCGATAAAGCGGGCAAACTGAAACGACGACTCTCCGGCCGGCGGCTGACTTTCGGGTTGCTGAGCCACCGCGTGTAAGTGGTCGGGCAGCACCAGAAACGACACGTACAGAGAGCCGCTCAGCTCCCGCTGCAACGCCGGCAGAAACCGGCTGACCACCCACTCGGGCCCGTTCAGGCTCCGGTCGGTACGGCGGCGGGAGTCAATCAGCCAGTGCCGGCAGCCGTGTTCCATAGCTGCCTGGCGCAGGGCATCGTAGCCGTCCTGCATCTCCGGGTCCGACACGGAACGCAGCCACCGGCCCACCAGCAGCCGATTGTCGGGCCGGTAGGTGATGTGCAGAAAGCTGGCGGGCGCAGAAGGCTGGTTCATGAACCGGACTAGAATAGAAAGACAGCGTGCAAGCCCGGTGGCTCACAACCGGCTAAAGCTACACATCTGCTCTTCGCCAGTCCATTCGGAAGCCGCAAATTCCGGCCCGCTTTCACCCGGGGCTGGCAATTCAGCCGGCGTCAAACACTTCGCCCCATTCATACTGCACTCTAACCAACTGACCTTCACACCCCTTCTTTACTTATTTACGGCGGGCGGGAAGGGCGCCGGCTGAATCACGTTATTTAGCAGAGCCTTTACCGCCGCCTATGTACCACACGCTCATCGTCGGGGCCATCCGGGAGGAAACGCCGGGGGTGCAGACGCTTGTCTTCGACGGTCCGCCCCTGCCGTACCAGGCGGGGCAGTACCTGACGCTGCTGCACCCGCAGAACCCGGCTTTGCGCCGCTCCTACTCCCTGTCGTCGGCTCCTGCGGTGAATGAGCAGCTGGCCATCACCCTCCGGCGGATTCCTAATGGTGCTTTCTCCCGTTACCTGACCGATATCATCCGCCCCGGCGACGCGCTGATGACCATCGGAGCCGGGGGCTTTTTCACCTTGCCCGACGCCGCCACGCCCTACCAGGAGGTATTTTTCTTTGCGGCGGGCAGCGGCATCACGCCCATCTATTCCCTGCTGAAGGAGGTGCTGTATGCCCGGTCGCCGCTGCGGGCCGTGCTGGTGTACAGCAACCGCAGCCCTGAGGAAACCATATTCTACCGGGAGCTGACCAACCTGCGGGCGCGCTTTCCGGAGCGCCTGCACGTTGAGTTTCTGTTCAGCAACCACCCCGAGCTGGCCCGCGCCCGCCTTTACAAAGACCGACTTAAGCAGCTGGTGCGGCAGCACAGCCGGGCCCCGCTTGCCGAAACCCTGGCCTACGTGTGCGGCCCGCTCGACTACATGCGCATGTGCCTGTATGGACTGCGGGAGCTGCAGGTGCCGCTGGCCAACATCCGGCGGGAAAACTTCAATCCAGCCACCGTGCAGCCGCCCCGGTCGGTGCCCCCGGATACCGCCCCCCATACCGTGGGCCTTCGGCTGGGAACCGCCCGCTATGCATTAACGGTGCAGTACCCGACCTCGATTCTGGCGGCGGCCGAACAACACGGACTGACGCTGCCCTACAGCTGCCGCACCGGCATCTGTGGCAGCTGCGTGGCCCGGTGCGTGCGCGGCACGGTGTGGATGTCGACCAACGAGGTGCTGACCGAACGCGAAGTAGCCCAGGGGCTGGTGCTGACCTGCGTGGGCTTTCCCGGCGGGGACGACGCGGAGCTACAGCTCTGAACGCCGGCCGCCCGCCCCGGGTAGAAAGCACTAACAACTTGCCAGGCATCCGGTCACCGCGGGCACTATTCCCGCTCGTGCTGGAAAAAATATAGCAGCCGGTAAAATCCGGTAGCTGAACCGTGGCGTAAGTCGGGCATCATTCAATTTATTCCCCTCCCAAACCTCTTTCTCATGACTAAGAACCTGCTCTCCGTAACCGCCCTGGCCATTGCCCTCACCCTGGGCGCTGCATCTTCCACGCAAGCACAAAAAATGAAGTCCAAGTCTAAATCCGACATGGGCCAGGGCAAGAGCAACGCCAGCAACGGCAGCTCGGCCGGTGTAATGGTGGGCGGTGCCATGATGGTGCCCAACAAGGATATCGTGGACAACGCCGTGATGTCGTCGGACCACACCACGCTGGTAGCCGCCGTGAAAGCCGCCGGTCTGGTGGAAACGCTGAAGGGCGCGGGTCCTTTCACCGTATTTGCTCCCGCTAACTCGGCGTTCGACAAGCTGCCCGCCGGCACCGTGAACACGCTGGTGATGCCCGAGAACAAGGCTACCCTCACCAAGATCCTGACCTACCACGTAGTAGCCGGCCGCCTTACGGCCAAGGACCTGAAGAACGGTCAGACGCTGACCACCGTGCAGGGCGAAACCCTGACCGTGGTGAAGAAAGGCAACTCGTTGATGCTGCGCGACGCCAAGGGCGGCATGAGCACGGTCACCATCCCGAACGTGATTTCGAGCAACGGCGTAACCCACGTCATCGACACCGTCCTGATGCCCGCCAAGTAAGGCCTGGGCCGACTGCCATAGACACACCATGACCGTCGGCTGAGTGCCCGCCCTGCCTACGACCTGCCCCATTCGGCAGCTTTTGAAAACGCCCGGCTTTTCTGAGTCGGGCGTTTTTGCGTCCGGCCGGAGATAAACAAATGGTTAAGCCTGGGTTAGCCGCCGCAGTTCGGCGGAATTTGCCGATATTTGATACCGTTTTTCTCTGGTTCCCACCAATTCACCTATATGAAACACTTTTTCGCCTGGACGCTCGCCGTCATGTTAGGTATCAGCAGCGTCGCGCAGGCGCAGGTACGCCCCCCGGCGGCCCCGGCCAACCTGCAGGGGCAGCCGCTGAAAGACTGGCTGCGCCAGAACTGGTACGACGGCAAGCGCGTCGTGCTCAGCTACAACGACGCCCGCGGCAAGATGTACAACTACGCCGACAACTACCAGGGCAAGGTTACCTGCGTGTACTCAGGCTATCAGGAAACCGTGCGGCTCGACTCGAGCAGCACCAGCACCGGGGGCGTAAACCGCATCAACTGCGAGCATACCATTCCGCAGTCGTGGTTTAACGAGGTGACGCGCATGCGCTCCGACATGCACCACCTGTTTCCGACCTACGACACCTGGAACTCGGACCGGGGCTCCGACCCGTTCGCCGAAATCCCCGATGCCCAGACCACCAAGTGGATCCGCAACCTGACCGCGCAGGCAACCATCCCGACGAGCAACATCGAGGAGTACAGCGAAGACACCAACTCCCTGTTTGAGCCCCGCGAAGACCACAAGGGCAACGTAGCCCGGTGCGCCTTCTACTTCTACACCATGCACCAGGGCCAGACCTTTGACCCCGGCAAGGACGTCATCACGGCCCTGGCAAACCTGAACACGCTCTACCAGTGGCACCTGGCCGACCCGGTCGACGCCCGGGAGCGGGAGCGCAACCGCCGCGTGGCCAAAAGCCAGGGCAACTACAACCCCTACATCGAATATCCGGACCTCGTGGCCCGCGCCTGGGGCTTCGTGGTGCAGCCGACCTTCTCGTTTGCCAGCGCCACCGGCTCGATCAACGAAGGCAACAACGCCACGTTCACGTACACGGCGACCATCAACGTAACCCCGGCTCCTACCTCCCCGCTTACGGTGCAGGTAGCGGCCGACGTGGCCAACTCCACTGCCTCCAGCCCATCCGACTACACCTTCAGCACCCAGACGCTGACATTTGCCGCCGGTCAGACTTCCCAGACGGTAACCGTAACGGTTATTGGTGACGCAACGCCGGAAGCCGATGAGACCGTGCTGCTGACGCTTCAGAACGCCTCCACCGGGGGCAGCATCGGCGGGCCGGCCGTCCATACGCTTACCATCACCAACGACGACGGCCCCGCCCCGACCATCAACTTCGCTACGGCCACGGGTGCCGTCAACGAGGGCAATACCGGCACGACCACCTACTCCGTGAACGTGGCCCTGACCGGCTCGGCCCCCTCGGCCAACCTCACCGTGCCCGTAACGGTCGTTGCAACCGGCACCACCGCCGACGCCGCCGACTATACCCTGGGCACTGCCACGCTTAGCTTTGTGGCCGGGCAAAGCCGCCAGAATGCCGTCGTTACCATCACCGTGAACGGGGACACCCAGCCCGAAGCCAACGAAACCATCCGCCTGCGCCTGGGTCAGCCCTCGGGCGGCGGGGCCGTAATCGGTCAGCCCAACGAGCATATCCTCACCGTCACCAACGATGACCAGGCCCCGGTAGGCGCCGACTGCTCGGACCTGTACTTCTCGGAATACGTGGAGGCCGCCGTAGGCAATACCAAGGTGGTGGAAATTTATAACCCGACTTCCAGCCCTATCAGCCTGACCAACATCCGCGTTGACCTGTTCGCCAACGGCGCCACCACGCCGACCTCGACGGCGGCGCTGAGCGGCACCATCGCCCCCGGCGACGTGTACGTTATTGCCAATGCCGGCTCGGCTGCGGCTGTACTGGCCCAGGCCGACCTGACCTCCAACATCACGTTCTTCAACGGCGACGATGCCCTGGCTTTGTTTGACGGTACCGACACGCTCGACGTAATCGGCGTAATCGGCCAGCAGCCCACCGGCGGCTGGTTCGTGACGGGCGGCACCACCACCAACGCCACGCTGGTGCGCAAGCCCAACGTGGGCAAAGGCCAGGCCCGCTGGGCCCAGGGCTCCGGCACCTGGCAGTTTGTGGGCACCGACGTGTTCAACAACGTGGGCAGCCACACCAGCACTGCCTGCAACACGACGGGCACCACCAAGGCGGCCCCACTGGGTGCCGGCATCGAGGTGTATCCGAACCCGGCCAGCGGCGCCGTGCAGGTGCGCATTCCCGGCCTGAGCGGCCGTCACCAGGCCAGCATCGTGCTGTTCAACGCCCTGGGCCAGCAGGTCCGGGAAGTAAGCCAGCCCCTGACCGGAGCCGACGCCGCCACGGTCAGCCTGCAGCACCTGTCGGCCGGCCTGTACTCGGTACGGGTGACGGTTGACGGGGTGCGCTACACGAGCCGCGTAGCCGTGCGCCCCTAGCCAAAGCAGGTCAAGCGACCGGACAGCACCGCCACCTGAAGGAGGAGGAAAGCCAGCCCGGCCGCTTAAAGCCCCGGAAACCAGCCCGCCCAACGGAATTTCGTCGGGCGGGCTGGTTTTTTTGTGTGCGGGCAGGATGCCGGACAGCCCCAGCCCGGGCCACCGGGCGAAGATTTTCGGGGCCGGAGCTGGTTGCCGTCGGGCTTTTTTGCGTAGAAACGCTCACATGGCCCTCCGGGGCCGGACAAGCTAACTTCTACCCCATGAAAGACAAAGCCCAGAACCCCGACGAAAAGGCCCCGCGCCGCACCACCCAGAACCAGCCCGCTACCAACGCTGACCCGAACGCCTCGTTCCGCGGCACCGAGGACGAGCACCGCCCGGGCGAAAACCTGTACACGCTGCCGGAAATGCAGGAGCAGCAGCCCCGCAACCCCACCAAGCCGAACGACACGCCCCCGGCCACCACAAACCTGGCCAACGACGGAGAATCGCAGCTCGACCGCGAAACCCACGGCCAGCTGCTCGACGATGTAGGCGCCGACAAAACCGACGGTGCTTCCGGTCAGGGCCGCACCACCCCCATCATTGCGCAATCGGCCGGACTCGAGGACAACAACCGCGAGAACCGCTAACTGCCGGGTTTTTCCGAAGCGCCGCTACGCCAGCAGGTCCGCATAATCGGCGTGGTGGCGCTTCACGAAGCCGGCCATAAACCGGCAGGACGTAAGCACCCGCAGCTTTTCCTGCCGGGCAAAATCCAGGGCGTGCCGGGCCATTTCTTCGGCTATGCCCTGCCCGCGCATCGGCTCCGGCACAAACGTATGCTCGAAGTCAACCAGATCTTTTTCGGGGCGGCTGTAGGTGAGCTCGGCTTCGTCGCCGGTGACGTTGACCTTAAAGGTCTGCTCGCTTTGAATGTGCTCGACGTTGATTTTCATATCAGCTAAAAAGGAATACGGGAAGTCATGCCCAACTACAGGCAACCCGACGGCTTACGTACATCCGCCGAAAGTGGTGTCCGCAGGTGCTGGATTTGACGGCCAGCCGGCCGGATTGCTCCTTGCCGATCCGTCGGGTCGCGGAACTACGGTTAGCCATTTCCCCTGATTCCCGCGTACAACCTCTGCCCTCCCGTTCCCATCCACTTCTCAACCGCTACTGCCATGAACGACCAGAACCAAAGCCGCAACGACGAAAACTCCAGCACCAACCCGGGTCAGCTGGCTGAAAACCACAAGGTAGGCCGCCAGCTCGCCCGCGAAGACGCCACGCCCAGCAGCGCCGGGCAGACCGCCGGTGAGAATGCCCGGCCCAACACGTCTCCTACCACGCCCAACTACGATGAGTTCGGCCAGGCCCAGACCGGCGCTGCGTGGGCCAGCGAGGCGGAGGCTCCACTTGGCGCTACCAACAGCATCACCTCCGCCCCGGGTGCGCCGACGACGCCGGCTCCCGGCCAGCGGGGAGCCTCGCCCCAGAACCTGGCTCCCGGCGCGGTGCGCATGGCCCAGGACGAGAGCGAGGAAAATGCCCGCGCGGCCTTCGAAGCCGATGACCCGCGCTACGGCAGCGGTACCCGCAACTGGGCCACCAACGAACCAGCTAACCGCAGCACCGGCCCCGCTTCCGACGATGACGGCCAGGACTAACTGAGAAATACGTCATACTTAAAAGCGCCCGGGCACAGGTCCCGGGCGCTTTTTTGATGCTTCGCAACGCCCGGCTGGCCTTGCCCGTTCAGCTTTCCGATATGGCTGACACTTCTACTTCTCTCGATTCCCGGCGGCGCTTCCTGGCTCAGCTCAGCCTGGGAGCGGCGCTGGCCGCCGTGGCCGGCGCGGCCGCGGCCCTCCCTCAATCCGAACCCGACCCTATGAAAACGACTGATTCCGCCAAGCTCGGCTACGCCATCGTGGGCCTGGGCAAGTTTGCCACCCAGCAGATCATGCCCAACTTCAAAGACTGCCAGCATGCCCGCATCACGGCGCTGGTCAGCGGCTCGCCCGAAAAAGCCAGAAAGCTGGCCCGGGAGTACGGCGTGGCTGAAAAGAGCGTGTACAGCTACGAGAACTTCGACTCCATCAAGGACAACCCGGAGGTTGACATCGTTTACATCATCCTGCCCAACGGCCTGCACGCCGAGTACACCATCCGGGCCGCCCGGGCCGGCAAGCACGTGCTCTGCGAAAAGCCCATGGCCACGTCGGTGGAAGACTGCCAGAAGATGATTGACGCCTGCAACAAGGCCGGCAAGAAGCTGATGATTGCCTACCGCGCCCACTACGAGCCGTTCAACCTCGACGCCGTCGAGCGCATCCGCAAGGGCGAGCTGGGCAAGCTCCGGGCCATTACCTCCGACCACGGCCGGCCCGTGAAGCCCACCGAAGAAAAGGCCGACGTGTGGCGGGTCGATAAAAAGCTGGCCGGCGGGGGCTCCTTGATGGACATCGGCATCTACGCCCTGAACGCGGCCCGCTACCTTACCGGCGAAGAGCCCGAGGAAGTCACGGCGCAGGAGTTCAGCGACAAATCCGACCCCCGGTTCAAGGAAGTGGAAGACAACATTCACTTCACGCTGCGCTTTCCGAGCGGGGTGCTGGCTTCCTGCACATCGTCGTACAGCTACGCCGAGGTAAAGCGGGGCCGGGCCTTCGGCGACAAAGCCTGGCTTGACCTCGACCCGCTCTCCGACTACTACGAGCACAACCTGAAGATCGGGGACAAGGAAGGGAAGCGGGAGCCCAAGCTGCAGGAAGGCAACCAGTTTGCCGCCCAGCTCGACCACCTGGCCGAGTGCGTACGCGACAATAAAACGCCCAAAACGCCCGGGGAGGAAGGTCTGAAGGACGTCCGCTACATTATGGCCATTTACGAAGCCGCCCGCAAAGGCAAGGCGGTAAAAGTGTAGTCCGACCGCCGAACCGGCCGTTGCAAGCTCCATCTTTGACGGCCTCTCTTTCGGCAGCTTTATTTTGTTTCAATGGATTTTTCTCTGACGTCGGTTATCGGCCTTACTGCGGCTACGCTTACCACCATTGCCTACGTGCCCCAGGTCTACAAAACCTGGCATGCCAAGTCGTCGAAAGACCTGTCGCTGGCGATGCTGCTGCTGTTCTCGACCGGCGTGCTGCTCTGGCTGATCTACGGCTGGCTGGTCAAGGACTGGCCCGTCATCCTGGCCAACGCCGCCACCCTGCTGCTCACCGGGGGGCTGCTTGTGCTATGGTTTAAGTACCGGGAGCAGTAGTAGCGCGTAACCAAACGCAGTAGCCTCCGCTTCGCGGGCGGTGTAATGGCGTCATTGGTTTGCTGTCATTGAAAGGCGCGGATATCAGCAGCGCTACCCGCAGTCGATGGTTCGCGCTGCCATCCATCAGCCAACCGTTCCGGCTATTTGTCCCACCGCCAGCCCAGCAGGATGCCGGCGTAGAAGCTGCGGCCCGGAGCCGGCTGAAAATAGCGGCCTCCAAAGGCATTCAGGTCGTTGCCGAGGCTGTAGCGCCGGTCGGTGGCGTTGTCGAGACCGGCGTGCACATCCACTTCCAGCCGCCGGACAAGCAGCCGGCGCCAGCCGGCCCGGGCGGCAAAGGTCCAGTAGCCGGGGGCGTACTCGGTGTTGGCATCGTTCAGGGGCAGGCGGGCCTGGTGGCTCAGGGTAGGATGCAGGTAGAAGCCCAGGCGGGACGACAGGTCGAGGCCGGCACTGAGCGTATGCGGGGCCGTGCCGGTAAGTTGGTTGCCGCTGAAATCGTCGGTGCCGGGCTGATAGCTCTGAAAGCGGAAACGGTTGTAGGCATAGCTTGCCCATATCCGCATCCCGAGGGGCCCGACCGAGTCGGCCGCGGGCAAAAGCCAGGCGCTGACCGCGGCTTCAACGCCCTGCTGCCGGGTGGCGCCGGAGTTGTAAAACAGCTGGGTGCCCTGGTCGTTCGAGCGCGACACGATGGTCTGGCGCAGCCGGAAGTCGAAGGCGGCCACGTCAAACGTAATCCGGTTACCGAGTAAGGCGCCGCGCAGACCGGCTTCGTAGTTGGTGCCCCGCTCGGCCTCCAGGTCCGTATTCAGGCTGCCGTTAGACGGGCGGATTTCCTCTTCGGTAGGCGGGGAAAAGCCGGTTCCCACGCTGGCGTAAGCCGAAACGAGCGGCGTCAGCTCCTTGAGCACGGCTAGCCGCGGCGACACCTGGGGCCGGAAGTCGCGGCTGAGGTCGTAGAGCTGGGCGGGCGTGTTCAGCGCGTCGCTCAGACGCCGGATATCGTAGCGCAGGCGGTTGTAGCTGGCTCCTACCGTGACAAGCCAGCCGGCCGGCAGCTCCCAGTCGGCCTGCCCGAACCCGAACCCGGTGAGCGTGCTGATTTCGTCGTCGTAGCGTAACGCGCCGGGCGTCCCGGCCCGGTTCTGGTAGTTGCGGGAGCTTTCAAAGGAGGCCTGCAGCTCGGCTCCGGCCGTCAGGCGCAGCACGCGCCCGGCCAGCGCCGCCTGGTAGCTGAAGGCCGTCCGCCCGCCCCCGCCCACGACCGTGTTGCGCTCGAAGTCTACGAGGAAGGGCGTCCGGATTGTGGTGCCGGTGGCATACAGGGTGGTTTTGTTGGTGAGCCGGGGCTTGATGCGGTAGTCGTGGGTGAGGCCGAGCAGGGCCGTACGCGACCGGTACGATGCCCGCTGCGCCACGGTGCCCGGGGCGGTAGCCGTCCCCGGCCGGGCCTGCCGCGGGTTCTGCGCAAACTGGGCCCGGGTAAGCCCCCCGGGCAGCTGGTAGTTCAGGTCGGTATACAGCAGGTGGGCGGCCACGGTACGGTTTTCGGCCGGAGTAAATAGCCCATCCACGGTCAGCACGTCGCGGCGCAGGGCGCTTTGCTCCCGGTAGCCGTCCAGGGTCTGGCGCACGTACCGGGCGCTCAGCTCTTCGGTAGCGGTGCGGCTGCCGGCCGCCGCCACGTAGCGCCGCAGTCCGAAGCTGCCGACCGTCAGCCCTACCTGGTCCCGCTTTTCGCCTACCTCCGGCCGGGGCCCGCTCAGCAGCACGGCTCCCCCGGTGCCGGCCCCGTACGTGCTGGCCGCCGGGCCTTTGATTATCTCAATCCGGCCGATGTTGGCCGGGTCGAGCAGGTTGAGCGGGGTGCTGCCGCTGGCTTCGGTGAAGGGAATGTCCTGGTAATAGACTTTCACGTTGCGGACCCCGAACGGGGAGCGGAGCGTACTGCCCCGCACGCTGAGCCGGTAGCTGGCCGTGGCTCTTTCTTCGAGGCGCACCCCGGGCAGGGTGTTCACCGCCGCCGTGAGCGAGGTGGGCCCGAACCGGTCGAGCGTACCGGCATCAGCTACCCCAATGGCCGCGGCCGTGCGGCGCAGGGGCAGGTACTGGCCGTAGCCGACCACGGTGGCTTCGGGCAGGCGAATGGCGCGGATAGTGTCGGGAGAGGCCGGAGCCTGGGCCCAAACCGGCAACGCGGCCGGGAAAGCCAGCAGCAGGGCCGGCAGAAAGGAACGGGACATGAACACAAGCAAAGCAGGTTCCTGCCAACGGCAAAGGCGGGGCCGGGGTTGGTGCTTTCACCCGGCCGGTTCTGCTGGTTTTGGTGCCGATATGCTGGCTGACAGGCCCAACATGGTTACTTTATTCGGCATGCAGCTTATTAGTTGCACAATTTGAACACGGTGCTTCCTATATTTACCCTGTAAGTTAGTCCTCACTTTAAAAACCCCTCTCCCCCTCATGCCACGTTTCGCTAAAATCGGGCTCGTCCTGTTCCTCAACTTTCTGTTGGTAGTGCTGGCCGTTCAGGCCGCCCATCTGGCCCCCAACCCCGACGCCGTAATCGGCGTGTGGAAAAACGGCGAGGGCACCGGCATGATTCAGATCTACAAAAAGAGCGACAACAAATACTACGGCCGGCTGGTGTGGCTGAAAGTGCCTAACAACCCCGACGGCACGCCCCGCACCGACGTCAACAACCCCGACGAGAGCAAGCGTAAAGTTAAGCTCAAGGGCCTGGAGAACATGCGCGAGTTCACGTACGCCGGCGAAAACAAGTGGGAAAACGGCAAGATCTACGACCCCAAGAACGGCAGCGACTACAGCTGCGAGATGACCCTCACCGACCCCAACACCCTGGAAGTACGCGGCTTTATCGGCGTGTCGCTCTTCGGCCGCACCGACGTCTGGAAGCGGCAGATTGCCAAAAAGTAATCAGCCCTGAATCCTGCCGGGCGGCCGCATTGGCTGGCTGCCCGGCGCTATTCTGCCCACTCCTCTTTTGTCTTGCATGAACTACTCCTACTTACTGCTGGCCGGGTGCCTGCTGGCCGGTGCGCCGGCTCTGGCCCAGGTCACCGACACGACCCGCACTACTACCCCGGCGGCAGACGAAAACTTCGACCAGTTCGGTGATGCGTCGGATGGCGGCACCAACTACGCCACGCAGAAAGTGCTGTACCTGACGCCGACCAAGCTGATTTCGCTTGGCTACGAGTACCAGCTGCCCTACACGCTTACTTCCGCCCAGTTCGCAGGCAGTCCGGCAGTTCGGCAGGCCGCCGTGGAAACGAAGGTCAACTCGGCCCGCGGCCTGCGTCTGGCATTCAACGCGCCCGTCATTTCGCGTAACAACGTCATTTTGAACCTGGGCCTGACCTACTGGAATACGGGGCTTGACGTGGCCAATCACGAACAGTCGCCCTACTTTCACCTTCTGCACAAGGGCCTGCGCACCACGGGTCTGAACGCCACCGTGTTCAAGCCCTTCGACATCAAGCACTTTATGCTGGTGCAGCTTAATGCTGACGCCAACGGCAACTACCGCAAGCCGGGCGACCTGTCGTCGAAGCACATGACGTACAGCGGCGCGGCCATTTTCGGCTGGAAGCCCAACGACAACCTGCAGTGGGGCCTGGGCCTGAGCCGCACGTACCGGGCCGGTCAGCTGCTGTACATTCCGGTGGTGCTCTACAACCGCACCTTTACGCCCCAGTGGGGCGTTGAAGTGCTGTTTCCGGCCCGCGCCGAGGTGCGCCGCAATTTCGGCACCACGGCCCTGCTGAAGCTCGGCTACGAGCTGGAAGGCAACGCCTACTACCTGGGGCAGGTTGGCACCCAGGACGTGTACCTGCGCCGGGGCGAGCTGAAGCCCCGCCTCACCTACGAGCAGCGGCTGGCGGGCTTTGTGTGGGTTTCGGCCCAGGCCGGGCTGCGCTACAACTACCGTAACGACGCCTTCCGCAACCAGAACCCGACCGGCGAAAAGGAAAGCCTGCTGGGCTCGGAACAGGCACTCTACGAAAACACGCTCACCAACCCGCTGTACTTCAACGTCAGCCTCAACCTAGTTAGTCCGTAAGCGGCTGGTCGCCATTGGGGAGATTCTGCCCCAATGCCGCCGACAATTTGTGGAAAGTACCTTGCCGGCGCATCGGATAGAGAAACACCTCTTCCGATGCGCCTTTTTTTATGAAAGCACTGTTTCTGACCGCCATTCTCCTCTTTCTCCTGCCCGACGCCCGGGCCTGTTCCTGCGTGACAGAGAACATTCCACAGAAGCAGCAAATTGCCAAAGCCTACGCCCAGGCCAGTCTGATTTTCACTGGCCGGGTGACGGCAGTTGAGGATGTAACGAGCATGGATACGACCCAGTTAACCTCCCCGGCTACCGGCCGCGACACCCTGCTTATAAGCCGTCGCCAGTTCCGTCGCTACACGTTTGCCGTACAGCGGCAGCTCAAAGGCGTTGCAGTTGGGCCCACCGTCATGATTGTAACGGATGGCCCCGGCTCATCCTGCGGAGTGAGCTACGCGGTAGGCTCCGAGCGGCTGGTGTACGCCTACACCGTGGATATGACGCAGGATCTGGCCGGCGTTGTTAAAAAAGTAGCGCCGTATTTTGTAACGGGCATGTGTACCCGCACCCAGGAGCTGCGCTACACCCAGGCGGCGGAGCTAAAGCAGCTGCGGAAGCTGGCCAAGGCAGGCTGAGTGCCGGCTCCTCTCGGGCTCGAGCGGCGTAACCCAAACGCTACAATAGCAGTTGAACCAAGCTGACTAAACTGTTCAGCTATGCGTCTGCTACCCAAAACCCTTACCCTTACCGCGCTTCTGGCCACCACTACTGGCTACGCCCAGAACGACTATGAAAAGACCGTCAAGGCGGGCTTCTCCGTCAACGTCTTCAAGCCCGGCAAGGTCGACGCCACGGCAGCCAACGTGGCCCGGCTCAAGGCCCCGGCCGGCTTTACCGTCACCAAGTACGCCGAGAAGGTGGGCAAGCCCCGGATGCTGGTGGTAGCCCCGAACGGCGACGTGTACGCCTCGGACCGCGACCAGGGCACGGTAATGCTGTTGCGCGATGCCAACAAGGACGGGCAGGCCGAGCCGGCCAAGGAAGTGGCCCGCCGCCCCGACCTGCACGGGCTGGCTCTCAAGGACGGCAAGCTGTACATTGCCGCCATCCGGGAGCTGTACGTGGCCGACATCAAGGCCGACGGCACCCTGGGCGAGCTGAAGACGCTGTATAAGGATTTGCCCGACGCCGGACAGCACCCCAACCGCACCATCAACTTCGGGCCCGACGGCAAGCTCTACCTCTCGGTGGGCAGCACCTGCAACGCCTGCGACGAGCGGAACAAGGAAAGCGCCACGCTGCTGCAGCTCAGCACCGACGGCTCGGGCCGGAAGATCTACGCCAAAGGGCTGCGCAACACCATCGGCTTCGCCTGGCACCCCGCCACCAAACAGCTCTGGGGCTTCGACCACGGCATCGACTGGCTTGGCGACGAAGACCAGCGCGAGGAACTGAATGAGCTCAGGGAAGGCGCCGACTACGGCTGGCCCTACGTGTACGCCGACGGCAAGATCCCGCCCCACCCCCAGCCCGCCGGCGAAACGCCCGAGCAGTACGCGGCTAAAACCGTGAAGCCGGTGCAGCTCTACGCCGCCCACGCGGCGCCGCTGGGGATGGTATTTAACACCGGCGCCCAGTTCCCGGCTGAGTACCGCAACGACGCCTTTGCCACCATGCACGGCTCCTGGAACCGCGCCCAGCCCTCGGGCTACCGCATCGTGCGGGTCCGCTACGACGCCCAGGGCCGGGCTACCGGCATCGAGGACTTCATCACCGGCTGGCTGGTGAACGACAACAAGGAGCAGTTCGGCCGGGTCTGCGGCATCGCCCAGCACCCCGACGGCTCCCTGCTGGTGAGCGACGATTCGGGCGGCGTAATTTACCGCGTGGCCTACACCGGCGGTAGCGGCAGTCCGGCAGCCAAAGAAAAGGTAAAGGCGAAAAAAGGCTAGCCAATGCAGCTTCTCGCCTGACACAAAAAGGGCTGACACAAATCTTTTTTGTGTCAGCCCTTTTTGTGTCAAGCAGTACCCTGAGCGTCGTAGCTGTCAGCTATTCGCATGTCAGACGGTGAGCTTGGGTTGTACACACAAGAAACGCAGCAGCTTACACACGAGACCCCGCTCTGGCGGCGTTGCAAGTGCTATTATTCGCTTACGCCGTAAATCTCTCACCTACCATGCTTCTGCGCCGTCGTCACCGTCGCCTGCTGTTGCTGCCGCCCGGCCTGCTGGCACTGGCTTTTCTGCTGTTGCTTGGTTGCCGGCAGGTGAGCCTGCACGCGGAGCGGCTGAACCTTAGGCATACGCTTGAGCTAAATCTTGATCCTGTAGGTGACGGGCATGCCTGGCAAGAGCTGCAAATCCTACCCTGGCGTACAGTAGCCTTTACCGGTAACATCTGGCTGGACTACTTCTCGGCCCAGGAGACGCAGGCAATGGTCCGCCACATCAAGGCTAGGTCCTTCGCGGCCGGCGGAGCCGGGCTACGGGTCCAGTTCAGTACCACGGCTAAGTATAGCTCTCTTATCCGGGTGCTTGACTGCTTGCATCAGGTTAAACTCAACAACTGGTGGCTGGAGGTGAATGATAAGCCAACCACCCTTTATGCCATGGGCGCCTACCGGTTAGAGTAGAGAAACAGTGTTGATAAGCTGCTAATTCTCACTTGTCGTCGTTTAGCCTACCTGCATGATAATACACTGTGCGACTCGTCGACATCGGCGCCGATTACTTCTCCCACCGGGCCTGCTGGCACTGGCGTTTCTGCTGCTGCTGGGCTGCCGGCAGGTGAGCCTGCACGCCGACCGGTTGAAGCCGCGCTATGTGCTGCATATTATCCCGCTAACCTCTTCGCCTAATTCTCTATCTCGCTTGATCAAGCTGCCTTCGTTGCAGGAGCTGGAAAAATGGAATTGGCATACAGTCACGTTTACCGGAAACATCTGGCTGGACTACTTCGAGGAGCAGGAAGCGGAGGCAGTGGGCCGGCGTCTAAAGGCTACCCACGGAGCAGGCGACGGGCTGCGGATTAGTTTAGGTCCAATAGCCAGATACCGTTCTTTAATTAAGATGGTGAATTGTATAGGGCACACCGGATATACCAAGTGGTGGCTGGATATGCGGGGCAAGTCAACCACCCTTTATGCGTTTGGAGACCGGTGGAGGTAGCAGCAAAACTGAGTTGCAAGGACTCAAACCGCCGGTTTCGTTGTTTCTTGCGGGTACGTAGCCTCGCCATATGCCCGCCCTTTCCCCCGACCTGCGCAAAGCCCTGCTCCAACTGCCTCAGAAAGAGAAAGACCAGCTGCTGGTGCGGCTCGTGGCCCAGGATGCGGTGCTGGTAGAGCAGCTCAGCTACCGCCTGCTCGAAGGCGACCAGGCCCTCGAAGCCCGGCGCGAGCTGCTGCGCACCCAGATCGACGACCCGGTGCGGGGCTACCACCAGACGCCCAACGACCTGCTCGTCATCGTGCGTCAGCTGCAGGCCCGCATCGGCTACCACGCCAAGATTACGGAGGATGCCTTCGGGGAAGTGGAGCTGACGCTGCGCCTGCTCAACCGCGTGTTCGAGCACCAGCCGGAGGTCGTCAGCAAGCTGCACGGGCCCACCCAGCCCCTGCTGCAGCACCTGGCCAAGCGCACCCACGACGCGCTGCGCCAGACCGAAAAGCTGCATTCCGACTACCATCTGGAGCTGAGCACGGCCATTCAGGAGCTGCTTGGGCGGCTGTGGCAGTCGGGGGCCGCGCCCCTGGCCCGGGAGCTGGGCGTGCCCCGCCGCTGGGGCAGCTAGGGCGACAAGCATCTTTTATCGGGCAAAAGCAGTAAAGAAGTGCAGATTCGGCAATTTTTAAGTTAGTTGCCCCCGCTGACCACCACTTACCTTTCCCGACATGTCCTATACGCCGAGCCCCGAAAACATGCGCGTGCCCAATCACCTCAGCGACGCTGAGCTGCGGCAGGCCCTGGATGAGCTGACTGCCAAGATTAAAACCCTGGAAAACCGCGCCCACGCCACCGCCGCCAACTCTGAGCACACCTACCACGAGCACATTGCCGCCCTGGAAGCCAAGCGCGCCAAGCTGGCCGAGAAGCTGGGTCCCGCCCCGGCCGCCGGTATGGCGGCCCCCGAGCGGGAAACCAGCGCCTGGGATGAAATCCGCCGTGGCATCGACAACCTCCGCGACGACCTGCGGAAGATTATCTAGCTACTCTGGTCTGTACAGCCTGTCCTCCTTTTCCGAACGCCCCGGCTCCCTGCGAGCCGGGGCGTTTTTCGTGCGGCCGGGTCGTTACCATTCAGCCGGAATAAAAGCAGGTCGGCGGGGTAGATTACCGTTCAGCCAAGATCTGCTTCCGCTCAGGGGCCGTCTGCGCTAGGTTTGAGCCATCAATCAACCCAAAACGCACTACCCCATGAACCTTTCCGCTACCCTCCGCTCCCTCGCCGCCGCCCTGCTCCTGACCGGCTCCACCGCTGCCTTCGCTGCCCCGCTCGCCACCGCGGTGGTGGCCGACTCGCCCGCCGCGCACCCCGGCTTCACGGTGAAAGTAGTAGGCAAAGGCAAGCCCATGCTGCTGATTCCCGGCCTGACCTGCCCCGGCGCGGTGTGGAACGAGACCGTGGCCCATTACCAGAAGCAGTACCAGTGCCACATCATCTCCCTGGCCGGCTTCGGCGGTACGCCAGCCCAGGCCTCTACCGACAACCTGCTGCAGGGCGTGCGCGACCAGCTGCTGGCCTACATCAAGACGCAGAAGCTCAACAAGCCGGTAATCGTCGGTCACAGCCTCGGCGGGTTCCTGGGCCTGTGGCTCAGCACCACCCAACCCGACGCCGTGGGTCCGCTGGTGATTGTAGACTCCCTGCCCTTCATGGCCGCCATTCAGAACCCGGACCTGACCGCGGAGCAGGCAAAGCCCATGGCCGAGGGCATGCGCAAGCAGATGAGCCGGGGCAAGATGCCGATGGCCCAGCAGCGCATGATGGTAACCAGCCTGATTACCGACACGGCCCGCATCAGCCTGGCCGCCCGCTGGGGTCAGGCCTCCGACCCTGCCACGGTAGCCCAGGCCATGTACGATATGTCGACCACCGACCTGCGCCAGGACCTGGCGCGCATCCAGCAGCCGGTGCTGGTGCTGGGTGCCTGGGCCGCCTACAAGCAGTACGGCTCGACTATGGAAAGCACCCGCGCCATCTTTGCCCGGCAGTACGCCGCCCTGCCCCAGCACCGCATCGAGATGTCGGAAGCCGGCAAGCACTTTCTGATGTGGGACGACACCCAGTGGTTCCTGGGCCAGGCCGATGCCTTCCTGAAGCAGGCGGCCGTGGCAAAGAAATAACGCGGGGCCTGTCATAAAACGCAAAACAAGCCCATCTTGCGGGCTACTTTCCAGCTCTTTCTCTCCTCTTATGCTCCTCGAAAAGGACTTCCAGGCCCTGAAGCTCGAGCTTTCGGCCAAAGCAAAGAACGGTCTCGACTTTATCCTGGCGGCTACCCTGGTCTGGCTGCTCCTCACCGTCATCTGGACCCTGCCCGGCACTCCCACGCGCAACGGCTTTATCACCTTCTTCGTGGGGGCCCTTACGCTGCCCCTGGCCTGGCTGTTCTCGAAGCTGCTGGGCACAACCTGGACCATCAAGAGCAACCCGCTGCAGCCCCTGGGTTTGTGGCTGAACTTCGCGCAGATGTTTTATTTCCCCTTCCTGATCTTTATTTACTCGACGCAGCCGCAGTACTTTATCATGACCTACGCCATTATCACGGGGGCGCACTTCTTTCCCTACGCCTGGTTCTACAGTGCCCGGGCCTACGCCGTGGCGGCCGGGGTGCTGCCGCTGGGCGCCTTGTTTCTGGGACTGCGCTACGCGGGTACGGCTCCTTATCTGGTTCCGGCTTTCACTGCCGGCGTGCTGCTGCTGCTGGGCGTGTTTCTGCGCTTCGGCTACCGCAAAAGCCGGGACCTGTACGCCCAGGCCGTCCCGGCGCTGGCTTAGCCCCGGCACCCTATACCCTTACTGCCCATGTCGCGCATCTCTGCCCGCAAGCGCCTGTACTGGACCCTGCAGCTGACCGGCTGGTCGCTCTACGGGGTGGTCGGAATCGTCTTTTTCGTCATCTACGGCCGCCTGAACATCTACTTTGTGGGGGTGGAGCTGCTGGTGATATCGACGCTCCTGCTGCTGAGCCACCTGCTGCGCAACTACATTCACCGCCACGGCTGGCTGCAGCTTTCCATCGGCCGCCTGCTGCCCCGGGTGCTGCTCGGCACGGCGCTGGTATCGGTGGTCTGCCAGGTGATTGTCGGCACGCTGGTCACCTTTGTGCTGCGCCCCCCGGCCTCCGTGGGCGGCACCGCCAACTGGCAGCAGTACATCGGCTACGCCCTGCAGACGGATTTCGTGATGTGGATGTGGTGCGCCTTTTACTTTGGCCTGCACTACCTCGACAGCTACAAGCAGGCCGACGTGGACAAGTGGAAGCTGGCCGCCGCGGTGCAGGAAGCGGAGATGCGCACCCTCAAGGCCCAGATCAACCCACACTTCATGTTCAACGGCCTCAATAACATCCGGGCATTGGTGATGGAAGACCCCGCCCGGGCCCGCGACATGATAACCCACCTCTCCGATTTGCTGCGCTACTCCATCCAGCTCAACAGCGCCGAGCGGGTGCCGCTGGGCCGGGAGCTCGAAATCGTGGAGCACTACCTGCAGCTCGAAGCCCTGCAGCTCGAGGAGCGCCTCACGTACTCCCTCGACGTGGATCCGGCGGCCCTGCCCGTGCTTATCCCGCCCATGACGCTGCAGCTGCTGGTGGAAAACGCCATCAAGCACGGCATTTCGCCCCGGCCGGCCGGGGGCTTCATCACCCTTACCGCCCAGCCCGATGCCGGCACTGGTCAGCTGCACGTCGTCGTGCGCAACACCGGCCGGTTTGAGCCCCGCCCCGGGTACGAGGGGGTGGGACTGCGCAACGCCCGGGAGCGGCTGCAGCTATTGTTCGGCGCCTCGGCCCGGCTCCGCATTGCCAACGACCCCACCGGGCCCGATACGGTGGTAGCCACGCTGGAGCTACCCCTGGCCGCTCCCCTCCCCGAGTCGCTGCTCCGGGCCGCCGTCTAGTTTCGCTTCTCAACCCACTTCTGTTTTTTACCCTAGCCCTATGAACGTTCTGCTGGTCGATGACTCCCGCCTGGCCCGCACCGAGCTCCGCCACCTGCTCCGGGCCCACCCGCAGGTCACCATCGTGGGCGAGGCCCGCCACGCCGAGGAAGCCCGCGCCCAGATCCGGGAGCTGCAGCCCGACGTGCTGTTTCTCGACATCCACATGCCCGGGCAGAACGGCTTCGAGCTGCTGGCCTCGCTGGAGGCGGCGCCCCACGTCATCTTCACCACGGCCTACGACGAGTATGCCCTCCGTGCCTTCGAGGTGAACGCCCTGGACTACCTGCTCAAGCCGGTGCAGGAAACCCGGCTGGCGGCGGCCCTGGAAAAAGCCCTGGCCCAGTTTCAGTTCCCGGCTGCGGGTGCCCAGCCCGCGGTTCCGGCCGAGGACCCCGCCCCCACCCCGCTTACCGAGCAGGACCAGGTGTTTGTCAAAGACGGGGAGCGGTGCTGGTTTGTGCGCCTGGCTGATATCAAGCTGTTCGAGATTAACGGCAGCTACACCCAGATCTACTTCGAGCAGCACCGCCCCCTGATTCCGCGCACGCTGCAGCACCTGGAGCAGCGCCTCGACCCGAAAGTATTTTTCCGGGCCAACCGCCAGCAGATCATCAACCTGAAGTGGATTGCCGGTATCGAGCCCTGGTTTAGCAACACGCTCAAAATTATGCTGCGCGACGGACCCGAGGTAGAGGTTTCGCGCAAGCAGTCGGTGCTGTTTCGGGAATTGATGAGCTTATAGCGGGCCGCGGACCGGGTAGAAATGCCCCCTTGCGCTGCGCTGCTATAGGGGAGTCACGGGAAAGTGGCATAGATTGTGCGCCCAATAAATCCTTTCCAGACTGGAAACAGTATAAACCGGTATCAACCGTATGATATCAGGTCACTTTGGATTGGATATCTTCTCCCCTGATTCTGCCCCATGAAAACGCTACTCTCTCTTCTCTGCGGCAGCCTGCTTATTGCCGGCTCCGCCTGCTCCACCCAGGATTCGGCTAGCAAGAATCCGCGCAACTACCGCTCAACCGCCAGCGAAGCAACCCGGCGGCCCAACGACAAATCCAAGTTCCGGAAAACCCGCAGCCCGGGCTTCGGCATCGACCTCAAAGCCAACGACCCCTACAAGGCCAAGTCGGTAAAGGCGCCCAAAAACTACAAGTTCAGCAACAAGCCCAAGTAGTGGGCCGGTATTACTTGCACCCATAAAAAAGCCCCGACCTGTAGCAGGTCGGGGCTTTTTTATGGGTGCTGCCCTGCAGCATTTAGGCAACCGGCTCGCGGAAGCCAACCCAGGTGAAGCGCTTAATTACAAACTCGGGATTGGTAAAGGAGGCATTGCCGGCCGGGTTGCCGCCCGTGACGTGAAAGTCGGAGAAGCCCGCGTTCTGGTTCACGTAGATACTGCCGGTCAGGTTAAACGAAACGGGGGTGCCGGCCAGGCTCATCTCGTCCATGATCTGCTCTTTCACCTGCTGGTCGGTGGTGTAGGCGCCGCAGCTGATAGCGCCGTATTCCCGGGCCAGCTGGGCCGCCAGTCGGATGCTTTCCTGCGTATTCTCGGTTTTGATGATCAGCATGATAGGCCCGAACAGCTCCTGGCTGAACTGCTCGATGCGGGAAGCATCGACCTCGTGAATGCTGGCCGAGCAGGTGCGGGCATTCTGGAACACGGGATGGTCGACCTTGCCGGGAGCCAGCACGCTGCGGCCCCCGTCGAGAACCAGCTTTTCAACCCGCTCCTGGGTGGCCGGGCTCTGAATGGCCCCGCACACGTGGGGCGCCACCTTGGGGTTGGTAGTTAGTCCGGTCACGGCCGCGGCCAGCTTCTGCACCACGTCCTCATACGGCACCAGCTCGTCGCCGACCCGCACGCCGCCGGCCGGAATAAAGAAGTTCTGGGGCGCGGTACACATCTGCCCCGAGTACAGGCTCACTGAGAAAGCCAGATTCTGAGCCACCTTGTCGAGGTCGTCGCAGGAATCCAGGATGATGGAGTTGACCCCGGTTTTCTCGGTAAACACGGTTTTGCCTTTCAGCCCTTCCACGTACTCGCCAAACTGCGAGCCGCCGGTGTAGTCGATCAGCTTGACGGCAGGGTTCTCGCACAGGTCCTTGGTGATGAGCCGGTCGTCGGCATCCACGGCCAGCTGGCAGATGTTCGGGTCCAGGCCGTGCTCGGCCAGCACCTTCTGCACCTCGGCCACGACAAGGGCAATGGGCAGCACGGCCT
The DNA here is from genome assembly GCF_020685205.1 of Hymenobacter translucens. Classification (GTDB taxonomy): domain Bacteria; phylum Bacteroidota; class Bacteroidia; order Cytophagales; family Hymenobacteraceae; genus Hymenobacter; species Hymenobacter translucens. The sequence goes on from NZ_JAJERB010000011.1 coordinate 30,222, forward strand.
TGGGGTGGGGCTTTACAATGACGGGGTTGCCGGTAACGAGCGAGGCAAACATGCCCGGCACGGAGTTCCAGGTAGGGAACGTGGAACAGCCGATAACCAACGCCACGCCCTTGGGCACGGCCCGCCAGGTTTTCTGCAGGGTGATGCTGTACTTGCCCATGGGTTTTTCCCAGCGCGTTTCTTCCGGGAAGCGGGTCTGCTCCTCGTAGCCGGCGGCAATGGCCTCCAGGGCCCGGTCGGCGGCGTGGGGGCCGCTGGCCTGGAACGACATCAGGTAGGCCTGCCCGGTGGTGTGCATGGTGGCGTAGGCAATTTCAAAAAACCGCTCCTTCATGCCGTCGAGGGCATCGGTGAGCAGCGCGGCCCGGGCGGCGGGCTTGAGTCGGCGCCATTCGTCGAACGCGCCCTGGGCCCGCTCCACCAGCGTGCCGGGGGCAAAAAACGGGTACTTCACGCCCAGGCTGACCTGCTCGTAGGGCGACTCCTCCTGGCCTACCCACTGCTCGGGCGCCTCCTGCAGCAGCTCAGTGAAGTTCTGGTTGCGCAGGGCCTCAAACTTCTCCCGGCCCAGCCGGTCGGCATCCGGACCATAAATTTCGGGGGAAGGATTTTCGGGAAAGGCTGCGAAAAACGTGCGGCCGTGCAGGGCTTTTACCGCCGTGTCGAGGGTAGCCTGGTGCTTACGGGTGGTTTCGGTCATAAGGGATTGAGAAAGAAGCAGGAGGGGATGCGGGGCGGAGATGAATTAATTCAGCAGAAACCTCGTCTGTGAAAAGATAAAGCAGCACGGGGCGCTTAAATTTACGTAAAGAACCCCGAGTAGCCCAGGCCGCTTTACGGCCCGGGATGGCGACGGTTCCTGCCGTCGTTTCGCTGACTTTCCGCCCTGACTTTGCGCGTATGAAACACCTGCTACCTTCTCTGCTTGTTGTCCTGACCCTGCTCGGCGTTTCCGGCGCCCTGCTGCCGGCCACTGCGCAGGACTTGCCGGGTAAGCCGGCGGTTTCGCCCGTGCAGCCCGGCACCCTGGTGCTCAAGCTCCGGCCCGAGCTGCTGTCGGCAGCCCCGGACCGCACCGGCGTCGCTGCCCTCGATGCTGAGCTTCGGCGCCTCGGCGCTGTGCGCACCCAGCAGAAGTTTCCGCGGGCCGTGCCGCCCAGCCGGGAGCAGCCGGGCTCGGTGGAGCTGCGCACGATCTATCAGGTGTGGTTCGGCCCCCAGGTTTCCCTGGCGGCGGCCCGGGCGGCCCTGCTCAAAACCGGCACGCTGCTTTACGCGGAGCCAATGTACGTGCGGGCTCCGCTCTACCTGCCCAACGACCCCCTGGCCGACTCCACCCTCTCGATTCCGAACGGGCAGTACCACCTGAAAACCATCCGCGCCTACCAGGCCTGGGACGTTACCAAGGGCGACACGGCCATGGTAATCGGCGTAACCGATACCGGCACCAGCTTCACCCACGAAGACCTTCGCAACCAGGTGAAGCGCAACTACGCCGACCCCATCGACGGCATCGACAACGACAACGACGGATACGTGGACAACTTCCGCGGCTGGGACCTGGCCGACCGCGACAACGACCCCACCCTGAATACGCTTATCTTTCAGCCGCTCCACGGGTCCCTGGTGGCCGGAGCCGCCGCCGCCGAAACCGACAACGGCCGGGGCATAGCCGGGGTCGGCTTTAAGTGCCGGTACCTGCCCCTGAAAATCTATCCCAACACGCCGACCGGCAGCTTTGCCGGCTACGAAGCCATCGTGTACGCCGCCGACCACGGCTGCCAGGTTATCAATGCCTCCTGGGGCGGTCCGGGTGGCCGCTCGGAGTTTGAGCAGGACGCCATTACCTACGCCGCCATCAACCGAAACGCCGTTGTGGTGGCCGCGGCCGGCAACACCAACGCCGAGCTCGACTTCTACCCGGCCAGCTACGACCACGTGCTTTCGGTCACGTCCTCCGCTCCCACCGACCTGAAGTCGGGCTATTCCACGTACAGCTACCGCGTGTCGCTCTCGGCACCCGGCGAGCTGGTGATGACCACCGTGGGCAACTTCGACACCAGCTACGAGCCCGTGGGAGGCACCTCGTTTTCGGCGCCCCTGGTGGCCGGGGCAGCGGCTTTGGTCCGGGTTCGGTTTCCACAGTTCAACTCGGCCCAGGTGGCGGCCCAGCTCCGGCAAACCGCCGACGACATCTACGGCCGGGGTTCGAATGCCACGTTTCGCGACAAGATCGGAACGGGCCGCCTGAACGTGTTCCGGGCGGTTTCGCTGACCGACCGGCGGGAAGCGCGGGTGGTGAGCAGCACGTTTGCGCCCGCAAAAAAGGCCTACGCCCCTGGCGACACGCTGCGGATTACCGTGGACGTGCAGAACCTGCTGCAGCCGGTCACCAACCTAACCGTGACGGCCACTTCGCTTTCGCCCCACCTCACCGTGCGCCAGGGCACGTTCAACGTGGGGTCGCTGGCTACGCTGGGCCGGGCCGCCAACACGACGGCTCCGTTCCGGCTGGCGGTGGCGGCCAATGCCCCGCTTAACACCCGCGCGGTGCTGCGCTACCGCTTCACCGCCGCCAACGGCTACCAGAGCGACCAGTTCGTAACCATTATCCTGAACCCGGATTACGTGGTAATGAACGCCGGGGACCTTAGCCTGACGGTAACCAGCCGCGGAAACCTGGGCTACGATGCCCTCGGCTCCGACCTCGGCGAAAGCGTAACGTACAAGGGAAGCGCGCCCTTGCTCTACGAAGGCGGGCTGATGGTAGCCACCTCCCCAACGCGCGTTGCCGACCGGGTACGCAACGATCGCAACTCCTTCGACCGCGACTTCTACTCCCAGAGCCAGATTGCTTTCCGCAGCCCGCTCCGGGCCGACCAGGAAGCCGCCGGCGCCTTTCAGGATTCGCTGCCGGCTCTGACCCGCAACCGCTCGGTGGGCGTGCGGATCCGGCAGCGGGCGTACGCCTGGGCCACCGCTCCCCACCGCGACTACGTGATTGTGGAGTACCAGCTAAAGAATAGTACGCCCGACACGCTCCGCCCCCTCTATGCCGGCCTGTACATGGACTGGGACGTGGTGCCGGAGGCCAGCCGCAATGCGGCCGCCTGGGACTCGGTGCGGAACATGGGCTACGTGTACGATCGGGTGAATGCTACTACCTACGCCGCCGTAAAGCTGCTGAAGGGTGGAGCCCCGGTCTGCTATTCCATGGATAACAACGCTCCTACCGGGGCTCCGGTGCGGCTGCGCGACGGGTTCAGCAACGCCGAGAAGTTCATTACGCTAAGCAGCGGCACCCAGCAGCGCACGGCGGGCGCATCGGCGGGCGTCGATGTTTCGCAGGTCGTAGGCGCAGCTATAGGTCGTTTGGCTCCCGGCGACTCCACCGTTGTGGCGTTTGCGGTGCTGGGGGCCAACTCCCTGCCGGCCCTGCAGGCCGCCGCCACGGCCGCCCAGACCCGCTATAATGCCGTGCTGGCCAGCCGGCCGGCAGTAGCCGAGACCATGTGGCAGGTGTATCCGAACCCGGCGCGCGGCCAGCTGCGGGTGGAAGTACCGGTGAGTTTCGCGGCCCGGGAACTGTGGCTCGTCAATACCCTGGGCCAGACGGTGCGACAGTCGGCAGTCAGCAGCGCTACAACCCTGCTCAATCTGCAGGGCCTGGCGGCAGGTGTATACGTAGTGCAGGTGCGCAGCTCCGGTGCTACCCTGACCCGCCGGATTGTGGTTCAACCCTGATTTCCTGGCCCTCAGCGTGCTGAAGCCGCGCTCTACCCGGCCGCATCAGCCTGCGCACCGGCTTTAGAGCCGGCTTGGCTGCTGAGGGGTTGGATCAGCAGATAGTCCACAGCTGCTCCCACTCGGTGGTGTAGGCCGCGGACGGAAAGGCGCAGCGCCCGCGCCAGGCGGGTGCCGGACCCGCCGCGGCGGCCAGCCGCACCGTTTGTCGCCCCAGTCGGGTATTCAGCGCATCCAGGGCTGTCATGAGCCGGTGACTCCGCTCCCGCTGCTCAGGCGTGGCCTCAAACAACCCAAACTGTGCCTGCCCGGCCGGCTCCAGGCCGCTGAGCAGGATTCCGGCCCGGTAATAGGCAACACCGGGGCGGAACACCCGGCGCAGAGCCGTCAGTGCGGCGCGGCTCAGCTCGCCAGTGTCGGCCGTGGCCAGCGCCAGCGTCACGACCCCGGTGCGGGTAGCCAGGCCGGGATTGGCGTATCGGTCGGTACCCAGCAGCACGGTTACCACGTGCGCCTCCAGGTTATAGCGACGAAGCTTCTCGGCTCCCCGGGCCATAAAGGTGGCAATGGCTTCGCGCACCACCGCCCACTCCTGCTGCGGCCGGCCGAAAGAGCGGGTGCAGGTTACGCTGTGCCGCGACGTGCCTTGCTTCGGGGGCGCAGCCTGCTCACCAAACTGCTCGGCCAGGCAGGGCTGCCCGTTCAGCTCCCGCCAGAGCCGCTGTCCCACTACCCCGCCCAGATGGCGCCGGGCCCATCCTTCCGGTAAGTTTGCCAGATCGGCAGCCGTCACGACGCCCATTGCCAGTAATTTCTGGGAATACTTTCGCCCCACCCCCCAGACTGTGCCAACGGCTGTGTCTTGCCGGGCTGCGGCTTGTTTTTCCGGCGTTGCTAGTACCATCACCCCCTGCCCACACTTGCGGGCCAGCCGGTTGGCCAGCTTGGCGAGGGTTTTGGTGGGCGCCACGCCCACGCACACGGGCACCCCCACCTGCTGCCGGACGGCTTCCCGGATTGCGTGCGCACAGCTTTCCAGGTTTGGGTAAAGCAGCTCCAAACCGGTCAGCTTCAGAAAAGACTCGTCGATGGAATACGGCTCGGCCTCGGGTGAGAAGCTGCTTAGAACCTCCATGACCCGCCGGCTCATGTCGCCGTAGAGCGCGTAGTTGGATGAAAACACGGCCACCCGGTGCCGCTCCAGCGTGGCGCGCACCAGATGGAAAGGCTCCCCCATTTTCAGGCCCAGCGCCTTTGCTTCGTCGGAGCGGGCAATCAGGCAGCCGTCGTTGTTGCTGAGCACCACTACGGGCCGGCCAGCCAGCGCGGGCTGGAAAACCCGCTCGCAGGACACGTAGAAGTTGTTGCAGTCGACAAGAGCGTACATGAGGCGGCGGGGGCTAGTTGCGGCCAGTACTCCCAGCAGCCTTTCGGCTGACAAAGGAATGAATGACGTGCGTGACGACGCCCCAGATGTCGAGCCGGGAATCAGCCAGCAATTCCAGGGCCGGGTAACGGTCGTTTTCGGCTTCCAGCCAGACCCGCCCGTGCCGGCGCCGCAGGCGCTTCACGGTATGCTCCCCGTCCACTACCGCCACGACAATATGGCCGTCGGCCGGCGCAATGGCCCGGTCCACCGTGATTATGTCACCGGGGTGAATGCCGGCACCGGTCATGGAGTCGCCGGTAATCCGGGCCAGAAAGGTAGAAGCCGGGTGGGTAAACAGATAGCGGTTCAGGTCTAAGGGCTGTTCCTCGTAATCTTCGGCCGGTGAGGGAAAGCCCGCTGGAATCAGGCAAGTATAAAAGGGCAGCTTCAGCGCCAATAGCTCGGCAGGCAAAGTCAACATCACCAGTGCACACATCAGGATTTTCCGGCAGGATTAGACCAGCCGGGCCGCTATTTACTAAATTTGTTAGCAAATTGTTTTGCCTTGGGACTGTTTTCGTTAGGAAAGGCTTTAGACCAGGTGCCGATCCGATTGTTTTTCCTGAAAAAAGTTCCCGGGAAAAAGAAAAAATATTAGCTGCCTCAGGAAAACAGCCAACAAAATAAATAACTAATAATTTTAGTTTTTATCAAAAATCGTTATCTTTGCATATGTCGAAAGTAAAGCTCCCAACTCCGCTTCCTGTTCAGCAGTTTGCCCGCTGCATCGACGCCAGCCGCCGGCCGGCGAACTACATTGGTGAGTGGCCCGAAGCCGGACGGGTGTACCCGGTGAAAGTACTTCCCAATGCCCGCACCGGCCAGCCTCAGGTGCACGTGCTGGGCTTCTACGTCGAGGCGCCCTACGGTGCCTTTGCCGTGCAGCGCTTCGAGCCGGTGGCCAACGTATGGCTTAACTAGGCGCCCGGCTCTTTCCGCCACCTCTTATCTGGCTGCTCCCTGACGGGAGCAGCCAGCTTTCTTTTATGGCTAGTGCTCTACTAACCAGGCTTGCGCTTTTTTGCTAAGCGTGCTACCACCACGGCAAGTGCAGTAGGTAGCCAGAGCCACGTGAACTCGCTAAGCATCGTGGCTACCCCGCGGGCAGAGAAGAACCCGCCTCCGATGGGCGACACCCGAACCGGATGAACCGGAAAAAAGTACCGCTCGGCACTCAGGGGCGCCCATAGCGCGACGCCCAGCCCGCCGTTCGTGAGCATATCCAGCAGGGGATGGGAAAGGGTAGCCAAAGCCAACCAGCCGGCCCGCTGCCACCACTGGCTGCGCGGAGCCTGGCGCCAGCCGATACCCGCCACTACCAGCCCGGTCAGCAGCGCAAACGCTACCGAGTGGGTGAAGCCGCGGTGGCCCCACATGCTCGCGTAGGGAATACCCAGCTTAAAGGTAACGGCGTCGAAATCGGGCAGGATGGCGCACAGGGCCGTCAGCAACCAGAGCCGGCGCGGCTGGGGGCGAGCATGTAGAACCCGGGCGGCACCCAGGGCAACCACGGCGTGCGTAAAGACGGTGGGCATATATTCGGCTTGATGTGCGGCAAAGTAAGCAGGATCCTATCCTGCGCATCCACACTCCCGTTTCCTACCCGCGACCACCTGAAACTGAAACGGCCGCCCCGGAATTTCGGGGCGGCCGTTTGGCACTACCTGAAAAGAAGGTTGGCTTACTTCTGCGACAGCACGCTGCCACCAGCTTCCTTCAGACGGATCAGGTTCAGGGCCGATCCGGCCTTAAACCACTCAATCTGCCCTTCGTTATAGGTGTGGTTGAGCGTGATGAGGTCCGTGTCACCGTCGGCGTGGTGCAGGCGGGCCTGCAGCGCAACACCGGGCGCAAACGTGGTCAGGCCAATGATGTCGATGGTGTCGCCTTCTTCCAGCAGGTCGTAGTCGGCCTTGTTGGCGAAGGTCAGCGCCAGCATTCCCTGCTTCTTGAGGTTGGTTTCGTGAATCCGGGCAAACGACTTCACGATGATAGCGCGCACGCCGAGGTGGCGGGGCTCCATGGCGGCGTGCTCGCGGGAGGATCCTTCGCCGTAGTTCTCATCCCCAACCACAACCGAGCCGATGCCCTGGCCCTTGTAGTTGCGGGCTACCTGGGGCACCGTGTTGTACGGCGTGCCCTGGGTCAGGAAATCCTTTACCGAGTTGGCCTCACCATTAAAGGCGTTGGTGGCCCCGATCAGCATGTTGTTGGAGATGTTGTCGAGGTGGCCGCGGTACATCAGCCAGGGCCCAGCCATGCTGATGTGGTCGGTAGTGCACTTGCCCTGAGCTTTGATGAGCAGGCGCAGACCCATCAGGTCGGTGCCTTCCCAGGGCTTGAAGGGCTCAAGCAGCTGCAGACGGTCGGAGGCCGGGTCTACGATTACCTGCACCTGAGAGCTGTCGGCGGCAGGAGCCTGGTAGCCGGCATCTTCCACGGCGTAGCCCTGGGGCGGCATTTCCAGGCCGCGGGGCTCGTCGAACTTCACCGGGCCGTTGGTGCCCTGGAGCGTGTCGGTGAGGGGGTTGAAGGTCAGGTCGCCGGCAATGGCGAAGGCCGTCACGATTTCGGGCGAGGCCACGAAAGCGTGGGTGTTGGGGTTGCCGTCGTTGCGCTTGGCGAAGTTGCGGTTGAAGCTCGTGATGATGGAGTTCTTGCGCTTGGGGTCGGTGGTGTGGCGGGCCCACTGGCCGATGCACGGACCACAGGCGTTGGCCAGCACCACGCCGCCCATCTGGGCGAAGGTGTCGAGCAGACCGTCGCGCTCCACGGTGTAGCGCACTAGCTCGGAGCCGGGCGTTACGGTAAACTCGGCATTCACGGTCAGGCCCTTGCTCACGGCCTGTTCGGCAATGGAAGCGGCGCGGGTGATGTCCTCGTAGCTGGAGTTGGTGCAGGAGCCGATCAGGCCGACTTCCAGCTTCTCGGGCCAGCCATGCTCGCGCACGGCGGCGGCAAACTCGGAGATGGGCCAGGCTGCGTCCGGGGTGAACGGACCGTTCACGTAGGGCTCCAGGGTGTTCAGGTCGATTTCGATCAGCTGGTCGTAGAAGTTGGCCGGGTTGGCGTATACTTCATCATCGGCGCGCAGGTGCTGGCGCACGCCGTTGGCGAGGTCGGCTACTTCGGCCCGCTCGGTGCCGCGCAGGTAGTCAGCCATCTTCTCATCGTAGCCGAACACCGAGGTGGTGGCCCCGATTTCCGCGCCCATGTTGCAGATGGTGGCTTTGCCGGTCGCGGAAAGGCTGTCGGCGCCGTCGCCGAAGTATTCCACGATGGCGCCGGTGCCGCCTTTCACGGTCAGGATGCCGGCTACCTTCAGGATTACGTCCTTGGGAGCCGTCCAGCCGTTGAGCTTGCCGGTGAGCTTTACGCCGATGACCTTCGGAAACTTCAGCTCCCAGGCCATGCCGGCCATTACGTCGACGGCGTCGGCACCGCCCACACCGATGGCAATCATGCCCAGACCACCCGCGTTGGGGGTGTGGGAGTCGGTGCCGATCATCATGCCGCCGGGGAAGGCGTAGTTTTCGAGCACCACCTGGTGGATGATGCCGGCGCCGGGCTTCCAGAAGCCCAGGCCATATTTATTCGATACCGAAGCCAGGAAGTCGTACACTTCGCGGTTGGCGGTGTTGGCTTCGGCCAGGTCTTCCTGGGCGCCTACGCGGGCCTGGATCAGGTGGTCGCAGTGAACGGTGCTGGGCACGGCAGCCTGGGTTTTGCCGGCCTGCATAAACTGGAGCAGGGCCATCTGGGCGGTGGCATCCTGCATGGCCACCCGGTCGGGGGCGAAGTCGACGTAGGAAACGCCCCGCTCGTGAGCCTTGGTAACGGTACCGCCGTAGAGGTGGGAGTACAGAATTTTTTCGGTCAGGGTGAGCGGACGGCCAACGGCAGTACGGGCGGCTTCGATGCGCGCGCCCATTCCGGCGTACACGGCCTGAATCATTTCTAAGTCAAACGCCATAAGTCAAAAGGAAAAAGTGAAAAGCTCCGGTCCCGGAGCGGGTACGCAAATATAGGCGGCGACGGTTGCGGTACCCAAACTTTTAATAGGGTGCGCTGCTGCCGCCTTTCCGACCCTCATACGGGCCCGCGGGCCGCGGGGCTGGCACCGTTGAGGTAGCCACAGCCGACTTCGCAGAGGCCGGCATCCGGCTTCCCGCCATTCTGCATTTTTAAACTATCAACTGCCGTGGATAGTTTAGCCGCGAATTACTCTTCCCTTTCTGACCATGAACGCCCGTTCCTTTTTCATAAAATCTACCACTGGCCTGAGCCTGCTGCTCGGCGCCGCGGCCTGCCAGTCCAATTCGTCGTCTTCGGCTACCGAAGCCGCCGGCGGCGCCCCCCAACTCACGGCCGGCACCTGGCGGGGCGCGTTATCGGCCCAGGGCCAGGAAATTCCGTTTCTGTTCGATGTAGCCCAGGAAAACGGCAAGACCACCGTCACCCTGCGCAACGGGGAGGAGCGGCTGAAGCTCAACGAAATCACCTCGGCCGGCGACTCCACCACCATCCGCCTGGGCGTGTTCGACGCGGCCCTGGTAGTGCGGGCCGACGGTGAGGGCAAGCTCAAGGGCGCCTGGGTGAAGTATGACGGCAAAGAGCCGTACCGGGTGCCGTTCACGGCTGAGAAGGGCGCAACCGGGCTCGTAGATGAGCCGAGTAGCCCGGAAACATTTGCTTCCTTCGACGGCACGTGGCGCGTCACCTTCAAAGATGAGGAAGGCAAAACCTACCCGGCCGTGGGTGTCTTCAAGCAGGATGGCTATAAGGTAACGGGCACGTTTCTGACGACTACCGGCGACTACCGCTACCTGGATGGCTATGCTTCGGGCCGTACGCTGAGCTTGAGCACCTTCGACGGCAGCCACGGCTTCCTGTTCACTGGCACCACCGACACGGCTGGCACTGGTGACAACTATCTGAAAAAGCCTGCGACCCACATCAAGGGCGACTTTTACTCCGGCAAGTCCGGCCACGAAACCTGGACGGCTGTGAAGGACCCTAACGCCAAGCTGCCCAACGCCAACACGCTCACCGGCATGAAGCCCGGGCAGAGGCGCCTCGACTTTAAGTTTCCGAGCATCTACGAAGGCGGCAGCATCTCCCCCACCGACCCCAAGTACAAGGGCAAAGTAGTGGTGGTGCAGATTCTGGGCTCGTGGTGCCCCAACTGCATGGACGAAACCAACTTCCTGGCGCCCTGGTACGAGAAGAACAAAGGCCGCGGGGTCGAAATCATCGGCCTGGGCTTTGAGCGGACGCCCGACCAGGCGCTGGCCTCCCAGAAGCTGCTGAAGATGAAGCAGCGCATGAACGTGGGCTACGACTTGGCCGTGGCCGGCATGGCCGACAAGGATTCGGCCAGCAAGAGCCTGCCCCAGCTGGCCCAGGTACTGGCTTTCCCCACCACCATCTTCCTCGACAAAAAGGGCGAGGTGCGGAAAATTCACACCGGCTTCTCGGGCCCCGGCACCGGCAAGTACTATGAGCAGGAAATTGCCGAGTTCAACCAGACCATCGACCAGCTGCTGAAAGAGTAGCTATTTCCTGAGCCAACAAAAAACCCCGTACTGAAGAGCACGGGGCTTTTTTGTTACAGACTGCCCGCCTGACATTATAGAAAAACGCCCCCGGCTCAGCGCAGCCGCAGCCGGACCTGAAAGTCGCCCCGGGGCCGCAGGGTAATCAGTGGCTGGGTAGCTACCGGCGGCTGCCCGTCGACCCACTCCACCCGGAACTGCCGCAGCAGCTCGAGCGTGACGAGCTGCATCTCGGTGAGGGCAAACTGCATTCCGATACACAGGCGGGGCCCGCCGCCGAAGGGCAGATAGGCCGGCGGGCCCATGGAACCGGGCGCCGGGGCGAAGCGGGCTGGGCGAAACGAGGCGGGCTGCTCCCAGTGCTTGGGCGCGTGGTGCAGGCCGTAGATGTAGAGTGAGAACAGGGTGCCTTTCGGGATGTGCATGCCCTGGTAGTCGTCATCGGCGAGGGCGACGCGGTCCACCATCCAGGCGGGCGGAAACAGGCGCATGGCTTCCTGCACCGCGTGCAGGGCCCGGCTCAGACGGGGCAGCTCCTCGAAGGCAAACCTGTCAGCGGCTTTTTCGGGCGGGCGCGACGCCAGCACGGCCGCCGTTTCGGCGCGGATGGCTTCGGCTTCGGCGGGATGATGGGCCAGCAGGTACGACAGCCAGGTCAGGGCGTTGGCGCTGGTTTCGTGGCCGGCAATAAGCAGGATCAGGGCTTCGTCGAGCACCTGGTCGGGCGTCATGGGCTCCCCGGTGTCCTCGTAGCGCACGTCGAGCAGCATCTGCAGCAGGTCGTCGGGCGGGGCCGGGGCGCCAGGCGCATCGTTGGCGGCGCGGCGCTGGGCAATGTAGCCGCCGAGCAGGGCGCGCAGGTCGGCCGTGAGCTGGTCGTGGTAGCGGAACCGGCCGCTGAGCTGGTGCCAGGGCTTGAGGTAGGGCTGGCGGATGGTACCCGTGTAAAACGCCTGAATCTCGGTGATTAGCCCGGCCACCCGGTCCAGCTCAGCATCCGAGAAGTTGGTACTGAACACCGAGCGGGCAATGACGCGGAACGTGAGCTGGGTCATCAGCTCGTGGGTCTGGATGGTGACGGCCCCACCGCTGGCCTGGGCCCGGGCAGTCAGCGGGGCCAGGGTATCGGCCACGATTTCCTGCATCAGCCCCGTAAGGCCCGCCACCCGCTGCCGGTGAAAGCCCGGCTGAATGAGGCGGCGCTGCCGCAGCCAGTCGGCGCCCTCGTTGGTGAGCAGGCCGTGGCCCACGTAGCGCGAAAACCCCTGGGTGAACTGCGACTTGGCGTAGTTGCGGTGGTTTTTCTGCAGGATGTGCTGCATCAGGCCCGGGTCCTGGGTGAGAATCGACTTCTGCATGCCGCCGATATAGAGCTGCACGGTGTCGCCGTAGCGGGCCATGGTGGCGCTGATAACCGCAATCGGGTCTTTGGCCAAGGAAACGGAGCGGAGCAGGGACTGCCAGCGCGGCACCTTGGGCACTGCAACGCCGGAAGCGGGGGGAGCGGGAGCGGTCATGAGAAGCGGAATTAGCGGGGGCAACGGCCAAAAGTAACCACCTCAGCAGCAACCCGGCACCCGGTTGGGCTTATCTTTTTTCCGGACCGGCACGTACAGCCTTCCGGGCCCCGGCCCCACCCTATTCCGTTCCCTCTTCCTCAACCAAACCCCTTCCGCGTATGTGGATTCAGCAAAACCCCGATGCCCTGGCTCCCCTCGATGAGCTGCAGGGCCGTACTGTCGGCCTTAAGTTCGCCTGCAACCACTGTCATACCGAAGTCTTCACCGACCTGATCGGCGTACCGGCCCCCGACCACCTGGCCAACTCCATCGAAGACGACGGGCAGTTTGAAAAAGAAGAAATCAAGTGCCCCGGCTGCGAGATGACCCACGAAATCACCGTCAAGAGCACCTTCGAAGGCGTTCGGTTCGACGTGTCGGAAGTGGAAAACGGCAGCGTCAGCTACCAGGTGACGGCTTAAGCTTCAAGCGGCAAGCTTCAAGCCACAAGCTTTTTTAGGCCTGTCATGCTAAGCAGAGCAAACCGCAGCCGTCAGTCACGGACCTTTCTCTGATAAGGAGCGAGTTTTATAAAATACGCAAAGCCCTTTACCAGCAACGGTAGAGGGCTTTGTGTTGATACCGGAGGTCTGCGGGTTTTGCAAGGACGGTCCTTGACTACGACCTGCGGTTCGCTAGATCAGGCTGACAGGGGTAAAAAACTTGCGGCTTGAAGCTTACAGCTTGTAGCTCAAAAACCTACTTCTCCCGCTCGATGGTGTAGTTGATGAGCTGCTCCAGCGAAGTGCGTGCGGCCGACTCGGGGAAGGTGTGCAGCAGGCGAAGGGCTTCGTCGCGGTAGCTTTTCATGCTTTGGATGGCGTAGTCCAGGCCCCCGGACTTTTTCACGAAGTCGATGACAGCCTGCACCCGGTCACGGCGGCCGTCGTTGTTCTTCACGTTGAAGATCATGCGGCGCTTGGTGAGCCAGTCGGCCTGCTGCAGGGCGTAAATCAGCGGCAAAGTCATCTTTTTCTCTTTGATGTCGATGCCCACGGGCTTGCCGATTTCGTCGGTACCGAAGTCGAACAGGTCATCCTTGATCTGAAAGGCCATGCCCACCTTCTCGCCGAACAGCCGGGCCCGCTCCACGGTGTCCTTGTCGGCCCCGGCCGAGGCCGCTCCCACGGCGCAGCAGGAGGCAATCAGGGAGGCGGTTTTCTGGCGGATGATGTCGAAGTACACGTCCTCGGTGATGTCGAGGCGGCGGGCTTTTTCGATCTGCAACAGCTCGCCTTCGCTCAGCTCCCGCACGGCCCGGTTCACGATCTTGAGCAGGTCGAAGTCGTCGTGCTCCAAAGCCAGCTGCATGCCGCGGGAAAGCAGGTAGTCGCCCACCAGCACGGCAATCTTGTTTTTCCAGAGGGCGTTGATGGAAAAGAAGCCCCGGCGGTAGTTGGATTCGTCCACCACGTCGTCGTGCACCAGCGTGGCCGTGTGCAGCAGCTCAATCAGGGCAGCACCCCGGAAAGTGGCTTCGGGCAGGGGCTCGCCCCCGCTGATCTTGGCCGTGAAGAATACGAACATGGGCCGGATCTGCTTGCCCTTGCGCTTCACGATGTAGCCCATGATCTTGTCCAGCAGCAGGACATTGGTTTGCATGGACGCCCGGAACTTGCGCTCAAATTCCTCCATTTCGGCCGCAATCGGGGCCTGTATCTGGTCAAGGGTAACGTTCATGCAGCGGGCGGGAGCAGCGGGCCCCGCCGCACGGGCGGCCAGGGCGCTGCAATGATACGGGGCAGGCCCGCCGATTCCTAACCAACACCCCGGCCTGGTGGTTTTAGCCGCGTACTTTTACCGCTCGTCCTCTGTTTCTGCCGATGCCTGCCTCCGCCCCGCTTACTGCCGTTGAGTTTCTGCTCACTTCCCCCCACCACGCCCGGCCCATTGCCGTGGACGTCCGCTACCTTCCCGACGGGCAGCCCAAGCCGGTGGTGGTGTTCGTGCACGGGTTCAAGGGGTTCAAAGACTGGGGCCACTTCAACGTGCTGGCCGATTTCTTTGCCCGACAGGGCTTCGTGTTTGTGAAGCTCAACCTGTCGCACAACGGCGTGGTGCCCGGCGGCACCGGCGACCTGCAAGACCTCGAAGCCTTCGGGCAAAACAACTTCAGCCTGGAACTCAACGACATCGGCACCGTGCTCGACGCGCTGTTTGATGGGCGCGCGGAGCTGCCCGCCGCCGAGCTAAACCTGAGCCATCTGGCGCTGGTAGGCCACAGCCGGGGCGGCGGGCTGGTGCTGCTCAAGGCGGCCGAGGATAAGCGCGTGCGGGCAGTAGTGACCTGGGCGGCCATCGGCAACGTGAACCCGGGCTGGACCGAGGAACTGATGCAGCACTGGCAGCGGCAGGGCGTGTTTCACGTCGAGAACAGCCGCACCAGGCAGCAACTGCCGCTGTACTTTCAGATTGTGGAAGACTACCACCAAAACCGCCTCCGCCTCGATATTCCCCACAACGTGCGCCGCAAGCTGCGCCAGCCCCTGCTCATCCTCCACGGTGACCAGGACGAAACCGTACCCATGAGCCGGGCCCACGAGCTAAAAAAGCTGAAGCCCGATGCCGAGCTGCTCGTCCTGCCCGGCGTGACGCACAACTTTGGCGGCGCCCACCCCTGGCCGTCGGCCGGGCTGCCGGCCCAGTCGGAGCAGGTAGCCGAGGCCACAGTGTCGTTTCTGCGGCGGGTACTGGCTTGATAAGCATTCTGTGGCAGAGCATCAGCCGCGCCCAGCAGCTTCGCACCACCACGGTTGTAGACTTTTATGCCCAATTGCCGGCAGAAGTCTACAGCTTTGTAGACTTCCTTTGAAAATACGATCAAAAGGTCTACAATGCCGCGCGAACGGCTCCACCTCGGTATCCAGCCGGCATAACTGTTCCCAGGCTTCTTGATCATTATTCTTCCCAATGCCTACCGCCTACCTCCTGCTCGGCTCTAACCTTGGTGACCGGGTCAGCCAATTGGGCTTTGCGGTCGAGCAGCTGGCTGGGACCGGGCACGTAGTGGCTGTTTCGGGCCTGTATGAAACTGCCGCCTGGGGTCTTGAAGACCAGCCGCCGTTCCTGAACCAGGCTGTGCAACTGGAAACCACCCTGCTGCCCGAACAGCTGCTCGATGCCTGCCAGCAGGTGGAAACCCAGGCCCAGCGCCGCCGCGACCTGCGCTGGGGCCCTCGTACGCTCGACGTCGACATCCTGCTTTACGATAACCTGATTATCGACACTCTAAGGCTGCAAGTGCCGCATCCGCGTCTGCCTGAGCGGCGCTTTGCGTTGGTGCCCCTGGCGGAGCTGGCGGCTTCGGCAGTGCATCCGGGGTCGATGAAAACGGTGGCCGAGCTACTGGCCGGGTGCCCGGATACACTGGAAGTGGTGCGGATAGAAAATCAATGATAACAGTCCGGAAGGCTGCACCCCGGCAGCTCACTTAAACTTTCAATAGATTAGCACGGCTCGCCGGAACCCTTCAATACTGGGTAAACAAGCAACAAAGCTGCCCGCCTTTTTTGGTACTCTGTGCATCTTTATCTCCGGCTTCAGCGGCAAAAGGGCTCTTAAACAGCTCTGTTTCTTTTATTATTTCCGCTCATGAAGTTCATAGAACAACATAAAAACATCTCTCCCCTTAAACAGTCATGAATATTTGCATAACCGGTACCGTCACAATTTCCGCCGAGTTGAAAACCATTTTTGACTACGTTGCAAATCTTGAGAACGACAAATCATGGCGAAAGGAGATTAACTCAACAACGATGTCAACAAGGCCGCAAATCAACGCCTTGGCGACCGAAAACTCATACCTGTCAAAACGAGTCCCGAACAACGTACTACATCTTTCCTGTATAGCGTTTGCTCCAAACCAAGAGGTTATTTATCAAACTGTACCCGAATCAGAATTCTTTTTAAAAAGCATTAGGCAAGTGAACCGGACCGCGCAAAATAAAACAGCGCTGACCTATTCAGTGGAGTTCGACAAGGCCATTGTCAAGCACGGCCTCGGCTTTCCCCTACCATCCATAATTATAAAATATGCGGCTAAGTCTGACTTATCCAAGTATTTAACCACCCTAAAATCCATCCTGGAAAGCAGCCGCACCTAGAGCAGTAGCGGCACTTGAAAAACCACCTGTTTAAAGTTGTTTGATTTACTACCTCTGAGCATCTCTCCTTATTGATTTATAGCTGCACCCATCTATGAAAAACATTCTACTCCTTCTGGTTTGCCTATGCGTGCTTACATCGGCTGCGGCACAAA
Source organism: Hymenobacter translucens (assembly GCF_020685205.1). Lineage (GTDB taxonomy): Bacteria > Bacteroidota > Bacteroidia > Cytophagales > Hymenobacteraceae > Hymenobacter > Hymenobacter translucens. Next base: position 46,767 of record NZ_JAJERB010000011.1, read on the forward strand.
CCGAGGCCCAGAAAGCCTACGAGCAAGGTCTTCAGCAAGCCCAGGCCGGCAAGCTGGATGAAGCCATCACGCTGTTCAGCAAGTCAATTGAGCTGCAGCCCGACGACTACTTCGCGTGGTACAACCGCGGCATTGCCCGAAATATGCTTGGCCGGCACGCCGAGGCCCTGGCCGACTTCTCCCAGACGGTAAAGCTGGCTCCTACTTACAAGAAGGGCTACCTGAACCGCGGCATCACCCAAAGGCGACTAACCAATTACGAAGGTGCCTTCGCCGATTACGCGTATGCCATCAGGTTGGACCCTGGCTACGGCGAAGCATATTACAACCGGGGCCTGCTATATGAGCTTCTAAGTAAAAAAGACTCCGCCTGCGCCGACTTTAACCGCGCGAATAAGGCGGGCCTACGCTCGGCTCAGACCAAAGTGGCTGCCTGCAACGACCCGGCCAGCGCCAAGCCCACCTACACCATCCAGCGCCTTACCCAGAGTGCCACCACTAAAAAGTACGGTTTCACGGCCGAGCAGCCCGTTATGGTCGGTACCGGCCCCAACGGCGGTCCGGCTAACCAGCGCGCCTACTTGGACCTGCTGCGTGACCCGCAGGGCAAGCCCATCAAATACAAGCGCCTGGGAGGGTGCTGTGAGTACAAGTCGGCCAACGGCTTTTTAGGCCTAGCCATGCTGGACCGCTATGAAATAACCTACCTAGCGGCCAACGGGAAGGAGGCTACCGCGGTGGTTTACCTGTCGTTCTACGATTATGAAGAGCCCAAAGCCCTGCTGGGCTTCACCTCGACCGGCCAATAGTAGCGGCCGGCACTCTGCTGACGGACTACCCCCTACAAAAAACCGGCCGCCCCAGATAGTTCTGGCGCGGCCGGCTTCGTCTTACTAAACAGTACTACACCATGGCGGAGGAGCCGGCAACTTCGGGGGCAATCTTCTTCACCAAACCCTGCAGCACTTTGCCGGGGCCGCACTCCACGAACTCGGTGGCGCCGTTGGCTACCATGCGCTGCACGCTCTGCGTCCAGCGCACCGGGGCCGTGAGCTGGCGCACCAGGTTCTGGCGGATTTCGTCGGGGTCGGTGTGAGGGGCAGCATCCACGTTCTGGTACACCGGGCAGATACCGGCGCGGAACTGCGTGCTTTCGATAGCCCGGGCCAGCTCCGCCTCCGCCGACTGCATCAGCGGGGAATGAAACGCCCCTCCTACCGGCAGCGGCAACGCCCGCTTGGCACCGGCGGCCTTTAGCTGCTCACAGGCCAGCTCGACGCCGCGTTGGGAGCCGGAAACGACCAGCTGCCCGGGGCAGTTGAAGTTGGCGGCCACGACTACATTGCCGCCCTGGGTAATTTCCTGGCAGATGCGCACCGTGGTGTCGTCGTCGAGGCCGAGAATGGCGGCCATGGTGCCCGGCTGCTCCTGGCAGGCGGCCTGCATGGCCTGGGCGCGCCGGGCTACCAGCTGCATAGCGTCTTCAAACCTCAGCACTTTAGCCGCTACCAGGGCCGAAAACTCGCCCAGGGAGTGCCCGGCCGTCATAGCCGGCTTCAGGTCAGGCAGCACGGTGGCCAGGGCCACGGAGTGCAGAAAGATGGCCGGCTGGGTGACGTTGGTCTGGCGCAGGTCCTCGTCGGAGCCGGTGAACATGACGTCGGTAAGGCGGAAGCCGAGAATCTCATTGGCCTGGTCCATCAGCTGACGGGCAGCAGGCTGCTGCTCGTACAGGTCGCGGCCCATGCCGGTAAACTGGCTGCCCTGGCCGGGGAATACAACTGCTTTCATGCGGGAAGTGGTGATTTAGCTAGTAGCGGATACCTGTTGGCTGCTAGCCCTGGTTCTGGTTCAGAAAAACAATGGTTGGTTGATAGCCGATGCCGGAAGCCGCTACGGAGAGCAGCGTCAGGACATGGGCAGGACGCTCGGGCGGCAAGATAGCAGGAATAAAAAAACCCGCATCCGGAGCCGGATGCGGGTTTTTGAAGGGCTAACTGCTTAACGGCAGCTTAGCGGGTGATTTCCACCCAGCCTTTGTAGGTCCGCTTCGTGTTGTTGAAGTCCGCAAACTCGACCTCGGCGTAGTAGTAGTACACGCCTTCGGTCACCTTCACGCCGCGACGGTTTTCCCCGGTGCTGCCGCCACCGTCCCAGTTGATGCGGGGGTCGGTGTTGCCATCGTAGATCTTCACGCCCCAGCGGTTGAACACCTGGAAGTGAACCTTCCGCACCGGGCTCGACACCTTGGGCACAAACGTGTCGTTGATGCCGTCCCCGTTGGGAGTAAAGATGTTGGGCAGCAGGAAGAACAGGCAGTTGTCCTTGCACTCGATGTTGCTCAGGGCGCTGCGGTTACCCGAGGCATCCACCGACTGCACGGCGTAGCAGCCGGCCGGCGAAGTCAGGGCCCGGTGCTGGTAGCGCATCTGCGTCACCGAGTCGAGCAGGGTAAACGGTCCTTCGGCGGTAGGCCGATAGAAGATGCGGTAGTAGGCAATGGCCCGGCTGCAGTCGGTAGGCGTGTTGCCCAGCGTCCAGGTCAGCGTGTTGGCGTACGTGTCGCTCGGCCGCGGGAACGAAGGCAGGGCCGCCAGACTGTCGCAGTTGGTTACCGACAGCGTCAGCACCGGTGGGCAGGGCACCGCGTTGAGGGCAATGCACCGCTCCTGGCTTTTGTTGAGCAGCGGATCCGGCAGGCGTGCGTTGTTGTAGGTGCCATTGGTCAGCACGTAGTAGCAGTAGGTTGCTCCCTTTTGCAGCGGGGCCGCGGTTGTTCCCCGGTCGGTGTACGTGCCCCCGGTTGCCGTGCCCGTCACGGTGGCAACCTGCACGTAGGTAGAGGAACCCGGGTCGCGGCGGAAGATGGTCGTGGGGCGCTGGGCGTTGTTCCACGGCACCGAGTACGTCCAGCGCACGGCGATGCTGTTGGTCGTCGGGTCCGGGGTGCCCTCCACGCGTACGGTAGAGGCCGGACCTGCCGTTTCAATCAGCTCTGCCGAGCCCGGCGACGACTGCGCGCTGCTGAAGAACTCCAGCCGGTAGCTATAGGCATTGGCGGCCGTGTTCAGGTTCCGGTCCACGAACGTCGTGTCGTTCAGGCTGGCAATGGTCTGAATCAGCGAAAAAGCTGTCGGCACGGGGTTCTGGCCCACGGCCCGGTACAGGCGGTAGCCCACGGGCGGGAAGAAGCCGGCATTGCTGGTCGGCTTGGTCCAGCGCACCGTTACCTCGCCGTTGGCGGCATCGGTGCGGTCAACCGTCACGTTGGTAAACACCGCGCTGCGGCCGGTAAACGATACGCAGGCTTCCTGGGAAGCAATGCTTTCCCCGCCGCCGGGCTCGGGAAAAATGGCGTAGATGCGGTAGCAGTAAGTTTTGCCGCGTTGCAGGTTGGCAGCATCCACGTAAGTCGTCGCCGTAACGGGCACATCCGCTATGCGAACGTAGCCCGACGAAGCCGGAATACCTGTTTCACAAGCGCCGGGGGTCCAGGTCGAGGGATTCTCCTTGCGGAAGATCAGAATCCGGCTGGCGTTTCGGCAGGTATAGGCATCCCAGGTCAGCTGGGCCGAGCTGGAAGTAAGCGTGCCGGCGCGCAGGTTGGCCGGCGGCGGGCCGACCACGGTAATCTGCCACACCCGCTGGTCAATCAGCGGAGTGCCCGACGCAGACGGCTGGTCCTCGGCCCGGAATAGTACCTGATAGGGCAAACGGCGGACGTTGTTGCAGTCAGGGGTCCAGGCGAAGGAAGCCTGGGCATTGGTACCGAACTGAGTCTGGGCAAAGGATGCGGAGGGCGTAACCGTGCCCAGGGGCGGGATGATGCCGCCAAAAGCCGTCAGCCGAACGGGGTTACCATCGGGGTCAGTGGCCGTGATGGTGCGGGCCAGGCGCGTGCCGGCCACTACGCAAACGTCGGCCGGGGTGAAGATGGCGGGCCGGATGTTCGAGGTAGGCCGTACCGTAATCTGCATGTCCCGGACAACCTCCCCGATGTTCTGGGGTCCGAAAGGGGTGATCCGCCATTCCCGCACGACAAACGCGACGTTGTAGTCGCCGATGCCCTGGCTGCTGGGTGAGTTCCACACCAGCTGTCCGGTAAAGCCATCCAGGGTAAACGTCGCTGGCTGTCCGGGCAAAGCCCCGGGAAAGACCACCTGCACGCCACCCGGCGACACGCTCTGGTGGTTGGGATATTGATAGTTGGGGACCGGAACCGGCTGGGGGTTGTTGTTGAGCGGAGGCCGCTCAACCGCCGCAATTCCGCCCGGCTGCTGCAGGCAGATGCGGAGCTCAAAGCTAAGCGAGTCGCCATCGGCGTCGTAGGCCCCGGGGTTGTGCAGATACACCTGGTTCGCAGCGGCCTTGTCGACGGCCGGGGCCGTGAGCACCGGCGAATGGTTGATGCCCAGCGCCGGATCAATGGTGAAGGTGGTGGAGATGTAGAAGTTCTGGTTCTGCGAGTCGCTCATATTGCGGATGTCGCGGCTGCGGTTTTCCCCAATGTGGCTGACGGTATAGGTGCCCGGAGCATTATAGGTATGCTCGAAGAAATAGGTGTTGCGGTAGGTGTCGGGTGCAATCTGAACCTGGCTGGCCCGGCGCACGGCGCCCCGTCCGCTGTAGGTGTTGTCGCCGAAGAAAATGGTTTCGTCGGGGTTCTGAGCTGCCTGCGAAGCCACGTCCGTGTAGGTAATCATCTTAAAAAAGATGCGGCGGGGGTTGCGGGCCGGTGTGGTGTCGGTCTTGGCCTGAATGTCGCCGGCGCGGATGTGGGTCGCCTCGGCGGTGGAGGCCAGTCCTGATAATGCCAATAAAACCGCCACCCAGACCAGCACCGGCCCGGTGACGCGACGTGGTAATGGAATATTCATATGAATGACCCGTTTAGGAAGCAAAGGAAAAACAAGAAGAGAAGGTGAGGAAAACCCGACTGGAAACCTAACAAAAATTCGTTCTACCGGGTTATGTACTAGTCCTGAAGCTCTAACGGCGGGAGCGGCAGATTGATTCACGTTTGAATAGGAATGCCGTTAACGCCCAATTTCAATTGTTTCGTACGGGGTCGGCACTTACCTTTGGCCTCTACAACCGACCTTTCCCAAACCTCCCAGTAGCTTCTATGAGTTGGATTACCAAAACATTCTCCAGCAGCATCGGCCGCAAGATCATCATGTCGCTGACCGGCCTGTTCCTGTGCACTTTCCTGCTTGTTCACCTGCTGATCAACCTGCAGATGCTGCGGCACGACAATGGGGATTCGTTTAATTTCTGGGCGGAGTTCATGGGTACCAACCCTCTGATCAGGGGTATGGAAGTGGTTTTGATGCTGGGCCTGATCCTGCACAGCTACCAGGGCCTGGCGCTGGCCATCAAAAACAAAAAGGCCCGGGGCGCCCAGGGCTATATCGTAAACCACCCCGAGGCCAACTCGAAGTGGTCGTCGCGCAACATGGCCCTGCTGGGCACGCTGCTGCTGATCTTTCTGATCGTGCACCTGATGAACTTCTGGATCCGCTCCCGCTTCGACGCCATGGGCGGCCTGGCAGAGGTGCGCGTCGCGAACCTCGACCACCCCGTTGGCGATCTGTACTCGGTAGCCGCCGCTTCGTTTAAAATTCCCTGGTACGTGGCGTTGTACGCCCTGGCGCAGATTGCCCTGGGCTACCACCTGTGGCACGGCTTCACGAGCGGCTTCCAGACGCTTGGTCTCAACCACCGCAAGTACTCCCCGGCCATCCGGTTTACCGGTTATGCATTTGCCGTAATCGTTTCCCTGCTCTTCGCGGTTATACCAGTGGTGATGTTCTTCGGCGACAACTACCAGCCCCGGCCCGCTACCGGCAACACGGTGGAACAGTCGCTCGGGGCTGACCCCGCGCTGCGCTAGGCCATGCACTCACTTGTTTGCTCCACTTCATTCCGTTCCCACCCATGATCTTGGATTCGAAAATTCCCGAAGGGCCCCTGGCCGAAAAGTGGGAGAAGCATAAGTTTAACGTTAAGCTCGTCAACCCTGCCAACAAGCGGAAGTACGACGTGATTATCGTCGGTACCGGCCTGGCCGGGGCTTCAGCCGCCGCTTCGCTGGCCGAGCTGGGCTACAACGTGAAGGCCTTTTCCTTCCACGACTCCCCGCGCCGCGCCCACTCCATTGCCGCCCAGGGTGGTATCAACGCTGCCAAAAACTACCAGAACGACGGCGACTCCGTCTTCCGCCTGTTCTACGATACCATCAAAGGGGGTGACTACCGGGCCCGGGAAGCCAACGTGTACCGGCTGGCCCAGGTATCGGTCAACATCATCGACCAGTGCGTGGCCCAGGGCGTACCCTTCGCCCGGGAATACGGCGGCCTGCTGGCCAACCGCTCGTTCGGCGGCGCCCAGGTTAGCCGCACGTTCTACGCCCGGGGCCAGACCGGCCAGCAGCTGCTGCTGGGCGCCTACTCGGCCCTGAGCCGGCAGATTGCCTACGGCAAAGTGAAGATGTACAACCGCACCGAGATGCTGGACGTGGTGGTAGTCGACGGGCACGCCCGCGGCATCATCACCCGCCACCTCATCACGGGTGAGATTGAGCAGCACTCGGCCCACGCCGTGGTGCTGGCGACCGGGGGCTACGGCAACGTGTTCTATCTGAGCACCAACGCCATGTACTCCAACACGACCGCTATCTGGCGGGCGCACAAGAAGGGTGCCTTCTTCGCCAATCCCTGCTTTACCCAGATTCACCCCACCTGCATTCCCGTATCGGGCGACTACCAGTCGAAGCTGACGCTGATGTCGGAGTCGCTGCGCAACGACGGGCGCGTATGGGTGCCCAAGACGGTGGAGATGGCCGAGCGCGTGCGCCAGGGCCAGCTCAAGCCCCAGGACATTGCCGAGGACGACCGCGACTACTTCCTGGAGCGCAAGTACCCCGCTTTCGGTAACCTAGTTCCGCGCGACGTGGCCTCGCGCAACGCCAAGATGATGTGCGACGAAGGTCGCGGCGTGGGCACCTCAGGCCTGGCCGTGTACCTCGACTTCGCCGACATCATCAAGCGCACGGGCGCAGACTCGGTCAGCCAGAAGTACGGCAACCTGTTTGCCATGTACGAGAAAATCACCGACGAAGACCCCTACTCGCAGCCGATGCGCATCTACCCCGCGGTGCACTACACCATGGGCGGGCTGTGGGTCGACTACAACCTGCAGACCACCGTGCCGGGCCTGTACGCCACCGGGGAGTGCAACTTCTCCGACCACGGCGCCAACCGCCTCGGGGCCTCGGCGCTGATGCAGGGCCTGGCCGACGGCTACTTCGTGATTCCCTACACCATCGGGGATTACCTGGCCAACACGCCGCCCAAGCCCGTGACCACGGACCACCCCGCTTTCCGCGAGGCCGAGGCCAACGTACGCGAGCAGATCAGCAAGCTGATGAGCATCAACGGCAACCGCACGCCCGACGAGTTCCACAAGGCCCTGGGCCACATCATGTGGGAGTACTGCGGTATGGCCCGCAACGCCGAAGGACTGCGCCACGCCAAGCAGGCCATCCAGCAGCTCCGCAAGGAGTTCTGGTCGGATCTGAAGGTGGTGGGCAGCAACGATGAGTTGAACCAGACACTTGAGAAGGCCGGCCGCGTGGCTGACTTCATCGAGCTGGGCGAGCTGATGGTGGACGACGCGCTGAACCGTAACGAAAGCTGCGGCGGCCACTTCCGCGAGGAATACGCCACGCCGGAAGGCGAGGCTCAGCGCGACGATGAGAACTACGCGTACGTTGCCGCCTGGGAGTTCCGGGGCCTCGACGTTCCCGAGGTCCTGCACAAGGAGGACCTGCAGTTCGAAAACGTGAAGCTCACCCAGCGCAGCTACAAGTAAGGTTTTAGGGACTTAGGGCTTAGGTTTTAGCCTTAAAGCCCTTGTTCCTAAGACCTATTCCCTAAGACCTAAGACCTCAGAAATACCCATGGCTGGAAGTAACCCGAATGCCAAACCAATGAATCTGACGCTGAAAGTGTGGCGTCAGAAAAACCGCGCCGCGGCGGGTCAGGTGGTACAATACAACGTCCGCGACATCTCCCCCGAAATGTCGTTTCTGGAAATGCTGGACGTCCTCAACGAGGACCTGCTGCGCAAAGGCGACGACCCGGTAGCGTTTGACCACGACTGCCGCGAAGGCATCTGCGGCTCGTGCAACCTGTTCATCAACGGCCGGGCTCACGGTCCCGAGCAGGGCACCACAACCTGCCAGCTGCACATGCGCAAGTTCTCCGACGGCGACACCATCACCATCGAGCCCTGGCGCTCCCAGGCCTTCCCGGTCAATAAGGACCTGAGCGTCGACCGCTCGGCCTTTGACCGGATCATTCAGGCCGGTGGCTACGTGAGCGTGAACACCGGCGGCGTACCCGACGGCAACGAGATTCCGATTCCGAAGCCCATTGCCGACCGCGCCTTTGAGGCCGCGACCTGCATCGCCTGCGGCGCCTGCGTGGCCGCCTGCAAAAATTCCTCGGCTATGCTGTTCGTGTCGGCCAAGGTGTCGCAGCTCGCGCTGCTGCCCCAGGGTCAGGTCGAGCGCTCAACCCGCGTGGAAAACATGGTGGCCCAGATGGACAGGGAAGGCTTCGGCGCCTGCTCCAACATCGGCCAGTGCGCCGCGGAATGCCCGGTGGGCATCTCGCTCGAAAACATTGCCATCCTCAACCGCGAGTTCATCTCCGCCAAGGCTACCTCGAACAACCTGGCGTAGGTGATTCTGATTTCTGAAAAAAGGCGAAAGGGACTTCCCGTTTCGCCTTTTTTTATGCCTACCCGGTTCCGTCGGCTGGTCGGCTAATCATTCCCGGCGCTTTCGTTGTTAGCAGCCAAAGCATCCTGACCTATCCCTTCATGATAACCATTATTGCGGGCACCAACCGTCCGAACTCCCGGGCAACCCGGCTGGCGGCCTTGTACGCGGGCATTCTGTCTGAGCTGGGCGCTGCGCACCAGATCCTGGACCTGGCCGACCTGCCCGCGGACTTTACTGCCACCGCCCTGTATGCCGAAACGGGTCGGAATGCCGCTTTCAACCAACTGGCCCGGAAAGCCGGAGAGGCCAGCAAGCTGGTTTTCATCGTGCCCGAGTACAACGCCTCGTTTCCCGGGGCGCTGAAAGCCTTTATCGACGGCCTGCCTTACCCCGGCGGCATCCGCGGCAAGAAAGCAGCTTTGGTGGGCTTGTCGTCGGGCTCCCAGGGCGGGCTGCTGGCCATGGCCCACCTGACCGATATCCTGATGTACCTCGGCACGGCCGTGCTGCCCAGCCGGGTGCGCCTGCCTGGCATCGACCAGTACCTGACGGCGGAGGGCGAGCTGACGCATCCGCTGTACCAGCAGCTGCTGCGCGAACAGGCAACCGAGCTGCTGGCGTTTTAGGCGCCGCACCGGCCAGCGGCCAGCTAACGGACATCCAGTATATTTGATAACCCTACCCTGGTTCCGTGGCCCGTCTCTTCTCCTGGTTTCTTGTGTGCCTGATCCTGCTGCAGACTTTCAGCCGGGAGCTGGTTGTTCTCAACTACCAGGCCCAGAAGCAGCGGATTACCGAGCTGTTCTGCGTGAACAAGGCCCGCCCGGCCATGCAGTGCAACGGGAAGTGCCACTTGGCCAAACAGCTGCGAAAAGCCGGCAGTACCGACGGCAAAGCCCCTTCCACGAGCTTTGCCAAACTAAAGCTCGACGCCGTTAGCCCCCTGCCCCGCCTGCGGTTTTCCTCGCACGCCACCGTTCCGTCCGCGCCGCGCCGGTTTGCCGGCTTCCGCCCCGGTTACTACGCGTTTACGCCCGCGCACGGCGTCTTCCACCCGCCGTCCTTTCAGGTCTGACCTCGACATGGCCGCTGCTGCCCGCAGCCGGCCTAGCCACCAGGGCATCAATTAGCCGGGCCCGGTGTTGCTGAAGTATACGTAGTTAACTGATTGACTAGCACGGATGAAACTTACCCGATTCACCTCTTACATAACCATGGCAGTTCTTGCTGCCTGCTCCCTTACTAGCTGTGAGGACGATGACCCCAAAACCGAAACCGGGGCGGTCAGCATCCGAATGGACCACGTGGTAGGCACCGCTCCGCTGGTGCTGGGCTCAACCAGATATGCCGTTGGCTCCGGCGACAGTCTGACGGTGTCGGCATTCAGCTATTTCGTGTCGAACATCAGGCTGAGGCGCCAGGACGGCACCGAGTACGCCGCTCCCAGCAGCTACTTTCTGGTCAAGGAGTCGGATGCGGCCAGCAAAACGCTGGTGCTGAAGGATGTGCCGCCGGGGGACTACGCCAGTATGAGCTTTTTGCTGGGCGTCGATAGCACCCGTACCGTTACCGAAGCGCCGGCGGGTTCGCTCGACCCCACCAGCACCATGTACTGGCCCATGACCCGGGAGTACATCTTCCTGAAGCTGGAGGGCACGTCCCGCCAGTCGCCTAGCTCCGCCCTGCTGTTCCACATTGCCGGCTACCGCAAGCCCGTCAACACCCTGCGAACCATCACCCTGCCCTTTACCGGCTCCTCCCTGCCCGTGCGCCAGGGCAAAACGCCGCAGGTTCATGTGAAGGCGGACATACTCAAGGCCCTGACCGGGCCCAACCCCATCCGATTTGCCACGGTGTACAGCACGATGAGCGGGTCCAATACCAACCAGAACATGCTGAAGATTGCCGATAACTACGCGGCCGGTATGTTCCGGGTCGACCACATCATGGCCAACTAGCGGCCACAACCCGCTCTTAGTGGCTCCCAGGCTGATTAAGCAGCAGTGCTGCGGGCAATGCCCCCGCTGCTTTATTTGAAGGATTGCGCACGGGCGAGAAGACCCAGTTGATCCTGACGGCAAAGTAAACTTAACCGGTCATCCCTGGCGTTGTCGTGCCAACGCCTATCTTTATCGGGCCCGTTCCTGCTTCACTCCATGGCTCTGAACCTTACCCGCTTACGCGCCCTGCTCCTGCTACCGGCCGGCATGCTGCTGCTTTCCTGCTGCACTGACCCCCTGGAGGAGGAGCCGGTCGTGACGACGCCGTATCAACTCACCATTCCCAGCAACTTTCCCCAGAACGCCCGAATTCCGGCTGATAATCCTCTGACGGAAGAAGGCGTGGCGCTGGGCCGGATGCTGTTCTACGAGCCCCGCCTCTCGCGCGACAACACCCTTTCCTGCGGCAGCTGCCACCAGCAAAGCAAGGCCTTTACCGATGGCCGGGCCCTGGCAATCGGGGTCAACGGGGCCCGGCACACCCGCAGCAGCATGTCGCTCGTGAACCTGGCCTGGGAGCCGGTGCTGAACTGGGACGGGGCCGCCACCACCCTCGAAACCCAGGCGCGCCTGCCGCTGGAAAATCCGGTAGAGATGCACCAGCTTCTGGGCGAAGGCGTGCGCAAGCTGCAGCAGACCGACCTCTACCCGCCTCTGTTCCGCAAGGCGTTCGGCTCCACGACCATCACCGAGCAAAACGTACTCAAGGCCTTGGCCCAGTTTCAGCGGACCCTGATTTCCTCGAACTCCCGCTACGACCGGTCGCTGCGCCGGGAGCTACGCCTGACGGTAGACGAGCAGCGCGGGGAGGCCCTATACAACAACCACCCCAATCCCGACCTCAGCATTGCCGGCGCCGACTGCATGCACTGCCACGGGGGGCCGCTGTTCACCAGCCAAAGCTTCCACAACAACGGCCTGGACGCCACCTTTACCGACCCCGGCCGCAAGGGCGTGACGGGACTGGCCGTGGACAACGGCAAGTTCCGGGCTCCGACGCTGCGCAACATCGAGTTGACGGCGCCTTACATGCACGACGGACGCTTTGCCACCCTGGAAGACGTCTTAGACCACTACAGTGACCACGTCAAGCGCAGCAGCCCCAACATCGACCCGCTCCTGCTTGACGCTTCCAACACCCTGAACGGCACTCAGCTCGACCTGACCCAGACGCAGAAAAACCAGATCATTGCCTTCCTGCGCACGCTCACCGATACCACCTTTACCCGCGACAAGCGCTTCTCCGACCCGTTCAAGCCGTAGCAGTGCCCTGCTCTACGTTCTAAAAAAGCCGTAACCCGCTGGGCCGGCTTTTTTTATGCCTGCTGCCAGGGGCCGTTAATCCGGCGGAACCACGTTCTTTGGCTTTCTTTTCCTTGTTATCTGTACATGTCGCAGCAGACCGTTTCGGCAGCACCGCGGTTAACTCTGCCGCCCCCGGACTCAGCTACCTATTTTCCGGCCCTGACCGGCATTCGGGCGGTGGCCGCTTACCTGGTGTGCCTGCATCACTTCAACCCTTTCCCGAACGAGGGGCAGACTCTCCTGCTGCACCGGCTGGTGATGGAGTTCCACATCGGTGTGCCGATTTTCTTTGTGCTGAGCGGCTTTCTGATTACGCAACGCTACTACGGTACCGAGCAGTGGACCCGGCGCTGGTGGGCCGGCTACCTGCGCAACCGCTTTGCCCGGATCTACCCGCTGTATTTTCTGCTGACCACCCTGACCTTCTGGATGTTTCAGAATCAGCCCGGAGTGGATGGCAGCTGGCGTACTTGGCTGCTCAACGTGCTTTTCCTGCGCGGCTTCCTCGACGAGCTGAAGTACTCCGGCATTGCCCAGGGCTGGACGCTGACCGTGGAAGAATGCTTTTACCTGTTTGCCCCGGTTGCCTTCCTGCTGATCCGCCGGCGCCGGGTGCGGCTGTGGGCCCAGCCGCTGCTGCTGCTGGCGCTGGGCATCGGGTTCGTGCTGCTGCTGCACCGCATTCCGCTGGGGCTGTTTGCCAATTTCAAGTTCATGCTCCTGTTCACCTTCTTCGGACGGTGCTTCGAGTTTTATGCCGGTATGCAGCTGGCCCTCTGGCTGCGGGCCGGACAGCTCCGGGTTGCGCCGTGGCCGGGGCTCTACACCGTGTTGGGCCTGGCGCTGATGGCCGCTACGCTCGGTGGCATGGTAGCCATGCAGGGCAGCTACGACTTCGGACAGGAGCACCCATTTGGCGTGGTGCTGAACAACGTGGTGCTGCCGGGCGGCATCCTGCTGTTCTTCGCGGGCCTACTGGCCGAACGCACTCCCCTGCAGTGGGTGCTGACAACCCCTCCTTTGCAGATCCTGGGCCGCAGCTCGTATATCTTTTACCTGATTCACGTCGGGGTGGTGCACGACTGGCTGGCAGGGCACATAACAGGCAGCAGCGCCGGGCTGTTTCTGCTGCTCAACGCGTTATCAGTTGGCCTGCACTACCTCGTAGAGCAGCCGCTTAACCAGCTTATCCGAAGCCGCCCCCGCCCCGCCACTTCCCCGACTCTTTCGCAGGCATAAAGCTTCAGGCGTAAGACTAGAAACGAAAAAGGGTGGGTCGGAATATCCGACCCACCCTTTTTCAGTGTTGTGTACGAAGGCCGGGAGCTTAGTCCACGTTGTCGTGGAGGAAGCGGTTGTCGCCGAGCAGCTCATTGTCGTCGGAGAGGTTGAAGCGGGAGATGTTCCGCTCGCTCGAGGGCACCACATTTTCCAGCTTCACGTGCCGGCGCAGGTAAGCCGGGGTTTCCAGCTGATCCTTGATGGCATCGTTGGTGAGGCCGCTGCTCAGCTCCTGCAGACGACGACGGCGCTCCTCGGCCCGTACGTCCAGGGACGGACGCGGGGCGGCCGGGGTCGGCACCGGGTGCTGCAGCACGACCGGCTCGGGAGCCGGCGTAGAAGGAGCCGCTACCGGGGGCACGTAGGTGTACGGTGAGCCTTCGAGGTCGAACGTGACTTTGGGCGGCTCTACAGCAGCCGGCTGGGGCGTACCGAACGTCGGCACGGCCGCTACGGGCGTCGGCTGTACTTCCTGCCGGTCCTTGTCGAACAGGTTGATCTGCGGATCGGCTTCCACTTCCACCACTTCGGGCTCCACTTTGGCAGCGTGCATCGTGGTGATGTTGTGAGCCTCGCGGGCAAAGCCGGTAGCAATAACCGTAACCCGGATGCTCTGACCCAGCGTGGGGTCGATGCCGTGACCGAAGATAACCTCGGCGTCCTGACCAGCCTTCTGCTGGATGTACTCCGTGATTTCCGTCAACTCGTCCATCTCCAGCTCCGCCTGGTCGCCCGACATAATCGAGAGCAGAATCTTCTGGGCACCGTGGATGTCGGTGTTGTTGAGCAGCGGCGAAGTCAGGGCTTCCTCGGCGGCACGCTGGGCGCGGTTTTCGCCTTCCGTGATGCTCGAGCCCATAACTGCAGCCCCCGAGTCCTTCATAACCGTCTTCACGTCTTCAAAGTCCACGTTGACTTCGGCCGTGACGGTAATGATTTCGGCAATGCTCTTGGCGGCCGTACTCAGGATGTTATCCGCTTTGGCGAAAGCTGAGCGGATGGGCAGGTTACCGAAGATTTCGCGGAGCTTGTCGTTGAGAATCACCAGCACCGTGTCGCAGTTGTCGCTGAGCTCCTTGATGCCGTGCTCGGCCTGCTGGCGCTTCTTCTTACCCTCGAACATGAAGGGCGCCGTCACGATGCCCACGGTAAGGATACCCAGCTCCTTGGCCACTTTGGCAATTACGGGGGCCGCACCGGTACCGGTACCGCCACCCATACCGGCGGTGATGAACACCATCTTGGTGCCGTTGCTGAGCAGCTCGCGGATCTGCTCCCGGCTCTCGATGGCCGCCTGCTTGCCCCGCTCGGGGTTAGCGCCGGCACCGAGGCCTTCGGTCAGGTCCACGCCGATCTGCAGCTTGTTCGGCACGGAAGAGCTGTGCAAAGCCTGCTTGTCGGTGTTGCAGATGACGAACTCCACGTCCTTGATGCCCTGCGAGAACATGTGGTTAACGGCATTGGAGCCGCCACCACCCACGCCAATCACCTTGATGATCGACTTGGACTGGGAAGGTATATCGAATTTAAAATCCATTGGGAAGGTCAATTAGGAATTAAGAATTGAGAATTAAGAATTAAGAATGGAAGAGGAGGAATTGCGAAACATCCTGAAAATGCCTGTCCAATTCTTAATTCTTAATTGATAATTCTTAATTGACTTTAGTACTGTTTATCGTCGAAATCGTCAATCAGCAGGCCTTTGGTGCGGCTGATGATGTCTTGGAAGAACTTGCCGGCACCGGAGGGCTTTTTAGGCTCAGCCGGCTGCTTGGGCGCCTGGGGCTGGGGCTGCGCGGCCTGGGGAGCGGGCGTTGCCGGCCGCGCTTCGGGAGCCGGGCGGTAGGTCTGCTCTTCCTCGTAGCTGCGCAGGCTGCGCTCGTCGAGCGAGTGGTAGCCGGCCAGCACAAGTCCTACCGTGGTGGCATACATGGGCGACTTCACCGCTTCGATCTTGCTTTTACCCAGGTGCTCGTTGGGGTAGCCGATACGGGTGTCGAGGCCGGTTACGTACTCGGTGAGCTGTACCAGGTTCTGCAGCTGGGAGCCGCCGCCGGTCAGCACGATGCCGGCCGCCAGCTTGTCGGCGTGGCCGGTGCGCTGAATCTCGGCGTACACCAGTTCGATGATTTCCTCCATCCGGGCCTCGATGATGTAGGCCAGGTTTTTCAGGGAAATTTCCTTGGGCGCCCGGTCGCGCAGGCCGGGGATGCTTACGATTTCGTAGTCGGAGGCTTCCTCGGCAATGGCTTTGCCGAACTTCACCTTCAGCTGCTCGGCCTGGTTCTGCATCACCAGGCAGCCCTGCTTGATGTCGGAGGTCACGATGTTACCGCCGAAGGGCAGCACGGCCGCGTGGCGGATGATGCCGTCCTTGAAGATGGCCAGGTCGGTGGTGCCGCCGCCAATGTCAATCAGCGCCACGCCGGCTTCCTTCTCCTCGTCGCTCAGCACCGACATCGAGGACGCCAACGGCTCCAGGATGAGGTTGTCGATTTCGAGGCCGGCCTTGGTCACGCACTTGTTGATGTTGTTGATAGCCGTGCTCTGGGCCGTGATGATGTGGAAGTTGCCTTCCAGGCGCACGCCGGCGTGGCCCACGGGCTCCATGATGCCTTCCTCGTAGTCCACCTTGTAGTCCTGGGGCATCACGTGGATGATTTCGGAGCCGGGCGGCGTGACGAGCCGGTACATGTCGTTGGTGAGGCGGTTTACATCCTCCACGGTGATTTCCGTTTCGGCGGAAGCGCGGGTGATGCTGCCGTTGTGCTGCAGGCTGCGGATGTGCTGGCCGGCAATGCCCACGTTCACGACGCCGATGTTGATGCCCGACTGTTCTTCGGCCTGGCGAATGGCCTTGCGGATGGCATCCACGGTCTTGTCGATGTTGGACACAATGCCGCGCACGACGCCTTCCGACACAGCTTTGCCCATGCCCAGAATTTCGAGCTTGCCAAACTCGTTTTTACGCCCTACCAGGGCGCATATTTTAGTGGTACCTATGTCGAGGCCGACTACAATCTTCTCGTTGTGCATGGAGGTCTGAGGGGCGAGTGGGTTGCGGTTGAGCGGTGTGTTTGCTTCAAAAACGCCGTTTTTAGACGTAAAAACGGGCCTGGGGTTATTCACAGATGATCTGGTCCTTGAATTCGACGTTGACCCGGTGATAGGTGTCCCAGCCGAGAACCGGTGGAATTTGACGGTAAAATACCATCAGTTTCGCAAATTTCTCGGAAATATTATCAGGAAGGCCGAATTCTATGCGTTGGTCGCCTACCTGTTGGGTAAACGAAACCTTGCCGTTGGGGGCAATAAAGAGCTCCGCCACCTGAGCCCGCCAGAACGGATGCTCGTCGATGTAGCGCAAAAGCTCGAGGTAGTGGCGGCCGGTGGAGTCCTGAAAAAACCGGGACTGCAGGGGCTGCCCGCCCAGGCGGGAGATGGGCACCACCCGGGCCGTAAACAGGGGTGACAGCGGCAGCTGCTGCCCTTCGGCGTCCAGGTAGGTGTCGAGGCGGGCGTCGGGGTGGGTAAGGCGGGCAATGGGGCGGTTCTGGCGCACGTCGGCGTGGAGGTTGCCGGCCAGATCGCGGTACACCTGGGCGTCCTTCACGAAGCTATGGGCCCGGAGCCGCGCTTCCAGTGCCCGCAGATCGAGGTCGGCGGGGTGAGCACCCCGCAGGGGCTCCTGGCCATTGCGCGTGAGCAGTGCCCTCACTTCCTTTTCGCTGATGAAGTAGTTGTTGAACTCATTGCTGATGGTGACGATGATGTCGCCCACGGGCCGGTCGGCCTGCCGTACGCCGGCAAACACCGCCAAGCCCGAGAGCAGCACAAGGCACCCGGTAGCGAAAATTAAGTTATTTACCTTACGCTTCAACTCCATTCCAGCGAATATTTAAAATATTCTTTAAAAGTGGTACCAGCTGGTCGATGTCACCGGCCCCCACGGTTGCCAGAACATCGAAATCCTGCTCATTTTCAGCACCCTCCAACACCTGCTGCCGGGTCTGCAACGATTTTTTTGGGGCCGTTATTTGGGACAAAATCAATTCCGACGTTACCCCTTCCAAAGGCAGCTCCCGGGCCGGGTAGATAGCCAGCAGAATCACCTCGTCGGCCAGGCTCAGGCTCTCGGCAAAACCGGGTGCAAAGTCGCGGGTGCGGGTGAACAGGTGGGGCTGAAACACGACCCGCAGGCGCTTGCCCAGGTACAGGGCGCGCAAGGAGCGTAGAAAGGCCTCAATCTCGCGCGGATGGTGGGCGTAGTCGTCGACGTACACCTTGTCCGGGGTCGTGAGGACGAACTCAAACCGGCGCTTCACGCCCCGGTAAGCCGCCACGGCGCCGCGCAGCGCCTCCTCCCCTACCTGCTCCAGCTGAGCCACGCAGGCGGCGGCCAACATGTTCTCGACGTTGTGAAAGCCCGGCACGGCCAGCTCCAGACCTGCAACCGTTCCCTGGGGACTGTGCAGATCAAACCGGAACTGGTGGCCCCGGGCCGTGATGCCATCGGCGTAGAGTTCGGGGCCCTGCGCGGCAGACAGCCCGTAGTGAACCACCCGCACGCCGGGCCGCACCGCCGCGGCCACGCTCTGGTCAGCGGTGTGGTTGAGAATCAGCGTGCCACCGGGCCGGATCTGGCTTACAAACTGCCGGAACGACTCCACGAGGCTTTCCTTGTCGCCATAGATGTCGAGGTGGTCGGCGTCGGTGCTCGTGACGATGGCAATATCCGGGTGCAAAGTCAGGAAGCTGCGGTCGTACTCATCGGCTTCCACCACGATGGGCGCATCGGGCTCGGTGCTCAGCAGCAGGTTGGAGCCCAGGTTTACGGCAATGCCGCCCAGAAATGCTGAGCAAGGCACGCCGGCGTGGTGCAGCAAGTGGGCGACCATCGACGAGGTCGTGGTTTTGCCGTGGGTGCCGGCCACGGCAATGGTGCGGTGCCCGGCCGTGAGCAAGCCCAGCACCTGGCTGCGCTTGCGGATGTCGTAGCCCTGCTCCCGCAGCCAGGCCCATTCCCGGTGGTCTTTCGGAATGGCCGGCGTGAGTACCACCAGGGTCTGCGCCAGGTTTTCGCGCACCACAGCCGGAATCTGCTCAACCGCGTCGGCGTAGTGAATCACGATGCCCTCGGCCGTCAGGGCTTCGGTCAGGGGCGTAGCCGTCTTGTCGTAGCCGCTTACCTGGTGGCCGTTGGCCTGAAACCAGCGCGCCAGCGCCGACATGCCGATGCCGCCGATGCCGAGGAAGTAAACGTAAGGAAATGCAGCTACGGGACTCACTGTTAATTAAGAATTAGTAATTAAGAATTAAAAATTGATCGGCCGATGCCGTCAATTCCTATGTGGTCAGCTGTGGTCCATCAGGTGAATAAGCTCATCAACAATGGTGGCGGTGGCGTCGGGGTGGGCCAGGGCGCGCACGTTGGCGGCCAGCTGCTGCTGTCGGGGCAAATCACTGAGCAAGGCAAGAGCGGCGGCGTAAAGCTGGGTTGGCGCCTCGGCGTCCGAGACGAGCAGGGCGGCCTGGCGCTGCACCAACGCCTGGGCGTTCTTGGTCTGGTGGTCTTCGGCCACGTTGGGGGAGGGCACCAGGATGCTGGGCTTGCCGGTCAGGCACAGCTCCGACACCGACAGCGCCCCGGCCCGGCTTACCACCACGTCGGCGACGGCATAAGCCAGGTCCATGCGCTGCACAAACTCCCGGGCCTGCAGGCCATCCGCCGCGAAAGGCTTGATCTGCTCTACGGCCTGGGGGTAGTAAAGCTTGCCGGTTTGCCAGATCAGCTGCACCCCGGCGTCGCGCAGGCGGCCTAGGGCGGCAGCAGTGGCCTGGTTAAGCGTGCGGGCGCCCAGGCTGCCGCCAATCACGAGCAAGGTCTTCTTTTCGGCGGAGAGGCCAAAGTACTCCAGGGCTTCCGCGCGGCTGCCGCTGGCAATTTCGGTGCGCACGGGGTTGCCGGTCAGCACGAGGCGGTCGGCGGGAAAAAACTTCTCCATACCCTCGTAAGCCACGCAGATGCGGTCCACGCGGCGGCTGAGCAGCTTGTTGACCAGGCCGGCATAGGAGTTCTGCTCCTGAATCAGGGACGGAATGGCCCGGGATGTGGCGGCCAGCAGCACCGGGGCCGAAGCGTAGCCGCCCACGCCCACTACGGCGTCGGGCCGGAACTGCTCAATCAGCTTGCCCGCGGCCCGCACCGAGCGGAACACCTTGACCGGAAACATGAGGTTCTGGGGCGTGAGCCGGCGCTGCAGCCCGCTGATGTCGAGGCCCACAATCTGGTAGCCGGCCTCGGGCACGCGGGTCATTTCCATCCGACCGTTGGCGCCCACAAACAGGATTTCGGCGTCGGGCTGGCGGCGGCGCAGCTCGTTGGCAATAGCCACCGCCGGAAAAATGTGCCCGCCCGTGCCCCCGCCACTGATGATGACGCGGTACGGGTGCGGAACGGCGCTACGGTTGAGGTGCTTGGACACTGAGAAGATGCTGAATAGATAACGCGGCCGAAATGAAAACTGGAAAAGCAAATTGTTGTGCTTTCCTTTTTTCCACTGGTACCGCTAGGCGTAGGCCGATTTGCGGGGAATGCGGATGGTGTCTTCGGGCTCTCCGGTCATGGGGCGGATTTCATGCTCGCCCCGGCTTACGCTCAGGATAATACCGATGCTGATGCCGGTAAAGATCAGCGAGGTGCCGCCCATACTGAGCAGAGGCAGCGGCAGACCGGTAATCGGGCCCAGCCCCACGGCTACGCCCATGTTGACCATGGCCTGCAAGACCAGACTAAAGCTCAGACCGGCCGATAGCAACCCGCCAAAAGCCCCGTAGCTGTTCATCACGGTTTTCAGGCCCCGGTAGAGAAAGGCCAGGTAGAGAAACAAAACAAAGCAGCCGCCGAGCATGCCGTACTCTTCCAGGATGATGGCGAAGATGAAGTCGGAGTACGGGTGGGGCAGAATGTTGCGCTCGGTGCTCTGCCCCGGCCCCTTGCCGGTAACGCCGCCGGTGGCAATGGCAATGTAGCTGTGCTCGAGCTGGAAGGGCACCGGCTTGCTCTTGTCGGTGAAATTCTCGATACGGGAAATAAAGGTTTTGCCGCGCTGGCCCGAGGCCAGGCCAATGCCGCCCACCACGGCCCCGATGGCTACCATCACGGCCATCTGCTTGATGGGCACCCGGCCGATAAACATCAGCAGCAGGCAGGTGGCAAACAGCAGCAGGGCGGTGGAGGCGTTGGTCAGGATGATGAGCCCGCAGATAACGCCGATCCAGAGCATTACAGGTAGCAGCGTGGTTTTAAAGTCCTGCACGTGCTGCTGCCGGCGGCTGAGCATGCTGGCCAGGTGAGAAATCAACGCCAGCTTGGCCAGGTCGGAGGGCTGGAAGGTCTGGTTGATAACCGGGATGGTCAGCCAGCGGGAAGCCTCGTTGATGGCGCCGCCCATAAAGAAGGTGAACAGCAGCAGCGGCACCGAAATCAGCAGGGCGTAGAGCGAGAGCCGGGAATAGTAGCGGTAGTCGATGCGGTGCGCCAGCCACATAAACGCCAGACCCACGAAGATCAGGCCGGTGTGCTTGATCAGGAAGTACTCGGTGTTGCCGCCCATCTTCTTATAGGCCAGCGTACCGGTGGCGGAGTACACCACGGCAATGGAAATGCCGGAGAACAGAATCACGATGCCCCACAGAATGGCATCCCCCTTCAGGTTTCGCTGCAGCCAGGTTTTGATTGGGTCCATGCTTGGTTTAGAGCTTAGAGATGAGAGCTTGGAACTAAGGAAAGTGCGTGTGAAACAGGTGCCGGAACGATCTACGCGCTTGGTTCCTGGCTCTCAGGTCTCAGTTCCTTTACCGCCTCAGCGAATTGCCGGCCGCGGTCTTCGTAGTTCTTGAACAGGTCGAACGAAGCGCAGGCCGGGGACAGCAGCACCACGTCGCCGGACCGGGCCAGCTCCGCGGCGCGGCGCACCGCCTCGCGCACGTCCCGGGTTTCCTCGACGTGCGGCACGATTTCGCCGAAGCTGGCCTGCAGCTTGGCGTTGTCGACACCGAGGCAGATCAGCGCCTTTACTTTCTCCCGGGCCAGGGGCAGCAGCGTGGTGTAGTCGTTGCCCTTGTCGGTGCCGCCGGCAATCCAGACGATGGGAGCCTTCACGCCGTCGAGGGCGTACCAGGCGGCTTCCACGTTGGTCGCCTTGGAGTCGTTGATAAAGCGGGCGCCGCCGATTTCGCCGACGGGCTGGAGGCGGTGCTCGGCATTCTGAAAGGTGGGCAGGCCGGCTTCAATCTGCTCCACGGTCAGGCCCGCCACGCGGGCGGCCAGCACGGCGGCGGCTATGTTCTGGCGGTTGTGCAGCCCGATGAGCGGGGAGCCGGCAATGCTGATGGTTTCCTCGCCGTCATCCTGCACCTGCGGAATGTGCACGCGCAGCTCGGTCTCGGAGCGGTAGGACGCGGCCGTGCGGGCGTCGGGGCGCTGGTGCAGGCTGAAGGGCAGGTCATTGGTATCGACGAACACCGATTGGTACTCGCGCTGAATCACCTTGTCGTCGGCGTTGTAGATAAAGTAGCTGCTGCTGTCGAGGTTGCGGGTGATGCGCAGCTTGGCCTGGGCGTATCTCTCCAGGGAGTAGTCGTAGCGGTCGAGGTGGTCGGGGGTGATGTTGAGCAGCATCGCCACCGTGGGCCGGAAGTCGTAGGAGTCGTCGAGCTGAAAAGAGCTCAGCTCCAGCACGTACCAGTCGTACTGGTCGTCAATCACCAGCTCGGCGAAGCTGTAGCCCACGTTGCCGCCCAGCCCGACCCTGTAGCCGGCTGCCTGGAGCAGGTGGTGGGTGAGCAGGGTGGTCGTGGTTTTGCCGTTGGTGCCGGTAATGGCGATGATACGGGCCTTGGTGTAGCGGCTGGCCAGGTCGATTTCCGAAATCACCCGGATGCCTTTTTCCCGCACGGCCTTCATCACGGCGGCCTTTTCCGGAATCCCGGGGCTTTTCACGATTTCTGAGGCGCTCAGAATCTCCTCCAGCGTGTGGGTGCCTTCCTCAAACCGGATACCCGCCGCCATCAGCTTTTCGCGGTACTGGGGCTTGAGCGGGCCGCCGTCCGACACGAACACGTCGTAACCCTTGGCCTGGGCCAGCAGCGCCGCCCCTACCCCACTTTCGCCGGAGCCGAGCACAACCAACTTTTTTCCGGAACCTGCCTGCGTCGTCATGGCTTAGCGGAGCTTAAGGGTAACGAGGGTGAAGATGGCCAGCATGATGCCCACAATCCAGAAGCGCGACACGATCTTGGACTCGTGGTAGCCGAGCTTCTGGTAGTGGTGGTGCAGGGGCGACATCCGCAGCAGGCGGCGGCCTTCGCCGTATTTGCGCTTGGTGTACTTAAAGTAGCTCACCTGCACCATCACCGAGAGGTTTTCAATCAGGAACACCCCGCAGAGCACCGGAATCAGCAGCTCCTTGCGGATGATGAGGGCCAGCACGGCGATGATGCCGCCCAGCGCCAGGGAGCCGGTGTCGCCCATGAACACCTGGGCCGGGTAAGAGTTGTACCACAGAAAGCCGATGCAGGCTCCCACAAAGGCGGTACAGAAGATTACCAGCTCGCCCGAGTTCGGGATGAACATGATGTCGAGGTAGTCGGCCAGCAGGGCGTTGCCACTCACAAAGGCGAGAATAGCCAGCGTGACGCCGATGATGGCCGAGGTGCCGGCCGCCAGCCCGTCGAGGCCGTCGGTAAGGTTGGCCCCGTTGCTCACCGCCGTGATGATGACGATGACGATGGGAATGTAGAAGAAGGCGTAGTACTCGTTGAACACCGAGCCGGCCATGTCGAACAGGTCGCCATAGTTAATCTCGTTGTTTTTCATGAACGGCACCGTCGTAATCATCAGCTTCACATCCTGGTAGATGGTGCTGGCGTCCACGGCCGAGTAGGAGCCGTCGGGCAGCAGGTACTGGCGCACGGTCACGTCGTTGGAGATGAACAGCACCCAGCCCACGGTAATGCCCAGGCCTACCTGCCCCAGCACCTTGAAGCGTCCGCTCAGGCCCTCCTTGTTTTTCTGAAACACCTTGATGTAGTCGTCCAGAAAGCCGATCAGCCCCAGCCACACGGTGGAAAGCAGCATCAGCACGATGTAGGTGTTGTCGAGCTTGGCAAACAAAAGCACCGGCACGAGGATGGCCATCAGAATGATGAGGCCGCCCATGGTCGGGGTGCCCTTCTTCTCCAGCTGCCCCTGCAAACCCAGGTCGCGCACGCTCTCCCCCACCTGCTTGCGCTGCAGCACCCGGATCAGCCGGCCGCCGAACAGCTGGGCAATGATGAGAGAGGTAATGACGGCCATGGCCGCACGAAACGAAATAAACTGGAACACGCCCGCCCCTGGCAGGTGGTAATGCTTGTGCAGGTAATCAAAAAGGTAATAAAGCATTGGTCGGGGCTAGGGGTGCGGTTTACTTCAAACAGCAAAGATTTTGAAATTTGGGTTGTGCTCAAACGTTGTGTTTCTGCGGATTTTGCAGTAGGCAGCGGCAGGTATGGGTCATTTTCCGAGCAGCTCGTACATTTCCCGGAGCACCTGCTTGTCGTCGAACTCGGTGCGCACGCCGTTAATCTCCTGGTAGGTTTCGTGGCCCTTGCCGGCGACCAGCACAATGTCGCCGGGGCCGGCCAGCTCGCAGGCGGTTTTGATGGCCTCGCGCCGGTCGGGCACGGTTAGCACCTTGGCCTGGTCGCGCACCGGCACGCCGGCCTGCATCTGGCTGAGAATCGCCAGCGGGTCCTCGAAGCGGGGGTTGTCGGAGGTGAGCACCACGCGGTCGGAGCCCTGGCAGGCCAGGCTGGCCATGACAGGGCGCTTGGCCGCGTCGCGGTTGCCGCCGCAGCCTACTACGGTAATTACCTGCTGCTCGGGCTGCCGGATCTGGGCAATGGTGCTCAGCACGTTTTCCAGCGCGTCGGGCGTGTGGGCATAGTCCACGATGCCGGTGATGCGTGACTTCTCGGCTACGACCGGGTCAAACCGGCCGGGCGCCGAGGTCAGCCCCGACAGGATGGTCAGCGCCTCGGCGGCGTCTTCGCCCAGCAGCACCGCCGCGCCATACACAGCCAGCAGGTTGTAGGCGTTGAACACCCCGATCAGGCGAAACAGGATGTCGCGCCCGTCGATTTCGAGGTGCAGGCCGTGCACGGCGTTTTCCACGAGGCGGGCCCGGAAGGTGGCCGTGCTGCGCAGGGAGTAAGTTTCGCGCCGGGCGGCGGTGTTCTGCAGCATGACCGGGCCTCGCTTGTCGTCGGCGTTGGTGAGGGCAAATGCGCCCTTGGGCAAGGCATCAAAAAAGCCCTTCTTGGCTTTCAGGTAAGCGTCGAAGGTGCCGTGGTAGTCGAGGTGGTCGTGGGTGAGGTTGGTGAACAGCCCGCCGGCAAAGCGCAGCCCGGTTACCCGGTGCTGCACCACGGCGTGGGAGCTGACTTCCATAAACGCGTGGGTGCAGCCGGCCGCTACCATCTGGGCCAGCAGGGCGTTGAGGCGGATGGCGTCCGGCGTGGTATGCGTTGCCGGAATAACGGTCTCATCGATCTGGTTCTGCACCGTGCTGAGCAAACCTACATGGTAGCCCAGCTCCCTGAACAGCTTGTGCAGCAAGGTTACGCAGGTGGTTTTGCCGTTGGTGCCCGTTACGCCCACCAGCTTCAGGGCCCGCGACGGGTGTCCGTAAAAGGCGGCCGCCATGTAGGCCATGGCTTCGGCGCTGTCCTTGACCTGCACGTACGCCACACCGGCTTTGCGCTCGACGGGCAAATCCTCGCAGACCACGACGGCCGCGCCCAGCTCCTCGGCTTTGGCAATAAACTGGTGCCCGTCGGCCTGGACGCCGCGCAAGGCGAAGAACACCTGTCCCGGACCCGCCCGGCGGGAGTCCAGCGTCAGGCCGGCCACGGGTACGTCGGTGGGGCCGTGCTGACTGAGCACGGTCACGTCGGCCAGCAGGGCAAAAAGCGGGGGCGTTATTTCTTTATCAGCGGACAAGGTTCAGAAACGTTAAAGCGGCAGGGCCGGAACAGAAATACAGAGGCTAAGCCGGAAATCAGGCTTTGGCTTTTTTAGACTTGGCGGGCTCGGTGCGGGGCTTGGCCGGGGTTGTTACGGGCTGGCGGGCCACCGGCTTTTTGGTTTCCACCGCCGCGGGCTTGATGGGAGCCGGCTTACGGTTGGTCTTTACCACCACGGCCTTGCCGTGGGCCGGGTCGGGGTCGGCGGGGGTGAGCAGCTTGTTTTCAATCAGCTTGCTGGGCGCCGGCGCGGCCTGGGGGGCCGGGGCAGCCTGCGGAGCGCCAATCGGCTGGAGCTCCAGTAGCACGGTGGCCCCGCGGCGCAACGCCGAGCCGGCCGCCAGGGACTGACGGCGCACCCGGCCGGTACCCAGCGCCTTTACGCGCAGGCCGCGGTTTTCAAGCAAAAACAGGGCGTCGCGCAGCGTCATGCCCGCCACGTCGGGCACCTGCCCGCGCCGCACGGCATTGGGCTTCCAGGCGACCAGCCGCGCGCCGGAGTCCGACGTGGTTCGTACCCAATCTTCGCCCTGGGCCTGGGAGCTGGTTCCGACCCCGATCTTCTGGCACACCAGCGTCAGCTCGTCCTGCAGGCCGGCCTGCATCGTGGGAATCTTGGTTTTCGCACGCGGGGCCCGGGCCAGCAGGGGGCGCTGACTGGCGTTGTCGCGGGCCATGGCTTTGTCGGCCACTTCGCGGAACACCGGGGCGGCCACGTCGGCGCCGTAGATCCGGCCGTTCTTGGGCGAGTCGACGACCACGATGCAGCTGTATTTGGGGTTGTTGGCCGGGAAATAGCCCACGAAGCTGGTCGAATACACCTTGGTGTACTGCCCGTTCTTGAACTTCCAGGCCGTGCCGGTTTTGCCGGCAATGGAGTAGTCGAGGGTGCGGATACCGCGGGCGGTGCCTTCACTTACCACGCCTTCCATCATGGCCTTTACTTTGGCCAGGGTTTCGTCGGAGCAGATTTTGGGAATCAGCACCTTGGCATCGTACTGCTCCACCACCTTGTCCACCTGACGGATTTCCTTGACGATGATGGGCTGCACCTTCACGCCGTTGTTGGCCACGGCATTGTAGAACGCCAGGGTCTGCAGGGGCGCCAGCTTCAGCTCGTAGCCGATGCTCATAGTGGTCAGCGAGGTGCGGCTCCAGCTGCGGTCGGTTGGGTCCTTCACGTAGGGCCGGGCCTCGCCCGACATATGAAAGCCCAGGGGCCGGTCGAGGCCGAATTTCTTGAGGTACTCGGCGTAGCGCTCCGGCTTCTGGTAGAAATGGTCGTTGATGAGCTTGGCCACCCCGATGTTCGACGACTTCTCGAACACCTGCTTTACCGAGATGCGCCCATAGGGGTGGGAGTCGGTTTTCACTGCCCCGCCAATCTTCATCGAGCCGGTGCGGCCGGTGTTCACGGTGTCGTTAAGCGAGACTTCGGGGAACTCCTCGAACAGCGCCATCATCGAGGCCAGCTTGAAGGTAGAGCCGGGCTCGGTGCGGCCCTGGTCGGCAATGGCATAGTTGTAGTCCTCGCGGTACACGCCGTCGGCCACTTTGCCCAGGTTGGCTACCGCCTTGATTTCGCCGGTTTTCACTTCCATCAGAATCACGCAGCCATACTGGGCATTGTTATCGACGAGCGACTTGTACAACGCGTTTTCGGCCACGTCCTGGAGGTTGATGTCCAGGGTGGTTTTCACGTCGTAGCCGTCGAGGGGCTTTACCTCCGTCGCGTCGTAGATGGGCTTTACCACGCCGCCGGGCATGCGCTCAAACAGCGCTTCGCCGTCCTTGCCGGCCAGGTGGCGGTTAAAGCTGAACTCCAGACCCGCGCCGTTCTTGTCTTCGTTCACGAAGCCGATGGTACGCTGGGCCAAGCCGCCGAAGGGCCGGAACCGCTTGTCGACCTTCTCGAAGATGACGCCGCCCTTGTTTTTGCCGGCCCGAAAGATGGGCCACTGGGCCAGCTGTTTTTTCTCCTGGAAGTTGATTTGCCGGGAGTTCAGCCGCAAGTAGCGCACCTGGGAGTTGGAGTTATGGGCGTTCTTGAGCTTGCGCAGGTACTCCTGCTTGCTTCGGTCGCCGAAAAAGCGCGAAAGCAGCAGCGCCAGAGAGTCGGCCTTGCTCTCAAACAGGGCATTGTTGACGACGGAAGGATCCCAGGCTACCCGGTAAAACGGCAGCGACGTGGCCATGATGCTTTCGTTGTCGGAGTAGATGTTGCCGCGGGTAGCAAACACCGGCTGGTACACGATGCGGCGCTCCTGCTCCAGGGCCCGCCACTTCTCCCCTTCCTTGAACTGAATACGGGTCACCTTCCAGACGATGGCGGCCGAAAACAGACATACGCCCAGGAAAGCCAGGCGGACGCGGGTAACAATAGACTTTTTAACGCTTCCTTTCATCGCGGCGCGGAGCTGAATGGGTGGAAGTTGATGACTTGGCTGGTTTCTTGGCGGATTTTGCAGTCCGGGCGGCGGGCTTGGCTTTGGCGGCCGGCCTGGCGGCCTTCACGGGCGCCTTCTTCCGCCGGACGGCGGGGCGAGTTGCCACCCGGGCTTTCTGCTCTACTCCGGCCGGGCGGTTTACCACGGCCTGGGCCACGGAGTCGATCTGGGGAGCCATGGCGGCGGAATCGGCCTTGGCCGCGGCAGCCACGGAATCGGCCGACAGCACCGGCAGTTGCTCCAGGGCGGCTTCGTCGAGGTGGCCGGCGGGCACGTTGATGCGGAACGGGGGCGAGGAGCTTTCCACCAGCCCGTAGGGTGCCACGCGGCGGGCCACCTCGCTTTGCTTGCTGGCCTCCATGTAGTCGGACTTGAGCGTGGTGTAGTCGGCGCGCAGGTCCTCGGTTTCCAGCTTAAGCTTCTGGATCGTGCGGTTCATGCGGTAGGCGTAGTGCGTATTGCCGATGTACACCAGGGTCAGAAACATTACGAACAGCAGGTGGGGCAGGTAGTGCACCGGCAGTCCTTCGCGGAACAGGCCGTCCATGCGCGTGAGGCGCTCGAGCAGGGTGAATACGCTCCAGGTGCTGCGGGGCCGCTCGGGCTCGGCCCGGCGCGGACGCGGGGCCGGCGCGGGCTCCGCTTCGGGTTCCGGCGCCACCACCGGCTCCGGGGCGGGGGCCGGCGGCACCACCTCCCGGGGCACATTGGCCCGGGGCGGAGCCGCGACGGTGGGTTTTACGGTGTTCAGAGCCATATTTCTGTAAGAGCAAACGGGGCCGGCAGCCGTCAGGGCCGCCCGTCCCGGTTCTTCATCGTTGATTTTTTCCTTTGAATTCCGTGCGTACCGCCACCCGCAGCTTGGCGCTCCGGGCCCGGCTATTTTCAGCTACTTCCTCGGCCGAGGCTTCCACCGGCTTGCGGGTCAGCACCTCGAACGGGTTGTGGGCATGGCCGAATAAATCCGTTTCCACTTCCCCGAAGAATTTCCCCTTCGCCATGAAGTTCTTGACCAGCCGGTCTTCCAGCGAATGGTACGACATGACCACGAGCCGGCCACCGGGGCGCAGCACCTCGGCCGTCTGCAGCAGCATCTCCTGCAGCGCCGCCATTTCATCGTTGACCTCGATGCGCAGGGCCTGAAACACCTGGGCCAGGTACTTATTTTCCTTGCCCCGGGGCATGCAGGCGGCAATGGCCTTTTTCAGCTCCCCGATGGTGTTGATGGGCTGGCTGCGGCGGGCCTGCACCACGGCCGCGGCCAGGGTGCGGGCGTTGGTGACTTCGCCGTACATGCCGAAGATGCGGTGCAGCTCGGCTTCGGAGTACTCGGCCACGACCCCGGCGGCGGTCCGCTCGCCCTCGGGGTCCATGCGCATGTCGAGCGGCCCGTCGAATCGGGTAGAAAAGCCCCGCTCGGGGGTATCAAACTGGTGCGACGACACGCCCAGGTCAGCCAGCAGGCCATCAACGGGCAGGGCGCCG
This sequence comes from Hymenobacter translucens, assembly GCF_020685205.1. Taxonomy (GTDB): domain Bacteria; phylum Bacteroidota; class Bacteroidia; order Cytophagales; family Hymenobacteraceae; genus Hymenobacter; species Hymenobacter translucens. The sequence continues at coordinate 76,142 of NZ_JAJERB010000011.1, forward strand.
TGCCGGGCCAGCTCCTGGTGCAGGTCGCGGAAGTTGGCCCGGATAAAGGTGAACTGGGGCCGCTCAAGGCGGCGGGCCTCCTGCTCGGCGTCGGCATCCTGGTCGAAGCTGTAGAGGTGGCCGGTCGTGAGCTGGTCGAGCAGCGGAGCCGAGTGCCCGCCCCCGCCAAAGGTCACGTCGACGTAGCGCCCGTCGGGGCACAGTTCCAGCGCCTCCAGGCACTGAGCCAGCATTACGGGCCGGTGGTAGGCTGCGGCGCTGCTCATGCGGCAAGCGGGCCGCTGACGCCAGCGGGCGTTTCGGTGGTGAGAAACTTCTGGGCCAGCTTCGAGAAGCGCTGCTGGTCCTTGATCAGGAACTCCTCGTACTTCTCCGGCTCCCAGATTTCGCAACGGTTGCCCAAGCCCACGATAATGGCTTCCTTCTCAATGCCGGAGTAGCGCAGCATGGTGCGGGGCAGCATAAAGCGGCCGATGTTGTCGAGCTCTACTTCCGTCATGCCCCGGAAGAAGTTGCGCTGAAACTGCCGGTACTCCTCATTGAACTCGTCCAGCGCCATCACCTTGTCGTGAATCACGCGCCAGGACTCCCGGGGGTACAGTACCAGGCAGGGCTCAAACCCGCGCACCAGCACGAGCTGGTTGCCGGAGGCCTCGGGCAGGTTCGCCTTCACCTTGGCCGGCAGCACCAGGCGCCCTTTCGGGTCCAGCTTGCATTCGTATTCGCCGGAGAGAAGGTTCATGAGCCAGGTGGGCACTAATGAGGGATAATAGCAAAAGTACAGATTGCCCCCCAGAAAGCAACCACGATTTACCATTTTCTACCACATTCCTAAAAGGCTCTTTCCAGCTTACCAGCGCATATTTAGTTTCGTTTGCCGCCCCCTGCTAAGGTTCTTAGCACAGACCTCTGTCCAGTTTTGTCAAAATGGCAGTCCTATTTCATGTTGCTATTCCCCTACTGGTTCGTGGCGAAATTGCAGCTGTTGTTCGGGTCCAATATCCAACCGGTTTCTGCTGGTGCGACCGGAGAATCACCTACTGCACCCGGGTCAGCCGCAGGTGGTCGAGCATGGCCTGGTTGATTTCGCCATTCATATTCTCGTTGGCCTCCTCCAGCTCAAGCGTGAGTACCTGAGTGCCCTTGGGCAAACTCACCAGAATCGGGTTGGTATAGCCCCAGTCCGACCATTCATCGACGCCGCGCTGGGGCAGCACCACGGTTCCGAGCAGCTGCTTTCCCCGGGCCAGCGTCCGGATTGCGCATTTGTTGCTGGTGTTGATGGGGCCATTGCCGTTGGAGTAGCGGAAATCCAGGGCGTACAGGCCCTCGGCAGGCACCGTCACTTTCAGTCGGAGGGAGCGGTTTATGGTTTTACTGGTTTCCACAAAGCCCTGCCCGGAGTAGCCTTTGTATGGTTTTGTGGATTTGGGGGCCGCGGATTCAAGCTGCACATAGTGTTGGAACCGCTCAGCCTGAACGGGCAGCGGCTCCGAGGCAAAGCTTTCGAACCCGGACGCGTCCACGGCAATTACCTGGTACTCGGTATAAACCGCCGGGTTGGGTACTGCAAACCCGGGCTCGGTAGTGCGGGCCACGAACTGCCCGTTGCGCAGCACCTGATAGGCCCGGGCGCCTTCAACCGGCGTCCAGCTCAGCCGACCGGCCTCGTAGCGCACCGCCGGGCTCATGGGTGCTACGTGATGAACTACTTTATTTTGCGGAGCTGGCGCCGGCGCCTCATCGGCAAGCTCAATGCGGATGTTATGCGTGCCGGTGAGGGTAGCCGGTACGGTAGCATCAGCCAGGGGCTGACCATCGAGCGTGATGGTGCGGATTTTATGACCAAAACCTGTCAGCTCAATGGTCAGCACGGCTTGGCGGTACCGAAAGCCAGTCAGGCGGCGGGTACCCTGCAGGGCCTGGGGCACGAAGGGGCGAAACCGGAGCCCATCCGCGTCGAAGCCCATCCCGAACAAGCCTTTGTACACCAGCCCCAGCGTGCCCGACAGGCTCCACAGCATCACGCTGCTGTTTACCTGGGTGCCGGCAAAGTCACCGTTGGAGGCCACGAAGTTCTCCTTGTTGGTGAGGAACAGAGCAGCGGGCCGGGCCACCGCCATCAGGCTTTCCAGAAAGGCCGTTTCGTTCCCAACTTTCGCGGCGGCCAGCCCCCAGTAGCTTTGCACGAAGGGCCACACGGCGTTGTTGTGGTAGGGCGGAATGCCCGGCGTCTGCGGATACACGCACGGAATGCCGTACTCCATCACGGGCGTGCGGGCCACCACGGTGCGGGCCCGGTCGGCATTGGCCACGCCAAACAGCACGGTCAGCGCCTCACCGAGTGCCTCTGAACGGGGAGAAGTATGTTGAAACACGCGGCCGTAGCGGTACTGGCCGTAGTAGCCTTTTTCTTCCAGCCATAGTTTCCCATTTATACCGGATTCGATCCGGACGGCTCGGTCACGGGCCAGGCTGGCTACGTTGGCATGGTTCAGCTTATCCGCCATCAGGGCTAATACCTGATTGCTTTGGTAATGTACGACGTTGGTGCCCAAGTTTTCTGAATGGTAGATGTCTACTGGCTGCATCCATTTCGGGTAGGTTTGCTCGCGCCAGTCCAGAAAAGATGACTCGCCCCGGACGAGATGAGTCAATCGGCCCACCGGGCTAAACGGGTTTGCCTCGCCTGGTTCCAAAAAATAAGACTGCACAAATGAAAGATAGCTATTGGGGTCGTAGGCGTTGCGCTCGTCGTCTTCAATCGACTTCCTGATAATCGGGTACGCCTTTTTCAGCCATTCCTCGTCGCCGGTGGTCAGGTAGATTTCCCAGGCGGCCACGGCCCAGATCATGCGGTCAGTGGAAACGGGGTAGGCACCGCCGGTGCCGGTGTCCTGGATGATGCGGCCGTCGGGCGTGACCTTGCGCAGCAGGCTGGTCTTGGCGACTTCGGGCTGCAGCACGGCCTGGCTTAGAATGATGCTGTAGCTGATGTCGCGGGTCCAGACCCCGGCCCACTCCTGCCCGGTTCGGAAGGTGCCATCAGGCTCCACGGCCCGCTTGGCTTCTTCCAGTGCCAGGTTGTAGAGGGCATCCAGCAGCGGGTGGTCTGACGTGTACTGCGGAAATGCCGATACGTCGAGGCTCTGCTTCCACTGCCGGGCAATGGTTTTGGCGTCGGTGTGGGCGTTAAGGGTGATGGTGGTTTCGTAGATGCCGTTGCCATCGGGGTCCTTCAGCTCCAGCCCGGGCTTGTTGATCAGGTTGTCGAAGTCCCAGCTCAGCGGAGTGGTGTTGCCCGCCACGAACACGTGCCTGAGGTCGTCTTTGTAGAGTTTCTGCCCGTTGTAGAGCTGGTAAAAGCCTTGCTGCTGAAACGCCGCCAGCACCGGCCGCAGGTCGAGCCGGATCTTCAGCGGTGTATTGGGCGCCAGGTAGGTGTCGGCCGGTACCGGCGTGCGGTCCACGTACTGCTGCCCGAACACGATAACCGGGGTTTCCAGCGTCGCCCCGGCACTGGGCAAAGCCACGAATACATGGTCCTGGCCGGGCTGCATTTCGTTGTCCTTGCCGTTGAGGCTGAACTTGAAGCTTACCTGCGGGCTCTGAAACGCATTGGCCGGGCTCTGGTAGTTTGATGTCAGCTCGGTGCGGGACAAGGCCCGGGCTACGTGCCGGCCCTGTACTACGCTGTCGCGGTACACCGCGTAAGCGTCCGACTGCCAGATCAAAGGGGAAACACGACTCATAGGCGAAAAGCTAGCGGACACGGCCGGGGGACGGGTGCTCTGACAGGCCGGCAGTAGCAATTGCGCCCCGAGTGCGCCCACGATAAGACAAGCATGCTTCATTGCCACAAGAACCGAAATTTGGCCCGCATCCCAACGTGTGACCCAACTGCTAACAGGCAAAAAACTCCGCAACTAAAACCCGGGAGGACCGCTCCCGGCCTGCTCAACGTGCCGTTCTGCAGGCCCGTCGCAAGGAGGTTAGGTAACTGGGAACGACCCGCTCTGGGCCCGCGTTGATGATTTTGGCCCCGGCTGCCGGCATGGGCACAATTTTCTACCCCGCCGGCCGAAACCTGCACTGCCGCCGACCTTGCGCGGCGTATCTTTGCCCTGTGAAACGTCCGTTCGCTCACCGTCTTTTCAGTGCCTGGCTGGCCTTGCTTGTCCTCACCGCCTCGGTGGGTCTGACGGTGCAGCGACATGCCTGTTACCTGAGCGGGCAGCAGACGGTAAGCGTCGTGCTGGCTCCGCAGCACCGCTGCCCCGCTCCTGCCGGAGTTTCCCCCGTCCAGTCGACGGCTGCGTTGGTAAAGAAAGCTAGCTCCTGCTGCGAGTTCCACGCGCAGCAGCACAAGCTTAGCGCCCATGCCGCGCCCGGTGCCCTCAAGTCTCTGCTACCCCCGCTCCTGCTGGGCTTGCCGGCCTCGTCCTGCTGGGCCGCCGCGGCCTTTCCAACTAAGGTGGCGGTAGCATCCGCCCCCGGGGTTTACGCTGCCTCGTTTCCCCCGCCCCGGGCGGGGCGGGCCCTGCTGATTTTTGTGGGTACGCTGGTGGTGTAGGCATTTCTGACGAATAGCCCCACGGCCCCGGAATGCACTCCGGAGGCCGGACTTTTTCAGAAATTGCTTAACTTACCTTCCTATGCACCCTCTTTTTGGGCGCGGCCTGCCGGCGTTGCTGATTGCTTTTACCGCAACGCTGACGGCCGCCCTTGCCCAGTCCGATTTAACCCTCCCGGTCCGGGGCCAGGTCACCGATGCCGCTACGGCCTCTCCCCTGCCCGGCGCGGTGGTGCGCTGGCTTCCGGATGCCCCCGGCACCGCGGCTACCACCGATAACACCGGCAGTTTCCGCCTGCTGCGCCCCGCCCGGGCGGGCACCCACCGCGTCATCGTCAACTTTCTGGGCTACCGCCCCGATACGCTTACGGTCCCAGCCAGCAATGCGTACCTGCGGGTAGCCCTGCGCCGCAATGCGGAGCTGGGTGAAGTAAAGGTGGAAGGCCGGGCGCTGACTTTCTCCGCCCTGACGCCCGCCAACACCCAGGTTATCAGCAGCCGCGACCTGACCAAGTCGGCGTGCTGCAACCTGGCCGAAAGCTTCGAAACCAACGCTTCGGTGGAGGTTTCCACGACGGATGCCGTTTCGGGAGCCAAGCAGATTCAGCTGCTCGGGCTGGACGGCGCCTATTCCCTGCTTACCGTCGACAACCTGCCCGCCCTGCGGGGCCTGGCCACGCCCTACCGCCTCGGGTACCTGTCGGGCACCTGGATCGAGAGCATCGACATCATCAAGGGCATGGGCTCGGTCGTGAACGGCTACGAAAGCATTTCCGGGCAGGTAAACGTGCGCCTCAAGGAGCCGGAAAAAGCGGAGCGGCTGCTGTTCAACGCGTATGGCAACGACCTGGGCAAATTCGACCTGAACCTCAACCTGGCCGCCCAGCCTACCAGTAAGCTCAGCACCATTCTGATGCTGCACGCCGACCACCTGGGCCGGCGCGTGGACCGCAACACCGACGGGTTCCTGGATCTGCCCCTGGCTACCCAGTACAACGTGTTCAATAAGTGGAAGTACCTGTCGGGCACCGGTCTCGTCACGGAAGTCGGGCTGGGGGCCCTGCGCGAAACCCGGCAGGGCGGACAGGTCGGCTTCCGGCCCGAAGCGCCCGGCCTGTTCTACGGCACTACGCTGAGCACCGACCGCTACAATGGCTTCGCCAAAACCTCTTATACTTGGCCGGGCCGTCCCTATCAGAGCCTGGGGCTGCTGCTATCGGGCACCAGCCACGCTTTCAATTCGAAGTATGGCGCTCTGGTGTATAACGGAAGCCAGCGCACCGGCCTGACCACGCTGCTGTTCCAAAGCATCCTGGGTACTACGGCCCACACGTACCGCCTGGGGATTAGCTACTTGCACGACGACTACCGGGAGCTGTTTCGTACGCCCCGTTACCTTACTGATACTGACGAAGACTACCGTCGGCGCACCCAGCGCAATCGGTTTGAGCGGGTGCCCGGAGCGTTTGCTGAGTACACTTACCAGAATGCCCGCAACCTGACAATCGTGAGCGGGCTGCGCTTCGACCAACACAACCTCTACGGCCTGGTGGTCACGCCCCGACTAAACGTAAAGTATGATTTCACGCCTTCCACTATTTTGCGGGCGGCGGGCGGCAGCGGGTTCCGGGTGGCCAATCCCATTGCCGAAAACGTGGGCATGCTCGTCAGCGCCCGGGAGTTTGTAATTGGCGACAACGTCAACCACGCCGTCAGCCCCGAGCGGGCCTGGAACGTGGGCGGAAGCCTCACCCAGTACTTTATCCTGGCTGGCCGGCCGGCCACGTTTACGACTGATTACTACTACACCTGGTTCCGCAACCAGGTAGTGGCCGATTCCTACACCTCCCCGGACCAACTGCTCATCGCCGATCTGCAGCCCGGTGGTCGGTCGTTTTCGCACAGCTTCCAGGCTGAAGTGCAGGTGGAGCCGCTCAAGGGCCTGCAGGCCAAGGCGGCCTACAAGTACCTCGACGTGCGTGCCACGTTCGACAATCAGCTGCTGCCCCGGGCCATGGTGGTGCCCCACCGGGTGTTTGCCAACCTGGGCTACGCTTCGGCGTTCGACAAGTGGCGGGCCGATTTGACGATGCAGTGGTTTGGAGAGCGGCCCATGGGAGTGCACCCAGGCACCGAGGGCCACGAGCATGGCAGCGGGGCCGCTACTTTGCCCTACGCTCCCCGCTACGCGTTGCTCAACACTCAGCTTACCCGGGCCTTTAAGCGGGTGGAAGTCTATGCCGGCGTCGAGAACCTGACCGATTACCGGCAGCCGGAACCCGTTATCGGGGCATATGCTCCGTTCGGGCCCACTTTCGACGCCAGCATGGTATGGGGACCCACCTACGGCCGTCTGACCTACGCCGGCCTGCGCTTCCGGATTGATTAACTACCGTACACTGGCCGGAAAATTCAGCTTCCGCGGCGCAGAGCGGCACGATTCTTTCCCCGATATTTGTTTGGTTAACGTCTATCTTCCCTGTCTTTTTTCTTCCGCTTTAACTACTGACTGATGAAATTGCTTTTTTCGCTTTTACTGAGCCTGTTGGCACTGACCAGCTTCCGGGCGCATGCCCAGGACAAGGCAAAAACCTCCGGTACGACCCAGCTGCAGGTAAAGACGTCCGCCGTGTGCGAGATGTGCAAAGCCCGGCTGGAAAAGGCTATGGCCTACGAGAAGGGAGTGCAGGCAGCGTCCTTGGACGTACCCACCCAGATGCTCACCATCACTTACCGTCCGGGAAAAACGGATGCTGGCAAGCTGCGCACCGCCGTCCGTCAGACTGGTTATGATGCCGACGACCAGCTCGCCGAGGCCCGGGCGTATGAGCGTCTGCCGGACTGCTGCAAAAAAACCAATGCCATCCATACTGACTCGGGGCACTAGGGCCTAAGAACAGATCTCACGAAAAGCCCGGACATCCTGCCCGGGCTTTTTTTATGCGCCCTACCACAAAACCAGCTACGCCTTCATTTTGCTATACCTCAAAGCTTTATCTACACCCAGCACCTAGCAAGCTGGAGCGTAATTGCTGCATACTTCATAAAAGAACAGGCTTTTACAGCTAACTTATTTAACATTTTATGGTATATAGTTGAGCCAGGCATGGCTTGTAGCCGTGTTAAACAGGCGCAGTTTTTGCTCGATTTGCTTTATGAAGATTACCTGCCTCCTGCTTGATGATGACCCATTGGTGCTGGACCTGCTGCAGGCCTATGCAGTGATGAGTGACAAATTGGAAGTAAAGGGAGCCTTCACCGACCCGTTAGAAGCCTACCGCTATCTTTCCCAGAATCCGGTGCAGGTACTTTTCTCCGATGTTGCCATGCCCCATTTGAGCGGGCTGGACCTGATTCGCGCCCTGCGCCGCCCCCCGTTGGTGGTACTGATGACCTCGTACCCGCAGTATGCCATGGAGGCTTTTAATCTGGATGTCATCGACTTCCTGCTGAAGCCTCTTTCCTATAACCGGTTCCTGCAGGCCGTTGCCAAAGTGCAGGATATGCTGCCAATGGCCACCGCGCTGGTAACGCCCTCTCCCCTCGTTCGGGTCAGCTAGCTTTTTGAACTGACTTCACCGGCTTCCTTGGCTTGCCAGAGCCGCCACCAGGGCAGGTAGGGCTGGTCGTGGTGCTCGTAGTGATACCCGAAGAAGTAGCAACTCAGGAACGCCCATGCGTGGTGGCGCAGCTGGCTGCGGGATTTATGCGTGTTGGTCGGGGCATGGTCGCCCCGGTGTGGCAGGTAGGTGCCGAAGAAAAACAGCTGCACGGTAGCCAGTACGGCCGGAATCATCCAGAAGGCAATTACATTCTCGACCGGGAACAGCAGCTTAAGCCCGTTGTAGGTCAGGGCCATCAGCGCTACCTGCCACCACGTAACATAGTTCCAGGCAAAGCGCAGCAGCCAGGGCAGAAAGCCCGGGTGTCGTCCGTCGTGAAAGTCAGGGTCAGCCTCGGTGGCCACGTGGCGGTGGTGCTCGTGATGCTTGGGAAAGAGCCGGCCGTACCAGTTAAAGGCAAACAGCAACGCTGCTACCGTGCCAATAGCCCGGTTCAGCCGCTTGTTGGTGCTCACCACCCCGTGCATCGCGTCGTGGGCCGTGATGAAGAGGCCGGTATAGAGGTGCATCTGCACCAGCGCCAGCAGGTAAGGCCAGGGGGTGCTCCATTGGGGACGGTAAAAGGCCAGCAGATACGTGAGCAGGGCGGCCCAGGCCACCATAATCAGCCCGGCAGCCAACACCCCGCGATACCCGATAGGCGCTGGCTTCACCTTGTACAAAGGCGCCGGGGCGGTGAGATGATGAGTGGCAGACGCGGGCATAAGACAAAGCTACGGGAATGGGCAGGCATAGGGTGAGGTTGAAAAAATTACTCCCTCATCATCTCCCTGTTTTACCTAAAAGGCCAGCAGGGCATCCCGAACGTCTTCCATCAGCCACATCGGGGTGCTCGTGGCCCCGCAGATTCCGACCGACTGCCCGGGCTGAAACCATTCGGGCCGCAGTTCCTCCACTTTCGAAATAAAGTGGGTGTTCGGGTTGGTTTCCTTGCAGACCTGATAAAGCACTTTGCCATTGCTGCTCTTGGTGCCCGACACAAACACGATCTGGTCGAAGCCGGCGGCAAAGCGGCGCAGGTCCTTATCGCGGTTGCTGACCTGGCGGCAGATGGTATCATTGGCGTTTACCCCGTAGCCCCGCTGCTCCAGCTCATTCTTCACCCGGTAAAAGCTGCTGGTGCTTTTGGTGGTCTGGCTGTAGAGCGTGATGTTGGGTGGCAGTTCGTGCTGCAGCAGCTCATCCAGGCTTTCGAAGACGACAGCGTCGCCCCCGGTCTGTCCCAGCAGGCCCTGCACCTCGGCGTGGCCATGCTTGCCGTAGATATACACCTTCTCCTGCCGGTCGTAGCTGGTTTTGATGCGGTTCTGCAGCTTGAGCACTACCGGACAGGAAGCATCAATCAGCGTCAGGTTGTGCCGCATAGCCGTCTGGTAGGTGCAGGGCGGCTCGCCGTGCGCCCGGATCAGCACTTTTTCGTTGCGCAGCTGCTCGTAGGTGGCATAGTCGATAATGCGCAGGCCCCGCTGCTCGAGGCGCTGCACTTCTTCATCGTTGTGCACGATGTCGCCGAGGCAATACAGGTACTCCTCCTCATCGAGAATATCTTCGGCCATCTGAATGGCATAGATAACGCCAAAGCAGAAACCGGAGTTAGGGTCGATTTGAACGCTCAGGTGGTGCGGCATAGCTCCATAACCACAGATACAAACAGAATGTTATCAGCCAGGTAGCTGAAAGTGGCTCAACAGTAGCGGTAGTCGCGCTTTAACCGGGAAGCTGGCCCGGCCGCCGGCAGTTCAACTCTAAAGAAGGACCCGGCTAGGGACGAATGTTCTTCAGCTGCTGGGCCTCGGGCTCCGAAACGTGGCCCCGGTCAACCATGAAGCCGCGCACCAGCCCAAACGACTCTGCGTCCATGCCCGACTGGGGGTGCTTGAGCAAGGTGTTGATCAGAAACTGACGATCCTGCTCTACGTGGGCACTGAGTCCCAGAAAGGCCGGCAGGTTACTTTCGACGCTCAGCCGCAGAAAGCGAACCTCGGCGTTGTCGGCATCGAGCTTTACCGCCTGATCGAACAGGCGGCTGGCGTTCTGCACGTAGGTAAGCTTGTTGAACATAGACGCGTCCCGGGCCCGGATGGCTTCGGCCGCAGCCTTGTAGCCCAGCACCACCGGGTCGCGTTGGTCGTAGGCCGCCATTAGCTTGTAAAAGCTTTCCCCCGACTGCTTGTCGGTCGCGGCCTGCTGGTAGAGGCGACGGAGTTTGGCAACGGAGTAGGCGGTGGGGTCAGACACGAGAGTAGTAAGGAAGAGGAGGATAGTGAGCAGCAAGTGGCGAGAGGTTCGTGGTCAGATAGCCCGTAGGCGATACCGGAAATACGAGCCTAGCAGCAGCAAAAGTTTCGTGTTGTCCGGCACCCGCACCCGCCCGCCGAGCACCGCGGCCGCCGGCAGCCCCCGGATTTTGTGAAATAGCTTGAGGTAATACACGTAGGCCAGATACACGCCCAGGCGGGCTGAGCGGGGCAGCTGCACGATGCCGGCGTAGCCCGCATCAAAATCGCGACGGATGTCGGCCTCGATACTGCGCTTCATGTCGTCGTCGAAGCTGGCGTAGTGCACGCCGGGGAAGTACACCCGCCCCCGCTCTTCGTAGTCGGAGCGGATATCGCGCAGGAAATTAACTTTCTGAAACGCCGCGCCCAGCCGGCGGGCCGGCTCGCGCAGCCGGTCGAACAGGGCCTCGTCGCCGGCGCAGAAGATGCGCAGACACATCAGCCCGACTACCTCCGCCGACCCGTAGATGTACTCGTTGTAAAGTGACTGGTGGTAGCTGCGGTCTTCCAGGTCCATCTCCATACTACGCAGGAAGGCGTCGATAAACTCCCGGTCAATGCCGTACTGCCGCACCACCAGCTGAAAGGCGTGCAGCACCGGGCTCAGGCTCAGGCCGGTTTCCAGGGCCTCGTAGGTCTGGCGCTTGAAATCGGCGAACAGGGCGGCCCGGTCGTGGTTGTGGAACGTGTCCACGATTTCGTCGGCCCAGCGCACAAAGCCATACACGGCGTACACGGGTTTGTGGTACCGCTCATCGAGGGTACGGATGCCCAGGGTAAAGGACGTGCTGTAGCGCTTGGTAATCAGCTTGCTGCACGCCAGGCTGGTTTCATCGAACAGGGCTACATGGTCCATTTTTTCAATCGTTTGCGGTCAGGAACACCGGCCGGGCTGGCCAGTTCACCGTTGCGCTTGGGTTTACACTTACCGCGGTTAGCACCGCAAGGTTTACTGCTTTTTCAGTTCCCGCATTACCTCGCCCGCCACTACCTGCCCGGAAATCAGCGAAGGTGGCACCCCGGGGCCGGGAACCGTGAGCTGACCGGTAAAATAGAGGTTACTGACTTTCTTGCTTTTCAGCGTGGGCTTGAGAATAGCCGTCTGACGCAGGGTGTTGGCCAGGCCGTAGGCATTGCCCTTGTAGCTGTGGTAGTCGGCTACGAAATCGCGGTGGGCGTAGCTGCGCTTGAACACCACCGCGTCGCGGATGCTCTGGCCGGTCAGGCGCTCCAGGCGGTCCATAATCAGATGATAGTACCGCTCCCGCACCTCCTCGGGGTCGTCGAGGCTGGGAGCCACGGGCACGAGCAGAAAAAGGTTTTCCATTCCGGCCGGGGCCACGCCGGGGTCGGTCTGCGAAGGCACGGAGGCGTAGAACAGCGGCTTGCTGGGCCACTGCGGCGCCTCGTAAATCTCCTGGGCGTGCACGCCAAAGTCCTCGTCGAAGAACAGGTTGTGGTGGCGCAGATTGGTGAGGCGCTTGTTGATGCCCAGATAGAATAGCAGCGACGACGGGGCCATGGTGCGGCTGTCCCAGTAGGCTTCGCTGTAGGTGCGGTGCTCGGGCCGCAGCAGGTGCTGCTCCACATGGTGATAGTCGGCGCCGGCCACTACCACGTCGGCCGGATGAAACCCGGTGGCCGTCTGCACGCCGGTGGCGCGGCCGTTTTCCACCCGGACCTGCTTGACCTCCTGGTTGTACAGGAACTGCACGCCCAGCTCCTCGGCCAGCTTTACCATGCCGGCTACAATCTGGTGCATGCCGCCCATCGGATACCAGGTGCCCAGGCTCAGATCGGCGTAGTTCATCAGCGAATACAGCGCGGGCGTATTCTGGGGAGTGGCGCCCAGAAACAGAATCGGAAACTCAATCAGCTGCAGCAGCTTGGGATGAGTGAAAAAGCGGCGCACGTGCTTGTGCATGCTTTGCAGCACGTCCATGCGCACCATGTCGAGCAGCAGCTTGAGGTCAGCAAACTCCATGACCGAGCGGCTCGGGGCATATACCAAGCGGTTGATTCCCACCTCGTACTTATAGGCGGCCTGCTTGAGAAACTCGTCGAGGCGGGCGGCACTGCCGGGCTCGTAGTGCTCAAACAGCTGGCGCAACTCCTCCATCTTCGCGGGAATATTCACCGCGTCGTGTTCCCCGAACATCACCTGGTACGAGGGGTCGAGGCGCACGAGCTCGTAGTAGTCGGCCACCTTCCGGCCGAACCGGGCGAAGTAGCGCTCAAATACGTCGGGCATCCAGTACCAGCTCGGGCCCATGTCGAAGGTAAAGCCCTCGGCCCGGAACAGCCGGGCCCGCCCGCCCGGGCCTTCGTTTTTCTCGAGCACCGTCACGTGGTGGCCCTGCTGGGCAAGGGTGGTGGCGGCGGCTAGGCCGGCGAAACCGGCGCCGATGACGATAATAGGGTGGGCTACTTGGCTCAAATGATACGTTGTTAATCCGGCTGCAAGCTACGCGAAGCCGGTCGGAGCGGCGAGGCCGGTAAAAAAAGGGGCCGCAAGCGGCGCAGCCTCGCGGCATCGTCCCTTACGGCCCCTGTCACGCACCCGGGTGCAGGTTTACTCTCTCCCAGTAACCTACTCGCCTGGTGCGTACACCTGCAATGCCTGCTTCAGCTCTTTGCGGGCAATGTGAATACGGTTCTTTACGGTCCCGATCGGGATGCGCAGCTTCTCGGCAATCTCCAGGTACTTGTAGCCGATGTAGTACATCATGAACGGCGTGCGGTAGTCCGCGCCGAGGCCGGCAATGGCCTCGTTGATGTCCGTTACCACAAAGTCGCTGGTAGCCCCGTTGTGGGTGATGTAGTTTTCGTCGGTATTGAAGTACTGGAAATAGTCCGTACTGTCAATGTTGCTGTTACGCTTGGTAATCTTATTGTAGTTGTTGATAAAGGTATTGCGCATGATCGTGTACAACCATGCCTTCAGGTTGGTACCCGCCTTGAACTTGTCCTTGTTGAGCAACGCTTTTAATAAGGTTTCCTGCACCAGGTCCTTGGCATCGTCGGCGTCGCGGGTCAGGTTCATCGCCACGGGCTTTAGAGAGTAGGAAATCTGTTGCACTTGGTTGGTGAATTCCAGAGAGGTCATACTGTTTAGCTTTTCATGGCAGAAAGTTAAACAAATATACGAGGAGAATTGAAAGTAGTACGCCCCGGAGGCAAAATATTTACTTGTCTTTCTAGCGCCTATTTGTTGCGCAGCAAGGTAGTAAGCCCCTGATAACCAAGGGCCGTTTAAGCGGGATATTCGGCTTGTGGGTTGTTTTGACTGATGAAACGGCCAATAGGCTCGTTAAACCGCTGGATTTATCCGACCGGATTTCGTTACTTGCCGGGTCAGATTTGGACGAACCATTGAAATGGTAGGATGAGTACGCTACTCAGCCCCAACCTTCTCTTCGGCGAGCGTTAAAAAATCGGTCATCAGTCGGATGCGCCGGGCCCCGGAGGGAAGCACCAGGTCCTCCTGCTGAGCCAGCGGACCATACAGATAGAGCTTCGGCCCCGGACACAGCTGCGCCAGGTTGTTTACCCAGCTCTGCAGCTCACTGCGGTCCGGCTGGGCAGTCATAACGGTGCACAGCGCGTAGGGCTGGTACTGCTGGCAGATTTCCTGCATGCCCACCAGCGGCATATTCTGCCCCAGATACAGCACATGCTGCCCCCGGGCCCGCAGGGCGTAGTACATAAAGAGCAGCGCCAGCTCGTGCAGCTCCGCCTCGGGCAGAAACAGCACCCAGCGCCGGGCCGTTGCTGGCGCCACGGCCCGCAGGCTCTCGGTAGCGGCCAGCATCTTCTGACGCAGCAGGTTCGAGACGATGTGCTCGTGCACGGGCGTGATGCTGCCGGCCTGCCAGAGCAGGCCCACGCGCTGCAAAAACGGGTAGGCAATGTTCAGCATGGCCGCCTCCAGACCCAGCTTGCCAATGGCTTTATCCAGCAGGTCGCTTAGCTGGGGCTCGTCCATATCCAGCATGGCCGCGAGCAGGGCGCTTACCTGCCGGGCGTAGTCGTGCGGCTCGTCGTGGCAGGCCACCACGGCCTGGGCCAGTTCCTGTTCGGAAAGACTGGCTACTTTGGAAATCCGGTGGCCACGCCCGCAGAGCAGGGCCACATTGAGCAGGCGGCGCAGATCGTCGTCGCAGTAAGTGCGGATGTTGGTGGCCGTACGCACGGGGCAGAGAATGCCGTAGCGCTGCTCCCACATCCGGATGGTATGCGCCTTCACCCCCGAAAGGTGCTCCAGGTCGCTGATTGAAAATTGTCCCACGTCGTCTCTCCTGCTCAGCTAACTAGTTTTGAATGGTGGTCTGCCGCCGCGGGGCCGGGCGCCGCCGGGCCAGGGCAAAGTACTTGGCCGAAACCCAGAGCATGCCGAACTCTTCGCTCCCGTCGCGACCCGTCGTTTTGTGGTGCATCTTATGGGCCATGTTCAGGGCGCGCAGGTAGCTGTTACCGGATTTTCGCCAGAAGCGGAGGCGGCCGTGAATGAGTACGTCGTGCACGAAGAAATATACGGTGCCATAGGCAGCAATGCCAATGCCCAGCCAGTAGCGCCAGTCCTTGTCGTCGGAGCCGTAAATGATGAAGAGCATCGACAGCGTGCCGTAGAACAGAAAAAACAGGTCGTTGCGCTCGAAGTGGTGGGGATGGCGCACATGGTGAGACCGGTGCAGAAACCAGAGCGGGCCGTGCAGCACGTACTTGTGCATAAACCAGGCGACGAACTCCATTCCCAGAAAAGTGGCCGTCGTTACGGCCACGGCTGCCAGTGGTGTCATGCGGTGCTAACCACGAGAATTGCTGGATGTTTAAGAAAAGCACGAAGGCTTCGGCCCCGGGCAAAGCTGCCGGCCCCGAAGCCTCCGTGGTGACGCGGGCCTTATACCCAGCTGATTTTCTCTTTGCTCAGAAAAGCGGCAATGCCCCGGCGGCAGTCCAGGGAGCCCCGGGCTTCGGCATTCATGTGGGCCGCGTAGCGCAGGCTTTCCTCCAGGGGCATTTCCGGAACCCGGGCCAGCATCTCTTTGGTCACCTCCATGCTCTGGCCCGAATTCTCAGTGCAGAGGCGGCGGGCAAACTGGTACACGGTGTCCGCCAGCTCTTCTTTGGGTACCAGCTGGTTAACGAGCCCGAAGTCGGCGGCCTGCTGGGCGGTGATGATGTCGCCGGTAAGCAAGAGCTGCTTGGTACGGGCCTCCCCGATCTTGCGCAGCAGAAAGATGGAGACAATGGCCGGCAGGAACCCGATTTTCACCTCGGTGTAGCCAAACTTGGCCTCGGGCACGGCAAAGGCAAAGTCGCAGATGGTAGCCAGGCCGCAGCCCCCGGCCAGGGCATGCCCCTGCACCTGGGCAATGACCACCTTTTTCAGGGTGTAGATCTGGTGAAAAAGCTGCATCAGGTGGGTGGAGTCGGCCAGGTTGTCGGTGTAGCCGTAGCCCTGCAGCTCCTGGATGTAGGCCAGGTCGGCGCCGGCACAGAAGGCTGCACCCTCGGCCCGTAACACCAGGACTTTGCAGCCCTCGTCGTTTTCGGCAAACTCAAACGCCTGCTTCAGCTCCGAAACCATATCGTAGCTGAGGGCATTGCGCTTGTCGGGCCGGTCGAGCGTAACGTATCCGACGGCGTCCCGGCATTCGTAGCGGATATAACGCAGCGCTTCGAGTTCCTGAGTTGGCATATTGTCCATAATCTTCGTTGCTAGGCGGTAAGGTAGGCGGAGCGGTTGAAAAGGCAAGTATACCAATCTCAACAAAAACTAGGCGAAACCTACCTCTATATCGGCCCTCAGGTTACCAGGGTTGCTTACGCCGGTTCTTAGTCGTTCGGCCGGACTATATAAGCCCCCGCCATCGTTACATCATGCGTTTGGAAACCAGCCGCTTGCAGCAGGGAGTCCTGGCGGTGCACGTACCACGACCGGCA
Organism: Hymenobacter translucens; assembly: GCF_020685205.1. Lineage (GTDB taxonomy): Bacteria > Bacteroidota > Bacteroidia > Cytophagales > Hymenobacteraceae > Hymenobacter > Hymenobacter translucens. Next base: position 92,563 of record NZ_JAJERB010000011.1, read on the forward strand.
GGAGGAATCAAACACGACAGAAGCTTTTTTACCGAACACACCGGCTACTTCCGCAGGCGTCACGCGGGCATTGCGGCGCAGCACGATTACATCGACCGGGCTGGGCTGCCGGGCCAAGCTCAGTCGCGCACTGACAAACGCGACCCGCAGGCCGCGCCACACGGCCAGGACGATTCCATCTTGGGTACGCAGGGCGGGGACCGGGGTGCCCCACCAGCCGGCCCGGTAGTCAACCTGCCGGCCTTCGCGCTGAATGATGCCCGGCAAAACCCGGTAGGTTCGCTCGGTTTCGCTGAGAGGCAGGGAGTCAACCATCACAATATCGGCCCGGGCTCCCTGCCAGAACCCGCACACGGACCGGCGCGGGATGCTGTAGACCACGAACTGCTCATCGGCGGTGAGCTGACGGGCCGCCCACACCCGGCTTCCCATCAGCAGGCCGAGGAGCGTACAGGCCGCGCCCAGCCAGGCTAGGTGCCGGGCAGCCAGAAAAGTAAGCAGGAGCAGGATGATGCCGAACAGCAGCCACGCCTGCGGAGCCGTCACGTGAATATCCTTAATTAACGCCCCGGGCATGGTCCGCCCGATCCAGAAAATGTACTCGTTGAACAGCCAGATCAGCTGTTCAAACAGCCAGGCCACCGCTTGGGGCAGGTAGTCGAGCCAGCTGGCGGCCGGAAGCACCAGCCCCAGCAACCCCACAACTCCCTTCACGACGAGCAACCCCAGCCCCACGTACACGGCCCCCGACGAAATGGGCACGGCCACGAGGTTGGAAAACAGAAAGCTGAGCGGAAACTGATGAAAGTAGAACAGCCCGAGCGGGAACGTGGCAACCTGAGCGGCCAGTGACAGGGCCGTGGCCTGCCAGATCCAGTTCAGTACCCTGCTCCCCTGCTGCCAGCTCCAGCGCACGTACTGGGGCTGCCAGGGACCAGACCGGGCGGCGGCCCATTCCGTGATATGAAGCCAGCTTGCAATCCGGGGCTGCAGGTAGACGATGCTGAGCACGGCCAGAAAGGACAGCTGGAAGCCCACGTCGGCGACGAGGTAGGGGTCGTAGCAGAGCAGCACGAAAGCTGCCACGGCCAGGGTATTGTACATCGGGCTGTGCCGCCCCGTAGCCCGGGCCACGATAATAAAGCTAAACATCACGGCCGCCCGCAGCACTGAGGGGGAAAGGCCGGTCAGAAAGGCGTAGGTCCAGATAACGGCCAGCCCCACTCCGGCCGACCAGTACCGAAAGCCCGGCACCCGGCCAAACAGCCGGCGCAGCAAAGCCGTTATCAGCGTAAACAGCAAGCCGACCTGCAGCCCGGAAACGGCCATGATGTGGGTAGTGCCGGTGTTGGCGTAGGCCTGCTTGGTTTCAGGATCTACCTCATCCTTGATACCCAGCACCAGGGCTGAGGCCAGGGCATACTCCCGCTTCTGCCGCACGTAGCGCCGAAAAACGCCTTCCAGCTGCCGGGCGGCCCGCATGCTGACGGCCACGGCCAAGCTGGGCGGACGAAAGCCGATGCGGCGGTACTGGTCGGGGTGGATGAACTGCTGATGGTAGATCTGGTGGTAGCTCAGGTAGCGGCGGTAGTCGAACTCCCCGGGGTTGAGCGGGGCTTTGGCCGGCGCCGGCGCGCCGCGAACCAGCCAGACGTCCCCGTACCGGGGCGGGGCCAAAGCCGGGTCGCGGGGAATGGAAACCCGGATGCCACCAATGGCCTCCATCCAGCGCCCCCGCACCCGGACCGCCGACACCCGCACGGTGGTAGCATACGTTGCCGGGCGGCTTACCGTGTAGTCGTTCACCACGGCCTGATAGAACTCCACCTCCTGGCCAAAGCGGCCAAGGTGGTTAGGCAGCCGCGACTCGGTGGCGTGCTGGGTAAGGGCGAGGCCAGCGCCGAACACGGTCAGCAGCGCCAGCAGACCGGCCGCGTCGGTGGCGCCCGGTCCCGGGCGGCGGCTGGCCCAGAGCTGCACGCCGCCGTAAAGCAAAACCAGCCCCAGCAGGGCGGGCAGCAGCTCGGGCAGCGGACTAAGGTACAGGTGCGCCATGATGCCGGCCATCAGCGCCAGTACCAGACGCACAAACGGATAGGAAGCCCACGGTATCAGCATGGCACGAGCAATAAAAAAATAGAAATAACTGCCTAATGGCCGCTGGAGGCGGGAATAATCTAACGACGGGGGTAAGCTGCAAATAATTCAGCAGGAATAAAACAGCCCCCCCACCCGGTCGGATGAGGAGGCTATTTTGGGGCTTGTAACCCGGGGCGAAAAGCTTAGCCTACCAAACCGGCCTGCCAGGCCATAGGGAAATGCTCGATATCACACTCGGTAAACTGCTCCCCTACTTTCACGAAGCCGTGCCGCTCGTAAAAGCGCACCGCGCGCAGCTGGGCGTGCAGGTACACATAGGCATTGGGAAAAGCCGCCTGCACGTCGTTGAGGACCCGGTGCAGCAGGGCAGTGCCCACGCCGTGGTTGCGGTACTCGTCCAGCACGGCAAACCGCTCCAGCTTCACGCCTTTGTCGGTGGGACGCCAGCGGGCCGCACCGCAGGGCGTGCCATCCTCGGCCCGGGCCAGGTAGTGGCGGGCGTCGGTGCGGTCGTGCTCGTCGTACTCGGCATCCACGGGTACGCCCTGCTCGCCTACGAACACCGTTTCACGGATGGTAAACGCAGCGTCGAGGTCGCGCAGGTCGGTAACGGCTTGGGCAGATATCATTTGTTAAGCTGATAGCTAATGGCTGGTGGCTATTAGGCTTTTTCGGTTATTCTGAGGCGAAGCAGAAGGACCTTAGCAGAAGCAGAACGAGAGATTTCACACTTTTGTCCAGCCCGGACAAAGTCCTTCGCGGGGCTCAGGATGACAATTACAGAAGTGGCAGAATCTGGAAGAACCTACCCGAAAATTCAGGGTTAATCGGTCAGAAAAGGGCAAAAAGCTATTAGCTAATTGTTGATAGCCAACAGCCTCTTACAGCTGCTGCTCCTGGTTGACGGGCAGGCCGGCAGAATCGTCATCGTCGCGGCGTTGATCGGGGTGCTGCCGGGCCATGCGGACGGGCCGGTCGGCCTGCTCGCGCTGCTGATTGACGTCGAACCGGTCGTAGGCAATGACGATTTCCTTCACGAGGCGGTGACGAACCACGTCGTCGGCCGTCATTTCCACAAACCCGATGCCGCGCACGTCCTTGAGAATATCCAGGGCCTGCATCAGTCCTGACTTCTGCTTGGTGGGCAGGTCGATCTGGCTCCGGTCGCCGTTCACCATCACCTTGGCCGAAGGACCCATGCGGGTGAGGAACATCTTCAGCTGGGAAGGCGTAGTATTCTGGGCTTCATCGAGCAGTACAAACGCATTGTTGAGCGTGCGGCCGCGCATGTAGGCCAGGGGCGCAATTTCAATGATCTTGTTTTCCTGGTAGAATTTCAGCTTTTCGGCCGGAATCATGTCTTCCAGGGCATCGTAGATCGGGCGCAGGTAGGGGTCTACCTTCTCCTTCATGTCGCCGGGCAGGAAACCCAGGCTTTCGCCGGCCTCTACCACGGGGCGGGAGATGATGATCTTCTTGACCTCTTTGTTTTTGAGAGCCCGCACGGCCAACGCTACCGAAATATAGGTTTTGCCGGTACCGGCCGGCCCGAGGGCAAAGACCAGGTCGTTTTTCATCACCGCGTCCACCAGCTTCTGCTGGTTGGGCGTCTTGGCTTTGATTACGCCGCCCTTGGCCCCGAACACGATAACGTCGGCCGGGGAAGTCAGGGCCATGCTGCGCTCTTCCTGCTCGTCGTCGGCGGCGGAGAGGTACTGGTTGACGGTTTTATCGGTGATCTGTCCGAACTGGTGGTAGTGCTCGATGAGCGAGGACAGAATTTCGTTGATGCGGGCGATTACGGGGGTTTGCCCCTGAATCTTTATCTCGTTGCCGCGTGAAATAATCTTGCTACCGGGGAAAGCCGCCGCTAACTGGCGGATATTCTGGTTGTCGGGTCCCAGGAAGTCAATCAGGGACACGTTTTCGAGCGTGATGATTTTCTCGACCAAGCTGTAGTTTTTAACTAGGATGGATTGAAAAAGGAGCTGCCGGGCGCGGCAGGTCGGCCAAATCGCCTACTTTTGCCGCCTTGCCAGGCATTAAACAATATTACGAAGAACTGAGGATTTCAGACATGGCGCTGATTACGTTTCTGTCCGATTTCGGCTACCGCGACCATTACGTAGCGGCCGTTAAGGCACGGATTCTACAATTAGCGCCTGCCCAGGCCATGCTGGACATCACGCACGGCATCGAACCCTTCAACATCGCCCACGCCCTGCACGTGCTCGGTGCCGTGTACGCCGACTTTCCCCTCGGCACGGTGCACCTGATCGGGGTCAACGACCTGGGCAGCCCCAAGGGCAACTGGCACGCGGCCCGGTTTCAGGGTCATTACTTTGTAGCCGCCGACAACGGTATCCTGGCGTTGCTCACCGATGGCCGCCCCGATGAGCTGGTGACGCTAACGAGCCCTGAGCCCACGCCCTCCCCTACCCGCGACATTCTGGCCCCGGCCGCGGTACAGCTGGCCGCCGGCAAGCCGCTGGCCGACCTGGGAACGGCTACGACGGAGCTGTATCAGCTGCTTAACCGGCAGGTGCGCCTGCAGGACCACCGCATCACCGGTCACGTGGTGCACGTCGACCACTACGGCAACCTGGTTACCGACATCAGCCGCACGGCCGTCGAGGTGGTTGGCCACGGCCGGCCGTTTACCATCCACTTCGCCCGCGAAACCGTGCGCGACATCCTGCCCCACTATCAGTCGGCGGACCCGGGCGAGGCCGTGTGCATCTTCAACAGCCAGCAGATGCTGTGCATCGGCGTGAATCAGGGTCATGCTTCCGAGCTGCTCGGCCTGCACTTCGACTCGCAGGTGGATATCCGTTTCCCGGCCGATAATTGATTTGCCGCCGGCTGTTGGCTTGTCCAGTTTCGCTTCTGTTCTTGCGGAGCCGGTAGAGACGGGCACCCTGCTGCTGGGACTGCTGCAGACCTCAAAATAGCCATTCTGATGCTTGAAACAGGGATTTTCATGTCATTTATATATTATGTTAAATAACAACAGCCAACCTGCCACTTCCCTTTTCACCTTGCCTGCCCTATGTTAATTCGTGTTGTGCGCATGACGTTTGCCCCGGACCGGGTAGCGGATTTCCTGACAATCTTTCGCGACTCCCAGGACCAGATCCGGCAGATGCCCGGCTGCCGCCACCTAGAGCTGTGGCAGGATGCTGCTAACCTGAACATCTACTGCACCTACAGCCATTGGGACTCCGTGGAGGCGCTGAACGCCTACCGGGGCTCAGAGCTGTTTGGGCACGTGTGGCCGGCTACCAAAGCGTTGTTCAGCGCCCCGGTGCAGGCGTTTTCCGTGCACCAGGTAGCCCCCTCTCCCAACCCGGCTCCGTAAACCCCGTTATGCAACCCGACTACTTTGAATTCTACGGCCTGCCGGAAGGCTTCCGGCCCGACGAAAAAGCGCTGAAGGCCAAATACTACGCTCTGAGCCGCGAGTACCACCCCGACTTTCATGCCACGGCCCCGGCGGAGCGGCAGCAGGAGATTCTGCAGCTCGCCACGCTTAATACCAACGCTTACCGTACCCTGTCCAGCCCCGACCTGCGCATGGCTTACATCCTGGGCCAGCACGGGCTTTTGGAGGAAGGCCAGCAGGAGCTGCCCAAAGACTTTCTGATGGAGGTTATGGACCTGAACGAGCAGCTGATGGAGCTGGAGTTTGAACCCGATGCGGAGGCCGTCGCCCGGGTCGAAAATGAGGTTAACGCCCTGTCCTCTACGCTCGACGCGGGTATCGAGCCGGTGCTGGCCGGCTACGAGGGCCTGCCGCCCGACGTGCGGCCCCAGGCCCTGGAGCAGATCCGTACGTATTACCTGAAACGGCGGTATCTGTTGCGTATCCGCGAAAGTCTGGCTAAGTTTGCCACCCGCTCCTGACGCACCGGGAGTGGAAAAGCCCGGATGGCGGAACCGGTAGACGCGTCGGTCTCAAACACCGATACCGCAAGGTGTGCCGGTTCGACTCCGGCTCCGGGTACGATTAACAGCTGAATGCCAGAAAAAGGGCCTTTTTGTAGAGATACAAGGCCTTTTTTCTGGCATTCCTGCTTACCAATTGCTACCAGTGCTTGTCCTTTGTTTAGTTATTCCCAATGGGTGCCAACGCTAAGATTCAAGTTCGGCCAGAGGTAAGGAAGGATAGCATCAGTCAGGTGCGTATGCAAGTGGTGGATCGGGAGGTAGTTCCCATTCGTCTGAAAGCCACTTTTTCCGCGCTGCTGGAAGACTATACAGAGTAATGTAAAAGGCCCCGACGTGATAAACTGGGGCCTTTTTTCATACAGGTGATGCTTGGAGCCAACTACCCTACCTCACTTGCTTACGCTTGAACTATGGCCCCGCGGCATGGGAGCTGTGCTGCCCGCGCAGCCAGATTGAAAGTATATACACTTTTCGTGTTTCCATAGTCTATCCTGAAGCAGAACAGGTTTTACAGGAGCACTTTCTAAAACCTAGGAGTTCTCGATTGTTCATTCGTATTTTTAAATTCCTAATGCCAATCGGGGCTTTCGGAACTTCAATTCCACCTATATCTTCTTCCTAATTGGCCTATGGCAGCTTTGCTTCCTGGTTATGAGTACGATATCTTCATCAGCTACCGGCATAACGATAACCGTTTTGACGGCTGGGTTACCGAGCTTGTCACTCGCTTGCAGGAAGAACTAGCAGCTACGATCAAAGAGCGCCTGTCCATCTACTTCGACCGTAACCCTGGGGATGGATTGGGCGAAACGCATTTGGTAGATGAGAGCCTGGCAGACAAGGTTAAAGCGCTGATTCTGATTCCGATTATCTCCCAGACCTATTGTGATACGGAGCGGTTTTCGTGGAAGCATGAGTTTCTACCTTTTCTACAAAATGCCCGCACCGATGGTCTGGGCTTAAACATCCGGTTGCCTAGTGGCAACGTAGGTGGCCGGGTGCTGCCCTTGCGCATTCATAACCTGGATCTGGAGGATGTCAGGTTGTTGGAGCAAGCTCTGGGCGGCTACTTGCGGACGATTGATTTTGTTTACCAAGAGCAAGGCGTGAACCGCCCACTGCGATTGAAGGACGACGAGTTTCCGAACCGTCAGGGCAACTTGCTTTACCGCAATCAAATCAACAAGGTGGCAAATGCCATCAAGGAACTGGTTGCCGGGATAAAGCAACAAAGTCAGGCTCCTGCACCCCTGGTTCACACCACGCCTTCCTCCTTACCAACTACACCAGTCCCCCTGCCGCCGCCTTCGGCGCCAAGCGGGCCCGTCGTCTTTCTGGCTTGGACGTCAAAAGAGTTGGCTGCCCGTCGCGATGAGCTTGCCCTGGTATGCAGTAAAGCAGGGCTGCAGGTAACGCCCAACACTGATTGCCCGCTAGACGAGGATGAATACCGGCAACGCACCCGGGATGCCCTGGCATCGGCTACTTGCTCCGTGCACTTACTGGGCAACGAGTTTGGGCGGCGATTTGAGGACGATGAGGACTGCTCATTTCCCATGTTTGCCTATCAAGAAGCGCGGCGTCAGGTAGCCGCTCAGCCCGGGTTCCGGCAGTTTGTGTGGTATTGCCCGGACGAGAGCCTGGCCGTAAAGCCAGCTCAGCAGGCGTTTGTGACCAACATCCGCAACGAGCTAACGGAGCGCTGTACGTTTACCAGTGCTCTTAACGCCATGCAACTGGTAGAGGACCTGCGGAGCACTCTTACCCAGCCCGCTGCCTCGCCGCCAGCAGTGGAAAAGGACACGGATATTTTCTTTGTCTTCAACCAGCTGGATAGCGAAGCGGCCAATGCCATTACCGATCGGCTCGGTGAAGAAATTCCGTTAGAGCTCCTCACGATAGAACCTGACAGCGAAGACCTCTACAAGCAGATTACGGTAGAGAATATTCCCCGCAGCAAGCTAGCAGTGGTATACTTTAAATACAGCGCCGACTGGGCCCTGCCTTTTGTGAAACAGGTCTGGCGCTCAGTGGGCGGAGCCGGCTCTACAACGCCCATTCTATTTGTGGGAGAGGACGAGCCAGCTCTTAATCGGCTACGGCTCTTTAAAGCCCCCCGAGTTATTTCCTCCATTCAGAGCCACCAGAGCGTGAGTGAGGAAGTGCGCCGCATTTTTCAGCAAATCCCATAATTACCGTCAATGGCTGCTGCCGCTGATTTCCTTTTCCCCGGCTCCCAGGAGCCTATATGTCCGTATCCGGGCTTACGCACCTTCACGGAAGAAGAGTCCATCTATTTTCGAGGCCGGGAAAGCCACGTTAGCAAGTGCTTAAGGCTGCTGGCCCAGGAGCACTTTGTGATGGTGACGGGGGCCTCCGGCGACGGTAAATCGTCGCTCGTATTTGCGGGTATGCTTCCCGAAATTCGGGCCGGCTTCTTTCGGGCCAAGTACAGCAACTGGGTGGTAGCTACCTTCCGGCCGGAGCGTAACCCACTGCGCAACCTGGCTCACACCTTAACCCAGGCTTTGCGCCTGGAAAACGGCACGGCCGCCGTGGAAACGGAGTTGAGCCAAGGCTTTTCGGCTTTGGTACAACTTTACCAGGCCTCCTCGCTTTGTCCTCCCGCAGCAGCAAGGGCTACCTCAGAGGAACAGCGCCGGCATCAGCACGAAGCGGCCAACCTGCTGCTGGTGGTTGATCAGTTTGAGGAATTCTTCACGAATGCGGAGAACTACGACGGCAACACGGCTAACACCGCCGCGCAGACGGTCGTGAACCTACTCATCGAGACGACGCGGCTGGCCCGACAGCAGGGACTACCGATTTACATCCTGTGCACTATGCGCTCAGACTATGTGGGCCAGTGCGCAGAGTTTCGGGGTCTGATTGAGCTGATTGGGGAAAGCCAGTATTTTGTTCCCCGCCTGCTTCGCCACGAGTTTGTGGAGGTTATAAAGGAGCCCGCCTTGCTTAGCGGCAACCGCATCAGTGAGCGGCTGGTACAGCGCCTACTGTATGATATTCAGGATGGGCAGGATCAGCTGCCGGTGCTGCAGCACGCCCTGTATCAGATCTGGGTAGCCGCCGACTGCGGGCGGCAGGAAATGGATTTGCGCCATTACGCCCAGGTAGGCGGCATGGCGCTGGAGGAGCTGCCTACGGCTGACCAGGCGGAAATGCGGGTTTGGCTGGCTGAGCAAGATGAGCAGCAGCGCCAGCTGCTGCAACAGCGACCGTCCCTGCACAATGTGCTGGATGCGCATGCCAACAAGCTATACTATGGCGCCGCGGGGGACTACAATAGACGACACCCCCGAACGCCCATCAGCGAGGCTACGGCCCAACGCGTACTGGAAACTACTTTCCGCTGCTTAACCCGACTGGACGCCAACCGGGTTGTGCGTAACCGGATGACCGGGGCCGAAGTCACTGCTATTATCAACGACCCCGCACTGCCTTGGCCGGTGGTCTGCCAGATCCTTATGCCTTTCCGCCGTCTGGGCAATACCTTCATCTACCCCTTTCTGACGGAGGCGGATGAGGAAAGTACCGCGTTGCCCGCCGAAACGGTTTTGGACATCACCCACGAAAGCCTGATCCGCAACTGGACCCGGCTTACGGAATGGGCCCATGACGAGGCCAAGCAGGTTACTACTTTCCAGGAAGTACAAGCGCAGGCGCTGCGGTGGCAGGAGAATGAGCGTAGCGCCGGATTTCTGCTACCGATTGGGCTTTACACTCACTTTGCTTCCTGGTTTGCACGCAAGCAGCCCAGCGTTGGATGGCTGGCGCATTATGTAGGGGTAGAAAGTGGAGAAGTAACCCGTTCCCAAGTGGCCGAAGAGCGGCTCCAGGGTTTGCGCCGATTCTTAGAGGTAAGCCGGCGAAAGCTGCGCTTTCCACTGTTTCTGGAGCGGTACGGTGTGGGTAAAATCATAGGCTTTGTAGCCCTACTAATAACCGTACTGGCTCTGATATTTGGTTACAACTACTGGCGGGTACGTCAGCCCGATTACGTTGCTTATCAGGCTGTTCAGGATCACCTGCCGGATCTGACATCCCGGTATATTACAACAGAGCAGAAAGCAGATTTTGTTATTGGTATCGATAGGCTTCAATCATTTTTATACAAGCCTCTATTCAGCTTTCACTCTCAGCAAGAATACCAGTTTATTAATGTATTGGACAATTTACACGATGATACATTGGCTATTGACATTGAGCTGGATATGATGAAAAAGCTTATTACGACCGATGCGGATGGATTGCCAGTTATTAATCCAATGGCAAAGGCCGTAACACTGGATATTCATAAGCGAATCCAGCAATTTGCTCCGGCTACTGCCCCGCTTGATAGATGGAGAGAGATGAGTTTACGTGTCAGCATTTTCATCAATGGATGTGAATTTTACACCACACATACACCCGACTCAACTGTCACAAGCCTTCGTGGTCAATACATAAAATGGATTAATCACTATGTCCAAAAAGAAATAAATTCTAATGAACTTACGAAGCCAGACCCAATCACGTTCGGCTATTGTCTAAGAACTCTTATAAGCAAAACCGATTCTACTGTTTCCTTAAATTACCTAGAGCAGATAAATCCATTTGCATCATCGTCAAGCTATAACCGTTTTAAGCATTTTTTTCCAAGGAGAGGAGTAGTTAAATTTTCCCTTGATTCACAGATTGGTCATAGTGGAGGGTATATGGCCTCTGCTATTATCTGCATTGCCTTGCGGGATGAGCAAGGATTTATACAATCCCTCGATTCAATCAAGTCAAATTCAGTAGCTCTTAGATACAAAGACAGCCACTTTGCCATTCCTTATCTGGTTAAATACAATTCTATTAATAACGAAAATTTAACAGACATTATTCAGCGTATCGCTGATTTATCCGACACAGATTTCTATACATCGTATAGCATATTACTCTATAAGCTTATATCCATAAGCACATCTAAAAATGTATTTTATGTAACAACAAAGGAATGGGATGGGCTTGTTTACGCAGAAAATGTAAATACTGACCTCTACACCGCTACATCAACGCTAAATCACGAAAAAACTTGGTCAGCCTGTTTGTCGTTTGCTAATCATTCAGCTGGATTAGGTTCTGTATTCACAAACGAATTGGCCAAACATGACACTGAAATTAGCGAGCAATTTATCAAAGCGTTTACATATAAGATAAACTCTATCTACTTAGCTAACTCAAGAAACAATATTGAAAGAGCAGATTCCATGTGGAATGCCCACATGAACATTATAAATTATTATCATATGTCATTTGCTAATTATACTATTAGCCAACATTTAAATATGGATGGCACGAAAGGTTACCCAAATGGCAAAGAGCATGTTAACGCATTTGATTTTCTTTTGACCACTCGTCCACCCGTGACAAAATATTACGATGGCACACTAACCCTTGACTACAATTTTTATATTAAACAAAACAACAAATATAAAAGCATGTTGAATTACTACATGCAAGCTACTACTGTATATGATAGCATAGCTAGTTTAGAAACAACATTACCGGGAAAGATGTGCACTCCTTTGATTTTTGATAATTATTTTTATTTCGCCTTACATACCGACAGATGGTCTAAGCCTGACACAGCCACCTTATATCAAATAGCAAAATTTAACGATCAGAATCAAGCTTTTTTAAAGCTAAATAAGCTAGCATATTATTCAAACACCATTCCTAATAATTCTGTCGTTCAACGATTAGTGAATACCATAGCGCGGAACAAAGTAATTCGATCTAAAAGCATACATGGGCAAGCCATACGACTATTGTTATCAGACTTAGCAGTTAAATACGCTAAGCACAACCATTATGATCAACTTCAGTACTTTATTGATCCATTACCGGAAGCCATAAAACGACTCACTTATCTCAGAGTGTATGAGACTGCGCTATTTAACCATCACACTTCTGAAAAAACCAGCTTCAATAAATTTTTGTCTTCATACATACAAGAGTATGAAAATAAGCCTGAAATGGTAGCTAGCTCTATTATAGGGCTTTTCAGTGCTAAGTGGTCTCAGAGCGATAGCACTCAGGGTGCGCAGGAAGCCTTCTTGCAGCAGACTATCAAGGAGGGTTCCTCTCGAATCGCCAGATTAGATTATTTGATAGCTGGGCGGGTCCTTGGAGGCAACTCTTATCAAGCATATCAGGAAATCCCTACTTATTTGCCCTCGAATAATGTTTTAGCGTTGATTAATACTTTGCTTCATGCTAACGCAGCTCAGGTTCTTTTGCACGCTAGTCAGCAGGAGCAGCTCTATTGGAAGGTTTATCAAGAAGATATGCTTACAGGCTGGCATGACTATAGCGGAAGTGTGAAGGCTGATTTGTAACCCCAGTTTTTACTTGGCTTACCCCAAATTCATCAACTCACCTTCACCCGAACCACATGTAGTGTTGCCAAGTACAACAGAGGAGCTAGCTCAGCCGCTGCGTTTCCCAATCTTTGGTTTGGGATAAAAGTATCTCTTCCACTTGCTGAACATACGGCCGGAAGCTACTGCCGGTGGGTGCTTCTTCACGCTCGTGGAAATTGCGCAGGTGCTGTTCCATCTGCTGATAGCGATTGATCAGGTACTCGACGTTTTCCACTTCAATGTACGCCTTGGTTAAGCCGATTGCGGAAATCAGGATAACGAACAGGTTAAACTCCTGCAGTACCTCCGAAAGGGGGTAAAAGATGTCGATTGCGCGTACCCCGGCCCAAGATACAGCAATAAGCAAAAGGGTAATCACCAGCACCTTATGTTGACGAAGGCGCTGGGAAAGACGCTGAACCCGGCTGGTGAAGTAGCCATACTGCTCGTGGACGCGGTTGAGCTGATACAAGTGCGCCTGCTGCTCAGGGGGCAGGTGCTGGAACATGGGCTTTTGCCGTGCTAAGTCGTCCTGAGCAATAAGGGGCACATACTCACTCGCCACATCGTCGGCGAGCAGCAACTCCTGAAAGCGCTGCCACTGATCGGCCGAGTAGACGGTTGGACTGCTGGCCGGGCCAATATCAAAAAGGAAAAACCAAGCTTCACTTTTCAGCCGCTCAGCCTTGGCTCTCAGACGCGTCCAGTACCCAAAACGGGATTTGTGCCTGATGTGGTAGAATATCTCATACAGGGCCCCCACCATGCTGATCAGGATGACAAAAAGCTTCACGTAAGGATGCCACTTTACCTCCAGAAGCCGCGGGCTAAGGTCTTTGAGTTCGGCCAGCAGGCCTATTACTCCCAGAACCAACAAGGAACGAACGTAGGAAAACCGCCACGCCCGTTGTGCCTGGTTGGCAGCAGTATCAAGGGCATGAAAGAGAGGGACATGGTGCTCGGGGATCATACGATAGGCAATGAAAAAGGCCCCAACTGGTGAACCGGGATGAGTTGCGCGCTCAGAGACGTTAAAAAGTGAAAGCTCCCCCCTGGAGTAAGCTCCTGGCTGGACTGTATAAAAGCTAGCGCTTGTAGCGATGTGCGCTGGTCTTGCGCCCACTGTTGGGCAACCTGAAGCATCGCAGCGTTGCAGTCGGCGAACTGATCGGCGTCAGGCTGATACTGGTGGGCTGAAACTTGGGTAAGGTGCTTAGCCTCTACCAGCGCACGTACAAAGTAGGCTTCCCAAGGAGTGTCGTCATCAACTGCCTTGGGATAGTTTACCGACTCTTGCAGAAAGTCTGCCATGGCGAAGGGCAGAAACACGTGTAAGGGAATATTTCGGCGAAGGCATTCCTCGGTGACTAGCAAGTCGAAGCCAGCCGCCAAGCTACCTACGGCCGCCTGGATAGCCTGCTCCTGACTTAACTGATCCAGCAAGTCGCTGAGCTCACGCTGCACGGCTGGGACCAGCGCAACGGGAAAACGGGGTGTAGGGCGGTTTTGCCAGTCGATCCGATGCCCTGTAAAAAGAATAATGCTCATCCAAGACCTTGCACGCAGCTAAACGAAGCGCGGACGCTAAAATGCTTACCAGAATCAGTACTGCAAGCTAGCAACTGTGGTGAGGTTATAGCGCCGGCAAACGTGAAAATACAGCCTTAACATAACCGGTATGTACATTTTGAGCTACCAGGTAGAGCCGGCAGCTCGAGGTGTGCATCCTTATGTGGGCCAACCACTGTAAGCAAGCCCAATGAGTGGCAGTAATCGATTACCGAGGGAGACGGGATAAAGGAGCATGAGTTGAGCCACTTACGCGGGCCGTTGTAACTCATGACCTGAGTAGCAGATCGGCCGGGAGAGCAGCTGTGGCTGAAAGAGATCTGAACATGAAATTCAGATCTAACTATTAAGCAGAAGCCCTAAAACGCTGCACTCCGCAGGTCTCAGGGCGTTTGCTTTAAAATAAGGTTACCGCACTCTAAACTGGTAGCTCGTAGTCGAGCGCAGCACTTCGCCTGGCTGCAGAATAGTGCTTGGGAACCCAGGCTGATTGGGCGAGTCGGGGAAGTGCTGGGTTTCGAGGCAAAAGCCGGCGTGCTTGCCGTACACCCGGCCGCCCTGGCCAGTAAGTGTGCCGTCGAGGAAGTTACCGGTGTAGCATTGCACCCCGGGCTGGTCGGTGAAGACGTCCATCACCCGGCCCGAAACCGGCTCGTAAACCGTAGCTGCCCCTTCAGTCCCGCCGGTCAAAACCCAGTTGTGGTCGTAGCCGCCCTCGACCTGCGCGATACGCTCCCCGATGGCGTGGGGCGTGGTGAAGTCGAACGGGGTGCCGGCGACGGGGCGCAACTCCCCGGTGGGAATCAGCGTGTCGCCCACGACGGTGTAGCGGTCGGCGCGCAGGGTTAGCTCGTGGGCGAGTATGTCGGGGCCCGGGCCGAGGTTGAAGTAGCTGTGATTGGTGAGGTTGACGGGTGTCGGCCGGTCGGTGGTGGCGGTATAGTCGATGCGCAGGGCGTTGTCGGCAGTGAGGGTATACACGACGGTCACGCGCAGAGTGCCCGGGTAGCCCTCCTCGCCGTCGGGGCTTTGGTAGGTCAGCTTGAGGGTAGCGCCATCAGCTGAAGTACCGGGCTCAGCCTTCCAGATCACCTTGTCAAAGCCCTTTAGTCCGCCATGGAGGTGATTCGGGCCATTATTGGTTGCCAGCGTGTACACTTTCCCATTCAGTTCGAAACGCCCGCCCCGGATCCGGTTGCCGTAACGGCCAATCAGAGCCCCGAAGTAAGGCCCGGACCTTAGATAAGCCGGGCTCTGGTAGCCGGCCACGCTGTCGAAGCCCAGCACGACGTCGGCCAGTACGCCGTGGCGGTCGGGCACGAGCAGGCTGGTCACGGTGCCGCCATAATCGGTAATGGACGCCTGCAGGCCGTGGGCGTTGGTCAGGGTGAACAGCTGCGCGGCGGCCCCGTCCAGGGTAGTGCCAAAGGGAGCGGAAATCGGATTCATGCGGAAAGGTGGGAAAGCGGTGGCAGTTCGGCAACTATACTTGATTCCACTGGTCCGGGGTTTAGCGAATAGCAGCGGCCGGCTAGGTTTACGACCCGGCTTACACAATATTTGTGTAACCTTATCCGAGCTCCGATGCCCTCTTCCGCCCGCAAAAAAGCCGCGCCCGACAAAGCTGCCAGCCCGGTTTCGATGTCTGATCTGGCCAAGGAGCTGGGCGTTTCGGTCACCACCATCTCCCGGGCCCTGAGCGACCATTTCAGCATCGGTCCGGCTACCAAGAAGCGGGTGCTGCAGCTGGCCAAAAAGCGCAACTACCAGCCCAACCACCTGGCGGCGGCTCTGCGCAAAGGCAAAAGCAAGCTCATCGGCGTGATTGTCCCCCACATCTACGGCAGCTTTTTCCCGGCCGTCACCCACGGCATCGAGCGGGCCGCCAGCAAAGCCGGCTACAGCGTGATTCTGTGCCAGTCGCACGAGGACGTCGAACTGGAGCGCCAGTGCCTCGAAACCCTTATCGGGGCCCAGGTAGAGGGAATTCTGGTGTCGCTGGCCCGGACTGCCCAGGACCTGCGCCACTTTCAGAAAGTGCAGCAGCGCGGTACCCCGCTCGTGTTTTTCGACCGGATCCTGGAAAATGCCGCCGTCAACGCCGTGGTGCTCGACGACCGCAAAGGCGGCTACGTGACCACCAGGCACCTGCTGGAGCAGGGCTGCCGCCGCATTGCCCACTTTGCCGGCCCCCAGCAGCTGAACATCTACCGCAACCGTCGCCAGGGCTACCTCGATGCGCTTGAGGAATACGGCGTACCGGCAAATGAAGAACTGATCGTGTACTGCGACATGACCCTGGAAGACGGACAGCAAGGCATGAAGCAGCTGCTCAGCCTGCGCACGCCGCCCGACGCCGTGTTTGCCGCCGGTGACTTCACGGCCATGGGCGCGCTGCACACCATCCGCGACCAGCTGCTGCAGGTACCCCAGGACATTGCCCTGGCCGGTTTCAGCAACGAGGCCTTCACTTACCTGCTGGAGCCCCGGATTACGTCCGTCAACCAAAAAGGCGACCAGATGGGCCAGGCCGTGATTCAGCTCCTGCTCGACGTAGTAAACCAGCAGCCCGGGCAGCCCCTGCAGCAGGTGGTGCTGGAGCCCGAGCTGCTGGTGCGTACCTCGTCTCTGGCCGGCCGCGAGCCAGCCGCTCCAAAGGCCAAGCCAGCCTCCCGAAAGCCCGCGGCCGGGCGGAAGTGAGTTTCCTCAGAACTGCGTGCGTTGCTGCGTCCGCCGGCAGCCCCGGCCAGGCCGGGTAGAAAAAGCAAAGTGCCGCAGCCGGGCTGAAGCCTGACTGCGGCACTGAAAAAACGCACTTTTTGCCAGGCTAGGCCTGGGCAGCCGCCAGCGGAGCTGACTGCAGCGCTGTCAGCACGGTGCGCAGGCCCTGTTCGGCGTCGGTACCGAGGTGGATGCGCAGGGTGCGACGGTTGTAGTCGTGGAGGGCCTGCAGGTCGCCGGCCGCCTGAGCGTTCTTGAACGTACCGAACGTGTACGAGCGGCCCGGCAGCGGCAGATCCTGGGGATGGTCGACGGTGAACTGCACGAACAGCCCTTTGTCGGGGCCGCCTTTGTGGTACTGGCCGGTGGAGTGCAGAAAGCGCGGACCGTAGCCGGACGTGGTAGCCAGCTGCAGCTGCTCCTGCACCTGGGTACGCAGCTCGGCCAGGCCCCGGTTCAGCTCGTCGGACTCGTTCAGGTATGCCTGAATGTTGAGGAAGTCACCGGGGCGGGCCTGGGCAAAGAAGTTCTGGATTACCTCGGCCGCGCTGCCGCCCGCAACGGCGCTGTAGTAGGCCACGCCGTTTTCCGTCACCTTGGGCGCGTCGCCCTGGGGCAGGCTGCCCTGCTCCTGCACCACCTTCATCAGGCGGTCGGTGGCGGTTTTGGCGGCCTGCACGTTGGGCTGGTCGAAGGGGTTGATTTCGAGCACGGCGCTGGCAACGGCCGTGGCTACTTCCCAGCGGAAGAACTCGGCGCCCAGATCCAGGGGCTCGTCCATCAGAATGCGGATGATCGGGTGACCGGCGGCTTCGAGAGCGGCGAGCCTGGTCTGGTTTTCCGAATCGGCATCGTTCTGGTAGCCTACGTACACGAACACGCGGTCCTGGCCGTAGACGGCCGGTTCCCGGGCGGGCTCCCCGGCAATGGGCAGGATGCCTTTGCCTTCCTTGCCGGTGCTTTCGGCAATGAGCTGCTCAAGCCAGAGGCCCAGGTCGCTGAGCGACTCGGGCACGATGAGGGTGAGCTTGTCGCGGTCTTGCTGGGCCAGCACGCCCAGGGCCACACCCAGCTCCAGGCCGGGCTTCTGCTCTACGCTGCCGTAGGCGCCGTTGGCGCGCATCATGCGGATGGCGCGCTCCAGGATTTCACCGATATTGAGGCCGTAGAGCGCGGCGGGCACCAGGCCGAAGTACGACAGGGCCGAGAAGCGTCCGCCCACCTCGGCGAAGTTCAGGAAGATGCGGCGGTAGCCCTGCTCGGTAGCCGAGGTCACGAACTTGGAGCCCGGGTCGGTAATAGCCACGAAGTTTTCGCCGGCCTTGTCGCCCTTGATCTGCCGGAGCCGGTCGTAGAAATAGTCGCCGAAGGCCAGGGGCTCAGCGGTAGTGCCGGATTTGCTGGCCACGATGAACAGCGTTTCGGCCAGGGGCACCGACTCCTCGATCTGACGCACGGTGCCGGGGTCCGTCGTGTCGAGCACCGACATCGGCAGGCCGTTCGGGCCCATCGGGAGCGAGGACTTGAACACGATGGGCGCCATTGTGCTGCCGCCCATGCCCATCACCACCACGTGCCTGAAGCCGGCGGCCTTCACATCATTGACGAACTGCTCGATTTCGGGCACGGCGCCGACCATCGTCTCAGCCACGCGCAGCCAGCCCATAAAGGAGCGGATGCTCTGCTGGCCTTCCGCGTCCTGCACCCACAGATCAGCCTGCTTGTTCCAGAAACCGGCGGTGAAGTTCTTCCCATTCAGCTCCTGAATCTTGGCGTCGACGGCCGCCTGGTAGCGGCCCAGGTTCATCGTGGCGGGAGCTACCGTGGTGTCGAGCGAGGCTACCCGCTTTTTCTCGATGGATTCCATCAGCTTGCCGAAGGGCTCGTTGAATTTCTTGGCTCCGTCTACTTCCAGGAAGTTGGTTTGCTCTTCCAGGCTGATGCCCAGTTCAGGCAGGCGGCGCAACACTTCGGCGGCTTTATCCAGGCCTTCTTCAAGGCGGCTGGCGGGCCTGCCTTTGGCGCGGAAGATGTCGAGCGTTTCCACCGGCACGGTGTTCACCGTTTTCGGCC
This sequence comes from Hymenobacter translucens, assembly GCF_020685205.1. GTDB lineage: Bacteria > Bacteroidota > Bacteroidia > Cytophagales > Hymenobacteraceae > Hymenobacter > Hymenobacter translucens. The sequence goes on from NZ_JAJERB010000011.1 coordinate 111,381, forward strand.
CGATCAGGTTCTCGACGTACTTCAGGTCGTCGTACCTGGGGTTTTTGTTGCCGGTGCTGGCCCACAGCAGACGCTGCGTCTCGGCACCCTTGGCTTGGAGGGCTTCCCAGCGGGGGCTGCTGAAAATTTCCTTGTAGATCTGATAGGCCTGCTTGGCGCTGGCCAGCGCCACCTCCCCTACCATCGACTGAGCCAGCTCACCTTTTTCACCCCCTTCGGCGGCAATCTTTTCCAGCATCGGGTCAATCAGCACGTCGATGCGGCTGAGAAAGAAGCTGGCGACGGAGTCGATGCGGGTGATGGGGAGGCCGGCTTTTACGCGGTCTTCGAGGCCCGCCAGGAAAGCTTCGGCCACGAGGCGGTAGCGCTCCAGCCCAAAAATCAGGGTCACGTTGACGTTGATGCCCTCGGCAATCAGGCGGCGGATGGCGGGCAGGCCCTCGAGCGTGGCGGGCACCTTGATCATCACGTTGGGTCGGTCGACGGTCTGCCAGAAGCGGATGCCTTCCTCAATGGTGCCCTCGGTGTCGTTGACCAGGGCCGGCGACACTTCCAGGCTCACGTAGCCGTCACTGGCGTTATCGGCGCTGTCGTAGAGCGGGCGGAACAGGTCGCAGGCGTGCTGCACGTCGGCCACGGCCAGGGCGGTGTAGATTTCGTCGGTGGATTTGCCCTGCAGCGCCAGGCTGCGGATGGCCGAGTCGTAGTCGGTGCTGCCGCCGATGGCCTTTTCGAAGATGGCCGGGTTGGACGTAACGCCACGCAGGGCTTCGTCGGAAATGCGGCGCTGCAGCTCGCCGTTGGTCAGGATTTGGCGGCGGATGAAGTCCAGCCAGATGCTTTGGTCGAATTGACGAATGTCAACTAATGGGTTCATAGACGTGCGGTTAAACAAAAAGGCCGGAGCTTCCGGAAGGTGACGTTCGCGCCAGGCTGGCGGGGCCGCTTCTCCCACGAAAAACCATCGGCAAGGATGCGGAGTGGGGCAATGAGGCGGCCAAAATACGGCATTCCTTCGGTACGCAGCACCCGGGTCGCGAATTCCCGGCCGAGCTCAACGGTGAACTCAGCGTGTCGGAACCGGGACAAGCCTATTCCCGGCCCGCGTAGCGCAGCATGTTCAGCAGCAGCTGCTGCCCTACCAGGTTGGCCTTATTTTTCCCGGAGGTGTTGAAGGTCTTCATGGCCTCGTTTTCGCCGTCGCCCTCGGCCCGCCTGCCGGTGTTCACGTCCCGGATGCAGGCAAAGATGTCGAGGGTGGACAGGATGATGCGGCCCCGGCCGTGGGGCACTACGCTCAGCGCCGAGTACACCTCCTTTTTATGGTCCGACACGCAGCCCACCACGGTTTCGCCGTTGAACAGGCGCAGACCGGCGCGGCTGCGGTTGTAGGTGGCAAAGCACTGGTATTCCCAGTTGAACACGCAGCTCTGGGGCAGGCTGTCGAACAGCGGGTGGGCTTTCACGAAGTAGTTGCCCCCGTACCACGAGGTGCCCAGCTCCTTGAGGCCGCGGTAGTCGGCTACTTCCTTGCGGCCCAGGTGGGTAGCCCACTTGTCGGTGTTGCCGACCACGATGAGCGTGTTGCCCTCATTCACCCACTCCAGAATCTCGGTTACGAGCGGGTTGCCGGTCTGCTGGGGATTGAAGGCGCCCACCAGCAGGTACCGGCCTTCGGGCCGCCCCGACTTAAAGTCTTTAAAGGCCTTGACGCCGACTGACTTCAGATAAGCACCCAGCACCCCGCTGGTATCGGCCACCATGCCCTGAGCCGGAATGCCGGCCGTGTTCAGCTGCAAAGCCAGCATCGTGTCGTCGCCGGAGGCTACGGTTTTACTTCCGCTCAGCAGCTCGGCCGTGACCCGGGTGTAGCCCGTACTGCGGGGCACCACCCTCAGCCCGGCTTTCAGCAGCTCGCCGTACCTGGTGCCGCCCGTTACCTTCACCGGCACGTTCCGGCTGAATACAACCTGGCCTTTTTCGTCGGTGGCCTTCACCAGCAGCGTGTACTTCCCTTTCAGATTCGCCTCGTTCACGATAAACAGGTCCACGGTAGACGTGTCGCCCCCGCCCAGAACCTTGCGGGTCATTTTCACGGCCACGTAGAGCGGGCGGTTGTAGCGGGCAATCAGGTCCACGTCGCCCTTGGGGTTGCGGTAGTTGTCGACGATGCCGGAGTGGTTTTCCAGCATCATGCTTTCCCAGCCGTTCACTGCGTAGCCATCCGTGACGTTGTTGATCCGGATATTCTCGATGGCCCGGCCCTGGTAGTAGAACGCCACGTTGCCCATGGCTTTGGTCAGCGCGTCCACCGTGGGAAACGCCTTATTGAACCCGTCGTGGGTTTTCAGGAACTGGTCGTAGGCATCGTACCACTGCAGGTAGCTGGCCGTTTCCCAGCCGATGTCTTTGCCCGTTTTCAGGATCTCGTTGCGGATCAGCTCCAGCCGGGGCGGAGTGCCAATGGCCCCTTCCTCGCCGTAGTAGATGATTTCGTCCTGGTGGTCGGTGTAGCGCAGGTAGTTTTTCGGATTGGAGTACAGGTTGTCGTGGTAGGTGCCCGGACCGCCGGCGTGGTGCTGGTCAAACCAGCCGTAATCTTTGAAATCATTGCTGTAGGGCAGCAGGTGGAGCTTAAAGCGCGGGTTGGGCTTGAGCGTGGGGTCGCCGTTGGAAGAGTTGTAGGTGAGCAGGCGGCTGTTGTCGAGCTGATGAGCGGCCAGCATCTGCCGGCGGTCCTCGTCCTGGGGCGGGGCGCCCCGCTCGTTGTGAAAGTTGTAGATAACCAGGCTCGGGTGGCTTCGGTCGCGCCGGATCATGCGCAGCACCTTTTCGGTGCGGGTGGCGAAATAGAAGTCGGTCTGCTTTTTTCCGAGCGTGTCGGTGGGGTTGAACTTGTCGGCCGGGTAGGAGTTGCCGCCCGGCTCCTCGAAGTACAGCAAACCCAGTTCATCGGCGTAGTCGAGCACGTTGGTCTGGCCAATGGTGCGGTGGAAGTTGAGCATGTTCAGCCCCAGCGCCTTGGCCGTTGCTACCTGCCTGCGCGCCAGCTCATCGGTGGGCGCAATGCCGTTGACGGGCCAGAAGCCCCAGGAAATCGAGGTGCGCAGCACGATGCGCTGCCCATTCAGGAAAAACTGCCGGTCCTTGCCCGCCACGTCGCGGATTTCAAACCAGCGAAAGCCAAACCGCCGGGCCAGCGCGTCGGTGCCGCCGTTGGCTCCGCGCCAGGTGGCGGTGAGGACGTACAGGTTGGGCTGCTCCACGCTCCACAGCTTCGCGTCTTTCAGCGCGACGGTCATTTTCTGCACGGTGCGGCCCGCGGCCAGCCTGCTCACCGTCTGCTCCCGGGTAAACACGACCTTGCCGCTGCTTTTTTCCGCCACTTCGTAGCGCAGGGTACCGCCCGCATCGGCCGGCGTCCGGTTTTCCAGGGTCACTTCCACGTCGACTTCGCGCAGGGCGGGTTTGTTCTTGACGAACACGTCCTGCACGAACACCGGGTCAGTGGCGACCAGCTTTACCCGCCCGGTGATGCCGCCGAAGCCGTGGGTGGGAATGGTGCGGTACGAGCCCCACATAAAGTTCTGGGAGTCGCGCCAGTCGAAGTTGCCGTTAGGGTCGGTGATGCGCACGGCCACCTCGTTGGGGGCGCCATAGGTTACGTACCTGCTGATGTCGACCTCAAACGGGGTGCTGTTGACCAGGTCGTAGCCCACAAGCTGACGGTTGACAAAGATTTCGGCCCGGAACCGCACGCTCTCGAACTGCAGCGTTACGCGCCGGCCCTTCAGCGCGGCGGGCACGTCGAGCCGGGTGCTGAACCACGACACACCGAGGTAGTTGCCGCTCAGCCCGAACGCGTTGCCGTTATGGCCCCAGTAGTACTGCTCCACCGTAGCGGGCAGGTGCACGGTCTGCGCGTTGGCGCCATTCAGGGCGTCCCAGCCGCCGGTGGGCGGACGCACGGGCAGCTGGGCTACGTCTACCGGGGACAGGTAAAGCTTGTCGGTCACCCAGCGGGCCGCGGGATCGAGCCACAGCTTCCAGTCCTGGTTGGACAAGTCCTGCTCGATGCGCCCGGAACCGGTCTGGGTCCGGCTTTGAAAGCTACAGCCCAGTAAAAGCAGCAGAACAAGGATAGGGCGGCAGGAAGCGGATTTCAGCACGAAAAGAAAGTACAGGGTGAGCTAGTTCAGGCCGGGGGTCCAGGGCGCGGTGCCGCGGAAGATGTTGGCGAGGGTGTACTTTCTGGCCTCCCGGGCCGGGAGCTGCCGGCTCCACCGGGCCCGCTCCCGGGTGCCGGCGCCCGGTCCGGTCGACTTAAACTCGGCGTAAAAGGCGGTTTTCTCGTTGTCGGCACTGCGCCAGTTGTCCCAGCCCACGGGCGTGATGTGGGCGCCCAGCTCGCAGTTGAGAAAAACGGTGCGGGCGTGGGGGCGCCAGGGCCGGCCCAGGTACACCTTTTTGGCCGTGGGGTCGGCGGTGAGTTTGCAGTTTAGAAACACCAACCCATAGGCCTGCCGGGGCGTGGTGGAGGCGGCCGTGATGTAGGAGTCGGATTTGCTGTGGATGGTGCAGCCTTCAAACACGGCCGTGCTGGCCCCGAAGATGAAGTCGGTGGTGCCTTCGATATAGCAGTCCTTGTAGTACTGCCGGCTGTTTTCGATGGCCAGGAACAGCGTGTCCTGGTTGCCCAGCATGCGGCAGTTGCGGAAGATGGCCCGGTCGCCTTCCACGTGCAGCGCCACGGCCTGCCCTACCCGGCCGGCGGAATTTTCGAACGTGATGTTCTCGGCCGTGAAGTCATTGCCCTGCACCCGTACCGTGGACGAGGAGTAGGTCGTGTGCTTTTCGGCGTCGCCGGAAAAGTCGCCGAAGGTGATAACCACTCCGTCCCGGCTTTCGCCGAGCAGGGTAATGTGGGTTTTCTGCGACGGAATCAGCAGCTTTTCGCGGTAGGTGCCGTTCTTGATGAAGATGGTGGCCGTAACCTGCATAAAGTCGCGCACCGCCATTACCGCCTCCTGGATAGTGCGGTAGTCGCCCGAGCCATCCGCCGCCACGGTCAGCCGCACGGCCTGGTTAAACGAAGGCGCAGAGACGGTAGGCTTGGCCGGCGGGGAAGTCTGAGCGTGCAGGGCCGGGCCGGAGAGCAGCAAGGCCGAGGTCAGCAGAACAAAGCGAGAAAGCATCAGCAGCGGAATATCAGGGGAGAAAAGCCACGCCTAGCGGGCCTGGGGGTCGACGGCGACTTTCACCTCACGCTTCACGATACGGTCGGCCAGCTCCAGCTTGAGCGTGCGCACATCGGCCAGCACCAGCTGGGCCATTTTGCGGGCGCCCAGCTCGTTGAAGTGGGTGTTGTCGTCGCGCCCGGCGGGGTAGTTGGGATGCTCGCCGGGCACAAGCTGGTTGAACAGCAGCCTGGAGTTCTCCACTCCGAACTGTTGAAGCAGCGCCTGGCTGGTCTGGTCGAGGTCGATAAGGGGCACCTGCTGGTCTTTGGCCACGTTGCGCACAATGGCGGAGTACACGTTGTGGGTGCCCTCGACTTTGCCGGCAGCATCGAACTTACGGCGGGCCACCGGCGTCAGCAGCACCGGAAACGCCTTTTTCAACCGGGTTTCGGTGACGAAGCGCATCAGGTTGGCCCGGAATTCCGCCTCGGTGGAGTAGCTTTTCTTGGTGGGCACCTCGTCGTTGTGGCCGAACTGAATGAAGACGTAGTCGCCGGGCCTGAGGTCGTTGGCCACGGGCTGCCAGCGATTCTCGGCTAGGAAGCTTTTGGTGCTGCGCCCGTTCTGGGCGCGGTTGTCGATGGTCACCGTCTCATCAAAGAAATAGCGAAACGGCGTGCCCCAGCCGGTTTCGGGAAAGGCTTTTTCCTGCTTGTCGGCCATGGTAGAGTCGCCGATCAGGTACACCCTGATCCGGGCGGGCGGGGCCGGGGCAAAGGCCAGCAGCGCCAGCAGCCCCAGGGCCCAGGTGGTTTTCAGAAGTCGGGAAACGGAGCGCATACGGTGAGACGGGAAATGAAAGCAAACGAATCAATCAGCCAAGCAGCAAATCAACCGATTGTGTAGATGGAAAGGGCAGCTGCCAAGGCTGCTAGGCAGCCAAGTACGGGCTATTTTCAAACCTAGAAATGCCGGCCTGGCGGAATAGTTATGCAAACGATGCCGGGAACGTTGACGACGAGCCGCCTCAGGCGCCGGCCAGGGCCCGGTCGAGGTGAACGTAGCCCCCATCCACGTGCACGAGCTGCCCGGTGGTATGGCTGGAGCAGGCCGAAAGCAGAAATGCCACCGTGTTGCCGATTTCCTCCGGTGTGGTCATGCGGTTTTCCAGCGGAATCCGGCTGGTGATTTCGCGGAGCTTTTCCCCGGGGCTGGGCAGGGTCTGAATCCAGGACTCGTACTGCGGGGTCCAGCTTTCGGCCACCACCACGGCATTCACGCGGATGCCGTACTTGAGCAGCTCCACGGCCCACTCCCGGGTGAGGGCATTGCGGGCGCCGTTGGCGGCGGCGTAGGCGGAGGTGTTGCCCTGCCCGGTTTCGGCGGTTTTGGAGGTGATGTTGACGATGGCGCCCCGGCTTTTCTTGAGCTCCGGCAGGGCGTGGTGGGCCAGCAGGTAGTAGTGCACCACGTTGCGGTGCAGCGAAGCCATAAACCGGGCGTAGTCGCCGTGCTCCAGCCCCACCCCGTCATTCACCCCGGCATTGTTGACCAGCCCGTCGAGGCGCCCGAACTGCGCTACCACGGCCTGCACGGCCGATTCGCAGGCAGCCGGGTCGCTCAGCTCGGCGGCAAACTGCCAGCTCCGGCCGCCGGATGCTGCCAGCGCCGCCACGGTGGCGAGGTTGTCGGCTTCGGTGCGGCCGATGATAACCGGAATGGCGCCCTCGGCGGCCAGCACCCGGCAAATTCCTTCCCCGATGCCCTTGGCGCCGCCGGTTACGAGTATGACTTGGTCGCGGAGCAGTAAATCCATAGGTCAGAGGTTGTAGAAGTCAACGGCATTGCCGCCCCAGAACCGGGCCTGCTCGGCGGCAGAAAAGGAGGAAAGATAGTCGGCCACCAGTGCATGCACCTGGCCGTAGTCGCCCGCCACGGTGCAGACTGGCCAGTCGGAGCCGAACAGCAGGCGGCGGGGTCCGAAGGCTTCGAACGCGGCGTCGAGGTAAGGCCGGAAGTCGCCGGGCTGCCAAACCGCCCAGTCGGCCTCCGTTACCAGGCCCGACACCTTGCAAAACACATTTTCGTGGGCGGCCAGCTTCCCTAGCTCCTGCCGCCAGGGCTCAAGCGTACCGGCCTTAATGAAGGGCTTGGCGAGGTGGTCGAGCACAAAGGGCTGGTCGGGAAACGCGGCGGCCAGCTCGGCGGCGTAGGGTAGCTGATCGGGCAGGATGAGCAGGTCGAAGGTGAAGCTATGCCGGGTCAAGACCCCGATGCCGCGCCGGAAGGCCGGGGTCAGCAGCAGGGCCCGGTCGGCCTCGCTCTGCAGCACGTGGCGAAAGCCCTTCAGCTTAGTTGAATGCGCGTAGTGCCCGAGCCGCTCCGCCACGTTTTCAGCCTGCAGATCGGTCCAGCCCACCACGCCCCGGATAAAGTCGTGCTGCCCGGCCAGGCTTAGCAGAAAGTCGGTTTCCGCTTCCGCCTGACTGGCCTGCACGGCCACGCAGCCGTCGAGGCCGTGCTGCTGCAGCAGGGGCCTCAGATCGGCCGGCAGGAAGTCGCGGCGGATGGCGGCCATATCGTTGGTTATCCAGGCGTCGCGCACCGGCTCAAAAACCCAGAAGTGCTGGTGAGCGTCAATGCGGAGCATAGGCTTTCAGCTCTTGCCGGGCCGAGCCCAGCCCGTCGATGCCCAGCTCTACCACGTCGCCGGGCTTCAGGTACACCGGTGGGTTCAGGCCCAGCCCCACGCCGGCGGGCGTGCCGGTGGAGATAATGTCACCGGGCAGCAGGGTCATAAACCGGCTGATGTAGCTGATCAGAAAGGGAATGCGGAAGATCAGGTTGGCGGTGGTGCCATCCTGCATGTTCTGCCCGTTCACCGTCAGCCACAGCCGCAGGTTGTCGACGTCCGGAATCTCGTCGGGCGTGGCCAGGAAAGGGCCGATGGGCGCGAAGGTGTCGCAGCCCTTGCCCTTGTCCCAGGTGCCGCTGCGCTCCAGCTGAAACTCCCGCTCCGACACGTCGTTGTGCAGGGCGTAGCCGGCCACGTAGCCGGCCGCGTCGGCTTCCTCTACGTAGGACGCGCGCTGGCCGATGATGACGGCCAGCTCGACTTCCCAGTCGGTTTTCACCGAGTCGCGGGGAATGATGATGTCGTCGTTCGGGCCCGCCAGCGCGGTGGTCGACTTGAGAAACAGCACCGGCTCGGGTGGGGGCGTGGCGCCGGTTTCGCGGGCGTGGTCGGCATAGTTGAGCCCTACGCACACAATCTTGGACGGTCGGGCCGTGGGCGGGCCCAGCCGCGTACCGTTGGGCACCCGGGGCACCCGGCCTTCGTTCTGGCGCAGAAACTCCGCCAGCCGGGTCAGGCCGTCGGTGGCAAAAAAGCTTTCGGTGTAGTCCTCGCCGAAAGCCGAGACGTCGTAGTGCTGGTCGTGAAGAATAACGCCCGGGCTTTCCTGGCCGGGCGGGCCGAAGCGGATGAGTTTCATGGATTGTTATGAGTTGATTGTTATCTGTTGATGGCTGATTGATAGTGGCTGGGCTTATCAGCAGGTACTGCGATGCGCAACGCCAGGCTTGTGTGAGCAGCAATAAATAATCACCAATCAACTTCTTCCTCAGCTGTTCAGCTTGATAAACCCGCCATCGAGCGGGTAGTCGCAGCCGGTGACGAAGCCGGCCTCGTCGGAGCACAGGAACAGGGCCAGGGCGGCCACTTCGTCGGGGGTGCCCATGCGGCCGATCGGCTGGCTTTGGGAAAGCCGGGCAAAGGTTTCGGCTTCCTGACCAGGGTAGTTTTTGGCAATGAAGCCGTCGACGAACGGGGTGTGCACCCGGGCCGGGGAAATGCTGTTGCAGCGGATGTTGTGGGCCAGGTAGTCACGGGCCACCGACAGGGTCATGGCGAAGATGGCGCCCTTGCTCATGGAGTACGCCAGGCGGTCGGTGAGGCCGACGTGGGCGGCAATGGAGGCCATGTTGACAATGGCGCCCCCGCCGTTGGCTTTCAGCAAAGGCACCGCCGCGAACAGGCAGTTGTAGGCGCCCTTCACGTTTACCTGGTACACCCGCTCGAAGTCGGCCTCGGAGGTATTCTCCACGTTGCCCACGTGCGCAATGCCGGCGTTGTTGATGAGAATATCCAGCGTACCGATGCCGGTAAATACGTCGAGCACGGCTTCCTGCTGGCTGATGTCGGCGGGGTGGGCAAAGGCCTGTCCCCCACCCTCCCGGATTTCCGCCACGACGTCCTCGCCGGCAGTCCTGTTCAGCTCGATAAGGTGCACCTGGGCGCCCTGGCGGGCAAACAGCAGGGCCAGGGCCCGGCCGATGCCGCTGCCCCCGCCGGTAATGACGGCTTTTTTTCCGAGTAAGCTGAACATAAGGTTAACGCAACAAGTGAAGACGGTGATATCAGGAAAAACTAGTGCGCTACGGCCAGCTCCGGCACGGCCGCGGGATGAGCTTTCAGGTTGCGAAGGGCAAACAGCAGCACGGCTCCAAAGCAAAAGCCCGGCACCACGTAGGCCGTCTGGATGGAGGTGGCGTCGGAAAGCCAGCCCATCAGCAGCGGAAAGACGGCCCCGCCCACGATGGCCATAATCACGAAGGAAGAGCCCTGCTTGGTGTTGGCGCCCAGCCCGCGGATGCTCAGGGAGAAAATAGTCGGGAACATGATGGACATAAAGAACTCCACCCCAATCAGCGCATACACCGAGAACATGCCCGGCAGCAGCACCGCCAGTCCGATCAGCACCACGTTAGCCAGGCTGTAAAAAGCCAGCAGGCGGGCCGCCGGCACGTAGCGCAGCAGCAGCGTGCCCAGGAAGCGCCCGGCCATAAAGCCCAGCAGCGCCCCCGACAAATAATAGGCCGCCAGCTTTTCGTCGAGGCCCGCCACGCGGCCGGCAAACCGGATAAAGAAGCTGCTCACGCACACCTGGGCGCCCACGTAGAAAAACTGCGCCGCCACGCCCAGCCACAGGTTTTTCTCGTGCAGCAGGGAGCCCGCCCGGCCGGTAGTTTCGGCCGCCTCAATCTCCGGCAGCCGGGTACGCCAGAGCAGCAGGGCCACCAGCAGCACCACGGCCCCAATCACCAGGTAGGGCACCTGCACGGCCGCGGCTTCCTGGTCGAGGTAGGCGGTAAGCTCCCCGGCCGGCATGGCGGCCTCTTCAGTGGCGGAAAGCGTGCGGCCCGACAAAATAAACGCGCCGCCGAGCAGGGGCGCCAGCGTGGCGGCCAAGCCGTTGAACGACTGCGCAAAGTTGATGCGCTGGGCTGCTCCAGCCGGGTTGCCCAGCACGGTGATGTAGGGGTTGGCGGCCGTTTCGAGAAACGTCAGGCCGCTGGCAATGATGAATAAAGCCGCCAGGAAGAAGCCGTAGGAGCGCGCCGCGGCCGCCGGGTAAAACAGCAGGGCGCCGGCAGCAAACAGCAGAAGCCCGAGCAGAATACCGCCCTTGTAGCCGTAGCGCTTCATGAACAGCCCCGCCGGCAACGCCAGCAGAAAGTACGCCACGTAGGAAGCCGAGTCAATCAGGGCCGACTGGGCGTCGGTGAGCTGGCAGGCTTTCTTGAGGTGGGGAATCAGGATCGGGTTCAGGTTGAGGGCAAAGCCCCAGAGAAAGAACAGGCAGGTGATCAGGCCAACGGCGTAGACGGGTTTGCGGGCAGACATGGGCGGGCGAGGTCAGAGGCGGAACAACCAGAGCCCGGCCAACAAAAAAGCGTCGGGCTCCCTGCGGATACCCGACGCGCTGGATTTCCCGGAAAAGCGGAGCCGGCGGCAGGCACTGCAACCTGGCTTTTTCCCGGCGGCCTACCTACCTGTACCCTCCTGCCGGCTTACCAGTAAATCGTGTAGAGCGCCGTCACGATAACGGCTACGGCCATAGCGCCAATAGCAAAGCCCCGGGTGGTCTTAAACATGGTGCGGTCTATTTCCAGGCCGTTGGTTTTCACGCCCCGCGCATTTTCCAGCAGGCTGATGAGGGCCATCACCAGCACGCACACTACGAAGACGATGCCCATCCGGTCCAGGAAGGGTATTTCGTAGACGCCTGCCTCATTCCGGACGGCAAAGCCCACCGGGGCCAGAAACGAGAGGTCCATCAGGCCCGGCAGGAACTTGAGTAGTACCGAGAGCAGAAAACCGCCGATGGTAGCAAACAGGGCCGCATTGGAGGTCGTCTTCTTCCAGAAGAAGCCCAGGATAAACATGGCGAAGATGCCCGGCGACACAAACCCGGTGTACTCCTGAATGTACTGGAAGCCCCCCTTTTTGTCGATGCCCAGGAATGGGGCAATCAGCACACCCAGGATCATGGCTACCACCACGGCAATCTTGCCCACCACAACCATTTTCTTCTCGGAGGCGGCCGGGTTCATTACCTTCTTGTAGATGTCGAGGGTGAAGATCGTGGCAATGGAGTTGGCTTTACCGGCCAGGGAAGCAACCACGGCGGCGGTAAGGGCGGCAAACGAGAGGCCCTTCAGGCCGATCGGCAGGATGTTGAGCAACACCGGATAGGCGCGGTCGGGGTTTAGGTTGGCGCCCTCGCCAAATTCGGTTGCTCCAAACACGTCGGCTTTGAACAGCACATAGGCGGCAATGCCGGGCAGCACCACAATTACAGGCATCAGCAGCTTCAGGAAGGCGGCAAACAAGATACCGGCCCGGGCGGTGGGCAGGTCGGCGCCGAGGGCCCGCTGGGTGATGTACTGGTTGCAACCCCAGTAGTTCAGGTTCACAATCCACATGCCGCCGAGCAGCACGGTGAGGCCGGGCAGGTCCAGGTAGTTGGGGTTGTCGCGGTTGAAGATCATGTGGAAATGGTCCCCGGCCTGGCTGGTGAGCTGCTGAAAGCCGGCCACCACGCCGCTTTGCCCGTAGTGCTCCGCCACCAGGTTCAGGGCCAGGTACGTCGTCGCCAGGCCACCCAGAATCAGGAAGAACACCTGAATCACGTCGGTGAAGCCAATCACCTTCATGCCGCCCAGGGTGATGACGATGGCAAAGGCCGCCAGCGCGTACATGCAGAAGCTTAGGTTCAGGCCCGAGATGCTGCTCACGGCAATGGCGCCCAGGTACAGAATCGAGGTCAGGTTCACGACCACGTACAGCATCAGCCAGAAGACGGCCATAATCATGGCCACGGTGCCGTTGTAGCGCTGACTCAGAAACTGGGGCATCGTGAAGATGTGGTTCTTCAGGTACACCGGAATAAAGAACACCGCCACGATAATCAGCGTCATGGCCGCCATCCACTCGTAGGTGGCAATGGCCAGCCCCATCTTAAAGCCCGAGCCCGACATGCCCACGAACTGCTCGGCCGAGATGTTGGAAGCAATGAGGGAGGAGCCGATGGCCCACCACGTCAGCGACCCTTCGGCCAGGAAGTAGTCCTTGGAGTCGCCGTCTACGGTGCCGTCGTGGCCGGTTTTGCGCCGGTACACCCAAATGCCGTACCCCGATACGATGATGAAGTAGATAAAGAAAACGACGTAGTCGAGCGTGGCGAGCTGGTGCATTTTTTGGAATTAGTAATTAGTAATTGATACTGAAGAATTGATGTCCAACGACCAGCGTAGCCCTTGAAGCAATTATTAATTCTTCATTACTAATTACTAATTAGATAAAGCGGTTGATGAGGTTTTCGAGATACTCCTGTTTGCCGCTGCGGACGGCGGGTTCCCCGTTTTCCAGGGCGTAAGCTCGCAAATCTTGTAATGAAAGCAGCCCTTTTTCGAACTCTTGTCCCTTGCCGGAATCAAACGAGGCATACCGCTGCCGGCGGATCTGCTGGTAATCAGACTTCTGGAGGATGCTGTCAGCCGTCACCAAAGCCCGGGCGAAGAGGTCCATGCCGCCCACGTGGGCGTAGAACAGATCCTGCGGGTCGGTAGAGTTACGCCGGATCTTGGCGTCGAAGTTCACGCCCCCACCCTGCAGCCCCCCGGCTTCCAGAATGATGAGCATGGCCTCGGTCAGCTCGTTGATGTCGTTGGGAAACTGGTCGGTGTCCCAGCCGTTCTGGTAGTCGCCGCGGTTGGCGTCGACGGAGCCGAGCAGGCCCGCGTCGGCCGCTACCTGCAGCTCGTGCTGGAAGGTGTGGCCGGCCAGGGTGGCGTGGTTTACTTCCAGGTTCAGCTTGAAGTCGTCGAGCAGGTCGTACTGGCGCAGAAAGCCCAGCACGGTGGCCGCGTCGAAGTCGTACTGGTGCTTGCTGGGCTCGGCCGGCTTGGGCTCGATAAAGAAGTTGCCCTTGAAGCCCTGCTGGCGGGCGTAGTCGCGGGCCGTGTGCAGGAAGCGGGCCAGGTGCTCCTGCTCCCGCTTCATGTTCGTATTGAGCAAACTCATGTAGCCTTCGCGCCCGCCCCAGAACACGTAGTTTTCGCCGCCGAGGGCAATGGTGGCGTCGAGGGCCGCCTTCACCTGGGCCGCGCCGTGCGTCAGCACGTGGAAGTCGGGGTTGGTAGCCGCGCCGTTCATGTAGCGGCGGTGGGAAAACAGGTTCGCCGTGCCCCAAAGCAGCTTTACGCCGCTGGCAGCCTGCTTTTCCCGGGCGTAGTCGACCAGCGCCTGCAGGCGCCGCTCGTTTTCCACGATGTCATTGCCGTAGTCGACCACGTCCACGTCGTGAAAGCAGTAGTAGGGCAGGCTGAGCTTGGTCAGGAACTCGAAGGCGGCGTCCATCTTGTCTTTGGCCCGCTCGATGGGGTCGGCTTTCACGTCCCACGAAAACGCGTGGGTGGCTCCGCCGAAGGGGTCGGCCCCGTTGCCGTTAAAGGAATGCCAGTAAGCCCCGGCAAAGCGCAGGTGCTCCTTCATGGTCTTGCCGGCTACTACCTGGTTTTCGTCGTACCAGCGGAACGCCAGCGGGTTGTCGGATTCGCGGCCTTCAAACGTGATCCGGCCGATGCCTTTGAAAAATTCCTGGTCGCCTAAAACGAGGTTTGCCATGGGTCGTGAGATTAGGATGGGGTAAACGTGGGAGTGGCGGCCGGGCCTGAATGGTTCCTGATGACCGCACACTGATTCTGGAAGGATTAGTGGGTTTCTGCCGCTGGCAGCCGGACGCTGGCGGCTTGCTGAAGCTGCTGGTCGAGCAGGGTTTTCCAGTGCTGGTACACCGGCTCGTAGACTTCGGTAAGGCGGGGCTCGATCAGGCGTAGCGGGGCCTTTGGGGCAAAGGCTTCTCGGGGCGAGGCGTACACCTGCCGGCCAATGCCGGCGCCCAGGGCCGCGCCCACGCTGCCGTCGTTTTCGTGAAGCTCCACCGGCACATGGGTGGCGTTTACAAACGCCTCCGCGAACAGGTTGCTCTGAAACAGGTTGGCCCGGCCGGCCCGGATAACGCTCGGGTGCAGGCCGTTTTCGCGCATAATGTCGAGGCCGTAGCGGAAGGCGAAGGCAATGCCTTCCTGCACGCCCCGGAACAGGTGGGGTGCCGCGTGCAGGTTCAGGTCGATGCCGTGGAAGTGGGCCCCTACCTGCCGGTTGCCCAGCATCCGCTCGGCCCCGTTGCCGAAGGGCAGCACCCGCACGCCCCCACTGCCGATGGGTACCTGCCGGCCCCGGGTGTTCATGTCGGCGTAGGTGGTCGGACCGAAGGTGTTCCTGACCCAGCGGTTCAGGATGCCGGTCCCGTTGATGCACAGCAGCACGCCGAGCCGGGGCGCTTCGGCCGCGTGGTTGACGTGCGCAAAGGTGTTGACCCGGGACTGCGGGTCGGTAAGCAGCTGGTCCGTGACGCCGTAAATCACGCCCGACGTGCCGGCATTGGCCGCTACCTCGCCGGGCTGCAGCACATTCAGGGAAAGCGCGTTGTTGGGCTGGTCGCCCGCCTTGTAGGTGAGCGGAATGCCGGGCGTGAGGCCCAGGTCGGCGGCCACGGCGGCGGTGAGGCAACCGTGCTCGGCAAACACCGGCAGCACCGGCGGAAACAACGCTTCGTCGAACCCGAAGTAGGCCAGCACGTCGGCCGACAGTTCCTCGCGGAGAAAGTCCCAGAACACGCCTTCCGACAACGCCGAGGCGCTGGTGGTGGCCGTGCCGGTAAGGCGGAGGCCGATAAAGTCGCCGGGCAGCATCACCTGGCTGATCTGGTCGAAGATGGCAGGCTCATTTTCCTTGACCCAGGCCAGCTTGGCCGCCGTAAAGTTGCCGGGAGAGTTGAGCAGGCGGTGCAGGCTGTGCTCGTGCCCGATGGCGTCGAATGCGCGGCTGCCGATTTCCACGGCCCGGCTGTCGCACCAGATAATAGCCGGCCGCAGCACCTGCTGCTCTTTCCCGACAATCACCAGCCCGTGCATCTGGTAGGCAATGCCAATTGCACTGATGTCGCGGGGATTGTAGCTTCCCGAGGCGTGAGCCCGGCGGATGGCCTGCCGGGCGTGCTCCCACCACTCTTCCGGGTCCTGCTCGGCCCAGCCCGGCTGCGCGGCGAGTATCCCGGTTTCTTCGTCGGGATACTGCGCCGTAGCCAGGCACTGCCGGGTTTCAGCATCCACTACCGCTACTTTAATGGAAGAGGTGCCGATGTCGATTCCAAGTAAGAGCATGGGCAGTCGGTGAGATAGTACTGAAAAATGGGCTTATAGCCTTCGCTAAGACAATCGATTGTGTAAATACCGCGCACGTTTCTGAACATGCGATACTACCGGTATTCATGCGTTACAGGCTGCACACGCGCTTTACAGGTCAATTGTGTCGAAATTTACACAATCGATTGATAAGATAAAACCAAATAATAAGGCGAACCTGTGCCCGCCTTATTATTTATCTTGTTTCTCACCTGAAGCCGCGTTCAGGCCAGCGCCTACCGTCCTACCGGCTCGGCAGCGGTGGCATGGCTCATCATTTCTTCCACCATATCGGCTGAGCCGATGTAAAGCGGGGTGCGCTGGTGGCAGTCAATGGGAACGATGTCGAGGATGGCCTCGGTGCCGGCCATGGCGCGTCCCCCGGCCTGCTCAATTACGAAAGCCAGCGGGTAGCCCTCGTACAGCAAACGGAGCTTGCCGCTGGTGTTCTTGGCCGTGGGCGGATACAGGTAGATGCCGCCCTTAAGCAGGTTGCGGTGGTAGTCGGCCACGAGCGAGCCGATGTAGCGGCCGCTGAAGCGCTTGCGCTTGCACTCGGTGAGGTAGCCCTGCACCCACTCGGGGTAGTCAAACCAGTTGCCTTCGTTGCAGGAGAAGATGGTGCCGTCCTGGGGGATCTTGATGTCGGAGTGCGACAAAAAGAATTCGCCGAGCGAGTTTTCGTAGGTAAAGCAGGCCACGCCGTGGCCGGTGGTGTACACGAGCATCGTGCTGGAACCGTACAGAATGTAGCCTGCGGCCACCTGCTTGCGCCCGCCCTGCAGGAAGTCTTCTTTTGTAGCCGGCGTGCCCACCGGTGTCACGCGGCGGTAGATGCTGAAGATGGTGCCGATGCTAACGTTGACGTCGATGTTGCTCGAGCCGTCCATCGGGTCCATGGCCACCACGTAGCGGCCCTTGTCGTTGCCGGTCTGGATAATCTCGTCGTCTTCCTCCGACAGGATAGCGCAGGCCTCGCCCCCGTTCTTCAGGGCCCGGATAAAGCGGATGTTGGCTACCACGTCGAGCTTCTGCTGCTGCTCGCCCTGGATGTTCTGGCTGCCAAAGGAGCCGGCAATATCCATCAGGCCCGCCCGGTTGATTTCGCGGTTTACGATTTTTCCCGCCAACGCAATGTCGCGCAGCAGCTGCGACAACTCACCGGTGGCAAAGGGAAACTCGCTTTGCTTGCGCATGATGTAGCGCTCGAGCGTGATGCCGACGGGCGTGGCAATGGCATTTTCGTTTGAAGAAGTAGAAGTACTCATGGGCGGGGTTGAGTATGGTACGAGGGGCTGATTGTGGCTGTCGCAGCAGTGGTCGGTCCGGCTGCAGGAGAAAGGACTTCAGCGACCGGGCATGAAGCATACTACGGGGTTTAAAACTACGACTTTGCTTCCGGCTGCTTCTGGGACTGCCAAAGCACCACCTGCCAGCCCTTCTTGTTTTTGACCTGCACTACCACGTATTTCAGATGGGCCACGTTGGGCGAGCCGTCCGGCTTGTTGGGCAGGGTAATGGTGATGGTGCCGTTCACGACGGCAGTTTTGCCGTCGTGGTAGGCGCGCACGTTCAGGGCCTCCACGTCGATCTTATCATACTGACTTTTGCCTTCGCGGATGCTCTGCAGATACTCTGTCTTGTTGTTCTGCTTGCCATTCGAGTGCGTGTACACCAGGTCGTCGGCGAAGAGCTTGTCCAGCAGGGCATAGTCTTTCTTAACCTGAGCCTCGAAGCGCTGCCGCTCCAGGGTTTCCACTTCCTTGGCCGCAGCCAGGTCTTTCTTGCTTTGGGCAAAGGCAGCTACGCTGAGCATCAGCACCAGGGCCAGGGAAAACAGACGTTTCATTCGGGGGCTTGGATAGTTTGGGTCTTGGGGTCTTGGAATTCCTAGCGGGCCTCGGCAGCTTCGGCGGGCTGGGCTACTTTTTCAAAGCCGAAGTAGTCTTTGGCGTTGCCGTAGCAGATCTGCTGGACCAGGTGGCCGAGCCAGTCGAGCGTGTCGGGCAGCTCGCCGTTCTCCACGT
>NZ_JAJERB010000012.1 GCF_020685205.1 Hymenobacter translucens
TTGCTACCTGGCAGCCGCCAAGCAAACCGGCGTAGGGCCGAGTCGGAGGTTTTACCCTATTTGTTTAACAACACCCAGTTATCGTTGTTCACGCACACGTAGAGCCGGCGGATGCCGGGCGGCAGGCTGATGGGCAGGGTTTCCTGGGGGGTGTTGGACGCCACGCGCAGGCAGTTCTTCACGTCCTTGATGTAACCTTTCGTGTCCAGAAACTGCTGCGCCGACGCTTCGTCGGGCGTGATGTACCAGTGGCACTTGGTGCTCACGGTGGGCGGCGCATTGTTGCCCTGCTTCGTGAGGGCCGTAGCCGCCGTAGTCAGTAAGGCGGGCGCGGACATGCCGCCCGTCCCGACGACGCCCGCCAGGGCCAGGGCCGTGGACCACGACACCGGGGGCTGGCCTTCGTCGCGCACATCCAGCTTGTAGACGATGCCCACCGTGCCTTCGGGAATATCCACGGTGAAGACCTTGCGGCTGATGTGCATGCAGTTGCTGCAGTGAATGGAGGCGGTACTCAGCGACAACGCCTCCTGCATGACCGACTTGCACTTGATTTCCCGTCCATCGTCGCGCCAGCTGCGAAAGTCGGATTGCTGCACGCCGTTGACGTACGTGCCCTTAAAGCTAACCTGGCCGTTTTCGTGCCAGCCGCAACACAGTCCGGTGGGCTTGTCGGGGGATTCGCTGGCCATCTTGCCTTCCCACTGCTTTTTCCAGGACGGATAAAAGTAGTCCCGCACCGTGCCAATGGTTTTGCCAGCGTCGTCGTGCCGGGCAATGCGGGCGTAGCTGACTTCTTCCAACGTTTCGGTGCGTTCCCAGTCCCGGTCGAAGTAGACTGTATCGGCGGGCGGCAGCGAAACCGCGGCGGGCTTGGGTCGCTGGGCGAGCGTGGGAATGCTGACAATCAGAAGTAGAAATTGAAGAATGTAAAGTTTTGCCATAGAGACTTTGCTAGTAGAATAAGCGGAAGGGCGGTCGGTAAAAGTACTAACTAGATGCTTTTACACTAATTAATGCCGCCCAATAAAATGGTCAGTAGCTGGCCACGTATTTTGGTAGGCTAATTCCACCCCCTATTACCCTTTACTTGCGCTCATGCTACACGCTACTACCCCTCCAGACAAGAATGATGCTTTCGTTACCAAGCTACTTGATAAGTTGAAGGCTGAGTTCGAACCCGAGTTGGTACCTATACGGCCGGAGCCTTATGCCAAATCGCTAAACTGCTTTGCCAATGTTATGGAAAAGGTGAAGTGGGATGGCGGGCGAATTCACTACGGATGGGCTATCCACAAAACAACTATCCTGTGCGAAGCGGAAAGGCATGCGGTCTGGGAAGATGAGCAGGAAGAGCTCACGGACATCACCCCAACTGAAGTGCAGGCCGAACACACGCTTTTCGTTTCAGACCACGAAGGGTTCGAGTATACCGGCCAAGACACGGACAATGTGCGAATCAACATCACCGGCAACCCAGTGGTAGACGATTTCATTCGAGTTAACGAAACGCTTTCCAGGATTCACGCCTACGGTACGCGAGCAGATGACATGTACATGCAACTTCCTGACGCTGCCATGGAGCTTCACCAATACTACGACGCGTTGAAAAATGTCTTGCAGGGATTCATTTACATGGGCGGTACGCCCAAGAAGCATTGTCTGTGCAAAGGACCTGACCGCTACAGAAACTGTCACGGCAAAAGTATTGGCCCACGCATCAAAGCAGACCTGCGACAGCTCAAGACTATTCTAGGTGAACCAGGCCGCTCGGCATAGGCCATCAATAAGGTATGATAAGTCTTAGTTATCATACCTTATTCATTACTTTTGGGAACCGACCACTTATCGCGTTTTCACTCCTTATATATAGGCTGCCGTGAGCTCCGTTCCCGTCGTTCCCTCATCGCCCAGCTCCATGGGCCTGGCGCACCTGACCCAGCACACGACTCGGTACGTCGAAGCCGGCTTGCAAGGCGCGCCCAATACGGCCCGGGCGTACGCCGGCGACTGGCGCCGCTTCACCGAGTGGTGCACCGAACACGGACAGGTCGCGCTGCCGGCGTCGGTGGATACGCTTGCCGGCTATGTGACGCACCTGGCCGAAGCCGGCAAAAAAGTGTCGACTATTCAGCGCAGCTGCGCGGCTATTAGCAAAGCCCACGCCCTGCGTGACCTAGCCTCACCCACGGAGGACAAGAAATTCAAGGTGCTGATGGACGGCATCAGCCGATTGAAGGGCGTTCGGCAAAAGCAGGCGCCAGCGTTTTCGCTGGCCAGCTTCAAGCGCATCCTCAAGCACCTCGATGCCAGCACGCCGGCCGGCTTGCGTGATAAGGTCATCCTGCTCTTAGGCTTTACCGGCGCCTTCCGGCGGTCGGAGCTGTCGGCGCTAGACCTGGACGACTTGACGTTTTCCGAGGACGGGCTCACCATCAACCTCAAACGCAGCAAGACCAACCAGCTGGGGGAAGCGGAAGAAAAGGCCATTTTCTACTCGCCGGACCCCACCCTGTGCCCCATTCGCACGCTGCAGGCTTGGCTACGGTTGCTAGAACGCACGTCGGGACCGATTCTGGTCTCATTCCGCAAGGGCAGCCGGCTCACAGACCGGCGGCTGACCGATGTGCACCTCAACAAAATTGTGCAGCGGCACCTGGGCCCGAAGTTTACAGCTCACTCGCTACGGGCTTCCTTCGTGACGGTGGCCAAGCTCAACGGCGCCGACGATAGCGAGGTGATGAACCAGACAAAGCACAAGACGAGTGAAATGATTCGCCGTTATACACGCCTCGATAATGTGCGCCAACACAATGCCGCTCAAAAGTTAGGTCTGTAATTCTCAAATTAACACTAGCTAATAGTTCAGACACTAGTACATCCCCACCGGTGGAAGGAAGTATTGTATAGCCCAGACGTGGTAGTTGCTACTTGAAAATTGCTACATCGACTCGAGGGCCCGAGCATATTTCTCGATATCAATTGCAGGAACGGTGCCTAGTTTTTGAAGCCTGGACAAGAGCTTTAGGAAGAAATAAATTAACGCTTCTTCAGGAGTGCTGATTTCCCTAATGTTGTCCGCATCCGCATTATAATGGATGTTAAAGCCTCCTTTATCCAGCACACACCCGATATCAATGTGACTACGGGAGTCAAGACTATCAATTACATTAATGAACGGTTCACCAAATGCCTCACTCCATGTTGAATCCAAGCTTAGCATGCCGCCGATGATATTGAAATGCTCGCGCGGCTCTTGGATACAACCATCAGCGTGATATACGGGGGCATTAGTACGGGTGAGCAATCGTACTGATTTTATCTTCTCACCCGCATATTCCAGCGTCTTCTTATCGAAGTTTTGTTTGACTTCAAACACAGCATACACGCTTTCCGCTGGAATGTGATCCATGCCATTCACGGTCCACACGAAAGGGGAGTACTGCCGGTCATGAATCACTAAATCTATCTGGTGACTCATGAAGCCATTATGGTCTACCACGAATGCCTTACTGACACAGTACCGTTTCGGCAGGTACTCCTGGAGCCAGGAGCGCCAACTCTCTTCAGTTACGTCGCCCATTGAGGGTGCATGGGCAACGAGTTGGCGGTTGGTGGTTAGTTTGAGAGACATCTGCTTCTGCAGACTATTGAAGGCAGCTTTTAAGTCGAAATGGTTCATGCTGGGGACTGACTATAATTGTGGAGCTTGCCTTTGTGTTGGACGAAAAAATGGGGCACCACCTGATGCTGTTTGGTTTGGGCGATGAGTAGCAGTGGGGTACTGGCTCGCACCTGAGGGTGGGCCGCCAGTCGGGCAATGGTGGCTTTATCCGTTGAGCTAGGCTGGGAAGGACCATCCGGGTGCGAGTGCCAATCGCCGAGGTATTGCAGTTGCTCGGGTAGTGCTTGCAACTGCCGGTTAATGCAGGCCGGGTCAGGAGCGAATGAGGCAGGGGAATTCTTGAATTTGGTCGGAATAATAATTCGGCTGACGATGGCGCAACCACCGTCTTCCGAATAATTTCCTACCAGCACCCCTCCAAACTCTTTCGGATGATGCAGCAGGGTTAGTTGTTTAATTTGCTCTAGGCACTCGCCGGTGATAACCAGCCGCAGACCTAGCTGATTTTGAGTGTAATGCTGGTCGGCGCTAACCTGGATGCCACGACCCGGCACATGGTGCAAGCTGAAGGTGCGGAATGATTTTCTTTGACGGGCCATTTCGGCTAATTCACTAACAGCAAGTCCAACCATTGCTTCGATATTGGCGCCGGCCGCCCGGAACGTAGGATGCCAACACCCTGCCCCTTCGCGAAACTCAGGATAGGCGGGTCGGCCCACATGAGCCAATAACTGCTCGCGCCGCTCCTGCAGAGAGCATTCGTCACCCCCAGCTACTGCAATCAATTCTTCGGCTCCTTCCGTGACGGAGATATGAACGACCCGGGTAGCTGGCACGGCGTGATGGAGCGTGGTGAGCACCTCATTGTTGGCGGAGCAGTCGAATATCAGGTCGTATTTATCCAGCCATGCGGTGGTTTTCGCCCAGTTGTGGGCCCCGGGCGCGGTGTTCGGTATGCTGTCGTGTATTTGGACTGAGACGTAGGGAGAAAGAGCTTGCAGGTGCTGCTGCAGGGCCAAGCTTTTGGCCGCGCCGGCATCCCGGAACCGGTAGCGGCTTCGGCAAATGTTACCTGGCGCAACCAAGTCTGATTCAGCAAAATCTAGTTTTCGCTGGCCACCCCTCACCAAGGTTTCTGCTATGCAGCTGCCTATTGCGCCAACACCAATAATTAGAACTCGACTACCAACAAGCGCTTCCGTCAGTTGCCCACGCCCAAAGAAGCGAGAGTAGGCGGCATTGCTAGCTTCACCCCAGACCAGTCTTTGCTTGCTCAAAGCCTCAAAACGGCTTCGAACGGCGAAGGTCGATGAGTCCCGCCGAAGCAGACTGAGGGGGAGAAACAAAGTGTCCCACGTTATTTCCTGCCCACCGCTGCCCGGTATTGGGTAGCCGACAGCGAGCATGAATCGGTTGCCCAAGGTAATTGGCGACTGACGACGAAACCCGTGGTCCAATCCTAGCTGACGCAACTGCGTGTAGAAGTCTTCCGGTAGCAACGGCAATAGGTCCTTCCAGTGTTCGACACGCAGCTTGTGCCGCAGGACGGGCTCCTGGCTCAGCAATGTCCACATGCCAGCGTAACGGGCCTGCTGAGCGTTGGCAGCCCACCGAGCTGCAACATTGCCTAAGCCGGAACCAAGAAAAGCAGGCGCTTGTGTGGGCAGGTCAACGGCGGTATTGGCGGGGCGAAGCAGTGAATAAGCAAACGTGCCGCTTTGCTGGGTGGCGAAACGGTCCGCAGTATTGTCCGTGGGTTCCTCGTCGAACAGGAGATGGCCGCATTTGGCTCCGCGAATGGGAATATACTCGTAGTGCTCGTCAATTTCCTCCTGCACGTAATACCGCGTCAGCCAGCCGTGCAGCTGCTGTATTTCCTGCGCCAGGCGAGTAGGCAGATGGTTGATGGTGGGAGTGGTCAGACAGAGAAAACCGCCGTGCAGCGGGAGCTTGGCAACGCCTTGGTGCGCGTAGCCCACTATTTCTTTGGGCCAAAACAATACTTCTCCCTGCGGGTAGGCTTCGGGCACGTGCACGGTGAAATGCACGGGGCCTTTGGCCGTTTCTACCCTGATGCCACCGACGTGCCGGGCTGGAGCCGCTTCGAATACGAAGGGCTCCAGCAAGGTTACGTTGGGTTCAGCTGCGAAGAACGTGTTGAAGAACCGTGTATCCGCAACGTTATCAACCATAGGTAGTAGCGGGATAGGTGGTCTGCTTCACGGCCGCGTTTTGCTCGTAGCGGCTGGATGCCTTTGCGGGTTCCTTGTCCTTGGGCTTATCCTCGCAGGGGAACTTGGGATTGACCGGGAAATAGAATTTGAGCTTATTACTGTCGGCCTCAATCTGTTTCAGTGCCCGCTTCATTTCCTTGGCCAGCTTCTTTTTCTGACGGTCGGTGAGGCTGTTGGTGACGTTGTTGCCGGAGTTGCCGGGGTCAAGCAGGTTGATGGTTTCGATGTTGTCCCTGATGAACTCCATCGTAAGCTTCAGCCGGTCCCACCGGCCGCTGGGCACGTTGGCTTCCCCCTTATCGTCGAACGACTTGATGGTAAGCAATTCCAACAGAAACGACTTTAGCTTGGTGAAGTGCTCGAATTTCCAAGCCTTCAATAGCTTGACCGTTTCGCGCTCTTTCTTCCGGCCCTTGATGTGGTCGATTTGCTTGGCGATGTTGGTTTTCATGCGGCCCGACGAGTCCTCGTCGTTGAGGCATAAGTTCAGGTCGAAGCAGCTCGTGTCATCGTCGCTGATGCGCCGGCCAGGCGTGATGTCGAAGTTGAGTACCTCGTCGTCGACCAAGAAGAACAAGCCGACCGAGACCTTTTGGGCCCGCACTTCGGTAAGGTCGCCTACTTCGTCGCTGAACTCGTCGCTTTCGAGGTATTCCAACACGTCGTCGTACATCACCCGCAGGGTGGTGAAGGCGCTGCGCTTAAAGTTCACGCACAAGTCCATGTCAAACTTGATGTTGATGGCCGTGTGCTTGGCGTAGGAGCCCGAATGCTGAATGCAGCGGATGTTGCTACCGAATTTGTTTTCCAGCGCGGCCTGCACCTTGTCGCGCTTTTTGCGGTAGCGGTCAGCCAGGCTTTCGTTATCCTCAACCAGGTCTTCTTCCAGGTTGATGCCGTAGGAGCGGTGCACGCAACCTAGGTAATCGTTCTTGTTTAAGTCCGCCATAACGGTTTTAATGGGCATGTAAGGGGTGGCCTCCTTCCGCAACAGGGCTGCAGAGGGTGGTAGCAGTAGCCCGGCGCCACTACGGTAGTAACGCCGGGCAGTGCAAAAAATGGGGTTAGCCTTTGCTGGATTCCGGGTCGCTGCCGTAGCTGTTCTTTTCCCGGATTTGACCATTGCGGCCGTGAATCAGCATTTCGCTGCCGCGGCTAGTGGCCATTTGCCGGGCCACCTGAATGGCCTGGACTTGGGTGGAAACAATGGTGGCAGCGCGGGATGCGCCAGCGGTTTTGACGGCCCAGCCAGTGGAGCGGGGCACGACATGCAAGTTCTTGGCCATGGATAAGGGCTTCAAGAATGGGGCCCACACAGGTAAACTCAGTGGTGGGCGATGCACCGGGCCAGACACAAGGGCGCACTATTGCAGGGCAACAAACATCTGTTACCTTCGTGGCCTCGTATAATCTCACGGTAGGGGTGCGCGGCCGGGGAACCAATCCCGGCACCAGTAGTTCGGGCGCCAACCTTCTTTTACTGCATTTCTACCATGCCGGCTGCCACTGACCTGTGGCAGCCGGATTGTTTTATAAGGGGTTTGGTCAGCAAGGAATTGTTTAAGCGTGTAATGAAAAAACGCCTACGCTAAACGCAAGGCGTTTAGGTCGTAGGCGTAGGTTTGGTAGCTGATGATGTTTTTCTGGGCCTCATTATCCTGCCAGGCTTTCTCTTCATGGCTGAGGTCCTCAATTTCGCGGCGGGACTTGCGTCCCAGACGTTGCAGCACGACGGCCAGCACGTGACGTTCAGACTCGCTGAACACATCCATGTTGGGTTTACGAGCTGCTTTATAAGCCAGTACCGGCGCGCCGTTGTCGGACTGCACCAAGCTGGGGTGGAAGCCCGCGGTAAGTTGACCCCGCTGCACCATTTCCTGCAAACGCTGCCCGTATTCCTGCGGAACGGGGCCGTGCTGCACAGCGCGGTAACGCTGGCCGGTGATGGCCCGGGCGGTGAGGCGGTAGTGGTAGAAGTCGGAATAGAAGAGCAGCTTGAGCAGCCGCACTTTGAAGAGGTTGTCGAGGTAGTTGAAGAAGAACAGCACCAACTCGGCGAACTTCTCCGCGTCGGGCGTAACGTAGCCGGTGTACTGGTCGGGTTCTTCGACGGTGATGGGTGGCGTGCTACGAATCATGAAGCCACCAACCCGGTGCGATACTCCTTCCTGGTCGATTAGCTCCAGCAGGCGGTTCACCAGCTTCAGGTATTCGTTGGGGCGTAACTCGCCGCGCTTTTCTTCCACCATTCCCCGGAACGTGCTCGGGTTGCTGGCCAGGCGCAACAGGTTGGCCGTGGAGGCACTGGGTACTTCGCCGTCTTCGTAGTGGCGGTACTGATTAGCGCCCAAACCCAGGAATAAAGACATACGGGCGGCGGTCAGGTCGTACCGCTCGCGCATAGCGCGGATTTGCTCAGGAAATAGGATGGCATGCTTCTCCCGGTACTGGTTGTAGACCTGGGCGGTGTTGAGATTAGCCAACTCGGGAGTAACAAAACGCTCGCCGGTATCCTCGCACTCGTAAAAGTGGTACGTATAGTCGTAGCTCTCCTTGCGAAAAACCTGGGCATCGGATTCCCAGCGCAGGATGGCGTAGCCGTCGGAGAGGGGGCTTTCGATTCTAGGCTGAATCATCGGTTGGGGGCAAAGGGTGAGGCTTGCGCTTCAGAGGATAAATGATGGAATGCTCGGCCAGATGAAAGGAAATACAGATAACCGAACGGCTGGGGCGTCCTAAATGTACTTTGATGTAGATTTCGTAGCCGCGAAGCTCGCGGCCGAACACCCAAACGGGCGGGTTTCCAGCCTGCTGATTAGGCGTGGGACCCTGGAAATAATCGGTGGATTCCAACTCAAGCAGGCAGCTGCGAACATTGTCGCCGTTGATACCGAGCTTGAGTAAGGTTTTTGAGCTGTTTTTGTCACGGTCGACGATTATGAAACCGAAGAACTTGAGCTTGTCCTTGAACTCGCGGAGGTATTCGGCGACCTCACGAAGCGGGGGAACTGCGCTGGGTATATTCAAAACTACGAAGTATTACGCAAAGTTCAACTTATTAGTTGATGTTTTGCAATTGTAGGGATACGCACGGATAAACCACATCAGCTACGTGGGCGTTAGGAAGGGCCCGGCATCAGGCAGCGTAGGCGTCTTCTTCGATAAGGTGACGAACCAGGCCAAGAGTGACCAGGGTATCGAGTAGCGGCTGGACGCGAGCTGGGCCTGCTCCGCGAAAGCGCTTGGCCACCTGGGCGGCTGTGAGGGGCATTTCGGCTAGCTGGATAGCCGTGCGAAGGGCTTGCATCTGCTGGGCGAGGTCCTGGGGCCAGGCGTTGGAGGCCTCTCCTACCCCGTTCACAGGTAGCGCTGCGGCGTCCGATAACTTGGTGGCTTTGTTGCCTTTGGCCGCCGCAGTGGGCGCAGGCAGGATAAGGCCGGCCTGCACGGTTTCGGGGGCCTGATAAGCGGGGCGGAGGTAACGGACGTGACCCCCTTGCTCCTCGCGGGCGCGCTGGTGGTTGAGGTGCACCAGTCGCTGGAGCAGTTCGGGAGCAGACAAGTCAGTAGGCCAGCCGTAGGCTTCGGCCACGGCGGTATCGAGCTGCTGGTGGAGACTGAGCACCACGGCGGCCAGGCCGTGCTGGTGTACGGTTTCTTCCTTGGCCGTAAGGGGCTGGCCGGCGCGCAGCTTCTCGACCACGTTGTAGAGGTCGGTGAGGGCCAGCGTGGGATGCAAGGCCTGCTGGCGCTTGCGGTGCGCATCCAGCGCCTCGGCCAGTGCCCGGATGCGCTCTTGCTGTTCTACTGTGGCTTTGGGGAAGGGAAACGGTTGAAAGCAGCGGGAGCTCGTGTATACGGAGTCGTTGCCGACACCAAGCCAGCTACCACTAGCCATTGCCCATTCAACGTGAATTCGGCTTGACAAGACCCCTAAATTGTACGCATCATCAAAAGCAATATTGACAAGCTTGTGGTCTGGGGCTATATCGACATCCAGAAATTGAAATATGCGGTGTTTGGCCGTTTCTGGTGTGGCAATGTAGCGAGTCAGACCTTGTGTGGCCGCACGTAAGCCTTTGCGGGTTTCGCCGAACTGCCACCAGATTTCCTTGAGCTTTTTGCGGTTGTTTTGGTCGCGGTCGGGCTTAACGTGGGTATAGACGTGCTGGTACACGGCCGGATAGTCGCGGATGACATCGGCTTCGTTCAGGCCAAACAAGTCAATAAGGTACACGCCACGCGGCCGGGCGGTCAGGTCTTTGCCGTTGCGGTAGGGCCGGATGCGGGTTGCAAGGCCAGCCACCGTGCCCAGGCCCAAAGTGTGGGCCTGCGCCTCAGTCACGATAAAGCCCGCACCGGCCAGCATCATGCCGTTGCTGGAAACGCCTTCATTCGCCTTCAGCGCTTTGACCCCAGCCACGTCGGCCCCCACCGTAAAGTCGGCGTTGATAATGCCCTCGCTTTCCACCAGCTCCACGGTGTGGGCATCGTCTTCGTCGGTGACCGACTCGCGCACCAGGGTGGCCAGCTTGCCCACCTGGGTGCCGGCCCGGCCTACGCTCATGGCGATGCGCACGGCCGCGCCGTTGGCACTATCCACCCACGGGTGGTCGGCAATGGCGAACGTCAGCGATAGCGGCGGAGCCGCATCGAGGTGGCGCTGGATGAGGCGGCGGTTAAAGGTTTGGGTAATGGAGTTGGTGGTGATGAAGCCGAAGGACTCGGCCTGACCCTGCCGCACTGTCTCAGCGGCCCGCTCCCACCAGTACATCACCAAGTCGGCGGACTCGTCCACTTTGCCCTTGTACACTTTGCGCAGCGTATCCACGTAGGCGTCGCCCAGCGCGCGGCGCATGGCTTTATCGCCGACAAACGGAGGGTTGCCGATGATGAAATCAGCCTGGGGCCATGCGGCAGGCCCGGCCTGGGTAAAGTCGGGTTCGTAGCTCAGTACGGCATCCTGCTGGCGGATATTCTGGTAGCTATCGAGTAGGGGCTCGGCCAGCTGGGTGAGGCCGTGGGTGCGCAGGTGCCACTGCAGGTAGCCGATGCGCAGCACCACGTCGGCAATGGCGGCGGCCCGCGGGTTCAGCTCCAAGCCCAGCAGCTGGCGGGGGGAGACGGTGGTGGCCCCACCCAAATCGAGCAGGCCCGACTGGCCGAAGCGGTTGATGGCCGTAATTACCTCCCCTTCCAGCCGCTTGAGGTGTTCCAGCGTGACGTAGAGAAAGTTGCCGGAGCCGCAGGCTGGGTCGAGAATCTTGACCGTGGTGAGGCGGGTGAGGAAGCGCAGCAAGTCTTGGCGGGCGGCTCGCTCCCCAGCCGGGCCGGCAGTTTCGTCGAGGCGGCGGGCGCTGGCGGCCTGAGCGGCGGCCCACTCGCGGCGCAGGGGCTCCAGCACGGTGGGCAGCACCAGGCGCTCCACGTAGCGGCGCGGGGTGTAGTGCGCCCCGAGGCTGTGCCGCTCTTTGGGGTCGAGGGCGCGTTCGAGCAGGGTGCCGAAGATGGCGGGTTCCACTTCAGTCCAGTCGGCGGCAGCGGCACGCAGAAGCAGGTGAATCTGGGGCTCGGTGAGGGGCAGCGTGGTGGCCTCGTGAAAGAGTTGGCCGTTAAAGCGGCGCAGGCGGGCCCGCAGGTCGCCGGAGAAGCCACCGGTGTCCATCGTATGCCAGAGGCTTTGCAAGGCGTCGGGCAGCAGCTGGCGCAATTCCGGAGTGCTGGCATACTGCTGCAGCAAGCCGGTGAAGCTGGCGCGGGGAATCAGTTCTACGTCCTCAGCAAACATAGTAAACAGGCAGCGCATCAGGAACTGGGCCACGGCCTCGGAGGCATGGCCAGCGGCTTCGAGCTGCTTGCTCAACTCGGCCAAGTGAGCAGCGAGCTGACGGGTGACCTGGGCCGCGCGGCGGCTGGGGTCGAGCTGCTGCGGGTCGGTGAAGAGCAGAGCCAGGCGCTGGCGCACTACTTCGTCTTCGAGGGCGGTGAGCGGGATGCGGAAGGCCTCGGTGCCGCCGCCGGCGGGTAGCGTGGGCTTGTAGCCGGGAATGCCGGTGAGCAGGTCGAGGAACTGCGTGAAGCCTTCGGCGGTACCGGCGAAATTGGCGTAAAGGTCGAAGCAGTGGCCCACGTCGGCCACGATGACGAAGGGCGGGCGCGGCTCCTGTGCGGGCAGGGCCTGCACATAGCGCAGGGCCTGGTTGCGGGCCTCGGTCATCATCAGGTCCCACTTGCGGGTGCCGCGGACGGCGTGCCCCCGGCGGCGACGCTCCTGGGGTGCCTGGCCAAGTGCGGCCGCGTCGGCGGCATCGGCCCGTTGCTGGTCGTCGGGTGAGTTGGTGCCCTGCTTGGTTTCGAGCACGAAGCAGCCGCGCTTGTAAAGGTCGAGACGGCCGGTGCTTTTTTTGGCCCCATCCTGAAACGTGACAGCCCGCTCGTACACATAGGCATCCTGGGAAGCTAGCTCGCCGGAGGGCTGTGGTGGCTCGACGCCAAGCAGGGCGCAAAGCTCGTGCAGGAAGGCTTGGTAATTCGCGCGCTCGGCGCCGCCGCTGCGCAGCCAGCGGGCAGCAAAATCAGAATAGGTCACGGGTAGAAGGCTACTTTGCCTCGTCGCCTTCTCCGGGCGGAAGGAGAAGGCAATGGAGAGCGAAAGATTGGGATGGCGGTCAGGCAGCTAAAGTACAAGACTGCGGCGCAGGCAGCAACTAATCGTTTTGATGTATTCATGCCGTGAACACCTTCATTTAATTCTAGCTTATGAAAAGTGGTTCAATGTGGGTTAAACGGCGTCTGGGCAAACTGTGTATGAGCACGCCAGGTGGTTAGGTTGGGCCCAGGCCCGGTCCCAATAGACTGCTACTGCTTTTCCGAGTTCAGTGGGTTAGCAGCGAAAGGATAACTATTGTAAGCTGCCGACTCTGCTCGACCGTCCGGTGCGGATTTGCTTGTCTAGGTTTACGAAGCACAAGAATCAGCTGTTCTGCCCCAAAAACAACTCATCAAACAGCTGACGCAGCTCGCAGAGACTTCTTTTAACACAGTTAGTAA
Organism: Hymenobacter translucens; assembly: GCF_020685205.1. GTDB lineage: Bacteria > Bacteroidota > Bacteroidia > Cytophagales > Hymenobacteraceae > Hymenobacter > Hymenobacter translucens. The sequence goes on from NZ_JAJERB010000012.1 coordinate 12,910, forward strand.
ACTTGGTTGCACAGAGCGAAAGGATAGAAAGGGTAAGCCGAAGTTGAACCTAGGAGTTTCCATCTGACGGAGAAGAGTGAGTAAAACCAACATAGGAGGCTGCAAACGCATACCATTTCTACCCTTTACTGGCAGGCTGTTGGGTCAGTAGTAAGTACAGGCGGGACTGCTTAGTAATCTGTTCCAGAAGTACCATGCTGCATTGCGGCTTATAAAACCTATTAGTTCACGTATTGGGTAAGCCGAACTGTAATCCGATGGGTCGGCTAAAGAATAGGTTTTATAAGTGCAGGGGGTGCCATAGATGCTACTACCTTGCCTAGCGATGCCCACGGGGTCATGCCAAGAGTCGCTGAAGAAGCTGTTGTGAGCTTCCTACGAGACTTATAAAATCTATTAATGAGCCCTGATTGAGCTTTCCGCATGGTTTATAGGTTACCTTTGAGGTATACAGGAATGTTCTAAATAGTAGAAAAAGGTAAAAAATTCTTTAAAAAGTGCAATCCCATTTTGTGCTTGTTTAGACTCCCTTTTTTGTTGTTTTCGTTCGGGTATCGCCCTAAACCACCACTTTATAAGCTTTTGTACTCTAGCTTCAACAAGCTTGTGAGTATTTTAAGTATTTAAGGTATTTGCAGGGCTCGCAACTTTTTGTACCTCAGTATCTTAAGCGGCTTTAGTAATAGGTTTCATAAGCGGGGTAATAGGTTTCATAAGCGGGGTAATAGGTTTCATAAGCGGGGTAATAGGTTTCATAAGCCAAATTAATAGCTTTGATAAGCTAACTAATAGAGGTGGAATCCATGGCTATCATTACACCCTATGCTGGCGAACTAATAGATTTTATAAGTCACTGGTGAAACAACGCTCCTGAAGCTCCCTTCTGACCGGCTGCGAACTAATAGCTTTTATAAGTCTAACTAATAGCTTTTATAAGCCTCGCCGAAAACTCGCGACCAGCTAACTAATAGGTTTCATAAGTCTAACTAATAGCTTTTATAAGTCAGCACCACCACAGGCATTCCGGCTGCTCATAGATTCAGGATTTGGCTCTATTAGTTTCCGATTTAAGCCGTATGTTTGCTTGGTATCACCCCAGTAGCTGCGTATGGCCGCGCCCGAATCCACCGTCCCGATAGAAATTCGGCAGCATAACGCGCTGACGACGGCCCGCTACGAGATGAGTGCCTGCGAGATGGACATCGTCTTCTCGCTCCTCTCTAAGCTCACCAAGCAGGACAAGGCCGGCACCATCTACGAAATCCGGGTCCAGGAGCTGATGGAGATGACCGGGCGCACCTGGAACTACAAGCAGCTGCTCGAATCCACTGAGAACCTCAACAGCCGGGTCTATCACATCGAGACCGGCAAAACCCTGCTGCAGGTGAGTCTGCTGGCCTCGGCGCTGTACCGCAAGGGCGAGGGCACCATTGAGCTGGAGATATCCGAGCGCATGCGGCCTTTCCTCATTGACCTGAAGAGCAACTTCACGTCTTACCGCCTGCAGGCTGCCTTTAGCCTGAGCAGCAAGTACGCCAAGCGCATCTACCAGCTGGCCTCGCAGTGGAAGGACATCGGGGAGACTAAGACCTACTCCCTGGATGAGTTCAAGGGCATGCTCAAGCTCAAGGACCCAGCTGGTAAAGAGCCCGAGCAGTACGCCCAGATTTCCTCCTTGCAGAAGTACGTGCTCGACGTGGCCACGACGCAGATAAACGAGCACACCGACTTGCGCATCAAGTACGAGCTCCTGAAAAAGGGTCGCTCCTTCCAAAGCATCAAGTTCTACGTCAACACCCAGGTACCTCAGCAACTGCCTATCCCCTTCGAGCTGGAGGCCGACGACGCCAAGATGCAACTGGCCCGCAAACACCTCGAAACCCTAGGTATTGCCGAACCCAAGCTGGTGCAGGAGATTCTGCAGTCGCCCAAGCACGTGGATGCCTTGTTTGCCTTTATCTACAAGCTGAAGACTGATAAAATCAAGGCTACCAAAAATCCGGGTGGCTTGTTTCTGAAGATGCAAGGCTTGCGCTAGTAGGACAGGGAAGGAGCTTGTATGTTGCCCAACTGTTCAGAGAACGGAACTGGTATCTCATGGTAGCTGAGTGGGGCGGACGCTCGTTGTCCGGCATGCCGTCTTGGCACGGTGGAGCGTCCCGTTTTCCTCAACAATGGAAACCAAGGAGCTAGGGAAGGCTGATTACCTATACAGTCAATGCCACAAACTCGGCCTTGGTCAAAAGTTTAGTACAAAGGCTAACCGGGACAATTAAGGGGTTCCTAACCAAAGCCAACAAAGCGTTTCCTTCTTGCGATGGAAACGCTTTGTTGTTGCCCGTTAGAGCAGTCAGTCGTCAGGATTTGATTCCCGAACTATACGACCGGCATTAGAAGAAATAGGCTTCTCCGTCCGCAGGTACCAACACCTGGTTGGTCATGCCCTTTTCGGCGGCGAAGGCGCGCAACTGCTGGCGCGAGAGCGTGGCGTGGTTGGTGGCTTCCATGTGGGTGGAGACGAGCGTGGCCCGGGGCAGCGCCTGGTGCACTGCGTAGACATCCTCCTGATTCATGACGATGGAGCCGAGTCCGGTGATTTGGTTGTCGCCCGCGTTGAGCACCACCACCTCGGGCTGGTACTGCCGCAGGTTGTTGGCCACGTCCTGGTTCCAGACCGTGTCGCCGGCGATGTAGAGCGTCTTCTCCTCGGGATGCGTAAACACCACGCCGGAAACCTGCCCGAGCATTTCCCCCGCAACCGCCATGACGGCGTCGCTGCCGTGCTGGCCCGGCGTCTGGGTCAGCGAAACGCCGTTGAAAGTAGCGCCCTGAATCAGGCGCACATCGGTGAAGCGCTGCGAGCGAATCAGCGCCTGGTCCTGGGCGTGCTGGGTGAAGACGGGCAGGTGCTTGGGCAACTGGGCACTGGCGGCCTCGTCCCAGTGGTCGAAGTGGGTGTGGGTGACCACCACGGCGTCGACCTGCGTGTAGTCCTGCACCGGGCCGGGCAAGCCAACGGTGGGGTTGCTCAGGTGGCTGTTGGGGGTGCCGGGCAGCCCGGGGAAGACGCCCTGGTCGGCGAACATGGGGTCAATGAGAAATTTAACGCCGGCGTAGTCCAGGCGAAGCGTTGAGTGGCGAACCAGTTGAAGCTGCATGAGAAGTGGGGTAAAGTGAAAAATTCAGGACTGTTTGGTCCAGTAAAAGGCAAAAAAAAGAGCTACCTGTCCAGACAGGTAAAGAGGAGCTGCTGCGCGTCGTCCAGCTGCTGGCGGCGATAACCCGCCCGGGCCATGACCTGCAAGCCGGGGAAAGCCAACACCAGGAGCCGGGCCAGCTCCCGGGCCGGGCGCGGGCTGGCCACCGAGCCATCCTGCTGGCCACGTTCAATCGCTTGGGTCAATACTTCCTCCATCTGCTGCAAGTCCTCGACCACTCGTTGCCGCACCGCGGGGTCGTGCGGGGCCAGTTCCACCGCTTGGTTGATGCTCATGCAGCCCAGCAAGGGTTCGTTTGAATTGACGTCGGCAAACAGCGAGTGGAAAAAGGTCTCGATGGCCCGGCGGGCGGGCTGCTGCTGCAGCACCCGGTGTGCGTCGCGGGCCCGGGCCTGCCGGTAGGCGTCAAAAGCCGCAAGGAACAAGTCGCGCTTGCCCCCAAAGGTGGCGTAGAGGCTGCTTTTGCTCAGGCCCGTGGCGGCCAGCAAATCGGTCAGGGAAGTCGCCTCGTAGCCCTTGCGCCAGAACGCCCGCATGGCCTGGTGCAGCGCTTCCGTGGTATCAAATTCCTGGGGACGTGACATTAGCTGGTGAGGTGAGCAAAGCGGGCTGGACTGACTTTGGGCCGGCAAGTTACGATTAAGAACCGTTCAGTCCAAAACTTAGTTCCGACAGGCGATTAAGGGAGCAACACGTTGCCGGTTGCGTCTAGCCCGCACAGAAGCCCCCACTCGTTTAACTTTTGTACCAAACTTTTAACCAAGGCCAAACTCAGCGAGGATGAGCTCATAAAGAGTGGGTACCATGCCAGGGGCTCTGGTTTCGCTGGCGTTCGGCCCTGTCGTCGGGACGCGATGAGACAACAGACTCGGCCACAAGCAGGCAGCAAACGTCAACTACATACTTAAAAGCCGTGCTGTTTTGCCGGAAACCAGCTTTCCGGCAAAATACCAACTGGACGGTTTCGCAGGGGCTATCCTGACGCAAACCATTTCTTAGCGAGTAGGCAAACCATTGAGCAGCAAAATGAGTATTTAGGCTACCTTAAATAAATATTTAGGGCAGCCTAAATATTGTACCTTGCCGGCTCATCCTATCCCTCCTGCTATGGAAACTTTACTCATGCCCCCGGCGCCGCTGCCGGTAACGCCGGCCCCGGTCGCCGCCGAGCCCGGCTGGCGCAAGCCGCGCAACGCGCCTTCGCTGCGCGAAGTGTACGCTTCCATCAAGGTGCCGCCGGCCAGCGCCTCGTTCTGGCGCAAGCTGTTTGCCTTCTGGGGGCCCGGTTTGATGGTGGCCGTGGGCTACATGGACCCCGGCAACTGGGCCACCGACCTGGCCGGCGGCTCGCGCTACGGCTACACCCTGCTGTCTGTGATTTTAATTTCCAACCTGTTCGCCATGCTGCTGCAGCACCTGGCGGCCAAGCTGGGCATCGTCACGGGCCGCGACCTGGCCCAGGCTTGCCGCGACCACTACTCCAAGCCCGTAGCCATGGTGCTCTGGGTGCTCTGCGAAATTGCCATCGCCGCCTGCGACCTGGCCGAGGTTATTGGCTCGGCCATTGCCCTGAACCTGCTTTTCGGTCTGCCCCTGAGCTGGGGCGTGGTGCTCACGGTGCTCGACGTGCTGGTGGTGCTCTACTTCCAGAACAAGGGCTTTCGGGTTATTGAGAGCATCGTGGCGGGCCTCATCGTCATCATCTTTGGCTGCTTCGTGTACGAAATCATCGTCTCGAACCCGGACTACATGGCCATGCTCGGCGGGCTGGTGCCCCGCCCCGAAGTGGTGACCAACCCGCAGATGCTTTACATCGCCATCGGCATACTGGGGGCCACCGTGATGCCGCACAACCTGTATCTGCACTCCAGCATCGTGCAAACCCGCCAGATTGAGCAGACCGAGCCCGGCAAGCGCATGGCCATCAAGTTCGCCACCATCGACTCGACGGTGGCCTTGTTTCTGGCCTTCTTCGTGAACGCCGCCATCCTGGTCACGGCCGCCGCGACCTTCCACAAGACGGGCATGTACAACGTGGCCGACATCAACGACGCCCACAAGTTGCTCACGCCGGTGCTCGGGGCAGGCGCGGCCAGCATGCTCTTCGCGGTGGCCCTGCTGGCGGCGGGCCAGAACTCCACGCTCACCGGCACGCTGGCCGGGCAAATTGTGATGGAAGGCTTCCTCAACATCAGGCTCAAGCCCTGGCTGCGCCGGCTGCTCACCCGCAGCATCGCCGTGGTGCCGGCCCTGATTGTGACGCTGCTCTACGGCGAAAAGGGCACCGGCCAACTGCTGGTGCTCAGCCAAGTGATTCTGTCTTTGCAGCTCAGCTTTGCCGTAGTGCCGCTGGTGCTCTTCACCAGCAGCCGGGCCAAGATGGGCGTGTTTGCCAACGGCCCGCTGGTCAACGCCACGGCCTGGATCGTGTCGGGCATCATCATCGCCCTGAACGTGTACCTGCTCGTGCAGACTTTTTTCGGCTAGGCTAACGCCTGGCTGCTGGTTGGTTTCGCCGGGGCTCTGGTCCCGGGGCGCCCTCTCCTTGCCTTTTAGCTCCGGTGTTCTATGCGTGCATTTCGACTTCTCTCCCTGGGCCTCCTGTTGACCGGTGGCCTGCCCGCGCTGGCGCAAGCCCCCACCGGGCTGCCCGCCCCGGACCCCGCCGGCGTGGACACGCTGCGGGCCCGCAAACGGGTTTACACCTTGTTCAAGCCCGTGCCCCGGCCCCTGATGCGGCCGCTGAGCACCGACCGGCCCGACGCCACGGAAAGCGCCTACTCGGTGGACGCGGGCCACTTCCAGCTGGAAACCGACGTGCTGCGCCTGGGCCGCTCCCGCTTAGCGGGGCAGGCGGTTGCGCAACAGGAGCTGGGGTTTAACCACGCCAATCTGAAAATGGGGCTCACCCACAACGTGGACCTGCAGGTGGTGGTCGAGTCCTACACCGTGCAGACGGAGGGCGAGGGCGACACGGGCACCCGGCGAGCGGGTTTCGGCGACGTGACCGTGCGGCTCAAGCGCAACCTGTGGGGCAACGACGGGGGCCCCACGGCCTTTGCCCTGATGCCCTTCGTGAAGCTGCCCACGGGCCGCAGCTGCGGCAACGGCGCCTGGGAGGGCGGTATCGTCACCCCTTTTTCGGTGCAGCTGCCCCACGATTTTACCCTGGGCACGCAATTTCAGGCCACCCTCAACCGCGACAGCGAAGCCCGGGAGCACTTCCTGGAGCTGGCGCCCACGCTGACGGTGGGCCACGATTTGTACAAAACCCTGGGCGGGTTTGTGGAAATTGCCACGGCCTGGGACACCCGGGGTCGCGCTTGGAGCACCACGCTCAACGGCGGGCCCGTGCTGCGCCTGGGCGAGAACCTGCAGCTGGACACGGGCATCAACCTGGCCCTGACCAAGGACACGCCCACCACCTATTTTCTCGGCTGTAGCTTCCGGCGCTAACAGTTCGTCCCGCTTGCCGGCCCGGCCATGGAAATCTATCACGCCCGCATCACCGACGCCCAGCGCATCCTGACGGCCCTGGACCTGCCCGCGCCGCTGCGCAGCAAGCTGGCCGGGCTGACCCTGCTGGCCCTGGCCGGGGTAGGCCCGGACACGCCGTGGAGCGCAGCCCGCGACGAACGCAAGGGCATGGCCCATGGCATTCGCGACTTCATGCGCACGGTCTACGGCTGGCGCGAAGCATCCACCGAGCACTCGTTCCTGCTCATGCGCGAGCAGGTGCTGCGGCCGCTGGTGGCCACGGGCCTGGTCTTGCGCAACCCCGATAACCCTGCCCTGGCCTGCACCAGCCCCCGGCTGCACTTCGCGCTCACGCCGACACTGGTCCCGCTGCTGCGGGCCTACGGGACCCCGCACTGGGAGAATGCCCTGGTTGTCTTTCAGCAAACGGACAGTGCGGGTTTGGCGCTGCGCCCGACGGGCAGCCCGACGGGCTAATTGGCTGGCTGGGGAACCTTCGCCGGCGATTAGCGGTAAAAGCAGCTCCGGCCCCCGGGAATTGTTACCTTCGCCGCATCATGCGCCTGCTCAGCCTGTTTTTTGCCTGCTACTTCGCGTTGCTCTCCTGCATGACTTGCACGGACGAGGTGACCGTGTGCCAGGACCAGGCCCAATCGACGGTGGCCGCGGCCACGCATTCGGACTGCAGCACGGACGCGCTGGGCGACTGGTGCTCGCCGCTCTGCCAGTGCCACTGCTGCGGCGGGGTAGTGGTAACGCTAACCAGTGGCGCCCTGGCCATGTACCCCCAGGTGACCGAGTGGGGCAGCAGCCCCCAACACGGCCGGCTGATTGTGGGCGTTCCGACCCGGGACTTCGGGGCCGTGTGGCAGCCGCCCCAGGCCTAACCCTTTCCTCTTTTTCCTGCTGACCACCCTCTCCGGGCGGCCAACTCCCGAGCGGAGTTGACCCGTCGGAGCTTGTCAACGCGTGGCGTTGGCTCCCGGGTGCGTTCCATCCCCGCCGTTCCCGCTTTAGCAGCCGGAACCGCCGGGTCGCAGGGTCTTTTTCGAAAGTGTTAGACCTAACCCCCACAGCAACGGATGTTTGACCGGCTGATTCATTTTTCCATTCACAACAAGCTCATTATCGGAATCCTGACCCTGGCCCTGGTGGCCTGGGGCGGCTATTCCCTGAGCCGGCTGCCGATTGACGCGGTACCCGACATCACCACCAACCAGATTGTCGTCTACACGGTGGCTCCCTCGCTAGCGGCCAGTGACATCGAGCGCCTCGTGTCGTTCCCCGTCGAGCAGAGCCTGGCCACCATCCCCAACCGCGAGGAAGTGCGCTCCTTCTCCCGCTTCGGCCTCTCGGTCGTGACCATCGTCTTCGAGGACGGCGTGGACATCTACTGGGCCCGCCAGCAGGTGGCCGAGCGCCTGCGCGAAGCCGAGAGTCAAATACCAGAGAGCATCGGCCGGCCGGAAATGGCCCCGGTCAGCACCGGCCTGGGCGAGGTGTACCAGTACCTGGTGCGCGCCAAGCCCGGCTTCGAGAAGAAGTACGACGCCCGCGAGCTGCGCACCATTCAGGACTGGATCGTGCGGCGCCAGCTGCTAGGCACGCCCGGCGTGGCCGACGTGGCCAGCTTCGGCGGCCAGCTCAAGCAGTTCGAAATCCGGCTCGACCCCACCCGCCTGCGCTCGCTGGGCGTCACCACCGAGCAGGTGTACCAGGCCGTGTCGCGCAACAACCAGAACGCCGGCGGCGCCTACCTCGACCAGAAGCCCACCGCCTATTTCATTCGCACCGAGGGCCTGGCCGAAAACGCCGCTGACCTGGGCAACATCGTTGTGCGCAATACTGAAGGCGGCCTGCCCGTGCTCGTGCGCGACGTGGCCGACGTGCGCCTGGGCTCGGCCGTGCGCTACGGCGCCATGACTCGTAACGGAGAGGGCGAAGTGACCGGCGGCATCGTGCTCATGCTCAAGGGGGCCAACGCCAACGACGTCATCAAGGATGTGAAAACCCGCATGCTGACGGTGGAGAAGTCCCTGCCCGAGGGCGTGGCCATCGACGTGTACCTGGACCGCTCCGAGCTGGTGGGCCGCGCCATTGGCACGGTGAAAACCAACCTGATTGAGGGCGCCCTGATTGTGCTCTTCGTGCTCATCCTGTTTCTGGGCAACTGGCGCGCCGGCCTGGTCGTGGCCTCGGTCATTCCGCTGGCCATGCTCTTTGCCATCGCCATGATGCGCCTGTTCGGCGTGTCGGGCAACCTGCTCTCGCTCGGGGCCATCGACTTCGGCCTGGTAGTGGACGGCGCCGTCATCATCGTCGAAGCCATCGTGCACCGCCTGCACGGCGGGCAGCTGCGGGTGCCGGGCAACCGTCTTAGCACCGACCAGATGAACGAGGAAACCTACCACGCGGCCAGCAAAATCCGCTCCTCGGCGGCGTTTGGCGAAATCATCATCCTCATCGTGTACCTGCCCCTGCTAGCGTTGGTCGGCATCGAGGGCAAGATGTTCCGGCCCATGGCCCAGACCGTGGCCTTTGCCATCATCGGCGCGTTTATCCTGAGCCTGACCTACGTGCCCATGATGTCGGCGCTGGCCCTGAGCCGCTCGACGGAAGTGAAGCCCAACTTTTCCGACCGCATGATGCGCTGGCTCGAAGCCCGCTACCGCCCGCTGCTGGAATGGGCATTGAGGCGTAAAGCCGTAGTGCTCACCTCCGCGGTGGCGCTGTTCGTGGGCTCCATCCTGTTGTTCCGCACCCTGGGCGGGGAGTTCATCCCGCAGCTCTCGGAAGGCGACTTTGCCATTGAGCTGCGCACCCTCACCGGGTCCTCGCTGAGCTACACCGTGGACCGGAGCCTGCAGGCCGGGGCCATCCTGCAGAAGCAGTTTCCCGAAGTCAAGGAGGTCGTGGCCAAAATCGGCGCGGCCGAGATTCCCACCGACCCCATGCCCGTGGAGGCGGCCGACGTGATGGTGATTCTGGAAAAAGACCAGGACAAGTGGACCTCCGCCAAAACCCAGGAGGAGCTGGCCGGCAAGATGGCCGAGGCGTTGAGCGTGATTCCCGGCGTAACCTTCGGTTTCCAGCAGCCCATTCAGATGCGCTTCAACGAGCTTATCAGCGGCGCCAAGCAGGACGTGGTGCTGAAGATTTACGGCGAGGACCTGCAGCAGCTGGCCTCCTACGCCGAGCGGGCCGCCCGCCTGGTACGCCAGGTCGAAGGGGCTGAGGACGTATACGTGGAGCAGGTCACCGGCTTGCCCCAAATCGTGGTCAAGCTCGACCGCAACCGCCTGGCTCGCTTCGGCCTCAACGCCGAAGACGTGAACCGCACGGTGCAAACCGCCTTTGCAGGCCAGACCGCCGGCCAGCTCTTCGAGCAGGAGCGCCGCTTCGACGTGGTGCTGCGCCTGGCCCCCGAACTGCGCCAGAATATCGGCAACGTGCGTCAGCTGCTGGTGGCCACCCCCGGCGGCGAGCAGATTCCGCTGGAGCAGGTAGCCGCGGTGGACTTGTTGGAAGGCCCCAACCAGATTCAGCGGGATGACGCCAAGCGCCGCATCACCGTGGCCTTCAACGTGCGGGGCCGCGACGTGGAAAGCGTGGTGACCGAGCTGCAGGGCAAAGTGGACCAGCAACTGCAGCTCGCGCCAGGGTACTACACCACCTACGGCGGCCAGTTCGAAAACCTGCGCAAGGCCTCCGAGCGGCTCAGCATCGCTGTGCCGGTAGCCTTGCTGCTGATTTTCGTGCTCTTGTTCTTCACGTTCAAATCGTTCAAGCAGTCCATCCTCATTTTCACGGCCATTCCGCTCTCGGCCATCGGCGGGGTGCTGGCGCTCTGGCTGCGGGGCATGCCCTTCAGCATCTCGGCCGGCGTGGGCTTCATTGCGCTGTTCGGCGTGGCCGTGCTCAACGGCATCGTGCTCATCGGCTACTTCAACCAGCTCAAAGAGGAAGGGCGCACCGACGTGTTTGCCCGCATTCTGGAAGGCACCCAGGTGCGCCTGCGGCCGGTGCTGATGACGGCCACCGTGGCCTCGCTGGGCTTTTTGCCCATGGCCTTGTCACAGTCGGCGGGGGCCGAAGTGCAACGGCCACTGGCCACCGTCGTCATCGGCGGGCTGGTCACGGCCACGCTGCTGACCCTGCTGGTCTTACCGGTGCTCTACGCCCTGTCCGAGCGCAACAGCAAAGCCAAGGAAGAAGAGCAGCCGCAGCGCACGCCGGCCGTGCCGGTGTCGCTGGTGTTGCTCGTGCTGGGTGGATTGCTGGCCGCCGCGCCCGCCCGGGCGCAGGGTCCACTGACCTCCACCCAGGCCGTGGGTCAAGCCTTGCAGGCCAACGGCACGGTGCAGGGAGCCCAGCGCGCCCTGGAAGCCCAGCAGGCCTTACGCCGTACGGCCTTCGACGTGGGCCGCACCACCATCCTGGGTACCTATGGCCAGGTGAACTCCCCGCTCTCCGACAACGTGCTGAGCATCGGCCAGTCGCTGGCCCTGCCCGGCTACTACCGGGCCCAGGCTGGTTTGAGCCAGGCCCAGATTGGGGGCCGGGAGCAGCAACTGGCCCAGGTGCAGGCTGAACTGCGCCGGCAGGTGCGCCTGAGCTACGAGCGGGCCGTGCACGCCCGGCACCGCCTGCGCACCCTGCGCGGGCAGGACAGCATCTATACCGAGTTTCTGCGCGCGGCCCAGCTGCGCTTCAAAACCGGAGAGGTGGCCCGCCTGGAGCCCGCCAACGCCCTGATTCAACAAGGCGAGACGCAGAACCTATTGGCCCAGGCCCGGGCCGACTACGCCGTGGCCCAGCGCCAGCTGCAGGCCCTACTGCAAACCAACGGGCCCGTCGCCATTGCCGACAGCGTTCTGCGCTTGCTGCCCGCCCCCGGGGGAACCGTGGATACGGCAACGTTAGCAGCCACCCCGCAGGCGCGGGTGCTGCAGCAGCAGATTGCCGAGCGCCGCGCCGAAACCCGGGTGGAGCAAGCCCAAGGGCTGCCCCAGGTGACGGTGGGCTACACCAACCAGTCGCTGCGGGGCACCTACGAGGTGGACGGGCGCGCGCAGACCTACGGCACCGGCGACCGGTTCCAGAGCGTGCAGGCCGGCGTGGCCATCCCACTGCTGCGCGGCCCTCAGAAAGCCCGCGTGCAGGCCGCCAAGCTGCAGGAGCAAGTCGCCACCACCGCTTATCAGCGCTACCAGGCCGAAGCCGCCGCCCAGCTCGATGAGCTGCGCCTGCGCCTGGCGGAGCAGCAGCGCCGGGTGCAGTTCTACGAGCAGACCGGCCTGCCCCAGGCCGCCGTCATCGTGCGCCTGAGCCAGCGGGCCTACAAGGCCGGCGAGACCACCTACTCCGAGCTGCTGCTCAACCTGGAGCGTGCCCTGAGCGTGCGCACGGCCTACCTCGACGCCCTGCTCCAGCACAACCAAACCGCCATCGACCTGGACTACCTGCTCGGCACTGCCGCCCAGTAAAGTCTCATCCACTCTTTGACTTGACCCGATTTCCATGAATAAGATTGCATCCCTACTCCTGCTGCTCAGCCTAACCCTGGCCGGCTGCGGTGCTGACAAGAAAGAAACCGCGGAGGCCGAACCCGCTGCCAAAGGCCAGGAATCCGGTGAAGCCGGTGAAGCCGAAGAAGCTTCCGATATGGTGACCCTCTCCGCGGCCGAACAGCAGGCCGCGGGCCTGAAAACCGCCCGCCTGACCGATCGGCCCATGGGCGCAGGGCTGGCCGTGACCGGCACCCTGGACGTGCCCCCAGAAAGCACCGTCAACATCACGGCCCCACTGGGCGGCTTCGTGGAGAATACGGAGCTGCTGCAGGGGGCCCGCGTGCGCAAGGGCGAGGTGCTGGCCACCATCCGCAACCCCGAGTTCGTGACCCTGCAGCAAGACTACCTCGAAACCCGCGCCCGCCTCGACTACGCCCGCACCGAGCTGGCCCGCCAAAAAGAACTCTACGAGCAGGAAGTAGCCCCCCAGAAAAACTACCAGCGCGCCCAGGCCGATTATCGGGCCCTGCAGGTGCAAACCAACGCCCAGGCGGCCCGGCTGCGGTTGGCCGGCCTACCCGTGGGTGGGCGCATCGTCACCACGGCCAGCCTCCGTGCCCCGCGGGCGGGCTTCGTGCGCACGGTCAACGTCACGGTGGGGCAGGCCGTGACGGCCACCGATGCCCTGTTTGAAATCGTGGACCCTGAGCACCTGCACGTGGAGCTTACCGTCTTCGAGCGCGACGTGGCCCGGGTGCAGAAGAACCAACTCATTCGCTTTACGCTGGCCAGCGACTCCGCCGGCTCGCGCCGCGAGCGCACGGCCCGCGTCTACCTGGTCGGTAAGGCCATTGGCGAGGACCGCACGGTGCGCGTGCACGGCCATTTGGACCAGGAAAACGACCCCGCCCTGCTGCCCGGCCTCTACGTGCGGGCCCTGATTGAAACCGGCCGCACCCAGGCCCCGACCTTGCCCGACGCGGCCCTGGTCCGCTTCGAGGGCAAGAACTACGCCTTTGCCGTGGAAGCCGCCGGCCGCTACCGCCTGGTGCCGGTAACCCTGGGCCGCAGCGAGGACAACTTCACCGAAGTCACCCTGCCCGAAGGAGTGGCGGCCACGACCACCTTCGTCACGGACGGCGCCTACTCGCTGCTGGCCAAGATGAAAAACGCCGAAGAGGAAGAATAGCCGCGCGGCCGGCAAACGCGTTCAATCCACCTTATCCCACCCGATGAGCTACCTGCAGCCCCTGTTCCTGTTTTTTCTTGCCGGCCTCTGCGAAATCGGGGGCGGCTACCTGATGTGGCAGTGGCTCAAAGCGGACCGTCCGGCCTGGGTGGGACTACTGGGGGCCGGGCTGCTCGTCGCGTACGGCTGGGTGGCCACGTGGCAGCTCACTTCTTTCGGCAAGACCTACGCCGTGTACGGCGGCGTGTTCGTGGTCATGTCGATTGCCTGGGCTTGGTACTTCGACGGCTTCCGGCCCGACCGGTTCGATGTGCTGGGCGGGACGATTATTATGCTCGGGCTGGCCGTTATCCTGTTCTGGCCCCGTCCCTAACTCGTATGCTGGAACTCCTCACCGGTGCTTTGGTGCTCAGCTTGCTGCACGCCGCCATTCCCAACCACTGGGCGCCCGTGCTGGCCGTAGCGCGCGCCGAGGGCTGGCCCCTGCGGCGGGCGGTGGGGGTGACGATGGTGGCCGGGCTGGCCCACGTGCTCAGCACCGTGGGCATCGGGCTCGCCCTGGGCCTGCTCGGCTGGCGCCTCTCGGCCCGCTTCGAGCAGTTTGCCGGGTGGGTGGCGCCCCTGCTGCTCATCGTCATCGGCGTGCTGTACGCCTTTTCCGGGCCCGGCCATACCCACCCCGACCCGCGGCCCGTGCGCCAGCGTACGCCGCGCCGGCGCGTGGTGCTGGGCCTGGCCGCGACCATGTTCCTGGCCCCCTGCCTGGAAATCCAGACCTTCTTTCTGGCCGCCGGCACCCACGGCCCGGCCGCGCTGGCCCTGCTCATGAGCGTGTACCTGCTGGCCTCCGTGTCGGCCATGTGCGCGCTGGTAGCGCTGGCCCACCGCGGCCTGGGCCGCCTCAACGTGGACGGACTCGCCCAGCACGAGCGGCGCCTGACCGGGGCGGTGCTCGTGCTGGTGGGCGTGGCCGGCTTTTTCGTGGACTGGTAGCCCCGGGCTCCCCGCCACCTCACTCTTACCCCTGACATTCTTATTCCCATGCCTGACCCAACCTCCCCTAACACCGACGAAGAGCTCAACACCGCCAAGCAGGCGAAGCTCGAAAACGTGGGCGCCCTGAGCCGCGACCAGCTTACGCCCGAAGCCGCCGCCGCCCCCGAAGGCCACGACGTGCCCGGCCACGACCATAAAGACCACGACCACCCCGCCGGCAAAAAGGTGGTGGACCTAGCCGGACAGGCCGCCGACGAGCATGCCGGCCACGACCACGGCAGCGGCGACGACCACGACCACGGCCCGGCGGGCGCCAATCCGTACCTGTGGCCCGGCGTGGCCCTGGCCCTGCTGCTGGCGGGCCTGGCCCTGGACTACTACGACGTGGCCTTCTTCACCAAATACGTGCGCCTGGTTTGGTATGGGGTCGCGTTTCTGCTCGTGGGCTGGAAGGTGATGAAAGCCGCCGTGCTCAGCATTCCTTCGGGCAACGTGTTCAACGAGTTTCTGCTCATGAGCATCGCCACGCTCGGCGCCTTCGCTATCGGCGAGTACCCGGAAGGGGTGGCCGTGATGCTGTTTTACACCGTGGGCGAGCTGTTCCAGGACGCGGCCGTGAACCGCGCCAAGCGCAGCATTCGCGCCCTGTTGGAGATTCAAGCCACCGAAGTGACGGTCATCCGTAACGGGCAGCCGCTGGTGCTGGACCCCAAGGAAGTGGTGGTGGGCGACACCATCGAGGTAAAACCCGGCGAGAAAGTGGCCCTGGACGGCACGCTGACCAAGGGCCCGGCTTCCTTCAACACCGCCGCGCTCACCGGCGAGTCCGTGCCCCAGACCAAGCAGGCCGGCGAGGCCGTGCTGGCCGGCATGGTCAACCTGGAGAGCCTGATTCAGGTGGCCGTGACGGCCGGCTACAAGGACACCAAGCTCGCGCGCATCCTGGCCATGGTGCAGGACGCGGTGGGCCGCAAGGCCAAAACCCAGCAGTTCATCACCAAGTTCGCCAAGGTCTACACGCCCATCGTGGTGGCCCTGGCGGTGCTGCTGGTGCTGGTGCCCTTCTTCGTGGTGGACGACTACGTGTTTCGTACCTGGCTCTACCGGGCGCTGGTGTTTCTGGTTATTTCCTGTCCCTGCGCGCTGGTCATCAGCATTCCGCTGGGGTACTTCGGCGGCATCGGCGCTGCCTCCAAGGCCGGCATTCTCTTCAAAGGGTCCAACTTCCTGGACGTGATGCGCGAGCTCGACACGGTGGTCATGGACAAAACCGGCACGCTAACCCAGGGCGTGTTTGCCGTGCAGCAGGTGCAGCCGGCCGCCGGCACCACCCCGGAGCAACTGCTGCGGCTGGTGGGCGCGCTGGAAACCAAATCGACCCATCCCATTGCCAAGGCCGTAGTGCTGCACGTGGGCGCTGCGGCGCAGGGCGTTTCGGTGGAAAGTGTGGAGGAGATTTCCGGCCACGGCATGCGCGGTAAAGTGGACGGCAAAGACGTGCTGGCCGGCAACACCAAGCTGCTGACCAAATTCAGCGTGCCTTATCCTACTGAAGTTGACCAGATTCTGGACAGCATCGTGGTGGCGGCTGTGGATGGCAAGTACGCCGGCTACGTCACCGTGGCCGACTCACCCAAAGAGGACGCCGCCCGCACGGTTCAGGAGCTGCGCGCCGACGGCATCACCAAAATCGTGATGCTCTCCGGCGACAAGGACAGCATCACCCAGCGCGTGGCCAAGGAGCTGGGCATTGACGAGGCCCACGGCGGGCTGCTGCCCGAAGACAAGGCCCGCTACGTGCAGGAATACAAGGACGCGGGCCGCAAGCTGGCCTTCGTGGGCGATGGGGTGAACGATGCCCCCGTGGTAGCGCTGGCCGACGTGGGCA
This sequence comes from Hymenobacter translucens, assembly GCF_020685205.1. Taxonomy (GTDB): domain Bacteria; phylum Bacteroidota; class Bacteroidia; order Cytophagales; family Hymenobacteraceae; genus Hymenobacter; species Hymenobacter translucens. The sequence continues at coordinate 29,188 of NZ_JAJERB010000012.1, forward strand.
TTGCCATGGGCGGCCTGGGCTCCGACGCCACCATCGAAACGGCCGACGTCGTCATTCAGACCGACCACCCCAGCAAGATTGCCACCGCCCGGCGCATTGCCCGCGCCACCCACTCGGTGGTGTGGCAGAACATCTGGCTGGCCTTTATCGTGAAGGGCATCGTGCTCATCCTCGGCGCCGGCGGCCTGGCCACCATGTGGGAAGCCGTGTTTGCCGACGTAGGCGTGGCCTTGCTGGCCATTCTCAACGCCGTGCGCATCCAGCGCATGGACTACGCCACGCCTGGCACGGGCGGTACGCCACCGGCTGCGCCTGCTGCCCCACTGGCCCAGAAAAACCTGTCGGTCGTTGAGTCCATGCCCCGCGAGCTGCGCGAAGGCCCGCACCATCATTCCGGTCCATCAGCATGAGCGGGGCCCACGGCATGAGCGGCAGTGCCGCTTCGCGCAACAAGCGCCAGCTGACCATCGTGTTTTTCCTAACGCTGGCCTACCTGGTGGCCGAAGTCATCGGCGGCTACCTCACTGGCAGCCTGGCCCTGCTGGCCGACGCCGGCCACATGCTCACCGACGTGGCCGGCGTGGGGCTGGCCCTGCTGGCCATCCGTTTCGCCGAAAAGCCGGCCACCCCGGAGAAAACCTACGGCTACTACCGCTTTGAAATCCTGGCGGCCCTCACCAACGCGGTGGTGCTCATCCTGATTTCGCTCTACATTCTCTACGAGGCCTATTTCCGCTTTCTGGACCCGCCCAAGGTCGAAAGCACCTCCATGCTCTGGATTGCCGGGGCGGGGTTAGTAATCAACCTGTACTGCATGTACCTGCTGCGCCAGGGCAAAGACGAGAGCCTGAACATGAAAGGCGCCTACTTCGAGGTACTCTCGGACATGCTCACCTCCATCGGCGTCATCGCGGCGGGCATCATCATGCTCACCACCGGCTGGTACTACGCCGACCCGCTGCTCTCGGCCCTTATCGGCCTGTTCATTCTGCCGCGCACCTGGACCCTGCTCAAGGAGGCCGTGGGCGTGCTGCTGGAAGGCACCCCGGCCGAGGTGAACCTGGAAGCCCTGCGCCAGGGCCTGCTGGCCGAGCCGGGCGTGGCGGCTGTGCACGACCTGCACGCCTGGTCGCTCACCTCGGGCGTCAACGCCCTCAGCGCCCACGTGGTGCTGGCCGAGGGTGCCACCCACGACGACGTGCTGGCCCGCGCCCACGCCTACGTGACCGGTAAGCACGCCGTGCAGCACGCTACCATTCAGGTGGAACGCGGCGACTTCGCCCAACACGAAACTCACCTGTAGAACACTACCACTGCTTTCCCACCCTTCACTCGCTCCAACTCCGCTCATGTCCGCAGCTTCCTACGACGTTCTCATCATCGGCTCCGGCCCCGGCGGCTACATCGCGGCCGTCCGTTGCGGCCAGCTAGGCCTGAAAACGGCCATTATCGAGAAGTACCCCACCCTGGGCGGCACCTGCCTCAACGTGGGATGCATCCCCAGCAAAGCCGTGCTCGAATCCACCGAGCTCTACCAGAAAGCCACCCACCAGTTTGCCGAGCACGGCATCGACGCCGACAACCTGCGCGCCGATTTACCTCGCCTGATGGCGCGCAAGGACCAGATAGTAAGCAAGGTGTGCGACGGCGTGGTGTACCTGATGAAGAAAAACAAGGTGGACGTCATTCAAGGCGTGGCCTCGTTTGTCGACGCTACCACCGTGCAGGTGGCGCCCAGCGACGGGGGCGGTGGGGAAGGGCAGCAGCTGACGGCCAAGAACATTATCATTGCCACCGGCTCCAAACCCAGCACCCTGCCCTTCATCACCCTGGACAAGGAGCGCATCATCACCAGCACCGAGGCGCTGGCGCTGCGTGAGCTGCCGAAGCACCTGATTATCGTGGGCGGCGGCGTTATTGGCCTGGAGCTCGGGTCGGTGTACGCCCGGCTGGGCAGCCAGGTGTCGGTGGTGGAATACACCGACGCCATCATCCCGACCATGGACCGCACCCTGGGCAAGGAGCTGCTGCGTTCCCTTAAAAAGCAGGGGCTGGCGTTTTACCTCTCCCACAAGGTCACGGCCGTGACGCGGGAAGGAGAGACGGTGAAGCTGACAGCTACCCCGGCGGCCGGCGGCGCCGACTTGCAGCTGGCAGGCGACTACTGCTTGGTGTCGGTGGGTCGCCGGCCCTACACCGACGGCCTGAACCTGGCCGCGGCCGGCGTGGAGCTGGACGAGAAGGGCCGCGTAAAAGTCAACGACGAGCTGCAAACCAACGTGCCCGGCATCTGGGCCCTAGGCGATGTGGTGCGCGGGGCCATGCTGGCCCACAAAGCCTCCGACGAGGGCGTGTTCGTGGCCGAGCGCATTGCCGGCCACCAGCCCCACGTCAACTACCTGCTCATTCCGGGGGTGGTCTACACCTGGCCCGAAGTAGCCGGCGTGGGCTACACCGAAGAGCAGCTCAAGGAAAGTGGCACCGCCTACAAGGTGGGCACCTTTCCCTACTCCGCCTCGGGGCGGGCTTTGGCCGGGGCCGATACGGAGGGGCTGGTGAAGGTGCTCACCGCCGCCGGCACCGACGAAATCCTGGGCGTGCACATGATAGGCGCCCGCATCGCCGACATTATTGCCGAAGCCGTAGCCGTGATGAGCTTCCGCGGGTCGGCCGAGGACGTGGGCATCATGTCGCACGCCCACCCCACCTACGCCGAAGCCTTCAAAGAAGCGAGCCTGAACGCGGCGGGCATCGGGGCCTTAAACATGTAACTCCCGCTTGCCATGCCTTCCAACCTGCTTGCCCCATTCCCCGGCACCCTGCTCCGCCGCTTCCAGTGCGACGGGGCGCGTTTGCTCGCGGCCCTGCTCGTGGCCCTGGCCGTGAGCGGCTGCAACTCCGAGCCCACCGACTCAGCGGCCCACGAAGCCGACATACACGACAAGCCCCGGCCTGCTCCGGTCCCGGTCGCGCCTCCGAATCTGGCCGACTCCCTGCAGCTCATGGTCCGCCAGTTGGATGCCGTGCGGCGCATCGGCTGCTGGGACGAAGACTTTGCCAGCCTGATGATTGTGCACCACGCCGGGGCCCAGCGCCTGGCGGCCGTGCAAATCTCGCGGGGCAAGGACTCTACCCTGCGGGCCATGGCCCAGCACGTGGTGAAAAGCCACGAAAAAGACACCCACGTGCTCGCCTTGGCTCTCAAACGCGAGCCGCCCGCCGGGCAGGAGTACCGGCCGGGCAACGCCAAAGACCCGTTCGTGCGCCGCATTGCGGCGGCCTTGGCCCCCCTGCGCCAGGTGCCGACTCTGCCCGGCAGCCCCGACGCCGACTTTGCCACTCTGATGGAGCTGCACCACCGCAGCGGCGTAGCCCTGGCCCAGGCGGAGCTGGCGTTTGGCCGCAACGCCGAGCTGCGTGATGCGGCCCGGCGCATCGTGCGCGACCAGCAGCAGGAAATCAAGCAATTTCAGCGCTGGCTGAAAAGCAACCCCGCCGGGGTGACCAACTAAACCCGGCCCAAACTGCCTTTCCCTCATTTCCAGCCTTTCCCCAGCTTATCTTCCGGCCATGTTTGCCCCCGCTTTGTCTGTTTTCAAACTCGCCGCGGTCCTGTCGCTCCTAGGACTGCTGCTGAGTGGCTGCGGCCGCAAAACCGACGAGACGCAGGACGCGCACATGGCGCAGGTGCCCTCCACCATGATGCAGGCCCTGCACACCATGGATGAGCACTCCCAAGCCCTGCCGCGCACCGACAACCTGGACGTGTACTTTGCCCGGCTCATGCGGGAAAACCACCAGGCTGCGGTGTCCATGTCGGCCCTGGAATTGCAGCACGGGCGGGACGCCACGCTGCGCGCCCTGGCCCGCGACATTCACCAAGCGCACCAGCGGCTGATTCCCGGCTTGGACTCGGCCATTGAGCGCATTCTCAGCCAGCCGCCCACCTACCCCGAACATACCTCCCAGTCCCACCAGCTGGCCGAACTGCTGGAAGCGGCCACCAAGGGCCTGCACCCGGCGGCGCACCGCTCCCTCGCCGACGACACCAGCCGGCCGGGGCTGCCGGTAAAAAGCGAGGGGCAGCGGCAGGACGCCGGTACGGGCGACATCGACCGTGACTACGCGACCTTGTTGATTCCGCACCACGAAAACTCCATTACCCTGGCCCGGGCCGAGTTGGAGCTGGGCCGCGACGAAGCGCTCAAAAAAACTGCCTACCTCATCCTGATTGACCAGCAGCGGGAGATAGACCAGGTTCGGGCGTGGCTCCAGCAGCATCCCGCCAAGGCCCGGTAAGCTTTTTTGCGGGAATAAACGAAAGGGAGCGGCCCGGTATGCAACGGAAGCCCGCCCCGCGCTGTTAGGCCGGCATGTGTGAACACCATAAGCCCGCCCTGAAGCTGCAACGCCTGGGCATCTACCTCTTCGTCGGCGTGCTGGTCCTGCTGGGCCAGTTTTACGGGCAATAGCCCGGGACCGGTGCGGGCTATCCGCGGGTCAGCACGATGAATTTTTGCTTCGGCAGCAGCCCTAGAAAGCGGGCCTTGACGCTTTTCCGAACCGTGCCGTTCGAGCTGACCACCAGCCGCGGCCACAGCCCCAGCCACTTGTTTTCCCAGCGGCTCGCCCAAGCGGGGCCAGCCGGCAGGGCCCGGGCATGCTCCTTTATCTGAGCATAGGCCGCCGGCACCAGGCGAGCCGTCACCTGGTAGAGCCGGAACGACGGCTTTTCAAACGTGGCCGTCAGCTGGCCATAAGGCCCCTGCATGATGTAGTACGTGCGGCCCAGCTGCTCGGGGACCAGGCGCGCCGCCGCGATAAAGGGTTGGAGGCGCCGGGCCACGACGGGTTGCGGCATTTCCTCGGCCAGCAGCAGTTCCACCAGCAAATCGAAGAGCTGGGTGGGCGTCTTTTCCAGGGGAAGCTTGCTCACACGGGCAGAGTTGGAGGTGGTCATGGGCCGCGATAAAACGGGACGCGTGTGGTAAAGAAACGCATCATTTCGACGCTTCCCACGCAAAACCTGGTGTGCTTTTTGGATTAGAGCTAACCGCTCTGTCTGCTTTCACTACCTCCAGCATGAAAATCAACTTCAATCGTCATCGTTGGCGGCAACGGTCCGGCTGGGTCGGGCTGACCCTGCCCGCTTTAACTGGCCTGCTGCTGACGACGTCCTGCTCGGCCCCCATCACCCCGTCGGTGGCGGGGCCCGGTCAGGCCACGGCGCCCCTGCGGGTGAGTGCGCCCGTTGCCGCTCCCGCGGCAGATTCGGTTTCATCCCCGGGCCACGTAGCTGCATTTGATACGCTGGTTCGCCGGCGCTACAAAGCCCTGGGCGCGCAGCAGCAAGGCTTGCGGTTTGCCGTGTTTGAGCAGGCCCTGACCGGCTACCTCAACCTGCGCCAACAAGGCAAGGCCCCGGCCGCGTCAGAGCGCCTGGCGGTGATTGATTTTGACCTGCCCTCCACCGAAAAGCGGCTTTGGGTGCTGGATTTGGCTGCCAACAAGGTGCTGTTTCGCACGCTGGTGGCCCACGGCAACAAAACCGGCCAGCGGGAAGCCACCCAGTTCTCCAACACCCCGGACAGCCACATGAGCAGCCTGGGCTTTTACGTCACGGGCAGCACCTACGTGGGCAAGCACGGCCGCTCGCTGCGGCTCCAGGGCCTGGACGAGGGTTTCAACTCCAACGCCGCCGCCCGCGCCATCGTGGTGCACGGGGCCGAGTACGTCAGCGAGGCGGTCATCAAGCAAACCGGGCGGCTAGGGCGCAGCCAGGGCTGCCCGGCCCTGCCCCTGGACCAGTACCTGCCCATCATCGACAGCCTGCAAGGCGGCGCGGCCCTGTTCATCAACAAGTCGGATGCGGGCTATGCCTCTCCGTACCTGGACGAACAGGCGGCCAGTGCGGCATTGGGCGGCGTGTCGTAGGGAGTCACCCCTCGCAAAAGCTGCCCCGCTTGCTTCCGATAGCGTCAGGGAATTTAAAAGGCCACGAGGATGCTGATGGTGTTCCACCGGTGGGTGCGGGCGCCCGTGAACTCCGGCGAAATCAAGGTCAGCGCCGATTCCACGCGTACTCCCGCGTAGCCCAGTCCCACCGTGCCCGTGCTCCGGGCCACCGTCCGACGCACGGCCGAAGCCGGCAGCACGTAAGGGCTGCGGCGGTTGAGCAGGCCGCCCTGCAGCGTGGCGTTGTAGCCCACCAGGCGCCCCTCCACCTGCACCTGCCCGTAGGCCTGCACGCGCCGCTGGCTCGTTCGATTGGCCCGGTTGGCAACGCCCAGGCTCCCGTACGTGGGCGGGCGCAACCCCACGCGCAGGGTCGTGCCCGCAGCCGCATAGGTTTGCAACGTCCCTAGCGAGGCGGTGGCGGCCCCGTTAAGCTCAGCTACCTGCCCCAGGGCCAGCAGCTGCTTTTCCAGCCGCGCTTCGTAGCCCAGCACCACGTCGGTTTGCACTTGGTAGTCCCAGCCGCGCGGCGTAGGAGCTCCCAGCAGCTCGTGAAACTTGGTTTGAAAGCCTTTGGCCCCGGCCGCCGGCCCCAGAACGCCCACGTTCAGGGCCGTGGTTACCCGCAGCCGGCGGCCGGGGTGCGTGGCCACGCGCAGCAGGTCGGCGTAGAGGTAGGAGGCGTAGGGCCGGTCGCTCCGGCGAATGAAGGCATCTTGGATGCGCAGCGGGGTGAATCCGTCGTAGTGCAGCTGGATACCGTGGTGCAGCAGGCTCCCCGCCGGTACGGGCCCGAGGAGGCGGTTGGCTGGGGAGTGCCGCAACGCGGGGCTGACCAGCAGCAGCGTCATGCCCTGGGTGAAGTAATAATCCGTGCGCAGAAAGGCGTCGTTGGCAAACGAGTAGCCGATGAGGTGGTCGGTGCTGACCCGGACGCTGTCGGATTGGTTTTGGGCGGAGGCGCTGCCCAGGGCAAGCACGCAAAGCAATGTCGGGCAGGCTCTGAAAACCATGTGGAATGCTAGTGGGATGGGTAACCTACGCGCTTACTCCTGCCTTTGGGTTCCCGGTGCGCGCATCACAACGCTTGAAACTCGCTTTCTTTCCACTAAAAGCTGCCTTCCACAAACAGGAGCAGGCTTTGCAATGCAGAGAACCTATAGCCTGAGCAAACGAGAAATTATGCAACCCCTGGGCCGGATTCTGTAAAACTCCCGCTCACCGGGCCGCGTACCTTTGTTGTTGCTACGGGCCCGGCCCACCCATTCCTCCTTTGAAACGCTACGTCAGCCTGTTTCTGCTCTTTAGCTACCTGCTGTCCAGCCCCGGGCTGGTGTACAGCATGCACTTCTGCGGGCAGGCCCTGACGGCGGTAACGGTCACGGCCGATGCCGACAAGCACTGCTGCTGCCAGGACACGGGCGCGCCGGACTGCGGCTGCTGCCACGACCAGGAAGTGGTCAGCGCGGCCAAGGACCTCAAGCTCACGACTACCCACTTCCTGCTGCAGGCACCCGCCGTGGCGCCCGAAGCGGGCCTGTTGCCGCTGGTGTGGCAGCTGACGCAGCTTGCTTACCCGGCTGATGAGCCCGCGAGCAAACTCGTGGCCCACGCGGCCCCGCCGCCCGATTGCCCGGCCTACGTGCGAGGGCACGCCTTTCTGATTTAGCGTTCGGGTTGCTCCCCGTTTCCCCTAGCCAGTTGGCCGCGGGGCTTTTTGGCTTGCCCGCTGCCGAGCGGCAGGCCCTCGTATCCAGGCTGTCCGCCCCGCCGACGTCCCTGTTAAGGGTTTCCGGCCTGGCGCCGCCCTTCTATCCTCTTGCTGCTAATCAGATTATGATTGAGCGACTCATAACCCTTTCCCTGCGGAACCGCTGGCTTGTGCTGCTGCTCGCGGCCGGCCTATTTGCCTGGGGCGCCTACTCGGTGCGCACGAGTAAAATCGACGCCATCCCTGACCTGTCCGAAAATCAGGTCATCGTGTTCACCGAGTGGATGGGCCGCAGCCCCCAAATCCTGGAAGACCAGGTGACCTACCCGCTGGTGACCAACATGCAAGGGCTGCCCAAGGTCAAGTCCGTGCGCGGTACGTCCATGTTTGGCATGAGCTTCGTGTTCCTCATTTTCGAGGACGACGCCGACATCTACTGGGCCCGCGAGCGGGTTCTGGAGCGCCTCAACTACGCCCAGCGCCTGCTGCCGGCCGGCGTAACGCCCACGTTGGGGCCCGACGGCACCGGCGTGGGCCACGTGCTCTGGTACACTTTGAAAGCCCCCGGCCTGGATTTGGGAGAGCAGCGCGCCCTGCAGGACTGGTACGTGAAGTTTGGCCTGCAAAACGTGCCCGGCGTGAGCGAGGTAGCTTCCTTCGGCGGCTTCCAGAAGCAGTACCAGGTGACGGTGGACCCCACCAAAATGACCTACTACGGCCTCACGCTGCCGCAGGTGCTGGCGGCGGTGCGCAGCAACAACAACGAGGCCGGCGGGCGCAAGTTCGAGCAGTCGGGCGTGGGCTACATCATCAAAACGACGGGCTACATCCAGGATATGGCCACGCTGGAAAACGTGCCCGTCATCACCCGGGGCACCACGCCGGTGCGCATCAAGGACGTGGCCACGGTGCAGATGACCGGTGAGGCCCGCCTGGGCATCATGGACCTGAACGGCGAGGGCGAGGCCGTGGGCGGCATCGTGGTGATGCGCTACGGCGAAAACGCCGACGTCCTGATAACGCGGGTGAAAGCCAAGATGGAGCAAATCCGGGCCGGCCTGCCCCCGGGCGTCTCGTTCCAGCTGGTGTACGACCGCAGCGGGCTGATTCAGGACTCGGTGGACTCCATCAAGCACACGCTCATCGAGGAAATGGTGGTGGTGTCGCTGGTCGTGCTGCTGTTTCTGTTCCACTGGCGCAGCGCCCTGAGCATCCTGATTCAGATTCCGATTACCATCGCCACGAGCTTCATCCTGCTCAACGCCTTCGACATTTCCTCCAACATCATGTCGCTCACCGGCATTGCCCTGGCCATCGGCGTCATCGTCGACAACGGCATCGTGATGACCGAAAACGCCTACCGTAACCTGGCCGAGTACCAGGCCAGCGAGGTCGCTGGCGGCCCGCCGGATACCGGTACGGCCACGCCAACGCAAGCTGCCGGCGACTCTTCACCCTCAACCCCCGTTTCCCATGGATAACCAAAAGCGGCTCGAAATCATCGAGTCCTCCAGCAAGCAGGTGTCGCGGGGCATTTTCTTCTCGACCATCATCATCGTCACCTCCTTTTTCCCGGTGTTCCTGCTCACCGGGCAGGAGGGCAAGCTCTTTCACCCGCTGGCCTGGACCAAGAGCTTCATCCTCATCATCGACGCCATCCTGGCCGTGACGCTGGCGCCGGTGCTCATCTCCATTTTTTTGAAAGGCAAGTTCAAAACCGAGGACCAGAACCCGCTCAACCGCTTCCTGGAGCGCATCTACTCGCCGATGCTGCACTGGGTGATGCGCTGGCGCAAAACTACGCTGGCCATCAACGTGCTGGCGCTGCTCGTCAGCATTCCCCTGGTCATGAGTCTGGGCACCGAGTTCATGCCCCCGCTCAACGAAGGCTCCATCCTGTTCATGCCCGTGGCCCAGCCCGATGTGTCGAACACGGAGATGAAGCGCATCCTGCAGGTGCAGGACAAAATCATCAAGCAGGTGCCCGAGGTGCTGAGCGTGCTCGGCAAGGCCGGCCGGGCCAGCACGGCCACCGACAACTCGCCCATCAACATGATTGAAACCATCATCCTGCTCAAGCCCCGCGACCAGTGGCGCGACGGCATGACCAAGGCCAAGCTCATTGACGAGATGAACGGCAAGCTCCAGATTCCGGGCGTGGTCAACGGCTGGACCCAGCCCATCATCAACCGCATCAACATGCTGAGCACCGGCATCCGCACCGACGTGGGCGTGAAGGTTTACGGCCAGAACCTGGGCACCATCAACCAGGTGTCCAACCAGGTCAATGCGGCCCTCAAAGGCGTGCCCGGCGTGGAAGACCTGTACGTGGAGCCCGTGACGGGCGGCAAGTACCTTGAAATCGAGATGAACCGCCCGGAGCTAGCCCGCTACGGCCTGACCGTGGACCAGGTGAACGAGGTGGTGGAATCGGCCATCGGCGGGGCGCCCATCGCCAGCACCGTGGAGGGCCGGCGCCGCTTCGCCATCAACGTGCGCCTGGCCCAGGATTACCGCAACAGCCTGGCCGACCTCCGGCGCATCCCCATCCAGAGCGCGGGCTTCGGCCCGGTGCCGCTCTCGGCCGTCACCACCATCCGCTACGCCGAGGGGCCGCCGATGATAAGCTCGGAAAACGCGCAGCTGCGGGGCGCCGTGCTCTTCAACGTGCGGGGCCGCGACCTGGGCAGCACCGTGAACGACGCCATGCAAAAGCTGCAAAGCCTGGAAAAGCAGCTGCCCCAGGGCTACTACCTGGAGTGGAGCGGGCAGTACGAAAACCTGATTAGCTCGCAGCGCACGCTCAAGCTGATTCTGCCGCTGGTGCTCATTGTGATTTTTGGGGCGCTGTACTTCGCCTTTCATTCCGTGCGGGAGGCGTTCATGAGCCTTATCACCATTCCCTTCGCCCTGATTGGCGGGGCCTACATGGTGTATTTCTACGGGGTAAATCTGTCGGTGGCCGTGGCCGTGGGCTTCATTGCCCTGTTCGGGCTGGCCGTGGAAACGGGCGTCATCATGGTCATCTACCTCAACGACGCCATGCAGCGGCTGGTAGCCGAAAAGGGCAATTCCCGGGAAACCATCACCAAAGAGGATTTGCAGGAGGCCGTGTTCCACGGCGCGGCCAAGCGCCTGCGGCCCAAGCTAATGACCGTCTCGGTGTCCTTGTTCGGCCTGGTGCCGGTGCTCTGGGCCACCGGCACGGGCTCGGACGTGATGCTGCCCATCGTGCTGCCCATGATAGGCGGGGTGTTCACTTCGGCCACCCACATTCTGCTCGTCACGCCGCTCATCTTCTTGTACACCAAGGAATACGAGCTGCGCAAATTCGGAAAAATTGATGTTCTCGAAGTCTCCCACTAGCCCCCGTGCCGGGCAGTGGTTCCGGCCCCTTCATCCCATGAAACACTGGCTTAATTTCTCGTTGGCCGCCGGCCTGCTGGCAGCGGTTCCACAATTGGCCCACGGCCAAAAGATGACCAAGGACATGCACCTGGCGGCCCCCAGCGGCCCGGTGCTGCCGCTCGATTCGGTTCTGCAGCGCGTGGAGCGCGGCAACCCCGCCGTGCAGCAGTACGCCTACCAAGCCCAGGCCAAGCAGGCCGCCGTGGCCGGCGCCAGCAGCTGGGAAGCGCCCAAGCTCAGCGCCGGCTACTGGATGACGCCCTACAACCAGCGCCCCATCAAGGAAATGAACAACGGGCAGGGCGAGGGCATGCAGATGGTGTCGGTGGAGCAGATGCTGCCCAACCCGGCCAAGCAGCGCGCCCGCCGGGCCTACCTGAGCAGCCAGGCGGCCGTGGTGCAGGCCGACCAGCAAAACGCCGTGGTGCAGCTGCGCGCCCAGGCCAAAACCCTGTACGTGGAACAGGCCGTGCTTACCAAAAAGCTGGCCGTGCTCGACGAAAACGAAGCGCTGCTGCGCTTCCTCATCAAGCTGGCCGAAGCGCGCTACCCCTACAACCAAGCCACGCTACCTAACATCTACGACGCCAAGGCCCGGCTGGAAATGCACCTCAACGACCACCGGCAGGCCGATGCCCGGGCCACGCAAAACCAGATTGCCCTCAACACGCTCATGAACCGGCCCCGCGGCGAAGCCTTTGCCGTGGACACGACGGTTTTAACCGCCACCTCGCTCGCCCTGGCCCCGGCCGATACGGCCGCGCTGGCCGGCCGGCGCAGCGACGTTCGCAGCCTGGACCGGGCCCTGACCACCGTGCGCCTGAGCCAGGACCTGGAGGCCAGCCGCCGCCGGCCCGACTTCGGCGTGCGCTACGACCACATGCGCGGCATCGGAACAACGCCCAATCAGTTCAGCGTGATGGGCATGGTCACCATTCCGCTGGCCCCGTGGGCCGCTCGTGAGTACAAGGCCAACACGGCTGCGCTGGGCTTCGAGGCCCAGGCCCTGCGCAAGCAGCGCGAAGAAGTGCTCAACGAAGCCAGCGGCCGGCTGGCCAGCCTGCAAACCGACCTGGCGCTGCGTCAGGAGCAGACCCGCGCCTACGAGCGGCGCATCCTGCCGGCCCTGCGCCGCAGCTACCAGGCCACCATGCTGGCCTACGAGCAGAATACCGGCCAGCTGTTTCAGGTGCTCGAAGCCTGGACCACGCTCAAGCGCACCCGACTCGAATACCTCGACAACCTGCAACAACAACTCACCCAGCAAATTGCATATGAAAAAGAGCTGGAACAATAGCCCGCGGCGGGCGCGGCTCGGGCTGGTGGCCCTGCCACTGGCTTTACTGCTGGGTGCTTGCCAGTCAGACAAAACCTCGGCGGACGCTGGCAACACGGCGGAGGCCGCGGCTGTGGACACGCACAACCACGAATCCGCCGGGGACGTGTATACCTGCCCCATGCACCCGCAAATCATTCGGGATAAGCCGGGCGACTGCCCCGTTTGCGGCATGGCCCTGGTGAAAAAGCCCACGGCGGGCGGCGCCCAGGCCCCGGCCAGCGCGAGCTTGCAGAACCTGCTGCGCTCGCCCGACGCCACGGTGGTTTCCACTCAGGCCACCGTGTACCCCACCGCCGGCGCGCCCAACCTCACGCTCACGCTGAACGGCCGGGTGGAGTACGACACGCGCCGCGCCGAAGTCATTGCCGCCCGTTTCGGCGGGCGCGTCGAAAAGTTGCTCGTGCGCTACAACTACCAGCCCGTCACCAAGGGCCAGAAGCTGCTCGAAGTCTACAGCCCCGAGCTGGTGACGGCCCAGCAGGAGCTGCTGTTCATTCGCACCCACGACGCGCAGAACACCACCCTGCTGCGGGGCGCCCGCCAGAAGCTGCGCCTGTTGGGCCTGACAGATGCGCAAATCAACCGCACCACTGCCACCGGCAAACCCATCTATAGCGTGGCCATCTACAGTCCCTATTCCGGGTACGTGGTGGAGCAGCCCGCACAGCCAGGGACCGCCTTGCCACCGGTCCCAGCTCCGGCTGGGGGCGGTAGCGGTGGCGACCCCATGGGCGGGGGCGGCGCTGCCAGCAGTGCTCCGGCCGCCGCGGCACCCATGCCAGTCGAAGCCGGGCTGGCCTTGACCGAAGGTGCCTACGTCACGGCCGGCCAGACCTTGTTTCGGGTGGTTAACACCCGGCAGGTGTGGGGCGTGTTCGAGCCCCGGCCCGACGAGCTGGCCGCCCTGCAAGTGGGGCAAACCATCCGGGTGCGGCCCGAAAACAACCCAGCCCGGGCAGTATCGGCGCGCATCGACCTCATCGAGCCCTCCTTCCGCGAAGGGGCCCGCACCGGGGCCGTGCGGGTGCACCTCAACAATGCCGACGGGCGGCTGCGCAGCGGCGCCCTGCTCACGGGCACCGTCAGCGAGCCGGCTACGGGCGGGCTGTGGCTGCCCCGGGCCGCGGTGGTGGACCTGGGCAACCGCGAGGTGGCCTTCGTGCGCCGCAACGGGGCCTTCCAGGCCATGCCGGTGCAGACTGGCCGCCGCAGTGCCGAGCGGGTTCAAATCCTGCAGGGCGTGAGCGCGCAGGATGCCGTGGCCACCAACGCCCAGTTTCTGGTGGACAGCGAAGGGTTTGTGCAAACCGCCCGAACCCCGACGCCCAGCCAGGCTCCCACCTCGACCTCAACCAAAACCGACTACCGCGATGAATAAGTTGTTTAACCTGCTCACTCGCTGGACCCGGGGACGGCTGCTGCCCTTCGCGCTGCTGGCCGGTTTGCTGACCCTCGGGGCCAGTGCCTGCCAGAAAGCCGCGCCCGAGGACGCCCATGCCCATGATGGCACCAGCAGCTACTTCACCTGCCCCATGCACCCGCAAATCGTGCGCGACGAGCCGGGAAAGTGCCCCATCTGCACGATGGATTTGGTCAAAGCGACCAAGCAGGGGGCGCCCGCTCAGCCCGTAGCGGCCAAGGCCGGCTCGGCAGCCCTCACGCACTACACCTGCCCGATGCACCCCCAGATTAGCCGGGAGCAGCCCGGCAAGTGCCCCATTTGCAGCATGGACCTCGTGAAAGCGACCAAAGCCGCTCCAGCGACAAAAGCTCCTGCCGGTACGGTAGCCGCCGCGCCGGAGGTGATGCTGAGTGCGCAACAGCAACAGCTCGCGGGCATCCGCGTGGCCTCGCTGGGTGGAGCTGGCAGCAGCACTGGCAGCACCGTGCTCACGGGCACTATTACCGCCGATGCCAACCAAACCCGCACGGTGAGCAGCCGGGTGGCCGGACGCGTCGAGCGGCTGTTTGTGCGCCAGACCGGCGAATCTATCCAGGCGGGCGCCCCGCTGGTGTCCATCTACAGCGAGCTGCTGCAGGCCCTGCAGCAGGAATACGTGCTCAGCCTGGCTCAGCAGCGGGCCGGGGGCCCGGGCGGGAACCAGTACGGCCGCCTAGTGGCCAGTGCCCGCCAGCGGCTGCGGCTGCTGGGCATGACCGAGGGCCAGCTGCGCGCCCTGGCCGCTTCGGGCTGGCCGACTGCGTCGCTGACCTTCTATAGCCCGCAGGCGGGCCTGGTGCAGGCCGTGGGCGTCACGGAAGGCCAGTACGTGGGCGAGGGTACGTTACTGGTTTCGCTCACCAACCTGTCCTCGGTCTGGGTCGAGGCCCAGCTCTACCCCGAAGAAGTGGCCGGCGTCGCGACGGGCCAGTCGGTACAGGTACAGGTCGTTGGGCTGCCCGACACCTACTCCGGCCGGGTGGTCTTTCTCAGCCCCGAGCGGCAAGCCAACAGCAAAGTGACGCTGCTGCGCGTGCAACTGGCCAACCCCGGCGGACGGCTGCAGCCGGGCATGCAGGCCAACGTGCGCCTACCAAGTCGGAGCCCCACCGCAACGGCGCAATCCCTCACGCTGCCCCAGGATGCGGTGCTGCGCGACAGCCGCGGCAGCTACGTCTGGCAGCAGGTGGACGCGACCGGGCGCTTCCGCCGCCTAAAAGTCAGCACGGGCACCGAAACCGACGAGACCGTGGCCATCACCGGCGGGGTGGAGGCGGGCGCGCAGGTGGTAGTCAGCGGCGCCTACCTGCTGGAAAGCGAGTACGCGCTGTACCAGGGCACTGACCCCATGGCGGGCATGGACCCCAACATGAAAATGTAGCTGCCGGCCCTGTCAAGGTTCTTTTCCCCTAAGCTTTCTGTTATGGTCCACGCGCAAGTCCAATCCATCCGGCTCAACGACTTCAACTACAACTCGGAGTACGTCGCTCCGGAAGCGGTTCCGATTCACTTTCAGCTCGAAGTGCTCAACCGCGTGCCGGAGGATGGCCAGACCCTGGACATTACCGTTGGCATCCGCTACCTGGAAGAAGAAACTTCCCGCTTTCTACTCAGCGCCTCCTGCCGGACGGTGTACCGGGTGGCGGGCATGACGCGCCTGGAGCACCCCGACACGGGGCTGCCCGTGGTGGACCTCCCGGAAGCGCTGTTGCAGCAGCTGACCCTGGAGGCCGTAGCCCACGCCCGGGCGCTGGTGGCCGGACACACGGCCGGCACCTGGTTTGAGCAGTGCCACGTGGCGCTGGGGGCCCCTGCACCCGCTTCACTTTCCGGCGGTAGCGCTTAGCATCAACCGAAAGAAAAAGCATGGGGGCCCCGACGGACCTTACAAGTGTCTGCTTTATTTCTTAAAATCTACCCGCTCCCATGCCCGGGCACAGGTGGGGCTAATGGGACAGTTTGGCAGCAACGGGAGCAGTTACATCGAGGGCGACCTGACCGGCGGCGAGCACCGGCGCGTCCCGTACGGCCCGGTCTTGGAAGTAGGGCCGGATTTCCAGTCGCAGCAGGTGCTGCCCTTTCGCCAGGGCTCTTACGCCGCCGTTGGACAGAAACCGGTACCACAGCTGTTGCCCCCAACCAACCGTGGACGCCCCGGGGTTCACCAACGCTTGGTGCAGCACCGTATCGTGTTTCCGGCTGTCCGCGGAAACGGCCTCTACAGGCAGGTTGGCGAGGTATATTAGTTGCTTGTCGACGTAAAAGCTGAACTGGTAGGTGCCGGTGCGAGCCAACTCCTGCACGGGTAGATGGGGCGCCAGGCGGTGCAGGGCCTGGGTGAGGGACGACCCCATAAAAGCAGTGAAGTACAGCCTGCTGTGGGGACCAAAGGCATGCGTGCTCAGGCCAATGTACCCCGCGCCCGGGAGGCCAGCCACGGGAACCGCGGTGGAGCTGAAGAGTATCTGCCCGGGGTGCGTCTGGTGAAAGCCCGGGGTCGGGCCTTGAAACGGCACCGACGCGGCGTGCTGCGCGAGCAGGGGCACGGTGCACAGCAACGCGAGCAGAAACAGCAAGCAGCTTTTCATGGCGGCCAAGCGGCTGTAAAGGGACGGGGTAGGAGAAAAAGAATCTATGTCGCAAACTTACGACATTTAATGCCGTATATTTGCGACATATTCCCGCCCTTCGTTATGACCTACGCCAAAACCGCCGCTTTCACGCAAGAGCAACAGCAGCTGGCCCGCGTGGCCAAGGCCCTGGCGCACCCGGCGCGGGTGGCCATCATTCAGTTTCTGGCCAGCAAGCAGACCTGCATCTCCGGGGACATCGCCGCCGAGCTGCCGCTCTCGCGCACCACAGTGTTTCAGCACCTACAGGAACTCAAGGCGCTAGACCTGATACGCGGGGAGATTGAGGGTGTGACGGTATGCTACTGCCTCAATACCGAATTGCTCAAGCAGGTGCACCAGCAATTCACCGGCTTCTTCATCGAGGCGACGGCCGGCGCGGCCTGTGGGCCGGATGAGGCCTGCGGCTGCTAATTCCCTTTTTTACCTAATCCCCTGCCCCATGAAAATCTCCGAAATGAAGCAGACCCTGGCCGGCCTGGAAGCCGTCAACTTCCGCCTGCCCAGCGGGGAGCACCTCCCTTCCCATTTCCACGTGACCGAAGTGGGCCTGGTCAGCAAGCACTTTATAGACTGCGGCGGCACCGAGCGTCGCGAGACCGTGGCCAACTTCCAACTCTGGGAGGCCGGCGACTACGACCACCGCCTGGCCCCGCAGAAATTCCTGCACATCCTCAACCTGTCGGAGCGCATTTTGGGCAGCGAGGACCTGGACATTGAAGTGGAGTACCAGCAAGCCACGATTGGCAAGTTTGGGTTGCTGTTCGATGGCACCGACTTCGTGCTGACTCCGAAGCAGACGGCCTGCCTGGCGCAGGATGCCTGCGGCATTCCCGACGCGCAGCCGTTCGCCCTGCCGCAGCTGCAGATGGCCTGCACGCCCGGCGGCGGGTGCTGCTAAACGCCCAACGAAACGGCGCTGCCCTCCCCGGGTGGCGCCGTTTTGCTACCCCGTGTCCTACCCTACCTTCTTTTACCGGCTAATGACAATTGCTTTTTTCTCCGACGTGCACGGCAACCTGCCGGCCCTGGAAGCGGTGCTGGCCGATATGGAGCAGCGCCGCCCGGACCTGATTTTCTGTTTGGGCGACCTAGTGGGCTACGCGCCCTGGCCCAACGAAGTAGTCAACGAAGTGCGGCGGCGCGGCATTCCCACGCTGGCCGGCAACTACGACCAGGGCATTGGGCTGGCCAGCGAGAACTGCGGCTGCGCCTACAAAACCGACACGGAGAAGAACCTGGGCGCGCAGAGCATTGCCTTCACCAATCAGGTGGTGGGCCCGAACGAGCGGCGCTACCTGCGCTACCTGCCTAAGCACCTGCGCCTGGACTTTCAGGAGGAGCCCTGCACGCTCAGCCTGCTGATGGTACACGGCTCGCCCCGCAAAATCAACGAGTACCTGTTCGAGGACCGGCCCGAGGCCAGCTTCCTGCGCATCCTGCAAGAGGCCAATGCCGACATCCTGCTCTTCGGCCACACCCACAAGCCCTACCACCGCACCTTTGCTTACGAGCACGAGGGCGAAACCCGCTACCGGCACGCACTCAACATTGGCTCGGTCGGCAAGCCCAAGGACGGTGACCCGCGGGCTGCCTACCAGCTGCTGCACCTGGACGAGCACACGAAGCTGACGGACCCTACTAGCGTGCGCTCGGAGCTGGTGCGCGTGGAATACGACGTGGAAAAAGCCGCGCAGGCGGTAGAGGCCTCGCCGCTGCCCAACGAATACGCCGACATGCTCCGCAAGGCCTATTAACTCATTTCTGCCATGACGATTCTTCCGATGACCGAAGCCCACTGGCCGGCGGTTAAGGCCATTTACGAAGCGGGCATTGCCACGGGCAATGCCACGTTTGAAACGCAGGCGCCCGCCTGGGAGGCCTGGAACCGGGCCCACCTGGGCCACAGCCGGCTGGTGGCGGTGGACGAGGCCGGCACGGTACAGGGCTGGGCGGCGCTCTCGCCGGTATCGAGCCGCTGCGTGTACGGTGGGGTGGCCGAAATCAGCGTGTATATCGCGGCCGAAGCCCGGGGCCAGGGTGTGGGCCGGCAGCTGCTGCAGGCCCTGATTGCGGATTCGGAAGCGCAGGGCATCTGGACGCTGCAAGCCGGCACGTTTGAAGAAAACACGGCCAGCATAGCCCTGCACACGCAGGCCGGGTTCCGAGTCATTGGGCACCGCGAGCGCATCGGCCAGCACCACGGCGTGTGGCGCAACACGGTGCAAATGGAACGGCGTAGCCCGGCCGTCGGCATCGATTAATTCTTACTTGTAATGACCACCCTTAACCAACCCCTGCCTGCGGCGCCGGCCCCCGCTGCGCTGGCGGAAAAGAAACTTTCCGGCCTCGACCGGGGCCTCACGCTGTGGATATTTTTGGCCATGGCGCTGGGCGTGGCCCTGGGCTACCTGGTGCCGGGCATCAACGGGGCCATCAACTACTTCTCGGTGGGCACGGTGAACGTGCCGCTGGCCATCGGCCTGATTCTGATGATGTACCCGCCGCTGGCCAAGGTGAAGTACGAGCAGTTGCCCACGGTATTCAACAACACGCGCATCATCGGGCTGTCCTTGTTTCTGAACTGGATACTCGGGCCGCTGCTCATGTTCCTGCTGGCCATCTGGCTGCTGCCCGACAAACCGGAGTATATGATGGGCCTGATTCTGATTGGTATTGCGCGGTGCATTGCCATGGTGCTGGTTTGGAACGACCTAGCCGATGGCAGCCGCGAGTATGCCGCCGGGCTGGTGGCGCTCAACTCCATCTTTCAGGTGCTGTTTTACTCGGTGCTGGCCTGGCTGTTCATCACCGTGCTGCCGCCCTACTTCGGGCTGAAAGGCTACGCGGTCAACATTGGCATTGGGGACATTGCGCAGAGCGTGCTCATTTACCTAGGCATTCCGTTTGCGGCGGGCTTTCTCTCGCGCACCGTCCTGCGCCGGCTGAAAGGCAACGAGTGGTACGAGCAGGTGTACCTCCCGGCCATTAGCCCCATTACCCTGATAGCGCTGCTGCTCACCATCGTGGTCATGTTCAGCTTGAAGGGCGAAACCATTGTGCGCATACCGTTGGACGTGTTGCGCATTGCCCTGCCGCTGGCCCTGTACTTCGGCATCATGTTCGTGCTCAGCTTCGCGGCGGGCAAGTGGCTTGGGGCGGATTACGCCGAGAATGCCAGCATTGCCTTCACGGCCACGGGCAATAACTTCGAACTGGCCATTGCCGTGGCCATCGGCGTGTTTGGGCTGAATTCGGGGCAGGCCTTTGCAGGCGTCATCGGCCCGCTGATTGAGGTGCCGGCGCTGATTGCGCTGGTGAACGTGGCCTTCTGGTTTCGGCGCCGTTGGTACGGCGGCAACACAGATGCCCTGTCTGCCAAATGACGATGCTTGCTCTCCGCCCCGGGCCCGTATTTTTCCGCTATGAAACAGCTGCTGCGCCTCCAACTACAGGTCCTCGATGCCCCGTCCGGTGTTACGCTGATGCTGCAACGCGGCACCCATGAGCTGGTTCCGCCGGTCGCCGCCGCTGCGGGCCAGTTGCTTTTTGAGCTGCAAGCAACGGTATCCTATCCCAAGGACGAAGCGGCGCCCCGCTTAGGTGGGCCCGCCGTCCACGGCCCGGTGCAGGGGCGCTTCCTCTACGTAAACGCCGGTACGTATGCCGGTCAGGCTGATTCCGGCTGGTCCCGGCGGGCCAAGGTGCCCCTGCCGGTGCTGACCCGGGAACTGGTGGAACAGGCCCTGGCTCGGCCGGACTTGACGCTGCAGGCCCGCATCCTGGGCCGGGCCGGGGATGGTGGGCCGGCGTGCGCCAGCGTGAAGCTGCTGGATGCGGGGTGGACGCTGGCGCCGGCCTGGCCGGTACCCGCAGCCCGGGCCAATCCCGCCTTAGTGGTCAACTGATGTAACAAAAAAGCGCCGGACTACAATAGTCCGGCGCTTTTCGCCTTCCGAGCGGCGGCTTGGCCGGCCGCTTGGTGGAGTGCTTATTTTTTGACGACTTCCGTGGTCGCCGGCGCTACCACGGCGGCCGTGGCCGGCTTCTTGGCGCAGCAGCTGGCGCCGGGCTTCTCGTCCTTGGCGCACTGCATGGCGGCTTCCTTGGCCGCCTTTTTGTTCTTTTTGCCGGGTTTGCCGTCGTTGGCGCTAGCACTGCCGATGGTGGCCAGCAGGGTCAGGGCAAGCAGGAGGTTTTTCATGAGGTGGGAGTTAAAAAAGTGAAAAGCAACAACAGAATAACTAGCAGCAGCCGCAGGCTCCTTGGCCCTGTTCCTGGATGGGCGGGCAGGGCACGGTGCCGTACGAGCAGTAGACGCAGCAGTCACCAGCCAGGGGCTTGAGCACGGTGTGGCAGTTGGTGCATTCGTAAAACCATTGGCAGGCATCGGTGGGCATCTGCTCGGCCTGCGCGTGCTGGCAGACCGGGCAGGTAAGCACCGAGGTCAGCGTCACTGGCGGGGTGGGGGTAGCTGGCGTGAGGGAAATCATAACAGGGCAATTAGCGGGTAGCGGAAGGGTTCAGCACCGAGTAGCCGGTGCCGTTGATGGCGGCCTCTACCTGGGCCACGGGCGTGACGGCGGCATTGAAGCGGACCTGGGCCGTGCCCTGTTCGTAGGACACCTGCACGCTTTGCACGCCCGGCAACTGCTGCACGTCGTGCTCGACGTGGCGGGCGCAGGCCTCGCAGGTCATGCCGCCGATGCGGTAGGAGCTGGTTTGCAGCACCGGGGCCGCGCTGGTGGCCACCACGGGCCTAGGCGCTGCCGTGGGATAGAGTCGGGCCCCGTAGTAGGGGAAAGTCAGCAGCAGGCCAGCCAGCACGGTGATAGTGGCCAGAAAGCCCCGCGACTGCATCAGCGAGGGCTTGGCCGGCACGGCGCAGCCGCAGTCATCGGCCGCGGCAAGCCGGGGTCGCAGCTGCTGATACCAGGCGAAGCCCAGCACGCCGACGGTCAGGGCAATGAGATAGGGGCGCAACGGTTCCAGCCAGGCAAACGTGCTGGCCACGCCGCCCAGCCCGCCCACAATGGCCAACAAAGGCGTAATGCAGCACAGCGAAGCGGCGAGGGCGGCCAGTAGGCCCGTGCCAGCCAGGGACTTGGTGGGGGTGGCGGGTGTAGGATTCATCGGGCGGGGGTGAGGGAAGCAGAAGTGGATGCCGGGGTTAGCAGGGGCTGCAGCACAGCCAGGTGTGCCGCCGACAGCGAGTAGAACACCGTTTGCCCAACTTTGCGGGCCTGTATTACCCCGCCGTCCTTGAGCTTGCGCAGGTGCTGGGAGATGGCCGAAACGTTCATCTGCAGCACGTCGGCCAGGTCGCACACACACAGCTGCTGCTTGTCCAGCAGCAGAAACAGCATCTTCAGGCGTACCTCGTTGCCGGCCAGCGCCAACACGGCCGCCAGCGACTGCAACTCCGGCTCAGCGGCAGCCAGGCGGTGCTTGCTCTGTTCGATGTGGGCCGTATCAGCGAAAACCCGGATGCAAGAGGAAGAGGACATATCTTAAATTTTAGCAAAGGTAGTGTTTTCTTATTTAAGCAAACGCTAAAGTAAGTATTCCCGATTAGGCCCTCAATGAGTATTTGCCTGTCCTTGTTTTTACCTGCTTAGCTCATTGAGACATTGACCCGATAGTAACTGGGATAGTACCCAACATTTACAGTGACTTTGCTAGAGGTAGGGTTAGTAATACCCGAGTACCATCCGAAAAAGCAAGGGTGTTAAATGTGTAATGGAGCGACAGGCGTTGCTGCCGGCCTGATTGCTACTTAGGCGTTTCAAGTTGCATCCAGGTACGGCGCGTACCACAGGCAGTGCACTCCATCAACAGCTCCGTGGCGTGGGCATAGCGCTCCAGCACCTCAACGTGGGCGTGTAGCGTTTCCTGCCGGCAGGTGGCACAGGGCAGCAACTCAGTCGCCTCCATCTGTTCCTGCAGGAACTCTAATTCATCGTCCTTCATCGGTGGCAAGGTAGCAATTAGCTGCAGTCGGTTGAGGCCTACTAATTCTTCGCCTGGCTTTCCCGGGCGGCTAAAGTCTCTTTGGCCTGGGTTAAGTTGAAAAGGTACTGCCGGGCCAGCGCGGGATTTTCGCGGTGGGCCCACGCCCTGGCCCGACGCGCTTCCTCAATTGGCCCTTCGGGCAAGCGCGGGGGCACTGGCGCGGGCCAGTGGCAAGCTCCCTGCCGAAAGAATTCTTCAATTGCTGCCAGCAGCGTGAGCGTGCGCTCCGCGTTCCGGGGCCACTGGTCCAGCAATTGCTCCAGCTCCCAGCTGGCCGCATCATACTCGGCTTCTATGTATAAATCCATGGGTCTGGTTTGGGGTTCCGTGCGGAGATGCCGGGTGCTTACCGTTCTTGGCCTCCGTTCTCCTGGCCCGGCTTCGAGGGCGCGACGGTGCGCTGCGCCTCCTGCAAACTGCGCCCAGCTCCCCGCAGGGCGGCAGCATCGTCGGCCAATGCCGGTATCTTCTCGGCCCTTGCCAAGGCCTCCGTTACTGCCTGCAGGTTGGCGCCACCCAGGTAAGCAGATTTATCAACGGCTTTTGCTGCCCGCAACAAGGAATCCGCCGGCCCGGGGTAGCCTTGCTCCTCCAACCCCTCCACCAACTGTTTAGCGGCCTGAACGAAAGCGGCCGTCCCAGCGGGCGATGGGCTGGTAATCGGTAAAGCCGGCAAGGAAGCAACGTCTCTGCTTGGCCCTGGGGGCTGCATGACTGCCAACGCGGCCCCAAAACGGGCGGCCTCGCGCTGCGAGGCCGGGTCCTGAAAGCGTTTGTCTTGCACTACCTCCTGCAGCAGTTGCTGCAGGCCGGCTCCGTGCTGAGCCAATCCGGCTTGCGGGTTGCGGTCGATGTCGAGCACCTGGCTCAGCAAGGCGTCCGCCCGTTGATTGCGCCGGTAGTCCATACCGGCCACCAGCTGCTGCAGGGCCGGGGTGGCCGCTACCAACTCGCGAAGCTGCTCTATCTGCCGGACCGCAGGGGTCGGCCCGTCGGGCAGGGGGCAGGCCTGGCTGGGGTGCCGGGCCGCTTCGGCTTCCGGTCCGGGCAGGGGCGTGGTGTTGCGGGCAAACAAGTCACGCAGGGCCTGCAAATCCTTTCCCCGGTGCTGGGCGCCGTGCAAACTCACTATGCCCTGGTCCCGGGCGGGGTTGAGCAGTTCGTGCTCCCGGCCGAAGTTAACTCGGTAGCCGGCCTGCTGTGCCAACTCGCTGAATCCGGCCTGCAGCGTGCGCCCATTACCCTCGCGGAAAGCGTGCACGTGGTTGTAGTGGTCAAAATAGTAGGCCGCCCGCTCGGCAAACGCGGCCGGGGTAGACAATCCCTTGAGGTTGTTTTCCTGCTTGAGCTGCTCACCCAGCGCGTTCAGGCGCTCATCGATTCGCTCGTAGGGCGCGAAGTGCATGGGCCGCTCGATACCCGGCAGGTCGGCTGCCTTGACCCCTTGAAAAGCACCCTCCCGACGGGTCTGGCCGGCCCATTCGAAGGTATCCTGGAACAGGTACTGGTGGGTAGCGCGCAGCCGCGCGGCATCAAAGCTGTCGCCCTGCGGGCCACGGCCGGCGGCCAGCTCCGCGAGCCGGCGCAGGGAAAGGCGCTTGGTTTCCCGGTCCAGTTCGTCGGCATCGGTGAGGCCGAGCCGGTTGTAGAAAACGCCGGTTTCCGGATTGGTGAAGCGGTCAGTCATAGGCGTGCAGTGCCCGGCACTCGGCAACCGAATAATGTCGGGGCAAAACCGCGCGGCGCTGGTGGCCGGGCTGAGGTGTCACGAAAGAAAATTACTTGGTTGCCGCGGCGGCAGGTGCCTGGCTCGCGATGAGCTGCGCGCGGTATTCGTCGTGGCGCGCCCCTACGTAGTCCAGGTCAACCAGTCCTTCCACGTACTGCTCGTGCAGCGCGGCCTGCCACTCCGGCACTTCGTAGGGGCCCTGGCTGCGGGTGATGCCCAGCGACTGGCTGATGATGAACTGCCGCTGCTCGCGGGTCTGCTCGCGGGGGCCAAACTGCGGGGTGGGATAGGCGGGCGTTTCCATCATGCAAAATACGTAAATGGGAGGGACTGGAGGCATTTAGTTAACATAAAACCGGCGCTGAAGGTGCCTCATATGCTGCCTAAAGCATGGGCTCATTGTCCGGCATCTGGCCCGGCTTGAGGGTGTTGACGTACTGCCCGACAATGCCGGCCACGTCCTCGCGTATCAAGGCAAAATTGGCCTGAATGACGGCCTGCAGGGCCCCGACCGCCTCGGCTGCGGGCTGGCTCCCGGCCTGCCGCGCCGCCCGGCGCTGGCTCAGCCAGTCCCGGCTGGGTTCCTCCCCTGCCGCCGCCGCTTCCAGCACCGGCGCCGGCCCGCCCTCGAACGTCGCCAAGGGGTGCAGCGGGTAATTGCCCGGCGTGGCCTGACGTGCCACTTTCCCCTGAAAAAAGGGCTGCTCCGTTTCCACGGTCTGCCCGATGAACTCGCCGGTTTCGAGCGTGATGGTATCCTGCAGGCGCACTAGGTTGCGCTCCTGCCAGCTCACGCTCTGGTTGCTGCTGCTGCCCGCGCCCCGGCTGCCGCCGCTTTGGCTGCGGCCCAGACTGGCCGACACCATTTCCCGGTCTTCCTTGCCCACGAGCTCGGAAACGAACTTGGCCGTCTCCAGCGAGTTGACCTTGCCGAAAAACTGGTTGTTGAGGTTGCTCACCATTACCTGCATCTTCTCCCGGCCGTAGGCGTCAATCATCTGGCTCAAATCCTGGGTCATGTAAATCATGGCCACCTTGTTGCTGCGCGCCGTGGCCGGTATCACCTCCAGGTTGGGCACGTAGATGGTGGCGGCCTCGTCGAGGAACACGTAGCTCGGATGCTTGTGCTGCTGGTTCATCAGCTTCAGGGCCACGGCCACGATGCAGCTGATGACCGGCGAGAAGGTTTCCTTGAGTGTGGGGTCGTTGCCCACCACTAGCACCTTGGGGGCTTTCTTGTCGTTCAGCTCCAGGCTAAACCCCTCCCCTCTCGCCTCGTCCGGCGTGAGCACCCAGGCAATTTCCGGGGAGTTGATGCGGGTGAGCACAATCTGCAGCGAGGCAATGACGCCGGCCACCTGCTTCTCGGCCCGCTGCTTGACGGCCGTGGTGATGGAGCGCACCATGTCCCCGCACTCGGGGTCCGAGTCGAGCATACTCAGCACGTGGGTAAAGTCCGGGTGCAGGGCCGTGTTTACCACGTGAGGCAGGGTGCAGAACGTGGGGAAGTTCTTCTTGTAAAACCAGATGATGGCCGTCAGAAAAGCGTTGGCACTGGTGTCAAAGAAGTCCATCTTTTTGATGCTCTCCGGGTTCAGATTGGCCATGATGGCGCGGGCGTACTCGTTGGCGTACGCCACCACCGGCATCTTATCGGCCCGCAGCGGGTTCACTCGCTCGCTGCGTTCCAGGTCTTTAAAGTTGATGATGTGCAGCTGCACTTGAGCGGGCTGCTTCCCGGCTGCCCGGGCTTTGGCGTCGGCCAGCACAAAAGCTTTCTGCGCGGCTTCGGCCAGCACTGGAAATTTAAAGTCGTAGATGAGGCCGGCAAAGCCCTTCTCGGTGAATTGCTCAATCAAAGGCTCGCCGATGGAATACGACTTACCTGCCCCGGCGCCGCCCAGCACCAGCGTGCCCCGAAACGGGTTGGGAATGTTAATCCAGCCCCCGTCGGTTGTGGCCAAACTAAAGCCGTGCTCCGACTGCTGCTGCTGGCGCTCGGTGCGCAGCCCAAACCGCTCGGTCTTGTGCAGGGCCCGCACCACACCCGCAACCAGGCCCGCGCCTAGTACCAGCCCGGCGGCCGTGGGGTAGAGCCAGGCAATGACGCCCGCCGAAAACGGGGCCAGGGCCAGCAGTAGCGCCCCGCTGAGTGAGCCCACCCCCGCGGCCCCCAGCTGCACGCGCCGCAGCTGCAGCTGCGTGGGCTGCCAGCGCCGCTGCCCGGGACGGGCAGGGGGCATTTTCATAAGTACGGCCAGCAGCCCCCCTCCTACCAGTACTGCACCGCGAATCAGTAGGCCGTAGCGCTGGTAAAAGCTTCCCAGACCGGCCAGCAGCCGGGTGGTAATCGAAGCGCCCAAGCCCGCTTTCGGGCCCGGTGAAGGCGCGGCCCCCGCCATCAGGTCCGGGTGGGTCAGCAAGTAGTACTCGCCGCCGGCCAGCACTATCAGAAG
This sequence comes from Hymenobacter translucens, assembly GCF_020685205.1. Classification (GTDB taxonomy): domain Bacteria; phylum Bacteroidota; class Bacteroidia; order Cytophagales; family Hymenobacteraceae; genus Hymenobacter; species Hymenobacter translucens. Next base: position 55,869 of record NZ_JAJERB010000012.1, read on the forward strand.
AAAAGTCAAGGCGACGTAGAAACCGGTCAGGCGGTGGTTGCCCGGCTGCCGGGGGGCGCTCATCATGCTCATGCAGAGTTTAGCTAAAGGGTGCTATTTGATTAAATCACAGCTCGGCTTCCCACTGTCCGCGCCGACGCGGCTCGCCAATGTCTTCGGTTATCACGTGCTCGGGGCCTCTGTTGGTGCGCAAAACCTGGTGCAGGCTATGCAAGGCCTGCCGCACCTGGTGCCCAGTACCGGAGCGGGCCGGCTCCTCGCGCCCCGTGGCCAGCAGGTGGTAGGCGTTGTCCAGCGGCTGCCCCTGCCGGGCCCGGCCTTCCAGTCGTCGCAGCCGGTCGTAGAAAATGGGGTCGTAGCCCCGGGCCTGCGCGATGCGCTGCACCCGCTCCGCCTCCAGGCGCTGGCTCGGGTCCGCCTGCCGGTTTAATTGCCCGACGCGCTCCGCAATCAGCGCGTTGCGTTTCGGGTTGGGCGCGGAAACGGTGGGGGCCTGCTTTCGTTTTGGAGCCGGACCCTGGTACTGAAACTGCCGCTCGAATTGCACCCGGGCCTCGTCCTGCCAGTCGCGCAGACTGAACCGGCTCACGCGCCCGCCGGGGTTGAGCGTGACGCGCTGCTTCCGGTCCCGGGCGGAGACCACCACGTGGATATGCGCCTGCAGACCGGGGCGCGCCTGGCCCGCTCGGGCATCCCCTTCCCTCACGGCCGGGTCGGTGCCGCGGTGGGTGCGCTCCTGATGAATGATGGCGCCCCACACCAAGTCATCCTTCCCCACCGCCCCGCCGTCTTTCAGACGAAAGCCCGCCGCATAAGCCGCCATCACCTCCCGGGTGTAGGCGCGCAGCTTCGCCTCATCACCGCCTCCGATGTGGGCCAGCTCTTCCGGGCTGGGACTAAGAACCAGGGAGTAGAACTTGGCCTCGTTGGCCCGTAGCCCCTTCACGTTATTATCGAGCGCCGCCAGTACGGATTCCCGGTCCAGCGCCTCCCGCTGCCCGTCAAAGAAGTGTGCTTCCTGGCCGTTTTGTCGGGCCTCGTGGGTCAGGTAATTCAATGCCTGCGCCGCACTGCCCTGATTATTATAGGCTTTCTTGCCGTTGGCTTTGGGGTTAATTAGCTTGGCGTGCATGGCTTTATTTCCCGTTACCAGGCTGTTTATTCAGCGACTTTATGTTCAGAGCCGCTACGCCGGCGGCGGTGGCTTCTGAGATACGCTCCTGATTTTTGCGCTGAATTTTATGCAGAGCCTCCCCTCCTTCCGGGGCCAATAAATTCTCTACGACTCGCAGCGTTTGCTCCTGCACGGCCTGCTGTCGCAGCTGGGAACGCACCATTTCCAGCAGCAAGCCCCGCTCCTGCTCCTGCAGGTAGGAGAATACCCGGTCGCCCAGCCGCTTCACTTCCGCCATGATGAGCTGTCCTTCCCGGGCCTGGGCTTCCACCGGGTTCAAGCTCCTCTCCGCGAAGTAGCGGATGGCCGCGTCGGCGTATTCTGTGCGGGTAAGGCCCAACCGGGCCGACTCCGCTCCCACCAGTCGGTGCGCCGGGCCGCTGACCGTAAGGTGCTTCACGGCCGGGCCCGTGCCTGCCGGGGACAACGATGATGGTTTTTGGTCCTGCATAGCCAATTTTTAACTGCTAGCTGCTGTCTGTTAATGCTTTAGAGTTTCATTTTACACTTTATCAACTCTGTTGATAAATAACTACCCTTTAATCAGCGCGTTAGCGCAATTAAAGGGTAGTCTTCTTGCTAACTACCCTGCTACCATTTCTATTGACATTTGCGAGACTAGGGGCTAGCTGACTAAGTCGGGTGCGGATATCGCTTCCTCCCCCCGTAGCCCGTGGTGTTGCTGCTTTGGGTTGGAGCATGCTGTTCTGCTGGTGAGAGGTTAAGTCTGCTGCTTATTCGGAATGCCCTGCCGTACCGGCAATGCCCAGTCGGAAGGTGATGACATCTTTTTATTATTTCCTAGGAAACAAGGAATTTAGAAACTCTAACTGCATCCCTGCCGCTTTACGGCCCGTATTCGGGTTTGTTTCTTAGGATTTTAGGAAATAAGTTTCTTAAGAGCTTTTGATAAATGTTTACTGAGAAGTTTGTAAACAATGATTTTTGTTTCCTTTGTTTTATGTTTTCTAAGAAATAAGTAATCCAAGAAGTCAAGCATCTTATTTTCTCGTAATATGATTGCTTATTTTCTAGGAAACAAAAAAAACAAGTTTACAAGTAAGTTTGAAAACTGAGAAATAAGCTGCTTATTTTGCAACCAGCCAATGCCCGTTGCGGCTTTACCCGTTAGTTCCCTCGTTCTATGAAAATCATCTGCGTTGCCAACCAGAAGGGTGGCATTGGTAAGAGTACGCTCATCACCGTACTGGCCGGCGCACTCTCGGCCGACTATGGCTACCGCGTGTTGGTAGTCGATGCCGACTCCCAGCAAACCCTGGCCGGGGTGCGCCTGACCAACGACCAGCCCAGCGTGGAGCAGGAGCGACTCGCCGGCACGCTCGCGGAGCCCGCATTTCCCTACGCGCTGGAATCCGTGGGCATGGGCCAGGTGTACGACCGGCTCGACGAGGTGGGCGACGACTACGACGTGGTATTCATCGATGTGCCGGGCCGCTCGGATGATACGGCCATGATTGACGTGCTCAGCGGCGCCAACGTGGTGCTCGTGCCCGTGGGGGCCTCGGACGCCGAGCGCCTGGCCACGATTTCCTTTATGCAGCTGCTGCAGGAGATTTCCCGGCTCTCGCGGGAGCAGGGGCTGGACTTCCAATTCTTCGGCGTGCACTCGCACCGCACCAACCTGAAAGAGGAAAAGGACATGGACGAATTCACCGACGCCTTGGGCTTGCCGCGCCTGCAGGCCTCGCTGCGCCAGCTCGGCTGTTACAAGCGCCTCTCAACCCGCTACAGCTACCTCAACCCGGCCTACCGGCGGGCGGTGGGGGCCGATGCTGCCGTGGAAACGGAAGTGCGCGCCCTGTGCGACGAACTGATTGCCCGCGCTGGGCTCACCTCTGAACTCGTATCGTAATGGCCAAGATTCAACGCCTGAAAATCTCCACGGACGAGAAAATGTCCATGCTGCGCGGACAGCCCGGCCACATGCCGGCAGCCCCAGCCGCCACGGAGCCAGCGGCCGCAGCGCCCGTTGCACCACCAGCACCAGCACCAGCACCAGTACCAGCACCAGTACCAGCACCAGTACCAGCACCAGTACCAGCACCGGTGGCCGCTCCGCCAGTAACGAAAGCTCCGGCAGCAGCGGCAGCAGCACCAGCGCCAGCCGCTCAGCCCGTAACCAAGCCGCAGCAGGCCGCTGTAGCGCCGGAAGCCCGCAAGGGGAGGGGGCGCCCCCCCAAGGTACAAGCACCAGCTCAGGCGGAAAGTGGGGCTGTGGGGCTGCAGCCTTCCTTAATTCGCCTGGAGGGGGAAACCCAGCGGGCCGCCCTGGCTTACATCCACGAGGAGCTTATGCACCACAGCCGGCGGGTGTACTTAAAAGAGTTGGTCGACGAAGCGGTTAACTACTACCTCCAGCACGGCCCGCCCGCTAAAGGGAAGTAGAGGGAGTTCCAGCCGGCGAGCTAACCCCGGACTGCACCTCAGCCAGGACCACGGCGATTATGTCCTGCACGGGCTCGTTGAGCAAATCCGCAACCCGCAGCAGCTCGGCGATGGTGAGCGTGGACGGGTCGGCCTCGCGCTGCTTGATGGTGCGGTAAGTCATGCGCAGGTGCTCCATCAGCTCGCGCTCGGTGAAGCTGAAGCGGCCGTGGCGCAGCAGGTCGGTAAACCGCCGGGCCGGCGCGGTGGCAACGCGGGGCGGTAGGGGAGGGGGGGTAGGCATAAAAAACGTTAAGGAAGCAAGCCGGCAGACCGGGGACGGTGGAACGGTACCCCACTGCCCCCGGTCCCGCCGATGAAAGAAGATGTAAGCGACGGCTAAGGGTCAGCACTCGTCCAACGGATAGGGGCGCGGGTTCTGGCGCGCCTCCTCAGCCAGGGTTTGGTCTTCCCACTCGGCCACCCGCTGCATGATGTTGGTCAGCCAGCGGCCCAGCCGGGCGGGGTCGGTTTCGGCCAGGATGCGGCCGGTGGCCGTGCGGCGCTGCTCATCGGTAAAGGCGGGATGCTCCAGCAGGCGGGTCAGCTCGATGCGCTGCGTGGCGACCACGACCGTGGTCAGCGAAGGCAGGGTTTCCTGCCCCAAAATCACCGGTGGCAGCGTGGGCAGCACCGGGCGGGACGGTATGGCCCCGGTTTCCCCGCAGCATGCTGGCTGCGCATGCTCAGAGGCCACGACCACAGCCGCAGGGGCGGGGCTGGCGGGGGTCGGCTGCGGGTCGGGCTCGGTATCCTCGGGAGCCGGGCGGCCCAGTATCAGCTCTGCCGCGCGCTGGGCCCGGCTGGCGGCCTGCACCACCAGCTTTTTATCCCCGCGCAGCTGCTCCAGCCAAAACTGTAGGTAGGCGGCCGTGTTTTCCAGCGTGGCGCTGGGGTTTAGGCCAGCGTGGCCGCACAGAAAAGCGGCGCCCATTTCCGCCGTCAGCTCCTCGCGGGCGTAGCCGGCGCGGCCACTCGGGCGCAGGGCTTCGGCCAGGTCGGGACGGTCCAGGCGGCTGGCGTGGCCGGTGGCGTGGGTCAGCTCGTGAAATAGGGTCGAGTAATAGGCCTCGCCACTGATGAAGGTTTCCGGGCGGGGTACTTGTACAAAGTCAGGACCCGGAGCATAGAAGGCCTGCGTACCGCCGTGCTCAATCCGGGGGCAGGTAGCCCAATTCGTTACCAGGGCCTCGGCGGCTGCCAAGGGCTCGTGGTTCCGGTCTTGGGGCTGCTCGGGCAGGACGATTTCCACGCCTTCCACGTCGTCCACGGAAAAGACCGTGTAGTACTTGATAAATGGCGTTTTCTCTTCCTCGCCGGTTTGCTTGTCGGTGCGGGTGCGAGTCGTGACGTTGTAGTAAATCACGGGCATGCCCTTGGCACCCTTGCGGATGTTGCCGCCCAGCTCCTTGGCCTGCCGGAACGTTAGAAAGAACGGCGTGCCGCCGACCAGGTGCAGCAGAAAGGCATTGATGCCGGTGTAAGCCCGGCCGCTCACGTAGTTGCGGGGCAGACCGTAGGCCGCGTGCCAGGGCTTGCGCCAGGCAATCTGACCGGCTTCGAGGGCCTCAATTACCCGGTCGGTTACAAGCTGGTACACATCGGGGCGGGCAGTGTTTTGAGCGGCGGGGCGGGCTTGCTTTTTCATCGCTGAGTAAGGGCTAAGTGACTGTTTCTAAAACCGTTTCCTTACTTATTAAACGCATTTTTAGCGTCATTTGTTGCTTTTTTAACAACAATTATTGATTTATTTGCCCTTCGTAAAACATTTCTCCCCCACTGCCCCTTGGCGTCTGAACTACCTTGGTTATTGGTCGCATCTGTAACCTAGGGACGGTGGAATGGCGCTTCCCTGAGCGTTTGCATAGGAGACGGTTAGGGTTTAAAACGAAAACGCCCGATTGGATAACCAACCGGGCGTTTCAGCGAGCCGAGCCATGTTTTATTGCGCGGGCCCAAATTGCTGCTTGAGAAATTTGAGCAGGCTTTGGCGGGAAGCCTCCCCAATTTGAATCAGGGGGGCGCCATCGTTAAGGTAAAACAGGATGGGGTTGGCCTTGGTAACGGCCTCGGACCAGGCCTCGGCCGACAACGTCGGTGGTAGTTGCAGCAGGGGTTGGTATTCGTCCCGGATAAGCTGTAAAATCAGGCCTTTCATGGCCGGGCAGAAGTTGGAAAATGGCCGGTGACCGGTAGATATCATAATGGAGGGTACTTGCGTGGAAGGGAATGCAAAGAGGGTTCCGGCCTGCCCGCAAAAGCAGGGGCCGGAAAAAAACAGTCCAGCCCGCCGGCAATAAGCAAGCCGCGGGCAGCCGCATAATTGCGGCGGAACGTTTACCAAGAAGTTGGATTAGCCTCGATGCGGACCCACAAACAGTGCCGGGCGCTCGGAAATAGGCAGCGGCCGCAAAGCAGCGGGTGCCAGGGTCTGGTCTGCCAGGAGCAGGCCAAACGGAGCATGAATATAAATAGAACCTGTTTTTGCCAGCATGGTGGGCAGCTTGCTATTCCTGCAAAACTAAAGAATCAGCGCACATTTTCTGGGTCTTTGCCTCAGAAGCAGAATCCGCTTACCGCTCGGGCCCGGCAGTGCGCTCGGCTAGGGTGCTGGCACTAATACCGCTAGGAGCCAGACGGTGCCGCTCGGCGCGGTCGGCAGCATGCTCGTGCAGGTGGGCGCCGGGCTGCCGGGCCACGTCATTGAGCGCCGCACTTACCCGCGCCAGGTTCGGCTGGTCGAGCCGGTAGCTGACCTCGATTTCACTGTGGCGCTGGTGCGTGGCCGGGTCGGTGGCGCTGCGCAGCGAGCCAGTGTTCAGGCCGGCTCCGCGCAGCTGCTCCGCTACGGCTTCCGCCTGACCAGTAGCCCCCGGCTGCGGCTCGGGCTCGTGGATGCGAATGATGGCCGTTTTCGTCACCGATTGCTGCTCCGGGTGAGCGGCGGCTAAGCGCCGGCGCTCAGCCTGCTCGTCAACGGGCTCGGTGAGCGTCACCAACGGCGATTTATCCAGCGCATCGAGCGTCTGGCTGAGCTGGCGCAGGCCGCCGGGCGTACCGTGGGGCTGGTAGCGTACGTCGAGCTCACTGCGCAGCTGGCCGCTGGTGGGGTCCGTTTCCGCTCGCAACTCTACCTGTGCGCCGGCCTTGCGCAGTAGCTCGCGCATCTGCTGAGCCTGGCTGGGTGTGGCCTCATCCGCTGGGGATGGTTCGGTTACTGACAGCTGCACGGCCCGCTGCAGGGCCGGGTCGCCGGTGGCCGCGGCGACCGCGAGCCCAGCAGCCTGGCGCTGCTCCGCCTCTCGTCGCTGGACTTCGGGAGATTGGGCCACCTGCTCCCGCTCGGCTTCCCGCTGCAGGGCCTGCTGGCGCTGCTCCTGCTCCTGACGGGCCTTTTCCTGGCGCTGCTGCTCCTTGGCCAGTTCGTCAATACGGGCCTGCTGAGCAATTTGCTCGCGGCTGAGGCCCTGGCTTAGCAGCTCCAGGTCGCGGTTAAAGTCCTTGCTGATGGCGTACTCCGTGCGAATGAAGTTCTCGGGCTGCCGGCCCGGCTCCTGGGGCTGGCGCTCCAGCTGCTCGCGCTGCGTTTCGCGCTGGGCGTGCAGGGTGCGGGCCAGGTCTTCGAGAGCATGGCTGTCGGCGTTGGGCACGACCAGGCGCACGACGGTTTCCTGCCGGGTGGCCCGCTGCACTTCCAGGGCCACGGCCTCGTCCGCCGCCGGCCGCAACTGTTGCACCTGCGCGGTGAGCTGGCTCAACTGCTCGGTGCCTTCGGCGCGGCTGGCGTGGTGATACTCCACGCGCAGGGCGGTGTGGTACTTGCCGGCGGCCGTGGCGTGCCACTCCACCGGGCGCGGGGCCTCGTCGTAGGCCACCTGGCCATCGGCTACTTCACGGGCCCGCCGCGGCACCTGCAGCTCGTTGAGGTAATTAATGTTGAATCGCCGGCCAGCCGCGTCGTTGTCGTTGGCCAGCACCACTTCCTTCGGCTCCTGCTTGTCGATGAGCTTCTGAATCAGCTCCACCTGACGCTCGGTGACGGTGCCGCTGGTGGCCACGTACAGCGTGTTGGGCTGCCCCTCGGCACCGCGGTGGTGCAGCTGGTGGTAGCTCATGGCATCCACGGGACTTTCCGACACCACCAGGCGCTGCACCGGCGTGTCCTTGCCCTCGGTGGGATGCGACACCCACACCCCGGTTTTAGGCAGCTGCAGCAGGTGCTTGTACTCGTTGTTGCGCTGCTCCACGGTGGCAATGCCGTGCTCGTTGTAGAGGGGAAAAGCCGTGTTGCGGAAATTGCCCTGCTGGCTGGTGAACACCCGCCCCTGAAAAGCCGGGCTGTCGATGGTCTCGTCCGACAAATGCCGTTGGTGCAGGTAGCTGCGGTCCGTCAGCGAAGCGTGGGTGCCCATCACCGCCGCCACGAGACGGGCCCGGCGCTCCGCCTCCGATTCTATCTCCGCCGGCCCGGTGGGCGTGGGTGCGTACGCCGCCGGGGCGGGCAGTGGGGGAGAGGTGGCCGCCTGCCAGCCTTGCTCCGGCTCGCCCAAGTACTGGCGCAGGGTCTGCCGCACCTGGCCCAGCGTCTGGTTTTCGCGGGTTTTCACGAAGTCGATAATGGAGCCCGAGTCGCGGTCGTCGCCGGGGTTCAGGTACACCTGGTGGTCGCCCTTGCGGGAGACGATGAGCATCTCGCCGTCTTTTTCCAGCTGGTGCCAGTGGCCGCGGGGCCCGGCCTTTTTCACATCGTAGCCGTGGCGCCGGGTGGCGTAGTCTACCAGGTCGATGGATTGCTTGAAGCGGTCAAGCTCCTGCGGGTCGTTGTCGCGCGGGGGAGGTGATGCGGGCATGGGAATGGGTGGGAAAGGGTACACACGGGCCGCGCCGCCGGAATCCGGGGCGGGCATCATAACCAGAAGGCAGGAGGGGAGGAGTGGCTAGCTGACTAGCTCCTCGTGGGCGGCCAGCTGCTCGCGCAGCGTGGCCAGCAGCGCCGCGTCGGCAAAGAGGTAATGCTCGCAGAGCTGGCCGCTCACGTACAGGCGCACCAGCTCGGTTTCGAAGCCGAACACGCGCAGGTGCTTCTGCACCAGGCGGTATTCCTCGCGCTGCAGGCTGCCGGTTTTCAGGCCCACGCTGGTTGTGTAAGGAAAGCCAAAGGCGGTGCAGGTGGCCCGCAGGCCCCCGTGGGGCAGGCTGCGCAGTCGCAGTTGCACGTAGCGCCGGGCCTCGTCATAGGCTATGGCCAGGGCCGGGTTGGGCAGCTGGGGGCCCAGGGCGGCCGGGGTAGTCGCAGGTTTGCTGGCCGGGCGGCGGGAAGCAACGGAAGCAGGCATAGGGAAAAGAGCAACGTGGAGCGGTCCGGCTCCAGGGCCTTTCCGCTAGTTAGGGGATGAAGTCGGCGTAGTAGGTGGCGCCGGGGCGTCGAAGGGTGGGTTGTCGAAGAGGTTGAGCTCGGCCTTGAACCGTGTTAGGCTGTCGGGCGATGTGAACAGGAAAAAGTGTCGGCGCGACTGGTGCACGATGATGCGCAGCAGCTCGGTGGGGAACTGGAAGTGGGTCATCAGCCGCTGCAAGAGCACGGCCTGGGTTTCCTCCTCCAGCTTTTTGATTTCAATCAGCCGGGCGTAGTTGAACTTGTGCTGCTGGGCCCAGGGCTTGAGCTGCCCATGCAGTAGCGTGTTGAGGCGGTGGCGGATGTAGCGCAGAACAGTGGCATAGGAAACGATGAGCGCGGGGTCAGGAAAGCCCGCATTGACCGGCTCTACTGGGGTGGTAGCCGGGGGAGTGGGAATAGAGGTGTTCATGCAGCAGCAATTGGAGGGCGCGCAAGGTAGCAAACCAGCCGGCCGTCTGCACTACCGCAAGTGCTGCGGGCATTTAACCACGTCGGCTCCGGGGCGAGAACACCCACAAAGCTTCGGCGTAGCTGCTTCAAAACTTCTCCTAAAGCAGAACTTATACGGAAGTGCTCCGTATAGTTGCCGCAATTGCTCATAAAAAACTTCGACCTGTTGCTTGAAACCCATGCTGTGGTTGGTGCTCTTTCTGCTCCTAGTGGCCCTGGGCGGGCTTTGGTGGCGCTACGCCATGCCAGCAGGCACCGGCAGCGCCCTGGCCCCGCCCGCGCTCGACGGCAACCACGCCTCGCTGCGCACCCGGCACTATCGGCTGGCCGACTTCCAGGATGCGCCGCCGCAAGCGCCTCCCGTGGCGGACGCGGCGGCCGACGTGGCGGAGGCAGAAGCGGAAGCAGCCCCGACGGACGCTCCGACGGAAACGGCCGCGGCAATCGCCAATGATATTCAGGCCGAAGACCAGACTCCCCCGGCTGCGGCGGAACCGGGCCAGCTGCCCGAAGGCGCCAAGCACAACTACATCACGGCCCCGGCGCCCACAGCGACCGACGCGCACAACCGCGGCGTGGAGCTGACCGCCGCCGAGCGGCGGGCCAAAATGCGCCTGGTGATGAACGAGGCATTGGAAAACCAGCGCGCCGCACCCGCCACTGCCTGAAGCGCGGGCCTTTACGCTCACCCTATTCACCTTTTCACCTTCCTACTTTTTCCATGCAAACACCCCTGTTCACCTCACTGCGCCGCGGCGCGACTACTGCCGCAGCCCACGGCCTGAATCTGCTGGCGGCCGGCCAGACCTATCAACCCTCCAAGCTGGAGCAACGAGGCTACGCGCTGCTGACGGTGCTGGCCCTGTCGACCGGCGCGGCCCGGGCCCAAAGCGCCGAAGCGGCCCTCACCCAGGTCAAGGAAAAGGTGATTGGCATCGTGCAGGTCATTTTCGCCATCATCCTCATCATCGGCCTGATTCGGGTGGTAATGAAGTTTATCCAGGGCTCGCCGGACGCGCTGGGCTCCCTGGGCTGGCTCGTGGGCGGGGTGCTGCTCTGGTTTGGCTTCCAGCTCTTCAAGGACGACCTGGTGAGTGCTGTAGGCGGCAGCGAAGGCGGGGGCTTGACCAACTAAGCCGCGGCCATGCGCTCCTATAAATCCATCGAGCGGCCCGCCCAGGTGCTGGGCATGAACCTGCAGGACCTGGGCCTGCTGGTGGGCCTGTTCATCGGCTCCGTGCTGCTGCTGGGCTTTCTGGGCATGGCGGTCAAGATTCCGCGCATGGTCTACCTGCTGGTCATCCTGTCGGAAATCGGCCTCCTCCTGGGTTTGCGCTACCTCACCCGGACCCAGGCCCCTGGCTTTTTGATGGGGTGGCTCTCCTACACCTTCATTCAGCCCCGCCGCCTGGCGGTGGGGCTTTTACCCCTTCCCGCTCATGGCAAAAACACCCAAAACAACCGCGTTTAACGCGGTGATGCCGGTGCATTCCTTTGAAGAAAACAAGGTGGTCTTCAAGGACGGCCGCGTCGCCGTGGGCTTCGTGATTGAGCCAGCCGAAATGGAAAGCTGGACGGTCGAAGACTACGACGCCTTCCAAACGGCACTGGTGGGCGTGCTACGGCCCCTGCCGGTGGGCACCATCGTGCAGAAAACCGACGTCTACTACGACCGGCCCTACCGCGAGGATAAAACGCAGCAGACCTACTTCGAAGGCAAGATGAACAAGCACTTCTTCGAGCGGCTGGTCTTGTTCCAGAAGTCTTACCTGTTTCTCTCCTTCGCGCCGGTGGCGGTGAAAACCACCCGGACCAACGCGGTAAATGCGCTGGTGGCCCGGGCTGGGGAAGCCATCATCAAGAATCCCTTCGCGCAGCTCGTACACACCCTGGAGGTGGCCGAAGCCAGCGCGGTGGAATTCACCCAAGGCATCAAAAACCTGGGCGGCGTAGCGTTTGAGCGGATGAGCAGCCGCGAGATTCACCAGCTGTATCTGCAGTACTTCAACCTCAACTTCGACGGCCAGCCCACCCGGCAGGAGCGCGAAATTGGCAACGACCTAGGCACGCTCAGCGTCGGGGAGCACAAGGTCAACATCCTCTCGATGGTGGGCCAGGGCAGTGAGGCCCACGCGGCGGTAAAGAACAGCTACGGGGTCACCGCGCCCATGCTCTACCCACTCACCCACGTGCTGCAGTGCCCGCACGTGCTGACGCAAGCCCTGCTCGTGCAGGACACCCGCGCCGAGCTCAGCAGCCTGGATACCGACCGCAAGCTGAACGCCTCGCTCTCGTTTCTCTCCACGCAGGACAATGCGCTGCGGGCAGCGGAAGTCGAGGAATTCACGGCCGAGGTGCGGGCCGAGAACAAGCAGATTGTGGGCCTGCACCTTTCGGTGCTGCTCTGGGATACCAACGATAACAGCCGGCGCGAAAACGTCGAGAAGGCCACGGCGGCGTTCCGCTACATGTTCGGCACCGAAAGCGTGGTCGAAAGCTACCTGGCCCTGCCTGTGTTCTTCGGTTTGCTGCCCGGCAACGCCTGGCAGGTGCCGGACCGCTGGCTGACCAGCACCGCCGACCGGGGCGCGTGCTACACGCACTGGACGGCCACCTACAAAACCGACCCGGTGGGAGAGTACCTCACCGACCGCTTTCGGAATCTGGTGCAGGTAAACCTGTTCAACACGGCCCTGGACAATCAGAACGCCATTGTCATCGGCCCCTCGGGCTCGGGCAAGAGCTACACCTTCGGCAACCTGATTGTGCAGCGCTTCGAGAAGGGCGCCCGCCAGATTATCATGGACGTGGGCGGCACCTACCGCAACGTGCTGCAGTCGCTCAACGGGGAGGACTTCGACCACACCTACTTCGAGTACGACCCGCAGCGGCCCATTGAGTTCAATCCCTTCGTGGTGCCGCGCGACGCGGCGGGCCGGTGGCTCTACAACGACGAGAAAACCAACTTTCACCTGGCGTTGCTCGCGGCCCTCTGGAAGGGCGGCAAGGATACCGGCCTCGACAAGTCGGAACGGACCATTCTGAGCCGCTTTCTGATTGAGTACTACGCCTGCCTGAATGAGAGCGACCGTCTGAATCAGAAGGACGAGGAGTTTCCGGGAATGGAAAGCTTTTATAAGTTCGTCGAGCAGTTCGACCACGAAATGCAGAAGCCCGTGGCGGTGCCCGGCGAAGGCCTGGAAGCCGACCCATTGGACGGGGCCCGCCGGCAGTACCAGAAAAATCTGAAGTACATCGACATGCACCAGTTCTTCCTGGTGCTGGGTCAGTACATCAGCGGCGGCCGCTACGAGCGGGTGCTTAACGCCAAGCGCGACGTGGATTTGAGCGAGTACCGGCTCATCTGCTTTGACCTGGCCAAGGTGCAGGCTGACCCCGACCTCTACCCGGTGGTGGCCATGCTCATCACCGAGCTGAGCCTGGACTTGTTCCGCAAGTTTCCCGACGACGTCAAGTACATCGCCCTGGACGAGGCCTGGACCATGCTCTCGGGGGTGCTCTCGGAATTTATAGAGTCGATGTACCGCACCATCCGCAAAACCAACGGCTCGGTGACCATCATCACCCAGGGCATCACCGAGATTACCAGCAGCAAAATAGGGCCGGCCATCATCAACAACTCGGCCACCAAGATTATCCTGCGCCACGTCAACCCCGACTCCCTGGCCCAGCTGCAGCCCCCGTTGGGCCTGACCGGGCACGAGATGGATTTGATTCGGTCAGTGCGGTCCACGGACGCGCTGCGCGAAATTTTCATCAAGCAGGGCGCCAAGGGTAAGATATTCGGGGTGGAAGCCTCCCCGCAGCTCGATGCCATTCTCACCTCCAAGCCGGTAGAGCGCAACTACCTCAACAAGCTGGTCAAGTTCTACCAGCAAACCAACCGCAAGCCGGTGCTCGACAAAAGCGGCCGGCTGCAGCTGGACGCCGAGGGCAACCCCCAGTACGAGCCCGTCAAGGTGCAGCGCCTGGACTACGCGGTCGACCAGTTTGTGGAAGATAAACAGGCCCGCACGGGCGTGCTGGCCAAATGAGCGGCTGCTACCTAATGGTCGCCTACGGGGCCGACCCGACGTTTCTGAGCGCCTGCGACCAGACCCTGCAAATCGTGCTGCGCGCCTGCCGCTTCATCACGCCCACCTTCATGCTCATTGCCCTGCTCTACACGGTCGGGCGCGGCTTCCTCTCGGGCCACGGGCTTTCCATGGATTGGGGTCCCATCCTCAAAGCCGTGTGGATATTCTTCCTGCTCTTTTTCTACAAAGAGCTGATTGACACGCTCAGCTCGGGAGTCGCCAATTTCACCCGGCTCTTTGCTACCCCGGACGGCTCGACGGCCGCCTCAGCGCTGGGCGCCACCATCAGCAGCGCCGACACCCTCTCGCAGAAAACGGTGGTTGAGCAAGGGGTAGACGAAATCAGCAACCTGCTCAAAACCATCACCTCGTTCAGCTTAACCAACATTCTGCTGCAGCTGGTGACCGGAGAGGTGGTGCTGTTGATTCGGCAAATCATGCAGTTCATTCAGCAGTTCATTCTTGGGTTTCTGTTTGTCTGCGGCCCCATTTCCATTTGCCTCTCGGTCATCCCTTCCTTCGGCCAGCTGGCCATGAAGTGGCTGCAAAACTTCCTGGCCGTGCAGTTCTGGGGGCTGTCGTTTGCCCTGCTGGACCTGCTCTACACCTACTACACGTCCTCCAATACCACGTTCGGCGGGGTGTTCGCGGGGCCGGCAGCCGTCGAGCAAGACACCAAGCAGCTGGTGGTGTCGGTCGCCTTCATCATGCTCTACCTCATGGTGCCCTACCTGACCAGCCTCATCATCGGCTCCTCGGCCGCCCAAAGCTTCGTGGGCTCGGTGGTGGGCATGGCCGCATCGGCGGCCGCGGCGGTTGCCGGCGTCTCGGCAGGCATGAACGGCGGCGGGCACGGCGTATCCGGCGCCATCGGCCGCGCCATGGGCGGCGGCAGCAAAGTGGCTAGCGGCAGCGCCGGCGGTGGGGGCGGTGATGGTGGCAGCTCCAGCGGCGGAACACCGGCGCCAAGTGGCGGCAGCTCGGCCTCGGCGGGGCTGCCCACCATCACCATGTCGGACGCGCTGAACCCTTCCTACCGGCAACGCCCCTCCGGGCTGTGGACAGTTTAACCAATCCTTCCTTTTTCCGATGAATCATTCAACCCGTTACCTGGCCCTGTTCGCCCTGGGCCTGGCCAGCGCCTGCCAATCCCAGGAGGAGAAGGCGGCCACGCACCTTGTCGACGCCCTGCAAACCAACGCCAGCAGCCCCGCGGAGCAAGCCAAAGCGAATGCCTGGAAAGCCGCCACTACCCTGCCTCCGGCCCTGCCGGCGTCGGCAGTGAACGTGGAGCCCGGGGTCGCCCAGATGCTGCCCGAAGAAGGCTACCTGGAGCTGGTTTCGGTTACCAGCCAAGCTCCGGTCGCGGCCATCCTCGCCCTGCCGGCCGGCTTGCGGAGCGCCCAGCGGGGCTACCCCAAAGTAGGGCCGGGCTACCGCATCCCCTTTGCAGCCGTGCTGCGCTGGAAGCCGATGGGCTTTGGCAAGAGCAAGCCTGGCATCGGCAATCTGCAGCTGCCCTCTGCCCGGGATTCGCTGCGTGGCTTTTTCATCAGCGACATCGACCGGGGCGGCCAAGTGGTGCCGATGCGGCCTGCGCAGCCCGTCACGGTTCAGGGGGTGCTCTACGCCTACGCCAGCCCGGGTGGCGATAAGGACCCCGGCTTGCTAACCTATCCCTACCGGGGCCTGCAAATCTCCCTGCCCCTGGCCAACTAAGGGGGCGGTGGGGAAAAAATCCTGGCCTCCTACATCAACTATTGATGACTTAACCCGCATTTGCAATGGATTCTGCCAAAAACCTAAGTACCTCTTTCTCCACCATGCGCAACCTCGCCATGGGGAGCGTGCTGGCCCTGCTGCTCGTGGCCCTGGCCGCCGGCTTTCTGGTGTACCGCGCCTACGAGAACAGCGGCCGCCGCGTGTACGTGGTCGGCCAGACCGGCTCGGTGGCCGCGCTTTCCGCGCCCACCACCGAAACGCATACCGCCTACGAGGCCCGCAACCTGGTGCGCAACTTCATGCTGACCATGTTCGGGCACGACCAGTACACTTATAAAACCAACCTGGATGCCGCCCTGCCGCTCATTGAAGGCCGCGGGGGCCGTCGCATCTACGACGGATTTACGCGGGGTCAGGTATTGCAGAACTACGAGCGCTACGCCGCCCGCAACGTGGTGACGGTGGACAGCGTGCTCGTGGACATGAACCATCGGCCCTGGTCGGGCCGGGTCTACATCAAGCAGCGCATTTTCATTGGGGGCGAGCAAAAGGAGCCCCTGCCGCTGGCCGCCAAGTTCAACCTGGCCGAAACCAACCGCTCGGATGCCAACCCCTACGGCCTGCTGATTACCAACTTCGACTACATCCCCTACAACCCGCAGGTGTCGCGGGAGGAGCTGCAAGCCTTGAAAGAGCAGGAAGCCGACCGGCAGCGGGCCCTGCAGGAAGCCCAGCGCAGCGCGGGAGTCGGGGCTCCCGACGCCGGCATCGCCCCGGTCTCGCCAGTGGCCCCTGGTCAAGCCTCTCCGGTATCGCCCGGCAAATAAGTCTCTTCCCTCCTAAAGCGTATTTCTATGTTGTCTAAACTTCTGCTGGCTTTGGGCCTGCCGGTGCTGCTGGCTTCGGTCAGCTCAGCCCAAACCACTTCTGCCACGTCGGCCCTGCTGCGGCCGTCCTCCTCCGCGGTGCACGGCGCGCCCACGCTGCTGGACGTGGCCGTGTCGGACAGCTCCACCACCTACCTCGTGTTCAGCGGCCCCGTGTCGCTGGTCGACGTGGGCATGGCCAATAACTACCTGGTCAAGATTGAAGCCAACGCCGTGTTTGTGCGCGCCCGCCGCAAGTCAGCGCCGCCGACCCCCATGCTCATCCGCTTCGGCAGCAAGTACTGGATGGGGCGGCTTGTGTACGTGAACCGGCCCGTGCTGCAGCTCTACGACTTCCAAAAAGACGGGGCTCTGGGCCTGAGCAATGGCGCGGGCTCCGTGACGGGCTCGGCGCCGGAGAATGAGCTGGCGCTGGACAAAGAGCGGGAAAAGAAAGCCGCGGTGGAGGGCAAGCTCTCCGCGCTGCGCAAGTCCAAGGAGGAACACCAAGCGGTGGCCGTGGTCGACAACGACCTGGTGCTTTCGCTGGCCAACGTGCGCAACGACCGGGATTTTACCTACCTGCGCTTCAAAGTCATCAACCACTCGGCCATCGACTACAACGTCGATTTCACCGACTTCCAGCTGGTGGAAAACGCCCAAAAGAAGTTTCTGGCCAAGAAAAAGAACGAAGCGCGCCGTCCGCTGGCCCCCTCGGGTGGCGGGACCAACCAGGTGGTATCGGGCCGCACCACCGGCTACCTGACCTACGCCATTCCGCTCTACGCGGCCACCGACCGGGGCTACCTGGAAGTGACACTGCGCGAGCTGAACGGGGCCCGGGTGCTGGTGCTGCCGGTGCCGTCGCGGGTCATTAATCGGGCTTCCACCATCTAACCCAGCCCCACTTATGGAACCTGCAAACCAACATACTCAATCTCATTCCACAGGCTCGGCCGAGCACGACAGCCAGGAGCGCCTAGCAGTGGACCGGCCTACTGCTGACAAGCCGAAAGCAACTCCGCTGGAGCTGCTGCGCAACAACTGGATACCTCTGACCGGCCTGCTGGTTTTGCTGGTCGCCGGGGGGCTGTTTCTCTGGCTGCGCTCGGCCACGCAGGCCGCCCAGCAGCAGAAGGAAGTCGTGGCAGCGGCTTCGGAAAACATCGAGCCCGAAATCAAAGCCGCGCCCACTGAGCCCACCGCCCCTGTTTCGCCCTCGGCGCAAATCGAGCAGCAGCGGCGGCTGGAGCAGGAGGCCCAGAGCACGCCGGTTCGCCCCAACACCGACGAAGTAGTAGAAGCGTTTGTAGCTGACACTCTGGGCCAGGCCCTGCGCCGCAAACGGCGGGCCGCGGCGGCTACCCTCACCGCCCGACGCCGGCAGGAGGAGGCCCGCTTAGCCGCGGCCGACGTGGACACGATTGAAACGACCCTGCAAGACCCCACGACGGGTTCGTACCACGCGCAAACGCTGGTGGTCCCTCGGCGTCGCCCCGGCCAAGCGGTAGGCGCTTCGGCCCGCCGGGCGAGCTACCGGGCTGGGCGGGGCCTGCGGGCCGGGCTGCTGCCCGCGACCGATATTGACGGCACCCCGTTTGAAACGGACCCGGACGTGCTGGCCATGCTGGGTTCCTCGCCACCCGAAACCCGCGCCGCCTACGAGCGCATGACCGGCAAACGGTTTCGCGACCCCAAAGCGGCTGCGCAGACTCTGGCCAACCGCGCCAACGCTGCCGGCCGGGATGGCTTCAACACCGTCAAGGTGGGCAACTCGGCCCGGATGATGGCCCAGGGCAGCCAGGCCGAGCTCACGCCGGACGTGTTCTTCAAGTGCGTCATCAACGGAGAGCAGAAGGTGCGCACCGGCTCGGTGGTCCTGCTGCGCCTGCAGGAAGACGCCGTGGTGTCGGGCGTGACCTTCCCCAAGAATTCTGTTTTTGCCGGCATTGCCAGCGTGGGCACCAACAACGTGATGCTGGAAGTCAACCGCCTCGGTCCCACCCGGGTCGCGGCCAGCATCTACGACTACAACTACCTACCGGGCATCATGATTGACCCGGTCAAGCGGGTCGCCAAGGATGCCAGCCTCGCCGGCCAGGACCTGCAGCAGCAGTCTATGCAGGAAGTGAGTACCGCCATCGACCGCTCGGCCTCGGCCGCCAACTCGGTGGTGGGCGTGGGCGGGCGCGTGGCCATGAACGTGCTCAGCCGCCCGAAAACCCGCACCAAGCTGCGGGAAGTTCTGCTGCCCGACGGCTACCCCATCCTGATTACCACGGCCGCCGCCGGCCAGCTGGGGCCGGCTACGGCGTCGGGACGCTAACCCTTTCCATTCACTCATTCTACAACCATGAAAAAGACTCTTTTTCCGGCCCTCGTGGCCGTCGCGTTGCTACTTGCCCCGGCTGGACAAGCCCGGGCGCAGATGGTCGTTAACGACCCCGTGCACATGGGCGTGCACATTGGGGACTTCGCCAAGCGCCTCGCGCAGTGGACCGAAACGGTCAAAAACTACCAGGTCGTCAAGGATGCCCGCCAGATTGCCGGCGTCACCAAGGACATTACCAGTGAGGTCCGCAGCCTGACGCAGGAAGCCCTGGACTTGCAGAAGCAGGTGCAGGCGGACTTGCGCAAGGTGCAAAGCATCCAGGATTTGCGCCTCTCCAACCCGCAGGAGCTGTTTGCGCGGGCCCTGGCCATGTCGGGCCGGAGCCAAACCAACCAGATGATGCCGGTTTATGCCAAAGCCCAGCGCCTGCGGCAGGCCCTGCAGCTGACCAACCCCGCGCAGGACGTGAACACCATGTACGACGTGTTTTCGCGCTTTGGGTCCAGCTCAACCGACCCTAGTGGCAACATGACCAGCGACCAGTACCAGGCCAAGCGCGAGGAATCGACGGTTTCGCTGTTCGCGGCCGAGGAGATGATGGCCAAGCGCAAGCTGGCCATGGCCGTGAACTACTACAAGATTGCCGACGAGATGACCGCGCAAAGCGTGGAGATGCAGGCCACTTTGAAAAACCCGGGCCGCTACGCCATGACGGAAGGGGAGCGGATGGCCGCGCTCAACTCCTCGAATGACAATATGATCAAGGCCATGCAGCTGCGTGAGCAGGGCGACCGCCTGTTCATGGAAGCCTCGCAGGCGGGACCGGCTCACCAAGCGGCGGAAGCGGTGTACGCCTCAACGCTGAGCCGGAACGCACTCATCAAAATGGACCGTAACCGGCCCCGCTAGCTTCATATGAAAAACCTACTTCTAGTGGTGCTCTTCTTGACGGGGGCTGGCATATTGCCGGCCTCCGGTCAGCGCCACGTTAAACACATTGCAAGCTGGGGTGCCCACGTCGGCCGCTCCGAAAAGGGTGACTACTACGAGTTGAGCTACACGCCCATGCTCACCAATCGCCTGGCCTTGCGCCTAAGCGGTGGTTATGAAGCCGGCCATCTGGCCACTCGCGGGGAATACTCGGTATATCAGGGTCGGGTGCTCCTTTCCCCCCAGCTGTTTCGTCTCGGGGAGTTCGCCTACGTGCATCTGCTGCTCGGCGCGGGAGCCGGCTACGAGTGGACCAATCAGAATGGCACGGGTGAGGCGGCCAATGACTCAAATGAACCGCAACGCTTCACCTATGGCCCCCAAGCCGGCCTGGAAGCCGATTTCTTCTTGGGCAACCGGCTCTCGCTGGTCGCCACCGGTACCAAAGGCTACCTCTTCAATAATCCACTGGTAGACCAATGGCCTGGCATGGCCGGCGTTGGTCTGCGCTACCATTTTCGCTAATTCTACTTTCTGAACTATGAAACGACTTGCCTTTCTACTGCTGAGCTGCACGGCCCTGGCCACGAGCTGCTCGAAAGACAACGATGCTACGCCCTCGGGGCCGAAAGAGTATCAGGTGGAATACAAGGTCACCTCCAATGCCATGGAATCGGACTATGTGAGCTATACCAACGAAAGTGGCGGCACCACGACGCTGGGCACTACGGCGCTGCCGACCACCTACCGCTTTAAGCGCACCATGAAGCAAGGGGATAACCTTACTATCCTTGCCAGCATCGATGGGGGCACGGCAGCCTCGGAGATAACCTGCGCTATCCTACTGGATGGCAAAGAGGTGAAAAAGGCAACGGGGCGGGGCGTCGACGCGCAGGCCGTTCCCGTGTATGTCATTGGGGAGTAGGGGAGGTAATTTTCCGCTACTTGCCCCCTTGAAAAATGCCGCCTCCTTGGCACAGTGTGCGCGAGGCAAGGGGCATGCAGTAGTCCGAAAGAATTTCCCTTGAGCCCTTCGGCGTCCCAGTGGTATCGATACTGCTAGGATGCCGAAGGGCTCAGCTGATTAAGGCCTTTGAAGAGCTGCAGGCGGTGCGTTTTGGCAATAGCCTGTTGCTGTTTCTTCGGCACGCCGGCTTTGGCCGCAAAAGTAGACCAACTGGCTACCGCGTCGACTACCTGCTGAATTATCTCCCGGGCCTTTTTCACCTGCACGCTCTTGGCCAGGTGCAGAAAATCTTCTTCCGTAAAATCATCGACCTTACCCGCCAGCGACATCTGGTGGTGGCTGGACCATTCGCCCGTGGGGTTGTAGGAATACGTCACGTCGTACGCTGGGGACAAGCTCCACTTGCCCGCCGGATTCATCAGGAAGGAGATGTTCTTGGTGTGGTCGTCCTGGTTGCGCGCCACCACGTTGAACACCATGCGCCGGTAAAGCTCCTCTACGGCCGGGTGCGGCAATTGGAGCTTCCGCAGGACCTGAAACGCCTGCTCATATGTATAGAGACCGGGCTTGTTGTAATCAAAGTGTGCCAGCCCACAGAGTGTTTGCATGTGCAGCCGCTGGCTGCCGGCCACCCGGTCAAATCGCCGCGTCATGAAGTGCGCCCGGCCGTTCTCTTCCAGTAGCTGGCAGTCGGTCATCTGCAGGCCCGCCTGCCGGGCCATCAGGTGGTAAGCGTACTCAATGCGGCCGTATCCGGCCGGGTCGCCCAAGCTGGCATTGGTCACCCCATCGAGCTTGAGCAGCCAGTGCGCAAAGCCCTCGGGGGCATCGACCTGTCCCGAGCGTACTTCCTTGGTGGTGGCGTTATAGGCAATTACGGCCTTGGCGCGGGCACCACCGGCGGAAGTACCCACGCTGATGATTTCGGCCAGCCCCTCGGTGGCGTTGGTGCCCAGCGACGTGTGCAGGCTTTCCCGGTTGGTCAGCACCTGCCGGGCGAATTTCACGAGTTCCCCAACTTCCAGCGAGGCTCCTTTTTCCAGCGCGGGCTGCGAGGCCGGCTCGTACACCAGCGCGCCCATCCCCCGGTGGCCGAGGTAGCACAGATGCTCCACGGGCGTAAATGAAGATGCGTCCCGCCCTTTGGAGGCCAGCCAAGCGTCAATAAGCTGACGCCCGTACCGGTCGGGCAGACTGTCGGCCAGCAGGCCGGGCAGTCCCTGGTAGGTTTCCCGGTTAAGGGTGGCAAAGTCAAATTTGCGCGACTTACGCCCTACTGGCAGCGGCATGATAATCGGCGCCAGCTCCAGTCCCGTGCGAACAAAGGCAGGCTCGTATTCAAAGACGCCAATCCGACGTTTTTCCTCCCATAGCACGTACCCGACGCGCTGGCCCCAAATAGAAACCGTGGCCGTTATCAGCGTACTCATAATCCCATTATTGAAGAGTCCTCGTTGCGGCGGCTGGCCCGCTGCCTCTGCTGGCGTGCCAGGCGCGCCGCTTGCAAGGGGCTGATGGTGGCCGATTCTTCCAGCACTTCGAGCACATCGAGGCGCCCCAAAGCGCGCAGCAGCTGCACCAGCGTGAGCGTAGAGGCCGGCCGGCCGTTTTCGACCTGGCTGATGGTCCGTCGGCTCAAGCCTGTTTGTATTGCCATCTCCTGCTGCGAGATGTCTTGATTCAGCCGAATAAGCTGCAGGTTGCGGCCAATTTCTTTAACCGCAGCTACGTCTGACAAAGCGTACCAGTCCATAAAGACACTTTTAAATAGCATTAACTGCCACTACCCTTGTTAATGCAACGTAAAGGTACCATTAACGAAGTCAATAGCAAAGGAGCTAGCTATTCAATAATGATACGCATGCTTCTCATTAAAGGCTTATTTACTACTTAATGATACGTAAAAGTCGCATTATAAAACTTGTTTTCATTTATTTAACGGAAACCCTTCACTGTAAGGGGATAAGGAAATCAGAATACAATCTGAGTTCCTTTATTTGCTTCGGCTGAAAGGTAGGAGCAAGTAGTTACAACAAGGGATTGTGCTCGTCGTTGACATCGGTCTGCACATTAAACCGCTCATTCATGAATTCCCTCACTGCACTAGGATTAGGAAAGCGGGCGTGGTTCTCCAAACCGAAGGCGCTTAAAGAAATTATGGGCATTTGCTCCAAGCTGATTCTAAACTCAGCCGATTGGAATGCCTGCAGAGGAAACTCCATCTGCAGTTCTACTTCGTCTCGCTCCAAGATGCGCTGAAACTCTACTTTCAAGGCAGCTTGGTGTTCCGCTGGCGTCGCAAACTTCCGCCCTTCAAGTAGTCGGTTGGCTTTGTAGGAGAGCATGAAGTTCATCATGGCCACAACAATCTGCCAGTCTGGCCAGCCTTCTTCCCGAAGTGTTTGCAGCCAGGAGCCATAGCCGGCATCCAGCTTTAGGCGGGCAAGTGTCTGATGGATGTTGCGAACTGCTTTCTGAAACCGGTTTCCAATGTTTTGGACAGCGGTTGAAGGATTGTATTTCTTGCTGGGACCTGCTTTCGGCTGCATGAACAGGTTAATCAACGGGAAGTCGGGTACAGCCGGCAAAGCAGAAAACGTATCGCGACCAAACGCCCCGAACGCTTTTTCGGAAAACATCGACCGGTACATGCGCTGGTAGGAGGTTGCCTGCATTGATTTTGCACCCAGGTTACTCTCGGTAAAGAGACCCCAAAACGCCTCGTTATACTCGGCCACTGGCAGTAAGCTGATGTCCTGCAGAATGGCTTTGAGCGCGACGCTGACGAATGCAACCCCCAGTTTTACTTCTTCATAGTCAGAGCTGTCAACCCGATGCACAAAGGCCTTCCACTTTGCTTTTCCATTATCCGGCAACTGTTCGGGCTCGCGTGGGGTATCGGTAATTTCTAGGGTGAGGTCAACAAGGCCGCTGGGCAAATGAAAGTCAACCTTGGAAAGCGCTATTTCCACCAGCAACACCTGAAGCATGGCGCAGAAGTCCTCGCCCAGGGCAGTCATTTCGTACGAGTTGGCAAAGCGCACGTGCCATTCTATTCCCAAAGCGTGAAACCGAACGGTACGCTCGGGGCCCATGTCGTTCAGCGGCGCATCCGCAAAATTCTTGATAAGGCCAGCTCGTAATTTAGGCTCTGGTAAGTCAGCCTGAAGTACGGCCAGCAACTCATCCAGGTACTCTTCTTTTAAGTACCCGGCCTCAGATAATTTGGCTTGCGTCATGACCTGTAATTCCGGGGCCAGAAGGGGCGCGGCATACAACAGAAAGCCATAATTCATGATGCTTTTCTGGGGCATCTCGGCCCCCTCCGCGTCGATAGGTTCGGGGTCGAACTCGTGTCGCGACATCATGTAAAGCTCAAAGTCCAGCAGGGCGCTAAACCAAGCGCCTTGGACGAAATCAGCGTGGAAAACCATGCCGATTCCCTGAGCAATTCGCTTAACTAGCTTACGGCTGCCTTTCTGCCAGCTGACCCACGTGGCCCACAGCCCATAGTACTTTGCCGCGAAGTGCATGTCCAAGGCGCCGTAGACCTGAGCGATATTAAGTAAGGCCAGGGTATAGCCCTCGAACGTTTCATCCTGTAGCCACAACGCTTTGGCCTCGTGAAAATCCCGGAGTGCTTTGAGTAGGGCAGTGGGGGTTTTAGTCTCCAAGTAAGCGGCGCCTGAAACCACTAGCCGGCGGGCCCGCTCATGCGCACCCCGCTTCTTTTCGACCACGGCATCAAGTCGGCCGACAAACTCTCTGAAAGCATCAATCAGGACTTCGTTTCCCTCCTCATCCACCTGTATCAACAGGCGAATGTGAGTGTGGAGACGGTTGCTCAACTGCGTGGCATTGTAGAGCCGGGCCTGGTCTACATTTGCCAGCAGCTGCTCCAAAGGCGCCATAATTTTGGCGACGTTCTCCTCGCTCCGGTCTTGGCTCCCCGCAAAAAAGTGCAGATTAGCGGAGCACTCCAGTAACCGACACAGGTCCGAAGGATTGCTCGTTTGACTCAGGAGCTGGTCCAGTTGCAGCTTGAAT
Organism: Hymenobacter translucens; assembly: GCF_020685205.1. Taxonomy (GTDB): domain Bacteria; phylum Bacteroidota; class Bacteroidia; order Cytophagales; family Hymenobacteraceae; genus Hymenobacter; species Hymenobacter translucens. The sequence continues at coordinate 80,297 of NZ_JAJERB010000012.1, forward strand.
TGTTGCATCCAACCGGCGGTTTCTTCGGTAGTGAGCGCGGATTTTTCGTTCAAAGCCGAGGCCATCACTAGGAAAAGCAGGCTTTGAATATCTTCGAAATCTCCGGCGGCGGTGAAGGCGGAGAAGTTGCTGAAATATTCCCGGATGTGGTCTTCCAGCCCGAACAAATCGCCAAGGGCAGGCGCCAAATACTCCGTGGGCCGCATCCGGAGCCAGATTAGCTCGTAGAGCCCCTTTTTTCGAAATTCGGGCTGCTGTTGCAACTCCGAAATGTACCAAGTGAGCAAGCCAATCCAGAACGCGTCGTGGGACTGCAGATTCTTGGCAGCACGGCAGTAGGAAACAGCTTGCAGCACCTCGTAAAATTCACCGAGGCGAAAATCTGCCGGCTGACCGATTTCCTGCCACTTGGTAAATACCTCGTGGTACCATAGGTCTTCCAAGGTGCCCGCCTGGAGCAGCAGGTTCGTGAGTTCCCCATTCACCAGCTTGCGGTCCTCGGGTGCCTGCTCGGAAGCTTTAATGTCTACCCGCATGCACAACATGCCCAAAAAGCCCTTGCGCCGCTCCCTAGGCATGTCTGGCAGCTGCGCCACCAGTTCTTCGAGGCGGGCAATGGTGCCCTTGAAGGCCTCGTCCGGGCTCAGGCCATCAAAACGCCATTTGATTCGGCGCGTAAAATCGTCCCAGTCTTGGTCAGTAAGCTTCTGAAAAACAGCCACTGCTTCTTGTAATACCTGCTCTTCGGCCGCTATCACCAAGACGGCCTGAGCGTCCTCCGCTTTCTTCTTTAGCCTTTCGGCAAGCTGGTCAGCTAATTGCGTGGCACGCTCCTCCACATAAGATGTGACAAGTGCCTTTACTTTTGTGGCACATTCGGTGAGCAGGGCATCCGGAAGGGCTCCTTGGCTGGCCACCCAGCGGCGCAGTAAATCCGACTCATTGCCCTCGCGATGCTCTGCAACGCGGCTGTTGGCTTCAAAAACAAACTCCTTGTCCTTGGCCGCATAATCCGTTTTCACGTGCAGCATGAAGAAGTGCGCCACCGCCTTCTGTATCTCCTCGCTACGAAAGGAAAAAGGGGTTGAGTACAGCTTCAGCTGGCGGAACGTAGCCGCCTGCGTAAGCTCGTTGTGCTGAAAGATATCCTCTTCATAGTCGCAATATATCGCTTCGTCAACGTGGTCTAGATAGTTTTCAAGCCACGTTTCTACGGTTTTGAACACCTGATATTGATAGCCACGCATCGAGGCGCTGGCATCGGTATTTTTTGCAAACAGGAAGAGTTTGGCAATGCTCATTTGGTAAAGACCTTAGCTAACGGAACGCGCAATCTTGCGCATGGCGGCCGGCGAGTCGCCAAACTTGCACAGCGCCTCGCAGTGCTGGCGTAACTCCGAGAACAGGATGTAGTGGATGGTCGCGCCGGCGGCGCGGATGGCCGGCCGCGAGAGTTGAGCCTGCACTTCCTTCTCGCGGGCATCGGGCACAACCAGGTACAACGCCGTCTCGTTCTCGGGCATGGAAAACGCCAGGTCCGTCAGGCGCAGGATGCCACTGTAGATGCTGGTGCTCTTTTCCACCTCGAAAGCGGCCACTACACGGCTCGTACCGGGCGCAAACCACACGATGTCGATGAGCCGGATGGTGCTGGCCACGTCGGCGGGCACCGGCAACTCGGGGTGCTGGTCGAGGCAAAGAAACGAGAGCTTCTGCCCGCCGCATAGGCGGTTGCGGTCGTTGATGGCCGTGGTCACGTCGCAGCCCAGCGCCTTGCCGATGCGCAGCAAATGGTGCTGCATCTCGGTGTGCTGGTTTTCCTCTTGCGCTTCGGATTGCACCTCTTTGTGGCGCTTCTGGGCCTGCTGCTGGTACTTGTCGCGCTCCTCGTCGGTGGCGAACTGCTGGTCGCCGGCAATCATCTTTTTTACGCCCACGTCGAAGAGCAGGCCGCTCAGCGCGCCGTAGTCGAGGCTCAGGTGCTGGCGGTGTTCCTGATTGAGGTCGCGCAATCGGTCGCGCATGCGCAGGTACTCGGACCAGGAGCCGAGCTTGATTTTCTCCCCGAACAAGGCGTTGAAGCCGTTGACGATGGCCGTGTTGCAGGGCGGCATCAAGGTCGGGTGCAGGAAGTAGAGGATGCTGGCCACGGCCGGGCCCAGGCCCTTGATTTTGCGGCGGTCCAGAATGTCTATTTCCTTGAGCAGCTGCTGCTCGGTTGTGGCGGCCAGGCAGCTTTCCAGGAATTGGCCGAAGGCGCGCTTGTTGTCCTCGTGCTCGTAGATGTCGGGGATGCGCAGCTTGGGCTTCCAGTAGAAGGGGTGGGCCGCGCCCTGAAACACCTGCTTTTGCTCGCTGATGACGCTGAGCACGAATTCGAGCGAGGTGCCCTTAAAGTCATTGCCGAAGCTGCCGGCCTTGATGTCCTTGACCACCTGCTGCACGCCGCGCCGGATGGAGCGAAAGGCCTTCAGGCGCTCCTCGTTGTTGATAAACCAGGTGTTGTAAACGGACTCGGAATCGGCCTTGTATTGCTGGATAAGGGGCGGTAGAGCGGCGGACATAAAGGAGCGTAAGGCCAATAAAGCAGCTAAGATGCACAGAAGCGCGCAATCGCGGTCAACTCAAATCAGGCGCCTCCTTCCTCCTCCAGTCGGTTCGGTTATTTGTCTCCGATGAAACTGGCACAAATGATGATAACTGCCCACCCGAGCAACCATTGCCGGCGTTATTCCCACCATGGGCCACTGGTCGCACTCCCTTAACTTTCCCTCATGAAAACTTCGCACTTCCTGCTGGCCGCTACGATGCTCGCCGCCCCGCTTTCTCTTTCGGCCCAGCACAGCCACAAGCCCGGTGCCCCGGCCCACGGCCACAAGGCCGCCGGTGAAACCCACGCCCACAAATCTCCCCACGGGGGCACGGTGCGCACGGCGGGCAAGTACCACATCGAGCTGGTGCAGCACGCCGAGGAGGTGCACGTGTACCTGCTCGACGGCAAGGAGAACTCCCTGGCCGTTGACCGCACCACCGGCTCGGTCATGCTCCTTAGCACGACGGGCAAGACCAGCACGGTTAAGCTCACGGCCGCCGGCGACCATTTGGTGGCCGCCCTGCCCGCCGGCTCGATGCTGCGCACGGCCATCGTGAGTGTGAAAGCCAACGGCAGCTCGCTCAGCGCTCGGTTTGAAAAGCTGGACGCGGCCGCCAAAGCCGGCAAGGTGGCCGGCACGGCCTACGAATGCCCCATGAAGTGCGAAGGCAGTGCCAGCGACAAGCCCGGCAGCTGCCCTAAGTGCGGCATGGCCCTCGTGAAGAAAGCCTAAAAGCTGCTTAACCGTTGTAGGCTTTCGTCTTACCTACTGGTTTAGCCAGCGCGGCCCTATGACTTGTTTGGGGCCGCGCTGGCTATTTACATTCGGTGGCCCGGCATGTCCATGCCAGGCATGGCCTCCATCGGCACGCCGGGCCGCATGGACAAATCGCCGTAGCGGGCCGCCAGCCAGTAGCCGACGGCGAGCATCACCAGCGTAAGCAGAGTAACCACCGCTTTGCGCAAGCCCGACACCTGGGCTCCGCCTTCCATGTTCATGGGCATCGCGGCCATGGCATGTCCCGCGTGCGCAGTGGCTGCAGATGCGGTGTGCGACATGCTACCCATGCTATGGCCGGCATGCGCCGAAGCGCTGACTTCTTCAATTGCCGCCCCGCCTTTGCCCAAGGCGCGCTCGGTGCCCATGCCGTGCTTGAGCTGGTTTTTAACCAGCCAGTAGTTGACGGGGTAGGAGACCACCACGCCCACCAGCGTCGCGGCCGACATGGCCGCCCAGAACCAGGGCGAAGTGGCTTCCATGGCCCGCATGTCGCGGGTCATCAGAATCACCATGGTGGGCAGCATGCCGGCCATCATGGCGTTCATGGATATCCACTCCGGCAGAAAGGACTGGCGCAGGGCCTCCCCGTAGCTCAGGCCCATCATGTCCTTCATGAACAGGGCCTGAAAGATGAACAGGCCGAAGACAAAGCCCGCGGCATACTCTATCCAGATGTCCACGCCCATGCTCAGCCCAAAGTAGCCGGTGAGGGCAGCGGCCACGATGATGCCCGTCGCGTCGCCCGCCGCGCAGTGAATGGTGGAGCCCACGGCCTGCTTCCAAAGCGGGGCCACAAACGTCTCGTGGGTGCCCGGCGCGGGCTCGCGGCAGGAAAACCAGTAGATGAGCAGGCCCACCGGGCCGGTGTAGAGCGTGACCAGGACCCAGCCCCACTTCATGACCTTCATCTCGGGCGTGCGGGTAAACAGGTCCCAGGCCACGTAGAGCACGGAGAGCAGGGTCAGGCCAAACCAGAGCCAGAGCGCCCAGTCCGGGGCCCAGGGGGTATTGTGCATTTCCATAGGGATGGGAATTAACGTAAAAAAGCAGCGAACCCTCGGGTTCGCTGCTTAGGGATACGAGCAAGGGAAGTCCTAGTATTTCTTGTTGGCCAGCAGAAAGTCCTGCAGCATCTTGATTTCCATCTTCTGGTCGGTGATGATTTGCTGGGCGAGCACCTTGGTGGCGTTGTCGCGGCCGAACTTTAGCAGGGCGTCCGAATTCTCAATGGCGGCCTGGTGGTGGTCAATCATCAGCTGGGCAAAGTCGAAGTCCGGGTCGCCGGTGAGGGGGCGCAAATCCACGGCCTTCATCATCTGCATCATATTCATCATCTGCAGGACGTTGAACTCGGGCACGGCCGGAGCGTGCGCCGGGTGGCCGGCCAGAAAGGCGTTGAACTGAGCGATTTCGGCCTGCTGCTTGTCGATAATCGTCTGGGCCATGGCCTTCATCTCGGCACTTTTACCGCTTTTCAGCTCCTCCTGGCTGTTTTTGATGGCTATCTGGTGGTGCATAATCATCATGCTGGAGTAGTCGTTGTCCGGGTCGCCTGTCTTGGGCATGGATTCCATCATGGCCATGCCCTCGTGCATGTTGCGCATATACACGCTCTCGTCGTGGCCGATGAGCTCCAGGCCGTTGTCGTCGTCCTTGTCGCAGCTGGTGACGGAAAGGGTAGCCCCGAGCAGGCTCAGCGCGAGCAGGGGCATTCGAAATATCTTGTTCATGGGTAGCGGTCGTTAGTGAAAAGTAGCTACCCTTAAAAACGGCAAAGCCCGGGCGTGGATTTGCGACAATCCCACCCAGGCTTGCATAATTTCCGAGTTCAACGCCGCGGTTACAGCGTGAGACCCAGGCCCGCAAACCACGTGCGGCCGTCGGCGGGCAGGATGCCCGGGCCGGGGTAACCACCCGCCCGGCGCGTGAAGTAGCGCGCGTCGAACACATTGTTGACGCCGCCACTGAGGCAGTAGCGGCCCTCGGCGCCCAGCTTCCAGGTGGCGGAGAAGTCGGCCACCTGGTAGGCCGGAATGGCGCCGGTCTGGGCATTGGCCGTGGGCTCCTCGGTGTTGTTGGCGTCGGCGTACACCTTGCCCACGTGGCTGAACTGCCCGGTCACCGACACGCCTTTGTGGGCGAAAGTAAGGCCCGTGCGCAGGGTCTGGCGCGGGGCGTTTTCCACGTACTTGCCGTCCAAATTGCTTTCCACAATCTGGGTGCCGGGGCCCATACCGGTGAGCGTGGTTACGGGCAGGTTACCGTAGCGGGCATCGAGCAAACTCAAGGCCGCGAACAGGTCGAGGTGGGGCAGGTTGAAGTTGCCGGTAATCGAGTGAATCAAATCCAGCTCGGCGTAGGCTTCCAGGCCGTGGGTCTGGGTGCGGCCCAGGTTGGTGCGGAACTGCTGGGTTTGGCCGGCGGTGCCGCCGGGCACGGGCCGGCGGATGGTGCCGATGCGGTCCTCGTAGTTGAGGAAGAAGTAGCCCACATCAAAGCGCAACCAGTTCTTGTACGTGCCGCGGTAGCCCACTTCGGCCGTGTAGCCGCGGGCGTCCTTCAGGTTGGGGTCGATGACGTCGGCCGTGGCCGGCGGCACCAGGTCGCCGAAGAGCACGGGGCGAAAAGCGCGCGAATAGTTGGCGTAAAGGTTGGTCGTAGGGGAGACGATGAATTCAGTACCCAGGCCGTACAAGAGCACGTGGCGCTGGCTGGACTGGTCGGGCAAGCGGTTTTCAATGCCATTGGCGGCCCGGCCCAGGTAGCCGGTGCTGGTGTTGCGCAGGTAGTCGTAGCGCACGCCCGGCGTGATGCTCAGGCGGGTGCCGGCGTGCAGCAGCAGTTCGGCAAACGCCGCCCCGTTGGTAGTAGTGAAATCAAACTCGTTGGTGAAAAGCCCGTTGCCGCTCAAGCTCAGGTCGTAGTCCGAACCCGTGGTGCCCGTGCCGCGCTGGCGGCGTAGCGTGGTGGCCCGGTAGGCCCGCAAACCGGTGGCCAACGTGTGGGTGTACCCCAAAAAGTCCAGGTCCTGGGTCAGGCGCAACTCGGCGCCCAAGTTGCGGTAGTCGTCGCGGTCCACTTGACGGGCGGCAAACTGCCGGGTGCGGCGGTTTACGGTGTCGGGCGCCGGCAGCCCAGCCACAAAGCCCACGCTGTTGCGGGCGGCCACCAGGCCAAAGGTCTTCAGGTTGAGGTGGGTGCGCTCACTGGCTTTGTAGTCCAGGGTGAGGGCCGGAATCAGCCAGGGGGTGCTGAGCCAGTTGCGGTCCCGGGTGCTCTGGCGGCTGTCCTGCGCGAATTGCGCGTCGGTGAGCCCGCCGGGCTGCTGCAGGCGGTTTGTCAGGTAGGTGAGCTCCGCGTTTAGGGTCAGGCGCTCGGTGAGGGCCACGTGCACGTCGCCGTGCAAGTCGTCGACGGTGAACTGGTTGGAGGGACGCCAGCCGTTGCCCTGCCGGTGGCGGTAATAGGCGTAGTAGTTCACCTTGCCCACGGTGCCGCCCACGGCGTTGTAGGAGTTGAACAAGCCGTTGGAGCCGGCCGTGTTGCTGGTTTCAATCTCCACTTTCTTGTCACGGGCCCCGCGCTTGAGCTCGTAGTTGAGCAAGCCCCCGAACTGGGGCCCGAACTGCAGGCCGGCGCCGCCGCGCAGCAGCTGGATGCGCTCCACGGCTTCCATGGGCGGGTTGTAGTAGGCCTCGGGGTAGCCAAAGGCGTCGGCGCTCATGTCGTAGCCGTTCTGGCGGGTGTTGAATTCCCAGCTGCGGTTGGGGCTCAGGCCCCGGGTGGCCACGTTAATCTGCTGGCCCGAGCCGTCGTTTTCCCACACCATCAAGCCGGGCACGCGGGCCATCACCTGGCGCATGTTGTTCTGCACCAGGTTGGCGTTCACCTCGCGGGGCTTGATGAGTTCATTGCGGCGGCCGGCGGTGATGGTGGTGCCGTCCACGGGCGCGGCGAAGTGCGGGGCCGCACCGGTCACGGTGACTTCGGTGAGCGTCTGCCGGCGGGTGGTGTCCGGGGCCGGCGCCTGCTGGGCCTGGGCCGTGGGGAGTGAAACGAGGGTAGAGAGGGCAAAACTGCCGATTGCAACGGCAAGAGAACAGCGCGAAATGGGGAACATCAGGTGACCTTTGCTTGGTAAGATGCCACAAAGGTCGGCTTATTTGGAATGATTACAAATAAGAAAAGCTTAACTATGCCTTGCATAATTTCCGGGCCTACTGCAAGCACTTACCCAGTGGTCGTAAACGGGCACGCAGAAGTACATCTTCAACTTAGCCTTCTGTAATACGCTGACTTACTCGACCACCTCACGGCCCAGTAGCTTTTTCACCCGGTTGCGCAAGGCGTAAATCCGGGAGCTGAGGTAGCACTCGTTGCAGTGGCTAAAGTTCCACAGGCAGTCCACCGTATCGGTGAACAGGTGGAAAAGCAAGCCCACGGCGACCGGTTGCAAGGCCGGCAGCAGCAGGAGCAGCGCATACACCGGGAAGGCGTAAAAAGAGTGCAGGGGATGATACCCCACGCTGCAGCGCAGCGGGTCGAAAATGGGTTTGGCCAGCAGGTGGTCCAAGTCCATGAGCATCGTGGCCAACATCATCAGGTAGGCGGCCTGCCACATCGCGGGGAAGAACACCAGCGCCAGCACGGCCGGGAAAAGAAAGTGCAGGCTGTAATGCACCAGCGTCTGGGCGCTGAACAGTTTGGTCGGGAACTGCCGACGCAGGCCGCGTGGTGGCGTCGGCTGGGTAGCGCGGCGCACAGTGTCTCCGGGCGCTGCTTTGGCATATCTCTGGCCCAGCTCGCCAGCCGGCTTTCTTTCCACCCGGGGCACAGGGACCTGCGGGCTCACGACCGGAGGCTGCACAGCCACCTTTGTCCGCCGCGGCGGGGTGCTTGGGCGCGCAGGGGCCGGGACGACCGTGGCCGAGTCAACGCGCTGGGCCAAGCGCGGGTGGTGATACCCGGGGGTCGCGGGAAACTTAGGAACCACGGCGGATGACCGGCACCCAGTTAAAACCAGGCTGGCGGCAAGGCAGAGGTAAAAGAGGTAGCGAAAAACAGACAAACAGAGCAAGGTCAACATTTCCAAGAAAGAAGCCCGCTAACGACCTAGTCGGTCATTGCTTACAGGAAATGAAAAAGGCAGCCCCGCAAGAGCTGCCTTTTTCGTGGAGCAAAGCCGGTATTACCGGTTGCGCGTCAGCCAGTTTTGCAGCGTGGCAATCTCCTGGCGCTGGTCGGCGATAATGGCCTGCGCCAGCTGGCGCATCGTGGCGTTGCGGCCGTGCTGGAGCAGCGCCTCCGAGTTGTCGATGGCCGCCTGGTGGTGGTCTATCATCATCGCTGCGTAGTCCACATCGGTGCGCATGGTCATGGCGCGGGCGTTGCTCGCGGCCATCATGCGGTCCATGTTGGTTTTCTGGATTTGGTTGAACTGCGGCACCAGCGGCTGCGTGGGCTGGTGCCCGCTCAGGAACGTGTTGAATTGCGTGATTTCGGCGCGTTGCTTGGTAATAACGTCCTGGGCGATGGTCTTCATCTCCTGGTTGCTGCCCGCGCGAAGTTCTTCCTCGCTCATCTTGATGGCCGCGTCGTGGTGCAGCACCATCTGGGCGGCGAAGTCGTGGTCGGGGTCCTGGGTCTTGGCCTGCGCGTCCATCTGCGTCATCATGTCCATCATGATTTTCATCAGCGGAGAGTCGTGCTTCATGTCGTCCATGTCGTGGTCCATTTTACAGGCCGAAAACAGGGAAACCAGCACAAGCAGGGAGTAAATAGGCAAACGGAATAAGCGGTTCATGCGCACGGTCGGTGGGGTCTGATGGTGAGCATTATAAACGCCCTGCCTACCGGTCCGGTTTTTACACCGTTGGCCTTTTTGCTTGCATAATTTCGGCGGCTATAGCAGCGAGTCCAGGCTGCGCCGGGCGTGGCTGGCAGGCCCAAGCCGCTGAAACTCGGTAGGGGTCAAACCCGTCACCTGCCCGAACTGCCGCGAGAGGTGGGCCGGGGAGCTGTAGCCCAGCTGTCCGGCCACCTGGGCAATGCTCAGCTCGCCGTAGCCGATGAGTTCCTTGGCCCGCTCCACCTTCTGGCGGATGATGAACTTCTCGATGGTCAGGCCTTCCTCGGAGGAAAACAGGTGCGACAGGTAATGGTAGTCGCGCCCCAGGTGCTGGACCAGGTAATCCGAGTAGGTGAGCAGGCGCGGGCCCGGCTCGGGATAGTGAATGAGCGTCACCAGCAGGGTCTTGATTTGCTCCACCAGCTGGGCCCGCGGGTCTTCGAGCAAGGCAAAGCCCGCCGCCAGCAAGCTGGTACGCACGGGCTCCAGGTCCGGCTCCTGGCCGTCGGCGGTGCTCACGTCCGCTTCGCCCAGCACCACGCGGTGCACCTGCAGGCCCAGGGCCGTCAGGTCCTCCGTCACCACCCGGATGCACTGGGGGCAGACCATGTTCTTTATCAGCAGCCGGTGGGTGCCGGGGGCGGGCAGCGTAAAGCCGGAGCGGAGTTGGGAGTTCATGAGCGGCATCTATTTAACGACCAGGCTACCGCGCAGCATGCCCATGCCGCAGGTGAACGTAAAGGTACCCGCCTGCTGGGGCAGCAACTCCACCAGGGTGGTCTTGAAGGCAGGCAGGTCGCGGCGGATGCTGAAGTCCGGCATCAGCAATTCCTCGGAGCAGGAGTTTTCCTCGTCCCGGTAGAAGCTCAGCTGCACGGGCTTGCCCCGCTCCACCTCGATGACGTCGGGCGAGTAGCCGCCCTTGACGGTGATGTCCACTTCCTGCACGCCACTGGCGGTGGAAACGGCGCTGGCCGTCTGGCGAGCCGAGAAGAAGAAATACCAAATGACAAAGGCCGATAGGGCCAGGCCCGTCAGCGTTACAATGATTTCGGGGGTATCCATAGCTTAGTTTTTAGCAGGGGAGAAGCTGCGCAGGCGCAGCGAATTGGTGAGCACCGACACCGAGCTCAGGGCCATAGCCCCGGCCGCGAGCATGGGCGAGAGCAGCAGCCCGAAGAAGGGGTACAGCAGCCCGGCTGCGATGGGAATGCCCAGGGTGTTGTAGATAAAGGCGAAAAACAGGTTCTGCTTGATGGTGCGAATCGTCTGGCGCGACAACTCGATGGCCGTGACCACGCCCTGTAAATCCGAGCGCATGAGCGTGATGCCGGCCGCTTCCATGGCCACGTCGGTACCGCCGCCCATGGCCAGGCCGATGTCGGCTTGCGCGAGGGCCGGCGCGTCGTTGATGCCGTCGCCCACCATGGCCACGATGCGGCCCTCGGCCTGCAGCTCCTTCACTTTGCCGGCCTTGTCGGCGGGCAGCACCTCGGCAAAGTAGCGCTTGATGCTCACCTGCCCGGCCACCTGCGCGGCCGTCTGGGGGTTATCACCGGTCATCATCACCACTTCGATGCCCATGCCCTGCAGCCGCTTAATGGCCGCCGCCGAGGTTTCGCGCACGGTGTCGGCCACGCCGATGAGGCCCACGGCCTGCTGGTTAATGGCCACGTAGAGCACGGTCTTGGCCTGGCCCAGCAGTTCGTCGGCTTGCCGGCGCACCGCGGATGAAAGCGAAATACCGGCCTCATCGAGCAGGCGGAAGTTGCCGATAAGTACCGCCTGGCCATTCACGGACGCCTGCGCGCCTTTGCCTTCGATGGCCTGGAAACCGGTGGCGGCAATGATAGGGGCTTGCTGGGCATCGGCGTAGCGCACCACGGCTTCAGCCAGCGGGTGCTCAGATTGCCGCTCTACCGCCGCGACTACTTGCAGGAGGCTGCCGGCGTCCTGCCCTTCCGCGGGCACGAAGTCCGTCACGGCCGGCTCGCCACGGGTGATGGTGCCGGTTTTGTCGAGCAGTACGGTGTTGACCTGGTGAGCTTTTTCCAGCGCTTCGGCGTTGCGAATCAGTACGCCGTGCTCGGCGCCCTTGCCGGTGCTCACCATGATGGCCGTGGGCGTGGCCAGCCCCAGCGCACACGGGCAGGCGATGATGAGCACGGCCACAAAGTTGACCAGAGCCAAAGGCAGGCGCGCTTCCACGGGAGCCAAATCAAACCACAGCACGAAGGTGAGGATGGCAATGACCACCACCGTGGGCACGAAGATGGCGCTGACCTTATCGGCCAGCCGCTGAATGGGGGCGCGGCTGCCCTGGGCATCTTCTACCAGCTTCACAATTTGGGACAGCATGGTATCAGCCCCTACTTTGGTCACGCGAAAGCGGAAGGAGCCGGTCTTGTTGAGCGTGGCCCCGAACACCGGGTCCCCCGTTTTCTTCTCCACCGGTAGGCTTTCGCCCGTGAGCATGGCCTCATCCACGGCCGAATTGCCTTCTTCGATAACGCCGTCGGTGGCCACCTTTTCGCCGGGGCGCACTACGATGAGGTCGTTTAACTGCACCTGCTCAATGGGCACGTCCACTTCCTGGCCATCTGGCCGCACCACGCGCGCCGTTTTGGCCTGCAAGCCCATCAGGGCCTTAATAGCAGCTGACGTCTGAGTCTTAGCCCGCAGCTCTAGCACCTTGCCCAGCAGAATCAGGGCAATGATGGTGGCCGTGGTGTCGTAGTACACCTCCGGCATGATGCCCCGGCGCATAAACCAGTCGGGTACCACGGTGGCCGCGAGGCTATAAAGAAACGCTGCCCCGGTACCCACGGCAATCAGGGTATCCATGTTGGCGGCCCGGTGCTTGAAGCCGTTCCAGGCCGAAGTGAAGAATTCGCGCCCACTGTAGAGCAGCACCGGCAGCGTGAGCACGAGCAGGCCGTAGTTCAGCCACTGCATGTTCACGCGGGCCATCATCGCGGGCCAAAGCATGAGCATGCTCAAGGGCATAATCACGATGGCCAGCACCGTGGCTACCCAGAAGCGGCGCTTGAGCTTGACGTAGGCCAGGGCTTTCTGCTGGTCGATTTCGGCTTGCCGGTCGGCCGCTGAAGTATCGGGGGCTCTATCGGTGACGCCGTAGCCGGCATTGACGACCGCCTGTTTAAGGGTAGCCGGGGTAGCTTGAGTTGGCAGGTAGTCGATGGTGGCTTTTTCGGTGGCGAAGTTGACCATGGCCCGCTGCACACCGGGCGTGCGGGTCAAGGACTTTTCGACGAAGGACGCGCAGGACGCGCAGGTCATGCCTTCAATGTCGAGGGTTTCGGTCTTGGTTGTTGGTTCCATAAAAATAAGCAGCTATGATGCTGCATTGGGCCGGGAAACACGTTGTTCCCCAGGCTAGAAAGCTCCTTACAAAGGAACGGCGCCCCTGCGGCGATGTTAGTACGGAATCTCACTTGAAACTTGCATAATTTGCACGCAGAGGGTTGATAATGGATTTACATAATCCGGCCGAAGGCTTGCATAATTTTGCGGTCGTTAACGGGGGGCGTTTCGCTTAACCGCCGCTTAAAACGCCCCGGTGGCCCTTTGTAGTCCATTTTTCAAGGTTGAGCAGCAACCCGCATGGAAGGCCCGGAAACTCTTTATTTAGAAATGGGGTAAATAGGCGGTACCGCCTTTTCGTGGAGAAGTCTACTTTTGCGGTTGCTTAGCGCCTCTCATGTTCCGTAGCCTGTTCCCCTTCCGCCGTTTGCTGGCGACGAGCTTCCTGCTCGTCTTCGTCAACGTGTTCGTGGGCCAGTGCTACTGCGCAACCATCAACCCGGTGGCGGCGGCCCCGGTGGCCAAGGTCACCCCGCCGCAGAAGCCTGCGCATCCCGGCTGCCACGGTCACGGCAACGGCCCGGCCCAGCCGAAGTCAACGCAGGGCAAGCACGACCATGCCCAGCACAATTCCAAGCCCGCGGGCCAGGATGACTGCTGCAAGGACAACTCGGCCGCTATACTTAAGTCGCTCGCCACGCCCGGCGAAAAGCAGCTGCTCGCGTCCGCGCCGGCCCTGCTGCCGGCCAGCAGCGACTTCTTTTTCCGGCCTGCTGCCGGAGAGTGGGACCGCACGCACTCGGTCGTTCTGGTGCTCCGCGAGCACCTGCCCCCTAAAATACCCGACATCCGAATCTTTATTCAGTCCCTGACGGTCTGATTGATTTGACGCGCACTAGGCTCGCCCTGGCATAGCTCTGCTATGTCCGGGGCGGGCCTTTGCGTTGTCGTGTCCGCCCGGTGCCTAGCTGCGCCCCCCTCCCTCAACTTCCTGGTTTTACCCCCGCCCAACAATGAAGAGTTGTTGCGAAGAAGCCGGCGCACCCGCCCCCAAAGGCCCCGTTCGCCGCCTGCTTTCCTACCTGCTCTACGCCGCGGTGGCCGCCGTGCTGGGCTTCGCGCTCTGGCAGCAGTGGCAGGCCTAGCCGCCCCGGCAACCGCACGCTGGACTACTGGATGCAGTCCCCTACGTCGTTCAACCCCCATTCCCCTTTTATGTACCGCATACCGCTTTCCCTGCTGGCCCTGGCCGGCCTGCTCACCACGGTTAGCTGCTCGTCCGAAACGGAGTCCAGCAGCGCCACCAACACCGTCACCACGCCCACCAACGGCCCGGCCGAAGGCACCGCCGAGCACGGCGGCGGGCACACCTACGCCTGCCCCATGCACCCCGAGGTCACCAGCACCAAGGAGGGCGACAAGTGCCCCAAGTGCGGCATGAACCTGGAGCATAACGACAAAGTAGCCAACGGCAAAACCTACGAGATGAAGCTGGTGCCGACGCCGACGGAAGTAACCGCCGGGCAGCCTACCACGCTGGCTTTTACGCCCCGCGAAACGGGCAATGAGTCGGCTCCGGTGCCCCTGGCCGTGGTGCACGAGAAGAAGATTCACCTCATCATCGTCAGCAAGGACCTGGGCCAGTTCTACCACGAGCACCCCGAATACACGGCGGCCGGCGACTACAAGGTGCAGTACACCTTCCCCAAGGGCGGCGACTACGTGCTGTTTCAGGACTACACGCCCACGGGCTCCGGCCACCAGTTGGGCCGCCAGCCCCTCACCGTGAAAGGTGCCGCCTACGCGTCGGTCAAGTTCAAGAACGACGACATGCAGTGGGAAAAGGACGGCTACCAGGCTACCCTTGCCTTCGACAAAGACCTGAAAGTGGGCCAGCTGCTGGGCATGAAAATCAACATCAGCAAGGACGGGCAGCCGGTGACGGACCTGGCCAACTACCTCGGCGCCTTAGGTCACGTGGTGGTCATCAGCGAGGACACCGAGCAGTACCTGCACGTGCACCCCAACGACCAGGCCGACAAGGGTCCCAACATCGGCTTCAACACCAACTTCGAAAAGCCCGGCCTCTACCGCGTCTTCCTGCAGTTCAACCACGCGGGCAAGATTCACACCGGCGACTTCACCATCAACGTGAAGGCTTAACGCGAAGGCGTAGCCCCGTCCCTGCTTCCCATTTCATTTTCCACTAACCCAACCAATCCCATGAAAAATTCCGCTTTTTTCCTCGCCGCCCTCTGCTCGGGCTCCCTGCTGGTAGCCAGCTGCAGCAGCGACAAAGCCGCCGATTCGACGGCCACGACCACCGAGACCACCACCACGGAAGGCGCCTCCGGTGAGATGGCCGGCATGGACCACTCCGCCGGGGCCGCGGCCGGCGAATCGCCCCTGATGGCCTCGATGAATGAGATGATGCAGAAGATGGAGGCCAGCAAGCCCAAGGGCAACACCGACCACGACTTTGCCCACCACATGCTGGAGCACCACAAGGGCGCCGTGGCCATGGCCGACATCGAGCTGCGCGACGGCAAGGACGCCACCATGCGCCAGATGGCCGAGAAAATGAAAGCCGAGCAGCTCAAGGAAATCACCGAGCTCGAAGCCGTGGCCACCCGCCTGGACAGCGCCCCCACCAACTACCAGCCCAACGACCCGGCCGACCCCTTCACCAGCAAGATGAAGGCCTCGATGGACGGCATGATGCAAAACATGCCCAAGCCCGTGGCCAACCCGGACATGAACTTCAACATGCTCATGACGGTGCACCACCAGAGCGCCGTGGACATGGCCAAGGCCGAGCTGGCCCACGGCAAGGACACCAAGCTCAAGGAGATGGCCCAGATGATGATTACTGCCCAGGAGAAGGAAATCGCCGATTTCAAGGCCTGGCACGACAAGAACACCGACAAGATGTAATTCTCGGGAGGCAGGTGGCGCCGCCGGTTGGCGGGCGCGACCTGCTTCTATTCTCACCCCTTCCCACCACATCAGTTACCCCGTTTCCCATGAAGATTGTAAAGATTTCATTCGTTGCCGCCGCGCTTTTTGCCCTCGCTCCCCTGGCCTCCCAGGCCCAGCACGCCCACGGCGCGGGCGCCGCGGACAAGCACATCGCCCCCGGCGAAACCCACGCCCATGCCTCGCCGCACGGCGGCATGGTGCGTTCGGCCAAGCCCTACCACATGGAGCTCGTGCAGCAGCCCACCGAGCTGCGCATCTACCTGCTGGGCGACAAGATGGCCGCCGTGCCGAACAAGACCCTGACGGGCTCGGTGATGGTGCAGACCACCGACAATAAGACGACGACCGTGCCACTGACGGCCGGCGGCACCGACTACGTGGTGGCCAAGCTGCCCGCCGGCGCCAAAGCCCGCACCGCCATCGTGAGCCTGAAAAACGGCAGCGAGGCCCTGAACGTGCGCTTTGACAAGCTGGACACGGCCGCCAAGGCCAGCAAGTCCGTGTCGGCTGCCTACACCTGCCCCATGAACTGCGAGGGCAGTGCCAGCGACAAGCCCGGCAGCTGCCCCAAATGCGGCATGGCCCTGGTCAAAAAAGCCTAGGCGGAGCCTGTTTTTCGGGCGCAGTGCGTCCGGGCCTTTCTCCGTCTTGGGCCGTCTGCTGCTGCAACGGTGGGCGGCCCTATGGCTGGCGTTAACCTGATGATATGAAGTACTTGAAAATGAAACGTGCGGCGAACCGACTGCTGCTGCTGACCCTGGTACTCCTGGGGCTGGGCCCGGCGGCGGTGCGCGCGCAAACCGTTATCGGGCTGGACAGCGCCGAAGCCCAGACCCTGCGCCGGCACCCGCGGCTGCGGCAGTCCGACCGCGAGATTGAGGAGCAGCGCGCCCTCAAGCGCGGCGCGTTTGCGCCCGCCAACCCGGACTTTCTGTTCTCGGCCCCCACGGGCGAGATGTGGGCCCCGGGCGTGGTGCAAACCATCGACCTGCCCAACGTCTACCGCCAGCAGTCTAAGGTGGCGCAAGCGGGCATTACCCTGGCCGAACGCAACCGCGAAGTGAGCCGGGCCAGCGTGCTGCGCGACACCCGCCTGGCGTATCTGGCGCTGCAGTTTGCCGAGGCCCAGGTGCGGCAGCTCACCTACCAGGACAGCCTGTTCCGGGTGCTGCGTGTAGCCACCGAGCGCCTGTTCACGGCCGGCGAAGTCACCTCCCTGCAGCGCATCAGCACCGACGCCGAAGCCCGGCAGGTGAGTGTGCAGCTGCAGCAGGCCACCGCCGACCGGCAGGCCGCCCAACGCCGCCTGGGCCTGCTGCTCGGCCGGCCCAACGAGGCCCTGGCCACCAGCACCGACCTGGGCCGCACCGGCACGGAGCTGGCCCAGACGGGCACGGCGCTGCTCGCGGGCCTGCCCGCCGAAGACAGCAGCGCCCTGGTGCGCAGCCCCACGCTGGCCGCCGCCACCCAGAACGTGGCCCTGAGCCAGTCCGGCATCAGCCTGGTGCGGGCCCGGCGCACGCCCGCGTTGACGGTGGGCTACCAGAACCAGGCCTTTGAGAACTCGGCCATGAAGTACCGCTTCCAGTTCGGTGTCTCGGTGCCCATCTGGTTCTGGACCTACCGCTCCCAGCTGCAGGCGGCCACAGCCCGCTCCCAGGCCGCCAGCTACCAGCTACAGGCCCAGCGCCTGGAGCTGAGTGGGCAGTACCAGCAGGCGCTGGCCGACACGCGCAAGTTTTCGGCCTCACTGGGCTACTACGAGCAGACCGGCTTGCCGCAGTCGCGGGCCATCATCAGCCAGTCCCAGCGCCTGTTCCGGGCCGGGGAAGTGAGTTACCTGCAGCTCATTCTGAGTTTGAACCAGGCCTTTGCCATCCAGAACACCTACCTGACCACCATCCGCGACTACCGCCAGGCTTTGGTCGAGCTTAACTACCTGCGGGGCGAATAACCGTCAACCATCATGAAACAACTCCTGATTTTGCTGCTGGGCCTGCTGCTGTGCGGCACAGCCTACGCCCACGGGGGCGAGGACCACGGCGACGGCCCCAAAGCGGGCACCGCGGCCGGCGCCACCTCGTTTTCGGTGGCCGCGCTCTCCGAGCAGTTCGAGGCGCTGCTGCGCTACGAGCCCCTGGAAGGGGGCAAGCCCGCTGACCTGCGCCTGTTCCTCTCCGACTACGCCACCAACGCCCCCATCAAAGGCGCCAAGCTCACGCTTACCACCCCGGAAGATGCCAACCTGAAGTGGGCAGTGACCGAGCAGGAGCCGGGCGTGTACCTCGTGGAAGGCCAGTTTCCGGCCAACAAGGCCTACAGCTTCGCCCTCAACGTCGTGGCCGGCGAGACGGCCGACCTGCTGCTGCTCGACGGCATCAAAGTAGGGGAGAAGCTGCCCGTCGCGGCTACGGCCCCCGCCGCCGCCACGTCGCTTTTCTCGTCCTGGAAAACCATCCTGGCGTTGGTCGGCGCCTTTGTGCTGGGCATCGGCCTCACGGCCCTGCTCATGCGGCGCCGGCGCCAGCCCCCGGAGCCCGCGCTGCAAACCTCGGAGCAGGCGTTGACGGCCAGCCGCCGCACCCCCTTTCCTTAATGCTACCCCGATATGAAAACCAAGCATAAATTCCTGGCGGCCACGGCCGCCGCGGGACTGGTACTGACGGTACTGCTCCCTCCCCCCGGCCTGGTACAGGCGCACGGGGGCGAAGACCACGGCGGCACGGCCAAGGCCAGCACCGGCGTAGCGTCCACCGACGAGGTGCTGCTGCCCAAGGAAAGCCAGTTCCTGTTCGAGGTCCGCACCAGCCTAGCTGCCTTCTCGACTACTTACAGCCGGGCTACGCTCTACGGCACGGTATCGGCCGCGGCTGGTGGCGAAGGCCGCGTGGTGGTGCCCCAGACGGGGCGCATCGTGAGTCTCGCTGCTCAGGTTGGTAAGACGGTGCGCGCCGGGCAGACGCTGGCCGTTATCGAGCAAACCCTGGACGCCACCCAGCAAATCGGGCTCAGCACCGAGCGGGCCAACGCTCAGGCCGAGCTGAGAGCGGCCCAGCAGGACTACGCCCGCCTGCAAAGCATCGCCGACATCGCCGCCCGCAAAGACGTGGTGGCCGCCGAGCTGCGCCTGCGCCAGGCCCGCCAGAACGCCAGCATCCAGAACGGCCAGGCCGGCCAGCGCCGCGTGTCCATCACCTCGCCGGTGAGTGGTACCGTGGACGTGTTTAACCTGGCCGTGGGCCAGCAAGTCAACCAGGGCGACGAGTTGTTCCGCGTCATCAACCCCGGCAAGCTGCGGGTGGAAGCTCAGGTGTTTGCCCAGGATTTGGCTAAGGTCACGCCCGGCGCCCGGTTTCGGGTCGAAGGCCTGCAGGGCCAGTCCGGTGTACCCGCCAGTCTCGTGGTATTCTCGAACGTGGTGAATCCGGTGAACCAGGCCCGACAGCTGGTGCTGGAGCTCGATGCCGCCGAAGGCAGCGCCTACCGCGCCGGTCAGGCCGTGAACGTGCAGGTGGTGGGCCAGACCGGCGGCGGTACCCCGCAGCTGGTGGTGCCCACTTCGGCCATTACCGATTTGAATGGCAAGCCCGTGGTGTTCGTGCACACCGAGCCCGAGCGCTTCAAGATTCGCTTCGTGCAGCCCGGGGCCGTCAACGGCCAGCAAACGGTGCTGGTGCAGGGCCAAGTCAACGAAAACGACCGGGTGGTGACCACCGGCACCTACCAGCTCAAATCCATTTACCTCAATCAATAGGTACCGCTCCGCGGTGACTGCTTCCTCCCTCCCCATGAAAAACCTCTTTGCTTTCGCGGCGCTGACCGCCACGCTTTCTCTCACTGCCGCGACAGCGCGGGCCCAGACGGCCCCGGCCGCCAGCTCTGCCGCCGACGAGACTGCAGTGAAAGCGGTGCTGACCAAGTACCAGCAGGCCGTGCAAAAGCTCGATACCACGGGCACCGCCCGCCTGTTCACGGCCAACTCCCAGGTGTTCGAGTCGGGTGGGGTGGAAGGCACCTACCGGCACTACGCCGAGCATCACCTGGCTCCCGAACTCAAGGAGTTTAGTGCTTTCACCTTCAGCGACTACAAAGCCGCCGTGCAGGTCGACGGTCCCTACGCTTTTGCGACGGAAACCTACACCTACACCATCAACCTCAAGAAAGGCCCCAAGGAGAAAGAGGCCAAGGCGCCCATCGTGCGCCGCGGGGTGGCCACGTCCGTGCTGCGCAAAAACGCCGCCGGTCAGTGGCAAATCATGAGCACTCATACCTCGGCCCGCACTCCCCGCGTCAAAAAATAAGCTGTTCGGCGGGCCTGGGCGACTGCCCGGTTCGCTGCCTATTCCGGGAGGAGAGGGGCCCCACCCGGCCGCTCTCGCTTCTTCCTCTTTGCGCTAACCACCGATGCTAGACAAGATAATTCGCTTTGCCCTGCAGAACCGCCTGCTCATGCTGGCTTTTGCCGTGGGACTGCTCATTGCGGGTAGCTACACCGCAAATCAACTACCCGTGGACGTACTGCCCGACCTGGACCGGCCCCGCGTAACGGTGTTTCTGGAAGCGCCCGGCATGGCCCCCGAAGAAGTGGAAGCCCTGGTGACACTGCCCGTGGAAACCGCCCTGAACGGCGCCACCGGCGTGTCGGCGGTGCGCTCCAACTCAGCCATTGGCCTCGGGATGGTGTTCGTCGAGTTCGACTACGGCACCGACATCTTCACCGCCCGCCAGATAGTTAGCGAGAAGCTGCAAACCACTGGCGAGCAACTGCCCCAGGGCGTTACGCCGGTACTGGGCCCCATTTCCTCGGTCATGGGCCAGATTATGCTGGTGGGGCTGTCGGGAGGAAAAGAAACCAACGCGGCTGACCTGCGCACGCTGGCCAACTACACCGTGCGCCAGCGCCTGCTCTCCATCCCCGGCGTGGCCCAGGTCATTCCCATCGGCGGCGACAACCTGCAGTACCAGGTGCTGCTGGATATGCCCCGCCTGAACGCCACCGGCTTGACCGTGAACCAGGTGGAAGAAGCCCTGCGCCAGTCCAACCTGAACACCACCGGCAACTTCTTCGACCGCAACGGCTCGGAAGTGCTGATTCGCAACCTGGGCCGCCTGCGCTCGGTCACCGATATCGAGAACATCATCGTCGGCTACCGCGAGCAGTCGCCTATCCGCGTAGCGGACGTTGCCAAGGTAGAGTTCGGGGCCCGCTTCAAGCGCGGCGACGGCAGCGTGAATGGAAAGCCAGCGGTGATTCTGAGCATCGAGAAGCAGCCCGGCGCCGCTACCGTGGGCTTGACTGAAGCCGTAGAAAAAGCCCTGGTGGAGCTCAAGCCCTCCCTGCCGAAGGACGTGCAAGTGAACACGCGCCTGTTCAAGCAGTCGGAGTTTATCGAGTCCTCTATCAGCAATGTGGAGGAAGCCCTGCGCGACGGGGCCATTCTGGTCGTCATCGTGCTGTTTGCCTTTCTGCTGAACGTGCGCACTACGTTCATCTCGCTGGTGGCCATTCCGCTGTCCTTGCTGGTCACGGCGCTGGTGTTTCGCTTTGCCGGCATTAGCATCAACACCATGACGCTCGGCGGCCTGGCCATTGCCATCGGCGAGCTGGTCGACGACGCCATCGTGGACGTGGAAAACGTGTACCGCCGCCTGCGCGAAAATAAGCAGAGGGCGAACCCACAGCCGGTTCTGAAAGTCATTTACGCGGCCAGCTCCGAGGTGCGCAACTCCATTGTGTACGCCACCATCATCGTGGTGCTGGTGTTCCTGCCGCTGTTTGCGCTGGAAGGCATGGAGGGCCGCATTTTCGCGCCGCTGGGCATTGCCTACATCACCAGCATTGTGGCCTCGCTGTTCGTCTCGCTGACCGTGACCCCGGTACTGTGCTACTACCTGCTGCCCAAGATGAAGCAGATGGACCACCCCGAAACGGATGGGGGATTGGTGCGCTGGCTGAAGAAAAAGGACACCCGCCTGCTGGGCTGGGGGCTCAAGCACCCTAAAGCCGTACTTGGGGTGACCGGGGTGATGTTCGTGGCGGCTATGGCGCTGATTCCCTTCTTTGGCACGGAGTTCCTACCACCTTTCAATGAAGGGTCATTGACGGTCAACTTCTCGGCCCCCGCCGGCACCTCCTTGACGGAATCCAACCGCCTGGGTAGCCTGGGCGAAGCGCAGATGCTCAAGATACCGGAGGTGGCCTACACCGCCCGCCGCACCGGCCGCGCCGAGCTGGACGAGCACGCCGAGTCGGTAAACAACTCGGAAATTGAGGTGGCTTTCAAAACCGAGGAGGAGCTGGAAAAAGAGGGCAAAACCATGCGTAGCCGCGACGAAATCCTGGCCGACATGCGGGAGAAGCTCAGCCTGATTACCGGCGTGAACGTCAACATTGGTCAGCCCATTTCACACCGCCTCGACCACCTGCTCTCGGGCGTGCGGGCCCAGGTGGCCATCAAGGTGTTCGGCAACGACCTACTGGAGTTGCGCCGCTACGCCAACGAGGTGCGCACGGCCGCCGGCACCGTGCCCGGCGTGGTGGACCTGCAGGTCGAAAAGCAGGTGCAGATTCCGCAGCTGCTCATCCGCCCCAAGGACGACGCCCTGCGCGCCTACGGCATGGCCCGCGGCGAAGTGGTGCGCGACCTCGAAACCCTGTTTCAGGGGGCAGTAGTATCGCAGATGCTCGACGGGCAGAAGCGCTTCGACTTGGTGGTGAAGCTGCCCGAGCAGCAGCGCAACGACATTGCCGCCATCGGCCAGACCCGCATCGAAACGCCCAGCGGCGCCATGATTCCCGTGAGCCAGGTGGCCGACATCGTCTACGAACCGGGCCCGAACACCGTCAACCACGAAAACACCCAACGCCGGATTACCATCTCGCTGAACGTGGCCGAGCGCGACCTGGGCTCCACGGTCAAGGAAATTCAGGCTAAGGTGAATTCGCAGGTGAAGCTGCCACCCGGCTACTACCTCACCTACGGCGGGCAGTTCGAGAGCCAGCAGTCGGCCTCGCAGAAGATTCTCTGGCTGAGCTTGTTTTCGCTGGCCGGCATTTTCCTGGTGCTGTTCTCGCACTTCAAGTCCAGCTACATGGTGGGACAGATTATGCTCAACATTCCGCTGGCCCTCATCGGCTCGGTGGTGGCGGTGCTGCTCACCGGCGGCACGTTCAGCATTGCCTCGCTGGTGGGCTTCATTACCCTCACCGGCATTGCCTCGCGCAACGGCATCATGATGATTTCGCACTATATCCACCTCGTGGAGCACGAAGGGGAGAAGTTCGGCATCCCGATGATTATCCGCGGCTCCTTAGAGCGGCTGGTGCCCGTGCTGATGACGGCCCTGGTAGCGGCCCTGGCCCTGGTGCCGCTCACGCTGGCCAAGGACGCGCCGGGCAAGGAAATCCTCTACCCGGTAGCCACCGTCATCCTCGGCGGCCTGCTTTCCTCCACCTTCCTCGATATCATCGTGACGCCGGTGGTGTTCTGGCTGGTAGGGGAGAAGGCCCTCGCGCAATACTTCGCCTCGCACCAGGAAACGGGTTTGGACGACCACCCGCAGGAGCTCGACGCGCAGCCGCTGACGCCGCCCTCGGATTTGAATCCGGTGCTGCCCACCCGCTAGGCCATGATGCACGCCTTTTTGCACATCACGGTGCCCGGGCTGTATGCCCTGGCCTTTCACCGCCCCCACTGGCGGCGGATTTGGGCGGTGCTGGCCGCTGCCCTGCTGCTGGACCTGGACCACTTATGGGCCACGCCCTTCTATGACCCGAACCGCTGCAGCATCAACTTCCACACCTTTCACACCTACTGGGCCATCGGCGGCTACGCGCTGCTCTTGCTGCCCGCCCGCACGCGCATCTGGGCCGTGGGCTTTCTGCTGCACATGGTGCTGGACTACACCGAATGCTGGCAGCGCGGCATTTACCTGCCTTAATCTTTCTTGCTAATGCCCAATAGCCCCGATTCTGCTTTGCCCACCACCGTGCTTTACATCAAGCACATGGTGTGCGCGCGCGGTATTCGGGTAGTGCGGCAGGAGCTGGAAGGGCTGGGCTTGCAGGTACTCGACGTGCGCCTGGGCGCCGCCACGGTAGCGGGCACGGCCGAAGAGCTCGACTGGCCCCGCCTGCGGGCCACGCTGGAAGCGGCCCGGTTTGCGCTGCTCGAAACCTTCCACCAAACCCTGGTGGAACGGGTCAGTGTGGCGGTGAACCGCCTGCTGCGCGAGCCCGGCGAAAGCCTGCGTCACCGGGCCTTTGGGGCGGCAGTAGCCCAGGAACTGGGCCTGACGTACGGGCAGCTGAGTGCGGCCTATGCCCGCTTGGTGGGCGATAAGACGCTGGCGGCCTACATCCTCAGCCAGCGCCTGGCCTATGCGCAGGAGCTACTGACTTCGTCTTCCCTGAGCGTGGGCCGCATTTCCCGGCGCCTGGGGTACGCCAGCCTTGCGCACTTCTCCGGCCAGTTCCGGCGCCTGGCCCGCTGCTCGCCTTCCGCGTATCGCCGCCTGCTGCGGGCCGAAATGATTCCAGTAGTGAGCGAGGAGGCCCCAAATCATGCAAGGGAAGGAGAGTAATATGTAAAACCGTAGGCCACAGAGCAGGTATACTTAGGCAGCGACCCGGTTGGGTTGTCTGGTTCGTTCACCTACACCCATTTCCCATGCATACCCAAAACCAAAGCCTGCTCGACGCCCTCAATGCCTGTATCGCCGCCTGTGAGCATTGCGCCACGGCCTGCCTGCAGGAAGACAACGTGAAGATGATGGCCCGCTGCGTGCTGTTGGACCGCGACTGCGCCGACATCTGCGCCCTCACGGCCCGCTTCACCGCCCGCGGCTCGGAGCACGCCGCCCATCTGCTGCGCGAGTGCGCTGAAATCTGCAAAGCCTGCGCCGACGAGTGCGAGAAGCACGGAGCTCATTCCGAGCACTGCCGCGAGTGCGCTGAGGCGTGCCGCCGCTGCGAGCAGGCCTGCCGTCAGGGCATTGCCGCTTAATTATTCCGGAAACCATGTGAAGCCAGCCCGTCACGTACGGGCTGGCTTTTTCGTGGGCAACGGCGGGAAATTATGCTGTTTCGCGGCCTAATTCTGTACGCCTGTCCTGAGCGACGCCCCTACTTTTACGGGGTCGTTTACCCCCTCAACCGCCCTGCTGATGACGATGGCTCCCGCCCTGCGCAAATTCATGCTCACCGCTCACATCACCTTTTCGGTGGGCTGGCTGGGTGCGGTGGCCGTGTTTCTGGCCCTGGCCATCACCGGCCTGACCAGTTCCGACGCGCTGCTGGTGCGCACGGCTTACCTGGCCATGGGGCTGAGCGGCTGGTTTGTCATCGTGCCCTCCAGCCTGGGCTCATTGGCCACCGGCGTGGTGCAGGCATTGGGCACACCCTGGGGCTTGTTCAAGCACTACTGGGTCCTGGTCAAGCTGGTGCTCACGGTGGGCGCCACGCTGCTGTTGCTGCTGCACATGCAGCCCGTTACCTACCTGGCCGAGGTAGCCGCGAAAACCAACCTCTCGGCAAACGACCTGCGGGGGCTGCGCCTGCAGCTACTGGCCGATGCAGCTGCCGCGCTGGTGGTCCTGCTGGCGGCTACGGCCATTTCAGTGTACAAGCCCTGGGGGCGCATTGGCAAGTGGCGGCAGCAACAGCAGGCTCACGCCCAGGCTGTGGCCGCGGGCCACGCAACTGCGCTGCCGATGCCTTGGGGCCGCTATTTGCTCGTCGCCGGGCTGGTACTGTTGCTGCTCTTTGTCGTAGGCAAACACCTGTTAAACGGGGGCATGGGTCACCATTAAAGCGCGGCCTGCGCCGTTGCAACGAGGGCTGTCGGTGGAATAGCAGCTACAAATCATGCAAGCCTGAAGCCTAATTCTGTACCCCTTCCCGGGCACGTGCCGCTACTTTTGGGTGTTTTAATCCCGAACCCGCCCACCAAGGGCGCCACGCATTTACTCCCATGAAAACGCTCCATTTCAACACCAACATTAACTGCGGCGGCTGCATCAAAGCCGTAACGCCCACCCTCAATGGCGAGAAGGGCATCACTTCCTGGCAGGTCGACACGGCCAACCCCAACAAAGTGCTGACCGTGACCGGTGACGTGACCGAAGAGCAGGTGTTAGCCCTGGTGGAGGATGCCGGCTTCAAGGCTACCAAGGCCTAACTTCTCTTTTGAGTGCTACCCACGACGTACGGACCGTGGCTTCTTGAACGACCCCGCGGCCGTACCGGCGGGCCCATCTTAACCAGTAGAACCGATGAAACGCAAGATGATGATGTTCGGCGCCGCGGCGCTGCTCTCCGGCGGCGCCCTGTTTGGCTTCACCAGCCCCACAGCCACCGCGGCTGACTGCCCACTGAAGGGAACCCCCGATTGCCCGCTGGTGCAAAACTGTGCCCAGGCCGGCACTCCGGCCTGCACGGCGGGAGCTCCTAGCTGCTGCGCCGCTAAGTAAGCTACCCGATGCTGCTATAAAACGCCTGGCCCTGTGGCCGGGCGTTTTTCGTTTAGGCACCCCTTGAGCGGCCTGCAGCCAGGACTGAGGCACCTACTCAGCTACCGTGGTGCTTGAAATTATGCAACCGTGCGGCCCTTTGCGTATAAACATTGTCGCGGTTTGACTACGTATGGTACCCAACAGGGAAAGCATTGACCACTTGGCTAGGACCAGTGGTTGGCGCGGCCTCTCCATTACCCATTGGGATTTGCCCTGGCGCTGCTGCTTGCGGTGAGCCGGGGTTTTTCCGTGTACCGGCCTTATTCAATTCGGCTCTATGTTTTCAGATTTTCCCAATCTGCACCCTTTAGTGGTGCACCTTCCCATCGTCCTTATTATGCTGGCCGCGGCATTGCAGGCCCTGCTGGTATTCAAGGACTGGCCCCAGGTGCGCTGGATTGCGCTGGCGGTAATGGCCGGGGGCTTCGCCGGGGCGGTGGCGGCCAGCACGGTGTTTCATGCCATGCCCCTGGGCTTGTCACCCCAGGCAGCGGCGGTATTCGCGGCTCACGAACAGTTTGCCAGCTACACCACCTGGCTCTCGGGCATCACGCTGCTGCTGGCCGGCATCGGATTTTACTTTAAGGTGCAGCGCCGGGCCTACGAGGTGCTGGTGCTGGTGGCGGCGGTGGCGGCGGCCGGCGCGCTTTCCGTGGCCGGGCACCGGGGCGCGCAGCTGGTGTACGTGGAGGGCGTGGGGCCTAAGGGCAACCTGCTCGACAAAAGCCACGGCCACGGCGGGGAAGAAGAGATGCCCGGCATGGACATGCCTACTTCCGATGTGGATGCTCATAATGAGGAGCCCAGCACGACCGACGGTACTCACCAACCATCGGCCACGATGCCGGACAACGCCCAAGCCGGAATGGAGGGCATGAACATGGACCCCAAGCCCGCCCAGCCAGGCCAGCGCAGCCGACCTATTGGTCAGATGGAAGGCATGAATATGCCCAACCAGCCGCGGGGCGGCCAATCGCAGCCGACCCGTAGGGCCGCCCGGCCGGAAACCATGGCGGATATGCCGGGGATGGACATGCCCGGCATGGGCACGCCGCGCTCCTCTGCTCAAACGCCCGGCCGCAAAGCGCAGCCCGCGCCAATGGACATGGGCAACATGCCGAGCATGGACATGGGGCCCACCCGCCCGAAAAACACGTCCCGGAATCAGCCTGCCACGGGCAATATGGGCCCGATGAAGGGCATGGAAAACATGCCTGGAATGCAGCCCGCCGGCGGTCAAAAGCCCGGCGCAACTCGCCAACAACCGAACGACATTTCGGGAATGCCAGGCATGAAAAAGGGCGAGTCCATGCCCGGAATGGGCGATATGAAGGGGATGGACATGAAAAGCAAGGATGGGAAAGGCATGGACATGAAAGGCGCCGGAACCATGCCCGGCATGGCCATGCCCAGCCCGATGGACAAGTACCGCTTCGAGGACAACAACCCGGCGCGCACCCAACCCAAAAGCAATAACTAAGTGACGATGCGAGTACTCTTTTTGCTGGCTGCGCTGCTGGCCACCCTGCCCGCCTGGGCCCAGAGCATGCCGGGCATGCGCATGGGCAAGGGCACCGAGCCCCACCTGACCCAGTCCGCGCCGCCAGCCACCGAACTGCAGGGCAAAGTCGTGACGCCCCGCACGAGCTACGTGGGCAAAAGGGTGGAGTACGACTTATACGTCGACGAGCGCCTGGTCAACTTCACCGGCCGCACCCGTCGCGCCATCGGCATTAACGGCCAGATTCCGGCCCCCACGCTCACCTTCAACGAGGGCGACACGGCCGTAATTCGGGTGCACAACCAGATGCACATGGAAACTTCCATCCACTGGCACGGCATCCTGCTGCCCAACGAATACGACGGCGTACCCTACCTCAACACGGCCCCGGTCGAGCCCGGCGGCACCCACACGTTTACGTTTCCCCTGATTCAGAGCGGCACCTACTGGTACCACTCCCACACCATGCTGCAGGAACAGGACGGGGTGTACGGCTCCATCGTCATTCACCCCAAGCGCATACCCTACGAGATGAAGGAGTACGTGCTGGTGCTCTCCGACTGGACCGACCACAAATCCAAGGAAGTGCTGCGCTACCTCAAGCGCACCGGCGAGTGGTTTGCGGTGCAGAAGGGGGCCACCCAGAGCTACGGCGAGGCCCTGGCCGCCGGCTACTTCAAAGACAAGCTCAAGCAGGAGTGGGGCCGCATGCCGGCCATGGACCTGACCGACATCTACTACAACAAATTCCTCACTAACGGGCAGGAAAAGGGCTACTTCAAGGATGCCAAGCCCGGGGAAGTGGTGCGCCTGCGCGTCATCAACGGCAGCGCCTCGTCGTACTTTTTCCTGCAGTACGCCGGCGGCCCCATGCAGGTCATCGCCGCCGACGGCATCAACGTGGAGCCCTTCCCGGTTACCAAGCTCGAAATAGCCACGGCCGAAACCTACGACCTGCTGGTGACCGTGCCCGCCATGGGCGCGGCCGAATTCCGGGCCACGGCCAACGACATTACGGGCTACACCTCCACCTACATCGGGGCGGGCGAGCCGATGAAAGCGCCCGACCTGCCCCGCATCAACTACTTCCAGATGATGCGCGAGATGAACAGCATGGAGGGCATGAGCGGCATGGACATGGGCGGCGCCGGCATGACCAAAGAGCAGAGCAGTGGGGAGATGAAAGGCATGAATATGAAAGGGATGGACATGTCGGGCAGCCACGGGCAGAAGCCGGCCAGCCCGGCGGCAGGCTCGGCGATGCCGGGCATGGACATGCAGCACGGGGCCGCGCCCGCCGCCACGGCGCCTTCGCCGCAGAACCGCCCCCAGAACGCCCAGGAGAAAGCCGGCAAGAGCATGGGCAGCATGCAGGACATGGGCAGCATGGCGGGCATGGACATGGGGGGCATGAGCGGGATGGCTGGCATGGGCGGCAGCGCGGGCGATTTCAACTACAACCAGCTGCGGGCCCTTAATCCCACCACCCTCGACTCGACCAAGCAGTGGCGGGAAATCAACCTGACCCTGACCGGCAACATGCTGCGCTACGTGTGGTCATTCGACAACAAGACCCTGTCCGAGGCCGACAAGATTCCCATCCGCAAGGGCGAGAACGTGCGCATGACCTTCACCAACACCACCATGATGCGCCACCCCTTGCACCTGCACGGGCACTTTTTCCGGCTCGTCAACGCCCAGGGTGCCTACTCGCCCATGAAGCACACCTTCGACATTCAGTCCATGGGCAAGGTCACCATCGAATTCGACGCCAACGAGGAGCAGGACTGGTTTTTCCACTGCCACATCCTCTACCACATGATGGCCGGCATGGCCCGCATCGTGAGCTACGAGGGTACCCCGCAGAACCAGTACGCCCGCACCGACTACAAGGAGCTAAAGAAGGAAGATAACCGGCCCTACCTCTGGGCCGACCTGATGGCGCACTCGCAGGGCGCTTTTCTGGAAAGCACGCTCTCCAACAACCGCAACGCGCTCGAATTCGAGGGCCGGGTAAACTACCAGGGCAACTTCGAAACCGAAACCCACCTGCTGCGCTACCTCGACAACCGGCAGTTTCTCGCTGCCTTCGTCGGCTTTGATTACCGCAACAACCGCACGCTGCTGGCGGAAGGGGAGCGGAACACCAAAAACAACCGGCGGGTGTTCGACGTGGGCCTGTACTACCTGCTGCCGCTGCTCGTGCGCTCGGAGCTGCGCCTGGACAGCAACGGCAAGGTGCGCCTGCAGCTGGAGCGCACGGACCTGCCCCTGAGCAACAACTTCTTCGCCGACCTGCTGGTGAACACCGACCGGGAATACAACGTGGCCTTCCGCTACATGGTCAGCAAGTACGTGTCGCTGAGCACCAACTACGACAGCGACTACAAGTGGGGCGCTGGCCTGACCCTGCACTATTAACGGGCAGCCGGCTCCCTACTTGCAGGTTTGCACCAGCGCCGTCACGCTCAACGTCGCCGTGGCGTCCGTGGTGTAGTTATGGGTGTTGTTAAACAAATAGGGTAAAACCTCCGACTCGGCCCTACGCCGGTTTGCTTGGCGGCTGCCAGGTAGCAATCAGGTCCATGTCAAACGGGGCTTCGGCCAGCAGGGGGTGGTCGGAGAAGTCGTACTC
>NZ_JAJERB010000013.1 GCF_020685205.1 Hymenobacter translucens
TGGCAGTGGTAGTCGATAATCGGCATCGACGACGCGTACTCATGGTAGAGCACCCGCGCCGTCTCGCTCTGCAACAGGAAATCTTCGTTGAGGAAGGGCTTCATAAGAATAGTTGTCCGTTGTTAGTTGTTAGTGGTCCGTTGCTAGCCGTTAGAACGACCTGACAACGGACAACGAGCAGCTGACAACTAGAGAGAAACGCCCCGCTTCCAGGGAATAAAGTCGGTCTGACCGTGACGGACGGCGGCTACTTCCTCGCCGCTGGCCACACGCACCACGTAGTCGAGAATCCGCTCGGCGGCCTGCTCAATGGTTTCTTCCCCGTCGATGACAGTGCCGGTGTTCACGTCAATGATGTCGGGCATGCGCTGGGCCAGGGCTGTGTTGCTGGAAATCTTCACCACCGGAGCAATGGGGTTGCCCGTAGGCGTGCCCAGGCCGGTCGTGAACAAGACCACGTTGGCGCCCGAACCCACCTCCGCCGTCGTCGACTCCACGTCGTTGCCGGGAGTGCAGAGCAGGTTCAGGCCGGGCTTGGTAACGGGCTCCGGGTAGTCGAGCACCTCTACTACCGGCGACGAGCCGCCTTTGCGGGCCGCGCCGGCCGACTTCATGGCATCGGTAATCAGACCGTCGCGGATGTTGCCGGGCGAGGGATTCATGTCGAAGCCCGAGCCTACTGCCACTGCGCTGTCGCCGTAAGCTTTCATCAGCGAGCTGAACCGCTCCGCCGTGGCGGTGTCTACCGAGCGTTCCACCAGCTCCTGCTCCACGCCGCACAGCTCCGGGAACTCAGCCAGAATCACGGAGCCGCCGAGGGCCACCATAATGTCGGACACGTGACCCAGGGCCGGGTTGGCCGAGATACCGGAGAAGCCGTCCGAGCCGCCGCACTCCAGGCCGATGGTCAGCTTGCTCAGGGGGGCGGGCTGACGCTGCTGCTGGTTGGCCAGCATCAGGCCGGCAAACGTCTGGCGCAGGGCCGTGCTCACCAGCGCTTCCTCGGTCCCGATCTTCTGCTGCTCGAGGATAAACAGGGGCTTGTCGAAGTTGGGGCTGCGCTTGTTGATTTCGTCCTGCAGCATGCTTACCTGCGCGTTCTGGCAGCCCAGGCTCAGCACCGTGGCGCCGGCCACGTTGGGGTGGGTGATGTAGCCCGCGAGCAGGCCGCATAGGGTCTGGGCGTCCTGGCGAATACCGCCGCAGCCGCCTTCGTGGCTCAGGAAGCGGATGCCGTCCACGTTGGGGAAAGGCTTGGGCCGCTGCTGGCTGGTTTCGGAGCTGTGCAGGTCGGTCTGCAGAATCTCTTCCACGGTCTTGCCGGCCTGCATCAGCTGAAGCAGCTCCTGGGTCTGGGGCTGGTAGCTTTTGCGGCGGGCGTAGCCCAGGTCATTTACCAGGGCCTCTTCGAGCACCTGGATGTTGCGGTTTTCGCAAAACACCAGTGGAATCACCAGCCAGTAGTTGGCGGTGCCCACTTTGCCGTCGGAGCGGTGGTAGCCCATGAAGGTTCGCTCTTTCCACTGCGTCACGTCGGGCGCGGTCCAGGAGGCGCGCCGCTCGCTGTGCTCGTCGTACGAGTCGGTGGCGTGCTGCATGTTGGCCGTGGTGAGCAGGCCGCCCACGCTGATGGGCAGGCGGGCCTTGCCGACCAGCACCCCATACATGTGCACCGGGTCGCCGGGAGCCAGAAACTGCAGGGCCAGCTTGTGCTTGGCCGGAATCTTCTCCGTGGTCGTCACCGTCACGCCGTCGTGGGTCACGGGCGTGCCGGCGGGCAGGTCGGTCAGGGCAACGAGGACGTTGTCCTGGGGGTGAATCTTGGCTACTAAGTGTTTCATTTTACCAGCGAAACGTTCTTGTTGATAATTCCGGCTAGGGTGGCCGGGGCGCCCTGGTCAAGAAGCTGCTGCAGGCAGGTCGTGACCTGCGCGGCAAAGCCCGGCAGGCGGGTCAGGTCGTGGCCCCACAGCGCCGTATTCTGCAGCACCGTCTGGGTCAGCTCCTCCGGGCTCAGGCGGCTCCAGAGCTCGGCGAAGTAGCCAGCCTTGTCGTCCTGAATCAGGTAAACCTTGCCGTCGACCTCGCCCTGAAACGTTTCGTCGGGCTGCGAAGTGCCCCGCATGAACCGCAGGTAGGCGGCAAAGCCCAGGGCGAAGTACTGGGGCACCGTGCCGTGCTGCTCGCAGTAGTGGAGCAGGGTCGGAATGGTGCGCATCTGCATCTTCATGGTTGCCTGCATGCTGATGGCCAGCCAGCGGTGCTCCAGGAAGGGGTTGCGGAACCGGTCGAGCACCTGCCCGCCGAACCGCTGTCCTACTCCCTCCTCTACCGGATACGGAATGCCGGGCAGCAGATCGGTCAGCATCAGATTCTCGATAAAGCCGGCCAGCTGCTCGTTTTCCATGGCCTGGCGCACGGTCTCGCAGCCGGCCAGGTAAGCCAGGGCAAAGCTGAGCGTGTGGGTGCCGTTGAGCAGACGCAGCTTCAGCTCCCGGAACAGGTTGATGTCGGGCTGAATAAAGATGCCGGGGTCGGCCTGGTGGAAGCTCAGCACCTTGCGCACGTGCTCGTCGCCCTCAATGGCCCACAGGCGGTAGGCCTCGGCCACGGTCAGCAGGTCGTCGGTGTAGCCAAGCTGGGTTTGCAGGCTGGCGTAGGTGGCAGCGTCGGGGCGGCCCGGCACGATGCGGTCGACCAGGGAGTTGCAGAAGTGGTTGGCGGCTTCGAGCCAGTCGATAAAGGCCGCACCGAGGTTGTTGCGGTGGGCCAGCTCCAGCACAATGGCCTCGAGCTTGGAGCCGTTGTCGGGCAGCAGCTCGGTGGGCACAATCACGAGGCCCTTGGTCTGGTCGCCGTCGAAGGCGTGGAAGCGGGCGTAGAGCACGGCCAGCAGCTTGCCCGGAAACGACTGAGGCGGAGTCAGCTCAATCGACTCGTTGACGAGCTGAATGCCGACTTCGGTGGTGTTGGAAACGACCACCTGCAGGTCGGGGCTGGCGGCGAAGTCGAGCACCTGCTGCCACTGGCTTTTGGCCGACAGCACCCGGCTGATAGCGGCGCATACAACGTTTTCCTCGACCGGCTGCCCGTCTTCCACCCCGCGGATGCAGAGCGTGTAGAGGCCGTCCTGCCGGTCGAATGCCGTGGCGTCGCCCCCGTCGGTACTTTTTACCACCACGATGCGGCCGTTGAAGACTCCCTGACGGTTGGCTTTGTCGATCAGGTAGTCGGGCAGGCCGCGCAGCAGCACGCCGGTGCCGAACTGCAGCACCTTCTCGGGCAGGGCCAGCAGCGCGGCATCGGGCATCGACACGGCGGGGCTTGCTGACTTGGTTACAACCTCTTTGGATAAGTAGCTCATCGTATGAACCTTGAAAAATCGTGCTTCCTGCTCCCCCTCATGCTTGACCGACGGCTCCTGGGAAGTCATTGAGCCGCCGCTTATTCCTGCTGAATGCTGCTAGCGCAGCTCGTAGATACCCACGGCATCCATGTCGGTGTACTCCTTGTTTTCGCCGGCCATGCCCCAGATAAAGGCGTAGTTGGCGGTGCCGCAGCCGGTGTGAATCGACCACGGGGGCGAGAGGATAGCCTGCTCGTTGCTCACCCACAGCGGGCGGGTTTCATTGGGCTCGCCCATCATGTGCAGCACCCGCTGGTTTTCAGGCAGGTTGAAGTACAGGTAGGCTTCCATGCGCCGGTCATGGGTGTGGCTGGGCATGGTGTTCCACACGTTGCCGGGCTTGAGCTGGGTCAGGCCCATCACGAGCTGACAGCTCTGAATACCCTCGGAGTAGATGTACTTGTAGATGGTCCGCTCGTTGGCCGTTTCCATCGTGCCCATCTCCACCGGCGTGGCCTCGGCCTGGGTGCGCCGGGTGGTGGGATAGTTGCGGTGAGCCGGAGCCGAGAGCAGGTAGAACCGGGCCGGGCTGTTGGCGTCCACGCTTCGGAACTCCACGGTTTTAGTGCCCTGACCGACGTACAGGCAGTCCTGGTTGCCGAGCTCGTAAGTCGTGCCGTCGGCTACCACCTGGCCCGCGCCGCCCACGTTGAGCACGCCCAGCTCCCGGCGCTCCAGGAAGTAGTCGGCTTTCAGCGAGGTGGGGCAGGGCAAGGTCAGCGCCTCCGCAGCCGGGGCGGCGCCGCCCACGATCATGCGGTCGTAGTGCGTGTAAGTCAGGCGGATTTCGCCGGCCACGAACAGGCGCTCAATCAGGTAGTTTTCCCGCAGCTGCTCGGAGTTCATAGCCGCCGTCTCGCGGGGGCTGCAGGCATATCGTTGTTCCATGTAGGTGAAGTCGTGTGGTTGTGAATTCGTGAAGAGCGGCAGGGTAGCAGATCAAAATGTCGGCTCAACGGGGCCCTGCTTCACCTTTACCGGCCCATCCAGCCGCCGTCGACGGTGAGGATGGTGCCGTGCACGTAGCTGCCGGCTTCGGAGGCCAGGAATACGGCCGGGCCCTTGAAGTCGTCGGGCTGGCCCCAGCGCCCGGCCGGGATGCGGCCCAGGATGCTGCTGCTGCGGTCGGGGTCGTTGCGCAGGGCCTCGGTGTTGTCGGTGGCGATGTAGCCGGGGGCAATGGCGTTCACGTTCACGCCCTTGCTGGCCCACTCGTTGGCCAGGGCTTTCACCAGAGAGCCGATGGCGCCCTTGCTGGCCGCGTAGCCCGGTACGGTGATGCCACCCTGAAACGTAAGCAGGGAAGCCGTGAAGATGATCTTGCCCGAGCCCTGGGTTAGCATCTGGCGGCCGATTTCGCGGGCCAGGCGGAAGGGCGCGTCCAGGTTGATAGTCAGCACCTCGTCCCAGAACTCGTCGGAGTGCTCGGCGGCGGGCTGGCGGCGGATGGTGCCGGCGTTGTTGATCAGGATGTCGATGCGGGGAAAGTCCTGCTGCACGCGCCGGATAAACGCATCGACCTGCTCGCGCTGGCTGAAGTCGGCCTGGTAGGCGGAGAAGGCGCGGCCGGTGGCGCGGACCAGCTCCTCGGTTTTGCTGCCGCTCAGCGCCAACGTGGCCGATACGCCGATGATGTCGGCGCCGGCCTCGGCCAGTCCCACGGCAATGGCTTGCCCGATACCGCGGTTGCAGCCCGTGACGAGGGCAATCTTACCGGCTAAGCTGAACAGGGGAGCAAGCGACATAGGGGAGGGTATTAGTGTACTTTTTTCAAGAAAAATCCCGGGCTGAAGCTGCTCAGCAAGCAGAATTGCCTTTGATAAGATTACAACCTGGCTCCCCCAAAAGGAAGAATATCATAATTTTTATTCGCGCAAACGTTATCGGGAACGTTGCCAAAAGCCGCCCCGGCAACATTTTGCGGGGCTTCATACGCCGAATTCAGAAATATGCGCTTACTATTGGCTTGCAAAACCCGCTTTCCCCGCTCTGCCTTATATTGCACTTTAACCTCCCGTCACATTGGATACCGTTACCATAAAGGATATTGCCCGGGCGCTGAACCTCTCAACGTCAACGGTTTCGCGGGCGCTGCGGGGCAGCTACGAAATCAACCCCGAAACCAAGCGGCTGGTGATGGAGTATGCCGAGCGGCTCAACTACCGGCCCAACCCGATTGCGCTTAGCCTGAAGGAAAACCGCAGCCGGGCCATCGGCGTCATCGTGCCCCAGATTGCCAACTACTACTTTTCCCAGGCCATCAACGGCATCGAGGCCATTGCCTACAACCGGGGCTACCACGTCATTATCTTTCAGACCCACGAGTCCTACGAGCGGGAAGTGGCCAACATGCAGCAGGCCGTGTCGCGCCGCGTCGACGGGCTGCTGATTTCGATGTCGAGCGAAACGTCCGACGTCACCCACCTTAAGGAGCTGCAGAAGCAGGGTATGCCCATCGTGCTGTTCGACCGGGTTTCGGCCGAAATGGAAAGCACCACCCAGATTGTAGCCGACAACTTCGGGGGCGCTTTTGCCGCCACCTCTCACCTGATTCAGACCGGGCGCCGCCGCATTGCTCACCTTACCATTCCGCCTTATCTGTCCATCACCCAGGAGCGCCTGGCCGGCTACCGGGCCGCCCTGGAGCAGTACGGCATTCCCTACGACGAAAACCTGGTCCGCTACGGCACCTTCGGCCCCGACGAGGCCGGCGCCATGGTCGACGACCTGATGGCCCTCTCACCCCGGCCCGATGCCTTCTTCACGGCCAGTGACCGGCTGGCTTTAGGCTGCCTGGCGGCGTTGCAGCAGCGCAACCTGGCTATTCCCGAGGAAGTGTCGCTGATTGGCTTTACCAACACCAACGTAGCCGAGCTGCTTTCACCCGCCATGAGTACCGTGGTGCAGCCCGCCCAGGAAATCGGGCAGATGGCTGCCGAGCGGCTGATTGAGCTCATTGAGCGCAAGCTCAAGGCCAGCCCCGCCGACGTGGTGCGCATTCCAACCAAAATGGTGGTACGTGCTTCCTCTACCCGCTCCCCTACCCTGCCGTAGTTCGGATGAAGGATAAGGGATAAAGGACCATTTCATTTTTCTATCATCCCTTATCCTTCATCTCTCATCGTTCTTCCTCTCCTTCCGCTCAGAAACAGAAAATGCCGGGTTGCAGCCCGGCATTTTCTGTTTTAGCTTTTTCCCACCCTGCCGGAGCAGGTCTTGGTGGTCAGCCACGTAAACGGGTAGCGCAAACCCTTCCCCGGCCGGTCCGCAGTGCCCAAACCAAGCACATCGCGCGGACCATCCTCACCCTAAGACCGGGGTCGGGTTTGCACTACTGATTAGCGTCCTGCCTGTTGCAGCAGCCAGGTCGCCAGCTCTTTTCCGGCCTGAAAATTCTCGTACTCCGCCGGAATCTTGCGGCCGTCGGTGTACTCGTTGTACAGCCACGGGTCGCCCACCGCAAACACGGTGCCCTTGCCGAATTTCGCCGAAGCCATGATTACGTTTTGTCCCTGCGAAACCACAGCTTTGGCCGGGGCTTTCAGGGTAAGCGGGGCCAGCTCCTTGATGTAAGCGGCTTTCGCGGTTTTGAACACCTCATTACCGACGGGCAGCGCCACCCGGCCCTGCTCGAACTGACTGCCCTTCACCATGTTCAGGTTCACGCTCTGGTACTGCAGACCGAAGGCCTTGGCCAGCTCGTTGAAGCGCGGAATCTCGCAGTTCGAGGTGTCGTTGGCCATCAGCATCAGCACCCCGCCATCCTTTACCCACTCCGTCAGCGCCTTGATGTCGGCGGCCTGCACGTAGTTGGGCTTCGGGGTTTCCTTTTTGGTGTCCGGATCCACGATGATGAGCACGTCGATTCCCTTCAGCGAAGCTTTGGTGGGCGCGGTGGGTACGGCTACCGTTTTGGCACCCAGGTCGCGGAACTGGGTGCCCCACAGCCAGAAGCCGCCGTGGGTGCG
The DNA here is from genome assembly GCF_020685205.1 of Hymenobacter translucens. Lineage (GTDB taxonomy): Bacteria > Bacteroidota > Bacteroidia > Cytophagales > Hymenobacteraceae > Hymenobacter > Hymenobacter translucens. Next base: position 7,375 of record NZ_JAJERB010000013.1, read on the forward strand.
GTCTTCCCAGGTGTAGTGCCACTGCTCTTCCTGCCCCGTGATGCTGTTTTTGCGCAGCTCGTGGTTGAAGTAGTAGTCGAGGCCCACGGTTTTTGCTTTGCCCGGCAGCTGCCCGGCGGCAATTTCCATTTCCAGGCTGGCCATGATGAAGGGGCCTACCCCTTTCAGGTCGTTTACCCGCAGAGGCTCGGTCAGGTAGTACTCGAAGCTGCCGTCGCGGTAGGGCTTGCCGCCCAGGCCGCCTACGCTCACGGTCCCATTAAAGGCCAGGGCGCCGTCGGGCTTGGTTTCCACGAAGCTCTTTACCAGGCCGTCGTAGCCTTTGCGGGCGGTGGCGGCGTATTTCTGGTCGAGGTAGCCCATGCGGACGCCCTTCTGGAGGAAGTACACGAACATGCTGGACCCCGACGCCTCGGCGTAGTTGCCCTTGCGGCTGGCCTGGTCAACTACCAGAAACCAGTTGCCGGTTTTGGCGTCCTGGTACTTGGCCAGCACGGGCGCCAGGCGCTGCACGTACTTGATCAGGTTCTTGCGCTCAGGATGATTCTGCGGGAAATAGTCGAGCACATCGACCAGCGCCATGGCGTACCAGCCCATGCCCCGGTCCCAGAAGTTGGGGCTCTGGCCGGTGGTTTTGTTGGCCCACTGCTGCTCCCGGCTTTCGTCATAGCCGTGGTACATCAGCCCCGTTTTCGGATCAACGAGGTTTTTCTCAATCAGCGCGAACTGCTTGGCAATGTCGTCGAAGCCGGCGGGCTGGTTCATCACGGCGCTGTACTCAGCATAGAAGGGCTCGGCCATGTACAGGCCGTCGAGCCACATCTGGTTCGGGTACACCTTCTTGTGCCAGAAGCCCCCGGCCTTGGTACGGGGCTGCCCTTCGAGCTGCTTGCGCAGAAGTTGGGCGGCCTTTACGTACTTCTGCTGGGCATTGGCGCTGCCCAACGAAAGCTGACTCATCAGCAGCAGGGAATGGCCGGTCGTGAGGTTGTCGAGGTTGTAGTCCTCGATCTTGTAGGTTCGGATAGTGCCGTCGGGCCGCACGAACTGGTCGAGGTCCTGCTGGATGTAGGTGTAGTACTTGGCGTCGCCGGTGCGCTGCCACACCCGCTCCAGGGCTTTCAGCATCAGGCCCTGCTCGTAGTCCCAGCGGGCGGTTTTGCGGTTGCCGATCAGGATGGAGTCGGGATGCCAGCTGATAAAGGCATCGGCCATGCGCTGCGACAGAGGGCGGGCCGGCGGGGCGGTCTGGGCCTGGGTGGCCGGAGCCAGCAGCACCAGGCCCAGCAGCAGTCGGAGGATTTTCTTCACGGCTCTTAGCGCTGGGAAATGGTTACGGTTTTCTTCGAGACTTTGTCGCCAAACTCGACGTCCTTCTTGGCGGCTTTGGTGTCGGTGTTGCTCAGCTTCACGTCCTTGGCCCGGTCGCCGGTCACGCGCATCAGCAGCGTAGCGCCGGGCGTGTACTTGATGCCGTCGAGGGTGATGTTCTGGCTGTTCTGCACTTCCATAACCGGCATGGTTTCCTGGCTGAGCAGGGTCACGTTCTTGAGGCGGATGCCGTCGGCTTCGATGCACACGAGGCCTTTCTTGCTTTGCAGCACGGCGTTTTCGATGGTGATGTCCTTCACGGGCATCTCGGGCAGGCCGCGCAGCATGATGGCCGTTTCGGCGCCGTCGCAGGTCACGTTCTTGATGCTGATGCTGCGGAACTGGGGCGTGCCCTCGTTCTTGGGCTCAGCCCTGATGACGGGCGGGGCCGTCGACTCGCCGGCCAGCGGCACGGGGTCCTTGGCCATGTAGTACAGGTCGAAGATAATGGCCTGGCCCACGATGTCCTTCATGGTGATGTTGTCGATGAAGATGTTCTCGACCACGCCGCCCCGGCCCCGGGCCGCCTTGAAGCGCAGGCCCACGTCGGTGCCCATAAAGGAGACGTTGGAAACGTAGATGTTGCGGGCCCCGCCCGACATTTCCGAGCCAATGACAAAGCCGCCGTGGCCGTGGTACACCTTGCTGTCGCGGATGATGAAGTTCTCGGTGGGCATGCCCCGCTTGCGGCCCTGCTCGTCGCGGCCGCTCTTGATGCAGATGGCGTCGTCGCCCACGTCAAACGTGCAGCCTTCCACGATGCCGTTCTTGCAGGACTCCAGGTCCAGGGCGTCGGTATTCTGCCCGTACTCGGGGTTGAGCACCGTCACGTTGCGCACGGTGATATCCTCGCTCATCAGCGGGTGCAGGCTCCAGGCGGGGGAGTTCTGGAAGGTCGGGCCTTCCAGCAGCAGGCGCTGGCAGTGGTCCAGAACCAGCATATCGGGCCGCAGGAAGTCCTTGATGTGCTCGAAGTCCTTGGTATCCTGACCCGGCTTGAGGTAAAATGCCTCCGGAATAGTGGAGCCTTTCAGGGCCTGGGCCGAGGGATACCAGGTGTCTTTCTTCTCGTTGGTAACGCCGGTTTCGATCAGGCGCTTCCACTGGGTTTCGGTGAGCTTGCTTTTCTTGACCGGCCGCCAGGCGGCACCGTTGCCGTCGAATACGCCCGGACCGGTGATGGCAATGTTCTGGAGGTCCTTACCGTAGATCAGGGCCTGGTTGCGCACAGCCGCCACGCCTTCCCAGCTGGTTTTGATCAGGTGGTAGTCGGCAAAGTTCCTGGTGAACTGCACGAAGGCACCCTTGGTCACGTGCAGGTTCACGTTGGAGCGCATCTCGATGGGGCCGGTCAGCCAGTGGCCGCGGGGCACCAGCACCACGCCCCCGCCGGCTTTGCTGCTGGCGTCGATGGCCTGCTGAATGGCGGTGGTGTTTTTGGTTAGGCCGTCGGCCACGGCCCCGAACTTGACGATGGAAATCGTGTCTTTCCGGAACGAGGGGGTTTTCACCACCGGCAGGGCCGGGGCGGCGGCCAGGGCCGGCAGCTGGGTGAGCAGGGCCCCGAGGGTCAGGCCGGCCAGGGAAGCAAATCGTTTCATAAGCAAAGGAAGGAAGCGGCGTCGGGTGGGACGAATGAGCGGAGGTCAGGGCAAAACCGCGGCCAGCTTTCCGGGAAGCTCACTTTCCTTGCTACGAAACGTAGGGAATTTGATTTTCACGGGATTCCGGCCTTGGGCAACATGCCTGCTGACTTGGGTTAAACCACTAGTAAGCTCCGTAATTCCGGCCAATTCTGCCCGTTTTTCTATGCAAACGTTACCGGGAACGATGTCAAACCCCACTATTAATCGTTTTTAACTTCTTCCGATATACGCTGCCGGCAACCGGGAGCTGAACGGCTCCGCCGGGTCCAGATAAAAGGGCCCGGCATTCAATTGTACTATTCCTGCTGAAGCCCACAGCTGACCCACCCTACTTACGCCGGGGCTTACCTGCCAGCTGGCCTGAACAACCCTTCTGCGGGCACTTAGCTCAACCTTTTGCAGCCGGCGGCAGTAACAGCAAAACCGGCCGCGTAGCCGGCCCGCACCCTACCCTTCTTTCTCAAAGCCATGAAAAATCTTCGTCTGTACCTGCTGCCCTTCCTTCTGATTCTCCTCACGTTCAGCGTCAGCAGCTGCGACGTCGTGGGCGGCATTTTCAAAGCAGGAGCTTATACGGCCTTGATCGGCGTGTTCGTGCTGGTGCTCCTACTCTACTTCCTGGTGCGCAAGATGCGCCGCTAGTCCCTCGTGAATCCTTCTGTGGCTGCTGGTCAGTCAATAAAAAAGGCCCTGCAAGCAGGGCCTTTTTTATTGACTGTAGCGGAATGTACCGGTTAAGCCCGACGGCGGGGCATTGTGCCAAATACGTGGTCCCAGATGGTGCTCGACACGCCGTAAGCGGCTCCTTCCTGGCTGTAGTGGTGCATGGCATGGTGGTGCCAGAGCAGCTTCAGGAAGTTTTTGGGCGGGGCGTACATGTGCATGATGTAATGCACGAACAGGTAGATGGCGTAGCCGAATACAAAGCCGGCCAGCACCCCGAAAGCGGCGTGCCCAAAGGTGAAGCGGAAGATGAAGAACAGCACGGACGTAACGAAAACCGTCAGGATAGGCGGCATGGCCAGCCGGGTTTTGTCTTTCGGGTATTCGTGGTGCACGCCGTGCATGGTGTACTGAAACTTAGCCCGGGCCGGCGTGGTGGGGGCAATGTGGTAGATGTAGCGGTGAGCCAGGTACTCGGCCAGCGTGAACAGCAGGAGCCCGCCCACGAACAGCCCAAAGGCCGAAAAGCCAACGATAAAGCCCCGGGTAAGCCCGTAGTACAGGCTGATGACGGCCGTCAGCAGGAAGATGGAAACCGGGAGGGCAATGTGGGTATGCGTGAGCCGCTCCAGCACCGGGTTCTGAAAAAGCTGGGCCGACCCTTTGTGCTTAGGCTTCACGGGCGCTACACTGGGCGAAGGGCTGGTGGGGGCGGAAGGCGAAGGGGCAGTGGAGACTGGATTCATGCAAAGGACGTCTGGTCAGAAACAAAAGTAGGTACAAGCGCGCAAACCCTGTACCAAAAGACCTGCCGCCCAATGGTTAGCCGGTGGTCCGGTAGCGTAACAACAGCCTCTCGACTGCTTCAACGCTGCATACGGGGAAGGAGCACCGCAGGGGAGCCCGCTCATAAAACTGCCGCCGGGCAGCGAAGGTTTCACGGAGCCGGTCTTCCGGGTTGGCGGCATTCAGTAACGGCCGGCTGCCCGCGCTCAGGCTAACCCGCCGGGTTAGCTCCGCCACCGGTACCTCCAGGTATAACGCCGTGCCCTCGCGCAGCAGCACCTCCAGGTTCTGATGAAAGCAGGGAGTGCCACCGCCGGTAGCCAGCACCAGATCGGGCAGTTCGGCAACCAGCCGGCGTAGCACGTCGGCTTCCCGCTGCCGGAAGTAAGCCTCTCCCTCCTCGGCAAAAATAGCGGCTACCGTCCGGCCTTCCTCCCGGATAATCTCCTCGTCAAGGTCGCGGAAAGGCCAGCCCAGGTGCGCCGCCAGGTCCCGGCCGAGCGTGGTTTTGCCGGCCCCGGGCATTCCGATTAAAAACAGGCGGCCGGTTGTCATAGGATCAGGAGCGGATAAGCTGAAAATGGCCCCCAGTGGCGCTGAGTGGCGGTCGGATCTGCTGTTAGCCCAACTTCACCCGCGGGTCCAGCATGGCGTAAAGTACGTCCACGACGATGTTGACCAGCACAAACAGAAAGGCAATAAAGATAGTGGCGCCCATCACGACCGGAAAGTCGAGGTTTTCCACGGCCTTGAGCGTGACGGTGCCCAGGCCCTTCCAATTGAAGATGTACTCGATAAAGAAGGCGCCGGCCATCAGCGACGCCAGCCAGCCCGATACCGCCGTAATAACCGGGTTTAGCGCGTTTTTCAGCGCGTGCCCCACTACCGTGCGGTAGCCCGACAGCCCCTTGGCCCTAGCCGTGCGGATGTAGTCCTGGCTGAGCACGTCGAGCATGGAGCTGCGGGTAAGCTGGGTGATGACGGCCAGGGGACGGATGCCGAGGGCAAAAGCCGGCAGCAGCAGGTTGCGCAGCACCAGGTGGCGGCCGCTGAACGGGTCGGTTTCAAACAGCTGCCCGGTCAGGTTCAGGCCGGTCCACCGGCTCCAGTAGAAGCCAAACGTCATGGCAATGAGGATGCCGGCCACGAACGACGGTACCGAAATACCCAGCACGGAGGTCGTAATCAGGGTGCGGTCAAGCCAGGAATGAGGCTTCAGGGCCGCCACGATGCCGAACAGAATGCCGAGGGTAGCGGCCAGCAGCATAGCGGCCAGTGCCAGCCACAGCGTGCCGGTGAAATGGTCCATCAGGATGCTGAGCACGTCCTTGTTGCTTTGAAACGAGCGGCGCAGATAGGGCGTCTTCAGCACCAGGGCCTTTTCGCCCAGCGGCAGCACCGTGAGGCCGCCGTACTTGGCCGTTCCGGCCGAGTCGCGGGCGTGCAGACCCAGGGGCGACACGTCGTTCAGGTAGCTGGCCAGCTGCACGGGCAGGGGCTGGTCGAGGCCCAGGTCGGCGGCAATGGCGGCGCGGGTAGCCAGGTCGGAGCGTTGACCGGCCAGCAGCGCCACTGGGTCGCCGGGCAGCACGTTGAACAGAAAGAATACCGTGAGGGCCACCCCCATCAGCACCAGCACACCCTGCAGCAGGCGGCGCAGCAGAAAAGAAAGCATGGGTTTTAGTTCTTAGGATCTTCGGGACTTAGGGCTTAGGCTTCGTTCTGAACGACAGGTTAGCAAGGTAATCGGACAAATCCGGCCGTGCAGGCTAGGTTGGACGACTAAGACCTAAGCCCTAAGTCCCTGAGACCTATAATAACTCCTCCAGCTTGGCGCGGTCGGGAATGTCGTGGTAATGGAACTTGCCTTTCACCACGCCGTCTTTGAGCAGGATAAAGCCCGGGTTGGAGCGAATCATGGACTTGAGCACCGTGGCATCGGCGTAGTAGAACGGGGCCGACAGGTTGACCTCGTGCCGGAACGCATCAAACTCATTGGGGCTGCTGCTGGTCACGACTACCGGGGTAATCTTTTTGCGCGACGAGTCGGCCGACTGGAACAGGGCGTTGATTTTGTCGAACCGGTCCCGGTCGGTTTTGTCGGTGTTCTGCACGATGAGCACGAGGCGGTTGCCCTTCAGGATTTCCTGGGTGAAGTCCCCCGTGTCGTTCCAGATCCGGAAATCGGTGATTTTGGGGCCGTCCTCGGGATTCAGGGCCACCATCTGCTTGTACTTCCAGGTGGTGTCGGTGGGGTACTCGGTGAACTCCTTGCTTTCCCCGTTCTTTTCCATCACGTACTTGAACCGCAGCGGGGCGACCGGCTTCATCAGCTTGCCGATGTCGTTGCCGACCTTGTAGGGCAGGAAGTCGAAGTACGGCAGGTGGCCCAGGGCGTACACCCCGATGCCAATGGCCACGGCGGTAGCCACGGTCATGTACATCACGCCCAGCGTGCCCTTGGCAAACACCCGGCGCAGGTAGCGCTGATTCAGGAATACGACCAGCCACAAACCCAGCAGCACCAGGTCTTTGCTGAACGACTGCCAGGGCGTGAGCTTGATAAAGTCGCCGAAGCATCCGCAGTCGGTGACCTTGTTGAAGAAGGCCGAGTAGAACGTGAGGAAGGCAAAAAACACGAGCAGGGCCAGCAGGGTCCAGAGCGTCTTGCGCAGGTGCCAGCGCAGCAGCAAAGCCACCCCCAGAATCACCTCCAGGGAGCTGAGCAGGATGGAAATCAGGCGGGCGCTGCTGTGGAAAACCATGAAGAACGAGCCGAAGTCCTGGGAGAAGACCTCGAAATACTCTTCCAGCTTGAGCGCCGTGCCGATGGGGTCGTTGAGCTTGACCAGCCCGGAAAAGATAAAGACGATGCCCAGCAGGGCCCAGCAGATGCGGGTGAAGGTTCTCATACGGCCTTTAAACAGCGGATTCAGAATCAGGTTGCGGCATGGTCTGCGCGGCGCCGCGCTTTATCAGGGCAAACACCGCGTAGTTGAGCATGTCGCGGTAGTTGGCCTCCACGCCTTCCGACACGGTGGTTTGTCCGCCCAGGTCTTCGATCTGCTTGGTGCGGTGCAGCTTCATCAGGATGATGTCGGTAATGCTTTCGACCCGCATCTGCCGCCAGGCTTCGCCGTAGTCGTGGTTTTTCGCAAACAGCAGCTCCCGGTTGGCGGCCACTTCGGCGTCGTAGGCGGCGGCTACCTCCTCGGCGGGCAGCTCCAGGGGCGTATTGGCGGGCAGGCGGGCCTGCATCAGCGCAATCACGCAGTAGTTGATGATGGCCACAAACTCCTCGTCCACGCCATCGGCGACGAGCTGCCGGCCTTTTTCCTGAATCGAGCGGATGCGCTGGGCCTTGATGTAGATCTGGTCGGTAACGGACGGCAGCCGCAGGATGCGCCAGGCCGTGCCGTAGTCGTGGGTTTTGGCCAGAAACAGCTGCCGGCACTGGCCCAGGATGTGGTCGTATTCGTGCTGGGTTTGGTTTCGCAAGATTTTGAGGCTATTTTGTTGGGGCTTGGGGTCCTGGATAGTTGGGGTCTTGGATTTTAGATTCCGGAAGAGTGGGTTTCCGGGAGCTTAAATTTTAAAATCATAAGACGACAAAAAAACGACTGGCAACTACCACCCTGTTTCTTTGTCCTTCCAGGCGCACGAGCGGCAAGGACGAGCTGAGCCGGTAAATCTAACACCGAAGCCGTTGGGTTATCCAAAATCCAAGACCTCTATAATTCAGGCCCCATGAAAACGCAAGATACGTGCTTTTTCCCGACGCAAACCCTGCTTTGTCCAGGTGGCCGCGTCCTGGATCTGCGCCGGCCGCAGGTCATGGGCATCCTTAACCTGACCCCCGATTCCTTTTTCGCGGGCAGCCGCATCGGCACTGCTGACGAGCTGCTGCGCCGGGCCGAAGCCATGCTCACCGCCGGGGCCGCCCTCCTCGACCTAGGGGCCTACTCGTCTCGTCCGGGCGCCGAGCACATCAGCGAAGACGAGGAAAAGCGCCGCCTGCTGCCGGCCGTGGAAGCCGTGCGCCGCGCCTTTCCGCATGCCTTTCTTTCCGCCGACACCTTCCGGGCTACCGTTGCTGCCGAGGCCGTAGCCGCCGGTGCCGACCTGGTTAACGACATTAGCGGGGGCACCCTGGACGAGTCTATGTTCGCCACCGTGGGCCGGCTGCGGGTGCCCTACGTGCTGATGCACATGCGCGGCACGCCCCAGAACATGACCAAGCACACCGACTACGCCGACGACATCGTGCTGGAGCTAGTGCGCTACTTCCGCGACAAGCTGGCGTTGCTGCGGGCCGCGGGCGTGGTCGACGTGGTGCTGGACCCGGGCTTCGGCTTTGCTAAAACCGCAGCCCAGAGCCACGAGCTGCTACGGCGCCTGCCCGAGCTCCGGGTGCTGGGCTTGCCCATCCTGGCCGGCCTGTCCCGGAAGTCGATGGTGTACAAGCCCCTGGGCCTGACTCCGGACGCCGCCCTGACCGGCACGGTGGCCGTCAATACGATGGCGCTGCTCAACGGGGCCGCAATTTTGCGCGTACACGACGTTGCCGAAGCCGTGCAGACCATCCGGCTGGTGCATCCACCCTTTTCAGCTCCTTCTCCGTGACCGGCTTCTTCTCCATCGGCTTCCTGCGCATCGGCTGGATCGATGTGATAGACGTCGTGCTGGTCACGGTGCTCTTCTATCAGCTCTATAAGCTGCTGACGGGCAGCGTAGCGCTGAAGATTTTTTTGGGGCTGATGTCGGTGTACCTGCTCTACCTGGTGGTAAAGGCTGCCGGCATGGAGCTGCTGACCACCATCCTGGGGCAGTTCATGAGCGTGGGCGTGCTGGCCAGCATCATCTTGTTTCAGCAGGAAATCCGTCGCTTTCTGCTTACCATCGGCAAAGCCACGGCCTTCGACCGGATGCGGGTGTTCAACTGGCGGCGCGAAGCCCCGGCTTCCCGGCTGAGCGTCACGCCCTTCGTGGAAGCGGCGAAAAGCCTGGCCGGCAAGAATACCGGGGCTCTCATTGCCTTTGCCCAAAGCACCGACCTGAGCTTTTATGCCGAGTCCGGCGACCTGATTGACGCCGTCGTCAGCAAGCGGCTGCTGATGTCCATCTTCAATAAAACCAGCCCCCTGCACGACGGTGCCGTTATCATCGTCGACAACCGCATCAAGGCCGCCCGCTGCATTCTGCCCGTAAGCGAAAACCCCGACGTGCCGGCCTCGCTTGGCCTGCGTCACCGCGCCGCCATCGGCCTCACCGAAGTCACCGACGCGGTGGTGCTGGTGGTAAGCGAGGAAACCGGGCAGATTTCCCTGGTTCGGGGCGGCGAGGTTTTCCGCAACCTGTCGTCGTCGGACCTGCGGACCCGGCTCAACGAGATGCTGTCCGACACAATCCGCACGGCGGCGCCGGCCTCGTCGGCCACCTCCGCGGAGAGCATCGTGGCAGCTTAACCAGGGCGGGCAGTCATCAACAGCAGGCAAGATAGTCCGCTCGGCAAGACGTTCTAACCAACGCAAAAGCCCCGGCGGATCAGGTCCGCCGGGGCTTTTTGACGCTAAATTCTTCCAGCTCAAACCTACGGGGTATTCGTCACGACCTGCCCGGCTTCGGGCTGCTGGGCCGAGCGGTCCTTGAGCGTGCCCAGTTCCCGGCCGACTTCGATAAACGCCTTGATGGCCTTGTCGAGGTGGGCGCGGGTGTGGGCCGCGGAAAGCTGCACCCGGATGCGGGCCTGACCTTTGGGAACCACGGGGAAGTAGAAACCCACTACGTAAATGCCTTTGTCGAGCATCCTGGCGGCAAACTCCTGGGCCAGGCGCGCGTCGTAGAGCATTACAGGCACGATGGGGTGCTCCCCGGGCTTGATGTCGAAGCCGGCGTCGGTCATCTTTTCCCGGAAGTACTTGGTGTTTTCCTCAAGCTGGTCGCGCAGCTTCGTGCTTTCGGTCAGCAGGTCGAGCACGCGGATGGAGGCGCCCACGATGGCCGGGGCCAGGGTGTTGGAGAACAGGTAAGGGCGGCTGCGCTGCCGCAGCATCTCAATGATTTCCTTGCGGCCCGACGTAAAGCCGCCCATGGCGCCACCCAGGGCCTTGCCCAGGGTGCCGGTGATGATGTCGACCCGGCCCATCACGTTCCGGTATTCGTGGGTGCCCCGGCCGGTTTTGCCCAGGAAGCCCATCGAGTGGCACTCGTCAATCATGACCAGCGCCGCGTACTGCTCGGCCAGGTCGCAGATCTTGTCGAGCTGGGCGATGGTGCCATCCATGGAGAATGAGCCGTCCGTCACGATGATGCGGTGGCGGGTGCCCTTGGCCTGGGCGTCCTGCAGCTGCTGCTCCAGGTCGGCCATGTCGTTGTGGTTGTAGCGGTAGCGCTGGGCCTTGCACAGGCGCACGCCGTCGATGATGGAGGCGTGGTTAAGCGCGTCGGAGATGATGGCGTCCTGCTCGTTGAACAAGGGCTCGAACACGCCGCCGTTGGCATCGAAGGCAGCAGCATAGAGGATAGTGTCCTCGGTGCCCAGAAACTCGGCCAGTTTGCGCTCCAGCTCTTTGTGAATGTCCTGGGTGCCGCAGATAAAGCGCACGCTCGACATGCCATAGCCGTGGGTATCGATGGCGTTCTTAGCTGCTTTGATCACCTCGGGGTGGGACGAGAGACCCAGGTAGTTGTTGGCGCAGAAGTTCAGCACCTCCCCGGCCTCCGAGGTTTCGATTTCGGCGCCCTGGGGCGAGGTAATTACCCGCTCTTTCTTGAACAGGCCATTGTCTTTGATTTCCTGAAGCTGTTTTTCCAGGTCAGGCTGAAGGGTGGTGTACATAGCGGGAAAGATGAGGGGCCGGGAAATGAGTAGAGCTACAAGGTACGGTCCCCAAAAGATATTGTCGGCGCGGACCAGCAGCACCGTCGACCAACTCAATCCAAATCAGGCAGTTGAATTTGAATGGCACCCTCACCCCGCCTACTTCACCTGCAGCCGGATCCAGTCCCGGATGGTTTCCAGGGCCAGGGGCGAAATAATAGGCTGGAGCTGACCGGTTACCAGCGGCCAGTCGGAGGAGGGGGCCTGAAACTGATGGTTTACGCCCGGCAGCTTCCGCACCTGTACCTTTTTGTTGGCCTTCAGCGCCTTCTCCAGCGGGGGCAGGTTGGCCGCCAGGGCCACTTCAACGTCCTGTTCGCCGTGCAGCAGCAGCACGGGGCACTTCACCTTGGCCAGCTCCGGGGTTGGGTCGAAGTCGAGGTAGGACCGGTACCAGGGCGTAAGCAGCAGGCCGGCAGTGGTCTGCAGACGCTCCAGGGGCAGGTCGGGATTTGACTGCCGCAGCATATTTACGACAATGGGCTCCGCCTGGCTGTTGTCAGGCATCTGACGGATAATCTCAAACATGGCCAGCTGGCGGCGGGAAGCAGCTTCGATGCGCTTCTGAGCGGCATTACGCGCCCGAATCTGCTGCTGGGCAATGGCGGTTTGAATCTGAGCGGAGTTGGCGCCCTCGGCACGCATTCTCTCGGCCTCCTTCCGCAGCTCCAGCTCGGCCAGCTGCTGGCGGCGGGCGTAGCCCTCCCGGGTCGTGTCGGCTTCTCCGGCCCGGCGCAGGCTAAGCTGCTGCCGCGCCAGCAACTCCCGGCCTACCACGCCGGAGGCTGCCATCGTAATCACAAAAGCCGGCGACAATGCCTGGGCCGCGGTCAGCAGGGCTACATTGCCGCCTTCGCCATGTCCCAGGAGGCCCACCCGGTTTGCATCGATTTCTGATCTGGTCCGCATGTAGTTCACCGCAGCCTGGACATCCTTTACCCGGTCGGCCGTGGTGGCGGTTGTATTGTCCCCGCCTGAGCGGCCCACGCCCCGGTCGTCGAAGCGCAGCACCGCAATGCCTTCCAGGGTCATGTAGTCGGCAATGGCGGCAAACGGGCGGTAGGCCCCGAGGCTGGCATCCCAGTCCTGGGCGCCCATGTCCGAAAGCAGAACCACCGCCGGAAAGGGGCCTTTGCCCGTCGGAATCGTCAGCTTGGCCGAAAACCGAATGTTGTCAACGGTGTTGGTGAAGAAGACCACTTCTTCCCGGTACCCGGCGGGCCGGCTTCCCGAAGACTGGGCGAGCACGTCAGCCGGACAGCCCGTCAGCAGCAGGCTACCCAGTAAGAACAGTCGGAAGAACGTACGCATAATCGGAAAAGCGAAGCCGGCCCGGTGTGAAAGCCGCCCCCCGAATATAAGCTAGGGCAGCAAAACCTGGTCGATCAGGTGAACAACCCCGTTGGTGCAGAGGATATCGGGGATGACCATGTTGGCCGGGATGGTGTTGTTCACGCCCCGCAACGTCAGGGTGCCGTCGGTGAACGGGCCAATCCGAACCGGCTGCGCCGGACCGCCCAGAGAGGCAACCGACGTATTTTCGGGCAGTTCCGAGGTGAACCTGCCGCCGTCGGCTACCACGTGGTTGAGCAGAATGTTCGTCACGGTGGCCTTGGACAGCTTGCGGATGTCGGCGGGCGTTTCCAGCGTCATCGTGGGCGTGCTCAGGGCCCGGAACAGGTTTTTGAAGGCCGCATCGGTGGGCGCGTACACCGTGAAGGAGGGGCTGCCGGTTGAGGCGGTCAGGGCCGGAACCAGGTCGCAGTAGACCAGGGCCTCCACCAGGTAAGTCAGTTCGGGCTGCACGAACACTTTGGAAGTCTGCAGCGCCAGCGCCGACTGCACGATGTCGGCTCCGGTGGCCAGCATCACCTTGTCGATGGCATGAACGGTGCCGTTGGCTGCTTTGATATCCGTCGCCAGAACCCGGGAGCCGTTCACGTACAGCACGTTGTTGCGGGTGATAAACCGCCGCGGGGGGCCCAGCAGAGAGGGTGCCGTGGTGCCCGGGGTGAGGTAGTCGCCCACCAAGCTGCCGTTCGAGGTATGATACAGCAGGGTCTGGGTCAGGAAGGGCTGCTGCAAAACCAGCAGGTCCGATGCGCTACGCAGGCCCAGCCGGGCAAAAGCCGCGTTGTTCGGGGCAAACACAGTGAAGTTGCCACTGGGGTCATTGCGGTTTTTCTCGGTCAGCGTACCGACCAGGCCACCCCGGACGGCGGCGTCTTCCAGCACGCTGAAGTCGGGGTTGGCGACGGCAATGCCGGCAATGGAAGCGTCCAGCTCGTCGCGCTTGTCGCAGCTGCTTATGGTCAGGGCCAGGGCCAGCAGCAGGGGTAAACTTCTTTTCATGGTTCGGGGATTGGAGCCGGGCGGTCTTGATCAAAGGGGATTTTTCCTGGAACCTGACAAACGATTCAACAATAAATCCGGATTTAGGTTAGAAAAATAAATCCGCTTCGCAAGGGCTCCCGTAGGTTGGCCGCTGACTGCCTGATTTATCGCCTTAACTGTTGCTCAACGCCTTGCCTGCATGAAACACGCCTACACACTTGCACTTCTTTCGTCTTTGCTGGGCCTTGCGGCCGGCCGTACGCAGGCACAGAGCCTGGTGTCGGGCTTCATGATGGGCAAGGGCCACGGCACCGCCGTAATTTCCGGCACCGTGGAAGGCTACCGGAAGGTTTTCCTGGTGCCGGCCAATGCCGAGGAAGTCCCGATCTTTAAGGAAATCCGGGTTTCGTCGCTTAACCTCTACAGCACCTACGGCGTCACTGACCAGATCGACCTGGTGGTGAGCGTGCCGTATATCCGCTCGGAGGGGCAGTTCAACGCCGTGGGCTTTACCAAGAGCCGCGCCGACCTGCAGGATATCACCGGCCTGCTTAAGTTCAAGTCCTACTCCACCCAGGTCGGCAACAGCATCCTGGATCTGCTGGGCGTGGTCAGCGTGAGCACGCCGCTGAGCAACTACAAGAACGAGCAGGGGCTGGACTACATCATTGCCATCGGCAACCGGGCCACCAAGCTCAGCACCGTGGGCGTGGCTCACCTCAAAACCACCTCGGGCGTGTTTCTGACCGGGCAGGCCGGCTACAGCTACCGCACCGGCCCGGTGCCGGATGCGTTTATTGCCGAAACCAAGGTGGGCTATGCCGGCCGCAAGATCTACGCCGACGCCTATGCCTCGTTTCAGGAGTCAAGCAGCTCGGGCACCGACATCCTGCGCCCGGGCTTCAACGACTTCTTTCCCGCCACCCGCGTCGATTACGTGCGCCTGGGAGCCAGCGTGTTCCGCCCGTTGGCAAAGGGCATCGGCCTTTCGCTGGGCGCGACGTCCTACGTTTCGGGCCGCAACGTGGGCAAGTCCACGGGCTACTCGGCCGGCATCACGTATAATTTTTAGGTCTTAGAACTTAGGGCCTTAGGTCTTGGATTTGTAAATACGGGACCAAAAGCTAGCTTGAGGCCCAACGCCTCAGGGGCGCCTGAAGAATTCCTGCACGCCCTGCTGGCCGCTGTCCATGAGCTGCTGCTTCTGGGCGTCGGATACGCGCTTGATGCGGGGGTTGAAGCCTTTGGTGCTGATGCTGATGGTCCGCGCCCAGTCTTCGGGCCGGGGCGGATTCAGATTTTCGATGGCCACGGTGTAGAGTGCCCCCACGTAGGACGGGAAGTTGGTGATGGTGTAGGGAGCCAGCTGCTGCCGCCCGCCCGGCCGCACGTCGTAGGCAATCTGCTCGGGCCGGTCGAGGCGCAAACCCAGGGTTTCCGGGTTGCTCCAATGGCCGCCGGCCGGGGCCGTGCCCGCGGGCAGAAAGCGCGGCTGGTCGAACAGGTCGATCGGGTAGTTAGCCAGCAGGCCGCCATCGACCAGCACATCCACCGCCTGATTCTTCGCCGGCTTTTTCACGACCTGCCCCTGCTCGTCGAGCAGCACGGCCCGGAAGTACAGCGGGATGCTCATCGAGATGCGCACGGCATCAGCCACGCGCAGCCGGGGGTGGGTTTCGTAGCTGATAACTTCGAGGCGCTGCTTGGTGAGGTTGGTGCCCGTGACGTACAGGTCGCGCCCTTGCCCTTTCCCGGCCCGGGCGTGCAGTTCGGCCAGGGTGAGGTTGGGGTTGCCGGTCTTGCGGCCCACCAGCTCGCTCAGGTAGCGGGCAAACTCGTCGCCCCGGTACCAGCCGTACTGCTTGAGCACCCGGGTGCTGCCGCCCACGAAGATGAAGCGGCCATCGTTGAGGCGCTGCACCGGCGTGCTGTTCACGATGCTGATAATCTCGCTGGCGGAGTAGCCCACCGCCAGCAGGGCCGCCTGAATGGCGCCCGCCGAGGTGCCGCCCACGCGCTGGATGCCGGCCAGCACCCCTTGCTGCTCCAGTTCCTGCAGCGCGCCGCCGTAAGCAATGCCCCGGATGCCCCCGCCTTCCATCACGAGGTTGCGGTAGCGCACCGGCGGCTGGGCCCGGCTCAGCAGGGGCAGCAGCAAAAGCAGGCAAGTCAGAAAGCGAAGTTTACTCATGAGGCGAAGGGCAGATAGCTGGTGGCCGTTGGCTTTCTCGATAACCGCCGGCCCGTAAAGGTTGCAGGTTCGCCGCTATCCGTCGGCAACCCGTAGCGAACAGCCAAAACCGGGTTGTTTGCGTACGCGGGAAGCCAGGCAGCCGCCAACGCCGGTAAAGGTTCGTCCGGTATCTTTACCTTCCCATTCCCACCCGTCCTTCCCTTTCCCACAACATGCAGACAACTCCCAGCGACACTATTCTCGTCATCGGCGCCGGCGGCCAGCTTGGCCTGGAACTCACCCACGAACTGCGCCAGCGCTACGGCGCTTCCAACGTGGTGGCGGCCGACGTGCGGCCTCCGAAAGACGAGGCCACGCAGGAATCCGGCCCGTTTGAGCTGCTCGACGTGCTGGACAAGAACCGCCTGGAAGAAGTCGTGCGCCGCTACAAGCCCAAGCAGATCTATCACCTGGCCGCTTTGCTCTCGGCCACGGCTGAGAAGAATCCCAAGTTTGGCTGGCAGCTCAACATGGATGGCCTGTTTCACGTGCTCGATGCGGCCGTGGACCTGGGCGTGCAGCAGGTGTACTGGCCCAGCTCCATTGCCGTTTTCGGCCCCGACACGCCCCGCGCCAACACGCCCCAGCTTACGGTGATGAACCCCAACACAGTGTACGGCATCAGCAAGCTGGCCGGGGAGCAGTGGTGCGAGTGGTACTTCCGCAAGCACGGCCTCGACGTGCGCAGCCTGCGCTATCCCGGCCTGATCGGCTACAAGAGCCTGCCCGGGGGCGGCACCACCGACTACGCCGTCGACATTTACCACAAGGCCGTGACCGGGCAGCGCTACGAGTGTTTCCTGCAGGAAAACACTTACCTGCCCATGATGTACATGCCCGACGCGCTCAAGGCCACCCTGGACCTGATGCACGCCCCGGCCGACCAGATCAACATCCGCTCGTCCTACAACCTGGGCGCCATGAGCTTTAGCCCGGCCGAGGTGACGGCCAGCATCCGGCGCCACTACCCCGATTTTCAGGTTTCCTACCAGCCCGACTCCCGCCAGCAGATTGCCGACTCCTGGCCCGCCAGCATCGACGACACCGCGGCCCGGCAGCAGTGGAGCTGGCAGCCCGACTACGACCTGGACCGCATGACCGATGATATGCTGGTAAACCTGAAGCAGCAGCTGACGGTTTCGGTGTAGCACCGGATAAAATCTTACTCAGTCAAACGGAGCCCCGCCCTACCGCGGGGCTCTTTTTGGTTATGCCTGGAGAGCTAACCCGGCCCAACTCAATGCGTACCTGATTCCGAACCCCGACCCATGATTGTAAACCCGACTCCCGACGGCTGGCAGGTAATCTACCAGCAGGCCCACGCCCTGCTGGCGGCCCAGCTGGCTTGGCACTGGCTCCCCTTTGGCCCCACCGACCGGTGGGTGGGCCTGCTGGCCGCCATTGCCCAGCACGACGACGAGCAGCGGCAGTGGGACGGGCACTATGGTCTCACGCCCGCCGGGGCGCCGGCCAACTTCACCATGAAGGAATTCTCGCTGGAGCAGGCTACCGGCGTAATGAAGGCCGCCCGGTTTCAGGGGCAGTGGCGCAGCCTCCTCACGAGCATGCACATGAGCTTTCTGTACGAAAGCCTACGGGGCCAGAAAAAGCAAACCGACGCCTTCCTCGACGAGCAGCTGGCCGGACAGGAGAAATGGCGCAAGGCGCTGGGGCTGTCGAAAAAGGAAGCCCGGCAGGCCTACGACCTGATGCAGTGGTGCGACCGGCTTTCCCTGATTCTGTGCCGGCAGGAGCTGCCCGAAATGGGTCGGGCCCTGGAAATCAGCGCCGGACCCGACGGGCGGCGCTACGACGTGGTGCGGGTCACCCCGGATGCCCCGGTTACGGTGGCCCCCTGGCCCTTCGCCTTCCCCTCGTTTACCGTCAGCGTGGAAGCCAGTGAGCTGCACCAGCTGCAGTTCAGCACCGACAAAGAGCTGGCCGCCGCCCTGAAGGATGCCCCGATCCGGATTCTGCGCTGGGAGTTCCGGCAGGAATAAAAGCTACTTCAGCCTGTTGACCGGGGTGGTGCTGGTCATCACGCCGGCCGGCGGGGCATCGAGCACGGCAATGTCGTCGAGGCGGGCGGCGCGGCTGGCCCGGCTGCGGTCGGCGGCCAGCAGCAGGGTGCCGTGGGGCTGGTAGTCGCCCCACTTGCTCCGGAAAGCCGGCTCCGTATTGGTGGCTTTGTCGAAGTAGGCCCATTCCTCCACCAGCCCGCTTTTGCGGCCTACCAGTACCTCGTAGCGGTTGTCAGGCGTCACGCCCACGTTTTTAAAGGTGAGCTGCAGCACGTGCGCCGGCGCACCGGCCTGGGTCTGCCCCAGGCCCTTGTAACCCAGCGTTACGCCCGAATCCTTGAGCTTGAAGGGCATCAGCAGCCAGTAGGAGTTGTTGATCCAGATGGGGTACATCCGGTCCAGCACTTTTTTGCCGGCCGGGGTAGCGCTGATGTCCTGCCCCCGGCTGTACACCTTGCCCTCCCGGCTGTTCAGGTTGTAGTTGGCCACCAGGGTGTCTTTTTCCCAGTGAAAGTCCCCGGTATACTTGTCCCATACCTGGTACTGCCCCCCGAAAAAGCTCCAGGCAAACACCCGCGCCTTTTCCCAGGCGGGGTAGCCGCCCATGCGCAGCATCACGGTATCAGCCACGGCTACGGCCCGGGGGTCGGAACCGGTCAGGTCGAAGCCGGCGGCGGGCGGGTAGGCAATGGCGGTGCTACGGCCGGGACCGGAGGTACGGCAGCCGGCCAGCAGGCCCAGCAGCGCAATAAGGGAAAGCAGATTTTTCATCAACAAGAGAAAATTAGCCGGCGGACGGAGTGCCGCAGCAGGGGAATGAGGGTCTATACGGACCAGTTGACAGAACGTAACCGCTATATAGCCCGTACTACCGGCAGCTTTCCTTTTCCACTGCTTCCGTATGGCAACCCAATTCTCTCCCGGCAATATCGTTACCATTCTTAAAACCACGGCCAACGAGTTCATGGAGAACAACTCCCTGCGTTTGGCTGCGGCCCTGGCGTACAACGCCATCTTCTCGCTGCCCCCACTGCTGCTCATCGTCATTGCGGCAGCCGGGGCCCTGTTCGGGGAAGAGGCCGTGTCGGGTAAGCTCTTTCAGCAGCTCGACAACTTTGTAGGGCCCGAGGCGGCCAAAACCATCCAGGAGTCGATCAGCAACTTTCATAAGCAGGAGAAAAGCGGGATGGCGGCCCTGGTGGGCATTGGCACGCTGATTTTTGCCGCTACCACCTTCTTCGTGACCCTGCAGGAAAGCATCAACAGCATCTGGAACCTGAAGGTGAAGCCCCGCAACGGCATCTGGCAGTTTGTGCGTGACCGGCTGCTTTCCTTTGGCCTGATTCTGAGCGTGGCGCTGCTCCTGCTCATCTCTTTCGTTATCAGCGCCATGCTTACGTTTTTCACCGACTACCTGCAACGGCTGCTGCCGGAACTGGCCGTTGTCTTCATCCGCGCCATCGACTTCCTGCTGTCCATCGGCGTAACGACGGTGCTGTTTGCCATGATCTACAAGTTTCTGCCCGATGCCGTCATCCGCTGGCGCGACGTCTGGATCGGGGCCCTGATTACCGCCGCCCTGTTCGTGCTGGGCAAGTTCCTGATTGCGCTCTACATCTCCACCTCCGACCCGGGATCGGCCTTTGGGGCGGCCGGCTCCCTCATCATCCTGCTGATCTGGATTTACTACTCCTCCCTGATTATCTTCTTCGGCGCGGAGTTCACCCAGGAATATGCCGATGCCTACGGGCAGCAGGTGCATCCCAAGGCCCACGCGGTACGCATCGAAATCCGGGAAGTACCCGAAGGAGAAACCCACCAGGAAGTTTCCACCGGCCGGCCCCGCTCCACCGGGCGGTTTGCCAAGTAGTTGGTTTGGCCTGGAAGGTCTAGTGTAGCATCATTTGCAGCTAAAAGGGTAAGTTTGGAAGATTTATTCCTCCAAACTGCTATGCGCACGCTGCTTCCTGTCTTACTGCTCACACTCAGCGCCGTCCTGGCGTTGCCTGCCCGGGCCCAGCAGGCTCCCGATAACTCCCGCCAGCTCACGGTAAGTCCGCTGGTGGGCGACGTCATCGACGCCCGGGAAAAGGCCACTTACGGCTTGTTCCCGCAGTACCCGGCCGATAATTTCGAGGAAGCCCGCTTTTACCAGAAGCTCCAGGCCGACAGCGCCATTACCCTGTGGAGCGTGCTGCGCGACGGCCGCACGGCCCAGTTGCCCTTTACCAAAGACCAGTACCGGGCGGTGCGCCAGTCGATTGAGAACCGGGCCAAAGAGCTGGGCACTGCGGCTTCGGCCGCCCCGGCTCCCGGCCGCGCGGCTTCGGCCGCCTCTCCTGCCGCCACGGGCCCCGACCCCACCCTCGGCCGCGACTACAAGGTGGAGCTGCTGAAAGGCACCGTCTTCACCGGCACTCTGGTCACGCTCAGCCTGACCACGTATGAGTTCGACACAAAGGACCTGGGGCGCGTAACCGTGCAGCGAACCGACGTGCGCAGCATGGCAGAGGTAGCCGGCAACCAGGCCGCAGTCCAGAGCAGCCGCCGGGCAAACTGGCCCAGCATCGGCAACGGCAACCGCATGCTTTTCTCGCCTACCGCCCGCAACCTGCGCAAGGGCGAGGGTTACGCGCAGCTTGTCAACGTCGTGCTGCTCGGAGTCAACTACGGCATCACCGACAACATCTCCGTAGGCGTGCTGACGACGGCTCTGCCCGGGGTGCCGCTTTCCCAGCAGGTGTTTTCGGTAACGCCCAAGGCCAGCTTCCCGGTTTCCGAAAACGTGAATCTCGGGGGGGGCGTACTTTACGCCCGGGCTCCGGTGGGCTCCAACGGCGAGGGCGAAGGCTTCGGCATCGGCTACGGCCTGGCTACCTACGGCACCGCCGACCGCAATCTGACCTTTGGCCTGGGCTATGGCATCTCCGGCAAGGACGGCATCAATAAGTCGCCCGTGGTGGTAGTGGGCGGCATGGCCCGCATCAGCCGCCGCACCTCCCTGATTTCCGAAAACTATTTCCTGACTACGAAAGACACCTTCGCCGGCGGCCTCTACGGGGCGCGCTTTCACTGGTCGCGCGTCAGCCTCGCCCTGGGCTCGGCTTACTACTACGACTACGCCGCCAACCAGGACGCGCTGACGTTCCTGTACTTTATTCCGGTTTACGGCGACCTGTCCTTTCATTTCGGGCAGGCCAGGTAGCCTTTTCATTTCCAGCAAAAAGAGAAGCCCGGCTGCTGCAGCCGGGCTTCTCTTTTTGCTTCTGAACCCGTTGGCGCTTAGGCAGCCACCTCGGCTTTTTCCTTGACGGCCAGCTGTCCGCAGGCGGCGTCGATGTCCTTGCCCCGGCTGCGGCGCACGTTGGTTTGCACGCCCCGGTCGGCCAGGTACTTGTGGAAAGCTACCAGCTTATCGTCGCCGGTGTTGCGGTAGTCGGCGTTAGAAATGGGGTTGTACTCAATCAGGTTCACCTTGCAGGGCAGCCACTTGCTGATCTGGAACAGCTCCTCGGCATCCTGGGTGGTGTCGTTGAAGTTCTCGAACACAATGTACTCGTAAGTGACTTTGCGGCCGGTCTTCTGGTGATAGTACTGCAGGGCGTCCTTCAGCGCGGCCAGGGAGTTGGCTTCGTTGATGGGCATGATTTCGTTGCGCTTGGTGTCGTTGGGCGCGTGCAGGCTCAAAGCCAGGTTGGCCTTCACGTCGTCGTCGGCCAGCTTTTTGATCATCTTGGCAATGCCGGCCGTGCTGATGGTGATGCGGCGCGGGGCCATGTTCAGCCCGTCGGGAGCCGTGATGCGGCGCACACTCTCCACCACGTTGGCGTAGTTGAGCAGGGGCTCCCCCATGCCCATGTACACGATGTTGGTGAGCGGGGTGCCGTACTGGCTTTCGCACTGCTCCCGGATGCGCACTACCTGGTCGTAGATTTCGGCGGCGTCGAGGTTGCGCTTGCGGTCCATGTAGCCGGTGGCGCAGAACTTACAGGTAAGCGAGCAGCCCACCTGCGACGAAATACAGGCCGTCATCCGGGTGTCGTGCGGAATAAGCACGCCTTCCACAATGTTGCCGTCGAACAGCCGGAAGGCCGACTTAATGGTGCCGTCGTTGCTGAGCTGCTGGTTTTGCACGGCTACGCCGTTGATAACGAAGTGCTGCGCCAGCAGCTCCCGGGTAGCAAGGGAAATGTTGTTCATTTCCTCAAACGAGGAGGCCGTGTTCTTCCACAGCCACTCACTTACCTGCTTGGCGCGGAAGGGCTTCTCGCCGTGCTCCACCATAAAGGCCTTGAGCTCATCGGCTGAGAGCTTACGAATATCACGCTTGGAGATGACGGGCAGAGTAATCATAGTACAAAGATACAAATAGGAAAGTCGTTGGGTTCCAGTCGGCAGCCGGCTGATTGACTAGAGCCGTAAACCGGGGCGGCTACGGCATGGCCGCCTGTGCAGCTACCGCGGGCGGCAGGGGGCGGAGCTTGCGGGTGTTGTAGTCGAAGCACAGCATGCCGGTTTTGGCCCGCGCAATTTCCCGCCCGTCCTGGTTTTTCACCCAGTACACCACATCAAACCCGTACTTGTTGAGGTCGGTGGCGGCCAGCTGGATGTGGAGCACGTCGCCGTGAAAGGCTTCGCCCTTGTACTCGATGGCCACGTCGGCCATGATGGTTCCCAGGCCGCTGGCCGGGTCCACTTCCCGCAGTCCCAGCTCCCGGAAAAACTGCACCCGGGCCTCGTGTAAGATACTGAGCAGGGCATCATTGCCCAGGTGCGCCCCGTAATTCAGGTCGGTGATGCGCACGGGAATAACGACCGTCAGCCGGAATGTTGCGGGGAGGACTATTTTTATCCGGGCCATGTCCTAGATTAGGATTAGATTGGAAGGAAATACATCAGCTGCCAACTGCGGGCGCCACCGGCCCGGGCAGCAAAGATGCTAGTTCCAGCCGCTTCCCGACCTGCTCGCCACGCTCCCTCTCCCACCACTTCCTCTTCTGTTCCCATGTCAGCACCCAAAGTAGAAGTCCGGACCACTGCCGATGGTTCGAGCACGCTATACGTTCCATCCCTCAACGAGCACTACCATTCCATGCACGGTGCCGTGCAGGAAGCGCAGCACGTGTACCTGCAGGCGGGCCTGGAACCCGTACTGACGAAGTCTACCGGGATGGTCTGGGTGCTGGAAATCGGCTTTGGGACCGGCCTGAACACCCTGCTGACGTTGCAGCGCAGCCTGACCAGCACCCACCCCATCTTCTACGACACGATTGAGAAATACCCGCTGCCGCTGTCGGTAATCGGGCAGCTGGAAGTGGAACGCTACCTGCTGAACCCCGAGCTGCAGGACTATCACCAGCAGCTGCACGCGGCTTCGTGGGGCACGCCCGTGGCCCTGACGCCGCAGTTTGCGCTTTACAAGATTGCCGGCGCCCTGCAGAACACGCCTTTATCGGAAGACACCTACCACGTCATCTACTTCGATGCCTTTGCGCCCGAGAAGCAGCCGGAGATGTGGACTGATGAGGTTTTCGCCCGGCTTTACGAGGCTACGGCCCCCGGGGGGGTACTGGTGAGCTACTGCGCCAAGGGCAGCTTCCGCCGCAGCCTGAAAGCGGCTGGCTGGCAGATCGAGAAGATTGCCGGCCCCCAGGGCAAGCGTGAGATGACCCGGGCCCGCAAGCCGCTGTAGACGGCCTGGTCTTGCTTCAAAACTGATACACCTGCTCGGGCGTGACGCACGCCGTCAGCTGCGCGTCGCCGGAAAACACGTCCGTGATAAGTGGCAGCGGCCCGGTCAGCGCCAGCCCGATGCGCAGCACGTCGGGGCGGCACCAGGCCAGAAACCGGTCGTAGAAGCCCTTGCCGTAGCCCACCCGGTGCCCGACTTCGTCAAACGCCAGCAGGGGCACCAGCACGGCGTCCAGCTCGGCCGGGCTTACCAGCGCACCGTCCGCCGGCTCCGGAATTCCCCACTTATTCTCCAGGAGCCTGGTTTGCGGCGTGAGCTGCCGGTGCTGCAGGGAGCCGTCGGGCTGGGTGACGGGCACGACCACGCGTGTAGCCGGAAAATCGGCCCAGAGCCGGTGGATAATGGGCCAGGTATCCAGCTCCTGCTGGCGGAGAATGGGCAGGAATACGTGCACCGCGCCTAAGTCCGCCACATTGAACCCGGCGAACAGGCGGTCGGCCACGGCGGCGCTGCGCGCGGCCAGCTCGGCAGCGGGCAGCGCCCGGCGCCAGGCCAGCATGTCGCGCCGCAGCTCGGCTTTCGTCACGGCCGTTATTCTTCTTCCAGAATGGTAAACTGCCCGGCCAGCGGGTCAAAGCCGGCGATAAGCTGGTCGATAAAGCCGGGGTTGTTGATCAGGATGGACAGCACGTTGTCGGTGCGCTCCTGCAGGCTGCCACCGGGGAAAAGCTTTTCCTTGAGGGCCGACAGCTGGGAATAAGCAGTTTCGTGCTTGGCCTCAGCGGCTTTGCTCAGGCGCTTTTCAAGTCCGGCCAGGGCGCCGGCGGCTTTCTGCGCTTCCGCCGCCACCGCCTTCACCAGCGTGGGGTCTAGGCGCTGGGCGAGGCTGCTGACTTCCTCAAACGTAGCGGCCAGGGCCTGCTGCTGGGCTTTCAGGCTGACTTCCTCCTGTCCCAGCGCGGCGCCCACCTGCTTTTTCAGTTCGGGCAGGGGGCGAAACAGGTCAGCCGACGACAGGCCCAGCTTGCGGGCTTTGCCGGCGTTGGCCTTGCCCACGTAGAGGCCCGAGTTGCGAAGCAGCAGCATCGGGAAGGGTACGTTGTAGTCGGCAAACACCTGACGTAGCTGAAACCAGTAGGCTACCTCGGCCCCGCCACCCACGTAGCACAGGTTAGGCAGCAGCAGCTCCTGGTAGAGCGGGCGCAGCACCACGTTGGGGCTGAAAAGCTCGGGCTGCTCCCGGGCCAGGGCCAGCAGCTCATCCTGGCTGTAGCACAGGCTGGTATTGCGCACGGCCACACAGTCGCCCTCCGGCTCGAGCCGCTCCCGCTTGCCGTCCGAAGTCAGGAAAAACAGGTTGAGCGGGCGGGCATACACCTGGGAGTGGTAGCCGGCCGCTTCGAGCTGGCCGTTTACCGACTGCACGGCCTTAAAGGAAGCCTGCTCCCGGATTTCGCGCTCCAGCACCGGCACCAGGGCTTTTTTCAGGGCCCGGGTGTCGGCATCAAGGCTTACCAGGCCGTACTTGCCAAACAGCTCATGGGCCAGCCGCCGGGTGGCTTCGGCCAGGGTGCCGGCCTTGCGGTAGGCGTCAGTAAAGGACGCGGGCACCTCGGCGGGCAGCTGGTTTAGAACCTGGTCGGTGAGCCCGTCGAGTTGGAGGCGGCCTACCGGGCCGCCCACCGCGGGCGCCTGCCACTCGTAGCGCTTGCCAAACAGGTGGAAGTGGTTGATTTCGGCAAAGTCGTGGTCCTCGGTGGCCATCCAGTACACTGGCACGAAGTCATGGGCGGGGTACTCGGCCTTCAGCTGCTGGCACAGCTTGATGGCCGTCACGATCTTATAGATAAAATAAAGCGGCCCGGTAAAAAGGTTGAGCTGATGACCGGTTACGACGGTGAACGTGGAGCTTTTCGCCAGCAGTTCGATGTTTGCCTGTACGGCTGTCTGCCCATCCGCCAGCTCGCTGTACTGCTCGCGCAACGCCGTCACCAGCCGCTGCCGGTCCTGGTCAGTAAAGGTCTCCTGCTTTTTTTCCAGTTGCTCTTTAAAACCAGCCAGGGTCGGAAACCGGTGGTAGAACGGACTCAGCCCAGGTTCCTGACGGAGGTAATCGGTAACCAACTGGCTGAAGGCGCCGGTGGCGGCGTAGTCGAGAAAGTGCAGGGGCATGGCAATTGCTGGGCGGGTTTGCGGGTGCAAGGTTCGGCAAAAACAACGGGAGAGTTGCAAAGCCGCCGCCGGCTCTCCGCGCCAGCCCGTGCGGCCGGTTGTATTACCCTTATAAAGTAGCTGTCAAACCAGCCAACTATGGATCTGTTTCCACTATTTAGCTTATGGCTGCTGCTCGTGACGCCGCTGCCCTGGATTTATACCATGCTGCACATTCACCGGGGCCACTTTCCGGGCCGCTGGGAAAAGCGACGCTGGTTTAACACCGTGCTGGCCGTACCCGTGGTGGGAATCTTCCTGTACTGGAGCCGGGGCGCGAAAAGACGCCGCAGCCGGCGGAGCCAGGATTAGGGACTGGAAGGAATTTCCCGTGACCCTGATGGCACACCTGTTTTCGTTTCCTCGAAACCTAATGACTGCTTTTTCTCCCGGTCCCAGCGCCGTCAACGAAGCCAAGCTGCGTCAGGGCTTACGCCGGCCAGAAGCGCATTTCCAGGGATACGCGGGTTTGGTCGGGGTTCAGGTTGACGGCCCCGCCGTGGAGCAGGTAGGGCGAGAACAGCAGCACTTCATCCGGACCGGGGTTAGGGCGAATAATGCGCAGGGGCTCGGCCGCACCCTTTACGGCCGGCACCGTGAAGCTGACGCCGTTGTACACGGCTCCGCCCTGGGTGCGCTCCGTCCGGCTTTCGGGCCACCAGTGGCTGCCGGGCACCAACGTTAGCGAAGAGTCGGCGGTGCTGCCGGCCAGTGGTACGTAGATGTTGACGCAGTCGCGGTAGTCGGGCAGCCACACGTCCCGGTGCAGAGGATTGTTGTCGGCGCAGTTGGGCCGCACGATGCGCAGGTGGAAAAACCGCTCCCCGTCCCAGGGGTTCAGGGCCTGCACCGTCCGGCCGCACAGTTCCCCGACCCGGGCCTCGAGCAGGGCCGCCGGCAGCGGTAGCCGCTCCTGCCGGATTTCCTTGATCTGGTTGACCACCGCCAGGTGCAGCTCCTTGCTGTCGCCCACGGCGTGGTGGTACTGGCTGATGTCAAAGTCAGCTCCTACGCTGAGCCCGGCGTTGCGCATAAACTCCCGCACCAGTTCGGTCAGTCCCTCCCGTAGCGCCTGCTGCTCGTCGGGAGCGAGGAATTGGGCCACGCTGTGGCCCTCGGCGGCCCAGGGCTGCCCGGCCGTCAGGTCGATGGCGGAGGCCAGCATCACCTGGTCGTCGGGGCGGCCCGATTCGCCTTCAATCCGGTAGTCTACGTCCCGCTCGTTGATTCTGGCTTTCATTCTGATTAGCTGTTAGCTGATGGCGGTTAGCTTTTTCGTCCTCGACGGCAAGATAAAAAGGCCACCGTTGCGGGTGGCCTTTTTGGTTTTCAGCGCGACAGACTAGCGGACCAGGGTGCCGTAGAGGTCGAAGTCGGAGGCATCGTTGATTTTGACGGTGGCGAAGTCGCCGAGGCGCACGTGGGTGTCGGGCGTGGCGGGCACCAGCACTTCGTTGTCGACCTCCGGCGAGTCGAACTCGGTTCGGCCCACGAAGTAGCCGCTTTCCTTGCGGTCGAACAGCACCTTGTAGGTCTGGCCTACCTTGGCTTCGTTCAGCTCCATCGAAATGCCCTGCTGCAGCTCCATGATCAGGTCGGCCCGCTCCTGCTTAACCTCGGCCGGTACGTTGTCTTCCAGGGTGTAGGAATGGGTGGTTTCCTCGTGCGAGTAGGTGAAGATGCCCAGGCGGTCGAAGCGGGTTTCTTCCACAAACTGGTAGAGGTCCTGGAAGTCCTGCTCGGTTTCGCCGGGGTGGCCGGCAATCAGCGTGGTGCGCAGGGCAATGCCGGGCACCCGCTGCCGGATGGTGTCGACCAGCTCCACGGTGCGGCGGCGCGAAATGCCCCGGCGCATGGTCTTGAGCATGTTGTCGGAAATGTGCTGCAGCGGCATGTCGAGGTACTTGCAGATGTTGCTGCGCTCGTTCATCACGTCCAGCGCGTCGAGCGGGAACTGCGAGGGGTACGCGTACTGCAGGCGGATCCAGTCGATGCCGTTTACATCGGACAGGTTGCGGAGCAGGTCGGCCAGCTTCCGCTCGCCGTAGGCCTGCAGGCCGTAATAGGTCAGATCCTGGGCAATCAGAATCAGCTCCTTGGTGCCCATTGAGGCCAGGCGCTTGGCTTCCTTCACCAGGTCTTCAATGGGCCGGTCGACGTGCTGCCCGCGCATCAGCGGGATGGCGCAGAACGAGCAGGGGCGGTTGCAGCCCTCGGCAATCTTGAAGTAGGCGTAGTGCTTGGGCGTGGTAATCAGCCGCTCGCCCACCAGCTCGTGCTTGTAGTCGGCCTCCAGGGTCTTGAGCAGCTGGGGCATCTCCAGGGTGCCGAAGTAGGCGTCAACCTGCGGAATCTCGATTTCCAGATCGTCCTTGTAGCGCTGCGACAGGCAGCCCGTCACGTAGAGCTTATCGAGGCGGCCGGCTTCCTTCTCGTCGGCGTAGCGCAGGATGGTGTCGATGCTTTCCTGCTTGGCGTTGTCGATAAAGCCGCAGGTGTTGATGATCACGATGTTGGCGTCGGACTTCTCGGCCTCGTGGGTTACCTCGAAGCTGTTGGCCTTGAGCTGGCCCATCAGCACTTCCGAGTCGACCAGGTTTTTCGAGCAGCCCAGGGTGATGACGTTGACTTTATTGGCCTGCTGGCTTCTTACTTTCATAAAACGGGAATGTGGGCGCGGGGCGGCTCGGCAACCAAAGCAGTAAAGGGCTTCAGGACAAGCAACTTGCCCCGGACGGAGCGACGCTAAAATGAGGGTGCAAAAGTACGCATTGCCGAACAGCTTTCCACACCCCGATCGTTCCTTACCCCAAAAGCCACAAGCCCCACCGGCTGAACGCGGGCAGGGCTTGTAAATAAACCGGGGAAATCACACCGTAAACTTCCCTGCTTGGATAAGGAGGGGAACTAGTTGTCTGGGTGGCTTCTACTTCTTGAACAGGGAGTTCACGAAGGTGTGGCGGTCGAACAGCTGCAGGTCGGTCATCTTCTCTCCTACCCCGATGTAGCGCACGGGGATGCTGAACTGGTCGGAAATGCCGATAACCACGCCGCCCTTGGCCGTGCCGTCGAGCTTGGTGATGGCCAGAGCCGATACCTCGGTGGCCTTGGTGAACTCCTTGGCCTGCAGGAAGGCGTTCTGCCCGGTGCTGCCGTCGAGCACGAGCAGCACCTCGTGGGGCGCATCGGGAATCACCTTCTGCATCACGCGCTTGATCTTGCTCAGCTCGTTCATCAGGTTCACCTTGTTGTGCAGGCGGCCGGCGGTGTCGATGATGACCACGTCGGCGCCCATCTCCACGCCTTTCTGCACCGCGTCGTACGCCACGGAAGCCGGGTCGGTGTTCATGCCGTGGGAAATGACGGGCACGCCCACGCGCTGTCCCCACACGATGAGCTGGTCGACGGCGGCGGCGCGAAAGGTATCGGCGGCACCGAGCACGACTTTCTTGCCAGCCGAGTGGAAGCGGTGAGCCAGCTTGCCGATGGTCGTGGTTTTGCCGACTCCGTTCACGCCCACCACCATAATCACGAAGGGCTGCCCGGGGCTGTCGGCGCGGTCGAGGATGGCGCGGGAGCCGGTGGCGCCGCTGTTGGCGTCAAGCAGCTCCACGATTTCCTCGCGCAGGATGCGGTCCAGCTCCGCGGTGCTCACGTACTTGTCGCGGGCCACGCGCTTCTCGATGCGGTCAATCACCTTGACGGTGGTATCGATACCCACGTCGGAGTGCACCAATAGGCTTTCCAGGTCGTCGAGCACCGACTCATCCACAGTAGCCTTGCCGACGACGGCCTTGCTAAGCTGGTCGAAGAAGCTGGTCTTGGTTTTCTGGAGGCCTTCGTCGAGGGCCTGCTGCTGTTCCTTGCTTTCCTTGTCCTTCTTGAAAAAATCGAAAAGTCCCATGGGGGTCTTGGGGTATTAGGGTGCCGGGGACTTGGTCGAACAGGCTGTTCAGCCCCCAATCCGGCATCCGCCGGGTAAACGGTTAGCAAGTTAGGGTTCTGCCCGGCAACGCGGCCGACGGCAAAAAATCCAAGACCCCAAGACCCTAAGACCCCAAGCTCCCAAATACCCCAACACGCAAAAAAGTCCCACGCAGGCGGGACTTCTTCACTAGGGTCGGTACGCCACCAAAGGCGAAAGCCTACTTAACGCCGGTGCTGATAAACTCCTGGACTTTATCAACGGGCACCATTTCCTCGCGGAAGGTGTAAGCGCCGGTCTTGGGCGACTTTACAGCGCGGATGACCTTTGCCCAGTCTTTGCCGCCTGCTACTTTCAGGGTTGCTACTACTTTCTTAGCCATCGCTCAATTACTTGATTTCCTTGTGGACGGTCATTTTCTTGAGGACGGGGTTGAACTTCTTCAACTCAATGCGCTCAGGGGTGTTCTTGCGGTTCTTTGTGGTGACGTAGCGCGAGGTGCCCGGCTGACCCGAGTTCTTGTGCTCGGTGCACTCGAGGATTACCTGCACCCGGTTTCCTTTCTTAGCCATCTCGACTGGGGGTTTTGGATTAAGGACTGCAAAGGTACGAGGGTTTTTGGAATTGACAAACAGTTAAGTCAATGTAAACCCAAGTTTTACTAATTGGGGAAGCGGTCGGAAAGTTCCGTCGGCCCGTAGGCCCCTGCTGCCGGCTTTTTACTTGAGCTCGGGCAGCTTAAAATTATCAAGCACGCTGGGCTGGGCCATCAGGGCCTCGATGGCGCTGGCCGTTCGCGGGGCCTCCACTGATAGGTTTTCCCAACCGGTAGCAGTTATCAGAATATCGTCTTCGATACGCACCCCGATGTTCCACCACTTTTTGTCGCAGGGGCTGCCTTCGGGAATGTAGATGCCGGGCTCCACGGTAATGACGTTGCCGGCCTTAAGCGGGCCGAAGGTACCCCGGTCGTGCACGTCGAGGCCGAGGTAGTGGCTGGTGCCGTGCGGAAAGTAGCGGCGCATCTCGGTGGCGTCCTTGATGATGCCCAGGGCAATGAGGCCGTCGATAACGACTTTCTGCGCCGCCTTGTTGGGAGCGAAGAAGTCGTTGCCAGGCTTGCACTTCTCAAACGCCGCCTGCTGGGCCTGGTACACCAGGTCGTAGATCTGCCGCTGCTCGGGCGTGAATTTGCCCGAGGCCGGGGCCGTGCGCGTCACGTCGGCGGTGTAGCCGTGGTACTCGGCCCCGCAGTCCATCAGAATCAGGTCGTTGCCGAGGCGGGGCTTGTCGTTGGTTTCGTAGTGCAGGATGCAGCCGTTGGCACCCGCTCCCACGATACTGGGGTAGCCCTCAAACTCGGCCCCGTATTTTTTGTACACGAACTCATGCAGGCCCTGCACCTCCATTTCCGACATATCCGGCCGCAGCGCTTTCAGCACTTCCTGCTGGGCCACGGTCGATATCCGGATAGCCCGGCGCAGCAACGCCAGCTCTTCCGGCGTCTTAACTTCCCGCAGCTGGTTCAGCCACTCATCCAAGGAATGGCTGTTCAGGCGGGTAGCAGGAATAGCCGCCGCGGCTTTGCGACGGTCGGTTTCGGTGGTGGCCTTGCGGAAGGCACTGATCCGGCTGTCGGCGGCCAGCGTGGGGTCCTGCTTGGCCAGCTGCTCCAGGTAGGTCTGCACCGCTACCCCGTTGGCCGCGCCCTGGCTGCGAATAGTCGCGTAGACGGCAGCCCGGGCCGCGTTGTAGTCGGCCGGAATGACGGCTTTGCGCCGGAACGCGGAAACCAGGTTAGCCAGGTCGGCGGGGTCGCGGGGGTCGTCGCGGACATCGGTGGGCAGGTCCAGAAACAGAATCTGACTGAACGCGCTCCACGCAATGGGGGCCGCGGCGAAATCCTTGTTGAGCGCCACATATGCCAGCCCTAGCTGCTGGCGGGCGCCCTCCTCACCAAGGCGGCGGCCGGTCCACAGCTCCCGGGCGGGGTCGCGGGGCTGCACGTACAGGGCCTCCGTGATGCCGCCCTTGCCGCCAATATTCTGGGGCTCCTTGAACAAGACCAGCACCGCATTGGGCTCGTCGTACCCGGTCAGGTAGTAAAGGTCCGGGTTCGGGTGGTAGAGGTAGCTGACGTCGTTGGCCCGGTTGCGGACGGCGGCGGCAAAAAAAACGGCAACGGCGCGAGCTGGCAGCTTTTGCCGCAGCAGCTCACGCCGTTGCCGATGAAAGGCGGGGTCCAGAAAATCGGCCGGGCGGTCGGGGCCGGCGGGCCGCTGGGCCTGCACGACGGTAACCGGTCCGGTCAGCAAGGCCATCAGGACGACGGCTTGGACCAACGGGGATATTTTCTTCAGAAAGCCAGACAGCATAGGCGGGGACGAGGGCCGGAAGGTAGGCCAAACAAAGAGTTCAGCCTAAACGTCGCGGTTTTCGCCCAGGTTGTTGCTTCCAGCTTTCGAAAAAGCTAGTAAACGATGAAGCCCTGAGCCTTCGCCTTCTTCAAGGTGGCCATGATGCCATTCTTGTTGATGGTGCGGATGGTCGAGGTAGCCACTTTCAGGGTTACCCAGGCATCCTCCTCGGGGATGTAGAAACGCTTCTTCTGCAGGTTGGGGAAGAACTTGCGCTTGGTCTTGTTGTTGGCGTGCGACACGTTGTTGCCTACGCGGGTACGCTTGCCGGTCAAATCACAAACTCGGGCCATGATATCAGGTACTTATGAGGTTCAATGCGGGAAAAGGGACGCAAATATCGGTAAAAGTCTGATACCGACAAACCGGCGCCCTGAAAAATAGTGAGTTAGCCTCTGGCCGAACCGCCTGCATCCTTGCCCGTTGCGCGGGAAAAACCCCACGGGCAGTGCCGGCAGCCGCTTTGGCAGCAACTACCACGCCGGCGGTGATACTGCTCGGTAAACACCATCAGGCCGTCGGGCGTGAAGTAGAAATCACCGGGTTGCAGGGGCTGGGGCTTGGGGGGCATCGGAGTTGGTCGTTGTGCGTTGTCCGTTGTTCGTTGTCAGAATTGGTCTGCCGGGCGCTTTATCAGCACAGCCTGACAACGGACAACTGATAACTGACAACTAGCCCCGCAGGGCGGCCACGCACTCGATTTCCACCAGCGCGTCGAGCGGTAGCCGCGACACCTCCACGGTGGTGCGGGCCGGGCGGTGGGTGCCGAATACGTCTTCGTACACGGCATTCATGCGCCCGAACTCGGCGAAGTTCTTCAGGAACACGGTCGTCTTCACAATGTCGGCCAGGCCCAGGCCGGCGGCCGACAACACCGTGCCCAGGTTGGCCAGGGCCTGCCGGGTCTGATCCTCAATGGTGAGGGCCTCGATCTGCATTGAAAGGGGGTTCAGGGGCGTCTGCCCCGAGCAAAACACCAGCCCGCCGGCTACGATTCCCTGGGAATAGGGCCCCACGGCCCGGGGCGCCTCACTATGATGTACAATTTCCATACGGTTGCGCCGGCGAAAACCCGGCCCGGCAAAGGTAGCCGGTGAAGCCAGAACTGCGGGCCTGGAGTTGAGACATCAGAGTCGTTTCGGCAATAAGACCCGGCTAAGCGCTACGTTCTGCTATCTGATATCGAAGAAGTCCTCAGCGCTACTGGTCGCCTTTGCGGGGAATATTCTTCAGGTCCTGCAGGCTGCCGCTGCTGTTGAAGTTCAGGGTCATGTCCCTGGGGCTGCCTTTGCCGGCCGCTACCACTACCGAGCCGGTGAGCTTGTAAGGCGTCTTTTCGGCTTTGAACAGCGTTTTGAACGCCACCTTGGGCAAGCCCTTGGGCTCGAAGTGGATCCGGATGGGCATCAGCTCGGTGCCTTTGGTGCGGAACGAGACGTCTTTTTCCTCGGTGCCCTGCACGGCCATATCGTCGCTGACGCGGAAGGTGTAGTTGACCCGGCGGATCGTAACCGGAAAGGGGTTGTAGTTGGTGACCTTGAGCGTGACGACAGCCTCGCCGTTTTTCAGGCCCAGGTCTTTGATGTCGACGTCGGCTACCTCCACCTTGGGCAGCTTGGGCACATATACCCGCCGGGTTACGGTGACGGGAATGCGCCGGGGCCCCGCCACCGGCAGGCGGGTAAACAAGGTCATGGCAATCTGCACGTCCACGCAGTCCTGCTGACTGGTTTTGAGCTTCTTTTTCACGTTGCCCAGGTCCACCGACATCGGCACCCGCAGGTGGCTCACGCTGTCGCCGTGCAGCACGGTGGGCTCGTCCTTGGCGCCGCGGGCCAGCATGGTGCCGTCGACGCGGGTTTCGTAGGTGAAGGAGTCAATTTTGAGGGTAACGGGCATGTTGTTGCGCAGGTCGATTTTCAGCTGGGCCTGCAGGGCGTCGGGCGTGATATTGTTGACCGACATGGTCACGTTTTCCAGCGTCGGGAGCAGCTCTTTGCCCTGGTCGGTTTTCTGGTAGAAGTAGTAGCCGCCGGCCCCAAGCAGCAACAGCAGGACCAGCAGCGTCCAGCGTACGGGGTGGGATTCACGGTTGGAAGTGGTAGCCATCAGCGGGTTAGGTGAAATCGGGCGAAAATCAACAAGCTCAACAGTATGCTATTGACTTACAGGCATTTATCAGGCGTACGCGAAAACCCAGGGCCAGGGTTGACGGTTAGGCTGGTGAAATTGCCTGATTTAGCCGCTTCCGGCCGTTTTGCGTAGTTTTGAGTCCGGCCCCACCCCGGCAGTTTCCCACCTTCTTTATCATTCCGACTTATGCAGACCACATCCGCCACCGCCTCCCGCAGCCAGGAGCTGATGCAGCTTGAAGACCAGTACGGCGCCCACAACTATCACCCGCTCCCGGTGGTGCTGAGCCGGGGCGAGGGCGTGCACGTCTGGGACGTGGAAGGCAAGCACTACTTCGACTTTCTCTCCGCTTACTCGGCCGTCAACCAGGGCCACTGCCACCCCCGCATCATCGGGGCCATGATCGAGCAGGCCCAGCGGCTGACCCTTACTTCCCGCGCCTTTTTCAACGACCAGCTGGGTCCCGCCGAAAAGCAGCTGTGCGAGCTGTTCGGCTATGACAAGGCGCTGCTGATGAACTCCGGGGCCGAAGCCGTGGAAACTGCCCTGAAGCTGGCCCGCAAGTGGGGCTACCAGGAAAAAGGCATTGCTCCCAACCAGGCCCGTATCCTCGTCGCCGAGCATAACTTCCACGGCCGCACCACCGGCATCATCTCCTTCAGCACCGACCCCGACTCCACCGGCGGGTTCGGCCCTTATATGCCCGGCTACCAGGTAGTGCCCTACGACGACCTGGCCGCGCTGGAAGAGGCGCTGCAGGATCCGCATGTGTGCGCTTTCATGGTGGAGCCCATCCAGGGCGAGGCTGGCGTAGTAGTGCCGTCGGAAGGCTACCTCGCCAAAGCCTTTGCGCTGTGCAAAAGCCACAAGGTGCTGTTCATTGCCGACGAAATCCAGACCGGCCTGGGCCGGACGGGCGAGCTGCTGGCAACCTGCTACGAGGGCGTGCACGCCGACGTGCTGATCCTGGGTAAGGCCCTGAGCGGGGGCGTGCTGCCGGTGTCGGCGGTGCTGGCCCGCAACGAAATCATGCTCACCATCAAGCCCGGCCAGCACGGGTCCACCTTTGGGGGCAACCCCGTGGCCTGCGCCGTGCTGCGCGCTGCCCTCGATGTGCTCCAGGACGAGCACCTGATCAGCAATGCCAAGGCCCTGGGCGAAGTATTCCGGGAGCGGATGCGCCGCATCCAGGCCCGCCGCCCCGAAGTAGTAGAGCTGGTGCGCGGCAAAGGCCTGCTGAACGCCGTCATCATCCGGCCCAGCGTCGACGGCCGCACGGCCTGGGACGTATGCGTGAGTTTGATGGAAAACGGCCTGCTGGCCAAGCCTACCCACGGCGACATCATCCGCTTTGCGCCGCCCCTGGTCATCAACGAGGAGCAGATGCACGAGGCCTGCGACATCATTGAAAAGGTAATACTCGCTTTTTAATGGTTTTCTGAACCGATAGGAAGGCAGGTCGTTCTAGCAGGAACGACCTGCCTTTTTTGTATCCGGATGCGTAGCGGCTTCATCTTACGATTCCTCGTTCTGCTGACCACAATGGCCGGTTGCCGAACGGGCCAGCAGTCCTTTACGGTACCGCTGCGCGCTACCCCGGTAGCTGCGTCCGGTCAGCCTAGCGACGCCAACCAGCCCGGGACCGTCATACCGCACGTGCGGTCTTCCCCATCTCCCCTACGCCGCCGGGCAGCTCCTGCGATTTCTGCCCGCCCTGCTCCGCTTACTCGGCTACCGCTACGACCAAGGCAGGCGCTGCTGGCCGGCCGCCCGACCCGGCTGCCGCAGCACCTGCTCCGGCCCCTGACCCAGAAAATGCCGCCCCGGCTTGCCCGCGACTATTCGCCCCTGGTGCTGGCTATCCTGCTGGCAACGTTGGCCATCCTGCTGCTTTCGGCTACGGCCGTTGGCATCCCGGGCTCCTACATCCCGCTGATAGGGGTCCTGATGCTGTTGCTGGCCGGGGCGGTGTACTATTTCTGGCGCTACGAGCAGCGGTAGCTGCTCTGAATCACCCTATCCAAGTCCGCTTACCTTTGGTCATGTCTATTCTCCTGCGCTACTTACTTGTGGCAACCATTCTAGTAATCACCAGCTGCCGCAGCGAGAAAGTGGCGTTTGACTTTGGTCAGCCATCACTACCAGCTGCCTCAGGCGCTGCTAGTGTCCGGGCAGGTGCGCCAGCCACTCTTCCTGCTCTGCCCCGGCAGGCACAGCCCTCGGTCCGTCGACTGCAATTGGTTCAACGAGTTGCTGCGCGCCCGGCCAGGCCCACCCATATCAACCGGGGCCGGCTGGCCCTGGCTTCGGCAGCCCAATCGGTGGCAGCGGTTGATAAGAAGCCCCAAAAACGGCCGCACGACGATGGGGAAGGCATTGTCCACGTGGGCATTTTCGTACTGGGCCTGGCGGTGGTAGCGGCCGGGGTAGCCATAGGCATTGGGCTCGGAGGCTGGCTGGGGCTAGGCGTAGCAGCGGCCATTGTACTCCTCGGCTACGTCGTGGCCACCTTTGGCATTGGGGGCCGGCACGCCTGGCTTGAGATTTACCAGGAATTCTTCAACCTGTAGTCGCCCGGATGAGGGCTGTCAGTGCCTTTCAGCTGCTGGCTGCGCTGGTAGGCTGCCGGAGCGAGCGGGTGGCGTTTCAATTTCAGCGTCTTCCCCCAAGCCGTACTCATCACCTCGGAGCCGGTTGTGCCAACGGCTATGACAGCCGATGAGGGCCGGATTCCGGAAGCCGCCCCGCAACCTTACCTTTGCCCCGGCTGTTCTGCCCCGTTGCTTACCCTGAAACTGAACCGATGCCCATTCTTCCCACCCACCGCCCCCGCCGCAACCGCAAGTCCGAAGTGATTCGCGACATGGTGCAGGAAACCCGCCTGACCACCCACGACTTTATCTACCCGCTGTTCCTGATTGAGGGCCAGAACCAGAACGTGCCGGTGCTGTCCATGCCGGGCATCAGCCGCTTTTCCGCCGACCTGCTCATCGACGAAATCGGGCGGTGCGTGGAGCTGGGCGTAAAGGCGTTTGCCCCCTTCCCCAGCA
The DNA here is from genome assembly GCF_020685205.1 of Hymenobacter translucens. Classification (GTDB taxonomy): domain Bacteria; phylum Bacteroidota; class Bacteroidia; order Cytophagales; family Hymenobacteraceae; genus Hymenobacter; species Hymenobacter translucens. The sequence continues at coordinate 44,737 of NZ_JAJERB010000013.1, forward strand.
TCAACGACAATCTTAAAGACCGTCTGGCCCGCGAATCAGCCAACCCCGAAGGGCTGTACCTGAAAACCGTGTCCGATATCAAGCGGCAGTTTCCCGACGTGGTGCTGATGACCGACGTGGCCATGGACCCCTATTCTTCCGACGGACACGACGGCGTGGTGGATGCCGAGTCGGGCGAGATTCTGAACGATGCCTCGCTGGAAGTGCTGGGGCAGATGGCCTTGGCCCAGGCCCGGGCGGGAGCCGACATCATTGGCCCGTCCGACATGATGGACGGCCGCGTGGCCTGGATCCGGGACGTGCTTGACCAGAACGCGTTTTCGCACGTGAGCATCATGAGCTACACCGCCAAGTACGCCTCGGCGTTCTACGGCCCGTTCCGCGACGCGCTGGACTCGGCCCCGAAGAAGGGTGACAAGAAAAGCTACCAGATGAACCCGGCCAACCGCCGCGAGGCCCTGCGTGAGCTGGCCCTCGACGAGCAGGAAGGCGCCGATATGGTGATGGTGAAGCCCGCCCTGAGTTACCTTGACGTGATTCACGAGGTAAAAAACCACACCAACCTGCCTGTCACGGCCTATAACGTGAGCGGGGAGTACGCCATGGTAAAGGCTGCGGCCCAGAACGGCTGGCTCGACGGCGAAAAGACCATGATGGAAGTGCTGACCAGCATCAAGCGTGCCGGCGCCGATGCCATTCTCACTTACTTCGCCAAGGAAGCCGCTGCGGTATTGCGCCGGGGGTAGTGGAAAGCACCCGGAAGAGCACGTCATGCCGAGCGAAGCCGAGGCATCTCGCGTGCTGCCGTTGTTACGGTCAAGGCGGTCATGCTGAGCGAAGTCGAAGCATCTCTACCGCTTCGTTGGATTGCTAATCCAACGAAGCACGCGAGATTCCTCGACTTCGCTCGGAATGACCGCCTTTTTCTATATCGGCCTTCTGACTACTAGCTCCTGCGGAGCAACTCCTACTTCCTCCGATCAAACCGCTCCAGCACGATCGGGAAGATGATTAGCTCGCCCAGCAGCGCGCCGGCAATGGCTACGGCGGTGAGCGAGCCGAACAGCTGCACGGTCTTGAGCGAGCCCAGCATCATAAAGGCATAGCCCAGAAACAGAATGGCGCTGGTTAGTACGATGGCCGGGCCCACGTGGGCAATGGTGTGCAGCCGTGCCTGCTCGGGCGACTGCCCGGCCCGGCGGTTTTGCCGGTACTGATACACGAAATGCATCGTATCGTCGACACTGATGCTGAGCACGATGGCGGCAATACTGGCCGAGGCGGTGTCGAGCGTAATGCCCAGCCAGCCCATCACGCCCAGGACCACCAGCACCGGAAACAGGTTGGGAATCACGGTGAGCAGCGCCAGGCGGAAGTCGCGGATAAATAGCCACACCAGCGCAAACACCAGGATAAAGGAAAGCAGCAGGCTGTTGGTCTGGGACGAGGTGACGTAGCTGACGATGCCCGCGTACATGGGCTGGTAGCCGGCCGGCGTTACGGTGGCCACCGCCCCCAGCGTGGCCCGGGCAATGCCGAGCAGGGAATCCGTCTTGGCCGTGAGCTGGCTGGCCGAGAGCATGGCGCCCGACACGGTGATGCGCCCAAGCCGGCCCGAGTCAGCCATAAACTGCCCGGCCAAGGCTGGGTACTCCGTCCGCAGCGTCTTATCGGCCCGGTTCAGCGCCGACTGGCTGCCCAGGGCTTTCCGGCCTTTCGCTCCCAGCTCGGCTTCGAGCCCGGCCTGGTAAAGCGAATGGAACCCGAACACCTTTCCCACGCCGGGCACCTGACGCACCGAGTCGGAAAAGGCCGTGGCGGCCTGCACTACCGACGCACTATGCAGGCTCTGCCCGGGCCGGGGGCGCACCAGCAGCTCCAGCGGCAGATACGGCCCCCAGGCAGCCTGCATGGCAGCATGGTCGCGCACCACCGGATGGTCTGGTGGGAAGTAGCCCAACGTGTAGGTATCGGAGCGCAGGCGGGGCACGCCGGCGGCCAGCCCCAGCATCAGAAGCAACGAAGCCACGCTCAACACGCCCTTGTGGCGGAGCACCCAGGTGTAGAAGCGCACCACGCCGGTGCTGGCCTGCCGGGTGGAGCGTGCGTTGGGTTGGGCGAGCGGCAGCAGCAGCACGCCCAGCACGTAGGTGTACACCAAACAGAGCCCAATGCCCAACGCCGCAAACAGGCCGAAGTTTTTCAGGATAGCCATCGGACTGGTAAGCAAAGACAGAAAGCCGGCGGCCGTGGTAAACGAGGTGTAGGCGCAGGGATACAGTGTGTCGCGCAGCGCCTTTAGTGCCGAGTCCCGTCTGTCGCCCCTGCCCGCCGCCTCGAGCTGGTTTCGCTCGTTTACCACGTGCAGGGCATCCATCAGGCCGAGCAGGATGATGACTACCGGCAGCAGCACCGTCATGATATTGATGCGGTAGCCCAGCGCTCCGTACACGCCCAGCGTCAGGTAGGTCGATAAGCCCACGATGCCCAGCGCGTACGCCAGCAGCACGAAGTTCCGGTAGATCAGCACAAAGGCGACAATCATCAGCAGGTAGCCTACGCCCAGGAAAAAGCCGAAGTCCTGCTGCGACAAAGCGTTCAGGCCGGCGTAGATGACGCCAATGCCGCCCAGCGAAGCCCGCGAAGCCGGGAAGTGCCGGTACACCGTGTTGCGGATGCCGTCGAGAATAGCCCCGCGCTGCTCGTCGAAGTTGCCGGCCTGCCGGAGCACAATGACAAACCGGGCCGCCGTGTAATCCGGGGTGAAAAGTTCTTCCCGCAGGGTGGGCAGCGGAGCCAGCACTCCCTGCACCGTCGCGGCATCCGTCGTTGGAGCAAGCAGCGGGGCGGCGTAGGTGCCGGTGGGCCCACGCCGGGGCACGGTGGCGTTGCCGGGCCCAAACACGCTCTGCACCGCGGGCAAGGCTTCCAGCTCCCGGCTCAGGGCCTGGAAGCCCCGCAGGTCCGCGGGGCTCAGCACCGAGGGCTGCCCCTTTACCACCACGACCACCACTTCGTCGTTGCCGAAGTGGCGCTGAAACTCCTGGTAGGCGTTCAGGGCCGGGTCGCCGGGCAGAAACCACACCGCCAGGCTGTTGTCCACCACCAGAGCCGACTTCACCCCGGGCCCGAGCATGGCAACGGCCACCAGGGTAAGGGCCAGCAGGCCGTAGCGAAGCTTGTAGAGAATAGCAATCATAAGCACGGAAAGCAGCTCAGGCAGTAGGCTGGGCGCGTCGGGAAGCAAGGTAGGGGCTGACCGGCGGGTATCCGCCACCGTCCGGCAGAATTGCCCTCCGCATCAAAAGTCTGATCTGCGCATTTGAAAAACAGCCGGTGGCCCCGGCACTGAATTGATAAAGCCGCTATATTGCTGATTCGCCGGCCGGAATGAAAAGTCTGAAAATCGGGAATTCTGGTTGTCCCGGGCCTGCGACTAGCCAGTACTTTGGACCCATGAATCTACGTCACCTCGGGGCTTACCTGCGCGAACGGTTTCCGCCCGTGAACATGGGCCTATTTGCCATTCTGTTTCTGACGGTTTTTGCCGTAGCCCACTTCGCCCACGGCGAAGCCCGTCCCCTGGCCCGGCTCGGCTGGCGCGAAGCCCTGGGCACGGTAGCCGCCATTTCCTTTTTCTTTCGCCTGCGGGTGTTCGACGAGCTCAAGGACTTCGCCATCGACAGTCAGTTTCACCCCCACCGGGTGCTGCAGTCGGGCCGGGTGACGCTGGGGCAGCTGCAGGTGCTGGCCGGGGCGGGTGCCCTGGTGGAGCTGGGCTGGTCGATGCTGATGGGCTGGCCGGCGGTGGCGGGCTGGGCCGGGGCGCTGCTGTACAGCTGGCTGATGCGGCACGAGTTCTACGTGCCGGCCTTCCTGACGCCCCGCCTCGTGCTCTACGCCGTGTCCCACCTGCTCATCATGCCTCTGATTATTTTGTGGATCTGGCTGGCCTACCAGCCCCTGGGCTCTCCCCTGCTTTTATTGCTGATGCTGCTGAGCTTGCTGGGCGGCTTTGCGTTTGAGCTGGCCCGCAAGATTCACGTGCCCGAGGCCGAGCGCGCCGGGTGGCCGTCCTACTCCTCTGTCATGGGCTTCCGCCGCGCCATCCTGGTGATTCTGCTCGTGCTGCTGACCGGCTGCCTCGTGCAGGGCTGGCTGCTGACCCGCGTACAGGCCGGGGCCTGGGCCTTTGGGGTGCTGACCGCCCTGTACCTGGCCACCGTCGCCGTGTATGGCTTGGGCCTGAGCAAGCCCCGGGAAGCAACCCTGCGCCGGGCTGAACTACTGGTTTCCCTTTTCATTCTGAGCAGCTACCTTTTTCTCCTTGTCGAAATCCAGCTCACTTCCGGCCGCTAGCCAGCTTGTTTCCGGCGCGGTCCCGGCACCCGCCGGCGCAACCGTCGGCGGCAAGGCTGCCGGCCTGTTCCGCCTGCGCGCCCTGCGCCTGCCCGTCCCTGACTTCGTGGTAATTCCCGCCGAAGTGTTCGACGCCGTACTGACGGGCCGGCCGGTCACCGAAGCCGGACTCAACCAGCGCCGGACTCAGCTGCGGCAGTTTACCTTATCCGAAAGCCTGACCGGGCAGCTCAGCCAGCAGCTCGCCGCCTGGGACTTTCCGAGGCTACCGGTGGTGGTGCGCTCGTCGGTGGCCGATGAGGACGGGCAGCGGGCCGCTTTCCCCGGACTGATGGACTCCCGGCTGCATCTGACGTCCCTGCCCGCCGTGCTGGCCGCCATTGCCGAATGTGCCGCCAGCGCCTACTCCGACCGGGCCCTGGCGTACCGCCGCCAGCACGGCCTGACCCTGGCCGCCCGCCCCGCCATCGTGGTGCAGCGCCAGGTAACGCCCACCGCGGCCGGGGTGCTGTTCACTACGTTTCCCGAGTTTCCGCAGGAGCTGGCTATTCACGCCGTCTGGGGTTTCGGGGAAGGACTCGTGAGCGGGTTCCTGGAGCCCGATGAGTTTTACTTTGATAAGAAAACCGGCGCGTCCACCCACCACAAAGTAGCCGACAAGCCCCGGCAGATCATGGCCCTGACGGAAGGTGGCACCGGAACCGGAGCCGTGCCGGCCGCGCAGCAAAGCCAGCCCTGCCTGACAGCTGACCAGCTTACTGAGCTGGTCCACCTGGCCGGAGAGCTGGAACAGGCTACCGGCACGCCCCAGGACGTGGAATTCGTAGCTACTCCGGATAAACTCTGGGTGGTGCAGACCCGGCCCATCACCCAGGCTATTCCTGAGGTAGTAGTATACGACAACGCCAACATCCAGGAAAGCTACTGCGGGGTCACGACGCCGCTCACGTTCAGCTTTGCCCAGCGCGCCTACGCCACCGTGTACCGGCAGACCATGCAGGTGCTGGGTTTGCCGGCGGCCACTGTAGCCACGCACGAGCCGGTGGTGACGCAGCTGCTGGGCCTCGTGCGCGGCCGCGTCTACTACCACATCAACCACTGGTACCAGGGCCTGCAGCTGCTTCCCTCGTTTCGGCAGAACAAAGCCGATATGGAGCGGATGATGGGCCTGGAAGAGCCGGTCGACTTCGTGCAGAGCACCGAAACGAGCCTTGCCCAGAAAGTCCGGCTACTGCCCCGCCTCGTGCTTAACCTGAGCCGCCTGCTCTGGGCGTTCGGGCAGCTGCCGCGCCGCACCGCCGCCTTTCACGCGCACTTTCGCCAGCACTACACCCGGTTTTACCAGCTGCCCCTGGACCAACTCAGCGCCGTTGAGCTGCTGGCCGAAAAGGAACGGCTTGACCAGGGCCTGCTGCTCAACTGGACCACACCCATCATCAACGACTTTCGGGTAATGATGACGAATGGCGCGGCTCAGCGCCGGCTGAAAAGTATCGGAATTAACGACCCCGAGGAGTTTCTGAGCCGCTACCTGTCCGGCGACCAGCAGCTGGCCAGCGCCCGGCCGGCCTACGAGCTCCAGGCCCTGGCCCAGCGGGTTATTCAGGAGTTTCCGGCCCTGCTGCCCCTGCTGCGCCGGCCCACGCCCGAGCTGCCGGCCCTGGTTGCCAGCGAGGCGCCCGCCTTTGCTCAGGCCGTGGCCCGCTACCTCGATGCGTATGGGGACCGGAGCATCGGGGAGCTGAAGCTGGAAACGGCTACCCTGCGTACGGACCCCCAGCTGTTTTACCGCTACCTGGCGAATTACCTGCCGGCCGAAGGAACCGCGGCAACCACTGCTAAGCCTTTGGGCACCAGCCTGCGCGAATCGGCCGAAGCCGAGCTGGCAGATCATCTGAAAAGCCGGCCAGTCTGGTTTAAAAGGAGCACCCACCGTCGGCTGCAGCGGCTCCAGCAGGCCGTGAGCCGGCGGGAAGAGCTGCGGCTGGAGCGCACCCGCCTGTTTGGCATGTACCGGGCGCTGTACCGGCAGCTCGGCCAGCGCCTGGCAGGCACTCAGGTGTTACAATCCCCAGAGGACGTGTTTTACCTGACTGAAAACGAAATAGCCCAGGCCGTCGGGAAGCCTGGCTGCCCAGGCAACTGGGTTGAGCTGGCAGCCAGCCGCCGGGCGGAGTTCGAGCAGTATCAGCGCGAAGACGCGCCTTCCCGCCTGATGGTACCAAGCCGGCCGCCGGCCGCCGCGCCCAGCTTGGCCATTCCAGGGCACTGGAAAGGCACCGGCTGCTTTCCGGGCCGGGTAACCGGGGAGGTGCTGGTTATCAACGGCCCCGACGACAGCTTGGCCGTAACCGGCAAGATCGTGGTGGCGCCCCGCACCGACCCGGGCTGGGCGGGCCTGTTTCCCTCCTGCCGCGGCGTGCTTATCGAGCGGGGCTCGGCGCTGTCGCACTCGGTTATTTTGCTGCGGGAGCTGGGCATTCCCACCATCATCAACATCCCCGGCCTTCCCACCCAGCTCCATTCCGGCGACCAGGTCATGATGGACGGCGCTACCGGCGAGGTAGTGAAACAGTGAGGTTGTACAATAAGCCGGCCCCAGTCACGCCGGTAGAACGTTAACGTACCAATCAGAACCTCAAGCAATGGAGCGTATTGCCTACCCCAGCGAATTGCCCGACTCGTTTTTCACGCTGCCCGCCGCTGTATATGAGGGGCTGCCTTACCGGCCGGAGGAAAGCGCCGAGCTAATCCAGGAGCTGCTGCGCCAGCAGGCCGGCAGCCACGTCATCGTGCTGTACACCAACCACCGCACGGTGCGACTGGTGGGCATCTTTCCGTACGCCGGCACCGAGGCCTATTTTGGATTCTGGGAAACGGCCGATAACGCCGTCGATAACGCCGCGGCCTTTCGTCTGCTGGAAGAAGAAGCCCGCCGCCTGGGCAAGACCAGCCTCACCGGCCCCTACCACTTCAACACCTACCACCGCTACCGCCTGCGCCTGGGCCCGGCACCCTCCTGGCAGCAGTTCGACCGGGAGCCGGTCAACCCGACTTACTACGAAGCGCTGCTGCACGGGCTGGGCTTCCGGCCGAGCATCACCTTCGAAAGCCGCCTGCTTCGCTCCCGGGACGTGGAGCTGACCTACGAGCAGAAAAATCAGATCCTCGAAGCCCTCCACAGCATTCCGTTCGACTTCATCCCCGTCACCCACCACAACTGGGACGTGCTGGAAGACGAGCTGTTCGAGCTGATTGAGCAGATCTTCGGGGCTAACCCTGCTTACAAGCCGGTCACCAAACCCCAGTTCCGGCTGCTGTATAACCGGCAGTACGCCGAACGGCTGTGCCCTCACTCCTCGGTGCTGTTTCGCGACCAGAAAACTGGGCGGCTGGCTGCCCTCAGCCTTTGCCACCCCAACTACACGGCCCTGAATCTTGCGGCCCATCAGCACCCGGTCTTCGAGCGCGACTACCCGCAGCTAACTCACCAGACCCTGCTGGCCAAGACGGTGGGCGTCCACCCCAACTTTCGGCAGCAGGGCCTGATGTCGCTGCTCGCGGCGTATGCCATGCAGGCCTTCCGCGACTACTACCAGGACGTACTGTTCTGTCTGATGCGCTCCGACAACTTTTCCCTGCACTTCACCCAGAGCCTGCCGGTGGAAAAGGCGCATTATGCGCTGTTTAGGAAAGAGCTGATGTAGCCTTAGCCTCGTGCGTCAGCGGACGCTCCGCCTAGTCGGTGCCGTTGAGCAGGTACGCAATGCTGATCTGAGGGTGCTGCGCAAACGAGAAGCGTTGGTTGCTGGTGTATTGCGAGAATTCGGCACTGAACTGATGCTGCCGCCCCCAAATTACGCCTACTGAGTAGCCATAGATATGGCTGGATTCGGTGAATCCATACTGCCGGGTAAGATTGGAAAACCTCAAAAAGGTATAGCGGGGAGAAAAGGTAAACGTCAGCTTCTCATTCATGTGCACGGAAGAAAAAGATGCAACGGACCCGCTATAGCTCAAGGTCTGCAGCATTAACAGGGCAACCGGGCTGGCCCCTGCCTCTAGGCCAACGCTCGAAGCAAACCGGGAGTGCTGGGTTCCCGCTATCTGCGCTTTGCCTGTCAGGGTGAGCTGGGTAGAAGTATTCACCCGGACCCCGACATCCACCCTTTCATTTACGCCATACTTTGCCGACGCTTCACCCACGACGAAATAGGAAGTCTTTGACGAATCGGACGATAAGCTGTAAGCATGTGCATCCAGCTTGCCGGCATTCAGGCTGGCGGTGGCCAGGTACGCGTCTTTTCCCAGCGTCCGGCCCGTCTGGTGAGAGTTTAGCGCAACGCACCCGGGTAGTGCCAGCAGCGCCGGGCAGATAATCACATATCGATAGTTCATCTGCTGACAGAGTTATACAAGTGAAAAAGCGTTGCAGGCAGTGCTGATAAAACTGGAGCTGCTTAGGCTCCTGTCGCTATCCAGTGTTCACCGCGCGAATTCCCGCGCCGGCTAACTAAAAAAGCAGCCCCTCTCTCACCAAGGGGCTGCTTTTCCGCATAATGCATAGCTATTCGCAGGTAATGATTCGCTTCTAAATCGAATATCCAGGTAGTCTATAGATTCGGATAGCTCTAACTCACTCACCTTATTTGCAGCCACCGTTAGCCGGCCATCTGGTATTCTTTGGGCTGAAAGCTTTGCTCGGCCTGCCCCTGCTCCAGGGAGTTAAAGAAGCTTTCAATTACCCGGGGCAGGTAGGGATAGGGGCTCAGGGAGTGGGCCATCAGGTACATGCCCAGGCGGTGCAGGCCAAAGTCAACGGTAGCCAGGTCGAAGCCGCGGCGGAAAGCGGCCTGGTCGGCAAACTGGCCGGTGCGGGCGTGCAGGGCCTGGCGGTAGTGCTCCAGGTACACCGGGCGCAGGTGGTACCGGTCGGCGTCCAGCACAAAGCACAGCAGCTCCGCTACGTCGTACTGGGGTACGTGGTAGGTGGCCAGCTCCCAGTCATAGGCGCAGAACTGCAGCTCCCCGGCGGCGTTGCGCTTAAAGCAAGTGTTGCGGGGGTTCAGATCGTTGTGAATAAGCGTCTTGGGCATGTCTTCCAGCTCCGACCAGTACGTGGGGATACCCGCAATGGCCCGGCGCAGCAGGATTTCCCGCTCGGGGCCGTACTGGGTGGGCAGGTGGGTAGCGGCGTTGGTGAGCAAGGCCGTCCAGAGCGGGGCCATGCGCTGCATAAACTCCCCGGACGGAACATCCTCACCGTAGTACTTGAGGCGAAGGTAGCCGGCTACCAGATGGTCGGCGTGCCAGTCGGCCAGCTGAGTGAGGGCCGTGCGGATATGCTCGTCGGTCCACTGCTCGGGAGCCATTACCGAGTTCAGCAGCTCCACGTCTTCTAAGTACTCCATCAGCACCACGTAGGTCTGGTCGGCTTCGTTGGCGTGAGTGGCCCACACCTCGGGCAGCAGGGCGCTGGTTTCCTCATAGGCCCGCAGCTCCCGCCAATGGGTGTGCTCAAAGCCGGTCAGGGCCTCGTACGCCGGATACGTAGCGGCTACCACGCCGCCGCAGGCCTGGGCCAGACCGCCGAGCATGGCCGAGATTTCCCGGCCGTTGGGTTTGAGCTTCAGCACCAGCCGCTTGGTATGGCGGGTGCCGTCCACCTGCATGGTCACCGACAGCCCGAAGTGGCCGACCGGCTTTTCGGTTTGCCCGGCAGTCAGGATGGTCAGGATGCTGGAGGAGTTGTCGACGGGCAGCAGCTCCACCTGCTCCACCCGGATGCGGCGGTGAGGGGCGTGCTCCTGCATAATGGTTTCGAGGAAGGCGGGGCTGAGGTAGTCGGAAAGGAACATGGCAGTAGGGTTGGAAAGGGTAGCCGTTGAAACTTTCCGAAGATTAGTGCTTCGGTCCGCCACTGTCGATACCAATTTCTGATTTTCAGGGACTTTTCAGAGAGGATATCAACTGGCCTGGATTCGTTGCCAGCAAACCGAAATAAAGTTTCTGCGTGCGTTTATACCCTCATTCACCTACCAGAAAATCAGACTTTTCAAGCCGAAAAAAACACAGGCTTATTCGCCTATTGAGCAGTATTTTTTCGTTGATGCCGACTGTCCGCAGCAGGCGAAGCAGCCCGGTAGGCGGGCGTTAGTCGCCGCTGGGCTCCCAGCTCAGCACCCGCACGTTGCGGAAGTAAAAGCAGGCCTCGTGAGCCGACAGCTTTGCGGACTCGGCGGCCAGCAGCGGAATAGTTGCAGTGCGCGCCTCGGCCTGGCTCAGGAGCAGGTTCCAGAATACCACCCGGAGTGGAACCCCGCGCTGGCCCAGGGCCTGGCAGACCCGCTCAAATTCGGCTGGACTCACGTACTCAAAGATGTTGGACAGGCTGGCCTTGGTAATGATCCGGCCTTCCTCCGAGAGCAGGAAGTCGATGGCTTCGCCGGTTTCAATCCGGAGCGTCGGCAGCTGGCGGCGGAGCGTTTCGTAGTGGGCAGCCTGGTAGCAGGGTGGCAGTACGTGGTCGGGCAGTTCGGGGCCGAAGAAGAAGAAGCGCAGAAAGAAGTTGTCCCGGGCCAGCTGAGTGCCCAGGTGGCGGCGCAGGCGGGCAAAGAAGGCTTCCCCGCCCGATTCTTCCGCGTACTTGAACAGCTTCGGGTCCCGGCCCTTGCTCAGGTTAGCCTCGTCGAAGTAATCGATGAACTGCCGGCGGAAGTCGGTGGGCTCCACCTCAGAGACAAAGTAGCGGTGCTGAGCCTCCTCGTTGTCGAACGACAGCAGGTGGCGAAGCCGGGCCTGAGCGGCGGCGTCGAGAGTAGCAAAGAAGTTAGTAATAAAGCTTTCCAGCCGGCCCGCAGTGAGGATGCCGCCCGGGTGGCTGGCGAAAAACGACTCCCAGTACGGCTGCTCTTCGGCCCCCAGCGTAGCGCGCACCTCCGCCCAGGCCTGCCGGGCGGCGTCGGGGCCATCAAAGCCTATCAGTCCGCGAAAAACCGGGTGGGCATGGTGCTGAATAACGTGCTGCTTCAGCTGGAGCAGGCGACTCTGAGCCGGGTTCAGGTCAATGGCCGTGACGCTGGCCGGGGCCTGCAGCAGGGTATTGAGCACGTTGCAGCCGGCCCCGCAGATAATCAGGGCGTGGTCGGTAGGCTGGAGCTGCAGGGCCTGGTAGAGCGTAGCGCTGCCTTCCCACACCAGCGAATAGCGCAGCCGGTCCAGCTCCACGTTATAGAATTCGGATTGCATGGGGTGGTGCTTGTTAGTTGTTGATTGTTGCTTGTTGGTTGTTGTCATCCTTAATCTGTTGTCCGCTTGCGAACCGCAGGCCCACATTGTCAAGGGCCTTATCAGGATTACATAAGTCGTTATTACGATGTTCGTTCGGCTGCAAGTCGTTCCTCGATGCCAAGGTCCTTGGCTCTGCTCAGGATGACAATGAACCAACAATCAGCTACCAGCAATCAGCATCATATCAGCTGGTCGTAGCGAATCTTGGAGTGGTGGCGCTGGTCGACGGGCAGCCCGGGGCGGTGGTGCAGGCCGGTGAAAAGAGCAGCCGGAAACGAGGCTGCCCGCAGCGCCTGGCTGACCTGCCCTGCCGTAGCGGCTCCTTCCCAGTATACAGCAAATCCCGCCGGCTCGGCCCGGGCCGCCGCCCGCTCCACGCCCGGCAGCTGCTGGAGCACCTGCTCGACCTGGTAGTGCTGCACGCCCTGGTGCAGGGTGGTGTTGCCCTGCCGGCCGGTCAGCCAGAGGTTGCCCGCATCGTCGAAGTAGCCGAAGTCGCCGGTAGCCAGTATGCCGTCGGGGGTCTGGGCAGCTACGTGGGCCCCGCGCACCGTTATTTCCCCGACTTCCCGCCGGGTGCCGTTGGCCAGCGTTACTTCTCCCATCGGCTTCAGCCGGAGCCGGCAGTTCAGCCCCGCCACGACCGGGCCTACGCAATAGCCGTCCCGAGGGCTGGGCGCGGGGACAGAAATGAAACGGCGCACGGCAATGGGCTCGGCCTCGGAGGAGCCGTAGATGACAAATATTCCCGCCCCGGCAAAAGCCGCTTGCAGCTCCTGAAGCAGCTTTTCCGGTACCGGGGAGCCGCCCACGCCCACCGCCTGCACCGCCGGAAAGCCGCCAGGCCAGGCCAGCAGCGCCGGCAGCAGGCGCCGGAAGTAAAACACGTTGCCGGTCAGGGTGTGCACCTGCCCGGCGGCAATCTGTGCGGCCACGGCGTCGGCATCGAGCAGGGGCAGGTTTCCCCAGGGCAGGTCGGGGAGCACGGTGAGCACCCCGGCGGAAAGGTTATGAAGCAGCACGTTGGGAAAAAGCGGGAAGTCACGCTGCCCGGGCCAGGGCGGAAACACCCGCTTGAGCACCTCGTGCTGGGCCCGCAGCACCCGGTGCGTCCGAACAATCTGCTTGGGACGCCCGGTAGTGCCGGAGCTGTGGGAAATCAGGGCGGGCTGGTCGGCGGGCACGGGCTGGGGCGGCTCCAGGGGAGCGGGGGCAGGCAGGCGGTGGGCCGTCAGGTTGCGCACGCCCCAGCCGCGAAACAGCGCTTTAGCCAGCCAGGGCAAGGGTCTGGCGGACAGGATTGCCGTCAGCTTGCCGAGCCGGACCAGGGTGAGCAGGGTTGCCGGCGTGATACCGGCCGGGGGCAGCACTGCCACGGCCCCGTGGGCCTGTACGGCCAGCAGCCCGCAGATCAGGTCGGGGCCTACGGGCAGCAGCAGCAGGATGCGCTGCCCGGGCTGCACGCGGCGGGCCGCCAGCTCCTGCCGGAACCGGCTGATCTGTCCGGCCAGGTCGGCAGCAGCATACACGCGGGGCGGGGCGTCGGGCTCGGGCCATTCCAGCAGGACCCGGTCCGGGTTGGCCGCCAGTACGGCAAAGACGGATTCAACGAAGTTGGCAGTCATCCGAAAGAGGTATAGCCCGCAAGGTAGCTTTTCTCCACAGTCGAAAGAATGCCCAGCACCAGCGGCAGCAGGCTAGCGGGCAAACGGCCACCGCTGCTGGCGGCGGCTCCAAAGCAGGAATACGCCGGTGCCCACGGCCATCATCAGCAGGGCGCCGACCTGGAAGGGCAGGTACCGGCCGGGCAGCCCCAGCCAGCCCAGCGGAATGCCGTCCTGAATACTGTAGAACATCCAGAGCCAGACGGCCACGGCCACCATGACGGGCAGCGGGTAAAGCGGCATCCGGAAGGGCAGCCCGGCGGTGCCCCGGCGCCGGCGCAGCAGCACCAGCCCCACGGCCTGGCCCACGAACTGCACCAGGATGCGCATGGCCAGGATGGCACTGATAACCTCGCCCAGCTTAAAGAGCAGGCTGAACAGAAACCCCAGCCCGCCCAGCAGCAGCAGCGACACGTGCGGAAAGTGCTTGGTAGGATGGGTGCGCGCAAACACCGGCAGAAACTCCCCGTCGGCCGCGGCGGCGTAGGGAATGCGGGAGTAGCCCAGCAGCACCGCGAACAGGGAAGCAAACGCCACCCACAAAACCAGCGCCGTGGCCGCCTTGGCCGCCACCGGCCCGTAGAGCTGCTCCACGAAGGTGCTCACGATAAACTTGGAGTGCTGCGCGTCCTGCCACGGAATCACGGTGCCCACGCTCCAGTTAAGCAGCAGGTACAAGGCCATGATGCCCAGGATACTCAGAAAGATGCTGCGCGGAATCAGCTTGTGCGGCTCCTTGACTTCCGCGCCCAGGTGGCAGATGTTGTAGTAGCCCAGGTAGGAGTAGATGGTCTTGACCGCCGCCTGCCCCATGGCCGCCGACAAGAGCAGCCCCGGCAGGTCGCCGATGCCCCCGACGGGCAGCCAGGCCACGGCGTGGTTGCTGTTGGTGAGCCCCCCGAAGATCAGCCAGGCCATCAGCCCCAGCACGCCCACCCAAAGCAGCACGCCCAGCTTGCCGATTTCCTCGATGCGCCGGTAAAGCAGCCCGATCAGCAGGAGCACCACCACGCCCGACACCAGCTTGGCCTGCCACGGCTCGGTGAGGGGCACCAGGTAGCCGAAGTACTGGGCAAAGCCGATGGCACCGGAGGCTACTACCAACGGAGCCTGCACCAGCGTCTGCCATACGTACAGAAACGACATCAGCCGTCCCCAGGTATGCTCGCCGTAGGCCAGCTTCAGAAACCGGTAGGAGCCGCCCGCCTCGGGGTAGGCCGCGCCCAGCTCGCTCCAGATCAGCCCGTCCACGAGGCTCAGCCCCGCACCTACCAGCCAGGCCAGCAGGAAGTACGGTCCCATAAAGCCCATGACCAGCGGCAGCGTGACAAACGGGCCGATGCCCACCATGTCAATCATGTTGAGGGCGGTGGCCTGCACCAGGCCCAGGCGGCGCTGCAGCACGGGCGCGGGAGGAGAATCGAGTTGGGGCATAAGCAGGTGGAAAAGAAGCCGGGGTCGTAAAAGTCGGATAAAACCGGAATGTTCAGCGGGGGCCGGCCGGTAGCCCGCCGGGATGCCGGGCCGAACGGCTCAGGCACCCTTAGCTTAACCCCAGCCCCCGGGTCTGCGTAGCTGAGAACTTCTTTCGCTCAACCATGCCCTTCACGCCCGGCACCCATCGTATAAGCGCATCTTTTTGAAAGCCCGATTCATCGGCCGCGCGTAGCGCGTGGCTGATCGGAAAGCATCACTCAAATCTGATACCTTGGAGCACAGTAGCACGGGGCCCTGGTTTCGCGCTGCCAGCCCCTGCGCCGCATCCTGAAAACGAAAACGCCCTATGCCCACGTTACCCCACAACCTCTCTCTTATTACCCTGCCCGTTAACCCATTCGAGTCGTTCTGGATGGCGGGTTACGAGTGCACCGACCAGCTCAACGCCTATGGCAACCGCGTCGACTTCCTGCACCTCACCGGCCATTACCAGCGCCTGGAGGAAGACTACCAAGGCCTCGGGCAGTTCAACATCAGGACCGTGCGCGAAGGCATCCGCTGGAGCCACATCGAAAAGGTACCCTACCAGTACGACTGGAGCACGGTCAAGGAGATGATTGCCGCCGGCAAGCGCCTGGGCATTCAGCAGGTGTGGGACCTTTGCCACTTCGGCTACCCCGATGACCTGACGCCCCTGCACCCCATGTTTGCCCGCCGGTTCGGCGCGCTGTGCCGGGCCTTTGTAGAGTTCTACCGCACCCAGGATCCCGACGGCACGCTGATCGTGACGCCCATCAACGAGCCCAGCTTTATGGCCTGGCTGGGTGGCGACGTACGCGGCACCTCGCCGTACTGCGTAGGCCAGGGCTGGGAAGTGAAGTACCGCCTGATGAAAGCCTACATCGAGGGTGTAGCCGCCATCCGGGCCACCGACTCCCGGGTGCGCATCATGACCACCGACCCGCTCGTGAACTTCGTGCCGGCCCTCGACGCCAGCCCCGAGCACCGGCAGGAAGTGAAAAACATCAACGAGTGGCAGTTCCAGTGCGTCGACATCCTGGCCGGGCGGCTCTGCCCCGAGCTGGGCGGACGCGAGGACTACCTCGACATCCTGGGCTTCAACTACTACTACGACAACCAGTGGGAGCATTACAAGGGCCGGCTGCTGTGGGAGCAGAAGCCCCGGGATGCCCGCTGGATGCCGTTTCACAAGCTGCTCGCCAAAGCCTACAAGCGCTACAACCGCCCCGTCGTCATCACCGAGACCAGCCACCTGGGCGTGGGCCGGGGCGAGTGGGTGCTGGAAATGGCCGACGAGTGCGCCAAGGTGCTGCGCAAGGGCATTCCGCTCTGGGGCATCTGCCTCTACCCCATCATCGACCGGCCCAACTGGGACAACCTCGTGGACTACCACAACTCCGGCCTCTGGGACGTGGACCGCGACGCGCCCGATGGCTCCCTGCCCCGGGTGTTGTGCCAGCACTACGCCGATGACCTGCTCCAGGCCCAGGCCCACCTCGAAACGGCCCGGCACCGGCAGCGTACCCGCCTGCCCAAGGCGTCGATACTGTCGTTGTCGTAGAAATAAGTTGTCAGTTGTTTGTTGTCCGTTGTCAGTGGTGTTCTGATAACGGACAACAAACAACTGACAACGAACAACTAAATACACCATGAGCCCGCCCTCCTCCAACCCAAGCACCGACGAGTTGCTGCGCCACTTCCGCCAGGCGTTTACCGACTCGACGCTGTCGACCGACGAGGCCCGGCGGCTGCGGCAGGAGCTGGCCGACCACGGGCAGCACGGCGCCGCGTTAGATGAGCTGCGCCACCAGCTGTTCGCCATGGCCCGGGCCCGGTTCAACTCGTTTCAGGATAAAAGCGCCATTGAGTGGCTGGAATCGGCCAGCGCCCTGCTGCTGCCGGCCGAAACCGGTCCGCCCGCCCATACCGAGGTACACTTCAGCCCGGGCACGGAGTGCGTGGAGGCCATTCAGCGGTTTATCAGCCATGCCGCCCACCGCCTCGACGTGTGCGTGTTCACCATTTCCGACGACCGACTGACGGACTGCCTGCTCACCGCCCACCGCCACGGCGTGCAGATCCGCCTGCTCACCGACGACGAAAAGCTGTTTGACAAGGGCTCGGACATCCGGCAGCTGGCCGCAGCCGGCATTCCGGTGCGCACCGACGTGACGGAAAACCACATGCACCACAAGTTTGCCGTGGCCGACGGGCGGGTAGCCCTCACCGGCAGCTACAACTGGACCCGCTCGGCCGCCCTCTACAACCTCGAAAACCTGCTTATCACCGACGAGCCGGCCGTGGTGCGCCGCTTCAGCAGCGAGTTTGACCGGCTCTGGGCGCAGATGACGGTTTACAAGTAAGTCAGGAGCGTACGACACCGGGGCGCGGTGCCACTTGCTACCTGAAGCCGGCAGCCTATCTTTAGCTCATGACCCAGCCTGCCCTCGCCTACCTGCCCTCCCCCATCGGTCCGCTTGAAATCCAGGGCTCCGATGCCGGCGTGGCGGCCATCCGCTTCCTGAACGAGCCGGTAGCTAGCGTCACGCTGGCTTTGCCGGTGCCCTCCTGCCTGCACGACTGTCACCAGCAGCTGAAAGCGTACTTCGGCGGGGAGCTGCGCGATTTCACGCTGACTTACGACGTGCGGCAGGGCACCGAGTTTCAGCGCCGGGTGTGGACGGTATTGACGGAAATCGGGTTCGGGCAGACGGCTTCCTACCTTGACCTGGCCCGGAAGCTGAACAACCCCGGCGCGGTGCGGGCAGTGGGCGCGGCCAACGGGCAGAACCCTTTGTCCATCGTCTGGCCCTGCCACCGCATCATCGGGTCGGGCGGGCAGCTTACGGGCTACGCCGGGGGCATGAGCCGCAAGCGGTGGCTGCTGGACCTGGAAAAGCCCCCGGCCCAACTGGGGTTGTTTTAAATAGTTGTTAGTTATCGGTTGTTAGAATTGTCCTGACAACGGACAACTAACAACCGATAACTAACCCTCCCTTACTTCCGCGCCGTCGACTTCGGCTCAGCGCCTACGAAGGGCAGCAGGCGCTGGTAGATAACGTTGCGCGACCAGAAGAGCTGCAGCACCATGGCCGCGTGCTTTTTGCCCGGCAGCACCTCGAATTGGGGAGCAAAGCCGGTAT
Organism: Hymenobacter translucens; assembly: GCF_020685205.1. GTDB lineage: Bacteria > Bacteroidota > Bacteroidia > Cytophagales > Hymenobacteraceae > Hymenobacter > Hymenobacter translucens. The sequence continues at coordinate 62,651 of NZ_JAJERB010000013.1, forward strand.
CGATGAGCTTCTGCCGGAACCGGGCGGTGCTGCTGGTAATGGACGGGTACGTGTTTTCGCCCACGAAAATCAGAAAGGGCGGAGCCTGGGCCGACACGTGGTAGATGGGCGACATGGCTTTCCACACCGCCGGGTCTTTGCCGTATGGTATCAGGTAGTCGGCGTCGCCGGGGTATTCCTGCTTCTGCAGGTAGGCATGCATGTCCAGTCCGGCGGCATCGTTCAGAATAACGCCCTGCACCGGATTGGTGCTCAGCCCGAGGCGGGCAAACTGCCGGCTGTCGGTAGCCAGCAGCGCGGCCAGCCCGCCCCCGGCCGAGTGGCCCAGCAGAAAGATGCGCTGCGGGTCGCCGCCGTAGGAGCCGATGTTCTGGCTGACCCACTGCACGGCCCGGGCGCAGTCTTCAGCCATGGCGGGCACCTGCACCGAGGGTGAGAGGCGGTAGTTGACGACCACGGCCACAACGCCCTGCCGGGCGAGCCGCCGCCCGATAAACGAGTAGAAGTTCTTGTTGCCGCTGTTCCAGCTGCCGCCGTGAATAAAGACCACCACGGGCCGGGGGCCGGCTTTGTGCCGGGGCGCGTACACGTCGAGCAGGTGGCGTTCCGCATCAAAGCCCGGCGCCGAGGCCGACTGGTAGGCTATATCCCGGGTGCGGTGGCTGCCCCGGCCTACCGCGTACTCGTTGGCGAGCAGCAGCAGCACGGCGGCCAGCAAAAAGCCCGGAACGAGCAGGTAGCGTAGTGAAAGCATAGCGGATCAGAAAAATGCCCGCGGGTGGCGGACGGGTTCATATACTGCGCCCCGGCGGAAATGGATTGCGCAGCCGGGTTGGGCCTTCGGGAACCAGTTGCCGGCTGGCCATGCTATATCTTTACACCCGACCCGGCGCGCCCGGAGTTATGCCCGCGGTAAACCTGCCGTTCTCAACTTTTCTTTCTCATGAAAAATTTTCTGTTCCTGGCTGCCCTGCTGACTTTGTTTAGCGCCTCTCCCGGATGGGCGCAGCGCAAAGGCAAGGACAAATCGAGCAGCGCGGTGCCGCTGGATGCCAGCAGCCGCCTGCGTCCTTTATTCGGCGGCCTTACCCCGGCCCTGGCCGAGCAGATGATGGGCCCCGCCTTTCTGGCCGGCATCGACAAAAGCTTTCCTTCCCGGGCTGAGGCCAGCAAGTTCTTTTCCAACAAGGGCTTCGAGTACCTGGCCGAAAACCAGCCCGACACGGCCATCTACCGCTTCAACCTGGCCTGGCTGCTCGATCAGAAAAATGCCGATGCCTACCGGGGCCTGGGCGTCATCAGCGCCCGCAACCCCACTACCGACGAAACCGTGAGTTTGTTGACCCAGGGGCTGGCCCTGGCGCCCAACGATGCCTACATGCTCAGCGACCTGGGCGCTACCTACCTGATCCGCTACCAGCAGACGCAAAAAAAGAAGGACCTGAAAACCGGCGCTGACCTGCTCACCAAGGCCCTGGCCGCAAACCCGAACAACGCCATAGCCTGGCAGGAGATGGCCCGGGCCAACTTTCACCAGGGAGAGTACACCAAAGCCTGGGAGGCCATTCATAAAGGCCGGAACCTGGACCTGACCAGCCTCAACTTCGCCCTGATCAGCGAATTGCTACAGAAGCAGCCCGACCCCCAGGGTACGTTCAAATAAAGGACGCGCGGCCGCGTTTAGCAACGCCGGGACCCCGCGAGGCGTATGCCGGGCATCACCAACCTTCTTTTGCCCGTGAAGTTTCGCACTCTTCTGCTGCTGGCTCCGCTCTCGGCGGCCCTGCTTAGCCATACTGCTTCGGCGCAGGACAGCCCTGAGCGGCGCAAGCGCTATTTCAACAGCCAGGGCCGGCCCTACCACCGGGGCCCCGTATACCTGACGGCCGGGGGCGGCGTGGGCCTGTACCGCGGCGACCTGACCTCGAGCCCGGCCAACAACTTTATCGGCCCGGCTTTCAGCGGGGGCGTGCTGTACCTGCTGCGGCCCCACCTAGTGCTGGGCGCCGAGGGCAGCTACTTTGTGCTGGGCGCCAAGGACGATGCGGCCGAGCGCAGCTACGCCTTCCGGGGTACCAACGGCTCCGTGGTCACGTTTCTGCGCTACGAGCTGCTGCGCGACGAAAGCGAGTTCGCCACTCCCCGCAGCGGGGCTACGCTGGTAAAGCCTTACGTGATGATCGGCGGGGGTATTTTGTTGTACAACCCCCGTGCCTACGTAGGCACTGAGCGGCCCGACGACCAGACCCAGTTCCTCGGCACCGAGCGCAACGACTATTCAGCCACCGGCTTCGTGGCTCCGGTCGGGGGCGGCGTGGTGTTCCGGCTGACCCGGAAGTTCAACGCCACGGTGGAAGGCGCCTACTACCTCACCACTACCGACCACCTCGACGACATCAGCCAGCGTGGCAACCCTTCCCGCAACGACGGCTACGGCCTGCTGCAGATCAAGGGCGAATACTCGCTCGGGAAATAGGTTGTCGGTTATCAGAACGAGACTAACAACCAACAACGCGGACAGCAACCCAAAACAACAAAGGCCCGTCTTCCGACGGGCCTTTGGTTTTACGGTCAGCAGGTAGCCCGTGGGCTATTGCTTTACGAAGCGCTGGTGGAACACCTTCTGCCCGTCGCTGACGGTGAGGGTGTACAGGCCTTTGGCCAGACCATTCACATTCAGGCGGCCGCTGCCTTCGTAGCGGGCTCCCGTCACGACCACGCCACGCACGTCGGTAACCTGCACGGATACGGCGTCAGTGTTGCCGGGCAGCGCCAGGCGCAGCACGTCGGTAGCGGGGTTGGGATACACTTCCATCAACTGCGCCTGCTCGTTGCCAATCGGCGTAGAGCCGGTCAGCGAGTAGGTGCTGGTCGAGCTGACGCCGGCAATGGCAGTGCCGCCGGTGATGCTGACGGTGTAGTCCTCGGTTTCGCCATAGCTGTAGGAGTTGCAGCTGGTAGTACCCGAGTTATCGCTCATCACAATCCGCATCCGGGTGTTACCGGTTTTGGCAGTGGTCGGCACCGTGAACGTACCCGACAGCGTGGTGGAAGCACTGCTCGACCCGCTAACGACCAGCTCACCGGCGTCGGTGAACGCGCCGTTCTTGTTGTAGTCGATGTATACCTTCCAGTATTCCGTGTACGCCGTGCCGGAGAAGCCAGCCGAGAAGCTTACCGTTTGGGAGGTACCAGCACCAATGCTGGGAGCGGCCAGGGCCGTGCCGTTGTAATAACCGCCGTCAGCGGCCGAGGTGCGGGCCAGGGTTCCCAGCTTCACGTAGTCAATCCATTCGTACGATACGTTGGAGCCTTTCGAAGCGCAGTAAGTGGGTGTGGTAGTGGTGCCTCCACCGTAGGAAGCTCCTACGCCCACTGCATGCCAGGCGTTGGTAACGGCAATTTCTTGGGCAGAGCCCGCGCCGTAGAGGTCTTTAGCCGACTGAATCGAGTAGGTCCGGGCAGCGGCATAGTTAGACGAAGAGGTCAGGTACACGCTTTCGGTGCGGTAGGCGATTTTGCCGGCAGCTTCAATGCCGATACCGGTTACGCTGAAAGCGCTGCCGATGTCGTTGGTACCCGAGCCACCCACCGTCAGGCGGTAGAACCAGTGGTTGAGCACGCCGGAGTTGGTGTGCACCCCCCCGTTGTCGCCGGTGCCGGTGTACCAGTAGGTGCCTTTGTAAGTGTCGGGCTGGCTTTCTGCATTGGGGTTGCTCATCGAGCGCAGCGAAGGCCGCACTTTGTCGATGTCCTCCCCGATCAGCCAGGTTTGCTTGCCGGGCGCCTTGTAGTATTCCACGGCAGCGCCCCAGATGTCGGAGAAGCCTTCGTTAAGGGCGCCGGACTCATATGAGTACGTCAGGTTAGCCGTGCTGGAGCACACTGCGTGGCCGATTTCGTGGGCCGCCACGTCCAGCGACGTCAACGGGTCGAAGCGGGTGTACCCGTCGCCGTACGTCATCACCGAGCCATTCCAGTAAGCATTTTCGTAGCCCTTGCCGTCCCCGGGCGTATCGTCGAAGTGAACGTAGCTCTTGATTTTGGCGCCGGCGTTGTTCCAGGAGTTGCGGGCGTGTACGTTCTTAAAGTAGTCGTACGTGCCCTGGGCACCCCAGTGGGCGTCGAGGGCCGCGTTGTCCATATTGGCGTTGGCGTACTCGGTCCAGCTGTTGTCGGCGTCGATGAAGTCAACGGCGTTGGTGTAGCTGTTGCTTTTGCGGCAGTTGTAGGTTTCGATGCCCGAGCCGCGGGTAAGCTCACGCAGGCGGTAGCCGCCGGTGGCGGTTTCGGTAGCACCGGTCTGGGTACCCGAGTATTTGGTGCCAAAGGTGCCGGTAGCGGCCGCGTGCTTGATGATGTTGTCCTGCAGCACGATCTCGCCGGTGTGGGCGTCCACGTAGATAAAGGCGCGGCTGATCGGCTGCTGGGCATAGATGTTGAACTTCCAGGCCAGCGTGGGCTTGCCCATGCGCAACGTGCCGGAGGCCCGCTGGTTCTGCACGATTACCAGTTCGCCCTGGGGCATATAGGTAGCTACCGGATTGCCTTGCTCCCGCTTCAGGCTGGCTTCTTCGGCCGCATCCTGCCACATATAGCGGGTAGCGCCGACAAAGGCCAGCGCGCTGCGCAGGGCGGTCTGGGCATTGAGCGAAGGCGTGGTATTAACCCCGCGCACCCGCTCGAAGTGGCCGCTCATGCTTTGCACGGCGCCCTGCTTGGCGTGAAGGGAGTAGCTGGCGTGCTCTACCTTGATGCCTTTGTAAAACTGCTCGTATTTTTCGTGTACGAAACCCAGCTGATCGGTTTCCGTTTTAGCCCGTAGCATCTGGTCGTCGGCGGAGAGCTGCAGCTGCTCGGCCAAAGCCCGACGGGCGTCGCTAAGCTGATAGGGCGCGGCATCGGGCCGGAACTGCACCAGGGCCAGGGAGCCGTCTTCGGCCAGAACTTTCTGGGGGGCCCGGGCAGCATCCTGCGCCTGGGTAGAAAAGCTAACCGCACCGCCGATGAGAAGCAGCGCTAAAGCCGAGTAGTTTTTGGACATAAAGAACTTGGTTTGGTTGTGAAGAGAAGATGTGATTGGGACTTAGCTCAGATCAGAGAAGCTGCGGCCAAGTTAATTATTTTATAATACGCAGCTTATTTTATTGAAAAGTCTTCGCGTTAAAAGGAATATATATGCAAAAGCCATAATAAAACTACTCGTTACGCCTAACTTTCAGAAGCGCCCTGGTTTCGTTCTGTGGCCTAAAACATGAATAAACCAGGTACTAGCCCGGCCCCCGCAAAAACCCGCCAGCATCATAATCTTATACATTATTCAGTTCTTCGATGACCAATTCCACCTCATCCTTTGCCCGGCGCTGGAGCCTCCGGGGCCAGACCGCTTTGGTCACCGGCGCGTCCAAGGGTATTGGAGCCGCCGTGGCTGCCGAGCTGCTCAGTCTGGGCGCCACCGTACTGGCCGTTGCCCGCACGGCTGGCCCGCTGCAGGAGCAGGTAGACCAGTGGCAGCAGCAGGGCTTCGATGCCCACGCCCTGCCCGCCGACGTGAGCACCGCCACCGGGCGCACCGCCCTGCTCGAGCAGGTAGCGGCCCGCGCCGGGGCACTGCATATTCTGGTCAACAACGTGGGCACCAATATCCGTAAGCGCACCACCGAGTACGCCCCCGAAGAGTATCAGCAGATCATGGGCACCAACCTGGAATCGGCATTCGGCTTGTGCCAGGGGCTGTATCCGCTGCTGAAAGCCAGCGGGCAGGCCAGTATCGTGAACGTGGCCTCGGTAGCGGGACAAACCCACGTGCGTACCGGAGCCGTGTACGGCATGACGAAAGCGGCCCTGCTGCACCTGAGCCGGTATCTGGCGGTGGAATGGGCCCCGGACGGAATTCGGGTAAACGCCGTGGCACCCTGGTACATCCGCACGCCGCTGGTAGCCGGCGTGCTGGGCAACGAGGAATACCTGGCCGACGTGCTGCGCCACACGCCCCTAAAGCGCATCGGGGAGCCCGAAGAAGTGGGCGCGGCCGTAGCGTTTCTTTGTCTGCCCGCCGCCAGCTACGTCACCGGGCAGTGCCTGAGCGTGGATGGCGGGTTTGTAGTAGGGGGGTTTTGAGTTGTTAGTTGTCGGTTGTCAGGTCGTTCTAACAACTGACAACTGACAACCAACAACTACCCTAGCATCCGCCGCAGACCAGCTTCGTAGCGGTCCAGGGCGCCGGGGTCGGAGGCCAGGTAGAGGAAGGGCTCAATCAGCTCCAGCTCCATCAGCAGAAACTCGCTGCCTGCTTCCACACCATCGACGCGGGCATAGAGGCAGTCGGCGGCAAACTTCTGCACGATGCCGTCGGCCACGGCGAGCAGGTGGGGCGGGGCCGGGTGGGGCTCGATGCCGCCCCCGAGGTAGTGCTGCACCCGGAAATCCCCGGACTTGGGCGTTTTTAGCACGCAGTGGCTGAACTGTCCGCCGAGGTAAATGAACGACCACTCGCCCTGGGTCTGAATCTGGGGCAGAAAGGGCTGGGCCAGGAAATCCTCCTCGTACAGCAGGGAGTCGAGCCGGTCGATGGCAGCCTGGGCCTCGGCGCGGGTGAGGGCAAAGGTGTTCTTGGCGCCCCCGCTCACGGCGGGCTTCACAATCAATTTTTCCGTGCCCAGGGTTTCAAACAGCTGCTCAGGCTCAAACCGGGCCCCGCGCAGCAGCCAGCGGGTGGGCACGATGCGGACGCCGGCCTGCTCCATTTCGGCCAGGTACTTTTTATCGGCATTCCAGCGCACCGTCGGCACCGGGTTCAGCATCCGCACCCCGGCCTGGTCCAGCTGGTCGAGCCAGGCGTAGAACTCCTGCACCCGGTCGAAGTAGTCCCAGGGCGACTTGAGCAGCAGGGCGTCGTAACCGGCCCAGTTTACCGCGGGGTTGGTCCATACTTCGGGCGTGATGTCGTGGCCGCGGCTGCGCAGAAAGCGCGTGAGCAGCGCATCCTCATCTTCGACGTCGGCGGCCGCGTACTGCGCCAGGCTTTCACAGGTAACCAGAGCAAGCTTCATGGAGTCGGTAACAAATGCTTCGTAGCTGCCGGCTTACGCCCGGGCAAGGCAAGTAGTTGCTTCGGCCGGGCCGGGCTGGACAGGTCTGCCTGCCGCCGGGTAAGTTTCGGGCATTGAATACCGACTCATCCCCCGATGTTTAGCACCCTATTTTTTTCCGGTCAGGTAGTCGGCGGCCAGGGTAGCGAGGGTTTTCACGCCCAGCGTCAGCCCGCTTTCGTCGATCAGAAAGCCAGCGGTGTGGTGGTCGGCAGTGGTGGCCGGGTCGGTGCCCTTTGCCATGCCGCCCACGAACAAAAACAGGCCCGGCACTTTTTCCTGGTAGTACGAGAAGTCTTCGGCCCCGGTAACGGCCTTTTGCTCGATGACGTGGCCGGGTCCGGCCACCGACTGCAGCGTGGGCAGCATCCGGCTGGTCAGGGCCAGGTCGTTGAAGGTGACCGGGACGTAGGGCTCGATGGTGACTTCGGCGGTGGCCCCGGCGCTTTCGGCAATGTTGGTGGCAATGCGCCGCACCGAAGCCCAGATCTGCTTCTGCACCTCGGGGTTCAGCGCCCGGATGGTGCCGCTTAGCTCTACGTCGGGCGGAATCACGTTGTAGCGCACCCCGGCGTGGATGGTGCCCACGGTAACCACAGCCGCATCATCCGTGAGCTTCACCTGCCGGCTTACAATGGTCTGCAGCCCCAGGATAATCTGAGCGGCCGTCACGACCGGATCCACGCTGTTCCAGGGGTAGGCGCCGTGGGAGCCCTTGCCGTGCACCTTGATGGTGAACCGGTCGGAACTGGCCATTTCGCCCCCGGGTCGGTAGCTGAGGTTGCCTACTTCGGTCTGCGCCTGAATATGCACCCCGAAGATGGCGTCGACTTTGGGGTTTTCCAGCACCTTTTCCTTGACCATCAGCTTGGCCCCGCCTTCCTCGCCGGGCAGAGAGCCTTCCTCGGCGGGCTGGAAGATAAACTTGACGGTACCGGGCAGATCCTTCTTCACCTGGCTTAGCACTTCGGCCGCGCCCATCAGCATGGCCACGTGGGTATCGTGCCCGCAGGCGTGCATCACTCCTACCGGCTGGCCCAGGTACGTGGACTTCACCTTCGAGGCAAATGGCAGGCTATTGCTTTCCGTAATGGGCAGGGCGTCCATATCGGCGCGCAGCGCTACTACGGGGCCCGGCTTGCCGCCGCGCAGAATGCCGACCACGCCGGTGCGGGCCACGCCGGTCTGAACTTCCAGCCCCAGGCTTTTCAGGTGAGCGGCAATGATGCCAGCGGTGCGGGTTTCCAGATTGCCCAGCTCGGGGTGCTCGTGCAGGTCGCGGCGCCAGGCAATGACCTTGGCTTCTTCCTGAGTGGAGAGCTTTGCAATGCGGGCATTGAGGGCCGTGTTCTGGGCCAGCAGCGCGGGAGCGGCAGCCAGCATCAGGGCCGCCGTAGCGTAAAGAGTCTTCATGGGAGTACGGCGGAAATTGGAGCAAAAGGTACGACGCCGCCTGTTAGTGGCGGCCGGCATCCCCTGGGTTTCCTTTGAAGAGTAAGCGGACCCGGCTGGCAGCAACCCGGGCGAACCAGCCGGCAGTGGGCACACCAAACGGCGCGGACTACGCAAAATGGATTGGCAGAATAGAGGGCAAATGCTTATTTTTAGCTTTATTCCTGCTTATGCCGATGCTCCGTTTTGCTTTGAACGCCTCTGCTCTCCTGCTGTTGCTGATGCTGATGGCGGCGTCCCCGGCTACGCCCCAGGGCACCGGCGCCCGGCTGCTGCCCTTCCGGCACGGCGACAAATGGGGCTACGCCGACCGCAGCCGCCGGCTGGTGCTGCCCCTGCAGTACGACGAAGCCGGGCCGTTCATCGGCGAAATTGCCTGGGTGAAGGTGGGCGACAAGTACGGCTACATCGATGGCGCCGGCAACCCCATCACGCCGGTGCAGTACGCGCGGGCCGGCAACTTTCACCGCGACCGGGCCCGGGTGGAACTGAACGGGGAGCAGTTCGACATCGACCCGAGCGGGCGTCGCCTCGATGCCGGCCCGGCCGAAGAGCCCGAGGTGGACTTTCTGACCCAGGGCGACATCGTGCGCAAAGACGGCAAGCTGGGCTTCCGCTTCAGCGTGGGCCAGGCCGTGGTACCCCCGCTCTACGACGAAATCCGGGAAGACTACCGGGGGCTGCTGTTCGTGCGCCAGGGCACGCGCTGGGGCGTCATCAACAACAAAAGCAAGCTGGTGCTGCCCCTGGCCTACGACGACATTCGCGTCACGGCGGCCAACGACTTTGTGTACCCGATTGTCGAGCAGCAGGGCCGCTTCGGCTACCTCGACGAAGACGGCAAGCTGCTGGTAGCCCCCCGCTACAAAAGTGCCGAGCCCTTTGTGGAAGGCGCTGCCCGGGTCGTTACCATTGACGGCAAGCCCGGCTACATCGACAGCCGGGGCAAGGAGTACTTCGAGGATTAGTGGCAAGGCTGAGGCGGGTGGTAGGTCAGTCCTTCTGAGTGCTTACTGGAAGCGTTTCGGTGCTTGCTCCCACCGGCTAACCGTTGAGGTGATAGAAGGAGCTGGCCAAGTCCGCAACCTGCTACCCTCCTCCGCCATTCCCGAAATATTCGCACCTTAAAGCCGAAACCACCAACCGTTCCCTTTCCGGCTTATGATCTTTACGCCCAGCCCCATGCTGCTCAAGCTGCTCTACACCCGCGGCAGCCTGCACAACACGCCCGAAGGCGTGGCTTTCAGCATCAAAAACCGCCTCGATACCGTTCGCCTTACCCGCGTCGACCACGTGAAGATTGGCGACGTGCTGATTCCGGCCGAGCAGATTCAGCTGGTGGGCGCCGACGGCACGGCCCAGGCCGCCACCGCCCTGAACGGCGACGGCGCGGGCCGGGAGCTGCCGGTGGGCGAGGTGCTGCAGTTTCAGCTGGCGACTCCGCCCCTGCCCGAAGGCATGCACAGCGTGCAGGTGCAGTTCGCCGCCGACCCGTTCGGCAACCTGAACGTGGAAGTAGAGGACGCCATCGTGCACCAGCCCGAAAACCGCACCCGCATTCCCCGCTCCGACCAGGACGACTACTCCGATGCCGCCATTCAGGCCCGGCAGCGCTTTGCCGAGGAGTTTTCGGGCCAGGAGTTCCAGCATATCAAAAACTACTCGTTCGACGCCCACCAGCTACAGGGCAACTGCGAGCATTTCACCGGCGTGGCCCAGATTCCGATTGGCCTGGCCGGCCCCCTGCACGTGAACGGGGAGCACGCCCAGGGTGACTTCCTGATTCCGATGGCGACAACCGAAGGCACCCTGGTAGCATCCTACAACCGGGGCATTCAGGTGCTCAACCTGTGCGGGGGCGTTAAGTGCACCGTTATCGGCGACGCCATGCAGCGGGCCCCGGTGTTTGTGTTCGACGATGCCCGCGGGGCCCGGGACTTCGGCCGCTGGGTCGAGGAAAACATTGAGCTGATTCGCCCGGAGGCCGAAAGCACCTCCCGCGTAGCCAAGCTGCAGTACATCGACACGTACCTCGCCAACAAGTTTGCTTACCTGCGCTTCAACTACAGCACCGGCGACGCGGCCGGGCAGAACATGGTAGGCCGGGCCACGTTCGCGGCCTGCTCCTGGATTCTGGAGCACTACAAGGGTGCGCCTATCCGCCACTTCTACCTCGAGTCCAACTTTGCCACCGACAAGAAAGCCTCCCAGATCAACGTGATGCGGACCCGGGGCAAGCGGGTGGTAGCCGAAGCCATCGTCAAGCGCGACATCCTGCAGCAGCGCATGCGCGTGACGCCCGAGCAGCTGGCCTACCACGGGCAGGTAAGCAACGTGGGCGCCTTTATTTCGGGGGCCAACAACAACGGCGCCCACTCAGCCAACGGCATCACGGCCATGTTCATTGCCACCGGCCAGGACGTGGCCAACGTGTCGGAGTCGTCGGCGGGGGTGTTGTACTCGGAGGTAACCAAGGAAGGCGACCTGTACCTGAGCATGACGATTCCGTCGCTCATCGTGGCCACCCACGGCGGGGGCACCGGCCTGGCCACCCAGAACGAGTGCCTGCGCATGCTGGGCTGCGTGGGCCGGGGCACGGTCAACAAGTTCGCCGAAATCGTGGCGGGCGTGGTATTGGCCGGGGAGCTCAGCCTGGGCTCTGCCATTTCCTCTTCCGACTGGGTGAGCAGCCACGAGCAGTACGGCCGCAACCGTTAAGCCTAACTACTGGCTTTAGCCAGTATCCTTACTACAAATCGATTAAGCCCCATGAAAAAGGCATTTCTGGTCACGCTGCTTTCCCTGGGCACCTTTCACGCCTGGGCCCAGGCCGGGGAGCGGGATATGGACGACGTTGTGGCCCGCCTGTACCGCGATGCCAACAATCCCGATCGTCTGCGTGACCTCGCCAACGAGGCCGCTTCTTCGCCCCAGGCCTACCTGGTGCCGGTGTGGCAGCCGGGCACGCTGCTCACCATCAGCCGGAACACCCGCCCGGCTCCGGGGCTGCGCTACAACGTGGCCCGGCAGCTGCTGGAGCTGAAGGATTCGGTTGGGGGGCTCCGGGTGTTTCCGGTAGGCAGCCTGCGCGGATTTACCATTGGGGAAAGCAGCAATGCCCGCACCTTCCGGACCCGCCTCACCCGGGGCACGGGCAGCAGCTCGGGGCGGGCCTTCGTGGAGATTTTCACCGAACAGCCCGATGGCCCGCTGGTGCTGGCCCTGGCGCACCGCTTTGTCGACAAGCCGGCGGAGATGCACCCTATCCTGCGGGTTGAAACGCAAAAGGCCCGGCGGGAAATCGGGCAGCTGCTGCTGGCCGGCCCGGGTCAGGATGCTCAGGGTGCGCTCCGCCCCCTCGAGCTCAACGAGCGGAGCGTGCTGAAGCTGTTCGGCCCGGCCTCGGCCCAGCTGCGGGAATACGCCGCCAAGAACAGCCTGCGCTACGAAGAGCTGGCTGATGTAATGAAGCTGGTCAACGAATACAACCGCCGCCAGGCCGCCGCGCCGGCCAAATAAGCCTGACCCGGCCGGTACCTACCCTCCCTCACGAAAAAGCCCCGCTGGCAGATCCGGCGGGGCTTTTTTGCAACGTAACAACCAGCCTACAGCGGGTCAGCGGTTACTTTGAACTGGTAGTTCATGCGCATGTCGGTATTCTGGCGCAGCGGGGTGCGGAACGTGGTCTGCACCGTCAGCACGTAGTTTTCGGCCTTCAGGTATTTGTCGAGGTTACCGGTGCTGGGCTCCAGATTAATGGTGCTGACTCCGCGGGGAACCGTCATCAGCGAGGCCATCTGCACCCGGTCGGTGCCCTGCATATCCGTGCTAATGTAGAAGGTCACGTTTTCGAGAAAGTCGAAGTTGGAGCCGCTCGGTCCGGTAGCAGTCAGCGTGAGGGCGTCGAGCTTGACGTCTTTAACCAGATTGGCCGCGGTGTTGGCTTTGCGGTAGTCTTCGGTGGCGTCGGTGCTGGTGGGGAAGGACTGGGGCGGGAAAGTAGCCGCGAAGGGCACCGCCGGCATCTGGAACGCATATTCATCGGAAATAGTGAAGGTCAACAGCTTGTCCACCTGTTTCTCCACTTTTTTGCAGCTGCTCATTCCCAGTGCGAACACTGTCATCACAAACAGTAAAATCTTTCTCATAAACAGTGTTATAAATGTTAAAAACTGGTCAAAAGGTAGGGCTTTCCAGGTAATTAATCTACTGCTATATGTTTATAACCAGCCAGTAACAGCGCTGCCCCCGCCATGCTGGCTGCCAAAGCAAACCAGCACCGCGGGGGCAGCGCACTACGGGCCCGGCCCCGGCTACAGCGGGTCCGCCGTCACTTTAAAGCGGGAATCAGCTTTGATGGTTACTTCCTGGGTGAGCAGGCCCGAAGCCTTGACTTTCGTGGTAAGCGTGAAAGCCGAGGCTTTGATGTATTTATCGAGCTTGGCGTTGGCCGAGTTCAGCTCGATGCTGCGTACTCCGCGTGGGATGGAGCTGAGGGAAGCCAGCAGGATCTGGTCGCTCTGGTCGGTGCTGATATACAATTCGATGCTTTCGAGAAAGTCGAACGTCTGGGTCGAGGGGCTGGTGATGGTCAGCGTCAGCTTGTTCAGACTCACGTCCTTGACGAGCTCGGCGCTGGTGTTATTGTTGCGGAAGGTTTCCGACGACCGGGTCGTGACGCTGACGCCGGGCAGGGTCGTGAGCACGCCCACGGGGGAGTTGGCCGGAATGCGGATCGTCTGGCTGTCGTCGATGTAGAACGTGAGCAGCTTGTCGATGTCCGCCTTTTCGCACGACAGCACGCCGAGCAGCAACAGCAGAAAAGGGCCGAGGAAGAGGAGCTTTTTCATGAACGAAAATAGTTGGAAAGTAAAGGAAACGCCGCTTACTCAATTATAGTGCCTGAGCCGGGCGGGCTAGTCCATCATGTCGGCGGCACGGGGCGGCTCGTGCTTGTAGTCGGGATTCCAGCTCATCGGGTAGTGTTCGTCCACGTACTGCAGGGCCGCCTCCGTCAGGTACAGGGGGCGGAACGTATCGACCATTACGGCCAGCTCGTGGGTTTCCTTTTTGCCGATGCTGGCTTCGACCGTGCCCGGGTGCGGCCCGTGGGGAATGCCGCTGGGATGCCAGGTAAACGAGGCCAGGTCCACGCCCTTGCGCGACATGAAGTTACCCGCCACGTAGTACAGCACCTCGTCGGAGTCGACGTTGGAGTGGTTGTAGGGGGCCGGAATGGCCAGCGGGTGGTAGTCGAACAGCCGGGGCACGAACGAGCAGATCACGAAGTTGTTGGCCTCGAAGGTCTGATGCACGGGTGGGGGCTGGTGGATGCGACCCGTTATCGGCTCAAAATCGTGGATGCTGAAGGCGTAGGGATAGAAGTAGCCGTCCCAGCCCACCACGTCGAACGGGGAGTGGCCGTAGGTAAGCTGGTGCAGAAAGCCTTCCTTTTTGACTTGTACGAGGTACTCGCCGGGCTCCTCCTGGATGATAAGCTCGTGCGGGGGGCGCATGTCCCGCTCGCAGTAGGGCGCGTGCTCAAGCAGTTGCCCGAAGTGGTTGCGGTAGCGCCGGCAGGTTTCGATCGGGCTGAACGACTCGATAATCAGCAGCCGGACCGGGCCCTCGTCAAAGTGCAGCTGGTGAATGATGGTGCGCGGAATCACGACGTAGTCGCCGGGCTCGAAGCGGACGATGCCCAGCTGGCTCCACAACTCCCCGCTGCCTTCGTGCACGAAGATCACCTCGTCGGCCAGGGCATTCTTGTAGTAGTACTGCATCCGCCGCTCCGTGGGGTTGCAGATGCTCATGGTCACGTCGGCATTGCCCATCAGCGTCTGGCGGGCCTGCAGGTAGTCGGGGCCGGTGGTTTTCTGGCTGAGCGTGCGCAGGTGGCTGGGCTGCAGGGCCCGGTCCCTGATGAGCCTGGAGCCGTAGGGAATGGCCTCTCCCACCTTGCGGATTTCGGTGGGCGGGTGAATGTGGTAAAGCAGCGACGATACCCCGTGGAAGCCCAGCGTACCAACCAGCTGCTCGGAGTAGAGCGAGCCGTCGGGCTGCCGGAACTGGGTGTGGCGCTTGTGCGGAATCTGGCCGATGCGGTGGTAGAAAGCCATGCGAAAAGTGCTTGCGGGTGGAAAACAGGTGGGGCTGGTAGCGTGAAGGTACGTAGCTCCGCTCAGAAAAGGATGAAGGCACGGGGCGGGGCGGTGGCCCCCAATCCGAAGAATATTCCTTCCTGCCCAACCTTTCCCACGGCTGCTTTTGTTCACCTGCCCCGGGCCCGGACCTGTCTGCTGAAAATCCGGCCGTAACTTGCGCTCTTTCTTGTCTGCTACGGGGCGCTGCGTCCCGCCTTTATATCTGCTACCGTGCTCTTCCCCGCTTTTACCTGGACTTTACTGCTGACCGTAGCCGCCGGCACCGTGGCTTTTACCGCCTCAACTCCGGCTGCCGCCCCAGTGCCGCTGCGGAGCCGCACCTTCTCCTTCGACTACACCGCCCGCATCCACGACCTGCCCGCCAATGCCAAACAGGTGGACCTCTGGCTGCCGGTGCCCCGCGCCGACAAGTCCCAGGATATTGAGAACGTGAAGATTACCTCGCCCTACCCGTATGAAATCCTGACCGGGCAGTACGGCAATAAGGTGCTGCACCTGAAGGTAACCGACCCGCAGCCGGCCGGCTTTGCCGTGACGATGGAAGTGAAAGCCCGGCGCCGGGAGCATATCAACCCGATGCTGGCCGCCGAGCCGGCCAAAAAAGCGCCGAAGGAGGCCGCCGACCCCAATATGGCCCGCTGGCTGCAGCCCGACGACCTCGTTCCGCTCGATCCTAAAATCAAGCTCTGGGCCCAGGAAGTGGTGGTCAAAGCCAATGTGGCGAACGGCAATGATCTGCAGAAAGCCCAGGCCATCTACAACCACGTGGTGTCCACCGTCAAGTACGACAAGACCGGGCAGGGCTGGGGCCGGGGCGACATCTACTACGCCTGCGATGCCCGCCGCGGCAACTGCACCGATTTTCACGCCGTGTTTATCGGCTACTGCCGGGCGCTGGGCATCCCGGCCCGGTTCAGCATCGGGTTTCCGCTGCCGCCCGAGCGGGGCACCGGCGAAGTAAAAGGCTACCACTGCTGGGCGGAGTTCTACACCAAGGAAACCGGCTGGGTGCCCGTCGATGCCTCCGAAGCTGCCAAGGACCCGGCGCGCCGCACCTACTTCTTCGGGGCCCACGACGAAAACCGCCTGGAGTTCTCCCGGGGCCGCGACCTGACGCTGGCACCCCAGCAGCAGGGCTCCCCGCTCAACTACTTTATCTACCCCTACGCCGAGGTTGACGGCAAGGCCTTCAGCGCCGTGGACAAGGAATTCCGGTACGTAGACGCCTCCGCCAAGCAGTAGGCTTTTTTAGTTGTCCGTTGTTCGTTGTCAGTTGTTAGAATCGTACTGACAACGAACAACTAACAACTACTTTTCTAGGGCTTAGCCGACAGCTGCTGGGCCATCATGCCCTCGTTGCTGCTGATAATCTGCAGGGCCTGCTTTAGCTCCACGTCTTGCTCGCGCAGCACCGTGTAGTACGCCACCTTGTCGTAGGCGCTGCGGGCAATGTAGGCCTTAAGCAGGGTGCGTAGCAGCGGGGAAGCCCGGCGCAAACCGGCCGGGTCGGCCGGAACGCCGTTCTGGGCGGCGCGGTCGGCCAGGGCCTGAAGCTGGGCGTCAGAGATTTGGAAGGTAGACTGGAACTGCTCGAAGCGCAGCGCCTGGAGCTCGGTGCGGTGGTCCTGGAAAAACGTGAGGGCGTACTCGCGCAGCAGGTTCTGGCTTTGCAGACGGGTGAAGTACGACGAATACGCCGCCGTGTCGCGGGGCACGAAGATGTCGGGCATGATGCCGCCGCCCCCGTACACGGTGCGGCCGTTGTCGGTGCGGAAGCGCAGGGAGTCGGCGAAGTGGATGCTGTCGGCGTGGAAGTACTCACCCCGGCGCTGGCGGTTCATCAGATCCTGCTCGTAAGCCTCCACGCCCTTGCCGTACGACTTCTGAATGGAGCGGCCCGAGGGCGTGAAGTAGCGGGCAATGGTCAGGCGCAGCTCCGAGCCGTCGTTGAGGGCAATGGGCTGCTGCACAAGGCCTTTGCCAAACGTACGCCGGCCCACCAGCAGCGCCCGGTCGTGGTCCTGCAGGGCGCCGGCCACCACCTCGGCGGCCGAGGCGCTGCCTTCATCCACCAAAACCACCAGCGGGCCTTCCTCGAACTCGCCTACGGCCCGGGAGTAGGTCTGGGTGTCGTACTGGTCGCCCTTGCCGTCGGTGTACACAATTTTGCGGGTGCCGCCAATCAGCTCATCGGCCATCTTGGTGGCGCGGTCGAGGTAGCCGCCGGGGTTGCCCCGCAAGTCCAGCAGCAGCCGGCTCATGCCCTGGCGGCGCAGCTCACTCAGGGCAACCTTAAACTCTTCGTACGTGCCGCTGGCAAACCGGCTCACCTTGATGTAGCCGGTCTGGTTATCCACCATGTAAGCCACGTCCACCGAGGTATTGGGAATCCGGTTGCGCGTCACGGCCACCAGCAGGGGGCGGGGCTGGCGACGGCGGTGAATCAACAGCTGCACCACGCTGCCCCGCACACCCCGCAGGCGGTTAAACATCTGCTCGGTGGTAATCCGCTTGCCGGCTACCGACTCGCCATTCACGGCCAGCAGCTGGTCGCCGGGGCGCAAACCCGCCAGCTCGGCCGGGCCGCCGCTGAGCGGGGCCACGACGGTTACGGTGTCGCGGAAGATGTTGAACTCCACGCCTACCCCATCGAAGTCGCTTTGCAGAAAGGCGGAGGCGCGCTGCTGCTGGGCCGCCGGAATGTAAACCGAGTGAGGGTCGAGGCGCTCCAGCATTCGCATGATGGCGTAATCCGACAGTGCCTCGGGGTTTACCGTGTCTACGTAGTCGCGGTCCACGTAGCTCAGGATTTCCTTGAACTTTAGATAGCCCCGCGCCGTGGCGTCGGGGTTCTGGTCGGATGCCCGAAAGGGGTTGGCTCCGAGCAGCACGCCGCACGCCATCGTCAGGCTCAACAGTAGCGGCAACCGCCAGCGCCCGGTTTTGCCGGCCCGGATTTCTTCCGGGCGGGGCAGCAATGGGGCAGACGGGCCAGCAGGCAACTCAGGATCCATAAGGCGTTGAGCGAGTAGATGTTTGAGCGCTATAGATTGGTGTTGCGAAATGGAAAATCCTACAAAAATAACGAAACTTTAGGGTAACCCGGAATCCTGGTTTCCAGGAATTTCAGTTTTCGAATAACAATACAACAAATTATTTCGGGAATCTACTATTTCGGTGGCCTCTGGCCCGTTTTTCAAAGGCCACCCGGGCAAGCCAAAACATTGCCAAACTGGACTTTTCAAATGTAGCCGGCAGGGCTGGCAGCCTGGGCCACTGCCCCGGGGCCCGGTCTACGTAGCCCGGTTTTGACGCGCTGCCGTATCTTTACAGCCCCGCCGCCGGCTGTCGGTGCGGTGCATCCGCTTTCTTTTCTTTTTCTCTCCGTCCGATGGGCCGAATTCTTGCCGTCGATTATGGCAACAAGCGTGTGGGACTGGCCATTACGGACCCGCTCCAGCTGATTGCCACGCCCCTCGACACGGTGCACAGCCAGGACCTGCTGACGTATGTGAAGGCATACCACGAGCGCGAGCCCCTGGAGGCCATTGTGGTGGGCATGCCCCGCACCCTGCTCAACGAGGCTACCGACGTAACCAGCGCGGTGGTGGGGCTGGTGCGCCGCCTGCGCAAGGAGCTGCCGGCCGTGCCGGTGCACGAAATCGACGAGCGCTACACCTCCCGAATGGCCCACCAGGCAATGCGCGACGGCGGCCTCTCCAAAAAAGACCGCCGCGACAAAGCCACCGTAGACCGCGTAAGCGCTACGCTGATTCTGCAATCTTTCCTTGCTTCCCGATGATTTACCCAATTGTAGCCTTTGGCGACCCGGTGCTGAAAACCCGGGCCAAGGACATTCCCGCCGACTTCCCCGCTGCCGACCTCAAGCAGCTTATCGATGACATGTTTGCCACGATGTACCACGCCAACGGGGTGGGACTGGCGGCGCCCCAGATCGGCAAAAGCGTTCGGCTGTTCGTCATCGACTCGGCGCCAATGGTCGACGACGAAGACGAGGAGGACGAAGAAGCCGACGACGAGCCGGACCCCGAGGCAGCCTTTGAGGCCCCGGTCAAGCGGGCGTTTATCAACCCCGTGCTGGTAAGTGAGACGGGCGAGGAATGGGGCTTCGAGGAAGGCTGCCTGAGCATTCCCGGGGTGCGGGAGATGGTGTACCGCCACGAAACCATCGTGCTGCGCTACGAGGACGAAAGCCGGCAGGTACGCGAGGAAACCTTTGCCGGCATGACGGCCCGGGTGATTCAGCATGAGTACGACCACCTCGAAGGTATCCTGTTCACCGATAAGATTTCGGGCTTCAAAAAGCAGCTCATCAAAGGAAAGCTGGCCCGCATCACCAAGGGCGACGTGAAAGCCGACTACCGTTTGCGCTTTCCCGGCCAGGGCCGGCGGTAGCACAACCACACGGCTGCCTGCTACACCCAGAAGCGGTGCTTGAAACCAGCCGGACAGCTTGTTCGGCAAGTTTCAGGCACCGCTTCGGGGTATTTGCGGGAGTACGGCAGCCCGCTCGGGTAGCGGCTTGGGTTAGGCGTGGGCAATGATGCGCACGGCCTCGTAGGCCACGGGCAAGCGGCGCTGCTCCCACTGAAAGGCGCTGGCCCGGCGGTGCTTGCGGTGCGACTGAATGCGGTGCTTGCTTGCCCGCGACTTATGACGACGGCCGTGGTAACCCATAGAGGACGAGCTGCAGCTGTCGAGTATAAGCATCAGAAGCGGGAGCAGAACAAAGAAAATGCGTTTCATAACGGGGTACATGGTTGACGGTGGAAAGGAAAGTAGGGTGGCCTTGCAGCCCTGTGGAATGATGATGCAAAGGTCATTCATTGATCGATTCCATGAAAATATTGCACATCACATAATGATGTGAAAGATTTATATCGGGTGGATACCGAATAAAGACAGTCATCAGGCCAGCTTTTTCCGCCCGGTTGCTTTTCGCTTTGAAAAGCATCTACTTACGCCTTCCCGACTACCGGGCCAAGAAATCAGGCTATCCGTTATCCGTCGTTATGAAGAAGCTTCTGGCTTTGCTGCTGTTTGTCGGCTGCTGGCTTTCGCCCCACCAGCCCTACGCCTGGGGCTTTTTCGGGCACCGGCTGATCAACCGCCTGGCGGTATTCACACTGCCGCCCGAAATGATTGGCTTCTACAAAACCCACATCGACTACCTCACCACCAACGCTACCCGCCCCGATTCGCGGCGCACGGTGGTTCCCGGCGAAGCTCCCCGCCATTTCCTCGACGTGGATGCGTACGGCGACAGTGCGCTGACCAAGCTGCCCCGGCGCTGGGCCGATGCCGTGGCGCAGTTCGGCGAAGATTCGGCCATGCGCCACGGCATGGTGCCCTGGCAGGTGCTGCTGATGAAGCCCCAGCTGACCGAAGCGTTCCGGCAGCACGACGCGGACCGGATTCTGCGCCTGTCGGCCGACGTGGGCCACTACCTGGCCGATGCCTGCGTGCCGCTGCACACCACCCGCAACTACAACGGGCAGCTAAGCGGGCAGCGCGGCATCCACGGGCTCTGGGAAAGCCGGCTGCCCGAGACCCTTAGCGCCCGGTACGACTTTTTCACCGGCCCGGCGCCTTACCTGAAGAACCCGACCGAAACCATCTGGGCCACGGTGGCGGCCTCCTACGCTGCCGTCGACTCGGTGCTGCGCTTCGAAAAGGAGCTGACCGCCCGGTTTCCCGACGACCGGAAGTATGGCTTCGAGCAGCGCGGCAACCAAACCATCCGGGTGTACTCCTACGACTTCACCCAGGCCTACCACGAAAAGCTGAACGGGCAGGTGGAGCGGCGGATGCGGGCCGCCGTGCAGCTGGTCGGCGCTTTTTGGTACACCTGCTGGGTTGACGCCGGCCAGCCCGACCTCGACAACCTGCCCCGATCCGCCTCCGAAAAGGAGAAGCTGCGCCTGGCCCGGGAGGAAGCCGAGCTCAATGCCGCGCCCCGGGTGTCGGTGCCGGGGCATGAGGACTAGGCTTTTCAATGGGCTGATTTTCTAATGTGTAAAAGGGAATGCTGGGCCGGGATGGTTGGAAAGGCGGAGTGCGGGAAAGTACGGTTCTTGCGGCCTCGGCATTCCTGCGCTGGAAAGAGTGGGACTTCAGCACCTTCAACCATATTCGCCCATTACACCCCTGCTTTCATGAAAGGCGTCTTTACCCTGCTGCTGCTCACGGTTTCCAATCTGTTTATGACGTTTGCCTGGTACGGGCATCTGCAGTTTAAAAAGCTGCCCTGGTTCAGCAAGCTAGGGCTGGCGGGCATCATTCTGATCAGCTGGGGGCTGGCCTTCTTCGAGTATGTGTTTCAGGTGCCGGCCAACCGCATTGGCTTCGAGGAGAACGGCGGCCCCTTTAACCTGTTCCAGCTCAAGGTGATTCAGGAAGTTATTTCCCTGGTGGTCTTCACCCTCTGCGCCGTGTACGTGTTCAAAACCGATAAGCTGGGCTGGAATCACCTGCTCGGCTTTGGCCTGCTGGTGGCCGCCGTCTACGTCATCTTCCGGAAGTGGTAGCTGCCGGAGCTGAGCGGTCCTGCGCCGTACCCATGCGCCACCGCCACCGCCCCATCGGCCGCCAGCATAGCCCAAAAACAAAAAATGCGGCTTACTTGGCCAGTAGTTCCATTCCCAATCTGCCCTGTATGCCCGTATCGTTTCCCCAGCACCCGGTTCCGGTGCTGGAAACCGCCCGCCTGCTGCTGCGCGGCTACCGTCGCGACGACCTGCCCGCCTTCCTGACGATGTTTCAGCAGCCCGATTTCTACCGCCACCTGACCGGCAAGCCCCTGGGCGAAGAAGACGTATGGGCCGCGCTTCTGCGCAGCGCCGGGCACTGGACGCTGCAAGGGTTCGGGTTCTGGGCCGTGGAGGAGAAAGCCAGCGGCCGCTTTATCGGCTCCATTGGCTTTGTCGACCGCAAGCGCGAGATTGAGCCCCGCATTGGCGACGCCCCGGAAATCGGCTGGGTGCTCGACGCGGCCGTGCATGGCCGGGGCTATGCCACGGAGGCCGTCACAGTTGTTCAGGCCTGGGGCGATGCGCACTTCGGGCCGGTCCGGATGGTGTGCATCATGGACCCCGACAACCACGCGTCCCGGCGCATCGCCGAAAAGTTTGGCTACCGCGAGTACGCCCGCACCACCTACCACGACCTGCCGACGGTGATGCTGGAGCGGCTGCCGCGAGGGTAGGCAACGCCTGCTTTCTTCCAAGGCCAAACAGCCGGCCGGAGCACCGCCGGCTCCCGGATTCCCTGGCGTTTGAAAGGCACTTTCGGAAACAGTACAAGGCGCCCCGGCAATAATCCTTTCGGCGGAAGCTGAACCGTAGGCAACAACCCCGGCCCGGCTGCGTACCAAACGCGCTGCCTCTGTGGCATTTTGTCTTCTTCCGCTTTATGCAAAAACGCTATTCCCGCCTGTTTTTTCTTTTTTTCCTGACGCTTTCGGCACTGCCCCTGCAGGCCCAGAAGGTCGGCCTTGTGCTCAGCGGGGGCGGCGCCAAAGGCCTGGCCCATATCGGCGTGCTCAAGGTGCTGGAGAAAAACCGGATTCCCATCGACTACATCATTGGCACCAGCATGGGCTCGGTAGTCGGGGCGCTCTACTCGGCCGGCTATTCGCCCGCGCAAATCGAGGAAATGGTGCTGGACCCGAAATTTCAGTACTGGGTGTCCGGCAAGCAGCAGGAAGACAAAACCTTTAACTACCTGAACGCCGACGCCTCCCCCGCCGCCCTGCGCCTGGGTGTAGCCATCGACACCTCGTTCCGCACCCGGTTCACGCCCAACCTGATCAACGACGTGAACCTGAACTTTGCCCTGGCCCGCACGCTGGCGCCGGCTGCCGCCCGGGCCAACTACAACTTCGACCAGCTGTTCATTCCGTTCCGCTGCCTGGCCGCGGAGGTGTTTACGCGCAAGCAGGTAATTCAGCGCAGCGGCTCCCTGGCCGATGCCGTGCGCAACTCCATGGCCGTCCCCCTGGTGTTTCGCCCGATCCGCAATGTCGACGGCCGCTATCTGTTCGACGGCGGCATCTACAACAACTTTCCCACCGACGTAATGCGCGCTGAATTCAAGCCCGACATTATGATTGGGGTGAACGTGGGCGACGTGGCCTATAAAAAGTACCCCACCGGGAAAGACGACCAGCTGCTGACCGGCACCATTCTGTTTCTGGGTGCCAACGTGGCCGACACCCTGGCCGTGGGCCCCAACGGCGTGTTCGTGCAGCCCGACCTGGAAGGCTACGGCGCCACCGACTTCGAGCGGGTCCGGGAGCTGATTGAGCTGGGCGAGAAAGCCGCCAACGACAAGCTGCCCCAGATGATGCGCCGCATCCAGCGCCGCACCGACACGCTGGACCTGCAGCGCCGCCGCAATGAGTTTCAGGGCAGCGTGCCCAAGCCCGTATTCACCCGCATCACCGTGCAGGGCCTGCAGGAAAAGCAGAACGACTACGTGCGCAGCTTCTTTCAGCGCGACGGCCGCACCTACACCATCGACGACATCGAAGAAGGATACTTCCGCCTTGCTTCCGACGACTTCTTCCGCAACATCTACCCCCGCATCCGGTACGACGCCGAAGAGAAGGGCTACGTGTTCAGCCTCGACGCCCGCCAGAACAACAACCTCACGGCCGAAGCGGGCTTTGTGCTTTCGACCCGTCCCATCGACAACATCTACCTGGGACTTGAATACCGGCTGCTGCGGCGCTACCTCTACTCCACTACCGCCAGCGTAAATCTGGGCCGGTTCTACAACGCGGCCCAGGGTCACGTCCGCATCAACGTGCCGGCCAAGGTGTCGTTCTACCTCGAGCCGGGCATCACCTACAACCAGTGGAGCTACCAGAAGACCGGGGGCATCCTGGGGCGGGAGATACAGAACACCCTGATCGAGCAGAGCGACCGGTACGTGGGAATGCAGTTTGGGGTGAGCCCCCGGTACCGCAGCCGGCTCGAGCTGAGCGGCGGATTCTTTGTCAACAACGACGACTACGCCAACACCACGGAGGTATCCACGTCCGCCGTACTCGATGAAACAAACTTCCGGGGCACCACGGCCGCGCTGAACTACACGCGCAACTCCCTCAACCGCAAACAATACCCGACGGGCGGACGGCGGGTGCTGGCTTCGCTGCGAGGGGTGCGGGGCACGGAAACCTACCGGCCCGGCTCTACTTCCATCCGGACCGAACAGATCCGCAACGAGCGGCAATGGCTGCAGTTTTCGGCCATGTCGGAGCAATACTTCCCGCTGCCCAACAAAAAGCAAACCTGGGGGTATTTCAGCGAGCTGGTGTACAGCGCCCAGCCCACGTTCGCCAACTACCGGTCCTCCCTCACCAGTTCTCCCGGCTTTACCCCACTGGTCGACTCCCGCACGCTGTTTCTCGACAACTACCGCAACCCGCGGTACGCCGCCGGTGGCCTGCGCTTCAGCCAGAGCCTGCTGGGCAAGCTCGAATGGCGGACTGAAGGCTTCGTGCACATTGCCTACCGCAAAGTAGAGGAAGGACCCGACCAGCTGCCCGTGATTGACAAGGGCTTTTCCCGGCCCCGCCTGACTGCCAGCTCCGGCCTGATTTATCAGTCACCGGTAGGGCCCGCCGCCCTGCACGTAATTCACTACGACGACCCGGCCCGGCGCTGGGCCGTGTTTGCCCACATCGGCTACCTGCTCTTTCACAACCGCGCGCTGGAATAGACCGTGGCATAAACCCAAAAAAGCTGCCGGCGCATTGCGCCGGCAGCTTTTTTACTGCCCTTACGTGGCGTAGGGGCCTATTCTTTGTTTAGCGTGTGGGTTTCGGTACGCTGGTTCGTTACCAGCTTCACGATGTAGGACCCGGCCGGCAGCGCTGCCTTGGGCGTCCACTTCAGCGGCTGTCCGGGCTTGGCCGGTCCCGGTTCGATCCGGCCCACCACGCGGCCCATCACGTCGGTAACTATCAGGCTTTCTACTTTCTCGCCTTCACGCAGCTGCAGCTGCAGGGTAAGGCTTTCCCGGAACGGGTTGGGGAAGCTCTGCATCAGACCGACTCTCTCCTGGCTGGCGCGGGGCTGGCTTTTGATAACAGGAGCTGACGCCGCCCGCAGGGCCGCCTGGCCCGCCACGTCGAAAGTCAGCTTATAGATCAGCAGCTCCTCTTCGGCGTTGTAGAGCAGATGAGCGGCGCCGAAGTCTTTATCCAGGTGGCGGCCGGCAACGCTGGCAATGCCCTGATAGCCGCTGTCCTTGTCGTTGACGCGGCTATAGTCGGTGCCGAAAAGAGTCCCCTGCACCAGGCTGCGGCCCCATACGTCTTCGGCGTTGCCATTCGGGTAGCGGCTGGCCGTCCAGGTGACGATGTAGGCCTCCCGGGTGTTGGGGTAGCTGCCATAGAAAGCCACGACGGGTCGGACTGCCGGGTCTTGGCTGCCGGGACCTCCGGCTACCAGAGCGGGACCAGTCCGGAAGGAGCCGCCGGTTTTGCCATAGTTATAGATGGCGTATTCCAGCGGAGGACAGCCAGAAACCCAGTCCACGGCCACTTCCACGTCGTAAAGCGTATTCGGGTTGGGGCTGGCGGCAATGCGGGGCACGCCGTTCACGCCCTCGGCGGTCCACTCGTACTGATCGAGAATGTTTCGCTTCTCAAACCGGCAGGCGTCCCAGTTATACTGCTTCACGTTGAGCCCGTTGCCGATGCTATAGCTGCCGGTCCCATCCACGAAGTGCCGGAGGTAGGTGAACGAGACAATGGCCTGCCCACCGACACCTTCTTCCGAGATGGCGACATCCGGATTCAGCCCCTGTTCGAGCAGCTGGTTGGGCTCTGAAATCAGACCGCCCCGGGTGTTGTTGCACAGCACGGACCCGGTGATATAGCCGGACACACCGTACACCTGCGCGAACGTGACCGTCTGCTGGAAGGTAGTGCCGGGCGACGGGAACACGACCGGACTGACGACCGTGACCGACACGTTTTCGGTAATGGTTTCCTGCCAGCCCAATGCCAGCTGCCCCCTGCTATTGGCGTCTACGTTGGGAAAGGAATGCTGCCGCCCGCCGGCATTCGACCCCATGGGCGTGTGGCTTACCTGCGAGAAGCTGTTGCCGCTGGTATCGTATTTATAGGAATCAAAATAAGCCTGGGAAATGCCCGTCGTCACGTTGCGCATAATATATACCACGGCGGCGTACAGCACCCCACTCCGGTCCTCGGCTATTACCACGTCGGGGTCCGACAGGCTCTCGTCCCGGCGGTGGCTTATCCGGAAGGAGTTGGCCATGCCCGGATTCTGATCCGGCGTCCAGGAAACTACTACCTCCTGACCGGCGCCCCCCTGCTCGTCCCAGGTCATGATCTGAAAGAATCTTTGCTGGTACAGCATGGCATCCGTGCCCGTGTTCTCCACCCGGGCAGACCGGTTGCCCGGGTGAGGCACTTCATCCGGCGTCCGGGGCAGATGATAGGTCTGTCCGTAACCTGACTGTGCGCCGGCCAGCGTAGCCAGCAGCAGTCCAAAGCCCAGCGTAATTTTTTTGAAATACATACTTGTAAGGTTGAATTGATGAAATAATAATTTGTCGCGGTGAGGACGCTGGGCCCGTAACCCCTTGCCTCGCGGGGCCCTGCCCGCTGGTTTTTAGTGCATAACTGCCTCCTGTTACTGGGTGAAAAGCCAATCAGTCGGCCGGGGCCCGAAAGCGGCGGCAGAAAGTAAAAGCATAGGAATAGCCGCAGTGCAAATAATTTGCACTTAACAAATACTCCAGCAACAGGTGTGGGATTGGGGCGCGGGCGGGCAATACGGTGGCATAGCCACGGTAACGCGACAAAGCTATTTGCTTTGGCGTAAGATCAAAGGATTGGCGCTTATTATTTTAATATGAATTAAGCCATGCATCCTACCAGCCCGGCAAGGCCGTTTTTGCCAACCGCCCCGGGCTTCACCGAAACCAACTTAACGGTTCGGGCAGGACGTTACTGGGCTAGCGCCGCACCAGAATCAGGGCGGAGCTGGCCGGCAGCGTGACCGGACTATCCTGGGTAAGCTCCAGCTGGTCGAGGCCGCTGGGGTCGAGCTGGTCACCGCGCAGCACCACGGAGTAGCGGCCGGCGGGCACCGGCAGGGCAGCTCCCTGACGGTTGCCGTTGAACAGCACCACAATCTCACCCCAGGCGTCGCCCCCGGCATGGTCGAGCAGGCGGTACCCGATGGTTCCGGCGGGCAAAGCGGGCAGAAAGGCGAGATGCTGCTGAATCAGCTCCCGGGTGGGCAGCCGGAACGCGGGGTGGGCCCGGCGCAGCGCCAGCAGCCGGCGGTAAAAGTCATGCACGTGCTGGTAGCGGGCCTTGCGGGCATAGTCGAGTTGGTTGACCGCGTCGGGCTGGTTGTAGGAGTTGGACGAGCCTCCCTTGGTGCGCAGGAAATCGTCTCCCACCGGCAGAAACGGAATTCCCTGGGAAGTAAACACGATAACGTTGCTGAGCAGGTCCATACGGGCCCGTTCTTCGTCGGTGGCCCCGGGGCTGCTTTGCGCGAGCTTGTCCCAGAGCAGCAGGTCGTCGTGGCAGGCCACGTAGTTGATGCACTGCGCCGGCGAGGTGGCCCAGGGCGCGGGGGCATAGTTTACCTTTGCATAGTCGAGCTGGGGATGCTGGATGGTGCCCACGATGCCGAATTTCACGCTTTCCTCCAGGCCGGGTCGCCCGCCGGCAAAGCCGGGCTCGGCGTGGCGGGCGTAGTGGCCCTTTACGCCGTCGCGCAGCTCGTCGCTGAAGGCGGCTACCCGGTCGAGGCGTAGCATGTTGGCTTTCACGGCCCGCCGGGCTTCGGGCAGGGGACTGGCGCCGGCCGTCCAGCCTTCCCCATACACCAGAATCGAGTGGTCCTGCTGGTCGAGGGCCACGCGCACGGCCCGCATGGTTTCCAGGTCGAGCACGCCCATCAGATCGAACCGAAACCCGTCGACGTGGTACTCCCGGGCCCAGTATGCCACCGACTCCACGATGAGCTTGCGCACCATGGTCCGCTCCGAAGCCACTTCATTGCCACAGGCCGTTGCGTTGGAGAAGCCGCCCTGGGCGTTCTGCCGATAGTAGTAGCCGGGCACGAGCTGCTCAAACGAGCTGCGGCCGGCATCGGCGGTGTGGTTGTATACTACGTCGAGCACCAGGCGCAGCTCGTTGCGGTGCAGGGTCTGCACCAGCTGCTTCAGCTCCCGGATGCGGCTGCCCGGGTCGGCCGGGTCGGTGGCATACGAGCCTTCGGGCACGGAGTAGTGCAGGGGGTCGTAGCCCCAGTTGTAGCGGTTGTCGGTCAGCCGGCTTTCATCAACGGAGGCGAAGTCGTTGGTGGGCAGCAGGTGCAGGTGCGTAATGCCCAGGTCCTGGAGGTAGTCGAGGCCGGTGCGGACGCCGCCGGGGCCGCGGGTGCCGGTTTCGGTGAGTCCCAGAAACTTACCCTTCTGCCTTACTCCTGACTGCGGGTCCATGGTCAGGTCGCGCACGTGGGCTTCGCCGATAATGGCGTCGGTGGCCTGCTTCAATTCCGGCCGCCGGTCGTCGGCCCACTCGACAGGTGAGGCCTGGGCCGGGTCGAGCAGGGCGCCGCGCTGCCCGTTCAGGCCCACGGCGTGCACGTACGGGTCGGGCACCTCGGCCATCTGCCGGCCGCCAATGGTGGCCTGCACCACGTAGAACCGCCCGGGCGGATTGGCCGGCAGCGCATACGTCCACGTCCCGCCGGTTGACTTTTGCATGGCATACGTTGCCACGGGCAGGCCACCGGTGCCTTCGGTGTAGAGCTTCAGGTGCAGCACTTCGGCCGTAGGCGCCCATACCCGCAGCCGGGCCTTGCCGCCTGTAAAGGTCAGGCCCAGGTCAGCGCCGGCGTAGGTAGGATAGGCTGAGAAGTCGGGGGCCGCGGAAGGCGTGAGCCGTGGGGAGCAGGCAGTAGCGGCAAGCACGAGGAGAAGACGGAGTGATTTCAGACATAGCATCACCACAAAAGGACGAAAAAAAGGGGCATTTGCAATACGCATTCCGCCAGGCGGCTCGCCTCGCCTTATTCGGGGCGGCGCTTTCACCTGTACCGCAGCTTCACCGGGAGCAAGACTCCGGGGCAGACATCCGCTATGCCTATCGTCAGCCAAAAAGAGAAGGGGGCTTTTTCCCCGGGGGGGGGGAAGGGCTCCCTCTTTCTGCGCAGGGGGGGGGGGGGGTCGGGGGGGGGGCCGCCGCCCCCCCCGTCTGCGGCCGGGGG
>NZ_JAJERB010000014.1 GCF_020685205.1 Hymenobacter translucens
GGCGTGGTCGTCCCCGACACCGTCAGCACCGTCGCCCCGCACGGATCATCGTTCAGCGGTGGCGCTATCGGCGTCGTAAACGTGGTCGTCAGCACGGCCGAGGTCAGGCCCCCGCCGCAGTTGCTGGCCACCGTCACTGTGTACGTGGTGCTGGGGTCCAGAGCGGGCAGGTTAACCGGCGAACCGGTCGGTGCGGGCGTAATCGTCGTCGTTGCTCCTCCCTGGGGAGTTACCGTCACGATATAGCTGCTGGCCGAGGCGCTCGGCGTGAAGGTAAGCGTAGCCGAACGGGCCTGCAGGTTGGTTATCGCCAGGTTGGTAGGAGTCGGGCAGGCTCCACCACCGATGGTGATAAAGTAGTCTTCCGTTTCACCTGAGGCGAAGTTGGTGCAGGCATCCCCACCGGCGTTGCTGCCGCCATTGCGGGTGCGTACGCGCAGCAGCGTGGTGCCGGGTACTGCCGTTGCGGGCACTGCAAGGCTAACCGTGTACGCCGTGTTGGCGGTAGCGGCAGTCGTTACCTGTACCCATTCGGTAGCTTCGAGCTGTCCGTCCTGGTCATAGTCAATCCAGGCCGAGATGGTTCCGGCGCCGGTAGAGGTTACGCTCAGCTGGTAGGTAGCACCGGGCGCGAGGTTGGCCGTGGTGCTTCCGGTTGCCGGATAGGCTGTGTAGGTCGTGGTGCCATTCCGGTTACAGGTCGTGTTCGGGTTGCTGAGCGTCGTGCCCAGAATCTTGACATCCGCAATGCTGCTGCTGCCGCAGGGGCCACCACCCAGGTTGCTGATGCAGTAGGGGTTGGTTACGAACGTGGTCGTCACGGGCGTGGAGGTCGTACCGCCGCTGCAGTTAGCCGTGATGCTCACCGTGTACTCGGTATACGGAGTCAGGCCCGTCAGCGTGACAGGCGAGGTCGTCGCCGTCGTCGTTACCGGCGTGCCACCCAGGGGCGTGGTTACCACCGTGTAACTAGTGGCACCACCCGAGGCGTTGAACGTTAGCGTGGCACCCGTACCGGTGATGTTGGAAGTCGTGATAGAGCGCACCGTGGCGCAAAGCGTAGCCGACGTAGCACAAACCGTGAACGGCCCCTGCGTGTCGAACGAGCCATAGCCCGATACCGAGACATAATAGGTCGTGTTGGGCGTCAGGCCAGCGGCGGTGAAGACGCCCAGCGTCGTGTTAGTCGTTCCGCTAGCGCCGCAGGCCACAATGGTGAACGGACCCGAGCAGCTGGAAGCGGTAAACATGCGCAGCAGACCAGCCGGATTGCCCGTGGTTTCGAAGCTGATGGAGGTGCTGCCCGCGCCGGTGGCGTTGGTGCGCACCGTGAACCAGATATCCTTAGGTGCCGTACCCGTGCCGCAGCCGGTAACGGGCGGGTTGGCATAGCCGTTCGGGACGGTGGTAGTAGCGCCGGTGTTGGTGGCCTGCACCGGGGTGCAGCCCGCCGAGTTCAGCGGCAGCGTAATGGCATCGCAGGGGTCGTCGCCCAATACAGTGGTCGTAAAGGTTACCGGGCCAGCCACACTGGAGCTGGTAGTGCCACAGTTCTGGGTTACATACACCTGGTACGCGGTGCTCGAGGTCAGGCCGGTCAGGTTCACGGAAGAACCCGTTATGCCGGAAATCACTGTGCCAGCCGAAGGTGTCTGGCCGGGAGTGAATCCCTGAGGACCATACTCAACGCGGAACGTGCCGGAGCCGGTGCCCACCCAGGTAACCGTAGCGGCACCCGACGTGATGTTGGAAATCGTGAGGCCGGCCGGCGACAGGCAGCCGCTGGTAGATTCCACGCGGACGTTGTCGACGATGATGTCACTGGACCCGAAGTCACCGCGGGCGCGGAAGCGGATTACGCTGGTGGCCGAAGTCGTATTCAGCAGCACGGCCTGGTTGGCAAAGCTCGTGATTACCCCCAGGCGCAGCACGGCCGGGCCGAAGGTTGCGCCTCCGTCCGTTGAAACGTGAACGGTCAGGGAATCCCCCCCGTTGCTCGTCACGCCGCTGATGTTCACGTAGTCGAAGGTCAGACGCTTGGTGCCCGCCTGACTCAGGTTGGCATACAGGTCCATCGTGCCGATGCCACCGGCGGTAACGTTACGGGAGTGGAAGCGGGCCGAGAAGGTGCCCTGGCTTGCAACGGGGGTAGGTGCACCAAGCGTGGGGCTGGTCCAGCCGGCCGAAACGCCGTCGTCGTTCCGTCGCCAGGCGTTGTTGCCGGACGTTGGATTCACGCGCCAGCTGTTGTTGGGCGCATCCCGGGTGCCGCACACGTCAATCCAGGTATTCTCAAAGCCTTCGATGATGGGCAGCGTGGCGTAGGTAGCCGCGTTTACCGTCACCTGGGTCGTATTGGAAGTGGCCGAAATGCCGCTGCAGGTTACCACAGCCCGGTAAAACGTAGTGGTGTTTAGCGGCGTGGTGGTGTAGGTACTGAACGTAGCGCCGGTGATGTCGGTGAAGGTCGTACCGTTGGAAGACTGCTGCCACTGGTAGGTAAGGCCGGTACCGAGGGTAGTACCGCTCAGCGAGAGAGTGGCCTGGCCGCCGGCGCAAAGGGAGGCGGGGGTTGCAGTAGCCGTGCCCGCCGTGGGCGGCGTGGTGCAGGGCGTAGCGGGCATGTACGTTACCTGCAGCGTAGGCCGCCGGTTGCCGTAGGAGGCTGTAGTCAGGGCCGTTGCATCGGTGAGGACATCCGAGTCGGCGTAGCCGATGCCAAAGCCAGCAGCCGGGTTGGTTACGAAGTTGACCACGGCCGTGGCGGTTCCCGTCTGCTCCCAGTCCGTCAGAACCAGCAGGTTGCCGCCGGTGTACAGATAAGGCGTATTAAGCGTAACGGTGAAGTAGGTGCCGGCCGCGCCGTTTACCTGCTGGGTAGTGGAGGTATACGCTACGCTGGTGCCGGGCTTCAGCGTACCCCAGGTAGTACCGGTAGCCAGGGCCGACAGGGTCGTGGAGCCCAGACGTACTTCAAAACGGTTATTGCCGCTGATGGTATTGGCATCAGCCTTCAGCCAGCCAAGCTGGGTGATAAGAGAGCCGGGCGGAATATTGAGCTCGGCCGGCGTGTACAGGTAAGCGTAGCGTGAGTAGTCGAAGGTGGAGGTAGCGCTGGAGCGGTACAGCGGGCCTACCAGATAGGAGCTCGTCGCGGGCGCAACTACCGGAACGGCCGTTGAGCCGATAACCATGGTTTGGGCCCAGGCCGCGGCGGTGCTCAGGCACAGCAGCAGCAACGCCAGCATTCCGCGCCAGGCAGGCAACCGAAATGTGTAGCCAGGAGATGGTAAAAGTGCTTTCATCATGCAATGAGGTGTTGGGGGTGGAAAAAACGGGTGTACCCACATATATAAGGTTACGTCAGCCTGCCTTACCCGACCGGCTGCCCTCTTTGTGGGTCGCTAAATTTAGACTAAAACTGTTATTTCATAAAGGCTATTTGAATTAAAATCCATTAAAAGCAGGTTAAAGCTGTATAATGCACGGGCAATTATAATTTTTTCCACAAACGATTGGCGTCCTGCATGAATTTCATTTATCAGATGATTCCTGTTCCGGGAAATCCTGATTTTTCGTGTTGCTGGCTGGAATAATTTCTATCTTACCGCTGCGTTTCCCCAACCACCCCATTTTGCCTTTTCGCCCCATACCAAATTCTTCCACCTACATGAAGAAACTCTTACACTCCACTTACTTGCTCCTTGCTGCCCTGTGCCTCTCGTTGGCTGGGGTTCAGAGCGCCTATGCCACGCACGGACAGGGCGGACAGCTCACCTACGCCTATATTCCTGGTACTGCCAACCAGTACCGCGTTACGCTGCGGTACTTCCGCGACTGCTCAGGCTCAACGGCTTCCACCGCTTTCACCCTTACCTACAGCAACACGGGCTGCACCGGCGGCCAGACGATTTCGATGCCCCGGGTAGGCGCTCTCACCCCGGGCTCCCCCTACTGCCCTACTACCCCGGGCGGTGCCAGCCAGTGCTCCTCCACAAGCCTGACCAACTACGAAACGGCTACCTACGAGGCAGTGGTAACGCTGCCCCCGGCTAACGAGTGGCTGCTGAAAGTAAGCGAGTGCTGCCGCCCCGAAGTAGCCAACCTGTCGGGCTCGCTCAGCGAGGACATCTATTTCGAAGCTCGCCTGAACAACCGCATTACGGTGAACGGTACTAACTTCGACGTTACCAACACCTCGCCCCAGTACCAGCCCCAGGATATTCCAATCCCGTTTGTATGCTTTAAGAACACGACGACCATCACCTTCTCGGCTACCGAGCCCGACGGTGACTCCCTTGTGTACAGCATGGACCGTCCGCTGGGTGCCTGCAACGACCCCATCCCCTACCAGGCCATTCTTGGTGGCAGCGTCAACGCCTTCTGCCCGGGTGGTGGCGGCACGATTCAGCTGCCCAGCATCATTGCCTTCAACCAGGCCTTCCCGATTCCCTCGTACAACATCACCGGCAACTGCCCGACGCTGACTGCCACTACGCAGAACTTCCGGTTTAACACGGTCGGCAGCTTTACCATTACCCCGGCTTACTACTTCCCGGTTACAGCTACTTCGCCTACTGCCGACAAGGCCCGCAACAAATACGCAGTTGTAGGAAAGGTAACGGAGTACCGCCGTCTGCCCGGCTCTAACCGCCGCTACCTGGTAGGCTCGGTTCGTCGCGAAATGCTCGTTATCGTAATTGATTGCAGCGGCAACCTGACCCCCGGCAACCCGATTGCCACGGCTCCCCCCAAGACCGGTGCCACCATTACCAACACCGACTCTACCCTGATCCGCGCCCAGACCTGCAACTACAGCGAGGTCCGCGTGAAGTTCAGCGACCCCAACCCCACCGACCTGCTCACGGTTACTTACCCCATCGAACCCGGCAGCACCACCGGCCAGATCGATCAGAGTATCCTGTCGGTTGACGTAGCGCCTGTCTTCCGGATTGTCGGCAACGGTACCGCTACCCCGTACGCCATCATCGGCATCAAGCCCGACGTTTCCGACCTGGGCAAGTCGTTCCGCATTCCGGTGCGTATCGAAGACAGCGGCTGCCCGGTGAAAGCCGTGCAGAACCGGATTATCATCATCAACATCGTGAGCGGGCAGTTTGCCCGGGTTGTGACGAATACCACCACGCCGTTTGTCTGCGCCAACTCGCCCGTAACGCTTACCGCCGCTCCCATGCGCCCGGACTCCGTTTTGCAGCGCCAGGCCAACTACGGCTTCCGGTGGACGCCGGCTCCGGGCCTCGCCCTGGCCGATACCAACAAGCAAAACGTTGTGGTTCGGCCCCTGGTAACAACCCGCTACCGCGTTAAGATCATCGGCCTGGACTTCCGCCAGTCGCCTACCATCACCTGCTTTGACACCGCTTCGATTCTGATTCGCGTAGCACCTTCCGTACTGGCTAATTTCACGCATGCCCGAATCAACGAAGGCCGGGAGCACCAGCCTCCACACCGGTATTCGTTTGTCAATACGTCCACACGCCCAGCCACCCCGTCCCCGCAGGACAGTATTTCCTACCGGTGGATTGTGAAGTACGTGCAGGACAGCAAGGGCAAGGAAATTACGGAGCCGGAGTATGTCCACTCGCGTCAGTTTACGCCGGCTCCGCTCGAGCTGAAGCATGGTGGCGAGTACCGCGTAACGCTGCGGGTCTCCAACCAAGCCAACGGCGCTACCTGCCCGCCCGTGGAGAAGACCGTAACCATCTACGTTCCCGAGCAGATTATCCCGAACGTCTTCACGCCTAACAATGACGGCAAGAACGACGAGTTCATTCTTACCACCGAGCAGACCGACGGTGGCGGCAAGCTGCAGATCTTCAACCGCTGGGGCCGCCTGGTCAAGCAGTATGACAACTACAAAAACGAGTGGAAAGGTGAAGACCAGCCCGCCGGCGTGTACTACTACCTGCTGACCGACAAAACCGGTAACACGACCAAAGGATGGGTTGAGCTGGTTCGCTAGTCAAACCCCGATCTTTTGAAAAAGGCGCTGCGGAAACCCGCAGCGCCTTTTTTATTGTCCCTGCTGCCGTTCCCCGCCAGCGGGGACACATGCTGAGGCCGGTACTTTACCAAAAGGTTGCTATACCTGGCTTTAAGGTGAAACCTTTTGCTGATTTAAGGGTATTAAGGAAAGTTTAAATTTAAATTTAGGCTTGTCTAAAAATTAGCGTCCTTTGTGAATAAACCTATTCCCGCTTCAATGCCTTCCACCCCAGTCCAGGAACCGCCCGCTACTCCATCCCCGGACGCCGGCTGGAAACAGGCCCGGCACGCTCCTTCCCTGGCCGAAGTATATGGCTCGATCCGGGTACCGGCCCAGAATGCCTCTTTCTGGCGCAAGCTGCTGGCCTTCTCCGGCCCCGGGCTGATGGTAGCCGTCGGCTATATGGACCCCGGCAACTGGGCAACCGATATTGCCGGTGGAGCGCGCTATGGCTACACCCTGCTGTCGGTTATTCTGATATCGAACCTGTTTGCCATTCTGCTGCAGCACCTGGCAGCTAAACTGGGCATTGTGACCGGCCGTGACCTGGCTCAGGCTTGCCGCGACCATTATTCCCGGCCGGTGGCACTGGTGCTCTGGTTTCTTTGTGAGGTGGCCATTGCCGCCTGTGACCTGGCCGAAGTTATTGGCTCCGCCATTGCCCTGAACCTGCTTTTCGGCTTGCCCCTCCCCTGGGGCGTGGTGCTTACGATTCTCGACGTGTTGGTCGTGCTAATGTTTCAAAGCCGGGGCTTCCGGGTTATCGAAAGCATTGTGGCTGGCCTGACGGTGGTAATCTTCGGGTGCTTTCTCTACGAAATCATTGTCTCTCACCCCGACTACTTTAGTCTGATCAAAGGCTTTGTTCCGCAGCCCAAAATTGTAACGACGCCGGGCATGCTCTACATCGCCATCGGTATCCTCGGGGCCACGGTGATGCCCCACAACCTCTACCTGCACTCCAGCATCGTGCAGACCCGGGCCATTGAGCAAACCGAAAGCGGCAAGCGAATGGCCATTCGCTTTGCCACCATCGACTCGACAGTTTCCCTGCTGCTAGCCTTTTTCATCAACGCCGCCATCCTGGTGACGGCCGCCGCCGCGTTTCATAAGCGGGGTCTGTTTAATGTGGCCGACATCACCGACGCCCACGAGCTGCTGGCTCCCGTCCTGGGCGCCGGGGCAGCCAGTGTCGTTTTTGCGGTGGCGCTGCTGGCGTCGGGTCAGAACTCAACCCTGACCGGCACGCTGGCGGGCCAGATTGTGATGGAGGGCTTCCTGCACCTGAAGCTGAAACCCTGGCTGCGGCGCCTGATCACCCGGAGTATTGCGGTGGTTCCTGCCCTCATCGTTACGCTGATCTACGGGGAGAAAGGCACGAGCGACCTGCTGGTGCTAAGCCAGGTAATTCTGTCATTACAGCTGAGCTTCGCGGTGGTGCCACTGGTGCTCTTTACCGGTACCAAGGCAAAGATGGGCGTTTTCACCAACTCCCTGCTTATCAAAATGCTGGCCTGGACTATTTCGGGCATCATCATCTCGCTGAACCTGTACCTGCTCTACCAGACCCTGTTCAAGTAAAACTCAAGCGCTGCATCCTCCCGGGTAGCAGCGCTTTTTACTCGCTCAAGTTTTAGACTGATCTAAACAAATTCTTCAGCCAGGCTAATCTCAACCGCTATGCACAACTTTACTTCCCGGCCATTTGGCCTACTGATCGGTATGCTGCTCTGCCTTGGTGCTATTGAAGCCAGCGGGCAAGCCTTTCTCAGGGGCAAAGTGGTGGACCGGCATTCCGGAGAAGTACTGGTAGGCGCTACCGTGGCGGTGCCCGCGCAGAAGGCGGGTACAGCTACTGACGCCAGTGGCTCGTTCGTGTTGCCCGTCGCGGATCCCGGCAAGCTCACCCTGCAGGTCCGCTACCTGGGCTATGCCACGCTGGATACTACCTTGGCGGTTGGAGCGGAGCCCCTGTTGCTTCGCATCCGCCGGACCGAGAACCGCACCCAGGAAGTGGTAGTCACTGGCGTTTCGCGGGCTACGGAAATCCGCCGCAGCCCGATTCCAGTGGCCGTGCTGAGCAGCCGGGAAATCAGCCAAACCATGCAAACCAACCTCGTGGATGCCCTGGTGCGCAAAGTGCCGGGCCTGAGCGGGGTTACGACGGGACCCAACATCACCAAACCCTTTATCCGGGGCCTGGGCTACAACCGGGTGCTGACCCTCTACGACGGCGTACGGCAGGAAGGTCAGCAGTGGGGCGACGAGCACGGCATCGAAATCGACCAGAACGGAATTGAGCGGGCGGAAGTCGTGAAAGGGCCGGCCAGCCTAACCTACGGCTCCGATGCCCTAGCCGGGGTCGTGAACCTGATTCCGATGCTGCCGGCGGAAACCAACGGCAAGGTGCGCGGCTCTTTCTCCACGGACTATCAAACCAACAACCGCTCGATTGGTACCTCGGCATACGCCTATGGCCGGGCAGCGCACTTCTACTACTCGCTCCGACTTTCGCACAAGCAGGCAGCGGACTACCAGAACCGCCTCGACGGGCGGGTTTTCAACACCGGCTTCCGCGACCAGAATGCCACGCTGCTGACCGGCTGGACGCACCGCCGCGGCGACTCCCGCCTGAACCTGACCGTCTACGACAACCGGCAGGAAATTCCGGATGGCAGCCGCGACTCGCTGACGCGGCGGTTTACCCGGCAGATTCTGGAAAACGAAACCGACGCGGACATCCGGACCCGGCCGCTGGTAAGCCGACGCGACCTGAACAGCTACCGCATCGATGCGCTGCACCAGCACATTCAGCACTACCGGGCCTACACCACGCACTCGCTGCAGCTGGGAGCCGGCACGCTCAACGCCCAGCTGGGGCTGCAGCAGAACCGCCGCCGCGAGTACAACCACCCGACCCTGCCCCGGCAGCCGGGCCTTTCGGTGCAGCTGACGACGCTGACCTACGACCTGCGCTATTCCCGGGACGTGTGGGGCCTGGAAACCAGCTACGGCCTGAACGGCATGTACCAGCGCAATGAGAACCGGGACGCCACGGACTTCCCCATCCCGGACTACCGGCTGTTCGACGCCGGCGGCTTTGTGTTCTTGAAAAAGAGCCTCGGCCGGCTGGACCTCAGCGGTGGCCTGCGCTACGACCAGCGCCAGCTCCGCTACGACGCGCTCTGGCTGCGAACCGACCCGGCCACGGGCTTCGACCGGCAGGTAACTGCTGCAGACACGGCCGGCGCCCGTCTGCAGATCAACGGAAACCGTCGGCTTTTGCACGGGCTGTCGGGCTCAGTGGGCGGGGCCCTGAACCTGTCGGAAAGCTGGACGGTGAAAGCCAACCTGGCCCGGGGCTACCGCTCCCCCAACATCACAGAGCTGGCTTCCAATGGCCTCGACCCCGGCGCCCACATCGTGTACCTGGGCCGACCCGACTTCGCGCCGGAATTCAACCTGCAGCAGGACCTGGGCGTGTTTTTTCAGTCGCCGGTCGTTGACTTCAGCGTGGAAGTGTTTCACAACGCCATCAGCAACTTTATCTACCTGCGCCGCCTCAGCGACGCGGATGGAAATGAGGTAATCATCGTACCCGGCAACCGCACCTACCAGTACACCCAGTCGAACGCGCGGCTGTACGGGGGCGAAGCCCGGGTTCGGCTCACCCCGCCCGGCCTGCCCTGGCTAACCTGGACCAACGACCTCGCCTGGATCCGGGGCGTGAACCTGGGCCGGCAGGACGAGCCGGTGCCCGCTGATGCCCGCAACCTCTCATTGATTCCGCCCCTGCAGGTGCGCAGCGAAATAAGCGCGGAAGCCCGGCGCGGGTTTGGCCGGCTGGCCCGCCCCTACGCCCGGCTGGAAGTGGCCGGCTTTGGGCGGCAAACCCGCTTCCTGGCGGCCGACGACACCGAAACCGCTACGCCCGGCTACTTCCTGCTCAATGCCAGCGTGGGCACGGCGCTAACGAACCGACGCGGAAAAACCATTCTGCAGGTGGGGCTCAGCGGCAACAACCTGCTCGACAAAGTGTATCAGTCCCACCTGAACCGCCTGAAGTACTTCGAGCCCTACCAGCGTCAGCCCGGCCAGCGCTCCGGAATCTATGATATTGGCCGCAACATCGGCATAAAGCTCAGTCTGCCCCTGGGCGAATAACCCGGACAGGCCGAAAAGCCCGGCTGTACCCTTCTGCCCCTGGATGCGTAGCAGGCAACAAATTCCACCCTTTTCTGCTTATGCATCGTCCACTACTCCTGGCAGCAAGCCTGTTTTTTCTTCTGGCCGGGTCGGCTTGGGCCCAATCGGCTCAGAGCGTACAGGACTCAACCACGGCGGCCCGCCGCTACACGCTGTTTAACCCGACGCCCCGGTCCATGCTGCGCGAAATGGTACCGGACCGCCCTGGCATCACGGACAGTCCCTATACCGTGGACCCCGGTCACGTGCAGATAGAAAGTGACCTGTTCCGGCTTGTCAACAAAGAAGAGATTGGGCAGCATGACCGGGAGTTTCGCCTTAACCACATGCTGGTGAAAGTGGGCCTGGCCACCCGTACCGACTTCCAGGTTGAAATTGACTCCTATACCTGGGAAGAGCACTGGGACGACCAGACCCCGCAGAAAGAAGCCCGGCAGCGGGAGCACGGCTTCGACGACGTGACGCTGCGGCTCAAGCAAAACCTGTTCGGTCAGGATGGTAAACCGGCCGCTATGGCCCTGGTGGGCTACGTCCGGCTGCCCACCGGCCGGAATGTGGGCAACGGGGCAGTGGAAGGCGGACTCGTAGTGCCGGCCAGCTACGACGTATCCGAAAAGCTGTGCGTGGAAGCCCAGCTGGAAGGGGATATGAACTACGACAAAGAAGAAGCCGAGCATTACCTTCGTATCGTTCCCAGCGCCGCCGTCGACTACAAAGTTTCGGAGCTGCTGACCGGGTTCGGGGAAGTAGCCGGCTTCTGGGACACCCGGCAGGGCGCCTGGCGGGCTTCGCTCAACCTGGGTCCCAAGCTCAAGCTGAACGACAATCTGATCATTGATTTCGGTACCCATCTGGCGCTTACCCGCGAAAGCAGCCAGGAATACTTTGTGGGCGTCAGCTTTCGGCACTAAGCCCCTGAAACCAAAAAAGCGGCCTTGCTCTAAGCAAGGCCGCTTTTTTGTGCCGCTGCGAGTTGATTAGTGCGCGTGGTTCGGCATCATATTCCGGGAGTTGGCACCGTTGGGCGTGCTGGTGTGAGCCTGGGCACGCCAGTCGGTGAGAAACCAGGTGATGATGGAAACGGCGCCCAGGCCCCAGAACAGGTTGCGCTCGTTCGAGCTGTCCAGGGCGTTAAACACGAAGGGCGCTGCCACCAGGGCCAGGCCGGTCAATAGGTCCAGCCAGCCGTGAATGGGGAACGGAATCAAGCGGAATACTCCTAAGCGGAAATTCGTGAGCAGGGTGACGAGCAGGTAGCCCCCGGCCAGCACGTAGCAAGCGGTATCTACCTCCGGAGAGAGGTCAAAAAGCGTTGGTGCCAGGGCCAGGAACAGGATAAAGGCAATATCCACGAACCCGTGGGCAGTTGGCGAGAGGACTTTCATAGCTAGGTTGGTTTAGGTTGGATTGCCCTTGTGTACGCCCGATACAGCAGAAGGATATTGTCGAGCTAACCGACTGCCTCCCAGGCTCAACTACAAAAACGCCCGATAACCTGAGCAGTTACCGGGCGTTTCTGTGACGTTGAAAGAGACAGCGGCGGGCCTAGACCAGCCCGGTAAGCCGGGCAAACTCACTGCTAAGAATGGCTTTGTCGTCGGCCTGCAGCCAGTCGCGCAACACGGTGGCGTAGAGGCTGCGGAAGTCAAGCTGGTAGCGCAGGTCGCCGTTGTCGAGGTTGGCTAGGTCGGGC
Organism: Hymenobacter translucens; assembly: GCF_020685205.1. Lineage (GTDB taxonomy): Bacteria > Bacteroidota > Bacteroidia > Cytophagales > Hymenobacteraceae > Hymenobacter > Hymenobacter translucens. The sequence continues at coordinate 11,907 of NZ_JAJERB010000014.1, forward strand.
GCTTCGTTGAGCACACCTTTGCGCTTGAGGCCGCCTCCAAGCAGCAGCACGTTGTTGGCCGTACCGTGGTCGGTGCCGTTGCTGGCATTCTGCTGCACCCGACGCCCAAACTCTGAAAATGTCATTATCAGCGTGTTGTCGAACTGCCCTTGCTTGCGCAGATCTTCCACGAAAGCTCCGAGGCCGTCGGACAGGTCGCCCAGCAGGCGGCCCTGCTGCTCGTGCTGCCGCACGTGGGTGTCGAACCCGCTCAGCGACACGTAGAACACCCGTGACTCGACCCCGGAGTTGATCAGCTCGGCAGTGGTTTTCAGATTGCGGCCAAACTCGGTGTTCGGGTACGTCACGGCCGACTTATACACCTTGGATGTTTCGTACAGATAGTCGGCCGACGAGGCCGTTTCAGCCAGGGTTTTGTACAGATAGTCTACCTCCGCGGTATGCGTCGAAAGAGCAGCCTGCCTGTTGACCTGGCTTAGAAACTGGTTTTGGGTGAGCTGATGAAACTTGCCGGGAGTTTTCAATGCCAGACCTTTGCGCCGGGCGCCTTTCATGGCGAGGCTCAGGGTGTCGTCCAGCTCCAGCCCGTTGTAGGGCAGCTGGCACTCCGGGCAGCTGGAGTCGAGGTAGCGGCCCAGCCAGCCGGTGTTCACGTACGAGTCGGAGGCGCTGCCGCTGTGCCAGATATCCATCGAGCGGAAGTGCGACCGGTCGGGGTTGGGGTAGCCCACGCTGTTGAGCACGGCCACGTAGCCTTCGTCGTAGAGGGCCTTGATGCGCTTCATCGCCGGGTTTAAAGCCAAGTCCTTTTCCAGGGGCAGCAGCCCGGCCTGAGCCCGCAGACCCAGGATGGGGCGGGCCTTGTAGTACAGGTCGTTCTGGTAGGGAATGACGGTATTCAGGCCGTCGTTGCCCCCGCCGAGCTGGATAACGACCAGTCGCCGCCCGTTGGAAAGGCCCATGCGGGACACGCCCTGCCGGTCGAGAGCGTGCAGGAACTTCGGCACGAACAGCAGGCTGCTGGCCAGCACCGAGGATTTCAGAAAGTCGCGGCGGGTTGTCATACGGATAGTCGTCTTCAATTACATCAACTGATACTCGGGCAGGGACAGCAGGCTGGTGACCATTGTGCGGAGCCGGTCCTCGGCCGGCGCTTTGGCGGCTACCTGCTCCAGCAAGGCCAGGTTCTGCGGCCGGATGGGCGACTGCAAAAGCAACTCGCTCAGACGGGCCGGCTGCTGGGCCAGGGGCACTTTGGCCAGCACCCGGGCAATGGGCGCCAGGTTGAGCCGGGCCTTTACCTGCTGCCGGAACGTGCGGTCGGCCTTGGCTACCGACGGGGCGAGGTCGTTCTCATCTTCCTTAAGGGCCACGTTGAACTCGGCGTTGCGCAGCAGCACCTGGGGCAGCTGCAGGCGCAAGAGCAGGGATGAGCTGTCGATCCAGTTGCGCCCGCCCGGCCAGCCGGCCACGTTCGGGGGCTGAAACAGGGTTTGGCCTAACGCTTTCTGGTAACCGAGCAGGGGCTTGGGGTCGTCGAGCTGAAGCTGCAGGGTGCGCCGGACGCCGGCCAGCAGCTCGATGGGCGACTTGATGCGGGTACCCACGTTGGCGCCATCATAAAACCAGTCGGCCGAGAACATCCGCTCCAGCAGGTCGCTGATGTCGTACTGGCTTTGAAAAAACGCCTTGGCCAGGGGCTGGATGTGGGTCGGGTTGGGCGTGTCGTTGACGAAGAACCGGTACAGCTTGGTGACGATAAACTCGGCCGTCTGGGGCTGCTCGAGCAGGATGCGCAGGATGTCTTCCCCGCCCCAGTTGCCGGCCCGGCCCAGAAAGGTTTTGGTGCCATCGTCGTGCTGCCGGGGCCGGAACACGAACTCCAGCCGGTCGTTGCCGGCCCAGCCGGTAAAGGCCCGGGCAGCCTCCTTCACGTCCTGCTCGGTGTAGTGCCCCCGCCCGATGGTAAACAGCTCCATGACCTCGCGGGCAAAGTTCTCGTTCGGCCGGAGCTTCTTGTTCTGCTGGTTGTTCAGGAAGCTCAGCATGGCCGGTTCCCGCGAAACAGCCAGCAACAGGTCGCCAAACTTGCCCAGGGCCAGCCGGCGTACGGTGTTGTTGAGCTGCAGGGCGGCATCGGCCTGGCGTACCCGGCAGGCAAAGTGGCCGTGCCAGAAGAACGTCATCTTTTCGCGCAGCTGGGCTGGCGAAGTCGCCATCCGGTCGAGCCAGCCAGTGGTCATGGCGTTGTAGGCACTGCGCAGCTGCTGGTTCTGGAGCTTGCGCTGCTGGGCGCTCAGGCCCCGGCGCATGGGCTCCGCCATCATCGGGGTGCCGGCGGCATTCATTTGGTCGGCCGCCGGCCCGGCAGCCATGGACTTTACCTTCGCATAGTGCATCTGCGGCCCGTCGAGCGGCACAAAGGCTTCGGAGTCGTGCAGCAGCTTACGGAAGGCTTTACGGGGCGAAAGGCCCGTGGTCAGGTCGTCGGGCCGGGGCCCGAAGCCCGCCCGCCAATAGAGATGCTGCAGTTCCTGTTGCGTAGTCATAAGCCCTGAAGTTACCGGATACGGAGCATTGGACGCCCTTCGGCCCCGTTGGTTTAACCGGCCCCCGACACAATCCATTCCACCGGGCATTTCGCCTAGAACCGGGCCCCCAGCACCACCGTCTTTTTAAACTCCCGCTTCTGCCCGCCATTGGGCTGGAAAAGCTCGACCAGCAACACGTAGTAGCCCACCGGCGCCTTGTCGCCCCGGTCGGTAAGGCCGTCCCACTGGAAAAATCCGTTGGTGGGCACCGTCTCGTTGCGGACGAGGCGGCGGGTCAGGCGGCCCAGGGCGTCGTACACGGTTACGCTGGCCGCGTAGCCTACCTGATCGAGGTGAAAGTTGAGCGTGGTGAAGTCCTGCTGCCCGTCCCCATCGGGGGTAAATACGTCGGGCGCCACCGAAAACTGCTGGCTTCCACCCGGGTCCTCCTGGTACTGGGAGTTGGGCCGGCCGGGCGTGGCGTAGCCCACCGCGCTGGCCGCCGAGTGGAAGTTACCCGGTTGACTGGGCCCCTCAGCCCGAATCCGCTCCAGCGACACGCCGTTCAGGTCGTCGAGCAGCGCCAGGTGCTGGGTTTCGTTGTAGGCGTAGCGGTCCAGCAGGCGGCCGAACCCGTCGTAGAGCACGACAATGCCTTCCTTGTCGGCATAGGTGGGAAAGTCATTCATAGGCAGAAACGCCGCCGGGTCGTGGGTCGGGTACTGGCTCTGGATCAGGTCGGGGCGGGTGGTCAGCACAACCAGCTGCCCGGGTGCCAGCACGTACGGCCCGGCGCTGATGGAAACCGCGTCTACGCTTCCATCCGTTTTCTCACTGCCCAGCTGCCAGGCCTGCAGGTTCAGGTACTTGGCGGAGCGGTTGAGCAGCTCCACGAAGTCCACGCCGCCGGTGCGGGGGTTAAACAGAATTTCGTTGATAACCACGTCGCCCGACGCTACCGGGGCCGGCAGCGCAAATGCCGCCGAGGTAGCCGGCCCCGCCGCGTTACCCGCGCAGTCTACGGCCCGCTGTACGCTCACCGTTACGGGCTGACTAGCCTGCAGGGCGTTGGTCAGGGTCAGCTCCACCGTGCGAAAATCTGGTCCGACGACGGATACGCCCGCAATGGCATTGGCCGGACTAAGCGCGTAGAGGGCCGGGTTAGCCATGGTGGCGCTGTCGAGCTTCTCAGCAAAGAACAGCTTGACGGCCGTGGGCGCCGAGGCCAACGCGCGCAGCAGCGCGGGGGCGGTGCGGTCGGCATTCGTGGCGCGGACCGAGTTTGCCCGGGCCGGGGTGCCTCCGCTGGCATCGGTGCTGGCTGTCCAGTTCTCGATACCAGCGCAGGGGTTTGTCACGTCCACCATTTCCAGCGTCCAGCCGCCTTCCTTTTTGCGGCTGTCCTTGTACCACGTGTCCGAATACGCCAGCTCAAACAACGTGCGGCCGTTGCGCCCGCGCAGCACCAGCTGGTCGCCTCCGTTGCTCAGGCTGGGGAAATTGGTCAACCCGAACACCTTGCCGAACCCGGTAAACTGCGTGACGCGCGTAGTACCGCACACCACGGCGTACTCCCCCGGCAGCAGCACCTGGCCCGGCTGAAACACGGCCGCGGTGGTGCCGCCCGGCTTTTGCAGCCGGATGCCCGCCAAGTCGATTACGGCCGTGGCCGACGGGTTGTGAATCTCGATAAACTCGGAAGCCGGCAGTCCCACCACCGGCGTTTCATCGGCCATGATTTCGGTAATGAGCACCTGGTTGACGCCCGGCACTATCGCGAAACCGCTGTTGACAAACGTGGTGGTCTGCGGCCCGGGGTCGGTGTTGCCAAACAGGTCGGTGAGCGTGCGGGCTTCCACGATGAGCGGGCCGGTAGGCAGGTCAGCATCCACGGTAAGGTGCACGAGGGTAGGGTCGACGGCATCGCGCTGGGCCGCCGTCACGGCCGGGGAGCCGGTACTGAGGCGGTAGGCGGCCGCACTCTGTGCGGGAGCCACGGCCTCGTTGAAGGTCAGATCGAGCTGGCGGGCGGCCGTCACTGCCCCTCGGATGAGCTGGGGCGGGGCCGTATCCGACACCCGGAAGTCGTCGAAAAAGAAGCCGCGGTTGTTGGTGGACGAGTACGTCAGCACCAAGCCGAAGTGGGTGCTGCGAAGGTAAGTAGCGTCCGGGGCGCTGCCTTCGGCCACGAAGGTGGTGCCACCGGTCAGGTCCCGCTCCAGCGTCCAGACGTTCTGCACCGAGCGCGTCACCCGCACCCGCACGGTATTGTTGGTTGTGGAAGCAAGGGTCGCATCCTGACCATTCACCACGTATGCCGGGCTCCCCGTAGCATCCTTGCGAAACAGGGCCACCTCGTCGGGCGTACCGCCCAGGCGCACGAAGTAGCCTTTGGTGCCGGTGGCTTTAAGGTCGGCGTTGTCGGCCAGCAGCCACACGTCGGCATAGTTGCCGCTGGATGTAGCCAGGCGCAGGCTGGCGTAGAACTCCCAGGTAGTACCCGTCACGGCCTGGCAGGGCGTCACGAGCTGGAGCACGGTGCCGGTGGTGGCGGGCCCGTTCGACTGCAGCTGCTGGGCCGCCACGGTAAAGCTGGCCGCGTCGCCGCTCCAGGCGGGGCTCTGGGTGAAGTCGCCGTCGGCGAAGTTGTCGGTAAGCTGGGCAGCGGCGCAGTACGGGAGCAGGCTAAGCACGGCCAGCACCAGTCCTGGAATCCAGGCGCGGCGGACCCCGGAATTCCGGGGGCATGAAACGGATAACCACATAACGCAGAGGGTAGAATAAAACGCTGACGGATCAGCCCCCAACATAAGCAGAAGGGTTTACAAAAACACTTCGACAGGTTGTTTGAACCAGCACGGCAGCGTAAGCAGTTTTTGACGAAATTTGCCATGGCTCCACCGGATTGGGGCCTTTTTTCTGACGTAGCTGATGAAAGTAGCAGTAGTAGGTGCCACCGGCCTGGTCGGTGGGGAGATGCTGAAAGTATTAACCGAGCGGAATTTCCCGGTCACGGAGCTGTTGCCGGTGGCTTCGGCCCGATCGGTAGGCCAGCTGATTTCCTTCCGCGGGAAAGACTACCCGGTCGTGTCGATGGACGACGCCATTGCCGCCCGCCCCGACGTGGCCATCTTCTCGGCCGGGGGCAGCGTGTCGAAAGAGCAGGCCCCGCGCTTTGCCGAAGCCGGCACGGTGGTGATTGACAACTCCTCGGCCTGGCGCATGGACCCCACCAAAAAGCTGGTGGTGCCCGAAATCAATGCCCGGGAGCTGACGCCGGCCGATAAAATCATTGCCAACCCCAACTGCTCCACCATTCAGATGGTGCTGGCCCTGCACAAACTGCACGAGGCTTTCCGCATCCGGCGCATCGTGGTCAGCACTTACCAGAGCGTGACCGGCACCGGCAAGAAAGCCGTGGACCAGCTGATGGAAGAGCGGGCCGGGCAGACCGCCGCGGACCCCGCCTACCCCCACCGCATCGACCTGAACGTGCTGCCCCACATCGACGTGTTCGAAGCCAACGGCTACACCAAGGAGGAAATGAAGCTGGTGCGCGAAACCAAGAAAATCCTCGGCGACGACTCGATTCAGGTAACGGCTACGGCCGTGCGCATCCCGGTGATGGGCGGCCACTCCGAAGCCGTGAACGTGGAGTTTGCCCAGGAATTTGAGCTGGAGGAAGTATACCGTCTCCTGCGCGCCACCAACGGCGTGGAAGTAGTGGATGACGTGGCCCGCAACCGCTACCCCATGCCCAAGGATGCCCACGGCAAAGACGCCGTGCTGGTCGGCCGCTTGCGCCGCGACGAGTCGCAGCCCCGCACCCTTAATATGTGGGTGGTGGCCGATAACCTGCGCAAAGGGGCAGCCACCAACGCCGTGCAGATTGCCGAGCACATGATTCAGCTCGGCCTGCTGCCGGGCTAAGGGAATTTAGCTGTCCCCGCCTGTTTCGGCTCCTAAAGGTTGTTATCTTTAGGAGCCGTTGCATTTTGGGAAGTCCCTGAAACTGGTAGCGGTATCGTGCGCCCAGCTTCCACCCATGCGTTTTTCTACCTCAGCTCTTCTCGCGTGCGCGCTTTTTACCAGCTGCGCCACGCTGGTCAGTCCCCGCAAGTACCCGGTGACCATCAGCAGCGCGCCCCCCGGGGCGGCCATCGTTATTACCGACGTAAACGGGGTGGAAGTGTACAAGGGCAAAACGCCGGCGGAAGTGCTGCTCAAGTCCGGGGGCAAGTATTTCCAGCGTCAGCAGTATACGGTCCTGTTTACCAAGAAGAACTACCCGGCCAAAGTTCTGACCCTCTCGGCCGATCTGAACGGGTGGTACCTGGGTAACATCGTGCTGGGCAACGTGTGGGGAATGCTGGTAATCGACCCGCTGACCGGCGCCATGTGGCGCATCCCGAAAAAGGAAATGCGGGCCGACCTGGGCCCCCGCACCGGCTGGAACCAGCTGCGCACTCCTACCGGCCGCCCCGGCCTGCAGATTGTCTCCCTCGACGATGTGCCGGCTGATCAGTTAGCCGGGCTGGAATCCCTGCCGGCTCAGTAGGGCTGATTAAACACCAGCCGGGCAAAATCCACGACGGCGCGGCAGGTCAGCTCGGGTGCTTCGAAGTAGCCCAGGTGCCCAACGTTGCTGAGCAGCAGCACGTGACTTTGGTCGGGTAGCGTCAGCTGCGTCAGGAGGCTTTCCACCGGCACGGCTACATCGTCCTTGCCCACCACGAACAGCACCGGAAACTTGGCCTTGCGCAGCACTTCGGTGCGGTCGGGACGGTTTTTCATGGCCTCCAGCGCCCCGGTAATGGTAGCTTCGGGAATAGCCTTCCCGATTTCCTCCAGGAACTCGCGCTTCTCGCGCATCGGCTCCCGGTTCACGGGCGCAAACAGCGGCCGGATAAACGACTCCATGAACTTCTCCACCCCATGCCGCCGCACAAAGTCGATGTTCTTGTCACGGTTTGCTTTTTTCTCGTCGGTGTCGGGCAACGCGGTGGAGTGGAACAGCACGAGGCCCGCCACCAGCTCGGGGTAGCGTTCCGCAAACGCCAGCGCTACGTAGCCGCCCATGCTGTGGCACACGAGCAGTGCTTTGTCTACGTTTTTCTGGCGCAGCTGCTCGGCCACGTAGCGGGCCTGGGCTTCCATTGAATAGTCCCGGATGTCGTGGACGTTGGTGCCGTGGCCCAGCAGGTTGAGCATGAGCAGGCGGTAGCCGTCGGGAAAGTCACGGGTGAAATCAGTCCAGACCTCGCGGGACTCGGCAAAGCCGTGGAGAAACAGGATGGTAGGGTGAGCAGAGGACATAAGCAGAAAGGCCGGCCAGCCGGAAAGCGCAGTAAAGAGCTGCAAGTACGCACATTTGCCCAGGATGCCGGTCAACAGCCGGCAGCCCGGAACGCAAAAGAGCAGGCTTTCCCGGGTTGGGAGCCTGCTCTTTTCAGCGCAAAGCGCGAATCGACTTACGCCTGCTTGGCGAACTGAATGCTACCCAGCAGCTTTACGTCCTCGCTCACCACGATGGCACCGGCTTCGGTAACGCCGCTCCAGGTGAGGCCGAAGTCTTTGCGGTTGATTTTGCCGCTTACCTCGAAGCCGGCCTTGGTGTTGCCGTAGAAGTCGCCGGCGGCACCGCCGTACTCCACGTCGAAGGTTACGGGCTTGGTCACGCCGTGCAGGGTCAGGTTGCCGGTCAGCTTGAACTCGTTGTCACCCTGCTTATCAAACGAGGTCGACTCGAAGGTCATTTTCGGGTAGGCAGCTGCGTCAAAGAAGTCGGCTGACTTCAGGTGCTCGTCGCGCTGGGCCTGGTTGGTGTCGATGCTGTTGATATCGGCCGAGAAGCGCACCCGGGCGTTTTCGAACGAGTCGTCCTCGGCTTCCACCTCGCCTTCAAACTGCTTGAACGAGCCGGTCACCGTCGAAATAACGAGGTGCTTCACTTTGAACTGAACTTCGGAGTGCGTGGGGTCGAGGACCCATTTGGTAGTAGCCATGATGATTGTGGTAAGAAAGCGTGACTTGGGATTCTGGTCTGGGCGGCATTCGGAGCTTTCCTCCTACTGCCAGTCCGACGATGCAAATGTACAGGTTGATTTTGTTAATCAATGTACATACATCATTTATTTTTCATTGGTTCAGTCAAGCCGGAAAAGCGTCACGCCCCGGAAACCTTACGCCTACTCTGAACTACATGAAAAAGCCCCGCCAGACGAATCTGACGGGGCCTTTCGGAAAAAGCAGAAGTACGGTTCTACCGCAGCACCTTTTCGGCCGGGGTCTTGGCAGCAACTTTACCGGCCAGTTCACGCACGGCGGCAGCAATGCCGTCGGCATCAAAGCCGCACTCTTTATAAAGCTCATCCTGGGTGCCATGCTCCACCACGCGGTCGGGGATGCCCAGGCGCTTTACGGGCACCGAGTAGCCGTGGTCGGCCATAAATTCCAGCACGGCAGCGCCGAAGCCGCCCTGCAGGCAGCCGTCTTCCACCGTTACAATGGCTTTGTACTTGCTCAGGGCGGCGGCCAGCATTTCCTCGTCGAGGGGCTTGGCGAAGCGCATGTCGAAGTGGCCCACGCTCAGGCCTTCGGCGGCGAGCTGCTGGGTGGCTTTCACGGCGTAGTTGCCGATGTGGCCGATGGTCAGAATGGCCACGCCTTCGCCTTCGCGCACCACGCGGCCGGTGCCCACGGCAATTTTCTTGAACGGCATGCGCCACTCGGGCATCACGCCTTCGCCCCGGGGGTAGCGGATGCTGAACGGACCCATGTCGGGCAGCTGGGCGGTGTACATCAGGTTGCGCAGCTCCTCCTCGTTCATGGGGGCCGCTACCACCATATTCGGGATGCAGCGCATGTAGGCAATGTCGTAACAGCCGTGGTGGGTAGGGCCATCGGCCCCGGCGAAACCGGCCCGGTCGAGGCAGAACACCACGTTCAGGTTCTGCAGCGCCACGTCGTGCACCACCTGGTCGTAGGCCCGCTGCATAAACGACGAGTAGATGTTGCAGAACGGCACCAGTCCCTGCGTGGCCAAGCCTGCAGAGAACGTAACGGCGTGCTGCTCGGCGATGCCCACGTCGAACGCGCGGTCGGGCATGGCCTTCATCATGATGTTCAGCGAGCAGCCCGAGGGCATGGCGGGCGTCACGCCCATCACCTTGCTGTTTTGCTCGGCCAGCTCCACCATCGTGTGCCCGAACACGTCCTGGTACTTGGGCGGCTGGGGCGCGGAGTAGGTTTTCTTGTGAATCTCGCCGGTAATCTTGTCAAACAAACCCGGGGCGTGCCACAGGGTCTGGTCTTTTTCGGCCAGCGCGTAGCCCTTGCCCTTTACCGTAACGCAGTGCAGGATTTTGGGGCCGGGAATGCTCTTCAGGTCGTTGAGGATGGTAGCGAGGTGCTGTACGTCGTGCCCGTCGACGGGGCCGAAGTAGCGGAACTTGAGCGCCTCGAACAGGTTGCTTTGCTTGAGCAGCGTGGCCTTCATGGCTGCTTCCACCTTGCGGGCTACCTGCTGGGGGTTGGGTCCGAACTTGCTGAGCTTGCCCAGCACGTTCCACAGCTCGTCGCGCACCTTGTTGTAGGTCCGGGACGTAGTGATGTCCGTCAGGTATTCCTTGAGCGCGCCCACGTTGGGGTCGATGCTCATGCAGTTGTCGTTGAGGATAACCAGCAGGTTGGAGTTGGCCACGCCGGCATGGTTGAGGGCCTCGAAGGCCATACCCGCCGTCATGGCGCCGTCGCCGATAACGGCTACGTGCTGCCGGTCCAGCTCGCCTTTATAGTCGGACGCTACGGCCATGCCCAGCGCCGCGCCGATGCTGGTGGAGCTGTGGCCTACGCCAAAGGCGTCGTACTCACTTTCGCTGCGCTTCGGAAAGCCCGACATGCCGTGGTAGCGGCGGTTGGTCGGAAACCGGTCGCGGCGGCCGGTCAGGATCTTGTGCCCGTAGGCCTGGTGGCCCACATCCCACACGAGCTGGTCGTAGGGCGTATTGAACACGTAGTGCAGGGCCACGGTCAGCTCAACCACGCCCAGCGAAGCGCCGAAGTGCCCGCCGTAGATGGACACCGAGTCGACGATGAACTGCCGAAGCTCCTGGCTTAGCTGCACGAGCTGGTCCGGGCTAAGCTTCTTGAGGTCGTTGGGCGAGTCAATAGCCGCCAGTAGGGCTCCGGGTTCAACAATCATCGGCAATGAGGGGCATGTGGGAAACTGCTGGAAGGTAACAAGACACGCCCGCAAATGTTAAGCGCGTCTTATTGGTTCTTCCCTAATGAACAAAGGTACGATTTTTCTGAAGCGGCGGATGTTGACCAGCAGAGGGGTTAACGGCTGTTAATCTGGATTTAACGCATACAGGCCGAATAATCTCTACTTTTGCCCTCCCACCGTGTCGTACCTATGCCGCTCACCCAGGATAACCGTGACCAGGAGCTGCTCGACAAGCTTCGCCCTTCGCGCATTGTACTGCCCATTCTGATCGGACTGGGCGTGGTCGGCTTTATGTTCTGGCGCTCCTACCGCCCCGGCGACTTAGCTCCCCTGGCCAACGCCAAGCTGCACTGGCTGCTGGTAATGCTGCTCGTGCTGGTCGCCCGCGACGCCGGCTACATCTACCGCATCCGCCACATCTCGGAGCGGGTGCTGAGCTGGAAGCAGAGCCTCGACGTGATTATGATCTGGGAGTTTGCCTCCTGCGTGCTGCCCTCGGCCGTGGGTGGCACCGCCGTGGCGTCGTTTATTCTGAATAAAGAAGGTATTTCCCTGGGCAAGTCCCTGGCCTACGTGATGGTGACGGCCCTGCTCGACAACCTCTACTACGTGGTCACGGTGCCGCTCGTGGTGGTGCTGGCCGGCGACGCGCTCTACCCGCACGAGGCGCTGCAGGGCGGGCTGATTTCGACGCTGCGGGTGGCCTTTGTCATCAGCTACGTGCTCGTCACGCTCTACGCGGGCCTGATGCTGTACGCCATCTTCGTGAACCCCGAATCCGTGAAGCGCCTGCTGGTGCGGCTGTTTTCTCTGCGGGGGCTGCGGCGCTGGCGGGTCAGTGCCTACCAGCACGGCAACGAGATGGTGTGGGCTTCGGCTCAGCTGCGCGGCAACGGGGCCAGCTACTGGCTGCGGGCCATCGGCTCCACGTTCTTCGTCTGGACGGCCCGCTACCTGATTATTGGCTGCATCATTGCGGCCTTCGTGGACGTGAGCTGGAACGAGTTTATGCTGATCTTCGGCCGCAACCTCACCTACAAGGTTATCCTGCTGATTGCCATTACGCCCGGCGGGGCCGGTATTGCTGAGGGAGCCTTCCCCACGTTCTTCGGCAAGTTTATCGGCACGCCCACCATGACCAACTTCGTGGTGCTGCTCTACCGGTTGGTGACGTACTACCTGTACCTCGTGCTGGGCGCTATCTTCCTGCCGCGCTGGGTGGCACGGGTATTCAGCAAGCACGCCGATCCGCAAGCGGTGGTTTAGCCGCGCTGAACCATACGTCCTTTTACCCCACTCATCAGGCTTTTACCCCACTCATCAGGGCTTGGCGGCTTCCAGTACCGGGCCCGGTCCGGCCGGGGCCGGACGCTGGTACGTTTTCCAGAATTCAGGTCGATACGGCACCTGCGCCAGCTGCCGGAGCTCTCCTTCGCGCAGCAGCAGCTGCTTTTCCTTGTCCGGCTGCGGTGTCTGTTTATCGGCTGGCAGCTGGCTGAACTGCTCCTCGCAGTACTTCTGGTCGTGGAACGGCTTACCGCTCCGCAAAACCCGACCGGCGGTTACGCTCTGCGCCACACTGGCAGCGAGGTGGTAGCGGCCATCCGCCCCTTTCCGGTAGGTCACGACGTGGGCCTTGCGGTGGTCGGTGAAGATCCGGGAGAAGATAGCCGCCGTCAGGTTGTGCTTGCCCAGGTACTTGCGGGCAGCGGCATTCATCCTCAGCGTATCCTGGCGCCACAGCGCCTCGTAGCGTACCACGGCGTAGTCCTGCTCCCGGATATACACCTTGCCTGAGTAGCCGCCGATAAGGCCGAAGCCGGTCGTGCGCTTCGAAGCCCGTTTGGCTGCAAACTGAATCACGTACACCGTTTCGCCGCCGTGCTGCTCGATGGTGTCGAGCCGCAGCGCAAACTTGCCGAGCGTACTGAGCCGGAACAGCGGGGAAATGCGCACCGGGTCGGAGCCCTCGGTGTAGAAGCCGTGCCCGCCGTCGGAATAGTCCCACAGCGTTAACGGCTTGACCGATGGAACCACCACGTGCTTTTCCTGCACCGCGTGCGACTGGGTGGGGCCCAGCATCAGAAAGCCCCCGCCCCAGGCCCGGTGGCCGGCCGGCTCAAAAATCTGACTGACGTACTCGACCTCGTGGTGGAGGGTATCGAAGCTGGTCAGGCGGCGGCGGGTGTACACGTGCGTGACGTAGTCCTGCTGCTCGTAGTTGGCATCTGCGGCCTTTATCACCTTCTTCATAATTCGTCGCGGGTCTTGGGTCTGGGCGCTGACGCGCACGTCGGCCAGGGCAAAGGATGCCGGCTGGATGCGCACCGTAAGAGCCGCGGTGGGCTGAGCCGTGAGGGTGGCGGGCTCGTAGCCCAGGCTGCTGACCTGCACCGCTTCGCCCCGGCGGGCGTCCAGCCGAAAACGGCCCAGCGCGTCGCAGATCGTACCGGCGCTGCGGCCCGGCACCGCGACTGTGGCAAACGGAACCGGTGCCCCCGTTTTACGGTCAACCACGACGCCGTCCAGCACGAAGTTTACCCCGCCCTTTGCTCCCGGCTGAACCTTGGGGTTCAGGCGAGCCCGCTGCCATTTTTCAGCTGGAGCCGGTCCTTCGTCCGGCGTGGCTGCCAGGGCAACCCCGACAGCCGCGTGCGGCGGGTTCACCGACTTCAGAAACAGAAACCCATCCACCACTTCGCTCCAGCGGCCGGTCAGGGGGCCGTACTGAAAAGCGGAGGTTGTCAGCACTAGGTCGCGGGCATCGTGCTTCAAACTCAAAAAGCTGTACTCGTGTCCCTGAGCCAGCAGCGCGGCTTCGAGGGAGCCGGGAGCCGGGGCCGGCACGGACCGGGGCTTGCCGCAGCAGCCGAAGCCGTAGGTACCCCCGCCGGCGAGCGTCCCCAGCACGTACACGGCATCGTCGCCCAGCGCTGCCTTCACGGCACGCCCCATCGGGCGGTATTCGCGGATTTCAGCGTTCTGCAGCGCTTCCGCCTTGTTGGCCAGGTGGGGCAGCGCGCCCCAGCACAAAACTTTTTCCCGGGGGTAGCGGCGCAGGTACCAAAGCAGGTTGTCGGCCATCTGGGCGTCGCGGGGGTTACTGGTCGTGGCTGTCCACTCGGTCGAGTCCTTGGCGCTGGGGTCGTTGGTGGCGTAGTCGTGGGCCAGGGCCTGCACGCTGCGCAGGTTCTGCAGCCAGAAGGCAGCCCGCTCCCGCCGGGAGGCGCTGGAGCCGACCTGAACCTTTTCGAGCAGGCGGCGCGCTTTGCCCAGCTGCTGGTTGAACAGCACAATCTGGTGGGAAGGCGGAAAGATGTTCTGCTCGCTCATCATGCTCAGGCACTCGTCGAGGTAGTCGTAGGCAATGGCATCGGCCCCTTTCTCGGGCTTCAGAAACTCTTCCAGCTCCTCGAGCCCCACATCCTCCATTCCTCCCAGCTGCGAATCGAAGCCGGCTACGCGCAGGCCGCTTTTGCCCAGCAGCGGCAGCAGGAACTGAAACTCCTGCGTGGCCGTCCAGACCGGGTACACGCCGGCGCGAACGGTCTCAGCCACCGGCGCCCCGGCCTCCAGGGCGCGCTGGACGCGGTCCAGCTCGTAAAAGCCGCTTTCGAAGGCCACCGTGGTAAAGCCCATCCGATCCTTCAGAAAGTGGATCAGCCGGATTTTAGCTTCCGTCACGTTGCCTTCGCCGTGGGTCGGCTCGCCCAGCATCACCACCCGGGCATCCCGGATTTCCCGGACTAGGAATTCCAGGTCGGCAAAGCTGGTGTCGGTGGGACTAATAGAGCGAACCACATGCGTTGGCAGCTGCCGGGCCGGAGCAGTCTGGGCGGCGGCGCTTAGCCCGCAGCCGCAAAGCAGGCCGACGAGCAGCCAACGAAAGAAACCGGACATAGGCGGGGAAGCAGGTCGAAAAGAAGCCGAAAGCTAGCCGGTTTCTTTGAACTGAGAGTTCTCAGCCGGCCCAAAAACAAAGCCCCTCCGCGGGTAGCGGAAGGGCTTTGCGGGGAAAAGCGGAGGAGGTAGTCTACTCTTTTTCCAGCTTCAGTTCGGCGCCCTGGGGGCTGCGCAGGGTGAGCTTGTCGTCGGTGAGGGTAACAACGTCGAAGGTGTTGCTTTCGGGAGCTCCGTCGGGAGTCAGCACGATTTTCTTGCCGGCCTGATCGAAGGTGTACTTGCCATTGGTGGCACCGGCGGGCGAGGTCATATTGTACTGGCCGTTGGCGAAAAAGGTGATGCGCTCATCTTCCTGCGCATCGGTCTGCTTGACTTTATCACCGCTGGCATCGAGCTCTTTGTCAGTTTTCCAGACTTTGCTTTCGGTGCCGTAGAGCATGTTGACGCTTTCAACTTTGCCTTCTTTGCTGCCGCAGGCGGTCATGAACAGGGCTACCAGCGCAAACAGGCTGGCCAGCAGACGAAAGGAAACGGGCTGAGTTTTCATAGGGTAAGAGGGTAAGGTGAGGGTTGGTCGGGAAGGTGTGGCAGAAGCCCCGGTTCGGGGCCAACTGTGGAGCCTCTTACGGCGGGGTTTCGAAAGTGGTTGGCTAAGACCAAGCCCAACGGTAGCGGCAAAACCAATTGCCCGGCGCGGCGTAAGTGCCTGTGATAACGCTGCTAGCCGGCCGATTATCGACCCTTACGACCCTCTTTCACTTAAACCAACGCACCATCATGGGACTCTTCGATTTTCTTTCCAACGACGGCGAAAAAAAGCCGGTCCAGCAACCGGCTGCCAACCCCGCTGGCGCTACCGACTTCTTTGGTAATAAAGCCGGCGCCGCGGCCCAGCCCGCTGCGGCGGCCGGTACCTCCTACACCGTGGTAAGCGGCGACTCGCTCTCGAAAATCGCCAAGCGCCACTACGGCGATGCTTCCAAGTGGCACCAGATCTATGACGCTAACAAGGCCACTATCGGCGCCAACCCCGACCATATCGAGGTAGGCCAGGTACTGACCTTGCCCACGCTGTAACGCGTCAAAGTCAGATTGACTTTAGGAAAAGGCCCGCCGGACGATCCGGCGGGCCTTTTTGTTGAAATATCAGCTTACCAGGCCGGGGATTTGGAGAAACCGATTCCGTTAGTACATTTGCGCTTACCAATCCGGTACTCCCCCGCTGACGGTGGGGCAGGTTTCAAGAATTTATACAGAAGAGGCGAGAGAACAGGCTCCGCGACCCTCTGGCAACCACCGCTGACGCGAAAGGTGCCAATTCCTGCCCGGCTTCCCCGAGTGGAAACGGGACAGATAAGTTGAGTGCCATGAAAAACACCACTGCTTTCGCATTCTCCCGCCCATCCGCACCCGCTGGCCTGCTGCCCGCCGGTTTGCCGATGGGTTTCCGCGTTTTGGCCGCTGCCGCCCGCAGCCTGCCCACCGGGCGAATGCGCTGCTGTTGCCCGTGTTGTCGCTAGCCTGACCTAGGCCCGGCCTCGTTCGTTTTCCTGCTTTTGCCTGCTGCAGCCAGCCGCCCGGGAAGCCGGGCCCTGGCTCGTGCAACCCGCAAATCCGGCCCCGGCGTTTTCGGCCGGCTTCGGCGCACCCGATCCGGGAAATCTGCGCCTTCCCTCCTCCCCGATTTTTCAGACGTTTCTTTTCAACCCGTATTCCCATGTCCGCACAGAACCTTCGTTTCGAAACCCTCCAGCTTCACGCCGGCCAGCAGCCCGACCCTACTACCGGTTCCCGGGCCGTGCCCATCTACCAGACTTCCTCCTACGTGTTCAAGAGCGCGGAGCACGGCGCCAACCTGTTTGCCCTGAAGGAGTTTGGCAACATCTATACCCGCCTGATGAACCCCACCACCGACGTATTCGAGCAGCGGGTGGCGGCCCTCGAAGGCGGCGTGGCAGCCCTGGCGACGGCCTCGGGGCAGGCAGCGCAGTTCATCGCCCTGAACAACATCCTGCAGGCCGGCGACAACTTCGTGAGCAGCTCCCACCTTTACGGTGGCACCTACAACCAGTTCAAGGTGGCCTTCAAGCGCCTGGGCATCGAGGTGCGCTTCGCCGACGGCGACAACCCCGACTCTTTTGCGGCTTTGATTGATGCAAACACCAAGGCCCTATACCTGGAAACCATCGGCAACCCCAGCTTCAGCGTCCCGGACTTCGAAGCCATTGCCGCCATTGCCAACGAGCATGATCTGCCACTGATAGTCGACAACACCTTCGGGGCGGGCGGCTACCTGTTCCGGCCCCTGGAGCACGGGGCCCACATCGTGGTGGAATCGGCCACCAAGTGGATTGGCGGGCACGGCACCTCCATCGGCGGGGTGATTGTGGACGGCGGCACCTATGACTTCGGCAACGGCAAGTTTCCGCAGTTCACCGAGCCCTCGGAAGGTTACCACGGCCTCGTCTTCAACGACGTATTCGGCAAGGGCGGCCCCTTCGGCAACATCGCCTTTATCATCCGGGCCCGGGTCGAGGGTCTGCGCGACTTCGGGCCGGCGCTGAGCCCGTTCAACTCCTTCCTGCTGCTGCAGGGCCTCGAAACCCTGAGCCTGCGCGTGGACCGCACCGTGCAGAATGCCCAGCAGATTGCCGAGTGGCTCGAGCAGCACCCGCAGGTGGAAAGCGTGAACTACCCCGGCCTGAAAAGCAGCCGCTACCACGGCCTGGCCACCCGGTACCTCAAGCGCGGCTTCGGCGGCGTGCTCACCTTTGCCATCAAGGGCAGCAAGGATACCGCTACCCAGTTCATCGACAACCTGAAGCTCGTCAGCCACCTGGCCAACGTGGGCGACGCCAAGACGCTCATCATCCAGCCGTCGGCCACCACCCACCAGCAGCTTTCCGACAACGAACAGCGCGCCGCGGGCGTGCTGCCCAACCTGCTCCGCCTGAGCCTGGGCCTCGAGCACATCGACGACATCAAAGCCGACCTGCAGGCCGCTTTCGACGCGGTTAGTCAGCACGCTCCCTTTACCACCGACTCCGTAGCTGAAACCCAGCCGGAGCCGCAGACCGAACACGCGCAGCCCCTGGAAGTGTAGGGTGGGACTGGGCTGCCCCCGGGCAAACGGCCCGGGCGGCGGCTTGCTTCCGGAGACTGTGGCGGCGAGCGGGAATACCCGTCTTCTTTACCGGAGCGGGTATTCCCCAGCCTCGCCCGTCACGCCCCAGCCTGCTCATCAGCACTACGGCTCCCGGCCGCCTCCGGGGCACTTTCACTATGCCCGAAAATCAGCTTTTCACCCTGCCCGAACCGCTTCGGCTGGAGGCCGGGGCCACCCTGCCGCGGGTGCAGGTAGCCTACCGCACCCTGGGCACGCTCAATCCCGCCGCCGACAACGTGGTGTGGATCTGCCATGCCCTGACGGCCAACGCCGACCCGGCCGACTGGTGGCCCGGGCTGGTAGGTTCCGGGTGCTACTACGACCCGGCCGAGTGGTTTATCGTGTGCGCCAACGTGCTGGGCTCCTGCTACGGCACGACCGGGCCCACTACTCCGGTAGCGGACGACCAGCCCCCGCTCTACCACGCGTTTCCGCTGATTACGGTCCGGGATATGGTGGCGGTGCACGAGCAGCTGCGCCGCCACCTGGGCCTGGAGCAGATTCACACGCTGATTGGCGGCTCCCTGGGCGGGCAGCAGGCGCTGGAATGGGCTATTCAGCAGCCGTCGGTATTCAGCCACCTGGTTTTGCTGGCCACCAACGCCCGCCACTCACCCTGGGGCATTGCCTTCAACGAAGCCCAGCGCCTGGCCATCTTCGCCGATTCCAGCTACTTCACCGCCTCCCCCGATGCCGGGCAGGCCGGGCTGCGGGCAGCCCGGGCAGTGGCTTTGCTCAGTTACCGCAGCTACGAAGCCTATGGGAATACCCAAGCCGAGCCGGACGACGCGCTGCTGACGGATTTCCGGGCCAGCTCGTACCAGCAGTACCAGGGCAGCAAGCTTGTGGCGCGCTTCAGCGCCCACGCCTACGTAGCACTGAGCCGGGCCATGGACTCTCACCACGTCGGTCGGGGGCGCGGCAGCGTGGCCGACGCGCTAAGCTGCATTCAGGCCCGGACGCTGGTACTGGGCATTTCCTCCGACGTGTTGTTTCCAACCACTGAGCAGCGCCTGCTGGCGCAGCACATCCGGGGCGCTATGTACGCCGAACTGGATTCCAGCTTTGGCCACGACGGCTTCCTGATTGAAGCCACCCAGATTTCGCACTTCCTTGAACAGTTTTATGTCCGCAACTACGCGCATTAACGTTGCCGGCCCCGGGCTTTCCTCCCCGCTGCGCGTCGGCCTGATTGGCTTCGGCTGCGTAGGCCAGGGCCTGTATGACATCCTGCAGCACCTGCCTGAAACCGGGGTCGAAGTAACCCGGATTGCGGTGAAGAACCCGACCAAGCTTCGCTCCGTGCCCGCCGGGCGGTTTGAGTTCAACGCCGATGCGCTGGTCGCCGATTCCGGGCTGGACGTGCTGGTGGAAGTCATTGATGATCCGACTGAAGCGTTCCGGCTGGTGACTGCGGCCCTGACGCGGGGCCGCCGGGTCGTCACCGCCAATAAGGCGATGGTAGCCTGTCATCTGCCCGAGCTGATTGCCCTGCAGCGGGAACATGGCGGTATTTTGCTTTATGAGGCGGCGGTATGCGGCAGCATTCCGGTGATTCGCACCCTGGAAAGCTACTTTTCTGCCGAGCCCCTGCATGCCGTGAGCGGAATCTTCAATGGCTCATCCAACTACGTATTGACGCGCATGACGGAGGAAAGCTCGAGCTACGCCGAGGCCCTGGCCGAAGCGCAGGCCCTGGGCTTTGCCGAAACCGACCCGGCCCTCGACATGGCCGCCTTCGACCCCCGGTCCAAAGCCGTGATTCTGGCCGCCCACGCCCTAGGCCTGCTGGTTTGCCCCGACGATGTGCTGAACCTGGGCATCGAGAACATTACGGCCGCTGATGTGCAGTACGCCCGACAGCACGGCTATAAGATCAAGGTGGTGGCCGGCTTGCAGCGGCTGAACGGGGGCCGGGCGGCGGTGCTCGTCACTCCCCAGCTCGTAGCCCCCGATTCGCCGCTGTATGGGGTGGAGCGCGAAGGAAACGGCGTAGTAATCGATGTCGCTTTTGCGGGCCGGCAGTTTCTGCAGGGCAAAGGCGCCGGCGGCCACCCCACCGGCTCCGCCGTCCTGGCCGACCTGATTGCCCTGCGGCAAGGCTACCGGTACGCGTATTCCCGCCTTGGCCCCTTGCTGACTTCTGCTCCGGCCGAGGAAATCGAGCTGGAGGTGTACCTGCGCGGCATTCCGGCCAAGTTGCTGGCCAAGCTGGAGCTGCTGGAAGGCCCCGAAAACGCCGAAGGGTATGTAATCGGCTTTGCCCGGGCTTCCCGGCTGCTGAAGCACCGCGACGAGCTGCGAAAGGCTGGAGCCTTCGTAATCCGAACCGGACAGGTGCGCCCCGTCAGCCTGCCGGATGCAGCCCGGACCACGCGGGAGCTGACAAATCAGCTGGCGTAGCGTTGTCCAGGAAGGCTTTGCCAAGTGGGTTTGCTACCAGCTCTGCAAGGCATTCCGTAGGTTTGGGCCCGTTCTGCTGATTCGCTTACTGCTTTATGCCTACCACGCCTCCCGCCCTGCGCCCCGGCGACAAAGTCGCCATTGTGTGTCCCGCCCGGAAAGTTTCCCACGAGGAGCTGGCCGCTTCCCTGGCTATCCTCGATTCCTGGGGGCTGGAGGTGGTGCTGGGCCAGTCGGTGGCGGCGGCGCACCACCAGTTTGCCGGCTCCGACGACGTACGACGGGCCGACTTTCAGCAGATGCTCGACGACCCTTCGGTGCGGGCCATTCTCTGCGCCCGGGGCGGCTACGGCACCACCCGCATCATCGACCAGCTCGACTTCTCCGGCTTTGCCCAAAACCCGAAGTGGATTGCCGGCTTCAGCGACGTGACGGTGCTGAACTGCCACCTGCTGGCTTTGGGCCACGAAAGCATCCACGGGGTAATGCCCCTGCTCTTTGACCAGCCCGGCGGGGAGGAAGCCCTGGAAAGTTTGCGGCGGGCCTTGTTTGGGGAGGCCATTGAGTACACTGCCCCGCCCCACGCCCTCAACCGGGAAGGCCAGGCCACGGGTGAGCTGATTGGCGGCAACCTGAGCTTGCTGCAAACCATCAGCGGTACGGCATCGGAGTGCTCCACGGCCGGCCGCATTCTGTTTCTGGAGGACATCGACGAGTACCTCTACAACATCGACCGGATGATGGTGCACCTGGACCGTAACGGCAAGCTGCGCAGCCTGGCCGGCCTGCTGGTAGGTCACTTCAGCGGGCCCAACGACAACGCCATTCCCTTCGGCCAGACACCCTACGAAATCATCGATACCTACGCCCGGCGCTACCAGTTTCCTGTGGCCTATGGTTTTCCCGTGGGGCACGAGCCCGAAAACCAGGCATTGATCTGCGGCCGGCAAGCGACCATGACGGTATCGGCCGCCGGAACCAGGCTGCACTACGCAAGCTAGCCGCTACTTTTTCAGAAGCCGCACCTGCCTGGTCTGCAGGTCGCTCTGCACGGTCAGCACGTACCACCCGGGCCTGAGGCCCGCCGGCAGCGCCAGCTCGATACGAACCGGAAGTTCCGAACCTGCCACTTCCCGGCTCAGCACCAGCTGGCCCAGGGCATTGCGCAGCTGCACCCGGGTGCCGGCCGCGGCCGGTACATCAACCAGGAGCTGGTCGGTGAACGGGTTGGGATAGGCCTGCAGCCGGGTGCCGGCGTCGAATGAAAGCACCCGGGGACCGTAGAAAGCCTCCTTCCCGTCGGTATCGAGCTGCCGCAGGCGGTAATAGCGCCGGCCGGTTTTATTGGGTTCCGCATCCACATAGCGGTAGCTGTGCGCTCCCGACGAGCCGGCTGAGGCCGGAACCCGGCCTAGCGCCCGGTACGTGCGGCCATCAATGGCGACCTGCACTTCGAAGCCGGCATTGTCAATTTCCGTGGCCGTAACCCAGGTCAGCACTGCATTTTCGCCCTGGCGCTCGGCCTCGAAGCGGGTCAGCGTGACGGGCAGCGGGCCGGAGGCCACGAGCTGGGGCCGCAGGAAGTCGCGCACAAACCGGAAGGTTGTATCCATGTACGCCGCGGCAGTGGTGCCGGTGCCGGAGTAAGGCACGTGCGGGGCTCCCTTGAATGTGTAGAAGGGGTTGAAAACGCCTACTTCCGTAGCCCGGACTTTCAGAATCGCACTGCCGTACACGTATTGGGGCGGCAATCCACCGCCCACTGTGCCGGCCTGGTAAGGCACCGTCGTATCGAAGGTGCCGTGCATACTCACGAAGGGCAGGTTGCCGGGCTCAATCCACCAGGGCCGGCCCAGGGCCCCGCACAGGTTGATGGCGCCGGAAGGCACGCTGGAATAGCCCGGGTTACCGCTGTTTCCTTCCACCCCGCCTAATTGGGCGACGTTGAGATACGCCGGCACTTCGCTGTCTTTATCCAGAAACGCGTTCTGCAAGGCCATGAAGGCCCCGGCCGAGGAGCCACCCACGAAAATGAAGCTGGAGTGAACCCGGTACAGCTTGGCCGTAGCGGCATCCTGCCGGAAGAAGCGCACGGCGGCCCGCATGTCCTGGCTGCCCCGGATGGCCGCTTTGGCAATAGCAATGGTGTCGTTGAAGGGAAAAAAGCCCAGCCGGTAGTCGATGCTGGCCGTAACGTAGCCCAGGCGGGCGAAGCGCTGGGCCAGTTCGGTTACGTCCTGGTCACCCTTGCTGCCGAACGCAAACCCGCCCCCGTGCGCAAATATCAACAGGGGCCGGCGCCGCACCGTGTCGCCGGTCGGCTCGTACACGTTCATCCGCAGGATCTGGGTGCTGCCGGAGAAGGTAACGGCCGAGCCATACGGCACGTCCAGCGTCGTCGTCAGAAGGGGGAAGATGGCCCGGTGGTACCGGCCGCCGGTGGTATCAATCTGAGCAGCCGCCGGAAAGGCCGCCAGCCCGCTCAATACAAACAACAAACTCAGTAGCAGATATTTTCTCATAAACCAGCAGGATGAACGTAGAAGATAGGACCGGGCCTATACTACGGCCATCTACCCCCAAAAAGTTCGGCTGACTGGAAATGAGTGCCCGCGCTACTCCTGGTAAATGGTTTGCAGCACCGTCTGACCTACCGCCTTCAGCGTCCGTTTGTCGATGATGCTCATGTTGTCCTGGGTGGTGTGGTGGTAGGCCGGAAAGTATTCGTCGCCCACGGGCAGGTGGTCGATGATGTCAATGGTGCGAATCCCGGCCTGGTTGGTGTACACGTGGTCGTCGGTGATGCCGGGGCTGTCCTGGAACAGAAAAAAGTCGGAGTACCCAATCTGGGCCGCCGTATTCCAGACCTTGTCCACCACGTCTTTGGCGTATTGCACCGACTGCTGCTCCCGACTGAACTTGGCGTTCTTGGCGCCCACCATGTCGAGCAGGAT
Organism: Hymenobacter translucens; assembly: GCF_020685205.1. Classification (GTDB taxonomy): domain Bacteria; phylum Bacteroidota; class Bacteroidia; order Cytophagales; family Hymenobacteraceae; genus Hymenobacter; species Hymenobacter translucens. The sequence goes on from NZ_JAJERB010000014.1 coordinate 35,091, forward strand.
GCCGTAGCTGGGCTTGTAGCCGGCGGGCAGCAGGTGCTTGCTCCAGTACTGGGAGCCCAGGCACCAGCTGTCCTGCCCCGCCCCGGCCAGCTTGTTGACCAGCTTGCTCTGGGTGTCGGCATCATAGCCGTAGTCCTCGGCGTCAAACAAGATGAAGTCCACGCCGACGTTGGGCGTCAGGCTGTCGGGCTGGAGGCTGAGCAGGCGGGCCATTTCAAGGGCAATGGCCACGCCGCTGGCCCCGTCACTGGCCCCGTCGAGCGGAGCATTGGGCTTTACGGTGTCCTTGTCGGCAAAGGGGCGGGTATCCCAGTGCGAGAAAATGGTTACGCGCCGGGCATATTCGGGCTTGAACTGGGCCACGATGTTGCGGCAGCGCAGCATCTTGCCGTCAAACGCCATGGCCTCGAAGGGCTGCTCCCGCACCGTCAGCCCCAGGGTCCGGAACCGCTGCACCAGCCAATCGGCGCAGGCAGCGTGGGCTTTGGAGTTGGGCACCCGGGGCCCGAACGCCACCTGCCGAGCGGTGTAGGCATAGGCGGAGTCGGCGTTGAACAGTGGCGCTGCGGGGCCGGCCTGCTCGGCCGGGGCGTCGGTTTCCACGGTGGTCTTGCTTTTGTCGGGGCAGCCCGTGAGCACCAGCAGGGCCAGCGCGGGAGCCAGCCAAAGGAGTTTCTTTTTCATTACCTGTTTGATCTACTCCTCACTGTACGCCCACTCCACGCCGGCCTTGGTGTCCTTGATAACGATGCCCTGCCCTTTCAGCGCCGCCCGAATCTGGTCGACCTTGTCGTAGGCCTTGGCGGTTTTGGCTTCGGTGTAAAAGCTCAGGGTCAGCTCCAGCAGCTGCTCGGCATTGGCCCGGGGCTCGTCCTGCAGGCCCAGAATGTCGACCACCACCGTGCGGTAGGCAGCTACGGCAGCCTGCAGCGCCTCCGCGCCTACTTCGGCCAGGGCCGTGGGCGTGGTGGCCAGGGTATTAAACTTTCGTAGCAGGTTGAACAGGGAAGCTATGCAGCGGGCCGTGTTCAGGTCGTCGTTCAGCCCGGTGAACAGGTCGGCCGTGAGCTTGCGCAGGTCGGCGTCGCCGGATAGGGTTGTCCGTTGTTCGTTGTCCGTTGTGCGGTCGTCCTCCTGATTGGCTGGCGCCTGTTCACTGACCACTAGTTTGTCGAGCAGGCGCAGGCCGTTCATCAGCTTGCGGTAGCCTTTGCGGGCGGCCTGCAGCGCCTCGTCGCTTACATCGACGGGCGAGCGGTAGTGGGACTGCAGCAGGAAGAAGCGCACCGTCTGGGGCGAATACGCCTGCGTAAGCCCGCCGGTTGGTCCCTGGAACATGTCGCCGAGCAGCACGAAGTTGCCGAGCGACTTGCTCATCTTGGTGCCATTCACGGTAATCATATTGTTGTGCATCCAGATCCGGGCCTCATCGGTGTGGGAGTGGCTGCCCTGGCTCTGGGCTATTTCGCACTCGTGGTGCGGAAACATCAGATCGAGCCCACCGCCGTGGATGTCGGACAGATCACCGAGGTACTTGCGGCTCATGGCCGAGCATTCCAGGTGCCAGCCGGGAAAGCCTTCGCCCCAGGGCGAGGGCCACCGCATGATGTGCTCGGGCGTGGCTTTCTTCCAGATGGCGAAGTCCAGGGGGCTGCGCTTTTCGTCCTGCCCGGCCAGGTTGTCGCGGGTGCCGGCCAGCTGATCTTCCACCGAACGGTTCGACAGCTTACCGTAGCGGTTGGCTTCGTTGTACTTGGGCACGTCGAAATACACCGAGCCATTGACCTCGTAGCCAAAGCCGTTCTCGATGATTTCCGCTACCACCTGAATCTGCTCGGTGATGTGGCCGCTGGCCTGAGGCTCGATATCGGGAGGCAGGCAGCCCAGCGCCAGCATGTTCTGCCGGTAGCGGTTGGCGTAGTGCTGGGCAATCTGCATCGGCTCGATGCGCTGGGCCCGGGCGGCTTTGGCCATCTTGTCCTCGCCTTCGTCGGCATCGCTTTCGAGGTGGCCGACGTCGGTGATGTTGCGCACGTAGCGCACGCTATAGCCCAGGTGGCGCAGGTAGCGGGTAAGCACGTCGAACACGACGGGCCCACGGGCATTGCCCAGGTGCGCTTCGCTGTAGACGGTGGGCCCGCACAGGTAAACGCCCACCTGGGGTGGGTTTACGGGCTGGAATTCCTCTTTCTTGCGGGTAAGCGTGTTGTAAAGCGAGAGCGGGTGCTGCATAGGGCAAAAGTAGCAAGAATTGTCGGCCAGCGGGCGTCTGCCGACGGGAGCAGCCCCAAGAAAAAACCTGCTTACCACGACCGCGAAACCGCCGAATGGGACGCTATGCGCTGCAACTAAGTTTAAGACTTAGCCAAATCAGTACAAAAGTCGAAGCTGGCAGTATAAAAAGTTCAAACGCCAGTATATTCACTCCGGAATTAAGCACAAACTCAATCAGCCGGCTGCGTCCCGCGAGGCCGGCGCAGGCGGTACACCGCAGTGGACGGGAAGTGGTCGGACTGCGTGACGTCGTAGTGCACCTGGTAATCCCGCACTTCCCATTCCGGGCCGGCAAACTGGTGGTCGATGCGCAGCAGGGGCAGGCGGCCGTTGTAGGTGGTGCCCACGCCGGTGCCCACGGTGGCCCAGGCATTCTGGAAGTGGTCGGCCAGCTGGTCGTAGGTGTAGCTGTAGGGCAGGTCGTTGAGGTCGGCGCAAAGCAGGATGGGGTAGCGGCACCGCTCAAAGCGCCGGAGCAGCGTGTCCACCTGGGCGTTGCGGGCCACCAGTCCCCGCTTAAACCGGCGCAGCAGCCCCAGGCCCTTGCGGCGGAACCCCGCCTTGCTGGAGTAGCTTTCCACGATGTCCTGCTCGTCCATGCTCATGCTCTGCAGGTGAAAATTGTACACGCGGATCGTGTCGCCGGTGGGCAGGCGCAGGTCGGCGTACATCGCGTGGTTCTGGGTGAGCTTGCCAAAGGAAATGGTGCCCCGCCCTACAATCGGATACCGGGTGAAGATGGCCAGCCCGAACTCCGCCCCGGCGGCATTGGTCAGCGTTCTGGAAACAAATACCTCCCGCCCGTGCGCTTTACCAATCTGGTCGACGGTGCGGAACAGGGTGCCGTCCTGCCGGGAAATGCGGGGCTCGTTGTAGAACTCCTGCAGGCAGAGAATGTCGGCCGGACTATTGGCGACCCACTGAATCAGTTGGCGCGACGAGCTGGACTGCTTGTCGCGCAGCTGGGAGTACACATTGAAGATGCGCACGTTGGCGCTCAGCAGCCGCACCTGCCCCGGCTCCGCAGTGGCCGGGGGCGCCGAGTGCAGGGGGTGCAGCGCCAGTCCACGCTGGAAGTGGGGCCAGGTCAGCACGGCCACGACGATGGGTAGCACGGCCACCCGCCAGTTGCGCCGCAGCCAGTACAGGGCTGCCAGCAGGTTGAGCCCCAGCGCCAGGGGCAAGGTCAGGGCTCCGAAGGCGGCGGGCCAGAAATGGTAGCCCGGAATCTGCACGCAGGCAATGGCCAGCAGCAGCCAGGCCACCACGAGCAGAGTACACTTAAGGGCAAAGGAGCGACGCACGGCATTCGGGCCGAAAAGAAAGCCCGTGTAAAGGTAGAGCGCGGCGGCGGAACCGGCACTTTCTCACGCCACAAAATGGGCCCTTCCGGCCTAGCTCAACGGTTTTCGTCGTACCTTTCCTGCATTAAACTCATTATGTTAATTCAGTATGACGCTTTCTACTTTTCGCCTGTTTGCTTTCGGATTTATTACTCTGCTATCCCGGCAACTATCAGCAGCTGAATTGACCACCGGACCGGTACTGACGGCCCCGGAGCCCGACCATAGCCTGGAGTTTATTGCCAACCAGGGCCAGTGGGCCCCGGAAGTCCGGTTTGAGGCGCCTCTGCCCGCCGGCCGGCTGTTTCTGCGTAACACCGGCTTCACCTATGGCCTCTACGACCCGGCTACCGTGCCGGGCCACCACGAAAAAACCAAAAACGGGAGCCTGAGCAACACCAAGGCGCACGCGTACACAGTGGAGTTCGAGGGAGCCCTGGGCTCGGGCCGGGTGCAGGGCGAAGAAGCGCTGGG
>NZ_JAJERB010000015.1 GCF_020685205.1 Hymenobacter translucens
ACCGCCGCCGGCCACCTGATGGTGAGCAGCGCCAGCAACGACATCGGCACCGGCACCTACACCATCATGACTCAGATTGCGGCCCAAACCCTGGGCTTGCCGCTGGAAGCCGTCACCTTCCGCCTCGGCGACACCGAGCTGCCCGAAGCGCCCGTGCAGGGCGGCTCCTGGACGGCCGCCTCCGTGGGCACCGCCGTGCAGGCCGCCTGCCAGGCGCTGGGCAAAAAGCTGCTCAAGCTGGCGCAGCAACTGGCCGATTCGCCGCTGCAAGGCGCCGCTTTTGAGGACGTGCAGTTTGTGGACGGGGTAATCCGGCTCAATGAGGACATCAGCCGCCGCGTCGGCATTGCCGAACTGCTCGACGCCAGCGGCGAGGAAAAAGTGGAAGCCGAAGCCACCACGGGGCCCAATATGCTCAAGCAGCAGCCCTACTCCATGCACCCGCACAACGCCGTGTTCGTGGAGGTAAGAGTGGACGAGGACCTGGGCACGGTGCACGTAGCGCGCGTGGTAAACGCCGTGGCCGCCGGCCGCATCCTCAACCCCAAAACTGCCCGCAGTCAGGTGCTGGGCTCGGTGGTCTGGGGCATTGGCATGGCCCTGATGGAAGAATCCATCATGGACCACGGCTTCGGCCGCTACATCAACCACAGCCTCGCCGAGTACCACATTCCCGTCATGGCCGACATTCACACCATCGATGTGGTGCTGGTCGAGGAAGAGGACGACATCGTGAATCCGCTGGGTGTCAAAGGCATCGGGGAGATTGGCTTCGTCGGCGTGGCCGCCGCCGTCGCCAACGCCGTGTTTCACGCCACCGGCAAGCGCGTGCGCGACCTGCCGGTGAGCTTGGATAAATTACTGTAACCTCTCCTCCTCAGCTGGCGTCCGCTGAGGAGGAGAGGGGATGAAGATATATTTCTGCCTCCTGCCTTCGTCATGACCGAACTCCAACGCCTGCTACTACTGGCGGCCGGCGCGGTGCATGAGTTCTTCCTAACGGCAGGAAGCTGAGATTACTTGGAGCCTTCCGCCGGCGGCCAGGCTGCGTTGCGACTCGTAGTGCAGCACCAACAGAGGGGGCCTCAGCGAGGTGCAGTGGCTGTTACAGAATTCTCAAGGCAGCCCAGCAACTACGTAGAATAGTTCCTGAGTATAGATGAACGGCCTGGTCATGTTCTTTTCTAGCCTGGCTCGAAGCCTCAAGCCCTTCACGTTTTGCATCGTGCCGAGTTCCGCAACAGCCACTGCACCATTCGGGGCCAGTTAAACCATGATACACGAGCTCACATACTGGTTTGAAGCGGCCATGGTCTTTTTGTCCAGCCACTAGTTGCGTCCGTCCATGTTAATCCTTTCGGAGAGGCAGCACCTTTGTTATATCAATTCACCTAACCCCCACTTCCATGAAGAATGTAGGATTGCTGGTCCGGCTCGAAGCGAAGCCCGGTAAAGAGCAGGCAGTACTCGAATTTTTGACGGGCGCTCTGCCCCTGGCTCAGCAAGAGCCGGCTACCATAACCTGGTATGCTATTCAGCTGGCGCCGGCCACCTTCGGTATCTTTGATACCTTTCCGGATGAAGCGGGCCGGCAGGCGCATCTGAACGGCCCTATTGCCGCTGCGTTGATGGCCCATGCAGCCGACTTGCTGGCCGTGCCGCCTGTCATTGAACAAGTAGCTATCTTGGCTGCCAAATAATTACCAGCCCCTAAAGCGACCTATGCCCAGGCCTAGGTCGCTTTAGGGGCTGGCGGGCAGTCAGTCCAGTTGGCTAGCTAATATTCTTCTCACGTGATGGCGATTGACTGTCTCCTGCTAACTCATCCGCACACGGGTGAATTAGCGTTTCGAAGCTACTCCTTTAGCGACGACACCCCGTTTAACTACTTACAACGCAATAATTATTACTCCCTCATTCTGCTTACGCAGGGCAGCGGCGAGATACGCGCCAACTTTGCCACCTACCTGTTTGCTGGCAGTACGCTGTGTTGTTTTGGCCCTTACCAACCTTACACTATCCAAGCCAGCACCGCTGTAGCGGGCCTGGTCCTGGATTTTCATGCCGACTTTTTCTGCATCTACCGGCATCAGCAGGAGGTAGCTAGCAATGGCATCTTGTTCAACACCATTTTTGAGCCGCCCTTCTTCCCGGTTACAACAGAGGCGGTGCGTGAATTTGCCGCCCTGGCAGCTGTGATGCAAGAGGAAGTACGGCGTCAAGAGGTAGCACAACAAGAGTCCATCGTATTATATCTGAAGCTCTTTTTGCTGAAAGCTATCCGTATTCGTACTGCACAGCCCGCGTTAGGCACCGAGCAGAACCCGTCTGGCCGGGAGCCCTGGCTCCTGCAGCAACTTCAAGAGGCCATTAATACGCACTACCGCCACCTGCACACGGCCGGGGAGTATGCCGACCTGTTACGAGTTCCCGCCCGAAGCCTAACGCGCCTAGTCAAGTCCCATTATCAGAAGACGCTCAGCCAACTCATCACGGAGCGAATCATTATGGAGGCCAAGCGCGAACTGTACCTAACCAGTCAATCCGTCAAGGCTATCGCCTTCGCGCTGGGCTTCGGGGATGAATACTATTTCAGCCGCTTCTTCAAGAAAAATACGGCCGTATCGCCGCAGTTTTTTCGTGAATCAGTTGGGTTCGCAAAAGCAGAAGAAAGCTAGCGCTGTTGAGCTGCCAGCGGTTGGCTGGAGAAATCGTTTTTCTCAACCAGACCGCAGGCTTTCTTCTATAGGCTGCTGGCTCCCAAAGAGACCCCATACGGCGCATAGTATATAAAAAATATAATTATATAGGTAATTTAGGTGTTTTTGAACAAATAGGGTAAAACCTCCGAGTCGTCCGGTTAGGGGGCGGCATTTTGGCTCGGTTACCGCTGCAGTTTGGCTAGGTAGTTTTTCAGGGAGAGGTACTTGCCGTACTTCAGGTGCACGTCCACGATGGTGGTGAGCGGTACGCCCAGCGCGTGCAGGTGCAGAATCCGCTCGCGGTCGGCGTCGTACATGGAGGGCTGCACCACCCCCTTGGGCTTGCCCAGCACGATGCCCTGCTCGCGCCGCGCCCGCAAGCCTTCCTTCGTGCGCTCGGAAACGAAGTCCCGCTCCAGCTCGGCCAGCATGGCGAAAATGGTGAGCAGGATTTTGTGGGTCATGTCGCGGTGATTCTGCGGGTCCAGGTCCAGGCCCTGCTTGACCAGAATCAGCCGGCACCGCTTCTGGTGAATCAACTCTTCAATCAGGCCCAGCACTTCGCGCAGCGAGCGGCCCAGCCGGGAGAGCTCGGAGACGATGACCGTATCGCCGGCAGCAACCTTGGCCTTGGTTAAAAGTTTGGTACAAAGGTTAAACAGGCTAGTGAGAATTGTCTGACTCTCGGTGGGAGGCCCGCGCCTGCTACGGCTAACCTTTTTCACAAACTTCCCGTGCGCTTAGCCCCGGCGGGGTAATCGAGCTCGCCCAATACCGGCCCGAAGGCCCATTGGCCCGCCAAAAAGGCCATTCTGAATGCCAGGACGGCGCGGTGGCGGTGGGTTTCGCTACCTTTAAAGCGCATGAGCACGACCGCAGGGCCCTTGAAAACGCCGCAGAAGACCCCGCCCCTGGTGAGCGGCGCCACCATTGCCCTGGCGTGGCTGCTGTTCAGCGGGTTCATGGTGCTGCTGATTTTCGTGCAGAACCTCTCGGCCGGTACGCCCACCGACTGGCGCGAGGCCCTGGGCGGGCGCCTGCTGCACGGCCTGATTTGGGGGCTGCTCACGCCGGTGGTGTTTGCCCTGGCGGCCCGCTTCAACCTCCTCGAGAGCCGCCACCGGCTGCGGCACCTGCTGGCCCACGCGGCGGCCAGCTACGTCCTCACGCTTGCTTACCGCCTCGTGTACGCCGCCGTGATGCACGGCAGCGGGGCCGTGCCGGGCCGGGTTTCCCTCGCCGAGGTCGTGGCCAACGCCAACAGCTGGGTGCCCATTTACTGGATGCTGCTCTGCATCGCCTACGCCGTGCAGTACCGCGAGCGGTACCGCGAAGGCCGGGTGCGGGCCGCCCAGCTCGAAACCCAGCTGGTGCAGGCCCAGCTGCAGGCCCTGAAAATGCAGCTCCAGCCGCACTTTCTCTTCAATTCCATGAACGCCGTCTCGGCCCTGATGAGCCAGGACGTGAAGGCCGCCCGGCGCATGCTGGCCCAGCTCAGCCAGTTTCTGCGGCTGGTGCTGGAAGGTACCGACGAGCAGGAAGTGACCCTGGAACAGGAGCTGCGCCTCACCCGGCTCTACTTGGAAATCGAGCAAACCCGCTTCCCTGACCGGCTGGCCGTGCGCTACAATATTGCCCCCGATACCGAAGGGGCGCTGCTGCCCGCCCTGCTACTGCAGCCAGTGGTGGAAAACGCCGTGCGCCACGGCCTGGCGCCCCGCGCCGGGGCCGGCGAGCTGGCCGTGCGGGCCGAAAAACAGGGCGACCGGCTGCTGCTGCAAGTGCAGGACAACGGCCGGGGCGCGGCCGACACCGCCGCGCGGGGCATCGGCCTGCGCAACCTGGAAAGCCGGCTGGCCACGCTCTACGGCCCGGACTATGCCCTGGCGGTGGAGTCGGCCCCGGCGTGCGGCTACTGCCTGCGCTTGTCCATCCCGTTCCGGCGGGCGGTGGCCGGCGTTACCCCAGAGCCCGCATGAGCCCCATCCGCACGCTGCTGGTCGACGACGAGCCCCTGGCGCGCAGCCTGCTGCGCGAACTGTTGGCCGATTTTCCGGCGCTGGCCGTAACGGGCGAAGCCGCCAACGGCACCGAGGCCCTCACCGCCCTGCACACCGGCGCATACGACGTCGTTTTCCTTGATGTGCAGCTGCCTGACCTTGATGGCGTGCAGGTGCTGCGGCGGCTGCAGGCGGCCGGCCAGCCGCTCCCGCTGGTGGTGTTCGTGACGGCCTACGACCAGTACGCGGTGCAGGCCTTCGCCCTGCACGCCGTCGATTACCTGCTCAAACCGCTGGACCCCGACCGGTTTGCCGACTGCGTGGGCCGGCTGCCGCCGCAGTTGCTGCTGCGCCAAAGCCCGGCCCCCGGCCCCGCGCTGGCGGCCCTGCTGCACAGCTGGACCGCCCCGCCTGTGCCCGACTATCAGGACCAGTTTCTGGTGAAGCTGCCCGAGCGCAGCTTCTTCGTGCCGGCCGCCGAGGTGTGCTACTTCGAAGCCACCGGCAACGGCGTGCTGCTGCACGCGGCCGGCAGGCACTACCCGCTGCGCACGGCCCTGGGCCAGCTGGCCGAGCGGCTCGACCCGGCCGTGTTCCTGCGCATTCACCGCTCGTGCATCGTCAACCCGGCCCACATCGTGGATTTTAAGCATTGGTCGCACGGCGAGTACCTGTTTCGCATGGCCAACGGGCAGCACGTCACCTCCTCGCGCAGCTACAGCGCCGGGGTGCAGCAGCTGCTCAAGCGCTTCGCCTGAGCCGGGCCGGGCCGCAAAAGGCCGGTTCACCCCGGAATAGGTCCAGTTGGCCCGTGTCGGGCGTTCATCTTCTGGAGTTGCCCGTTAGCGCACCAGCCCCCCGCTCATGAGGTGGCAACGGCGCACGACATGACCAAACCCTTCCTCTTTTTACTAGCACTCACCTTCATCGGAGCCCTGACAGCCCACGCCCAACATAACCCGGCGGGCACGAAACCGATGCCGGGCATGGCCGGGATGGCCGGCATGCACATGAACCACGGCATGGCCGCCCCGGGCACCCCGGTCGCCGCCTTCCAGCACGGCATGGATTCGGTGATGGTGGTGATGGACGAGGGCATGCGCCGCATGACCGGCGCCAACCCCAACGACATCGACGCCAGCTTCGCGGCCATGATGCTGCCCCACCACCAGGGTGCCGTGGACATGGCCCGCCTGCAACTGCTATACGGCAAAGACCCGGCCCTGCGCCGCCTCGCCCAAAGCATCATCGCCGAGCAGCAGGTCGAGATTCAGCAGATGGCCGCCTGGCTGAAGCAGCATCCGGTGGCGAGCCAGAGTTCTGGCAAATAGCGCCCAATCAATCAGAACCGTCATGCTTCGACTACGGCTGCGCTCCTGGCTTGATGCGCCACATGCTCAGCATGACGTTCTTTTCCCCAATCCCAAATGAAATTTCCCCTTCTCCCCGGCCTGCTGCTTATTACCAGCGCCGCTGCGGCCCAGGCCGTGAGCCACCGCGACCGGGTGTACACCGCCGACCAGATTTCCAACACCGTTTCGGTCATCGACCCCGCCGACAACCAGCTGCTGGGCCAGATTGTGCTGGGCAAGCCGCAGCCCGATTTGCTGTCGGCGCTCTACAAAGGGCAGGCGCTGGTGCACGGCCTGGGCGCTTCGCCCGACCACAAATTGCTGGCCGTGGTGTCGGTGGGCTCCAATAACGTCACTTTCATCGAGACGGCTACGAATGCCATCCGGGGCAGCGTGTACGTGGGCCGCGCCCCGCACGAAGCTACGTTCCGGCCCGACGGCAAGGAGGCCTGGATAACGGTGCGCGGCGAGGACTACCTCTCCGTCATCGACGTGGCCACGCTGCGCGAAACCCGCCGCGTGCCCGTGCCCAACGGCCCCGGCCAGATTGCCTTCAGCCCCGACGGCCAGCGCGCCTTCGTGTGTTCCAGCTTTTCGCCCGAGCTGGCGGTGGTGGACGTGGCCACCTACAAAGTCATCAAAAAGGTCCCCGTGGTGAGCCCCTTCTCGCCCAATATCTTCCCTACCCGGGACGGCCAGCAAATCTGGTTCACGCACAAGGACGTGGGCAAGGTGTCGGTGCTGGATACCAAGACGCTCACCATCAGCGGCGTGCTGACGACCGGCCCCATCTCCAACCACGTGGCCACGGTGGACGTGGCCGCCGGCAAGCTGGCCTACGTGACGGTGGGCGGCGAGGACGTGGTGAAGGTGTACAGCCGCGCCCCCGGCTTCCGGCAGCTGGCCACCATTCCGGTGGGGGCGCTGCCGCACGGCATCTGGCCCTCGGGCGATGGCAGCCGGGTGTACGTGGGCCTGGAAAACGGCGACTCGGCCGTGGCCATCAGCACCGCGAGCAATAAAGTGCTGGCCAAAATAAAAGTCGGGCAGGCCCCGATGGCCCTGATGTACGTGCCCAACGCCGTGCCGGCCGGCGCGGCCGGCGCCACCGGCCTGGGCCGGCAGCTGGTGGACCAGCCCGCCATCGTCCGCACCCTGAAGCCGCCCACGCCCGGCCCCGCCACCGGCACCATGACGCTGCGCTCGGAAGGGCTGGTGGATTTGGCCACTTTCGCCCTGCGCGGCCTGACGCCCAACACCGACTACGACATCTTCCTGACCAGCGGCACCAAGGCACCCTACCCCCGTGACTACGCCCTGACCACCGTGCGCACCGACGCCAAAGGCGGGGCCATGGGCCAGGCGCTAGGGCCGGTGCAGCGCATCGCGGGCGGGGATTTGAATACATCCGGCAAAACGTTTTCGCGGGTAATCGTGGCGCCCAAAGCCGCTGACAGCGAACCCGTTTTGGTGGCCGAATAGTCCGCCTTTGGACGCCCACCCAAAGGCCATTCATGGCCGCCGGGACAACCATTCCTGCTGCAATGCCGAGCTAATCTAAACTGAATTCACTTGTAACCACAACCCTACAACATGCAATCCATTTTCAATCAACACACTGGCATCAGCTCGCGGGCGCAGTCGCTCAAGCGGTTTCTGCTGCCGGTGGCGGCGTGTGCGCTGCTGCTCGGCGGCTGCAAGAAGGACAACGAAGCCATCGGCGACACCAGCGCGCCACCGGTGCTCAACATCGTCTCGCCGGTGGAGGGCGCGACCATCATGCTCGGCGGGCGGCAGGGCAACGCCACCACGGCCGACTACAACGGCACGGGCTTCGCCATCAACCTGGAAATCGTGACCAAGGACACGGTCACCATCCCCACCAAGGAAAGCCTCAACATCCGCAACACTGCCGCCCTAGGCCAGCCCAACGTGAACCTGCCCGGCTTCGCGGCCAGCCTCGACGTGGACCTGATTAAGCCCGACGGCGGCACCATCCCGAAGGGTACCAACCTGGCCTCGCTCTTCAACATCGCCGGCACCGACGACACGCCCGGCCCCGGCGTGACTACCTGGGTGAGCTGGCACGTGCTGGAGTCGGTGGCGGCCGGTACTACCAGCTGCACGCTGACTACTTCGGTAACGGACCGCGCTGGCCGCAAGGTCACCGCCACCCGCTTGCTGAAAGTAGGCCCCGGACCCAACGGGGCCTTCAGCGGTGAGGCCCTGACGCCCGCCCCCAAACTCATCACCTACGGCACGGTGGACAACCCCGACGGCCCCACGGTGACCATGATTGCCCCGCGCACGCCCAGCAGCGTCAGCCCCGGCATCCAGACGGCGGGCGTGCTGCCGGCCCCGCCCACCAGCGGCGCGCTGTTTTTCATCCAGGTGTCGGCGCTCGATAAGTCGCGCAACGGCATCAACGTGGCCGAAAACGGGGACGGTGCCTTTGGCAAGCCCGCCGCTGACCGCGGCACGATTGAAGACAAGACGCAATCCAACGCCGGCGTGAACCGCTACGTGCCGGGCCTGAAAGTCACCTTCGACGTGCCCCTGCTCCAGCCCAACGGCAACGTGATTCCGGCCGGCGGCAACCTAGCCCCGGTCTTCAACACGGCCGGCAGCGAGCTGGACCCGAGCGGCTTCGTGCGCACCACCTTCGGCTGGAGCGTGGGAGGCACCCTGCAGCTGGGCGGCAAAACCAGCGTCACCATCAAAGCCGCCGTAACCGACGCGGCGGGCAAAACCGGCAGCACCACGCAAGTCGTGCAAATCAGCCCCGTGGCCAACGGCCAGCTGCTGACCCCGGCCCCGCGCTAAGGCACTGAATTTTAGGCCGTAGCCCCGCAACGGTCCGAAGGCTGGCTCGTTTCACGACGAGCCAGCCTTCGTTTTTTAGCGTCCCTTCCACTCCATTTTATTCTTCCATGCGCATTACTAACTTCTCCACTTTGGTCCTTGCGGCCACCCTGCTGCTCGGGGCTTGCTCGAAAAATAACGATGAGGACGCCCAGCCCGACATGGTAGTGCCGGCCGACCCCGGCCCTCAAGCGCCCAGCGCCAGCGACCGGGTGTACACGTCCGACCAGTCGTCGAACACGGTGTCGGTGCATGACCCGAACACCAACCGGCTGCTGGGCGTGATTCGCCTGGGTAAAGGGCGGCCCCAGTTCCTGAGCCCGCTCTACGACCGGGAAACCAACGTGCACGGCATGGGCGTCTCGCCCGACGGCAAGACGCTGGGCGTCATTGCTACCCTTACCAACGCGGTGGTGTTCATCGACCTGGCCACCAACGCCATTAAGAACACCGTGTATGTGGACCGTAATCCCCACGAGGGCTTTTTCACGCCCGACGGCAAGCAGTTTTGGGTGACGGTACGCGGGGCCGACTACGTAACGGTGATTGACGTGGAGAAAATGCAGGCCGTGAAAAACATCAAGACTGCGCCGGGCCCCGGCATGGTGGTGTTCCGGCCTGACGGCAAGGTGGCCTTCGTGGACCACTCCTTCACGGCCGAGCTGGATGTGGTGGATGTGAAAACCCGCGAAGTAATAGCGCGCGTACCGGTGGTGAGCAAGTTTTCCCCTAACCTGGCCGTAACGGCCGACGGCCAGCAGGTATGGCTTACGCACAAGGACGTGGGCAAGGTGACGGTGGTGAATGCCCAGACCTACGCCGTGGAGGGCGTGATTGACACCGGCCCTGGCACCAACCACGTGAACCTGGCCGGCCCCGGCGGTGGCACCCGCTTCAGCGGCGCGGCGGCCGGCGACTTCGCCTACGTAACCGTGGGCGGCGAAAACGCGGTGAAGGTATACACCCGCCAACGCCAGTTGGTGGCCACCATTCCGGTGGGCCCCAATCCGCACGGCGTGTGGCCCAATGGCGACGGCAGCAAGGTGTACGTAGGCCTGGAATACGGTGACGCGCTGGTGAGCATCGATACCAAAACCAATACCAAGCTGAGCGAAACTCCCAGTGGCCAAGACCCGAACGCCATCATTTACGTGGTGAAGGCCGGCGGTGGCAGTCCCGGCACCGGCAACCTGGAAGCCTTTGTGCCAGTCGCGCCCGTTAACCTGCGCCTGGTACCCGTCGGTACGCAGCCGGTACCCGGGGTAGGCGGCGTGGCCGTTATCCGGCCGGTAGAAGACGTGGACGAGTTGATTCTGGCTCTCAAGCGGCTGGCCCCGAACACGAACTACACCTTATACTTATCGGACAATAAAACCGCGCTGGTGGCCCCGGAGCCGGTTATCGCCTTCAAAACCGATGCCGAGGGCGCGGTCGAAGTCAACGCCTACTACCAGATTCGGCTGCGGCTGGCGGGGCGCTTTGCCGTGGTGGTGCTCGGCGACAAGAACCCGGCCGGCGCGGTCACGCTCACGCAGCCGTAAGCCGGCTGCTGACCAAAAAGGCCCCTGGTGCATGACGCATCAGGGGCCTTTTTTATGGGTGCAAACGCTTTTGCCTCGGGTAGCACCGGGGGTGTTTGTTGCTCAACTACCGCCGCCAGCCGGGAGCTGGCAGGTCGCCAGCTCCCGGCGGTGCGCCCGAAAGCGCAGCAGCCCTACCGCCAGCACCAATCCCGCCACGGCCAGCGCGGAGTACCCCAACCGGCCGCCCCGCTCGGGGTGAAATTGAAGGAGCGCCAACCCGAAGCCCACCAGTGCCAGGCTGGTGCGCACGTAGGTGAGCAAGGTCCGCTCATTGGCCAGCCGGGTCCGTTGCAGGGCCAGCCGGTCCGACAGGGTGAGGGGGTTGGTGGGGGTAAGCGGCATGGGGGTGGGCTACGTGAGGGTAATGGCCGCGCCCGGTTCGGCCAGCCGGTGAAACGTGATGCCGTGCTTCTCAAAGTACGGCCCGTAGTTCTCGTAGCGCTGCTGCACGAAGAAGGGCTTGATGTAGCCGTCGTGCACTGGCAGAATCTGCTGCGGTCGCATTTTCAGGGCGAAATCGGCCACCACGAGCTCCGTGAGAAAAGGCGCGGTGATGGGCAGAATGAGCAGCTCCACGCCCGCGAAGGGGAGCAGATTATGGGCAAAAGAGTCGGCCGGGTTCAGCACCTTGCCATTCACCAGCCAGGCTGTCATCTGTGGCAAGGGGCTGTCGAGAATGGCCTCGTGCTGCACCGGCAGGGCGTGCAGCTGAAACGCGCCCAACTCCAGGGGGCCTTCCTCGTGGATTTGCACGGCCAGGCCGTGCTTTTTCAATTCGGCCGCCACTTCACGATTGGAAATGATGACGGCCTGGCGCAGGGCCACGATTTTCTTTAGCGCCACCACATCAAGGTGGTCGGGGTGGTCGTGGGTAATGAGGACGACCGAGACGTCCTTAAAAACCTCCGGCTGCACCAGGCCTTCGTTGAAGGAAAACTTGCCGGGGTCGAAGAGAATTTGTTGGCCATCCAGCTCAAACAGCAGGCAGGAATGGATGTACTTGGTGATTTTCATGACCAGACTTAAATAGTGGGGCAGGACGGAAATGCGCGCCGAGAAGAGCGGAAATTTAACTAGCAAACGCTTACGGAAACCAGCGCTGCTAGACCCCTGCCGCCTCCTGCTGCTGGCGCAGGTACGCATACAGCCCGCCCAGCACCAGCCCGAACACCGCGTTGGCAACAAAAAAGTACGCCATGCCGCCGGCCGTCAGCACGTGCCCGCCCGCCAAGCCCTGCCCCAGCAGCGGCAGCACCACGAAGCCATTGAGGACCCAGGGCAGCAGCGAAAACAGGCCGCCATTTACCCAGCCATTGCCCGGCAGCCGGGGTTCGAACACCAGCACGTACAGCCCCACCATGCCCAGCCCCGTGAGGTAATGAAACAGCAGCTTGAAGCCCTCGGGCAGCCCCCCGGCCGGCAACACCGGCGTGGTATGCAGCAGTACAAGCTTGAGCAGGCCACCGCTTTCGGCGTTGACGGCCATCAGCGGGGCCGCTTTCAGCCCCAGAGTATTGGCGGTGATGGCGACCACGCCGGCCAGCAGGCCCAGGTACAGGCGGGGGTGTTTTTTCATGGGAGGGAGCAGAAAGGAAATAGGACAGGCAATGGGGGAGTATACGGCCACCCACGCGGCACCATTTGGCCCCGATGGGTTCTTCAGTCGCCCAGCCAGCGGTCGGCCACCAGGCCCAACGCGTAGTTAAGCTGCACCAGCAGCAGCAGCCCCGCCCCGGCCGGCACGCTGAGCAAGCACAGGCCCGCCGCTGCCGCGTACTGCACCTGCATCAGGCCCAGGCGGCGCATCAGGGCCCGGCCCACGGCCGCGTGCTCGGGCCGCAGCAGTCCGTGGCGCTGGGCGTAGCGGTAGCTGCCCAGCAACGCCCCGCCCAGCAGCAGCAGGTTGGCCCAGTACACCAGCACGGCCCCGCGCAGGGGAAAATGGGTGGTGAGAAACGCCGTGGAAAAGGGCAGCAGCCCCACCACCAGCAGAAAGGCAATGTGCCACCAGGCCAGCCGGCGGTCGCTGCGCGCCAGGTAGGTGAACTGCGTGCTCTGGCACACCCAGAAAATGCCCAGCGAGAGAAACCCCAGCACGTAGCCCCCGATGCTGGGCAGCAGCGCCCGCAGGGCCGGCCCCACGTCGGCCTCGGTGCGCACGAGGGCGGCGGCCGGCACCCGCAGGTTGAGCACGAGCAGGGTCATGGCGATGGAAAACACGCCGTCGCTGAGCGACTCGATGCGGCGCAGGCTCTGGCCCGCTACTTCAGTGTAGGCCAGGGGCGGTGCGTGGGACGAAGACTGGGCCATCGGCTAGCGCGGCGAACCGCCCGCCCGCCGGGTTTTGCGCGGGGCGGGGGCCTGGCGATGGTCCAGCCGGTCTTCCTCCCGAACGAGCTTGGGCTCTTTGCTCAGGCTTTGGCCGTGGTTCACGCGGCCGTCGCGCATCATGCGGCGGTTTTCGCGCAGCAACTTGTCGTCGGTTTTGCCTTCTTTTTTGAGCATTTTGCCGCCTTCCTGGCCGTGACCCGGTGGGTTGATGGCGGTGAGCAGCAGGCCGGTCAGGGCGAGCAGGCCGGGGAGTTGAGCGAGACGGGTCATGGGGTTTGGATGATGGAGAAGCGGTTGCCGCAGGTACGGCGGCCCGTATTTTCAAACTTGCTTTGTTAGCCCAGCTGCAAGCGAAACAGCGTGGAAAGCGTGCCCGCCACCAGAGCCCAGGCCATGCCCGTAAGCAGGTACTGTTTGGCAATGGTCTTGGGGTCCTGGCTGAATACGTAGCGAAACAGCCAGTGCGGCGTTTCGTGGTCGGCCGGGGGGGCGGCGGGCAACGGGGTGCTAGGCACCGGCATCGGAAGCGAAGGAATAGCCATGCGAATGCGGGAAAGCAAGGTGGAATAGTGAAAACCAAGAGCCATTTGCCCGTCCTGCTGAGCGCAGCCGAAGCAGGACGTTCTTCGTGTTTGCTTTCCGGCCGCCAACGCCCGGCCTATTCCCAGCCGTTGCGGCGGAAAATGGCGTGCCCGTCGGCCGACTGCAGAAAGGCCACGAACTGCCGGGCCGCGGCGGCCTGCGTGGTGCGCTGGGTGAGGGCAATGGGCGTGCCCCGACTCACGCGCTGGTCGCGGGGCAGGCGCACGAGGGCCGAGCCGGGCAGGCGCGGCTGCCAGGAGGCATAGGTTATCCAGGCGTCGTAGTCCTGGGGCTTTTGCTGCCAGAGGGCCACGGCCTCGGCGCTGGTTTTGACCGACGTTTTGGTGTTGTGCTGCAGGTTGCTGATGAGGGCCGGGGTGCGGGCCATGTCCTCGGTCATGCCCATCTGGCCGGCCCCGTTCACGTCGAGCAGGCGCACGCCGGGCCGGGCCAGGTCTTCGAGCCGCTTGATGTGCAGCGGATTGCCCGGGCGTACCAGCACCGCCGACTCGCGGGCATACAGGCTGGTACGGCTGGCTTCGTCGATAAAGCCGGGGTGGGCCAGCTCCGTTTGGGTGAGCATGTACTCGGCCCCGCCGTACACCAGGTCGGCGTCCTGCTGCGCCTGGGCCAGCCACTTGGGCTCGGGGCCGGCCGTGACGGCCACGTCCAGGCCGGTTTGTTTGGTGAAGGCGGCGGCGCATTCCTTCATGGCCGTGGCCGGGCCGCCGGGGCCGTACACGTGCAGGGTTTGGGCGGCGGCCGGCGCGGCCGCGAGCAGAGCAGGAGACATGAGCAATAGAGCGAAGCGGCGGAGCCGGGTAAGCGGGGATGTTTTCATGGGTATTAGCGCGTTACTTAACGGGCGGCAAAAAGCCGTATTTCTGGTACACGGCCTGCCCGTCTGGGCTGTTAAGGAAGGCCACAAAGTCTTCGGCGGCCTTGGCGTGGGGCGCGGCTTTCATCACCCCGGCCACGTAGTTGGCCATGATGTTTTCCTTGGCCGGGATGGCCACGCTTTCCACCGGGTGGCCCAGCATTTTCTGATAAAAGGCCTCCGTGTACCACACCGGGGCCGCGTCGGACTGGTCGTAGAGCACCCTCAGGGGCGACTGGCGGTGGTGAATCTGGGTCAGGTAAGTGCTGCCGGCTTTCACTTTGGTCGTCATCACGGCCGTTTTCAAGGCCGCGCCCCCGGCCTTCTCGTACGATTCCTCGATGCGCTTGCCGATGCCTTCCCATTCGGGGTTAGGCATGCTCACGCGCACCTCGGGCCGGCCCAAATCGCGCAGGCTGGTCACCTTCTTGGGGTTGCCCTGGCGCACGAGGATGGCCAGCCGGTTCTGGGCGTAGCTGGTGGTGCGGGCAAACCACTCCGGCGTCATATCCATGCGGTTTTTGCCGGCCGCGTACACGTCGGGCTTCAGCTCGATGCGCAGGTTGCCTACTACCAGGCTGCCCTGCGTAATCTGCTTAGCCAGGATGCCGGGCGGCAGCGTTTCCACGAAAATGCGCACGTACTCGGGGTGGGCCTTGCGGAACTCCTTCAGCAAATCATCGAGCACCATGAACTGGTTGCCCCCGAAAAACACCACCAACTGCGGGTCCACCACGTCGCCGTAGAGGTCGGGCGCGTTGTCGATGCCCGGCACCGTGAAGGGCACTCCAGCCTGAAACGGCGCGTTCCAGGGCGGGTCAAAGCGGTGGGCCGGCTCGGGCGGCGTGGGCTTTTGGATAGGCATGGTCTGGGCGAAAAGGGCGGCCGGGGCGGCCAGTGCCAGCGCCAGCAGCAGGTGCGGAAGGGGTTTCATGGGGTTGGGTAAGGAAAGCGGAGAAAAGCACAAAAGCAGCGGAGAGCCCGGCGCTACGGATGCACCAGCGACCAGCCCTGGGCCTGCCGGATAATAAGCTCGCCGTTGCCGCTGGGCACGTAGGAAATCAGCGGCAGCAGCTCGTCCTTGCTCATTTTCCTTTCCTTCAGCGTGTTCAGGCACTGGGCCAGAATCACGCCTTTCTGCTTGAGGGCCGTGAGCTGGGCCTCGTAGGGCTGGTCCTTGCGGTAGAGCGTGGTGCCCCCGCCGAAGGCAATCAGCTCCACGGTGAGCTTGCCTTTAAGCCGGCTGTCCTCCAGCGCGTTGCCGATGTTACGCAGCGTCTGCTGGATGAGCTTGGGGTCGTCGCTGTCGAGCTGGTAGATGACATGGTACTGGGCCTGGTCGGCCGTGGCCCCTTGGAAGGCACCTTTTTGAAAAGCTTCGCGGTCATGCATGGCGGTGGCGTTGCGGGTGGCGGGCGTCTGGGCGCGGGCCGAGAGGGTGAGGCCGGCGAGCAGCGCGGCGGTCAGCAGCAGGTGTTTCATGGCAACTGGGGAAAGGGCACCACCGAAGCAGCGCGGTGAAAACGAAAGGGGTGAAACTGGAAATCGGTGCGGGGCTACTCGCCGCCCTTTTTGCCCGCTTCCATCGCCGCGTAGGGACCAAACTGGTGCTGGTGCTGCGTAAACCGGTCGGCGTAAGGCGGGTAAGGGCAGTCGGCGGGCTTCTTTTTCAGGTTGGGGTAGTCCTTTTCCAGGTGGGCCATGCGCGGGCGGGGCAGCGAGTTGATGTAGGCCGCCACGTCGTAGGCGGCGTCATCGGTGAGGATGCTGTGCTCGGCCGTGGCGCCGAAAGGCATGTTGGCCTTGATAAAGCGGGCCGCCGTTTGCAGGCGGTGCATGCCGGCCCCGTCGTTGTAGCTGTCGGGCCCCCACAGCGGCGGGTACTGGTAGCCATCGGCGGCCAGCGTGCCGTTGAGGCGGCCCTGGCCATTGGCTCCGTGGCAGCTGGTGCACTGCTGGGCGAAGACGATTTTGCCCTGCCCGAGATTCGCCTCGCGGTTGGGCATGGTGAACTTAACAAAACCCTGGCCCTTCACCTTCTCCCCCACTGGCACCTGGCGGCCCAGCCATTTCATGTAGGTGATGATGGCCTTCATCTCCTTGCCGTCCACCGGCAGGGGCCGGCCGTTGAGGCTGCGCGTCATGCACCCATTGATGCGGTCCTCCAGGGTGCTGATGGCATCCTCGCGCCCTTTGTAGGTGGGGTAAATGCCCCAGATGCCCACGTAGGGGGCCGAAAACGCCTTCTGGCCGGCCTGCAGGTGGCAGTTCTGGCAGGCCAGGTTGCTGCCGGCCAGCCGCAGGGCCGGGTTGGCCACTTGCGGGCCGAGGTAGTGGGCGGTGTGGGCAATCAGCTCGTGGCCGTAGCGGATGAGCTGGCCCTCCGGGTCGGGCTTCACGCTGTCGAGCACGAAGCGGGCGGGCTGGAAGAAGTTGGTTTTGCTCCCCACAGCCCCCCCGGCAACGTCAGGCAAGCCCGCCGCAGGCCCACTCGCAGCGGCGGCCGTCGTGGCCGGGGCATCGGCCAGCAGGTCGGGCGTTTTGGGGTTGAAGACGACGATGTAGGCCGTCACGGCTACTACCAGCACCATCAGGGCAATCACCCAGGTCAGCAGGCCAGCGATTTTGATGAAGGCCTGCTTGTCTTCCGGCTGCAGCCGAGGCGAGGGGTCGGGAGTGGTTTCCATGAGGCCAAGGAGAGAGGTGAAACAGGCGGCAATGGCCAGCCAGCGCGCAAAACAACTTGTTTTGCGGAATGCAGACAGTCAATTAGTTAAATCGGGCAAAGCAAGCGCTACCATTCGGCCGCTCTGCCCCGTTCAGGCGGCTAGACCGTGTGCAGAATCACGTAGAGCGAGCCGGTCGAAATCACTACCCAGAGCAGAATGCCCAGCACGTAGGGCTTTATTCCCACCGAGCGCACCACCTTGGCCGAGAGGCCCGCGCCGATAAAGAACAGCGTCACCGTGAGGCCGATTTTGGCCAGGTTCACCATCACCGGGCCCAGGGGCTTGGCGGCGGGAATAAAGGTGTTGACCAGCATGGCGGCGATGAAACCAAAGATGAAGTAGGGAATTTTCACCTTCACGCCCTTCTGCTTGAATAGCATGGCCGTGCCGATGGAAATTGGGATAATCCAGAGGGCGCGGGCCAGCTTCACGGTGGTGGCCACTTCCAGGGCCTGGTTGCCGTAGGCCGCCGCCGCCCCCACCACCGAAGAGGTGTCGTGGATGGCAATGGCGCACCACAGGCCGAACTGGTTCTGCGTCATGGCCAGGGCGTGGCCGATGGGCGGGAAGGCGAATAGGGCCACGGCATTGAGCACGAACACCGTGCCCAGCGCCACCGACATTTCCTCGTCCTTGGCCCGCAGCACCGGTCCGATGGCCGCGATGGCCGAGCCGCCGCAAATAGCGGTGCCGCACGAAATCAAATGCACCACGTGCTTGCCCAGCCCCAGCCACCGGCCCACCACCAGGCCCAGCAGCAGCGTGCCGAAGATGGACACCACCGTGAAAATGATGCCCTCCTTGCCGGCCTGCACCGCCGCGTGGGCATTCATGCCAAAGCCCAGCCCGATAACCGAGAACTGGAGCAGCTTGGCCGTGGCCTGCTTGGTTTGCGTGGTGAAGGGGTTGCCGATGGTTTGGGCCAGCAGCAGGCCCAGCGCCAGGGCAATGGGCGGCGAGGCCCAGGGCGTGAGGCAGAACACGAAGAACAGCACGAACACCACCTGCTTCAAGGTGAAGTCCTGCCCGAACACCACCCGGGGCGTGTGCAGGTGGCGGAAGAAGCCGGTGGTTTCGTTGAATTCGGGGGCGGCGGTTTCCCCGGCCGGGGCAGGGGCGGGCAGCGGGGTGGAAGCTTGAAGCGGCGTGGGCTGAACTGGGAGGGCCATGAGCGGGAGGGGTTTGTTTCTGAGGCAAATATACGGCGTTGCCCACCGATTGGATTATCCAATAGTATTATCCTGCATAACCAAAGGTTATTGATTGCCCGGGCCGAGCCAGGGTGGCGCGTCCGTTTTGCGTGGCCAAGCCGGCCGCCGCGAGGGCTGGAAACGCCAGCGGCCGGCTCGTGGTGTACGAGCCGGCCGCTGGACGGATGAACTACTGGCCTGAGGGCTTAGAAGCCGGTTTGCTCGTCCTTCAAATCGAATACGTCGCCGCCAGCGTAGCGCGGGTCGTCGAGGGCGTAGGCGGCGCGCTCTTCGGCGTCGCTGCCCCCCTCGGCTGCGGCAATGGCTTCGGGGTGCTGGTTTTGCTCGACGTGCCCGCGCTGCAAATTTGGGTCAGCAATAGCACCGGGTAGGCAGTATTGCTCGGTGGCTGAGGCATTTTTGCCGCGAAATTCGCTGAACTCGTCGGGGTTGTCGTTCGAGCCGTCGTTGGTCGGGGCCTGGTAGTGGCGGGGCGCGGTGGGGTCGGCGGGGTGGCCGAAGTCGCCGTAGTGCGGGGTGCCATCGTGGGCGGCCGGTTCGGCGGCGGGTTGCGCATCGGTTGGGGCGGGCTGCGGAGTGTTTTCCATGAGTATAAGTAAGTCGGGTGAAGATGGGCGAACCACCCGGTCCGCACTACGCTGCAATGGTACGTAAGCTGCTCATAAAGTGGTGCTTTCAGCGGATACCGAATAGTTATCCAGCATCACCATTTTTTATTTGCCCCCCTTCAGCTGCCCCTGCACGAAGCTCAGGAAGCGCTGCGCCGGCCGGGCCAGCACCTGTCCCTGCACCGATACCGCCTCGAACTGCCGGGCCAAGTGCAGCCCGGCAATGGGCACGATTTCGAGCAGCCCGGCCGCCAGCTCGCGGTCCAGGGCCCGGCGCGACACGAAGCCCAGGGCGGTGGGCGCGGCTTCGAGGTAGCGCTTGATGGCCTCCGTATTGTCCAGGTAAATGGCCACGGGCAGGGCGCTGAGCTTGATGTGCTGCGCCCGCAGGGCAAATTCGAGGATTTCCAGCGTGCCCGAGCCCCGCTCGCGCAGCACCAGCGGGTGGGCCAGCGCCTCGGCCAGGGGCAGCGGGGCGGCGGGCGGGCCGCCGGGTGTGGCGCGGCGCACGGCCACCAGCTCGTCGGGCAGCAGCAGCTCGTAGTGCAGGTCGTGGCTCTTGGTGCGGCCCTCCACGAAGCCTAGGTCCAGCTCGCCGCGCAGCAGGGCCTCGGCAATGCGCTCGGAGTTGGCGTTCAGAAACGAGAGCTGCACCTGCGGGTAGCGGGCCTGGAAGGCGGGCAGCAGGCCCGGCAGCACGTACTGGGCCAGCGTGGTGCTGGCCCCCAGGCGCAGGCGGCCGGCGGCCTCGTCGGGGTCGCGCAGGGCCAGCAGCTGGTCCTCCAGCTGCTGCTGAGCGGCGGCGGCGGCATCGGCGTGGGCGTGCAGCAGGCGGCCGGCCTCGGTGAGGGTCACGCGGTTGCCGCGCCGCTCCAGCAGGCGCTGGCCGTACTGTGCTTCCAGCTCCCGGATGTGCTTGGTAACGGCCGGCTGGCTCACAAACAGCTCCTGGCCGGCCTTGGTCAGGCTCAGGTGCCGGGCCACAGCGGCAAATACGCGCAGACGGAAATCGGACATGGCGGCAAAGTACGCAGATGTGACATTTTGATATGGACAACTAAAGGTCGCGGGCGTAGACCGCCTGATTTGGGAAAAAATCAGCGGCACGCTCACAGCGCCCGGTGCTCACCGAGCGGCTGGCCACGTTGCGTGCCGGGGACACGGTGACTTTAGCCCGCCTGAACCGGCTGGGCCGCAACAGCACCCACATCATGTAGGTGGTGGCCGCTCTGCACGCCCGGCAGGTCCGCTTCGTCGCTCTGGACCTAGGCATCGATACGGCCACCCCGGCCGGGCGGGCGGTCTTGGGCCTCTTCGCCGCGCTGGCTGGGTATGGCCGCGAGAGTATCCATGAGCGGGCGACGGCGGGCATGCGACCACCCACGCAAGCAGGCCCTTGCAAACGGCTGGTGCAGAACGTAATCGTCTGTTGGAATTGCCTTTGTCCCAACCAGTAGCTGCTTCATGCCCCGGCGGCCGAGCGCTAGTCCGTGGCAGATTGATGTACTGCCAGCTCACGGGCGAGCTGGCAGCACATCAATCTGAACGGCGAGTTCGATTTCTCGGACGACGCCCTAAAAGATTCACTCCCCTTCGATTTGGAGGCCCTTTTTGCCTTCGACTGGGAGTCTCCTGCGGCCCCGCCCGTTTAACCTTTGTACCAAACTTTTAACCAAGGCCAACCTTGGCCAGCAGCTCGGGCAGGCGGCGCTGCCCGGCGGTGCGGCGGGAAGACATTTCTACTTCAATCCACTCGTCGAGGGTCCAGCGGTGCTCGACCAGATAGCGGGCGATGAGGCTCTTCTGGCTCTCGGCCGATTGGGCGCTCGTGGAGACGCGGACGTAGCCAAATAGCATGGGCAAAACGGGCAGGTTAGCGATAAGGTAAATGCGCTTCGTAAAGGTACCGGTTTTCGATGCCTTTACATGGACGTTAACGCTATCATTGGTGGGTAGAAATAACGGTCGTTTACACCATCGCCTTTTGGGTAGCTTATGGCCACGCACCTGCGGATTCACCTGGGCAAGGAACGTGAGCTCTACGAGCAGCCCCCGCTGGTACCGGCGGCCGAGCAGGCCCGGGTCTTTGCCGTCCCGGATTGGGCGGATGCGCACCTGCTGCGGATGCTGGCGCCGGGCAACCGCGTCGGGTTTGTCTTGCAGCTGGGCTACTTCCAGATTAGCCAGCGCTTCTACGTGGCCACCCGCTACCACGCGGCCGATGTGGCGTACGTGGCCCAGCAGCTGGGCCTGGGGCCCCGGCCGAGTTCGCGCCCGCCCGCTACGCCGACGCCCGCTACTACGCCCACCAGCAGCTCTTGTGCGAGCAACTGGGTATTGCGCGGTTCGAGGCGGCCGCGGCGGACCGGCTGTACCAGGAGGCGGTCCGCCTAAGCAGCCAGCACCTGAAGCCGGCGTCGGTCTTCGATTACCTGGTGCTGTTTCTGCACGAGCACCGGCTGGAGCTGCCCACCTACTTCGCCCTGGCCAACCTGATTACGCGGGCGCTGTTGGCCTTCGAGAAACGGCTGCTCCACCGCTTGCAGCAGCACCTGCAGCCCGGCGAGCAGCGCTTGCTGGACCGGCTGCTGGCCGCCGACGACCCCGACGCCCGCGAAGCGGAGGCGGACCGGCGCTACCCGCTCACCTTTCTCAAGCGCATTCGCCAGGGCCTGCGCCCCGGGGAAATCCGCGAACGGGTGACGCACTTCGCGTCCCTGCGGCGGCTCTTCGAGCAGCTGCAGCCGCTCTGGCAGCGCCTGCGCCTCTCGGACCAGGCCATCACCTACTACGCCGAGTACGTGCTGCGGGCCCAGGCCGCGCAACTCTACCGCCGCGACGAGCGGCGCTACCTCTACCTGCTCAGCTTCGTGGTGCACCAGTACTACGAACTGGGCGACGCCCTGGTCGACACGCTGCTGCACACCACGACCAGCGCCGCGAATCAATGCCGCGAGCAGGTGAAGGAGACGCTTTATCAGCAGCGCGCCGCCACGCAGCAGCTGACCAGCCAGGTCACGGGCCGGGGTTACCGACACCTGCAGGCGCTGACCCAGATTCGTGCCCTGGTCGATGCCCCCGACGTGCCGGCCGAGCAGAAGCTGGCCCGTATCGACGCGCTGCTGCAGCGCCACCAGGTCACGGCCGCGCAGCTGAGCGAAGACCACCAGCAGCTGGAGCAATTACGCCAAGCCACCGAGCAGCAGGCGGGCGAGGCGCTGTTTCACGAGGCGTTGGCCGGGGCGTCGCTGCGCCTGCAAACCAAGCTCGGGGCCCTGGTCAAAGCGCTGGTCGTCGACGAAGCGACCACCCGCGCCGACCTGTGGCGGGCCGTGCACTACTACCAGCAGCACGACGGGCACCTGGGCGCGCAGGTGCCGCTGGACTTTCTCTCGCTCACGCAACGGGCCTACGTCCTCGATGCGCAAGGTCGGTTACGCACCTCCCTTTATAAAGCCCTCCTTTTTTTGGAGATGGCCACGGCCATCAAGTCCGGCCAACTCAACTTTACGTGCTGTTACCAGTACCGGGCGTTTGAGCACTACCTGCTGCCGGCCGCGCAGTGGGCCAAGCAGCACGAGGCCTTGCTGGAGCAGGCGGGCCTGAGTGCCTGGCGCGACTTTGCCACGGTCCAAACGACCCTACAGGCGCAGCTGCAGGCCCAGTTTGCCGCCACGAACGCCCACCTGAGCGGAGCTGACAACCCGCACGCGCACCGCACCCCGGCCGGGCGTTACCGCCTGACCACGCCCCGGCTGCCGGCCGAGCAGCCGCGCCTGCCGGCTCATCTATTTCCCCGCCACCGGGTGGTGCCCCTGCGCGAGGTGCTCACCAGCGTAGCCCGCCTGACGCAGTTTGACACGGCCTTCGGCTCGCTGCCCAGCAAACACGCCCGCACGCCTCCGCCCTTGTCGCAGCTGCTGGCCGCCCTGGTGGGGCTGGGCTGCAACCTGGGCCTGCGCCGCCTGGCACAAGTCGCGCCCCAAGTGGACGAGGCGGCCCTGCAGCGCCTGGCCAGCACCCATTTCTCGCTCGACAACCTGCGCCAGGCCAACGAATTGATTCTGGCCTTTACCCGCCAGCTGCGCCTGCGCGAGGCCTTTCGGCGCTCCCCCGACGTGCTGCACAGCAGCAGCGACGGGCAGAAGTACGACCTGGCTGTGGACTCGCTCGCCGGCAGCGCCTCGTTCAAGTACTTCGGCAACCGCCGCGGCCTGACGGCCTACTCCTACGTGGACGAAACGCTGCTCGTCTTCGACTCGACCGTGTTCAGCGCCGCCGACCGCGAGGCCACGCACCTGCTGGAGGGGCTGCTGCGCCACGCCGTGCGGCCCACCGACGTGCACAGCACCGACACGCACGGCTACACCGAAGTCATCTTCGCCGTGACTCGCATGCTGGGCATCGCCTACGAGCCGCGCATCCGCCAGCTCACCAACCAGCAGCTCTACAGCTGGGAGCCGGTGGCCACGCACCGGCAACTGGGGCAGACCCTGCTGCCCGACGCGCGCCTCGACCCCGAGCGCATCGCCCGGCACTGGGACGAGGTCCTGCGCCTGGTCGTCACCCTGAAGCTGCGCCACAGCGAGGCCTCCCGCCTGTTCGGCCGCCTCAACTCCTACGCCCGCCAGCACCCGCTCTACCGGGCCCTGAAAGAGCTGGGCCGGCTGGTTAAAACCGAGTTCCTGCTGCGCTACGTTGACCAGGTGGAACTGCGCCAGCGCATCCAGAAGCAGCTCAACAAGGGCGAGAGCGCCCACCGGCTGGCCCACGCCGTCTGGCACGGCCGCAACCAGGAGTTTCACGCCGCCACCCGCTCCGAGCAGCTGGTGGCCGAGACCTGCAAGCGCTTGTTGATGAACGCCATCATCTGCTGGAATTACCTGCACCTCTCCCAGCACCTGGCCCGGCTGCCGCCCGAGCAGCAAGCGGCTACGCTGGCCACGCTCTCGCCCTTCGCCGTGCTCTCCTACCGCCACCTGAACCTGCACGGC
>NZ_JAJERB010000016.1 GCF_020685205.1 Hymenobacter translucens
TGCCGGTCTCCGAGCATCGCCCGGCAGTTGAGCTTGCCGGCTTGGTCGATGGGCACGACCGTGGCGTGGATGTGCGGGGTCTGCTCATCGAGGTGCAGCACGGCATTGACCACGTTCTCTTTCCCGTAGCGCTCACTCAGCCATTCCATGGCCCGGTCCCGGAAGCCGGCCAGCTTGGCCCCGTCCTCGGCCGAGCCGACCAGTTGGGCCGGCTTGCCGGACTGGCCGGGCTCCTTGCGAATGTTCAAAAACTCGGGGCTGAACGTCATCAGGTGCTCCACCGCCAACACGGCGTTGCTACGCACCGTGCAGCCGACGGCATCCAGGCGGGCCTGCACGTCGGCGGCTAGGTCGGGGCTGCCCACCAGCTGCACGTTGAGCGGGGTCAGCTCGGCGTCCGCGTTGGGGGTGGGCCGCAGCCGCTGCAGGTGCTCGTTGAGGGAAGTGAGGTTGCCGGCACTCTTGAGTTTGGCCGTGCGCAGGATGGCATAGGGCATCGGGACGGTAGGGAAAAAGGGTGGCCAGCGGGCCGGCTTCGGATGCCGGGGACCACCGGGTAGAACGAGTGCCCGCAGGGCCGAACAGACAATTTTGGGGAGCCTAAAGCGCAGCGCTTAGGCTCCCCAAAATTGTCTAGTGAGTACACAACGCTTGAACATTACGCTTGCTTACGTTTGTGCCTTACGCTTGTGACTGAATTTTTACGCTTATTACTTACGCTATCAGCGGCTTTCCTACGCTAACGACTTACGCTTGTGCCTCCTGGTGGTACCGGATTCCCCTTTACCAGACGCTGCACCACCGAGTTCCCCCGTTCGTACTGCATCCGGTCCAATAGCGTCCGTATCTGCTGCACCTGGTCCGGGGTTATCGTCTCACCTAATTGGGGCAAAAGCTTCCCGGCTTCCTCTCCTATGAAGTCGATTTTGCGGGCCAGGTAGTACTCTTCACCCTGGTACAACCACCGCGCTTCCTCCGATTTTTGGGCCTTATCCCACGCGCTTACCCGGCAGTTGGTGGAACAGAACCGGCCTCCTTTGCGGCGGGGGGTATAAATGGTAGAGCAGTGCTGGCAGGTGTGGAGCATACGGGTAGATTACTATTTCCCTTTCTCCTACGGGCAGCCCTAGCGACTAGGTTACACCAGGTATCGGCGCTGCTCAGGGCTTGCTTCCCCACGGCCCCAGGGGTGAAAGTTCTCCCGGGTGCAAGAGAGTACATAAGCTCGACAATAAAGTTTATATACTGTTGATTACCAATTATATAGTGTTTATTGAATACTAGCAAGTCACTGGCTTCTAGGACTTTTGTTTGCTTTCTGTCTTCCGGCCGGAGTTATCCACCGTCCCTAAAAGCTTTTTTCCTCGCGCGAAACACAATTTGTGTATTTGTAAAGCTTTGTTCTATTTGAGGGGCTTGCAACTATTTGAAAATTAATTAATTATGTCATTCAAAAACGGCTTTTCGTGTAGTAAAAACGGCTTTTCGTGTAGTAAAAACGGCTTTTCGTGTAGTAAAAACGGCTTTTCGTGTGTTTAAAAACGGCTTTTCGTGTAGTAAAAACTTATATTAAAAACGGCTGAAGTTTTTGATTGGCGTTTTTACCGTATAATTGCTCTCGAGTCAGTTAGACACTATTCAATGAACAAAGAGCTAGAAATCCGCCAGCATAATGCGCTAACTAATGCCCGCTACGAATACTCGGAGTTGCAATTGGACTTGTTCTTCTTCATCATCTCCAAGCTGCGGAAAGGCGACAAAGACACTGTTTATCAATTAGATATTACAGAGTTGTCCAGCCTGACGGGAAAGCGCTACAACGGGGCTTACCTGCACAAAGCCACCGCTGACATGGGAGCCCGCATGTTAGAAGTGGAAGATGCCAACGAGTACCAGCAAATCTGGATGTTCCAGCGGATTCGCTACCTCAAAGGGCAAGGAATCATTGAATTTGACCTGACTAGGCACGTTTTACCTTTCCTGTTCGACCTCAAAAACAACTTCACTAGCTACGAGTTGGCCGCTGCACTCCGCCTCACCAGCAAGTACGCTAAGCGGGTGTATCAGCTCTGCTCCCAATGGAAGGATATAGGCGAAACTAAAAAGTACGACCTGCAAGATTTCAAGAGAATGCTCGGCCTTCTCGATGAAAAGGGAAACGACAAGACCGAAAGAGTCAGCGACTTAAAGAGTAAGGTGTTAGACATTGCTGTCAAGCAAATCAACGAGCACACCGAACTGCACGTCAGTTACACTTTGGAAAAGAAGGGCAAGGCCTTCAAAAACATCGTTTTCACGGTCAAGCCGCAAGCGCTGGCCGAAACCATCCCGTTTGACCTGGTGCCGGCGAGCACGGCCCCGGCTGGGATGCAGCAGCACCAGGTGGAGAACGCCGGTCGGCTACTCGCGCAGCTGAGCATCACCACGCCGGCGCTGGTGGCCACCATCCTGGCCAGCGCGGCGCATGTGGCGGCCTGCAACAAGTTCGCCCACGACTTGAAAACCGGCAAGCACGCCAAAGCTCATTCCCTGTCGGGGCTCCTGCTCACCATCCTGGGCTTGAAAAAGCCCGCAAATGGGCCGCTGTTCGACGCGACCGCCAAAAAGTAGGGCTTACTCGCCTACTTGCTGAAAACACGCTGCCAGAGGCTCTTTCGTGCTGGCTCGGCCAACCGGGCCGCAATGCCCTCGACCATCTGCGTCAGCTGCTCCACTTGCACCTGCAGGTCGCGGGGGCTGGCTGGCAGCTGCGAGGCCTCGGCCTGGCTAAGCTCACCCTGGACAAAGGCGCGCACCTCGTCGTTGAAGTACTGCCCCATGGTCTTGTCGGCCCGCGCCGCCGCCTTCTCTAGCATGGCCCGCGTTTCGCGCTCCACCCCGCGCACCGACCAGGTCACGGCCGTGGTACTGGCCGGCTTAGCCGGTCGCCCGCCTTTGTTGCTTGTCTTACTCGGTGTAAGACCTTCGTTCTCTCCCTCTACCTCCTCTGTCTTACCAGTACCGGTTTCTGTAAGACTGATTTCAGAGGCTGTCTTACCACTTTCGGCCGTTGTAAGACCACTCTCAAGGCTTGTCTTACCGTTTTCGGTTTCTGTCAGACTGATTTTGGACTTCATGTAAACGTGTCTTACAAGTTGTAAGACACATAGGTACGCTGAAAATTTTTGTCTTACAGCGCGTCTTACATGCCTCAGATGCCTTGTAATAGCTCAAAGCCAGCCGCCACCCTAGGGACCGACTGCTCGTGCACCTGGGCTTGGTCGGGGCGAAGCCCTCGGCGGCGGTTACCAGCTAAAAGCCGGGGCTGTTGGGAGAAAAAGCACCCGGTCAAAAAATAATAATCTCGTCTTTAAAAATAATTTCTAACTGATTATCAGACATTTGATTCAAAATAACGGCTTCTAACCGGATTCTGTTCTCATGCGGGACTATTTACCTGAAATAGATACCACATGAAACATTTTCTCTTTTCGAGCCTCACGGCCGCTGTGGCGGTTGTCGCTCACCTACTGCCCGTTATGGGGCTTTTGGGCTGCCTGCTGTTATGGGCCAGCGCCCACGCCGCGCACCTGCACGGCTTCACGCTGCTCTGCGGTGCGGTCGCGGCCGTGCTCGGCCTGCTGTATCACCTCGTCCGGCTGGTGCTGGTATTGCCGCGCCTATGGGCGCGGTGGTTCCACTAATGGGATTCTCCGATGCCCGGCCCCTGCTGCATAGTGGGCCGGGCGTCTGGGTTCTGTCCCTTAACATAAGATGGGTTATACCCCCGACCTCGGAATAAGTGCGGTTTCACTTCCCACCGCCCCCGGTGCCGCCGCGTGGTACTTTGCCGGGGAACCAGGCCACGGTTCGAGCGTTTACAAAACTCATCCCTTCGGCGCGTTTTGTAAACTCGCCCTGCCCTATTGGGTCAGCTGGCCACCTGGTGCCGGGCTGCTGCCAGGCGTTTACTGAAAGGAGCGACTACGGCTTATTGGAGTCAATTACCACGCGGCTGTCGCGGTTGGCCAGCTCCCAGGCCGTATGAAAAATGAGCTGGTCGCGGCGGGTCATGGCCGGGAAGTCAATCTTGTCCACGTCGTCCGACTCCTTGTGGTAGTCGTCGTGCAGGCCGGAGGTATAGTAAAGCACCGGCACCTTGTTTTTGGCGAAGTTGTAGTGGTCGGAGCGGTAGTAGATGCGCTCCGGGTCGTTGGGGTCGTTGTACTTGTAGTCCAGCGCCACGGGGGTGTACTTGGCAGTGGTGGCCTCGCTCAGCGCGTGCAACTCGGAGCTGAGCTTGTCGGAGCCGACCAGATACACATAGTCGCCCTTGCCTTCGTGGTCTTTGTCCACGCGGCCGAGCATGTCGATGTTGAGGTTGGTGACGGTCTGGGCGAGCGGAAAAATCGGGTGGTTGACGTAGTACTCCGAGCCCAGCAGGCCCACTTCCTCGCCGGTGTTGGCCAGAAACAGCAGGCTGCGGCGCGGGCCGTGCCCCTCCTTTTTGGCCTGGGCAAACGCCTGGGCCAGTTCCAGCACACTCGCCGTGCCCGAGCCGTCGTCGTCGGCACCGTTGAACACCACGCCGTTTTTCACGCCCAGGTGGTCGTAGTGCGCCGAAATCACCAGCAGTTCGTCTTTCTTATCGGTGCCTTCCAGGTAGCCCAGCACGTTTTCGGTGCCGAACATCTCGCGCTTTTTCTCGGTCTTAATCTTGATGCTGGCGGGTTTGAAGGAAGATGCCACCGGCTTTTTGGCGGCGGCCACGGCCGTCAGGTACTTCTGCACGTCGGCTTCCTTGGTTTTCAGGATGGCATAGCCCACAGCCGGCGATACATAGATGCCCGGCGCGTAGCGCACCGGCGCATCCGTAAAGCGAATGATGGGCGCGTTGGTGCTGGACGCTAGGCGGGCCGCCAGCTTGGCAAAGTTGGCGTTGGGGCTGAAATCGACGAAAAACACGCTGCGGGCGCCTTTCCTAGCGGCCAGCTCCAGCTTGGCGCCGGGGCTGGCCTGGCCCCAGCGGGTGGGCTTGCCGTCGGGGCTGAGCACGGGCTTGCCGTCGGCGCCCAGGGGCTCGCCCATCAGCATGAACAGGTCTTTGCCCTTCACGTCGCCGGCCGTGGCGTAGTCCGAGTAGCCTTCCTGCTCGATGCCGTAGCCCACAAACAGCGGCTGCACGGTGGTAAGCGTCTGGAACGGCGTGACGCCGCGGACGTAGTAATCCTGCAGCCAGGTGTAGGTTTTGCCGCCCACCTGCAGGGTTTGCCCGCCCGCAGCCCAGGTGCTGCGCTCCAGCTCAAACTGCTGCAGGTGCATGTTAGCGCCACCCTTCACCGGGCCGCTCAGCCCAAAAGCGGCAAACTGCTTGCTGATGTAGTCGGCGGCCATTTTCTGGCCTTTCTGGCCGGTTTCGCGGCCCTCGTACTCGTCCGAAGCCAGCACGCTCAGGTGCTGGCGCAGGTCCTCGGCCGTGATAGTGGCCGCGTAGTTCACCGACCAGTCGGTGGCGGGCGCGGCCGCCAGGGCGGGCGTCGGGGCGGCGGCCGTCGTGCCCGGCTTCGACTTCGTTTTGATTTTACTGGTCGGCTTGTCTTGTGACATGGCGCAGTTGGCACCAACCAAAGCGAAAACCGCGGCAAAAAATAGTTTTCGCAACATGAAAAGAGAAAAAATTGAGGATCAGCAAGTGGAAGTGAATTAGCAAGTAAGGACTTTCATCGAACCTGTTCAGGGTTATGGCCAAGTAGTCAGTTAAATGGAGCCCTCATAGGAAGCGGAAAAGATAGCACGTTAATCGGTTAAAAGCGGCCTCCAGAGCACCGAGAAGGCATCTCGAAACGTGCGTTCAGCAAAACGGTGATTTAGGTAAGGTAGCCTTTACATGCTTACCCCGCCGTGGCTGTGCTGCTGGCTGGCCTGGCGCACGCGCTGCTGAGCCACCTGGCGCTGCGCTTCCTGCTCCAGCTGCGGGTTGAGTTCCTTCACCAGCCCGTAGAAGCGTTTCACTTCCTGGTGCTGGGCTTGGCTACCCTCTACGCCGCGCTGCAGCCCCAACCGGGCCAGCTGGGCCGCAAAGCTGGTCTGCATGGCGCGCATCTTCTGCCGGTCTCCGAGCATCGCCCGGCAGTTGAGCTTGCCGGCTTGGTCGATGGGCACGACCGTGGCGTGGATGTGCGG
>NZ_JAJERB010000017.1 GCF_020685205.1 Hymenobacter translucens
AAACACATCTTGCGCGAAACCGTTGAACGATGTGGACTAGGCCCACAAGGTACGGCTCCCCGCACGTACGCGCAACCCCTGGCCCACTCTTTTCGCTGCGCCTCCCAGTTGGTTTTACCGTTGGTTTCCGTTCCAACTCTTGCACCCTTCCGGTTACCTCCTGCCTCCTACTTCTGGTGCTCCCCTGCCGGCAACGTGGCCACCTTGCTCTCGCCTCCAGCTGCCCCATCTGGCCACCTTCTCCCACCTGGTCATTGCCTCCTGTCCCGGTGCGCTTGCTTTCCCCTCTTGTACTCCTTTCCTGACCTGTGGCCTTAGCTGCTACCGTTTCTGTGGGCACAGTATTCCGGAGTTCAAAGCAGCACATAAGCTCAACAATAAGGTTTATAAACCGTTGATTACCAATAATATATACTTTATTGAATGCTCGCAAGTCACTGGCCTCTAGGACTTTTGCTGTTTTTGTTTTGCTCGCGCCGTTGTACTCTCGAACAAGCCCTAGAAGCTTTTTTGCCTCGCGCGAAACAACAATTGGTGTATTTGAGCTTATTTGTCTTATTTGAGGGGCTGCTTTCATGTTGATTTACAGCTATTTATGACACTTAAAAACGGGTTTTAGTGGGTGAGAAACGGGTTTTAGTGGGTGAGAAACGGGTTTTAGTGGGTGAGAAACGGGTTTTAGTGGGTTTGAAAACGGGTTTTAGTGGGTGAGAAACGGAATTTAAAAACGGAATCCGAATACGATACCCGTTTCTTTCTTATAATTGCCCAGTAATCAGCCATTAGGACACTATGAGCAAGGACCTAGAAGTTCGCCAACACAATG
This sequence comes from Hymenobacter translucens, assembly GCF_020685205.1. GTDB lineage: Bacteria > Bacteroidota > Bacteroidia > Cytophagales > Hymenobacteraceae > Hymenobacter > Hymenobacter translucens. The sequence goes on from NZ_JAJERB010000017.1 coordinate 827, forward strand.
CTTTAACCAATGCTCGGTACGAGTATTCGGAGCTGCAGCTTGATTTGCTGTTCTTTCTTATCTCTAAGCTCCGAAAAGACCAGCAGGACAGGGTTTATGAATTGAACATCAAGGATTTATCCTCATTAACTGGCAAAAAATATAACGCTGCCTATCTCCATAAGGCGACTGCTGACATGGGTAGCCGTGTCTTTGAGGTGCAAACCGAAACCCGGTACCGGCAACTCTGGATGTTCCAGCGTGTGGACTACCTACTTGGGCAAGGAATCATTGAAATCAAGCTCACAGAGGACATTACCCCCTATCTATTTGACCTGAAAGAGAACTTCACTAGCTATGAATTGGCTTCGGCACTGCGCCTCACTAGCAAGTATGCTAAGCGGATTTATCAGTATTGCAGTCAGTGGAAAGACCAGGGCGAATCCAAAAAGTATGACATTCAGGAGTTCAAGATGATGCTGGGCTTGCTTGATGACAAAGGCAAGGATAAAGCTATCAGGATGAGTGATTTTCGGGAAAGTGTGCTGGATGTGGCCGTAAAGCAAATCAATGAGCATACTGAATTGCACATCAGCTATAAGCTTGAAAAACGGGTTAGAACCTACAAAAACATCGTCTTTACCATCAAGCGGCAAGCCTTAGCGGAAACCATTCCCTTCGACTTAGTAACCACTGTTCAGGACGTGCCTGGCGTTCAACAAAGCCACTTCGACAACGCCGCCCGCATCTTGGACGAGCTGCGCATCACCGACCCCAAACACCGGGCTACCATCCTGGCCAGTGCGGCCCACGTCGCGGAAGTGAACCGCTACAACCACGACCTGAAAACGGGCAAGGTCAAAGCCTCGCGCAATCCGGGCGGGCTGCTGCTCGTGCGCCTGGGCCTGGTCGCGGCCAAAGCCCCTAAGCCCGCCTGAGCCCCTCCCTCCGATGCGCCAAAAAATCTACCTCGAACTCGTCGTTTTGAAGCCCGGCAACGCGGTGCACCTCACCGAGGCCGAGCAACAAGCCATTCCGTGCCACTTCTTGATGGCTCAGGAAGCCGAAAAGCGGATGATGGTCATCGAGTACACCCCGGGCTCCGATCGTGCCACCAGAGAGCGGATTATTGCCGTGCACCTGCGGGCCTACGCCCGTCGTTACAAAATCATCAGCTACGAGGTATTTGACGACTTCGTCCCGGCCCTACCGGCTCCGCTGGTAGGCTAGTCAGATAGGATTTAGGGGGCAGTGGGGAGAGTGCAAAAAGCGGGTCCGTCATCCCGGTTTTATCCCTTAACATAATGTAGCTTATAGGAGCAATCTTGGAATCCGTGCGGTTTTGCTCCCCACCGCCCCCGGTGCCGGCGCGTGGTACTTTTCCGGTTTAGGCCCCTAAAAAACGGGGTCGATTTACCGGCGCGTCAGTGCTTCATCTTCATGCCCGCTTTGCCCTTGCCCAACTGGTCGAGGGCGGCACGGAAGCCGGTAGCCAGCTGCGCGGCGGGGCCGCGACCGTAGTAGTGCAGGAACATCATGCGCGGCTGGTCAAACAGCATGTGGTTGTGCACGGCCACGACCTCCAGATTGTGGGCGCGCAGGGCCTTTATAACCGGGTTTACTTCGTGCTCCAGCATAGCAATGTCGCCGGCCACATGCGCGTCAGCTTGCTTGCCGGCGAACGCGGCCCACGAGTTCAGGCCAATGGCGGCGGTCATTTCCGTGCCCATCATCACCGATTGCAGGTCCGCTCGGCCCACGGTATACTTGTAGGTGGGGCCGTTCACCGTGCCCTGGTACTGCACCACTTTGTCGAGCGCCGGAATATCAAACAGCTCCTTGCCGGTGGGCGGGCCGGGGGCCGACGTAGCGTTGTTGCCCGCCTGCGCGGCCGGGGTGCCGCCGCTGGGCTTCGGCTGGTTGGCCGGCAGCAACTTGGAGTCCTTGAGCGCGGCGGCAAACTTGCGGGCCAGCTCGGCCGGGGCACCCATGCCGTGAATGTGCATGTAGAAGATGCGCGGTTCCTCGTAAAAGAAGTGGTTGTGTACGGCCCCGATTTCCAGCCCCTGGGCCAGCGCGGCCGACATGAGCGGGTTGACTTCCTCCTGCAGCAGCACCGTGTCGCTCATGAGCATGGCCGATTTGCCGTCCAGCGTGTGCTTGATGGCCACCCACCCGCCAAAACCAAAGGCAATGGGCACCGGCTCCCCCTTGATGGTCACCTTCAAGTCGTTGCGCGGCAACGGGGTGCTGTGCGTGGCCTGCGCTTCAACGTAGGCCCCTTTCTTGCCCATCGCGGCCTCGATGGCGGCAATGTCGGCCGCGCTCAGCGGCGGGGTGTTGCCGGGGGCCGGGGCTTCGGCGAAGGAGGGCAAGGGGCCTAGCAGCAGCGGCGTGGTGGCCAGCGCCGTGGTTTTGAGCCAGTCACGGCGGGAAAAACGGGAATCGGACATAGAACAAGGAATGAATGAGACGGCTTAGGGTACGTAAGGTAAACGGTTGACTGTTCCTTCTCTGTGCTCAGGACGCGGCTTGTGGGCGCTTAACGTGCTGTATTCTCCGTTTCCTGAGAAGACCTCTAAAAGCCCTACTGTGGGAAATACTTTTTGACCACCTTCGGATTGTCCCGTTTCAGGTCCCAATAGCCCTTCGTCAGCCACTCCAGCGCCCGCTTTTTCTGGGCCTGCTCCTGCTGCAGCTGCGCTACCTGCGCCTCGGCTGCGGCCTTCTCTTTCCAGAGGTAGGTGCTCAGGCTGGTCAGCATCAGCAGCAGGGCCACCACCCCCACCCCCAGCCGCACATGGGTAAAGCCCCAGACTTCCCCCACCACGGGCACGCTACGCGGAATCCGGTCAATCACCTGCTGCAGCTGCGCCGTGCCCGTGGTGAGCGTCTTTTCCACCTTCGCCGGCGTGGCCAGGTGCGGCTGGATGGCCTCCGCTACGCCCTGGTAGTTGATGGTAAAGCGCACTTCCTGCTTCACCGTGGCCAGCACCTCGTCCAGCTCGGCCCGGCTCACCGGCCGGCCCTGCTCCAAGCTGCGCTTGTTCAGCGTCTCAATACCCCGCCGTAGCGCGTTAATATCTTCCAATAGCTCCTGCATCGGTCGTTGCTGAAAAGTTAATCTCCCATCCCTAGGCCTTGGGATGGCTGCTGGCTCAGCTGCTGCTGGGCCTGCCGCTGCTTGGCCTGGGCGTACTCGGCCGCCAGCTTGGCCAGCGCGTAATCCTGGCCCAGCTGCTGCCATTGCTGGGCCGGGTCGTGGCCTAGCTCGCGGGCCTTGGCAAAGCCTGCTTCCAGATTCCCCGCGCTGTACGCCCGGCCCACCTGGCTGCCCTTCACCCGGTGCCCGTCCTGGGCAAACACCACCCCGGCCGGGCTCCCGTCCTTGCGCCGCGTCAGCTCCAGCTCGATGCCTCGCGGGCGCAGCGCCTCGCGCAGCTCGTCGAAGCTGCGGGCCTGGCCCGCCGTGTAGCTCAGGGCGCGGCCAATCTCCTGGCGGGCGCGGCTCCAGTCGGCCGACTGCTGCTCCTTCGGGGTCGTGGCCTGCTGCTGCTTGGGGGTCGGCCCGATTTCGCGGGCCTGCCGGTGCCCTACCTGGTCGGCCACAATCAGTCCGTAGTCCTGCTCGATGCCCTTGCACACGTCCACGCTCCGGGAGCGGATAAACTGGTCACTCACTGTCTGCCCGTCCAGATCCACCCGGTTCACCACCAGGTGCATGTGCGGGTGGGTTTTGTCCTGGTGCCGCACCACGGCCCATTGCGTGTTCTCCGGGTCGATTCGCAGCCCTTTTAGGTAGTCCTGGGCAATACGGCCCATGACCTCATTGGTCAGCTTCTCCTTTTCCTCGACCGGAAAGGCCAGCGCCACGTGCAGCACCGCTTTTCCCAATCCGGGACGCATGGCCCGCACCGCGTCAAAGTCCGCCGCCATGTGCGCGGCGCTGTCCGTGCGCACCCCGTGCGCGGCCAGCACTTCGGCCCCTTTGCCGGGGGCCTTCTCCTGCAGCACGTAGGCACACATCGCCCCGAACGACTGGTTCACCTTCACTTTTCCAATCATGCCCCTTCGCCCGTGAGCCGCTTCAGCAGCTGGTGCATCTGCCCGAGTACCGTCGTGGCCCCGCTGCGCTGGTCCTGGCCCAGGTGGGCCAGCTTGGTGAGCTGGTTCAGGTTCGCCGCCATGCCGGCCAGCTGCGCCAGCTGCCGCGCTTCCTCCGGCGTCGGCGGGGCCTGCAGTTTCGTGGCCGTGTTCTGCTTGCGCCACACCGACCGCAGCACTTCCCCCTGGCTCAGCTGATACCGCTCGGCCTCACGGGTCAGGCGCTCGTGCTCCGCGTCCGTGAGCCGGACGCTCACGACGTGGCGCTGTTTTTCGGCCAACGGGCCGGCCTTCCGGCCTCCTTTTCGGGGGCGGTGGGGAGGTGAATCAGGAGCTGCTAGGTCTGCCATAGGGAGGTCCCCGAAGGGGCAAGTGTAGTGAGCCCAACGGGCGAACGGGTTTCCTGAATTGCGCGAAGCGCGATTCAGGAAACACATCTTGCGCGAAACCGTTGAACGATGTGGACTAGGCCCACAAGGTACGGCTCCCCGCACGTACGCGCAACC
>NZ_JAJERB010000018.1 GCF_020685205.1 Hymenobacter translucens
GGCGTGGTCGTCCCCGACACCGTCAGCACCGTCGCCCCGCACGGATCATCGTTCAGCGGTGGCGCTATCGGCGTCGTCAGCGAAGTGCAAACCGTCGACGTAAGTCCGGCAGCGCAGTTGCTGATTACGCAGACATCATAGGTAGTGCTGGGCAGCAGGCCGGTCAGGTTAACCGGGGAAGCAGTAGCCGATACGGAGATGGGCGTACCACCACCCTGGGGCGTAGCCGTCACGGTGTAGTTTGTGGCCGAAGCGCTGGCCGTGAAGTTGACCGTAGCCGAACGAGCAACCAGGTTGCTGATAGCCAGGTTCGTTACACCCGGGCAGGCCGAGTTGCCGATGGTAATGAAGTAGTCTTCGGTCTCACCCGAGCCAAAGTTGGAGCAAGCGTCCGAAGCACCGTTCAAGTTGCCCGTGCCGCGGCTGCGAATGCGCAACAGCGTACGACCCGAAGCAGCCGTCGTCGGTACCGTGATGGTTACCACGGACGGAACCCCTGCCGTAGCATTGGTAGCAACCTGCACCCATTCGGTAGCTTCAAGCTGACCATCCTGGTCGTAATCAATCCAGGCCGAGATGATGGCACCGCCCGTGGGCGTTACGCTCAGCTGGTACGAAGAGCCCTGCGACAACGTGGCCGTCGTGCTGCCGGTAGCCGGGAAGCTGGTGTACGTGCTGCCGTTGGCCTGGTTGCAAGCCGTGTTCGGGTTGTCCAGCGTCGTATTCAGAATTCGTACGGCACCGATCATGTCCGTTGCGCCGCAGACCCCGCCACCAAGGTTAGTCGTGCAGTAGGGGTTAGTTACGAAGGTCGTGGTCACGGGCGAAGAGGTCGTGCCACCGCTGCAGTTAGCCGTAATGGTCACGGTATACTGGGTGAACGGGGTCAGGCCCGTCAGCGTAATGGGCGAGGTCGTCGCCGTCGTCGTTACCGGCGTGCCACCCAGGGGCGTGGTTACCACCGTGTAGCTAGTGGCTCCGCCCGTGGCGTTAAACGTCAGCGTGGCGCCCGTGCTGTTCAGGTTCGAGGCCGTGATGGAGCGTACCGAGGGGCAAAGCGTAGCCGACGTAGCGCAGAGAGTGAAGGCACCCTGCGTGTCGAACGAACCGTAGCCCGAAATGGACACGTAGTAGGTCGTGTTGGGCGTCAGGCCGGTGGCAGTGAAGACGCCGAGGGCCGTGTTGGTGGCACCGCTGGCGCCGCAGGCTACGATGGTGAACGGACCCGAGCAGGAGGCCGCCGAGAACATGCGCAGCAGACCAGCCGGGTTACCGGTAGCCTCAAAGCTGATGGAGGTGCTGCCCGCGCCGGTGGCGTTGGTGCGTACCGTATACCATACATCCTTGGGTGCCGTACCCGTGCCGCAGCCGGTAACGGGTGGGTTGGTGTAGCCGCTGGGCACCGTGGTAGTAGCTGCGGTATTGGTTCCCTGCACCGGGGTGCAGCCCGTCGAGTTCAGCGTCAGGGCAATGGCGCCGCAGGGCTCATCGTTCACGATAGTTGTGGAGAAGGATGCCGGACCAGTGCGGGTGCTGTTGCCCGATGTGCCACCGCAAACCTGCGTCACGTAAAACTGATAGCTCGTGCTCGGGGTCAGACCGGTGATGTTGACGTTGGTAGCACCGGGGGCGGTTGTGACCACCGTACCAGCCGAAGGCGTCTGGCCGGGAGTGAAGCCCTGGGGTCCATACTCTACAATAAAGGAACCGCCACCGCTCAGTACGCTCCAGTTCAGCGTGGCCGAGGTGCCGGTGCGGTTGGTTGCCGTCAGGTTGCGGGCCGGGCCGCAGGGCGTGAGCGACGTAGCGCAAATGGTGAAGGAGCCCTGGGTGTCGCTGGATCCGTTGCCGGACACGGCTACGTAGTAAGTCGTATTGGGCGTCAGGCCGGTGGCAGTGAAGACGCCCAGGCCCGTATTGTTGGTGCCGCTCGAGCCGCAGGCTACGATGGTGAACGGACCCGAGCAGGAGGCCGCCGAGAACATGCGCAGCAGACCGGCTGGGTTGCCAACTAGATCAAAACTAACCGATGTACTGCCGGCGCCCGAGGCGGTGGTGCGCACGGTGTACCATACATCCTTGGGGGCGGTACCCACGCCGCAGCCCGTTACGCTGGGGTTAGTATAGCCGTTCGGGACGGTGGTAGTAGCACCGGTGTTGGTGGCCTGCACCGGGGTGCAACCGGTTGGGTTCAGCGTCAGGGCAATGGCGCCGCAGGGCTCATCGTTGAGGATGGTAGTGGAGAAGCCGCTGGGGCCACTGCGGGTGCTGTTGCCCGCCGTACCGCCGCAAATCTGGGTTACGTAGAACTGGTAGGGAGTGCTGGGGGTAAGGCCCGTAATGTTTACCGAGGTAGTGCCGGCTGGCACCGTCACGACTGTACCGGCCGAAGGCGTCTGACCGGGGGTGAAGCCCTGCGGTCCGTACTCAACGAGAAACGAGCCGCCACCGCTCACCACGGTCCAGTTCAGCGTAGCCGTGGTGCCGGTCAGAGCCGTGGCCGTCAGGTTGCGGGGAGCCGGGCAGGCCGAGGGAACCGGAGGGTTAAACCGGTAGATCTGTCCCGTAGCGGGGAAGTTTGCGATGGTGCCGGGGTCCGTCGTTGAGCTGACCGAAGGCGAGGAAGAAGCATTGCTCAGGGCCAGGAAAGAGCCGCTGCCCGTGCCGGTGCCGGCTAGGCCAATGGAGGCAGTTACCGTAGAGGTAGGGGCCGCACCCAGGCTGTAAACAAACTCCAATTGGTTGCTGCCCTCGTAAAGCCGGATCTGAAAGTTCAACTGGGAGCCGGCGTCGGCGTAGCGGCGCCAGTTCTGCCACTGAAAGGTGAAAATCCGGCTGCCGGCAGTACCCGAGGTGGTATACGAAGCCGTACCGCTGGTGCCATCCAGATCTTCCCAGAAGGCTGCTGCCTGGGGACGCATCGAGGCAGGGGCCGTGCTCAAACCGTTGCTATAGAGCTCAAAGCCAACCGGAGACGACGTCTGGTTAAACACCAGGGTACCGTTGGAGTTGGCCTTCACCGAAGTGTACGGGGTTCCGTCGAATACAAAGGTGAAGCCAAGCGGAATGGGCGCCGAGATGGCGTCGTCCACCTGGATAGACGATACGTTGGTGCCACCGGTGATGGGCGTATAGGCCCCGGTCAGGGGGGTGAAGGTGTAATCGTCGACCTGCGCCTGGACTGTGCCAAGAGCCAGGAAGAGTGTCACCAGCGTAGCCAGACTACTACGCCAGCTTCGCCAGATGCGTACCACCTGGTAAATGGGTAAAAGGTGTTTCATGGGGTTGGAGAAAAGGATGGAGGTTGAAAAAGGGGAAAAACAGAAGATGCAGGCGGTGCTCAACAGGCCGAGCGCTCAGGGAGGGGCAGAGCTAAAACAGTAAGTAGGTGGTCCCTAAAGCTAAGCGGTGGGAAACAGGAATAAAAATTTCCACCCTAATATTCTATTTTCTTGATCTTCAGCACCCCCTGAAAGCATGAAAAAGGGGATGAAGGACCATGTCCCTCATCCCCTTTTTCAGAGTCAGTTATCGGCTATGAGTTAGTCGATCACGAGCTTACGGGTGAGCAGGTACTCGCCCACCTGCAGCTGCAGTGAGTAGACGCCCTTGGCCAGC
>NZ_JAJERB010000019.1 GCF_020685205.1 Hymenobacter translucens
GTTCTTTGACGTAGTGAAACGAGTAAGAAGAAGAGTTGATATACCTAGTGTATATCCAACCGAGCCCTCTTGAGATTTATTTCAAGAGACATAGAAGTAAAGAAGGGCACACGGGGGATGCCTAGGCTCTCAGAGGCGATGAAGGACGTGATAAGCTGCGAAAAGCTGCGGGGATTGGCACATACGAGGTGATCCGCAGGTATCCGAATGGGGCAACCCCTCTAGTTGAAGACTAGAGACCTTTCCCGTATGGGATAAGGGGCAAACCCGGGGAACTGAAACATCTAAGTACCCGGAGGAAAAGAAAATAACAATGATTCCCCAAGTAGTGGCGAGCGAACGGGGACAAGCCCAAACCAGGGTGGTTACGGCCACCGTGGGGTTGTAGGACCTCAACATCTGATTCTAATACTGTAGCTGAACGACTTGGGAAAGTCGACCATAGGGGGTGAGAGTCCCGTAAGCGAATGTGTATTAGACGGTAGAGGATTCCTGAGTAGAGCGGGACCGGAGAAATCCCGTTTGAATCCAGCGGCACCATCCGCTAAGGCTACATACTCCTGAGAGACCGATAGTGAACCAGTACCGTGAGGGAAAGGTGAAAAGAACCGTGAATAACGGAGTGAAAAGAACCTGAAACCGTGTGCTTACAAGCGGTCGGAGCCCTTTTGTGGGGTGACGGCGTGCCTTTTGCATAATGAGCCTACGAGTTACTCCTCCCTGGCAAGGTTAAATGTGTTGACACATGGAGCCGCAGCGAAAGCGAGTCTGAATAGGGCGTGCAGTCAGGGGGGGTAGACGCGAAACTTTGTGATCTACCCTTGAGCAGGTTGAAGGTGCGGTAACACGCACTGGAGGACCGAACCAGTTTCCGTTGAAAAGGATTTGGATGACTTGAGGGTAGGGGTGAAAGGCCAATCAAACTGAGAAATAGCTCGTACTCCCCGAAATGTATTTAGGTACAGCGTCGGTGTAGAGTTACTAGGAGGTAGAGCTACCAATAGGACTAGGGGGTGTCATAGCCTACCGAATCCTGATGAACTCCGAATGCCTAGTAATATAACCGGCAGTGAGGCGTGGGGTGCTAAGGTCCCATGCCGAGAGGGAAAGAACCCAGACCATCCGCTAAGGTCCCTAAATTCGGACTAAGTTGAACAAAGGAGGTCCAGTTGCTTTGACAGCCAGGATGTTGGCTTGGAAGCAGCCATTCATTTAAAGAGTGCGTAACAGCTCACTGGTCGAGCGACAGGGCATCGATAATACGCGGGCATCAAGTCCGGTACCGAAGCGATGGATTTGCACTATGTGCAAGTGGTAGGGGAGCATTCCAGCAGCGGTGAAGTCGTCTCGTAAGGGACGGTGGAGCGGCTGGAAAAGCAAATGTAGGCATGAGTAACGATAAGGCGGGTGAGAAACCCGCCCACCGATAGACTAAGGTTTCCTGATCAACGCTAATCGGATCAGGGTTAGTCGGGACCTAAGGCTACGCCGAGAGGCTACGTCGATGGACAGCTGGTTGATATTCCAGCACTTACAAAAGAGAGTGATGCAGTGACGGAGTAGTGAAAGTACCGCGGGCGGACGGAAGTGCCCGTTGAAGTGCGTAGGTATAGGCGGGGTAGTTAAGTACGCCCTGTTTGCTGAAACATGATAGTACCTGGCGGCTTCGGCCAACGGGATAGTGTACCTAATCAGACTTCCAAGAAAACCTGCTAAGCGTTTTAATTCTTTTGTAACCCGTACCGCAAACCGACACAGGTAGTCAAGGAGAGAATCCTGAGGTGCTCGAGTGAATCACGGCCAAGGAACTCGGCAAAATGGTCCTGTAACTTCGGGAGAAGGGACGCTTCCTGGCAGCAATGCCAGAAGCCGCAGTGAAAAGGCCCAAGCGACTGTTTAACAAAAACACATGACTTTGCGAACTCGCAAGAGGAAGTATAAGGTCTGACACCTGCCCGGTGCCGGAAGGTTAAGAGGGGAACTTAGTCGCAAGGCGAAGGTTTGAATCGAAGCCCCGGTAAACGGCGGCCGTAACTATAACGGTCCTAAGGTAGCGAAATTCCTTGTCGGGTAAGTTCCGACCTGCACGAATGGTGTAACGATTTGGGCGCTGTCTCAGCCGTGAGCTCGGTGAAATTGTAGTCTCGGTGAAGATGCCGAGTACCCGCAACGGGACGGAAAGACCCCGTGCACCTTTACTATAGGTTGACATTGATGCTGGACAACACATGTGTAGGATAGGTGGGAGGCTATGAGCCAGCGGCGCCAGCCGTTGGGGAGCCAACGTTGAAATACCACCCTTGTGTTGTTTGGCACCTAATCTCGAAAGGGAAACAGTGTCTGCTGGGTAGTTTGACTGGGGTGGTCGCCTCCAAAAAAGTATCGGAGGCTTTCAAAGGTCCGCTCAGTACGCTTGGTAACCGTACGCAGAGCGCAATAGCAGAAGCGGGCTTGACTGTGAGGCCGACAAGCCGAGCAGGGTCGAAAGACGGATATAGTGATCCGGTGGTTCCGCATGGAAGGGCCATCGCTCAAAGGATAAAAGGTACGCCGGGGATAACAGGCTGATCTCCCCCAAGAGCTCATATCGACGGGGAGGTTTGGCACCTCGATGTCGGCTCGTCACGTCCTGGGGCTGGAGAAGGTCCCAAGGGTTCGGCTGTTCGCCGATTAAAGTGGCACGCGAGCTGGGTTCAGAACGTCGTGAGACAGTTCGGTCCCTATCTGTTGTGGGCGTTGGAAATTTGAGAGGACCTGTCCTTAGTACGAGAGGACCGGGATGGACCAGCCGCTCGTGCACCGGTTGTGGCGCCAGCTGCAGCGCCGGGTAGCGACGCTGGGATGAGATAAGCGCTGAAAGCATCTAAGTGCGAAACTCACCTCAAGATGAGATTTCCCATACTAAGAGTCGTGGTAGATGACCACGTTGATAGGCTCCAGGTGTAACGTCAGAAATGGCACAGCCGAGGAGTACTAATGACTCGAACGCTTCTAAGTACCCGCTCTTAAGCACTTCTTCTTACCCGTTTTCACTGCGTCAACGATTTTCGACTATGCAACGAGCATAGCCAACCAGTAATGGTGGCTTTAGCACGGGTGTTCACCTCTTCCCATTCCGAACAGAGCAGTTAAGCCCCGTAGCGCCCATGGTACTGCCTTCAACGGTGGGAGAGTAGGTCGCCGCCAACCTTACTTCAGCCGAGCCGGCTGCCAGCGTTTCCCTTCGGGTGAGATGCGGCAGCCGGCTCGTCTGCGTTTACAGCCCCCCGCTGGCCCCGCCCC
>NZ_JAJERB010000001.1 GCF_020685205.1 Hymenobacter translucens
GCCACGGCCGAGAAGTTCACCCCGCCTTTTTCGATGATCTGCCCGCCGGTCAGCACCCGGCTCCGGCCCCCGCCGCCGCTGTGGTGCTCCCAGGCATCTTCCTGAAACCGTCCCCGCCCATCAGTAGCTTCAAGCTGTCGGCACAGCCAGTCCTGGAAAAGGCGCATCCACTGTTCTACGCTACCCCGATGCGAGGGCGCTTCCGGAGCATCGAATGGAAAAAGGTTGGCGTTCAGCATTCAGTGAGGGAGAGAAGCGTGGCAAAGGCAGGAGCAAAGGCACAGCTGGTCCGGAGAGCATCGGTTTCCGACTGGCAAAGGTAGGAGTTTGCCGGTTTTGATGACCGGCCGCCCGCCCGTGGGGCCGTCGGGAAGGGCACGGGTCGGAAGGTAGTAGCTTATTCAGGTGTAGGGCGTGTCCCGGCGGTCCGGGCTGTGCGGGGCGCCCGCTGGTCGGTGCTGGTGCACCAGGCCCCTTTTATTCCGCACGCAGACCGGCCATCCGGGCCGGCTGCGTTGCCACCGGCTTACCCGCAGACGATCCGCCCCGGAACCGTCTGTCCAAATATGGCGCCGAAGCCGTAATTTCGCCCCAAACCCACTACGCCGCATGTCCACCCACGCCGTTCCCGCCCTCGAAACCGACTTTGCTACCCACCAGCCTGACCGCGACATTCTGTTGCGGGCCTACCGGCTGATGCGCACCTCCGACGAAATGGCTCGGCTCTACGAGGAAAACAAGGCCGTGACGGCCAAGTACGTGCACGCCTCTTCCAGGGGCCACGAAGCCATCCAGCTGGCTGCCGCCTTCCACCTGCGCCCCACCGACTACGCCACGCCCTATTACCGCGACGATGCTATGCTGCTGGGGATGGGTTTGCAGCCTTACGAGCTGATGCTTCAGCTGATGGCCAAGCGCGACGACCCGTTTTCCGGCGGCCGTACCTACTACTGCCATCCGTCCCTGCGCCGGTCGGGCTTCCCGGTCATGCCGCACCAAAGCTCGGCTACCGGGATGCAGGCCATTCCGGCCACCGGCATGGCCCACGCCATTCACTACCTCGAAGGGCAGGGCGTGCTGACGTCGGCAGCCGAGCAGCCCGTGGTGCTGTGCTCTATCGGCGACGGGGCCATGACCGAGGGCGAAGTGTCGGAAGCGCTGCAGATGGCCGTGCTTCACCAGCTGCCCATCATCTACCTCGTGCAGGACAACGAGTGGGGCATCTCGGCCACCGGCCGGGAGATGCGCGCCATGGATGCCTACGAGTTTGCCGCCGGCTTCAAGGGTCTGCAGCGCCTGCGCGTGGACGGGGCCGACTTTGCCGCTTCCCACGCCGGCATGGCCCTGGCGTTTGAGTACGCCCGCCAGACCCGCCGCCCCATTCTGGTGCACGCCAAGTGCCCGCTGCTGGGCCACCACACCAGCGGCGTACGCCGCGAGTGGTACCGGGGCGACAACCTGGCTACCCACACTACCCTCGATCCGCTGCCCCGCCTGCACCAGCTGCTGCTCGACGCCGGCGAAACCGAAGACCAACTCCAGCTCATTGCCGACGAGGCCCGCGCCCTGGTGCTGGCCGACTACCAGCGGGCCCAGGCCGCCCCGGCCCCCGACCCGGCAACCTTTGCCAACCACGAGTTTGCGCCGCCCGCCGTCACCGAGGAAGCCGGGGAGCGGTGCCCGGCCGGGGCCGATAAAGCCCTGATGGTGGATGCCGCCCTGCACGCGGTGGATGACATTCTACAGGAGTTTCCGGAGGCCTTGTTCTACGGGCAGGACGTGGGCGGGGAGCTGGGTGGGGTGTTCCGCGAAGCCGCCCTGCTGGCCAAAAAGTACGGCGACACCCGCGTCTTCAACACGCCCATTCAGGAAGCCTACATCGTGGGCAGCACGGCCGGTATGTCGGCCGTGGGCGCCAAGGCCATTGTCGAAATTCAGTTTGCCGACTACATCTGGCCCAGCCTCAACCAGCTGGTGGAAGAGCTGTCGAAGTCGTGCTACCTCACCAACGGGCAGTTCCCGGTGCAGTCCCTGATCCGGGTGCCGATTGGCGCCTACGGCGGGGGCGGACCTTACCACTCGGGCTCCATTGAAAGCACCCTGCTCAACATCCGCGGCATCAAGGTGGTGTTTCCCAGCAACGCGGCCGACATGAAAGGGCTGATGCGCGCCGCCTTCCTCGACCCCAACCCCGTGGTCATGCTCGAGCACAAGGGCTTGTACTGGAGCAAGGTGCCCGGCACTGAAGATGCCAAGACCACCGAGCCGGCAGCGGGCTACGTCATTCCGCTGGGCAAGGCCAACGTAGTGCAGGTGGCCACCGACGAGCAGCTCGGGCGGGGCGCCACCTGCGTGGTAGTAACTTATGGCATGGGCGTGTACTGGGCCAAAACCGCCAGCCGGCAGTTCGAGGGCCAGGTTGAGATTCTGGACCTGCGCACCCTTAACCCGCTCGACTACGAAGCCGTGGAAGCAGCCGTGCGCCGCCACGGCAAAGTGCTGGTGCTGACCGAGGAGCCCCTGATGAACTCGTTTGCCGAAAGCCTGGCCGGCCGTATTCAGCGCACCTGCTTTCAGCAGCTGGATGCGCCCGTGTTCACCCTCGGCGCCGCCAACCTGCCCGCCATTGCGCTGAACGTTGACCTGGAGCGTCAGATGCTGCCCAGTGCCGAAAAAGTAGCTACCGCCCTTGCCGAACTGCTGGAGTGGTAAGCTAAGGAACTGAAGCCTTGGGGGCGGAGAGCCCGCCAAGCGTGGCACCCTGAATAATAAGCCAAGTCACGTATTAGTAAAAAGCCCCGGCGTAGATCTACGCCGGGGCTTTTTGTTTTGCTGGGATGAAGAAGGGATGATCTGCCAGCCCCACTGGTGTGGTTAGTCCATGAAAAGCTTCCGCCTTAGAAGGGGTAGCCGATACCGAGGTTGAAGGCGGTTTGGTTGGTGCCCAGGTTGAAGCTGCCCAGCCGAAACTTATTGCCCAGCGCCGTGGGGTCGTACACCTTGGTGGCCACGTCCAGGCGCAGGATCAGGAAGGTAAAGTCAAAGCGGATGCCGATGCCGGAGCCCACGGCCACCTGCCGCAGAAAGGTGGTCGGGGCAAACTGCCCCCCCGGCTTCTTCGGGTCGTCGTGCAGCAGCCAGACGTTGCCAAAGTCAGTAAACAGCGCGCCGTTGATAAAGCTGTACACCGGGAAGCGGTACTCCACGTTGCCTTCCAGAAGAATTTCGCCGGGCTGCTCGAGGTCAAATACCTGTTCCCCGTCGCTGTTTACTTCGGTGTGGGAGCCGGGGCCAAGGCGGCGGGGGCGCCAGGCGCGCAGGCTGGAAGCACCCCCGGCAAAGAAATACTTGTCGTAGGGAATGGTATAGGCCCCGCCCGTGCGCGACAACGCGCTGGCTACCCCGGCATTGAGGCGGTACACCAGAAACGTGCGGGGGCTGAACTTCTGGTAGCGCCGCCAGTCGGCATTCACCTTGGCGAAGTTGTACACCTTCAAATTAAACCAGGGTAAGTTCCGGTACAAGTCCCGCGACAAGCCCCCGACTTCGGCAAACATGCGCAGGTAGCGCGCGTCCCGGGTCTGGTTGAAGTCATTGGAATTGTAGAGCGACGTCAGGTTCATGCTTGGAATGAACAGGGAGTCGAAGCTCCGGTAAAGCGGGGAACCCTGCAGGGCCAGCTTGTCGAGCGTGCTCTGGAAGGCGTCCGAGATGTTGCTGGCCCGCACCAGGCTTAGGTTCATCGGCGTCAGAACGTACTGCTTGTAGGGTGACTGCTGCCATACGTAGTCGTAGGTGGCTTCCAGGTTGGTGCGGGTGTATTCCTGGCGCTTGACGTAGGTGTACGTGGTGCTGAGCCGGGTTTTGGGGTTGTAGCGGGTCAGAAACCGGTCGGTGCGCCAGGGCACCAGGAACATGGGCAGCACCAGGCTGGCGTTGGCACCCAGCTGGGTGGTCAGTTCGCTGGCTTCCTGGGTCCGCTTGATCTGACCTTCAAAGCCGGTCCGGACGCCGAACTCCAGGATTTCAGCTCCCCCGAACACGTTGCGTACTTTCAGCCGGAAGTTGAAAAACGGGCCCGGCAGGTTCTGCACCACCGTGCCGCCCAGCTCCGTGGTTTCCTGCAGCCGCTTGGTGGGCGAGGCGTTGATGTAGGCATCGAGCAGTCCTACGGTACTGTCGGGCTTCGCGTAGCTGACGTTGTTGAATCGGAATACGTCCAGGTTGGCGAGCTGGCGCTGCGTGAGCATAGTATTGGCCTGGCTGTAGCGCTGCCCGGGCCGGACGGTAAGCTTTCGGTCGAGAGTGCGGAGGCGGAAGCGGTGCTCATAGGCCAGGTAGTGCACCGAGTCGAGCACCAGCGTGTCGCGCTGGGCCCCGAAGCGGACCTGCCCGGCGTCGGTGATAAAGTTGACCTGCCGGATCGTGTATACCTGGTGACGGATGCCCGAGTCGGGTTCGGCAATAAAGGTGCGTAGCCGTACGGTGGCGGGGGCGTAGCTGGTGTCGGCCTCCAGCGAAATGTACTGCTGGCGAAAGTCGAAGTAGCCGGCATTTTTGAACAGCGTTTCAAGGCGGGCGCGCTCCTGCCCGATAACTTCTTCGTCGTACCGGTCGCCCTCGTGCAGCAGGGAAGTCGCCTGGCTGCCACGCACAACCTGGGCCACCGCCGTGTCGGGAAAGCTGTAGCTGAGGCGGCTGTAGGTAAAGGGCGTGTTCTCCACCACGTTAATCGTCACCGTTACCCGGCGGTCCTTCACCGTGTCAGTGGCCGTGACTTTGCTGCGGAAAAAGCCCTTGGAACGCAGAAAGGTGGAAATCTGCTCCACGGTCCGGTCCGTCAGCGTAGAGTCGTAGATAACCGGCGGCTCGCCCAGCCGCATGATGGCGTTGCCCTTGTCCAGGGCCAGGCGCAGGCGACGGGTGCGCTTGTCGCGCTTCACCAGTAGCTTCCCCACCTTGGCCGAGTCGGGGCGGGCGGCCTGAATCTGTTGAGCGTAGCTTGTGCGGATGCGCTGCAGGCGGCTCTGGATGCGTTCCGGGTTGTAAAAGGTGTGGCCTAGCTGGTAGATTGCTAGCTTTGGCAGCGGAAACGTGGTATTCGGCTCCTGCTGATACAGTTCCTGGATCCGCTCCGCATCGGCCTGGCGCACGCCTTCGAGCTTAATGCGGCTCAGCAGGTTTTGCCGGGGGGCCAGCAGCTTGATCGGCGAGCAGCTGCCCGCGACCAGCAGCACCAGCAGGGCCGCCACCTTCACATTTGAAAAAGCCCGCTGGGGCATCGTAGATAACAAATATGGTTTCAAAAGCAGTTGCGAAATACGTGCACGCGCTGCACCTGAAAAAGTACCGGCTCCGCGAAGGAGCCTTCCTGGTTGAAGGGGGCAAGAGCGTCCGCGAGCTGCTAAGTTCCGCACTTCTTACGGAACGAGTGTTCCTTACTGCCGACTTTGCCTTAAAAACCCCGCCGCTTCCGCCCGGCCTACCCGTCGAAATCGTGACGGAAGAAGAGCTTACCCGCCTTGGTACGCTGGCCACCAACAACACCGCGCTGGCCGTGGCGAAGCTGCCGCAGGAGCCCCCGCTGCCCACCGGCACCGACCGCCTGCTGCTGGCCCTCGACCAGGTGCGGGACCCCGGCAACCTGGGCACCCTGATCCGCCTGGCCGACTGGTACGGCCTGGCCGGGGTGGTGTGCTCGGATACCTGCGCCGACCCCTGGGCACCCAAAACCGTAGCTGCCACGATGGGCTCGTTTACCCGGGTGCCGGTCTGGCAGCGCGAGCTGCCCGGGTGGCTCGGCACGCTGCCGCCGGACGTGCCGGTGTACGGCGCCGACCTGGAGGGCGACAACGTGCACCGCCAGCAGCTCACGCCCCGCGGGGTGCTGGTGATGGGTAGCGAATCGCACGGCATGCGGCCGGAGGTACTGGCCCGCCTCACGCAGCGCCTGCATATTCCCGGGGCCGGCGGCGCCGAAAGCCTCAACGTCGCCATTTCCGCCGCCATCCTGCTCGACAACTTCCACCGGGCGCTGTAATGCAGGGAGTCGGGAGGAAAAATCAGCCCACTTCGCTTCAACGGCATCAACGATCTGACTGCTTACCCTTGCTACGAAGGCCTGACGGGTTTCCTCGACGCATTGACCAGATGCTGCTGCCGGTACAGTCAGCTAAAATATGTCCTAAAGCAAAAAGTCCCGCTGAGCTAAGCTCGGCGGGACTTTTTGCTTTGACATCGGACGGTTACATCAGCGTTACGCCGAAGGCTACCGACTGAACCTGAGGGCCGCGGTTTTCGCGGAACAGCTCATTCAGGTTGTACTTGACGAACAGGTCGAGTCCGCGTACGCCCACGTGGCCCTGCACGCCATACTGGAAGTCCTGCAGGTTAAAGCGGCCGTGGTCCTTGTCTTTCTGGGTGTCGCCTTCCAGATCGTACTTGATCTTGGTGTGGGCTTCGAGCAGGTAGCCGGCAAAGCCGCCGGCTCCGAGGCGCAGGTTGCGGTGACCCTGCTTGTCGCGGAAGGTGAGGTCGAACATCAGCGGCAGGTTTACTACGGTGGTGGCCAGCTTGCTTTTCTGCAGGCTCAGCACCGGCTCCCGGATGATGTCAACCCGGGAATCGGTCGATACGAGGCGGCGGTTGTTGTCGAACATGTAGTTGTTGAACGCAAACTCGGGCCCTGTAACCAGGCGCAGGGGGCTGCGCTTGCCACCCAGCCGGATGGTGTAGTGCCAGTTCAGGCTGACGTAGCGGGAGCCCAGGGCCCGCAGGTCGTACGGCTGCTCTACGCCGCCGGGCGAATACGTCTGGCGGTTGGCAAAGGCATTCAGACCCAGGTCCACGGTAAAGTCGTTGCGCACGATGCGGTTGGCCCGCTCCTCTTTCTTGATTTTCTCTTTGACGTGGCGCAGGGAGTCGCGGTCGTGGTGGTCGTCATCGTCATCATCGTTGGTATTGATGCGGATGTTGAAGCCGTCCTTTTTGTCGTCGCCGTTGATGACCACAATCTTGCGCTCTTCCGTTTTCTGGTCGCCTTTGCCGGCACCAGCGGCCCGGTTGCGAACCGTAATGCGGATCTGTTCGGGGGCCTTCTGGCCGGGATGGTCTTTATCGGGGTAGAACTCCATGGTAATCTGGTCCGACTTGGAATCCTGCCCGGCCTTCTCGGCTTTCTGGATATAGCCGTCGAGCATCACCATCAGGGAGTCCAGCTTGTAGGTGCGCATCTGGCGCAGCTGCTCCTTGTTTTTTACATACAGCGTCATGGTGGCCTGGTTGGGCATTTTCACCACAATGGTATCATCATTTGAAGGCGCTACGGCGGCCAGCAAGCGGCAAGGCGCGGCCAGGGCCAGCAGCAATACTGCCAGCAGGGTTGAGCATTTCATGAACGTAGGAGGAATTAGAGTTGAATTGTTTTGGTAAGGGTGCGGCTGCCCACGCGGGCCTGCACCGTCAGGCTTTCCGGCAAGCCTGCTTCGGCCAGGCTTACCTGCTCGCCCCGCAGCGCGTTGTGGGCCTGCTTCAGCACCGCGCCGAATCGGGTGCGTCGGGCGGGCTCCTCGGCGCTGGCTACGGTGGTAGCCGGGGTCGGGTCGCGCCGGATTTCGACCTCAATGGGGCCGGCCGGCAGGGCCGGGGCTACGGCCGCGTCAGGCTGAGCCGCAAAGCTGTTGGCCGGGACCGGTTCTGCACCACGCTCCGGATACGTGGGGGCAGAAGTGGCGGCCAGGGCAGATGAGCTAGCCGGCTGCGATGTAGCCTGCGTGGCTGCGCTTTTCTTACCTGATGCCGGAGCAGCAGTGGAAGCAAGGCTGGCGAGCTGACTTGAAGGAGCGACTTCCCGTTTGGTAGCCGGTTTCGAGACGCTAGATGCCAGGGCCAGTTGAGCAGTTGCCTGGGTTTCGTCAGAATTTTGCGGATTCGCAGCTTCGCGCAGCTGGCTAGCCTCACGCTCACGGGTCTGATCAGCCTTCAGAGGCTGAGCGGCCGGATGCTTCGCAGTCGAAGCCAACTCGCCCTGACCGGTGCGCAGGCCGGCGCCGGGGTGAAGCCAAGCACCACCCGCAACCAGTAGCAGCGCAATGACGGCTGCCGCGGCATACATCCACATCACCGGCCGCTTGCGGGCGGGCTCAGGAGCCAGCTCAGCTTCGAGCTGCTCCCACAGGAAAGCGGGAGGGGCAGGAGCATGGTCCTGCAGCTTATCCCGGAACAGTTGATCAATATCGTGCGGTTGCATAGAGTTCTTTCGGTGTGGAGTGAGCGGTGGCGGTCTGGCTGGCGGCGGCGAGGCGACGCTGGAGCATGGCCCGGGCCTTGCTTAGCTGCGATTTGGAAGTGCCTTCCGAAATGCCCAGCAGCTCGGCAATTTCGGGGTGAGAGTAGCCTTCCAGGGCGTACAGGTTGAAAACCGTACGGTACCCGGCAGGTAATTCGGCCAGCAGGGCCATCAGGTCGGCGGCGTTCATCTGGCTTTCGGCGTCGGCGGGAGTGCTGGCCACATCTACCGAGTAATCATCGATAGCCATGTGCAGGGGCTCTTTGCGGCGGAGCTGGCCCAGGGCCTCGTTCACCATTATACGGCGGATCCACCCTTCGAAGCTACCTTCGTGCCGGTACTGGTCGAGGGCGCGAAACACCTTGGTAAACCCACCCAGCATGGCTTCCTGGGCGTCGTCCCGCTGCCGGAGGTAGCGCAGACACACGCCAAACATCAGGCCGGCGAACCGCTCGTAGAGCTGTTTCTGCGCGCGGCTGCTGCCCTGGCGGCAAGCGGCAATTAATTCGGCGTCGGTCACGGAAAAGAAAGTAAAAAACTGTCGATAGGGGGCGTTTGGACGGGTAGATGCGGGGCGAATTCCAACGGTTGCCTGCGCGCTAAAGATTTTTAAAAATAGTGATAAAACCGCGGTTTAGAGTTCCAGGCAAACAAGGAATGCTGCCTGACACCCGCGTAACGCGAAAGCAGCAAAAGCCCCGATATCAACCGATACCGGGGCTTTCGAATCAAGTGAAGAGCTGTGGATAGCAAGACCTCAGCCGGCGGCTGGGGAAGCTAGTAGTTACCGACGGAAAGCATGACCAGGGTACATGCTTCTTCGGTACGGATGCCCTGCTGCTGGGCCAGGCGCTCCAGTTCCGGGTTTTCAGTGCCGGGATTGAAGATAATGCGCTTCGGCTTCAAACTCAGAATGTAGTCGTACCAGGTCGGCTGGTTTTGGGGGCCCACGTACAGGGTCACCGTGTCGATGCCGGCTTCGACAGGCCGGTCGGTGTGAATGGGCAGGCCGGCTACGGCACCCTTGCGAATGCCCACCGGTACCACTTCGTGGCCGTGGTTTTTAAGCTGATGCACGGCCCGGAAAGAGTAGCGGGCGGGATTGTCGCTGGCGCCGAGAACGAGGGTCTTTTTCATGTGTATGGGCGGTTAGCTAATTGCGGTTAGCGGGTGGCTTCTTCAGAAAAACTGAAACAAAGCGTATACGCAGCAATACAAGCTAACAGCTAACAGCTAACAGCTAACAGCTAACAGCTAACAGCTAACGCGGCCATGGCTTCGGCACACCGCTCCCCGTCCATGGCGGCCGACACGATGCCTCCGGCAAAGCCGGCACCTTCGCCGCAGGGAAAAAGCCCGCGGATTTCGGGGTGCTCCAGTGTAGCCGGGTCGCGGGGGATGCGTACGGGGGCGGAGGTCCGGCTTTCCACGCCTACAATCTGGGCGGCATTGGTGGCGTAGCCCGGAATCTTACGGCCGAAGTCCTGGAAGCCCTGGCGGAGCCGCTCGGCCAGCCCGGCGCCCAGCACCTCGTCCATACGCACCGACACCAGGCCGGGCTGGTAAGAGGTTTCGAGCAGCTCCGTCGAAGCTTTCTTTTTCAGGAAGTCGCCGAGGCGCTGCGCCGGGGCCAGCTGGGTGTTGCCGGCCAGGGCGCAGGCCCGCTGCTCGATTTCCTGCTGCAGCCGCAGCCCGGCCAGCGCCCCGTACTGCTTCAGGTCCATGTCTTCGAGCTCAATGGCCGTCACGATGCCGGAATTGGCAAAGCGGGAGTCGCGGCGGCTGGGGCTCATGCCGTTCAC
Source organism: Hymenobacter translucens (assembly GCF_020685205.1). GTDB lineage: Bacteria > Bacteroidota > Bacteroidia > Cytophagales > Hymenobacteraceae > Hymenobacter > Hymenobacter translucens. Next base: position 10,090 of record NZ_JAJERB010000001.1, read on the forward strand.
CACCACTTCGCCCGGCGCCGTCGCCGCAGGCACAATAAAGCCACCCGGGCACATGCAGAAGGAAAATACGCCCCGCTGCTTGCCCTGCCACTGGGTCTGGTGCACAAGCGAATAGGAGGCGGCTGGCAGCTGCCCCCGGTCCTGGCGGCGGTACTGGGCCTGGTCGATAAGTTGCTGGGGATGCTCCACGCGCACGCCCAGCGCAAAGGGCTTGGCGTCGATGCGCACTCCGCGCCGGTGCAGCAGCTCGTAGATGTCGCGGGCCGAGTGGCCGGTGGCCAGGATGACGCCGTCCGCTTCCAGGGCTTCGCCCGTGGCCGTTACAACTCCCCGCAGCTGGTTTTTTTCGAGCAGCAGGTCATCGACCCGGGTGTCGAAGCGTACTTCGCCGCCGGCCGCCCGGATACTTTCGCGCAGGGCCTGAACTACGTAGGGCAGCTTGTTGGTGCCGATGTGGGGGTGGGCGTCGACCAGAATATCGGGCGTGGCACCGTGCTGCACGAGCAGGCGCAGGATGCGCTGCACGTCGCCGCGCTTGGTGGCGCGGGTGTAGAGCTTCCCATCGGAGTAGGTACCGGCCCCGCCTTCGCCAAAGCAGTAGTTGGAGTCGGGATTGACCAGATGCTCCTTATTAAGAGCGGCCAGGTCACGCCGCCGGGTGCGCACGTCTTTGCCCCGCTCGAGTACGATGGGGCGGATACCCAGCTCAATGGCCCGCAGCGCGGCAAACAGCCCGGCCGGACCGGCTCCCACGATAAGCACGGAACGCCGGGCCCGGCTCACGTCGGGGTACTCGAACCAGGGGCCGAACAAATCGGTGGGGGGGCGGGAAAGCCAGATGTCGGCCCGCAGGCGAACCTGCGGCTGGCGGCCGCGGGCATCAATGGAGCGGCGGCGCAGGTGCACGAAGTCGGCCTGGCCGGGCTGAAGCTGGGCAGCGGCCAGCAGGGCCCGGTAGCGGGCGTACTCGTCGTAGGCTACTTCCGGGGGAAGCAGCACTTCAATTTCTTTCTTGTCGGACATAATAGGGTGAAAGGTGTCTAGCCTTTAAACCAGGTAAAAAAGGGCCGTTGGTGGCCGGATGGGGGCTAAGCCAGCCGTAAAGTTACGGATTCATGCCGCTCCCGCCTTTGCCGGAGATGTTCAGACCCACCCGGCCCAGGTCGGAGTGGGCCCGGCGGGTGTTGTCGAACTGCTCGTTCAGCATCTCGGTAATCGCCTTGGCTACGTCGGGTCCGTTGCGGGCAATAGTGCCGCTCAGTACCTGGTAGTAGAAGTTGGCGGTGGTTTCCGCATCCCAGAGCTGGCTGATGTTGGCGTGCAGCTTGCGCACCTGCTCCAGGGAAGTGTCGATGTTCTTGCGCTCGGTTTCGGTCATGGCAGTAGCAGATTTAAATCCCACCTTGTACGGACAGGGACAAAAGGCGGTCAGCCAGCCTTTTGGTTCCGGACGGGCCCTTCGGGTAATTCCCGATAATTTGCCCCGGCTTTCCCTGACTTCTATGGCTTCTGACTTTTTACCGGCCAACCGCCCCACGCCCCGCACCATGGCCTCCCGCATCCGCTCTATCGTGAGCGGGTCCATCGGCAACCTGGTGGAGTGGTACGACTGGTACGTGTACTCAGCCTTTTCTTTGTATTTCGCCCCGGCGTTTTTTCCGAAAGGAAGCCTCACTGCCCAGCTGCTTAATACCGCTGCCATCTTTGCCGTGGGGTTTCTGATGCGGCCCCTGGGCGGCTGGCTGATGGGGCTTTATGCCGACAAGCACGGGCGCAAAGCCGCCTTGCTCTTGTCGGTGCTGCTCATGTGCGCGGGCTCCCTGCTGATTGCCCTCACGCCCGGCTATGCCAGCATCGGGGTGGCGGCGCCCATCCTGCTCGTGGTAGCCCGGCTGGCGCAGGGGCTGAGCGTAGGCGGGGAGTACGGCACGTCGGCCACCTACCTGAGCGAAATGGCTGACCAGCGCAACCGGGGCTTCTTCTCCAGCTTTCAGTACGTGACGCTGCTGGGCGGGCAGCTGCTGGCGCTGCTCGTGCAGCTGGGGCTGCAGCAGGTGCTGAGCCCCGGGCAGCTGGCTGAGTGGGGCTGGCGGATACCCTTTGGCATCGGGGCACTGGCCGCGCTGGTAGCGTTGTATCTGCGCCGCACGATGGAGGAAACCGACGCCTTTGTGCACAGCCAGGCGCCGGCTGCGGCAGGTAGTCCGCAACCCGGCAAGCTGCAGCTATTGCTTCAGCACCCGCGCGAAGTGCTGACGGTAGTGGGTTTGACGCTCGGCGGCACGCTGGCCTTTTACACGTTCACGACCTATGCCCAGAAGTTTCTGGTGAACACGGCCGGCTTCAGCAAAGACCAGGCAACGCTGATTTCCTTCGGGGCCCTGGCCGTCATGCTGGTATTGCAGCCGCTGCTGGGGGCGCTGTCGGACCGGGTGGGCCGCCGGCCGGTGCTGTTGTTTTTCGGGGTGGGTGCTACGCTGGGCACGGTGCCGCTGCTGCACTTGCTGGGGCAGTCCAGCAGTACCTGGGTGGCCTTTGGCCTACTATTGCTGGCCCTGGTTATCGTGAGCGGCTACACCTCTATTAACGCCGTGGTAAAAGCCGAGCTGTTCCCAACTGAAATCCGGGCGCTGGGCGTGGGGCTGCCCTACGCGCTGACCGTCGCCATTTTTGGTGGCACGGCCGAGTATGTGGCCCTGCTGGCCAAAAGCCACGACGTGGAAAGCTGGTACTACTGGTACGTGACGCTCTGCGCGGCCATTTCCCTGCTCGTGTACTGGCGCATGCCCGACACGCGGGATACCTCACGCATTGCGGCAGATTGAGTTGCTGAAACAGCAAGAGCCCCGACCAAACTAGCTGGCCGGGGCGCTTGTTGCAACATTATATAACGGTGGCTTTACCCGGCGCTGACCTGCTCCAGAATGCCTTCCACCCAGCTTTTACCCCATTCCTCAATTTCCTGCTCGGTCCAAAGCTGGGGGTAGAAGATGCGCTTCTGAAACTTGGGAGGCAGGTACTTCTTCCAGTTCGTGCCGCCCGTGGCCGCCAGGGCCGCCGGGTCCCGCTCCAAATAGCGGACCGCCGACTTGAAGTGCATCAGCGGCCAGTTAATGTTCACGTTGGAGTCGAGCAGCTTGAGCTGGCGGATCAGGCGGGGGTGATGGCGGTCCTCTTCGGGCAGGCGCTGCACCACGCTCCACACGTTGCGGTCCTGGTAATGAACGGCGTGGCGGGTAAGGTGGTGGCTGTATTTTTCCTCAAACTGCATCAGCGTAAGCGTCTTGGCGCCCGATCCTTCGAGCGTGGCCCCGGCCTTCCAGTAAATGCAGCCCATGAGCTCGTCGTGGGCGGCGGCTTCGCCCAGCAGGCGACGCTTTTCCTTGTCGAGCAGGTTGTCGAGGGCCGTGGAGGCTATTTCGATCATGCGGTACTGCACGCTCTGAAAGCCCGAGGCCGGCATTAGCGACATCCGGAACTTGAGGAACTGGTTTTTGTCCATGCCGTCGACCATCACATCGAACGAGTCGATCAGGTTTTCGAAGTAGCGGTTGATGCGCCCCAGGCGCAAAACCAGCTCGCCCATGGTAGGCTGCGTAAGCTCGCCGATCTGGTCGTACTCACACAGGCAGAGCTTAAAGTAAAGCTCCGTGATCTGGTGGTACATAATAAAGATTCGCTCATCGGGAATGGTGGTGAGCGGGCGTTGCAGACTCAGCAGGGTATCGAGCTCGATATAGTCCCAATAGGTGACGTAGTCGGCGTGGTAAAGGCCCTCGAGGTAAGCGGCCAGATCCTGACCGTCAGCCTCATACTTCTGCTGCAGCCGCCGCAGCTGCTCGAAGACAGCGGGGGAAAATTCGTCCTGGGGAGTAGACATTGGGTGGGGTGGAAGGGGAAATATAGCCCAAAGAACGAAAATCAATTCATAATACCCAGCCGGCTCAGGCAACCTTTGGGTGGCCGGCCGCATCCTATTGGCTTATAGCGCTCAGCTTGCCGTAGTAGCCCGGCGCGGTTGGTTTTTCCCGGGGCAATCCACTACTTTTAGCCCGTCTTATGGCCGAGCGCAGCAGTATTTTTGATATGATTGGGCCCGTCATGATTGGCCCCAGCAGCTCCCACACGGCGGGCGTCGTGCGCATTGCCCTGGCCGCCATCCGCATCCTGGGCGCGGTGCCCACCCACGCCACCGTCACGTTCTACAACTCGTTTGCCCGCACCTACGAAGGCCACGGCTCCGACCGCGCCATCGTGGCTGGCCTACTGGGCTTCCCGACCGACGACGTGCGCATCCGCGACGCGTTCAGCCATGCCGAGCAGGCCGGGCTGCAGTACGTGTTTCAGAGCGTGGGCAACGCCTCCACCATGCATCCCAATACCATTCGCCTGCAGCTGCGCGACGAGCGGAGCGGGCGGGGCGTGGAGGTAGTCGGGCAAAGCCGGGGCGGGGGCGTGATCCGCATCGTGGAAGTCGATGGCTTTCCATCCGATTTCTCGGCTTCCCTGCACACGCTTATCGTGGATGCCGACGACCGGCAGGGCTCCATTGCTTTTATCGCCTCGGTCATAGCCCACGACGATTGCAACATCGCCACGATGTTTGTGTCGCGCAAAGGCAAAAACGAGGTAGCCCGGCAGTTTATCGAAATGGATTCCAGCATCAAGCCCATTACCCTCGAGTACCTGCGGCAGCTAAGCTGGGTGCACCATGTGACATACATCCCGACTATTGACTAGGCCATTCTGACCATGAAAACTTCCTGCCCTCTGCTTCGCCGCCTGCTCCTGACGGCGGGTTTTGGCGGTATGCTGCTGGCCCCCGGGGTCGGTGCTGCCCAGACCGCCACGCCGCCCCAGCCCCCGGCCGGGGCCCTTACGCCCCAGGCTCCCACCGGTCCCTGGAGTTTGCAGCGGGCCGTGGACTACGCCCTGCAAAACAACCTGACGGTGCGCCAGAATCAGCTTAGTGCCCAGCTGGCCGACGCAACCCTGCGCCAGAGCCGGGCCGCCATGCTGCCGACGGCCAACGCAACGGCGTCCCAGACCTGGAACTACGGTACCAACGTCGACCCCTTCACGTTTGAGCTGGCCGACCAGACCACCCGGGCCAACAACTTCAACGCCAGCTCCCAGCTTGTCCTGTTTCAGGGTTTTCAGCTGCGAAATGCCGTCAAGCGTAACACGCTCGACTACCAGGCCAGTCTGGCCGATATCGAGCAGGCCCGCAACGATTTGTCGCTGAACGTAGCGTCGGCCTACCTGCAGCTGGTGCTGGCCGAGGAGCTGGTCCGTACCAACGAGCTGCGGGTCAACAGCACCCAGCTGCAGGTGGAGCGCACCAAAAAGCTGCTCAAGGCCGGCAGCGTGGCCGAAAGCAACCTGCTCGACAGCCAGGCCCAGCTGGCTTCCGATGAGCTGAACGTCATCACGGCCCAGAACCAGCGCGAGCTGGCCCGCCTCACGCTTTCGCAGTACCTGAACCTGCCGTCGCCCAGCGGGTTTACGATTGAGCTGCCCAACCTGCCCGATCCGGACGAAGAGGCCCCGCTGGCCGCGGACCCCGACGGCACGTACCAGACGGCCCTCGGCCTGATGCCCCAGGTAAAGGCCGCTGAAACCCGGGTGGCAAGTGCCCTGCGGGGCGTGGAAGTGGCGCGCGGCGCCTACTACCCCCGCCTGAGCTTTGGCGCCGGTGTATTCTCCGGCTATTCCTCGCTGCGTCAGACCCGGGTGCTGACCGGCGACACCATCATCACCCCCATCCCGCTTTACCAGTATAACCCCGCCAACCCCAGCCGGCCCATCCTGGTACCGGGGGGCTTCGCAGGCTTCCCCCAGCCCGAAGCCCGGTCGTTGCCGGAAGGCTTCGGCTCCCAGTTTAAAAACAACCTGGGCCGGCAGCTGCAATTCAGCCTCACCATCCCGATTCTGAACGGCCTGCAGGCCCGTACCAACGTGCAGCGGTCCCAGGTGGCGGTGAAGCAGGCCGAGCTCCGGGCCGAGCAGACCCGCCTGGCCCTGCGCCAGAACATCCAGCAGGCCTACGCCGATGCCATTGCGGCCCAGCGGCGGTTTTCCTCGGCCAAGCGCCAGGTAGAGGCCCTGACCACGGCGTACCGCAACGCCGAAATCCGCTTCAACAACGGCCTGCTGAACGGCACCGAGTTCAACATTGCCAAAAACAACCTCACCTCGGCCGAGTCAACCATGATTCAGGCCAAGTACGAGTTCGTCTTCCGCCGCAAGGTGCTCGACTTCTACCAGGGTCGGCCCCTGACGTTGTAGCGCCTCGCCAGGCGGGTGTACACCAACTCCGTTATCCTTATGGAAAACAAACGCTTCCGCACCGCACTGCTGGTGCTTTTGATAGGGTTGATGCTGGCGGGAATTTTTGCAATGGGCTTCCGGATTGGCCGCCGCCAAACGGAAAAGGAGCAGGCTGCCTCCCGGGGCCTGGGCGTTCATCTTGGAAGCACCCCGACGCTGCATCTGCACGCCGCCTAGTTCCGCCTACCTCAGATTTACTAAATAAAGCACAGCTTGCGGCGTAAAGCCACTATTCCTTCCATGAAAAACAACCGCTTACTTTTTATTCTCCTCGGCCTGCTGCTTTTTCTCATCATTGGCTTCGTTGTGGCCAAGCAGAAGGGCTGGGTGGGCCAGCCAACCGGTACCGAGGTTATCACGGCCAAAGCCGCCCCGGTAAGCATTGTGGAGAAGGTGAGTGCCTCGGGCAAGGTGCAGCCCGAAACCGAAGTGAAGATCTCGCCCGACGTATCCGGGGAAATCATTGAGCTGTATGTAGCCGAGGGCGACTCCGTCAAGAAAGGCCAGCTGCTGCTGCGCATCCGGCCCGACAACTACCAGGCCATGGTAAACGTGCAGTCGGCGACGGTGGGCACCCAGCGGGCCAACGTGGCCCAGACCCAGGCCCGCCTCCAGCAGCTGATGGCCAATGCCCGGCAAACCGAGCTAAGCTACCGCCGCAGCGCCTCGCTCTACAAGCAAAAAGTAATTTCCCAGGCCGACTACGAAGCCAGCAAGGCCGCCTACGAAGCCAGTCAGGAGGAAATCAACAGCGCCCGCCAGAGCATCCGCGCCGCGCAGAGTAACGTTTCCAGCGCCCAGGCCTCCCTGGAAGAAGCCCGCAAAAACCTCAACAAAACTACCATCTATGCCCCGGTAAGCGGCACGGTAAGCAAGTTGAACGTGGAAAAGGGTGAGCGGGTCGTGGGCACGTCGCAGATGGCCGGCACCGAAATCATGCGCATCGCCAACCTGAACTCGATGGAGGTGCGGGTGAACGTAAACGAAAACGACATTATCAACGTGCACCTTGGCGACTCGGTGGAAGTAGAGGTTGACTCCTATTCCAGCAAGGATGAGAAGTTCCGCGGCCTGGTGACCAGCATTGCCAATACCGCCAAGGACGCCCTGACGGCCGAAGCCGTAACCGAGTTCGAGGTGCGCATCCGCCTGCTGCCCGATTCGTACCGCCACCTGCTGCGCACTGTGAAGGGCCGCACCGTGGTACCGTTCCGGCCGGGCATGACGGCCTCGGTCGACATCATCACCGAGCGCAAAAACAACGTGCTGAGCGTACCCCTAGCAGCCGTCACGACCCGGTCGGACAGCGCCGCCACCAAGAAGGACAAAGAGGAGGGAGGCGTAAAGATTCAGCGCGGCAACGGGGCCCCCGAGGAAGCTCAGAAGGCGGCCCGGGCCGACATCCAGGAAGTGGTATTCGTGGTGCGCAAGGGCAAGGCCATGCTGACGCCCGTGAAAACCGGCATCAGCGACTTTGCCAACATCGAAATCCTGAGCGGGCTGCAGGCGGGCGACGAGGTGGTGAGCGGACCGTTCCGCACAGTCGCCAAAACCCTCAAGAACGGGGCGGTAGTGACGGTGAAGGACGCCAAGACCATCAACAAAGCGGCGCTGAGCGGAGACCCGGAAGAAGAGAAATAAAGCAGACGGGCGACCGACCTGGTGCTGCTCAGGCAGGGAAGGCGAGCGGGATGTACTGCCTGACTACGAACTCTCAACGACAAGCCCCTGGTGCCCGCGCGGCGCCAGGGGCTTATCTGTGGCGGAAACTTCGCACTTTTGAGGCGCTGAACGGCCGCGCGGCGGGCGCCACGACACTTTACGATTTACTGCGTTGGATAAAATAGCCATGATTGGCGGCGGCTCCTGGGCCACCGCGCTGACCAAGATTCTGTCGGAAAACGGGGCTCAGGTGGGCTGGTGGCTGCGCAGCAAAGATGATGTGCAGCACCTGCGCACCACCCGGCACAACCCGCGCTACCTCTCGTCGGTGGCTTTCGACCTGAGCCGGGTGCATCCGAGCACCAACCTGGCCGACGTCGTGGAAGAAGCCGACTGGCTGGTGCTGGCCGTGCCCGCAGCCTTTGTGCGCAGCGCCCTCGACAAGCTTGACCGCGACGCCCTCCGGGGCAAGCGCATCATTTCGGCCATCAAAGGCATGATTCCCAAGGAGAACGTGCTGGTGACCGACTACGTGACCGAGCGGTTCCGGCTGCCCCAGAGTCGGATGGGCGTGGTGGCCGGACCCTGCCACGCCGAGGAAGTAGCCCTGGAAAAGCAGAGCTACCTCACCATTGGCGGGCCCGACCTGGTGCTGGCCGAGGACTTCAGCAGGATGCTGCGCAACCGCTACGTAAAGGCCTACCCGATGGACGATCTGGACGGCATCGAGTACTGCGCCGTGATGAAGAACATCATTGCCCTGACCTGCGGCATTGCCCACGGCCTGGGCTACGGCGACAATTTCCAGGCGGTGCTGGTCAGCAACGCGGTGCAGGAAATCCGCCGCTTTCTGCACGCCATCAGCCCCGTGACGCGCGACCTGTCGGGTTCGGCCTACCTGGGCGACCTGCTGGTGACGGCCTATTCGCAGTTTTCGCGCAACCGCACCTTCGGCAACATGATCGGGCGGGGCTACTCGGTGAAATCGGCCCAGATGGAAATGAACATGGTAGCCGAGGGCTACTACGCCGTCAGGAGCATCTACGAGCTCAACCGGGAGCTTCAGGTGTCCATGCCCATCACCACGGCCGCCTACCACATTCTGTACGAGCGGATTTCGCCTGCCGTGGAGCTGGAAATTTTGAAGGAGAAGCTGCGGTAAGTGCCAAGGCCAATGGGGCTGCTACCAGCTCCGGCGTTCGTAGATCGTGACAAAAGAATCCTGGTAGGCGGGGGCGTAGCGGGTCGTATCCACCTGCTTCAGAGCTTCGGGTTCCCGTCGGTCGAGCACCAGCAGGTCGTAGGGCTGGTCCCGGCGCCAGCGCGAGTGCAGCACGGTTGGCCCGGGAGCGAGCAGGTGGTAGTGGTAGAAAAACAGCTGGTAGTACGATGCCTCCACAAACACCAGGGCGGGCTGGCGGGCCGCCACCCACTGGTAGGTCCGCTTGATATGGGCTTCGCTGTTCCTGAAGGGTTGATAGTTCTGGCGCAGGTAGTACGTCTGGTAGGCGGCGTAGCTTAGCAGAAGCACAGGCAGGAGCAAGGTCAGGGCGCGGCGGAATCGACGGGAACCAGCCACCAGCTCCCCGTACAGCAGCCCGGCCAGGATAAACAAAAACAGCATCTTGTAGAACAGGACCCGCTCGGGCGGCATCACCCGCTGCGCGGCCAACAGCGCGTACGGCAGGACCGTAGCCACCAGGGCCGGGCCGGCCAGGTGGCGGAAAGCGGAGCCCCGCGGGGCGGTGTACAGACAAACCAGGGTAGCCGTGCCAAGTAGCAGAAATACGCCCAGGCCCAGCCGCAGCTGCCCCAGCAGCTCGCCTTCGAGGGCCCAGAGGTAAAAGCCGGCCTTCTGCCAGAAGGCAGCCGGCGTCAGCGCCACCACGTAGGAGTTGCCGGTTAGCGCCGGCAGCCCCGATACCACTACCACCGGCAGGTAAAGCAGGGCTACGACTACCAAGACCAGCAGGCCCGCTGCTCCCAGCGGCATAAGGGCTGACTTGCGCCGGACCCCGAGCAGGTAAGCCCCGGCATACAGCAGAAAGGAGAGAAACGGGTACAGGAAAATGGGGATCGTGTAGAAGCCGGCTACGCTGCTGCACACGAACAGGGCTGCGCCGGTCCGGGAAAACTGCCGGGAGTGCAGCATAGCAAGCAGACCAAAAAAGGCCAGCCCGGCGCATACTGACACCAGCAGATAGCCCCGGCCTACCGCCGAATGATAGAGGGTGAACGGTGAGAGGCTGAACAGGGCTAGGGCAAGCGTGGCCCCGTAAAACCGCAGGTAACGCAGTAGCAGGGCATACAGCAGCGTCGTGCCGCCAAGGCCCACCAGCAGCGTGGGCAGGCGCATCGTCAGCCCGGCGTGGCCGGTCATCTCCCAGGCAACCCAGCCGAGCAGGTTGGCACCGATATGGTTGTTGGGAATCGGATAGAAGCTGGTAATACCGACCAGGCCCTGCCGTACAAAATAGTCGAGCGAGGCCGCCTCGTCGGTGCTGACCGGCAGCCAGAAGGCCAGCGCAATCCGCAGGCTGGTAAGGGCGGTCAGCAGCAGCCCGGCCGCCCGCCGCTGCCAGCGGGGAAGCTCAAGCCAGGTTTGCCACAGGGCCGCGGATGCTCGCCGCAGTTCCCGACCCAGCGAGCGAAATTCAACCCAGGCTGCCGGCCGGAAGGTGCGGAGGGCGGCAAGGCCAGCGGCGGCAGTCAGCAGGCAGGCCAGCAGCACGGTGCGCAGCAGCAGATAGGAGGATGGGGTAACGGCGAGCGGGAACAGCCGAAATCCTACCTCGTGGTAGGTAACCTGGCCCAGACCCAGCACCCGGGCATACGGGGTAGTCCAGTACAGCAGCCCCAGGGCCGCGGAAACGCCGCCCACCAGGAAAGCAGCCAGTAACGCAAAAAACCGCAGGTTCGTCATGAAACAAAAGCCCGCGAAAAGCTGGTCGCGGGAAATGGACCGGAGAGAAGGCTCGCAAGATTACGCACAAATAGGTAGCCCCTGTCGGATTATCCAACGAGGGGGCGGGCCGTGAAAAATCAGGCGGCTGCCCGGCTGCCCCCTAGTTTTGTATCTTGACCACCGTGGAAAGCAAGTCAAACGGATGCATTTTGCCCCGGCGGCTCGGGCGAAGTGCTACCTTCCGGGGCCCGGCCCGTACCATAGCCTGATTTCAACTGCTCTGCCACTAAACCACTCACTGCCTATGTCTGCCTGGGGAAACTTCAACTTCGACAACGACGATGCCACGGACTTTGCCGGCGACTTTATGGAGCGTCCCAGCGAAGTTCAGCTGCTGGAAGCCTTGATTACCGCTGCGGAAGGCGAAAATCTGGAAGCTGACGAAGCGTCCCAGGCCCTGGCCGCCGCCGAGATTGTGGCGGCCTGGCACGGTAAACCCGGCTCCGACTTCCTGCCCGGCCTGTTTTCGGCCATCCAGCACCTCGATGTAAGCGACGAAGACGAATTGCTGGACCTGGCCCGCCGGGCGGTGCAGGCGGTGCTTCAGGGCTCGGAGCTGGTGGAGCTGTGGACCGAAAACGGCGAGCTGGCCAGCTGGCAGGCCGCCCAGCGGGACCTGCTCACCCGGCTCGAAGCGTAAGCAGCGCGAGCATCAGCGGAGCGGCTTGACCCGCACGTCCTCGTTTTCAAACAGCGCCGGTTGGGCCGGTGGCGCCGGGCTGGTTTCCTTGTCGGTTAGCTGATAGTCATACGAGACTCCAGGCTGACGACTCGCGTCTACCCGCAGGTTAGCGCGGTCTTGCTGGCTGAAAAAAGTGAGGTAGAGCTGGTAGTGGGGATGAAGGGTGAGCACGCGCCGGGCTCCGTGATGGCGCAGCCAGGAGTAGGTGCTGGCCACCCGGGCGTTGCGCTGCCCTTCAAGCAGTGCCCGCTGGTGAAAGGGCCGCAAGCCAAGGAGCGCCCACGCTACGACTGGCAGGCCCAGGGCCAGTGCCGGGTGCCGAAAAGCAGGCCGGCTAACCCAGCGGGTCAGCACCTGCTCGTAGAGCAGCGCGGCTGGCAGCAGCAGAAAAAATATCCGAAATGACAGCACCCGGGCAGGTGGGAAAATGCCCCGAGCGGCCAGCAGCAGGTACGGAACCCAGAGTAGCCCCAGCGCCAGAAACACCAAGTGCCGGGAGCTGCCCCGCCGCCTTCTAGACGAGAAGAGTGCGGCCAGACTTATACTCACGCTGAGTAGGGCTCCCAGCGGCCCTGCTCCGAGCAGCTGCCCCTCGGTGCGCAGCACGTAGGACAACCCGGTCAGGTCCGGCGTGCTGCCCGCGCCGGGAGCTACGTAGCCGTTAGCAAACAGCGCCCCGGCTCCCGACACGACAAGCACCGGCGCGTACAGCAGCAAGGTTGTTATTCCCGTCACGAGCCCGGCCGGAATCAGTTGCCCCAGCTGGGACCATTGCCGCTGAAAAATGAAGGAGAGGCCCAGGCTGCCGAACAGAGCGCCGAAGATCAGCAGAAAGGTGGGCATGGCGTAGAGCCCTGCCACCGCGGAGCACACCAGCACCGTCCAGGCCCGGCGCGGGCGGTCAGTATTGTTGAGCAGGGCCAGCGCGGCCACCAGTGCCACCTGAGAGCAGAACGCCAGCAGGAAATAGCCCCGCCCAACCACGGCCTGAAACAGGCTGTAGGGAAAGAAGGCAAACAGGAAAACCGTCAGCGCCGTCACCTGAAAGCCCGTGCGGGGTAAAAGCAGCAGCCCTACCAGCGCCGTTCCCACTGTGCTGATCAGCAGCGTCGGCAGGCGCATGGCAAAGTACACGTTCGAACTCAGCTGGCTGAACAGCCAGCACAGGACGCTGTACAGGATGTGGTTGTTAGGAATAGGGTAGTAGCTCAGTGCCGCCACCGGCCCCTCCCGCACAAAGGACAGGTAGCTCACTACCTCGTCGCCGTAAAGTGGGTAGTAAGCCAGGTAGTAGCCCCGCACGAGCAGCAGCAAACCCAGCAGCCCCAGGGCAGTAGCCTTGTCCTTGCGCGGCAGTGCATGCCAAGGAGCCAGCAGGGAAGGCGCGGCGCGGTGCTCCCGGCGCAATGCACCCACTTCCTGCCGCAGCCAGCCGCCGGTCCGGAAGCCCCAGGCCGTTACCAGACCCAGAACTCCCACCAAAGCCAGCAGCCCCAGCTTTACGTTTTGATAGCCGGCGGGGCTCAACGCAACCGGCAGGGTCCGGAACGTGCCGTCGTGGTAGCGCAGGTGGCGCAGGTGGTCGATGTCGGCGTAGGAGCCCGGCCCAAATACCAGGGTGAGCCCCAAAGCTGCCAGCAGGAGCAGCCCCAGGCCCAGCGCCAGGAAAAACTGTAGGGGAAGTGGCCCGGCTACCCGGCTCATGCCGGCAGCAGGCCGCCCATCAGCTTGGTCAGTTCTTCCCATACCCGGTGCACCGGCAGACCCATCACATTGAAGTAAGAGCCTTCCAGCCGGGTCACGGCCACCATCCCAATCCAGTCCTGGGCTCCGTACGCCCCGGCTTTGTCGAGGGGGCGGTACTGGCGTACGTAGAACTCGATTTCAGTTGGTGTCAGGGCACGAAAGTGCACCCGGGTCTGGTCCGAGAAGACCACCTGCTGCCCACCGCCGGTGAGCAGGCACACCCCGGTGAATACGTCGTGGGCGCGCCCCTGCAGGCGGGTCAGCATCCGGATGGCCTCGGCTTCATCGGCGGGCTTGTTGAGCACGTCGTCTTCGAGGCAGACGATGGTATCGGCCGTCAGCACCACTTCGTCGGCAGCCAGCCCGGCCCGGTAGGCCTGGGCTTTGTGCGCGGCCAGGTACTCGGCTACTTCGGCCCGGCGCAGGTGTTCCGAAAACGACTCATCCACTTCCTGCAGGCGCACCTCGTAGGTCAACCCCAGGTCGGTGAGCAGCTGGCGGCGGCGCGGGGAGTTAGAGGCAAGCACTAAACGGGTTGGGAGCATCATCGTCGCGGATAGAGGAGAACAGAAAGCCTCCGATGGTTTTCGGGTAAAAAAAGGTCGACTTGGGCGGCATCACCGCCCCGCTGTGGCAGACGCGCTCTACTTCGGCCATCGTCACCTCATTGGTAATCAGGGCGGCCCGGGCCTCGCCCCGGTCGACGCGGGACAGGCACTCGGAGAAGCTGCGCACGTAGGCAATGCCGGGCCAGGCCCGCTGCACGTCGGGGCCTTTCAGCTCCAGCACCCGCTCCAGCACAAAGTAATGCAGCACGGTCAGATCAAGGGCTTTCACCTCAGTCGTCGTGTCCCAGTTGAGTTGCTCGTGCACTTCAGGGAGCAGGCGCAGCTTGTAGGCCTGCCCCTGGAGGTAAAGGCCAAACGCCCAGGGCTTGCCGGCAATCAGCTCGGGCAGGCCGAAGGCGTCTTCCTGCGGCATCACCCGAAAATACACGGCCAGGCGGGCCAGGAAGTCCTCGTTACTCAGGTTGCCGGGCAGCTCCAGCAGCAGCCGGTGGGTGGGCAGGATGCGCAGGTCGTCGGCGGCCGAGTTAGTGAGGTACATCAGGTGGTAGTTCCAGGACTCCCGGCCGGTGGCCTCGGGGTGGGCCGCCAGCTGGGCCTGCCGGTAGCGGAGTGACCCTTCGTAGCGGTGGTGGCCGTCGGCCAGAATCACCTGTCGCTCCGCCAGCACCCGCTGAAACCGGTGAATGACGGCAGCATCCTGAATGACGGCCAGCACGTCGCGGGCCCCCTGGTAGTCTTCCTCGGTCTGGTAGAGCGGGTCCTGGATGGCTTCGTCGAGGTAGCGTTCCAGCTCAAACGCGTCGTCGCGGTACAGGCCGTGGGTGGCGCTGGTCTGAAACTGCAGCCGGGCCAGCAGCTCAGTCCGGTCGTTGACTGAGCCGGGCAGGGTGCTTTCGTGGCGCAGCACCTGGTTTTCGGACCAGTCGTAGGCGCGGATGTGGGCCATAAAGCCCTTGCGGCAGTATTCCCGGGTTGAGCCGGGGAGCCGGAAATACTGGTAGTAGGCGTAGATGCCGGGCATCTCGTCCTGGCGCAGCACCCCGCTTTCCTGCCACTCCCGCAGGCGCTGAAGCGCCGCCGCCGTGGCATCGGCATCCCGGGGCACGGACAGGTGAATGCTGTTCAGCGGGTTGCGGTACAGGGCATCACGCTGCTTGGTCGACACCACGTCGAACAGCGGAGAAACGTAGTCGTCGATATGGGCACTCAGCGCCTCGTTGTAGCGCCAGCCCCGGATGGGTCGGATTTCAGCCAAGCTGTAAGAAAGTGAGGGTGCGGATAAGGATATCTACAATAGAACGGAGCGCGCTGGCTCCAGAAGCATTATTTCGCGGCGTTGCCAGAACTACGCGGCCACCATCAGGGAGCCAGGCGGCTGAGCTTCCAGTCTTCGCCGGCGCGTTCGTAGAGAATCCGGTCGTGGAGGCGGCTGGGTCGGCCCTGCCAGAACTCGATGCGGTGGGGGCGCACGATAAAGCCACCCCAGTGGGGCGGGCGGGGCAGCGGGTCGAACCCGGCAAACCGGGTCTCTACCTCCTGCTCCTCCTTTTCCAGCTCTTCACGGCTGCCGATTGGCCGGCTTTGGGGCGAGGCCCAGGCACCGATCTGGCTGCTGCGGGGGCGACTTTGAAAGTAGGCATCCGACATCCCGGCCGGGGCCGGCTCCACCCGGCCCTCCACGCGCACCTGCCGCTCCAGGCCGGGCCAGAAGAACGTCAGCGCCGCCAGGGGGTGGGCCGTGAGCTCCCGGCCCTTGCGGCTGTCGTAGTTGGTGTAAAAAAGGAAGCCCTCGTCTTCGGGCAGGCCCTTGAGCAGCACCACCCGCGCCGAGGGTTGACCCTGGTCGTCGACGGTAGCCACGGTCATGGCCGTCGGCTCTTCGACCTGGGCGGCCAGGGCCTCGTCGAGCCAGCGCCGAAATTGCAGCACGGCGTCGGGGGCTACGTCGGCTTCCGTGAGGGTACGCTGGGCGTAGGTTTTGCGCAGGTCGGCCAGCTGTTGGTCTAGCATAAGGCAGGAAGGGTGAGCGGGTGAAGGCAGGGTTGCCCCGGCCCGGGCGAATCAGGCTGCAAGGTAGTAAACCCGCTCAGGTAGGGAACCCCGAAGCACCTGCCCGACGTAAGTAAAATCCGGAGCGGGCCTGAAATTTCCGGCTGCGTCAGTTTCCGGCCCGTCGTCAGCGCTTCGGTATGGTCTACCCGTCGCCTTTTATCCCGCCCCATCAACTTTTTTCTGCTGAGTTCTATGCCTGCCCTGCATTCCGGAAGCCTGCTGATTTCCCAGCCTTTTCTGGGCGACCCCAACTTCGAGCGAAGCGTGATTCTGCTCTGCCGCCACACCGAGGAGGAAGGCTCCTTTGGCCTGGTGCTCAACCGCCTGACCAATCTGGTGCTGGGCGACGTGCTGGAGCTACCCGGGGGAGAAGACTCGCCCGCGGCCCAGGTTCCGCTTGGTCTGGGTGGGCCCGTGCAGCCCGACACCCTGCACTTTCTGCATCAGCGCGCCGATCTGCCCGGCGCCGAAAGCCTGGGGCAGGACGTATACTGGGGCGGTGATTTCAGCGTTCTGCTGGGGTTGCTGATGAGCGGCGAAGTTGCGCCGGAGTCGGTGCGGCTGTACGTCGGGTATTCCGGCTGGACGGCCGACCAGCTGGCGGGCGAGGTCCAGGAAAATGTTTGGATTGTACATCCCAATGCTGCTGGGAAAGTGTTTACTTTGGCTAATGATGCCTTTTGGCAGGCCATTTTGCGTGAAAAAGGCGGTCGTTACCGCGTCATTTCCAACTACCCCGTGGACCCGCGCTTAAACTGAGTTTATCCCGTTCCACCCTTGTCCGTATCAGCCGGGCCTT
The DNA here is from genome assembly GCF_020685205.1 of Hymenobacter translucens. Classification (GTDB taxonomy): domain Bacteria; phylum Bacteroidota; class Bacteroidia; order Cytophagales; family Hymenobacteraceae; genus Hymenobacter; species Hymenobacter translucens. Next base: position 26,895 of record NZ_JAJERB010000001.1, read on the forward strand.
TCACTTTCGAACTATGCTACCTGAAGATCCCACTTCCGCTCCCCAAAACTCCGCTGCCGATTCGGATTCTCCGATGAGCATTCTGGAGCGCCGTCTGGCCGAAATCCGCTTGAAGCAGGACCCTGCCGCACCCGCGCCCGCCGAAGCAACGCCCGACACCCCGGCTCCGGCTGCCCCGGCTGCGCCCGAGGCCAGCCATAGCGCGGCTCCGGTAGTGTCGGATGCAGCAGTGCGGGCTTCGGCGCACTACGGGCACGAAGGCCCCGGCGCCGTGGCGGAAGCTGCCGTTGAAGCTCAGGAGCCCGCGGCCGAGTCCGCCTCTGACGAGCCGGCCACTGACGCCGTTGAGCTGCCCGGTCAGGATCCCAGCATTGAGCCCCAGGCCCACGTGGCCGCGACTCCCCCAGTTGCGCCCGCCCCGCTCGACAAAGCCGACAGCGCCGCCGTTACCGGAGCCGAAGGCTCACTGCCCGCAACCCCCGAGCCAGCTGCTGAAGCCCACGTTACGCCGATGCCCGAAGCGCCCACGGTGGCTCTTGATTCGGCAGAAGCGATTGAGCAGGCCCCCGAGGGCGTAGCCGCCCTGCCGACTTCGGCTACGGCCTCGGCCGGTGTGGCCGCCGAAGCGGCCGCGGCACACGCCGAGGAAGAAGAGGAATACGTACCGGAAACCCCGGCGCCTGATTTCGCTCACCTCGAGCTGCCCGCCCAGGCTACCTACCTGCTCTCCCTGCTGCGCCGCCCCGATGCCCGCCAGAACCGCAAGCAGATCTACGACCTGAACCGGCAGTACGAAACGGCTCTGGCTGCGGAGCGTACCGCCGCCCGGCAGCGCTTCACCAGCGAAGGCGGCGCCGCCGACGACTTTGCCTACCACGATTCGGAAGCCCACACTGAGCTGACCAAAGCCCTGCAGGAATTCCGCGAAGGCCGCGCCCGCGATGCCCGCGCCGAAGACGAGCAGCGCGCCAAAAACCTGGTTCGCAAGCAGGAGCTGCTCACCCAGCTCCGGCAGCTGGTAGAGTCGGCCGAAACCAAGGACAGCGGCAACCAGCTGAAAACCCTGCAGAACGAGTGGAAGGCTGCCGGCCCCGTGCCCCAGAAGGACTCTCAGGAAATCTGGAGCAGCTACCACGCCCTGCTCGACATCTACTACAACAACCGCGGCCTGTTCTTCGAGATGAAGGAGCTGGACCGCCGCCGCAACCTGGAAGCCAAGGAGGCGCTAGTGCAGCGCGCCGAGGCCCTGGCCCAGCAGCCCAGCATCAACAAGGCATTGCAGGAGCTGCGCCAGTTGCACGAGGAGTGGAAAAACGTGGGCCCCGTGCCCAACGAGCAGCGCGACCCGATCTGGAACCGCTTTCTGCAGGCCTCCGAGAAGGTGCACGACCGCAAAAAGGAATTTATGAGCGCCCGCACGGCGCAGGAAACGGCCAACCTGAGCCGCAAGACCGCCCTGCTGGAGCAGGTGAAAGTATTTGGCGAGTTCCATACTGAGCGCGTCAACGACTGGCGGGCCAAAACCGACGAGCTTCAAAAGCTTAAGGAGGAGTGGGATGCCGCCGGCCTAGTGCCCCGCGACAAAGCCGAGCAGCTCAATAAGCAGTTCTGGACCGCCTACAAAGGATTTTTTCAGCGAAAAAACCAGTTCTTTAAATCCCTGGATGAAGAGAAGAGCAGCAACCTGAAGCGTAAGCTGGAGCTCTGCGAGCAGGCCGAAGCCGCCCTGCAAAACCCGGACTGGGAGCAGGGGCGGGAAATCGTCATCCGTCTGCAGAAGGACTGGAAGCTGATTGGCCGCGTGCCCGAGAAGCAGTCCGATAAAGTCTGGAACCGCTTCCGCACCGCCTGCGACGCCTTCTTCGACCGCAAAAATCAGGAGGTAAAGCAGCGGGAGCACCAGGCGCAGCAAGTGTCGCAGGAGCAGGCCGCTCACCTTGACCGCGTGGCCGAAGCCGTAACCGCACTTTCCGTCGATGCGCCGGGGACGCTGGAAGGTTTCCGGCAGCATGTAGCTGAATGGCGGGCCTTTGATGGCGCCAACGGCGGACCCCGCGGCTCGGCTGAGCGGGCCGAGGAGAAGTTCCAGAGCCTGATGGGCAAGTATCTGGATCTGGTGCCCGGCCTTTCCTACGCCGAGCGCAGCGACCTGCTGTTCCAGCTGCAGGTGGAGCGGCTCAAGTCCAGCCCCGATGCCCAGCAGCAGCTCTACCGCAAAGAGCAGGGTTTGCGCCGGGAAATCAACGAGCTGGAAAATGACATTGCCACGCTGCAAACCAACCTGGAGTTCTTTGCCCGCTCAAAGAACGCCAATCAGCTGCGCGAAGAGTATCAAGGCCGCATCGACGAGGCCAAGGGCCGGATTGATGCCCTTAAAAAACAGCTGAAAATAGTACGGGCCTAGTTGGCAGTGTGGGCGTGAAATGCTAGTTTTGCGCCCACAATACGCCTCCTTAGCTCAGCTGGTAGAGCAACTGACTTGTAATCAGTAGGTCGCTGGTTCGATCCCGGCAGGAGGCTCTTACTAAATGAACACCCCTGTAAATCCTGTATTTACAGGGGTGTTTTTTTGCTGTGGCCACTAGTATGCCCGTCTAAGTGGGGTTCACTTACCTGATCGGCATTCCCGGCTGGTGAGTGCGTAGGTGCGCCTCTTTCCGGTTTCGGAGCCTGCCTTATAAGAGCTCTGAAAACACCGATGCCTTTACCGTATCCAACCTTGGATACGGTAAAGGCATCGGTGTTTCCTGCAAGCCGGCAGGTACGGGTTATGGGCTCGGGACCTAGCGGGCAATAAACCCCTTGGCTTCCCAGGCTTTTACGTTCGAGGTGCGCACGAAGCGGGTTTCCAGGTGGCCCCAGGCATCGTGCTTGTACATCACGGTTTTACCTGCTTCCCGCACGTGCGAGGCCATCAGGTTTTCAGCGTAAGACAGGACAGGGGTAGCCGCTTCAGAGGGCTTACGAGGACGGGGGCGTTTAGCTGAGGTAGACATCAAAGGACAACAAACAGAAAGAGGAAATGGCTCAGCTTTCGGCGTTTAATTTACGAGCTTATTTTTTCCAACGCGAAAAAGTTCCTCCCCGCCTTGTCCAGGAGGATTTAGCCCAGAAGAAAAATGGGAAGCCGGAATCAGCCGGGAGTTAAAACCGGGGGCAGGAACAATAACTGACCTGGCTGTGTCGGGGCTCATGACTGCTCAACAGCAGGGAAAGAAAAGACAAAATGCACTTTGCGGGTAACAATACGTGGCTGGTTTCGTTTAACAATTACTGTCAAAATGTTAAACAAAATACCAGCTTCGTGCCATGAACTTTCTTTCTACACTTTCAGCCGCTTCGTTTTTCACCTTCTTCCTGCTTTTCGGGTCTGCCCGGGTTCAGGCCCAGCCATTAGTAGCCAGTGCCTCTACCACGGCTGCCGTGGACTCTGAGCCGGATAAAAAATCAGGTCGTGCAACTGAGGCCAGTGCCTCCGAATCAGTGGTGCTGGTTGGTAAGATCACCAATCCGGCCGGACCCTTGCCCGGCGCCGTGGTTATCCTTACCGACACCAAGCAAATGGCCGTTACCAACGCCGACGGGGAGTTTCAGTTTGAGGTGCCGGCCAGTGCCGGGGAGTTGAACGCGCTGGTAACCTACGCCGGGTATGCCGACGAAAAGATGGTTTTAAATGCCGCTGCCACATCGTCCACGGTTTCGATGACCAATGCCCGCGTTATTTCCGTGTCGCGCAAGTATCAGCTCAAAACCTACCTCAAGACGGCCCGCAAACAAGCCAAGCGGTCTTTGAAGCAGGTTCGGAAAAAGTAGTCAGGCGGATTTTACCTGCACTGTCGGAAATGCCCTGGCTTACCAGCCGGGGCTTTTTGCTGGGCAACACTGCCGACATACCGGGCGGTTCGGTTACTATACTGCTTAATCCAACCTGACCTGCGCGAGGGCAGGACTATTGCCGGAAAACAAGCCTACGGGTTGCCCTAGGGGAGCTGGCGTAGCCAGGCCCGGGCGTTGTCCTCGTTATCGAACAACCGGTAGGTGAGAGCGGCCGCCCGGGCCTCCGCCATCATTTGGTTGAGCGAGAGGCGCGCAAACACGTCGTGCGGAAGCAGCACGGCCCCGTAAATTTCCGCGCCCTGCTCAGCCCGGGTCAGCCAGTATTCCACAATCCACTTGCTTTCTTCCTCGGTAAAAGGAGCCATCAGACGCTGGTCACCCAGCATCTTGTTCCAGCCCTTGCTGCGCAAAAGCTGACCGGTATGGGTTAAAAAAGCCTGCAGGTGGTGAAGCTTGCGGGGACCAGGCTCGTAGATAACGTGAGCAAATCCGTCGGGGTGTTCCAGAACCCGGCCGACGGGGTTGCCGAAGTAGAGCCGCGAGGTGGGAAGAAGCATAGGTGAGCGTAGCGGGGTCGGAAAGGAAGCGGTAAAGCTACGTACACAAGCGTGAAACGACCTGCAGTTGAGCTTTCCCTTTCCGGTACAACGGGGAATATGACAGGCAGTAAACAGTTTGAAGGGCCCAGTAATTCCCTTTTTGGGTATTCAGGGTCGGGCAGGTCGCGGATAAGTTGTCCGTCTCGTGCTTTTACCTTAGCTGCTCAGGTGGTGACGCTCGTTGCGGACGGCGTTGGCTACCGTCCAGCTCACTTCCCGGGAAAACGGATGCTGGCGCACGGGGCAGTCGGGCATGTGGCAAAGGGAGCAGGCGGCAAAGGTGCACGGGTCGGCGTGCACGAACATCTCCACCTCCACGTCGAAGCGCTGCCCGATCAGGTGCTCGATCTTGTTGAGCTCGGTGTGGGTTTCCTCGAGGCTAAAGTAGTACGGCATCTGCACGTGGCAGTCGATGTGCAGGTTGGCCCCGTAGCGCAGCACCCGCAGGTTGTGCACGTCAATCCAGGCCGGCTGCCGGTACTGCTGCAGCTCGGCAATTACCTGCCGCACCACTTCCACGTCTGATTCATCCATCAGCCCGGATACCGAGCGGCGCAGCATCCGGAAGCCGTTTACCGTGATGAAAGCGCCCAGCACGAAGGCCGCCGCCGTATCGTACAGCACGTTGTCGGTCCAGAAAACCAAACCCAGAGCCAGGCATGATACCAGGGAGCTGACCGCGTCAAGGTACAGGTGCTGCCCGTCGCCCACCAGCGCAATCGAAGAAAGCTTTTTTCCCTGGCTCACCAGCACGAAGCCTACTATCAGGTTCACCAGGGCCGTGCCGGCCAGCAGGGCCACCCCCCAGTCAGGCCGGGCCACGGCGTGCGGGTGCAGCAGGGTGAGGGTGGCGCTGTAGAAGGTGTAGATGCCCGCAAACAAGATCAGGGCACCCTCGAAGCCGACGGACAGGTATTCCACCTTCCCGTGCCCATAGGGGTGGTTTTCGTCCTTGGGCAGCCCCGACAGGTAGAGGCTGTACAAGGCAAATGAGCTGGTGAAGATGTTGATGATGGACTCCAGCGCGTCGGTGAGGGCAGCCTGGGAGGAGGTCAGGTAGTAGGCGTAGAACTTCACCGCCACCAGCCCCACACTGACCACGAGGGAAAGCAGGCCCAGCCGTTGTTTGGTTTTCGTGACGGAAGGTGCTTGCATTTTGTACTTTTTTGGTCAGGTCCCTCCAGGTCAGTCCTGACGGATACGCATCGGGATGAGGCCGGGGGAAGCTGCAAAGCTACGCAAGTGCCGGGTACGGGTCAATAAAACCTGATAATCTGGGTTTTAGATATACCCCGAAATGAAATTTAGCGCTGTCTAACAATTGTGTTTTGCACTGACCTGCAGGCAGTGAACGACGGACTAGGGCAGGGCCCGGAACTGAATCGGCAGCGTGAGGGCTACGCGCACCGGTTGTCCGCCGATAAGCCCGGGCTGCCACCAGGGCATGATGCGCACCAGCCGCAGGGCTTCCTCATCGAGGCCGTAGCCTAGGCCTTTCACCACCCGGGCGTCGCGGATGTGGCCCTGCTCGTCGACAATAAAGCGCACGTACACCTTGCCGGAAACTTCGTGGGTTAGCGCGGCAGCCGGATACTGAATCTTGCGCCGCAGAAACTCCCCGAATGCCTGGTCGCCGCCGGGAAAGGCTGGCATCTGCTCGGCCACGTCATAGGTAGCGGGAACGGCCGCCTGGGCGGGCAGGTCCCCGGCAGCACCATCGGATACGGTAAGCCGGGTGGTGCTCTGGGCGTGGGCCCGGGTGAACAGGCCGGTAAGCAGCAAAAGAATAAGCAGGCGGGGCATAGGATAAGGGATATAAAAGGGTCGGTCAAAACTACCCGCCACCCGGGCGGGAAATGTCAAGCCAGCATTACGGTTCGGTTGCGTTTCGGTGAAGCCGGCAGGCCGTCGGATGGAAGGTTGGATATTGTTGTAACATTTTGTTTATTAGCAACTTGCAAATGCATTAACACAAGCATAATACTCTCAACATATTGCCGTAACAGGCCGGGTCTAGCTTTGCTCAGCAATCTAAAAAGACCCCTATGAATCGCCTTTTACTGCTTTGTATCTTTCTGATTGTAAGCGCCCTGGCCCACGCCCAGCAGGGCATCCTCCACGGCCGCGTCACGGACAAGAAAACCGGGGACGGCGTTATCGGCGCCACGGTGATCGTGACCGGCACAGTGCAGGCCGCCCCCGTGGATGTAGAGGGCCGCTACGAGCTGAAGCTCGCGCCCGGCACCTACGGCATTACCATTACCTACATCGGCTACAAGCCCCAGACGTTTACCGGCATTACCATCAGCGCCGGGGCCAAAACCACTCTGGATGCCGTGCTGGAGGAAAACGCCACCGCCCTGCGCGAGGTCACGGTAACCGGGCAGAAGCAGACCGGTACTGAAATGGCCCTGATTCAGGACCTGCGCAAAAGCGAGGTGGTCGTGAGCGGCATGAGCAACGACCAGATCGTGAAGACGCTGGACCGCGACGCAGCCGAAGTGGTGAAGCGGATTCCCGGCGTCACAATCCAAAACAACAACTTCATCGTCATCCGCGGCCTGGCCGAGCGATACAACACGGTGCTGCTCAACGACGCCCTCACGCCCTCGGCCGAAACCGACACCCGCTCATTTTCCTTCGACATCCTGCCCAGCTCGGTTATCGACCGGGTTTTGATTTTTAAATCCGGGGCGCCGGAGCTGCCGGGGGAGTTCGGCGGCGGGGTCGTGAAGGTGTACACCAAGAACTCGGTGCTGGAGAACTCGACGTCCCTGTCGGTATCAGGTTGGGCCCGCAGCACGAACACCTTCAAGGACGGGTTTCTGGCCTCCGACCACAGTGCTACCGATGTGCTGGGCTTTGACAACGGGCAGCGGGCAATGCCCGGCCTGCTGCGCGGCCTGACCCGCAACGGCAGCACCGACGGCCCGGCCCTGGACGCCGGCCGCGGCAGCCTGCGCAATGAGTTCCTGCCCCGCTCGGTGGCCTCGCGCCCCGACCTGCGTTTGTCGCTGGGAATCAACCGCAAGTTTGAAATCGGCTCGGTGTACGTGAGCAACGTGACGGCCCTTTCCTACTCCAACACCCAGGAGCAGTACACCTCCGAGCGGCAGCGCTACGACTACTACGACCCCAAGCTGCCGGATTTGCTGCCCTCGGCCCAGTTTCGCTACCAGGACACCCGCTCGCTCTCGGCCGTGCGCCTGGGCCTCATTCACAACTACCAGGTGCGCCTTAACGACCGGCACCGGCTGGAGCTGCGCAACTTCTTCAACCAGTACGGCACCGACGAGGTTGTGAACCGCCGGGGCATCAACTTCAGCGAAGGCGACCTCGAGCACAACGACTACAGCCTGCACTACCAGAGCCGCAGCATCTACTCGGGGCAGGTAGCCGGCAGCCACGAGGTAGGAGCGGGGCGTACCTCGCTCACCTGGGCGGCGGGCTACAACTACGTGTTCCGCGACGAGCCCGACTACCGCCAGAACCAGCAGACCCGCTACCTGGAGCCCAACCGCCCCGGCGACCAGAGCCCGATGCCCTTTGCGGTGTCGATCAACAGCGTGCCCCAGACCAGCTCGCGCTACTTCGCCACGCTCACGGAAAACACCTGGATGGGCAGCGGACAGGTCGAGCAGCGGTTTGCCGGGCGCGACACGCTCCGCAGCAGCGAGTACAAGCTGCGCCTGGGCTTTTACGCCGAGCAGAAAAAGCGCAACTACGACAGCCGCATCTTCAACTACACCCGCAGCCGGGGTTTTGACCCGGCGCTGGGCGAACTGCCCCTGACGAGCATCTTCAGCCCCGAGAACCTGAACGCCACCACCGGCTTCGTGCTCAAGGAAAACACCAACGCCCAGGACCGCTACACTGGCGAAAACACCCTGGCGGCCGTGTACCTGAGCGGCGTGGCCCCGCTGTCGGAAAAGCTGAACCTGACCGGCGGCCTGCGCCTGGAATACAACCGCAAATTCCTGGAGTCGGGTGATGCCCAGGCCAAGCCCTACGAGGAGACGCGCACGTTCGTGCTGCCTTCGGTGAATGCCACGTACAACTTCAACGAGCGAAACCTGCTGCGGGCCGGGGGCAGCGTCTCGGTGAACCGCCCCGAGTTCCGGGAAGTAGCCAACTACACCTACTACGACTTCAGCAACAACTTCTACGTGCTGGGCTCCGACACGCTGCGTACGGCCCGCATCTACAATGCCGACCTGCGCTACGAGTTCTACCCGTCGCGCTCGGAGATGCTGTCGGTGGGCGTGTTCTATAAGCACTTCACCGATGCCATTGAGCAGGTCACGCGCTCCATTACCGGCAGCGACCTGACCCTGACGTATCAGAATGCCGACCAGGCCTACGACGTGGGCGTGGAAGTGGAAGCCCGCAAGTCGCTGCTGGATCTGACTGACAACCGGTTTCTACAGCGCTTCTCGTTTATTCTGAATGCTTCGCTTATCAAGAGCCGCGTGCAGCTGGACACGACGCTGAGCGTGAACCGCGACCATGCCCTTACCAACCGCGCTCTGCAGGGCCAGTCGCCCTACGTGGTCAACACCGGGGTGTTCTACCAGGACGACGAAAACCACTGGCAGATTGCAGCTCAGTACAACGTTATCGGCCCGCGCATTGCCTTCGTGGGCGACCGGGGCAACAACCCCTCCGTCATCGAGCTGCCCCGGCACGTGGTGGACCTGGCCCTGACCAAAGGGTTTGGCCAGCACTTCGAGGTCCGGGCCGGCGTGCAGAACCTGCTCAACCAGCTCACCCGCCAGTACTACGACTTCGACCGCAACGGTAAAATCAACGGCATCGAGCACGGCGCCGCCTTCAACCGCTACCGCCGCGGTACCTACTCCACACTGGGTTTGACGTACCGGTTTTAACGCCCGTTCCGGCCGGCCCCGGTAACAAATTGGTAACCCTGAAGTGGCATAAACATAACGGCTCCCGGCCTCCGGGGGCCGTTTTGCTGCCCGACCTTTGCCTCATCACAATCAGGTCTCATTTCAGCTTAGCCCCCTTATGAAAAAGATTGTACTCCCGGTTTTCCTTGCTCTGGCCAGCCTGTCGGCTCAGGCCCAGTCCTGCCCGGCCTCGTCCCCGGTGGTATCCGTGGGCACCGGCACCACCAGTACCACCGGCTTCGAGATTACCACCAACACCACCTGGACCCGCAACAACATCTACCTGCTCAACGGCTTCGTGTACGTGAACAGCGGCGCCACGCTCACCATTGAGCCCGGCACCATCATCAAAGGCGACCTGGCCAACAAAGGCGCCCTGATTATCCGCCAGGGCGGGCGCATCAACGCCGCCGGCACGGCCACCCAGCCCATTGTCTTTACCTCCAACCAGCCCGCCGGCTCCCGGCAGCCCGGCGACTGGGGCGGCATCATCATCTGCGGCCGCGCGCCCATCAACCTGGCCGGCAGCCCCACCATTGAGGGTGGAGTGATTGCCACGTTCGGCGGCAACGACCCGAACGACAACTCCGGCGTGCTGCAGTACGTGCGCATCGAGTATCCCGGCGTGGCTTTCCTGCCCAACAACGAAATCAACGGCCTGACCATGGCCGGCGTCGGCTCCGGAACCACTATCGACCACGTGCAGGTGACGGGCTCCGGCGACGACTCGTTTGAGTGGTTTGGCGGCACCGTCAACGCCAAGTACCTGGTCGCCCTGGCCGGTACCGACGACGACTTCGACACCGACAACGGCTACTCGGGCCGGGTGCAGTTCGGCATCAGCATCCGCGACCCCCGCCGCGGCGACATTGCCACGGGCGGCATCTCCAACGGCTTCGAGAGCGACAACGACGCCACCGGCACGGCCAACACGCCCCAGACCTCGGCCGTGTTCTCGAACATGAGCGTATTTATGCCCACCACGCCCAACGCCGCGGCACCCTTTGCCAATGCCAACGGGGCGCAGATTCGCCGCAACTCGGCCCAGAGCATCTTCAACTCGGTTTTCTCGGGCCGTCCCTATGCCCTGGAAATCAACAGCCAGAGCAACGGCAACACCCAGGCGAATGCCCAGTCGGGCCTGCTGGCCTTCCAGAATAACGTGCTGGCCGGCTACACCCGTCGGGTAGCCCGCGCCACCGGGGGCAGCGCCGCCGGCTTCAGCATCAACTCTTTTGTGGGCACCGGCAACGACACGGCCCGCACCGTGGCGGATCTGGGAATGAGTGCCGCCAGCTTTGCCTTCGATGGCGTCTGCGCAGGCAGCGCGCCCTGCACGCCGGCGTTCGAGCTGCCGGCCGCCTCGATGCTCAACAGCGGCGCGGCCTTCAGCAGCGCCAAGCTCACCGGCCCCGGCAACGGCGGTCCGAACAGCACCTTCGACGTGGTATCCTTCCGCGGCGCCTTCGGGCCGACCAACTGGGCGGCCGGCTGGACCAACTTCAACCCCCAGATGACCTGCTACAACGTGGCCGGTCAGACCCTGGCTTCCCGCCCCGCCGCGGAGTCGGTGCTGGCGCTGAGCGTGGCCCCGAACCCGACCGAGGGCAGTGCCACGCTGTCCTTTGAGCTGAAGCAGGCCGGTGTCGTGTCGGTGCGGGTGCTCGACGTGACGGGCCGGGAAGTAGCCGTGGTGCGGCAGGAGCAACGCCTGGGCGCCGGTGCGCAGCGCCTCGAGCTGCCCGCAACCCTGAAGGCGGGCCTGTACCTGGCTTCGGTGACGGCCGATGGCAGTACCCGGGCGGTGCGCTTCGCAGTTGTAAAGTAAAGCCCTGGCCTTTGGATTTATGACGTGACTTATTATTAGCTAGCCTTAGCACAGCCCACCGTCCGCGGTGGGCTGTTTGCGTCTCAGATGATTCTAGAGGCCGCAAAACTAGCTAAGTCGTGGCAGGAGAGGTTTCTGCCGTAGCCACCGGGCAGGCGCCGATGGATTCTATTCTGAGCTGCTATTACGCGGGCGGGTCGCCCCCGGAATTTTAGCCTCGGGTCTGCAACGGCCGGGGCAGATGGCGTATATTTGCGGTTTAGCTGCCCCTGATCTGTCCCTATGCCGTCCTTTCCCGCTGCTTTCCGCCAGTTGCTCCGTCCTTCAGCGTACGGGCTGGTTCCGGCCGTACTTTACCTGTCTGGTCTGCACACCGAGGTTATCGGTGGGGTGCAGCGGGCTTTCCTGGCCACGGGACTGATAACGCCCACGGTCAGCCGGCCGGCCGCCGACCACCTGCCGGCCGACTACTCCCTCTCACTGCGTACGCTCGATGGCAAGCCTACCACGCTGGCCGCCCTGCGGGGCAAGGTGATTTTTCTGAACCTCTGGGCTACCTGGTGCCCACCCTGCGTGGCGGAGATGCCCGGCATCCAGCGCCTGTACGAGAAAAACCAGGGAGCCGACGTGGCGTTTGTAATGGTGTCCCTGGATAAGCAGCCCGCCAAAACCAGCCGCTTTATCACCCAGCGGGGCTTCACGATGCCCGTTTACATGCTGGGCGGGGCCCTGCCGGCTTCGTTCGACACCGAGTCGATTCCCACGACCTTTATTATCTCCCCGGCCGGCGAGATTGTGGCCCGCCACGAAGGAATGGCCCAGTACGACACGCCGGCCATGAGCGAGCTGCTGCAGCGGCTGCGCCGGAAGGCAGGGCAGTAGCTTTCCGCCCGGACGTAATTAATCCGGGCGCTCTGCTAGGGCAAAGGCGCCGCCGGCGTTAAATTTACTTTTTCTGTCTGCTGTGCTCCCCCGCGCCGCGCCATGCCTGTCCTGTGCCTACTCCCGTTTCCTCTCCCAACCCGCCAGTGCCTTCTCCGCGCCGGCGCCGCGTCTGGCGCTGGCTGGCGTGGCTGCTTGGTATCGGGCTGGTGCTCGGGGTGGCGACGGTCGTTGGGGTGCGGTTCGTGTCGCAGCGGCTTGACCCCTGGCTGCGGCAAGCCCTGGAAAAGCAGGTCCACGAGCTGTACGGGGGCGCCTACCGGCTTCGCATCGACCATCTGCAAACCAATCTAGTAGGCCGCTCCTGTCTGCTGCGGGGCGTGCACCTGGCCCCGGATCCGGCCGCGCGGCCTCTGCTGGCCGGGCAACTGCCGCTGCCCCGGCTGAAGGTCGATATGGAAACGGTGGAAGTCCGTGGGATTGGTTTGCGGGTGCTGTTCGACCCCCAGGTGGTGCCGGTCGGGGAAGTGCTGATTACGTCCACCAAAGCGCATCTGGCCAGCTGGCAGCCGGGGCAGATGCAGCTGCCCCAGCTCCACGAGCTGCTGCCGCCCCAACTGGCCGGCCTGCGCATCGGGCAGGTAAAGCTTGACGACGTGCAGGCTACTTACGGCGAAACCAGGCCGGCGCCCCTTGCTGCCCGGCGCCTCGACCTGGTGGCCCACGACGTGCTTATCAGCCCCGCCGGGGCGGCCGATACCCAGCGCCTGGCCTATGCTGCCGACTGGGGCCTACGAGCGCGTGGCATTACGGCTCAGGTTCCGGACCATAAAGTAACGCTGGCCGCGGCCCGCTATTCCACCACCGACGGGCGCTTCGTGGCCGATTCGCTTAGCCTCGCTTCGGAGCTGCGGCACGGTATGGCCGTGAAAGGAACCGCACAGCTGCGCCGCCTGCTTGTAAGCGGGGTGCAGCCCCGGCCCTGGCTGGAGCGCGGGCAGCTGCACGCGGACTCAGTACGCTTCCAGCAGGCAAACCTGCGAATTAACTCCACCAGCAGCTACAAGGATGTAACCAGGCTGCCAACCCTGCACCGGGAGTTGCGCCGGCTGCTTCCGGGGCTGCAAAGCTGCCGGGTGCGGCACCTGACGCTGAACCAGGCTCACCTGCAGCTGCGCCTGCCGGAGTTGCAGCCGGTGGTAGAGAACATCAGCCTTCGGGGCTCCGACCTGCGGCTGGACTCTACGGCCTGGCAGGACCCGGCCCGGCTGCTGTACGCCCGGTCCTGGCAGGCCAGCACCGGCCCGGCCCAGGCTTTGGTTGATGCCCCGTTTTACCGCCTGCGCTACCAGCACCTGCGCCTGAACACCAAGGGCGGCCGGTGCCGGGTAGAAGGGCTGGAGCTGGTGCCCGAGTTGGCTCCGGCGGCTTTTGCGGCCCGCAAGCGCTACTTTATTCCGCGGCTTCAGGCGAAAGTCGGGGAAGTCGAGGCTCGGGGCGTGGATTTCGCCGGCTTTCTCCGCACCGGAGCTATTGCCGCCCGACAAGTGGAAGCCAGCCACAGCCGCCTGGCCGTGTACAGCGACCTGCGCCGGCCCTGGGCGCCCGGGCCGTCGATCCTGACTCCCGAAACGCTGGGCCAGCTTCCGTTCACCTATGCTCTGGCCCAGGTAAAGGTGCGCGACGCGGCCCTGCACTACACCCAGTACAGCCGTACCGGTACCGAGCCGGGTGTGCTCACCATTTCCCAGCTCAACGGCACCATCCGCAACCTTTCTAATCAGCCGGGAACGGGTACTACCGTGTTTCAGGCTTCGGGCCGGCTGCAGGACACCTGCCCGATTCAGGCTACGCTGACCACCGACCTGCGCCGCGGGCGCGGGGCTCATCAGCTGAAAGGGACGTTGGGTGCCATTGAGTTTGCGGCCCTGAACCCGTACGTGGAGCCCACCAACAAAGTGCGCTTCGAGGGCGGACAGACCCAGCGCATCACGTTTGACTTTCACTTCGATCAGGAGCGGGGGCGCGGTCCGGTGGTGGCGCTGTACACCGGCCTCAAGGTGAAAGTGCTGAACCCGGTAGAAGGCGACAAGAAAGTGGGTATCCTGGCTTTGCTGACTTCCCGCCTGGCCAACACCTTCGTGCTGCGCGACAGTAACCCCCAGCGGGCCAACTGGGACGTGCGGACGGCCGACGTGCGGGTAGAGCGCAACCGCCAACGCTCGGTGTTCTGGCTGTGGCGGCAGAGCCTGGTCAACGGGCTGCTGATCAACTTCGGGGTGCTGCCGGAGGTAGCCGGTACCCTCTGCGAGCGGGAATAAGACCCAGGCTGGTGGATGGTTAGCCGGTTAAGCTCAACGCTGCCGGGTGTTCCGGCGTACATAATTCCCGATATTGGCCCGTCAGGCCGCCAGGGGGGCGGGTTGATGCTTAACCTTCATTTTCCCGGCCTACATGCTGCTGCAGGAAGTTACCACGCCGGAACAGGCCCACGAGTTTATTCAGTTTCCCGTCCGGCTCTACCGGAACGACCCGAATTACGTCCGGCCGCTCGACCAGGACATTGCCCAGGTGTTTGACCGCAAGAAAAACAAATACTTCCGCCACGGTAGCCTCACACGCTGGCTGCTGCTGGATGACGCCGGGCAGACTATTGGCCGGGTGGCGGCATTCATCAATGAGCGCACGGCCCGCACTTTCGACCAGCCCACCGGCGGGCTGGGCTTTTTCGAATGCATCGACGACCAGGCCGCAGCCACCCTGTTGTTGGACGCGGCCCGAAACTGGCTGGCCGAGCGGGGCATGGAAGCCATGGATGGACCCATCAACTTCGGCGACCGGGACCAGTGGTGGGGGTTGCTGATCGACAATTTCGGCCCCCCGCTCTACGGGCAGAACTATAACCCGCCCTACTACCGCCGCCTGCTCGAAGGCTACGGTTTTCAGCTGTACTTCAATCAGTACACGTATTTCCGCAAAGTGCTGGACCCGCTTTCGCCCGAATACCAGGAAAAAGCGGCCCGGCTGCTTAAGGACTCCGAGTACACCTTTGAGCACATGCGGCTCAAGAACCTGCCCAAGTACACCGAGGACTTCCGGCTGGTGTACAATAAGGCCTGGGTCAAGCACGCCGGGGTTAAGGAGATGACGCCCGAGCAGGCCGCCGGCATCATGCGCAAGCTGCGGCCCATCCTCGACGAGAAGGTGTGCTGGTTTGCCTACTACCACGGCGAGCCGGTGGGCTTCTTTATTGCCCTGCCCGAGCTGAACGAGCTGTTCCGGTACGTAAACGGCAAGCTCGACTGGGTGGGCAAGCTCAAGTTTGCCTTTCACCGCTGGCGGGGAGCCGTACGCACGCTCACCGGCATTGCCTTCGGGATTGCGCCGGCTCACCAGCGCAAAGGCATGGAAATGGCCATGGTGCTGGCCGTATCCAAAGTGGTGCAGGATACCTCCAAGGTACAGTACGAGGACTTCGCCATGAACTGGATTGGTGACTTTAACCCCAAGATGATGACCGTGGCCCGCAACATCGGCGGCAACATCTGGCGCACCCACGCCACCTACCGCTACCTGTTCGACCGCACCAAAGAGTTCAAGCGTGCCCCGGTGATTGAATAGTTCAAGCAGAAACTGCTGACCGGGTTCAAAACCCACCGAAGTAAAAAAGCCCTGGCGCATACCTGCGCCGGGGCTTTTCGCGATAAGTAGGAAAACGGATGGTCAGCTGGCTTAGAAAGCGTAGCCGACGCTGGCGGTGATGTTCCGGGGCAGGATGGAGCGGACCAGGTTGTACTGGCTGGGGTTAACCGCACCGTTCGGCAGGTATAGGGGAGAGTCCGAAATTTCCTGGGTGATGGTTTCACCGTTGCGGGCGGCGGCGTCGCCGAAGCCTTTTGTGTCGAGCAGGTTCGAGCCCTGTACCCGTAGCTGCACGCCCTTCAGTACGCCATCGAAGTTGTAGCCCACGCCGCCAAACAGCACGCCGTAGCCGGGCAGCAGGATGGTGTTGCGGCGGTTGGCGTACCGCTCGCCGAAGTACCGGTAGCTGGCAAAGGCGTTGAAGCCCTTGTACTGGTAGTCGGCCCCGCCCTCGAGCAGGATGTCCGGCGTGTCCTCCAGCCGGTTGCCGGCAATGGAGAAGGGTGCCGAGGTGGCCGTGGCCTGGAGCTGAAACTCCACGATGCGGGGCGCCTGCAGCGTGCCGATGCCGCGCAGGGTCAGGCCGCGCACCACCTGGAAGGTGATTTCCGTCTCAATGCCGGAGCTCTGCACCGTGCCGCGGTCCTGGCGCAGGGTAAAGCCCCCGCCGGGGTTGGCCTGCTGCACCGTGAAGGGAATGTTCTGGTTGCGGCTGTAGAACAAGGTCAGGCCCAGGCCCAGGCGGTCGGTGGAAGCTTTTACGCCGCCTTCGGCCTGCTGCACGCGCTGCACCTGCCCGCGGGCGGTGGTGTTGCCGGTGGGGTCGTCGGGGTTGGCCTGGAAAGCGAACTGGTCGTTGGTGGGCACTACGCCGGCATTGCTGTAGCGGGCGTACACGGCCGCCTTGTCGTCGAGCTTGTAGTTCAGGCCGATGGAGCCGTTCAGCGTTTCGAAGCGGAAGTCCCAGGTGCGTACCTCGCCGTTGTTGGCCAGGTAGGAGTTGTCAAACAGCGTAGTGTAGTCGCCGTCGCGTCCCCCGTTGCTGCCGGTAGCTCCCAGGAAGGAAAAGCGGGCATCCGGCCGCTGCAGAACCGATGACTTTGCAGCGGTGCCCTTGGTGTGCGTTGTTTCGTAGCGCAATCCCAGGTCAGCGCGCAGCCGGTCCGTAATGGCCCATTCGTCGCCGAGGAAGTAGCTCAGCACCTGGGTGGTGTTGTTGGTGTTGGCGAGAATGCCGCCGGCCGTACCGAAGCTGTAGCCCAGGAAGCCGTTTTCCGTAACCCGCACCGGCGCGCCGCGGAAGGGCGAGGTCGGGGACGTGGTGAGCGTCAGGTTCAGCAGGCGGGGGCGGTTGGCCACTTCCTGCACAATGGTGTTGTAGCTGAGCCGCTCCTTGATGTTATAGCGCGAGGCGTAAATACCGCCGGTCAGCTGGTGGCTGCCCACGGTCTTGCTTAGCTGCAGCCGGTTGATGGCGTTGGTAGCGGGCTTATCGTCGGGGAAGATGCCGGCAATGTTCACCAGCCCGTTGCCGTTGAGCGTGGTGATGTCAATGGGGGTATTGGTGGGGTCGTCGGCGTAGCTGAACTGGTAGCCCGTGGCGCCCAGGGGCCGGTAGCCGGCCAGAAAGCTGCCGCCCAGCGCCGCCCCGGCCAGCGGGGGGCGCAGGTCGTAGATGCCGTCGGTGCTCAGGTTGGCGTCGAGCAGGCGGGCATTGTCGGTCAGCGTGAAGCCGTGGCCCAGGTCTACCACTACCTCCAGGCTGACGGCCTTGTAGCGGGTGTGCTGCCCGTTGGCCAGGTCCCGCTCCAGGGTGCCTTCGCCGTTGTTGAACGGGTTCGGTAGCTTCTGGTAGCGCTGGTGCTCGGAGTACATGGTGCCCCGGCGCAGGTCGGGCCCGCCGGGAATCTGCTCCGGGCGGTTCAGGTTCTGGTAGGGCACGCTGGTGTAGTAGGCTACCCGGTCGTTGAGGTACTTGCCGTACAGGCGCACGTAGCCGCGGTTGTCGGGCAGGGAATACGTCACGTTGCCCTTCACGCCCCCGCCCACGTTGGCCGGGAAGCCGGCGTACTTCACGCCCACGTCGTAGCGGTAGAAGCCGCCCACGTTAAACTTGAAGGGCGTGCCCGCAATGGGGCCGCCGAGGTTGGCATCAATCCGCTGCAGGCCGCCGAGCTGGGCAGCACCGGTCCGGTCGGAATAAAAGCCCTGGTCGCCGCCGGTCAGGCGCACGAGTCCGCCGATCTTGGTGCCGCTGCCGGTTTTGCTCAGGAAGTTTACCACGCCGCCGGGGGCGTTGTTGGCAAAGATGCTGGCCGAGCCGCCCCGCACCACTTCCAGCCGGTCGATGGTTTCATCCACGCGGAAGTGAATGTCGGTTTTGGCAAAGGTGAGCGAACCGGTTTCCAGGATGGGCAGGCCGTCTTCGAGCAGCTGAATGAAGCCGAAGCCCGACTCGGCATTCACCGGCAGGCCCCGGGCCGATACCGAATTGGCAGCCTCGCCTCCGTCGGAATTCACCCGGAAGCCCGGTACGGCCATCAGCAGGTCGGCCGTGCCGCGGCTGACCCGGTTCTGGATCTGGCGGCTGTCGAGGGTGGTGATGGATACCGAGCTTTCCAGCTTGGTTTGGGGGTTGAACGTGCCGGTTACGACCACGTCGTTCATCAGCAGGGCATCCTCGCTGAGGCGGGCATCCACGACGGCCGCCTGGGTGTCCGATACGGTCACGGTCTGCGTGGCGCTGCGGTAGCCTAGAAAGCTTGTGGTCACGGTGTAGGAGCCGGGCGCCACGCCCGTCAGCTCAAACAGGCCGTTGGCGTCGGCAGTAGCGGCCCGGGGGCTGGTGCCGGCCGGGCTGCCCTGGGGGCTGACCAGCACGGTGGCGCCGGGCAGGGTCCGGCCGCTGGCGTCGCGGATCTGGCCGCTGATGCGGCCCGCGGTAGTCTGGGCCTGGGCCGGCACGGCCAGCGTGCACACCAGGGCTATGCCGGGCAGCCACCGCTGAAGGCGGGTAGGGGTTAGATGCATAGAAGAGGGGAAGTAGGAGAAGAAGGAAGGATTCAGACCGCAGAGCTGTCCGAAATTTGTTGATCTACGCGTCCGGCAGGTCAGTTGGATTGTTCCAATGGTGAAATCGGCCTGTGGGACCGGGCCGCAAACTGGGTAGTTCCTACTTTCGTACGTCGGTTATGGTTTCGGCTCTGCCGTTGCGCTGCGGGTTGGCAGAGTAAGCCGGCCCCCGCCTGATTTGTTTTCTTTCCTTGTTCCTCTACTATGAGACTCCTGACCCGCCTGGCGTTGTTTGCGCTGCTGGTAGGTACCTCGGCCTGCCAGACCGGTTGCGCCTACGTACGCTACCTGATTCCTTTGAATCCAACTTCCGCGGCTAGCACGGCGCCCGACCACGGCCCCTGGGATGCGCTGCTTAAGAAGTATGTCGATCCGGCCGGGATGGTCGACTACGTGGGCTTCCGGGCCGACAGCACCACGCTGAACGGCTACCTGAAAACCCTCAGCGACGGGGCTCCAAACGACAAGTGGACCCAGGATGAAAAGCTGGCCTACTGGATAAATGCCTACAACGCGTTTACCATTCAGCGCATCATCCGGGCGTACCCGGTTAAGAGTATCCGGCAGCTGGGCGGCGACAAAACCCTGGTCAATACCACCTGGGACCAGAAGTTTATTCGCTTAAGCGACGAGAAATACTCGCTTAACGACATCGAGCAGCGCATCATCCGCAAGAAGTTCGACGAGCCCCGGATTCACTTTGCCCTGGTGTGCGCGGCCATGTCCTGCCCCCGCCTGCGCAACGAGGCCTTCGTAGCCGCCCGCCTCAATGAGCAGCTCGACGACCAAAGCCGGGAGTTCATTAACAACCCCGCTAAAAACAAGCTCACGCCCACCGCCGCCGAGGTGTCAGCCATCTTCAGCTTCTACCCCGACGACTTCAAGAAGAACGGCAGCTCGGTCCAGACGCTCATCAACCGCTACGCCACCCAGAAAATCAACCCCGACGCCAAACTCACCTACATGACCTACGACTGGTCCCTGAACGAGCAGAAGAAGTAGCTCCCGAGTTGAGCAAACCCCAAACGAAAAGCGGCACCGGATTTCCGGTGCCGCTTTTTCGTGGGCTCTGGTCAGAAAAAGCCATTAGCCGGTAGCTGCCGGCCATCAGCTTAAAAACTCACTTCAGGCGCGGGTCGAAGGAGTGGGGCTCCAGCGAGACGATGCGTAGCGTGCCGTGGGCCGGGTGCAGCGGGTTAAGCAGATAGTTCCACTCCCCGGGAGCGTGGGCCGAGGGTACTCGCATCAGCCAGTACCGGCCTTCCTCAATCCAGGCCCGGGTAAGCTGGGCCAGCTCCTGCGGATAGGGCAGTTCCCGCCAGTGGGCGGGCAGGTCAGCCACTGTTACGTGCTTTACCGGCGTGTGGTCAGGTACTTCCAGCGTCAGGGCTGACATGTTGCGGGGCAGCGTGGCCGAATTGGCCAGCACTTCCAGCTTGGCCAAAGACAGGTGCTCGGAGGTGTAGAGAATCAGCGTGCCCTTCTCGTGCCAGCGGCCCGCGTAGTACAGCCCGCCGCGCCCGGCCGTATCCCCGATGTAGGGCTGCTGCCCGAGGCGGTAGAGAAGCATCGTGGGTCGCTGAGTTGTGGGGTGTTGGTTTGTTATGAGTTGCCCGTTGTCAGTTGTCGGCCGTGCTCTGACAACGGACAACTTGCAACGGACAACTCAGGAGTACATGCCGTACTGGATCCGCCCCAGAATTTCCTGCACCTGCTCCCGCCCGATAGCCGACGACAACAGTTCGATGGGCCGGATACCGCCCAGGGCCACGTTGCGGGTGCTCAGCCAGTGGTGAAAGTCATCCTCGTCCTCAAACACCTCCAGGCCCTTGGCCAGTACGGCCGAGAGCTGAATGGTTTTCTCGCCCTCGTCCAGGGTCAGGGCCTTGTTGCTTTGCTCGCGCCGGGCCAGGGTGCTTTCCGAAACGCCCAGCACCGCGCTGATTTCCTTGTTGGAAAAGCGCAGCCGCTGCTGCAGCGCCCGCAGGGCCTGCACCGAAATGCCCTTAATGGCCACAGCCAGCAGATCGAGCTCGTTGTGCACCAGCTGCGGAATCACGGCCGGGCCGCCCATCAGGTCCACCATGTTGGCAACGGAGGTTTTACGAACGGCAGTCATTTGCGCAATTTTAAATCGTCATTTGAAGGCAATATACGGACGAACTCCGGATTCAGCTAAAAAAATCAATCAGGCTGGTCAGCTAAGACCTTGAGCAGGAGGGAAGCAGCCTGGTGAAAGCCGGTAGCCCGGCAAGAATCTGCCGTCATCTTCGTTGCTTTGCCGATTCATCTTCCTTGCTTTTCATGGCTCCGGAATCCCAGCAGATCATTGACCGCACCGCCGAGTTCGTGCGCCAGAAGTTTCTTCACGAAGGCTCCGGCCACGACTGGGAGCACATCCGCCGGGTGTGGCAGGTAGCCCGGGCCCTGGCCCGCACCACGCCCGGGGCCGACCCGCTCATCACCGAGCTGGGGGCCCTGCTCCACGACATTGCCGACTGGAAGTTTCATGGGGGTGACGAAGAGGCTGGTCCCCGGGCGGCCCGGGAGTGGCTGCTGAGCCTGGGAGTGGGAGAGGAGGTTATCGGGCCGGTGGAGGCCATCATCCGGGAAATCTCCTTCAAGGGCGTCGGCGTAGCTACACCCATGAGCACACCGGCCGGGCAGGTCGTGCAGGATGCCGACCGGCTCGACGCCATCGGGGCCATCGGGGTGGCCCGGGCCTTTGCCTACGGGGGCTACAAGGGGCGCCCCCTGCACGACCCTGCGGTGCCGCCCATTGCCCATGACTCCTTTGAAAGCTACAAGCAGAACACGGCGCCTACCATCAACCATTTCTACGAGAAGCTGCTCCACCTGCGCGAGCGGCTGCACACGCCGGCGGCCCGGGCCGTGGCCGAGGAGCGACACGCGTTTCTGGAGGTTTTCCTGGGTCAGTTTCTGCGCGAGTGGGAAGGGCAGGATCTTTAACGCTTCTAACTCAATATCTTCCAACTTTGGCCGCCGTACCGCGGCCCCGACCCGTCAGTTCTTACCTTTACCGCATGAACGTTCGTCTGCTGCTTTACCGCGGCCTGCTGCCGGGCCTGTTGCTGCTCACCCTGGCTTCCTGCCGCAACTGCCCCATCCTATCGTGCCACACCCGCAAGGTGCACTTCCACAACGGCGCCAAGTACCGGGGCCAGCCGCTGTGGAAAAAACAGCGCCCCGCCATCGGCGAAAAAATCAAGGTGCACAGCCAGGATCAGGGCAAGCGCAAGAACGACCGGAGCAAGTCAAAAGAGTAGCGTAGATTAGGCTAAATGGCCTTTTTTTCGTATCTTTCGGGCTTACACGCAGTACTCATTCACTCGGGTCAGACGGGCTGTACGGTCCGGCTTCGACCCACTTAGTTCTCTCTATGGCGGAAGGCGAAAAGATCATTCCGATTAACATTGAAGACGAGATGCGCGGCGCCTACATCGACTACTCGATGTCGGTTATCATCTCCCGGGCCCTGCCGGACGTGCGCGACGGCCTGAAGCCCGTGCACCGCCGCGTGCTGTATGGCATGTCGGAGCTGGGCGTTTCCTACAATAAATCCTACAAAAAGAGCGCCCGTATCGTGGGCGAGGTGCTGGGTAAGTACCACCCGCACGGCGACTCCTCGGTGTACGACACCATGGTGCGCATGGCCCAGGACTGGAGCCTGCGCTACCCGCTCGTCGACGGGCAGGGTAACTTTGGCTCTATCGACGGCGACTCCCCGGCGGCGATGCGCTACACGGAGGCCCGCCTCAAGCGCTTGGCTGACGAGCTGCTCGGCGACCTGGACAAGGAGACCGTTGACTTCCAGCCCAACTTCGACGACTCCCTGGAAGAGCCCAGTGTGATGCCGGCCAAGTTCCCGAACCTGTTGGTGAACGGCACCTCGGGTATTGCCGTGGGTATGGCTACCAACATGGCGCCCCACAACCTGACGGAAGTGGTCAGCGGCATCATCGCGTTTCTGGATAACCCGGAAATCACCATTCCGGAGCTGATGGAGCACGTGCTGGCGCCCGACTTCCCCACCGGTGGTACCATCTACGGCTACGAGGGCGTCAAGCAGGCGTTCGAAACCGGCCGGGGCCGCATCGTGATGCGCGCGAAGGCCCACTACGAAACCCTGCCCAGCGGCAAGGAGCAGATCATCATCACCGAGATTCCCTACATGGTGAACAAGGCGGCGATGATCGAGAAAACCGCCGCACTCATCAACGACAAGAAGATCGAGGGCATCTCCGACCTGCGCGACGAGTCGGACCGTGACGGTATGCGCATCGTGTACGATTTGAAGCGCGACGCGATGCCCAACGTGGTGCTCAACAACCTGTACCGCTACACCCAGCTGCAAAGCTCGTTTGGCGTCAACAACGTGTGCCTGGTAAAAGGCCGCCCGATGACGCTTAACCTCAAGGAGCTGATTCACTACTTCGTGGAGCACCGCGGCGACGTGGTAGTGCGCCGCACCCGCTACGAGCTGGCCGAAGCCCAGAAGCGGGCCCACATCCTGGAAGGCCTGCTCATTGCCCTCGACCACCTCGACGAGGTGATTAAGCTGATCCGCGGCTCCCGCGACGGCGAAGTAGCCCGGGGCCAGTTGATTGAGCGCTTCGCCCTGAGCGAAGTACAGGCCCGCGCCATCCTGGACATGCGTCTGCAGCGCCTCACCGGCCTGGAGCGCGACAAGATCGTGCAGGAGTACGAGGAGCTGATGCGCCTGATTGACTACCTCAAGTCCGTACTGGCTTCGGATGAGCTGCAGCGTCAGATCATCAAGGACGAGCTGATCGACATCCGGGAGCGGTACGGCGACGCCCGCCGCACCCAGATCGAGTACGCCGGTGGCGACTTCTCAATGGAAGACATGATTGCCGACGAGAGCATGGTGATTACCATCTCCAGCGAAGGCTACATCAAGCGTACCCCGCTCGACGAGTACCGGTCCCAGGCCCGGGGCGGCGTCGGGGCGCGCGGCGCGGCAACCAAGCAGGATGACTTCACCGAGCACCTGTTCGTGGCTACCACGCATGAATACCTGCTTTTCTTCACCGAGTTGGGCCGGGTGTTCTGGCTGAAGGTATACGAAGTGCCGGAAGGAGGGAAGAACGCCAAAGGCCGTCCCATCCAGAACATCATCGAGATTCCGCGTGAGGACTCGGTGCGGTCGGTGCTGAATGTGCGCGGTCTGCGCGACCCGGACTACCTGGAAAACACCTACCTGATGTTCTGCACCGAGCAGGGTACCGTGAAGAAGACTCCGCTGGAGGCGTACTCGCGGCCCCGCACCGCCGGCATCAACGCCATTACCATCAACGAAGGCGACCGGCTGCTCGACGTGCTGCTGACCAGCGGTAACAGCGAGATTGTCGTAGCCCTGCGGTCGGGCCGGGCCGTGCGTTTCCCCGAAGACAAGGTGCGCTCGATGGGCCGCAATGCTGCCGGTGTGCGCGGCATTACGCTGGCTGGCCCGGATGATCGGGTAGTGGGCATGGTATGCGTGTCGGATGCGGAAACCCAGGAGCTCCTGGTGGTTTCGGAGAACGGCTACGGCAAGCGCAGCTCGCTCGATGAGTACCGCATCACCAACCGTGGTGGCAAGGGCGTGCGGGCCATGAAGATCACCGACAAAACCGGCGCGCTGGTGGCTATCAAGGAGGTGAAGGATTCCGACGACCTGATGATTATCAACAAATCGGGCATCACGATCCGTCTGCGCATGAGCGACCTGCGCACTATTGGCCGGGCTACCCAGGGCGTGCGGCTGCTTAAAATCAACGAGGGCGACGAAATCTCCTCGGTGGCCAAAGTAGCGGCCGATAAGGAAGCCGAGCTGGCTGAGGAGGCGTTCGAAAACCAGGACGGGGAGGGGCTTGCCGTGGAGCCCACCGGCGACGCGGACCTGTCGGCTATCACCGATGCCGACTCCCTTAGCGACAATTAAACGACCATAAGGCACCGGGGCAGGCTGAACTAAGCATCAGCTTGCCCCGTTTGCTTAACGATTCCACTCACTTTTACTTTTGTTTCTTCTGTCTCCACTCACTATGAAGAAGATTTTTCTGACGATTGTCGCTGCCGCGGCGCTGCACACGGCCTCGGCCCAGAACTCGGCTGTTGTCAACGCCATCATGTATCAGCGCCAGGGCGTGCTTGATAAAGCCCGCGCTGAAATTGATAAAGCTGCTCTCAACGAGAAAACCTCCACCAAAGCCAAGACCTGGTACACCCGCGGGGAGATCTACGAGAAGCTGATGACTGACCCGATCTTCGGCAAGGCAATACCCCAGGCTGATGCGACCAAGCTGGCGTATGACTCCTACAAAAAAGCCCAGGAAGTTGAAGGCAAGGACAACGAATTCGCCAAGAAGGCCGATGAGAAAGTAAAGTCCCTGCAGGAAATTATGTACGGGCAGGCGCTGAACGCCGGCGTAGAGAGCTACAACGGCAAAAACTACGCGGAGGCGCTGAAGTCGTACCGGCTGGCTCAGCAGTACCGTCCCCAGGATACCACGGCGTATCTGTATGCTGCCTATGCCGCTCAGGCCGGCAATGACTTTGCCGCTGCCAACGAAAGCTACAAGCAGCTCATGGCCATGAACTATAAGTCGCCGGCGATGTACAGCCGGATGATTCAGATGGCGGGCGACGACGAAAAGGCCAAGACTGCCGTGCTCCAGCAGGCGCTGCAGGCATATCCCAACAACAAGGACTTCATGTTGATGGAACTCAACATGTACCTGAAAGCCGGCCGCGGCAAGGAGGCAATCGACAAGATCAACAAAGCCATTGCGGTTGATCCCAAGAATTCCAACCTGTACGCGGTGCTGGGCTCGGTATACGACCAGAACAAACAGCCAAACGAGGCGCTGGCCGCCTACAAAAAAGCGGTAGAGGTTGATCCGAAGAACTTCGACGCGCAGTACAACGCCGGTGTGTACTACTTCAACAAAGCCGCCGACATCTTCAAGGCTACCAATAAGATGGATCTGGCCACGTACCAGAAGAAAGGCAAAGCCATGGAGGCCGAAGGCAAAAAGCTGGTTGAGCAGTCCATTCCGTACTTCGAAGCTGCGCTGCAGATCAGCCCGAATGACCGCGGCACTCTGACGGCACTTCAGAAAGGCTACATGCAGCTGGGTCGCAAAGCAGACTCCGAGCGGATGTCGGCCAAGATGGAAGGTCAGAAGAAATAAACACCGACCGCCTGCCTGGATCAGGCGAGGAGAAGAACAGCAGCCCGGACCGCCACTACAGGAGTCCGGGCTGTATTTTCAAAACATTACTTAACATAATATAAATTATAAGACAAACCAATAATCGTATCGGGAGCGTGCCGAAAAGCCGTATCTGGTTCAGGCACTCTAAAATCGGCAAGAATGGAAACACAATAGACCATCTGCTGAGGTATAACTCAAGGACTGGTTCGGCCAATGAATCCGCACCGCTCGGCACCGCTGGTTAGCCGACCCCAGGTTAACGACTCTGTATAGAAGCGCGTAAAAAACGGCAACCGTCCGCGGCTCATTCTAAATGACTAGGTTTTCTAAATAACCACGCCCTGCAGCCCGTTTAATTGTGGCTGGCCACGTCTGATGCTATAATTGCTATGCTGTCAGGCAGTCAATACTGGCAAGCATATAATAGGTAACTCTGATGGGTTCAAATTATGATAGTACGATTGAGCGTACTTAGCATGAAGCTTAAGTAGCCTCAGCATCCAGGTTAACGGTTTTGGCAGCACTAGTCTATTAGCTCACACTTTAAAGCTATGCGGCTGTGGTCCTTCACAATCAGGATCTGCTTAACCGGAGATGAAATGGCATGCTGCGCCTTCGGTTTTCAGTGCCAGTATCATTGTTCTGAAGTAATACAATTCGCGGTATAGCTGATAAGAAGGCCTTAGGAGCTCTTGTAACGAGGGCTCTCGCCAGGCTTGCTACAATGGCAGCGAGGATGCCTACTCTCGCTTAGCGCGATGGATAAGCCCCCTATTCAGACGCTTCTGTCCCCTACCCGCCTCGACCGCCCCCTTTCGTTGTGGTGGTATTTATTTAAGTTGTTATGTAGTGATTAGTAAAGAGATATTAATGAGAATGATCATCAAAAGTAATAAATAGTATAAAAAGTTAAAATTAGTATACGATGGTTTTACTATTTTATACTTTGTACTACTATTTTATACTTTTATATAGCATTCACTTGCTTATCTTTGCCTTTATACTTTGATATCAATTCATTCTCATGCCTAAAACCATTGACTATCCCCGCACTTCTTATACCAGTGCCTGGGAAGTAGCTGAAGTAGTTGACGACACTGGTGGTAAGTGTGCCATTGATACCTGTGCCCGCAAACTCAATAGAAAGGTTAGTGGCTCGTTCAAGGCCATCATTGGTTCCGCCGTTAAGTTCGGTTTGGTTACCAGCAAGCGTGAGTTACTCACGACCACCAATCTTTTCCGCCGCATCAAGCATGCTTATGACAAGCAGGAAGAAAAAGTATTCCACCGGGAAGCGTTTCTGAACCCTCCTCTGTTCACGCAGATCTGTCGCAAATTCCGGAGCCGGGAGCTCCCGGTTCATATGTTTGACGTTATCCTGATCCGGGAATTCGGGGTTGAGGAGATAAACGCGCAAAACGTAGCCAAAGCCTTTCTGGAAGGTGCCCGTATGGTTGGTATCATGGATGAGCGCAACGTACTGGCCGATATCGACCAGCTTTCTGCTCAGCAGACTCCGAGGCGGGAAATTGCCAGCACCGATTTAACGCCAAACCTGTTCCGGGGCACTGGTGCTTCCCCAGAGGCTTCAGCAACACCCGGCATCCCTGCGGGTACAAACAGCGCTCCAGGAGCTCCTAGTACTCCCCATGCCCGGACTCCTACGCCGGGTATATCCCCGGAGCCCCGCGTTGTACCCCCAGCCCGGACATATGATGCAGTTTCCCGGCTGTTTGGACTCGATACGCTGGATCTGGACGCTGCCGATGCTTCCGCCTTTTCTGAACAACTGCCCGAG
Organism: Hymenobacter translucens; assembly: GCF_020685205.1. Classification (GTDB taxonomy): domain Bacteria; phylum Bacteroidota; class Bacteroidia; order Cytophagales; family Hymenobacteraceae; genus Hymenobacter; species Hymenobacter translucens. Next base: position 54,701 of record NZ_JAJERB010000001.1, read on the forward strand.
GCAGACCGTCGGGACCGGAGTACCAATTCTGCGGAGCCGGTGGAGCCAGGTAAGACAGTACCTTTGGAGAGCCCGGCAGTCAGCCAACCGGGGCGTGGCCAGATGGCCAGTATTGCCGGGCCGGTTACTGCGGCCGGAGCTACTTACTCCATAAGGATAAGCGGACCAGGGATGGATACTCAGCTCGTAATTCAGGATCAACAGGACCTCGACATCGTGCGAATTCTACTTGATAAGATCCGCAAGCAGCTGCCGGAATAAAGGCCTGGCAGGTGTAGTCGACATGGTATAGGTGCGCCGCTCCTGCTGGAACGGACCTGCCGGGTTTATCCTATTTTTTATGTTAAATAGAGCCACCCTGCCGGCGGGTGCGTCCGAGCAGCAGAAGGTTGCGGGTGTAGATCACCAGGCCAACAGCATTGCCCAGTATCAGCACTAAATCAACCCGGAAGATGGCATACACTATCGTAAGTACCGATCCCAACAGGCTGACAACCCAGAAGCCCAGCGGCAATACGGAAGCTCCGCGGCGCTCGGAGTAAAGCCACTGGTAAACAAACCGGAGCAGCGACAGGGCCTGCCCTGCCCCACCCACCAGCAGCCAGCCCGCCGGAATGCCATGCTCCCGGATAGCCCGGGCCAGGATGGAGTCCGGAGTAGCCAGCAGCCATCCAATGGTAACGAGCGGCACCAGACAGATTCCAATCCGCAACCAGCGTGTCAGGGAATGCCACTGGCCCAGCAGCTGCAGGTTGCGGATATAGATTCCGTAGCTGACCAGCTGAGCCCCCAGAATCAGCGGGTCTTGGCGAAGCAGTCCGTATACAAGCATCAGAAAGGCCGACACGAGACTAATCAGCCAGAAAGCCCGGGAAACCAGCACCCGCCCCTCCCGCTCGCTCTGCACCCATTGCAGCGCCATCCGTCCGAAAAATAACAGCTGAGCCGTCGCGCCCACCAAGAGGGCCAGCGTAGCCGTCGTCACCGCGCGGAGCCCCCTGCCGGGCGGCGCTGCTGTTCTTTGATTTCATAATTCACCCAGCGGCTACGGATCCAGCGGAAGCCGAAGGTGTCGACCAAGGGCTTCCACAGCCGGTTCCAGAGGGTGTACTTAGCCGTGCCCGCAAAACGGGGAAAGTGACGGACCGGCAGCTGGTGGACCCGCCCCCCCTGCAGCTGCACCAGGGCCCCCAGGAAGCGGTGCATGCCATGGAGTAAGGGCACCCGGCGGGCATAGTCGGTTTTCAGAATCTTGAGCGGGCAGCCCGTATCGGTAATCCCGTCGTTGATCAGCACCCGACGGAAGGTGTTGGCAACGCGGGAAGAAAGCTTTTTGACCACTGAATCCCGGCGCCGGGCCCGGATGCCGGTTACCATATCGTAGGCCGGGAAAAACTCGAAAAAGAGCAGAAAATCTTCCGGCGAAGTCTGAATATCCGCGTCGATATAGCCGACCAGGGTAGTCCGGCACTGGTCGATACCGGCTTTTAGAGCAGTGCTCAGCCCCCGGTTCTGGACCAGAGACAGGTATTCGTAGGCCGTCGGGGGCTGGCAAATGGAGCGCAGCAAGGACAGGGAGTTATCCGTGCTGCCGTCGTTGATGAACAGCACCGTGACCGGCAGCGGGGCCCGGGCCAGGAACTTGTCCATCTCCACCACAAACTGGGGCAGGCTCTCCTGCTCGTTGTACAGGGGCACCAGTACCGTCAGCGTCTGGCGGGAAATATAGTCGGCCGGCGGGGTGGGTTCACCTGTCATGCAGCGGGAGGGAATTGAGCCGGCAAATTACAACGGCCGCGCAGGTAAACCACCCCCACCTGCATCAGAGGGTCTACCTATTCCCGGCGCTGACCCGCCGAAATAGTGGAGTGCCGCTGGCGGAGCACCGCCACGACGTCGTCGAGCTGAAGCCCGGCGGCAGTCAGCAGCACCAGCAAGTGGTAGAGCAGATCTGCAGCCTCCCCCGGCAGTCCCTCCCGGTTACCGGCTACGGCATCAATGACCGTTTCCACGGCCTCTTCCCCCACCTTCTGAGCAATTTTGGGCATTCCTTTCCGGAACAGCGACGCGGTATAGGAGTTAGGATCCTCCTCCGGATGCTGGTGCCGCCGCTGTACGAGGCGCTCCAGCTCGGCCAGAAACCCAACCGGGGCCACCGGCAGCGCCAGCTGCCCGGGCTGCTCAAAGCAGCTGGTGGTGCCACGGTGACAGGTGGGGCCGTCGGGAATGGCCCGGATCAGCAGAGCGTCACTATCACAGTCAGGGTGCAGGCTTACGACCCGCAGGTAGTTGCCGGAGGTTTCCCCCTTGGTCCACAGCCGGCCTTTCGACCGGGAGAAAAAGGTTACCCGTCCCTCCTGCCGGGTTTTCTCCCAGGCTTCCTCATTTACGTAGCCCAGCATGAGCACCTGCCCGGTGGCGGCATCCTGTACCACGGCCGGAACCAGGCCGTCGGACATTTTCTGAAAGTCTAACTGCATGTTGTTAGTGCTTGATGCTTGGGATTTCGTAAAGCCACTGGTGGGGCCTGCTTATACTTGATTGATGCTCCTTTATCCCTGAATCTCTTTCTACAGCCGCATGGGAATGCCTTCGGCCTGCAGGTGTTCCTTGAGCTCCCGGATTCCGATTTCCCCGAAGTGAAAGATACTGGCCGCTAAGCCGGCGTGGGCGCGGGCCGTTTGAAAGACCTCGGTGAAATGCTCTATCCGGCCGGCTCCGCCGGAGGCCACCACCGGAATGGATACGGCCCGGGCTACCGCGCCGGTCAGATCCAGGGCAAAGCCATCCTTGGTTCCGTCGTTGCTCATGGACGTGAGCAGCAATTCCCCGGCGCCCCGGTCGGCCGCTTCCCGGCACCAGGCCACGGCATCCCGCTCGGTGTTGTGGGTGCCGGCCCGCGTGTAGATCTGCCAGCCGTTCTCCGGGTTGTTGCGGGCATCCGCCGCTACCACGATGCACTGGGAGCCAAAACGCCGGGCCAGCTCGTCGATCAGCTCCGGACGGTGCAGGGCCGCGGAGTTGATGCTGACCTTGTCGGCTCCGTTCAGCAGCAGGGCTTCCACATCGGCCACCGTGCTGATGCCCCCACCTACCGTGAATGGAATATCCAGCTCCCGGGCTACGTCGCGCACCAAATGAATCAGCGTGGTGCGCTTCTGGTTGGTGGCCGTGATGTCCAGAAAAACCAGCTCATCGGCGCCTTCCAGCGCGTAGCGCGCGGCCAGGGCCACCGGGTCGCCGGCGTCGCGCAGGCCTTCAAACTGCACGCCCTTTACGGTGCGGCCGTCCTTGATGTCAAGACAGGGAATGATTCGTTTCGTCAGCATGGACAGCGGGCTACAGGAACTTGCTCAGCTCGGTTAAGGTGATGGTGCCTTCGTAGATGGCCTTGCCGATAATGGCTCCGTGCATGCCCACGGCCGCCAGAGCCTCGACATCGGCCAGGGTCGTAACGCCCCCACTGGCCACCAGCTGCGCCGCCGGCAAGGTTTCCCGGAGGGCGCGGTACGTTTCCAGCCCCGGCCCCTGAAGCCTGCCGTCCTTACTGACATCGGTACACACGAACGTCGTAGCTCCCTGGCGTAGATACGCCTGAATAAACTCCGCCACCGTCCGCTCCGACTGCTCGGCCCAGGCATTGATGGAAATATGGTTGTCGCGAAAGTCAGCCCCGATCAGGATGCGGGCGGCCCCGAAGGTTTGCAGCCAGCCCTGCACGGTTTCCGGCTCCCGGACGGCAATGCTGCCCGCGGTAATCTGGGCGGCGCCTGCGTCGAAGGCCTGGCGAACGGCTTTCTCGCTCTGTAGCCCGCCCCCGTAGTCGATGACCAGGCTGGTGTGCCGGGCGATACGCTCGAGCACGGGCAGGTTGACCGGCTGCCGGGCCCGGGCTCCATCCAGGTCTACCAGGTGCAACCGACGCACTCCGGCGGCCTCAAAGCGCTGGGCCACGGCCAACGGGTCGGAGTCGTAGGTAGTCTGCTGGGCGAAGTCTCCTTCGGTGAGCCGCACGCACTGTCCGTTGATAAGGTCGATTGCGGGTATTATTTCCATTGCTTGGTGGCGAGGCCGGGGTTTAAAGGTTGAGGAAGTTCTCCAGGATGCGGGTTCCGACCGGGCCGCTTTTCTCGGTATGAAACTGCACCGCGTAGAAGTTGCGGTGCTGGACGGCGGCACTAAAGGGCGCCGGGTACTCGGCTTCGGCAATGGTATAGTCGCCGACCGGGGCATAGTAGCTGTGCACGAAGTACACGAAGTCAGCTTCCCGCAGCCCGGCAAACAGCGGAGACCGGGGCCGGCGCAGGTTGTTCCACCCCATGTGGGGTACCTGGTAGTCGGGCACGGTCGGGAACCGCTTTACCTCGAAGGGCAGAATGCCGAGCATCGTGGCGTCGTTTTCCTCACTGTGGGTTCCCAGCAGCTGCATGCCCAAGCAGATACCCAGAAAAGGCTGCGTAAGCGTGGGCAGCACCTGGTCGAGGCCCTGGGCGCGCAGCTCCCGCATTGCCGATGCCGCCTCGCCTTCGCCCGGAAACAAAACCTTGTCGGCGCGCTGAATTACTTCCGGATCTGCCGTGAGCATGGCCTGCACCCCGAGGCGCTCCAACGCGAACAGCACTGACTGCACATTGCCGCCTTTGTAGTCAACTACCGCTATATCCATTTGGAATTCTACTCAATTTACTCATTTGTTTAAATGCGTTACGAAAGCCGGACTCGGTATTACGCACTCTATCAGGCAAGGGCTGAAATCCAGAAAAACAAACCAATCCGTCTTTACCCAAATGCATAAGCATTACAGGATGCCCTTGGTGCTGGGTACTTCCATCTGATTGGCATTGCGGACCAGCGCCATTTTCATGGCCTTGGCAACGGCCTTGAAAATCGACTCGATCTTGTGGTGCTCGTTCTGACCTTCGCACTTGATGTTCAGGTTGCAACGGGCGGCATCGGAAAAGCTCTTGAAGAAATGGTAAAACATTTCGCAGGGCATATCCCCTACCCGCTCCCGCTTAAACTCGGCGTCCCACACCAGCCACGGCCGGCCGGAGAAGTCAATGGCGGCCTGGGCCAGCACATCATCCATGGGGAGCAGAAACCCGTAGCGGGCCAGGCCGCGCTTGTCGCCCAACGCCTGGGTGAAGGCCTCCCCCAACGCAATGGCCGTGTCCTCGATGGTGTGGTGCTCGTCGATGTGCAGGTCACCCTGAACGTGGATGGCCATGTCGACTCCGGAGTGCTTGCTGAGCTGGTCGAGCATGTGGTCGAAAAAGCCCAGGCCCGTCTGCATCTGGGGCCGGCCGGTTCCGTCGAGATTCAGCTCAATGCGAATCCTGGTTTCATTCGTATCGCGCTGTACCACGGCTGTGCGGGCGGGCAGGCGCAGAAACTGGTAGATGGCTTCCCAGCTGGTGGTAGTCAGCGCAGCCCGCGGGTCGGCATCCGTCCGGATCAGGATTGACTGGCAGCCCAGGTTCTGGGCCAGCTCCACGTCCGTGAGCCGGTCACCGATGACAAATGAGCCGGTCAGGTCGTAGCCTTCTCCCAGGTACTGCTGCAGCATTCCGATACCGGGCTTGCGGGTCGGCAGGTTTTCGTGGGGAAAGCTCCGGTCAATGTGCTCCCGGACAAACTCCACCCCTTCCGAGCGCAGGATGTCGAGCATCATGGTGTGCGCGGGCCAGAACGTATCCTCCGGAAAGCTGGCCGTCCCGAGTCCGTCCTGGTTGCTGACCAGCACCAGCTCGAAGTCCAGCTCCCGGGCAATGCGGGCCAGCCCGGTGATGGCGCCGGGTACAAACTGAAATTTCTCCCGGGTCAGCGCGTCCACCTGAAAATCGGTCGGCGGCTCCACGAGGATGGTCCCGTCGCGGTCAATGAAAAGTACTTTCTTCATGTGGTATAAAAGAGGAAGGACTGGCCAGAACGCCGGCCGGGCGTAAAACAATTGGCCGTTAGCGTTTAAAGTCCCGCAGGGCGGCCACGAGCTGTTCGTTTTCCGCCGGGGTGCCGACTGTCAGGCGCAGGCAGCCGGCGCAGCCGGGCTGGGTGGTCCGGTTGCGCACCACGATGCCCAGCCCGAGCAGGTAGTTGTAAACCGCCGTGGCATCCGGCCGGAAGCGGGCCAGCAGAAAGTTGGCATTGGAAGGAAACAGCTGCTCCACGATACCGACCCCGCTCAGCTGGTCTTCCAGCCAGCGGCGCCCACGCAGCAGCTCCTGCCGCATCTGCTCGAAGCGGGGTGCATCGCGCAGGGCCGCCAGGGCGTGCTGCTGGCTGGCCTCCGACACGTTATAGGGCGGCTTGATCTTATTAAGGTAACCGATGAGGGCTCCCGACGCGAAAGCCATTCCGAGGCGCAGACCGGCCAGGCCCCAGGCTTTGGAAAACGTCTGCAGAACAACCAGGTTCGGAAACTCAGCCAGGCGGGACGTCCAGCTCGGGGCCGCCGCGAAATCAGCATATGCCTCATCTACCACCACCAGCCCCCGGAAGCCCTGCAGGATTTCCTCCACTGCCGCGGCATGCAGCAGGTTCCCGGTCGGGTTGTTCGGCGAGCAGACAAACACCAGCTTGGCATCCGAAGCCACAATCTGAGCTACGGCTTCCGGGGAAAGCTGAAAATCGGGCGTGAGCGGAATTCGCTCCAGGGCCACGTCATTCAGGTTGGCCGCCACTTCGTACATGCCATAGGTGGGCGGCAAAATCAGAATCCGGTCCTGGCCCGGCCGGCAGGTCAGGCGCACGAGCAGGTCGATGGCCTCATCCGAGCCGTTGCCCAGGAAGATCTGCCCGGGCTCAACCTGTTTCAACGGAGCCAGCGCGGCCTTCACGGCCCGCTGATGCGGGTCGGGGTAGCGGTTAAACCGGTCAGGGCCGGCGCTGCCGAGGCTGTTTTCGTTGGCATCCAGCATCACCCGGGCTTCGCCCTGAAATTCGTCGCGGGCGGATGAGTACGGCTGCATGGCCCGGATATTGGGGCGAACTAGTTTTTCAAGCTCAAACATAAAGCTGTTGTAAGGCAAGGCTGCCGGTAAAGGAAGCCCAGCCGGTATGAGTAAGTTACCCCTGGCCAATCAGGCTTTCCAGCCGGACGCTGACGGCCCGGGCGTGGGCCTGCAGCCCTTCGGCTTCGGCCATGATTTCAACCACCGGCCCCACGTGCCGCAACCCTTCGGCGGAGATACGCTGAAACGTTATTTTCTTCATAAACGAGTCGAGCGAAACGCCGCTGTAGCTGCGGGCAAAGCCGCCGGTGGGCAAGGTGTGGTTGGTGCCGGAGGCGTAGTCGCCGGCGGCCTCCGGGGTGAGGTGACCCAGGAAAACCGACCCGGCGCTGGTAACGCCCCCGGCCAGCTCCTCGGCGTTGCGGACAGCCAGGATCAGGTGCTCGGGCGCGTACTGATTGGAAAAGAACAGCATTTCCTCCGGCGTGCGCAGCAGCAAAGCCCGGCTTTCCTGCAGGGCCAGGGCCGCGACGTCGCGGCGGGGCAGCTCGGTTAGCTGCCGGCTCACTTCCTCGTTTACCTGGGCCAGCAGCTCCTGGGATGTCGTCAGCAGAATCACCTGGGAGTCGGGACCGTGCTCAGCCTGGCTGAGCAGGTCGGCCGCGACGAAAGCCGGATTGGCCGAGTCATCGGCAATGACCAGCACCTCGGACGGACCGGCCGGCAAATCGATGGCGACGCCGTGCTGGGTAGCCAGCTGCTTGGCCGCCGTCACGTAGCGGTTGCCCGGGCCGAAAATCTTATCCACCGCCGGCACGCTCTCTGTTCCGCCGGCCAGGGCAGCAATGGCCTGGGCCCCGCCGGCCTTGATGATGGTTGGAATACCCAGCAGCTGGGCCGCGAACAAGATAACGGGGTTCACGGAGCCGTCCTTGCCGGGCGGGGTGCACAGCACTACCTCGGGGCAGCCAGCCAGTCGGGCGGGCACCCCCAGCATCAGCAGGGTGCTGAACAGCGGGGCCGAGCCCCCGGGAATGTAGAGTCCTACCCGCTGCACCGGTACGCTGCGCCGCCAGCATTCCACCCCCGGCATGGTCTCGAGACGCTTTTCCTCTTCGTGCTGGCTGGCGTGAAACTTCCACAGGTTGGCGTGGGCCTGGCGCAGGGCGGTCTGCAACTCGGCCGGAACCTGCGCGGCGGCCGCCGCCAGCTCCTGGCGCGACACCCGCAGATCGGTGAGCTCGGCGCCGTCGAGCTCGGCGGCATACCGGCGCAGCGCTTCGTCGCCCCGCTGGCGTACGTCTTCGAATATCTCGCGCACGCGCTCATTCACCTGCCGGGCTTCGCCGGCAGCCGGTCGTTGCTGAAGGGCCGGCCAGCTGGCCGGGTCCGGATAACGGAATATCTGCATGTTGTTGGGGCTTGGATTTTGGGGTCTTGGCGTCTTGGCTCTTGGGGTGGCGGATACTTGGTTGGTGTTAGTCTGGTCGTGTTGGTTCATTGAACGGCATCCAAGATGCCAAAAGCCAAGACCCCAAAATCCTAGCTAATCATCTTTTCAATCGGCAGAACCAGGATGCCTTCGGCGCCGACTGCCTTGAGCTGGCCGGTGATGTGCCAGAAGTCGTCCTCGTTAACCACCGACTGCACCGACACCCAGCCCGGCTCGGCCAGGGGCGTAACAGTGGGCGACTTGATTCCGGGCAGCAGCGCTTTCACGGCCTCGAGCGAGTCGGCCGGGGCGTTGAGCAGAATGTACTTGTTGCGGCGGGCCCGGCGCACGGCCTGCATCCGGAACCGCAGCTGGGCCAGCAGGTCCTGCTTCTCGGCCGACAGCTCCTGGTTGGCAATCAGCACCGCTTCGGAGCGGAACACCGTTTCCACTTCCCGCAGGCCGTTGCCCAGCAGCGTAGAACCCGAAGAGACGATGTCACAGATGGCCTCGGCCAACCCAATGCTGGGGGCAATTTCCACCGAGCCGCTGATGGTGTGCAGGTTGGCCTGCACGCCCTGCCCGGCCAGGTAGCGGCCCAGAATCTGGGGATAGGACGTGGCAATGTTCTTTCCCTGCAAATCCTGAGCCCCGGCGTAGGGCTGGTTGCGCAGCACGGCCAGGGACAGGCGGCACTTGCTAAAGCCCAGAGCTTCCACTTCCAGGTCGGGAAAGCCGGCTTCCACCAGCACGTTCTGGCCGACAATGCCCAGGTCGGCCACACCGTCCTGCACGTAGCCGGGAATATCGTCGTCGCGCAGAAACAGGATTTCGAGCGGAAAATTGGTGGCTTCGGTTTTCAGCTTGTAGGTACTGCTGACAAAGCTGATACCGCACTCCCGAATCAGGCTCAGCGAGTCCTCACTTAAACGTCCGGACTTCTGAATGGCCAATCGAATCATACTACAAAGAATTAGGGAAGGGAAATAAACCCGGTGGATACGCGGCGCGGGTTCGGGAAAGACAGGTACGGGAACTGGGCTGCGGAAACCGGAAACGGAAGCAAAGGGCAGCGGGGCCGCCTTCGGAAGGCGGCCGGGGAGTCAACTGGACTCCCCCAACGGGGGCAATATGATTGTATTATTCCTCTAGAGAGAGGAATGGTGCCCGTGCTGATGATGTGCCATACCCCGGCCCTGGGCCGCGCCCGCACTGGGGGCTGGGGCCGAATGGCGCACTGGGGAGCAGAAGGACACGAACAGGGGCATATGGTCGGAGTGACGGGGCAAAAGTACGCGGGAAATCAGAACGGGAAAGTATTTCTGTAAAATATTGTCCCTTCGTGCACCTTTGCGGTTTAGTACCCCCGTAGAACCGGAGTCTGGCACTATTGTTTCAGACGCTCGGCACTACTCACCATTTATGGTTGCAATCTATGCTATTTCACATGTTGCGCTCCTTTTGCTTCCTCACCGCGCTGTTGCTCCTACCCCTCTTTTCGGTCCACGCCCAGCAGCTGACGCTGCCCCGGGCCAGCCCCCACGCCGTGGTCATGCAGACCGTCGGGCTAACCGATATAACGGTTGACTACCACACGCCCGGCGTGAAAAACCGGCCCGTGTGGGGCCAGCTCGTTCCCTACAATCAGGTCTGGCGGGCCGGGGCCAATGAAAATACCATTATCAGCTTTAGCGGCGACGTGACCATCAGCAACCACCGGGTTCCGGCGGGCAAGTATTCGCTCTACGTCATACCGACCTCGGATCAGGACTGGCAGGTTATTCTCAATAAAGTCACCACCCACTGGGGTGCTGAGGGGTACGATGCCAAAGATGACCTGATGCGGATGGCCGCCGTACCCGAGCCCATTGCCTTCCACGAAAACCTGCTGTACTGGTTTTCCGAAGTGCGGCCCACCGGTGCCCGCCTCAACCTGGCCTGGGAAAAGCGGATGGTTAGCATCTACATCGGCGTGGACGTGCACACCAAGGTGCTGCAGGAGATGGAAAAAACCCTGGCCGCCAAGCCCAACGACTGGCAGCTGCTCAGCCAGGCTGCCGACTACCTTGTGCAGAACAACATTCAGCCCGAGCTGGCTTTGCGCTACATCGACCGCTCCATCAAACTCAAGGACACCTACAGCAATAACTGGATCAAGGCCCGGCTGCTGGCTTCCCGCAACGACTACGGCACGGCCATCGTGTACGCCAAGAAAGCCATTAAGATTGGAGATAAGGACGATGCCAACTTCAAGGCCCAGCTCCCCAGCATGCGCGTTTCCCTTACTGACTGGCAGGCCAAGGCGTATTAGGTCTTAGGGTCTTAGGGTCTTAGGGTCTTAGGGTCTTAGGGTCTTAGGGTCTTAGGGTCTTAGGGTGGTACTGCCACCCTGATTTGGGGTTACAGAAAAGAGCCCGCAACAGCTGTTGCGGGCCTTTTTTTTCGTCGTTGGGCGTTCGTACCAATCCTAAGTCCTACCTAAAACCTGGCAATTGCGCGCAGGTTGACAACTCGCTGGGACAGGTAGTTGGGCACGGAATACGTGATGCCGTTCACGTCCTGCACGTAGCTGTAGCCGGCCACGTTGTTGGCCTGAAGCACGTTCAGCACTTCCAGTCCCAGCCACAGGCTTTCCAGCTGGTACCGGCGCCGGGCGCCGGCGGCATCCGGGTGCAGGGCCAGCACCTTGGAGAAGCCCAGGTCCACCCGCTTGTACGAGCGGGTCAGATCGGCCAGGCCGCGCAGGTCCGGCAGGCCGGGCGGGCTGAATGGCAGGCCGGAGCCGAACACCAGATTCACATAGCCTTTAAAGGAAGGGTTGTTGGGCAGGTGGTCCTGAAAGAACACCCCCACGTTCAGGCGCTGGTCGGTGGGCCGGCGGATGTACTCTTTAGCCACCCGCCCCGACAGGCGGCCTTCCTCATCAAACGTATTCACGGAGTCACCCACCAGATTTTCCCGGGTCGTGAGCAGCCCCAGACTAAACCACGATTCGGCGCCGGGCACAAACTCCCCGCTCACCCGGGTATCGAGGCCGGCGACATAGGCGGTAGCGTTGTTCTGGGCGAAGTAGCGCAGGCGCACATTGTCGATGTCGTAGGGCACGACGTCGGTGAGGTACTTGTAGTACACCTCTCCGGAAAACCGGAACGGCCGCCCCCACTGCTCAAAGCGGACTTCATTGCCGGCAATCAGGTGGAGGGAGCGCTGGGCGCGAAGCTCGGGGTTGAGCAGGCCCTGCTGGTTGCGCAGCTCCCGGTAGAAGGGCGGCTGGTAATAGAAGCCCGCGGCCACTTTGTAGGATACCTGCGGATGCCTGGGGAAAACAAACGAGTACTGCACCCGGGGACTGAACACCAGCTGCCGGTTCACCGACCAGTAGTGGGCCCGCACGCCGTAGGTCAGGGTGCGCAGCGAATCCAGCTCCAGGGTGTGCTGGGCGTAGCCCTGGTACCGGTAGCTGCTCAGGTCGAGGTCGGTGCGCAGGCGGGTCATGCGGGCCGGGGGCACAAACCCGGCGGAGTCGGCAAAGCCATACTCGTCGAGCTGGTCGGATATCAGCTCCCGGCCGGCTTTGGCGCCCCACCGAACGGTATGCCGGGTGCCGGGCGTCCACCGGCCCCGGGCTTCGAGCGTGCCCAGCCGGGCCAGCAGAGAATTGCGGGAATGGTCGAAGCGGGAGCCGACGTCGCGCTGGCGCACGGCCTGGTTGAAGTCGGGAGAACGGGGGTCGCGGTTAATTTCGGCCAGGCTGTACTTTGCCTCGACATCCCGGTACTCATACTCGCGCGAAAGCAGCGCGCCGGCCAGCAGCTCGCCTTCCAGATTCGGGGTAAACTGGTGCCTGAGGTTGAGCCCGCCCTGGTAGGTGTCGTATTGCATCCGCTCCCGCCCCTGGTAGGTAATGAAGATGCGGGTAAACTGGTTGGTACTGGTGCTGAAGGTGCTTTGCCCGGACTCGGGGTTGTAGCGAAAATCGTTGTGCGCCACCGAGCCCAGAAAACCCAGCGTGGTCTTTTCCCGGTTGCCTTCGGGACCGAGGGCTGCGCGCACGTAGACCTGCCCGTCGATAAAAGTGGGATTGTAGCCGCCCTGCTGCTGGCGCAGGGAGCGAAGCACGTAGGTGGCGTTCTTATAGCGCACCCCGGCCAGGTAGCTTAGCCGCCCGTTCGGCGAGGTTGCTTCCACGTGCCCCGTAGCACCCACCAGGCTGGCGGTGGCCGAAGCGGCAAACTTCTCGGGGTTTTTGTAGTCGATGTTCAGGACGGAGGAAAGCCGGTCGCCATACTTGGGCTGCCAGCCCCCGCTCGAAAACTCCACCTTGCTGACCAGGTCGGGGTTGATAAAGCTGAGTCCCTCCTGCTGGGCCGCCGTAATCAGAAACGGCCGGTACACCTCGATACCGTTCACGTACACCAGGTTCTCGTCGTAGTTGCCGCCCCGTACGGAATAAGTGCTGGTCAGCTCGTTGTTGGCCACCACCCCGGGCAGGGTTTTCAGGATCTGGTTGAAGTCGCCGAAAGCCGAGGGCAGCTCCTTGGCCGCTCGGGGGTCGATGTGGGTGATGCTGACCTGCTCCCGGGTGTCAGCCTCGTCGGAGCGGCCCCGGATGGTCACGTTGCGCAGGGCGCGGGAATCAGTACCCAGGGTGATGGACAGGTCCTGGGAAGCAGTCAGATCCAGCGGAACGCGCACCGTCTGGTAGCCCAGGCGGCGCAGCACCAGCACCGGGGCACGGTTGCCGGTGCCGGCAGCTACGCTAAGCTGAAATTTGCCCTGACTGTCAGTGTTGGTTCCGCCCGTCTGCCCTTCCACGCCCACGGCGACCTGCTCGACCGGCTGCCCGGCGGCGTCGCGCACTACGCCGGCTACGGTAACCCGGCCGCCCGGCTGCGCCCCGGCTGCCAGCGAGCAAAACAAAGCCAGCAGCAGCAGCCAGCCCCCCGGCCGGGACAAAGAAATGCCTGGATGAACTAGGCGCATCACTCCTGCCCCGAAAGTTCAGCCCCAATCGTTGCATCCAGATGGGCCCGGAGCTGCGCCAGGGTCGCCACCGGGTCGGGGGAGTTGAAGACAAAGCTGCCGGCCACGAGCACGTCGGCGCCGGCCTCCACCAGGGCACCGGCGTTTTCAAGGGTTACGCCCCCGTCAATTTCAATCAGCGCCGCTGAGCCCGTATCCACCAGCAGCTCCTTCATGGCCGCCACCTTGCGCAGGGTGTTCGGAATAAACGACTGCCCGCCGAAGCCGGGGTTTACCGACATGATGAGCACCAGATCCAGATCGGCGGCAATGTCTTCGAGCACGCCCACGGGCGTATGCGGGTTCAGGGCCACGCCGGCCTGGCAGCCCAGGGCCTTGATCTGCTGCACCACCCGGTGCAGGTGGGTGCAGGCTTCGTAGTGTACGGTGATGGTGGTGGCCCCGGCTTCCCGGAAAGCCGCCAGGTAGTGCTGGGGCTCCTCGATCATCAGGTGCACGTCGAGGGGCTGGGCGGCATGCCGGTGAATGGCCTGGAGCACGGGCAGGCCAAAGGAGATGTTGGGCACAAACCGCCCGTCCATCACGTCGCAGTGCAGCCAGTCGGCGGCGCTGGTGGCGAGTCGTTCGGTTTCAGCCTGCAGGTTGCCAAAGTCGGCGGCGAGCAGCGAAGGGGCCAGCAGCGGCACCCGGCGGCGGGAAAGTGTCATACCACGAAGGTAAAGGTTGAGCGGCAGGATTGGCCACGAAAAAAACAGTCCCGGTCTCAAAGGAGCCGGGACTGCGGTGGAAGGTTTACTTTTCGGTCTTTACGAAAGCGCGCCAGTCGAGCTGCCCGTCCTCGCGGCGGCGCAGGAACACGGTCTGGTCGTCGCGCTCCATCTTGCCGAAGGTCAGGTCGCCGCGGCAGCTCAGGCACTTCACGGACGTGTATTTGAACTTGCCCTGGGCCACCCGGGAGGTGAGGTCCAGGTTGTCGGAGCCGCAGAGGCCGCACTCGGCCACGTCGGGAAAGCTGAGCCGGTCATATTCGGCCACGACATCGTGGAAATTCGAGCCCTGCACGGTGAAATGAAACTGGCGGCGCCCGATGCGCTTGGTAACCATTAACTGGAGCATAAATGCAACGTACTTTTTGTGGCCGGATAACCCGGCGGGCAGCGCCCGGTTAACGGCAACGGTGGGAAAGGATTGTCTTGCCGACACGAAAAAGGAGAAACCCAGCTGCCTGAATTTCTCCTTTTCGCATCCCTTAAAGATACCCAGAAACGGGGGTAAAAGCAAGCCCTAAACCGGCCTAAATCTTCTCAAAACGCACCGTACGCTGGATTTTTCCGTTGCTGATCAGGCACGTGTACTGCCCCTTCGCCAGGTGGCCGGTGCGCACCTGCACCTGGGTTGCATTCGGAGCCTCCAGCTGCTGCTCGCTCACCAGACTGCCCCGCCCGTCGTAAAGCCGGATGCGCAGGGAGGCTCCCCGAAATTCGGGCGTAAGCAGCAGATTCATTTCCCCGTCCCGGGTCGGATTGGGGTACACCGCCAAGCCATCCGGCGTTTTGGCGCCCGTGCTTACTGCCAGCGGCGTACTCGGATTAGCCAGGTTGTAGGCCCGCACAAAGTGGGGAATGCCGTAGCCGACTTCATTGTTAGGCGAGGTAAACCGGGTGCCGGAGCGCTGCATAAAGCTGATAACCTGCTGGGCGGTGAGGTTCCGGTTGGCCTGCCAGAACCCGGCAATCATGCCGGCCAGCACGGGACAGGAAAACGAGGTACCATTTCCCCGCACCGCTACGCCGGCCGAGTTCAAAAACGTGGTGGCCTGGCCCTGGGCGGCCAGATTAGGCTTAATGCGGCCATCGGCCGTGGGGCCGTAGGAGCTGAAGCCCGCGCGGTTCCCCAGGGAGTCCACGGCGCCAACCGTCATGATGGAGTCGGCATCGGCAGGCGCGGAGATGTAGCGCCAGGGGCCGCCGCCTTCGTTACCGGCGCTGTTGACCACCAGAATGCCCACCCGGGCCGCCATGGTGGCCGCCCGCGACGAAATGGCCGTGCGGCCGTTCAGGTCGTTGTAGGTGTAGTCGATGGACGGGAAATCGAATGTGGTGTAGCCCAGCGAAGAGCTGATGATGTCGACGCCCACCGAATCGGCGTATTCGGCGGCTACAAGCCAGTTGGCTTCCTCCACCGGGTGCTCGGAGTTGATGTCCTCGGTGATGAGCAGGTGGTAGGTGGCTTTGGGCGCCGTGCCGATAAAGTAGCCAGGCTGGTTGCCCGCCATGGTCGACAGCGTGGCCGTGCCGTGGTTGTTACGCAGAAATACGGCCTGGGTCTTATCTACAAAATTGAACGTGCTGGCCAGGCGCCGCTCCTGCAGCATCGACGTAAACCCCGGAATCACGTCCACGGCCGGAAAGCCGGCGTCAAACACGGCAATCTGCATTCCCTCGCCCCGGAAGTTCGCGTTGTGCATCGCTACGGCCCCGATCATATCGGCCTGCCGGAACGCCCGCCCGTAGTCGGCCCGGGACAGGAGCTGTTCCGCCTGAGCGCCCCGCTGGGATTCTACCTCGGCGTCGCGCTTGCGGGAGCGGGTGGCCTGGTTGCGGCTGAGCGTGGTGGCCGAGCGCACACTCGGCAGGGCCTGCAGCTGGGCCAGGGTAACTGAGTCGCAGGAGACCATGGCGGCGTTAAACCAGCGGGAGGTATACAGCAGCTGGGCGCCGGGCACGGCCTTCACCTGGCTGACGTAGCTCGGATTCACGGGCAGGTCGCGCGGCAGCACCGGAATGTTCTGACGGGTGCGCCGCTGCAGCGACCGGGCCGACAGAAACGCCTGGGGCTGGGTGACGCTATAAGGCGAGTTAGCCTTGTCACGGAAATAAATCAGGTGCTTACGAACGGCGGGCGGGCCGGCAGCGGGTTCGGGCGCACCGGGGGCCGCCGTGGCAAAGCCGGCGCCAAGCCAGCTGCTGGCCAGCAGCACAAAGGCGGAGAGTTGCTTTCTAGTCAAGGGGAGCAGGATTTAGCTGGTCTCAAGATACGAAAAGAGCAGGGCTTTTGGCAGCTGCCCGTCAGGAATGTGACTGATTTCCCGTCGAATGGTTGTCTGGCCCCGGGATAAAATTTCGTTTCGAGCGGGTTAAAACCAGACAACAACGCCCGGCATTGGGTTGCCGGGCGTTGTCCATAGTCAAATCAAAAAAGCTAGCCGCCGTACTCCACCAGCACCTCGGTACGGGAGTGCCCGGTTTTGATATAGCCGGGCACAAACGCGCAGCCGGAATCAGAGCGAGGGGGGCAGCCGTAGTTGTAGCGCCGCACTACGCGGTATACCGGCCCCACACCCTTGGCATATACCTGCTGCCACACCGTCGGGTAAATCAGGTTGATGTCGTCGGCCACGGTCGTCACGGTCGCGTCGTAGCGGTAGGTGCCGCCGCCGCTGCTCACCTCGAACGGCTCCCCCAGCCGGGCGTAGCTGCGGTTTTTGGCTACAATAGTGTCGATCGGGTTGTAGGCGTTCAGGTTCCAGGTTCCGCCTTCGCGGATCGGAAATACCAGGTCCACGGTGCGGCGGTTGTTTTTGGTGACCAGCACCGTCTGGTCGGTTTTGTTGACCAGCATCACGCTGTCGTCGCGCCAGTTGTCGGTGGCGGTGGCACGGCGGGAGCGCACGACCCGGAACACCGGCTTGCCCATGGCATCCAGGAACGTCTCGGTGACCCGCTCCCGAAACTGAAACCGCGTGGCCGTGGGCACGTCCTCGTTCCAGATGGAATCAACCACGTTATAGATGCGGAAGTCGCCGACCTCGACGGGGTAGTACTCCGTGCCCCGCTCGGGGCCGGGTACGGTTTCGGTGGTGCAGGCCACGGCTACCAGGGCCAGCAGCCCCGCTCCTAATGCCTTGCTTAGCCAGGACTTCCGTTGTTGCTTCATAGGTTGGCAGCCGTTACAGCCGAACTTACGGGTACTTCGTAGGTGACGTTGCGCTCAATCCAGCCGCCCCCGAGCACGTCGTTGCCCTCGTAGAACACGGCGGCCTGACCGGGTGTAATGGCGTGAACCGGCTCCTCGAAATATACGTGGATCTTTTCCCCGATCTGCTCTAAAAAGGCCGGGGAGCCGTGGTGGCTGTAGCGCACTTTGGTTACCGCCGGCACGAGGCCCCGCCCTTCCAGGGAGGCGTACTTGCCGGGGTTCAGCTTGCCGACTACCGTCACGGTGCTGGCCAGGTCATCGTAGTTGCCGAGCACGACCTGGTTGGTTTCGGGGCGGATTTCGGTTACGTACGCCGGGAAGCCCAGGGCCAAACCCAGGCCCTTGCGCTGCCCGATCGTGTAGAACGGGAAGCCTTCGTGCTTGCCCAGCACGGTGCCGTCGCGCAGCACGAAGTCGCCGCCGGCTACGCGCTCCTCCAGCCCTTCGACGCGCCGCTTCAGAAAGCCGCGGTAGTCGTTGTCCGGGATAAAGCAGATTTCATAGCTCTCGGGCTTGTTTACCAGCTCGGTAAAGCCCCGGCGCCGGGCCTCGTCGTAGATTTCGGTTTTGCGCATCCCGCCCAGCGGAAACAGCGTCCGGGCCAGGCTTTCCTGGGAGATGCCCCACAGCGCATAGCTCTGGTCCTTGTTTTCGTCGAGGCCCTTGCTGACGATAAAGCGGCCGTTCTCTTCGCGCACGTTGGCGTAGTGGCCGGTGGCAATGAACTCGCAGCCGAGTTGGTCGGCCCGGCGCAGCAGCGCGTCCCACTTGATGTGGGTGTTGCAGAGCACGCAGGGGTTGGGCGTGCGCCCGGCCAGGTATTCGTCGGTAAAGTTGTTGATAACGAAGTCGCCGAACTCTTCGCGGATGTCGATAATGAAGTGGGGAAAGCCCAGCTCCACGGCAATCTGCCGGGCATCGTTAATGGAGTCGAGCGAGCAGCAGCCGGTTTCCTTTTTGGAGCCGCCCGCCGAGGCGTAGTCCCAGGTTTTCATGGTCATGCCCACCACTTCGTAGCCCTGCTCGTGCAGCAGCACCGCGGCTACCGAGCTGTCAATGCCGCCGCTCATGGCGACGAGTACGCGTCCTTTGGTCGTATTCATATAAGTTGAGAAAAACGCCCGGGAGTCCAAAGTTCCCGGCCGCCGCCGCAAAGATACGGATTCGGCCCCGGCCGGTCCGGCAAACGAACTTTCCGGGCCCATATCACGCCCCGGAATTTCTTCCGAAGTTTGCGCCCCGAACAACCCCGGCTGCCGAAAGCCGGTTCGGCTTTTCCGCCTTATTCTCTGCTTGCTTCTTATGGCCTTGATTACCTCCGTCCTCGTCCGTGGCATCAACAACCTCTCCGATGCCCGCTACTGCGCTGGTATGGGGGCCGACGGCCTCATCTTCACCCTCGACCCGAACCTGCCCGGAGCCGTGACGCCCGCCACGGTAAAGGAGCTGGCCGGCTGGGTGGCGGGCGTGCGCCTGCTGGGCGAGTTCGACGCCCTGCCGCTGGCTGAGGTTGAGGCGCTGGCGGCGGAGTGTGGCGTGCAGGAGCTGCTGCTGCGCCGGGCGCCGACCCGGCCCGTGCCCGGCCCGGTCCTGCTGGGCCTGCCGCTGGTACCCCTGCTCACCGGCCAGCTCCCCGATTCCCTGGCCGCGCAGTTTGCCCCGCTCCTGCCCGAGGGGCTGGCGGCCGTGGTAGAGGTGCCCGCCCGGGAACTGACAACTGCCGAGCAGGCCCGGCTCAAAGCTGTGGGCACCCATCTGCCGCTGTGGCTCAGCGGCATTACGCCCGACAATGTGCGGCCCCTGCTTGAAGCAGTCTGCCCGGCCGGCATCATCCTCGACGGCGGCTACGAAATCAAGCCCGGCCTGCGCGACTTCGACACCATGGAAGCCATTTTCGAACAGCTCGAGGAAGAGTACTAGTAGGAGCGAGTGATTGTGCGGGGGTCCCGGTTCCGCGCAGGCTGATCGATTTCCTTTCGCACTGAACCCAGCTTCGCTGCCAGCAAAGAAAGCCGCCCCAACCAGGGCGGCTTTTTTATTTAGCCGGAATCCATGGTTCACGTGGAGCTCAGCGGGCCGTTACGCGTAGTAACTGACCTTATTCCCTGCCGGGCCTAAACTATACTGACTATGACAGATAAAATCCTTTAAAATCTATACAATACCCTTATCATCAGTTATATATAACCCAATCTCGTCGTTACCAAAGTCTAAACGCAGCGTGATTAGGCTTTCGTACCGTAACCACCGGCCGTAGCTTCACTCCCCGATCTTCTCTCCTATTCCTAACCTGACTACGACGCCGGTCCCGGCTCCTTCTGGCTGAGTAGCGCTTTCGCCCTCATCCAGACCTTTCCCGGTCGTGTCACAGCTGCCAGTGTATGCTATACCTCTACCCTTTTACCCACTTTACCCGCCTTCTGAGCCTGACCGGCTGTTTCCTGCTACTGGCCCTGCTGCTACCGGGCGTATCATGGGCGCAGGCCCCCGCCTGGGCTCACGCGGCCAGCAGCACCCAGGGTACTGGCAGTGGCACCAGCATCTCATTAGCCACGGCAGTGGATGGCAGCGGCAACGTGTTCGTGACAGGCTACTTCAGCGGGCAGGTTTCCTTTGGCAACACCCTGCTCACCAGCGCGGGCAACCATGATCTGTTTGTGGCCAAGTACGTGCCGGGTACCAACACCTGGGTCTGGGCCCAAAGCGGCGGCGGAACCGTCAACGATGAGGGCTGGGGTGTTGCCGTAAGCGGGAACAGCGTGTACGTAACGGGCTCCATCCAGAACAACACCAACGACATTGCCAGGGTGCGCTTTGGCGGCACCGGCCCCGCCACGAGCAGTGTGCAAGTGAATGGGGCCAGAACTGATGGTGCCGTCAGCGAGGATCTAGTGCTGCTCAAGTACACCGATAACGGTAGCTCGGCCCTGCTGGGCTGGACTCAGGTGGGCGGCGGCTCCGAAACCGACATGGGCTATAGTGTTGCCGCAAGCGGCTCGAGCGTGTACGTGACCGGCTATTATCAGAATAATCTGGCTGACAGCAAGGCCGTGCGCTTCGGCGGCTCGGGCACTACGCCCGGTACCGTGCAGGTAAACGGAGCCAGCACAGCGGCCGGCTACGACCTGCTAGTAGCCAAGTACACCGACAACGGCAGCTCGGCTACAGTGGTCTGGACCCAGGTCGGTGGCGGCACCCACAGCGACCGGGGCACGGACATCACCGTGAGCGGCACAAGCGTGTACGTGACCGGCACCATCGTCAACAATACTACCGACGCAGAAACCGTGCGCTTCGGCGGCTCGGGCACCACGCCCGGCACCGTGCAGCTAAATGGAGTCAGCACCGTGCGGACTATCCTGGAGGATATCGTGGTGCTCAAGTACACCGATAGCGGCAATTCGGCCACGCTGGCCTGGACGCAGGTAGGCGGCGGCACCGGTAATGATTTCAGCACCGACATTGCCGTGAGCGGCAGCAGCCTGTACGTGACTGGTACCATCGCCAATACGTCTGCTGATGCCAAGGCCGTCCGCTTTGGCGCCTCGGGCACTACGCCCGGCACCGTGCAGCAGAACGGGACCAGCACGACCAACAGCTTCGACCTGCTAGTAGCCAAGTACACCGACAACGGCAGCTCGGCTACAGTGGTCTGGACCCAGGTAGGAGGCGGCTCGGGCGACGATATTGGCCAAGGCATTGTGGTGAATGGCACGAGTGTGTACGTAACCGGCAGCATCACCAACACGACGGCCGATGTAAAGGCGGTCCGTTTCGGGGGCTCGGGCACTACTCCCGGCACCGTGCAGCAGAATGGAGCAAGCGCTACGATAAGCTCCGACCTGGTCGTTGTCAAGTACACGGATAATGGCGGCAGTGCTACCCTGGGCTGGACGCAGGTAGGCGGCGGAACCGGTCAAGACTTGGGTTCGGGCATTGCCGTGAGTGGGCAAAGCGTGCTGATAGGCGGCTTCGTGGTGCCGAGCGCCAGCTTCGGCAGCTTCACCATCCCCAGCCCTATCGGCGCTAACACTACCGTGCTGGTCCGCCTGCTCGACACCAGCCTGCCTCTGGCAGTAAGCGGCAAAGGCAACCGGGCGCTGACGCTGTTTCCGAACCCGGCCTATAACAAAACGACCCTTACCGGCGCCGTGCCTGGTGCCGAGGTGTGCGTGCTCGATGCCCTGGGCCGCACCGTAGCCCGTACCACTGCCGACGCGCGGGGCACTGCCATGCTGGTGCTGCGGCCCGGACTTACCGGCGGGGTGTACGTGGTGCGCGCCGGCACCCGGGTCTTGCGGCTGGCAGTAGAATAACAGCCCCACGAGCGAAAAGCGCCAGGCAGTTCCAGCAAGAGCAGCCGGGCCTGTTTGTTACCGGTAACTGCGGGCAGGACGAGGCTAATGGCAAGGCGGGCTACCCTTCGGGGAATCAGCGAAGTAGATACCAAACTTTAGTTCTATCCCGGTGCTGCTCGCATGCTCATCTCTACTACCTTTAGCAAACTACAACATTGCTATTTTTCACTACTCTGGATGAAGGACGGCCTCGCCCCCCTCCTGGCCTTTTCCCGGAGGTAGCACTCCCGCAAGATTTATGCAAAACCTCGACCCTTCGGCCCCGCGTCAGGCCCATTCCACCCGTCCGATTCTGATGGGCTGTTTGCTGTTGGTTCTGACCTTGCTGCTACCGGGGACGGGCCGGGCCCAGGCCCCGGGATGGGTTAGCGGCATCAGCATTCCAACCGCTTACAAGACGCTGGCCACGGCAGTAGATTCCAGGGGCAATGTGTTGATGACCGGCACATTTTTCGGTACCCTGGCTTTTGGCAGCACCATGCTCACCAGCGCCGGCGGCACGGACATTTTCGTGGCGAAATACGTGCCCTCCACCAATACCTGGGCCTGGGCCCAACGTGGGGGGGGTACCGGCCATGACTACGGCCTGGGTGTTGCCGTGAGTGGTTCGAGCGTGTACGTGACCGGGTACATCGTCAATAATACAAGCGACATCAACCAGGTGCGCTTTGGCGGCACTGCCCAAAACGGAGCCAGTGTCCTGTCCAGTGAGGATCTAGTGGTAGCCAAGTACACCGATAACGGTAACTCGGCTACGCTGGGCTGGACGCAGGTCGGCGGAGGCACAGGCGAAGATCGGGGCTATGGCATTGCCGCGAATGGATCAAGCGTGTATGTGACCGGCCAAATTGCGAATACCACCAATGGCGATGTTAGGTCCGTACGGTTTGGCGGCTCAGGTACAGTTCCGGGTACTGTGCAGCAAAATGGGGCCGGTGGAAAGTTCGACTTGCTGGTGGCTAAATACACCGATAACGGTAGCTCGGCTACGCTGGGTTGGACCCAGGTTGGCGGCGGAATTGAAGGCGAACGGGGCCATAGCATCGCCGTGAGCGGAACCAGCGTGTACGTAACCGGGCACATCCTAAATACCCCATCCGACTTCTACAGTGTACGCTTCGGCGGCTCGGGCACCACGCCCAGCACCGTACAGGTGAACGGGGCCGGTGGAGGGCTCGACTTGCTGGTAGCCAAGTACACCGACTACGGCACAAGTGCTACGCTGGGTTGGACCCAGGTGGGCGGGGGCACGGAGGACGACATCGGCTACGGTATTGCCGTGAATGGATCAAGCGTGTACGTCACAGGATATATCAGCAATACCCGCGACGACGTCGCCAGGGTACGCTTCGGCGGCTCGGGCACTACGCCCGGCACGGCGCTACAAACCGGGGCCAGTGCCTTCACCTTCCTGGCCCCCGACCTGGTGGTGGCCAAATACACGGACAACGGCAGTTCGGCCACGCTGGGCTGGACGCAGGTGGGCGGGGGCGGTCATTTCGACGTCGGCTACGGTATTGCCGTGAGTGGCAGCAGTGTGTACGTGACCGGGCGTATTTCCAACACCACCACTGACGTCAACACTGTACGCTTCGGCGGTTCGGGTATCACGCCCGGCACCGTGCAAGTCCTTGGGGTCGGTACCGATACGTTCAATCAGGACCTGGTGCTAGCCAAATACACGGACAACGGCAGCAGTGCAACGCTGGGCTGGGCCCAGGTGGGCGGGGGCGAGAGCGATGACCGGGGCCGAAGTATTGTGATAAGCGGGCAGAAATTACTGGTGGGTGGCTTTGTGACGTTCGACGCCAGCTTTGGCACCTTTACGGTTCCTTCAAGGGGGCCGGACGTCAATCAGTCGACGGAGGTGTTGCTTACTGTGCTCGACCCCACCCTGGTACCCGAAACACCAGCCGGGCCGCTGGTCCTCTTCCCGAATCCCACCCGCGAGGGAGCGGCTACCCTCACCGGAGCCGAGCCCGGCACGGAAGTACGCGTTATCGATGTTCTGGGCCGCTCCGTAGCTACGGCAACGACTGATAGCACCGGCACCGCCGAACTGATTCTACCCCCTGGGCTGCCCAGTGGCATGTATATCGTGCTTAGTGGGACTCGGGCCCTGCGCCTGCAAGTCGAGTAAGCCTTCCTGATTTGATAAGCGCCCGGCTGATTCTTTATGGAGCGGCCGGGCGCGCTTGTGTCCGGCCGGTACTCGCCGGGAGCAGTGTGCTAACGCCGAGGCGGGAAGCGGACGGCCCCGCGGCGAGGGGTCGCATTGGGGTATATAAAAATTACGCTAAACGTATCTTTCTAACCCTCAGCCATCGTAGAGGAAGCTAAGCAGCGGATTAAGCGGGGAAGCAACATTATGCCAATGATCATTCAGCACGGTACGCTAACATCGTAAAGCCCCCACCATGGATAGAACCTTACGCTCGCCCCTTTATCTTCTATTCGCCCTGCTCACGTACGGGTGCGGCTCCCCGGAGAAAGAAACTATTCCCGAGCCGGAACCCACCGCCAGAATTCTGATCTTCTACAAAACGGCCGGGTTCTACCACTCCTCCATCCCCGTCGCCATCTCTGCGTTGCAGAAGCTTGGCAAGGACCACAACCTCGCCGTCGACACCACCCGGGTAGCGGCCAACTTCAACCCGGCGAACCTGGCCCGGTACCAGGCCGTCGTATTCCTGAGCACGACCGGCGACGTGCTCAACAACAGCCAGCAGCAGGCCTTCGAGCAGTACATCCAGGCCGGCAACGGCTTCGTGGGCATTCACGCCGCTACCGATACGGAGTATGACTGGCCCTGGTACAACGGGCTGGTGGGCGCCTACTTCAATGGCCACCCGGCCATTCAGCAGGCGACCATCCAGGTCACCAACAAAAACCACGACGCCACCGCTCCCCTGCCCGATTCGTGGCAGCGCACTGATGAATGGTACAACTTCCGGGACCTGGACCCCGGGGTGCAGGTGCTGGCCAGCCTCGACGAGCAAACCTACTCCGGGGGCATTCACGGCAGCAGCCACCCGATTATCTGGTACCACGACTATAAAGGCGGCCGGGCTTTTTACACCGCCGGCGGCCATACCGATGAAAGCTACCGGGAGCCGCTATTTCTGCAGCACCTGCTCGGCGGCCTGCAGTACGCGGTCGGCAAGTCGAAACGCGTCATGACGCCGAATCCAAACCCGACCTATCTCTGGAATAACCTGCTGGACCAGAACCTGACGCAGTGGGATAAATTTATTGGCGTGCCTCATTTTACCCTAAACCTGCCGGGTTATCCGTCGGGGGACGGCATCAATGGAACGCCCATTGGCCTGAACAACGACCCCCTGGAGGTTTTTAAGGTAGTCCAGGAAAATGGGGGACCCGTGCTGCAAATTTCCGGACAGATCTACGGGGGGCTGAGCACCAAGCAGGAAATGGGCAACTACCACTTCAAAGCGGAGTTCAGGTGGGGAACGCGCAAGTACGAACCGCGCCTTACGGCCAAGCGCGACAATGGCATTCTGTACCACGCCAAGGGAAATCAGGGAGTGGTCTGGAATGCGTGGATGGTTTCACAGGAGCTGCAGATCCAGGAGGGCGATATGGGCGACTATTTTGCCCTGGGCACGGGCGGTGATATCCGGGGTGCGTACCGGAATTCAGACAATGAGCTTGATTGGATATACGACCCTGCCGCACCATTAAAGCGGTTCGGACTGGGCGAGTACAACCGCTGCCGCCGGGGCCGCAACGCCGAAAGACCGTTAGGCCAATGGAATACGGTGGAGCTGATTTGCCTGGGGCAGAAAAGCATTCACGTCATCAACGGCGAAGTAGTGATGGTGCTGGAAAACTCCGGAGGCTATAACCCCGCAGGGTCGCAGGTGCCGCTGGCCAATGGCAAAATTCAAATCCAGTCGGAAGGGGCCGAAGCGTACTACCGCAATGTCCAGATCCGCCCCATCTCGGCAATTCCATTGGAATACAGATAACGTCCTTCCCTGAAATGACGAACGATGGGGCTGACCTGCAGGTTCTGCTGCTCGTTGCCGGGGAAGACCGCAAACATAAATACCCGACTGCTTCTGAGTGAGCAGCCGGGTATTTACGTTCAGAAAAAGTCCTGCCTGTGACGGGCACTTATATCGACACCACCCGGCCGTGGGCGGTCTGCTTAGCTCAGCTGAAACTGCAGGTACTTGATGGGGATGCCCGCCTGGCGGAAGCGCCGCTCGTAGTGGGTCTGGATGTCCTCGGCGTGGGGCAGCAGCTCGGGGGTGGCGTACAGGTCGGCCGTATGGGCCAGAACGGTGGCGCCGGGGCGGCTCTGCACGGTTTCCAGGGAGTACTCGTAGAGCGGGCCGTCGTCGGTTTTGAGGTGAACCAGTCCGCCGGGGCGCAGCACCTGCTGGTACAGGCTCAGAAAACGTGGCGACGTCAGGCGGCGCTTAATGTCCCGGTCGCGGGGGCGCGGGTCCGGAAAGGTAATCCATACTTCATCCAGCTCCCCGGGCGCGAAATGGTCGAGCAGGGCTTCGGCCCGGGTGCGGACAAACCCCACGTTGCGCAAGCCCAGCGCTTCGGCCCGGGTGCTGCCCCGCCAGATCCGGTCGCCCTTGATGTCGAGGCCCAGGAAGTTGCGCCCGGGGTAGCGCTGGGCCAGGCCTACCGTGTATTCTCCCTTGCCGCAGCCCATTTCAAGCGTGATGGGGCTGGCATTTCCAAAAAAGGTTTCGTGCCATTTGCCGGCCGTGTTGCCATAGGCATCCTTTCCGGGCTCGACAATGTCGGGGCGCCGTGCGTTCAGCGCAAACCGCTCTAGTTTTACTCGACTCATATCAGGTAAGCGTGAGCTGAACCAGCCGCAGCCGGCTCAGCGTTGGTTTTCAAATCGTTTGTAGTCCCAGGCAGCGCAAAAAGACTTAGCAAGGCAGAACGAGGTATTTTTAGGTTTTGGGCTGCAATCAGCCCAGAATCAGTTCAAGCGCAGCTCGACGTTTGTTTCGAATGGATGTGCTGCTTCAGCAACAAGCAAACCTTCGGTGCGCGTTACAGGCCCTCGACCTCGGCCACGACAAAGGTACTGCCCCCGATAAACACCACGTCATCCGGGCCGGCGGCCGACCGGGCCGCCCGCACGGCGGCCATCACCGGGCCGTACACCTCCCCTTTCAGCCCGGCGGCTACGGCAAGCTCCGCCAGCTCCGGGGCCGGCAGGGCCCGCGGAATAGCCGCCTGGCAAAAATAGTAGCGGGCCTCGGCCGGCAGCAGGCGGAGCATTTTCGTCACGTCCTTGTCGTTTACCGCCCCCAGCACGATGTGGAGCGTCTGGTAGGGCAACCGGGCCAGCTGGGCCGTCACGAACCGGATACCGGCTTCGTTGTGCCCGGTGTCGCAGATAACCAGCGGGCAGCGGCCCAGTATCGTCCACCGGCCCCGGAAGCCGGTCAGGCGGCGCACATCCCGCAGTCCCTCCCGCACGGCCGCTTCAGGAATCTCAAAGCCCTGCCGCCGCAGCTCATCCACCACGGCCAGCACCCCGGGCACGTTCCGGCGCTGATAGTCACCAGCCAGTCCCAGCTCCAGATCAGCCAGCTCGATGGCGCCCGATACCTCCAGCAGCTGGGCTTCGGCGTCCGGGGCAGGCTCAGCCAGCTGGGCCACGTGGTAGTGCTGATCGGCAAACGTCAGCGGAGCCAGCTCAGCCCGGGCTTTCTGCTCAAACACCGGGGCTACCTCGGACTGGGTCTGGCTGATGACAACCGGCACCCCGGGCTTGATGATGCCGGCCTTTTCCCCGGCAATCAGGGGCAGCGTGTCGCCCAGCAGGTTCTGGTGGTCGAAGCTGATGTTGGTGATAAGCGAAACCAGTGGGGTGATGATGTTGGTGGAGTCGAGGCGCCCGCCCAGGCCCACTTCAATGACGGCAACGTCCACCTGCTGCCCGGCGAAATACCGAAACGCCAGCGCCACGCACATCTCAAAAAACGACGGCTGGATCTGCTCGAACAGGGGCCGCCACTCGGCCACGAACTGCACCAGGTAGTCGGGCTCCAGCTCCCGGCCATTCACCCGGATCCGCTCGGTAAACTCCCGCAGGTGGGGCGAGGTATAGAGCCCCACCTTGTAGCCGGCGGCCTGCAGCACGGCGGCCAGCAGATTCGAGCTGCTGCCCTTGCCGTTGGTGCCGGCCACGTGAATGGTGCGCAGCTGCCGCTCGGGGTTGCCCATGGCGGCTACCAGGGCCTCGGTGTTGCCCAGCCCCTTCTTAAAGCCCGCCGCCCCCACCTTCTGGAACATGGGAAGCTGATTGTAAAGGTAAGCCAGGGTTTCGGCGTAGGTCACGGGAAAGGCGGTGGGTGGAGTGCAAAGGAACGGCAGCAACTCGGAAAAACCGCCCGGCCCCGCTCCTTCTGCATTCGGCAAAACCGGCCGGAAACGAAAAGCACCTTTCTGTCCGTCAGAGAGGTGCTTTTCAAAAGTCGGCGGAAGACCTGCTAGTCGGCGCGGATGACGAAGCGGATAAAGCCGGTGGCCCCGCCTGAGCCTTCACTTACCCGGCGGAAGGTGGCCTTGTTGTACACCTCGTCGCGGTAGATCTTTTCCACGGCCGGCGAAACGTTGCCGGAAACCTTAATCACGTTCTCGACTTCCCCGTCCTCGCTGATCTTGATTTTAAAAACCAGCTCCCCGCTTTCGTTTGAAACGTCTTTGGGGTTGGGCCGGGTTTCGAAGGCCCAGCCGGGCATGCTCAGGGAGCTGCTGCCGGAGCCGCCGTTGCCGTGCCCGGGCTTGCCGTAGAGGGCCTTGGCATCAAGGGAGCCGTTCGGGTCGCCCTGGTCGCCGACGGAGCCGGGCCGGTCGCCGTTATTATTGCCGGTAGGCGTGTTGCTGGTGCCGGCCGTACCGTTGCCCCCGCCGTTGTCGCTGCCCTTGGGCGTGTACAGGGTCCGGGGCTTTTCCACGGGGCGGGGCGTTTCGCGCACTTCCTCTTTGGGCGGGCTGGGCTTCTCAACGGGCGGCACCGACACCGGGCTTTCCTCGGCCTCGCTCGTGATGATCTTTTCCTCGGAGGCTTCGGTCCGGACGGGCTCACTTGCCTGCTCGGGCTGGGGGTCGGGGCTAGCGGCGGGCGGGCGGCTGTCCTCCCGGTTCTGCGACTCGTTGGCCGTGGCCGTGGTCTGCACGTCGCCGTAGCCAGCCGGGTCGAGGCCGTAGTTCAGCTCCACGCCTTCCTCGCCCATGCCCAGCAGCGGCGGGTCGGGGCCTCTGAAGACAGTGAGCAGAAAGGCGCCCGCCAGCAGCGCGTGGATCAGCACGGTGCCGATTATCGCCTCGCGGCGGTGCTGTTCGCGATATTCGATAGGCATGACACGTTGGTTTTTAGTTGCTGGTTTCTGGTTTTTTGGATCCGGTTATTCAGTCAACGTATCGGACTTCATTAATTAACCAAAAACCAAAAACAAATTACCAAAAACCAAACGGAAGCTTAGCTGCCGCCTTGCTGGGCCTGGGTGGCCATCACCATCTTGATCTTAAGACGGTTCCCGATTTCCAGGATATCAACCAGCTTCTGCACGTTCAGCGAGTTGTCGACGCGCAACACCACGGTGGTTTGCGTATCGCCGGCCAGGCGCTGCTGCAGGCCCTGCTCCAGGGTAGCGGCACTCAGCTCCTGGCGGTCCAGAAAATAGCGGCCCTGCGCGTCGACCGACACGTTGATGGTTTGCTTCATGACGGCCTTGCCCGAGCGGGCGTTCGGCAGCATCAGCTTAATCACGTTGGGGTTAACCATCGTGCTCACGATCAGGAAGAACAACATCAGAAAGAACATGATGTCGTTCATCGACGAGGTCTCGACGTGCGAGGACAGCTTCCGACGACGGGTAAGATTCATTTTAAAAGGTCTGAGGTCTTGGAAACTTAGGTCTTGGAGTTTTCGATGCTATAAGCCTAGGATCTGCTCTTTTTTTACGAGTCAGTTAACCCGTACTAAGCCCTAACCTTCTAATACCTAAAGCTTCAGGGCTAGTTATCCTGAAGGATGTCCATGAATTCGAGGGCCGAGTTTTCCATGTTGAAAACCAGGCGCTCAACCAGGATGCTAAGCCAGTGGTAGCCTACGTGGGCAATGATGCCGACGATCAGACCAGCGGCCGAGGTCACCATCTTGGTGTACAGGCCACCCGAAATCTGGGCGATGCCGAAGTCACCGGTGGTGGAGATGGCGAAGAAGATCTTAATTACCCCGATGATGGTGCCTACAAAGCCGATCATGGGAGCAATGCCGGCGATGATGCCCAGGATGCTGATGTTTTTCTCGAGGCGGGCTACCTCGATCTTGCCCACGTTCTCGACGCTGGTTTCGATTTCCTTGAGCGGCAGCCCGATGCGGCGAATGCCTTTTTCAATCATGCGGGCCAGCGGGGACGGGTTCTGGGCGCAGAGCATCTTGGCACCCTGCAGGTCGCCTTTCACCATCAGCCCCCGGATGCCCGACATAAACGAGTCGGGGTTGGCCGTCGCGCGGCGGATGGTGATATACCGCTCAATGATGATGTAAATGGAGATGAAGGAAAGAATGAAGATCGGAATCATCACCCAGCCGCCCTTCACAATCAGGTCAATCAGGGAAAGTGTGGGAGCTGCTTCCGCCGCCGCGTTGGCAGCAGTGGCGGCGGAGTCGGCAACGGCCGTGGTGGCCTGCAACAGAAAAGAGGTCATGCTAATAGTTTAGGATCCAGATGGCTGAGCCAAGCTTTTTGGCCAGCCGGGCCCGTTCGCGCTCCGCTGATGCCCGATCGGCAAAGTCGGCGGCGGACAGGTAGAAGTTGCGGCTGCCCCGCTGGGGCAGGATCACCTTGGCCGGGTGGCCGTGCTTGCTGAGTACAACCCGGCCCTTCTCCGCGCTTTTCAGCGACTTGAAGGCCGCGTCGATGATGTAGAAACGGCCGGTGCGCGCGTTAATTGTGCTCGGGCCGGCCACGGTGGCCGGGGCAGCGGACTTCGGAGCTACTGACGGGCGGGCAGCGGGCTTGGTTGCAGCCGGTGCGGCGGGTTTGGCCGCCGGGGCTACGGCGGGCGCGGCCGCCTCTTCTACCCGGGCTGCTTCCTCGCGCCACTCGTTGTTGGCAATTCCCGCCTGCTGCCGGCTGATTGCCGGGGTCGCGGGCTTGCTTACCGAGGGGGTGCTGACGGCCCAGTCCGGCAGTTCTTTCAGGCTGTCGGGCAGGTAGCCCATCTGCAGGGCGAACATGTAGTTGGCCGACAAAATCAGCCCTGCAATGACGACCACGGAGGCCGTGTTGAAAAGACGCTTCATGGTGCGGCGGGCCCGGGCGGCAGCTAGTTGGGGCAGCACCGGCTGCCGGTCGCGCGCCAGCAGAGCATCGGTGGCGCGAATAGGACGGGCCACCAGCTCCGGCAGGCCGTAGCTGGCCGACAGCAGGTTCTGGCTGCCGGTGTACTCAAAGTCGAGGCCGCGGCCGGGGGAGCGGCGGAAGATGCCGATGCCCGGCAACTCGGTGCGCTGTCCGGTTTCCAGGTCCTGCTGCAGCCCCCGCACGGCTTCGCGCACGAGCTGCCGGGCCTGGGCCACGGAAATGTTCTGACTCTGGCTCAGGGCATCAACCAGCAGCCCGTCGTTGCGGGTCAGGGACTGGTTGAAGGCCACGCGCTTGGTGGGCGGGGCCAGCGTGTGCCGCACCGGATGCACCTGCGCCGGCGCATAGTCGGCAATAAGGCCGCCGAAATCGGGAATGATGACGCAGTCGTGGTCCCGGAGCAAGGTGCGGATGTGGTCAGATAGCTGCAAAAGGGTCGGAGTTACGATGAAGTGGAGGCGGCAGGCGCTGCAACGGCCGGGACCTCCCGGCCGCTCCCAGCCCCGTAGGCTGCTGCGACCGGGAGGTCCCGCGCGGTATTTCAGACGACTAACGGAAGTGGCATCAACTCAGGTCAGGTTCAGAACTCGTACGAAACGCCCGCCAACACGTTGATGCCCTTCACCGGATAGTTCAGGAAACGCTCGTATTTACGGCCCAGCAAATTGTTGCCTAAAGCAAATATTGACAGTTTTTCCGAGAAACGGTAATCTGCCCGCAGGTTCAGGTCAAATATGAAGTCCGTGGGCCGCGCGGCTTCGAAGTAATACTGGGCCGGGTCAGACACGGGGTCGGGCAGGTATGCCGAACCGAAACTTGAGCTGTAGGAATACAACTCCGCGCCCAGCAGCACTTTACCGTACAGGTTGTAGCTACCGAAGGCCATGCCCTGAAACGCGGGGCGGTGGTAGGCCCGGGCCAGGGTGTGCACCTTGTAGCCGTTGTAGTCGGCCTTGACCCCGACGCGCATCTGCTCGGCGGCGTTGTAGATGATTTCGCCGTGCACGTTTACCAGCTGGGTACTTTTCCGGTCATACACCAGGTCGAACTTGGTGGAGTCGCGGCGGCTGTTGTTGTAGAAGTACAGATTCCGGTCGTTGGACAACGTCACCTTGGCATTTACTTCCAGCGCCCGGACCGGGGTGGTGTTGATGCCGAAGTAGGCCGTGGGCCCGCGGTGGGTGTCGGCTACAAGCTGGTTTTTGCGCAGCCAGGGGTTCTCCATCGTCAGGTCGTAGAGCGTCACGCGCTGCAGGCCGCCGCCCAGGCCACCGTACACCACGAACTTGTCCTCAATCAGGGTGTAGCCCACCCGGATGGCCGGGTACACGTTGAACTGCTGGGCCCGGGTCACGGTGTCGCCGGTGTAGCCCAGCGTAGCGCCCACCGACAAAGCCAGGCGGTTCAGGCTCATCTCGTAGGCGGGGGTCACCTGCACGAAGGGGCGGCTGTAGGACAGCGAGTCTTTCTGCCGGATAAACGAAAAGTCGCCGTTGACGCTGACGGTGCCTTTGTCACTGAGCTTGTAGCCGGAGCGGAGGCTGGCGTTGAAGTTGCTTTCCGAGGCCTGAAACCGGTCCTTCCAGAAGTTGAAGCCCACGCCGAAGTCATACTTGAACTGCGCGTCGGTGTCGCGGTTGCGGGCGTAGACTTTGGCGGCCAGGCGGTGGAACACCTGCTTGATGCTGTCGGCGGAGGGAGTAAAGCCCAGCGCCTCCTTGTTGTAGCCGTAGAAATTGTACCGCTCGCGGCCCAGGTCGAGCTTGGCGCCCAGCGTAGCCGGACCGTTAAACTTCTCGCCCATCAGCCCGACGCTGGTCTGGCTGACGCCCGAGTTGCGCTTGTCGACCGGGCCGTTCAGCGACGACACGTGGCTTAGGTTGAGGCCGTAGTTCAGGTCGTTGCTGCGGGTATTGTGGATGTAGGCCTTACCGTAAGCGGTGCCGTAGTTGCCGCCCCCGAGCTTGACGTAGTTGCCGGTCAGTGGGGTCTGGTCTTCCTGCCGGATGGTGAGCACCCGCACCGAGGGGTTGAGGCGGTCGGCGGGAAGGCGGAAGTCGGGATACGTGTAGTTTACCGTCCGCTCCTGCCGCGCCGGCGGGTCAATCTTCACCTTCTCGAAGTTGCGGGTGGCTTCGGGCAGCTCATTGACCCGCTCCTTCACGATTTCGATTTCGGCGTCTTCAATCTTGCCCCGCGGGGTCTGGGCCCAGGACGTATGCGGGACGGCCGCGGAAGTCAGTAGCGTGGCCAGGGCCAGCAGATGGGATGAGCGAAGCGTCATATCTTGATGGGGTCTTGAGGTCTTGGGGGGTGTGGACGGCAATCCAAAAGGCGGTCATGCAAAGGCGAAGCCGAAGCATCTCGCGTGCTGACGTATGATTACGAATCCAGCGAACCGAGCGGGAGTCCTCGCCTTCGCTCGGAATGACCGCCTTTTTTTATTTGGGAACACGTCTGATTCCTAAACTTCTGGGCTGCCTACTCCCCGCCCGTCGGGGCGGCGGTGGAGTCCGGCTGGGTGGGCTGCAGCGAGTTGCGGGTCGGGGCTTTGGCACCACCGGCCGGCGCTTTGGTGCCCGGCTTGGGAGCCGGCGCTTTGGGTGTAGTCGTTTTGCCACCGGCCGGCGCTTTCGTGCCGGGCACCGGGGCAGCGGGCGTATCAGCACCGAGGGCGCTCAGGCGCTGCCGGGCCCCTTCCACGATTTCAGCCACCGGAAACTTGTTTTCGATGATGGAGTTCAGCGTGGCCCGGGCCTGGAAGGTTTCGCCCTGGGCGGCGTACACGTCAGCAATCAGCAGAAAGGACCGGCCCAGCCAAAGGTTGTAGGAGCTGAAGGCAGAGTTGCTCTTGTAGGCGGCCTCCAGGGCTTCGGGATACTTCTTCTGCTGGAAGTAGATGCTGGCCAGCAGGTATTGGGCCTCGGCCCCGTTCTCGTCGGTGGCGGTGGTAGCGGCCGTGTTCAGCTCGGTTACGGCCTGGTCGAGGTTGCCGGCTTTCAGGCTGGCCTTGCCCAGGTACAGCAAGGCGGCGTTGGTGGCATTAAGGGCGGCGTTGCCCTGCGTGCGCAGCTCCTCGGCCACGCGGCGGGTGCCCGCAAAGTCACCGGCCTCATAGTAGCTCTTCATCAGACCGATGCCGGCCGTAGCCACCTCGCGGCGGTTCTGGGAGGCTTCGCGGAGGCGGCCGTAGAAGCGGATGGCCTCGGTGTAGTTCTTGTTTTCAAACTCCAGGTCGGCTACCCGGCCTACGGCGCGGTTGATAAACTCGCTTCTGCCTTCCTGCACCACGGCCCGCAGGCGGGTCAGGGCCTCGGCCTTCTTGCCGGTTTTCAGGTAGGCATCGCCCAGGAAGTAGCGGCCGTCGGCGGCCAGGGCGTTGCTCGGGTACTGCTTGAGGTAGGCTTCAAACTTGGGAATGGCGGCGGCGTACTTCTCGGCCAGGTACAGGGACTTGGCCGACTCGAACTCCACGCTTTCCAGGGCGTCGCTCTGCGGGTTCTGCTGCTTGAAGGCCGTCAGGTACTGGTCGAAGTCCTCGGTGCGGCCCAGCGCCGTCAGGCTCTGCTGCAGGCTGTAGATGGCGCTGCTGGCCGCCTTGCTGCGCGGAAACTGCTGGAGCACCTGCTGGAAGTCAGCCACGGCCTTTTCGTGCTGGCCGAGGTTGGCCTGGGCCGTGCCGCGCTTCTGCAGCGACGAGGGAATCAGCGGACTATTTGGCCGGTTTTCAATCAGGCGGGTAAAGCCGGCCACGGCCGGCGCGTAGTTGCCGCTCTGGTACTCGAGCTGGGCCTGCTGGTAGACGGCATCGTCGGCGTAGCGCGACTCGGGCGCGACCTTGAGCAGGGTGGCCAGCGTGCTGCTGGCTTCCTGCCGCTTGCCCATCAGCCCCAGCGTGAGGCTTTTCTGGTAGTAGGCGTAGTCCTTATCGGCGGCGTTGGCGCTGATAACCTTGTCGTAGTAGTCCAGCGCCTGCTGGTAGCTTTTCGACACGTAGGCAATGTCGCCCAGGCGCAGGGTGGCGTCGTAGTAGTTGGCGCCGGCCTTATCGGCCTGCGCGTCGTTCAGGTAAGCCTGGAACTGGGTGCGGGCGCTGCTGTACTGCTTGGTGTTGTAGTAGGCGTAGCCCAGGCCGTAGCGGGCCTTCTGGTCGAAGTCGGTTTCGGCGGCCGAGCCGCTGCGGGCCGTGCGGGCCGCCGCCGTGTAGCTCTGGATAGCTTCGGGGTAGCGCTGCCCCATGCTGAAGATTTCGCCTTTCAGCACCTGGGCCGCCGCCCGCAGGGCATCGTCCTGGGGATACTTCAGCGACTTGTCGAGCAGCGGCAGGGCCTCGTTGAACTGGCCGTTGTTGTAGTAGGTGGCGGCCTGCAGGTAGGCCACGCGCTGGTAGGTGGCGTTGAGCTTGCTGCTGCGGTCGTCCAGTCCTTCGAGGTAGCGCAGGGCCTGGGCGTAGTCGTTGGAGCTCAGGAAACTCTCGCTCAGAATGTCGTCGGCCGTGGCGCGGTTGGCTGACCGCGGAAACTTCTTGTTGAAGTCGCGCAGGGCGGCAATGACTTCGGCCGAGTTGCCCAGCTCGTAGTTGATCTGGGCGTAGCGCAGCGTGGCGTTGTCGGTCACGTTCCTGTCGAGGGCCACCTTGCGGGCGGCGTCGAGGGCGGAGAGGGCAAACTGCTTCTGGCCGGTCTGCAGGTAGCTCAGGCCCAGCGTGTAGGCCGCGTTCTGGCCCACCGAGTCGCGCTGGGCGGCCACGCTCTTCAGGCTGTTGATGGCGCCCTTGTAGTCGCCCATCTTGTAGTTGGCGTAGCCGATCTTGTACTGCACGGCGGCCGGGATGTTCTTGCGGCCCGCGGCGTAGGCGTTGAAGTACTGCGCGGCCTGGGGGTAGTCTTTTTTCTGGTAATAGGCGTCGCCGACCAGCAGCTGGATTTCCTCGGGGCTCTGCGGCAGGGGCTTCTGGGCCAGAGCCTTGGTGCCGTAGGCAATCAGCCCGTCGAGGTCACCTTCCTTGTAGAAGATCTGGCTGATGACGGCCGGCACCACGAGGCGGTAGGCATCGTTCTGCTCGGCCACGCCCAGGTCCTTGCGGGCCCCGGGAAAGTCGCCGGCCCGGAAAGCGAGGTAGCCGGCGTAGTAGTTGCTGGCGTAGCGGTACTGGTGCTGGCCCTGCTTGTTGCGGTCGAAGAGCAGCTTGGCCTTGTCGTACTCCTTTTCGGCGAAGTAGCTGTAGGCCAGCTTGAACTCCGACTCGGCCCGCTGCTCGCCCGAGAGGTTGTCGGCGGCCACGCGCTGCAGGTAGTCGGCGGCGCGGGCATAGTCCTTCTTCTCGAAATAGAACTTGCCCAGCTCGAAAAAGGCCGACGACGCCTGCGGGTGGGCCGGGTTGCGGGCCGCAAAGCCCAGCACCAGTGCCTCGGCGTCGGGGTGCAGCAGGTAGAGGCCCGACACGGCGTAGTAGTATTCGGCGTCGGTGGTACGGTCGCGCAGCTCGCCGGTGCGGCGCTGGGTCAGGTCGAGGTAGTGCTGAAAGGCCTGCTGGGCGGCGCCGTACTTGGCGCGGTCGAAGAGCTCAAGGCCTTCCTGAAAGTAGCGCTCATCGGAGGCAAACACCTGGGTTTGCTGGGCGGAGGCGGCCAGGGGCGCTGCGGCGCTGAGCGAGGCAGCCAGCGCCAGCCGGGGAAATAGCTTCATTGCGGGGCGTTACGGGAAGCGGGCCCAACGGGCCCGACTTGGTCAAAAGTAGCGAAAAATGCCGTTTAGTTGCGTGAAAAACGGCCTTTTTGCGGCTGGTAACGTTGGCGGGCGGGATTTTCGTGTGGGGTGGGACGAGCGGGCAGGGCGGGTTTTCAACTCTTACCGGCTGGTCGGACGCGCCTTCAGTACCTTCTTACCAGCCCAGGCCGCAACCCGTGTACAGCCCGAAATCAGCTACCAGCATAACTCACCGGGCGTAGCTTACGATCATCCAAAAAAGCTCGCACTGAACACAGGCCAGGTGCTCGTACCACTGCTCCCTTAGCTGCTTCAGTTAGTCAGCCGGTTCACGCCGGCTCGGGCCGGAAGCACTGATACAATGAAGCAGCTCAAGGCTCATTTCGTTTTCCAGGCTTAGCCCTGGACACCTCATGCAGGCCCGAACGGCGGTGGTGTCCGGGGTCCAGGCGCTGAAACTCGGTCGGGGTCATGCCGGTGACCTGCTTGAACTGGTTCGTGAGGTGCGCGGCACTGCGGTAGCCCAGCTGCCGGGCCACTTCGGCCACGGGGTCGTCCTGGTAGCTGAGCAGCTCTTTGGCCCGCTCCACCTTCTGCCGGATGATGTACTTCTCCAGGGTGAGGCCTTCGCGGGCCGAGAAAACCTGCGAGAGCGTGTGGTAGTCGCGGCCGAGCCGCTGGCTCAGGTACACCGAGTAGTTCAGCACGGGCCACTGCTCCACGGGGGTGTAGTGCACCCATTCCACTACGGCGGCCTTGAGCTGC
Source organism: Hymenobacter translucens (assembly GCF_020685205.1). Taxonomy (GTDB): domain Bacteria; phylum Bacteroidota; class Bacteroidia; order Cytophagales; family Hymenobacteraceae; genus Hymenobacter; species Hymenobacter translucens. The sequence continues at coordinate 92,256 of NZ_JAJERB010000001.1, forward strand.
TCCACTACCTGGTCGCGGGGGTCTTCCAGCAGGTCGAACCCCAACGGACCAAGTGCGGCCTGCAGCGCGGCCGGGTCGGGTTTGCCGCTGGCTGGGGTTGTGACGTCGGCGCCGCCCAGCCCGACCTGGAGCACCTGCAGGCCCTGGTGCTCCAGCTCCTGGCGCACCTGACGGGCACAGCGCGGGCACACCACCCCGCGCAGCAGCAGGCGCGTAGCCCCGGCCGGGGGAGTAACCGGTAAAGAAGTAATGAGAGAAGCGTCGGCGGGCGGCATTTGCTCCTTCAACGCAGACTTCCGGCACGCGGATGCCACCCGTGGCGGGTCTACTAATCTTGTAAGCGAGGCGAATGATTGTGTACAGCCCCCGCTAAGGGGCCTCAGTAATTTTGCACTGGTTCAAGATGGGAAGAGTCCCGGCGTTAAGGCCGCCCGATTTTTCCTGTTCACCGCTGCCGGCAACTTCCTGCCGCAGGTTATTCTACTTCGCCATGTCAACAACCATAAGCTTAACCCAAAGCGGAGCGCATCAGCAAGGTAGCCCGCACCGTCTCGCCCTGCTGGTGATTGCCACCGCCCAGCTCATGCTGGTGCTCGACGACACCATCGCCAACATTGCCCTACCCAGCATCCAGCGTGATCTGGGCGTGGACGCGGCCCTGCTGCCGTGGATTATCAACGCCTACCTGCTAGCCTTCGGGGCCCTGCTGCTCTTCGGGGGGCGTCTGGGCGACCTCTACGGGCGCCGCCGCGTGCTGCGCGTCGGCCTGGCCCTGTTCACCGGTGCTTCCCTGCTCGGGGGATTGGGGCTGAACGCTGCTATGCTCATCGGCGCCCGCGGCCTGCAAGGCATCGGCGCGGCCCTGGTAGCGCCCAACGTACTGGCCCTGATTGCCACGACCTTCCCCGCCGGCAAGCCGCGCACGTCCGCGCTGGCCGTGTACGGGGCCATGTCCGCGGTGGGCATGACCATCGGGGTGTTGCTGGGCGGTTTGCTTACGGGCCTGCTGAGCTGGCGCTGGGTGTTTTTCATCAACGTGCCCATCGGTATGGTGGTGCTGCTGGGCACCCGCATCCTGGTGGAGGGGCAGCGCAACCCCGGCAAGCTGCATCTGCTGGATGCCGTCACCGGCGCCGGCGCCATGGTGGCCCTGGCATACGGCATCACCCGCGGCGGAGAGCACGGCTGGGGCGACCCGTTCACCTTGGGTGCGTTTGCCGTGGCGCTGGCGCTGGGCGCGGTTTTCCTCGGCGTGCAGCAGCGCCGGGAGCACCCGATGTTGCCCCTAACCCTGTTCCACGACCGCACCCGTTCAGGTTCCTACGTAGTCGTGCTCTTCATCGGGGCCGCGCTGATGGCGACCTACTACCTCCTGACACTGTTTATGCAGCAGGTTCTGGGCTTCCAGCCCGTCATGGCCGGGGTGGCTTCCCTGCCGGTTAGCATCGGCATTGTACTGGCGGCGGGCGTGAGCACCAAGCTGCTGGAGCGCTTCCCGCCTCGTGCGGTGGCGGTGCCCGGCCTGCTGCTGGCCGCCGGGGGCCTGTACTGGCTCTCAACGCTGACCGTCGGCGCCTCCTATTTAGGGCACGTGCTGCCCGCCCTCTTTCTCACCTACTTTGGCCTGGGCATGGGCTTTTTACCAATGACGCTCACCACAGTTCACGGTGTGGCCCAGGAGCAGGCGGGCGTAGCCTCGGCCCTGCTCAATACGGCCCAACAAATCGGCGCAGCTCTGGGCATTGCCGTGCTCTCCACCGTTTCAACGCTGGTTGCTAACCGCCAGCTGCCCCAGGCCGCCGACGCCTTGCAACGGGGACTGGCCGGCCACGACCAGCGCCTCGTGGCCGCGGCCAACGCTGCGCTGACCCAGGGCTACACCACCGGCTTTCAGGTTGGGGCGGGCCTGTTACTTCTAGCTGCCCTGGTGGTAGCCGTCACCGTCACCCTGCCCCAAATCCAGCCCGAAGCCGAACCCGGCGCGGCGCTTGAGCCTGAGCGGGTGCTGTAAGCAGGCGTCATTTGCCAGCACTTCACCCTGGTTTTCAGTTCCTCAATCTGAAGCCATGAGCACACGCGCGTTTTAAAACCAACATTAACTGTGGGGGCTGCGTGAAAGCCGTTACCACGACCCTCAACGGCTAAGCGCCATCGTGAACTGGCAAGTGGACATCACCAGTTGCGAAATGATGCTGACTGTGACAAGCAACCTGAACAAAGCCCAGATAGTAGAGCTCGTCGAAAAGGCGGGCTTCCGAGCCGAGTTCTTCCGGGCCTAAGCCCCTGCCCTAGCGGTTTCCGTAAAAACGCCTGGGTAGAGCCCAAGCGTTTTTGCTTTCTTGACTACTATTCATTCGTTGCTATGAATCATCTGGTGCGTATCAAAGGCATGGTTTGCCCCCGCTGCATTCAAACCGTGGGGACTGTGTTCCGGGAACAGGGCTTTCCGGTAACGGAGGTGCAGCTTGGTATGGTGACCTACTATACCCATGCGGAGCAGTCCCACGACCTGACCAGGGTGCAGCAGCAGCTGGCGGCGGAAGGCTTTGAAATCCTGGACGACAAGCAGACCCGCACCCTGACCCGGCTTAAAGAGCTGGTGGATGCCTGGATTCAACAAGGGGCCGAGCACCAGCAAACGTTGGCCGCCTACGTGAGCGACGCGCTGCACCAGAACTACACTTCGCTAAGCACACTGTTTTCGACCACCCAGGGCACCACGCTGGAGCGCTACCTCATCAGTCGCCGCATCGGGCTGGCCCAGCAGCAGCTGGCCACCACCGAGGACGCGCTGGCCGTCATTGCCGACCGGCTCGGCTACAGCAGCAGTCATCATCTCTCCAATCAGTTTAAGCGGGAAACCGGCCTGACTCCCTCGCGCTACCGGGAGCTGGCGCGCGTGCAGAACGTGCCGACCGGCAAGTAGCGGGCAGCTTTTCAGCTTTCCTGATCCTATAGTAACCTGCACCCGCCCTTGGCACCACTGGCGCGAGTTCGAGGAGTGTAAGGCGTACCTCACCTTAAGGCGGAGGTTGAACCTCCACTGCCGCACTCAAGGCAAACCGGCTTCGCGTCTCAGCTTTATATACTCCATTCCGGCCCGGCGGCCGGGATGGTTTTTTCGCGAGAGTACTGAGCCAGAAAGCGCGGCATCAGGCACCAGTCAATTCCAGCGGGCTAACAGAACCTTATTTCAGGGCTGCATCCGCACTTTAGGAATGTAGAAAACCAGTCGTTTTCTTTGCTTATTCCCCAAATGCGTCCCCGTTGCCTTCTCTATGGAACCCTCCGTTTTAAATCAGCTTTTTCCTCCCAACCCCGGTGGCGGCGGCCTGCGCGGCGACCCGTACCTCTGGCAGGAACTCCGGGGCGTGTTTGCTCATCTGCAGCTACCAACCCGCCCCGACGAAATCGACGCCCTCCTGCCGCTGCTGTACCGCAACCTGGTCGGTGAGCCGCTCGTGGCGGGCCGGCAGCCGCTCGTGGAGCGTTTTCAGGGCGGCATGAGTAGTGGTCAGGTCAGGTATCGGCTGACTATTGGCTGGAACAGGGCTTTCCTATTCTTAAAAGCAAAATTCTGGAAGCTGCTGCCGCTCAAAAGCCAGCTGCTCTGTATCCCTGGGCCCCGGAAGCCGCGCTACGGTCGGCGCTGCTGGGGCTGGCGGTGGGTGATGCCCTGGGCGTCCCGGTTGAGTTCCAGAGTCGCGCGGCCCGCCGCTCCGACCCGGTAACCCACATGCGCGCCTTTGGGACCCACAACCAGCCGGCCGGCACCTGGTCCGACGATGCCTCCCTGACCTTCTGCCTGGCCGAAACCATTGCCGACGGATTCACGCTGGGCAAGCTGGCTCAGAACTGCTGCCGCTGGTACTTTGAAAATTTCTGGACGCCCCATGGCCGCGTTTTCGATATCGGCGTTACGACCCGGGAGGCGCTGCAGCGCATCAAGCAAAAGCCAGGACTGGTGCGCGCCGGCGGCACGGATGAGTACTGCAACGGCAACGGGTCCCTGATGCGGATTCTGCCGCTGGCCTTCTACCAGCCCACTGCCCCGCTGGCGCAGCGGTTCCAGCTGATCTACGACGTGTCCGCCGTCACCCACGGGCATGTCCGCTCGGCGGTGGCCTGCTTTCTGTATCTGGAAATGGCCGGCTACCTGCTGGCCGGTCACCCGCCCGAGCAGGCCTACGAGCTACTCTGCCAAAAGGCGCCGGCCCAGCTGGCTGAGCTAAACATCCCGGCCGGGGAACTCCCGCACTTCGAGCGAATCCTCAGCGGCCGACTGCCCACCCTGAGTGAGAAGGCCATCGACAGCGGAGGCTACGTGATGCACACGCTGGAGGCAGCTTTCTGGTGCCTGCTGCGCTACAACACCTTTGCCGCTACCGTACTGGCCGCCGTAAACCTGGGAGACGATACCGACACGACCGGCGCCGTGGCCGGTGGCCTGGCGGGGCTATACTACGGCGAAGCTGCTATTCCAGTGGAGTGGCGGCAGGTGCTGGTTCGACGGCCTGATATCGAGGACCTGGCCTGGCGCATGCAAACCGCGACTATAACCTCAGCCGCCTCAGTTGCCTCCCCGCCTCCCCGCCCCCTGCCCAACAGCTACTGGGCTACCCCGTCCGTGCTGGGCTGCGAGTACCCGGGTGATTTAAGCTATGACGTTGCCCGGGCCAAGCTGACCGCCCTACTCGATGCCGGCATCACCGACTTTTTTGACCTGACCGAGCTGCGGGATAAAATGAAGCCCTACGAACAGCTGCTCCAAAAGCTGGCTGCTGAGCGGGGCCTGACGGCCCGCTACCACCGGTTTGGCATTCGCGACGTGCAGGTTCCGACCCCCGAAGTGCTGGAGAGCGTGCTGGCGGAGTTGGCCGCCACCGTGGCGGCCGGGCGCAAAGCCGTTGTGCACTGCTGGGGTGGAGTCGGCCGGACCGGGACCATCATCGGCTGCTACCTGGTGCGCCACCACCAGCTGACCGGGGAGCAGGCCTTGCAGCACATCATGCAGGAATGGCAGGGCGTGGCGAAAATTCACCTCAAGCCAAACTCCCCCGAAACCGAAGCCCAGTGTGAGCTGGTGAAAAACTTTCGCTAGTTCCTGGACGGCTGCACTCCCTGGCAAGAAAAAGGACCGGCAGTAAAACCAGTCCTTTTTCATTTAAGCGTCAGGCTGCTCAGCAGAGCAGCCCTGGGTGCAGGCTGTAGCCGCACAGGGCCTGCTGGCACTTCCTCTGTCATTTAGAAGGACGCTTTAAACCATGGCGCGGCGGGTTGGCAGCCTTTTGCTTATTCTACCGCCAGCCGCAGGGCTTTGCTGCCCACGCGCACCACATACACGCCCGTGGGCAAACCGCGTGGCAGCACCAGCTCCACCACACCCGTAGCATCAGTCGTGGCCGTGAGCACCTGACGGCCCAGCGCGTCATATACTGTTACGGCCGTGCCCGGCTCAGTGCCGGTAAGGGTGGCCGCGCCGGTGGTCGGGTTGGGAAACAGCAGCAGCCCGGCCGTGGGCCTGGCACTTACGCGAACCGGCCGCACGGGTGAGTAGCTGAAGGTGCCATCCCTATCCACTTGCCGCAGGCGGTAGTAGAGCAGGCTGATTGCATCCGGGTAGCGGCCATCCAGGAAAGCATAGTCACTGGCCCGACTCGAGTTCCCCTGGGCTGCTACCGTGCCTAGGCGCTCAAAGGTGCGGCCGTCTGCGCTGCGCTCTACTTCAAACCGGTCCGAGTTGTTCTCCGAAGCGGTGCGCCAGGCCAGCTCCACGGCCGGGCCGCGCTGCTCAGCCGTGAAGCTGACCAGCTTCACGGGCAATGGGCCCTCGGTACCGGTCAGGTAGAACTCCGAGAAGTGGTCGGTCACGTCCAGGTTGGCGGCAAACCAGGAGGCGCAGGCCGGTGCGGTGGCTGGCGCGGGCAGCACCCGCCGCTCACCGGTGGGCGCGTTGTTAGCCAGGGCGCAGTCCTCGTTGGTGCCACTGTATTGGGTAGCGTTCAGCGTGGCCAGGGTTAAGGACGGGGCGGCGGCTTGCAGGCGGGCAAACTCAGCGGTGAGACCGTAGAAACGCACGGCCACCGTGCGGCCGTCGAAGCGCCCCCCGCTGGCCGTGAGGTGGAAGTTACGGTCGAGGTAGGCCCCCATGCCCGCTTCCCGGCGCACGGCAGTGGCCGGGTTGGCGCGCAGCACGTCGATAGCCAGGTCGCCGAGCGAAGGGCCGGTGTAGTTGTAAGCCGCCACCACCTGGCCGGTGCTGCTCAGCAGGTAGTGCCAGCCCCCGTCGTTGAGGCTGGCCGTGGGCGGCACGGCGGTGGCGCAGGCATCCGGTGCGCCACCGTCATATACGGCCAGCACAGCAAAGGCCGGGGCGGTGGCGCTGCTACCGCCAGACGTGGTCACGACTACGGCGCTGCTGCCCGCCGCCATGCTGGACGGCACTGTGGCCGTAAGGGAAGTAGGCGAGTTTACGATGACGCTACCGGCCGCCACACCGCCAAAGCTGACGCTGCTGCCAGGCATGAAGCCCGTCCCGGTGAGCGTGACCGGCATCCCCGGCAGTTCGGCTGGTACACTCAGGGCGGTAATGGTGGGCGGGCAGGCCGTGAGCGTGACGACGTTCGACGCGGCCGAGGTTTCGCCGTTCAGGCTGGCCACCACCGAGTAGGTGCCGGCCGTGCTCGTCACCAGCGGGTTGGTTGTGATATTACCGGGGCTAAAGGTGAACGTGGCCCCGCTCACCGGCGTGGGCACATCGGTCTGGCCGCCGGTGGCGCTGAGGCGGCTGAGCCGGTTGGCCGGGGTACCGTTGTAGGTCGTGAAGTCGCCGCCAACCACCAGGCTGCCATCGGCCAGCACGGCCAAGCCCCGCGTACTGTTGTCGAAGCCGCTGCCGGTGGCCAGGCTGGCGTCGGGGCTACCGGCGGCGGTGAGGCGAATCAGGCGGTTAGCGGGGGTGCCGTTGTAACTCGTAAAGTTGCCGACCACCACCAGCTTGCCATCGGGCTGCGGCATGATGGCGTACGCCTGCCCGGAGGTGGCCCCGTTGGAAAAGCCAGAGCCGGTGGCGAAGCTGGTTTCGGGGCTGCCGGTGGAGGACAAGCGGCTGATGCCCCTCTGAGTCAGGTTGACATACTGCGTAAAATTGCCACCCACCACCACCTTGCCATCGGCCTGTACCACCACGCTGAGTATACTGCCGTTGAAGCCAGAACTAGTGAAGCTGTTATCATAGGTGCCGTTGGCATGGAGCCGAAATATGGGGCTGGAGAAGCCTGAGTAGAGCAAGCCCATCAGCACCTTACCATCGGCCTGCACGGCCACGCTGTTCACTGTACTAGTAGTGGTGGAGGTGAACGTGGCGTCGCGGGAGCCATCCGGGTTGAGGCGCAGCAGCCGGGCGGTACTCACCCCGTTGTATTGCGAGAAGCCGCCACCCACCAGAATCCGGCCATCGGGCTGCACCACTACACTGTTTACATCGGAGTCGAAGCCCGCGCCGGTGGCAAAGCTGGCGTCGAGGGTGCCGTCGGCGTGGAGGCGGATCAGGCGGTTCTGGCCCGTGGTGCCGTTGTAGGCGGTAAAGTCACCACCCACCAGCACCTTGCCGTCGGCCTGCACGGCCACGGCGGTAACTGCCGCATTGAAGCCCGTGCCCAGGGTGAAGCCGGCATCGCGGGAACCGTCGGCGTGGAGGCGGATCAGGCGGTTCTGGCCTGTAGCGCCGTTGTAGGTGGTGAAGTCGCCGCCCACCAGCACCTTGCCGTCGGGTTGAACCACTACGCTATGCACCTGGCCATTCAGACCGGTGCCGGTGCCAAACCCCGGGCTGACAGCCGAGGCCGTGAGGGTGCGTGACACGCAGGCATCGAACGGACCAGCCGGGCTGAGCGCGGCCACCAGCCCCGCCGGGCGCGGCGTGTAGGTGAAGCTGCCCGCGGAGCTTATAGCCGCGCCGGAAAAGGAAGTGAGGGTAATCACCCCTGTAGCCGCATCCGTCGGCACCTGCACCGTGAGGCTGCCGGCCGACTGCACCGTAAACAACGCCAGACCACTTCCGCCGAAGCGCACGCCCCGAATCTGGTCGAGGCTGGTGCCGGTGATGGTCACCAGCGTGCCGGCCGGGCCGCTCGCCGGCGAGAGGCCGCTGATACTTAACGGCACCACGGTAAAGGTGCTGCCCGTGTACGCGATGCCGCCCTTTGTCACGCGTACGGGACCAGTGGTGGTGCCGGCCGCCACCGTAAAGGTGATTTGAGTGGGCGAGTTCACCACAAAACCGGTTTGCAACACGGTATTGATGCGCACGGCTGTAGCCCCGGTCAGGTTAGTGCCGGTAATAACGACCACCGTGCCCACCCCGCCGCCGGTGGGCGAGATGGAGGTAATGGTTACCGGGTCTACCGTGAAGACGCCGCCGCTGTATACGCTGCCGCCGGGCATCGTCACGCTCACGGCGCCGGTGGTGTTGTTTGCCGCCACGGTGAAGGTAATCTGGGTGTCCGAGTTCACCGTGTACGAAGCCACTGCCACGCCGTTGATGCGCACGCCGTTGGCTCCCAGAAGGTTGGTGCCGGTGAGGGTGACCACCGTGCCGGAGCCGCCGCTGGTGGGCGTAAAGCTGGTGATGGTTACCGGGTCCACCGTAAAGGTGCCGCCCACGGCCGTGCCGCCGAGCGTCGTCACCCGCACCGGCCCCGTGGTGCTGCCCGCTGCCACCGTGAAGGTGAGGCTGGTGGCCGTGGTCGTGCCGGTGATGGTGCCGGCCGTGCCATTGACCGATGCGACGCTGGCATATTCTAGGTTCGTACCCGTAACGCTCACCACCGTGCCCGTGGCGCCGCTGGTGGGCGTGAACGAGGTAATGGTCGGGGCCGGGCAGACCGTGAGCGTGACGGCGTTGGAGGCGGCCGAGGTTTCGCCGTTCAGGCTGGCCGTGGCCGTGTAGCTGCCCGCCGTGCTGGTCACCAGCGGGTTGGTGGCGCTGCCACCCGGCGAGAAGGTGAACCTAGCGCCGGCCACCGGTTTGGCGGAGGTGTCAAGCGCACCGGCCGGGGTCAGGCGAACCAGGCGATTGGTCGGCGTGTTGTTGTAGTTGGTGAAGTCGCCACCCGCCAGCACCTGCCCGTCGGCCTGCGCTGTCAACGTGTACAGCGTGCTGTTGAAGCCGGTGCCGGTAGCGAAAGCAGCATCCCGCGACCCGTCGGCGTTAAGGCGCAGCAGCCGGTTCAGGCTGGTAGTGCCGTTGTAGCCCGTGAAGTCGCCCGCCGCCAGCACTTTACCGTCGGGCTGGACTATCAGGTTCCATACCACGGCGTCGAAGCCCGACCCCGTGGCGAAGGTGGCATCGATGCTCCCGTCGGCGTTAAGACGCAGCAGCCGGTTCAGGCCGGTAGTGCCGTTGTAGCCCGTGAAGTCGCCGCCCACCAGCACCTTGCCGTCGGCCTGTACGGCCACGGTGTTCACCGTTCCCGCGAAACCGGTACCCGTGACAAACGTGGCATCCAGCGACCCGTTGGCATTGAGGCGCACCAGGCCGTTGCGAGGGGTTCCGTTGTAGCCGGTGAAATTGCCCCCTGCCAGCAGCTTACCGTCCGGCTGCAGCGCCAGCCGCGGGCCGAAGACGTTGATGCCGGTAAAGCCCGAACCGGTGACGAAGCTGGCGTCCCGGCTACCGTCGGCGTTGAGGCGAATAAAATTCCCGACCGTTGCGCCTTGGTAAGTGGTAAAGATGCCGGCCACCAGCACTTTACCATCCGGCTGTACCACCATGCTCTGCACGGCGTAATTAAAGCCGGTGCCCGTGCCGAAGGTGGCGTCGAGCGTTCCGTCGGCGTTGAGGCGCACCAGCCGGTTCAGCCCGGTGGTGCCGTTGTAGGCGGTAAAGAAGCCGCCCACCAGCACCTTGCCATCGGCCTGCACGGCCACGGAGTTCACGTTATTATCGAAGCCGGTGCCGGTCACGAAGGCGGCATCGCGCGAGCCATCGGGCAGCAGTCGTACGAGCCGGTTCTGCGCGGCGCTGTTGTAGGTCGTAAAAGTGCCGCCCGCCAGAATCCGACCGTCGGTCTGCACCACCAGTCCGTAAACAGCCCCGTTGCCCCCGGAGCCAGTGCCGAAAGCCGGACTGACGGCCGACCCCGTGAGGGTGCGCGGCTGACACGCGTCCTGCGGGCCGGCCGGGCTAAGGGTAGCCACCAGCCCCGCCGGGCGCACGTAGTATGTGAAGGTGCCGCCGGTCAGGGTGTTGCCCGCCATTGAGGTAAGCGTGAGCGCCCCCGTAGCGGCGTCAACCGGCACCCGCACCGTGAGGCTGCCGGCCAACTGCGCCGTGAACAAGCCCAGCCCGCCGGTGCCGAAGCGCACGCCCCGCACCCGGTCGAGGTTTGTGCCCGTGATGACGACGAGCGTACCCGCCGGCCCGCTGGCTGGCGCGATGTTGCTGATGGTTGGGTTCACGACCGTGAATGTGCCGCCGGTGGATGTACCGGCCAGGTTGGTCACCTGCACGACGCCCGTGGTGGTGCCTGCCGCCACGGTGAAGGTCAGGCTCGTAGCCGAGCGGGCTGTAATCGAGGCCGCCGTGTTATTGACCGTCACGGCCGTAATGTCGCCCAGCGTGGTGCCAGTGATGGTTACCACGGTGCCCGTTTCGCCGCTGGTGGGCGTGAAGGAGGTGATGGTCGGCGCCACGCATTCCGTCACCATCACGATGTTGGAGTTCGCGGTGAGGCCGTTGAACGTAGCCCTCGCCTGGTGCTCGACTGCAAAGCGGGGGTAGAACGGATTGGTGCCGTTGGCGTTCGACATACTGAACGATGCCCCGCTCACCGGCGTGGGCGTGATGTTCTGGGTGCCGTCGGGGGCGAGGCGCACCAGCCGGTTCTGCCCCGCGTAGCCGTTGTAGCTCGTGAAGCTGCCACCCGCCAAAATCAGGTTGTTGTTTTGCAAAGCCAGGCTGACCACCGTGCCGTTGGCCCCGCTGCCGGGCACAAAGCCGGCATCGGCCGAGCCGTCGGTATTGAGGCGAATAACGCGACCGGCGGCTACGCTTTTGTAGGTCGTGAAGCTGCCGCCGAGCACCGCCTTGCCGTCGGACTGCAACACGATGCTCTGCACCGTGGCATCGAAGCCGGTGCCGGGCACGAAGGTGGCATCGCGGCTGCCGTCGGCGTTGAGGCGAATAATGCGGCTGGCGGCCACGCCTTGGTACGTGGTGAAATTGCCGCCCACCAGCACCTTGCCGTCAGCCTGCACTCCGATGCTGTAGACGCCGCCGGCGTTGAAGCCCGTGGCGGTGTTGAAAGTGGCATCCACCGAGCCGTTGTGGTTGAGCCGGACGATGCCATTGGCCGTCGTACCGTTGAAAGTGGTGAACATGCCGCCCACCAGCACCTTGCCATCGTTCTGCACCGCAATGGTGTAGACGGAGCTATTGGCTCCCACGCCGATAACAAAGCCCGCATCCTGGGTGGCGTCGCTGTTGAGGCGCACGATGCCGTTGCTCAAGGGGCCGTTGTTGTAGCGGGTAAAATCGCCGCCCACCAGTATCTGGGCATTGGCCTGCAAGGCCAGGCAGCGCACCACCGCGTTGAAGCCCGTACCGGGATTGAAGGTATTATCCACCTCGCCGGAGCTGGCCCAGCCATCCCCGTAAAGCCGCACCAGGTTGGTTCTGGGGCTGCCGTTATAAGAGATAAACTGGCCGCCCACCAGTATTTTGTTATCGAGCGTCGGCACCACACTGTTCACGGTGTTGCCGGGGCCGGCGTTGATGCCGGAGCCGGTGGCGTTGAAGTTGGGGTCTATGGCGCCGTCGACCGTGAGCTGCATCAGGCCGTTGCGCGCCGTGCCGTTATAGGAAGTAAAGTCGCCGCCCACCAGGATTTTGCCAGCCATCAGGTTGCCGCTCATCAGGTAGGGCGCCACGCTTTTCACCGCGCCGTTGAAGCCGGTGCCGGTGCCGAAGGCCGGGGTGTGGGCCGTGGCCGTGAGGGCGCGCGGCGCGCACATATCCAGCGGCCCCACCGGCGTAAGGCTCGCCCCCAGGCCAAAGGGTCGGGGCAGGAAGGTGAAGCTGTTGGGGGTGACGACAGTGTAGCCCGTGGCTGTGGTGAGGGTGAGCGGCCCGGTGGCGGCGTCTATGGGCACCCGCACCGAGAGGTTGTACATGCCTTGTGCCGTGAATAGCCCCCGCCCACCCGTGCCGAAACGCACCGTCTGCACGTGGTTGAGGTAGTTGCCGGTAATCGTGACCAGCGTCCCCTCCGGCCCGCTGCTCGCTGGGAAGTCGATGTTGCTGAGCGTAGGGCAGGCCGCGATGGCAACCGTGTTGGAGGCCGGCGAGGTTTCGCCGTTGTAGCTGGCCACCGCCGAGTAATTGCCCGCCGTGGTGGTGGTGAGCGGGTTGGTGGTGGTGTTGCCCGGCGAGAACGTGAACGCGGCCCCGGGCATGGTCGTCGGCGAGTCGTTCAAGCTGAAGTCTGGGTTCACCCGCACCAGGCCTCGGTGGCCCGTCGGGTTGCCGGTGTTAAAGTTGGTGTACGCGTCGAAGCTGCCGCCAATCAGCAGCTTGCCATCGGGCTGCTCGGCCACGGTGGTTACCGTCGGGTTGCGGGTGCCGGTGTAGTCGACGGTGTAGCCGTTGAGGCCGACCTCCGCCCCGTACGAGTCCAGGCGCACGAGCCCCGACTCGCTGGTGCCCGCCCGCCGGCCCACCAGCACGTGGCCGCTGCGCTGCAGGGCCACCAGCAGCACTTCCGTCGCAATGCTTCCGGTGAAGTCCGTGTCGGCCGAGCCAGTGGATAGGAGACGTACCAGGTTCGGACGGGCCGAGCCGGTGTACGTGGCGAAAGAGCCGCCGGCCAGGATTTTGCCATCGGCCTGCACCACTAGGCTGTTCACCCGCGCCGCGTTGCTGACGTGGCCGTTGCTGTACACGTAGAAGGTGTTGCCTCCGGGGTTGAATGCAGTATCCTCCGTGCCATTGGTATTAAAGCGGACGAGGCGGTTGATGTAGATGGGGTTTTGCACGTCGCCCCGGTTCTCGATGACCCCTCCCCCAATCAGCACCTTACCGTCGTCCTGCAAGACCACAGCGTTGATGCCCTGAAGGCCCGTCATTTGGCCGGCGAACGTGCCATCGCGGCTGCCGTCGGCGTTGAGCCGCACCACGTTGCCCTGAGGCTGGCCGTTGAAGGTGTCGAACAGGCCACACACCAGCACCTTGCCGTCGGGCTGCACCACCACGCCGCGCACCTCATGCGGGCGGCTGAACGTGTAGCCGAAGCCCGAACCCAGCCCGAAGCTGGCATCCACCGTGCCGTCGGCGTTGAGCCGAATCAGGTTTGGGGCCGCCGCGCCGTTGTAGTAAGCAAACTGACCGCCCACCAGGATTTTGCCATCGGCCTGCAGCGCGATGCTGTTCACGGTGCCGTCGAAGCCCGAGCCGACGCTGAACCCCGTATCCAGGGTGCCGTCCACGTTGATGCGGGTCAGGTTATTCTGGGAGATGTAGTGCGTCGCGAACTGCCAGCTCTGGAAGGTGCCACCCAGCAGGATTTTGCCGTCGGGCTGCTGCACCACGCACTGCGCCGCGCCACTGAGGCCGCTTCGGGTCATGGCAAAAGCTGGCGTAGTGGCCGTGGCCGTGAGCGTGCGCGCCTGGCAGGCATCGAACGGCCCGGCCGGGCTGAGGGTAGTATACATTCCCCGGGGCCGCGCGAGGTACGAGAAGCTGGTGGCACTGCTTACCGCGCTGCCCGAGAGCGGGGTGAGCCGCAGCGCCCCGCTGGCCGCGTCCACCGGCACCTGTACCGTGAGGCTGCTGGCCGACTGCGCCGTAAACAGCGCCAGCGCCCCCCCGCCGAAGCGCACGCCCCGCACCTGGTCGAGGTTGCTGCCCGAGATAGTGACGAGCGTGCCCGCCGACCCGCTGCTCGGCGAAAAGCTGCTGATGGTGGGCGCCTGCGCGCGGCCCAGCAGCGGCAACAGGCTCAACAGTAGCAACACTACCCAGCGGGCGGTCAACGCAGGCAGCATGTACCGTAGGGTCAGTGACTGGTCGAAGCCGCGCCCGAACTGGCTCGTGGATAAGTAAGTGTGTTTCATGCGGAAAGCGGGAACAGGATTAGCGGAAATCAGTTGAGCAGTTCGTCAGCCTGCCGGGCTGTTGAAGATCCAACTGCCGGCTGGCCCGCGCGTCGGCTCGAGCGCATGCGCGCAGGGGCAACGGGTACTGAGAATCAGGAGGTAGCAAGGCTGCTACGAACCTGCATTTTCACTGTATAAAGGTGGCCATAAGGCCAGCTGAACCCGGCCGAATTCCTGCCATTTTGCACTGTTTCCCTGATTATTGGCCGTTTGGCAGGATTTTATCCTCTTTTGGCGGGCTTTTCACGGGCTTGCGAACGGCAGGCGTTCTTAGCATGCCGCCGGCCCGCTTCTCCCCTGGCGCGCACGAATCTCCTTCTGCCCCCTACACCCTGCCGCCCACACACTATACCTGCGGCGTGCGGTACTCGCTGGGCCGGCGGCCAAAACGCTCAGCATAGCAGGTGCTGAAATACTTGGCCGAGGCGAAGCCCACCGCTTCGGCCACCTGCGCCACGGTGCCGAAGTTGCCGGCTTCAAGCAGCTGCCGGGCCTGGTACAGGCGCAGCTCGCGCAGCCAGGCCGCTGGCGTAAGACCAGCCAGCTCGCCCAGCCGGCGGTACAGCGTCCGCTCGCTCAGGCCCAGTAGCCGGGCCAGCTCGGCCGGGCCAAACTCCTCATCGCCCAGGTTGGCCATTACCCGTTCCTGCCACCGGGTGAGCTGCTCACTTGCAGTGGGTGGGGCAGCCGGTGCTTCTTCGGCCTCCGCATCAGGAGCGGCTGCAACTTGCCCCACGGTCAGTGCTACACTGGCAGCTTCGCCCGGTGCTTCCTCAGCCTGAGCAGCAAATTGGCGGCGGACGTCCTGGCGGGCCAGCAGCAAGTGCACCCGGGCCAGCAGCTCGGCCGGAGAGAAAGGCTTGGTCAGGTAGTCGTCGACGCCCACGGTGAGGACGGCTTGGCGGTGTACCTCGTCGGCGCGGGCCGTGAGCATCAGCACGGGCACGGCGGCAAGGGCCGGGGCGGACTTAAGGCGGGCCAGCAGCTCGGTACCGCTCAGGCGCGGCATCATGGCGTCGGTGGTAATAAGGTCGACGGGGGCTTCGCGGCTGAGCAGCTCCAGTGCCTCCTGACCGTCAGCCGCGGTCAGCACTTCGTAGGCCGGGCTCAGCAGCTGGCACAGGTACGCGCGGAGGTCTGGTTCGTCTTCCACCACCAGCACGCGGGGAGGCGAGTTAGCCGGGGAGGGTTGCCGGTGCAGCGTTTCGCTTGCGGGTGACAACGCAGATGCTGGCATTATCCCCGCATTCTCGCTTTCAAACGATGTCCTTTCTAAAGTTTCCCTAACCGTTTCGGCCAGAAAGCGCAGGGTGAAGGCGGCGCCCTGCCCTGTCCCACTCACCAGCGTGAGGGTGCCGCCCAGCAGCTCAGCCAGCTCGCGGCTTAGCGCCAGGCCCAGGCCGGTGCCGCCCTGGGCCTGGTTTTGCGGGCTTTGGTAGAAGCGTTCGAACACCCGCTCCTGCTCGGCCGGCGCGATGCCGGGGCCGGTGTCGCGCACGGTCAGGGTATAGTAGCCATCAGCAGCAGGCAGCGCAGCCTCGACGCTGACGGTGCCGCCAGCCGGCGTGTGGTTCAGCGCGTTGCCGAGCAGGTTGGTCATAATTTGCTCCACCTTGTCGGCATCCACCAGCAGATACAGCGCCGCAGGCAGCATTTCGGGGCCGTGCAGCGCCAGGCCGCGCGCCGCCGCCAGGGGCTCAAACTGGCCGACTATCCGTCGCAAAAAAGGCGCTATGTCCGTAGGCATGGGCTGCACGGTCAGGCGGCCGGCCTGCAGCTTGGTCAAATCCAGGATGCGGTCAATCAGCTCGCTGAGGCGCTGGGCCTGCCGATGAGCCAGCGCGACCGGGGCGCGCACGCCGGCAGGCAGCGGTTGAACGGGGTTAGTCAGCAGGGTTTCGAGCGGGGCCAGCACCAGGGTCAGGGGGGTGCGCAGCTCGTGGCTGGCATTGGCGAAGAATTGATTTTTGGCCGCGTCCAGCTCGCCCAGGCGCTGAGCCTGGTCTTCCAGCTGCTGCTGCTGGGCGGCCAGGCGGGCATTGTCGCGCCGCTGCCGGCGGGTGGTCCGCCACAGCACCACGGCCAGCGCACCCAGGCCGGCCAGGCCTACCAGCAGCCCACCCAGGGCCGTACGCTGCTGCCGGGCTTGCACGGTGGCCTGGAGCTGCGTTCGGCGTAAACGAGCCAGACGACTTTGCTGCCGCTGGGCGGCCTGGTCGAACTCGTAGCGGGCCACGCGCGTGGGTATCTGCGCGGCCTCCAGCGTATCGGCCAGGGCCAGGGCAGCCAGGCCATACGTAGCCGCCCGGGCCGGCTGGCCCTGCTCCTGGCAGCTGGCAGCCAGCCCGCGCAGGTAGTCCAGGGTGAGGACTGCCTGGTGTTCCTGCCGGGCCTGCTGCAGCGCCGTCTGCCAGGCGTGCAGGGCCCGCGCTCCCTGGCCGGTGGCCGCGTAGTAGCGGGCCCAACTGGCCCTTAACTCGCAGTAGCCGGCATACGAGCGCAGCGGCAAATGCAAGGAGTCGACCAGGTGCTGGCCGGCTACGAGCAGGGGCCGGGCCGCATCCGGGCGGCCCAGCGCCAGCAGGATGGCGCTTTCCTGCACCAGGCCCAGCGCACGGTCGTAGGGCGTAACAGTACCCGTGGGCCGATGGGGACGCAGGGTGCGGGCATTGTAGCGCTGCGCGTCGGCAAAGCGCCCCAGCTTGAAGTAGGCGCGGGCAAGGGCATGGTTCATGGCCGCGTAATAGGTTTCCGGTGCGAAGCCAGGTAAAGTCAGCGCTTTCTGCAGGAAGGGCAGCGCCCGGGCGTGGTTGCCCCATTCGTTATACATGATGCCGATGGCGCCCAACTCGTTGTAGTAGCGAAAGGTCGAGCAGGTGCGGAATAGCTCCGCGGCCCGCATCCGCTGGCTGATGGCCTGGTTGTAGTCGCCCCGGGCGCCGTAGTAACTGCCGAGCATGCGGTAGCAGATGGCGCTATTCATCACGCTGCCACGCTGGCGCTCGAGCGCCAGCCGCCGCGTGAAGAACTCCCGGTTGGCTTCCGGCTGCTTCAACTCGGAATTGACCTCCTTGATCCACTCAAGCAGATAGGGCTGCGGTCCGCCCCCCAGGGCGTCGTAGGCGCGCAGGGCCGCGAGCAGGGTGTCGCGCATGGCCGACAGATCGGGAGCCGGGCGCAGCGCCAGCTCGTCGAAGGCCACCACCAGCCGCAGCGGAACCTGTTCAGGGTAGCGCAGACGCGTGGCCAGCCGCAGCGCTTCGCGGTGCTCGACCAGCAGATCGGGCAGCGCCTCCCGCGACAGGTCGGTCAGATGGAAAAGCTGGGTGAGGGTTTGCAGGCGCAGGCTATCGCCGGTCTGCCGGGTCAGGACCTGTCGCAGCGAGTCGTTGTTGGCATCCCAGTAGCGGTGGTCGTAGCGCACCGCCCGTTGCCGGCGCTGGTACCCGGCCCGCTGTTCTGGTTCTGGGCCCGCCGAAGCGGCGGGAAGCTGCCCCGGCAGCAGAAACAGGAAAAGCAGCCAGGCTCGCCGCGTTAGCCGGAACTCATGCCTTCGACGCAGATCTAAAAGACAAGGCATAGCAGCTTCAGAACGAGCGCAGTGCCCGGGAATAAACAATAGCCAAAAGTAGGCAATGCACTCCTCTTTCAGGTTCCAGCCATGTAAATATTCAACGGAAATCTACTCTGAAAGCAAGGCCGCCCGGGCAAAAAACAGTTGGGTCACCGGGCGACACTTACTGGCAACGTAAGCTTAGCACCTAGGTCGCACCACCAAGGAAAAGCCGAAGAATCACTGAAACTGCTCTACGCCTAACCTGATGCGCTTAGGCCACTGCGCTGAGCGGCACGGGGTGCAGGATCAGAAACACCAGCTCCCGCAGAATCTCGCCGTCGGTCATCGAGCCACTTTCGATGCCCTTGCTTTGCAGATCGGCCCGGCGGATCAGGTGGATAATGTCGCGGGTGCGCTGCAGACTGTAGCCGCGCAGCGCCTGCTGGTACTCCTTCTGGGCAAACGAGTTCATGATGCCCAGCTTCTTAAAGTCGGCGTCGGACGGGTTGTTGGCCTGGTGCAAAACCAGCAGCTTGGTAAAGAAGCCGAACAGCAGCGTCAAATTCGGAATCAGCGGATTGGCTTTCGGATTAGCCTCGAAGTACATCAGGATGCGGTTGGCCTTGAGCACGTCGCGCTGCACCAGGGCTTTCTGCAATTCGAAGATGTTGTAGTCCTTGCTGATGCCCACCAGCCGCTGCACCAGGTCTTCGTCGATGGGCTGCCCGGGCTTGAGATTGAGCAGCAGCTTGTCGACTTCGTTGGTCAGCCGGCCCAGGTCGGCGCCGATGTACTCGGCCAGCATGGCGGTGGCCTGCCCGGTAATCTGCTGCTGCCGCGACCGGACGTAGGCCGTAAGCCAGGCCGCCACCTGGTTGTCGTAAATCTTCTTGCTGGTGACCAGGGAGGCCTTCTCCCCCATCAGCTTACCCAGCTTTTTGCGGGCATCCAGGGTTTTGTGCTTGTAGCAGAACACCAGTACGGTGCTGGGCAGCGGGTTCTTCAGGTAGGCTTCCAGAAACGGAAAGCTTTTCTCCGCTTCCAGATCAGCCACGGCCTGGGCTTCCTTGACGATAACCACCGACCGCTCGGCCATCATCGGAAACCGCCTCGCCTGGCCCAGAATGGAAGCCACGTCCACGTCTTTGCCGTAGAGCACCACCTGGTTGAAGCTCCGCTCGTGCTCGGGCATTACGTGCTGCTCGAGGTGGTCGGCAATCAGGTCGATGTAGTACGGCTCATCCCCCTGCAGAAAGTACACGGGGGCAAACTGCCGCTGGCGCAGCTGGTGCAGAAGCTCGTCGGGCGAGAAGGAAGGCAAGTTGAATTAGTAAGTAAGAATTAGTAAGTAAGAATTGCTCCTTATGCAGTTCCTGATACGGAATGCGCCGAAGACAATTCTTCTGGTCAAAGGTACGGGCTGGCGCTTACCTTTGCAGCTTAGTTGGCAAGGATTGGAGGCCACTTGACCGACCAGTCAGGTTGCGCTACTCGCAGTAAATGAGTTGCGCAGTTCCAATTCTTACTTACTAATTCTTACTTACTAATTAAAAGAAGGAGTGGATTTAATCGAAGAACTGCGCTGGCGCGGCATGTTTCACGACATGATGCCGGGCACCGACGAGCACCTGCGCCGCCATGCGCCCATTACCGGCTACATTGGGTTTGACCCCACGGCCGAAAGCCTGCACATCGGCAACCTGGCCACGATTATGCTGCTGGTGCACCTGCAGCGGGCCGGGCACCGTCCGGTAGCTCTCGTGGGTGGCGCCACGGGCATGATCGGCGACCCGTCGGGCAAGTCGGCCGAGCGCAACCTGCTCGACGAGGAAACCCTGCGTCGCAACCAGGCCGGCATCCGGGCCCAGCTCGAGAAGTTTCTGGACTTTTCCGAGGGCCCCACCGGCGCGCTGGTCGTGAATAACTATGACTGGTTTAAGGAGTTCGGGTTTCTGCAGTTTCTGCGTGAGGTGGGCAAGCACCTGACGGTAAACTACATGATGGCCAAGGACTCGGTAAAGCGCCGGATCAGCCCCGACGAAAACGACACGGCCGCCCGGGCCGATGGCCTGAGCTACACTGAGTTCAGCTACCAGCTGCTGCAGGGCTACGACTTTGTGCACCTGCACAAGACCCTGGGCTGCACCCTGCAGATGGGCGCCTCCGACCAGTGGGGCAACATCACCACCGGCACCGAGCTGATCCGCCGCCTCGGCAATGCTGAAGGAACCGAAGCCAAGGCCTTTGCCCTCACCGGCCAGCTCATCACCAAGGCCGATGGCACCAAGTACGGCAAAAGCGAAACCGGCACCGTCTGGCTCGACGCCCGCATGACCTCGCCCTACCAGTTCTACCAGTTCTTCCTGCGGGCCGAGGACGCCGATGCACCCCGTCTGATCCGCGTGTTCACCTTGCTGACCGAGGACGAAATCAAGGCGCTGGAGGCCGAGCACGCCGCCGCCCCTCACCTGCGCACCCTGCAGAAAGCCCTGGCCAAAGACGTCACCATCCGGGTGCACTCCGAGGCAGCCTACGAAGCGGCGGTGGCCGCATCCCAGGTTTTGTTTGGCGGCGGGGAGCTCGGCTCGCTCGACGAGGCCACCCTGCTCGACGTGTTTGCCGGGGAGCCGCAGGTTGAGGTCTCGCACGCGCTGCTTTCGGAGCTGAACGTTATCAGCCTGCTGAGCGAAGCCACCAGCGGCGTCATCTTCGCCTCCAAGGGCGAGGCCCGGAAGATGATTCAGAACGGGGGCGTGAGCCTGAACCGCCAGAAGGCCACGCTGGAGCAGATGGCCCTGGATACGCCTCTGCTACTTGATAAGTACATCGTGGCCCAGAAGGGCAAGAAGAGCTACTTCCTGATCAAGCTGGTATAGCCCGCTGCACAGCCGCCAACGAAAAAGGGAGCCCCGGACGGGACTCCCTTTTTTAGTAACTCAAAAGCGGCCTTGGGAGCCGCTTTGACTTACTTCTTCTTAGCAGCGGGGGCAGCCTTCTTGGCACCACCAGCGGCAGCACCAGCTTTCTTGGCGCCACCAGCGGCACCAGCGGCCTTCTTAGCACCACCGGCAGCGGCACCAGCGGCTTCGCCACCCGTGTTCTTCATGTTCTGCACTTCCGAACGGATTTGCTGAGCCATGTTCTTCAGTTCCTGCATACCCTTGCGCACGCGGGTACCGGCAGCCGAGTTGCTCTTGTCGTAGAACTTCTCGAAGTCACCTTCCAGCGACTTAACCAGATCATGCAGTTTGCCAAAATTGTTCATTTGAGGGGGGGTTGTTTGGTGTGGAACATTGTGTTTGACCGGGCCTAATATACAGGGATTTCAAATACAAGCAATAGTTCAATTTTTTTTTAAAAGCCCCTCAGCCTGCTCCAAAAGCAATTTTTTGCTTACCCTCCTCCCCTTCACCAGGTAAGATAACCGCCTGACTTCTGGGAATTGTTCAAAAAACAACCCCGGCCGCGAGGTTCGCAGCCGGGGTTTTCAGGATCTGGACCTTGGGCAGGTAGCCGGCTAGGCCGGAACCTGGGCTTTGGAATAAAGTCCCTTATCAAGCTTGGCGGCCACGGCCTCGAAGGCCACAATCGTTTCGCGCACGTCTTCCAGCGTGTGCACGGCCGTAGGAATCAGGCGCAGCATAATCACGCCCTTGGGCACCACCGGATACACTACGATGGAACAGAAAATACCGTGATTCTCACGTAGATCGAAGGTTATCTGGGTTGCGTCGGGAATTTCGCCGTTGAGGAACACCGGCGTTACCGGCGACTTGGTCGTGCCCAGGTTGAAGCCCTTTTCGCGCAATCCGCTCTGCAGGGCCCGCACGATGGTCCAGAGGTTGTCTTTCAGCTCCGGCTGGGTGCGCAGCAGCTCCAGGCGCTTCAAAGCGCCCACTACGAGCGGCATGGGCAGGGATTTGGCGAAAATCTGGCTCCGCATGTTGTAGCGCAAATATTCAATTACGCTTTCGGGTCCGGCCACGAAGGCACCGATGCTGGCCATGCTCTTGGCAAACGTCGAAAAATAGAGGTCAATGCCGTCCTGAATGCCTTGTTCTTCGCCCGTTCCGGCCCCCGTGGCGCCCATTGTGCCGAATCCGTGGGCATCATCGACGAACAGACGGAACTGGAATTTCTCTTTCAGCGCGAGCACGCCCTTCAGGTCGCCCTGGTTGCCGGACATGCCGAATACGCCCTCAGTGATGACCAGAATGCCACCGCCGGATTCATTGGTCAGGCGGGTAGCGCGCTCCAGCTGCTTTTCCAAGCTGCCCATATCGTTGTGGGTGTACACAAACCGCTTGCCGGCGTGCAGGCGCACCCCGTCGATGATGCAGGCGTGCGACTCGGCGTCGTACACAATCACGTCGTGGCGGTTTACCAGCGCGTCGATAATCGAAACCACGCCCTGGTAGCCGAAGTTGAGCAGCAGGCAGTCGGGCTTCTGCACAAACTCCGCCAGCTCATTTTCCAGCTGCTCGTGCAGGTTCGAGTTGCCGCTCATGATGCGTGCACCCATCGGCAGACCCATGCCGTACTCCGCTGCTCCGTCGACGTCGGCCTGCCGCACGGCGGGGTGGTTGGCCAGGCCCAGGTAGTTGTTGAGGCTCCAGGTCAGCACCTCTTTACCGCGAAAAATCATCCGGGGCTTGATTTCGCCTTCCAGCTTGGGGAAGGTAAAGTAGCCGTGCGCATAGTGCGAGTGGCTGCCCAGCGGGCCGCGGTTAGAGGCAATCTTCTCGAAAAGATCCACAGAGGAACAGGTTAAATGTGAATGAAATTAGTGAAGCGTGGGTGCGCCAGCTGCCGTAAATAGACACTATTCGGGCAATTCGCAAAGGTAGCGGGCAGAGCCGAGGCATCCAACTATCCGGCCCGGCCTCGGAAAATCGGTCAGCGCGTTTTACGGACCCGCCGCAAACGCGTTTCTTTGAGCTTCCAAATGGTTTCTGCTCATTCCTCCGGGGCCCGGCCAGATCAAAGAGGCCGCGCTTTGAAAGAATCCTTCCTGCCCGACTTCCCACCCATATCACTAATGAAACAGATCAAGAAGCTCCTGGTTGCCAACCGTGGTGAAATTGCCCTGCGCGTGCTGCGCTCGGCCAAGGAAATGGGCATTCAGACCGTAGCCATCTACAGCACCGCCGACCGCAACGCCCTGCACGTGCGCTATGCCGATGAGGCCGTGTGCGTGGGCGGGCCCCAGTCGTCGGAAAGCTACCTGCGCGGCGACGCCATCCTGGAAGCCTGCCGCCGCCTGGGCGTAGACGCCATTCACCCGGGCTACGGCTTCCTGTCGGAAAACGCGGAATTCGCCCGATTGGTCACGGAAGCGGGCCTGATCTTCGTCGGCCCCTCCCCCGAGGCCATGAACATCATGGGCGACAAGCTCTCGGCCAAGCAGGCCGTGAAGGCCTACAACATTCCCTTGGTGCCGGGCACCGACGAGGCGATTTCCGATGTGGAGGAAGCCAAGCGTATTGCCGCCGAAGTTGGTTTTCCGATCCTGATCAAAGCGTCCGCCGGCGGGGGCGGCAAGGGCATGCGCATCGTGAACTCGGCCGCCGAGTTTGAGGAGCAGATGCAGCTGGCCATCAACGAGGCTACCTCGGCCTTTGGCGACGGCTCGGTATTCATTGAGAAGTTCGTAACCGGCCCGCGCCACATCGAGATTCAGGTGCTGGGCGACGAGCACGGCAACATCGTGCACCTGTTTGAGCGGGAATGCTCGATTCAGCGCCGCCACCAGAAGGTAATCGAGGAAGCGCCTTCGTCCGTACTCACGCCCGAGCTGCGCGCCCGGATGGGGCAGTGCGCCGTGGACGTGGCCCGGGCCTGCGACTACACCGGGGCCGGCACCGTGGAGTTTCTGCTCGACGAGCAGCGCAACTTCTACTTCCTGGAGATGAACACCCGCCTGCAGGTGGAGCATCCCGTCACGGAGCAGATTACCGGCCTGGATCTGGTAAAGGAGCAGATCCGGGTGGCGCAGGGCCTGCCCCTGCCCTTTTCGCAGCAGGACCTGACCATCACCGGCCACGCCCTGGAGCTGCGCGTCTACGCCGAAGACCCGCAGAACAACTTCCTTCCCGACATCGGCACGCTCACGACCTACGTGCGCCCCCAGGGCCCCGGTGTGCGCGTCGACGACGGCTTCGAGCAGGGAATGGACATTCCAATCTACTACGACCCGATGATTGCCAAGCTCGTCACCTTTGGGAAAGACCGGCAGGAGGCCATTGAGCGGATGCTGCGCGCCATCGACGAGTACCAGATTACCGGCATCCAGACCACCCTGGGCTTTGGGCGCTACGTGCTCCAGCACCCGGCCTTTGTCAGCGGCGACTTCGACACGAACTTTATCCGGGACCATTTCTCGCCCACGGCCATTGCCGACGCCGCTCCCCAGGGCCCGACCACCGAAAAGCTGGCCGCCGTGCTTACCGCCATGCTGCTGACTGAGAAGAAGCCCGCCCCGGCTACCGCAGCTGATTCGGCTGCGTCGGTTTCCAACTGGAAGCGCAACCGGACCGGCATTCGCTAGCAGTGCGGCCACTCCGAAAAGCAAAAGCCCGGCTCATCGTGAGCCGGGCTTTTTTGTCGCCATTGCGGCCGGTCTGAGCTGCTTCTTACGACAGCAGCCGGGCCTGGTGCGCGGCATTAATCAGCGCGGGCGCGTTTTTCAGCGTTGCCAGCACCACTTCCTTGGCCGCCTGCCGCAGCTCGTCCCGGCTGATGTCGCGGGCTTCTTCCTGCACTAGTTCTGATAGCGCCTGAAACGCAAACGTGAGGGCCTGGCGCTTGGGCCGCTCGGCCCGGATTTCCTTATACACTTCGTCGAAGTGGGCCCGGATCTTCAGGCGGCGAAGATGAAACACCGAGTCGCTGGCCACGTGGGGCTGGATCGTGTCGAGCAGCCTGAGCAGGGGCCGCATCTGCACGGCCTTGGATACGACTGCCCCACCCAGGCGCTGCCGCCTTGATACCTTGTCATCCAAATGCACTGTCTCAGCCAGCGTAGGCTCCAGCGTAGAGTTCATGGATTCCGGGTCGTGGGAATCAGCAAGTGCCATCGGTGAAATAGTAAGAAGTAATAGAATTGGTTTATTGGTCGGCTGACGCTCAAGATAAGCAGGAGCCGGCAATGGTTGCTACTTCAACGCGGCAAGATCCAGAACCCCAATCGGCCGCTCCACGGTAAAGCCTTCCCCGAACTCCACCCCGATGGCGTGCCCGAACTCCCGGGCCCGTCCTTCCACGAAGTGCCAGAACTCGGGCGAGGAAATATGGGTGTGGGGCTGCCCGTCGGCCACGTTGAACTGGGAGCCGTACGCAGCCACTGAGGCGCGCTTGGTTTCCCAGTGGGCCGAGATGTCCACCACGAAGTCGGGCTTGATGTAGCGGTCCTGGATGAAATGGTACACCTGCTTCGGCCGCCACGCTGCCTGGGGCTGCCCGTCGGCGCCTACGGTCTCAATCATCTTCAGCCCGGCCAGAAAGCACGACTCCGAGGCCAGCTGGGAGCCGCGGCCGTGGTCGGGGTGCCGGTCGTAGATGGCGTTACAGAGCACTACCTCGGGCTGGTAGCGGCGCACGGCGGCAATGACGGGCAGCTGATGCTCCCGGTCGTTGCGGAAAAAGCCGTCGGGCAAACCCAGGTTTTCGCGCGCGCTCAGCCCCAGGATTTCCGCCGCTGCCGCGGCCTCCGCCGCCCGGGTCTGGGGCGTACCGCGGGTACCCAGCTCGCCCCGGGTCAGATCCACCACGCCTACTTTTTTGCCCTGGGCAATGGCCAGAGCCAGGGTACCCCCGCAACAAAGCTCGGCGTCGTCGGGGTGCGAAGCCAGCACCAGAATGTCAAGTTTCATATTGTTCGGGGTCTTGGGGTCTTGGGTGCTTTGGGTCTTGGATAAGTAGATGGGCCAGGGAGGTCTAGTAAGAAAATAGAACCTACATGACCGACTGGATATAGACTTTTCAAAAATCTAAGACCCCAGAACCCCACCATCCAAGCTCCCTACTTAATCCGTAGCGTCCGGCCGGGGCGCAGCACCCGGGAATTACCGTTCAGACGCCGCAGCTGGGCCTGGGACACGCCGTACTTATCAGCTATTTCCGAAAGCGTGTCGCCGTTGCGGATGCGGTGCGTGACCACCCGCCGGGCGGCCGACGGGCCCGAACCCGACCGTTTGGCCCGGGCTTTGGCGGCCAGGGCCTTGCTGTAGTAGGCAAACAGAGCCGAGGTAATCTGGAAGTTGTCTTGGCGCAGCTTGTAGTCGGGAAAGTCGTACACCCGCTCCGGGTCGATGGGGTTGCCCTCGTAGCGCACCTCGTAGTGCAGGTGGGAGCCGGTGCTGCGGCCGGTGCTGCCGCCCAGGCCGATTACCTGCCCGGCTTTCACAAACGTACCCGGCGCCACCAATTGCCGGCTGAGGTGCCCGTAGAGTGTCTCCAGGCCGTTGTAGTGGCGCACCAGCAGGTAGTAGCCGTAGCCGCTGCCGTCGTATTTGGCAATGCGCACCACGCCGTCGAACGCGGCCCGCACCGTGTCGCCGGTATTCAGGTCCAGGTCCACGCCATAATGCCAGCGGTAGCCGCGGAAGCCGAAGTCCGACGTCAGGGGTGTGGTTTTCAGGGGCATCTTGGCAAAGCGCTGCTTTTGCGGCTCAATCAGGGCCACGTTGAGCGTGTCGCGCAGGCGGCGCCCGTCCACCCGGTACGGGTTGATGTTATGGGTGTCCCAGATAGCGTAATAGCCGGCCACCTTCACCCAGGAGGAATCAATGAGTACCTCTTCCGACATCTCCACAATCTGGGGCTCTCCCTCGTCGAGCGTGGCGGTATCCTCGCTCACGATGGAAAGCTTCTTGGCCGGGTTGAAGAAGATGGATTTCGCCGCATCCGACGCGTCGTCGGGCAGGTCCTCGGTTTCAATCAGCACCGTGGTATCGGGCCGCACATAGCGGATGGTGGGCGACTTCACCCGGAAGAAATCCTTGTTGCGACCCGCCGAGCCGGCCTTGGCCCGGGGCTGGGGGGCCTTCCGCCGCTGCGCCAGCCCCGGCGTCGAGGCCAGCAGCAACAGCAGCAAAACCAGGGTCAGCCACCCATATTTGATTAAACTCAGCAAAAGGCGAAGGGGGTGAAGTGAAGGAATGATGCGTAGTAAATGAGCGAATGAGGGCTTTTATTGTCCCAGCAGGCCAGGTTAAGGCCGCCGGCACATCCCTCATTCACGCATTCGCTTGCTCACCTAGTGGCCCAGCGCGGCGAGGTAGCGCTCCGCGTCGAGGGCAGCCATGCAGCCGGAGCCGGCGGCTGTCACGGCCTGGCGGTAGGTGTAGTCCTGCACGTCGCCGCAGGCAAACACGCCGTCGACGTTGGTGCGGGCCGTGCCGGGAATCGTTTTCAGGTAGCCCTGCTCGTCGTGGTGCAGGTAGGGCTGGAAGATCTTGGAGTTGGGCTCGTGCCCGATGGCCACGAAAAAGCCCTCAATCGGAATTTCGCGGGTTTCGTGGGTCAGCAGGTTTTTCACCCGCACACCTTCCACGCCGTGCTCCCCCAGGATTTCGTCGGTGGCCGTATTCCAGAGCACCTCGATCTTGGGGTTGTCGATAACCCGCTTCTGCATGATCTTGGAAGCGCGCATCTCGCCCTTGCGTACCAGCATGTACACCTTCGAGCACAGATTGGCCAGGTAAGTAGCCTCCTCGGCCGCGGTGTCGCCGGCCCCCACAATGGCGACGTCCTTGCCCCGGTAAAAGAATCCGTCGCATACGGCGCAGGCCGAAACGCCCGAGCCGTTCAGCCGGGCTTCCGACTCCAGCCCCAGCCACTTGGCCGACGCTCCCGTGGCAATAATGACGGTGTCGGCGGTCAGCTCAGTGCTTTCGTCGATGGTAACGCGGTGCGGGTGGCCCGAGAAGTCGACTGCTGTAGCCAAACCGTAGCGGATGTCGGTGCCAAAGCGGGCGGCCTGCTTTTTCAGGTCTTCCATCATCTCCGGACCCATGATGCCGTCGGGGTAACCAGGAAAGTTCTCCACGTCGTTGGTGATGGTCAGCTGACCGCCGGGCTGCAGGCCCTGGTACATGACGGGCTGCATGTTGGCCCGGGCCGCATAGATGGCCGCCGTATAGCCAGCCGGACCCGACCCGATAATCAGGCACTTTATGTGTTCAGGAGTGGTGCTCATGACAAGTAGAATACAGAAGTAAACCGCAAAGATAATTACCCGGCTGCTGCCAGGGCTATCTTTAGGCGGCAGGGTTGGAAAACGGTCCGGCAATGCGCCAAGGAATGACTCAGTCGGTGCCGGCCGGCAACAAAAAACCCCAACGGCAGGGCTGGGGTTTTTCAAAGTGGATAAGTAATGCCGTTATCCGAGGTAGGGCTTCAGGGCCTTGGAGCGCGAGGTGTGGCGCAGGCGGCGAATGGCCTTTTCCTTGATCTGGCGCACCCGCTCCCGGGTCAGGTTGAACTTCTCCCCGATTTCCTCCAGCGTCAGGGAATGCTCCCCGTTCAGGCCGAAGTAAAGGGTGATTACATCGGCTTCGCGCTTGGTGAGCGTACTCAGGGCGCGCTGCACCTCCTTGCGGAGCGAGTCGTTCATCAGGCCCGTATCGGGGCTTTCCTCGTCCTCGTTCTCCAGTACGTCAAGCAGGCGGTTTTCCTCACCCTGCACGAAGGGAGCATCCACCGATACGTGACGGCCCGAAATCTTGAGCGTGTCCACTACTTCCGAGGTGGTCAGCTCGAGCACTTCGGCAATTTCTTCGGGCGAGGGCTCCCGCTCGAACTTCTGCTCCAGCTCCGAAAACGACTTGCTGATTTTATTGAGCGAGCCTACGCGGTTCAGGGGCAGGCGCACGATGCGCGACTGCTCGGCCAGGGCCTGCAGGATGGACTGGCGAATCCACCAAACGGCGTAGGAAATGAATTTAAAGCCACGGGTTTCGTCGAAGCGCTTGGCGGCTTTGATCAGGCCAAGGTTGCCCTCGTTGATCAGGTCGCCGAGGGAGAGACCCTGGTTCTGGTACTGCTTGGCTACCGACACCACAAAGCGCAGGTTGGCCTTCGTCAGTTTCTCCAGTGCCTGCTGGTCACCTTCCTTGATGCGCTGCGCCAGCGTTACCTCCTCGTCGGGAGTGAGCAGGTCGACCTTGCCAATCTCCTGGAGGTATTTATCCAGCGACTGGCTTTCGCGGTTGGTGATCTGCTTGCTGATTTTAAGCTGTCTCATTGCGGGCGCGAAAGAGTTGTAATTCTGTAAAAATGATTTGGGTAGTGCCTTTTACGGGTACCGACCGAATGTTTCCAACGTGCCGGTACCCGCGAAAGTTCGCAACTACGCTTTGGCTTCGCCGTTTTCGGCGGGCGCCGACTGCGGCTTGGGCAGCAGCACCTTGCGCGAGAGGCGGTATTTGCCGGTCTTCTTGTCGATGTCCAGCAGCTTCACGTCGATTTCCTGACCTACCTCCAGCACGCCTTCGAGACTGTTGAGGCGCTCGTGGCCGACCTCCGAGATGTGGAGCAGGCCATCCTTGCCGGGCATGATCTCCACGAAGGCGCCGTAGGGCTGGATGCTGCGCACCTTGCCTTTGTAGGTTTCGCCTACTTCCGGCTGGGCCGCAATGGCTTTGATCCGGTCGATGGCAGCCTGCATGTCGGTCTGGTTGGCGGCGTAGATGCTCACGTGGCCTTTCTCGTCCTTCTCCTCGATGATCACCGTGGCGTTGGTGTCCTTCTGGATCTGCTGGATGACTTTGCCACCGGGTCCGATTACGGCGCCGATGTACTCTTTGTCGATCAGCATCTTGTGCGAGCGGGGCGTGTGGGGCTTCAGCTCGGCAGCCGGCTCGCTGATGGTCTTGGCCATCTCGCGCAGGATGTGGAGGCGGCCTTCGCGGGCCTGGTGCAGCGCAGCCGTCATGATCTCGCTGCTCAGCCCCTGGATTTTGATGTCCATCTGGCAAGCCACGATTCCCTTCTCGGTGCCGGTTACTTTAAAGTCCATGTCGCCGAGGTGGTCCTCGTCGCCCAGGATGTCGGACAGCACGGCGTACTCACCGGTTTCCTTGTCCTGCACCAGACCCATCGCGATGCCTGATACGGCAGCGCGCACCGGGATACCGGCATCCATCAGGGCCATCGAGCCGGCGCAGACGGTGGCCATCGACGAGGAGCCGTTCGACTCCAGGATGTCCGACACGATACGCACGGTGTAGGGGTTCTCATCGTCCGAAGGCATTACCTTCTTCAACGAGCGCAGCGCCAGGTTGCCGTGGCCGATTTCCCGGCGGCCCGGACCGCGGTTGGGCTTCACCTCACCGGTCGAGAAGGCCGGGAAGTTGTAGTGCAGCATGAACTTGCTGTAGCCCGACGTCATGGCCGTGTCGATGATCTGCTCGTCGAGCTTGGTGCCGAGGGCTACCGTGGTCAGCGACTGGGTTTCGCCGCGGGTAAACAAGGCCGAGCCGTGGGCGCCGGGCAGGTAGTTCACCTCGCTCCAGATGGGGCGGATTTCGGTGAGCTGACGACCGTCGAGGCGGGTACGCTCCTTGATCATCATGTCGCGGATGCCTTTCTTCTCGGCCGAGGCGTAGTAGCGGCTGAACATCTTCTGATCCAGCTCGGGATTCTCCTCGAGCAGCTGGGCCAGCAGGGGCTTCTTGATACCACCGAACGCTTCCTTGCGGCCGGCCTTGCTGGTGTTGCCCGACTTGGCGATGTCGTAGGCACCCTGGTAGACGGCTTCGGTGATGCGCTTCTTGAGCTCATCGTTTTCCTCGTACTTGGGGTACTCGCGCTTTACGTGGGACTTTTCCACGGCGGCGGCCAGCTCCTGCTGCACGCGCACCTGCTCCTTGATGGCTTCGTGCGCAAAGGCAATGGCTTCTACCATTTCCTCTTCGCTTACTTCGTTCATCTCGCCTTCCACCATGGCAATGGAGTCAGCGGTGGCACCTACGATCAGGTCGATGTCGGCACGGGCAATGTCGGCGGTGAGGGGGTTGATCTGCAGCTTGCCGTCGATGCGGGCTACGCGAACCTCAGAGATCGGGCCGGCGAAGGGAATATCGGAGATCGACAGGGCGGCCGAAGCGGCCAGGGCGGCCAGGGCATCGGGCTGCACGGTCTTATCGGCCGAAATCAGGGTAATCAGAACCTGTACTTCGTAGTGGTAGTCCTTGGGGAACATCGGCCGCAGGATGCGGTCCACGATGCGGCACACCAGAATTTCGTAGTCCGACAGGCGGCCTTCGCGGCGCTGGAACGAGCCGGGAATGTTGCCGGCGCCACCGAACTTCTCCTGGTAGTCCACCGACAAAGGCAGGAAGTCGACGTCACCGCGGGCGCTGGGCTGCGACACCACGGTAGCCAGCAGCATCGCGTCGCCGAGGCGCACGACAACGGCGCCGTCGGCAAACTTGGCGAGCTTACCGGTTTCCAGGGTGATCTGCCGGCCGTCGGGCAGGGTAATACTTTTGGTAATAGCGTTGTAATTAGCCATTGGAGTCGTTTGCTTGGGAAAGCATGCAGCAGGCCGAGCAGCCAAAAACGCCGGGGCCGCCCGTTGCGGTGGCGTTTGCTCTTGGTATTCTGAGAAACAGCGAAGCCGGGTAAAGAGGCCTACCCGGCAACACAAAAAAAGTAGGGAACCCTGCCAGAGGGCTCCCTACTTTGCGGAATGTGCTTACTTACGAATGCCCAGTTCCTTGATGATGGCGCGGTAGCGGTTGATTTCGCGGTGCTGCAGGTAGTTGAGCAGGCGGCGACGCTTACCAACCAGCTTGAGCAGGCCGAGGCGGGTCGAGAAGTCCTTTTTGTTGACTTTCAGGTGCTCGGTGAGGTGATTGATGCGGTGCGAGAACAGCGCGATTTGCGATTCGGCCGAACCGGTGTCGGTTGCGGTCTTGGCGAGGCTGTTCTTCTCGAAAATAGCCTGCTTTGCTTCGGTGGTAAGTTTCATCGGCAGATAGGTTTCCCCGTCTTTGATTAAGCGTGAAAAAAGAAATTTGTGAACGGCCCGCACTTCGAGCCGGGCGCAAAGGTAAGAATTATTTGCTCCGGTTGCATAGCCCGATCCGGGATTTATGCGAGAAATGCCTGCCCTACCCGGGCGCCTCCCTCCTACACCGTGCGCTGATAGCCGCGGAACGGCCAGCGGATCTTGGCCGGCAGGCGGTGCCAGAAGTCGGTTTCCAGCAGGCCGGAGTCGCGGCGGGCCTGGTTGAGGAAAAACAGCCCTGAGGGCAGCAGCGCCAGCGTGGAAAGCCACATGCCAATGCCCACCGGCATGACCGCTTCGCGGCCGTACTTCTCGCCGATGATGGACACCACGTAGTAAATGATGAAAAACAGAATCGACACCAGAATCGGCACGCCCAGGCCGCCTTTCTTGATAATAGCGCCCAGCGGGGCCCCGATCAGGAACATGAGCAGTACGGCAAAGGACTGGGTGTACTTGCGGAATATCTCGATGCGGAAGTTGCCGGTTTCCTTGGCCAGTCCGTTGAGCCGATCAGCGGTGGTGGTGGCGTAGGACTTGATGTTACGGGCCCGGTTGGTGGCCTGCTGCACCATTTGCAGCGTCAGGGCCGGCAGGAGCTGGGGCGGTACCTGAATGCCGGCCGTGCGCCGATTGGCCGCCTGCCCCGTGGTATCAAACCGCATAAACGTGTAGTACGGGTTGATCTGCGTCAGAAACTGCTTGCGCTCCAGGCTGAGCTTGTTATGCAGGGAATCGGTGAAGTTGTGTAGCTGTGGCAGGTTCAGCATCATCTTGTTTTCCTTGAACAGCTCCTGGGGCGTGCGGTCGAGGCTGAACGAGGCCAGGGAAAACGTAATCATGTTGCGGTCAAAGGCCTGGCGCACAAAGCTGGCCCCGGCCCGGTCGCGGGCGTCGGGCTGCTCGACGTAGCTCTGACCGTGAAACAGCTCCAGCCCCAGGTACTGCCCCCCGAAGCGGGTAAACATGCGGCCGGAGTCGGCCAGAATCACGGTGGCGCTGCCCCGGCCGTTGGTATGGTCGTAGATCATCACGTCCCGGAGCCGGTCCCCGTTCTCGCCCAGCTTCTTGCTGACCTTGATGGTGTAGCCGGGAATGCCGTTGTAGAACACGTTCTCGCGAATGTCGAGGGCCAGCTTTTGCTGGCGCACGTCCCAGAGCAGGCTGTAGGCCTTGAGGTTGGCCTTGGGCATGATGGTGTTGTTGAACCAGAACGCCACCCCGGCCAAAACCAGGCACACCAGCAGCACCGGGCTCAGAATGCGCAGCAGCGAAACGCCGGAGGTCTTGATGGCCGTCAGCTCGTGGTGCTCGCCCAGCTGCCCGTAGGTCATCAGCGTGGACAGCAGCACGGCCAGGGGCAGGGAAATCGGCACGATCAGCACGCTGAAGTAAAACAGCAGCTGGGTGATGACCTCCCAGCCCAGATCCTTGCCCACGAGGTCGTCGAGGTACTTGATCATCGACTGAATCAGCAGGATGAACTCCACCACCGCAAACGTGAGGAAGAACGGCCCGGCAAAGGCTTTTAGAATCAGCTTATCGAGTTTTTTCATGAGCGCAACAGAAACGAGTGGCCGGGAGCCAACCCGCAAAAAAAAGCAAAAGCTAAACGAAGGTAGTCCTCGTTTAGCTTCCGCTCCGGTTCTTCCGAACCAAAAAACTGGCTTAGGCGCCCATTAGTTCGCGCAGGCGCACAATCAGGCTGTCCCACATTTCCTGGAGCTCGATGTCGTCGGTTTCTTCGGAGTAGTCGGTCACCTTCAGGTAAACCTCCTGGGTGAGCTGGGACTCTTCAATCGTAAAGTCGAGGTAGTTGGCGTCGGAAACCGAGCGTTTGTTGGCATCGAGGAAAACGAAGCGCACCGAGCGGTTGGTCCGGTGGGAGCTGACTTCAGCGAAGTGGCTCTGGTTGTCCCAGATGAAGTTGAAGCGGTGGTCTTCGTCGAGGCGTACATCCTGGCAGAACCACTGACTCAGGCCCGAAGCCGAGGCCAGATACGGGTACAGAATCTTGGGCGAGGCGTTAACCGGGTATTCGACCGTAAAACGGTGCTTGGCGCGGGTAAGTGAAAGCGGCATAGGTGAGTAAAACAGAATCCAACATCAGTACCTCAACAATGAGTGGTACGCAGCCAAGATACATGGCTTTTTTTTCATGTAAGCCTTGCGGGGTGACAAATCTTGTACCTACCTTTGCGCCACCAAAAACCCGGCGGGGTAGCTCAGTTGGTTAGAGCACAGGATTCATAACCCTGAGGTCACGAGTTCAACTCTCGTCCCCGCTACACAGAAACGGCCTTCCTATCCTAGGAAGGCCGTTTTGGTTTAAAGTCAGACAGTTCCCCCAGTAAGCTTTAGACTACCAGCTCACTGCTTTTCTGCCGCCGGTATTCTGACGGGCTCTGCCCGATCAGCTTGCGAAAGGTTTTGTTGAAGTGCGACAGGTTGTTGAACCCGCTGGCGAAGCTGACGTCGGTGATGGAGGCGTCCCCGAGCAGCAGCAGGCAGGCCTGGCTGACCCGGTACTCCTGCAGAAACTCGGTCATCGTCTGCCCCGACATTTTCTTGAAGTAGCGGCAGAACGCGGGCACCGACAGGTTCGCCAGCTCGGCCAGCTCGGCAATGTCGATGGGCCGGCTGAAGTTGCGCTGCACAAACTGGTAGATCGTATTGAGCCGGTCCTTTTCCCGGCCCTGCACGCCCAGGCCGGCTCCACCGGCGTGGAGCGACTGGGCGTCGGGTGCCTGGGCCAGCTGCTGTAGCACCGAGAGCAGGCTAAGCAAACGCGGAAAGGCGGGTTGGGTGAGCATTTCGCGGAGCGTGGCTCCTACCGCCGCCCGCGTGTGCGGCCCGAACGACACGCCCTGGTGGGAACGGGCAAACAGCTGCTGCACGGCGGCCAGCTCCGGCAGTTGCCAGAATGCCTCGCCCATAAAGTCGGCGCGCAGCTGAAGCACGATCTGCTCGTAGGGGTTCTGACGCCCGTAGCTAAAGCTCAGGTGAGGCAGGTTGGGGCCGATAAAAACCAGCTCGCCTTCCTCGTAGCGGGCATTGTGCCGGCCGATGTGGCGCCGCCCGCCTCCGTCCGGGATGTACACCAGCTCATACTCGGGGTGGTAGTGCCAGAGCATGTGCACGCTTTCCACGTCGGTGCTGTGCAACAGGGTAAAGGAGCTGCCGGCCAGGGGCTGAATGGGCTCGAACTGAAGTTTCATACGGCTGATTCGTGGTTGTTACCGAATTACCCTTGAAAAGAAGGGTTTGGTTAATACAGCACCAGAAAAAGTAAATATACTTGTAGTTTGAGCGTGTAGCAGCCGGTAGCTTTGTAGTACATCGCCGGGTTGCCGATGACCAGCCCTGAACGTAGAGGCCGGTGAGCAGACCGCTTTGATTTTACAAGTCTGCATCTGACAGCAAATACTAAGGCCACCATCCCCGCGTTGGTTGGCAAACTAGCAGGCAGCGCCGTTGGGCAGCTGCCAAGGACTGAGCCCAAGGGCTCAGAATCGGCCCGGAGTTGGGTGGGAATTTTCTCCGGGTTCCGATTTCACTAAAAGCCGTTCCAGGTGGGGCGGCTTTTTTTGTGGACTTCAGTTTTTTGTGGCAGCCACTGAAAACGGTCTTTTTTCTAATATGCGAGTTAAAAACGAGGGCCATATTTTCTGGCACGCTGCACTTCATACGCTTTCCGGCACCAAAGCTTTCCTCCTTGGCAACCGGCTGATTTTCCAGCGGATGCCTGCGTAACGGCCCAGGGCAATCCAGAATAATTTATGCAAGAAAAATCGATATTGACTTACCTCACTGTATCAAAAACAACCTTCGTCATGAATCAGAACAGCCAGCCTATCATCTCCCAAACCACCGAAGCAGTTGTCGGCCGTACGCACGAGCTCAAGACCTGGCCAGCCTGCTTTGCGGCCGTCGAAACCGGAATCAAGCCCTTCGACGTACGCGAGGACGACCGCGGGTTTCAACGCGGCGACGCGCTGCTGCTGCGCGAGTACGAGCCCGATAGTGAACAGTACACCGGGCGCACCGTGGTGCGCTGGATCAGCTACATCCTGACAGGCGGCAGCTTTGGCGTGGAGCCGGGCTGGTGCGTACTGGGCTTTGGCGAACAGCCGCCCCTCCCACCGGGCATGGTCGATACCCGACTGTGGTAGCGGCAGTTATTCACTCCCCAAAACTAAAAAAGCGCTTGACCGGACTGGTCAAGCGCTTTTTTAGTTGAGCCGGGAAGACTACTTTGCCTTCTCCACGATGCCTTTGAAAGCTTCGGGGTGGTTCAGGGCCAGATCAGCCAGAACTTTACGGTTCAGGTCGATGCCAGCCTTCTTCAGGCCGCCCATCAGCTGGGAGTACGACAGGCCGTGCTCACGGGCACCGGCGTTGATACGCTGAATCCACAGGGCGCGGAACTCACGCTTCTTGGTTTTCCGGTCGCGGTAGGCGTAGAGAAGACCTTTCTCAACGGCGTTCTTGGCAACGGTCCAAACGTTTTTACGACGGCCGAAATAGCCTTTCGCCAAACGCATTACTTTTTTGCGACGGTGGCGCGAGGCCACGTTATTCACACTTCTTGGCATAACCTACTTGTTTTTGGCGGCCGGTGACATGTTGTCTTCGAAACCGGACGCCGGGTTGAAAAATTGGGAATCGGGGTTGCTTGATTGAGCAGTTATCCGATTAGATACCCAGCATATCCTTCACGCGGTTCATGTCCGCCGAGCTCACCAGGGTAGCGTGCGTCAGGTTACGCTTCTGCTTGGTGGTCTTCTTCGTGAGGATGTGTGATTTGAAGGCGTGCTTCCGCTTCACCTTGCCCGAGCCGGTGAGCGTGAACCGCTTCTTAGCACCGGATTTCGTCTTAACTTTTGGCATTGTGGTATGAATTGAGAAAAAAGAAAATGCAATGGGGATGCGCTATTCCTGGGCGTCCTTGCTTGCCGGAGCCGCCTCTTTGGCGGGCGCCGAAGCAGCCGGAGCAGGTTTGGGCTTAGCCGAAGCTACGGCCGCCACCTTGGGAGCCAGGTACAGGAACATGCGCTTGCCTTCAAGCTTGGGCAGCTGCTCTACCTTGGCCAGATCCTCGAGGGCTTGGGCAAACTTGAGCAGCAGAATCTCGCCCCGCTCCTTGAAGACGATCGAGCGGCCCACGAAGTGCACGTAGGCCTTGATCTTGGCGCCTTCCTTCAGGAATTCCTGAGCGTGCTTGAGCTTGAAGGCGAAGTCGTGCTCGTCGGTGTTGGGACCAAAACGAATTTCCTTCAGCACCACCTTCGTAGCCTTGGCTTTCATTTCGCGGGTCCGCTTCTTCTGCTCGTACTTAAATTTCGAGTAGTCGATGACGCGACAGACCGGGGGCACCGCCGTGGGGGAAATCTCCACGAGGTCGAGGTTCTGCTCCTGCGCCATGCGGCGGGCCTGCTCAACGGGGTAGATACCCTGCTCGACGTTTTCGCCGACCAGGCGCACCTCCCGGGCCGTAATCTTCTGGTTGATCTTAAACGGCTCTTCCACCTGCTGGCGGGGCACGTAGCGGCGATTCGGGGTTGCTATGGGTTGGTCCTCCTCCTAAAGTGAGCAAAAAGTAACTATTCCGGGGTAGTCGGCGACTGCAAGGATGCGGCTACCGGCTATCAGGGGGCGAATATCCGGCAAATTTCTGACATCTAAAAAAGAGGCTATATAAAATCTTACCGGGGAGCCCAAATACACGGCCAGCAGCCGAATAATTCCAACCCGTCCCGTGGCCTGGCAGAAAAGCCAAAAGCCAGGCGGCAGCACGGTTGCGCTGCTGCCTGGCT
The DNA here is from genome assembly GCF_020685205.1 of Hymenobacter translucens. GTDB lineage: Bacteria > Bacteroidota > Bacteroidia > Cytophagales > Hymenobacteraceae > Hymenobacter > Hymenobacter translucens. Next base: position 129,796 of record NZ_JAJERB010000001.1, read on the forward strand.
TTTGCTTACCAGTCGGATTGAAACGACGGGTGCCGGCTGGTTAAACGCCGGCCATTATCTCGTTGACCTGCTCCTGGAAGTTGCGGATAAAGGCGTCGATTGGCATCGAGCCCAGGTCGCCCTCGCCGTGCTTGCGCACCGACACGATGCCATTCTCCTGCTCTTTTTCGCCCACGATGAGCATGTAAGGCACCTTGGAGATTTCAGCATCCCGAATCTTGCGGCCGATTTTCTCGTCGCGGGAGTCCAGGTTGCCGCGGAGCTCGGCCTGCATCAGGCGGTCGTATACCTGCTGGGCATACTCCTGGTATTTCTCCGAGATGGGCAGCACCGCAAACTGCTCGGGCGAAAGCCACAGCGGGAAGTTACCGGCGCAGTGCTCGATCAGCACGGCCACGAAGCGCTCCAGCGAGCCGAAGGGGGCGCGGTGCAGCATCACCGGCCGCTGCCGGGAGTTGTCGGGGGCTACGTACTCCAGCTCGAACCGCTCGGGCAGGTTGTAGTCGACCTGAATGGTGCCGAGCTGCCACTTGCGGCCCAGCGCATCGCGGACCATGAAGTCGAGCTTGGGACCGTAGAAGGCGGCCTCGCCCAACTCGGTTACCGTGCGCAGGCCCCGCTCGGCGGCGGCTTCCTGAATGGCGGTTTCGGCCAGGTGCCAGTTTTCATCAGAGCCGATGTACTTGGCTTTGTTCTCCGGGTCACGCAGGGAAATCTGGGCCGTGTAGTCCTCAAACCCGAGCGAACTGAACACGTAGAGAACCAGATCAATAACCTTGATGAACTCACCCTTTACTTGATCAGGCCGGCAGAAGATGTGGGCGTCGTCCTGCGTAAAGCCGCGCACCCGGGTCAGGCCGTGGAGCTCCCCACTCTGCTCGTAGCGGTATACCGTGCCGAACTCGGCTAGCCGCAGGGGCAGGTCGCGGTACGAGCGGGGCTTGGTCTTGTAGATCTCGCAGTGGTGGGGGCAGTTCATCGGCTTGAGGAAGAACTCCTCGCCGGGGTTAGGCGTCTTGATTGGCTGAAACGAGTCGGCGCCGTACTTCTCGTAGTGGCCCGAGGTTACGTACAGCTCCTTGGAGCCGATGTGGGGCGTCACAACGGGCAGGTAGCCGGCTTTCACCTGCGCCTTGCGCATGAACTGCTCGAGTCGCTCGCGCAGGGCCGTACCCTTGGGCAGCCACAGGGGGAGCCCCGCTCCTACCTTCTCGGAAAAAGCAAACAGCTCCAGTTCCTTGCCCAGCTTGCGGTGGTCCCGGCGCTTGGCTTCCTCCAGCTTCTCGAGGTACTCGGTCAGCTCCTTGGCTTTGGGGAAGGTGATGCCGTAGATGCGCGTGAGCTGCTTGTTCTTCTCGTCGCCGCGCCAGTAGGCGCCGGCCACGTTCATCAGCTTCACGGCTTTAATCGTGCTGGTGTCGGGAATGTGGGGCCCGCGGCAGAGGTCGGTGAAGTCGCCTTGGGTGTAGAACGTGATGGAACCGTCCTCCAGTCGCTCCAGCAGGTCAAGCTTGTAGGGGTCGTTTTTCTCGGTGAAGTAGGCAATGGCATCCGCCTTCGACACGTCTTTCCGCACAAACTCGCTTTTCTTCCGGGCCAGCTCCAGCATCTTCTTCTCGATGTCGGGAAAATTCTCGGTGGAGATGGTGCGGCCCTCGCCCAGGTCGATGTCGTAGTAGAAGCCGTTTTCGATGCTGGGACCGATGCCCAGCTTCACGCCGGGGTACAGGGCTTCGAGGGCTTCGGCCATCAGGTGGGCCGAGGAGTGCCAGAAGGTGGCTTTGCCGGCCTCGTCGTTCCAGGTCAGGATTTCGAGGCTGGCACTCTGGTCGATGGGCCGGTGCAGGTCGCGGACCTCACCGTTGACGCGGACGCCGAGGGCGTTGCGGGCGAGGCCTTCACTGATACTGGCGGCGACGTCGTAGCCCGTAGCGCCATCTACAAACTGGCGCACGGAGCCGTCGGGAAGCGTGATGTCAATCATGTGGTAAGGGAAAAGTAGCTATACAAACAGCGTGAGCCTGCAAGTTAGCAGCTTAGCCCGGAACGGGCAGCATGGGGCCGCATTTCCCCTTTTCACATCGCTCCCATCGGCGGGCTACCTCACGGTAGGGGCCGGCTGCGCTGAGGCTGAGGGCTGAATGGGAGCGGCCGGAGCAAAGCGCGGCAGCCGGGCCCGGGTGGTGTCGGGCTGAAGCAGGCGCACCCGCTCCCCTACCTTCCAGACCTTGAAGGTGTAGCGGCGGTTTCCCGGATTTTCGACGACCAGCTGGCGGTACTGCGCCAGGGCTGCGGGCAGCTGCCCCTGGCTTTCGTAGCTCTCGGCGAGCATTTCGCGGGCCTGGGGCAGGCGTGGCGCCCGGCGCACGGCCCGGCGCAGTGGCGAAATGGCCGCCGCGTACCGGCGCTGCTGAAAGTACCAGAGCCCGATGCGGTAGTCGGCCCGGTACAGGGTGGAATCGAGGGCGGCAGCCCGTACGTAGCTGCGAAAGGCGCTGTCGGGCTGGCCCTGGAGCTCGAACTGGCGGCCATAGTCGTACCAAAGCGCCCCGCTGCGGGGCGCCAGCTTCAGGCCCCGGGCAGCATACTGGGCAGCGTCGGCGGGCAGACGGTAGGCATTTGACAGAAACGCGAGCTGGTGCAGAACTTCCGGCTGGTGCGGGTCCCGGGCCAGGCTGGCCCGCAGGTAATCAAGCGCCTGCACCGTGTCCTGGAGCGAGCTGTAGGCTATTCCCTTGTAAAACAGCGCTGCCGTGTGGTTGGGGTCCTGCTGCAGAGTCCGGTCAAGGTAGTCGAGGGCCGTCTGGTAATGGCGGGCAGCCAGGTGGGTTTCGCCCAGCAGCAGAGTCAGGTCCGGCGAGGAATAACCACGGCGGGCCGCCTCCGCCGCCGCTTTCAGCGTGGACTGCAGGCGGTTCTGGGCGCGCAGGGCCCGGGCCTTGGTGAAGTAGAACTCGCCTTCGGTGTCATCGAGGCTGATGGCCTTGTCGATATCCTGGAGGGCTTCGTTTACCTGGTCGGCCGCCAGCCGGAAAGCAGCCCGGCGGGCGTAGAGGGCGCCGTTGCCGGGCTGGCGGGTAATGGCCCCATCGAGCTCATCAGCCTGCACCTGGGGCCCGCTTTTAACCGTGGTCAGGTTTACCATCACATCGGGCTGTTCGGGGGTGCTGCCACCGCAGCCAGCCAGTCCGGGGAAAAGCAGCGCAGAGGAGAGCAGGAGAGCAGGCAGACGCACGGGCAGGAGTTTGGGAAAAGGTAAGCTCTCAAAGATACGGGGTAATCAGGGCCCGCCCCGCTCCCCGCGCGTTAGTTGAGCCGACTGTGCTTGCGGGACAACACCTCCAGCAGCTTGTGGCAGCGGCGGCTGACTTCCATTTCCTCCGTGGTAGCGGGCATCAGGGTACTGGCCTTGAGCAGCACGGCAATGGCTTTGTCGAGCTCGTGCTGGGCCTGGTAGACCCGGGCCAGGTCGTAGCAGAAGCCAATGCGGGTGGGTTCGAGCTCCTGCGCCATGAGCAGCGCTTCCACGGCCTTTTCGGTGCTGGCCCCGCCCGGGCGACCATGCAGGAAGAAGTGGCTGAACACCTTCTCAAATACATTGTAGTGGTCGACGCGGAAGTGCCAGCGGCCGAGCAGCTGCCAGGCATCGGCCCACGTGGGGCAGCGCTCCACGGCCAGGCTGATGTAGGGCTTCATTTCCTTGTAAGCCAGCAGCCGGCCCCGGGCCGTGAGCAACGGCGCTTCGCTGATAATGGCCAGGGCGGTAGCGTAGTTGCTTTCGCCCCCGTAGGGGTGCAAACCCAGGGCGCGGTCGGCGTACGAGCGGGCTGAGGCAAAGTAGGTGCCTTTGCGCGTCTCGTCGGTGTAGCGGCTGCCGATGCGGACGCTGAGCACGGCAGCCTGCCAGAGGGCTTCGTAGTTTTCCTCCTTGCCCAGCACCTGCTCAAACAGCGCCAGGGCTTCCGAGTCGCGGTAGCGCTTCTGGGCGCTGTGGGCTTCGGCCAGCAGGCGCACTACTTCCGGGTTCGGCTGAGCGCCGGGAGCCGGTACCGGGGCCTTGCGGGGCTTGGCTTTGGCCGCCGGCTGGGCTTTCGGGCGGGGTCGCTGCGCAAGGGCCGTCGTGCTGCCCAGGCCGAGCAGCAACAAAAACAGGTAAACCAGATGAAGAAGGCGCAGCGGCATCAAACCCAGGGTAAACACGGCCCCAAAGCTCCGCCTTTTCTTGCTTACCTGAAACAGGCCGAACCGGGGATGCTAAAGCCGAAAAAGCCCCGGCAGAGTTGCCGGGGCTTTTCACTTAAAACAGCTTGAGCTGGGATTTGGGCCGGCGCAGCACCGCCTGGGCCCGCTCCACATCCTCATCCGTCACGTCCACATCACCAGCCAGCTCGGGCAGCGGTCCAGCTTCAGCGACGGCGGCCGGGGTCGGACGAGGAATCGTGGCGGGGCCTTTCTTGCGGGCCACTTCCCGGCGCTGAGGCTCGGGGCCTTCGTCGGTCAGCAAAGTCACGGCGTGAATCCGGAAGTGGTTGAGCTTGTTGCCCATGGCCTTCCAGCCTTTCACGTCGATGAACTCGTGCAGGTGGAGCTTCTCGGTTTCCTTGTCGGCTTTCTTGTCGCGCTGCAGCTTCACTTCCACCTGGGGTTCGGGGTGGCAGGTGGCGCAGAGCAGCTTTGAGCCCTTGGTTTCGGCAATAAAGGTAAACCGCTTGCTGATGGTGCTCGTCTCGATGCGGAACCGCTTGATGTAGTGCAGCTTGGTTTCGCCTTCCACGTACACCGTCGAGATAACAGCGTCGGGGTCGCTCTTGCGCAGCAGCACGATGTTGGGCACGTCGAAGTGAATGGCCGGATCCGGGGGCGTAAGCTCGTAGGAGCCGTCCTTGTACACCACCAGCACCGTGTTGTCGGTATCGAAGGTACCGAGGTAGCGGCCGTGGCCGGCCGTGTTGAGGCGGCCCACCACCGAGTCGAAGAACACCTCCCGGCCGCCGAGCGTGGAGTCGCCGAGGCTTTTCTGGGTGATTTTCTTGATCGGCTGCTTGGTCACGATGTTGCCCATCGAGCCCTTGCCCTTAATGGCCAGCTCGGCAAAGTCGAAGTCGAACTGCTTGACGCGGGCCGGGGCCTTGTCAGACAGCTGCACGCTCACGATTTCCGACTCCGAGTTGGGGTTGGCCGTCAGGTACAGCACCTTGGAGTTTTTGCCGCCCTTGGTCAGGTCGTACACCTTGTCGCGGGTGATGCCCGTGACGAGGAAGCGCTTGGCGTAGGCAATGCCCGAGGGGCCGTCCTGGTACACCATGTTGTACACCAGCCGGTCGTCGTTCTTGTTGTAGACGCCCACATGCAGGATGTCCTTGCCCACGAAGGTCTTCTCGGCAATCTTGAACACCGTGAACGTGCCGTCGCGGCGGATGGCGATGATGTCGTCGAGGTCGGAACAGTCGCAGACCGTGACGGCGCTTTCGTCTTTTTTCAGGCCGTAGCCCACGAAGCCGTCGGTGTAGTTGACGTAGAGCTTCTGGTTGGCCACAGCCACTTTCTGGGCCGTTACCACGTCGAAGGTGCGGAGCTGGGTTTTGCGCTCCCGGCTGGCGCCATACTTCTTGAGCAGGCCCTCGAAGTAGTGAATGGCGTAGCGGGTGAGGTGGGCCAGGTGGTCGGCTACTTCGGCCAGCTCAGCTTCCAGGCGCTGAATGTACTCGTCGGCCTTAAAGGAGTCGAACTTAGAAATGCGCTTGATGCGGATTTCGGTCAGGCGGGTCAGGTCGTCCTCGGTAATCGGGCGGCGCAGCACGATGCGCTGGTCGTCGGCTTTAACTTTCTGACCCTCGACGCGCACGAACTTGCTCAGGCCCTTCTCGATGGTTTCGAGAATGTCGGCCCAGGTTTCGCACTCCTCGATCTTGCGGTAGATACGGTTTTCGATGAAGATCTTCTCCAGTGAGGCCGAATGCCACTTCTCGTGCAGCTCGTCCTGGCGGATTTCCAGCTCCCGCTCCAACAGGCGCACGGTTTTCTGGGTGCTCAGGCGCAGCATGTCCTCCACGCCCACAAACCGCGGCTTGTCCTCGATGATAACGCAGGTGTTGGGCGAAATCGAGACCTCGCAGTCGGTGAAGGCGTACAGCGCGTCCATCGTCAGGTCGGGGCTGACGCCGGCGGGCAGATGCACCTGGATTTCCACGTCGGCGGCCGTGTTGTCGACCACCTTGCGGATCTTGATCTTGTTTGCTTCCGAGGCCTTCACGATGCTCTCCATCAGCGCCGTAGTGGTGGTGCCGTAGGGAATATCGCGAATGATGAGCATGGTCTTGTCGGCCTTCTCAATGGTGGCGCGCAGGCGAATCTTGGAGCCGCGCAGGCCGCCGTTGTAGTTGCTCACGTCGCAGAGGCCGCCGGTCGGGAAGTCCGGGAACAGCTGAATGTCGCGGCCCCGGAGCACGTCGATGCTGGCCTTGCACAGTTCGCGGAAGTTGTGGGGCATGATCTTCGTGCTCAACCCCACGGCAATGCCTTCCACGCCCTGGGCCAGCAGCAGCGGAAACTTCACCGGCAGGTTTACCGGCTCGCGCTTGCGGCCGTCGTAGCTCATCTGCCACTCGGTGATGTCGGGGTTGAAGACCACGTCGAGGGCGAACTTGCTCAGGCGGGCTTCGATGTAGCGCGGGGCAGCGGCGCCGTCGCCGGTGCGGATGTCGCCCCAGTTGCCCTGGGTTTCAATGAGCAGATCCTTCTGCCCCAGGTTCACCATCGCGTCGCCGATGGAAGCGTCGCCGTGGGGGTGGTACTGCATGGTCTGGCCGATGACGTTGGCCACCTTGTTGAAGCGGCCGTCGTCCATTTCCTTCATGGCGTGCAGGATGCGGCGCTGCACGGGCTTGAGTCCGTCCTCAATGGCGGGCACGGCGCGCTCCAGAATCACGTAGGAGGCGTAGTCCAGAAACCAGTTCTGGTACATGCCGGCCACGGTGGCCACGTCATGAATGGTTTCGCCGGGGGCAAACTTGGGCTCCTCCTCGGCTTCGTCCGTGACGGGCACCGACTCCGTAATGGCCTGCACGTCGGCGGACGACTCAGCCAGCAGCAGCTCGCCGGTTTCGCTCACCACGAACTCCGGCGCGTCGTCGCCTTCCTGGGCATCAGCATCACCGGCCGCGGCCGGCTCGGACCCAAACTCAAAGGAGTCGCCGGCGCCGAACAGGTTGGGCTGCTCGTCGGGGTTCTGGGTCGGGTCCTGGGGGTTGTTCTCTTCTGACACGATGGGGTGTGGCCTCTGCCACGGTTAATGTTCTTGTACCTCTCTCCCGGCCGGAACCGGAAGGCTTCTTCATCAAACCACCGGGCCCCGAAAGGCACCGGTCAAAATAATAGGGCTGGCTACACGAGCCTGGGAAAAGCTACAAAGAATTCCCCGAAGCGCCCGGGGCGGCAAAGCCGGAACCCCGGGATTACCAAAAGTACCGCTAGCCGCGCAGAACGCAATATTTCTAATGCGGAGCTGAGGCATAAAGTTCCTAATTTTATTAGCCATTCGCAAGCTAACCTCACTGCCGTCTTGGTGGAAATGCCAACCTAATTTCCTTCTACATCGCAGGGACTGGCTTTGTATTCCTAATTCAGTTAGCAATATTCCCCGGCTCAGATGCCTACAGGATCTTAGTACGCATACTATATAGGAGCGCAACCAGGGTTTCAGGAATACAAAATGGAGCTGCCAGACAGATGGATTTAAAAACTCATACTGAGCGCAGCCCAGGAATCCCGGGTGCTGACATCGGAGGGCAACACTTCCTAACCAGCCGGTATGATTCGGCATTTCTACCGCCTTCTCAGGCCCACGGATGTAGGTAAACTTGGCCGAACGCGTCGCCCCTGCTTACCTTACCCGCGGCTTCACCCAACGTTTTCTGCCATGCTTGACCTCGTTATCAGTGCCCGCCCCGCCGCCCTCAGTCCGGGCTTCGACGTAAAGCGCATCCTGCCATTCCGGGAGCGGCGCATGGTGGGGCCGTTTATCTTCATGGACCACGCCGGACCGGTGGGCGTGCCGGCCGCGCAGCTGCCCAACCTCGACGTGCTGCCCCACCCCCACATCGGCCTGAGCACGGTGAGCTACCTGTTCGGCGGGCAGGTCACGCACCGCGACAGCCTGGGCGTGGAACAGATTATCCGGCCGGGGGAAGTAAACTGGATGACGGCTGGCAGCGGCATTGCCCACTCCGAGCGGTTCGAGGACCCGGCCACCCTGGCCGGCGGGCAGCTGGAAATGATTCAGACCTGGGTAGCCCTGCCCGAGGCCGACGAGGAAACCGCCCCGGCCTTCGACAACTACCAGCCCGAGCAGCTGCCCATTTTTACCGAGCCGGGCGTGTGGATGCGCCTGATTGCGGGCGAGGCCTACGGTCTGCGCAACGCGGTGAAGACGCATTCCCCGCTGTTTTACCTGCACGTGGTGCTAGAGTCCGGCACCCGGTTCGGGCTGCCGCAGGGGCACCAGGAGCGCGGCGCCTACGTAGCCAAAGGCTCGGTGGAAGTCGCTGGCCGCTTCTACTCCGCCGGGCAGCTGCTGGTCTTTACCCCGGGCCAGGACCCGGTCATCGTGGCCCGCGAAGCCACCACGCTGATGCTGCTGGGCGGCGAGCAGCTGGGCCCGCGCTTTATCTGGTGGAACTTCGTGTCGTCGCGGCGGGAGCGGATTGAGCAAGCCAAGGCCGACTGGCAGGCGGGCCGGATTTTGCTGCCTCCCAACGACAATGCTGAGTTCGTGCCCCTGCCTCAGGACAAGTCGCGTCCCGCCGCTTCTGCCGCACCAGAGCCGCTGTCGTAGAACGCTGCCTGCGCGCTAAGCGCAGGCAGCTACCCCTGCCGGGGCATAGTTACCGGCGGGCAGCTTTAGATACTACCGTTCAGCGCCGGAAAAACACCTGAAACGTTGTGCCCTCGCCCAGCTGGCTTTTCACTTCTACCCGGCCGCCGGCATTTTCGACGATGCGCTTGACCATGTAAAGCCCGATACCGCTGCCTTCGACGTGGGTATGCAGGCGGCGGAACATCGTGAACAGCTCGGTCAGCTGATCGAGCTCCAGCCCCAGGCCGTTGTCTTGAACCGTCAGCACCAGGTACTCATCCTGCAGGTTGCAGTGGATGCGCACCACCGGGGGGCGGTCGGGATGCCGGTACTTGAGGGCATTGCTCAGCAGATTGTACACGACGCTGCGCAGGTTTTTGGCGGAAAAGGAAATCGTTCCGCACTCGTCCACGGCCACCTCCAGCCGGGCTCCGGTCTGCCCGATCAGGGGCTGCAGGTCGAGGCATACATCGTCGACCACGGCCGCCAGCGCCACCTCGGTTACCGCCTGGGCGTGCTCTTTCTGCAGCTTGGTCACGTCGCTCAGGTGGTCGAGGGTGCGCGTAAAGCGCACTACGGATTCGTGCATCATGCCCAGCACGGTCCCTACCATTTCGTTCGGCACGCCGGCCAGCTGTTCCTGCAGCACCAGCAGCAGCCCTTCAATGTTGGTGATTGGGGCCTTCAGGTCGTGGGAAGCGGTATAGATAAAGTTGTCGAGGTCGACGTTGGTGCGCACCAGCTGCTCGTTGGTGTGTAGCAGCTCCGCGTTCAGGGCCTCGGCCTTATCGCGCGCCCGGCCGAGCTTTTCCGTCAGGCGCTGCAGGCCATGCTCGGCCAGCTTCTGCTCGTGTACGTCCACCACCGTCCCCACCATGCCCATGTACTCGCCCGCCGCGTTAAAGCGGGGCACGCCGGTGTCGATGGCCCAGCGGTAGGCCCCGTCGAAGCGCCGAACCCGGCAGGGCAGATGAAACGGCTTCCGAAGGGCATTGGCTTCCAGAAATGCCTGCCGGGCCAGCTCGGCCTCTTCGGCGTGCAGGGAGTTTACCCAGCCGGTGCCCAGGGAATCGGCTTCCTGCATCCCGGTAAAGTTGTACCACTGCTGGTTGAGGTAGGTGCAGTTGCCGGCCGGGTCCGTAACCCAGAGCATCACGGGCACGTTGTCGGCCATCTGCCGGAAGTACAGCTCGCTCTGCTCCACCACCTGCCGGGCCTTGACCAGCTCGGTTACTTCGTAGGCGAACACCATGACGCCGTCCACGGCGCCCTGCCCATTTCGTCGCACCTGCAGGGTAAAGGTCCAGTAAATCTCTTCGCGCTCGGCGCCCTCGTGTCGGGACTGCCACAGCGGCATCTCCCGCATCACCGTGGTTTCACCGGTCTGATACACCCGCCGGATCATGGCTGGCAGCTCCGATTCCGCCAGTTCGGGCATGGCGCTTAGCAGGGGCTTGCCCAGCAGCTCGCGGTCCGGGAAGATATTCTGATAGGCCGGGTTTACCAGCTGATACACCAGCTCGGACCCGTCCAGAATGATGATCGGGGCCGGGGCTTCCATGAACAAGGTGTGCAGCACCTGCTGCTGCCGCTCCACTTCCTGCCGGGCCTCCACCTGCTCCGTCACGTCGGTAACGAGGGTGTAGAAGCCCACTACTTCGCCCTGCTGCCAGTCTGGCACGTAGCTGGTGCGGATGTAGCGGGTAAAGTTTTCCCGGTACGGCATGCGGGCATCGAACGTGAGCTGCTCGCCGCCGAGGGCCCGCTCGATGTACTGCACCACGCCGGCGTACGCCCTCTCCCCCACTACGTCGCGCACGTACCGGCCCAGCAGCTGCTCGGGCTCTTGGTTAAACCAGGCTTTATAGGCCAGGTTGGCGAAGCGGTACCGCTGCTCGCGGTCGAGGTAGCCGATGAGCACGGGCAGGGAGTCCGTCAGCAAACGCAGGTGCTGGGCGCTGGCTTCGCTGGCCTTGCGCGCCTGCACCTGCTCAGTTACTTCGAAGGCAAACACGAGGATGCCGTCGATGCGGCCCTGCTCGTCAAAGCGGGCCTGCTGGATGTAGTTGAAGTATCGGTCTTCCAGCACCCCGTCGCCGGGGCGGGCAATCGGAATCAGCATGCCCCGCTCCTCGTGGGTGACGCCGGTTTCGAAAACCTGGCGGAAGGTACCGGCCACCTCATGCCCGGCAATTTCGGGCAGGGCGGCCAGCAAGGGCAGCCCGAGCAGTTTCCGGCCCGGAAAAAGCTGCTGGTACTGGGGGTTCACCAGCTCATAAACCAGCTCCGGGCCAGCCAGAACGCAGATGGCGGCGGGAGCCTGCATAAACAGCCGCTCGAGCGTGGCCCGCTGCCGCTCGGCTTCACCCTGTGCATCCTTGGCCATGCGGGTGCGCTCGATGACCCGGGTTTCGAGGTGGTGGTTGAGCTGCCGCAGCTGCTGCTCGGTTTGCATCAGCTCGTCGTTGTTGGCCCGGATTTCCTCATTGGCGGCCTGCAGCTCCTCGTTCGCGGCGGCCAGCTCCTCGTTCAGCACCTGCACCTGCTGGCGGTTCAGTACCTGGTCCGTGACGTCGTAGGCAAAAATGATGACGCCGATAATTTCGTCGCCCGCGTGCAGGGCCTGGTAGATAAAGTCGAAGTAGACGGACTCGAGGCGCCCGGTATTGGTGCGGTCGAGGTACGCGACCTGCTCCTTGCCGTAGTAGGTTTGCCCGGTGCGGTACACCCGTTCCAGCAGGCCGAAGAAAGGCTGCCCTTCCAGCTCGGGCCAGGCCTGGCGCAGGGGCTTGCCCACGAGCTGCCGCTCTCCGGCCAGCTGCTGGTACATCGGGTTCACCAGCGTGAAGGTGAGCTCAGGGCCTTCCATCGTGGCAATGCAGGCCGGGGCCTGCATCAGCACGGAATGCAGCTCCCGGCGCTGTACCTCCGCCTCCCGACGGGCGGTCTGCTCCCGTGCCTGACTTTCGCGCAGCGCCAGTTCCACTGCCGAGCGGTCCTGCTCCGCAGTATCGTTAAAGCTGACAACCAGCCAGGGGCCGCATCGGCGGGCCGAGAGCTGAAAGAAGTTATCCAGCCCGTCATACTGGTAGTTCACGTCGTGCCGCCGGGCTTCGCCGGACAAAAACGTGTCCCGGTAGAAGGCGAAGATACCGGTAGCCAGGGCATTCGGGTAGAGCGTGAGAAAGGTCTGGCCCGGCTGAGCAGGTAGCCCCAGCATCCGCTGGGCAGCCGGGTTAAGCTGCTCGTAGGCCAGGTCTGTCAGGTCCGATCCGGAATACAGGGGCCGAAACAGAATCACCCCGCACAGGGAAACGTCCAGCAGAGTCTGAAGCAGAGCGTCGGGAGCAACGGGATCCGGTGAATAAACGTCCGGCGAATCGGGCATGGCAACAGCGTTGGGGTCCCCAAGATACACCCTGCTGCCGGCTTAGGTTACCTCTTTCACCTTCAGGGACCTGCCGGCCGGCCGTACCGGCCCCGGTTGCGGCCCGGCCGGCCGGCTTTGGAGTTGATCCGCAGCAGGTTGCCTGCGGTACGGATGGGGCTTCGCACTACCGTCAGAGCTGCCCGGGAGTGCGCGGGCTTACTCGACCACAAGACGGCTAACCCGCGTGCCGCTGCGCACGAGGTACACGCCCGGGGTCAGGCCCGCTGGCAGCCGCACCGAGCCCGCCGCGTCGGCCGTGGCCGTCAGCACGGGGCGGCCCAGCACGTCAAGTACCTGCGCCCCGGCGCCGGGCTCGGCCCCGGTGAGCATCGTGGCGCCGGCCGTGGGGTTTGGATAGAGCACCAGCGCAGCCGAAACACCATGGAGTGCCACTACCCGCACGGGCGAGTAGCTAAACGTGCCGTCCTGGTCCATTTGCCGTAGCCGGTAGTAGAGCAATGATGCGGAGCCTGGCAACTGCGCATCAAGGTGGCCATAGCCGCGGCGGGTACTGCTCATACCGGCCGCCTCCACCTTTCCGATAGCGACGAAGGCCACGCCATCGAGACTGCGCTCCACCTCGAAATAGGCCGAGTTCTGCTCCGTAGCCGTGGCCCAGCCCAGGCGCACCGCAGTCTCCCCCACCCGGCTGGCCGAAAAGCCGACCAGCTCCACCGGCAATGGGGCGGCGGGCAGCTGCTTGTAGTGGGCCAGCGTACCGTTGTAGCCACCTACCAGCAGGTCGAGCAGCCCATCCCCGTCGAGGTCGGTCACGGTTGGGGTCATGTACTGGGTGCCCAGGCTGACTCCCCCGAAGCTGTTCGTGACCAGGGTGAAGGTGGTAGCATTAACCGCATCCTGACGGAAGTGGCGCACCGTGCCATCGTACATTCCGATCAGCAGGTCCAGCAGCCCGTCCCCGTTCAGGTCGGCGAAGGTGGGGGCTAATTCAAAATTACCAGGCCCCACGAAGCCATTAAAAGTCGTGGACACCAGCGCGAACGTGGTCGAGTTGGGGGCGCTCTGCTCGTAGTGAACCATCCGGCTGTTGATGATTCCCACAATCAGATCCAGCAGCCCGTCCCCGTCCAGGTCCGTAAACGTGGGCTGGCAGTATCCGCCCGGCGACAAGTCGTTGAAAAAGGTGGTGACCAGTACGAAGGCCGTTGAGTTCACCGCGCTCTGGCGATAGTGGTGGATCCGCCGGTTGGAAGCGCCGATAAGCAGGTCGAGCAGGCCGTCCCCATTCAGGTCGGTGAACGTCGGGGAGGCATGGCCACCCACGTCGATGCCGTTGAAGGTGGCGGCAACCAGGGCGAAGCTGGTGGCGTTCAGGGCAGACTGCTCATAGTAGTGCAACGTGCCGTCGTAATTGCCGATGACCAGGTCCAGCAGTCCGTCTCCGTCCAGGTTAGTGAAGGCGGGAGCCGACAGCTCCCCCACGTCGATGCCGTTAAAGTTGCCGTTGACCGACTGGTAAGCAAAGTTTGAGCTGGCCCGCGGGACGCCGAAGGCGCCGGGGCTCAGAGCCTGCCCGACGCTGGTCGTGACGGCGGCGTTGTGGGTGCTGGCCAGGCGCGGCACGGTCACGGTAAGGGTAGTATTGGTGCGGGCCGTCACCGGCGCCAGCAGCTCGCCCAGGCGCACGGACGAGGTGGAGTACAGGGAGGTGCCGGTGATGACGACACTCGAGCCCACTGCCCCACTGCCCGTCCCGAAGCCGGTGATGGTGGGCATAGGGGGAGCCGTAACGGTGAACGCCTGGCTGCTGGCCACGGTCGTGCCAATGGGCGTGGTTACGGTGAGCGCGCCGGTCTGGGCCCCGCCGGGCACCTCAATGCCGGTGATGCTGGTGGCGCTGGCCACGGTGAAGCCGCTCGTGACGGTGTGGTCGGTCGTACCGGCAAAAGTAATGGCGGTGGCGCCCGTCAGATGAGTGCCCGTGATAGTGATAAAGCTGCCCGCCGGACCGGAGGATGGCGAGAAGGAGGTGACGCTGGGCCGGGGGTCGTCCTGCTCGTGGTGAGCGAGCGTGCCGCCGCTGTTGCCAACGGCCAGGTCGAACAGCCCGTCGCCATCGAGGTCGGTCAGGGCCGGATTAGAGTAGCTTCCGGCGTCGATACCGTTGAACCCGGCCCCGACGAGGGTAAAGGACAGGGAGCCGGCGGCGTTCTGCTGGTAGTGGTCGAGCACGCCGGACGAGCGGCCCACGAGCAGGTCGAGCCGACCGTTGCCGTCAAGGTCCGCAAACACCGGCGCCGCGTTCGAGCTTACGCTGATGTTGTTGAAGCCGGTGCTGGTGGTGCGTAGGGTAAAGGCGGTACCGTTGGCCGCGTTCTGCTCGTAGTGCTGAATCCGGCCGCTGTTGGCGGTAATCGTGCTGGAAATACCCACCAGCAGGTCGAGCAGGCCGTCCTGATCGAGGTCGGTGAAGGTGGGCACCAGGCGGGTTGTACCGACGGCGAGCGTAAGAAAAGTGGTCGTAACCCGGGTGAAGGTAGCCGCGCCCACGCTGGTTTGCTCGTAGTGGTACAGCGAAGCGCCCGTCCCTCCTACCAGCAGATCAAGACGCCCATCCCCATCCAGGTCGGTGATGCCCGGCGCCGCGTAGTCGCCCACATCGATGGCCACGAAAATGCCCGGGTTGGAGACGCTGTTGTTGGCCGTGAGGGTATTGGCGGCGGTAAAGGTCAGGGAATTGACGGCGGTCTGCTCGTAGCGGAGCACGTTGCCGGCGTAGTTGCCCACCAGCACGTCGAGCAGCCCGTCCGCGTCGAGGTCCGTCACCGTCGGGGCCGAGTAGAGGCCCGCGTCGAGGCCGCTCAGGCTGCTGCTGACCGCGTTGCAAAGCGTACTGTTGCTATAGCGCGTCACGCTGAACACGGCCGGACTCAGCGCGGTGCTGACTGAGTTGTTCACCCGCACCCGCTGGGAGGATGCCAGCCGCGGCACCGTCACGGTCAGCTCGGAGCCCGACACCACGGTGAACCGGGCCGGCACCTCCCCGAACCGCACGCTGTGGACGCTGGTCAGATCGGTGCCCGTGAGTGTGAGCGTGGAGCCCACCTCTCCGCTGGCCGGCGAGAAGCCCGTGATAGCGGGAGCTTCGACGACGTCGGTGATGGTGATGGTAAAGTCGTCCTCAAAGAAGTTGCCGGCCGCGTCGGTGGTCCGCACCCGCACGCTGTAGCTGGATTTGGCTTCATGGTCGGGTGAGGCCGTGATGCGCAGGCGGTTGGTGAGGATAGTGAAGGCAGTGTTGTCCGTGCTGCCGGCGCCCGCCACCAGCGAGTACGTGAACGAGTCCCCAACGGAAGGGTCGGTGGTGGTGAATGTGCCCACGATGGAGTTGGCCGGCACGTTCTCCTGAAGAGTGTTGCTGCTCAGCGCCAGGGCGGAAGGTCCGGCATACTGCTCGTAGTGGTAAAGTGTGCCGTCGCCGTTTCCCACGAGCAGGTCGAGCAGCCCGTCCCCATCCAGGTCCGTCACGGCCGGCTTGGCGAAGCCGGCGGCAATGGCCGAGCTGAGTAGGCTATTGCTGACCAGCGCCCACGAGGACCCGTTAGCAGTCGTCTGCTCATAGTGCCGCACCGCCCCGCCGCTTTCCCCGATCAGCAGATCGAGCTTCTGGTCACCGTCCAGGTCCACGAACACCGGGGCGGTCGAAAGCCCGGCGTTGATAGCGCTGAACATGTTGAACTCCTGGATATAGTTGGTGAAGGTGGTCGTGGTGTTGGCCTGGCTCTGCTCGTAGTGATAGAGGCTGCCGGCGCTGGTGCCGGTTACGACGTCGATCAGCCCGTTCCCGTTCAGGTCGGTCATGGTGGGCGCTGCGCCGGGTCCTACGCCACCGAACGGAGAGAAGATGATGTTGGTGAAGCCGGTTGAGTTCACGCTATTCTGCTCGTAGTAGCGGAGGTTGCCCCCACTTTCCCCGATGATTAGGTCGAGTCGTCCGTCTCCATCCAGATCAGTAAAGGCCGGCACTGCGTTGTTTCCCACGTCGATGCCGGCGAAGTTGTTGCTGACCAGGGCGAACGTGAGCGAGCTGACTGCGCTCTGCTCGTAGTGGTAGAGCCTACCGTCGGCATTGCCCACCAGCAGATCGAGGCGGCCGTCCGCGTCCAGGTCCGCGAAGGCCGGGGCCGACTTCGTGCCGGCACCAATGCCGCTGAAGCTGGTGCTGGCCAGTACGTACTGGTAAGTTGCCGTTGTCCGGGTCACGTGAAAGGCCGTGGAGCTGAGCACCGTTCCGCCGGCCGTGGTCACACGTAGCTTGCTGGTGGAAGCCAGCGTCGGTACTGTTACCGTGACCTGAGTGCCTGACACGACGGTGAACCGGGCGGGCACCTCACCGAACCGCACGCTCCGGGTGCCGGTCAGGTTACTGCCGGTCAGGGTGAGCGTAGAGCCTACTACCCCACTGGCCGGCGAGAAGCCGCTGAGCGTGGGGGCCTGTGCCCACCCGACCAGAGGCAGCAGAAGCAGCATCAGCAGCGCACACAGCCGCCGCGCGGGTAGAGCCGCAGCCTGGCACGACGATGGCCAAGCGAATTGCGGGGCGGTGAGCGCCATAGGCTGACAGATATTCACGCTAAAACTTAACTGTACTCAGAATCAGCAAAGTACACTTAAATACACAATTTATCTTAGTAGCGTGTTAATGCGGCTACCTGACAGGTCCTTCCGCCCGAGGTTTGTATTGGCTCCACCCCAGGCGCTTGGCGGCGGGAGCGGCCAAACACCCGGTCAGTAAAAGCAACCGCCCCCGCGCCGGAAGGCACGGGGGCGGTTTGGTTTATTACGCGGGTGAAGGCTACGCGAAGGCCATATCTTCCTCGGCTACCTCGCTCACCGGCAGCACGTCGGAGGTCACCAGGTCTTTCTCCAGGCGCAGGTTGTCGATGATGAATTCCTGGCGGGCGGGCGTGTTCTTGCCCATGTAGTACGTCAGCACCTGCTGGATCGAGCGGTCCGACTGCAGAATCACGGGCTCCAGCTTGATGTTGTCGCCGATAAACTTGCCGAACTCGTCGGGGCTGATTTCACCCAGTCCCTTGAAGCGGGTCACCTCGGGGTTGCGGCCCAGCTGGCGCATGGCGTTCTGCTTTTCCTGCTCGTTGTAGCAGTAGATGGTCGTCTTCTTGTTGCGCACCCGGAACAGCGGCGTCTCCAGGATGTAGACGTGGCCGTTGCGGACCAGGTCAGGGAAGAACTGCAGGAAGAAGGTGAGCAGCAGCAGGCGGATGTGCATGCCGTCCACGTCGGCGTCGGTGGCAATGACGACGCGGTTGTAGCGCAGGTTCTCGATGCCTTCCTCGATGTTGAGCGCGTGCTGGAGCAGGTTCAGCTCCTCGTTTTCGTACACCACCTTCTTCTTCAGCCCGAAGCAGTTCAGGGGCTTGCCGCGCAAGCTAAACACGGCTTCCGTCTCCACGTTGCGGCTTTTGGTGATGGAACCCGAAGCCGAGTCGCCCTCGGTGATGAACAGCGTGGTCAGGGCTTCAGCTTCCTGTTTTCCCTCACCCAGGTGGAAGCGGCAGTCGCGCAGCTTGCGGTTGTGCAGGTTGGCTTTCTTGGCGCGCTGGTTGGCCAGCTTTTTCACGCCGGCCATGTCTTTCCGCTCCCGCTCGCTCTGCTCGATGCGCTTCTTGAGCGCCTCAGCCACCGCCGGGTTTTTGTGCAGGTAGTTGTCGAGGTGCTCCTTAACGAAGTCCAGGATAAAGCCCCGTACCGTAGGCCCGTCCTCGCCCATGTTGATGGAGCCGAGCTTGGTTTTGGTTTGGCTTTCAAACACGGGCTCCTGCACGCGCACCGAAATAGCGGCCACGATGGAGGCGCGCACGTCGGTGGCGTCGTACTCCTTCTTATAGAATTCGCGCACGGTTTTCACCACGGCCTCGCGGAAGGCAGCCAGGTGCGTGCCGCCCTGGGTGGTGTACTGCCCGTTGACGAACGAGTAGTACTCCTCGCCGTAGTCGTTGCCGTGGGTTAAGGCCAGCTCGATATCCGGGGCCTTGAGGTGGATGATGGGGTACCGCTGGCTTTCGGGGTCGGCCTTGCGGGCGAGCAGGTCGAGCAGGCCATTTTCAGAGTAGTACTTCTGCCCGTTGAAGTTGATGGTCAGGCCCGCGTTCAGGTAAACGTAGTTCCAGATCTGATTTTCGAGGTACTCCGGGATAAAGCGGTAGTTCTTGAAGATCGTGTCGTCGGGCTGAAACACCATCAGCGTGCCGTTGCGCTGGCTAGTCTTGACGGGCTTGGGGTCCTGCTTAAGCTCACCGCGCTCAAACTCGGCCGACTTCATCAGCCCGTCGCGCACGCTCTGCACCAGAAAGTAGTTGCTCAGCGCGTTCACGGCCTTGGTACCGACGCCGTTCAAGCCCACCGACTTCTGGAACACCTTGGAGTCGTACTTGCCGCCGGTGTTGATCTTGCTGACCACGTCCACGACCTTGCCCAGCGGAATGCCGCGGCCATAGTCGCGCACCTGCACGCGCTGGTCGGAAATCTTGATTTCGATCGTGCGCCCGTGGCCCATCACGTGCTCATCAATGGAGTTGTCGATAACCTCCTTGACCAGCACGTAGATGCCGTCGTCGTAGGCGGAGCCGTCGCCGAGCTTGCCGATGTACATGCCCGGGCGCAGGCGGATATGCTCCCGCCAGTCGAGGGAGCGGATGCTGTCCTCGGTGTAAGCATGCTGGGGAGGCGTGGGTAGTTGTTCGTCAGCCATGGAAAGCAGAAATCAAATTTGATGTAAAATAACGCAGAAAATCGGCTATTTCCCGGCCTCGACCGTAAGGCCGAATCCGGACCGTTGCCGCTGGCGGCAGCGCGCCAATGCTTGGCGAATCTTATTAGCACAACCAGGCCAAAATGCCCTTAGTTCACTGCCGTTAGCCAAATATACGGCTTTACGGTCTCCGTTCCCGCCTCTTCGCTTCCTAATTTCTTTAGCCAATGCTCCCCCCTCGCCAAAACCAGCACATGCCCCAGCACCCCATTACCCCGCCCGCGGTAAAGCTGTCGCCGGTGGTGCACTACAGCCTGCTCCTGCTGGGAATGGTGCTGCTGGTGTACACCCTGCACGAGCTGGACGATATCCTGCTGCCGCTGGCCTTTGCCGGTCTGCTGTCCCTGCTGCTGCTGCCGCTGTGTCGGCGGTTTGAGCGCTGGGGCCTGCCCCGGGTGCTGGCCATTGTTGTGTGCCTGCTGCTGATGGTGGCGCTGCTCACCGGCCTGGTCTGGGTTTTCGGGGCGCAGATCATGGGGTTTAAAAAGGAGCTGCCGATACTCCAGGAAAAGATGTCGCAGTATTTCGACCAGGTGCAGCAGTTTATGAGTTCCCGCTTCGGCATCGAACCCACCAGCAAGGATGAGCTGATTGACGAGTCCCTGAAGTCGATGAAGAAAGGGGCCGGCGGCTACCTGGGCACGACAATTTCCACCACCACCGGCATTCTGAGCGTGGCAACGCTGATTCCCATCTACATCTTTTGCTTTCTGCTCTACCGTGACCATATGCGGCAGTTTATGTTCCGCTTTGTGAGCCCCGACAAGCGCACCACGGTGCTACACACCGTCGACAACATCCAGACCGTGGTGCAGGCCTACATCACCGGTCTGCTCACCGTCATTGCTATTGTGGCGGTGCTCAATGCCATCGGCTTGCTGCTGCTGGGCGTGAAGTACGCCATCTTCTTTGCCGTCTTCGCCTCGGTGCTGGCCATCATTCCCTACATCGGCATCATTATCGGGGCCACCCTGCCGGCCATCATTACCTTGGTCGAAACCGGCGACCCGGTGAAGGCGGCGCTGGTGGTGCTGGTTTTTCTGATCGTGCAATTCCTGGAAGGTAACTTCATCACGCCCATGATTACCGGCTCCAAGGTCAGCATCAACCCGATGGCGGCCATCATTGCGCTGATTCTGGGCGGGGAGCTGTGGGGTACGCCGGGCATGATTCTGAGCATCCCGCTGGTAGCCATTCTCAAAGTCGTCTTCGACGCCTATAAGCCCCTGGAGCCGTTCGGATTCCTGCTGGGCGACGTCGCCGAGGGCGATGATAAGGTGGAAGGCAAAAACGGGGAGCCCAGCTTCTGGGGTAAGATCTGGCACCGCGTGACGCGGTGATTTTTTGGGCAGTTACCGTTTAGCGGATGGCTGTTCGTTTTTTTCCGGAACGCCGGATTACCGTCGGGTAATCCAGCAAACGGAATTCCGGCATGCTGGTAAAAACTATAACCCAACCGTAAGGCAGGCAGTATAAGAAGGCGAACCTGGGCGCTTACCCGCGGCCAGGTTCGTTTTTTCAACCCGTCACAACCACAACCTAACCTCTACCACCATGGCTACTGAAAACACCTCCCGCGCCTTCACCGACCTGCTTGAAGTTGCTAAAACCGGCATGAAAGGCTACCAGGAAGCCGCCGAGGGCGTATCGAACCCCCAGATCAAAGCCGAGCTGAGCCAGCTCAGCCAGCAGCGCGCCCAGTTTGCCTCCGAGCTGGAGCAGTGCGGCCGTCAGATTGGCCTTTCACCCGCTACTGACAACACCATCGAAAGCGTGGCAATGGACGCCGCTGCCGCCGTACACCGCGGCTGGATCAACATCAAGTCGGCCATTACGGGCCAAGACGACAATGCCATTCTCGGTGAGTGCGAAAACGGCGACGCCGTCGCCCTGAAGTCGTACGAGACGGCTCTGAGCGCCGACCTGCCCGCCGAAGCTAAGACCATCGTGCAGAAGCAGCACAGCGAAATTCTGGCCGCCAAGAACCGTATTACGGCCCTGAAAGGGAACGTGAGCCGCTAGGCTCGGTTACCTTTTCGAGCTTTTCAAAAGGCGCTCCGTTTCGCAACGGGGCGCCTTTTTGTTTTTTCACCATTCCCGGCAATCAGCCGGCAACTCGTGTAAACCCGGCCGGGGCAGCGACTTCGCCCGCCGTTTGCAGGCTGGTCAAGTCTAGGCTGCAACCTTCCAGGGGGCTAACTTTGTTAGCTCTTTATCCTCCGTCCGAACCAGCTCCGCATTTGTACGCCATCATTGACCTTGAAACCACGGGCGGGCAGCCCACCCAGGACCGCATCACGGAAGTGGCCGTCTTTATTCACGATGGGGAAAAAGTGGTGGATCAGTTCGATACGCTGCTAAACCCGGGCCGGCCCATCCCCTTCTTTATCTCCCAGCTTACCGGCATCACCGACGACATGGTGCGCGACGCGCCCAAGTTCCACGAGGTGGCCCGCAAGATTGTGGAGATGACCGAAGGCTGCGTGTTCGTGGCCCACAATGTGCGGTTCGACTACTCGTTTCTGAAAAAGGAGTTTGCCGACCTGGGCTACAACTACTCGCGCAAAACCCTATGCACGGTGCGTCTGAGCCGCTCTCTGATTCCGGGCCAGCCCAGCTACAGCCTGGGCAAGCTCTGCCAGAACATCGGCATTCCGCTGGAAGGCCGCCACCGCGCCGCTGGCGACGCTGCCGCTACCACTATTTTATTCGACCGCCTGCTCAAGATCAGCCAGCAGGACGAGGCCCTGAAAAACCCCACAGCTTCGGCCGCCGACACCCTGGCCGCCGTGGATGCCCTGGCGCCGGCCGGCCGCAAGCCCGCCAAGCAGCCCAGCCCGAAGCGCGTGGCGGCCGTGGCCGAAGCCATCAAAACCGCCCTGCTCCCGCCCAACATCACGCCCCAGCAGGTGGCGGCCCTGCCGCAGGAGGCGGGCGTCTACTACTTCCACAACGAGCACGGCGAGGTTATCTATGTCGGCAAGAGCATCAACATTTACAAGCGGATTCAGCAGCACTTCGCCGTCGACTACAAGTCGCGCAAGAGCCTGGACTTTAAAAACAGCATCTCCGACATCACCTGGGAGCTGACCGGCTCCGAGTTGGTGGCCCTGCTGTTTGAATCGCACGAGATTAAGCGGCTCAAGCCCCTGTATAACCGACAGCAGCGCCGCTCGGTGTTTCCGGCGGGCATCTTCCTGCGCACCGACGAGCAGGGCTACAAGCGCCTCTACTACGGCAAGGCCGACGACCACGCCCAGTCCCACCCGTTGATTGCACTCGGCAACCAGTTCAAGGCCAAGGGCTTTCTGTTCCACAAGGTCGCCAAGTACAATCTCTGCCAGAAGCTCTGCGACCTGTACAAAACCCAAGGGGCATGCTTCGACTACCAGGTGCACCGCTGTCAGGGCGCCTGCCTGGGCCTGGAGCCCCCGGAAGCGTACAACAAGCGCGTGGAGGAGGCTATTGAAAGCTTTACCTTCGAGCACGGCACCTTCGTCATCATTGGCCAGGGCCGGCGCGAGGACGAGAAGTCGATTGTGGTGGTCGAGAACGGACGCTACCTTGGGTTTGGCTACGTAGACGGCGTTTTCTCGGCCCGCCGCCTGTCCGACTTCGTTGACGCCATCACGCGCTACAACGACAACAAGGACGTGCAGCAGATTATCCGCCAGTACCTGCGCACCAAGCACAAAGACAAAGTCAAGCTGTTTAAATAGCAGCTGCCCGGGCCTGCCGGGCGGCTTCTACTCACTTGAGCCATGCATTGGCCAGCCACGCGCCGGTTAGAACAGCCGGTGCCGGAGCAGCCAGCCGGCCGCATCGAACTCATTGGCTGCGGGTACGTAGGACTGCACCCTGGTGGCTTTACTCACGTTGAGCACATTGCCGTCCCCACTGTCAAACACCGTCAGGGCCGTCGATTGCTCGGAGTTGGTGCTGAGCGCCTCCCGAATGATATCCTGCCCGGAACCGTCGTAGATACCCACGGTGAAGCGCGGGCTGGGCAGACTGCGGATTTCAAACACGTCGTTGCCGCCCAGGCCAAACAGCCGGATGGATTCCGTGCTGCCCGCCACGAAGGTACGCTGCCCCAGCAGGCTGTCGGGCCGGGTGGGGCGCAGGGCATACACGCTGATGCGCAGCTTCTCCCCGGTCGGCTCGAGCACAAACCGCTCGGCCTGCTCGGTGCCCGGAATTTCGACCTGCTGGGCCAGCAGCTCATAAAAGCGGGCGGCCACGGCGGGCAGCTGACTGCGGCGCTGGCGCAGCTTCTGCTCAAACTCCTGGCCCGAGAGGGCATACACTTCGGGGGGCCACACCGACAGGGCCTGGTGAATCACTTCGTCGGAAAGGCGCTGCTGCAGCGAGTCAGCGACCTGCCGGAAGTCCTCGGCCGTCAAATACACCAGCAGCGACTTGTCCAGGGGCCGGGCGGCCCGGTTGAGGCCTTCGACGTCCTTGAGTCGGATTTCGCCGTGAAAGCTCTGGTAGTTTGACTTAAACCAGCTTACGACGCGGGTCAGCACGCCGTCGTCGAACTTGAAAAAGGCGTGGTCCCGGTCGCGCGGAATCGCCCGGTACACGGTGGCGCCCCCCTGCCCCGGAAAGCTGGCCCAGCGCCACTGGTCTTCGCGCCGGCTCCAGTCGCCGAGCCACATATCAAACAGGCGGGACCGCAGGTACTGGCGCGCGTCGACGCGGTAAGCCGGATTAAACAGCAGGTTGGTAAACACCCGCCGGGAGCTCTCCACCCGGGCCGAGTTACCAAAGCTGGTTACCGTGCGCTGGTCACCCTCGGGCCGCTCTTCCAGCAGGTACAGGGCATTGGCGAAGCCCTTGCGAAACTCACCGAGTGCCGGGTCGTCGGGCAGATAAATCAGGCGGGGATTGGTGTGGTACACGCCCGCAGCCGTGGCCAGGGGCGGCACGATGTAGGCCCCATACGGATGAATCACGCTGGTTTGGTCCTTCATCAGCCGGCCGATCGGGCCCTTCTGAAACCGGACCGGCAGCGCCTTGGTGGCGTCCTTATCCACGGAACGCAGCACGTACTGCACGCCGTTGCGGTCGAGCAGACGCAGGTTGCGGGTCTGGAAGCTCCCTCCTTCCCGCTGGGGCGTAAGCCCGCCGGGCACGGCGGTGCGCAGATTGAATACAGGTACGGAAACCGGCTCGGCCCAGACCTTGCGGTAATGTTTGCCCCAGAAAAACTGAAAAAGCCCGCTACGCAGGTACTGCGGCCCGGCGGCTACCCGCACGGTTGAATCGGGTCCGATAACCGGAGGCGGACTGGCAGCCGAGGGCGTCGGGGCGGAACAGTCGCACAGGGTAACTCCCACCAGGATGGCACCTACCGAGGAAAGGAAACGCCGAAGGGAGGAAGCAGTCCGCGGTTGGACCTGGTTGATTAGCTGCACGAGAAATCAGAAAACGAAGCAGAGAGAGACAGCCCGGGCGGGCTGCCCCCCGTATAGCGCAAACTGAACGGCAACAGTTGTGCAGAAGGAGTATTCCTTTTCAGCCCGGTTTCCGTTGATGCAGATGTGCTTTCAAATTTGTCGATGACGTTACGTCTCTATTTCCTGCTGCTTTTCGGACTGGCGGTTGCCGGCTGCGCCCGGCAGAAGTACTTCCAACCGGATGCCCGCATCAGCACCACTCCCACACCGGGTGGGGCCGACAGCGTACGGGTTACGGCGGGGCGCCACTACCAGCGGGGCCCCATCCACCGGCTGCTGCTCGGCGCTCACTACCGCAAGGTGTGGGCCCAGCCGATTTCGGCCCCGGTGCTGGATCTGCGCACGGCGGTGCCCGGCGGCCTGAGGGCCGGCAAGCGCGGAGGTGGGTTTCAAAGCATCAGCATGACCGTCCTGGGACCCGACGGGCGCGAATATGCACTTCGCTCTCTCGACAAAGACCCGTACAAGACCCTGCCCAAAGCGCTGCGCCACACGTTTCTGCTGAATCTGGTGCGCGATGCCACCTCGGCGGGAATGCCCTACGGCGCATTTGTCGTGCCGCCTCTTGCCCTGGCCGCCGGTCTGCGCCAGTCCAACCCCCGGCTGTTTTACGTGCGGGCCGATGAAACTGGCCTCGGAGCAGAATCAGCCGATTTCCGCGGGCGGGTGGTGATGCTCGAGGAAAAGCTGGAAGGTGAAGCGCTGCCCGAGCCGGGTGGCAAGACGGTAGAGCTGGTCGAAACCGAAGACATGCTGGCCGACATCTTTGCCCAGCCCACTTCCCGGATTGACCAGCGGACCTTTGTGCGGGCCCGCCTGCTGGATCTGTGGCTGGGCGACTGGGACCGGCACGAGGGGCAGTGGACCTGGGAAAAGCAGCGCGCCGGCAGTCAGGTGCGGTTTATAGCGGTGCCCAAGGACCGCGACCAGGTGTTTTACCGCTTCGGCGACGGGCTGCTGACCTGGGTTGCGAGCCGGCCCTGGGCCGTAGCCAAGCTGCGCACGTTCAAGCCCCGGTTTGAAAGCATTGCCGGCTACACCCGCAACACGCATTTCCTCGACGAGCGGGCCCTGAGCGAGCTGTCCCGCCGGGACGTGCAGCGCGAAGCCCGCCGCCTGCAGGGGCAGCTCACCGACTCGGTTATTGCCCGCGCCGTGCGGCGGCTGCCCCGGGAAGTGTACGCCCTCGAAGGCCCCCGGCTGACGGCCGCGCTCCGGTCCCGGCGCGAGCTGCTGCCCCGGGCCGCCGACGAGTTCTATCGGCTTTACGCCCGGCACGCCCTGGTTACGGGCACCGACGAGGCTGAGCGGTTTGTAGTGGAGCGCCTCACGGATACGACGACGGTGGTTTCCATCTACGCGCTGACCGACGAAAAACAACCACCCCAGGCCAAGGACCTGCACTACCGCCGGGTTTTTCACCCCTCCGAAACCAGCCGTATCATTCTCCACGGCCTCGACGGCAAGGACTTATTCGAAGTGCGGGGCACCGTGCGCCGCTCCCCCAGGATTGACATTTACGGCGGCCCCGGTGAGGACACGGTGCAGGACATCTCCCGGGTCGCCGGGCTGAGCCGTAAGACGCGCTTCTACGACACGCGCCGCAATAACAGCATCCTTCCCGGCCCGGAAACCAGCGACAAAACCACCCACGGCGTCCTCTCCCACGCCTTTGACCGGGACGGCTCCGGACGGTAGGTTTTTGGACTGAACTGATCTGCTACTAACTCCGCGTGGTGCGCGAAGTGCAGTAACTAACCCCAAATGAAAATCCCCGGCATATGCATATGCCGGGGATTTCTACGAATAGCCGACCGGCCTCGTGATTCAGGCCAGATGGCGTAGCAGTCCCACCAGGACCACTCATCGGCTCATCAACTTTTCACTTCCGCCAGCATTTCCAGTACCATGTGCTCGGTGGGCGTAAGCAGGTCTTTCTCATCGGGGTCGGCGTCGTGGTGGCGGAGGTAATCGATGAGCTTATCGGATTGAAACAGCTCCACTACCTGAGGATGGATGTAGTATTTGCTGCACACCACGGGCGTATTGCCGAGGCCGGTGGCCACTTCCTTCACAGCGCGCTTCAGAACTTTCTCCTTGGGCAGGTCCGGCTCCTCGTGCAACACCTGCTCGAGGCACTCCACCATCTTCACGGTGCCGCCCCAGGTCCGGAAATCCTTGGCGGAAAGACTCATTCCCGTCACCGCCTGCAGGTAGGCATTCACGTCGCCGGATTCCAGCTCCTGCCGGTGCCCGTCAGCATCATAGTACTGAAACAGGTGCTGCCCCGGAATCTCCTTGCACTTGCGCACCAGCCGGGCCAGCTTCCGGTCGTGCAGGGTCACGTCGTGGGACACACCCTTCTTGCCGACGAAGGCAAAGCGGACCTCGTCGCCCTGAATCTGTACGTGCCGGTCGCGCAGGGTTGTGAGGCCGTAGCTCTTGTTTTTCTTGGCGTACTCCTTGTTGCCGACCCGAATAAATGACTGATCCATGAGCGTGAGCACCAGTGCTACCACTTTCGACTTATCCAGCTGGGGCCGCTTCAGATCCTGGGCAATCTGCGCCCGCAATGCCGCCAGCTGCTCGCCAAACGCGCGCAGGCGGCTGAACTTGGTGAGGCTGCGGGCCTGGTCCCAGGCCGGGTGGTAGATGTACTGCTTGCGGCCTTTTGCGTCGCGGCCCGTCACCTGCAGGTGGGAGTTGGGCGAAGGCGAAATCCAGACGTCGGTCCAGGCCGGCGGAATCACAAAGCCGCTGATCCGCTCCAGCGTACGTGCATCAGCAACCACTTCACCCTTGGCGTTATGGTACGTGAACGTGCCGTCGGGGCCAGGCTGCCGGGTCAGGCCGGGCTTGGTATCGGGCAGGTAGCGCAGGCCGGCCAGCTCGGCCTGCCGGGCGGGGTCCTTGTACAGAACGTGGGCTTCTTCCTGGGGAACGAGGTGTTTTTTGCGGGTTTTGGGGCGGGGTGCAGCCGGGGATGTTGCCATAAAGCAGAAACGGGTTGACCGGCCGGGAATAGCGCGGAACCTCATCTACGCAGTTAAGCGCCGAAAGTAGCAGCGCCGGCCGTGGCGGGTCCAGGCCAGCCGTCGGGCAGCGGTAAATGAGGAATCGAGCGTCAGGTAAAGAGGGGATTCCAGCTCGTACTGCAGGTTTATTGTCGCCCGCCGACAGCAAAGCCGGTTTGCACACGTGCAGAAACAGACCGGTCAGCAGGAAAGCCCGGAACCTTGCTAAGCACCTAAATAGCAAGTCTGAAGCAGACTATACAGTGCCTGCACGGCGTTTAAACAAGGATTTTAACAACAAGAGCCTGGGCCGCCGCGTATTTTCGGGCACACTTCTGGCACCGTTTTTTCTTAGGCCGCACCAGCTGTTCATTCTTTCCTCTGACTTTCCACCTATCTGCATATGCGCCGCTCCTTTCTGAAACCCCTGCTCTTCCTTTCCCTGGCTGCTTCTCTGGGCGCCACTTCCGCCTGCTCGTCCGATGGGGACGGCGTAGTGCTGTTTTCCATCGAAGACGATAAAGCTCTCGGCGACAAAGTAGCCGCCCAGACCGACTCCACCTACCGTGCCAAGGGCCAGCTGCTGGAGCGCAACAGCGCCAGCAACCAGCGCGCCTACCAGCTGCTTGACGGCGTGGTGAACCGGGTGCTCAACTCCGGTCAGGTTACCTACCGCAACGAGTTTCCCTGGGATGTGAAGATTATCAAGGACGACAACGTCCAGAACGCCTTTGCCTCGCCCGGCGGCCACATCTACGTTTTCACCGGCCTCATCAAATTCCTCGACAACGAAAGCCAGTTGGCCGGGGTGCTGGGTCACGAAATTGCCCACGCCGACCGCCGGCACACCTCCAAGCAGCTACAGGAGCAGTACGGCATTTCGGTTCTGCTGAGTTTGGTGTTGGGCGAGAACCCGGGTCAGCTGGCGCAGATTGCCGCTGGCCTGCGTGGCCTACAGTTCAGCCGCACCGCTGAGGCCGAGGCCGACCAGTATTCCGTGATGTACCTGAACGGCACCGGCTACTACGCCTGCGACGGCACGGCCGGTTTCTTTATCAAGGCCCAGCAGCAGGGTCAGGCCAACCCGCCCGAATTTTTGAGCACCCACCCCAACCCCGACAACCGCATCCAGGCCATCCAGACCAAAGCCCAGGAGCTGGGCTGCGCCAACCGCACGGTCAGCAACGCCAACTTCGACGAGCTGAAGCGTCTGCTCTAGTCTGGCCGGGCCAGACAACCCAAATCGACATTGTCAGTACAAAAAGGATGATTGCTACGGCCGTCATCCTTTTTTTGTCTGAACTCCCCCGCTGACTTTCTTGCGGGCCTTTCTAAACCAGCGTGCATGTCTTCCTTACTCGATAAGCTGAATAACTGGGCCGAACAGGCCGATGATCTGGTTACCCGCACCCGCTCCCGCCTGGGGTTGCTCCAGCCCCTGCAGCTGGTGCCCTATCGCAGCTACGGCACCCCGGAGCGCCTCTACGTCAAGGGTCGCCTGCTTACCGATAAAGGCATTGGCGAGCCCAGCGAAGGCGACTCCCGCTGGCAGAACCTCGTGAACATGTACCGCCGGTTCGAAAGCAATGAGATAGCCGGGGCGCAGCTGCTTGTATCCCCCGCCGATGGCACGGAGCATCCTACCATCACGGATGAGGAAGGATATTATTCGCTGAACCTGGAGCCCAAGAGTCTGCCGGCACCGATCAACTTCATGTGGTACCCCGTGCCGGTGACGCTCGTGCAGGCCCCCTCGCCCTTTCCGACCCCGCCCAACCTGCAGGTTCAGTCCCTGGTCATGATTCCTCCCGCCGATGCCGAGTACGGCATCATCAGCGACCTGGACGACACGGTGATTGAGACTTCGGCAACCCATATTGTGCGCATGGCCCGCACCGTGCTGCTGCGCAATGCCCACTCCCGTCTTCCCTTCAAAGGGGTGGCCGAGTTTTACCGGGCCCTGCAGCTGGGTCGCAACGGCAAGCGCAACAATCCTTTCTTCTACGTGAGCAGCAGCCCCTGGAACCTTTACGACCTGCTGGAGGACTTTCTGGAGCTTAACCACATTCCGCCCGGCCCGATCCTGCTGCGCGACATGGCGCTTAAGCGCAAGCAGGCCAAGGACGCCTCCGAGCACCACGCCCATAAGCTTACCGAAATCGAGAACCTGCTGCTGACGTATCCCCGCCTGCCCTTTGTGCTGATTGGCGACAGTGGGCAGGAAGACGCCAACATCTACCGCGAAATAGTGCGGCGCTTCCCCGGCCGCATCCTGTCCATCTACATCCGCGACGTGCTGCGCCCCGAGCGGGCCGCCCTGGTCGAAAAGGTGTCGGAGGAGCTGCGCGGCGACAAAGTAGATATGCTGCTGGTGCAGGACACGGTGCAGGCCGCCGAGCATGCGGCCCGTAACGGGCTGATCTTCACCGAGGCCATTACGGCCATTGAAGAGGAAAAGCACAAAGATGAAACCGCCCCGGAAAACCCGGAAGAGGCGGAAGGCGCTGCCCGGGAAACCGGGGTTGTAAGCTAGCTGCCGGAAGTATGCCCGGCATCACGGCCTTGATCCGTCTGCTGACACTCGTCTTCTGCTAACTTGAATGATCGGCCACAATCACCCAGCGGCCTTCAATACGGCGGAATACCAGCAGGAAATGCCCCTGCAGGTTGCCGGCGGCGGGGCGGGCCAGGTGCCATTTTCCAACCACGTGGGCGGCATCCGAACCAATCGGGGTGATGCGCAGGCTCGTAAACGTAAGCTGGCCCATAGCCGCAGCATCGGGGTAGCTGCGGCGGTAGTTGTCGAGGGTGCGCTGCCAGCCGTAGGTAAGGCCGTTTTTTCCGATAAAGACCAGGGAGTCGGACTTCCAATAGCCGGCCATAAAGCCCGCTGCGTCGCCGCGGTTCCAGGCGGCGGTCTGCGTAGCCAGCACCCGGGCAACGCCGGTGCGGAGCGTCGTCGGGGGCTCGTTGCCGGTGCAGGCGCTGAGAAGCCCCAGACTCAGGAGGGCAGCCAGGAGGCCACGGCGGCTCCACGTCAATGGGCTAAGCTTGCTTTTCATACTCATTGCAGAAGTTCTCTAACGTAGGCAGTACCGCCTAACCGGCGCATGTTGCGCAGCACCCGGCGCTGCTTGGCCTGGGCTGCCGGTCCCGGCTTGCTGGCCCGAAACCGCAGGGGGTTGGGCAGCACCCCGGCCAGCAGCGCCGCCTGGGCCGGGGTAACGTCCCGGGCCGACTTGTGAAAGTAACGCTGGGAGGCGGCTTCCACGCCAAAGGTGCAGTCGCCCATTTCGGCTACGCTCAGGTACATCTCCATGATGCGGCGCTTGTTCCAGAGCAGCTCGATGAGCACGGTAAAGTAAGCCTCGGCCGCCTTGCGCACGTAGCTTCGGCCCTGCCACAGAAACACGTTTTTGGCCACCTGCTGGCTGATGGTGCTTCCCCCCACCAGCTTGGTTTTGCTTTTCATGTTGCGCTGCACGGCCTGCTTGAGGGCGGCGTAGTCGAAGCCGTGGTGGAACAGGAAACGTTGGTCCTCGGCGGCAATCAGGGCCAGGGGCACGTGGGGCGAAACCTCGTCCAGCGTCAGGAACCGGTAGTTGATACGACGGTCTTCCACAATGCCGTAGTAGCCCTTGCCGATGGGCGGATGAGCCCGCCGCTCCAGCATCAGCCAGGTAGCCGGGGGCGGGAGCCAGCGGTACGCCACTACCCAGCCCACGGATGTTAAAAACAGCGCTGCCACCACCTGCAGCAGCAACCGCCACGCCCGGCGTCCATATTGTCGGTAATCTGCCACCAATTTGTATCTTAAAACCCAGCAGGCCCGGGAGCCTGCCGGGCAAAAGTAGCTGATTAACCGCGTTACGCCCACGCTCCAGCCGACATTGCCCTTTTTCAGCTGTTGTACTCTTTTTGTCCCGTATGCCGCGTCTGCTTCCGCTGTTTCCGCTCAACCTCGTCGTTTTTCCCGGCGAAAAGCTCAACCTGCACATCTTCGAGCCCCGCTACCGGGAGCTGGTGCACGACTGCCTGGCCGCCGGCACCACCTTCGGCATCCCCCCCTTTATCAACAATGGCGTCAGTGAGCTGGGAACCGAGGTGCAGGTGGTAGCGGTGGAGCGAACCTACGAAACCGGCGAGATGGACATCCGCACCAAAGCCCTGGGCGTGTTCCGTATCCGGCAGTTTATCCGCCAGGTGCCCGGCAAGCTTTACGCCGCCGGTCAGGTCGACGACATCACGGACGACACCGAGCAGGACCTGATGCTTCGCCAGCGCATCACCGATCAGATTCAGCAATTCTATGAGATACTGGGCTTGCGCAAGCTCTACCTTGATCTGCCGGCCAACTTCCGCATTTTTGACATTGGGCACCACCTGGGCTTCACGCCCGAGCAGGAATACCAGCTGCTGGAAGCTACCAGTGAACAGGAGCGCCAGGAAATCGTGTCGGAGCACCTCGATCAGGTGCTGCCCGTGGTGCTGGAAACCGAGCGGCTCAAGGAGCGCTCCAAGCTCAACGGCCACTTCAAGAACCTGACTCCACCAAATTTCTAGCCTGACCTCTCGCCCGGCGCCCCGGCAATGCGTACACTATCGGGCTGTGCCGCCCCAACCGGCTGTTCATATCCGGCCGGACTATTCCCTATCCCTTGCTTTCTTCGGTTACTGCCTCTACGCTTTTCCTGTACGCCCTCGGCATCTTTGGGCTGGCGCTGGTGATCTGGCTGGTGCTACAGTTTCTAAAGGAGCGGCGGTTCCGGCGCCTGGCCTACGTAGCTCCCGGGGTGCGGCACTGGGCCAATGAGCAGCCCGACCCGTCGACCCTGCTGAAACACCGGGTGGCGATGGTGGGCGACCTGGGCGCCGTCAGCACCGACGGACGCGACCCGGTGCTGGGCCTGTTGAAAAACTGGCTGCAGGAGTCGGGCGCTGAAGCCACGGTGGTTGTGCTGGGCGACAACGTATATCCGGTAGGGCTGCCGGCCGAACAGTCCCCGGGCCGGGCCACCGCCGAGCGGCGCCTGCAGGCCCAGCTCGACCTGCTGCGCGCCTACCCGGCCCGGGCTATTTTTCTCAGCGGCAACCACGACTGGAACAAAGGCCGCCGCAATGGATACGAGTTTCTGCTCCGCCAGGAGGCCTACGTCCGGGAGCAGCTGCCCACCGCGCACTACCTGCCGCCCGGCGGCTACCCCGGCCCGGTATCCGTGCAGCTGGCCGAGGGCTTGCTGCTGGTGGTGCTCAACACGCAGTGGTGGGTGCAGAACGGCCCCCGCCCTTACGGACAGGCGGCCGATGGCACCCCGGCTGACGCCAAAACCCCGTTTCGGGAGCTGCACACGCTGCTGGCCGCTAATTCCCACCAGCAGATTCTGATTGCCGGCCACCACCCCCTGTATTCCAATGCCGTGCACGGAGGCAAGTTCACGGCCAAGCAGCACGTCTTTCCGCTTACGGCGGTGCATAAAAAAGCGTACGTGCCCCTGCCCCTGCTGGGGTCCCTGTTTCCGGTTTACCGGATGCTGCTCGGTGCCGCGGAGGACATGGCCCACCCGCCCTACCGCCAGATGCGCCGCTGCCTGCTGCGGGTGCTCCGGCAGTTTCCCGGCATTATCTACGCCGCCGGCCACGACCATAACCTGCAGTATTTCCAGCGTCGCGGAGGGCACTACCTGGTCAGCGGAGCAGGCAGCAAAACGTCGTTTGTACAGGCCGGGGGCCGGGCTACGTTCGTGCACGAGCACAAAGGCTTTTTCAGCCTCGACTACTACGAAAACGGGGAGGTATGGCTGCGGGCTCTGGAGCCCGGAACGGACCTCAGCCAGCCGCCCCGCGAAGCTTTTCGCTGGCGCCTCACATCGGCCCGGTCGGCTAGTCGGGCTCAGGACGGGGTGGCCGCGGCGTCAGCACGCGCAGGCTCCGTGGACTGATGCTCACCTCAACCGGGCCGGGCAGCTCAAGTGGCTCTCCGTCGACCTGCACCAGCACCTGGCGCTGGCCCATAACTCCGATGGTGGCGTGCCGGCAGACCAGGCGGCGGGTGTAAAGCGACGAGTCAATATCCTCGGTATAGAGGCTGTACATAATACCCAGCGCGGCCGTGCCGGGAAAGGGCTCAATCAGGCAGATTTCGAATTGGCCATCGTCCAGGCAGCCCTCGGGATTGATGACCACGTTGCTGCCGAACGTATTGCCATTGGCAATGGTGACCATGAAAGCCGGGCCCTCCCACGTTTCCTGATCGGTCTGGATGTGGTAGGTGGCCTCCTCGTAGCCGAGATACTCCTGCATGGCAATGCGGATGTAGGCCCCGGGCCCGCGGGTATCGCCCTCACAGAATTCTTTTACCACCAAAGCATTAAATCCCAGATCGGCCAGGTGAGCTGAAAAATGACCTCCTACGCGCAGCGTATCAATGGCCCGCACGTCGTGTTCCCAGGTCAGCGCTAGCGCCTCGGTGAGGTCCTGCGGAATACCAAGGTCTTTGGAAAGGCCGTTGCCGGAGCCCAGCGGCAGAATCCCCAGGGGGGTCTCACTACCCTCCAGCGCCTCACTGACCAGACGCACGGTGCCGTCGCCGCCTGCCGCAAACACGGCATCATACGGGGACCGGCTTAGGTGACGGCGGAGCTGAAGCAGGTCATTATCCCCCGTGGTGTGAAAAAAAGCTGCCTCCCGGCCCCGGTTGCGACAATAGGCGCTGATGGTATCTTCAATTCCCTCTTTGCTGATGTCGCCCGAAATCGGGTTGAGCACAAAAAGCAGCTTTTTCAGGGCAAGGGCGGGCGCGGCGGACATAATTTAAGTGGGCGTAGTAGGGTAAGCAGAATTAGTAACGCATAAAAAAAGAGAGTGGCCGAAGCCACCGCTCCGTCCACTCTCTTCCTTGCTCAGGTTGTGCCCGTTAGGCTGCTTATTGCTTGAGCCCGCTGGGTACGCCGCCCGGGTATTTGGCGTCGATTTCCCGCTGAATCTCGCCGATGCGGTTACCGGGATTGGGGTGGGTACTCATAAACTCGGGGGGTCCGCCCCCTTCATTCTTGGAATGCAGCACCTGCATCACCTGCAGCATGCTCCGGGGGTCGTAGCCGGCGGCCGGCACAAAATCCACCGCCAGCCGGTCGGCTTCCAGCTCGTCTTCCCGGCCAAAGCGCAACGTGAGCAGCTTGCCCACCATGGCAGCACCGGCGGCGCCGGCCATGGTGCTCGGACGGTCCGGGTCGTAGATGCCAATGGCTGCGGCGCCGGTCAAACCCTGGGTTAGCTTGGACTTGGCTACCTGCTCGGCGGAGTGCCGGCCCACTACGTGACCAATTTCATGCGCCAGCACCCCGGCCACCTGGCCCTCGGTCTTCATATTCTTCAGCAGGCCCGCGGTGATGAAAATCTGGCCACCCGGCAGGGCGAAGGCATTGATGGTATTCTCATCGGCCAGCAGGTGAAACGCAAACTTGTAAGGCGTCTGCCCGGCTTTGGTGCTGCGCACAATCTGCTGCCCGATGCGCTCCACGGCCGCGCGGGCCTGTTGATCGGGATGGAGGCCACCGTACTGCTGGGCCATCTGAGGAGCGGCCTGCAGGCCCAGCGCAATTTCCTGCTCAGCGGTCATATCCACATGCTGGATTTCGCCGGTAACCTCGTTTTTGGATTGCTTACACCAGTAGGTCAGGAATGAAAAAGCGGCTATTGCCAAAGCCACTATAAATCGAAGGCTACCTCTCATGACAAGGGATTATAGGTATGGGAAGGCGGTTTAGGGGCGGCATTTGCCGTCTGAGGGTTGTAACGCGACAACCCCCGGAGGGTTGCCCCGGCCCGAATCAGCCAAAATCCGCTCATTGTCGTATCAGCCTGAAGGCAGAGCCCGGCTTCGCCTCTTTCCATTTCTTTCATCTTTCCTGCTATGAATCAGAAACGCACTTTCGGTGGCTTGCTCACCGTCCTTGGCATTATCGGCATCATCTGCGCGGCCCTCGTCTATCTTCAGGTTGCAAACCTGGGTATTACCAAGTTCAACGCCTGGGTTCCTTTCGTGCTGGGTCTGATCTTCTTCTTTGCCGGCATCAACCTGATCCGCACCACCGGCGACCGGGCCTGACCCGTGCCCGCTTGTACTTGTCAGCATCCAGGCAGCGTTGCCTGAAAAAAGAAAAACCCGGCCAGGCGGCCGGGTTTTTCTTTTTATGAACAACAGAAAACAGAACAGGTAAAAATCGGGGCAGCTTAGCCCATCACAATGCCGGTCGTGCGGGCAAAAGCGGCCAGGGCAAGGTCCAGCTGCAGCCACGCCGAGGCATACGCCACGCCCCGGGGAGCGTGGGCATAGACAACCGTGCCGCCTTTGATGGTTTTTACAATGGCACTGGTCTGGTCAGGGGGCAAAGCCGGGCAGCCCTGGCTGCGTCCGAGCCGGCCATGCTTATTGATAAACTCCTGGCATACATACTCCGCGCCATGGATGACTACTGCGCGGCTGGCCGCGTTAGAATTGTACTTGGGGTCCTTGCCGTGCAACTTCAGCGAGAGGCCGTGCTTGCCCATGTAGGTAGCTCCGGTCAGGTAAAAACCGATGCTGCTCTGCTCGGAGCCCGAAACGTTGGAAAAAGCCGTGGCATAGTCCTCGCCCGTGCCTTTCCCGTGAGCTACCAAAGTGTTGAACAGCAGCTTTTGCTGAGCCAGATCCACCACCCAAAGACGCTTTTTGGTGCTGGGCCGGTTGAAGTCAATGATGGTAATGGTTTGCTTCTGCGCGCCAACCAGGCCCCGCTCCTGCATAGCGTAATAGCCAATCAGAGCCTCGCGAAATACCAGCACAGGCAGGCCCGTGGGCGTCAGGCCGCAGGCGGCGTAGGTTTTAAGCACGTGCTGCTCGAAGGCAGCCATGGCCGCTGTACGCTTGGGGCCATCCAGCGTACCGGCCCGTAGGCTGGTTGCGGCCGAAGGAGCAGCCTGACTTGAAACGACCGGAGCCAACAGCAGGGCAATGCTCAGCAGAAAAGCAGAAAGGTGCGTCATAGAGTAGGTCAGGTGAAGAACAACCGGATGCAGGGAAACCCTGGGCATGAATTATGGTTACTTTCGTGCCCTTCTTCCGGCCCCTTCAACGGCCGGGGTTCCCCGACAGTTCCCCCAAAATTACACATGTTCGTTCGTCGCCTCACCGTCAGTATCCTGGGTTCCATTCTGCTCAGCGCCTGTGGCCACGCCCTGACCGAGGTACCCGGCTTCGATGCCAAGGCGTGGCGACAGGACCCGTTTGCCTGCCGTAACCAACGGGCGGCCCAGTTGTCTGCCCTGCGCGAAAACCGGGAACTGCTCTACGGGGCCCGCAACCGGGACATCAACACCCTGCTCGGCCACCCCGACGAAGACGAGCTGAGTGAGCAGAACGAACGGGTGTACTCGTACTACGTGGAGCCCGGCCCGCAGTGCGGCCCCGGCCACCCCCGCTCCGCCGTTAACAAGTTTACGGTGCGGTTCAGCCCGCTGAGTACTGTCACGGAAGTGGGCTTTGAAAAGCCGATCCGGTAGTTTCACGAAAAAAGGCGCCCCGGTTGCGGGACGCCTTTTTCGTAATTCGGGAAGCCAGGCTTAGCCAACCGTATCCTCATTCGAAGCATGCTGCACCGGAGCCTGGGGTTGGCCCTCGCGGTACATGCTCAGCTGGGAAGGTGAAAGCACGCGGCTGCACTCCTGCTGGTAGTACATTTCGAGCTCGGCCAGCTTGGAACGGCGCGCCTCATTATCGTCGCGATAATCCCACATGATCTGGTCGAGCTGGGCCAGCTTGATTTTATTGATGTTGCGCAGCCGGATATACTGGGCCTCATTCAGGTGCAGCTTGTCGGCCATCTGCCGGGTTACATCATCCACGCGGCTAATGGTCGGTTCGCCCTGGCCGGGGTTTTCGACGCGTCGCTCGGTTTGCTGGGCGGAAGCGGAGCCAGAAAGAAATGCCAGGAAAGCAAAAACAAAGAAGAAAGTTTTCATATACGATGGGCCGACTTGCTACGGTCAGCAGGCTAGTAAAGGTGATTGCCCGATCAGAGGATTGCGAAGCGGTGCAGCAATGTTTTTTCCTATCTGGTCGGCATATTTCAACAAAGCGCACCAGCTACAAGGTTCCGGTAAATCGATGTTTATCAGTGCCTACACGAATAAGTCAGTGCTACAGGCACACAAAAAAGCCCACTTTACTAGTAAAGTGGGCTTAAGGTTACGCTGGTCGCTAAACTTATTCGAGACCCTGCATTGGCTTGTGGTCAGGGCTTTTGAAGTACTGCATCGCAACCAGGGAAATAATAACGCCCGACATGGCGCCTTGCAGGATGATGGCCAGGAAGGCAATGGTAACCGACAAGTCGAATCCGAACAGGTCCCGGGCCCGGATGTTGCTCATGATGTCAGGCTTAATGAGGGTGTACACGATGAAGAAAAGGGCGAAAATAACCGAGGCGACCATGGCGGTGATGATGCCCGTGCCGAAGCCCTGCAGGTAGGGCATCCGGTCTTCCTTGTAGCGCTTAAAGCGGGCAATGGCCATGCACACGCCGATGGCAAGGATAATGGCGTTCAGGAAGCTGTACTCAATCCGGTCGGTCAAACCAATCAGCGAGGCTACGATAAAGTAGACCACCATACCAATTGCCGTCAGCAGGCCGTAGCGAATCCCGTTTTTCTCGGGGGTTATGCGCGTGTCACTCATGGGAGGAGGGAAAAGTTAAGTCGATAGGTCAGCGTCGTCTGGCGGAACTGCCCCTCACGCCCGGCGTGTTAGGAAGCCGACCAGTACAACATGGTTTTACTATACTCTTTTCCGTTGGCGGATGTTGTCCAGCTGGCCGTTTTTTTTGATTTCCACGGTCTGAGCGCAGCTTTTTGAAAATCAACCCGCTGAAAATGAGCGGCCCTTA
Source organism: Hymenobacter translucens (assembly GCF_020685205.1). Classification (GTDB taxonomy): domain Bacteria; phylum Bacteroidota; class Bacteroidia; order Cytophagales; family Hymenobacteraceae; genus Hymenobacter; species Hymenobacter translucens. The sequence goes on from NZ_JAJERB010000001.1 coordinate 168,274, forward strand.
CCCGGTGTGTCAAGACGACCAGAGCCGGCTATTTTCGTTTTTCCGACCCGGGCGCAAGGCATTTTGCGTACTTTTGTGGGCTTGTTTTGTAATCGGGCCGGCCACCGGGCCGTCTTTCCTTCCCCTGCCTTTTCCCCATTATGATTAGTACCTCCAACGTAAGCCTGCGCTACGGCAAGCGCGTGTTGTTCGAAGACGTTACCATTAAGTTCATGCCCGGCAACGTTTATGGCCTGATCGGGGCCAATGGGGCTGGTAAGTCGACATTCCTGAAAATCCTTTCCGGCGAGATTGAGCCCAACACCGGTTCGGTGGACATGCCCGCCGGGGCCCGCCTGTCGGTACTGCGTCAGGACCAGTTTGCCTACGATCAGAACCAGGTGCTCCAGACCGTCATTATGGGCCACACCCGCCTCTGGAAGGTGATGGCGGAGAAAGACGCCCTCTACGCCAAGGCCGATTTCTCCGACGCCGACGGCGAGCGGGCCGCCCAGCTCGAAGGCGAGTTTGCCGACCTCGAAGGCTGGAATGCCGAGTACGAAGCAGCTGAGCTGCTCTCCGGCCTGGGCATAGGCGAAGACAAGCACTACACGCTCATGGGCGACCTGGGCGGCTCCGACAAGGTGCGGGTGCTGCTGGCCCAGGCCCTGTTCGGCAACCCCGACGTGCTGCTGCTCGACGAGCCCACCAACGGCCTTGACGCCGAAACCGTGCTCTGGCTCGAAAACTTCCTCGACTCGTTTCAGAACACGGTAATCGTGGTCAGCCACGACCGTCACTTCCTCGACGCGGTGTGTAACTACATGGCCGACCTGGACTTCTCGAAGATCACCATGTACCCGGGCAACTACTCGTTCTGGTACGAAAGCTCCCAGCTGGCTTTGCGTCAGCGCCAGGACATCAACAAGAAGACCGAGGACAAGCGCAAGGAGCTGGAGGAGTTCGTGCGCCGCTTCTCGGCCAACGCCTCCAAGAGCAAGCAGGCCACTTCGCGCCAGAAGCTGCTGCAGAAGCTGACCCTGGACGAAATTAAGCCGTCGTCGCGCAAATACCCCTACATTGCCTTCAAGCCCGAGCGCGAGGCCGGCAACCAGCTGCTCACGGTCGAAAACCTGAGCAAGTCGGTAGACGGGCAGCCGGTGTTCCGCAACGTGAGCTTCGCACTCGACAAGAAAGACAAGGTGGCCATCATCAGCCGCGACGACCGGGCCGCTTCCCTCCTGTTCGATATCCTGTTCGAGGAAACCCAGCCCGACGCCGGTTCCTTTAAGTGGGGCACCACCATTACGCCCAGCTACTTCCCCAAGGAAAATGCCGAGTTCTTCGACACCGACCTGAACCTGGTTGACTGGCTGCGGCAGTACAGCGTGGAAAAGGACGAGTCGTTTATTCGCGGGTTCCTGGGCCGGATGCTGTTCTCGGGCGAGGAGTCGCAGAAAAAGTCCAACGTGCTGAGCGGGGGCGAGAAAGTACGCTGCATGCTGTCCAAGATGATGATGGAAAGCGGCAACGTACTGGTGATGGACGACCCTACCAACCATTTGGACCTGGAAAGCATCACTGCTTTAAACAACAGTCTGCGCGAGTACCCGGGCACCCTGATCTTTACTTCCCACGACCTGCAGTTCGTCGAAACCATTGCCAACCGCATCATCGAGCTTACGCCCGACGGCATCATTGACCGGCGCATGAGCTACGAGGAGTACCTGGCCGACGAGACCATCAAGGCGCTGCGGAAGCGGATGTATCAGCTGGTATCCTAGTACCGACCTCTTCCTCGTTATCCTGCGTATGAAACGTACCCTGCTTGCCCTGCTGCTTGGTGGCTCGGCCCTGGCGCTTGCCCCTGCGGCCCGGGCCCAGACCGTGCCCGACAGCACGTCTACCGTAAAACCCCAGCTGAACACTGGGCCGCCGGCCGATGCGCCGCGGCGGCCGACCACTCCGGCGCCCACCAACCCCTCGGTCAACGGCGGCACGCTGGACGACGGGTTTCCTACTGCCGGCCGGGGTACGGGCCAGCCGGAGCTGCTGCAGAAGCTGTTTCTCTACTCAAACTTTGGATTGGGCTTTAGTGGGTTTGGCAATGCCGGCAGTCAGTTCAGCGCCAACATTTCTCCGGCTCTGGGCTACCGCCTCACCGAGCGACTCGCCGTCGGGCCCGGAATCACCTACGCGTATAATCACCTCTCTTTCCCCGGCAACAACCGTACGGAGAGCTACAGCACCAGCAGCTACGGCGTAAAGGTGTTTAGTCAGTTTGTGATTCTGGACGAGTTGTTCGTGCACGCCGAATACGAAACGACGTACGCGCAGGTACTCTACCAGGACCAGATCACCGGGGCCATCACCAAAAAGACGCTGCAGGTCAACACGCCCCTGGCCGGTCTGGGCTACCGCCAGCAGTTCAGCCAGCGGGCCGCCGCCGATATCGTGCTGCTTTATAATTTCAACGACGGCATCAACGATATCTACGGTCAGCCGGTTATTCGTTTCTGCTTTCTTTTCAATCTGAAATAGCGCTGACCAGCAAAAAACCGGTCTTTTTTCGTCCGTTTTTGAAGAACTCGATTTTTAAATTAAATAGAGTTTAGATAGAGCAAAAAAAGAAGCTACCCCGTGAGGAGTAGCTTCTTTTTTGCTTTTTGACTTTTATTTTTTCGGATCAGGCCGAAAAGGTCAGCGGGGCTATACCGTGCCTCCGCGAATTACGCGGAGCAGAATCACGATAATTGCAATTACCAGCAGCACGTGAATAATGCCGCCGCTATAGAAGCCACCGAAGTAGCTAATTGCCCAGATGATGACCAGAATGACAGCGATGAGATACAGCAGATTTCCCATGGTTGGAAGGTGTTTGGTTTGTTGGAAGGGAGAGAACAAACCACCTGTTCAGCAGCTGTACCCCGGTTGGAGTATGCTGGGAGGGTGATTTGCGGATTTGTACGCGCCCTCTATGAAAAGGATATATTCTAAAAAAAAAATTATGGCATTTAAAAGTCGGCCGGCTCCTAAAGTGGGCTGAAACCTCTGAAATGCCGCTTTTTAGCCGAAGCAAATATTATTTACTTTTTCTCGAAGCCAGGCTTGCCAAACGCTAGCCGACGAAGAGTGGTGTTTAATTTCGACTTAGCTTTGCCGAACCCCGCCCGGGCCCTTGGCGCGCGGTAAGGGCCTTGTTTTCCCACCCTGTTTTGCTTTCCGCTTATGATTAACGTCGCCGTAATTGGCTCGGGTACGATGGGCAACGGTATTGCCCACGTGTTTGCCCAGCATGGCTTTCCCGTGGCCCTGATTGATATCAGCCAGCCGGCCCTCGACAAGGCCGTGGGCACCATCGGTAAAAACCTCGACCGGCAGGTGGCCAAAGGCAGCCTCAGCGAGGCGGATAAAGCGGCCACCCTGGGCCGCATCACCACCCACACCACCCTGGCCGAAGGTGTGCGCGATGTGCAGCTGGTGGTAGAGGCTGCCACCGAGAACGTGGAGCTGAAGCTGCAGATCTTCCGCGACCTGGACCAGCACGCGCCGGCCGGGGCGATACTGGCCTCCAACACCTCTTCCATCTCCATTACGCGCATTGCCGCCGCCACCAAGCGCCCGGCCCAGGTTATTGGGATGCACTTCATGAATCCGGTGCCGGTAATGAAGCTGGTAGAGGTAATCCGCGGCTACGCCACGTCGGATGCCGTTACGGAGCAGGTGATGGACCTCTCGCGGCAGCTTGAGAAAACCCCGGTGGAAGTCAACGACTACCCGGGCTTCGTGGCTAACCGCATCCTGATGCCTATGATCAACGAGGCCATCTACACCCTGTTCGAGGGCGTAGCCGGGGTAGCTGAAATTGACACGGTCATGAAGCTGGGCATGGCCCATCCCATGGGTCCGCTTCAGCTGGCCGACTTTATTGGCCTGGACGTCTGCCTGGCCATTATGCGGGTCTTGCACGAGGGACTGGGCAATCCGAAATACGCTCCCTGCCCCCTGCTGGTAAACATGGTCATGGCTGGTCGCCTCGGCGTGAAGTCAGGCGAAGGATTTTACACCTGGGGCCACGGCACCAAGGAGCTGGTGCTGGCCGAGCGGTTCCGCAAGTAAATCAGGATCTTGCTTTCCGACTTCAAAACAACTGCCTTCCCGTGAAAACGGGAAGGCAGTTTCGTATTACAGGTTGAGCTCCGACTGGGCCTCTTAGGTGAGCCGAAGCTGCCCCGCTCCCATCCGCGCCGGGCTTTTGGCGCCAAGGCAGCACTTTTGCAACTAAGAAAGGTACTGCTGCTTGTCGGCCCGCCCTTGCCGAGGCAAAGCTCCTGCCTCCGGCATAATCATGAAGCCTGCGTGTGCTGCGGCAGCCCCGGCAGGCTTCCCGGCGAATGAGGGGCGGTGCCGCGGCTACGGCTGCGCTTTTGAAACCTTACCCCGGGCAATCCGCTTATAGAGAAACTGTTTTTGGACCTGACCTTATTACCTCCCTATGGAACAAGCCACATTTGGCGGCGGCTGCTTCTGGTGCACCGAAGCCGTATTTCAGAATCTGAAAGGCGTTGAGAAAGTTGTATCAGGCTACACCGGCGGACGGATTGCCAACCCCACCTATAAAGAAGTCTGCAGCGGCCTGACCGGCCACAACGAAGTTATCCAGGTTACTTTCGATCCGGCCGTTGTCAGCTACGAAGAGCTGCTGGAGGTTTTCTGGAAAACCCACGACCCCACGACCCTCAACCGGCAGGGCAACGATACCGGCACCCAGTACCGCTCGGGCATCTACACCCATACCGAAGAGCAGCAGCGTTTGGCCGAGCACTACAAGCAGAAGCTGACCGAGACCGGCGCCTTCGACCAGCCCATTACCACTGAAATCGTGCCCCTGACGACATTTTATCCAGCCGAAGACTATCACCAGAACTACTACAACCTGAACGGCAGCCAGCCCTATTGCCAGTTCGTGGTAAAAAGCAAGGTCGACAAGGTGAAGGCTGTGTTTGGTCATAAGCTCAAGCAAACGGCCTAAGCAGCTTGCCGCGTTAAAAGCAAAAGGCTCATCCGCTTGGATGAGCCTTTTTTAAGTAGTCAGCAGCCCAAGGCTACAGCCGGTGGAGCACCCGCAGCACCACCGAAAGATTCCTGACCGGGGTACGGGAGCTGACGGGCCCGGTGCCGGGCCGCAACTCCTTGGCGTAGATAACCAAGCGGCTGGTGCCGCCGGTATTCACCACCAGGGAGTCGGCCGGGTCAATCTTGACGTTCAGAAACTGGTCGTACGACGGCGACACTTCCACCCGCAGCGTGGCTTCGCTGGGCACGTACGTCAGGCACTTGGCATTGTCGGGGCAGCGGTAGTCGCGCAGGTCCACGGCCGTGATGCGCAATTGGTTTGGCAGCGTCGAGGTGGCCGTAGGAACCTGCAGCACGGCCATCTGCCGGTAGTACAGGGGGAATTCAGCTCCAATATCGGCCACCAGGGAACCCGGCTCTACATCAAAGTCGGCGCTGCAGGAAGTGAGGCCTACGCAGGCAAGCAACATCAAATAAAGGTTCTTCATTTTAAATTCGGCAACGGCTTTTTTTCAGCTGTTTGTTCAACTGCACGAGGATAAGAGGCGGGTGGCGGCCGAAAGGTTGCAAGCCGGCGCTACACCGATACGCCAAAGTCGCGCAGGGCGTCGTTCAACGACGTTTTCAGGTCGGTGCTGGGCTTGCGCTGGCCAATAATCAGGGCGCAGGGCACCTGGTACTCCCCGGCCGGGAACTGCTTGGGAATAGAGCCGGGAATGACAACCGAGCGGGCCGGCACGAAGCCCCGGTACTCCCGGGGCTCGGGTCCGGTAACGTCGATAATCTTGGTGCTGCCGGTGATGGTAACGCCGGCCCCGATAACAGCTTCCTTGCCGATGTGGCAGCCTTCGACCAGGATGCAGCGGGAGCCGATAAAGGCGCCGTCCTCAATGATAACCGGAGCCGCCTGTACCGGCTCCAGTACGCCGCCCAGGCCCACCCCTCCGCTTAGGTGCACGCCGGCGCCCACTTGGGCACAGGAGCCCACCGTGGCCCAGGTATCCACCATGGTGCCTTCGCCCACCCAGGCACCGATGTTCACGTAGCTGGGCATCATAATCACGCCCGGAGCCAGATAGGCGCCGTAACGGGCTACGGCCGGGGGTACCACGCGCACGCCCTGGGTTTCGTAGCCGGTTTTGAGCTGCATCTTGTCCCGAAACTCGAAGGGGCCGACTTCAACGGTTTCCATCTGCCGGATGGGGAAATACAGGATGACGGCTTTTTTCACCCAGTCGTTTACCTGCCACTGACCGTCGGCACCGGGCTGGGCCACGCGCAGCCGGCCTTTGTCGAGCTCCTCAATTACGGTGTTGATGGCGGCGGTAGTAGCCGGCTGCTGAAGCAGGCTGCGGTCGGCCCAGGCGGCTTCTATCGTGGTTTGCAGGTCAGTCATGGTGCGGAGTTGAAAAAGATGTTCTGGCGCAAAAGTATCATCTTTGGCCGCAACGCCCGGTTTCGCCCCGGCTTTCCCAACTGCTTGGCTGCTCCTCTCTTTCCTGCCGCGCCCCGGCGCCTTGTGGTGCTGCTGGCTTCCGTGCTGAAGCCGGTCGACGACACGCGCATGTACGAGAAGTTTGCCCGAACCCTGGCTGCGGAGCCCGGGCTTGAGGTGCACGTAGCGGGCCGGGCCGCCGGCTCTCCCCCCCGGGCCGGACTTGCCGGCATTGGGCAGCATGTGCTGTTTCGCGGCTCCCGCCTGAGCCTGGCCCGCCTGAGAGCCCAGCTCGGCTACTGGCAGGTGCTGAGCCGGGTGCAGCCCGATGTCGTCGTGGTACATGCTCCTGAGCTGCTGCCCCTCACGCTGCTCTGGCAAAAACTCGGCCGGCAGCGCCGCTTTCTCTACGACGTACGCGAAAACTACGCGCTCAATATTCAAACCCAGCAGGTGTACCCAGCCTGGGTGCGTGGGCTGCTGGCCCGGTTCGTGCGCGGGCTGGAGACGTTTGCGGCGAAACGGGCCAGCCAGGTGCTGCTGGCCGAACAAAGCTATGCCGACGAGTTGCCTTTCGCCACGGCGGGCCGTACCGTAATTCTCGAAAACAAGTACCAGCCGCCCCCGGGCAACCCGACGCTGGTAAGTAGCCGCCCGCCCCTGCCGGGCCCGGGGGAGCCGCTGCGGCTATTGTTTTCCGGTACCATCTCCGAGCTGACCGGCATCCGCGAGGCCGTAGATTTTGCCCTCGCGCTCCGAACCGGCTGGCCCGGCCTGGAACTCACCATTATCGGTTTCTGCCAGCAATCCGCCACGCTTGCCTACCTGCGGGAAGCCGGAGCCCGGCACGCCTCCTGGCTGCGGATAGTAGGCGGCGAAGTGCTGGTGCCTCACGACGAGATTATCCGGGAAATCGGGCGCAGCCACGCGGGCCTGCTGCCTTACCGGCCTCACCCCAGCTCCTGGCGCTGCATTCCGACCAAGCTTTACGAGTACCTGGCCAGCGGCTTGCCCGTGCTGATTCCGGAAAATCCGCTGTGGCAGGAAATTACCGACCGCAACGAAGCGGGCTTCCCGGTAGCTTTTGGGGAAGAGCTGGTAGTCGAACCGATCATTAAGCGCCTGGCCGGTCGGCGCTTTTACCCCCGTGGCATCCCGGCCGACGCGCTGTGGTCGACGGAAGGCCGGCGGCTGTCGGCCGTGTTCGATCAGCTGCGCTAACCCCCGGGCTTCCGGTTCCGTTTAGCAAATGAGGCGCAGCTTTTCTTACCTTGTGCGCCCTTCCCGCCCAAAACCTATAACATGAGCACACTCCGCCATTCTGAAATTGCTGGCGTCGGCCATTACGTGCCGAGCCGCGTGGTTACCAACGCTGATATCACCGAATTGATGGAAACCACCGACGAGTGGATCCAGGAGCGTACCGGCATTAAAGAGCGGCGCTGGTTTGAGGAAGGCAAGGACACGACGGCCAACATGGGCGCCAACGCGGCCCGCAAAGCGTTGGAAATGGCCGGGCTCACGCCCGACGACGTGCAGATGATTGTCTTTGCCACGCTCTCGCCCGACTACTTCTTTCCCGGTTCCGGCGTACTGCTGCAGCGGGAGCTGGGCATCAAGGACAACGTGCCGGCGTTCGACGTGCGCAACCAGTGCTCGGGCTTCGTGTACGGTCTGAGCATGGCCGACCAGTTTGTGAAGACCGGCATGTACGACACCGTGCTGGTGGTTGGCTCCGAGATTCACTCCTCGGGCCTCGACAAAAGCACCCGCGGCCGGGGTGTCTCGGTTATCTTCGGCGACGGAGCCGGAGCCGTGGTGCTGCGGCCCACGAACCGCGAAGGCGCCGGTATCCTGAGCACGCACCTGCACGCCCAGGGCGAATTTGCCGAGGAGCTGATTGTGCGCGAGCCCGGCTCCAACCGGGACGGGCGCGTGCAGTACATCCTGGACAACGAGCTGGAGCTCTACCCCTACATGAACGGGCAGAACGTGTTCAAGCACGCGGTGGTCCGCTTTCCCCAAGTTATCAAGGAAGCCCTGGAGCAAAATGGCTACCAGCCCTCGGATATCGACATGCTGATTCCTCACCAGGCCAACCTGCGCATCACCCAGTTTGTGCAGCAGAAGATGCAGCTGCCCGACGAGAAGGTGTACAGCAACATTCAGCGCTATGGCAATACCACGGCGGCCTCCGTCCCCATTGCCCTGAGCGAAGCCGTGGGTGAAGGCCGGATCAAGCGCGGCGACCTGGTTTGCCTGGCTGCCTTCGGCAGCGGCTTCACCTGGGCCTCCGCCCTGATCCGTTGGTAGCTCTTTGAATTAATAATTAGTAATTAAGAATTAGTAATTGTCTCTGCTACCCATCCCGTGGTGGCTAAGGCGAAGTCAATTCTTGATTACTAATTCTTAATTACTAATTAAAAAAGAATGCCCAGCTACACCGAGGAAAATTACCTGAAGGCTATTTACAAGCTGTCGGAAGCGGAGCCGGGCAGCGACGTGAGCACCAACCGCATTGCCGAGGTGCTGCAGACCCGGGCCGCTTCGGTGACGGACATGCTGCGGCGCCTGGGCGAAAAGGGTCTGTTGCACTACCAGCGCTACCGGGGCGTGTCGCTTACCACCGAAGGGCGGCGTCTGGCGCTGAGCACCATCCGGCGGCACCGGCTCTGGGAGGTATTTCTGGTGGAGAAGCTCGGGTTCAGCTGGGACGAAGTGCACGAGGTGGCCGAGGAAATGGAGCACCTGCAGTCCCCGCTGCTGATGCGCCGCCTCGACGCGTTTTTGAACTTCCCCCAGCTCGACCCCCACGGCGACCCTATTCCCACCGAGGATGGCGCCATCATACGGCCCACCTACCGGCTCATGGCCGAGCTCGAAGCCGGAGAGCAGGCCCTGTTGATGGCCGTAAAAAATACCAGCGCGGCGTTCCTGCAATACCTCGACAAGATGGGCCTCAGCCTGGGCGCGCGCATTGAAGTATTGGACAAAGTTCCTTTCGACAACTCTTTGGAAATTAGAGTAAACAAGAAAAACAAAACACTGATTTCCGCTGAAGTAAGCCGCAACCTGTTCGTGGCCGGACAGCTCACGCCGAGCCGTTCCTAGCGCCCGGTTCTGGCCGGAACCGGTTCCCTGCCGAAGCGGCCGTAACTTTGTCGCTCCAGCTTTTTGCCCTGCCTGTGTCTGTTTCCCTGCCCCCGGCCCTGGCCGATACTATTGTGGCGTTGTCCACGCCCCCCGGTGCGGGGGCTATTGCCCTGGTCCGTCTTTCGGGCCCCGAGGCCATTGCCCTGACCGATGCCGTGTTTGCCGGTAAACCCCTGCGCGAGCAGGCTTCCCATACGCTACACTACGGTACTATCCGCGACGAAGGCCGCATTCTCGACGAAGTCGTCGTGTCGCTTTTTCGGGGGCCGAATTCCTACACCCGCGAAGACGTCGTTGAAATCAGCTGCCACGGCTCCGACTACATCGTGCAGCAGCTTTTGACGTTGTTTATCCGCCGCGGGGCCCGGCTGGCCGAAGCCGGGGAGTTCACCAAGCGGGCCTTCCTGCACGGGGCCTTCGACCTGGCCCAGGCCGAGGCCGTGGCCGACCTGATTGCCGCCGACTCGGCCTTGTCGCACCAGGTGGCCTTGCAGCAGATGCGCGGGGGCTTCAGCCAGGAGCTGCGCGACCTGCGCGCCCAGCTGGTGAAGTTTGCCGCCCTGCTGGAGCTGGAGCTGGATTTTGGGGAGGAAGACGTCGAGTTCGCCGACCGCACCGGTCTGACAGCGCTGTTACAGGAGATTCAAGTGGTCGTAAAACGCCTGCTGCGCTCCTTTGAACTGGGCAACGTCATCAAGAACGGCGTTACCACCGTCATTGCCGGCAAGCCCAACGCGGGCAAGTCGACGCTGCTCAACGCCCTGCTCAACGAGGAGCGCGCCCTGGTTTCGGCTATTCCCGGCACCACCCGCGACCTGATTGAAGACGAAGTCAGCCTGGACGGGATCCGCTTCCGGTTCGTAGATACGGCCGGCCTGCGTGACACTGAAGACGTGGTAGAGGCCATGGGTGTGGAGCGCACCCGGCAGCGGGTGCGGCAGGCGGCACTGCTGATTTATCTGTTTGACCTCACGACCACTTCCGCCGACCAGGTTACAGCGGAAATTGAGGCATTAAACCCGGATGGTGCCATTCCGGTGCTGGCCGTCGGCAACAAGCGTGACGTGGCGTCGGATGCCGAGATTGACGCCTTTGCCGCCCAGCCGGGCACGGTGCTGGTAGCGGCGGCCCGGGGCGACGGGCTCGATGAGCTGCGCGAAGCCCTGCTCGGCCAGGTTCGCGGGCAGGGCCTGGACCGCACCGGCGCTTCCACCATCGTTACCAACCTGCGCCATGCCCGCAGCCTCGAAACCACCCAGGCGGCGCTGGGCGAGGTGCTGCTTGGCCTAGGCACCGGCACGGGCACCGAGCTGCTGGCCGCCGACCTTCGCCAAGCGCTGGCTTCGCTGGGTGAAATCACCGGGGAGATTTCCTCCGACGACCTGCTCACGAGCATCTTCACCCAGTTCTGCATTGGTAAATAGGCAGTCAGCTGTCCTTTTTCGCTTTGGCCACCCCCGGCGTGGGGAAATTTCTGGCTGTACCGGCTGTTTTTCGCGGTTTGGTGGCTAGCTTGCGCGCCGGCAAGGCGCTTTCCGCCCTGCCGGCATTTCATTAGTTTCGCCCCCGCAACCCACTCCAACTAACGCTTATGGCAGAGTCTGCTGAGATTATCCTCGACGGGAAATCATACACCTTGCCCGTCATCGAAGGCACGGAACACGAAAAGGCATTCGACATCGGCAAGCTGCGCGACCAGACCGGTTACGTCACGCTTGATTCGGGCTACAAGAACACCGGCGCCACCAAGAGCGCCATCACCTTTCTCGACGGCGAAGAAGGCATTCTACGCTACCGCGGCTACCCCATCGAGCAGCTGGCGGAGAAGTCAACCTTTCTGGAAGTAGCGTACCTGCTGATCTACGGCGCCCTGCCCACCCAGGACCAGCTGACCGACTTCAGCAACCAGATCACCAAGCACACCCTGGTGCACGAGGATGTCCGCAAGATTTTCGACGGCTTCCCCTCGGCCGCTCACCCCATGGCCATCCTGAGCAGCCTGATCTGCTCGCTGACCGCCTTCTACCCCGAAAGCGTGTCGCCGGACCTGAGCAAGGAGGAAATCGACCTCAACGTCATTCGCCTGATGGCCAAGCTGCCGACCATCGCCGCCTGGACGTACAAAAACCAGATGGGTCACCCGCTGAACTATCCGCGCAACGACCTCGACTACGCCTCCAACTTCCTGTACATGATGTTCAGCTTCCCCACGGAGAAGTACGAGCTGAACCCGGTAGTGGTGAGTGCCCTCAACAAGCTGCTGATCCTGCACGCCGACCACGAGCAGAACTGCTCGACCTCCACGGTGCGCCTGGTGGGCTCGGCCAATGCTTCGCTCTACGGCTCGGTTTCGGCCGGTATCAACGCCCTGTGGGGTCCGCTGCACGGCGGCGCCAACCAGGAAGTGCTGGAGATGCTGCAGGAGATTCAGAAGGATGGCGGCGACACGAGCAAGTTCATCGCCAAGGCCAAGGATAAGAACGACTCCTTCCGCCTGATGGGCTTTGGCCACCGCGTGTACAAGAACTTCGACCCGCGCGCCAAGATCATCAAGAAGGCTGCCGACGAGGTGCTGACGGCCCTGGGCATTGAGGATCCGCTGCTGAAAATCGCGCAGGAGCTGGAGCAGGCTGCCCTCACCGATCCGTATTTCGTGGAGCGCAAGCTGTATCCCAATGTTGACTTCTACTCCGGCATCATCTACCGCGCCATTGGCATTCCCACGGAGATGTTCACGGTAATGTTTGCCCTGGGCCGCCTGCCCGGCTGGATTGCCCAGTGGAAAGAGATGCGCGAGAACAAGGAGCCGATCGGCCGTCCGCGTCAGATCTACACCGGCGAGCTGGAGCGTGACTACGTCAGCATCGACCAGCGCAAGTAAGCCCACACCGTACCCCAACAAAAAAGCCCGCTCTGCAGCGGGCTTTTTTGTTGCCTGAGCACATCTGACTACCGGGGCATGTCGCTGTAGGCCGTCATTCCCGAGCGCATCTGCTGATAGGCCAGCAGCTGTTTCGGCCGGAGCAGCATGGCCAGCTCCTTGTCGTAGAGGTGCTGGGCGTTGAGAAGCTGCTCATCGAGAATGGCAGGATCGGCAGCAAAGCGAATCTGCAGATCGTCCATTTCAGCAATAAACCGGGTATTCAGGTCCTTCAACCGCACATACTGTCCTTCGTCCAGGTGCACCCGCCCGGCAATGGCCCGGGTCAGGTTGGCGGCCCGGTTGCGGGTGTTGCTGGAAATCTCATTGCCGACCGACAGCTCGCTTTGTGCCGCCGCATTCAACAATGTAGCCCCCTGCAAGCCAACGACTATGCAGGAGATAAGAAGGGCTTTTTTCATGTAAATGATGGGTTTGGGAGAAAAGAAGGATATGATGCTACCTAACATCGACTGGCAGGCAAGGGCAAAGGGCAGGAAGCGTCATATCTGTTAAAAGTGCCATCCGATGTTCGATTCAAATATACCATAAAATTTAAACAAAACAAATAAATCGTATAACTATTCTAACTTAAGCATTTAACCCAATTTGCGTAAAAGCCTGATTATCTAATCTTTCAAGCTATTAGGGAAAGTATCACTAAAAAGAAAAAACCTGCCAACAGGGCAGGTCTTTCATTGAATTTTACCAGAAACAAGTGTCTAGAGTATCTTAATCTCGATCCGGCGGTTCTGCTGGCGGGCGTCTTCGGAGTCGTTGGGTGCCAGCGGGCGGGTTTCGCCATAGCCCTTGAAGTGGAGCCGGGAGGCTGCAATGCCCTTCTGCACCAGATAGTCGTACACGGAACGGGCCCGGTTCTGCGACAGGGTCATGTTGTCCGCATCGGCCCCTACATCATCGGTATGCCCCGATATCTCCACTTTGATGGCCTTGTACTGCTGCATAAACTGCACCAGCCGGTTGAGCTCGGTGCGGGAGTTGCGCTTGAGCTCATACTCCTTGGTGTCGAAGAACAGGTTATTGAGCACAATATTGTTGCCCGTCTTCACCGGTGAAAGGTAGAGGTCCAGCGTGAGCGGGTTAAAGCGGCGCTTGTCGGAGTAGTCAAAGCTTAAGCTCTTCATCAGGTACTTATCGGCGGCGGCGTACATGGCGTACTGCCGGCCTTCGTTCAGCACTACGGTGTAATCCCCGTTTACCGGGTCACTGGTCACATACTGCACCAGCTCGTCGGTCTGCAGGTCATAGAGCTGCACATCGGCCTGAATCGGCTTTTTCGTGACGGCGTCGAATACCCGGCCCTGGGTGAACGTACTGGATTCGCGGGCCCGCATCTCGGGCGCCACCTCGAAGCCGAACAATTCCACCGGCCGGTCGCGCTCCGGCGCTACGCCGGCCTTTTCGGCCCGGGAGCGGGAACAGAAGCCGCGGCGGTTGTCGGAGGTAATAAACACGGAGGCCTCATTCTCGAAGGTGTTGAACGGATAGCCCATGTTTACCGGGGCCGCCCACTTACCGGTGTTCAGCTCGCAGCGGTAAACATCCAGGCCCCCCATGCCGGGCAGTCCGTCCGTCACGTAGTACAACGTCGTGCCGCTGGCGTGGATAAAGGGGGCCATGTCCTTGCCGGGCGTATTCACGGGCTCGCCCAGGTTGCGGGCCGCCGTCCAGATGCCGTTGGGCTGCATGGTCGTAACGTACAGATCTTCCTGCCCCTTGCCGCCGCGACGGGTAGAGGTAAAGTACAGCGTCCGGCCATCGGCCGAGAGTGTGGGCTGGGAGTCCCATTCCGGGGAGTTCACGCTGTAGCCCAGGTTCTGGGGCTTGCTCCACGCGTTCCCGGTGCGACGGGAAATGTACAGGTCGCAGTTTCCCACGGCGTTGGGCCGGTCACAGGACGCAAACACCAGGGTCTTGCCGTCACCGGAAATGGTACCGGCGCCCTCGTTGTAGGGTGTGTTGATGGCGTTGGAAATCGGAACCGGGGCGCCCATTGAGCCATCCTTGTTCAGCTGGCTCAGAAACAGATCCTCGTCGCTCTGCACATTCGGCCGGGCCGTAAACAGCAGAAACCGGCTGTCGGCCGTCAGAGCCGGGAAGTACTGGTAGCGAAACGTATTGAGCGGACTGCCCAGGCGCTCGGGCACCACGCTGACGGGCTTGGTCATGGCTTTCACGGCAAACTCGCAGTTGATCAGCTGGCGCTGGGCCCGGATGGTGTTGCGCTGCCCTTTGGGCGCGGCTTTCAGGTAGTTCTGGTAGCCCATGGCCGCCGTCTGGTAGTCGCCCAGGGTAATGGACAGCTCGGCCAGCAGGTAGTAGTCCAGGGTTCGGGTAGCGTCGTAGGGAATCTTGCTGAGGCCTTCCTTATAAGCCTCGTAGGCGCGGCGGTTTTCGCCCATGGTCTTGAGCAGGGAGCCTTTCATCAGGTACGGCTCGCCCATGGAAGGAAATTTCTCGTTCAGGACCGTCAGGGTTTCAATTGCCTTGACAAAATCCCGGTTGCGGGCCTGTTCCTGGGCTTTCTCGTAGAGGTGGCGGGCCTTGGTATTCGACAGGGGCGAACGGCCCTGAGCCGCTGCTTCCGGGAGTGCAAACCCATTGCTCAACCCACCCAGCACAACCAGAACCCATAGCAAACGAAGCATAAGCAGAATCTAGGGGATATCAAGATACTTGTGGGTCTGCAGGGAAACCTGCCAGCGCGGGTTTTGCTTTACATACTCCACAATCAGCGGCATCATGGCGGCGTTTCGGCTCCACTCGGGCTGCAGGTACAGGCGGGTATGCTCCCCCACCAAGGCGGCATGCTGCTCGGCCCACTGAAAGTCGGTCTTGTTGAATACTACCACTTTAAGCTCATGAGCTTCAAGCAGCACTTCGGGCAGGGGCGCCTTGAATTTCTTGGGGGATACGCAGATCCAGTCCCACTTCCCGCTGAGCGGATAAGCGCCGGATGTTTCCAGCCAGGTAGCGCACCCGGCCTCGTGCAGCGCCGCCGTCAGCCCCGTCAGGTTGTGCATGAGCGGCTCCCCGCCGGTTACGACCACGTTGCGTCCCGGGTGGGCCGTCGCCGCGGCTACCACGTCGGACAGAGCTAGCTGGGGATGCACGCTGGCATCCCAGGACTCTTTCACGTCGCACCAGTGGCAGCCGACGTCGCAGCCGCCCAGGCGCACGAAATACGCCGCGCGGCCCGTGTTGTAGCCCTCTCCCTGAATGGTGTAGAACTGTTCCATTACCGGCAGCGTGGCTACCGGCACAGGTGATAGGACTGCCGGATTATCGGCTAAGGGAAGTGTGTAGAGCAAAACGAGATAATACAGGTAAACCCGCCGAAAAATCAGGTGCGAAAGGGTAAAGCCTACGCAGCCGGCTAACGGCCGGACATTAAAAGTAGTACAACGTCCGCATTTTTGAAAGTTCCCGGGCTGAATAACCGGGCTAGCGCGGGTACACGTCTCCCTTGGCCGCCCGCAGGGTATTCTGCAGCAGCATCGCGATGGTCATGGGCCCTACGCCGCCCGGTACGGGCGTGATGGCCGCGCACTTCGGAGCCACTTCGGCAAAGCAAACGTCGCCCTTGAGCGTGTAGCCGCTTTTCTTCGACGCATCAGCTACGCGGGTGGTACCCACGTCGATGACGATGGCGCCGGGGCGCACCATGTCGGCCGTCACGAACTCGGGCCGGCCCAGCGCCGCCACCACGATGTCGGCGGTCCGGACGATGTCAGCCAGGTTGCGCGTGCGGGAATGGCAGAGGGTGACGGTGCAGTTGCCGTGCTCCAGGTTTTTGGCCAGCAGGATGCTGACCGGGGTCCCCACGATGTTGGAGCGCCCGATGACCACGCAGTGCCGGCCGTCGGTTTCGATGCGGTAGCGGGCCAGCAACTCCACGATGCCGGAGGGCGTGGCGGGCAGCAGGGCGGGCAACCCGGCTACCATCCGCCCCATGTTCATTGGATGGAAGCCGTCGACGTCCTTCTCGGGTCGGATGGCCTGAATAACCTTGTCGGAGCTGATATGGCGCGGCAGCGGGAGCTGGACGATAAAGCCGTCGACTTCCGGGTCCTCGTTCAGCTCGGCCACCTTGGCCAAGAGCTCGGCTTCGGTGATGTCGTCTTCGTAGCGCAGCAGCGTGGAGCCGAACCCCACCCGCTCGCAGGCCAGCACCTTGTTGCGCACGTAGGTTTCGGAGCCGCCGTCGTGGCCAACCAGAATAGCGGCCAGGTGGGGCACTTTCAGACCCGCCGCCCGGCGCTGGTCGACCTCAGCGGCAATTTCCACCTTGATTTCCTCGGCCGTGGCCTTGCCATCGATGATGAGGGGACCGTCAGTGACGGAAGCGCCGGGAACGGCAGGAGCGGAAGCTTTATTCATACGAGCGAAACAGAAGTGTACGGATATCAGAAAAAACGCGCCCCGGTTGGAGGCGCGTTTAGAGTTAATCGATTTTGAGAACGGCCAGGAAGGCTTCCTGGGGAATTTCGACGGAGCCGACGGAGCGCATTCGTTTTTTGCCCTCCTTTTGCTTTTCGAGCAGCTTGCGCTTACGGGAGATGTCGCCGCCGTAGCACTTGGCAATTACGTTTTTGCGCAGGGCCTTCACGGTTTCGCGGGCAATAATCTTTTGCCCGATGCTGGCCTGAATGGCAATGTCGAACATCTGACGGGGCAGCAGCTCGCGCAGCTTTTCGCAGATGCGCTTGCCCCACTCGTAGCTTTTGGAGCGGTGCACGATGGCCGACAGCGCGTCGACCTTCTCGCCGTTGAGCATAATGTCGAGCTTCACCATGTCCGACTCCCGGAAGCCGATCAGCTCGTAGTCGAGCGAGGCGTAGCCCCGGCTGATGGTCTTGAGCTTGTCGAAGAAGTCAAACACAATCTCGGACAGGGGCAGCTCAAAGTTCATCTCCACCCGCTCGCTCGTCAGGTAGGACTGGCCCTTGATGATGCCGCGCTTTTCCATGCACAGGGTGATGATGGCCCCCACATAGTCGGACGCGGTGATGATCTGGGCCTTGATGAAGGGCTCCTCGATGTGCTTCATCAGGTTGGGCTCGGGCATCTCCGAGGGCGCGTTTACGATCAGCAGCTGGTCCTTGGAGCCGATGGCGTGGAACTGCACCGAGGGCACGGTGGTGATTACCGTCATGTTGAACTCCCGCTCGAGGCGCTCCTGCACGATTTCCATGTGGAGCATGCCCAGAAAGCCGCAGCGGAAGCCGAAGCCCAGGGCCGCCGACGTCTCGGGCTCCCATACCAGGGAAGCGTCGTTGAGCTGCAGCTTTTCCATGGAGGAGCGCAACTCCTCGTACTCGGTGGTATCCACCGGGTAGATACCGGCAAATACCATCGGCTTCACATCCTCGAAGCCGACAATGGCCTCGGCCGTGGGCCGGGCCACATGGGTGATGGTGTCGCCCACCTTTACTTCCCGGGCTTCCTTGATGCCGGAAATCAGGTAGCCGACGTTGCCGGCACTCATTTCGGGGCGGGGCTCCTGGTTGAGGCCCAGGATACCGATTTCGTCGGCGCCGTACTCCTTGCCGGTAGCCATGAAGCGGAGCTTGTCGCCCTTGCGCATGGTGCCGTTCTTGATGCGGAACAAGACCTCGATGCCGCGGTAGGAATTAAACACCGAGTCGAAGATCAGGGCCTGCAGCGGGGCCTCGGGGTCGCCTTTCGGGGCCGGAATCCGCTCACAGATGGCGTTCAGAATGTTCTCGATGCCGATGCCGGCCTTGCCCGAGGCGTGGATAATGTCCTCTACGTCGCAGCCGATCAGGTCCACGATTTCGTCGGATACCTCCTCGGGCATGGCGTGGGGCAGGTCGATCTTATTCAGGACCGGAATGATTTCCAGGTCGGCGCCAATGGCCAGGTACAGGTTGCTGATGGTCTGGGCCTCGATGCCCTGGGAGGCATCCACGATGAGCAAGGCTCCTTCGCAGGCGGCAATGGAGCGGCTTACTTCGTAGCTGAAGTCGACGTGGCCGGGCGTGTCAATGAGGTTCAGCGTGTAGATTTCCCCTTTGTAGGGGTACTGCATCTGAATGGCGTGGCTCTTGATGGTAATGCCCCGCTCGCGCTCCAGGTCCATGTTGTCGAGCAGCTGGGCCTGCATGTCGCGCTTGGCCACGGTGCTGGTAAACTCCAACAGCCGGTCGGCGAGGGTACTCTTGCCGTGGTCGATGTGGGCAATGATGCAGAAATTGCGGATGTTCTTCACTCGGGAGGTATTTTGCAAAGGCGAAGGTAGGCAAAAGGGCCCGCAAAAGCTATCCAGCCCGCTTCACGCTTCCGGCTCCGGTTTTAGGAAGTAGTTCGGGGAATACCTAGCTTTAGCACCCGTTTTCCCCTCTTTAATTCAATTTGTGGAACTGAACCTGTCCTCCGCTACCAAGTCAACATCCGAAAAAACCGTCATCACGGCCGTCAACAGCACCTTGCTCTTTCTGCTGGCCTATCTGCTGGTACACGGCGTGTTTCAGCTTGCCACGGTCTACACAGCGGCTGACCTGGATATTCCCGGCGTCCTGCACCTGAGCCGGGTGGAGTTTTTGATTACCGATCAGCAATGGTGGCGCGAAGCCGTGCTGGCCGTTTTCGGAGCCGGTCCGCTGGCCTGCACGGTCGTCTCCATTGCGGCCGCGCTCTGGTTCTGGAAGCGGCAGCGGCAGCAGCGGGGCCTCTTTAAGCTGTTTCTGTTCTGGGTGTCGGTGCACGCCTGCAACCTCGTGCTGGGCGGTACCATTGCCGGAACGCTCACGCAGTCGGGCTTCTACTACATTCCCACGTATATCCTGCTGCTGGGCAATACACCGAGCGTGCTGCTCTCCCTGCTGAGCGGCATACTGGCCATTGCCCTGGGCTATTTCGCTGCCATCGGCTTTCTGCAATGCCACGACTCCAAGACGCTCATGCGCTTCGACAACCGGAGCAAGCTTATTGTCTTCAACATCGTGGTGCCCTGGCTGGTCAGCAGCGCTGTGCTGACCCTGCTCAAATGGCCTGATATCACGATGCACGAACTGCTGACGTATGCCACCCTCAGCCTGCTGCTGGGCCCGATGGCTATTGCCTCCACCACGGAGATATTCAGCACGACCGTCGTTCAGCCCCAGAAAACGCAGCTGGCCCTGGGCGTGGCCGTGGTGGCGGTGGTGGTCCTCATCGCCTGGCGCCTCGTGCTCAGCCCCGGGGTGGCGTTTCGCTAAGCGCGGGCTCCGCCAACGGGCTTACCCATGGTGCCATCCTCCTATCTCCGTCTTCTTGCAACAGGATTCTTCCCCCGACGCCCGCCCGGAAGCGGCCAAAATCCGGATTACGGCCCTGAACAGCACAATTCTGTTTGTGCTGGCTTATCTGGTGGCTAACGGTGCGTACCAGCTCGCAACGGTAGTCGTGGCCGACCAGCTGCACATTCCCGGCGTGTGGCACCTGAGCCGGATCGAGTTTCTTATCGCCAACAAGCAGTGGTGGTACGAGGCCGTGCTATCCGTGTACGGGGCCGGTCCGCTGGCCTGCCTGGGCCTGATGCTGGCGGCAACGGTGGCCTTCTGGAAATGGGCCCGGCTGCAGCGCGGCTTGTTTAAGCTGTTTGTGCTCTGGGTGGCCTTACACGCCTGCAACCAGCTGCTGGGCAATGTAATGGCCGGCACGCTCACCCAGTCCGGCTTTTGGTTTGTGCCCAGCTACCTGTTCCGGATGGGCCACCTCCCCAGTGTCGTGCTGGCCATCCTGGCGGGGGTGCTCGAGATTGTGATGGGCTATTTTGCGGCCATTGCCTTCCTGCAAAGCCATGACTCTATCACCCTGATGCGCTTCGAGAACCGGGGCAAGCTGATCTGGTGGAACATCTTTGTGCCCTGGCTGGCGGGCAGCGCGGTACTGGCCCTGCTTAAGTGGCCCGACCTGACCATCAACGAGCGCCTGACGTTCGTGACCCTGCTGCTGCTGCTGGGCCCGATGGCGCTGGGCTGTGCCAACGAGCTGATGGAGCCAATCATAGAGCAGCCCAAAAAGACGCAGCTGGCCCTGGGCCTGGCGCTGCTCACCGCTGCCGCGCTTATCGGCTGGCGAATCGTGCTGGGGCACGGCATCTCCTTTAGCTGAGCTCGGAGGAGGCCCGGGCTCAAACCAAGCAGCCGCCTGGCCGTACGCTGCAGCAGGGCGAATCGGGGGTTCGCCCGGGTTCCAACCTAACCTGCACCTGCTATGAGCATCAAGCTGAATTCCGCCGCCGTCACCTTTGCCAAAGAGCTGATCCGGGACGGCAAGATTAAAAACGACGAGGGCCACTGGGGCGAGCATAACCCTGATTCAGCCGAGGAAAACAACTACCTCGACAAGCACGACATGGCCGAGTACGCCCGGTGGCACCTTGGTGAAGACCCCGGCAAGGGCGAGGATACGAAGGGCCGCTACCGGTTTCCGTACGGCGACTTCAAGACCGTGCACCGCGACGGACTCATTGCCGCCAAGGAGCGGGCCGCCCAGCAGGGCTACGGCGACATCGAGAAGGCCGCCGACGAGCTGCTGCACGCTTTAGAGAAGAAGGCTGCTAAGTAATCTGTCCCGACTTCGCGTTTCCAGCCGGGCTGCTTTCGGGCGGCCCGGCTGTTTCGTTTTTGCGTATCTTGAAGCTATTCTTACCCGGTCTTTATGCGCCCCATCCTCACCGAAGACATTATCACACTCCGCGGCCCGGTCCTGGCAGGCATGTCGGACGACCAGTTTTTCGAGTTCTGCCAGCAGCACCCGGAATTACGCATTGAACGCAGCGCCCAGCATGAAATCCTGATTATGTCACCTACCGGCAGCCGCTCCGGCAAACGCAACGCCCGCCTCAACGGGCAGCTCTATATCTGGTGGACTCAGCACCAGGACTTAGGTGAGATATTCGACTCTAACAGCGGCTTCACTCTGCCCGACGGCGCGGTGCTTTCCCCGGATGCATCCTGGGTTTCGGCCGCCAAGTGGAATGCCCTGACCCCAGAACAGCAGGATAAGTTTGCCCCGGTGTGCCCGGAGTTTGTGGTGGAGCTTAAGTCCTCTTCGGACTCGCCCAAGACTTTGCAAGCTAAAATGCTCGACTGGCTCCGCAATGGCGCCCAGCTGGCCTGGCTGCTGGTACCCGAAACCGAAACCGCCTATATCTACCGTCCCGGTCAGTCCGAGCCGGAAGTTGTGCATGGGTTCGACATCGCCCTGTCGGGTGAGGACGTGCTACCCGGGTTCCGGCTGGAGCTGCGGGAGCTGCGGTAACCAACTCTGCTGTGTGAAGCCCTTCCTCGCCACTCTGGTGTTTGTATTTTTTCTGTTCAGTTGTAAGGCTATAAAACCGGTCGGCATAACAGTATTGACTGATGAGCAACGCATGCGGCGCTTTCACCCTAATGCGGCTAAACTTGCCGTCCTGCGGAGGGCCGTGAATGCCGGGCTTCCCGTTGAATACCGGGGCAACCCGGGTCTGCTTAAGCATTACGACTACTGGCCAATAGCTGTCGACCACCAGTATCATGGGCTGTGGCACTTCGACAACTATTCGCACCGGGGGCCAATTCTGGTTATTAATGGCAAGCACACGGCCGCGGTAGTTCCTTTCGCGTTCAGCAAAGAACAAACCCTTGACTCCCTGAACGTGGCGCTGAGGAAATACCCACTGAAGGAAATCAATCAGCAAGTGCGGGATGAAATCACACGTCGTATTGTATCCATGTACCCCTGACCAACTCGGGCTGTAGATTCCCTCAAAAGCCCCGCGCCTCCCCTGCCGGGGCTTTTTGCTTACCTTCGCCTTCCCATTTCCCACCTGCTCTTCGCTGCCATGCACCCAGCTCCCGTAGCTCCCTACAAACCGACCAACCACGTTCGTATCGTGACGGCCGCCGCTCTGTTCGACGGCCACGACGCGGCCATCAACATCATGCGCCGCATCATCCAGGCCAGCGGCGCCGAAGTAATTCACCTGGGCCACAACCGCTCGGTTCAGGAAATCGTGGACTGCGCCATTCAGGAAGACGCCCAGGCCATTGCCATTACCTCCTACCAGGGCGGGCACAACGAGTTCTTCAAGTACATGCACGACCTGCTCCACGAGCGGGGCGCGGGCCACATCAAGCTGTTCGGCGGCGGGGGCGGCGTGATTCTGCCCTCCGAAATTGCGGAGCTGCAGGCCTACGGCATTACCCGCATCTACTCGCCCGACGACGGCCGCGCCATGGGCCTGCAGGGCATGATCAACGACCTGCTCCAGCAGGCCGACTTTCCCACCGGCCAGAACCTCAATGGCGAGGCCAGCCACGTCAAGGAAAAGGACGCCCGCTCCCTGGGCCGCCTGATTTCCGCCGCCGAAAACTTCCCCGAAGAGTTTGAGCGGGTAAGGCAGTTATTGGTTGACAGTTATCAGTTGTCAGTTGCCGGTACAAAAGGCAATCAGAACGACCTGACAACTGACAACCAACAACTGACAACTAAGAAAGCCCCCATCCTCGGCATCACCGGCACCGGCGGGGCGGGCAAGTCGAGCCTGGTAGATGAGCTGGTGCGGCGCTTCCTGCTGGACTTCCCCGACAAGACCATTGCCATCATCTCCGTCGACCCGAGCAAGCGGAAGACGGGCGGCGCCTTGCTGGGCGACCGGATCCGGATGAATGCCATCAACAACCCGCGCGTGTACATGCGCAGCCTCGCCACCCGCCAGAGCAACCTCGCCCTGAGCAAGTACGTGCAGGACGCCGTGGACGTGGTGCGGGCCGCCGACTTCGACCTGATCATCCTCGAAACTTCCGGCATCGGGCAGTCCGACACCGAAATCATCGAGCACTCCGACGCCAGCCTGTACGTGATGACGCCCGAGTACGGGGCGGCCACCCAGCTGGAGAAGATCGACATGCTCGACTTCGCCGACGTCATTGCCCTGAACAAGTTCGACAAGCGCGGCGCCCTCGACGCGCTGCGCGACGTGCGCAAGCAGTACCAGCGCAACCACCAGCTCTGGGATACCCAGCTCGACGAGATGCCCGTGTTCGGCACTATCGCCTCCCAGTTCAACGACCCGGGCATGAACCGCCTGTACCGGGCCGTGCTGCGCACCGTAGAAGCCAAAACCGGCGTCACGCTCGTGTCTCACCTCGAAACCTCGGCCGAGGCGAGCGAAAAAGTGTACATCATTCCCCCGCACCGCACGCGGTATCTTTCCGAAATCACCGAAACAATTCGTCAGTATGATCAGTGGGTGGAAAAACAGGCCGAAGTGGCTCAGCAGCTCTTCGGACTCCAGCAAAGTCTTGTCGCCGTTCGTAGCCTCGGCGCCGGAGGAAATAACCCCGGTAGCGGGAGCAGCGAAAACGGACCCGGAGCAGGAGCACTCGTGGCCGGCCTGGAGAGCACATTCCAGGAAATCAAACTCCGCCTCGACGGTCAGAACTGGAAGCTCCTGGAGACCTGGCCGCAAAAGGTAGCCGCCTACAAAGCCCCTGAGTTTGTATTTAAGGTGCGCGACAAAGAGCTGCGCCTGAAAACACATACCGAGAGCCTGTCCCGCCTCCAGATTCCGAAGGTGTCGACCCCGCGCTACTCGGCCTGGGGCGACCTGCTGAAGTGGATGCTGCAGGAAAACGTGCCCGGTGAGTTTCCCTACACCGCCGGCGTATTTCCCTTCAAGCGCGAGGGCGAAGACCCCACCCGTATGTTTGCCGGCGAAGGCGGCCCCGAGCGCACCAACCGCCGCTTCCACTACGTGTCGGCCGGACTGCCCGCGAAGCGCCTGAGCACGGCCTTCGACTCGGTAACGCTCTACGGCGAGGACCCCGACCACCGGCCCGACATTTACGGCAAGATCGGCAACGCCGGCGTGAGCATCGCCTGCCTCGACGACGCCAAGAAGCTGTACTCGGGCTTCAACCTGGCCAACCCCACCACCTCGGTGTCGATGACCATCAACGGCCCGGCCGCCCAGCTGGCTGCCTTCTTCATGAACGCCGCCATCGACCAGCAGTGCGAGCTGTACATCAGCGAAAACGGGCTGGAAGCCGAGGTAAACGAGAAGATTGACACTATCTACCGGGAGCTGGGTCAGCCCCGCCCCCGCTACCAGGGCGAGCTGCCCGAGGGCAACGACGGCCTGGGGTTGCTGCTGCTCGGCGCGACCGGTGACCAGGTACTGCCCGCCGACGTGTACGCCACCATTAAGGCCCGCACGCTCAGCCAGGTGCGCGGCACCGTGCAGGCCGACATCCTCAAGGAAGACCAAGCTCAAAACACCTGCATCTTCTCCACCGAGTTTGCGCTGCGCCTGATGGGCGACGTGCAGGAATACTTTATCAAGGAGAAGGTCCGCAACTTCTACTCGGTGTCGATTTCCGGCTACCACATTGCCGAGGCTGGTGCCAACCCCATCACCCAGCTGGCCCTGACGCTCTCCAACGGCTTCACCTTCGTGGAGTACTACGTGAGCCGGGGTATGGACGTGAACGAGTTTGCGCCCAACCTGTCGTTCTTCTTCTCGAATGGCACCGACCCCGAGTATGCCGTCATTGGCCGCGTGGCTCGTCGGATCTGGGCCAAGGCCATGAAGCTGAAGTACGGCGCCAATGCCCGGTCGCAGATGTTGAAGTACCACATCCAGACCAGCGGCCGGAGTCTGCACGCCCAGGAAATCGACTTCAACGATATCCGCACCACCCTGCAGGCCCTCTACGCTATCTACGACAACTGCAACTCCCTGCACACCAACGCCTACGACGAGGCCATCACGACGCCCACGGAGGAATCGGTGCGCCGGGCCATGGCCATCCAGCTCATCATCAACCGGGAGCTGGGTTTGGCGAAGAACGAGAACCCGCTGCAGGGCTCGTTTATCATCGAGGAGCTGACCGACCTGGTGGAAGAAGCCGTGCTGCTGGAGTTTGACCGCATCACCGAGCGGGGCGGCGTACTGGGCGCCATGGAAACCATGTACCAGCGCGGCAAGATCCAGGAGGAAAGCATGCACTACGAGATGCAGAAGCACACCGGGGAGCTGCCCATCATCGGCGTAAACACCTTCCTGTCCTCGAAAGGCTCGCCCACGGTGCAGCCCGCCGAGGTTATCCGGGCCACTGAGGACGAAAAGCAGTACCAGATTACGATGCTCAACCTGCTCCACGCCCGCAACGAGGGCAACACCGAGCAGCGCCTGAAGCGCCTCCAGGAAGTAGCCGTGCAGAACGGCAACCTGTTCGAGGAGCTAATGGAAACCGTGAAGTACTGCTCACTCGGTCAGATTACGAACGCGCTGTTTGAGGTCGGCGGGCAGTACCGGCGGAATATGTAACCTACCTGCTGATTTTAATCTGAAACGGGTGCTATCTTGTTGAGGTGGCACCCGTTCCCTTTTGGCCAAAATCCTGAGATGAAAACTTACTTTGACGGAATTAAAGAAGTTCTTATTCAAGAAATTAAAAACTCAGAGTTTATTATTTATGCAGCAGTTGCATGGATAACTGACTATGATCTTATATCCACTCTGATTGAACGACTAAAATCTGGGGTTCAAGTTGAGCTAATTGTAAATGGCGACAACCAGTTTTCAAAGGTAAAATCAAAATTCAACCAATTTCTATCCCATGGCGGCAAATTATTCCTTTATGAAAACAACAACCAGTCTATAATGCATAATAAATTTTGTGTAATTGACTTAAACACAACGATTACAGGATCTTTTAATTGGTCTATTGCAGCATCTGAACGCCACAAAGAGAATATTATCATTGAGAAAGGGGATTTTTTTCTTGCAAGTCAGTTTGCTAGAGAGTTTTTTAGAATAAAAAAGTGTTCGATCGTTTTTGATAGTAAATATATACTATATGACTCAGCAATTCATGCCACGGTAAAAACCACTGGCAGTTTCTCTGAGGAAGGATTTGAACAGTATTGCTGGGCAGAGATAGAAGACAATAATCGTAGTGGAGTTTTGTTTATCTATAATTGTGAGCCTCACATCATTCCCGATAAAATATTTGGTGTATGGACTGAGCGTGCAATTGACACTACCGAAAACTCACATGTACCAGCTGTCCATAATGGGAAGCCATTCTATAGTTTCGACTGTCTCGACTCGAGATTAGCTGGTTATAGAGTTGAATAGATGCACCTCATTTTCCTACTTATGGCTGTTTGGCAATACACATTAACCGTAATACCCACAGCGGGTATACTGAGAATGTTTAATAAAGTTCCCCAACAGCTCTTCATTGATCATGATGGGTGGAAAAGGTATTGGGAAGAATACGACAAAGCCGCAGTGGATTCCAGGGACGCGTATACCGTCAAGTGGTGGCAGGAATTAAATATACCCGCCGCACCTGTTGTGGATAAAATAGATCAGCTACTTCCTCGAGCTGATTGGGGGAGTGAACACAATTTCAGCTGGAAAGGTGATGAGGACGATAAAGAAGATAATGATTGCTCTATTCACACCCATTCAAAAAATTACAGCATAAAGGAATTTCAATTTCGAACCGATTTACGAAACGCAGAGAAAGCCGGGACATTCTTATCAGCGATGCTGCGGATATGTAGCGCGGAAGAAATGCTGGTGATGGACAACCAGGGCAAGCTAATGAAACCAAGCCCTGCTGATGTCATGCCTTCTTTGGAAAAGTCCAGTGCCGTGCGCTTTCTAATGAACCCTAAAGCATTTATCGAACAAGCGCTCCGTAATCTATAATCTCCATTGGCCTCCTAAACTCGCGCCAGCCAGAACCTGCTTAGCTTCACATGACCTTGCGCGGAAAATCATTATCCCAAGCCGTTCGCCAGTGCAACTGCAGAAGCGTAGGCAGGCTGCACAGCACAAACCCGAACGATTCCCGGTAGCTGCTGCGCAAATCCACCAGTTCCGTGAGGGTACGCTGGTTGCCCAGACGGTCCAGGAAAAAAGCAACCTCCTCGTCCAGCGCTGTTCCTTTGCCCTGGTAGCAGAAATAGCAGCTGTGCACCGCCCGCTTCAGGGCGCCCATGGCATGTTTAGTGGACTGGTTTATAAGGGGATATGCAGCCGCCGTGAGCAGCAGCAGGCTGGCAAAGTTGAAGCAGGCTTTCAGCACGTCTACCCGGCGGATGGGCGGCAACTGTACCTGGTCGAGCAGCTCTTCGCCCCAGGCGGTGACGGCCGGCGCTAGGATGCTGGGCAGCACGATTCGGTCAACGAGCACGGCGGCGGGCCCGCGCAGGCCCAGGATCCGCGTCACGTCGCCGGACAGCAGGTCGCTGCGGGTACACACAAAGCAGGAAAGGCCATTGCCCCCGGCCTGGTGCAGGAATTTATCCAGCGGCCCGGTCCCAGCGTCGGCCGGAGGTCGAAAGCCATGGGTGATTTCCAGCTGTTGGACCAGTTCCTGAAGCCCGGCCCCTACCGCCCGCGGGCTGCCGTCGGCCAGCACCAGCAGCAGGTCCACGTCGGACCCGGCCGCGAAGCCTCCCCTGACCGCGCTGCCGAACACTACGAGGCTTACCAGTGGGAACCTACCCGTCTGACTGGCCCGCACCAGGTCGTCCAGATAGTGCCGGACTACTTCCGGGAAGCGGGTTATTGCGGACGTGCTTAAGCCAGGCACTAGGTTCTTTTCCACGCTTGTAAAGCTACGCAGCAGTTTCAGCGCCTGAAATCAAACGTGCGCTACCCACCCGCTGACTTCCGCAAAGTAAGCTGGCAGCAAATGACCTGCGCTCCTGCCGTTGCCGCCGGCGGAGAGCACCTTGCAAATCAACCTACTCTCATCAGCGCCTTATGTACAACGATTAATAAAAGATGGAAAAGGGTTGTACAAATTTTAAACGAGGCTTGTACCACTGTTTTCTATATTTTCAATCTTGTTGTACACTATGCTTATCCTCTATGACCCGTTCCCTTGTTAGTGAGCAAAACATCCTGGCCCGTATCCGAAGCTGGTTTGGCCTGCGCCAGGAGCAGCTGGCCCTTTATCTGGATGTAAGCCCGGCCCTGGTTCGCAGCATTGAAACCCGCCGGCGCAGCCTTACGCTCCCGGTCGGCGAAGCTATGCTGCCCCTGGCCCGGCAGCTGCCCGAGCCCATCACCCTGCTCGACGAGCCCCTACCCACTACCCTGCCGCCGGGCTGCCCCGCCCCCGACGCCAGCGCGCTCGACTTCCGCCGTCGCGTGTGCCTGCAGCGGGCCGCCAGGCTACGTGCCCAGGTCGCTCCCCTGGCCCGCCGGGCTCACCACGCCCGGCGCTGGCAGCAGGCATTGCCAACCCTGCTGGCTGCCCACGCCATTTCCCCGGGTACGGCCGACCCCGACGAGGTCGAGCGCGCGGCCTGGCTTACTGGCTGGCTGCACCGACGGGCCCGCCCCCTTACCGGGGAAGAGGTGACGCGCTGGCACTTGCTGGAGGCACAGGCCCAGGCATATGAATTCGAAGCCGCCACACTGGCTGCGCTATAGCGGGCCGGCCAACGAGCAGCTCGATGCCGAAATGCAGCGCCACTGCGGGAAATCACCAGGTACAACCGGGGTATATAAGCTAAGCGCTACGTTTGCATTGCCTATCAAGCTACTCGTACCCGCTGCTA
This sequence comes from Hymenobacter translucens, assembly GCF_020685205.1. Taxonomy (GTDB): domain Bacteria; phylum Bacteroidota; class Bacteroidia; order Cytophagales; family Hymenobacteraceae; genus Hymenobacter; species Hymenobacter translucens. The sequence continues at coordinate 197,439 of NZ_JAJERB010000001.1, forward strand.
TGCTCACCGAAACTCTACGCCTGCTTTTCCGCCGCGACCTGGACCGTGTCGCCAATGAGCTGCTGCTTTACCGCAATGAAACCGCCATCTGGCAGGTTGAAAAGGATATTGCCAACTCCGCCGGCAATCTGATACTTCACCTGATCGGAAACCTGAAAACCTATATCGGGGCCGAGCTGGGCGGCGTGGCCTACACCCGGCACCGGGAGCTGGAGTTCTCGCAGAAGAATGTTGACCGGCAGGAGCTGCTGGCAAAGCTGGCCGAAACCCGCGACATCGTGGATGAGGCCCTGCGCGCGCTTCGCCCCGACGTGCTGGCCGGAGAGTATCCTTTGCTAGTATTCGAGCACAAGACCTCTACCGAGTACATGCTGGTTCACCTCGCCTGCCACCTGGCCTATCACCTGGGGCAGATCAACTACCACCGCCGCCTGATCGACCCAACCCAGGTTTAGCCAACGGACCGTTGCGCAAGCTGATCGACTGGCAAGCCCAGCGTGAGAAGCTGTCTATCGGTGACCTGGCAGAATCCGCGGAGGCCCGGCATTTCGTAAAGTCTGGGCGGGTGCCCGGGCAATAAGCCCGGCTCAGTGGGCTGCTTCAGTCCGCCGACCGGCAAATGCCTAGCTTTACTTCATGCGCACGGCTTTCAACAGGTGGAAAAATGGTCTGCTGGTTCTGCTGGCAGCACTGGCCGCCTGCTCGTCACCGGATCAGCCGGGCGGCGGACCTGCTGCGGACCAGGATGTGCGCGTGCGCTACTCCGCCCGCCGCGTCGTGGTAGCCGACACCCTGTACCGGGGCCGCATTCTCGACCGCAACGACTCGGTGCTGGTCGCTACCCGCCCGCAGTTCCTGCTCGGGCTGCCGCGCCGCCCCCCGCTTGATACGCTGGCCCTCGGCTTGCTGCTGGGCTGGGACTCCACCACAGTTCGTAAGCGCATTGCCGACGCCCTGCCCTATCCCGACGCCCGACCCGGCTACCCGGTTCAGCTGCTCCTCACGGCGGCCGAAGTGCGGCGGGTGCGGAAAGACAGCGCCGCCTGGCCCCTGCTGACGCTCACCGAGCGGCAGCGTCGCGTGTACACTTCCGGCGCGGGCGCTCCGGTGCTGGGCTACGTAGCCGCCGAGGCCCAGCCCTTCCTGCGCCAGGCCCGGCGCTACCGGCGGGGCCGCTTCTACCGCCTGCGCAACGGCGGGGTCGAAACCTACTACAACGGCCTGCTCAACGGGCACCGGGGCTACCTGCACCCCCTCGTCGACGCGCAGGGCAAGCAGCACGGCAGCTGGGCAAAGGACACCGCCTTCCAGCAGGGCCAGGACCTGCACCTGACCATCGACGTGAAGCTTCAGGCCTACGCCGAAAAGCTGCTGGGCGGGCGCAAGGGCTACCTCGTGGCCCTGGACCCGCGCACCGGCGAAATCCTGGCCTTCGTGTCGGCGCCCGTGTACAAGGCCGCGGCCATTACCGCCCCCGACCAGGCCGGAGTCCGCGCCGAGCTGCTAGAGCACGAAGACATGCCCCTGATCAACCGGCCCGCCACTCTGGCCAACCCGCCGGGCTCGGTGTTTAAGCTGGTGAATGCCGCCATTGCCCTGCAGATGCGGGCCATTACGCCCGGTACTTCTTTCCGCTGCGACCAGTCGCTGGTCAGCTGCGTGCACCATCACCCCCGGCCCCTGAGCCTGACGGTGGGCCTGAAGTACAGCTGCAACCCCTACTTCTACCAGGTGATGCAAAGCCTGATCGACTGCGTGCCGGACTCCCTGGCGCAGGATACCGTAGCCGCCCGCCACGCCAATCTGGCCCAGTGGCGGCGCTACGCCCGCTCGTTTGGGCTGGACTCGGTGCTGGGCGCCGATATGCCGCGCGAAGCCCCCGGCTTTCTGCCTACCCCGGCCTATTACGACAAGGCCCGCCGCACCCGGGGCTGGACGTACCGGTCTATCTACTCGCTCAGCATCGGCCAGGGCGAAATCAACCTTACCGGCCTGCAGATGGCCAACATGGCCGCCATCATTGCCAACCGCGGCTGGTACTACGTGCCCCACCTGGTGCGCGGCGTCGGGGAAAACGGCCCGCTGCCCCGCTTCACCAAAAAGCACCGTACTCTTATCGACAGCGTCCACTTCGCCGCCCTGGTGCCCGGCATGGTGGCCGTGCTGCAGCGGGGCGGCACCGCCGACGCCTCCAGCCTGGCCGACGTGGGCATTACGGTAGCCGGCAAAACCGGCACGGTGGAAAACGACGAGGGCGACGACCACGCGGCCTTTGTAGGCTTTGCCCCGGCCGACAAGCCCCGGATAGCAGTGGCGGTATACATCGAGAATGCGGGGTTTGGGGCCACCGCCGCCGCGCCCTGCGCCGTAATGGTGATGGAGAAGTACCTGCGCGGCTATATTGCTCCCAAGCGCAAGCGGTGGGAAAAGCGCATTCAAAACCGGGCCCGGCAGGATGACTGAGCCTTTTGCATACCCAACCTGAAATAAGCGCCCTGCAGCCCGCGTTTGGCTGACTGCGGCAGACTGCTGAACTTCCGCTGCTTTATCACCTCAAGCTTACAACGCGACATGAAACGCATGCTATGGCTGGGCCTGGTTTATCTGCTGCTGGCGGAACCGGTGCAGGCCCAGACGCAGTCCCTGGCCGGAGTATGGCAGGGCGTGGAAACCGACCCCAATGAACCGGGCATCACCTGGCCGGCGCTGCTGCGGGTACAGAACGGCAAAGGCGAAAGCCTGTTCGGGGTGCTGTACCAGGAAGCTACCGGCCGGCCGGGCGTCACGGTTACGTTTCAGGTGCGGGGCGCCGCCACCCCCGGGGGCTTCCGCCTGGAGCATGTGCGCAAGCTTGCCGAAACCGGGGCTACGCCCGGCTCCTACTGGTGCGACGGCGCCATTCAGTTTACCTACAATGCCAGTGAGGAAATGCTTACCGGCCGCGCCATCTACGACCCGGTCGACAACTGCGACTACGGCAACTTCACCCTGTTCCGCATCAAGCTGAAGTCGGCGGCCCGCGTGCCGGCGGGAGCGGAAACCACCATCCGCGTCTCGGGTCGGAGCGTGCGCTGGTATTCGGATCCGGAGCTGAAGAACCCCGTGGCGAGCGGCAACGAGTTTCGGACCAGGCTAAGCAAAGCCACCACTTTCTACCTCGTCCAGAACTTCTACCCCACCCGCGAAAGCGCCGTGGTGCCCATCACCATTCAGGTTGGCGCCCCGGTCATGGCAGCCCGGCCGGTACCCGTACCAGCTCCGACCCGGCCCGCCCCGCAGACTCCTGTCCGCCCGGCGCCGGCCCCGGCCCTCAGCGCCAAGCCGGTGGTACTGCCGACGGTGCTCTTTAAGGTGAGCACGGCGGAGCTGCTGCCCGAAGCCTACCCGGCTCTCGACCAGCTGGCAGCCGAACTCAGGGCCCGCCCCTCGCTAAGGTTACGCGTGGCCGGGCACACCGACCGCATCGGGGAACCGCAGAAAAACCTGGCCTTATCGGAGCAGCGGGCCGGGGCGGTAAAGGCCTACCTTGTCAAGGCCGGTATTGCGGCGGAGCGCATCAGCACCATCGGCTACGGCGACACCCGCCCGCTCTATCCCTCACCCGATGCCCGCAACCGCCGGGTGGAGGTGTCGGAAGTTCAGTAGCCCGGCCGCTTTGATTCAGCGAGGCTTTCCGGACCCGGTAAAAGTACTTTCCGGACCAGCCTACTTTTCTCAACTACGCACATCCTCTACTCGCCTCTCTGTCCAGCCAGCCAACAGCCCTGGCCGGGCCCTGACCTTCCCGACCCGGAGCGGCAGGCCGTGGGCCGTGGCATGAACCAGTGCTGATGCCGTACTCCCAGGAAACTTTGCCAACTTGTCGACGGCCCTGAGCCCGGAAAACCCAATCCACTGTGAACAGCCTCTTCTCGTTTGCCGGTTTTGCCGGCGCCCGCCTGCTTTGTGGTTTGCTGCTGCTCCTGGCCGGCCCGGCCCTGGCTCAGCAGCTGCCCGCCCCGCGCGACACGTCCTTCACCGTGCACAGCGCCTATGTAAAGGCTAAAAAGCAGTTCCCGGCCATTACCATTGCCCGGCCTGCGGTGCCGGCCAACGTCCGCCCCCGGATGAACGTGACCTACTGCACCCTGCCCGGCGGGCGGGAGCTGAAGCTCGACGTGTTCTATCCGAAAGCCAGGCGCAAACAGCGGTTTCCGGCGGTGCTGGTGATTCACGGCGGGGGCTGGCGGTCCGGCGACCGAAGCCAGCACGTACCCCTGGCCCAGCAGCTGGCCGCCAAAGGCTACGTGGCCGTTACCGCCGAGTACCGCCTTTCCACCGAAGCCAAGTACCCGGCCGCGGTTCAGGACCTGAAAACCGCCATCCGCTGGCTGCGCGCCAGCTCCCGCAAGTACCCCATCGACACGACCCGGGTAGCGGTGTGGGGCTTTTCGGCGGGCGGGCAGCTGGCTTCCCTGATTGGCACCACGAACGGGGACCAGCTCTTCGACGCCGGGGGCTGCTACCCCACCCGCTCCAGCAGTGTACAGGCCATTATCGACGCCGACGGCACCCTGGCCTTTATCCACCCTGAATCGGGCGAGGGCGATGACCGCAAAGGCCCTTCGGCAGCCACCTACTGGCTGGGAGCCTCTAAAACCGAAAAGCCCGAGCTCTGGCACCAGGCCGGCGCCCTCAACCGCGTGTCGGCCCAGACCCCGCCCATCCTGTTCATCAACAGCGGAGTGGACCGGATGCACGCCGGCCGCGACGATATGATCCGACAGCTCACGGCCCTGGGTATTTACAGCGAGGTGCAGCGGTTCCCGGAGGCGCCGCACCCCTTCGTGCTGTTCAACCCCTGGTTTGAGCCGACCCTGCAGTACACCCTGAATTTTCTAAGCCGGATATTCCCGCCAAAGTAGCGCACCGCTGCCGAGCGGCGGATTTTCTAAAGGCTTGAGCTGCCTGATTAGGCTCTTGTTGGGCCGATCCGCCTACGGCCAGCCATGCCGCTCAAAGTCGGTTTCGTGACAAAATAAATGATGCTTGCATAACAATTTTTAACGTTTATCGTATTATCTTTGCACGCAAGAACCTGACCTACCAGCACATACATAGATTGCCATGAAAAAGACCACTGCCTTCTCGTCCCTCCTGTTCCTGGGTGGCCTGGGCTCGTTGGGCTACCTGACCGCCCAGCTTGCCGACCTCGATCTGCGCTTCGACCTACGCGACGAAGAAAGCTGCTACTACTGCTAACCTGACCCGGAACCTGGGTTTGACCGAAAGCCCTGCCAGCCGGCAGGGCTTTTTCGTGGCCGCTCCCGAAAGAATCAGGCGTCAAAATCAAAGCGTTAGGGGGCGCGGTCGAAAAAAACAACATCCATTCGGGGCGGTTTTCGGTACTTGAGCCGGGAAGCAGCTCGCCGGGCTGCTTTGCTGTTCCACCAACCCCTTACCACCATGAACCTGGAAAGCCTTAAAGAGCAGATCAGCTACATCATTGGCCGCGACCTGGCCCGCAACTTTGCCCAGCAGGGCCTCAGCCTCGACATTGACGTGCTGGCCGAAAGCCTGAAGGAAGCCCTGGCCGGCCAGCCCAGCCGGCTTACCCAGGACCAGATGCGCAGCGCCATGGAGCAGCTGCAGGCCCAGATGGGTGACCAGGATGACGAAACCCAAAACGCAGACGATATGAGCAACAACAAGCAGGCCGGGGAAGACTTCCTGGCCGAAAACAAGAACAAGGCCGGCGTGACTACCCTGCCCAGCGGCCTGCAGTACGAAGTGCTGAGCGAAGGCACCGGCCCCAAGCCCAAGCTGACCAGCTCGGTAACCACCCACTACCACGGCACGCTTACCAACGGGACGGTGTTCGACTCCTCCTACCAGCGCGGCCAGCCGGCTACGTTTCCCGTCAACGGCGTTATTGCCGGCTGGACGGAGGCCCTGCAGCTGATGCCCGAAGGCTCGAAGTGGCGCCTGTACATTCCCTCGGAGCTGGCCTACGGCAAGCGAGGCGCGGGCCGCGACATCGGTCCCGACTCAGCCCTCATCTTCGACGTAGAGCTGCTGAAAGTAAACAACTGAATGCCTGCCCCACCCGCCGTCCGGGTTGCCGCTCCCCAGTGGGTGCGCACCTCGTCGGCGGGTGCGGCCCCGGCTGCTCCGGCTGCCTCCATGAACACTGAGTTCCCTGTGCCCCCGGCTCCCGAGCCGGTTCGGGCCCCGCTGCCCACGCTCCGCAGCGAGGATGGCCGCCTTGTGCTCACGGACCGCAGCCTCACGGTGAACGGGCGCACCTACGCCCTGCTGGAGCTGGAAAGCGTGGAGCTGACGCCGGTGCGGTGGCTGCTGTGGTTTCTGCTCGGTGGCGTTACGCTGGCCGGGTTTGCCCTGGCCTTTCTGCAAAACTGGCTGCGCACGATTCCGGCCATGCTGGGGTTTGCTGCCGCCGCTCTGCTGCTGGCCTACGGGCAGCGGGGCACTAACCGCCTGCGCCTGCACCTGCTGGGCCGCGAAGCCGCCCACGTGGCCCTGCCCGGCGAAGCCGCGCCCTGGCAGCACCTGGCCGCCGAAGTCAACCGCCGCATCCGCCTCTGCCACGACGAAGCCGCCGCCCAGGCTGCCGCCGCTCTGCTCCCGCCCCCGGAACCCCCGACCACCCTGCCCGAATAAGCATTCCGCGTCCGTACTGTTCAGCCCAGGCCTTACATTTGCCGGGCTTTACCTGTTCCGGTAAGGCTGCCTTCTCTTCCTTTTATGGACGCCAAACATCGGCACACCGCCATTTCGACTGCCGGCCTGCTCATCGCCCTCGGCATCATCTACGGCGACATCGGTACGTCTCCCCTGTACGTGATGAAAGCCATTGTTCCGGAGGAAATAAAGCCCCTGCTCGTGTACGGCGGCATTTCCTGCGTGCTCTGGACCCTGACGCTGCAGACCACCATCAAGTACGTGCTGCTTACCCTGAATGCCGACAACAACGGCGAGGGCGGCATTTTTTCCCTGTTTGCCCTGGTGCGCCGCCGGGCCACCTGGCTGACCATCCCGGCCATTATTGGTGGCGCGGCCCTGCTGGCCGACGGGGTTATCACCCCACCCATTTCCGTTTCCTCCGCAATTGAAGGGCTGAAGCAGGTCTACCCCCACCTGAGTCAGGACACCATTGTCTACATCGTCATTGCCATCATTGCGGCGCTGTTCTTTCTGCAGAGCTTCGGCACCCAGATTGTAGGCAAGGCTTTCGGCCCCATCATGTTGCTGTGGTTCAGCATGCTGGGCGTACTGGGCACCAACTGGATTATTCAGAACCCGGCCATCCTGAAGGCGGTGAACCCCTACTATGCCTACCAGCTGCTGGTGGAATACCCGGGCGGCTTCTGGCTGCTGGGGGCGGTTTTTTTGTGCACCACCGGGGCCGAAGCCCTGTACTCCGACCTGGGCCACTGCGGCAAGGGGAATATCCGCATCAGCTGGATCTTCGTCAAGGCGTGTCTGGTGCTCAACTACTTTGGTCAGGGTGCCTGGCTGCTGGCCCACCAGGGAGAGCAGCTTAACGGCCGCAACCCGTTCTATGAGCTGATGCCTTCCTGGTTTCTGCTCATCGGCATCGGCATTGCGACCATTGCCGCCATCATTGCCTCCCAGGCCCTGATTACGGGCTCTTTTACGCTGGTTGCGGAAGCCATCCGCCTGAATATGTGGCCCAAGGTAAAGCTGAACTACCCCACCGACGTAAAGGGTCAGCTGTACGTGCCCAGCATGAACCGCCTGCTGCTGCTGGGCTGCATCGGCGTCGTGCTCTACTTCCGGGAGTCGTCGAACATGGAAGCCGCCTACGGGCTGGCCATCACCCTGACCATGCTCATGACCACGCTGCTGCTTACGATGTGGCTACGCTCGAAGCGGGTCGCCATGCCGGTCGTCATTGGGTTTGCGCTGCTCTACGGTCTGATCGAGGGTTCTTTCCTGGTTGCCAACCTGATCAAGTTTCCGCACGGGGGCTGGGTTTCCCTACTGATCGGCGGCATTCTGATCGGGGTGATGTACACCTGGCTGCGGGCCTTCTACATCAAGCGCCGCCTGACGGAGTTCGTCAAGATTGACCCCTACATGGATGCCCTCAAGGAGCTTAGCAACGACGAGTCGGTGCCGAAGTACTCCACGCACCTGGTGTTCATGACCTCGGCCGAGCGCAGCAGCGAAATCGAGTCCAAAATCATCTACTCCATCTTTCAGAAGCGCCCCAAGCGGGCCGACATCTACTGGTTTGTGCACGTCGATACCACCGACGAGCCCTACACCATGGAGTACAAAGTAGTGGAGCTGGCCCCGGACGATGCTTTCCGGATTACGTTCCGCCTGGGCTTCCGGGTAGAGCAGCGCATCAACCTCTACTTCCGCAAGGTGGTCGAAGACCTGGTTCGCAACCGCGAGGTGGACATCACCTCCCGCTATGAGTCGCTGAGCAAGCAGCACGTTACGGGCGATTTCCGCTTTGTGGTGCTGGAGAAATTCCTGTCAGTGGAAAATGACTTCCCGGTGATGGAAAAGCTGGTAATGCAGGCGTATTTCTACATCAAGCAGTTTATTGCTTCGGAAGACAAATACTTTGGCCTCGACACCAGCTCGGTGAAGGTGGAGAAGGTGCCGCTGGTCATCACGCCCGTCCGGGATGTGGCCCTGAAGCGGGTTATGTAGCCTTTGTTCCGGCGTAGCTGCCTTCCCCGCTGTATTTGAAGCCCCGGCCTTTCTGCCGGGGCTTTTATGTTTCTTATCCTGGTCCAAATTCCTGAAAATCACGCGGTGACCAAAGCAAAATAGTAGGCATGTAGCCATAATCATGTACTATATATCATGTTTTAAATACCCACCTTAGGCCAACCAATCTTCTACCACCAAAACCCACAGTGTATGCGTATTTCTACTCTCGGGGCGGCACTTGCCGTCCTGGCCTTAACCGCCTGCCAGGAGCAGGCCGACCTGCTGGCTCCCGCCCGCCCCGCGGAAGCAACCGGCGAGGCGCTCAGCACCAGCCAACTTGACGAGCAGATCCTCAACGGCCTGCACCGGGACGGGCAGTTCAACTGGAATGATGCCTCCGCTCACGTTGTGTGGAGCGCCCTCACCCGCTCCGACTACGTGCTGTCGGTAGGCTACCAGCCCGTGGGGCTGGGCCGGCCCAAAAGTCAGAATCTACCAGATAACGCGGCTGAAGACCCGGCCTGGCAGCAGGCCCGGCAGCAGGTGCTGGACCTGATTCTGGCCGAGGAAAGAAAGGCTCACCCGGAGCTGACTGCGGCTGATCTGGTCGTGTATGAGGAAAACGTGCTGCCGGTACTGGATGTGCGCGTTCGGGAGCTGAGCACGGTTCGGGCCCTGCGCCGCTCGGGTCTGGTGCGCTACGCCGAGCCCATGGGCTACGAGCCTCACTTCGCCACGGCCAGCAAAGGCATGTCGGTGCTCAGCAGCAGTGGTTGCGGCAGCAACGTTGCCACCGGCGGCCTCGTGGCGGGAGCTGACTATACGGTGCTGAGCAACGGCAGCAAGTCGTCGTGGAACCAGGCCGACGCCTACCACGGCGTGCGCACGGCCTGGAGCCGGAGTACGGGGCAAGGCGTGAAAATCCTTATAATCGACACGGGCAGCTCCGATGCGCAGGAAAACCTGGGCTCAGCGTTTAACCAGGGTTTGAGCTCAGGCCGGACCATTGAGCGACTCGTAACGCTGCCCCGCTCCACGTTTCTGGGCATTCCCACCGGGCCGGTCGAAACGCCAAACGACGGCTGCGGGCACGGCACCAGCATGGCCGGTGCCTGCGCGGCTCCCCGCGGCACCGACGGAGCTTCGGTGGGTATTGCCTACAACGCGAATCTGATAACCGTACGCGCCGCCGAAGATGTATTCATCGACGGCAGCCGGGAAGTGAAGGGCGTCGCCGATGCCTATATCCTGGCCGGTAACCGCGCCGACGTGCGCATCATCAGCATGAGCATGGGCCGCCTCACCAGCTCGTCCCAGATAACCGACGCCATCCGCTACGCCTACGGCCGGGGCAAGCTGATTTACTGCGCGGCCGGCACCTCCTTTGACTGGACCGCCGGCTGGGCCGGGGTTATCTATCCGGCTTCCCTGCCCGAGGCGGTTGCCGTAACCGGCATGATGGACAACTTAACGACCCGCTGCGACGAGTGCCACGTAGGCTCCGACGTCGAGTTTACGGTTGTGATGCAGCGCACCGCCGTTGACCGCCGGCCGCTTACGCTGGCCATGAGCGGCGACGCCCCGGCCACGGTGGGCGGTTCTTCGGTTGCCACCGCGAGCATGGCCGGGATGACGGCCCTCGTTTGGTCGCGCTACCCGAGTGAAACCCGCGCCCAGATTTTAAGCCGCCTCGTGGCCGTCAGCAGCAACCGCTACGCCCGCAGCTCCTCCTTTGGCTGGGGCCGGGTAAACGTGGCTGCCGCGCTGCCTGCCCCCCTGTAGCGTTAAAAAGACTGGCTACGGCCCAACAAAAAGCCCCTGCCGGTCGGCAGGGGCTTTTTGTTTTAAAGAACTGGTGGCTAGCGCATCCGCACCCATTTGCTGAGCGCCTTTTGCTGTTCGGCAGTCGGGCTGGGCAGCTGCTCGATGCGGTAGCGCTGGGTGGTGCCGGCCAGCAGCGGAAACGAGAGCTCCTGGATCTGCGCGTCACGGTTTACCAGCAGCCGGACCGAGGTGCCCGGTGCCCGGCCAGTCAGCAACTTGTTGGGGTCGTCGGTGACGCGGATGCCGTTTACCGCCAGGATTTCGTCGTTCACGCTCAGCCCACCCTGCCAGGCGCTCCCGTTGCGCACCACGCCCGTCACGACGGGCTTACCACTCGTCATGCTCACAGTGGCACCCAGCACAGCGTCGGTCGTGGTCGGGGCACTGACCAGCCGCAGCCCGGCGTAGCCCAGCGTGGTGTTGTAGTCCAGCGTTTCGGTGCCGTACACCCGGGTGCGGAAGAAGTCGTCGTAGCGGCGGCCCGCCACTTTGGCTACCGCGTCCTGAAACTCCTCGTCGGTGAAGCCGCGCTTGAGTTTCTGGTAGTACTGCGCGTAGAGGTAGCGCATCACGTCGTCGAGGCTTTTTTCGCCCTTGGTTTCATGGATGATCATCAGATCCAGCATGCCCGAAATCAGCTGACCGATGCTGTAGTAGCTGATGCCGGTGTTCGGGGAGTTTTCGTTGGGCCGGTAGCCCTTGATCCACGCATCAAAGCTCGACTCGGCGGCTGACTGCAGCTTGGTGCCGGGGGTATTCTCGACAAGGGTAATGTCGGCGGCCATGTTGGCGAGGTACTGCTCCGGCGATACGAAGCCGGCGCGCTGCACAATGGCGTCGCCGAAGTAGCTGGTGCCCCCCTCGCTCAGCCAGAGCATGTGGGTGTAGTTTTCCTGGTCGTAGTTGAACGGCCCGAGGGCAATGGGCCGGATGCGCTTCACATTCCAGAGGTGGAAGTACTCGTGGGCCACCAGGCCCAGGAAGTTCACGTAGCCCGTTTCGGTGCTGTACGCATTGCGCGAAACGGACAGCGTGGTAGAGAACAGGTGCTCGAGGCCCCCGGTGCCCCGCTCAATGTTATGGACGATGAACAGGTAGCGGTCCAGCGGGTTCTGGCCTACCACCCGGTGCGCTTCCTCGCACACTTTTTTCATGTCGCCCAACAGCTTGGCCTCGTCGTACTGGGCATTGCCGAACATGGCTACCGTGTGGGGCGTACCGTTGGCCTCGAAGCTCAGCACCTTCTGGTTTCCGATTTCGATAGGCGAATCTGCCAGCTCGTCGTAGCTGCTGCTCTGGTAGGTGAACGTGCCGCCGGCAGGGCGCAGGCTGGTGGACACCTGGCTCCAGCCCGGGGCCGGCTGCACCACCAGGGTGCTGGGCAGGGCCTTGCCCTCGGCCGGGTACATAAACACGCTGGTGCCGTTCAGGTAACCGTGGGAGGCATCGATAAAGCTGGTGCGCACGCTTAGCTCGAAGGCGTACACGCGGTAGCGGAACGTAAAGTCCTTGGCTTTGGGATGGTACACCCGCCAGGTGTTCTTGTCAATCTTATCGGCCCGCAGCTTCTGGCCGCCCGCGGAGGCCGCTACGCTTTCGACGTTTTTGGCAAACTCCCGCACCAGGTACGAACCGGGCGCCCACACGGGCATCTTCAGGTCGGTGTACTGCTTGCTGAAGCCGCTCAGGGCCATTTCCACTTCAAAGTAGTGCGTCTGAGGAGCGGGCATTGATAAGGTGTAGCGCAGGCTGCTGGCAGCCTTAGCCGAAGTAAACTGGCTGAGCACCAGGACCAGCGCGGCGGCCAGGGCTAGGCGAAATCGGGAGGAGGGCATGAAGAGAAATGAGTTGACAAAAAAGGAAAGCACTTACCCGGACGCAGGAATGCCCGGGAGGTTGCAAAATACGGTGCAAAAGCCAAGCGTCCGTCCGCTCCGCAGCATAGGCCGGAACCTGCTGCCCAGCTTGCCCGTTATGAAAAGCAGACCGTTTCATTACAGCGGTCGGCTCCCGGTATGCGCTACGTATGGATTGCTTTTCTGGGACTAGCTACGCTGCTGCTCGGTTTACTGGGCTGGCAGCGTCTGCGCCCGGCGGCCGAGCCAGCTGCCGGGGTAGTTGAAAGCTCGCCGGTCAGCCCGGTGTCGATGGCTCCGGCAGCGCAAACCCAGACGCCCGTTTCCCCACCAGCCAAGAGGCGCCCGAAAGTTGCGGTCTGGGCGCCGAGCCGCCCGGTACCCCGCGCCGACAGTCTCATTACGTTTGCCATTGGCCAGATTGGCGCCGGGTACACCTACGCCGGCACAACGCCCGAGGGCGGCTTCGACTGCTCGGGCTTTCTGATGTATGTCTACAACCGCTTCGGGGTCAGCGTGCCCCACTCCACCGCCCTGCTGATCAACACCGGCCGGCCGGTACCCCGTGAGCACGCCCGCAAAGGTGACATTGTGGTATTTACGGGTACGTCCACTACGTCTACCACGCCCGGGCACGCCGGCATCGTAATTACCGATCCGGGTGAGCCAATTCGCTTTATTCACTCTTCCTCGGCCCGGAAAGAGTCCGGGGTAAAGATCAGCAAGGTGGAAGGCACCGACTACGAGCGACGGTTTATGGCTGTACGCCGGGTGCTGTAGCGTCACGTTTGGAATGCCCTGAAAAAACGATACCCGGCTGCCAGGGCACAACCTTCGAAAAGGCGGCCGGCAAACCGGGTATCTAATCCTTCAAATCTTACCAAGCGATGAGTCTGGGGTACAGCCCCATCATCGTTCAAGAAAGACCTTGCCAGAATGCGGGAAAAAGCCAAATAGGGCCGTTTTCCGCGCGAAAGCTGTTGTTAAGCGCGTCCGGCGGTGAAGCAGACTACATTCGACAGGCTTGGCAGGATTTGGTTGGGACTACTAGACATTTTGTACCTCCTTTCTTTACGTTCCACATACCCCCGAGCGTTCGACCCAGCACCTTAGGGCGCCCCGAACGGGGTCGTAGCACTCGCTACTGGTTGGTAAAGTTAAAATACGGTGGGATGGTTCAAAACAAAAACGCCTTTTTTCCGGGCTCCTGAAGCATTTCCGGGCCAGCGACCTGAAGATCAGTCGCTTTAATTTTTCCTTTTCCGCTTTTCAGCAGCAGGGTGTCTGGACAAAGGCAGATCTGGCCCTAAACTTGCCAACTGAGCCCCCGGGCACCGCCACGAAAAGCCGGCGGTAGCGCCGAAGATTGTCTTATCTTTTTCCAGAAATCGTATTCCTTACCATTCCATCATGAAGAAAACACTCTTTGTCTGCCTGCTCCTGCTCCTGGGCATCACGGGTATGGCTTCGGCCCAGAAGCTGACTCCCCTGGGCATCTGGACAAATGCCGAGAAAAAGGCCACGTTCGAAATCTATCAGAACGGCAATAAGCTCTATGGCAAGATCGTGTCCCTTACCGCGCCGAACGATGCGAACGGCAAGCCCAAAACCGATTCGCAGAACCCGGACCCCAAGCTTCGGTCCCGCCCCCGCCTGGGTTTAGTCTTCCTGAAGGACTTTAAGTACGACGGAAGCAACAAGTGGGATGACGGCACCATCTACAACCCGGAAGACGGCAAAACCTACTCCTGCTACCTGAAAATGATCAACGCCAATACGATGGAAGTTAAAGGCTACATTGGTATTTCCCTGATCGGCAAGTCCCAGACCTGGACGCGGGTGAAATAGGATTTTGGCATTTGCGTACTGCAGCGACACTCTTTCCGGGGTGTCGCTGTTTTTTTGGTACCTTGCCCGTCCTGATATTTATTTCACCCTCCCAAGGACAGGCCTAAAGGCAAATCAAAGTGGTTAAAACGCTGATTCTAACGTTGCTGCTATGGTCGACTGGTTGGCTGGGTTCGCCCTTGCAAACAGTCTCGCCCCTGGGGGTGTGGGTAGATGACTCAGGGGATGCGCACATTGAAGTTTACCACTGTGGCGAGAAGCTCTGCGGCCGGCTGGTCTGGCTGCGCGAACCAAACGATGCCCGCACCGGCCACCCCAAGCTGGACGCCCGCAACCCCGAGCCGCACAAGCGCAACCAGCCCCTACAGAACCTGGTCGTGCTACAGGGGCTGACTTACAGTGCCGGTTCCGGCCGCTGGGAAGACGGGCAGATCTATGACCCGCACAATGGGCGTACCTATTCCTGCTACCTGAGCATGGCCAACAAGGACCGGATGGAAGTGAAGGGCTACATCGGCTTCTCCATCATCGGCCGCTCGCACTACTGGTCGCGGGTAAAGTAGGCCGGCTACAGGATTTCCTGGATGCGGTGGGTTTTGCCCCGGAACGAGAACGTTTCGCCGACCTGCGTTTTGGCCATGGCCAGGTACAGCGGGGAAAAAGCCGAGATGGCGCAGTAGGTCTGCCCGCCGACCTTTACCTCGCCCAGGCTCAGAGAAATATAGTACGTCTGCGAATCAGTAACGACCACGGAGCCCAGACCGGGCTGGTTGCGGGGCGTGTGCGCATCGGGCAGACGCTGAAGCACCTGCAGGCCGCTCAGGGCTTCGTCCAGCTGACGGGCGTACAGGTCGCGCTGGATCTGGCAGGCTTCGCGGAACGACTCAAACTTGTCTTCGATGGCTCCCTGACTTTCATTGGCGCTTTCCTGCACGTCGAGCATGGCCTGCCGGGCGGTGTCAACTTTCTGCTGTTGCAGGCGGCGGCACTCGGCCAGCAGTTCTTGTTTCAGTGCAACGCGGTGTTTGGCGGAAGAAGATTTGGCAACCATAGAAATCAAGTAGAATCGTAAGCTAAAAAGACGACCCGGCCACGTTGGAAGCTGCAACCGGCTATAAAAACTATTTCAGCGGGCTGGTGTTTTCCCTGAAAGCAAGATATTTTATCCTTTGTCTGAATTCTTTAAACGCTTCCTCCAAAGCCTGCGCCCTGCCGCCCAGGGGTCGTGGCACCCTACTCAGCCCTCGGCGGCCGAGCAGCGGGCTCTCGCGCAGTGGGTAGCCGCCGGCACCTACCGCAACTGGACGGGGCCTTATTTCAAAGCCTACCACTACGGCAAAGCCGGCATCAGCGCTCCTGAGGGCCTGCGCGTGCAGCTACTCCACGACTGCGGCCGGCAGGGAGCCGTGTTTTTTTACGACCCCAGCATCGGCCCCCGGAACTTTCGCTTTTTCTTTGACTTTCTGCGCGACCAGGTCTTGGCCCAGGGCTATAACCTGGCCGCTTCCGACTGGCGCACGCGCAAAAATGAGCACTGCACCGAAACGGTTTACAAGCACTTTCTCAAGCCCAAGCCCCAGGACTGCCCGAAATCCGGCAACTGCAACCAGCGCTTCGGCACCATCACGCTCGACCTGATTCTGATGAACGGCAACCCGGGCTTTATTCGCTTTTTTCATAACCCTTACCAGGACGCCATTTTTACTCCGCCGCACTCCTTTGATGAGCTGATGGAAGTGGTGCTGCAGAAAAACGCCTGACCGGCGCTGCGGGAGCCCAAACAAAAAAGGTCCTGCTAACGCTTAGCAGGACCTTTTTTCACGAAAGAGCAGGGTTACTCCCGTACGAAGCGGGCCAGGGAAACGGCCCCGTCAGCAGCCATGAGGCGCAGGTGGTAGAGGCCCGGGGCCAGGGCCTGGGTGGAAAGCTGATTCTGACCGGCTCCAACGGTCTGCCGCAGCACAATGCGTCCAGTTACGTCAGTGACTTCCGCTTCGGCGCCGCGGGCGGGTGCCTCCGCCAGCACCAGCACGTCGCGGCAGGGGTTGGGGTATACATTCAGGCGCGCCGCCTGAATCGGGGCCCGGTTGGCCAGAATGAGGGTGTTGTCCTGGACCACGGTGCCGGCGCCGTTCAGGATCCACTGGTCGGGGTCAAGCTGAATGCCGGTGACGGTACCGGTAACCGGAACGCTGAACGACGAAACTGTCTGGCTCTGGCGTAGCCGCACGATGCGGGCCGGGCCGGAGCTGAAGGTAATGCGGTAGTCGAGCTCGGTATCGAAAAAGGGCGTTGCGGAGGGAAAGGAAACGGTTTCGTTGGTTTGCAGGTGCAGGCTGTTGCCCACCTGGTTCCAGCGCGTCGAGAAGGTCGGGTGCCCCTGGCCCGCGTACCACTGCTGAAAAAAGTACGTCAGGGAGCGGCCGGCTTCCGCTTCAAAGATGCGCTGCAGGTCGCGGGTGCGGGCCGTGCCGCCCGCGTAGGTGTTCTGGTAGGTGCGCAGGGCCCGGAAGAACTTGGTGTCGTCGTTGAGCAGGTAGCGCAGCATGTGCACGACGGCGGCGCCTTTCTTGTAGCTGAGCCGTCCGCTGAAGATGCGGCCCACGTTCGTGGTGTCGGGCACGCGGACGCTGCCGCCAGCCTGGGACATAGCGGTGGCGTGGGCCTGGTCCATCCAGCTGCGGGCGTTAGCCGGCGACGCCAGGGCGTGAAGCGAGAGGTACTCTCCGTAGGAGGCAAAGCTTTCGTTCAGCCAGATATCCTCCCAGGAGGCACAGGTCACGTTGTTGCCAAACCACTGGTGAAACAGCTCGTGCGCGGTCAGCGTGAAGGTGAAACCGTCCTGGGTGGTCATCGTCTGGTGTTCCATGCCCCCGCCGATGGGCGCCATGCTGTGCCCGTACTTCTCCCGGGCGAAGGGATAGGGCGTGACCAGGTTAGAGAAGTTCTCGATGAACCCCGGCGTCCGGTCCATCTCCGCGCGGAAGTTGTTCAGCGCCGCGTTGTTGTACACGTAGTTGACAATCGGAATCTGGGGGCCACCCGCCGGGTTGGCGAAATTCACATACTCGATGTAGGGGGCCACCGCTACGGAAATCAGGTAGTACGCAATCGGGTACCGCGACTTCCACTCGTAGCGGCTCTTGTTTCCCGGCAGGGGCGTAACACGCTGCAGCACCCCGTTGGAGCCCACCTTGTTGATGGCAGCAGTGGTAACCCAGACATCCGACGAATCGGCTTTGTCGGTGAGTACCTGCTTGCAGGGCCACCACTCGTAGGCGTGAAAAGGCTCGCTCAGGCTCCACGTCACGGGCACGTTGTAGGTAGGGTCGGGACGGGAATCGAGGGCATTGCCGATGGCGGCTGAACCCCCATTGGGCGCCGTGCCACGGTAGTAGATCAAGGCGTTGAACAGCGAGTTGGCCGGCACGCTGGCTCCGAGCCCGGCGGTAACGTCACCCCCCACGCGGCGCAGGCCCTGAGCCCGGCGGCCGTTTACCACTACCGAGTCGATGGTGAACGTTGAAAACAACTCAAAAGCCAGGGAATCGAGCGCCTGGGCCCCGGCCCGGGCCTGTATCCGCACCGAGCCGCCCACGTTGCGGGAGTTATTCTCGAGGGCAATGTCCAGCTTGTAATACTTTACGTCGTAGCGGTCCATTTTCTGCCGGTGCCGGACGGTCGTGGCAGGCTGGAGCAGGGCGCCGGAAATCCGACCCTTGGCACAGGCCAGCGCGGCGCTGCCGTCGAGGTCGGCGGGCAGCAGGCGGGAAGCAGGGCTCTGGGCCCAAGCCGGCCCCGTCAGGAGCAAAGCGGCCGCAAGCGAGTAAAGAAAGGAGCGCATAGATAGGAGTAAGGAAAACAGAAACAGCTAGATGGCCCCGTGGGGCCGCGCACGAAGGTACGTAGTCAGCCACATAAAGTCTTGCGGATCAGTTCCCATCCAGGCCCCCGGGCTTCGTATATTTGACGAGCGTTCTTTAGCCGCTGACCTTCTACCGATGCCTCACTTCTACTACGCACCCTTTTTCTGCCGCCTGGGTTTTCTGCTCCTGCTCGTGCTGGGCGCCCGGGTGGCCACTGCCACGCACATCGTAGGCGGGGAAATGGACCTGCAGCACCTGTCCGGCAGCAGCTACCGGCTGACGCTGAACCTGTACTTCGACGCCCTGAACGGCAGCAGCGGCGCGCTCGACAGCGACCTTACGGTCAGCATCTTCGACAAGGGCAACAATATCCGAAAGCAGGACGTGGTACTGCCCCTGACCAGCGACACGTTCGTGCCCTATACGAATCCTGCCTGCACGTCTCCCTCGCTCAGCACCAAGCGCCTGGTCTACACCCGCGTTATCGACCTGCCCGCCAGCCAGTACAACAGCCCCGCGGGCTACTACGCCGCCGTGCAGCGCTGCTGCCGCAACAATGGCATCAGCAACATCCAGGCGCCCGGCGACACCGGCCAGACCTTTTACCTGGAGTTTCCGGCCGTCACGCGCGGGGGGCAGGACTTCTTCAACTCCACACCGCGCATCTTCCCTCCCCTGAGCGACTACGCCTGCCGCGGGGAGCTGTTCTACTACGACTTCGCCGGCCAGGACGCTGACAAGGATTCGCTGGTTTACGAACTGGTAACGCCCCTCGACGGCGGCACCCCGGCCCAACCCAAGCCGGCGGTTGCCACCTCGGCGCCCTACCGGGAAATCACCTGGCTGCCGGGCCGCAGCACGCTCAGCCAGATTCCCGGCACTCCAACGCTAAGCATTGGGCGCACCTCGGGCCGGCTTACGGTACAGCCCAGCCAGCTGGGACTTTATGTCTTTGGCATCAAGTGCTCGGAATACCGCCGGGGTGAAAAGATCGGGGAAGTGCGCCGCGACTTTCAGCTCAAGGTGCTCAGCTGCCCCCGCAATACGCCTCCGAGCATGACCGTACAAACCACCGGAGCCGGCCGGCCCTACCGCGAAGGACTGGATACGCTGCGGGTGCGCCCGGGTGCCAACCGCTGCTTTACGCTGCGCTTCACCGACCCCGACCCCACTTCCCGCCTGTCGTTGTCGTTGAGCCCGGTTAACTTTTCGACGGCTGCCCTGCCCACGTTTACCGTTTCGCAGGGTACGGTGCGGACGCCCGGAGCCCCCGATACCCTGGTTTCCCAGCTTTGCTTTCCGGCCTGCTTCAACACGCGGGGGCGCGTATACCTGCTCGACGTGATTGTGGGCGATGACGGGTGCAGCCTGCCCAAGCGCGACACCGTGCGCCTGGCATTTACGGCCGTACCCGACCCGAACAGCACCCCGGCCCTGACCAGCAATGCCGTGCTGCCCCTGCGCGCCAAGCCCGGGAACCTGATAACCTTCGACCTTACGGCAACGGATGCCGACAACGACCCGATTACTCTGGAAATGACCGGCCGGGGGTTTGCTCCGTCGGTGCTGGGGGCCCAGCTGACGCAGTCGGTGAGTGGAAACCAGACCCGGGGCCGGTTTACCTGGCGCGTCGACTGCCGGGCCATTGACCAGCCTGCTTACCAGTTTGAGTTTGCAGCCGTGGCCTCGCCGTGTGGCGACCGGCAGGCCAGTACCCTTGTCATCCCGGTTCAGATAGACTACCAGAACACTGCCCCCACGCTCACGACCAGCCTGCCCGCGGAAGGCAGTCCGACGGCGCCACCCATCCTGATCCGCCGCCCCCTAGGGGGCGTGTTTGAGGCAACGTTCGAAGGCCTGGATACCGACAACGACCAGCTTACGCTCACAGCCCTGGGCAACGGGTTTGACCTGCCGGCCGTGGGCATGACCTTTACGCCCCGCAACGGCCCCGGCCGGGCTACAGCGACTTTCCGCTGGGATGCCAGCTGCTCAGCCGTGCAGCAAACCGGGCTGGAAGTAACCTTCCTGCTGCTGGAGTCGACCTGCCGGCCGGTTTCGCAGTCGCGCACGGTGCGCTTCGAAGTTATCAGCCCCGACTCCCTGCCGTTTCTGCCGCCCAACATTATCACGCCAAACGGGGACGGCCTCAATGATGTCTTTGCCCTCCCCGATCTGCCTCCGGATTTCTGCGAATCCCGGTTTGCCACCGTCAAGATCTTCAGCCGGTGGGGCAACGAGGTGTACCGCACCACCGACCGCGTGTTCCGCTGGGATGGGGGCCGCCTGCCCGCCGGGGTTTACTATTACCTTATCGAATACACCGACAAGAAACGCTTTAAGGGGACCATCACCTTGTCGCCGTAACGCGCTGCTCCTTCCGGAAAAAAAACTCCCCGACCGCACTGGCCAGGGAGTTTTTCTTAATGAGCAATTCCAGCTGCTAAATTCAGCTAGTAGAGAAAAAGGAAAACGGCAAACAGCGCAATCCAGAGGCCGTCGATGTAATGCCAGTACAGTCCCAGCATGCGCAGCTGACGCATCCGGAAGGGGTTGCGAATAAAGACTAGGGTACGAACCGCGTCGCGCGAGGCGTGGAGGGAGTGCATCAGCAGCAAAGTCAGGAACACGATGCCGCCCAGCAGGTGGGTCACGTGCAACGCCGAGATAATGTAGACGTACGTGCCGCTCGCTTCGCCGGAAAAGAATATGCCCTGCTGCACCAGCTCCCGCCAGCCCAGCAGCTGCAGCCCGATAAAGGTGATGCCCAGCAGCAGCGTGGCTCCCAGGCAGCGGACCAGGCCCGATACATCGTCCTCTTTGTATAGTCGGGGCGCCTGACTCAGGGTGTAGCTACTTACCAGCAGCACGATGGTGCTCAGGGAGAAATACCGCGGAAACGGGTGCAGACCGCTCGGCAGGGAGCTGTAGTAGCGCGTCTGGGCATAGGCAGCCACCAGAATAACGAACAGCACCGTGATGCCGACCATACTCAGGTAAAGCAGCATCATCAGGGGCGGTACCCGCTCAATGCGCGTGAAGGCGGAAGCCGGATGCCCGGCGCCTACCTTGTCTTTGTGTTCTTTGTCGGAGTTCATGAAAAAGGGAGTAGCGGCCCGCTGGAACAACCAATCTAACGGCCTTTAGTTCCGCTCCATTTTCCACGTGGCGGTGCTGTTGGCCTCTAACCAAGATACGTAAAAAGCCCGGGGCCGGACAGGTGGTTCCGGCCGCCTAGGACCCGCTGAAAAAAGACCCGATTTTCCCTAGTACCGCGCTCATGGTAATCTTGGGCGAGCGGCCGATTCCAAAGGTCACGTAGGTTTTGCCGCCCACGCGCAGGTCAAGTACGAGGCCCAGGCGCTGGGCCAGGTCATGGAGCTGCTGCAAGGCATCGAGTCCCCCGCCGGACTTCTCTTTTTCGCGCCGGGGCCCGGGTTCCTTCTTGGGCCCGCTGGTGAGCTTGTCGAGTACCCGCTGGCTGGGAAAGTTGACAATCAGGTACGTGCCGGCCGCGGCCACCTGAATATCATCCCCATCGTGGGATATGACCAGCCGGGCCTCGATTTCCAGGGCACTAGCCAACGTTGCCGGCGTTGGGCTGGGCGGGTGGCAGGACAGTGCCCGCGCTTTCGCCTTTGGTTTTGATGCGCAGGGAGCCGTTCAGCCGCCAGGTAGAAGACGCGTTCTGGTCGGTGGGAACCTGCAGCTCCATCTGGTCAAACGTAAGGGCCAGCTCTACGCCGCCGGAAAGCTTGTTGAGCAGGGAAGCGGCCATGTCGGCCCAGTTGGAAGCAGGTTGTTGGGAAGAGGAAGCCATAGGGGCAGCGGAAGAAGGTAAACCAGCCCGGGGCTGGCAAAGGTTTTGTAGAGCGGGACCGGCCCCGGTGCCGGCAGCTACCGGCACCGGGGTGAATGGTCAAACATACCACCCCTCTACGGCAAACGCAACGTGGTGGGTGCCCCAAAGCTCAACCGGTATCATCCAAATAACAGAGGCTGCGTATGTTGTCGGGGTAGCTTCTACTATTCATCTCCATTCAATGCGCATTCGCCTTCCTCTGTTCCTGCTGCTGGTGCTACTGCAGTCCGCTGCCGCCCAGACCACCGATACGATCAAAACCGCGCCCCCGACCGGCTGTGACCACCCCTTCGGCCTGGCCGACAACCACGAGCTGGTTTACCAGCTGCTGGATGAGAAGGGTAAGCCCAGCGGCATCATCCGCACCCGCGTTGTGCGGCTCAGCTTTGAAACCAACAAAAAGAAAACCGTTACGACCACCAACGTGCTCGTCAAGAGCGGAGTGTACGACCAGAAAAACCGTCTGCAGCGCCAGCAGGACCTGACGTTCAGCTGCCGCCGCGACACTACCTTCTCCGATGGGCTGGCAGATTTCAACCCCGAGGCGCTGAAGTCGTTTCGGGACCGAAAGTTTGAGTACGTGCCCACCGCCCTGGCCTGGCCCAACCAGCCCACCACCGGCAGCAAGCTCCCGGACGGGGGCGTGACGGTGAACGTGAGTTCATCGGTGGTTGCCATTGCCAAAGTCAGCACCATGTTCCGCAAACGGCGGGTGGTGAGCGGGCTGGCTGCGGTCACGACGCCCGCCGGCACGTTTCCGTGCTACAAGGTGGAGTCGGAGCGCGACAACAGCACCTCGGCGCGGGCCGACGTTGCTTTTCACACGCTCAACCGGGTGGTAGACTATTACTCGCCCGGCCATGGAGTGGTGAAAACCGAGATTTACGGCAAGAACGGCAAGCTCGTACAGACCCGGGTGCTGGCCTCGCGCACGGGGAGCAAGGAATAGCGGGCGAAAAAATGTAGTTTTGGGCCCTTACTCACGCTCAAGCTGTTAGCCCACCTTCCATGAAGCTTTTCACTGCCACCCTGGCCGCCTCCCTCCTGTCGCTGGCGGCCTGTCAGTCCAACACAACTCCCGCCACAACTTCCGCGACCACCACGGCTGCGCCTGCTGTGGCCGTGACCGGCAAAACCTACGGCGCCGCGACCACCTCGGACGGCGCCCTGCCTCTTGCCGAGCTGCCAAAAGCCCTGGGCAACCAGGACTCCGCCAAAGTGAAGCTGGTCGGTACGGCCACCGGCGTGTGCCAGGCCAAGGGCTGCTGGCTGACGATGAAAACCACGGAGGGCAAGGAAATGCGGGTGCGGTTTAAAGACTATGCCTTCTTCGTTCCGAAAGACCTGACCGGCAAGACGGTGGTTATCGATGGCTGGGCCCACCGGGAAATCGTGCCGGTCGAAGACCTGCAGCACTACGCCAAGGATGCAGGCAAGTCGGCCAAGGAAGTTGCCGCCATCACAAAGCCCGATGAGCAGCTCACCTTTATGGCCGATGGCGTGCTGGTGCAGGACTAGTGCTTTCGTATCGAATACCTGTCGAAAGGCTGCCCCCGGGCGGCCTTTTGCTTTTTGCGACAACCCGCCGCGGAACCGCGTTGGTGGTGAAAGCCCTGGGCCGGCCCGGCGGATGCACGGGCAGAACGACCTGGGGCCCTAAACTTCGTACTGCACTGCGTACCTGACTTCCCGCCGGTTATTTTTGCCTTATGCCCGACCAGAACTCCATTCAGCAGCAGATTCAGCAGCTCACCGAGCGGCTTCACTACCTCAATCACCAATACTACCAGAACGACGTTTCTGACGTCTCGGACCAGGAATTCGACCGGATGCTGGCCGAGTTGCAAACCCTGGAGCAGCAGTACCCGGAGCTGGCCCTGCCCAACTCCCCCACCCAGCGCGTGGGCGGCACCATCACCAAGCAGTTTCCGACGGCCCTGCACCGCTACCCCATGCTCAGCCTGGGCAACACCTACTCCGAGGCCGACCTGCGGGAGTTTGACGAGCGGGTGCGCCGGGTGCTGGACTCCGACGACTACACCTACGTCTGCGAAATGAAGTTTGATGGCGTAGCCATGAGCCTCACCTACGAGGACGGGCAGCTGACCCAGGGGGTTACCCGCGGCGACGGTACCCGCGGCGACGTGGTGACGCCCAATGTGCGCACCATCAAGAACCTCCCCCTGCACCTGCGCCCGGCGCCCGGCCAGCCCCGGGAATTTGAGGTGCGGGGCGAAATCTTTATGCCTAACCCGGTCTTCAACGATCTGAATGCCGAGCGGGAGCAGAACGGCGAGGCCCTGCTGGCGAACCCACGCAACGCGGCCAGCGGCACGCTCAAGCTCCAGGATTCGGCCTTGGTGGCGGCGCGGCGCCTGCGCTTCTTCGCTTACAGCTTCCTGAGCCCCGGCCGGGTCTTCAGCTCGCACAGCGCGTCGCTTCGGGCCCTGAAAGACTGGGGCCTGCCCGTATCCGACACCTGGCGCTGCTGCAACACGATTACCGAGGTGCTGGACTTCATTCACGCGTGGGAGAAGAAGCGGTTTGAGCTGCCCGTGGCCACCGACGGCATTGTGATTAAGGTGGACGACTTCCGCCAGCAGGAAATCCTGGGCTTCACGGCGAAAAGCCCCCGCTGGGCCATTGCCTATAAGTACCCCGCCGAAAAAGCCCGCACCCGCCTGAACACCATTCAGTACCAGGTGGGCCGCACCGGGGCCGTGACGCCGGTGGCCATGCTCGACCCTGTGCCCCTGGCCGGCACCGTGGTGAAGCGCGCTTCGGTCCACAATGCCAACCAGATTGCCGCCCTCGACCTGCGCCTGGGCGACCTGGTATTCGTGGAGAAAGGCGGGGAAATCATTCCCAAGATTACGGGTGTGGACCTGGGCGCCCGGCCTGCCGGGGCCGAGCCCATCCGCTATCCCACCGAATGCCCGGCCTGCAATACGCCCCTGGTCCGGCCCGAGGGTGAGGCCCACTACCGCTGCCCCAACGAGCGGGGCTGCCCGCCCCAGCTCAAGGCCCGGCTCGAGCACTACGTCTCGCGCAAGGCGCTGAACATTGAAGGGCTGGGCGCCGAAACCGTGGGCCGTTTCTTTGACCTGGGCCTGCTGCAAACCCCGGCCGACATCTACGACCTGCCCCAGCGCCGCGACGAGCTGGTAAAGCTGGAGCGACTGGGCGAAAAGTCGATTACCAACCTGCTGGCCGGCATTGAGGGCAGCAAGCAGGTGCCTTTCGACCGGGTGCTGTTTGGCCTGGGCATCCGCTATGTGGGGGAAACGGTGGCCGAAAAGCTGGCCCTTCACTACCGCAGCATCGACGCGATGATGGCGGCTTCGGCCGAGGAGCTGGCCGCGACGCCCGAAGTAGGCGGCGTAATTGCCGAGTCGCTGGCCTTCTGGCTGCAGGACGCCGGCAACCGGGAGCTGATCGAGCGCCTGCGCTCGGCCGGCGTGCAGCTGGTGCTCACCGGCGAGGCTCCCCAGGCCCATTCCGACCGGCTCGCGGGCCTCACCTTTGTGCTGTCGGGGGTGTTCGAGGACCACAGCCGCGACGAGCTCGAAGCGCTGATTGTCAGCCACGGCGGGAAGGTAACGGGCTCGATCAGCAAGAAGCTCAGCTACCTGGTTGCCGGCGACAAAATGGGCCCAGCCAAGCGGGAAAAGGCCACTACGCTCAAGGTGCCCATCATCGGCGAGGCCGATTTGCTGGCCATGCTGCCCGGTGAAGACGAAGCTCAACCGGAGGAAGAAATTTTAGCTCTCAAAAACTCTGATTCCAGCGTGGAATCGAAGAATTTGGAGACTTTCCCGGCCCCTAAAAGTTCCGCAAACGATTTAGGTCGCCAAGGTTCCTTATTTTAGCGCTCCGAAACGCGTCCCACCACGCGCTCTGTGCTTTCAATCGTGAGCCGGACCGGGCCTTTTTACGGGTTCGGGCAATCCCCACCCCGGC
Source organism: Hymenobacter translucens (assembly GCF_020685205.1). Lineage (GTDB taxonomy): Bacteria > Bacteroidota > Bacteroidia > Cytophagales > Hymenobacteraceae > Hymenobacter > Hymenobacter translucens. The sequence continues at coordinate 223,346 of NZ_JAJERB010000001.1, forward strand.
TCACGGTTGAAAGTATAATGCTTCCGCCGCCACCAGTTGCCGCGGCCTTTCGTTTCGAATCTCCTCTTACTTTTTCCTGGTCATGAAAACGCTGCTGCTCGCTCCTGCCCTGCTGCTCGTCTGCTTTGCTGCCACTGCCCAGACGGCCCCGGTCAGTCCGGCTGGCCCGGTGCAGGATAAAGTTGATGTGACGCTGCTGGCCCACAAGCCGCTGGTCGTTGATGCCGCCGCGGTAGCCAGACTGCAGAAGCAGGCCAACGTTACGGTGCTCGACGTGCGCACGCCGGAAGAGTTTGCTACCGGCCACCTCGCCGGGGCTAAGAACCTGAACTTCCGCGCCCCCGACTTTGCCCAGCAGGTAGCCCGCCTCGATCCTAAGCGCACGTACGTGCTGTACTGCGCCTCCGGCAACCGCAGCAACCAGGCCGCGACGCTTATGCTGGACAAGGGCTTCCGCGACGTGCGCAACGCCGGCGGCTTCAAAACGCTGAAGGACGCGGGACTGAAAACGGAATAAGGGCTGCTTATAAAGCAACAAAAAAGCCCCGGCGTGCGCCGGGGCTTTTTTGTTGTTGAGACAGGGCTAGAAGCTCTGCACAATGCTGTTGTGCAGGGTGCGGGCGCTCCAGTAGCCGCTGGCAATGATGCGGCGGATAGTGAACAGCGGGTCGATGGGGTCCCGCTTCTCGGCCAGCACGAAGGCGGCCACCATGCCGCGCTTTTTCAGCTCCGGAATAGCCTGCTGGTTCCACAGGCCGAAGGGGTAGGCGAAGTACTTGATTTCCTTGCCGGTGATTTCCTCGAGCGTCTTGGTGGGCTTTTCAATCTGCGTTACCCAGTCCTGGCCCTGGTACTTCTTCACGTTGTGGTGGTCCCAGGTGTGGGAGCCGATAACGTTGCCGGCATCCGACAGCTCCTTTACCTGCGCCTTGCTCATGTAGTTGGGGCGGCCCAGGCTCACGGTCATCACGAAGTACACGGCCTTGTAGCCGTACTTTTTCAGCTCGGGCGCGGCCACGGTGTACTGGTCGAGGTCGGTGTCGTCGAAGGTGAGCATGATGGGCTTGCTCGGCAGCTTGGCCCCGGTGGTCAGGTAGGCATAGAGCTGGTCGGGCAGGATGGTATGGTAGCCGCTGTCGGCCAGCATCTTGATCTGCTCGCGGAACCGGGCCACCGGCACGATGTAGTCTTTGGCGCCTTTCGAGTCCTTGGCCCGCCAGTCGCGGATCTGGTGGTAGCAGAGAATCGGCACCTGGGGCCGGGCCGTGATGGTGGCCGCGTCGGCAATGCTGCCGGCCGGGATGCTGCTCGGGTCGGGTGCCGCCGTGGCAGCAGCTTCGGCCGACTGGGTGGCCGCGGGCGTCGCGGTCGAGTCGGCGCGGGCTTCGGTGGTGGCGTTGACGGCGGCCTCGGAGGCCGTGGCGGGCTTGGTTTCGCAGGAAGAGAAGACCGCGGAAGCGGCTAAGGAAACCGCTGCTACGAGCGGGAAACGGGTAATACGCATAAGTGGGTACTGCACACCGGCCCGGGGCCGGCAACGTCGGGAGAAAGAAAAGATACCGGATAACGGCCCGCAACACGTCGGTTTGTACCTTCGCCTGACCATCCAAAGCACAAAACAACAGCTTATTCCCCGCATGGACAAACTTGATTCCCGCCTTCCTTCGGTTCGGGGCACCGGTGTAGCCCTCATTACGCCCTTCACGCCCACTCCGGACCACGCCGTCGACTACCCGGCCCTGCGCCGCCTGCTCGACTTCACCATCGAAGGCGGAGCCGAATACCTGGTCATCAACGGCACCACCGCCGAGTCGCCGACGGTCACGGCCGACGAGCGGGCCGAGATTCTGCGCGTCGTCAAAGAGCACATAGCCGGCCGCGTACCGCTGGTGTACGGCATCGGCGGCAACGATACGGCCGGGGTTGAAAACCTGCTGCGCACCACCGACCTGGGCGGCGTTACGGCCATCCTGTCGGCCAGCCCGGCGTACAACAAGCCAAGCCAGGCCGGCATCATTCAGCACTACCTGCGCCTGGCCGACGCCAGCCCGCTGCCCATCATCCTCTACAACGTGCCAGGCCGCACCAGCTCCAACCTGACGGCGGAAACAACCCTGCGCCTGGCCCACCACGCCAACATCGTCGGTATCAAGGAAGCCAGCGGCAACCTGGAGCAGTGCATGGTCATTGCGGCCCGCAAGCCCAGGGGCTTCATGCTCATCAGCGGCGACGACATGCTCACCACTCCGATGATTTCGTTTGGCGCGGAGGGCGTGATTTCGGTGCTGGCCAACGCCTTCCCGCGCCGGATGAGCGACATGACGCGCCACGCCCTGGCCGGCAACTACGCCGAGGCCACCAAGCTGCTGTTTGAGCTGCTGCCCCTGAACCCGCTGATGTATGAGGAAAGCAACCCGGTAGGCGTAAAAGCTGCCCTCGAAGCCCTGGGATTGTGCTCGGCCGCGGCCCGCCTGCCGTTGCTGGAGGCTACCGGCGGCCTCAAGGAGCGTATTCAAAAGCTACTGTAGCCAGATGTCGAACCTCACCCCAACGGAAAAAACGTCGGTTCTGGGCCTGGAGCCTTATTCCCGCTACGCCTACTCCATCAGCCAGTTCGCCGATTCGGAAGTGGTTTACTCCCTGCAGCGCGCTGACGGTGGCCTGGCCGTAGCGGAGCTCGACAACCAGCCGTTTCTGTCGATCTGGCCCCACCCGGAATTTGCCCAAACTACCGGCGAGCAGCAGTGGCCCGGCTACCAGGTCTGCAACATTCCGCTGGCCGACTTTACCCTGTCTTTGCTCCCGTCCCTGGATGAGCGGATATTGTTCAACGTCTTTGGCATCGGGGACTGCACCGGCTTTATGGTCAATCAGCAGGAGCTGCTCCGCGACATCGTGGCGGCGCTGAACAAGTACTAGCTGCTTCTGATTCAGCATAAAAAAGCCCTGATGCAAGCGCGTCAGGGCTTTTTCACTTTGCAAGCTGGGAAGAAATGATGCGAATCAAAATGTAACAAGGCAGTCATGCAGAGGCACAAGCCGAAGCATCTCGCGTGCTGATGCTGGAGTAGGAATTCAACGAAGCGGAAGAGATGCTTCGTCCCTGGCTTGATGCGCCACATGCTCAGCATGACTGCCTTTGTTTACCAGCCGCTGCTAATGACGATACCCCGGCCTCAGCCCTACCAGCCGCTGGCCAACACGTCGGCAATGTGCAGGGTTTGGATAGGCTTGTTTTCGCGGCGGATGTAGGCGTCCAGGTGCATCAGGCAGCTGGTGTCGGTGCTGACGAGGTAGTCGGCGCCGGTCGCCAGGGCGTGCTCCACCTTCTGCTCGGCCATGGCCACGGATATAGCCTCGAACTTGACGGCAAAGGTGCCGCCGAAGCCACAGCAGGTGGTAGTCTCGGCCATTTCAATGCGTTCCAGGCCCCGGACACCGTCGAGCAGGCGGCGGGGCGCCTCCCGGATGCCGCACTCGCGCAGGGCCGAGCAGGAGTCGTGGTAGGTGTAGCGCCCGTCGAGGCGGGCCCCGCGGATTTCGGTGATGCCCAGCACATCCACCAGAAATTCGGTCATTTCAAAGACGCGGGGCTGCAACGCCTGGTACCGGGCCTCGTCGGGCGTGTTGCCCAACAGGGCGGGGTAGGAATTGCGCACCATGCCCACGCAGGACGCCGACGGGCTCACGATGTAGCGCTGCCCCTCATTGGGAAAATCCCGGAGAAACTTCTGCGCCACCTGACACGCCTCGTCTTTGAACCCGGCATTGAATCCCGGCTGCCCGCAGCAGGTCTGATTGCCGTTGTAGCGCACCTCACAGCCCACGGCCTCCAGCACCTTCACCATGTTCATGGCCGTTTCGGGAAACAGCTGGTCCACAAAGCAGGGAATGAAAATATCAACAGGGATCATGCAGGCAAATGGAAGAAACGTGGAGAAAGGGCTGACAGGCGTACGGGCAATGGGGACGGGCGGGAGCGGTTGGCAGAAGCGCCAGCATCCGAACACCGACCACGAATTACCGGCACCAGGCGCTGGATCTAATGGCTGGCAAAGACGCTGCCGGCCTGGTGGCGGGCGGTTAGGAAAGCTTCGGCACTGAGGCCGAGCTGCTCGCCCTGCTCGTCCAGATACGCCACCAAGTTCTCGGTCGCCATGTTGCCGGTGAGCACGTCGGCGGCCATCGGGCAGCCGCCGATGCCCCCGATAGCACCGTCGAAGCGGCGGCAGCCGGCCTCGTAGGCGGCGGCTACCTTTTCCCGCCAGGAGTCGGGGGTGGTGTGCAGGTGGGCGCCAAACTCGATGTGGGGAAACGCCGGAATCAGCTGGCTGAACAGGGGCGCGATGGTTGCCGGGGACGAAGCGCCGATGGTATCCGACAAGGCCACGATGCGCACGCCCATCTGGTCGAGGCGCTGGGTGAAGTCGCCGATTACCTCCGGGCTCCACGGGTCCCCGTAGGGGTTGCCAAAGCCCATCGACAGGTACGTCACCAGCGTCTTGCCGGACATTTCGCACAAGGCCTGCATCTGAGCCAGCTCGGTCAGGGCTTCGGCAATGCTCTTGTTGGTATTGCGCTGCTGAAACGTCTCGGATACCGACAGCGGAAAGCCGATGTACTGAATCTCCGGGTAGCCGGCGGCCGTTTCGGCCCCGCGCAGGTTGGCCACGATGGCCAGCAGCTTGGTTTTCGTCTTGCTCAGGTCCAGCCCGGCCAGCACCTCGGCCGTGTCGCGCAGCTGCGGAATGGCTTTGGGCGACACGAAGGAGCCGAAGTCGAGCGTATCAAAGCCCACGCCGAGCAGGGTGTTCAGGTAAGCCGTCTTGGTGGCCGTCGGGATAAACTCCGTCAGGCCCTGCATGGCGTCGCGGGGGCATTCAATCAGCTTCATGGGCTACGAACAAGGGTGGGCGGCAAAAGTAGGTGGTCGGGCTGAACTTCCCAGTGTGCCCCTATTCCCTACCGCACGCCGAAGCGGCTTCCGGCCACGTCCAGAATGATGGTACGACCAGCAAACGGCTCGTTACCCAGCAGGCCGCCCATACCCGAGAACTGCGTCAACAGTCGTTGCGGCAGGCTCATGCCCTCGATGTGCGTAACGGTTCCCAGTGGCACCACTGCGCCTCCCATCTTCAGGCTGGCTGCCGTCGCTGCGGTGTATGAGGTCAGGGTCTTGCCCCAGGAGTTGACGTTCAGCTTCTGCACCGGGGCGGCCGGACGGGCCAGCCTGTCCCACTCGCTCTGGCTGGTAACCAGGGAATACGCGCTGGTGCCGGAGTCGAACAGCATCTGCACCGGTTTGCCCTGCAGCTCGGAGGTTACCAGCACCCGGCGGCCCTTAAACTCCAGGGGCGCAAACGCCGCCCCATGGCCGAGGCTGTCGGGCAGGCTCTGAGCCAAGGTAAGACGCTGGTTGGGGTAGTCGATAACGAGTACGCGGCCCTCCATAATGTCGGTGCCGAGGGTGCCGATGATAAAGGCCGTTGCTGTGTCGGCAGGCACTTCGGCGGCTCCGCCGTGGGGAAACACCGGCAGGCGTCGGGCCAGCACCTGCGCCGAGCCCAGCTGCAGGGTCAGGTTCTTGACCGTGTCCGCCGGGGCCGCCAGGTGGGCCTGGGTGGCGGGGTAGCGACTCCGTAGCGCCGTCAGCGACTTCGCATAAAGCAGCGTGAAGGGCGTGCCGGTATCGAACTGCAGATAGCAGGTGCGGGGGCAGCCGGGAAGGCGTACCGGCACCAGGGTAGCCTGGTGAGGAACCGTCGTGTCGCCGGCCCAGACGAAAGGCAGCGTGGCCGGAAGCCGGCTTACGACCAGCTGATTAACCGGAGGCTCAAACTTATTCCGGAAGTAGAAATAGCCCCCGATTCCGCTAACGACGAGCAGGACGACCAGGGCAAGCAAAATTCTCAACAGCAGTTTCACGGTGATGGAGGTTGGGGTTGGATAAGGAGTCAAACCTAGCCTGCCCTGCCTTCCGCCCCTGCGCCATTTTGCCGCCATTCGGCCGCCACTTAATGTAACAAACTCACCACCAGCAACCTATTTCACAGCCAAAAACGGTAAATATTCAGATTCCCCCGCCGCAGCTGCCGGGCATAGTACACCACCGTCAGCACATTCGCCGCGTACGAAAGCACCAGCACCCCGATATAGGCCCCGGTCAGCACCCGGTGCAGGTAGCGGGCGGCCAGCATCTGCGCCCCGGCTACCAGCAGGTACCCGAAAAAGCAGCTCACCTGCCAGAGCACCTGGAACCCCAGCACCCGCCGCCCTACTTCGGCGACGTGGGCAGTGGCGCGCCGCCGGGCCCGCCACAGCAGCAGCGGCACCACGAGGTTCAGGAACGGCAGCAGCAGAAAGCTCAGCGCACTCAGGTTGAGCAGCTGCAGAAACGCCGGGTCGTCGCGTAGCGCCGGGGGCGCGGGCAACACTTCCAGGGTCGGCGCGGAGGTAGTGGTCTGGGCTACCTCGGGCGTCAGCCGCAGGTCGGCCAGGGTGACGCCCAGAGCCGAGGCCAGCGCCTGCACGGTGTGGCCCCGGGGTACGGTGTCGCCCTGCTCGACCCGCTGAATCGTGCGCAGGCTGATGCCCGACTGCTCGGCCAGGAGCTCCTGCGACAAGCCCTTACTTTTTCGGAGTGCCTGAATACGCTCGGCAGAAAACATGAATATCGGGTCGGATAAAGGAATAGTGGGCCAATAATACCGGTTTCTGAGCCGCCCCCGGTCCTATGTTGCCTGCTACTGCCGCCCGGACAGCTTCCTTCCGGGCTAGGCTGACTTGCCAAGTTAATCGAACTACCGGCCCCTGAAACGGGTTTGCGTAGCTGTATCTGATTCATTCGATGTCTGCTATCCACCTGTCATTTCGCTTGCTGCTTTTGCTGCTTTTGGTCACGGCCTGCGGCAAAGAGCAAACGCTCCGCGCCGTTTTTCAGAAATCCACTCCCCACGAAGCCTACGCCCGCAGTCTCCGCCAGGCCGGCCTCAATGACACGGCCCTGGGCCGCGACTGGCTGGCCGCTGCCGACCGGGCCCTGCGCGATTCCCTGGTGGTAACCCTCCCCTTCCAGGAAACCGGCTTTTTCCGGGCCGACCGGGCCATGGCCGCTTCTTACCGCTATGCCGTGCGGGCCGGCGAAACCGTGCGCGTCCGCCTCACCCTCGACAAAGCCACCCAGGCCCGCGTGTTTCTTGATGCCTTTGAGCTGACGCCCGGTCCCCACGCCCTCACCTCGGCCGACACCGCGGCGCTGGCCTTTAGCTACGTGGCCCAGGACAACCGGCAGCATCTGCTGCGGGTGCAGCCCGAGCTGCTGCGCACCGGCCGCTTCACCCTGCGGATCGAGCGGGGTCCCTCTCTGGGCTTCCCGGTGTTGGGCAAGTCGGACGCGGCGGTGGGCAGCTTCTGGGGTGCCGACCGCGACCGGGGCGCCCGCCGGCACGAGGGAGTCGATATCTTTGCCAAGCGCGGTACGCCGGCCATTGCCGCCGTCTCGGGGTTTATTACCCGCACCGGCGAAACGCCGTTGGGCGGTAAGGTGGTGTGGCTGGCCGACACAAAGCACGGACAGCACCTCTACTACGCCCACCTCGACCGGCAGCTGGTCTGGGCCGGGCAGCAGGTGCGGGTGGGCGATACGCTCGGGCTCGTCGGCAATACCGGCAACGCCCGTACGACCTCACCCCACCTTCACTTTGGCATTTATCGTAGCGGGCAGGGCGCCATCGACCCGTTCCCGTTTATCCGCAAAGCCGGCCTGGCCCCGGAAGCACCCCGTACCAGTCCGGCTCGGCTGGGGCAGTGGGTGCGCGTACAAAGCAGGCGCGCCGACCTGCGGCGTAGCCCGGTTGCCAGCGGGCAACTGGTAGCGGGCATCAGCCGGAACACCCCGCTTCTGGTGGTGGGCAGCCAGGGCAGGTGGTTTCGGGTCGAAGATCCGAATGGGCGGCTGGGGTATGTCGAAGCCAAAGCAGTTGCTCCGACGACCGATATTCTGCGCCGGGAGCTGGTAGCCGCCGCCACCGACCTGTATCTGGGCCCGCAGGCCGGCGCTGCGGCCGTCGACACTCTGCCCGCGCAAAGCCGCGTTGCGGTGCTGGGAGAATACGGGCGCTACCAGCTGGTGCGCAGCGCAACAGGCCGGGTGGGCTGGATGGCCAAGCTGCCAAAGGCATGAACCGACCACAAGCACCACAAAAAAGCCCGCTCCGGTTATTCCGGGGCGGGCTTTTTTACCGGTTAGACCTGGCGTTATTCGGCAATAACCACGGCTTTGCGGAGCTTTCTGGCATAGGCAATGCGCCGTTCACGGCCTCCGTTGGCGGTGTAGTCGAAGCCAACGGCTTTGTTGTCTTCGCGTACGGCGGCCCAGGCTTCGGCATCCGCCTCAGTGGGCTGCACCGCGGACTTGGGAATGGCGGGCTGGACAAACCGGTCGGGACGGAAGAAGTTGTTCATTCCCTTCAGAATGGCAATTTCCTTGTCCCGCACGGTAGCGGCCTGGGGGTCTTCCAGCTCCCGCTCGTCCAGTAAAGCAGTGGCCGGCATCACTTCGTTGCGGAGCGTGTCGCCGGTGCTGCTGATAATCAGAAAGCGGGCCTGACCGTTGATAATCTTCGCACCCTGGAGCAGCAGTACGAAGTTGTCTTTGGTTTTGGGGTCCGAGAAGCTGTGCGTGGTGCGCACCGCGTTCAGCACGCTCCGGCTGGTGAGCCGGCTACGCTGGGCTTCGGGCGTGGGCGTGTACACCCGCTCGGCGTTCTGGGAGGTACCGACTTCCCGCTCGGTGGTGGCGCAGGAAGAGGCTTGCATCAGGAGAGCTACAAAAGCGACGGGAAGAACGAGTTTTTTCATGGTAGAGGGGGCGACCATCTTCATCTTGGGATGCGAAACGGCAAAGTACAAATGCCTGCAGTGGGAAAGGCGGAAGGAAAGGAATACGCCCAACTTGCTACTCAGGCACATTAATGGTCCTGTGTACCGCAAAAAACGGCCCAGGGTTGTGCAAAATGCACTTTCCCGAGGCGGCTATCAGAGCCAGCCCAGTTCCAGGCCCACCAGCCAGCGGGGCATTTCCGGATATAGTTCTTTTTCAGCGCCCCGGTAGCTGTCGGAAAGGCGGTAGCGCAGCAGCAGCGCATAGCGCCCCGACCCGACCCGGGCACCCACTCCGTAGGGCCAGCGCGTCACATACGAAAGGCCCCGCTCGGTCACAACTGTTTTGCGCGTACCGTTGGTGCCGGGCCGGTCGGTGTAGGAATGGGACGAGCCGATAACGTAGCCGCCCCAGCCGCTGAGGTCCAGGTAGCGGCCAATGGCGTTACCCCGGCGACCCACGTTAAAGCGGGTAAATACTTCCGTCTGCAGCTGCTGCAGACTTAGGTTCTCGGTGCTGTGCTGCTGCGCGTTGGGAACCGTCTTGGCCGCGTTCTGTACCAGGGAATAGGTCAGCCAGTCGAGGCGTAGGTCGATGCCTACCGCCAGGGCCTGATGGAGGCGGACTTTGTTGCGGATTCCAACAAAAAAATCACCCGAAGCGCCGTAGCGCAACGCGGCGCCCGGGGCACTGGCCTCCCCGATCACGGGGGCATAGCCCAGGTACAGGTGGTTATAGTAGCCGCGGTTGGGCCCAAAGCCCGAGTAGAGCGTATCGGAGGCCACTTCGCTTTGCAGCAGCACCCGTTGAGCCAACGCCGTGGAAACCGGAAGGCCCGCCAGCACCAGGACTGTGAGGAGCAGCATCCTCATGGCACGAGGTAGCTAAGCATGGAGCCCCGAAACCACACCCGCACCAGGTCGCCGGACTGCAGGGTGCGAAGGGGAATCTGCACGACCACCCGCTGGCGCACTTCCCTTACCTCGTAGCGGCGCAGCACTCCTTCGGCGCTGGCCACGTGCCAGTACAGGTAGTCAGTCGGGCGGGGCAGCGGCGCGGCAGCGGCTTCGACGGGTGCCGGGCCCACAATGGCCTCGCGGCCCAGCTTGGGGGCCTTCAGTGCCTCGCCGGGCGTCAGGGCCGCTACGGAGTCGGTGAACATTGGCAGTGGAAAGCCGGGCAGAAAGGCGGCTTCAGGGCGGATGATAACCGACAACAGACTATCCTTTTTACTGAAGTCCACCTGCGGAGGGATTTTAGCCTGATGGGGGCTCATAAACACCGACGCCCGGGGCAGCCCGTACCCATGGGCGTAGTCGAAGTACGGGTAAAGTCCGCCGGCCTGCTGCAGCTGCTCAAACAGCTGCCGGACCGTCAGCTGCCGGTTCTGCTGCCAAGCGCAGGCGGCAAACCCGGCCATCAGCGGACTGGCAAACGACGTTCCCTGCACCTGCTCGTAGCCCCGGGGCGTGGCCGCCAGCACGGTGCCAAACGCCACTACGTTGGGCTTGAGGCGCCGGTCGGCGGTAGGGCCATAAGAGCTGAACTCGATGTGCAGGTAGGTATCCGGGTCGATGCCCCCGACGGCCAGCACCGAGTCGCCATCGGCGGGGGTTCCGATGGTCCGCCACTCGGCGTCGTCCCCGTCGTTGCCAGCGGCATTCACGACTAGAATACCCTTGCGCACGGCCATGCCGGCCGCGCGGGCCACCAGGCTGGAGCGGCCGTTCATCTGCTCGGGGAAATACCGGCGGTTGGTGTAGCCCAGGGAAGAGTTGATAATGTCGGCGCCGTTGCGGTCAGCCCATTCGGCGGCCGCCAGCCAGTCCTGCTCCTCCACATACACCTCGCGTAGCATCCGCTCGGTGCGGGCCAGCAAAAACTCCGCCTGCGGCGCCAGACCCAGTGGCGTTCCGTCGGGCAGGCGGCCGGCAATGCAGGACAGCACCTCCGTGCCATGCGAACCTCCCCCATAGACTGATTCGCGGTTCCGCACGAAGTCATGGGTGGCCACCACACGCTTGTCGCGGAAAAGGTGCTGAAAGGCAGGGTGCTTATCGGTGCCGTTAAAGCCCACATCGAAGATGGCGATGCGCAGGCCGTGGCCGTCAAGCCGGGCCTTTTGAAAGGCCTGCCCACCCAGGCTGGCCGTTTGCTGCCGGGCCAGATACCGCTCAGCGGCCGTCAGCGGCTCCGGGCTGCTCATCCGCACCGCCGGGTACTTGGCGGTCGGCAGCAGCACCAGGGGAGTCTGCGCTTCAACCCGCATCACGCCGGGCAGGCCGCGTAAAGCCCGCACCTGGGCCGGCGTAGCGCGGCAGCATACCGCGTTAAACCAGCGGCTCACGAACAGCACCGAGTCGGACGCCTGCTCAACCCCGCGTACATAGTCGGGCCGGACGGGAAAGTCGGTGCTGTCGGCGGCGGGCAGGTGCTGGCGGAGGCGCCGGGCCCGGGCCGGGGCACTAAAGTACTGGGCCGGCTCGAAGTGCATGCCGGCCTTATCGCGCAGATACACCCAATAGCGGGCGGTCGGTACGCTGGCCGTAGCCGCCGGGGCGGGTAGCGGAGCCGCTCCGGCAACGAGGCAAACCAGAACCAGGGGGCAGAACCGGAAAAGAGAAAGCAAACGGAACAAGGGCGGGCAGTTCAAAAGGGGGTGTAAGGTAGTAAAGCCACGCAAGGTTCAATGCAAAAGAAGCCTGAAACCCGTATAGCGCAACGCTCCATCCGTAGTGGCAGCGACACCCGACAAACGAAAATTACCGGCATCCGGACGTGCTAACATCCCTCGTCTGGCTGAACTGTCTGGTCAAAGCCGGTGCTCGGTGCTCCCGGCTTTTCTAGTGGGTAAGCAATGGAAAATCAGCCGCCGGCTGCCACTTCCGTCCGTCGTGCCGGTACAGGCGGAAGCTCACCACCGGAAAATCTGCCGCGTAGCGCCGCCCGGCAAACAGCTGGCGCAGGGCCGGAACCTGGTCGGCGGGCAGGTCGCGGGTGGCCAGGGTCATATGGGGCGTAAAGGGTCGTTTTTCGCGGGGGATGGCGGGCACACGCGCCGCGCACCAGCTACTGAGGGCCGCGTGAAATCCCTTTACCGGCTCAGTATCGACCACTTTTACAAACAGCGTACGGGTTCCAAACCAGCCAAAGTCGCGCAGCCCCACCGGGAAGGCTGCCTGCCCGGCGGCAAACTCCGCCAGAGCACCTACCACCTCTGCCTCGCCCGCCACGGGCAGGTGGCAGGGCGGAATCAGGGTGATGTGCGGGGGCAGGCGCACGGCGTTGCGGCTACCGGTAAGCTGGGCTACTTCCTGCTTATAGGTCCAGACTGCCGTGAAAACCGGCTCGGGCGGCAGCAGCGCCAGCAGGTAGAGGGCGGTGCCGGGTGGATTCATATTACAAACCGTATTTGCTGAGCAGATACACCAGGGCAGCCATACCGGCCCCACCCAGCTCCAGCTCCCGGCGGTGAACCTTGTCGAAGGTATCGGCCGCGGTGTGGTGGAGGTCGAAGTAGCGCTGGGAGTCGCCGTCAAAGCCAATCAGGGCCTTGGCCTGGTCTTTCAACGGCTCAATGTCGGTGCCGGCATGGCCCGCGTTTATTTCATCCACATGATACGGCGCGAGCAAAGGGCTCCACTCCCGGACCCGGGCCACGGTAGCGGCGGGAGCTTCCACGTTGAAGCCCCGGGGCGTGAACCCGCCCCCGTCCGACTCAATGGCCGCCAGGTGCTTTTCAGCCGCGGCTTTGGCCAGCTCGGCGTACTTATTGCCCCCGCGGACGCCGTTCTCCTCGTTCATAAACAGCACGGCCCGGACCGTGCGCTCGGGGCGCAGACCGGTGGCCTTTAGCAAACGTAAAACCTCCATGCTCTGCACGCAGCCGGTGCCGTCGTCGTGGGCACCCTGGCCTAGGTCCCAGGAGTCGAGGTGGCCGCCCACGGTGATGATTTCGTCGGGGTACTTGGTGCCTTTGATTTCGCCCACCACGTTGTAGGACTTGACCTCGGGCAACGTTTCGCAGGCCATTTCCAGCTCAAAGGTGAGCGTAGGATCGGCTTTGAGCAGGGCGCTGAGCTGGTCGGCGGCCAGGGTACTGAGGGCCGCGCCGGGTACCTTGGTCACTTTTTCGTCGTAGCGCATGGCGCCGGTGTGGGGGAAGTTGTCCTTGGCGCTGGTCATGCTGCGCACCAGGGCCCCGACGGCCCCGCGCTTGGCGGCTTCAATGGCGCCCCGTCCCCGCTGGTCCACGGCTTTGCCATAGGCCTGACCGGGCTCGATCAGCTGGTCTTCGAACGCCCGGTTGTAGAACACGAACTTGCCTTTCACCTTTTCCGCAGGCAGAGCGGCCAGCTCGGCCCAGCTTTTCACTTCCACTACCTGGGCCCGCATCTTGCCGCCGGTACCTACCGAGCCTCCCAGCGCGCACAGGGCCACGTCGACGCCCTTGCCCTTGGTGGAGCGGATCTGGCCTTTCTCCTTGGGCCCGCGCACCCAGTGGGGCACCATTACCTCCTGCAGGTACACCCGGTCCAGACCCAGCTTTTCCATCGTGACCTTGCCCCACTGCACGGCCTGCTCAGCCTGGGGCGAGCCGCTGAGCCGGGCCCCGATCTGGCCGGTAAGCTGGCGCAGATTCTCGTAGCTCTGCCCCCGCAGCAGGGCCTCGTCGTAGATTTTGCGGATGTTGATTGAGTCCGTTTTGGCCGTGGTCTGGGCCTGGGCCGAGAAAGTGAAGAAGCCAAGCCCGGCAAGCAGCAGACTGCGGCAAAGGATGGAGCGCATAAGGAGCGAAATTCGGAGAGAAAAACAGAAAACACCCGTCGGGGCGGCAGTACCCGGCTAAAGCCGGCGGGCTAAGGTAACAGGAATGGCCCCCAGGGCTGCTTACTTTCCCGCCGGTACCGCCGACGACGCCCCGTACCGACTCACTGACAGCACTTTGGCCGGTCCGCTTTCGGGCACCATTACCCGAAACAGGTAGTCATATTCATTATCCCTGATTTCCGGTACCGGCTTTCCGGCGCCAAAAGCCTCAATCAGGGGCAGGATGGTATTGGAATGCCCGACGATAACCACCGTCTTGTTCTGGAACCGCTGCCGGATCAGCTTGGCCACGTCCTCGGCCCGCTTGGGGTCGTAAATCTCGGGAGTAAGCTTGCGGGCCTCGGCCAGCGGCGTCACGGTTGCCTTGGTACGACGCGTGTCGGTGGTGAGGATGGCATGCACGGCGGCGCGGCGCAGGGTGTCGCGCAGGGCCAGGGCCCGCTGCTCGCCGGCCGGCGTGAGCAGCGGGTCGGCCAGGCCGGGCGTGAGGTCTTTTTCCGCGTGCCGTACCAGGTACACGATGGCCGAGGGTGGACCATACAACCCGCTGAAAAGCAGGCGGCAGTTGCCAAACAGCAGCAGGGCCAGCAAAGGCAGCAGAATCAGAAGCGGGCGGGCGGGCTTTCTCATCGGTAGTGGTTGCTTATTTTAAACTAAGGATCTGCTTGAGCTCGGCTTCGCTCACGGTGAGCAGACCAGCTTTCGGCAGCCGGGCAGTGAGGGTGCGCCAGTTCGGGTTCTTACGAAAGATGGGCCGCAGCAGCGCGAGTGCGGCGGGCACCTGCCGGTTGTTGGCCAGGGTGATGGCGTGCCAGTAGCGCATCTCCAGGTTGTCGGGAAAAAGGCGCTCGGCGGCCTGGTATTCCTGCACGGCCCGGGGCATGTCGCTTTTCTCGACGGCCAGGTCACCGGCATTCATATGGTCGTAGGCGCGGTGCAGGCGCAGCAGCCGAACCAGCTCCACCAGGGGCTCGGCATCGTCGTCTACCCGCAGGTCAATCAGCCGGTCGTCCCAGGGGGCGGCACTGCTTTTCGCGGCTACCACCAGCAGAGCCGCCGACTGCCGGCCGCGGATGTCGCCCCCGGCCTGCTGGGCGGCGTTGAGGGCCGCCAGCACCCGCTCGGCCAGGGGCTGCCCGGCGCTGTGCTCAAAGGCTTTGGCCATGGCGGGCCCCACGGCGGGGCTGAGCATCATGTTGGTCTGCACCGAGAATTCCTGGCCGGTGATGTGGCCGGCGTACTCGATGCACTTCTGCCCGGTGTGGGCGGCCACGTTGCCTTTCGCGTCCACGATACCCACCTGCCGCACCTCCCGGCCCTCGTCGGAAGCCAGCAGCTCGTCGAGGGTCTGCTGGGCGGTTTTGCCGCTCTTCAGCAATGCCAGGCCCCGGGGCCCGAACGACTTGTTCACGAAGCTCTGGGTGGCAATGACGCCCACGCCGGCCTCGCCCCAGGAAACCGCGGTGCCCACCGAAAACCAGTGGCTTTGCACGGCCACCGCCATTTCGCCGGTTTTCGGGTCGCGGGCCACGATGGAAAAGGTGTGGGCCAGCGGCTCTTTGGCAGCATATACCTGAGCCGGGGCCCGGAAGCCAAACACCAGAGCCGGCAGCAACAGCAACAGAAATCGAAAAGCAGGCATAGCAGAACGCACTACGGGAAAGATGAGCGGAAGATAGCGCCGGTAAAAAGTCCCGGCCCGGCCGAAACTTCGCACTCAGGATTTTTTGGCTTTACCTGCTTTTTCGGGTTTCAGGCTCAGGGTCCAGTTTTCGTTCATTTCCGAAAGCCCGTGCTGGGCCGTCAGGTCGAACTGGCAGGGCACGATGGAAATGTAGTTGTGGGCCAGCGCCCACTCGTCGGTGTCCTCGCCCTGGTCCAGGTTCACGAAAGAGCCGATCAGCCAGTAGTAGGGCCGCTTGTAGGGGTCGTAGCGGAGGTCGAATTTCTCTTCCCACTTGGCCCGGGCCTGCCGGCAGAGCCGCACGCCCTTTATTTCATGGGCCGACTTTTTGGGAATGTTCACGTTCAGGGCCGTACCCGCCGGGATACCGTTTTCCAGGGCCTGACGCACAATGTGCTCGATCCACTCCTCGACGTGGGAGAAGTCGGCATCGTGGCCGTACTCGCAGAGCGAGAAGCCGATAGCCGGCAGTCCTTCAATGGCTGCTTCAATAGCGGCCGACATGGTGCCGGAGTACAGCACGTTCACGGAAGCGTTGGAGCCGTGGTTGATGCCCGACACCACCAGGTCAGGGTGGCGGTCCTTGAGCACGTGGTGCTTGGCCAGCTTCACGCAGTCGGCGGGGGTACCGCTGCACTCGTAGGCTTCGAGGCCGGGGAAGGCGGTGCTGGGGTCGAGGCGCAGGGAAGAGCCAATGGTGATGGCGTGGCCCATGCCCGACTGGGGCGAGTTGGGCGCTACCACTACCACTTCGCCGATGCGGCGCATCACGCGCACCAGCGTAGCAATGCCGGGGGCCGTGATGCCGTCGTCGTTGGAAATCAGGATAAGCGGTTTGCGGGTTTTGGCGGTCACAGCTGCGGGGTTAGGGTAAGACAAGGCCGGGCAAAGGTACGCACGGCACGGGCTCCGCCGGGGAGCAGGACAGCGTATTACTTTTCCGGTAGCTGACCCGGCCGACTCGTTGCGTTTCGCGCTATTTACTGTACTTTGGCAACGTCGAGTTGCTTTTTATTTCTCCTACCCGTTCCGCACCTCCTGCGCAGATGGCTCTGTTTGAAAACCACTACCGCACCACCGACGCTGGTCTGCTGATCCTGCGCATTGGCATCGGCATTATGTTTACCCTGCACGGCTACCCCAAGCTGATGGGCGGCGTTGAGGTCTGGGAGCAGGTTGGAAGCGTGATGAAGCAGTTCGGGCTCGACTTCGCCCCTACCGTCTGGGGGTTTCTGGCCGCCTTTGCCGAGGCCGTGGGCGGGCAGCTGCTGGCCCTGGGCATGCTGTTCCGCGTGGCCTGTGCCCTGCTGCTGATTACGATGCTGGTCGCGCTGGCCTCGCACGTCGTGCAGGGCGACGACTTTACCTCCTACTCCCACTCCCTGGAATCGGCTATTCTGTTTCTAAGCCTGCTCTTCATTGGCCCCGGCCGCTACGCCCTCGACCAGGCCCTCTTTCCCACGCGGAGGAGGTTGTTCTGAGGGTTCGTTGTTAGTTGTTAGTTGTCCGTTGTTCGTTGTCAGTTAGTTGACAAAAGGATACGACGACAGATGAGAGTAGCCTTAGAAGAAGCAGGTGCTTCATGGTACCGGCTACAGCTCATTATCCATTTCCGAACAACTGACAACGAACAACTAAGAACGGACAACGAACGACCAAGGCCTAATCCCGATATTCCTGCCACCTTTGCCTATGCTTTCCTTCTGGCTGGCCGCGGCATTGGCGGCGCTTCCCCCTTTTGCGGCCCGCGACGACTGGCGCACTCCTTTTGAAAAAGGCGACGGCAACACCACGGCTACCTACGCCGAGTGCATCGCCTACTACCAGCGGCTCGACGCGGCCTACCCCGAAATAACCATGCGGGAGGCCGGCACCACCGACATCGGCCAGCCCCTGCACGAAGTCATCATCTCCCTCGACGGCGACGCCGAGCCCGCGTCGGTGCGGCAGAAAAACCGGCGGGTGGTGCTAATCCAGAATGGGATTCACCCCGGCGAACCCGAGGGCATCGACGCGAGCATGATGCTGGCCCGCGACTACGTGCAGAAAAAAGAGCTGCGCCGGCAGCTGGAAGACGTCACGCTCGTCATTATCCCGATCTACAACGTGGGCGGGGCGCTGAACCGCAACGCCACGACGCGCGCCAACCAGAATGGCCCGGCCGAGTACGGCTTCCGGGGCAACGCCCGTAACCTCGACCTGAACCGCGACTACGTCAAGCAGGATTCCCGCAACGCCCGCTCGTTTGCCCGGCTGTTTCGGAGCTGGCGCCCCGACGTGTTCGTCGACACCCACACCTCCGACGGCGCCGACTACCAGTACACGCTCACCCTGATTGCCACCCAGCCCGACAAGCTGAACCCGGCTTTGAGCCAGTACCTGAGCAAACGTTTCCTGCCGGCCCTGCACCAGGGCCTGGAAAAGCGCAAGCAGTTCATCACGCCTTACGTCGACTTTGAGGGCCGCACGCCCGACGCCCGGGGTCTGACCGGCTTTCTGGAAACGCCGCGCTACTCCAGCGGCTACGCGGCGCTGTTCAACACGCTGAGCTTTATCACGGAAACCCACATGCTCAAGGCCTACACCCCACGGGTGAAGGCCACCTACGACTTCCTGGACGTGCTGCTGCGCTTCGTGCACACCGACGGGGAGGCGCTGGCCCAGGCCCGGGCGCTGGCCGAGCAGAAGCTGAAAGACCAGACTTCGTTTCCGCTGGCCTGGAAGCTCGATACCACGGTGGTCAGCAAGATTCCGTTCCGGGGCTACGAGGGAAAGATGAAGCCCAGCGAAGTGAGTGGTCAGCCCCGGCTGTACTACGACCGCGCGGCGCCCTACGTGCGGCAGATCAACTATTACAACACGTTCCGGCCGGTGGCCGAAGCTACCCGCCCCGGAGCGTACCTGATTCCCCAGGCCTGGGCGGAGGTGGTGGAGCGCCTGCAAAATGCCGGCGTCCCGCTCAGCCGCCTTACCCGCGACACGACGCTGACGGCCGACACCTACTACATCCAGGACTACAAAACCGGCCAGCGCCCCTACGAGGGCCACTACGTGCACAGTGGCGTGGAACTGCGGTCAGTCACCCAGCCCCTGCCCTTCCGCCGCGGCGACTACGTGGCGTACCTGACCAACGAAGCCGCGCGCTACCTGGTGGAAGTGCTGGAGCCCCAGGGCACCGACTCGTTTTTCGCCTGGGGCTTCTTCGACAGCATCCTGCAGCAGAAAGAGTACTTCTCCGATTATGTATTCGAGGATATTGCCGCCGAGCTGCTTCGCCGCGACCCGCAGCTGCGCATCCGACTGGAACGGCTGAAAGCAGCCAACCCGGCCTTTGCCCAGAGCGGGGCCGCCCAGCTCGACTTCATGTACCGCCAGTCGCCCCACTACGAAAAGTCTCACCTCCGCTACCCCGTTGCCCGCTGGCAAGGCGGCCCACTCCCGGCGGAGAGGCTGTAACGCTGCGGAGGCGGTTAAGGTGTTGACAGGCTGATGAACAGCAGGACAGTCACTCCCTCCCTTGCAGCAGCTTTGCCAGCTATTAAGGCACTTGTAAAGCTCATCAAACCTTTATTCCATCTTCACCGCTGCTCATCAGCCCGTTTCTCACATTCAGCCCATCACCACATTAAAAAATGGTCCTCGAACTCAACCAGCTTTCCAAGTCGTACGGGCGCAACCAGGCGCTGCAGAACCTAAGCCTGGCGGTGGAGGCGGGCAGCGTGTACGGACTGCTGGGCCCCAACGGCAGTGGCAAGACCACTACGCTGGGACTGGCGCTGGGCGTACTGCGGGCCAGTGGCGGCACCGTGAAGTGGTTCGGATCTGAGCCCACGGCTGCTACCCGGCGCCGCATCGGGGCATTGCTGGAAACGCCCAACTTCTTTCCCTACCTGACGGCGCGCCAGAACCTGGTGCTCACGGCCGAAACCAAGCGCATCGGCACCGGCAGCGTGGCGGCGGTGCTCGACACCGTGGGCCTGGGCACCCGGCAGCACGAGCCCATCAAAGGGTTTTCCCTCGGCATGAAGCAGCGCCTGGCCATTGGCGCGGCCCTGCTGGGTCAGCCCGAGGTGCTGGTGCTCGACGAGCCCACCAACGGCCTCGACCCCCAGGGCATTGCCGAAGTGCGGGACCTGGTGCAGCGCCTGGCCGGGGAAGGGCGCACCATCATCCTGGCCAGCCACCTGCTCGACGAAATCGAAAAGGTCTGCACCCACGTGGCGGTTTTGCAAAAGGGCCAGCTGCGCACGGCCGGCCCCGTCAACTCAATTCTCAACGCGGCCGACCGCGTCGTGGTGCGGTTGGCAGCGGGAGTGCCCGCCGCCAAGCTTCAGCAGGCCCTGAGCGCCCTGCCGGCGGTACACGACGTGAAGCCCGAAACGAACGGCGCGGTGAGTATGCAGCTGGCCGCGGACTTTGGTCCTGCCGACCTCAACCGCGCCCTGTTCGACCAGGGCCTCGTGCTGGCCAGCCTCGAAGTGCGCCACCGCAGCCTCGAAGCCCAGTTCCTGGAACTGACGAAGTGAGTGTTGATTGATGTTAAATAAGAAAGTCAGGCCAACCCTTGCTTACTATGCTCTGAAGTCTTTCCCTCCGACAGGACTTAGAATTTTCCGCGTCACAAACAACCAATAACAATTAGCAATCAACATCTAACAATCAACCATTCACCCTTCATGCTTCAGCTCGAACTTCGCAAACTCCTGCCCTACCGCACCGTGTGGGTGATTCTGCTGCTGCACGCGGCTTTGCTGGTTTTGTTTGTGTCGGTGGGCGGGGGCGTGGTCATCAACGGGCAGAAGATAGGCTCGTCGCTGTACGCCTTCCCGGGGCTCTGGAAAAACCTGTCCTACGTCGCCAGTTACTTCAACCTGCTGCCGGGTATCCTGCTGATCATCCTGATTACCGACGAATACCAGTTCCGCACCTTTCGCCAGCAGGTCATCAACGGCTCATCGGCGGCCGAGCTGGTTCAGGGCAAGCTGCTGGTGGCAGTGCTGCTGAGCTTATTTGCCGTGCTGGCGGTGCTGGCCACCGGCCTGTTCTTCGGCCTGACCAAAGCCCCCGAAACCGCCGGCCAGGCCACAACCGGCCTGCAGGCGGTGCTGCTTTACGCCGTACAGACCCAGGGGTATTTTGCATTAGCCGCCCTGCTGGGCTTTCTGATTCGGAAAAGCGGCCCGGCCATCCTGGTATTTCTGCTGTACGCCTGGATGGTGGAGCCCGTCCTGCGCTATCCCACGCCCGACGACATCGACCGGTACTTCCCAACCAAAGTTTTAAGCAGCCTTACGCCCCTGCCCAACGAGGAAGTTATGGCCACTATGACCGGCTCCACCGGTGCCCTGCTGCCGGGCGAGGCCGTACCCTTTGCCCTCGCCTACGCGGCCCTGTTCTGGCTGCTGAGCTACCTGCTGCTCCGCAACCGGGACCTGTAGCGGGCGGCAGCTACTTAGCCGGCTGCGCGGCGTGCAGATTGGCAAACGTCACGATGAGCACCAGGGCCCGGGGGTCGGAGTAGCGAAGCCGGCGGTGCTTGACAAACTCCTGAATCGGCCCGGCCTGGGCGCTGAAATACGACAGCACGTCTTTTTTGCGCGGGCGCAGGCGCATCACTTCCCCATTGGGACGGGCCAGGAAGTACATCTCGTACCCCAGCAGCCCCGGCCGCAGACGACGCAGCAAAAGCACCGGCCCATTGGTGAGCTGCTCGAAAAAGCAGGGCGCCTGCGGGCTCCCGGCTCCACCGCTCCAGAGCAGGGTGCGGTACGTCCGGATTTTCTGGATGGGCAGCACCTGGGCCCGGCGCCAGTCGGGCATGCCGTGGGTGGGGTCGTACTGATGAAACTGCCCGCTCCGGCCGCGCCCAATCGACGTAGGCGGCCGAAACCGGTTATCGACGCCGGTCAGGTAGTGGTCCGAGGCGCCGTACACCACGGGCATCTGCACCTGCAAACCGGCGAAAATGCGCACCTGGGCGGCGGAAAGCGCCACAACCTGCTTGTTGGCCTGCACCACGCACACCACGTCCTGCTGGGGATAGTAGGTAAGCGGGCCCCGGACCGTGTCGCCGGAAGCCAGCAGCACCGCGCCAAACTTGAACAGCTCTTTGCCCAGCTCGGGGTTCTGGGCCGGGGCGACAAGGGGCCGGCCCAGCAGGCAAAGGCCCGTCAGTCCGACTTTCATCCACTCCCGCGTAATCAGGGCCATTTTTTATTGTCACCGGCAGTTAATGGCCGGCATACTTAAACGTAGGCTTTTTGTAGCTGATAGTCAAGCCGCTAAGACCGTTTATTTGGGCGTGCTGAGGGAGTTGGCATAGTTTACCAGCAGCGCCAGCTCCCCGGCATCGGTGTAGCTGAGCTTCCGCTCCCGGGCATACTGCTCGATCTGCCGGCCCAGGGAGCCAAAGGCAGCGGGCAGGTCTTTCTTCGGATTGCGCAGGGGCAGCACCGCGCCGGTGGGCGTGGCCAGATAAAACTTGTCCTGAATGTCGGAATACGTGCTGGACATGCCGCCGTTCATACCGTAGGGCCCGTAGCCGTAGGGAGAACTTCGGGTAACCAGCACTTCCCGGCGCAGCAGTACCCGGGGGCCACTGCTCAGCTGCTCGAAAAAGGCCGGGGACCGGAAGTCACTGTAGTCGTTGTCGTGGTTCCAGAGGTAGGTGCGAAACACCCGCACCCGCGCCGGGTTGACGGGCTCGGCCCGCACTAAGGCCCGGAACGAGCCAATGGTGGGTTCCTGCTCGCCCTGCACGGCAAAGCTTTGCACCGCCACCGCCGACAGCGTGCTCATCGTCTGATCGGGCAATACGATCCGCACGATATCCTGGGCCAGGTAGAAATCCAGGGGGCCGTGCAGGGTGTCGCCGGAAGCCAGCAGCACGGTACTACTCTCAAACCGGCGAATGATGCCGGGCTGCTGGGCCCGTACGCCCCCCGGACACAGGCCCAGAAACGCCCCGGCCAGGGCCAGCAAGCTTTTTTTCATAGCAGAAACACCACTCTTCATAAGTAACGCGTTGCGGATCCGGTTGGGGGTCGTACGCTGATAACCCCAATGAAACCCTTGAGGTTTCCGGCCACAGGGCATTCCCGGGTTGGCCTGCCGGCCCACCGAACCAAGCCACCGGAGCCACTGAAAAGCCCCGACCAGATGGGCCGGGGCTTTCACGGTAAAACGAAATACGTTCAGGAGCAGCTAGCTGGCCGCGCCGGCGTCGGCTGGGGCAACGGGTCGGAGCTTGCTCAGGATGGTGTGGCCGAGCTTGTCGCGCTTGGTGGTCAGGTAGCGCTGGTTGTGCTTGTTGGGAGCAATTTCAATGGCCACGGTTTCCACAATCTCCAGCCCGTAGCCAATCAGGCCGGTGCGCTTGCGGGGGTTGTTGGTGAGCAGGCGCATCTTGCTGATTCCGAGCTCCCGCAGAATCTGGGCGCCCACGCCGTAGTCACGCTCATCCATCTGGAAGCCGAGCTCGAGGTTGGCTTCCACGGTGTCGCGGCCCTGCTCCTGCAGCTTATAGGCCCGCAGCTTGTTGAGCAGCCCGATGCCCCGGCCTTCCTGGTTCATGTACACAATCACGCCCCGGCCTTCCTTTTCCACGTGCTCCATGGCACGGTGCAGCTGGGGGCCGCAGTCGCAGCGGCAGGAGCCGAAGATGTCGCCGGTCACGCAGGAGGAGTGTACCCGCACCAGCACCGGCTCGTCGCCGGAGATGTCGCCTTTTACCAGCGCCAGGTGCTGCACGTCGTTGCTGCGCTGGGTGAAGGCCACCAACTCAAAGTCGCCGTATTCGGTGGGCATCTGCACCGAGATTTCGCGCTCGATCAGGCTTTCCTTCTGCAGGCGGTATTTGATCAGGTCCTGCACCGAAATCAGCTTCAGGTCCCATTTCCTAGCTACTTCCTCCAGGTCGGGCAGGCGGGCCATTTCCCCGTCGTCCTTCAGAATCTCGACCAGCACGCCGGCGGGCTCGAAGCCGGCCAGGCGGGCCAGGTCTACGGCCGCCTCGGTGTGCCCAGCGCGGCGCAGCACGCCTTCCTTGCGGGCCTTCAGCGGAAAGATATGGCCGGGCTTGCCCAGGTCCTCGGGCTTGGTGGCCGGGTCAATCAGCGCCTGGATGGTTTTGGAACGGTCGGAGGCCGAGATGCCCGTGGTTACGCCGTTGATGAGCAGGTCCACCGACACGGTAAAGGGCGTGGCGTGCAGGGCCGTGTTGCGGCCCACCATCAGCTCCAGCCCCAGCTCTTCGCAGCGGGCCTCGGTGATGGGCGCACAGACCAGGCCGCGGCCGTGGGTGGCCATAAAATTGATAATCTCGGGAGTGGCGCTGCGGGCGGCGCAGATAAAGTCGCCTTCGTTTTCGCGGTCTTCGTCGTCAACGACAATCACAACTTTGCCGGCGCGGATATCGGCAATTGCGTCTTCAATGGAATCAAGCATGGTGGGGAGCAGCGTTGGTGCTGCCGTATCGGGTACAACCCTGAAGGGCGGGGCGAAGTTACGGGCCCGCCGGGGAATGTGGGCGGAAGCGGCGCTTGCCGGCGGCAAAGCAGCACGAAGCCTCTGCTCCGCGCCCCACCTGAATTACTGAAGCGCTGTTTATGCCGGATCACCAAACAGCCCCTCCAGCCGATGGGTGGAGGCTTCCCAGTCGAAGTTGTGGCGCACGAACTCCTGCCCCCGGGCGGCCAGAGCAGCGGCGAAGTCGGTTTCGGCAAGCAGGTGGCTGATCTGCCCGGCCAGGGCCGCGGCGGTTTCCGCGACCAGCAGGTCGGTGTCCGGGCGGCCGCGCAGGGCGTTGTTAGCCAGGGACGTCGTTACGGAGGGCAGGCGCATAGCCATGGCCTCGAGCAGCTTGTTCTGCAGGCCGGTGCCCAGGCGCATCGGCGCCACAAACACCCGGGCCGAGGCGTAGGCGGTGCGAATATCGTCGAGCCAGCCGCTGACAACCACCGACTCGGAGGCCAGCTGCTGCACCCGGGGCGCGGGCGTGGTGCCGGCAATCAGCAAACGGGCCCGCGGGTGCTGCTGCCGGACCAGGGGCATAATTTCCTCGGCCAGAAACACGGCGGCGTCCACGTTCGGGTGGTAGCTCATGTTGCCGCAGAACAGCACCTCGTACTCCTTGGCCTGGTTTAACGGCCGGAAATAGTCGGTGTCGATGCCGTTGAGTACTACCTGGATTTCGTCGCGGCGGGGATGATCGATGAGCTGCCGGTCCTGATCGGAGATGATGGTATGGGCCCGGAACCAGCCAAACACCCCGGCCTCGTAGGCGCGCAAGCGGCGGGCTTCGAGGCTGAGGACGGGGCGCTGCCAGCCCGGGGCATTTCCGGCCCGGCGGGCCATGCCTTTCGAAAACACGTCCATGTAGTCGAGCGTCATGGCCGGCTGCTTGACGGCCCGCAGGTACTCCGCCATTCGGATCAGCTGGCAGTAGATGTGCTCGGGTTGAAACTCCTGACACACCGTATCGAAGCGGCGCTGGGCGGCGGCATCGTGGAAGTAGCCCACTTGCAAAGGCAGGCCGGTGGCCAGGGCCCGGACCATGTTGCGGGCAATGGCGGGGCGGCGCAGGCGGTGCACGTGCAGGCCACCCCGGCACAGGGGCTGCACGGCGGCATACGCGCCGGCCGACACGTCCTCATCCGTTAGGGCAAACAGGCAAACCTCATGCTGCCGGGACAGGTGGCGCAGCTGGTGAAACGCACGCAGCTTGTCGCCCTTGTCGAGCGGGTAGGGAAAGCGGGAAAGCAGTACCAGCAGCCTCATATGGTGGGGTTTTCAGGTTTCCGCTGGTCGAGCAGGACCTGGTACAGACTTTCAAACCGCTCTACGACGCGGCGGTTGTCGTAGAGGCCGGCGGCCGTGCGGGCGGCCTCCGCCCCTATCGTCGCCACTGGCACTGCGCCCCGGTACCAGGCCCGCAGGGCATCAAGCCATTCGGCGGCAGTGGTGCGCAAAAGCATATCGTGGCCGTCGCGCACGGCAATGCCCTCGGCCCCGATGGGCGTACTCAGAATGGCTTTGCCCAGGGCCATGCCCTCAATAATCTTGATGCGCATCCCGCCCCCGCTCAATAAAGGCACCAGCATCAGCTCATACTGCTGCATAAACGCCGCGGCCGAGTCCACGAAGCCGTGCACGAATACGTTGTCGGTGCGGGGCCGGAGCAGTTCCTCGGGCGTGCCGCTGCCGGCCACATGCAGCTCCACGTCGGGCATCTCGGCGTGTACCGTGGGCCAGATTTCGCGCAGCAACCATTCCAGGGCCTCCAGGTTGGGCAGCCAGTTCAGGGAGCCAATCACGAGCAGCGTGCGGGGCTTGGATTTTATCGACGGGTCCACCGAAAACCGCGTCAGCTCCACCCCGGCGGGCACGAACACCACCGGCTCGGGGCAGCCCAGGGCGCGCAGCCGAACGGCGTCGTCCTCGGTAATAGCGGCCACGGCGTCGAACTGCGGCAGGTAGCGCCGCTCAAACTGCTCGAGGCGGGCGGCCATGTTGCGCAGATATACGCGCTTGAGCGGATTGCCGGCCCGGGCGGCCAGCATCTGCCAGATGGTGTACTCCACGTTGTGAGCGCGCAAAACCAGGGGCGGCACTTGTAAGCCGGCGCTTTTTTGGAGGCCCAGCTGCTCGGCGTACCAGGCCACGAAGGTGCCTTCGAGCTGTACGATGTCGACCGTGCCGGTGCGCAGAATCTCCAGCAGCCTCTCCCCGACCGGCTCACTGATAAACCGCTCCACGTTGTAGGGCCGGCGACTCAGCAGCAGGTTCTTCAGTGCTTTAACCGGCGACAAATCCGTGTTAACGTCCACCGTGACCAGGCGCACGTTCCGGCCCAGGTGGTCGAGGGCGGTGGCGGGCTGGCGGTGCTTGGGCGTGTTGAGGGCCAGCACCGTAACCAGGTGCCCGGCCCGGGCCAGGCCGGCGGCCACGTCGTACATGGCAATAGCCCCGCCATCGTGGGGCGGATACGGAACGCGCGGACAAACCTGAAGAATGTGCAAAGCAACGGGGCGGCGGGCCGGAAAGGCAGCCCACCGGGGGGCAAAGCTACGAAGAACCTGGGGCGGGGAGGTAGTGAAAGGGCGAGTTTGCTGTTCTGCCGGCAGCCGGCGGCGCTGAACAGGAATGGAAACCGAGCGGTTAACTCTCAGCGCTGCTCCCGCTAAGCCAGCCCGCTCCGGCGGGTCTGCCTAGCGGTGTTTCCCCTTGTGGGAGCTGCCATCCGGGGCTTCCGGCAGCGGCGGTACGTCGGCGCAGGTAGCGGGCTGCGGGTACGGGAAGCACACCTGCCGCGCATTCACGTTCATCAGCCGGAACGTGCGGAGCCGCTCGTAGCCCGGCGCGAGGGATACGGTAACCCTGCCGCCGTGGCAGGCCAGCAGGGCCAGCCCCCGGTGGGTGACGATGGCCAGCGTATCGGGCTTGTGGTGCAGGAGCCTGGAGCGGTCCAGGCGGCGGCCGGTAAAGTAAAATTCCTCGTTGGCTGCCACCGGGGTAACGGCGGGAATCCGCACACTGTCGGCGAGCACCCCGGCGCGGTAGATCTGCAGGTATACGTCCGGCGCATCGGTTGTTTCCGGGATCTTTACCGCTGGACTTCCCCCGATGCCGGTTCCAATCCTGATCAGAGTGGTGGGGTCGGCCGTCGCTACATAGACGGTGCCCGTCAGGCGGTTTACGTCAAACGAGTACAGCACTTTGCCCGTCCCGGTTTCGGCCACCCGGACGCAGCCCCGGGTCCGGTTGGTGCAGAACTGCGGAATCGAAAGCACTTCGTGCCGGCCGCTTAGCGAGCGGGTCCTGATCACGAAGTTGTCGTTGAAGCGCGGGCTGTGGGCCGGCAGCACCAGCTGCGCAGCCAGCGCCAAGCCAACGAGTAGCAAAGTTTTCATACGCTCGGAGGTTTACTGCTAAGCCAGCACATCAGGTTCTACAGGGCAACCCCCGCCTGATCTCGCTTCGCTGCCTGCTGAAGGCAAGAGGAACGTAGCTGCTACAGCGGCACCCCGGGCAATAGCTGCCCAGACGCGGGCCGTAAGTATCGAAAGCTCCCGCCAGGTTCTCATGGCTTCTGTCAGAATCCTAACTACACCTGAAACTGCTCTTCCAGGGCTATAATCTGAGCGTCGGTGCCGAGCACCAGCAGCACGTCGCCGGGCTCGGGACGGATATCAGCGCTGGGGCTCACGCTCAGGCTACCGGCGTGGTGGCGCAGGCCGATGATGGTGGCGCCGGTGCGGGAGCGGATGTCGAGCTCCCGGATGCTGCGCCCCTGCCACTCCTTGCGCAGCTGCCGGTAGCTGATTTCCTCGAGCCGCAGCTTGTTGGGCCCCAGGCCGCCAATCATTTCCAGAAAGCGGATTACCTCGGGCCGCATCACTAGGTTGGCCATGTGGGAGCCCCCAATTTCATCGGGCATCACCACGGAGTCGGCGCCGGCACGCAGCAGCTTGCTCTCACTGGTCTTGAGGCTGGCGCGGGCAATGATTTTCAGGTTCGGGTTCAGCTCCCGGGCCGTAAGGGCCACGAACACGTTGTCGGCGTCTTTGGGCAGGGCCGTAATCAGGGCCCGGGCGCGCTGTACGCCGGCGGCCAGCAGGGTTTCGTCGGCGGTGGCGTCCCCGAATACGGAGGTGATGGTGTGACGCTCATTCTCGGCGAAAGCCCGCAGCAGGGCCTCGTCCTGCTCGATGACGACCACCACGGCCCCACCAGCGTGCAGCTCGTGGTAGGCCTTGCTGCCGTTGCGGCCAAAGCCGCAGACAATCACGTGGTCGGAGAAGCCCCGGATGGCCTGATCGGTTCTGAACATCTTGAAAATGGAGCGCAGCTCCCCGTCAAATAAGTAGGTGGTCAGTACCGACACGAGGTAGGCAATGAACACGAGGTTAAAGAAAATATAAACCGAAACGAACAGCCGCCCTGCCGCTGAGAACGGGTGCAGCTCCCCGAACCCCACCGTCGACACCGTAATCATGGTCATGTACAGCGCCTCGCCCGGGCTGTAGCCTTCAAACCACATAAAGCCCCCCACCCCCACGCCAAGGCTCACAAACGACAGCACCAGCGCCCCCACGAACCGGTTCAGGTTCGCCTTCTTCCAGAAGTGGGTGTAGTGCTGCAGAAGGGACATGTGGTAACGTGGTGAAGGTATGAGGTAGTCAAGTCATTGTCATCCTGAGCCTGCGAAGAACCTTATCAGGGTTGAGCGAGTCGTTGCAACGAGTATCGCTCAACTGCAAGTCGTTCCGCGGTGCTAAGGTCCTTTGCTCTGCTCAGAATGACAATGACTTGACTTCTTCGCAATTTCACAACCTCTTCCCTTACGCCAGATTCCGCGGAATTACCGTGCCGAGGTGGCTGGCCAGCTCGTTGTCGAGGCGCTTGTAGAGCATCAGGGCTTCGAGAACCTTGTCGACGGCGGCCGAGTCCTGGGCCTGACGCAGGGCGTCGCGGAGCTTGTTGAGTTCCCGCTGCACCAGCTCTTTCTTCAGCCGCAGAATAGCGTTGTCGCAGGCCTGCTGCAGCTGGTCCAGCTCCCGGGGTACGTAGATCTGGTGAGTGCTCCAGTTGGGGCTCAGCTCGTACTTGTCGGTGGCCAGGTCGCTCACGATGCTGCGCACGTCGGCCCGGCCGTGCTGAATCAGGGTGCGCACCTCGGGCCACCGGCCTTCCTCCAACTCCTGCCGGCATAGGCTCATCACGTCGGCAAACAGCGGGGTCTGCAGGGGCGTGTCGTCGAGCTGGGCAAACAGGTAGTGGGCCACGCTCAGGTCGGGCGCCAGGGGCTGGGGCGCGTACAACACCAGCAGGCGGATGATTTCCCGCTCGCAGGTTTGCAGCACGTCGCCGATGGGCTCCATGTCGTCGCCCATATGGCCGGGCGCGGTGGCACCAGCGGAGCTGCCGGAGCTGCTGTAGCCGCCGGCCAGGTCTTCGGGCGTGGCGCCGTACATGGCAGCCTCGGCCATTTCTTCGTCTGTAAGCGGGCGCGCCGCGCCGGCGGCGGGGCGCTGTCCGCCGGAGCTTTGGCCGGAGCTGCCTGAGTTACCACTGGAGCTGGTCCCGGGCAGGGCAATTTTCGCCCCGGCGTTCTTAACCAGCTTGTTGTACTCGGTGATGAGCACCTGCTCGTCGATGCCGAAGGTGGCGCTGGTCTGCTGCAGAAACACTTGGCGCTTGATCGGGTCGGGCACCTTGGCAATGCTTTGCAGCACGTCGCGGATGGCCTCGGCCTTTTTTACCGGGTCGTGGGCGGCGTCCCGGGCTACCAGGTCGGTCTTAAAGGAAATAAAGTCCTGGCTGTGGCTTTCCAGGTACTGCTTGAAGCGCTGGTCCCCAACCTTACGGATGTACGAGTCGGGGTCGTCACCGTCGGGGAAGTTCACGACGCGCACGTTCAGGCCGCCTTCCAGGATCAGGTCGATGCCGCGCAAAGAAGCCCGGATGCCGGCCGCGTCGCCGTCATAGAGCACTGTTACGTTGTCGGTGTAGCGCCCGATCAGGCGGATCTGGCTTTCGGTGAGCGAGGTACCCGATGAGGCCACCACGTTGCGGATGCCGCCCTGGTGCAGGCTGAGCACGTCGAGGTAGCCTTCGACGAGGTAGCACAGCTCCTCGTTGCGGATGGCCTGCCGGGCCTGGTACATGCCGTAGAGTACGTCCGACTTGTGGTAGATGTCGGACTCGGGCGAGTTGAGGTACTTGGCGGTTTTGTCGTTGGCCTTGAGCGTGCGGGCCCCGAAGCCGATGACGCGGCCCGACACGTTGTGAATCGGGAACATCACCCGCCCCCGGAACCGGTCGTAGCGCCGGCCGGTGTCGACGCCCTGCTCGTCTTCCTTTTTGATGATGAGGCCGGTTTTTTCCAGAAACTTCCGCTCGTAGCCGGCCTTTTCGGCTGCCTTGAGCAGGTCCTCCCACTGGTCGAGCGAGTAGCCGAGCTCGAAGGTGCGGATGGTTTGCTCGCTTAGCCCCCGCTGGCGCAGGTAGCTCAGCCCGATGCTCTGGCCCTCGTCGGTGTTGAGCAGCCGGTTGTGGTAGTGGATTTTGGCCCAGTCCGAGACGATGTACTGGGAGTCCTTGTCGTTCTGGACGAGCTGCTGCTCGGGCGTGCGTTCCTCTTCCTGAATCTCGACGCCGTACTTTTTAGCCAGGTACTTCAGGGCCTCCACGTAGCTGGTGCCCTCGATGTCCATCACGAACTGAATCACCCCACCGGCCTTGCCGCAGCCAAAGCACTTGTAGAGCCCCTTGGCCGGCGCCACCGAAAACGAGGGTGACTTTTCGTGATGAAACGGGCAGCAGGCCCACAAATTCTGGCCCTTGCGCTTCAAACTCACGAAGTCGCCCACCACTTCCACGATGTCGGTCAGGTGCAGGATCTGGTCAATGGTTTCTTTGGGAATACGGGCCAAGGGAGTACAGCGGCAATAGGTGGTAAGCAGGACAGGGTCAGGCCTACGAAGGTACAACGAACTGCCGTGCCGCTAATCGACTTTTCGCGGAACGAAACCGGAACGCCGTAGGCAGCTTGGTGCCGTGGTACGACCTCACCGCGGCGGTGCAAACAACACGCGAAGCCATCTGCTGACCCCGGCGACAGCGAAACCGCTAGTGTTTAGGCTTGGCCGGCTTAGGGCGCTGCTGCTTGTCGGGTTTGGGTTGCATGAGGTCACGGCTGCAATAAGGCAGTGACGCTGGTCACTTAAACAAGCGTTTGCGTGAAACCAATCAAAACACGTTACTCCTGCTTCTCCGCTGCCCGACGACGAGGCCGTGCGGTTGCGCAGCCTGCGCACCCATGACGTGCTGCCCACCCTGGTCGAGCCCGTGGTTGACGAGTTCGTGGCCTTCACGGCCCAAGTTTTCAGCCTGCTCATCTCCCTCATCAGCGTGGTCGAAGAGGAAAAGGTGCTTTACCCCGTCAACCACGGCATGCCCGGCCACGACCGGCAGTCCCGCGTGGAGGCCCTCTGCGCCACGGCCATTGAGAAAGCCCGCGCTGTAGTCTACCACGGCCGGGCCCTGGAAACCAGCGCCACCCTGCCCCCGGACGCGAGTAGTACGGCTCATGCCCGCTCAGCTACCAGCCGGTACAGGTCCTGGGCATTTTCAAAAGCGGCGCCCATAGTATTGTTGAAGTAGGCATACACGTCTTTTCCATCCTGGAGGTAGTCGTGTATCTGCTCGGCCTGGTCGTGCAGAAAGTCGCGCTCGTAGGACTCCCGGTAGTTTCCCTTCGGGCCGTGGAAGCGCATATAAACGAAGTCTGCCCCCTCGTTGAGCTGGGCGTTTCGGGCGGGACCCTTGTCGTGCAGCACGAGGCTGGCGCCGTGGTGGTCAAGCATGTCAAACGTATCATCTGCATACCAGCTTGCGTGGCGAAACTCAACCGCTTTGCGCCACTCGTGGGCGGGGTCTGCAGCGGCAAGCGCATTCAATAAGGCACTGACCGCGTTTAGCTGACGAATGGTGTTGCTGGGCGGGAACTGAATGAGCAGGCATGCCTTTTTGGGGCCCAACTCACGTGCTGCATCTAGAAAGCGGACAATGCCGGAGAGGTCTTCGGCAAGAGCGTTGGTGTGCGTAATATCGCGCCAAAGCTTGATGGTAAAGTCAAACGCAGGGCCGGTTTCAGCGGCCCAGGCAGCAAACGTTTTGGGCTGGGGTATGCGGTAAAAGGTGCTGTTAATCTCAACCGAGTTAAACAGGGTGGCATAGTAGGTGAGGCGGCTCGTGGCCTGGTAGGCCTCCGGAAAGGTGGCCTTAGGGCCGGGCACTACGATGCCGCTGGTGCCAGTGCGCAGGGTGCCAAGGAGGGCAGGCATGGGAAGGAGTTATACGGGAGTTTCGTGGTATAACGTGCCACGCTGCCTCGGCGTTTTACCCTATGCGCATCTTCCCCGGCTCCCAAAGTATCATCTGCTTGTCATAGCAGCTCTCTTTGCAGGCCAGGCAGGGCGATGCCGCTCGGAGGCCCTGTCCGCCGCCGAAGGCAACGAACTGCGCTTCTACGCCGGGTCCCTGCTGCGCCTGCCCGACCAGCGCCCCCTAGGCACGCTCTGTATCATTGTGGGTTTTGCTGAACGGTGGGCAGCCTCGAGTACTTCATCATTCACGTGTTGCCCAGGTACAATGGAAACCCTCGTTTTGCTGTTCGGACCGTTTTCGTGAACGCAGGTTCTGCGCGGCTGACTAACCAGGTGGACACGGCCACCCGGGCCCGGGTGCTGGCCTATTTTTCTTCCCTATCTTAGCCCGCCGGAAGGACTCCCCTTTCTGCTTTTGCCGCCCCGCCATATGCCCCTGCTCCAGTTCTACGCCCATCTGTTGTTCCGGGCGGCCGCGCTGCTCACGGCGGGGCTCGCCCTGGTCTGCCTCGCGGGCATCGTGGCGCTGGGTGGGGCCCTGCCAGGCGTGGAACTGAACGAGCTGGTGACCCGCGCGGCCACGGCGTTGCACCGCGACGCCTGCCGGCTGCTGGCTTCAGCCCGGTCCCGCAAAGCCCCGGAGCCCACCGTTTCCAGGTCCGGCGAGGCCGGGTAAGCCGCGGGGATTACCTCCCTCGAAAGCGTATCGGTTAGGCTTCAAGATGATTCAGCTCTTGATGCGGCACAGGCTGGATGTATCATCTGCCTCCTTTGCCGGTAACCCCGTCGACGTGGCACGGAGTATACTCCAGCACTGCTCTCCTGGCACTTACTTCAAGTTCACATTGCCCTAAATCCTTGTGTGGGTGTTAGGAAACTTTGGCGTAATAGCTGGTCGTAGTAAACTTTACTGCACCTTTGCCTAAATTTAACCAAGTAGTTAAACTTTCTATAGAATGAACCTGCAGAAACGCTCTACTGAAGAACTGATTTTGGAAGCGGCGCAAGCAGTGTTTCTGGAAAAGGGCCTGGCCGGGGCGCGCATGCAGGAAATTGCCGATCGCGCCGGCATCAACAAAGCCCTGCTGCACTATTACTTCCGCAGCAAGGAGAAGCTCTCGGCGCTAATTATTGAGCGGGCCATCGGTGTGATACTGCCGCGCGTGATGGCTGTGCTGGACACCGACATGGAGTTGTTTGACAAAATCCGGCTCGTGGTAGACACCTACCTCACCTTCGTAAGCCGCAACAGCTTCCTGCCACTATTCATCATAAACGAAGTGAACCGCAACCCGCAGTTTTTCTTCCGGACCGTGGTGGAGAAGGAGCGCACCCACCTCGACAAGTTTCGCCGGCAGGTGGAAGAAGCCGTGGCGCAGGGTCGTATTCACCCCATCAACCCCGCGCAACTGTTCATGAACGTCATGTCACTGGTTATCTTTCCTTTCCTGGGCAAGCCTATTATTCAGGTAGGGTTGGGGCTAAGCGACGAGGACTTCAAACGTGAGATGGAACACCGGCGAACCGAAGTGGCCGAATTTGTCATCCGGGCCATTCGGGCCTGATATTTTTTTGCTCGTCTATTAACCAGGTAGTTAAATCGCATGGATAAGAAAAGAAAATGGGCTGCCTTCCTGCTTTGGATAGGTGGGCATGCTACGCTGGGGCAGCCCGCCGCGCTTCCCCAGACGCTGGCTAGGCTCAACGAGCAGCTGTACTGCGTGCTGCAGGCCAAATTCGATTGTTTCTTGACCCAAGCCACCCCAGCAGGGGTGCAATAATCACTCTTCAACCTATGGAATTTGTCATAGTCCTGCTGACCCCGATACTGTTCATGCCCATGATTACGGGCTATATGGCTCACGGAAACGGACGCTCCTTTTGGCGCTGGTTTGGCATTGGGTTCGCGCTGCCTTACGTCTCGCTTTTACTTATCACTTACGTCGTATACCGCGACCAGCGGAAGTCCCGGACTGCTCAACCCAATCCCTCCAAATCCAATTTGCCGTGAATGCTTTGCCTGCACCTACTGGCGAGTACATCGGCCTGCTAGCCAGTTGCCAGACCGAATAACCTGCTTCGACGCGTCGGGCAACTTCACTACCTCGTTTAATTGAACTGATGCCCAAAGGCTTTTACAGAATTGTGTAAAGCCTTCTACTGTCCAGTCTGAGTTCAAAAAACTGGTTCACGAAATCAAAGTTCAATTAACCTAGTCCGGGATGCGTTTCGTGAACTCTCTCTTTTAGGTAGCCAATACCGGTAGGCGAAGGACGCGAAGGGTTGCAGCGTACCGGTACTTTCCGCCGGTTTCCGGGTTATCTTTGCAGCCCAAATCTGAACTTCCCCGACCTGCTGATATGGCAACGATAACCAAAGAAGACGTCCTCAAGGCCCTGAGCTACGTGCAGGAGCCCGACCTGGGTAAGGACCTCGTCACGCTCAACATGATTGAGGACGTAGTAATTGAGGGCCAGACCATCTCCTTCACCGTGGTGCTGACCACGCCCGCCTGCCCGCTCAAGCAGATGATTCACGATGCCTGCGAGCGGGCCATTCACACGATGGTGGATGCCGACGCCAAGGTGGTAATCGTGATGACCTCGCGGGTGACCACGGCCCGGGCTGCCAACTCGGCCGTGCTCAACGGAGTCAAGAACATCATTGCCATTGCCTCGGGCAAGGGCGGCGTGGGCAAAAGCACCGTGTCGGCCAACCTGGCGCTGGCCCTGGCCCGCAGCGGCGCAAAAGTAGGCTTGGTGGATGCCGACATCTCCGGCCCGTCGATGCCGACGATGTTTGGCGTGGAGGATGCCCGCCCCCACGTGTTCCAGCACACCGACGGCCGCAACCTGATTCAGCCGGTCGAGAAGTACGGCATCAAGCTGATGAGCATCGGCTTCCTGGCCCCCGGCGAAAATGCTATTGTGTGGCGGGGCCCGATGGCCTCGTCGGCCCTGAAGCAGTTTATCACCGAGGTGGACTGGGGCGAGCTGGACTACCTGCTGCTCGATTTGCCGCCCGGCACCTCCGACATTCACCTCACCCTGGTGCAGACGGTGCCCGTAACGGGCGCCCTCATCGTGACCACGCCCCAGAAAGTGGCGCTGGCCGACGCGCAGAAGGGTTTGCAGATGT
Organism: Hymenobacter translucens; assembly: GCF_020685205.1. Lineage (GTDB taxonomy): Bacteria > Bacteroidota > Bacteroidia > Cytophagales > Hymenobacteraceae > Hymenobacter > Hymenobacter translucens. The sequence goes on from NZ_JAJERB010000001.1 coordinate 258,768, forward strand.
TCCGCCAGCCCCAGATCAACGTGCCGGTGCTGGGCATCGTGGAGAACATGGCCTGGTTTACGCCCGCCGAGCTGCCCGACAACAAGTACTTTATCTTCGGCCAGGGCGGGGGCCAGCTGCTGGCCGACAAGCACCAGGTGCCGCTGCTGGGCCAGATTCCGCTGGTGCAGAGCATCCGCGAAAACGGCGACGAGGGCACGCCCGCCATCCTGCAGGAAGGCACCGCCGCCGCAGCCCTGTTCGAGCAGCTGGGCGAGGAGCTGGCCCGCCAGATTTCCATCCGCAACGCCGTCGCCCCCCGCACTCAGGTGGTGGAAATGAAGCGGTAGGCTGATTTTTAGTTGTTAGTTGTCGGTTGTCAGTTGTCAGAACGATACTAACAACTGACAACGGACAACGGACAACTAACAACTGACAACTATTCCCGAACTTCGCCAGACCATTGCCTGTTAACCCGACTATGATACCTGTTGCCGCTATCGAAGAGCATCCGTTGTTTCCGCGCATCGAGCAGGCGCTGGACACTATCCGGCCCTACCTGATTGCCGACGGCGGCAACGTGCGCGTGCTGGGCATCACCGACGACATGGTACTGCAGCTCGAGCTGATGGGCGCCTGCGGCACCTGCCCGATGTCGCCGATGACGCTGAAAGCCGGCGTGGAAGAGTCGGTGCGCAAGGCCGTGCCGGAAATCCGGGGTGTGGAAGCCACCAACGGCACGTCAATGGAGCTGCAGCCCGCCGGTCAGCCCGGCCACCCCCAGCCTCCTACCCCGGTCCGGACGCCGGCGGAATAACTGACCTGAACTTACTGAAGCCAGCTCCCAACCAGGGCTGGCTTTTTTTTGTGCGTGAGCGTCCGCCCGGTCCGACCTGTTGCCGTCAGAGCAATTCTGGCTGAAAGGGCAGGAACCCAGGCTCTCAGAAACGGGGGTTTCCGGAATAGTGATCTTCAAACCGGGCGGACCGGGCGAGAGAGGCAGCTTACTTAATCTTTTGAATGCTCCCGAAGTAAGTAGCTTTTAACCTGCAGCTCAGCCAGTCGATTGGCACCGGGCTATTAATTCCATCCGCAGGAACTTCCTGCGGAATGATGGTGACTATCGTTCCTTTCCGGTAAACTGCAAAATCACATAACGCCAGCACGCGTATTGTGTCGCCATTAACAGATTTAATTAGTGCAACTGAATAAGCGGGAAGCAGGCCGCATAAGAATTCAGCCGGCTCCGAAAACATAATGGTGCCTTTAAATGGCCTGCCCAATGCCTTGTATTGCCACTCTTTCTGGCAGCTCTGAAGCCTGACCCGTTGCTTCACACTTTGCCCCCAAGCATGGGACAAGCTGAGCATGAATAAAATAGCAAAAAGAGTGAGTTTGCACATAAGTTTCTTTGTATCAGGACTGGTAACGACTGTAATAAGAATACTCTAACCGAGTTCGGGCCGGCTAGCATTTAACTGCTTACAAAGCACCGCCATTTCATTGACTTGCCTAACCAGTTCTTCATTTCCCTGAAGTTGGGTGACTCGGATGGCCGCGTTAAGCGCATACACATTGAAATGAGCGGCTAAGTCAGCTACAGTAGCATTTTCTACTTCCAGAAGCGCCAGCAGCTCGGTTTTCGGCCAGTAGTGCTGCCACCATGGCTTTACCACTTTCGGAGCTTTCAGCTTCAAAATCCACCTGGTTAGGAAAAAGGCGTTTCGGTTGACTTCAGCCAGGTAATACGCCCGCCGGGCTTTTGAAACCTGCTCCTGTTCCTTCTCCAGCTTCTCTATTGCAGCATTAACTTGGTCGAACTTCCGCTTAATCTGTTCTCTGAGCATGGATTTATGATGCCTACCTCTGAATTGCTGCTCCTCTCCCACCAGCCGCATTAGCTGGCGTACCCGGACAAGATAGCGGTTTAGGAAGCCTGTCCCGACCGAGTTGGCTCTAACTGCCGCAATGCCCACCATTTGGCCGGCGACGTTACCTTTGCCCGCCACCACTCCCCTACTTCTTTCCCTATGCTCGCCGCCAACAACCCCGCCCTGCACTCCTGGATTGACATTGCTCCCACCAGCGACTTTCCGATTCAGAACCTGCCCTTTGGCGTGTTCGAGACGCCGGAGCGGGGCGCCCGCCTGGGCGTGGCCATCGGCGAGTACGTGCTCGATTTGTACGCGGTCAGCCAGCACGGCTTTTTCGAGGACCTCGACATTCCGACCCAGCCCAAGGTGTTCCGCCGGCGCAGCCTCAATGGCTTTATTGCCCTGGGCCGCCCCACGTGGCGGGCCGTGCGCCAGCGTGTATCGGAACTGCTGCGCCACGACAACCCCGCCCTGCGCGACCATGAGGAAGCCATGCACGCCTGCCTGCTGCGGCAGTCGGAGGTGACGATGCTGCGGCCCGTGAAGCCAGGCAACTACACCGACTTCTACTCCAGCATCGAGCACGCCACCAACGTGGGCATCATGTTCCGCGACCCGGCCAATGCCCTACTGCCTAACTGGCGCCACATTCCCATCGGCTACCACGGCCGGGCCAGCTCCATCGTGGTATCGGGCACCGACATCCGCCGGCCCAACGGGCAGCGCAAGGCCCCCGACGCCGCGGCGCCGACCTTTGGCCCGAGCCAGCAGCTGGACTTCGAGCTGGAAGTGGCCTTTATCGGCGGGCGCAGCACCGAGTTGGGCCACCCCGTGCCGATTCAGCAGGCCGAGGACCACATCTTCGGGCTGGTCTTGTTCAATGACTGGAGCGCCCGCGACATCCAAAGCTGGGAGTACGTGCCGCTGGGGCCCTTCCTGGGCAAGAGCTTCGGCAGCAGCATCTCACCCTGGGTTGTCACGCTCGACGCGCTGGAGCCGTTCCGGGTAGCCGGGCCGGCGCAGGAGCCCGAGCCGCTGCTCTACCTGCGCCAGCTCGACCAGCACAACTTCGACATCAGCCTGGAAGTAGGCATCCAGCCCGCCGGTGGCCCCGAAACCATCGTGAGCCACTCCAACTTCAAGTTCATGTACTGGAGCATGGCCCAGCAGCTAACCCACCAGACCAGCAACGGCTGCAACCTGCAGGTCGGCGACGTGTATGCTTCCGGTACCATCAGCGGCAGCACCCCCGACTCCCTGGGCTCGATGCTGGAGCTGGCCTGGCGCGGCACCCGCCCCCTGCCCCTCTCCGACGGCTCGGAGCGTAAGTTCATCCAGGACGGCGACACCGTGACAATGCGCGGCCACGCCGAGCGCAACGGCGTCCGCATCGGCTTCGGCGAGGTGCGCGGCACCGTGTTCCCGGCGTTGAATAGCTAATGGCTGGTGGCGGTTGACTGTTGGCTTTTTTGTCGTTCTGTCTTCCATTTCGCGCAACTAGATAGGTCGTCGTCCTGAGGCGAAGCCAAAGGACCCTAGCACCGAGGAATGCAAGCGGCTGAACGATACTCGTAACAACGACTCGTGCTACCGTGATAAGGTCCTTCACTCTACTCAGGATGACGATAAAAAAGGCTTGCTGCTAGATCAGAAGCTGGCCCTTCGCTTTGCTTCGCGCCGATTAGGATGACAATGATCAAAGAAGGCCAACCGCCGCCAACAGCTAATAGCCAGCAGCTATCAGCTAAATCACATTTACCGACTGTCGACGCGCTGCGGGGATTTGCGGCGCTGAGTGTGTGCGTGTTTCACTACACCAACGGCACGCTGCCCCGGATTCAGTTTCCGGGCCTGCTCGACACCTTTGTGTGGGGCTACTATGGGGTGATGGTATTCTTCGTGCTGTCGGGCTTTATCATTCCCTATTCCCTGGCCCGGCGCAGCTACTCGGCCCGCTCGTTTGGCTCGTTTTTCGGAAAGCGCCTGCTACGCCTGGCTCCGCCGTCGTACGTGATTCTGCTTTTTACGCTGGGGCAGCTTTACGCGGCCGACCGGTGGCTGCACTCTCCCAACCACTACACGGCCACGCTGAGCTGGGCCCGGGTGCTGCACAACTTCACCTACACCATTCCCTTCACCGGTTACAAGTGGCTGAACAACATCTATTGGACCCTGGCCGTGGAGTTTCAGTTTTACCTGCTGATCGGACTGCTGTTCCGGCCGCTGACGCGCAATAAGTACACGTTCCTGGTGGGCGGGGTGCTGCTCAACCTGGGCTACTACCTGCCCTGGCTGCAGCCAGTGGGCTTCTTCCGCGAAAGCTCGGTGTTTCTGCTCGGGCTGGCCGTGTTCATGTACTACGAAGAAAAACTTGGCTCCCGGGAGCTGGCGCTGGCCTTGGTCGTGCTTACCGGCCTCAATTACGTGCAGCACGACGGGCAGACTGTCGTGTTCGGGCTGGGCACGGCCCTGGCTTTGCTGTTGCTGACCATTCGCCACCCGGCGGCGCTGTGGCTCGGGCGCATCTCCTACTCCCTCTACCTGACCCACATCCTAGTCGGCACCACGCTGGAAGTGGTACTTGTGCGCCTGCTCGGCGGTACGCCCCTGGGCCACCCGCTCGTGCTGCTGGCTATCTGCCTGGGCAGCGCCCTGGGAGTGGCTTATCTGTTTTACCGGCTCGTGGAGCGGCCGTTTGTAAAACTGGCCAACTGCGTATTCCGACCCAGGGGCACCTGACCCGCCGGAACCTAGGCGCCGGCGCTGGCCTGCCGCCAGTGAAACCCACGATTTAGGGCAGCTCGGAGCAAAAAGTTCGGCTGCCTGCTCCGCTGACAGCCGGCAGGGCCGGGACGGAGCCGTATCCGCATAAATACTTAGTTCAAATCCGAATAAACACTTATTTACCTTGGGATAAACAGCCAGTCGGCAACCTTCGGAATAGGGGTCAGTAAGACTTGATTCCGATCCGCTGAGCTTTCTGATGCAGGTGCCTGGTATCGGGTTAGGGCACCTGTCCAACCAAAAACCAAGATTCCTATGCTAGCAATGGATTACCGGGGCCCGAAGCGGGTCCGTGCCGTGCAGAAACCAATGCCGGAAATCAAGCATCCCCAGGACTCCATCGTCAAGGTGCTGCGTACCTGCATCTGCGGCTCCGACCTGCACCTCTACAACGGCAACGTGCCCGACACCCGGGTGGGCACCACCTTTGGCCATGAGTTCGTGGGTGAAGTGGTGGAAGTTGGCTCGGAAGTAACCAAGATCAAGGTGGGCGACCGGGTGCTGGTGCCCTTCAACATTTCCTGCGGCGAGTGCCACTTCTGCCGGCAGGGCATGTTCGGCAACTGCCACGAGTCCAACACCGAAGCCACTGCCGTGGGCGCCATCTATGGCTACTCCCACACGGCCGGCGGCTACGACGGCGGTCAGGCCGAGTACGCCCGGGTGCCGTATTCCAACGTGGGCCCCACCATCATTCCCGAGGGCATGGACCTCGATGATGCCGTGCTGCTCACCGACGTAGTACCCACCGGCTACCAGGCCGCCGAAATGGCCGGTATCCAGCAAAATGATACCGTAGTGGTGTTTGGTGCCGGTCCGGTCGGCATCATGGCCGCCCGCTGCGCCTGGCTTTTCGGCGCCGGCCGCGTCATCATCATCGACAAAGAGGAATACCGCCTGGACTTTGCCCGCAACTACTCCTACTGCGAGGCTTACAACTTCGAGGAAATCGGCGACCCGGTGGTCTTCATCAAAAAGATTACCGACTGGATCGGGGCCGACTGCGTGATTGACGCCGTGGGCGCCGAAGCGGCTGGCAACGCTATGCAGACCATCACGGGCCGCAAGCTGCTGCTGCAGGCCGGCTCGGCCACGGCGGTGCACTGGGCCATCAACTCGGTGAAGAAAGGCGGCGTGGTGTCGATTGTGGGCGTGTACGGTCCGACCGACAACCTCATCCCGATCGGCAACGTGCTGAACAAGGGCCTTACCATCCGGGCCAACCAGGCGTCAGTAAAGCGCCTGCTGCCCCGCCTGATCCAGCACGTGCAGAACGGTACGCTCAACCCCAAAGGGCTCATTACGCACCGCATCCCGCTGGCCGAAGTGGCCGACGGCTACCGCATGTTCTCGGCCAAGCTCGACAACTGCATCAAGCCGGTGATGATTCCCTAACCCGAAACGCCGAACGACCATGGAAAACAACGTGATAAATACGCCCATCGACCCCAAGCAGATCCCGGGCTGGGGAGTGGATGCCGACCCGAAAAACGACCCGACTTACCCGATGCGGGAGCGGATGAATATCACCCAGGACCCCGACTACAAGCACCGCCCTACGCTGCAGCACGACGATACCGAGAAGCTGCGCTCGATTGAGCGGCCCAACGTGTCGGCCGTGTACGGCACCACCGTACCGCCCAGCGGGCTCAGCGGCATGATTCGCCGGGCGGCCTTTCATTACAGCGAAAACCGCTACCGCCACTGGCTGCCCCTGGTGCTGGCCGACCGCGTAAACGTGGTGGAAGGTATCCTCGACGACCTCGTGCACGGCAAGGTGCCCAACATCTACGCCGAGAAGGGCTACCCCGTGGAGTGGAAGCACAACCGCACCAGCCTGATCCTGAAGCTGGCGGCCGTGACGGCCGTTGCCGCCGGGGCCGTGGTGCTGCTCAGCTCGGGCGGCAAAGACAAGGGCAAAGGCAAAAAGCGTCGCTACGTCCGCAACCCCGAGTCCCGCCATAGTGCCGGCCACGGATCGGACTACAACTACGGGGCAGACCATAACTACAGCGCCGAGAAGGGCTACAGCGGAAACCAGGGTTACGGCTACGGGTCAGGCTCTACCGCCGACCGGGAAGGCTACGGCGCGAGCCGCGGCTATGGCGTAGACCCGGACTCGGACGCCGACTACGACTCCCGGGGATTCTAGGAAGGGCCGTGTGTAAATGTCAAAAGCCCGTCTGGTATTACCAGACGGGCTTTTTTTCGTGGCATGGATTACCTGCAGCGACGCATACTTACGTCTTGTCGTTCAACAAAATCGGCCGGGCACTGCGGAGCAAACGAAAACCTGGCAGGCGGCGCGGACGACGAGAAGCACCTATGCGTTTCTACTTCCGCCCGCGGATAATCTCGTCCACCACGCCCGGGTCGAGCAGGGTCGTGGTGTCGCCGAGGTTAGAGGTTTCGCCTTCGGCTACCTTGCGCAGAATGCGGCGCATGATCTTGCCCGAGCGGGTTTTGGGCAGGCCCGAGACAATCTGAATCTTGTCGGGCTTGGCAATCTTGCCGATCTGGGCGACGATGGTTTCGATGATGCTGGCCTCGACGCGGGCCTTCTCGCCCTCCGCCACCGGCTTGTTGCAGATCACAAAGGCATAGATGCCCTGGCCCTTCACGTCGTGCGGGTACCCTACCACGGCGCTTTCCACCACGTAGTCGTTTTCGTTGAGGGCGTTTTCGATTTCGGCCGTCCCGAACCGGTGCCCGCTCACATTAATGACGTCGTCGACCCGGCCGATGATGCGGTACAGGCCGTCGTGGTCGCGCCGGGCCCCGTCACCGGTGAAGTAGTAGCCGGGATACACGCCAAAGTAGGTTTGCCGGGCCCGCTCATGGTCGCCGTAGGTGGTGCGGATCATGCCGGGCCAGGGCGCCTTGATGGCGAGGTAGCCTTCCACGTCGTTGCCTTCCAGCTCCCGGCCCTCCTGGTCAAGCAGCACGGGCTGCACGCCCGGCAGGGGCTGCCCGGCGTGGGCAGGCTTGATGGGCGAAACGCCCGCCAGGGCCGAAATCATAATACCCCCGGTTTCAGTTTGCCACCACGTATCGATAACCGGGCAGCGGCCTTTGCCGACGTGGGTGTGGTACCAGTGCCAGGCTTCCTCGTTGATGGGCTCCCCCACCGAGCCCAGAATCCGCAGCGAGTCGAGCGAGTAGCTGAGCACGTTGTCGAGCGGGGTAGTCATCAGGCTTCGGATGGCGGTGGGCGCGGTGTAGAACACGTTCACGCCGTGCTTGTCGATGACCTCCCAGAAGCGGCCCGCATCCGGGTAGGTCGGGATGCCCTCGAACATAAGCGTGGAGGCCCCGCTCAGTAGCGGGCCGTACAGCAGATAGGTGTGACCCGTCACCCAGCCCACATCGGCCGTGCACCAGTAGATGTCGTTTTCCCGGACCTGAAACACGTTGCGGAAGGTGTAGTCGGCCCACACCATGTAGCCGGCGGTGGTGTGCACCACGCCCTTGGGCTTGCCGGTGCTGCCAGAGGTGTAGAGGATAAAGAGCATATCTTCCGCGTCCATCTCCTCGGCGGGGCAGGTTTTGCTGACGTCCCTGGCTTCGTCGTGGTACCACACGTCCCGGCCTTCCAGCATCTGCACCGGCCAGCCCAGATGCTCGACCACAATCACGCGGCGCACCGAGGGGCAGCTTTCCAGGGCCTCGTCCACTACCCGCTTTACCGGAATCTGCTTGGGGCCCCGGTTGAGGCCATCGGAGGTCAGCACCACCGACGCCTGGGCGTCGTTGACCCGGTCGGCAATGGCAGTGGCCGAAAAGCCGGCAAACACCACCGAGTGCACCGCCCCGATGCGGGCGCAGGCCAGCACGGCAATGGCCAGCTGCGGAATCATGGGCATGTAGAGGCACACCCGGTCGCCTTTCTCGACGCCATTGTTGAGCAGCACGTTGGCAAACATGCATACCTGCTGGTGCAGCTCCCGATAGGTGTAGCGGATCTGCCGGGTCTTGGGGTCGTTAGGCTCCCAGATCAACGCCAGCTTGTTGCCGCGGGTGGTGAGGTGGCGGTCCAGGCAGTTTTCGGTGATGTTAAGCTTGGCCCCGCTAAACCACTCGTTGTGGCCGCCTACCAGATCGGCTTTGAGCACGGAAGTCCACTTCCGCCGCCAGGTGAAAGGCTCGGCTACTCCGGCCCAGAACTGCTCGGGGTTTTCGGCGCTGCGGCGCCAGGCGTCCTGGTAGTCGTCGAACGTATGAATGCGGGGGTGCTGAAGCGGCATGGGTCGGTGAATGGAGGGTGGAGCGGAAGTTTACGAAAAAGCCACGTCGCTCAGACAGGCTTTTAGGGCTGTTTTGCAGACGGAGACCGGTGGCGGGGCCTAGTCCATGATGCGCACGTTGCGCACGTCCTTCATGTAGAGCATGCCGATGACAAAGCAGATCAACGCAATGGCGACGGGGTAAATCAAGCCGGCCAGGCTGCTGTGCTCCTGCCAGAAGCTGCCCGCGGGCTGGGTGGCGGCCCACACCGAAATCCAGGTGGCTACCAGCGGCACGAAGCCGCCGAACACGCCGTTGCCGATGTGGTAGGGCACCGACAGGGAGGTGTAGCGCACCTTGGTCGGAAACAGCTCCACGAGGTAGGCGGCAATGGGCCCGTACACCATCGTCACGAACAGCACCAGGATAAAGGTAAGCAGGGTAATGGCGAGCAGGTTGGGATTCAGGGCCTTCAGCACGGCGGGCACGGCCTGACCGGCGGCATCTACCGTGGCGGGCGACACCTGGCTGACGGGCCCGGCAAAGGCTTTAATGCCGTGGAACAGCGGTACCGTGAACAGCGCCCCGCAGAGCATCCCGGTCATGATGATGCGCTTGCGCCCGATGCGGTCCGACAGGGCGCCGAAGTACACGAACAGCGGAGTAGCCAGCAGCATGGCCACCACCAGCACGATGCTGGCGTCGACGAGGTCCATCTTCAGGGTGTTCTGCATAAAGGAGTAGGCCTGAAACTGGCTGGTGTAGAAAATCACGCCCTGCCCCATCGTGACGCCGAACAGCGCAATCAGCACGAGCCGGCGGTTGACGGGGTTCACGAACGAGTCGCGCAGTGGGCTGGTACTGGTCTTGCCTTCGGCCTTGGCCTTGGCAAACAGCGGGGACTCGTGCAGCTTCAGCCGGATGTAGTAGGACGCCACCACGAGCAGGGATGAGAGCAGAAACGGCACCCGCCAGCCCCACTCCCGGAAGGCCGCCTCCCCGGTGAGCTTGCGGGTGACCACGATGACGAGGATGCTCAGGATCAGGCCGCCGGTGGCGGTAATCTGGATAAAGCTGGTGAAGTAGCCCCGGCGCTTGTCGGGGGCATGCTCGGCCACGTAGGTGGCAGCCCCGCCGTACTCCCCGCCCAGCGCCAGCCCCTGCAGCAGGCGCAAGACCAGCACAATCAGCGGGGCGGCCAGCCCAATGGTGTCGTAGCTTGGAATCAGGCCGGTGATGACCGTGGAGCCGCCCATGATGAGCAGCGTGAGCAGAAAGGTGTACTTGCGCCCGATCATGTCGCCGACCCGGCCGAAGAACAGCGCCCCGAACGGCCGGACGACAAAGCCCGCCCCAAACACGGCCAGCATGCCCAGCAACGTTTCCTCGGGCTTGCCCGCCGAGCCGAACAGCACCGGCCCGATGATGGCGGCCAGGGAGCCGAAGATGTAGAAGTCATACCACTCGATGACGGTACCCACCGAGGAGGCGGTTATCACCTGCCAGATCTTGCTGGTTTCAACGGCGTTGTTGTCGTGGGCGACGGGGGCATCCTCGGGCGCGAGGGTCGGGGTTTGGCTCATGAAGACGGGAGTAGCGCAGGAAGAAAGGTCCGTTGGAAAGACCGGGGCCACTGGCCGTCCGGAAACCTTTCCGGCTACAATCACGCGCAAAAAATCCACGGCTACAACTCCGTCCCGGCCGACCCCGCGCGGCGCTTCAGCAGCGGCGGCTCCTGCAGCAGCTCCCAGCGCAGCACCAGAAACTTGTCCGCCACCGCCGTAATCACCACGCCGGCCCCCGCCAGGTGAGTCGGGTCGAGCAGGTAGACCTGGAGCTCAGGCTGGCTTAGCAGCCGGGCAGTGGGGCTTACCTGGGGCTGGCGCGGCACCTGCAGGGCATATTTCTTAACCCAGTTCATCACGCTCACGTGGCTCACGCCCAGCAGCCGCTCAATCTCCCGGTAGCTGAGTCCTTCCAGATACAGCTGCAAAGCCTTGACCACATAGAAGGTATTGACTTCCCTGCCTACCTTGGCCACGGTGAAGTGGTAGCCGCAGTTTCTGCACTTAAACCGCTGTCGCCCGGCCACGACCCCGCTTTTGGTGGCTTCCTTGGATTCGCACTTAGGGCAGGCTGGCTGGGTCATGTGCCCTTATACGGCAGCTTAGGCCGAAAAGCTATAGATAGTTAGCATTTCTATAGATGCTTTAGCAGCCCTTCAGCCAGCGTTGTATGCAGTTGGGCGCCGGTGTCTGCCTGTGCCGGCCGTCTGATGCTGATGGGGTCCCCTACCTTATGCCGCCCGGAAAGGCGGTCCAGGTAACGGCTCGCAATAATGCAAAAAGCCTACAGCTGTCCTTCTTCCGGCTACCTGCGAAGAAGCTTAGACCTTGAAGCCATCTACCCGCCACCTACCCGGCCTAATGCAGCCGGCTGCCCTCTTGAAATAATTCTACTACCAACGCTTATTCAACCCATAAACAGATAGTCTGATTTTACTGTGGCTTATCGCGCCAGCACCACGGCCAGCAGGGCATCCACGCTCAAACCCAGGCGGCGCATGTCGAGGCGGTCGAGCGTATCGGTGGGCTCGTGGTAGTGCTTGTTGCGGTAGAAGGCGGTGTCGGTGAGCAGCACGGCGGAATAGTCGAACTGCCAGTAGTTGAGGTGGTCGGAGAAGTCGATACCGGGCAGCCAGGCGGGGGCCTTGAACCGCTTGACGGGCAGCCCGGCTGCCGCCTTGTACTGCCGCGCAAACTGCCGCCCGAACCGGCCGTTCCCGAATTTCTGGGCCACCGTCACGTAGTTGCCCCGCCCCCCGTAAATCAGCTTGAGCGGGGCCAGCGGATAGTCCTGGGTGCCTTTGCGGTCATCGTAGTAGCCCAGCATCTCGAGGGCCACCATCCCCTTCACTTTCACGCCGGCGTCATGCAAAGACTTGGCGTGCACATAGCTGCCCATGCTCTTACTGCGAAAGAAGGGCGGCTCCTCCAGCGTGTAGGCCACCAGGTCGATGCGGCAGGGAATCGACTTTTGCCCGCCCAGCAGGCGGGCCAGCTCGAGCAGGGCCGCCACGCCGGTGCCGTTGTCGTCGGCCCCGGGCTGCTCCCCGCACACGTCGTAGTGCGCCCCGACGACCAGCCGCTCCCCTGCTTCCGGCCCGAACGAAGCAATGACGTTGCGGTACGTCTTGCCCTGCACCTCGTAAGGCTGCTCCTGCAGCCGGGCCCCGGCCGCCTGGAGCTCGTTGCGGATGTAGTCGGCGGCCTGGTTGAGGCTGGCCAGGTGGCGGTAGTTGCGGGGCTCGGGCGTGGAAGTCAGTGCCAGCAGGTGGCGGCGCAGGCGCAGCGTATCGGCCGGGCCCGCTGGCTGGGCCAGTAGTGGAGCGGCAGCTTGGAGGGCAAGCACAAAGGCAAGTAGCGTACGAATCAGCATACGAATGAGTCAGGTTTCCGAAGCCGGGCTCCGGCGTCCGGGAAACGTGCGGGCACCAGCCGCTGGTATAGGTGGGGCGCCACAGCTAATCAGCTGGGCTCCTGCAGAAACGCCGGTGGTACAGAGCCGGTCAGCCACACCCCGTTGGCCGACTGGAAAAAGACCGCGCCCGACCGGTGCAGGTCGCCGGCCCGGACCGTCAGCACCACCGGCTGCCCGTGCCGGCTACCCACCATGCGGGCCGTGTCCGCGTCGGCCGACAGGTGAACGTGCTGGCGGGAGCCGCTTTGCAGGCCGGTGTTGCGGATGGAGTTCAGAAACCGGGTAGCGGTGCCGTGGTAGAGCACCTCGGGGGGCGTCCGGGCCGGCAGGGCAAGGTCCACTTCTACGGAATGCCCCTGGCTGGCCCGGATCAGGGTTTGATCGTCGGACAGGGCGAAGCGCTGCTTGTCGTTGGTCGCCACTACCGCCAGCAGCTGCTCCCGGGTTACCGAGGCGTCGCGGGCCTGCAGGGCGCGGAGCAGGTCGGCCACGGAAACCCAGCCGTGCGCGTCGAGCTGGAGACCGAGCTCCTCCGGCCGGTGGCGCAGCACGTAGCTCAGGGTCTTGCTTAGTTGTTTTGACTGCATGAAAACGGGTTGTCGGAAGTCGGAGCCCTAAATGTACACGCCCGGCGGCGGCCGGGCCACCCTGGCACGTCGTTCAACCGCGGAAGCTGGCTACTTTTGCCTGCCTGCCCAATCTTAGCCCGTATCATGTCCGCACCCGCCACCTTCCGCACCGTCGACCCTTCCCAAATCAAGCCCAGTGAGCTGCACCCGTTTCTGGTAGGCGCCGTGGCCCCGCGGCCGGTGGCGTTTGCCAGCACCATCAGCGCCGACGGCAGCGTGAACCTGAGCCCGTACAGCTTTTTCAACTGCTTTGGCTCGAACCCGCCGATTCTGATTTTCTCACCGGCCAACCGGGTCCGCGACAACTCCCAGAAGCACACCCTGGAAAACGTGCGGGAAGTGCCCGAGGTGGTGATTCACATCTGCGACTATGCCCTGGTGGAGCAGATGTCCCTGGCCAGTACCGAGTATGAGCGGGGCGTAAATGAGTTTGTAAAAGCGGGGCTGACGGAAGTTCCCTCCGAGCGGGTGCGCCCGCCCCGCGTGGCCGAGGCGCCGGCCGCGTTTGAGTGCGTGGTGGAGCAGGTGATTCCGCTGGGGCAAAACAACGGCGCCGGCAACCTGGTGATCTGCCGGGTGGTGCTGGCTCACTTCCGCGAAGACATCCTGACGTCAACCGGCACCGGCATCGACCCGTTTAAGCTCGACGCCGTGGCCCGCCTCGGCGCCGACTGGTACTGCCGGGCCTCGGGCAGCAGCTTGTTTGAAGTCCCGAAGCCCAACCGCCACATCGGCATCGGCATCGACCAGCTGCCCGAGCACATTCGCCATTCCGACGTGCTGACTGGCAACAACCTGGGGCGCCTGGGCAATATCGAAGCCTCCGCCCTGCCCGACGCCGAGTCCGTCGAGGCCTTCCGGAACGAGCCGCTGGTGGCGTACACCCTCAACAAGTACCGCGACGATGCCACCGAGCAGCGCCGGCAGCTGACGCTGCTGGGCAAGCAATGGCTCGAGGAAAGCAAGCTGCTGGAAGCCTGGAAAACTCTGCTGCTGGCAGACGGTCGGTAATACTGTAGCGAAGCACCTGCTTCGCGTGTCGTTGAACGATGTCATTGTGACGGTGCGGACATCCGCGACGAAACGCGAAGCTGGCTACTTCAGCTCGCAGACCATTTCGTACAAAGCCAGCTCCAGCGGCTCCCAGCCGGTGGCCTGCAGAAAATCGTAGCCCACTCCCCGGGTTATCATCGGCATGATCAGGGCCGGACCGGGGTAAGCGGCTTCCACGGCTTGCAGCAGCTGCCGACCCCACCCCTGCCGCCGGTATTCCGGCCGCACCAGCACGGTCTGGACCAGGGTCCGCTCGGCTTCGGGGCGTAGCATCACGTAGGCTTTGTCGTCGAGCGTAAAGGCCCGGGCCGGCGCCGAAACCGCCATCAGCGACTCGGGCGCGAACATCCAGGGAATAGCAGCCTCGCCGTACGCGGCCACCAGCCGGGCGACGGCCAGCGGGTCAACTTCTCGCAGCGGCGTTTCCGTTTCTACCGCTGCGGGCAGGCGCCGAAAGGTGAACAGCTCCCGGGTGTTACGAAAGCCGAGCCGCTCGTAGAGCCGCCGGGCCCGCTCGTTCGGAATAAATACTTCCAGCAGCATTGAATGGTCGCCGCGGGTGGTGGCTTCGTCGAGGGCGGCCTGCAGCATCTGTTGGCCGAGCCGCTGCCCCCGGGCTTCGATTACGAGGCCCATGGCGGCGACCCGGCTTGTCCAGCCCCGGCGGGCAATCAGCACCAGGCCTACCAGCTCCTCGCCCTGAAACCAGAGCCGGCTGGCTTCGGCATCGAGGTGCTCCCCGCGAAACCGCCGCTCAAACGTGGCTGGCGTGAACACCAGCGGCACGAAGTATTCCTCAAAGGAGCGGTTCATGGCCTCCGTTACCTGGACCGAGGTGAAGTCGAGGACGGGGCGGGACGTGAGAACTGCGGAACTTGACATTCAGTGAACAGTAGGTCTTTACAAAAAAAGGCAGGGATTGGCCCCAGCGGCGTAGGCAGGCTTTTGTGCCAAGCCCGAAAGCAGTCGGTTAGCTTACTCCCATCACCAATACTCCCAGCAGAATCAACAACCACAGAAACCCAAACGGAACCAGCAACAGCCACTGCTGGCCGCTAAAGGTGCTTTGCCAGACAACGGGCACATCGTTCGTGGTGCGAAGAACCTGGTTGAACGCCCGGTGAGCAGGTATCAGCCATACGGGGCCCAGCATCCCAATCAGTCCCAGCGTACCGGGAATGATACTGACCAGACAGGTAAGAATAAAGCCCGCTGCCAAAACGGCCGGGCTGAACGGCACGGCCCCGGAAGGACCGGAGGCCAGTCGATGGATTTCTTTCAGCAGGCTGTAGATGGTGAAGACGCTGAACAAGGCCCGAAAGGCGGGCCTGATGGGCAGCTGCTGCCGCTGCCGGATAAAGCGCCAGGCTTTGTATTGCCACCAGATGCAGTAGAACCCGCAGGTGATAACACAGATCAGAATAAACTTACCCGTTGGGAGGACCTTCTGCTGATCAAAGTACCAGTCCTCTGCCAGTGGGACGGTTAATGCTGGAGCGTCCATGCGGATAGGTTTGGCCCGGCGCCGGACGGCAGGCCGGGATGGTGAAAGGTGTGCGTCAGCCCGTTAACTTGTTAGTTCCGCACCGCAATCATTAGTCCCAGTTCCTTGTAGCGCATGTTGAACTTCTTGGCAATGGCGGAATTGGTAAGCGAGCCTTTGTAGACGTACACGCCCGAGCGGAAATGCTCGTTGGTGAACAGCACCTCGTTGATGCCCCCGTGCTGGCTGATTTCCTGCAGGATGGGCGTGAAGATGTTGCTCAGCGCGTTGGTGGCTGTGCGCGGCACCCTGGAGGCAATGTTGGGCACGCAGTAGTGCACCACGTCGTACTTGCGGAATACCGGCTTGCTGTGGCTGGTCATCTCCGACGTCTCGAAACAGCCGCCCTGGTCGATGCTCACGTCGATAATCACCGAGCCCGGCGACATCTGGGCCACCACGCTTTCCGATACCATAAACGGAATCCGGCCGTCCTCGGCATTGAGGGCACCAATCACGACGTCGGCCCGGCGCAGCTGCTGGGTGAGGGCAAAGGTGTCGAGCGTGCTGGTGTAGAGCTGGGTGCCCAGGTTGTGCTTGAGGCGGCGCAACTTGTAAAGGTGGTTGTCGAACACCTTCACCTCGGCGCCCAGGCCGGTGGCGGCACGGGCGGCATACTCGGCCACGGTGCCGGCGCCCAGAATCACGACCTGGGACGGGGGCACACCGGTGATACCGCCCAGGATAATGCCCTTGCCCTCGTTGGAGCGGGCCAGGTATTCGGCCGCAATCAGCATCACGGTGGAGCCGGCAATTTCGCTCATGGCCCGCACCACCGGCCGGGCGCCGGAGGGGTCCTTGATCAGCTCGAAGCTGATGGCGTTGATTTTCTTGCGGGTGAGGGCGGTGATGTAGTCGGCGGTGAGGGAGCCGAACTGCAAAGCCGAAATCAGGGTCTGGTTGGACCGCATGTACTCGATTTCCTCCGGCGTCGGCGGGGCCACCTTCAGCACGATGTCGGCCTCGTAAACTTCCTTGAGCGAGTAGGCAATGGTGGCACCGGCTTCGGAGAACTCGTGGTCGGAGTACTTGCTGGGCTCCCCGGCCCCGCTTTCCATCACTACCTCGTGGCCTTCCTGCACGAGGTGCTTCACGGCTTCCGGCGTCAGGCAGATGCGGTTTTCCTGAAGCGACGTTTCGCGGGGCAGGCCAATAAACAGCTTGCGGCGCTTGGTTTCCACGGCCAGCATGGACTCCTGCGTAAAGTAGGCGCGGCTCGTGGCCAGCGACTCAAATCCCGGGGGTACGGCTTCAGGCATTCTGTTTTTAATTAGTAATTAAGAATTAGTAATTGAGAATTGACAAGGAGTCCAGAAAGGCCGACGAGGTCGGCTGTAAATGGATTCTCCATTATTAACTACTCATTACTAATTCTTAATTCTCTCTCCGTGGGTCCAATAACGGTAAGCGTGACGAGCAGCCGATCCGGAGGCAAAAGCGCCTCCACCCGGCTTGGCCATTCTATCAGGCAAAGATAGCCAGAATCGAAGTACTCCTGCGCGCCAATGTTGACAGCCTCCTCCACGGTATCGATGCGGTAGAAATCGAAGTGGTAGATGGGCTGGTCGCGGGCGTCGCGGTACTCGTTGACGAGGGCGAAGGTGGGGCTGCTTACGTCGTCGGCGACGCCCATCGCCTGGCACAGGGCCCGGATAGTGGTGGTTTTGCCAGCCCCCATCTCGCCTTCAAACAAAATCAGCGTTTGTCCCGATGCCTGAATAGCTGCTTGCAGCTGCTGAGCTGCCGTAGCCAGATGGTACAGGGAAGGAATGGGAATGGTCTGCGGGAAGGTCATAGGGTACAGTAAGCCGGTTTCGACTGCAAGGTGGCACCGGACCGGCAAATCTGCACGGTTGCCAGCTTAGGAAGACGGAGTGAGAAGCCGGGGCTTCGGCTTACTCGAGTACTTCCTTCCGCGCCAGGTAGCCAGCAAACGAGCCAGTGCTGCGGCTTGAATTTCTCCCTGAAAACCTGCTCAATCCCCGTTCTGAAATTTATTTTACTCCCGGAAGCAACTTCCATGATATATCATACATCCTTTTATCAGCTTTCCTTCTCTCCGCTGGCATGCTCAATAATATCCTTTTCTATTCGCTTGAAAAAGCGATAAAGCGCTACCGCCGCTTTGCCCAGGCCAACATCGACCGGGCCGGCATTGCCATTACCATCGACCAGTGGCTGGTGCTGCACGTGATTCTGGAAAACGACGACCTGACCCAGGCTGAAATCGGGGAGCGGGTGTTCAAGGACCAGGCCTCGGTGGCCCGCATCATTGCTCTGCTCACCGGCCGTGACCTGCTGGCGGCCGTGCCCCTGCCCCATGACGGGCGCCGCACCCAGATGCGGGTAACGGCGGAAGGTCAGCGCGTGCTCGACGCGGTGCAGCCCATCGTGCTCAGCAACCGCGAAACGGCCCTGCGCGGCCTGTCGGATGCCGACCTGACCACGCTGCGCGTCCTGCTGGAACGCATCTACACCAACTGCACCTCTCCCCCGCAGGCACCAGAATAGCCCACAGGCACATGCCAGCGCAGCGTATACCATAATACGAAATCATTCGTATGTTTACTACGAAATTATTCGTACCACCATTCCTTCTGCCACTTTTCCTTCAGCTTCCATGAAAAGTCTTTCTACCTTCTTCCTCCTGCTGGCTTTGCTGCTGAGCTCGGGCGGCTACGCCCAGACCGGCACCGTAACGGGCTCCCTGCGCACGGCCGGGGGCGGGCCGGTAGAGTTTGCCACCGTCACGCTGCACCGCGCGGCCGATTCCGTGGTTGTCAGAACCGAGTTCAGCGATGCGCAGGGGGCGTTTAAGTTCGAGACCGTGAAGGCCGGCCGCTATATTCTTTCGGCCTCCCAGGTTGGCTTTGTGCGTAGCTGGGTGCGGGCGTTTGAGGCAGGCACTGAAGCGGTAACCCTGACCCCGATTGTCTTACAGAAAAGCGGGGCCACTCAACTCAAGGAAGTGACGGTGGTGGGCCAGAAACCATTGTTTGAGCGGCTGGCAGACCGTACCGTCGTAAACGTGGAAGGCTCGACGCTGGCGGCGGGCAATACGTCCCTGGACGTGCTCAGCCGCTCGCCCGGCGTAACGGTGGACGGCAATGACAACATCGGGCTGCGGGGCCGGCAGGGCGTGCTGGTGCTCATCGACGGCAAGCGCCAGCCCATGACCGGCACCGAGCTGGCCGACTACCTGCGGGCCCTACCGGCCGAGCAGCTGAAGAGCATCGAGCTGATAACGAACCCGCCGGCCAAGTACGAGGCCCAGGGCAGCGCGGGCATCATTGCCATCAACCTGCGGAAAGACCAGCGCCTGGGCACCAACGGCAGCGTGAATGCCAGCTACGGGCAGGGCCGGTTCGGCAAGTTTAACTCGGGCCTGACGCTGAACAACCGGCAGCGCAAAACCAACCTGTACGGCTCCTACAACTACGGCAACCGCAAAAACTACGGGGCCCTGACCATCCATCGCGACTTTTTTGAAACCACCGACCAGGGAAAGCGCTTCGACGGCAGCTCCGACCAGGATAACTACAGCATCATGCACAGCCAGTCGCACAGCTGGAAAGCCGGCCTTGACTACACCCTGACTGAGCGCACCACGTTGGGTGTGGCCCTGAACGGGCTGCGCTTCGGGCTGGATCAGGACGGCACCAATAACTCCGTGCTGTACGGCCCGACCGGAACCCCGCAGCTGCGCTACCGCTCCAGCAACACCCGCGACATTACCTCGCCCAACTACGCCGGCAACCTCAACTTCAAGCATACTTTCCAGGACTCGCTCGGCAACCGGGAGCTAACCGCCGACGCCGACTATGCCCGCTACGATACCCGCCGTCTGCAGGCCCTGAACACCATTTACTTTCGCTCCCCGAACGATCTGCTCGACGTGCTCGAGGGCGACCAGAACGGCAAGCTCAGCATCCAGTCGGTGAAGGTGGACTACGCGCAGCCGCTGACTAAGCAGCTGCGGCTGGAAGCGGGCGGCAAAGTGAGCCTGGTGTCGTCGGACAACGACGTGGTGTTCCGGGTGCCGGGGCCGGATGGCGTGGGGCTGGTGCGGGACCCGCGCCGCTCGAACCGGTTCCGCTACGACGAGAACATTAACGCGTTGTACGTCAACTTCAACCAGACCACGCCCAAGTGGACTTTGCAGGCGGGCTTGCGCGGGGAGCAGACCAACGCCGTGGGCAAGCAGGACGTGAAGCAGGCCGGGGTCGATAACCAGGAATTCACCCGCAACTATTACCAGCTGTTTCCCAGCGCGGCGGCCAAGTACTCGTTCTCTGATAAAAATGAAACCTCGGCAAGCCTGAGCCGGCGCATCGACCGCCCCTCCTACGGGCAGCTCAACCCCTTCCGCTCCTACATCGACGCCACCACTTACGGCGCGGGCAACCCCGAGCTGCGCCCCCAGACCAGCTACAACGTGGAGCTTACGCACACCTTCCGGCAGAAGTACAGCGTGGGCCTAGCCTACAGTCGCACCGACAACCCCATCACCGGCACGGTCCAGCCCGACTCGGTCAACAGCCGCACGGTGGTTTCCACGAGCCAGAACCTGGACGTGCAGCACTACTACGCCCTCACGCTGACGGCTCCATTGGAACCGGTCAAGGGCCTGCAGATCTACAACAACGCGGTGTTTTACTATAGCCGCTTCGTGGGCAACCTGGTGGGCACCTCGCTCAACGCCGGCCGTCCCGCCTTTACGCTCAGCACCAACGGCACCTACAGCTTCGGCAAGGGCTGGAGTGCCGATCTGAATGCCCGGTACCAGTCGCGGGAGCTCTACGCCTTTTTCGACACCAAGCCCCTGGGCCAGCTGGCCTTGGGCGTGCAGAAAAGCCTCTGGAACCGGAAAGGCAACCTGAAGCTGAACGTGACGGACGTGTTTTACACCGGCGCCGTGCGGGCCACGTCCACCTACAGCAACTACGTGGAGCGGTTCTACCAGCGCGGCGACTTCCGGGTGGCCACCCTCGCCTTCAGCTACCGGTTCGGCAACGAGAAAGTGGCTCCTACGCGCCGGCGGCAAAGCGGCGCCGAGGATGAGAAGCGCCGGGCCGGGGGCTCATAGCCCCTCACCCCCGGCTCCTTTCCGGTGGAGAGGAGAGCCTGATTCTTGCGGCTGAAAAAAATAAAATCTTAGGTAGCGTGTGCCATTCGGTTCCGGGCGGCATCGTCTTCGTAGCTTACCGATGCTAGACTACCATGAACTTAACCGCTACCGCATGAAACTTCCACTACCCCTCCTTGCTACAACCGCCCTGCTGCTTACTACGGGCTTTTCGGCCCAGGCGCAGACCGTTCCCGGGGTGATGATTCAACCGGCATCGTCTCAACCTCATGACCCAACCAAAACTATCCGCATCCGCTGCTCACCATCCCTAACTCAACATAGGCAGCCTTTATTCATTATTGATGGCAAGCCGTTGGACCCATCCGCCAACCTATCCGACGTGAGTCCGGACAGTATTGAGAAGGTAGAGGTCATCAAAGCCCCGGCCGCCGCCGTTATCTATGGCAGCCGGGCCGAGTATGGCGTCATTCTGATAACCACGAAAGCTAAACCGAAGCGCGCCAAGCCCTACCCCGAGCGCCCGATGGAGGCGCGTTAAGAACAGAAAAAAGCCGTGACTCCAATGTGGAGTCACGGCTTTTTTCTGGCCTACGTTATTGCTACGCTCCTTTCGCGCTGAGCGTGATGTAGGGAATGATAACCTCCTCCAGGGAGATGCCGCCGTGCTGGAACGTGTCCTTGTAGTAGTTCACGTAGTAGTTGTAGTTGTTGGGGTAGGCGAAGAAATAGTCGCCCAAGGTGAACACGTAGGCGGTGCTCACGTTTTCGCGGGGCAGGAAGATGCGCTCCGGCTTGCGCACCACGTACACGTCCTTCTCGGTGAAGCCCAGGTTCTTGCCGTGCTTGTAGCGCAGGTTGGTGTTGGTGTTCCGGTCGCCCACGATTTTGAAGGGACGGCGCACCCGGATAGTGCCGTGGTCGGTGGTGATGATGAGCTTGCCCTTCTTCTCGGCAATGGTCTGCAGCATCTCATACAGCGGGGAGTGCAGAAACCACGAGCGGGTGATGCTGCGGTACGCCGACTCATCCGACGCCAGCTCCCGGATCATCGCCATGTCGGTGCGGGCGTGGCTGAGCATGTCCACGAAGTTGTAGACGATGACGTTCAGCTTGTAGTTGTTGTGCAGGTTCGAGATTTTGCCCGCCAGGTCCTTGCCGGCCTGCAGGTTGGTCACCTTGTTGTAGCTGTACTTATACTTCTGGTTGGCCCGCTGCAGGTTTATTTCCATGAACTCGGCCTCGTTGAGGTTTTTACCCTCGTCGTCGTCGTCGTTCACCCACAGGTTGGGGTACTTTTTCTGGATGTCACCCGGCATCATGCCCGAGAAGATGGCGTTGCGGGCGTAGGCCGTGGTAGTGGGCAGGATGGAGTAGTACATTTCCTCGGTGTCCACCGTGAACAGCTCGGCAATGGTGGGCTCCAGGATCTTCCACTGGTCGTAGCGCAGGTTGTCGATGAGTACGAAGTACACGGGCGTGTCGCCGGTTTCCTTGAGCAGCGGGAACACCCGCTCCTTGAACAGCTGGTGGGACATGAGCGGGGCGTCCTTGTCCTCGTTGTTGACCCAGCCTTCGTAGTTGTCCATGATGAACTTGCCGAAGTAGGTGTTGGCCTCGTCCTTCTGCATGTTGAACACCTCGGCCATGCTCTTGCCCTCGGTTTCGTCGATTTCCAGCTCCCAGTACACAAGCTTCTTGTAGACGTCGGCCCACTCCTGGGGGCTGAGCCGGTCGCCGAGCTGCATGCCCAGCTGCCGGAAGTCGCGCTGGTAGGAGCTGTTGGTTTTCTCGCTCACGAGGCGCTTGTTGTCGAGCACCCGCTTTACACTGAGCAGAATCTGGTTGGGGTTGACGGGCTTGATGAGGTAGTCGGCAATGCGGGAGCCGATGGCGTCCTCCATGATGTGCTCTTCCTCGCTCTTGGTAATCATAATCACCGGCAGCGTGGGCTTGGCTGACTTAATTTCGGTCAGGGTTTCCAGGCCGGTGAGGCCGGGCATGTTCTCGTCGAGAAACACGATGTCGAAGTTCTGCTCCTGCACCATCTCAATGGCGTCGGCGCCGGAGTTCACGCCCGTTACGTCGTAGCCTTTTTCCTTGAGGAAGAGAATGTGGGGTTTCAGCAGGTCGATTTCATCGTCGGCCCAAAGGATGGAGTAGCGTTGCATAGAGAGACTTGGGGTCTTAGGATCTTTGGGTCTTGGATTTTTACCCAGACCGTGGTGGGTGTTAGGGTCCTGGGAGCCTGTGTGTTGCCTTACCCTGCTTAGCAATACAGGTCCGGGTCGTTTAAAGCGGCTGACACTTCTTAGCTAGCCAGATAAGAAGCCTGCCGTCCTGTGCAGATGCGGCAAAGCAACTAGCTTTACCGAAAAGAGCAAGAATAAGATTCAAGCTTTAAGGACGCGCATAGCAGCAAGGATAGTTCAAATACCTTTTTTACGGGCGTAATGTTCGACTTTCGGAAGCTGCGTATCTGGCAGGAAGGCCAGGAACTCACGTTGTCGGTTTACCGACTGACGCGAAGCTTCCCGCCAGAAGAACTGTTTGGTCTGACCAGCCAGCTTCGACGGTCGGCTGCTTCGGCACCTCACAACATTGCCGAAGGCTGCGGCCGCCAGTCAGCACCCGACTTTCTGCGGTTTTTGACCTTCGCCATGGGCTCGGCCAGTGAGCTGGAATCCCAGCTTCTGCTCGCCCAGGCACTGGAGTACCTGCCAACGTCCGCCGCTGAACAGTTATTATCCGATGTAGTCCGCCTGCGCAAGATGATGACCGTGTACTACCAAAAAGTAAAAGCCAGTCAATAGGGGGCTTGGGTGGTTAGGGTCTTAGGGTCTTGGATGTCGTTCTGACATCTTATATCCAGGAACCAAAGGCACAAGAACAAAAAATCCAAGACCCCAAAAGTCCAAGACCCTAAGACCCCTACCACCCGAGCCCCCAATGAACAAAAAGAAAATCTTCAACGACCCGGTGTATGGCTTTGTCACGGTGCCGACCGAGCGGTTGTTTGACCTGATTGAACACCCTTATTTCCAGCGCCTGCGCCGGATTCAGCAGCTGGGCCTCACCGCCTTTGTATATCCCGGGGCCCTGCACACGCGCTTTCACCACGCCATGGGCGCCATGCACCTGATGAGCATGGCCCTGCGCACGCTCAAGGACAAGGGTGTGAAGATTTCCGCCGCTGAGGGCGAGGCGGCCCTGATTGCCATCCTGCTCCACGACATCGGCCACGGCCCCCTCTCCCACGCCCTTGAAACGGCCATCTTCCACGAGGTGCCCCACGAGCAGCTTTCTCTGTTTCTGATGCAGCGCCTGA
This sequence comes from Hymenobacter translucens, assembly GCF_020685205.1. Lineage (GTDB taxonomy): Bacteria > Bacteroidota > Bacteroidia > Cytophagales > Hymenobacteraceae > Hymenobacter > Hymenobacter translucens. The sequence continues at coordinate 282,748 of NZ_JAJERB010000001.1, forward strand.
ACACCGAGCACCAAGGCGCGCTGGATCTGGCCATTGCCATCTTCCAGGGCTCGTACGAGCGGCCGTTTTTTCACCAGCTGGTTAGCTCCCAGCTCGACATGGACCGCCTCGACTACCTGAACCGGGACTCCTTCTATACGGGCGTACAGGAAGGCCGCCCCGGCGCCGACCGTCTGATCAAGATGCTCACGGTGGTGAACGAGCGGCTGGCGCTGGAGGAAAAAGCCATCTACTCGGTCGAGAACTTTCTGGTGAGCCGGCGGCTGATGTACTGGCAGGTGTACCTGCACAAAACCGTGACCAGCGCCGAGCAGATGATAATCCGCATCGTGCAGCGGGCCCGGGACCTGGCCCGCGCCGGGCAGGATGTACCGGCCTCCCCCGACCTGCACTACTTTCTGGCCCGGGAAGTAAGCCTGCTCGACTTCGAGGGCGACGAAACCATCCTGCAGCGCTTCGTGCAACTCGACGATTTCGACATCTGGGGTGCCGTCAAGCTTTGGGCCAGCCACCCCGACCGGGTGCTCAGCTACTTGTCGCGCAGCATCCTGGACCGCCGCCTGCTCAAGATTCAGCTGCGAAGTGAGCCGTTTGACGAAGAGTTTCAGCTGGGCGTGGTCGAGCTGATTGCCGAGCATTTCAGTTTGCCGCCCGAGCAGGCCAGCCTGCTCATGCTCAACGGCCGCATCAGCAACAATGCCTACGATGCCGGCGGCGAAACCATCGACGTCCTGACCAAGAGCGGCCGGGTGGTGGATGCCGCCGAAGCCTCTGATCTGCCCAACATCCGCGCCCTGAGCCAGCGGGTAGAAAAGCACTACATCTGCTACCCCAAGGAAATAGCGCAGTAAGTGATACGGTGACCAAGTGAAGTTGTGCAGTCCACTGTCATCCTCTATCTGGCGTCCGCAGCGCGAAGCAAAGCGAACCGGAGGTCGACGTAGTCAAGGACCTGCCTCTGCTGTCGCAGAAAGCAACACAACTGGAATAGCGGGGAACTGACAGGTGCTCGACAAGTCAATTCGCAAAACCAGGAGCCCAGGAGCCCAATAATCCAAGACCCCAGAAAACCTATACTTTTGCCGGATGGAATTCACCGTCGGCCAAATTGCGGAAGTACTCAAAGGCACAGTTGAAGGCGACGCCTCCCTGCGCATCGACCGGTTGGCAAAAATCGAGGAAGCCCAGCCCGGCGCCCTGGCTTTTTTGTCGAACCAGAAGTACGAGCCCCACCTTTACTCCACCCGGGCCTCAGCCGTCATTGTAAGCCACAGCCAGGCGCTGCGTCAGCCCGTCGGCGCGGTCCTGATCCGGGTCGACGACCCCTACCTGAGCTTTACGATGCTGCTGGAATTCTACCAGCAAGCCACCCGCACCGGCCGGCGCGGCGTGGAGGAGCCCTGCTTTATGGGCGCTAACTCCCGGATTGGCGACAACCACTACCGCGGGGCTTTTTCCTACATCGGCGAGGGCTGCGAGATTGGCGACGACGTGGTTATCTTCCCTCACGTCTACATCGGCGACCGGTGCCGCATCGGTAATGGTACCATTCTTTATTCCGGCGCCAAGCTTTACGCCGAAACGGTAGTGGGCGCCCGCTGCGTGATCCACGCCGGCGCCGTGCTGGGCTCCGACGGCTTCGGCTTCGCTCCCCAGCCCGACGGCTCCTACCGCCCCATTCCCCAGATCGGCAACGTGGTGCTCGAAGACAATGTCAGCATCGGGGCCAACGCTACCATCGACTGCGCCACGATGGGCTCTACCATCATCCGGGAAGGCGCCAAGATTGACAACCTGGTGCAGGTGGCCCACAACGTGGAAATCGGGCGCCACACGGTAGTAGCTGCGCAGACCGGCATTTCCGGCTCCACCAAAATCGGCGACTTCTGCGTCCTGGCCGGGCAAACCGGCATTGCCGGCCACCTCAGCCTGGCCAACCGCACCACGGTCACGGCGCAGTCGGGCGTGGGCAAGTCCATCAAAACGGAAGGCATTCTGCTGCAGGGCTCCCCGGCGTTCAATCTGCGCGACAGTCTGCGGGCCAACGCTATTTTCCGTCACCTCCCCGAGCTGGAACGTCGGCTGGATGCCCTTGAGAAGGGCGCGAAAGGCCCGGAGAAAGAGTAACCGGTTGGGGCGGTTTGCCCGACCCGGCCTGGGTCTACTGTTCTTCCTTGTCGACTTTGCCTTACCTTTGTCGGCGCTGAGTTGAGCGCACCGCTGATTTCACCTGAAAAAGCATGCAGCTGACGGCTTAGCGTACAGCTTTCTAATGAACGACAAGCAACACACCATTCAGGCCCCCGTCACCGTGAGTGGCATTGGCCTTCATACCGGCGTTCAGGCCACCATGACCTTTTGCCCGGCCCCGGTAAACCACGGCTACAAGTTTCAGCGCATGGACCTGGCCGGCCAGCCCACCGTGGATGCGGACGTGGACTACGTGGTGGACCTTTCCCGGGGCACGACCATCGAGCAGAACGGCGCCCGTGTCAACACCGTCGAGCACACCCTGGCGGCCCTGGTCGGCCTGCAGATCGACAACGTCCTGATCCAGCTCAACGGCCCCGAGCCCCCCATCATGGACGGCTCGTCCCTGCCCTTTGTGGAGGCCCTGCAGCGGGCCGGGTTTGAAGAGCAGAACGCCTTGCGCAACTACTTCGAGATTCCCGAGGAGATTCGCTTTGTCGACCACGCCCGCGGGGTGGAGATTGCCGCCCTGCCGCTGAACGACTACCGTGTGACGGTAATGGTGGACTACAACTCCCCGGTGCTGGGCTCCCAGCACGCTTCGCTGACCAACATCACCCAGTTTGCCGACGATATTGCCGCCTCGCGCACCTTTTGCTTTCTGCACGAGCTGGAGGCGCTCTACAAGTCCAACCTCATCAAGGGCGGGGACCTGAGCAACGCCATCGTGGTGGTGGACCGCGTGGTGAGCGAGGACGAGCTGACCGAGCTGGCCACTATGCTGGGCAAGCCCAAGGTGATGGTGAAAAAGGAAGGCATCCTTAACAACGTGGACCTGCGCCACAAAAACGAGCCCGCCCGCCACAAGCTGCTCGACGTGGTCGGCGACCTGGCCCTGGTGGGCCGCCCGCTGAAAGGCCAGATTCTGGCAGCCCGCCCCGGACACGCGGCCAACATTGCCTTTGCCAAAAAGATCAAGAAGAAGATGCTGGAAGTGGACACCTCCCCGGTGCCCCAGTACGATTCCACCCGCCCGTCGGTGATGGACATCAACCAGATTGCGCAGATTCTGCCCCACCGCTACCCGTTTCTGCTCATTGACAAGATTATTCACCTCGACAGCACCACGGTGACGGGCGTGAAGAATGTGACGATGAACGAGGAGTTTTTCAACGGCCACTTTCCCGGCAACCCCATCATGCCGGGCGTGCTGCAGATCGAAGCTATGGCCCAGACCGGCGGCATTCTGGTGCTGAACACGGTTCCGGACCCGGAAAACTACCTGACCCTTTTTCTGGGAATCGAAAACTGCCGGTTCCGGAAAAAGGTTATTCCCGGCGACACCGTCATTTTCAAGTGCCAGCTGCTGGCCCCCATCAAGCGGGGCATCGCCAAGATGAAAGGCCAGGCCTTTGTAAATGGCAAAGTGGTGATGGAAGCCGAAATGAGTGCTGCCATCGTCCGCAAAGATGCCTAAGGCATCCAATTAGTAATTAGTAATTAAGAATGAATAATTGCTTACCTGACCCTACAGCGGCCCAAGCAACAATTCTTAATTATTAATTCTTAATTACTAATTAATCAAAGCATGAACCAACCCCTCGCCTATATTCACCCCCAAGCCAAGATTGCCCAGAACGTGGTGGTCGAGCCCTTCACCACCATTGATATGGATGTTGAAATCGGCGAAGGCACCTGGATTGGCTCCAACGTGACCATCATGGCCGGGGCCCGGATTGGCAAAAACTGTAAGATCTTCCCCGGCGCCGTGATTGCGGCCATCCCCCAGGATCTGAAGTTTGCCGGCGAGAAAACCACCGCCCACATCGGCGACAACACCATAATCCGGGAATGCGTGACGGTGAACCGCGGCACCGTAGACCGGATGCGCACCATCGTGGGCAAGAACTGCCTGCTGCAGGCGTACGTGCACGTGGCGCACGACTGCATCGTGGGTGACTACTGCATCCTGTCCAACGCCACCCAGCTGGCCGGTCACGTCGAAATCGGCGACTGGGCAATTCTCGGCGGCATGTCGGCCGTGCACCAGTTTGCCCGCATCGGCCAGCACGCGTTTATCGGCGGTGGGTCCCTGGTTCGCAAAGACGTGCCTCCCTTCGTGAAAACCGCCCGGGAGCCCCTCACCTACGCCGGCGTAAACTCCGTGGGTTTGCGCCGCCGCGGCTACACCGACGCGGCCATTCTGCAGATTCAGCAGTGCTACCGCCTGCTTTTCCTCAGCGGCCTCAACAACAGCGACGCGCTGGACAAAATCGAGCTGGAGCTGCCCTCAAGCCCCGAGCGCGACGAGGTGGTCAACTTTGTGCGCAACTCCGGCCGGGGCGTTATCAAAGGCTATTCCCGCAACAGCAACAGTGCAGATTGAAGCCCGGGACCTGGGCAAACGCTTTGTCCGGGAATGGATTTTCCGCGAGCTGACCCACACCTTCCGGCCTGGCTCGGCCACGGCTATTCTGGGTCCCAACGGCTCAGGTAAAAGCACCCTGCTCAACACGCTGTCGGGGCAGCTGCTGCCCACGCACGGCACCCTGGCCTATTCCTATCAGGGCCGGCCGGTGCCCGTCGAAGACCTGCCCCAGCTCCTGGCGTACTGCGCCCCGTACCTGGAGCTGATTGAAGAGCTCACCCTGACCGAGCTGCTGCACTTTCATACGCGCTTCAAGCCCCTGCGCCCCGGCACCACATCGGCCCGCCTGATCGAGCTCATGTACCTGGAAAAGTCCAGGCACAAGCTGGTGCGCGACTTTTCGTCGGGTATGAAGCAGCGCCTCAAGCTGGGGCTGGCCCTGTACGCCGACGCTCCGCTCCTGCTGCTCGACGAGCCCACCACCAACCTCGACCGCACCGGCATCGACTGGTACCGCGAGCACGTGGAGGCCACCGCCACCGGCCGCCTGACCCTGGTCAGCTCAAACGTAGCCGAGGAATACGACTTCTGTACGGAACACCTGGAGGTCAGCCGGTTTGCGGCGCGCTAAGCGAGGTATAGCCCGGCAACCCACAAATTGCAAACCGCTGTTTTAGGCCTTTTTGAGTTATTCAGGGCCGCTTCCTGCGCTTGAGCTTGACCGGTGATTCAGGAAAAATTCAGAATTTTACCAAACGCGGATGCGGGTGCCCCCGTATCTTCGCCCTGCAACGCATCCTTAGTTCAAAAGCAATTATCCACCTTTCCGCCCTTGCCCGGCCATGAGACAATACGACGACCTCGACGGTGATTTCCTCGACGATGACGACGAGCTGGACAGCTTCGCTAAAAGCGGAGGCTTAAAGAACAGCCCCAACCCGGAAGACCAGCTGGGCGCTAAATACGCCGACTACCTGATGTGGCGGGATACCGGCTCTTCCCACGACGAGGCCCTTGACCTGGCCAATATGACGGAGGAAGAATATACGGCCGCCGAAGCCGCCGAAGACCCGGACAGCGGAGGCTTCGCCAGCCTCGACGACGATGACGACTTCGCCGATGACGACGAGGACGACAGCTTCAGCAGTCGCCCCGGCCGCCGCAGCTCCTTTGAAGACGACAGCGACTACTAGATTGGCTGATGGCTGTCAGCTGTTAGCGGTCAGTTTCTTGCCGGTTGACTTTCCGACTTGCCAGTCAGTAACACTTCCTAAGCCAAAAAGGCCCCGCCGGTACCGGCGGGGCCTTTTTGTTGTTATATAAGCTAACAACCATCGGCTAGTAGCTAGCAGCCTGGTACAGCTACTTTCCGCCGAATACCTTTCGCAGCAGCTCCGTCGTGCGGGCCACGGGGTTTTCGCGGATGTTGGCTTCCTCCTGGGCAATCAGGGTAAACAGGCCGCTAATGGCTTTGTCAGTTGCGTACTGGCTTAAATCAGACTGCACGGGAGTAACCAGCGGAAGCTGGTTGTAGCGCGTTACCAGGTCAGAGTAGTAGCGGGTGGCGTTGACCTTTTCCAGGGACTGCTGAATGATGGGCTTGAAGGCGGTGGTCAGCTGCTCGGTGGTCGTGCGCTTGAGGTAATTGGTCGCAGCATCTTTCTCTCCGGTCAGAATGCCCCAGACGTCGCGGAAGGTCAGGCTGCGAATGGCGGCCAGAAAGATGGGCTTGGCCATTTTGGCGGCATCCTCGGCTCCCCGGTTCAACGACAGCTCGAATTTATCGACCTGCGCACCCAGTCCGATCCGGCGCAGCGTGGTGGCGACCTTCTGGGCGTCGGGCGGGAAAGGAATCCGGATCAGCCGGTTCAGGTAAAAACCGTCGGTCTTCGAGGCTTGGTCCGCTCCCTTCGAAATACCCTGGGTGAGGGCCTCCTTCAGGCCCCGGGCGGCTTCGTCCTGGGTGATGCTGCCGGTGGAGCCGGCTTTGGGCTTCGACGTGGACGAAGGCAGGGTAATGGTACCGAGTCTGGGAATCTTAAACGTCTGGGCCGAAGCGGCGGGCGCCCCCAGGGTAGCGGCCAGCAATGCGAGGAGAACGAACTTTTTCATGATAAATCGACAGTCAGGACCGGCCATTCCGGCCGCTGTAAGGAGAAAGGCAGAAACCAGACCAGTTTTAAACTCCCTGCGTTGAAGCCAGGTTGCAGCAGCGCAAAACGGCTCAGCCGGCGGATAAACGAAAATCCCCACCCGGACGTACGCGCAGGTGGGGATTTGGTGAGGCAGCTAGCCCCGGACCGTTTATCGACGACCGAAGGTGCGCTGCAGCAGCTCGGAGGTACGGGCAGCCGAATTCATCCGGATACGGCCTTCCTCAGCGGCAATCAGGGCGAAAATGCCATTTACCGTTTCCTTGGTCGCGTAGGGCGTCAGAGTCGGGTTCAGGGGCGTTACCATGGGAATCTTGTTGTACTTGGCCACCATCTCGGCGTAAAGTCGGGTCGCCCCGGTCTGTTCCAGTGACTGCTGCACAATGGGCTGCATGGCCGATTCCAGCTGGCTCGCGGTGGCAGTGTGCAGGAAGGTAGTAGCCGCATCAGGCTCCCGGGAAGTCAACATGCCCATTGCGTCGGAGAAGCTCAGGTTCTGCACGGCCGAGGCGAAGATGGGTTTGGCCTGACCTGCCGCGGCTTCGGCGGCCCGGTTCAGGGCTACCTCGAAGTTGTCGACCAGCGTACCGAGGCGCATACTGCGCAGGGTGGTGGAAACCAGTTCGGCTTCGGGTGGGAACGCAATGCGAATGTCGGCATTGCCATTAAAGCCATTGGCAGCGGAGGCTTCGGCAATGGCGCGGGTCACGCTCAGGTTCAGAGCCTCGTGCAGGGCACTGTTGGCATCTTCCGCCGTAAGCGGGGGCAGCACCGGGGCGGCGGGCACGGCCGCGGTGGGCTTGGCCGTGGGTTTGGCGGGAACAGGCTTGGCTGCGGGCTTTACGGGAGCCTTCTTAACCGGCGCCTTGGCCTTGGTGGTCGTCTTCTTTTTCGTTGTGGTCGTGGTCTTCGCTTTGGTCTGAGCCAGAGTTGCGTGGGAGCCGGTCAGGCCCAGGGCGAGGGCGGCTATGAGGATCCGGAAATGAAGCATAGAAGTAAAAAAGCAGAAAACCAGACGGCCTTCGTGGCGGTCTTATGGGAGGAAGCGCACAAATTGCACCAATAAATTTCTCCTTCCTAACCAGCTCCCCATGCCGCAAGTCCCCAACGCAGAAATCATCACCATCGGCGACGAGCTGCTTTACGGCCAGGTTGTCGACACCAATTCTGCCTTTATGGGCCAGGAGCTGGGTAAGCTGGGCATCCGGGTCCGACAGATTACAAGTGTGTCGGACCAGGCCGGGGAAATTATCGAGGCCCTGGATTCTGCCCGGCAGCGGGCCCAGGTAGTGCTGATGACAGGGGGCCTCGGCCCCACCAAGGACGACCTCACCAAACACGTGCTGGCCGGCTACTTTGGCACCGGGCTGGTCTTGCACGAGCCTTCCCTGCGCGACGTAGAAGCCATCTTTGCCCGCTACAACCGGCCCATGCTGGAAGTAAACCGGCAGCAGGCCTTCTTGCCCGCCAACTGCACGCCGGTACGCAACGCGGTGGGCACGGCCCCGGGCATGTGGTTCGAGGACCGGGGCACCGTGTTCGTTTCCATGCCGGGCGTGCCGTTCGAGATGAAGCGCATGATGACCGACACCGTGCTGCCCCGGCTGCAGGAGCATTTTCACACGCCGCCCATCGAGCACATCGTCATCCAGACCAGTGGCGTGGGCGAGTCGTTCCTGGCCGAGAGGATTGCCGACTGGGAAGATGCCCTGCCCGCCAATATGAAGCTTGCCTACCTGCCTTCCCTGGGCAGCGTGCGGCTGCGCCTCACCGGCACCGACGACGGGCAGCCCAACCTGCGCGGCCGGATGGAGGCCCTGATGCCCCGGCTTCGGGAACTGCTGGGCAGTCATATTTTCGCTGAGGGAGAGGTGACGCTGGAGGCCGCCATCGGGCAGCTGCTGCTCGAGCGGGGCCTCACGCTGGGCACCGCGGAAAGCTGTACGGGCGGCTTGGTTGCCAGCAGGATTACCAGCGTCGCCGGCAGCTCCGCCTACTTTCGGGGTAGCATCGTTGCCTATCATAACGATATAAAGGTCAGCGAACTGGGTGTGCGCACCGAAACCCTGGCTTCCGATGGCGCGGTTAGTGAAGCCACCGTGCGGCAAATGGCCGAGGGAGCCCGCCAACGCCTGGGCGCCGACGTGGCCGTAGCCGCCAGCGGCATTGCCGGCCCGGGTGGAGGCACGCCCGAAAAGCCGGTTGGTACCATCTGGATTGCTTACGCCGATGCCTACCAAACCGTGGCCCGCCAGCTTTCCTTCGACCGGGGCCGGCAGCTCAACATCGAGTATACTGCCGCGGCCGTTCTGCACCTGCTGCGGCAGAGCCTGCCCGCCCTGGAGTAGCCCGAAGAGAGCTTGTCAGTGGTGCGGTCATCACAACAGCAGCTGATGTAGCCGCCCGGTGGGCATGGCGCTTGGCGCTTTCTGTTACCTTTGAGCCACCAAACCCCCACCCAACAACTTCAAACAATCCCGCAACGCATGGCACGAGTGGAAATGATGATGCCCAAAATGGGCGAAAGCATTATGGAAGGAACCGTCCTCAAATGGCTCAAGCAGGTCGGCGACGCCATTGAGCAGGATGAGTCGGTACTGGAAGTAGCTACCGACAAGGTAGATACGGAAGTACCCGCCCTCCACGCTGGTGTACTGCAGGAAATCCTGGTCCAGGAAGGCCAGGTAGTAGCCGTCGGCGCTCCGATTGCCGTCATCGAGACAAACGCCGCTGCTGCTGGCGCATCCGCCCCGGCCCCGGCCGCTCCACAGGCTGCCGACAGCGCCGCCGCTTCGGCCCCCGAGGTACCGTACCTGCCCGAACCCCACGACCCGCAGGCCAATGCCCGCCTGGGTGTGGCCCAGCCCGGCCGCTTCTATTCGCCCCTGGTGCTGAGCATTGCCCGTCAGGAAGGCATTTCAATGGCGGACCTGGAGTGTCTGCCCGGCACGGGCAAGGAAGGCCGCGTTACCAAGCAGGACATCATGGCCTATGTGGCCGGTGGCAAGCCTTCGGCAGCCGCGGCAAGCGCCCAGCCTGCGCCAGCGGCAAGCCAGCAGCCAGCAGCAAACCCCGCGCCTGCTGCTCCCGCACCCCAGACTGCCTCGGCCCCGGCCGCTCAGCCAGCGGCGTCGCAGCCAACGGCCAGCAAGCCGGCTCCTTCCGTCAGCGGCGGTCAGGAGCTGATTGAGATGGACCGGATGCGCAAGATGATTGCCCAGCGTATGGTCGACTCGAAGCGCATCTCGCCCCACGTTACCTCCTTCGTGGAAGCCGACGTGACCGAAATCGTGAACTGGCGCAACAAGCACAAGGACGCCTACAAGAAGCGCGAGGGCGAAAATCTCACCTTCACGCCCATCTTCATCCACGCCGTGGCCCGCGCCATCCAGGACTTCCCGATGATCAACGTTTCCATTGATGGGGACTACATCATCAAGAAGCGCGACATCAACATCGGCGTGGCCGTGGCCTTGCCCTCGGGCAACCTGATTGTGCCGGTAATCCACAACGCCGACCAGCTAAACCTGAATGGGCTCAGCAAGAAAGTAAACGATCTGGCCAACCGGGCCCGGGCCAACAAGCTCAAGCCCGAGGATCTGGAAGGCGGCACCTACACGCTCAGCAACGTGGGCTCGTTTGGCAACGTGATGGGGACGCCCATCATCATGCAGCCCCAGGTGGCCATCATGGCCGTGGGCGCCATCAAAAAGAAGCCGGCCGTCATCGAAACGCCCCAGGGCGACCTGATCGGCATCCGCCACTTCATGTTCCTGTCGCACTCCTACGACCACCGCGTAGTGGACGGCTCGCTGGGCGGCATGTTCGTGCGCCGGGTGGCCGACTACCTCGAGCAGTTCGACCCCAACACGGCTATTTAGTTTTTAATTGGGAGCAAGCAGCTGATGGCTGTTGGCTTACGTTCCTGACCGCTAGAAGACGGCCGTTTTACGTCAGGGTCCAGCTCCGGCTTTTACCAGAACAAGCCCGTCAAGTCGACGGGCTTTTCTTTTTGAAATTCATACGCTTATGAAAAACTCTCTTTATCTCCTGACCTTCGTTGTGGCCCTGGGCCTGATCGGTTTTCTCTACTACCGGATTACCCAGCTGGAGGCGGCGCTGAAAGCCTCGGAGCAGCGCTTCCACGACTGTGAGCAGGTCACTTTTCAGCTGCAGAACCAACTGAACCTCGAGGCCGGCCGCCGCGCCAACGCCGACTAGCCTACTCCAGCACCAGCAAAAAAGCAGCGGCTCCGGTGGGCCGCTGCTTTTTAGTTTTGATTTAGTCTCCCCTATTCACGGATGCCCAGCAGCAGGAACAGGAACGCGTACTGCCGGGCGATGTCGTGCAGGGACTTGAAGCGGCCGGAGGCGCCGCCGTGCCCGGCTTCCATGTCGGTGTGCAGGAGCAGCAGGTTCTGGTCGGTTTTGAGGGCGCGCAGTTTGGCTACCCACTTGGCCGGCTCGAAGTACTGCACCTGGGAGTCGTGCAGGCCGGTGGTGACGAGCATGTTGGGGTACGCCTGAGCCGTCACGTTGTCGTAGGGCGAGTACGACAGCATGTAGTCGTAGTAAGTCTGCTCGTTGGGGTTTCCCCACTCGTCGTACTCGCCGGTGGTGAGCGGAATGCTTTCATCGAGCATGGTGGTCACTACGTCCACGAAGGGCACCGCGGCAATGATGCCCCGATACAGCTCAGGCCGCAGATTCACGAGGGCGCCCATCAGCAGACCGCCCGCCGAGCCGCCCATGGCAAACAGCTTCTCGGCCGACGTGTAGCCCTCCCGGATCAGGAAGGTGGAGCAGTCGATAAAGTCGGTGAACGTGTTTTTCTTTTTCAGCTTCTTGCCGTCCTCGTACCACTGCCGGCCCAGCTCCTGTCCGCCCCGGATGTGGCAGATGGCATAGGCAAAGCCCCGGTCGAGCAGACTCAGGCGGGCCGAGCTGAAGAATGGGTCCATAGAAATGCCGTAGGAGCCGTAGGCATACTGCAGCAAAGGCGCCTGCCCATTGCGCTCGAACCCTTTCCGGTAAACCACCGACACCGGAATTCGGGTGCCATCCTGCGCCGGGGCGTACAGCCGCTCGGTCACGTAGTCTTCCTTGCGAAAACCGCCCAGCACCGGCTGCTCCTTAAGCAGGGTTTTAACCCGGGTAGTCATGTCGTAGTCGAAGGTAGAGGCGGGCGTGGTGAGCGAGGAGTAGCCGTAGCGCAGCACGGAGGTGTCGAACTCCCGGTTGACGCTCACGTAGGCCGTGTAGGTCGGCTCACCGAAGTTAAGGTAGTGCTCCTGCTGGCCATCCCAGCGTAGAACCCGCAGGTTGAGGAGGCCTTCCTGCCGCTCGGCCAGGACCAGAAAGTCGCGGAACAGCTCCACGTTTTCCAGAAACACATCCGGCCGGTGCGGAATCACCTCCTGCCAGGCAGCCTGGGCAGTATTGGTGACGGGCGTTTTCAGCAGGCGGAAGTTGGGGGCGCCGTCGTTGGAGCGGATGTAAAACTCCTCCCCGAAGTGCTCCACGTCGTAGAGGTGGTCTTCTTCCCGGGTCAGCAGCACGGTAAACTCGCCCATTGGCTGGCTGGCTTCGAGAAACCGGGTTTCCGACGACATCGTGCTGCTCATCTGCAGGAAGATGAACCGGCCCGACTTCGAGCGACCCACCCCCGTGTAAAAGGTGTTGTCCGGCTCCTCGTACACCAGCACGTCCTGGGCCGGGTCGGTGCCCAGCGTGTGGCGGTACAGCTGGAAGTCGAGGAGGGTGTCGACGTCCTTTTTGGTGTAGAACACCGTGCGGTTGTCGGTAGCCCACACGGCGTTGCCGCTGGTGTTGGAAATCTCCTCGGGGTACAGCTCCCCCGTAAGAAGGTTCTTGAAGCGCAGCGTATACAGCCGCCGGCTCACCGTATCCACGCCAAACGCCAGCACCTGGTTGTCGTCGCTGACTTCAAAGTCGCCGATTTCAAAGTACGGCAGGCCCTCAGCCAGCTCGTTGGCGTTTAGCAATACTTCCTCGGCAGCCTCCAGGCTGCCCCGCTTGCGGCAGTAGATGGGGTACTCCCCGCCGGTTTCGTAGCGGACGTAGTAGAAGTAACCGTTGTCGCGGTACGGCACCGACTCATCCTGCTCCAGAATCCGGCCCTTGATTTCCTCAAACAGCTTTTGCTCCAGTGCCTTTACCGGGGCCATCTGCTGGTGGAAGTACTCATTCTCGGCGTTCAGGTAGCTGATGACCTCCGGGTTCTCCCGCTCGTTCAGCCAGTAGTAGTTATCGGTTCGCGTGCCGTGGGGCGACGTCAGAAGTTTGGGCTTGATGCCCGCAACGGGAAGCTGTAGCATGGAGGTAAATGGAAATGCGCTGGTTGGCGCAGGAAGTTTAAACGCAATACGGGGCCGGTAAGCAGGCCGCCCGAAGGTAAAGCAATACGCAGAGCCATCATGTCGGCTGGCTCCACGTAACCGCCTGCGCTACTATAAACAGCAAGCGGCGCCAACCGTAGCCTGGGCTACGGTTGGCGCCGCTTGAAGCTTGTAGCCTGGAGCAAATCCTACAAACCTTTCAGGCTTTGCTCGAGGGCGGTAATCTTGCCTTCGGCATCGGCCAGCTTCTGCCGCTCCCGCTCCAGCACGTCGGCCTTGGCGTTCTGCACAAACTTCTCGTTGGCCAGCTTTTTCAGGACTGAGTCACGGAAGCCCTGGGCGTACTCCAGCTCTTTTTCCAGCCGGGCTTTTTCGGCGCCCAGGTCAATCTGACCTTCCAGGGGCACGAAGAACTCGGCACCGCCCGATACAAAGCCTACCGAAGCCGCCGGGGCCGCGTCCACTACGCTGATGTCGCTCAGGGCGGCCAGCTTGCGCAGGATGGCATCGTAGTCGGTAAGCAGGGCCGTGTCGTCGGTCTTGGCGGCCAGCGTCAGGGGCTTATTGGGGCCCAGGCCCTTCTGGTTGCGGATGGTGCGCACCCCGGCCACGATGTCGAGGGCCTTTTCCATGCGGGTCAGCACCTCGGCCGAGCCGGCCGCCGCCTGGGCTTTCGGCCAGGACGCCACGCACACGTACTCTTTGGCCTTGCGCTCGGCCAGCTCGTGCCAGAGCTCTTCGGTGATGAAGGGCATAAATGGGTGCAGCAGCTTGAGCAGCGTTTCCAGGAAAGCCGTGGTATGCTTCAGCGTTTCCGGGTCGATGGGAGCCTGGTAGGCGGGCTTTACCATCTCCAGGTACACCGAGCAGAAGTCGTCCCACACCAGCTTGTACACGGTCATCAGCGCATCCGACATCCGGAACTTGTCGAAGTGGTCGTCGAGCTCGGCAATGCTGGCCTGGAGCTTAGCCCCGAACCACTCTACGGCCTTCGCGCCGGCAAAGGGCAGGGAGGCATCCACTTCCCAGCCTTTTACCAGACGGAAGGCATTCCAGAGCTTGTTGGTAAAGTTGCGGCCCTGCTCCACGAGCTTGATGTCAAACAGCAGGTCGTTGCCGGCCGGCGACGAGAACAGCATGCCGGTCCGCACGCCGTCGGCGCCGTACTGGGCAATCAGGTCGAGCGGGTCGGGCGAGTTGCCGAGCTGCTTGCTCATCTTGCGGCCCTGGTCGTCGCGTACGATACCCGTCAGGTACACGTTCCTGAACGGCACCTGCTTGCGGTACTCCAGGCCGGCCATAATCATGCGGGCCACCCAGAAAAACAGGATTTCAGGAGCCGTCACGAGGTCGTCGGTCGGGTAGAAGTAGTTGACGTCCGCGTTGTCGGGGTCCTTAAAGCCGTCGAACACTGAAATCGGCCACAGCCACGACGAAAACCAGGTATCCAGCACGTCCTCGTCCTGGCGCAGATCCGTCAGTTGCAGGTCGGCGTTGCCGCTCTGCTCCCGGGCCTGGCGCAGGGCTTCTTCCTCGTTGAGGGCCACCACGAAGGAGCCGTCGGGCAGGTAGTAGGCCGGGATGCGCTGCCCCCACCACAGCTGCCGGGAGATGCACCAGTCGCGCACGTTCTCCATCCACACCCGGTACATGTTCTTGAACTTGGGCGGGTGCAGGCGGATTTCGTCGTTTTCCACTACTTCCAGCGCCTTGACGGCCATCTGGTCCATCTTGCAAAACCACTGCAGACTCAGCTTGGGCTCGATGACGGCGCCGGTACGCTCCGAGGTCTGCAGCACGCTGGCGTACTCCTCGATCTTGTCGAGCAGCCCGGCCTGCTCCAGGTCCTTAGCAATCTGCCGGCGCACGGCAAACCGGTCCTGGCCCACGTACAGCTGCGCCTTTTCATTCAGCGTGCCGTCGTCGTTGAGGATGTCGATAACGGGCAGGTTGTGCTTGATGCCCAGCTCGTAGTCGTTCAGGTCGTGGGCGGGAGTTACCTTGAGGCCGCCGGTGCCGAAGTCCATGGTCACGTACTCATCCGTGATGATGGGAATCTCGCGGCCCAGCAGCGGAATGCGCACTTTGGCGTCGTGCAGGTGCTTGTACCGCTCGTCGTTGGGGTTCACAGCCACGGCTACGTCGGCCATGATGGTCTCGGGCCGGGACGTGGCAATGGTGATGTAGTTGGTAGTTTGTAGTTGTTCGTTGTCCGTATCGTTCTGTTTGCTGACAACGGACAACGGAGAACCGACAACTTCATACCGGAGGTAGTACATCTTGGCCATCGTGTCCTTGGCAATAACTTCCTCGTCGCTGATGGCAGTGCGGCCCTGGGGGTCCCAGTTGACCATGCGCACGCCCCGGTAGATCTGGCCCTTGCGGTACAGGTCCACGAACACGCGCAGCACGGCCTCGGTCAGCTCGGGCTCCATCGTGAAGCGGGTCCGGTCCCAGTCGCAGGAGGCGCCCAGCTTCTTGAGCTGCTCGAGGATGATGCCGCCGTACTTTTCCTTCCAGCTCCACGCGTGGGTCAGGAACTCCTCCCGAGTCAGGGAGCTTTTCTCGATGCCCTGCTCCTTGAGCAGCGCCACTACCTTGGCTTCGGTGGCAATGGAGGCGTGGTCGGTGCCGGGCACCCAGCAGGCTTCCTTACCCTGCATCCGGGCCCGGCGCACCAGCACGTCCTGGATGGTATTGTTGAGCATGTGGCCCATGTGCAGCACGCCCGTCACGTTCGGCGGCGGAATTACGACCGAGTAGGCGGGCTTGCGGGGGTTGGGTTTGGCTTTGAAGAAGCCCTGCTCCTGCCACCGCTGGTACCATTTGGCTTCAACGTCGGCGGGAGTATAGGTTTTGGCGATAGACATCGTCAAGGGAAAAGGCGGTTGTCGATAGCGGCAAAAGTAGGCATTTCGGGCCGGGGGGGGAAATTTGGCACCGAAAGCATCAGCAGTTAGACCGGAGGTCGGATTAATGATATTTAATGTAAGGCTGACGGAATCAGCTTACCTTTGAAGACGGCAAAAATTCTGGGGGAAGGTTTAACCAGATTTTGATAACTTCATCGTCTTCCGCCCCACCCCAACCCACTTTTTTGTCTTTTTCCACGTATGGCTGCGCTTTTTTCTTTCCTGAAAGCTGGCAAGCCGGCTGCTGAGCCGGCGCCCGTTTCTGTCACTCCCCCGCCACTTTCCACCGCGACCATCCGCATTGGTATGGGCCAGCTGCTGGTTGAGGGTGGGGAGCCTGACCGCAACCTCGACCGCGCCGCCCAGATGATTGCCGAGGCGGCCGCCCAGCGCTGCGACGTGATTCTGCTGCCCGAAACGCTGGACTTTGCCTGGACCCACCCCAGCGCACTCACCGAGGCCCAGCCGATTCCCGGCATCTACAGCGACCGGCTCTGCGCGGAGGCCGTGCGGCATAATATCTACGTGTGCGCCGGCCTGACCGAGCGTCTGGCCGGCCGCAACTTCAACGCTGCCGTGCTGATCAACCCCCAGGGCGAAATCATCTGCAAATACCACAAGATCCACCTGCTCACCGTGGAGCAGCCCTACTACGCGGTAGGACAAACGCTGAACGTGGTGGACACGCCCCTGGGTAAAATCGGGGTCAACATCTGCGCCGACAACTTCCTGGAAGGCTTACCCATCGGCCACACCCTGGCCCGCATGGGCGCCGAGCTGATCTTGTCGCCCTCGTCGTGGACTGTGGACTACTCCATCACCGAAGAGCACGACCCCTACCGTGAAAAGTGGATCAAGCCCTACTCAATTCTGGCCCAGCTCTACAACGTGGTGGTAGTGGGCACCACCTCGGTGGGCTACATCGTGGGCGGACCCTACGAGGGCAAGAAAAGCGTCGGCTGCTCCCTGGCGGTAGATGCCACCGGCATCCGGGCCCGGGGCACCTTTAATGAATTTGCCGGCGACCTCGTGGTAGCCGACCTACCTCGTCCGGTTCGGCCTGAGCAAGGCACCGCCATTGGCGACATGCTGCGCCGCAAAGGCTACCGCTTCGACGAACTTCCTGCCTGATGCAACAGTCTACCCCCCTCCTTTCCACCCCGCCTTCTCCTCACCCATTTACTTCCGCCATGTCGCACAGCTACCAACGCTGCTCGCGCTGTATTATGGATTCCACCGTGCCCGGTATCCGGTTTGATACCCGCGGAGAATGCAACTTCTGCAGCCTGCACGACAAGCTGGACCGGGCATTTCCGCTCGGCGAAGCCGGCCGCCGCAAGGTGCAGGAGCTGGCCGAGGACATCCGCCGCACCGGCAAAGGCCGCAAGTACGACTGCGTGCTGGGCGTGAGCGGGGGGCGCGACAGCTCGTTTACGCTGTGGTACTGCGTCACGCAGCTCAAGCTCCGCCCGCTGGCCGTGCACTTCAACGACGGCTTCGGCAACCCCGTGGCCGGCGAAAATATGGTGAAGGCCTGCCGCAAGCTCGGCGTGGAGATGCGCACCATCACCTCCGACTGGCGCGAGTCCAAGGACCTGAAGATTGCGTTCCTGAAAGCCTCGACCCCCGACATGGAGGAAGGCACCGACCTGGGCATTGCCACGGCCCTCTACGGAGTGGCGGCCAAGGAAGGTATTCAGCGCATCGTTATCGGCCAGTCGTTCCGCACCGAGGGCATTGCCCCGCTGTCGTGGAACTACCTCGACGGCAAGTACCTGAAGGCCGTGCACCAGCAGTACGGCTCGGTGCCCCTGCGGCCCTGGAAGCCCGGCGACCCGGGCTTTAATCTGGGCCTCAAGGAAATGTTCTACTATGCCTTCGTGCGCCGCATCAAGACCGTAACGCTGCTCTACCACGTCGACTACGTGCGCTCCGAAGTGGACCATCTGCTGGAGCGGGAGCTGGAGTGGCAGAACCCCGGCGCCCACTACTTCGACGACCTCTACCAGAGCGTCATCTACTACCTGAACCGCACCAAGTTCAACATCGACCGGCGCCTGTTCAACTACTCTGCCCTGGTCCGCTCGGGGCAGATGTCGCGGGAAGTGGCCCTGGACCGGACCAGCAAGATCAACTCCATCGAAGACCCGCGGGTAATCGACCTGTGCATCAAGCGCCTGGGACTCACGCGCGAAGAGTTTGACCAGATTGTTGCGACCCCGCCCAAAACCTTCCGCGACTACCCCAACAACTACACCCTGATCCGGCAGCTGCGCTGGCCTATCAAGGTACTCAGCCAGCTCAACCTGATTCCTGAGTCGGCCTACGACAAGTATTTCAACTGCGGGACGTGAGTTTTTGGTTGTGAGTTGTTGGTTGTCCGTTGTCAGGTCGTTCTGACAGCTGACAGCTGACAACAAACAACGAAAAAGCCCCGGTGCTAGGTGCATCGGGGCTTTTTGCTGGAAACCAGGTCGGTAGCCGGGAGTTACGCCGGGGCGTGCAGCCAGTCTTTCTTGGCCAGGAGCTTTTCCTGGGTTTCGCGGTAGTCTGGGTCGTCGACGCAGCAGTCGACGGGGCAGACGGCGGCGCACTGGGGCTCTTCGTGGAAGCCCACGCACTCGGTGCACTTGTCGGATACGATGTAGTAGTACTCGTCGGACACTGGCGTCTGGGGCGCCGTGCCGGAAACCACCGAGCCGCCGTCGACTTCTACCTGCTTCAGCGTGGTGCCGTCGGCCCAGCGCCACTGCGCGCCACCTTCGTAGATGGCGTTATTGGGGCATTCCGGTTCGCAGGCACCACAGTTGATGCACTCGTCGGTTATCATGATGGCCATAGTGCCGTTCCTCTCAGTTAAGGGTAATACAGATTGACTTGCTGCTACCTACGAAAAAAACCGCCGGTAGTCGTCTTACTTAAGGAGCAAAAGTAGAAACTAACCGCTACTGTTGCGAGTTTTTTGCTGATTGCCGCTTCCTTCCCTCCTTCTATGAACCATTCCGACCGCCTGGCTGCCTTCGTGGCCCTGGGCAACCACCTGCGCCAGCTTACTCCCGACGAGCTGGCCTCCCTTACCGACCGCGCCCGCAACGCCAATACCTGGTTTGACCTGCCCAACGTGACGGCCGCCATCCGGGGCGTAGCCCGCCTGCTCGAAGAAGACACCCTGCACGCGTGGGCCCACCGCTACCCGGCCGAGCCTTCACAACCCCGACGCATCGGCGTCGTCATGGCCGGCAACATCCCGCTGGTGGGCTTCCACGACCTGCTTTGCGTGCTGCTCAGCGGCCACATTCTGCTCGCCAAGCCCAGCTCCGAAGATAAGGTGCTCATCAGTTGGATAACCCAGGAGCTGATCCGGCTGGAGCCGCGCTTTGCCGACCGCATTCAGTTTGCCGACCGCCTCAACGACGCCGACGCCTTTATTGCCACCGGCTCCGACAACACGGCCCGCTACTTCGAGTACTACTTCGGCAAGCGCCCCCACCTGATCCGGCGCAACCGCACCAGCCTGGCCGTGCTGAACGGGGGCGAAACCGCCGAAGAGCTGGCCGCGCTGGGCACCGACATTTTTCAGTACTACGGCCTGGGCTGCCGCAACGTCAGCAAGCTCTACGTGCCCGAGGGCTACAGCTTTACTCCTCTGCTTGACGCGCTGGAGCCCTGGAACTGGGTGCTGCAGCACAACCGCTACCAGAACAACTACGACTACAACAAGAGCATCCTGCTGGTGAACCGGGTGCCGCACTTCGACTCCGGCTTTCTGCTCATCACGGAAGGCAAGGCGCTGGTCTCGGCAATTTCGGTGCTGCACTACGGCTCCTACCAGCATGAGGTCGACCTGGCCGATCAGCTTACCAACGTGGCCGCCCAGACCCAGTGCATCGTATCGGCCGGGGCACTGTTCCCGGGCAGCTTTGCCTTCGGGCAGGCTCAGTATCCTACGGTCAGCGACTATGCCGATGGCGTGGATACCATGGCCTTTCTGGGGCAGTTTGCCTAAGCGGCGGGAGCGGGCCGACGAAAAATAACTTGCGGGGTTTATTTACGACTGGAACCTAAGGGCAGAATCCTTATATTCGGGTAGTCAGTTGGTTTTCACGCTTTAACCCCAAGCTCCCTGCCCTTATGCTGTCTGACCTGCAAACCATCGAAACCGTTGAAACCGTGGAAAAGGAAAGTATTCCGACGCTCACGTTTGCCCACGACGAAGTGCTGACCACTGCCGAGGACAGAGCCCGGCGCCGCCATGATGCCGAGCGGGCTACCACGCTCGGCAATGCCTATCACAACAAACTGGGCATCTACTTCCGCACCGCCGACGGCGCCACCAAGCGCGTGAACACCACCATCTGGGCAGCCGACGCGGAGCACATCACCCTCAAGTCCGGTGCCCTGATTCCGCTACGGGCCGTGCTGCGGTTTGAGTTTTAACTTTGGAACTCAGAGTTGAGAGCTTCGACTTTGTTCTGTCGTCTTCTTACCCAATGCATAAAGCCCCGCTACCGGAATCAGGTAGCGGGGCTTTATGCTTTAGAAAGGCTCAGCGCCAAATCAGTTCGGCGTACCTGCTGTTTTTCTCGCGAACTAAGTTCTGAGTTCGCAGATTCGAGCTCTAAATTCCTAAATCCGGTCCAGGGTTTTCTGGATCAGGTCGTTGACCACGGCTTCGGCATTGGGCGCAAACTCGCCGGTGGCCCGGTTGGCGACAATGGCATTGAGCGACACTACCTCGTGGCCCAGCATCCGGCCCAGGGCGTAGTAGCCGGCCGTTTCCATCTCGAAGTTGGTGAGGCGGAACGTGCCTTCGGCGCTTTCGTAGCGAAACTGCTGGTACTGGCTGATCAGGTCGGGCAAACGCAGATCAAGGCGAAGCACCCGGCCCTGAGGGCCGTAGAAGCCGGGGCAGGTGAGCGTATTGCCACCAATCATGCCGACGCCCAGCTGCTCGCGCAGCAGGTCGGAGCCGCGCACGCAGTACGGGCGGTAGGGCAGCTGCAGGGCCTGCTGGATGCCGGTGGTTACTTCCACCTCCAGCCCGGTTTCCACCAGCGGGTAGAACTGCATCAGCGAGTCCAGGCCCACGGCGTGCTCGGTTACCAGGTGAGAGCCCAGGGGGATGTCAGCCTGCAACGAGCCGCTGGTGCCTACGCGCACGATGCGCAGCGTGATGCGCTCCTCCAGGGGCCGGGGCTCCCGGGTTACAAAGTCGATGTTCACCAGCGCATCCAGCTCGTTGAGCAGAATGTCGATGTTGTCGGTACCCATTCCCGTGGAAATCACCGTCAGGCGCTTGCCCTGGTAATAGCCCACATGGGTCACGAACTCGCGCTTGTGAATCTTGGTCTCAACCGAGTCGAAGTGCTGACTGATGAGCGGCACGCGCTCCGGGTCGCCGACGGTGATGATGGTGTCGGAAATGTGGTCGGGCAGCAGGTTCAGGTGGTAAATGCTACCGTCGCGGTTTAAAATCAGCTCCGATTCGGGAATAGGCATGAGTTAGGGTTTTGATTGTGAGAGTGGAAAGGTGCTGAATGCAGAGTCTGGAAAACGTTGTCATCCTTGATCTAGCGTCCGGCGGCAGCCGAAGGACCTTATCAGGGTTGAACGATAATCGTAACAACGACTCGTTCCCCAGTGCTAAGGTCCTTCGGCTTACGCCGGACGCTAGATCAAGGATGACAGACGTTTTGATTTTTACGGCTACTGCGGCCGGGCTGGGGCCTTATACGAGAGCAGGGCCTGCTCGGGGTTGTAGTGGTTGCTTTGCTTTGGATACAGGCCCGTACCGTCGTAGGGGCGCTTATCGGGATGCTCCTGGCAGGTGGTGGAGCAGGCCCCGGCCAGCGTCTCGCCGCAGGCTTCGCACAACGCCACGTGGGCGTTGCAGTGCGGATTGGCGCAGTTGATGAGTCGGTCGGAAGGCGTGCCGCAGCTGTAGCACTGCGAAATAACGGTCGGGTTCACGCGGTTCACGTCCACGGCCACGCGACTATCGAACACGTAGCACTTGCCGTCGAAATCTTCGCCGCCTTCTTCCAGGCCGTACTTGATGATGCCGCCGTGGAGCTGGTACACGTTCTCGAAGCCCTGCTCGAGCAGAAACGCGCTGGCCTTTTCGCACTTCACGCCCCCGGTGCAGTACGTCAGGATCTTCTTGTCCTTGAACTCTTCCAGGCGCTTGACGCGGTCCGGAAAGTCCCGGAAGTTCTCGATGTCGAGCGTCACGGCGTTCTTAAAGCGGCCCACGTTGTACTCGTAGTCGGAGCGCACATCCACCACCACCACGTCGTCGCGGTCCTTGAGGGCCTTGAACTCCTGGGGCGAGAGGTGCTGCCCGGTTTTCTCGTGGGGCCGGACGTGGTGCAGGCTGCTGTGCACGATTTCGGGCTTCACGCGCACGTGCAGCTTTTGAAACGTGTGCGCGGCCACCGGCTCCACCTTGAATTCCAGCGCCGCAAAGCGCGGGTCGGCCTTGACTGCACGCATGTACTCCTCGCAGTCGGCCGTGCGGCCCGATACGGTGCCGTTCAGCCCTTCGGCCGCCACGATGATGCGGCCCAGCAGGTTCAGCCGCAAACACAGCCGGTGATGCTCTTCGCGAAACGCATCGGGGTCAGCCAGGGGCGTGTAGCAGTAGTAAAGCAGAACGCGGTAATCCATTCTTTTTTCAATTAGTAATTAAGAATTAGTAATTAAGAATTGATGCTTTCGCAGCTGGTAGGGCCACTGAAACAATTACTAATTCTCAATTACTAATTACTAATTAAACTTTGGAAGCGGGGTTGCCGAACACGGTCTGGCCGGCCGGCACATCGGCCACGACCACGGAGCCGGCCCCGATACGGGCTTTGGCCCCGATAGAAACGCCGGCTACGATGATGGCGCCCGGACCGATAAAGGCCTGATCCGCTACTTTTACCTCGGCGTTGACGATGGCGCCGGCGCCCACCTGCACGTAGTCGCTGAGCTCCGCGCGCACGTCCACCACGGCATTGGGCCCAATCAGGCAGCCGTTGCCCATCTTGCTGTTGGTTGATACCACCGCGCCGGCGCCGATGAGGTTGCCGTGGCCGAGCCAGGCGTGCTCCGATACGCTGGCCCGGGCGTGAATGGCATTCACCGGCACGGCCTCGTACTCGTCGCGCAGCATGTTGGTCAGGCTGCGGCGGCTGGCGGTGTCTTCGGTAGCCACGAACACCTCGCACTTCTTGCCCAGCAGCTTGAGCAGCTCCTTGTCGTCGGTGTTGCCCATTACGGGAATGTTGTTCAGCTCGGTTTGCTGGAGCTTGGCATCATCGTCGAGCAGGCAGTACACGACTACATCGTTGCTGAGAAAGGCGTCGAGGGCGGTAGTTCCAATGCTCTGAGCACCGAGGATGATAACGGGATTTTCCATACGCAGGGTAAGCGCGGTCAGGACCGCGCGGTTCTAAAATGCAAAGATACGGCGCGGCCCGGCCGAGGCCAAGCTTTCCGTAATCACCAGGATGGCCGGGCTTAAAAAGGCCAGCGCCGCAGCCACCGGGTCACGTACGCATTCTGCACCAGCACCAGAAACGGCAGCACCCCGGCCCGGTAGCGGTTGAGCGTACCCAGGTTGGGCGTGGAAAGGCCAATGAGGGTAAGTACCACCACGCAGTAAAACAGCAGGGCAACGACCACCGCAAAGGGCAGCGGCCCCGTTTTGCCGCCCAGCACACTTGCCAGCGTGAGGGCCAGCAGCAGCAGCAATACTACGTTCTCCACGGCTGCCACCACAAACAGGGGGCTGGCGCTTTCGCCCGGAAACGGCCGGAACAGGGCGCTGAAAAAAGCCTCTGGAGCGTTAACAGCCATGCTCTCCGCCGTTGGAGCCAGATCCTTAAACTCGATGTGGGGCCGGTCCCGGGAATCTGCCAGCAGCTCGGTATAGTTGTGAATCAGCTGGTTGCTGAACTTATTAAACCGGAACACCGGGCTCACCTCCCCCGCCAGCCAGCCGCCCAGCAAGGGGACCAGCAGGAAGATCAGGACCTGCAGCCAGCGCTGCTTGGCGGTACCCAGGAGCTGAAAAAAGCGCACCAGCGCCAGCCCGGCCAGGCTTACAAACAGAAATGCCGCGAAAAAGAAGCGCATCTTAAATACCAGCGTGGCCAGCACCAGCGCCCCCAGGGCCAGCCAGCCCGACTTTCCCGTGGGCCCGTACAGCCAGCGCACCACCACCGCTACTAGGCCGGCCGCGCTACCCAAAAGCAGACTTTCCTTGGTGATGCCGCTGGCCCAGTAAAGCACCGAGGGCCACAGCAGAAACGCCAGAATTGCTCCCACCCGGGCTTCTGGGAAGTACTGCGTCACGCACCGCACCAGCAGCCAGCACCCCCCAAAGCCCAGCACCGACAGGTACAGGCTGTTCAGCCACGTGTTGCCCAGCGAAGCCAGGTTCAGGACCGAAAGCACCTTCATGATAAAGAAGGTGTTTGAGTGGCCGTGATAAACCAGGGAGTAGCTTTCGAACTGAAAGGAGTCGCCCCAGAGGGTGTGCAGCCACCCCCGGGGCTCGGCCCAAAACTGCGCGGTGAGCAGCCGGGCCCACCGCTCGAACTGCAGAGCGTCGCCTTCGTTTTTCAGCAGCACCATGGCCGCATTCAGCCATCCGGCCAGAATGCGCAGCGCCAGGGTGGGCAGCAGGTAGCGTCCCAGTTCCGGCACCTGCCGCTCCCGCCGGAGCCAGCGGTACAGGCCGTACAGAAAGGCGGCATTGAGGGCAAGCGCCAGAACTATCTTCACCGGGCCGAAAGCTTGTTTTGGCGCAAGATACGGCTCCCGATGGCACACTGCAGGCAGCGCCTCGGCTGGCAGTAGCCGCGCTGCAGAGCCACCAGCCCCTGGGAGTCCGCCGCCGACCGGTTAGCAAAGCCGGCTTCCCGATACGCATCCGTGAATTGGTTGTGCTCGGCAGGCAGGCTTTCGAGCAGTCCTACTATGGCTTCTACGTCATCAGGCCGGCCACTATGCGCCGCATATGCCAGCCGCAGCGGCACCACCACGTTTATAATCAGCAGATTCAGGCTGCTTTTTCCAAGCTCGCCTACTTTGCCCGGCCGCATGGGCATGTAGTGGCATTTCCAGTAGCCGGAAACCGGGGCCCGAAAAAACTGCTGCAGGGCCGGCACATCCGCCGCGGTGAGCAGGGCCTCAAACCAGGCCGGCCGGGCACTCAGCAACGCGGCCAGCTGAGCCAGCCGGACCGTCGGGAAATTAGCTGGGCGCAGGCGCAGAAAATTCCAGTCGTGGGCTGAAAGCTGCGCGAAGCCCAGGTCGTACTCGTAGTACTTATGGCAGAGAAACTCGTATTCGCGGCGCAGCTTCCCCAGGTACTCGTCCTCCTCCGGGGTAGCTTCCAGCAAGCCGGCCTGTCCGAATACCAACGCCTCGGTTTGCAGGGTATTGTGGCGGTGGCGGCGCAGGAGCGGCAGTGGCAGGGCCTTGGCCAGCCGGGTCATGGCCTCGCCGTTTTTCTTGAATCCGAACCCGGCCGCCAAGGCATGAAACGTGGTGGCTTCCCAGTCGCCCTCCAGACTCCGGTGCAGGGCCGATAGTACCGCCGCCTTCTGCTCCAGCCGCTCCATCAGCGCCCGGGTTACCATCGTGGTTTGCGTCAGGCCCGGCACCTGGGTTAGCAGCGGGGCGCAGGGCAAACCGAGCGGGGGAGCGTTCAGCAGGACTGCGTAGGAATCCAGGGTTTCTGCAAACACCCGGTTGCCCACGTCCAGGGTTGGAATAGTAGTACCATTGGTCCGCTGCACGGGTTGATCGGCCCGGTGTACGACGTGCAGCACGACCTGGTCGTATCGGGGGTCGTGCTGGTGGTCGTGACGGTGCCAGTCGGAGGCGCGAAGGTGAATTTCAACGGCCCCGTTCCACTCTACCTCCCCGATCCGGACCCGGGCCTGGAGAAAGTCGGGTCCGGCATCGGCATTGCGGTAGCCGGGGCGCAGCACCACAATGGGCTCCCCATCAGTGGTAGTCAGGTTCGTCTTGTCGAAATACTGCTGCTGCCAGAGGTAATGAATAAAGTCTTCCTGCATGATAATAATGGAGTTAAGAAATACATAGACACGGTCGTATTAAGCACGGTAGCAGCTGCCATAACCTGATCACTTAGTCAGCAGGCAGGGTTAAGCTAGGCATTCAAAATCTGATATTCAACATACCAGATTAAAAAAAACCAAACCTGTGTAACGCAGACCGGCCCGCCTCTTGCGAAGCGGGCCGGTCGGACAGGCCGATCAAGCAGGGTTAGCGCAGGTCAATGACCTTTACGCCCTTGTACTTGTTTTTGTCGAAGGTAAATGTGGTAGCGTCGACGGGGGGGTTGGGCTGAAATTTCTTGATGGTGAAGGTATAGCGGTTGCCGCCCTTCTTGAACATCTTCCAGCTTTTCACCGAGCGGTCTTTTTTGCTGACCGTCAGCCGAACCTTGAACACGGGATTGTTGCGGTCTTCGGGCGTGAGCTCGATAACGTCGCAGGCTTCACCGCCCACCTTTTCCTCCTGAATGTAGGCGTACTTGTAGCCCTTCTTATAGAGCGTGTAGATCTGGGAAGGTGAAATCTCCTGCTCATCGGGGTCGTAGTCGGAGATGTTGACTTCATTTTCGGCCTTCATGTATGTCCACATGGTGGTGCCGTTGTTGATGACTTCCTGGCCACTCATTTTCAGCCGGAACTTCTGGCCACTGACGGTGATGTCGCCGGTGAGGTTTTCCTTCACCTTATTGGCGTCGTTCTCCAGGGTCTGGGTGAACGTCGCCTTAAAGGCTTTCATCGCCTGGTAACGCGCACTCATTTGGTCCAGCACCTTGGCGGCCTTGGGATCCTGCTGCGCCGAAGCGGAGTAGCTCAGGGTGAACGTACACAGGAGCAGGGCGAGTAATTTTTTCATTTGAAAAGATAAAGGGAGCATTGCTGAGGAGATACCAGCCGGAAAGGGTCTGGCTGAAAAGCCTACGACAAGCTGTGCTCGTCGGTTCTTTAAGCTTTCGGCAGGGTATTCAATAATTGCTCCAAACTGTACTCATCCGGAATTAATACCTCCCGGGCTTTGCTGCCCTCAAAGGGACCTACAATACCGGCGTGCTCGAGTTGGTCGATCAGGCGGCCGGCGCGGTTGTAGCCCAGCTTCAGGCGGCGCTGCAGCAGGGAGGTGCTGCCCTGCTGGTGCGTGACGATAACGCGGGCGGCTTCCTCGAACATACTGTCGCGCTGGGCCGGGTCCATGTCTTCGGCGTCACCGTTGCCCCCACCCGATTCCCCGGCCACTTCCGGCAGCTGGTAGGCTTCCGGGTAGCCCTGCTGCTCGCCGATGAAGTCGCACAGGCGGTCCACCTCCGGGGTATCGATAAAGGCGCACTGTACCCGAATAAGGTCGGAACCGGCCGAGAAGAGCATGTCGCCCTGCCCCACCAGCTGATCGGCCCCACCGGTATCCAGAATGGTACGGGAGTCAATTTTACTGGTCACCTTGAACGAGATGCGACAGGGAAAGTTGGCTTTGATGATACCGGTAATCACGTTCACGGACGGGCGCTGGGTGGCCACAATCAGGTGAATGCCGATGGCACGGGCGAGCTGGGCGAGGCGGGCAATGGGCGTCTCCACCTCTTTGCCCGCCGTCATCATCAGGTCGGCCAGCTCGTCGATGACCAGCACGATGAAGGGCATGTAGCGGTGGCCCTTCTTGGGGTTGAGGCGGCGGGCCACAAACTTGCCGTTGTACTCCTTCAGGTTGCGGCAGCCGGCGTCCTTGAGCAGGTCGTAGCGCCGGTCCATCTCCATGCACAGGGAGTTGAGCGTGTTTACCACCTTCTTGGTATCGGTGATGATGGGCTCCTCGGTGCCGGGCAGCGTGGCTAGGAAGTGGCGCTCGATCTTGTTGAAGATGCTCAACTCCACCTTTTTTGGGTCGACGAGCACAAACTTAAGCTGGGAAGGATGGCGCTTGTACAGCAGGGAGGCCAGAATAACGTTCAGACCAACTGACTTACCCTGGCCCGTGGCACCGGCCATGAGCAGGTGAGGCATCTTGGCCAGGTCGGCCACAAATACCTCGTTGGTGATGGTCCGGCCAAAGGCAATGGGCAGGTCCATCTCGGTGTTGGCAAACTTCTCGGTGCTGAATACCGAGCGGATGCTTACCATCTCTTTTTTCGTGTTCGGCACTTCAATACCGATGGTGCCTTTGCCCGGGATGGGCGCAATGATGCGGATGCCCAGGGCGGCCAGGCTCAGGGCAATATCGTCTTCCAGGCTCTTGATCTTGGAAATGCGCACCCCGGCGTCAGGCACGATTTCATAGAGCGTAACCGTAGGCCCGATGGTAGCCTTGATGGAGGCGATGTTGATGCCGTAGTGGCCCAGCGTCTCCACAATCCGGTCCTTATTGGCTTCCAGCTCTTCCTTGCTGACCTGGGCCTTGGCGACGCCGTAGTCGTTGAGCAGCTCCAGCGTGGGGTACTGGTAGCGGGAAAGGTCAAGCGTAGGATCATAGTTGACGGTGGGCATCCCCTCCCCGTCTTCGTCCTCGTCGGCAATGGCGGCCATGTCGGCACCCGCGGCCGGGTCGAGTTCTCCGGTTTCCCGGTCAATCTGCAGCTCGGGCGAAGGAGCCGCAATTTCCACCTCAAACGACGGTCCCTTGGGCGCCGGAGCCGGCAGCGGGGTATTGTCATCGGCCAGATCATCCAGGGACAGCGGCGTGGGCACGCGGGTGGACACGGCCTCCGGAGCCGGGGCCTCAACGGTAAACGAAGGACCGGCCGAAGCCAAGGCGCCCCCCATTTTCAAAGCCGCGCTGGCCGCAGCGGTAGTGGCGGCAGGCGCTACGCTCATGGCCACCGCACCCGTGGCGGCAGCAAGGGCCGCGCCGGCGGGTACTATCGAGGCAGTGACGGGGGCCGGAGCTGCCACCGGACCGCTCGTGATAAAAGGCGGCTCGTCGTTTTCTTCTTCCTCCTCGTCCTGCTCTTCCACCCTAGCGGCGGCAAGCGGAGCGGCGGGCTCCACGCGCCGCAGCGTCATGCCACGGGCTTCGATGGGCTCTTCCTCTTCTTCAGCGGCAAGAGCGGCACCCGGATTAGCCGCGTGGTTTACACCAAGGCCCGTGCGGCCATAGTCAGCGGCCAACGGAGCCGCCTCATCCACCTCATCGGCATCCGCCCGGCGCAGGTTGATGCTCGTTACGTTGAAGAAGAACACCACGAAGGAAATCAGCAGAAAGGCCAGCAGCAGCACCGTGCCCCAGCCAATAAGGCTGTCGAGCCAGGTAGCGGCTTCGTAGCCAATGCCTCCGCTCAGAAAATCGAGGCCGTGGCTTGTCGGGGCCCCGGCCACCGGATCCTGCAGCGTCAGCACCAGATAGCCGAACAGCAGACTCAGCCAGCCCATGCTGAACAGGCACAAAGCCAGCACGTAGCTCAGCGACACCTCGGCGCGGCGGAACACAATTTTATAGCCCAGGAAAAACACAATGGGGATGAGTGCAAACGCAGCTACCCCGAATCCTTTGTAAATCAGAGCCTGAGCCACCATTGCTCCAATCAGCCCAAGCCAGTTGCCGGTTTCCCGGCCTGCTTCCTTAACGGACGTCGTTCCTACTGCCTCTACCACGCTTTGGTCGGCTGCCCCGGTGAGCAGAAACGAAACAAAGGCAATGGTCAGGTACAGCGAGGAAATCAGGAAAAAGAAGCCCAGGAACAGCTGAAAGCGCCGGTCCCGCAGAAACCCGAACACCTTGCTCAGCGAAGGCAGCGGCAAGGGCTTGCGGGGCGGGCGGGGAGCCTTGGGAGCTTTGGGAGCGGCTTTGCCCTCGGACGGCCGCCGGGTTTCGCGGACGGGTTCCCGGACCGGCTCGGGAGTTGCCGGGCGGGGTTGGTTCCGGGCAGGACGCGGCTCGTTGCGGCGGCCGGCCGGTTCAGTATTCTGCTTGTAGGTATTGTTAGCCATTCTCACGCGCCAAAGGTCAAATCTAGAGAATTTCAGCGGTTTTTTGGCTAATCCCCTTGTCACCATCCTGGTTTTCAGAACCGGATTCTGCTACCTCGTAAAGATAGATATGCCAATATGATCCAGGCCCGGTAAACTCACCGCGCAGCTGCAGCCCGCTCCGGGCCGGGGTAGCCAGGCGGGCCGCAGAAAGCACAAACCGTCCGCCCAGGGACTGGAACGCCGGGGCGTTGAAAGCCCAGTCCTGCACCACTTTCCCGGGCTGCTTCACCTTACCGGGCAGCTTCCCAACCCGGAAGTTTTTGCCCAGCTCGGCCGAAAACAGGTAGCAGCGGTTACCCCAGGCGTCAAAGTAGGTGCGCAGCTCCGGGCTTTTGGCCAGCTCCCCGGCAATCAGGGGTCGGAACCGGTGCTTATAAGGGAGCGGGTAATTGTTCTGGTAGGAATCCAGGGTGTAGAAGCCGTTGAGCTGAGCCACGGCGGGCGGAAATCCGAGGCAGGCCATCCGGTACTGCGCCGGAGCCAAGCCGGTTTGCCGGCGGATATTCTGCTCCACCTGCCGGAACAGGCCGGGGGCCACGTACGCTAGGTACGAGGGTTCATCGGCCCGGGGCCGGCCCGCGAGATGCCGCAGGTTAGCCTGCCACTCCGGGTTCATCATCAAAGCCGTAACCAACTGCAAGGTAACTACTAATGCGCGCCGACGGGGTGAGGTCAGCCAGCCCAGACATACCGCCAGCACCACAAACCAGAGCAGCGGGGCCAGGAAGTGGAACCGGGTCAGATTGAAGGTCCGCAGCAGCGGGAGCTTATCTTCGACCAGACCTACCAGCTGCGGGTAAAAGCCGCAGCCCAGCGCAACCAGCCCCAGAAACAGCAGCAGGGGCAGCAGCGCCCGAACTACCCTGCGCCTGCCTACCGGGGCCTGCCACAGCGCCAGCCCCACGGCCAGCAGCGCCGCGCCCCGGAAAAAACGGCTGGCGTGGTAGTGCCCCATCAGCAGGTACTGCCCGGCGCTGCGCAGCCCCGCTCCCACCCCGGGCTTGCTGAGCCGGCTTAGGTTGAACTCGACGCGGTGGGGCTCAAACTGCCGGGCAACCAGCAGGGAATAGAAAAGCGGGAACTCCACGACCAGGAATACCGCCATCAGCAGGGTTACGCCGCCGAGCATCCGCCCCGCCCCGCCCCGGGTAACCTGCCCCTGCCACCCGTCATACAGTACCCACAAGCCCACGGCCGCCACCACGAAAGGCCCGACGAAGACGAACATCGACCACAGCGGAAAAACGGCCAGCAGCGCCCAGTCGGTCCAGCGGCCCGGGCCCCGGCGCAGGTTCAGCAGGGCCAGCAGCACCCAGGGCTGACCCAATACGGTCAGGCCGTACATGGCATACACCGGCAGCACAGCCCAGGCCAGCGCGAGTGAGGCGGCCATGCCCTTATCCGTCGGCTTTGGCAGCAGGTGACGGCGCAGCAGCAGGTACATTCCCAGCAGGCCCAGCACCCGCACTACCGCCTGCTGCGCGAAATAGGCGGCCAGCGGGGGCAGCCAGGCGAAAAACCAGACCGTACCGTTCAGCCCCGACCGCAGGGCATTGCGCGGCAGCCCGTTCATAATAGGCTCTACCACCGTGGTCGTGGCGTAGTCGAGCACCACGTGGTGGCGGGCCAGCAGAACGGGAATGGTCAGCTCAACGTCGAGGTTATCGTCGATGGTGACGTAGCTCTGCTCCCCGAGCAGCACGAAGGGCAACAGGAATAGCAGCAGCCCGGTAACCGCCAGTAGCAGGGCCCGGTGCCGCAAAAACCAGCCAGGGTCGGGCGAAGAAGAAAGGAATAAGGCCACGGATGCAGAGCAAATGCCCGACAAAGCTACGCACTACCAGCCGGCCATGGTCCCGCCCCGCTAGCTGCGGGGGTGAAAGTCGGTGATGACCTGCCGCAGGTAGTCGCGGTCGAGGTGGGTATAGATTTCGGTGGTGGTGATGCTTTCGTGGCCCAGCATCTCCTGTACCGCCCGCAGGTCGGCCCCGCCCTCGATGAGGTGGGTGGCAAACGAATGGCGGAACGTGTGGGGGCTGATGGTCTTCTGGATGCCGGCTTTGGCGGCCAGGCCCTTGATGATGGTAAAGATCATCACCCGGGAAAGCCCGGCCCCGCGCCGGTTCAAAAACACGATGTCTTCGTGGCCGGGCTTGATGTCGAGGTGGCAGCGGACCCCGCTCAGGTAAAAGCTCAGGTGCTTGAGCGCGTCGCGCCCGATGGGCACGAGCCGCTCTTTGTTGCCCTTGCCCTTCACCCGCACAAAGCCCTGGTCGGCATAGACGTTGGACAGGCGCAGGTCCGTGAGCTCCGAAACGCGCAGGCCCGAGGAGTACAGCACTTCCAGCATGGCCCGGTTGCGGGTGCCCTCGTCGGTACTCATGTCCACTGCGTCAAGCAGGAGCACGATTTCTTCGTAGGCCAGCGTATCGGGCAGCTTGCGCCCTACTTTCGGAGAAGCCACGGTATCGGTCGGGTCCACCGAAATCAGGTCTTCCATGATCAGGAAGTCAAAGAAGGCCTTGACGCCCGAAAGAGTCCGCGACTGGGACGTGGCCGACATGCCCAGCTCCCCGAGCCAGGCCAGAAACCCCTGAATGATGGTGCTGGTGACCTGCTCGGGCGGAATAGTGAGCCGATTGATTTCCAGGTACTGCCGCAGCTTGCCCGCGTCGCGCACGTAGGCCTCGATGGAATGCCCCGACAGGGACTTCTCCAGCCGGAGGTAGCCCTCGAACTGCTTGATGCTGACGGACCAGTTGGCCATAAGGTGCTTGTTGGTTGTCTGTTGGTGATTGTTGTTGGTCGATAGGCTTGTGATTGAAATCTTCGACAACCATCAACAATCAACCAACAATCAATAGGCCTTGGCGTCGAAGCGCCCGTCTTTTACCGTAATAACCTGGCCCCCGGCCGAAACGGCCGTAAACCGGAAGGTGCCCGATACGATGGTGTAGCGCACCGTGACGTTGCCGATGGTGGACGTGCTGGAGCCGGCTTCCACCTTGGTGATGGTGATGCTGCCCGTCGAGGCGCCCGTCGTGGTGTAGGTATCGATACCCCCACCGCGCTTGATCCGCTCAAACCGGGCGTTGAAGCCCTCGCTCAGCTGGTAGGTGCCGGGTTGAATGACGGGCCGGGTTAAACCCAGCGTGAACTCGGTGTGGTCGGTGTTGTCGTCGTACTGCTCGGCCGATACCGTGAAGGTGGTGCCCCCGCCGGCATTGGGACTGTAACTGGCTTCCATCTTATCATCCACCGTGTGGTCGGTGTAGGGAATCCAGATTTTGTCGTCGAGCAGGCAGCCAAAGGTTTGCTTGCCCTCCTGGGTTTCGTCGGGCAGCTTCACCAGATCATCCACCTTGCAGCAGCCGCTGCCGGCCAGGAGCGCCACGGCGCAAAACATTCCGAATAGCCGGTGGCCGGCTCCTGCTCGCTTTATCATAGTGCCGCAATATACTGTTCTTCTGCCTACCGGGCTCAGCACCGCCGGCAAAATCGAAGGCCGCACCAGCCGCGGGGCGGGCAACGGCCGGCTGCAGCAAAGTAGCGGGCCCGCCTGTTACCTTTCGCCTGTTCTTCGCCCCGGGCGCCCAACCTCCTACCTCAGTCGTTCCCCATGCAAATCCTGATTATCAACGGCCCCAACCTCAACCTGCTCGGCCGCCGCGAGCCGGGCATCTATGGCACCCGCTCCTTCGAAGACTACCTGCCCGAGCTGCGCGAAGCCTTTCCAGACTTTACGCTCGAGTATTTCCAATCCAACCACGAAGGCGAGTTGATCGACAAGCTGCACGAAGTAGGCTTTACCTACCAGGGCATCGTGCTCAACGCCGGGGGCTACACCCATACCAGCGTGGCCCTGGCCGACGCCGTGGCCGCCATCGGCACGCCGGTGGTCGAGGTGCACCTGTCGAACCTGCACGCCCGGGAGGAGTTCCGCCAGAAAAGTCTGATCGGCCGCAACTGCGTGGGAGCCATCAGCGGTTTCAAGCTCGACAGCTACCGCCTGGCCCTGCACTACTTCGAGGGCCAGCGTCCGAAGCGGGTGGGCTTTAAGCGGTAGGCAGCAGACGCAACTCCCGGGAGTTGACGTTCTGCCGGCGCGAAGGTGCGCAAACCGAACAAAAACTCACTTCCCCACCTTCGCGCCACCTCCCTGTCTTTACCTTTGCGGCTTCTCCTCTGACTTCCTTTCCTTATGTATACGTTCAATCCCGGCCCCTCCCAGGTTTACCCGGAGGTGCGCGACTACCTTACCGCGGCTTACGATGAAGGCTGGCTGTCGGCTCCCCACCGCGGGGAGAAGTTTACCGGCATGATGCGGCAGACCATCCTCGACCTGAAAGCCAAGCTCAACATTCCCCAGGACTACACCGTGCTGTTCATGGGCTCGGCTACGGAGTGCTGGGAAGTGCTGACCCAGAGCCTGACGCCGACCCGCAGCCATCACCTCTACAACGGGGCCTTCGGCGAAAAATGGTTTGAGTACGCCCGGGCCCAGCGCCCGGCCAGCACCGGCCACAGCTTCGGCCTCGACGAGCTGCCCGACATCACCGACCTGCCCCTGGGCGACGACACCGACCTGGTCTGCATCACCCAAAACGAAACGTCTACCGCCACCCAGCTGCGCGACGGCTTCATTCTGAATCTGTTCAACAAGCTGGGCCGGGCCCTGCTCGCCGTGGATGCTACGTCGTCGCTGGGCGGCATTCAGCTTAAGTATATCAAGGCCGACGTGTGGTACGGCTCGGTGCAGAAGTGCTTTGGGCTGCCGGCGGGCCTCTCGGTGATGGTGCTTTCGCCCCGGGCAGTAGCCCGGATGCGGCAGATCAACGAGCGGAGCCACTACAACAGCCTCACGGCCCAGTACGAGAAGATCCTGAACTACCAGACCACCCACACGCCCAACGTGCTGGGCTTGTACCTGCTGCACCGCACCCTGCAGGACCGGGCGCCTATCAAGTTTATTCACCAGCAGCTGCAGGAGCGGGCCACCAAGCTCTACGACTTCTTCGACGGCGCCACCCAGCTCAAGCCCCTGATTCAGAATCCTGAAACCCGCTCGACAACCGTGGTGGCCCTGCAGGCCGCGCCAGCCGTCATCGAGGACGTCAAGCGTCGGGCCCTGCAGCAGGGCCTGCAGCTCGGCAGCGGCTACGGCAACCTGAAAGCCAACACCCTGCGCATCGCCAACTTTCCCGCCATTCCCGACGCCGCCTACGAGCAGCTGGTTCAGTTCATCGCCCGGGACTTTGCCTAAAAGCGTATGGGTGACGTCGTGAGCGGGTATAACTGCTTTTCAGCGGACTCTTGCTGGCTCATTGCCCTCCAAATTCGCCTATGTTCAGTTTAAAGGAAATTCTGTCGGTCACGCTCACCCTGTTTGCCA
Source organism: Hymenobacter translucens (assembly GCF_020685205.1). GTDB lineage: Bacteria > Bacteroidota > Bacteroidia > Cytophagales > Hymenobacteraceae > Hymenobacter > Hymenobacter translucens. The sequence goes on from NZ_JAJERB010000001.1 coordinate 318,152, forward strand.
TCATTGATATTCTGGGGTCCATCCCGATCATCATTCAGATCCGGCAGCGCGAGGGCAAGATCCACTCGGAAAAGGCGACCATCGTAGCGGGGGTGCTGATGGTGGCTTTTCTGTTCGTGGGCCAGAGCATCCTGTCCCTGATCGGGGTTGACTTCCAGTCGTTTGCCCTGGCCGGGGCTATTGTCATCTTCCTGATCGGGCTGGAAATGATTCTGGGTATTCAGCTGTTTCGGTCCGACCCGCTGGCTTCGTCGGGCTCTATTGTGCCCCTGGCCTTTCCGCTGATTGTGGGGGCCGGCACCATGACGACCCTGCTTTCGCTCCGGGCCGCTTACTCCCTGCCCAACGTGCTGGTAGGCATCGGCCTAAACCTGGTGTTCGTGTACATCGTGCTGAAAAGCAGCGTCTGGATCGAGCACAAGCTGGGCAAGGCCGGAGAAGACATTCTGCGCCGCGTTTTCGGCGTGATTCTGCTGGCCATTGCCATCAAGCTGTTTAAAGCCAATTTTTGACAGGTCTTAGGGCCTTAGGGCTTAGGGTCCAGTAGTTGGAGAACCACTTCTAAAACCTAAGCCCTAAGCCCCTAAGACCTAAGACCTCCTTATGATTCACCTCTACACCGACGGCTCTTCGCGGGGCAACCCGGGGCCTGGGGGCTACGGCACCATTCTGCGCTACGGACGGCACGAAAAGGAAATAACCCAGGGCTTCCGCCTGACCACTAACAACCGCATGGAGCTGCTGGCCGTGATTGTGGGGCTCGAGGCTGTAACCCGCCCGGAGCTGCCCATCACCGTCGTGACGGACTCGAAGTATGTGGTCGACGCGGTAGAAAAGCGCTGGGTGTTTGGCTGGGTCAACAAGCCGGACTTTGGCAAAAAAGCCAACGAGGACCTGTGGCGGCGGTTTCTGAAAATCTACCAGCAGCGCACCGTGCGCTTTCAGTGGGTGCGCGGCCACAACGGCCACCCCGAAAACGAGCGGTGCGACCGGCTGGCAGTCTATAGTGCTGAGAACGGCCCCTTATTGATAGACGCCGGCTACGAAGCCGCCGTGGGCCGGTAATAGCAGCCGGCCCCGCGTATCGTTGCGTGACCTCGTGGTAACGGCGCGCACGACACGCTGAGCCGGTGCTGCGCGCCCCGAACGAATTATCCATCAACTGCCATTTAAGCCATCTTAGCCCGGCTTACCGTAGACTAGCAGCCCTATGAAGAACTTTCCCGCCTTTGCCTTGCTGCTCCTCGCTCTGGGCGCTTGTCAGCAGCAAACCGAAACCACTTCCTCCCGGGGTCCGCAGAGCGAGCCGGTCACGGTGCCGTGCCGCTGCCCCAGTGAGCTGCCCGTGTCGGACACGCGGCCCGATACCACGTTTCAGTTTTCCAACGGGCAGGCCATTTCGGTGTGCGGGCTGCGGGAGCAGGTCCGGAACCTGAGCTACTACTCGGAGTTTGCCGTTTCGGGCTGCCAGACCAATCAGGTGCTCAAGTACTGGGATGCCCGGCAGCGCTGCCAGCTGGCCTTCGGAGCCGATACGCTCACGGTAGAGTCGTTGCTGAACCTGCCGGCGGGCCCTAACTTCCGCTACACCCTGGTTCCCTTCATCATCGACCAGTTTTATCCGCTGCGCAACGGCGTCCGCTACATTTCCAACTTCAACCGTGGCATCCGCCCCTATGCCGCCGCCGACCTGCGGCGTATTAGCAAGGACTACGCCCGCCTCCCCGAGCTTACCGACGCCGAAAAGCTGGAGCTGGCCAACCGCCTGTTCGTGGCCTCCCTGGGCGGGGATGACACATCGGCCAGCTCGTTCCGGCAGCTGAAAAGCAGCTTTGCCGGCGGCAGCGCCAACGCGGCGGAATACGCCGAGCTGAACCGCCTGCTGGTACTCTGGCAGCGGGGCGGCACCCCGCCCAAATCCTGACTTGGAACCGTGCCCAACCCCTATTTTCAATTTAAGCAGTTCCTGGTGCGGCAGGACGGCTGCGCCATGAAGGTCTGCACCGATGCCTGCGTGCTGGGCGCGGCGGCCGACCTGACCGGGGCTACGCGCATCCTGGACGTTGGTACCGGCACCGGCCTGCTGGCCTTAATGGCGGCCCAGCGCACCGCCGGAGCAACTATTGAGGCCGTGGAACTGGACGTGAAAGCCGCCGGTCAGGCCGCCGATAATGTGGGAGCCTCCCCCTGGGGTAACCGAATCCGGGTCCATGCGCAGAGTCTGCAGGAGTTTGCCGCCACCTTTCCCCCACCCTTCGACCATATTCTCTGTAACCCTCCCTTTTTCCGCAACTCCCTCCGCTCTCCTGACGCTGCCCGCACCACGGCCCGCCATACCGCCCCGGATACGCTTTCGTTTGCCGAGCTGGCCGGTTTTGCCCAAGCGTTTCTGCTCCCGGCGGGCAGGCTAACCGTGCTGCTGCCCCCGCCGGAAATGGCACACTTCGAACAAGACGCCGCGGCTACGGGCCTGTACCCGCTTACCCGCCTCGTGCTGCAGCACAGCCCGACGACAAAACCGCTGCGTCATATTACCGCTTTTGGCCGACAGCAGCACCCCTGTCAGCAAACAACGCTGCCTGTCTATGAAGCCGGAGCACCGGTCTACTCCCCGGCATTCCGGAAACTGCTACAGGACTTTTACCTGGCCTTTTAACTACCGGCTCCAGCCGCCGTAGCTGCTCCAGCTGATTGAGCTTATCCTGGTATTCGGTGGTGAGCAGATTCTGAGCCATTGGCCCACCCCCCGCGGCCCAGCAGCGGCGCAGCCCGGTGTCACTAACCAGCCCCGCATGCCGGGCCCGCAGCCCGTTTACATACGAGGAAACCACGCATTCCTCAACGATGGTGCTGGCGCTATCGTGTCGTTTCCTGTTCTACGAAATCAATGCCGTAGTCGGCCCGCAGCTCCGCCAGGATCGGCTCGTACAGGTCGGGGCTTGTTGGAATCACCACTCCCCGCTGGGTTAGCTCCCCACGCAGCAGGCGGCGCACCGCCATTCCCAGCGGTAGGCCGACCGTTTTGGCCATGGCGGTATGCGTGGCATCATCCCCCAGCACTACGAGCGACGACGTGCTCCGGTGGGTTTTGCCGTTCAGCTCGAACTCGAACAGGTGCTGCATCACGATCATGTCGTGGTCGCCTTCCTGCAGCTGCCATTTGCGGGTAAGCAGCCGCTCCAGGAGTTGCGCCGGCGTGGCATCAGCCAGCCCTACCACCTCATCAGACCACAGTCCCAGCCACTGCAGGCGACTGATTTCCTCGCTTTCGGGGGCCAGGTTCAGGTACTGGGCCAGCCGTGTAGACAAGGGTAGCTGCAGGCCGGGCCGAAGCACGGGCAGGTAGGATTCGAGCAGTTCGGCCCAGGTCATCGTCGCCGGGTTTCCCAGGCGGCCTGAGTCGTCGGTCAGGCCGAGGTGTACCAGGGCGGCCCAGGCAGCGCAGTAGCCCGGGCGGCGTAGGGTGCCGCGCAGGATGGTGGGAATGGCGTCGAGGCCGTAGGGCGCGCGGTAGCTCAGCGAGTCCCGGTTGGCGTAGCCTTCAAACTGTCCGAAGCCGGGTACGTCGAGCAGCTCCGTCCGGCGGAACAGCTGCTGGTAGGGAATGTAGCGCGGATGCCCGTGCTCCAGGTACTTGGCGGTTCCCTGCCCGGCGAGCACCACGTTGCGCGGGTTCCAGGTGAACTTGTAGCGCCACGGGTTATTGCCTTCCGAGTCCGGCGCCATCAGCCCCCCGCAGTAGGATTTAAACGAAGTCAGCTGCCCGCCCCGGGCCCGGATGTGGCGCAGCACCGCCATGGCCGACATGTGGTCTAGTCCCGGATCGAGTCCGCACTCCATCAGCAGGGTGATGCCCGCGGCTTCGGCTTCCGGCCCCAGCGCCCGAATGTCGTCTGACACGTAGCTGGCCGTGGCCAGGTGGCGGCGGTGGCGAAGACAGGCATGGGCCACGGTCAGGTGAAGCAGGGCCGGCAGCATCGAAATTACGACGTCCGCAGCGGCAACCAGCTCTTCCAGTCGGTCCTCTTCCTCGATGCTGAACGGCACGGCCCGGGCAAATTCGCTGTGGGCGGCCAGCACCGGGGCCAGATGAGCCGGGTTTACGTCGCCCACGGTCAGCTGCCAGTTCTCGACAGGCGCGTAGCGAAGCAGGTATTGAATCAGGGAAGAAGCCGAGCGGCCAGCCCCCAGCAGTAGAATGCGCGCCATAGCAAGCAGAATGAGGTGATGCCCCGGTAATGCTGCTCGGCTGATTGGGGCCCGGGCCGATAGCAGGGCAAAACTGCAAAAAAGAACCGGGCCTGCCCAGGCGGATACAGCCGGCAGCGGTACGACACGCAGCTAAAAAATCTTATTGAGTATTCTTAACCCCAAATTGTCTAATTTCACCGCCCCTTACTCAGCCGGGGCGGCTTCTGGTGCCGGCTCGCGCCTATTTTCCTGCGAATGGCCCACCCCCTCCACCTGACCATCACGGTCGACGTCCTGGCTTCCGAAACCGAACTGACTTCCGCCGAGGCACTGGTCTGGCAGCAGGCCCGCGCCGCCACCGACCATGCTTACGCCCCCTATTCCCACTTTCACGTGGGGGCCGCGCTGCTGCTGGAGGATGGCTCCGTCTTTCAGGGCACCAACCAGGAAAATGCCGCTTACCCCTCCGGCCTCTGTGCCGAGCGGACCGCGCTGTTCGGGCTGGCGGCCAGCAAGCCCCAGAGCCGGATTGTCGGTATGGCCGTAGCAGCCCGTCCCGCGCGTGGCGACTTCGGGCCGGCTATGCCCTGCGGCGCCTGCCGGCAGGTGATGACGGAGTACGAAAACCGCCAGGGCCAGCCCATTCCTTTGCTGCTTCCGGGTCCGAACGCCACCATCTACCGTTTTCGCAGCCTGGGCGACCTGCTGCCCTTCCAGTTTTCCGCCGACGATCTGCCGGCCCGGTAAAACAGTAAGCGGGCGGGTAAGTTGACGTCGTATCTGCGGCAGAATTTCACTCGTTGCTCAGCCTCGTACCGCTTGCTTACCACACCCTTCATGGCTCTGGAACGACAGCTCACGGTTGCGCGCACGGCCCGGTACTACCAGCTTGGGGAGCTGACGGCGGCTACGCGGCAGGTGTGGTTTGTGTGCCACGGCTACGGGCAGCTCGCCGCTTATTTTGTTCGCCACTTTGCGGGGCTTACCGCGGCTGATCCTACCCTGGTGGTTATTGCGCCGGAAGGATTGTCGCGCTTCTACCTGCAGGGGAACGGCGGACGCGTAGGCGCTTCCTGGATGACCCGAGAAGACCGGCTTTCGGAAATAGACGATTACGTAGCTTACCTCAATCAGCTGAGCAGCGCCGTGCTCAGCTCCTGCCCCACTCCGCCCAGCGTCACGGTGCTGGGGTTTTCCCAGGGGGCGGCCACCGTGAGCCGCTGGCTGGCCCGGGCCCCGTTCCGGCCTTCCCGGCTTATCCTGTGGGCCGGGGCCTTTCCCGAAGACATCGACTTTACCGTGGCCACGCACCTGCTGCACGCCCTGCCGATATCTCTTGTATGCGGCGACCAGGATGAGTATATCTCCGCTGAGGCGCTGAACCGTCAGGTAGCCTTCCTGCGGGGCTTGGGAGTGGAGCCCGAAGTACGATGTTTCGCGGGCAAGCACGAGCTTAATGCCGCCCTGCTGCAGCAGCTGCGCCAGGATGCAAGTCCCGGCGCGCTTTAGTCGCGTTTGAACTGGTAGGCAGAAGCCTGCGCCCGGGGCAGCAGCAGTACCTCGGCAATGTTGACGTGGGGCGGGCGCGTCACCATAAACTGGATTACCTCCGCCACATCCTGCGCCGACAAAGGCTGGTAGCCCTGGTAGACAGCGGACGCCCGCTGCACGTCACCTTTAAAGCGAACCTGGGAAAACTCGGTTTCCACCGCCCCCGGGTTTACCTCGGCCACCCGGATGCCATGGGGCAGCAGATCCATCCGCATTCCTTTGGTAAGGGCCGCCACGGCCGCTTTAGAGGCACAGTACACGTTACCGTTGGCATACGTCTCGTGCCCGGCCAGGGAGCCGATATTCACAATGTGTCCCTGCTGCCGCGCAATCATGCCCGGCATAATGGCCCGTGACACGTTCAGCAGCCCCTTCACGTTGCTGTCGAGCATAAAGTCCCAGTCGGCCGGGTCTCCGTCCTGCACCGGGCCTAAGCCGTGAGCCCCGCCGGCGCTGTTGATCAGCACGTCAATCTGTTGAAACGCCGTGGGCAGGCTGCCAATTGCTGCTTCGGTAGCCGCCCGGTCGCGCACGTCGAAGGTCAACAGGTGCACCGGGGTGGAAACGAGCTCCCGGGCCAGCGCATCGAGCCGCTCGAGCCGGCGCCCGGTTATTACCAACTGAAAGCCAGCCTGGGCCAGCGCCACCGCTGTAGCCCGCCCGATTCCGGAAGAAGCCCCGGTGATAAGTGCAGTACGCGTCATAAGAACAGGAGCTTTCCAACCGGAAAGCGCAAGGGTAAAAGGGCGGAAAAGGGCCGGGCTCTACTCGAAGGTGAAGTAGAGCGTCACCGTGTTGCTTTTCATGCTTTGCAGACTGCTGCTGTAGATGTCCCGGTTGGGAATAAGCAGATTCTTCATGCCGTGGGAAAAGCGCAGCTCGGGCGCAAACTTGAACAGCGGGTAAAACAGGTCGAGTCCGACGCCATATTCAATGGCAATGTCGCTGTCGGCGGCCCGGAGCTGGTTTCGCTCGGGGTCCCGGCGGCGGTTACCTACGTTTACGCTGGGCTTTACGCCGCCCACCAGGTACACCCGGGTGTTGCGTCGCCGCTCCGACTTATACTTCAGCAGCAGCGGGAAGTCAATCTGCGTCGAGCCTACCTCCTGCGTTTTAATGGAATCGGCGGGAGAGTAGCCGGCCGGCAAAAACTCTACCTGCCGGGTAATGAAGCTCACGCCGGGAGCAAAGCGCAGGTTGAAGTAGTCGGCCAGGCGTACGTCGGCCACAAACCCTACTGACAGGCCTGGGCTGATGATGGAGTTGGCGGCTACTCCCCGGTTGGTGCCGATGTTGTTGGTGTACGACTTCGACTGCTCAATCTTATACCGGGAAAAGTTGGGAGCAATGTAGAAGCCGGGGTGAAACCACTTGTCGTCGTAGCCGGTCAGGTTGTTTACCGTAATCGACTTGACCTGCCCTTTGTTGCCCCGGCTGGCCCGGTCCTTTTTCTGCGCCTGGGTGCTCAGGGGCTGCAGGCCGAGAAGCACGGTCAGTACGGCCAGCGCCCCTATTTGTGAGCGGTGTAAATGGAGCTTATGCCAAAAGTGAGGGGTTGCCATGCAGGATTTTTGAAACCGACTTGCGAAAGAATAGCCAGGAAATGGGGGCCATCCGGGAAAGCCTGCACCGATTCGGGCAGGTACGTGTACGCCGCGCGGTCTTTGGAAATGAGTTTACCGAATACCGGCAGAATACGCCGGAAATAGAAATTATACGCCTGTTTCATTGGAAACGCCGTGGGCTTGGAAAATTCCAGAATCACCACTTTGCCCCCGGGGCGCAAAACGCGCTGCATCTCAGCCAGACCCTTGGTCAGGTTTTCAAAGTTGCGTACGCCAAACGAGGCCGTCACGGCGTCGAAGTGGTTGTCGGGAAAAGGCAGGTTCTCGGAGTCGCCCAGCTCCAAGGTGATGCGGTCATTCAGGCCTTTGGCAGTAAGCTTGCGCCGTCCTACCTCCAGCATCCCTTCCGAGATGTCTACGCCCGTCACCTTGGTTTCGGGGGCCAGCCGCAGACTTTCAATGGCGAAATCGCCCGTGCCGGTAGCAATATCCAGAATCCGGGCCGGGCGCATTTCTTTCAGCTGATTTACGGCTTGCCGCCGCCAGTAGATATCGGTGCCCGCACTTAAAAAGTGATTTAGAAAGTCATATTTACCAGCAATGCTGTTAAACATCTGGGCTACCTGTGACTTTTTGCCGGCAGCATCATCTTTGTAGGGAACAACGGACATATTCAGAAGCAAATAACGCAAGTCGTTGGGCCGAATTGCCCAAACTTAACGCCCAACCGGGCATAAAGTTGAAAAAAAAGGCCGGGCAGTGTGCCCGGCCTTTTTCAGAAGCGTGCGGAAAGGCTTATTCGTTGCCGACTTTCACCTTGGTTTTCTCGCCGGTGCCATCCGAAGCTTTCGACTTCAGCTCGCCTTCTTTGCTTACGTCTTTGGTCTTCTCACCAGCAGGGCCTTTGGTTTTTACCTTCACTTTGTCGCTGTCCTCGTCTACCTTGGTTTTCACCTTGGTGCCGTCGGTCATCTTGACCTTGCTTTTGCCAGGCTGCAAAGGAGCTACCGAGCTGCTCGTGCCGGTACCGGTTGCACCGGTAGTCGTGCTACCAGTCCCCGTGCCGGTAGCACCCGAGCCAGAGCCCGTGCCGCTGGCGCCAGCGCCCGGGGCGCTCATCACGTCCTGCAGGGTCTGACCTTCCTTCAGAACCGGACGGAACTCGGTGCGGCGGTTAAGCTGCATGTTCTCGGGCGAATCGTTCGGGGCAGCCGGACGACGCTCGCCGTAGCTAACCGTTACCATGCGGGTGCCGGCAACACCCGACTTCTTCAGGTAGTTGTAAGCAGCCTGGGCGCGGTTCTGGCCCAGTACCATGTTGTACTCGTCGGTGTTGCGCGAGTCGCAGTGACCTTCCAGCGAAAGCGTCAGGCCCGGGTTCTGCTTCAGGATGCCCGAGATTTTGTTCAGCTCGGTAATCGACTCCGGCCGCAGGGTGTACTTGTCGGTATCGAAGTAGATGTTCTTGAACGCCGTCATGCCGCTGGTCAGGGTGTCCACATACGGCACGTAGAAGTTCTTCACGATGCTGGTCGTGTCGTTGGTCGACACCGGCACCTGGAACTCTTCCGTGGTAATGTTCTTACCATCTTTCGAAACCGATACTTGGTAGGGACGGCCCGAGAGAACCGTTACCGAGTAGTCGCCCGTGGGCTTGGTAACATCCCGGAAGCTTAGTGCCGTTTTGTCGGCCTGGGCGCCGCTGAACACCAGCTCAACCCCGGGGATAACCGTGGTGCTGTCGCGGGCCGAGAACACTTTGCCCCGGATGATGGTGTTTTTGATGTAGTTGATGGTGTAGATGTCCTTCTCGCCGTAGCCGCCGATGCGGTAGCTCGACAGGTAGGCGTAGCTCCCATCCGGGCTCAGACGGTAGTAGGTATCATCGTCCGGCGTGTTCACGGGGTAACCCATGTTCTCCACCTGGCCCCACTTACGGCCGATTTCGTCCCACTCCGACTTGAAGATGTCGTAGCCGCCCATCGTGTTATGACCACGCGAGGCGAAGTAGAGCGTTTTGCCATCCCGGCTCAGGTACGGGCTATCGTCGTCGTACTTGGTGTTAATGGTGTTGCCCAGGGTCTTGGGCTCGCCCCAGTCACCACCCGCCTGGCGGGTAGCGTAGTACAGGTCCAGGGTGCCGTCCTCGGAGTACTTACCCGTGGAGAAGTAAATGGTCAGGCCGTCCGGCGCAATGTAGGCATCTGATTCAAAGGCAGCTGAATTGATGTTGTTGTTCAGTTTTTTCGGGGCAGCCCAGTCCCCGCCAGTCTTCTCGGAGTAGAAGATGTCGCCGTTTTCGTCGTTGCGGTACAGCAGCATCTTCTGGTCGTTGTCGAACACCTGAATCGATGCGTCGTGACCTTTACCGTTCAGCGCTTCGCTCAGGGAGCGGGGCTTTTCCCACTCATCCGCCCCGAGGCGCTTGGTTTCGTAGATGTTCTCGTAGTACTGGCCGTCGTAGGCGATGCCGCCTTTGCCTTTCTGCTTACCCTTCATGTCTTCCGCAACCGGCACATTGCTCATGTTGTCGGAACGGGAAGTGAAGAGCAGGATCTTATCGTCGGTGGAGATAACCGGGCTGTGCTCCGACCACTGGGTGTTAATGGTGGGGCCCAGGTTTTTCACGAAGATATCCTTGGGGCTGTTGAACTGCACCTTGGCGTTCTTGCTCTGCTGAATCAGCTGAGCAAGAGCGGTCTTGCGGGTGTCATTCTTCTTCAGCGTGACGTTGTACGCCTGGTAGTGCGCAATGGCCTCGTCGAAGTTGTAGTTCAGGTGGTCAACGCGACCAAGCCAGTATTCGACGTCTTTCGACACTTTGGGTTTGAGCCGCTGAGCCTTGTAGATATAGTCGCTGGCTTTTTCCTTGTCGAACGACATATACGAAATACCTGCCCGGAACAGCGCCAAGGCGTTGTTCGGCTCCTTGGCCAGCACTTGCTCGTAGTAAGGAATGGAGGCCCGGTAGTTCTCTTGTTCGAAGAACTTATTTGCAGTCTTCAAGTCCTTGCGGGTGCTCTGTGCCAGCGCAGGCTGGGCCACGGCGGCGGCAAGGGCGAAGGTGCAAGAGGCTTTCAATAACCTTCTGACTAAGTTGTCCATTGTAGGAGGGGTTTTGGAAATAAAGGAGTTGCGGGAAGGTTTGTTCAACACAAAAGATGGCGTTTTCCAGCCCGAGCTTCTGCAGAGTGTTTTTTTAAGGTTGCCTCTTATACTTAAAACCTGCGTCAGGGTTAAGGAGAGGGCCTTAATTTTTTAAAGCGAAAGCAGAAATTAGCTCCCTGCCGTAAAAAGGCCGGAATCTAGTTTAAGCCAAATGACCATTACGTGGGCAAAGGTAGAATTTTTATTATATGACCGGCTTCTAATACAGCTGATCTAAAACCTCTACGCAGTTGCTGGAAATACGGTTTTTCGAAAGATCGAAGAATTCAGGTGATGCGATGCAAACCGCGCAAATATAGGTGGGCTTTATAAATTACAAGGAAATCAACTAAAATTTTACCCCCTACGCTGCACTTTCTTTCGGCTACCTTTGCTTGAGCTTTCCATTTGGTACCGTGTATGATTATCCGCGAAGCGAAATTTCTGGCCAGTAATTCGCGCGTTGACCAGTGCCCACCCGCAACGCTGCCCGAGTACGCCTTTATCGGGCGCTCCAACGTGGGCAAGTCCTCCCTCATCAATATGCTGACCGGGCACAAGGGGCTGGCCAAGACCTCCTCACTGCCGGGAAAAACGCAGCTCATCAATCATTTCCTGATCAACGGGCAGTGGTATCTGGTGGACTTGCCCGGCTACGGCTACGCGAAAGTGAGCAAGGATTCCCGCGTTCAGTGGGGCCGGATGATTAATTTCTACCTGCACAACCGCGAAAACCTGACCTGCCTGTTCGTGCTGATCGACTCCCGCCACGCCCCGTTGGCAGTGGATCTGGAGTTTCTGGAAACGCTGGGCAAGGATGGAATTCCCTTTGTCATCATCTTTACAAAGGCTGACAAGCAGTCGGGCTCCCGCACCCAGCAGAACGTGAACAGCTACCGGCTGAAGCTGGCTGAAACCTGGGATGAACTGCCCCGCACCTTCGTGACTTCAGCCACCGACCAGACCGGCCGGGACGAGGTGCTGGCCTTTATTCAGGAGGTGAATCAGCAGATAGGGCAAAAAACAGATAATGCGTAGATTGGCCCTGGATTTGCCTAATGCGGCAAACTCAACGTCAACCTTCTACTTCTTCTTTTTTTCTTCAGTTTCCATGAAAAAAATATTTCTTCTGGTAGGCGTATGCCTGCTTGCCGCTACTGCCCCGACCCTGGCGCAGAGCGCTCCGGGAGCCTCCGTGACCCCGGCAGGCATGAAAGCTCCGGTAGCTGTGGCTGAGTACTACGAGGGCGGGCAGGAAGCCATGTACGCCTTCATTGAGAAAGAGCTGAAATACCCCGTGGAGGCCCTGCGTCGCCGGGTACGGGGTACTACAATCCTGAGCTTTACGCTCAATATGGATGGCACCATGTCCGGAATCAAGCTGGTCAAAGGAATTGGTGGGGGCTGCGACGCCGAAGCTGAGCGGGTCGTACGGCTGCTTAAATTCAAGAAGCCCCCGTATCCTGTCCTGACTTCCCTGCCTATCGTATTCAAGCTGCCCGGTGCCGCACCGGCGGCGGCAGCCTCCCCCCAGTAACCCGAACTTTCTACCAACCCTTTTTTCTATGCCCTACGACCTGAAGGAAATCGCTGCCATCAGCGGTATGCCAGGCCTGTACCGCCTGATGCGCCCCACCCGCGCCGGCGTCATTATCGAATCGCTGGATGAGCGGGGCACCCGCTCGGTAGCCTCAGCCCGCAACAAGGTTTCCCTGCTGCAGGAGATTTCCATCTATACCGCCGACTACGACACTACGGTGCCCCTGACGGAAGTATTCGACCGGATTCATCAGAAATATGGCACGGATCTGACCGTGACCAGCAAATCGGATGACCGCGACCTGGTGGCGTTCATGGAAGAAATCATTCCGGACTACGACCGGCAGCGCGTGTACCTTTCCGACATCAAAAAGCTCGTGACCTGGTACCGCGCGGTGAGCAGCCGCCTGGAGTACCAGGAAGGCACCACGGAAGAAGGTGGCGACGACACCAACGACCAGGAGCCGATGGGCGACGAGGCGATGAGCACAGCGGGCGTAATTCCGGCGTCCATCGAAAACGACGAGCCGGCCAACCCAGAGGCCGCTTCGGAGGACAAGCCGAAAAAAACGCGCAAAAAGGCTGAGTAAGCCCCTGCTGGATTTCATTCAGGCAAAAGAAAAGCGCCGCCCCAGTTGGAGCGGCGCTTTTCTTTTGCCTGACTTGAGACGAACTAGGCGGTGGTAGCCTCCGGGGCATGCTCCTTGGCCATAAACTCCTCGGCTTTGTTGACCAGCTCGGTGGAACCGATAAACAACGGGCTGCGGTCGTGCAGGCCTACCGGCTCCTGCTCCATAGTGCGGGTGCGGCCATTGCTGGACTTGCCACCGGCCTGCTCTACAATAAAGGCCAGGGCGTTGCACTCGTACATCAGGCGCAGCTTACCCTGGGGTGCCTTTTTCGTGGCCGGGTAGATATAAATGCCGCCCTTGAGCAGGTTGCGGTGAAAGTCAGCGACAAGGGAGCCGATGTAGCGGGCCGAGTAGTTGTTCTGCTTGCAGTAGGCAATGTAAGCCGTCATGCCTTCGGAGAAGTGCTCGGAGCTGCCTTCATTTACCGAGTAGATAGCGCCCGATTTGGGCGTGGTAATCTGAGGGTGCGACAAAAAGAACTCCCCCAGGGAAGGCTCGTAGGTGAAGCCGTTTACGCCGTTGCCGGTCGTATACACCAGCATGGTGCTCGAGCCATAAATTACGTAGCCGGCTGCGACCTGGTGCGTGCCCGTCTGCAGACAATCCTCGAGCGTGCCTTCGCAGCCGGTAGCGGAAATGCGGCGGTAGATGCTGAAGATGGTGCCGATGCTGACGTTGACATCGATGTTACTCGAGCCGTCGAGCGGATCGATGGCTACTACGTACTTGCCCTGGCAGTTGCCGGTCTGGATCATCTCCTCGTCTTCTTCGGAGATGATGGTGCATACCTCGCCCCCGTTGCGCAGGGCCCGGATAAAGCGGATGTTGGCAATGACGTCGAGCTTCTGCTGCTCTTCGCCCTGCACGTTGCGGTTGCCGTAAGCGCCGGCAATGTCGATCAGGCCGGAGCGGTTGATTTCGCGGTTTACAATTTTAGCAGCAAGGGCAATATCGCGCAGCAGCTGGGACAGTTCCCCGGTAGCGTAAGGGAAGTCCTCCTGCTTGCGCATGATAAACCGGTCGAGAGTAGTTCCAACGGGCAGCGCCAGTTTGTTGTGATCCATAGAGTGAGAAGAAGTGTGCGGTGGGTCTACAAAATTAAGCTTTTTCGCCACATCTGCGGCGGCCTGCCTACTTTTGGCCCATGCAGCACACGCCGGTTCTGAAGGTTTATAAGTTCGGGGGCGCCTCCGTAAAAGATGCCGGTTCGGTTCGCAACCTGGGTCGAATTGTACGCGAGCACGCGCAGGAAAGCCAGCTCCTGATTGTGGTTTCGGCCATGGGCAAAACGACCAACGCCCTGGAGGAGCTGTTTCAGCTGGCTCACGCCGGGCAGGACTACTCCACCGCCCTGGCGGCCCTGAAGAAGTTTCACTGCGACATGGCCCGGGAGCTAAACCTCGATGCCGATGCACCCCCGGAAGCCGTTCCGCACGTGACCTTTGGCGACGTTTCGCTGGCCCGGCTGTTTGAGCAGCTTGGCGACCGGCTGGCCACGCTTGTCCCCGGGGAGTTTGACCGGCAGTACGACCAGGTGGTGAGCTTTGGGGAGCTGCTTGCCACGGTGATTGTGGCCCGGGCCCTGGCGGCGCAGTGGCTGGACTGCCGGCCCCTGCTGCGCACCGACCACACCTGGCGGGAAGGCCGGCTCGACTGGCCCACGACCGAGCGCAACGTGCGCGCCGAAGTGCTGCCCCTTTTCTCCCAAGGGCCCATCGTCACGCAGGGCTTCGTGGGCGGCACGGCCAGCGGGCAGACGACCACGCTGGGCCGGGAAGGCTCCGACTACACCGCCGCCATCTTTGCCTACTGCCTGCAGGCCGAATCGGTGACGATCTGGAAGGACGTGGCCGGCCTGCTCAACGCCGACCCCAAGGTGTTTGCCGACCCAGTGCGCTACCCGCGGATTTCCTACCAGGAAACGATTGAAATGGCCTACTACGGCGCTTCCGTCATTCACCCCAAGACCATCAAGCCGCTGGCCGTGCGCCATATCCCGCTGCTGGTAAAGTCGTTTGTGGACCCGGCGGCCGAGGGAACGCGCATCGGCGACGGGCGGCACGAGCCCCTGGCCCCGGCGTTTATCCGCAAAGACAACCAGTGTCTGATTTCGTTCGAGTCAAAGGATCTGACGTTTATTTCCGAGGAAAACCTGGAGGTGATTTTCGGCGTGCTGGCCCAGGTGCGGCTGAAGATTAACCTGATGCAGAACTCGGCCATTTCCTTTTCGGTGTGCACCGACTTTTCGGCCTACCGCCTGGAAAAGCTGCTCGACCAGCTGCGCAGCCAGTTCACGATTCACTACAACACGGACCTGGAGCTGTATACCATCAAGAACTACGATGCGACCAGCATCGCGCGGCTTACCCGGGGACGCCGGCTGCTGCTGGAGCAGCGTACCCGGCAAACCTTTCAGTTTGTGTCGCAGACGCTGCCGGCTGGCCAGGACGCGCTGCTGTAGGCGGCCTTGAGCGCGTAGACCCCAATTCAAATGCTGGGGCCAGCCTCCGTCCCGGCTGCCGGGTCTGCTCTTGATCCGTGCTCCGGTACCACGCTCCCGCCGTTTGCAGCTCGCCGCCGGCCAGTTGTAAAAGCCGCTAAACCAGGAAACTACCGGTCCGGCAGTTGTTTTTACGTTCTGTCCGGGCAAACCTTTTTGGCCGAAACGGGCTTATTGCGGTACCTTTGCGGAGAATCATTCTTATCTATGGACACTTCCTTGCCTTCTGCGCACCTGCCGGCCCCCGACCGCGACGCCCTGCACGACCGGCTGAGCCGGGCCGGCCTGCGTGCCACGCAGCAGCGGATTGTGATTCTGGAATCCCTGCTGACGCTGCCCGGGCACCCCACGGCCGAACAGGTGCACCGCCATCTGCGGCCGGCCAACCCTACCCTGTCGCTGGGCACCGTGTACAAGGCCCTGGACACCTTTGTGGAAGCCGGCCTGACCCGGCGCGTGCCGGCTGCTGAGGGCAACCGCCGCTATGACGCGGACTGCTCGGCCCACCATCACCTGTACTGCACCGACACCCAGGAGATTCTGGACTTTTGCGACCCGCAACTGGATGCGCTGATAGCCGAGTTCTTCGCGGCCCGGCAGCTGAAAGGCTTCCAGCCCCACTCCTTTTCCCTGCACATTACCGGCCGCAAAGCGTCTGAGCCCCACTAGAGCGTAGACTGATTTTTCGGAATCCGCATTTCAAGGTTTCTACCCCCGCAACTTTCCATTTTTCACTTACCCTTACCTTTTACCACCTACCATGGCAGTTCTCGTTGGCAAACGTGCTCCTTCTTTCAAGGCTACGGCCGTAATCGATGGCGAATTTGAGGAGGACTTCTCGCTCGAACGCTACCTGGGCAAGAAGCACGTCATTTTCTACTTCTATCCCGCTGACTTCACGTTTGTTTGCCCCACCGAAATCATTGCGTTTCAGGACCGCCTCGCCGAGTTTGAGGCCAAAGGCGTTGCTATTGTCGGCTGCTCCACCGATTCGCACTTCTCGCACTTTGCCTGGCTGCAGACCCCGCGCGACAATGGCGGCATCGAGGGCGTAACCTACCCGCTGGTAGCCGACGCAACCAAGACCATTGCGGCCAACTACGACGTGCTGGGCGGCCACTACGACTACAACGAGCAGGGCGAAATGACCTTCGTAGGCTCGCCCGTAGCGTACCGCGGCCTGTTCCTCATCGATAAGGACGGCATCGTGCGCCACCAGCTTGTGAATGACGGTCCGCTGGGCCGCAGCATCGACGAGGCCCTGCGCATGGTGGATGCCCTGCAGTTCTTCGAAGTTAAAGGCGAGGTGTGCCCCGCCAACTGGGAAGAAGGCAAAGAAGGCATGCAGGCCACCCGCGAGGGCGTTGCCAGCTACCTCGGCAAGCAGGCGGCTCACTAATTAGGTCTTAGAAAGACGACGCGTGAAAAGCCCCGACCAGTTGGTTGGGGCTTTTTTCGTTTTCCCCGCCTTCAAACGCGTATTTTTGCCGGCTATTCAATTACCCGATACCCAAGCTTCGAAACTTGCTTTTTCTCTACAACATTGGCGTGCGGCTCTACGCCCTGCTGCTGCAGCTTGTAGCCCCGTTCGTGCCCAAAGCCCGGCAGTGGGCTGATGGGCGGCGGAACCTGCTAACCCACATCCGGCAGGAGTTGGCGGGACAGGCCGCGCCGCGGGTGTGGTTTCACTGCGCCTCGCTCGGTGAGTTTGAGCAGGGCCGGCCGTTGCTGGAAGCCTTTGCCGCCCGGTACCCCGACTACCAGATTGTGCTGACGTTTTTCTCGCCCTCCGGCTACGAAATCCGCAAAAACTGGCCGGGCGCAGCTTACGTCTTCTACCTCCCACTCGACACCGCCGCCAATGCCCGGCAGTTTCTGGAGCTGGTGCAGCCCCGGCTGGCCGTGTTTGTCAAGTACGAGTTCTGGTACCACTTCCTCACCCAGTTGCAGCAGCGCGGCATACCAGCCATTTCCGTGTCGGCCATCTTCCGGCCCGAGCAAGCCTTCTTTAAGCCCTGGGGCAGCCTTTTCCGGCGTATCCTGGGTGGATTCGCGCACATCTTCACGCAGAACGAAGCTTCTGCTGCGCTGCTGCACACGGCCGGTATCGGGCAGGTAAGCGTAGCCGGCGACACCCGGTTCGACACGGTGCTGCGCACCGCCGCAGCCCCGCCCCGGGACCTGCCCATCGTTTCGGCCTTCACGGCCGACCAGGCGCCGGTTTTCGTCATTGGCAGCAGCTGGCCCGAAGATTTGCCCGCCCTGATTCCGCTGATGCAGCGCTACCAGCAGCAGATGCGCTTTATCGTGGCGCCCCACGAGGTAACCGTCGAAAACCTCAGCCTGGTGGAAACAGCCTTACCCGGGCAGGTTCTGCGCTACTCAGCGGCTACTGTGAGCAACGCAGCCCCGGCCCGGGTGCTGCTGATGGACAACGTGGGCCTGCTCAGCCAGCTTTACCGGTTCGGCTCCTACGCCTACATCGGCGGGGCCTTCGGCAAGGGCCTGCACAATACCCTGGAGGCCGCGGCCTTTGGGCTCCCGCTGTTCTTCGGACCGGTTTACGCCAAGTTTCAGGAAGCCCAGGACCTGGTACGCCTGGGCTGCGCCTTCCCAATAACTTCTACTGCTGAGCTGCAGGCTGCTTTCGAGCCGCTCTGGCTTGACGCCGGCACCCGCGCCGTCATTCGCGAAACCAGCCTGACGTACATTCAGCAGAAAGCCGGGGCTACTGCCACCATCATGCGCTGGCTGGAGAAAGAGATGATGAAAAGCTAGCTTTCCGCCCGTTCGAACGGTATGGGCACCAGCCGGATTCGCATCATCCGCAGTCCCAGCCGTACCTTGCAGGCGAAAACGCCCGTCTGTAGGCTCCTGAAGTTTCCGGGCAAAACCGCTCCACCCATCTTATCCCCCTCTACCACATGACCGGTACCGTTGTTAAATCTACCGGCTCCTGGTATCTGGTGCGCGAAACCAGCACGGGCAAGCTGCACCGCTGCCGCCTGCGGGGCAAGTTCAAAAACCACGACCTGAAAGTGAGCAACCCCCTGGCTGTGGGTGACCAGGTAGACTTTACGGTGGAGGAGCAGACCGAGGGCGCGGGCGTGATTCACCACATCGAGCCCCGCCGCAACTACATCATCCGCCGGTCGGTGCACAAAACCGAGCACGCCCACATCGTGGCCGCCAACCTGGACCTGGCTTTGCTGGTCGTAACGCTGGTGTCACCGGCGACGTCGTTTGGCTTTATCGACCGGTTTCTGGTGACGGCGGAGGCCTACGGGATTCCCGTGCAGCTGATCTTCAACAAAGTCGACCTGTACGATGAGGACCTGAACGACTACCAGAATCAGATTCAGAAAATGTATAAGCGCACCGGCTACGACAGTCTGCGCTGCTCGGCCGCGACGGGCGAGGGCGTGGCGGAAGTTGATGCCCTGCTGGACGGGCGGGTAACGCTGCTGTCGGGACATTCGGGCGTGGGCAAAAGCACGCTTATCAACGCCCTGGTGCCGGACCTGGATCTGAAGACGGCCGAAATCAGTGAGTTCTCGGATAAGGGCGTGCATACGACCACCTTCGCCGAGATGCTGGAAGTGCGCCCCGGCACTTACCTGATCGACTCGCCGGGCATCAAGGAGCTGGGGCTGGTCGACATTCCGCCGGCTCAGCTGGCGCACTTTTTCCCCGAGATGCGGGCCATGCTCAACCAGTGCCGCTACCACAACTGCCGGCACGTGCAGGAGCCGGGCTGCGCCGTGCGCGAAGCCGTGGACAAGGGCCGCATTGCCCTGCCCCGCTACGACAGCTACCTGAGCATGCTCGCCAACGACAACAACCGCGGATAAGCAGCTCCTTCCCGATCAGGTTAAGGCGGCGCCGATTTCCCGGGCCGAAGTAAAAACCGGCGACCGGCTCCGTCGGGTTGGTTTAGCTGGCTCGTTCCTCCAGGATGTAGCCCACGCCGTTGAGCGTGTGAATCAGCTTGGGGGTAAACTCCCGGTCAATCTTTTTGCGCAGGTAGTTCACGTACACGTCCACCAGATTGGTGCGGGTATCGAACGACAGCGCCCAGACCTTGTGCACGATTTCGTGGCGGGTGAGGGCGCGGCCCTGGTTGTGCATGAAATACTCCAGCAGCGCCAGCTCCCGGCCGGTGAGGTCGATGCGCCTGGCACCGCGCTTCACGATTTTGCTTTTGCCGTACAGCTCAAGGTCGGCCACTTTCAGCACGTTTTCCTGGGCAGCCTGGGGCCAGCGCCGGTGCAGGGCCCGCAGGCGGGCCAGCAGCTCGCCCAGCGCAAATGGCGTGACCAGATAGTCGTCAGCTCCGGCATCGAACCCGCGCAGCTTATCCTCCGTGGAGCCGGAAGAGGTGAACATGAGCACCGCCAGCTTGTCGTGGCGCTGCCGGATAAACCGGCACAACGCAAAGCCGCCGCCCGTGGGCAGATCAGCTTTCAGCAGCACGGCCGTATAGCCGGCAACCGCCAGCATCTGCCGGGCCGAGGTTTCATTCAGGGCCACGCCCACTTCCAGGCCGTGGGTTTCCAGCCCGCTTTTCAGCACGGCCGCGGCCATCAGGTCGTCTTCTACAAGTAATAACTTCATCCTCGCGTAGGGTAATGATGCCGCCGCACCGGAACGGTGGGAACGCGCCGGAATGGCGGCAGGTAATAAGCAGACACGTCGGGTGGGATGATACTCAGCTTGGGATGGTAAGCCGGACGGGAACTACGGTACTCCCAGGGCCGCGTCGCCGTCGAAGGGCGGAATGGCAATGATGGCGCCCTTGCCAGTGCTGACCGAGAAGATGGAAGGGGCCTGGTAAAGGGTGCCGGACAGCCGGCGAAGGCCTTCGGGAGCTACTTGGTAGCGGAAAATGGTGTCGTACTCGGCAAAGTCGCGGCGCACGTCCACTTCCAGGTCGCGGACCATGCCACCGTGGATGTCGTAGACCCAGCCGTGCAGGTGCAGGGCCGCACCGCGCTGATAGGCCTGCTGCACGGCTGCATTCTGGTGCAGGTGGTACACCTGCTCAACCACGTTCAACTCCACGAGGCGGCGGTACCGCTCATCCTCGGTTTCAAGCGCGCCGAGTTCGTGGTCGTGCTTGTGCATCACCTCCCGTACCGAGCTAAGCCAGCCGCTCACCACCCCCGCATCCTCGCTTTGCATGGCCGCTTTCACGCCCCGGCAGCCGTAGTGCCCGCACACGATAATGTGCTGGATGTGCAGCACGTCGACGGCGTACTGCAGCACGGACGCCAGATTCAGGTCGGTGCTGACCACCAGGTTGGCCACGTTGCGGTGCACGAACACGGTACCGGGGGCCGTACCGGTCATCTCACTGACTGCCACGTGATTGTCGGAGCAGCCAATAAACAGAAACTTCGGGGTTTGCTGGGCGGCCAGCTCGAAAAACCGCGGGTTGCGGCGCAGCTTCTCGGCCACCCAGTTGCGGTTGTTGTCGAAGAGCTTGTAATAGGCTTCAAAGTCGGCTTCCTTGCTGCTCACGTGGGGCTGGCTCGCCAGGTTTTGAGCGTAGTCGTCGCCTTTGCGCAGGAACACCAGCTGAATATTGCGCTGCCGGGCCGTTTCGCGGAAGTTCTCGATGGCGCTGAGCACGTCGCGGTCGATAAAGGCGGAGTTGGTGCCGTCGATTTCCACCGTCGTATCCGCCGGAATGTCCTTGAGCACCGTCATAATGCTGGCCTTGTTCAGAAACGACACATGCTCCCCCAGGCTGATGCGCAGGTGCTCCTGCCCGCCGACGGAGTAGCGCTGGAAGAAATGGGCGTTGCGGTAGGTTTCGCGCAGGATAAAGAACAGTCCCACCGCCGCCCCGATACCAATGCCGATGAGCAGGTCGGTCAGCAGGATGGCGACGATGGTCACCATGAAAGGCAGAAATTCGGATAGCCCGGCAGCGAAGTGCTGCCGGAAGATGCTTACCCGGGCCAGCTTATAGCCGGTGACGAGCAGGATGGCGGCTAGGGCAGCCCAGGGCACCAGGTTGAGCAGGCGCGGAAACAGCACCACGCTCAGCAGCAGCAGACTGCCATGTACAAGGGCCGCCAGCTTGGTGCGCCCACCGGCGTTGATGCTCACCGAGCTGCGCACAATCACCGAAGTCAGGGGCAGGCCGCCGAGCAGGCCGCTGATGACGTTGCCGGCACCCTGGGCCTTCAGCTCGTGGTTCGTAGGCGTTTTACGCTTGAGCGGGTCCAGCTCGTCGGTGGCTTCCACGGCCAGCAACGCCTCCAGGCTGGCCACCAGGGCAATGGAAAGCGCCACCGGGTACACCTGGGGGTTGGCGAGCTGCGAGAAGTCGGGCAGGGTGAACAGGTCCATGAAATCCGAGGCGCTTTTCGGCACCGGCAGCTGCACGAGGTGAGAGCCGGCCAAGCCGTAGGCAGGGTCCAGCAGCCCCGCCAGGGCATTGAGCCCGACTCCGAGCACAATCACGACCAGGGCAGCCGGAACTGCCGAAAGCACCGCGTGGCGCTTAAAGAAAGGCTGCTCCCAGGCCAGCAGCACGCCCAGACTCAGCACGGCAATAGCCAGGGCGGTCGGGATGAACTCCCGGATGGCATGCCCGAGCAGATCTTTAAGATTGCCCCCGTTCCAGGAAAACAAAGCCAGGGACTCGACCGCATCGGCATCGTAGCCCAGCACGTGAGGCAGCTGCTTAAGGATCAGAATAAGGCCGATGGCGGCCAGCATCCCCTTAATCACCGAAGAAGGGAAGAAGTTGCTAATCATGCCGGCTTTGGCAATGCCCATAACGACCTGCAGCAGGCCGGCCACGCAGATGGCGACCTGCAGGGTTCGGAAAGAGCCCAGCGCCTCCAGGCCGCTCACCACCACCAGAATCAGCCCGGCCTCGGGCCCGGAGATGCTTACGGCTGAGCGGCTCAGCGCCCCTACGACCAGCCCACCTACGATACCGGCAATGATGCCCGAGAAAAGCGGGGCTCCCGAGGCCAGCGCAATGCCCAGGCACAGCGGTACGGCCACCAGAAACGACACCAGGCCGCCCTGAAAATCACTCCTGAAATAGCTGAAATCCCAGGGTTTATAGGTTGATGCAACACTTTTCATTGGCTAAGAAATAGGCATGAGGGTTCCGGCACTGCTTGAAAGCAGCGAAAAAGACAAGGACAGAAAGCGGGCGGGTCGCGGAGCCGGCGGGGGAACCGGTTGTGGGCTGGTCCGAAACAGTTGAAGAAACCGGTTCGGCGGAACACGCAGCCACCGGGGGAACAGTCGGCTGGTTTTTCTACGACAAAGGTAGAGGCCCAACTCAACCGTAGAATTAAAGAGGAATTAGAAGGCTATTAGATTTCCATTAAAAAAATATTAGAGAACCAGAAGACAATCAAGCACTTGTCGGCTGCCCCGGCAACATAATTCCGCAACATGAACCCACCGGACAGATGACCGGGAAGGCAGGAAATGAAACCCTGATAGTCATGGGCTTATGCCTTCCCGCTTGGGGGCTCAACCATTGCCCAGTGGCCTGTTTTGCCTGCTACCATCCTGCGGCCTACCCCTGGCTGGCAGCTCGAAAAGGCTTTAATTTTATACTTAAAGCGCCTTAATGCCCTTAACCGGTCCTTAATGCGGAATCTTTCTTCTCTTCCCACGAACCCGGCTCTGTTCGCGCCGGGCCAACAAAAAACACCCCGCCGACCGTCTGAAAACGGGCAGCGGGGTGTTGCATAAAAAAACCCGGCAGGTCTACGCCTTTTGCTTGCGGCGGCCTTCGAGAATGCGGAAAAACGAGCGGCTGTGGATTTCGTCTTTCGTCAGGCCGGTAGCCAGCACTTCCTCTTCGGTGATGGCACCGCAGTTCATGGCTTTCAGGAAGAAGTTGAGCAGCCCCTGGCCGGTGGCAGCATCGTCGAAAATGTCGCCGGTGAGGGTGGAAATGGCGGCCCGCTCCACAAACGTCCGCAGCCGGTTCAGGGCATCGTCGTAGGAGCTCAGGAAGAAGCTGTAGGTGGCCGCGTAGCGCATCGGCAGCTGGGCCGGGTTGAGGTCCCAGCCCTGGTAGAGGCCGTTGATGAGCGAGTGCGTGGTGTGGTGGAAGCCCTGGCGCCAGGCGTTGTGCACCGACTCCCGGTTTTCGCGCAGCTGCTCGAAGCTCAGGCTCTCGCCCCGGTGCGGCCCGATGGGCATCACGTTGGTAGCGCCGTCCGACAAAAAGATGCCGGTGCCGCCCAGAGCCACTTTGGTCATGTGGTGGGCAAAGTCGCACACGGGGTGCGCCATGGTCTGGTACTTGGCCGTGATGCCCGCGGAGGCGGTGTAGTCGTAGGTGCCGAAGTGGGCGGCTACGCAGCGGCCCTCACTGGCCCGGATGATGCGCATCAGCGGGTTGCGGCCTTCCTCGTCCATGATGATCTGGGTGGCTTCCACCATCGTCTCCATCTTCAGCGTGCCGGGAGCGAGGTTGTTGGCCTTCTCCAGCAGCTCGAAAAACCGCACCATGGTGGTCATCTGCTCCGGGATGGTCACCTTGGGCAGCATCACCACGAAGTTGTCGGGCAGCTTACCGCCGGTTTCGGCCAGCAGCGTGGTCAGGAAGATGTCGAGGGTGCGGACGCCCCGGGCCTTGAGGTCCTCGGTGAAGGGCTTGATGCGGATGCCGATAAAGGGCGACAGGGTGCCCTGCTCCATGCCTTTGGCTACCTCTTTGGCGGCGCGCACGGCGGTTTCGTCTTCCTCGGCGTCGGGACGGTTGCCGAACCCGTCCTCGAAGTCCACGCGGAAGTCTTCGACCGGCTCGGTCTGCAGCTTCTGCACCATCTTGTTGTACACCGAATAGGCCAGCCAGGCGTGCTCCTGCTTGCGCTCCTCGGGGCTCATGGCATCGAGGCGGGCAGTGAGGTCGGCCACTTCTTTTTCAAGCGTGGGCAGGTGCTCGTAGCCGTGCAGCTTCAGCACCCGGGCCAGCTCGGCAAAGTTGGGGGCGTAGGTTTTCAGGTTGTTCAGGGCAATGTCGCCCATGCGCACGCAGGTGTCGGCCTTGAACAGGTTGGCGCCCCCGTACACGGTGTGCACCGGCTGGCGGTCGGGCTTGTCGCCGGGGTACACCTGCTGGAAGTGGCGGTTGGCCTCGCCGAGTTGGTCGAGCAGCTGGGCTTTGTCGGCGTCTTGGATGCTGAGTTTCATGTGGGAATTTGGTTGTCCGTTGTTAGTTGTCCGTTGTCAGGGTGCAGTTCAGCACTTTATCGGCAGGGCAGAACGCCTTGACATCAGTAATAGGCAGATGATTGTCAGGGTGCGGCCATCCGCTTTATCAGCACAAGCTGACAACGGACAACCAGCAACTGACAACTATTACTTCACGACCCGCGGTAGGTGGCGTAGCCGAAGGGGTTCAGCAGCAGGGGCACGTGGTAATGGGCGGTGGTGGCTACGTCGAACACGATTTCCACCAGCGGGTAAAAGCCGGCGGTACCGAGCCGGTCGAAGTACTCCTTGGTTTCAAACCGCATCTGGTAGATGCCCAGCGGCAGGGGCTCGTCGGTAGGCAGCAGGTTGGCAATACGGCCGTCCTGGTTCGTAACGCCCCGGGCCAGTTCCTGCCAGCCTTCCCCCCGCCGGGCCGACAGCACGATGGTAACGCCCTGGGCCGGCTTGCCGAGCGTCGTGTCAAGAATATGCGTGGTAATCTGGCTCATGCGGAAAGCAGCTTTTCGAGGCGCAGCTGGGTGATGCGGGCCTGCTCGATGGTGGCAATGTGAATCTCGTCTTCGGGCGGGTTGGGCAGGCGCTCCTGCAGCAGGGCCAGCATCTCGTCGGCGGTCTTGCCGGTAGCGCACACGATAAAGATGTAGCCGAACTTGGCTTCGTACTCCTCGTTGCCGCGGGCCAGGGCCTGCAGCGTTGCTTCCGAGGCGGCCTGCACCGCGCCCTGCTCGCCGGAGGCCCACTGGGCCGTGCTGGCAAACTTCTCACGCAGGGAGCCGACGTCCTGCCCGATCTTGGGGTGGTGCGTGAACGCCTCGCGCCAGTCGGGCTCCGAGAGGCCGTACCAGATGGCCTGGGCCCGCTCGTAGAGGGTTTCCTCGTAAGCAAATGGCGCCCCGTCCGCCACGCCCTGCACCCAGGCTTCGGCCCCGCAGCACTTGCGCAGGGCGTCTTCCAGCTCGGGCCGGGACAGGTTGTTGAGTTCAGTTAAAGTCATTTTGATAGAAACGAGGCTACACCGAAGTTGGAAAGCGGTTTACGTTCTTATAGTAGATGTACACCGAGGGCTCCTTGCCCATGGTAGTAGCCCACTGCTGGCAGTAGGGGGCCATCCAGATCGAGTCGCCTTTCTTGACCGGGTACCACTGCTGGTCGAGCATGTAGATGGCCTCGCCCTGCAGGTACAGCAGGCCGTGCTCCATGATGTGGGTTTCCACCATCGGCAGGCGGCCGCCCATATCGTAGGTAAAGATGTTCACGGCCATGTCGAAGCTCAGCTCGTTGGGCAGCAGTTCCTGGATGCGCAGCGCGTCGTCGTTCATGTAGATGGGTGCCTTGGAGTCATCTTTCTCCCCGAACACGACGGTGGGCGCGGGGTGGCCCGCCAGGGGTTCGTATACCTTATGGAAGGTCAGCAGCTGGGTGCTCTCGGTTGGGTTCTGGAAGCGGTACTCCTGCCCTACCGGCACGTACACGAACTGCCCCTTGGCCAGACTCCGGTCTTGCCCGCCGGCGCTAACCTGCACCTGGCCTTCGACGACGTAGAAGAAGATCTGCGAAGCTTCTGTCCGGCCTTCCAGCTGCCCGCCTTCCCGCAGCGTCACGATGGTCTGGCACAGCCGGGCCCCCATCTGCTCGTTGATGATGACATTGACGGTGCAGCCGGTCCAGCCGGGCACGTTGCTGTTGATGTAGCCGTCGGGGGCAATGATGGCGTGGTTGCGCTTGACAACCGAGCGGGTGAGAGCAGGTAATTCCATTTAAGCGGAGTGGTGGGTTTGGTAGTGGGTTGAAAGCAGGTGCAGGAAACGGTCGGATACGTCGATGGCGGCAGCGACGTCGGCCAGCTCCACGTTTTCCAGCGGATTATGGCTGATGCCTTTATAGCAGCGCACGAACAGCATGGTGGCCGGCGCCACGGCCGACACGGGTACGGCATCGTGGCCGGCCCCGCTCACGAGCGGCACTACCGCGTGCCCGGCTTCGCCGATGGCCTGGGCCAGCAGTTCGTTTAAGTGCGCATCGCACACGGCCGGAGCCGTCTGCTGAATCGGGTTCCAGTGAAGCGTGAGGCGGCGGCTCTCGGCAATCTGACTGGCAAGGCTGCGCAGCTCCTCATAAGCGGTGCCGAGGCAGGCGGCGTCGGCGCTGCGCAGGTCGAGGCTGCAGACGACGTCGCCGGGAATCACGTTGCTGGCCGCGCCGCGTACGTCCAGCTTGCCTACGGTAGCTACCAGCTCGGCTTTGTGGCGAAGCCCGAACTGCTCGACGGCCAGCACAAACTCGGCGGCGCCGGCCAGGGCATCCTGGCGCATATCCATCGGCACGGTACCGGCGTGACCGGCCATACCCCGCCACGTCAGCTCCACGCGCTGCTGCCCGGCAATGGCGGTGACCAACGCCACGGGAATCCTGTTTTCCCAGAGCACCGGACCCTGCTCGATGTGCGCCTCGAAGTAACCCAGCCACTGGTCGGCGGGAATAGCGTCCTGCGCCAATGCAGCCGGGTCGCCGCCCATCGTCCGGAGGGCTTCCGTGAGCGTAACGCCCTGGGCGTCGGCTTTGGTCAGCAGGGTTTGGTCGAACGAGCCGGCCACGACTTTACTGCCCAGGTAGGTGGTGTGAAACCGCACGCCCTCCTCATCGGAGAAGGCAATCAGCTCGACGTGAAACGGCAGCCCGGTTTTGGCGGCCAGCAGGTTTTCCAGCAGATCCAGCCCCAGCAGCACGCCCAGCGGTCCGTCGTACTTGCCGGCATTCACCACCGTGTCGATGTGGGAAGCAATGACCAGGGTTTTCGCCACGGGATGCCGGCTTTCCAGCCGGCCCCGCACGTTGCCGATGCTGTCGACGCGGGTAGCCAGGCCGGCCTGCTCGAACCAGCTGCGCACCAGGGCGCTGCCCCGCAGAAAAGCCGGAGTCCCGAACGTCCGCGTCACGCCGGTTTCGTCTTCACTGATGGCGGCCAGCTGGTCAATGCGCGCCAGCAGGTTCTCGGCGCGGGCAAAGGTATCTTTCACAGGGTGCTCTACTTAAAATTTAGTTCCTCGGAGGCTGCGGCCGGGGCGGATTGCTGAACCAGTCGTGCCAATCGCCACTTCAGGTCCGGCTACCGACGGGCCAGCAGCTGCCCGGAATTCGGCAACACCAGGTCCGGACGGTTGTAAACCAGCTGCCCGCGCAGGTAGGTCTGCTCTACCACGCCCCGTAACGGGCGCCCAAGATAAGGCGACACTTTGTGTTTGTGCAGAATCAGCTTTTCGGTCACCGTGAACTCGGCATCCGGATCCAGCACCAGCAGGTCGGCATCGTAGCCGTTGGCAATGCGGCCCTTGTGGTGGGACTGCCCGGCCAGCTTTGCCGGGTTTTCGCACAGCCACCGGACCAGGTCCGGCAGCGTAGCACCGCGCTGCGCAGCGGCCGTCCAGAGCACCGGCAAAGCCAGCTGTAGCGACGCAATGCCGCCCCAGGCTGTGGTGAAGTCACCCGTCTCAATCTGCTTCAGGTCCGGCGGGGCCGGGGAATGGTCGGTGGCTACGAAGTCGATGATGCCGGCCTGCAAAGCAGCCCAGAGCTGGTCGTTGTTGGCTTTTTCGCGGATGGGCGGGGCGCACTTGAACTGGGTCTGCTCATCCCGGATGTCCTCGGCGTTGAAGAACAGGTAGTGCTGCCCGGTTTCCACGGTAATCGGCAGTCCTTCGGCCTTGGCCGCCGCCAGGGGCGCAATGGAGCTGGCCGACGAGAGGTGCACAATGTGGGTGGGGCAGCCCGTTTCCCGGCACAGCCGGATCATCAGCGCCACGGCCTCATCTTCCCACTCCTTGGGCCGCGAGGCCAGGTAGTTCGGGTACGAGCGTTTGTCGCCCTGCTTCCAGGTGTCGTCTTCCGTGGTCAGCTCGCAGTGCACCAGCAGGGGCAGATTGTAGCGGGCCAGGATGGGCATCACTGCGCGCAGGTCGGCCTCGGTGGCGTTGGGAAACTCGTCGATGCCGGAGTGAGTCAGAAACGCCTTGAAACCGAGCACGCCCCGGGCAATCAGGCCTTCCACCTCACCAGCGTTGCCAGGCACGATGCCGCCCCAGAACCCGCAGTTGGTGTGCAGCTGCCCTTCGGTGGCTGCTAGCTTAAGCTCGAAATTCGTGACCGTCGTGGTGACTGGGGACGAGTTCAAGGGCATGTCGACCAGCGTGGTAAGGCCCCCGGCCAGGGCCGCGCGTGTAGCAGTATTGAAGCCTTCCCAGTCGGTGCGGCCCGGCTCGTTGATGTGCACGTGCGGGTCGATGACGCCGGGCAGCACGGCCCGGTGGCCAACGTCGGTGACGGGGCAGTCCACGGCCGCGTCGATGGGGAGCAGGTCGGCAATGCGGCCTTCGCGGATAAGAATCAGGGCGGGCCGCACTCCTTCGGGCGTGACAACGCGCTGACTTTTGAGGGCAAAATCGGACATAGAAGAAGTTTCTCTTTAAATTGGGGGCTTATTCCGGGCTGCTTCGGCCCGTGCCATTCCTCAACGGAAGCTCGTTGCCGCGAGCTTGCCGGGCAAAGCAGGTGGCGGCTCCGCAGGTCAGGCGGACCATCAGCCGGGCGGTAAGGTGGATAATTTGCGGCAGAACCTCATTCCTCCCCTGTTCCGCAGGCGCCGGCCGGCTGCCTGCCTTCGCCCGTTTTGTTCATGACTCGTTACCTGATTCTTTCCGTCGCCCTGCTGGTTTTCTTTTTCCTGGTCGGCGTCATCTACACGTTGCAGCGGGTGGCTAAAACCCACAAACGGGGCGGTAAGCTAGGCGAAAATGGCCTCACGATGCAAGGCTTCGCCTACACGCTCATCGTGGTAGCCGTGATTTACCTGCTGGCCCTGGTGTACGTGTTCGTGCAGGGCACGCCCTGGGAAGGCCACCTG
The DNA here is from genome assembly GCF_020685205.1 of Hymenobacter translucens. GTDB lineage: Bacteria > Bacteroidota > Bacteroidia > Cytophagales > Hymenobacteraceae > Hymenobacter > Hymenobacter translucens. Next base: position 347,381 of record NZ_JAJERB010000001.1, read on the forward strand.
ATGGAGTGGATGAACATCGTAGTGCGCCTGATGCACATCACCTTTGGCATTGCCTGGATTGGGGCCTCGTTCTACTTTGTCTTCCTCGAAAACGCGCTGAACCGCACCGAAAACGTGCGCGACGAGCTGGCCGGCAACCTCTGGGCCGTGCACGGCGGGGGCTTCTACTACCTCGAAAAGTACAAGCTCGCCCCCAAGGAAATTCCCCGCGACCTGCACTGGTTTAAGTACGAAGCCTACTTCACCTGGCTGTCGGGCTTCAGCCTGCTGTTCGTGGTATACTATTTCAACGCCAGCTCCATGCTCATCGACCCCAAGGTGATGGCGCTGAGCCCCCTGGCAGGCGTTGGCATTGGCGTGGGCTCTTTCCTGGTGGCCTGGCTCGTGTACGACCTGCTCTGCAAAACCGAGCTGGTGAAGAAAGGCCCCTGGTTTGCGGCCCTGGGCTTTCTGATTGCGGCGGCCTTTGCCTGGGGCTACTGCCAGGTGTTCAGCGCCCGCGCTGCCTACATTCACTTCGGCGCCATGCTGGGCACGCTGATGGTGGCCAACGTGTTCTACATCATCATCCCGGCCCAGAAAGCCATGGTCAAGGCCGCCACCCTGGGTGAGCCCCTCGACCCGACGCTCGGCAAGAACGCCGGCCTCCGGTCGTTGCACAACAACTACTTCACCTTGCCGGTGCTGTTCGTGATGGTCAGCAACCACTTCCCGAGTACGTTCGGGCACGCCTACCCCTGGGCTATTCTGGCCGTCATTGCCCTGGGCACGGCGGGCGTAAAACACTGGCTGAACCTGAAGGAGAAAAAGCAGCTCAACGTCTGGATTCTGCCGGCTTCGGTGCTGGTGCTGCTGGCCGTGGCCTTCTACACGGCCCCGCCCAAGGCCGCCGGCAACGGCACCGCCTCCTGCGCCAAGGAAGTCAGCATCGCGGAGGTGCAGGGCATCATTCAACGGCGCTGCGTGCAGTGCCACTCGGCCCGCCCCACCGACGACGTATTCAAGTCCCCGCCGAACGGGGTGGTGTACGATACGCCCGAGGACATCATCCGCCTCAAGGACAAGATCATGCAGCGCGTGGTCGTGACCAAGACGATGCCCCAGAACAACAAAACCGAGATGACCCAGGAAGAGCGGGACCTGATTGCGTGCTGGATTAACCAGGGAGCGCAGAACAAATAGCTTCTGGTTTTCGGATCAGGCGGTAATGTTCCCCTCCTTATTTTCAAGGAGGGGTGGCCGCAGGCCGGGGTGGTTATAAAGGCGGTCATCCTGAGCTCTGCGAACCGAAGGTCGACGTAGTCAAGGACCTTCTCAGGGTTGGCCGTGTCGTTGTTATGAGTATCGTTCAGCCGCTAGTCGTTCTTCGGTGCTAAGGTCCTTCGTCGCCGCTTGATGCGCGGAATGCTCAGGATGACATTTAGCACCCCAACATCAGCAACGACGTCAACCACCCCTAACCCCTCCTCTTCTGAGGAGGGGAACTGCGGACTACAGGGCTCAGGCTTCGTCCGGAACTACCACTCCGGACCGCTCCCGATTCCTGTCGGCTTCGCCCGCTACTACCAGAAACCCATAGCCGAAAATGAACAGATTGAGGCTGATCTGCAGGCTGAGCACGTCGGCCCAGAGCATGACGGTGGCCTGGAGCAGGATGAAAAAGCCGATGTAGGCGTTGCGCCGCGCCCAGCTTCGGGTCAGCGGCCAGAGCAGCACCGCCAGCCACACCAGCAGCCCCACGATGCCGCCGCCCAGCAGGGCTTCGATGTACTGGTTGTGCACGTCGACCCGGTTTTCGACCCGCAGGCCGAAATCCTCCCAGCTGTACTGGTCCATCAGGGCCGCGTGGGTGTCGGCGGGGCCCACGCCCAGCAGCCAGTTTTTGCGAATCACGTTGCCCGCCGTTTCCAGCGCGGCCAGCCGCCGGGCCAGGGAGTAGTCATTGATGTCGTGCCCGAGCGTGTACTGCTGCACGTCCCAGATGGTGGAATCCACCCGCTCCCGCACCGAGTTGAGCGTACGGTAGGCCAGCCAGGGCCCCGCGGCTACTAGCAGCAGCAAGCCGATTCCTACCAGCGCCTGCCGGCGGCGGCCCAGCAGCGGCAGAGCGTAGGCCAGCAGACCGGTGTAAAGTAGCACCAGCCCGGTCCGGTATGCCAGCACATGCACGGTGAGCGCGCAGGTTAGCGCCGCCCCGAGCATAAGCCCCCGCAGGCCCCGGTTCGCCAGGGGGTGACGGCGCAGCAGCAGCCCCCAGAAAAAGCTGAGCGCCAGCATCAGCCCAAAGGAAATGTGAAAGATGCGGGTAACGGCCTGCATGTTCTGCCCCACCCGAATGGCCTCGTTGGCCGCCGCCGGGTCAATTAAATACTTGGCCATCGTAGCCAGCCCAACCACGGCGGTTCCAAAAACAAAGAAGGCGCCTACGAAAAGCCGCTGCGAAGCTGAGAGCGGCACGGCCAGGGTAAAGGCCAGAGGCACGGCAATCCAGGGCAGGTAGCGGAAGACCTCGTGCCGCCACGCCGCCCAGTCGCTGGTATACAGGCTGGTCAGCAGCAGAAAAGCCACCAGGGCCAGGGCCCGCATGGCCGCGCCGTTGCGGTAGTAGCCGGGCAGGTCGCGCCGCAGGTTCGGATTCGTCAGCACCGCCAGAATGCCTACCAGCGGACCAATTGCCACAAATGAGCGGGCCGCCAGCAGCCCGGCCACCGACCCGATGCAGGCCACCCACAGCAGCACCTGGGAAAGACGGCCGGAATGATAGGACTGCACCAGATTCAGCACGGGAAGGGGTAGTTTTTCAGGCGCTGGCGCACTGAAATAGTGAAATAGGTCAACGGCCGGTGCCTGCCGGCCGAGCAGCGGAGGACCGGGGTAAACCGGCTTTTTCGGCGCCCGGTCCCGATTCCTGCCTTGCAATGTAGCAAAACAACCTGGGCCGTTAGCTCAGCTTTTAGGGGCGTTGCGCACGGCAATCAGCTGCGCGGCAATGCTGACGGCAATTTCCTCGGGCGTCTGGCTGTGGATGGGCAGACCGACCGGGGCGTGCAGGCGGGTGAGCAGCGCCTCGTCGATGCCCTCGGCCCGGTAGTCGGCCAGCATCTTTTCAATCTTCTTGCCACTACCCAGCACCCCCAGAAAGCGCAGCTCTTTGGTCAGCAAAGCCCGCAGCGCTACGTCGTCGGTGCGGTAGCCAAAGGTCATGATGACCACGTACTGCCCAGGGCCGGCCGGAATCAGCTTCGCCAGCTCAGCATAGGTCCCGACCGCAGTTTTCTGGTGGGCGAAGCCGTTTTCGAGAAAGGTATTCAGCTCCGCGCGGTCCTCGTAGAGGTGCACCCGGAAATTCAGCTGCCGCATCATCCCCGATAATGCCAGGGAGCAGTGGCCCCCGCCGATAATGTGCAGATGGTGCCGCAAGCCCAGCGTTTCCGCGTACTGCCACGTTCCATCGGGAGCCTGCTCAAACTGAAATTTAGAACCGGACCGGACCTCCGCCGAAAATCCGAGGCCGTCCGCCGACAGGGTAAGCGTACCGCTTCCCTCCTGCTCCAAACACCGGAGAATAACGGCCACGGCGGCCGCGTCTGCGACCTGCATGGGGTACAGGGCAATGGTCTGCTCGCCGGAACAGATCATGCCGCTCTGGTCCTGGGGCGCGGTTTTGTTGTGCACCTGCCGCCGTACCACCGGCTCCGCGGCCGACTGCGTTAGTCGTTCCCGGGCCAGCTGCACAAACTTATGCTCCATAATGCCGCCCCCGATCGAGCCCTGCATTTCGCCCCGGGCATTCACCGCCATCCGAAAGCCCTGGCGGCCGGGGCTGCTACCCTGGCTGCCGACAACTTGCAGCAGCATCACGGGCACTTCATCGGCCAGACTCGCGCTAATGAGTTGCCAGACGGCTAAGGCTCGGTTCATGCGGTTCGGTCACGGCCGGAGTTGGCTGGGGATACAGCGCCAGCAGCACTTTTTCAGGCGTCATCGGCGCATCGAAGCCCACCGGAGAGGTCGGGTTGAAGGCCTTGATGGCGTTGCGGAGCGCAAAGTAGGTGCCGATGCCGTACATCAGCGGGGGCTCTCCCACAGCCTTGGACCGGAAGATGGCCAAGTTGTCGGTATCGGTTTGCAGGGGCTCGATGGCAATTTCGGCGGGCACCGAGTAGAGGTCGGGCACCTTGTAGGTCGACAGCGTATTGGAGCGCAGGCGGCCGGTTTTGTCGTAGAGCAGCTCCTCCATCGTCATCCAGCCAATGCCCTGCACGATGCCGCCCTCGATCTGCCCACGGTCCACGGCCGGGTTCATGCTCTGGCCGTAGTCGTGCACGGCCCGCACCGCGTCCACGGTATAGGTGCCGCGCAGGCAGTCGACCGTGACGGTGTTGATGGACGTGCCGTAGACGTGGTAGGCAAACGGGTGGCCCTTCTCGGTGCGCTTGTCGAAGTGCACGTCGGGCGTGGCGTAGTGGGCGTGCTCGGAGAGGCTGACCCGGCGCAGGAACGTGGCCGTGACGAGCTTCTTCCAGTCCAGCTCGGTAGGCTTGCCGTGCAGCAGCACCTGCTCGTTTTTCAGCTCGATGGCGTCAACCGTAGCGTTCAGCTCCAGGGCGGCTACCTCCCGTAGGCGGCCGGCAATGGCCTCGCAGGCCAGCTGCACGGCCTTGCCGTTGAGGTCGGCGGCGGCGCTGGCCGCGGTGGGCGAGGTATTAGCAATGCGGTTGGTGCTGGTGGTTTGCAGGCGCACCTTGTCGGGGCTGATGCTGAGCACCCGGGCCGCGACCTGCAGCATCTTCGTGTTGACTCCCTGCCCCATTTCCACGGCCCCGGTGCTGACCTTCACGCTGCCGTCGTAGTAGACGTGCACGAGGGCCCGGGCCTGGTTCATCGAGGTGTTAGTAAAGGAGATGCCGAAGCAGATGGGCATCAGCGCCAGTCCCTTTTTCACCATCGGGCTCTGCGCGTTAAAGGAAGCCACTTCCTTTTTCAGCGTTTCCAGGTTGTAAAGCTCCTCGGCGCGGGTCCAGCAGGCCCGAGCCTCGCTCACGGCCTTCTGTCCGTACGGAAACTCGTCCCCGGTTTTGTTGAGGTTCTTTTTCTGAATTACCTCCGCCTCCACGCCCAGCTGCTCGGCTGCCTGGTTGATGGCCGACTCCATCACAAACTTGGCCTGGGGTCCGCCAAAGCCGCGGAAGGCGGTGTTGGGCGGCAGGTGGGTGCGGCAGCTGTAGGCCGTGGCCCGCACGTTGGGCACGAAGTAGGTGCTGGTAGCATGAAATAGCGTGCGCTCCATAATGGCCGGCGAAAGGTCGGCGGCAGCCCCCGCGTTCTGGTAGTAGTCGGCTTCAAAGGCGACGAACTTCAGGTCCTTGTCCAGGCCCAGGCGGAAGTCGGTGGAGTACGGGTGGCGCTTGCCGGTCATGGCCATGTCCTCCATGCGGTGCAGCACGTACTTGACCGGCTTGCGCAGGATGTGGGCCGCCAAAGCCACCAGGGCCACCCAGGCATTGGCCTGGTCTTCCTTGCCGCCAAAGCCCCCGCCGAGGCGGATTACGTCGACTTCGAGCTGGTGCATCGGTACGCCCAGCACCCGGGAGGCAGCCCGCTGGCTGGCCGTGGGACTCTGAGTTGAGGAGTAGATCTTCAGCCCCTCGTTTTCCTCCGGAATGGCGTAGGCGGCCTGAGTTTCGATGTAGAGGTGCTCCTGCCCGTTCGAGTCGGCGCGGCCTTCTATGATGTGGGCGCACTGGCTCCAGGCCGCGTCGGGGTCGCCGAGGCGGAAGGTGCGCGGGGGCACAATCAGCTCGCCCTGGGCGTGGGCTTCACGCGGGTCGGTGATGACCGGCAGCGGGGTGATGTCAACCTTGATTTTACGAACCGCTGCGTGGGCCGCCGCCTCCGACGTAGCCACCACGAAGGCAATGGGCATTCCGCAGAAATCCACCACGTGCTCGGCCAGCAGCGGCTCATCGGGAATGATGCCGCCAATCTGGTTTTCGCCGGTAATATCCTGGTAGGTGAAGATGCGCACTACGCCCGGGTGGGCGGCGGCATCGGCCAGGTGCAGGTGCTCGATATGCCCGTGCGCTACCGGGGAGCCAAAAGCGGCTCCGAACAGCGTGCCGGCCACCAGCGGAATATCGTCGACGTAAATCGACCTGCCGGTAGTGTGATTGCCTGAGTCTATGTTTTTCATGGGTGTTTTTTTGAGCTGTAAGCTTCAAGCGGCAAGCTTTTGTCGTCCTCTCATTCTTGACCTGTCGTCCTGAGCCCCGCGAAGGACCTTATCAGGTTTGAACGATTGACGTAACAACGAATCGTTGTTCAGTAATAAGGTTCCTCGGCTGGCGCTGGACGACAGATGAAGGACAACTGGAAGAAAAGCTTGCGGCTTGAAGCTTGAAGCCTACAGCTCTTTAACTGACCAGCTCCAGGGCGTTGAGGTGGGGAAACAGGGCGAGGAAATGGCCTTTCAGCAGCTGGCCCAGCAGCAGGCGCTTGTAGGTCTCGGTGCCGCGGGCGTCGCTGATGGGTGAAATTTCCGTCTGGGCCACGGCTACGGCCTGCTGAATAAGGGCTTCCGTCAACGGTTTGCCGACCACGAAGGCCGAGGTTTTGGGCAGGTACATCGGCACCGGCCCTACCCCGCCGGCCGAAAAGCTGGCGGCGGTAACCACGTGGCCGTCGGCCGCCAGCACGCAGGCGGAGTTCACGCTGGCAATGTCGAGGTGGGTGCGCTTGCTGACTTTCTCGAAGTTAAACCGGGTTGCCGGGGCGGGCAGCTCGAAGCTGATGCGGGCAATGGTTTCGTCGGCCGTCTTGGCCAGGGTCTTATAGCCCTGGTAAAGCTGCCGCAGGGGCAGCGTGCGGCTGCTCACGCCATCATTAAGGGTGAGTGTGGCGTCGAGGGCCAGGAAGATGATGGTCAGGTCGCCGATGGGTGAGGCATTCACGAAGTTGCCGGCTACCGTGGCCATGTTTCGGATGGGCGTCGACGAGACCAGCTTCAGGAACGGGCGGAACGCCGGGAAGTGGCTTTTGAACACGTCCGACTCGGCCATGTCGGTTACCGTGGCGGCCCCACCGATAACGCAGCGGGTGCCTTCCAGCGTGATGCCCTTCAGGCCGGTGTTGTTGAGCAGGAAGCGGTTGGCCGACTCCACCATTTCGGCGTGCTTCTGCACGTAGAGGTCGGTGCCCCCACCCACGGTCTGGATAGCCTGGGCCGCGGCCTGACCGTTGGAATGACCGTTCGGGGCGGGCAGGTTTTGCAGGCGGGCCTTGATGCCGGCGAAATACTCAGGCAGGATCTGCTGTTGGGCCACAAACTCGGCCGGATCGGTGTCCTGACGGTCGGCCAGCAGGCCGGCCACGCGCAGAGCGGCCCGCTCGATGCTCTTGTAGCCGGTGCAGCGGCAGATGTTGCCGTCGATGGCGGCCAGGGCGTGCTGGGGCGTGGGCGCGTGGTGGCTCAGGCACAGCCCGGCCAGCGACATCACGAAGCCCGGCGTGCAGAACCCGCACTGCGTAGCCGACTCGTCCACCATGGCCTGCTGAATCGGGTTCAGCCCTTCCTGGTTGATGCCTTCGATGGTGACCACGTGCTTGCCCTGCACGTTGGCCAGGGGCGTGAGGCAGGACGTAAACGAGCGGTAGCGGAGCTGATCCTGCTGGGGCTCGCCGATCAGGACGGTGCAGGCCCCGCAGTCGCCTTCGCGGCAGCCGATCTTGGTGCCCGTCAGGCGCTGGTCGTAGCGGATGTAGTCGAGCAACAGGGCGCCGGCCGGCAAATCAGTGCTTACTTCCCGGTTGTTGAGGATGAATTGTATCAAGGCAATAGTACTTCAGGTTATAGGCAAGATACTCATTTCGCTTCGTATATGCGGGATGCATTTACGCAGCTGGTTTCCCGAGCCGGCTTCGGGGTTGGGAAACAGGATTTTACAGGAAAGATCAACCTTAAAAAAATGCCTCTGGGAAAGAGTCCCCGGATGCGGCATAAAGCGGCAGATGCTGTTGAACAAGAACGTCATTCCGAGCGCAGTCGAGGAATCTCGCTCGCTTCGTTGGATTCGTAATTCATCATCAGCACGCGAGCTGCTTCGCCTTTGGCTCTGCATGACCGCCTTTTGATTTTGTACGCACAAAAAAGCCCGGCCATGCGGGGCCGGGCTTTTCAAACCGAGTAAACAAAGCGCCTACTGGGCCGGCGCCGGGGGCAGCAATACCTGGTCGATGACGTGGGTAACGCCGTTGCTGGAAATCACGTCGGGAATCTGCACGGTGGCGTTGTTGACCATCACCTTGCCATCTTTTACCGACACCTTGAGCTTTTCGCCCTGCACGGTGGTCAACTCCTGCCCGTCGCGCAGGTCGGCAGCCAGCAGTCGGCCGGGAATGACGTGGTAGGTGAGCACCCCTTTCAGCTTGTCCTTGCTTTCGGGCTTCATCAGGCCGGCCACTGCTCCCTTGGGCAGCTGATCGAAAGCGGCGTTGGTGGGGCCGAATACGGTATAGGGGCCTTCGCCACTGAGCGTTTCCACCAGGCCGGCCTGCTTGACGGCGGCTACCAGGGTGCTCACGCTCGGCGCGTTGCTGGCATTCGCCACAATGGTTTTGTCGCCAGTCATGGCGACGCCGTCTACCATCACGCCGTCGGGCTTCGCCATCCGGGCCGAGTCGATGGGCATGGCGGCCGAGTCCTGCACCGCCTTTATTTCGGCGGCCGTCTGGGTTTCGCTGCCCCGGTCGGAGCCGCAGCTGCTCAGGCCGGCGGCCAGCAGGCAGGTGGTCGAGAAAGCCAGGGCGGCGGTTCGGAAATTCTGCTTCATGCGAAAAGGGTTGGGTGTTGAAAGTGGGCGAAAAATACGGGCGCCGGCGTCATAACCAACGGCTTGGCCGGCGGCCGGGTTTGTTTACGAACCTCAGGGACCGGCTGGATGTTTATGGCCCGGGCCGATTGGCTACCTTTGGCCCGCCGCTTTGCCGGCATCGTGCCTTCATTTACTACCACTACCCACCCTTCCCATGAAAACTGCCGAAATCCACACCACGCACGGCGTAATGAAAGTTGAGTTCTTTGAGCAGGACGCGCCCAACACCGTCAAGAATTTTACCGACCTGGCCAAGAAAGGCTTCTACGACGGCCTGAAGTTTCACCGCGTCATCCCGAACTTCGTGGTGCAGGGCGGCTGCCCCAACTCCCGCGACGGTGCCAAGGGCGCGCCCGGCACCGGCGGCCCCGGCTACAAGATTGACTGCGAGCTGAAAGGCGGCAACCAGTACCACGACCGCGGCGTGCTGAGCATGGCCCACGCCGGCCGCAACACCGGTGGCTCCCAGTTCTTTATCGTGCACAGCCGCCAGAACACCGCCCACCTCGACCGCAACCACACCGTGTTCGGCAAAGTGGTGGAGGGCCTCGATATTATCGACCAGATCCGGGCCAACGACGAGATTCAGAAGATTGTCGTGAGCGAAGAGGCGTAAGCCTGTTTCCTGCCAACCAATGAAAAGGCCTTCCTGGTAGCAGGAAGGCCTTTTTCTGTATACACCAGTAGCTTCCGGCAGCCGGGAGCTACTTCTGCTGAAAGATCCAGCGGATGCCCGCTTGCGCCGGCTTATGATGCGGGCGGTGCAGCATGCGCTTGGTTTTGCTGCTGAACAAAAAGATGGGCCGCTTCGTGGGTACGGCGGCCGTAGCGCTCAGGCCGGCAGTCAGCAGCACCAGAAATAGCAGCAGGCAAGCAAATCGGGTGGTGACAAAAGCAGCCATAAGGCGTTGACAAGTAAGGGTTGTATGAAGACGAGGGATGCAAAGAAACACTTCTACCCGGTGCGGGGCCCGGAATTTAGTTTAACCAGCCTGATTTCTCGGTCAAGGCCGCTATTTCCGCTTCCAATGTAGCGAATGACCTTCGTTCGCGACGGTGAACCCGGTAGCTTCGCCGGCAAGACTCCCGGTCGCAAAGGGCAGCCTTGCTGCTATACGTCAGGAACTAAGCCGCCGTGGCCCGAGGGACCGGACTGACTACTTCTGGAAAATCCACTTGCAGCCGGGCTTGTAGCGTTTGTAGTTGGGACGGTGAATCGTACGGCCGGACTTTTTGCCTTTGCCGAAGATCAGGTCCGTAGTGCTGGCTGCCGCGGCGGAAGCGCTCAGACCCGAACCAAGCAGGGCCAGAATCAGCAGGAACGAAGCGAAGCGGGCAGTAGCAGAAGCAGTCATAGCAAAAAGGAAGGCTGGAAGCGTTGTTGATCAGTTGATTATCCCGGTTGGATGATGCAAAGCAACGGCAGCCTCCAAAGCCAAACCGGGATTTTGGGTGAGCCCTCTCGTTCGCTGTGCCAACGACCCGTTCTTCTTTCCGAATGAATTATACAACTGCCCCTACACACGGTCCAGCCCAGATTCCCAACCTGTTACCCTGGCCGCACAGCAAACGCCCCACCTACCTTGCGGTAAGCGGGGCGTTTTCGTATTTCGGTGTGTATGGCCTGGTAATCGTCCGGCTCACGCTCTTCCTAAGGAAAAAGCCGGGGTAAGCTTACCGCCGCTTGCGCGGCTTGGTGTCCTCTTCCTCGTCGTCGTCCTCTCCGAAGCTGGGCATGGTGAACATTGACGACAGCAGGTCCTTGAACTGGGAGCCGGCCGTGACGCGGTTGCGGGAAATCAGGCTGTATTCGGCCAGGCCGTGTAGCAGGAATTCCATCAGAAACCAGGTCTGCTCCTTGCTCTCATTGGGATGCAGCTCGGTTACGATGTCGCGCAGGCCGGGCACCTGATCCAGGGCTTTGTGGTAGTCCTTGTCCGAGGCATCGGAGAGCAGATCCACCGTATTGCCGCTGCCGAACCATTCCTGCACCGTCTTGTAGGGCGAAGGGCGGTTTTTAAGCTTCTTGGCCTTGTCGGGGTCGGGGAAATACTTCAGAAACAGCGTGCGGATGGCCTTGCCCATCAGCTTCTCAGCGACGTGGCCGGCTCCCTCCTGCTCGCCCTCGTACACCAGCTCCACCTTGCCGGTGATGGCCGGCACGGCGGCAATAAAGTCGCCCACGCGCACGTAGGTCTGCTTTTCGCCGTTGATCAGGGCCCGCCGCTCGGCCGCGCTGATCAGGCTCTCGTAGGCGGCAATGGTAAGGCGGGCCGACACGCCGCTCTTGGCATCCACATACTCCGAAGCCCGGGCCTCCACGGCCACCTGCTCCACCAGGTCGTGCACGATTTCGTTGCTGGTCACCAAGCCGTGCTGCGCTTCCTTGATGCGGGCTTCCTGCTTGGTGATGCGCTTGCCGATTTCGATGCTCTTGGGGTAGTGCGTGATGATCTGGGAGTCGATGCGGTCCTTGAGCGGGGTCACGATGGAGCCGCGGTTGGTGTAGTCCTCGGGGTTGGCCGTGAATACGAACTGCAGATCCAGCGGCAGGCGCACCTTGAAGCCCCGGATCTGAATATCGCCTTCCTGCAGAATGTTGAACAGTGATACCTGGATGCGGGCCTGCAGGTCGGGCAGCTCGTTGATGACAAAAATGCCGCGGTGGGCCCGCGGAATCAGGCCGAAGTGAATCACCCGCTCGTCGGAGTAGGGCAGCTTCAGGGTGGCCGCCTTGATCGGGTCGGCGTCGCCGATGAGGTCGGCTACGGTAACGTCGGGCGTGGCCAGCTTTTCGGTGTACCGCTCGTCGCGGGCCATCCACGCAACGGGCGTGTCGTCGCCTTTCTCCGCAATCAGGTTCTTGGCGAATACCGACAGCGGCTGCAGGGGATCGTCGTTGAGCTCTGATCCTTCCACCACCGGAATAAACGCGTCGAGCAAACCTACCAGCAGGCGGGCAATGCGGGTTTTGGCCTGGCCGCGGAGGCCCAGCAGGTTGATGTGGTGCCCGGCCAGGATAGCGCGCTGCAGGTCGGGAATAACGGTTTCCTCGTAGCCATAGATGCCCGGGAATACTTCTTCTTTGCTGCGCAGCTTGCGGATCAGGTTTTCGCGCAGCTCTTCTTTCACAGTGCGGGGCTGGTAGCCGCTGGCGCGCAGCTGGCCCAGCGTGCGGATAGATTCGTGATTCATGGATCGGGAGAGGTAAGGCCGAAAGCGGCGGTCTTCGTTAACAGGCAACGGGGCCCGGAGGTTCAGGCGGCCCAGCCCGGCTTAAGTACGAGTACGACTACCCATCACATGATCATGTGGTTTGGACGACCATTGGTTTTGAATAATATTGCGCTTATCCAACAATAATTTTAACTTTTCAAATCCATGAAAAAGATCATACGTGTTCTGCTTGGCTTTGTCGCTCTGGTGTTCGTGGCCGTGGCCGGCTTTGCCATCTTCGTTTCGGCCCGGGGCATCCCGCACTACGATGTGCCCAAGCTGGACGCTAAAGTAGCGGTTACCCCCGAGCGGGTAGCTCACGGGCAGGCTATTGTCATGGCCTCGTGCGCTGACTGCCACACCAACCCGCAGACCCGTAAATTCAGCGGTCAGCTGATTCCCGACCTGCCCGCCGAGTTCGGCAAAATTCACTCCGCCAACATCACCAACGACAAAAAGCACGGCCTGGGCAACTGGACCGACGGGCAGATTATTACCGTCCTGCGCACCGGCATCGGCCCCGACGGCCGGTTCCGGGTGGTGATGCCGAGCTTCGTGCACATGTCGGACGAGGACATTAACAGCGTGGTGGCGTTTCTGCGCTCCGACAACGCCCTGGTCCAGGCCGACGCCTCGCCCAGCGCCGCCCAGGAGCCCTCCTTCCTGACCAAGGCCCTTACCAACACCGTGATGAAGCCCACGCCCCTGCCCTCCCAGGTTGTGGAAGCCCCTGCTCCGACCGATGCCCAGGCGTTTGGCCGCTACCTCGTCGTGGGCCGCTACAAGTGCTACGACTGCCACTCCAAGGACTTCAAAACCAACAACCCGATGGAGCCGGAGAAATCGGAAGGCTACCTGGCCGGGGGCAACACGCTGCTCAACCGGCAGCAGCAGGAAGTGAAGTCCCGCAACCTCACGATGGACGGCGAAACGGGTATCGGCGACTGGAGCGAAGGGCAGTTTGTGCAGGCCGTGCGCTTTGGCATGTCGCCCCACGGCGCCCTGAGCTACCCCATGCCCAAGTACTCCCTGATGAGCGAAGAGGAAGCCAAGGCCATTTTCGCCTACCTGCGCACGGTGCCCATCATCAAAAACGCCACCCCAGAGGACGGAGCTACGGCCAAGCTGTAGCAGACCTCTGTCTCAGTCCTTGTGCCGTGCGTTGCTAAATGAAATCACCAGAGCAAGCTTTGCGGCTACATATTGCCCTGCGGGGCGAACCAGGGCGTACAACACCAGGGCTATACCTCCCACCAGGATTCCGATCAGGGCCGGAAGTACGGGTCCGAAAACGTAGCTCATGCTGAGCACGAAGCCGAGCAGGCATTCAGGTCGATAAACCGGATAAACAAGTGCCGCCACGAACAGCAGCAGCATTGCGTTGCCGGCAAGGTCATTCTCACCCAGCGTAAATAAAACGGAGATTAATCCGCCAAAAAGGACTGCTCCAATAAACCCATACAACGGGCGCAGGAGGCTACTGTGTCCTTCTTCCCGAAAGGTATTTTCTCGGATTCGATATAGGAGAAACCAGGTTAGCAAAGGCAGAATCAAAGCACCCCACCAGTTCGAAAGGGCCGGTAGCTTCTCATCGGCCAGCAGATGGTGGCTGGATACCCCGCCATGAAAATGAGCCCAGACCAATCCACTCCAGATACTCAAAGCCACCAGGGCAGTGAAAATAATACTGGCCGTGAAAAAGCTTTTTCGGTTCATAGAGTTTGGGATTAAACACCGAGCTCAATATTAACACTAATCAATATAGCACCTTAGTTTCTACGTCTTTCTCAATGCTTGGCGTACCCGTTTGGCACACCTATCGCCAACGTCCGCAGTGGTGCTGCCCGGTCTGATTAGCGCGAACAACCCAAACAGTATAAACGCAACCGCGGAAGCCCGATGGACTTCCGCGGTTGCTTTCGCTGAAACCAAACGCTTAAAGCGACTTGCGGCGGTTTTTCTTGTAGTCCTCGAAAATCAGGTGACCCAGGCCTTTGAGGCTGCTGTAGTAGGCCTTGCCCTGGTTGACCTCGGTGAACTCTTCCACGAACTGCTTCAGGTAGGGGTCCTGGGCAATCATGAAAGTGGTAATGGGCACCTTCAGGCGGCGGGCGGCGGCGGCCAGGTTCAGCGTCTTGTTGACTACTTTGCGGTCGAGGCCGAACGAGTTCTTGTAGTAGCCGCCGGCTTCCTTGAGGCAGGTAGGCTTGCCGTCGGTAATCATAAAGATCTGCTTGTTGGGCGTTTTGCGCTTGCGCAGCAGGTCGAGGGCCAGCTCCAAGCCGGCTACCGTGTTGGTGTGGTAGGGCCCCACTTCCAGGTACGGCAAGTCCTTGACCTGAATCTGCCAGGCGTCGTTGCCGAACACCAGCACGTCGAGGAAGTCCTTGGGGTATTTCTGCTTCACCAGCTCTGCCAGGGCCATGGCTACTTTCTTGGCAGGCGTGATGCGGTCCTCGCCATAGAGAATCATCGAGTGCGAGATGTCAATCATCAGCACTGTAGCCGTCTGGGACTTGTGCTCGGTTTCGCGCACTTCCAGGTCGCCCTCAGCCAGCATGAAGTCGTCGCCGAGGCCGTGGTTGAGCTGGGCGTTACGGATGCTTTCGGTCATGGAAATCTGCTCCAGCGTGTCGCCGAAACGAAATTCGCGCATGTCGGTGCTCATCTCGTCGCCCTGCCCGGTGTGGGGCGTGCGGTGGTTGCCGGACGAGCTTTTCTTGAGCTTGCCGAAGATTTCCTCCAGGGCGCTCTTGCGGATGTTCTGCTCGCTTTTGGCCGTAATCTGAAACGAGCCCTGCTTCTGGGGGTCGTCGTCGATGTAGCCCTTCTTTTTCAGATCCTCGATAAAGTTGCCGATGCCGTACTGGTCATCAGTCAGGCCGTACTGCTTGTCGAGCTCCGACAGCCAGGACAGCGCCTCACCCACGTCGCCGGAGGTGATGGTGACGAGCTGCATAAAAAGCTTGAAGAGAGTTTCGAAGCCCTTTTCGGGCGACTCCTCAGGCACAAAATCACGGAAGCGGAATCCAGCAGACATAGAATAGGAAGTAAGTCCGGAAAACAACCGGCCCGGCGGCAATGTTCAGTTGGAAGAAATTTAGCGCTTAGAACTCAGAAGTGAGAACCTAGACTACGCCACCTCCTTACCTCTACTCCCACCATGAAAGCCATCTGGAACAACACGGTACTGGCGGAAAGCGACGACACGGTCGTCGTCGAGAACAACCACTACTTCCCCGCCGAAGCCCTTAAGCGCGAGTATTTCGAGGATAGCATTGCCCAGACGACCTGCCCCTGGAAAGGCCGAGCCAGCTACTACTCGGTGCGCGTAAACGGGGAGCTGAACAAAGATGCCGCCTGGTTTTACCCCGACCCGAAAGACGCCGCGAGGCAGATCAAAGGGCGGGTCGCCTTTTGGAAAGGCGTACGCGTCGAGAAATAGCCCAACGCCTCGGTTGATAAAAAAGGCCCGGTGGACGCTTCCACCGGGCCTTTTCGCTATGTATCAGGGGAGCCGACTAGTCAATCCACTTGAACTTGTACTCCAGCTTGGGCACCGGCATGCGGTCGGCCACGCGGCGCAGGCGGTTGGGCAGGGCCATCACGTAGTCGCGGGCTTTCTCGGCTTGATCGGTCAGGCCGGTGATGCTGGCAATCTTCCAGTCGGTGAGCAGACCGTCGAGGATGTCGGTGTAGTCGGAGCTGGTGTAAACGCCCAGGCGCTGAGCTGCGTCGGTGAAGTGCCCGAAGGTCTTGCCGATGTCGACGCCCATCTCGCGCATGTAGTGGGCCGGCATCACGATCTTCTTGCGCATCATGTCCTCAAAGGCCAGCATCATCTCGGACTGGTCAACTTCGAAGATTTTCTCGACAAACGACTTGTACACGCGGGCGTGACGGGCTTCGTCGCCGGCAATCATGCCGCAGATCTTGGAAAGCTGGTCGTCGCCGGCTTTGCGGGCCAGTTGGCCCACGCGGCGGTGGGAGATGTTGGTGGCGGTTTCCTGGTAGCTGGTGTACACAAAGGCACGGTACGGGTCCTGGCCGGTACCCAGGTCAAAGCCGTCGGCAATGAGAAACTGGGTGCTGGTTTCAAATTCGCGCATGTTCACCCGGCCACAGAGGTAGAGGTAGCGGTTGAGCAGGTCGCCGTGGCGGTTTTCCTCGGAGGTCCAGCCCCGCATCCAGCGTGCCCAGCCGTTGTTGGGGTCGCGGTTGATATCATCCATGGCAATCAGCCAGGCTTCGTAGTTGGGCAGGGCTTCCTCGGTGATGGTGTCGCCGATGAGCACGGCCAGCAGGTCGTAGCTCAGGCCCTGGGCCCGCTCCTGGAGCTGGCGCACTTCATTCAGAAACGATTCATTGCGCGCGTCGGGCAAGTAATCGGCGGGCTGCCAGCTGTCCTCGACCTTCTTCAGGAAAGAATCGAGATTCTCCGTCAAAAAAGATTCGAGGTGTTGTAGCACCTCCCGGCGAGAGGTCATAGTTGCTGCAATCATGGCGGGCGTGAGAAGAAAAAATTTGAGAATGTGACCCAAAGGTAGGGATTCACTTATCTATGATACGCTAAACACGACAGCAACGCCGTGAATAAAATTTTGGCTTTTTTAAAAGTCAGCGTTTTCTCCTCCCCTTTTACAATGCGGTTTATGGCCCGTTTTTACCCCTATTATCGGCATGCATACTATATCGGGTCCGGGTTTGAAAGTAGTGTTTTAGCAGGATGCGGGTTTCCGGCACCAGCACCCATACGACGCCGGGGCGGCTGCGCAACCGGATGAGGGCGCGGGCGTAGTCGCGGGTTCCGGTGAGTTGCTGGCGCAATGCGGCCTGGGAAGGGTCGAGCGTAGTCCAGCCGGTGAGCAGCAGCACCGGCCGGGTGGTGGAATACCTGCGGAAAGGCGACAAGCCCTTGCCATCCAGGCTTTCAGCGTCCGTGACCAGAATATTTCCTTTGCTGGCCTGAAACAGTTGGTGGAGCCGCACCTCCCGCCCGCGCTGCTCCCGGCTCAAGACCTGAACGCGGTGCCCGGACTTAAGGCCATAAACCAGCAGCACGACGGCAGCCAGACCGGCCAGCACCGGCATCCGGCGCCAGGGAGCCTGGGCCAGGGGAAGCACAAAGGCCAGGTTGCCCACCGTCCAGAGCCCAAACAAGGGCAAGCCCAGGCGGGGCGGCAGCTTCAGCACGATGCCCAGCCCCAGCACCAGGCCCATAAACCAAAGCTGCCCCAGCCAGAACCAGCCGCTACCGACCGGACGGCGCCGCACGACTATTCCGGTCAGCAGCAGATTCAGCAGCAGCAACGGGAAATAGTCGCGGCCAACCAAACTAAGCAGCGTTGTAAGCTTGGCTGGGAACGTCTCGCGCAGCAGGTACGACGTGCTGATGCCACCGGCCCGGGCAAACAGGGCTTCGTTTACGATGGTCGAATCGGCCAGCAGCCAGTGCTGCACGGCGGCAATGCCGAGGCTGTCGGGCCCGGTTCGGGGGCGGGGCTGGTAGAGCTGGTAGTCGTTGAGGCCGGACTTGAGCACGTCGAGGCGGCGGTAGGCTTGTTCCGCCGGCGTGGCCGTTGCGCTCAGCCAGAGTGCCCCCACCAGGGCCAGGGCCGCCGCCCCGAGCAACGGGCGGGCCGCCCTTCGTCCGGCCAGCCACCAGCAGCCGGGCACCACAACCAGCAATCCCAGGACCGCCGCACTGGGCCGGATCAGCCAGCCCAGGCCAAAGGCCAGCAGGCCGAGCAGCAGCGCGGGCAGCCGCCCGGCGCGCTGCGCCGCGAACAGCAACCCGGCCCCGGCCAGCAGCACCGGCACCCGGCTGTAATTAAACCACAGGACGTGCTCCAGCCAGGCCACCACCCAGAAACTGGTCAGCAAAACCACGACCTGGCCCGGCGTCAGGTGCCGGATCAGCAGCCTGTCAAGGACGGCAAAGGTCAGGACGCTGGCCCCGTAAAGCAGCGCGTAGAGCAGCAGTCCATACCAGGGCAGCAGCGGCCAGGAAGCGTACAGGGCGGCCAACAGACCGGCATACCCATGAAAGTAGAGGTGCAGGTCGGTGACCGGGCCGGGGGCTGTGCTGCCCCGCAGCAGGAGCGTAAGGGCGAAGTCGTCGTTGGTTTCGTAGTAGCAGCCCAGCCCCCCTCCGGCCGCCAGCATCAGCAGGCCGGGCAGCACCACAACGCGAAAAAACCAGGCCGGCGACATAAGACAAAGGTGGGGAATTTCCTCACTTTTACGCTGTGAATCGACTTTCCGTGCGCCTGCCCGACGTAGCCCTGCTGGTAGTAGGGCTGGTAACCGTGGCTTACTTTTTCCTGACCCACGAGGGGCTGTACGCCATCGACGACTACTTCTACTCCCGCTACGCCCACCAGCTGGCAACGGGCTCGTTCCACACGGTACCCGACCCGCAGGGGCTGCTACACGACCCGCTCAAGGAGCGGTGGCTGATCTTCGGGCCGGTGGCGCTGCTCTACAGGCTGTTTGGCGTCAACATCATCACCACCACGCTCTGGCCGCTGCTCTGCACGCTGGGCTGTGCGGTACTGCTGTGGGCGCTGTACCAGCGCCGGGAGCCGGTGGTGGCAGCCGGGGCCATGGTGCTGCTGGGGCTACACTACTTCACGCTCAACCTCAGTAATTACCTCTACCCCGACAACATCCTGATGTTCTGGTGCCTGGCCGCAGCCGCGGCGCTGCTAACGGGCCGCAAACGGGGTTTCAGCGGGCAACTGGCCTGGGGGGCGGGCTTTGCCGGGCTAAACTTCCTGGCGTTGCTTAGCAAGGAAACCATTGTGTACTACCTCCCCTTTTACCTGGGCCTGCTGGCGCTGGACGTGGTACGGCAGCGCAACGGCAGGTTCTGGCTGAGCGCCCTGCTGTCGGGCGCGGTGCTGCTCGGGGCGTACCTGGCCTTTTACCAGCTGGCTACCGACGACGCGCTCTACCGCATTCACCTGATTGAGAATACCAACGAGTTTCTGAAAGAAGGCAACTTCCTGGAGGGCAACCGCGCCGGCCTGCTGGCCCGCGTCACCTGGCAGCCGCTGAGCTTCCTGCTCGGCATCGGCCTGGGCATCGCGCTGATTCTGGCCCTGGCCTCCCTGTTTCGGTTCCAGAAAGAGCCGGCGTCCGATGCCGGTTTCTGGGTTGGGCTGGCATTCAGCACCCTCGCCTTTTATTGGTTCGGCAGCACGTCGGTAACCCAATACAACCCCATCACCCTGATTCCGCGGATGACGACGCCCCTGCTGCCGCCTCTGTGCCTGGCCGCCGGCTTTGGGCTGAAGCACTATGTGCAGACAGGAAGAGGAGGCGGGTGGCTGGCCCTGGCACTGCTGGCGGCTGCGGGCTGGGTGCGCAGTTCGGTGTCGGTGATTTACGGGCTACTGGCCGTGCTGGTGATGGTGCAGACGGTGCTGGCCGGCGTGTCCACGGCGCAGGGCCGCCCGAGCAGAAACCAGCCGGGGACACGGCGCTTCGCGGTCCTGGCGCTGCTCGGCCTCACGCTCGGCCTGCTGATCCGGCCGGTTTACTTTATGACCAAGCCGGGCGTGTCGTCCCACTTCGATCAGGACCGGCTAATTCGTCAGCATCTGCCGCGCACGGCCCGCGGGGTCGTGTTTGTGGATGACTACCTGATCAGCAACTACGACTTCTACTACGGCTACCACGTGCCCCCCGGCCTGCAGTTCCGGCGTTACTGGGCCCGCGACTCGGTCCAGCTCAACCCGGGCGAGCAGGCCTGGCTATTGCTCAACCACAGCACCCTCACCAACGACGAGCTTACCCGGCGGCTGATCCGCTACTCCGCCGATTCCGTGCTGCAGTGGTTTCCGCGCCGGCAGGTGGCGGCCCGGGCCGGCAAGGTTACCTTGTACAAGGTGAGGCTCTAAGCTGAAAACGCGGCGGTTAAGGCTTACGCCAAAGACTATAGCTGAAAGCTTTTCACTAAACTAAAAGGTCTAGCTACGCGCCAGGGCCGGTTCTGGCCTGATTTACTTCCTCACCAGCCGTATCAGCCTGCCGGCCTGCACCAAAGCCCGGTCCAGCGGAGTAATGCGGGTGGTTTGCCGCAGCAGGTCATAGAGTTCATCGAGGCCCTGGTAGCCGCCCCAGCGCACAATCTGCTTCATCTCCCAGCGCAGCCGCACGGCCAGGGCCGCCAATTCTTCCGGCGTGCGGCACAAGGCCAAGGCTTTGCGGCACACCCGGATGTTGGAGTCGAGGTAGGGGTCGTTGGGTCGGTAGGCGCGGCGCGACATCGACCGGGGATGGATGCGGCGCCGGGTGGTGACTTCGTCGAGAAAATGAAACTGATAGTCGCGGGCGGCCCGGACCCAGAAGTCAAAGTCCTCGTAGCTGAGCGTTTCGTCGTAGCCACCCAGATGCTGTAGCGCGGCCCGGCTCATCATCATGGTGGGCGTGCTGATAAAGTAGCGGCTGAGCACGTCGGCAAATACGTAGCCCGAGGCCGGGCGCGGGTGGGGCCGGCCCTGCCGGTCGCGGCGGTAGTGGAACCGCACGTGCCGGCCCTGCTCGTCAATCAGCTCGGCATCCGAATACACCATGCCGCACGCTGGTCCGAGGCGCTGAAAGGCCGCTACCTGCCGCTCTACCCGGTCCGGCAGCAGCACGTCGTCGGTGGCGAAGTCAATCAGAAACTCTCCCTTCGACCGGAAAAAAGCCTGGTTGAAGGCCCGGCAGTTGCGCAGGTTTTCGGGCAGGAAAATGGTTTGCCAGCCGGGGTTTCGGGTGGCATACTGCTCCAGTACCGCCCGGCTGCCGTCGGTGCTGGCATCATCAACCAAGATAACCTCCAGATTCGGGTAGGTCTGGGCCAGGATGGAGTCCAGGGCTTCCGTCACAAACGGGCCGTGGTTGTAGCATAAGGCTACAATGGTCACCAGCGGCCGGGGGCCGGAATCGGCTCCGGCTATCCATGCGTCGGATTCGGCTGCTTTCCTCATGCCTCAGCGAAGATAGCGGCGAAAATAAAGTCCGCAGCCCAGCAGCAGGAGCCCGAACCGCACCGCGTGGGCCACCGGCACCCCGATTAGCCCGAGCCGGGGCAGCAGTACGATCAGCAGACCCGCATAGAGCACGGCCGAGCCGGCCTGCACCGCCACGTACCGGCCCACCTGGGCCCGGGCCGTAAGCAGAAACAGCAGCGTCCAGGTCAGAAACTTGGCCCAGTCGCCGATAAACTGGGGTGCCAGCAAAGACTGGGCTTCGGCAAAGTG
The DNA here is from genome assembly GCF_020685205.1 of Hymenobacter translucens. Taxonomy (GTDB): domain Bacteria; phylum Bacteroidota; class Bacteroidia; order Cytophagales; family Hymenobacteraceae; genus Hymenobacter; species Hymenobacter translucens. The sequence goes on from NZ_JAJERB010000001.1 coordinate 368,718, forward strand.
CTGGTCGAATAATACGGTCAGCAGTACGTGCCGGAGCAGAAACAGCATCCCGAAGCCCACGGCCAGCGTGGGCGCCAGCAGCAGTAACACGCTGCGCACGTAGGCCCGCAGCGGCCCGGCCTGCCCCGCCAAAGCCGACAGCCGGGGAAAGTACACGCTGCCCATCACGGCCGAAAACACCATGGTATAGTTGTCCGACAGCTTCGCCACGGCCTGCCACAGGTCGGTCTGGGCAAGTCCGAACCGGGCCATCAGCACGTCGCGCTGCACAAAATCGACGCCTTTGCTGAAGACGAGCAAACTCAGGGCCATCAGCAGGTAGCGCCCCAGGCCGCGTAATGCCGCCGGGCTGATCCGGCCGGGCAGGCAGGGCAGCAGCCCGTGCCGGGAGGTCAGCGCCCAAGCCGGCAGCAGCATGGTGCCCTGGGCCAGCAGGTAGGCCAGCAGGGCCTGCTCCACCGGCCAGCCGGCTGTCAGCACGCCCCCCACCACAGCCACCCCGATGATGCTCAGCCCCACGGTAAGCCCGATGTAGGCCCGCAGCTTGCCCGCCGCCAGCAGCACCGATACCAGAAACGTGTAGGCCGTAAGCAGCGCAATACCGAAGGCAAAAAGCGCGACCCAACTCTCCGAAGGCCGGAACACGCCTACCAGAGGCCCCGGCACCAGAACCAGGGCCAGTGCCCCGGCCAGCACCGCTCCGGCCGTCAGGACCACGCCTGCCCCCAGCCAGCCCCGGTAGCGCCGGGCCTGCGGACTCAGCGGAGCCAGGTACTTGACCACGCCCACGTTCACGCCATCGTTGGGCAGGGTCGTGAACAGCGCCATCAGGTTCTGAAAGTGTGCCAGCAGCGTCAGCCCGCCGGGGCCACCGTAAACGGCCAGCAGCTTGTTGAGCAGCAACGCCCCGGCCGTCCGCGCCCCTACCGCCAGCCCCGAGCCCAGGGAGCCGCGCAGAAAACGCCCCAGCCCGGCCCGGGGGCTGGTGTCGGCAGCGACGGATGTGGGCTCAGTCATGCTGGGGGCTTGGGTGGAATGCTCGTGAAAGCGGATCAACTAAAGGAAGGAAATCGGAGCCAGGGCTAAAAGCTAACGGCTGGTAGCCATCAGCTAAAAAACCGCTACAGCTGCTTGGCGAACGTGAGCTTGAGGCTGAGCACCCCGCCCAGGTGGCGCTTAAACTGCAGCAGGGAGTGGTTGAGCCCGGTTGGCAGCGTCGAGGTGCCCAGGTCCAGCAGCTGCATGCCGTTGGCCCGCCCAAAGGTGTGCAGGCCTTCGTTGAGCATCACCACCGGGCTAAAGCCGTTGAAAGCCAGCGGACTGGCCGGGTAGAAGTTGTAGAGCACCTGGCTGCTGACCTGAATGGCCACGGTCAGGGCGGCCCACTGACCGGCGGCATCGCGCACCGAGAACAGAAAGTGCTGGCGGGGAAAAGCCACGAACAGCTCCTGCAGCCGCTCCAGGGGCAAGGACAGCTGCTGCCCTTTCTCTTCCCGGCACCGGGCCAGGAAGTCGTAGGCCAGGGGCAACAGCAGCGGGGGCTCCTGCTCGAATACAAAGCCGTGGCGGCGGCACTTCTGCAGGCGGCGCCGCTCTGATGGGTGCAGGCGGCTTTCAAACGAGCTGTTCAACGCCAGGTGGTTGTTGAGCTCGGCCAGCTCCACCGCGTAGCCCAGGCGCCGGAGTACGTGGGTAAGGCGGGCACTGCCGGCGGGGTCGTAGGCAAACGGGTAGCTGCGCAGGCGCAGGCGCGAAAGCCCGTGGGCACGCAGCGTGGCGTGTACCGTTTCCAGAAAGCTTTCCAGCACCGCGGCCGGCACGTCGGCCAGCTGTACGGCGCCGAAGGGAGCCTGCCAAGGACTGTGGCCCGTCCCGGTGCCGGGCTCGGCCACGACCTGCAGCTGGGCCACGGTGAGGCCCGCAGTCTGGTCTTCGAGGTAAAAGGTATGGCGGATGCCCGGATGACGCTGCAGGGCCAGATGAGCGGGCTTCAGGTATAGAAACGGCTCGTACGCCGGGGGCAGCGCGGGGGCCGGCCCGGGGCCTTCGCCCTGATGCTGGCGTACCGCATACCGGTCGTCGGCTCCGGGCAGGGGCAGCAGGGAAGACGAAGCGGTAATCAGACTCAAAGCACAGGCAGGTATCGGGGCACGGATGGCGAAAGTACGAGTAAAAACGGCGTGCCGACGATTTGGCCTCTGCCTGGCCTGCCTCAGCCACTTCCGTCCGGTTTGCGTACCAGCGCCCATTAGGCCCGGCACCGTAACTTGCCAGCCGACCCGCCCGACCTTCTGCTGCTGCTTATATGGACGCAACCCCGCCTGTTGACCGCGACGACCTCGAGAAAGAATCTGATGATGATGGATTGCAGCCACCGCCGGCCGTTTCCGACCATGCCGCTACCCGCCAGGCCCACGAGCAGGAAGTAGGGCAGCGGCCCGGCACGCTGGTGGTGCACCCCAATGCCCTCAAGCCCCGGCTGTTTCTGATTTCCTACAACGAGCACCGCGTCGAGGACCGGGAGTTTGCCAGCTACGACGAACTGATGGCTTCGTTCCGGGCCCACCCCGAGCTCAAGCACTGGATTGACATCCGCGGCTACAACGACCTGCCCATGATGCAGCGGCTGATTGAGGACTTCCACCTTCATCCGCTGCAGATGGAAGACGTATTGGGCGACTACCAGCGGGCGAAAGTCGAAGTCTTCGACGACAACCGCCTGTTCCTGGTGTCGCGCATGACGGACTTCACTTCGTCCCTGGAAATCGAGGACGATCAGCTTTCCCTGTTTACGGGCGACAACTACGTGCTCTCGTTTCAGGACGACTACGAGGACTGCCTCGACACGGTGCGGCTGCGGATCCACTCCGGTTTCAGCACCCTGCGCCGCCGCTCCCCGCTTTACCTGGCCTACGCCCTCACTGACGTTATCCTCGACCACTACTACCCCACGATGGCCGCCATCGGCGACTATATCGAGAAGCTGGAGGAGCGCATCTTCTCGGGCCGAAGCGACCGGCGCCTGCTCAACCGCATCCTGCACGTCAAAAAGGACATTGTACGGTTTCGGCGCCTGGTGTACCCCGAGCGCGACAAGATTTCGGAACTGCTGCGGCTTCCGGAAGAAATCCTGCCCGACGACATCAAGGTGTTCTACCGCGACTGCTACGACCACGCCATTCAGGCCCTGGACCTGGCCGAAAGCTACCGTGAATCGGTGGCCAGCCTGGTGGATCTGTATTTGTCGGACCAGAGCAACCGCATGAACGAGGTGATGAAGGTGCTGACCATTATCAGCAGCATCTTTATCCCGCTCAGCTTTGTGGTGGGGCTTTACGGCATGAACTTCCAGCGCGAAACCCCTGACGGGCGCGTCAACCCCTTGAACATGCCCGAGCTGTACCAGCCCTGGGGCTACCCCGCCCTGCTGGTTTTGCTTTTGCTGATCGTCTCCGGCCAGCTGATCTATTTCTACCGCAAAGGCTGGCTGACGAATCGGTAGAATTTGGGATCTTGGTTGTTGGTGTTCGGAGGAATAGGCTTTCAAGGAAGCATACCCAATACCTAATTCAGCTTCAGCGCTGCCCGGCGCAGCTCGTTGCCCACGGTGCGGTAAAGCTGGTAGGTGTTGGTGAGGGCGTCGTAGTCGAGGCCGATTTCGCTGCCGCTGCTGTCGAACGGCTGCCCGCCCAGCAGGCGCCCCTGGGCGTCGTAGACGTAGGCTTTGCGCGGACCGGGCTCGGTAAGCACAAATACCCGGCGCCCGGCTCCAAAATCAAAGTACTGGGCCGGCTTCAGGGCCGAGGTCACAAAGCGGTGGGCGAGGATCTGCCGGCCGCCGGGCTCGAACAGCGTCGCTTTTCCGCCTTCCTGCCGCAAAACCACGTAGCCTTTTCCCGCCTGATCGGGCAGGAGCTGAAACACGGCCTCCCGGCTCCAGGTGGCCACCCGCTGCCGCGTCACGATGTCGCCGCTGAGCGTGAACGTTGTGCGCATGCCCTGCTGGGTTACCACCGTGAGCCGGGTGCGGCGCAGCGTGGGCCCGGTTTCCACCCACGCCCCGGTCTGAAGCCGGGCGCCCATGCTGATGGGGAAGCCGGGGTAGACGCTGCCCTGCTGGTCGTAGGCGTACACGTAGCCGTTTTCCAGCAGCACCACCATGACGTCGCGGCCATCCACCACCAGGTACTGCGGGGGCGCCGCCAGGCCGAAATCCAGCTGTTTGGGCTGCCAGCCGGGAAAGGCGTTGCCATTGGTATCGTAGAGAAACAGGGTGCTGCCCCCGCCGCCCACCAGCAGGCGCGGAGCCGAGCGCCCATCCACCGGCGAAACTGTCAGGGACGTGGCCCGGACGGTATCGGGCAGGTTCAGCGGGAAGTTGGGCGCCGACTTGCCCCGGGCGTCGAGCAGGTGCAGGCGGCTTGGCGTAGCCAGTAGATAGCCGACCCCGCCCGGCAGCCGCTGGGGAGTGCCCACGACTGCCTCTTCCAGTGAGTCAGACCAGGCTACCACGTTGTCGGGCGTCACGTAGTGCAGCACATGAGCCCCGTCCTGAACCAGCACGCCGGGTACCTTCACGCCCGCTACGCCAACCAGGGTCGGTGAGGAAGCCAGTACGTTTTTAAAGGACAGCAGGGCTCCCGTACCCACCTGCGTTTGCGGCCGGGCCACGGCGGGGCCTACGGTGGGATGGCGCAGCAGCACCTGAGTGAAGTACTGGGCGGTGGCTTCGCCTTCGTGGGCGGCGGGTACCATCTGCAGGGCAAACTGCGGAAACCGGTTAAACAGCGTCTCGTTGCGCAGCAGCCCCGCCCGCCGCTCTTCCACCAGGGCGCGGAGCAGCACGTTCCACAGGTTGCGGGTATCGATCAGCAAACTCAGGCGGGCCAGGGGCTGGTTTTCCTGGAGCAACGCCACCTGAGCCGGGGAGCGGGCCCACACCTGCCCGGCGGCCACGTCGGTAAGCCACTGGCGCAGGGAAGCCGCGTCCGGACCAAAAGCTACGTAGTTGCCCACCTGCACCACGGCCGGCGAGCCAAAGTCCCGGAATAAGTCGCCCAGCACCTGCCGGGGCAGGTCGGGCACCCCGGTCTGGTAGATCTGGTAGCCACCCACCTGCTCGTAGGCCGGACTGGCGCCCACCGCCCGCCGCAGCTGGCCCAGCACCCGGCTCAGCCGGGCAGGATTGGCACAGTACGCAATTGCCAGCCGGACCGGAACCTGCCGGGCCGAGGGAGTTGCCAGGTAGCACAGCGCCGCTTCACTTGACAGCCCGGCTGCCAGGCTGTCGACCAGCGGCGCGGCCGTGACCGGCACACTGTCACGGGCGGCCGTACGGCGCGGGCGCAGCACGGCCACTTTGTCGAGCCCCAGGTGCAGCAGCAGCGCCGTGCGCAGCGTTAGCACCTCCGCCATCCGCAGGCGCTGGGCGGGCTGCCCGCGCAGGCGCTGGTGCAGGGCGTCGCGGCCGGTTTCGGGATTGGCAAAGCCATTCAGCACGACCTTGTTGCCGGCCAGCTTCATTTCCAGCAGGCCGTTGCGGGCCAGGCCCGCGGCGGTTTCCAGCCCCGGCCGCACCTCAGGCCGGAAAAACAAGCCCAGAAACGACGGCAGGCGGCGGTAATTGACCAGCAAGGTAGCATCAACGTCCTTGAGCTTCAGAAAGTCGACATCCTGAAAATCAGCCGCGACCGAAGGCAGGCCCGGTTGCTCGAGGCGCAGCACCACGGCCTCCACCAGGCTGGCGTTGGCGCTCATCAGCAGGTGGTTGCGGTAGTTGAGCAGGGTGATGCCCTTGTCGGTACCCGCAAGGCGGATGTCGGTCAGCAGCTCATCGTGAAACTCCCGGGTGCTGACCTGGTAGTGGGAATCGCGCCGCAGGGCCTCCAGCACCATGCGCAGCTGCCGGTACTGCCGCACGCTGCCGATGGGGACCTGAAACAGCAGATCGAAGGTGGCCGGCCCTGATACGTGCACCGACGTCAGCACCGTTTTGGTGCCCAGGAAGCGCAAAACCACGCCCTTGCCTCCGGTCAGGCTGTCGACCATGGCCACGTTGTCGGCCATTTCCTGGAAATAGCGCACGGCCGTCAGGTTGTCCCAGAGCTGGGTTTCCTTGAGGTGGCGGACCAGCGTAGGATGGTCGTGCGTAGCAGCCACGAACACGGCGTCGGCCGGCACCAGCGCCCAGGGATCCACCGGGGTGTGGGCCACCGTGCGGCGGTAGTAGATGTAGGAGCCGAGGGCCGAAACCAGCAGCAGGCCTACCAAGAACACCAGAAGCTTCTGCGACATTAAGGAACGGCCAGAGGACAAGGGCGGCAAAGGTAGGAATTCGGCGCGGCAGCCCGGATCAGGGCACCACTTAGGGCACCACCGTCACCCGCACCGTGTTGCTGCTCAGCACCACCCGGGGCACCCGGCTCAGCAGCGGCACTATGGCATCGTACTCCTTGCGGCGGCTGACCATAATGGTGCCGGCCAGGTCGTCGTACCAGTCCACGTTGGAGAGCCAGTCGGGCAGGTCGTCGGCTAGGGTGGAGTACTGAAAGCTGATGTCGTACACCCCGGCGGGCAGTACCGGGAACGTCAGCGGCAGGCTGGCGGGGAAGCTGGCGGCTTTGGCCAGCGGATCGAACGACTCGCCCGGAGCCAGGCGAATAAAGTCGCCCGGGCCGATGCGGGTGATGCTGCCGGTCTTGGGCGGGGCCTTGCGGATTTCCTCGCTGGAGCCGGCCACCTTACTCACGTAGAACGTGGCGTGCGGGTAGCGCTGGCTCAGGTCGGCTCCTTCGGGGGCGTTGACCAGGGTAATGGCCGAGTCGGCCATGTTCTGAATTTTGATGCGCAAAATGACCGGCTCGTTGGCGCGGTACTGGTTGGTGATGGGCCGGATGGTGCAGCTAAGCTTACGGGCCGACAGTTTGGGCCGCTTCATTTTCTGGGCCAGAACCAGCCCGGGCAGCAGAAGCAAGAAGATGAGCAGTAGATTTCGTTGCATAAAGGTCAAATGGGAATCGGAGCGGACCCGCAATATAACGATTCGCAGGGTCTTTTGGCATCCCCGCTGGCTGTCCGCCCGGATTGCGTTGCAGTAATTAGGGCATTATCTGTATCTTGGGAATGTCAAACGGTGTCTTTCTTCTCTCATTCAACCGATGCTTCGCCCCCGCTACCTGCTTCCGGCCCTGCTGCTGCCCGCCGGGCTGAGCGGCTGCTTCCAGCTCCGGGAGCCCGAGCTGCCCGATGCGGCCAGTGACTGGCTGCCGCCGACCCAGATCGACATTTTGCTGACCAACTTCACAACTTCGGTGCAGCGCCTGAACCCGTCGAACTACGAGCGGTGCTTTAGCGGCCCCTCCTACCGCTTTGTGCCCGACCCCACGGCCGCCGGTACCACGGCCGCGCTGTTTGCCAACTGGAGCGTCAGCGAGGAGCGCGACTACTTCAACAGCCTGCGCCGGCGCAGTGCTCCTACCCCGGGCAACCAGCTGACCTTTTCCAACCGCCGCGACCAGTTTTTCACTGCCGACTCGGCCGAGGTATCGGCCCTTTACCAGCTTCGGGTGGTGCAGAGCGACACGGCGTTTCGGGCCCCGCTGCTCGAGGGCAGCATCTGCCTGCTCGTCCGGCGGCGCAACAACGAATGGAAGATTGCCGGCTGGCGCGACCAGCGCACCACCACGGACCGCCTGAGCTGGACCGACCTCAAGAAATACTTCATCACCCACTAGGCCCGCCCCTTCCCAGGCTTTGAATTTCCGGTAGGTGCTGGCAAAACAGGCATTTACCTGCTAGCTTTACCCGCAACCCTTTTTCTTTCCCGTGCCGCTGTCCTCGTCTGCTCTGCGCCTTACCTGCTTCGGCCTTTCGGCGGCCGGGCTGCTTGCGCTGCACACGGCCTGCAACCCGTTTGCGCCCGGCCTCGACGACATGCCCACCGACCCGAATCAGCTTTTGGGCAACCCGGCCACGGTGAAAGGCTTTTTCGAGCGGTTCCGGGCTTCCTATCAGCTGCGTGACTCCGCCCTCTACGGGCAGCTGCTGGCGCCCCGGTTTCAGTTCACGTACCGCGACTTCGTCAGCAACACCGACAAAACCTGGAACCGCGACGTGGACATGCTCACCACCCACAAGCTGTTTCGGGCGGCCCGCAGCACCAACCTTCAGTGGACGCAGTATCTGCCGACCTCCGACACGCTGTATTCCGATACGCTGGTGTACGTGGAGCGGGCCTTTAACCTGACCATCGAGCAGCGCGACGACCAGAGCTTTTCGGGAGCCGGCACGGCCCGCGTGGCGTTGGTGCGCCGTACGCGCATGGACCCGTGGCGAATGCGCAGCTGGTATGACCGGAGCGAATTCTAAGCTTACCCTTCCCATTACCGCCGCCTGCCAAGCCTGCTTCCACAAGCGGGCTTTTCTTTTCTATCTTCCCGCCGCTATTTCACCCTTTTTCCGTTCGCATGTCCCAGGAAACGCAGGAGCATCAAGGTCATTTTAAACGCGCAATCACCCTTTTCGACGCCATCATGCTGGTTACCGGCAGCATGATCGGGTCGGGCATCTTCATCGTGTCAGCCAACATTGCCCGGCAGGTCGGCTCCGCCGGCTGGCTGCTGGTAGTGTGGCTGCTGACGGGCGTTATCACCATGGCCGGGGCCATCAGCTACGGCGAGCTGGCCTCCATGTTTCCCAAGGTTGGCGGGCAGTACGTGTACCTGCGCGAAGCCTTCGGGCGCCTCACCGCCTTTCTCTATGGCTGGACGCTGTTCCTCGTTATCCAGACCGGCGTAATTGCCGCCGTCGCGGTGGCCTTTGCCAAGTTTACCGGCGTGCTCATCCCCTGGTTTAGCGTGAAGCACGTGCTGCTGACGGTGGCCGGCTTTGAGTTCAGCAGCGTGCAGCTGCTGGCCATTGCCCTTATCGTCGGCATTACCGCCATCAACGCCCGGGGCGTGAAGACGGGCAAGCTGATTCAGAACGTGCTGGGCAGCACCAAGCTTATTGCCCTGGCGCTGCTCATTCTCTTCGGTGTGGCCCTGGGGCTCAACCACGAAGCCATTCAGGCCAACTTTGCCGACCTCTGGACCGCCACGCGCCACGCCGCTCCCGGGGTAACGGCTCCCGCCGTGCCCATCAGCGGCACGACCCTGCTCATCGCCATTGGCATGGCCATGTCAGGCTCCCTGTTTTCGTCTGACTCCTGGAACAACATTGGCTTCGCCGGTGAGGAAATTCAGAACCCCGAGCGGACGCTGGTGCGCAGTATGGCCATCGGTACGGCCATTGTCACAGTCCTTTACATTCTGATCAACGTGGTGTACCTGCTGGTCCTGCCCCTGAACGGCTCCCCCGATGCCGCCACGGTGGCGGGCCGCGGCATTATGTACGCCACCGATGACCGGGTTGCCACCGCGGTGGCCGAGTCAGTACTCGGGCCGGCAGGGGCCTACGTGCTGGCCGTGCTTATCATGCTCAGCACCTTCGGGGCCAACAACGGCATTATTCTCTCCGGGGCCCGGGCTTACTACGCCATGGCCAAGGATGGTCTTTTCTTTCCCAGCCTGGGTCGGCTCAATGGCGCCGGCGTACCGGGCCGCGCCCTGTGGGCTCAGTGTTTGTGGGCCTGCCTGCTCTGCCTGAGCGGAAAGTACGGGCAGCTGCTCGACTACGTGATGTTCTCGGTTATCCTGTTCTACGTGGTCACCATCATCGGCATCTTCGTGCTGCGCCGCACCCGGCCGGAGGCTCCCCGCCCATACCGGGCCTGGGGCTACCCCGTAGTGCCCGGTCTGTACGTGGTGCTGGCCTCGATCTTCTGCATCATCCTGCTCATCGCACCCGACACCGCCGAGTTCTCCTGGCGCGGCCTGGGCCTGATGCTACTCGGGGTGCCGGTATTCTTTTTGTTCAGCAAACAGTTTGGCCGCGGCGTCGAGAGCAGCAAATAAGCTTCCGCTAACGCACGAAAAAGGGCTGCAAGCAACTTGCAGCCCTTTTTTATTGAATGTAGCGAACCGAACTAGCGGCGGCGGCGGGGCTTGTAGTCGTCCCGGGGCTGCAGATTTACCACGCTCGGCGAGGCGCCGCGCACCCGAACTTCCTTGTCGTAGTAGCCGCCGTAGCCGTAGCTGAGCGTGTTTTCACCGGCGGGTACTTCCAGGGAGTAGTTGCCGTTGGCATCGGTGCTGGTTCCTTTGCGGCTGCCTTTCAGCAGCACGGTAGCCCCCGTCAGTGGCCGGCCTTCGTCGTCGAGGATGCGGCCCGTGAGCGTTACGGTAGCGGGTGCGGCGGGCTCCGGAGCGGCGGCAACGGGTTCGGGAGCCGGCGCAGCAGCCACTTCCTCAACCGGTCGGGGAGCGGAAGCGGCCGGAGCCGAGCTGGCAGCAGCGGCCGGACGCGCAGCGGAGGCCGGCAGCGCAGCCACCTTCAGCGTCTTTGCTTTATCATTAGCCTGCTTGTCGGCTACCTCATCTTCCTCGGTGGTAGCCGGGGCCTTCTCCTCCTCTATCCGGGTGCCGGTGACAGTCGCGTCGCCCAGCACCATAGAGGGCATCACCCGCTCCATCACCGAGTTGGTCGTTTTGGCCGGAATCAGGGCGTAGCCGATACCTCCGAGCAGCAGAACGGCCCCGACAATAATGCCCAGCCGGGTATTACCGGAAGAAAGGGCTTCTTCTTCGTCCTGCAGTTGGTGGTCGTTGTTATCGGTTTCGGGCGGCGACTGGATCGAGCTCATGGCGTAGAGTTTTTTCGTTAGAGAGTGGGTTGGTTGATGCAATACCTTAGGCGTTGAACTGACGGCAAAGCGGCTTGCCAGCCAATTAAAGATACCAAGGGTTGCTAAAGATATAATTTTTTAATGATATCCTAATAACCTGCCTTTTTTTCTGCCGGGTTGGTATGCCCCCACTCCATCTGCGTTACTACATCAGCTTCTATCATGACTCCCCTGCCAAAGCTTACTCCGCGGCCCGGGGCCACGCGGGCAGCAGCATGGGCACCCGGCGCTGGTAGCGGGCGTAGGCCAGGCCAAAGCGCCGCAGCAGCTTGCGCTCTTCCAGCCTTGTACCGATCAGCAGGTACAGCAGCGTGCAGCCCACGAATGCCAGCCGCGTAGAGGTAGGTCCGGTCAGCAGAAAGCCCAGCAGGCCCACCAGCAGCCCCAGGTACAGCGGGTGGCGCACCCAGCGGTTCATTCCCGAAACCGACAGCGGAGTCAGGGCGGCAGCGGGGCCCCGGCGCACGTAGGCCCAGCCCGCAAACTCGGCCAGATCGTAGCCCCGCAGCGCCGCAACGGCCAGCCCCAGCCCGACTACCATCAGCCCGGAGCCCACCGCCGTCAGTACCGGGCCGGGCACCAGCAGCTCGTGCTCCGGAAGCCCAAGCTGGTACCGGAAAATCAGCAGAAACAGCCAGACCGAAAGCTGATTGTAGGCCAGGCGGTAAAACCGGCCGGCGGCGGGCCAGAAGCCAATCACCGCGTCCTTGACGGTTTGGGTAGCCAGCACGCTGTGCAGGGTGTAGTACAGAATCCAGCAGACAATCAGCAGCACCATAGTGAAAAGACAAACGTGGCTGCCGGGGCAGACGGATTCGGCGGGCACAAAAAAAGCCCCGCACCTGCCGGCACGGAGCTTTTTTCTTAATTCTACTTACTTCGACAGGCTGTCGTCCTGGGGCGGGGCGGCCGGGCCGCTCTGCTCCTTTTCGCCAAACTCCTGCTCCCGCGAGCGAACTTTATAGTCGAGCTCGTAGCTGCCTTCGGTTTCGAAGCCCGGCCCCTGGGCCTGCTCCCCGGCGCTGTAGTGCTGGTTGCCGCCCTGGGGCGTGGTTTCGTCGCCGCCGATGTGCAGGTTCTCGAGCTGGTCTTTCTGGTCCTTGCGCTGGGTATAGCCGTTGGCGCCGATGTTGCGGTGGGCCGAGGGGTCGTCGCTCTGCTTGCCGTTGCTCTGGGACTTCTTGTACTCCTTTTCCTTTTCGAACTGCTCGTTTTTCGGAATCAGGTTATTGCCGGTGGTATTTTCAGTTTCGTTATCAGTAGCCATGGTGGTCGGGTGATGATGGTGAGACGTTTCTGCTCTTACGGCCCACAACCGGCATAGTTGGGTTTCTCGCCCTAGCGCCGGTCGTTGAGCGTCCAGTCGTACGAATAGTAGTCGACGCGGGAGTCGAGGGGCAGCAACTGGCGGCCCCGGAACTGGTTGAGGTACGCCAGCAGGGGCTTGCCGGTCGCCTGGAAGTCATCGGCATACCACTTAAAGATTTCCGACACCAGCACCTTGCCGCCTTTGGCGTCCACGCGAATAAAGCGGGGATCCTGGACTGCCTGCCGGGCCTGGGCCGCGAGCTGCTGCTCAACGGTGGCGGTGGCATACGCCTCGCGCCGGAGCGGGGGGCAGCTGCGGGCGGCGCACACCAGGGCAAAGTGAATGCGCGGGTCGTCGTAGGGCTTGCGCAGCTTGCTTGTCTCCAGATTATTGAGCGTGAGCTTCTCGCCCGCTACCAGAAACTCCTGCTTGTCGAAAAAGCCCGGCACCTTCATCACCGAGCTTAGCGGGTAGCTGTCGACCACGGCGCCGATAACCACGAGGTTGTAGGCATTTAGGTAAAAGGCCTTGCGGGCCCCGGAGGAGGCGCTTTTGGCATCGAACTGCTGCACCTGCTTCAGAAGCGCCTGCAGGGCGGCCGGATTCTTTTTGATGGCCGCGTAGTTGACGTCCCCGTTGGCGGACACGTACTTTTGCAGAAACGACGTGGTGGCTGAGGTAAAGGCATCCGGTACCGGACCGGCGGACGCGGCCGCCCCGCGGAAAAGCAGTACGGCGAGCAGGGAAAACAGAAAGCGGGAAAATCCGAAAGCAGGCATTGGGAGTAGGTTTGGGTGGCGCCGGCAGGCGAGCAAAGCTGAGGCCATAAACGTAGCAGCCGGCCCGGCGGATTGTGCTGGTTCGGGCTACATTTGATTTTCCGCTGTTGTTGTCCTGATTTCTTTCGCTTTCCCTTTCCTCATGCACCTGGTCATCATCGGCAACGGCATCACCGGCGTCACGGCCGCCCTTACGGTGCGCCGCCGGCAGCCCGGGGCGCGCATCACCCTCGTATCCGACGAAAGCGCCCACCACTACTCCCGCACGGCGCTTATGTACGTGTACATGGGTCACATGCGGGCCCAGGACATCAAGCCTTACGAAGACTGGTTCTGGAGCGAAAACCGCCTGGAGCTGATTCAGGCCACGGCCACGGGTCTGGACACCGGCCGGCAGCAGGTGCACCTTAGCACCGGCGTTACGCTTGCCTACGATAAGCTGCTGCTGGCCACCGGCTCGGTAACGAAGCGCTACGGCTGGCCCGGACAGAACCTGCGCGGGGTGCAGGGGCTCTACGGTCTGCCCGATCTGGCCCGGATGGAGCAGGATACCCGCGGCATCACGCAGGCAGTGGTAGTAGGCGGGGGGTTAATTGGCGTGGAGCTGGCCGAGATGCTGCACACCCGGGGCATTCATGTGACGATGCTGGTGCGCGAGGCCCGGTACTGGGGCAGCGTGCTGCCACCCGAGGAAGCCCGCCTGGTGGATCAGCAGCTTACGGCCAACGGCATCACGGTGCGCTACCAGACCGAACTGGCCGAGGTACTGGCCGACGCCGACGGGCGGGTACGGGCCGTGCGTACCACGGCCGACGAGGAGCTGCCCGCCCAGTGGCTGGGCATTGCCACGGGCGTAGCGCCCAACCTGAGCCTGGTGCAGCACACGGCCGTGGAAACCGACCGGGGCATCCTGGTCAACGAACAACTGGAAACCAGTGTGCCCGGGGTGTACGCCGCCGGCGACTGCGCCCAGCACCGGCAGGCCGGGGCCGGCGAAGTGCCCATCGAGCAGCTCTGGTACACCGGCCGGATGCAGGGCGAAACCGTAGGGCACACCCTGGCCGGGCAGCCCACTCCGTACCGCCGCGGCATCTGGTTTAACTCCGCCAAGTTCTTCAACCTCGAGTACCAGACCTACGGGCAGGTGCCGGCCAGGCCAGCGGCCGGAAGCGAGTCGTTTTACTGGGAACCCGCCAATGGGCAGCGGGCGTTGCGCATCAACTTCGACCCGGCACGAAGCTTTGCCGTAACGGGATTCAACGCTTTGGGCTTGCGCCTGCGCCACGACGTGTGCGAAGCCTGGCTCCGCGAACAGGCGCCGGTGCAGACTGTGGTGGCTCACCTTGGCGCCGCCAATTTCGACCCCGAGTTTTACCGGCAGCATGAGCCGGAAATAGTTGCCCACTTCAACCGCGCCTTTCCTCAACAAGCCGTTCAGCTCAGACAGGGCAAATGCCTGATTTCCAAAATACTTAATTTATAGCCATCACCTTTAGGCGGGCTCTCATTTTCGCCTACCCTCAACCCTACTTCCCGTGGACTTCTCCAAGCTATACCGGCCCGGTGCCCTCAACTCGTTTCAGTTTATTGCCCTCACCGGCCTGATCATGAGCGGGGCCGCTCACCTGATTCTGGAACTGCTGGACCGCCCGCCGTTGCCCGGCTTCCGCTGGCTGTACGTGTGCTGGGTGGCCCTCTACATCGTGGGTTCCTTGCTGAACCTGTTTGGCAAGCCCGGCAGCGACCATCATCACCATCACTAAGCCGAACCGGCCCGCTCCTCTCCCTTCTGACTCTGCCCCATGTCTTCTGCTGATTCTTCCCTGGCCCTCGGCCACTCACCTCTGCCGGCAACCAACGGCACCGAACGCACGCTCCTGACGGCCGTGGGACTCGGCCTGCTGGCCCTGCTGGTGGCGGCCTTCACGGCTGATGTCGAGCAGGCCCGGCTGAGCTTCTACGCTGGGCTGGCCCTGGTCTGCGGCGGTACGCTGGGCTGGTCGTGGTACAAGTTCGGGCGGGGCGAGGAAGGCGTTCAGCAAAACAACCTCTGGCTGCGCAGCAGCACCAGCCGCGGCGCCGTGGCCTGGGTAGTGGGCATTGTGCTCACCGGCTTTTACGTGGTGTTGTACTGGTATCCGCACTACCTGGAGAACCTGGTTCGTACCCTCGACCCGTTCAGCCTGGCCTTGCGGGCCCGGCCCGCCGACCAGTGGTTTCTGTACGGTACCTTCTACACGCTGGCCGTGCTGGTAATGGGTGGGCGGGCGTTGTGGAAATACCGTAACTCGCGGTATCAGCTGGTCCGGACCGGCTCCGTAATGTTCTTTCAGCTGGGGTTTGCCTTTATTCTGCCCGGCATCCTGCTGTTCTTTCAAAAGCCCGAGTTTTACTTCACGTACTTCTGGCCCCTTAAGTACGACTACCTGTTCCCTGGCACGGTTGATTACCTCATCAAGGACGGGCAGGCCCTGGGCGTATTCATGGTGTTCTGGGGCGCCCTGATGGCGTTTCTGGCTACGCCGGTGCTGACGTACTTCTACGGCAAGCGGTGGTACTGCTCCTGGGTTTGCGGGTGCGGGGGCCTGGCCGAAACCGCCGGCGACGCCTACCGGCAGCTATCCGACAAAAGCCGGCGGGCCTGGCGCTTGGAAGTGGCCCTGATCTATCCGATCCTGGGCTTTATTATCCTCGTCACCTTGCTCATGTGGGCCGACCGGCTCCTGCAGAACGCCCTGCTGGGCTCAGTTGCGGGTGGCTTGTACAAAACCTACGGCTTTCTGATCGGGGCCGTGTTTTCGGGGGTAGTCGGTGTAGGCTTCTACCCTATTCTGGGCAACCGGGTGTGGTGCCGGTTCGGCTGCCCGATGGCGGCGTATCTGGGTTTGCTGCAGAAGCACTTCTCCCGGTTCCGCATCACCACCAATGGCGGCCAATGCATCAGCTGCGGCAACTGCTCGAACGTGTGCGAGATGGGTATCGACGTAAAGCAGTACGCCCAGCGCGGGGAGCCGATCATCCGGGCTTCCTGCGTGGGGTGCGGCATGTGCTCCAACGCCTGTCCCCGGGGAGTGCTCAACCTTGAAAACGGCCCGCGCGAAGGCCGCTACCAGGCCTCGCCCCTCATCCACGCCGACTCGCTCCGCATCTTAAGCTAGCGCCGGGCTGCGGCGGCGGGGGCTACGGCTTCCTGCAGCTTTGCCAGCTGGGCTTTCAGCATTTGCAGGTCGGCATGGTCGGCCTGCTGGGCGGCCCGGGCCTCGTCGGCGCGCCGGGTCTGGGCGGCGAGCTGGGCATCGAGCTCCTTGATGGTTTCGAGCAGCACGGGCGTGAGCTGAGCATAGTTGACGGCCTTGTAGCCGTGGGCATCGGTGCTGACCAGCTCGGGGTAGATTTTCTCGATTTCCTGGGCCAGCACGCCCACCTGCCCGGCCCCGGCCGTGCCGCCGTGCTGTACGCCCAGCTCGTTCCACTGGTAGCGTACGCCCCGTAGCGCCCGCACGGAGGCCAGGGCGCCGCTGAGCGGGCGCACCTCTTTTTTAAACCGGGAATCCGACGCCGAAACGTTACTGCCGCGGATGATGCCGTTGACGTCGAGCTTGTACCCCGGCGAAGTAGTGCCCACGCCCACGTTGCCCGACGCCTGGTCCCATGTCATTACAGCCACTGCTCCCCCACCATTCAGCCGATCCAGAATCAGGCGGTCGGCGGAGGTACCACCTTCGTTGCCGCCGGTGTTGTGGCGCAGGTTCCAGCCGTAGCTGAGGTCGTTTTCCCGGAAGCGCAGCGTGGCTCCATTCACGCTATTGTTACCATTGGAGTGCAGCATCATCGACGGAGTTGCCATACCGCCCAGTACCACATCACCCCCCGTGCTGATGGAAAGGCCCTGGCTGCCGCCATTGCCCACCAGCTTGTAAGGCCCCAGGTTAAAGTTGCCGCCGGCCGTCGTTATCGGCATCCACTTGCCGTGGCCCACCGCGTCAGAAGTCAGCACCTTGCCGGCGCCCTGCGTACCATCGACGATACGGATGGCTGCTTTGGCATTGACGTAGCCAGGGTGGCCGGCCAAACCGACCCAGCGCAGGGGCGCACCGGGCCGACCGGCCGTAAAGATGCCTGCCCAGCCGTCGGAACGGTAGGCATTGCCCCACACGGCATAGTCGATGTCCTCGTTGGCCGGACCCGCACCGTAGCCCGAGAGCATGGTGCGGGTGTAGTTGCGGCCGTAGAGGCTGCGGGTGATGATGGCCGCGCTTTTACTGGGCACTAATGAGCGGACTTCCACCTGCGCTACGGAGTCGCCCAGCGCAGCGGTGGCCACCGCGTTCAGGCGTTTGTTGTTGAGGTCGAAGTTCTGCGTGGCGGTGTGGTTGCCCAGGTTGTCGCCGGAACGTGCTTTGTCCGGGATAAACAGCCAGCTGCCGCTCATGGCGTACCAGAAGCCTTTGCGGCCGTTGGTCTGAAACACCATCAGCCCATCGGGCGGAGTGTCGATGCTGACGCGACTGGCCGAGTCCATGCGCGGAATCAGCAGGCCTTTGCCCGCAGCGTCAATGTCGAGGGCGGCTTTAGGGTCCGGAGAGCCGGCTGAGCCAATGCGCACGCCCCCGGTCTGGGCCAGGGAGGCTGTGCCGGCCAGCAGCGAAATTGCGAGGCAGAGGTAGGCGTGTTTCATAGAATAAGTGCTTGCGGCGAATTCTATCATCCGTAAGACAATATAGGTTTCTGGTCAAACCTAAGCAACCTAGCTGCCCTGGTTTGCACAATGAGTGTCAACGACCATCAACAACCTGTCAACGGGCTGATTTGGGCAGTAAGGTCGGCTCTACACGTTCAGGCCGCAACAAAAAGGCGCCCGACCGGCTGGTCGGGCGCCTGGGTACGCGCGCCTGCCGGCAGCATCTGACCAGCTGCTCCGGCCACAACAGCGCAAAGCCTGGGCTCCCCGGTGCTATTTCACGAATGCCAGCAGCGCGGCCAGAAACTTCGGGGCGGCTTCCAGGTGGGGAATGTGCCCTACGCCGGACAGCTCGACCAGCTTGCCGTTTTTGATCCGGGCGGCGGTGTGCTTACCCAGGGCCGGGTACTGTCCCATCCTGGCCAGCACCTTGGGGTCTTTAATCAGTCCTTTGCCCACGATGGTGCGGTCTTCCTGGCCGATTATGAGCAGCGTGGGCACTGAAATAAGGTGGTACTCGTAACTGACCGGCTGCTGGTAGATCATGTCGAACGTGAGGGCATTGGCACGGGCAACCTTAGAAAAATCGGGGTGGCGGGTCTGGGCCGCCAGGGGCAGCAGCCACTCGTCGTGGGCCTTCGGATAGGCTTTGGGGTAGTAGGTGGCGTGGTACTTCCGGATGCTTTCCTCGGTGCTTTTCCGCTCCCCGGCCTCGGCCTGGTCCACCGTCTGGTTCGGGACGCCCACCCGGTAGTCCTCCAGGCCAATTGGATTTTCGAGCACCAGCTTTTCGGTAGCCTCGGGGTACAGCAGCGCAAAGCGGGTAGCCAGCATCCCACCCATGCTATGGCCCACCACAATGGCCTTTTTGACGCCCAGTGTGTCCAGGAGCTGCCGGGTGTTGCGGGCCAGCTGGTGAAACGAATAGTGAATGTCGGGCTTGTCGGACTTGCCAAACCCGATCTGGTCGGGCACCACCACCCGGAACCCGGCGGCCGTCAGCGCCTTTATCGTTTCGCGCCAGTAGGCACCGAAAAAGTTTTTGCCGTGGAGCAGCACCATGGTCCGGCCGTTGGCTTTGGTTGTAGCGGGTACGTCCATGTAGGCCATGCGCAACGCCTGCCCTTCGAGCCGGAGCGGCAGGTACTTTACCAGGAACGGGTACTCGTAGCCGTCGAGGGTAGCGTTGAGGGCAGCCGGTGCCTGGGCCGGGCTGGCGTACGGCAGCTGGCACAGCAGCAGGAAAGGCAGCAGGGTACGGAGTAGCATAGTCAGCAGGTAGATTAGGGTCTGCTTACGCAAATCCGAAATTCCGGGGCAGCATTTCGTTAGCGCGCTGACTGATTTTGCCGCGCTACTCCTCGTTGCCGAAGCCATTTACCGGTGCTGATTACTGCCCGGCGCGCTCACCCAATGCTCCCGGTTGTTTCAGCAGCATCTCGACCGTGCGGGTATCCTCGCTGCTCCACACCACGTTGCGCACTTCGTCCAGGCCCAGCACCGTGTGCCCATCGGGCTCCCCAAACTGCGTGTGTACTTCCAGCAGCAGTTCGTCCTCGGTCAGCCGGGCGATATAGCAGTAGAAGGTGGTATCGGCCAGGGTTTCCAGCTCCACCAGCTGGCGCGTTTCCTGGGCCCGCTGCAGCAGGGCCGGCACACTCAGGTACGCCTGATCCAGGCCTTCGGGAGCGGCCGGACGAGCATATACGGTTTCGGGGTTGTGCTCCTTGAACTCGATGAGCCGCACGTACCGGTCGTCGAAGTGAACCTGGGTCACGCTGCCCATGCTGATGGTGCGCACCGCCGTCAGCAGCCCCTGGCGGGTCACGGTCCGCAGCAGCAGCAGTTCGGGGTTGTGGCTGAGTACGTACCCCAGAAACATCGTTTCCCCGGCCTGCACGGCCACAATCCGGCGGCTGCGCTGGGTGCGCTGCAGCATATCAGTCAGTAAAGCTCCCATCAAACGACAAAGTAAGGCCGCGAAGATAGGCAGCGCCGAATTCTTCCGCCTAGCTTCCCGCAGGCCGGGGAAGAGCTTCGTCAGCGGCCATCTGCGTCAGGAGTTCGATGCAAGCCAAGGCTACCCTTTCTTAGCGGCCAGCTCGGTGAGCACCTTTTTGGTATTGGCGACGTGGTCGGTGGCTTTGCTCAGGGAGTTGAATACGTATTGAATCACCCCTTGCTGGTCGATAACGAAGGTGACGCGCCCGGGAATAAAGCCCAGCAGGGCCCGGGGTACCTCGTAAAGCTTGGCCACCTTGCCGCCTACGTCGGCCAACAGCGGAAACGGCAGGCGATGCTTTTGGCTGAACTTCTGGTGCGACTCCTCGCTGTCGGGGCTCACGCCCACTACTTCGGCGCCCAGGTCCTGAAAGTCTTCATACTCGTCGCGAAACGAGCAGGCCTCGGCCGTGCAGCCGCTGGTGTTGTCTTTCGGGTAGAAATACAGCACGATGCTGCGCTTGCCGCGCTGCTCGGCCAGATTGAAGGTGGCGCCGGTGGTCGTCTTGAGGGTGAATACGGGAGCTATGTCGCCTGCTTTGAGCATAGGAGGAAAAGTTTTGTGAAGGCCCGGGGCCGCAGTGTAGTACGTAAAAACGGCAAATCGGCGGGCCCGGCTAAAAACCAGCATCTTTGTTTCCTGTTTCGTGTTTTTCCCTGCCGTGCCCCCTGCTCCTTTGCCCGCCCGCCCGCTTATCGATGTTATCATCCCCGCCTACAATGAGGAACAGTCCATTGGGCGCGTACTGGCCGAAATTCCGTTCAGTCTGGTCCGGGAGGTAATCGTCGTCGACAACAACTCCTCGGACCACACCGGGGAAGTGGCCCGGCGGGGCGGGGCGACGGTGCTGCGTGAGCTCCGGCCCGGCTACGGCCACGCCTGCCTGCGGGGCATAGCGCACTGCTTTGCCCGCCCCCAATCCGAGCAGGCCCATATCATCGTATTTCTCGACGGTGACTACTCCGACTACCCCGAAGAAATGCCCGACCTGGTAGCGCCCATCCTGCGGGGCGAGGCGGATATGGTCATCGGGTCCCGGGCCCTGGGGCAACGCGAAGCCGGCTCGATGCTGCCCCAGCAGGTGTTCGGCAACTGGCTGGCCACGTCGCTGCTGCGCATGCTCTACGGCGCCCGGTTCACCGACCTGGGTCCGTTCCGGGCTATCCGCACCGAAGCCCTGCAACAGATTGGCATGCAAGACCAGACCTACGGGTGGACGGTGGAGATGCAGCTCAAGGCCGCCCGGCTCAAGCTGCGCAGCGTAGAGGTGCCGGTGCGCTACCGCCGCCGCATTGGGGTGTCGAAGGTATCGGGCACGGTGAAAGGCACCCTCGGCGCCGGGTATAAGATTCTCTGGACGATCTTCAAGTATGCGGGCAAATAACCTACCGGCGGGCCGCGGCGGCTCTTACCGGGAGCAGGCGGCCGGCTTTTCCTACGCTGCCTGCTGATGCTCGGACTTGAAATCGTGCTGCTGGTGCTCTACGGGCTGTGCCTGGTGTTCATTCTGGGCTTCAGCCTGACGCAGCTGCAGCTTACCCGCCTCAGCCGCCACGCCTACCGGCAGCCGGCCCTGCCCGCTCCGCCCGATCCGGCCACCTGGCCGAGGGTCACGGTGCAGCTGCCCATCTTCAACGAGCTGTTCGTGGTGGAGCGCATCATCGACGCGGCGGCGGCCCTCACCTACCCGGCCGGCCGCCTGCACATTCAGGTGCTCGACGACTCCACCGACGAAACCCTGGCTTTGTCCGAGGCCCGGATTGCCTGGCACCGGGACCGGGGCGTCAACATCGAGCTGGTGCGCCGCCCTACCCGGGAAGGCTACAAAGCCGGGGCCCTGGCCTACGGGCTGGAGCGCACCGCTGGGGAGTTTATTGCCATCTTCGACGCCGACTTTGTACCCGCTCCCGACTTTCTGCTTTGCACCGTGCCCTACTTCGCCGCTCCCGGGGTGGGCGTAGTGCAGACCCGCTGGGGCCACCTCAACGAGAATTTTTCCCTGCTGACGCGCCTGCAGAGCTTTGGCCTGAATGCCCATTTCCTGGTTGAGCAGGTGGGCCGCCACGCCGGGGGGCACTTCATCAACTTCAACGGCACCGGTGGGGTATGGCGGCGCAGCTGCATCGAGGATGCCGGCGGCTGGCACTCCGACACGCTGACCGAAGACCTTGATCTGAGCTACCGGGCCCAGCTGAAAGGCTGGCTTTTTCAGTACCTGCCCCACGTGGTAGCGCCGGCCGAGCTGCCCGCAGCAATGGATGCGCTGAAGTCCCAGCAGTTCCGGTGGACCAAAGGGGCAGCCGAAACGGCCCGCAAGCACCTGGGAACCGTGCTGCGCTCCGGCCTGAAAACCTCGACCAAGTTGCACGCCGGCTTTCACCTGCTCAACAGCACCGTGTTCGTGGCCGTGCTGCTGATGGCCGTGCTGAGCGTGCCCCTGCTGCTGGTCCGTGAGTTCTCGCCCCACCTGAAGCCAGTGTTTCAGGCGGCTGCGGTGTTTCCGCTGAGCTTTCTGCCGCTGACCATGTTCTTTTACCTGTCGTGGCAGCAGGCCGACCCCGCCGCGCCGGCCCGGCGGTTTGTGCCCCGGTTCCTGCTGTTCCTGGCCATGTCGATGGGGCTTTCCTTGCACAACAGCCGGGCCGTGCTGGCCGGGCTGGCCCGGCGCCCCTCGGCTTTCATCCGGACGCCCAAGCAGGGACTGGTGAGCGGGCCCGCGTTCTGGCGCCGCCGCTACCGCACCGGCGGCCTCGACGGCCTCACCGTGGCGGAGGGCGTGCTGTGCCTGTATTTTGTGGCGGGCATCGGGGCAGGCTTTTACCTGCGCGACTACGGACTGCTGCCTTTCCATCTGCTGCTGAGCGTGGGCTTCGGGCTGGTCTTCTACTATTCGGTTCGCCACAACAACTAGCCCGTGCCAAAGCTCCGCCCGCTTCTGCTGCCCCGGCTGCTGGCCTTTGGGATGAGCGCGGCGGCCTACTGGGGGCTGGCCTACGCAGTGCCGCGCCAAAGCTTTGGCTGGGTGCTGGCGCTGTTCGGAATCGCCTTCGTCGCCTACGCCGGTTTGCTGCGCCTGGGCCTAAGCCTGCGGGCCGGGCTGGCAGCGGCCCTGCTGCTGCGCCTGCTCTGGCTGCCGGCGCTGCCCGCCCTTTCCGACGACTACCACCGCTTCCGCTGGGACGGCATCCTGCTGGCCGCCGGGCAGAACCCTTACCTCTCCCGACCTGATGAGCTCATGGCTGAGAAAGACGCAGCAAACGGTTCCTTAGCGCTGGAGCCCCTTTACGCCCGCCTCAACTCGCCCCACTACTACTCGGTGTATCCGCCGGTCTGCCAGGCGGTGTTCGGGCTGGCGGGGTGGTGGTTTCCGGATAAGGAGCAGGCTGCCGTGGTCCTGATGCGCCTGGTGCTGCTGGGGGCCGAAGCCCTTACGGCCTGGCTGCTGCTGGCGCTGCTGGGCGCGTGGCGGCTGCCGGCGCAGCGGGCGCTGATTTACCTGCTTAACCCGCTGGTGATTGTAGAGCTCACCGGCAACCTGCACTTCGAGGCCCTGCTGATCTGCCTGGTGCTGGCTACCTTCTGGCTGCTGCTGCGCGGAAGGCGGATGGGCTCGGCGGTGGCACTGGGTTTGGCGGTGGGAACCAAGCTGCTGCCTTTGCTGCTGCTGCCCCTGTTGGTGCGCCGGCTCGGCTGGCGGTGGTTAGTGCAGTACGGGCTGGTCGTCGCCGCCACGCTGGCTGTACTGTTTGCGCCGTTTATATCCGCTGATATGCTGGCAAATGTTGGCCGGAGCCTCAACCTTTACTTTCACTCGTTTGAGTTCAACGCCAGCCTGTACTATCTGCTGCGGGCCTGGGGGCAGTGGTACACCGGCTACAACCAGATTGCCGTTATCGGAACCGGGCTGGCGCTGGCCGTGGTGGCGCTGGTACTGCTGATCAGCTGGCGCGAACGGACGACGGAGCTTCACCGGCTGCCCCCTACCCTGCTGCTGCTGCTCACCGGCTACTACCTGCTGGCCACGGTGGTGCACCCGTGGTACCTCACGCCCCTGGTAGCGCTGAGCGTATTCACCCGCTACCGTTTCGCCCTGATCTGGTCCGCACTGGTAGTGCTTTCCTACTCGGCCTACCAAAGCAGCGTCTACGCCGAAAACCTGCTGCTCGTCGCCGCGGAATACCTCATCCTGCTGACCGTGCTGGCTTACGACCTGACCCGGACAAGACCTGACGAAGAAGTTCACCAGTACCAAAGCCAATAGCCGTCAGCTAAAAGCCAACAGCTTCAACTTAGTGCGTCCAGTAAGCGTAGCGGCGCTGGGATTTGAGCACGAGGCTCCGGCCGTCCCAGGTGGTTTGGCGCAGCAGCACGTTCGGATACGCGCGGGCAAACCAGTACACGTTCCGCTTCTGCTGATCGAGCTGCACGACCACGCGCCAGGCCGGCTCGGCAGCCTCGGCCGCGGCAGCTGCCGTCACGGCAACGCTGGCCTCGTAGTACGCCGGCGGCAGGGCTTTGCTGGTTTGCTGCAGCTCGCACACGGCTACCTCGAAGCGCGGCAGCTGGTCGAAGCGCAGGCTACGCAGCGTGTAGGGCAGCGCGTCCTCAAACAGCACGTTGCGGCGCAGGGCCCGCTCCCCGCTGCCCTGCCCGTCCCAGTACGAGTTGTACGACTGCGTGTACTGCAGGGCGTCGTCGGTAATGGCCTTGAACGTGTTGCCGCACCACTCCTGGGAGGAAGTCGTCAGCTTGTAGAGGGTGATGGGCTCGTCGCGCCGGAAAAACAGGCTGGTCAGGAAGTGGTACGGGTACTGGTCGGTTTCGATCCGGCAGAACTGGTTGACTTTCATCACCGGAAACAGGTCGGTGCGCTGGTAGTCGTCGGTCTTGACGTTGAAGCGCTGGTTGAATTCCTCTTTGACGGTAATCTGAACGTACTCGAAGCGCCGGGGCTTGTTGTAAATCACCCGCTCGGCATCATAAACCGCCACTTCTGCCAGGCCATCCTCCCAGAGCTTCTGCATGGCCCACTGCTGGTCGAAGTGCCGGGCCAGCTGGGGCAATGCAGCTTCCGGGGCGTTGGCAGCCGTCCTCCCGGCTTGATCCGGCTCCGACGAGCAGGAGGCGCCCAACCACCCCATCGCGCTCAGCAAAACCAGGATTCGACAACGGCGCATAGCGGAAAAACAGAACAGTGAAATGAGGCTAGCGTACGGCATCCGTGCCGGGGCGTTGCCGTTGCGCAGCTTTTTCAGCCTGCTCCCAGGCCGCCAGATCGGCAGCCGTATCGATGTCGAGCAGCTCGGGCAGCAGCTTTACTTTCAGCTGCAGCCGCTGCGCATCAGCCAGGGTGTCGGCCAGCACGGATTCGGTGCTCCAACGCTTGCCGGCGAAGAAAGCGGGCTGCATCCGGCGCATGCCCAGCAGGTAGTAGCCCCCGTCGGCAGCCGGTCCCAGCACCACATCATGCGTCAGCAATGCCCCGAAGGCCTCGCGTAAATGACCATCGGTCAGCTGCGGGCAGTCGGTGCCGATAATCACCACAGCAGTGGCACTCTGGTCGAAGGCGGCCTGAAACGCGGCCCGCATCTTCTCCCCCAGGTCACCGGCGACCTGCTGCCGATGCTCGAAGCCGGGCCAGAGCGGGGTGTCAGGAGCAGCCGGGAGCTGCGCCGGGGCGGCCAGCCAGACGGTAGCCTGGGCGCGACAGTTCGTGACGGCAAGCTGGGTCCGGTCCAGCAGGAGCCGGTACACTTCCAGCGCCTTTTCATCCCCGACACCTGCTGCCAGCCGGGTCTTGACGCGCCCGGGCTCGGGGTGGCGGGCAAATATCAGCAGTTGCTCCATCACTCGTACACGGGCTTACCGCGGCTCAGCCAGGAGCTCCACAGGGCCGAGTAGGGATGAATGTTCGTGGTAGCGCCCTTGGCGTTGAACACCGGCCGTCCTTCGTTGACCCACTGAAAAATACCGCCGTAGAGGTTCCGGACCGTGGCAAAACCGAGCGTCTGCAGCCGCTCTCCCACCCGCTCGCTCCGGTAGCCCACCGAGCAGTACACCACCACGGTCCGGTCGCGGGGCAGGCCGCTGAAGTCCGCCTGCTCGAAATGGTCGAAGTCCACGAGCCGGGCCCCGGCCAGGTGGCTAACCTTGTACTCAGCCGGCGTACGGGCATCGAGCAGCAGAACGGACTGGGGGGCACGCTGCAGCCGGGCGGCCAGCTCAGCGGGCTGCATCAGCGGCACGGTTTCGCGGTACAGTACCCGCAGCATCTGGTCGTAGGCCGGGTCCCGGCCCGGATGCGCGCTCTTGTCCTGGCTGCAGGCCGGCAGGGCCAACCCCCAGCCAAGGAGACTGAGCAAAAGGGCCGTGCGCTTGAGCAAAGACGTATTCAAGCCGAAAAAACTCAAACGGTGGCTCCTCCGCAGCTGGACCCGGCCCCGGCCGTGCAGCCGAAGCAGTGCTGGTTGATGACAATGCTGCGGCCCAGCAGCGCCTCCAGGTTAAAGTCCCGGATATGCTGGGGAGCGGTGGCATGCACGGGCAGCTCCAGCATCTGGTTGAAGTCGCAGTCGTAGAGGAGGCCGTCCCAGCCAATGGACAGCGTGGTGCGGCACATCACGTTGGCCGCCGCAGCGGGGTTGTAGGCGGCCACCAGCTTGTCCATGTAGCCGGCGTAGTTGCCGGTTTCAAGCAGGTAATCCAGAAACCGGCTGATGGGCAGGTTGGTAATGGCCAGCAGGGAGTTGAACGCCACGCCCTGCTCCCGGGCCAGGCGCTGCTTGAAGTCGCGCTCCAGCCCGGCCTGACTACCCGGCAGAAACGCCCCCGAAGGGTTGTAGACCAGATCCAGGGTCAGGCCCGAGTTTTCGACGCCGTAACCGACTTCGTTCAGCATCCGCAAAGCCCGGATCGAGCGGGCAAACACGCCTTCGCCCCGCTGCGCATCGGTGCGGGTAGCCGAGAAGTGCGGCAGGGACGATACCACCCGCACCCGGTGCCGGGCAAAGAACTCGGGCAGGTCGTGGTACTTGGGGTTGGCTACAATGATGGTCAGGTTGCAGCGCACGATGGTCTGCCGGCCCAAAGCCGAAATCTGCTCGACCAGCCAGCGGAAATCAGGGTTCATTTCCGGGGCGCCCCCGGTCAGGTCCACCACCTCGATATCGGTGGCAGCCAGGGCATCGAGGCAGAGCTGCATCGTTTCCCGGGTCATAATCTCGGTGCGGTCCGGCCCGGCATCGACGTGGCAGTGCCGGCAGGTCTGGTTGCACATCTTGCCCACGTTGATCTGCATCACGCTCAGGCCCGTAGGCTGCAGGGGCAGCAGGCCCGACTCCCTGAGCTGGCTGGCAAACGACGGCAGCCGGGCTCCCTCCGCCTCGGCCTGGCTAAGCACCGTCAGCTGGTAGCCGGCATCGGCCAGGGCGTGGTGCTGGGCGTGGAGAGACTTCATTTTTCTGAGGTGCTGCTGCGTTGATAAGGTGCTGACGTGCGGATGGGGAATGTGCTGACGCAGATTCTGCCGTCCTACTTTGAGGAGTAGAATTGAAAAATCAGCTCCCCGGCACAGTCAACCCCATTAGCCCATTAAAAGGTCACATCGTCAGCTCCTTGGCTTTGTTCATCATCTGCACGCCGTGAACCAGGGCCGAGCCGCCCTTGATGGCCGCCGCCACGTGGACGGCTTCCATCATCTGTGCCTCGTCGGCACCTTTCTGCAGGGAGTCGGTGGTGTAGGCGTCGATGCAGTACGGGCACTGCACGGCGTGGGCCACGGCCAGCGCAATCAGGGCCTTTTCCCGCTCACTCAGCGCGCCTTCCTTGAATACCTCAGCGTAGTAGGCGAAAAACTTGCTGCCCATTTCCTGCTGCCAGGCGGTGATGTTGCCGAACTTGGCCAGGTCGGCCGGATTGTAGTACGTCGCGTTGTCCATTGTGGAAAAGAAATAGCGGGCACCGGGGCCCACGAACGGGGGAATAAGCTTGCCTGAAAGAACGGCTCAAGAACCGGCCCTGTGGTTTATTGTTTGGCTTGCCGGGGCAGCCGCTCTACGCGAATCTGGACTTTCTCCCCGTTTTCGCTCGTAGTAGGCGTCACTTTGATTCGGTCGCCCTCATCAAAGTAGTTGGCCAGCCCGCGCGTAATGCCGACGGCCAGCGCGCCCATGCGCCGCTTCGAGATATAGTCGACCAGTAGCTCATTCTCGGAAACCCGCGTCACGTGCAGTACCGGGGGCGAAGCCTCGGCGTGGTTGCGCCGCACCTGCCCGTGCATGGTATGCTCGGTGTTCTCAATCATTTCCAGGGTCCGCCACTCCGGCTGCACGTACTTGCTGTACACCAGCATCAGGTCAGGCACCAGAAATTCGCCGAACTTTTCCTGCAGGACTTCCGCGGGAATACCGGTCATTTCTGCAGCCTGCCCCACCAGCTGGTAGATGTGCTCGTCGGGGTAAACCGTATTGATGTCAAAATCAGCGCTGCTCAGCCCCGACAGCTCAATGAGCTTGATCCAGGTACTGTAGTCGTAATGGGTTTGAACAAACCGCTTGAGAAGAATGAATATCGAACCGTGCACTGGGAGAAAGAAACGTGAGGCGTAAAGGTACGCACCGGAGCGCGCACGGGCCGCCTACATCTTGCCCATCACGGTCAGCGTTTCCATTGTCGGATTCTCGCTGCCGCCCATCGGCTCTACGGTCATGGCAAACGCCTGGGCGCTGGCAACATCCTTCATGTGCTGCAGGCTGTCGCCTACCGCCGTGGCCTGGGCCAGCATGCCGGCGTCTACGGGCTTGCCGCCATCGAGGGCCCAGAGCTGGTACTGCTTGCCCTCGGGCGCCGCCGGCAGGTTGCGCACGTCCACGTACACGGCCTTGGTAGCGGGGTTGTAGAGCACCCGGGCCTTGGCAGTCGGGGCAATGGGCATCCCGGCCAGGTTTACTTCCCGGAACTGCTCACTGCGCAGCACGGCCAACTCCTGGGTGCGGGTATCGAGGCGCTTTTCCACGGCCTGCATGGTCGAGGCCATACGTCCCTGCTCGCTTTGCATGGCCAGCAGGTCGGTTTCCGTCGACCGCCATTTGGAATACAGGTAGAAGTTGCCGGCCGCGCTCAGCAGCAGCAAGGCAACCGAGGCCGCCATCAGCCAGCTCACGCGCGCCGGGGCCGGCTCGGGCACCAGCTGGCGCACCACCGGGGTGGCCGGCGCTTCGGCCGGGGCCGGGTTGGCATTTTGCTGATGAATGGCCTGCTGCCAGCCGGCCAGCACCCGCTCCCGCATGCCGGAAGGAGGCGTTTGGGTGTGGGCTGATGCGTACAGGGCTAGGGCCTCGAGAATGGTGTCCAGCTCCTGCTGGATTTCGGGATATTGAGCCGCGTGGTGCTCCACCTCGGCGCGCTGCGCTTCGGTGAGCTCACCCAGAGCATACTGCTCCAGGATACCGGATTCGATGTATTCTTGAATGTTCACGATCTATCGAATCAATTTGGCTAAAACTTTCAGTGCGGTGCGGGCCCGGGTTTTCACGGTTCCAAGGGGTAGATTAAGCTCTTCGGCTGCCTCACTCTGGGTGAAGCCTCCGAAATACAGCAGGTCGATAATCTGCTTTTGCTCAGGGTTGAGTTTGCGGGTAATTTCCTCGAGCCCGATATGCTCGGGGCGGAAGGAGGAGGAAGCGGCCTGGCGCATGGCCGAGCTGTCTTCCAGCGTTTGGGTATGACTACTTACGCGGTACTGTCGAGACCGGATTTTATCGATTGCAAGATTCCGGGATATGTTCAGGACCCAGGTAAATAAACGGCCTTTGGTGGCATCATAAGAGGCAAACGAGTGCCAGATCTTGACCAGGCTTTCCTGCAGGACATCCTCAGCAATTTCTTCTTTCTTGACGATGCGCAGGATTACGCCGTACAGCGCGGTCGAGTATTTGTCGTAAAACAGCGTCATGGCCGACTCGTCGCGGGCGCGCAGCCGTTGCACAAGCTGTTCCTCGAGTTCGGGCGCAGAGGATTCGGAAGTAGTTACCGACACGGGTCACAAATAAAGTGACTGACCACGGAATGGTCAGATGGGATGGGCGAAATTACACGAAATAGCCAGCTTCTGACAGGCCGGGGTTCAAACACCCAACTTGTCGCAAGGTTTAGCTTACCCATCTCCTGCTCCCGCCCCAGGTCCGGCTCGCGCTCCGGGCGGCCGGGCTTATCTTTCCCCGTTGGCACCCGTATTCCCCGCAGACTTCTCTTTTCTTCGGCTAATGGCAATTGAATCATACAATCCCTATTCGGGCAAGGTGCTGCGGCGCTTCGCCCCGTTCTCCTGGACGAAAACCGAGCGGATCCTGGCGCAGGCGGCAAAGGCAGCCACGACCTGGCCGGCAACGGCCTTTGCCGGGCGCGCCCGGCTGATGCACCGCGCCGCCGGTCTGCTGCGCGAGCGGCAGGACGAGCTGGCCCGGCTGATGGCCCTGGAGATGGGCAAGCCGGTTACCGACGGCCGGGCCGAAGTGCAGAAGTGCGCCCTGACCTGCGACTACTACGCCGACCACGCCGAGGAATTTCTCCGGGACGAGGTTATTAAAACGGAAGCCCGGCGCTCCTTTATCTCCCACGAGCCCCTGGGCGTGGTGCTGGCCGTGATGCCCTGGAACTTCCCGTTCTGGCAGGTGGTACGGTTTGCGGCCCCGGCGCTGATGGCCGGCAATGTGGGTTTGCTCAAGCATGCCTCCAACGTGCCGCAGTGTGCCCTGGCCCTGGAAAAGATCTTTCACGACGCGGGCTTCCCGCCCGCCACCTTCCGCACCCTGCTCATCGGCTCCGACCTGGTGGAGAAGCTGGTGCAGGACGACCGGGTGCTGGCCGTGACGCTGACCGGCAGCGAGGAAGCCGGCTCAAAAGTAGCCGCTACGGCCGGGGCCCACATCAAAAAGACGGTACTGGAGCTGGGCGGGTCCGACGCCTTCGTGGTGCTGGCCGACGCCGACCTGCCCCTGGCCGCCAAAACCGCCGCCCAGGCCCGGATGGTCAACTCCGGGCAGAGCTGCATTGCCGCCAAGCGGTTTATCGTGGAGAAGCCCGTGCTGCGGGAGTTTATCCGGCAGCTGAAAGCGCACCTGCTGGAGCTGCGCACCGGCGACCCGCTCGACGAAGCCACCCAGTTCGGCCCCCTGGCCCGCCCCGACCTGGCCGATGAGCTCACCCAGCAGGTGGACGATTCGGTAGCGGCCGGAGCCCGGGTCGAGCTGCACGGCGGACAGCTGACGCCCGGCACCGCCCTGTTCCGGCCGATGATTCTGTCGAACGTAAAGCGGGGGCAGCGCGCTTACGAAGAAGAGCTGTTCGGCCCCGTCGCCCTGATACTGGAGGCCCGGGATGCCGACGACGCTATCCGCCTCGCTAATGACTCCCGCTTTGGCCTGGGTGCCTCGATCTGGACCAGGGATGTCCGGCGGGGCGAGGAGCTGGCCCGCCGCGTCGAGGCCGGGGCGGTGTTTGTGAATGCCATGGTCAAGTCGTCGCCGGAAATGCCGTTCGGGGGCGTGAAGAAGTCAGGCTACGGGCGGGAGCTGTCCCACCTTGGCATCCGCGAATTTGTCAACCAGAAAAGCGTCTGGATTGCCGGTGAAGCCCCGGTCGCGAAAAAGAAAGTCGAGTAACCCGCTACTCCATCCATTGGAAAAAGCAACAGCCCCGGTGCAGGTCGGCACCGGGGCTGTTGCTTTTTCCAATGGACCGATTGCACCACTACCTCTTTAGCAGTACCCCAGCAGCTTATACGTCAGGTAGCCGGTGATTTCGTGCAGCAGGTGGCTCCAGCGGCCCAGGGCAGCGGCTTCGGGTACCCAGTAGCTGACCGTCCGGCGGGGGTCGTTGGAGCGATAGTCGGCGGGAAAGGGCGTGGGCGAAAGACCCACTTTGCGAAAGCAGCCCAGGGCCCGGCGCTGGTGAAACGCGGAGGTAATCAGCACTAGGCTTTTGATTTCGGGATGCTGGCGAAGGAGCAGCTGGGTGTTCAGGGCATTTTCGCGGGTGTTGCGGCTTTGCTCTTCCACCAAGATGGCCTCCCAGGGTACGCCGCTGAGCCGGAGCAGGGTGGCCAGGTCGCGGGCCTCGGTGTGCGCTACTTTGCGCACGGAGCCCGAGCCCCCACTTACAATCACATAGCGGATGCGCCCGGCCCGGTACAACCACAGGGTGTGCATCATCCGGTCGGCGCCCTCACCCAGGTACACCCGGTCGTGGGGCGACTTCTCGGGCCGGGTAATGCCAGACAGCAGAACCCCGGCGTCGTGCGGCGGCACGTCCTTCAGCCGGACCGGAGGTAGCTCCCAGGCCAGGAAGGCCTCATTCACGAGCCCGCCGTTGGTACCAATCAGCAGCAGCACGAGGGCGGCACTGGTAAAGCCACGCTGCCGGCGGGGATGGCGCCGGCTCAGCAGCGCGGCAACGAGCAGCGCCAGCAGCCACATGACCGGCTCCAGCGCGTAAGCCAGGAATTTGGAAGCATAGAAAAACACGGCGCGAAGCTAGCGGTAAAACGTGGAGGTTTACCCGGCTCCCCCTAAATCTGCACGACGTCCGTTAGGGCCGCCCCTGTTCTACCGGCAACGCCGCTCAGGACTGGGGCACGTACTCGCGCAGGCGCTCCAGCATACCGTGTACCTGCTCTTCAGAAGTAAGCGAGTCGCACTCGAGCAGGTGGCCCTGGCAGTAGGACACGAAAAACGGCGCGGCCTTTTCCTGCATCAGCTTGCGGGCAACGGGGTTTTCGTCGGAGTTCAGGCGCAGAAACATGATCGTGCGGTAGGGCTCGTCATCGGCAAACTTGGCGAAGGGCGGGGTCAGCCGCTTACAGATTTCGCAGTTCTCAGACGTGAATTTGGCAAACACCTTCAGGTGCTCGTGCGTGTAGGTGCGTAGTCCTTCGTCGTTGGTGTCGATGACGTGCTGCCGTTCAGATTCCTTCATGCGGGTGTTTAGTAGAGCTTACTGCGTGAGCTTAGATTTCAGAGCCAAGAACTCAGACCGGAGCTATGTGCGGTCATGGGGAGCGGTTTTTTTCGGAATTCCGGACTGGTGGCGCTTTGCCCGGCGTTCAGCCCCTGGTGCATCCGCATACAAAAAAGCCGCCCCGGAGGTTTCCCACCCGGCGCGGCTTTCTGAAGCGTGGTGGCAAAGCCGTTTTACGCTTTTTTCAGCATCATGGCCCGGATATACTTCACCGGGGCGGAGCCGAAGCTCAGAAACTGCTCATTAAAGGCTTTCAGGTCAAACGACGTGCCCTGCTGCTTTTTCAGCTCCTCGCGCAGGTCGTAGATTTCGGTGTAGCCCGTGAAGTAGCTGCTCAGCTGCACCTGGCTCAGCGTGGCCCGCAGCCATTTGTTGGTGGCCTCATTTTCCTCCTGAAACCCGTCGCGCTGCAACAGCTGCAGCACCTGGGCCTGGGAGGCGTTGCGCACGTGCACGTCGTGGTCGAGGATGGCGTTGAGCGTCACGCGCATGTTCCACTTGTCCCACATCAGCCAGAACTCGTCGGTGCCCCCGCCGTAGCCGCTTTCCAGCATCATCCGCTCGGTGTACACGGCCCAGCCCTCCACCATGGCGCCGTTGCCAAAGATGGACTTGATCAGGGAAGGCGACTGGTTGGCATACACCAGCTGGGTGTAGTGGCCGGGAATGGCTTCGTGGATGTTCAGAATCTGCAGGGTGTACTCGTTGTACTCGCGCAGGTAGCTTTCGGCCTGGGCCGCGCTCAGCTCGTCGAGCGGCTCCACGTTGTAGTAGGTATCGGCGGCCTTGTCGTACGGCCCGGGGGCCGACACCGACGCGCCCGCCCCGCTGCCGCGCATGTACAGCGGCGTTTCGCGCACGACCAGGGGCTTGCTGGGGTCCTGGGTCAGGAGCTTCTTGTCGTTGACAAACTTAACCAGGGTCGGAATCTGCTGCTTGACGGCGTCCACGAAGCCCTTCTGGGTGGCGTGCTTCTCCGACAGACGGCTGATGACTTTTTTGATCAGGGCCACCGTGTCGGCGGGCATTGGCTGGCCGGCAAAGTACTTGGGCCAGAGCCGGACGGCCCGGCGGCCCATGTCGTGGAGCAGCTCCCGGCGGTGCTGCTGGGCTTTCTGGTACACCTGGTCGGCGGTGTAGGTCGACTGGATGTCGTAGTAGAACTTGCGGTCGAACAGCTCCTTGCCCAGGCGGAAGCTGCGGAACTTGCCGGCCTTCATCACGTCCTGCTCCAGGAAGCTGATGTAATTGCCGATTACCTCCTTCGTCGTGCCGATCCGGGTCAGCAGCGCCTCCTTGTCCTTGGCCGAGAGCTTTGAGCGGTTGATGGAGTCGAGCAGGGCCGGGCCGAACACGGCCAGGCCGCCCTTGTTCTGGCGGATGGCCAGGTCGGTGTGTTCCCGGGTGGGGTTGCTGATGTTGGTTTTGGCGGCCTCGTAAAAGTCGGGCGAGCGGGAAATCTTCCACGAAATAGCCTGCAGGCGGCGCTCCAGCGGGGCGTAGCGCCCGTTCAGGATTTCAGCCACCGAGGCGCCCAGGTTGTAGTTGGCCGGGTTCCACTGATAGTCGCGCAGGGTGTCGGCGTACCAGCGGGAGGCGTTCAGGTAGTTCTCGATCAGCCGGTAGTCGGTCTGGTTGTTGACCGACAGCTTGCTCACGTCGTTGGCGAGCAGACGCTTACGGGCCCGCTCCCGGGCCTGGGCCTCCACCTTGCGGCGGGCCGCGCTGGGCACTACCAGCACCGAGTCGTAGCGGTGGTAGCCCTGGCTGCTGGCCCACTCCGGGTTGAAGTACCACAGGGAGTCGATAAATCCGACTTTGAACTTGTCGAATTCGGTATCCGGCGTTTCGTTTGATTCAGTGGCCGTCTGGGGGCCCGGCTCGCAGGAGCCCAGCCACAGCGCGCCGCCCACAGCCAGCAGGCCCAGCAGACGACGGGGAGTAGAGGTTTTGGTCATAGAGGAGAAAAAAGGGAATGCACCGCCAAGGTAGCGGATGATTAGCTGCAAGCTGCAGGCTGCAAGCCGCAAGCTTTTTTGTGCCGCTATTACAAGCTCATCCTTTATGTGTCGTCCGCTCTGCGAAGGACCCATCCGAAGTGAACGAGTCGTTGTTACAAGTATCGCTCTGCCGCCTCTCGTTCCTCGGTCCTGAAGCCCTTCGGTTTCGCCGGATGTCCTATCAAGGACAACATTGATAATGCTTGCGGCTTGAAGCATTCAGCGGCAGCTAATCATCCGTTACTTTGCCCCTGTTAATCTGCCTTGCGTATGCGTCTGCCCGGTTCCCTGCTTTTCTCTGCCCTGCTGCTTTTCACCCAGGCTGCCTGCTCCCAGCAGCAGTCCGAAACCACTGCGGCCCAGGCCCCGCAGGATGGTGGACCGGCCATTCCGGTTAACTCCGCAGCAACTCCGGCCGGCGGCATCACCGAAACCTTTGAAGCCGGCAGCAAGGGCGCCTACTCCGAAGCCAATGAAACGCTGAGCTCCGGCTCCTGGCACTTCACCGATGCTTTGATCGGCACGGCCGAGCAGGACCACAAGAACGGAGGCCACGCCGCCCGACTCCGCGGCCAAGGCCGCCTGCGCATGAACTTCGACGCGCCGGCGGGTGTGCGCACCATCCGCATCAGCGCCGCTGCCTACGGCCAGGACCCGGCCAGCACC
The DNA here is from genome assembly GCF_020685205.1 of Hymenobacter translucens. GTDB lineage: Bacteria > Bacteroidota > Bacteroidia > Cytophagales > Hymenobacteraceae > Hymenobacter > Hymenobacter translucens. Next base: position 403,952 of record NZ_JAJERB010000001.1, read on the forward strand.
TGGGAGCTATGGGGCAGCGTGGACGGAGGCCGCACGTTCCGCCGCATCGGCGCGCCGGTCCGCACCAGCGGCCCGGCCCTGACCGCTTCCACCTTCACCGGGGGCACCGGCGGCCGGCTGCGCCTGGAAATCCGCAAAACCGACGGCGGCAGTGCCCGCCTCAACATCGATGACATTGTGCTCGACGCGGGCACCGGCCCGGCTTCGCAGCCCGCGGCTTCTTCCGCTACGTCTCCCGTAGCGCCCAGCGCCGCGGCTACGGCCCGGGCCGAGGCGGTGGTGGTCAACCACGACGACAATATGGCGCTGGGCAACCCCAGCGGGGCCACCGGCAGCACCGCTAACGTCAGCAACTACCTGATGGTAAAGCCCCAGTACACGCTCAGCTACCACCGCGACCGGGGCATTCCGAACTGGGTGAGCTGGCACCTGACGCTGGCTTCGATGGGCGAGGCGCCCCGGCAGGACGATTTCCGCGCCGATCCGGCTTTGCCCCGGGGCTGGTATGCCGTGTCGCCCCGCTCCTACTCCGGAGCCGGCTTCGACAAAGGGCACAACTGCCCGTCGGCCGACCGCACCACGGACCTGGACGCCAACTCGGCCACGTTCCTGATGACCAACATGATTCCGCAGGCCCCGCACAACAACCAGCAAACCTGGGGCGACCTGGAGGAGTACACCCGCTCCCTGGTAAAGAAAGGGCAGGAAGTGTACGTCGTCATGGGCTGTTACGGCAAGGGCGGCACCGGCTCCAAGGGCTTCGCCGCCACCCTCGACAACGGCCGGGTAACCGTGCCCGCCCGCATCTGGAAAGTGCTGGTGATTCTGCCCGAGGGCGACGACGACCTGCGCCGCATCGGCGCCGGGCAGGCGAAGGTGCTGGCCGTGGACACGCCCAACGACAACAGCTTAAGCCCCGACTGGCGCGGCTACCTGACCTCGGTCGATAAAATCGAGGCAGCCACCGGCCTTGACCTGCTCAGCAAGCTGCCGGTAGAAGTGCAGGCCCGCCTCGAAGCGCCGGTGACCACGGCTCCGGGCCGGTAAAGCACGAACAACTGCTAAGGTTTCGCAATGAGCCGGCAGGAATCAAACGAGCCAGACTCCCTCGGCATCGAGGGCCACATGCACCTTGTCGCCAATTTGGACATTGTGTGCTGCGGTTTTGAGTGTGACCAGCCCTTTCACGAGCTCTACATCAACTTCCGAATAGCTGCCCAGGAATCGAACCTGCCGTACTGTTCCTGGCAGTCCATCTTCGGCGGCAGAAAACAGCCGTAAGCTTTCCGGGCGCACAAGCAGCGTTTTCCGGCTTGACGGCAGCCCCGCCTGCTTTAGGAGTGCATTAGCCAGCGGACCGGTGGCCTCGTTGTAGCTACCGAAAAGCCCAGCGGCGTAGGCATTGACCGGCTGCCGGTACACCTGCTCAGGCGGCCCCTGCTGAATCAGCTGCCCACCCTGCATAACCATAATTTCATCGGCCCACGCCAGCGTGTCGGACGGGTCATGGGAGATAAGCAGGCAGGTGATGCCCAGCCGGTCGCCCAGCTCCTGAATGACGGCTTTGAGAATCGTCTTGTGGGCCAGATCCAGGTTGGAGAACGGCTCGTCGAGCAGCAGCAGCCGCGGGGCGCCGAGCAGCAGCCGGGCCAGAGCAATCCGCTGCTTTTCCCCGCCCGAAAGCTCCTTAGTGGTGCGCTGGGCCAGGTGGCTGATGCGACAGACCTCGTAGAGCGTCTGGGCCTCGGCCGCCGACTGCTTGTTGGCGTAGCGCAGCACCTGCTCTACCCGCAGAAACCTGGGCAGCTCAAACTGCTGCGACAGATACGCAATGCCGGGGTTGCCCGGCACCAGCTGGTCGTGGGGGCCTTTCAGCCGGCGAGCTTCAAAGCGCACCTCCCCGGCCGTGGGCTGCACCAGCCCGGCAATAATCTGCAGCAAAGTGCTTTTGCCGGCCCCGGTTTCGGCGGCCAGCGCAATCTTCTGAAACCGCGCCTGGCGGAAGCTGATATCCCGCAGGATGGGAGTTCCCCGCTCCTCAAAGCTGATTCCGGAAACGGCAAGAAAACTCATCAGGGTTTTAGGGAAGCAAATACAGTAGGCGGCAACGCAGCATGGTTGGCAGTCGGCGCTGTAAAGCTACGCACCCGTCGGCGTTATTGCCGGCCTCGGGCATCCCACGCCCGCGTAGAATGCCCGCCCGGCCGTCGGCTGCCCGAGACCGGAAGAACCGTTTTCTGGTACCTTTACCACTGACCCTCCCTACTGATTTCTTTTGCCAGCTATGCGCCTTCTGTTACTGTTCCTTTTTCTCGCCATCGTTAGCCCGGCGGTAAGCCAGTCGCCTGCCCGCGTAGCTGTTCCCGGCACAAAAATCAGCATGGTACCCCCAACTGACTTTGAGCTGACTACCAATTTTAGCGGCTTCGAGCAGCTCGCAACGGGTGCATCCATCATGGTAAATGAGCTGCCGGGGTCGGCGCCCGTCATGATTAAAAACCTGACGGAGTCGGCTCTGGCTGCGCGCGGAATGAAGCTCCTGCACAAGGAGCCGGTTAACACGCCCGGCGTCAAAGGAATGCTGTATAAGATAAAGCAGCATGCCAATGGCATCATGTACCGGAAATCTATACTGGTATTCGGCGACGAGGCCCGCACGCTAATGGCAACCGCGACGTATCCGGAAGCTCATTCAGAGTTGGAAGCCCCGTTGCAGGCCTCCCTGCTGACCTGCCGCTATGCGCCCCAGCAGAGCAACGACAAGCCGGTGGCGCGGTTAACGGTTGACGTAGCCGGCACCAAGTTTAAGTTCGCGAAGAATCTGGCCGGCGGCCTTATCTATACGACCGATGGCAAGCTTCCCTCGCTGGCGGCCGACCGGGCCGTGTTTATCGTGGGCAGCTCACTGAACTACGAGCAGATTGCTGACGAAAAAGCCTATAGCCTGGAACGTCTGCGAAAGCTGCCGCACGGCCAGACCAACCAGGTGCGCACAATAACGCCCATTACCATCGACGGGCTGGAAGGCTACGAGATTGTCGCCGATGGCCTGGGCTCCCAAAAGCAGAAACAGGTAGTTTATCAAACCATCCTATACCCGGAGACCGGGGGCTATTACTGGCTGGTTGGCACCACGGAGAATCGCTCCGAATCCGACCTGAATCTCTTCAAGACCCTGGCCCAGTCGTTCCGTCGGCTATAGCTACTGCCTGCCAAACCGTTTGCCAAAGAAGTTGCCCGGCTTCCACGCAGGCCGCGTCTGATTCTGGGCTATCTGGTAGCCCAGCAAAAAGTTGAGCTGCACGTACCGACGGCCGGCCTCAAAGTCGAACTGGCCGTTGAGGTCGTCCTGGGGCTTGTGGTAGTATTTGGCCCGCCACTGCTGCACCTGCGCACTGAGGTTGTTTTTGCCGTCGGCGGTGCGGTTGCCATACTTAAGGTGAACGGCCGGAATGCCCTGGGTCACGAAGCTGTATTGGTCGGAGCGGATAAAACGGGACTGCCCGGGCTCGGGGTCCGGCTCTACCGTGAGCCCCAGCTGCGCGGCGGCCCGGGCTACTTCCGCGTCCAGCGTCGAGTTCTCGGCTCCCAGCGCCACCACCGAGAGCAAGGGCGCAATGATGGTGGGCATGTCGGTGTTGACGTTGGCCACGAGGCTGGCTTTGGGCACGGTAGGAAACCGGGCAAAGTAGCCCGAGCCCACGAGGCCCATTTCTTCCCCGGTCATCAGCACCAGCAGCACCGAGCGTCTGGGCTTCTGCGGCAGCCGCTGGTACACCTTGGCTATTTCCAGCACGCTGGCTACGCCCGTAGCATTGTCATGGGCGCCGTTGTAGAGGGAGTCGCCCTGCACAGCGGGCCCGATGCCGAGGTGGTCGAGGTGGGCGCTGTGCACCACGTATTCGTTGCGCAGCACCGGGTCGGAGCCCCTGATTTGGCCTACCACGTTAAAGCTTTCCACGTCCTGGTACCGGCTGCGTGTGACGGCCGTAACAGTAGTCGCCAGGAGCTGGGACGAAGTTTTCCCGGACCGTAGCGCCGACAGCGCCCGGGCCGTGTCTGCCGAGGCGCCGGCAAACAGTTTCTGCAAAAGTCCGTGGCTGCCCACCCCGACGGCCTGCAGCTGGGTGGAGGCAAATGAGCGGGAAACCACCACGTGCCCATCGGCCCCGACGACGCTGACCTGCCCCTTCGACAGGTTGGGCAGCGGTGATGACTTAAGGGGGGCCAGCAGCACGCCCACGGCCCCGTGCCGAACGGCCGTCTGCAGCACGGTGAGCAGGTCGGTAGCGTACAGCTTTTCGTCATTGCCCGATAGCCCCCGGGGCTCCCCGCGCATAACTACTACAACCCTGCCCTGCACATTCAGGCCGGCGTAGTCGTCGTAGCCCAGCTCGGGGGCGCTGATGCCGAAGCCGACAAACGCCAGCGGGGCCGTCACCGACGTGGCGGGCTGCTCGGGGTTGGGGTAAAACGTAAAGTCCTCGCCGCGTTTCAGCGGAGCCCCCTGCAAGCTGAGCGAGCCGCCGGGCTCGGCAAACGCCCGGCGCAGGCGGACTTTCTGTACGAAGGACCCGTTTTCGCCCACCGGCTCCACTCCTGCCGCCTTCAGCTGCTTTATCACGTAGTCGACGGCCATCTGGTAGCCGGGCGTGCCGGGCTGCCGTCCCCGCAGCTTGTCGTCGGCTAGGTAGCTGACGTGGGCTTTGAAGTCGGCGGGCTTTACTTTATCCAGTGCTTTGGTAATCGATGCTGGCACCTGAGCGTGCGCCGGCTGCACCCGGGCGCAGCAAGCCAGGCCCAGCCCGAAAACCAGGTATTTCAAAAGTTGTTGCATTCTAATTGTGTTGTAGGCGAATCGAAGCACCGGCTTCGCATAGCATTGAACGACCTTCCTGCTCTCGTTTTTGCGTTGCCCGGCAGGCAATGGCCCCGACCCGCACGGGGCGGCGCGCATCGTTAACCGGTTGACAGCTGGACGGCCAGACCAAAGGAGCAGCTTCCCTCCTTCCGGAAAGGAGCTTAGGTTTCAGTCAGCACGGTTTTAAAGCCAACCAGCTTGCCTTCCCCGGTTTTGCCCAAGGCAAAGGCCTGCACCTGGGGGCCGGTGCCGATGCGGTAAACCCTCGCTTCGTTCAGGTCCTGCTTCATGAACATCTGTAGGGCTTTGTAGCGGTTGGCCAGGTCCGGGTCGCCCAGCACGCCGTCGTCGGCGGTGTGGTTGCGCAGAAAGTAGGTCAGCTCCTGGGTTTCGACCGGCGTGCCTGCCGGCTGACCCGTAAGCCTGAGTAGTTCCGCGTCAGACAGCGCACTGGCCGGGGCGTCGTAGCGTACGGCTTCCAGCTCGGCCTCCGACTCACTCACGAAGTAAAGCCCTTTGGTCAGGGTGCGGAGCTGAGCAAGAGTCGGGTCGTCTGCCTGCGAGCCGGCACCCTTAATTTCCCGATCTGCCTTGGATTCCAGCGGCTTCTTTTCCTCGCCCTTCGACCTGCCGCCGGCAGCGGGTACCTGGGCGCTGATGGCCGAGGCCAGCTCCTTCATCCGCTTCTCGTCCACCTTGATTTTGGGATTGGCGAAGTTCATATCCGACACCTTATTCATCGGAATCAGGTGAATGTGGGCGTGCGGTACTTCCAGCCCGATAACGGCCACCCCGATCCGCTTGCAGGTTACGGCCTCCTTCACGCCTTTGGCCACGCGCTGGGCAAACTGGTGGAGGGCGGCCAGCTCATCGGCAGGCAAATCGAAGATGTAATCCACCTCCCGCTTCGGAATCACCAGCGTGTGGCCTTCCACCAGCGGGGTGATGTCGAGAAAAGCCAGGTGGTGTTCGTCCTCGGCAACTTTAAAAGCAGGCAGCTCGCCCGACACGATGCGGGAAAAGATGGAAGGCATGGGCAGTAGTTGAGTGATGAGTAGGATACGTGCAGCCGACCGACCAGGGCCCGGGCCGGCGTCGGTAGCCAAAGTACGGGGCAAAACGCAAAAAGGGCGAAGCCGATGGCTTCGCCCTTACCAAGCGTCGGAGTATGCACCTCCTATACCGTTTACCGGCTTACCTCGAGAATTTCGAACTGCAGCTTGCCGGCGGGCACGGTGATTTCGGCCACGTCGCCGACTTTCTTGCCCAGCAGGCCCTTCCCGATCGGGGACTTCACAGAAATCTTGCCGGCGGCGAGGTTGGCTTCTTCCTCGGCTACCAGCAGGTAGTCGAGCACCATGTTGTTTTTCAGATTTTTGAGCTTCACCTTGCTCATGATGAGCACCTTGCTGACATCCATGTTGGTATCATCAAGGATGCGGGCATTACCGACTACTTCCTCGAGCTTGGAGATTTTCAGCTCCAGCAAACCCTGGGCCTCCTTGGCCGCGTCGTACTCGGCATTTTCACTCAGGTCTCCCTTGTCGCGGGCTTCGCGCAGATCCTCGGCTGCTTTGGCGCGGCCGCGAATTTTGAGATCCTGCAGCTCGTCTTTGAGCTTTTGCAGTCCTTCGGGAGTATAATAATTAACGGAAGCCATGTTGGTGAGATGGTTAGCTAAAAAACAAGGAGAACGGTCAGCCAAGCCAACCGTTCTCCGGAACAGATTTACGACAAATATACAACTCGCTTCAGATTTCCGCTAGCGGGGCCGGCCGGCCGCTTTCAGGAAATCCCCAATTTTCCGGGCCAGCACCTCGTTAATCCGGCGGTACGACTGGTGGGTCCAGCCCGCAATGTGGGGCGAAAGCACCACGTTCGGCAGCGAAGCCAGCAGGTCGAACCGGTCCTGCTGCCCGGGCGTCAGCGTCGCCAGCTTTTCGTTTTCGAGCACGTCGAGGGCGGCCCCCCGCACCCGGCCGCTGCTCAGCGCGTCGGCCAGGGCGGTATGGTTTAGAATCTCGCCCCGGGCCGTGTTCAGCAGCCAGATGGGATGCGCGAAGCCGGCCAGGAAGTCGTGGTTTACCAGCTGGTGGTTTGCCGCCGAGTAGGGAATGTGCAGGCTCAGCACCTCGGCCCGGCTCTGCAGCTCGGCCAGGCTTACCATTTCCACTCCCGTCTCGGCTTTTACCGCCGGATTGTGGTCGTGCGCCAGCATGGTGCAGCCGAACCCGGCCAGCCGCCGCGCAAACGCCCGGCCCATATGGCCGTAGCCGAGCAGCCCCACCGTCTTGCCCCCGATTTCCTCGCCCCGGTTGGCTTCCCGCCGCCATAAGCCGGCGCGTACTTCGCGGTCGGCCGTGGCCACCTGCCGGAACAAAGCCAGCAGCAGGCCCAGCGTATGCTCGCCCACCGCGTCGCGGTTGCCCTCCGGGGCGTTGAGCAACGTCACGCCCGCGGCGGCCATGGCTTCCTCATCAATGTTGTCGACCCCGGCCCCGGCCCGGGCCACGTAGCGCAGCGCAGCGCCGTGCCGGAGCAGCTCGGCCGTCACGCGCAGCTTCGAGCGCACCATTAGGCCATCATATGGGTGAGCCACCAGCGCCGCCGCCACCTCGGTGGCTTTCAGGTCGGGCCGGTAGTGCAGCTCCACGCCTATTGCGGCCATGTACTCGGCCAGGGAAGGATGCATTTCGTCGATTACCAGGCAGAGGGACATGTTTCTACTTAATAATTAAGAATTAGAAATTAATAATTGTGTCTGCGTCACGGTGCTGCGGTTTCGAAATTCCAGTGTTAAATCGTTTTCCATTCTGATAAGCTCCCATCTACTGTTTGGAGGATAGGAACACCAGTCCCCAAAGCCTCTTCCGCCCCAATTGTCAATTATCAATTCTTAATTATTAAGTAGAAACAGCCCGGTGCTTTTCCACGTGGTTCGTGAGCTGCACGAACTGGGCGACGCTGAGTTGCTCGGCCCGCTCGTTGAAGATGGGCTCGGTGGTGGCCTCCGCGGGCATGCCGAAGGGCTTAAGGGCGTTGCGCAGCGTCTTGCGCCGGGTCTGGAAGGCCTGCTTCACCACCTGGAAAAACAGCTTCTCGTCGCAGTCCAGCTTTTCGGTGGCGTTGCGGATGAGCCGGATTACCGCCGACTGCACCTTGGGCGGGGGCACGAACACGTGGGGCGGCACCGCAAACAGCATGTCCACGTCGTAGAACGCCTGCACCAGCACGCTCAGGATGCCATAGGCCTTGGACCCCGGGGGCTCGGCAATCCGCTCGGCCACCTCCTTCTGCAGCATGCCCACGACCTCGCGCACCTGGTGCCGGTGGGCCAGCACCTGAAAGTAGATCTGGGTGGAGATGTTGTAGGGAAAGTTGCCGATGATGCTCAGCGCCTGCCCGGGAAACAGCTTGCTCAGATCCTGCTTCAGAAAGTCGGCGGAGATGATCCGTCCGGCCAGGGACGAGGGGTAGTTGCGCTCCAGGTAGGCCACCGACTCCCGGTCGATTTCAATGACCGTGGTACGGTACTCCGGGTGCTGGAGCAGGTGGCCGGTGAGCACACCCATGCCGGGCCCGATTTCGAGCACCTCCGTGACGCCTCCGGGCAGGCGCAGGGCCTCCACGATGTTGCGGGCAATGTTGGCGTCGGCCAGGAAGTGCTGGCCGAGGTGTTTCTTCGGACTGACGTTATCCATAGTGGAGGAGCTAGGAGACAGGAGACAGGAGTTAGGAGGCAAACGCGGGGAAATCAGTGGAAAGCTAACGGAACATCAGGATCAGGATCAGCGCAGGCTTACTTTGCCGGTATTGTAACTCCTGACTTCTGTCTGCTAGCTCCTGCCAAAAACGCCTACCTTGCACGTCCTAATTGGTCCTAAAGATACGTCCTGCTATGCCGATTCAACTTGCTCATGCCGCTGAGCTGCCTGCCGGCGCCAACTCTGTTTTCCTGCTGCCCGCGGGCAGTACCACGCTGCCCGCCGAGGTAGCTGACCTGCACGAAGCTGCCCGTCAGTACGTTGCCGACCAGCTGGCGGCCAGCTCCCGGCTGATTACCGTCAACCACTTTTCGCACCAGCATTATTTTGTGGTGGCCGCCGACAAGCCCACTCCCGCGCTCGTAGCCGAGGAAATGCGCAAGAGCGGACACCAGCTGCACGCCCTGCTCAAAGCGGCCAAAGTCGCCGAGCTGTTCGTTCAGGACTTCACCGGCAGCGGCGCCCTGCCCCTGGCCGAGGGCATCTGCCTGTCGGCCTACCAGTTTGCCGGCTACCGCACCGACGAGAAGTCCAAGGCCCCGGCTGTCCTGACCAAGCTCACCGTTGTGGGCGAGGGCGCGACGCCCGAGGCCTTGAAAGAGCTGGACGGTCTGCTGCAGGGCGTGTTCTTGGCCCGCGACCTGGTGAACATGCCCCTGAGCCACCTCAATGCCACCCAGTTTGCCGAACGCATGGCCGCCGCGGGCGAGGAAGCCGGCTACGAAACCGAAATCCTCGACCTAGCCCGCATTGAGGCGTTGCGGATGGGTGGCCTGCTGGCCGTCAATCTGGGTTCGCCCGAGCCACCCACGTTCACCATTATGGAGTACAAGCCCGCCGGGGCCCGCAATGCCAAGCCGTACGTGCTGGTGGGCAAGGGCGTGGTGTTCGACACCGGCGGCCTGAGCCTGAAGCCCACCCCGGCGTCGATGGACATGATGAAGTGCGACATGGCCGGGGGCGCGGCCGTGGCCGGCGTGCTGTATGCTTTGGCCAAAAACCAGGTTCCCGTGCACGTTATCGGCCTCGTGCCGGCCACCGACAACCGCCCCGGCGGTATGGCCTTTGCGCCCGGCGACGTGCTGGAGATGCACAGCGGCCTGACGGTGGAAGTGCTTAACACCGACGCCGAGGGCCGCCTGATCTTGGCTGACGCGCTGAGCTTTGCCCGCCGCTACGAGCCCGAGCTGGCGTTCGATATTGCCACGCTCACCGGCGCCGCGGCCCGGGCCGTCGGCAAGGAAGGCCTGGTAGCTATGGGCACGGCATCTGATGAGCAGATGCTGGCCCTCAAGCAGGCCGGGCAGCGCACCCACGAGCGGATTGTGGAGCTGCCCCTGTGGGACGAGTACGCCGAGCACATCAAGTCCGACATTGCCGACCTCAACAACCTGGGCAAGGCCGAAGCCGGCGCCATCTCCGCCGGCAAGTTTCTCGAGCGGTTTGCCGTAGGCTACCCCTGGGTACACCTCGACATTGCCGGCCCCGCCTTCCTGACGGCCCCGGACTCCTACCGCGGCAAAGGCGGCACGGGCACGAGCGTCCGTCTGCTGTACGACTTTTTAGCGCATAGCTTCTAGGACTTAGTTCTTAGGGCCTTAGGTTTTAGATTTTTACCAGACGCATACAGACGGCAGGCAATTCTTCGGTTCAAGCCGGACCAGCTGCTTAACCGACTGCTAAAAACCTGTTTGACCAGCGGCCCCGAGTCCTAACCAGTTCTAAAACCTAAGCCCTAAAACCTAAGATCCTAAGACCTAAAAAATGACCAACCCGCCCCGCATCGGCATCTCCGTCGGCGACCTGGCCGGCATCGGGCCGGAAATCATCTATAAAACCCTGCTCGACAGCCGCCTGCTCAAGTACTGCACTCCGGTCGTGTATGGTACGGCTACCCTGCTGTTCGACGATTTTCCGGCCGACCCGCAAGGGCAGCCGCTGACTTTCCGGCAGGTGCGCGCCGCCGCCGACATCGACCCGGGCAAGCCCAACGCCGTCACGTGCTGGGACGAAGACTTTGCCATTACGCCCGGTCAGCCCACTGAGGCATCCGGCCGGGCCGCCCGGCAGTCGTTGCTGGCCGCCTGCCGCGACCTGAAGGAAGGCCTGCTCGACGGCCTCGTCACGGCGCCCATCAGCAAGGAAAACACCCAGGCCGACGACTTCCGCTACCCGGGCCACACCGAGTTCCTGACCAGCTTCTTCGGTGCTTCGGAGAGCCTGATGTTTCTGGTGAGCGAGGACCTGCGGGTGGCTACCACCACCGGCCACATTGCCCTGCGCGACGTGCCTACCCGGGTAACCAAGGAGCTGCTGAACACCAAGCTCCAGATTCTGCTCAAGAGCCTTCGCAACGACTTCGGCATCCAGAAGCCCCGGGTGGCAGTGCTGGGCCTGAACCCCCACGCCGGCGAAAACGGCCTGTTGGGCCACGAGGAAAACGACGTGGTGACGCCCGTGATTCAGCAGCTGCTCCACGACGGCCATCTGGTGTATGGCCCCTACCCGGCTGATGGCTACTTCGGCACCCGGCAGTTTCAGCAGTTCGACGCTACGCTGGCCCTCTACCACGACCAGGGCCTGATTCCGTTTAAGACCATTGCCTTTGAGCGGGGCGTCAACTTCACCGCCGGCCTGCCCATTATCCGCACTTCCCCCGACCATGGTACTGCGTATGGCATTGCGGGTAGCTATAAAGCTGATGCTACTTCCTTCCGCGAAGCGCTGTATCTGGCCTGTGACCTGGTAAAGCAGCGGGCGGCTGCCAGTGCGAAACGGCAGTAACGCTTAGGCATCCGGATAGCACCACGGCCACTGCTCCCTGACGGGCAGTGGCCGTGGCTTTACAGGCCCTTGCCCCCGGCATTTCAGCCCGGGTTGCTGAGCAGCGTGTTTTCTGGAGCACATGTTCAATTATGACTCTATACGCTGTTGGTTTTTGCTATAAAGTCAGGCGCTGTATGCTTGCTGAAAACATACCTAAACCGAAATTTTCTTTCCAATACCGAAATATTGTTTGCTGTTTTGGAATTCTGCCGTAGCTTTGCAGAATCAACCAGCGAGACCAATGCGGTTTCGTGCCCGTATTGAGCTCTTTTGCATGACCCTCTCCACTCCTACTGATTACCGCACCGCCCTGCGCCGCCTCGACGCGCTGGTAGCTGCCGGGGTGGAAGGCAACGCGGCCCTGGAAGCCGAGTTTCGGGAGCTGATTATGGCCCTGGACGTATACGAAAGCAAGCTGGGACTGCTGCCCATCCCGAATCTACCGACCTCCCTGGCCGAGATGATTGAGCTGAAGCGGCAGCAGATGCGCCTCAAGCAGAAAGAGCTGGCTCAGCTGCTGGAAGTGCCGGCCGGCCGCCTTTCCCAGATTCTAAGCGGCAAGCGCCGCGTCACGCTGGACCTGGCAAAGCGGCTGTACGAGCGGCTCGGTATTCCCTCAGACTTTATTCTGAAGTACGCCTGACCAGCCACCCGGACCAGCTATTAACATTTAGATAACGGGGAAATCTTTCTACTTTTGCCCCCTGCTACAAATTCCACTCGTGAAAAAAGACTCGCAATACGATCTGGCAATTGCCAAGCTGGCTTCTAAGACGCACCACTTTGCGTTCGAGCTGGACCGTGCGTTCTTTGAGCAGTTCGACCAGAGCCTGATCCAGGATGGCCGGCTGCATGCCGACGTGGTGCTGGACAAAACCGACCTGCTGCTGACGCTGGACTTTCACATCCAGGGCACCGTGCGGCTGATCTGCGACCGGAGCCTCGACGAGTTCGACCAGCCAATCGACGTGCGCAACCAGCTGCTCGTGCGCTTCGGCGACCGGGAGCTGGAGCTGGACGAGAACGTGCTGCAAATCACGCCCGACGCCCAGACCCTGCCCATCGCCCAGCACCTGTTCGACTATATCGGCCTGGCTATTCCGATGAAGAAGCTGCATCCGCGCTATGCCAACGAGCCGGACGAGAACCCCGATGCCGACAGCAAGCTCATCTTCACCACCCGCAAGCCGGATGGCGACGACGACGAGGACGCCAGCGACCCACGCTGGGACGCCCTGCGCAACCTGAACTAGATTTTTCTCCTGATTTTTTTCGCTTTACCCTTCATTTTCACTCATGGCACATCCTAAGCGCCGCCAGTCCTCGACCCGCCGCGACAAGCGTCGCACCCACGACAAGCTGACTCCCAAGGCTATCACCATCTGCCAGAACACTGGCGAGCTGCACCTGCGCCACAAGGCCTATGTAGTAGAGGGTGACCTGTACCTGCACGGCAAAGTAGCCATCAAAGACTACGCTCCCGTAGCCGCCGCTGCTCCCGCTGCCGACGAAGAATAGTCAGGCCGGCAGCCGCCGGCTTGCTCTCTCTCCTCCGTATCCCTTGACACCTCGTACATGAAGATAGCCCTGGACGCAATGGGAGGCGATTTCGCCCCCCAGGCTGCCGTCGATGGTGCCGTGCTGGCAGCTGAAAAGCTGGCTGGCTCGGCTCAGATTGTGCTCATTGGCCAGCAGGAGGCCGTGCGTCCTTTGCTTGAAAAGCATGGGGCCGCGGCCGAAAGCCTTCAATTCGTGCATGCCTCCCAGATCATCGAGATGGGTGAGCATCCGGCCAAAGCCTACCAGCAGAAGCAGGACTCCAGTATTGCCGTAGGCTACCGCATGCTGCACGCCGGGGAGGCTGATGCCTTCTGCTCGGCCGGCAATACCGGCGCCATGCTGGTTGGGGCCATGTTCAGTGTGAAGACGGTACCGGGCGTGATGCGGCCGGCTATTGCCAACTTCCTGCCCAAACTGGACGGTGGCTTCGGCATCCTGCTGGATGTCGGGGCCAACGCCGAGTGCAAGCCCGAAATGCTGGAGCAGTTCGGGGAGCTGGGCTCTCTGTACGCGCAGTGCGTACTGGGCATCACGGAGCCTAAAGTAGGCCTGATGAACCTGGGCGAGGAAGAAGGTAAGGGCACTGCCATTATGCAGGCTACCCATCAGCTCCTGAAAGTGAACCCCCATGTTCACTTCATCGGCAACATCGAAGGTCGGGACTTATTTAATTCAAAGGCGGACGTCATTGTGTGCGACGGCTATACCGGCAATGTCTTGCTGAAGATGGCTGAGTCTATTTATGACGCCCTCCACGAAAAGAATATCCACGACCCCTTCTTTGACAAGTTCAACTACGAGGCGGTAGGTGGCAGCCCGATTCTGGGTATCAACGACAACGCCATCATCGGGCACGGCGCCAGCACCCCGCTGGCCATCTGCAACATGATCATGCAGGGCTACGAAATGGCTAAGTCCGGCATCTCCGACCAAATAAAAAGCTCCTTTAAGTCCTAGCGACTTAGTCCGGCCGAGGCCGGACTTTTTTTGCCTTTTTTCGCCGTTCCCTTTCGATGAGAATTACCGCTGCAATTACCGGAGTGGGCGCTTACGTGCCCGAGTACGTGCTCACCAACGAGGAGCTCGAGAAGATGGTGGATACCACCGACGAGTGGATTGTCACGCGCACCGGTATCAAGGAGCGCCGCCTGCTCAAGGGGGAAAACCAGGGTACCTCCGTGATGGGTATCAAGGCCGTGCAGCAGCTGCTGGACAAAACCGGTACCCGCCCCGAGGAAGTGGAGCTCGTCATCTGCGCCACCACCACTCCCGACTTGGTGTTTCCCGCTACGGCCAACATCATCTCCGCCGCCGTGGGCATGAGTCAGGCGTTCAGCTATGACATGCAAGCTGCCTGCTCAGGCTTCCTGTTCGCTTTGGCGACGGGTGCCCAGTTCATCCAGGCTGGCACGTACAAAAAAGTAGTTGTTATCGGAGCCGACAAAATGTCGTCCATCACGGACTACACCGACCGCTCTAACTGCATCATCTTCGGGGATGGAGCCGGCGCGGTGCTGCTCGAGCCGACTACCGATGGCCACGGCCTGCTGGACCAGGTGCTGCGCACCGACGGCAAAGGCGAGCAGTATCTGTACCAGAAGGCCGGGGGCAGCCGCCGCCCCCCATCGATTGAAAGCGTGACTAACCGGGAGCATTTCATGTACCAGGAAGGTGCGACGGTCTTCAAGTTTGCCGTGACCAACATGGCTGATGTGGCTGCCCAGGTGATGGAGCGTAACCACCTGACCAATGCCGATGTGTCCTGGCTGGTGCCGCACCAGGCCAACAAGCGCATCATCGACGCTACCGCTAACCGCATGGGCGTGGGTCCGGAAAAGGTGATGCTCAACATTCACCGCTACGGTAATACCACCAACGGCACCATTCCGCTGTGCCTGGCCGACTACGAAAGCCAGCTGCGCCGGGGCGACAACCTCATTCTGGCGGCCTTTGGCGGCGGGTTTACCTGGGGCTCGATTTACATCAAATGGGCCTACGACCCGAAACCTGATCCGACAGCGGCATCGTAACGCGGGCTGAACGTAGAAAACTCCTATACTTGCACTCCCAACGTGCCGCCCCGCCAACTCTTCGGGACGGCACGTTGCATTTTCGGCCGCAGCCAGCTGCGGCCAACGTTTCGCTCCTTCCTTCATCCTCTTCTGCTAAAGCCCACCGCTCCTTAGCTAACTTTCAAAAAATGGCAACTACCGCCGATTTTCGTAACGGCCTCGTCCTTAACTACAATGGCGAGCTCCACGTCATCACCGAGTTTCAGCACGTGAAACCCGGCAAAGGCCCGGCATTTGTGCGTACCAAGCTGCGCAACATCAAAACCGGCCGGGTACTCGACAACACCTTCAACGCCGGGGTGAAAGTGGAAACTGCCCGCGTGGAGCAGCGCCCCCACCAGTACCTGTTCAAGGACGACTACGGCTACACCTTCATGGACAACGAGTCGTTTGAGCAGGTGGTGCTGCCGGAAGCCATGGTACCCTTCGCCGACCTGATGAAGGAAGGCCAGGGCGTCACGATCCTGTTCCATGCCGAAACCGAGCAGCCCCTCACCGCTGAGCTGCCCACTACGGTAGAGCTGATGGTGACCTACACCGAGCCCGGCCTGCGTGGCGACACGGCCACCAACACGCTCAAGCCCGCAACCGTCGAAACCGGTGCCCGGATCCAGGTGCCCCTGTTTATCGAGCAAGACACGAAAATCCGCGTGGATACACGCGACTACTCCTATGTCGAAAGAGTCAAATAAGCAGCCGCAGAAACAGCCCGCAATGAAAGCCAAAGAACTTCAGGAACTGCTCGATTTTATTGCCAAATCGGGACTTAACAAGGTCAACATCGAAACCGAGGAGTTTAAAATCTCGGTGCAGCGCGACCCCAGCTACAAGCCCGTGCTGAGCGCGGCACCCGCACCGGCGGCGCCCGCGGCCCCGGCCTCGGCCCCCGCCGCACCGGCTGCTCCGGCGCCCGCCGCAGCCCCGGCCCCGGCGGCAGAAGCTCCCGCCTCCAGTCAGCACCAGGCGCTGAAAGCGCCGATGATTGGCACCTTCTACCGCAGCAGCAGCCCCGAAACGCCCGCTTTCGTGGGCGTAGGCGACATGGTTGAGAAAGGGCAGGTAATCTGCATCATCGAAGCCATGAAGCTGTTCAACGAGATTGAAGCAGAGGCCTCGGGCCGGGTAGTGAAGGTGATGGTCGAAAATGCCACGCCCGTGGAGTACGACCAGCCGCTGTTCCTCATCGAGCCGATGTAGTTTTTAGGGTCTTAGGGTCTTGGGGACTTAGGGTCTTGGTTTTCAAAGCCGACCTTAAGTCCTTAAGGCCCTTTCCTTTTTTCATCCAAGACCTAGCTTCCACTCGTGGTTTCACCCGACGGTTTTGGCTTCACCAAATCCAAGACCCCAAGTTCCCAAGATCCAATGTTCAAAAAAATACTGATTGCCAACCGGGGCGAAATTGCGCTGCGCATCATTCGCACCTGCAAGGAAATGGGCATCAAGACGGTGGCCGTATACTCCACCGCCGACAAGGAAAGCCTGCACGTGCGCTTCGCCGACGAGGCCGTGTGCATCGGCCCGCCCCCCAGCGCCCAGTCGTACCTGAACATCCCGACCCTGATTGCGGCCGCCGAAATCACCAACGCCGATGCCATTCACCCGGGCTACGGCTTTCTGTCGGAAAACGCAGAATTCTCGCGCATCTGCCAGGAAAACGGCATCAAGTTCATCGGGGCCACGCCGGAGATGATCAACGCCATGGGCGACAAGGCTTCGGCCAAGGCGACTATGAAAAAGGCCGGCGTACCGACGATTCCTGGCTCCGAAGGCCTGCTCGACTCCCTGCAGGACGCCCTCAAGATTGCCCACAAGATCAAGTACCCCATTATCCTCAAGGCTACGGCCGGTGGCGGGGGCCGCGGCATGCGCGTAGCCCGCAACGACGAGGAATTGGAGAAAGGCTGGAACGATGCCCGCACCGAGGCCAAGGCTGCTTTCGGTAATGACGGTATCTACCTCGAGAAGTTCGTGGAGGAGCCCCGCCACATCGAGATCCAGATTGTCGGCGACCAGTATGGCCGCGCAGCTCACCTCTCGGAGCGCGACTGCAGCATCCAGCGCCGCCACCAGAAGCTGGTGGAGGAAGCTCCCTCCCCATTCATGACCGACAAGCTGCGCGAGCAGATGGGCAAGGCCGCCGTAGCCGGGGCCAGCGCCATCAGCTACGAGGGCGTAGGCACCATCGAGTTCCTGGTCGACAAAAACCGCGACTTCTACTTTATGGAGATGAACACCCGGATTCAGGTGGAGCACCCCGTAACCGAGGAAATCATCAACTACGACCTGATCAAGGAGCAGATCAAGGTGGCCGCCGGCGTGCCGATTTCGGGCAACAACTACTTCCCCAAGATGCACGCCATGGAGTGCCGCATCAACGCCGAAGACCCCCGCAACAACTTCCGGCCGGCCCCGGGCAAAATCACGACCCTGCATATTCCCGGCGGCCACGGCGTGCGCGTCGACACCCATGTGTACGCGGGCTACACCATTCCGCCCAACTACGACTCGATGATTGCCAAGCTCATCACCACCGCCCAGACCCGGGAAGAGTGCATCGTAAAGATGAAGCGGGCCCTGAGCGAGTTCGTGGTGGAAGGCGTGAAAACGACGATTCCGTTCCACCTGGCCTTGATGGACAACGCCGATTTCCAGGCCGGCAACTTCACCACCGCCTTCTTGGAAACCTCGTTCGACTTCGCGACTATCTAAGCTGGCCTTCCCTCCTAGTGAAAAGCCTGACCACCACGGGTCAGGCTTTTTCGTTTCCGGCGCTGCTACAGTTCAGTTCAAGGCCTCGGCCCCTGGCCAGAGAAACCGGGCCGGAGTATCTGCTTACGTTTGCCCCCTTCAAAAGCACCCGTTCAAAAGCCGTAACTCATGTGGAAGCAGTTTAAGCGCTATGCCCAGCTTTTCTTTAGCCTGCTGCTGTGTGCGGCCATCCTGCTGATCAGCTACGGCATGCTGCAGGAAACCTCGCTTGATCTAAGCACGGCAGCCAGGGCTACCGGCGTTGTTACCAGCGCGGGAAAAGCAAAAGGACATTTTGTGTTCCAGCTCGCCAATCAACCTTACCGCTTCCAGGTATACCAGGTCAGCCGGAACTACGACCTGCTGAGGGCCCGCCTGGTAGTCGGAGATTCCGTCACCGTGTTTTACAACGCCAGGGCGGCTACTCACCCGGGTGCAGCCCTCCAGGTAT
The DNA here is from genome assembly GCF_020685205.1 of Hymenobacter translucens. Lineage (GTDB taxonomy): Bacteria > Bacteroidota > Bacteroidia > Cytophagales > Hymenobacteraceae > Hymenobacter > Hymenobacter translucens. The sequence continues at coordinate 422,234 of NZ_JAJERB010000001.1, forward strand.
ATCAGGTGGAGCATAGGGGGCAGGTAATTGTCGATAAAGCCTTGTTGGGCGGCCAGAACCGAAATGGCGGCATTATTGGTCTCCTCAGTACCATTGGCCTGGTGGGAATTGCCATCTGGCAGTTTCGCAGGCAAGCCCCGTTCAGCCAGCGTAAGAAGCGGCGCGTGGGGTAAGAAGGACGATGTCGTTGCCGACCAAGTCAGGATATACTTTAGCATCCTTGCAAGGCGGAAACCCTACTGCCGCTTGTACATGGTTCCGTTGAAGTAGAGCCGGTCGGGGTACACTTTCGTTTTGGCATCGTCGTAGGGAAACGTGATGCCGCGGGTGGTTTTGCCGGTGCCATCGGTTATGGTCAGGTAGTAGCCCTGCCACTGCCAGCGGCCCGCATTCTTGCTCTGAGCGCCGCCTGAGACGGTTGATTCGGTGGAGACACTGCGGACAGAAGCCACCCCGTCGCGTGAAAACGTGCCATCCGGGTTCAGCTTCAGCGTGTTGGAGGTAATGATTGATCCACTGCCGCTGCTGATTGATTCGCCGCCTTCGTAGGTACCGGTCAGCTGCTGGGCGCTGGTAAAAGGATTAACGGCGGAAAATAGCCCCATATCCCAGGAGAAGGATGTTGCCTGTGCTTCCACCGTACTCTGCGAAGTCGAGCCGGTAGACCACTTCACCGTCATCTTATTCCCGGAAACCTGGTACGTCCCCTTGTCGCCGTGGTGGGCCGCCAGCTCGGCAGCGGAGAAGCCGCTGGGATCCAGGAATACCCGCCCGTCCGGAGCAAAGTACCAGACCCGCTTTTCCAGGGACCCGGTTGCCATCCAGTAGCGCGTCATAAAAAATAGTCCGACCGGCTTGTTTCCCACCATCCGGGCCGGAACCGGTGGCGTGGCTGCCCCCAGCGCCGCGGGTCGGGCCGGTGGGGTCACGGCTGCGGGCCTGGGTGCGGCTACCGGCCGGGGGCCGACCGGACGAACAGTGGTGGGAGCAGCGGCCAGGCTTTGGGCAGCCGCTGTGGGGCGGGCATTGCGGGCCGCGGCCTGAAGCACCCCGGCAAAGCGGGAATCCGCCCGGAGAGCGGCCAGGTCAGCATCCGTACGTAGACTGTTAACGTCCCGGTAGCCCAGGTCCGTTGCCTGCCTGAGAGCGGTGAAGGCCGCTGTGGCTGAGCCCGCCAGAGACTCAATGCAGGCCAGGTTGTAGCGGTGAACCGGATCTTGGGGCTCGTAGGTGATAACCTGCTGGCAGAGCATGCGGGCGTTGCCCAGATTGCGGTCCTTAACGGCCTGCAGCATCACCGGGTAGATAGCTGCTACCGCCTGATGGCGGGTATCTGCGTCCGACTGAGCCTGGGCCGGAAGTAGCGTGACGGTGAGCAGTGCGCTTACCAGAGTACGGATCAGTAGGCGTTTGACCTTCATAAAGCATGTACAGACAAGGTGAAAAACTACACCCTGAAAATACACATTAACTAGACTATTCCATTAATTACTATAATTATTTAATAGTACATAAAAATTACATTTTTTGCTGCCTCTTATTGCTGCTCACCTCCCGCTAGTTGGCAGCAGGCTGCTCAATCTCCTGCACCAGCTCCGCGTACCACTCTTCCCCATACTTGCGTACGAGGGGCTCCCTCAGGAACTGATAGACCCGCACGCCCAGGCTGGCCCCGAAGCTGCAGGCCGGATTGCAGATGCCCCACCGGTCGTAGTTCAGCGCTTCGAAGTCCTCGTATTTGCTGATCCGAATCGGGTACAGATGGCAGCTGATGGGCTTTTTAAACGAAGTAGCGCCTGCCAGGTAGGCCTGCTCAATCCCGCACTTCAGGATGCCCCGCTCATCGTAGAGGGCGTAGGCACACTCCCGGTCGTTGATGGTGGTCGTGCTGTAGTCGCCTTCCCAGTCTTTTATATAAAGGCCCTGTTCTTCAATTGCAATTTGCCCGGCCTCGGTCAGAAAAGGCTTGATGGCTGCGTACTCCTGCTGCAGAATGGCCAGCTCCTGTTCTTCAAGCGGGGCGCCCAGGTCGCCCTCCACGCAGCAGGCCCCCTTGCAGGCCTCCAGGTTGCATACAAAGAAATTGTCGCGGACGTCGTCTGAAATGACGGTGTTCTGAATAATGATCATAGGTAAGGCAAAGGTACGCAGGAAACCACCCGCCCGGGCCCAAAAGCCAAAGTAAGAAGGGTAAGTGCCTGATGGAAAGAAAGAAACTCCACGTGCGGTCTATAAATTCAGCGCTACCAGCATATTATAATTTCTTCCCGAAATGGTGAAAAATACCTAGAAGTAGGTATTGCGTCGGCTGTTGAACACTAACTAGATTTGTCTTTCTGAATTTCCGGAATCATCCACTTCGTTCTTCTTTTTTTCACCATTTCCCACATCTATGAAATTTCTCTACTCCCTCCGCGCCCGCGCACTGGCTCTGATGCTGCTGACGGCCCCCTTCGCCCTTTCTTCCTGCGGTCTGTTTGACTTGGTTGAGCCCGAGGCTGACGAGCAGATTCCCTCCGGCTACACCGAGCAGGGCACCATTACCGTAACCAACGGCTCCCTGCAGATCTGCGCCCGGGACTTCGGCACCATCGATGGCGACGTAATCGACATTCTGATCGACGGCACCACCTACAAGTCGAACCTGACGCTGACCGGCTCGGATCAGTGCTTCAGCAAGACCCTCTCGAAGGGCAAGCACTGGATCGGCATCATCGCCCGCAGCGAAGGCAGCCTGACGCCCTGCACCGCCGGCATCAGCGTAAACGACAGCAAGACCACCCAGAAGTTTGAGCTGAACGCCTACAAGAACGGCACAAACGGCGCCTACACCATCAAGGTCGAGATTTAGGCCCCTACCCGGCCCAACCGGGTGGTCACGAGAAAAGCCTTCCGGGCTGGCGGTTCTGCGGAACGCCAGTCATCGGAAGGCTTTTTCGTGCCTGCTCACTACCCGCCGGGCACAGAACAAGGACGGGTTTTGTTACCGGTTTACCCGCCCGAAGCGCTACCTTTGTTTTTTAGCCGCGGAGCTGGTTTACTTGAAGAATGGCACTGGATTATCTTAAACTACTGAATGCGTCGCAGGCGGCAGCGGTGATGCAAACCGAAGGCCCCTGCATGATTATTGCCGGCGCCGGCTCGGGCAAGACGCGCGTACTGACTTACCGCATTGCCCACCTGCTGGAACAGGGCGTTGACCCGTTCAACATCCTGGCGCTGACCTTTACCAACAAGGCCGCGAAGGAAATGCGGGCCCGTATCGAGAAAGTGGTGGGCCCGGAGGCCAAAAACCTTTGGATGGGCACCTTCCACTCCATCTTTGCCCGCATCCTGCGCTCGGAAGCCGACAAGATTGGCTTTCCCCGCCACTTCACCATCTACGACACCCAGGACTCCAAAACCCTGATTACGCAGATCGTGAAGGAGATGGACCTCGACGATAAGCTCTATAAGCCGAGCATGGTGCTGGGGCGTATCTCCGCGGCCAAAAACAAGCTGATTTCGGTGCAGCAGTACGTCAACGACCCCGTCATCCGCCAGGACGACGAGGCGGCGCTGCGGCCCAAGATCGGGGCCATCTACCAGCAGTATGCCGCCCGCTGCTTCAAGGCCGGCGCCATGGACTTCGATGACCTGCTGTTCAACACCAACGTGCTGTTCAAGGACCACGTGGACGTGCTGAACAAGTACCAGAACATCTTCAAGTTCGTGATGGTGGACGAGTACCAGGACACAAACTACTCGCAGTACCTGATTACCCGCAAGCTCGCCGCCAAGGAGCGCAACATCTGCGTAGTCGGCGACGACGCGCAAAGCATCTACGCCTTCCGGGGTGCCGACATCACCAACATCCTCAACTTCGAGAAAGACTACCCCGAGCTGCAGGTGTTCAAGCTGGAGCAGAACTACCGCTCCACCAAGAACATCGTGCGGGCGGCCAACTCGGTTATCAAAAACAACAAGGCCCAGCTGCGCAAGGACGTCTTCTCCGACAACGAGGAAGGCCCGCTGATTGAGGTGCTCAAGGCCGCCTCCGACAACGAGGAAGGCAAGCTGGTGGCCAACAGCATCTACGAGGACAAGATGAACCTGCATCTGTCCTACAACGACTTCGCCATCCTTTACCGCACCAACGCCCAGAGCCGGGCGATGGAAGAAGCCCTGCGCAAGCTCAACATCAAGTACAAGATCATCGGGGGCCTGAGCTTCTACCAGCGCAAGGAAATCAAGGACATGGTGGCGTACCTGCGCCTGACCGTCAACCACAACGACGAGCAGGCCCTGCGGCGCATCATCAACTACCCCAAGCGCGGCATCGGCGACACCACCATCAGCAAGCTGATTACGACGGGCGAAGAAACCAACCACTCGCTCTGGGAGGTCGTCAGCAACGCCAACACCTTTCTGCATGCCCGCATCGGCAACGCCGTGGAAGGCTTTGCCGACCAGATCAAAAGCTACGCGGTGCTGGCGGCCAAGGAAGACGCGTTTGAGACGGCCAAGTTCATTGCCAAGAACTCGGGCATGATCGAGGACCTCTACGCCGACAAAAGCATCGAGGGCCTCTCCCGCTACGAGAACATCCAGGAGCTGCTCAACGGTATCAAGGAGTATGTCGACGACCCCGAGCGCGAAGACAAGAGCCTGGCTTCGTTCCTGCAAGACATTGCCCTCGTGACCGACACCGACCTGAAGGACGCCAAAGACGACGGCGACTCGGTAACGCTGATGACGATTCACTCGGCCAAGGGCCTGGAGTTCCGGCACGTCTACATCGTGGGCCTGGAGGAAAACCTGTTCCCCTCGCAGATGATGATTACCTCCCGGGCCGACCTGGAGGAAGAGCGGCGCCTGTTCTACGTAGCCATCACCCGGGCTGAAAAGAAGCTGGTGCTCACCTACGCCACCTCCCGCTACCAGTGGGGCAACCTGCGCAGCTGCGAGAAAAGCCGCTTCCTCGACGAAATCGACCCGCAGTACGTTGACTTCAAGTTCTCTGCCGGGCCCGGCAGCGGAGAGTCGCCGTTCGGGCACGTGCTGGAGCGGCGCAGCAACCTTCTGCCCACCCCGGCGCGTAAGACGGTAGCCAAGGGCTACTCGCCCCCGGCCGACTTCCAGCCGAGTGACACGTCGAACCTGGCGGCCGGGCAGCGGGTGGAGCACCCCAAGTTTGGGTTCGGCACCGTCACCAAGCTCGAAACCCAGCAAGGCTCGACCAAGGCCATCATTCAGTTTGAGGAAGTCGGCGAGAAGACACTCTTGTTGAGTTTCGCCAAATTGCGGGTGCTCTAGCCGTCGAAATAGGCTTATCTTGCCCGTTGGCCCAATTGAGCCTCCTCCTTCCAACTTTACGCCCCCGGGCTTTTTCCTTTTTCAATGCCTTTACCCTCCCTTCACGAACACGAGCTGCTCCAGCGTGAGTACGGCCAGAGCACGTATGCGCTGGTGCAGCAGCTGAGCGCCATTGAGGACCGGGACGAGCGGACGCGCCGCGCCCAGCAGATTGTGCAGCTCATCTTCCGCCTCAACCCCAGCCTGCGCGACCAGCCCGATGCCCAGCAGAAAGTCTGGAACCACCTGTTCGTGATGGCCAACGAGCAACTCGACGTGGATAGCCCCTACCCGCTCAAGCCGCTGGAGCTGTTTAACAGCACGCCGCCCCGGGTAGTATATCCGGGCAAGGCCCCCAAGCTCAAGCCCTACGGCCGCAACATCGAAATCATGATCGAGCAGGCCCTGACGCTGGCAGACCCGGCCGAGCGCGAGCAGGCCGCTGTGGTAATCGGGCGCACGATGAAGTTTTTGTACCGCTCCTACAGCAAGGAAAACGCCAAGGACGTGACCATTCTCAAGCACCTGCGCGAGATGTCGGGCGGTAAGCTCGAGCTGGACCCGGCCCAAGTCGAGTCGCAGGGGCTGTTCGAATTTCCGAACGTGCCCGGCGGCCGGCCGGCCGCCTTCATCGTACCCCAGCCCCGCAACGACCGGGGAGAGCGAGGTGACCGGGGCGGCCGCGAGGAGCGCCGGGGCAACCGCCGCGACAAGCAGCGCCGGGGCGGCAAGAAAAACCGCCAGGAGCCCCAGCAACCACCGCAGTAATTCTTTCAGGAGCTAGGAGTAAGGAGTCAGGAGCCAGAAGATAACGTCATTTCGCTCCTAACTCCTAACTCCCAGCTCCTAACTCCTTTTCTACTAATGGCAGCTTTTGAAGTAATTGGCGGGCAACCGCTACGGGGAGAGATTATACCCCAGGGAGCAAAAAACGAAGCCCTCCAGATTATCTGTGCCGTGCTGCTCACCGCCGAGCCCGTCACGATCAGCAATATTCCCGATATCCGCGACGTCAACAAGCTCATCGAGCTGTTGACCGATATGGGCGTCAAGACCGAGCGGCTGGCTCCTGATACCTACCGGTTTCAGGCCGATGCCGTCAGCCTCGACTACCTCGACACCCCGGAGTTTGTAAAGCAGGCCCGGGAGCTGCGCGGCTCAGTGATGATCCTGGGGCCCATGCTGGCCCGGTTCGGCCGTTGCCAGCTCCCCAAGCCCGGCGGCGACAAAATCGGCCGCCGTCCCATGGATACCCACTTCCTGGGGCTGGAAAAGCTGGGCGGCAAGCTCACCCTCGAAGGCACCGACTTCTACCGCATCAAAGCCGAGAACGGGCTGCGGGGCACCTACATGCTGCTCGACGAGGCTTCGGTGACGGGCACCGCCAACATTGCCATGGCCGCTGTGCTGGCCGAAGGCACCACTACCATCTACAATGCCGCCTGCGAGCCTTACTTGCAGCAGCTCTGCCGGATGCTGGTGCGCATGGGCGCCCGGATTCAGGGCATCGGCTCCAACATGCTCATTATCGACGGCGTGGAGACGCTGGGTGGAACTAACCATCGGATGCTGCCGGACATGATTGAAATCGGCTCGTTTATCGGCCTGGCAGCCATGACGGGCTCGGAAATCACCATCAAGGACGCGCAGATTCCCGAGCTGGGTCTGATTCCGGATACGTTCCGCAAGCTTGGCATCCAGATGGAGTTCCGCGGCGACGACATCTACGTGCCGTCCCAGGACCACTACGAAATCGGAACCTACCTCGACGGCTCCATCCTGACCATTGCCGACCACACCTGGCCCGGCTTCACGCCCGATCTGCTCAGCATCGCGCTGGTGGTGGCCACCCAGGCCCGGGGTACGGTACTGATTCACCAGAAGATGTTTGAGAGCCGCCTGTTCTTCGTGGACAAGCTGATCGACATGGGCGCCCAGATCATTCTCTGCGACCCGCACCGCGCCACCGTCATCGGCCTCGACCAGCGCACCCGCCTGCGGGGCATCAGCATGACTTCCCCCGACATCCGCGCCGGCGTGGCGCTGCTCATTGCGGCCCTCTCCGCCGACGGACGCAGCGTTATTTCCAACGTGGAACAGATTGACCGTGGCTACCAGTACATCGACCAGCGCCTGAACGCGCTCGGGGCCCACATCAAGCGCGTGTAGGAATCCTTTCGTTGGCTGCCGGACTGACTGGATTGTATAAACGGGTCTGGCAAAATGCCCACTGACCCAGATACTTTATCAACAAAAAAGCCTCCTGCGCAAACAGGAGGCTTTTTTGTTGAGCTACTACCGGACTAGTCTATTACCATGTCCACGATAAACGTGACGACAGACAAAACCAGACTGAAAATCAGCGCGGAAATAAACCCGTCGACCCGGAAGCCGGCCAGCAGCCAATCGGCAATGAGCACGATGACGGCGTTGATGACCAGCAGAAACAGGCCCAGGGTGAGGATGGTGATGGGGAAGCCCAGAATCTTCAGAATCGGCTTTAGCACCGCGTTCAATACCGCCAGCACCACTACCAGCAGCAGGGCGTCGGTGAAGCCGGCAATGTGAGCACCGGGCAGGAACCTGGCCAGTACGTAGGTCAGGATGGCCGTCAGAAGGAGCTTGAGAAGAAAACCCATACGTGCAGTTTAGTGAGGTAGACAGTCTGGCCGGAAGCCGGCCGTTCGTCGTTACGAAAAACCGGCGCGGGCGTTTACACCCTAGTCTTCGTCTTTGTCAGCCTTGCCCATGTCGCGGGCTTTGAGGCGACCCTGCGACACGGCCATCCAGTTGGCCATGTTGTACAGCAGGCGGGCCCCCACGATGCCGTTCCAGTCGGTTTCGCCGGGAGCAACTTCGTTCAGGTCGCAGCCGATGATTTCGCGGCCGGAGCGCACGACCATCCGGATCAGGTACAGCGCCTGCTCAAACTCCAGCCCGCCGGGAACGGGCGTGCCGGTGCCGGGGCACAGCTTGGGGTCCAGTCCGTCGATGTCGAAGCTGAGATAGACTTTCTGGGGCAGCTGGGCAATGATTTTGTCGCACTCCTTGCGCCACTTCTTGCCGGCAAACTTTTCTTCCTGCAGAAACCGGTCGTGGAACATCACAACCCGCCCCCCGCTGTGGTCGATCAGGTCGGCTTCCTGCTGACACAAATCCCGGATGGCTACCTGCACCAGCTTTTTAACCTGCGGGAGCTGCAGGGCGTTGTACATAATAGACGCGTGCGAGTACTGGAACCCTTCGTAAGCAGGGCGCAGGTCGCAGTGCGCATCAATCTGCAGGATGCCAAACTCGGCATGGCGCTCAGCCAGTGCGTGGAGGTAGCCCAGCGGCGTGCTGTGGTCCCCCCCGAGCACGACGACCGCTTTGCCCGCGTCGAGGTGGGCGCCGGCTTTCTGCTGCAGCCACTTGAGCAGAGCCTCGCCCTGCCTGGTAACTTCGGCTACCACATTGCCGTGCTTTCCTGCGGAGGTGCTGGGCTGTCCTTCCTCAAGCCAGCTGATGTAGCCGGCGGCCTGGGCGCGGAGCTTGTGGCTTTCGGCGGCCCATTTATCGTCCTCCTCCTCCATGGCCAGGCCCAGCTTCCAGGCATCCGGAATGTCCGGATCGTACAGGTCGACCTGCAGCGAAGCGTCGCGGATGGCGGCGGGCCCCTGAGCCGTCCCGGCCCGGTACGAAACGGTTACCTCCCACGGCACGGGAATCACGACGACCTGGGCCTCCTCGACCGTGAACGGCAGGCCATAAAGTCCGCCGGCAGCGTCGCCAAGGGCATTGGGGTCAAACTCGGCAATCTTTTTTTCCAGGCTGGAATTGGTTGAATGGGGCATAGAAAAGCGTAAAGCAGGTGATGAAAACGGAGGATAAGCCGGGACCGGCGGGCAAGAACGAGGCTGTCATTCCGGAGCCCGCGGCGCCTGACCCGCGGGGAGTCCGGTTTCCGTGGAAGTCCGCAATGACAGCCTCTGGTAGTTTGCAGCAGGGTGGCCGGCTTGCTTAGGAAGCCGCCTGGCCGTCGAGGAAGTCGTAGGTCCGGATGATTTCCAGGATCTTGATAAAGGTGTCGCGGTCAAAGAACAGCATCAGGGGCAGCTCCACGGAGTTTTCCTTGTCGGAGAACTGGGTAATAACCGAGAAGATCAGGGGCTGCACCAGAGGCTTGCTTTGAAGCAGGTTCTGCAGAGAGCCGGCAATGTTGCCGTAGGGGGCCTTGGGCGGGGCTCCGTAGATTTTGGCCTTCAGAATGTTGGCCAGCTGCGTGACGAGGGCCCCGGTAATGATATTGCTGATTTCCAGCAGGAGCGACTCCTGCATTTCGTCAATCTTGATCGAGTCCGCCGTCTGCATGCGCAAGCACACCCGGGAAAGCCGCTGCACGTGCTGACCCGAGAAAAACATCAGCGTGGTACCGTTGAAATCACCGCGGATATCGGACTGAATGATGACGTGGGTCGTTTCGAACTCATTCACCTTGTCCAGGATGCTACGCCCCGGCATAATATCGAGGCTCGGAACTTCGAGGAGCACTTTCTCCTGCGCAATGGCCGCAAACGAGTCAGCCGCACGGGCCAGGCCAATGTTCAGGATTTCGCGGATTATATCCCGCTCCAGTTCCGTCATGTGCAAATCCATAGGAATCAATCAGTTGAAGGGCCGGCTTATACTTGAGCTTACCCTGAGTCTGCAATACGTGTTTTACGGTCGTTTGGCTAGAAAAAGTCTGGTAAGCGCCGGCACATCGAGTACCAGGCAGACCTGTCCGTTTCCAAGCAGGGTAACGCCGCCAAACAAGTCAATCATGTCCAGGGGCTTACTCATGGGTTTGATAACGATATCCTGCTGACGCAGGAACCGGTCCACGATAAGGCCCAGACGGCGGTTGTTGTAATTGACAATGATGATGTTCTGCCGGCCGGTAATGTCTTCTTTGTTTGCGGCGGGCAACGGCCCATCCTCGCTTCCATGCAGCAGCGCCCGCAAGGGAACTACCGGAATATTGTCGCCGAATACGTGGGCCAGTAGCATGCCGCCTACTACGTGCAGGTCGTCGGGCCAGAGGGCTACCACTAAGTCAGTATGCATGAGCGGAATGGCGTAAGAGCTTTCTTCCAGCTCAAACAGCAGCGCGCCCTTTACGGCAATGGACGTAGGCAGCACCAGTGTAAACGTCGTTCCCTGGCCCAGCACCGATTCCACGCGCAACTGCCCGCCCAGCGAGTCGATGGCCAGCTTCACAACGTCGAGCCCGACGCCCCGGCCGGAAATTTCCGTGACTTCCTTGGCCATCGAGAAGCCCGGTTCAAACAGGAAAGCCCGGACCGCACCCGGATCGAGCAGCCCGGCCGCCTCGGCCGAAACAAGCCCGCGCTCCACGGCCTTGCGCCGGACGCTTTCGACATCAATGCCTTTGCCGTCGTCGGTCACCTGAATCAGCACGTCATCGCGCTCCGTCTGGGCCGACAGCGCCAGCTTACCCTGGGCGGGCTTGCCGGCTTTCACCCGGTCCTCCGGCGTTTCAATGCCGTGGCCGATGGCGTTGCGCACCAGGTGCAGCAGGGCGTCGGTTATAATCTGCAGGATATTCCGGTCAATCTGGATGTCTTCCCCGGAAATGGTCAGCTCGACATCTTTCTGCTCGGCCGTGGCTACATCGCGTACTACCCGCGGAAACTTGTTGAACAGCGAGCCCACGTTTACCAGGCGGGCATCCATGACGCTGTACTGCAGCTCATCGGCAATGCGGAACAGGTGCGTGGCCGCGGTCTGCAGCGCCGGGCTGCCGATTTCCTGACTTAGCGTCAGAATCCGGTCCCGGTCAATAATCAGCTCGCCTACGAGGTTGAGCAGGTGGTCCAGCTTCTTGATCTGGATGTACACCAGATCCGACAGCTCCAGCTTGCGGTTGGCATCCTCGTCGGCGTCGACCTCCTCTTCCTCGCCCAGCACGGGCTCCTCCCCTTTAACCAGCAGGTCGAGGTTGTTGACCAGGGTTGCCACGCTGGGCAGCTCCCGGCTTTCGCCCACGGCCCGGATCATCTCCCCGATCTTGTCGACGCCGGTAAAGAGCACCGGCACCATAGAACCGGAAAACGTTTTCTCCTTGTCCCGGATCAGCCCAAAGATGGTTTCCATCCGGTGAGCCACTTCCCCGATATCGGCGTAGCCCATGGCCCGGGCGTTGGCCTTCAGGTTGTGCATAAGCCGAAACAGCTCGTTGAGAGCGGGCGCATCAGCCGGATTTTTTTCCAGCTCGCTGATGTGACGGCTCATGGCGTCGTAGTATTCGAGCGCCTCGGCCATAAATATCTCCCGGTACTCCTGTTCCCGTGATTTCATTGCCGTACGGGTTCGGAAGTGGAAGATGCGTGCAGCCGGGAGGTGGGAGTCCACATAACCAAGCTGCGCCGGATAAATTCGGAAATGCCGTCGAGCGGGAGCACGACGTTGGCGTGGCCGGCCTGAATTACGGAGTTGGGCATGCTGAACACGGCGGCTGAGGCCTGGTTCTGTACGGCCACGGTACCTCCGGCCAGCCGGATGGCTTCGGCCCCAAGTGTACCATCACGGCCCAGACCCGACAAAACGACGCCCAGAGCCTTGCGGCCAAAGCAGCTGGCGGCGGAGCGCATCAGCAGATCCACCGAGGGCTCGTCAGCGGAAGGACTGACTTCGGAAGTAAATTCCGTTTGCCAGGCCAGCCAGGGGCTACCCGTTACCGGCCGCACCACCATGTTGTATCCTCCGGGGGCCACGATAATCTTGCCGGCTTCGAGCAGCGTGCCGGCCTCGCCCGAAACAACGGGTAAGGATGTGGCCCGCCGCAGCCGGTCAACCAATGAATCAGTGAAGTGACCGGGCAGGTGCACGGCTACCAGTACAGCGCAGGTAAGGGGGGGCCGTAGCTGACGAACCAGCTGCTCTACGGCGGCAGAGCCACCCGTAGAGCCGCCAATGACCACTACGCCGCTGATGGGAGCACCAACTACGGCCGGCATGCGGCGGGAAATCGGCCCTGCCACTTTGGTCAGCACCCGGCGGCCCGCGCGGATTTTGCGAAGCAGCTCACGGCGCCAGCCGGAAAATAGTGGATGCGTCGGTTGCGGAACACCGTTTACGTGCTCGTACAGGCCCCAGCGGGCCGCCTGTGCTACCTCTTCGCCCCGGGGCGGAACATCCGAGTACAGCAGCACCGGCACGGGATAGTGCTGGGCCAGCTGCTCGAGACGCGCTAACTGGTTTTCCCCCACGATGACCAGATCCGGGCGCAGGCGGCGCGCGGTGCTGGACAGGTCGTTAGCGCCGGCCGCCCCCACTACCCACAGGTCTGACTCGGCGTGAAGCAGCCGGGTCAGCTCCTGCCGGACCTGCAGGGGCAGGTTGCCAAAGAGCACTGTAAGTGGGGAAGACAAATCGTACACAGTTAGTGAAACGAAACAGCGAAAAGAGGAATGAATCGAAAAACTCAGGCAGCCAACGAGCGGCTGTCAAGGCCGAATCAGGCTTCGGTTGAGCCGCCTTCCTGCAGGGCGCTGCTCACGATTTCCAAGACTTTCTCTTCCGAGAAGGGCTTTACGATATAGGCGGAGGCGCCGCTTTCCAGGGCTTCGTTGACGATTACCTCCTGGCCCACGGCGCTGCACATCACCACCTTCACATCCGGCTGGTCCTGCCGAATACCTTTCAGAACATCCAGACCGGTGTTGTCGGGCAGAATTACGTCGAGGGTAATGAGGTCGGGACGGGTTGCAGCGGCCATTTCCAGGGCTTGCTGCCCGTTTGCGGCTTCACCTACTACCTCATAGCCGGCGTCGGTAAGCATGTTCTTGAGCATCGTGCGCATGTAAAAGGAGTCATCCACGATGAGAATGCGGTTTTTCATACAGGTAGGGTCAGGGTGTCAGGGAAGAGTAAAAAAGGCAGGTCGCAAGCTGCTCAGGCCTTTCTACGCGCCGCTCGGGGTGAAGATGCCGCTTTGGGCTGCAGCTGCATGATTTCCGTGGGGGTAAGCAGCTTGAGCATGTCGAGCACGATGATAATGCGGCCTTCCACGCGGGCAATGCCCTCAATGTATTTGTCGTGAATATTCATGTCTTGGATGAACTCCGGCGCTTTGTCGATGGCCGAAACCGGCACCGAAAGCGGCTGGGGAACCTCCCGCACGATGATACCAATGGTGTAGTCGTTGGCTTCCACAGCCATGGTGAAGCTCAGCTCGGGCAGCGCCCCGCCGGCTCTACGCAGGCCAAACCGCTCTTCCAGATCGATGACGGCAATGATGTCGCCGCGCAGGTTGGCAATGCCTTTCACGAAGGCGGGGGTTTTCGGCATCCGGGCTACTTCCGGCGTTACCGTCACTTCCTTTACCTGCTCGATCCGGATGCCATACTCCTCGCTTCCCAGTCGGAAGACGATGAGCTGAATCAGAACTTCTTGTTTGACAGCTTTTTTCTCGCTGCCAGTCAATTCGTTTTCCGCCATGGATGGATGGGCTCACGCCGCCGGCTGGTAACCGGCGGCGCAGCCGAAAACAGAAGTGGTTTACTTGGATTTTGTTTTGCCGCGGCCTTTGGCGGCTGGCTTCTCCTGCTGAGCGGCCGGCTTGTTCGTATCCGGCGTTTCGGGCTTCTCGGCTTTGCCGTTGCTGGCCGCTGCGCGACGCGGCGGAGCGGGCTTGGGCGCAGGCGCGGCCGGTTTGGGAGCCGGAGCAGCCCGGCGCGTCGGCATGGTGGCGCCGTTGCGCGCAGCCGGACGGCTGGCCGCCGGAGCTTCGGCCGGCGCGTTGTTGCGCTGGCTGCGGGCCCGGATGGAAGACGAGGCGGCTTCTACTGCCCGCGGACGGGCGGCCGCCGCCGCCGCCGGGGTCAGGTTGCGCAGGCCGGCCCGACGGGGCAGCGGCTCGGGCTCGGGCTCGGCGTACTCCATCAGCTGGAAGGCCGAGAGGCCCACCTGCAGGTCGTCGGCAATGTCGGTCAGGTTCTGGCTCGACGTGGTTAGCTCCTGCATAGAGGTCGACAATTGCTTGGCAGTACCGGCCACCTGCTGGGTTCCGGAGGCCGTCTGCTCAGCAATGGCTACCACTTCCTCTACGTACTTCACTACGTCACCAATCGAGGTTTTCTGTACCTCGGTAGCCGTGAGAATGTCGCGGGACGTGCGGAGCGTTTCGCCGGAGCTGGTCGCAATGTTCTTAAAGGCGCTGGAGGCTTCGAAGGTAGCGTTCTTACCCTTCAGTACTCGCCCTTCCATGGTCGAGATTGCCGTTGCGGCCGAGGTAGTATCTTTCTTTACGTCCTCTACCAGCGTGGCAATTTCGGAGGCCGACTTGCGGGACCCTTCGGCCAGCTTGCGAATCTCTTCGGCTACTACCGCGAAGCCTCGGCCGGCTTCCCCGGCGCGGGCTGCTTCGATGGCCGCGTTCAGAGCCAGCAGGTTGGTCTGGGAGGCAATGTCGGTGATAACACCAAGCGACTTGCTGATTTCCTGGGACCGGGTGCTGAGAACTTCGATGGTGCGCGAGGTCTGGGCGGCAGCGTTGGAGATTTCCTCCATGTTTTTTACCACTTCAGCCACAGTCTTCAGACCGAGCTGGGAGGTCTGCTCACCCAGGATTGCCGACTTGTTCACGATGTCGGCCTTGCCCGCCGTTTCCTTCGTGGCCTGCATGATTTCCTCGATCAGCTTAAACGCCTGGTCGGTTTTCAAAGCCTGGTTCTGGGCGCCTTCAGCCATCTGCTGCATGGCCAAAGCCACGTCGACCGTTACCCGGCTCATCTCCTGCCCTTTCGTGACCATCTCCTCCGACGAGGCTCCCACAATCTGCGAGGAGTCGTTGATTTCGCCGAGCAGCTCGTTGAGGTTTTCAACGGCGATGTTCAGCGCGTTGGACATGGCCAGGATGTCGCCGGCCGTGGGTACTTCTACTTTCTGGGTCAGATCACCTTCCGAGATGGCTCGTACCACGCGCGATACTTCGAGTACCGGCGAGGCAATGGATTCGATCAGGTCGTTGAGCGTGTCTACGATGTCTTTCCAGCTGCCGCTCACGCCCGTTACCGTGGCGCGCTCCGTCAGCTTGCCCTCGACCCCGGCTACGCGGGCTACGCGGCTTACTTCCTGGGCCAGACGGTTAAGGTCATCCACCATTCGGTTGATGGTTTCGGCCAGGTCGGCCACCTCACCACGGGCTTCCAGCGTCAGCTTCTGGGTAAGGTCACCTTGCGATACCCCCGTTACTACCTTAACGATACCCCGCACCTGCGTGGTAAGGTTGGCAGCCATTCGGTTTACGTTGTCGGTAAGGTCTTTCCAGACGCCGCTCACGTTGGGCACGTTGGCCTGGCCGCCGAGGCGGCCTTCGGTACCTACTTCCTGCGCCACCCGGGTTACCTCACCGGCAAAGATGTTCAGCGAGTCCACCATTCGGTTGATGTTGTCCTTCAGCTCCAGCATTTCGCCGCGCACGTCAACCGATACTTTTTGGCTCAGGTCGCCTTTCGTGATGGCGGTGGTTACGTTGGCAATGTCCCGTACCTGAGAAGTCAGGTTCGAGGCCATCGTGTTTACGTTGTCGGTAAGGTCCTTCCAGGTTCCGCGGACGTTCGGCACTTCGGCCTGACCACCCAGCTTTCCTTCGGTACCTACCTCACGCGCCACGCGGGTTACCTCGTCACCAAATGTGTTCAGCGAGTCCACCATCTGGTTGAGGTTCTCCTTGAGCTGGAGAAGCTCACCGCGTACGTTAACCGTGATTTTCTGGCTCAGGTCCCCGCGGGCTACGGCGGTTGCTACGTTAGCAATGTCCCGCACCTGAGAAGTCAGGTTCGAGGCCATCGTGTTTACGTTGTCGGTAAGGTCTTTCCAGGTACCCGAAACGCTCGGTACGTTGGCCTGACCGCCCAGAATACCCTCGGTACCTACTTCACGTGCTACCCGGGTTACCTCGCCGGCGAAGATGTTGAGCGAGTCCACCATCTGATTCAGGATGTTTTTCAGGTCGAGGATTTCGCCCTTCACATCTACTGTCATCTTCTGGCTCAGGTCACCTTTTGCTACCGCGGTTGCTACGTTGGCAATGTCGCGTACCTGATAGGTCAGGTTGGCGGCCATGGTGTTTACGTTATCCGTCAGCTCTTTCCAGGTACCACCTACGCGGGGTACGTTGGCCTGGCCACCAAGCTTTCCTTCGGTACCTACTTCACGGGCTACCCGGGTTACTTCGTCACCGAAGATGTTCAGGGAGTCCACCATCTGGTTCAGAATGTTCTTCAGCTCCAGAATCTCGCCCTTCACGTTTACCGTCATCTTCTGGCTCAGGTCCCCGCGGGCTACGGCGGTTGCTACGTTGGCAATGTCTCGTACCTGAGAGGTCAGGTTCGAGGCCATGTAGTTTACGTTATCCGTCAGCTCCTTCCATACACCGGCCACGTTGGGCACTGATGCCTGGCCGCCCAGTTTACCCTCGGTGCCTACCTCGAGTGCCACGCGGGTTACTTCCCCTGCGAACAGGTTCAGGGAGTCCACCATCTGGTTCAGGTTCTGCTTGAGCTGCAACAGCTCGCCCTTTACATCAACCGTGATTTTCTGGCTCAGGTCCCCGCGCGCTACGGCGGTTGCTACGTTGGCAATGTCTCGTACCTGAGAAGTCAGGTTCGAGGCCATCGTGTTTACGTTATCGGTGAGGTCTTTCCAAACGCCGGCCACGTTCGGTACCGACGCCTGGCCGCCGAGGCGACCTTCGGTACCTACTTCCTGGGCCACGCGGGTTACCTCGCCGGCAAACAGGTTCAGCGAGTCCACCATCTGGTTGAGGTTCTGCTTGAGCAGGAGCAGCTCGCCCTTTACATCAACCGTAATCTTCTGCGACAAGTCGCCTTTTGCTACGGCAGTTGCTACGTTGGCAATATCTCGTACCTGAGAGGTCAGGTTCGAGGCCATGTAGTTTACGTTGTCGGTAAGGTCTTTCCATACACCAGCCACGTTGGGCACTGATGCCTGGCCGCCTAGTTTACCCTCGGTGCCTACCTCGAGTGCCACGCGGGTTACCTCCCCGGCGAACAGGTTCAGGGAGTCCACCATCTGGTTCAGGTTCTGCTTGAGCTGCAACAGCTCGCCCTTTACATCAACCGTAATCTTCTGGCTCAGGTCCCCGCGCGCTACGGCGGTTGCTACGTTGGCAATGTCTCGTACCTGAGAGGTCAGGTTCGAGGCCATGTAGTTTACGTTATCCGTCAGCTCCTTCCAGATACCACCCACGTTTGGTACGCTGGCCTGGCCGCCGAGCTTACCCTCCGTACCTACTTCCTGGGCCACGCGGGTTACCTCACCGGCAAACAGGTTCAGGTTGTCGATGGTCTTGTTGATGGTTTCGGCCATGACCTTGAAGTCGCCGGAAACGGGGATCTGGAACGTCTCATCCAGGTTGCCCTTCGAGATGTTCTTCAGAACCTTTCCTACTTCCAATACCGGCACGGCGATGGAGTCCACCAGGCCGTTGATATTGTTGATCATGTCGCGCCAGAAGCCGGCGGCATTCTCGGCCGAGGCCCGGGCCTTAAGGTTACCCTCTACCCCGGCCACCTTCGAGATGCGCGACACCTCGCCGCCTACCCCGCCGATCATCTCCACCATGGAGTTGTAGGCTTCGGCGATTTCAGCGAAGATGTCGTCGTTCTGCTTGGTCAGGCGCACCGATACGTCACCTTTCTTAAAGGCGTCGAGGGCGTAGAGCACGCGGTTCAGCTGCTCGTTGACGTAGCCCGGATCCTGCGAATCGGTGGAGCCCCGGTTAGAGCCCCGCTTCCGCGTCAGATCATTGGTGGTGCGAATTACGTCCGTCACCATACCCGAGCCGGTGCCAGGGCCCGAGGCAGTGGACAGATTTGCATCGTCGTCCGGAGTGAAGGAAGCCGGATCAACTCCGGATTTTGGTTTGGTAGTCTTACCTGAAGCCATACTGAAGAGTAGGTTGCGAAGCCAAAGGGCGGAGCGGCTAGCAGCCGGGCTAAAACAGCCCGTAGCTAGACTGACAAAGATAGCGAATAACCCCGTTCGGGCCTACAAACAAGCAGGACCGGGCCGCAACTAAAAAAGTGATTTTGCTAAGTTAAAGAGTATCAGGCGCTGCAACTGTAAGCAGCCCCGAAATTGGGCGCTGCCGCTGAGCTCAGAACCGTTCGACTTAGTCGCCGCCCTGCTGCCGAAGGCCGCTTCGACCCGGCGCTGCGGCGGACTTTGCCAACCCGGAACAAACTACAGGGCAGCTGAGGTTGTTCCCGTACCAGCCGAAAAAACTTCCGACTTCCGGAGCTCGACCGGATAAATGCGGAACCTTCCGGCGGCGCAACGGATTATTCCGGCATCTTTGCGGCAAAAATCAACTTTCCGCTTTCGGGTTGCGTTTCCAGCAACACTCCCACCACCAGCTTCCCGTTGCCACCTCCTGTATGGTAAAAAATTTAGTTATCGTGGAGTCTCCTGCCAAGGCCAAAACCATTGAGGGATACCTCGGCAAGGACTTCATCGTCAAATCCAGCTTCGGCCACGTCCGCGACCTGCCCAAGGATAACAATGCCATTGACATTGCCAACGGGTTCAAGCCGACCTACGTGGTGTCGCCCGACAAGCGCGAAATCATTGCCCAGCTGAAGAAGCTGGCCAAGGAAGCCGAGACGGTGTGGCTGGCGAGTGACGATGACCGCGAAGGGGAAGCCATCAGCTGGCACCTGGCCGAGACGCTGAACCTGAACAACGCCAAGACCCGGCGCATCGTGTTCCGCGAAATCACCAAGAACGCCATCCTCAACGCCATCGACAACCCCCGGGAAATCGACCTGAATCTGGTAAATGCCCAGCAGGCCCGGCGCGTACTCGACCGCCTCGTCGGCTTCGAGCTGAGCCCGGTGCTGTGGAAGAAAGTAAAGGCGGGCCTCTCGGCCGGCCGGGTGCAGAGCGTGGCCGTTCGCCTCGTCGTGGAGCGGGAACGGGAAATCAGCGGCTTTAAAGTAGCCTCGAGCTACCGCGTGACGGCCCGCTTCGACGCCGGCGGCGCCGTGCTGGAAGCCGAGCTGCCCAGCCGCTTTAAAACCCAGCAGGAAGCTCAGGAATTTCTGGCCCGCTGCGTGGGCGCCTCCTACCGCATCGAAAACCTGGAGAAGAAACCCGGCAAGCGCACCCCGGCCCCGCCCTTCACTACGTCTACGTTGCAACAGGAAGCCTCGCGCAAGCTGGGATTCTCGGTAGCGCAGACCATGAGCGTAGCCCAGAAGCTGTACGAGGCTGGTAAGATCAGCTACATGCGGACGGACTCGGTGAACCTCTCGCAGGATGCGCTAGCCGCCGCCCAGGAAGAAATCAGCCGCTCCTACGGTGTGGAGTACGCGCACCGCCGGCAGTTCAAGACCAAATCCGCCTCGGCCCAGGAAGCCCACGAAGCCATCCGCCCCACCGACTTTGCCCTCGTGAAAGCCGGCTCCGACTCGGCCGAGCAGCGTCTGTACGATTTGATCCGCAAGCGGGCTATGGCCTCGCAGATGGCCGACGCTACCATTGAGCGGACGGTCGCCAACATCAGCATCAGCACCCAGCCCGGCGTATTGCTGACGGCGACGGGTGAGGTTATCACCTTTGAAGGCTTCCTGAAGGCTTATAGCGAGTCGAAGGACGATGAGGACACCGACGGGGAATCGTCGTTTTCGCGTGGTTTGCCGCCGCTGAGCGTGGGTCAGAACCTGCCCCTGCAGCTTTTGCGGGCCACTGAGCGGTACACCCAGCCCCCGGCCCGCTACACCGAAGCGTCGCTGGTGAAAAAGCTTGAGGAAATGGGTATCGGCCGCCCGTCGACCTATGCCCCCACCATCTCTACCATTCAGAAGCGCGGCTACGTCGAGAAAGACACCCGCGAAGGCAAGGAGCGCAAGTTTCACGTGCTCACGCTGGATGGCGCCGAGGTAAAGACCGAAGTAAAAGCCGAAACCGTGGGCGCCGAGAAAGCCAAGCTGTTCCCGACCGATACGGCCATGGTGGTAAACGACTTTCTGGTGGAGCACTTTCCCATCATCATCGACTACCAGTTCACGGCCAAGGTGGAGGGCGAGTTTGACTTAATTGCCAACGGCCAGGAGCAGTGGGGCAAGATGCTCGCGGACTTCTACGGTACCTTCCACGAAACCATCGAGCGGGGTCAGGACATTGAGCGCAGCACGCTGGGCTCGACCCGGGAAATCGGCATCCACCCCGAAACCGGGCAGAAGCTGACCGCCCGCCTGGGCCGCTACGGCCCGTATGTGCAGATTGAGCCCAAAGAAGGCGCTCCGGAAGGCGAAAAAGCCGTGTACGCCAGCCTGCGCAAAGGACAGTTTATCGAGAGCATTACCCTGGAAGAAGCCCTGGACCTGTTTAAGCTGCCCCGCATCGTGGGTCAGTTCGAGGACAAGGACATGACAGCTTCGCTGGGTCGGTTCGGGCCTTACATCCGCCACGAAGGCAAGTTCTACTCCCTGACCAAGGAGCAGGACCCCCACACCATCACGGCGCAGGAAGGCGTGGACCTCATCGAAGCCAAGCGCAAGACCGATGCGGAGCGCCTGATCAAGGATTTCCCCGAAAACCCGGACGTGCAGGTGCTCAACGGCCGCTTTGGTCCCTACATCGTAGCCGGCAAAAAGAACGTGAAGATTCCGAAGGGCGAAGAGCCGGCGGACCTGACCCTGGCCCGCTGCCTGGAGCTGGCCGAAGCTACGCCCGACAAGCCCGCTAAGGGCGGGCGCTTCGCCAAGAAGGCTGCGCCGGCCGCCGAGGATGCAGCCGACAAGCCGGCCAAGAAGAAGCCGGCGGCTAAGAAGCCCGCGGCGAAAAAAGCCACCGCCAAAAAGCCCGCCGCCAAGAAAGCCACGGCCAAGGCCAAGTAGCCCGTTGGATAAATTTACAGTGCAAAGCCCCGCCGGACTCACAATTCCGGCGGGGCTTTTCGTTAGTGCGGCAGCCCCTGTCTCCTACTGCTGCTGCTGTGCGTACCACTCCTCTTCTCGGTTTAAGCCTTACCCTGCTCCTGACCCTCGGCTTCCAGCCCGCGACCACGCCTTCGTACCCCTGGCTTTCGCACGCCTATTCTCCACGCCAGACGTTGACGAGCCGGTTTCCGCCCCCACCGGGCTGCGTGCGGGTAAGTCAGGCGGAGGGCTCGTTCGGACAGTGGCTGCGGGGGCTGCCCCTACTGCCGGCGGGCACGGCCGTGCGGCTGCATAACGGTAAGCTGAAAACTCCTCAGACTGTGCACGCGGCCGTGCTGGACATCGACACCGGCCCCCGGGACCTGCAACAGTGTGCCGATGCCGTGATTCGTCTGCGGGCCGAGTACCAGTTCAGCCACAACCCTGACCAGGTGCACTTCCAGCTGACCAGCGGCCACGACATCCGGTACGCTGACTGGTACCGGGGCAACGGCTTTGTGGTCCAGGGCGAGGAAGTAGTAGCACAGGCCCGACCGGTCGAACAACCCACCCACGCCAGCTTCCGCCGCTACCTCGACCAGATTTTCACCTACGCCGGAACCCGGTCCCTGGCCCGGGAGCTAAAGCCCGTTGCCCTGGCTCAGGTGCAGCCCGGCGACGTTTTCATTCACGGGGGCTCCCCCGGCCATGCCGTTATGGTACTGGACGTAGCCCGCCACACGACCAGCGGACAGCAGTACATCCTGCTGGCCCAGAGCTACATGCCGGCCCAAAACATCCACGTACTGCGCAACCCTGACACGCGAAGCCTGGGAGCCTGGTTTAAGGTGAAATTGCCGGATAACGGCTTTGCAACGCCAGAATGGCACTTCTTACCCGGGGAGCTCGGTCGTTTTCAGTAGGCAACAGCCACCGGCTGTCCGGCCGCTACCTGCCGGCGAATGCGCCGGTAGTCCTGTCGTTCAGCGAGTGTAAGGCAGGTGCAGGTCAGCACCTCATCAAGCGCGGCAAGCAGCTGGGCGCGGCTATCCGTATTGGCCGGCGCAACCAGATACGCCTGTCGGGCCTGGCGGTACTTGTACAGGGCGGGCTCGCACGCCAGGCAGCGGATCCGCTGGCCGAAGCTGCTGCGCTGGTCGTTGGCCATGATGATAAAGTTTTCGGGCAGCCGGGGCAGGTAGCGCACCGCAAACTTCTCCCCGACCTGAGGCACTGGCGTCGGGTACCAGAAAGGCTCCTGCGCACCATACACAGCAGCTGACTGGTCGTCGAAAGAGGTAAGGCAAGTGCCGCCGTTGCGCAGTTGAAGGACGGTGCGATACGCCAGCACCCGGCGTTTGTTCAGGCTGACCAGCGTGGGCTCGAAGCTTACAACCTCTCCGCTCCCCTCCTGCCCGAATTGCAGTACGTAGGCTCGGCTCAGGCTCCGGCCGAAAAAGAAGACGACCAGCATGAGGACCGGAAACAGCCACCGCACTGCCCGGCGCGCTTTGCCTGTCTTTCCCGGAGGACGGTTAGAGGTTGTGACCAAAACCAGCATCCAAAGCAGCAAGAGGCCCAGACAGGTCAGAACCCGATACTCACGGATAAAGTAGAAGAGGTAGTCCAGAACCAGCATAGCTTCACGAACAGCCGATGGACTATATCGGCTTTGCAATAATGCAAAACTCAACGCTGGCTCCGGTGCGCTTATCTATGAAAAAGAAAATCGTGGTCCTGACCGGGGCCGGAATCAGTGCCGAAAGCGGGCTGGCTACTTTTCGCGGGGCCGACGGGCTCTGGGAAGGCCACCGGGTCGAAGATGTCGCTTCTCCCGAAGGCTGGGCCCGTGATCCGGCGCTGGTGCTGGAGTTCTACAACCAGCGCCGGGCCGCTGCCCGGGCCGCCCGGCCCAACGCCGGACATCAGGCCCTGGTCGAGCTCGAAGCTGAATACGAAGTCGTCATCATCACCCAGAACGTGGACGACCTGCACGAGCGGGCCGGTTCCAGCCGGGTGATTCACCTGCACGGCAAACTGATGGAAGCCCGCAGCACCCGGGATGAGCAGCTGGTGTACCCCCTGACTGGAAACCGGATTGACCTCGGGGACCAGTGCGAGAAAGGGCATCAGCTCCGGCCCAATATCGTGTGGTTTGGCGAGGCGGTGCCGCTGATGGAGCGGGCAATTGAGGAAACCGCCACGGCGGACGCGCTGCTGGTGGTAGGCACTTCCCTGCAGGTGTACCCGGCTGCCAACCTGGTGCACTACACGCCCACCGGCTGTCCCACCTACATCATCGATCCGCAGCAGCCACCCTTGTCCCGGCGGCCGAACCTGCACTTCATCACAGCCCCCGCCACCGTGGGGGTTCCGCAGGTAGTAGCCGAGCTGCTGGCCAAGGCCCGGTCGTAGGCCGCTAACGTATCAGGCCGGACTTCGCCGCATATACCTCGTTGTACGGACCGAAATCCACACATAAAATCTTAGCCATTAAATCCACCAAAGGTGTGCTTACAGATGCCAGTTACAACTACTATTATTTCCTAATAATCAATACAATACCTACACTATTACAAACCGATAATATAATATATTACTTCCATTCTTCCGGGCAGCCTGTAAAGCTGATTGCGCCTGATATTGGGTACTACAGTAGCCCGTGCGTTACGATTCCGCCCGAACAATTTTTGCGGTCCATAAATCAGAGTGGGGAATCCTAAGATTACCATTCTGCCAGTCCTGGTGGCCGTACCCTGTCGAGGTTTCTTGCGTAAGGAGGCTTATTCATTTATCCACGATTCGCTTTCCCATGCGAAAACCTTACGGTCTGCTTCTGGCAGCGGTAGTTGCGCTTGTCCCTTTTTCTTTGATTGCCCAATCCTCTCCACCGGCCCACGCGGTGTACCTGCTCGGCAACACGAGCGGGAAGAACCTGCCGGAACCCCACCTGCAGGCGCTGCGCCGGCAGCTGGAGCAGCAGCCGGGCGCCTTTACCGTGGTGCACCTGGGCGACATAGCCGCCAATGAGGGCCTGAGCGGCCGCAAAGACTCGTCGCTGACCAGCCAGACCGCGCGTATCGACGCCCTGCTCGGACTGGTACAGGGTTTGCCCAACGGCCGGATCTACTTTCTGCCCGGCGACAAGGATTGGGGCAACTCCGGCCCCGACGGTCTGAAGCGGGTGCGGCGGCTGGAAAAGTACATCGAGCAGAAGCTGCCGAACCAGAATGCCTTTCTGCCCACCGGCGGCTGCCCCGGCCCGGAGGTAATCGATGTGGCGCCGCTGGTGCGGCTGGTCGCCATCAACACGCCCTGGTTTACGCATCCCTTCGACAAGCCCGAGGCGCCGGATACCGACTGCAAGACGATGACGCAGGAAGAATTCCGGGAGCAACTTCAGGATCTGCTCGACGACACCAAAGGCACCAACCTACTGCTGGTCGGCCACCACCCGGTGGTCAGTAATGGTATCTACGGGGGCCGGATTCCGCTGGGCCGCCACTTGTTTCCGCTCGGCAACGGCATTCCGCTGCCGGTGTTTGGCACGGCCTACGCCGCCTACCGGCAGAACGTGGGTACGCCCCGCGACGTGGCCTATCCCCGCTACGACGCCTACCGCAAGGAGCTGCTGACCGTGCTCAAGGAAAACCCCGGCGTGGTGTATGCCGCCGCCCACGACTACAGCCTGCAGCTGACCCGCTTCGAAGACAACTACCACCTGGTAGCCGGTAGCTTTGCTGAAAGTCAGTACGTGGGCGCTAACGCCAGCTCCCAGTTCAATGAGTCGGAAGCAGGCTTTTCCCGCCTCGACTACTTTGCCGATGGCACCGTGAAGTCTTATTTCTTCACTTTTGGCAAAGCCGAAGATGCCGCCCGGGAAGCCTACACGGCCACGCTGTTTCAGTCGGCCTGCACCCAGCCCCGGCTGGCAGACGTGCCGGTTAATGCGTTTATACCGGACTGCCCGTCGGCTTTGAAAGGCGCGGCTACGACCAAGCCCGATGCCCCGTTGCAGCCGACCGTGACGCTGGCGCCCGGCCCCCAGTACAAAGCCGGCCCGGGCAAGCGCCTGTTTATTGGCCCGCTCTACCGCTCGTCCTGGACCCAGCCGGTGGAAGTCAAGACTCTGGATCTGGCCACCGAAAAAGGCGGGCTCCGGCCCTTTGGCAAAGGCGGTGGCCGGCAGACGACTTCGCTGAAGCTGATTGCCGCCGACTCCTCGGAGTACGTTTTCCGCTCGGTTGACAAGGACGTAACCCGAATTCTGCCCCCCGAGCTGCGCCGCTCGATTGCCGCTGACGTGCTGCGCGACATCACGCCCACGGCCCACCCCTACTCAGCGCTGGTTACCGGCTCCCTGCTCGACCAGACCGACATCCTGCACGCACGCCCGCAGCTGTTTGTGCTGCCCGATAACAGCCAGCTCGGTGCTTACCGGGAACAGTACGCCGGGCTGCTGGGCACCCTGGAAGACCGCCCCGGCGACCCCAAGCCCAACCTGCCCGGTTTTGGCAATGCCGACGAGGTCCGCCGCTCGTTCAGCTTTTTCCGCCAGCTTTACAAAGACCACGACAACCGGGTCGACGCCGTAGCGTTTGCCAAAGCCCGGGCCTTCGACATGCTGGTGGCTGATTTCGGCAAGCACGAAGACAACTGGAAGTGGGCCGGCTACAAGCAGGGCAAGAAAACCATCTACCGTCCCATCCCGCGCGACCGGGACCAAAGCTTCACGCTGTGGAACGGCCTGCTTACCTACATTGCCAACCGGGAGTGGGCCGTCGGCAGCATCGAAGACTTTCAGGCTGAGTTCAATGACCTGGAAAGCCTGAACTGGCCGGCCAAAAACCTCGACCGGTTTCTGCTGCAGTCCATGACGCGGGAGCAGTGGCAGGAAGTGGGCCGCTATATGCAGCAGAAGATTACCCCGGCGGCCATCGACGAAGCCACGGGCCGCCTGCCCAAAGAGGTGCAGCCACTTTCCGGCCAGGACATCAACCGCAAGCTCAAATCCCGGATTCAGGAGCTGCCCAAGGCGCTGGACGAGTACTACCTGATGCTGGCCAAGCGCGTGGACGTGCTGGGCTCCAACAAAAATGAGGTGTTTCTGGTCGACCGCCTGCCCGACGGCAACGTGCGGGTGCGGGTGTTCGAGAAAGAGAAAGGAACCGACAAGCCCGAGGGTGAGCCGTATTTCGACCGAACCTTTATGCGCAAGGAAACCGATGAAGTCAGCCTTTACGGCTTCGACGGCAAGGACGTGTTTACCGTGACGGGTGCGGCGCCGCACAGCATCCTGGTGCGCATCATCGGCGGTGCCGATAAGGACCGGATTACCGATGAGTCCCGGGCCGGGGGCCTGCGTACGCTCACCAAGGTTTATGACACCCCGGATACAGACCTCAAGGCCAGCAAGGAAACTGACAACCATACCTCCGCCCGCATCGGCATCAACCACTACGACCGCGAAGCGTTTGACTACGATGGCTACAACCCCCGGGCCACGTTGATCTTCAATCAGAGCGACGGGTTCGGGGCCGGGGCCGGCTTTGATGTGGTGCGGCAGGGCTTCCGCAAGCCTGGCTACAAAAACCTTTATGGCTTCGACGTGCAGGGCTCGACCAACGGCAACTTCCAGGTGTCGGCCAACATGCGCCACCGCTACGCCATCGGCAAATGGGACATCGGGGCCCGCACCGGGTACGGCAACTTCTTTCAGTTCTATAACTTCTTCGGCCTCGGCAACAACACGACCAAGGACGACAACCGGTTTGACAACAACTTCTACAAGGCCCGCTACAAAGGCTACACTGCCAGCGTATTTGCCGAGCACGTGTTCTTTACCAAAAGCCTGGTGCGCATTGGTCCGACCTATGAGCAGTACACCTCGAACTTCACGGCCAACAGTCTGCTCGGCGAGCTGAACACGGAGCAACCCATCCCCGACGGCAGCCGGCCCAACACCGCCTTTCAGCGCCTGCTGGGCGTGAATGCGCTGCTGGATCTGGACCTGCGCGACCGGCCCTCCTTTGCCCGGCGCGGGGTACGGCTGCGGGCCCAGCACGACACCTACCGCCAGCTGAACCGTACCCAGGGCACGTTTGGCCTCACCCAGGGCTTTGCCGAGTACTACGCCACAGCCCGGATCCTGATTCCGGTGACAGGCGTCGTGAAGCTGGGCGGGGCCAAGAACTACGGTTCGCGCGACGAAATTCCGTTCTACAAGTACACCACCCTGGGCCAGCGCGAAAACCTGCGCGGCTACGTGCGCAACCGGTTTTCCGGCGACGCCAGCGCTTACCTCAACACCGAGCTCCGCCTGGCCCTGGGCCGGGTCCAGACCTCCATTCTGCCCTTCTACTACGGCGTGTTTGGCTTCTACGACCAGGGCCGGGTGTATTACAAAGGCAGCTCGCCCGATGGCTGGCACCGCAGCTACGGCGGGGGCTTCTACATCGCGCCGGTGGCCGAGCAGCTGGCGCTGTCCCTCTCCTACCAGATGTCGGCTGAAGAAAGCGCCCTGCTGCAGTTCGGCGTAGGCTTCCGCATCGACCAGTAAGCCAGCCGGATGCGGCGGCTGCAATAAAGCCCCAGCTGCATGGCCGGGGCTTTTTGGACCCTTTGGGTGAGTCCATCCGTATGAGCAGGCTTTTGCCGGCCAGCAAAAAAGCTGTCCGGCCGACATCCACAAACGCCTATCTT
Organism: Hymenobacter translucens; assembly: GCF_020685205.1. Classification (GTDB taxonomy): domain Bacteria; phylum Bacteroidota; class Bacteroidia; order Cytophagales; family Hymenobacteraceae; genus Hymenobacter; species Hymenobacter translucens. Next base: position 450,199 of record NZ_JAJERB010000001.1, read on the forward strand.
TGGCGCTGCTTTCGTCCTACTGCTGCTCTATGAATTACCCCCTGCTGAAACTGGCTGCCATCGACATTGGATCCAACGCCGTGCGGTGCCAGATTTCGGCCGTGCTGCACTTCGGGGACCGGTACCGGCTAAAGCGCGTGGAATACGTGCGCTTTCCCATGCGCCTGGGCGAAGACGTATTTGCCACGGGCGAGATTTCGGAAGCCAAGCAAGACAAATTCGTCAAGTTTCTGCACTCCCTGCGGCTGCTGATGGAAGTGCACGACGTGGCCCATTTTCTGATCTGTGCCACCTCGGCCATGCGCAGTGCCAGCAATGGCCCGGAGCTGGTGGAGCGCGTGCGAAAGGAGCTGGGCATGGAGATTCAGGTTATCGACGGGCAGGCTGAAGCGGCGTACATCAACAACGTTATCGAGCACCTGCTGGAGGACAACAAACACTACCTGCACATCGACGTGGGAGGGGGCAGCACCGAGTTCAACATCTACCACGACCGGCGCAAAGTGGCGTCCCAGTCATTCGAGATGGGCTCGATCCGGCGGATGCAGCAGGAAGAGGCGGGCCTGAGCACCGATGCCATGCGCGAAACCTGGCAGCGGATGGAGGAATGGGTGACAGAAAATGCCCGGCGTTACCGCGTAACGCGGGCTATTGGCACCGGCGGCAACATCAACAAGCTGTACAGCATGTCGCAGACTCCCGCCGACCAGCCCATTACCCGCCGCCGCATTGCCAGCCTGCTCGATCAGCTCAGCCGCCTGAGTATGGATGAGCGGGTGAACGTGGCCATGCTCAACCCCGACCGCGCCGACGTTATCGTGCCTGCCGGGCACATCTACCTCTCGGCCATGAACTGGGCCAAGATCAGCAACATGCTGGTGCCCGACATTGGCCTGAAGGACGGGATGCTGCAAACGCTCTTCGAACAGCACTTTGAGGAAATTCGCCCGTACGCTGACCATTCCCACCTCGTGCCGGTACCAGACGTAGAGAACGGCCGCAACAACGAAGCGAACTAGGTTTTTTCGCCCTGTAACAGAGAGAGGAGCCTGGTGGGCTCCTCTCTCTGTTTGCTGGTTAACCCCGCGGGGCAGGTAGCCGACGAGTACTTTGCACGGCGTCGGCCTACTTGCTACGCTCGGGTACCGGGCAGGCCCGCCGGGTGCCCGCTATTCTCGCTGACGGCCGCCGGTTGAGCGGTTTCCCCATCCCCTTTGGCGTGGGCGGCATGGCCATTGGCAGCCAGGGCCTCGCCCCCGGCCTCAACGGCGGCCTGCTCTTCACCGACGGGTGCATTTTGCTGGCTGCGCGCCGCCTGCTGGTACAACAGCTCCAGCATGCCTTCCGGGGTAGCCATGGCCAGCCGCTCCTCGTCGCGGCGGTAGAAGTCGCGGTGCACGTTTACGATGGGCTCGTCGGCAGCAGGCTGGGAGCGGATATACGCCCCGTCCTCCCGCATGATGTAGGAGTTCTGGTTGTCCAGCATATTGAGCATCAGGATGCTGATGGCCTCGCGCCGGAGCTGGGGGTTTACAATCAGGAACAGGGCCTCGATGCGGCGGTCAAACGACCGGACCATCAGGTCGGCCGAGCCGGCGTAGACGCGGGCCTGGCCGCCGTGGTGAAAGTAAAACAGACGGGAGTGTTCCAGGAACTCGCCCACGATGCTGCGCACCTCGATGTTCTCGCTGAGTCCGGGCCGGCCCGGCCGCAGGCAGCAGATGCCGCGCACGACGAACCGGATGGGTACCCCGGCCTTGGAAGCGCGGTAGAACTCGTCCATCATCTCCCGGTCCTCCAGGGAGTTCATCTTCATCACGATGCCGCTGGGCAGGCCCTTCTTGGCGTTGCGTACTTCCTCCCGGATCAGGTGGATAAGCTGCTGGCGCATGTCCTTGGGCGCCGTTATCAGGTACTCGTAGTCGTCGGGCTGGGAGTGGCCGGTAATAACGTTGAAGAATTCCGACACGTCGTGGCCGTACACGTCGTTGCTGGTGAGCAGACTCACGTCGGTGTAGAGGCGGGACGTCTGCTCGTTGTAGTTACCCGAGCCGATGTGCACGTAGCGGGTTACCTTCTCCCCTTCCTTGCGGATCACCATCAGGAGCTTGGTGTGGGTCTTGTACTTGCTGACCCCGTAAATGACAAAGCAGCCGGCTTTTTCCAGCCGGGCGCCTTCACGGATGTTTTTCTCTTCGTCGAAGCGGGCCTTCACCTCAAACAGCACCGATACGTGCTTGCCGTTCTCGGCCGCCTTCAGCAGGGCCGCCGATACGCGCGAATCGTCGGCGAGGCGGTAGATGGTTTGCTTGATGCCCAGCACGTGCGGGTCTTCGGCCGCCATTTCGAGCAGCCGCACCACCGGCTCAATGCTGTTGTAGGGGTGATGCAGCAGCACGTCGTGGTGCTTGAGGTACTCAAACAGGTTTTCTTCAGCTCCGTCGGGCAAACTCAGCGGCGTCACCGATGAGGGCGTGCGGGTGCTTTCGGAGCGGAACGTGGGGTGCTTGATGATCTGAAGCAGTCCTTTCAGGTCAATCAGGGAGGTGATGACGAACACGTTGCCGTTGTCAATCTTCCACCGCTCCTTGAGCACGCTCATCAGCAGCGGGGAGGCATCCTTTTCCACCTCCAGGCGCACCACGCGGCCCTTCTTCCGGGTTTTCAGGCCCGACTGAATTTCCTTGATAAAGTCGATGTCGATGTCGTCGGACTCTTCCAGGGTGAAGTCCCCGTTGCGGGTGATGCGGAACAGGTCGGCCGACAGGATTTCAACGTTGCGGAACAGCTTGGGCATGTTGGCCCGCACAATCTCCTCGATGGGCACGAAGATGACCTTGTCCTTGCGCGTGAGTTCGAAAAAGCGCGACAGGTTCTGCGGAATCTGCACGAAGGTGAGGCGCTCCTGCCCTTTCTCCGACTCATTCTCGGCCCCGGCCCGCGTAACCACGCCGAAGATGAGCATCTGGTTCATCATCAGCGGAAACCCGTGGTAGGAGTCGTACACCATCGGGGTCAGCAGCGGAAACAGCGTGTTCTTGAAGTAGCCGTCGGCTTTTTTCAGCTCCAGCTCCGTCAGCTCATCCATCTTCAGGATGTTGAAGCCCTTCTTCTCGAACAGGGGCTTGAGCTCGTTCTGGTACGTGAGCGACTGGTCGTTGATGAAGCGGTGGGCAAAGTCGAGCAGCTTGCGCCGGAACGGCAGCTCGCGCAGGCCGGAGTAGTCGACCCGCTCTTTGCCGTAGTCGATGTAGTTGTAGAGGGAGCCGACCCGGATCATGAAGAACTCGTCGAGGTTCGACGAGGTAATGGCCAGAAACCGCAGGCGGTCGAACAGGGTGCGCGAAGGGTCCTTGGCCTGGTCCAGCACCCGGTAGTTGAAGCGCAGCCAGCTCAGGTCCCGGCTGATGTACTTGCTTTTGCGGATGAGGTCGGCGGATTTGAAGAGTTTCATAGCAGGTCGAAAATCGGGGTAAGATACGTAGGACGGCTACGCAATGGCGTACTTCCGGCTCAGGAAATAACGGCCGTAGCCTCTATTTCCACCAGCAGCTCCGGCGCAATCAGGGCCCGAACCTCGACCATGGTGGCCGCGGGCCGGATCAGCCGGAAAAACTCGCCGTGCGCCCGGCCAATCTCCGCCCACTGGCTGATGTCGGTAGTGAAGATGCGGGTCCGGACGACGTCGGTGAGCGAAGCACCGGCTGCGGTCAGGGCTTCCTCAATCTTTTCCAGGGCGCGTCGCGTCTGCTCGTAGACTGTGCGGCCCGTAACAGCGTCGCCGTCCTGGGCTGTAGTGCCGGCCACTTCCACCACGCTGCCGATGCGTACGGCCCGGGAATAGCCCACTGGCTCCTCCCAGGGTGAGCCCGATGATATGTTCTGCCGCATGGCTTGGTTGGTTGTTGAATGCTGATTATTGGTTGTTGATTGATGAATGTTGGTGTCCTTTGTAATAACAATCAGCAATCAACCGTACTGCAACAAAAAAGCCCGCATGAAGCGGGCTTTTTTGTTGCAGTACGTGCCTATACATCGAGGCGGGCGTACTTGGCGTTCTTTTCGATGAAGTCGCGGCGGGGTGCCACTTCGTCGCCCATCAGCATCGAGAACAGGTGGTCGGCTTCCACGCCGGAGTCGACGTCCACGCGCTTCAGCGAGCGGGTATCGGGCTGCATAGTGGTCGTCCAGAGCTGCTCGGCGTTCATCTCGCCCAGACCCTTGTAGCGCTGCACGTTCACCGTTTCCGGCTTGCCGCGGCCCATCTCTTCCTGGGCAGCCATGCGCTCCTGCTCGGTCCAGCAGTACCGCTCTTCCTTGCCGCGCTTCACCAGGTACAGGGGCGGCAGGGCAATGTAGATGTACCCTTTTTCGATCAGCTCCGGCATGTAGCGGAAGAAGAACGTCAAAATCAGGGTGCGGATGTGCGAGCCATCGATGTCGGCGTCGGTCATGATGATGACCTTGTGGTAGCGCAGCTTGTCGAGGTTCAGGCTCCGGGTGCTGCTGCCGTCGTCTTCGTCGGTCTTCTTTTCGAAGCTCACGCCGAGGGCGGTAATCATGTTCCGGATTTCCTCGTTCTCGTAGATGCGGTGCTCCTGGGCCTTTTCTACGTTCAGGATCTTACCGCGCAGCGGCAGAATGGCCTGGAAGGCGCGATTGCGGCCCTGCTTGGCCGTGCCGCCGGCCGAGTCACCCTCGACCAGATACAGCTCGCAGATGGCCGGGTCGGACTCCGAGCAGTCGGCCAGCTTGCCGGGCAGGGAATTGGAGCCCAGCACCGACTTGCGCTGCACCATTTCACGGGCCTTCTTGGCGGCCACCCGGGCCTTGGCGGCCAGAATCACCTTCTCCACGATCACGCGGGCTTCCTTGGGGTTTTCCTCCAGGTACTGGTTCAGGATTTCGCCGACCACGGTGTTCACCGCGCCGCTCACTTCGGAGTTGCCCAGCTTGCCCTTGGTCTGACCTTCGAACTTGGGCTCGGCCACCTTCACGGAAATAACAGCGGTGAGGCCTTCGCGGAAGTCGTCGCCCTGAATCTCGATCTTGGCCTTGGCCACCTCGCCCGATTTCTCGGCGTAGGCTTTCAGCACCCGGGTAATGGCCGAGCGGAAGCCCGCCACGTGGGTGCCGCCCTCGTGGGTGTTGATATTGTTGACGTAGGAGAAGATGTGCTCCTGGTAGGAGTCGTTGTACTGAAACGCCACTTCCACGGGAATGCCCCGCTCGGTCGACACGTATACCGGCCGGGTCATCAGCACCGTGCGGTTAGAGTCCAGGTACTGGACGTACTCGGCCACACCGCCTTCGGAGAAGAACTCGTCGCGCTGCTCCTCTCCCCCATCGGCCGGCGTGCGTAGGTCGGTCAGGACGATACGGATACCGCGGTTGAGGTAGGCCAGCTCGCGCAGGCGGGTCGCAATCCGCTCATAGGAGTAAACGAGGGTTTCGTCGAAGATGGTAGGGTCGGGCTGGAACCAGACCCGGGTACCCCGCTCGGTGGTGTCGCCCACCTGGCGCACCTCGTACTGGGGCACACCGATAGTGTACTCCTGCTCGTAGATGTGGCCGTCGCGCTTTACCGTGACGTGGGTGTGGGTGCTGAGCGCGTTCACGCAGGACACGCCCACCCCGTGCAGGCCGCCGGAGGTTTTATAGCTGTTTTTATCGAATTTGCCGCCGGCGTGTAGCACGGTCAGGGCAATTTCAAGGGCTGATTTGCCGAACTTCTGGTTGATGCCGACGGGAATTCCGCGGCCGTTGTCTTGAACTGAAATGGCGTTGCCGGGGTGGATGGCAACCTCAATATGGTCACACTGTCCGGCCAGGGCTTCGTCGATGGAGTTGTCGACTACTTCCCACACCAGGTGGTGCAGGCCTTTGGCACCCGTGTCGCCGATGTACATGGAAGGACGCTTGCGTACGGCTTCGAGTCCTTCGAGTACCTGAATGCTATCCGCGGAATAGTCCGAGGCACCGATTATCTCTTGAGTTTCGCTCATAGTTTGCGGGGAAAACAGCGCAGATGTTGATATACAAAGATACCGAATTTATTTGGTTTTTACCACAATCCAGGCGGTTTTTGCCCCTTATCACCTGCTCCCAAAAGTAAAATCCCCGCCGGTGTTCCACCGTTTCCGGAGCCCGGCCGTAAGCGAAGCCCGAAACCCAGGCTACAGGGTGGTTTTCGGGCGGCCAAAAGCGCTGTGGCCTTCGTAGCTGCACCCTGCCGCACCACCTGCCTGGCCTTCCCGGCAGCCACTCCGGAGCTCAGCTACCTTGTGGAATCCGACCCGGCAGTCCGCAACTTTCAAACCCGTAAAAATGAAAAGCCCCTCCGGCTGGAAGGGCTTTTACAAACCAAGCGGCTCAGCGGATAACGAGCTGCTGCCGGGCCATCCCCAGCGAGGTTGGCAGCCGGAGCATATACACCCCGGCCGGCTGCCGGCTCAGGTCGAGCACCGTTGGTCCGGCTCCAGAAACGGTCTGCCGGAAAACCTCCCGGCCCAGCGCATCCAGAAGAATAGCATCACCAGTGGCTGCGCCGGTTCGCATCCGCAGCGTGAAAACGCCGTCGGTGCTCGGATTAGGAAAGACTTCCAGCCCTGCGGCCAGGGCAGCCCGGCCAGCGGTGCTCAGGCTACGGCCCGTGTACTTGTACATGCCATTGCCCAGAATGTCGCCACCGGTACTCAGGCTGACGCCGCCGGACCAGCCCACGGTGGGGCTGACAAAGTCAACCAGGGCGTGGTCCCGGGTACTTTCCAGGGCCGTCCAGGTTTGACCCAGGTCGGTCGAAATCGAGGAGCCGGAGCCATTAAAAGAGCCGTCGAAGCCCGTGGAAACAAAGGTTTGGGTGCCGGGTATGGCATCGAGGCCGATGGAATGCAGCGGGCCGCTGGGGGCCACCGAAGTCCAGGTGGTGCCCCCGTTTGTGGACCGGGCCAGAAGTCCGGCATCATCTAAGGCCAGCCCATTCTGCGCATCAACGAAGGCAATGGCCTCCATTGACTGCAGGGGGGTACCGCTCACGGTCCAGGTCAGGCCCCGGTCGGTGGAGCGCCAGACCCGGTTGGAGGCCGTACCAAACCAGATCGTATTGCCCAGCTGGAAAACGGCGGTGTTGTACACGAACTCGTTGGGCGCGACACCCGGTAAGCTGGCGACCGGCACCCGCGTCCACGTCGAGCCGCCGTTGATGGTCGTGTAGATTTCAAATTTGCCGGTGTTGTCCCGGTCCCCGATTACAACCCCGTCGTTGGCGGTGAAAAAGCGGATAATGGCCGGATAGCTGTTCGGGTCGGCAAACTGCGTGGCAGTGGTCTGCAACGTCCAGGCTGCTCCGCCGTTCGTGGTTTTCAGCACCTGCCCGCCCCCGTCCGGGTCGATGACCGTTACCCAAGCCGTGCTGGCGTCCAGGGCATGGATGCTCGTCAGCTCGAAGTCGGGCGGCAGCGCGGGAATCTGCCCTACCGTCCAGGTAGTGCCCCCGTTCACGGTGCGGCTAAAGAGGGGGCCAGCCCCGGTATCCAGGTCCAGGACCGTCGTCCAGGCGACGTTAGCATCCACGGCCGAGATGATAAAGTTGAACGTGGTGGGAGCGGGCAGACTTACCGGCTGATTGACCCACTGGGCCCGGGCCGGCAGGCTAAGGACCGCCGCAAGAGCGATTACAAGTACTGGTTTCTTCATAAGGGCAGAGTAGGAAGCCAAGATAGGCAGATAGAACGGGCACCAAGAAAAAAGAGGCTTCTTCCATCCGGAAGAAGCCTCTTTCAAATCAGGCAGGCGGTAGAACCTACTGAATAACCACTTTCTGCTGGGCTACCCCTTCGGCGGTGCGCAGCTCAAGAGTGTAGATACCCGACTTTTCGCGGCTCAGGTCAACAGTGGTTTCCAGGGTCGTAACGGCCGTGGGGTTGAGCTGGCGGTTGTACACCTCGCGGCCTACAGCGTCGATCACCCGAATCTGGGCGTCCGCCTTGATGCCGGAGTTCAGCTTAACCTGGAATACGCCGGTTGCGCTGGGGTTAGGATATACCCCGAGGGCCTGCTGTACACTGGCGTTCCGGGCAGGCAGAGCCGTGGCGTTCAGCTTATACACGCCGCCGGCACCCTGGGCATCGGTCTGGGCACCAGCGTAGCCGGTGGTGCGGTTGATTACGTCAACGGAAGACTTATACTCGCCCCGCTCGAGGTCGCGCCAGGTCTGGCCGTTGTCGGTGCTGATGGAGCTACCGTAATCCTGACGGGTCGTAACCGTCTGTACCGACGAACCAACGCTGATGTACATGTTGGTGCCGTCCACTACGTCGAAGTCGAAGTGGTTGAAGTTACCGGTGTAGTTTACGTTCGACCAGGTAGCGCCGCCATCGGTGGTGCGGATCAGGGTCATGCCCGAGAAAGCCAGGCCGTTGTTCTGGTCAACGAAGGCAAGGCGGCTGATAGCTTCCGAAATGGGAGTCAGAGCCGAAGCCGTCCAGGTCAGGCCGCGGTCCGTGGACTTCAGCACGCGGGTAGGCAGGCCGTTGCCGGCAGCGTCAAGGTGGGTGGTACCGGCCCAGATGGTGTTACCCAGGGCGTAGTAAGAGCCAACCAGAGCGTACTCGGTAGCATCCAGGGGTGCCGGCAGGTTACCAGCCGGTACGCGGGTCCAGGTAGTGCCGCCGTTCGAGGTGGTCAGCACTTCAAACGAGCCGCTGGTCGGGTCGCCCAGCGAAACACCGTTGTTGGCGTCGAAAAAGTAAACCCAGTTTGCAAAGCCGGCCGGTCCGCGGAACTGCGAGGCCGTGGTTACTTTGGTCCAGGTGTTGCCACCGTTGGTAGTTTTAAGGATTTCGCCACCCCCGGCGGTTTCGCCATACTGGGCTACGAAGGCCGTCTGGGCATCCATGGCGTGAATACCGGCGGCAGAGTAACCCACCGTACCGTTGATCGAGCCGAACTCCCACAGGGCACCACCGTTGGCAGTACGGGAAAAGGTGAATACGCCGTTACCGGTGCCGTTGGCATCCTGAAGCAGTTGCCAGGCCACGTTGGCACTTACCGTGTGCATCTGCCGGGAAAAGAACTCCGGCGGCGTCTGGGGGCTAGCGCCGTTGTTCTGCAGTACCCAGGGAGCCATCTGGGCCGATGCTCCGATGCTGCTGAGCAGAAGAGCTGAGAGTAAGATTTTTTTCATTTAGGGGTAAAGAATTAGGGTGAAAGGTGTCGAAAACAAGGATAAAAGGGATACTGGGCAGTAAGTCTGCCGGCCTTTGCCGCCCAAGATAAAGACTTTTGTAAAAAAAACCGTTTTTCGCGCCGCGGACCAGTCAAAATGCCTGACTATCAGTAACGACCGAAGGGCAAACACGGTTGCAGCCGGGGGCGCCCGGGGTGGCTGAAAACCTTAACGAGCTGGCGGGGCCCGGGTAAAAGACCTACGGGCTACTCATATCACTGCAGCTTCCCGCTTCCGCTTGGCAACTAAAACCCTGCTCTACGCCGGCCGGAGCAAACCTTTCTGACCAGACCTACGCGATGGCCAGGCATCTGAAACGAGCAGGCCCGCCGGGCTTATCACCGGGCGGGCCTGCAGCTGGTACCCCGTAAACGATTCGAACGTTTGACCGCTCGCTTAGAAGGCGAGTGCTCTATCCAGCTGAGCTAACGGGGCGTAGCGGATGGTCAGCTAACTTAACAAGAAACCAGAGCCTTTCAAAAAAGGCCTCACACCGGTAGTATGAGGCCTTTTGAAGAAGGATACAAGTGCGGGCAGAACTGGCGGCGACGCAGCCATATCCACACTAGCGTCGGGGTGGCAGGATTCGAACCTGCGGCCTCCTGCTCCCAAAGCAGGCGCGATACCGGGCTACGCTACACCCCGAAAAAAATGTTGAGTTTTAAGTGCCTCAGAAGAACTGCTGGTCAGCACTTAAAACTCAACAACAAAAACAGCGGAGAGAGGGGGATTCGAACCCCCGGTAGCCTTTAGAGCTACGGCAGTTTAGCAAACTACTGGTTTCAGCCACTCACCCATCTCTCCTGGTGATGGGCTCTTCCGGTCGAAGAGTGCGCAAATATACGACTACAATGGAAATACAAGCCCTTTTCGAAAAATTATCTTTCCCCGAAGCCTAGCCGTCTCCCCTGCCGGGCACGCCCGGACTGCTATCTTTGAAGCCCGGCCCGGCGCATCGGCCGGGCCTTAGCCGTGATTTAGAACCTGTTGCCGACTGCATGACCTGGGCCTACCCTATTTCCTGGCTTGAGCTGACCAGCCTGGTGCTCTTCGTGGCGCTGTACGTGGGCTACGGGCTGCGGCTGCGGCGACTGGCGGCCTCGCTCGACCAGAACCCCTGGCGCCTGGGCTGGAAGCTGCTGCTGCGGGCGCTGGGCTTTGGCCTGCTGGTGATTTCGCTGCTGGGCCCGGCTTACGGCGTTACCCAGCGGCCGGTGCGTACGGCCGGCAAGGACGTGTGGCTCTTGGTTGATTTGTCGCGCTCTATGGATGCCCCTGACGTGGCTCCTACCCGGCTGCAGAAAGCCCGGGCGGAGCTGGCAACGCTTATCACCCGCTTTAAGGCCGACCGGATTGGCCTGATCGTCTTTGCCGCCGATGCCTTTGTACAGTGCCCCCTTACCTACGACCAGGGTGCGCTGCAGATGTTCCTGACCACCCTGCAAACCAGCCTCGTGCCCGCGGGTCCTACCGATCTGACCACTGCCCTGGAACTGGCGCTGACGCGGCTTTCGGCCATACCCCGGCAGGCCGGGGCGCCGCCGCGGGCTACGGCCTTCGTGCTGGTGAGCGACGGGGAAGACTTCGGCGAAAACCTGGAGCCGGCCCTGCGCCAGGTGTCCCGGGCCGGGGCGCGCGTGTACACGATGGGCGTCGGAACGCCGGAAGGCAGCCGCCTGCCCCAACCCACGGGCGGCTTTGTGCGCGACAGCCGCGGCAGTGAAGCCATTACCCGCCTTGTTCCCACGACCCTGCGGCGCCTGGCCGAGCAGACCGGGGGGCAATACTTTGAGCTGTCGGACCGCCGCAACGAGTTCCCGCTGCTGGTGAATGCGCTGAACCGGGTGGAAGGCCAGGCCGAGCAGGTCCGGACCGTATCCGTGGCCGACAACCGGTACCGCTATACGCTCGCGCTGGCGCTGCTGCTGTTGCTGCTGGATGTCCTGGTCACCGTAAAAGTCATCCGCCCATGAAAAGCACCCTGCTAGTTGTGCTGCTGACACTCAGCGGCTGGGGAAGTCTGACTCAGGTCCGGGACCGGAACGAAACCGTAACGGCGGCCGCGGCGGCCTATTCGAAGGGTGATTTTACCACGGCCGCCAGCCTGTACCGCCGGGCCGTAACCACGCTGGGGGCATCCGACGACGCGGTACTGATGAACCTGGCCCATGCCTGCATACGGGCCGGTCAGAAGGCTGAAGCCCGCACGTATTACGGACGTCTGCTTACCAGTACCCACCCGGTCCGGCAAAGCACTGCCCGACAGCAGCTGGCGGTGCTGGCCGCCGAAAAGGGCGAGTATGCCCAGGCGGTAGGGCTGCTGCGGCAGGCGCTGCGGGTGTATCCGGGCAACAAAGCAGCCCGCTACAACTATGAGCTGCTGAGCCGGTACCTCGCCCGCAATCCGAGAAACCCGGACATCCCGCCCCCTCCGAATCCCGGCCCGGTCGCAGCGCCTAAGCCGAAAAGCGGCACGGAGCCCCAGCAGGAGCCGTCGGCCCAGCCTCAGCCCCGTCCGGGTGATGGCCACCGGGGCGAAGTAAATGACCCCGACCAGCCCGAGGACCCGAGTCAGCGCGCTCAGCGGAAAGCCAGCCCCCGGGGATTGGCCGACCCGAACCAGCCGCTACCGAACCCGGGAGCAGGCTCTGCCAACAGCCTGCGGCCAGGGCCCGGCTCAGAGCAGCGGGTAAACCGCGGCGCGGTACCAGGGTCTACCCAAGGACTGCAGGACACTGATGCCCAGGGAAGCCGTAGTGGCGGCAGCGTGGCGCCGGCTACGGATGAGGACACCCGCCTACGAACCCAGCGCAACCGCCTGGAACAGATGAATCTCAGCTCCGGCCAGGCCAAGCAGATCCTCGAAGCCCTTAAGGCCGCTGAGCAGCAGTATCTGCAGCAAGTGCCCCGCCGGAGTGGCCGCAAGCCGGATGCTTCGAAACCCAACTGGTAGCGCAGCAAGCTACAGGGGCCGATAACCAGGCGGTCAGCATTACGGGTGCTGCACCACGATTGGCTCGGCAAACTTAGCCAGCGCCTGGGTGTATAGCTCCCGGAGCGCACCGTATTCCTGGGCCGAATAGTGCGTTTTAGCCAGCTGCAGGCGCCCGGTTACGGTGAGCGTGCTAGTGGTTGTCCTGGTGATATTGTACAGAAACCGGCCTCCCCCGTTCGGCAGCGCGACGGTAGCATTGGCTGGCAGCTCAGTGACTGCGTAACCCGGAGGCAAGGTCAGTTCCACCTGGTACTCGAGTCGGGTCGGGCAGGCCATATCCACCGGGTACAGCCGTTCGGGACTGATGAATGGATTGGCTGGCAAACCCAACTGCTGCAACGGCCGCAGATACAGCGTAGCAGCCGGATCTTTTCCACCCGGCAGATGGGCGGTCAGCACCAGGGATACGGCCCGTGTGAGGTCGATGGAGGAAGCCTCGGCCTGCTGCACCTGCCACTCCGGATGGGCCTGCTGCCACTGCTGACGAAGGGCGGGCAGGGGCTGGCGGTATTCGGGGGCCGAATAGCCGGCGTACTCCTGACTTATTTTTCCCTGCATTCCTCCCTTCGCGTCGAGCATCAGGTGGGCGCTGGTGTAGTGAAATCGGGCCGCGGGCGCAGTAAGGTTAATCCAGCGGCCACTGAGTCCCAGCACCCGGCCCTTGCCGTTCAGGCAGTCTTCGGGCAGCAGCTCGGCGGGCAGGGTGGGGTTGGTAGCGTCGAGCAACAGCTGATTGCCGCCAGGCAGGCTGACGTAAGCAGCCACGTAGTTAAACTGGCTTATCACGGGAAGGTCGGTTTGCACCTGCCCGTGCGAGCGGGTGCTCAGCAGCAGGGGCTGGGCGTCGAGGCCGGCCTCGCGCAGGGCCCGCACCAGCAGCAGGTTTACTTCGGCCACGTTGCCCTGGCGCAGCTCCAGAACCATTCCGGGCGGGTTTTGGGTGTAGAGGGAGTTGCCTCGGGTGCAACTCACCGCTCCCAGCACCAGCTGGCGGACGGCCACCGCCCGGGCGGCCGGATCGGGGATGGAGCGCAGGCCCCCCGCCTCCCGAGCCAGGGCGGAGTTGCGCTTGAGATAGGCGCCAAAATCTTCCCGGGCCGCCAGCTTTTCCTCGATTTGCTCCCAGGTGCCGATCAAGAACTGCGGCTGACTATCGGCATCAAACTGAATTCGCTGCAACTCAAAGTCAACCCGGCTGAGGTAGTCGAATTCGGTGGTCAGGTAAGGCTCGGGCCGGAAAGCCGGGATATCCTTTTGCACCCAGCGGCGGGTCAGGGCCTGGGTGGTAATGGAAAAGGTCCGATTGGATGGAGTCCGGGCGGGCAGTCCCGCGGCCGAGCTGATATAGCTTTCACGGTAGCCGGTGGTGTACGGCACCGCACCGCTTTCATTCACAGCAAACGGCCAAAAAGAGCGGGTAATTTCCTTGTACTGGTAGAAAGCAGGAATCTGAACGCGGTACTCGCTCCAGCGCACCGGAACTGTCTGCTGAAACTGCCAGTCCTGCAGGTTGAACAGAAACGGGGAACGGATACGGTAAGTGAATTCGAGGATGGAGCCCTCCCGGACGTTAGGCAGCGTAAAGGCGTATTCGTCGTGCCGTTCGTCGAGCTTGCGGCTGAACACCGCCTCGCTTTTCATCAGGTCCCGGGTAAGCTCCTTGCCATTCAGATTGTAGGTAACTGCTTTCAACTGCTGCAGTTGTTCGCGGGTGCCGGCCGGGTCGTGGTAGAGAATAACGCGCACGGTGGCGTGGTCGTAGCCGGAGCGGCGGCGAATCAGGCGCCGGGAGGTGCGCTCAAACCGCAGCTCAAAGCCATCCTGGGCACCGTTGATAGTAGACTGGCCGAAGTCGCACAGTACTTCCGCGGCCGATGAGTCAGCGGTGGGCTTAGCCAGTAGGGCGGCTGCCTCTTTGGCGTCGAGCTTGCCGAATCTGATGGGAACTTCCTGGGCGCGGAGGGAGGTGAAACTGAATAGCAGCAGGGCACTGCCAACCACCCGGTGGGCGGCGGGGCCTGAACAAGCAAACATCAACATAGCGGTAACGGGCAGCGAAACGATAAACCGGACACAATAGAGGCAGGTAAAGCTATTTAAAAGCGCACCGCCCACCAACTATACATTTGCCCAGCTCGCTCCGACAGCTGCCACCGGCTAAAACCAAACCCGGACTTTCCAGTACTTTTGAGCACCCAACCCGGTACTTTTCTGTTTCCCTTCCAAACCCACCAAATTTCCCATGCAGATTAAAGAAGTATATATCATTTCCGCCGTGCGCACCCCTATCGGCTCGTTTGGCGGCAGCCTGGCCTCCTTGTCGGCTACCGACCTGGGCGGCATTGCCCTGAAGGGCGCCCTGGAAAAAGCCGGCGTCGACCCCAAGGAGGTAGAGCAGGTGATTATGGGCAACGTGATTTCGGCCAACCTCGGTCAGGCTCCGGCCCGGCAGGCAGCGCTGAAAGCCGGTCTGGGCTTCGAAGTAGAATGCACCACCGTTAACAAAGTGTGCGCCTCGGGCACCAAGGCCATCATGTTCGCCTCCCAGGCCATCATGCTGGGCCAGGCCGACGTAATTTTGGCCGGCGGCATGGAAAGCATGTCCAACGTACCCTACTACCTCGACAAGGCCCGCTTTGGCGCCAAGTACGGGCACGGGCAGATGATTGACGGCCTGATGAAGGACGGCCTCTGGGACCCGCACCACGACTATGCCATGGGCAACGCGGCCGAGAATACGGCCAAGGAGATGGGCATCACCCGCGAAGAGCAGGATGCCTTTGCCATCGAGAGCTACACCCGCAGCGCCAAGGCCGCTCAGGAAGGCAAGAAGAAAGACGAAATCATTCCCATTTCCATCGAAAGCCGGGGCAAGACCACCGTTATTTCCGACGATGAGGAATACCTGAAGGTGGACTTCGCCAAAGTTCCCGGTCTGAAGTCGCCCTTCGTGAAGGAAGGCTCGGTTACGGCCGCCAACGCCTCCACGCTGAACGACGGCGCTGCCGCCATCCTGCTGATGAGCAAGGAGAAGGCCGAAGAGCTGGGCGTGAAGCCCATCGGCAAGATTCGCGGCTTTGCCGACGCCGAGCAGGAGCCGCAGTGGTTTACCACCTCCCCTTCCCTGGCTATTCCGAAAGCCCTGAAGCACGCCGGCCTACAGGCCAGCGACGTGGACTTCTACGAAATCAACGAAGCCTTTTCGGTGGTGAGCCTGGCCAACAACAAGCTGCTGAAGCTGGAAGGCACCAAGGTGAACGTGTACGGCGGGGCCGTGAGCCTGGGCCACCCGCTCGGCGCCTCGGGTGCCCGCATCGTGACCACGCTGATGAGCGTGCTGCAAAACGAAGGCGGCAAGATCGGGGTAACCGGCATCTGCAACGGCGGGGGCGGTGCTTCCAGCATTGTCGTTGAAAAGATGTAGTACCGGCATTGCTGGCTGTATTTTTGAATTCCGAAAGCCCCGTCCATTTTGGTACCGGGGCTTTTTGCTTCTTTTTGCACAACTGACCCGCGCCGTGCCCCCAGCCTTGTCAGACACTTTCTGCCGGCTTCCCGGCGTTCTTGCACCTATGAAACGAGTTCTCGTCCTGCTTTGCCTGCTGTTGCTGCTCGCGCCCCTGGCGCAGGCCCAGAAGCTGCGCCGCTTCACCACCTACTTCGACTCGACCAACACCCGCAAGCGGGAAGTGTACATGGCCGTGGTTTCCGGCGACACCGTCATGGAAGGTCCCTACAAGCGGTTTTACCGCTCCGGCCGGGTCGAAGCCGTAACCCGCTACGCCGGCGGCAAGCGCGACAGCGCCTACGTGGAGTTCTTCGAGGGTGGGGGGCGGCGGCTGGAAGTCACCTTCCGGCAGGGCGTGCGCCAGGGTCCGTTCCGCACCTATTATGACTCGGGCAAGCTGGCCCAGGAGGGCAGCTACGAAAACGACCAGCCTACCGGCACGCTGCGCTACTACCACCCCAGCGGAGAAGTTCGCCTCGAAACGACCCTGGCCAACGGGCAGCCCGCGGGCGTGGTGCGGGAGCTGTACCCTACCG
Source organism: Hymenobacter translucens (assembly GCF_020685205.1). Taxonomy (GTDB): domain Bacteria; phylum Bacteroidota; class Bacteroidia; order Cytophagales; family Hymenobacteraceae; genus Hymenobacter; species Hymenobacter translucens. Next base: position 466,464 of record NZ_JAJERB010000001.1, read on the forward strand.
GCAAGCCCCGATCGGAAGTGACGTATGCAAACGGGCAAACCAACGGGCCGGTAAAAACCTTTTTCCCGAATGGCCAGCTGCAGAGCGAGGGTACGTTCCGAAACGGCCTGCTGGCCGGCCCTTATAAAACGTATTACGAAAACGGGCAGGTCGAAACAGAAATCCTGGCCGATAAGAACGGGCGGGGCAACTACCGCAGCTACTATCCCTCGGGCAAGCTGCGCACGGAGGGTACCTACGTGGCCGCCCGGCTTCAGGAGCGGGCCATCAAGAATCCGCTGGCCGACGACCTGACCAAGCGCGCAGCCTCCGTGGCGACGGGCACTTCGAACCTCGACGGCCCGGCCAAGTCGTACTACGAAAGCGGGACGGTGAAGAGCAAGATGAACTACCGCAACGGGGTGCTGACGGGTACCACACAGAACTTCTTTTCCTCCGGTAAGCTGGAGCAGGAAATTGAGTACAGCAACCTGGCCCGGGACCGGAAAGTAACCAACTATTTTGAGGCCGGCGGGGTCCGGGAAGAGCAGCAGTTCAAGAACAACCGGCCGGCCGGTACCTGGCGGCAGTTCTACGCCGGCGGCAAGCAGGTGCAGAGTCAGGAAACCTACGTTAACGGCCGGCTGGGTGGAGAAAAGCTAACCTACTTCAGCTCGGGCACCGTGGAAAGCCGCATTCCCCACGAAAACGGCAAGCCCGCCGGCCTCGGGCAGACGTTCTATCCTTCGGGCAAGCTGAAAACCGAAACCACGTACCTGAAAGGTTTGCGCACCGGCCCCTTCCGGCAGCTGCGCGAAGACGGCACCCTGGAAGTGAGCGGTACGTTCCGCAACAACCGGGAAACCGGCGTGTGGAGCTACTACGGCCCGGATGGCAAGACCGTAGCCTCAAAGAAAACCTTTCGGGGCGGGCAGGAGGTAAAGACCGGAAAATAAGCAACGCCACGACGATGAGGGCCAGGGGCCGCAGACCATCCGGTCCGCAGCCCTTCTTGTTTTAAGAGGAAAGGAACCTGCGTGGACGCCGAGGCGAGCGTGGGCAACGCAGTGGTTACGCGTACGACCTTCATCAACGCGAGCCACAACACCACCTATGGGCTGGAACTCTCCCTGAACCAGCCTCTGACCAAGTGGTGGCGCCTGAATGCCTCGGGCGCGGCGTACCGTAACGTCATTGCCGTGAACACCGGCACCGAAGCCGACAACCGCAACTTCGCCTATACCGCCCGGGTCAACACGACCCTCACCCCCTGAAAAAGCTCGACGCGCAGCTGACCGGCAACTACCGCTTAGCCAACGTGACGGCCCAGGACCGGGGCTCGATTACGCTGCGGGTAGCCGACGTGCTCAACACCCAGCAGTTCGTGGTGCACGCGCACGGGAAAGGAGTGGCCTCCGACTTCCGGTTTAAGCGGGAGTCGTGCATCGGCTTCCTGGACTTCAGCTATCGGTTCGGCAACGACCAGGCTCCCATCCGCCCCCGCCGTCGCACCGATCAGCCCAGCGGTACTTCGACCGGCTCGGAATTTTAATCAGTTCGGTCAGGCTCCTGGCCCAGGCTGTCGCCGGCCCACTTTCTGCGGAAGTTGGGCCGGTTTTTTTATTGAAATACCGCTCTGGAACGCAGTAGATGCGCATTCATCAAAAATTATTGAATTCTCAGGCATCCATTTTCATCAGTCTTTCATCATACTATCAACAGCCCCGGCCGGCGTATCATACCAGGCTACCACCCGCTGACCCTTCCCCCTTTTACCCGCTCCTTGAAAAGAACAAAAAAATATTTTCACTAGTACCTTGCGTCGCATAGTACCTTATCCTACCTTTGTTCCGTTCCTTCTGCCTAGCTCAGTTCCGGTGTGATCCGGAAGCCCGCCGCAGAGCCGCCCGGCCGGATGCCTGGAATGAGTCTGACGCCAGCTGATCGAAGCTGCCGCCTTTGAGTTTGGCCTCCGCCTGTGCTTCAGGATTGAACCGCGGCTTTCCCGCACCGCCCAGGCCCGACTTTCTCCTTCTCACCAATACCATTCTTCTCCTCATGAAAACGTCTTTCACCTCCCGCCTTTTCCTGACCCTGGCCTTCGTATTCTCGGCCGCTGCATCGCTGTTCGCCCAAGCCCCCGCTCAGGGCACCGTAACCGGCCGCCTCGTCGATGGCGAAACGCGCGAAGCCATTCCTTACGCCACCGTCGTACTCGTGCCCCGCACCGCTCACCGGCCCCTGCACACCATCCGCACCGGCGCCGACGGTACCTTCCGCCTGGGTAAGCTGCCCCTGGGCCAGTACACGCTCCGCACCAACGTCCTGGGTTACCAGAACTTCAACCCCATCCTCGTGCTGAATGCCCAGCAGGCTTCGCAGTCGCTCGGCACCGTAGCCCTGTTGCCCCGTCAGATGCTGGTCGCCCAAACTCCGGTCCGGACCTTCCGCCCGATTCAGACGCTGAACCTGAGCAAGCGCATTGCCCGTCTGCAGCCCCGCCGCTCGTAAGCCCTGGCTTATTTTTTTACCTCTGTACTTGGTTTTACCCAGTACCTTCTACAAGCTCAGCCAGTCCTTGCGCTAGGCTACTGTCACCCGAAAAAAAGTCCGCGGCGGGGCCCGCTCCCCGCCGCTGTGGCCTTCACCTTATCCTCTCCACTTTTCTCTTCTTTCCGATGAACCACTTCTTCTCATTTAGCCGGTCGCTGCGGAGCTTTGGACTTCTGGTGGCCCTTGTAACGCTGGCCGCCTCGGCCCAGGCCCAGGCGCCCACCACCGGTTCGGTTACCGGCTCCCTGCTCGACCAGTCCAACGGTCAGGCCCTGCCCTTCGCCAACGTGGTGCTGCTCCGGGCCCAGGACTCCAGCTTTGTCAGCGGAGCCCAGACCGGCGAGAACGGTGCTTTCGTACTGGATAAAGTCAGCCTGGGCACCTACCTGGTGCGGGCCTCGGTGGTCGGCTACAAGCCCCTGCGCCGGACGGTCTCTCTCACCGCCGCTGCTCCCCAGGTGCAGCTCGGTGCCCTGCGCCTCGGCGCCACAGCCACCCAGCTTAAGGGCGTAACGGTGCAGGGCGAAAAGGCCGCCATCGTCGACAACCTCGACAAGAAAGTCATCAATGTGGAGAAGGATTTGGGCAGCGTGGGCGGCACGGCCGTAAACGTGCTGCAGAACGTGCCCTCGGTGACGGTAGATCAGAACGGGGCGGTGAGCATGCGCGGTACCAGCAACATTACCATCCTCATCGACGGCAAGCCCACCGGCGGCGCCGGCCAGGGCAACCGCCTCGAGCAGATTCCGGCCAGCAGCATCGAGCGGGTGGAAGTGATGACCAACCCCTCGGCCCGCTACGACGCCCAGGGCGGCGGCGGGGTGCTGAACATCATCCTGAAAAAGCAGAAGAAGGACGGCTGGAACGGCACCGCTATGCTCAACGTGGGCACCCGCGACAAGTACAACACCTCCCTGAGTTTGAACCGCCGCGCCGGCAAGCTCAACGTGTCGGGCTCCTACGACGCCGTGAATGACCAGTGGCACAACCGCAGCAACCAGCAGCAGCAGGCCACGCTGGAAGGCAGCACCCTGGTGACTGACCTGCAGGGCCGCAGCACCAACCACAACAAAAACCACAACGGCCGCCTGGCCCTCGACTACACCCTCTCGCCCACCCAGAGCGTGAGCGTATCGGTAGCCCCGAACCTGCACCACGGCGACAACTCTGCCAGCCAGACCACGAGCCTGCGCAAAGACGACCAGAGCCTGCCCACCCAGACCAGCGCCACAGCCGTGACCGAGGACGTGAACATTCTGAACAGCCGCCTCGACTACCGCCGCACCTGGGAAGGCCAGAAGGGCCGGGAGCTGTCGGGCAGCATCAACCACACGCTGATTGATGCGGATGTGAACGTGGGCCAGCGCCTGCTGGGCGGCGCCCCGGTGCTGACCGCCTGGCGCCAGGACTTCGCCGTGCAGGCCAACGTAGTGGACGGCCAGATCGACTACGTGTACCCGCTGGCCGGCAAAGGCCGGGTGGACCTGGGCATAAAAAGCCAGTACCAGACCAGCAACGGCACGAACGACTACATGCAGGAAACTGCTGACAAGGCCGGCTACGTGTTCATGCCCGAGCGCTCCTTTGCCTACACCTTTAACGAGTACGTACAGGCCGGCTACGGTACCTACCAGCGCGAATTCGGCAAGTGGAGCGTGCAGGGCGGCCTCCGGGCCGAGTACACCCACACCTACGGCGAGGTGCTGAACCGCCAGGGCAAGTTCGACCGTCAGTACCTGAACCTGTTTCCCTCGACCACGGTGGTGCGCACCCTGCCCGGCGACCAGCGCGTGCAGGTCAGCTACGCCCGCCGCATCAACCGCCCCGACTTTATGCAGCTGCTGCCTTTCCCGCTTTACCAGGATGCCCGCAACTACCGCATCGGGGACCCCAACATCCGTCCCGAGTACGTGAACAGCCTGGAGCTGGGCCACCAGGTGAGCAAGGGCGGCGCCACGCTCAGCACCACGGTGTTCTACCGCCAGATCAACAACGCCATCCAGCGCTTCCGCGACGTGGACACGGTGGCTACCCGCCAGAACCCCGGCCTCGGCATCGTATCGATGATGTACAACCGCAACCTGGGGCAGAGCACCAGCTACGGCGTGGAGATGTCGCTGAACCAGCCCCTGGCCAAGTGGTGGCGCCTGACGGCTACCGGTTCGCTGTTCCAGAACAGCATTACGGCCGCCACGGGCACCGAAGCCAGCCGCCGCAACGTCACCGGTACCGTCCGCCTGCTGAACACCTTCAACCCCACCCCTAAGCTCGACGTGCAGCTGACCGGCAGCTACCGTGCCCCCGTCCTCACCGTGCAGGGCCGTCTCGAGTCGATCTACGGCGTGGACGTAGCCTTCCGCCAGCGCCTGTTCAACGACAAGGCTGCCCTGACACTGCGGGTAAGCGACATCTTCAACACCCGCCGCCAGCGCATCTCGGCTTACTCAAATGGCTACCAGACCACCGGCGAGTTTAAAAACGAAACCCAGCTCGCCTACCTCGGCTTCTCCTACTACTTCGGCTCGAACAAGCCCCCGAAGCGGATTGAGGCTCAGCCCCAGGGCGGTGGCGGCGGCTTCGGCGGCTAAGCATTCACAAATCCACCCAGCACGGCGGTTACTTTCCGAGCTGCCGGGCATGAACAGGACGTTGGGCACCCGGCCCGGTGTCCTGTTTTTTGCGTATGCGCCCGAATGGAAGCTCTGGTAAACGTATTCTTCGCCGCCTGATGCAGGCCGTGGCTGCCCTGCTGCTGTTGCTGCTGACCGGTACGGTGGTGCCGGTAAACCGGGACTTCCGGCCCACGCCCGACGGCATCCCGGTTTTTGTGGTCTCAAACGGCTTTCATACCGACCTGGTGCTACCCCTGTGGGAACCGGGCACCGGCACCGGCACCGACTGGCTCACCCAGCTAGGGCCCGAGCTTCAGACTCGGTTTGCCACGTACCAGTACGTAGCCTTTGGCTGGGGCAGTGAGCGGTTTTATCTGGAGTCGTACCCTGGTCATTTCCCGCGCATCGGCACCATTCTGCGCTCCGCGCTGCCCGGCGCTACGCTGATGCATGTCGATTTCCACCGCTCGGCACCCCGGCCGGGCCCTCGGGTGGCAGCTTTGCAGATTTCGCCGGCCCAGTACCAGCAGTTGGTGACTACTATTCGCGGCTCGTTTGCACCGGATTCGGCCGGGCGGCCGGTTCTCCGCAATGAGGCCGGCTACCGCAGTGAGGACTTCTTTTTCCGGGCCCGGGGCTCCTACCATGCCCTGCGCACCTGCAACGACTGGACCAACCAGGCCCTGAAGCGGGCCGGCATCCGGGCCGCCCTGAAAGCCCCGCTGGCCGCTTCCGTGCTGTTCCAGGCCCGCCGCGCTGGTAAGCAGGAAGCGGAATGAAATAATATAGAACGTCATTCCGAGCGCAGCCGAGGAATGACCGCCTTTTAGAGTATCTGCCATTCAGCTCTGACGGTCTGATTATCTGGCCGGGTACTTTTGTTGGGAACTGGCCCGCTACCTTTGCGGCCCAATCCAGTACCTCCCATGAGCATTCAGAAGCCCAGCATCCCGCAAGGCACCCGCGACTTTGGCCCGGCCGTGGTGGCCCGCCGCAACTACATCTTCGGCATCATCCGGCGCACGTTCGAGAAGTTCGGCTATGCCCCGCTCGAAACACCCACGCTCGAAAACCTGTCGGTGCTGACCGGCAAGTACGGCGACGAGGGCGACCAGCTGTTGTTCAAGGTCCTAAACTCGGGTAACTTCCTCAAAAAGCAGAAGGGCGACAAGATTACCGAGTTGGTCACGCCCGACGACCTGGAGGCCGGCCCCCGGTCCGTGCTGCCCAAGATTGCCGAAAAGGGGCTGCGCTACGACCTGACGGTGCCCTTCGCCCGCTACGTGGTGATGAACCGCAACACCCTCACCTTCCCCTTCAAGCGCTACCAGATCCAGCCCGTGTGGCGCGCCGACCGCCCCCAGCGCGGCCGCTACCGGGAGTTCTACCAGTGCGACGCCGACGTGGTGGGCACCGATTCCCTGCTCTGCGAGGCGGAAATCGTACTGATGATGTGCGAGGTACTGAATGCGCTGGGCCTGACCGACTTTACCATTAAGATCAACCACCGGGGCGTGCTCAGCGGCATGTACCAGGCCCTGGGCAGCGACGCCCGGGAAACCGACCTGTTCGTGGCCATCGACAAGCTCGACAAGATCGGGCAAGACGGCGTTACCAAGGAATTGCTGGAAAAAGGCTTTTCGGACGCGGCCATCGGGCGGCTGTTCAGCCTGCTGGGCGTGGAAGGCGGCTTTGCCGAAAAGATTGCGCAGCTGCAGGCGGCCTTCGACAACGAGCCCGGTACCCGCGGGCTGGGAGAGCTGAGCACAGTAAGTGAGCTGCTCACGGCCTTTGGCTTCACCCAGTTTCAAAACCTGGAATTCGACCCGACCCTGGCCCGGGGCCTCTCCTACTACACCGGCTGCATCTTCGAAATCAAGATCAACAACGTGAACATGGGCAGCGTGAGCGGGGGCGGCCGCTACGACAACCTCACCGGCGCCTTTGGCCTGCCGGGCGTGTCGGGCGTGGGCTTTTCCTTTGGTGTGGACCGGCTCTACGACTGCCTGGAAGAGCTCAACCTGTTTCCGGAAGGGGCTGCGGCCATCACCCGCTGCTTGGTGGCCAACTTCGACGAGGCCACCATGCCCCTGATGCTGCCCGTGCTGCGCCAGCTGCGCGACGCCGGCATCCCGAGCGAGCTGTACCCCGAAAGCGGCAAGCTGGGCCGGCAGTTCAAGTACGCCGATGCCAAGGGCATTCCCTACGTGCTGATCCAGGGCCCGGACGAGCGGACGGCGAGTCAGTTTAAGCTGAAAGACCTGCGGACCGGCCAGGAGCAGACGCTGACGCTGGACCAGGTGCTGACCCAGGTAGCCGCCGGCTAAGCGCCTCATCTTGGATAACGGTCCCGCCGGAGTGATGCCAGCCGACATTACTTCGGCGGGACCGTTTTTACCAGTACCCAGAATGAAAGAATAACGTCCGGCCTGGACCCAGCCGACTGCCAAAGCAGGTGTTGTCGGGAAAAGTAGCGTCGATACAAAAATTTATTTTGACGCTACTTTTGGCGGAGCCCACGAATAGTATCGTCAAAAAATAAAAACACGTTGACGCTACTCCCAGCACTTCCGCTCAAAAAGCGGCTATTGAGCTCCGGTAGCCGTGCTGGCGGCCGGTGGGTAGTTGGTACCGCGGCCGTAAAGAGGCCGGTTGGCTCGGTCTGCATCTGTTCGGATTGGCCTTTGAGGTAACCAGGGCCTAATGACGCCCTGACTTGTATCCGTACGGATACAAGTCGTCCGGCTCCCCTCTCCGGCGGAGAGGGGCTGGGGAGGCATTAGCTCGTTCCAAAAGATTTGAGGAACTTTCAGCCCACCCCGCTTCTCTCCTTTCCGCTCCCACCCATGCCCGACGCGTTCGAACTCACGCCTTCCACCCACCTCGACCTTTCCACCCTCGAACAGCTCCTGGCCGACAAGCGTCCTGTCACCCTCGGGGCTGAGGCCAGGCAGCGCATCACCGACTGCCACCACTACCTGCGCGACCGGCTGGCCGAGTCCGACTCGCCTATCTACGGCATCAATACCGGCTTCGGGGCCCTTTGCAACACCAGCATTGCCCCCGAGGAGCGCCAGCAGTTGCAGGTAAACCTGGTGATGTCGCACGCCTGCGGCACCGGCGACGAAGTGCCCGCCGATCTGGTACGGCTGATGCTGTTGCTGAAAGTGCAGAGCCTGAGCTACGGCAACAGCGGCGCCCAGCTGCAAACCGTGCAGCGTCTGCTCGACTTCTATAACCGCGACATACTGCCCGTGGTCTACCAGCAGGGCTCGTTGGGCGCCAGCGGGGACCTGGCTCCTTTGGCTCACCTCTGCCTGCCCCTGCTCGGCCTGGGCGAAGTAAACTACCAGGGCTACCGCCTGGCCGCCGCCGACGTGCTGCACCTGTTCAGCTGGGAGCCCATTGCCCTCGAAGCCAAGGAAGGACTGGCCCTGCTCAACGGCACTCAGTTTATGCTGGCCTACGGCGTGCACTGCCTGCTCCGGGCCCGGCGCGTGGCCCAGGCTGCCGACGTTATCGGGGCCCTTTCGCTCGAAGCCTTTGACGGCCGCACCGAGCCGTTCGACGACCGACTGCACCAGGTACGGCCCCACGCCGGGCAGCTGACGGTAGCGCGCCGGATGCGGGAGCTGCTGGCTGGCAGCCAGCTGCAGCAGCAGGAAAAGACGGCCGTGCAGGACCCTTACTCGTTCCGCTGCGTGCCCCAGGTGCACGGCGCCTCCCGCGACGCGCTGGGCTACGTGGCCCAGGTGTTTGAAACCGAGTGCAATGCCGTTACCGACAACCCCAACATCTTCCCCGACACCGACGCCATCCTTTCCGGGGGCAACTTTCACGGCCAGCCTCTGGCTTTGGCCCTCGACTTTCTGGCCATTGCCGTGGCCGAGCTGGGCTCTATCTCGGAGCGGCGCACCTACCAGCTCATCAGCGGGCAGCGGGGCTTGCCGCCCTTCCTGGTGGCCGAGCCGGGCTTGAACTCCGGCTTTATGATTCCGCAGTACACCGCTGCCAGCATCGTCAGCCAGAACAAGCAGCTCTGCACGCCGGCGTCGGTCGACAGCATCGTGAGCAGCAACGGGCAGGAAGACCACGTGAGCATGGGCTCCAACGGCGCTACCAAGGCCCGGCGGGTGGTCGAGAACGTGGAGCAGGTCCTGGGCATCGAGCTGATGAACGCCGTGCAGGCCCTCGCCTTCCGCCGCCCGAATCAATCCTCACCCCAGCTGGAAAAGGTGGTCGAAGCGTTCCGTCAAAAAGTAAAGTTCGTGAGCCGGGACCGGGTGCTCTACCCCGACCTGCACGCCGCCGCTGCCTTTGTCCGCGACTACGACTGGACGTGAGCAAGGCTAGCTAAAGGACGAAGGCTGGATTGCTGGCTTGCTGAGGAGTACCCTGCCCGTGACGTGGTTACTTAGACCGACGGGCAGCACTGATGCCGGATTCCACCTCCGGCTGAAATCCATCACTTCTCTATCCTTCATCCCTCATCTTCTTATCCCCACGACTGCACAACAAAAACGGTCCTGGTGCACGTTATGAGCTTAGTGACTTACTACCGACACCTTCTGCTCATTGTCCTGACCACGCTGGCGGCAGCCGGTTCGGCCTCGGGTCAGGTTCCGTGCTCGACCTCACCCAACCCGCCGGCCTGCATCTTCCGTGCCTTCGACGTGCAGACCGGGGCGGAGGTCCAAAGCTTCTGCGTGGGCCGGCAGGTCCGGTTTGAGCCCTGCCCCGGCCGGGTGGGCCTGGGGCTGGTTTTCTACGAAGGCACGCCGGGCTCCACGGTGGTCTGTGCCTTTCCGAATCGTACCGACCTGTATACTCCCACCCAGGCGGGGCCGGTTACCATCACTGAAAACGCCAATAACGCCCCGAACCCCTCGACCATCTACGCCCGCACCTTTAACGTGGTAGCCACACCGGCACCATCCTTTTCCATCGTGCCGTGCACCCCGGGCTCGGTGCAGATCAACATAACCGACGCTACCTACGACCAGTACACCGTCCGCATCGGCAGCGGGGCGGCGGCGCCGGCCACACGGGGCGTTGCCTCGTATCCGGCTCCGGCCAGCGGCAGCAGCACGGTTACCGTAACGGGCAGCTACGCGGCGGCCGGGCTCTGTACTAATTCGGCCACCCAGAACTTTACCGTGCTGCCCGCCCCGGCTGCCCCACTGGTGCGCAGCCTCCGGGTGGAAGGCGCCACCACCCAGCTGCAGTTTGATGCCGCCCCGGCCGGCTACCAGTACGTGCTGGAGCAGGCCACGACCGGCGGCTTTGGCCCGGTACCCGGCGCTCAGCTGAATACAACCTCGGCCACTCTTCCCAACCCGGCTACCCCCGGCTGCTACCGGCTTCGCCTGACCGACGCCTGCCAGAGTCCCAGCCTGCCGGCCTCCACCCCGCTCTGCTCCATTGCCCTGACGGCTACCTCAGCCAACGGCCACAATACCATCAACTGGGTTACCGACGGCGGTTTCAGCTCCTACACGCTGCGCCGCGACGGGCAGGCCCTGGGGGCAGTTCCGGCCGGCGCTACTTCCTTTACTGACTCGGTGAACGTGGTGTGCGGAGTCCGGTACTGCTACCGGCTCGAAGGCAGCTCTGGGGCGGGAGCCACTGCGGTTTCGTCGGTTTCCAATGAGTCCTGCGTTCTGGCGGTGCCACGGCAGGTGCAGCCCGTGCCACGCCTGCAGGTCAGCTTCAATGAGCGCAACGTGGTGGTGCTGACCGCTACAGTGCCCGGGCAGGCCGGCAGCGGACAGCTCACGTATGCGCGCACCGGAACCGGGGCGCCGGTAGTGCTGGCCACGACCTCCCGCCGCTTGTACCGCGACTCCCTGGTAAACGTCAGCCCTGCTAACCGCAGCTGCTACTCGGCCCGCTACCAGGATGTGTGCGGCAACCGGTCGGCCGAAAGCAGCAGCGTCTGTCCGGCCCTGCTCCAGGCTCAGCCCGCCGACGCTGAGGGCAACACCGTGAATCTGACCTGGCTTCCGCTGGTGGGCCCGGATCCGTCGGCGCCGGTTTCCTACCGCCTGCTCACCCTGGCGGCCGACGGCGCCATTCTGCAGTCAACGGCCGTGACGGGCACCTCCTACCTCGATACGCGCCCCCCCACCGACGTGCAGGTACTCCGCTACCGGCTCGAGGCCACCGGCGGGGGGCAGACGGCCGTCAGCTTTTCGAATACCGCCAGCGTGACCCGCCGCGTCAAGGTCTTTGTGCCCACGGCTTTCACGCCGAACGGTGACGGGCTCAACGACGTGCTCGAAGTTAAAGGGCGCTTCCTCAACCAGTTCACCTTCATCGTGCTGGACCGCAACGGGCAGGAAGTTTTCCGCAGCACCAGTCGCAGCAAGGCGTGGGATGGCCGGATCAACAACGAGCGGCCGGTACTGGGAGCGTACGTCTGGCGGCTGGAAGTAAAAGAGGAAACCGGGCAGACGTCGGTGCAGCATGGCACCGTCACCATAGTCAGGTAAAACCCGCCCGTCAGCCGTGCAGGGGGCGCTTTTTGATCATGCCGCCCTTGGTGTCGCGTACACTGTGCATAACCACGAACGCCTGCCGGTCGATCTTGTTGATTTCGTCGGTAAGCTGGGTGACTTCCAGGCGGGTAACAACGGTAAAGATGATGTTGAGCTCGTTGAGCTGATGCCCCTGCGTGCCGTAACCCCGCTTGCCGGAGTACACCGTGGCACCCCGGCCCAGCTTTTCGGTCACCATTACCCGAATGGCCTCACTCCGGGCTGAGACAATGGTGACGCCCGTGTACTCTTCAATCCCCTCAATGATGAAGTCCATGGTTTTAGCTGCCGACAGATAGGCCAGAATGGAGTACAAGGCGGTTTCAACGGTAAGCAGCCACGCGGCCACCGCGAAAATCACGATGTTAATGAGCAGAATGATGTCCCCAACGGAGAGGGGCGTTTTTTTGCTGACGTACACGGCCAGCACCTCCGTGCCGTCCAGCACGGCCCCGCCCCGCACCGTCAGGCCGATGCCGGCCCCCAGGAAAAAGCCGCCAAACACGGCAATCAGCAGTTTGTCGTGGGTTAAGGTCGGAAAGGAGATAACCAGCAGTACCAGGGCCAGCACCAGAATCGTCACCAGCGTCTTGGCCGCGAACTGCCGCCCAAGCTGAAAATAGCCGAGGATGATAAAGGGAATGTTGATGACCACAATCAGCAGGGACAGCGAAACCCCGGTGAGCTGACCAAGCAGCAGGGAAATACCCGTCACGCCCCCGTCAATAAAGCCGTTGGGCAGCAGAAACCCTTTAAGACCCAGGGCCGCCGAAAAAATACCGGCGCTGAGAAAAAGACCGTCCAGCAAAAGCCGCTGCAGGTTCCAGCGGGGGGAGTTGCGCAGGCGCTGAAATCCCGACGGACGCAGTCCGGCACCAGTGCCTTTGCGCTTTTGAAGGCGTTGAAGAAACAGTTGTTGAAGCAGCATAAATGCACGCGTTACCTATTGAAAATAAAGTTAATCAGCCTTGCAGGCATACCGAACCGCCGCCTGTCATTCCGATGGAGAGAAAGGACCGGCACAATCCGGGCACGGCGATAGGTCGGGCTTGCCAGCCAGCGCCATGCTACTGATATGCTTTATTAGGGAGCGTTGGGGGATACGCTAACCCGCAGCAGCCGGCCGCCGGACCTGCAGAAGCCGGGCGACTCACTTTCTCCTGCCAGGGCTGTCGGTACGAAGCACCAGATTGCCGCCCGGTAGGCAGGTGGGCAAACGGCGGGAACATCTGCCAGTGGCTCCGTAAGGCCCGGCAGCCACTCGGCCGGGGGCAGGACGGCCTCCCGGGTCAGTTCCAGCCCCGCCGCCAGCTTTTCCGGAACCGGCTGCAGGGCTGCCGTGGGCGCGATGGATACCTGCTCGACAGACGCCGCTGCCGGATGGGGAGCCACCAGTCCGGCCACCAGGAGCCATACCCCAAAAAGCCACGACCACGCGCCCCCGGGCCCCACGCACGGATGCAGAGCAATAGGGTAATTCGGCAGCTTAAGTTGGTTAAATGGCACGCGGCAGCAGTAGCAAAGCGCAGCTAGGGTTACGAACCGGTCAGCCTGCTTGCCTTAAGAAACGAAGCCGGGCAGCCAGAGTTCGGAAAGAATGCAGAAGCAACCCGATCCGCTACCACCCGGCTCGTATTGGGCCGACTTTCGATGGAACTGCCCAGGCGCCAAAAGAAAGCTCCTCCGCTACAGCCCGGATGGACAACAGCAGAGGAGCCCGGAAAGAAATAGACGTGGTTACGCGGCTTGCTCTTCGGCTACGCGGCTGCGCTGCACCAGGGTATACGGGGCCCCGGACCGACGCGTCATGGCATCAGGACGGGGCGCCTGCACCTGCTTAAGAGCGCGCTGCAGTGTTACGGTGCAGATTCGGTCGGTGTACCCGAGCTCCACTACCCGCTGGGCCAGCATATTCAGCGTCAGGCGCTTGCCCTTGTTGGCGGCCTGCTGGGTGAGCCGGCGCAGCTGGGTTTCCAGCTTGGGCGTGAGCTTGTTGGGGGCGCCGCAGCGCGGCACGTCGTGCAGATAGTCCTTGAAGCCCTGCTGGGAGAAAGCCCGCCGCATGCTGTACACCCGGTCAATGCTCAGGCCGAGCTGCTCGCCCGACTCCTGAGCCGACAGGTCGGCCAGCCAGTGTAGCAGAACCTGGGCGCGGTTGCGCTGCTGCCGGGAGATAATATCGGAGCTCACGAAATCCGTGAGGTAGGCCTGCTGCTTGCGGGATAGGCTAAGGGAGAAACGGTGACGACCCATCGGAACTAAACGGACTAAGGTTGCTGATAGCGCTGACGGTTTCGGGTCTCTGATTAGTGGTGAAGGTGGGCCGCTGCAGATGTATGCCGCCAGCTACCAAACCCGAAACTGAGTTCAACGGGCCGAATGTAAGAAGGCGTTTTCGTTTGTGCAAACGTTTGCACAACTATTGCCAACTTTTCCTATCATTACCCGCCGCAAGGGACGGGCTTGGTTTTTAGTTGCGAACTATATTCCCCTTCCCTCCCGTTTCCCAGGCAGCTTTTTTGTTTTTTCCGAACCTGCTTCGGCATTCCCTGTTTATCTTTCACCGTGGCTATTCATCGCGCTTCCATATCCGACCTCGCGGCTCAGCTGAACCTGTCCGTGTCCACGGTATCGCGGGCACTGAGCGACAACAGCCGAATCAGCGCCGAAACCAAGAAGCGGGTCTGGGACCTGGCCCGGCAGCTCAACTACCAGCCCAACCAGCTGGCCGCCGCCCTGCGCAACGGCCGCAGCAACACCCTGGGCGTGGTCGTTCCGCACATCGACGGCCATTTTTTCGCGCTGGTACTAAAAGGCATCGAGACCATTGCCAACCAGGCCGGCCTGAACGTGATGATCTGCCAGTCGAACGAGGACGTAAACCAGGAAAAGAAAAACATCAAAACCCTGCTCAACGCCCAGGTGGACGGTATTCTGGTGTCGCTGGCTCTCTCGACCCGGGACTTCCGCCACCTCGATGAGGTCCGCGACCAGGGCATTCCGCTCGTGTTCTTTGACCGTATTCTGGAAGACCCGGGTGTGAGTGCCGTGGTGCTGAACGACTACCAGGGTGGGTATGAGGCCACCGTTCACCTTATCGAGCAGGGCTGCCGGCGCGTGGCCCATCTGGGCGGGCCCCAGCACATCAACATCTGTAAAAACCGTTACCAGGGCTACGCCGACGCCCTGCGCGACCACGGCCTCGTGGCCGACCCCCGGTTGGTGCACTTCAGCGACCTGTCGATGCAGGACGGCTGCCTGGGTATGGAGTTCCTGCTCGGCCACGACGCACGGGTAGACGGGGTATTTTCCTGCAACGACCTGGCCCTGGTAGGGGCCATGCAGGTGCTCAAGCGCAGTGGCCGCACCATTCCGCACGACGTGGCACTGGCCGGTTTCAGCAACGAGCTGTTCGCTTCCCTTACCGAGCCCATGCTGACGTCAGTAGACCAGCGCTGCGAGCTGATGGGCCAGACGGCCGTGCAGATGCTGCTGGAGATGGTTGCCAAGGGAGCCGAGCACGTGCCGGCCCGGCAGGTCGTGCTCCAGCCCGAGCTGCTGATCCGAGGCTCCTCGAGCCGCACGCCGCGCGAAACGCTGTCGATGGCCGTGTAGAGCCGGCTGGCTTTCGGAGCTACTTTCTTTTGGGAACGGAGGATTGCCCGGGCAAGGCAGGTTAGCCGGAATGTATCTACGGCAACATTATGCCGCCCCTACCCCGGCAGTAAGCCTCTACGAAAACGCTGATTAACTCGCGTAGAGGCTATTTATCATTCGAAACGAAAATTTATTTTCTCTATGCAGTATACATACGTCATACCATGTCGTATAATTGCAACATACTTCATAACAGAGTCGGATGACCTACGCTAAAACCACCGAATTCACCCAGGAGCAGCAGGAACTGGCCCGGGTAGCAAAGGCGCTGGGCCACCCGGCCCGGGTAGCCATTATTCAGCTGCTGGCGTCCAAGCAAACCTGCATTTCCGGGGACATTGCCGCTGAGCTGCCCCTGAGCCGCACTACGGTCTCCCAGCACCTGCAGGAGCTCAAGGCCCTGGACCTGATCCGGGGAGAAATCGACGGGCTTACCGTCTGCTACTGCCTGAACACCGAGTTGCTGCGCAAGGTGCACCAGCAGTTCACCGCCTTTTTCGTGGAGTCGACCGCCACCAGCGCCTGCGCCCCCGGCGGCACCTGCTGCTAAATTCTTTTTCACCTAACCACTTCCAGACCATGAAAATCTCCGAAATGAAGCAGTCCCTGGCGGGGCTGGAGGCCGTCAACTTTCGGCTGCCCAACGGTGAGTACCTTCCCTCCCACTTCCACGTGACGGAAGTGGGGCTGGTCAGCAAGCACTTTATCGACTGCGGCGGCGTGGAGCGGCAGGAAACCGTGGCCAACTTCCAGCTCTGGGAAGCCGGGGACTACGACCATCGGCTGGCCCCGCAGAAATTCCTGCATATTCTGACGCTGTCGGAAAAGATTCTGGGCCGCGAGGACCTCGACATCGAAGTCGAGTACCAGCAGCAGACCATCGGCAAGTTTGGGCTCCGCTTCGATGGCAAAGACTTCGTGCTGACGCAGAAGCAAACCGCCTGTCTGGCCCAGGACGCGTGCGGCGTTCCGGATGCCGGCTTTGCCCTGCCACAGCTGCCGATTGCCGCCTGCACGCCGGGTGGGGGCTGCTGCTAAGCTTTCCGACGGCGCTACCTTACTAAGGGCGCCGTTTTCCTTTTTTTCAACCTAGCTCCTGCCTCCATGACCATTGCCTTTTTCTCGGACGTGCACGGCAACCTGCCGGCCCTTGAGGCCGTGCTGGCCGACCTCGACCAGCGCCGGCCCGATATGGTGTTCTGTCTCGGCGACCTGGTTGGCTACGCGCCCTGGCCCAACGAGGTCATTGCTGAAATCCGGCGACGGCGCATTCCAACCCTGGCCGGCAACTACGACCAGGGCATTGGCCTGAACAGCGCCGACTGCGGCTGCGCCTACAAAACCGATGCGGACAAGGCCCTGGGTGCCCAAAGCATTGCGTTTACCAACGGTGTAGTAGGCGAAGACGAACGGCGCTATCTGCGCCTGCTGCCCAAGCATATGCGCCTGGACTTTCAGGAGGAGCCGGGGCTGCTTAGCCTGCTGATGGTGCACGGCTCCCCCCGACGCATCAACGAGTACCTGTTTGAGGACCGGCCCGAGGCCAGCTTCCTGCGCATCCTGGAGGAAGCCAATGCCGACATCCTACTCTTCGGCCACACCCACAAGCCCTACCACCGCACGTTTGCCTACGAGCACGAAGGGCAGACGCGCTACCGCCACGCGTTGAACATCGGGTCGGTGGGCAAGCCTAAGGACGGGGACCCGCGCGCGGCCTACCTGCTGCTGCACCTCGGCCCGGAAACCCGGCTGACCGAGCCCGAAAGCCTGCGCAGTGAGCTGGTGCGGGTACCTTATGACGTGGAAAAAGCCGCCCGGGCTGTGGAAACCAGCCCCCTTCCCAATGAATATGCGGACATGCTTCGGCGTGCCTACTAACTTCTGATGACCACCGCTATGCGCATTCAGCCGCTTACCGAAATTCACTGGCCTGCCGTGTGGGCCATCTATGAACAGGGTATTGCCACCGGCAATGCCACCTTTCAGACCTCAGCCCCGGAGTGGAGCGAGTGGACCGCAAGCCATCTGCCGCACAGCCGCCTCGTGTTTCTCGACGAGCAGGACTGCGTGCTGGGCTGGGCGGCCCTGACTCCCGTTTCCGGCCGGTGCGTGTACGCCGGCGTGGCCGAAGTCAGCGTGTACGTGGCCGGTCCTGCGCGGGGCCAGGGCATCGGCCGGCAGCTGCTGGCGGAGCTGGTCCGGGAGTCGGAGCAGCAGGGCATCTGGACCCTGCAGGCCGGCATCTTCCCGGAAAACGCCGCCAGCATCCGGCTGCACGAAGCGTATGGATTCCGGCTGGTCGGCCGCCGGGAGCGAATCGGTCAGCTGAAAGGCGTGTGGCGCGATACCGTGCTGCTCGAACGCCGGAGCCCAACCGTTGGCGCTGAGCTGACCCCAACTTCCGTGCATGAGCAGGCATAATCCCGGCCCGGTGCCCGCCTTCGGCGTGGCTTCCAAGAAACTTTCCCGCCTGGACCAGGGCCTCACGCTGTGGATTTTTTTGGCCATGCTGCTCGGCGTGGGGCTGGGCTACGCCGTGCCGGGCGTCGAGCAGGCCATCAGCTACTTTTCAGTGGGCACCGTGAACGTGCCCATAGCCGTGGGCCTGGTTTTGATGATGTACCCGCCCCTGGCCAAGGTGAAGTACGAGCGGCTGGGCCGGGTTTTCCGCAATACCCGCATCATCGGCCTTTCCCTGGTTTTAAACTGGCTAGTAGGTCCGCTGCTGATGTTTGGGCTGGCCATCTGGCTGCTCCCTGACCGGCCCGACTACATGATCGGGCTGATCCTGATTGGCATTGCCCGGTGCATTGCGATGGTGCTGGTCTGGAACGACCTTGCCGACGGCGACCGGGAATATGCTGCCGGCCTCGTGGCGCTGAACTCAGTGTTTCAGGTGCTGTTCTACAGCGTGCTGGCCTGGCTGTTCATTACGGTGCTGCCACCCTACTTCGGGCTGAAGGGCTACACCGTAAACATCAGCCTCGGCGCCATTGCCCAGAGCGTGCTGGTATACCTGGGCATTCCGTTTGCAGCCGGCTTTCTGAGCCGGTACATACTAAGGCGGCTCAAGGGCGACGCGTGGTACGAGCAGACGTTTATTCCTGCTGTCAGTCCCGTTACCCTGCTGGCCCTGCTTTTTACCATTGTCGTCATGTTCAGCCTGAAAGGGGAGCTGATTGTGCGAATTCCACTCGATGTGCTGCGCATCGCCCTGCCGCTGGTTTTGTACTTCGCCATCATGTTCGGGCTGAGCTTTGCGGCCGGCAAATGGCTGGGCGCCGGGTACGCCGAAAATACCAGCATTGCCTTTACGGCCACCGGCAACAACTTCGAGCTGGCCATTGCCGTGGCTATCGGCGTGTTCGGGCTGAACTCCGGCCAGGCCTTTGCCGGGGTGGTGGGCCCGCTGATTGAAGTACCGGCCCTGATTGCCCTGGTGAACGTGGCTTTCTGGTTCCGGCGCCGCTGGTACGGCAAGCCGGAACCAGAAGGCCGGAGAGAGTAATGTGCGAGAGTACGCTCAGCATGATGGCAACTAGAGCAATTCTATCCTTACGGGCACTTTCCCGGCGTCGAAACTGCTATCAGGTAATTCTACGCCTTCTGGACGGCCTAACGGCTGTGGCGTTTTGGCCAAGTAGGTATAACAACGCCAGCCCTGCAGTCCCTATCACGAGACCCAGCCTTTTCCCACGCGTTTTGGGACGTCCATATCGCGCGGGATTGGAATGCTATCCACGCCGGGCTTCGTGTAGATAATCTAATCCGGTCTGCTCGTTTGCTTCCGGCTCGGCCGGGAGGCAGTAGGAGTGAACATTGATAACCCGGCTCGTCAGCAGGGCTAGCAGGGCCCGGGCGTCGAAGCCAGTGTCCAGCCCGCCTGTTACCAGGGCTTCGGTTGCGAAAATCGTATAGTTCAGCGGGTAGGGCAGCAAATTCCAGGGAATGTACATGGCCTTCGCGTAAGGGCTGCCTTGAATAGCATCCCGCGCCCCGTTGACGATTTCGGTATAGAAGTTCTGAAGGTCGGGGGTAAGCGGGGAGCGGGAATCCGGTAGCTTCAGCTCGGCGGCTGGAATCCGGGCTAAAATCCGCCGCCGCTGGCTTCGCAGTTGCGCCTGCAGCTGCGGCTCCAAATCACCGCTCCTGCTCGTCAGCCAGACCTGGACGTGCCGGTCAGCGACACTTTTCAGCCACTTCTTTTCAAGCTGCAGAAACTGCCAAAGCTCCGAATCGGCGTGACGCTCCCTTTCCAGGATGCTTTGCATGCGCCTAGGATAGGGCTCGAAGAAGCTCCGGATGTACCGAAAAAGCGCGAACAGGCCAACCAGGGCCAGAGTCCCATAAACAAGCATTCCAAAAAGCCCGTCTGGTAGAGCGTCCATAAGCAAGCGGTAAGCGCCAACGAGCTACCAAGCTACATTTTGGCCACTACTTTACCGACCACTGTAGCTTTCCTGAAGCTGCTACCTTTGTGCTATTGCTACCCCGCTCCGGCTTCCTCCGGGTACGCCTTGCGGAGCAGGCAGGCGGTTCAGGTCATTGCGAAAACAAATCTTGATGACTGAACAGATTGTATCGGCAGGGAACCCCGTTACAACCCACCACATAAAGCTTATCTAAACGCCCTGAGGGCACTTTTTATGAATCCATTCGACATGATGGGGATGATGGGCAAGGTAAAGGAGCTTCAGGAGAAGATGAAGCTGGCCCAGGACGAGTTGCAGCACCTTACCGCCACGGCCGAATCCGGCGGCGGGCTGGTCAAGGCAACTGCCAACGGGCAGCGCCGCCTGCTCAAGCTGGAAATCGACGAGTCGCTGCTCACGCCCCAGGACCGCGACATGCTGGCCGATCTGGTGGTAGCTGCGGTAAACAAGGTGATGGAGGAAGTCAGCGAAAAGGCCCGCGAAGAGCTTAAAAGCAAGACCTCGGGGCTGCTGCCCAACCTTCCGGGCCTCGACCTCGGCAGCTTTGGCCTCTAGTCCGGACGCAGCTGCTGCTTTGGCCGGTAGCTGCGCCGATGTGGCGGTCGTTATTCTGAACTGGAACGGCCGGGAGCTGCTGCGGCAGTTCCTGCCCGGCGTGCTGGCCTATGCCGACGGGGCCCACATCGTGGTAGTCGACAATGCGTCTACCGACGACTCGGTGGCCGTGCTGGCCCGGGATTTTCCCACTGTGCAGGTTCTGCAGCATCCGGAAAATCTGGGCTTCTGCGAAGGCTATAACCAGGCCCTGCGGCAGGTTGAGGCCCGCTACTACGTGCTGCTTAACTCCGACGTGGCCGTGACGCCCGGCTGGCTGCCGCCTCTGCGGGCCCGCCTGGAAGCCCGGCCCGCTATTGCCGCCTGCCAGCCCAAGCTCCGCTCCTACGCCGAGCCTACTTACTTCGAGTACGCCGGGGCCGGCGGGGGCTACCTCGACCGCCTGGGCTACCCTTTCTGCCGGGGACGGCTGTTCGACACCCTCGAAGTCGACCACGGCCAGTACGACGACGCCCGGCCCGTAGCCTGGGCGACGGGGGCCTGCATGATGGTGCGGGCCTCGGCCTGGCACGCGCTGGACGGACTGGAAAAGGCCTTTTTCGCCCATATGGAGGAAATCGACCTGTGCTGGCGCCTGTGGAATGCCGGTCAGGAAGTGTGGTACGAAGGTCGCAGCGTGGTGTACCACGTGGGTGGGGGCACCCTGCACAAGTCGAACCCCCGTAAAACCTACCTCAACTTCCGCAACGGACTGGCCCTGGTGTACAAGAACGTCGCCCGCT
The DNA here is from genome assembly GCF_020685205.1 of Hymenobacter translucens. Classification (GTDB taxonomy): domain Bacteria; phylum Bacteroidota; class Bacteroidia; order Cytophagales; family Hymenobacteraceae; genus Hymenobacter; species Hymenobacter translucens. Next base: position 487,571 of record NZ_JAJERB010000001.1, read on the forward strand.
CGGAGCTGTACTCGGTTGTGGGTACCCGCCTTTTTCTGGATTGGGTGGCTGCCCTGCGTTTTCTCACGCAGGGGCAGCTGCCGGATGCGCGGGCCATCCTGCGGGCTCACCGCGACTTTTTCCGCCACCGGCAGTACTGGAAAATCCGGCGGCGGGCGGCCCGGCCCCGGCTGCGCACGGCCGAGCGCCCGGGCGTGTACGGCGGCAGTCTGGTATGGGCTTACTTTGCCCGGGGCTGCCGCACCTTTACGGCCCTACAGATCCCAGACGGTGCTGCGCTGCCGGCGCAAAGCCCGGCGCACGTTCATCCAGAAAGCCAGGGCAAAGTATAGCACGATCGGGGAGCCGAACGTGAAAAAGGAAGCATACACGAACGACAGGCGGACGCTGCTGGAGGAAAAGCCCAGCCGCTGCCCCAAGGTGTTGCACACTCCAAAGCTCTGTTTCTCGATAAAGTCGGTTAGTCGTTTCATAACGCCGTTGCTAGCCGCCCAGGACTATTGAATGTGGTTCAAAATACGGACAAAAGCGTCGGAACGCAAACGAACATTTCGAGAAAGCCGCACAATTTCCGACCCTCAGGACCTGTTTTTCCGTTTGTTGTCCTGAATTTTCGCCCCTCTCCCTACTCTATGATTGTTGATTTGCGCCGGTTCCTCTGCCCCCTTGGCTGGTTTGTCGCCTGCGCGTTGTCTGGTTGTACGCTACCCCGCATGCTCAAGGTTGCGCAGGAAGGGCAGCAAATTTCGGTGCAACCCGCTGTGCTGGAAAGCAATGGCGAAAACGTCCTGTTCGACGTAGCCGCTTCCGTGCCGGCCAAGCACCTGCGCAAAGGCAGGGCCTACAGCCTGAACTTAACCTACCGCTACGACAACGGCCTGCGCGAAGACACCCTGGGTCGCCTCAACTTTGTACTGGGTGAGTACGTGTACGACGAAGCCCGCAAAGACCAGCTGCTGGCTAAAAAGCAGTTCTCGTTTCCCTATGCGCCCCGCAAGAACCCCGGCGTGCTGGTGGCCCGGCCCGAGGTGCGCGAGCTGAAGCCCAACGGCAAGCGGCTGAAGGCGCCGGAAATCACCCTGGCCCGGGGCATCGTGACCACGGCCCGGCTCGTGGTGCGCGAAGACACAGCCATCAGCCTGCTGCCCGAAACCGCCAGCAACATCATGAGCGGCACCCGGGTGCTGCCTTTCTTCTTCGACCAAGGCCAGGCTGCTATCCGCAACTACCTCGGCACCAACGTGGCCGCGCTGGAAGACTTTATCGACGCCAACCAGCGCACGGAGAAGGTGATGATTGTAGCCGGCCACTCCCCCGACTCCCTCGACGCCCACGACCCCCGGCTGGCCGAAAAGCGGGTCAAGGCCCTGGAGAAGTACTATAAGGACCGCGTCGATACCTATTCCTACCTCAATAAGGTGGGCCGGATCGACTTCGAGACGCGGGCGTACCGGCAGCGCTGGGACCTGCTGCTGAGCAAAGTGCAGACCTCGGCCCTGAAGCCCGAGCAGCAGGACTCCATCGTGCAGCTCATCAACGACACGCCCGGCACCTACGCCCAGAAAGAGAAAAGCCTGCACCGCCTCTCCTACTTCGACTACCTGCAGGACTACATTTACCCGGTGCTGCGCTTCGGCACCGTGGCCGTGAAGTACACCGCTCCCAAGCGCTACGACTCGGAAATCTACCTGCTGTCGAAGAAGATTGTCGACAAGGAGATGGAGGCCGACGCCCTCACGCCCGAGGAGCTGCGCTACTCTGCTACGCTGACGCCTCTGCTGGCCGAAAAGCAGCGCATCTACGAAACTGCCATTGCCACCACCGGCCGCTGGGAAGCTTACCACAACCTGGCCGTGGTGCTGCTGCAGCGCTCCGAAAAGGAAGTTAGCGAGAAAGTGCGCCGGGCTTACCTGCGCCGGGCGGCCACCAACTTCACCCTGGCGGCCCACCGCAACCCCACGGCCGAAATGTTTTACCGCGTTGCCACTGCCTTCCACCGGGCCGGCGACCAGCTCGAAGCCCTGCAGAACTACGACTATGCCATCAAGCTGGGCGGCTCCCGGGCCACGCTCGACAAGATCTTTGCGGATAAAGCGGCCCTCGAAATCGAGGTGGGTCAGCTGGGCGACGCTATCAACAGCCTCAACTACAGCAGCAAAAGCTACCAGAACACGATGAACCGGGCCGTCATCTACCTGCTCAAGCAGAACTACGAGGGCGCCGCGGGCATCTACCGCGAGGCCCTGACCATCCGCCCCAACGACCCGCTGGCCTACTATTGCCTGGCCGTGACGGCGGCCCGCGCCAAGCAGGAAGGCGAAGTGGCCCAGAACCTGCGCCGCGCCATTCAGCTGGACCGCAGCTTTGCCAACCGGGCCGTGGAAGACCTGGAGTTCCGCGAGTATGCCGGCACGAAGATGTTTATTGAGGTGCTGCGCTAGGTTCTAGCGCCGCTTACCCGCTCCCGCAGGACGTGTAATCCCGTCAAATCACCCGCTTATTTGCTTTAGCGTTGTATTTGCCCGGCCCGCCTTCTCGTCGTAGCTTTACACGCCGGTCGAGTGCCGGCTTTTTCTTGCTTTGACCTTTCGAGTTTCTGTCAACCCATAATGACTATGCGGACCATCCAATTCCGGGAAGCCCTGCGTGAAGCCTTATCAGAAGAAATGCGCCGCGACCCGCGCGTGTTTCTGATGGGCGAAGAAGTTGCCGAGTACAACGGCGCCTATAAAGTAAGCCAGGGCATGCTCGACGAGTTTGGCCCCGAGCGCGTGATTGATACCCCGATTGCCGAGCTCGGCTTTGCCGGCATCGGCGTGGGCGCGGCCATCAACGGCCTGATTCCGGTTATCGAGTTCATGACCTTCAACTTCTCGCTGGTCGCCATCGACCAGGTCATCAACTCGGCCGCCAAGATCTACTCGATGTCGGGCGGACAGTACTCCTGCCCCATCGTATTCCGTGGCCCCACCGGCAACGCCGGCATGCTGTCGAGCCAGCACTCCCAGAACTTCGAGAACTGGTACGCCAACACGCCCGGCCTGAAAGTAGTGGTGCCCTCCACGCCCTACGACGCCAAGGGCCTGCTGAAAGCCGCCATCCGCGACCCCGATCCGGTGATTTTCATGGAGTCGGAGCTGATGTACGGCGACAAGGGCGAGGTGCCGGAGGAAGAGTACCTGCTGGAAATCGGCAAGGCCAACATCACCCGCCCCGGTAAGCACGTGACGCTGGTGAGCTTTGGCAAGATGATGAAGATTGCCCACGCCGCCGCTGATGAACTCGCCAAGGAAGGCATCGAAGCCGAGGTGATTGACCTGCGCTCCGTCCGCCCCATCGACTACGACACGCTGGTGGAGTCGGTGAAGAAAACCAACCGCATGGTGGTCGTAGAGGAAGCGTGGCCCCTGGCCTCGATCAGCTCGGAGCTGGCCTACATCGTACAGCGCCGCGCCTTCGACTACCTCGACGCCCCGGTGGTGCGCATCACCTGCATGGACGTGCCCCTGCCCTACGCACCTACCCTCATCGAAGCCTCGCTGCCCAACGTAGCCCGGGTGCTGCAGGCCGTAAAGGAAGTAACCTACCAGAAGGCCTAGCGCCCGATAAGTCAAGAAAAGCCCCGCCTGGTTTCGTACCGGGCGGGGCTTTTTTGTGCAATATTCTGATGCTCTGCCAAACGGGCCGGCTTTTTGTGCGCGATGGTACCTGCCCGGCGCAACTGTCGGGCTTCGGCTTTATTCGTACTTTACCCGCCCCACCAAGCTTCCTCCCACCGTTCCTATGAATCACCGCTTACACATCCGCTTTGAGCAGCTCGAACACGCCACCTCCCGCCTGCTCCAGACGGCCCGGGAAATGGGGGACCAGTCGCACCTCTCGCCGGGAGCCGGGCAATGGTCGGCCGCCCAGGTGGTCCAGCACCTGCTGGCAGCGGAGTCCGGCATTCAGGACTACATCGAGAAGAAGGTACTCCAGGCCGAGGGACTGGAAAAGTCCAGTGTCGGCGGGTTTCTGCGCAGCCGCCTGCTGCGGGTGCTGCTGCGGGTGCCGTTTCTGAAGTTCAAGGCCCCCAAGCGCCTGGCGGAGCTCACCCCGGATACCGTGCCGCCCCTGTCCCAGCTGCAGCACGACTGGGACGGCACCCGGCGGCGGCTGGAGCGCCTGCTCAACGAGTTTCCGTCGCAGCTGCTGAACCGCAGTATTTTCCGCCACCCCCGCTCAGGCATGCTCACCATCTACCAGACCCTGGATTTCATGGTCGACCACGTGCTGCATCACCAGCGCCAGCTCGGCCGGATTCAGCAGGCCCTGAAAAGCCAGCCGGCCGCCGTGCGCAAGAGTGCTTAGACAGGTCCTACTCCGGCCGCGAAGTGCGCACGATATCGGCGTAGCTTTCGTGGCGCTGCAGCGCGTGCATAGCCTCCACCGCTTCGGCCGGGGGCACGGTAAGCTTACGGGTGCGCAGATCCAGCCAGGCCCCGTCCACCGTGACAGTGGCCGCAACCCGCCCGTCCTGCTTGTAGATGGTGTGAATGATGCGCCAGCGGGAGCCGTCCTCGTTGAGGCCGCCCAGCTCCCCGGTCACGCGAATAGCCTCACTGATTCCGATTTCCTTGAGGAAGCGGGTGTCTTCCCGAAACAGAATCGGCCCCAGTGCCAGCTCGGCCAGGCGCTTCATCGGCAGACCGTGGTCGGCTAGAAACTCCAGCCGCACCTGGGCGGCATAGTCGGTGTAAGCTGAATGCCGCATGTGCACGTTCGGGTCGAGGTCAGCCCAGCGGACGGTAAAGGTTTTGGAGTATTCCATTTTGGCAGGAGCTAGGAGTTAGTTCGCAGAAGTCAGGAGGTAGAATAGAGGTCAGTAGAAAAAGGGAAATAGGTGGGTCGCGTAGAACAGAAGGAAAGGTGAGTGGCCTGAGTGATTCTGCTCGTTTAAACTCCTAACTCCTGCGCAGCAGCTTCTAGCTTCTCAAAGTCAGCCGGGCCAGGTACTGCTGCTGCTCGTCTTCGGCCAGGATTTCCATCTCGTAGCCGGCGGCTTCGGCATAGTCCTGCAGGATGCTCGGGTCGGCAAACAACCAGTTAAAAGGTGGGCCCTGCTCGTCGCCGTACACGAAGCGGTATTCCACTTCGCCGTGGTAGGGTGCGTTCAAATCCAGCACCAGGGCACCGTCCTCATCTTCGTAGAGGTAACTGATATCGGAGGAGGTGAGCAGAATCTGTCCGCCGGGGGCCAGCAGCTGCCGGGCGTGGGGCAGAAAGGCTTCCAGCCCGTCGAGCGTACCCACCAGGCCCAGGCCGTTCATCAGCATCAGCATCGTATCGTAATGCTCCCCGGTCGAGGCGGGGTCCATCAAGCGGTGCTGGGCGGCAGCCAGAACGCCCCGTTCCTGCATCACCTGCACGGCCCCGGGCGAGGCGTCGATGGCCTTTACGTGGAAGCCCCGGCTTTGCAGCTCCAGGGCGTGGCAGCCGGCCCCGGCCCCCACGTCGAGCACCCGGCCCCGGCATTCGTCCAGGGCTACGCGCTCCAGCTCGGGCATTTCCCAGAGAGAGCGAAAAAAGTAGCTGGCGGCCATGGGCTCATCCTCGGTCACGCTGGACTGCACCACGACGGCAGCCTGCTTCTGGCCCCGCAGGTAAGCCAGCAGGGCATGACCCAATGGGTCGGGGGCGGTGGTTTGCGACATGGGGCGAAGGTACTGGGAAGCGTTGAAACCTGCTTCGGCCAGGCTACACGCAAATGCCGACGGCTGCCAGCAGGGCCCACCCTCCGTACCCGCCGCAGGCCCGAGCCAAATGGGCTCTGAGCTGTTGACGCATCCTTCTGGTCGTGCTTTGCGTTTTGCAAGCAATCCAACTATTCCTGCCTTATGGCCAGCAACCTCGACTACCTGAACCCTGCCCTGCTTCCGCTGGAAGACAAAGTGAAAGCCTACCTCGAAGCCGAAGAAGACCTGCGCAAGGCCATCATTGAAGCCCGGAACCTGCAGGTACCTGACCCGGCCGCCATGGAAGCCGAACTCTCGGCTTTGCAGCGCCCGGCTACCGGCAGCTTCGATCAGCCCATCGACGAAGTCCAGCAGCGCCTGCAGAACATGCACGACGACCTAGCCTACCTGCGCCAGGAAATCATTGGTATGGTACCGACCCGCAACGAATGGGTAAAGGTGAATCTGGGCTACGGACCGAGCCGGGTTGGGGTATTCAGCGCCCCCGCGCCGGACACCGCAGAGCCACACTACGAGCTGCGGATTGTGCACTAGCCGATTGCCATTCGTGCTTTAGCTGCCCAAGGCTATTCCTCTGATTTGCAAACATAAAAAAGCGCAGCATCAGCTTTGTCACGCTTCTTTAATTCATCTGTTCGCCCAATGACGCCAACTTGACAAGGCTTCTATCCCGGTAGTTGAGCGGATGGTTTACAGCTCCTGACTTCGGGGTTGCGGCACCCGGGAACAGTGGGGCTGAATGGCCTATTGTTCGTTGATCCGCTGGTACTTCCCTTTGATGAAGTCCAGCATCTGCTGCATGTTTGGGTCAGGCTTGCTGGCCTGGATTTTCCAGAGGGCTTCCACCAGCAGCAGCAAAAGCCTGGTTTCCTGCTCCGGGTCTTCGTAGCCGAGTTCGGCAAAGGCCTTCTTGAGCAAGCCGGGCATGGGCTGCATAAACCGGTCGTGCTGCTTGCGCGAGGTTTCTACTTCGGTCAGGCGGGACTGCAGCTTCCAGAAGTGGGGCTCCTCCTCCACCATCTTGTAGGGCAGCTGAATAATTTCGTGGATAAAGCGCAGCGGGTCCTTCTCTTCCAGCCCGCCCCGGTTTTTGTCGATAACGCGCTTATAGCCATTCTTGATAATGAAGTCGAGCAGGTGGTCCTTGGAACCAAAGTGCTTAAATATGAGGGCCTCGGATACGCCGGCCTCTTTGGCAATGAGCTGCGTGGGGGTGTGTTCAAACCCCTTATCCCCAAATAGCTCCATAGCTACCTGAGCAATATGCTGCTTGCGGTTGGTCATGTGGATAGGTCCGGTTTCGTAGCCTCTGACAACGGGCTGTCGAAACGCAAGTAAGCCAGTATGCTGTAAACCCCGGCATGCGACCCGGGAGGAGTCTGCATTTAATTTGCTTGGTTTTTTAATGGGCATAAAAAAAGGCGGTCCACCAGACCGCCCCTTTTCCACAACCAAAACACCTAAAAAACTATTCTTTCGAGTAGCTTTTTAGCAATCTTCAGGCCAAAATTACAACACAGAAGTTTAGGTATTCAAAAAAAATAGCCTGAATCCGAAAAAAATTTCCACAACTAATCCCCGCCCGACGAATACGGCAGCGCCCATCGGGAATTTTGGGCAAAGCGGAACGGCAGGCGTATCTTGCGGTCTTTCCCCTACTTTACCATCCTATGGAAACTCCCAATCCCGACTTTATGCGGGCGGCCATCCGGCTGTCCATCGAAAAAATGCAGGCTGGCTTCGGCGGCCCCTTTGGCGCCGTGGTTGTGAAGGACGGGCGCATCATCGCCCAGGGCTTCAACCAGGTTACCAGCACCAACGACCCCACCTGCCACGCCGAAGTCGACGCCATCCGCAAGGCCTGCCGGGAGCTGGGTACGTTTCAGCTCGACGACTGCGACCTGTACACTTCCTGTGAACCCTGCCCCATGTGCCTGGGTGCCATCTACTGGGCCCGGCCCCGCCGCGTGTTCTACGGCAACACCAAGGCCGATGCCGCCGCCATCGGCTTCGACGACCAGTTCATCTACGACGAAATCGAGAAGCCCCTCCCCGACCGAGGCATTCCCATGCAGCAACTTTTGCGCGATGAGGCCCTGGCCGGCTTCCGTGCCTGGGAAAGCAAAGAAGGCAAGACAGAGTATTAGGGTCTTAGGGTGCTACTGCCCTGCTGACGTCAGGTTACATGAAAAAGACCCGCAACCGAAGTTGCGGGCCTTTTTCTTATGGGCCTCTGTACTAAGACCTAAGTCCTACTTAGCGCCGCGGACGCCCATCATCTTGGCCATCTGCTGCATGCCCCCTTTGGTGGAGCTCATTTTGTTCATGGTGCGCATCACTTTGCGCATGTCCTCAAACTGCTTCATCAGCGCGTTCACCTGCTGGATGTCGGTGCCGCTGCCCTTCGCCAGGCGCTTGCGGCGGGAGCCGTTCAGCAGCTCGGGCTGGGCCCGCTCCTGGGGCGTCATGCTCTTGATGATGGCCTCAATCGGCTTAAAGGCGTCGTCGTCGATTTCGACATCCTTGATAGCCTTGCTCATACCGGGAATCATGCCCACCAGGTCTTTCAGGTTGCCCATCTTCTTGATCTGCTCCAGCTGGGAGAGGAAATCGTCGAAGTTGAACTGGTTTTTGCGGATCTTCTGGTTGATGCGCTTGGCTTCCTCCTCGTCGAACTGCTGCTGGGCGCGCTCTACCAGGGAGATAACGTCGCCCATGCCCAGGATCCGCTGCGCCATGCGGTCCGGGTAGAACATATCCAGGGCCTCCATCTTCTCACCCGTGGAGATGAACTTGATGGGCTTCTCGACCACGGCCCGGATGGAAAGGGCCGCGCCGCCGCGGGAGTCGCCGTCGAGCTTGGTGAGCACCACGCCGTCGAAGTTGAGACGATCGTTGAAGGTCTTGGCGGTGTTCACGGCGTCCTGACCGGTCATGGAGTCAACCACGAACAGCGTTTCGGACGGGTTGATGGCCCGCTTTACGGCTTCAATCTCGCGCATCATCTCCTCGTCCACGGCCAGGCGGCCGGCGGTGTCGATGATGACGACCTTCTTGTTGTTTTTGCGGGCGTACTCGATGGCGTTCTGCGAAATCGACACCGGATTCTTGTTTTCCGGCTCGGCATACACCTCCACGCCAATCTGCTCGCCCAGCACCTGAAGCTGGTTGATAGCCGCCGGGCGGTACACGTCGCAGGCAACGAGCAGCACGGTGCGGTTCTGCTTTTTGATAAACGACGCCAGCTTGCCGGCAAAGGTCGTTTTACCCGAACCCTGCAGACCCGAGAGCAGAACCACGGCCGGGTCGCCCTTGATGATGATGTCCTGCTTTTCGCCGCCCATCAGCTGGGTCAGCTCGTCGTAGACGATTTTGGTCATCAGCTGGCCCGGCGACACCGCCAGCAGCACGTCGCGGCCCATGGCCTCGTCCTTGATCTTGTCGGTGACTTCCTTGGCCACCTTGTAGTTGACGTCGGCGTCCACCAGGGCCCGGCGGATTTCCTTGACGGTAGCCGCAACGTTGATTTCGGAGATGCTGCCCTGGCCCTTGAGGGTTTTAAAGGCTTTATCGAGCTTGGTACTGAGATTATCGAACATCGGTGGATGTGCTGATGAGCTAATGAAAGAAGTGCCGGAACAAGCGGGCAGACGAGCGAAAACGCCGCGCCGGAAAAGTGGGCCCCGGACAAAAAACAGGAAACTGCGCCAATTGGCTCCCCAAAATTAGCCAGAAAACCTTAAAACCCGTTCGCTGTGTACCTTCGCCCCTGCCAAACCCGTTCAGATCCTTTTTCTTCTTCATGCGCCTGCTCGTCATCACCTATTACTGGCCGCCTTCGGGCGGGGCGGGCGTCCAGCGCAGTTTAAAGTTTGTGAAGCACCTGCCCCAGTTTGGGGTAGAGTGCACCGTCATTACCGTCGACCCCGAGCAGGGCGCGTATCCGGTGCGCGACGAGTCGCTGCTGCGGGAAGTGCCGGCGTCGGTGCGGGTTATCCGGACGGGCACGTCGGAGCCGTTTAACTCCTACCAAAAGCTCACGGGCCGGCAGCAGATTCCGTACGGGGGCTTCGCCAACGAAAGCAAAACCAGCCTGCAGCAGCGGTTTTTCAAGTTTGTGCGCGGCAACATATTTATTCCTGACGCCCGGCGCGGCTGGAACCGCCACGTGCTGCGGGCCTGCGCCGAGCTGATGGACCGGGGCGAAAAGTTCGACGCGGTGCTGACCAGCAGTCCGCCCCACTCCACGCAGCTGATCGGGCTGGAGCTGCAGAAGCGCTACGGCCTGCGCTGGCTGGCTGACCTGCGCGACCCCTGGACCGACATCTACTACCACGCCGAGCTCAACCAGACTGCCCCGGCCCGCTGGCTGGACGCCTGGTATGAGCGGCAGGTGCTGGAGCAGGCCGATGAGGTGCTCGTCACCAGCCCCGACACCAAGCGCCTGCTGCTGGGCAAGTCGGCCCGGCTGACGGCGGCCAAGTTTCACGTGCTGCCCAACGGCTACGACGAAAGCGACTTTCGGGAGCCTTCCACTCCGCCCACCGACCAGCTGCTGATTACGCACACGGGCACCATCACCGAAACCTACCACATCGAGCTGTTCCTGCGGGCCTGCGCCGAGTGCGCTGCCCGCCACCCCGACGTGCCCCTGCGCCTGCGCTTCGTGGGGCAGGTTTCGGAAGGCGTGCGGCGGCAGATTGCGGAGGTGGGGCTGAGTGAACGAACCGAGCTGCTGCCCTTCGTGCCCCACGACGAGTCGGTGGGCTACCTGCTGCGCTCTACGCTGCTGCTGATGGCTATTCCGGACGTAGACCACAACTTCGGGATTCTGCCGGGTAAGGTGTTCGAGTACCTGGCCGCCAACAAGCCCATCATCTGCATCGGCCCCGTCGGATCGGATGCCGATAACCTGCTGGAAGAGTGCGGGGCCGGGCGGGTGCTGGCCTACGGGGCCTACGCGGCCATCGTGGAGCACCTGGAAAACCATATTGCTGCCTGGCGCAGCAACCCCAACCTGGACTTGCCCAGCATGAACCATTCGCGCTACTCGCGCCGCGCCCTGACCGGCCGGCTGGCTCAGCTGGTGCGCCCCGCATCAAGCGCCTCCTAAAAGGCCGGCCGCACGGATAGCCCGGGTGGCTGCTTGCCGTAGCTTAACCTCGGAGGGGATTCCGTACTTTTGTCTTTCCCCGCTACCTAGCGGGCCTTATTTCCTTATGGCTCTCGACCTCAATCACAAATCCATTCTGGTAACCGGTGGCACCGGATCTTTCGGCAAGAAGTTCGTTCAGGCCGTGTTTGACAAGTTTCCCAAGGTGAAGCGCCTGGTTGTTTTTTCCCGCGACGAACTCAAGCAGTACGAGATGTCGCAGGTGTTTCCGAACAGCAAGTACCCCGCTATTCGGTATTTCCTGGGCGACGTGCGCGACCCGGAGCGCCTGAAGCGCGCCTGCGAAGGCATCGACGTAATTGTGCACGCGGCCGCCCTCAAGCAGGTGCCGGCCGCCGAGTACAACCCGATGGAGTGCATCAAGACCAACATCTTCGGCGCGGAGAACGTGATTAACGCCGCCCTCGACTGCGGCGTGAAGGATGTGGTGGCGCTCAGCACCGACAAGGCGGCGGCGCCCATCAACCTGTACGGGGCTACCAAGCTCTGCTCCGATAAGCTGTTTGTGGCGGCCAACAATATGAAAGGCTCCCGCGACCTGCGCTTTTCGGTGGTGCGCTACGGCAACGTAATCGGCTCCCGGGGCTCGGTGGTACCATTCTTTCTGCAACGTCGCTCCTCGGGCGTGCTGCCCATCACCCACCCGGATATGACCCGGTTCAACATCTCCCTGGATGAAGGTGTAGACTTGGTGCTGTACGCGCTGGAGCATGCCTGGGGCGGGGAGATTTTCGTGCCCAAGATTCCGAGCTATAAGATTACGGAAGTGGCCCGCGCCATCGGCCCGGAGTGCCGGCAGGAAGTTGTAGGCATCCGCCCCGGCGAGAAGCTGCACGAGGCCATGATAACCGAAACCGATGCCCTGAGCACGGTAGAGCTCGACAAGTACTACGTGATTCTGCCGTTCACCCCGCGCTGGGACGTGGAAGAGTTCATCACCCACTTCAACGGCAAGCGCGTCCCCGACGGCTTCTACTACGACTCGGCCAACAACCACGAGTGGCTGAGTGCCGAGCAGATCCGCGAAGAAATCCGCCTCCACGTCGACCCCGAGTTTGCAGCTTGATGATTGGCTGCTAGCCGTTGGCTTGTGGCTGATGGCTTTTTCCTGGTATGCTGATTGGCGCTCAACGAAAGCGGCAGCTTTTCCTCCCGGAAAGGCCGCCGCTTTCATTTTGAACTGTTTGCCAGTCGTTTCCCTGAATCAGCTGGGCGTCAAAAGCCAACAGCCATCAGCTATTCAGCGCACTACTTCCACCCATCCGCGGAACTGCCGGCCATCATTTGCCCGAAGCATGTAGTAGTACAGCCCGCCGGGTTGTCCGGCAGCAGCCCAGCTGTTATCGTAGCTGCTGTTCTGATATACCTGCGTGCCCCAACGGTTGAAGATGGTCACCTGCCATTGGGGTGCATTCAGCCCTTTCAGAACAAACACGTCGTTCTTCTGGTCACCATTGGGAGTAATAATGTTGGGAATAGTGAACGGGCAGCCGGCGTCGCGTACGATCAGCTCATCCTGCGCGGTACAGCCGGCGGGTGAAGTAACTATGAGGGAATATGTGCCCGCGGAAGTGGCAGAAAACGTGCTGGCCGTAGAGCCATCCTGCCACCGGTAGGTGGTGCCGGCTGGCTGCGCGTTGGCTCGCAGGAGCACGGCTTGCTCCAGACAAGCCAGGGTATCCCGGCCCAGCTGAACAACCGGGACTGGAATAACGCTTACAGTGGTAAAGCCCTGGTTCGTGCAGCCTTGTGGCGACGTAACCGTGACTGCGTACGTACCGGTCTGCTGCACTGCAAAGGTACTGGCCGTCGAGCCGTCCTGCCAACGGTAGGTGGTACCCGTCGGCTGTGGACCGGGCGTCAGACTGAGGGAGGTGCCCTGGCATACCTGCTGGTTGGGCGGGCCCAGGTTGACTACTGGCAACGGATTGTTTTGAACTACCACAGTTGCCTGCGCAGTACAGCCAGCCGCTGAGGTCAGGGTTACCGAATAGGTGCCGGCCTGCACCACCAGAAAACTGCTTCCCGTCGAGCCATCCTGCCACTGATACGTAGTTCCCACCGGCTGAGGCCCTGCCGCGAGGGTAATTTGACTACCTGGACACAGTTGCCGGGTTGTCGGCCCCAGGTTTACTACCGGGGCTGGCAGCATTTCAACAGTCACGCTTGCCTGCGCAGTACAGCCTGAGGCCGTGGTAACAGTCACCGTATACGTTCCGGCCGTTCTGACGGTATAGCTGGTTCCCGTGGCTCCATCCTGCCATTGGGCGGTGGCTCCGGGCGGGAGCGAGCCAACAGAAAGCGAAAGTTGACTACCCTGACATAGCTGTCGAGTAGGCGGCCCCAGGGTCACTACGGGCAATGCGGTTACCACTACCATTTGCGTGGTCGTAAGCGGTACACTTACACCGGGTAGCGTTACGACCAGGGTAACGGTGTAGAAACCTGCCGTGGAATACACATGGGTTGTGTTTGCTCCGCTACCGGTATTTGCTGCCCCCGAGCCCGGATCACCAAAGTTCCAGCTGTAGGTGGCCCCTGGCGCTGATGGAGCTACAAGTCCCGAAAAGCTGGCCGCACTACCCACACATGCTCCCGTAGCGGTAAAAGACGCTGTCGCAACTGCTCTTTTCGGGAAATTCGGCAGTCCCAGCTGGCCTACTCTTCCTCCTGGAAAAACCGCGTCGCTACGAAAGCCGCAGGCTGTGCCCAATGCATTCGGATTGTCGATGCTTCCCAGGAAGCCGCTGTTAAACTTAGCCAGATAAATCCGCTGATCAGGGCCAAGCTCCAGCGCGCCGGCAAACGCGCCACCCGAATTACCAATGACTACCGCAGAAGCGGCAATGGCTGCCGGAGAGCCGGCCAGCAGATTAAACTGGTAAATGGTATTGCCGTCCAGCGTGGTGCCATACAGACGGCTACCATCGGGTGAGAACTCGACGCCGTAGCTGCGGTAAAACTGCCGCAGCGGAACATGGTTGGACAGCTGGCCGGTGTTGTTATTGAAGTCGAAGAGCTCAAATATGTTGTCCCGCATCGCAATAGCCAGCTTATTTCCAGCTGGCGACACCTTCATGTAGCCCACGGCATTGGCATTAGCGAATGCGCCGCCACCACCCGCATGCACCGTGCCGATGCTGGTCGCCACCGGAGTAGCAGAAATACCGGTAGGAGAAAGCAGGAAAGCATAAAAGACGTTGGAATTCCATCCATGTACCACAATCCACGTATCGCGCCCATTTGCATGCGGCACTGCCAGCACTCGTTCGGTAACCTGGATGGTACTCAGCTGCACTGCCCGTTGAGCAACCGCGCCCTGGCCCCCGGCTTGGGTCATATCCACCAGGTTGTATTTTACTCCTCCCACCAGCCGATTGTCGCAGCCATCCACTACAACAATATAATACTGATCCGGATTGGCTGGATTTTTTACAATTACCGCTCCCTGAGCAGCCGATTCGTGGCCGCCAATTGCCTGGCCATTGACCATCGGTTGATGATTGCGGTTCCAGATGTTAACCGCATTGGTATAAAAAAGCAGGTTTCCGGCGGCATCCGATACTGTGGCGGTGGCTTCGTAGGTAACCATGGCGCTGTTTAGCAACGCCGTAGGTAACCCTGAAGTAAACGTAATCCCGGCGTTGTTGCCAAAATACCAGTTCCGGTTTTCAAGCTGCGCATAAACCGGAGTATTACCCCATAGGCATAGGGCAGCAAAGGCAAAAAGTAGTCTTTTCAACATAAGTTAAGGTAAGCAACGAGTGTAGTGGTTGATCATCCATAAATAGATAAATGCACTATTCCACGGTATAAAGGTAGTCTTTTAACTTGATCAATAAAGCTCAACGGCTCGTTTGCCCCTCAAGAATAGAGAGCAACTAAAAAGTCATCCAGGCTTCTCCCCGAGCGTATATTTGCGGCTGCGGAGCCCACACCCTTGGCCGCTTCCTGACGTCGACTCCCACCTCAACTGCCCATGGCTTTCCATCCCGCGCACCCCATTCCCTACGGCCGCCAGCACATTACCGAAGCCGACGAGCAGGCCGTGCTGGAAACGCTGCGGTCCGACTTTCTGACCCAGGGGCCCAAGGTGGTGGAGTTTGAGCAAAAGTTTGCCCGGTACATCGGGGCCGAGTATGCGGTGGCCGTGGCCAATGGCACTGCCGCTTTGCACCTGTGTACCCTGGCACTGGGCGTCGAGCCCGGGCAGCGCGTCATCACCACTCCTATTACCTTCGCTGCCTCGGCCAACTGTGTGCGCTACTGCGGAGGTGAGGTGCATTTCGTCGACATCGACGCGGCCACGGCTCTGATCGACCTGCAGCAGGTCCGCCGGTTGCTTGAAGCCCACCCGAAAGGGTATTTTCACGGCCTGATTCCGGTGGACTTCGCGGGCCTGCCGGTAGACCTGGAAGAAGCCCGCACGCTGGCCAACGAGTTTGGGCTCTGGATTATCGAGGATGCCTGCCATGCCCCGGGCGGCTTTTTCACCGACTCACAAGGGCAGGAGCGGCGCTGTGGTAACGGACAACTGGCCGATCTGGCCATCTTCTCCTTCCACCCCGTTAAGCACATTGCTACCGGCGAAGGCGGCATGATTACCACCAACCGGGTCGACCTCTACGAGAAGCTGCTGCTGCTGCGCACCCACGGCATCACGAAAGACCCTGCCAAAATGCACCGCCACGACGGAGGCTGGTACATGGAGATGCAGACCCTGGGCTACAACTACCGCATGCCCGACATGCTCACCGCCCTGGGCATCAGTCAGCTGCAACGTGCGGATGAAGGCCTGGCCCGCCGGCGGGAGCTGGCCGCCCGCTACGACCAGGCGTTTGCTGCCCTACCGGCCGTGCAGCCCCTGGCCGGGGCTCCTGGTCATGCCTACCACCTGTACGTGATTCAGGTAACTGACCGCAAAGGGCTCTATGACTTCCTGCGGGAAAAGCAGATCTACACCCAGGTGCACTATATCCCGGTGCACACCATGCCGTACTACCAGGAGCTAGGCTGGAAAGGGGGAGACTTCCCCCATGCCGAGCAGTATTACGCCCGCTGCCTGAGCGTTCCGCTCTACCCCACCCTCACCGATGAGGAGCAGCAGTACGTTATCGACTCAATCAAGGAGTTTGTCGGATGAGTGAGCTGAAGCGCGTCGGAATTATTTCCCAGGCCCGAATGGGTAGCACCCGCCTGCCGGGCAAGGTCCTCTTAGCGGCCGGGGGCGCCACTATGCTTGAACACCACGTACAGCGGCTTCGGCAGAGCAGCTTCCCTATTTTCCTCGCTACGACCGCCCTACCTATCGACGACGTGCTGGCGGAGTTTGCGTTAGTGCATGGCCTGCCGTGCTACCGGGGCAGTGAGGCCGATGTGCTGAGCCGCTACTATGAGGCGGCCCGGCAGTTTGGGCTGGGCACCATTGTACGCGTTACAAGCGACTGTCCGCTGATTGACGGTGAACTGGTAGGGGCAGCCGTGGGGCGGTTTCTGAACAACGCCGACGCCTGGGAATACCGCTCCAACTCGATTGTCCGCTCCTACCCGCGCGGATTCGACTTCGAAATATTTTCATTTGAAGCCCTGCGTGAAGCGTACGAGCAGGCCCGGCTCCCCTACGAGCGGGAGCATGTAACGCCCTACCTCAAGTCTAACCCAGCCATGGCCGGTCGGCTCCGGATTGAGGATGAGGTATACGCCGAAGGTGACTTCAGCCGGTTCCGCATCACCCTCGACACGCCCGAGGACTTTGAGCTGATTCGCCGGCTGATGGAGGAACACAAGGCGCAGCACCTCTCCCACCCGCAGATAATCAACCTGCTGAATCAGCATCCGGAACTCGTAGCTATCAACGCCCACATCGAGCAGAAGGCCGGCTGAGTTGCGGCTTTACTGCCTACTTTTACCGTTCTATGAGTGAAATAAAGGTACTGAGCGGGGCCGCCGCCTCTGAGGCAGACCGGCGGCAGCAGCTGGTAGACCAGCTCAAGCACACCCCTCTGCCCGACGGGGAGCTGCTTCACAACCTGGGCCTGTATCTGAGCCGCCAAACCTTGTCGCGCATCCTGTTCCTGGATGAGCTGTACCGCCAGATTGTTCCGGTGCACGGGGTGGTTATGGAGTTTGGTGTGCGTTGGGGGCAAAATCTGGCATTGCTTCACGCCCTGCGCGGCATGTACGAACCCTACAACTACAACCGCCGGATTATCGGGTTCGACACGTTCGGAGGCTTCCCAGACGTAGACCCCAAGGATGGCAGCCGGGTAAAGGCAGGCGACTACGGCGTGACGAGCGGGTACCAGCAGCAGCTGGAACAGCTGCTGGCCCTGCACGAGGCCGAAAGCCCGATTCCGCACAAGCGCAAGTTTGAGCTGGTAGCCGGCGACGCTATTCAGACGGTCCCCCGCTACCTGCGCGACCATCCCGAAACCGTTATTGCCTTTGCCTATTTCGACTTTGACATCTACGCGCCCACCAAGGCGTGCCTCGAAGCCATCCGCCCCCACCTTACGAAAGGTGCTGTGCTGGCCTTCGACGAGCTGAACTGCCCCGAGTTTCCGGGCGAAACGCTGGCCTTCCAGGAAGTATTTGGCATAGCCAACTATGCCCTGCGCCGTAGCCCGCTCAATCCGCTGATATCTTACGTAGTGCTCTAGCCCATGATGACGTATCGGGCTCTGCGGCGCAATCAGTACCGCTGGCAGGACTATGAGTTGCTGCCGATCCGCCTGCAAGACCGGGAGCCGATCCGGCAGTGGCGCAATGCCCAGCTCGACATTCTGCGCCAGCGCGCCCCGCTCAGCCCCGCCGACCAGGACCGGTATTTTGCCCAAGTGGTGCAGCCGCTGTTCGAGACCGAGCAGCCTGCCCAGCTTTTGTTTTCACTGTTGAAGGCCGGAGAGCTGATTGGCTACGGCGGCCTAGTCCACATTGACTGGGACGCCCAGCGGGCCGAAATCTCCTTTCTACTGGAAACCGGCCGTAACGCCGATATTCCCACGTTCCGGCAGGATTTCGCGGCGTATCTGCGGATGCTGCGGGAAGTGGCTTTCGAAGACCTGGAATTCCAGAAAATCAATACCGAGGCCTACGATGTGCGGCCCTACCTGACAGAGACGCTCGAAGCCGAAGGATTTGTACTGGAAGCCCGACTGCACCGGCATGTGCGGATAGGCGAAGAGTGGGTTGATACCCTGTTTCATTCCCTGTTTCGGCCTACAGCACAGGCTACCGACCAACCCGCCACGGTATTGGTCACCAGTATCGGGCGTAAGATTCCGCTGCTGCGGGCAGTCCGGGCGGCCCTGCGTACCTGGCACCCTGACTCCCGGCTGCTGGGCGCCGACGCCGATGCCCGCTGCCTGGGTCGCTATGTTGTGGATGGATTCTGGGAAATGCCGGCCCTGACCTCTTTGTCGCCAGATGTGCTTCTGGCGTATTGCCAGGCGCAGTGCGTTACCGCCATTATCCCGACCCGGGATGGAGAGCTGGCCTTCTGGGCCCGGCATAAATCTGTTTTAGCTGCTGCTGGTGTTGCCGTGCTGGTCAGCTCTGAAACCGCCATTGCGGCCTGCCTCGACAAGCTACGTTTTGCGCAGCTGGTAACTGGTCTGGGCTTTGCTGCCATACCCACCGCCGCTCACCCTTCCGACCTCCCTACCAACGCCTTCGCAACTTTCGTGGTAAAGGAGCGGCTCGGGGCCGGCTCGGTCAGCCTGGGCCTGAACCTGTCCGCAGCCGAGGCCAGGGAGCATGCTGCTACCCTGCGGGAGCCTATCTTTCAGCCTTTCATTCCCGGACGCGAGTACAGCGTGGACGTTTACGTGAACGCCCAGGGCCGGGCTCAGGGTGCTATTGCCCGTACCCGCGACTTGGTGGTCCACGGCGAATCCCAGGTGACGACCACGGCAGCTTATCCTACACTGGTGAAGCACTGCGTGGGCCTGGCCGAGCAGCTGGGCCTCTACGGACCAGCCGTGTTTCAGGTCTTGGAAACCGAAGGTGGCGAGCTTTATTTTATTGAGTGCAATGCCCGCTTCGGCGGGGCTTCCACGCTGGGCGTGGCGTGCGGACTCGATGTGTTTGGCTGGTTTCTGCGCGAAGCCGCGGGTCATACGCTTCCGACCGAGCTGGTAACCGCTCCCACCGAGCCCCGAACCCAACTGCGCATCCCGCAGGATCAGGTTATGAAAGCGCCTGTTTTCCCCAATTAACTGACTGCCTTGGCTACTCCGGTACTGGTTTTTGACCTCGACGACACGCTCTATCCGGAGCTAACCTACGTGCATAGCGGCTTTCGGGCAGTAGCGAAAATGCTGGCCTCACGCTTCGCCCTGCCCGCCGATTCGCTGTGGCAGGAGCTGGTGGCGGAGGAGGCTGCGAATGGCCGGGGCCGGGTGTTCAACACCATTCTGGAGCGGCACCAGCTGAGCTCTACCCGACTGGTGAGAGCCTGTCTGCACACTTACCGCAATCATCAGCCGGCACTAACCCTGCATCCCGATGCCGAGCGGTGCCTGGCCCGCTTTGCAAAGGTTCCGCTATACCTCGTTACGGACGGCCACAAGGGCGTACAGGCCCGCAAAGTCGCTGCACTGGGTTTGTTTGAGCGGGTTCGTCATGCTTTTATCACCAACCGCTACGGCACAGCCCGGGCTAAACCGTCCCCCTACTGCTTCGAGCAGATTTGTGCCCGCGAAAAAGCTCCTCCGGGCCAGGTAGTTTACATCGGCGACAATCCGACCAAGGACTTTGTCGGTATCAAGCCCCTGGAGTTCCGCACCGTGCGAGTGCTGCGCGGCAACTACGCCCACCTGCCCGCCGACGACGCGCACGAAGCCCACCGGCGCATCCTTACGCTTGATGAGCTGACCCAACCCTTCCTGGCCGACCTGCTGGCCGGCTAAAGAAACCGCTTAAGTTGCCCGGAGTCTTCCGACCTTTGCCCGGCTGCACCAGCACACCTGTTTTTATGACTGAGATTCAGATTGGGGGCCGGCCTGTGGGCCCCGCCTATAAACCGTTCATTATTGCCGAAATGTCCGGCAACCATAACCAGTCCCTTGAGCGGGCCTTACAGATTGTAGACGCCGCTGCTGCTGCCGGTGCCGATGCCATTAAACTGCAGACGTATACCGCTGATACCATCACGATGGATACCGGCTACGTTATCCGCGAGGAGGGTCAGTCGCTGTGGGAAGGCAAGAGCCTCTACAAGCTCTACCAGGAAGCCTACACGCCCTGGGAGTGGCACGCGCAGATTTTCGATCATGCGCGTAAGCTGGGCCTGCTGGCCTTCAGCTCCCCGTTCGACGAAACCGCCGTCGACTTCCTGGAAACGCTCGACGTGCCCGCGTACAAAATTGCCTCCTTCGAAAACACCCACCATCCGCTGCTCCGCAAGGTAGCCGCCACCGGCAAACCCATTATTGTCAGCACCGGCGTGGCCACGCTGGCTGAAATCGATGAGGCGGTGCGGGTGCTGCGCGCGGCGGGCTGCCGGGAACTGGTGCTGCTTAAGTGCACGAGCACCTACCCCGCTACGCCCGTTACTACCAACCTGCGCACCATTCCGGTGCTGGCCGAAACCTTCAACTGCCCTATCGGCCTTTCGGACCATACGATGGGCATTGGCGTGTCGGTGGCTTCGGTAGCGCTGGGCGGCTGCCTGATTGAGAAGCACTTTACTTTGAGCCGCGCCGACGGCGGCGTTGATTCGGCGTTTTCGATGGAGCCGGCTGAAATGACCGCTCTGGTAGTCGAAACCGAGCGGGCTCACCAGGCGATGGGCACAGTCCAACTGTGCGTGCAGGCCGTGGAGGAGAAGAGCCGCATCTACAAACGCTCGATATACGTCGCCAAGCCGGTAAAGGCCGGGGAAGAGCTGACCACTGAAAATCTACGCATTATTCGCCCCGGCGACGGACTGGAGCCCCGCTACTGGGAGAAAGTGCTGGGGCGCCGGGCTGCCTGCGACCTGACGCCGGGTACCCCGCTTACTTGGGACCAGCTGTAGCTTATGCCTTCGCCCCTGACGGCTCGCCTGCGCGACATCCTGCAGCTACGCTTCACGGCACACTTTACTTCCCTGCCGGAGTCGTTTCTAAACAAGATTTCGCCCACGAATCCACTGCGCCGCCTGCTCAAAGTGCTGGGCTACGCGGGGCTGCGCCTGGTAGGCAACGTGTTTCAGCCGATCCATAATCCCGAGCAGCTGCGCGGGGCGGTATGGCTGTACGTGGTCAGCCAGAACAACTACGAGGCGTTGCGCTTTATCCGCGAAGCCCGCCCCGACAGCGTGCTGCTGGCCGGGCAGGGCAAGGAAATAGGGCGGTACAACCCGGACGTAAACCGGCTTTCCCTGCGGCGGAAGCTACTCTATTACTGGCAGCTGCCGGTGGTGCTGGCCGGGCTGATGAAAGTGGAAGGACAGGTAGCGGCACGGTTTTTTGACCTGATTTTCAACGCCATCGGCTACTACGAGGTGTACGTGCGGGCAGTGCGCCACTACCGGCCCCGGGCCATTGTGTTTGCCAACGACCACAACGACGACAGCCGGGCCCTGCTGCTGGCGGCCCGAACCTGCGGGGTGCCCACAGCCTACGTGCAGCACGCCAGCGTGAGCGTGAGCTTTCCGCCCCTGAGCTTTGATCTGAGTTTGCTGGAAGGCCAGGACGCCCTGGACAAGTACCGGCAGTGTGGGCCGGTGCAAGGCCGGGTGGAACTGGTGGGCATGCCCAAGGCCGATGCTTTCCTGGGCGAGAAAAACCAAAGCCCCACGGTACGGCGGGTGGGCCTGGCCGTCAACACCCTGGACGACACGGACGCCATTTCTGCCCTAGCGACGTACCTGCTGCGGAAGTTTCCGACGCTGACTTTCACCTTCCGCCCCCACCCCGGCGACACCCGGGACTTTGCCTTTCTGCAACGGCAGCACCCGGAGCTGCTTTTCTCCGACGCCCGGCAGCAGCATGTGTTTAACTTCCTGCAGGCCCAGGATGCGCTGATTGCCGCCGACACCAGCACCCACCTCGAAGCCACGCTGCTCAACCTGGTCAGCATCTACTACCGGCTCGGCACCCACCAGGTCGCCTACGACTACTACGGCTACGTGGCCCGCGGGCTGGTGGACGAAGCGGCGTCACCCGAACAGCTGGGCGAACTGCTGCGCCGCTACCAGCAGCACAAGCCTGCCGACCACTACCGCCGCGCAGCCTATTACAACGCTACGCTGGGCACCCCCGACGAAGGCCGGAGCCAGCAGAAAGCCCTGGCGTTGCTGGACGAGTGGCTGGCCAATACCGCCAAGACGCAGAAGTAAGCACAATCCGCACCTCTTACCTTCGCCGCATGACTACCTCCTCCGCGCCTGAGCTGCCTTCCTCCCTGCCGCAGGTTACCGCGCAGGTGCGACTCGACTACGTGCTGCACCACTTCCGCCAGGCATACCCAGCCGCCCCGCGGGAGCTGCTGGGTTATGCCGGACTGAATCCTTCTGCTCCGGTGCAGGTGGCGGACGGGGCAGGCTGGTTTTTCACCCGGACCAGCCCTTACCCGCCCGAACCGGTCTGGCACGAATGGCACGGACATCGGCTGCCGTTTTTCTTCCAACCAGCTCCGGCCACGGCGCTGCTGAGCCTGGAAGACGGTCGGGTCACCATTTATTCCGACCTGATTGCCGATGCTTTTTACCTGCTCAGCGGATGGCAGGAATACTTTTCGGCGGACCGCGACCAGCATGGGCGCTTTCCATTTGAAGCCAGCGTGCAGCACCGCTACTCCTTCGTGACGGTGCCGGCCGTCAATTACTACTTTGATATTCTGAAGACGGCGCTGGAGCACGTAAGCGGCCGGCAGCTAAAGTCAGCCACCTGGAGCGGGCACTCATTTGCCGCGTTTATCACCCACGACATCGACAACCTGCGCAGCGCGTGGAAGGCGGAGGGCCGACAGGCGCTACGGGTAGGCCACCTGGGTACTTTCCTGAGGTTGGCGGCGCAACGCTGGCTGGCCCGGGATGCCTGGGACAACCTTGAAGACGTGCTGGCGGATACTGCGCGGTACGACGCCCGCTCCATCTTTTTCTTTCTGGGCAACCCTCGCCCGGCGGCCAACGGCACGGCCAACGCCGACTATGACCTGACCACGCCTGCTTTCCAGCGGCGCATCCAAACGCTGGCCGAGGCCGGGGCCGAAGTGGGTGTGCACGGTAGCCTGGGTACTGCCACCGATATAACCCGCCTGCAAAAAGAACTCCAGCAGCTGCCTGTTCCGGCGACCGGCAACCGGTTCCACTACCTGAGCTGGGAGCCCCGCACGACCCCTTTTGTCGTGGCTGAAGCCGGCCTGACTTACGACTCCTCCCTGGGCTTTGCCGAGCACTACGGGTTTCGCAACTCCTATTGCCTTCCGTTTTGCCCATTTGATTTCCGCTCCGGGCGCATGCACGACTTTGTGGAAATCCCGCTCAACGTGATGGACGCCACCCTGCACCACCCCCGCTACCTGCAGCTGGCGCCCGACGAGGTGCTGACCTCCCTGCAGCCGATGCTGGCTGAAATCGAACGGTTCGGGGGCGTCTGCACCGTGCTCTGGCACAACGAGAACTTCTCGCCCCGCAACCACCACACCGGCCCCCGGCAGTTCCACGAGCTCATGAGCTACCTTCGCGGCCGCAACGCCGCCTTTGTCACCGGTCCGGAAATCTGCGAGGAAATGGCTGATCGAGCAGCGGATGTTCCTCAATCGGAAGCGTCAACTCACCCCTAACGAAAGCTTTCTAATCGTCCCGGCCGGTTCGTCCGCGTTACCTGCCCGCGTCAGCACCCGTCTCACCTTTCACTCCTTAGCACCGTACATTGGGCATCGTTCAGCGGCAGGGGCTGCGCAACACCATTATCTCGTACCTGGGGCTGGGGCTGGGCTTCGTCAACACGGCCTTTATCCTGCCCCGGCTGCTGGCTCCCGACCAGGTCGGGCTGACGCGGGTGCTGGTGTCCATTGCCACGATTTACGCCCAGCTGGCCGCCTTCGGGTTTGCCAATACCGGCGTACGGTTCTTTCCCTACTTCCGCAACCGGGAAAACGGGCACCACGGCTTTCTGCCCCTGCTGCTGGGCCTGCCCCTGCTGGGGTTTGCCGTCGTCACGCTGGGCTTCTGGCTGGGACGCCCCCTGATAATGGGGCAGTATGCCAAGGATGCCGCGCTGCTGGGCCCCTACTACGGCTGGGTGATTGCGCTGGCTCTTTTCACCCTGCTTTACAACCTGCAGGATGCCTACCTGCGGGCGCTCTATCACTCCGCATTTTCCTCGTTTATGCAGGAAATCGTGCTGCGGGTGCTTATTGTGGGTGCGGCTTTGCTGTTCGGGCAGGGGCTGATTTCCTTTCACGCGTTTGTGCTGGCCTACATCGGCGCGTACAGCGTGATTTCCCTGCTGCTCACGCTCTACCTGCTGCGCATCGGAGAGCTGCACCTCAAACCTAACGGGGAGGCCCTGCGCGTCCGGCCGCTGGGTGAGCTGCTGGGCTTCGGCGGATTTGCATTGCTCTCGAACCTGTCGGGCACCATTATCGGCTCTATCGACGCGCTGATGGTGGG
The DNA here is from genome assembly GCF_020685205.1 of Hymenobacter translucens. GTDB lineage: Bacteria > Bacteroidota > Bacteroidia > Cytophagales > Hymenobacteraceae > Hymenobacter > Hymenobacter translucens. The sequence continues at coordinate 512,082 of NZ_JAJERB010000001.1, forward strand.
CTCCCGGCTGGGGCTGGCGGCGGCCGGCATCTACAGCATTGCCTTTTTTATCAGCACGGCGCTAAGCATTCCGTTCCGCTCCCTCTACAAGATTGCCTTCCCCCTGCTGGCTGATTACTGGAAGGAAAACGCCATGGGCAAGATGGCCGACTTCTACCAGCGCACCACCCGCCTGAACACGGCCGTGGGCTGCTGGCTGGCCCTGGGCATCGGCCTGAACCTTGACTTTATCTACTCGCTGATGAAGCCCGAGTACGCGGCCGGCGCTACTTCGGTGATTCTGCTGCTGCTGGGCCGCCTTATCGACGGCATCACCGGGGTGAACGGCCTGATCGTGGTGACATCTCCGCGCTACCGCTACGATCTGTTCTTCAACCTGTCCCTGGCTCTGACCACGGTGCTGATGAATCTGCTGCTGATTCCACCCTTCGGCCTGACCGGCGCGGCACTGGCCACGCTGCTGGCCATGACGAGCATCAACCTGGCCCGCACCTGGTTTGTCTGGCACAGCTACCGCCTGCAGCCGTTCGACCGCACGATTCCGCTGCTGGTGCTGGCCGCGGCCGCGGCTGGCGGGGCCGCCTGGTGGATGCCGCCGGTGCACTCCGTATTCGTCACGATGCTGCTGCGCTCAGCGGTGCTGACCGGCCTATACGGCAGTGCGGTACTGGGGCTGAAGCTGCTCCCCGAAGCACAAACCCTGGTGAACAGGATTATCCCGGGCCGCTTCAGGCAGAGCTAAGCCAACAGCACAGAACACCGGCTTCGGGTATCGTTTGACAACCTCAGAACGACGTCGTCCAACGATACCCGAAGCCGGCAACTCCCGACAAGAGGCTAACGGCCAAAAGTCATCAGCTACCAGCTTCCTTCTGTGCCTGACCCAGCTTGCTGTGCTTTTTGCCGTAGCCGTAGTAGATGGCTAGGCCGATGGCCAGCCACACGAACAGCCGGAGCCAGGTGTCGGCAGGCAACGAAACCATCATCAGCAGGCAGGTCAGGATGCCGAGGATGGGCACCACCGGCACCCAGGGCGTGCGGAAGCCGCGGGGCGCGTTGGGCTCCTTTTTGCGCATAATCAGCACGCCCAGGCACACCATCACAAAAGCCAGCAGGGTTCCGATGCTGGTCATCTCCCCGACGACGGAAATCGGCACGAAGCCGGCGAACAGGCTGATAAACAACCCCAGCAGCAGGCTCGACTGCAGCGGGGTATGAAACCGGGGGTGAATCTCGGAAAAGATCTTTGGCAGCAGCCCGTCCTTTGACATCGAAAAGAACACCCGGCTCTGCCCCATCAGGTCCACCAGAATCACGGAGGTGTAGCCGATCAGAATGGCGACAATAATGGCCGAGCTCAGCCAGGCGTAGGGCGTTTTCTCAATGGCAATAGCCACCGGCGCCGCGCTGCCCTTAAACTCGGTGTAGTTAGCCAGGCCGGTCATCACGTGCCCGAACAGCACGAACAGCACGGTGCAAACGAGCAGGGAGCCGATAATGCCGATGGGCATGTTTTTCTGCGGATTCTTGGTTTCCTGGGCCATAGTGGCCACGATGTCGAAGCCGATGAACACGAAGAACACCACCCCGGCCCCGCGCAGGATTCCGCTTAAGCCGAACTCCCCGAACTTGCCGGTATTCTCCGGTATGTAGGGCTGGTAGTTGGCCGGGTCGATGTACTGCCAGCCGAGGGCAATAAATACCAGCACCACCAGCACCTTAAGGCTGACCACCAGCGCATTAAACCAGGCCGATCTGGAGGTACCCCGCACGATAATGGCCGTAATGGCCAGCACAATCAGCATAGCCGGCACGTTCACCAGCCCCGATACCACCGAGCCGTCGGCCAGGGTGGCTTTCTCGAAGGGCGACATCACCAGCCGGGCCGGCAGGTGCAGGTCGTATTTGCTGAGAAACCGCACCAGGTACTGCGACCAGCTGATGGCCACCGTAGCGGCGCCCACCGAGTATTCCAGAATCAAATCCCAGCCGATAATCCAGGCAAACAGCTCTCCCATGGTGGCATAGGAATAGGTGTAGGCCGAACCGGCTACCGGCACCATGGAGGCAAACTCAGCGTAGCATAACGCCGAGAAGGCGCAGCCGACGGCGGCCACCAGAAAGGAGAGCGTAACGGCCGGCCCCGCATTTTCGGCGGCGGCAATGCCGGTCAGGGAAAACAGACCGGCCCCGATGATAACCCCAATGCCGATGGCAATCAGGCTAAAGCCGTTGAGGCTGCGCTTGAGCGTATTCGCGCCCGTTTCGGCCGCTTCCAGACGAAGTAGCTCCAGTGATTTTTTAAGCATAAAATGAAATGGGAACCGCACCGGCGCACGAATGAGCACAGTTCGGAGCTGTGCTGCCGCTGCACAGCAACAACGCCCCAAAACCCGCCAGGTGACCGGAAAGGCAAGAAGAAAAAGAAGAAAGGGGAAAAGTGGTCCGGGGCCGGCCGCTACCCAATGCGGCCTATTCTACCGGCTGACGCCCGGCAGTTCAACAACAGCAACAACACCCCGCCGCGGCTACGGCGGATATGAGCAGCCCGGGGGCGGCAAAAAAAAGAGAAACGGCGTTGCGGGTAATTTCCACGGCTACTTGTTTTTATATGGCCCGCCGCGGGGCAGCGGACCTTCGGTTGGGCACCGTTCCGCACGTTGCGGGGGTTGCCGGCGCGTCAAAGAGCCTGTCTCTCAGCGCCTCGATATAAAAACAATCCTTCGGGCAAAAAGAATTGGTAGCGCAAAGATACTGCCCGCCGGCCCGGTTTTGCAACGTGCCGCCTCGATTAGGGCCGGTTGGGTGCTTTCCAGACCCAACCCCGGCCCCGCCCGGCACCGTAAGCAAGCCTTCCGCATCTCCCCTGCCCGCTAACCCGCTCCTATGCACCCCGCACTTAAAAAAGCCCTGACGGTAACGGCCTATACTACCGGCTCCCTGGTCGGGGCTGTGAGCCTCTACGTGGCTACTTCCTTTCTGCTGTCCCGGATTCCGGTGAATGCCGAGGACGCCGACCCGGCCGAAGACGTCGACATCTATATCTTCTCCAACGGCGTGCACACCGACATCGTGACGCCCATCCGGCACGAGCTGATCGACTGGACCACACTGGTGCCCATCGAGGATACCCCGGCCAAAGACGCGGCGGCGCAGTTTATCGGCTTCGGCTGGGGCGACAAGGGCTTTTACCTGGATACGCCCACCTGGGCCGAGCTTAAAGCCAGCACCGCGTTCAAAGCCATGTTCTACCTGAGTTCCTCGGCCATGCACACCACCTTCTACCAGACGATGCAGGAGTCGGCCAGCTGCGTGAAAATCAAAATCAGCCGGGACGAGTACCGCCGACTGATTGACTTCATTAAAGCCAGTTTCGAGTGCGATGCTCAGGGCCGGCCGCTGCACATCGGAAACCACAGCTACGGGCAGCACGACGCTTTCTACGAAGCCAAGCGGACCTACAGCTTCCTTTACACCTGCAACACCTGGGCGAACAGCGCCCTCAAGGCCAGCGGGCAGCGGGCCTGCCTCTGGACGGCCATGGACTGGGGCATCTTCTACCAGTACCGCCGCCCCGGCCCGCCGGTACCCGCGGTGTGAGCAGCGCCAAACTTTTTTCATCTGTTTGGAGGGCGCGCCGTATGGCCTTACCAGCAGTACCCCAAGACGAAACACCTGATAATCAGCGCACGAATCCGCCTGCCAGGTAGCCGACGTGAAAAAAGCCCGAGCGTTTAACGGGCCGATTGACTTTTTTTATTTGCCTGATGAAAGGATTTAAGGCCAAAACTGGCACCTGAGTTGCCTATTGCCTTAGCAGAAGCAAAAAACTCTGATCCGGACGGAGTTTCGCTATCCTTCCAAAATAAAACAATTCAGATACCTTACCCATGAAAAAGATCCTCGTTCTCCTCGCTGCCTTTACCTTTTCCGCCGGCGTTGCCTCGGCCCAGACTCCGGCTCAGACCAAGATCAAGCACAAGGTAAAAACCGAGCACGGTGCCAAAGCTGACAAGACGCCCGAGCAGAAAGCCGAGCGCTCTGCCCAGAAAATGGCCAAAAGCCTGGGCCTGAGTGCCGAGCAAACCGAGAAAGTGCGTCAGCTGAACCTGGCCCGCTTCCAGGAGCGCCAGGCCAAGCGCGCCCACCAGGGCACGGCTGCCAAAACCCGCGCCAGCCGCCAGGAAATGAAGGCCGGCCGGGAGCAGTACGAAGCCCAGCTGAAGCAGATCCTCAGCGCCGACCAGTTCGCGAAGTACGCGCAGCTGAAAGCCGAGAAGATGGAAAAGCAAAAGGCCAGCCGTAAAGCCAAAACCCAGAAGAGCTAATCCTGCTCATACTACCGCTGAAGAAAGCCCCGACCGTACTGGCCGGGGCTTTTTTAGTTACCTGACGCTGGCAGGGCCTTTTCCAGCGCCGCCCTTCCGCGCAGACGGTAGCAGTTCATGGCCGTATCGGCGAGCTGCTCGATCAGGCGGTAGTTGGCCACCGCCCCCACCGCCGCGCCAATCACGGGCACCAGCTGAGCCAGCTTGGCCAGGTCGATATAGTCGCGGTACTCCTGCTGAAAAGTGCGCCAGTCGAAGTCGTGCACGTCCGGGGGTAGGGTGTGGCGGTAGGCGTCCCAGTCGGCGACGCGCCGGTAGATGTCGTTGCGGGTATGCTGGCTGGAAAAGGCGAGCTGGAAGATGTGGAGCAGAAACAGCCGCTCGGAGTAGTCGCGCACGTCGTAGCCGTAGAGGGCGGCCACATCGAACAGCAGCTTGAGCTTAATGCCGAGTAACAAGGGGAAGTCGGCCAGGCCGAGCAGGAAGCCGCCCGCGCCGGTAACGGCGCCCTCGGCCGCAGCGGTGGTGCGGTAGTAGCGCACGTGGTCCCTCACGGCCGCTTCGCGCTCGGTCAGGCTGGCGTCGAGCAGCGGCTTGCGGGTGGTATGCGTCGAGCCGAACAGTACGCCGCGCACCATCTGCTTGATGGCCGAGGTCAGGGCCTGGTGGACTTTTTCGGGCAGCAGGGCATTGAGCCGGATCTGTAACCGTCGGGTAAAGCGGTTGAGCAGCGTAGGCGTCTGCTGCATCTTTTGCTGCCACTCGCGCAGCTCGATGAGGGCTTGTTGTTCGGGGGTGAGCATGTTCGGAGGTGTTTCGGCTAGTTAATAAAAAGGCTTTTTACCTCTTCCGTAAAATCTACCGTCTCGGTAAACTCCTTCCAGGTCAGGAAACGAGGCCATAACGCGCTAGGGACTTTATGCGAATGACTAAGTCGGAAAAGCTCTTTCCCTTCTAAGCGAAGCGGATAAATCACCCTCGATGCCCATCCGGCAGAACTTGCCAGCCCAGGAATCAACTCCTGGCTAAGCGCTTTTCCTACCTGCAACCAGAATTCATTTGTAGCTGCCTCTAATGGCACCTCCCACCACTCGGTAACTGTATCAGCAAAAACAAACCAGGAACCAATCGTCAGACCGCGGCCCGGCGGCAGTGGTAAATTCTCCGATTAGCCTCAGGTCGGTGATGTAAACTGACCATAGCTGCTGCCCTCCTGCTTTACAAAGCACTGCTTCATCTGCAAGAGTAAGCCTAACAGAATCAGCCATATACCTGATTTCACTTTAAACTGTAAATCCGCTCGATAATCTCGACCACCTTCATGCCTTCCAGCGCGTTGGTGGTGGCGAAGCCGCGCTTCTGCACGGTGTCCACCACGTTCTCGATGACCTGCACGTGGTTGGCGGCGCTGCCCTGATAAGGGCCGTAGTCGTTGGCGGGGTTTGTTGGAGCCAGCTCAGGCAACTCGTAGCCCTGCACGTGACAGTACTCTACCCGGTCCATGTACTGCCCGCCGATGCGCAGGCTGCCGTGCTCGGCCACCACCGTCAGGGAGCTTTCCAGGTTCCGGTCCCACACGCTGGTGCTGTATTGCAGCGTGCCGGCCCCACCCCGGACCAGCTCAAAGCTCACCAGGCCGGAGTCCTCGAAATCGGTAATGCCGGCATGGTTGAAGTCGTAAAAACGGGCCTGCAGGTTCTGCACGTCGCCGAACACCCAGTAGAGCAAGTCCACGAAATGGCTGAACTGGGTAAACAGCGTACCCCCGTCCTGGTCGCGGCGGCCTTTCCAGCTTGTGCCGCCCTTGTAATAGCGGGCGTCGCGGTTCCAGAAGCAGTTGATCTGCACCAGGTAAATCTGCCCCAGCCGACCAGAGTCCACCAAATCCTTCAGCCACTGCGAAGGCGGGGAATAGCGGTTCTGCATAACCCCGAACACCAGCCGGCCGGTCTGCAAAGCCACGTGGATGATATCCTCCGCGTCGCGCTTGCGCAGGGCAATGGGCTTTTCGATGACCACATGCAGGCCATGACGGAGTCCGGCAATGGCCTGGGGCGCGTGCTGATGGTTGGGCGTGGCTACCGTCAGCACGTCGGCCGGAGACCCGCTGGTCAGAAACTCGTCGAGGGAAGCAAAGAACGGCACCCCCGGAAACTCGGCGGCCAGCTCCGGCTGTAGCCCGGCGCGCACGTCAATCAGGGCAACCAGCCGGGCACCGGGGTGGCGGGCAACCAGGGCGGCGTGTCGGCGGCCGATATGGCCTACCCCGCAAATGGCAAAGCGGACAGCGGCAGGAGATTCAGGAGTAGTCACGAAGCGAAGGTAACGGCAACTTGCAGTTGGCGGAAACAGGACCGCTGTGCAACGCCAGATCGGAGCTGGAATTTTACCCGGCTGCGTTTTCCGTCCATTCGCGCACGCACTTCGTCACATAGGCTACTTGCGCTTCGCTCAGCTCGGGATGAACGGGCAATGACAAAACGGTGCGGCACAGCGTCTCGGCCACCGAAAACTGCCCTTCGCGGTAACCCAGGTATTCATAAGCCGGCTGTTGGTGCAGGGGCCGAGGGTAATAGATCATGGTAGGCACGCCGCAGGCTTTCAGGTAGTTCTGCAGGTCGTCGCGCCGTGCTTGCTGGTCGAGGGTGATGGTGTACTGGTGAAAGACGTGGGTGCTGCCTGGCTGCCGGACCGGCACGCGTATACCGGGCAGACTCCGCAGCGCTTCATCGTAGTAAGCAGCCACGGCCTGGCGACGGTCGGTCCAGGCGTCGAGGTGGCGTAGCTTTACGCGCAGCAGCGCCGCCTGCAGCGTGTCGAGGCGGGAGTTGAGGCCGAGGCGCTGGTGCACGTACTTGCGGCCCCGGGCCTGACCGTGGTTGGCCAGCTCGTACAGCAGCTCCGCCCGGGCCGGGTCGCGGGTAAGCAGGGCGCCGCCGTCGCCGAGGGCACCGAGGTTTTTAGAAGGGAAAAACGACGTGGTGCCCACCTCTCCTACCGTCCCCGCCGCCTGAGCCGTTCCGTCCGGAAACGTCCACACGGCGCCCAGGGCCTGGGCATTGTCTTCGATAAGCGCCAGCTTACGGCGCTGGCACAGCTGCCGCAGGGCCGTCAGATCAGCACACTGCCCGTAGAGATGCACGGCCATGATGGCCCGGGTGCGGGGCGTGATGGCAGCCTCGGCCGCGGCCGGGTCGAGCGTAAAGGTATGTGGCAGCACTTCGGCCAGCACGGGGCGCAAGCCCAGAACGGCGGCGGCTTCGGCGGTAGCCACGTACGTAAAGGCCGGCACGATGACTTCGTCGCCGGGCTGCAGGTGCAGGCTCATCAGCGCCAGTTGCAGGGCATCGGTGCCGTTGGCGCAGGGCACCACCTGCGCGCCTCCCAGGTACTGGCCCAGCTCCCCGGCAAAGTCCGCCACGTCGGGTCCCTGAATAAAGGCGCTTTCGTCGAACACCCGGCGCAGGGCCTCGTCCAGCTCGGGCTGAATATAGGCGTGCTGCACGGCCAGGTCCAGCATCTGAATGGGGGAAGGCGGCTTGGGGAAGGTCGGCAAGTGGGGCGGCAGCAAGGGTGAGCCTCAAAGATAGACGTGGCGGCCACATGCCGGGTATGCTCGATTATATAACCCAACCAGAATACTCTGCGTTACAGGGGCTCGACAGCGGGCTTCAAGGCCCACCGTTGTTTCACTTAATCTTTCCAAGTCATGAAAAAGAACCTTCTCTCGATACCCGCCCTGGCGGCCATGCTGCTGCTCGGCGGCATGAGCTTCACCCAGGTGAGCTGCTCGCAGGCCGATAACAAAGAAGCCGCCCAGAACACCGATCAGGCCTATACCGACTTCCAGACCTTCGTCACCAATACCGAAGCCAGCGCCGGCACCGTCGCCAACCAGACCGAAACCGAGTGGAACGACGAAACGGCCCAGCTGAAAAGCGACTACGAAGCCAAGATGACGGCGGCAGAAGCCGATGCCGCCAACTGGGACGAGGCCCGCAAAGCCGAGTACGAGCAGCTTAAAACCCGCTACAATACCGCCTACGCCGCTCGTCAGGCTGCTTGGGACAGCCGCGCCGGCGCTTCGGCCTCCTCGAGCGGGGCTGGCAGTGCGCCCGCCAAGCTGGGCCAGTATTACAAGCCCAGCCAGCCCGCCGCCGCGCTGACGGCCGCTAATGCCCGCGCGACCTACGAGAGCTTCACGGCCATGGTAAAGCAGAACGAGAACCGCTACGACATTGACGACTGGCGCAACATCAACGCCGAGTGGCGCGCCCTCGACGAGAAGTATGACCAGATCAAGGACCAGGTAAGCACCGCCGACAAGGCCGAAATTGCCAAGGAAAAGCTGAAGTACGCCGCGTTTAAGTCGTACGACAAAGCCGAGGCCCGGGCCTCCCAGGGAGCCGCGGCAGTAAGCGGGGCGGCCAGCAGTGCGGAAGCCGGAACCCGCGACGAGCGCCAGGAAGTGAAAACTGCCGCCTCCAACACCGCTTCCGACGTGAAGGAAGCCGGTAAGACGGTTGGCCAGAAAATCGGCAACGCCGCCCAGAAAGTAGGCGAAAAGACCAAAGAAGGCTACAAGGAAGTGAAGTCGGAAGTGAAGAACACCGACAACGACTAACCTCCGCGATGCTGCCAAGTAAAAAAGCCCCCGCCTGCGCGGGGGCTTTTTTTATGAAAATTCAGTCAACTGCATCAGCGAAGTGTACGCTTAAAGTTTCAGGCCCGACTTATAGCTTCAACTCTCTTTGGGAAGTTTACTTAAAAACTCTTTCGCGTCTTCAACAGAGTTAAAGTTGATTAACTCGCCAAACTCTTTCTCTGAGTCTAATAGTTCTAGGACAAACTTGGTCTCCGGTTTCAACCCGCAAAAGATCAGACTGTAGCGACCTAGTTTCGTCATCTTATTTTTTAGTTCGAGGAGTTCCAGACCCATTACATTAATGGATGTTAGCTCATGAGCATCGATTAGGACATGCGCTACTCTTTTTATGGTTTCTGAATTCAGAAGTGCCACCACTTCTGAAAGCTTGTCGATATCATAGACTTGACCAAGTGACAGGATTAGCACATTGTTTTCATCTTCTATCCCTGGTGTTATTGGTGCCATTATCCGCAGCTCCTGCAGAAACCACAGCAGCTTCAGCAGATCCAGCTGACGCAAGCTAGGGCTTCGGGAAAGCAGGTTCCGTCGGAGACGAGCTTCGGCTTGGCTGAGTGCGTACCGGGCAGCGGCGGCCAGCCGGAGCTTTTGCAGGCGGCGCGCCGTCTGTACCAGCCGGGTTTCCCCTCCCAGGCCCTCCGTCTGGTAAAGCCGGGCCAGGTTCCGCACCGCATCGTGGGTTTTGGCCAGAAACACGCCGGCTGGCTCCAGCCCGTCGTGCAGAACGGGATTGTCGAGGTGCAGTACCGGCACGGCGGCCTGACGGAGCCGCCAGCCAAACTTGGTGTCTTCGTGCCCGTAGCGGGTTAGGCTTTCGTCGAGACCAAACTGCCGGAACAGAGCCGCGTCGATCAACAGGTTGTTGAGCGTCAGCTGGGCGTGGGGGTCCTGGTTTCGCACCGCCGCCGGCCGGGCCTCCCGCTCCCGGCCGTAAAGCCAGCGCAGGTGCAGAGCCGGGTCAGCTGGCGGCTGGGCTTCGTAGCAGGTGCCGCCCACCGCTGCCGGGGTCCGGCCCAGCACGGCAGCATAGCGGGAGAGAAACTGCGCGTCGGGCAGTTGGCTGTCGTTGTCGAGCAGCAGCAGCCAGGGATACCCGGCAGCAGCGGCCAGGTGGTTGCGGATGGCGGCCCGTCCCTGATTGGCGGGCATCTCTTTGTAGCGTACGCCGGGCAGCGCAGCCAGGGGCCGGTTCAGTGCCTGAAAGCCTTCCTCCGACTTGTCATCAAACAGCAGCACCTCCACCGGTCCGGGCCAGGACGGTGCCTGGCTCAGCAGATCCTGCACCAGCGCCGATACGTCGCGGTTGTACACCGGAATCAGCACTGACAAGCCGAGGGCGACCACGACTATTCCGGCAGGTTGATCGACGTGCGGGCCGAATCGAGCAGCTGGCCCTGCTCACACTTGAACACCCGCTTCGGGTACTGCCGGATCAGCTGGTAGTTGTGCGTGGCCATTAGCACGGCGGTACCGGAATTGTTGATTTCCATGAACAGGCGCATGATGCTGTCGGCCACGTCGGGGTCGAGGTTGCCGGTGGGCTCGTCGGCCAGTAGCAGCATGGGCTCATTGAGCAAAGCCCGGGCAATGACGACGCGCTGCTGCTCTCCGCCCGAGAGCTGGTGGGGCATCTTGGCCGCGGCGTTGCTGAGCCCCACCCGCATCAGCACCTCACTGATGCGCTGCTGCATCTTGGCCTTGCCGCTCCAGCCCGTGGCTTTCAGCACAAACCGCAGGTTCTCGGCCACCGAGCGGTCCACGAGCAGCTGAAAGTCCTGAAAGATGATGCCGAGCTTGCGCCGCAGATACGGCACTTTCGAGTCGCTTAGCTTGGGCAGCGCAAACCCCGCCACTGTGCCGGTTCCCCCACCCAGGGGCAGGTCGGCATAGAGCGTTTTGAGCAGGGAGCTTTTGCCGGCGCCGGTCCGGCCCACGAGGTAGGCGAACTCGCCTTTTTCGAGGGAGAAGGTAACGTTGCGCAGCACCGTATTCACGTCCTGCATCACAAAGGCGTCGTTCAGCTCAATAACAGCCATGTGGGGGCTTGGGGCTAAGGGTATGGGGGTCTTGGATGATAAACTTCGTGATACGTATCCGGCATTGCGCAATAGAGCTAGAGCCGGGGCATCGGAACGTAATCCAAGACCCCGAGTCCCAAAGACCCCACAACCTAAATTTCCAGCTTCTGCAGCTTGCCAAACTCCAGCTCCGAGATAAGGGCGGCCAGCGGCTCCTCCTTGCCTTCGAGGCCATAGCGGTGCAGGTCTTTCAGGGGACGGTCGGCGCGGAAGTAGGCAATGAGCACAAACTCCTCGTCCCGCAGCTGGATGTAGTCCGGAATCTTGGCCTTGCCCTTTACTTTGATGATGTACATAATCGGTTGCTGATTGCTGGTTGTTACTTGCTGATTGTTGATAGCAATTACAATCAGCAAACAACAATTAGCTATTGACCTTCTTATGATCGGCCAGGAACGTGGCCAGGCCGTTGTCGGTGAGCGGGTGCTTGAGCAGGCCGGTGATAACGCTGAGTGGGCAGGTCACCACGTCGGCGCCGATTTCGGCGCACTGAATCAGGTGGGGCACGTGGCGCACCGAGGCGGCCAGCACCTGGGTGGGGTAGCCATAGTTGCTGAAAATCTGCACCAGCTGCTCCACCAGCTGCAGTCCATCGTGCCCGATGTCGTCGAGGCGCCCTACGAAGGGCGACACGTACGTTGCCCCGGCCTTGGCGGCCAGCAGGGCCTGCCCGGCCGAGAAAATCAGCGTGCAGTTGGTTTTAATGCCCTTCTCGGAAAAGTAGCGGATGGCTTTCACGCCGTCGCGGGTCATGGGCACCTTTACCACGATGTTGGGGTGCAGGTCCGCCAGCATCTCCCCTTCCCGGACCATCTCACTGAACTCGGTGGCAATCACTTCGGCCGATACGTCGCCATCCACCAGCTCGCAGATCTGGCGGTAGTGCGCCATCACGTTGTCCATGCCCTTGATGCCTTCCTTGGCCATGAGCGAGGGGTTGGTGGTCACGCCATCCAGCACGCCGAGGTCAACGGCTTCCTGGATGTCCTTTAGGTTGGCGGTATCGATGAAGAACTTCATGTTTTAAGCGGTTAGCTGATGGCTGTTAGCTGGTAGCCTTTTACCGGGAGGCTTTCAGAACAAACGCTAACAGCTAAAGGCTGCCAGCTAACAGCTACTAAAAAAGAATGCCCCAAAGCTAACCGTTTGCCAGCAGATGGGCAGGGGAAGCGTTGGGGACAGGGCAAAAAAATAGCGAGCCAGAATCGCACCGCTCAACCACCTACCCTTGCTACCTTCCGGTCCTGGGGGAGTTCAGCAGGAGCTGGTCGTTCTGACTCGCCGTTGCAAAGGTACGCAGAGATTTCACAGTTAATACGCCCGGCAGCAATTTTTCTGCGAATGGACGTCATTCGGCCGGTTCAGCGCCCTACTCACCTGATTACTAGCTCGTCTTTTTTCGACCGGCCCACCCGGGCGGGTGTCTGATGGAACCGGCTGAGCTGGACAGTGCGCAAAGCCCACCCCGCAGGCTTCCCGCCCAGCCCGGTCAGGGCACGAGGATGCGGCTCCACATCGGGGAAGCGGGTTATTTCCAGAAATCAGGAGCTAAACTGTTATGCAGACGATTATGCGCTTTACTTTTGCCCATGCCTCAACAGATTCTGATTCTCGATTTCGGCTCCCAGTACACCCAGCTCATTGCCCGACGAATTCGGGAACTGAACGTCTACTGCGAAATTCACCCGTTTAGCAGCGCCCCGGACCTCACTGAGGATATCCGGGGCGTTGTGCTTTCCGGCTCTCCGTGCTCGGTGCGCGACCCCGAAGCCCCCCACCCCGACCTGACGGCCTACCTGGGCCGGGTGCCGGTGTTGGGGGTGTGCTATGGGGCGCAGCTGCTGGCCCACCAGGGCGGCGGCGAGGTGCTGCCCGCCACCATCCGCGAGTACGGCCGCGCCCGCCTCAGCCGCCTCGACGAGGACAACCCGCTGATGCGCGGCCTGATCAGCGGCTCGCAGGTGTGGATGTCACACGGCGACACGATAAAGACGTTGCCGGCGGGGTTTGAAAGCATTGCCAGTACCCCGGAAGTCGACGTGGCCGCCTACCGTATCGAGGGCCAGCTGACCTACGGAATTCAGTTCCACCCCGAAGTAACGCACACCACAGAAGGCAAAATCCTGCTGCGCAACTTCGTGGTGGGCATCTGCGGCTGCGACCAGAGCTGGACCCCGGAGCACTTCGTGGATTCTATGGTGCTGGCCCTTCAGCGCACGATTGGCGAGCAGGATCAGGTGATTCTGGGCCTCTCCGGCGGGGTCGACTCGAGCGTGGCGGCCCTGCTGCTGCACCGTGCCATCGGCCCCCGTCTGCACGGCATCTTCGTGAACAATGGCCTGCTGCGCCAGTTCGAGTACGACGACGTGCTGCACTCCTACAAAGACCTCGGCCTGAACGTGCGCGGCGTGGATGCCTCCTCGGAGTTCTACGCCGCCCTGGCCGGCATCTCCGACCCCGAGCTGAAGCGCAAGGCCATCGGGCGCACGTTCATTGAGGTGTTTGACCGCGAAGCCCAGAAGGTGGACGGCGCCCGGTGGCTGGCCCAGGGCACTATCTACCCCGACGTAATTGAGTCGGTATCGGTGAAAGGCCCGGCCGTAACCATCAAGAGCCACCACAACGTGGGCGGGCTGCCCGATAAGATGAACCTCAAAGTGGTGGAGCCCTTGCGGGCGTTGTTCAAGGATGAAGTACGCGAAGTCGGCGAGGCGCTGGGTCTTCCCCACCCCATCCTGCACCGCCACCCGTTCCCCGGCCCCGGCCTGGGCATCCGCATTTTGGGCGACATCACTCCCTTAAAGGTAGACCTGCTGCAGCGGGCCGATGCCATCTTCATCAATGGGCTGAAAGAGCACGGCCTCTACGAAAAGGTATGGCAGGCCGGCGTGATGCTGCTGCCCATCCAGAGCGTGGGCGTAATGGGCGACGAGCGGACCTACGAGCAGGTAGTAGCCCTCCGCGCCGTCACCAGCGTGGACGGCATGACGGCCGACTGGGCCCACCTGCCCTACGAGTTTCTGGCGGAAGTTTCCAACAAGATCATCAACCAGGTGCGGGGCATCAACCGGGTCGTGTACGACATCAGCTCCAAGCCCCCGGCCACGATTGAGTGGGAGTAAAGCGCGAGGTTACGCGGAGTTAACACATGTTTCGCAACGGCCAAAAAGTGGGGAGAGTCCCGTCTGGTCATTGCGAAACCTGTGCTAACTCCGCGTAACCTCGCGTTGGCCCATTAGCCGCACCGTGGCGTAGCCCAGCACCAGAAAAGCCCCGTAAAGCAGCGTCACGCCCCAGGTGGTGGGATGATCGAACGGGTGCAGTACCCGGTTCAGAATGTCATAGAACAGCGTGAGCGGGTTGGTGACGATGTCCCAGCTGTTGAACCGCAGAAAGCGCCCGAGGTAGATGCCAAACGAGCTGAGCAGCAGTGCCACGGTGGCAAAGGTCCAGCCGGCACCCCAGCCGAGCCGGTGCGCGACCAGCGCCTGCATGTCGCACAATGAAGCGTAGGCCAGCATCAGCCCGTTCCAGGCGCAGCTCAGGATCAATGCCAGGTCAAACCAGTACGGCACGCCGGCCCGGGGCTCGAGGTGGAACAGGTCGGTCAGGATATACGGCGCGTTCGGAAAGAACAGCAGCCACACCGCCCCTACCGGCAGCAGTACCCGGGCCTTGAGCCGGCCCGCCGTCAGTCCCAGCATCGTGCTCAGGCCGAAAGGAATCAACGCCAGAAACAGGTTCCACAGCAGGAACACGAAGTAGATCTGGTGGGTCAGGAATACGCGGCACACGATAAGCACTACGCTCAGCGTAAGCGAGGCGCCGATTACGAGCAGCAGGCTGTAGCGCTGCCGCAGCTGGGGCAAGGTGAAGGCCGAAAGTGTGGTTGCCATAGGCTCAAGGTAGAAAATCCGGAGATTGAAACGAGCCCAGCCCCCGCAACGGTATAGCCAGGGCTAAATTACTGTCCGGCATCCGCTTTATTCCCCGCCGGCAGCCCAGCGCAGGGTGGCCTGGGTCTGGGCGTACTTGGCCTGCAGCTCGGCCAGCTTGGTGCGGGCACTCACGAGCGAGGCTTCGCGGGAGTTGAGCAGGAACACCGAGCTTTCGCCGCTTTCAAAGCGAATCTGCTCTCCCCGGCGAAGGCGGTCAGCATTTTCCACCACCTGCTCCTGCAGGGCCAGCTGCTCGCGCAGGGCGGCCCAGTCGTTGGCGACGGTACGGACCGTTGTTTCGACTACGCGGGTAGTTTGCTGGAGGCCCAGCTCGGTGTCGAGCAGCTTCAGGCGGTTGAGCTGGAGCTTGCTGCGCTCCTGCCGCAGCAGCAGCGGATAGGCGAAGCTGACGCCCAGCTTGTAGTTGTTAGGCAGGTAGCGCCCTCCCAGACTGACCGGGGTTTCGGGGTTAAACGGGGAGCCGGCCTGGAGTAGGTTGTAGTCGACGGAAAGCTTGGGCAACAGCTTGTTGCTGAGCAGGCGCCGCTCCACGCCCAGCTGGGTTAGCTTGGCCTGGCTTTTCAACACATCCGGATGCACCTGCCGGGCCAAGGCGGCGAGGGCCGCAACCGAGTCGACGGGTAGCTCCGGCCAGGTAGTGGGCAGCGCCTGGGGCCGCGCCGTGGCGGGCAATTCCACGGGCCGGCTCTGCTCGTCCCAAAGGTAGTTGCTCAGCAGCAGGGTAGCGTTGCGCCACTGCACTTCGCTTTGCACCTGCGCGGCCCGCCGGTTCAGAAGCTCCGTCAGGGCCTCCACCGAGTCGATGGCCGCCAGGTCGCCCTGCCGCACCCGCTCCCGCACGGCCCGGAGCCGCACGGCTGCCAGGTCGGTATTCTGGCGCAGCAGCTCCAGGCGCTGGTAGTTCAGGCTCCATTCCCAGTAGTCTTTGGCCGCCTGCAGCACCAGCTTGTTGAGGGCACCCCGGCGCTCAGCTTCGGCCAGTCCGCGCAGGGCCTGGGCCTGCCGCACGGCCGCCCGCCGCTCGTCCATCAGCAGCCCCTGCGTAAGCGGCACCGATATGCCGATGTAGCTCAGCCCCCCCGGCGCGGTGTAGTTTTCGGGATTCACGTAGGGGCCGGTCCCGCGCTCGAACCCGGCCTTGATATCGGCCCCAAACCAAAGCGGTACCCGCAGCTGGGTGTCCCAGTCGTGGAAGTACTCCTTGCCCCCGAAGGTTTTGCCGTAGTATTTGCTTGTGGCGGTGGGGTCGAACATGCCCCGGGCAAAGCGTACTTCCTGCAGGGCCTGCTCGGGCAGCAGGGCCGCCTGCCGGGCCACGGGATGGCGGAGCGTTACATACGCCAGCAGGTCAGCCAGGGAAAACACCTTCACTGAGTCGGCGGCAGACCGCTGAGCTGCCGGGGCGGCGGCCAGCCAGGTAGTAGGCGTGCCCAGAGCCAGCATCAGGCTGATGAAAAAGAGGAGTCGGGTTCTCATTTGCCTTCGTCTTCGTCGGTTCCGGCCTTGGCTTCCTTCGCGGCCTTGTCCCCTTTCCCGGTCGTCTTGGGCGTACCCACGAAATTGGGCGGGAAGCCGTTGAGCTGCCGCCACAGCTCGTACCAGATGGGCACGTCGTCGAGCAGCGCCCAGCCATACACGCCGGACCCCACGCGCAGGGGCCGGGGCCAGGCCTCCAGTTCCGGGTCGGGGGTAACCAGTACGCGGTACTTTCCCTGAGAGTCGATGTTGTCGATAACGGCCACTACGCCGCCAAACGTGCCGAAGCTGGTGCCGGGCCAGCCGCTGAACACCAGGGCCGGCCAGCCGTCGAACTGCAGGCGCACCTTGCGACCCACGCTCAGCAGCGGAATGTCCATGGGCTGTACGTACAGCTCGGCGGCCAGGGCCGGGGCGTCCGGCATCACCGTCACGACAGCCTCCCCTTCCTTCACGATTTCACCAAGACCTTCCTTGAGGGCGCGTACCACGTAGCCATCCTGGGGCGCCGTGATATGGTAGTAGCCGGCCCGGATGCTCAGGTTGGCCAGCTCATTGCGCATCTTGGCAATCTGCCCCTCGGTGTCGAACTGGTAGCCCGTCGTGGAACGCCGGTCCGACTCGGACTTGGCCAGCTTGTCCTGGTACTCGGCCTGCAGGGACGACAACTCGAGCTGGGCGTTGAGCAGCTCCTGCCGGCTGGCTCCGAGCTTGTTTTCGACGGCCTGGCGCTTGGCCGTGCTTTCCTGCAGCTTCAGGCGGCGCTGCTCCACCTCCGTCAGCGACTTCAGGCCCTGCTGAAAAAGCACTTCCTGGCGAGCCAGCTGCTGGCGGGCAATATCAAAGTCGGTGGTGGCGGCGCGCAGCTCCGCCTCGTCGGAGTTTACCTTCAGACGGGTCTGGCTGACTTTGTTGCGGGCTTTCTCGAGGCTTACCTGCAGGCCGCTGCGCAGGGCTGTCTGCTGCCCCTCCAGGGCCTCTCCTTTTGCCCGGTTTTCGCGGAGCAAGGCTATTTTGGCCTCCAGCTGCTCCCGGGTCCGCTGCAGCAGCTCGGGGTCGAAGTACTTTTCCTTGATTTCGGCAATTTCAACGAGAGTGTCACCTTTCTTCACCAATTGTCCTTCGCGCACGTGCCACTGCTCGATGCGCCCGGCAATGGTGCTGGGCACGGTCTGTGGGCGGTCCTGGGGGCGCAGCGTGGTGAGCGTACCGTTTGAGCGGATGTTCTGGGTCCAGGGCAGAAAGCCTGCCAGCAGCACCAGTAAGCCCAGTCCGGAGGCCCAGCGGGCCAGGGTGCGGCCCGTCCGGGGCGTCTGCACCCGCTCGTACGAGCGGAAGCGGCCCGTAAAGGGACTGGTTTCATCGAGTGGCTTCTCAGCAAAAGGCATTCTTCAGTTGATTTGTAAGGTGAGAACGGGCACGTCCGGACAGCCGGCTACTCCATGCCGGCATTCAGCTAGCCTCAGGCCAGCAGCTCCTGTACTTCCCGCTGGCTGATAACTTCCTGGTAAGGGCCATCGGCTACCAGCTCCCCATCGCGCAGCAGCGCCAGCCGGGGGCACAAAGCCAGCAGCCGCAGGTCGTTGGAGGCCAGCACCACGGTCCAGGGCTCGGCGGCGGCCAGCAGTCGGTTCAGGATCCGCAGGCTTTCGGCGGGCTCTACGCCGGGCAGAAAATGGTCGAGCAACAGCAGGCGGGGGCGGCGCACCAGGGCCCGGGCCAGCAGCAGCTTCTGCCGGGTGCTGTCGGCCAGCGGCGTGCCAATGCCCAGGGGCGTGCTCAGGCCCAGGGGCCGCGCAAACACGTAGTCGCGCAGCCCCACCAGCTCCAGGGCCCAGGTCACGTCGGCGCTATCGATATTGGGCTGCCTGAGGGTCAGGTTTTCCAGCAGGGTGCCCTCAAACAGGTTCTGATGAGAGATATTGTCGCCGACCGACCGGCCCAGAATGTCGGGGCGGATGTCCTGCAGCGCCAGCCCATCGTAGGCCACTACCCCGGTGTAGCCTTCCAGCAAACCGGCCATCACGCGGAGCAGGGTGGTCTTGCCCGAACCGTCGAAGCCGGCCAGCCCGAGGTGCTCTCCGGGCGCCAGGGTCAGCGACACGCCGCGCAGGGGCTGCCGCTGCCCCCCGGGGTACTCGTAGGCCAGCTGCCGCAGCTCGACACCCAGCCCCAGCCGCGACTCGGGCAGGCTATGAATGGCCCCGGCTGGCGGGGTAATCGTAGGCAGGTCGAGCACATGACCCAGCTTGTCGATGGACGTCAGCGCGTCGTACACCACGTCGAGCTTGAGCAGCACTTTCTCCACGGCCGAAATCGTCATGATAATGATGATTTCAGCGGCCACAAACTGGCCGATGTTGATCTGCTTCTCGATCAGCAGCCAGCAGCCGATAACGAGCAGGGTGGCCGTAATCAGGGTTTTAAAGGCCACGAAGCCCAGGTACTGGGTCAGCAGCACCCGAAAATGGCTTTGCCGCGCCCCGATGTAGCCTTCCACCAAATCGTCGGTCCGGGAATGGGCCATCTCCTGCCGGGGCGAGTGACGAAAGGTGTGCACGGTGCGAGCCACATCTTCAAGCCACGCCACCACCCGGTACTTGTATTTCGATTCGGCAAGGCTGGTGTTCAGGCCCTGGGGGCCGCTCAGGCGCAGCAGCAGAAACAGCAGCCCCACCAGCAGCCCGCCAAAGGCAATGAAGATCGGGTGATAAAAGGAAAGCAGGATCAGCCCGAACAAAATCTGCAGGGCGGCCGCCGAAAACTCGACCAGCAGCGTCGCCAGTCCTTTCTGCAGCGTGGGCACGTCGAGCAGGCGGTTCATGAGCTCGGGCAGGTACTGTCCGCCCAGCGCCTCGGTACGCACCCGGGGCAGGCGCACGGCAAAGTCGAGGGCCATGCGGGCAAACAGGCGCTGCTGAATAAACTCAACCAGGTAGATCTGCATTACCTGCAGCCCGCCCACAAGCAGCGTACCCAGAACAATAAAGCCGATGAGCACAATCAGCGAAGTGCTGATGGCGCCGCTGCTGACAAATCCAATCACGGACTGCACTCCCAGCGGCAACGTCAGGCTGATTAGTCCGGCCAGACTGGCGTAGACGTAGAGGTAGGTGATGTCACGTCGTTCGGAGGCCAGCAGGCGGAGCAGGCGCTGGCCCGGCGTAAGGGCGGAAGACTCGTGTTCGGCCATAGGTTAAGACAAAACGCCAAATGCCACCCCCTGCAGAAAGCCCAGAATATCGGTCTCGGCGGCGGTGCGGTTCTTGGTGTCGGTGAGAGAAGGCAGGTGCTGGGCGTAAAACAGCTGCTTGCGGGCAGCTTCGAGCAATGTGCTTACCAGGGCGTGCGGGTACGGGTACTCGGGCCGGATCTGGCTGATAACGGCGGCCACCTCGGCCACCAGGCGCTTGTATTCGCGGAACAGCCCGGCCCGGTTATCCTCGTCCACATCCCGGGTCAGGTACGATTTGGAGGCTTCGTTTACGACTACCCGGTAGAGGGCCGCCTCGTCCAGCGGCACCGTCGAAGGGTCGTCGTAGTGGGCGCGGGTCAGGATTTCCAGAATCAGCTGCAGGCGCTGCCGGGGGTCGGCCACGTTGTGGGTGTGAAAGCGAATCTGAAACCGCAGCGTAGCCCAATGCCACGAAACCAGATACACCAACAGCCGGTGCTTGTTTTCAAAGTAGCGGTACAGCGAGGCTTCGGTGCTCTCGATCCGCTGAGCGAGCTTTTTGAAGGTGAACTGCTCAAAGCCAATCTCGTCGATGAGCATCACACTTTCCGCGACCAGCCGCCGGCCCAGCTCGGTGTCCTGGGGGTCGCGCAGGTAAAGCTTCTCGTTCAGGTCAATTCGCAGGGATGTTGCCATAGGCGGCACAGTTAAGTTGAATTCGGCTGCAAAGATGGGATAGCTATTTTGAAATAATAGCATTACTATCAAATTAAATAGTTTTAATATCACATTAAATAGCGTTAATATTAACTCAGCCGAAAAATCTTCCTCCCCGTTCCTGCGTACCTTTGCCCACGCGCCCGCTGCCGGTTTTCCGGCTGATCCGGCCCACTCACTTTTCACCTTCGGTTCCTCTGGTATGAGGTATATCTGTGCCCTGCGGCTTGTTGCATTGTGTACTAGCCTGGCAGCGCTGACGCCTACGCTGGCCCAGCAGCCGGCCCCCAAGCTTCCCACGGCCTCTCCCACCCGCCCGGCCGTACGGCCTGCCGCCCCTGCCGGCACCAAGCCCGCTCCGGTCAAAGCGGCTCCCACGCCGGCCAGGCCCACCTCAACCGCAGTCAAGCCGACTACCGCTGGCCCGAAACCAGCAGCCACCCCGGCCAGGACCACCGTTCCACCGAAAGCCGGTACGGCCGGTGCAGCTCCGGCCAAAGCTGCTGTTGCGAAGCCTACCACGACAAGCTCGTCCGCTCCTGCTGCGCCGACCCCAGCTCCGCCGAGGCCGGCCCCGGCCGCCAAGCCCCAGCCCGCCCTGCCGGCCAACATGGGTTCCGCAGACCCTGAAACGCGCTACCGCAACGGCAAAACCCTCATCGACCAGACCCGCTACGAGCTGGCTATGCAGGAGCTGGAGCCGATTACGGCACCGGCCAGCACTTTTGCCCGCAAGCCGGAAGCAGCTTACCTGTACGCCGTGGCGGCCAGCCGGGCCAAGAAATGGGCCGAGGCCGAGCAGATGCTGAACCTGCTGCGGACCGAGTACCCCACCTGGCCCGCCGTAGCCGACGCTTTCTTTCTGCAGGCCCAGGTTTCGTTTGAGCAGAGCGAGCCCGATAATGCCCTGAGAATGCTGAGCCAGCTACCGGCCGGCAAGCTGGAAACCGAGCGGGAAAACATGAAGGCAGTGTACCTGCCGCGCATCCGCGACAAAGCCGCTTTCCAGACCTTGCTGAAAACCTATCCGGAGGATGCTGCCCTGGCCCGGGCCTACGCCGATAAGCTGGTGCTGAGTGGCTGGTACACGGAAGCCGACAAGCCGGTGCTCGACCAGCTCGTGGCTCAGTATGCCCTGGATAAGACCCGGTATACCCCCCGCCCGCGGGCCGTGAAGAAAAGCTCCTATAACGTGGGGGTGCTGCTGCCCTTCGAGTTTGACGACCCCAGCTGGGAAAAGCAGCGCAAAAACCAGTTTGTAACCGACCTCTACGCCGGTCTGCGCCTGGCCCAGGACTCGCTGCAGCGGGAAGGCCGGTCGTTGCAGCTGTTTGCCTACGACACCGGTGCCGACACCCTGCAGCTCAAACAGGTGCTGGCTTTACCGGAGCTGGCCTCTATGGATATGCTGATCGGGCCCATCTATAAATCCGGCAGCAAGATTCTGGCCCGCTACGCCCAGCAGCACCAAATTGTGTGCATCAACCCGCTCTCCCAGGACGGGGAGCTGGTGCAGGACAACCCCTGGCACTACCTGTTCGAGCCCAGCACGGCCACCCAGGCCCGGCAGGCCGCGCAGATGGCGTTCAACACGTTCACCAGCCGCACGGCCGTGGTGCTCTACGAAGATACCAAAGACGAAACGGCTTTCGGGCTGGCCTATAAGACCGCCTACGAAGCCCTGGGCGGCAAAGTGCTGGCCCTGCGCCGCGTCAACCCCGACCTGGAGGAGTCCATGGCCGCGGGCTTCGCTGGGCTAGACCTGAAAACGGTCGGCCACCTCGTCGTTGCGTCCGACCACCGCAAAGCCGGGACCTACACGCTGGGCCAGCTGCAGGCCCAGGGCGTGCGGGTTCCCCTCATCACCTACGCATCCTGGCTTGAAAACCCGCGCATCAGCTTAAGCCAGCTCGACCACCGCGACGTGTACTTCGTATTTCCTCACCACATCGACAAGACGGCTCCCGGCGTGCGGCGCTTCCGCCAGCTGTACACCCAGCGCCAGAACCTGCCGCCCTCGGTGTTTGCCTTTACCGGTTTCGAGCTGCTGTATTACTTTGGCACGCAGCTGCACCAGTACGGCCCGGCCTTCCAAACAAACCTGTCCGCCTCCGGGCCGGTTTCAGGGATGGTGTTCCAGGGCATCGGCTACCCCGGTGGGGCCCGCGACAACCAGTACGTGCCGCTCACCAAGCTCGAGCGCCTGGAAGTGGAAGTGCAGAACCCCGTCGGCACCCGCTAGCACCTGAAACTTACTTTTCTTTTCCCCACCGCTTTGGCGGATTCTTTTTTATGAGCACGACCACTTCTGACCTCAACCAGACGACCAGCGCCGAGCTGTTCCGCAATGCCCAACAGCACATTCCCGGCGGGGTAAACTCCCCCGTTCGCGCCTTCCGGGCCGTCGGCGGCCACCCCGTGTTTATGCAGTCGGCCCAGGGCGCCTGGCTGACCGACGTGGACGGCAACCGCTATATCGACTTCATCAACTCCTGGGGGCCGATGATTATGGGTCACGCCCCGGCCGTGGTGCTCGACGCGGTGCAGGCTGCCCTGGGGAATTCACTTTCGTTTGGGGCCCCGACCCGCCGGGAGGTGGAAATGGCGGAGCTGATCAAAAAGATGGTGCCCAGCATTGAAAAGGTGCGGCTGGTAAACTCCGGTACCGAGGCCTGCATGTCCGCCATCCGGGTGGCCCGGGGCTATACCGGACGCGACAAGATCATCAAGTTTGAAGGCTGCTACCACGGCCACGGCGACTCCTTTCTGATTTCGGCCGGCAGCGGCGCCCTCACCCTGGGCACCCCTGACTCGCCCGGCGTAACCGAAGGCGTGGCCCGCGACACTATCACGGTGGCTTACAACGACCTGGCGGCCGTGGAAGCGGCCATT
The DNA here is from genome assembly GCF_020685205.1 of Hymenobacter translucens. GTDB lineage: Bacteria > Bacteroidota > Bacteroidia > Cytophagales > Hymenobacteraceae > Hymenobacter > Hymenobacter translucens. The sequence goes on from NZ_JAJERB010000001.1 coordinate 535,373, forward strand.
CAGGCCAACGACGGCCAGGTAGCCGCGCTGATTCTGGAGCCGGTAGTCGGCAACATGGGCCTGGTAGAGCCGGTAGAGGGCTACCTCGCCGGTTTGCGGGAGCTCTGCACCCGACACGGCATCGTGCTGATTTTTGACGAGGTGATGACCGGCTTCCGCCTGGCCCGGGGCGGCGCCCAGGAGCTGTACGGCATCACCCCCGACATGACGACCCTTGGCAAAATCATCGGTGGCGGTCTGCCCGTAGGGGCCTACGGCGGGCGGCGCGACATCATGGACTGCGTGGCCCCGGCCGGCAAGGTGTACCAGGCCGGCACGCTTTCCGGCAACCCGATTGCCACGGCGGCCGGTATTGCCCAGCTCACTTACCTTCAGGACCATCCTGAGCTGTACACCGAGCTGAACCGCATCACCACGCGGCTGGCGGACGGCACCCGGCAGATTGCCGCCGAGCTGGGCCTGAACTACACCGTAAACCAGGTGGGCTCGATGTTCAGCGTGTTCTTCACCGACCGGCCCGTGCATAACCTCGACGACGCCAAGCACTCCGACACCGATGCCTTCGGCCGCTATTTCCGGGCCATGCTGCACCGGGGAATTTACCTGGCCCCGGCCCAGTACGAGGCCCTGTTCGTATCTACTGCCATTACCGACGAGCTGGTCGACCAGTACCTGCAGGCCTGCCGCGAATCGATGCGGGAGGCTCACAACCTTTAGCCAACCGAAAAGCCCCGCCCCGCGGGGCTTTTTTGTAACCGGGTAGCTGCGCCGGCCGGCAACCCATTTGCGGGAAATACGGGACAACCATTCATTCCGCGGCAAACTGCGGTTACCTTTGCCGGCAAACTCCCCTGCCTGTATGTCCCGACTTTGCCTCTTTTTTCCGCTGTTTCTGCTGCTGACCCTGATGGCCGGTTCGGGAATAGCCCAGCCGGCTGCAGCCAACAAGGCGCTCTTCGACACGACTGTGGACGAACTCAACTTCCGGACCATGGAAACGGTGTACGATAAGTCGTTTACCCGTAACAAGTTTCCCGTGAGCCTCCGCTCCCACCAGGCCCGCCGGCAGTTCGACGGGTTCGGCAGCAACACCGACCTGAAGAAGCTGTTTCTCAACTATAACGACGTCGCGGAACGGTATAAAGGCCGCTTCGGCAAAGGGCGCACCGACCTAGCGGAGTTTGAAAAGCAGCTGCGCTCGATCCTGCTCGACAAGAACTTCGAGTTCTTTATCCGGGTCCTGCCCCGCGACGAGCGGGTAGCCCTGATTCGGTCCCTGGAACGCATTATCAAGCAGGCTACGGCTCAGTTCAACGCGTCGGAAGACCCCTTGCCCGAAGACGTGGCGGCCGACGGTGCCGCCGTGCCACCGGCCGACGTGGATGCGGAAGGCCCGGTAACCGCTCCGCTCGAAGACCCGGCGCCCCAGGCGGATGCCAGCACGGCCTCAACCACCACGAGTGGCAGCCTGACCAGCGCCCCACGCCCGGAGGCTACGGTTTCCCGTTACGGCTGGCTTGATTACCTGACGTTCCTGCTGGCCCTGGGCTCGTTTGGCTTGCTACTGCGCCTGACTCTGATTACCCTTCCGGAGATGCGCGCCCGCCTCGACGACCTCTCCGGGCCGGATAACGAGGCGGATACCGCTGAACCCAAAGCCCGCCGCTCGTTCAGCCAGCTCGACGAGGACCGGTACGATGACGACGAAACCAACTGATGATTAGCAATTAAGAATTAGTAATTAAGAAGTATTTGGATGAACCGGCTTACCTGCCGAACACCCAGCGGCTCTTGATTCAATTCTTAATTCCTAATTCTTAATTCTCAATTGAAACAAGAATGATCCTGACCGACCAGCAGATCCGCGCCGAGATTGAGCGTGGCAACATCGTAATCGAGCCCTACGACCCGGCCTGCCTGGGCACTAACTCCTACGACGTGCATCTGGGCCGCTACCTGGCCACTTACCGCGACGCCGTGCTGGACGCGCGCCGCCACAACGAGATTGACGTGTTCGAGATGCCGGCCGAGGAAGGCTTCGTGCTGCAGCCGGGCGTGCTGTACCTGGGCGTAACCGAAGAGTACACCGAAAGCCACGCCCAGGTCCCCTTCCTGGAAGGCAAGTCCAGCGTCGGCCGTCTCGGCATCGACATTCACGCCACGGCCGGCAAGGGCGACGTGGGCTTCTGCAACACCTGGACCCTGGAAATCTCCGTAACCCAGCCCGTGCGCGTGTACCCCGGCATGCCCATCGGCCAGCTAATCTACTTTGCCGTGCAGGGTGATGTGCAGACCTTCTATAACCGCAAGGCCAACGCCAAGTACAATGAGCGCACAAACCAGCCGGTAGAATCCATGATGTGGAAAAACAACTGGTAGAAACAGCTACCCAGCTCCACTCGCTGCCGGCCGTGCGGCCGGTTGCAGCATGAATAATAAAGCCCCGATGCTGTGTTGGCGTCGGGGCTTTTTGCTGGCGGACCGTAGCCGACCGGCCGGCGCATTTACTTAGTTTACAAGCGGTAGGAAGTCGCGAAATAGGGCTGAAAGTAAACTCCCTGGCACAGTTTTTCGTTACTAATCTGTACCGACGCGCCTTACTGCCCACGGGCAGATAGAATGCGTCACCGAAAATTCCCACTGGCTAACGATACTACGACCATGAAAAAGATAGTTGCTTCCGCCCTTCTTGCCCTGACTGCAGCTCTTGGTGCCCAGGCTCAACAGAAGCCTTCCCTCGTTCAGCCCCAGGACAAAACCCAGGCCTCGCCCCGCCTCACCCCGGTGCAGGAGCGGGCCAAGCGCCTCTCCGATCAGATGGTGCGCGACCTGCGCCTGAACAACTACCAGGCAACCAAGCTCCGCGCCATCAACGACGATAAGGTTGCCAAGATGGCGGCCATTGAGCAGAAGTATGCCAGCAACCCCAAGCTGGTCGAAGAGCAGTGCCTGGGTGTATGCAAAGAGCGTGACCGGGAGCTGCAGTCGGTGCTGTCGAACAACCAGTACAGCGCCTACTACGACGCCCGCTCCGACTTCTACAAGTTCGACAAGGACTTTGCTGCCCGCTCGGCCAGCTATATGTTCGTGAACTCGGTGCAGAACCCGGCCCCGGCCAGCAGCCGCGGTGCCACCATCTCGCCCGCTACTCCCAAAGAAACGCCGGCTACCCGCAGCAGCCGCTAGTTTCCTGAGCCTGTAAACACAAAAAAGCCTCGCCAGCAGTTGACGGGGCTTTTTTGTGTTTTCCAATAGGTAGGCTTACTGTTGCTGGCGTTCTTCCTCCTCGATGTGGTTCATCAGGTCGCGGCAGAGGTTGCGCATCAGCGTTGCCATCTTCACGTCGTTGGTGGCCGTAACGAGGCTTTCGGCCATCGAGCCGATGGTATCCACGCAGAAGCGCTTCATCTCGTCCACCGGCATGTCCTTGGTCCACAGGTCAATCTTCATGGTACCGGCCTGCTCCCGGTCCCAGAGGGCGAGGTTGATGGCCTTGGCGAAGTGGATATCGGGGCCCGCATCGGTAGCCTGCCAGCTGATGGCCTCGGGCACCTTCTGGTCGTCGAGGGCAATGCTGATGCGGATTTCAGACTTTTTCATTGTCGGAGAGGTAGGAAGTGAATGAGCAAATGAGTGAACAAGGGTCGGTGTACCGGCGCCCTCATTCACTCATCCGCTTATTGACTCAGTAAAAAATTAAACGTAGTTGTTCAGCATCACCGGCATCACCAGCATCAGGATGCTTTCGTTGTCGTCCGGGGTGGTGGGCATCAGCAGACCCGCGCGGTTGGGCGTGCTCAGCTCCAGGGTGATTTCCTCAGAGTCGATGTTGGACAGCATCTCGGCCAGGAAGCGGGCATTAAAGCCGATTTCCATGTCCTCGCCGTCGTACTGGCAGGCCAGCCGCTCGTTGGCTTCGTTCGAGAAGTCGAGGTCCTCGGCCGAGATAGTCAGCTCGGAGCCGGCCAGCCGCAGGCGCACCTGATGGGTGGTCTTGTTGGAGTAGATGCTGATGCGCTTCACCGAGTTCAGGAAGTCGGCGCGGCTGATGATGAGACGGTTCGGGTTGCTGACCGGAATCACGTTCTCGTAGTCGGGGTACCGCTCGTCGATCAGGCGGCACACGAGGCGCATCTGGTTGAAGCTGAAAAAGGCATTGGAGCCGTTGAACTCGACGCGCACGGGCGTGGCCTCGGACGGCAGGGCGCTCTTGAGCAGATTAAAGGCCTTGCGGGGAATAATCAGGTTGGCCGACTGCCCGGCGCCCACGTCGGAGCGGCGGTAGCGCAGCAGGCGGTGGCCGTCGGTGGCTACGAACGTAATCTGGTTGTCGGCCAGCTGCACCAGGATGCCGGTCATGGCCGGGCGCAGCTCGTCGGTGCTGACGGCGAAGATGGTTTTGTTGATAGCCCGGGACAAGGACGACGACGGCAGCTCAATCGGAGCCGAGCCTTTCACGACCGGCACGCGGGGAAAGTCGGTGGCATTCTCGCCGGCCAGCTTGTAGCGGCCGTTCGAGGAGCTGATTTCGATGGTGTAGGTTTCCTCGTCCAGGGTGAAGGTTACGGGCTGGTCGGGCAGGTTTTTGAGCGTGTCGAGCAGGATGCGGGCCGGGGCAGCAATGCGGCCGGCTTCGCGGGCTTCCACGGGCAGCTCGGTAATCATGCTGGTCTCCAGGTCGGAGGCCGTAATCGTCAGCTTGCCGTCCTCGATTTCAAAGAGAAAGTTCTCCAGAATCGGCACTACGGGGTTATTCGTAACCACGCCGTTGATGCTCTGGAGCTGCTTGAGCAAGGCGGAAGACGAGACGATGAACTTCATAGAGAATGGGGTTGTCGGGCGTTTTTGAGAAGAGGACAAAGATAGGAAACGGCAACGGGGTTTTCTAGCGCCTGCCCTGGGCAGAATCAGGGATGAAAACTTGCGCTGAACGAGTGTATATTAGGCCCGGTGCTTTGTTTTACTCGTACTCAAAGCGGCTCCGCAGCGAGGTGCGCCGTTATCCTTCTCTATCCTATCCGTCATGCTGATAAAGAAAACCCTCGGCTTAACGCTTCTCCTATCTGTTGGCTTCAGCTTTCAGAACTGCGACTTCTGCAACTGTCCCAAGCTTGAGGGGGAATACATGGACCTTCAGGCCATGAGCGCCTTCAACTATAAGAAGCGGGGTGAGTGCTGCGCCGAGGTAGCCGCGGCCGGTGACCGGGTCGCCCTGGCCGACCACCATCTGGGCGTGCGCTTCGCAGTCACGTACTATTCAGCCGTGCCGGCACCGGCGCGCCGGGCTTCCTGGTCGCTCATGAATTCGGCCCTAGCTTGTGACTGTATTGATAATGGCTATATGGGCTCGAAGGAGCGGGTGCAGGAGTTCACCGTCACGACCATCAACGACTTTGACGCCCAGCACCTGGCCAACGACACCCTCAACGATCTGCTGCAGATTCAGTTGTCGCCTACCGATATCCGCGATCTGACGACGCATCTGAAAAATGACACGTCGCGCACCCGCAATATCGGCAGCAGCTACACGCTGAGGCTGAAGAAGAAGCCCGCGTTAAATCCCGAGTTCAGAGTCCGAGTCAAGGTGCGGCTAGACAATGGCGAGACCTACAGCTCCGACACAACGCCGGTAGTGCTGCAGTAAAAGTCACCGGGGAGAGCTCCCGTATAATCGAAGTAGCGCTTTGATCGGAACGGACCCGACTACTCCGTCCGGAACGAGGCGTACCGGCGGCGGCGCAGCCAGGCCCGCACCAGACCAAAGCCGCCGAGCAAAGCCAGGGGCAGCATCAGGTTCAGCGCCTGCCACTTGGTACGCTCGGCCAGGATCCGGATTTTGTCGAGGGGCCGTAGGGTAATCTGCTTGCCCCGCACGGCAATCAGGCCGGTTTCGTCAAGCATGTAGTCTACGGCATTGAGCACCAATTCCCGGTTGGCAAACTCGGTGTTGGCCATCCGGTCGAAGCCCAGGCGGTAGGGGTTGCCGGTTTTGGGGTCGACCTCGTTGCGGATAAAGTCCCCATCCGAAATCACCAGCACCTTGCCGGGCCGGGCATCGGCGGCCGCGGCGGGCTGAAACTGAGTGGTGCCGGGTCGGGCGCGGTTGGCATACAGGGAGCGGAACTGCCCTTCGAGCAGGTAGCCCACGGGCAGGAACCGCTGTTTATAAACCTTTGGGTCTGGCGCCAGGCGGGCGTCGTTGAAGTTGATGGGCACCGGCGCGGGCAGCACCCGGGCGTAGCGCGAGGTAAACATCAGCGGGGTCTTGCGGATGCCGGCCGCCTTGACCGTGTCAATTGAGCTGATGAACTTGGTGTAGACCGCGTCGAGGTTGCGGGTGACGGGGTGCTGGCTGAAGGTGTTGATGAGCGGGTAGAACTGCCACTGCATCGGCTCCACGTTGGGCTTGTCGCCGAGCGTACCGGTCACCATCGGAATTACGCCCGAGTTCAAATCCAGAATCAGGTCCCCGTTCAGGCGAACGCCGTAGCGGAACAGCAGGTCGTCGAGGTTGAGCTCGTAGGGAAAAGCCAGCGAAGCACCGGCCCGGGCCGTCGAGTCCAGGCTCACGCGCATGGGGTCCACAAAAAACAGCGCCTTGCCCCCACGGGTCACGTACTGGTCGAGCTCAAACTTCTCGGGCTCCGAGTATGCCTCCGTGGGCTTGGCAATGATGATGGCGCTGAGCTTGGCCAGGTCCTGGGGGCGGGTCCGGCTCAGGTTTACCCGGTACACGCTGTAGTACTGGCTGAGGGAGTTAATCAGGTCGTAGGCCTGTACGTTGGTCAGCTCGTTGTGGCCTTCCACCACGCCGATCAGCTTGCGCTGCCCGGGCACCAGCTTGCGGATCGTGCTGGCCAGCTCGTATTCCAGTCCCTCGATGCTCTGGTTGAGGCGCACCTCGGCCGGAGCCGCCTGGTTGCCGCGCAGCAGCAGCACCTGCTTTTCCTGATTACCCAGGGCCACGGTGGCCCAGGGAAAGATAATTTTCTCACTGCGCTTTCCATTCTCGGAAGCGGCCAGGTTGGTGGGCCGCAGCCCTTTCTTGAGCAGCGTTTCGTAAAAGGCGTTGCGCTCTTTTTCCGTGGAAGCCGCCGAAGGGTCGACGAACACATAGTGCAGGTTACGCCCGCCGTAGACCTGCATTTCATTTAGGGTTTCGCGGACGCTCTGCTGCAGGCGCCGGAACGCGGGCGGAAAATCCCCGGCCAGGTACACCGTGACCGTGACCGGCTCGGGCAGGTTCTGCAGCAGCTGCTTGGTGGCCGGGGCCATGGTGTAGCGCTTCTCTTCCGTCAGGTCCAGCCGGAAAAAGAACAGGCTGCCCACAAGGTTGAGAACTACCAGCCCAAGTAGCAGCAGGCCAAAGCGGGTCAGGTCCCGCTGTTTGCGGGAAGTAGTCGGGATGGTAGGTTGTTCAGTATCGGTCATGTGGTGGTGAGAGCACCTTTCAATTTGTGGCGGCATAATGGAAGGTTATGCCGACTGTTTCCCTCGCCGTTAACCGAGCCGCAAGACGCAGCTACCGGCGAGGGTAGTTAATGATACGTTACTTTACCAGCAGGCGGCGCACCGTTTCAGCCGATCCGGCCTGAACACGCAGCAGGTAGACACCCGGCACGACGCCGGTAAGATCCAGCTCCTGCCGCAGGCCCTCGCCGGTCAGCCCCACCGGATAGGCGCGCACCACCCGGTTCAGGACGTCGGTCAGGGTAACCGTTATCTGACTGACGCCGGAAAGCGCGGGCAGCTGCACCGTTACCCGGCCCGGGGCCGGATTGGGGAACACGCTCAGGCCGGCCAGGGAGGATGCCGCGGTAGTCGCCAGCATCAGGTCGTTCAGGGTAGCCACGTAAGCAACCGTGCCCCGGGCCGGCGGCATCCCAACCGGCCCGGTTACGCTATACGAATCGAAGCTGGCTATCGGCTGCACGCTACCCGCCACCAGCACGCTCGTTCCCTGCACGGCCAGGTCGCCGGCAAAGTCACTCCACTCCCCACCAGCACGCTTGGCCCACTCGAAGCGCCCGGTGCTGCCGGCATTTAAAAGACGGGCTACGAACACATCAGCACCGCCCTGCAGGCGCAGGGTAGTGGAGCCGAAGTCGATGGTACTGCTCGTAAAATTACCGGCTACGTACACGTACGGCCCAAGTACCTGTAGGCCGGTTACGCTTTCCGGGTTTTGTCCCCCGGCCCGCTGGGCCCAGGTAAAGCTGCCACTACTGCCGCCATCGGTGAGCTTGGCCACAAAGATATCGGAGTTGATTCCCGCCGTAGCCAGGTTCGTCGAGCCAAAGTCAGCTGTAGGCCCCTGAAACGAGCCGGCAACGTAGACGTTGGCCGCATTAACCGCTAAGCCCCCTACCTCGTCGTACGCCGGCCCGCCGGCCCGTTGCACCCAGTTGAAATTCCCGCTGGTGCCGGTGTCGGTCAGCTTGGCTACATAGATGTCGACCCCACCCGCTGACGATACCGCCGCTGAGCCGAAGCTGCTGGGAGCGGAGTTAAACGTTCCTGCCACGTAGATGCTCGTGCCACTCACAGCCAGGGAGGTGGCATCTTCATAGTTTGTCCCCCGGGCCTGCTGCACCCAGTCCAGGCTGTTGCCGGCACCCGAGTCGGAAAGGCGGGCCACAAACATATCCATTGTATTGACGGGTCCTGAATTGGTTACCACGCTGCCGCCCAGGTCCAGGGCAGGGCTCCAGAAGCTGCCGGCTACGTACACCCGGGTGCCTTGAACCGCCAAAGCCGTAGCCTCGTCGTCGCTGGTGCCGCCCAGGCCCCGGGCCCAGGTAAAGCTGCCGGTAGCGCCGTTGTCGGTAAGCTTGGCTACGAATCCATCCTTGTTGCCCTGGGAAGTCAGCGAGAAGGGGCCAAATCCGGCTAAGCCGCTGAAATGACCACAGATATAGATAGTAGACCCGCTCACCGCCAGGCCATTGACTTTACCCATAAAGGCCCCGGTAATCAGCTGAGCCCACTCAAAGCGGCTGGCAGAGGTGTTCCACTTCGCCACGTACATCCCGGAGCTGACGCTGCCGTTGGCCGTCAGGCTGGTGCTGCCGAACTGGACGGTTCCGCTGATCTGCCCGGCCAGATACACGTTGCCGCTGGCATCGGCCGCCAGCGCCTGGACCACGGAGCCATTCCCAATCGTCTGGCTGGTGGTGGCCAGGGCACTCCAGTTTGGAGCCTGAGCGTACGCCCCGTTGGCCAGCAACACCATGACCAGCAGGCTAAAAAGGCTGCAAGACGAAAAGCGTAGAGTAGTTCTCATAGGGTGGCCGCTAAGGGTGATATTAGTTATGATCAGGTGTAAGGCACTTCCTAGGCCGGCCAAAACCCTGTTCTGCAAAGGCCCGCCTAAATGTAAGCAAAGCATTTACTGAGCTTAGCGGGGTTGTAACTGACGCCAAGCAGGCTGCCGCGCTACCAGTTGCGGCTTTGCAGCACCAGCCTGGTAGCCAGCAGCAGCCCGGCAATCAGAGTCAGAAAATACGCCAGGTCGCGGGAGTCAACAAGGCCCTTGCTGATGTCGCGGTAATGGGCCGCAATACCCAGCTGACTGATGTAGTAGGCTGGTCCCCCGTCGAACACCGAGGACAGTGAATCGAAGCCGGAGTACACCACAAAGCAGCCCACTACCGCTACCAGAAACGCAATGATCTGGTCCCGGGTGAGGGCCGAGGCAAACACGCCAATGGCCGCAAACACCGCCGCCAGCAGCGCCAGGCCAAGGTAAGAGCCGACGGTGGCGGCCGAGTCGATGTTGCCGACCGGGTTGCCGAGCTGGTACACCGAGTAGTAGTAAAGCAGCGTGGGCACCAGCGCCAGCAGGGCCAGCAGCAGGCAGGCCAGGTACTTACCGCCCAGAATCTGCCCGTCGGTGAGCGGACGGGTGAGCAGCAGCTCAATGGTGCCGGCCTTTTTCTCCTCGGCAAACGTGCGCATGGTGATGGCCGGAATCAGAAACAGGAAAATCCAGGGTGCCATGTTGAACAGCGTCTGCAGGTCGGAGTAGCCGTAGTCGAGCACGCTGCTGTCGGGAAACACCCACACGAACAGGCCCGTGGCCACCAGAAACACCCCGATAACCACGTAGGCGACCGGGGAGCTTAGAAAGGCGTTGAATTCTTTGCGAAGAATGGCAAGCATTTATACGAATGTGCTGATGTGATAAATGGGCCGACCGGCCGGTTACGGCCCCCAGGCCAGGTCAAGCATTCACTTATTTGGTTAAATCCTGAAACACCTGCTCCAACGAGCGTTCCTCCTGGCGCAGACCCAGCAGAATCCAGTCCTGCTGGGCGGCCAGGCGGGAGATGGAAGCGCGCAGGTCGGGGCCGGCGGCCCGGATCCGGTACCGGTTGCCGGCCTCAGCTTCCACGCCCAGGATGCCCGGCAACGCCAGCAGCGGCGCTACGTCGATGGGCTGCTCGAACTCGGCCCGGATCAGGGTCTCCCCTGTGGCGCCGGCGCCCAGCTCACTGACCGGCGAGTCGGCCACAATCCGGCCGCGGTTGATAATGACCACCCGGCTGCACAAGGCCGTAACCTCGGGCAGAATGTGGGTGGAGAAGATGACAGTTTTGTCCTGCCCTACTTCCCGGATCAGACTGCGGATTTCGCCGATCTGGTTGGGGTCGAGGCCGGTGGTGGGCTCGTCGAGAATCAGCACGCCGGGGTCGTGGATGAGGGCCTGGGCCAGACCCACGCGCTGCCGGTAGCCTTTTGAGAGGGCCCCGATCTGCTTGTTCTGCTCCCGCCCCAGCCCTACGCGGTCAACCATCTCGGCCACCCGCTGCCGGCGGGCGGGCCCTTTCAGCCCGTGCACCGAGCCGATGAATTCCAGGTACTCATGCACGTACATGTCCAGGTAGAGCGGGTTGTGTTCGGGCAGGTAGCCTACCCGACGCCGCACTTCCAGCGGATCGGCCAGTACGTCGAACCCGTCCACCGTTACTGTGCCCGCCGAGGGCGGCAGGTAGCCGGTGGCAATCTTCATCGTCGTGGACTTACCTGCTCCGTTCGGACCCAGAAAGCCCAGGATTTCACCCTTTCCCACGGTAAAGGACACGTCGTTCACCGCCGCCTGGCTGCCGAATGTTTTGGTCAGATGCTGAATTTCAACCATTTGACTGTTGGAGGTTGATTGTTGATTGCTTGTTGTTGATTGTTGGTGGGGTTAAAGCAATCAGCAAGTAATGATCAACAGATAACTACTACTTTTTAGGCTGGAGCGGGCGCAGCTCCAGGTCTACGACGTGAAAATTGAACGGCGTTTCGATGGCGTAGAGAATGGCACCGGCAATGTCGTGGGGTTGCATCATCGAGCTGTTGGCCTCGATGCCGGGAATATCATCGAAGAAGTTGGTCTGCACTGAGCCGGGATAGATGCAGGTCACCTTAATGCCGTGGGACCGAACTTCCTTGAAGATGGCTTCCGAGAAGCCCCGCACCGCAAACTTGGTAGCGCAGTAGCCCGCCATCTTCTCAATTCCGGTTTTGCCGGCAATAGAAGCAATGTTGACGATGTGGCCCAGCTGCTGCTGCTTCATCTGCGGGAGCACGGCCCGGGTGCAGTAAAAGGTGCCGTGCACGTTGGTGTCGAACATCGTGTGCCAGTCGTCCGACGAAAACCCGTCCACTTCCCCGGCTATTCCCAGTCCGGCGTTGTTGACCAGCCCGTGGATTTCGGCGCCGAGTTCCCGCTGGGTGTTTACCAGGGCTTCCTGCACCGCCGCCTCGCTGCGCACGTCGCACTCAAAAAACTGAAACCGCTCATGCGTCAGCTCCGGCTTGGTGCGCCCCCAGCCGGCAACCAGGGCGCCCTTCGCCAGCAGCGCCTCGGCCGTAGCCAGGCCGATTCCTTTGCTGACGCCCGTCAGAATCACTATCTTGCCCGTCAGGTCCATGCTGAAGTTTCGTTTTACAATGGCTATTTGGCCGCAAGGTAACTGCCCCCGGCGGCTTTTTGGTATGCTGCTGGGCGCGGCGGGGTCCCTGCTGCTGCCCGGCTGCGGCGAAGGCCACGAAACCGACTGCCTGATGAGCACCGGCACGGTCGTGACCGAGCAGCGGGCCCTACCGGCCTTCACGACTATCTACGCGTACGACAACGTCGACGTGACGTTGGTGCAGGATCAGCTGTTCTACGCCGAGGTGCGGGCCGGCAAAAACCTGCAGTCCAGCATCGAGCTGACCACCCAGGGCGACGAGCTGACCATTCATAATACCAGCCGCTGCAACTGGGTGCGGACCTACAACACGCCCCGGGAAGTGACGCTGCACGTGCCCGACCTGCGCAACGTGTTTCTGAAAGGACAGGGCCACGTGCGTACCGCCGGCAACTTCCGCGCCGACACCATCTTCTTTCACCTCGTGGGCGCCGGTGACTACGACCTTGACCTGACCAGCCGCTACCTCTGGCTCGACCAGTACGAAGTCGGTGACATAGCCGTGCGGGGCAGTGCCCAGGAGCTGAACCTGACCGTCGGTGGCAACGGCAGCCTGCGCGGAACCGGCCTGCGCGTGCGGGATCTGTACTTCCACCTCACCAAAGACAGCGGCGGCGACGCTTCCGTGACGGCGACCAACGTACTGGCCGGCCGGCACAATGGCATCGGCACCCTGTACTACGCCGGCAGCCCTGCCCAGACCAGCATCACGCTGGGCCCGAGGGGCAAAGTTGTAAAGCGGGATTAAGCGCTTAGACGCAAGAAGTACCCGACATCAGAATGAGTCTGAGTTCTGTTTTCCGCTAAATATCCCCGAGCTGGGGCCGGATTAGCAGCTCCTCCAGCACCGCCAGCGGCGAGAGGGAATAGGCGCTGAAGATGGCGTCGGCGACGTCGGAGGCCTTGACGAACCGCTCTTCCGGCAAACCCGCACCCTCCCAGCTGGCGGTATAGGTGGCCCCGGGCAGCACGGACGTAACGCGCAGGCCGTGCTCCTTAAGCTCCTCGCGCAGCACTTTGGCCATGCCATAGAGCGCAAACTTGGCAATGCAGTAGGAGCCCCCGTTGGGATACGCCATCAGGCTGGCCGTGGAGCACATCATGAAGATATGGCCCTGCCGCCGCTCAATCATCCCCGGCAGCAGCGCCTGGGTTACGTCGTAGGCACTGTAGAGATTTACGTCAATCATCTGTCGCAGCTGGGAGCCGTCGGCGGGCTCGTCCTGCAGCCGGCCCGGCACAAAGGCCCCGGTGTTGTTGACCAGCACGTCGACGGGCTTGCCCAGATTCCGTACATACTCCGTAAACCGAACCGCGTCCGGGCGCTGGCTGAGGTCGGCAGGCAGGGTGTACATTTCGGCGCCGGGAACTTCGGCCCCCAGCTCGGTGGCAAGCGCCTGCAGGTCGGCAGCCGAGCGGGCGCAGGTGACGACCCCGAACCCGGCCCGGGCGAAGCGAAATACGATGGCCCGCCCAATGCCTTTGGTGCCACCCGTGACGACGATATATTTTTTCATTCCTTTGATTGTTGAAACGGAGTTTACGTAAGTAAGCCCAACTGTGCGGAGCCGCTCCATCGACCGGCAAACCAGCCCCCAAGTTTCCGCATTTCTTTTCTGTTTCGCTTTTTATGGTCAAAACCTTCGGCGAATTCCTGCTTTTCATGCAGGGTATGCTCTTTCGCAAAGAGCGTTTTACGGTGCTCTGGCAGCGCACCCTCGACGAAGCCATCCTGATTGGGATAGATTCGGTCTTTATCGTCGCCATCGTCAGCGCCTTTATCGGGGCCGTAACCTGCGTCCAGATTGCCTATAACCTCGTCAACCCCCTCATTCCAAAGTCCACCATCGGCTTTATGGTGCGGGAAATGACCATTCTGGAGCTGGCGCCCACCATCACCAGCATCGTGCTGGCCGGCAAGGTGGGCTCCAGCATTGCCGGCGGCCTGGGCACGATGCGCATCACCGAGCAGGTGGATGCGCTGGAGGTGATGGGCATCAACTCGGCTTCCTACCTGGTGCTGCCCAAGATCGTGGCGGCCATGATGATGTTTCCGCTGCTCGTGATTCTGGCCATGGTCCTGTCCATCACGGGCGGCTACCTGGCCGGTACGCTGTCCGGGGCCATGTCGGCTCAGGAGTACATCGAGGGCATCCGCTCCGATTTTGTGCCTTATAACATTGCCTTTGCGTTGATTAAATCGGTGGTATTTGCCTTTCTGGTGTCGGCCATTTCCTCTTATAAAGGCTATTTCACCAAGGGTGGGGCCCTGGAGGTGGGCGCCGCCAGCACAGCCGCCGTTACCAATTCCATCATCGCCATCCTGCTGGCCGACTACGTGCTGGCCGCCCTACTCCTTTAGCAGCTGCAAGCTGTAAGCTGCAAGCCTCAAGCTATACCAGATGTAGCAGTAAGCTTGCAGCTTGTAGCTTGGGGCTTGTAGCTCCTCACTATCATGATTGAAGTTCATAACGTTCAGAAGTCGTTCAACGGCAACCCCGTGCTGAAGGGCATCACCTGCCGGTTTGAAACCGGGAAGTGCAACCTGCTGCTGGGGGGCTCGGGCACGGGCAAAAGCGTGCTGCTGCAATGCATCGTCGGCTTGATGAAGCCCGACCTGGGCAGCATCACCTTCGATGGCCTGGTGTTTACCAACAACAAAGTCGACATCAAGCAGGACATCCGCCGCAAGATCGGGATGCTGTTTCAGGGCGGGGCCCTGTTCGACTCGATGACCGTGTACGAAAACACCGAGTTTCCCCTGAAGATGCTCACCCCCGACATGAGCCGCGAGGAGCGGCGCGACCGGGTGGAGTTCTGCCTTAAGCGCGTAGGCCTGGAAAACGCGGGCACCAAGATGCCTTCCGAAATTTCGGGCGGTATGAAAAAGCGCGTCGGCATTGCGCGGGCCATTGCGCCCAACTGCACCTACCTGTTTTGCGACGAGCCCAACTCCGGCCTTGACCCCGCCACCTCCATCAAGATTGACGAGCTGATTCACGAAATCACCCACGAGTACGGCATCACCACCGTCGTCATCACCCACGACATGAACTCGGTGGTGGAAATAGGGGACCACATCATCTACCTGCACAAGGGCCTCAAGCTCTGGGACGGCACCAAGGAAGAAATCCTGAATACCACGGTGCCCGAGCTTAAGGAATTTATCTTCAGCAGCAGCCTGGTGCGGGCCGCCAAGAAGGTGGACGAAGAAACCGAGGGCGGCCTGGCTGCTATTGTGGAAGTAGCTCCGGAGAAAGACGCCTGACCCCGTCTGTTGCTGATCCGGCAACAAAAAGCCCCGTCTGAGCTCAGACGGGGCTTTTTGTTGCTTTCGACTACGACTGCACTTCCGTACGCAGGCTGGCCAGATGAGCCAGGTGGTGGCGTCCGTGCCAGGCGTAGAGGACCAGGGCTTCGTCCAGCCGGACCGACCGCTGCATGTCGGGGTGGTAGAAGGTGCGCTGCCACTGCTCTTCCGTCAGGTGCCAGAGCAGGTTGGTCCAGCGCACGTGCAGCGCCTCCAGCAGACTCAACGACACCGTAATGGGGGTAGCAGCTACATCAGGCAGGTTGGCCCAGGCCGCCTCGTCGTAGGGCTTGATGGTGGGGTTTTCCTCGGTCAGCGCCAGTCGAAAGCGGGTATAGGAGTTCAGGTGGGAATCGGCCAGGTGGTGAATAACCTGGCGCCCGTTCCAGCCCCCGGGCCGGTACGGGCGCTCCAGCCCTACCCCGCCCACCGATTGGGCCATGGCCATTACCTGAGCGGGCAGGTCGGCAACCTGCTGAATGAGGGGTGCCCGCTCGGCTGCCGGGAGAGGCTGCGCAGGCAGCTGGGCGCGGCCAATGGGAAAGCTGAGGGAAGTTTCGGACATAAAAGGTGAATGCTAAGTGTCGATTAGTAAGTGAAGGCAGGGTCTGCTGCGGCCCTGACCCGACGGCTAAGTAACGACCAACTGCCCACAATCAACAAGCAGCAGCCCCCAACCCACAAAAAAGCCGCTCCCTGGGTAGAGAGCGGCTCATTCGTGTGGTAACGTCAGCTTATCCGTTGCGCTTGTTAAGCTCGTCCCGGATTTTGGCAGCCTTCTCGTAGTCTTCCTTTTCCAGGGCCTGGGCCAGCATCTTGGTCAGCTCGTCGAGCGAAACCTGCCCGCTAGGCTCCGGGGTGCTCGGGGCCGGAGCGTCCGGGTTGGTGTCGTCGTCCTCGTCGTCCTCGTCGTCTTCGTCCGAGTCGTCGGCATTCTCGTCGAGGTCACTTAGAATGATACCGGCTTCGCTCAGCACGCTTTCCACCGTGAAGATGGGCACGCCGAAACGCAGGCCGATGGCAATGGCGTCGGAGGGGCGGGCGTCAAGCTCGAAGGTCGTAGCTCCGTCGGAGCAGACAATTTTCGAGTAGAACACACCTTCCTTCAGATCGGAAATCAGCACTTCCAGAATGGCAACGTGCACGTGCTCGGCAAACGACTTGAACAGGTCGTGGGTCAGCGGCCGGTTCGGACTGATCTTCTCGATCTGAATGGCAATGCTCTGGGCCTCAAACATGCCAATGATGATGGGCAGGCGACGGTTGCCGGACTTCTCCCCCAGAATGAGGGCAAAGGAGCCGGACTGCGACTGGCTGGACGAAAGCCCTAGTATTTCGAGCTGTATTTTTTTCAAGGGTCTTGGGGACTTAGCTTCCGCTTTCCTGCGGTTGGGGTCTTTGGGACGTTCTCACTGGCCTTCTACTACGTGCAAAGAAAGCAAAGGCTGCCGGCCGAAAGGCGAATCCGGTAAAATAATCAGGGACCCGGACGCCAATGGCGTACCGCCACGGGTCCAGGTCCCTAATTAAAAGCAAACTAGCTCAATTCCTTGACGGCCTGCGTGAGCTTGGGCAGGACCTCAAATACGTCGCCCACGATGCCGTAGTCGGCCGCTTTGAAGAATGGGGCCTCCGGATCCTTGTTGATGACCACAATCACCTTCGACGAGTTTACGCCGGCCAGGTGCTGGATGGCGCCCGAGATGCCGCAGGCAATGTACAGGTTCGGCGACACGGTGATGCCGGTCTGGCCCACGTGCTCGTGGTGAGGGCGCCAGTCGACGTCCGAAACCGGCTTCGAGCAGGCTGTAGCCGCGCCCAGGGCCTTGGCCAGGTCCTCGATCAGGTTCCAGTTCTCGGGGCCTTTCATGCCGCGGCCACCCGATACCACGCGGTCAGCCTCGGGCAGCAGTACGCCACCGGCCTGGTCCTGCATGATAACCTGCTTGGGCGCGTCGGTGAAGTCAGCGTCGGACAAGCCGGCGGAGAAGCTCTCTACCTGAGCGGTCTGCCCGGCGTTGTGGAGGGCTTCAATGCTGTTTTTCTTGACGGCAATGATTTTCCGGTCGCCGGTCAGGACTACGTCGGCAAAGGCCTTGCCCGAGAAGGCGCCGCGCTTTACCGTAAAGCTGCCGCCATTGATTTTGGGCAGCTCCACCACGTTGGTAGCCAGGCTGGCCTTCAGGCGCACCGACAGGCGGGAGCCGACGGCCGCACCGATGTTGGAGTTGGCCAGCACCAGCAGCTGCGCGCCTTCCTTTTCGGCGGCCGCGGCAATAAGCTTGGTGTAGGCGCTATTGACGAAGTCCTTCAGGCGGGGCTCGGCATCGTAGAGCACTTTGCTGATACCCTGCTCGCCCAGGCTGGCCAGGCTGGCTTCCGAGGCCTCCCCCACCGCAACGGCGGTAGCGGTGGTACCCAGCAGCTGGGCTACCTGGCTTCCGTACGAAGCTACTTCAAGCGAAGACTTCTTTACTTCGCCATTATCACATTCAACAACTACGAGAACAGACATGCTTTCTTTAATTAGTAATTGATAATTAGATGACTTTGGCTTCGTTGCGGA
This sequence comes from Hymenobacter translucens, assembly GCF_020685205.1. Taxonomy (GTDB): domain Bacteria; phylum Bacteroidota; class Bacteroidia; order Cytophagales; family Hymenobacteraceae; genus Hymenobacter; species Hymenobacter translucens. The sequence goes on from NZ_JAJERB010000001.1 coordinate 553,212, forward strand.
GCAGGCGGATCAGGTCCCCGGCCGACTCGGCGGGAATCAGCTTCACGCCTTGCTTCTTGGGGGGCAGCGCGTACTCGGCTACCTCGGTGCGGGCACCTTCGCCCATGGGCTCCACCACCTTCAGCGGCTTGGTGCGGGCCGTCATGATGCCGCGCATGTTCGGGATGCGGGGCTCGCACATCGGCTGCTGGCACGAGGCCACGAACGGGGCCGAAACCTCCACGATTTCCTTACCGCCTTCGATTTCGCGCTCAAGCGTAGCAGTGCTACCGCTCATGTCGAGCTTCATGGCCGGGGCCACGGTCGGAATGCCGAGCAGCTCGCCCACCATGCCGTGCACCTGGAAGCCGTTGTAGTCGATGCTTTCCTTACCCATCAGGATTACCTCGTAGCCGCCTTCCTTGGCGACGGCCGCAATCTGCTGGGCCACGAAGTAAGCATCAGTAGGCTTGGCGTTGACGCGGATGGCGTCGTCGGCGCCGATGGCCAGGGCTTTGCGGATGTTGGGCTCGGTGTCAGCCTCGCCCACGTTTAGCACCGTGACGGTGCCGCTGCCCTGCTGTTCTTTCAGCTCGATGGCACGCGTGAGGGCGTACTCATCCCAGGGGTTGATAACGAACTGGACTCCGGCCTTGTTGAACTCCTTGTTATCGGGCGTGAAGGTGATTTTGGTAGTCGTGTCGGGCACGTTGCTGATGCAAACGAGAAACTTCATCGATGGCGGCTTGGATGGACAAAAAGTGTGGGAAAGCCCCTAATTTCGGGCGAAGATACAGAAAACTCCCTCTAATGGAAACCGCCCCCAGCCGCCTGCAGCAACTGCTGAGCTTCTACGCCGAAGACCCGAATGACCCGTTCACAATCTACGCGTTGGCGATGGAATACCGGCCCACCGAGCCGCAGCGGGCCCTGGAGTTTTACCAAAAGCTGCTTACCGAGCACCCCGACTACGTGGGCACCTACTACCACGCGGGCAAGCTGCTCGAGCAGCTACAAAAGCCGGAAGAAGCCGAAAAGGTTTACCGTACCGGACTAGTTGTGTGCCGCCGGGCCGGGCAGCGCCATGCCGGAGCCGAAGTTCAGCAGGCGCTGAATCAACTGCTGGGCCTTGATTTTGAGGACGAGTGAGGTGCGGCAAATAATCTATTCACCTGCTCAATAGCCTGCCAGGCATCTGGAGCCCAGCCGTCGGCGCCCACGGCCTGCCAGAGCTGGGGGTCCGCATTGAAGGGCGCCCCACCTACTACGATCTTCACGTCAGCCCGTGCGGGATCTTCCTGGCGGGCACTAATAAGCTCCCGCACGGCGGCCACGTGGTGGCTCATGGAGGCTCCCACGATGATAAGGTCGGCGTTATACGCTACCGTGGCCGACCATACGCTCTCGGCCGGCGTGCTGGCCCCCAGGAAGTAAGACTCCCACCCTTCTGCTTCCAGAAAGTCGCTGACGATACGCACGGGCATGCCGTGCAGGTCGCCCGCCAGCGTGGTTGCGACCAGCCGGCGCCCGTTGCGGGGCACCTTCATCAGATACGGATGCAACTGGGCCATGGCCAGTTCGGTGGCCGCGGTGCAGTAGTGTTCCTGGGCTACACTGATTTTGCCCTGGTGCCAGAGCCGGCCTACTTCGCGCTGTACCGGCTGAAACACGCTGAGGTAGAGCTCGTGTACAGCGGTGCCGTCTTTGGCAGCGCGACGCATCAGCTTTAGCGCTGCAGCGCGCTGCCCGGCCAGCAGCAGATTGAGGTACTCGGCAGCCAGCGCACTAAGGCCAGGAGGCTTGGTTGGCTCAGCATCGGAGGTCCTGGGCAGGGGCTCACCCAGGGCCTGCATCACCTGCCGCAGGTAGTGGTCGGTCAGGGAATAGTCGCTGATGGGCAGGTGACGCCGCAGAATCTGCCGTAGGGCCGACAGCTGGGCCTGCAGCTCGACGTCGCGACCGTTCGAAGGCCCCGGGGCGAGGTAGCGGGCATGCTGAAAGTGAGCCTGCACCAGCGAAACGCTATCCATAAGAACCGAGTCGGCCAAAGGCTGTACGTGGCTGCGCAGCTCCTGCTCCAGGGCATATACTTTCGCCGGACGGGCTTCGTCCCCGAAGGGCAAAAACTGCACGTACAGCTTGGCAGCCGCATTGGCCAGCACGGCCGCCTGTTCGGCCAGAATTAACGTAACAGCTTGACGTTGTTGGGGAGTGGCAAGCATCAAAGGAAAACTCGGTACGCAGATAGGTAGTAGCGGAACTCGGGAGCGGGTGCGGCAAAAGTACAGGTTGCTGCCTTTTTCTACTGCGCTCAGGCAATTCAGCCTGCTTTACTGTCCTGCTCCGGGAATAGTTTTCGTGCACGGTATTTTATCGGCTGAGCCTAGGCCTCACCGCCACTTCTGTACCGGCAATGACCAAGTCCGATCGAATTATTCGGACCAACGGGTGCACGATCAGGATACAGATGAAACTGCTTGTTGCTTAGGCCGGATTACCTGGACTTCTGCAAGTAGTAAAGGATCGGTCGTCAGCCTGGTTAAGCGAAGGACAGAGGTAATCGGCCCGGATCCCGTAGCGGATATTATCAAGATTTTTTAACAGGTAAGCCAATGATTGTTAATTATATAAATACCAGTCAAGCGCCTTTTACACACGAAATCCGAACGAAATATCTTTGGTCACATCATCGTGTGATTGACGGGTCTGTTCGCTTTGCCTAATTTTGTCATATTCAATCACAATAAATTTCTACGATACAATGAATTCTTTCCTACGCTTCTCCGCTCTTTTCGCCCTGCTCGTTATTGGTCAACAAACCGTCAAGGCGCAGTCCCCGGTGCTGGCCAGCGCTGCTGAAGCAGTAGCCCCTACTGCTGAAACCCCAGCGGCTCCTACCGTTAGCGCTACGGAAGTAGCACAGCTCCGCGACCAGCTTCAGCAGCTCACGGCGGCCTACTCCCGCCTCGTCGCCGTCAGCAACCAGCAGGCCGACCACCTGCATCAGCTTGAAAAGACAGTGGCCAGCCAGTCGGCGGCTGTACCTACCCGACGCCGGCCGATGCTGGTGACTTTCAGCAAGGATTAAAAAAACTTTCCCCTTAGCGCAACCTGCCGCAGTTTTGCCCGTAAAAAACAGGTTTGTCTTATAACGGTCGAACTATATTTGCGTCCCTGCTGTCTGAGGGATATGCAAAAGACCATTCTGCTGGCACTCGCGACGCTGACCTGCGCCACGACCCGCACCTTGGCCCAAGACGCGGCCGACAATCAAAATGCGCCTTTCGTGCGCAACATCCGGCCCGATCGTCCCGGCATGACCATCACAACCAACATGCTGCGGCCCGGCCAGGTCCAGCTCGATGCCGGTGTCAACCGCGTTGATGCGTTGGTGGAAGGTGGCGCACGGCGCACCCTTTCTTCCGCTACTCTGCGGGTTGGCTTTTTCAACCACATTGAGCTTCGCGCCACGCAGAACTACCTGCAGCGCCTACCCGCTCTCGCTCCCGAAACCGGCGGCAACACCCGGCAGCAGCCTTCGGGCCTGGCTCCCCTGACCGTTGGTGCCAAGTTTCTGGCCTCCACCAATCAGGACGCCAAGTCGCAGGTGGTGATGCTGGCCGAGATGACGCTGCGCAACGGCGACTCGTCCTTCGTAAACAAAGTACTGGAGCCCGCCGCCCGGGTGCTGATTTCTCAGCAGATCGGGGAGCGGTACGGTCTGGAAGCAAACCTGGGCTTCCGGCAGCGGGGCTTTAAGGCAGCCGACACCAAAGTAGGTACCTACCTTACTACGGTAGCTCTGAACGGCCCCATCAGCGCAAACACTGGTTTCTTTGCCGAGGCCTACTCCACCTTTCAGCGCGACCAGGGAGCCCGGCCGGGCGTAACGACCGGCCTTTACTGGCGCCCGATTCCCGGCATCCGCTTCGACGTGACTGCCGGACAGGGAATGGGCAAGAACGGCACGGGCTTTACTGCCGGTGCCGGCCTGAGCCTCCGGTTAGGGGGTAACAAGTAATAAAGCGTAGTAGCGCAACCCGAGTATCCTGTATGCAATAAAAGAAGGCACCTGAAGCTATTCAGGTGCCTTCTTTTATTATGGATTACCAAAGCGCTGTGCTAGGGCCGCGGGGTTACGGCAGCTTCAAGCACCAGCCGGCTGGGCGTTTGGGTGCCGGCCACAATACCGGCGGCTCCCCGGGCAACGCCCGCGACTACGGCCGTCATGTTGGGAAAATCCAGGCTGCTGATTTCATCTTTCACGGAGTGATAAAGCTTATCCGTGGGAATCTGGTCGGTGCTGATGGAGTGAGCCGGTACCCCGTAGCGGGCCAGCGTGGCGTTGTCGGAGCGCAGAAACAGGTTCTGGGCCGGATACGGGTCGGGCTCGAAGCGGAAGGGCGACCCCTGGACGCCGGCCTGCAGGATCTTGCCGAAGTCCGACTTTTCGTACCCGGTGATAAACGCCGTGTTGGGTCCGAACTTCGACATCTTGCCGATCATCTCAATATTGAACATGGCTACTACCTGGGCCGGGTTGATCTGGGTGGCGAAGTGGCGGGAGCCGAAGCCACCCATTTCCTCGGCCGTAAAGGCCACGAAAATGAGGGTCCGCTGGTTGTCCTTACGCTTGCCGAAGTACTCGGCCAGGGCAACTACGGCGGCCGTTCCACTGGCATCATCGTCGGCCCCGTTGGCAATGGAGTCACCGGCTACGGGCGGTAGTATTCCGATATGGTCGTAGTGGGCCGAGAAGATAACCTGCTCGGCCGCGCGGGTCGGGTCCTTGCCCGGCAGCACACCCACCACGTTGCGAATTTCGGTGGCTTTGGTCGCGGCATTGGCTGCAACCCGGAATTTTGCATTGGCCATAGGCCCGGCCATCTGCACCAGCACCGTTGAGAAAGGCTGCACTTTCTCGGCCCGCCAGGGACCACCTTTTGCCAGGTAGGCTGCCGTACGCTTGAAAGCCGCCGCGTGGGCCGGGTCGACAAGCACCATCGTGTTTTCCGAGGGGCGCAGCAGGGACCGGATTTCACGGTCGTAGTTCGCGCCGGCCTCAATGACAACAACCCGCGGCCTGGGGTCGTCTTCGCTGGTCCAGTTCAGGTGGGGCTGGCTGGAAACCAGCAGGGCCTCCCCTTTCGGTATCGTCCGGCCGTTGATGGTAACATACAGCGCGGCCGGCGTGGACTGATACAGGGGAAATACCTGCTCGAAGCTGCCCTGCCCCGGTAGGGGCTGCAGACCCAGTTGCTGAAACTCAGCGGCCAGAAACTGCGCCGCCTTCTGACCACCGGCCTGCGTGGAAGCCCGGCCCTGCATGTCGTCGGCTGCCAGCGTCCGGGCCACGCGCTCTACCGTAGCAGCCGAAACCTGCGGCACGGCGGGCTTGGCATTCTTTTTCTGGGCTATTGCGCTACTGCTCAAATAGACCGAAAGGCAGATGAAAATGATTTTTTTCATGAACTAAGATACGAATCTTAGCCAGCTACAGATGTAGCTGACTGCCAAGCTTCCGCATTTCTTATTAGAGCCGCTGAAATATCCACTTACCCAGAGGAGCTACTAGCAGCCCCATAACGGTGATTATCCTGCATTTGATGCATTTGGGCGGCAGCGCAAGCAAACCAGATAAACAGGCTTACTGAGCGGCCAGCAGCTGGAACGCAACAACCAGTTCCTGTTCAGTGCGGACGGCCGGGCCAGATAAAGCGGTAGGTTGCCCAGCCGTACTAATAGCCTGAAAAGACTTGTCCAGGCCGCGCCGACTCAGTTTCACCAGTTCGGCTTTTCCCGCCGACTCAGCAAACAGGTAGTACTCCGTTTTGTCGTCAATTTCATCGAAGCCCGATTGGGAGCTGTAGCCAACGGTGGCGGCGTCCCGATTAAAGCGGCGAACCTCTTTCCGGATGCGCTTCAGCAGCAGCAAACCGCGGCCCTCAGCCAGCACTTCAAAGTAATTGTCCACCACTTTCCCTTCGTGCAGAAAGGCGCAGCGCCGGAACAGATGGTCTGCCGGCTGGCCCTGGGGCCCAAGGGCTACGTTGCGCAAGGTGAACTCTTTGACCTGCCCGAACCCCACAATAATGGAGTCGTTGGGCTTGCGGATGGCCAGCAGATTATTGCCCAGCACATCATACTTAACCGGCACGTTCGGAATAAGCTGGTTGTTTTGCAGGCGCAGATCTGCTTTTTGCCAACCCGGCAGCAGATAGGGACTGCCCTTCACGCCTTTGTACTGATGGTTGAAGGTAAGGTAGGTGTCGTTATTGGTGGCAGTGGCGGCCCGCAAGGCATCGACTGTCGTCTGTTCCTCGCGCAAAGTTACCGGAGCCTTCTGAGCCAGGCAGGGGGCCGCGCCTGTGAGGACGGCAGCGAGAAGAAAAGTCGAAAACCAGGGAGCAAAGCGTATCATAACGGAAGCAGTCAGGGCCTGACAGGAGTAAGTAGACCAGTGTAGTGCAGAGCCGGGCAGACAGTTTTAACCCGGATTGGGATGCACAGCAATTCAATGATACTAAATATTCCTGGTAAAGAGCAAATTGTGGACAGGCTGTACCTAAATTTATTTCCGGTCTTCCGCTAAAAGCAACTCCGCCAGCGGACACCCCCGCGGGGCGCCACTGGCGGAGCCTATTCGTTACGTTGCTGAACCTAACTCAGCGTGAGCACCAGGTCGTCGGCGTTGACCAGGGAGCCTTCGGTGAGCTGTACGCCCTGCACTGTGGTGTCGTCGGGGGCGGTAATGGTCGTTTCCATCTTCATGGCCTCGATGATGAACAGCGGGGAGTTGCGCTTCACCGGCTGTCCGTTCTTGACCAGTACCTTCGAGAGCATGCCCTGGAGCGGGGCGCCAATCTGGCGGGGGTTGGCTTTATCGACTTTCTGATTGCGCACGGTCTTTACTTCCACCGACCGGTCGCGCACTTCCAGGTTGCGGGTCTGGCCGTTGAAAGAGAAGAATACCGTGCGGCAGCCGTCGGCGTTAGCCTCGCCCACCGAGCGGAGCTTGACGATTACCGACTTGCCCCGGGCAATGTCGATGATGGTTTCCTCGCCCGGCTTGAGGCCGTAGAAGAACACGCGGGTAGGCACCAGCGACACGTCGCCGTACTGCTGGAAGTGGGCCCAGTACTGCTCAAACACCTTGGGGTAGAGCAGGTAGCTGAGCAGGTCGGTAAACTTGACACCCGCGCCGAACTTCGCTTCAAACTGCTTCCACTCCTTTTTAAAGTCGATGGGCTTGAGGTGCTCGTTGGGCCGGTCGGTGAAGGGCTTCTCATCCTTGAGAATCAGCTTCTGCAGCTTTTCCGGCCACCCGCCCTCGGGCTGACCGATGTCGCCGCGGAACAAACTCTGCACCGATTCCGGAAAGCTCAGGGTCTGCCCTTTTTCCAGCACGTCCTCCGTGGTCAGGTTATTCGACACCATGAACAGGGCCATGTCGCCGACTACCTTGGAAGAGGGTGTCACCTTCACGATGTCGCCAAACAGCTCGTTTACTTCAGCAAACGTCTTCTTGACCTGCTCGAACTTCTCCCCGAGGCCCAGTGCCGCGGCCTGGGGCCGCAGGTTGGAGTACTGCCCGCCGGGAATCTCGTGCTGAAACACCTCCGACGTGCCGGCCTTGAGGCCTGACTCGAACGGGTAGTAGTACTCCCGGATGGTTTCCCAGTAGTTGGAGAAGTCGTTGAGGCTTTCCTGGTCGAACTCGCGGTGCCGGGGCGTGCCACGGAACATTTCCACCGTGGAGTTGAAGTTAGGCTGGGAGGTCAGGCCCGACAACGAGCCCATGGCCACGTCAATGACGTTGACGCCGGCTTCCACAGCCTTGAGATAAGTAGCGGGCTGCAGCGACGAGGTGTCGTGGGTGTGCAGATGAATCGGGATTTTGACCGTCTCGCGCAAAGCCGTAATCAGCTCGGTGGCGGCGTAGGGCTTGAGCAGACCGGCCATGTCCTTGATGCAGAGGATGTGGGCCCCGGCGTCCTCAACCTGCTTGGCCAGGCGCAGGTAGTAGTCGAGCGAGTATTTCTGATTGCGCTTCGGGTCCAGGATGTCGCCGGTGTAGCAGATGCTAGCTTCGGCCAGGCCCTTGGTTTTTTTGCGCACGAAGTTGATGCAGGACTCCATGCCCGGCATCCAGTTCAGGGAGTCAAAGATGCGGAAGATGTCGACGCCGGTTTCCCAGGCCTGCTGCACAAACCGCTCGGTGAGGTTATCCGGATAGGCTTTGTAGCCCACGCCGTTGGCACCCCGGATCAGCATCTGGAGCAGGATGTTGGGCACGGCCTCCCGGATCTTGGCCAGTCGCTCCCAGGGGTCTTCGTGCAGAAAGCGCAGGGCCACGTCAAACGTGGCGCCGCCCCACACTTCCATCGAGAAGGTCTGCGGATGCATCTTGGCGTAGCGCTCGGCCACCTTCAGCATATCGAACGTACGCATGCGGGTGGCCAGCAGGCTCTGGTGCGCGTCGCGGAACGTGGTGTCGGTGTAGTGAATCAGCGGGTCCTCGCGCAGCCACTTGGCAAAGCCTTCGGGGCCCAGCTCGGTGAGCTTGTCCTTGGTGCCGGGCTGGTAGGGCATAGCCGGGTCGAGAACCGGCAGGATGGGTTTGCGCAGCTCTTTCTTCGGATCAAGCAGGCCCTTCACATCGGGGTTGCCGTTGACGATAATGTCGCCCACGAAGCCCAGAATCTTAGTACCCCGGTCCTGCCGGGCCTTGAACTTGAACAGCTCTGCGTGGTCCTTGATGAAGTCGACGTTGGCTTTGCCGCCCACGAACTCGGGGTGGGCAATGATGTTCTGCAGAAACTGAATGTTGGTGCGCACTCCGCGAATCCGGAACTCGTCGAGTGTGCGGGCCATCTTGGAGGCGGCTCCTTCCAGCGTGGGCGCGTGGGCCGACACTTTCACGAGCAGCGAGTCGAAGAAGGGGGAAATCTTGGCGCCCTGGTAGACCGAGCCCTGGTCGAGGCGGATGCCGAAGCCCCCGGCCGAGCGGTAGGCCACGATGGTGCCGTAGTCGGGCTTGAAGTCGTTTTCGGGGTCTTCGGTTGTAATGCGGCACTGAATGGCGTAGCCGGTCTTCATGGGTCGGCCGCCCACTTCCAGCCCAATTTCCGGGTCGGTGAGGCGGGCGCCGGAGGCAATGTGAATTTGGGTTTTGATCAGGTCAATGCCTGTTATCATCTCCGTCACGGTGTGCTCCACCTGGATGCGGGGATTCACCTCGATAAAGTAGATCCGGTCCAGCTCGGGGTTGACCAGAAATTCCACCGTGCCCACGTTGTTGTAGTTCACGGCCCGGCCCAGACGCAGCGCGTACTCATATAAGAGGTGGCGCATGTGGTCGGGCAGGTTAAGCGACGGGGCCACTTCCACCACTTTCTGGTAGCGGCGCTGCACCGAGCAGTCCCGCTCGTAGAGGTGCACGATGTTGCCGTAGGTGTCGGCCACGAGCTGCACCTCGATGTGCTTGGGGTTCTCCACGAACTTCTCCAGGAACACGGTATCGTCGCCAAAGGCCTTGAGGGCCTCGTTGCGGGCTTCAAAGAAGCCCCGCTCCAGCTGCTCGTCGTCGCGGATAACGCGCATGCCCCGTCCGCCGCCACCGGAAGCCGCCTTGAGCATCACGGGGTAGCCGATGCGGTTGGCTTCCCGTTGGGCCGTCTCGAAGTCGTTCAGGTCCTCGATGCTGCTCTCGATGATCGGCACCTGGCACTGCACGGCCACCTTCTTGGCGGCCACTTTGTCGCCCAGGGCTTCCATTACCTCGGGCCGGGGCCCTACGAACACAATGCCTTCCTCGGCGCAGCGGCGGGCCAGGGTCGCGTTTTCCGACAGAAAGCCGTAGCCGGGGTGAATGGCGTCGGCCCCGTTTTCCCGGGCTACCCGCAGGATGGCCTCGATATCGAGGTAGGGCTTGAGCGGGTCGTCGTCGCGGCCGATCTGATAGGCTTCGTCGGCTTTGTAGCGGTGCAGCGAGTAGCGGTCCTCGTAGGTGTAGATGGCCACGGTGGGAATGCCCAGCTCGGTGGCGGCCCGGAGCACCCGGATGGCAATTTCGCCGCGGTTGGCGACCAGCAACTTGCGAATGTTCATAGCGAAGGGAAAGCGGGTAGGCGTTGGATGGGAGTTTGAGGTCGGAAAGCTAGGAAAAAGGGGCGGCAAACGAGCAGAACCACAGCAGCGAATTTTTGCTAAACGCTATAATTCGCGCCCACCTTATTCTCCGTTACGCGCATTTAGGTTACAATATATAAACCTTGCCCCGGCCCGGGAGTTGTCTTCTCACACCTCGACAATTCCCACCGGATGGACTTTGCGCAAAAAAATATATTTCTCGTCGGCGCTTCGTCCGGCATTGGCCTGGCTACGGCTGAGCTGCTGAGCAAGCTGGGCGCCAACCTGTTCACGGCTTCGCGCCACCTCTCGCCCGAACTGGCCGCGCTGAACACCACCCACCTGCTCCTTGACGCCACCCAGCCCCTGGCCGCCGACGCGCTCAATCCTCTCCCGGAAATCCTGCACGGCGTGGTGTACTGCCCGGGCAGCATCAAGCTGAGGCCCTTCGAGCGAATTCCGCTGGACGACTTCCGCGCCGACTTCGAGCTGAACGTGCTGGGCGCGGTGCAGGTGCTGCAGGCGAGCATGAAGCGGCTGAAAAAGGCCGAGGACGCGTCGGTGGTGTTGTTCAGCACGGTAGCCGCCACGACGGGCATGAGCTTTCACACCAGCATTGCCACCGCCAAAGCCGCCGTGGAAGGCCTGACCCGGGCCCTGGCCGCCGAGTACGCCGGCGCGGGCATCCGCATCAATGCCATTGCCCCTTCCCTGACCGATACGCCCCTGGCCGCACCCTTGCTCAACACGCCCGAAAAAGCCGAAGCCGGGGCCAAGCGCCATCCGTTGCAGCGCGTGGGCCAGCCCCGGGACCTGGCGTACATGGCTACGTTTCTGCTTTCCGACCACAGCAGCTTTATCACCGGACAGGTAATGCCGGTAGACGGGGGCCTGTCGAATCTGAAATAGTTGTTGGGGTCTTGGAGGTTGAGGTTTTAGGGTCTTGGGGTCTCAGGAGCTTGGCTGTTATTGAATCGTCATCCTGAGGCGCCAGCCGAAGGACTTTAGGACCCCAGAACGAGCGTTGTTCCATCAATCGTTCTGACGCGACTCGTCCAAACCTTATAAGGTCCTTCGGCTGGCGCCTCAGGATGACATTGCCCACAACAGGCACTTGAATCGATGCCACAACCCCCAATTCCCAACTCCTGAAATACAAGACCCCAATCATCCAAGACCCTAACATGAAAATCGTCTTGTTCTGGCACCGGCGCGACCTGCGCGTACACGACAACGCCGGGCTGACGGCGGCCCTGCAAAGCGGCTTTCCGGTGCTGCCCTTGTTTATCTACGACCGGGAAATCCTGGACCAGTTGCCCTCCCGCCGCGACGCGCGGGTAACGTTTATCTACCAGCAGGTGGAACGGCTGGCCCAGGCCGCTAAGCAGGCCAGCGGCACTTTTCTGGCCTACTACGGGCGGCCCCTGGAGGTATTTGAGCAGCTGCTGTCGGATTACGACGTGGCCGCGGTTTATACCAACGAAGACTACGAACCATATGCCACCGAGCGGGATTCGCAGGTGGCGAGGCTGCTCCAGGCCCGGGGCGCGGAGCTGCGGTCCTTCAAAGACCAGGTTATCTTCGCCAAAAGTGAAATCCTAAGTAAGTCGGGCACGATTCCCAAGGTGTTCGGGGCCTATAGCAAGGCCTGGCTGGCGGCTCTGCGCGACGAGCACCTGGCGCCCTATCCTTCCGGGGAGCTTTTCCGGGCAGAAAACCTGGCCCGCCTGGAACCCGCCCCGCCCCGGCCTACGCTCGAGCAGATGGGCTTTACGCCCTTTGAGCAGTTTGTGCCCGCAGCCGAGCTGCCCGCCGATGAGCTGGTGCGCAACTACCACACCACCCGCAACCTGCCCGGCCTGGAAAACAGCAGCACCCGCCGCTCGGTGCATCTGCGGTTCGGGACGCTGAGCGTGCGGGAGCTGATGCGCCAGGCCCGGGCGCTGAATTCTAAGCTGCTGGGCGAGCTGATCTGGCGGGACTACTTTATGGCCCTGCTCTGGCATTACCCGTTCACGGCCACCGAAAGCTACGACCCCCGCCTGCGCCGGGTGTCCTACCGCAACAACGAGGCGGAGTTCCGGGCCTGGTGCGAGGGCCGTACCGGCTACCCGCTCGTGGATGCCGGCATGCGGGAGCTCAATCAGACCGGCTACCTGCCCAACCGGGCCCGGATTGCGGCGGCAGGTTTTCTGGTCAAGCACCTGCTCATCGACTGGCGCTGGGGCGACCGGTACTTTGCCGACACGCTACTCGACTACGACATGGCCCAGAACGTGGGCAACTGGCAGTGGATGGCGGGCACCGGCGCCGTCGCCGCGCCCTGGTTTCGGGTGTACAGCCCCCAAAGCCAGCAGGAGCAGTATGACCCCAGCTTCGCCTACGTCTGGCAGTGGATTCCGGAATACGGCACCTGCGAGTATCCCAAGCCCATCGTTGACCACAAGTTTGCCCGGGAGCGGGCTACTGCCACCCTGCGGGCTGCTTATCGGGCGGTAGAGTAAGGTTAGCTGACAAAACGGGCATTCCGAGCGAAGTCGAGGAATCCCGCGTGCTTCATTGAGTCAGTAATCATACGTCAGCACGCGAGATGCTTCGCCTCCGGCTCAGCATGACGTTCTTTTAAACTTCCTTTTACCGCTTCACTTTCAGCCCAAACTATAAAGCCCATTACCGGAACCTGATACCGGCTGGGCGGTTATACTTACACGATGGAAAAAGAGCAGATCAAACAGGCATACCTCGACCACGTGCTGCGCAAAAACGCAGCACCGGCCTCGGTTTTCAAGCTCACCAGCAAGCTGGGAATCCCTGAGGCTGAGTTCTACCGGCACTACGCCGGCTTTGCTGCCATCGACCGGGAAATCTGGGCTGACTTTGGGGCGGACGCCCGCCGGAGCGCGGCCCGGGAGCCGGTCTGGGAAAGCTACGGGGCCCGGGAAAAGCTGCTGGCGTTTTACTTCACCCTGCTCGAAATCCTGAAGCAAAACCGCAGCTACGCGCTCTGGTCGCTGCGTACCTACCTGCCGGCCCTGCCCGGCCTCACGCCCCGGGTGCTCGACGACTTCCGCCTGGGCTTCGAGGCGTTTGTGGCCGAGCTGCTCCGCGAAGGCCGCCGGACCGAGGAAGTGGCTTCCCGCCCCGTACTGGAAGGGCAGTACCCGCGCGCGTTCTGGCAGCAGGCCATGTTTGTGCTAGGCTTCTTCGCCAAAGACGACACCCTCAACTTCGAGCGCACCGACGCCGCCATTGAGAAAGCCGTGACGCTGAGCTTCGACCTGGTGGGCCGCAACACCCTGGACTCGGCCTTCGACTTTGCCCGCTTTCTGCTGCGCCGCCGCTAATGCCTGACGTACCCGAAAACCAGACCCCGGACCTGGCCGACGATACCGCCGGCTCGCTTAGCTCTTTGCCGACCTCCAAAGTGGCCCGGGCCGCCCGCTTCGCCAAAACCGGGCTGAAGGTGGGTGCCAACTACGTGAAGCACTACGCCCGCCGCTCGGTGGGGGCCGAAAGCTCCACCGAGGACCTGCACCAGGCCAATGCGGCCGAGCTGTACGGGGCCCTGAGCCAGATGAAGGGCTCGGTGCTGAAAGTGGCGCAGATGCTGGCGATGGAGAAGAACATCCTGCCCGCCGCCTATGCCAACCAGTTTGCCCAGGCCCAGTACCAGACCCCGCCCCTGTCGGGGCCGCTGGTAGTGAAGGTGCTGCGCGACGCATTCGGCCGCTCGCCGTTTGAGGTGTTCGACGAGTTCGATCTGCAGGCCCGGCAGGCGGCCAGCATCGGGCAGGTGCATTTCGCCCGCAAGGATGACCGGCCCTTGGCGGTGAAGGTTCAGTACCCCGGCGTGGCCGACAGCATCCGCTCCGACATCCGCCTCGTCAAGCCCATTGCCCTGCGCGTGATGGGGCTGGACGAGGCCCAGGTTCGGCCCTATCTGGAAGAAGTGGAAACCCGCCTGCTCGAAGAAACCAACTACGCCCTGGAGCTGCGGCGCGGCACCGAAATCGGGGAACAGTGTGCCCACCTACCCCACCTGGAGTTTGCCCGCTACTACCCCGAGCTGTCTTCTGCCCGGGTACTGACGATGGACTGGCTGAGCGGACAGCACCTCAAGGAGTTTCTGCAAACCAATCCAACTCAGGAAGTCCGCAATCAGGTTGGGCAGGCCCTGTGGGACTTCTACGACTTTCAGATGAACACCCTGCTCAAAGTTCACGCCGACCCTCACCCCGGCAACTTCCTGCTTCGCGTCGAAGCGGGCGGCACCGTGGGCGTGCTGGACTTTGGCTGCGTCAAGGAAATTCCGGCCGACGTACACCACCTGTTCACCGCCCTGCTGGCTCCGGAAACGCTGACTGACCCGGCCCGTCTGACCGAGCTGCTTACCAAAGCCGGCGTGCTGCGCGCGGACGACTCGGCGGCCCGGCAACAGTTCTACGTCAGCACGATGCAGGCTTCGCTGGAGCTGGTGGGCCGCCCTTTCCGCCAGCCGGTCTTCGACTTCGGCGACCCCGGCTATATGGCGGCCCTGTATGCCCTTGGCGACGACCTGCTGCAACAACCCGAGCTACGCCAGCAGCGGGAGCCCCGGGGCTCCGAGCATTTTATTTACCTGAACCGGACTTACGTCGGCCTTTACGCATTGCTGACGGAGCTCAAAGCCGTGGTCCGGACCGCCGGTAAATAAGCGGCCGGTCGCAACCCTTTCGGCCCTCTGCCAGTTCTGGCTCCCCATCCTCTGTCCATCCGTGTTGCTATACAAGATGAGCTGAGGTTGGGGTTGTAACTTTTATGTCTACAGCTGTACATGAAAGAACTTCTGACTCTGGTTGCCAGGCTCTTGGGTGTGGGATCTGCTTCCGTCTAAACGGCGACAACCAGCACCCCAAGCTGCTCCCGCCCCGGCAACGCCACCGAGGCCTTTGCCATGCTGGCGACCGACAAAGACTTTTCCGGGGGCCACGACGCGCCGCTGCCCTTCACCTACGCCGGCGAAGGCCAGACCATTGAGTTCAAAACCACCGACGGCAAAACCGGCCGGGGCTTTGAAATCAGAAGCGCCACGAAGAGCGACAAGTACCTGTTCGTGATTCACGAGTGGTGGGGTTTGAACGACTACATCAAGCGGGAAACCGCCACGTTTGCAGCCGAAATGCCAGGCGTCAATGTCATTGCCCTCTAGCTCTACGACAGTCAGGTAGCTACCACCCAGAGAAAGCCGGCAAGTACATGCAGGCCGAGGCCATCATCAGGGGCGCCTTGCAGTACGCCGGCAAAAACGCCATGGTAGCTTCCGTTGGCTCGCGCTTCGGCGGGGGCTGGAGTCTGCAGACGGCGCTGCTGGCCGGGCCGCAGGCTGCGTGATCTACTACGGTATGCCGGAAAAGGACGTCAGCAAGCTAAAGGCGCTAAAAACTGACGTGCCAGATATTTTTGCCAGCCAAGACAAATGGCTTAGTCCGGCGGTAATCACTTAGTTCCAGAAGGATATAGCCGCCACCAAAAAGAAAGTCACCATCAAGAGCTACGACGCTGACCACGCCTTTGCCAACCCGTCGAAAGCGGAATTCAGCCAGGAATATGCCAGGGCGGCCCACGCCGGGGCGCTGGCCTACCTGCGCAAAAGCTTCAAGCTGAAGAAAGGTCCGTTGTATTGCGCTTACAACAATAGCCCAAAAAAGGCCCCATCGTGCTTGCGACGGAGCCTTTTTTGGGTCAACCGTGTCACTTCCTGGCGATATGGCCAACGGCGGAAAACCAGGTATCAGAGACACCTCAGCCCAGCTGCTGCACTACTTCATCCACCACTTGGCCGAGCTGGCTCAGGTCGTCTAGCACGAAGTAGTGGGTCTGGAACTTGTCTTTTTCAAACGGGGTGGCCAGCACGGCATCCAGGCTGAATGGCTCTTTGGTGGGCTCGTCGCTGAGGCTGAAGCGCACCTCGCCGTGGGAGGAAAGCAGGCCAGCCCCGTAGATGCGCAGCCCATCGGGCTGGCGGAGCAGGCCAAACTCGGCGGTAAACCAGTACAGGCGGGTAAACAGCTCCAGGGTTTCGGGCCGGGTCCGGATGTTTTGCAGGGCTACGGTACCGAGGTGGCTCAGGAAATCAGCGAAGTGCGGATCGGCCAGGAAGGGCACGTGGCCGAACACGTCATGGAACATGTCGGGCTCCTCCAGGTAGTCGAGCTGGGCCAGGGTCCGCAGCCAGGTCGTGGCCGGGAACTTACGGTCGGCCAGCAAACCAAAAAAGACGGCGTCGTCGACGATGCCGGGCACGACCACCAGCTCCCAGCCCGTGAGGGCCTTCAGGCGGGGATTCACTTCCCGGAAGTCGGGAATCGCGTCGCGGGTAAAGCCGATGCGCTGCAGGCCGGTCAGGAAGATGTCGGCCGCGCGGCCGGGCAGCAACTCCATCTGGCGGTCAAACAGCAGCTGCCAGACGTGCTGGTCGGCGGCGGTGTACTGGTCGTAGTGCTGCAGCAAGGTTTCGGATGGACTGAGCTGGGCAGGCGAAAGGGAGGAATGCATCTGAAAAAGGGTAAGTGAGTGAAGCAGATTAAATAAAAAACGCCTGCCCCCGGGTGCGGAGGCAGGCGTTTTGCGGTAGGGTTGGTTTTGATTCCCTAACACGAACAGGCCGCTCCGCTCCTTGGGAGAGCGTAATAAGCGTAGCCGGCGTAATAGGAAACCTGATGAATCATCGTGGAGAAAAAGAGCAACTGCTGGGCTTTACTTGATTTTACCGCGTAGGGTTTAGCTGCCAGCCCGAAGCCAGCAAAGCGGCCAGGTCGGCTACGCTCTCGGTGAGCTGCTCCCAGCTGCTGAGCACGAAGTACTGATCCTGCAGATGCTCCTCGCTGTAGGGCGTGTGCAGGGCCGAGGCCAGGTCGAACGGGCGACGGGTGGTTTCGTCGGCCACGCAGTGGTGAATCTCCCCCGATGAGGACAGCAGACCGGCCCCGTACAGGCGGGTCTGGCCTTGCTCCTGCACCAGTCCGAACTGCACCGTGAATCCGTAGAGGCGTACGAGCTGCTCAAGCGCCGCCGCATCGTGCAGGTGCAGGCCGGCTACGTGCCCCAGGAAATGCAGGAAATCGGCAAAGGCCTGGTCCATGAGCAAGGGTACGTGGCCAAACACGCCGTGGAACAGGTCAGGCTGCTCGATAAAGTCGAACTGGGCCATGGACCGGATCCAGGTGGTAGCCGGAAACCGGCGGGCAGCCAGCAGGCCAAAGAACGTGGGCGCATCCAGCAAGCCTGCCACCGGCACCAGCTGCCAGCCCGTGGCCCGGAACAGCCGCTCACTGGTCTGGTCGAAGTGAGGAATGCCCTGGCGGGTAAAGCCGGCGGCGGTCAGGCCCCGGCCAAACGCCGAAGCCGCCCGCTTGTGCAGCAGCGCCGTTTGCCGGTCGAACAATACTTTCCAAACCAGCTGGTCCTGGGTGGTGTACCGGTCATACTCTTGCTGGATCATGGTCCTGGGCATAATGTGGCATAAAAAAAGCCCGATTCCTGGCGGAGTCGGGCTTTGGTTTTTCGGTTTAGGGATGCTGGTTAAGCTTCCGTTCCGTCAATACCGCTCGACTCCGTCCGGGCTGGGACGATTCATGGTCAGATAAAAGCAGTAGACGGACTGGTGGTGCATCGGGAGCAAATATAAAGCAGTTCTGAAATAAGTTGTACAGTATGAAGGCTTGTTTTTTCAGGGCGTTGTCATAAAACCCATGAGCTGCATGAGAATACACCCTTACATAAAAGCCTTTTTCTCATACCTTTTCATTTGCTTCAGGCATCACTCCCATGCAGATCGAGCCAACTGACGCGAATAGCAGTGCCGGTTTCCGAGGAATGACTTTCCGGACAGGGCGGCGAAATTGCACTCCCGAAAGCTATGCACCGGTTTACCGCTCCGCTTACTTTTTGCCGTTTTCCTCATAGTCCATCCGTAGCTGCTGGGTGTCGCCGGTGATGCGCAGCTGCAGGTTGGCCGTTTCGGCGGAAGGGTTGAGTACGACGGCGGCCGAGCCCGCCGCAAAACGAAGCGTGGCCTGCTGCCCCGGAGCGAGGGTGGCTTTGCCAAAGATGCCTCCTCCTTTCGGGCGCTCCCTGAACTCCACCGCTACTTTGCCCACGTTATGGGCGGCTACCTTGAAGGCGCCCGGCTGCTTCCCACCCAGTACAAACTGCTTGCGAGGCTCAATAAACAGGTTGGACCGAATACTAGCCCAACCGGCCGTGGCCGTAAGCAGTGCAAGGGCCGTGGCAACGGCAAGCATTCGGCGCTGGCCGGGCCGGATCGGGCGGGGTGCCGGGGAAGTTTGGGCAATGAGAAGTTTCATACGACGAGCGTTAAGCGTTGAACATGGCCCAAAGGTGCCGCCTGCCCCAGCCCGCTGCGCCCCGGATTATAGGTTGGGGCGTCCCAACTTATACATTGGGTCGGCTGGCCGCACTGGGCGTGATGCCGCGCAGCTTTTTAAACACCCGGTTGAACGTCGATTTGGAATTGAAGCCCGACTCCAGGGCTACCGCCAGCAGGGTATAGTGCGCAAACAGCGGGTCGCTAAGCTTGCGCTCTGCTTCCCGCACCCGGTAGCCGTTGATGAAATCGTTGAAGTTCACCCCGAACCCGGCGTTGATAACCCGCGACAAAGCCGAGGTGTTGGTGCGCAGCTGAGTGGCCAGCTCTCCCAGGGTCAGCTCGGGGGCCAGGTAGGGCCGGGCCGTTTCCATGTGGCGGGTCACGCGCTCAACCCAGCGCTGCACCTCCGGGTCGGAGGCCGCCAGCCCCGTCCCCTTCAACTCACTCGGGTCCGGACGCACTACCGCGATACGCAACGGTTCCGGCGCAGTGTCCGCCAGATCCGGCGCGGGCGCGGGCAACTCCGGGCCGGGAACCGCAGCCGGGGCCAAAGTGGAGGGGGCTTCGGGCTCAAAGTGCAGCGGGGCCGTCAGGCGGTGGTTGGTCAGCAGACCGGCAATGCTCAGAAAGTAAATCAGAATGCCGGTAAGCAGGTACTCGTACCATACCTGGTAATACGATAACGCCATGAAGCCGACGTCCACTGCGCTAAAGCAGAACGTGATGCCTACGCTCACCAGCACGGCTACCAGCAGGTTGCGCAGCCACCCAAACCGGATCTGCTCGGTATCGGAGAAGTTGTCGTTGATGTAGCGCCGGTACACCCGGTAATCGCGAAGCGTAAGCCAGGTATAAACGGCCACAGAAACGTAGCCTACCGCTTCCACCCAGGCACCAAGGTCGTCTGTCAGGTTGGCCAGCCAGCCCTTAGTGCCAAAATGAAGTGGAAAGTCCTGCCCCAGAACGCCGTGCTGCCACCCCACATCCAGCGCAAACGCGGCGAGCCGCCAACCGACGTAGGTTAGCGCCGGTACAAAGTGCCACCAGTGCCGCCGCTCAAACCGGAATTCCTGGTTGGTCAGGCTGCGGAAGTAGAAGTAGAACGCCGGCCCCACCGCCAGCCAGTGACTGAACGGAAAGTAGAACATGGCCGTCGAATAAGCGTTGTGGGCGTCGTACCACCCGGCGAAGCCCAGCATCCACTGCGCCAGCCGCACCGCCTGCAGCAGCAGCAGCAGCGCCAGCCAGCCGTCAGCGGGGGTGCCGTGGCGGCGGCCCCGGGTCAGGAGCACCACCGCTACCACCACGCCCTGCACAAAGAAAGGCAGCAGCAGGCCGCTGAAGGCATTGAACTGGAAAAGCATGGGTGCGGACGGTTTCGTAGCTGCGTTAAGGAGCCGCCCCAGCAAGCACGGCCCCTTACGCAGCACTAAACATACAACTCCGCCATTCTTCTACTCCAGCTCCTGCCGCAGGGCGTACACCCGGCGCAGGTTGCGCACCAGCCGGGCCGACTCCTCGAAGTCGAGCGTCTGCTGCCCGTCGGAGGCGGCTTCCTCGGGCTTTTCGTGGGTTTCGTAGAGGATGCCGTCGGCCCCGGCCATGATGCCGGCCAGGGCCATCGGTGCCACGTAGTCGCGGATGCCAATGCCGTGGGACGGGTCGACCAGCACGGGCAGGTGGGTTTTCTCTTTCAGGATGGGCACCGCATTCAGGTCGAGGGTGTTGCGGGAGGCGGTTTCGAAGGTGCGGATGCCCCGCTCGCACAGAATCAGTTTTTCGTTGCCACCCGAAAACACGTACTCCGCCGAGGACAAAAGCTCGTCGATGGTGCCGGAGATGCCACGCTTGATGATGACGGGCTTGTCAACCCCGCCCAGGGCATCGAGCAGGTTGAAGTTCTGGGTGTTGCGGGCGCCCACCTGGAACACGTCCACGTAGTCGTGCATCTCCTCCACCTGCGACACCTGCATGACCTCGGTCACGATTTTGATGCCGCGGGCCCGGGCCATCTGGTGAAACTGGCGCAGGCCGTCCATGCCCAGCCCGCGAAACGAATAGGGCGACGAGCGGGGCTTGAACACCCCGCCCCGCATCAGCCGGACGTCGTTGTCGACGAGGTGCTGCATGATCTTCTCCATCTGCTCCTCGCTTTCAATGCTACAGGGCCCGGCTACCAGACTCAGCGTCCCCTCCCCGATCCGGACGCCGTCGCCGAGGTGGAGCACGGTGGGGCGTACCCGCCACTTCCGGCTCACCAGCTTGTAGTCGTCCGATACGCGGTGAATGTCCCGGATGCCCGGCAGCTGGCCCACAGCCCGCAGGTCGAAGTCGGCCTTGCCGATGGCCACGAGGTAGCTGGCGTGCTGGGTCGTCACGTCGGTGACTTTGTACTTGAGGGCCTTGATCTGACTTACAATGGCCGCCTTGGCTTCTTCGGTGACGTTCTTTTCGAGCTGGATTATCATGGAGTGGTTGGTTAGTCAGAAACCTGATGTATTGTCATCCTGAGCTTGCGAAGGACCTTATCAGGTTTGAACGACTGGCAGCAGAGTTGATGTAGCAACGACTCGTTCCTCGGTGCTAAGGTCCTTCGGCTTCGCCTCAGGATGACATTGAAGTAAGTGGGTAGGTTAAAAGAGGAAGGTCCTTCGCGGTGCGGACGACAGATCAAGGAGGACAGACGACTTTCGGTTATTTCAGAATTGAGGCCACGAACTTCGTGGCGGCGGCGGGGGCATCTTGCTGCCCTTCCAGCGCCCGGATCAGGGCCGAGCCGATGATGGCGCCCTCAGCGTAGCCGCAGGCCCGGTCGAACGAGGCTTTGTCGGCAATGCCAAAGCCGATCAGGCGGGGGTTGCGCAGGTTCATGGCGGCAATGCGCTGAAAGTAAGCTTCCTGCACGCCCTCGGCCTGTGTGGCTCCGCTGCCCGTAGTGCCGGGTCCCGACACCAGGTATAGAAACGACTCGGTCAGGTCGTCGATGCGGCGAATCCGTTCGGGCGCGGTCTGGGGCGTAATCAGGAACACGGGGCGCAGGTTGTAGCGCCGGAACAGCTCCTGGTACTGCTCTTCGTACTCGACCAGCGGCAGATCGGGCAGAATCACGCCATCCACGCCCACGGCCGCCGCTTCCTGGCAAAACCGCTCCATGCCGAACTGCAGCACCGGGTTGAGGTAGCCCATTAGCAACAGGGGCACGTCGGGCACGCGCTGCCGGATGCCCCGAAGCTGGGCAAACAGCGTGGGCAGCGTCATGCCGTTGCGCAGGGCCACGGTGCTGCTCTGCTGAATCACCGGTCCGTCGGCCAGCGGGTCGGAAAACGGCATCCCGATTTCAATCAGGTCGGCCCCGGCCGCGGCCAGGGTTTCGATAAGCGGGCCGGTGGCTTCCAGCGTGGGGTAGCCGGCGGTGAAGTAGATGTTGAGCAGGCCGTCTTTCTTGCGCTCGAAGGCCTGGGCTATGCGGTTGGTCATATCGTGATGCTGATTCCTCTGGGCGGCCGAAACTTATTTTGTCAGCTTGTCGGCGTACTTGAGGTAGGTTTCCAGGTCTTTGTCGCCCCGGCCGGAGAGGTTGAGCACCACCACGTCGTCGGGGCCGGCGCCGAGCTGTTCGAGGGCAGCCAGCGCATGGGCCGTTTCCAGGGCCGGAATGATGCCTTCGAGCCGGCTCAGCTCGGCCACGGCGCGCAGCGCCTGCTCATCCTCGATGCTGACAAACCGCGCCCGGCCCGTCGTGCCCAGGTGGGCGTGCAGGGGGCCGATACCGGGGTAGTCGAGGCCGGCCGACAGCGAATACGGCTCGGTAATCTGCCCGTGCTCGTCCTGCATCAAAAGCGTGCGGGAGCCGTGGATGATGCCCGCCGTGCCCAGCACGGAGGTTGCGGCCGAGTGGCCGGAGTTGATGCCGTGCCCGGCCGCTTCCACCGCAATGAGCTGCACCGAGGGCTCATTGAGAAAGTGGTAGAAGGCCCCGGCAGCGTTGGAGCCCCCGCCCACGCAGGCTACCACGTAATTCGGAAGCTCGGAGCCGGTCTTCTCCAGCAGCTGCTTGCGGATTTCCTCGCTGATAACCGCCTGCAGCCGGGCCACGAGGTCGGGGTACGGGTGGGGCCCTACCACCGAGCCGATGATGTAGTGCGTATCGACCGGGTTGCTGATCCAGTCGCGGATGGCTTCGTTGGTGGCGTCCTTGAGGGTGCGGCTGCCGCTGGTGGCAGGCCGTACTTCGGCCCCGAGCAGGCGCATGCGGTACACGTTGGGCTTCTGCCGCTCCATGTCCACCTCGCCCATGTACACCACGCACTCCATCCCCATCAGCGCGCAGACGGTGGCCGTGGCCACGCCGTGCTGCCCGGCCCCGGTTTCGGCAATGATGCGGTGCTTGCCCAGGCGGCGGGCCAGCAGGATCTGCCCCACGGTGTTGTTGATTTTATGGGCCCCGGTGTGGCAGAGGTCCTCGCGCTTCAGAAAGATGCGGGTGTTGTACTTCGCCGATAGCCGCTTGGCCTCAAACAGCGGGGTGGGCCGCCCCACGTAGTCGCGCAGTAAGCCCTGGAAGTCCCGCTGAAAGTCGGCGTCCGCCAGGATGCTCAGGTACTGGTCGCGCAGCTCTTCCACGTTGGGGTAAAGCATTTCGGGAATAAAGGCCCCGCCAAACTCCCCGTAGTAGCCGCGGGCATTGGGCTGAAACTGGTTTGTATCGGTCATCTTCTAGTGGATTTTAGAGGTTAGAGCGGAGAGCTTGGACTTTTTCGATCCTGCGGTCCAGGTTGTTGGCTCTTAGCTTTTGGTTCTCGTTTACGGTCGGAGCAGACGAAACATCTCGGTCAGCAGGGGCACGTCTTTGCGGCCCGGCGCGGTTTCGAAACAGCTGTTAAGGTCCAGGGCAAACAGTCCGGGCAGGCGCAGGCGGCGCAGCGCATCGGCATGCGCCAGGCTGAGTCCCCCGGCCAGGAAGTAAGGCACGGGCAGGCGGTAATGTTCAAGGATCTGCCAATCGAACGTGGTGCCGTTGCCGCCGGGCAGCTCGCCTTTGGTATCGAACAGGAAGTAGGTACAATGCGCCGCGTAGGGTTCCAGCTGGCGGAAGTCGAACTCCGCTCCTACCGCAAACGCTTTGCTGACCGGAATGCCCGCCGCCTGCAGCTCGGCGCACTGGGCCGGCGTTTCCGCGCCGTGCAGCTGCACGAGGTTCAGTCCGTACTCGGCCACGTGCTGCTGAATCCGCTCCGTCGTTTCATTTACAAAAACGCCTACCCGCTGGATGGAGGCCGGCAGGGCCCGAACCTGTTCGGCTTGCAGCTCCGGCCGGGCATGGCGCCGCGACTGGTCATAGAAGATAAAACCCATGAAGTCGGGTCCCAGCGCCGCCACCTCGGTGATGTTGGCAGCATACTTCATCCCGCACACCTTGATGTTCAGATGCGAAGAAAGTCGGGGTTCCGGGGCGGGCGCAGGGGCGGCGGTAGTCATCCTAAGTGGCGGATTGAGAGCGAAGGGTAGTCAGCTAGCGGACTACGGATTCGGCCAGGGCCAGCTGCTGCACCAACGCGGCGCAGGCTTTCTCGGGGCGGCTGCTGCGCATAAAGGCCTCCCCGATCAGAAAACCCTGGTAGCCGGCTGCCCGGAGCTGCCCGATGGCGGCGGCCGAGGTCACGCCGCTTTCCGACACCTTCACGTAGCTATTCGGGATCTGGCCGGCCAGCTCGAGCGAGGTGTCGAGGCTGACGCTGAAGTCGTGCAGGTTGCGGTTGTTGACGCCTACCAGGCTGACCGCGTCGGGGTGCAGGGTGCGGGTCAGCTCGGCATCGTCGTGGACTTCGAGCAGCACTTCCAAACCCAGGCTCCGGGCCAGGGCGCCGAGGGTCCGGACCTCATCGGCACTGAGGATGGCAGCAATCAGCAGCACGGCGTCGGCCCCGATGCTCTTGGCTTCCAGCACCTGGTACTCGCTCACCACGAAGTCCTTGCGCAGAATCGGGCAGAAGTTGAAGCGGCGGGCGACGGTCAAATCCTCGTTTTTACCGCCGAAGAACTCGGCGTCGGTCAGGATGGACAGCGCCGAGGCGCCGGCCTGCATGTAGCCCAGCGTGGTGCGCTCCACCGGCGCATGGGGGTTGATCCAACCTTTGGAGGGCGACTTGCGCTTGAACTCGGCAATGATGCCGCTTAAATCATCGCGCTGCAGGTAGCGGCGCAACGACAAGGCGGGGGCCGCGAAGTGCAGGCTGCGCTCCAGCAGCTTGGTGGGCACCAAGTCCTGGCGGTCGGCCACCTCGCGGCGCTTGTGGGCCACAATCTGGTCGAGAATGGTGGGATTGTTCATTTGGAGGAGCTAGGAGTTAGGAGCCGGGAGTCAGGAGAATGTTCTAACCAGATGCAGCTCATCGTGGGACTTAGTGATTTAGTAATAGCCGAAAGGCGCGGCGGGCTTTGCCGGAGTCGAGAGATTCGCGGGCCGCAGCCAGGGCATCGGGAAAGGAAAGCCGGGAGTCGGCGCACTGCAGGGCCAGGGCCGCGTTGGCAGTTACGACGTTGCGCTGGGCCGCGGTGCCCTGCCCGTCGAGTACCCGCAGAAACAAGTCCGCCGATTCGGCTACGGTCGTGCCCCCGGCCAGGTCTTCGGGCCGGCAGGCGGGTAAGCCCAGGTTCTCGGCCTGCAAAACCTGCTCCCCGGCCCGGGAAACCACTTTGGCGGTACCGGTCAGGGAAAGCTCGTCGTAGCCGTCGAGGGCGTGAACCACGGCGTAGCTGGCCGGGGTCTGCTGGAGCAGGTAGTGGTAAAGGCGCTGCAGCTCGAGGCTGAACACCCCGGCCAGCTGGTAGTCGGGCCGGGCGGGGTTGACGAGCGGCCCCAGGATGTTGAAGAACGTGCGCACGCCCAGCTCCCGGCGCACGGGGCCGGCGTGGCGCATGGCCGGGTGAAAAGCCGCCGCGTGCAGAAAGCAGATGCCGGCCTCGTCGAGCTGCCGGCGCAGCGTGTCATTGGACGCCTCAAAGTCGTAGCCGAAGTGCGCCAGAATGTTGGACGAGCCGCACACCGACGATACGCCGAAGTTGCCGTGCTTGGCCACCTTGTAGCCCGCCCCCGCCGCCACGAAGCAAGCCAGGGTGGAAATGTTGAGCGTGTCCTTGCCGTCGCCGCCGGTACCCACGATGTCGAGCACCGCGTGGGTGCCCAGTTCGGGGTTGCGGCACAGCTCCAGCAGCGCCGACCGGAAGCCGCTAAGCTCGGGCACGGTGATGGGCCGCATCCGGAATACGGTCAGAAACGCAGCCGTTTCGGCCGCATTAACCTTGCCGCTGCCCAGCTCGTGCATCGTTTCCCGCGCTTCCGCATCGGTCAGCGTCTGGTGGTCGAAAAGCTTGGTGAGAATCTGTTTCAAGGGAAAAGCGAAATAAGCGTAACTCCTGAGCTTAGGAGGGGACGCCGTGCCGAAGGCGCGGCTGGAGTGGATGCCGTCGTTGCGGGCGTTGAATTGCCAGCGTTTTATCATCAAAAGGTGAAGCCGAAGGACCTTACGACTTGCTCTTGCCTGCCAAGGTCCTTCGCAGGGCTCAGGATGATATTTGCGGGGTCGTGTTCTTACCCTTCCAACCAGTTCTTCAGCATCTGCGGGCCGTGCTCGGTGAGGATAGACTCGGGGTGGAACTGCACGCCGCGCACGTCGTAGGTTCGGTGGCGGAAAGCCAGAATCTGCCCGTTGGCATCCCGGGCGGTTACTTCCAGCTCGGCGGGCAGCGTTTCCGGCGCCACCACCCAGGAATGATAGCGCCCCACCTTAAACCGGGCCGGCAGCCCGTTAAACAGCCGGTCCTGCCGGGTTTCGATATCGGCGTCGGTGGCAATGCCGTGCAGCACGGCCGGCAGGTTGTAGAGCGAAGCCCCAAACGACTCGGCAATGCCCTGGTGCCCGAGGCAAACGCCCAGCATCTTCTTGGTCGGAGCGTAGCGCCGGATAACGGCTGGCATCAGTCCCGCTTCCGAGGGCACGCCCGGACCGGGGGACAACATGATGGCATCGTACTGCTCAATGGCGTCAAGCTTAATCTTGTCGTTGCGCACTACGTCGGTTTGGCTGCCATACCCCAGTTCCCGCAGCAACTGGACGAGGTTGTAGGTAAAGGAGTCGTAGTTGTCGAGGACGAGGATTTTCATGGCTGATTGTTAATTGTTTACCGGGAGCAGGTAATGCGGTTGGGTATTGATTGTTGAGGTACTAACACTAAAAAAATTCAAGGGCCAAGTGGCAGTCAAACCGAACACCGAAACCTCATCAATCAGGAATCAATAATTAACAATCAACCACCACCCCCACCTTCTCGGCTTCCCGCAGGGCTTTGCGCAGGGCAGCCAGCTTATGGTGAACTTCCTGGAGCTCGGAATTGATATCGGAAGCGGCCACGACGCCCGCGCCGGCCTGGTAGTGCAGCTGCCCCGCAGTGCTCAGAAAAGAGCGGATCATGATGGCGTGATTGAAGTCGCCGTCGAAGCCCAGGTGGCCCAGGCAGCCGCCGTAGTAGCCCCGGGCCGTGGGCTCCAGCCCGTCGATAAGCTGCATGGCCCGGTGCTTGGGCGCCCCCGACAAGGTGCCGGCCGGAAACGTGTCGGCCACTACCTGCAGCGGGGCCACGTCGGCAGCCAGCGTCGCCGTGACTTCACTTACCAGGTGAATGACGTGGGAGTAAAACTGAATTTCACGAAACACCTTCACCTTCACGTTGTCGCCGTGCCGGGCCAGGTCGTTGCGGGCCAGGTCCACCAGCATCACGTGCTCGGCATTTTCCTTGGGGTCGGCGGCCAGCTGCCGGGCCAGCTCGGCGTCCTGCTCGTCGTGGCCGGTGCGGCGGAACGTGCCGGCAATCGGGTACAGGCTAGCCTGCCGGCCCCTGATGAGCAACTGGGTTTCGGGCGAAGAGCCGAAAATCCGGAAGGAGCCGTAGTCGAAGTAGAACAGGTAGGGCGAGGGGTTGATGGAGCGCAGCGCCCGGTACACGTTAAACTCGTCGCCCGTAAACGCCTGGGAAAACCGGCGGGAAAGCACAATCTGGAATACGTCGCCCCGGCGGCAGTGCTGCTGCCCGGCGGCCAGCGCGGCCAGAAACTCTTCGTCGGTCTGGTTGGTTTGCTCCGCTCCCGATGCGGCAAAGCCGAACTCCGGCAGGCTGGGGTTGCGAATCAGGTTTACCAGCCGGGTAAGGCCGTCGTGGTCGGTGGCTTCGTGCTCAGGCGAATGCTCGAACACAAACAGCTCGTTGCGGAAGTGGTTGATGGCAATGACGTAGCGGTAGGTGGCATACAGGATTTCCGGAATCTGGCCCGCCGCTTCCTTGGCCGGATTCAGCGTCAGGTCCTCGAAGTACTGCACCCCCTCGTAGCCGATGTAGCCGAACAGGCCGCCGGTGATGAAGTCGAAGCCGGTGGGCCGGGTGGGGAAGCTGGCCGCGAACCGGCTCAGACGGTCCAGCGCCAGACGGGGCTCGGCCAGCGTTTCGGTCTGCACCGAGCCGTCGGGAAAGGTTTGCCGCACCCGGCCCCGGCTGACCTCAAACCGGGCCAGGGGCTCAAAAGCCAGGTAGCTGAAGGCATTCTGCTGGCCGTGGTAGTCGGAGCTTTCCAGCAGCAGGCAGTTGGCATACTGGTCGCGCAGGCGCAGGTACAGGCCCACCGGGGTCAGGGTATCGGCCAGCAGGCGGACGTGGCGGGTTTTAAGCGGGTACTGGTTCATCTGAGCAGCTAAGGGCGGAATGATGGGAATCGAAGCAGGGTTGTCAAACCGCCGGAAAGCAAAAAAGCCCGGCGGGCGGCCGGGCTTTCCTTGATATGTCGATGCGAGGTTTACAAGTGACCTTACCGCACGCACAGGCTTTCCCGTCCGGAGTTTCGGAGAGGCCACCACCAAGCGCACAGGGTATGTTGAACGGTCATTGAAAAAAGGCCAGGGCCAGGGTATTGTTGGGCTCTAACGCTGCAAAGGTAAAGCGGGTTTCTTACAAGACAAGCAATTTTTCACTTTCAGGGTTGACAAGTTTGCAATGTCAATTGAAAGAAGCCGCTGAATTTGCAATTCCCCAGCCGCGTTTCCCGATCATAAAGCAGTGCGGCAGAAAGGGCTTGCGAAACAACCACCGCCCCGCTCCCATTTCGTGCTGACAGCTTGGGGCTACCTACGGCCGGCTTGGCGGCCGTAGGTAGCCCCAAGCTATTCTTTTACAAAGCTCTGGGAACCGGTCTGCTTGCCGGCCGAGAGCCGCAGAAAGTAGCTTCCCCGGGCAAGGCGGCTGATGTCCACAACCTGCCCGTCCCGTACTTTGGTTTTCAGCACCACCCGGCCCGTGGAGTCCAGCAGCTCCAGGCGGGCGTCGCGCACATCGGCGGGCAGCTGCACGGTCAGCTTGTCTTTGGCGGGCACCGGAAAGGCGCTGAAGGCCAGGCAACGCTGGGGCTTGCCGGCAGATGTAGGCGTGGCAGCAAACAGCCACTGGTAGGCCGCCGGAAACTCCCGCTTCCAGAACCACTCGGCGTGCTGCCCGTCGGCCCGGGTGTTGAAGCTGAGGTTAGCTGCCGGCACGCCCCCAGCCTGCAGGGAGTCCCGCATGTTGCGCATCAAAGGCACCATGGTCTGGCTTTCCTGGGTGCCGCTCACGAAGTAGAACCGGGTGTTGGGGTTGGCCGGGTGCTGGCGCAGGTACTGAAACAGGGGCCGCTCGGCAAACCAGAACGCCGGCGAGAACACGCCTACCTTGCCATATACGCTCGGGTACTTTAGCGCCGCGTACACCGAAATCAGCCCGCCCATGCTGGAGCCGGCAATGCCCGTGTACTCCCGCCCGCTGAGGGTCCGGTAATTGGAATCGATATACGGCTTCAGGGTCAGCGCCAGGAAGTCGGTGTACTGGTCGCCCTGCCCGCCGCCGTACTGGGGGTTGTTCCACGGGGAGTATTCATTCAGGCGCTGGGCCCCGTCGTTGTCGACGGCTACCACGATGCAGGCGCTGGGGTCGAGGCCCTGCTGCTGGAGCTGGCTCAGCGTTTCGTCGACGCCCCACTCCCCGGAAAAGCTGGTGCAGGCGTCGAACACGTTCTGGCCGTCGTGCAGGTAAATAACCGGGTAGCGGCGGGAGCTGGTGGCATAGTCGTTGGGCAGGTACAGCCACACCCGGCGCGTGCGGTTCAGCTGGGGAATGGCAAAGGTGGTGCTCAGCACGCGCACGTTGGGCGCTAAGGCCGTCGACGTGCAGCCGCTGCCTCCGGCCAGGTCCTGCCAGTTCAGAACCTGATGCTCGACCAGCGTGCTACTGCCATAAGTGAAGCGGCGGTTCGTAATGGCGCCCCCCGCGGCATTCGTTTCTACCGAAGCCCAGGCGCCCCGGGTAAACTTGTACTCAATGGTGCCGGAGCCGGCTGGCAGGGTAAGCTGGTAAGTGCCGTCGGCATTGCGGGTCAGGGCGTGGGCCGCGCTGCCGGGGTTCCAGTTGTTAAAGGAGCCGGCCATATACAGCGTGGCGTTGGCGGGCGTATTGGCCGGTACGCTGGTGATTTTAAAAACAACCTGGGCCGAACACGTCAGAGAGCCGACCAGGAGCAGGGAAAAGAGAAGCAGGCGCATAGGGAATAGGAAAGGAAGGGAATCGGGTCCGGAAGATACGAGCCCGGCCCGGGAGGCGGCCCCTGACCCGCTTGGCCGATCAAACCGGATTATGCTGGTGACGCAAATAAAGCCCGCAAAAAAAGAGGCGGCAGGTGAGTAAGGGCTTACTTTATTTTCTGCTTTTTTAAATTCCCGAAAGCCTTGATCTGACCTACGTTAAGGCGGAGAGCTAAGCCCTTTACGCTCAGAGTGTAGCACTTGGCAGAATCAAGCGCGGGGCGAGAAAAAAGTGAGTGAGGAATGAAACATTGTTTTTGTAGTGGGCAAAGCTATAACTTGCGGAGTTTATTTACCTTTCCACTTCTAAATCCACTTACGTCAGCCAGCCGTCACCTGCCTGAAGGCCTGCTTTTAGGTTGGATTTCCCTACCGCTTGCTGCTCTTCCCTCCCGCTTCTTTTCACTTCTCTCAAATCCCACTTCATGAAACACTCCTACCTGCCGAAACTATTGTTTCTGCTTTTGTTCCTCTGCGCCGGCATCACCGGAGCCCTGGCCCAGACGACCGGCTCGGTGAGCGGCCGGGTACTGGACGAGAAAAACCAGGGACTGCCCGGCGTTACCGTGCTCATTGAAGGCTCCACCCTCGGCAACACGACCAATTCCGATGGAGCATACCTGCTCCAGGGTATACCGGCCGGTCCCCAGACCCTGGTGATTTCGTTTGTGGGATTTAACACCCAGCGCAAAGTCATCACCATCGTCGCCGGCCAGAACGTAGTGGTGGATGCTACGATGGCGGAAAACACGACCCTGCTAAGTGAGGCAGTGGTAGTGGGCTACGGCACCCAGCAGCGCCGTCAGCTGACCGGCGCCGTATCGGAAATTGACTCGAAAGCCTTTACCAACACCCCCCTGCCCAGCTTCGACGCCGGCCTGCAGGGCCGCGCCGCCGGCGTGCAGGTGGTACAGTCGAGCGGCGCCCCGGGCGCGGCCGTCCGTGTTCGGGTCCGGGGCCAGTCTTCGGTTTCGGGCGGAGCTGATCCGCTGTATGTAATTGATGGCGTGGTAGTCAACAACGGCGACTTCAGCAGCAAAAACTACGGCGCGACGTCCGCTATTCCCCTTAACCCCCTGGCTGCCATCAACCCCGACGAGATTGAGAGCGTGTCGGTACTGAAGGACGCGGCTGCCGGGGCCATCTACGGCGCCCGCGCTGCCAACGGGGTGGTGCTCATCACCACCAAGCGGGGCAAAGCCGGCAAAACCCAGTTCAGCCTGAACTACTCGATCGGCACCCAGACGCCGGCTCGCAAGCTCGACATCCTGTCGGGTCCGCAGTGGCGCGAGGTGTACCGCGAAGCCTACACCAACGACAGCATCGCCGGCCTGCGCCCTGCCCTGCCCACCAACATCAACGGCGTCAACCTCGGCAGCGCCCCCAACAACCGCCGCTTCCTGTTCGGCAGCACCACCGATACCGACTGGTACGAAGAGGTCTTCCGCACCGGCCGCGTGCAGGACGTGAGCCTCTCGGCCTCGGGCGGCAGCGACAAAACCAAGTTCTACATCAACGGCGCCTTCAACCGCAACGAGAGCATGCTGCGGGGCAACACCTTCCAGCGCGGCTCCCTGCGCCTGAACCTCGACAACGAAGCCACCGAGAAGCTGACCCTCGGCACGCAGATCGGCCTGTACTTCACCGACAACACCCAGGTTCGAACCTCTTACAACGGCGGTCTGGGCGCAGCTCAGTCGAACGCCCTGCCCATCTTCCCGGTGCGCAACGCCAACGGGACCTACTTCGGTACCCAGTTCGCCAACACCGGCAACAACCCCACGGCCCAGCTCGACGACCGGTTCAACACGCAGAACCTGCGTACGCTGACCAACGTGTACTTCAACTACAAGATCCTGCCGGGCCTGTCGTTCCGTCCTCAGGTGTCGCTCGACTTCCTTGATCAGTACGAGCGGTTCTACTTCTCCCCCACCAACCGGTACTACCAGAACACCGGCCTGGGCTCCCTCGACGAGCGCCACGTGAACTTCTATAACGTGCAGGGCAACGCGGTGCTGAACTACACCAAGGATATCAACGAGAACAACCGCATTTCGGTCATCGGCGGCTCCGAGCTGCAGTACAACACCCAGCGCGACATCGGCTTCTACACGGCCTCGGGTGGAGCTGGCTTTCTGAATCCCCTGCTCAACCAGTCGACGGCCTCTATTTC
This sequence comes from Hymenobacter translucens, assembly GCF_020685205.1. Taxonomy (GTDB): domain Bacteria; phylum Bacteroidota; class Bacteroidia; order Cytophagales; family Hymenobacteraceae; genus Hymenobacter; species Hymenobacter translucens. Next base: position 585,517 of record NZ_JAJERB010000001.1, read on the forward strand.
CTACGACCCCCGTGTACCGACTGCCCAGCGCGTAGGCCCCGCCGTAGGAGGCTACAATTCGGTAGACTTCTACCGCTTCGCCTCTTTCTTCTCCCGCGTAAACTACTCCCTGCTGAACCGCTACACCGCTGAACTCAGCCTGCGGGCCGATGGCTCGTCGCGCTTCGGTCCCAACAAGCGCTTCGGCTTCTTCCCGGCGGCCTCGGCCAGCTGGGTACTAGCTGAAGAAACCTTCATCAAGGACATTGCCGTTATCAGCCAGCTGAAGCTGCGCGGCAGCATCGGCCTGACCGGCAACTCCGAGCTGGGCTCCAACTTCTCCTTCCTCGGCACCACCACGCCCGAATCGAACGTGTACCTGGGCCTTAACGGCAGCCGGCTTACCCGCATCAACAACCCCGACCTGAGCTGGGAAACCAACCGCTCCCTGGACGTAGCCCTGGACTTCGGCCTGATTCAGAACCGCCTGACCGGTACGGTAGCCTACTACAACAAGCGCGGCACCGACATCCTGCTCAACCAGGCCGTGCAGATTTCCGCCCTGGGCCTGGGCCGTACACCGGCCAACTCCGACGTGGTGATTCGCAACCAAGGCTGGGAGTTTGAGCTGACCTCACGCAACGTGGCGAACGACAAGTTTACCTGGACGACCAGCCTGAACCTGTCGGCCAACTACAACATGGTGCTCGACGCTGCCGGTCTGGCCCCCGACGCTTTCGAGTCCGGCCCCGGCGACGCCCGCATCATCCAGGGCTACCCGGTTGGCACCAACTTCCTGGCTGAGTACGCCGGCGTAGACCCCGAAACCGGCGACGGCCTGATTCGCGCCCTCGACGGCTCCCTGATTCGCCTGAACAAGGACACCCCGGCTTCGGCTCAGCAGAACAACCGCCGCCCCGTGGGTACGCCCTTCCCCAAGCTGCAGGGTGGCCTCGACAATACCCTCACCTTTATGGGCGTGGACCTGAGCTTCCTGCTCGTGGGCTCGTACGGCAACACCATCTACGACGACGCCGGCAAGTACCAGAACGGGGGCCGCATCGGATCCTGGAACCAGACCACCCGCATCCTGGACCGCTGGCAGAAGCCCGGCGACAACACCGACATTCCCCGCCTGACCCTGCGTCCGTTCAACCCCGACCAGAACAACACCACCCAGTGGCTCTACGATGCCTCCTACCTGCGCCTGCGTACCATGCAGTTGGGCTACACCCTGCCCGGCAGCCTGACTGAGCGGATGCACGTAACCCGCCTGCGGGTGTACGTAACCGGCACGAACCTGCTCACCTTCACCAAGTTTCCCGGCTGGGACCCCGAGGTGACGCGCTACGCGGATGCCGGCGACAACACCGGCCGCAACAACCAGGCGAATATTTCCTTCTCGGCCCCGTACCTGGCAACCCCTCAGGCCCGCACCCTGCAGGTTGGCTTCAACCTCGGCTTTTAATCTGACATGCTCATGCTACGCAATACTCTTTCCCGTGTGCTCACCGTGGGATGCTTAGCCGCCGGCGCGGTTCTGACTTCCTCCTGTGAGAAATTCCTCGATATCAAGCCCATCACGGAGCTGCCCTACGACCAGAGCTTCAACACCGTTGGCAAAGTGGACGCCTTCGTGCTGTACGGCTACGGCCGTCTGGCCAGCTCCAACTTCTACGGCGGCCAGGTGCAGATCGTCAGTGAACTGTTCGGCGACAACCTGAACTTCACCGCCATCCAGGGCTCGGGCGGCGACAATGACTTCCGCAACCGGCAGTTCAGCCTGTTTTCCAACCCCGGCTCCGGAATCTGGTCTACCGGCTACCAGGCTATTGCCAACTCGAACCTGGTAATCGACGCAGTGGACCGCAACCTGTTCGATGCCGAGCAGCCCGTCAAGAACCGGCTGAAAGGGGAAGCCCTCTTCATCCGGGCCATTGCTCACTTTGAGCTGGTGCGTCTGTTCGCCAAGCCCTACAGCAACAACCCCGGCTCCGACCCCGGCATCGTGCTCCGCACGAAAGTGGTATCGGCCAACGAAGCGAAAGAAAAGGTCGGCCGCGCCCGGGTTGGCGAAGTATACACCCAGGTTATCAGTGACCTGCAGGAAGCAGCCAGTCTGCTGCCCGCCCAGAACGGCGACCGGGCTACTTCCTGGGCCGCCAAGGCCCTGCTGGCCCGCGTGTACCTCGACCAGAACAACTATTCCGGTGCGGCCCAGCAGGCCGACGACGTAATCCAGAATGGTGGCTTCAGCCTGGGCACCCCGCCCGAATCGGTAGTGGGTCCCTTCCGCACGACGGGCCAGGGCCAGCGCCACAGCAGCGTGATTTTTCAGCTGGTGAACCAGGCTGGTGCCGATGCCGCCGGCTCGCTGCGCAATGCCTTCTACAGCTACTTTGGTGGTAGCGTCCGCCTGTACCTCAACGACCAGGGTCCCGGCAACATTGCCGAAGCCCTGCGTCTGCGCGGCGGTCTGCGCTACGACTCCCTGGTGGTAGTCAACGAGCCCGGCGACCCGACTACGGCTACTCCCTACCCCTACAGCTCGAAGTACCGTGGCACCGACCCGTTTGCTTCCGCACCGATTAACATTCCCATCATCCGCCTGCAGGAGATGTACCTGACCCGGGCCGAGGCCCGCGCCGCCCAGGGCGGCTCCACCGATGCCGCTATCCGCGCCGACATCAACGCCGTGCGCCAGGCGGCCGGCCGTCCTGCCGACAATACCACCGCCGGTCAGGCTGCCCTGCTGGCCCTTGTGCGGGATGAGCGTCGCTTGGAGCTGTTCCTGGAAAACGACCGGTTCCACCAGCTGCGTCGTCTGCAGCTGCCCAGCCGCGGCACGGCGTTTAACTCAGGCCGGGTACTGCTCATTCCCCTCGATGAGGTGAACGGCAACCCCGGCATCGAGCAGAACGGCGGCGACTAATTGTTGCCTGTCAGCCCGTAAGTGAAAAGCCCCGCAGCGACGCTGCGGGGCTTTTTGTTGTTTATTCCGAATCGGCTTTGCAACCGAGCAGTGAGGCTGCTACTTATAGCTTCCCTACACCGTGTGCAGCACTTAATCCGGTACTGCCTGGCTTCAGATGCAGCTTCGATTACCTCCTGAGCTCTTGGCTTTAGATACAGACTTTGATAGCGGAAGGCAGACGGCTCCGGGAACTCCGTGGCAGCTCAGGGTTGCTCCAAGCATTCGGCCACGCTGCAAGGCAATTTGACGGTCCTACCCTCTTATTCTAACCTAGGAGTACTATTAAGTAACGACCTCCTTGCAGAGCAGAGCCACCAGCAACTGGTCGTCGGGCAAAAAGAAAGGGAGCTGCCGGAGCAGCTCCCTTTCGGGCAATGTTGTGAAAAGTGACGCAGGCTTACAGCAGGGTCACTTTGCGGGTAGCAACCATGTCGCCAACCTGTACCTTTACCAGGTAGGTGCCGGCCGTTACGCTGCTGCCGTCGAGCTTCAGGTTCTGGAAGCCAGCGGCCTGGGTGCCGTTCTGCAGGGTGCGCACCGTGCGGCCCATCAGGTCGGTCAGGGTTACTTCTACGTGCTGGCTCTTGTTGGCAACCTGATAGGTAACCGTGGCGCCGCCCGAAGCCGGGTTGGGGAATACGCTCATGGCAACCACGGCATCAGCCGCTTTGCTGTTGCTGAGCACTACTACGTTGAGGGTAGCTGCCTGGGTGCCGCCGAGGGCGGTGAAGTCCGGATCAAATTCCAGGTTGGTGGTACGGCCGGGAATTTCGGGAATCACGTCGGTCGACCAGTAGCCGCTGCCGCTTACGTAAGCACCGAACAGGCGCACAACGCTGGCGCCGGAAGGCAGGCCCAGCGCAGCACGGTCCAGCTCAATCTCCCAGCCGAACGAGCCAGCACCGCCACCGGTGGTGTTGCCGGGGTTGGTGGTGATGTCGCCCGAAGGCGTGTCGCGGTACGACATGCGCGCACCGGCGAACCGGTTGAAGGGAGCAGCGGTAGTAGCCGTCGACAGGGTTACGGGCGTGCCCGTAGTAGTCAGCATCGGACCAAAGTCCTGCGATACACCGGCGGTAGCCGACGTGTAGATAACACCCTGGGCCAGCATGCCGGTAGCGTCGCCTTCGATGCCGAGGGCCATGTCAACGGGCATGTCGAACTTGGCACCGCCGCGCTCGAACACCGTACCGGAGCCGGCAATGGCGGGCTGTACCGTACCCTGGGGAATACCCGTCATGTTGGGCAGGTCCATGTACACGTGAAAGCCGTTGCCGTTGGTGTTTTTTTCCAGCGTGCCGGCCAGTGCGATGTACAGCTTGGTCGACGAGTTGGCACCGAACATCTGCAGCAGGCCCCAGTTGCCGAAACCGGCGGGGTGGGGCTGGGTGAAGCGGCCCAGCGAAACGTAACGGCCCGTGTTGGCAGCGCCAATCTCGGTAGCACCGATAGTGCCGTCCATGGTGATCTGAGCCTGGGCGGTGAGGGAAGTAGCAGCCAGGGCACCGGCCGCAGCGAGAGTAAACAGTTTTTTCATGTGGGTACTGAAAAAGAGTGAAGGTGACTGATTTGGAACTAGCGTAAGATGGTAGCCGGACCAGAAGTCAGAGCCGCTGAAAACGGCTACCAGCGTAAAACTAACACGGGATTTCTAAATAAAAAGTTTTGGTGTTTGGGTAATCACTCGCAAAACCAGCAACAATGGCCATCTTATTGATTATAAGCGTACTAAATATACATAGCTCGCTTTTTTTCTTGAATGAATTTCATGGAAAAAGCTGTATTCGCCGAACTTACTTCGTTAATAAACCCCGCAAGTTATAGCTTTAAACCGGCGTTGGGCTCCGTCCACGCCGCTCCGGCCGCTTTGTACGCAAGCTTCAACGGGTGGTTTTGCCGCGCCATTTCCTTCTTTCATTTATTTCAGCCGGGCATTCCTTTCCTCCCCGGTCTGTTCAGCGCAAGAGTAACTGCTTACTTACCGGGCCAGCCCGCAACAGCAGACCACGTCCGATAAACATCCTGGAAAGTCTGATTTCGCTTTATCTTGCCCCCGCTAGCTGCCCGACAGCCGGGCACACCGCTCAGTTCCGCATGGCCGGGCGGATAGCGTCTTCATCCGTTCATTCTTAACCACGCTTCTATGATCATAATTGCCGACGGTGGCTCAACCAAAACCAACTGGTGCCTGCTGGACGAAACGGGTACGCGCGTCTACTTCAATACGGAGGGCTACAACCCCTACTTTATCGATACGGCCGGCATCGTGGCTTCGCTGGATAAAAACCTGCCCGATACCCTGGACCGCAACGCCGTGACCGACCTTTATTACTACGGGGCGGGCTGCTCGGCCGGGGAAAAGGTGGAAATTGTGGCCGAAGCCATGCGCACGGTGTTTACCCGGGCCCGGGTAAACGTGGGGCACGACCTCCTGGCGGCCGCCCGGGCCCTGCTCGGCTTTGAGCCCGGCTTTGCTGCCATCCTGGGCACCGGCACCAACTCGGCCATCTACGACGGGCGCGACGTGACCGTGAACATCGACTCGCTGGGCTACTTTCTCGGCGACGAAGGCAGCGGCTCCTATATCGGCAAGCGGCTGCTGCGCGATTTTATGCGCGGCTACCTGCCGGACGGCTTGCAGGAAGCCTTCTTTGAAACCTACGGCCTGACCAACGAGCAGATCTTCGACCACCTCTACAACCAGCCCCTGCCCAACCGGTTTCTGGCCAGCTTCAGCCGCTTTGCCTATGACCACAACAACGTCAGCTACTGCCGCGAGATCGTGCTGGAGGGCTTCGAGACGTTTTTCCGTAACCTCGTCACCCACTACCCCAGCTACCAGGACTACAGCTTCAACTGCGTGGGCTCAGTGGGCTACAACTTCCGCGACGCCCTCACCCAGGTTGCCCAGGGCCACGGCATGCAGGTGGGCAAAATCATCCGCTCCCCCATTGACGACCTGGTAAGCTACCACACCGAGCTGGCCAAAACGGTCTAGCGCGTAGGCTTCTCGATGCTGGCCCCCTAGCATTAAGGCTTCTTGCTAAACCAGCATTTTCAGCTAACAACAGAAAGGGCGACCCTGGAGGGTCGCCCTTTCTGTTGTGCAATGGGTCCGGCAGCTTAGTGCTGAACCACCAGGCGGGTGGTCTGCATCTGCTCCCCGGTGCTGAGGCGCACCAGGTAGATGCCGCTGGGTAGGTCGGCCACGGGTAAAGCCGCTTCGTGCGCGCCCGTCATCTGCCGCGCCGTAGCAGGCAGGGTCCGGACAACGGCGCCGAGCATGTTCTGCACCGTCACGGTTACTGCGGCCGGCGCGGTAAGCTGGTAGCGCAGCGTTACCTGGGTGCTGGCCGGGTTGGGCAGGGCTTCGAGGCGGAGCGTGCTGGCCAGCTCCCGGGCCCGCTGGGTCGAGGTGATAACCGATGCCGGCCGCTTCACCCGCACGGAGGTATACACGGCGTACTCGCCCGCTGCCAGCTGAATGGCGGCGCCCGGGTCGGTAACCGTGATGCTGTCACCTTTCAGGTAGTTGTACCACTTGCCCGCCCGCTGGAAGTCCGGCGCAATCGGGCCGTCGGTGAGGCCAAAGTTACCGAGGATGGTGACGTCCATGGACGGGTCGTTCAGGTGAATCACCTTCATGGCCCGGGTCAGGGACATGGTGTAGTTGGTCGTTTCAAACGCCGGCGAGGCTTTCTTCAGGGCGGCCATGCTGGCGTACACGTCGAAGAGGCGGCGGCGCGCCGGCTCCTGGTAGTAGTACCAGCGGATGGGCTTGGCCCCGGTACGGCCGTTGAAGTTGATGCTCACGTCGTAGCCCAGCTCCCCGAACTGCCAGATCATCTTGGGACCGGGAACCCCAAAGAAGAAGGCGGTATTCATGCCCAGGCGGTCCATGGCGGTGTTGAAGTCGCGGGTGTTGTAGCTGCCGCTGGCCAGACCGCCATTCAGAACCTCCACGGCCAGGCGCTCCTCGTCGTGGCTTTCCATATAGCCCACCAGGTGGGGCTGGTTCCAGTTGCGGGCCCGGTACAGCAGGCCGGTCAGGTTGGCGTTGGAGCCGGTTACCTGGCCCTTGGCTGCCTGATTGAAGGCGCCGTGCAGGTTTCCCCACAGCATCAGGCCGTAGTTGGCCAGCACCTGCTCCTCGCTGTTATCGGCAAAGTGCTCCAGAATCGGGTACATCGTGGGGTCCACGCTCACGAGGTGGTCGTGGTAGTCTTTCCAGATATTGATCCGGCTCTGGTCATAGGCGCTCCACAGGCCCACGTCGGAGCCGGTGTTACGCTGGGTGAAGCCTTTGGACAGGTCGAAGCGGTAGCCGTCGATGCGGTACTCCTGCAGCCAGAACGACATCACCTGCTTCGAGAAGTACTTCGTGAACGGGCTTTCGTGGTTGAAGTCGTAGCAGACGTTGAACGGGTGGGTGGCGTTGCGGTTAAACCAGGGGCTGTTGGCTGCCGGGCTGCCGCCGTCGAAATACATCTGCACCATGGGGCTCTGCCCGCAGGCGTGGTTCAGCACCATGTCGAGCACCACGGCCATGCCCCGGCGGTGGGCTTCGTCGATAAAGCGCTTCAGGTCGTTTTTCGTCCCGTAGTACTTGTCGGGCGCGAAGAAGAAGCTGGGGTTGTAGCCCCAGGAGTCGTTGCCCTCAAACTCATTGACCGGCATCAGCTCGATGGCGTTTACGCCCAGGCGCTGGAGGTAGCCCAGCGTGTCAATCAGGGTCTGGTAGTCGTGCCGCTGCACAAAGTCGCGCAGGTGCAGCTCGTAGATCACCAGGTCGGTGCGGCTGGGGCGCTGGAAGTTGTTGACCGTCCACTGGTAGGGCACCTGGTTGGTTTGCAGCACCGATACGATGCCGGTGGTACGTCCCGTGGGATAGGGTTTCAGGTTCGGGTACGTCACGGCCGGAATAAACCGGTCGTTGTTGGGGTCCAGGATTTTCTCGGCGTAGGGGTCGGGAATGCGCAGCTGCCCGTCGACGAAGTACTGGTAGCTGTACTCCTGCCCGGGCGTGAGGCCGTTGATCTGCACCCACCAGTCGTTGCCGTTGGGAGTCTGGTTCATGGCGTAGGCTCCATCAGCCTGGAAGTTGTTGAACTCCCCGATGACGTACACAAACTCCTTGGCGGGCGCCGTAAGCTTGAGAATAACGGAGGTGCCACCGGGCAGGTACGTAACCCCGTCCCTGGTGCCGACGGGCAGCGGTGCCACCGTGGTGGGAGCCCGCACGATGTACACCAGGGAGTCGACCACGTTTTCGCTCGGGCTCCGGTAGGCTTCAAACTTAAACACGTTGCGGCCGGGCCGGGTCAGAGTTTCGGTGGTGCCCAGGTCGGTGCCGCCCGAGGAAGCGGCGCGCACCACGTTGTTCAGCGACAAAGTAAGCTGGGCCGGAGCCGACGACTCAGCCCGTACCGTGACCGACGTGCCGGCCGCTACGTAGCGGGGGTTACCGGCGCTGGTGGGCGAGGTGAAGCGGCCGGCAAAGCCACCCTGGAACACGTCGATGAAGATGTCGGAGCCATCGGCGTTGCGCCCTACGGTGTTGCCGGCGGCGTCCTTGAAGATCATGCCCAGGCGCAGAATCGTTTCATTGGCGGGTACCGGGTAGAACGTGCGGGGCGTGAAGCTGATGGTGTACAGGTTGGGGTTGGTGGCGCTGCGGGTCATCAGCGCCGCCGGGTCGCCCTGACTGAACGTCGGGCTTTTCACGTGCCGCCAGGTCGTGAGCGTCGGGCTAAGGTTTGTGACCACGCCGGTCCAGATGTACACCGGGCCGGTGAAGCCCTGCAGGGCACGGTTGCCCTGCGAGGCATCAAAGGTGATGGTAACCTGATCCGTCTCGCGGAAGAAGGCCGGCTGGGTGGTTACGACCTGGGCCCGGACCGAAGTCATGGTACCCAGGAACAGCAGCAGGCTGCTGAGAAGTCGAAGTGCTTTCATAGTGAAAATGGGAAATTTCCGCTGACGCCAACGGTGGGAAATCGAAAAAAACGGCGCAAGAAATACTCCTGACAAAGCTACAAAAGTTAGCCGTAAACCCGCCATGCCCGCAAGCCGGGAGCAGCATTTGTTCGTAGCTTTGAATTCCATCCTTCCGGACCGGTCTCCACTGCCCATGACGCTTCCTTTTTACGTGTTCCGTACCGGCCTGCCGGGGCTTGGGTTGGCGCTGCTGCTGGCACTGGGCAGCCGGTACGGCTACGCGCAGACCAGCGGAGCGCAACCGGCACCTCCCTCCTTCCGAACCGACGCCCGCCGGGCTTTCCCCGACCCGGATTTCAGGGGCGCCTATTCTTCAACTCCGACCATCGGAACGCATGCCCAAGTCCCGGCTGACTCTTCCACGCTGAGTCGCCGTTTGCCGGTGCTGGCGGGGGGGCTGGCTCTTACGTATGGCTCCCTGCTTTACCTGCTCGACCAGGGCTGGTACACCGGGGAGCAAAGCCGCTTCCACTGGTTTAACGACTTTTCGGAGTGGCAGCAGATGGACAAGGTGGGGCACTTCTGGGGCGCTTTTCACCAGAGCCGCGGCGCGGTGGACATGCTGCGCTGGGCCGGGGTGCCCGACCGGCGGGCCACCTGGTACGGCTCCTTCGTGGGCTTCGTGCTGCAAAGCCCGATCGAGTATTTCGATGGCCGCGACCCGGCCTACGGCGCCTCGGCCTACGACCTGGGCGCCAACCTGCTGGGCTCGGTGGGCGTGCTGGGTCAGCAGCTGGCCTGGAACGAGGTGCGCATCATGCCCAAGTACTCGTTTCATACCACCCGCTACGCCCCGCTGCGGCCCAACGTGCTGGGCAAAACCCTGGCCGAGCAGCACCTCAAGGACTACAACGGGCAAACGTACTGGCTGTGCGCCGACGTGGCCGCCTGGCTGCGGCCGGAAAGCAGGTGGCCGAAGTGGCTGCAGCCGGCCGTGGGCTACGGGGCCCAGCAGATGGTGTTCAACGACCCCGATGCCAACGCGGCCCTGGGCCTGCGCTCCTACCGCCAGTACTACCTCACGCTCGACGTAAACCTGATGCGCATTCCCACCCGCAGCAAGCTGCTGAAGCGGGTGTTCTACGTGGCCAGCATCTTTCACCTTCCGGCGCCGGCCGTGGAGTACAATTCCCGCCAGGGTCTGGTCTTCCACGGTCTCTACTATTGAGAGGGTAAATGGCACCTGCGCTCAATGACAGGTGCAGGCGGGGCAGCAAGACCCTCAGCGCCAGGACGGAGCGCGCCGGGCAAGCCGCCGGGGGTGATTCTGCGTACCTTGCAGCAGCGCGGCCACTGATTCGGCTCCGGCAAATCAGCGTCCGCACTCAACCATCAGCACCCAGCAATCAGCAATACTATGAACGTAGGAGACCGGGTCCGCCTGCTCACGGGCCGCGAACAGGGCGTCATCACCCGCCTGCTCGATAACGACCTTGTCGAGGTAGCCATTGATAATGACTTCACTATACCGGTGCTGCGCCGGGAAATTGTGGTAGTAGCGGCCGAAGAGCAAAAAGCCTTTGGCAACACCGCCCCCCCGCCGGTAGCGCCCCGCAGCACCACCCCGATGGGGGGCAGCAGCAAGGCCGACAAGTCGGCGGTGGCTGCGAAGGGCGGCACGGCCAAGCCCGCCGCCCCCGGCCAGGCGGCCCCAGCCCCGGCGCCGGTGCTGCCCAAGGCCGAGAAAGGGCTGTACCTGGCTTTAACCCACCAGACGCCGGAGCTGCTCACCATGCACGTGGTCAACAACACCGAGTCCGACCTGCTCTTCACCTACGGCGAGGAAACCCAGGACCAGTACCGCGGCCTCGTGTCGGACAAGCTGACGGCCAAAAGCGTAAGCCGCCCCCTGGCCCACCTCCACCTCAAGGACTTCGATCAGTGGCCGGGCGTGGTGGTGCAGCTGCTGCCCCACCTCGTAAACGGCCGCACGGCGTTTGAGCTGCTCACCAAGCGCGTGCAGTTCCGGGCCGCCACGTTCTACAAAAGCCGGCAGCAGGCCCCGCTTCTGCAGCAGGAGGCCTACCTGTTTCAGCTCGACGAAAAGCCGGCCGCGCCCATTGCTCCGGCCCAGCTGGCCGAGCAGCTGCAGCAGCATCTTTCCGGCAACGCCCCCGCCCCCGTCCCGGCCCCGGCACCCGAGCCGGCCAAGGCCATCGTCGCACCCTCGCACGAAGTCGACCTGCACCTGGAAGCCCTGAACCCGGAAGCGGCCGAGCTGAACCCGCCGCTGACGAACACCGCCATTCTCAAGCTCCAGCTCGATGCCTTTGAGGATGCGCTGAGCCGGGCTCTGGCCACCAACATGCACGAAATCGTGTTCATCCACGGTTCCGGCAACGGCACGCTGCGCAAGGAGCTGCACAAGCTGCTGAGCCGCAACAAGGACATCAAGTTTTTTGAAGACGCGCAGAAGGAAAAGTTCGGCTTCGGCGCCACTCTGGTTCGCCTGAAGTAGAACCCGCGTCAACAGGTTCATTCTGTTGAACAGCACCCCGAAGAACGTCATGCTGAGCTTGTCGAAGCATCTCGCGTGCTCTCAGGTTGGGTTAGTAACTCAACGAAGCGGTAGAGATGCTCTGCTCAGCATGACATTTTACCGTTAGGGGACTTCAAAACTCAACTCATTCTCCCCTCCGCATGTACGACCTTATTGGCGACATTCACGGCCACGCCGATGATCTGATCCGGCTGCTGGAAAAGCTGGGCTACCGGGAGCAGGCTGGCGTGTACCGCCACCCCGACCGGCAGGTTATTTTCGTCGGGGACTTTGTGGACCGGGGCCCAAAAATCCGGGAGACGCTGCAGCTGGTGCGGGCCATGGTCGACGGCGGGGCGGCCCGGGCGGTGATGGGCAACCATGAGTACAATGCCATCTGCTTTTTCGAAAAGCACCCCCGGGGCGGCCACCTGCGACCGCACCTGCCGCGCAACATTCTGCAGCACCTGCGCACCATCGAGGCGTTTCAGACCCGGGAAGGATTCGAGGAATGGCAGGGCTACATCCAGTGGTTTAAGACCCTGCCTTTGTTTCTGGACCTGGGCGAGCTGCGCGTCGTGCATGCCTGCTGGGACCCGCGCCACATCCGGTTTCTGACGCCCCATTTGCAGAACGGCTGCCTGACCGACGAGCTGCTGCTGCGCGCCACCGAGCGGGGCACGCCGGAGTATCACGCCGTGGAGGAAACGCTCAAAGGCAAGGAAGTGAGCCTGCCGCCCGGCATTCAGTTTCACGACAAGGATCAGAACCCGCGCTCGAAGATGCGGATCCGCTGGTGGTGCAACCCGCAGGGCTGCACCTACGCCAACTACTACCTGGAAAGCATTCCGGAGCTGGACCCGCACCCCGTCGACCACACCGCTCTGCCCGACCCCTACCACTACGAGGCCGAGGTACCGGTGTTTTTCGGCCACTACTGGCTGCGCGGCACGCCTCAGGTGCTGCGCCCCCACGCCGTTTGCCTCGACTACAGCGTGGCCAAGGGCGGGGACCTGGTGGCGTACCGCTGGCACGGTGAGCGGGAGCTGACTGCTGAGCATCTGGTCACAGCTTAGCCTGTCGGTCTGCGCTGCCTAAAACCGTGTAACGAGGCAACCGTCCCGGCGCATGTGGTTACTTTGCGGGTGCAACTCTACTTCCCGCATGAAGCTTCCGTTCCTCCTAGCTGCTTTTCTCCTTTCCTTTTCCACCCTGGCCCAGCAGCCCCTGCCCATCCCGCGCAACCTGCAGGCGACGTACGCCAAAGGTACCCGCTCCCCCGACGGGCAGCCGGGCCCGCGGTACTGGCAGAACACCGCCGACTATGACCTGAAAATCAGCTTCGACCCCAAAACGCGGCTCGTTTCCGGGACGGTCAACATCGCCTACCTGAACAACAGCCCTGATTCCCTGCGGCAGCTTTGGTTTAAGCTTTACCCCAACCTTTACCAGAAAGGTGCTGCCCGGGCCTCGGCCATCAGCCCCTCGGATGTGACCGAGGGCGTGAAGATCCAGCAACTCAGCGTGAACGGCCGGGCGTCGGACATCGCCAAGCTGCCCATCAGCGGCACCAATTTGCCGCTGACCATCCGGCCCCTGGGCCCGAAGCAGACGGCCAGGGTCGCCATTACGTACAGCTACACGCTCAACAAAGGCTCCCACATGCGGACCGGGGAGATTGAGCCGGGGGCCGACTTCGTGGCGTACTTCTTTCCCCGCATTGCCGTCTACGACGACATCGACGGCTGGAACACCTTTCCCTACAACGGCTCCCAGGAGTTTTACAATGACTTCGGCAACTTCAAGGCGGAAATCAGCGTGCCCCAGCACTTCGTGGTCTGGGCTACCGGCGACCTGAAAAACGCCGACCAGGTGCTGACCAAGAAGTACGCCCAGCGCCTGCGCGATGCCGAAACCAAGGATGCCATTACGACCATCATCACCGAGGCCGACCTCAAGCGCCGCGACATCACGGCCGCCAACCCGCGCAACACCTGGCGCTTTGAGGCCCGCAACGTCACCGACTTCGCCTTTGCCACCACCGACCACTACGTGTGGCAGTCGAGCAGTCTGGTCGTGGACCCGGTTACCAAGCGTCGCACCCGGGTAGATGCTGTGTACAACCCCAAGCACAAGGACTTCGAGGAGGTGGTGCACTTTGCCCGTCAGACGGTGGAAGCCATGAGCTACACGTTTCCAAAGTGGCCCTTCCCCTACTCTCACGAAACCATCTTCGACGGGCTGGATCAGATGGAATATCCGATGATGGTGAACGACAACCCCGTGGCTACCCGCGAGGATGCTATTACGCTCACCGACCACGAGATATTCCACACGATGTTCCCGTTCTACATGGGCATCAACGAAACCAAGTACGCCTGGATGGACGAGGGCTGGGCCACCATCGGCGAGTGGCTGATTTCAAGCATCATCGACCCCAAGCTCGACGACGACTACGGCATTGCCCCCTACGCCCGCGCCGCCGACACGGAGAGTGACCTGCCGATCATGACGCTGACCACCCAGCAGAGCGGCACGCCGTTCTTTCTGAACTCCTACCCCAAGCCCGCTATGGGCTACCTCTATGTGAAAGATCTGCTCGGCGACGAGCTGTTCACCAAGGCCCTGCACACCTACATCCAACGCTGGAACGGCAAGCACCCGATGCCCTACGATTTCTTCAACTCAATGAACGAAGGCGCGGGCCGCAACCTGAACTGGTTCTGGCAGCGCTGGTTTTTCGAAGGCGGCTACCCCGACCTGGCCATCAAGAGCGTCACCAAAACCGCCGCCGGCTACGACGTGACGGTGGAGTCCAAAGGCACCAAGCCCGTACCCGTCGACCTGACCATTACCCTGGCTGATAACTCCACCCAGAAGCTGCACCGCACCATTGCCGTTTGGGAAACCGGCTCCCGTACCGTCGTGGTGCCCGTACCTACCACGCAGGCCATCAAGCAAATCAAGCTGGGCGCGACACTGGTACCGGACAGCTACCCGAAGGACAATGTGTGGGAAGCAAAGTAACAGCAGCCAGTCGGTGCGCTTTGCTTGTGTTCGGCCGGTACACTACCTTGCCAGCACCAGTCAAACCGAAAGCCTGAGTCTTGCTGTGCGTAAGCTTTTATTTCTGCTTTCCCTGAGTGCCCTGCTGAGTAGTTGCGACGGTCCCGCGGCTCGCTTCGACGCCTTCACCGTTACCCGCCCCCTAGACCTCTCGAAAGAGCTGGGCCCGGAGGTTACCCTATTGGGACAGAAAGACACGCTGCAGCTCCGGGTGCAGTTTGATGCGGCATCCGGGTCCACCATCATTACCAACGCGGAAGACACTTCGCTTCTGTTGAACGCCCGGATCTTTCACCGGCGCGGCCTGTACTATGCTGTCGAAAGCTGGGAACCCGGCTGCTGGGTGCACGCCTTCCGCATTCAGCGAAACCAGATTCAGGGCCTGGCCACCGGCTATCAGCAGATGGAGGACCTGTCGACCGTGGTGCAGCAAGGAGGCCTAGGCGAGCTGGTACGCTACCGCAGCCTCCGCGATGACAGCATCTGCCTGCGCTTCGACGCTGGCAGACTGCGCCGCTTCTACCGCACCGAGCTAGACAGCTTCCCCAGCTACCGGCTGGTAGCGAACCAATCTGGCCGGCGGGCTACCGATGCCAAGGCTGACGCTTCCGTTACGGCTGTCAGCCTGTATCCCAACCCGGCCACCTCCCGGGCCACCCTTACGTTTGGCACTGCAGCAATCCGAACGGTGCAGCTTTATTCGTCCCAGGGTCGGCTGGTTCAGACGCTTTCAGCTTCGGGCTCAAGTAAGGAGCTGGCCGTGCAGGAGCTACCCGCCGGGACCTACCTTGTGCGCATCAGCAGCCCCTCCGCAGACGTTCAGACCCGCCGCCTGCTGGTAGAGCACTGACCCGAGCAAACGCTCGCAGCGTACCGACGGACCTGATGCCCAATACTAAAAAAGGCCCTGCCATATCCTGGCAGGGCCTTTTTGTATTGTCTAATGAAGCTTACAGGTGGGCAATGGGGTCAGCGTTGCCGTCGGGGTCGCCCTGCACAGTGCCGCTGGTGGTAAAGGCTTTGCCTTTCAGGAGCAGTACGCCGGCCATGTGAGGCGTCGCCATCGAGGTGCCGCTGATGGTGTTGTAGCCTCCGTTCAGCCAGGTCGACTGGATGCTGACGCCGGGCATGCAGTAGTCGATGGGCGGGTTGCCGAAGTTCGAGAACGAAGCCCAGCCGTCGGTGCTGTTCATGGCCGAGATGGTGAAGATGTTAGCGCCGTTCACACGGGCCGGGGAGTTCAGGTTGGAGTCGCCGCTGTTATTGCCGGCTGCCAGGGCGAAGAGTATACCACCGGCCGAAGCCCGCAGCACAGCGTCGTCGATTGCCTGCGAAGCGCCCCCACCCAGGCTCATGTTCGCCACGTCGCCGATTCGGCCGTTGGCTCCCACATAATCCACGCCGGCAATAACGCCGGAGCTGGTGCCGCTGCCGTTGGCGTCGAGGACGCGTACCGCTACCACCGTGGCGTTAGCGGCTACTCCGACCACGCCAATCGTGTTGTTGCGGGCGGCAATAGTGCCGGCTACGTGGGTTCCGTGGCCGTTGCCGTCGTCGGCGGAGGCGTAGTTCGTGCCGCTGGTCAGGAAAGACTTGCTGCGGGTCACGTTTACGTTCAGGTCGGGGTGGTCGAGGTCGATGCCCGAGTCGATAACCCAGGCCGTTTTGCCGGTACCATCGGCGGTGCCCACGCGGTTGATGCCGTAAGGCACGGTCTGGGCAGGCTGGGTAGTGGTCGTGCCACCGCCTTTCACGGGCTTACCAAGCGAGATGATGCGGTCCTGCTCTACGTACGCAACCCGGGCATCGGCCCGCAGCGCATTTGCTTCGGCCGCCGTCATGGCCGCGGAAAAGCCTTTCAGGGCGTGGCCGTAAGCAAAGCCCAGGTTTTCGGCGCGGGCGCCCCGGGAGCGGAGAATACCCTGGCCCACCTCTTTCACTTTTCGTACCTTCTCCGTGTAGGAGTCGTTGGCAGCAACCGTAACCGCTTCTTCTTTTAGTACTACAATGTACTTGCCGGGAATTACGTCCGACTCAGCATTTACCTCGCTGCTCTGGGAGACATCGGAGGGGCTGCCGGGCAGCACCGAGTCTTTGGAGCAGGACGAGAACAGCGTGGTGGCCGCAACAGCCGAGGCACTCAGGAAAAAGGCAAAACGGGTAATGGGTTGTTTCTTCTGCATTCTACGTGGGTAAATGGGGAAAGAAAGTGACGCCCTAGCCTGCTGGTTCTCCCGGTCATCACCGGGTGAAACGCCGAGCAGCGTATTCAGCTCTCTAAAGCCAAAGCCCAGCGAAAAAATTCAATTTTCTCAAAAAAACTCAGACAGACTGTAAGACTTCCCGTAAAACCCTTGCATTTTTTGCAATAGTGCCCCGGCTCTATGCTCACGCTCAACCCGGGACAGTCGGCTGCCAATCAGACGGCTTACCTACGGAAACAGTCCCTTGCAGCGCCTGGGTCAGCCGCTACGGCTGAACGTTGTATCTTTGCCTCAGTGATGAGTCGCCCCACCGCGGCGCCAAACGCAAGAATGGCGACGAGGAAAGTCCGGGCAACGCAGAGCACCCTGCTTCCTAACGGGAAGGACTGGCGTAAGCCAGGACAGCCAGTGCCACAGAAAATTACCGCTTTTATAGCTGCAAGCTGTAAGCCGCAAGCTGCAAGCCCCGTGCTTGAAGCTTATAGCCTGAGGCTTGTAGCTAAACGAGTAAGGGTGAAAAGGTGCGGTAAGAGCGCACCAGCGGCTGGGTGACCAGTCCGGCTGGGTAAACCTCAGGGGTTGAAAGACCAAATAAGCGGATACGCCGGCCGGCAACGGACGGCACCGGGCGGCTCGTCCGGCATCCGTGGGTAGGTTGATGGAGCCTTTCCGCGAGGACTGGCCTAGATAAATGGTGGGGCCGCGGCAACGCGGACAAAACCCGGCTTACAGACTCATCACCCCAACGCAAACCGCCCGCCGCTGCTTCGCGCAACGACGGGCGGTTCTGCGTTTGACCGGTCCGCTACTTCTTGTTTGCGGCCCGGATGGTTTTCACTTCGGCCGCCTGCACAGCGCTGGTCTTGTTGCCGAAGCTGCTGCGCACGTAGGTGAGCACGTCGGCAATCTGCTGGTCGGTGAGGGTGCTGAAGCTGGGCATCAGGTTGCGGTAGGGTTCCCCGTCGATGTCCTGGCCCTGCATACCGTTGAGGATGATGTTCACCAGCCGGGCTTTGTCGCCCAGCACGTAGCTGGTTTTGCTGAGCGGCGGGTTCATCTCGTCTACGCCCAGGCCGTCGGCCTGGTGGCAGGTCAGGCAGTTCTGCACGTACACGGCTTTGCCTTTGGCCAGCACGGCGCCCGATACGGCACCCGACGCACTTGTTTTGGCTTTGGTTTTCGGGACGGGCTTTTTCTGAGCCGCCGCCGGGATGCTGCACAGCGCCAGGACGGTCAGAAGAGCAAATAGCTGCTTCATTGAGGTGGTTATTTCTTGTTGTAGACGATGCGGTAGATGGTGCCTTTCCTGTCATCCGAGACATAAAGGGAGCCATCCGGCCCCTGGGCCAGTCCGCAGGGCTTGTGTTCGGGCCGGCCGGCCGCGGCGGCGGCGGCTGAGCCGGCGAAGTTATCGGCAAATACCTCCCAGGGCCCGCTTGGTTTACCGTTTTTGAAGGGCTGGAACACGACGTAGTAGCCTTTCTGGGGCTCCGGGGCACGGTTCCAGGAGCCGTGGAAGGCAATAAACGCGCCGTTGCGGTACTTCTCCGGAAACATGGTGCCCGTGTAGAACAGCAGGGCATTCGGGGCAGTGTGGGCCGGATACGCCGCCGCCGGGTCGATGTAGTTGCCGGTGGCTTCCTTTTTGCCGTCGCCCCCATACTCCGGGTTCAGCATCTTCTTCTTTTGCTGGGGGTCGTAGTACAGGTAGGGCCAGCCGGCGTTGTCACCCTTTTTCAGCGCGTACAGGCACTCGGCGGGCAGCTCGGCCGATTGTTTGCTGTTGTACAGCGCCGGAAAGTTGTCGTAGAGCTGGTCGCGGCCGTGCTGCATCACGAAGAGCTGGTTGGCCTGGGTGTTCCAGTCGAGGCCCACTACGTTGCGCAGGCCGGTGGCGTAGCGCACGCCCTGCCCGTAGCTCTGGTTCAGCTTGTCGGTACGGAACTGCCAGATGCCCCCGGCCGAGTCCAGAATTGGGCAGTGAGGTTTGCCTTTCGAGCCTTTCTGCCGGTCCTGCTCCTGACAGGTGTTGGAGTAAGCACCGATGTTGACGTAGAGGTTGCCTTCGCGGTCGAGAGTAATGGACTTGCTTTCGTGCTGCTTTCGGTTGATCAGGCCGGTCACGATTTTCTCGGGCTGGGCCGGGCTTTCCACTTCGCCTTGAGCGTTGAGCTTGTAGCGAAACACGGCCTCGTCGGAGGAAGCGTACAGGTAGTCCTTAGTGCTGTAGATGCCGGTACCACCGTAGTTGCCCAGGCTGCCGGCCACTTCGGCCTTGCCCCCGCTGCTGGGCCGCAGCATCAGGATGCCCTTGCCGTCGGCGTTGGGCCGGTTCAGCTTGACGTAGATATTGCCCTGGGGCGTGACGGTGAGGTGGCGGGCACGGCCCCCGGTTTCGGCGACCTTCAGGGCACCAAAGCCCGCGGGCAGCTTCAGGCCGGCATTATCGGGGTCGGCAGCCACGATGGTTTCGGAACGCAGGGCCAGCAGGGAAAGGCTGCCGACCAGGGCCGGGGCCAAGAGCAGGTAGCGGGTGACGGAACGGTTCATAGCGGGTTGTTTCGGGAGCTGATTTGCACCTGAGCGGTGCATACGTAAAAGCGGCAGGAAAGCCGCCGCAAAGGTAGGGGCCGCCGTCCGGCGTGCACGGCCGTATAGGAAAAGGCCTGACCTGGCGCACCGGCGCGGCTATTCGCGCCGCGGCCGCCGGCGGGCAAGCAGAACTATGTGGCGCTGCTTTTTGTTACTTTGGGCTTCCACTGACCCGTTCCGCTTTTACGACCCCATGCCGAAAATCCTCATTATCGACGACGAGAAGGCCATCCGCAACACGCTGAAGGAGATTCTGGAGTACGAAAGCTACTCCGTGAGCCAGGCGGAAGACGGCCCCACCGGCCTCGATATGCTTATCAAAGACAAGTACGACGTGGTGCTCTGCGACGTGAAGATGCCCAAGATGGATGGCCTCGAAGTTTTGGAGCGCGCCCAGCAGGTGTCGCCCGACTCGGCCTTTATCATGGTCTCGGCCCATGGCAGCATCGAAACCGCCGTGGACGCCACGAAAAAGGGTGCGTTCGACTTTATTCAGAAGCCGCCAGACCTGAACCGCCTGCTCGTGACGGTCCGCAACGCCCTGGACCGCACCAAGCTGGTGACCGAAACCAAGACGCTCAAGAAGAAGATTGCCAAGAGCTCCGAGATGGTGGGCTCGTCGGCGGCGCTGGAGCAGGTGCGCAAGGCCATTGCCAAGGTCGCGCCCACCGACGCCCGCGTGCTGATTACCGGCCCCAACGGAGCGGGCAAGGAAATGGTGGCCCGGCAGCTGCACGAGCAGAGCGGGCGCAACGGCGGGCCGATGGTGGAAGTAAACTGCGCCGCCATTCCCTCCGAGCTGATTGAAAGTGAGCTGTTCGGCCACGAGAAAGGCTCGTTTACTTCGGCCGTCAAGCAGCGTATCGGCAAGTTCGAGCAGGCCGACGGCGGCACGCTGTTTCTCGACGAAATCGGGGACATGAGCCTCTCGGCCCAGGCCAAGGTGCTGCGCGCCCTGCAGGAAAACAAGATTACCCGGGTGGGCGGGGAAAAGGAAATCAGCGTGAACGTGCGCGTGCTGGCGGCTACCAACAAGGACCTGCAGCAGGAAATTGCCGACCGTAACTTCCGCGAGGACCTCTACCACCGCCTGTCCGTTATCCTGATCAAAGTACCCGCTCTCAACGACCGGCGCGAGGACATCCCCGAGCTGGTCCAAAAGTTTCTGGACGACATTGCCCGCGACTACGGCAACAAGCCCAAGAAAATCGACGCGGCGGCGCTGGACTACCTGAAAAGCCTCGACTGGCGCGGCAACATCCGAGAGCTGCGCAACGTGGTCGAGCGGCTGGTCATCATGAGCGACGAAACGATTTCGGCGGATGATGCCAGAGCGTTTGCGGGGAAGTGATAACTAAAATCTCAACATCACTTAAAAAGGCGGCGTCCGAATCAACTGTTTCAGACGCCGCCTTTTTTTGATTAGCCATGAGCTTAACGTTTTGGTGCTTGGCGCGGTAGCAGATTCCGGAGCACTATACTGACAATACACCAAAAACAGTTGGCGCGAAGTAGATGTTCAATAACTACTTCCCCAGCCATTGGGTTAAACACCTGTTATCAAAATTTCTTTAGTCGAAATATTCATATTTATAATAAAGTGGCACATATCCCCTTATACTTTTTAATAGCCCGTTTTCATAATAAGAATAATTCAGAATGTATTCATTTATTCTGTCATTCATAAACATACTCTTTATTTCTGATTTAACAAGTTGCCCCCGTTCATTAAAAGTATTTTTAAGTACTTTATCATCATCAAACCTTTGTCTATCATTTTCATCCGAATATTGCATAGTTTCAATCACCCCATTTACAGTGCTCTGATATCGTTTCAATTTTGCTTCTAAAACATATCCATAAAATCTTTTTACATAAAAATCCCTATCGTACTCTTTTGTCTTTCTATATGTGATTAAAGTATCTTTCTTGTTTACAGTTGTTGATGTAAATGGACGATAAGAAAAGAAAGTTTCACTACTTGGATTTTTAAAATCGCCTTTAAAATACTTAGAGGAAATCAATAAACCATTTTCATAAACAAAATATGTTTTTTCTGTATTTACGGATTTATTATGACGATAAAATATTGTATCTATCTTTTGATTTATTTTTCCAAGCGAGTCATAAATACAGATTGTTACAATATTAATTACTTTTGATGTTCTTGTCCTCTTATTATATGATGCACTATATTTTTCAATTCGTGTTACCCTGCCGTTCCTGTCAAGCCTTGCAATTTCTAACAAGTCTTTGGGGGAATTTTCATAGACATAAACCTTTTTTACTTTCTTGTCTTTGTAAACACTGTCAGGTAGCCACCGGTTTTCAACTTGACCATAACTCAACATTGATTTTAAAAAAACAAGTATAAAAATGGCAATTCTGCTCATTTTGTCTATGGTATGGTTCTTTAAATATGTGGCAACATCTAGATTGCCGAAACTCCCTAGCTAAAAGCTGCGAAAAGCATGCTTGGCTTAGCTGGGTTTACGAAACAAGGTACTGTTAAAAGCAGCGACTACACCATCTGGTTACAGCCCCGCACATCCGAGTTATCCATCCGGCCGAGCACCTCAAACGAGCCATCCGGGTGCATCCGGGCCAGGTCCTTGGTTTCGATAAAGGCGCAGGAGTCCACGTTGGCCAGGTCGACGACGTTGATGGCGCCGTCGGGGCGGTGCTCGGCTACGGAAAACGGGTCGGCGGCGTGGCGGAGCAGGATGCGCAGCTGGGGGGGGCAGTGGAAGCGGCCGTAGCCGGGGCTGTAGGCCTGGCTGAGCAGCTCCGTCATGCCGTACTCAGAATGAAACGCGTCGGTACCGAAAGCCGGGGCCAGGGCCGCATGCAGCTCTTCCCGGATCATCTCCCGGCGCCGGCCCTTCATGCCCCCGGTTTCCAGCACCGTCAGCCCTTGCAGTTCCGGCGCCCCGCCGTGGGCTTCGGCCAGGTCGAGCAGGGCGTACGTCACGCCGATGAGCATTACACGCCGGCCAGGCTCTTGCTTGGCTTCCGCCAAAGCCCGCAGCAAAGCCGCGTGGTCGTGTAGAAAAAAAGCGTCCTGCCGCTGCCCCGACTCCCGGGCGAAGTAGTCGACCATCGCGACAAGGGAAGACTGCCCCTGCTCCAGGTAGGATGGCAGCAACGCCAGAAACGTCCAGCAGGAAAGCGGGCCGTAGGTTTGCTCGAAGATGCGGGCGGCGTTGCGGCGGTACAGGCCGGGGTCGCGCACGAGGTGGCGGCTGCGCTGCTGCCGGGTAGTGCCGCTGCTCAGAAACGTTTCCCGGGGCTCCCACCCCTCCGGCTCGGTGCGGACGTCGTGGGTTTTAAAGAACTCGATCGGCAGAAACGGGATGTCGGTAACCCGCTGAACTTGCTCGGCTTCGCAGCCGAGTGCGCGCAGCCATTCCTGGTACGGCGGGCAGTGCCGGGCCTGGTGCTGGAACAGGCGCAGGGCCAGCTCCGGGAACATGGCGGCCGTTACCATCGGCAGCTCGCGCAGGTACTCATCTCGGAAACTCATTGCGGCGCGACGGGGTTAGCGGGGTAATAAAACAAACGGGGCGGTCCTTCGTTCAGAATCTGTACCTTCCGCCATCACGCAAGGCTTTCTCGGCTTGTCTATGACTATCATTCGTACTTTCCGCCTGGCTTTACTAGCTGCTCTGACGGGCCTGACGGCTACATCCTGCCTTACGCCGCCGGAGTATCCCACGACGCCCAGCATCGAATTCAGCAGCGTGCGGATCAAGCGCCACTTTAACCCGGGCCCACCGGTTTCCAACCGGGCCGACTCGGTATTTGTCACCATCAGCTTTCAGGACGGAAACGGCGACCTGGGCTTGTCGAATGCGGATACTGTTCCGCCTTACCGGTACAAGAACCGCGACGGGTCCATCAACCGCAACTATTTCAACTACTACATCCAGCCCTTCGTCAAGCAGGGTGGCACCTATGTGCCGGTAGTATCGGGCTCAGTCGGTGAGTACAATGGCCGCTTTCCCCGCCTGACCAACGTAGACACCAAGGAAGGCCCGCTGAAAGGCACGCTCACCTTCCGGCAGAACTACCGCCTGGGCTCTCCGTTTCAGCCGGGGCAGGAAGTGCTTTTCGAAGTCAGCATCGTGGACCGCGCCCTGAACGAGAGCAACAAAATCCGGACGACGCCCATCATCATCGGCGGCTTGTAGAACGAAGCGGTTTCCTTTAAAAAACACCCGGCCTGTTGTCAGACCGGGTGTTTTTTTTTAGCGTCGGTCCGCCTTTGGCTAGTAGATGGCCGGAAACTGCTGGGGATTGACTTCGTGCATCAGCTCGTACACTGTATCGAACACATCCTCCACGTTGGGCTTGGAGAAGTAGTCGCCGTCGGAGCCGTAGGGCGGGCGGTGGGCCTGGGCGGCCAGGCAGCGGGGCTGGGAGTCGAGGAAGCGGTACGCGCCCTGCTCGTCCAGCACGTGCTGCATCATAAAGGCCGTGGCGCCGCCGGGTACGTCCTCGTCGGCAAACACTACGCGGTTGGTTTTCTGCACGCTGTCGGCAATGATATGCTGCAGGTCAAAGGGCAGCAGGGTCTGCACGTCAATGACCTCCACCGAGATGCCGACCTCCGCCAGCTGCTTGGCCGCCTCCATCACGATGCGGCACATCGAACCGTAGGTAACCACCGTCACGTCGGTGCCGGCCAGCAGGATTTCAGGTACCCCCAGGGGCACGGTGAACTCGCCCACGTTCTGCGGAATCCGCTCTTTGAGGCGGTAGCCGTTCAGGCACTCAATTACCAGGGCCGGCTCGTCGGAGCGCAGCAGGCCGTTGTAGAAACCGGCGGCCTGGGTCATGTCGCGCGGCACCAGCACGTGCATGCCGCGCAGGGAGCTCAGAATCATGCCGATGGGCGAACCGGAGTGCCAGATGCCCTCGAGCCGGTGCCCGCGGGTGCGCACGATGAGCGGGGCTTTCTGCCCACCCTTGGTGCGGTACTGCAGGCAGGCCACGTCGTCAGACAAAATCTGCACGGCGTAGAGCAGGTAGTCGAGGTACTGAATCTCGGTAATGGGCCGCAGGCCGCGCATGGCCGCTCCGATGCCCTGCCCGATGATGGTGCACTCCCGGATGCCGGTGTCCGTCACGCGCAACTCCCCGTACTTTTCCTGAAGGCCGGCAAAGGCCTGGTTTACGTCGCCAATGCGGCCCACGTCCTCGCCGATGGCGAAGATGGCCGGGTCGCGGCGCAGGTTGGCGTCGAAGCAGGCCTGCAGTACCTCACGGGCATCGACCTGGGGCGCGTCGGGCGCAAACACAGCTTTTACTTCTTCCACGTTCAGGGCGGCCTGCTCGCTCTGGCTGTAGAGGTAGGAGTTGTAGCGGTCGGCGTTTTCGGCCAGCACCTGCTCCAGGTAGTTTTTCAGCTCCCGGCTGGCGCCGCTTTTCTTGCCGCGTACCGAGCGCAGGGCCCGGCGCACCGTGCGCACGATGTCGGCGCGGATGGGCGTGGGGTTGTGCTGCAATAGCTGCACCATCTCGTGCAGTGCGTTTTCCTGCCCGGTTTCCGCTACCAGCTTGTCGAGCAGGGCCACGGCTTCGTCGCGCTCCTGCTTGATGGGGTTGAAGAAGTCGTCCCAGGCGGCGGTGCGGGCCTTGCGGACGGTTTCCTTGGCTTCGTTCTCGATCTGGTCAAGCTCACCGGCCGAGGCATAGGCTTCGGCCAAGAGCCACTCGCGCATCTTGCGCAGGCAGTCGTGCTCTTCTTCCCAGCTCAGGCGGTCCTTGCTTTTGTACCGCTCGTGCGAGCCGCTGGTGGAGTGGCCCTGGGGCTGGGTTACCTCGGTGACGTGAATCAGCACCGGCACGTGCTCCCGGCGGCACACCTCGGCAGCGCGCTGGTAGGTGTCGAGCAGGGCCGGGTAGTCCCAGCCGCGCACCACGAAAATCTCAAAGCCCTGCTGGCCCGGCGCCTCGCGCTGCAAACCCATCAAAATCTCGGAGATGCTGCCTTTGGTGGTCTGGTACTCGGCTGGCACCGAGATGCCGTAGTGGTCGTCCCACACGCTCACCAGCATGGGAATCTGCAGCACGCCGGCGGCATTGAGCGCCTCGAAGAACATGCCCTCGGAGGTGCTGGCGTTGCCGATGGTGCCAAAGGCCACCTCGTTGCCGTTTACGCTGAACTGAGTCAGCTCGTGCAGCTCGGGGTTCTGGCGGTAGAGCTTGGAAGCGTAGGCGAGGCCCACGAGGCGGGGCATCTGCGACGCCGTCGGCGAGACGTCGGCGCTGGAGTTCTTGAGCTGGGCCAGGTCGCGGAAATTGCCGTCCTCGTCGAGCAGGCGGGTGGCGAAGTGGCCGTTCATGGCCCGGCCGGCGGTAGCGGGCTCGGCTTCGGGGTCGGGGTGGGCGTAGAGCTGGGCAAAGTACTGCTGCAGCGTCAGCTCCCCGGCGGCAAACATGAAGGTCTGGTCGCGGTAGTAGCCGGAGCGAAAGTCGCCAGGCTGAAACACGCGGGCCATGGCCAGCTGGGGCGCTTCCTTGCCGTCGCCGAAGATGCCGAATTTGGCTTTGCCCATAAACACCTCCTTGCGGCCGGCAAGGGAGGCGTGGCGGCTTTCCCAGCCCAGGCGGTAATCACGAAGCAGGTCGTCTTTGCTGAAGGCGGCGGGGGCCGCTACGGCGGGTTCGGCAGTTGGCATAGAGAGGATGGGCAGGTGGGATTTGTTCGTCAATCAAAACGGTACTGAACGCCTGGTGGGCAGGCGCGCAAAAGTACGGATTTGACCGCACCTTCAACGGCCCCTCGGCCCGGGGGGATGTCCGGCCGGGCCTGGCTACCCAAAATGATTTTTCCGGGAGCCGGGCCCGGGAGCTGACGGGCTGAATTTTCCGGCTTCGTTTTATGTATCTTTGCCATGGGCTGCCGCAAGGGCTTTGCTCCTTTCGGCTTTCGCAACTTCACTTATTCCGCGTTATGAAAAAGACAGCTACTTCCCTCCTGCTCAGCCTGGTGCTGCTGCTCGTGCACCTGGGTGCCAGCGCCCAGGGCGTGATGAAGTTCGAGAAAGAACTGCACGACTTCAAGGACGTGCCCGAGGGCACGATGGCCACCTACGAGTTCCGCTTTAAGAACATGGGTAACCAGCCCATCGTCATTTCCAACGTGCAGGCTTCCTGCGGCTGCACCACGCCCGACTGGACCAAGACGCCGGTACTGCCCGGCAAAACCGGCATCGTGAAGGCAATGTACAGCAGCGCCGGCCGGCCCGGGGTGTTCAACAAAACCGTCACCGTCACCAGCAATGCCGGCAACCCGACCACGGTGCTGTCCATCAAGGGTAACGTGCTGAGCAAGGAGCAGGCGAAGGCCACCCTCACCCCGGCACAGCTGGCCCAGTCGCCCCGCCTCGTAGCCGACCGTGCCGCCCACGACTTCGGCAAGCTCGAAGCCGGACAGCAGGTGACGGCAAAGTTCACGTTCAAGAACACCGGCAAGCAGGACCTGGTGCTGGGCATGATTTCGTCGAACTGCAACTGCATCGGCTACAAAAACACCCCGGCTCCCATCAAGCCCGGGCAGAGCGCCACGGTGGAGCTGCTCTACAACCAGCGCCAGCTCGGCCCGATGACCGACGTGGCCAGCATCAACTCCAACGACCTGAACGGGGACCTGAAGCTCACGCTGAAGGCCAACGTAGTGCGCGACCTGAACGCGGGCAGCATGGTGAAGGAAGCGGGCGCGAGCGTACCGTTCAAGTAAGCTCTACAACCTGATGATAAGAGAAGCACCGGGCCGCGAGGTTCGGTGCTTTTTTGTTGGGTGTCCACCTAGCTTTGAGCCTTGCTTTGGCCGGTTAAACACGGGGGTTTCTTTTACTTCGGATTTCAGCGGCCGGGCACGCCTGCCCATCCCCAAATCTTACCCTTCTGAACCGGGCCGCATTGCCTATCTTTGCCCCCGTTTTCAGGCTTAACCTCCCCACCTTCCTTCACCTGCCCTCCTATGATTATCGGCGTACCGAAAGAAATCAAGAACAACGAAAACCGCGTGGGCCTCACGCCCGCCGGTGTAGCTGAGCTGCGCAAGCATAACCACACCGTGTACGTACAGGCCACCGCCGGCATCGGCAGCGGCTTCGAGGACGCGGAGTATGAGCAGGCCGGCGCGCTGATTCTGCCCACCATTGCCGAGGTCTACAAGCAGGCCGAAATGATTGTGAAGGTGAAGGAGCCGATTCAGGAAGAGTACAACCTGATCAAGGAAGGCCAGCTGCTCTTCACGTACTTCCACTTTGCCTCGGGCGAGGAGTTGACCCACGCCATGATTGAGCGCAAGGCCGTTTGCCTGGCCTACGAAACCGTGGAGCTGCCCAACCGCGCCCTGCCCCTGCTCATCCCGATGAGCGAGGTAGCCGGCCGCATGGCCCCGCAGGAAGGCGCCAAGTACCTGGAGAAGCCCCTAAAGGGCCGCGGCATCCTGCTCGGCGGCGTACCCGGCGTGAAGCCCGCCAACGTGCTCGTCCTCGGCGGCGGCATCGTGGGCACCCAGGCGGCCAAAGTAGCCGCCGGCCTCGGCGCCCAGGTGACCATCATGGACATCAGCCTGAACCGTCTGCGCGAGCTCGACGACTTCATGCCCAAAAACGTGATTACGCAGTACTCCAACGAGTACAACATCCGCGAAGCCATCAAGACCACTGACCTCGTGGTGGGCGCCGTGCTGATTCCGGGTGCCAAGGCGCCCCACCTTATCACCCGCGACATGCTCAAGACCATGCGCCCCGGCACCGTGCTGGTGGACGTGGCCGTGGACCAGGGCGGCTGCATCGAAACCTGCAAGCCCACGACCCACGAAAACCCGACCTTCATCATCGACGACATCGTGCACTACTGCGTGGCCAACATGCCCGGCGCCGTGCCCTACACGTCGACGCTGGCCCTGACCAACGCTACGCTGCCCTACGCCGTGAAGCTGGCGAACCTGGGCTGGCAGGAAGCCTGCCGCCGCGACGCGGCCCTGCGCCTCGGCCTGAACGTGGTAAACGGCGAGGTGGTGTACCAGGGCGTTGCCGACGCCTGGAACCTGCCGATGGTGGACGTGGCCACGGTACTCGAAACCGCCCACGCCTAAGCATCCGCTTATTCGTACAAGAAAGCCTTCCTGACTTCGGTCGGGAAGGCTTTTCTGTAGAGGGCAGCCCCGGCCCTGGCACCGAGGAAAGCCGAAAGACAAAAGAAGCACTGAAAGCCTGTTTCTAACTTCTATTCGAAAAGGGCGGTCATGCTGAGCCCCGCGAAGCATCTCTACCGCTTCGCTGGATTAGTAACCATAACGAAGCGGTAGAGATGCTTCGGCTCCGCTGTGCTTCGCTCAGCATGACCGTCTTTTCCCAACAACGTCAGTACGCAAGATTCGCCGGATTTGCGCGGCTTGACATTCACCTAGTTCACCATTCTGAAACGACGCTAACTTTCCAATGAAAGGCATTCTATACACCGGCGGTGAGCTAAACGACCTGCAGGCTTTCAGCAAGCTGCCGGATTATCTGCAGACCTTTTTGCGCCGGCAGAACGGCGTGGTGGCGTACTTCGGCGGCCTGCATATCCGGGGCTGCGTGGTGAAGCCGGGCTGGCACTCCCTGCACGACGCCTGGCTTGACGACACCGCCTTTCATCACGCCTATGACCTGGTGCTGGAAACCGACATTCCGTTTGCCCAGGACTGCGTGGGCAACCAGTTTCTGCTCCGCGAAGACGCCGTGTATTTCCTCGACACCGAAACCGGGGAGCTGGCCTCGCTCGATGTGGACTTCGAGCATTTCCTGATCGGGGCCGAGAAGTTTCCGCTCGACGCGCTGGGTTTGGAACCCTTGCGCAGCTTTCAGCAGCGGGGCGGAATGCTGGCTCCCGGGCAGCTGCTGAGCGTATACCCGCCAGTCTGCATCGAAGCCTCGGGGCAGCGCAGCCTCAAGCCCCTGCCCGCGGCCGAGCGGCTGGCCAACCTGGCCGCATTCTACACCCAGATCAAAGGGCTGCCGAGCGGACAGCGTGTGCACTTTACCTTGAAGACCTAGCCGCCTTTCATGCCTTCCCTCACCCTGCGTTTGCTGTTTCGCCGCCTGCTGCTACTGATGGGCGCGTACCTGCTGCTGCGGCTGGGCTTTTTCCTGGCCAACCGCGGCGTGTTTCAGGAAGCCACCCCCGACCAGGTGCTGCTGGCCTTCTGGCACGGATTCCGGTTCGATATGTCGGCCATTGTGCTGCTGAACCTGCCGTTTATTCTGCTCTCCCTGATACCCAACTACCGCCTGGGCTGGCAAGGGGCGCTGCGGGGCGTGTACCTGGTTCTGAATTCGGTGGGGCTGGCCCTGAACATCGTCGATGCTGAGTACTTCAAGTTTATCGGGCGCCGCACCACCAACGAGCTAACCACCGTAGGCGGCGACATTCAGCGCCAGGCCGGGCAGCTTTTCGCCCACTACTGGTACCTGACTATTCCCTTCGCGGTGCTGATGGGCCTGCTCTGGTATTTCTTCCCGCTGCCGCCGGCCAACGCGGGAAGAAGCGGCTCCCGGCGCCGGCGCATCACGGTGCTGGTGGCGGAAATTCTGGTGCTGGCCGGGCTGGCGGTGCTGGCTATCCGGGGTGGCCTGCAGCTCAAGCCCCTGCGCACCGGCCACGCCTTTTTGCAGCAGCCTTCGGTGCTGGGCCACCTGACGCTCAACAGCACCTTCACCTTCCTACGGACCCTCGACTACGACGACATCGAGCCCAAGCACTACTTCGCCAGTAGCGCCGAGGCCCGGCAGGCCCTGGGCGCCCGTCCCCTGCCCGCTCCCAATGGCCCGGCGCGGCGCGACAATGTGGTGATTCTGATGCTGGAAAGTTTCGGCTCCGAGTACACCGGCATCGACAACAACGGGCAGGGCTACACGCCGTTTTTCGACTCCCTGGCGACTAAAGGGCTGTTTTTTCGGGACCACTACGCCAATGGCCGCCGCTCCATCGAGGCCTTGCCGGCGGTGCTGGCCGGGCTGCCTTCGCTAATGGAAGGCCCCTTCATCACCTCGAACTTCCAGACCGACGAGCTGCACGGCCTGGGCCACCTACTGGGGAAGAACGGCTACTCCAGCGCGGTCTACCACGGGGCTACCAACGGCACGATGGGCTTCAACACCTTTGCCGGCATTGCGGGCATTCAGCGCTACTACGGCCTCGACGAGTATCCCGGCGCGGCCAACAGCCCTGATTACGACGGGCACTGGGGCATCTTCGACGAGCCGTACCTGCAGTACTTTGCCCGCCAGCTCAACGGGCAAAGCCAGCCGTTTTTTGCCACGCTGTTCACGCTCAGCTCCCACGACCCGTTCACAATACCTCAAAAGTACGAGGGCCGCTTCCCGAAGGGCGAGCTGCCGATTCATCCCACTATTGCCTACACCGACCACGCCCTGCGGCAGTTCTTTAAAACGGCCAGCCGCCAGCCCTGGTACCGCAACACGCTGTTCGTGCTGGTAGCCGACCACACGTCCCAGAGCATCAAGCCCGACTACCAGAACGTGCTGGGCAACTACAAAACGCCCCTGCTACTCTTCCACCCCGGTCAGACGCTGCCCGCCGCTGACCCGCGCCGCATCACCCAGCAGGCCGACATTCCGGCCACCGTGCTTGATTACCTGAACCTGCCGGCCGGCCCCCTGCTGCCCTTCGGCGCCTCCGCTTTCGACACCACGGCCGCCGGCCGGGCTTTGTTCCTGAGCGGCGACACGTACTACCTCGTGCACCGCGACTTTGTAACCGAGCTGACAGCCGACAACCAGGTGCGGCTTTACCCCTATCAGACACACTTCATTCCCTCGGCTCCGCTGGCCAACCCCGATCCGGCCAAGGTGCGGCAGTACGGCAACGAGCTGCGCGGGGCGGTGCAGCTGTTCACCAACGGACTGATTAATAACACGCTTTACAAGTAGCGCGAATCGCAGATCTGCGCAGCTAAGCACCTGTCATCAGGGAAAGGCCCTATTGGCTGGTTTCCTCTGGCTGAGAAGCTGCCGGGGAGGCCAGCTGCTTCGCGGTTTCAAAATCCGGAATGAAATCCAGACGCCGATTGGTTCGGTTTACCGGGTCCACGTGCCAGCAGAAATGCTGCACGCCGTTGGTCAGCAGCAGCAGCGGGGCGCCGATGGTCTGGTTGTAGGTAGCGGCCTGGTGCGCCACGGTGGCATCAATCCGGACCGTGGCCGCTTTGCATTCTACCAGCAGCAGCACCCGTCCGTTGGGGCCGAAGGCGCAGAGGTCGGTGCGCTTGCGGCGCTGGTTGTAGGCGTGGCCCCGCTCGAGGCTGAGCAGGCTGCGCGGGTAGCCCAGGTGGTCGGCAAGGTAGTGCACCACGTGCTGGCGCACCCACTCCTCAGGCGTCAGAACCACGTATTTGCGGCGCAGTCCGTCCCAGATCATGACGTTCTGACCCGATTGTGTAAGTTTGTGTCCGAAAGGCGGCAGAGTTAGCTCGTGCATCACCTCCAAAGGTACGGCCCGGAAGCTCGGCTTCTGCTTTTCACCCGGGTGCCGTCGCTCAGTTTGGTCGACGGCTTTTTTATACGCGCTGCTTTCCCACCACTTTCACATCATACCCACCACCAAACCCGACTCTATGAAGAGCAAATCCGACATTGTCAACAACTGGCTGCCCCGCTACACCGGCGTCCCGCTCGGCGAGTTTGGCCAGTACATTCTGCTGACCAACTTTATCAACTACGTGACGATGTTCGCCGACCAGTTCGGCGTGCCGATTCGCGGCCTTGATAAGCCCATGCAGACGGCAACGGCCAACAACATCACCATCATCAACTTCGGCATGGGCTCCCCCATGGCGGCCACGGTGATGGACCTGCTCGGGGCCATCAAGCCCAAGGCGGCGCTGTTCCTGGGCAAGTGCGGAGGTCTGAAAAACAAAACCAAGCTCGGCGACCTGATCCTGCCAATTGCCGCCATCCGCGGCGAGGGTACGTCAGACGACTACCTGCCTCCGGAAATTCCCGCCCTGCCCTCCTTCCGCCTGCAGCGCGCCGTTTCGTCGATGATCAAGAAGCACGAGAAAGACTACTGGACCGGCACGGTGTACACCACCAACCGCCGCGTGTGGGAGCACGACGAGAACTTCAAGGAGTACCTGCGCCAGATCCGGGCCATGGCCGTGGACATGGAAACGGCGACGATCTTCGTGGTGGGCTTCGTGAACGAGATTCCGCACGGCGCCCTGCTGCTGGTTTCGGATAACCCGATGACGCCCGAGGGCGTGAAAACCGCCGAGAGCGACTCGAAAGTAACGACCAGCTACGTGCAGGCCCACCTGCAGATCGGCATTGAGTCGCTGATTGAGCTGCAGAACTCCGGGGAGTCGGTAAAGCACCTGCGCTTTGAGTAAGAATTAGTTGTCCGTTGTTCGTTGTCAGTATTGTTCTAACAACGAACAACGGACAACTCCGGCTAATGGAGGCCCCGCCGCACGGCGGGGCTTTTTTGTTTCTCGCTCTCCTCTGCTGCTGCGGGCAGTAGTGCCCGACAGAGGCTAACTTGCCGCATGATTCGTTTGCTTCCCTTCCTGAGCTTGCTCCTTTTGCTGAGCTGCCAGTCTGGCTCCCGCCGTCAGCCGGCCGACCTGCTGGTGTACAACGCCACCGTCTACACCGTGGACTCCGCCTTTTCCCAGGCCCAGGCCTTTGCCGTGCAAGACGGCAAGTTTGTGGCCGTGGGCACGGCCGACGATATCCGCGCCCGGTTTGAGGCCAGGCAGGAAGTTGACGCCCAGGGTCGGTTTATCTACCCCGGCTTCTACGACGCGCACTGCCACTTCTACCGCTACGCCCTGGGCTTGCGCGATGCCGACCTGACCGGCACCACCTCCTGGGCAGCCGTCGTGCAGAAGCTGACTGAGCACCGCCGGCAGTACCCGCAGTCGGCCTGGCTGACCGGCCGGGGCTGGGACCAGAACGACTGGCCCGGCAAGCAGTTTCCGACCAAGGACACGCTCGACAAGCTGTTTCCGGATGTGCCCGTGCTCATCACCCGGGTGGACGGCCACGCCGCGCTGGTTAATCAGAAAGCCCTGGACCTGGCCGGCATCACGGCCCGCACGCCCATCAGCGGCGGTACCATCACCAAAGATACCCGGAACCGCCTGACCGGCCTGCTGGTCGATAACGCGGTGGATCTGGTGGCCGTGAAGATTCCCGAGCCTACCCCGGCCGAAGCCCGGAAGCTGCTGCTCCAGGCCCAGCAGAACTGCCTCGCCGTGGGCCTGACCAGCCTGGCCGATGCCGGCCTCGACCACGCCAACATCGAGCAGATGGCCGAACTCCAGCAGCAGGGCCAGCTTAAGGTCCGCCTCTACACCATGCTCAACCCCACCGCCGCCAACAAAGCCTACTACCTGCCCAAAGGCCCGCAGTTTGGCGAGCGGCTCACCATCAGCTCGTTTAAAGTGTATGCCGACGGCGCCCTGGGCTCCCGCGGGGCCTGCCTCGTGGAGCCGTACCACGATAAGCCCAAGGAAACCGGCTTTCTGCTTTCAACCGAAAAGGAGTTCCGGGCCCTGGCCAAAGAGCTGGCGGCTTCCAGGTTTCAGATGAACACCCACGCCATTGGCGACTCCGCCAACCGCCTGATTCTGAACATCTACGGAGAGGCGCTGAAGGGCCAGAAAGACCGGCGCTGGCGCATCGAGCACGCCCAGGTGGTGACGCCCGCCGACATGCCCAAGTTCGGGCAATTCGGCATCGTGCCCTCGGTGCAGCCCACCCACGCCACCTCGGATATGTACTGGGCCGGGGAGCGGCTGGGTGCCGGGCGCCTGAAAACGGCCTATGCCTACGAAGAGCTGCGCAAGCAGTACGGGCAGGTCGCCATCGGCTCCGACTTCCCGGTGGAGGACATCAACCCGCTGTTCGGCTTTCACTCGGCCGTAGCCCGGCAGGATGCCAAGAACTTCCCCCAGGGCGGCTTCCAGATGGAAAACGCGCTGAGCCGGCCCGACGCGTTGCGCGGCATGACCACCTGGGCCGCCCACGCTGCCTTTGAGGAAAAGCAGAAAGGCAGCATCCGCCCCGGCATGGCCGCCGACTTCGTGGTGCTGGCTAAAGACCTGCTCAAAGCCCCCGCTTCCGAGCTGCGCACCGCTCAGGTACAGCAAACCTGGATTGCCGGTGAAAAAGTATTTAGCCGGAAGTAACCTCCGGCAGCCCGAAATGCGGTGCCGAAAAACCGCTCACAGCAAAAAGCCCCGACGTCCGCTGACGTGGGGGCTTTTTAGTGGAAGCTATGCGCGAAGGGAGTGGCCTATCGGGAGCTGGTAAGCCGCCCGTTTTTTTCCTTATTCCACTCCTGTTCAATCCCGCACTACCGAACCGGGCCTTCGTCGGCAGAGGCGCCGTAAATGGCGGGCACGGGAATGTCGAGCAGGCGTAGGTACACGCTCAGCTGCCCGCGGTGGTGGATCAGGTGGTTGAGCACCAGGGTGCGGGCCACGGTGGCGCGGGGCACGGTCATCATCTTCTGCTCGCCGCGGCGCAGGGTCCAGAGTTCATGAAAGGTAGCATCGTCGACATCGGCCAGGGCTTTGTGCAGGTTTTCGGCGTTCAGGTCGAAACGGCTCAGCACCTCGTCGGTCGACGTGGGCGAAGGCGGGAAGGGCGTAACCGTAACGTCGGTTTCCGGGCCCTGCAACGACAGTTGCAGGAAGTTGACCAGGTTGGCCATGTGTGAGGCCAGGGTACCCAGCTTCATCGACTTGGGGTGGGGCTGCCAGCCGAACTGCTCGGTCGGCACCCGCTCGAGCAGGCGGCGGGTGAGGTGCAGCTCCCGCTTGAGCTCCTGGCTGAGCGCAGCTTGCAAAGACGGTTGGGTAAAGGTAGTGGTGGGCTCCATACAGGTGGGGGGTTAGGAAGCGTTGAAAGCCGGATTAGCGCGTAGTAGCCGGCGTGCTGGCCGTAGCGGAAGCAGGCGGCGGGCCCGGCACGGCCGCCACGGCATTCTGCGGGTCGCGCAGGGTTTTTCCGCGCAGGGTAAACAGGAAAATCAGGCCCAGGATAAAGAAGACAATCAGGGCCAGGATGCTGTTGCGCATGGAGCCCGTCAGCTGGGCAATCAACCCAAAAGCGGCGGTGCCAATCACGATGCTCAGCTTTTCGGTGACGTCGAAAAAGCTGAAGTAGGCGGCCGTGTTGGGCGTATTCTCGGGGATAATCTTGGAATAGGTGCTGCGCGAAAGGCTTTGCACGGCGCCCATCGTAAGGCCGATAACGGCGGCCAGGGCAAAAAACGACCAGCCCTTCTGCACGAAGTAGCCCGCGATGCAGATCAGCATCCAGATAAACACCGCCCAGCTCAGGGCCCGGGTGTTGCCGATCCGCTCCGAGAGCTTGGCGAACAGGTAGGCGCCCGCAATGCCCACCAGCTGCAGCAGCAGAATGGTGATAATCAGGTCCCGGCTTTCCAGGTTCAGCACCTTATCGCCGAAGATGGTAGCCACGTACATCACCGTCTGCACGCCCATGTTGTAGGTAAAGTACGCCAGCAGGAACCGCTTCAGGTTGGGCTGGTGCTTCAGCTCGCTCCAGACTTTCTTCAGCTCGCGGAAGCCGTTCAGCACCCAGCTGCTGTCGTTGGTGTCGGTTCCGGCCGCGCGGCCCGGGTCTTTGGGCAGGGTAATGAAGGGAATCTGGGCAAATCCCGCCCACCAGACGCCGGTCAGCAGAAAGCTAAGGCGGGTGGCAAAGCCTTTTTCCAGCCCGAACATTTCATGGCCCTCAATCAGCACCAGGCAAAGCACCAGCAGCAGCACCGAGCCGATGTAGCCCATCGAAAAACCCCGGGCCGAAAGGGTGTCAAACTTGTCCTCGGTGCTGATTTCGGGCAAGTAGGAGTTGTAGAACACGATGCTGCCGGAGAAACCCACCGTAGCCGCAATAAAGACGAAGGTGGACGTGGTAAGCGTGTCCTTCGTAAAGAAGAACAGCGCGGCGCAGGAGGCCGCCCCGAGGTAGCAGAAGGTCTGCAGAAACAGCTTCTTCCGGCCCGAGTAATCAGCCAGAGAAGTCAGGAACGGGCTCACCAGGGCAATCAGCAGGAAGGCCGCGGATATGGCGTAGGTCAGCAACGACGAGCCCGGCACGTCGAAGCCCAGGAAGTTGACGATGTCGGTCTGGGGGCTCAGGTCTTTGGTAACGGCGCCCCAGTAAATCGGGAAAATGCTGGAGGTGATGACCAGCGGGTACACCGAGTTGGCCCAGTCGTAGAACGTCCAGCCCCGGGTGATGCGCTTGTCGTTTTTAGGAACGGCCTCCGGTGAGCCGGGAGCAGTAGTAGCGGTTGTCATAGCAGCGTTGGCAGGTAGGCGGGCAAGTTAAGGGGATTTACGAATGCAGACGGTTCAGCTCCGGCCTAATCAGGTCCGGCGGGCTTTCCGAGCAGCGCCAGGTACTGGGCCGGGGTGTCTACGTCGGTAGCGGCGGCTTCAAACGGCACCGAGACCACCGGCGAGCCGGCCGTGAGCAGGTGCCGGGCCCCGGCCGGGCCTTGCAACGCCCGCAGCGCGGCAAACTGCTCCCGGCCGAAAACGGCGGGTACGCCCACTGTGTCCGCGTAGCGGGTGGCGACGCGCGGAGCCCCGCTTTGCCGGTGCTGACGGACCAGCTCTTGCAGCAGCTCCGTCGTAACCAGGGGCTGGTCGGTGAGCATAACGAGCACTGCCGAAACCGGGGCTGCGGCTTCCAGAACGGTCAGCCCGGCTTGAATGGAGGTGCTCATGCCCTGCTCCCACCGCGGATTGTGCGCAATGAGCACGGGCAGGCTGCCGACCTCCGCCGCAAGCGAGTCGTGCTCGGCGCCCGTCACCACCACGACCGACCCGCAGGCGGCGGCCAGGGCCGTTTCGGCGGCGTGGCGCAGCAGGGTTTTATCCTGGTAGCGCAAAAGCTGCTTGGGCTGACCCATCCGGGTAGAAGCGCCGGCAGCCAGAACGATTATCCCCACCGGGGCCGGGGCGCTCAGCTGACCGGGCATTCGGCGGTGGCCGGGGTAGCCAGTTCAGCCGTCAGCGTCCGGGCGGCGGGGCCGTGGATGGGGCCGTCGGTGTTGCGCAGGAAGCCCGCGGCGCGGCAAGCCAGCACGGCCTGAATTTCAGCGACGATGGACAGGGCAATTTCCTCGGGTGTCTCGGCGCCCAGGTTGAGGCCCACCGGGCTATGCAGGCGGTTGCGCAAAGCTGCTTCGGCGTCCAGCCCTTCGGCGCTCAGCTCGGCCAGCAGCTGATCCGCTTTTTTGCGGGGGCCCAGCAACCCGATGTAAGGCGTGGGAGCCGCCAGCAACTGGCGCAGCACGGCCAGATCGTAGTAGTAATTATGCGTCATCAGCACGGCCAGGGAATCGTCCGGGGGCAGGACACCGACTTCGGCCAGGGGCACTACCCGCACGGCCGCCGCTTCCGGGAACCGCGCATCGGTGGCCTGGGCCGGCCGGCCGTCGAGCACCTGCACCCGCCAGCCCAGGGCGGCGGCAAACCGGACCAGGGGCTGCACGTCGTTGCCCGCACCATACACCGTCAGGCGCACCGCCGGGCGGATTACTTCCAGCGACACCTGCAAAGGCCCGGTTTGGCTTTCGTATTCCACTGTGGCCGACTGCCCGGCCAGCAGGGCTGCTTCGGCATCCGGCAGCAGCATTCCGGCCAGGCGGGCCTGGCGGTCTTCGGGACCGTGCCAACTCCCGTCCGCGGTAAGCAGCAGCCGCTCGCCGAGCTGGGCCGCTTGCCCGGCCGTACGGCCAAACACCGTTGCCAGCACCGCGGGCCGGGTCTGGCGCGTGGCGAGCCGCAGCAGCTCCAGCGGGTTATCGGCCGCTTCGAAGTCGAGGGGCTCCAGCAGGATATGGATAATGCCCTGACAGCCCTGGCCCATACCGTGGCGGAGGTCGTCCTCGTCGGAGGTATCGTAGACCACGACCACCGGCTGGCGGCGGAGCAGCGCCTGCCGGGCGCGGCGGCGGGCGTCACCTTCGAGGCAGCCGCCGCTGATGGCGCCGGTGAGCTGGCCATCTTCGGTTACCAGCATCCGGGCCCCGGCCCGACGGTAAGCCGAGCCCTCGACGTGCACGACGGTAGCCAGGGCGCAGGGCCGGCCGGCCGTGCGGTGCCCGTCGTAAGCTTCCAGTAAGCGTTGGTTCTCGGTCATGCCGCTGCTCTTGGTGCGCCGGTCAGGTCTTGGTCGTTTCTTTTCGGCATCACGTCAGCAGCCATATACGGCGGCTTTGGGTTTTGGCTGACCAGAACACGCTATCCACCCCAGCTAGCAGATGCCCAACTGCCGCCGCAGGTACAGCACCTCGCGCTCCAGCTCCAGGGTCCGGAAGGTGATTTTCATTTCCAGGTCGGCGTACGCGTTTTCCAGCTGTTCCACCAGCTGTTTCTGCTCGGTGATGTCGGTGTTGGTGCCGCACCATCGCTCCACGTGGCCCTGCTCGTTGCGCACGGGAATGGCCCGGGTCAGAAACCAGCGGTATTCGCCATCGTACCGGCGTAGCGGAAAAGTTAGCTCCCAGGGCTGACCGGCACCCCAGGCTTCCCGCACGAAGTTTACGACCCGCTCCCGGTGCTCAGGGTGGTGCACCTTTTCCCAGCCCCAGCCCTTCATCGACTCCAGGTCGGTGCCGGTGAACTGGTACCACCGCTCGTTGTACCAGAAAATGCTACCCTCCGCATCGGCCATCCACACCAACTGGTCGATGGCATCGGTCAGGGTTGCGAAGTCCTGCTCCCGCTGCCGGAGTGCCAGGGCATTCAGCTTCTGGTCGTGGATGTCGGTGCAGGTACCAAACCACTGCTCGATTTCGCCCTGGGCATTTCGCTGAGGCAGGGCCTGGCCCAGAAACCAGCGGTAGTCGCCCTGCTTTGACTTAAAGCGGTACTCGATTTCGTAGAACTCCCCGGTAGCCAGGGAATGCCCCCACCGCTGCCGGGCCCGGTGCTGGTCGTCGGGATGCAGCAGGTTGTTCCACATATCCGGGCCCAGGCTGGCTTCGAGCGTGTAGCCGGTATAGTCGATCCAGCGCTGGTTGAAGTAGGTATGGGAGCCTTTGGGGTCGGTAAACCAAACCAGCTGCGGAATCAGGTCGGCCAAAAACGTAAACCGGGCCTGGGCCTGCTCAAGCGGGGTGTGGGCGGGAGAATCGGGAGTCGTCACGGGTGGTGGGAAATTTGAGTTTAGCATGGGGGCCGGGAAAGCTGCAGCTCCATGCCGGACTGAAAATACAGGTTAAGCTGTCCGTGCTGCCCATCCGAAGAGCGGCGCAGCCGGGTAATGAGGGCCCGGCTTTGTTCGCGGCTCAGGTTCAGGTCCAGATACGGGCGGTTGAGCAGGGCGTCCCGCTGAATACTCCACTGGCCGGTTTCTTTTATTTC
Source organism: Hymenobacter translucens (assembly GCF_020685205.1). Lineage (GTDB taxonomy): Bacteria > Bacteroidota > Bacteroidia > Cytophagales > Hymenobacteraceae > Hymenobacter > Hymenobacter translucens. The sequence continues at coordinate 625,245 of NZ_JAJERB010000001.1, forward strand.
GGAAGCCTGCAGCTCCAGGGTGTTCGACTGCAAAACAAAGCGGGTGGCCACGGCCAGCGGGCTGTCCGGGTCGGTACGGTTCAGCACCCGATGCGCCACGCACCACTCCCCGCGCAGGTAGTCGTCGGGCAGGCTGCGAAGGTCAACATCGAAGAGTAGTTCGGACATAGAGTAAAGATGATCAACTAAATAGCAGCCGGTCCGGATAGACAGGCAAAAACCCGCTCCACACCGGTGAAAGCGCAATTTAGCCGGCTAATCAGCAACCTCAACCGCAAAGTTCCCCGCATGTTTAGAATTCAGCCCCGGTCGGCACTGCCGGTGCTTTTCCTACTTTTATCTTCTCACCGGCGGAAGCGGGAAACTTGTGCTGTCCCCACCTGGTTTACCTTTCGTCCCTCTGGGGCATTGCCCTGTAACTACTGCGCTATGTCATTTGAAGTCACCAACCTGAGTTTGTCCGAAGCCACGCGCCACGCCCCGTTCGTGGAATATGCCCGGTGTGTTGATGCCAGCGGCCGGCCCTTCAATCACAGCGGCGACTGGCCCGAGGAAGGTGCCCTGTACCCGGTTCGGGTTGTGCAGTCTCACCTCGAAGGAATGGCGCTGGTGCATGTGCTGGGCTTTAAGGCCGAAGCGCCGTACTACAATGCCTTTGCTCCCCACCGGTTCGAGCTGCTGCACACCATCTGGCTGAACTAGCCGGCGTTTACCAGCCGCAATTTCACCAAGCCCTGGCCCAAACGCCGGGGCTTTTTGCTTGGTAGGGCAGTCCGGCGCGGGCAGCCGCAGCTTCATTGTCCTGTTTTCATTAAACAGTAAGGATATTTAATAAAGTATTGCCTTGCTTGACATAAATTCTTTATACTTGACCAGTTCGATGCCCGGGTAGGAAGCGGCACCGAACCCCGAGTGCCGACCTGCGCCTACCGCCCGCACCTGTTGCTTTCCGGTCATGATTTCGGCTGGGCCCGCGGCCCCGCCAACTCAGCCGGCCCCGGCCATCTATTTCGCCGCCGGCTTTAAGCAAGACCACAATGGTGTATTCGGCCTTCCCTCCTGCTTGTTTCATCAGCCGTCGGAATCCGGCGAACGGGCAGGCGCGGGCCAGGTATTTTTATTTCTACTGCTATGAGTATGGGAGCTATTCTACGGAAGTGCCGGGTGCACTGCCGTCTGTCGCAGCACGAGGTTGCCGCCACTCTGGGCGTGTCGCAAAGCACCTACAGTGCCTGGGAAAGTGACAAGTGTACGCCCAAGTCCAGCTACCTCCCCGCGCTGGCAGCCACCCTGCGCACGTCGGTACCCGAGCTGCTGTCGGCCGGCAAGCCGGCCCTGATCGGAGCCGGGGAAAGTCTGCTGACGCCGGCCTCCGCCCTTTACCTGACCACGCTGCAGGAGAAAGAGCAGCTGGAGCAGGAAATCCATCAGCTCCGGGCCCAGGTGCTCTGGCTTACAATGTACGTGGAAATCATGCGGACCCTATCGACGCTGCTTTAGTTGAGCTGAAAGTCGGAAAACCGGGCCGAGGCTTCGCGGGGGCCGCTTACCAGCAGCCCTACCCGGATGCCTCCGTCCCAGGCCGGTAGCTGTTGTCCATCAGCCTCCCGGCTGCCCAGCGGCTGCCAGTTCTGGCCGTCGTCGGAGCTCCAGTCGAAGCGGAACCAGCTCCCGGCCCGGGCCTGCAGCCGCAGCCGGACAGTAGCTGCGGTGGGCAGCGGGGCTTCGCTGAGCAAGGTTTCCCGACCCTGGCTACGCTGCCAGACCTGCACCCGGCCTTCGCCTACCGTTACGCTGACGGCATTTTCCGGGCTACCCAGCGCAACCAGTCCGGCGCGGGCACCGGCCGTAAGCTGCCATAGCTGCACCTGGGTGGTAGCCGAGTAGGTGGCGGCCAGCGTCGGCCGCACGAGCAAAGCCCCTTCCGGTTCGGCTCCGAGCACCAGACTGCCCTCCTGCAGCCGGGCCCGGGGCCGCTTCCCCAACGGCCATTGCCAGCCGGGGGCCAGGGCCTCACCCGTAAAGTCGTCGCGCACGGGCAACGGGTCCGCAGAAGTACCGGCTTCCATTCCCCGGGCCGGAAATACCGGCCAGCCGTCGGAGCCCCAGGTGAACTCCGTCAGCACTCCCTGCCGGCCCACGTACTGCTGGCTGCCGGCGTGGTAGGCGTGGTGAAGCAGAAACCAGCGGCCGCCGTACTGCACGGGCGTACCGTGACCAGGGCATTTCCAGGTGTCGTTGCCGGTCAGCACCGGATTCCCGCTGTACTTCTGCCAGGGTCCCCGCAGGGTGCGGGCGCGGGCAATGCCCAGGGCGTAGGTGCAGCCGGCTCCGCAGCAGCCATTACCGGCATAAAAGGCGTACAGCCAGCCCGCGTGCCGCACCATGGCAACGCCTTCGATGAGGCTGCCTTCCCAGGGAGAGTCGTTGCGAAACAACTCAACCGGCGCCCCCAGCAGAGCCGTGCGCTCCTCGTTCATGCGCTGCGCCCAGATTGGCGTGGGCTGATTGCGGCTGTTGCCGTCTTCTTTCCAGACCAGGTAGAGCTCCCCTTTCTCATCGCGCACCGGAAACCCGTCGATGGAGCCGGCAGCCTGACCGATCAGAGGGCCGTGGTCGTGGTACGGCCCGGCCGGGCTGTCGGCGCTGGCCACGGCTACGCAAAGGATGCCGTCTTTGCGGCGGGCAGTGTAGTAGACGTACGTTTTGCGGCCTTCCTGACTGATTTCCGGAGCCCAGAAATACGCGTCGGCCCAGGACGGCAGACTGTCGGGGAATACGTGCCCCACCAGGGTCCAGTCCCGCAGGTTGTCGGACTTCAGCAAAGGGAAAGCCGGGGCCCAGTTCGAGGAAGTTGCCGAAACCCAGTAGCTGCGCCCGATGCGGGTAACGGACGGGTCGGGAAAGTCGCCGGGCAGGATGGGGTTGGTAAAGGCGGCCGGACGCCCGGCCCCACCTGGTACCCGGGACGAACAGCCGCTCAGCCCGAGTATCCCGCACAGCAAAAGAAGGATTCGCAACGTTGTCATAGGCAGCCCGGCTGGCCCGCGGCAGATGCTGCCGGGCCGGATTACTTTTCCGACTGGTTACGGGCCGGCGGACCCGAAGGCTGCCCCGTCAGAAAAATGGTCGTCAGCCGCACCTGCAGGGCGGGCAGCAGTTCGGCTGGGGGCGCCTGGTAGCGTTTCAGCAGGGAGGTCAGCCGTACATCCGACGAGTCCCGGGGGTCAAGCGCCAAGAAGATGGTGACGGGTCGGGTGGTGCGCAGGGGCTGGCGGGCCAGCAGGGAGTCAAGCGAAACGGTGGCCCCGCCCCGCACTATCACGGCTTCCTCCAGGCGGCGGGCATAGGTATTGGTGGTAAGCAACACCGCGCCGCGCTGCCCGGCCCGGCTCAGCAGGTCTTCGAGCCGGCGGGTATCGGCCGTAGTACCGGAAAACTTATCCTTGAAGAAAGCCGGGGGCTGGAGTCCGTACTGCACACTGTGCTTGGCGCGCAGGGCCAGGGCATTGAGCGTGGTCAGCAGCAGCAGCACCGCGCATAACAAGCGCAGGAACAATGGGCTGCGGGTGGAAAGCAGGAAGATCAGCAGCAGGGCCGAAACAATGAGCATGATGGGCGCGAAGTAGCGAGTATCGGCCACGTAGGTCCACCGCCCCCCCGGCCACCAGTCGACCAACGCTGCCGGGTAGCGCAACGACAGGGCAACGAGCAAACCAAGTAAAACCAGTGCGGAGGCTACCCACACGCCCAGCAGCAGGTGCCGGAGCTGCATGGAGCCGGAAGCTCTGGCAACCTGGTATTCAACCCTCGCCCCGATTACCAGAGCTGCCGCCACCAGACTGCTGACTGTCAGGGCCACCAGGTAGTACGGCAGCGTGCCGCCTTTCACAAGCTGCATCACCCCGCCCGCCAGGACGCCGTTCAGCAGAAAAGGGTCGAACAGCCGCAGATTGTCCCAGTAGATATGAAAGCCGGGCTGGTGATAAAACTCGGTCAGGTAGTACGCATTGCCGGCCACAAACTTCTGGTAGCCGACGAGGGCTCCTACCAGGCCTGCCGAAAGGGCAAGCCCGGTCAGGGCCATCAGGCGCCCCGGTTGGAGCCGCCACCAGGCCCCGAGCAGCACCAGCGGCGGCAGAAACGCCAGCGGGTAGTAGGCAAACCGCATCAGGCAGGCGGCAAAGCTCAGCGTGCTCATGGCTACCACCCAGGTCCACTGCCGGGCGCTGCCGGCAACGGGAGCTTCGCTGAGCAGGAACAGCAGATGAGTCACCCCGGCGCAGTACAGGCCGAAGGACCACAAATCGGTGTTATAGAGGTTGTTGAACGGCGTGTTGGCGATACCCCAGAAAAGAAAGAACACCGCCGGTGCCCAGGGCTGGAGCGTAGGCCGCAGCCGCCTCAGCAGAAACCACCAGGCGCCGAAAAGCAGCAGCACGCCCAAGATGTGAATCAGCCACAGCGCCAGCAGGATCTGGTGGTCGGATACGGGCTCCCGCAGTAGCAGCCCCATCAGCCAGGCGTAGCCGGGGGGCCATACGGCGAGGGGGTTATAGTGCAGGCGGCCCAGGTCCTGCATCCGGGCCACGGCAATGCTCACGCCGTGGCCCCGGATCAGGTTTACGGCGCTGGCCGTCTGCAGCATGTTGTCCGTGGTGAACACCGTCATCACAAACTCGTCCGCGCAGCGCAGCAGCACCGCCAGCCAGAACGACAGGCGGTTGAGGACCGGCCAGTTCAGGCTTTGCAGGCGGGCAGGCGCAGGGCGGAATAAGGAAGGAAAAGGCAAGCAAAAAGTCGTTGAGGGCACTGTGCTGCCGGCCCGGAATTCATGGCAGCCGGTATGGGCGGCTAAATATACCGCAATGCGGTACACCGGCCGGAGCGCCGGGGGCAACCGCTATGTACCGGCAGCAGGCTCCTTATTACATAGTTCAGGAAAAGAAGTGGCCGTTTCGACGGGCCCGGAGCGAGGTTTGACCCGCACCAGCTCCCATTCAACGACTACCCCTACGGTTGAGCAACCCGTAGGCTTTGAATCAAGTAAAGCCTGAGCGTATTCTTCGGTTTTAGCTGGTTTGCTACCGCGCCCAAAACCGAGTTCAGGAAACCGCCGGGAGGCGCGTCCCTTAAGTGGGCGCAGGCTTTAACGTTACTACTTCAGTCTGCAATCGACCCAATGCTACGTACCTGCGAAAATGAGTTGATCGAGCGGCTCTATGCCCGGGACCAGGCAGCCATGACTGAGTTTTACGATCAGTACGGCAAGGTGCTTTACAGCGTGATTCTGCGCATCGTGCGCAATGAGGAACTGGCCGAAGACGCGTTGCAGGAGTGCATGGTGAAAATCTGGTACTCCTTTGCCTCCTACGACCCGGGCCGGGGCCGCCTGTTCACCTGGGCCCTGAACGTGTGCCGCCACGCGGCCATCGACCAGCTGCGGACCCGGCGCTACCGTGAGTCGCAGAGCACCCAGCCGCTGGAGGGCAGTAAAGCCCTGCGGACGCCGGCGCTGGCTGCCTTTCTGCCCGAGCACGTGGGCGTGCGGGAGCTGCTGCTGCTGCTGAAGCCAGCCGACCGGGTTCTGATGGAGCTGCTTTACTTTGGTGGCTTCACGCATTCCGAAGCGGCCGACGAGCTGCAGCTGCCGCTGGGCACCGTCAAAACCCGGGTGCGGGCCTCTATTCAGCTGTTGTCCCGGGCTGCCCAGGAGCCCCTGGACTTTGCTGCCCTGCCCGTCCGGGGGTAGCCCGGTCACCCGGCTTTTTTGCGTCGAACCAGCACATTTGCCCGCCCACGGCTGGGAGGCTACCCCGCAATGCCGTATATTGGCTGGGTATGAAAAAGCTACTTCTCCTGGCCTTAGCAGGTGCTTTGGCCAGCTGCGAAAAGGAAGGCCCTGCCACCCACCAGGTGCAGGCCCGCGTGACCGGCACCGACCTGTCCGGGCTGGGCGCCCGACTCAACATCAGCGAAGTCCGGGATATCAACGCGGGCCGCCGGCTTAAAAACCTAGTTATCCGGTCTATTGCCTCCCGCATCGACACCACCTACGAGCTGGGCACTTTCGGCCCGGCCGATCTGGTAGCCGCCGAGGCCAGCTTTGGCTTTGTGACGCCCACCGGCAGCATCCGCCCCAGTGCTCAGAGCAGCCTGGTAGTGGAGCTGGTTGCGGATGGCAAGGTGGTGGCCCGCACCACGCTCAATGCCTCGGCCAGCGGCTACCGCGTGGCGTACGACCCGTTCCTGAAAGGCATTGCCGAGCTGCGCACCGACTGGCTTTAAGCGGCTGACTTCTCCCCTGCTACCGGTATCTTACTTGCTATGAAGCTGATTTTCTTTCGCGAGCTGCTTTGGCTGTTCGTCGCCCTGACCACGGCCCTGCTGCTTTCGTTTGGTTTACGCCTGTTGCTGCTGGGCAGCCCCGACAGCTACCGGCAGCTGCTAGACGAGGTAGGCAGCAACGAGCAATACCTGCACGTGGTGCTTTACCTGGTTTGCTTTCTGGGCATTTACGTGAGCCGCCTGGCCGTAGCCGCGGTAGGCCTGTTTGCCGAAAGCGTGCCCACGGCATCAGCCTAAGGCTATATAAGACTTGCTTCAGGGCAGGGGCTGACTCTGCCAGAACCGGCGGTATACCAGACCCATAAGCAGCACTCCGGCTGCGCCCAGAAGTGCCAGCAGCGTACCGGCGTCAAGCTCCAGTTGGCCTACGTACACCACGTATAAAAACACGCACAGCGTACAGAGTGCAATCAGGCCGCCCACCGTGCTCAGCAAAGCCGGGTTCGGGACGATGATGCTGGCCCGGAGCACCAGCGCCAGCAGCAGTCCGAAAAGCAGGAACGCGGCCAGCACCACCAGCGCCAGCAGCAGCACGTGCTGCACCCCGAGCAGCATTGCCAGCGGCCCCGGTGCCGTAGTGGCGGGAACTTCGGCCGGCCCGGCAAAGCTGGCCCGCAGCAGGTTCCATTCCGACGCCGAGCCTTCTTCATAGCCGAGGGCCCACACGCCCACCCCGCCCAGGTGCTGCTTGGCAATCCAGGCATACTTCGGCGCCAGACTGGTCGAATCCTCCCCCCAGGCCTGCCAGGGCAGTTGTTTCGGCATTGGAAACGAATAGTACATACTCAGGCTCGCCTTGTTGGGGGCACCCCCACCCTGGGGTAGCACCTGGCGCATCTGGTAGTTGGTGAGGTAGCCCCGGGGGCGGGTGATTTCCTCACCGTCCAGGCTGTCCAGCTCCCATACCTGGGCCAGGTGGGGCAGCCCCACCACCAGCTGACGGCGCTGCAGCCCCTGCCCCAGGTAGTAGGCCACCGAGGTGGAAATGCTATGCTCGCCCCAGTCTTCACTAGGATGCAGGGGCGCCAGGGGACCGGGCTTCTCCGGGTTATGAGCAGTATAGTCGAAGGCTTTGATGACGAAAAAAGCCACCTGCGGGTCCACTGCCTGCAGCCCGCTGTACGCCCCGGTCACATCCACCGCCGGCACGCTCACTGCGAGTACGAACCCCGGATTGGCAGCCCGCAGCTGTATAGCCAGCTGTCCGATAAAGTCGCGGAGCAGGATGGCGCCGGGCGATAGACCCGGGCGGGGAGTGTTACCGGGCCGCACCGGTGTATTGGTTAGCAGAGCCCTGGCCTGTTCGAATTCACGGAGCTCCTGCTGCAGCTTCCGCTTCTGAACCGGGTACGTCTTGATTGTAACAGGGTCAGTGAGGGCCAGCTGCTGCCGGGTGGCTTTGCGGGTGGCAAACGACAGGGAGTCAGTGCGGTAAACCGTCTGGCGCTTCTCAAAAACCTGCCGCCGCCCATCATGGGCCAGTAGCTGGCGGCTCAGTGCCACCGAATCGACCCGATACGCCGCTGTGTCGCGCCGCAGGTAGATCCAGCGCTTCACAAATCCCCAGAACTGTCCCCGATACCCCAGGGCAGCCCGGCGGGCGGCCAGCTCTTTCCGGGCCTGGTCCAGCGCCTGTTGCTCCTGCTTCAGCGCCGCCGACTGTCGGTTCAGGGCGGCTTTGGTTGTGCTCAGCATCCGCTCATAGAGCTGCAGCACTTCGTCGTTGGCGGCCGCGACGCTTGCCTCAGCGTTTTTCCGCACGTCGGCCTGCCACTGCTGGCGCTGGGTTTCCTCATATTCCTGCAGCTGATCCTGACGGGCCTTCAGCTCGGCCTGCCGCCGGATCAGCTGGCGCTGTACCTGCGCCAGGGCAACTGCCTCCGCATCGGGCTGCCAGAGGTCAATATCCAGGTTTACGCCATCAGCCTCGGTATTCTCAACTTCCCGGACAATGTTTTTTATCAGGTTGCGCTGAATATCAGCGGCCTGAGCCCGGAAAACAGAGCCCGTACCAGCCGGTTCGCGGTACGACATCGTCAGCAGGACTTTGCAGTTGCCGTTGCGGGCCCGTGCGGCTTCCAGCAGCCCGGCCGGGCTTTGGTGGGCAGGCAGACGCACGCCTCCTTGGCTATCAATCTGGTAGCCGAAGTACGCCACGTGCGACAACAGGGAAAAGTTGTAGTTGACGTAGGCATTATTCAGCCAGTACGGGTGCCAGCCTAGCACTACTGCCCCTGACTTCAGCGCGTAGCGGATGGTATCGGCCGGGGCCAGCCGCTGGGGCAGGTAGGCCTGGCCGGGCGAGGTGGCGCTTCGGAAGCGGGGCCACTCCCTAGGGTCATAGTTACGCGGGTCCTGCATGCCCGCCAAGGGCGTCAGAAAAGGCTTGGGCGGCGCAGGCGCCACTGCTGCGACGCGTCCCCTTGTGGTTTTGCGGGCCGGCTTTTTGGGCTTGCCGGCGGCGACCAGACTGGTCAGGGCCAGTAGCAGCACGAACAGGCTCCGCAGCAAACGGGTGGAAGCAGGTAGCGAAGTAAAAACGGGTACCATCGGAATAATGCGGGTTGGAAAAGGGGATTCGGTTACCGGCGCGGCGGCGTGCAACTCATGCGGTCTTGCCTTCCTTGGCAAACTCCCGCTGTACGCCCTTTACCACGTCGTCGAGCTGAACGCCCCGCTCATGACGCAGGCTGGCCAGCACGCTGTAGCGCAGCACGTTGGTAATGGCGCCCCCGGCCAGGGCATATTTTTCGGCCAGCTCCTCAAAGCCGAGCGTTTCCTGGGGCTGTACGCCGGCAAAGGCATGCTGCCAGAGCTGCAGCCGCTCGGGCGGGCCCGGCATCGGGAAGTAAATCATCGACTGAAACCGGCGGGCAAAGGCTTCGTCGAGGTTGCCTTTAAGGTTGGAAGCCAGAATTACCACGCCGGGGAAGTCCTCGATGCGCTGCAGCAGGTAAGCCACCTCCTGGTTGGCATGCCGGTCGTTGGACGACGACGCGGCGGTGCGCTTGCCAAAAAGGGCATCCGCTTCATCGAAAAACAGGATCCAGTGCCGGTGTTCAGCCAGATCAAACAGGCGTCCCAGGTTTTTCTCCGTTTCCCCGATGTACTTGGACACGACCATCGACAAGTCGACGCGGTATACGTCGCGGCCGGTGGTTTTGCCCAGCAAGCAGGCCGTCAGGGTTTTACCGGTACCGGGCGGGCCGTAGAACAGGGCGCGGTAGCCAGGCTTAAGGTGGCGGCGCAGGTGGGCATCGCGCAGCAGCATCTCCTCGTGCTCCAGCCACACCTGCAGCTCCCGTACCTCTTCGCGCACATGGTAGTCGAGCACCAGGTCGCCCCAGTCCAGGGCCGTCGTGACGAGGCGGGCAGGAAAGTCGGAGTTGTGAGCGGGCTGGGGCCGCTGCCCGGTCAGCAGCAGGGCCAATTCTTCCGGGGGTACCGTAAGGGCAGCGCTGGTGAGTGGCTCGTTACTTTCGGGGGGGGTCAGGCGCACAAGGTCGGCCCGGGTGAGGGCGGAGTCCTGCCAGAGAAACGTTTGCCAGTAAAGGCGCCCCCCCAGGTCGTCGGCGGCCAGCAGGAACAGGGCGGTTTCGGCCGTGGGCAGGAAGCCGCCGTGGTTTTTGCCTTTCACTCCGCCGAACTCGGTAAAGCCGCGGTCATAAAGGGTGTTGCGCACGAAGAAGGCATCGAGCAGCTGGGGCTGTAAATGGGGAGCCAGGGTCAGGGCCAGCACCAGCCGCTCTTCCCGGCTCAGCGCATGCTGCCGGACCAGGCGGGCATAGGGTGCCGCGTCGGCGGGAGGCAGCTCCGGCAGGGGCACATCGGCCACGGCGGCATACGCGCTTTCCAGCCCGAAATACAGGTTGATGCGGGTGGTAACGACTTCGGAAAGCCAGTACAGCTCGGCCCGCAGCACGTTGCCGTTGGCCAAAAAATCAGTTAGCGCCATGTCACGTAGAGAGGTAAGGCCATCCAGGGCAGTTTGATGATGGAGATAGACCAGGGGCGCCGGTCCAGCAGGATATCCAGGGTTTTGGTTTCGACGGTGAGCTGCACCCGCTCCTCGACCCATTCCATCTTGCCCTGCCGCTGCAGAAATGTTTCGCGCAGGCCCGCCACGCTGGTGTTCTTCAGAATTTCCCAGCGGCCAATAACGGCTTTAAGCAAACTCTCCCCCATGCTTTTTTCCTCGTCCGTGAGCACCAGCCCGGCTAACAGGGGCTGGGGCTGTCCGATGCCGCACAGGAGCTTATTCAGGGCCAGGGCGTGTTCAGGGGCGGCCTCGGAGCCGGTGGCCAGAAACTGCAGCAGCAGCGCAGCCCGGGCCGCCGGAGCAGGTTCCGGAAACTGCGCGTCCTGCAGGTAACCAAGGCGGTCGAACAGGGTGGTCAGAAAAGGCCAGAGCAGCACCAGTCCGGCATTGGCGATGTACACAGTTTCGAGCGGCGGGGCCTCTTCTACGGCTTGCATACGCGAGTCTGATGGGGTGATTTCACGGTTTTTCCGGCCGGCCGCGGTCTGTTTCGCCAGATAGGCTTCGTGCACGACGGTAAGCAGGGCCGGCAGGCGACTGCGCAGCACGAGGCCGCGCCGCTGGGCTTCGCGCAGAATGCGCTGGCCGATGGTGGCTTCTCCGCCCGGGGCCGACGGCCACCGCTCCACCTCGGCCTGTAGCAGGGCCTGGGCCAGCATCACCGGCCGGAAAGAGGCAGCCGGCACGGCTACCACCAGCTTCAGGATAACATCAAACAAGACCGGAGCCGCCAGCCGCACCACTCCTTGCCGGCCAAGCAGCTGCCAGTCGCCCACTGGTCCGGCCAGCAGGCGAAACTGCACCGGGTACAGTAGCCGCAGCAGTCGGAAGAAATGGTCGGCCGACAAGGTCCGCAGCAGCCGTTCGCGCATGGTTGGCACGGCCAGGCAGGGCCGCAGCTGCTGCAGCGCCGCGCCGTTACCGCGTCGCAGCAGGGGCTCCCAGAAGGATGCGGCCCCGGCGGGGGGGTGAGCCGGCTGCCCCACCGGAACAGCCAGCTCCCCGGTTTGCAGGTAGTGCTCCAGCGCCTCGGAGGCCGGCAGATCCCCGGCAATTCCCTGGTCTACAGTTAGTTTTGGCGGCGAAAGTGGTAGCATTGAGCCAGACCAGGAACTCCTCTCTAAGGCCTCCGAACGGACGACCCCGTCGGCTTTTGCCGGGGTGTGGGTTGCAACCCGAGCCGGGCGGTAGGGTTGCCGCTGCCCTTCGCCGGCAAAGGCCGACAGCAGCCAGGCAAAAAACGGGTCGGTAGCCAGGGCAGGGAGCTGTTGCTGCAGGCGATGAACCCAACCCAGCACCCCGCGCCACGGCAGCCCGTGTCCGGCGGCCTGGCGCCGGGCTTCAGCCCCCGACCACGAAGCTTTTTCTGCTCCTGCCCGCAGGCGAAACGTTAGGTACGCCTCTCTCAGAAACAAAGCCGTGCTACGTTCAGAGCCGACTGCCGAGGAAGTCAGGAGGCCATCCAGCTCCCGTAATGCCGGACCCGAACGCCCGCTACCCGCCTTATTGATCAGCTGGCTAATGAGGGTAAAATCTGACAGAGCGGCCAGCCGTCGGATAAAAGCCGGCCGGGTGCCCAACTCCCGGACCAGGAGCTGGGTAGAGCTTTTGTAATGATGTGCCACCTGAGCCAGCAGACGTGCCAGCTGGGCCGTTTGCAGTCCCGGCGGGGACCACCAGGGCAGCTGCCCGTGCTGGAGGTAGTAGAAAACCAGGTCCCGGGCCGCGTCGCCGGTTGGTAGGCCACCCGCTGTTTCCACTCCTTCACGATGGGCCTGCCGGCCTGCCCGGGAAGCCTGCAGGGTGGCATCCCGGGCATTTTCGTCACCATACCCGCCCTTAGTGAGGCGGGTGGAAACCGGAGCAGGCATGGGCTGCCTGTCGTCCGCCGCGGGCAGGTAGCCGCCCGAGCCACGGGAATAAGCCTTAGCTTTCTGATGGTTATGAGCCGGGTTAACTATTCCCGGAGCACACCCCCACACTCCAGCCGGTAAGTCAGTGCCGGATTTCTTTGCACTTGCTGAATTTCCTGCTGGCTTGCTTGCGGCGGTGGTTTTTCGGGCCAGCGCATCGTGCTCGTCCACCAGACTGGCGAAGAAGGCATCCGCCCGTAAGAGAGGCCGCTGCTTCACCATTCGTGCTACCTTGATCAGCGTGGCCCGCCACGGAAGCCCGTAGGCCCCGGCTAGCTGTCGGATCAAGGTCCGCGTCCGGGCCGAACCGGCCGGGCCGGAGGCCTGGTGGAAGGTCAGGTAGCCGGCCCGCAGAAACGCCAGAACCTGACCCGGCATCTGAAAGCCAGTAGCCCCTGAGTGCCGATCCAGGGCCGTCAGAGCGGGCTCGGCCCGCCGGGAGCGGGACGAACGGTTGGGAGTTAACTGCTGAAGCAGGGCAAAGTCAGCCAGCCCCGCCAGGCGCTGCCCAACCCGGGCTCGGGCCGCGTGGCGCTTCAGAAACCGCTGCAGGGCGGGTTGTTGTCTTTCCATTATCAGGCGCAGCAGCTGATGCAGATGGGCAAAGGCAAGGGAAGGAGCCCGCCACCACGCTGGTGGCCGGCCTTCGAGCAGATAGTGCAGCAGCAGCACCAACGCGCCTTCGGCAAAGTGGTCCGCGGTTATCCCGTGCTGATGAGCAGGCCCCGACAGCGGAGGCCTTCGATTTTCCCCGGCCCGGTCTGGCGCTGGTTTACTATGGGCGAACGGCCCGGCTGCCGTTGACCGCCCGCCAGGCGTAGGAGCCGAACGGCGTGCCTGCCCAGTGGATCGTCGGGAGGTCAGAGCCAGCACCCATCGGGCATGGGGGGCAGCCAGGAAGCTCAGGTGGTTGGGCAAATCCCTATCGCACCCCGTTAAAGCAGAAAAGTCCGCCTCGACCGCGCCATCAGTTGCGGCAAAACCTTTTGAGCCGGCATCTGGCCGTACCGTCGACCGGGTGCTGCTGCCTGCTGCTGCTTTCCAACCAAATTCATTTCGTTTCCCCTTTACGGCAGTAGCGTTTCTTTTCGTCGCCTGCCCGGCGCCAGCTTCAGCCTGAACGTCCGCTCTCGTGCCTGTTGCTGCGGAGCCCCGGTCTGCGTGGCTGCCCGTTGTTTCCCGCCTGGCCGCGGATTTTACATGCGCAGGTTGCGTGTTTACCTGCGGGCTGTTGGGTTTACTACCGTTACCGGACCAAAGTGCCCCCAGCGAGACGGAGCTTGGTAGCTGCGCGGAAGCGGTCAGCAGCCGGGCAAAGAACGGCTCCGCCGCCAGAGGTGGAAGGCGCTGTTGCCAGGCCTGGGCTTTTGCAAGCACGGCCCGCCAGGGCAGGCCGTGACTGGCTGCCAGCTGCTGCATTGCCGCCAGTTGCACTGGCCGGGGCTGCAGAACTGCGACGATACAGGCAGCGCGTAAAAAAAGCTGCCACTGCGTCGGACCGGTACCCCAGGCGGCCTGCCGCTCCAGCTCCGCCAGCACCTCGCGCCGCCTCTGCCCGGACTTATAAATCGAATGGGCGCCCGGCAGCAGCTCCGCCAGCAAAGTCAGGTCAGCCACCTGCACGAGATTACGCTGAACGCCTGGGGCCATCAGGTTCTCACGTACGAAGGCGCGGGTTACGATCGGCTCCTGCTGAACCAGCTGTTTAATAGCACGTGATAAATAACTCATCGTCATCCCACTATCCTCGCTCTCACGCAAGATATTTCCTGTGGGCAACCAGCCGTGCAAAAGGAATTCCCGCACGATACCGCGCATCCGGTCTGCTGTCGGTCCACCTGCCCGCATCGAACTGCCCATTAACGCGGGGGCCGAAGCGGGCAGGTGCTGACTTAGCCACTGCGCCAGGGACTGGCTGCTGCGACGCGGGCTTTTCGTATTCAACAGGAACGTCAGCGTGGGCTCCCACAGAACCTGCTGGTTGGGTCGGAAAATTAACCTGCGGGATGTTTCGGTTGCTTGCCAGGCGGTCATGGCGGCCAGCACGGCCCGCACCTGCCCCGGCGCGGCCTGGCGCAGCAGCTGGTGCAGGACAGGCCCGGGCGCGTACCGGGCCAGCGTAGCAGCAGCAAATCCGCCGGCGCGCTGCACCAGTGCCAGCAAGTGTCCATTCCGCTCACTAAGCTCAGTTAAAGCCCGCTGTACCTGTGCCCGGGAAACCACCCCGCTGACTGCCGCCGGCAAAGTCCCATGACGCAGAAAATACAGCAGGTACTCTTCCGCTACCGGTCCGACCGGAGACACCGCTGAAGCAGTCCCGGCGGCCCGCACTCCCGCGGGCCGGACTACGTCGAGCACCTGAACTGAGCCTGGCGGCCCGTGGCGGCCTGCAACCGCAGTTAAACTCCCGTTTTGCCGAAGGCTGCCGTCGCTCCGTCCGGTCGCTCCCAACCCAGCCTGTATCTCCTCGCTTCCGCCCGACTGGCCGTGCTTGGCTTCTTCCAGGTACACCGTTCGGATGATGGCTGGCAGAGCCGATTGGGCAGGAAAGGGCAATGTACTGGCAGCCAGCTCAAACAGGCGACGAAGCAGCACCTCGTAGTCGAGGTTAAAAAAGACGGCGAGACGACGAATCTGGTGCCCGATAAACGAGCGGCGGTTGAAGGCGGAGCCCGTTCGGGTCAGCAGATCGGTGAGTACCAGCTCATACACCACCCGCCGCAGCACGACCTGACTTACCGGCACCAGCAGCCGGGGGTGGGCTGTTTCCACGGCCAGCAGGTACTCGAGAATAAAGTCGGCGTGCGCGGGCTCCAGCAGGGCAATCAGCCGCTGCAGCTGCCCCTGACTTAGCTGTTCCACCAGTCGGCGCCGCACATAGTCGAGCGAGCCCCGGCGGAGCACCAGGGCCCGGAAGTCGCCGGCGTGCCGGGTCAGCGCCTCCTGTAATACAGCTGAAAGCGAGAAAGTGGTGGCATCTACTTGCCAGGGCAAACTGCCGTGCAGCAGGTAGTATTCCAGCACGTCGAGCACCGCAGGCCGTAAGGATGCATCCTGCTTGACGTCGGCGGCCGGGCGCGGGAGTTGTTCCAGGGCTTCGCGCAGCCGCCGCCGCAGCCGGTCGGGCAGCTCCGTTTCTACTTCCCGCTGGCTGATCAGCCCCATGTCCAGCACCACACTGGCCAGGGCAACCCAGGCGTCGGAGGGGCAGAACCGGGTCAGCTCTTCTTCTACTACCTGGATGAGCCGGGTTCGGCACAGCGTGCTGATCCGGTCCGGAAGCAGCCGGGCCCCGGGAGCATCGTCGGCGACGATATCGAGCCGGAGCTCCTGAATGGCGTGGGTTGCCCGGTTCATATCGGCCTAACGTTAGAGCTGGGCTTCGGCCAGATACTGGCGTAAAAGAACGGTGAGCTGCTGCTGCAGCCCCGGCAGGTGCGCCTCATCAGACCGGCCGCGGGCATTCAGCAAACCGCTGGCCTGGGCAAACTCCGCGTAATAGTGCTCCAGCTCCCGCATCTGAGGATAGTCGAGCCAGCAGATATTTACCAGCAGGTGAGCCGGGGCGTGGCGTAGCACCAGGTAGTGAATGTACTCGCGGTACGAGTAAGTCATGCCCCCGGCCTGGGACTTGGCGACGTGTCGAAACTGCCGGCTATACGATGGGAAGCACAGCGTAACCTGGTACTGGTAGAATTCCGGCTCCACCCCGGCTAACCCAGGGTTTTCCGCATCCGACTCCGTAGCGCGGGGCTGCAGGGTGCGGTGGTCAATCAGGATAAACCGCTCGAGCTGAGCATCAAGCCGCCCGAGGTAGCTGAGCACCAGTCTGGCGGCGCTGGGAGCTGGCTCTTTGGACTGCGCCGGACCTGCCTGGGGCAGGCCCCGGCCAACCAGTTCCAGTTCTACTCCGACCCCTGTTTCAACCTGGACACGGTTAGGCAGGGGCGGAGAGGTTTTCTTTAGCGCTGGCGTCTGCAGCTGCTGATACATCAGACGTAGAAAGCCCGTAAAGTCCATAGGGGTGCTTCCGTGTACCACCAGCTCAGCCGTAGCCGGCGCCTCGCCCGGGCCAAGGTGTACTTTCTGCTCCAGATCGGTCAGGCGCTGGTGGTGGCCGGCTTTGAGGTGGTAATAGCCGATGCCGGTGAGCAGATACAGGAAAAACTCCAGCCCCGAAACCCCGGCCGGACTGCCCAGCCCCGGTGAGTGGGGGCTCATGCGGGCCGCTCCACGGTGGTACGTAGCCACACTCAGGTGGCGCAGCATCCGCTCCTGGGTTTGAATGGCATGCTGCTGAATGGCGCCCGGCTCGGTTAACACCGGCGAATACACCGTGAGCACGTAGCCAAAGCGGGCCAGCAGGTGCGTGAGCATAGAGCTGCGGCGTTCCAGAAACTCGTGGGGCTGCTCGGCCAGGTCGCGCAGCTTGCGGCGGTAGGCGTTGTGGGGGTCAGCCTTAAACGTTTCCCATTCCCGCTCCAGGTCATAGGTCAGCCTTTCCTCGTCCCGGTCCGGCTGGTCGAAGTCCGCCAGCAAAGCCTGCACGTGGGGCACGTCGTAAAGTGGTTCGGTGAAGGCAGTGTGCTGCTGGGGCCGGGGCGAGAACAGGTCGGCCGTGTGGGCTACCTGGGCGCAGTAGTTGGCCATAATCTGCTCGAAGAACAGCAGAAAGCCTTTCAGCTGCAGGCTCTGGGCGTGGTGGGCGGCCGAGGCACCGACCGGCACGCCGGCTTCCCCCACTCCATACACCAGCGGAAAGGAGCGCTGAATCGAATCGTATTGTCCCAGGTTCTGATAGGAGCCCTGCGTTTCCTTGAAGCGCAGCTTATTGGCCGGCACCCGGCTCTTCAGGTTTTCGTCGTTGGCATGGTGCAGCTGCAGGTACTTGCGCAGGGCCCGGTCGCGGTCGAAGTGCAGGGAAATGCCACGGAAGCTGACCAGCAGCCGGTCTAGGCTGGCTTCGGCATCGAGGGCAGGCACCTGCTCGGGGGTAAGCTGCACGAAGGTGCTGGGCGTCACAGCCTGCGCCTCATAGAGCAGCAGCTCCCCCACATGGCGGATTCCTTCCACCTGCATCACCCGCTGGTGCAGGTTGGCGGGCAGAATCGTCAGCCGCTGCCGCTTAAACTTCTGGTCCTGCAGCAGGCGGCTGCCGAGCAGGGGACCTTCAAAAATAGCCTCCGCCCCCACCCCGGCCGCCACCAGGTCCTTCAAGCCCACGATGGGAATGTAAGGGTCAAGGTAGCTGTTGATCTGCCACAGTACATCGGCCACCACTTCCTCCTGCAGATAGCCGTGCTTGATTTCCAGGTTCCCCCCGATAATCAGCGGCCGGGGCTCCAGAAAGATAACCTCCGTGAACTCCTCCCCCAGCCCGCGGTAGTCGTTAAGCAGTTCCAGCAAATCCCGCCGCAGCTGCCGCCGCGACTTTTCCTGCAGCGTTTTGCGCAGCTTTTCACGGTCCTCGACGGTGGGCTGGCTGCGCAGGACCCGCTCGTAGGAAGGCTTCAGCTCCGAGTCGTGGGTGTCGAATGCCTCATGGGCGTGGCGCCGGGGCAGCTCCACCCGCACCGAATATTCACCGGCCACCGAACGTTGGCTACTTTTCTTGCGCCCGGGCTGACTGCGCCGCTCTATCCACACATTTTTGATGCGGGGCCCAAATTTATCCAGCACGATTTTCTTGTAATCGTGCAGCGAAACGGGATGATTGGAAAAAACCTGATGGGCGGGCGCCAGGGCCGAGCCCGGCCGTCGGTTGGCTCCGGGGGCACTGGCCAGCAGGTCCGGAATGGGTTGGGCGGCCCGGTTGGTGAGGTCCGTTAAGGCGTAGCACAACGACTCCAGGATGGTAACGCCGGGGTCATGCTCGTTGTAGTCAGTCCAAGTGTGGCCGCTCAGCTGCTGCAGGCTCGCAATACCCTCGGCCCGCAGCCGGGCATAGTCGAGGCCGGGGGGCAGGACCAGGTCCTTGCTGATGGTAGGGGTTGGTTTGCGCATAAGCCGGGTCAGGTTCCTACCTGACAGATACTTCAATAAATAAGCCGGTAGTCAGTTAGCGGAGCGGCCCCGCCGGGCGCCGGTCGTCGAACAGGTGGGTGATGTGGTACACGATGCGGGCATTGGGGCCAAACGAGCGGGCCGTGCGCATTTCCAGCCCGTAGCGGGGCCACCCCCCTGGCGTCCGGCGGTCTTCCCGCACCCAGCGAAACCGGATTTTCTGAAACCAGCCCCGGAACCAGGCGTTGTGCCGCACAATCCGGCTGTTCGAGGAGCCAAACGCGCTCAGTACCGTAGCGTGGGTGAGGGCATAGCGCCCCTGCCGGGCCGGGCCGTAGGCGGCGGCCACAATCTCAAAGGCATGCAAACCGTCGAGGCCGGTGATGATGGGGTGCCACTGTCCGTCGGCGGCCACTTCGCAGCGGGGCACCTGCCCGGCTGTGGCCGGGTCCTGATAGGTGCCGATGCGGCCCACACTGCCCACAAAGCCGGCCACCGTGAGGCGCTCCTGCGGATCGGTCGAGCCAATGCCTACGTTGCCGCCCGGCTGCAGGTGCAGCCGCACCACGGGCTCCGGGGCCGCGCCCTCGGCACTTTCGGCTTCCAGGGCCCCGGCCGCTTCAGAGATGCTTAGGCCCAGGCCCGGTGCTCCTTCGGCCGTTTCGGAAGCCAGCAGGCTCAGAAACCAGGCCGGCGCGTGGTTTTCGAGCTGGCGCAGGTCTTTGTAAAAGGAAATCAGCCGGCCCAGCTTGTCTTCGGCGCTGAGCATAAGCCCATGCTCGGGCAGCTTGGCAAACCCATCGTCGAGGCGGTTGACCACCGAGTCGATGAGGTCGGCAAAGCTTTTTTCGGTGGGCACTTTGCCCTGCCGGAAGTAAGACTTGAGCGTATCCCTTTTTTTTAATGATTCCATGCGGTTCAGGTAGGGCGGAGTTAGTCGGCAGCTTCCGTGGGCCGACGGGAATCAAAGCTGAACGGAATGGCGAAGTCGTTTTCAATGGTCAGGCTACCAATACCGGTGGGCTGTCCGGCCTGTGGCTCCCAGGTGCTGGGCAGTTCCACCAGCTCGTGGTGCTGGGCGGACACGAACACGGCCCAGGGCCGGCTGCGGGTTGTATCATCGGCGGTCCACCCCTGCTCCCCGGCGCCTGGCGCTTCTTGCTCCGGGAGGCTGGCCGAGTCAGAAAACAGATACTGATAGTTTTCCAGAGCCGTTTTCACCAGGGAGAAACCAGTGGTAAACTCGACGTAGGGCAGCTGGTTGATAAAGGCCAGTACCATGGGGCCCGACACAGCATTCGGCGCCTCTGCCCGGGCGGCACTGACCGGGGTCCAGGGCGAGAGGAACTCGGCGAGGTCGCGCTGCAGGCGGCGGCGGAAAAAATCTTCCTGGCTGCCGGCCCGGTCGCGGCGGTAGCGCACCTGGCAGCGCACCTGCACCACCTCGTACAGGGGGTTGCAGAGTTCCAGGCGCACGTGCGGCGAGGCCAGCGGCTGCAGGGCTTTGCGCATCTGGCGCAGGCGGCCCGGGCTGAAGTGAGGCAGCCGGTACTCGTGCGGGTTGGCGGCCGATGCCGGCAGCAGGTGGGGCAGCACCATCACAACTACTTGTCCGGGCTTGCGCTGCCGGGCCGGCAGCTGATTGGGACGCAGGCACTTGGCCCGGTACACATCCGGAAACTCTTCCAGTATCAGCCGCTCGTAGTCCCAGGGCGTCACGGCCCGGTGGCGGTGGCGCAGCCGCTCACTGACGCGGGTATAGTACTGCTCCCGGGTTTCGGCGGGGCGCCCACCCTGCGAAGGCAGCGGCTGCGTAACACGGGCCAGCTCTGGTACCGTTCTGGTCAGGCGACTCAGGCTCAGGGCGGGCAGGTTTTTCTCGAACACAACCGGCTGCCCGACGACCGGGCTTACCCGCTCGGCCCGTACCACCTGGGGGTGTACGGCCAGCACCCGGCTGATCTGTCCGGCGCCCTTGGCTACCGTCGCCCGCAGCCAGAACAGGCCATCGGGCATGATGCGGTGCCGGGCGCTCAGCGTGGCCGGCAGGGTCAGGAACACCTGGCCGAGCTCGGTAAAGTGCTGACTGGTATCGTGCAGGGCGTGGCCTTTTTCGAAGGGAAGCCACTCGTCCTCCACCAGGTACGACCAGCGCACCTTGGGTTGCTGCCTTCCCCCGCCGGCACTGCACGACAGGGAATCCTCCCGGGACAGAAAGCTGCGCGACGACAGCTCAAACAACAGGTTAATCGTCTGCGGCAAAGCCAGCTGGCTCAGGCCGAGGTAGAGCGTGCCTTCGTCGGGGAAGTCCGGGAGCAGCCCCACCGAATAGGCTGGTACCGGCTTCTCTCCTTTCCTTTTCCTGCCCGGAATTAAAGCCAGGCGGGTGGGCTCGTAGGCGGCATAAGGGTGCACGTAGTAGAACTGCTGCGCACGGCCCGGACCCGGACCAAACAGGGAAGCCACCTCGATTTCTTCCTCGGCCGAATAAGTAAGCGCTACGCTCTTGGCCAGGGGCACGAACGGCGGCCGGGGCACCGGGCGGGGCTGGGAAGGATGCCGGGCGTTGTACTGCAGGGTTTCCGACAGCAGCATCGGGTATTGCTCGTCGCCAAAACCTATGTCCGGACTTACCAGCTCCAGGCGGATAAAGCCGGTGGCCGCATCGGGGCGGTAGCCCAGCGGAGCCGGCAGCAGGTTGTCCTGAAAGTCTGCCTGGCTTGTTGACAACGGCAGCCGGGTAGTGGGCAGCAACTCGTCCGTCCCGGCCCGGGAGTCAAAAAGCGGTGTTGGTCGGGCCGGAATTTCAGCCGGTACCCAGCGCCAGTCGCGCAGAAAGCTGGCCGTTACCCGGTAGGAGTTGTTGCTGATCGGCTGCCCGTACGCTTCGTAGTAGCGGGCAAAGCCTTCGGCCGGCAGGTTCAGCCAGTCGAGGGTGAGCGTAAGGCTGGTCAGGCGCTTGCGGAACAGCTCGGGGTAGCCCACCAGCAGGTAGGCCCCCGGCTGGGCGCGGGTACCGAACGGGGCGAAGGGCATGGCCATGTCCAGGGGCCCGAGCTGGTTGCTGAGCTGCACGCCCTGCACGTCGCGGGCCCGCACCCGCAGCCGGATCTTGCGCGGGTGCAGCAGCGCAAAGCAGGAATAAGCGTAGTCCGGGCTTTGCTCGTTCAGCAAAAGCTGCAGCACCGGCGAGGCCGACTGAAACTGTCCGGCGTGCACCGCCGGGTCGTGGGCGACCATGGCGGGCCGGTTGCGGTCCAGCAACAGGCGCCAGCTCACCGTGCTGGTGGCCTCATCGATTCGCACCTCCTCCGTGACCAGGGAAAGCCAGCTCTCGGGGCCGGTAACCGTAGCTTTGAATGCGCGCAGGCACAGGTGGTCGAAGGCTTGCTGCCAGGTTTGGCCGGGTTGGGCAAACTGGCTCTGCAGGCAGTTGATAAAGCGGGTGAAGCTGCCTGGCTCGCAGCACAAACTCAACTCGATGGAGCGGTGCCCTTCCTGCAGCAGCAGGACGGGCGCCGCTACCGCAAACCCCACCCGGCCGGCGCCCATGGTTCGGTAGGCGGGGCTTACCAGCCCCTGATCTTCGCCAAAGGCGGCCCAGCCGATACCTTCGGGCACGGGCCGGGCCCCAAAGCCGTCAGCAGAGTTGGCATGGGGAGCGGCGTAGATTCCGCTGACCGGCCGATGCTTGCGCTTCCCCCCGGCCCGGCGGGCCACGTGCAGACTGGAAAACTGCTGAATCCGCCAGGGGGTGAGCAGGCGCTCCTCCAGGGTGCGGAATACAATGCGGTTGCCGGCCTCGTCTTTACCACCTTCCACTTCCAGGCCCGGCGGCACGGTATAGGCCGGCACGTCCTTGGCCAGCTGAAAGGAAAGAAAGGCCTGATCGGGCCGGGCCGGGCGGCGTGCCACCTGCAACACCTTTTCGTAGTAATGGTCGAGGTGGCGGCGGGGAATGTCGTTGAGCTCGCGCTGAGCGTGCTCATAGAGGCGCAGAAACGTGACCATCAACGCCATTTCCGGCAGCAGACTGTCTTTGGCTTCCAGGTCGTGCTGCAGAATCCGGTGGGCCAGCCGGGCCAGGGAAGCCTGGGCCTTGTGGAACTGCCAGAGCAGCCCGGTCAGCTCCCGGATGATGTCAGTGGGTTTAAGCAGCTGTTCCTGAAACCGGGTAAACAGTACTTCCACATCGGCCTCGTGCTGCTGCGCGCGCTGCAAGGCCGGAGTTGGCTTTTTGGTGCGCGGGTCCTCGTGCCAGATCGTATGAAAGTCCGCGATGCTGTCGGCGTCGAGGCGGGTCTGGTCCAGCTCCCCAAGCCGAAACAGCAGGCTCTCGTAGAGGTTGGTCCGCCGCAGGGCATCCCCGAGCTTGCGTACCTGCTCTTCCAGCTCAGCCTGAAATACCCGGCGCTGCCGGCTACGGCCATGACAGGAATACCAGTCGTCGAGGGCGGCGGCCATGGCGTGCAATCCTCCCAGCAGTTCATCCAGGGTTTGCCGGCGCTGGGCGTAGGAGGCTGTTTTGTCGTGCAGGTGGCGGATCAGGGTCGAGTACCGCTCATACTGGGCTTCGATACGCTGCCCGGCAATGATACTGATGATCAGCAGGCTGCGGTGCTTCGACAGACTCCAGGTTTCTTCGGCCAGCACCTTGCCGTCGGCTACTTTGTAGAAGCGCACCAGTTCCGAAAACTGCCCAATATACGCCAGCAGCTCCTCCATCGTGTAGTCCGACAGCATCAGCTGCTCCGGCAGCAGCGGGGCCGGCAAACGCTCCGCCTGCGACGTTCCTCCTTCCTGGAAGGACAGATCCGGCGACAGAAAGCGGGCAGTGAGGGGCATAGTGAAAACGTCAGATTACTTGCCCGGCAGAAGCGTGGCTTCGGTCAGGTAGAAAGGATAAACCACGTTGTGGCGACTGTTGATGGTGCGAACCGCGTAGTTGACTTCCAGAAAAATCACGCCGTCGTTGATGCTGTCGGTGTTGACCTTGACCTCATGCAGGCTGATGCGGGGCTCGTAAGTCAGCACGGCTTTGGAAACCACGTCGGTAATGTGAGTGAGCGAAGAGCGGTCCATGTTTTCGAACAGGAACTGGCGCAGGGGGCAGCCGTAGTCGGGATTCATGACCCGGTCGCCGGGCTCGGTGTGAAACAGCAGGTACAGGCTCTGGCGGATGTCTTCCTCGTCTGAGGTCATACCCAGCAGCCGGTTGCGGGTAGCAAACTGCGGCGGAAAGCTCCATCCGGTGCCCAGGAAGGAGGGCATTTCCTCGGCGTCGGCATCGGACAGGAAAAAAAATGAAGCAGGCATAGCTTATCCTCCAATCATGACGGTGGGATAGCCCAGGACAATGGAACCGCCGTGGGCGGTGGTGTCGCCCATGCGGGCCGCCGGCATCTTGCCAATCATGACCGTTGCCGAGCCCATCACGATGCTGTCGGGTGGGCCCACGCACACGGCCATGTCGCCGACGCGGGCGGCAGGCAGCTTGCCAATCAGCACCGTGGGGCAGCCGGGCCCGGTAATAGGTCCGCCCACGTGCGGTATCGGTGAGGGAAAGGCGGGCGTTTGCATCGGGCAGGTGTGCATATCGGTAAGGCGAGCGGCGGGCGGCATGTTGGTTGCTGGTTGCTGGTTGCTGGTTGCTGGTTGCTGGTTGCTAAGAAAAGATGGACGGGTTCTTCCGTATCCATTCGTACTTCCTAAGTTGTTCTTACTAATTAATCATCACCATAGCGCCCTGTACCGTTACCTGCCCGGAGGCCGACAGCTCGGCGGAGGCGGTGCCGGCCATCTTCATCTGAATCTGGGCGGTACCGGCCACGTTCAGGCCCTGCAGCGCCAGGTCGCCGGTAGCTTTCACCGTCAGGTTGCCCGTGGCTTCCAGGTCGAGGTTGCCCTTGGCTTTTATCTGCAGGTTCGAGGCGCTTTCCAGCACGATTCCGCTGCTCGACAGCTCCACCTTGTTGCTGCTCTGGTCGGTGATGGTGATAGACTTCCCGTCGTCGCTGAGGACAATCTTGTTGTTGCCGGGCGTCTTCAACGTCAGGATCTTCTTGTCGTCGTTGAACTCCACGGTGAGCTTGCTCTGGGTGACGTGGGCCTTGATGCTGTTCTTGTCGTCGGGGGTGTAGGCCGGGGCCCGGCCACTGCTGTAGAGGGCACCGAGCACGACCGGCTGCTGGGGGTCGTTGTTGAAAAAGCCCAGCACCACTTCGTCGTTTACTTCCGGGTAGAAAAAAGTCCCGAACCCGGACGAGGCGTACGGGTGGCCGAGCCGGGCCCAGAGGTTTTTGCTTTGCAGGGCCGGCACCTTCACCTGCACCCGAAACTCGTTGCCGGGGTCTTCGGTGATTTTTGTAACCACGGCGTTGTAAAGGCCCTGCACGCCGGGCAGCTGCCCCAGGTTGGAAGCCGGGGCCGATACGTCCGGGGTCTGCTGGGCAAACCACTGCTCGTCCAGCCCCAGGCTGATTTCCGTGGTCCAGTCGCCCTCGGCCAGCGTGTGCGTCACACCCGACACGTAGGCGTTGCCGTTGAAGCGCTGTCCCATGCCGAGCATGCTTACCATGCTGCCCGGCACGGCCAGGGCGCTGCCCTGAAACCGGATGGTTCCGCGCACCTTGGCCAGCTCCGACTTCAGCCGCAGCGCCTTGGTCCAGGCCTGCAGACTTTCCTGGCTAGTGGCCGCGGTGGCCGGCAGGTCAACGGATGCCGCGCCCATCACGGCTGCCAGCGTCGCCGGAGTCACGTTGCCGGGAGTCGACACGCCGGGGCTGGCGCCTTCGGCTTCCACCAGAGCCTGGTCTTTGGCGCTCCACGCCTGTCCTTTCACGGCGGCATACTGGCTGCGGGCATCCATCTCCACCGCGAAGCTGGTCAGGTTCGTGCCATAGGTTAGCTCCAGCACCGGGTTGGCGGAGGTGTCGGGGGCCGTTACCGTCACCTTACCCTGGTCATTGAGCACCACCAGGCCGTTGGCTTCGGCCCGGGCCACGATAAAGTCCCAGTCGGAGCTGTAGAACTGAACCAGCTCATCGTGGGTCACCGTGGTAGCATCCACCGTGCTGCTGACCCCGCTGTAGGTGCCGATGATGCTGCTGATGGCCGCGTCGTCGGTGCTTTTCTCGAACAGCGCACTTTTGCGGCCCACGGTCAGCTTGGCAGCGGCGTCGCGGCATTCCACCACCAGCACC
Source organism: Hymenobacter translucens (assembly GCF_020685205.1). GTDB lineage: Bacteria > Bacteroidota > Bacteroidia > Cytophagales > Hymenobacteraceae > Hymenobacter > Hymenobacter translucens. The sequence continues at coordinate 650,750 of NZ_JAJERB010000001.1, forward strand.
GGGGCCAGGTCGGGGCTTACGCGCAGACCGTGCTTGACCACGATGCCCTTGAAAATAAGCGTGTCCTCGGTATGGTAGCCGGCCAGGATGCTCAGCTCCGTGCCGGGCAGAAAGTCGGCCGAGTCGCTGATGGGGAAGTCTTCGGATGACGGGTCCCCATCCAGAATCTCGATACGGGCACTGCTGATGCGGTTTACGCCCTTGCTGACCTCAATCGAAACGACCGGGTAAGTGCTGTCAATTTCAGTACCGTTCACCAGGATGCGGAACGTGACCAGATCGGTTTTGCCGGTAAGGGGGTTGGCAGGCATTGCAAAAGGTTAAACGAGGGGCGGGAAGACGATATAGGAGCCGGGCTCAAGCCGCCGGAAATGCACGAGGTTGTTTTGCCGGGCCACCTGCAGGTAATAGTCGGGCTTGCCGTAGATGCGGTTACAGAGCACCGGCAGCGTGTCGCCGGCTTTCACCTGGTAGCGGTGCGAGAGGTCCGACGACTGCTTGTCCTCCTGCTTGGCCAGGGTGCCCGCGTCGATAAAGCCCACAAAGCCCAACTGCACCTTGGCCCGCAGCGGGGAGCCGTCGGGCCGGAACATGGTGTAGCTGACGTCGAACTTGGTAAGGCGGCAGTTGAACAGAAAGGAGCCCCAGATCAGCTTGAGGTAGTAGGGCGCGTGAATCTTGCCCTGGTAGTCGAGTACCACGTTCTGCAGCTGCTTGATTTCGGCGGCTACGTCGGTGCGGGTGCTGTCGATAACGCCGGTGCCGTCGAAATGCAGGGCAAAGCTGACGGTATCGGGATTGGCGTGGGTGAACTTGGGGCTGCCGCCGGCCGCACCCGGCTTCTGGGTTTTGCTGTAGGTGACGGAGTGAGTGTGCGAAAACGATTCGGGGTTCAGGAACACGTCGTAGCGCGCTCCCTTGGTCGAGAACTTCTCGTCCTCGTACGCCTGAATCGTCATTTTTACCAGGGACATGCGGAGGGTGTTAGCGGCGGGCGGAGGGTGATTGGCGAATGGCGTTGTTACTGGTCGGGGTGCTCAGGGATGCTTACCGCTCCCGGCGCTTGTCGAGGGCGGCCAGCACCTGGCGCACACAGGACTCGGTAAGCTCGCGGCGCAGCTTTTCCCGTTCGTCGACGCTGAAAGCCGCCTCGGTCTGGACCGGGAGGCGGCTTTCGTCGTGCACCGTCACTTTGATAACCAGTTCGCGGATTTCGATGGGCATTTTTTGAGGGCTCAGGGTTTTGGTTGTGGTCCGGGAGGAGCTTACTGATTCGGTTACACTTTCTGAAAGCGGGAGTAGGCCAGCTCCAGGGTTTCGATGGCCAGGGCATTTTCCTGGGCCTTGAAGTCGGATATGCTCCACTTCACCGGCCAGGCGTTGTCGAACGACCACGAAGCCAGCGGATTTCCGTCTTCGTTGAGCAGGCTTACCAGCACCTGCCGGGGCACGATGGGAGCGGAAAAGTCCGCCCCCACCGTGCTCGAGCACCACCGGGCCAGGTCCGAGCCTTCCGCTACCAAGCCCCGCTTCAGCACCAGGTTGCTATACTTGCCCACGGTGGGCACCCGGTGTTTGTACAGGTTCTGCCCGCCTTCCGGGATGCTGGTGGTTTCCAGCTCCATCGTCAGGCCCGACACCTCCTGAAACGCATTGTCGACCGAAGCCCCGCCCGCCCCGAAGGACACGCGGAAGTAAAAGCCGACGGGGGGGTAGTTAGCGTCCGGCATCAGCGTTAGGCGTTGGCAATGACGATGGTTTCGTAGGCAATTTCCAGCGTCTCCACGGCCACCTCGTTTCCTTCGGCCTTTAGGTCAGTGCCCTGGATTTTGCACGGCCAGGCGTTGTTCAGCGTCCACGTCATGGTGGGGGCGCCGGCCTCGTCAAGCAGCTTGATGACCACCGTCACGCGCTTGATGGTGTTCATCTTGATGGTGGAGTACCAGTCGTAGAACTTGTTGTCCTTCGCGAAAATGCCCTTTTTCAGGGTCACGTTGCCCACTTTGGCAATGCCGGGCAGCTTGATGGTCGAGAAAACCGGGTTGTTGCCGGCGCGGTACTCGAGGATCTGGGTTTCGGTTTCCAGGCCGCTTACTTCCTGAAAGGGTACATTGCTCTGGTCGCCCAGATCCACCATGAAATAAAACTTCGGTAGGGGCCAATTATTATCCTGTGCTTCACCAGCCATGGGAGTTGATCGTTAAAGGGTAAAAAAGAGGGAATTGGGAGTTAGTAGCCGGAAGTTCAGAAGCTAGGACTTCTGCATCTGCTGCTGGAAATTGAGCACGATAAACTCGGCGGGCCGGGAGATGGCCACTTTCACGAACACGTTCATGTAGCCGTTCAGAATGTCGTCGGCCGTCATGGTCGAGCCCAAACCCACGGCCACGCTGTAGGCGTCGTCGGGCGAAGCCCCGGCCAGGGCCCCCTGCTTCCAGAGGTTGAACAGGAAGCTGTTGATCATGCTCTTCACCGTTACCCAGGTGTTGGCGTCGTTCGGCTCGAAGACGTAGGCCCGGCAGGCCAGCTTGATGCTCTGCTCGATCATGATCATGGTGCGGCGCACGTTCACGTAGCGCCAGTCCTGGCTGTTGCCGTCGAGGGTGCGGGCACCCCACACCAGCACGCCCAGGCCCGGAAACGGCCGGATGGCATTCACCGACTTGCCGGTTACGGCGTCCACGTTCAGGTTTGCCTGGTCTTTGTCGCTGAGCGAGACGGTGGGCGACTGTACCGCGTTCAGACTCACGTTGGCGGGCGCCTTCCACACGCCCCGGCCTTTGTCGACGCTGGCATACACGCCGGCCATGGCCGAGGAGGCGGGCAGGGTGTTCAGGTAGCGGCCGATGGCGGAGGTCACCAGCACGTAATCTTTGCTCATCACCATCAGCGTGTTGTGCACCTGCTGAATCTTGGCGTAGTCAGTCAGGGTAGCGTCGGAGCTGAGTTCCTCGTCGAGCTCCTGCACCCTGGCGTAGGCCGACTGTATTTCGGTAAAGGCAGCCGAGTTGCCATTTGTCGTGAGGGCTGGCTCGTCGGTGGGTACCTTTACTTCTTCCACAGCGGGGTCGGCCGAGCTGCCGCCGTTTTTGGCCGCATTAGCCACCAGCGCCTTGATTCCGTCAACGAAGCCCGGGTCGAAGTTCATGAACGTTGTGTCGCTGCCCGACAGCACGTTGGTATGCACCCAGGGGAAGTAGGCGGCGCCGTACTTGAGGTTGCTTTGCCCGATGTTGGTGCGGAAGTCGGTAATAATCTGGGGCACGTCGCGCGGGTCGGTGGCGGCGCCGTAGTACACATCCACCAGCGTCACCCGGCTCTGGGTTTCGGCGCAGTGGGCCAGGGCGTACTTCATTACGTCGTAGTAGTCGCCTTCGGAGAGCAGCAGGGCATCGGGGGCCACAATCATCGTCGGCTCCTGCTCGTAGATCAGGGAGTCGATGGCGTCCAGGAACTTCTGCTTATCGCCCAGGGCAGGCGGGTTTACGGCTCCCGGAGTGGGCGCCTCGTAGCCGCCCAGCGAAATCACGTAGCAGGTCGAGCCCCCGTTCTGGTAGAACAGGCGCATGTTGTTGTAGAGGTAGTACGAGTGGCTGGTCGGAGCCAGGGCGTACACGTTCTTGTCCGAGAGCTGCAGGGTCATGGTGCCGATGAGGGGCTTGACCACGTCAGTAGTGGTACCATCCTCTTCGTCCCCACCCTCCTTTTTGGGCTTCGCTACGGCTTTGCTGTTCCCGCCTTCCTTGCCTTCGCCGAGGGCCAGGGTGGTTGCGCCAGCGCCCAGACGGGGCGCTTCGAGCAGGGTAAACGTGGTGAGGGCGCCCTGGCCGTAGTACGACTCAAACTCCTTGAGCGAGGTTACCCGGCGGGCTTTGTTGGTCAGGCTTTCGCCTTTGTAGCTGGCCTGGGAGGTGTAGCCGATAAAGACCGGCACGGCCGTCGCCACCTCCACCACAGAGTTTGGAAAGGCGTTAATCTCATTGATGTAAACGCCGGGGGTTTGTTGTTCCATAAGGGTTTGAAAAAAGGGTTGGAGGAAAGAGTTAGAGGTGAACAAAGATTTCGGTACAGGTCGGAGCAGCCGGGTCAGCGGGCCTTCCAGCGGCCAGCAGGGGCTTGCTCAGCTCCACCCCGGCCCGGGGCAGGGCTACCACCAGCGCCGGGCCGGGGCTGTCGGAGCGGGTGCTGCCGGGGGGCTGAAACCGTAGGGTGCAGGTGTAGCGGGGCCGCTCGGCCAGGGCAATGGGCTGTTCCGACACAAACACCGCGTGTACGCCCTCCATGGTGGGTGGCTCCTGCCGGAAGCTGACAGCGGGCAGCGTAGCCCGGACGGCGGGGTCGGGGGCGGCGGCAACCGACAGGTTCTGCGGCGCGGCGCGGTACCTGTCGGCCGAGGGATGCTTGCAGGCAATCAGATACTTCCAGTGGGTGTGCCGGGGAGCAAACTGCAGCTCAAACGTGGGAGCGGTAGCCAAAGCGGCTTCGCTCAGCTCCAGGATTCCCCAGGCCTGACTGGCGTAGAGGTGGGCATCGGCGTAAAAGTCGAGCAGGGCGGTAGCACCGTGCCGAAGCTGGTAGCGGCCTTCCTGCCAGGGCCGCAGGTCAACGGTAACCTGCCCCGTGGGCCCCGGCCCGACGGCCGGCCTCTCCACCTGCCGGTCCAGGTCCAGGATACTCAGCTCCGTTGGGTCTGCTCCTTTCGGAAGCGAGCAGCAGAACACCAGGGGGCGCAGCGGCAGGCGGCTGTCCTTGCTCACGGGCAGGGCCACGGAATCCACGCTCCGGGTCGCCGGCGCTACCACATAATAGAGGGTACCTGCCCGCGGCGTACGTGCCAGTTCGGTGTAGTTCTCGAAGTACGGGCTGAGGGGCTGCAGCCGAAAACGGAGCGGAAACAAGAAGTCCGGCAGGGGCCGGCGCGGCGCCTCCTCCCCGACTGCCTCGCTGCGCAGCAGGGCCAGCCCCCGGGGAGTGGACTTAAGCAGCAGACCGGCCCGGCGCAGGTTCTGAGCCGTCTGCAGGGTAGGCGTCAGCGCTACGCTGGGCGTGTAAGGGTCCTGAAAATAGTCGTGGCGCTGGTGCAGCCGGCACAGCACCTGATAGGTGGTTTGCATAGCCTAGGTAGTTTGCTGGCCCAGAGAGCCGATAACGGGCAGGGACTGCGTAACGCCCCCCTCCTGGATAGTGAGCAGGCGTACTTTATACACCACCGACGGCACGTACTTGCTGCCCAGCATTCCCCATAAGAAGCTCCATTCCTGGGCCGTCGTGGACTCCATCTCCAGAATCAGCCGGTCGACGCGGCGGTCCAGGGTAGGTGTGTTCTGCGCCGTCAGCAGATTTTTCCGCTGGAACAGGGCCAGTGTGCCGCTCAGAAACTTGAGAGCCTCGGTGTAGTCGCTGAAGTTGGCAGCCAGCAGCACCTTCAGATTCAGCCGCAGGGCGGGGTTCAACCGGCCAAACTCCCCCTCCGTGGTGGTACGCCCGGCGGGGGCGTTGCGCACGGTGCTTTCCGGCTCAATGTTGATGAGCGTGACGCAGAGCTTATTAAGCGTATCCGTGAGCACGGTGCCATCGGGACCCACGAAGGCCGACAGCATCGCGCGGCCCTGACTTTCGTTCAGGTCGAATACCACCCGGAAGTGGGCATTCAGCTCATCAACCAGCGCCTGGAGTGCCTGCTGAATCATAGCCCGGCCAGTACAGGGTACGCAGGCAGGCTTACTGCACAGCCCGAAAGCAAAGGCGCAGGACGGCTGGCCGGTATGGCGCCGACGGGAATTTCAGAAAATGGGGAAGACATGAGACCGCACGGAAACCGATGGAACAAGAAGCTGCCGTCAAGCTCAAAGAAGCTGACGCGAATCCGACCCGGGCGAAATCAGGCGATGTCGCGACCGGGAACGGCTACTGTTGCAAAGGTTTTGGGGTACTCAGGGCGGGAGAATTCAGAAGCTGAAAAAGGCCGGCTTTCCGAATTCGGGGAATTCTAATTGTCCAGCAATATGCAGGATTAATCAGATAAAAACAGAATAGTTTTTGAAGATTTTTTTCAACTACTTACCGGGATTTTGCCATTTGCATTTTGATCCGGAACGCTTGATTTCGCAGTTCTGGAAGCCATCAGGCCCAGGACACTGCCCGTTGAAAGACTGGTGCCGGCTATAACACGCTGACCTGCAGGCCAGGTCGGGGAGTTCGACAAAAAGCCAGGGAAATACGGATTCCAAAGCCCGTTTATCCGTACAGGCATCTTGCCTGCTGCGGCGGCTCTGTGCTCTCTGGTTCTCGTCAGCTCCCAAAACAGATGAAGCTTCTCGCGTATCGCTTAGCCCTGGCTCTCACGCTCGGGGCAGCCTCTTTTTCGTCGGCCCCGGCCCAGGTGGCTCCTACCCCGGCTTCGGCCGACACCACCCACAAGTTCGAGAACCCCGCCGGGTCGTTAGCCCTTCCGAAGCCCTGGTACAAGGGCAAGCTGGTGAAAGCCACCATCGTGCCGGCCGTGCTCATTGGTTACGGAGCTTACACCGCCAGCGGCCGGGGCTTCTATACCAACCAGGAAGCCCACCGCGACATCCGGAGGCTGTTTCCTACCTACCGCACCCGGCTGGACGACATCCTGATTTTTGCGCCCTACGCCGAGCTGGGAATCGTGACGCTGGCCGGGGTGGAGTCGCGCGATGACCGGATCAACACTGCCCTGGTAGTCCTGAAGGCCGAGGCTATCATGCTCAGCTCAACTTACGCGGTCAAGTACCTGACCAAAAACATCCGCCCCGACAGCACCGATTACGAGTCGTTTCCGTCGGGGCACACGGCGCAGGCGTTTCTGGCGGCCAGCATCGTGCACACCGAGTTCCGCGACAAAAGCCAGTGGTACGGGGTCGGGGCCTACGCCATCGCCACGTCGGTGGCGGCCCTGCGCATGATCAACAACAAGCACTGGCAGTCCGACGTGGTGGCCGGGGCCGGCTTTGGCATTCTATCGGCTCACCTGGCGTACCTGACCCACCGCAACCGCTGGGGCCGCAAGCCCAGAATCCTGGAGGGTACCAGCTTTATGCCGACCTGGCAGCCGGGGGCCGTAGGACTCGGCGTCGTCTGGCGCCCAACGCACTAAGGCCGGAACCTTAATTGCTCCAGCCCCCACCTTTGCCACCAAGTCCACATCAGTTCCGGCGCACAGCATCGGGGAGCAGCTGCGGACGACGGTTTGGAAGGCAGCCGCCGGTCCGGCCGCAGCAGGCCGTTTGCCGGATGGTGCTTGGTATGAGGCCAACGCCTACTTTCCGGTATCCGGAAGCTTGCCGGATTTGGCCGGCTCACGTCGATCCGACCTCCGCCTACCAGCCTTTCATCATGAAAAAGCCACGTACGTCGCGGGTGGAGCTTTACTTCACGCTCACGTTTACCGTCTCGGCGCTGTGCCTGCTTGCCCTGGTGGCTGGCACCCTGCTGCCCGTGGTTCGGGAATACCGCGTCATCAACCTGACCGACGAGGTCGTGTATGTCACGCCCCTTCTGCATTCCAACGGAGACCAGCAGGCAAACGAAGAAGAAACGACTGACACGCCAGCCCGCCTGGCCGGGGTTTACTTCGCGGTGTTGTCGCAATTTGCTTCGTTCAGCGGTCCGGCCCTGCCCGCCCTGAATCCGAAGGATCTGCCGGTGCCGCCCAAAGGCTCCCGGGCTATCTATATCGACTATGAAGATCTTAAACAGGAAGACGGAGCCCAGGTGCTGCTGGTCCGCTCTGCCGGAGGCCAGTACCGGTACCTGGAAGCCGACTTCTGGGAGCAAGACCGAATCAGCAGCCTGGACCGTCTTGCCCCGGCCACCGGCACGATGCTGGCCGCCCATGAGCGGGCGTCGGCAGGTCTGATTTGCTGGCTACTTCCCTTGATTTGTCTCGCCCTGACCTTCCTCTTTCCGGTGCTGCTGATAAGGGAAACCCGAAACAGGAGGCGGGAAAAGCGTATTCAGGCCGAAGCAGCCGGTTTGCCCGGCTAGTTTTGTTTCTTGCCGTGCTCAATCGTTGCTCTTTCTCCTTGGTGAAGCTCTTCTTCTTCCTGTGCGGTTTGCTGCTTACCACCCTGCCGTCCGTCGCCAGGCCACCCGGAGCCGCCGCCGACAGCTTACTGCGCGAACTGAACGAGGCCCTGGCGCATAAAAGGGAATACGACGGACAACGCTTCAACCGCATTGCGGTACTTACCGCCGACTTCGCGGCGCCCGAGCTGAGCGACAACGCCCGCTTCGAGCTGGGCCTGCGCATCTATGAGGAGTACAAGGCCTTCAAGTACGATTCGGCCTTTGTGTACTGCCAGAAGATTACCCGTCTGGCCGGGCAGCTGCGCGACCCGCAGAAAGTTGAGCTGGCCAAGCTCAAGCTGGCGTTTGTGCTGCTTTCCTCCGGTATGTTCAAGGAAACCTTCGACGTACTGGACGACATCCAGACCGGGCGGCTTGCTCCCGCCGACCGGCACGGCTATTATTTCCTGCGGGCCCGCGCCTACAGCGACCTGGGCGCCTTCAACCGGGACCTGACGTTCCGCCCGGCGTACAACCGCAAGGCGCTGGCCTATGCCGACACCGCCCTTCTGTTTTGCCGGCCGGGCTCTTACGAGAGCTTATCCGTGCAGGAGTTCCGGGCCCAGAAAACCAATGACCTGGCGGCCGGGGCAGCCGTGTACGGACAGATCCGCCGCCTGCCCCGCCTGACTCTGCACCAGCTGGCCGTGAGTGCCAGCACTACGGCCTACCTCTACGAGCTAGCCGGCCAGCCCGATAAGGCCTTTGAGCTGCTGCTGACTTCAGCCATTGCCGACCTCCGGTCCGCCACCAAGGAAACGACGGCCATATTCAAGGTAGCCGACTACTGCTACCGGCGGGGCGACCTGAAAAACGCCTATACCTTTATCAGGGAAGCCCGCGAAGCTGCCGCCTTCTACAACGCCCGGCAGCGGCAGCTGGAGCTGAGCCAGCTGTCCTCGGTTATTGAGGGAGAGAAAATCAACATCATCGAAAGCCAGCGCAGGTCGCTGCAAACCTTTGCCATCATCATGACGGCGCTGGCGCTGGCCGTCATTGGGTTTGCGGTGGTGAGTTTCCGGCAGCTGCGGCAGCTGCGCCGGGCGGGCCGGCTTATCTCGGCTACCAACGGGGAGCTGCAGGCGCGCAACCACGAGCTGGGCCAGCTGATTCAGGGCCTCAACGAAGCCAACAAAATCAAGGAGGAGTACATCGGGTACTACTTCCACAACAACTCCCGGTACATCGACAAGCTGGAGTCGCTCAAGAAGCGGGTCGACGCCCTGTTGGCCAGCAAGCAATACGGGGCAGTGCAGAAGCTGGCCGACGGCATCAACAGCAAGACCGAGCGCAATGAACTGCTCAAGGGCTTCGACCTGGTTTTCCTGCGGCTGTTCCCCCACTTCATCGAGCAGTTCAACGCCCTGTTCCGGGAAGAAGACCGGATTCGCCTGCCCGAAGACCAGCTGCTGACGACCGAGCTGCGCATCTTCGCCCTCATCCGCCTGGGCATCGTCGACAGTGAGCAGATCAGCCGGATGCTCGGGTACTCGATCAACACGATCTACACCTACAAAACCCGGGTTAAGAACCGGTCTTTGCTGCCGAACGAGGAGTTTGAGGCCCGCGTGCAGGCCATCCAAGCCGTTTGAACCCGGCTACGGTTACTGTCTCGGTCCGAGCCCGTAAGTAAGTGCCCGCTCACGCTGAGCCGGACATCGGTCAGCCACGCAAACAAATGGTACAGGAGAGAAACAGTCGGGACCCAGCCCCGCTGATTCGGCTGCCTTGGGGCATTGCTGACGCGCGCACGAGCTATACAGGGCTTATATTTTGGCCCCAATTTTACAAGGCAAGCATTTGCTTATCAAGTAGATAACGCAGAAACCGGTTAATATTTTCCATACTGCGGTTTGACAACTATTCCTCCGCTGGCGAGGGCGCTACTTTTACTGTAAACCGGACTCTAAACGAATGTTGGCTGCCTGCCGGGACCCGGTACCCCGGCCCGGCTAATAACGCCTGAAGTCAGCCTACGCCGCCGGAAAGCTCAGCACGACCGGCTCCGGTTTCGGAGGAGCAACTTCATCCTGCTCAACCAAAACAGCCGCGGGCCGGCCGCTTCGGACGTACCGGTTTTCATCACCCCAACTTGCCCAATGAGAAACTTCCTGCTCGTTCTGCTGCTGCTAACGGCCGCCCACGGCGCCCGGTCCCAGGCCGCAGCCCCACTTACTGCCCGTCTGGACAAAGTCAGCCTGACGTTTGCCCTGGGCCCCAACGGCCAGCCCGCCTACTCCGTGTCTTACGGTACTAAGCCCGTCGTCAAGGCGTCGCGCCTGGGCCTTGCCTTCGCCGACGGCAAGGGCTTTGACAGCCCGCTCACCGTCCTGGGCAGCGAAATTAAGGACGTGGACGAAACCTGGCAGCCGGTGTGGGGCGAGGTGAAAAACATCCGTAACCACTACCAGCAGCTGACGGTGCACCTGCGCCAGGGCGCGGCCCCGGGCAGGCTGCTCGACGTAGTATTCCGGGTGTTTGCCGATGGCGTGGGCTTTCGGTACGAGTTTCCCCGGCAGCCCAGCCTGGCGTACTTCACGGTGCAGGACGAGCTAACCGAGTTTAACCTGCCTGCCAACCACAAAGCCTTCTGGATTCCGGGCGACTACGACTCCAACGAGTACACCTACACGACCAGCCGGCTCAGCGAAGTCAATACCACCCCCATTGAGGTTATCCAGCTGAAGTCGGCGCCTTACCGGGTGCAGACCCCGCTGATGCTGAAGTCGGATGACGGGCTGTACGTGAACATCCATGAGGCGGCACTGGTGAATTACCCGGCCATGATGCTGAACGTGAACACCCAGACGTTCGGGCTGACCAGTCAGCTCGTGCCCGACGCCACCGGCACGGGTGCCAAGGCCTACCTGCAAGCCCCGGAGCACACGCCCTGGCGCACCATCGTGGTGAGCGACAACGCCCCCGCCGTGCTGGCCTCCAAGCTGATCCTGAATCTGAACGAGCCCACCAAGCTCGCGGAAACCAGTTGGATCAAGCCCCAGAAGTTTGTGGGCGTGTGGTGGGAGATGCACGTGAACAAGGCCAGCTGGAACTACGCCGACGTGTCGAACATCAAGCTCGCCGATACCGACTGGAACGCCCTCAAGCCCAACGGCCACCACGGCGCCAACACCGCCAACGTAAAGCGCTACATCGACTTTGCCGCCCAGCACAAGATTGAGGGCGTGCTGGTGGAGGGCTGGAACGTGGGCTGGGAAGACTGGGCCGGCAACTGGAAGGAAGAGGTGTTCGACTTCGTGACCCCCTACCCCGACTTCGACGTGCGGGAGCTGCAGCAGTACGCGGCCGGCAAGGGCGTCAAGCTGATCATGCACCACGAAACCAGCTCCTCGGTCACCAACTACGAGCGGCGGCAGGACGAGGCCCTGCGCTTTATGAAGCAGCACGGCTACGACGCCGTGAAAACCGGGTACGTGGGCCGCATCATTCCGCGCGGGGAGCACCACGACGGGCAGTGGATGGTCAACCACTACAACCGCACCGCCGCCAACATGGCCCGGCAGCAGATCATGGTGGACATGCACGAGGCTGTGCGCCCCACGGGTCTGCACCGCACCTACCCCAACTGGCTGGCCAATGAAGCCGCCCGGGGCAACGAGTTCAATGCCTGGAGCAGCGGTAACCCGCCCGAGCACGAAACCATTCTGCCCTTCACCCGCCTGATGGGTGGCCCAATGGACTACACGCCCGGCATCTTTCAGATTCAGCTGGAAAGCTGGAACCCGGCGCGCAACAAGGGCCGGCAGGTGCACACCACCCTGGCCAAGCAGCTGGCCTTGTACGTGACGATGTACTCGCCCCTGCAGATGGCCGCCGACCTGCCCGAAGCCTACGAGAAGCACCTCGACGCCTTTCGGTTTATCGAAGACGTAGCCGTGGACTGGGACGACACCCGCATCCTGGCCGCCGAGCCCGGCGACTACCTCACCATTGCCCGCCAGGCCAAGGGCAAAGACGAGTGGTTTCTGGGCGCCATCACCGACGAGCAGGCCCGCAAGCAGCCCGTGAAGCTTGATTTTCTCTCGCCCGGCACCCGCTACGAAGCCATTATCTATGCCGATGGCCACGGCGCCGACTGGCAGAAAAACCCCATGGCCTACCGCATCACCCGGCAGGTCGTCACCAGCAAGTCGGCGCTTACCCTGCAGCTGGCCCCGGGCGGCGGGGCAGCGGTAAGCTTCAAGCCAATCAAAAAGTAATTCCGGGCCCCAGATCCCGGTTCGTCCTTCATCATCTCTTCCGATGTCTGTTCTTCGTTTTCTTTTCGCCAACGCTCTGGCGCTGCTCGTCGCTGGCTGCCTGCAGGGCTGCAAAGAGGATGCTCCCAAGCCCGCCGACCCGGTGGCGCCCCCAACCACCACGGACCCCACTCCGACGCAGTATGGTACGCCCTTCGGCGGGGTGCCCGACCGGCAGGACGCGGTGATGTACCAGGTGAACATGCGGGCCTTCAGCCAGGGCAGCAACTTCGCCGGGGTCACGGCCCGGATTGATTCCATCAAGGACCTGGGCGTGAACGTGCTCTACCTGATGCCGATCTACCCGATCGGGCAGCTGCGCGGGGTGAACTCGCCCTACGCCGTGCAGGACTACCGCGCCGTAAACCCTGAGTTCGGCACCCTGGCCGACCTGCGCCAGCTCGTGGATGCCGCCCATGCCCGGGGGCTGACCGTGATGCTGGACTGGGTAGCTAACCACACTGCCTGGGACCACCCCTGGATTACCGCCCATTCAGACTGGTACCAGAAAGATGCGGCGGGCAACATTATTTCGCCTTCCAACAACGGCGTCACCTACAACGACGTGGCCCAGCTGAACTTCGCCAATGCCGCAATGCGCCTGCAGATGATAGCGGCCATGAAGTACTGGGTGTACACTGCCAACATCGACGGTTTTCGCTTTGACTACGCCGACTTTCAGCCCAACGACTTCTGGAAGCAGGCCAATGACACGCTGCGCACCATCAAAACCCACAAGCTGCTACTGCTGGCCGAAGGTACCCGTGCCTCAAACTTCGCCTCCGGCTTCGACTACAATTTCGGATTCAGCTTTTACGGCGGCTTCTGGGACGTGTACCGCCGCGCGATGCCCGCTACCCGGTTCGACGCCATCAACGCCACCGAGTACACCGGGGCTACCGCCGGGCAGCACGTGGTGCGCTACATCACCAACCACGACGTGAACGGGTCCGATGGTACTCCGGTCACCCTGTTTGGCGGCAAGGCCGGTGCCATGTCAGCCTTCGTAATTGCGGCGCTGTACCGGGGCATTCCGATGGTGTATAACGGGCAGGAAGCCGGGATGACGCGGAACATCCCTTTTCCCTTCACCTCCGTGAAAATCACCTGGGGCGCCAACCCGGACGTGACGCGGGCCTACAAGCAGCTGCTGGCGGCCCGGTCGGGCAGTGCTGCCCTGCGCCGCGGCACACCCACCTCCTACAGCTCGGCCAACGTGTGTGCGTTCACGAAGACGTCGGGCACCGACCAGGCCCTGGTGCTGGTGAACGTGCGTAATGCGCCCAGCACCTACACCCTGCCCGCGGCCCAGGCCGGTACCACCTGGACCGACGCCCTGCAGAACACCCCCGTGACGCTAGGCCAGCAGGTAACATTACCTGCCTATGGCTACCTGGTTCTAAAGAAGTAAAGAAGGCTCCGGCAGGACCCTGCCGTTTCCATCTGCCACTTGATACCCACTGCCACTGCCGCCGGGGCCTACGTTATATCAGGCTCTGGTTGACAGGCTAACTTATGGGTTTCTCTCCGTACTGCAGGCCCTCTGCTCTGAAATCCAAGTCACTGCATTTCAAGCATTTCAACCAGACACTCTCATCTCACCGATCTACCTCGACCCTATGCTTACAACGCTACTTCATCCAGCCGCCCGGCGGTTAACCGGGCTGGCAATTGCCTTGTTCGGTCTCAGCACCACGGCTCCGGCCCAGACCCGCGTTCTGTTCGTGGGCAACAGCTTTACCCACGGCCAGTTTGCCCCGGCGCTCAACTACAACGCCGCCGCTATTACGGACGTGAACTTCGGCCTGCCCGCCGGTCACCCGCGCGCCCACGACGCAGGAATGCAGGCGGCGTTTGGCGGTGTGCCGGGCATATTCAAAATGTTTACCACCCAGGCGGGGCTGAACTACGACGTGCACATCGAGGCCGTGAGCGGCACTTCCCTGCAGTTTCACCACACTAATGCCCTGCCCATCCTTACGCAGCCGGGCTGGGACAAGGTGGTGCTGCAGGAACAAAGCACCCGACCGGTGCCGACGTCCCGCGGGGGCAGCCCGGCGCTGTTCTATGACTATGCTACCCGCCTCGAGCAGGCTATTCACTCAGCCAGCCCCGCTACGCAGGTGTACCTGTACCAGACCTGGGCTCGCCCCGATTTCACGTACCCCGCCGGGTCCCGCTACGCCGGCCTGCCCATCGACTCGATGACCCGTGACCTGCACGTGGCTTACTACCGGGCGTTTTTCAGCAATGGCCGCTATACCGCCGTGGCCCCGGTGGGCAATGCCTGGCTTACGGCCATTACCACGGGCGTAGCGATGCGCAACCCCTACACGCCTGACCTGAGCAAGATCAATCTGTGGGCCAGCGACCATGTTCACGCCAGCAAGTGGGGCAGCTACCTCAGCGCCCTGGTGTTGTTTTATCAGCTGACCGGCGTAGACCCGCGCACCCTCGGCGGCAGCGAACAGGCGGCGGCCGATCTGGTCATCACGCCCACAACGGCGGTGGCTTTACAGCAGATAGCCTACCAGCAGGTGAATACCGTGGTTACGGGTGCGAAGGTCCCCCAGCCGGGTCGAAACCAGCTGGTTTTGTGGCCCAACCCGACCCGGGACAACGTTCAGCTGAGCGGATTGCCCGTTGGGCATACAGTAGGCGTTTTTAATGCGCTGGGGCAGCAGGTAACCAGCGCCGTGGTGCCCACCTCGGGTACGCTGGAGCTAGCTTTACCGGCCCAGTTGCCGACCGGAGTGTACGTGGTTCGTTCCGGCACTTTATCCCGGCGCCTTGTGGTTAATTAGCTGCTGCTTCCACCAAACGACCCCGCGGAGCCTTTCTTTATTGCAATACCCGCTGGTAATACCTCTGTTCTCATCCTGCTACCTGCATAAAAAAGGCCCGCGCGTGCGGGCCTTTTTAGTTGTTAAACGAATGGCTGCTCAGGCTTTGCGGCTGAGACGACGCAGGCCGTAGGCGGCGCCGGCGGCCAGCAGCAGCGAGGCGCCCGCATCAATGGGCACAGCCGTAGGAGAAGAGGGCGTGGGGGTCGGTCCCCCCGAGTCAGGGTCCTGGGCCTGGACCGGGCTGCTGAGTGTCAGCACCAGCAGGCCGGCAGTCAGCAGCGAAAGTGAGTAGAGCTTCATCGGATACGAAAAGAGAGTGAGGGCCGGCGTAGCGGGGAGCTGGTGCCGGATGCGCCAACTCCCCGCCGGGCAGGCAATTATTGAATGACGACCTGCTTGGCAACCGTGCTCTGGCCCACCTGCACGCGCAGCACGTACACCCCGGCCGGCAGCTGCTGCACGTCCACTACGGCCTGCGTGCCGGGCGTCACCGCCTGCTGACGCACGGGCTGGCCCAGCACGTTGTACAGCACGGCCTGGGCCTGCTTCACACCCGTTACCGGGGGCAGCAGCAGCGTAAATTGCTGACGCGCCGGGTTCGGATACACGCCGACCTGGGCGGCCGTCAGCCCGCTGGCCGTAGCCGTGGGGCGGGCCAGCGTAAAGCTGATGGAGAAGCGGGAAGCCAGCGGCACGCTGCTCACGCTGTTGAACGAGTAGCTTGGCTGCTGGCGCAGGTTGAGCTGCTGTCCGGTGGCCGCGTCGAGCAGGTAGACGTCCATTGTCGTCATGTTGAGCAGAGCCGTGGCATTGAGCATGTAGCTGCCTGCGGCTGGCACGGCCATCACCAGCGGCACGGCTGTGGGCGTCGTTACCGGCGGCAGGCCGTTGATGGCCAGGCGCGTGGTCTGCGTCAGCGAGGAAAGGTTAAGCCCGCTGGAGTTGGGCAGCTTGACGGCGTCATACTCCGGGTCCAGGCCATCGGTGGCACCCTGCTCGAAGTACACGTACGTCGGGTCCGGCCGCGTGCCGGGGATACCGCTGCTAAGCTCCAGCTGCAGCTGGGGACGCGTGTCGGCCGTACTGCGGCTGAAGCTCGTCACGTCCGGGGTCTTCAGACGGTGGCCGTTGCGCAGCAGCAGGCTGCCGGCGGTCTGGCCTTCCGTCACGCGCACGAAGAAGCCCTGGCCCACACCCGCCAGTGAGTCGGCACCAATGCCGTTGAGGTAGGCCCGGTAGGTTCCGCGGTAGGTGTCGGCGCTTTCAAACATGTACATGGCGCGGTCTACGTTCACCCGGTCCGTGGCCTTGATGCGGGCAAAGGAAAGTACCGACGGGTACGGGTTGCCGATCAGCTGCCAGCCCGCGCTGCCGGCGGTGGGGCCGCTGTTGCGGGCAAAGGAGAGCGGAACGTCGCCATTGGTGAGCGTACCGTTGAAATCCACGAGTTGGCCGGCATCCAGGCTGACGGTGTAGCCCCGGCCCACTTCGAGCGGAGCGGTCAGGGACGCGGGCGAGAACCAGCCTTTGTCGAAGACCGAGAGGTTGTTGCTCAGCGTCAGACGGCTCTGGTCGTAGCCGAAGATGGAGGGGAAGGGCGTCTCACCGGTGGGCGTGGCCGAGGTATTGTAGTTTGGATTGACGACCGGCGTGAAGCTGGTGGTAGCTAGGTCGGCCACCGTAGAATTGCTCACCGGGGAGCTGAAGTGGCGGTAGCCCAGGGCCGGGTTCGGACCCGACGTGATGGCGCGCTGCACGGTGACCGTGCCGTTCACCACCCCCGCGTTATTCACTACAATGGCCGTACCCGTTAGGGCATTTGAACGCAGCGTCAGGGGCTGACCGTTGGTAGCCAGGTTGCCGTTCAGCGTCAGCACCTGCTCCAGCTCGACGGGTCCAATCAGCCGGGCACCGGCGGCGCCTACGGTCAGGTTGTGGAAGC
Organism: Hymenobacter translucens; assembly: GCF_020685205.1. Classification (GTDB taxonomy): domain Bacteria; phylum Bacteroidota; class Bacteroidia; order Cytophagales; family Hymenobacteraceae; genus Hymenobacter; species Hymenobacter translucens. Next base: position 667,888 of record NZ_JAJERB010000001.1, read on the forward strand.
GCGTGGCGCTGGCGCCGCCGACCGGGCCCGTGACCGTGACCAGGCTGTTGCTGCCCACGAACTGGCCATCGTTGAGGAAACTGCCGTTCGAGCTTAGCGTGCCCCCACTTTGCGTAACCTGGGCCCCGCTGTTGATGCTCAGGCTGCGCACACTGGCCGCGCCGGAGGTAATGTTCGGATAATTACCGCTGGCTACTACGGGGACGACGGCATCAAACGACCCGTTTGGCACGCCATTAGTCCAGTTTGCCGCCGTAAACCAGTTCGTGGAGCTGGCCCCGGACCAGACTGTAGTCGTGCCGGGCTGGCGCACTAATACCTGCACGTCCGCCTGTACTGTGCAGCTGCTGAATGTGGCCGTCACTACGTAGCGGGCCGAGGAGCTGGTGGTGGAAGGAATAGCCGTTACGGTTGACCCGGTGGTGGCTTGCAGCCCCGGCCCGGTCCACGTATACGTTGCGCCGGCAAGAGGATTGGGTACACTCAGCGTTACGCTTTGACCGGCATCAACAATAGCGGGAGAAGCCACTGGGGAAGAGGTCGCCGGGTTGGGCGACACCGTTACTACTACCTGGTCGGTGGGCGTGCACTGACTGTTGCCACTGATGGCAGCCGTCAGGGAGAAAGTGTACGCCGTGGTGCTCGTCACGACCGGTAGCGCAACGTTCGGATTGGCACTGGTGCTGCTGAAGCCGGGAATGGCCGGACTCACCGTCCAGCTGTAGCTGAAGCCGGCGCTGGGATTGCTGCTGTTGCCCAGCCGCACGGTGCCGCCGCTGCAACCACCTCGGTCGGAACCCGCGTCAATCTGCGTGCAGTTGGGAGAAGCCTCGAAGCGCTCCAGCAGAAAACCTTCCGAGTTGCCCCCGGCTGTCACGGGCTTGCCATCGGGCTGCAGGACGAAGCCACCGGCCGAAGCGGGGTACGCATCCACCCGACCGTTGATTCCATAGGAGAGGTCGTGTTGGCCATCTGCCAGCAGGCGCAGCAGCTTGCCCCCACTCAGCAGCAGCATTTTGCCATCGGCCTGCAGGGCCATGCTGCGGGGCGGCGTGCCGCCCAGGCTCAGCTGGCTGACGATGCCATTGGTTCCGAAGGCCGGGTCCAGCGCCCCGCTGGACAGCAGACGGGCAACAAAACCATCGGAACTGCCGCCGTTGTTTCCGGCAAGCAGCAGCTCCCCGGTGGGCACTGGTGCCAGAGCCGAGCCCATCGTGAAGCCGTTATTGATGTTCAGAATTACCTCACCGTTCGTACCAAACGAGGGGTCAGGCTGTCCGTTGGCCAGGAAGCGGTGCAGCAGCGTATTATAGCCGGTTATCGCCCGTACCCCGATCGGGAGGGTTACGCAGATTTCCCGGTAGCCGATGGTGGTTATCCGGTCCAGGGCGTCGACGTAGGCATCCTTGATCTGCAGGCGGGACGTACCACCGATGATGCTGCTGGTGAAGGTGAAATCCTGGGTGCCGTTGGTTTGCAGACCGAGGATGCGCGGGGTCTGGGTAGAGCCGCCGTCGCAGCCGCCCACGCCGGAGTTATAGCCGATAATAATCAGGCGGCCGGTGCTTTGGCGCAGCACCTTCACAGCCGTGCCGCCGATGGTGCCCCCACAGCTGGCAAAGGGTGTGAAGCCCGTATCAAAGGTGCCGTCGGCCAGGTAGCGGCCCACGTACCAGTTAAACCGGCCACTGGGGAAGGCCGGGTTATTCGAGCCAATAGCCCCGGCCACCACAATCTTGCCGTCGGGCTGCAGCAGGGCGGTTTGGGCATAGGCTTTGGTTGTGGAGGTCCAGCCGGTTGAGCAGCCACTGCTGGCCGGGAGCGTGTAGGTCGTAACCTTACCACCGGTGCCGAAGTTGGGGTCGAGGACGCCGGTGCTGCTGTAGCGGGCCAGCTCGAGCCCGCTATTGCCGTTGCCAACGGCCACCAGCTTGCCGTCGGGCTGGAGCAGCACAGCCTCGGCATAGTCGTTCGGGGGAGTGCTGAAGGCGGTGGAGACGCGCCCGTTGGTGCCGAAGCTCGGATCGTGCAGCACCGCCTGGGCCTGGCTGCTGTAGCCGCTCCAGCAGTTGAGCAGCACCAGGCCGGTCAACCATTTCAAGGGTAATTTTTTGCTCATGGTAAGATTAAGGAGGTTAAAATAATGGCACAATAGGTGTTCAGAAGAGCGGGGCTAATGTAGCAACATCCTTTGAACAATCAGGATAAAAAGATGCCTGATCGGAAATATTAATATAGACCACTACTCCTGCTAAAGGCAAAAACACGAAACAGTTAGCCGAGCCAGGCATCAGAAGCCCATGGCACTGCCAGTTATATCTAATTATCCCGGTGTAGCAATGGCCTGGGCCGGACAGCAGGGCTGCAGCTAAGAAAAGTCTGTCGTTGATTCACCGGTGAAGCCTGCTCGTAAGGGAGCTTACTGATCCTACTGGCTGCCCCTGCGCTTGGCCGTTCAGAGCCGGACCAGGGGTCGAAGCAGCGTTGACTTTCGCTTGTCGGGACTGCAATCGCCTTCTGGCATTACTTAGTGAAATGTGGTTCGGACCGCCTCCATCACCCGGGGAAGTTTCCTGTGAGAAAACAAAAAGCCCGTTTGCAAAACGCAAACGGGCTTTTATGCAGAGAGGATGGGATTCGAACCCACGATGACCTTTTGGGCCATACACACTTTCCAGGCGTGCTCCTTCGACCACTCGGACACCTCTCTGGGTCTGGAATCGGGGGCAAAGTAACGCTCCTTTTTCCGCAAACGCAAGCCAGGCCCTAGAATAAGGTTATCTCCCCGCGCAGGTCCTGGGTGAGCAGGCGGGCCGTTTCGCGGGCCGGACGGTTGAGTCCCAGCACGAACATCAGCTTGGTGATGGCCGCCTCAGGGGTGATGTCCTCCCCGCCAATGATGCCCAGCTCCGTGAGATGGGCGCTGGTTTCGTAGGTTCCCTGCACCACCCTTCCCTCCTCGCACTGGCTGACGTTGAGCAGCTGTACGCCCCGGTCGCGGGCCTCGCGCAAACAGCGCAGAAACCAGGGCGCCGTGGGGGCGTTGCCGGCGCCGTAGGTTTCCAGCACCCCGCCCCGCAGCCCATCGACTTCGAGCATTGCCCGCACCACCCGCTCGGAAATACCCGGGAAGAGCTTCAGCAACACGACTTCATCGGCGAGGAGCTGGTGAGTCCGCAGCGGCGCGGAGGGCAGCATGCGGATGTGGCGGTCGTTGAATTCCACGTCGATGCCGGCTTCGGCCAGGGGTGGGTAGTTTTCGCTTCGAAAGGCGTTGAACTTCTGGCTTTCCACCTTCCGGGCCCGGTTGCCGCGAATCAGCTGGTCGTTGAAAAAGATGCAGACCTCGGGCACACGGACCGTGCCGGCGCGGGGGTGGCGGGCCACGGCAATTTCCAGGGCCGTAATCAGGTTGCGGCGGGCATCGGTGCGGATGCGGCCTACGGGCACCTGCGCTCCGGTCAGCACCACGGTTTTGCCCAGGCTTTCGAGCAGAAAGCTTAGCGCGGCGGCCGTATAAGCCATAGTGTCGGTGCCGTGCAGCACCACGAAGCCGGTGTAGTCGTGGTAGTGCTGCTGGATAAGGGCGGCCAGCGTAAGCCAGTCGGTGGCGGTGACGTTGGAGGAGTCAATCAGCTGGGGCAGACTCAGCACCGACACGCGCATGTTGAGCTGGCGCAGCTCGGGCATCTTCTTCTGAATCTGCCCGAAGTTCATGGGCGTCAGCTCGCCCTTCTTGTTGAAGACCATGCCCACGGTACCGCCGGTGTAAATAACGAGCACGGAGCTGACCGGCCCATCCGTGGGGCGGGAAGGCTCAATCTCGACCAGGTATGACTCGAAGGGCAGGGCGGCGGACAGCAACGGCAGGGCAGGCTAAGGGTAGGCGGGAAACCCGGGCAAGCTACAAATTGAACAACTCCCGGGCGTTGCGCGTCGTGACCTCGACAACTTCCTCCACGTCGCGGCCCAGCAGCTCGGCTACGCGCCGGGCAATCAGGGGCAGATAGGCCGGCTCGTTGCGCTTGCCGCGGTGGGGCACGGGAGCCAGGTAAGGACAGTCGGTTTCGAGCAGCAGGTGCTCCAGGCCGAGGCCGGGCAGCACCTTGTCGAGGCCGCCGTTCTTGAACGTGGCCACGCCCCCGATGCCGAGCTTGAAGCCCAGCTTAAGGGCGCGCTCGGCTTCGGCCGGGGTGCCAGAAAAGCAGTGAAACACGCCGCGCAGGGTGCCGTCCTGCCCCTGCTCGATCAGGTCGGCGGTTTCGGTAAAGGCGTCGCGGGTGTGCAAAACCAACGGAAGCTTGTGCGTTTTGGCTAGGCTTATCTGCACGCGCAGGGCTTCCTGCTGCTGGGCCAGAAAGGTTTTGTCCCAGTACAGATCCAGCCCGCACTCCCCTACCGCCGCGAACGGCCGCCGCCCGAGCCACTCTTCTACCTGGTACAGCTCCCGCTCAAAATCCTTACCCACCGAGCACGGGTGCAGGCCTATCATGGCAAAGCACTGCTGCGGAAACCGGGCCTCGGTTTCGAGCATGCCGTCGATGCTGGTGTGGTCGATGTTGGGCATCACAATGGTCTGAACTCCGGCTTCGTAGGCCCGGTTCAGCATGTCGTCGCGGTCGGGCTTGAACTGCTCGGAATAGACGTGGGCGTGGGAATCAGTAAGGTGCATGGCAACGGGTTGAGCCGGCAAAGGTAGGCGTTGCGCCCGGCTGTGCCGAAGGCAAGGCATCCTTTCGGATGGCCTGCCGGGAGCTTAGCGGTAACGACGGCCTTTCCACTCAAACTCCAGGGGCAGCAGGCGGTAAACGGCCAGGGCTGTGCCCAGCCCCAGGGAATACAGCTCGAAAGCCGGCATCAGCCACCACGGAGCGGGCTGCCCGGCGCGGCGAAAGCAAAACCAGACCATCAGCCCCTGCAACACCATCTTGGCAGCCCATACGCCTACTGCCACCTCGATTCCCATCAAAAAAGCCAGCGGCAGCAGGGCGGCGTAGAACAGGCCGTAGAAGAGCAGCGTGGCTTTCAGCCACCCGGGCAAGCCCTCCACCCCGCGCAGCCAGCGGCGGCGCTGCTGCAGCAGGCGCGGCACCGAGGGAACCGGCAGGGAAAACGCCAGCACCTCGGGCCGGAAGACGTTGCGAAACGAAAACCCCTGTGCTACCGTGGCCACGAACAAGGCATAGTCCTCGACAATCGAAAACGGCAGCTGCTCGTAGCCGCCGGTGGCTTCGTAGGCCGCCCGGGTGACCAGCATATTGTTGCCCATGGCCGTCACGGGCACGCTGCGGTCGGCCACGACCTGCACCAACCCCAGGGAGAACAGCCAGTCCATGCCCTGCAGCTGATCGAGCAGACGGGGGCCGCGCACCAGCGTGAGGCCGGTGACGGTACCAACCGGGCCGGTGGCGTAGGAAACCATGGCCTCAACCCAGCCGGGCGGCACGGCAATGTCGGCGTCGGTGATCAGGAAGTACTCGGTGGTGGCCTCCCAGGCCAGGTGAGCCAGCACGTTGGCCTTGCCCCGGGCCTGGCCCAGGTTTTCGGTGATGGTCAGGCAGCGAAACGAGCCGGCGTAGCCCTGCATGGCCTGCTCGGCCACCGCCCGGGTCTGGTCGGTGGAGGCGTCGTTGCCGAGCAGCACCTCCACCAGCTCCGGGGGGTAGGAAAGGGAGCGAATGGCGAGCAGGCAGCGGCCGATGGCAGTTTCCTCGTTGCGGGCGGCAATCAGAATGCTTACCCGGGGCAGCGGCCGGTCGAGCGGTACCGGGGCCGGGCGCTTCCGGCTCAGGAACAGCCCCAGGGCCAGCAGCAGACCGGCCAGCCACAGCCCGAAATACCCGCCCAGCAGCACTTTGCCCAGCAGCGGCCAGGAAATATCAAGGGCGAAAAGCAAGGCGAAGAAGGAAGACATAGAACTCAGAGCTGAGAACTTAGTACTTAGACAGCGGACAACTCTGAAATCCAGTCTCAGTTCTGAGTTCCAGGTTCTCAGGTCTACTCAAAGCGCGGCAAAGCGGTAGCCCTGGCCGGCAAAATGCTCGAGGTAGCGGGGCAGCACGTAGCGCAGGTTGCGGCTGGCCTTGACGCTGTCGTGAAACACCACGATGGAGCCCGGGCGGGAGTAGCGAATGGCATTGCGCAGACACTTTTCCGGGTTCAGGGTGGCATCGTAGTCGCAGGTCAGCAGGTCCCACATCACCACCTGGTGCGTGGCCCGCAAATCCTGGGCGAGCGGCGGGGTAATGCGGCCGTAGGGCGGGCGCATCAGCGGACGGGCCTCCGGAGCGGGCAGCAGGGCATCCAGCTCCTGCTGGCACCGGACTACCTCGGCCAGGTATTCAGGCCGGGAAACCGCCCAGCCGCTGACGTGGTGCTGGGTATGGTTGGCCAGACGGTGCCCGGCGGCCAGCACCTGCCGGGCAATGTCCGGGTGCCGGGCCAGGTTGTCGCCCACGCAGAAAAACGTGCCCTTCGCATCAAACCGGGCCAGCTGCTCGAGCACAAAAGGCGTTTCCCCGGGGATGGGGCCGTCGTCGAAGGTCAGATAGAGCGTGTTGTCAGTGGCGGGCAGGCGCCAGAGGCAGTCGGGCAACAGGCGGCGGGCGGCAGAAGGCAGACGGTAAAGGCGCACGGGCAAAAAGAAAAGGCAGGCAAAGCAGCAGGGCTGCCGCTGGGCCTGGTTAAAAACGATTTGTCATCCTGGGCAAAGCTTCGCTTCAGGAGGAAAAACTGGTAGTCAGCGTCAAGTTACTACCGGCCGACTCAAGCGGCAGGCTTCCCTCCTACTTCCGCCAGCATCTGCCCCAGCCGCCGGGCGCTGTCGTCCCAGGAAAACCGCCTTACGTTGGCCGCTCCTTTCCCAATCAGCTCCTGCCGCAGCGCAGCATCGGCCTGGAGCCGGATCAGCGCATCGGCAATGGCTTCCACCGAAAACGGGTCGACCAGCAGGGCTCCTTCGCCGGCCACTTCGGGCAGGGAACTGCAGTTGGAAGTCAGCACGGCGCACCCGCTGGCCTGGGCCTCGATAATGGGAATGCCGAAGCCTTCGAAGTACGGCACGTACACGGTGGCCAGCGCGGCGGCGTACAGCCCCGTCAGCTCGTCGTCGGAAACCCGCCCGGTGAGCAGCACCGCGCTTTTGTGGTGCATCTGCTGGTACACGTTAAAGATAGGCCCCGCTTTCCAGGCCTTGCGCCCGACCACCAGCAGCTGCGTATCGGCGCCGGTGCGGGTTTTGAAAGCGTCGAAGGCCCGGAGCAGGTTGACCAGGTTTTTGCGCGGCTGCAAGGCGCCCACGAACAGAAAGTAGGGCCTGCCGCCGCTGAACCGGGCCCGAACCAGCTGCTGAGTCTCAGCGGGCTGGGGCCGGAAGCGGGCATCGGCCGCGTTGTACACGACGCTGATCTGCTCCGCAGGCAGGCCGTAGGTTTTCACCAGATCCTGGCGGGTGGCTTCCGACACGGCCACTACCCGGTGAGAGGCGCGGGCAAAGCGGGGGGCAAAGTAGTGATAGTACTTGCGCTGCAGCCAGCCTACGTCCTGGGGAAAATGCTCGAAGGCCAGGTCGTGCATCACCGTGACGCGGGGCACCGTGGTACGCAGCGTGGTAAAGCCGTCGGGGCTCAGGAAAACGTCGGGTTGGAGGCGGGCCAGGGCCCGCGCTACGGCCCCCTCAAACCAGGCGATAAACAGAAACGGGTGCCGGGCCGGGGGCGACAACACCAGCGGGGTTACGTTGGGCCCGAACACGTAGTGCGGGTCGAAGGGCCGGTCGAAGAAGAAGGTGAAGCGGTGCTCGGGGTGCTGCTGCACCAGCCGGCTCAGCGTTTCGTAGGTGAAGCGCCCGATGCCCTCCAGCTCGCGGCCGGGTAACAGAAAGCGGACGTTGACGGCAATGTGCAAGGCAGCGGTGACTGGGGACCGGCAAAGCTACCGGGAAAGCGGGGTTCTGCCAACCAGCTAGTTTTTCAGCTTGATTTCCGTCGGGTATTTAAACTCGGCCGCACTCAGCGCCTGCTTGGCAACCTCCTGCGCGGTGGAGGTCCACACGTACTTATTTTTATGATCCGTCATTACGAACTTAAGCGACAATGCTCCGTCAGTGGCCTGCAGGTATTTGCTCCACTCCCCGAAGGTATGCCTGGCAAATGGGGCCACGTCAACCTTCACGGCCGGCGTGTAGTAGTAAATGGTTGTGATGTTGTCGGTTTCGATCTGGATTGCCTTACAGGGGTAGCCGGCAATGGTTTCCTGTTTATCGAGCTTGGTTACGACAAACTTCTGCGATGTCTGGGTAGCCCCGTCGAATTTCTGAGCCGTGTTGTCCTTCCCGAAGTAATAGTACAGGTTGTCCTCGCTCGTGTACAGCTGCATCCACCTATTGTTCTCATCATAGGCTTTATAGCTCCGCTCGTTGATAAAGTACCGCTGCTCACGGCCCAGAATTGGGGCGACCCGCTCGGTAATATCATTCCCATTCAGGTCGGAAAACGAGTATTTGTACATGATCCTACCGACGAAATTGTCTTTGCCGGCGGTAAACGAAGTCAGCATGGCCGACAACACTAGAAAAGAGAACAGGAAAGACTTCTTCATCGGTCGTTTAAGCGAGAATCTGATTTAAAGGCAAGAGAAAGCCTACTCGTTGCGGTCGATGCCCGTCACGGTAATCGTGTTGGTGCGGTCGATGGCGATGTCGTAGTCGTAGCAGGTTCCGATCTGGGTGGTCTTGACGGCCGTGTTGGTGCCCACGGTAGCGGTGAAGGTAACCTGCCCGCCGGCGTAGCTGGCGTAGTCAGACGACGTGTTGGGCTCCACGTTGTTGATGTTGATGGTGTTGCCGTCCGACGTCTTTACCTGGACGCTGGCTTTCTGGGTGCCGTTGTTGATGATGCGGGCCCGGGGATTCTCGTCGATGCACTTGCTGCAGCTGCTGACAACCACAGTGGCTCCCACGAGGAACAGGGAGCTGAATCGGAAAGTCTTCATGACGTTGGCAATTGGAAGTTAGTGAACACGCAAGATACTGTTTCTTGGTGCGGAGTTTCGCAAGGTAAAAATCAGGTTTCGCAGGATATTACGGGAACCTCACTGCGCAACCTACTCCTTACCTTGCGAGCCCTCGCGCTGCTACCGGCCCAGCGCCTGGCGCAGCTCCCGTACCCGCACCACGCCGGTCAGGAACAGGATACCGACGAATGCCAGACCTGCCAGCACGGCTTCAATCAGCCACTGATTTACGACCAGCCGCAGCCCCCAGAACGCGGCGCAGAGCAAGCCAAAGGCCAGCAGCAGGCGCAGCAGAATCAGCCAGGGAATGGCCACGCCGGTGCGGCGGTGCACCAGCCACAGGTAGCCCACCGATACCACCACGGCGCAAACCAGCGTGTCGAGGGCGGCGGCCACGGCCCCAAACCGGGGTAGCAGCACCAGGTTCAGACCCACGTTCAGGGCAATGCTGACGGCGACCAGCCAACTGACGGCCCGCTCGTGGTTGGTGCTGGTGAGCAGGTTGCTGTAGATGGCAAAAAAGGCGTGCACCAGCACGTTCACGATGAGCACGCGCAGGCAAAGCGCCATCCGGGCTACTTCAGCCGGACTACTGTGGCTGAATTGCCAGAACAGCACCTCGGCCCGGAACAAGACAAACGCGCCCACGAACAGCAGCGGCACCGTCACGACGCGCTGCCCAAACCAGAGCAGCTCCCGCTGGGCCGCGGGCTCCCCCGTGACGCGGGCAAACCGGGCGAAGAATAGCGGCAGCACCGTCCAGAGGTACATCATGATGGCGTCGATCCAGCGGTAGGCGCCCACGTAGATGCCCGCCTCGGTGGGCGTGGCCAGGCGCTCAATCATCACCACGTCAATCTTCTCATTGATACCGTACACCAGGGCAATGACGGCGAACGGCAGGCTTTCCTTGAGTACGGCCCGCACCTGCTCCCAGCGCAGACGGTAGCGCACCCAGCCGAAAAACCAGCTTACCAGCCCGTACAGCAGCGCAAACGTGAGGGCCGTAGCGGCGGCCCGGGCGTACACGTAGGAGTCGAGGCCCAGCCGGCCGATGCCCAGCAGACTCAGGACCATGACGAGCAGCAGGGCCTTTTCCAGCACCGAGAGCAGCGCGTCGGTGTTGAAGCGCTGATGGGCCTGGAGCGTACCGCGCAGAAACTGAATGTACTGCGTCAGGGTCAGGCCCACGGCGGTAATGGCGAGCAGGTAGAGCGTGTGCCCCCGGTGCCCGATCAGCCAGCCGGTTGCCACAATCAGAACCGGGAACACAACCGACAGCAAGCCCCGCAGCGGCAGAATCGAGGGAAAGTATTCGTCCAGAAACCCCGGGGAAGCCGCCACCCGCTTGGTGGAGAACTGCGTCAGGCCCAGATCGGAAAAAGCGGAAAAGATGAGCGTGAGCGACAACAGCGCCCCGAACGTGCCGTAGGCGGCGTGGCCCAGCCGGTCCTGCACCAGGTTTTCGACAACCACCCAGCCCGGCTTCACCAGCAGGTTGAGCAGCACCACGAAGCTGATATTTCCGAAAAACTTTTTGATGCGGCCGGGAACGAGAGGTGGACGGCAAAACTACAGAAAAACGCAACCCGCTGGTTAGTCGGCCGACCGGAACGGGGCAAGCCAAAACCCAAGCAAAGCCCGCCGCACAGGCGCAGAATGCCGCAGATTTCAAGTAGCTTTGCCTAATCCGACCATCCGCCCGCTTGCGCCGGTCGTACCGTTTGCACTTCTTCTTCCGGCATGTCATCCCCCTCGTATTCGCTGCTGGGCCTCTGGCCCGTTATTAATCGTTGGAAATACCTGGTGCTCTCGGCCGTGGTGCTGGCCCTGGTCGTGAGCGTAATCGTGGCGCTAATGCTGCCCAACGTGTATAAGTCCACCGCGGTGTTCTACCCCACCAACCCCCAGACCACCGACCCGGACCGCATCGTGACCGAGGGCGGCAAGCTCGAGCTGGGCGGCCGGGCCGAAGACCTGGACCGCGTCATCACCATCGGGGAGTCGCAGACGGCGGCCGAAATCATCGTCCGCAAGTTTCGCCTGGCCGAGCACTACAAATCCGGCAAGCCCGGGGATGAACTAGCCGACCAGGGGGCCCTGGAAGAACTGAACGGCAATATCAGCATCGTGCACAACGACCGCGACGCCATCGAGCTGACCGTGCAGGACGAGGACAAGGTGCTGGCCGCGAAAATGGCCAACGCCCTCGTGCTAGTTATTGACTCCATCAACCAGCAGCTCACGTTCGAAAACCGCCGCAAGATTATTGCCCTCTATGAGGAGCGGAAAAACTTTCTGGAGCACCAGTACCGCGTCACCCGCGACTCCCTGACCCAGGGCCGGCGGCGCTACGGCATCTACGGGATGGACCGGGAGTCGCGCTACCTGGCCCAGGAGATTGTGCAGACCGAAAGCGACCTGCGCCGGGCGGAGGGCGAAGTAGCGGCCGGGGGCGGCTCCGCAGCCCGGGTAGCCGGCCTGCGCCGCGCCCTGAAGGCACTGACCCAGGCCGAGGGCGGCAACCTGCTCAACCTGGAAAGCTACGTGGAAGGCACCGACCTGATGAACACGCTTTACGCCCGCTTCAACGACCTGCAGGCTCGTATGATTACGGCCCGCAGCGCCTATGAGTCGGCCCAGCTGGCCATCAGCAGCCGGATTTCGTCGATTTACGTGGTGCAGAAGGCGATGCCCGCCACCCGCAAGATCAAGCCCGTGCGCTGGCTGATCGTGGTTTCGTCGGTGTTCCTGACCCTGTCCCTGTCCATCGTCTTCATCACGTTGCTGGAGCTGTACCGCGGCAACCTGAGCGTGGGCCGCCCGGCGACGGAGCCCCGCGTTTAACCGATTCTGTCTTTGTTAGTTGTCAGTTGTTGGTTGTCTGTTGTCAGTATCGCCCTAACAACGGACAACCAACAACTGACAACTCAAAACCAACAACAGCTCTTTAACTCCCACTCATCATCTCGACATGGCCGGCCCTGCCCTGCTTCCCCGCCTGCTGCCCCAGGATAGCGCCCAGCGTTGGTACGTGGTGTTTGTGCTGCTGCTGCTGCTGGCCGGGACCGGGGCCTTGCTTTCCGGCTCCCCGCTGTGGCTGGCGGTGCCGGTAGCGGTGGTGGGCGCCCTGGTGCTGGCCGTCGACTGGCGCTGGGTTTACTACCTGCTGCTGATTACCCTGGCATTTTCCCGGGAGGTGCACCTGCCCGGGGGCCTGAGCATGGACGTGCCCTCCGAGCCCCTGATGCTGGTGCTGCTGGGCTGCTTCGCGGTGAGTGCCCTCACCAGCCGCACCCACGTAGCGGCGCGGTTCTGGTCCCACCCCCTGGTTATCATCATGGGTCTGGCGCTGCTCTGGTCGTCGGTATCGACGCTGTTCTCGGTTGACTCGATGAAGTCGGTGAAGTACCTGCTGGCCAAGACCTGGTACATCATTCCATTCGTGTTCGTAACGCTGGCCATCGTGCGGCGCCCGGCCGACGTGTGGCGGATAGCGGCGTTCTATACCGTTGGCGCTGCCCTTACGGTGCTTTACACGTCGGCGCGGCACGCCGGCCGGGGCTTCTCGTTCGACTCCATCAACTGGGCCATTCAGCCCTACTACATCAACCACGTAATCTACGCCGCGGTGCTGGCCCTGCTGGTGCCGTACGCGTTTTACGCGGCGCTGGAAAGCCCGTCCGGCCCCCGGCGACTGGCGTGGCGGATAGGGCTGGCCGTGCTGGTGTTCGGGGTGCTGCTGTCCTACACCCGGGCTTCCATCCTGTCCCTGCCCCTGGCAGCGCTGTTCTACGGCGTAGTGCGCCTGCGCCTGACCCGGGTGGTGCTGACCGGCGCCATCATAGCCGTGCTGAGCGGGGCGTTCTACTTCATGAGCCAGAACAACTACATGCTCTACGCCCCGGACTTTGAGAAAACCGTGTTCAACGGCCACAACTTCGAAAAGCACCTGGAGGCGACTTACAAGATGGAGGACGTGTCGGGCATGGAGCGGGTGTACCGCTGGGTGGCCGCCGCCCGCATGATCAGCGACAAGCCGCTGACCGGCAGCGGCCCGAGCACATTCTACCCTGAGTATAAGCGCTACACCGTCAAGAGCTTCCGGACCTACGTGAGCGACAACCCGGAGCACTCTACCACCCACAACTACTTTTTGCTGCAGATGGCCGAGCAGGGTGCCCCCGGCCTCATCCTGTTCGTTTTGCTGGTCGCCACGGCCCTGGTGCTGGTGGAGCGCCTCTACCACCGGGCCCGCACCCGGCAGCACCGCCGGCTGGTGCTGGCGGCGGGTTTGTCGCTGGTCATCATTACGTTCCACCTGCTGCTCAACGAGCTGGTCGAAGTGGACAAGATCGGCTCCTTCTTCTACATCGCCCTGGCTTTGCTGATGCGGGTCGAAGGTTGGATCGAGGAAGAAGCTGCAAGCCCCGAGCTGCCGGCCGCAAGCCAGGAAAGAGAAGCCTGAGACATGAAGCCCGCAAGCCGCAAGCTTGTAGCTTACTTAAACCGGCAGCTCAGAATGGTGATGTCGTCGGAAAAGCGGTTGCCGTTGACGTTAAAGGCTTCGATTTCCCGGAGCAGCTCATTATGCAGGGCGGGCAGGGGCAGGTACCAGTTGCGGCGCATGCAGCGCAGGATGCCTTCCTCGCCATACTCCTCCCCTTCCGCATCGAACACTTCGGTGAGGCCATCGGTGTAGTTGAGCAGCAGGGAGTGCGGGGGCAGCGTCACGCGGCCGACCTTGAGCATAGGCAGCTCGTCCATTACACCCAGCATAATGGTGCCCTCCTTGAGCATCTGCACCGAGCCGTTGTCGAGCATCAGCAGCGGGTCGTTGTGCCCGGCATTCACGAACTGCAGCTCCCGGTTCCGGCTGTCGTAGATGCCGAAGAACACGGTAATAAACTTGTCGCCCCGGGAGTTGCGGAAGATCAGGTTGTTCAGCTCGCTGACAATCGTGGCCAGGTCCACCTGCTGGCGGAGCAAGGTACGGAGCCCGGCCTGAAAGTTCGACATCAGCAGCGAAGCCGGCACGCCTTTGCCCGAGACGTCGGCCACGCAGAACATTACCCGGTGCTCATCAATGGGCACTACGTCGTAGTAGTCGCCCCCGATGGCGGCGTGGGGCACGTAGCTCGCACTCACGGCTACGGAGGCGTTGTTGGGCAGCTCCCGGGGAAAGAGCATGTTCTGCACTTCCTGGGCAATTTCAATTTCCTTGCGCATGGCCACGGCCGCCAGCTGCTGGCGCACGAGCCGCTGGTTTTCGATGGCCCCGATCAGGATGTTGCTCAGCGTTTCCAGAAACTTGGTGGCTTCATCGTTGGCGTAGTCCTGGTGCACGTTGCCGATCATCACATACGCCAGCAGCTCGCCGTTGTGAGGCACCGGAATCACCGTTTCCAGGGCCTGCCACTCCGCCCCCAGGTCCAGATCGGTTACCCGGCAGGCGCCATTGGTGCAGTTCTCCAGGATGGTTTCGGGCAGGGAAACCCGACGGAAGTCGGGCAGGCCGGCTCCAAACGAAACCACGCACTGCCACTGCCCGGCTTCCTGCACGTAAAGCACGAGGCGGCGAATGTTAAGCTGCCCGAGCAGGGTGAACTGAAAGATCTTGTACAGCGCGTCCTCGGTGGGGCCGTGGTTGATGGCCTGGGTGATTTCCAGCAGCGCGCTCAGCTCCCGCTCTTTCAGGAACAGGCGTTTGTCGGGAGAAGTCGTGAGCCTATCAGGCATGGGAGAGTGGAGTTTTAGGATCGTAGGCGTCGCGCAGGCCGTTGCCGAGCAGGTTGAAGCTCAGCACCAGCAGGCTGATGGCCAGCCCCGGCAGCAGGGTAAGCCACAGGCCGGCCTGGGTGCCTAATAGTTGAAAGCCTTCGTTTACCATCAGGCCCCACGAAGGCGCCGGCGGCTGCACGCCCAGCCCCAGAAAACTGAGGCCGGCTTCCAGCAGAATAGCCGCCGCAAAGTTACTTGTCGCAATTACGATAAGCGGGCCCGTCATGTTGGGCAGCAGGTGGCGGGCAATCAGCCGGCTCTGGGGCAAGCCCAGCACGCGGCCAGCTTCCACGAACGTCTTTTCGCGTAAACTCAGCATCTGTCCGCGCACCACCCGGGCCACGTCAACCCACATGGTCAGGCCCACGGCCACGAAGGACGTCCAGACGCCCTTGCTGTCGAGAGCCAGGGAAATAGCAATGACGAGCATAATGCCCGGAATGCTCCACACCACCGTCATCACGCCCATCAGCAGGCTGTCGACCCAGCCGCCCACGTAGCCGGCCACGGCGCCGATGAGCATACCCAGGGCCAGGGAAATCAGCACGGCCACCAGCCCGATGCCGAGGGAAATACGGGTGCCCAGCAGCAGGCGGCTCAGCTCGTCGCGCCCGGCTTTGTCGGTACCGAGCCAGTAGGTCCGCCGTACGATGCGGTCCTGCTCCACCACCTGCCGCAGCTCGGCCGCGCTGCCGGCCTGCCCGGCCAGCTGAGTCAACGAAAACCGCCGGGGCACATCAGCCAGGGCGCTGTGATTCTGATACGGCTCCACCAGCACGGAGTCGCCCTCAATGCGGTAGGAGCTGATGGGAATTTCCTGAAACTGCGGCGCCCGGCCGTACAGCCAGGTGTGCAGCGGTCCGGCATTGGCGGTGCCGGCCGAGTCGGGGGCGGGAATGCGCAGGATGGTAGCCGAGAAGCCGGGCGGCTCCTTCTGCAGCTGCACCACGCCGCTGTTGGCGTCGGGCGAGGGGTCGGGCAGAATCCAGTAGCCGGCCAGTGCCACCAGCGTGCAGAGCAGGATAAAGCCCAGCCCGGCCATGGCCGGACGGTTGCCCAGCAGGCGCTGCCGGACGTAGTAGCCGGGCGGACGGGCCGGGGCAGCGGCACGAAGCGGCGCTATGGGGGAAGCAACGGCCACTGCTACCGGGAGTTGTGTTCCAGAAGGCCCGCCTTGGTGGCGAGGTAGTAGCAGTCCCGGCAGATGGCACCAAAGGACGTGACTTCGTAGGCCTGCTCGGTGTCGGGGTCAGGATAAAAGAACTTCACGTACTGCTGCTCAAGCAGGCCCCGCAGGCCCTTTTCCACCTCTGCGGCGGGCAAACCGGTTTTTTGGGTCAGGTCGCGAAAGGAGGTAACGAAGTACAGCTCGTCGAGCAAGTCAAACTCAGGATCAGTCACGGCAAGGGCGGGAAGGCAGCAAGAAGGTAAGCAAATGTAGCGTTGGGCGGCGGTATTTGCGAAGAAACCGGCAAAGTAGCTCTTCCCTCCGCCACGCAACTACCTCCGAACCTGCTTTACGGCGCTGCCGCCGAAACGGACCAGCCGCGGCCACCGCCTGCCCCGGCATTTACGCGCTGCTCTTCCCGGGCACTGCGCAGCAGCGCGCGTCAGTTCTTTGCGTAACTGAAAGCCTGGCGGCTCACCGAACTGCTACTGCCCGGGAGCCCTGCTTCGATTCCCACTCGACGTAGGTCAGAATCGACTTGATTTCGTCGTCCGACAGCTGGAAGCTGGGCATTTGCTGCTTCTGGTACTGGTTGAAGATCTTCACGGCGTACGCGTCGCCGGAGGCTACCAGCTTGCTGGAGTTTTTAACCCACGGCACCAGCCAGGAAACCGGGCGCCGCCGGGTGATGCCCGCCAGGGCCGGCCCTACCACTACGTCGTTGATGCCGTGGCACTGGGCGCAGTTGCCTTTGAACAGGGCGTCGCCCGAGGCTACCTCGGCCGGCATCGGAACGGCGGCAACTGCGGAGGTTGTGGAATCGGTGGCGGCACGAGCCGACTGCCCGCTGCCAGTGCCATCCGGAGCTCCGGCTATCAGCCCGGTCGACATAAAAAACAAGGCGCCGATTGCCCCGACGATCAGGACCATGCAAAGCGGCAGAATAAATCCCAGAGCGTTTTTATTCATCGAAAGAGGGCAGCCGGGCTGCGTTGGTTAAGACGCTCAAATGTGGCCCCCGACAGCGGTATAAACAACTAAAAAAGCACTTATATCCGCCCCAGCTGACGCCCCTTCCACTGGTATCCGCCCCGCAGCCCGAACAGCCCGGTAGCCAGGGCGTAGGGCGCGTATCCCAGCTGCAAAAGCAGTACCCACCCAAGCCACCGTTGCCGGCCCAGAAACCCGAGCACCGGGAACAGAAACCAGGCGTCGGCGCCGATCTTCAGGGCCCAGCCGAGCCCCACCCAGGGCCAGAGGGCCGCATTGAGCAACGCCAGCACCAGCCCGGCTGTCAGCGCCACATTAGCCAGGAGTACCAGCACGGCGAGCTGCTGCGGGGCCGCTGCCTCGTAGTGCCGCCACTTGCTGGCCCACCGCACCCGCTGGGTCAGCAACGCTCCCAGGCTAGGCGGGGCGGGGGTCCGGACAATGGCCGCGGGGTTTTTCAGAAACCGGATGCTCCCGGGAAACTCCCGGTGGAGCTTGTGAAGCAGAAACTCGTCGTCGCCACTGGCCAGGTGGTCGTTGCCTCCGAAGCCCTGCACGGCCGCGAAGGCGTCGCGGCGGTACGCCAGGTTGGCTCCGTTGCACATGGTGGGTGCCCCGGCTCCGATGCAGGCGGCCCCCACTCCGACCAGGCCCGCAAACTCCAGCCCCATCAGCGCGTCGAGCCCCGAGCCGCCCGGCGTCAGCAGCACGGGTCCGCTGATGAAGCGTGCTTCGGGGTCATGGCTCAGCAGGGCGGCGTAACTGGCTAGCCAGTCGGGGCTCACCCGGCAGTCGGCATCGGTGCAGACCACCCACGGAGCCCGGGCCACGGCCAAGGCAGCCTGGAGGGCCGCTTTCTTGCCCGTCGGCTGGCCGGGCTGCTCGCTTAGCCGAAGCAGCCGAAACGCCGGAAAAGCCGCTGCGGCCCGCTCGACCACGGCGGCGGTGGCGTCGATGGAATGGTCGTCGATGATGAGCACCTCGAAGGCACCGGGCGGCAGACGCTGCTTTTGCAGGTCGCTCAACAGCCCGGGCAGCGCAGCCGTTTCGTTGCGAGCCGCCACCAGTACCGAGAACAGCAGGCCTTGTCCGGGTGAAACGGCCGGGGCCGGGTGGGCCGGAATTTCCGGCAGCTGCTCCCAGGCCCGGCGCAGCACCAGCATCAGGCCGGCGTAGAGAGCCGGAGCCAGCAAAAGCAGTCCGCCAAGCCAGATGGGGCTCATGCGGCCGAAGCCGGAGCAGTACCGGCCTTACGTCGCTGAAACACCTTTAGGCGCAGCACGAACAGCAGCCCCGCGGCGCTGGGCAGGGCAATGTTGATTACCCACAGGCTAAGGCTGGCGCTGAGCACCGGCAGCAGGGGCTGCCCCAGCAGCCCGAACAGGTGGGTGGCCGACAGCTCCCGCACGCCCACGTCGGCCAGGGCGTTGAGCGAGGGCACCACCGACTTCATCAGAAACGTGCCGGCAATGGCGGCTAGCCCGGAGCCCACCGCCGGCCGGGCCCCGTAGGCGTAAAGCAGCAGGCCAAACTGCACGCAGAACACCGCGTAGCGCAGCGCCGACAGCCCCAGCACGATGTGCAGGGCCCGGGCCGAATAGGTGGGCATCACGGCCAGGTAACGCCGGAACCGCCGCAGGGGCCGCACCAGGGTAAGAGCCGCCAGCAGCAGCCGGCTCCGGTACAGGGGCAGCAGCACGGCCAGGTTCAGCAGGGCCGTGGCGCCCACGATGCCCAGGCCGGTAGCCGGGTAGCCCTGCACGTAAAATGTGAGCAGAAAGTACAGCAGTCCCGCCGAGCCGGCCAGCACCGTGACGACCAGCTGGCAGTAGCGACCCAGGAACACGGCCCCCAGGGCATCGAGGCGGCGGCTTTTCAGCTCGATGATGCGTCCGGCGTAGTCGCCCACGCGGTTGGGAGTCACGAAGCCCAGGGTCAGGCCTACCAGCACCGCCCGGAAGCTGCGCTGAAACGACACCGGCTCGAGGTGCCGGGCCAGGCGCCACCACTTCCAGGCTTCCAGCCCCCAGTTCACCGGCACCAGCGCGACGGCCGCCAGCACCGGGCCCTGCCCCGCCCCGGTCAGGGCCGTGGCCAGCAGGGTGCGCCAAGCCGCCGCCGTGTCGGGCGCGGAAAAGACGGAATGGTATAGCAGCCCCAGCGTAAGGCCCGTAATAACCAGCTTGCCAGCAATTTCCAGCCATCGACGGCGCCGCATGGCAACTTCCGGCTTTTGCGCGTAGTTTTGTAGAAGGTGGTCGGGCAAAATGACGGGCGGGCTTAATTGAAGGAGCAAGTTACCAGTTCACAGCCAACGACCGGCTTCCGGCGGCCGCCCCGCATCCTGACTCAGACCCCATGATTTCGTCTCTCGCCTCTACCGATCTGCTGCCCAAAGTTATTATGGGCGTAGACCCCGGCACCCAGATTATGGGCTACGCCGTGATTGAAGTGACCGGTCAGAAGGTTAAGGTGCTGTGCTACGACGTCATCGACATGAAGAAGCTGGGCGCCAACCACGCCCTCAAGCTCAAGCGTATCTTCGAGCGGATGCTGGAACTGATTGACGAGTACCTGCCCGACGAGCTGGCCATTGAGGCGCCGTTTTTCGGGGTAAACGTGCAGAGCATGCTCAAGCTGGGCCGGGCCCAGGGCGTGGCCATTGCCGCCTGTCTGTCCCGCCAGATTCCCTACGTGGAGTACGCGCCCACCAAGGTCAAGCAGTCGGTAACCGGGTCGGGCTCAGCTACCAAGGAGCAGGTAGCCCACATGCTGCGCCAAACCCTGACCCTGCCGCCCATCGAAGAGGCTTCCAAGTTCCTGGACGCCACCGACGCGCTGGGCGTGGCGCTCTGCCACCACTACCAGAAAGGCAACAACGTGAAGGCCGGAGGCAAAAGCTGGGGCAAGTTCCTGGCCGACAACCCCGGCAAGCTGGCCGCCCCGGTAGCCGGCAAAAAGGCCGTGGCCTCGCGGAATAAATCAGCGGCCTAGCCCACACCCTTCCTACTTCGGCCATACGTACGCCACCGACCAAGCTTCAAACTCCCGGACCTGGGCCGTGTGCTATTCCAGCCACTGCTTTACGTCGGGCTGGTCAGCGGCGGAGTGAATGAGGTAGCTGAAAACCGGGACGTAGCCGGCTTTTTCCAAAGCGATGAAATAAGGCGCATAGTAGTCCCAGGCGAAGCCCTGGTGGCTGCCGCTGCCTTTCTCCGCCATGTTCCGGCAGCTGGTGGAAAGCTTATCGGCAACCAGCTCAGTGGGCTTCTTATCCTTGTTCTTCTCGTCGTAGTCCAGGGCCGAAGTCATGGTCAGAAGCATGTCGGTCTGGGCATAGCCTAGCGGCGGCAGGGCACTCAGCGCACCAATCAGGGCCCGGCGGTGAAAAGACGTCAGTATACACACGTAGCAATAAGGAGCAGGATTAGCCCCACCAGCTACGCAGTGGGGGTCGGGCAGCCAAGCGGCCGGGCTAAATATCGATTTCCCCTTTCAGATACGTCACGGCGTAGCCGCTCATCAGTACCCGGTCGCCGCGCAGCTCGCACCACAGGTCGCCGCCCCGGGCCGACACCTGGCGGGCGCGCAGGGTGGTTTTGCCCAGCTTTTCAGCCCAGTAGGGCACCAGCGTCGTGTGAGCCGAGCCCGTGACCGGGTCTTCGGGCACTCCGACCCGGGGTCCAAAGAACCGTGACACGAAGTCCACGTCGCCCGAGCCGGGCGCCGTCACGATGACCGCCCGGTATTCAACTTTGGCCAAGTGGGTCATGTCGGGGTGGATAGCCCGGATTTCCGCTTCGCTGCCGTAAAGCGCCACCAGATCAGGGCCGGCCAGAATCTGGAGCGGAACTTGGCGCAGGCCGTCGATGAGGCCATCGGGGTGCTGGGTCAGGGGCTGGGGCGGGCGGGCCGGGAAGTCGAGGGTGAGCCGGCCGTCGGGCTGGCGCGAAACGTGCAGCGGGCCGCTGCGGGAGTGAAAGGTGAGCGTGTCGACGGTGGCGCCGAGGTGGTTGAACAGCACGTGGGCCGAGGCCAGCGTAGCGTGTCCGCAGAGCTCAACTTCCACGGCGGGCGTAAACCAGCGCAGGTCGTACTCGCCGGCGGCTCCTTCGCGGGCTACGAAAAAGGCCGTTTCGGCCAGGTTGTTCTCGGCGGCAATGGCCTGCATGGTTTCGGCGGGCAGCCAGGCCGGGAGCGGGCAGATGGCGGCGGGGTTGCCGGCAAAGACTTTATCGGTAAAGGCGTCGACCTGGTAGATGGGCTGGGGCATGAGAAAGCGGAATAAGTTGGGCGTTGCGCCGGCAAGCTAAAGCATCCCGTGCAGCCGGCCCACCGCCGAGCTGAACTTTGCGCCTGCCAAGCGGGTCGATTCAGAGCTTCCGGCCGGAGCCACACATTTTTCACCCGAGTTGTCAGCGTGCTAACAAACTGAATTTCCACCACTTAATATTCTCTGCCGGTAGCCGGGCAATCCGATTTTCGAATTATTTTTAGGGCTACGCAACCTCGCCCTGAGCCCACTGGTCATGGGTGCAGAAGGTTTTGCAAAGCTTACTACTCTCTTCTGCTGCCCCGCGCCTGCATGCCGAAAATTGAAGAAATCCTGGAAGGCTGTCGGCGCGGAAACGCCTCGGCGCAGCGGGCGCTCTATGAGGCGCTGGCGTACCGCCTGCTGGGGGTTTGTTTGCGCTACTGCCCCTCGCGGGCCGAAGCGGAGGATGCTTTGCAAAACACGTTCGTCAAAATCTTTACCCGTCTCGATCAATACACCGGTCAGGGTCCCTTTGAGGCCTGGGCCCGCCGCATCGCGGTCACTACGTCGCTCACGGCTTACCACCGGCACCGGCAGCGCGGGCAACAGGTAGAAGCTGAAGAAGCGGAGTCCGTGCCCTGCCCCGAGCCTACGGCCCTGGACCAGCTTTCGGCCGCCGAGCTGGTGGCGCTGCTCAACACGCTGCCGCCCGGCTACCGCACGGTACTCAATCTCTACGCCATCGAAGGCTACACCCACGCCGAAATAAGTGAGCTGCTGGGCATTTCCGAAGGCACGTCCAAATCCCAGCTTTTCCGGGCACGGCGCCTCTTGGAAGAGCGGCTGCTGGCCACCGACCAGATTGCACAATCATGACTGAACACGAATCGGAAGAACTATACGAAGAGCTCCGGCAGAAGCTGGCTGATTTTGGCAGCCAGCCCTCGGCCGGGGTCTGGGCGGGCATTCAGAGCCAGCTTCAGCCCCCGCCCCCCGCTCCCAAGCCCTGGTATCTGCGCCGCCGGGGCACCTCTCTGCTGCTGGTCGGGCTGGTGCTGGTATGCGTGCTGATTGGGCTGCGTCAGCAAAAGACGACCCACGTCACGGCTTCTGCCAACCCGGCAACCACGTCAGGAAGCCGCGGGGAAACGACTGAAACAGCTCCGGCCGCTTCCGCGACCCGGATTTCAGACGCCGGAGCCAGCTCTGCGTCCGAATCAGCCAAGCGCCGCCCCGCCACCACCTCCCGGGAACTGGCCGCCCGCTCCGCAGCACCCTCCCCGGCGTTAATCTCAACGACGACAGCCCGTGCCGCTGCTGCATTGTCTGAGCAATCCGGCCCGGCCCGCAAGATGTCCCGGCCCCTGGCTTCGGCAGTGCCGACCCGGCGCTCAACCTTCGTGAGCGGCCGGTCGGTAGCAGCGGCCAGACGGCGCAAACGCCCGGTGCTGGTCGCCGTGCTGGACACCCGTCCTGGGTCGGCAACAACCGCCAACCAACCGAACGATCGGGCTGGCCGAGCGGCGTCTGGTGTCCGGTTTCCTTCCGCACCTGCATCTTCAACTGCAACTTCAACTGTTACTGCACCTACAACTGCATCTGCCCTGAATCCGGCGGAGGTGCCGGCAGCCCCGCACGCTTCCGTCTTGGCCAACGCTGCCGGTCCGGTCGCAGCCCCTTCCCTGCTGACGTCAGGCTCCACAAACGAACTAACGCCTCTGAACCGGATAGCCAGTGTGCTGCAGCTGCCGGCCGCACCCGGGTTCTCTATGCTGACAACAGCAGTTACCTTACCAGAGCCGGAGGCGAAACGCACCTTGCCAAACCGGTGGTCGGTGCAGCTGCTGGCCGGCCCGACCCTCTCCTACCGTCAGCTCGATACTGCCGGGCGGGCTAGCCGGCCCGAGGCCTACGAGCGGGCCACGACGGGCTACTCGGCCCAGGTGGGCGTCACCTATGCCGCTGGCCCGCGGCTCAGGGTGCAGGCCGGGCTCGGCTACGCGGAGTACGCCACCCGGCTCGACGTGAACCTGGTGACGCCCCAGTACACCGGCAACCGGTTCACGGGCAACCGGGAGCAGCGGGTACAGCAGCGCGACACCTACCGCTTCGTAACCGTGCCGCTGCTGCTGTACTACGAACTGGGCGAGCGGGGCGCATTTTCCTACAGCGTGCTGGGCGGCTCCACGGTGGCTTTCTACACCGGGGGCCGCACCACCCGCCCCGACGCCTGCCTGTGCGAAGGGCAGCAGACAACCTGGGGCACCACGAACAATCCCTATAAAACCGCTTCGGTGGGCCTGACGCTCGGGGCCGCCCTCAATTACCAGCTCACGCCCCGGTGGCAGCTGCGCCTGCAGCCTGCCGCCAACTATTCACTCACGTCCCTCACCAGGCCTGACGCGGGCCTGGCTACCCGCCGCCTGTGGGCGCTGGGCGGGCAGGGCGGCATTTCCTACAACCTCCGCTAAGCTTTCCCCTCGCTCAGCTACCCCGAACTGGCTATGACCGGCCTGGTCAGAATGGGGCGCTGCGCCTATTCCTCACGCATTTTTCCTGACGACCGTATATGAAAAAGCTCTTTTTATTCGGCCTGCTGGCTGCCCTTACCTCCCTGAGTGCCTGCCAGAAGGAAGCCGACGAAATTATCTGCGACCCGGTGGTTGCGCCCGATCCAAACAACCCCATCCAGGCGTTTATCAACCGGCACCGGGCGCCCTCGCAGTTTTTCACCTACGACCCGACCCGCACCAATAGCTTCACCACCGCGAAAGGTGCCCGGCTAACTGTTCAACCCAACACCTTTGTGCTGCCTGATGGCCGACCATTGCCGGCGGGCCCCGTGCAGCTGGAATTCCGCGAAATTCAGGACAAGGGCGAGATGGTACTGAGCGGGACTCCCACCGTATCCAATGGCAGCCTGCTGGAATCCGGCGGAGAATTCTTTCTAAAAGCGACGCAGGCTGGGGTAAAGCTCCGAGCCAAGCGCGCCATGAACATTACGCTCCTCATGCCAGCCGGCTTGAGCAGTTCTTCCGGCATGATGATGTTTTCAGCGAACCTGAACGGCGTCATGGCTGATAGTATGCAGCAGGGCGGGTTTAACTGGCAGCCCTGGCAGAGTGGCGGGCTGGATTCAACCTTCGTCATCGGGACGCCTGTTCCCCTGCCTGGTACACCACAGGTCGGCTCGTTCCGGATTCAGCTTGGCACCGGCCTTTTTCAGCGTGACTCGATGAACTGGTTTAACTGTGACCGGTTCGTCAACGTCACCCAGCCCCGCACCACCGTTACGGTTATGGTAGCCGGCGACCAGCCCAGCCCCCAGAACACCCGGGTATTCCTGGTGTTCAACAGTCTGAACGGGGCTATGCAGTGCTACCAAACCAGCTCGCCGTTCCGGTTCGTGACCTACAACGTGCCCACTACTATGTCGGTAACGGCCGTCGTAATGCGGGCCTACCAGGGCAAGTTCTACTTCGGCAAGCAGACGGCGGTGGTAGCCCCGGGCCAGACCTTTGCGCCCACGCTTACCGAAATGACGGAGGCCGCGATGGTAACGGAACTAAAGCGCCTGTAAATACCTTATCCTGGTAGCTTATTTTATATGATTGATACCGAAAGGCAGCCCGTAAGGCTGCCTTTCTCTTTTTCCGTCAGCCCCGGATTATCTGCCCCCCCATGATAACCTCCCGGACCGGGTTTTCGCCGAGCCAGTACGGAATTTCCTGGTAGTCGCGCACGTCCAGCACCAGTGCGTCGGCCTGCTTGCCCGGCTCCAGGGAGCCGATTTCCGAAGCCAGCTCCAGGGCCCAGGCCGCGTTGATGGTAACGGCGGCCAGAGCCTCGCGGGGCGTCAGGCCCATGTTCAGGCACGCCACCGACAAAGCCAGCCACAGATTCTTGCTTGGGCAGGAACCCGGGTTGAAATCGGTACTCAGCGCTACGGGCACGCCCTGCTCAATCAGTTGCCGGCCCGGGGCGTACTGCTTCTGCCGCAGAAACAGCGGTACCAGCGGCAGCAGGACCACTACCGTGCGGCCCTGCCGGGCAATAAAGGCGGCATCTTCGGCATTGAGGTAGTCGCAGTGGTCCACGCTGGCGGCCCCCAGCTCGGCGGCCATGCGGCTGCCACCCAGGTCGTGGAGCTGCTCGGAATGAATTTTCAGCTTAAAGCCCATCGTCTGGGCCTGAGCCAGGAAGTTGCGGGACTCGGCCACACTGAAGGCCCCTTCCTCGCAGAAAATGTCGACAAACTCGGCCTCGCCGCGCAACTCAGGCAGCACGTCGGTCAGCAGGTAGGCCAGGTATTCGGCATTGCGGCCCTTGTACTCGGGCGGCACCACGTGGGCGCCCAGAAAAGTCGGGACGACGCGCACCGGCTGCTCTCGGCCGGCCTGCCGGGCCACCCGGACCAGCCGCAGCTCGGTTTCCCGGTTTAGCCCGTACCCGCTTTTGGCTTCGAGCGTCGTAACCCCGTAACGGCGAAAATCCCGCAGGTGGCGCAGGGCATTGTCCAGCAGCTCGGCTTCGGTAGCGGCCCGGGTGGCGCGCACCGTGCTTAAAATGCCGCCGCCCGAGGCCAGGATATCAAGGT
Source organism: Hymenobacter translucens (assembly GCF_020685205.1). Taxonomy (GTDB): domain Bacteria; phylum Bacteroidota; class Bacteroidia; order Cytophagales; family Hymenobacteraceae; genus Hymenobacter; species Hymenobacter translucens. The sequence continues at coordinate 693,691 of NZ_JAJERB010000001.1, forward strand.
AGGACTCTCCCTGCAGCTTGCGCTGAAACTCATGGGCGCGGTTGCCGGCAAACACCAGATGGGTGTGGCATTCCACCAGGCCCGGCATCACGACCCGTCCGCCGGCATCCAGCACCTGCGTAGCCGTGGTAATCTGCGTCTCGTCGAGGTCGGCCATAGCGCCCAGGGCCACGATTTTGTCGTCTTCACAGGCCAGGTAGGCATCGATCAGAATCTGCCAGTCGGCTAGGGCGGGCCCGGTAAGAGGACGGCCAGCAGGGCCGCCGGCCAGGGTCAGCAGCTGGCCGCAGTTGCGAATAAGCAGGGTGTACGCCACGGGGAAAGGGATAAGAAGTGCGAAGCTGCGAAAATAAACCGTTCCGGCCCGTCGAGCGCGCTACTGAGCCCAGAGCAGGTGGATCAGCCGGGGACGGCGGGCGAAATAAAAGCGGCCCGGTAGCCGGGCCGCTTGCTTGGATCAGCGTACGGGTATCGGAGCTGAGAACGGGCTATTTCGCCCCTTCTCCTTTGCCGCCGGCTTTGGCCTTACTACCGGCCGCCGCTGACTTGCCGGCGGGAGCTTTGGCAGCGGGAGCCTTAGCTGCTTTGGGGGCCGCCTTGGCCTTGGTTTTGGGAGCCTCCTTTTTTGGGGCGGCCTTCTTCGCGCCGGTGGCAGCCTTGCTGCCTTCGTCCACGAGGCTGTTGACCTTGCGGGTTACTTTCTTGGCGGCTTTTTCAACCGCCCCTTCCACAACGCCCAGCACAGCGCGGGTGCCGTTTTCGGCCAGGGAGCCCACGGTGGTGGCGACGGTATCGGTGATGCGCGCGGGCAGGTCTTCTACTTTTTCCTTGCCTACGCTTTTCTGGGCGGCCGCGCCGGCTCCCGACTTACCTTTGGCGCTGCTGGCTTTGGTACCGGCAGCCGGCTTCTGATTCTGGGCGCGCTCATCGTCGCGCTCGGCTTTTTGCTTGCTCATGGGAGAGAGTTTTGGTAGAAAAAAAAGGTGACGGCTACGCGGCGAAGCGTAATTACCGGCTAAAACGAAGTAAAAATGAGCGAGTTGCCTTCAGCGGCAGTATGATTTTTCCCGGACCCTGGTTTGACATCAGCTTCTCTCCTTCTGCACGGGCAGCGGCGTGGCCCCCACACCGGCTATTTTTGACCTGTCGGCTCCTGCTGCCGTATTCCTGCATTCACCTTTTCCGGCTTTCTATGCGCGCCCTGCTGCTCATCGACATTCAGAACGACTTTCTGCCCACCGGGGCCCTGCCCGTCCCCGAAGGCGACGCCATTATCGATCTGGCCAACCGGCTGCAGGCGGAAATGGACCTGGTTGTGGCAACCCAGGACTGGCACCCCCAGCATCACCAGAGCTTTGCCTCCGAGCACGCGGGCAAATCAGCTTTCGACGTTATTGACCTGCACGGGCTGGAGCAGGTGCTGTGGCCCGACCACTGCTGCCAGGGTACGCCGGGAGCCGGGTTTGCGCCGGGGCTGGACCTAAACCGGGTGGAGGCCATCTTCCGCAAGGGCACCAGCCCCGAAATCGACAGCTACAGCGGCTTCTTCGACAACGGCCACCGCAAGTCTACCGGCCTGGCCGACTACCTGCGCGGCCGGGGCGTGCGGCAGGTGTACGTAATGGGGCTGGCTGCCGACTACTGCGTGTATTTCACGGCGAAAGATGCCCTGCAGGAAGGCTTTGAGACGTTTCTCATCGAAGACGCTACCCGGCCGATTTCCGCCGAGGGATTTGAAAAAGCCAAAGCCGACCTGCTCCAGCGCGGGGGGAACATTATTCACTCCACCAGTTTGCTGGGGTAATTTTTGTGTCGGCTGTGCTTACGTCAGCAGTCAGTATAGCGTCTGTCATCCTGGGCAATCCACAAAACCCGGGTTCAGCTTACCGGGTTGTATGCCAAACTCCTGCCTCATGGACGATGCCCCGCTTATTCTGACGTTGGCCCTGGATGACGTAAGCGCGGCGTGGTTCAACGAGCTGCGCCGGCAGCACTTTCCGCCGGAACGCAACTACCTCGCCGCCCACCTGACGCTTTTTCACCATTTGCCGCCGGCCCATCGGAGCCTGATTGAGCAGGAACTGTCGGCCCGCTGCCAAAAGCTGGCGCCGCTGCCGCTGGAAGTAGCCAGCGTGGACTTCACCGGGCGAGGCGTGGCGTACCGCCTGGCAAGCCCGGCAGTGGAAGCCCTGCACCGGGAGCTGCAGACGCTCTGGCAGCCCCACCTCACGCCCCAGGACCAGCAGCGCCGCCGGCCCCACGTTACGGTGCAAAACAAAGTGGCGCCCGAAACCGCCCGGGCCGTGCATCAGCAGCTGGCCGCAGAGTTCCGCCCGTTTCTGGCCACCGGCACGGGGCTGCAGCTCTGGGCCTACCGGGGCGGGCCCTGGGAGTGGCTGCGCACGTTTTCGTTCGAAGGCCGCTAAAAGCCCGATCAGCATTTTCTCAGGGCTTCTGATCCAGCGCGGCGGTGAAAAGGCCTTGTTTGGCGACAGTTCCACCTGCTGCGGGCTTTTCCGCCGAAATACCACCCCCGCCAGCCGGATTTTCCCGTACTGCATCAGGTCTAAACCGATACCATATGAGTACTTCCGATAATCTGCCGGCCGAGCAAACCCCGGACGTGGTCCTGATCGGGGCCGGCATCATGAGCGCCACGCTGGGGCTGATGCTCAAGGAGCTGCAGCCCGACCTGACCATCACCATCATCGAGCGGCTCGACGTGGCCGCCGCCGAAAGCTCCGATGCCTGGAATAACGCCGGCACCGGCCACTCGGCGTTCTGTGAACTTAACTACACCCCCGAGCGGCCCGACGGCTCCATCGACATCAGCAAAGCCATCAAGATTGCCGAGTCGTTTGAGGAGTCGAAGCAGTTCTGGACCTACCTCACGGAAAAGTACGCCGTCAAGGAGCTGAGCCGCTTTATCAACCACATTGCCCACATGAGCTTCGTGTGGGGCGAGCAGAACGTGGAGTACCTGCGCAAGCGCCACGCGGCCCTCACGCAGTCGCCGCTGTTTGCGGGCATGACCTATTCCGAAGATCCTCAGCAGCTGCAGGAATGGATTCCGCTGGTGATGGAAGGCCGGGAGCCGGGGCAGAAGGTGGCCGCCACCTGCATGGAGCTGGGCACCGACGTCAACTTCGGCTCCCTCACCCGGGGCATGTTCACGCTGCTCCAGCAAAAGCCCGGCGTAACGTTTCTGTTCAACAACGAAGTGACCGGCCTGCGCCGCAAAGAGGACGGGCGCTGGCGGGTAAAGGCGACCAACCGCGCCTCGGGCGACAAAACCCGGGTGCGGGCTAATTTCGTGTTCATCGGGGCCGGCGGCGGGTCGTTGCCGCTTCTGCTGGAGTCGGATATTCCCGAAGGCAAGGGCTTTGGCGGCTTTCCTGTGAGCGGACAGTGGCTGAAGTGCGTCAACCCCGACATCATTCAGCGCCACAATGCCAAGGTGTACGGCAAGGCCTCGGTGGGTTCCCCGCCCATGTCGGTGCCCCACCTCGACACGCGCATGATCAACGGCAAGCGGGAGCTGCTGTTCGGGCCCTACGCCGGCTTTACCACCAAATTCCTGAAGCAGGGCTCGTTTTTCGACCTGCCGGCTTCTATCAAGACCGGCAACATCCGTCCCATGCTCATTGCCGGCATCAAGAACATTCCCCTCACCCGCTACCTGATCAACCAGGTGCGGCAGACGCCCGACGACCGGCTGCTGGCCCTCAAGGAATACCTGCCCAACGCCCGGCCCGAAGACTGGCAGCTCGAAATTGCCGGGCAGCGCGTGCAGGTGATCAAGAAAGATGAAAAGGAAGGCGGCGTGCTGGAGTTCGGAACCGAGGTGGTCAGCGCCGCCGACGGTTCCCTGGCCGCGCTGCTGGGCGCCTCGCCCGGTGCTTCCACGGCCGTTTCCATCATGGTCGGGCTGGTGCAGCGCTGCTTTCCGGAGCAGGCGGCTACGCCCGAATGGCAGGCCAAGTTCCGGGAGATGATTCCCACCTACGGCCGCAAGCTCAACGAGGACCCTCAGCTCGTTGCCGAAACCCGGGCCCATACCAGCGCCGTGCTGGGCCTGGCCGCCCCGGTGAAATCGTGAGACGCTTCTGTGTCGGCTGATGAGCTGAAATGCCAGACAGTCCGCGTCCGCAGGGCGGCGTATTCCACCAGTAAAAGCCCCGGCGTAGGAATACGCCGGGGCTTTTTCATTTTCAGGGGTTTGTTTAGTGCCCGGCAAGGAGAATTTTGCCGGCTTATCGTGAGTTGCCGGCCCATTTCCTCCGTCTTCCTTCTTAACCCACTCCCTGTTCCGCCACTACCGAGAAAAGCAGAGGCAGCTTCCGGCCAAGCGGCCCCACAACGTACTGGCCTTCGCCCACCAACTCCGCATTAGCGAAAATCGGATAGGGCGAGTAGTCGTACTCGCGGAAGCTGCTGATCGACAGCCCCTGCCCAAGCAGGCTGCTGACTACCTCGCTCAGGCTGTGGTTCCAGGTAATGGACTGGTGTGTGGAGCCGCTGCCGGGCGCGGCGTAGCTGCCATTTTCGGTTTCCAGAATGCTTCCCTGGTTGAAATAGCTGTGGTCCACCCGGGTAAAGTCGGAATCGTACATCCATACTACCGGATGAAACTCCACCAGCACCAGGCGCCCGCCCGGGCGCAGACAATGTGCCACCACGGCCGCCCACCGGTCGAGGTCAGGCAGCCAGCCCAGGACCCCGTAGCTGGTATACACCACGTCGAACTGCCCCGCCGGGAGCTGGCCCGGCAGGCTGTACACGTCGGAACAGATAAACTCGGCGGGCACCCCGATGTCCTGGCTTAGCTGCCGGGCCGCCGCAATGGCCTGGTCTGCGAGGTCGACCCCGGTAACGCGGGCACCAAGCCGGGCCAGGGAAAGGGAGTCCTGACCGAAATGGCACTGCAGGTGCAGCAGGCGCTGCCCGGTCACGCTGCCGAGCAAGTCAAGCTCAGGCTGATTCAGTGAGGACCGGCCGGCTTTAAAGGCTTCGACATCGTAGAACGCCGACTCCAGGTGGGGGCCGGTCCAGTCATTCCACATTGCGCGGTTCAGGTCAAGATAAGGCAGATCGGTACTCATGGGCATGGTTGGAAAGAATTTAAAAATAGGAACCGGACGCCTTTTCGCCGCTCATCGGCCCTTTTTTAAACGCAAAAGGCCCCTGCTGCTCACAGGGGCCTTTTGCATCGGGAACGAACTGCCGGTTACATCATTACTGCGGGGGCAGCGGGGCTTTCGGGAGTAACGTTCATGGCTACCGTGCGCTGCGTGGTCGTTTGCAGCTGCAGCTCGTAGCGGAACTTCTCTTTGCCCACCTTCACGACTACGGCGTACTTGCCGTCCTGCATGTCGCGGAAATTGAACTTGTGACCGTGTACTACGCCGGTGTAGCCTTCCTTGAACAGCGTGCGGCCGTTGGCAAGGTTTACGATTTCCAGGGTTCCGGCCTTCTGCTGGGGGTTGCTGATGCGGACGCGGAAGCTGGTTTCGTCCATTTTTTCAACGGCTACCGGCTGGGGCTGCTGGCCTACCTGAGCCAGGGCCGGACGGGCTGCGAAGGTGCCAACGAAGCCGGCCAGAACGACCAGGGTGCGCAGGGCAGTGCGGGCGGCGGAAGAGGTTTGGGGGAAGCGGAAGGAGATTTTCATGATAAGTAAGGTTTTTTGTGTCTGTATAATTGGTAGATAGAATGTCACTCTTAAGCGTTGCCCAATGGTTTCAAAAGAGTGTAGAAAACATTCTGACTAATACATAATGCCCTGATATTCAATGGAATAATTTTTACGTTTTTTTTGACTTGACAACTTCCGCTCAGAAGCAGCTGACAGCTGCCATTTTGAGTTGGCTTGCTGCATATGGCAACGGGATTCAGAGTTGAACAACTAAGGCTTCATCCTCCTTCCTGCGCAGTGTTCGGACCTGAGCCATTGGCCTGGGCTTACCCGCCGTTGCTAGCGGGCGGGCAAAAACACTTCCGCCAGCATGCACCGGGCACTGCCGCCCCCGATGGTTTCGATTGTCGGGATAGGCAGGGGCAGCAACTTGGCGTACCGCCCCAGTACTGCCCGCTGTTCGCCCGTGAGGGCATCGTAGGCGCTTTGCGACATTACCAGCAGCTCCGCACCAGCGGCCGACTCCAGCGTCAGCATGTTGCCGGCGAAACGGGCTACCTGCTCCCGCGAAATTGCCACTACTTCGTGCCCCGTGTCGGCTAGTAGCTGCTGCACCATCTTTCGCTCGGCCTCATCGGCGATGCTTTCCAGGCAGACCACGGCAAACCGCGCCCCCACGCACATCATTACGTTGGTGTGGTAGATGGCGTGGCCCCGGGCGTCGAGGGCGTGAAACGAAACGGGGCGGTACGCCAGGCGGGCGGCTACATCCGCTAACAGCACGGCATCAGTGCGGGGCGAAAGCGCAGCGTAAACGATGCGGTGCTCATGGTCGAAAATCATGCTGCCGGTGCCTTCCAGAAAACGACCCTCTTCCTCCATCCCCGACAAGTCGATGATTTCGCTGATCTGGAACTGCCGGCCCAGAATGCTCACGATATCCGGGCGGCGCTCCGGGCGGCGGTTGGGCGCGCACATCGGGTACAGCAGCACCCGGCCGTCGGGGTGCAGCGTCAGCCAGTTGTTCGGGAAGACGGCATCGGGCTTGGCAGGCTCGGCGGTGTCCTCAAACACCAGCACTTCCACGCCCGCGTCCCGGAGCCGGCGCACGGCTTCGTCGAACTCGGCAAAGGCCAGGCTCTGCACGGCGGCTTCGTCGAGGCTGCCCAGGGCTTGCTGAAAATGGTTGGAAACGGCCGTTTCGGCATTAAAGGAAAACCGGGCGGGGCGAACCAGGAAAACGGTACGGGCAGACTGCATAAGCGTGAAATCAACCCCGGACGTCACCTTATTTGCCGGGGTGAGCAAGTTGGCAAATTTCCCGCGGGCAGCCCGGCTTGCCCTATTCGGCGGGTGCCCCAGGTCCGGTTCGGAGATTTCACCGCTGTTGGGGCCCCACGCTATGATTGCATCCACTGATGCGCCTGCTGCTCACCCTCACCCTGCTTCGAGCGTATCTGACCACCTCTGCCCAGGTCTTTCAGCCGGGCCTCGATGTGCTGGCCAACCGCGACGTGTTTACCGCTAGCTCTACTCTGGGAGTTCGCCTCAGCGGCCGCACCGGTACCAAGCCGACCCTGAACTGACTTTGCCGGGCCCACAGGCTGATGAGAGCCAGCCCGACGGAACGCTACAGCTTGTAGGCCTTCAGCTTGTCAGCCGTGAAGACGTACACGATGTTATCGACCGGATCAAACATATAGTCGGCCGACTTATCGTCAATCTGCACGCTGCTTTCGCCTTTGCCGCTGCGCTTGTTGAACTTGACCAGCTTGAAGCCGGCCGCGTCCCCACCTTCGGCTTTGGTGAGCATGAGCTGATAGTTCAGGGCGCTGGCAGTGCGGGCAAACCGGTCCCGCACGTGCTTCCCGGCATCTCCGCTCAGCCCCTCGTACGACTCGGCCGTAGCGGCCCAGACCATCCGGTCGGTTGCGGTACTGGTGGCCTTGGTCCGGCCTTCCGCATCGTCGGCACCGAAGCTGGCGGCGGCCAGGGGCAGGGCGTGGTTCCAGGCGCTGCCGCCGGCGGGAGCCAACTCTTCGCTGTAGACCAGCTTGCCCTTGAAGTCGACTTTCGCCACGCCGAGGCTGCTGAGCACGACCACTCCGTCGTCGGTGACTTCAAGCTGGGGTACTTCCTCTTCCTGAAGCTTTAGCGGCAGCTTGTCCTTATACAGCAGTACCTCCTCGCCTTTCGTGGGGTTCACGCGGCCCAGGTAGCCGTTGTCGAAGAAGTAGATGTCGTCGTTGAGCTTAAGGTTGGACTTGCTGGTGGGCGCGAAGTACTTGGTCCGGCCCGACGAGGCGTAGGTCTTCGGGTCGAAGAAGTCGATGCACACGGCGCTCTGCACGCCCATTCCCTTGCCGCTCGTGAAAATCTGCCCGTAGTTCTGCCCCCCGGTGCTAAAGGTTTTCTCGGCTTTGAGCTTGAGGTTGCCCAGATCAATCTGCTTGATGGTGGAGCCTCCCACGGTGCTGGTGCAGATAACGAACAAATCAGGGCCCAGGTGCTCCATGTCGCCGGCGGTGCCGATGATGCTGACCTCGCCGGTCTTCAGCTCCTGACAGTTCACCTTATTAAAGAGACGTAACGCCAGTACGCTTTTCGTTTGCTGCCCGATGATGACTTCCTCCGGACCCAACTCGTGGTAGATCAGCTGGGTAGTGGCCATGGGTGCTTCGGCATTCACCTGCCCGGTCAGCAGGTTTACGTTGCTCAGGTAGCCATCCTTGAGCACGCCCACCATGTCGGGGGTGCCAGTAGGAAAGACGGCAAACGTGGCGCTGGGCCCGCCCGCGGCCGGGGCCAGGGACTTGAGCGGGGTGTTGAATAGCAGCTTGCCGCCGCGCGAGTCCACGGCCGTAACGCCGAAGCCGGAATAGAACAGCACCCGGCCGTCGGCGGGGCGGTCCACGACTTTCAGGGGCTGGGCCCGGCTGTCTGATACGGGCAGAGAGACCAGCTTTTCGCCGGTTACCGCATCCAGGACAAGCACCTCGGTGGCTTTGTCGCTGGTGCCCCACACGAGGATGTTACCCGATTTCACCACCCGGTTGGTCAGGTGCCCGACCGTGCCGGGATGATAGACCACTTTGCCGGTTGTGCTGTTGATAATCTGGCTGGGCAGGGTGCGCGACACGACCTGCACGAAGGTGGTACCGTTGATAAGCCGGATGCCCGAGGCCTGGTCGGCCTTGGCCTGCCAAAGCTCCTCGCCCGTAACGCGGGACACGCACTGAAGCACACCGGCGCGCAGCATCAGGATATTGCCATCAATAGTAAGGCCCCGCTGTTGGCAGGGCCCGGTGGCCGGTTTGGCCCAGAGTTGCCCAACCGTGGGCGCGGGGGAGGCCGGCGCGGCCCCCACCTTATCGGGAACCGCCGGCACCGGCGCCGGGTCCGCCTTGGGCGCGGGAGCCGCCGGCTTGGAAATCGGGTCGACGGGGGCACTCACCGGTTTGGCTGCGGCTTTTTCCAGGGTCAGCTGCTCCGCCACGACGGGCTTGGCAGCCGGCGCGGCACCGGCCGGCACCGGCTCTTTGGCAGCCGGCTCGGCTACGGCTACTTTGTCCTGGCTTGCTGCCAGGGGCTGAGCCGGGGCCGGCTCTTTTTCTTTGGCGGTAGCAATGGCCGGCTCCCCGGTTGCGGCCGGAGTGCTGGCCGGGGTGCCGACACTGGTCGTCTGCTCGGCGGGCTTTGGAGCGGCCGGGGCGGCCAGGCTGCCACCGGAAGCGTCGGCCGGGGCGGAAACCATCTGCACGGGCACTGACTGCGACGCAGGCGGATTGCTGACCGGCTGCTCGATCATGATTACTTTTTCCTTGGGCGTGGTCGTTTCGCCATTGATAAACTTCTCCCGCTTACCGTTGGAGTAGATGATCATGAACACGTCCGTCTTCTTGATATTATAAAGCGGACCATCCAGAAAATCGAAGCGCTTATACTTGATAACGTCTTCGGTTATTTCCAGCACCTTGGTTTCAATCTCGGTCTTGTCGTTGCGCAGAATAACGTCCTGCGCCTGCCCGCTAAGCGTAGCCAGCAGCAGGGCGACCAGCACCAGAATCATTCGTTTACCGGTTGCCCGCACCCCGGTGTGCAGGGCCGGAGCCAAGCCTACGTTTGTGTACAGTTGTTTCATAGCGGCGGGGTGATGAGCAAATGAATAAAGACGAGCTTTGGGGGCTTTGGCACGAGTTCAATGCCCCAGCCAGTACTTAGCTAGCATAGTACAAAGAACGTAAAATTTGTGCTTTTTCCCAACAAGCAGGCAGCAGCAATTCGCTGCCGTGCTGGCAGATAGGGCAAGAATGCCCCGCGCAGGCCTTATTTCCCATTCCAGGACCCGTCGGTATTATTCAGCGAAACCCGCCAAGCTCTCCGGTACTAGTGCTGCAGCAAACGGGTGGAGGCCGAGCCGGTGGGCGTCAGCACACGGAGCAGGTAGAGGCCCGGGGCCGGGGCGAAAGGCAGCGGGTAGCGCTGACGCGCGGCTGAGGGCTGGAGTTGCACCTCTCCCACTACCCGACCCACCGGGCTAAGCAGCTGCAGCCGCACCGGCTGGCCCTGAGCGCCCTCAACCTCTACTTCTGCCTGCCGGCCCTGCACCGGGTTGCCCAGCACCCGCACCTGCAGCACAGCCGTTGTCCGGCCCGGGCCCACGGCCGTGAGCCGGCACTGGGCAGGCACATCGGTCGACCAGTCGGCGGGAACCATGCTCAGCAGGGTTCCCAGGTGGCCGTGCCCGCTCACGTCCAGGGCCACGGTGCCGGTGCCTTCGTTGCAGGGCCAGTACCCTTCTAGCCCGGGCGCCGTGGCGCTGACCGCGCAGGCGTTGGCCTGAATTTCGGCTGTCGTCAGCGCCCGCGTCCAGACGCGCAGCTCGTCGAGCGAGCCGCTCAGCATCCGGTTGCCGTCGTAGTTGCGGCCAAAGGTGAAGACCCCGCTGGCAGCCGCATTGCCGCTTACGCTGAGTGTGGCGTCGAGCTGCCCATTTACATACAGTTTCATGGCCGAGCCGTCGTACGTGGCGGCCACGTGGTACCAGGTATTGGCCGACAAGGATGTCGCGGAATTCAGCTTACGGCCCATACCCCCGATGGTAAGCACAAACTGCAGCCGGTTGGCCGCCAGGCCGGCGTCGCCGAGGCGGATCAAAGCCGTGTTGTTGCTGTCCTCAATGCCCATCACGCTGGAAATAAACGGCGAGACGGTCTTAAAGGCGGCAGGCTTCAGCCAGCACTCCATGCTCAGGGCCGGGCCGCTCAGGTTAATGGGGCCGGCGTCCACGTACTTGGTAGCTCCGTCGTAAAGCAGAGCGCTATTGCCGCTCCCACTGCCCGGGGCTACCACGGTGATGTAGCTGGTACGGGTCAGGGAGTCGCGGCCGGCGGCATTGCTGGTCCAGAGCTTGATGGCGTAGGTGCCCGCCGCCGCGTAGCTCACCACCGGATGCACCGCCGTGCTGCTGGCCGGCGTACCGCCCACAAACGTCCAGCGGTAGGCCGTGCCGTTGGTGGTCGAGTTGGTGAGTTGAATAGGCTGGTTGGTTGTCACTGTCGTGGCGCTGGCGGTAAAGCTTACGACCGGGGCAGCCGTGGGCGCGCTGCTGCCATTAAACAGCCGCAGCCGGCCCAGGTTGAGCTGGTAGTTTGCTACCGGCGTGGCCGAGGCGGCCTGCACCCCAATAACGGCCAGCTCCCGCCCGGCGTAAGGGGCCAGGCTAAAGGTGCGCACCTCCCACTGGCTGGATGGCACCGCTCCCAGGTCGAGCAGCTCGGGCGTTGCCAGGTTGTCGGCGAAGTACAGGGCCAGGCGGGTGTTGGTGGCCCCGGCAGCGGCTTTGAAAATCAGTTCGCAGCTGGTCTGGGCGGTGATGGGCAGCCGGCTCTGGTAGAGCTTCACGGTGGCGCTGTTGGTACCGCTCAGGCTGCCGGCCAGCTTAAGGGAGTTGCCGGCGTAGTAGGCCTCGTCGAAGTCGAAACCCACGGTAACGGGGGCAGCGCCGGTTTTGGCCCACTGCCACGACGGCAGCAGACTTTGTTTAGCCATGTCGGTCCAGTTCTTCACGAGCTGCACCCCGTTGTTGGCAAACACCTTGCCCTGCCCTACCGAAAAGTAGGTATCGAAGGGCAGGGTGTGGATGACGCTGCGAACCGGAACGTAGTGGCCGAAGCCTTTCCAGCCGGTGGCATCAGGGATGGTGACGTCGAAATCGTCGCCGGCAAACAGGCGCTGCTCGGTGCGGTAGAAGCTGGCGTAGTCGGCGGCGTTGCTGCTGAAGCTGTTGAAGCCCCCGTTGTAGGTCAGGTTGGTGGCAAACAGACCAAACGAGAGCCGGGGCTGAGTCAGGTCGCCCCCCACGAAGTAGTTATCGGCCCAGGTAGTGCGGGCAAACATGGACTGGTTGGAGCGGGTCGGCCACAGGTCGGCGCCCATGTACACGTCGAACGGACTACGACCCAGGGCGTTGGCGGTAGCTACGGAGGTGTTGATGTTGGTAGCTCCCGACCAGAAATAATTGGTGAACATGGCGTCGCTGACCCGGGTCGGACCTTCCTGGAACAGCAGCTGGTTATTGGCATTCAGCGCGTTCTGGTAGGAGATGTTGCCGCCGGGCAGCATGGCGTCGTACCAGTGAATTTCCATTCCGGCGGGCCGGAGCTGCTGCAGCTGCTTGAGCAGGTTGCGAAACTCCGTGGCCGTGGCTGCCGGCACCGACGACTCCTGATTGAAAAACCAGCCGTCAAAGCCGTAGTAGGCGGCTACGTCGACCAGCTTGCGGGCGGCCGGGTAGTTGCCCAACGCATCCTTCTGAATCAGCACGTTCACGTCGGCCGCCGAAGTGAAAACGGAGCCGATAACCTTGACGCCGTTGCGGTGGGCGGTTTCCACCCAGGGCCGGGTGGGGATGGCCACGGGTCCGTCGAACCAGGTTAGCACGTCGATGTACTGCCAGTGGGTGAAGTTGAACAGGTTGAAGCGGTTCTGCTCGTTGAGGTAGCCGCCCCAGGTAGCCATGCCGTCGGGCACGTAGTTGATGCGGTGGCTGAAGCTCTGGGCCGGGTTGAGTTGGCTGGCGAGGCTGTTCTGCCGCGAAGCCAGGGGCACCCGGCTCACGTTGTCCGGTACGGCGGTGGGGCCGGTGGGGGTCCAGGCCAGCAGCTGGGTGGGCGTGAGCTTGGTGTACTGCGCCGCAGGCTCCATCTGGGCGGCGGCCCGGGAAATGCCCAGGCTGGTCAGCAAAATCAGGCTCAGCCAGACCCGGGACCGGACAGCAGAAAAGGTAAGGAAAGGCAGGAAGAGGTAGCGTTGTTTCATGCGGCGTACAAGGGGATGGATACGGTCGGATATGGCCGTCAATGTACACTGCGCCAGGTGATTTCCGGCAATTTTCAGTGGCTTCCCGGTACGATTCAGCCGGCCGGAGCCAGTCCACGCCTGGGTCTAAAGTCCTGAATTATGCTCTAACGGCACTGCCAGCATAGTTCAAGCGAAATATTCGCTTCTTTTGCCGGTCTTGGCGGGCCAGCTGTCCGGGCCAGCCTTCCATCAGCCCCTACCCGCCATGCAGCTCATCACCCCCTCCCTTTTCCAGATCAGCCTCGGTCCCGTCAACGCCTTTGTGGTCGAGGACGACGGGCTCACGCTGATTGACACCGGCTACCAAAACAGCCTCGACAAGATCTTTGCCGCTATCCGCAAGGCCGGCCGGCAGCCTGACGACATCCGTCGCATCGTGCTTACCCATACCCATCCCGACCACGCCGGCAGCGCGGCTGCCATTCAGCGGCGCCTGGGGGTACCCATCTTTGCTCACGCCGCTGATGCACCCCTGCTCGAAAGCGGCGTGGCTGGCCGATTACCCCATCATCTGTCGCCGGGCTTGCTTAATTGGGTGCTGTTCAACGCCGTCATCAAGCGGAGCGAAAACGTGGTGGAGGCAGCCCCGGTACAGGTAAAGCTGGCGGATGGTGACGTAATACCCGGCGCCAAAGGAATGCGCGTGGTGCACACGCCGGGCCACAGCGCGGGTCATATTGCCCTGCAGGTGCCCGCGGAGGGCGTCCTGATCGTTGGCGACCTGTGCGCGAATATGGTGGGTCTGGGTTTCAGTATCGTGTACGAGGACCGGGCCCTGGGCCTGGCCAGTATCCGCAAAGTGGCTGCCCTCGACTTCGACCAAGCGGTGTTCGGCCACGGCAAGCCCCTTACCAAAAATGCCAAGGAGAAGCTGCAAAAGGCCTTCGAAAAGTATGGGACCTAGCGGGCAGCCTGGTCTGCCTCACTGCCCTGCCCCTGGTTGGCTTCGCCTTGCAGCCGGATCCAGGGGCGGGCCGCCCGGATGAAATCATCACTGTTGAAGGTCAGCGAAATGCCCGCGGCTCCGCTGAGCCGAATGGTAGTCGAGTAAAACGTGGTCCAGAGAGATTGCTCGGTCTGGAAAGGCTCCAGCGCCGACCAGGGAATCAGCAAAGGCGGGTGGCCCACCCGAAAAAGGGAGTTGACGGAAAGGGAAAGTCCATCGGGGGCTATGCCCGCCCGGATGGCATTCTGGTAGCTTACCACCCCGAGCCGGGCCCTGGGCAGCGTGATCTGCGACCCGGCCGGGGTGCTGACCACGCCAAACCGGGCGACCAGCCGGCTCCAGGCTACCTGTGAAATTCCCTTTACGATCAGGCACCAGAAGCCGATAAAGAACCCGATGCCGGTCGGAATAAGCAAAGGCCAGTAGGACATCATGCCGGTAAAGTACAGCCACGCAGCGGGCTACTGCGCGACCGGGGGCTTGGAATAGCCGGGGCCGGCCGCAAAGGTGAGCCGCAGGCAGCACAAAGCTAGGAGCAGGGTCAGGGGCGTGAAGACTGCTTTTTCAAGCTCGTTTTTGGAAACCATGTTGCCGAGGGTATTCAGCAGAAAGAGCGCGGTCATCAGCCCGAATGCAATCTGCAGCACCACGGGCCGGACCCGCACGTTCAGCAGCCCGGCCCGGACAGCAGCCACGGCCAGCATCAGCAGGTTAAGCGTTATCGACACCGCTTCCAGCACCAGCAGCTGCTCCCGGCTTTCGACCCGTCCGCCCCAGACGATTCCGGCCGGCAGCACGCCCAGCACAATGAGCCCGTGGAACAGCACGACCAGGGTCAGGGTTGTCAGCAGGCCATAGAGGGCCACGGTAACGGGGAAATAACGGTTCAGGAGGGTCACAGGAAAAGAGTAGTTAAGCAAGCCCCTGGGTTGCCCATAAGCCGGGCACCGTTGGCGCGGCCAAGATAGGTGAGCAACTATTTATATTCAGCCAACCAGTTTTTTTCGGCAACGCAAAGGGGCGTTCCGCAGTACGCCTAAGCTCGGCAGCGGCAGCCCCTATCCACGCCAACGGAAACTAATCCGGGCAGCTGGCACTTCGCATCACGGCACCGCTCCGGTTTCCATCCGTTAGCTCATCCTCCCCGGTATTTAATTTATGTCTTCCGTTTTTGATTCGCTGATTCCGGCCACCGAAGAAGCCCGCCTGCAGGCCCTGCACCGCTACCAGATCCTGAATGCCTCAAACGAGCAGCTGCTCGACGACATCGTGGCCCTCACGGCCCGCCTGCTGCAGGTTCCCAGCGCCCTGATTTCGCTGGTCGACGAAAAGGAAGTGGTGTTCAAGTCCAACTACGGTATAGGCGGCGACCGGGTGCCGCGCAACCAGAGCATGTGCTCGGTGGCCGTGCTGCAGGACGGCATCACGGTGTACGAGAACCTGACGGAGGAAACCAGCGCCCTGGTAGACCCCACCGTGGTACGGCAGCTGAACATGCAGTTTTATGCCGGCCATTCGCTTAATACCCCGGAGGGCCACAATATCGGTACCCTGTGCGTGCTCGACTACCAGCCCCGCCCCTTCACGGCTCCTGAGCGGGCGCTGCTCGGTACGATGGCCGGGGTCGTGATGCGCCTGCTGGAGCTGCGCCTCGTGCTGGCCCGCAAGCAGCAGACCTCGTTCCGGTTCTGGGACCCCGTCTACAAGGCCATCGGCGACCAGCTCAGCCGCCTCAACCGGTTCGCCGACGAGGCCCCGGCCCGCACGGACGCTCCTTACACCCTCGCTCCGGCCATCAACAAGGAAGCCACCGCCATGGCCGAAACCATCGACCAGTTTATTGCCGCCACGCTCAAGCGGGTATAATACGGTTGCGGCCGGTCTGTCCTAGCGCCCCAGTGCTTTCAGGTAAACGGGCGGAATGGCAAGCCCGTGGAACTGGTTGGTCAGGGCGTAGAGAATCAGCCCTGCCGTAACGACCCCGATAGCGCCAATACCCACTGCCTGCCGCCTGGCCGCCCGGCTGCCGAACGAAACCCGCGCTTTCCGGTAGTGGATGCTGGCGATGTGCAGAAACACGGCCATCACGGCCAGAAAGTAGTAGGGAATAAAGAACAGGCTGAAGGGAAAGGTATTCATTCCCGCGGCTCCGAAATACAGGTTCGTATCCAGCTTAAACCACAGGCGGCCGGTCAGCACTGCCCCGGTATGAACCAGCAGGAAAAAGGCCAGATACAGGCCCGAAAACAGCTGCACCCGCCAGGCAACGCCCTGCGCCGGCTGGGTGCGGGCCTGGCGGAAAAGCCGGATGCCCGTAAACACCTGCGTGACCACGGCCAGCAGGAGCAGCGGCTCTATTACCCGGTTGCGGTAGATCAGCCGCAGCAGATTCATCACCGCTAGATGCGCCGGCACGCCTCCCAAAGCCGCCAGATGATTTACCAGGTGAGTTAGAATAAACACGGCCAGCAACAGGCCGGTCCAGTAATGCCAGGTGATGATACTACGCCGCATCAGGTGCGTTTTTGCTTTACGGCTGCAATACTAGCCACTATATAGGTGAATTACTACCTATACCGGCACCGCCCCGGTACTCCCTGAGAAGTTTGGTTTGGCTGCAACCCCCGGGGCCGGGCTGCGGTTATACACCACATTCTTCGTTCACCCGCAAGCATTATGGAATCCCTAAACGGAAAAATTGCCCTCGTCACGGGCGCAGGAAAAGGAATCGGCCGGGCCGTAGCCATTGCCCTGGCGCAGGAAGGCGTACACGTGGGCCTGCTGGCCCGCACCGAAAGCCAGCTCCAGGACGTAGCCCGCGAAATTGAAGCCCTGGGCGTGAAAACCGCCGTGGTTGCGGCCGACGTGGCCGACCGCACGACCGTGGAGGCGGCCGTGGCCCAGGTCCAGGAACAGCTGGGCGCCATCGATATTCTGATCAACAACGCCGGCATCGGCACGTTCGCCAAAGTAGTGGATATGCCGCCCGCCGAGTGGGAGCATATTGTGCAGGTCAACCTGATGGGCACCTACTACGCTACCCGCGCCGTGCTGCCCGCCATGATTGCCCGCGAAACCGGCGACATCATCAACATCGCCTCTACCGCCGGCCAGCGGGGCGCGGCCACGACCAGCGCCTACAGCGCCTCCAAGTTCGCCATCCTGGGTTTCACCGAGTCGCTGATGCAGGAGGTACGCAAGCAGAACATCCGCGTGTCGGCCCTCACGCCCAGCACCGTGGCCACCGAGCTGGCTATTAGCAACAACCTCACCGACGGCAACCCCGACAAGGTGATGCAGCCCGAGGACTTGGCTGAGTTCATCATTGCCCAGCTCAAGCTCAACCGCCGCATCTTTATCAAGGAAGCCGGCATGTGGAGCACCAACCCGTAGTAGTTGGCTGCTGGCTTTAAGCTGATGGCGGTTAGCGTAAAAAAGGAGCTGCCCTATCCCGGCCGGGATAGGGCAGCTCCTTTTTTAATAATGGTCTGCGTTGGCAAGGAGCGCAAAACACCTGCTTGATATACAGTCGGATGTGGTAGGCTGGTCTGGTTTAGAAGAAGTTCGAAACCGGTGTCCCAAGCTACAGCCGTTTCGAAATCAGCAGGCCGCCGTAGGAGTGGCCGTTTACATTCAGCCCCTGAACCGGCGCGAACGAATAACCCGCGCCCCTGGCTTTGTGCAGCTGGGGCACCATGATGCCCACGGTAGCTCCCACCGCGTAGCCCACGATGTTGTCGGTCAGGAAGTGCTTGCCGGCTTCCATGCGGGCGTAGGCGACTGCCGCGGGCAGCACGGCCGCGGCGGTCCAGATGTAAGGCTCGGCGGCGGAGCCGGGGTTGAAGTCGTGCAGGACCTTGGCCGTGAAAAAGGTGACTGTAGCGGAATTGGCGGTGTGTCCGCCGAAAAAGGAGTTCGTAGCAACCGGCTGGGTGCGCCGGCTGCCTCCTTCGGGGCCGTAGAGGTAGGGCCGGTACCGGTACGTGGTACCCACGGTCGAAGCGAATATGGCATTCGTAGCCATCATGGCTTCCACGTAAAGCACCGCCACCTGCCCGAAACGCCCCCGGGAAGCCGGGTTCAGCGCAAGCACCCCGGGCGCAAGGCCCATCGTCGGGTAAAACAGCAGGTCGCTGACGAGCTGGGCCCGCTCACTGTAGCGGCCGGCTACAAACCGGTCGATGCGGGGCACGTCGCTTTTGCGGAGCAGGGCCAGCTCGGCCTCGGTGGGAACGCGCTTTTGCTGCACGAGGTAAAGGCCGGTTACGCCTATGCCGGTCAGGCCGGTGATAATGGCCCCATCCACAAGCAGGCGGGTGTGGTAGGGCGAAGCGGACGGGGTCGACTGGGCCCGGCCGGGCTCAGCGGCAAGCAGCAGGGTGGCGGCAAGCCAGAGGGAGACGAAAAGCTTCATGGGCAGGCAAAAACAGGATAACGCACGAAGTCATACCGGGGTTAAAGGGTCGATTCTACCGCAGATCGGCCTGCCGCATCCAGCCCTTGGTGGTTACTTTTTCCCAGTTCGTGAACGTGACGTAAACGGCCTCTCCCCGCCGATCTATCACCCGGACTTTGTCGCCCTGCTCGCAGTAGGCGCGGCGGGGCTGCGTCAAGTCGGGCGAGTTGTGAAAGTAGGCCCGGGCCACCTGTACCACCGCCGTCCCGGCCGCCGGGCCCGCCGGCCGGGGTTCCGGTTCGGCGGGTGCCGGGTTTACTTCCTGCCCGTAGTCTTGCGCAGCCGGCGGAGCGGACCGGGGCGCCGGGCGGGTCCGGGCAGCCGTCGGCGAGGGGCTGCCCGCTACCCGGGTCAGCTCGGCCGACTTCAGCCAGCCCACGACCGTGGCCCCGTTGGGTAAGCGGAAGCTGGTTTGCACAAAGCCGCCCCGCTCTTCGGTGCCGTACAGCAGGTCGCCGCGGCGCAGGTAGTTGCCACTGGGCCGGCCCTGTTCGGGAGCGTCGAAAAAGTACGCGGTTTCGACCCGCACCCGGTACGGGCGGCCCGCAGAAGCTGGTGGGGCAGCGGCAGGCGTGGGAGCCGACGCAGCCGCGGGCGTCGCCGCAGTTGGCTCGGCTGCCGCGGGCTCATCGACCCGCAGCTCAGAGCTTTCCCGCCGGGACGTGTCATCAGAGCAGGAAGCCAGCAGCCCAGCAGCCAACAGAAAGATAAAACCCGACGCTTTTTTAGCTGACTTCCCGCTGCCGGAGGGGCCGCTGGCCGCCCCGGCTACCTGTTGTGCTTGCTGCTTCATCGACGTGGCATTTACTGAACAATACCCCTACGGGCTGCCGGCTTTTACGCAGTCCGGGCCCTTTGCGACGAAACCCGGGCCTGCCCTTCCACTGAGCGGTTCAGCCCATGCGGGCTGCTTTTCGTAAATGAGGCCCGTCGAAGGGCCGATGCCAGGTGCGGCCCTCCCCTATTGCTTATGGAAATACGTCCTCCCGAAAACGCCTCCCGCTGGCGGCAAGCCGCTTACCGCGTCATCTTTGAATCCGATACCCGGGCCGGCCAGCTCTTCGACATTGCGCTGCTGGCAGCCATTCTGCTGAGCGTGATGACGGTAATGCTGGAAAGCGTGCAGGGCATCGAAGCCCGCTTTGGCCCGGAGCTGCGGATGGTGGAGTGGGCATTTACCGGGCTGTTTGTAATCGAGTACCTGATGCGGCTGGCCGTGGTGCGCCGTCCCCTGAGCTACGCCCTGAGTCCGCTGGGCATCATCGACTTCCTGGCCATCGTGCCCACGGTGGCCGCGCTGGTCTTGGTGGGCAGCCGCTACCTGCTCGTCATCCGGACGCTGCGGCTGCTGCGGGTATTCCGCATCTTTAAGCTGGGGCAGTTCGTGGGCGAGGGCGAGTTTATCCTGAGTGCCCTCAAAGCCAGCCGCTACAAGATCCTGGTGTTCCTGACGACCGTCTTTACGCTGGTTATCGTGATTGGAACGATGATGTACGTGATAGAAGGTGGCCAAAACGGCTTTACCAGCATCCCCAAAAGCATCTACTGGGCCATCGTCACGCTGACCACCGTGGGCTACGGGGATATCTCGCCCGTCACGGTACTGGGCCAGAGCCTGGCCTCGGTGCTGATGATTCTGGGCTACGCCATCATTGCCGTGCCCACCGGCATCGTCTCGGCCCAGATGTCGGGTGCCGGCGCCCAGGCCCGGCCGGTGTTCAAACAGGTCGTCTGCCACGTCTGCCAGGCCCCTGACCACCGCGACGATGCCGAATTCTGCTGGCGCTGCGGGGAAAAGCTGTAAACACGGCGGGCGCCAGACTTTGCCTGCGGGACCTGCCGGGTGCAACTTCTTACTGGCCGGGCTACTGCGGCTGGGCGGGCTGAAACCAGCGCTGGTAGGCCGGCGCGACCAGCCGCTGCCACTCCGGGTGCCGCTTCAGGTAGGCCGTCACGAACGGGCACAGGGGAATCAGCGGAAGCTGCCGCCGCTCAATTTCCGCCAGCACCTTTTCCACGAGGGCCGAGCCCACCCCCTGCCCTTCCAGCTCGCCGGGCACTTCGGTGTGGAACAGCGCCAGCGCCCCGTCCCGCTCCCCGTACTCCATAAAGGCAGTGGAATGGTTGACGGTCAGCTCGAAGCGGTGGCCGCCGGGGTTATCGATGAGGGGGAGGTTCTGGAATTCGGGTTTCATAGGGTAATAAAGCAGATGATAGACTAGATCGGCCCAGGCCGGTGGGCTAAAACTAGCGAGTGTTGAGCTGGAATGCATACCCAACAAAACGAAAAGCGCCGCTCTGGGAAACCAGGACGGCGCTTCGTGTGAGAAGGTTGGTTGGACGGCTACTACAGCTTGACGCCCTGGGCCCCCATAGCCTGTTCCTGGTGAGCGTGGTTGGCCTTGTACTCGGCGTGCTGGGCATCGGTACGCTCAGTGCCCAGGCTGGTCAGGTTTTCGCGCAGCTTGTCAGCGGGCATATCAGCGCCGTACGCGGGCGTGCCCGGCTGCTGCCGCCACGACTGGTACAGGGTACCGGCGTCCACGGCGTCGAAGCCCAGCTCTTCCACCAGGGCCATTACTTTCTGCTTGGCGGCGGCATCATCGCCAG
This sequence comes from Hymenobacter translucens, assembly GCF_020685205.1. Taxonomy (GTDB): domain Bacteria; phylum Bacteroidota; class Bacteroidia; order Cytophagales; family Hymenobacteraceae; genus Hymenobacter; species Hymenobacter translucens. Next base: position 714,700 of record NZ_JAJERB010000001.1, read on the forward strand.
CTACGGGCAGGCTGATGCGGCCGGGCGTGCCGACGGGCTGCCCCTTCTCCACGATGTGGTGGGCGTAGATGTTGTTGAACACCTTCACCATCGGCCGACCCAGGTGCTGCTGCACCCACTCACTCTCAGTCAGGCTGCCCGCTTCCAGCTCCGCAATCTTCCCGTCGCGCAGCATGGGGTAGTAGTTGCTCGTGTCGATGACGGGCACCCCGGCCTGTACGCCCGCCAGCAGGTCCTTGGGCAGTTCGGGAATGTTCTTGAGCGGAATGGTTACCACGATCAGGTCGGTGCCGCGCCAGGCGGCTTCCTGAGCAGTGACGGGCGTAGCGCCGGTTTTCCGGGCCAGGTCCTGCAGCGTCTCGGGGCCGCGGGAGTTGGCGATATATACTGAATGGCCGAGGCCCGTAAGCCGCACGGCCAGGGCGCTGCCGATGTGGCCGGCGCCGATGATTCCAATGTTCATAATCGGGAAAGTTTGCATAGGTGACTCGCCGGCACTGCGCCGCCGCAGGGAGTTAAACAGTCAAGGCGAGGAATTGCTTTTCCCTACAGACTTTCCAGAACGAACAACGCCGCCTGAGTTTCCCCGGGCGGCGTTGTAGCAGATTGATGAAACGCTAGCGGAGCAAACCAAATGCTCAGGTCGTTATGGTTAGCATGGGTAGAAAAATTCTACTTCCTGGAGGCGACCCTGTTTGAAGATCAGATCCAGGGCTGCGTCCTGCGGTGCCCCATCCTTATAGAAGGGCAGGCGCAGTACCTCCCGGGGCGGCCGCTGGCAGGGGCATCAGCTTCTTTGGCAGCTTCCGGATAGAAGCGACGGACGTCCTCCAAGGTAGTATTCTGGTTAAGCTCAAGCCTTCCCAGCTTGCCCTGGAACTTGCCTGTTGTGACGTCGAAGCCCGCCAGCACGGCCTGGGTGCCGCCAACTTCGTAGCTTGTTTTGCCATAGTACCAGTAGTCCCCATTGGCATTGTTAACGGGCTCCAGTTCACCGCCGCACTCCACGACTCCTTTAGCAATGCTGTCGGGGCGGCCCATCTGCTTGGTCAGCACTTCCGTGCTCAGCTTCATGTGCGGCTTGCTGTTGATGGTAAGCATGCTCAGCTCAATGTGCTCAGGACTGGCGCTCGCTACCTCCGGCTGAGCTTTAGCCAAGTGGTCCGCCTCTGATGCGGTTACGTCAATGGAGGTGTTGCTTTGGCAGGCTGCATGCAAAAGCAGTGCAGGAGCCAATAAAGGGTATTTCATGAGGCTATTTAGAAAGTCGTAATCGAATAATAAAAAAGGCGGGGCCACACCTAACCGGTTAGCCCCGCTCCTGCTTTCTACTCCCGGCCCGGAATCTTCACCCCGCGCTCATCGGCCACCTGCTGGGCCAGCTCGTAGCCGGCGTCGGCGTGGCGGAAGACGCCCATGCCGGGGTCGGTGGTGAGCACGCGGCGCAGGCGCTCGGCTTTTTCAGGGGTGCCGGTGGCTACTATCACCATACCCGAGTGAGTGGAGTTGCCGATGCCCACGCCCCCGCCGTTGTGCAGGCTCACCCAGTCGGCGCCGGAGGCCGTGTTGGCCAAGGCGTTGAGCAGGGGCCAGTCGGCTACGGCGTCGGAGCCGTCCTTCATGCCTTCGGTTTCGCGGTTGGGCGAGGCCACCGAGCCGCAGTCGAGGTGGTCGCGGCCGATGACGATGGGGGCCGATACTTCGCCCCGGGCTACGAGGTCGTTGATGACCAGACCGAACTTCTCCCGCTCCCCGTAGCCGAGCCAGCATACCCGGGCGGGCAGGCCGATGAAGGGCACCTTAGCCTGGGCCTTCTCAATCCAGCGGGCTAGCATCTTGTTGTCGGGGAAGGTTTCGAGCAGGGCGCGGTCAATGCGCAGGATGTCCTGGGGGTCGCCGGAGAGGGCGCACCAGCGGAACGGGCCTTTGCCCTCGCAGAACAGCGGGCGGATGTAGCCGGGCACGAAGCCGGGGTACAGAAACTGCCCGTTCTCGTCGCGCACCTTCAGGCCGCCTTTCTCGGCCTGCCCGCGCAGGTTGTTGCCGTAGTCGAGGGCCACGGCGCCGGCGGCCTGCATGTCGATGATGGCCTGGCAGTGCTTGATAATGGACGCCAGGGCCTGACGCTTGAACTCGGCCGGGTCAGCGGCGCGCAACGCCAGCACCGCGTCGATGTCGCCCTCGGGGATGTAGTCCATTAGGTCGTGGGCCGAGGTCTGGTCCGTGACGATATCAACCTGGAAGCCGCGCTTGAGCAGCTCGGGCAGGATGGTAGCCGCGTTGCCGGTCAGGCCCACCGACCAGCCGATGCCGTCTTCCTTGCTTTGGGCGCAGATCTGCAGGGCGTGATCGAGGTCCCGGGCCTGGGCGTCGAGGTAGCCTTCCTGCACCTTTTGCTTGACGCGGGCGTCGATGGGCTCGATGACGAGGCACACGCCATCGTTCATGGTCACGGCCAGGGGCTGGGCCCCGCTCATGCCGCCGAGGCCGGCCGTGACGGTAATGGTGCCGCGCAGGGTGCCGCCGAAGTGCTTGTCGGCCACGGCGGCGAAGGTTTCGTAGGTGCCCTGCAGAATGCCCTGGGTGGCAATGTAAATCCAGGAGCCGGCCGTCATCTGCCCGTACATCATCAGCCCGAGCTTATCCAGCTCGTCGAAGTATTCCTGCGTGCTCCAGGCCGGAACAATGTTGGAGTTGGCAATCAGCACCCGCGGGGCGTGGGCCCAGGTACGCAGCACGCCCACGGCCTTGCCGGATTGCACCAGCATGGTTTCGTCGGGCTCCAGGTTTTTCAGGGTCTTGACGATGGTCTGGTACTCTTTCCAGTTGCGGGCCGCGCGGCCGGCGCCCCCGTACACGATCAGCTCGTCGTACACCAGCGAAACGGCCGGGTCGAGGTTGTTTTCGAGCATGCGCAGCGCCGCCTCGGCCTCCCAGGTCTTGCAGCGCAGCTCATTGCCGTGCTTTGCTTTCACGGTTTCCTCGGGCTTGTACTCGTAGTACATGGGCCGCCCCCCGCTGTTGCGGCTGGCCGTGTTGGTGGTGGCTTTATCGGACTGGCTGTTGGCTTCGAGGTTGAGCTCGGGCGTTTCGAGGGAAGCGGGGTGCTGGGACATGGATAGGAAGGCGGGATGGGAATGGGTAGAGGGGCGAATATAGGATTTTCAGTTCGTGCCCGGCACTTTTTTCCCGGTCCGGGCCAGCCCACCGGACCAGTGCCGGCTTCGACGTCCGGCTTGCAAAACTCCCGGTGAATTCGCCGGATACACCGGAAAGAAAGGCATGGACACAAGCTAAGCTCAACATTAGATCCGTCCTACCAGACAACCCAACTGACGAGCTTATCGGCATGCCGTCATTTTTTTTTCATAAAAGCGGGTTACCCTGCCGTGAGTCTGGTATAAAGCCCACAGATGCCCTTACCGGGGCAATCACCTTATCCAACACCTCCACCAACCATTACCTGATCATGAAAAAGGTTCTTTTCCTCGCTCTGGCTGCGGCCTCCTTCACTTTCGCCTCCTGCGGCAGCAACCAGTCGGAAAACGCCGGCGGCACCGAGGGCGCTACCACGGCCGGCACTGAGGCTGGCACCGAGTCCGGCGACATGGGCTCCGACGCTGGCATGAACTCCGACACCACGATGAGCGGTGGCACCACGGCCGGTACTACTGCTGGCACCACCGCTGGTGGCGACATGGGCACGACTTCCGGCACCACGGCCGGTGGCACGACCACGGGCACCACGGCTGGCACGACGGCCAGCGGTACCACCGCTGGTGGCACCACGAGCGGTCAGTAAGCTGACCCGGCATTGTTTTGAAGAAAGCCCCTTGTCTGACAAGGGGCTTTTTTGTTTTAGATCAGGCGGTCAAATCGAATTGTTTCTATCCTCCGGCCGGAATCTGCGTACCCCCTGCTGTACCAAACGTCAAACTGCAATGCAACAGGTAGCCGCTGGCGTCACCCAGCTTCAGATTCAACGCTTCGTCAACCTTTATTTCGTCGAAACCACCACCCGCGGAGAGTGGGTGCTGGTGGACACCGGCCTGCCCGGTCACGCCAAGGACATCATTGCTGCCGCCAACCAGCTGTTTTACGTCGGCACGACCCCGGTCGCCATTCTGCTGACCCACGGGCATATGGACCACGCCGGCAACGCCCAGGAGCTGTCGGAGCACTGGAACGTGCCGGTGTATGCCCACCGGCTGGAGCTGACTTTTCTGACCGGCAAGGCCGTGTACCCGCCCGCCGACCCTACCGTGGGTGGCTCCCTGGGTTTCGCCAGCCGCTTTTTTCCGCCTCAGAGCTTTAACCTGAGCCGCGTGCAGGCCCTGCCCGAAGGCGCCGAGGTGCCGTACCTGCCCGGCTGGCAGATGATCCACGTACCGGGCCATGCTCCCGGACAGGTGGCCCTGTTCCGCACCGAAGACAAAACCCTGCTCGGCGCCGACGCCTTTGCCACCGCCTGCCACGACTCCATTCCCTCCCTGATGCTGCAGCTGCCCAAGATCAGCCGGGCCGGCACCCCGTTCAACTACGACTGGGAAGCCACCCACGCCTCGGTGGTAGAGCTGGCCAATCTGGAGCCCAATGCTATTGGCTGCGGCCACGGCCCGGTGATTACGGGCCCGGAAGCTGCCGCCGGCCTCACCCGGCTGGCCCGCAACTTCCCGGTGCCCGCTCAGGGCCGCTACGTAGCCCAGCCCGCCCGCACCGACGCCGACGGCGTGCAGTTCGTACCGCCCGAAGTACCCGACACCCTGCCCCGCAGCCTGGCAGTCGTCGGAATTGGCGCCGCCGTAATCGGTCTGGCGGCGCTGCTGACCAGCCAGCGCCGCACCAGGCGCGCCACACGCTACGTGCCCGGTCCGCGCTACAACGCCGACCTCGACGAAGGCTACTACTCCGGCTACGGCACCGGCTCCCGGCAAACCCACTCCGGTTCCCATGGGCACCGGGTTGTCACGGGCCCCGGCCCCAGCCGGCCCGACTGGCGCCGCGGTGGCGTAGGAAGCTGATTTTCTAAGGAGTTAGGAGCTGCTGCGCAGGAGTTAGTAGCCGGGAGTATGAAAGTTAAAAATCATCCTGACTTTCGGCAAAACTGTTGATGAGTATTCGGCCCGTTTATGCAAAAGGCACCACCTCAGCCGAGGTGGTGCCTTTTGCTTGAGTATGGTCCTGGATTCTGAAGCCAGACGTCAGAGAGCCAGTTGGCAACTTATGATTCTAACTCCTGACTCACAGCTTCTACCACCTGCCTATCATTCCGTTCCGCGCTTGATGGTGATACCGCCGTTGGTGGTGACGGCACGAATCGGGGAGCCGCCTTTGCCCAGGGCCACGGCTATTTCGCGGCCGACTTTGCCTTTCACGTCGGTGGGGAAGTCGGTGCTGATGGGGCCACGCACGGTGCTGCTGAACAGCTCGGCGGAGTAGTCGGCGGGGATTTTCCAGCTGATGCCCCCGTTGGTTGTCGTTACGTCGAGGCCCTTGCCCTCCCACTTGCGGCCGTTAAGGGTGATGCTGAGTCCCCCGTTCTTGGTGCTGCCCTTCACGTCGCCGCCCGTGCCCACAATGCTTACCCCGCCGTTCTGAGCCTCGAACGTGACTAGCCCCTTTACCCCGTCGAGGCTGATGCCGCCGTTCTGAGTTTTTAATGCCAGGGCCATCTTCTCCGGTACCAGCAGCTCGTAGCTTACTGCCCAGTTGTCGCCGGCCGTCGAAGTAGCCCGCATCGTGCCGTCCACGGTGTTGACGTGCACGGCAGCAGCCGTTGACCGGGCAGCAGCCTCATCCGCGCCCCAGGTCTGTACCCGGGCCCGCACCTTTACTTCCGACCCCGGATAGCTGCGCACCGCGATGCCGCCGTTCTTGCCGCCATCCACCGTCAGGGGCCCCGACTTAGGTACCTTCAGGCTGAAGTCGCGGGTTTCGCAGTGCTGCTTGTTGTCGCTGAAGTTGTACTTGTGCTCGTCGCAGGACGATTTGAAGGCGGGCGCGGTCTGGCCGGCGGCGGTGAGGGTGGCGGCTCCGAAAGCCAGGAGGGTGAGCAGGTTTTTCATGGTAGGAAAGAAAGTTTAGGGTGAATTTTCCCAATGGATGAGCACCTGCGCAACAAGGTTGCTTCCATCAACGAAATATTTCGTACTTCTTTCGAAAAAACTTTTAAAACCTCCTTTAGAGCTAGTTGCGGGACCTTCTATCGTTTCACCAGCTTTGCCGCGACCCCGGTCAGGAAGGCAGAAACGATAGTAGCCCCCAGGCGGGCAGTCTGGTTGTCGCGGTCGTAGATGGGGTTCAGCTCCACTACTTCAAACAACTGCACCCCGGGGTTGCAACCGGCCAGGAAAGCGGCTTCCACCGCCTGCCGGGGCGTGAAGCCGTCGGCGCTGGGCGCCGAAACCGCTGGAGCGTATGCTTCAGCGCAGCCATCGATATCGAAGCTGACAAAGGCCGGGCCGGCGGCCGTGGCGCGCGTCAGGGCCCGGTTTATATACAGCGACATACCGTCCTGCTGCACATGGGCCAGGGGCACGATGGTCGCCTGCTGCTGGTGCAGAAAGTCAATATCCTCCTTGGTGTTGAGGTTGGAGTGCAGGCCAAGCTCGGTAAACCGGGACCCAGCCAGCACGCCTTCCCGCAGCAGCTTGCCGAACGGGGTGCCGCTGCTGATAAGGGGCTTGTCCTTCACGTCGGCGTGGGCATCGAGGTTGATGCCGCCGACCGGGCGTCCATTCTCCGCATCCGACAGGCCCCGCACGGTGGAGTAGGTGCCGTCGTGGGAGCCGCCCAGCACCACAACCCGGGGATACTGCCGGAGCAGCTCCCCGAGGCGACGGCGGATGGTGGCGTGGTTCTGCTCGTGGTAGGGCAGGCTGAGGTCCAGGTCGCCGGCGTCGGCGATGCGCAGGGTGCCGAGGTCCACGTCGTGCTCGAGGTTGTAGGTTTTGTGGTAGCGGCGCAGCTCCCGGCGAATGGCGCCCGGGGCATGCACTGCCCCGGCCCGGCCCCCTTCGAGCACGGTGCCAAAATCGAGGGGCAACCCAACGAGGCAGACATCGGCCTGGGGCAGCTGATCGGCAGGAAAAATGAGCTCACGCAGAAACTGGGGCATGGAATTGGCAGGCAAAGGTGGGGCGGCAAGTTACGCGCCGGCTGTCAGAGCAAAAGCCGATTTACCGCGCGAAGCCCCGGCTGCGCGTGTCGTTGCCCGTTGCGGACCTGACGAATTCGTTTGGGTGCCGACGCGATGCGGAGCCGGGGATTCGCGCTTCTGCTCAGCTGCGCTTTCAAGCCATACTTTTCCCAGCCTTACTTTTACTTTTCCAACCCCGCTTTCCTATGCGCCTCCTGCTGCTGCCTTTGCTCCTGTTCAGTTTCTTCCTCTCCCCTGCCCAGGCCCAGGTGAAGCCGGCTCCTAAAAAGCCGGTCAGAGCTGCTGCGGCCAAGACACCGGCCAAGCCCAAGGCCGCAGCAGCTTCGTTTTACACCACCTACCGCTACCAGACCTACACCGTGTTTGAAAGCAGCGGGGAAGCCACGCAGGTGGAAGGCGTGGGCGGCACGCTGACCCTACAGCCCGGTGGCACCTACCAGAAGCGCCTGCAGCTGGGCAGCCTCAACGGCCCCATGCGCTTCGACCAGGACGGGCGCTACCGCATCAGCGGCGACAGTATCCGCTTCGACTACACCGACCGGCAGGGCGTGGCCAAGCGCTACGGGGGCACCTTTCAGGTTGCGCCCAACACCCGGCAGCTGACTATCACCATCAACGAAACCGGAGCCGGCAACAAAGGCGTGTACACCCTGGCCCCGGTCCTGTACTAAACAAGTGGAAACCCGGGCTCAGATTGCGCCTGCCCGGCCTTTCTGCTAACTTGCCACCCCTTCCGGGCATTCCCCCTGCCGGCTGGTTCACAAATTCATCATTTCACAAATTCACCATAGATGGGAAGAGCGTTTGAATTCCGCAAAGGCCGTAAAATGAAGCGCTGGGACAAGATGTCCAAGGACTTTACCCGCATCGGCCGGGAAATCGTGATGGCCGTGAAGGAAAGCGGCCCCAACCCCGATACCAACTCCCGCCTGCGCACGGCCATGCAGAACGCCAAGGGCGTGAACATGCCCAAAGACCGCGTGGAAGCCGCTATTAAGCGGGCCAGCAGCAAAGAAGAAAAAGACTACCAGGAAGTGGTGTACGAAGGGTACGCGCCCCACGGCGTGGCCATCGTAGTGGAAACCGCTACCGACAACCCCGTGCGCACCGTGGCCAACGTGCGGATGTACTTCAACCGCGGCAACGGCGCCCTGGGCACCGCCGGCTCGTCTGACTTCACCTTTACCCGCAAGGGCGTATTCAAGCTGGCCGCCGAAGGCCTGGACCGCGACGAGCTGGAGCTCGAGCTGATTGACTTCGGCGCCGACGACATCTACGAAGACCAGGAAGAAGACGAGCAGGGCAACGTGAAAGACCTTATCGTGGTGGAAACCGCCTTCAGCGACTTCGGCCAGATGCAGAAAGCCCTGGAAGAGCGCCACCTCAACGTCATCAGCGCCCAGCTGCAGCGCGTGCCCAACACCACCGTGACCCTGGAAGGCGAGCAGCTGGAAGAGGTGATGAACCTGATTGAGAAGTTCGAGGAGGACGACGACGTGCAGGCCGTGTACCACACTCTCGGCTAGCTTTGAACCTGACGGGCCCCGCATTCGCCCTGTAACGCACACGCGCGGGCCGCTCCGGTTGGGGCGGCCCGCGTTTTACTTCTATACCGCCCTTCACCATTCCGGCTTCCGGCTACCTACTTCCTGATAAGACTGTTTCTTCTCTCGTGCTGCTCCACAGCGTTGCCGCCCGGGCCCAGCAAGCCGAGCTGCAGGCCTTGCTGCAAAAGGAAAACGGAACCGGCATTCAACTGGTGATGCAGTGGCTGGCCGAAGAAAAGTAGGCCCGCCGGGCTGCGTTTTACCGGTACCCTTCCTTTCACTTCTGCCCTCTAACCATGAACTGGGTTTATCTGATTATTGGTGGCTTCTGCGAAATTGGCTTTGCGGCCTGTATGGGCAAGGCCCGGGAAGCCAACGGTGGCACGGCCCTGCTCTGGTGGGTGGGCTTTGCCGCCTTCCTCACCCTGAGCATGTACCTGCTCTACCGCGCCACGCTCACCCTGCCTATCGGCACGGCCTATGCCGTCTGGACGGGCATTGGAGCGGTGGGCTCCGTGGTCGTGGGTATCCTGATTTTCAAAGAGCCGGCCACGTTCTGGCGGCTGTTTTTTCTGTTCACGCTGATCTGCTCGATCCTGGGACTGAAGGCAGTGACAAACGCCTGAGCGTATTCTAAAGGCCGATCAGCTTATCGGTCAACAATAGGAACCTGGCGGTATCTTATAATCCGATGACAAGGTTTAGCTATAGTTAAGCTACCTTTCAACCTATTTCAGTTTTAGCCCACTACGTACCGGTTTGTCTGCTCTTCGTTGCATCTGCCTTCTGCTGGTGGCCGGGCTGTCCGCCTTTCGCCAGCCCGACCCACCCAAACCCTCAGCGGAACAGGTTCTCACCGCCATTGCCCGCCGGCATAAGATTCCGGGGCTGCAGGTGGTGTACACGCGCCAGCAGCAGGTTCAGTCGCTGCAAGCCGGTGTTTTGAAGCAGGGGCAGCCGGCGCCGGTGGGGCCCAGCAGCGTTTTTCAGGCGGCCTCCCTCAGCAAGCCCGTCTTTGCTTATATCGTGCTGCGGCTGGTAGACCGGGACCTGCTGGACCTGGACATTCCCCTGGGCCGCTACCTGGAGCTTCAAAGCTCCGGCAACCGGCGGGTAACCGAGCAGATAACGGCCCGCATGGTACTGCATCATACCAGCGGACTGCCCAACTGGGCGGAAAATGCCGCCGGCCCCCGGTGGAATCAGAACGTGCTTAAGCTCAAGTTTACCCCCGACAGCTGCTGGCACTACTCCGGTGCGGGCTACAGCTACCTGCAGCAGGTAGTGGAAACCATTACCGACAAGTCGTTGCAGGAGCTGGCAGAAGAGGAAGTCTTCAAGCCGCTCGGCATGAGCCAAAGCAGCTTTGGCTGGGAAAACCGCTTTGAGCAGCAGCACTGCACCGGCCACGATAGCCAGGGCCAGCCGACGCGGGTCCGGAAGTTCCGCGAACCCAGCGCCGCTTTCAGCCTGCTCACCACCGCCCACGACTACAGCCTGTTTCTGCAGGCGCTGGCCGCCGGCCAGGGGCTGAAGCCGGCTACGCACGCCCTCCTGCTCACAGCTACCGGCCCCGCCCGCCACTGCGGCCGCCTGCGCAGCCCCGCCGCCGAGCACATCACCTGGGGCCTGGGCGTGGGCCTGCAGGAAAGCAGCCGGGGCCAGGCCTTCTGGCACTGGGGCGACAACGGGGACTTCAAAAACCTGTTCATGGTATTCCCGGCCACCGGTGAAAGCATCGTTCTTCTCACCAACAGCGCCAACGGGCTGCTGGCGGCCCCGGAAATTCTGGAGCTGTTTATGGGTTCGGACTCCTACTGGGCCCTGACCTGGCTGCAGGAGCAGTAAGTTTGGGGCCGGGTTACTCTCCCCGGCCTTTGCGATGCTTCGGCAACCCACCCTCGCCGACATCCGGACCACGCTTACCGATTCCGTATGACCGACGATTCCCCGGCCCTTCCGGTCCTGCCGCACCGGCACTTTCTCGTTCACAAGCCCTTCGGCTACCTGAGCCAGTTTGTGTGCGAGCTGCCGCGCAAGAAGCTGCTGGGCGCGCTGCACGACTTTCCGCCCGGCACCATGGCCATTGGCCGCCTCGACGAAGCCAGTGAGGGTCTGCTGCTGCTGACCACCGACGGCAAAATGAGTGAACTGGTGCGCGGCAAGAAGGTGGAAAAGGAGTACTACGCCCAGGTCGACGGGCTGATTACCGACGAGGCTGTGGAGCAGCTGCGGCAGGGCGTGGAAATCGGGCTGCGCAACGTGAAGTACCAGACCCTGCCGACCCGGGCGTACCGGCTGGAAGCCGCCCCCGCTTTTGGCGACCGGGGCCGGAAAATCCGCGACGACCGGCATGGCCCCACTTCCTGGGTTTCCATCGTCCTGAGCGAAGGCAAAAACCGGCAGATCCGCAAGATGACGGCCGCCGTGGGCTTCCCGACCCTGCGCCTGGTGCGGGTGCGCGTGGGCAGCCTCCACCTCGGCGACCTGGCCGCCGGGGAGGTGCGGGAAGTGCCCGCATTTTCGCCAGCCGACCTCGGCCTTTCTGATTCCGCCCCGGCAGCCGAGACACAAGAACCGGGAGTATAGCGGATAATGGCTACGTTTAGGGTTATCTGACCTACTCTGCTTTTACTGCTGCCATGCTGAAACGCCTGCTCGCTCCTGCCCTGCTGCTCACTTTGCTCGGGGCATCATCCTGCTCCCGGCAACCGGACCCGAAAGCACCGGCTGGCCCACCAGCTGCCTATTTCCAGCGCACTGAGTCGGGTGTGCAGGACGGGGGCGTCCAGATCATTCCGATTACGACCCCGAAAGGCACCTTCAACGTCTGGACCAAGCGGTTCGGCAACAACCCCCGCATCAAGCTTTTGCTGCTCAATGGCGGGCCCGGCGCCACGCACGAGTACTTCGAGTGCATGGAAAACTTCCTGCCGGCCGAAGGCATCGAGTTTATCTACTATGACCAGCTCGGCTGCGGCCTTTCCGACAACCCCAAGGACACGGCCATGTGGAGCCTGCCCCGCTACGTGGAGGAAGTAGAGCAGGTGCGCAAGGCCCTGAACCTGACCAACGACAACTTCTACCTGCTGGGCCACTCCTGGGGCGGCATCCTGGCCGCCGAGTATGCCCTGAAGTACCAGCAGAACCTAAAGGGCCTGATTATCTCCAACATGATGATGAGCTGCCCGGAGTACGGGCGCTACGCCGAGCAGGTACTGGCCAGGCAGATGAAGCCCGAGGTGCTGGCCGAAATCCGCGCCATTGAGGCCCGCAAGGACTTCGCCAACCCGCGCTACATGGAGCTGCTGCTACCCAACTTCTACGCCGAGCATGTGCTGCGCCTGCCCCCAAACAAATGGCCCGAGCCCGTGTCCCGCTCCCTGGGCAAAACCAACCAGTCGCTTTATGTGACCATGCAGGGGCCGAGTGAGTTTGGCATTGCCGGTAAGCTTACCACCTGGGACCGCACCGCTGACCTGCCCAAGCTCCGCGTGCCGGTGCTGAGCATCGGCGGCCGGTACGACACCATGGACCCCGAGCACATGCGCATGGTCGCTCAGAAAGTGCAGCACGGCACCGCCCTGATCTGCCCCAACGGCAGCCACATGAGCCTCTACGACGACCAGCAAATCTACATGAGCGGCCTGACGAAGTGGATTTTAGGCGTAGATAAGGGCGAAAAGGAGGTAAAGCTGTAAGTGATGTATTTCGCCACTTTGAGATTCTCTCTAGTGTTGCTGGCACTGCTTACTAGTTGCCAGCAAGCTACCGACCCTGAGCAGCAAGCGGTGGTGACCCGCCTGACCCATTTGGTCGAAAGTCAGCGCGACACAATTGCCCGACTGCACAGCCGGCTTAGGCCCCCTGTGGTGGCTCCGGCGGCACCTGCTCCGCACCTCGCCTTAGTTCCCGTGTCTCGGTTCTACAAGAAGCCCGAAATCACAGCGCTGGCCGATGCAGACCTTCCGGAAGTACTTAGCCTGCTCGACACTACCGCCACCTTTATGGCCAACGAGTTTGATATAAAAGCCTACCGCGTGTGCAACGGCCCCGCCGACCCGGACCTGGAGTACTGTAATTGCTCGCACTACGTCTACGTCGGGTTGGGGACCTACGACCTACCCCAGGAGTACAAGGCATTCAGGATCGGTCCTTTCTACCTGGCTCAGTTCACCGGCTGGAATCAGGACAAAGACAACCCGGTTCTATACATCCAGCACGACGTGAAAGGCAGGAAGCATGTCGATACCTTCCGCATTTCGATGGCCGGTATTCAGCATAAACAGGCAGCAGCACACCCTTAGCACATCCTACGCAATGCCCATCCCCTACCGCACCCTCTACTTTCTCGACAACGCCGCCACCAGCATCGTGGAAATCAAGCGCCTCGACCTGCCCGACGTGGAAACTCCAGACCACCTTTACCACTGGCTGCTGTTCGATAAAGCCACTCGCAGCCTTACCAAACTGGAATTCCGGTCGATGAACTCGCTGGTGCACGCCGAGGAGCGGGAGTTTGAGCAGGGCAGCCTGCGCTTCGACCAGCACTCGGGCGCCTACACCAGCGCCGACACCGGCCTCACCCAGCAGCTGGCCGCCAGCCGCCACACCGCCCTGCCCCAGGTGCTGGCCTCCGCTATTGCTGGGTATCTGCAGGGAGTATAACGGCTCCGGCTCCTGGGCAACTTCCGCCTCCGGCAGCGCAATGCCTTGCGGGCTCCCGCTCCCAGCCCCGTTCTGCGTACCTTGCAAGCCCGTTTGGTCGTAGAATCAGGCGGTTTTCACCTTTTTGCCTGCCTTTGCCATGTCCAGCACCGAAACCACCCGCCTCAACAAGTACATCAGCGAAAGCGGGGTCTGCTCCCGCCGCGAGGCCGATAAGTTTATCGAGCAGGGCAGCGTGACGGTGAACGGCAAGCGCGCCAAGATTGGCGACCAGGTGAGCAGCCGCGACCGGGTTATCGTGAATGGCAACCTCATCGAGCCCCGGGCCGCCGAGGACGCCATCTACATTGCCTTCAACAAGCCCCCGGGCATTACGAGCACCACCGAAACCACCGTCAAGGACAACATCATCCGCTACATCAAGCACAGTGAGCGGATTTTCCCCATCGGCCGCCTCGACAAGGATTCCCAGGGCCTGATTCTGCTGACCTCCAACGGCGACATCGTCAACAAGATCCTGCGGGCCGGCAACAAGCACGAGAAGGAGTACATCGTAATGGTCGACAAGCCCATTACCGACCAGTTTATCGAAGGCATGCGCGGCGGGGTGCCCATCATGGGCATCATGACCCAGAAGTGCGAGGTGCAGAAGGAAACCAACTACATCTTCCGCATCACCCTGATTCAGGGCATGAACCGGCAGATCCGCAAGATGTGCGAGCATTTCGGCTACCAGGTAGTGCAGCTGGAGCGCATCCGGGTGATGAACATCACCCTGAAGGGCCTGGGCGTGGGCGACTGGCGGGAGTTGACCGAGAAAGAGCTGGCCGGCATCATGAAGATGACCGAAACCTCGTCGGGCACCAAGGAAGCCTCCCTGCCCAAGCGCCGGGTAGGGCCGCCCACCACGCAGTGGAGCAGCCGCCCCGCCCGGTTCAGCGAAGACGCCGGGGACGAAGCCCCCGCCCGCAAACCAGCCGCCGGGGGCCGCAAAGGCGCCCGCACGACCGACGGCAGCGCCAAGCCGGCGCGTAGCACGGCTGCCCGAACGGCTAAGCCCGGCCGGCCGGTCACGGGCGGGGCCAAACCGGCGCGGAAAGCCCCGGGTAGCAAAGCCGGTCCGGCCGGAGCCGCGTCGTTTGGCGACGACAAACCGTTTAAAAAGCCTACTGCCCGCCCGGCCGGCCCCGGCTCGAAACGCAAGCCGGCCGCCAAAACGCTGAACCGCGCCCCCAAAGGCAATGCCGGGCGGCGCGGCGGCAGCCGGTAACCGTTTTCCCAGGCTCTTATGCAAATCTTCGCTGAAACCGAGCGGCTGCTGCTTCGGGAGCTGCTGCCGACTGATGCCCCCGGCATGTTCGAGCTGGACTCCGACCCCGAAGTGCACCGCTACCTCGGCAACCAGCCCGTGACCACCATCGAGCAAAGCGAGGCGCTGATTGCCTTTGTGCGCCAGCAGTACATCGACAACGGCATGGGCCGCTGGGCCGTGGTTGAAAAGCAGACGGGGGAGTTTATCGGCTGGGCGGGGCTGAAGCTGGTGGAGGGCCCGACCAACGGCCGCACCGGCTACCCCGACCTGGGCTACCGCTTTATCCGCCGGGCCTGGGGCCGGGGCTATGCCACGGAAGCGGCCCGGGCTTCGCTGCAATACGGCTTCGACGTCCTGCGGCTGCCCGCCATCTACGCCATTGCCGATGTGCAGAACCAGGGGTCCAACCACGTGCTGCGGAAAGTCGGGTTGCGGTTCATCGAGGAGTTTGACCTGGGCGGCGTACCCCACAACTGGTATGAATTAAACCGGCCAGTTTAGCCCGGCCGTCGCCGGATGGCACCGGGCAAGGCATTTTGCGGGAGTAGTGCCCGTCACAAGGCACATAAGCAGGTTGTCTTGTACCTTGCAGCCGCCCGAAGCCGAACCGTGATTCCCACCACGGCGGCGCCGGCGCCTACTGTCCTCACTTCCACCGCACTCCCGCCAATCCCATGCTCCGTACCGACTGGACCCTTGCCGAAGTAAACGCTATCTACCACCAGCCCGTGCTGGAACTCGTAACCCAGGCCGCCGCCGTGCACCGCGAATTCCAGGCTACCGGTGAGGTGCAGGTCTGCACCCTGCTCAGCGTGAAAACCGGCGGCTGCCCCGAAGACTGCTCGTACTGCCCCCAGGCCGCCCGCTACCACACCGGCGTGCAGGCCCACAAGCTGCTGCCCGACGCCGAGGTTATTGCCGCCGCCCAGCGGGCCCGGGAAGCCGGCAGCACCCGCTTCTGCATGGGCGCCGCCTGGCGCGAAGTGCGCGACAACCGCGACTTCGACCGGGTGCTGAACATGGTAACCGAGGTCAACAACCTGGGCCTGGAGGTGTGCTGCACCCTGGGCATGGTAAACGAGTACCAGGCTGAGCGCCTCAAGCAGGCCGGCCTCTATGCCTACAACCACAACCTCGATACCAGCGCTGAGCACTACTCTGAAATCATCACCACCCGCACCTACGACGACCGACTCGACACGCTCGAGAACGTGCGCAAGGCGGGTATCTCGGTGTGTTCTGGTGGCATTATCGGCCTGGGCGAAACCGACGCGGACCGGATTGCCATGCTCCACACCCTGGCCACCCTGCCGGCCCACCCCGAGAGCGTACCGGTGAATGCGCTGGTGCCGGTAGAAGGCACGCCCCTGGCCGACCAGCCTCGCGTGAGCGTGTGGGAGATGCTGCGCATGATTGCCACGGCCCGCATCCTGATGCCGAAGACAATGGTCCGCCTCTCGGCCGGCCGCCAGGAAATGCCGGTGAGTGAGCAGGCCCTGTGCTTTCTGGCCGGCGCCAACTCCATCTTCTCGGGCGAAAAGCTGCTGACCACGCCCAACCCCGACTTCGACGCCGACCAGCAGATGTTTGCCACCCTGGGGCTGACCGCGCGCAAGTCGTTCAAGAACGTGCCCGTGGGCGCTACCGTGCTCGGCGCCGAACCGGCGGTAAGCTGCTAAGGCCGATGCGTGGCATCTTGGACCGGCTGCCCTCTACCGGCAGTGTGCGGGCAGACCGGCAGTTCTCGGGCTGCTGGTACTTCAAGCTATGAGCGCCGACCTGCACCAGCGCCTGAGCCGGCAGCTTGGCCAGCGCGAAGCGGAAGGCACCCGGCGCCGGCTTTCCCCGGCCGCGCCCGGGCTGGTCGACTTCAGCTCCAACGACTACCTGGGTTTGAGCCGGCACCCGGCCGTGCTGGCAGCCATGCGCGATGCCGCCGGGGCGGCGGGCAGCACCGGCTCCCGCCTGCTGACCGGCAACTCGGCGGCTACGGAGCGGCTGGAAAACACCTTGGCCGCATTTCACCAGGCGGAAGCGGCGCTGCTGTTCAACTCCGGCTACGCGGCCAACCTTGGGTTCTTTTCGGCCGTGCCGAGGCGGGGCGACACCATCTTCTACGACGACGCCTCTCATGCTTCCGTCAAGGATGGTATTCGCGCCAGTCATGCTACCGCGTACCGCTTCCGCCACAACGACGTGGCCGACCTGGAGCGCCGCCTGTCCCGGGCCACCGGAGCAGTTTTCGTGGCCGTGGAGGCCCTGTACTCAATGGACGGGGACCAGGCCCCGCTTCGGGAGCTGGCAGCACTATGTCGGCAGCGGGGGCTGCATCTGGTGGTGGACGAGGCGCATACCAACGGGCTCTACGGCCCGCGGGGCGAAGGGCTGGTAGTGGATCAGGGCCTGACCGAACCCGTGTTTGCCCGCATCGTCACCTTTGGCAAGGCGCTGGGCAGCCAGGGAGCCGCGGTGCTGGGTTCGGCCGTGCTGCGAGACTTTCTGATCAACTTCAGCCGGCCGTTTATCTACACCACCGCGCTGCCGCCGGTGGCCACTGCGGCCCTGGAAGCTGCCTACGACGTGCTGCCCACGCTCACAGCCGGGCGGCGGCATTTGTTTGACCTGTCAGATCATCTTAAAAGCCGCCTTAATGCCGTGCCCGGGCTGCGGGTGCCGACCGACAGCCACGTTATCCATCCCGTTTTCCTCAGCGCCCCCACCAGGAATGGCAGCAGCATCCTGCGGGCCCTGGCGACCCGGGCCCAGACTGCCGGCTTTGACGTGCGGCCCATTGTGGCTCCCACGGTTCCGGCCGGCACCGAGCGGCTCCGCCTCATCGTCCACAGCTACAATACCGCCACCGAAATCGATGCGCTATCGAAAACACTCGGGGTGGGAATGGACTTACTGGGCTGATTGATTAAGCCGGGTGACCAGCTGCTTGTATCACCTCTCCAACTCACCATTTCACCATTTGGAACGTCTTTTCATCACCGGAATCGGCACCGACGTAGGCAAGACTGTAGTGGCGGCGCTGCTGACGGAAGCTTTGGGAGCCGATTACTGGAAGCCGGTACAGGCTGGTCTGGAGCCGACGACTGATTCGCAGACCGTGCGCAGTCTTGTCACCAATCCGGCGTCCCGCTTTCACCCGGAGGCCTACCGCCTGCTCCTGCCGGCATCGCCTCACGCCGCCGCAGAGGCGGAAAGCCTGACCATCCGGCCCGGGGATTTCACCCTGCCACAAACTGAAAACCACCTCGTGGTGGAAGGCGCGGGCGGACTGCTGGTGCCCCTGGCCCCCGGGTTTCTGGTAGCCGACCTGATCGGGCAGCTGGGGCTGGCTACGATCGTGGTGTCACGCAACTACCTGGGCAGCATCAACCACACCCTGCTCACCCTGGAAGCCCTGCGCCAGCGCGGCCTGCCGGTGCGGGGCCTTATCTTCAACGGGGAACCCAACCCAGCTACCGAGGACTTCATCACGGCGCACACCGGCGTGCCGGTTTTGCCCCGCCTGCTCCCACTCCCATCGCTCGACGCGACGCAGATCCGCCCGCTGGCCACTGCCTATCGGGACTTCTTCAAGCTGACGGAGGCTTAACCCCACCCGCCCTGTCCGGCCCCGCAGCTCCGAACCGGTGAAACCACTGCGACCAAAGCCGCAATTCTTAATTACTAATTCTTAATTAAAAATGACCCTTGCCGAGCGCGACCATGCCGTAGTGTGGCACCCGTACACGCAGATGCAGACGGCCCCCTTACCCATCCCCATTGTGCGGGGCGAGGGCGCGTGGCTGTATGCCGAAGACGGCACGGCTTACCTGGACGCCATTGCTTCCTGGTGGGTAAACCTGCACGGGCACGCCCATCCCCACATTGCCCGCCGCGTAAGCGAGCAGCTGAGCACGCTTGAGCACGTGCTGTTTGCGGGGTTCACGCACCCGGCCGCCGTCGAGCTGGCGGAGGGCCTGCTGCGCATTCTGCCCGCCAACCAGCGGCGCGTGTTCTACTCCGACAACGGGGCCACGTCCATTGAGGTGGCGCTGAAAATGGCGTTTCAGTACTTCAACAACCTCGGCCAGCCCGGGCGGCAGACGGTAGTAGCCTTTCGCGACTCCTACCACGGTGATACCTTCGGGGCCATGAGCGTGAGTGCCCGCTCGGCTTTCACGGCGCCCTTCGCCGCCCTGCTCTTCGACGTCCAGTTTATCGACGTGCCGGTGCCGGGCCGCGAGGCGGAGGCGCTGGCCCAGCTCGATGCGGTGCTGGCGGGCCATCAGGTGGCGGCTTTCATCTTTGAGCCGCTGGTGCTGGGCACGGCGGGCATGGTGATGTACGAGCCGGCCGTGCTCGACGCGCTTATCCAGCGTTGCCACGCGCACGGCGCGTTGGCCATCGCCGATGAGGTAATGACCGGCTTTGGCCGCCTGGGCCGCCTGTTCGCCGCCGACTTTCTGCAGGAGCGCCCCGACATCATCTGCCTGTCGAAGGGCCTGACCGGGGGCACCATGGCCCTCGGGGCCACGACCTGCACCGCCGCCATCTACGACGCCTTCCTGAGCGACGACCGCACCCGCACCTTCTTCCACGGCCATTCCTACACGGCCAATCCGCTGGCCTGTACCGCAGGCCTGGCCAGCCTTGAGCTGCTGCTGACCGCCGAGTCAGCGGCCGACCGTGCCCGCATAGCGGCAGCCCATGCAGATTTCACCCGGGAGTTGGCCGGACAGCCCGGCGTGCGCGCCGTGCGGCGCTGCGGCACCATTCTGGCCGTGGAGTTTGCGCCCAACGAAACCACCTCCTACTTCAGCCGGCTGCGTGACCAGTTCTACGCCCTCGGCCTAGCGCGGGGCGTGCTGCTGCGCCCGCTTGGCAACATCGTGTACGTGCTGCCGCCTTACTGCATTACCAATACCGAGCTGCGCCAGGTGTACGACGTGCTCCAGGCCATGCGCGAGCTGGTGCTCCACCCGGAAGCCCAGCCTACCCCGGCTTCCTTACCCGAATACCCCCATGACTGAGGACTCCGTGGTCGTGATTTCCGGCCGGGGCAGCTTGTCGGCCCTGTCCGGGGGCGACAAGCTGAACCAATCCGGCTCGACCTTCACTACCAGGTCGGCAGGGGCACTGCAGCTCCCGGTGGCCGCGCTGCCGGCCGCCGCTGAAGCCGAGTTACAGGCACTCCGGCGCCAGCAGCCGGCTTTCCGGCAGCTCGACCGCACCGTGCTGCTGGCCGTGCTTGCGGCCCGGCAGGCAGTAGCCCACGCGGGATGGGCAGCGGCCGACCCGAGCCAGGTCCTGGCGGTCAGCATTGGCTCGTCGCGGGGCGCGACGGGCCAACTGGAAGAGTTTCACGAGGCATTCCTGAGTTCCGGTTCCGTGCCTACGGCTGCCTCGCCGCTCACTACGCTGGGCAACGTAGCCAGCTGGGTAGCCTTTGACGCGGGAGCCAGCTCCGCCGCCCCGCTCAGCCATTCCAGCACCTGTAGCAGCGCCCTACAGGCAATGGGCAATGCGTTGGCCTGGCTGCGGGCCGGGATGGCCGATCGTTTCCTGGCCGGCGGCACCGAAGCTCCGCTCACCGCCTTTACCCTGGCGCAGATGCAGGCGCTGGGCATCTACTCCCCGTTCGCCCCTACCGACTTCCCCTGCCGCCCCGGTGCGGGCAAGCCTTCCACGTTCGTGCTGGGGGAAGGCGCCGCCGTGTTTGCTCTGGAGCGGCGCAACCGGCACGAGTTGAACGTCGAGAAGACCGGTTCGGCAACTGCCAGGCCAGTTTATCTACTCGAAGCAGTTGGCTTTGGCTTCGAGCCGGTAGCCAGCAAAACCGGTCTTTCTGCCGATGGTCAGCACTTTCAGACCGCTATGCGCCGGGCGCTAACCCAGGCCTGCTGCACGCCAGCCGACGTCGATGCCCTGGTGCTGCACAGCCCCGGCACCCCGGCCGGTGACGCAGCTGAGCGGGCCGCTATCCGGGCGGTGTTCGGTAAGGAGGCCCCGGCGCTGGTTTCCAACAAATGGCAGCTGGGCCACACCCTGGGCGCGTCCGGGGCGCTAAGCCTGGACTTCGCCTTGCGCATTCTCGAAACCCAGACTTGGCCGGCCCCGCCGTTTGCCACCGACCTGTCGGCAGCGCCGGTTCGGCCCGTACGGCGGGTGCTGGTGAATGCGGCCGGGTTCGGCGGCAACGCGGCAGCGGCGCTGGTGTCGGTGCTGTAGGCACTTGCCCGGTACAGCCAGAACTACCACTGGGCTGGGCGGCGCCCGGCCCCATAATCTTTTTGCAATTCCTTCGCCTCGTCCTGCCTAACTTCGCTCTGCGGCCCGTAAAAGGACCTGCCTCCTGTTTTTGTCTAATCTGCCTCGCATGAAACCCACCGTTGCCCTGCTGCTCACCGCTTTCGCCTGCCCGGTCGCCCTCCACGGCCAGAACCAGCCGCCCTCCACGCCCGACGCGACCATCAAGCAGATGGTTGAGAATATATCCGCCAAAAACCTGGAAGCGGATGTCCGCGGGATGGTGTCGTTTGGCACCCGCCACACCCTGAGCGACACCAAAAGCAAAAAGCGCGGCATCGGGGCGGCCCGTAACTGGGTGGAGGGCGAGTTTCGCAAGTACAGCAAGGCCAGCGGGGGCCGGCTGAAAGTCAGCCAGGACACGTTTACGGTGAAGCCCGACGGCCGGCGCATTGACAAGCCGGTGCTGATGGCCAACGTGATGGCAACCCTGCCCGGCACCGACCCCACCGACACCCGCGTGTTCGTGGTCAGCGGCCACCTCGACTCCCGGGTCACCGACGTGATGAATGCCACGGCCGATGCGCCCGGTGCCAACGACGATGCTTCGGGCGTGGCGCTGGTGATGGAAATGGCCCGGCTGATGTCGCAGAAGCAGTATCCCTGCACCCTGATTTTCGTGGCCGTGCAGGGCGAGGAGCAGGGCCTCTACGGCTCGACCCACCTGGCCAAGCGCGCCCGCAAGGAAGGCTGGAACCTGGTGGCTATGCTCAACAACGACATCAGCGGCAACTCCAAGGGCCACGACCCGGACATCTCCGACCCCACCCACCTGCGCGTATTCAGCGAAGGCGTGCCCGCCACCGAAACCGCCGACGAGGCCAAAGTGCGTCGTCAGCTCAGCTCGGAAAACGACAGCCCCTCGCGGCAGCTGGCCCGGTACGCCCGCACCATTTGCCAGCAGTACGTCGCGGACTTCGAAGTGGTGCTGGAGTACCGGCCCGACCGTTTCCTGCGCGGGGGCGACCATACGCCCTTCAACCAGCAGGGCTTTACGGCGGTGCGCTTCACGGAGATGAACGAGGATTTCCGCCACCAGCACCAGGACCTGCGCACCGAGAAAGGCGTCGTGTACGGCGACCTGCCCGAGTTTGTCGACTACCAGTACCTGCGCAAGAATGCCGGCGTGAACCTGGCGACCATGGCCAGCCTGGCCCTGGCGCCGGCCTCCCCGGAAAATGTGGGCGTGCTCACGGCCGAGCTCACCAACCGCACCCAGCTGAAGTGGGACGCGCCCAAAGTGGGTGAGCGGCCGGCCGGCTACTTCGTGCTGATGCGCGAAACCAGCAGCCCGCTCTGGCAACAGAAGTTCTTCGTAACCGGCACCACCGCCGACCTGCCCCACAGCAAGGACAACTTCCTGTTCGGGGTGGTTTCGGTGGACGCTGAGGGCCACGAAAGCCTGCCCGTCCTGCCGAAGCCGGTGCGGTAGGCTTTTGAATTGCCAGTCGTGCCTGAGCTGACGTCCGCGAAGCTGAAGCATCTCGGGTGCTGGCGCTTTTGAAAAGAGAATGTCATGCAAAGCGAAGTCGACGCTCTACCGCTTCGCTGGAATTGCTGCCACAACATCAGCACGCGAGATGCTTCGACTCCGCTCAGCATGACGTTCTTATTACAATAATGTCAGCAGGCAGAATAGCCCTTAGCTCTTTCCTAAAAGGCCTGATTCAGCCTGGGGTAGTGGAATAGTGCTGATTATGTTTTTACTTGCGCCCCGAAACGGCCGTAGGGCCTGCTCCTTCTTTCTCATGGCCCCAGCATTCTACCCCTGTTTTCCCTTGTGCGCCCCGGCTAAAGCCGACGGCATGGGCGCGGGCGTGATGGGGAAGAAATGCAAGAAACGGATTCGCGTCTGACCGCCGCTCTGTTCTCTGCACCTCTGCTTGCACCTTTAGAACCTTCCGCGCCGGTCCTCCCAGACCGGCGCTTTTCGTTTGTCCTGTTTTTGCCTTTTTCGCGTTTACCTTCCCCTATGAAAATTCTGAAGTTCGGCGGTACGTCCGTAGGCTCGGCTGAGCGGATGCGGGCTGTAGCCAACCTGATTCAGGCCGATGAGCCCCGCATCGTGGTGTTGTCGGCCATGTCGGGCACGACCAATGCGCTGGTGTCCATTGCGAAGCTCCTCTTTGCCGGCGAAGTGGTGGCGGCTACTTCCCAGACCGAGATTCTGCGCCAGCAGTACCACATCGTGGCCCACGAGCTGCTGCCCGACCCGGCCCTGGCGGCCGAAGCCACCCGCCACCTCGACACCACTTGCTTCCGGCCCATCTTCGACCTGATGCGCGGCGCCCTGACGCCCGGCGGGGAGCGGCTGATTCTGGCCCAGGGCGAGCTGCTTTCCACCCAGCTTTTTCACCGCTACGTGACCCAGGTACGGGGGCAGGAGGCCGTGCTGCTGCCGGCTCTGGCGTTTATGCGCCTCGACAAGGACGAGGAGCCTGATGCGGAATTTATGAAGCAACACCTGGCCGCCGAGTTGGCGAAGCACCCTGGTCAGCAGCTGTTCATCACCCAGGGCTACATCTGCCGCAACGCCGCCGGGGAAATCGACAACCTCAAGCGGGGCGGCTCCGACTACTCCGCTTCCCTGATCGGGGCGGCCGTAGGCGCCGAGGAAATCCAGATCTGGACCGACATCGACGGCCTGCACAACAACGATCCGCGGGTGGTGGAGCAAACCTACCCCATCCGGGAGCTGTCGTTTGACGAGGCAGCCGAGCTGGCCTACTTCGGGGCCA
Organism: Hymenobacter translucens; assembly: GCF_020685205.1. GTDB lineage: Bacteria > Bacteroidota > Bacteroidia > Cytophagales > Hymenobacteraceae > Hymenobacter > Hymenobacter translucens. The sequence goes on from NZ_JAJERB010000001.1 coordinate 738,424, forward strand.
AGATCCTGCACCCCAGCTCGGTTTTGCCGGCCCGGCAGCACAACATTCCCGTGCGCCTGCTCAACACGATGGACCCGGCGGCGCCCGGCACACTGATTTCGGCCCGCACCGGCACCGAACCGATCAAGGCGGTGGCGGCCAAAGACGGACTGGTCGCCATCAACGTGAAGTCGAGCCGGATGCTGCTGGCCCACGGCTTTCTGCACCGCCTGTTCGGCGTGTTCGAGCGGCACCGCACCTCCATCGACCTGGTGACGACCTCCGAAGTGGCCGTTTCGCTTACCATCGACGACACCTCGCACCTGCCCGCTATTTTGGAGGAGCTGCGCACGTTCGGCATAGTGGAAGTGGACCATAACCTGACCATCATCTGCCTGGTGGGGAACCTGATTCAGGAAAACCACGGTTCGGCTCACCTCGTGTTTCAGGCCCTGCAGAACATCCCGGTGCGCATGATTTCCTACGGCGGCTCGCCCAACAACATCAGCGTGCTGGTGCAGACGGCCGACAAAACCCGGGCCCTCAACGCCCTGAACGACGGCCTGTTCCGGAAGTAAAGTCCGTTGTCCGTTGTCAGTTGTTCGTTGTCAGAATCGTTCTGACAACTGACAACTGGCAACGGATAACTAACAACTGACAACTGACAACCAACAACTAACCACCAACGACCCGTGTCCTTTTCCTTAGCTGCTGACCTGCTCGCCCGCCCTACTCCGTTCTACCACTACGATCTTGGCCTGCTGCGCCGCACGCTCACGGCGGTGCAGGCGGCGGCCCGGCCCCGGGACTTTCACGTGCACTACGCCCTGAAGGCCAACGCCAATGCGCCCATCCTGCAGACCATCCGGGAATTTGGCTTGGGAGCCGACTGCGTCAGCGGCAATGAGGTGAAGCGTGCCCTGGAAACCGGCTTCCTGCCCCGCGATGTGGTGTTTGCCGGCGTGGGTAAGTCGGATGCAGAAATCAACCTGGCCCTGGCCGCCGACATCTGGTGCTTTAACGCCGAGTCGGTGGAAGAGCTGATGGTGCTCAACGAGCTGGCCGGGGCCCAGCGCCGCACGGCCCGGGTGGCGCTGCGCATCAACCCCGACGTGGATGCCAAAACCCACCCCCACATCACCACCGGCCTGGCCGCGAATAAATTCGGCATCAGCCTGACCGACCTGCCGGGCGTGGTGGACTACCTGACGACGCTGCCGAACCTGGAGCTGGTGGGACTGCACGCCCACATCGGCTCTCAGATAACCGACCTGACCGTGTTTGCCGACCTGAGTCACCGCCTCAATGAACTGCAGACCTGGTTTGCAGACCGCGGTCAGCCGCTGGCGCACCTCAACGTGGGCGGCGGCCTGGGCATCGACTACTACGCCCCGGACACCAACCCCGTTCCGGATTTCGAGGCTTACTTCGACGTGTTTGCCCGCCACCTCGTGCGCCGGCCCGGGCAGCAGCTGCACGTGGAGCTGGGCCGGGCCATCGTGGCCCAGTGCGGAACGCTGGTAAGCCGGGTCCTGTACGTGAAGCACAGCCAGCAAACCCAGTTCGCTATTCTTGACGCGGGCATGACCGAGCTGATGCGCCCGGCCCTGTACCAGAGCTACCATCACATCGAAAACCTGAGCAGCCGGCAGCCCAACGCCACCTACGACGTGGTGGGCCCGATCTGCGAGTCGTCCGACACGTTTGGGCGGGCCGTGCCCCTGCCCGACACCCGGCGCGGCGACATCGTGGTGCTCCGTTCGGCCGGGGCGTACGGCGAGGTCATGTCCTCAGCCTACAACCTGCGCGACAAGGCCGAAGCGGTATATGTTTAGCTGCAAGTTTTAAGCCTCAGGCTACAAGCTGCAAGCCGCAAGCTTTTTTGTCACCTGAGCATTCGGCGCTTCAAGCGGCGGCGAAGGACCTTTTCAGGTTTGAGCGACAATCGTAAAATCGACTCGTTCTAGCGTGATAAGGTCCTTCGCAGACTCAGGATGACGATGCTAAAACAGTCGAGCAACGGAGCTTGTGGCTTGCAGCTTAAAGCTTGCAGCTCCAAAACCTACCAGCCGCTGTAGTACACGGTCCAGTCGCCGACGTGCTCGTGCTGGGGGAAGTAGCGCAGCATCCACTCACTTTCGGGGCGGATTTTGTTTTTGACGAGCAGCACGGGCTTCTGCTCCAGCAGCTGCAGCAGGTATTGGTCCTGCTCGGGGTCGTTTTCTTCCTGGAGGGAAATCAGGTTCTGGCGCCAGGTGGAGTCGGGCTCGAACTGCGTTTCCCGCTTCAGGTCGTCGTTGTCGAAGTACAGGGAAATAGGCTGACGGCCGGTTTCAAAAGCCAGGGACGGCAGCAGCTGGTCAAACACCAGTACCGGGCGGTTCTGCAGGTTATGGGTTTGCAGCACTTCCGCCAGGGGCCGGCTGCTGCGCAGGCTGCCCTCGTTCTGCCGCAGCAGGGGCTTGAGCGTAAGCAGCAGCGTTACGGTGAACAGCACGGCCACGGTCAGCAGCTTGGGGGCTACCCGCACTTCCGTCCAGAGCGCCTGCACCAGGACCAGCACCACAATGCCTACCGCGGGCCAGGCCGAGGTAGCCGGAGCCGCCGTCAGGGGCAAACTCAGCGCCACGGTCAGCACCGGCAGCAAACACAGCGCCGCCAGCACCAGTCCGTACAGGGCGACCAGGCCCACGTGCCAGCGGTAAAGCAGCGCGTCGGTGAGGCGACTCAGGTAGTGCACCGTGAGCAACGCCAGGCCGGCAAACAACGGCAGCACGTACAGCAGCAGCTTGGATTTCGATAATGAAAAGAACACCAGCGGCATGACAATCCAGAAGAGGAGCACGTTGCGCCAGCGTTGCGGCACTTCCCGCCACCGCGTGCGCACCATCTGAACCAGCAGCATCAGCGACCAGGGCAGGCTGGTAGCCGGCACCAGCACCAGGTAAAACCACCACGGCGCCTGCCGCTTGAAGGTAGTCGTGGCAAACCGCTCCACCGTCTGGTTGAACAGAAAGTAGCGCAGAAACGCCGGGTTTTCCGCAACCAGAAACGCATACCACCCTACTCCCACGACCAGCCCCAGGCCGGCGGCCAGCAGGTGATGCACGGTAAACGGACGCCGGGCCTGCCTTTGCCGGAAGTAAAAGCCGACAACGGCCATCAGCGGCAGCACCGCGCCCACCGGCCCCTTCGTCAGGAATGCCAGCCCCAGGCTTAGCCAGCACAGGTACAGCCAGCCCGCTTTGCCGGCCTGGTAATAGCGCAGAATGGCGTAGGTGGCCAGCAGCTCCCAGGTGGCCAGGTAGGCATCGGTGGTCAGGTTCAGGGCCGACACCAGCACGGCCGGAAACGTGGCGTAGATTACCGCCGCAGCCAGCGCCCGGCGGTTGTCGCCCTCGAAAAGCAGCTGTCCCAGCCCGTACACCAGCGCCACCTGAGCCAGCACGGCCAGCACCGGGAGCAGGCGCACGGCCCCGGCTCCCCCGCCAAACAACGCCAGACCAGCCGCCGTGAGCCAGTACGTGAGCGGGGGTTTGTGAAAGTGCTGAATGCCGAGCAGGCGCGGGTGCAGCCAGTCGCCGGTAGCCAGCATTTCCCGGCCCATCTCGGCGTAGCGGGCTTCGCTGCTTTCCAGTACCCCCCAGGCCCCCAGGTTAACCAGAAAGGCTGCCCCCAACGCCATCAGCAAAAGCCATAACCACAGGCGGGACGACATCGGAACACGGGGCATAGCAGCGGATTTGGTGAGCAGGCAAAAGTAGGACGAAGTTGGCGGCTCCGGGTTTCGACGGCTGAAGCACGCCGCCGGACGCGGCCCGCCTGCTTTAAGCAATGAACATAGCCGGGCGGGCCGGGTTGTTGAGTACGCCCATCATTCTTTCTGCCGCCATGAAAATTCTGCTCACGGGTGCCAATGGCTACATCGGCCGCCGCCTGCTGCCCCTGCTGGTGGAAGCCGGGCATGAGGTGGTCTGCCTGGTGCGCGACCCCCGCCGGTTCGAGCTGCCCGAGCGCCTAAGCCAGCGGGTGCAGGTGGCGCAGGGCGACCTGCTGCAGCCAGATTCCCTGACTACGCTGCCCACCGACCTCGACGCCGCGTATTATCTGGTACACTCCATGAGCGGGCACGACCAAGACTTTGTGCGGGCCGAGCAGGAGTCAGCCGAAAACTTTACCGCCTACCTCGACCAGACCACCGCCCGGCAGGTTGTCTACCTCAGTGGCATTGCCAACGACCAGGATCTGTCGGCCCACCTTCGCTCCCGCAAGGCCGTGGAAAGCGTGCTGGGCAAAGCCCGACATGCGGCCCTTACCGTGCTGCGCGCCAGCATCATCATCGGCTCGGGGTCGGCTTCGTTTGAGATTATCCGGGACCTCGTGGAAAAGCTGCCGGTGATGGTAACGCCGCGGTGGCTGAACTCCCGCTGCCAGCCCATCGGCATCCGGGACGTGATGCACTACCTCACGGCGGTGCTCGACAACCCCGCCTGCCTGGGCCAGAGCTTCGACATCGGCGGACCGGACGTTTTGACCTACAAGCAGATGCTGCTGGGGCTGGCGGCGCAGCGCGGGTACCGGCGCCTCATCATCACGGTGCCCGTGCTCACGCCCCGGCTGTCGTCGTGGTGGCTGTTCCTGGTGACGCGCACCACGTTTTCCCTGGCCCAGAGCCTGGTGGAGAGCCTGCGTAACGATACGGTTGCTGACCCTCGCCGCAGCATTGCCCGGGTACTGCCCCACGCCTGTATGCGCTACGCCGAGGCCCTGGCGCTGGCCTTTACCCGTATCGAGCAGAACGAAGTCATCAGCAGCTGGAAGGACGCGGTGAGCAGCGGGGTGATGGAGCAGAACTACATGGACTTCGTGCAGATTCCGCAACACGGCATGCTTACCGACCGGCAAACCCTGCGGTTCAGCCGCCCGCCGGAGCAGGTGCTGCGCAACATCTGGAGCATCGGGGGGCGGCGGGGCTGGTACAAGGTGGACTGGCTGTGGCGCCTGCGCGGGCTGATGGACAAGGCAGTAGGCGGCGTGGGTTTGCGCCGGGGCCGCCGCTCCCCCACCGACCTGCGCGCCGGCGACCCGCTGGACTTCTGGCGCGTGCTGGTGGCCGACCGGGCCGGGCGGCGGCTGCTGCTCTACGCCGAAATGAAGCTCCCCGGCGAGGCCTGGCTGCAGTTTCGCATTCTACCCCACAGCGACGGTACGCACACCCTGGAGCAGCTGGCCGCGTTCCGGCCCGAGGGCCTGGCCGGAAGGCTGTACTGGTATTCGCTGGTGCCCTTTCACTTCGTGATTTTCAAGGGTATGGTGGAGAATATTGTTCAGTATGGAGCCGCGGATCAGGCAACAGCGGAGAGCTGACGACAGGGGCTCCCCGCACAAACAACATTAAAACCGCCGCACCAGCCACATCACGAGGCTCAGCAGCACACTCACGAGCAGCATCGACACCCAGGGCACGTAGAGCCGGAAGCCGGGCCGCTCCACCTGCACGTCGCCGGGCAGGCGCCCAAACCAGTTGAGCAGACTGCCCCCGCCGAGCCAGAGGATAGCGCCCACCACCGCCACGCCCAGGCCGATGAGAACGAGCAGCTTTCCGAGTTGGGGAGTCATCAGAGGTCAGGCTTGAGGTGGCTGGAACACGATTTTAAGGCCCTGTATACGCACCGGCTCCGTATGAAGCTGTCAGGGCCCTGCTGCTGTCCGGCACACTCCGGGGTTTACGCTATTTCCCGCCGAATTGCCAGCGCAAGGTCAGTTATGAGCGCGGGAAGCGCTAGCAGCACATTTTCACCGGCGGCAGAAATGGTTGTCAGCTCTCCAACCGAACGGCCGGTTACAGTAGCCCAGAGGGTGACCCGGTAGCTACCCGCAGCTAACCCAGGTACCGTGAGCCGTACTGGCAGAGCCCCCGCGCTTTTGCGTACCAGCTTCTGCTTGTCGCGCTGGTTTTGGCGCAGCAGCCACACAATAGCTTGATGGTCGTCACCGCAGGCAAAGGCCACAAACTCAGAAGTCGACAGCTCGATTTCCGCGTTGAGGTTGCGGCGCCGGAAGCTGGCCCAGTCGATAAGGTCGGCAAAGCCCGCCAGACTGCGCTGGGCGGCCCGCATGCCGTGGGTGAGCACGTGGGGGCGGCGGTAAGGCCAGCGCAGCCCGCCCCCGGCCCCACCCGAAGCCAGGTGCGCCCACTGCATATGGCGAAAATACTCGTCGTCGAACGGTTCGGGCAGGATGCGCCGACGATCCTTGTAGGCGCGAATGGGGCCGTGCTCGGAGTCGAGGAAAGGCTTGGGCGGCTGCAGCTGACTTAAGGCCTCGCGCGTCAGCCGGCCGGTGCAGATGGCCGGAGCCACCGTGTCGCGCGGCTTGTCGATCGTAGACTTGTCGTAGAAGTGCGTCGAGGCGAAGTCCAGCTCCGGGTGGCGGAAGATAACTTCGGCCACGGCCGGGTGTCCGTCGAGCACCGGCCCGAACAAAGAAACCGTCTGCGGATGGGTGCGGCCGTGCAGGCGCAGCTCTTCGGCCCGCAGATGCAGGCTGATATCGGTGATGAAGTCGTCGAAGCCGGCGGTGCTGTTGCCGGCGTGGGCCGGGTGAATCTCGTTCCAGAGGTCCCAGGCGAACAGCACCCCGCTCCCGCCCCACCACTCCGTGGCAAAGCTCAGTCGGTTTTTGATGGCCTGCCGCATGCCGGGGTTGAACAGCCATTGCGTCCGGGTGCGGCAGGGCCCACCGTTAGCGGCGTTGTACGGATGATGCTTCCAGCGCCGCCACATCCAGAACGTGTCGTAGGGCGTGAGCAGCACGCGCAGGCCGTGGGTTTCGCAGAGCGCGAACAGGTCGTCCCAGAGCTGCACCATGTTGGGCTGGAACCGCCCCACCGGCCGCTCGAAGTAGCGGTTCTCGGTCTGGCAGTACTCCAGCATAAAGCGCAGCACGGTTACGCCGTGGGCCGCCAGCCAGGCCAGGTGCCGATCCACGGCGCCCAGGTCGCGGCGCCGGAACAGCCCGGCGAAATCCGGCCACGTAACCGCATCATTCTGCCCGATGGGCGTCCACGGCCGGCCTTCGCCGGTGACAAAGTACGGGGCGCCGGATGCCACCTGAATCCACGGCAGGGGCTTGCTCATGTGTATGTCTCCTGTGCGCTGCCGGCCGTCTACTTCTTGTCAAACACAAACTCCACCTTGCCCTCGGGCGTCACCGTCAGCGCAGCCTCAAACTTTTGATTGGTGCGCTGGGAGGTGAAGCCGCGGATGACGCCGGTCTTGCCCCGCCGCAGCAGCTGGGCCACCTGGGCATCGGTGAGCTGGCGGCCGCAGAGCTCCAGTGGCACCCGGAACTGGCAGTCTTCGCGGAAGCGGGAGCAGCCCCAGGCGCTTTTGCCCTTGAGCATCGTGCCCAGGCGGCACACCGGGCAGGGAATCTGCTGGGGCTTGTCATCGGCGGCGGGCTTGCTTTCGGCGGCGCGCACCAGCTCCAGCCCGGCCGGGGTCAGCTTGATGGCCGCGTCGAACTTCTGCCCGAGGTCGTCGATAAAGCCCTTGATAACCGGGGTCCGTCCTTTCGTGACCAGCGCCACAGCCTGCTTGTCCGTCAGCGTCTTGCCCTCGAACTGAGCCGGCAGGCGCAGCCCGCAGCCCTCCTTCCACCGGGAGCAGCCAAACGCCGACTTCCCGCGCAGCACGTGCCCGGTACCGCAGGCCGGACAGACTCCCAAGCCATTAGCTGGCAGCTGTTGGCTGGTCGCTTTTTGGCCAGTAGCGGCAGAAGCGGCCGCAGCTGGTGTACTGCCGCCTTTGGCAGCGGGGGAAGCAGCCGGGAGGACGGGGTTGGAGGACACGGCCCGGCCGGAGCTGTCCTGCTTTACTTCCTGCACCATCTCCTGCACCAGGCCTTTCAGCTCGCCCAGAAACTGGTCGGCGCCCAGGTTGCCGGCTTCGATCTGGCGCAGCTTCCGCTCCCACTGCCCGGTCAGCTCCGCCGACTTCAATGTGGGGTTCCGAATCAGGCCGATCAGCTCGATGCCGGTGGGCGTGGGCAGAATCCGCTTTTTCTCCCGCCGGATGTAGTTGCGCTTGAACAGCGTCTCGATGATGGCGGCCCGGGTGCTGGGGCGGCCGATGCCGTTTTCCTTCATGGCCAGGCGCAGCTCCTCGTCGTCGATGTTCCGACCGGCCGTTTCCATCCCGCGTAGCAGCATGGCCTCGGTGTAGTCCTTGGGCGGCTGGGTCATCTTGCTGTCCAGCTTGGGCACGTGCGGGCCGCTCTCGCCCTGGGTAAAGCTGGGCAGCACGGTGCTGACCACGTCTTCTTCCTCCGCGCCGCCCGCGGCCGCACCGGGCGCCGGGGCGGGCTTGGGCGCCTGCTGCTCCTCGGGGTTGCCGTACACCACGCGCCAGCCCGGGTTCAGAATCTGCCGGCCCCGGACCCGGAACGGGTAGTTCGCCGCCTCGGCCAGCACGGTGGTGTTGCTGACTTCGCAGTCGGGGTAGAAGGCGGCAATAAAGCGGCGGGCAATGATGTCGTACACGCTGCTTTCCATGCCCCCGCCCGGCCCGGCGGCTCCGGTCGGGATGATGGCGTGGTGGTCGGTTACCTTGCTGTTGTTGAATACCTTGGGTGTCTTGGGAATTTTGGCCGCCAGCAGCGGGGCCGTCAGCGCATCGTAGCCGATGCCGCGCAGGATGCCGGGAATCTTCGGATACTGGTCGTCGGGCAGAAAGGTGGTGTCGACGCGCGGGTAGCTGACGGCTTTCTTCTCGTAGAGGCCCTGCACGATCTTGAGCGTGTCTTCGGCTGAGAGGCCCAGCTGGTTGTTGCACTGCACCTGTAAAGAAGTCAGGTCAAACAGCCGCGGCGGCGTTTCCCGTCCCTTTTTGATTTCGACACCCGTCACGGTCAGCAGGGCCGGGCGGACGGCTTCCAGGGCCTGCCGGGCCTCTTCTTCGCTTACGAAATAGCCCAGCGCCTTGAGGCGGGCCTTTTCGTCGGGCTCGTCGTCGGCCGCCTTGGCCGCTTTGGGCGGGGCCATGTGGCTGAACATTGTGCCCCGGTACTCGGTGCGCAGCACCCAGTAGGGCTCGGGCCGGAAGTTCTGGATTTCGTGGTAGCGGTCCACCAGCAAAGCCAGCGTGGGCGTCTGCACCCGGCCGATGCTGAGCAGCTGCTTGGAGCCAAACGAGGTGTACTTGAGCGTGAACAGCCGGGTGGCGTTGAGGCCCAGCAGCCAGTCGCCGGCGGCCCGGCTTTTGCCGGCCTGGTAGAGGTTATCGAACTCGGCGCCTTCTCGCAGATTGGCGAAGCCCTGGCGGATGGCGTCCTCGGTGAGCGAGGAAATCCAGAGGCGCTTAAACGGCTTGCGGTACTTGGCTTCCATCAGCACCCAACGCTGAATCACCTCCCCTTCCTGCCCCGCGTCGCCGCAGTTGATGACTTCCGTAGCCTCGGCCAGCAGGCGCTTAATCACGTTGAACTGCCGCACCACGCCCTCGTCGCGCTGCATGAGCTTGATGCCGAACTGCTCGGGCATCATGGGCAGGTCGTGGATGCTCCAGCGCTTCCACTGGGGGTTGTAGTCCTCGGGCTCGCGCAGCTGGCAGAAGTGTCCGAAGGTCCAGGTTACCTGGTAGCCATTGCCTTCATAATAGCCGTCCATCTTGCGGCTGGCGCCGATGACGTTGGCAATTTCTCGGGCTACGCTGGGCTTTTCGGCAATGCAGACTTTCACTGGGCGGGGTTCTCGGAGTAGTTGATTTCACTGCCACCGGGCAGCAGGGAATCAACAAAGATACGCCGCAAAAAGGTCTGTTGCCGGCTGCTTAAAGCAGGTTTGCAGGGCTCAGTTCTTCTTTTTCACCCGCACAATGGCCGCGCAACGAAAGCCGAGCCAGGGCTGGGGCTGGGAATAGCTGAAATCAGTGCGCAGGGTAAAGTCCCGGACGGAGTTGCCGTAGGAGCCGCCCTTGGCCACACCCTGGGTGCTGGTCAGCTCGGCTACGTTGCCGATCAGGTTGCGCAGGCCATAGGCGCCGGCGGGGTACTTTTTCTGGTCCTCGGGCTCAAACGACATCGGCAGCTGGCAGCGCACGGCCCGGGCCAGGGTTTCGAGGTAGAAGTCCTCGACCACGTTGAATTCGAGCTCATAGGCCAGGTCGGTGGGCGCGTAGCCCAGGCTCTGCCGGGCCAGGCAGTCGGCGTAGGTGCCGTTTTTTGCCAGGGCTCGTCCTTTCCGCCGGCCCTCGGCCGTGGGCGCGGGCAGGGCCGGACCAAGCGGGAATTCCGTTGGACTTAACCCGCCCGTCGCGGCCATTTCCCACTCGGCCGGGGTGGGCAGCCGATAGGTTACGTGCACGTCATAGTGGCGGAGCTGGCGGTGACTGCGCTGGTAGGCCTTCGACTGCAGCAGGTTTGTGCGCACGACCCGGGTGCGCCACTTGCAGTAGTTCACGGCCTGCTGGTACGAAATGCCCACTACCGGATAGTAGCGAAACTGCGGAAAGCGCAGGTACGACACGGCCGAGTCGCGTCCCGACCGGGTCCGGATGCGCAAACGCCCGCTCCACCCCGAGCTGTCGGGCAGCTGGGTCCGGTAGAAGGCCTCCGAAGAATCCCGGCGAACGAAGAATAGGTACTCCAGCCAGTGAATGTTGGCTACTTCGGTTTCGTCCATAAACAGGCTGTCCTGCACCTGCTTTACCCCCGGCGCATCCACCGCCCGGAGCAACTCGCCCCGTTTCCGGTCCGCCGCTGACTGGGCCGCCGTCGGCCGGGGCAGCAGGAAGAGCAGGATAGTCAGCGTCAGGAGCAGGCTTCGGGTTATCATGGACGGGCAGGTGCTGGAATGTGGGGTAATACGGCGAAATATGACGGGCTGCCGGCCCGATAGAACACAAAAAACGCCGTGAGTATTCACGGCGTTTTTTTCAAAGGATTTCTAAAAGCCTAACCACATATATAGCCGGGCCTTTAATCGGCTGCTTTAGTGCCCGGCCTCCGCGTTGTAGATGTGGCTCAGGTCCTGCATGAGGTTGCCACCCACGTTGAGGTCCTTAAGCAGGCCCTCGGCAATGTCGTACACGAGGCCGTGCAGGCGGGGCGGGTTATCCCCTTTCATAGCGTTCTGGATGATGTTGGTTTTAGCCAGATTGCGCACCTGCTCAATCACGTTAAGCTCAACCAGGCGGCGCAGACGCTCCTGCTCGTTGCTGATGCCCGAAAGCTCGGCTTCGTGCGTGCGGACCACGTTGCGGATGTTAACCAGCCAGTTGTCGATCAGGCCATACTGCTTGTTGCCAGCAGCGGCTGCCACTCCACCGCAGCCGTAGTGGCCCACCACCATAATGTCCTGGACCTTGAGCACTTCCACCGCGTACTGCAGCACCGACAGCAGGTTCAGGTCGGTGTTGACCACCAGATTGGCAATGTTGCGGTGCACGAACATCTCGCCCGGATTGGTGCCGGTGATGCCAGAGGCAGGCACGCGGGAGTCAGAGCAGCCGATGTACAGGTAGCGGGGCTGCTGGCCTTTGGCCAGGTTGCTGAAATAGTTCTGGTCTTCCGACAGCTTGCCTGAAACCCATTGCTTGTTGTTTTCAAACAGGGAGTGCAGGGAGCTCTGGTTTTCGGTGGAGTTCATAGGAGTGGGAAGTTGGAGAGATGAAGAATGCGCGTCAGACTAGTGGCCCAGCACTTCGACCTGGGGAATACCGCGAAGCTCAAGGTTGATGTTGCGCTCCTTGGCCGTGTGCGTGAAGTTGGCAATGGCCTCGAGCACGTCGTAGTCGATAACGGCCGAGTCGGTGCCATCCAGAATGACGTGACTGCCGGGCGCGAACTGGTCGAGCACCTGCACGATGCTGGCCTTGTTGAGAAAGGTTACGTGCTCACTAAGCCGCAGGTAGATGGTGTTCTGCTCCCGGGTAGGCTCGCGGTGGAAGAAGAATGCCGATTCGTAGTTGCCCTTCAGGATAAAGAACACGGCTACGGCCAGACCGACACCGACACCCTTCAGCAGGTCAGTCAACACTACTACAACTACCGTTACGATAAAGGGCAGGAACTGGGGCCAGCCCAGCTTCCACTGGGTCCGGTACAGGCCCGGCTTCGTCAGCTTGAAGCCGACCATCAGCAGCACCGCGGCCAGCGCCGACTTGGGAATCAGGTTCAGCACGTCTTCCAGGAACAGCACGGCCAGCAGCAGCAGAATACCGTGAAAGAAGGCTGAAATGCGCGTCTGTCCGCCGGCGTGGATGTTGGCCGAGGAGCGCACGATAACGGCAGTAAGGGGCAGGCCGCCCAGCAAACCCGAAATAATGTTGCCCGACCCCTGAGCGATGAGCTCGCGGTTGGTGGGCGTGCGCCGCTTGTGCGGGTCGAGCTTGTCGACGGCCTCCACGCTGAGCAGCGACTCCAGGGATGCCACCACGGCGATGGTGCCGGCCAGCAGGTATACTTTTGAGCCCGCCATCAGCACCGACCAGTCGGGGAAGCGCAGGGCACCCAGCACGTCAGCCAGGCTGCTTATGTTGGGAAGTGTTACCAGGTGCGTGCTCTGCACCCGCCACTCCGGCCGCATTGTAGCGAACAGGGCATTGATGCCAATCGCAACGGCCACGATAATGAGCGCCCCGGGAACCAGGTTCAGGATCTTGTTACGCTTGATGAAAGGCCGCTCCCAGAACAACAGGATTGCCAGGGAAGCTATGCCGATCAGCAGAGCGCCCGGCTGCAGCTCGCCTACCGCCCGCCCGATGGACGAGAACGTGTTCATTCCATCAGACTGGAAGAAATTAAGGTCCTCAAAGAAGTCCTCGTCGCCGCCCAGAAAGTGGGGAATCTGCTTTAGAATCAGAATAACGCCGATGGCGGCGAGCATGCCGCGGATAACGGAGGTAGGAAAGTACATTCCAATGACTCCGGCCTTGAGCGCACCCAGGGCGAGCTGAATCACGCCGGCCATCACCACGGCTACCAGGAAGGCCTCGTAGGAGCCCATCTGCTGAATTCCGGCCAGCACGATAGTGGTCAGGCCCGCTGCGGGGCCGCTTACGCTCAGCTGAGAGCCGCTTAGCATGCTCACCACAAGCCCGCCCACAATTCCGGCCACGAGGCCAGCCAGTAGCGGGGCGCCGGAAGCCAGGGAGATGCCGAGGCAAAGAGGCAGGGCGACCAGAAAAACAACCAGACCGGCAGGAAGGTCCTTGGCCAGGTTGTGCATGTAACCCGAGTTTAACGGGCTATTCGAAGGGGCAGTAGTATCGGGATTAGCCGGGGCTGTCTGAGGCATATATGGAAGCGTAATTACATGAATCAGGGTCATCGTAGGACCATGCCTCAGTATCGTACGCCACAAACCTAGCCCCAGGTTGTTAAGGGCGGGTTAAAAGCAGGTTAAAAGGACATTAAAACCCTTTAAAGCGTTTTTAAAATTGCTTTAATCCCATCGCCCCTGCTACCTCCCATTTGGCAGCTTTTCGCGCAGGGCCGGAAGGGTAAGTAGCACCTGCGTGCCTTTGCCAAGCTCACTTAGTACTTCAACCGTACCGCTGTGCAGGCTCATGATTTTGGCCGTCAACGGCAAACCGATGCCGTGCCCCGGGACGGTCCGAACGTTGTCGGCCCGGAAAAACGGCACGAACACCTGCTGCCGATCAGCCTCGCTCATGCCCATACCCTCGTCGCGCACCTCAACCCGCAACTCCCCGCCCGCCGACGTGAGGGAAGCCAGTACCGGGGCCCCGCAGCCGGTCGAGAACTTGCAGGCATTCTCCAGAATGTTGAGCAGCGCTACCAGCAGCAGGGCTTCGTTGCCCATCACGGTATACGGCAGGGCCTCGTAGCCGGGCTGGGGGTCACTGAAGGCAAGGTCGATGCGGCAGGCGGGCTGGCGGCGCTGCATTTCCTCGTGGGCCTGCAACAGCAGCTGGTCGAGGCTAACGGGGGAGCGGGAAATCTGGGAGGGGTCGTCGGAGGCCCGGGCAATCTGCAGCAGGCCGTTGGTAAGGTCCTTGAGCAGGCGGGCCGAGTCGAGGGTGCTTTGCAGCACGCGGCGGTACTGCGCGGGGGTACGCTCTTGCAGCAGGGCCACTTCCAGCTCACCGATCAGGGCCGTGAGCGGGGTACGCAGTTCATGGGAGGCGTCGCGGACAAACGTGCGCTGCCCGGCAAAAGCCTTTTCCAGCCGGTCGAGCAGGCGGTTGAAGCGCTGGGCCAGGTGCGACACCTCGTCCTGCCCGTCGGCCTGGGACAGGCGGTGGTGCAGGTCAGACGCCGTGATGCTGTCGACTTCGGCCACCACACGCTGCATCGGCCGCAGGGCCTGCCGGGCGAAAAACCAGCCGCCCACGCTCACCAGGCTGAACGACACCAGCAGTCCGGCCAGCAGAATGTGCAGCAGGTTGCGCATCTTTTCCCGGCTGTCGGCATCCACGGACGAGGCGACTACTACAAAGTAGCCCCGGTGCAGGTCGTGGTATAGCAGTCCCACGGTCTGGCGGAAGTTGTCTTCGAGGCGTACCTGCCGACCACCGTCCCGCACTGCGGCCAGCAAGTCCATCGGCACCGACGCCCGGTCGGGCTGGCCTTCCTGAAATACCACCTGGTTGGCCGTATTATACACCCGCACCTGCTCTTCGGGCAGGGTGCGGTAGAACTGCCGCAGGTACCGGCGGTAGGATGCCTGGCTGGATTCGTCGCCCCGGTTGGCGCCGTCGAGGTAAACGTGGGCCACAATCCGGGCCCGGGCAAACAGACTTTCCGTAAAGAAGTCCTGGCGTGAGCGGAAGGTGAAAAAGTAAATCACCAGCGAGAACAGCAGCAGCGTAATAGCCAGAATGGCGGCAAACTGCAAAGCCAGGCGGGTGCGGATGGTCATCGGGCTGGTGCTTGGGGATTAGGAGATAAGAAGAGTACGAGGCATGCTCGTTTAACCGCTGGCTACGCAGCTTTATCGTTGATCCATTATCTATCGATCATCCTTTATCCCCAGCGCGCTACCGGCTACTCTTCCTTCATCGTGTAGCCCATGCCCACGAGGGTATGAATGAGACGGGGCGTAAAGTCTTTGTCGAGCTTTTTGCGCAGGAAGTTGATATAGACGTCGATAACGTTGGAGCCGGTATCAAACGAGGTTTCCCAGACGTGCTCCAGAATATCAACCCGCGACACCACCCGGCCCTGGTTGCGGAGCAGGTACTCGAGCAGGGCAAACTCGCGGGCAGTAAGCTGAACGGGCTGCCCGGCCCGGGTGACGAGCTTGCGCGAAGGATCCAGCGTGAGGTCAGCCAGACGAAGGACGGCTTCGGTCGCGGGGGCTTCGAGGCGGCGCCGGGCCAGGGCCCGGATGCGGGCCAGCAGCTCCTGAAAGGCAAACGGCTTGACCAGGTAGTCATCCGCACCGGCGTCGAGCCCCCGGATCTTGTCGTCGGTTTCGCCCAGGGCCGTCAGCATCAGGATGGGCACGGCCGCGTCGTGGGCGCGTACCTGCCGGCAGACTTCGAGCCCGCTCAGCCCGGGCAGCAGCTGATCCAGAATCACGAGGTCGTAGCCCCCGACCAGGGCCAGGCGCAGTCCCATCAGGCCGTCGGCAGCCAGGTCAACGATGTACTGCTGCTCGCTCAGCCCCTGGTGCAGAAACGACGCGACGGTGGGTTCATCTTCAACCAGCAGGATTTTCATGGAGGCAGCGGAAAGTAGTCGTCAGAGAATAAGCGCGAAGGTAAGCGTCACGCGAATGCAACCCGCGCTTTGGGCAAAACCCGGGTTTTTCGGACTACAACAGCTTGGCCGCCGCACGGTTTCAGAGCGCCTTGGTTACGCGGCCAGCCGCTCCCGGCCGGCAGCGCGCTTTGCTGACCCTACTGCCCCCCGCAACGGGCCCTGCCGGCGGCTAAGCTGATCAGCGGCGCGTCGTCACCGGCGGCCGGGAAACTTTCTGCTGCACTTCCGGTGTCTGCCCCCTACCAGCCGACCGGGGCCCCGCTAAAACGGCGGTTGCCCAGCTTTCACGCCTAACTACTTGCCGCCATGACTATTCTCGAAGTAGCCTTTTTTACCGCCAGTAGTTTCTGGACCAGCCCCGCTCCCGCCCCGGCGCCTACCACCGAAGTCCGGTTCGTGGTTACCGACCTGCCCTCCGTGAAGTCGACGGTGAAGCTGTATTTCTACAACGTGGAAGACAGCTTTCTGAAGGTTAACCGCTACGCCTTTATGCGTCGCCTGAAGCCCGACGGGCAGAACCGGGTGGTAGTGCCCGTGGACCTGCCGCCCGGGGAGTGGGCCGTGGCGCTTACCCAGGACACGAACAACAATGACCGGCTGGACAAGAACATGATGGGCATTCCCACTGAGCCCTACGCATTTTCCAACAACATCCGCCCTAAATTCAGCGCCCCGGGCTTTGATGAGTGCAAGTTCGTGGTAAAGGGCCCGGCCCAGGTGGTCACCATCTCGATGAAGAATTAGCAGTTTTAGTGGCAGTTTTCAGTATCGTTCTGAGAGCTAACAACGGACAACTAACAACTAATAACCAAGACCTAGACTCTACTTCACTGCCCGCCGGGTCACGGTGCCGGTTTGCTTGTTCACGTCGAAGGCGGCACGGTTGGGCATGCGGTTGCGCCAGTCGGTGCGGGGTACGAGCACCTGCCACTGCGCGCCGGCGTCTACCACAGAGGCTGAGTCGACGAGGTAGAGGCCGGCCTCGGGCTCATCCTGCAGAAACATTCCCACGGCAGCCCGGGCCTGGCCCTGGCTGACGGGCCCGGCAGCCGCGGCAGCGGAAGTTTCGGTAGGCACGGAGTTATGCTGGCAGCTTTCGAGCGGAAGCAGGCCGAACAGCAGAAAAGGCAGAGGATAGCGCATCGGTCAAAGAACGGCAACGTTTAGCGGGCCAGCACCACAATGGGCTTGCCTTTGTACTCGGTCAGGGCCATTTCGCGGTACCCTACGCGGTGCGCCAGGGCCAGGGAGGGCGCGTTGCCGGGGTCAATGATGCAGACGGTGCGGCGGGGGTGAAAACGGTCGTCACCCCAGGCCAGGGCCGCCTGCACGGCTTCGGTGCCGTAGCCCCGGCCCTGCACGTGGGGTGCCATGATCCAGCCGGCTTCCGGAATTCCCTTGAGCGAAGGCTCGATAGCGCGCTGCCAGTCGCCGAAGCCCACGGCGCCGACAAACTCGCCGGTGGCCTTTTCTTCCACGGCCCAGTAGCCGTAGCCCAGCAGCACCCACAGGGCCGTGTGGCGCAGCATCTTGGTCCAGGCATCTTCCTCGCCCAGGGGCTGACCACCCAGGAAGCGGTAGAAGTCGGGCTTGGTCCAGAGGGCGGTGAAGGGCGCCAAATCGGAGAGGTGATGGCCACGCAGCCGCAGCCGCTCGGTTTCCAGCACCGGAATCAGGTCAGTCATCGGTTGAATTAATAATTAGCAATTAGTAATGAAGAATTGATACTATCTGCTTCCGAGGTATCCTTGGCACCATCTGCCAGCCGGACAAGCAGTGAGCTTAGGCTTATTTGCTAACCAGCCGGCAAATGGTACCGGAACATCCCGGAAACCCAAGCATCAATCCTTCATTACTGATTCATAATTACTAATTCCCCTCCGGAAAGTCGGCGGAGTTGCCGGTTTCGGCGACGCTTTCCAGCTCCTGCACCAGCGCCGTAAACTTTTCGCGGGCTCCTTTGACGGCGGCTTTGCCGATGGGCAGGTGCAGGGGCGGATTTTCCTGGCGCACGAGGTCGAACATGATCTGCGCTGCCCGCTGGGGGTCGCCGGGCTGTCGGCCGCTGTAGCCCTGAATGCCCTTCAGGTTCTCGCCCACGGTGGCCTGGTAGTCGTCGATGCTGGTGGTGACGATGCTGGCCGAGCGCCCGGCCCAGTCGGTGCGGAAGCCGCTGGGCTCGATGTTGGTGACCTTGATGCCGAGCGGACCCACCTGCTGGGCCAGACTTTCACCAATGGCTTCGAGGGCAAACTTGCTGGCATTGTAGACGCCCACGCCCGGAAAGGTCTTGAGCCCGCCGATGCTGGTGATGTTCAAAACGTGCCCGCTGCGGCGCGCCCGCAGGTGGGGCAGCACCGCCCGCAGCACGTGCAGGGGACCGAACACGTTCACGTCGAACTGCCGCTGCACCTCGGCCGCGTCGATTTCCTCGATGCTGCCCAGGGAGCCGTACCCCGCGTTGTTAACGATTACGTCGAGGTGCCCGAGGGCTTGAATAGCATCGGCCACGGCCTGCTTCACCTGGCTTTCGTTGGTGACGTCGCACACTAGGCCGCGGCCCTGGGCACCGGCCCGGCGGGTGAACTCCTCGGCCTGCTCGGCCTGACGGAACGTGGCGGCCATAAAGTCGCCTTTTTCGAGGAGCAGATCGGCCAGGGCGGCGCCGAAACCGGTGCTGACGCCGGTGATAAACCAGTTTTTGGAGGTAGTGGACGGAGAAGGCATAAAGCAGAAAAGTCGGGGTGAACGGCCGGGCCCGGCTGGGGCGCGGCCGGCTTCCTTAACTGTCAAGACCAAGGTTAGGTTTGGGCAAACTGTAAGCTTAGCGGCGGCAGCGGCAAACCGGTCAGGCAAAAAGCTGAGCCTGTATCATTTAGCCTGCGGGCGCGGAATCGCTACGGGACCCTGCTACCAAACCGAACTCTTCACGGGATAAAACCACCCGCACGCTTTCGTCCTGCCCCGCGCTGCTTGTCACCCCACCTGCCCCGGGCCGGGCGGCGTTTTTAGCGCTGAAAGTCAGCTACTGAACCGTTGCTGCTGGTCTGCGGATATGCATTTGCCGCCTCTGCGCTCAGGAAGTACGGGGCCCGCAGCATTATCTTGCGTTCTTTTTAGCCGCCCGGCCGCCCCGGACAACCGCTGCTCCGGGTCTTCACCCGTACATACCAGCCCGGGGAAAGCCAGAAAACCCCGCTCCTGAGTTTGCAGGTAAGCCCGGGCGCCAACGCCCGACGCACGACGCACTTTCTCAGCTCCCCTGAGCCCAACTCCATTTGCACCATGAAAAAGATCAGCCAGCAGGAAGCCCTCGACTACCACACCCAGCAGCCCGCGGGCAAGCTGGAAGTAGTGCCTACCAAAGCCATGCGCACCCAGCGTGACCTGGCTCTGGCCTACTCCCCCGGCGTGGCCGAGCCCTGCCTGAAAATTGCCGCCCGGCGGGAAGACGTGTACAAGTACACCGCCAAAGGCAACCTGGTGGCCGTGATTTCCAATGGCACCGCGGTGCTGGGGCTGGGCAACCTCGGGCCTGAGGCCAGCAAGCCGGTGATGGAAGGCAAAGCCGTGCTGTTCAAGAAATTCGCCGGCATCGACTGCTTTGACATTGAGCTGGACACCACCGACCCCGAGGAGTTTATCCGGGTAGTGCAGATCCTGCAGCCTACCTTCGGCGGCATCAACCTGGAGGACATCAAGGCCCCGGAATGCTTCCGCATCGAAGCCGAGCTGCGGAAAAGCCTGCGCATTCCCATTATGCACGACGACCAGCACGGCACCGCCATTATTTCGTCGGCGGCCCTGCTCAATGCCCTGGAGCTGGTGGGCAAGCAGATTGAAACCGTGCGCGTGGTCGTGAACGGAGCCGGAGCGGCGGCCGTATCGTGTTTGCGTTTGTACGTGGCGCTGGGCCTGAAGCGGGAGAACATCGTGGTGCTGGACACGGCCGGCGTAATCACCACCCGCCGGTCCGGCCTGAGCGCCGAAAAGCAGGAGCTGGCTACCAGCCTGCCGCTGACTACGCTGGCCGAGGCGCTGGCCGGGGCCGACGTGTTCATCGGGCTTTCGGCGGCCAACATGCTGCCCCCGGCCCTGCTCCAGACCATGGCCCCGGACCCCATCGTGTTTGCCCTGGCGAATCCGGACCCGGAAATTGCCTATGAGCTGGCCCTGACTACCCGGCCCGACATCGTGATGGCGACGGGCCGCTCCGACCATCCCAATCAGGTCAACAACGTGCTGGGCTTCCCTTACATCTTCCGCGGGGCGCTGGACGTGCGCGCAACGGAAATCAATGAGGCTATGAAGCTGGCCGCGGTGCATGCCCTGGCCGCGCTGGCCAAAGAGCCGGTGCCGGCAGCAGTGCACGAAGCCTATGGCGATACGACGCTGGCGTATGGCCGCAAGTACCTTATTCCCACGCCGCTCGACCCCCGCTTGCTGTTCACCGTAGCTCCGGCCGTAGCCCGGGCCGCCATCGAAAGCGGCGTAGCCCAGCAGCCCATCACCGACTGGGATGCCTACGCCCGGGAGCTGCGGGTTCGGCTGGGCCAGTCCGAAGGCTGAGCCGGCCGCACCACAGCAGAAGGCTGACTAATCAGCTGTTTCTGATTACGCTTATCGAATCTTGCCTTTAACCGGAGCGCCGCCTGCCGTGGTTGGCAGCCTCAGCTCTGCTTTTTCAGTTCAAGCACACCCGGAATATCCACCTGATCCGGCAGCGTGCCGGTCCGCGCAAAGTCGGCCCAGAGCTGCCGGACCCGGCGGCCGGCCTGGTCGACTTCTTCCCAGCTGGCCCGGGCCAGTAGCGGCGTAGCAGCCCAGCCGGCCCGGGTGCCCAGCAGCAGCGGCAGGTCGGTGGTGTGGGCTGCCCCGTACGCCGGACCGGCCGGCGCGAACTGCAGCAGGAAATGATACGCCCGGCCACCGGCCCGGGCGTGGCGCCGGGCAAAGGCCTTGGCGGGGTTCCGGTAAATCAGGTTGGAGGTGACGCTGACGAGCAGCCGCGAGGCAAGCGGGCCGATCAGCGGAATACCAGCTACCCACCGGAACTTGGGGTCGATGAGGGCAAAAAACCGGGTTTCCTCGGCGGTAGCGCCGATCAGCACGTCGATGTCCGGCGCTGCTGCCGCCCAGGCCTGCTCTACCGCAGCCTCCGCCGGCAAGGGGTAGGCGCCGTACTGGGTGCCGAACGGCATCCCGCTTTTCAACCCGAAGCGGCGCACCGCGCGGCCCACGGCGCTTTCCCGGGCCAGCACTTCCGCATAGGTCGCCGTGGACGGCAGCTTTCCCACGGCCTCGTTCATCGCCTTAACCATGGCCTGCCGGTTGCGGGCCAGCCCCAGCGGCGCGCTGTGCAGAATAGCCCGCCGGAACAGGCCGGCTGCGCCTTCCGCCACCATCAGGTGGGCAATGGCATCGGCCCCGGAAGAATGACCCAGCAGGGTTACCCGGGCCGGGTCGGCACCGAAAGCGCTGATGTTTCGCTGCACCCAGCGCAGCGCTTCCCGCAGGTCGAGGAGCCCGAGGTTTGGCGGGGTGCCTCCCTCCTGCCCCAGAAAGCCGAACAGCCCGAGCCGGTAGGTCACGGCCACGACGACCACCCGCTGCTCGGTTACCAGCGCGGCCGGGTCGTAGAGCGGCACGTCGCCCGCGCCGGTTACGTAGGAGCCGCCGTGTACCCAGACGATGACGGGCAGCGCCTCGCCGGGCCGCTGGCCGGCCGGAAGGGTAACGGACAGGCGCAGGCAGTCTTCGTCGAAAGTGGCATCGGTATAAAAGTCCCCGAATGCCAGGGTTAGCCGGGGGTCGGCCACCTGCGGACAGGCCGGAGCCGGGGAGGTGGCCACGATGGGCGCGGACGCTGCCGGCTCGGCCACCGGAAACTGAAACCGGGCCGCGCGGGCGTAGCGGATGCCGGAAGCCCGCACGACGTCCCCTTCGCGAAACCCGATGATGGTGCCGGCCGGGGCGTGAAACTCGGCCGCAGAGGCTACGGACATAACAAGCGGCTGGAATGAAACGCGGCAGTCAGAAAGCTAAAGACGCCGCGTAGCTGACCCCGTGGTACGGGTCCGGTGCAGGAGCCGTTGCTGTCGGCTCCCAGGAATGACGGCAGCCCCGGTCTGCCCGATGCACTGATTTTTTTCAGCTCCGCGGGTGTAACCATTGCGGAAAGGCGAAGTTTCCCGGTCCGACGCAACTCCCCGGTCCCGGCAGTGTCTTCTTTCTGACTTTTCCACCCGGCTGGGTTCCAGACCGCTGCCGTGCTTTTTCCGCGTGAAACGTCAAAAACCAGCACCCGCCGGCACCCTTCTTCCTGATTTCAACCTCTCCGCTCTCGTCCCATGAAGCACTTCTTCTCTTTCCTGATTGTATTGTCGCTTTTCCTCGCGGCCCGCCCGGGCCGGAGCCAGGATGCCGGGGTGCTGACGGGCATTGCCAAGGATGAAAAAGGCGCGGCGGTAGGCTTCGCCAACGTAGCCGTGCTGCAAGGCGCTACCGCCACCGTGGTAACCGGAACAGTGGCCGATGAGCGCGGAGCGTTTACGATCAAAGCCCCGGCCGCCGGCTCCTACCGCCTACGCATCACGGCCCTGGGCTTCGTAACGCAGGAAACCCCGGTTTTTGAGCTGGACCCCGCGACCGGCAGAAACTTCGGTACACTGACATTGCTGGTGGATGCCAAGCAGCTGGCCCAGGTCAACATTGTGGCGCTGCGGCCCACGATTGTGCAGGAGGCCGACCGCATGGTAGTGACGGTGGAGGGCACGGCCATGGCGGCCGGCAATACGGCCTATAGCGTGCTGGCAAAGTCTCCGGGGGTCTTTATCGACCAGGAAGGCAACATCCAGCTGAACGGCAAAAGCGGAGTGACCGTGATGATAGACGGCAAGCTCACCTACCTCTCGTCCCAGGACCTGCGCAACATGCTGGAAGCCATGCCGGCCGCCAACCTCAAGAACATTGAAATCATCACGAACCCCTCGGCCAAGTATGACGCGGAGGGCACGTCCGGCATTCTGAACCTGAACCTGCGCAAAAACACCCAGGGCGGACTCAACGGCAGCGTGTACGCAACCAGCAACTACAATTTCAAACAGCTCGGGCACTCCTACGGCGCCAACCTGAACTTCAAGCGCAAGCGCTGGAACGTGCTGCTGAACCTCGACGGCTCCCGCCGGGTGGGCGGGCGCGACGCTACCTTCACCCGCATCTTCTACGGGGAGCAGGCCACGACCTACTTCGACCAGTCGGCCACGGGTAACTTCACCTCCACAACCCCGCCCGTGCTCCGGCTCGGCGCCGACTACAGCCTGAATACGCGCCACAGCATCGGGTTTCTGGCCGCCTACACCACGCGCCGGGGCACCTCCGATTTCCTGACCGACACCTACCTGGGCCCCGCCCCGCAGGCCCCGGTCCGCTACATCGATGCCGACAACATCAGCACCCGCCGATCGGGCAACTCTACCCTCAACCTGCACTACAATGGCAAGCTCGACAGCACCGGCACCCTGCTTTCGGCCGACCTGGACTACGTGAAGATTAATGACCGCGGCGAAGCCGACTTCTACAACTACTACACCGAGCTGCCCTCCGGACTGAAAACGCAGAACTTTGAGTACACGAACACCCTGAGCAACCTGGACATTTACTCGGCGAAAGCCGACTTTACCCGTCCGCTGGGGAAAGGACACAAGCTGGAAGCCGGCCTGAAAGCCAGCCAGGTGACGGCCGACAACGACTCCCGGTTTTACTTCAACAATGCCGGCCGGGTGCTGGACCCGCTGCGCACCAACCATTTCAACTACCAGGAAGGCATCCGGGCGGCCTACGTGAACTGGAGCGGCCCGGCTTCGCCCAGCTTTTCCGTGCAGGCGGGCCTGCGCCTGGAAAACACCAGTTCGGTGGGCGAGTCGTACACGACCGGGGAAGTAACCCGGCGCCGCTACCTGAATTTATTTCCGAGCGTTTTTGTGCAGCAGAAGGTCACCGACAGCTACGGCATCAACTACAGCTACAGCCGCCGCCTGACCCGCCCGAACTACGGCAACCTGAACCCATTCCGCTTTTACCGGGACCCCTACACCTACGAGCGGGGAAACCCCTTCCTGCGGCCCCAGTACACGCACGCCTTTAAAGTGACGCACTCCTTTAAAAAGATGTACAGCCTGGCGCTAAGCTACGACTACCAGACCGCCGTCATTTCCGAGGTGCCCATCCTCGATACGGAGGCGGCCACCACCATCTATACCACCGACAACCTGGATACCGGCCACCTGCTGGGGGTAGCGCTGGTGGCTCCGTACAAGATTGCGAAGTGGTGGGACACCCAGAATACCGCGCTGGTTTCGTATCGCAAGTTCAGCACCAACGCCACCAACGGCGCCCTCACCAACGAGCGGCTTTACTACATGGTGCAGTCCAACCACACCTTCCTGCTGCCCGCCAAAGCCCGGCTGGAGGTGGAAGCCCGGTACCTGGGCCCCACGGCTTCGGGTCTGTACCAGATTGCGCCCATGCACTGGGTGGGCGTCGCCCTCAAGAAAAGCTTCCTGAAAGAGAAACTTGACGTGGGCGTGAACGTGAACGACATCTTCAAGGGCTACCGCTACCGGTTCAGCACCAACATCAACGGCAACGTCAACGACTTCGACCAGTACTTCCGCTTCCGCAGCGTCGGGCTGTCGCTACGCTACAGCTTCAGCCGGGGCGAGAAGGTGGACGCCAAGCAGGCCAAGAGCCTGGAGGAAGTGAACCGGGCGAATTAGGCCCGGTTGGCGGGCCGGTTTTTCGCGGACTCTTGCCTGCCATGCCTGCGAAGCTGTACATTCGCTGCTCAGGGGTTAACAAAGCTTCCCTATACCGGGTTGCTACCTTAATTCCCCTGTTCAACGCTTTGTAATGCAGCTTTTAATTTCGTACCCCTACCTAGACTTGTACTTGCACCAAGGCACTTCACGTGCCATTGAAGCCCAGTGGAAAGGCTTCGTTGGCAGCACCGTGCTGCGCCAGGCTACCCTGGAATGCGTAGACCACGCCCGTGCGCACGGCATCACCGGCTGGATTGCCGATGACCGCCTGCTGGGACCGGTTCGCCCGATTGACCTGCAGTGGATTGCCACAGAAGTATTGCCGCAGTTGGTGGTTGTGGGGCTCAAGCGGTTCGCCCGCATCGAGGCCATTGATCCGCTCAACAAGATGCTCATTGGTCAGGCCCAGGAAACGGCGCAGCAGCACCTCCCCTTCGAGCTGCAGGCCTTCACCGACCTGGACGCGGCCCGGTCCTGGGCTTGCGGCTATGTTGATGCGACTGATACGTCGCGTTAATCCGCCTGAAGCGCAAATTCTGACCTGCAGTAGCTGAAAAAGCGGAAGAGCCGAACCCTGCCCTCGGCACCGATTACGAAACAAAAAAGCCGCTTCTACACGATGTAGAAGCGGCTTTTTTGTGGGCCCAACTGGAATCGAACCAGTGACCTACTGATTATGAGTCAGTTGCTCTAACCGATTGAGCTATAGGCCCGGCACAAACCAACCATAGACTGGTTTGGGCACTGCAAATCTACCAACTTCGCGGCTGGATTCCCAAGTTTTAGTTTGGCAGCGGCCGTGCCGGTTGCCCCAACCCGTTTAGCTATGCCCCCCCGCTTGCCCAACCTGCTGTTCGACTTCGGCGGCGTTATCATCAACATCGACTACCAGCTCACCCTGCAAGCCATGCGTGCCCTGAGTTCAGCGGGTACGACTATCGAATTCACCCAGCAGCAGCAGTCAGAGCTGTTCGATAACCTCGAAACGGGGCGGCTCACGCCCGACGAGTTTCGGGACGGGCTGCGTCGGAGCTACGACCTGCAGACCACCGACGCCCAGCTCGACGAGGCCTGGAACGCTATGCTGCTCGATGTGCCCGCCGAGCGGCTGACGCTGCTGCGGGAGCTCCGCGCCCAGGGCTATCAGACGGCCCTGCTCAGCAATACCAACGCGGTGCACATCGGCGAAATCAATGAGCGGCTGGCCCGGCAGTACGGGCACCGGCAGGGCATTGCCGACGAGCTGGACCGGGTGTTCTACTCCCAGCAGGTAGGGCTGCGCAAGCCGGGGGAGGAAATTTTCCGGCACGTGCTGCGCGAAATGAACTGGCGGGCCGAAGAAACTCTTTTCATCGAAGACAGTTTGCAGCATATCGAAACGGCGCGGCGCCTGGGCTTCCGGACGCTGTTTCTCGCGCCCCCACTTACCCTGACCGAAGCCCTTCCCGCCGCCCTTCGTGCCTTCGCCCATCCAGCCTGACCACTTCTCCCCTGCCGCCGACGCGGACGCGGCCTTCGTGCGCTACGAGCGCCCGGCCCCGACCCGGTGGCGGACGTACCTGCTCCACCTGCTGCTGTTTCTGCTTACCCTGGTCACGACTACCCTGGCCGGCGCGGAGTGGATGACGGGCAAGCAGTTTTTCGAAATGCACGATCAGGTGCGGCTGACCGGCTGGCTGACCCAACCGGAAATCCTGCGCGGACTGTGGTTTTCAGTGCCGTTTCTGGGCATGCTGACGGTGCATGAGTTCGGGCACTACTTCATGGCCCGGCACTACCGGGTGCGGGCTACCCTGCCCTACTACATTCCATTCTTCACCGGTTATTTTAATACGATCGGCACGTTCGGGGCCGTCATCCGCATTAAGGACCGGATTTTCTCCCGCAAGGAATTCTTCGACATCGGCCTGGCCGGTCCGCTGGCGGGCTTTCTGGTGGCGGTGGCGGTTCTGGTCTACGGCTTCACCCACCTGCCCGACCCGGTCGCCTACGTGCAGCAGGTGCACCCGGAATACCGCCCCCTCGGAGCCAACTACGCCCTGGCCTACCACGGAATCCAGGAGATGACGCTGAGCAAGCCCCTGCTGTATCGGCTGCTGGAGCTTTGGCTCGCCGACCCCGCCCGCCTGCCCCACGCCAATGAGCTGCTCCATTACCCGGTGCTGATGGCCGGGGCCCTCGCGCTGTTCTTCACCGCCCTGAACCTGCTGCCCATCGGCCAGCTCGACGGGGGCCACATCCTGTACGGGCTGCTGGGCTACCGCCGCTTCAACCAGCTAACGGTGGTACTCTTTATCGGATTCATTTTCTACGCCGGGCTGGGCCTATTCACCCTACAAACTTCGGCCGACGACTGGCTGTACTGGGGCCTGCCCTACCTGCTTTATCTGACGCTGGTATTCCGGCGGGTGCTGCCCACGCCCCGGCGCGGCCTGCTGCTGTCGTTAGGCGTGTGGGCGGCCCAGGTCGCGCTGGCCACCGCGGTACCGGGACTGCTGGGCAACCCGGCTTGGCTGGTGTTTGGTCTGCTGCTGGGCCGGGTCACGGGCATCTTCCACCCACCGGCGGTGGATGAGCGGCCGTTAAGTTTTGGCCGCAAGGTGCTGGGCTGGCTGATGCTTGCTATTTTTGTTCTGTGTTTTTCTCCGTCACCGTTTCGGTGGTTTTAGAAGCCGGCAGGAGCCGGATTACTTACCTGTGTTTTTAGAACAACGTCAGCTTACGCGCACCACGCAGCTGGCTCTGCGGCCCCATGGCCTGTACGTATGCGAGCGGACCCGGCAGGGCAAAACCGTGCTGGAGTTCGAACTGCCCTACGAGGAAGTGCTGCCCGTACGGGTAGAGCGGACCAATACCACACCCCAGCTTCAGTGGCTGCCCCTGGGTTTATTCTGGCTTGTCGCCAGCCTGCTACGCCAGGCGGGCCCGGCCAGTGAGCTTTCGACTCTGGACTGGCTTTTAACCTTTGGTGTTGGCATTGCCCTGATCGGCCTGTACCTGTATGCCCGCAATAACTGGTGGCAGCACTTTATTCTGCGTACGGCCCGGGCCAACGTCCACCTGGCCGACCGCGGCAGTCAACGGCAGGCGCTGGACAACTTTGCCCAGGCCCTGGACCAGCGGGCCAAAACCTATCTGCGCGAACATTACAGCCGGGTAAATCCGCTGGGAATCATTGAACCCCAGCTCAGCCGCCTGCGCTGGCTGCAGGAGCTCGACGTGGTAACCGAAGCCGAAGCCCGGGCCCTCACCATCCGCCTGACCGGCCGTCCCGAAGAAACGCTGAAAGGCATGGGCCACGAGCTGGAAGCACCCTACTGCAACTAACTACTTAGCCATTAGCTTTAAGCTATTAGCTGTTAGCCTTTATCCTGATAAACAACAGCTTACTCGCTACTTATTACTTGTTTGGTTTTCTCCGATGACTTAAGCGGGGTGGCATTTTTGGCATCAGGGTTATGCTCTATCCAAAGAAAAAAGCCCATTCCGCACCGCGCAGAATGGGCTTTCTTAATTCAGAACAAAAGCTAAAAGCCATCAGCTGGTAGCTAACAGCCGATAAAAATCCTATCGTCCTTCCAGCGCGGCTACGCCGGGCAGCTCCTTGCCTTCCATGTACTCGAGCAGGGCGCCGCCGCCGGTGCTGATGTAGGAAACCTGTTCGGTGTAGCCCATCTGGTTAACGGCCGCGGCCGAGTCGCCGCCCCCGATCAGGGAAAAGGCGCCGTTAGCAGTAGCATCGGCAATGGCCTGGGCCACGAACTGGGTGCCGGCCGCGAAGTTCGACATCTCAAACACGCCCATCGGGCCGTTCCACAGGATGGTTTTGGACTGGCGGATAATGCCGGCAAACAGCTCCCGCGACTCCGGGCCGATGTCGAGGCCCATCCAGGTGGCCGGAATGTGGTGGTTGCTGGCCACGTCCACGTCGGCATCGTTGGCGAAGCGGTTGGCAATCAGGCTGTCGACCGGCAGCACCAGGTTTACGCCCTTGTCCTTGGCTTTCTGAATCAGGCTGAGCGCCAGACCCAGCTTGTCGGCCTCCAACAAAGAGGAGCCGATTTCGCCGCCCTGGGCTTTGGCGAAGGTATAGGCCATGCCCCCGCCGATGAGCAGGTTGTCGACCTTGTCGAGCAGCTGCTCGATGATCATGATCTTATCGGAAATCTTGGCCCCGCCCATGATGGCGGTGAACGGATGCTCGGGGCTGGTGAGCACACGCTGGGCGTTGGCCAGCTCCCCGTGCAGCAGGTAGCCCGCTACCCGGTTTTCGGGGGTGAAGCTCTGGGCAATAACAGCCGTGGAGGCGTGGCGGCGGTGGGCCGTACCGAAAGCGTCGTTCACGTACACGTCGCCGAGCTGGCTCAGGCGCTGGGCAAAGGCTTCGTCGCCGGCTTCCTCCTGGGGGTAGAAGCGCACGTTGTCGAGCAGCAGCACCTCGCCGGGCTGTAGGCCAGCGGCCATCTGCGCGGCTTCGTCGCCCAGCACGTCGCCCGAGAACTTCACCGGCGCGCCGTACTCTTCGGACAGACGGCTTTGAATATGGCGCAGGGAGTACTTATCCTCGGGGCCACCCTTGGGCCGGCCCAGGTGGGACAGCAGCACTACCGAGCCCCCATCGGCCAGAATCTTGCGGATGGTGGGCGTAGCGGCCCGGATGCGCGTGTCGTCGGTGATGCGGAAGTCTTTGTCGAGGGGTACGTTGAAGTCAACGCGTACCACGGCCCGCTTGCCGGCGAAGTTGTACTGGTCGAGGGTTTGCATGAAGAATGGGGTGAGGATGAGGGTTGGTATACGGTTCGGAGCCGCGTAGTTCGGGAGTTTTGGCCGGGGAAGCAAAATGCGCGGGCGTTTTGCCCCCGGCACGGCTTTGCCGTTCAAGTCCTGACCTGACCTACTCTATCCCCGATTGCGGCGCGGACGGCCCGTTTTGCCGCCTCCAAAAAACTGTACCTTTGCCCTACGTATGAAAATAGGCATCTTCTTCGGCGGCCCGTCGCGCGAGCGGGAAATCTCCTTTGCCGGCGGCCGCACGGTATATGATAATCTGGACAAGGCCCTGTTCGAGGCCGTGCCCATCTTCGTGGACAGCCGGGGCAACTTTATTCTGCTCGACTGGCACTACATCTACAAAGGCACCATCCGCGACTTCTACCCCCCGGTTTCGGCCCTGACGGCTTCGAAGCTGCCGGTGCAGGTGTATCTGGAAAGCCTAGGCGAGCTAAGCCAGGCCGAGCAGGACCGCATCATCGGGGAAGTAGGCCGCCGCGTGGCCCCCACCGAGCTGCGGGAGCTGATGGACTTCGCATTTCTGGCGCTGCACGGCCCGGGCGGCGAGGATGGTGCCATCCAGGGCTTGCTCGAATGGTACGGCATTCCGTACTCGGGCTCCGGCGTGCTGCCTTCGGCCTTCGGTATCGACAAGATTGCCCAGAAAAAGCTGCTGAAAGCTTTGAACCGCCCCACGCCCGACTACCGGGTGCTCACGGGCGAGGAATGGGATACGGCCGCCAGCCAGGAGGCCATTATGCAGTACCTGGTCCGGGAGCTGGGCTTGCCGCTGGTGTTCAAGGCGCCCCGCCAGGGCTCCAGCATCGGCATCTCCATCCTGCGCGAAGCCGATCCGGCCAAGTTCGCACAGGCCGTGGAGCGCAGCCTGTTCCGCAAGACCGTAACCCGGGAGGAGTGGCTCCGCCTGGGCGAGCAGGACAAGCTGGCCTGGGTGCAGCACCTGACCGACATCCGCGACGGCATCGGCCTGCCGGTGGTTATCAGTGAGTTGCCCGTTGTCAGTAATCCGTTGTCAGCATCGGCTAACGACCTGACAACGGACACCGAACAACGGACAACTAAAAATAACATCATCTACCATCCCGAAGCCCTGCTCAGCACGCTCAATGAGCGGCTGCAGACGGCCGGATCGGTCTTGCTGACCAACGTGGACGGCGAGGCCCAGGTGCTGGTGGAGTCGTTCGTGGCGGGGCGGGAGTTCTCGTGCATCGTGGTGGAAGACCCCAGCGGCCTGCCCCTGGCCTTGCCGCCCACCGAGATTGTGAAGGGCGAGGAAATGTTCGACTACCGCTCGAAGTACCTGCCCGGCCTGAGCCGCAAAATCACGCCCATCGACCTGCCCGAGGAGGAAATCCAGCGCATCCGCGAAGCCTGCCAGGAGATGTTCACCACCTTCGGCTTCCAGGTGTACGCCCGCATCGACGGCTTCCTGGTGCAGGAGTTGCCCGTTGTCAGTTCTCAGTTGTCAGAGGCAGATCCTCGGAACAGCCTGACAACTGACAACCAACAACCGACAACCAAACTTTTCCTGAACGACCCGAACACCACCTCCGGGATGCTGCCGGCCTCGTTCTTCTTCCACCAGGCCGCGGAAATCGGGCTCAACCCCTCCCAGTTCCTGACTTACCTGATCCGCACTTCCCTGGCGGCCCGCCGCCGGGCCGGCATGCAGCCGGTGCGCCTGGCTCAGCTGCTTTCCCGCCTCGACGATGCGGTATCGTCGCGCCGCCACGAGGAAAAGCAGCGCACCAAGGTAGCCGTGATTATGGGCGGCTACTCGTCGGAGCGCCACATCTCGGTGGAAAGCGGACGGAACATCTACGAAAAGCTCAGCTCGTCGGTCAAGTACGAGCCCGTGCCGGTATTCCTGACCGGCTCGGCCGCTGAGCATCGCCTCTACGTGCTGCCCATCAACGTGATGCTCAAGGACAACGCCGACGACATCCGCGAGAAAATCGAGTATGCCGAAGCCGGCCACGACCTGCACCCGGTGCTGGCCCGCATCCGGCAGGAAGCCCAGGTCATCACCAGCACCTACGCCGGCCAGGCTACGGCCCAGCCCCGCCGCATCTCGTTCGAGGAGCTGGCGGCCCTGGTCGATGAGGTGTTTATTGCTCTGCACGGCCGCCCCGGCGAGGATGGTGCCCTGCAGAAGCAGCTCGAGCAGTACGGCCTGCCTTACAACGGCTCAGGCGTGGAGTCGAGCAGCATCACCATCAATAAGTTCGAAACCAACAAGCGCCTGCGACAGGCCGGCCTGCGCGTGGCCGAGCACCGCATGGCAACCCGCCTGGAGTGGGAAGCCGATGCCGAGCGGTTCTACCGGGAGCTGGAGACGCAGTTCCCCTACCCCTTCATTGCCAAGCCCGCCGACGACGGCTGTTCGTCGGCCGTGAAGAAAATCAAGACTCGGGCCGAGCTGGAAGCCTTTTGCCAGCTGATCTTCCGCGACCAGGAGGACCTGCTGACGGGCGCTGCCGAGACGCTGCACCTGGGCTTCAAGGAGGAATTTCCCCGGAAAGACGCCTTCCTGGTCGAGACACTGATTTCCCGCGAGGGCGCCCGCCACTTCCTCGAAGTAACCGGCGGCCTGCTCACCCACTGGAAAGCCGACGGCACGTTGGACATCGAGGTGTTTGAAGCCTCCGAGGCCCTGGCGACGGGCGAGGTGCTCAGCCTGGAAGAGAAGTTCCTGGCCGGCGAAGGCCAGAACATCACCCCGGCCCGCTACGCCCCCGAAGCCCAGGAGCGGCAGCGCATCTCCGACGAGGTGAAGCGGGAGCTGAAGCGGGTAGCCGAGGTGCTCAACATCCAGGGCTACGCCCGCATCGACGCCTTTGTGCGGGTGCGCGAAACCGGCGACGTGGAGGTTATCATCATCGAGGTGAACTCCCTGCCCGGCATGACGCCCGCCACCTGCATCTTCCACCAGACCGCCCTCAGCGGCTATACGCCCTACGAGTTCATCGACCAGATCCTGGAGTTCGGCAAGCAGCGCCAGGAGAAAGTGAGGAGCTAGAAGGCAGGAGCCAGGAGCTGATGGAGCTAGGAGTCAGAAGATGTTCAGACGGATATAAAACGTCTGTCATCCTGAGCATTCCGCGCATCAAGCGGCGACGAAGGACCTGAGCACCGCAGAACGACTAGCGACTGAACGAGTAACAGAATAACGACACGTTCAAACCTGATAAGGTCCTTCGCAAGCGGACGCAAGATGAAGGATGACAATTTATTTACCTCCGGCGCTTCTCCTACCTCTTAACTCCTAACTCCCCCCGAACCCCTACCTTTCGCCCTCCTAACTCCCAGCTCCTAGCTCCTATTTCCTCTCCTAATGGCTTTTCTCAAATCAGATACCCCGCTCGACGTTCTCAAGCACCTCGTGGTGATTGGACTGGCGGTGGCCCTGCTGATCTTTGGCTTTTTCTTCGTGTACCTGCCCATCACCACCAACCACGGCGAAACCATCGTGGTGCCCAAAGTGACCGGCATGCAGCTCGACGACCTGGAAGACTACCTCGACGACAAGGACCTGCGCTTTTTCGTCGACGACTCCAGCTACAACCCCACCATCCGCCCGTTCACGGTCCTGACCCAGGATCCGGCCCCGGGCGAGCGGGTCAAGGAAGACCGCAAGATCTATATCTCGGTGAGCATGAAGCGCCCCCCGGTGATTAAAATGCCCAAGCTGGTGGAAGGCTCGATGAAGAATGCCCAGATGATTCTGCGCAGCTACGACCTGATTGTGGGAGAAATCAAGCTGGTGCCCGACGTACGCCAGAACGCGGTGCTCAAACAGCTGGTGGGCGGCAAAGAAATTGCCCCCGGTGCCCCCATTGCCAAAGGAACCCGCGTGGACCTGGAAGTGGGCGACGGCCTGGGCAACCAGGAATTCCCGGTGCCCAACGTAGTGAACATGCCCGCCGACGAGGCTACCACCCTGCTCGTGGGCCAGGGCCTGCAGGTAGGCGAAATCTTCTACCAGGAGCCCGAGGAAGACGAACTGGAAGGCACCGTCGTGAAGCAGCGCCCCATTGCCGCCCCGGGAGCCTCCATCCGGATGGGCCAGCTGGTGGATCTGTGGGTAGCCGGCAAGGAGCCCATCAAAGCCCTTCCTAAGTAAGGGTATCGGGCGCGGCTGATTTGCCGGCTAGGTGCTTTCGGTCTGGAGCTCACCGGGCTAACGGCGGGCCGCAGGTGCAATCTTCTTTGTCTTCCTCGCGTTAGACCCGCATAACCAGCTGCGTATGAACTGCCCGAAACTGCTACTTCTCACCGCCTTCGCCCTGTTGAGTCTGCCCCAGCCAGGTGCGGCCCAAACGGTTGCACCCTTATCGGCTGACCCGGGCCGGGTGACTGTCCGGCCGGCTGCAGTTCCGGCGGCGCGGCGCGACGTGCAGGCGCTACTGACCCTGCCTTTTTTCGACGACTTTTCCCAGCAGGCTGAAGGCGCCCCCAACGCGCAGAACTGGCTGCGCGGGGGTGGCACCCTGATCAACAACCGGTTTCCCAAGGCCCCGCCTTCCCGCAACGTCGCTACCTTCGACGGGCTCGACCAGAACGGCCGGCCCTACGGTTCCTCCTCCGCGTACAGCGACACCGACACGCTTACCTCGCAGCCCATCGACCTGGGCGGGCTTACGGCAGGCAGCGGCGTATACCTGAGCTTTTTCTGGCAGATGGGCAGCATCGTGGGCCCGCCCGCCAGTGCCAGCTCAAGCCGCAACGTGGCCCTGCAGCTGGAATTCAAGGAAGCCAGCGGCGCGTGGCGCACGGTCTGGTCGCAGCGCAGCACCGCCGACACGACGAAATTCAAGCAGATGCTGCTGCCCATCAACCAGGCTCAGTACCTGCACAACGGCTTCCAGTTCCGGTTTCACAGCCTGGGCAACCTGGCTACTACCCGCGACGCCTGGAGCGTGGACTACATCCGCCTCGACCGCAACCGCACCGCCGCTGACTCCTCCTACCGCGACATTGCCACCAGCCGTCCCCTCGGCAGCCTGCTGAAGCGCTACGCCGCCATGCCCGTGTGGCAGTACAACGTGGTAGGCGCCAACGAGCTTAACGATCAGGTCCGGACTACCATCAACAACTTCGACAAAGGCCTCGTCAGCCCGCCGGCTCCCACGCCCATCAAGTGGCAGGGTCAGGTGCAAGTGCTGTCCGGCGGGAGCCCGGTCCGGTTTCTGCGCGACAGCGCCGCCCTGGTAGTCAATGCCTACCAGTTTCCCCTCGTCGGCAACATCCGGAACGCGCCGCTGCCGGTTACTCCTACAGCCAAGCGCGTACGGCACAGCATCCAGCTGCTGACCAACGAGCCCACGGCAATGACCCTGGCGAACGACAGTATCGGTCGCGTGACGGAGCTGTCGAACTACTATGCCTACGACGACGGTACGCACGAGGCGACGCTGAACCTGCCGGCCCTGTCGGCCCCGTCGCCGGCCAGCTACTACGCCTACCGCATCGACCTGAACCGGGCAGACCAGGTGCGCAGCCTGCGCCTCTACCCCGTGCTGCCGAATGCGGCCGGCCGCCTGATTACCATCCACGTCTGGCAGGACGCCAACGGCCAGCCGGGCACGGCCCGGGCCACCAAGAGCTTTACGATTCCAACTGCCCTGCCGGCGGGTCAGGCGTTTGTTGATATTCCTTTTGATCAGGTTGTACCGGTGTCGGGTACCTTCTTTGTAGGCTATGGGCAGCCCTCGACCGGGCAGTTCGTGCAGTTTGGCTACGACATGAACAGCCGGGTGCCCGACAACTACTTCTTTTACGGCTCCTTCGGCGGCTGGCAGCCTACGTTCACGACCCCGCCCGGGGCGCTGATGATGCGACCGGTGATGACGGGAGTTATTACCGCTACGGCCGATGCCAGGGTGGCGGCCTCTTTCAGCCTGTATCCCAACCCCAGCGGGGGATTGGTGCAGGTGCAGGGCACCTACGAGCGCGCCCGGGTGCTCGATGCCCTTGGCCGGTTGGTGTGGGAACAGCCTGCCGCTCGGGCCGGGCAGCCCGTGCTGGACCTTCAGGTGCTGCGCGCGGGCGTGTACCTCGTGCAGCTGCAGTTGCCCGACGGACAGGTAGTAACCAAGCGGTTGGTACTTTCGGAATAAGGGTTTGGTTTTGGAGCGGGGTTTTTGGATGTTTGCTGCCGGCGGCTAACTCCACCCCGGAAGCTACGTAAGCCGTCTTTCCTTTCCATAACCACCCCACTTCCGTATGAACGACATCACCTCCCAGGAGCTCAAGCAGCGCCAGCAGAATGGCGAAACACCCCTCATCATCGACGTGCGGGAGCCGTGGGAAAACGAGGAGTCCCGCATCGACGGCAGCCGCAACATTCCCCTGGGCTCCCTCCCCGACCGGCTCGAAGAGCTGGAAGATCTGAAAGAACAGGAAATCATTGTGCACTGTAAAGGCGGGGGCCGCTCGGCTTCGGCCAAGGCATTTCTGGTTCAGCACGGCTTCCGCAACGTGCGCAACCTGCTCGGCGGCATTACCGGTTACCAGCAGGAACAGGCGTAACATCCGGTTTCACTGACTTGCAAAGCGCGGACGCCCTCCTGGGGCGTCCGCGCTTTTTGTTATTAGCTGCAACGGAATAAAAATTCCAACCTGATTTTCAACAGATTGCCAAGGCTACTTAAATTTAGTTGCACACAATTAAGTTTGATAAAACTATTACCCCATATTTGCCATAGTTTTATGAAAAAGCAGCCCGCCCCCGACCTCAATTCCCTGCAGAAGCTTGAGAATCAGCTGTGCTTTCCGCTGTATGCCCTGTCGCGCAGGTTTACCAAGGCCTATCAGCCCCTGCTCCAGGAGCTTGACCTGACCTATCCGCAGTATCTGGTGCTGCTGCTACTCTGGGAACACGGGCAGCTCACGGTAAAGGCCCTCGGCGAAAAGCTGCTGCTCGACTCCGGCACGCTCACTCCCCTGCTCAAGCGCATGGAGCAGCGGCAGTGGGTCAGCCGGCAGCGCGATCCGCGCGACGAGCGTTCGGTCGTCATTGCCCTGCAGCCGCCGGGGAAAGCCTTGCAGGAACGCGCTACCCGCATTCCCGAGCTGCTGGCGGCCCAACTCAACATGACCGTTCCCGAGTTCGAGGCCCTGCGCGGCCAGCTTTACACGCTTCTCAACCAGCTGACCTAAGCGGGCCAGCTTTTCTTCACCTTTATTCACTCTTTCCGATGAAAATCGAAAAAGTCTTTACCGCTCAGGCCAAAGCCAAAGGTGGCCGCGACGGCCACGTGTCGACCAACAACAACGTGCTGGACATCGACCTGAGCACGCCGAAGGAAATGGGCGGCCCAGGCAAGGCCGGTGCTACCAACCCCGAGCAGCTCTTTGCCGCCGGCTACGCGGCCTGCTTTGAAGGCGCCCTGGGCGTGGCCGCCCGCCAGGCCAAAGTGAAGCTGGAAGATGTAACTGTGGAGGCCTTTATCGGGTTCGGCAAAGCCGAGGACGGCGGCTATGGCATCTCGGCCGACCTGCACGTGAACCTGCCCGGCTTCGATCAGGCCCAGGCTGAGCAGCTGGTAGAAGCCGCACACGGCATCTGCCCCTACTCCCGCGCTACCCGCGGCAACATTGAGGTTAACCTGACCACCACGACCAACCCGGCGTAGACATAGGTACTCGCAAATCCGCTTTAGCGGCTCCGGCAAACCTGTCAGCAGGCAAGGCCGGGGCCGCTTTTGGTTTTCTTAAGCAGGAAGATGTACTTGCTGGCAGCAACGATTAACTGGCGTACTAGCAATGGGCAAGCATAAGTTACTGAACGGCCTGCCGCACAACCTGGTCAAAAGCTACTTCAGCACGCTGAACCACTATTGGTCTGGTTATATGGCTGATTGGCTTACGAATGCAGCAAGAGAGCTAAAGATTTCAGAGGCAAGAATTGATATTTTGAATGAGAAGCTGGAGCCGGCTGAGCTGAATATTTATCCGCTGCTGGTTTATCTAAAATCCCTGAAGCCAATCATTGCGCGCAACCTGGAAGTCCATGGTTTTCCGCCCGATTTCATCACTGAAGCCACGATTAAGGTTGTTTTCCCTTCACCCATTACCCATAGCCAAACTATTTACTGCTACGGTTATCTGGTCGACCAAGAAGGACGACACTATGAATCGGGAAGAGTTATTGAGGATGCGCTAGAGGCGCCATTCAACCCCTTCGCCATGGGAAGCCTCTATTTCAAAGGCCTTTCCTTTACGCAGCGGATCAGGTCTTTCTTGGGACTTAGTAACCAAAGCCGGTCTCATTAGCCACATTACCCCAGCCGCCCATCCGCCGCGTAGCGCAGCTCCCCGGAATCCACCAGCTCCCGGAGCAGCTCGGTAACGGTTGTAGCCTCGCCGGGGGCAAAACGGGTCAGCACTTCCCGGGGAGTTTGCGGTGTTGCCTTTACGAGCTCCAGGAGCCGGGTACGCAGCTCCACCGGCGGGGCAGCCTGCCGGGCTTTCTTCTGGGCCAGGCAGTAGTCGCACACCTTGCAGGGCGGCGCGTCCAGCTCCCCGAAGTACTCCAGCAGCATCTGTTGCCGACACCGCCCGCCGTGGGCGTAGCGAATCACGGCTTCCGTTTTCTGCTCGGCCAGCTCCCGACCCAGGCGCAGGCGCTTCTGGTCGAGGGGCAGCTTGTCGGCATCGAAGCGGGGCGTGGTAAACAGGGCCTGGGGCGAGTCGTGGCGGGGTTGAAAGAGGATGATGCCGGAGCGGTGCAGAAACAGCAGCATCTTGCGCACGTCGGCCACGCTCAGGCGCAGGTGCTGGGCCAGGCTGTTCTCGGATATCTTCTGAAACCCGGTGAAGATTTCGCCCCCGTTCAGCCGCAGCAGGGACTTAATGAGCTTGTCGTGCTGCTCATTGGCGACCTGGAACCGGTACAGGTCGCGGTGGTCGATGGGAATATGGACCCGGGCCGGGGTGTTGACCGCCTCGTTGAGCTGCACGAAGCCTTCCCGCTCCAGCACCCGCAGGCTGTTGTGCACTTCCAGGGCCTTGAGACGGTAGGTTTCGGCGAACTGCTGCAGATCGAAGTCGAAGGCCACCAGTTCCCCTCCGCCCACCGCCGTGCGCGAGTAGTTGGCCAGGGCCTGGTACACGCGCCGAACCGTGTCGATGGGCGGGTGGGCCTGTACGGTACGCCGGCGCAGCTCGTCGGCATCATTGGGCCCGCTCAGCAGCACGGCAAAGGCGTACTTCTCATCCCGCCCGGCCCGGCCCGCTTCCTGGTAGTAGGCTTCCAGGTTGTCGGGCGCGTCGAGGTGCACGACCAGGCGCACGTCGGGCTTGTCGATGCCCATTCCGAAGGCATTGGTGGCGACAATGATGCGGGTGCGGTCCTGCATCCAGTTCTGCTGGGTGCGGTGGCGCAGCTCGGCGGGCAGACCCGCATGGTAGGCGGCGGCCGGCACCTGGTGTTGCTGTAGAAACGCGGCGGCTTCCTCGGTCTGCCGCCGGGTGCGGGCGTACACGATGCTGGTCTTGTCGGCGCCCACGCCCCGCACCACCTGCAGCAGGCGCTGGAGCTTGTCCTCCGTAGCCGATACCGAGTACGACAGGTTGGGCCGGGCAAAGCTCTGCTGAAAAACCCGATGGTTTTCGCCAAACTTCAGCTTGGTTACAATGTCCTGCTTTACCTGCCCCGTGGCTGTGGCCGTCAGGGCCACCACCGGCACGCTGGGCAGCAGCTCGCGCAGCTCGGCAATCTGCAGGTAGGGCGGGCGGAAGTCGTAGCCCCACTGCGACAGGCAGTGCGCCTCATCCACGGCCAGCAGGTTCACTTTCATCTTGGCCACGCGCACCCGGAAAAGATCCGTCAGCAGCCGCTCCGGCGAGACGTACAGGAACTTTACCGGGCCGTACACGCAGTTGTCGAGGGTCTGGTCGATTTCCTGGTGACTCATGCCCGCGTACACCGCCTCCGCCTTGACGCCCTTGCTGCGCAGGCGCTCTACCTGATCTTTCATCAGGGCAATCAGCGGCGACACGACCACGCAGATGCCGGGCCGGGCCAAAGCCGGTACCTGAAAGCAGATCGACTTGCCCCCGCCGGTGGGCAGCAAGGCCAGCGTGTCCTGCCCGGCCAGCACCGACCGGATAATGTCTTCCTGCAGGGGCCGGAACGCGCCGTGGCCCCAGGTCTGACTAAGAACGTGCAGAATGTCGTCGGTGGGCTGCTCGGGCAAAACAGGAGGGTGAGGTGAGACACGAAGGTACAAAGCGGGCTGAGCCTTTGTCCGCCCTGCCCCGGCTCAACGGGCAAAACCGGTGGGCTGATTCTTCGGCAGCCCGGCATTCGTCGCGGGCGCGGTTAAACGCTTTGGCGTGGATGTTGTCTATCCGGTCAAAGCAAGGCTTCGGTTCGGCCCAATTGCTGGAACTTCCTTTTGCTACTAGCTACCCTATGCAAATTCAACCCATGAAAAAGAACCTCATCCTGCTGGCCGCCTTTCTTCTGACCGGCGGCGCCGCAACGGCCCAGACGCAAGCCACCCAATCAGCCAATGACGGCCAGGGACAGATGGAACGCGCCGGCCAGACTCCCGACGAACGGGCAGCCCGCCAAACCGAGCGTCTCAGCAAGGAGCTTGGCCTCACGGCCGACCAGTCGACCCGCATCCGCCAGATCCTGCTGAGCCGGGAACAGGAAATGCAGGCGATGCGCGGCAAGCGCGAGGCCGGTACCGACCGCCAGGCGCTTGGTCAGGAAATGAAAGCCAGCCGTGCCAGGTACGACGCGCAGTTTAAAGAAGTCCTGACCGCCGAGCAGTACACCCGCTTCACCCAGCTAAAGCACCAGCGCATGGAGCGCGGTGGGCCAAAAGTCCGGGCCTACGGTCAGCTGCAAGCCGATTCTGCCAAAGTAGTGAAGCAGGAAGTG
Source organism: Hymenobacter translucens (assembly GCF_020685205.1). Lineage (GTDB taxonomy): Bacteria > Bacteroidota > Bacteroidia > Cytophagales > Hymenobacteraceae > Hymenobacter > Hymenobacter translucens. Next base: position 778,639 of record NZ_JAJERB010000001.1, read on the forward strand.
AAAGCCCGCAGCAAGTCCACCAAGACGAAGATTAAAACCAAGTAGCCGCGTCGGCTAATCCCCAAAAAGCCCTGGTCAACAAACCGGGGCTTTTTTGTGCGTACACTGCAAATGAAACCTTCCGGCGCGGCTGTTTCCCGACAGCAAACAAAAAAGCCCGGGTCCAACTGGACTCGGGCTTTCACTTGTACGCTTGGGCTGGCTTAGGCAGCAGCCGACTCCCCGTTCTCCCGGTCTTCGATGGCCTTGCGGAGCTTGGCGACGGCCTGGTTGGCACGCTCTTCATCGAGGCGGTTGATGTTCAGGAGCATTTTCGTTTTCTCCTGACGGGTAATCACCGGGTGGTTGAGCAGACGGATGATTTCCTCCTTCTGCGCCGCCGTGGCGTAGGCTACTGAAGGCGCTTCGGCAGCAATCGGCTCAGCGGGAACCGCTTTCATCGGAGCCGGAGCTGCTGCTTCCACTACTGAAGCAGACGGCGCAGCCTTCGCATCGGCCATATTGCCACCGTACTCCATTTCTTCAGCCGGCGTGGGCTCGTAGCCCGCCGCGCGGATAATCCAGGCCAGGATGTTGCGGTAGGCTTTACCGATAGCCCGGGTCTGGGCCATGCTGGCAATGGCAAACTCCTGGTAGAACTTCTTGCCCTGCTCTTTATTCGAGCAGATAGCGAAGCCCGCGCCTACCGTCTGCTGCGACCGAAGGTCGAACAGCGTAACTTTGGCCTGATATTTCAGCTCCTGGTCAGTGCTCATGTTGATGACGTGGTCCACGATGGGCACAATGCCCAGGCGGGAGCCGGCGTACTGCCAGCCTTCCACGTTCACAAACTCTTTGCCCTGAACCGAAGTCGTGAGCTTGTTTTCTTTAATGAACTTCGCCAGGTCTTTGGCCAAGTCCAGCGTCTCATCGGAGCGCGCGATATCGTAGCTCTCGACCTTGTTCTTACGAACCTGATCCTTGGTATTCTTGGTTACTTCGTTGATGGCGTCTTTCATGATGTCCTGCAATACGTTTTGTTGTTCTTATACCTAACCAAATGCCCTCTGGAAAGGTGCAAAACAGGGGGCTTTTTTCTGAAAATTTTCCCTCTGACCTACAGCAAGTTACACAGCATTTTCCTAATTTTATTAGTCGACCAATATTTTTAGTCTTTGTTGACTGACTTTTTACCTGAAACGTCGTCCAAACTGCTTGGTTGCCGGGTACTTTCAGGCATGCGCAGCGGGCGCGGTGCGGGCTTGATCGTTGGGAGAATACCGGCAAAGCAAAAAGAGCACCCGGAAACGGTCCGGGTGCTCTTTGCTGTACTTTCCGGCTGGGCGCCGGGTAAGAGGATTTACTCTGAAATGTGCCCGTCGCGCATTACGATTTTCCGGTCGGCCATTTCAGCCAGCTGGTCGTTGTGCGTTACGATGACAAAGGTCTGACCCAGTTCTTTGCGCAGCAGAAAGAAGATCTGGTGCAGTTCCTGGGCGTTCTTCGAGTCGAGGTTGCCGGAAGGCTCGTCGGCAAAGATGATTTCCGGGGAGTTGATCAGGGCCCGGGCAACGGCCGTGCGCTGCTGCTCCCCACCCGACATTTCCGAAGGCTTGTGGTCGGCGCGGCGCTCCAGGTTGAGCATGCCCAGCAACTCACGGGCCCGGACGCGGGTTTCCTTTTCCGAGCGGCCGGCCAGGTAAGCCGGCAGACACACGTTTTCGAGGGCCGTAAACTCGGGCAGCAGGTTGTGAAACTGGAAGATGAACCCGATGTGGCGGTTACGAAACTTGGCCAGCGCCGACCGGCCCAAAGAACTCACGGAGGTACCATCAAACAGCACCTCGCCCGAATCCGGATTGTCGAGCGTACCCAGAATGTGCAGCAAGGTGCTTTTGCCAGCCCCCGATGAGCCGACGATGGACACGATTTCCGACTTTTCTATCGTCAGGTCGATGCCCTTCAGCACTTCGAGCGTATTATAACTCTTGCGAACGTTGATGGCCTGCAGCAAAGGAAAGCGGGGTTGAAAGCGGAATTAAAAGCGGAAACCGGAATAGCAAAGCTACGCAATGTCAAACGTTGTCGGTCTACGGTCTCCGATACGAAAGTAACGCGAATTCCGGAAGCAGCGCCGAGCTTCCTTTCGGGTCGGCGGCTGAAGCCTACCCGGGAATTTCTAACTAGTACCGGATTCCGCCCGCTCTGGTTTTTATCTGCCTATATGCTCGTTCTGTCTTCTCCTAGGCTCTACCGCTGGCTGCTGCCCATGCTGCCGGTAGCCCTGCTGGCGGCTCTCTGGTGGTGGCCCCGGTTTCCGCCCCCGGTCCTGCCCTCTCACTCCCGGGCCGCACCGGTTGGGGCGCTGCGAGATGACCGGCGGCTGCGGGGGGTGAGCTGGGTAGGCGGCGACTCGGTTACCGAAGCCGAGCTACGACCTTTGCTGCGAAGCCACGTGACCTGGATTGCCCAGATGCCTTTTGGCTGGCAGCGCGGAGCCTCGTCCCCGGCTATTTCCTTTCGCAGCGGTCCGGTCCGGAGGCGGCGGGGCCTGTGGGGCGAAACCGATGCCGGCCTCCGGCACACCGCCGCGCTGGCCCGGCGGCACGGAATCCGGACCATGCTCAAGCCCCACCTGTGGGTGAGCGGGGACGGGCGCTGGCCCGGCGACGTGCAGATGAAATCGGCCGAGGACTGGAAACTGTGGTTTGCCAGCTACTCCGCTTTTATTCTGAACTACGCCCGCCTGGCCGAAGCCAGCCACATGGATGCTTTCTGCATTGGAACTGAGCTGCTGCATCCTGCCACCGAACACGAGGCGGAGTGGCGGGAGCTGATCCGGCAGGTCCGGCTGGAATACCACGGTCCGCTTACCTACGCGGCCAACTGGAGCGGGGAGTTCGAGCAGGTGAAGTTCTGGGATGCCCTCGACTTTATCGGCGTGCAGGCCTATTTCCCGCTCAGTAAGGGACCCCGGCCGCAAACCAAAGAACTGCTGGCCAGCTGGCAGGAGCCGCTCCGGCGCATCCGGGCGGTGCAGCGGCGTTATGGCAAGCCGGTCATCTTTACCGAAGCCGGCTACAAAACCACCCCGGATGCCGCCATCGAGCCCTGGCTCTGGCCCGACCGGCAGGCTGTGTTCACCGAAACGGACGAGGCAACCCAGGCCCGGTGCTATGAAGCGTTGTTTGCCACGTTCTGGCCACAGAAGTGGTTTAAGGGCGTTTTTATCTGGAAGTGGTACCCGGGCCTGCAGCCCGACGGCCCCGCCCGGCGCCACCTCGACTTTACCCCTCAGCACAAGGAAGCCGAGCAGATTATGGGGCGGTGGTACAAACGCTGATTCTTAGGCTGAAGCGCTATACATGCGCTGCTATCACATGATTATGTGGCATTAAAACAAGAAATAATATTGCTTTAGTAAATTCAGCTGGTACCTTTGCACTGTGCAATCCGGATAAAACGAATGTTCAAATGGGCCGCGCCGCTTTTTTCCATACTTTCGTGACCCATAACCCACCCCGTAACATCTTCTTAACGGACCATGAACATTCACGAGTATCAGGGTAAAGAAATCCTCAAAAGCTACGGTGTACGCGTGCAGGAAGGCATTGTCGCCAACACGCCCGAAGAAGCCGTGGCGGCTGCACAAAAGCTTACCGAGCAAACCGGCACCAGCTGGCACGTTATCAAGGCCCAGATCCATGCTGGCGGCCGCGGTAAAGGGGGCGGGGTAAAGCTGGCCAAAAACCTGGAGCAGGTGAAGGACATTGCTTCCCAGATCATCGGGATGCAGCTCGTCACCAAGCAGACCGGCGCCGAAGGCCGCAAGGTTCATAAAGTGCTGATTGCCCAGGATGTGTATTATCCTGGCGCCGCGGAGCCAAAGGAGTACTACATGAGCGTGCTGCTGGACCGGCAGACCGGCAAAAACGTCATCATCTACACCACCGAGGGCGGCATGGACATCGAGGAGGTGGCCGAGCAGCATCCCGAGAAGATTCACCACGAGCACGTCGACCCCCGCGTTGGTCTGCAGGGATTCCAGGCTCGCAAGATTGCCTTCAACCTCGGCCTTTCGGGCGACGCCTTCAAGGAGATGGTGAAATTCGTGACGGCGCTCTACAAGGCCTACGACGAAACGGACTCGGCCATGTTCGAAATCAACCCCGTGTTGAAGACGTCGGACAACAAGATTCTGGCCGTTGATGCCAAGGTTACGCTTGATGACAATGCCCTTTACCGCCATAAGGACTTTGCTGGCCTGCGCGACACGAACGAAGAAGACCCGCTGGAAGTAGAAGCCTCGGAGTCCAACCTTAACTATGTAAAGCTCGACGGCAACGTCGGCTGCATGGTGAACGGGGCCGGCCTGGCCATGGCTACGATGGACATCATCAAGCTCTCGGGCGGGGAACCGGCTAACTTCCTCGACGTAGGGGGTGGGGCCAATGCCCAGACCGTGGAAGCCGGCTTCCGCATTATCCTGAAGGATCCGAACGTCAAAGCTATCCTGATCAACATCTTCGGTGGCATCGTGCGGTGTGACCGGGTAGCCAACGGCGTAGTGGAAGCCTACAAAAACATTGGCGACATCCGGGTGCCGATTATCGTGCGCCTGCAGGGTACCAACGCCGAGGAAGGCGCCCGCATCATCGATGAGTCGGGTCTGAAAGTATTCTCTGCCGTACTCCTGAAAGATGCCGCTCAAAAAGTAAAAGAAGTACTGGCTGGCCAAGCCAGCCAGGCATAACGCCAGGCAGCTCCTCTAAAAAAGCCCGCCTGGAACTCCGGCGGGCTTTTTCATGTCCCCGCTTCAACCTTTAGCCCTCCGTTACGTTCATACTTGCCAAATCAAACTTGCTTATGGTAAAGACGTTGACAGCATTTATTTTGTGTTTGGGCATTGGAGGAGGACAGCTGGCTAACGCACAAAGTTCTACTGTGGGCGGTGAAGTTTTACCCTTCACAACCCAGCTTGATCCCGCAATTCCTGCTTTTCAGTACGGTACCGCCGATGATGAGTACCTGACCAGGCTTCGTGACCTCTATGGCCTGGAAGACGTGGTGGCCGGCCGCCAAACCGACTACGACAAGGTCCGTGCCCTGTGCGTATGGGTTCACAACCGCTGGGAGCACGACGGGCACAGCCAGGCGCGTAACCTGGACCCCATCTCCATCCTGAAGGAGGCCGCCCTCGGCAAGCAGTTTCAGTGCATCGAGTACAGCACGGTCCTGACCGGAGCCCTGTCGTCCATCGGCATTCCGGCCCGCACGGTGTACCTGAAAACGGCTGATGTGGAAACCCGACGCTCGGGGGCTTCGCACGTGGTCACGGAAGCCTGGCTCCGTGACCAGCAGAAATGGGTGCTGGTAGATGCTCAGTGGGACATTATTCCCACCCTCCGCAACACTCCGCTCAGCGCCGTTGAGCTGCAGAAGGTACTGGCCACCAACGAGCCTGACCTGCAGTTCGCAACCTCTACCGGTGCCAAAGGCAACTACTACTTCAAGTGGCTGAAGCCCTACCTCTACTACTTTGATACCCGCCTCGACCAACGCTTCGGAGTTAATGCGGCCCCCAGCTCCCTGATGCTGGTTCCGGAGGGAGCTCCCAAACCGCGGATATTTCAGCGGACCGCCAAAATCACCCGGATGCGCTATACCAACTCTGTTTCTACCTTCTACAGTGCCCCGGATGTGGTGCTGCTGAGCCTGGATCCCACCTCCCAGCGCTAAAAGGTTGAAAACATGAAAAAGCCCGCCTCCTGAATCAGGAAGCGGGCTTTTTTTCTGTTCATAGCACTCTTACTTGGCGTCGACGGGAGCATCCTGCCCGGCTACTTTCAGCTCTACTTCCATATTGCCGCGCGTCCCGACAGAGTACGGACAGATCTGGTGGGCTTCGTTTACCATGGCAAGGGCTTTCTGCTGGTCCACTCCTTTCAGGTCAACGTTGAGCACGGCGCTCAGGCCGTAGGCCTCTCCGTCCTGAAAAAGCGTCACGGAGCACTGCACGGTGCTGGCCGGGTCAAGGCGCTCCTTCTGCCGACCGGCTACTACAATCAGGGCCTGCTGAAAGCAGGACGCATAACCGGCAGCAAACAGCTGCTCCGGATTAGTAGCGCCCTTCTTTCCGCCCAGTCCTTCCGGCACCGACATATCCATATCAATCACCGCATCAGCTGAGCGAACGTGGCCGCTGCGGCCACCGGTGGCCGTGGCATCGGCCGTGTACAATGTCTTTTTCATCGAGGTATTTTGGTTGGGTTGGCAGATAAACTGGTTTGGTAGGTTTAACTCACTACTACGCTTTTTGGTTATGTCTGCCGAGGCATCTGACTGGCAGTGCGCACGTTGCTGTAGCCAGAAAACGCAACCCCAGCTTAAACAGCCGCTTCAGACCGGTTAAAACCACTTCCTGGGTTTGGTAGGCCGTAGTTTTCTCTCTACTTTTGCCCCTGATACAGACTTCTGGTCGCGTCGTACAACGGATAGTATAAGAGTCTCCGAAGCTCTTGATCCAGGTTCGATTCCTGGCGCGACCACTAACAACCCAATCAATACGCTGATAATCAGCATGTTGATTGGGTTGTTTTTTTTATACGGGACACCTTACGGGACATTACTTACTTAATGCCCTTTTTGCTCCTGATTATGCCTGTTTCAGCAGGTGACTCCCTTATATTGGTTGCTATGATTCTTCAGCTTGAAACCCTCCCATACCAACAGCAAGCCATTGATGCCGTGCTGGGCCTCTTTGAAGGTCAGCCTCGAAACAGCTTCGCCAGTTCCTTTCTACACACAGCTCAAATCAACCGGTGCGACTTAACTTCTGAAGAGCTGCACGACAACGCCAAGCGCATAATGCTGGCTAACGGCCTCGACCCGACGAAAGCCGGCCACCTTGACACGGCCGAAACGCTAAAAACCCGCCGCGACTTCTGTATTGAGATGGAAACCGGCACCGGCAAAACGTTGGTGTACTTGCAAACCCTGTATGAACTGTACGAGAACTACGGGTTTTCCAAATTTATCATCGTGGTGCCATCCGTTGCTATCAGGGCCGGAATAGTGGGCACGATGGAGAACTTTGGCGAGCAACTAGCTACCCGCTATGGGTTTCGGCTGGGGATGTTTGCCTACGATTCTAAGAAGCTGGACAAAGTGCGTGACTTTGTGAGAAACCCCGCGCCGCAGGTTATGGTAACCACTATCCAATCCTTTACCAGCGACACGGCTATTCTGAACCAGAGCGGGCGTGACAACAGCATTGACGGGCTAACCTATCTGCAAGCCTTGGGCCGGACGCACCCCATCATTGTGATGGATGAGCCGCAGGAAGGCATGGATACCGACAATGCCGTTGAACGCCTGCAACCGCTGAACGCGCTGGCTACGCTCCGCTATTCCGCGACGCATAAGGTGTTGCGCAACCGGCTGTACCGCCTCACGCCCTACGATTCGTACCGTGAGGGTTTGGTGAAGAAAATAGAAGTGCTAACCGTAGCCGAGAAGGGCGACGAGGCAACGCTAAAACTAGCTCTCACCGAGGTTAATGCTACTCAGCTAGCAGTACCTAAAGCCAAGCTGATGTTCTGGAAACAGGAAGCCACCGGCATTAAGTGGAAAGAAAGTCCTTGGCTGAGGAAGGGTGACAAGTTGAGCGAGAAGGCTAACAACCCAAGCTACGCCGGCTATGAAATTGAGCGTATCTGGAAAGCTGGGTTTGGTAATGCTCCCTATAAAATAGCCTTCACTAATGGTGTAGAGCTAACCCAAGGACAGATGCCCGGAGACAGAGCTGGTCTGTTTCGCTTGCAGCTAAAGTACCTTCTGCTACGCCACTTTGAAAAACGCGCCAAGCTGCACCCACTGGGCATTAAGTGCCTAGCATTGGTATTTATCGACACCGTAGCCAACTATGTAGGCGAGGAGCCACTAATCAAGAATTTGTTTGAGGAAGAATACCGGCTTGCCTATGCCGAGCACAATGGCGGAACCGTCCCTACGCCTGAGCAGGTAACGGACGTGCAAGGCTACTACTTCTCGTCAAGTGCTGGCAAGAAAAACCCTGCTCCAGAGGATTACACCGATTCGGCCAAGGCAATGGCTGGTAACGGCGACATGTACCGGCTTATCCTAAAAGAGAAGGCCAAGCTGCTGGCGCTGGATAATCCGGTTGAAATAATATTTACGCACTCAGCACTAGGGGTAGGCTGGGATAACCCCAATATCTTCACCATTGCCACGCTCAATAATGCCTATTCTGATATTCGGAAACGGCAGGAAATCGGGCGCGGGCTGCGTTTATGTGTGAACCAAGCGGGCATTCGGCAGCGCGACGCTGCCGACACCCCGGAGGGCGAAGAAATCAATTTGCTGACCGTCGTCCCCAATGAAACCTACCAAACCTTCGTCAGCCAGTATCAAGACGACCTGCTTGAAACCGATGGGCAAGTGCTTCCTGGCGCACCTATGCGCCACCAGCACAAGGGCACAAAGCCGCCCAAGAAAACCGTACGCCGCAATGAGAAGCTGTTTGCCAGTGCCGAGTTCAAAGAGTTCTGGCGAAGGCTGGCCCGCCGCACTGATTACACAGTGCATTTCAGCGAGGCCGAGCTTATCCGGGAAGGCGCTGCTGCACTAGCGCCGCTGCGTGTGCCGCCCTACGTTGCCGATGTAACGCTGGTACGCATCCAAAGCCTGGGTAGCACTGCTGACGGGGCCAACATCAAAGTAGCCTACCAAGGCGAAGGCGAAGCTACGGCCCTGAGCGCTCAGTTAGCGCCTATTGATGCCGTGGAGGAATTGAGCGAAGGTAGTGGTCTAGCTTATATCACTGTGTTGGAAATCATGCAGCAACTTCCAGCTGCTGCCTTGCGTGAGTTGGCTACAAACCCCGTACGCTGGGTGCAGTTGGCTTTGCCACACCTGCGCCGGGTAGCTACAGAAAATATGCTGCGCGGCCTAGAATACCGAGTGTTGCCCAACGCTTACTACGACGAGGCTACCATGTTCCCCCCCCATTGGGAAACCTTTGCCGAGAACCTAACCGCCACCCCGCAGCACGGCTTGTATGATCATGTGCAGCCTGATAGCAACCCCGAAGCCGACTTTGCTAGCGACGCTGACCGTAACCCCAAGGTGGTGTGCTTCCTGAAATTCCCTGATAAATACCGCATACCCATTCCTGGAGGCCGTTACTACGAGCCGGATTGGGGCGTGGTGTATAAACGTAAGAAGTTAAGCGGCGAAGTGGAAGATACTTACTACTTCGTGGTAGAAACCAAGAGCACCAACGCACTTACCGATACCAAGCAGCTCAGCGAGGACGAAAAGTTTAAGATGGAATGCGCCACCAAGCATTTCGCGGCCCTTGGCTTAGATGCACAAATCCGCTACGCCGCACCTATCAAGGACTTTGGCACCTTTGAACACCGCATCCAGCACCCCGTCGAAGCCGACTATCCGACAGCTACCGTCTAGCTCCACCCGTCCCAATGGAAACCCTGAACGATTACCTACCTACTACTCCTGACCTGAACGCAGAACGCTTGGCCGACCTGCGCCGCCTCTGGCCCGACCTCTTTACTAATGAGGGCCATCCTAACCCCACCGCCTTGCAGGCCGCCCTTAGCCTTACTACCCCGGCCGCCGAACGCTACGCCTTTACGTGGAGCGGCAAAACTACTGCACGACAAAACGCATTTTCGCCTACCACCGCCACACTAGTACCTGACGAGGACCGTTCTTTCCAGCCTGAAAAAGGCCGTCACGCCATCATTGAGGGCGACAACCTGCAAGTGTTGAAGCTGCTGCTGGCCGGCTACCGCGAACGGGTAAAGTGCATCTACATTGACCCGCCTTACAACACCGGCAAGGACTTCGTGTACCCCGATAATTACACCGAAGGCAAGGTGCCCTATTGGGAGCAAACCGGCGGCATCCAAAACGGAATACGCACTGATACCAATCCCGATACCAACGGCCGTTACCACTCTGATTGGCTCTCAATGATGTACAGCCGCTTACTGCTAGCCCGGCAGTTGCTGCGTATTGATGGTTACTTGGTAGTCAGTATTGATGATGCTGAAATGGCTAATCTCAAACGCCTGCTTGACGATGTATTCGGGGAGGAAAACTTTGTTGCCTCTCTGGTATGGGACCGGAACCGAAAAAATGATGCTAAATTCTTTTCAGTTGGTCACGAATACATGATTGTGTATGCCAAGGACAAAGGCTATTTGAAGGAGAGTGGCACTGTATTAAGAGTTGACAAAGAGGGGGTTGACGAAGTACGTGGATTGTTTGAAGCGCTTCGTAAAGAGCACAAGGATAATTGGGAGAAAGTGCGCCTCGGCCTAAAGGCATTTTTCACCGAGTTAGATGATAAAGATCCACGCAAGCCATTGGCTCGCTTCACTAAAGTGGATCAGGAGGGGCCCTATAGAGATGATGGCAACATTAGTTGGCCCGGCGGTGGCGGCCCCACTTACGAAGTGCTGCATCCTGAAACAAAGAAGGCTTGTAAGCAGCCTAGTAGAGGCTGGGTGTATGGTACACCAGAAAGATTTTGGCAGAAATACTCTGAGGGAGTTGTTGTCTTTGGTTCTGATGAAACTACTGTGCCGAGCATTCGCACGAACCTGTTCGACAAGACAACGCAAGTCATGCGAAGCGTAGACTTTAGCTACGCGCAAACTGCCTCGCAGGAATTTGCCAAAATCTTTGACGGCAAAAAGATTTTTCAGAACCCGAAGCCCATTTCTGACATACGTCGATTGGTAGAATACCTCACAAGTGAGGATGATATTGTGCTTGACTTCTTTGCTGGGTCAGGCACAACCGGCCATGCTGTAATGCAAGCGAATGGAGGGCGCCAATTCATACTTGTACAGCTACCTGAGTGTATCAAGGAAAGCAAGTCTGCCTACAAAGAAGGGTACCGTAAAATCTCGGATATCACCATTGAGCGCTGTCGCCGTGCCGTAGCCGGCTACGGTTCAGCCCCACAACCGCTGGAAACCGGCTTCCGGGTATGGCGCTTGGAGCCCAGCCGCTTCCCGGCCGCCACCTTTCAGCCCAAGCCGGGTCAGTCTGCCGACGAGCAACTAGCTGAGCTAAAGAAGTATTTGGCCGACAAGCGAGCCGCTCTGCAACTACCTTTTATGGATGACGACCAGCCAGCTCGCGTCGCTGAAATTCTGCTAAAAAACGGTTTCTCACTCAATTACACCCTATCGGAGCAGTTGTCCGAGTACACCCACAACCGCATCGTGCGCGTCACTGACCAAGAGACCAACAAAACAGCTCTGCTCTGTCTTGATGATGCTCTCACCGATGCAACGGTGCAGCAGCTCAGCCACCAGCCACCAGCCGAGAAGTTCATTACCCCCGAGCGCGCCTTCAACACCACTGCCAAGTGGAACCTCAAAATGCACCTGAAGGATAACTTGCTTGCCACTTAGTGCTTCCCAGCCGACTCCTTATGTTTAACAACACATGTATCCGGTATGAGGGACGCGAGTACGAGATTTTCTGGACCACCCAGAACGCACTTCACATTTGTGCCCGGTTCAATCGTGACTCTCTACACGACATCCACCATGAGGATATTTCTCGGCTATTGGGTCACTACGATGCTGCCATACCTATGGGTAAGGATCGTTATGTGTTTCTAAACTGGAAAAATCAACAAAATTGTGTGTATGAGTTTCACCTATATTTAGTGGCAGGTAGTAGGAACCGCCTTGGTCGTTGTGTCGTTAAATCAGCGTATCGTAGTAACAAGCAGCAGTATATTGCTCTCGCTAAAAAAGCTTGAGTTTGAGCCATGAAGAAGCCAGACAAACCTACTCAGTCACCAAATGAAGGTCCAGGGGGGAACGCTGGCAACTTCTTGCCCTCACTCGTGACTGCCCCGACAGCAGCGGCTAGTCGTCTACAGGTGTTTATCCAGCATTCACAATCACATGTTGTTGAACTAGCTAAGCGTCGAGGTGAGTACGTTGACCCTTATTTATTTGACTCTGGTTTTTACGAGAGCAAAGCTGAGTATGAGGAACTCCATAAGACAGTAGATCATAATATCAAACTTCGGGCTGAGGTAGAGTTTTCCAAGCCAACTCGCAAACGTCGCCAAAAGTAAAATGTGATATGTGGCTCTGATCTACGACCAAGCCCCCCCTTCTACAGTCAAGCCCCCATTCAGGAAAGTCATTCCGACAGACCTGGGTGGGGGCTTCTTGCTGGGGGTAGCCCTACTTGTTGTGTAATCCATACCCTGTCTCTGTAAGCACCTCAGCCTACTAGAAGAAAGGCGGTTTCTACCTTACGATCAGGGTGTATAAACATCATACACTTTTCGTCTCTACTACCCGCCCAAACACCTTACATAAAGCAAAGTATTTCAGGCTGTTATCCATATTTATAGCTGTTTCAGGCTGAAACAACTGAGGTAGTCGAAATAACCGTTTCACCGACCTTGCAGCGTTATGCTTCCGGTTATTCACAGCGTTGCGGCATTGCTTACCAGCCGCTCCATAACGTGCCTGACTACAAAACTTAGAGTTGGCTGATTGGCTGCTTATATCCCGACCACATGATTGGCACCTGCGGCTTCCACTATCGAGTGCCATACCTACTTCTACCTCTGTAACCAAGGGGTTACTTCTTGGATTGAAAGGTAGTCCTACTCGGTCCAAAAGGCAGGTTAATTCTGGGATAGCAGTTGCTGTTAGGAGTTGTTGCCACTTGGCTGCTACTCCCTGCATTGCCTGCTGGTGCAGGGTATCTACGCAGCGGGTTTGCAGCAATTCGCGAAAGTTCTTCTTCTTCTTCTGAAAACTCGCTTCATGGTGTTGCCGCAAGTGTTGCCAGTAGTTTGGATTGGCCCCATGTAGTAGTAATTGCCGCTCATTGTCAGTTAGATCGGCACTTATATCTACCGGAGCGAATAGCGTTTGCCGCATCATATTCTGCAAGCGCTGGCCTAGCCTTTCCAAGCACATTGGTTTCAGTAGGTCGGCCAACATAGTTATATCGTCAGCCTTTACCCAAACCATCTTTTTTACCTTCACCTCAGCCCGTAATAGAGGCAAAGGTGTATGGTGTCCCTTATCAAGCAAGTGCAACTGCTTATCGTACAATTTGACGTTGTAGCGCTGGGTCTCAGCTTCCAAGTAGTAACCGTTGCCACTGTAGGTACGCAACCCAAACTGTTCCGTCTTGCACAAAACTGCACGACGTAGCAGGTCAATAGCGGGTGCGCTTAATGACACATTTACGCCAAACTCGAAGGATTGCAGCTTCGCCTGGGTTGGGTCAATCCCGAACTCCCTTTCCAGCAGGGCCACGGTCTCCGCCAAGGCTACTTGCGGAAAGTCGCTTCCATTATGTATTCCGTGCCAGAACTTATGCAAGCTGCCGGACACCAAGGTCCGACCCGAGTCCCACGCCTCGAAGGTCAGGTGTCGGTACGTAGCCGTCTGGCAAGGCTTACACTCACCGGTCTTTCTATTGACCAGTGCATGAAAGTCAAGTAGCGGATTGATTTGGATGCGTAGTCCAACGGAGGCGGGCAGCTCCAGCTTCACAAAGTCTATCATCCCCTACCCTCTTTTGCGTGTTTGCTGATACCGCTGATGCGTCCGGCCTGCATCCAGAATTGCAGCCCGCTCGAAGTACACACGTCGCCCTAAACGAATGAAAGGCACAATACCCTTCTTCTTCCACTCAGTTAGGGTTGTTTTGGAAATACCGAACTCCCGGCACGCCTCCGTAATAGTGAGCAGCGAATCAGAGGGTGCTGCTACGGCTGGCTGCAACAGGGCAGGCGGTAGTAACTCAATCAGTGTAGCTCTGATTAAGTCGCGAAAGGATTCCGGGCTATCGGCCAGGACAAGCAGGTTGTTGAGCATCGTAGGTGCTGTTAGGGTTTAACTGCACCAAAATTTGCCCCCTATGGAAGTTACCCAGAGTTACAATAACTCTTCTACAATCACTTAGGGCCTTTTCTCTTCTTGTCGTTGGGCCTTATAGAATCAAACTTGGCCTTACCCTCCGTTATCTTGTTATAGGTTGTTTCCTGCGTACGCCTATCCTCGGTTTTGTCTTTGAAGTAAGTTTCCAAGGTAGCCCAGGGCTCACCCTTAGAATCTACACGGCGAGCAGCAGATAGGTCGAAGAGACCACAAATGGCACGGCACGTTACCTCCCATGTGGCACTATAAGGTTGATCCGGACTTGGAAGGCGGATATATCCCTTTCTGTCCAATTCAACAAACAATTCAAGTAGGTTGGTTATGTTACCTTCCCAAAGCAAGGGAGCCGGCAGAGTTGTAGAAGGTACTGTTACTTGCTCTTCTTTTTCAGGGGTAAGTTCATCTAGCAGTTTCTGGGTTGCGTATCGACTTACTTTCCAACTGTTCCTCACTACATAACAGACAATAATATCAATCGCTACGACGGGGAGATTAGTAGTTAATTGACCAGTCGGTGAAGCTGCCAGCAGGTCTTGAAATTGGTTATAAAGCTCACGTCCAATTCGCTCAGCTTCTGCTTCATCAGTATTGGTTAGCTCTGCCAAATCAACAGCATAATCGTATTCATCAAAGAAAGAAAGTAGGGTCCTTAAATAGTATTTTTTACCCTTTCCCGATAGATTCAGGAGGTTTTGCCTTACTTCTCCTATGTAGTCGCGATATGCCTGTACCAATCGCACAGTAGGGTAAGACAAAGCTTCATTCACAGTAGTCTCGTCATAGAAGCGGATATCACTATACGCTTTAAACAGCTTCTTCTGGTACTTATAGCTTAGCAGATTCTTGCCCATCTTGAGAACTGTTAAGGGGTAACACTACCCAACCCGCATTAATGGCGCGGCCTGACGTTCTACATACTTTTCAAACTCTCCTTGAACTACAGCATCCGTTATTTTGAGGTAACGGTGAAGGGTCTTATAGTCTTTGTGGCCGGTTATTCGCATCACGACCTCTGGCCGCATCCCGCCCTCCAGCGCCAATGTGACGAAGGTGCGTCGAGCCGTATGGGTGCAAATCAGCTTGTGCTTAGGCTGGGTAGTTGCTACCCGTTGGCTACCCCTGTGCTGGGAGGTGGTGGTTGGGGTATCGATGCTGGCAAGTTGGGCGACTACCTTGAGGTAGGCGTTGGTCTTTTGATTGCTAATTACCGGTAGCGCCCGCCCATCGGCCCGACCCGCGTAACGGTTCAGAATAGCTTGAGCCAAAGGAGAAAGAGGCACCCTTAGAAGGTCAGCAGTTTTGATTGTCGTCAGGACGATATAACCACCTACAATCTGCTCCGGCCGCAGTGCATGCACGTCGGAGAACCGCAAGCCGGTTTCGCACTCAAACAGGAATATATCCCGCGTCTGCTCCAGATAGGGCCGGTTGGATAAGTCCAGCTGATATAGCCGCTCCTTTTCCTGACGAGTCAGATAAACCAGTTCCGGCTCAATTGCCTCCAGCTTGCGAAACCGTTTGAAGTGGGCGTATTCGTGTAGCTCCTGCTCAAAGGTGGCACCCAAAAACACCTTTAGGTTCTTTACTTGGTTGTTTATCGAGGCATTACCCAGGCCAACGGTCTTGAGCAGATAGGTTTTGAAACCTTCGCAGAACGCAGCATCAGTATTCGCAAAGGTGAGCCGGAGCCGGCGGAGCTTCGCGTATGCAGTTAAGTGCTGGCGGAGGGTGTTGTAGCACTTGATAGTAGCTGCTGCCCTATCGCGCCGGCTGGCCTCTATCCATTTATCCATTTCCTCCAGCAAGCCGGAAGGCTGGTTAGGCAGTGCACCGGCAGTCACACGGGCGGCCACAGCCCGCAAGTCATCGGGCGTGGTAAGCTTACCTTTTGCTATAAGCTGCAGATGTGCAGTTTCCAGAGCAGCTGTTAGCACCTTAAGCAGCGCATTCGCATCAGAGAAGTCGTTGAAGTTGCGCCGGTACTTCTGCCCTTTCGCGTCCCATTGGTCGGGACGGACTGTGAGCGTAGGCAGATAGATTTTCTTGCGCTGCCCTTCCAGGTAGCAGGCAGCATACAAGGCCGTTTCACCAGCGGCCTTGCCGTCAGTGAGGTAGTATTTGGTACGAAGCATTTCCTAGCTCGGAAAAGTGAATACTCCAAGGTACATCCTTTTTCTCACGGGACAACTCACGGGACAAATCTTCTGGTCTATCCTGTTCTTACCCGTTCCTACCCTACCTATACAATGCGTTAACTAGCTGTTTTAGGCGTTTTCAGGATAGGTATGGACGGGATAGGTTAGGAGTTCGGTAGTCCTGGCGCGACCACTGAAAAGGCCCTTCACAGTATCGTGAAGGGCCTTTTGCTTTTCTGGGGGACCCGTGAGGGGACCCACGTTTTCAATGCACTATCAGGGTATAACATGAGTATGCTGTCAAATCGAATTTAGCGCCTACTGCAAGTGGGTTCGCTAGTCACATGGAGTGCGTTGTCAAGAGTCCCTTAGCCAGCCCCCTCACCAGCTCCGAACAATGATCCCTTAGGTCGTTCATTAGGAGATGAGCCTTCAACTATCTGCCTTCTAGGTGCTCATCTCATCGGCGGCTAGCGCGTGGGCATTTCGGCCAATCGGAGCCGGCCGGTGGAAAACTCGTCGGCCAGCCTGCAGATTGCCCCCTCTACCCACCTCCGTTCTACCCGTAAGCCGAAAGCCCAATGAGCAAAGCTATTCTTCGTGCCCGCGCTTGTCACTTGTACCGGGAAGGCATGCCGCAAATACAGATTGCCGAGCAGCTGGGCGTCAGTGAAAAGACCATCTGCCAGTGGAAAGAGCAGGGCGAGTGGGAGGAACGGCGTTACGGCCGGCTGATTGAGCACGAACCAGAATGGGCGTTGCGTCTGCTTACCCTGCTAGTCCAGCAGCTGCAGGAGCAGCAGATACAAAACCAACTCATTGCAATTGGGGCACCGCCGCCACCCGCGCCCGAAACCAAGTCTAAGCGCAAACGAAAATCGGCCGTGAAGGAAATTGCCGAGTTTACCAATATGGCTCAATCTCCTAAGTGAAACCAGCTATCTTTACTAAGAGGCCAGCCACGTTAAGCCTCGCGTGAAGGGTCGATTAATCCGCAAGGGTATCGGCCTTTTTCGTTGCCATGGGTATACCATAATCGCCCGGCTTCTAAGTAACTTGCTCTTTCACTCCCAAGGCCATTACTATGCTCATTAAGCTCCCAGACGGTAATCTTATTAGTACCACTGCTATCGAACGAATAGAGAGGTACACTGAAGCAATCATTGATCCTTCCATCCCGGATAACCGTACTGGCCACGAGCTAGAATGGGGATATGATAATCGCCCCAAGGTTGACCGCCCAGCGCTTCGAGTAGTAGCAGGCGGGCGCCCGATTTATGAGCCTTACTTTGATACAGAAGCTGAACGGGATGCAGAAATGACACAGCTTGAACAGGCCGTTCGACCTACTCCCACTTTGGTTTTTCCGAACCTTGCTGTTCGCCTAGATAGTGTACAAGTAGTGTATTTCAATTGGGTGCAAAGAACAGATGTGTTCTCCTTTCAACAAACGTTGAAGGTTACAATACAACTTGCCAACGCAGAACCCTATATTGTCTTTGTTACGGAAGAGTTGCGAGCTCAGGCCGAAGCATTAGCAGAAGCCTTTGGTGTACAGATACCCCAACGGCCTAAGTCCGCCAGCGAGTTAGCCCGTGAAATGGCCGAATAGAGAAATTTATAGCATCCCCTGACCATAATCAACAATCCCCATGAGCAACGTTTTAGCCACCTTTGGCACTTGGCAAGTAACCACTGAAGGTATTGACAGCATCGGCGAAGATGGGTACGAACTCTCCCCTTACGACCTCTTCGACACGACAATGGAAGATGGTCGTAAGGTGTGGAATTTCCCTCTCCATCTAACGCATAAGTCGTGGCTGCTGGGTGAGAATGATTACCGTCTGGATGAGTTCAACCAAGCCTTTGCTTTTGCCCTTAATCATTTCGCCTCTCGCCGCCCGGCACATGCCCACGATGTATCAGATGAGTACACTTATCAGGTTCAAAAGGAGCTACGTGTAGCAGGGAACCGTCGGTAAAGCCTAAATGAATTTACCTTCAGTTCTGGAATAGGCTGACAGCAGATTCGTATAAAACGGGCCTTTAGCACGCACGTGCAACGGCCCGTTTTCGTAATTCTACCGCTCGATATAACTAAGCGCTTGTGGCTCTTTACAGCGGTGCGCGTGGGGTAGTCCAGCCCACAGCATTAAAAAGCTCGTAGCGCGACGTTTAAACGGTATTCAAGGGTGGCTCGGCCGGGCAGTCTGAAGCGAGCTTGGAAATTGTGCCTCATAAAATTCCCACATTTGTTCCGGATGGAGCACTTGGTGCCCTGACCCCAGCGGGGCCGTCAGCATGCTGACGGCCCCATTTTTAATTTACGCTCATGAGTTGTCGGATTAAACCAGTACCAGATCGTAGGTGCTGGCTAGCTGTTTCAGGTTCTCCTGATTAAACGTTAAACCGAAGTCGGGCACGAACTTCCAAAGCCTACCCAGCATTAACGTCCTTTTGCCCACGGCGCTCTCCAAGTCGATAATGATAGCTTCCGCGGTACGCGGCTTCACAGAGCGGCTGATGCCCAACGCGACAAACACCTGGCTGGCGTCGTCGGGGTTGGTACCAATGACCACTGGCTTATCCAGCCATACAACGTCCTCATTACGCCCTTGGGCATAACGGGGGTAAGGCGTAACGGCAGCGAACTTACTCATGCAGGAAGTGGGGACATTAAGGCCATGCCGGTAGAGCTACAGCGGACGGGAATGCCAGCAGCCACCGTAGCTCTACCGGCATGGCCTCGCTGAGCAACGACCAGCGCACACACGGTACGCGCTGCCGAGGGAAGGCCCAACGCAACCAGAACTTGTTCCGGCAGCCAGTGCCGGTGCCCAATTTCGACGGGTTCAGCCAACCGGTTGAAAGGCTGCCGGTAGCGAACCTCAGTGCTGCCAGGACAATGGGCGAGCTGGTAGCGAAAGTACTGCCGGCTACAAAACGCGCCGTACGCTGCATACCGGCTCTGTTACCACCCTAAACACTTGTCTATTGCTCTTCCCCACTGGCAATATCTGGACTTAGTGTGGAGCTTAATGCGGGGTGCTAGAGCAGGAAGCTAAACAGATATGAAGAAAATAACTGCCAAGGGCAGGGTTAATATCGCAATGCATCTACGTTGCGTCTTCTTTTTCTGGAAAGTCCACCAGTGTCTTCAGCGGCACCTGAAATGCACGGGCCAAGGATAAGAGTACGTCGAGTGTGACAGCAAACTTGGCCTTTTCGATACGATAGACGGTTAGTTCGGCAATATCAGCCTGGAGGGATAGTTCCGCTTGGCTCCACTTTCTCGCTTGGCGTAGCCGGCGCAGATGGTCCCCGAAGGCTTGAATTCCAGCCGGATTTTTCACGGTGGCAAGCTTCAAGACACAGCTCAGAAAAAAGCCATCATATATGTTGGCAATAAAAAACACATACTTATTTTTGTAGTGATAACGCCTTTTTTAGCTCTTGCTCTCCTGATCCCCCGTGAATAAATTCTTAATGCTTGCCCCGGCGCAAATGCGCCATTTTAGGTCGCTTTTTACCCTGAAAATAACTTTGTCTTTTCTTCTCGCATTTACCTTATCGGCAAGCGCCCTGGCCCAAAACCTAGAGCCGACTACCTTCCAGACAATGGGCGGTGAGAAAATCGGCTACAAGAACGCCGCTGGCCAAGTCGTCATCAAGCCCCGCTTTGACGGAGGAAACAAATTTGTAAATGGTTACGCCACCGTCTGCATTGGCGGCAAGTGCGGCAAGATTGACTCCACTGGCAAGGAAATCGTGCCCCTGAAATACCGCGACCTTGGCGACTTCTACGACGGGTTAGCTGGGGCGAGTCTTGACGGCCGCAAGTACGGCTACATCAACCAAGCCGGCACCGTTGTCATCCCCTTCACCTTTGGCGAGGTTGGCAACTTCAGCGAAGGGCGAGCCGTGGCGATATTGAACGGCAAATGCGCCCTTATCAACAAGAAAGGGACTTTGCTCACCCCGTACAAGTACGAGTTAATTGAGCCTATGCAAGGCGGCATCGCCCGCGTTCGGTTGAAGAACGATAGCCGCGACGGCGCCGAGCACAGCAACTTTTGGGGCTTCATCAATGCTCAGGGGATTGAAATCACGAAGCTCGATAAGCATGGTTACAAGAGCCCGAACCTTGGCAATGGCTTTGCTATTGCCTGCACTGCCATCCCCGAGGGCCCGTCTACCATCAAGAGCCAACACTACACCTACAAAATCGGGCAAGGTTACCGCTACACTTCCGCGCTGATCGACAAGACCGGTAAAGCCATTATTCCGGCCTCTGCCGGTTACGAGTTCGGGAACTGGGGCAACGACTACGTTATCGTCAAACGTGGACAAGCCTACGGGGTGATGAACCTGGCCGGTCAGCAACTCCTGCCGGTCAACTTTCGGGAGATTACCACTTTCGAGTTTGGCCCGGATAAGAAGTCACTTGCCAAAGCCTTTCTGAACGAGACGCAGTTCTTCTACGTGGATGAGCACTTCAAGTGCGTCCAATTCGACGGGGTGAAGTGCCCGGAATATTAAGCCACCTGCCAGGATCGGATTGGGGTATCCTATTGCCCCAATCCGATCCTGGCGTGATTGACGAACCAAAGAGCCCTAAAAAAGCGGTCCCCAGGCGGCGCCTACGCGTTACCTGGGGACCGGTGGCTGTTGCGACCCTGCGCCTACAGCGTGTCTTCTATCCCGGGCCGGGCCAGATACTCCCAGCAGTGGTACACAATAAACGGCCGCCACATTTCCTGAGGAACTGGATCTTCAACATAGGCCTCCTGCACGGGACTTGTGTGGCCTTGTGTGTCGCCATAGCAGTGATGCGTCGTGAGGTAGCGAATCAGGCCGTAGCGGCGGGAGGCATCCGTGCCGGACTCGGGTCCCAGCTGCACGATGAGCGTCAGGTACGGGCTCTCATTCCCATAGAAGCCGACCAACACGATGTCGGTCAGCAGGGGATCCGCCCACACGCGGTCGAGCAGGGTGCGGGGGGTAGAAGCCGTGCCGCTCTCCTGGCGCAGGAAGAGAACGTGAAGGCCGGTGATTTCGCCCGTTGGCGTATCCCCAGGGTGGACCGGTCGTCTGCCGTCGACGAGCCAGAACCCCACCCCCGGGGGAACGAAGCCGCAAGTTGCCATGCCCTGGAGGGTATCGTCGCCGTTGTCGAGGGTCAATGTGCGGGCTTTCTTATGCACGCGCAGGTGCTTGCACATGTCACGCACGGTCACGGAAGCGGGCTGGTGAATTCCGGAAACGTAGGTCACGGGCAGGTGCGCGGCGGGATGATCCCACGTGCCGGGTGCTTTTTGCAGGCTCCGCAGCAGCTCAAACGTGGTGTCGGCCATCGGGCGGGTAGTCGCTTGGAGAACCTCGGCCAGCACAGGGGTGTCGCCGAATTCCGGGTCAAAGGACACCTGCGCCATCTCCTCGCCGTCCTCCAGCCAAACATACAGCCGGGCCCCAAGTCGCGAGACCGACGCGACCGACAGGCCTTGGCGGGTGGCCGCTTCCAGGAACGCGACGTACGCGCCCATCAGTCGAATGGGGGTGTTGGCCGGGAATTCGTGCGGTGGCTGCCCAGCCGCCTCCTCGTCGCTGGCCGTGACGGCTTTATTCGGGCGCACTCGGGCGTTGGTTGACAGACCGATGCGGCCGGACAGGGGGGCAATGGCCCCAAAGGGGCGGTTCAGCAGTTCGGGGAAGAGGGCGAGCATTTCCAGGTCTTCTTCGTTGGGATAAGGGTACATGGGTTGAATGGAATTAAGGTGAGGGTTCATTGAAATGAAGTATGGAGCCTGGGCCCGGGGCCCAAGGCCGTGAATGAATGCGGGGTCCCTATGGGACTACCAATGCGGTTGGCCGTGGCCGGTCGCAGCGCGGAGCGGGCGCCTGAACACCCGCGGTGGCTGCTGCCTGGTTCCAGCTAGGGTGGCCTAGCCCGCGGCCCGCAGGCACACCCCGTTCCCGGGGGCGCGCCCTGCCCTGTGCGGCTACTCGGTCGCATGGCTCACCTCGCACAGGAGCGCGAGCAGCTGCTCTCGCAGTTCTGGGGTCTGGAAGCGGGCCTGCTGGAGTTGCAGGGGAGCATCGGCCGGGCCGTAGGTCACCGTCAGGTGCGCCAGCGCGCCGGCCGGGTCCTGCACCCAAACCTCGAGGGCCGAGGCACCGAGTTCGAGCCACGCCAGGGTCCACCCCCGCTCCTGGGTCCCGTGTTCGAGCTGGCAGTAGAGTGACGCCAGAAGCAGGGGCGCCGTAGCGGGCCAGACGCCCACGACATCGCAAGCCCGCTGCGGCAGCGGCTGGTTCAGCACCCGCGCCGCTTCGCCGCTCAGTGCCGACGGAGCGCCCTCGCCCACGGCTTTGCTCCACGCCCCGGTGGTTTTGTGGTACACGACCACGGTGCCTTGTTCCGTACCGCGGTGCAGGGCCAGCCGCAGGCCGAACGGCAGGGAGTCTTCGAACGCTATCTCGATGTCGTAGGGGCGCAGGAAAAAGCAGGCGCGCGCGAGCAGGGCTTGTTGCGCGGCTGGCAGTCCCACCGGGCCGGGAGCGGGCTCGAACGCGGGCTGCCAGGGCACCGCGGCCGCGGCGGGCAGGCGCAGGCTGGGCTGGATAGTGGTGGCGCTAGTAAACGAGGCCAGTAGTTGCAACGGGGTCCGAACCGCGGCCAGGTGGCTAAAGCAGGTCAAGTTTTCGAGCAGCGATTGAGGGAGGGAAAGATTCATGGTATAAGGGGCTATGGTGCGCTGAACGCGCCGGTTTCGATGGTTTTTTGAGGGCCAGGGCGCGAAGGATCGGCCTGGCCGGTGCACACGGGCGGCTCCCAGTGAGGTCGTCTCGCAACGGAGGTCACCGGCCGCGACGGACCAGCCAGGAGGCGGGCGGGCAGCAGGGCGCGGGCGACCCTTTTGCCGCGGCAAGTCTCTGACGCGCTCCCCCTCGTGCCTGCCGGGAATTATCCGTTTGCCCGCGGGCCTTTGCCGGTTTGCCTTCGTTGAGTACCGGGCATAGCTAGCCCCCCGCGAGACAGTCCGAGGCGGGCATAACTGCGCCGGGCCACTACCGTTGGGACGGCCCTGGTGTGCGCTGCGAGCAAAAGGCGAGAAGGGTGAGGCGGAAGCAATAGACATGGATCAGCGGCGGGGCAGGCACAGGGGCCCCCACCACTATAGGCCATTTATTTGTCCACTTGGTTACCGCGGGCTCAGGGCCGGTCTACAAAGCCCGCAGTATCTTTGCTTTTGAGCTTCTTAAACGGTTTATTGACTGCTCTCTTCCTTTTATCGAGTATACCGATTAAGCTTACAGCCGATGGAAAGCGAAAAAATTTTATCGCAACGGAAAATCGAGCGGCGCAAGAAGATGCGCTACCGTGGGAAGGTCGCCCGGGCATTGCAGGTCGCCCCGCACGAGGGGGGGCTACTGCTTACCACACGAAGTTGGATTCATCATGCTTTGTCAGCCACCGAGAAGCTGGGCTTGACGCCCCTCGAGTTCAGGCGGCTGGGCCGGGCCTTTCGAGCCGTTGTCACGACCGCGCGGCAGCGCGTGACCTTGGACGGCACCGGGCGCACCCGCCGGCTGCAAACCAATGCAGCGCGCCAACCCCGGCTGCCCCGGGATAGCAGCTTCAAGGAGCCCAACAAGTTGCTGCTGTTCTGCTTGCGCTACTGGGGTGGCAAGTGGACCCAAACAGCCTTGGCGAAACAGTATTCCATGAGCCAGCCGCAGGTCAACCGGTGGCTGAAACGCGCTTTGCCGTGGCTGGGGCAGGCGCTGGTAAATTTGCTCGGCTCAATCGAGAAAGCGCCGGTGCCGAGCGAAGACGGTAACAAAACCCAGGCTGGCAATCTAGTAGACCAAGACCTCGTCGTCCGCTTGGTCAACAAAGTGCTCGCTTTCGACCCCCGAATCGTCACCATTGTGCACGAGCTGACGCCTAAAGCGGCCGGTGGCTCGGGCCCCGTCCAGCCGCCTGGGTAAGCGGAGTCTCAGTGCGCGACCGCGCGGCAGCAGGTGATTGTGCACGCGGGCGCCTGAGCAGTCGTTAAGCTGTTCCCCGCGTTTTCCACT
This sequence comes from Hymenobacter translucens, assembly GCF_020685205.1. GTDB lineage: Bacteria > Bacteroidota > Bacteroidia > Cytophagales > Hymenobacteraceae > Hymenobacter > Hymenobacter translucens. The sequence goes on from NZ_JAJERB010000001.1 coordinate 802,820, forward strand.
GCCCCGCTCGCCGGACTGTCCCCGACCCGGCCCTCGCAGGAGTCTGGCCAATCCGGCCCGGGGCGCTTACGCCCCGGCAAGCTAGCGGGGTCCAACGGCTCACCGTTACCGGCGGAAGCTGCACGCACAACCGCCGGCGGCCCACGGTTCGCCTGGCGCCTCCTAGCCCCCGGTCCTCGCCCCGCGGTGGGGCGTGGGAGGCAGCAACCGCTAGTAGTGACAGCTCGGAGGGAATAGAGACGGATGTGAACCCGGTCCGTTGCTGCGAACCCGCCCATGAAACTTCCCCCTGTATTCCCCCCTACTTACAGTATAGCTAGCGCGTCCCCGCCCCAACGGCGTCGCGCACGCCCTCACCTCTTCCCAACTGCTACAATGCCCATCCAACCCCGCCTCGAACCCGATGTCTTCGTCGCCCTGCTGCGCGCTTTGCGGCTACGCGAGCCGATCCCGGAAGCCGACCTGTGCCGCCGACTCCGCGAAGACGGCGAACTGCACCCCGGTGAGGTTATTGCCGCCGCCCGTCGCTTCGAGCTGCTCGTGGCAAGCTATCCCGGGGGCTACAAGCGCAACGCGGAGCCGCACTTCAGGCTGGCCGAGCGCCTGCCGGCCAGCAAGCCCGTGCCCCACTTCCACGAGTTCTTCGCCGACCGGGCGCAAAAGTCCCCATTCCCGGCCCCGCCCAAGCCCTCGCCAGCACCGGCGCCAGCGTCGGCCGACTTGGCGTTTGCGCCCTTGTGGGGAAACGAGGCCACCCCGCACCGCCTGGCCGGCACGCGGGTCGAGTACTTCCGGGCGAAGCGGGGGGCGGCCGGCGAAGGGATTGCGCTAGTGCTCGACCGTGCCCTTACGTTAGCCGAGGTGCACCAACGGCTGGTACGGCCCATGTCCCGCTTGGCCTGGCTCACGACCGTGGCCGCCGCAACTGCCCAGAACCCTGAGCTGGCCGCTGTTTACCTCCCGCGGCTGCCGGGCTACCACGATGCGGTGGTGGTTGACCGGGTGGCGCCCGCGGAGCTGGAGGCCGTGCGCTCGGCGGGGATGGCCGTTTTCCAGTTCCAGGCCCCTACCCTGCCACTGGCCCACGCCCGGCGCCTGCTCCGTACCGATCCGTTTCTGCAGGAGCCGTTACTGCTACTGTACGCGCTGCCTGGCACGGATCTGCTGACGGCCGTTGTGGAGCTGCCCTACAACGGGCAGAGTGCCGCGAGCAGCCGCGCGGAGTACCTGGAGTACTTCGAGCAGCACTACCGCGGCAAAGGTCTTCTCTGCCTGTATGGGGCCGCGGATTCGGCCCCCGGCCAGCCGGTGCTGGTGTACCACGACCCCGAGGCGTTCCTGCGTGCCGACCTGGCCCCGGTTCCCCAGACGGTGGATACGCCCCCTAACGGGTGATAGGCAGGGCACTAGAGCGGGCACTCGGGGGCGCAGCCTGGGGCGTTGCCTGACCGGTAATAAGGCGACGGGGGTAGCCCGCGCTGGGGCCGCTGCCCCGGGGCGACCCGGCCGCCGGGCGGCTACCCCGGGATGGGACGGCCGGGGAACGAACCTCTCGTGAAACCCCTGGGCGGCCCCCACCCTATTATTGAAAATAATACGACCCGCTCCCCTGATGAAACTGGCCATCCTCCACACCCGCGAATTTGACGACTACGCCAAACTCGTCGCCACCCTCGACCGCTTGATCGGTAGTGGGTCCTTGCCGCTTACGGCCCTTCTCACCGGGAGCGCCCGCTCCTTGGCCGTGCGTTACGCGCAGGAACGCAACCTGCCCTGTCGGGTAATCACCCCCAACTACGCGCGTTACGGTTCCGGCGCCCCGCAGGCCCGCAACCGGGCGCTAGTGGACGCCAGCGCGGGCCTGCTGGCGTTTCACGACGGGCAAAGCCGCACCACGGGCCACGCCGTTGAGCTGGCCCGCGCGCGGGCGTTGGGTTTCGTGCTCGTCGTGCCCGTTACGCTCCCGCCGGTTTCTGCGCCCGCCCCCGCCGGGGACGGGGACCAGTACCGGCGCCGGCGAGGCGGCCGCCCTTTGCCCTGCCCCGCCCGCTAGGCCCCGGCTCGCACGGGGGCGCTGGAAGGGCGGGATGCTTAGCCCTGCACGGCGGGGTCCTGCCCCCAATACGACACTTTGAGGTGGGGCTCGGCGCCCACGTAGCGCCGCAACTCTTCCGCCATCACCCGGCGCACGAAGTCGACGTGGGCCTCCGGCACGACCAAGGAGTCATGCAAACTGAACAACGGCATGTCCGGGCGGGCCCGGGCGAGCCGGCCGGCGATTTTCTCCAGGAAGATCACCGCCTCGAGCCGTTGCAGCAGCAAGGGCAGGTAATTGGCCCGGCGCTGCTTGCAGGCCCGGAAGATGGCGGCGACGGTGGGGAAAAGCTGCGCGAAGGCCGCCAGGACGGGCGCCCGGCTGGCATTGTCCGAGAACAGGACGGTGAGCACCATCCGCTTGAGCGCGTCGCGATCGAGCGGCCGCGCGCTCGCGCCCCCCCACAGGGCCCGGTGCAGGTGCAGGTAAAAATCCCCGGCGCTGGTCCATTCCCGGAACCGGCTTTCGCATTGATGATCTGCGCGTTGCAAAATTTCCGCACAGTGACGGGCCAGGGTCTCCGTCTGGTCCGGGCTGGTGCGGCCGAATTGGCCTTCCCTCCGTATAAATAGCGGTACCTGGCTGCCCTTGCGGCCTTTGCTGTAGGGGGCCTCGTAAAAGTCGCCTCGCAGCAGGATATTGCCCAAATAGGGCTGGCTGGTGCGCAGGTCCAGGGCCACGAGCCGCCCGTGCCCTTCGCAGTACACGAACGGCCGGAGCTTGCTACTCAGGGACGTGAGCGTGCTGTGGAGCCGCCCGACGCTGTCCACGTGCGCGTCCAGCTCGCCCGCCGCCAGTTTCACGATCGAGAGCCGGCGCTGCAGGGCCTGGGCCTCGGGGTCCTTGAAGGGCGAGCGCCGGCCCCGTTTTTGCGCGGCTTTGCGTTTGCGCCGCCGCCGGCGTTCCCGCAACGAGGGGTCGTGCCGGACCCGCTCGAGCTCTGCGGCCACGAAGCGCTCGGCCGCCTCCCGGTCGATCCGCAACGGGGTGCGGCCCGCGTCGAGCCAGCTGAGTAGGGGCCCGTAGGCGGGGCGACTCCTCTTGGCCGCCGCCGCGTACCGGCGCTTGACCCGGGTCAGGCTGGGCGGTTCGGGCACCTCGTGCAAGACCAGCCCGGGGCCGGCGGGCCCTTCCCCGTCGGGCGCGGCGGGGCGGTACGCGGCGGTGAACTGGTAGCCGCGGCATTTGCCTTTGCGGTGCGGGTTCGGTTCGAGGTAGAAGTTGTCGGTTACGAGCAGGTCCGTCGCGAGGCAGTAGTGCAAATAGTCGCGGTAGTCGGGCAACCACCGGCGCAGGCGGGCGGCACGCAGGGGCACGAAGCCGCGGTGGTCCGGCAGGCGCGCCGCGACTTTACGGTTGGCCAGCGGCAGGTACGAGACCAGGTGCAGCAAATGGAAAAGGTTCTCGCGGCGGAAACCCGGGAACGTTGCGGGGTGCGCGGCCAGGTGCGCGTCAAGGTCCAAGGCGGCGGGTAGGAGAACGGGCATGGTCAAGGGGGGCGAGCGATGAGCGAGAGGCGGCTTTTCAGTCCGGCACCCTGGTTTCAGGGCAGGGGCACGACGATGATCAGGCGCAAGGCCGGTTTGCGTCTGCGCGCCAGTCGCAGGGCGTGGGCGGTGCCTCTGCTTTTGGAGTCCCAGAACGCGATCAGGACCGTGCAGGCGTCGATGATCGATTTGTTCCGGATCAGGGGGGCAGCGCGGCCGTACGCGGCATAATCCGGCAGAAAAACCCGCATCGGGATGCCCCGTTCCTCTGCGTAGCGCTCGGCCAGGGTGTCTGCCGAATTTTTGGCCCCGCCGGAGACGAGTTCGGTGATGGGCTCCCCAGTGCTCTGCGCGAGGCGGTCGAGCTCCTCCACGACCTTTTCGTACCCATTGAAATTTCGCGAGCCAATTACGCCTACTATCATATTCGTGCCTTTAAAAGTGAAAGAAATTTACAGGATTCGCGGCCGGGTTCATCCCCAGGGTTGGGGTCGATCCACGAGCTCCTCCTAAACAACACATCGAAGTATATTGCAAGTTCCAAATATATTTAGTCAAACTATTCATTATCAGAAAGTTAACTTAAAAACGGTTTAACGCCCTCCTCGGGTCCGTTCAAGGGCGGGCTCCCCTTGGGGTCTGAGCACACGGCTCAAACCCGAGGGGAAGTGCCCCCAGGACAGGGAGCCCGGCCCACTCCCCGGGGAGCAGGCCGGCCGCGGAGCGGCTCCTGGCTTCACCGGGTCGTAACACGACGTTCACACCGGTCGGGGCGCGTTGATCCTGGCAGGGTGCGGCCCGCCGCGGAGTAGCCAGCCGTCGTCCCGGGCCCTGGGAATGCATCTCCACCCGGTAGGCTTAGCGAGCCCGGGCTCGTGTGCATGACCCCGTGCCCGGAGGGCAGGTGCCGGGGAGACTCGCACGTCGCGGGAGCCGGCAGCTCCCGCTGGCAAGCGTGGCGGAGAACTGCTGGGGCGGGCCGCTCAAGCAGCCCCCCAGTCCACGACCATTAACGGCCGCCCCCCTTTCGCCGCGGAGCGGACCGGCGGCCGTCAAAGACCGGGGCCTGGGGGGCCGCCGCGGCCAGCAAGGCGGACCGCTCGAACAGGGTCCGCGCGCCGATTTTCCGGTACGTGATCAATCCCCGGCGCTTCCAGGCGTGCACGGTCGCGACCGACACCTGCAAAAAGGCGGCCGCCTCGCGTACGCTCAACAGCGCCGGCGTTTCGTCGCTGGCGCGCGCCGGGGTAGTGGGCGCCAGGCCCTGGCCCAGGGCCTGGCGCACGGCCATTGCGATTTCTTCGTGCAGGGCCTGCCGGAGCAGCTGCACCAATTGGGCGGAGAAGGGGGAATCAAGCATGGGGCGGGACGGGGCGGATCAGGAAGTGAATGACCGCTACCGGGTATAGTCCCCCTCGGCGCGAAAAGTCACTGCCCAGTTTGCCAGTTCGCCCCCGGTGGGTCCGTTCGCCTACTGCGCGCTGATATCGCAGGGAACCGGCCGTACCCGGTGGGTGCGGCCGTGCCGGCCCTCCTACTCCACGCCCAGCACGCCCGGTTCCGCCGGGGACGCTTCAGGCCGGCTTGCCATACACCTGCATGAACTCGCGCTCCACGGCCTGCTCGGTGATGTTCACGTAGCGCTTAAAGGCCTGGAAGCTGCGGTGCCCCGTGATTTTCATGACCAGCTCCGGGCGCAGGCCCCGCTCCAGGGCCAGCGTCACGAACGTGCGGCGGCCGCAGTGGCACGTGAGCAGTTCCCACTTGCGGAACGTCTCGCTTTCCCGCTTCCCGGCCCGGTAACGAGTCCGCTCCACCAGCGCGTCCAGGCCCGCCAGTTGCCCCACTGCTTTCAGGTAGGCATTCAGCTTTTGATTGCTGATCACGTGGATCGTGCCGGCGAAAAGCCGCAGCAACAACGCCCGGGCCTCGGGCCGCAGCGGGACCATGAGCAGTTCCCGGGTCTTGCTGACGCGCAAGCGCAGGCGGTCCTCCTGCAAGTGCTCGGGCCGCAGGTTGACCAAATCCGAAAACCGCAAGCCCGTGTAACAGGAAAGTAGAAACAGGTCCCGGGCATTCGCCAGCGCCGGCTGCTGCGGCAGCGGCAATTGCTCGAGCCCGTGCACCTCCTCCGCGGTCAGGGTGAGGATGTCCGGTTCTTGCTTCTTCCAGGTCAGGGCCTCGTAGGAGGGTTTGTCCGTGAGTCCGAACGCGTGGGCGAACCTGAGAAACGCTTTCAGGCGCGTCAGGTTCTTGGCGATGGAGTTGTCGGTCAGCCGCTGGACCGAGGAAAGGAACCGGCAATACCGCTCGGCGAACACCGGGCTCGTGAGCGTGTCCAGCGCCAGCGGGCAGCCGGTGCTGGCTTGGTAGCGCTGCAGGTGGTGCAGCAGCGTGATATTGGTTTGGATGGTGGCCCGGCTGAAGCGCACGCGCTGGTGCTCGTTCCACTGCTCGAAGGCCGCCAGCAGCGTGGTTGGTGCAGGTGGGGCGTCGGCGCCGGGCGCGGCAACGGCCACCGCCTCCTCCTGGGCGAGTGGCTCGATGGCCTGCCGGAGGCGTTCGGCCGTGGGCACCGCGCCAGCGGCCACGCATTCGAGAAAGCAATTTTCCAGGCTCGTGCGGATCGCGGCCAGCGCGTCGTTGACGCGCCCCGCTTGGGCGTTGCCCCGCACCTGCACCAGCTGCGCGGCCTGGATCCACTTGCGGGGTTCGATGCTCAGGCCGGTGTAGACTTTGGTTTTGGTTCCGGCAAACGCCACGCGGGCGATAACGGGCGTGGGCCGGTCCTTGGTGGGTTCCTTCAAAAAAAAGGTGATGCTGGCCATAAAATGCGGGGGACAGATGGAAATGAATAAAACATTTTCGAGAATTATTCAAGTTCCAACTGATTGATTATCAGTAAGATGAATCAAAATATCCATTACCCGCAATAGTATAATTGCCCCCCACTCGGTTTCGCACTGGGGTTGGTGCCCATACCGGTGCCACACCGCCGGTCGCCGTACAACGGGGCATCCAGCAGCCGGCCCTAAAGCCGCCGCCCCGGGTTCAGGGTATGAGGCGTTTCACCGCCGACCGGCCGTACTCCGTCTGGGTTCCGGCCCAGGTGCCAACGACCGCGCACACCCGGCAGGGGCCCGTTTCCGGTATGGTTGGAATTCAAGCGCGCTGGTCGCGTGATCGTATGCGACTTCTTCGGGCCCGGCGGTACTGGCCGCCGTGCGCCAGCTGCCGGCGTTTGAACCCGGTAAGCCCAATGGCCGTGCGAGTCACCGTGCCGGTGCTCGTACCGAAGCCGGTACCAACGGAACGGCGGTAACCAAGTAGTAAGCCCGCTCCCCCACCCTCGGGCTCCAGGGCACCGGTAGTCTGCCTGGCGCGATGGCGGAGTAAAAACCCGGGTTGGCGGATTGCGCCGGGGCCGCCGGGGCCGCACCCACTACTTTTACGTACCCCTCCCCGCACCCTACAGCTGCCGCCCGAAGCACGCTGGCGCCCCCCCACACAACCGTTAGTCCGTACCTTATTTGCAGCTCATGCTCCGCTCGCTTCTCTTCTGCGCCGTGCTCATCGGCGGCCCCGGCCCCGTAGCCCCGCCCCATGCCCCCGGGCCAACGGACCTGCCCCGGCGCCTGGAAGCGGCGCTGGCAGGAACCGACTTCGCCGGCGTGGTGCTGGTCGGGCGCGGCGACAGCCTGGTGTGGCAGCGCGGCTACGGCCAAGCGGACCGGGAGCGCCACATCCGCAACACTGCCTCTACCGCCTACGACATCGGCTCGCTTACAAAGCAGTTTACCGCGGCGGCCGTGTTAGCGCTGGAGCAAGACGGCAAGCTCAGCGTGCAGGACTCGTTGGGCCAGTATTTTCCGGCCGCCCCGGCCGATAAGCGGGGCATTACGCTGCATCAGCTACTCACGCACACGGCGGGACTACGCGAGTATTCCGGCCGGGACGAGCAGTGGCTAAGCCGAAAAGATTTCATCCGGCAGACCTTACGCCGTAAGCTAGTGTTTGCGCCGGGTTCCGCCTATCAGTATTCAAACGTCGGCTACTCGCTGCTGGCCGTCATTATCGAGCAGGTAAGCGGCCAGCCGTATGAGCAGTACTTAAACCGGCGCCTGTTCCAGCCAGCTGGCCTTACATCTACCGGTTACCGACTCGTAAACTGGCCGGATTCGGCAATAGCCGTGGGCTACGTGAATGGTCGCCCCTGGGGCAAGCCGAACAGCAAGGGCTGGGCCCCCGACGGCCCCTCCTGGAACCTGCGCGGCAACGGCGGCGTGCTCAGCACGGCGCAGGATATGTGGCTCTGGCACCGGGCGCTCACCACCGGTCAGGTGCTGACGCCGGTCACGTTGGCGAAGCTATATCAGCCCTATGTTGCGAAAACGCCTAACGGGTCCATCTCCTACGGCTACGGCTGGTCGGTGTACCAGTCCAAACGCGGTACGCCAGTTGTGTCCCACGGTGGCAGCAACGGTGTGTTCTTCGCTCATTTCGTCCGCTACCTGGACCCACGCGACGGGCCGACGGTGCTCTTCGTGGTCACCAACCAATCGCAGGACGTTGTCAGAAAAGTGAGTCAGGACCTTATGGCCGTGTTATTCCCTGGCTAAAATGCGCCTACTCTGCAGTGGCATATCCCAGATTTATCCAGCGCGAGCTGACTTGTTAACGCGACACGGCGGATTTCACAACGGTGCCGGCTTTCATCACAAAAACAACGCGCTCCAACGCCGACAGGCTTTCCAACGGGTTGCCCTGCACGGCGATGAGGTCAGCCCAGGCCCCGGTTTGAAGCCGCCCCAGGCGCGGCTCCGCCAGCAGCAGCGCCCCGTTTCGGGTAGCGGCCTGCAGGACCTCGTTGAGCGGCACGCCGGCCTCGGCGTACGCAAACAGCACCCGTTTGGCGGCCGGCCCGCGGGCGAGCCCGAGGCCCATGTACATGTCGGAACCGGCAGCCAGGATAATGCCGGCCTGCCGGGCCCGAAGCAAGCGGTCGTGGTAGGGCTTGGCCAAATTGCGGATCTGCTCGCCGCTGAGGCTCATGCGCAACTTATCGACCTGTCGTTGTGCGAGCTGGAAGTCCATGTCCGTAGGCACCAAAATGACGTTTTGCCGGTGCATCCGGCGCAGGGTGGAGTCAGAGACTACGTAGCCGTGCTCGATGCCGTCGACACCCGCCTGCAGGGCGCGCCGGATGGCCAAGTCCGTGGTCGCGTGGGCGGTGACTTTGAGTTGGTAAAGGTGCGCTTCTTCTACAATGGCCTGCATTTCAGCCACCGATAGATAGGTTTTGTTGGGGGAGCTGTTCGAGTAGATTTTGATTAAATCCACCCCGTAGTAGACATGCTCGCGGACGGCCAGCCGCGCGTCCTCCACCCCGCGAATGATCCGGTAGTCTCCCACAATCAACTGCGTCTGCCCCGGCGTAAGGCCCGGCACCTGCCCCCCTTCCGACGCGAGCCCCGGGCCAGATACGTAGAGCCGAGGCCCGGGCATGCTGCCTTCCTCAATGGCCCGCTTCAGGGCCACGTCGGCAAACCGGCCGGAGTTGCCCAGGTCGCGTACGGTGGTGAAGCCCGCATCCAGGTACGATTTCGCGCGGGCAGCTCCGCGCAGCGCCCGTAGCGCATCGCCTTCGATGGCCACCGCCTTCGTCACGGTGAGCGTGTTGTCTTCGTCCCCCGGGTGCTCCATCAGCAAGTGACTGTGCGCTTCAATCAGTCCGGGCAGCACGGTATACTGGCTCAGGTCGATAACGGTAGCACCCCGCGGGATGGCGAGGTTCTGGCCAACCGCGGTGATGGTGTTGCCGCTGATGAGAATAACCTGATTGGTCAACAGGATGCCGCGTTCGCTGTCAAACAGCCGGCCGGCCTTGATCGCTTTCACCTCAGGCGACTGCGCCCGGATGAGTAGTGGGAAAGCCAGAAACCAGCTGAGAAGAAACCGTAAACGATGGTTCATAGGGCGACTAAGGGGAAAGCGTCCATTTATGCTGCTGGGAGGTGACGGCCGAGCGGAGCTGCGCTGTGCCCATGGCGCCCGTAACCAGTCGTGTTGCGTTAACTACTGCCCACCACGCGGGCGAAGTCAGCCCGGTAGGTCTCTCCTATGGGGATGATGGTCTGGCCCAGGTAGATGCGCTGCCGCTCCACCGACGTAATCTTGTCCAGGGCCACGATGTAGGACTTGTGTACGCGCATAAACGGTGGCTGCGGCAAGCTTTCGGCCAGCTTGCCCAGGCTGGTCAGCGTCAGGATGCGTTCGGTGCCGGTGATAACCGTGACGTAATCCCGGCCGCCTTCGAGGTAGCGAATGTCCGTGTGGTCGACCCGCACCAGGCGGTGCTCCGTTTTAATAAAGCTGTACGCGGGCACCTCGGCTAGGGAGGGCCTTGCCGGTGTGCTCTCCCCCAAGCCAGTGGCGAGCTGGGTATGTACCCGTTGCACGGCCTTTAGGAACCGCTCAAAGGAAATGGGCTTGAGCAGGTAGTCGGCAACGGCGTGCTCGTAGCCCTCCAGCGCGTATTGGGGGTAAGCCGTGGTGAGGATGACGGCACAACGTCCCTGCAGCAGCCGCAGAAACTGCATGCCGCTGAGCGCAGCCATCTGCACGTCCAGCAGCACTAGGTCAATATCGCCTTCCTGTGCCCGCATTAAGCCCTGAATGGGGTCAGTGGTGGTGGCCACCAGGCGCAGAAACGGTACTCGCCGCGCGTGTTCGGTGAGTACGCGTAGCGCTAGGGGCTCGTCGTCGATGGCCAGGGTATTAAGCTGTTTCATGGGCGGGCAGCGGTAAGGACCGGCGGAGCATCCGTATCCAGGGAAAGCGTACACTGGAAATAGGCGCCGTTGTCGGCCACGGCCAAACGGTGCCGCCCGGGGTAGAGCAGCGCGAGCCGGCGGCGCACACTGGCCAGGCCCACCCCACCCACCTGGTCTTTGTGCTGCGCCGCAATCGGGTTGCCCACCGTAAACGTCAGGGCGGGGCCGTGCACGGTCAGCGCCAGGGCAATGGGGCACAGCGGGTCGTTGACCGAGCCGTGCTTGAACGCGTTTTCAACAAAGCAGATGAGCAGCAGCGGGGCAATGCGCTGGGTGCTAATGGTCCCATCCACGGTGAAGTCCACGTAGACATCCCCATCGTGCCGCAGCTTCTCCAGGGCAATGTAGCTGGTCAGGTAGTCTATTTCCTGGCTCAAAGCCACGTACGCTTCGTTAGACTCATAAAGCATGTACCGCAGCAGGTCGGCCAGCCGCAGGATGGCATCTGGTGTTCGCTCGGGCTCGGTCAGGGCCAGCCCGTAGAGGCTGTTGATGTTGTTAAAAAGAAAATGCGGATTGAGCTGCGACTTCAGGTAAGCCAGCTCCAGCGCGGTTTTTTCGTGGCGCAGCGCCTGTGCCGCCCGCTGGTCGCGGACGTGCTTGTAGATAAAGGCCATCATCACAAACACCCAGCTGGCCAGCAACGCGTCGGTGATAAACACCAAGGCCGGCGTCCTGGAGTCCGTGAACCACCAACCGGTTAGGGGCCCGATGAGGCGTTGCTCGAGCACGTAGCTCAGGGTCGCGTCGAACAACCCCAGCAGCACGATCTGGCCGAAGAGCAGCCCGATCCGCTGGGGGGTAAAGAACCGCGTGAAGACCCAGAGGCTCACGTAGAACGTCACCAGCACTCGGGCCAGCAGCACGTACAAGGCCACGTGCTCCAGCTCCGCAAGATAGAGGGCCGGCGTTACCACGCCGTGGTTGCGGTTGCTGGTGCGGTAGAGCAAAAGAACGGCCAGGAACAGGAGCCAGAACAGCAGGTGGGAGTAAAAAGCGCGGCGAGGCTTCATGCGCGGGCGTGGGAACCGGTAAGCCGGCAAGTTAGGAGGACTCTCCGCCGTGAGCAATCGGCAATCCGCCAAAGCGGCGTTTCCATCCGCCAACGGGCGTAGGCGCTTGTCTACGGTCTCGTAAGGGGGGGCCATCCGCCTACGGCTGCTACGACAACCTGATAGCGGAGGAAAAAGCCAGGTTGGCGGATTGGATAGGGCGCGCGCGGGCTGAGCTTTTAGGTTTGCTGGGCCAACCGGATATTCCCCCGCCATGCCTCTAGCCTCCCGACTCGTACGTTGCTGCTTTCGCCATTCGCCCCTGCGGGTGCCGTGGCGGTGGCTGGGCTTAAGCCTCGGCCTGCTGTTGGAGCTGACTGCCTGTTCAACTTCGCAGGCCGTACGGCCCGAGCTATTGGCCCGGATCCGGCGCGGTGCCGAGCAGGTGAACTTCGGCCAGGCAACGGTGCGCGTACCGTTGGTGGGGACGTCTACGCTCCCGCTCGTGTCGGTGCTGGTCAATGGGAAAGGGCCGTTCCGGTTTTTGTTCGACGCGGGAGGCAACGTGGTCACGGTGAAAAATTCCGTGGTACGGGCAGTAGGCGGCCGGGTGCTGCAGAAGCGTGGAAAAACCGACGTGGTGGGAATTGACTCGCTGCAGGTAGGTGCCGTGGTGTTTCGCAATGTCACGGCTGGCGCGCTGGAAGAGCTCGACGTGGACGGCGTGCTGGGCTTCAACCTGTTTCGTGAGGGCCTGCTCACGCTCGATTACCCGGCACAGCAGCTGACCTGGGCTCTGGGCGGACTGCCCGCGCCCGATGGCCGGCAGGTGTTTGCCTACCAGCTGCGTGACCGGATGCCCTACCTGCCCGTGCGCCTGGGACAGGACACCACCTGGTTTAACTTCGACACGGGCGCCGCGCAGTGGTTTTATCTTCCCAAAGCCCTAGCCCCGCGCCTGCCGCTGGCTTCGCCCCCGCAGGCCGGTCCCGCGTCTTGGAACCAGCAGGCTGGTACGCAACGCAACGAAACCGCCCGCCTGCGCATTGATCTGAGCATCGGTCCCTATCGCGTGCTCACCCCTTACTTCCTCTTTACGCAGGATACGGAAGCGTTGCTGGGCAGTGGGTTTCTCCAACATTTCGTCGTCACCTTTGACCTGTCGCGCCAGCGTGTCCGCCTGGCCCGGCCCGACACCGTGCCGCTGGCAATGCCCGAAGTGCGGCGGGCCGGCATGAAATGAGGCTAAATCAGCTGACGGGCATTGGCTTGTGAAAATGTGGGTGCCGTGCGACAGCAGCAGGACAAGGCCAGGAGCGCGTCCCTAAGGCGCCTGCGCAGCGCCTAAACATTTATTGTGCAGAACGGGCAACTGCTCCAGAATGCATTTCATCTAGGCTCTGCCTACTCGGGGCAGCCTCACTCAGCAGCCAATGGGACCACTCTGCCGGATAGCTACGGTTCATTTCACCTGCAGAGGGCTTGGAAGAATGCCCTGCTTTTTCCTTTCACCTTCGCCGCCTTTTTCGGCCTGGTTTTCCGACCCCGCAAATGCCGGTGTTCAGGATCGATTCCTGCTGCGCGGAAGCCGGTGCCCCGTGGCTCACTTTACCCCCTATACCTAATGAAAGTACTTTTTACCCTTTGTTTCGCTTTCCTTCCTGCCTTTGTAAGCCTGGCCCAGACGCCGGGCACGGTGTCAGGGCGCCTGCTGGATGAAAAGCAGCAGCCCTTGCCCTTTGCCACCGTGTTGCTGCGCCCGGTGCAGGACACCACGCAAACCACCGCGACCCAGTCGGCGGCCGATGGGAGCTACCGCTTCGGCAACGTGGCCGCCGGGCGCTACCACGTCACGATCAACGCCCTGGGCTACCTGACCAGGCGCTCGGCACCGTTTGAGGTAGGCAGTGCCGGGGTGCTGCTGCCGCCCTTACAGCTCGCGGTGGGTGCCCGGCAGCTGCGCGGTGTCGAAGTGGTGGGCCGCAAGCCGCTGCTGGAAATGCAGGGCGGTAAGATGATCGTAAATGTGGAGGGCAGCCTCACGGCGGGCGCTACGGCCCTGGAAGTGCTGCAGCAGGTGCCGGGCCTGCTCGTAATGAACGACCGGATCAGCATTGCCGGGCGCCAAGGCGTGGTCGTCCTCATCGACGGGCGCACCACCCGCTATACCGACGTAATGAGCGTGCTCAAGGACTTTCCCAGCAGCAGCATCGCCCGCATCGAGGTGATGGCGCAGCCTGACGCCAGCTACGACGCAGCCGGCAACACGGGCATCCTCAACATCATCCTGAAGAAAAACGTGGACCTGGGCACCAACGGCACGCTGAGCGCAAACGTGGGCTACGGGCGCTTTGCCAAGGCCGGCAGCAACCTGGACCTGAACCACCGCGCCGGCAAGCTCAACGTGTTTGGCAACTACGGCCTGGCCCGGCGCAAGACCTACGAGCAGCTCAACACCGAGCGCAACCCCGATGAGCCCGGCGCCCGCTACGTGCAGCGCAGCTACCAGCCCCGCACGGCGACAGTCAACACCCTGCGTCTCGGCGCCGACTACAACCTGACCCCGCGGCAAACGCTGGGCGTGCTCGTCAATGGCTACACGAACCGTACCCTGGCCCAGGCCGAAAACGGCGTAACGGCCCCCGGCAATATCGAAGTAGCCACCCAGAATCGCAGCCAACGCCGCACCAACTCTTACGCCGCCAACCTGAACTACCGGCTGCAGCTCGACACGCTGGGCCGGGAGTTGACCGCCGACGCTGACTACTCCTACTACGAGTCGGGCAGCTTCGGACAGGTGCAGAACGCCTTCAGCAACGGCGCCGGCGAACGCCTGCGCAACGACCAGAACGTCGGGATCGGGCTGCGCTCGGGCCGGGTGGACTACCGCTGGCCCCTGCGCCCGACCCTGAAGCTGCGCCTGGGGGCCAAAACCAGCCAGGCCGATATTCGCACTACCCTCGACCTGGTGGGCGGCACCAATGACCGGCAGGAGAGCTTTCGCTTTGTGGAAAGCATACAGGCCGGCTACGTGCAGGCCGAAGGCGAGCAGCTGGGCTTCAGCTGGCAGGCCGGTCTGCGCGGCGAGTGGACCGATAACCGCGGCCACAACACCAAAAGCAGCAGCAGCGATACGCGCTTCACCCGCCACTACGGCCAGCTGTTCCCGAGCCTGAACGTGGACCGGGTGCTGCACAAATCCGTGGGGATGAACGCGGCCTACAGCCGCCGCATCGACCGGCCCAGCTACCAGGACCTGAACCCGAATATCATCTACCTGGACCCCTACACCCAGCAGCGCGGCAACGAGAACCTGATGCCGCAGTTTACCAGCAACTACAAGCTGGCCCTGACCTACAACAAGCAGCCGTTTGTCATCCTCAGCCATAGCCGCACGGACGACGTGATCAGTTTGGTAACTGAAACCGAGGGCCAGCTGATTTACTCGATCTCCCGCAACCTTTCCCATCAGAACAGCTACAGCGCCGCCCTGAACGTGCCGCTGAGCTTCGTCAAGCAGCTCACGGGCTACGCCGGCGTGAACGTGGCCCGCAACGAGTATGTGTACCGGGAAGGAAGCGCCCTGACCGATTCCCGCGCTGCCCGTACGGCGGCTACGTTCTACGGCCAGGCCAACGTGCAGCTACCGCACAAGCTCAAGCTGGAAGCCTCGGGCTTCTACCAAACGGCCGGCCTCAACGGCATTCTCCGCTACCAGTCGTTCGGGAGCCTGAATGTGGGGGTGCAGAAAAGCCTGTTCGACGAGCGCGCGACCCTGCGCCTGACCGTTAACGACGTGCTTTTCTCCAACAGGCAGCGGGGCAGTATCCGTTTCCAGGAAACGGACGTGCGCTTTTTGAGCTACTATGAGTCGCGACTGGCGCGGCTGAGCTTCAGCTACAAGCTCGGCAACCAGCAGCTAAAAGCCGCCCGCAAGCGCGCCACCAGCCTCGAAGAGGAGCGCGGCCGGGTGAAGACCGACAAAGAGTAAGCGCTTGCCGGTCAGTTCATTATTCCGGTGCGTCATCCTGCACCCTACGGGGAAGGCACGGGACGCGCCCAGCCATTCCCCGCTTGACGTAACCTGGTAGTCCCGCTGGCTACCCACACTGCTGCATACTTCTCACTCCGCCGTTGATGGCGCTTCCCCTTCGACAAGCCAATGCTTTCGTTTCTTCGCCTCTGCTTTGCCATGCTCTCCGCAGTTTGGCCCCTTACGGTTCAAAGGCCGTACGCACCAGGGGCTGCCCCGCCTCCCGCGACGCCAGCTGCCACCGGCCCTCGCGATACCGCGGCCGTGCAGGCATTCCTACGCACTCAAGCCGCCGCGGGCTTTCGGGGGCACGTGCTCGTGGCCCGGGGTGCGCGGGTGCTGGTGCAGCAACCGGTCGGCGGAGCCTCGCGGGGGCCCGTTGCTTACTGGCTCGGCTCCACCACCAAGCAGTTCACGGCCGCTGCCGTGCTGAAGCTCGCCGAACAAGGACGCTTGCGGGTGACCGACCCGCTGGCCCGGTTCTTCCCCGCGGCCCCCGCCGACAAGCGCGCCATGACGCTGCACCACCTGCTCACGCACACCTCGGGACTGGGTGACCGGTACTCGGCCGACGGGCAGCAGCAGCGCGACCGGGCCGTGCGGGCCATCCTGTCCCAGCCGTTGGCGGGCCCCGTGGGCCAGAGTTACCGCTATTCCAGCGACGGGTACTGCCTGCTGGCCGCCGTGGTGGAAGTGGCGTCAGGCACGAGTTTCGAGCAGTACGTGCGCACGGCGCTGCTACAGCCGGCCGGGCTGGCGCACACCGGTTTTTGGGGCCAGCCGCTGCCGGCCGGCGTCCCCCTGGCGCCGGCGCAAGACGCCCAGCGGGCGCGCCGGGTTAGTCGGCGGGTGTACGCGCGGGGCCAAAGCCGGGCCAACTACGGGTACCGCGGCGCCACCGGCATGTGCAGCACCACGGCTGACCTGTTCGGCTGGCTGCAGGCACTGCGAAGTGCCAAGGTGCTTTCCGACAGCAGCCTGCGCCAGCTGTTCGCCCCCGCCGTGGCCGTGCGGCGCGAAAAGGACGTGGACGTTTCTTACGCGTACGGTTGGGTGGTGACCACCCAGAACGGACAGACCCAGCTGGTGCGGCACGCCGGAGCCGAAGACTGGTTGGGCCACAACAGCTTCATCCTGCTGGGCGGCGAAACCACGGTCGTGGTGTTGTCCAACGCCGGCGAGCCGGGCGGCAACGCCTGGAGCCGCACCATGGCCGAAGGACTGTGGCCCTTGGTTCAGGCCCCGTAGCGCGTCGGAGTTCAACCAGGTTGCCCTCGCGGTAGCGTGCAAAAGTCCTGTCTGGGCCGAAGGCCTGCGGTCCCGTTCGGCGTTTGGTGGGGGCGCTGTTGTGCGGCCGGCCGTACACTGCACTGGGCAGGTTCCGCGGTCGACACCGCAAAATGCCGCGGCGGGCGGGGTAATACCAATGACTGTCTTACTATTCCGCTGTTTCAGCACTTTTCTACCCATGCGGACCATAAAATTTCTGCTGCTTTTACCGCTGATGTCGGCTTGTGCCGTTCCCCGTATCGCGAAAGATGCGGTTATCGTCCCTGCCGGGTTTGTTGATAAAGGACGGTTTTACCTTAAGCTGCCAGCCCTTAACGGCGATACACTGACGGGCTTTGCGGACACGGGGGGGGGAGGGACTTTTCTGTACCCGCACACTATTGACCGGTTAGCTATTGCCGGCAAAATCAAACAAGGTGGCAAAGGCTCTCGAAAGCAACCGTACATTTTGTTTGCCGACGTCATTAAGGCAAATACGGTTCCCTCCCCTGCCGTGCCCTTCGACTCCCTTGACCAAAAGCCGTACTTCACCGTCATGCCGAATGAGGCATTACAGGGCGAGGGGGGGCTGTTGCTTAGTATTTTACCCCACGACGTTTTTCTGGGCCAGCATTTTTTTCTTGGCAAATCATGGACGTTCGACTACCCCAACGAACGGGTTTACACCAATACCCCCGTGCCTAAGAACCGGACCAAATCCTCGGGGATTCAGAAGCTGGGCTTCAAGAAAAATGCTGCGGGCCAAAAGCTTTACGGCCACCCCAGCATGCAGATCGAAGTCTCGGGGGAGACTATTGATGTGCTGCTCGACACGGGGGCAACGATTATTCTTTCCGACACCGGGCGCAAACAGCTGGGCACGGAAAAAACCTCGCTTGCGGGTTCGTTCATTGCCCGTTCGGTGTATGATCGATGGGTCGCGCAGCACCCCGCGTGGAAGGTGATCGAAAAAGGAGAGGCCAATGCCGACCTGATAGAAGTGCCCCAGGTTAAGATCGGCAACTCCACCGTTGGTCCGGTGCTATTTGCCGTTCGCCCCGACCAAGCCTGGTCTCGGATGATGATCCACTCAATGGACAAGGTAGTCAAAGGGGCCATAGGCGGCTCTGCTTTCCAATACTTGGTTGTAACGGTTGATTACAACAGCGAATTGGCCCGTTTTACTACCAAGACCCGGCAATAAGACCTTATGCTTCACCAATCACAACCAGGCCTGGAGTAACTATGGAAAACCAAGGAAAAAGTCACTGGAAAACTGTTGCTTATATCTGCTCCTTGCCTTTTCTGGCCAATTTTCTATTAGCAATCTTAACGTGGCTGGACTTACTGTTTGGTTTTAGCCTATTGGATCACTTGCGAGCATTTGCCGGCCTGGACTTGTACATAAATTACCTTTTCTACTGGGTACTCCCCTTGCTTACCATTCTGCTGCTGAAAGTCTTTTCGACTCGACCCAAAATTGTATGGGTAGCCTGCTCACTCGCTTTCATGGTTCACACGGCATTGATATTGATGTTATACCAGAACTAGCCTCGTTATTTCGTTCGTTTGCCTGAACGACCGTTTGGCTGAACGAACGTGAACACGATTTACCTAGAGGTCTTTACTTTCGGCGTTGGGTCAAGCCTTCTCCCGTGTGGAACACTTTGCTACCGGTTTTAACGCCTCGAACAAACCACATCTTGTAAATCAAAGCACCCAGGAAGTACACATAAACTTCCTTGTAGATGCCTTCCTCGTGTGTTTCCTTTCTAAATAAAGCCATCTGGTACTGCTGGATGTATGATACTGCCTTTAGTAAAAATATCCTCGTTTCGCTGAACTAACACGCTACCTAGCACTGTCGCGCACCCAATCTATTCTATGGTAGAAGCACAAGTCTTTCTAAGGGCGGCGAAAACGTATTTTGCATTTCTAGTCTCGGAGTTCGCGTTCGCTGAGTTGTCCGAAACAGTCCGTAGCGTGGTCTTCTATGAGCTGCAATACCGCAACGCAGCCCAAGTAGTCTCCATTTCCTTCGAAAACCTGGAGGACTACTTGCAGATCACCGTCTTTCAGTTGGTAAACCAGCAACTGCCCGACTACAACGACTCTCACCATACCTACCACTTACACACCCTCAACCATGCCCTGAGTAAGCTGGTGGGACCGGACGATTGGCAGGAGAATCAGCGCTTTTTTGAGGAGTTTAAGCCAGAGGGGACCGTGGAAAGGCGGTTGTTGAAAGCCGCCAAAGAGTTACGCGTTTGCTTGACGCATTTTGACCGTTTAACAGCTGCCTGACACTCTTATTACCCTTGTCTACCTGAACAACCGTTTGCGTAGACTCACAGAGAGTTAAGTCAATCCATCGATTAGGCCTTTCAGCCCCCTGCCCAAGAACATGCGAGTCGGTTGCGTCCACAATGACTCTGATACGGAGACGCTCGCCACTTTCAACGAAGACAGCACCTGTCTTGCATCCAGCGGCACGTCCAATAGCTGGAACGACACCCGCTGACCGTCTAGGACAATTGTTACCGAATGGCCCCAGTCGAGTAGTGCAGGTGGGGAGTTCCACGGCGCAGAGAAATTGAGCTTCAACGCCACCAATTGATCGTTTGGCAAGATCCATTCCCACTCCCCTAGCCACAAGGTAAACGTCTCGCGATGGAAGGTGATTTCCCCGACTTGCCGTTGGGCAAAGGCTGATGCCAGGGCATTGAGTAGTACCGCCACAAGGCCCACTAGCAAGAAGCCCCCGCTGACGAAGAAAGTACGCAATGCCACTGCATCGTCGGTTACGAACAGGAAAACGGCGAAGCTCAGGAAAGCCAGCACGAAGAGCACATTGGCAAATGCCGGCCGGAGGGGTATCCAGGTTCGGCGCACCACTTGGACGCGTAGGGCAGCGAGTGGTTCCTTTTCAAAAACAGAATGTGATGGCTCCATGAGGTCGAATGTAACTAGCTGCGCTTCAGTGTAGCCAATAACTCGTTTAGCTTTACGACCGTTTTGCTGAACTAGGTCAGTACCTTCCGAGATGAGAGTTATCCTCCAAGGGGCCGAGATGATGAGTGTACCCGCTCTGCACGCCCACCTCAAACAGCACCTCTCCTTTCCCGACTACTATGGCGAAAACCTGGATGCGCTGTGGGACTGCATCCGGTGCGTGGACGTTCCGTTAACGGTGGTGTGGCGGGATTTTGCGAAAAGTCAAAGCTACCTCGGTCAGTATGCGGAGCGAGTGCTGGAAACCTTACAGGACGCTGAGCAACAAGTGTCGGGGTTCATACTGGAAGTCCAGTAGATAGCCGTTTAGCTTCCCGCCCGTTTCACTGAACTCGCAAAAGCAGGAATGTATTTTGCCGCCTAAAATCTTCGCCAATCTGCTCGCCTTTCGTTGAGATGCTGTATCGGTTGCCCCTGCTCTGTTTGCTTGTGACCATGACACTGCCCGGCTGTGTGGGCCTTAGCCTCGTTGTCGGCACCCGACAACGGCCATTGAATACCCCTCTGGGTCCGTCCCCAGGCGAGAAGGGAAAGGCTTCGGGCGGCGTCACCATGGCCGATGCCTTGCGCCTATGGGGCGAGCCAAGCCGCAAAGAAGTGGAAGGAGGACAGCAGCGGTGGCGGTACCGGACCGATGAGTTAGCGTGGCGTGGGGCGCAGGTGTGGCTCATTGTTGCGGTTCC
Source organism: Hymenobacter translucens (assembly GCF_020685205.1). GTDB lineage: Bacteria > Bacteroidota > Bacteroidia > Cytophagales > Hymenobacteraceae > Hymenobacter > Hymenobacter translucens. Next base: position 823,224 of record NZ_JAJERB010000001.1, read on the forward strand.
GCTATTGCTGCCCGTGGGTCACAAACACGTCACCTTAACGTTTGAAGGGGAACGTCTCCGCTCATACACCATCGACGACGCCCGAGAACGGTTTTTTGGGTACTTCATCCAAAACTCTGGCCCAAAGGTGTGGCTCTTCAACGACGAAGGCACCCGGGGGGAGAATGACCCCAGTTGCCACGGATACTACGGGTGCTATTGAACGCTCGTTTGCGTGAACGACCGTTTTGCTGAAAATGCGTCAATTCTGATCCCGTGTCGGGATAGACTTTGCACTGACGTAGATTTGGTGGTTATCCTCCCGATGACCAATAACGGTAGCCGTCACAACTTCGCCCACTTCCGGGTAACGCAGGCGGACGCGGGGGCCGGGTGGGGAACCCGCTGGCAAAAAGTCCGGTGCGTCGGCAAACCAGAGAATTTCTAGTAATGCGTGCACGTGCCCAAGCTGCAGGTTGAGGAATACTCCGAACGGGGCTTGATGCACAACAGTACCAGTCAAGCGACTGCCCACCGGATACCGTGCCTTAGCCGTGCGCCACATTTCTTGACTGAGGGGATCTTGGGGTGCCATCCCCAAAGAAACGTTCCTTTTACTGAATGGACCGTTTTGCTGAACCCGAATGAGGAGCGCGAACAGGAGCTACTTACATTCGCTCTATGTGGTCTGACCTACGAGTTGAAATCGAGCAGGCTCGTCAAGCCCTACAGCTAGCCGAGCAAGACTTTGCCCCGTTATCCATTACTACGGACTGGCGGGAGTTGGAAGAGCGCGTTTACCAGACGTTTTGTGAGCTGTTCCACCCAACGGTGCGACCTCTGTGGCTATGGGAGCACTTCAAACCGGGTGCGTACGCCTTGGTATGTGAACAGAATCCACTTGCCTTTCTCACTTCGCTTATCGATCCGGGCGAAGTCGTGTGGTTGATGCTCAATGAGATGGTGAAGGGAAAGGACAAATTCTGGCTTTATCAGGGCACGCCCCACGCCATCTACCAGGTGTTGGCGGATTGTTACTCCCTGGATGAAGTCTATCTAATTTCGAAAAAATACGCGTGGTTGCTTTGTCTGAATCATCATGACGTGGCCTTTGCCCTAGGCACGCCAATGAGTGAGAAGCTTATGGCTCACGGTGCGAAACCTATCTCCTAACCCTCGTTTAGATTTTCGACCGTTTAAGTGAACGAAGCGACTATCTAAGGTGCTTCACCTGCTGCTCGAACTGGCTGCTATAGCGAAGCACGTCCTCTGTGCAATGGAGATATTCGTCCGGGCTCACTTGCAGGTCGATACCGAGCAGAAAAAGTAGAGCGTCCCTGAGCGCTGGCTCTGCTTGGGCAGGCACGAAGGCAAAAGCATCCTGGTCGACTAACTGCCAGCGTTGATTTGCCCACTGGGCTGCTTGCTCTTTCGTCCATTGCTCTTGGCCCAACAGGGTAAGAACCTGGAGTACTTCGTTAATGCTAAGCGCTTTAAGGGAAGGGGGTTGCTCGGATCCAGTCATATCGGCTAACAAGTGTGCTAATATCGCAGCTTGCACTGGTCCTGACTTCAGCTTGTTTCTTTATAGGACCCTTTGCGTGAACGAGAGCACTTCATGATGAGCCTACTTGCTTCCTTTCTTCTCTATGTAGGAGGCCCTATCCTCGTTTATCTGAGTTTGGGGTTACTAGGGTATCGGTGGCGCAAAGCCCGGCAGTGGAGTACGTGGGGACTCGTGGCTGCTGGTGTTGCCTTCCTGCTCGGCTTAGTGCTGTTAAGTGCAGTCGCCTTGTTTCTATTCCTAGCATATCACCCAATGGACCCATCAAGTAGCTAAGTCCTGGTGGTGTTCATCCGCTCGTTTAGCTTTTCGACCGTTTGGGTGAACTGGAATCAGACTAGCTTTTTGCCTGCTATTAGTTGCTGTGCCTCTTTGCTTTTATTGTGAAGTTATTATGGGCATACAGATAAGATACCTCACATGGATGCTGTCCAACCTCTTTTTCCATTTTATTAAGCCTGGCTACAACGCTGATCAATGAATGATCTGTATCAAATAACTCATCATTATAGTCACCTACTATATATACTTCGCACCCCTTGTGCATTGCATAGCCCACTAACTTAAAGCGGCTTATCCTTGGGTATGCGTTTAAAATTCTCACTACAGAAGAGCCTCCAACGTTGTGTATGCCGATAGTAAGAATCCTAACCTTTGTAGAAGAACAGTTGGGGTCATTTTGAATGCTAGTCAGGAAATGATCAATGGCACCTCTCAACTTGTTGCTAATTTTTGATTCCTGTAAATCTTGTTTACAGCTGAATGTTATAGCCAACATCAGAAGCAAGGGGAGCAGAGTTCTTTTCATTTTCGAGATCTATCAGTCATACCCTCCTTTCGCTGAACTGCTGCCTATAGGTACTTACTAGGCTACCAAAGGCCCTCTACGGTTCAGTTTGAGTTCAAAAAACTCGTTCACCAAATCAAAGTTCACTAAACCCCATCGAGGATGAGTTTCGTGAACTCTTCAAACGCCAGAATCGGGCTGCCTAACCAGAGCTATTACTCTGCGCGCGGCTAAGCAGAATGAGCGTTTATTTACGGCAAGATCCTACTCTTTTTAGCTGTGTGTCCATGTCTGTTCAGGAGGAAGTTATGCTAGCTACCCTTGCTGCTGTATGCCTACTCATACTGATGTATCTACTTGCTCGGAACCTGATGATCAAGGCCATCTTCTTCCGTCAATTGGACGCCATGCACCAGCAGCTGGAACAAAGACTGCCCCTGGAAACCATCGACCTACACATCGATGCTATTTCCTGGCAAACGGTGCTGAACGAGGCCACCGAAACCGAGCGCAGCCGTATTGACCGCCGCTACTTAGGAGACCCCGTGTACCGAAACGTGGTGTGGGCTTACAACGATGTAACTGGCCGCAATAGCGTCGGCATGTTGATCACGCTCTTCATGCTAGTCTGCTTGATGTTCAGTCATTTCCTATTTGCCTAGTTAGGCAAACAGAAGTAGAGGCCCGGAAGCGTGCTGACCGTCCCCCGTTCAGCATTACGGTCATTCAGGCAAAGGAGGGTTAAGTTTGCGCAGAGGTCATCTCACTGTTATCTATGGAGCCCAGTTCATTCTTTCGTGTGGAGTTGAATGATGAACAGGTAGCCGTAGAAGATGACGAACTGGCGGCCCTGCGCAAAGACATTCTGCTCTACTTCGACACTAATTTGGACGAGCCGGTCAGCATCTACATGCCCGCCGACCAGTTCACCCTGCCATACTGGAAGTATCTCTCCCTGGGCTTTTCCCAGCAGTGGGCCGAGTCGGTTCACTACCAGCGGCTGGTTGAAGAGGGCTGCTTGGCCCTGCTCAATGGCATTGCCCTCGACCTGCTGGATGAACCCATCGGTATCATCACCAAGCATTGGCGGCAGGAGCCCGTTGTGACCCTGTTGCAGTACGTGGAGCACTATCAGCCCTCGTCGGCCAAACTGGCTACGGCCCGGACCCACCTGATCCGCACCCTGAGCTTTATCCTAAACTTGACTGAAAGCGACCTCGATCCGATAGACCGGTGCTTGCGCACCGGAGACCATATACCGGGGGCTAAATGGATAACGGAAGAGATCATTCGGGCCTATTACCACTGGCGACTAACAATCAATAAGGGCCCGTAACCGCTGCTTCCTGTTCAGCAGAAGTTTACCTGGGTGGGTAGGTTCATAGGGAATAAGCGTTTACAAGCGCTTACCATGCGTTGGCGTAGTGCCGGAGTCAGAACCGCTGATGCCTACTTCACTCGTTTGCTCCACCTAGAGTCGACTCCACTCCGCGGACAGGCCGGTTCGGGGGCGGTTCGGGGCTTTGATTTCCCAGAACAGGATTTAGGGGGCAGTGGGCAGGCGCCGCCGACGGGGTTGATTTCGCGGAAGAGTCGATTTACATAAGGTCAGTTATAGCGGCCGTATCGGAAAAGTGGAAGTTTTTAACCAACTGCCAAAGCTGGTTGAATGTGGTACTTTCCTAAGGAAAGAGTTCTTATCGGGGCGAGTCAAGCGCACTCCTTAATGTACCCTGGGACTACTGCCGCCGGGGCAAGCGTTGGGCAGCCGACACATATCGCCTACCGACCACCCGGCTATGGTCTTACTAGCGCGCAGTGATTCTGACTATCCAAGGTTCAGCGGGCTCTGAGCTTTTAACTTTTTAAGTGTTCTTTCTATTGCAGCTTTAATTATAAGTGAATCGGTCGTGCGCGATATATCCTCCAGCTTTGTTAAGTAGTTGTTTTTGTCGGCCATATCAGCCAAAAATATTTCTCGGGTTAAATTGATGAAAGCAATATTAGCAATTTCGGGTTGCTTAAGGTCTTCTGCTAGTTTGATTGCATGCTGATACAGGGCTACACCTCTTTCTGTATAGCCAAGTCGAAAGTTTACCAAGCCAATTGTAGCAGAATAGTTAACTCGTTGCTCATTAGACAGCGATTTTATGTCTTTTTTTGAAAATGCAGTAAGATACTTATCGAGCCCCTTAGTATTAGTGTTATTGGCCATTATTTTAAGATAAACCATGTTGTTGATCAAGCCAGGGTCTTCTGGGTGTATCCTTAACCCTGCCTTGCAAAACTCAATAGCTTCATCATACATATCAAAAATTAGGTCTAATAAAAAAATACAAAAATAGACTGATTGTTTGTTGTAAGGCGTTTCAAAAAACCATTTTACGCCATTTATCATAGCCTCTTCCCATAAACCTTTTTCAAGTGCATCTAGCGCGTTCGCTTCAAATGGATGAACAAGGTGATTATACCGCAAAGGGTTAAATTGGAATTGGTTGTCTCTTTGTGATATCCACTCGATTTGAGCAAGTGTGTTGTCATTAGGTCTTTTTAAAGCAATATTGAAGAAGTCCCTAGCCTTCTTTATTCCTCCGCTTCCATATTCTTCAGTGCCGATAGAGCTGGCTAACTCAGTCAAGCTATGCGGGGCTATGTTTTTATCGGTTATTAACAAAAGCCCTTGCTTGATTAACGGAGAGTATCTATTAATCATGCGGGACGCTGCGATATGTGCAGATACTAACCAAGGGTCAGATTTAGTTCGAGCACTTTTTCTAAGATGATAGATGGCTTGTTCACCATCATTAACATTTACAAATAGACTAGTCGACGCACGCAGGACAAATTTATTGTCTGGAGCTAGACTAAGTGCTATTTTCATGGCTCTAATCGCCTTGCTGTTTTGACCTTGTATCAAATACAATCGTGATAAGTCAATCCATATGATTGGATTTGAGAGTTGAGACAATGATGCCTTTTTTAGGTGGTGTACACTTTGATGGATAGTGCCAGAATTTATTCGCTTCCATACATCCTTGATATTATCGACTTGTATATCTTCTAGAAGTAGATCGAAATTTTCATTCAAATTTTGGCCATGACTTGTTTCAGATTTATTGTCAATCTCGGTAGCCCTTGTTAGGAGCTTTAATACGAGGGTTTGTTGCTTGCCAAACAAGCTATTGTCTAGTAATGTCTTCGCTTCGTCTAATTCTGAAAAGTTGAAATTCCTTGTTGTTAAGGCAGCATTTACTATTTCACTGGCTGTAATAGCATTTTTATTGTCCTTCCATTCCGAGACTATATCTGTTATATCAGGCAGGGAATGAGATTTATTAGAAGTGCTTTCTAATTCACGTAATTTAAGAGCATCAGAGAACCGTCTCCAAACTGGTACAAGAAAGCGTTGGTTGTATTGAAAAGGGAGTCCCATGTCTTTATTTTGTGAATGAGCGGGATGATTTCATTGATTCGTACACGGCAATGCTCTCCGCCTTTCTAGTCAAAAGATCGAGCTTTGAGATAATCGCCTCGAAGGGGAAATATAGGGCATGGTTGCTTTTAGTCGGAAGGCCCCTTTTGGTAGGGTCAGCGTTAGTACAGTGTTTAATTAGTACAAGTAATTCTATTAGTGCGGCGTTTTTTTCAAAGTAGGGTCTTAATTGTTCAAATGCTTTAAAATAAGCATCTGTAATGTATGGCTTTGCTTCTTCATAACTACCACGCCAATTGTAATAATGAATTGATGGATCAAGCTCGGTAAATATTGCAGATGTCAGTGTAATGGTTGTGAAGTAGAAGCAAGCTAGGCTGCCAAACATATATAAGTCAACCTGTTGCATTTTTTTATTCCAATTCGGCTCATGAAAGCCGTAAAAAATTTCAGGCGGCGCATAGGTCGAGTCACCGGCAAAACCACCCATGCCGTTGTCATGTGGAGCAGCGATGTCTTGACATAAGGAACGACCAAGATCACCAACTTTTGATGTTTCACCATCTCTAAAAATCAATACGTTGGATGGCTTTAAGTCCTGGTGGCTGATCTTTACGCTATGTAATTGCTGCAGACCAAGTGCTATATTATGAAGTGACCTGAGCTTCCAACTTATATCAATATTATCAGCAAGATCAATAAGCCTTGATCGCAGGTCTCCATCTGCTATTTCGAATATCATATAGGGCACCTGTGGAATAATATATCCCGATAATACCTCCTCTCCTTCGTCAATAATAGTTGCCACCTTGTTTAAGTTGCGATCTTTGCACCTTTCCAACAAAGCCTTTTCATACTGGTACGCGTTAGTTTGCTCTTGGATAATTTCTGTTATATTTTTTCCCGAACCATTGTGCATTGCAAAAAATGCGGCAAAATTTAGGGCCTTTAAAAATGATTTCTTTCCAGTTTGGATATTTTCCACCTGATAACAAACACTAAAAAAACCACCTGTACCGTGTGGTTTTTTGTCAACACGTTTATTAACAAACCAAGTACCCTTTAATGTTTTGCCTTCGAGCCCAAAGGCTGCGTTTTGGTTGTCGTTAAGCATAAAGTGAAGTCTGATGAAATGTGTGACAAGAAAAAAGCACAATCCGATAGCAGATTATAAAAGGTGCAGAAGATCATCTCAAGGAACAACCTTGAGTTAAGATAAACTCGTATTTTCACTCATAACTTTAATTCTTAACTAGTTAGATAATTTGTATAAGTTAGAGATTAGTGCTTACAATCCCAATTCCTTAGCCGAATTATGTTGGCGAACATTATCTAGTCGTGTATAACGTCGGATCATTGCACTCGTTTTGTGCTTCGTCTGGTTCATTACCTTGCTGTCGTCGGCCCCGTTGAGTTTAGACACGGTCACAAAAGATGCTCGCAGCGAGTGGGCCGTATATTGATTGCCGAGGCACTGCTGCACGATCAAGTTCGTGTACTTCGTCGTCATGCGGCGGGTAGTCACCTGATGGTTCTTGCGCAACGACACGAATACCGGCCCTTCTGTACGTCCCAGCATGAGCAGCCAGGCCTGCAGGGAACGGATGGGGCACAAGGCCGGATCCGGAGAGTAGAAAATGGCTTTCTCTTCAGCCTGACCGAGCTGGTTGGTTTTGCTCTGCTGCAGGGATACGACCAGGCCATCCTCATCGAAGGCCAGATCTTCGATATTAAGAGCCTCCAGCTCCGAGCGGCGAAACGCCCCGGTAAAGCCCAGCAGCAGTAAGGCCCGGTTGCGCAGCCCAGCGGGAGTGCTCACGTCGATGCTCTTGATCGTGCGCTTGAAGCTATCGAGCGTAAAAGCCGGAGCCTGCTTTTGCCGGGTCTTTTTCTCCCGGGCAATCCCCTTCAGTAAGATCTTGATTTTCTTGTCGGCAGTGGGCGAATCCACATTGGCCAGTTCGTGGGCCTTGGCAATGGCCGCGGCATGCCGCTCGATGGTCGCAAACTTCTTACCCGCGTCGGCCAGCTCGGTCAGAAATCCCACCAACGCCTCAACCGGCGCCGGCAGTGACTCGAGCTGGTGCAGCTGGCACCAGGCGGTGAACCGCTTCCAGTCGCCCGCGTAGGCGCGCACCGTGTTGGCTGCCCCGCGCAGGCCGGACTCGACGTAGCGCTGGGTAGACTCCACCAGGTGAGCGGGCACCTGAGCAGTGGGTAGAGTCGGGACGGCGGGGAGCTGGCTCATGGAGTACTATATAATAAGGAGTAGCCAACCTCAAATCGGGGGCTTTTCGCGGGACTAATATAAGGAACGATAAGGAAACGTTATCAGTCCTTATGAACCCGGGATAAGGTCAATAAAGTAAACTTTATCGGATCCTATCAGGTAGCTCTTCCAGAGAGGCTAGCGGCCTTCATGCTTTTCTTCCACTTAGAAAGATAGCGTCATACACACGCTGCATACAGCTGCTCAAGTGTTGCAGCTCGTCGTCGAGTAATTGCTGAAAGAGAAGCCCCTTCCTGGCTTGGGCAGCTTGTCTACACCTCTTACCATCAAACTAGAAGTGTTCCTGTTTCTTCTACATTTACTCCTCTCCGATTTCTACCCGCTTCTTATTCGCTGCATGAAACACCGCTACACGTTGGTCTCTGTTTACCACCGATTCTTTCCCGGCTATCTCCTAGCACTATTAGTATTGTTACTGCCTAGTGCGGCGCTGGCGCAGGCCCCTGCTTGGGCCGCGGTTGCCCAGAGCAGTACACAAGCGAGCGGTACGTGCCAGACAATAGGAATGGCAGTGGATGCCTCAGGTAATGTGTTTGCCACGGGTATCTTTTCCGGGACCGTAGCCTTTGGTAGTACGGTGCTTACCAGCGCAGGCAACGATGACATCTTTGTGGCTAAATATGTGCCCAGCACCAACACGTGGGCGTGGGCCCAACGCGGGGGTGGCGCCAACATCGATCGGGGATTTGGTATTGCCGTCAGTGGCAACAGTGTGTACGTGACCGGTTATATTACCAACAACCTAGCGGATGACCAGATCGTACGGTTTGGTGGTTCAGGTACAACACCCACCTCCGTGCAGGTAAACGGGGCCAGCTCCAGGAGCAGCCGGGACCTGCTCGTGGCCAAGTACACGGATAGTGGCACCTCGGCTACACTGGTATGGACCCAGGTTGGAGGCGGTACCTACCTGGATGAGGCCAATGGCATTGCCGTGAGTGGCAGCAGCGTGTATGTAACGGGCGCATTCGCAAACAACACGACGGATGACTATCGGGTGCGTTTCGGTGGCTCGGGCACTACGCCGGGCACCGTGCAAGTGAAGGGGGCTAGCACCTCAACCAACTGGGACCTGGTGGTCGCCAAGTACGTTGACAATGGCTCTTCAGCCACGCTCGTCTGGACCCAAGTGGGCGGTGGGCATGCAAGCGACAGCGGTTTCAGTCTCGCTTTAAGCGGTTCGAGTCTGTATGTGAGCGGCTACATCACCAACAATTTAGCCGATGACAACACAGTACGCTTTGGTGGCTCGGGCACTACACGCGCCTCCGTACAAGTGAACGGGGCCAGCGCTAACAACAGTCTTGACTTGCTCGTGGCGAAGTATACCGATAACGGTTCGAGTGCCGCCCTGATCTGGACCCAGGTCGGCGGCGGTATCGGCGCTGACATTGGCTATGGCCTTGCCGTGAAGGGTACGAACGTGTATGTGACGGGTGATATCGCGAACAACTTAGCGGATGCGGCCTCCGTGCGGTTTGGTGGCTCGGGCACAACGCCTGGTACCTTGCTGCAAAATGGCGCCAGCACGACGATCAGCGACGATCTAGTGGTCGCCAAGTACACGGATAATGGCCCCTCGGCTACGGTGGTCTGGACGCAGGTCGGCGGTGGCACTGGCCTGGACCGGGGTCAGCGAATCGAGGTGAGCGGCACGAGCCTGTTCGTGACCGGCGTCACCCAGAATAGCACAGCCGACGCCAATCGGGTGCGTTTCGGCGGTTCGGGCACCGCACCAGGTACCGTGCAAGTGAATGGGGTTGGGCCGACGGCCAGTTCCGACTTCCTAGTAGCCAAGTACACGGATAACGGTACTAGTGCCGCGTTGGGTTGGACGAAGGTGAGTGGCGGTGCCGGCGAGGATTGGGGACGGGCCCTTGCGGTAAGTGGTCAGAATGTGCTGGTGAGTGGCCTCACGACGCCCAGTGCCAGCTTCGATACTTTTACGATCACGAACCCCGTTGGCGTTGCTACCGCGGTGTTGGCTCACTTACGTGACCCTACCCTTCCGCTGGCTGTAGCCCGTAAAAAGACGGGAGCCCTATTCCTGTACCCGAACCCCGCCCACCACGGAACGGCCACTCTTACCGGTGCTGAGCCTGGCCTAGTCGTGCAAGTGCTGGATGCCCTAGGTCGCCCCGTGCTGCAGGCTACTGTTAATGCTAGTGGTGCGGCTCGCTTAGTTCTTCCTCAAGGACTTGCCAGCGGTGTGTACGTGGTGCGTGCGGGTACGCAGGTCCTGCGGCTTGCCATCGAATAAGTCTTCAATAGCAAAAGCGCCCAGGCGCTTCCTGTATCGGCAAGCACAGGCCTTTGTAAGAGACGCTCTGGATGCCCCTGTCACATCTCTGGAGGACCGTTTAAGAAATGTGACAAGAGCCTGAGAGGATGCTTGCAAAAAGAATAGTCCCTTTCCCTCGCTACTCGGTACCGTATTCTACCGCACGCTTAGGAGCGTAATGTGTTATCGCTTGTATCTTTGAAGTAGCAGGCTAGTCGTCGAGGGCGTTCGGAGTCGGGGGCCTTGCCACCTTCTCGCTAGCCGTGCCCAAATCCAGGTAGGCCCGAACGGTTGAAACGTTTGGGCCTACTCGTTTCACACGCCTCCCGTATATTCGCTTAAGCGGTCGTTTCGGACGTCCTGAGCAGGGCTTTGTTCCACCAGCTCGCCGCTGTATTTCCCTTGGTACGCAGTGGTTCGGTCCACGGCGGTAAAGGGGGATACTGATCCTGATAGGGGCAACGCTCTATCGACTGGCCTTACGGGTTGGAACATCAAGAAACGGCCTTGATGGGGAGCCGCAGGTGACACTGGGAGCGGCTAGGCCGTCTGCGCGAGGTCCGTTGACATCGTGGCGCCCGGTGCCCTACGGTCCAGGTAAATGCAGTAAGCAGCGTATGGCCATGAGTATGAAAAGTAAGAAGCCGTCGGTGCACCGACGCGAGTGGGTAAACCCCAAGAAGTTGTTACGCTGCAGGATTTACAATGTCTGGCTGGAACCCACTGGCAATGCTGTGCTGACGCTGATCGACGAAAGCGGGAATATGAACGAGTACCGCATCTATCAGGACAACCTGCGGCACATCGAGCTCGTCACCGCGCCCGAAGAGGCCGCGCACCCCTTGCCCAAGCCGGCGCAAGTCCCGATTGAATTTATCGTGGAGCGTACCGGTACCGGGTACTCGGCCTATGCGGAAGCGTACGCCGTCTATACAGTCGGCACTACCTTGCGTGAAGTGAAAGGGAACATGGTCGAGGCACTGAACTTACACCTGGAAGACACTGGCTACGCCGTTACGGAGGATGATGTGCGACTCACACTCGATCTGGCGCAGTTCTTTGCCTACTACAAAGTCATTAATGTGTCCCAGTTAGCGGCACGCCTGGGCATGTCCCAAAGCCTACTGGCGCAGTGCATCGGGGGCCAAAAGAAGCCTTCTGCCCAACAAACCGAGCGGATTGTAGAAGGACTCTGCCAACTCGGGGACGAATTGAGTGACCTCTATGAGTCGCTTCCTTAACGCGTAGACGCTGCGCCCCATTTTTTTGCGGAGGGGATCCTGGCGTGCCATCCTAAAGAAACGCTCATTCTGCTTAACCGCGCGTTGAGCAATAGCTCGGGTTAGGGAGTCTACTTCCGGCTTTTGAAGAGTTCACGAAACTCATCCCTGATGGGGTTTATTGAACTTTGATTTCGTGAACGAGTTTTTTGAACTCAAACTGAACCGTAGAGGGCCTTTAGCAGCTTGGTAAGCGCTTATAGACGTTTGTTCAGTGAAACGAGGGTTACTTCGTGTTACCGGAACTAGCTCGCCCTACCCTTGAGAAATGGCCTGTGGCTGGCGCGACGAGCGGTCAACAGCCGAGCCGCCTATCCGGACCTAGTTTCCTATATCACTTACTCTACTTGTCGCCGTTGATGTGTCACCTGAACGCCTTCTTAACAATCTTGGCGTTGGTCCTCTCCCTTGGAACCGCCCATGCACAGCCTACCAAGAGCCTTACCGGTCGGGTACTAAGCGAAGAGTTAGATGCGGTTCCGAGGGCAAACATTTACGCCCGGGATACGACAATCATCGGGACGACGGACATGGAGGGCTATTTTAAGATCGACGTGCCCGTTAACACCAACACGCTCCTATTCGGAACGCTCGGTATGGAATTGACCACCGTCAAACTGAGCGGAGAATGTTCAACCTTGGAAGTAATTCTCCTCTATGATTTTCATTATGATTTTATATCAGTGAGGCGTGTGAATAGAAAAGTCTTCAAGCGGTTTAAGCAATTGCCGAAAATACATCAACAGGCATATGAGAAAGGCCTTTTCAAATCCCCTGCTCCTTGTGCTCAGCCCATTTTCACTAAGTGGGTCCCACGTTCACTTTAACGGTCGGAAAGCTAAACGTAGGCCAGTTAAGTATTTCAGGTTTTCTTGCTTTGGGCGTAGGTTAAGGCTTCTGCCAGGGTGTCAAAGTATAAAGCGGGCCGAAAGACCAATTGCTCTCCTTCAGGCTGTTCAAGCAACGAAGCCAGAGTAGTCTTCCACTCCTCGCTCATATGGCAAAACACTGTGTCGCCGGGCCAACTAGGCTCGGCCTGCCACAGCATCATTTCTGTCCCTAGCACGTTTGCCCACTCCCATTGGGAGCAGTCATATATCAGACAGTGGACATGCGACCGGGCTTCTGTAGCCCCTTCTCCTGTCAGAAACTCCCACAGTACCCCTAAGTCCTCCATCTCGTACTCAGTGGGCAGGGTAACTAGCGCCACACCATCGGATACGGTGATAGAAAGGCGTTTCACTGCTACCTTCTGCTTTGCTCGTTTACAAGCGAGCCACCAACCCAAGAACAGTGCGGTGGCCAGAGCTGCCAGCGAGACGAAAAGCATGAGCCCAAGTTACGGTTGTCTGTTTGGTAACTGGGCGTATCCCTCTCACCCACTTCTGAAGTTCAGGAAAACGGTCGAAAAGGTGAACGAGATTGGTAAAACCAGATGGTTATCACCTTTGCTAGAAGGGGCCTACTGGCCGTTGTCCCACAGCCAGAGCGGCTAACTGGTCTGCACTATACGGCCTGGTAACCACCTGCGGATCGGCATGAAACGCCCGAAACAGTGCGAAAATATAGCGCATGCGCTCCTTGATGCGTGCCCAATCGCTGGCGGCGGTATTGCCCACCGACGGACCTCCCGCCTGTGCTGTGCCACTGCCCAGTCGTAGCAGAGCCAAGGCTGCCTGATCAGCAGGTTCACTATCCGTCTCAAGGAGCTGAAGGGGTGCCGGCACGTCGTGCGACACTGCCAGGCGATGTGTTCCAATATCGAATTGCAGCAGCCGTCCGGTCACGCACCGGCGGATAATTAGTGGCATGGCTCCCTGAATGTAGGGCTCCAGCCGTACATGCTCGTGCCAGACGGCAAAGCAATTTCCTAAATAAGTGGCGCGTTGTTTTTCGGCAATATGTGTGGCGAGATGGGCGACATAGTACTGCGAAAATGCCTGCCGCAAGAGCTCCTGGTTTTGCTCGCCCACTGGCCCCGGGCGCAGTTCATCCAGGAACTCAGCAACGCCTGCAGGCTGCGCGCTGCGCGCCATGGATAGCCACTGCAGAAACCGTACGGTCTGCAGACCAATATCCTCGAGTACCGTGCGATTGCCGGCTAGCACTAAGCTGGCGGACCGGCGCCGACTATGGTGGATCACCAAGCGCCCGACGGTCAGGCCACAGCTCGCGCCTAACAGGGCCGCCAGTGGTAACCACCCGGATGACCATCCCAAGAGCCAGCCGCTCCCGATGCCTACCAGACCACCCACTAAGCCCCCTACGACGGACCCATCCCGGCGCGCACCATCCAGATCCTCCTGCCGAATCGTGACCCCGGCTTTGCGAGAGCCCCACACGGCCCAACTGTGGAAGTTGGCTCCGGCTCCTTCTCCTAAGGCTGCTTGCAGGGCCTGCGAGAGCAAGTAATGGCACCGGGTAATGAGCAGGTTGGCCAGCACGGGGTCTGGCTGACGAAGCGCGGCTTCAATCTGCTGGCGCAAAAAGGCAGGCTGGGGAACTGAGGATAAAGCAGACATAGGTGTACACCAGCGTAAAAGAGAAAGGAAGGTAAAGCAAAGTCAGTAGGCAATAACCGTTTAGCTACTTAATATGCTTCATTTAGTGCCCATTCAGTTCATCTAAACGGTGGTTGAGGCAAACGAGGGTTTACCTGTCGATAAATGTGACGCGCTTTCCGTTGACTCGAAACCAGACAGCCTGCTCGGAATTCTCATCCGTCAAAATCACTTCCTTGCCCAGCAGAATCGACAGGTCAACCAGGTAAGCCAGCACCTGCTCGTGGTCGGCCGGGGTGCGAATTTCCCGTGGGTCGAGGTCCTGCTCAATTTCAGTTTCGCTGTAGAAGAGGCAATGCAGCTTCACGGTACCTAGGCACACGGCGGCCAGGACGGTAAGTTGCTCACTAGCCGCGTCCCAACGCCGGTTGATGAAAGCCGCGTCAATGGCGGGGGCCGGGGCATTTTCATTGAGTCCTTGGGCCTCCCACCGCAAGGGGTAGCGGGCGTTAACGAAGGTTATCCAGCGGTCCCAGTCGGTGCGCGAGGTTCCCAGCACGTACACGTTGAGTAGGGAGCCGTCTTCGCCGTACACGCGGCGTTTTAAGGTTTTCCAGTCAGGCAAAGACGCTGTGTAAGGAGGAAGCATGCGAAGAGGAGATGGGCTTACCGATAAGCAGACTGCCAAGTAACGAGGGTTCAGGAAAAGGGTCCAAAAACTAAACGAGCGTTTCTTTTAATGTGAGGCGAATTTTAGCCCCACAACCGACGCCACCAGTGTCGTCAGGAAAAACAGCCGCCAGAAGGTAATCGGGTCGCGGAAAAAGTAAATGCCGAGCAACGCCGTGCCCACAGCCCCGATGCCGGTCCAGACCGCATACGCGGTGCCGAGGGGGATGTGTTGTAAGCTCTTATTGAGCAATGAAAAACTGATAGCGGCAAACACGAAAAAGGCCGCATACCACCCCACGGGCGAGCCTTCTGCTTCCTTGGCCTTGCCCAAGCTAAACGCAAACGCCACCTCAAACAAACCGCCGAACACCAAAAACAACCACGCCATCGGATTACCAGAAAGAGTACCCGGCAAAGGTTCGACGCCCACCGTTCGCATCCTTTTACAAATGATAAAAACGGCGGCCCGCCTATTTCAACTTGGCCCGGACACGGCTCAACGTGACGGGCGTCACGCCCAAGTAGGACGCGATGTGCCCTAGCGGCACGCGTTGCAGCAGGTCCGGGCGGTGACGCACTAACTCTGCATAGCGCTCCGCCGCTGGGCGGAATTGCCGGGCAATGAGTTGCTGCTCTGTGCGCAGCCACTCCCGTTCCACGAGTACCCGTCCCCAGTTAGCTAAGTGTACATCCGTGGCGTAAAGCCCGTGCAGGGTGCGGACCGGCAAACGAACCAACTGGCTGTCTTCCAGTAGTTCAATGATTTCGTAGCTGACCTGCTGCGCCAGGTAGCCCTGAATGGAAAACAAAGCGGTGCCCTCTGCCCCAAACCAAAAGGTGACTTCCTGCGCGTCTTGCCGCACGTAGGCTCGGGCCAAGCCGCGCTGCACGAAGTACAGCTCCTCGCCCACCCGGTCGTCCGTAAACAAAAGCGTGCCTTTGGGCAACTCGACCAAAGTGGCGGTCTGCTGTAAGCGGGCCAGTGAAGGTTCAGGCAACGGATAGTGGGCTTGTAGAAGCGTAGCGAAAGGCATATACAGCAATAACGCCGAAACGACGTAATTCACGAAAACGGTGGTTTTAGCAAAAGGAGCCATTGCCTCTACCGCCTCTGACGTGCTCAATTTTCTAACCAAATCTACGTTCACTAAAGCTTCATGCCTGCTTTTTGGATGCTTTTCGTTGATTCAGCAAGCGGAAAAAGCTTTTGAGGACGAGCAGCGTATACTTCGGTTTTATCCAGGACGGGTATCGATCTTCACTCCTGCGATGCAGGCCCCAGGCAGGTGCGCATGGCCTGGTCCAGACGCGTGTGCGCCGTGAGCACCGAAGTCAGTGTCCGGTTGTGTTGCCTCAGAGTCACTTGCGAATCAAGATTACTAGTTAGAAGTAACTGCGTTGCGACGGTGAGTGTGCGCCCGTCGGCCCAGCGGGCCTCGAAAGCCAGCGCCGTATCCTGCCAGGGAGGGGTGACTGCGTGGATGCTGGCCGGCGCGTACGGGGCTAATGCCTCGAAAGCAGTCCGCAACCGCCCCAGCAGGGGGCTAATCCAGGCGGTAGCGTCGGTGCCCGCGTGCGTGCGCAACAGGTGCAGGAACTGGTCAACGGTAAGGGCGGTCATCCGGATTGAATAAGTAAAAAGGTGGGTAATTGGCTGCGCCAGAAGGAACTGCATTAGTGTGCCGGAGTGGCTGTGGTGTCGCTTTCGTTCAGTTCGGCCGTGATGGCGCGGCCGTGGCGACGGTCCAGCCAATTCATGACCGGCGTGGCCAGCACGCCGTGCAGCACGATGGACACGAGCATGGTGAAGCCCAGAATTGCCCACAGCAGCCGAGCCTGCGGAAACATCGCCTTTTCCAGCGCAAAGGCGATATAAAAGACCGAGCCAATGCCGCGTATCCCGAAAAAGGAGATAACGACGCGCTCAGCTAGCGTCACCCGCTTGGAACGCATCAGCGTAAGCATCCCTCCTAGGGGGCGCAGAACCAGTAAAAGCAGCATGCCTACACCAGCCCCGGCCCAGGTCAGTGGGGCCAGCAGGCCGCCAAACAGGGCGCCCCCGAATAGGATGAGGATAATGACAATGAGCAGGCGCTCCAATTGGTCGGTAAAGGCATGCATCATGCGGTGGTACTCGTGCTTGCGCTCCCGGCTGCGCAGTGTCACGGCGGCGATGAACACGGCCAGAAAGCCGTAGCCGTGCAGCAGCTCGGTGACCCCGTAGCTGGTCAGCGTTACGGCCAGGGCCACAAATCCGTAGGCGCTGGGTTTGAGACTCAGCGCCTTAGGCAAGTTAAAAATCAGGTAGGCCAGCAGTTGGCCTGACAGCCAGCCCAACCCCAGACCCGCCACCACGCGGTAAGCCACGTCCATGCCGACCCACTCCCACAGCCGGCTTCCATCCGCGCCGGTCGACAGCAAGGCCAGGGCTAGGTACACGAACGGGAAAGCCAAGCCGTCGTTGAGGCCTGCCTCACCGGTCAGGGAAAAACGGACGTTGTCCTCTCGCCCCTCGCCGGGGTCGCCCACCTGCACGTCACCGGCCAGTACGGGGTCGGTGGGCGCCAATGCCGCCGCCAGCAGCAGCGCTGAGGGTATAGCCAGCCCCGCCAGCAGCCAGCCCACCAGCGTAAGGCCCGCGATGGTCAGCACCATGAGCACCAACACCAGCAGTAGCGGCGTACGCCATGTGCCCAGTGAGAACGGCCGGTCAATTTTGAGGCCAGTGCCGGTCAGCGCCACAATCACGCACAGCTCAGAGAGATGAGTCGTCAGCTGGGGATGCTGAAAAGGGTCGGCGGCCGGCAAGCCCAGCGGTAGCGCGTACGCGGCCATGCCCAGCCCAATGAAGAGAATGGGGTAGGAAAGCGGGTACTTTTCCAGCAGCGAGGGCAGCCAGGCCACTCCCAGGATGGCGAGGCCCAGCAGCACGAGGGCGATGTTGTAAATGGGCATCGGAACAGGTTACGGTATGGAGATCGGGTCAGGCAAGGGCTGCAGCACATCAGAGCCATCGTATTTGAGTTGCAGAACCGTCACGTCGCCGTACACTGCGTAGGCGCGGGACTGAATAGTGAACGTGGTGGCCCGCGTGCGGATGGGTAGTTGATCGGCGGGCAGAGTGCCCAACGTGTCGTACAGGGTTTTCAGGGACTGTTGGCAGTGCGCGCGATAGCGGGCTAGGTTGTTCGTTTCGGCAGCGCTCAGTGGTTCTTCCCGGTAGCCATCAAGCACCTTGTAGAGGGGATTGAACCGGCAGTGCAGAAAGAGCCGCGGCGTGACCTGGAGCCACTCCTGGTACTCCGGGTGCTCGGTCGGGCTGTGCGATATGGCCATGGGGAGGACTTATCAAGGGAAAGGAGCTGGCCCGTCCGGTACGTTAGTGCAGCGGACGCTTTTTGACTAGCCCACCCTTGGTTTCGCGCACGCTGTGCATTACCACGAAAGCCTGCGGGTCAATGCGGTCAATCTCCTGCTTGAGGCTAGTCACTTCTAGCCGGGTCGTGACGGTGAAGATGATGTCGATGGCTTCCCGGGCATGCCCATGCGAGCCAAAGCCGCGGCGTCCGGCATAGATGGTAGCGCCCCGGCCGAGCTTTTCGGTCAGCATTTTCCGGATGCGCTCACTCTGGGTTGAGATGATGGTAACGCCGGTGTACTCTTCGATGCCTTCGATGATGAAGTCAATCGTCTTAGCGGCCGACAGGTACGCCAGGATGGAATACAGTGCCGTTTCCACGGAAAGCAGCGCGGCCGCGGCCGCGAAGATGACCAGGTTGATGAGCAGTACCACGTCCCCAATGGAGAGCGAGGACTTTTTGCTCAGGTACAGGGCCAGCACCTCGGTGCCGTCGAGCACGGCCCCACCGCGGACGGTCAGGCCAATGCCGGCGCCCAAGAAGAAGCCGCCGAACACAGCAATGAGGAGCTTGTCCTGG
Source organism: Hymenobacter translucens (assembly GCF_020685205.1). Lineage (GTDB taxonomy): Bacteria > Bacteroidota > Bacteroidia > Cytophagales > Hymenobacteraceae > Hymenobacter > Hymenobacter translucens. The sequence continues at coordinate 841,949 of NZ_JAJERB010000001.1, forward strand.
GTCAGTGTGGAAAAGGAGACTACCAGCAGCACGCCGGCCAGGGCCAGAATGGCCAGCAACGTTTTCAAGGCGAATGCGCGGCCCAACTGAAAGTAGCCCATCACGATGAAGGGCAGGTTGATGAGCACGATCAGCAGTGAGAGCGACAGGCCCGACACCTGGCTGGTAAGCAGCGAAATGCCCGTGACGCCCCCGTCGATAAAGCCGTTGGGCAGCAGGAAACCTTTTAGGCCCAGGGCAGCGAACAATACGCCCGCAGCAATGAACGCAAGGTTTACGAGGAGCTGCCGGATCTGCCGGGGAGTGAAAGGAAACACCCACGGCCACTGCTTTGGTGGGGGGCCGCCGTGCGGCGTGGCACGCGCCGATTTTCGGCGTCTTTCGGCGTGGTGATGAATGATAAGTTGGGGCAATAGCATACCGAATGCGGATGCGTCAGGGACCCTCAGATGTGCCAGCGAGCCACAAAGAAAGTGGCTGCTGATAAGTGCCCCCAACGTGGTGAAACACGGACAAGCCGCCGCCCTGCAGTCAACACGTCCCTATTAGGAGTGTCAAGGCGCGGGCGGCGGCACAGGCGGGGTGTCCGGTACAGTTAGGGGGCGTGGGGCGAGAGCGCGGCCAGGAGCAGCCGTGTACGGAAGAAGCCGGCTATCTCACCAACGCGGACGACCGGCACGCTGGAGGCGGCCAACACGGCCGCCCTGCGCCAACAGGGAGTGCCTGGCACCAAGGCCGGCGGCAAGGGGGCACCAAGAAATAGCCCCGGCCCTCGGGGGGAAACAGCTTCTGTGCCCAGTGCTTCGGGCTGCAACAACTCCTGCGATTCATGCCGGCTGTCAGGGTCAACCAGTTGCGCGGGCGTAACCACGGCAATGGCCGGAGCCGCCACCACCGCACGCGGCAGTACAAGCCCGGAGAGAAGGGCCACCACGCAAACCAGGTACAGGCGCAAGGCAGGAGTTAAAAGCACCACCACGGGAGGAAATTATCGATTCGCGCTACCAGGACGCTGATCAGCTAAACGGACTACGCTAGTAAATGGTTGAATACCAGTTTGAACACCTTTTGTGCGGCGTCTGCCCCGGCTGTAATAACGGGATAAATTTTCCGCTACCGTTCCCGCGGGCGGGGCCCGTCCAGGTCACAGGAATGTGTAAACAGCACAAGGAGAAGAGACAAAAGGAGGTACTTTTGACATTCCACCGCCTCCCGTTTGGCAAAGCAAGTTTGCTTTTGGGGTCATCCGTGGCTGTTTCACCCATCCTTATCCGATGCATTCACTAGCGGGAGAACTCCCGACAACCCCTCCCCCCGGTTCATCCCCGGCAACTGTTCGAACCGTGATGAAGGACGTCGCCTTTATCGTAGCCGGCATCTTGTCGGCAGGCATGGGCCTCAAGGGGTTTTTGCTTTCCAGCCACTTTATTGACGGCGGGGCGACCGGCATTTCCATGCTGCTGGCGGCTGGCCTGGACCTGCCCCTCCCCTGGGGCCTGTTGCTGATAAACCTGCCGTTTTTGGCGCTCGGTTATCGGCAGATGGGCCTGCGCTTTGCCTTGAAAAGTGCGGCAGCCATTGCCGGGCTGGCGGCCTGCCTGGTGCTTGTTCCCTACCCGGACGTGACCCCGGACTTGGTGGTAACGGCTGTATTTGGCGGGGTATTCATTGGGGCGGGCATTGGGCTGGCCATGCGCGGCGGGGCCGTGCTCGACGGCACCGAAATCCTGGCCCTGCTTATTAACCGCAACACCTCGCTGCTGAAGGTGAGTGATATAATACTGATTCTCAACATTTTCATTTTCGCGGTGGCGGCCTTTGTGCTGGGCGTGACCGAAGCACTTTACTCCGTCCTCACGTACTTTGCGGCTTCCAAAAGCTTGGATTTCATTCTCACGGGCATCGAGCAGTACACCGGCGTCACCATCGTATCCGAGCACAACGAAGCCATCCGCGAGGCCATTACCGCCAGTCTGGGGCGGGGGGTAACGGTCTACAAAGGCCAGAGTGGTTTTGGCAAGCGGGGCGAGCAGCTCCAGGAGCGCAACATTATCTTTACCGTGGTCACCCGCCTAGAGCTGCCCCGCCTGCGCGCTGAAGTGAAGCGCCTGGACCCCAAGGCTTTTATCGTTCAGCACAGCGTAGATGACGCGGTAGGCGGCATGCTTAAGCAGCGGCCCCTTCACTAACGTTGGAGTTTGACCTTTCTGCCGTTACAAAAAAGGCCTGGTCATCGACCAGGCCTTTTGCTTACAGCTGAGTGCTTGCGTTCTTATACCGAAGCGCCGCTTAGCCTAGGCGTATCACTCGGCATAGCATTTTCGCCTTCCCCCGTTCCCACCGTCTGCTTGCCGGAGGTGTCAAGAATAATGGGGGCGGCAATGAACAGGGAAGAGTAGGTGCCAAATACCACACCTACAATCATGGCGAACGAAAACGAGCGCAGCGTTTCCCCGCCGAAAATGTAGAGAACGACCACCACCAGCAGCACCGTGGTCGAAGTGATAATGGTCCGCGAGAAGGTGGTATTCAGAGCGGGGTTGACCACCTGTGCAAAGGTGAGTGTTGGGTTCTCCTTCAGGTACTCCCGAATCCGGTCGTAAATCACCACTGTGTCGTTGATGGAGAAGCCCAGGATGGTGAGCACTGCCGCCACGAAAATTTGGTCCATCTCGTAGTTGATGCCGAAAAGCCGGGCAATGGGAAAGGCAACAATGACCATCAGCACATCGTGCAGCAAAGCCACCACCGACGCTAGCGAGTACTGCCACTTCTCGAAGCGCAGCAGCACGTACACAAAGATGCCGACCAGGGACAGCAGCAGGCTCATCACCGAGGAGGCCTTGATATCGTCCGCCACGGTAGCGCCGACTTTGGATGTGCTCACGATGGTGGGGTCATTGGCCGCGTATGCCGCCAGACCTTTGCGCACGGCCTGCTCCACCTGTTGGTCTGCCGCAGCACTCTCGTCACCGGCCAGGTAGCTGGTGGTAATACGCAGCCGATTTGGGGCTCCGAAGGTTTTGACCTCAATGCCGGCACCCTGCAGGTCGTCGCCCAGGGCCGTGCGCACATCGGAGGCCACGATAGGCTGGTTGAAATTCACCGTATAGCTGCGACCACCTTTAAAGTCCACCCCCAGGTTCGGTCCGCCCTGCACGGCCATCAGCACAAAGCCCAGCACAATCACCGACGCGGAGAACAGATAAGCTGGCTTGCGCTTGCCTACGATGTCAAAGTTGAAGTTCTTGAACAGGTTCAGGGACAGCGGCGTGGCAAAGGTCCAGCTGGCTGCGTTCTTGCCCGAGGTCAGCCACTCCACAATCAGGTGAGAGAGGTACACTGAGGTGAGAAACGAGGTAAGCACACCAATACCCAGGGTGATGGCAAAGCCCTGCACGGGGCCCGTTCCGAAAAAGCCCAGGATTACAGCAATCAGCAGGGTCGTGACGTTGGAGTCGAAAATAGCCGAGAAGGCGCGGCCATAGCCCTTGTTGATGGCATCCTTGAGGCTCAGGCCCTGCGCCAACTCTTCGCGGATGCGCTCAAAGATGAGCACGTTCGCATCCACCGCCATGCCGAAGGTGAGCACCAGGCCGGCGATGCCCGGCAGGGTGAGGGCCGTGCCAAACTGGGCCAAGATACCCAGCACCAGGAAGATGTTGAAGCCCAGGGCCACGTCGGCGACTACGCCGCCCTTGCCGTAGTAGGCCGCCATGAACACCATGATGATGATCAGACCGGCCAGGGACGAGTAAAGTCCCTGCTGGATGGCTTCCTGCCCCAGCGAAGGCCCAACAATAGCTTCTTCAACGATGCGCGTGGGCGCAGGCAGCTTGCCGGCTTTGAGTACCTGGGCCAAATCCTGCGCTTCCTCGACGGAGAAGTTACCGGAGATGCTGGTGTTGCCGCCCGCAATCTCGGTTTGCACCACCGGGTCGGTGTACACGTAGTCGTCGAGCACGATAGCCACCTGCTTATCGATGTTGGCGGCCGTCAGGGCCTGCCATTTACGGGAACCGGTGGGGTTCATGCTCACGCTTACCTCGGCCCGGCCACTTTCGTCAAAGTCCTGCCGGGCATCCGACACTACTTCCCCTGTTAAGGGCGCTGCGCCCCCGTTGCGGTCTTTGCGGACCGGCGTCAGGCGCAGATACTCCTGCTTGTCAAGGGTAACGGGCTTGGCCGCCCACAGCATAGTCAGGTTAGGAGGCAGCGTGGCGCGGGCTTCGGGCGAGCGCAGCACCTGGTTCATGCGGGCGGTGTCCCGCAGGTTCACGCCCATACCGCCGGGCATGGAGAAGAGGCGGGAGAGGAGCCCGCCTTTGGCGCCCGCGGCCGAGTCGGCTTTTTCCGCTGTGGCCGAGTTGCGTTTCGCCAGCTGGGCCGCCAGGGAGGTCGTGTCGCCGGTTGCCTGCGAGGCGGTCTTGGCCGGAGTGGTGCCGCTGGCGTTGGCCAGGGCTTCCTTGGCCGCCAGGGCCTGGTCAAGCTGCATCAGGTAGGGGCCAATTTCCTGTTGGTCCCACACTTCCCAGAACTCCAGCTTGGCTTGGCTCTGCAGCAGCTTGCGGATGCGCTCGGGGTTGTCGACCCCGGGCAGCTCAATCTGCAGGCGGCCGGTGCCCTTTACCCGCTGAATGCTGGGCTGGTTCACGCCAAACTTGTCGACCCGGGTGCGCAGGATATCAAACGAGCGGTCAATGGCTTCTTCCACTTCCTTGTCGATGGCGGCGACGACTTGCTCGTTACTGGAATTGATGTCGAGCCCGCGGCTCTTGTTGCTGGTGTTGGCAAACAGATGAGCCAGCGGCTTGGAGGGAGCCAGCTGTTGGTACTGCTGCGCAAACAGGGTGGTGAAGGCCGTGCCCGAGTTAGTTTTCTGCAGCTCCTGCGCCCGGGTAAGGGCCTGGTTGAGGGCTGGGTCTTTGGAGTTGCCGCTCAGGGCACGCACGATTTCCACCGGCGATACTTCCAGTGTGACGTGCATACCACCTTTCAGGTCCAGGCCCAGGCCCAGTTCAGAAGCGCGCACGTCGCGGTAGGTGTACGAGCCGAACACGGGCGCCCGCCATACCGAATCCAGGTAGTGCTGGCGCTGGCGCTCGTCGAGCCGGCCGTTATGAGTGGCGTAGGCAACGGCCTGGTCCTGAACCCGGCGCGAGACGTAGGTGAAAAAAAGATAATAGGCACAGAGGCCCGTCACGATGAGCGTGAGGACAATGATTAAGGTTTTGTTACGCATGGGGTTACTAGCAACGATGAAGAAACACGGGGTAGCACTGCAGGCATATGCGTAGGCAAGACGCTGCAGCAACCAGTAGGTATAGAGCAGTGCCCGGCAGGCTGCTGAAGTAGCCTACTAGTAACAGTTCCACACCTGAATCTTCATCCTTAGGGAGCCTGGGGAGAGAGCATCACGGCCAGCAGCCGGACGCGAAATACCTCAGCGGCCTGTACACCGGCCTGCAACAGCGGCGTGGCTAGGATCCGGCGCACTCTGGGTAACCAGCACATCGCAAGTGCTGGCACCGGTAACCAAGCCAGCGCAGGCGGGGCCACATAATGGCTTAGAACTGGTGTGGCCTCTAGAGCCACCTTCTTCTTGACCACCTCGACTATTGACTGCACAGTGGTCCCGTACTCATTCCCCCCCGGCTGGTGAAAAGTGTTTACTTCCCGTTGGTTCAGGCCCAGCGACAGCAGCGCCGCGAGGGTGAGCAGCGCAAAGCGCAACGAGAACACAAAACGAGTGGAAGGGGACATAGGCGGCACAGGAGGGCCAGCAAAGATACAGGATAAGGAGGTTGCAGTAGGGGGCTACGCTCTGGGCCATGGACAGCGGCTGTTGCTAAGCTTCAGGTTTCGCTTTGCAGTTATCCTCCGATCGTCTTAGGTCTGAATAAGATTTTGTCGATGTGACTTCGGTCAACATCCACAATTTCAAAGTAGTGTCCCTCCCACATGAAATGCTCGCCGGCGCGGGGAAGCACGCTCAGAACGTGCAGGGCAAAGCCCCCCAGACTGTGAAACCCGCTCAGGCCACGGCGCTGGGCGGCCGAGATGTGAAAGCGTTCCGCAAACTCGGCAAAAGGAAGCTGGGCATCAATCAGAAAAGAGCCGTCGCCGCGCTCTATAATAGTTGGGTTTTCCTCGATGTCGGGTGAGACATCGCCTACCAGCGCGTCCAGAATGTCATCAATGGTCACCATTCCGACGACCCCACCGAACTCGTCCACCACGATTCCTTGGTGTACGCGCCGCTGTCGAAACAGCTCCAGAGCATGGTAAGCCTTGCTCGAGGCTGGCATAAATAATGGTTCCTTTTGCAGAGCTTCCAGCCGCTGCAGCTGAGCGTCCAAGTTGTCGTCTACCAAGTCCTTGAGGTAGACCATACCGCGCACTTCATCCAAGCTGCCCTGGCAGAGTGGGTAAGCCGACTGCTTGCGGGTGAGCACCGTATGCTTTGTCGTGGCCACGTCCTCATCCAAGTCTAGCCATACGATATCCTGGCGGCTGGTCATGAGCGAGCCAATGCGCCGGTCTCCCAGACTAAAGACGTTTTTGACGATGTCGTGCTCAATTTCCTGGATGGTCCCCTCCGAGGCTCCTTCTTTTATCATGGCCTTGATCTCTTCTTCCGTTACGGGGCTTTCCTGCGCCTTGATGCCCATGAGCTTAATGAGTAAGTCACTGGAGATAGTCAGCAGCCAAATAAAAGGTGAAGTGAAACGCGAAAGCAGTGCCATGGGTGCGGCCATGAACTTGATAATGCCTTCGGGGTTAGTTAGGCCGATGCGTTTGGGTAGCAGCTCGCCGGCGACCACGGAGAGGTAGGTAATGAAAGTTACCATCAGCACCACGGCGAAGTTGTCGGCAAATGGAGCCAGCATGGGCACCCGGGCAATGAAGCCCTGCAGCTGCAGGGTGAGACCAGCGCCGCTGAACACACCGGTCAGGATACTTATCAGGGTGATGCCGATCTGAACCGTAGAGAGAAACCGGGTGGGCGCCTGAGCCAGCTCCAGAGCGGCCTGGGCCGTGCGGCTACCTTGCTTGGCCTGAGCCTCGAGTTTTGACTTTCGGGATGATATAAGGGCAATTTCCGACATGGAGAAAACGCCGTTGAGCAGCACGAGTACGAGAATAATCAGTAGTTCCATAGAATGAGCACAGCTAGGCCGAGGTGTCTGCTGTGAAACCTCGTTTCGATTTAAGACTTAGCTTAGGATACTTGCTGCAAGCCCGATCGGTGGCGGTGCCCTGGGTCCAGGCGCTGAAACTCGGTCGGGGTCATGCCGGTGACCTGCTTGAACTGGTTGGTGAGGTGGGCCGGGCTGCGGTACCCCAACTGGCGCGCCACCTCGGCGACAGAGTCGTCCTGGTAGCTGAGCAGCTCTTTGGCCCGCTCCACCTTCTGGCGGATGAGGTACTTTTCAATGGTAAGCCCTTGGCGGGTTGAGAATAGGTGCGAGAGGTAGGAATAGTCGCGGCCGAGCCGCTCGCTCAGGTACACCGAGGTGTTGAGCAGCGGCCATTGCTCGGCCGGGGTGTAGTGCACCAGCTCCAGTACCAGTGCCTTGATTTGCTCCACCACCTGGTCGCGCGGGTCTTCGAGCAGGTCGAAGCCTATCGGCCCCAGTACCGCTTGCAGCAGCTGGGCATCCGGCATCCCCTGGACGGGGGGCACGACGTCGGCGCCCCCGAGCCCCACCTGCAGCACAGTCAGTCCCTGCTGTTCCAATTCCTCGCGCACCACCCGGGCGCACCGGGGGCACACCACACCGCGCAGGGGCAGGCGTGTTGCCCCGACTGGGGGGACAAGGGGTAAGGTCGTGACAACAGCAGAATCAGCAGGGCTCATACCCGTGTCCTACGAAAAGAGCGGCGGCGGGTAGGCACGGATGGCCCCTTTCCCGGGCCGTCCGTGCCTACCCGCGCCCCGCTGGCCGGTTCCAAATCTTGCAACGCGGACCCAGGATGGTGTACAGCCCTCCCCTCGGGTGGCCCGTAATTTTGCACTGGTTCAAGACGGGACAAAGCCCGGTGTTAACGCCGGATTTTCCCTTCTACCGTTGCTGGCAACCTCCTGCCGCAGGTAATTCTACTTCGTCATGTCAACGACCCTAAGCACAACCCAAATCGGGGCGAGTCAGCATAGCACTCCGCATCGTCTCGCCCTGCTGGTGATTGCCACGGCCCAGCTCATGCTGGTGCTCGACGACACCATTGCCAATATTGCCCTGCCTAGCATCCAGCGCGATCTGGGCGTGAACACGGCCGTGTTGCCGTGGATTATTAATGCTTACCTACTCGCCTTCGGAGCCCTGCTGCTCTTCGGCGGCCGCCTCGGCGACCTGTACGGGCGCCGCCGGGTGCTGCGCGTCGGCTTGGCCGTGTTCACCGGCGCCTCGCTGCTCGGTGGCCTGGGGGTGAACGCGCCCATGCTCATCGGCGCCCGCGGCCTGCAAGGCATTGGCGCGGCCCTGGTAGCGCCCAACGTGCTGGCCCTGATTACCACGACCTTCCCCATCGGCAAGCCGCGCACATCGGCGCTGGCCGTGTACGGGGCCATGTCCGCAGTAGGTATGACCATCGGGGTGTTACTGGGCGGCCTGCTCACTGGCCTGCTGAGCTGGCGCTGGGTGTTCTTTATTAACATACCCATTGGCCTGGTGGTCCTGCTGGGCACCCGCATCCTGGTGGAGGGGCAGCGTAACTCCGGCAAGCTGCACCTGCTAGATGCCCTCACCGGTGCTGGTGCCATGGTGGCCCTGGCCTATGGTATCACCCGCGGCGGGGAGCACGGCTGGATCGACTCGCTCACCTTGGGCGCGTTTGCCCTGGCGCTGGCGCTGGGTGCAGTGTTCTTCGGGCTGCAGCGCCGCCGCCAGCACCCGATGCTGCCCCTAACTCTGTTCCAGGACCGCACCCGCTCGGGCTCGTACGTGGTGGTGGTCTTCATCGGGGCCGCGCTCATGGCTACCTACTACCTGCTGACCCTGTTCATGCAGCAAGTACTGGGCTTCCAGCCCGTGATGGCCGGGGTAGCCTCCTTGCCGGTTAGTGTTGGCATCGTGCTGGCGGCAGGCGTGAGCACCAAGCTGCTGGAGCGCTTCCCGCCGCGCGCCGTAGCGGTGCCTGGCCTGCTCATCGCGGCCGGGGGCCTGTACTGGCTCTCGACGCTCTCCGTGGGCGCCTCGTACCTGGGCCACGTGCTGCCGGCTCTGCTACTGACCTACTTCGGCCTTGGCATGGGTTTCCTGCCCATGACCCTTACCACAGTCCACGGCGTGGCCCAGGAGCAGGCAGGCGTAGCCTCAGCCCTGCTCAACACCGCCCAGCAAATCGGTGCGGCTCTGGGCATTGCCGTGCTTTCCACCGTCTCGACGCTGGTCGCCAATAGCCAACTGCCCCAGGCCGCCGGCGCGCTCCAGCGCGGCCTGGCCGGACACGACCAGCGCTTGGTGGCCGCCGCTAACGCCGCTCTGACCCAGGGCTATACCACCGGCTTTCTAGTGGGGGCGGGCCTGCTAATGGTCGCGGCCCTGATTGTAGCCCTCACTGTTACCCTGCCGCGTGTCCAGGCCACAGTTGAATCCAACGCGGCAGCCCAGCCCGCGCCGGCGGTGTAAGCCACTGTTTTTCTGAAGGTTTTTCTATATCACCCGACGGGCGACACCCGCCCGTCCTACCTTTCCTGAACCCATGAAAACGCTTCGTTTTAAAACCAACATCAACTGCGGCGGCTGCGTGAAAGCCGTTAGCCCAACCCTGAACGGCACCACCGCTATCGAGAGCTGGCAGGTGGACACAGCCAGTCCGGACAAGACCTTAACCGTGACCGGCACCCTCGACGAAGACCAGGTGGTGGCACTGGTCGAACAAGCCGGCTTCCAGGCCGAGCCGCAGCCGGCGTAACGCCACCCCTTCCAATATTTCCGTAAACGCCTGGACCCCGTCCGGGCGTTTTTGTTAGTCGATTTCTAGCCGCTGACCCGATGAACCATCTTGTGCGCATCAAAGGCATGGTCTGCCCCCGCTGCATCCAGACCGTAAGCGCCGTGTTCCGGGACGAAGATTTTCCGGTCACGGACGTGCAGCTGGGCGCTGTCACCTACCACACCGGGAACGAGCAGCCCCGCGACCTGGCCCGCGTCCGGCAGCGCCTGGCTGCGGAAGGCTTCGAGGTGCTCGACGACAAGCAAGCCCGCCTGATCGCCCGCCTCAAGGAGCTGGTGGATGCCTGGATTGAGCAAGGCGTGGAACACGAGCACACGCTGGCCGCCTACGTGAGCGAGGCGCTGCACCAAAACTACTACACGCTGAGCACGCTGTTTTCTGCCACGCAGGGTACTACCCTGGAGCGCTACCTCATCAGTCGCCGCATCGAACTGGCCCAGCAGCAGCTCGAAACCAGCGACGAGTCACTGGCCGTGATTGGGGAGCGGCTGGGCTTCAGCAGCAGCCACCATTTCTCGAACCAGTTCAAACGGGAAACCGGCCTGACGCCCTCACAATACCGGGTGATGAAGCGGGCTGGGTAGCTGTCGTGACGTACGCCGACTAGGTGAGCGGTTCCTAATTATGCAATTCTCCCCCGGTATTGCGTACACCCCCCGGCAGGCCCCGGGCCGAACTTTGTCCTAGTAAACAAGGCGGAATTATCCGCTCCCAACTATGACAACACACCCCCTTCCGAGGCCCCGCCGCATGCTGTCGGTTGTTTTACTGGCTTCGCTCACCTGGATGACCTCATCCTGCTCATCTCCGGAATCTTCTTCGTCCACTCCTCCATCCACCACCATGAACGAAAACACCCACGGTCACCAGCACGGCGGCCACGGCCACCAGCACGGCGACCACCACGGTACCGACCAACCCAGCGGGCAGCGGTATGTCTGCCCCATGCACCCCGAGGTAACCAGCGACCAACCCGGCGCGTGCCCCAAGTGCGGCATGACGCTGCAGCCGTCCGGCCAGCCGGCCACGGGCGGCGCCACCTACCAGATGCACTTCATGGCCACGCCCGCGCAGCCCGTGGCCGGCCAGCCCGTGACCCTCTCGTTTCAGCCGCAGGCAGCTGGAGGCGACCACGCGGCCGTGCCCCTAGCGACGGTGCACGAGCAGAAGGTGCACCTGATGATTCTCTCGCAGGACCTTTCGGAGTATTACCACATCCACCCCACCTTCCAGCCTTCCGGCCGTTACGAGCTACCGTTCACTTTCAAAACGGGAGGCACGTACCTGCTCTACCAGGACTATCAGCCCGAAGGTGGTGGGCACCAGCTGGGCCGGCAAACGCTGCAGGTGAGCGGCCCGACCCGGCCGGCCGTCACATACACGAAAGACCAGCTGCGCTGGGAAGCCAACGGTTACGCGGCCGACCTCGCGTTTGACAAGACCGTCCGCGCTGGGCAGCCGCTGGCGGTGAGTGTGACCGTGAGCCGCGGTGGCAAGCCCGTCACCGACCTCGACCAGTACCTAGGCGCCCTAGGGCACATGGTGATTCTGAGCGAAGACGGCGCGGATTACCTGCACGTGCACCCCGAGGACCAAGCCGACAAAGGCCCGCGCATCGGCTTTCACACCACGTTTGATAAGCCGGGTCGCTACCGCGTCTTCCTGCAGTTCCAGCACGCCGGTGTGGTGCAGACTTCGGATTTTACGGTGAACGTAGGGCCGGCTGTGGCGTAACGCGCCCCTTTCGCCCGCCTCGTGGGGAGAGCTATCCCCGCCCGGCGCCAAGACGCCGGGCGGGTGCTGCCACGCGGGCTGGACGCAACCGGCAACGTGCTGCTCCCTTAATAGTCTCTCGGAATTAAGTTTTGGACCGAACGGTTCTTAATTGTAACTTGCCGCCGTAAAGCCGGTCCAGCCTGCTTCGCTCACCTCGTTAGCTTATGTCCCGTCCCCAGGAATTTGATACCACGGAAGCCCTGCACCACGCCATGCGAGCGTTCTGGCTCAAGGGCTACGAGGCGACTTCCTTAACGGATTTGCTGGCTGCGACGGGTCTGAGCAAAAGTAGCCTGTACGCCACCTTTGGGGGCAAGCGTGACTTGTTCCTCGCGGCTTTTGACGCCTACCGGCAAGCCCGTGCCCGCGACGCGCACCGGGTGCTGCGGCAGCAGCCCGCCCGCCGGGCTATCGAGACCTTTTTCCACTCGCTGTTTGCCGACGTCAATTCAGATGAACCCATGCTGGGCTGCATGAGCATCAACCAGGCGGTGGAACTGGCCCCACATGACCCGGCGGTTCGGCAGCGGGTGGTCGAGGACTTGCAGCAGATGGAACTGGTGCTGACCCAGGCCATCGGGCGGGGCCAGCAGGATGGCTCGGTTGCCAGCTTGCGCCCGGCCCGGGAACTGGCCCGGCTCTTGGTGCTGGCCTTCCCGGGCTTGCAGGTCATGGCCCGGGCCGGGTATACCCGCCAGCAGCTGGATGACGCCCAACAACTCCTCTTTACCTGCCTAGACGGGTAACTCTTTTTTTGCCTTGTATTGGACCGAACAGTCCTTAATTTTTCACTTTACTACCATTTCTCATGCAACTGCAACTGGTTCGTCATTCCACCCTCCGCCTGGACTACGCCGGCGTGAAGTTCCTCATCGACCCCATGTTCGCCGAACAGGGCGTCTTCCCCGGTCTGCCCGGCACCCCGAACAGCCACTTGAGCAACCCGACCGTTGGCTTGCCCGGCCCGGTGCAGGAATTCACGCAGGTCGACGCTGTAGTGGTTACCCACACCCACTTCGACCACTGGGATGAGGCGGCCATCGCCCAACTGCCCAAGCGCCTGCCCATCTTTACCCAGCACGCGCAGGATCAGGCGCTGATTCAGTCGCAGGGCTTTACCGACGTGCGTCTGATTCAGGGCGCTACCTTCAACGGCGTGTCGCTGACCCAGACGCCAGGCCAGCACGGCAGCGACACCGTCATGGCGGCTGCGGGGGAGATGCTCGGGCAAGTATCTGGGGTGGTGTTCCGGCACCCCGAGGAGAAGACGCTCTACGTCGCCGGTGACACGGTCTGGAACCAGGATGTAGAAAATACCCTGCGGCAGCACCAACCGCAGGTGGTGGTGCTCAACGCGGGCGACAACCAAATCACCGGTCTCGGCTCCATCGTCATGAATCAGGAGGATGTCTACGCGGTGCACCAAGCCGTGCCGCAGGCCACACTTATCGCCACCCACATGGAAGCAACCAACCACGCCACGCTCGCGCGCCAGCAACTGCGCGCCTTCGCTGCCGAAAAGGGCATGGCAAGTCAGGTGTTGGTACCCGCGGACGGAGAAGCCTATTCCTTCTAGGCCAATTTCCCAGTTAGGGAATCAAACCTCGACACCTCCTTGCTAGAGCGAGCAAGAACAAAGCGTCTCCGTCGCAAGAGGGAGACGCTTTGTTGGCTTTGGTTAGAACCCTTTACTTGACCCTTTTAAATGATGGACCAAGCTTTTAACCAAAGCCATCGTTCAGCGAAAAGGTGGTTTTCGCGAACTTGGATCAGTTTAGGACGGCACTGTTTCTGGGGCGGTCGGCATGCTTCGCCGCCTCAATGGTCCCGGGTTAGCGTACGACTTCGAGCCAGCCTTTGAGCGTGGCCGCCGGGCACCGACTGGGCCGGCGCAAGACGTAGTAGTAGAGGCCGTCCGGCAAGCCCTCAGCGGCCCACTGGTTGTTATAGTCAGACTGCTCATACACCAGCCGGCCCCAGCGGTTATACACCCAGGCGTGGGTGTTGTCGGCCAAATTCGGAATAACCCATCGCTCATTGAGGTGGTCCCCGTTGGGCGTAATGATATTGGGCGGGAGGCTGGGACGTAGCTCGTCAGCCGTGATGGTGCTGGTCAGCTCATAGTCGCAGCCATCCAGGGCACGCACCGTCAGCGAGTAGGTCCCGGGGGCCGTTACCACCAGGCTGTCGGCGGTCGAGCCCGTATTCCACGTCAGCGTGCTGCCGCGGGGTACCCCGATGGCCCGTAGCAGTCGGCCGTCCCAGCAGGTGGTGGAACCCGTCACCAGACGCAGCCCCGCCGGCAGCGTGCCCGCGGTGCAGGGGGCCGGTACGCTTAGCCGGGCCACGAACCCGTCGCTGAGGGCCGATGCCAGGGGGCCGACGTCGTTGCCCAGGCGGGCTTCGTTGCTAATGGAGCCACTGACCAGGAGCTGCTGATCGGACAGCGCGTGCACTGAGCCGGCAAAGTCGCTCCCGGCGAAGCGGTACATCGAGAGCACTGCGCCGCCATCCCCACCGGCCAGCTCGACCCACTTCCAGCGGCCCGTCGTGCCGGCCAACTCCGCCACAAAAACATCCGGGCCGTCATGGGGCGCGCGGGGCACGGGCGGCAACGAGCCGAACTGGCCCGTCCCCGAGTAGCTGGACGTCACAATAACATTGCCGGCCGGCGTCGCGCACAGCCCGCCGGGACCCATCGGGCGGCCAGTACCGGGCCCGGCGCTCGCCCACTGGACTTGTCCCGGCCCGGGCGTGAGGCACGCGACAAACGTGCTGACTGGCCCCGAACCGTTCGGTAAGGCGATCCCCGCGACTTGGCCGGCACCTTCATAGCGCCCACTGGCTACCAGGTTCCCATTGGGAAGCGCCATGAGCTGCTGGGCTTCGCCCCACACGGTCGGCTCGACCAACTGGACCCAGCGCCACTGAGTGCTGACCGGGTCGAGGCGTCCCACGAAGGCCTGCTGCACGGTGGGCGTACGCTGGGCCGGTAGGCCGTTGAGCGAGTAGGGCCCTTGCAGGGTGCCCGCAACGGCAATATCGCCGCCGGGCAGGGTCACCACACTCGCGGCCTCATCGATCCCGGTCTCCCCGACCCCGAACGCCTGGATCCATTGCCCGGTATTCAGGTCCAGCCGGGCCACGAAGATATTCCAGTTCAGCGCCAGTGAACTGGTGGGCAGTGACACTAGAGGCGGCAGACTGCCCAGTTGCGCCGTTCCGCTAAAAGAGCCGACCACGACGGCCTCGCCGCTGCTGCGCACGGCCAAGCCACCGGGCCGCACCAGGTTATAGCCCCCCAGCGGGGTTCTCATGCGGGCCAGCCAGCGCCACTGGCCCGTGGTGCCATTGAGGCGGGCCACAAAGCCTTCATACGCCGAATTGACGACGCCCGCATCAAACGGTCCGAACCGGGTCACCCCTCCCCCCACGGTGCCTGCGATCAGGACATCGCCATCGGGCAGCATGATGACCTGAGAGGCGCCAGCCATATGGCCGCTGAGGTTGTTGTTGCCAATGTCGGCTACCCAGCGCCAGCTGCGGCCGTCGGCCGCCAACCGGGCCACAAAGCCGCTGTTGCCGGTGGTCAAGGCTCGCCACGAGGTGGCCGGCTGTAACTCCGCGGAAGTGAGGTAGCCCCCGACCACCACCACATCCTGGTTGGCGGTAACAGTCGAGGCGTGGATGCGCGTGTGCAGCACGCCTCGGGTACGGGCGAGCAATTCCCAGCGTTGGGCAGGGGCATCATACGCGGTGGCCAGCAGCAGGCACCCGAAAAAGAAGGCCATGCGGCGAGTGAATAAGCGGCTGTGCCGTGACCATAGGCTGGATGCCATCGCAAAAAGTTATTTTCCCAAAGCAGGCAGTATGGGCGCCCAATGCCAAACCTGTTTTAACTGGAATCAGACTTTTAAAGAGCGACGAACCGTGCATTCCAGGCTGTTATCCTGTTGCCTAGAAGCTAGGTAAGCCGTGTGCAAGCCTGTATCGAAAAGACTTTACGAGGAGCCGTGTGAGGCGGCAGGAAGGCTTGATCAGGAGGGAATCCAGCGGCTACCGGCGTTCCAGTATCGAACACTACCCTACCCTCTCGACCGCTATCTGCTTTCGGAGCATCCTCCTCTCCTACCCTGCGCTAGGCTGTTCGAGCGCATAAGGCAGCCTAGCGGCGGTCCGATAAGTTCGATTATCTTAAGGATAAAACCCCATTGGGGAAGCCTCCCTTGTGCATGCCTGTTTCGGAAAGAAGTGCTGATTAAGCCCGCTAGGGAAAGCAACTAACTTTGTTTCTCCACGATGTGTCTGTCGTAAAATCTTGAAACTACCTATTGCGTACACTTATTGTCATTCTATGCCGTTTGTGCCGCTATACCAGCGTTTATGGCGGGATAAGTCACCTAAAACACCGCTGATTGGGGGCGAAAACGCGATCTAAATCGACTCTTCGTGGCATTAACCCAGTATGTGGCCAAAGTGCTGGTCGAGCCATTTAGAGGTATCTTTACTTTCCACCTCTCTCCCACCCGCTTGTGAAACTGCGATCCTTTTTTTGCCTGCTGTCCCTGGTGGGCGGCCTGGCCCTGACCAGTGCGGCTTCGGCCCAGTCGCTGGCCCTGCTCGACGACTTCAACCGGCCCGATGACCCCACACTTGGCCTGGGCTGGGTGGAAACCGAAACCACCGCCGGCACGGGTGTCAGCATCACCAGTGGGCAGCTGAAGATCAGCAGTGGGGTGCTGGGTAAGGACTTCGCCACCCGAGACATCTCCGGCCGCTACAGCGCGGTGCTAAACGCGAACGTGGGCGAGCTGAATTGGGCCTGGAACATGCAGCAGTCCCGCATCAATCCCTCCGGCTTCGGCAGCAACAACTACGGCCAGGCCTTTGTGCTGGCCGCCAGCTCCGCGAACCTGCTCACGGCCTCGGGCTACGCCGTGCTGCTGGGCAACACGAGCACCCCGGACAACATCCGGCTAGTGCGCTTTACCGGCGGCCTCACCGCCGAGGCCAACCTGACCACGCTGCTCTCGACCAGCGGCACGGACTACGCCAATAAGCCGATGACCATCCGGGTGGCTTACGCCGCCGATGACGACACCTGGCGCCTGCTGGTGAGTCCCAACACCACGAGCTTCGATGATCCGCTCACCGCCACCTATACGCAGGTGGGAGCGACCATCGACGCGACGCTGACCGGCCAAGCCTTACCCTTCATGGGCTGTTTCTGGAACCACGCTACCACAGCCACCGAGGCCGCCGTGTTCGACAACATCTACCTATCCACGCCCTGCACGGTGGGCCCCGAGCCTACCCAGGCTGCTAGCATCACGGCTGTCACAACAACGAGCACTACCGCCACCTTTACCCTAAGCCCGGGCAACGGCACGAGCCGCCTGCTGGTCGTGCGTGCCCCAGGGGCCAGTTTGGCGGCCCCCGTCGACGGCAACGTCTACCCGGCCGGAACGGCCTACGGCAGTGGGGCTCCGCTGGGTGCGGGCGCCTACAGTGTGCTCTCCGGCAGCGGCACGAGCGTAACCGTGACGGGCCTGCAGCCGGCTACGACGTATTCCTACCAGGTCTATGAAGCCCTGGGCAGCGGCTGCGCCATTAACTACCTGACAGCCCAGGCCGGCACCGGTACTTTCCTGACAGGCCCCTGCCAGATAGCCACCGCGCCGACCGCCTCCGCGACGGCCATGACGGCTGCCTCCCCTGGGCGCGGTACGCTCACTTTTGCCTGGCAGAACGGCAACGGCAGCGGGCGCCTGGTAACGGTCCGACCATCATCTGCCTCGGCTACGCTGCCCCTGAACGGCATGAGCTACGCGGCCAGCCTCTTTTTCGGGTCGGGCAGCGCCTTGGCCCCGGGCGAGTACGTGGTCTACACGGGCGCCGGCAGCAGCGTGACGGTCAACAACCTGATCCAGGGGCAGACCTATACGGCGACCGTGTATGAATTTAACGGTGTGGGCTGCTCCACGGCCTACCGCGCCCTGAGTCCAGCCACGGTCACGGCCCTGGTGCCGGTGCTGCCGGCCCCGACCTACGCGCACTACTACGGCAACTTGCACGCGCATTCGGCCTACTCCGACGGCAACCAGGACGGGCCCATGACCGGCTACTTCCGCCCGGGCCAGGACTACGCCTTTGCCGATGCGTCCCTGCACGCCGACTTTCTGGGCATCTCCGAGCACAACCACAGCCAGGCCGGCATGCTGCGGCCCAATTACGCCAAGGGCCTGCACCAGGCCGACAGCATGACCGTGCCCGGGCAGTTCGTAGCCCTCTACGGCATGGAGTGGGGGGTTATTTCGGGCGGCGGCCACGTGCTCGTGTACGGGGTGGATCAGCTGCTGGGCTGGGAGCCGGGCAACTACGACCGCTACGTGGCCCGCAATGACTACCAGGGCCTGTGGAAAATGATCAACCGCTTCCCCGGGGGCTTTGCCACGCTGGCCCACCCGCAGAGCGGGGACTACAACGCGCTGGCCGGCTCGGCAACGCCGTTCAACCCGGCTGCCGACAGCGCCCTGGTGGGCACCGCCTTCCGCTCGGGCCCTGCCAACTCCACGAACGTCACCTACTCCAATCCGTCCAACAGCTCCTTTGAGAGTACTTTCCGCACGTTGCTGGCCAAGGGCTACCACGTGAGCATGACCCTCGACCACGACAACCACAACACGACTTTCCTGCGCACCACGGCGGGCCGGACCGTGGTGCTGGCTCCTACGCTGAGCAAGCCCGATTTGCTGCAGGCCTTGCGCGCGCGCCGCTTCTACGCCTCCGACGACTGGAACGCGGAGGTGACCTTCACCGTGGACGGCCAGCCGATGGGCACGATCTTCCAGGGGCCGGCCACCCCGGCCGCCTCGGTGACTATCGCCGATATCGACGGGGAGAACGTCACTTCGCTCACGCTGCTCAAGGGCACGCCCGGCAGCGGGGCAGCGGCCACGGTCGTCGCCACGGCCCCGGCCGGCAGCAATGCGCTGAGCTTTTCGGATGCCACGCTGGCCGTGGGCGCCTCGGCCTACTACTACGCCGTGGTGGTGCAGGCCGACGGGGACCGGATCATTACCTCCCCGATCTGGTATACCCGGCAGCTGGGCACACCCGTCCGCCGGGTGATCGAGCCTTTGGCCATGCAGGTATTTCCCAACCCGGCCACCGGCAGCGCGGTTACCGTTTCCTACTTTCTGCCGCAGCCAGCTCTGGTGGAGGTGCAGGTGCTCGATGCCCTGGGCCGGGTGGTACTCATGCCGTTGCCCGCCCAGCGGCAAAGCGGCGGAGCGCAGGCTCTGCTGCTGCCCGCTGGCGCGCTCGCTGCCGGCAGCTACACGCTGCGCGTGCAACAGAACGGGCAGGCGAGCTATCGCCGCCTGCTGGTGCGGTAAGTCGTTTTCGTTGAGTACCTTTACGTTTTAAGTAATAATGCTGTATTGAGGCGGACGCCCACTAGAAGGCGTTCGCTTCTCTGTTTGTGGCCCCGGCAGGATCGGCGCAACGCAACAAAGGACTTGCCAGCGTCCGGATCTGCTGCTAAAGCAGCGCTCGGCCCGGCAGCCTAACCCAACGCGGGCAGTACACGTGGCCGTGGAGGCGTTCGACCTCCTGGGCCCTGCGGCTGCTAATCGCCGAAAACAATCCCGGCTCCGAAGGTCGTAACCATGCCGCCCGGGGCCTTGGGACTGAGCGGCTTGCTGAAACCGCCGCGTAGAAAGACCGGCCCTACCACGAGGAGCAGCCCGGCCTCCGGGTTCAGGGCCGTGTAAGAGCGATCCTCGTTCAAGGCATGCTCCTCATTGCCGGCGGCATCCCGGAATTCCTTGATTTCTTCCTGAAAAGCCAGCCCGGCGCCGGCGTAGACCCATACCGGATAAAACACCTTCTTGGTCAGACCCAGGGTTATGATGTTGGCTCCTTTCACCGTGTTGCCGGTAAACGTTAATTTGCCCCGGCTCGCGCTGGGCACGGTACTCAGGTCGTCGGTTTTCCAGTCCGCCAGGCTTTCGCCATAGGTGCTGAACCGGTAGGCGGCATAGTAGCCCAGCGCGCGCGGCATGAGAAAATGCATGGATCCGCCCAGCAGGTTCTCCCGGTCAGCATTCCAGCCGAAAGCGGTCTGCTCGGGTCGGTTCCAGTTGCGCTTTTTGCGTTCCAAGCGCTTGATCCGGGACGCGCTCGCCAGCGGGTGCTGGCACAGGGCCTGTGCCTTGCGATACATATCCACGGAGGTACCGACGCCATATTTGCTTTTCTCGTTGCTTTTGGCCTCGGCGATGTAGACGGCACACAACTCCTGCCGGGCCACGGCGGCATCCGGGCCCTGCGGGTAGAGATCCAGATACTGCTGGTAGAATGTTTCCGCCCCCGAGACGCTCGAGCCGCGGGCAGCGCGGCCGCCGGCGAGCAGCAGGGCCTGCAGCTGGCGGTCGACCGCCTCGATGTGCCGGCCGCGGGCGTAGCGCTGCCGGTACTCCTGCAGCGAAACGATCGTCGCCGTTTCGCGGGCCTTGTCGTAGGCCTGCTCATCTTTGGTGATGGCAATCTGCCGCAGCGCCTCCGGGTTCGACGGCTTGAACCGCAGCGCTTTCTCATAGCTCTGCAGCGCAGAGGTGTAGCTCTGCCGGTTCAATGCAGCATCTCCGCTGCGCATCGCCTCATTGTACCCGTTCAGGGTCTTCATCTGACCCGTCTGGTTCAGGCGTGCTGCCAGCTTGACGGCCTCCGGGTCTTTGCTAACCAGCGGGTCCCGCAGGATGAGCAGCGCCGCCGGGTACTGCTGCAGGCTGATATAGCCGGAAACAGCGTTCAGGGCAAATTCCAGGTTGTTCTTATCCGCCTTCCAGGCCTTCTCCCACGCTGCCGCGGCTTCGGCGGTCTTGCCTTCGGCCTCCAGCCTTTCTGCCACGGAAAGTGTCTGTTGCTCCTGCTGCTGCCCTTCCATCAGGCCCGTGAGCTTCTCAATGCGGGCTGCCAGTAGCTTATCCGCCGCCGCGGTGGCCTGTGCCAGGTACTGCTTCGCCTTTTCGGGTTGGTTCAGCTCGAAAAAGGCATAGGCAATGTAGTAGTAGCCGTCGCCCTGCCCCGGCTTTTCCAGGAGCAGATCCGGCGCCAGCAGCAGCACGTCATCCCAGCGGTTTTTAGCGACATACTCATCCAGCGTCGCCTCCAGCGACTTGGCGGCCGGGCTCTGGGCACAGGCACTCGTCGCCGCCCAGGCAAGCAGCAGGAGCGTAAAAAATGCTTTCATAGTCCGGTCCTTGCTTAGTCTTGAATTTTCTGAAAGATCATGTCGTATTTCGTTTTTGAGACTCGCCGGCTCAGAGCGCTCCGGTCCGCGTCGGAAAGGCCGCTCAGGTTGTTTTTGTAGTAGCTTTTGTACTCCCCGCCCTCCTCCTGGCACCCATAGACTGCGCTCTGGGACCGGGTATTTTCCATCTGGTCCACGCAGCCGAGCGTCTTGTTCCAGTTCATGACAATCGTGCTGTGCGTGTCAATGCCGAAGCAGGAGGCCCCGGACTTGCTGCAGGCGGCCACCAGCCGTTGCCGCTCCTGATCGACCTTGCCGGCATAAGTGAGAAACTTACTGCGGTATTCGGCTTTCTTCTGGATTAGCAAATCCCCCTGCACCTGCAGGGAGGCCCGGCGCGCTGCGAGGGCATCCGTGAGCAGCGTGCGACGCGTGGCAAAGACATTGCGGATTGTTTTCAGCGCCTGCTCCTGCCGCTCGGCCAGCTGGCTGACCAGCTTCCAGCGCTGGTCCTGGAGCTGCCGGATTTCCCCGGTGAGCGCGTCACTACGGCGCTTGTGGTCTTCCGTCGCCTGGTTGCTCTCGTTGCGGACCGTCGCGATCCGGCTCTGCAGCTCCGCTTTCTGCGCTTTCAGACGGGTCAGCTCCGGTTCAACCGCTTTGGCCAGCAGCCGCTCCACGTCGGCCAGGCTTTGGCCGTGCGTGGACAAGGCTTGTTGCCAGGAAGCCAGGCGCCGGCTCAGCTCCTGCTGCAGCAGGGGCAGGCTTGTCGTATGGGCCGCGATCTTCTGATCCACCGCGCGAATGTCCGCTTCATTCTGCCGCGCCGTTTTTTCTTTTGACTCCGCAACGGCTTTTTCCTCGTCGGCTTTCAAATCCGCGAGCTTGACATTGTAGATATCGATCCGGTCTTCGATGTAATGCTTTTCGGCTATGATCTGCATGAGGTGACCGATCCAGACGCTTTGCATGGACTTGGCCTGGTCAACCACGCTTTCCTTGTAGGCTTTGCTCAGGGCCACAATCTCGGCGCGCAGATCATCGCTGGACGAGGCAAGCCGGGTCATGTCCTGATCGCACTTGGCGCGCAGCAGCTCGAACTCATTTTCTGAACTCTGAAACGTGGCAATCTCTGCCTTCTTGCGCTCAATGCCCGAGTCGAACTTGTCGAGCTCGTCCTTAATACCGTTGATCACCTCATTCTTAAAGCGCTCATATTCGGCCATCGCCGTGCTGACCGATATCCGCTGCCAATGGTCCGCCGGGCAGATGGGTGGGGGCCCACCCGCGCTGCATAGTCCCGGATTACGCTCTTTCCAGCCGCTCTGGGCCGACGCTCGGCGGTTTTTCCAGGACTGGTCATGCTCGATCCGGTGGAGCAGATCGTCCAGCCTTTTCTGCACTGCCCCGGCGTTCGCGGCTTTGCGCTCCTCCAGCTCCCGGAGCTCATTTTGGAGCTTTTTAAGCTTATCGGCCTCCGCCTCGTAGGACTCCATGCGCTTGCGGTTCAGGCTGGCTACTTCCTTGTCATTGGCGTCAATGGCGTTCACCTTCGCTTCAATGCTGGCCAGGTGTCCGGAACCGGCCGTCTGGGCGTGAGCGATCACCGGCGCCAGCAGCAAGTGCAGCACCAGCAGTAACCCCGCCGTGCGGCGTATTTCTGAGCAGAGCTTCATAGTCGTTTGGAATCGGCCCGTAGGGGCGGTAAGCGATGCTGTTGACCGGGTCGGGCACCGGATTGGCCTCTGGTTTAAGCGTGCCGGCACGCGGGCTCCGCAGCCGGTGCACAGCGCTGAATAAAGCCCGCTACTGCTGCTTGGCCCAGCCTGGGCAACTGACAAAACTAGGGACGCTCCTGCGCCAGCGCAATACCTGATTGTAGGTATTGTTTGGGCCATCGCGCAGCTGAGTCAGCAGGGACCAGACCGGCAGCGGCGCGCCGCTGGCCCATAGCGCACTGGTGTCGGCGCAGTGTCGAGCGGGTTTGGCTGGTCTCTGCAGTGTAAAGCCAGCAGTTGCTTTAGTTGTAGATAACTCAGGGGTAGATGGTTGCGATTCGCTAGGACAGCGTTTTGCTAGGCCAGCCCAGGTCTGCTGCCAAGTTGAAAATACCTGTAAGTAGGTATTGTGGCGCCCTATCCAGGCCGCTATCTTCGTTTTTGCTTTAGCCTTTGCAGCAGCAATAAAGGAGTGAAATAGGCTTGTGGAGCGGTTATGCCTTCCCGCAGGACAAAAACAGGCTGTACGCCTCAGCGGCCTTCACCAATGCCAGGCCCAGCGCACACGAGACTTGAACGCACGCCAGTGCCGCCACCGAAAACGCTTTTATGATTTTACCTATCTCCTCAGTCCCCCTTTTTGTCCGGCTCGCCCCGCAGACTGCGCTGGCGCGCGTTGCAGGGGTAATCTTCCTGTTTATGCTGCTCATCGGCGCGCCGCTACCCGCCCTGGCGGATGAGCCCTGCTGCGCCCACGGGGGCTTTTGCATGCCGGCGGTGCGGGTGGGGCCAGGCGCGTACGTCAGCAGTGAAGACTACTGTCACCGGTGCGCCAAAATTCAAAAAGAATATTTTGCCAGGAAGGCGGCCGAAGATGAGGCCCGCTCCCGGAAGTACAAAGAGGAGCTGGCCCAGCGCCAGGCGGCGGCGGCGGCAAAGGCGGCGGCCCGGGTGCAGCGTGAAAACGTGGCCTTGGGCCAGCTGGCGGCGGCTGAGAAGAATCTGGAGAGCTTTGATCAGCTGCGGCGGCAGCAGCGAGCCCGCCGGGCGGAGGTGGAGCGACGGTTTCAGCAACAGGAGCAGGCGAAAAATAACGAGTACCAGGCCTATCTCAGCAAGCTGCAGGACGCGGGCAAAAGCACTACCCCGGCCGGCACGGACGAGGAGTTCTGGAATGAAACCGTGGCGGCGGCAAACTATGAGCAGGTGCAGGACCCGAAGACCCGGCGCTGGGGCTTCCAGACCAAGCAAGGAAAGCTCGTGATTGACTATACGTACGATAACGCGTCGGCTTTCAGCCGAGGGGTAGCCTACGTGCGGGAGAAAGGCGTGTGGAAGCTGATCAACAACCGCAACGAGGTGCAGCGCACCTTTGATAAAGCCTACTTTACCGAGTCCAGCATGCACATTCCCGGGTTAAATGGCATCAGTGAGGTAGTGAGCTTTTCTGACGGCCTGGCCGTCGTGCGGTTTGACATTTATCCGGCGAAGAACAGCGCCCGAATGGGCGTGCTGGATACCAAAGGCCGCATTGTGATCAACCCTGATTTCGTGGCGATCCAGCCCTTCCGGAATGGGACGGCGCTGGCAGAAAAGCTGACGTCGACCGACCAGATTCAGATCGGCAAATACGAAGGCCGGTTCGATTACCTGGATGTCGGCCTGATCAACCGGGAGGCCGGCTGGGTGCAGCCGCCGAAAAAGAAGATGAACTACATGCATCACCGCCAGTGGGAGCAAGGTACCATCCTGGTTCGCGATGCCTACGAGTACAGCAAGCTGACCAAAGCGGAACGCGATGAGCGGGAAGCGCAGAGCAAGCAGGGTGAACTTGAGGCGCGGCGGGAAGAGGCACGCCTGCGGGACCAGATGGAAGCGGAGGTCGCGCGACGGGTGAGCGCGGCGAAAAGCCAGGGGATGCTGGTAGAAAACAAATAGACGGTAAGCAATGCGTAGTCGATTATTCATCCCACTGCTGCTGGCCTGGGGGCTAAGCACCGGCGCGCTGGCGCAGACCGGGCGCGCGGAGTTCAAGCAGGCCGAGCTGGCCTACGAAGCCGGCAAGTACAAGGAAGCGTTGTTCTATCTGGGTGAGGCGGAACGCGCGCTGGGCGGCTCCAACGCCCGGATCGAGTCCCTGAAAACGCTGAGCTACTACGATCAAGGCAACACCGTCGCCGCGCTGCTGGCCTTGACGCAGTATTTCAAGCTGGCCACCGCCAGCACCCGGGCTTCGGAAGAATACAAAGCCATGGAAGTGCTCCGCGAGGAAATCAAGGCCCTGAACGAGGCCGGATTCGCCGCGGAGAAAAAGGCAATTGGAACCGCCCAGGCCCGCGAGCTGGCTGCACTTGACCAGGAATCGGCGGCCGAGACCGAGACCTACTACTACAACCTAGTCAAAGGCGCCCCGTCACCCAAAGCCATACGCGAGTTCCTGCGCGACTATCCCCAGAGCGCCAGGAAGTCGGAGCTGGAGGAGAAGGCCCGACGACTGGACTACGAGCAGGATAAGATGAAATCCCCGGAGAAGTATCTGTTCGGGGCCATCGAACAGCGCAACCAGGCCATGTTTGAGGAGCTGCTCGGTTTCGGGGTTAAGCTCGATGGGCGGAATAGCGCCGGCCAGCAGCCCTTGCATGCGGCCATTGAGCGGGATAACCTGTCCATGGTGCAGCAGCTGCTTTCCTACGGGGCCGACCAGGAGGCCAAAGACCAGGCCGGCAATACGCCGTTGCTGCTGGCCCTGCAGAAGAACAACGAGGAGATGGTAGCCGAACTGCTGCAGCACGGGGCCAGCGTGGCCGTGCGCAACTCGGCGCTGAACGGGCCGGTGTTTTTTGCAATTGCCAACAACTCGGTCACGCAGCTTCAGCAGCTGTTACTGCTCAAGGCGGATGTGCGCAGCGCGAACCAGGCCGGGGCCTCGCCCCTGCTCTCGGCTGTGGCCCGTCCCAAGGTGGACGTGAAAATCATCTATACGCTGCTCAACGCCGGCGCTGAGCCGGATCAGGTGCTGGCCGGCTACACGGCGCTGTACCACGCGGTGCAGGACGGCAAAAACGACATCGCGCAGATTTTACTCAAGGCCGGCGCCGATGCCAATGTCAAGCTGCCGAGCGGCGGCACGCTGCTGTTCCTGGCCACCACGAGCGGCAACCCGGCCCTGGTCGATATGCTGCTCGATGCCAAGGCGGAGCCCAATACAGCCGACGCCAGCGGCTGGGCTCCGCTGCACTACGCCGCCTGGAAAGGGAACGCGGCTATTGTCGAATCCTTGGTGGCACACCGTGCGGAGGTGAATGTGAAGGGCCCCCATGGCTGGACGCCGCTGCACTACGCGGTCCGGGAAAACAACGCCCCGATGGTGGAGTTGCTGCTGGCGAAAAAAGCCAGCAGAAAAGCGACCGACTCCTGGAAGCGCACCCCCCTGAAGATAGCCCGGGAATACCACTTTAAAGCCTTAAAACGAAAACTATCATGAGTAGGTATTTCCGGCTTGCCGCGCTTCTGGTGTTGCCGCTGCTAAGCGCGTGCGCAAAAGAAATTGACGATATAAACGCGATATCGACCCCAGTCGGGGGCTCTATCTCGCTTAAGGTGATGAGCAAATACGAGCGGGGACGCACCGATATTCAGCCCACGGAAGTAGAGGCAGTCACCTTTACCTCGAAGAAACTCGGGGCCTACCGGCGTCAATCCGGGGGCGGTTATACCATCTTCCTGGAAAAGGAAGAAGGCGGGCAGGCCACGGTGCAGGTAATGCTTTCCATTAACGGCCTGACACCTCCCTACGATCTGTCCCGCTCCCAGGTGGTGTTCATGCCGGGTCGGCGCGGGAGCCAGGTTGCCTACAATCAACTAGCAGGCTACACCAGCTCGGTTACCAACCTGGTTGTCGGCGAAGTAGGCAAAAAGATCACGGGCACCTTTCGGTATAATTCGGTTAAAGCGAATCCCGTCGATCAGACGGACGTGTACTCGATTGAAGGCACCTTTGAGTGCTACCGCCTGCCTGACTCGGAATAAGATGCTAAAGAATCTGCTTTGCGCGCTGGGACTGGTCGTTCTCGCCGCCGTTCCCGCCGCCGCCCAGGTACTGGATGAGGCATACTATCAACCCTACAATTTCCCCGATGCCTACGAGTCCGATAAGCTGAATCGGCACTTCACGCTGGCTGTTACCGT
Organism: Hymenobacter translucens; assembly: GCF_020685205.1. Classification (GTDB taxonomy): domain Bacteria; phylum Bacteroidota; class Bacteroidia; order Cytophagales; family Hymenobacteraceae; genus Hymenobacter; species Hymenobacter translucens. The sequence continues at coordinate 868,847 of NZ_JAJERB010000001.1, forward strand.
CGCGCCCATTGGCGATGGTTACTACAGCCTGCTGGGGTACGGCGATATCGGTAAGCTAAAGCTCACGGAATACCTGCATGCAACGTATGGGTTGGGCTTCGCAGGCGGCCTGCGCCATGACCGGACCATCATCTACACGCTGGGACAGGCCAAGGCCTATGATCTGGAACAGGACATCTTTGCGAAAGCCATGGCCGGGGGCGGGCTCACGCTCCGGCTACTGAATCCGGTTAACTTCTCCTTGCGGGCGGGCTTTATGGGTGGCTACGAAAACTATTCCATTGCCTATGTTCGCCCCTACTCCAGCGATGCCAAGTCGGACACGTACGAGTACAAGCAGATGTCCGAATACTATTTCCCCATCAGCTATTTCACAAATGCCTCCGTCTTTGTGCCGCTGAAAAAGGTCCGCCTGAGCCTTTCGTATGTAAACCTGCACCTGCTGCGCGGTCAGACAAACATGGTCTATACGGGCCTGGTCTTCCCCTTGTCGAATTAAGCGGCCTTCCGCAAAAAGGGCCCGGCGCATGGGCCTGCTTGCGCCCTTGCCTTAGGAAAGTGCCTGACTCGCTGCCCGCCCCAGAGGCACAACAGGGTAAGTTCCTCGTACTTCACCGCTGCCCGATCTGGCTCGTCGCAGCAAACGCTTGCATGCCATGAACGACACTGCCCGCCCTAAAACACGCCTGCTACCCCGCTGGCCCTGGCTAACGGCCGGACTAGCGCTTGTGCTAGCGCTAACGGCCTATTTTGCCTACCTGCCCTCTCCCACTCCGGCGGAGCCGGTAGCAGTCGAAACGACTCCAGTTTCGTATGCGGCTTGGCCCCGGGACTCGGTAGCAGCAGTGGGCAAAGCCCTGCTAACGCAAAAAAAGTACGCCCGGGCGCTGCCCTACTTATGGTCCGCCGCGTGGCGGGGCCACGCGGCCTCCCAGTACCGCCTGGGGCGCATGCACCAGCTTGGCCTGGGCGTGAAGTCCGACGAGCGCCTGGCCCGAGCCTTAACGCGCGTCGCCGCGGAAGGGGGCAATGCCTCTGCCCAGTACTACCTGGGACGGCACTATCAGGAAGGTACCGCTGGCGTGGCCCGGGACCTGACTCGGGCCCGCTGGTGGTACGGCCTAGCCGCCGAGCAGGGCCTGATCGATGCCCAGTACGAGTTGGGCGAACTATACCGCCTAGCGCCGGCCGGCAAGGGCCGCAACCCGGAACGCTCGATGCGGTTGCTACAACGGGCTGCGAGCCAGGGCCATGCTGGCGCACAGTACCGCATCGGGCGCCTGTACCAAACGGGCCGAGGAGCAGGGCCGGCTGATGCCGGCGAAGCAGCTTACTGGTACGGCTTGGCAGCCAGGCAGGGGCATGACTCCGCCCAGTACCACCTGCGCCACCTGGAAAAGAGAGCGGAAGCTACCCGCTAGCCATGCCCTAATGCGTGCCAGATTACAGATGAGCCAGCCGCTGGGCTTGCTTACAGCCGCGTTTTAGCGCTTGTCACAGCTACTGAACGGTCCTGCAGGCATGCAACGGCTCTGTTATTCTTTCCGGGTCAACTGCACGTAGCGATGGCCATTAGACGCCAAGCAGAATCAGCGCACAAGCGGCTTGTAGGGCGCTTACGGATACTGAAAACCAAAGAAGTGTTGTTGCTCTTTGGCGATAGCCCGGAGGCAGTAAGAGCGCGCGCCATTTCCCAAGGTGCGTCAGGATGAGGAAGGGGCCGACTACAACCGGGACTAGGGGCGAGAGGCGTGTGCCACAACAACTGCCATCACGCCGGTACGAGGGAATAGCGGCGTAAGCGCTGATAGCTGGCTATGGGCCTCGTGATGCTTATGAATGGGTCAGGCCGCTGCCCGCAAAGGTGTCGAGGCAATGGCCGCAACACTGGCGTACGAGTGGACCCTCGCTATCCCCGGGCTTTTTCTACCTTGTTCCGCACCGTCTTCACCGCTATTCCCCTCTTGATATGAGCGAAACCGATAATGGCTTTGCCCGCTTCCCGAAAGACAACGTCTATGAGCGACACTATGAACTGGACATGCCGGCCGGCCGAGTAGAGGTGGGCGTTCGCTGTCAAAATATTCCCACGGACGGTTTCATCGAAGCGCGTATGCCGGGATTGAGTGGTGAAACGGCGTTTGATGTGCCGAAGATGCCGGTACATCATGCGAATATGCTGGTGATCCACCCTCTTACCTTCCCGGAACCGTTTCGGGCCACCATGACCATTCGCTACTATCTCGGGAGCCAGGTTCCAGGGCAGAGCGCTTCCGTTACCCCTGTAGTTATCATTCCCTTCGAGGATCTCCGCTAGCCGCTGGCCCTGCGCCCACCCCGGCCGCGGGCTACTTCCGTTTCCCACTCCCGGCTCCCCCCGCAGCGGTTTGAGCGCCCCACCGCCACTTAGTTTGTCTTTGGGAGGCCTTAGTTTCTGCGGAAGCCTGCTGGCGGAGTATTTAGCGCGACAACTCCGCGCCCTGGTGAAGTGGCAAACAAGCGGGCGCACCCGGGGTTAGACGTGGGGAAATGAACAAGACGATGCAAGTAGCAGAACAGGCTTGGCAGTTGGTGCGGCAGACGAGCGCAGGATTCTGGCGTGACAATGTACTACAGCTGAGCGCGTCGCTGGCGTTCTACACCGTTTTCTCGCTTGGCCCTATGCTCCTGGTGGCGTTGTTTGTGGCCGGACTTTTCTGGCCGCCCCAGGCCTTGGAGCGCCACTTGTTTGGGGAAATCCAGGGATTGATCGGCGCCTCCAGTGCCGCCCAGATCCGCGCGATCCTGCAACAGGCTGCCCTCGGCAGCAGCCCGCTGCAGTCCGCGCCTGGAGTGGCCCTACTGCTGTTCGCCGCCACCTCCGCGTTAACGGATCTCCAGGACGCACTCAACACTATTTGGCAGCTGAGGGTCCGGCCGGGGGCCGGTTGGCGGATGCTGGTGCGCGCCCGGCTGCTGGCCCTGGCGCTGGTCTTTGGCCTAGGTGGCCTGCTCCTAGCCTCGGCGGTCCTCGCGGCCCTGGTCGACGGGGGTCTGGACCGGGTGCAGACGCAGTGCCCGCGCGCCGCCGCGCCACTGGCCCACGCCGCCGACCTAATCCTGAGCTGGGGCCTTACTGCGAGCTTTTTTGCCGTCCTATACCGGGTGCTGCCCGCTGCTCTTCTTCGGTGGCGGGACGTGGCCGCAGGAGCCGCCCTGGCGGCCGCGCTGTTCCTGCTGGGGCGCTACGGCATCGGCTACTACCTGCGAACCACTGACCTAGGCCACGCCTATGGCGGGGCTGGCGCGCTGGCCGTGCTACTGGTCTGGGTGTACTACTCGTCTTTGGTGCTGTACGCAGGGGCCGAGTTTGGCAAGTGCTACACTCTGCACTGCGGCGGCCGCATCCGCGCTGGCCGCTACGCCTTAGCAGTCCAGATAGTGCCGGTGGCCACTACACACGCCCCCGGACACGGCAACTAGCCGTCCCGGGAGACCAACGCCCGGGAACGGCATAAAGCCGACGACTAACTGGTGGGCGCTGCCTTCCGCCCGGGGCCGGCCAACTCTACTAAAGTGGCGTACTCGAACCCCTCATCTAGCGCTTTTGAGGATTCCCCCCTACTGCTAACTTCTCACCGTTTCCTGTATCGGGCACACCATATTTCCTTGTCCCCCTTTTTTAAGCAAGCCAGTCAATAACACCATTTATGTAAAGCCGCGAAGAAAAGATCGAGGCTGAAGACCCTACAAGCGGCAGCTGCTCCAACATTCCGTTTCTATGTATCTGTCGCGGCTGTTGCGCTACCTGCTTTCCGGATGACGTCTTCGCTCAGCGCATGGGCACCCGCAGATGCATTTGCTTAACCATGTCCAATTCCTGGTCTGGGTGTAGAAAAACAACCTGATTGACACCTTTAGCCTAACTAGTGTTTGGGGTTACTTATATGGGGGACCCGCGGGGGGACCCTTGTCTCAATTTGATTATAGACTAAAACACAGCGGTAGATGCCGGCTGTTTGCATAAGCTACTCGACGTATTAAAAGAGGTTATTCTTATGCGTTCTTATCTAGTTGAATAAACATTCTTGGGCCTGGCGCGACCACAGATAAGGCCCTTCACGGTATCGTGAAGGGCTTTTTGTTTTTCTGGGAGGCCCGTGAGGGAACTACTTTTTAGGTATTCGCTCACAGTATAGCATGAGCATGCTGCAGAGAGAATTTTACGACCATTCCCAATAGGGTTGCAAGCTTAATACAGTACGCTGTCAGAGCTACTCTTGGTTAGTCCGAACTGGTACCAGTCATTTTAACCGATAGCTCCCGATACCCCAGCGTTGGGCCTGCTCATTGATTGCAAACGCAAGGTGCTGGGGGTAGCTGATGCCTCGTGTTCGGGAAGGTTGTTGGCAACTTTCGTTTCGGCCAACACCCGCGCCCAGGCCTTAAGCAGCAGCGAGCCGTACCGCTCGAAAGCTGAACCAGCATCTAAAGCTGGCGCTAGTCTGAATGCGGCAGGTGTAGGCAACGCGTTGACCCGCCTGAAGCGAACTTTTCGTTTCCGAAAAAACTACCGAGAGGGCATCAGGTGCCGAAACGCCCCGTGGGCGCAGCATGGCTGTTGGTCAGGAAATAGCGCCGTTGGTAAGGAAATAGCGCCGTTCATTAGGTTATACGGGCGGGAAGACGCGCATGAGAATAGATTGGGCGCAGTTCCGGTTTGTTCCGGCTTTCACTCCTTATGAATACGCTGTCCTATCCCGCTGCCCAAGCCGCTGGGGCTGCTGCCCGGCACTTCGGCCAAAGGCCATTTCCCACTGCTGAGCCAGCGAAAACATGCGGTTCGAGCTGCTATCATGGTTTATGGAGAGAATTTTTTCCAGGCCAATACCCTCGGGGCGAAAGACAGCGTGCGGCCTGACCCGCTCCCCTCATGTATAACCGCAGTGTGCATGGGGACTTTGCTATTGCTTCGGCAAGCCGGCAACAAGCCCAGCCGCCGCAAGCACAGCCTTCCTAACGATGACCAGAAAGCAGGCGACGGTAGCAATGAGCAGGGTGGCAGAAAGTTAAAGCCGTCTATATCCGCGTTGAGCGGCTCGCTCGGGAAGAAAAAGGAGACTCCCCGCATGCAACACGAAGCCAGTCGCGCCGGTCAAGTAGTTGAGCAGGTTTTCATTTAACCCTTTGTGTTTTTCCCTGAACGCGGCAAGAGTTGCTCCAGCAGGCCTGCTTTTCTTCACTTTTTCAGCCTTCCCCATATGCTCAAACCTTTACTTTTCCTGCGCCGGACCATGCTGGCCGGCGGGCTGATCGTAGCGCTGGCCGCGCAGGGGCGAGCACAGGCGCCGGCCGGCACCGAGCAGGCAAATCCCGTGCGTGGCGCCGGCCTGAGCTGCACGTTCGACAGTGTGCAGCAGGCCGCCTTCCGGCAGCAGCCCGGCGCCGAGGAGCAGTACCGGCAATTTCTCCGCCAGGCAACACAGCTGAGTACCAGTGCCCAAGCCCGGCTCTCAGCCCTGCCCGACGTGACCGTACCGGTGGTGGTACACGTCATCCACACCGGTGGCACCAGTAACATCTCCGACGCCCAGATTCACGATGCGCTGCGCCTCCTCAACGACGACTACAGCAAGCGCAACGCCGACACGGCAAATATTATCCCGGCGTTTCAGAGCCGGGCAGCGCACGTAGGGTTTCAATTTCGGTTGGCCAAGCGCGACCCCAATGGCAACTGCACCACAGGCATCACCCGCACCTATTCGCCCCTGACCAACGTTGGCGACGACCAGGTGAAAAACCTGGTGAAGTGGGACCAGAGCCGCTACCTCAACATCTGGGTGTGCGCCAACGTTTTCGGGGGCCTGGCTTACGCTTCCTTGCCCTGCACCGGCGGGAGCAACGACGGCATCGTGGTGAGGAACGACCATTTGGGTAGCATCGGCACCTCGGTCCGCAGCCCCAAAGCACTGCGCTCGCTCACGCACGAGACGGCTCACTACTTTGGCCTGCCCCACATCTGGGGTCTCTCGAACACGCCCGGGCTGCCGTCCAACTGCGGCATTGACGACGGCATTGCCGACACGCCCAACACCATCGGCCTGAATAATGCCTGCAACCTGTCCTTCTCACCCTGCACCGACGCCAGCGGCCAGCCCATTCTGGCCAACGTGCATAATTTTATGGATTACACCTCCTGCCCGGCCATGTTCACCACCGGCCAGCGGGCGGTGATGCGCGCCTCCCTGCAAATGGGCTGCCGCTCGCAACTTACCACGGCAGCCAACCTGCTGGCCACCGGCACCAACGACGGCTTCGTGGCTCCGCCCTGCGCCCCGGTCGTGGCCTTTGAGCCCTCCTCTCCCAGCATCTGTGAGGGCGGCACTGTCACCTTCACCGACTACTCCTACAACGATGCACCGGGTGCCGCCCGCACCTACAGCTGGAGCTTCCCCGGCGGCTCCCCCGCCACCTCCTCCCTGCCCAGCCCCACCGTGACCTACGCCACCGGCGGCCTCTACGGGGCCACGCTGAGCCTGACCAGCACGCCCGGC
>NZ_JAJERB010000020.1 GCF_020685205.1 Hymenobacter translucens
ACCAGCCGGGGTCAGCGCCGCCCGGTCAGCTGCGCCTTCGAGCTCAGCGGCAACCGCGTCTCCTTCCGCCTGGGCAGCTACGACCCCGCCCTGCCCCTGGTCATCGACCCGACCGTCCTCTTCAACTCCTACTCCGGCACGACCAGCTCCTTCAGCCTGGGCATGGGCGCCACCTACGATGCCCAGGGCAATATGTACTCGGCCGGCGTGGTGTCCGGTCCAGGGTATCCCCGTACTACTGGCGCTTACAGCCAGGCATTTGGCGGCGACCAGGTTGATATATGCCTAAGCAAGTACAATACAACGGCCAGCGGCCCCGGGGCGCTGGTCTACGCAACCTTTATTGGCGGCGGCAGCATCGAAACCCCGCATAACCTGGTGACGAATCCGCAGGGCGAGCTGGTGATGGTAGCAACTACGGGGTCGGGGAACTTCCCAACCACGGCCGGGGCGTACGACCGTACCTTCAATGGGGGCAGCAGCATTCCCGGCATAGGAAGCGGCATCTACTACCAGCAGGGGTGCGACTTGGCTTTACTTAAGTTCAGCGCCACCGGGGCCCTGCAGGCATCTACCTTTTTCGGCGGCAGCGGCAACGACGGCATCCTGAACCTGCTTAGCTCCGGGGACCTGCTGAATCACAACCAGGGGGACCATGCCCGCAGCGACGTAACCCTCGACGCTGCCGGCAACGTGTACGTGTCCAGCGTAACCACATCGACGGACTTTCCAACCACGACCGGCAACGTGCGCATCTACCGCGGGGGATTGCACGACGCAACCGTGTCACGCTTCTCGCCAAACCTGGCTGCTCTGGACTGGAGCACCTACCTCGGCGGCACCGGCAACGATGCGGCCCGCTCTCTGCAGCTGGCTTCTGACGGTTCCCTGTACGTGTGCGGCGGCACGACCAGCGCCAACTTCCCCACCTCGGCCGGCGTCCTGCACCCCGCTGCCCCCGGCGGAGTCGACGGCTTTGTAGCCCAGCTTTCCGGTGCTACCGGTGCGTTGCAGCGAAGCACTTACCTGGGCACCAACGTGTACGACCAGGCGTACTTCGTGCAGCTGGATGACACCAACCAGGTGTACATCCTGGGGCAGACCCTGGGCAGCTACCCCATCACGCCCGGCGTCTACAACAACGTCGCGGGCACCCAGTTCATCCAGAAGCTGTCGGCGGACCTGAGCACGAATGGCTTTTACACCCGGTTCGGCAGTGGGCGGGGCGCTTTTACCGACATTGCTCCCACTGCCTTCGGTATCGACGACTGCGGGCGCATCAACGTAGCCGGGTGGGGCAGCGACCAGCTGTTTGGCTACAGCACCCAGCCCCTGGACCGCATGCCCACGACGGCCAACGCCCAGCGCAACGTGACGGATGGCTGCGACCTGTATTTCCTGCAGCTTGCTCCTGGCGCGACGGCGCTTACCTACGCCTCCTACTACGGCTACTACGCACCCGGCATCAACCTGCAGGGCGAGCATGTCGACGCGGGAGCGGCGCGGTTCGACCGGGCCGGCAACCTGTACCACAGCAGCTGCGGAGGGTGCGGCAACAACTTCCCCATGGTAGCCGGCTCGTACTACGTAACCTCCCGGGTAACCAGCGGCGCCTGCAACCAGACGTCGATCAAAGTGCAGTTCGGTGAGGTTTCGGCCGGCCCGGCCCAGCAAACGATATGCTCGAATGCGGCACCCATTACCCTGACCGGGGCCGTCCCGACGGGCGGAGTCTGGTCGGGGCCAGGGGTGACACAGGTGGGCAGCAGCTACGTGTTCACTCCCTCAGCCGCCCTGATCGGCAGCCAGACTCTGACCTATACCGTGCCCGGGCAGCTGACCTGCGCCGGTACGGCAACCCGCACCATGGTAGTGCAGGCGGTTACGGCGGCCAGCTTCGGCCCCCTTGACCCAGCCTTCTGCATCAGCCAGACCACTAGCACGCTTCTGACGGCCTCGCCGCCCGGCGGCACCTTTTCCGGGCCCGGGGTGGCCGGCAATCTGTTCTACCCGGCCGCGGCCGGGCTGGGCACGCACATCATCAGCTACACGGTGCCGGCCACGCCCTGTGCCCCGGCCAGCACCGTGACGCGCACCGTGCAGGTAGGTAGTGCCCTCACCGTTCGTGTCCGACAGGATACGGCTATTTGCCAGGGCAACATGCAGCCTATTGTCCTGAGCGGAGCCGATCCGGTGGGTGGCGTATGGAGTGGGGTGGGCGTAAGCCAGCAGGGCAGCCGCTACGTCTTCACCCCGCCCGCCACGCCCGGCTCCTACGCCCTGACCTACGCCAC
>NZ_JAJERB010000021.1 GCF_020685205.1 Hymenobacter translucens
ACCAGCCGGGGTCAGCGCCGCCCGGTCAGCTGCGCCTTCGAGCTCAGCGGCAACCGCGTCTCCTTCCGCCTGGGCAGTTACGACCCCGCCCTGCCCCTGGTCATCGACCCGACCGTCCTCTTCAACTCCTACTCCGGCGCCAACACGGTGAACTGGGGCATGGCCGGTACGTACGATTCGCAGGGCAATCTGTACTCGACCGGCGGCGTATTCGACATGACCTTTCCGCGGACGACGGGCGCGTATACGCAACCATTCGGCGGCAACGGTGACGTGGGCGTGCATAAGTACAACCCCAGCGGCCGGGGCGCGGCGGCCCTGCTTTACGGCACCTACATCGGGGGCCTGAACCCCGAGCTGCCCCACAGCGTGTGGGTGAACCCCCAGGACGAGCTGCTGATTCTCTGCTCGACCGGCTCCTCCGACTTCCCGACCACTGCCGGCGCCTACGACCGCACCTTCAACGGCGGGAGCTTTATCAACCCCAACGGGGTCTTCACTTACTCCAACGGGTCCGACCTCGGCATTATCAAGTTCAGTTCTACCGGGGCCCTGCAGGCGTCCACGTTTCTGGGCGGCAGCGGCAACGACGGCATCATGGGCCCTTTCAACCAGGGCTCCTTCCCGCTCCTGCGCAACTACGGCGACCAGTTCCGCGGCGACCTGACCACTGACCCGGCCGGCAACGTGTACATCGCCAGCCTGACCGCCTCCACCAACTTTCCCACCCCCGGCGGGGCAGCAACCACCTACCGGGGCGGCGTTACCGACGGGGTAGTCTGCAAGCTGTCGGCCAACCTGGGCAGCCTGATCTGGGGCACCTACCTCGGGGGGAGCGGGTCGGATGCGGCCTTCTCCCTTCAACTCGGCTCCACCGGCAGTGTGTACGTGGCCGGGGGCACCACGAGCCCCAACTTTCCCGTCACGCCCGGCACCCTGCAGCCGAACCTGGCCGGGGACGTGGACGGCTACGTGGCGCGCCTGAGCTCCTCGGGCAACCTTGTGGAACGGGCTACCTACCTGGGCACGGGCCTCTACGACCAGGCGTATTTTATTTCGCTCGATGCGGCTGACAACCCTTATCTGCTCGGCCAGACCCGGGGGGCCTGGCCGGTAACGACCGGTACCTACCGCAACGTGGGCGGCAAGCAGTTTATTCACAAGCTCAACGCGGATCTGACCTCCACCGGATTCTCCACCGTCTTTGGCAGCGGGGGCGCCAGCCCCGATATTTCCCCTGTCGCCTTTCAGGTGGATGACTGCGGGCGGATTCTGGTCAGCGGCTGGGGTGGCGACGCCTCCTTTGGCGGTACCTTGCCAAATCTGTCCGGAATGCCCATTTCACCGAATGCCACCAAGCCGACCACCGATGGCCTGGACTTTTACTTTCTGCAGCTGGGCGCCAACGCCGCTACCCTCGACTACGGCAGCTACTTCGGCTCGACGACCACAGGTGAACACCTCGACGGGGGCATGAGCCGCTTCGACAAGAAGGGCACGCTTTACCAAACCCAGTGCGGGGGCTGCGGGGGCACCAACTTCCCAATCCAGCCCACCGCCGGCTACTACCAGCTGTCCAACATCACCGGCTTCTTCTGCAACCAGACGACGCTGAAGATTGACTTCGGCACGGGCAGCGTATCGGCAGGCCCGGGCCAGACGGTGTGCTCGAATGCGGCACCCATCACGCTCACGGGCGCTTTTCCGGCGGGCGGCGTCTGGTCGGGCCCAGGGGTAACGCAGGTGGGCGGGGCGTACGTGTTTACGCCCTCAGCTGCCCTGGTCGGCAACCAGACCCTGACCTACACCCTGCCCGGGCAGCCCATCTGTTCCGGAACCGCGACCCGCGTTATTGTGGTGCAGGCGGTTACGGCCGCCAGCTTCGGCCCCCTTGACCCAGCCTTCTGCATCAGCCAGACCACTGGCACGCCCCTGACGGCCTCGCCGCCCGGCGGCACCTTTTCCGGGCCCGGGGTGGCCGGCAATCTGTTTTACCCGGCCGCGGCGGGCCTGGGCACCCATACTATAACCTACGCCCTGCCCACCACGCCCTGCGCCCCGGCCAGCACGGTGACGCGCACCGTGCAGGTTTCCAACTCCCTTACCATCAGCCTGCGTCAGGATACGGCCATCTGTCAGGGAAATATTGTGCCCATCCTGCTGGGCGGGGCTCTGCCTACCGGTGGCGTATGGAGCGGGGTAGGCGTAAGCCAGCAGGGCAGCCGCTACGTCTTCACCCCGCCCGCCACGCCCGGCTCCTACGCCCTGACCTACGCCAC
>NZ_JAJERB010000022.1 GCF_020685205.1 Hymenobacter translucens
CCCTGCCCAGCCCCACCGTGACCTACGCCACCGGCGGCCTCTACGGGGCCACGCTGAGCCTGACCAGCACGCCCGGCGGCACCACCTCCCGCGCCCGCGCCCAGCTGCTGCAGGTCAGTGGCGCCACCACCGGCCTGGCCGCCCCGCTGGCCGAGTCGTTCGAGAACCCAGGCTTCCCCAACAACTTCGCTGCCCCCGACCTGCGCAACTGGACTGTCTCGTCCACTTCCGCCGCCGCCGTGCCCGCCGCCTGGCAGCGGGCCAATCCCCCCGGCGGCGGCCTGCTGGCCAGCGACGGCACGGGCTGCGTGTGGGTGCGCAGCAACCTGCTGCCCCCCAACACGAGCTCCTGGCTGACCTCGCCCAACATCAACCTGAGCGCCTTCAGCGCCGGCAATCCCCCCGTGCTGAGCTTCGAGCGCGCCTACGCCCAGCGCCCCACGCCCGTGGTCGAATCGCTGCTGGTGCAGTTCAGCGCCGACTGCGGCACGAGCTGGACCACGGCCGCCACCTTCTTCAGTACGGCCCTGAACACGATGGGCTCGCTGCGCACCAACACCTTCGTGCCCACCGCCGCGGCCGACTGGCAAACCCTGCAAATCCCCATCGACCCGGCCTTTATCGGGCCCCGCTTCCAGCTGCGCCTGCAGCTGCTCAGCCAGCAGGGCAACGCCCTCTACGTGGATAACGTGCGCCTGGCTCCGGCCAGCCTCACCAGCATGGCTGGGCTGGCCGCGCGCTACGAGCTGCGCCTGTTTCCCAACCCGGCCACGGCCGAAACGAGCGTGGAGCTGCGGCTGCCGGCCCCGGCCCCGGTGCAGGTGCAGCTGAGTGACGTGCTGGGCCGGCAGGTGCTGGCCCCGATCAGCACGCGCCTGCCCGCTGGGCGGCACGCGGTGGCGCTGCCCGGGGCCGCGCAGCTGGCCCCGGGCCTGTACCTGGTGCAGGTGCGCACCGGCGGGCAAACGTTATCCACCAAGCTGCTGGTGCGCTAGGCTCCATTTAGCGCATAGCAACCCGTTCAGCTCTCATTCTATCCTTCTCCGCTTTTCTCAGCCCTCTTCGCACTCTTCAGCCCTTCGTATGATTTCGTTCTTTACCCCATCTGGCCGCGGGGCCGTGGTAGCCCGCTGCTTTCGTTTCTGGTGCGTGAGCCTGGCGCTGGCGCTGCTGCCGGCAGCCCGTTCCCTGGCCCAGGCCCCGGCCTGGGAGCTGGCCCTGAGCGGCAGCAGCAACCCGCCCGGCACGACCGGCATCTCGCTGGCCACGGCCTCGGCCGTGGATGCGAGTGGCAACGTGTATATCACGGGCTTTTTCACCGGCACGGTCAGCTTTGGCAGCACCCAGCTGCTGAATGCGGGCACCGGCACCAGCACCGATGTGTTCGTGGCCAAGTGGGATGCCACGGCCCAGGACTTTACCTGGGCTACCAGCGGCGGCGGCCCGG
>NZ_JAJERB010000023.1 GCF_020685205.1 Hymenobacter translucens
GAGAGAAACGAGCGCGAGTCGGTGAGCATGCCCACGAAGCGGCTGAGCAGGCCCATGTTCGACAGCGCGTTGAGCTGGCGCTCCATGCCGTCCTTCTGATCCAGAAACCACCAGCCCGAGCCGAACTGCACCTTGCCCGCCACCGTGCCGTCCTGGAAGTTGCCGATCATGGTGGCGAAGAGCTCGTTGTCCGCCGGGTTCAGGTTGTAGAGAATCGTTTTGGCCAGCTGGTCCTGCCCGTCCAGGCGGTCCAGGAACTTGGCGATGCTGCGGCCCTGGGCAAAGTCGCCGATCGAGTCCCAGCCCGTGTCGGGGCCGAGCTGGCGCAGCTGGCGGGCGTTGTTGTTGCGCAAGGCGCCCAGGTGGAACTGCTGGGTCCAGCCCTTCTGCCAGTCCAGCTGAGCCAGGAACACGAGCAGTCCGCTCTTGAGCTGCTCGGCTTCCGTGGAGGTAAGCTGCTCGCCGCTGCGGACCTTGGCAAAGGCCGCGTGCAGCTCTTGCTCGGAGTAGTCGGCGGCGTAGAGCTGCTCGAGGCCATGGTCGGAGAGGCGGCAGCCCAGGGCGGCAAAGTAGTCGTGACGCAGGCGCAGCGCTTCCAGCAGGTCCGGATAGGAACGGATGTCCACGGCGGCCGAGGCGCCGAGTACATCGAGGTAGGCGTTGTAGGCGGCCGCCTCGTCGCAGGCCATGGCCTTGTCGGGGCGGAAGGTGGGCAGCACCTGCACGGCGTAGCCGCTGGCGGCCAGCGTGCGGTGGTGCTCCAGGGAGTCGGCCGGGTCGTCGGTGGTGCACACGGTGCGCACGTTCATTTTCAGCAGCAGGTTGCGCACCGAGTACGCCGGCGTTTGCAGCAAGGCCGAGCAGTGCTCGTAGATGCGGCGGGCACTCTCGCCGGTGAGCAGCTCACTCACGCCGAAGTAGCGCTGCAGCTCCAGGTGGGTCCAGTGGTAGAGCGGGTTGCGCACGCAGTAGGGCACCGTTTCAGCCCACTTCTCAAACTTCTCCCAGTCCGAGGCGGGGCCCGTGATGAAGTGCTCCGGGATGCCGTTGGCGCGCATGGCCCGCCACTTGTAGTGGTCGCCGTAGAGCCAGATCTGGGTCAGGTTCTCGAACTGCCGGTCCTGGGCAATCTGATCCGGGGGCAGGTGGCAGTGGTAGTCGATAATCGGCATCGACGACGCGTACTCATGGTAGAGCACCCGCGCCGTCTCGCTCTGCAACAG
>NZ_JAJERB010000024.1 GCF_020685205.1 Hymenobacter translucens
AAAAAAGACTTGACAAACTCGACAATGGTTTCGTACCTTTGTCCTCCCGAAACGAAAGCCGCTTCCGGTAGCAAACGAAAAAAAAGTTTGCTCAGGAACTTGGAAAGAGGGAAAAGAGTTTGTTACCTTTGCAGCCCGCTTCAATCGGAAGGGGGGAAATTTGAAAAGCCAGCCTCGAAAAATAATTCAAAAAATTTTTCGCCTCGTGCTTGACAAATGAAAAACTCTTCTTACCTTTGCAACCCCGAACGGAACGACGCTCGGTAAGGCTTCGCAAGAAGAGATACAAACACCGCCTGGCAACAGGCACACGGTTAGTCCAACAGGGACTGGCACACGTTCTTTGAATGTTTGGAAAAGACAAATTGGTAAGGCTTCCTTCTTCCTTCGGGAAGAGGCGATAGCACAACCAGCGTAACATTTGATTAAAGCTCGTCAATACGGGTCGGATCAGCACTTGACATCAGCTAAGCTTCGGCTTAGTGTAGAATTTTATACAATGGAGAGTTTGATCCTGGCTCAGGATGAACGCTAGCGGCAGGCCTAATACATGCAAGTCGAACGGGTGTAGCAATACACTAGTGGCGCACGGGTGCGTAACGCGTAACCAACCTACCTGAATCTGGGGGATAGCCCGCCGAAAGGCGGATTAATACCGCATAACACCACAGAGCGGCATCGCTTCATGGTTAAAGATTTATTGGATTCAGATGGGGTTGCGTGACATTAGCTAGTTGGCGGGGTAACGGCCCACCAAGGCGACGATGTCTAGGGGACCTGAGAGGGTGATCCCCCACACTGGCACTGAGATACGGGCCAGACTCCTACGGGAGGCAGCAGTAGGGAATATTGGGCAATGGGCGAGAGCCTGACCCAGCCATGCCGCGTGCAGGATGAAGGCCTTCTGGGTTGTAAACTGCTTTTATCTGGGAAGAAAAAACTCATGCGTGAGGAACTGACGGTACCAGATGAATAAGCACCGGCTAACTCCGTGCCAGCAGCCGCGGTAATACGGAGGGTGCAAGCGTTGTCCGGATTTATTGGGTTTAAAGGGTGCGTAGGTGG
>NZ_JAJERB010000026.1 GCF_020685205.1 Hymenobacter translucens
CCAAAGCGCGTGCCCCGGTCGATGGCCAGGTTAAACTCGGCGTAGCGGCCGCGGCGCACCAGCTGCCACTGCTTCTGGCGCGGAGTAAAGGGCAGCCCGGCATTCTGGCGCAGCAGCTCGCAGTAGGTACGGCCATAGACCTCGCCCACGGCCCGCACGAAAGCGAACAGCTCGTCAAACGAGCCCTCCTGGCCCACGAGCAGCCGGTCGAAGAAGATGCCGCCGATGCCGCGGGTTTCCTGGCGGTGGGGCAGAAAGAAGTACTCGTCGGCCCAGGCCTTGAAGCGGGCGTAGTACGCGGGGTTGTGCTCGTCGCAGACCTGCCGGATCTGCTCGTGAAACCAGCGGGCCTGCGCCTCGTCGACGTAGATCGGGGTCAGGTCCAGTCCGCCGCCAAACCAGGCTTCGCCGTTGCCGGCTTCAAAGTAGCGCACGTTCATGTGCGAAATCGGCACCATCGGGCTGCCCGGGTGCTGCACCACCGAGACGCCCGTGGCAAAGTAGTTCGGGTCGGGCATCAGCAGCTGCCGGGCCGCCGCTTCGCTCATGGTGCCGGCCACGGCCGAGAAGTTCACCCCGCCTTTTTCGATGATCTGCCCGCCGGTCAGCACCCGGCTCCGGCCCCCGCCGCC
>NZ_JAJERB010000027.1 GCF_020685205.1 Hymenobacter translucens
CGAGCTGAGCGTGTACTCGCGCTGGGGCCAGCGCGTGTTCTACAGGGCCGACTACCACAATGACTGGGATGCCAAGGACCTGCCCGAGGGGGCCTACTACTACCTGCTCAAAACCGCCGATGGAAGAGCCGCCAAAGGATGGATGCAGCTAACCAAATAAACTTTTTTACTTCTTGCCAGCAGAGCCGGACCAGCAGCACGCCAACGCTCGTCCGGCTCTGTCATTTGCTATAAAGCCCATCCCAGGACCTTACACAAATCTTTAACTTCTCTATCGTATGCGTCGCACTTTACTTATCTATCTGTCATTTCTGCTGCTGCCTGTGCTGAGTCGGGCGGCTGACCCGGCCAGCGCCCGGAGCCTGGAATTTGTTGAGAACCGGGGACAGTGGGATGCCCGGGCCCGCTTTGCCGCCGACCTGCCCACCGGCCGCCTGTACCTGGGTTCCGCCAGCTTTACGTACGTACTGGTTGACGGTCCTTCGCCGCACGCCCACCAGCCCAAAGGCTCCGCTGAAGCCCCTAAGCTAACCAAGGCGCACGCGTACACAGTGGAGTTCGAGGGAGCCCTGGGCTCGGGCCGGGTGCAGGGCGAAGAAGCGCTGGG
>NZ_JAJERB010000028.1 GCF_020685205.1 Hymenobacter translucens
GGCGTAAGCCAGCAGGGCAGCCGCTACGTCTTCACCCCGCCCGCCACGCCCGGCTCCTACGCCCTGACCTACGCCACCACCAACGGCGCCTGCTTTGGCTCGGCCCAGCGCCGCTTCACCGTGCTGCCCACCCCCACCCCCGCCGCCACGCTCACCAACGCCGTCTGCCCGGCCCTGCCCTCGGTCAACGGCATCGCCCCCTACCAGGCCCAGTTCCAGAACAGCTCGCTCAACGCCGTGCAGTTCAGCTGGGACTTCGGCGACGGCACGACCAGCTCGGAGCAGAACCCCACCCACCTCTACCAGCAGCCCGGCACCTACGCCGTGCGCCTGACGGCGGCCAACAGCCTGGGCTGCCCGGTCAGCAGCCTGGTCAGCACCGTGACCGTGGTCCAGGCCCTGGTGCCCAACATCATCACCCCCAACGGCGACGGGCTGAACGACACGTTCCAGCAGCGCTTCAGCTGCCTGCCCACCGAGCTGAGCGTGTACTCGCGCTGGGGCCAGCGCGTGTTCTACAGGGCCGACTACCACAATGACTGGGATGCCAAGG
>NZ_JAJERB010000029.1 GCF_020685205.1 Hymenobacter translucens
CCGTACCGGAAGGTGCGGCTGGATCACCTCCTTTCTGGAGCGGTCCGACTCGTGAGCTTTGATTCGTTACACTGGTATTACTGATTTGTCTTTTCCTTCATTCAAGATTTTAAGGATTCGAGTAGATTACCCGCAAGGGTGGTTGAGCCGAAGCTGAGGGGCTTGTAGCTCAGGTGGTTAGAGCGCTACACTGATAATGTAGAGGTCCGTGGTTCGAGTCCACGCAGGCCCACGGAAGTTGGCCGGCGGGACAGAAACGGGGGATTAGCTCAGCTGGCTAGAGCACCTGCCTTGCACGCAGGGGGTCAACGGTTCGAATCCGTTATTCTCCACCAGGAAGTGTGATCAACAGGATCCACTTTGCGAGAATACACAAGTACTGGTAGTGGTGTCTTTGCTGACCCACTACCGCATTGATCCAAACGAGGATCAAATGTTCTTTGACGTAGTGAAACGAGTAAGAAGAAGAGTTGATATACCTAGTGTATATCCAACCGAGCCCTCTTGAGATT
>NZ_JAJERB010000002.1 GCF_020685205.1 Hymenobacter translucens
CCCCTTCCCCCCCACCCCCCCCCCGGCGGGAAGCAAGCCCCGGGGCCACCCCCCCCCTCCCCCTACCCCCAGCAAAAAAGAGAGCCCCCTCCCCCCGCAGGGGAAAAAGGCCCCTTCTCTTTTTGGCTGAAACGGTAACCGGCTACTGGGCCAGGCCCACCTGCTGCTCAGCTATGGCCGGGTAGTCGATGTAGCCCTTTTCACCGCCACCATAGAAGGTAGCCGGGTCCGGGGTGTTGAGGGCCGCACCCTGCTGGTAGCGCTCCACCAGGTCGGGGTTGGCAATGAACGGCACTCCAAAAGAAACCAGGTCCGCCTCTTTATTGGCCAGTGCCGATTCGGCCGTTTCCTGGGTGTAGCCGCCATTCAGGATGAAGGGGCCGCGGAAGATCTGGCGCAAAGCCGGCGCAATTGCAGGCTGGCCGGCGGGGGCCGCCATCGGGTGGCCGGGCAGGGCCTCAATCACATGGAGATACGCCAGTCCAAACCGGTTGAGCTGCTCGGTCAGGTAGCTGAACGTGCCGAGGCGGTCGGCGTCCTTGATGCCGCCCATCGAGCCGTTCGGGGCCAGACGGATGCCGACGCGGTCGGCGCCCAGCACATCGGCCGCAGCCTGCACGATTTCCAGCGCGAAGCGGGCCCGGTTTTCCACGCTGCCGCCGTACTCGTCGGTGCGCTGGTTGGTACCGTCCTGAATAAACTGATCAATGAGGTAGCCGTTGGCGCCGTGAATTTCAACTCCGTCGAATCCGGCTGCTTTGGCATTCTCGGCCGCCCGGCGGAAATCTTCGACCACGGCTTTCACTTCGTGGATTTCCAAAGCCCGGGGCGTGGGAATATCCTCCATCCCCTTGTCGGTGTAAGCCTGCACGCCCACCGGCTTCACCGCCGATGGCGCTACCGGCAGCTCGCCGTTCTGAAAAAACGGGTGGGAAATGGCGCCTACGTGCCAGAGCTGCACAAAGATGCGGCCACCGGCGGCGTGTACGGCATCGGTAACCTTGCGCCAGCCGGCTACCTGGGCCTCGGAGTAGATGCCGGGGGTGAAAGCATAGCCCACTCCCTGCGGCGAAACCTGGGCGCCCTCGGTGATAATGAGGCCCGCCGAAGCCCGCTGCACGTAATAAGCCACGGTAGCGTCGGTGGGCACGTTGCCCTCGTTGTTGGCGCGGCTGCGCGTCATGGGCGCCATCACGAGGCGGTTGGGCAGGTTCACGGCCCCGGCCTGGAAGGAAGTAAACAGAACAGATGATTGACTCATGTCGGATACAGTGGAAAGCCCGCAATACGCGGGCGTGGTTGATGCTCTCTAACCAGTGTACCTACATAAATGTTTTAAATCGTCGAGACTTCACCATTCCCGGCCGCGGCGGCCAGGCAGCCAGGCTGTATTCTCCTTCCCAGCGTTACCAGAAACAATAGCCAACAGCCACCGGCCAGCTACCGAACCACAACTTCCACCCGGCGGTTACGGGGGCGCTGACGCGGGTCGTCGTTGTCGGCCACCGGCCGGGTGCCGCCATAGCCCTCGGCCACCAGCCGGTGGGCCTCCACGCCGTTGCGCAGCAGGTAGTCGCGCACCCGCTCGGCCCGCTGCCGGGAAAGCTGCAGGTTCAGGGCCGGGTCGCCCACGTTGTCGGTGTGGCCCACGATTTCGAGCTGCAGGGCCGGCTGGCTTTTCAGCAGCTGAGCCAGCTTGTCGAGCTCCGGCAACGAGGAGGGCAGCATTCGGGCTACGCCCTGCTCAAAGTAAAGATGCTCCAGCACCACCGTGGAGCCTTTGGCCAGGGAGCCCAGCTCCGACAGTTCGGACCCAACCCGGGGCTCAGCCATAGTCGCGGGCTGCGCCGGTGCTGGCCGGCGCACCGGCGGCCGGCGGCCGGTTTCCTGTGGGCGCACCGGCACTGCGGCCCGAACGGGGGCGGGCTTCGGGTTTGCCGCAATGACAGGTGAGGCTACCGGTGGTTTTACGGGCGGCGCTACCGGGATGGGCCTGGCCGTGGGTGGAAGCTGAACAAACAGGTGACGGGTGGGCACCACTTCCTCCCGGGCGGGGGCATCCGGGCGCTGCCACAGCAGCACAGCGCGGGCTTCAATGGCCTGCTGAAAGTATTCTATGCGAATGGGGTAGTAGCGCCCGGCTTCCAGCCGGATAGACACGGAGGCCGGCACGTGGTCCTGGGGCCGCCAGCTGTTGATGAGCTGCTTATGGCCCAGCCAGAACCGCAGACCGTCATCCATTACGGTCGAAAACCGGTACTCCCCGGATACAGGCGCCAGCAGGTAGCCGGTCCAGCGAACTGAATACGACTGCACCGGCATGCCCGGGCCCGGGGCCGTGTTGTCCCAGTTAAAGTCAATAACTGCGTCAGTGCGCACGAACACCATCCGCTCGAAGTTCTCCCCGGCAAAGTAGGCGCCCTGTATTCCGCCGCCCGGGGCAGCGGGGGCCTGGGACCAGGCGGGAGTGGAAAATAGGAGCAGCAGCAGCAAGCCCGGACAGTAGCGTAGCAGCATATAGATCAGATAGAAGGCAAGCAATAATTCAGATTTGCAATTCTAACGCAAATCCCCGCTTCCCTTGTATGCCGGTTTCTGTTTAACCCGCGTCCGGCCCCTGGTGGGCGGCGCCGGGGTGGTTTGGCGTTGAGCTTTTCGCGTTCTATCTTTGCTATCGATACTTATCCAGAAAGACCGAGGGACTGGGCCCGACGACGTCTTGGCAACCTGAAATAAAACAAGGTGCCAACTCCCGTTCCAAAACTTTGGCTTTGGAAGAAGATAAGTACAGGACTCGCCTCTGCGCGGCTCTTTCTGGATAGGCTTTACACTATTGCCGATTCACCGAAGAGCAGTTCCATGCAGCCGACGCCCCGCCCCGATTCCCCGCTTTACGATATTCTACAGCAGCGCATCCTCGTACTCGACGGGGCCATGGGCACCATGATTCAGCGCCATACGCTGGACGAGGCCGACTTCCGGGGTGCCCGCTTTGCCAGCCACCCCAAGCCCCTGCGCGGCAACAACGACCTGCTCAGCCTCACCCGGCCCGACATCATCCGGGGCATCCACGCCGACTACTTCGCGGCCGGGGCCGACATGGTCGAAACCAACACCTTCAGCGGCACCACCATTGCCCAGGCCGACTACGGCCTTGAGCACATTGTATATGAGCTGAACTTTGAGTCGGCCCGCATTGCCAAAGAGGTGGCCGACGAGTTTACGGCCCGGAACCCAGCTAAGCCCCGGTTTGTGGCCGGCGCCATCGGGCCTACCAACCGCACCGCCTCCCTTTCCCCCGACGTCAACCGCCCCGGCTTCCGGGCCGTGACGTTCGACGAGCTGGCCGCGGCCTACCACGAGCAGGTGCGCGGACTGGTGGAAGGCGGCTCGGACACGCTGCTGATTGAAACCATCTTCGACACGCTCAATGCCAAGGCGGCCCTGTACGCGGTGCAGAAGTTTTTCGACGAGGGCGGCAAGGTGGTGCCGGTTATGATTTCGGGCACCATCACCGACGCCTCGGGCCGCACCCTGAGCGGGCAGACGGTAGAAGCCTTCTGGAACTCGATCAGCCACCTGCCTTTGCTGAGCGTGGGTTTGAACTGTGCCCTGGGTGCTGACCAGCTGCACGTCTACGTGAAAGAGCTGAGCCGCCTGGCCGACGTGCACATCTCGGCCTACCCCAATGCCGGCCTGCCCAACGCCTTTGGCGGTTACGACGAGTCGGCCCAGGAATTTGCGGCCGTAGTGGAAAACTACCTGAAGGAAGGCATCGTGACGGTGGCCGGCGGGTGTTGCGGCACCACGCCCCAGCACATTGCCGAGCTGGCCAAGCTGGCCGAAAGATACAAGCCCCGCCCTTTGCCCGAGCTGCCGAAAGCAACCCGGCTGGCGGGCCTCGAGCCGTTCGGCATCACCCCCGACAGCCTGTTTGTAAACGTGGGGGAGCGGTGCAACGTGACCGGCTCCCGGGCCTTTGCCCGCCTGATCCGGACCGGCGCCTACGAGCAGGCTTTACAGGTGGCCCGCGACCAGGTGGAAGGCGGTGCCCAGGTGCTCGACGTAAATATGGACGAAGGCATGCTCGACTCCGAGCAGGCCATGACGACCTTCCTGAACCTGATTGCCTCCGAGCCCGATATTTCGCGCGTGCCGGTGATGATTGACTCCTCGAAGTGGACCGTGCTCGAAGCCGGCCTGAAGTGCGTGCAGGGCAAGAGCATCGTGAACTCGATTTCCCTGAAGGAGGGCGAGGACGTATTCCGGGAGCGGGCCCGCACCGTGCGGCAATACGGCGCGGCCATGGTCGTCATGGCGTTTGATGAGAACGGGCAGGCCGACACGCTCGAAAAGCGCATCGAAATCTGCCAGCGCAGCTACGACATCCTGGTAAACGAAGTGGGCTTCCCGGCCCAGGACATCATCTTCGACCCCAACATCCTGACCGTAGGTACGGGCATGGAGGAGCACCGCAACTACGCGCTGGACTTCATCGAGGCCGTGCGCTGGATCAAGCAGAACCTGCCCGGCGCCCTCACCAGCGGGGGCGTGTCGAACATCAGCTTTTCCTACCGCGGCAACGACGTGGTGCGCGAGGCCATGCACACGGCTTTCCTCTACCACGCCATTGCTGCCGGCCTCGACATGGGCATCGTCAACCCCAGCCAGCTGGGCGTGTACGACGAGATTCCGAAAGACCTGCTCGAGCTGGTGGAAGACGTGCTGCTCAACCGACGCCCCGACGCCACCGAGCGGCTCGTGGACTTCGCCGAGACGGTAAAGCAAAAGGACAAAGTAGAAGTGGTGGCCGACGCCTGGCGCAGCCTGCCGGTAGCCGAGCGCCTCCAGCACGCGCTGGTGCGCGGCATCACCGAGTTTATCGACCAGGACACCGAGGAAGTGCGCCGGCAGGTGGGCCGGCCTTTGGAAGTAATTGAAGGCCCGCTGATGGCCGGTATGAACGTGGTAGGCGACCTGTTCGGGGCCGGCAAGATGTTTCTGCCCCAGGTGGTGAAGTCGGCCCGGGTGATGAAGAAGGCCGTGGCGTATCTGGAGCCGTATCTGCTGGCCGACAAGCAGGGCTCGGAGCGGCAGACGGCGGGCAAGATCCTGCTGGCCACCGTGAAGGGCGACGTGCACGACATCGGCAAAAACATCGTGGGCGTGGTTTTGGCCTGCAACAACTTCGACATCGTGGACCTGGGCGTGATGGTGCCGCTGGAGCGGATCCTGGACGAGGCCGTAAAGCAGAACGTCGACGTCATTGGCCTGAGCGGGCTGATTACGCCGAGCCTGGACGAGATGGTGTACGTGGCCCAGGAAATGGAAAAGCGGGGGCTGAAGATTCCGCTGCTCATCGGCGGGGCTACCACCTCCCGCCTGCACGCCGCCGTGAAGGTGGCGCCCAACTACTCCGGCCCGATGGTGCACGTGCACGACGCCTCCCGCTCGGTGGGCGTGGCCGCCAGCCTGCTCGGCTCCAGCGCCGAGGCCTACGCCCGCACCGTACAGGATGAGTACACCGCCCTGCGCACCGACTACGCCAGCCGGCAGCGCGAAAAGAACTACCTGAGCATCAAAGACGCCCGCGCCAACGGCTTCCACGCCGACTGGACCACCGCGCCCATCACCAAGCCGACGTTCCTGGGCACGAAGGTGTTCGACAACTACCCGCTGGCCGAGCTGGCCGAGTACATCGACTGGACGCCCTTCTTCCACACCTGGGAGCTGAAGGGGCGCTACCCGCGCATCCTGGAAGACGAGAACCTGGGCGAAGCCGCGACTAAGCTGTTTGCCGATGCCCAGACCATGCTGCAGAAAATCATTGCCGAAAACCTGCTCACGGCCCGGGCCGTGGTCGGCTTCTGGCCCGCCAACACGGTCGACCACGACACCATCGAGGTGTATGCCGACGACCAGCGGGCTGCCGTAGCCACCGAGTTCTTCACGCTCCGCCAGCAGGGCGAGAAAGGCCCCGGCATTCCCAACCTGGCCTTCTCCGACTTTCTGGCTCCCAAGGAATCGGGCCGGGAAGACTACCTCGGCGGCTTTGCCGTAACGGCGGGACTGGGCATCGAGAAGCTGATCGGGCAGTTTGAGGCTGACCACGACGACTACTCCGTCATCATGGTCAAGGCCCTGGCCGACCGGCTGGCCGAAGCCTTTGCCGAGCGCCTGCACCAGCGGGTGCGGGAAGAGTTCTGGGGCTATTCCGCCGACGAGAAGCTGACCAAGGAAGAGCTGATTCAGGAAAAGTACCGCGGCGTGCGGCCCGCCCCCGGCTACCCCGGCTGCCCCGACCACACCGAGAAAATCACCCTGTTCCAGCTGCTCGACGCCGACGGGCAGACCGGCATTAAGCTCACCGAAAACCTGGCGATGTACCCCGCCTCGTCGGTCAGCGGCCTGTACTACGCCCACCCTGACTCCCGCTACTTCGGTTTGGGCAAAATTGGGCCGGATCAGGTCGAAGACATTGCCCGCCGCAAGAACATGCCGGTCGCCGAGCTGGAGCGGTGGCTTTCCCCCAACCTCAACTACCAGCCGCAGGCTTCGGCAGCTGTCAGCTCGTAGCCGCTGGCCCTCATTCTTCTTACTAATTACTCGCAAAAAGCTAACCGCTATAAGCGAACCGCTCAACTAATGAAAGTAACTGAACACCTGTCCCGTGCCGATGGCAAGACGCTGTTTTCCTTTGAGGTGCTGCCGCCGCGCAAGGGCGAGAACATCCAGAACCTGTTCGGCAACATCGAGCCCCTGATGGAGTTCAAGCCCCCGTTTATCGACGTGACCTACCACCGCGAGGAATACGTGTACCGCAAGCACCCCAATGGCTTTCTGGAAAAGAAAACGGTGCGCAAGCGCCCCGGTACCGTGGGCATCTGCGCCGCCATCAAGAACCGGTTCGACGTGGACACCGTGCCCCACCTTACCTGCGGGGGCTTCTCGAAAGAGGAAACCGAGAATGCGCTGATTGACCTGCACTTCCTGGGCATCGACAACGTGCTGGCTTTGCGCGGGGACCCGATCAAGACTGAGCCCCACTTCGTGCCCGAGCCCGACGGCCACGCCTACGCCAGCGACCTGATTGAGCAGATTACCTGCATGAACCACGGCCGCTACCTCGACGAGGAGCAGGAGGACACGTTTCCGACCAACTTCTGCATCGGCACGGCGGGCTACCCCGAAAAGCACTTCGAAGCCCCCAACCACGGCGCCGACCTGCGCTACCTCAAGCAGAAGATTGACCGTGGGGCCGATTACATCGTGACCCAGATGTTTTTCGACAACGAGCAGTTCTTCAACTTCGAGAAGCGCTGCCGGGCCGCCGGCATTACGGTCCCCATCATTCCCGGCCTGAAGCCCTTCACGGCCAAAAGCCAGCTGACCATGCTGCCCCGCACCTTTTACCTGAACATTCCCGACGAGCTGGTGGACTCCATCCAGGCCTGCCCTGACAATACCGCGGTGCGCCAGGTCGGCATTGAGTGGTGCATCAACCAAAGCCGGGAGCTGATGGCTCACGGCGTACCCTGCCTGCACTACTACTCGATGGGCAAGTCGGAGTCCATCCGGCGGGTAGCCGCGGCGCTGTTCTAGGAGCTGCCCGGCCTGCGTTCCTTCTGGAAAAGCCCGGCTCCTCAGGCCGGGCTTTCTCGTCAATCCGAAGCGCTGATAATCCGCCACGCCCGATCTTACCGTATCAGCCAGTATCACCTCTCCCACCCGGCTATGAACAACCTCGACGAGCTGTTTGCTCAGCTGCGCACGGCCACGGCTCCCCTGGAAATTGAGGCCCTGCAGAACGGAATCTGGCATATCTGGCTGGCTACCGGCGACCAGGCCCTCGACAAGCAGCTCGAAGCCGGCATGCGGGCCCTGGCCGCCGACGACTATAGCCGGGCCATTGCCGACTTCACCCACCTGATCGAGGCCCGCCCCGATTTGCCGGAAGGGTGGAACAAGCGGGCCACGGCCTACTACCTGCGGGGGGAGTACCGCGCTTCCCTGCTCGATATTGCCGAAACCCTGCGCCGCGAGCCCCGCCACTTTGGCGCCCTCAGTGGCTGGGCTACTATCCTGCGCATGCTTGGCGACGATAAAGGCACCCTGCGCGTGCTGGAGCGCCTGGCCCGGGTGTGCCCCCATCTGCCCGGTCTGCAAAGCCAGATGCGCGATCTGCAGGAGCGGCTCAGTGACGAGGCGCCTTAGCTATCACAACCTGCACACCAGCGCGTTATCTTTTTTTTGCTAAAGCAAACGATATCAGCCTCTTCCTGGCATCCAGACCAGGGAGAGGCTGTTTTTTTGTTGCGTCATATTTTAATTTGCATCAGTAGTAAGTACTTACTAACTTCCCTACCTCAACCCCACGCAAATCTCTGCTCTGCTTCTGAAAGTCTGACTTTCTGTTTCATGCTTTCGGAAGCGCCTGCTTCTGATCCCACTCAGAACCTCAATTCCCACTCAAAACGTCTCTATGAAAAAACTTGTACTTAGTCTGTTACTGCTTCTCCTGCTGTTGCCCCTGGGAGTCCGGGCCCAAAAGCTGCGCAAAACCAATTGGGAGAGCGGAATGATGGAAAAGGGAAAGAAAGTCGGGGAGTGGGAATACTATGCCTACACCCGCGACGGCCGGCAGGTGGTGGTCCAGCGCTACGACCACACAACCCAAAAGCTGACGTACTTCCGGCCTGTCGACGATATCATGTACTCCGTGCAGCAGGGCCCCGACAAGTGGGTGCGCAGCCGGGTAGAGCAGCCCCCGCTCTTTATTGGTGGCGATGCGGCCCTGGCCGTGTTCACCTCAAAGCTCACCTATCCGCAAAATGCCCAGGACCGCAAGATTCAGGGTAAGGTGATTGTCGAGTTTACCGTGGACACGCTCGGCCGCGCCTCCAATCATAAAGTGCTGATGGGCATTGGGGGCGGCTGCGACGAGGAAGCCCTGCGCACGAGCAAGGAAATTCCCAACCAATGGATTCCGGCCCGCAAGGACGGCCACGCCGTGGCGGTGGTCTACGAAATGCCCTTCACCTTCCGGCTGCGGCAGGAATAGCCGCCGGCACCGCTCTTGGGTATCCACCTACCGTCGGGCTGCGTAGAGAGGGCTATGAAAACCGCTTTCCATTCCCTCATTGCTCCCGTGCTGCTGGTTGGTGCCCTGCTCGTTACCGCCTGCGACAGCACACCCCGCAGCCGTCAGGCCAAGGCCGAAGAAGAGCTGGATCAGCTTAACGCGGCCATGAACCGCGCCTTTGACAAAGCCGATACGGTTGCCCGCGAAAAGCTGCCGGTCATCAAGGAAGACCTCAAGCGCCAGGCCGCCCGGCTTGATACGAAGCTCGACAGCCTTTCGGTAGAGTCGCGGGCGCGGCTGTCGGTGCTGAAGCGCCGCCTGGCCCGCTACGACTCCGTGAACCGCGAACGGGCCAGCCAGCCGATGAGTGCCGGGTCGGAAAGCGCCTTCCGCCAGGAGCTGCTGGGTACTTACGCCGACGTGAACACGCTGACGGCCCTGAACGTGAATTCCGCCTACACCCAGTTTATGCGCCAGGTCCGGGCCAGGCGCACTACCTGGACCCAGCGCGACTGGGACTACGCCGGCCAGGTGTACCGCGACCTGAACGCCCGCTACCGCACCGTCCGCCTCGACGTGCGCGCCACCGATGAAGTTCATATCAAAGCACTGCAGGCCGAGTTCCTGGCTTTGGAGAATGGCCGCGACGTAAAGGATTTACGCGAAGCCCTGCGGAAGTAAGGAGGAAAAACCGGCAACTTTAGGGGCGCGGCCGACTGCTGCGCCCTTTTCGTTTTCTGCCCGCTGATGAATCCTGTTTTCCGGCTCCTGCTGCCGCTCGTTCCCCTGCTCACTCTTTTCTCCCGCGCCACCGCCCAGAGCGTGCCGCCGAGGAGTGCCCCGCTGATTGAAAGTGTGGAAACCGTGCCCGCCGCCAGCCAGTGGCTGCAGCCCGGCGACCGGCTCCAGGTGCGCCTGAAAGGCCGGCCCGGCAGCCGGGTCACGTTCCTGAACGGGCAGCCCCTTACCGAGCTGCCCGCCACCGCCAAGGGCGTTCGGGGTGTGTACCAGGGCACCTACGTGGTGCGGCCCGGCGACACCCTGCAGGACCGCACCCTGCAGTTTCAGCTCGTGACTTCCGACAGCTCCCGGGCCACGGCCCACACCCTGAGCCGGATACGGTTTCTGAACCCCAACGAACCCCAGCTGGCGGTTACCCGGGGCGCCCTGGCTTACCTGAACTACGGCCTGGGCGAAGACCGCCTCGGCGGAGCCAAACTAGGCTACCTCGACTCCCTGGTGGTGCTGCACGTGACCGGCAAAGTCGGCGACCAGTACCGGGTGCGGCTGGCCGAGGGGCAGCAGGCCTGGGTGCCGCTCGAAGTGGTGCGCCTGCTGCCGCGCGGGGGCTTTGTCCCGACTTCCCTGACCAGCTCCTGGAGCGTATCCGGCGACTCGCTCTACGACTACGTGCAGGTGCCCCTGGATATGCGCCTGCCGTACCGCTCCCAGCTGCTGACCGAGCCCACCCGCCTCGTGGTCGACATTTTCGGGGCTACGTCGAACACCAACTGGATAACCCAGCGGGACGGCCTGCGGGAGTTGGGCGACGTGCACTACGAGCAGATTCAGCCCGACGTGTTTCGGATGGTGCTCAACCTGAAGCACGAGCAGTCCTGGGGCTATTCCATCGGCTACCGGCGCAACACGCTGGTAGTCCGCGTGAAGCGCCCCCCGGCCAGGCTTCGGCTGAAGGGCCTGACCGTGGCCGTGGACGCCGGGCACGGCGGCGACAACCACGGGGCGGTCGGCGCCTCCGGGGTCAAGGAAAAGGACCTGACTTTGGCCATTGCCCTGAAGCTGCGCCGGGAGCTGGAAGAGCAGGGGGCCCGGGTGCTGATGACCCGCGAAACCGACGTGAGCGTGGACAACGGCCGCCGGGTGCTGCTGCTGCGCAAGCTCAACCCCGACCTGCTGGTGAGCATCCACGTGAACTCCTCGGGCAGCGCTTCGGTGCAGGGCACCAGCACCTACTACCGTTACGTAGCCTTCCGCCCGCTTAGTGTAGCCCTGTATGAGCAGATGCGCCAGACCGGCCTGAAAGGGTTCGGCAACGTGGGCTCCTTCAACTTCGGCCTTAACGGCCCCACTGAGTTTCCGAATGCCCTGGTGGAAACGGCTTTTGTATCCAACTCCGAAGACGAGAAGCGGCTCGCCGACCCGGCTTTTCAGCAGCAGATGGCCGAGCGGATAACTCGCGGACTAGCTGACTTTCTGAAGGGCACCCGTGCCAAAGGGCCCAAAGGCTGGCTGCTGGGCCGGCCGGCGGAGCAGTAAGCCTGCCGGGCTTAGAGCAATCAACCTAAAAAAGGTCCTTATTCCGAATCCGGCGGGAAATCTAAGTTCTGAGTTCTATGTTCTAAGCCCTGTAACTCCCGGCTTCCAGCTCCTTCCACCATGTCTTCTGTTCCGCCCACCGACGCCATCGTGGTGGTTGATTCTTTTGCCAACTACGTAGCGGCCCACCTGGCCAAGAGCCGCCTGGACGCGGAGAATATTCCGTGCTTTTTGACCGGGGAGAACCGGCCCTACGGCCCCATTACCGGGGGCATCCGGCTGCACGTGCGCCAGCCCGACCTCAGCCGGGCCCAGGAAGTGCTTCGCTACCAGACCGTGCCGATGGCCGTCTCCGGCCCGGATGACGCCCCGGACCGGCGTCAATGCCCGCGCTGTGGCTCGGCCGACGTGTCGCAGGGGCCCGACGAAACCGAGACGCACTTCCTGCCCCGGCTGCTGAACCTGCTGTTTCTACGGCCCCTGCGCCCCTACCACTGCTTTCACTGCGGCCACGATTTCCGGGAAGACGAAAGCAAAGAAGGCTAGGACCGGTAAATCTGCGCTACTGGCGGAACCGAAGTAAAGGCAAAGGCTCCCCGACGGCAAATTCGGTCTGTGCGGCCGGCAGCTCCAGGAACCCGTCGCAGGAAAGCAGGCCGGCCAGGTCGCCGGAGCCCCCGGCTCGCTGAGGATAAGCCAGCAGCCGGCCATCCGGGGCCGATTCCAGCTTCACAGGCAGAAAGTGCGTCAGTGCCGGCCGAAACGTGACGGCCGTCGCCAGGGCTGCCCACTGCGGAGCCCCGGCCAGACTCTCTGACACCTGGCAGGCCCGCAGCCAGGGCCGCACGTAGCGGTAGTAGTTCACGAAGGTGGAAACCGGGTTGCCCGGCAACGCGAACACGGTGGCGCCGCCGGCTTTCTGCCCAAACCAGAACGGCTTGCCCGGGCGCTGACTTACCTCGTGGAAAATCTGTTCGGCGCCCAGCTCCTGCAAAATGGCAGGCAGGAAGTCGGCCTGCCCTTTGGAAACGGCCCCGCTGAGCAGCACGGCATCAAAGCCGGTCAGCAAGGCCGGCAGGCCCGCGCGCAATGCGGCCGGGTCGTCGTTGAAATGAAATAGCTCTACCCGGGCGTCTTCTTCGAGCAGGGCCGCCCGCAGCATATAGGCGTTGGAACGCCGGATCTGGTGCGGCAGGGGAGTTTGGCCTATTTCCACCAGCTCGTCGCCGGTACTTACCACCGCTACCTGCGGTGTCCGCGTTACGACTACCCTGGCGGCCCCGACGGTGGCGGCCACGGCAATTTCAGCGGGCCCGAGCCGGGTTCCGGCGGGCAGCAGTAGCTCGCCCTGCTGGCGGTCCGCCGCCCGCGGGTGAACGTTGTGGCCCGCAGCGGGCGGCAGAACGAGTACCGTGGCTGTGACGCGCCCGTCGAGTCCGGGTTCGATCTGCAGGTCTTCGTACCGCACCACGGCATCGGTGCCGGAGGGCAGGGCGGCGCCGGTCATGATTTCCACGGCTGTGCGAAGGTCTTCCAACGGCTCCGGAGGAGCGCCGGCCAGCTGGGTCCGCGCAATCGGGAAGACGGCCTGGCCGGCGGCTACGGCCGAAAAGGCCAGGGCAATGCCATCCATGGCCACCCGGTCGAAGGGCGGGAAGTCACGGTCGGCTACCAGATTTTCGCGCAGCACCCGCCCCCTGGCTTCCAGCAGCGGAATGTGCTCCACGGGCAGGGGGCGGACGGAGGCCAGGACCAGCCGGGTAGCTTCTTCAACGGAAATCATAGGCGAAATCAAACAAGCAGCAGGAAAATCGGCTTTACCTTGCCGGCCCCGGCTGCATGGCCGAAGGTACTGGCTGAACGGCGTACGCCGGGCCTTTTTCCATTACGTATCCCGACCCGTATGTCAACTTCTCCTTTCACTCACCTGAATGCCGCCGGTCAGCCCGCCATGGTGGACGTGGGCGGCAAGCAGCCCACCCGCCGCGTGGCCCGTGCCCGCAGCCGCGTGGTACTGGGCGCCGAGATAGTCGGGCTGGTGCAGGCCGGCGACCTGCCTACCCGTAAAGGCCCGGTGTTCCAGACCGCCATTCTGGCCGGCATCATGGCCGCCAAGAAAACTGCCGATTTGATTCCGCTCTGTCACCCCCTGGGCCTCGACGACTGCCAGGTCAGCATCAGCGTTATCAGCGCCGATACCATCGAAATCGTGTGCACGGCTACTGTGACGGGCAAAACCGGGGTGGAGATGGAAGCCCTGACCGGGGCATCGGTAGCAGCCCTGACGGTGTACGACATGTGCAAGGCCCTCTCCCACGACATCGTAATCAGTGAGACGCGTCTGCTGGACAAGACCGGGGGCAAAAGCGACTTTCATCATGCCGACTAACGACCACCAGCCCTACCGCAAGCATGCCGCCTTGGCCCGCCCCACCGTAGGCGAGTTTGGCCGGCAGGAGCTGGCTATCCTGGGGGCGCCTTGCGGTAAAATCAAAGAACTAACCGCCCGTCTGCTGCCTTTGCTTAGCCCGGCCTTGCGCGTGGCTTACGTGGACGCCGACCACGCCGCCGGCGACGATGCTGCCGAAGGTGGTGCCGGGGGAGCCAGCCCGATCCTGCTGGCCGGGGCCAGCGCCGAAGTCACCGACAAGATTACGTTTCGCCGCCTCGACCAGCGCCGGGAGCTGGACGCGTTTGCCCAGCGGGAGCTGCTTACCCACGAAAGCCTGGTGCTCGTGAACGGCAACCACTTCCGGGCCCGGCAGCAGGTCATCATCCTCGACCCGGCCAAGCCCCTGGACCGCAAGCTCGACCGCCTCACCGACGTGCAGCTGATTTTGCTGCCGGAGGGCGTCACGGAGGCTCCCGGGTATCTGCAAGATCATTTCGCCGGCCGCACCATCCCGCTGCTGCCCTTGGCTGATACCAGCGCCATTGCCGGCTTTATCCGGCAGTGGTGGCTGGCCGCGCTGCCGCCGTTGCGCGGCCTGGTACTGGCCGGGGGGCAGAGCCAGCGGATGCAGACCGACAAAGGCCGCCTGCGCTACCACGGCGCTGAGCAGCGCGAGCACGCCGCTGCCCTGCTGGCCCGGGTGTGCACCGACGTACACGTCTCCTGCCGCCCCGACCAGGTTGCTGATCTGCCCGCGGGCCTGCTGCCCCTGCCCGACCGGTTTCTGGGCCTGGGCCCGGTGGGCGGCATCCTCAGCGCCCTGCAAACCGATCCGGACGCGGCGTGGCTGGTGGTGGCCTGCGACCTGCCGTTTCTGTCGGCAGCTACGCTGCAGCACCTGGTGGCGCACCGCAACGGGTCTAAAGTGGCCACGGCCTTTCAAAGCCCTGACAACGGGTTTCCCGAGCCCCTGATTACCATCTGGGAGCCCCAGAGCTACGGCGTGCTGCTGCGCTTCCTGGCTTTGGGCTACTCCTGTCCCCGCAAAGCCCTTATCAATTCCGACATCGAGCTGCTCCCAGCCCCCGACCCGCGGGAGCTGCGCAACATCAACACCCCGGAGGAAGCGGCCCAGGCCCGGCAGGAGCTGGGTAGTTCGGAGATTTAGAGCAGCCCCTTCGTCTATAGTGCATTATCCCTAAATCTCTCCTCCTGCTCAGGGATGGGCCGCTACCCAAACCGAGCCGTCCTCGTACTCTTCTTTTTTCCAGATGGGCACCACCTGCTTGATGGTGTCGATGATGAACTGGCAGGCGGCAAACGACTCGGCCCGGTGGGGCGTGCTCACGGCTACAACCACGGCCACGTCGCCGATTTCCAGCCGGCCTTTGCGGTGGGTGATGGCCACCTGCCGCAGCATAGGCCACTTTTCCCGGGCCAGCTCGGCCACGCGCCGCATCTGGTGCAACGCCATCTTGTCGTAAGCCTCGTAATCGAGTCGCACCACCTTTTTGCCCGTCGACTGGTTGCGCACGGTGCCGATAAAGGTGTTGACCGCGCCGGCGCCGTCGTCCTGCACCGCGGCCAGGGCGGCGGCCACGTCAATAGGCTGGTCGGTAAGTTCTATCTGCATTCGAGCTGTAGTATTTACGTCTGTCGTTCCACCCTGATAAGGTCCTTCACTACGTCGACCTTCGGTTCGCTCGGCGGACGCCAGATCAAGGATGACAGACACGGTGGCTTGCTTATCAATTTTTTACCCTCCGCTCACCGGCGGAATCAGGGCAATTTCGTCGTGGGGGCGCAGGAGCTGGTCGGGGGCCGCGTACTCGCTGTTGACGGCCACGGCGAGGCTGGTCAGCTCCGCGAAGCGCGGATATTGCCGGGCCAGCTCGGTCTGCAGCTCGGCCACGGTGGCGTTTTCGGCAGTGGAGACTTCCAGCTCCGGGCTACCCACGATTTCCTTGGTAATGCCAAAAAGGGAGATTTTCAGTTTCATTTGTTTAGGCCAGGTGCTTGCATGCGAAAGTAGGCAGTACGGGGCGAAAGCCCGACCGAACGTTTTTTGCCCGTACCTCGTCCTGTTTCCGCCGGCCCGCTTACCGGTTTTGCCGTTCCTTTGCAGTATGCCCGTTGCTTCCCCCGTTCTGTTTGATAACCATGGCCGCCCACTGGAGTACCTGCGCCTGGCCGTCACGGACCGGTGCAACCTGCGCTGCTTTTACTGTATGCCCGCCGAGGGCATTGAGTACGTGCCCAAGCAGGAGCTGCTAAGCTACGAGGAGATGGAGCGGCTCGTAACCCTGCTGGCCGGGCTGGGCGTGCGCAAAGTGCGCCTCACCGGCGGGGAACCGTTCGTCCGCCGCGACCTGGTACCCTTTATGGAGCGCCTGGCCCGCATTCCCGGCATCGACGACCTGAGCCTCACCACCAACGGGGTACTCACCGCGCCCTACGTCCCGGCCCTGAAGCAGCTGGGGGTAAAGGCCGTCAATCTCAGCCTCGACACGCTTGACCGGACCCGGTTTGCGCGCATCACCCGCCGCGACGAGCTGCCCCGGGTGCTCGACACGCTTTATGCCCTGCTGGAAGCCGGCATTACCGTCAAAATCAATGCGGTGGTGATGGGCGGGCAGAACATCGAGGACCTGGTGCCCCTGGCCGGTCTGACCCGGGAGTTGCCGGTCGACGTGCGCTTTATCGAGGAAATGCCCTTCAACGGCGGCAGCCACGCCCCCACCCTGCCCTGGAACCACGTCCGCATCCGGGAGCACCTGCAAGCCCACTTCCCGGGCCTGATGCCGACCGCCGCCGCCCCCGGCGACACGGCCAGCCACTATACCATCCCCGGCCACGCGGGCAGCATCGGCATCATTGCGGCTTTCTCGCGCACCTTCTGCGGTACCTGCAACCGCATCCGCCTGACGGCTGAGGGCGGCCTGAAAACCTGCCTCTACGACCAGGGAGTACTCGACGTGCGGGCCCTGCTCCGTGGCGGCGCTTCGGATGAGGTAGTAGTAGAGGCGTTGAAGTCCGCCTTCCGCCACCGGGCCGCCGACGGCTTCGAAGCCGAGCGGCAGCGCCCCGTGCATCAGCTCAGCTTTGAGTCGATGAGCACGATCGGGGGGTAATGATCTAATTGATTTCTTAATATTCAGAACGCATTCCGAGCGAAGCCGAGGAATCTCGCGTGCTGACGCAGGAGTTGTTAATCCAACATCAGCACGCAAGATGCTTCGCTGGCGCTCTGCATGACCGCCTTTTTAATCATTACTTGCTAACTGTTAGAAAGTTATGAAGCTTATCCTCGCGCTACTCGGCATTGCGGCCCTGCTGTATGCGGGCATCTGCGTGCTGCTGTTCTTTAAGCAGGAGCACCTGCTGTTCTTTCCCTCCCGCCTGCCGGCTACCCACCGCTTCAGCTTCCCCGGGCAGTTTGAGGAGCGGTGGATTCTCATGGCCGATGCTACCCGCCTGCACGGCCTGCTTTTTCATGCCGATGCCCCGGCCAAAGGCCTGATCTTCTACCTTCACGGCAACGCCGGTGCTCTCGACTCCTGGGGCGACGTGGCCCCGACCTACACCCGTCTCGGCTACGACGTGTTCGTGCTCGACTACCGCGGCTACGGCAAAAGCCAGGGGCAAATCAGCAGCGAACAACAGTTTCTGGCCGACGCCGAAACCGCCTATCAGCAGCTGCTGCCTGAGTACCCTGAGGCTCGTACTGTCCTGCTCGGCTACTCCCTGGGAACCGGGGCCGCCGCGTGGCTGGCTTCCCGCCACCACCCACGCCGGCTGGTTCTGCAGGCACCCTACCCGAGCATGACGGCAATGGCCCGGCAGCACTACTCCTGGATTCCCGGCTTTATCGTGCGCTACCCGCTGGCTACCGATAAGGTCTTGGCCCGGGTGGCGGCGCCCATCACCATCTTCCAC
Source organism: Hymenobacter translucens (assembly GCF_020685205.1). GTDB lineage: Bacteria > Bacteroidota > Bacteroidia > Cytophagales > Hymenobacteraceae > Hymenobacter > Hymenobacter translucens. The sequence continues at coordinate 17,688 of NZ_JAJERB010000002.1, forward strand.
GGCGACCAGGACGAGGTCATCAGCTACCAGGGCTCCTTACAGCTGAAGAAGCTTCTCAAGCCTGGCGACGAGTACATCACCCTGCCCGGGGCCGGCCACAACGGCATGACGGAAAACCCGCTCTACCAGCAGCATATCCGACGGGTACTGGGTTTACAGTAGGCATTGGAACACCCTGTGCCCCTGACCAGGCCAGCTATAATGCGAAAGGGTCATTGGCAGCAGCCAATGACCCTTCTTACGCTCAGCGAGTAGCCTGAAGCTAGCGGCGCGTCCGCAGCCGCTTTACCCCATAGGCAGCACCGGCCGCCAGCAGCAGTGCCACGCCCCCGTCGATAGGTACGGAGGTAGGTGTGGAGGGCGTCGGGGTTGGGCCACCGCTGTCCGGGTCCTGGGCCACCACCGGCTGGCTCAGGCCGGCAGCAAGCACTACGAGCAGCCCGCCGGTCAGCCGGGAAAAGATAGTCGGGAAGGTTTTCATATTATATTCTTTAAAAGTACCAGAGAAACGGGAAAGGCAGCTCACGTCCGGACCGGTACGCCCGGCCCGGACGTAGCCAGTTTTACTCGACTACCAACTGCTTTACGACCACGCCCTGCAGGGTGGTGAGGTTCAGCAGATACAAACCAGGCGCAACGCCGGCCAGAGAAATCGTGCGGCCCTCAGCCCGTCCGTCAGCCGGCAGCGTGAAGCTGCGCACGCGCTGCCCCAGGGTGTTCGTCAGCGTCAGGGAAGTTGCCTGCTGCCGCAGTGCCACCGGAAGCTCAATTGATACTGCCTGACGGGCCGGGTTGGGGTAAAGCAGCACCTGCTGGCTAAGGGCCGAGGGGGCCACGGCCATTACCCGGCTTGCGGTCAGCAGCACGGAGAAGCGGGAAGCGAGGCTGGTGGCACTGGCCGTGAAGGTGTATACCGGCTGCCGGGCCAGGTCGACGACGGCGCCGGTGAAGGCATCGCGCAGGTAGGCAAAGGTGCCGGCGGGCAGATTAGCCAGCTGAGCAGCCCGCAGCGTGTAGGACCCGCTACCGGGCACGGTTACCTGCAGGGGCACTACTACGTCAGTGCCAGTAAGCGGGGCCAGGCCCTGTACCGACAGCGTCTCGTCGGTGCTGCTGACAGCTGCCACGTTCAGGCCGGTGCTGTTAGGCAGCTTGTAGGCGTCGTAGTTGCCATCGAAAGCTGCGGTGGCACCGGCTTCGGCGTACAGGTATACATCGTCGGTAAGGTCAGCAGCGCCGTTGCTTAGCGTGAGCTGCACCTGCGGCCGGGTGCTGGCGGCACGCTGGAAGGTGGGCGTCGCGCTGTAGGTCGTGACGCGGTTGGCATTGGTCAGGGCGATGGAGCCGGACGCGCCGGCGGTGCTGGCCCGCACGAAAAAGCCCTGGCCGGCGGCAATCAGACCGGTGCCGGCGCCGGTGCCATTCACGAACGAGGTATAGACCCCGCCGTACTGGCTCGTGCTTTTGTACACGTACACGGCCGCATTCACGTTCGTACGGGCGGCATCCGTTACCGTTCCCCAGTCCAGGGGTGAGGGGTACGGATTGCCCATCAGGTTCCAGCCGGTTTTGTCGGCGGCTCCAGCGGAAGGAATCGGGTTTGAGCGAGTGATGCCGGCAAGGGTGATGGCAGTCTGCGTAAACGTTCCCTGGAAGTCCACCAGAGCGCCGTTGGCAATGTGCACGCTATAGCCCCGGCCCGGCGTCAGCGGATCAGCCGTGCTGGCCGGCGACTGCCATCCTTTATCGAACACCGAGATACCGGTGGCCGAGTTGGACAGGCGGCTCTGGTTGTAGAGAAATACGTTGGGGAAGGGCGTGAAAGCCAGCGGCGTGAGCGAGGTGTTGTAGCCGTCGTTTACGCTGGGCGTGAAGCCGGTCGTGGCCAGATCGGCAACGGTGCTGCCCGTAGTGGGCGAGGAGAAGTGGCGGTAGCCGATGCCCGCTGGGTTGCTGCTGCCGTCGATGAAGCGCTGCATTACGGCGGTGCTGCCTACAACCTGTCCGGAGCCGCTGTTCACGACCAGGGCCGTACCGGCGGCGCTGGAAAGCAGGGTCAGGGCATTGCCATTAAGGTTCAGATTGCCCGAGCCGCCCATAATCACCAGCTGCGACACGCTGGTCGGGTTGCTGAGCGTGACCGGCGAGCTGTTCACGGTACCCAGATTCCGCACTTGGGCCGGCAGACCGGCACCGGTGACCTGGGCGGCCGCGCCGTCGTAGATATAGATGGCATCGGTGCTGAAGGAGCGGGTTCCGGAAACCTGGACGGCTCCCGTCGCCCCCGAAGCGGTAATGCCCGCCGGGTCGCAGATGGACAGGGTTGCACCGGCATCCAGCGTAAAGCTGCCGGCCCCGGTCAGGGCTTGGCACCTGGTAATCAGCTGGCCGCCGCTCTGCACTACCAGCGTGCCGTTTACGGTTAGCGGGCCGGTAAGCGTAGCCACGCCGGTGCCGGTTACGGTTACGTTATTGTACGTTCCGCTCACGTTCTGGGGCGAGGACACAACCAAGTCGGTGATGGGCGTACCCTGGTTGAGGCGGACGCTGGTATTTGCCGAGCCGAAGTTTCCCGTTGCGAAATCCACGTCCCCGTCGCTGTCGAGGTCACCCACGGCCAGTCCCGACGGCTGAGTTCCCACCGGCACCTGGGCATTGGTGGCGGGAGCCGTAAAGACGCCGCTGCCGTTGTTGAGCCGAACGCTTACCTGGTTGGACGACTGGTCGGCCGAAAGCAGGTCCAGGCTGCCGTCCCCGTTCACGTCGGCCAGGGCCAGGTGCTCGGGGTTGGATCCGACCGCGACGGAGCCATTGGTGGCCGGTGTCTGGTAAACGCCGCTACCATTGTTCAGGCGGATGCTGAGAGTGTTCGACATGTAGTTGCAGGCTACCATGTCCAGGTCACCATCCGCGTCCACGTCGCCCACGGCCACCTGCACCGGGGCAGTACCCACGGGAATTTCAGCGCCCGTGGCCGGGGCGGAGAATACGCCGCTGCCGTTGTTTATCCGCAGGCTCACCGAGGTGCCGGCACCAGAGCCGTAGGAGGCGGTAAACAGATCCAGGTCCCCGTCATTATCGGCATCGCCGATGGTCATGCCCAGCGGGAAGTTGCCGATGCTCACGTTGCTGCCACCGCTGAACACCCCGTTGCCGTCGTTGAGGCGGATGCTGACGGTATTGTCGTTGTTGTTGGCCACCAGTAGGTCCAGGTCGCCGTCGCCGTCCACGTCGCCCATGGCCGCAGCCAGGGGGTAGTTGCCCACGGCTACCTCGGCGCCGGTGGCTGGAGCGGAGAATACGCCGCTGCCGTTGTTTTTTCGGATGCTGACGGTAGAACCACCGAAATTCTGGGTAGCTACCATATCCAGGTCACCGTCGGAGTCGATGTCACCCAGTACAACGGTGCGGCTGGGGCCGCCCACGGCTACCTCGGCGCCGGTGGCCGGGGCCACGAAGCTGGTGGAGTTCAGCCCGTTGTTGATCCGGACGCTGACGAAGGACGTGTTGACGTTGGGCACGACCAGGTCCAGGTCGCCATCACCGTCCACGTCGCCGATGGCCAGGTTAAAGGAGTTGGTTCCCGTGGTTACCTGCGGCGTGGCAGCACCCGTCGACAGGTTGGCGCTGCCCCCGGCCACGGCGGTAATGAACTGCACTACCTGGGGCTGGGCCAGGCTGCCGGTGCTGCTCTGCACGCCGGTGGTGATGGTGGCCGAAACCGTTTCACCTGCCCGGAAGTCGGTGCTGGGATTGAAGGACAGCGTACTGCCGCTGACGGAAGCCGTACCGGCCAGCTTGCCACCGCGCTGGGCACTGAAGACCCGCAACGCGTTCTGGGTGGAAGCGTTGTTCAGCAGCGCCTCGGAAAACGTAGCCTCCACGTTGCTGGTCCGGCTGGCGTTGCGCAGGTTGCGACCGGGCGATACGCTGGTGAGCGTAGGTGCCAGTACGTCGAGCAGCACTACGGGCAGGGGCAGCACAGGGGCAGACGCTGCTGACCGGGCCGGGGCCGGCGGAACAATCAGGCCGGCCGGCCGCGTGTTGGAAGTGTTGGGAGTAAGACCAGCAGCCGGGCGGGCAGTTTGCGCTCCGGCGGGCAGGGCCAGACTAGCAGCCAGCGCCACCGAAAGGCAGTGAAGCACCCGGGGAGCACCAGCCAAGTGAAAAGGTACGAGTGATTTCATACGAGAGCAATTAGGGTTGGGAAACGAGAACGGTGAATTCATTTCAGTACTGCACCCAAGCTGCTCGACAGTCTGGCGTAGGCGGGGCATATTAGAAATTCGCTAGAATAGGGGTGAATATTCCAAAATTCATCATGAAATTCCTATCTTTTTATAGGATTAATAACGGACGGTGTCCGAACGCGTGGGTCCGCCGAAACTTCCATCTGACTGAAAATTCAGAGGCCACTAACGCCTTGCCCAAAAAATTAATAAGCACTTACTTCCCCAGCCCAACCCAGCCCCGCTGCATGGCATAATAGAGAATAGTGCCCACGCCCAGCCCCACCAGGTATCCGTAGGGCAGGCCCCAGCATAGCAGTCCGACCAGCAAAGCCACAGTGAGGTCGATGCGGGAAGTGGTCAGGTCGCGTATAAGTGTGGCTAGCGTAAGGGCCTCAAACAACAGCAGCACCCCCAGAATGGGCAGCGGGAAGATCTGCACGACCTGCGCAAAGCCCTGGCTGAAAAACAGGCCCAGCGTCAGGAAAAGGCCGCCGTACAGCAGCACCGACGTGCCGGACCGGGCCCCGAAGGCGTAGTGTCCGACCAGTCCGCCCGAGCCGTGGCAGACGGGTACACCGCCAAAAAACGGGTTCACCAGGTTCATCAGGGCATAGGTGAAGCTGATCTGCCGCACCCGGATGTCGCGCTCAGGAAAGTAGTCAGTAAGGGCCTGGCGGGTGGCCAGGATGGAGTTGCCGAGCGACAGGGGAATCTGAGGCAGGGCCAGCAGCAGGGCCCCGGTGAGAATGTCGGCGCGGGCAGGCACGTGCCAGCCCGGCAGGTGCAGCCCTACGGCCGCCGTGGCGGTAGCCAGCTGCAGCTTGAAGATCAGGGCGTAGCTCACACCCAACGCTACCACCAGCAGGGCTGCGGGCCAGCGCCGGTTGCCGAGCAGCACTACCGTAATCCCAAACGCCGCGGCGGCCAGCAGGTAGCCGTTCAGCCCGTCGGCGGGCACGTATTCCTTGAGCGCCAGGGACGTTAGCTGCAGGGCCAGCCCAAACTGAATGCCGCGGACCACCGGCTTGGGCACCAGCCGGGCCAGCAAGTCAATCAGCCCCAGCACCGACAGTACCAGCATCGCGACGCCGATGGCCAGGCCGCCCCCGAAAATCACATTGCCGGGCAGCTTTTGGGCAATAACCAGGGCGGCAAAGGCCTTGAGCGGCTGCACCGGCATCGGCAACCCATACCACAGCCCCGAAAACACCTGCATCAGCCCAAACATAACCAGTACCCCGGCACTGTCGACGCCCGAAGCGGCAATGATGCCGATCAGCAGGGGTAGGTCGGTGCCCAGGTCGCCGAAGGCTCCGGCCAGCTCGTTGCGGTCGAAGGTGAAGCGGCGCTTGGGCAGAGGGGCAGTAAGGGGCACGAACAACGGGTAAGGCAAAGGGAAAGTCGGCGCAGGGCGGGCTGCAAGATTACACAAACCCCGGGCGGGGTCAAACGTTTTAGCAGAGCCCGTTCCCGGGTTCCTGTTTTCACTTCTGACGTTTTTGCCGTGCCCGCGCCCCCCGTTTTCCTGCCCGCTTCCAGCTACGAGTACGCCACCGTACGCAAGGTATCGGGCGAGACCCTGACGACTGCGTCGGACATAGTAGCGGCGGAGGAGCCCCTGGAAATCCGGCTGGGATTTGGGCCGACGGCGGAGCGCCAACACCGCACCCTGGCCATTACGATGCGCACCCCGGGCCACGACTTTGAGCTGACGGCCGGCTTCCTGCTCACCGAGGGCATCGTTCAGCATCAGGCCGACCTGACCGGCGTGTTGTACTGCCCCGACGTGGAAAAGCCCGAGGAGCGCGAAAACGTAGTCCGGGCCGAGCTGGCTGCCCACGTCGCCACCGACCTGCCCCGGCTGGAGCGGCACTTCTACACCAGCAGCAGCTGCGGGGTGTGCGGCAAAACCAGCATCGACGCCGTCCGGGCTGCTTCCTGCCCGGTGCTGCCTCCTGACGGCCCCACCGTGCCGGCGGCCGTCATTCACCAGCTGCCGGAGCGGCAGCGGGCCGCCCAGGCGCTGTTCGAGCAAACCGGGGGCCTGCACGCGGCGGCGCTGTTCTCACCGGAGGGGGAGCTGCTGCTGCTGCGCGAGGACGTGGGCCGGCACAACGCCCTGGACAAGGTAATCGGCGCGGCGCTGCTGGCCGGGCAGCTGCCCCTGCACAACACGGTGCTGCTGGTAAGCGGACGAGCCTCGTTTGAGCTGGTGCAGAAGGCCGCAGTGGCAGGCATTCCGGTACTGGCGGCGGTGGGCGCCCCCAGCTCCCTGGCCGTACAGGCCGCCCGCGACTTCGGCATGACCCTGCTCGGCTTCGTGCGCCAGGGCCGGTTCAACGTGTACTGCGGGGAGGCGAGAATTGTGACGGGAATCGGGAGTTGATGGAGCAAGAAGTTAGGAGACGATGTAAATGAAGACCTCCCCTTTCTTATCACCTACATTTTATGAGAGCGGGCAAATCGGTATTTCCGGCCAGGTCCTATCTTCCGTTGCTGCGTACAACTTGCGTCAGGCCGGGCATACAGTAACAGAGAGTTATTTAGTTCTCGAACGTCATTCCGAGCGAAGTCAAAGCATCTCTACCGCTCCGTTTGGGGTTACTAACTCAACGAAGCGGTAGAGATTCCTCGACTTCGCTCGGAATGACCGCCTATATGAATTACTGTCCTCAGAGTCTCCTCCATCAACTCCTGCCTCCTGCGCAGCAGCTCCCAGCTCCTAACTTCTCCTTATGAAGCTTCGCATTGAAGACAACTCCCTGCGGCTGCGGCTGTCCGAGGCCGAGGTGCAGCAGTTTGCCGACCAGGGCCGGGTGGCCTGCACCGTACCGCTGGGGCCCCTGCCTACCGACCAGCTGGTGTACGCCCTGGAGCGCGCCGAACAGGAGGAGTTTCAGGTAATCTACGAAGCCGGGGCGCTGACCGTCACAGTACCCGCCAGCCTGGCGCAGAGCTGGACGTCCACCGACCAGAACGGCCTCGTGGCCACGCTGCCGCTGGCTTCCGGCCAGTTCCTGCGCATTCTCGTTGAAAAAGACCTGGACTGCCGCCACTAGCGGCTTTCCCAACTATTACTCTGATTCCGTGTTATGGAAAAATCTCCCGCCGAAGACCCCAGCAAGGCTGGCAAAACCGAGCAGCAGGGCGCCGAAGCCCACGCTCCCCGCAGCGGGGAGCGGCCCGACCAGGGCGAGGCGCCCACGCTCGACCCCTGGGCCAACTCCGACAAAGCCGACGCCGACCCGCGCCCTATGGAAGCTCCTGATACCCGCGGTGCCAAGCACCAGCACCCCATCCTGGCCCAGCCGCCCGAAGAATTCACCGGCCTGCGCCTGCGTAAGCCCGCCACCGTAGCGGCCGGCCTCACCGCCGTGCTGAAGTCGGGGGCCTTTGCATTTGGCTACGACGGCCCGGTGCGCGGCACCCATGCCCTGCTCAAGCTCAACCAGAAGGATGGGTTCGACTGCTCGTCCTGCGCCTGGCCCGACCCCGACGAGCACCGCTCCGTAGCCGAGTTCTGTGAGAATGGAGCCAAGGCTACGGCTTCCGACGCGCAGTCAGACCCGGTGGGACCAGAGTTCTTCGCCAAGCACAGCCTGGTGGATTTGTCGCACATGACGGACCGGGACCTGAACAATGCGGGGCGCATCACCCACCCGATGGTGTTGCGGCCCGGGGCCACCCACTACACGCCCATCTCCTGGACCGAGGCATTTGAGCTGGTAGGGCGGGAGCTGAACGCGCTGTCGTCGCCCCACGAGGCCATCTTCTACACCTCCGGCAAGGTGCCCAACGAGCCGGCCTACCTGTATCAGCTGTTCGTGCGGCAGTTCGGCACCAATAACCTGCCCGACTGTTCCAACATGTGCCACGAAAGCAGCGGGGCGGCCCTGGCCAACACCACCGGCCTGGGCAAAGGCTCGGTCACGCTCAACGACATCCACGAGGCCGAAGTCATCCTCATCATCGGGCAGAACCCGGGCACCAACCACCCGCGGATGCTGTCGGCGCTGCAGCAGGCCAAGCGCAACGGGGCCCAGATTATCAGTATCAATCCGCTGCTGGAAGCCGGCCTGTTGAACTTCAAGAACCCCCAGGACTTCATGAACCCGCTCCGGGCCCTGGGGGCTTTGCTCGGCGACGGCACGCCCATCACCGACATCTACCTGCAGGTGCGCATCAACAGCGACCAGCTCGTGCTGCGCGGGCTGATGAAATGCCTGCTGGAGGCCGAGGCGCTCAACCCGGGCCTGGTGCTCGACCAGGAGTTTATCCGCAACTATACCACCGGCTACCCCGAGCTGGTCGAAACGTTGAACAATACCAGCTGGGCCGACATCGAGGAAGCCAGCGGCATTACCCGGGCCCAGCTTGAGGAAGCGGCCAGCCTGATTGCCCGACACAAAAAAGTCATTACCTGCTGGGCCATGGGTCTGACGCAGCAGAAAAACGGCGTGTATACGATTCAGGAGATTGTAAACCTGCACTTCCTGAAGGGCGCGGTCGGTATTCCCGGCGCGGGCCTGTGCCCGGTGCGCGGCCACTCCAACGTGCAGGGTGACCGGACCATGGGCATCTGGGAGCGGCCTACCGACACCTTCCTCGACGCGCTGGCGAAAGAGTTCACCTTCGAGCCCCCGCGGGAGCACGGGCTCGACACGGTGGAAGCCGTCAAAGCCCTGCACGACGGCCGGGTGAGGGTGTTTATGGCCATGGGCGGCAACCTGCTCGCGGCCTGCTCCGACACCGAGTTCGTGGCCGAAGGCATGCGCCGGCTCCGCCTGTCGGTGCACGTAACCACCAAGCTCAACCGCAGCCACCTCGTGAACGGGGAAGTGGCCCTGCTCCTTCCCTGCCGTGCCCGCACCGACGTAGACCGGCAGAAATCAGGCGAGCAGTTTACGACCTGTGAGAACTCGATGGGCGTGGTCAGCATGAGCAAGGGTGTGCTGGAGCCCATCAGCGGGGAGATGCTGAGCGAAGTCGCCATCGTGAGCGGCGTTGCCCTGGCCACGCTGGGCGACAAAACCACGGTGGACTGGGTGGGCTGCACCGAGAACTATGACCTGATCCGGGACTACGTGGCTCGCACCATTCCGGGGTTCGAGGACTTCAACCGGAAAGTGCGGGAACCGGGCGGGTTCTACCTGCCTAACGGCCCCCGGGAGCGAAACTTCACCACCGACAACGGCAAAGCCAACTTCACGAGCACGCCCTACGAAAAGCACGTGCTGGAGCCCGGGCAGCTGGTGCTCATGACCATCCGCAGCCACGACCAGTTCAATACCACCGTGTATGACTACAACGACCGGTACCGGGGCATCCACGGCGAGCGGCGCGTCATCTTCCTGAACCCGGCCGATATGCTGGAGCGGGGCATTGGGGAAAAGGACCTGGTTGACATCACCAGCCACTTCGAAGGGCAGCAGCGCCACGCCGAAAAGTTTATTGCCATTCCCTACGACATTCCGAAGGGCAACTGCGCGGTGTACTTCCCCGAGGGCAACGTGCTGGTACCCATCGGCTCGGTGGCCTACAAAAGCAACACGCCCACCTCCAAGTTCGTCATCGTGACGGTGGCGCCGGTAAAGCAGCCGGTGGGCAGTCCGACCGCCGCAACCGACCAGGTGTCCGTACCAGCGTAACTCGTTGTCAGGTGCTAGTTGCCGGTTGTTAGTTGTCCGTTGTCAGAACGATCCTAACAATGGGCAACTAGCACCTGACAACTGACGCTAATTCGTTGTCCGTTGTCAGAACGATCCTAACAACGGACAACTAGCAACTGACAACTACTTTTACCCATGTCCGACGCTCCCGATTCCGAAACCCCGCCCTTTGTGCTTCAGCTTGGCCACCCCGCCCCGGCCACTCCGCCCGCCGACTTCTTTGCTGATAAGTTTGACAAGAGCTTGTGGCGGATGATGTACGACGAAGTGGGCTCGGGCTGGTACCGAAACCGGTTTCTGTATCTGTTTGGCGCCGGGCTGCCACCCGTGCAGCTTTTCCTGGAGGCATGGGCCGCCAAGCTGGCGCCAGGCGTGGAGCGGATACTCATCGGCTACAACGCCCACGGCCTGCTGCTGCTGGCCGAAAACCCCACCGAGGAAGGCACCGACGCCCCTATCCTCCTGCTCGACCCGGCCCGGGGAACCGTCTGGCGCGAAGAGGGTCTTGACTTCACCTCCCTTATCAGCGACTGGCTGCCCGAAAACCGCATTCCCCACTTCCTCGATCAGGCCGGCTACGACGCCTACGTAACGCAGCACGGTTTCCTGGCGCCCGGGCAGGTGCTGGCGCTACCGGGTGCGCTCCACCCTGGAGAGGCGCCGGACGCCGCCTACCAACCCGAAGAGCTGCTGAGCTACCATCAACGCCGGGCGTAGCGAGAGGGCGCGGCCCGAGCATGATACGCCTTCGGCAGCAGCTTGCCGGCACAGGGCAGTTGGTGCGGAGCGGCCGCGCCGCGACCTTTGCTTTGTTAAATCCTGACCGCAGTACGAGTCACAGTCCAGCTCTGCTGTGCCTGCCCGGGGTAGCGCGGAACAAACATCGGTGTTCCAGCTTATTACAAATACTATGTGGTCCTTTTACCGGAAAAACATATCCGCCAAACAATTTTTCGGGTTGGTAGCCGAAATTTGGTAAACAACATTTTTATTTGTGTTTTAATTGCGCAATTAATTTGCCGTATGAGACACGTTTACCTTCGTTTACCGATTTACCGGAACCTCGGGGCTGCCCTGCTGCTGACCTTGCTGCTGGGGCTGAACGCCCTGCAGGTACGCGCCCAGGCTACCCCGCCCCGGAAGGTCGTGCTCCAGGCCTTTTGGTGGGATTACTGGAACAATAACTACCCCCAGGGCTGGGCTAACTACGTGGCTGACCTCGCACCCCGGCTCAAGCAAATGGGCATCGAGGCGGTATGGGTGCCGCCTACCATCAAAAACAACTCCCGCAACAACGGCTACGCGCCCTTCGACCACTACGACCTGGGCGACAAGTTCCAGCGCGACAATGCGACAGGTACCCGCCTCGGTACCAAGGACGAGCTGCTGCGCATGGTGGCCGTACTCCACGCCAACGGCATCGACGTAATTCAGGATATCGTGCCCAACCACGTTATCGGGGCCGGCTCCAACAACGGTTCGGGTGGCCGGGACCGTACCGCCTGGGACGACAAGTTCAAGAACTTCCGCTACGTGTCGTACGCCACGCCGGCTACTACTCAAGACAGCGTAGACTACTTCAGCCGGTCGGGCCGCTGGCCCAAGAACTGGCAGAACTTCCACCCTAACCCCGACCACAACTGCAATGGCGGCAACTGGTGCGAGCAGATGTTCGGGCCTGACGTATGCTTTTACAGCGGAGCCATTGGCCAGAGCTCCAACGTGAGCGGCTTTAACCCGCCTCAAAGCAGCAACCACATGCGCAACGGCATGCGCGACTGGCTGATCTGGTACAAAAAGCAGGAAGGCTTCGACGGGGTACGCATCGACGCCGTGAAGCACTTTCCGGCCTGGGCCACCGAGGACTTTGTCGGCAACCTGCAAAACAATGCGGGCTGGGCCAGCGGCGGCTGGAACATGTTTGCCGTGGGCGAATACGTGGGCGGCAAAGCCGAGCTGGACCGGTTCTGCAACGACCCCGACGCCAACGTGGGCGTGCAGAACCGCGTGGGCACCTTTGACTTCGGTCTGCGCGGCTTTCAGACCGACGGCTTCCGCGGCGTGGTATCGGCCGGGGGCAGCTACAACCTGGGCAGCCTCTTCGACGAGCAGCAAACCAACCGCCTGCGCACCGTGCCCTTCGTGAACAACCACGACACGTTCCGGCCCAAGCTGACCGGTAATGGGGACTACCTGAATTCCCTGGGCGACGACAACGGCTGGAACCTGGGTGACCAGCTCGGCAAGCACATCGACCCGCGCGACCCGCGCCTGAGCCTTTGCTACGCGGTGGCCCTGGCCGTCGACGGCTCCCCCCAGATCTTCTTTGAAGATTTGTTCGACATCGGCACTACCGGCAAGCGCTACTCCCACGTACCGACCTCTTCTACCGACCTGCCCGTGCGCTCCGACCTGGAAAACCTGCTCTGGTGCCGGCAGAACCTGCGCTTTATGGACGGCGCCTACCAGGAGCGGTGGCGGGCCAACGACCTCTTCGTCATCGACCGCGTGGGCAAGGCGCTCATCGCCGTGAACGACAACTGGAACACCTGGCAGAATCAGTGGGTGCAAACCGGCTTTGCGCCCGGCACCCGGCTTAAGGACTACTCCGGCGCCAACGGCACGGCCGAGCGTCAGGTGGACAGCAACGGCTGGGTTCAGATCAGCGTGCCGCCCTGCGACGGCACCGCCCTGCTCGGCCGCCGCGGCTACGCCGTGTGGGCTCCCGTGGGCATCAACTCCAACTTCAGCCTGGCCGCCCGTACCACCACCCAGGAATGGGAAATGGCCGACGACCTGGGCGACTCCCACTGCCAGAGCCTGGGGCAGGGCGGCCGCCTGCCCGACTTCTCCACCAACCAGCGCATCGTCGGTAAGATTTATGTCCAGGCTGGCCAGCCGGTCACCTACGAGCTGTTCCCGACCGTGGGTACTAACTCCGCTACGCTGGGCCTATACGACCGCACCGGTGCCCGCCTGGCGGTGGTGAGCGGAGCCGGCAGCCTGACGGGCACTTACACACCCACGGTTTTAACGGCGGGCTGGCTGACGCTGAAAGTGCGCAATACGGCTGCTACCTACGCCGGGCAGCGGTGCTTTGTGAAGGCCACCTACACCGCTCCGGCTACCGTCAACACCCTGGCCGCCCCCCGGGCTACGAACACCGTCGCTATCTGGACCGGCAACCGCACCGCCGACCCTGCCGACTGCGGCAACTGGGAAGGCGGGCTGCTGCCTTCGGCCACCACCGACGTGCGCATCCCCGCCGGTAGCATGTTCGCGCCCACCCTGGCGGGCACTACCCTGCTGGCCCGCAACCTGACCATTGAGTCCGGCGCGACGATAACCCTGGCCTCCGGAGGCACCCTGCTGCTGACCGGCAACCTCGTCAGTGAGGGCACCATCAGCGGTAGCGGAACGCTGGAGCTGTCGGGTGGCGCCACCCAGACGATTGGGGGCACCGGCCTGACCGTGGAGAACCTGACCATCAGCAACCCGGCCAGCGTCAGCCTGCTGGCTCCCGTCAGCGTGACCAATACGCTTACTTTCTCGGCGGGCCACCTGCTGCTGGGCGACCAGAACCTGACCCTGGGCCCTAACGCCACGGTAGTGGGCGCCAGTGCCAGCCAGTACCTCGTTACGAAAGATGCTCCCGGCAGCGGCGGCTATCTGGTAGCGCCTGCTGCTACCGGGGCCATCCGCCTGTATCCGGTGGGCACGGCTGCCAGCTACACCCCGCTGACCGTTGAAAACACCGGCAGCACCGGCGCCGAAGTGCGGGTGCGCGTATTCAGCGGCGTGCTGGAAAACGGCAGCAGCGGCGCCCCCTATTCCCGCGTCAGCGAATTCGTGAACCGCACCTGGGACATTACCCCTGCCACGCCCGGCACGCTCCAGGCCAGGCTAACCTTCCAGTGGACCAGCGCCGATGAGAATGCCGGCTTCCGGCCCAACTGGGCGAATGTGTACCATCATAACGGCACGCGCTGGGAAGAGCTGCCGACGGTGCAGGTATTCAGCCCCTATACCGTGACGGCCGCCAACGTGAGCAGCTTTTCACCTTTTGCCGTGGGCGCGGGCTCGACGCCGCTCCCGGTGACCCTGACCGACTTCCGGGCTGAGCGGCGCGGCACCGCCGTGCAGCTACGCTGGTCGACGGCCCAGGAAAAAGACAACGCCCACTTCGACGTCGAGAAGTCGGTGGATGGGCGCACGTTCCGGCGCATCGGGCAGGTAAAAGGGCTGGGCACCACAAGCCAGGCGCAAAGCTACCAGCTCACTGATTCCGACGCCGCTCACACGGCCTACTACCGCCTGCGGCAGGTCGACACGGACGGCACGTTCAGCTACTCGCTGGTGCGCGCCGTGCCCTTCAGCGGGCAGGCCGCCGGCAGCCTGACGCTGGCCCCTAACCCGGCAGCCCGCAGCACCACGCTCAGCGGCGCGGAGCCCGGAGCTCCGGTGCAGGTGCTCGACGCAGTAGGCCGGCCAGTGCTGCGGGCCACGGCCGGCGCGGACGGCACGGCCCGGCTGGTGCTGCCCGCCGCGCTACCGGCGGGCGTGTACCTGGTGCGCAGCGGTGCCCGCACCGTGCGCCTGGCGGTGGAGTAGGGCTCCAGAGAAAAACGCAAAAGCCCCGGCAGGATCTGCCGGGGCTTTTTTTATCAGCAGTGTGTAATGAGGCAACCCGGCGGTTTGCGGCGCTTCTCAGCTTACATTGGATTCCGGTTTAGTTACCCGTGCGGCTTATCAGCCCGGTCGGAACGACGGTTGGCCCAGCAGGGGAAAGCACTTTCCACTTAGAAAGGATAGCCGATGGCGATGTTGAGGCGGCCAGCGCGGTTAAACGAACCATCGTAGGGCACCATTACGGGTACGGCGTAGTCGAAGCGGATAACGAAGAACTCGACGTCGATGCGGATGCCGGCGCCGGTGCCCACGGCCAGCTGCTTGAGGAAGGAGTTGGCGGCAAACCGGCCGCCGGGCCGCGACGGGTCTTCGTTTATGAGCCAGATGTTGCCGGCATCCACGAACACGGCGCCCTTCACGTAGGGAAACAGGTCCTGGCGGTACTCGGCGTTAGCCTCCAGGCGCATGTCGCCCACCTGGTCGTAGAAGCTGGTGCGGGCCCGCGCGGCAGTGGATGGGGTGTAGCTGCCGGGGCCAATGTCGCGGGCGGCAAAGGCCCGTACGCTGTTGGGTCCGCCGATGCCGTACTGCTTGAAGTAGGGCAGCACGTTGGAGTTGCCGTAGGGCATGCCCACCCCGATCAGCA
Organism: Hymenobacter translucens; assembly: GCF_020685205.1. GTDB lineage: Bacteria > Bacteroidota > Bacteroidia > Cytophagales > Hymenobacteraceae > Hymenobacter > Hymenobacter translucens. The sequence continues at coordinate 32,864 of NZ_JAJERB010000002.1, forward strand.
GGCGGGTCGCAATCTTGTTGCCGCTGGCCGGATTTGAGGAAATCCGGTAGTAGTTGCGGTACTCCAGGTCAACCTTGGTGTACTGCGAGTACTCCTGGCCGAACAGCTCGTAGCCGTTTTCGCCCCGGGCCATGCCCGTGGTACGCATCAGCAGGGAAGCCAGGTTGCCGGAGCCCTCGATGCTGCCGCTCAGGTAGATCTGGTTCTGGCGGCGCTCCAGCATCTGCTGGTTGTAGGTATAGCGGTAGGAACTAGCCAGCACGAACTGCTGACGAAACGAGTTTTTCAGAAACGGCCGCTCCTCCAGCAGCTTCGAAAAGGTGCGGGAGGTATCGGCCAGCCGCACGTACTGAATGTCCACCGGCCGCAGCTCCTGCTCGTTGGTAATCTTGGTTTTCCAGGTGTAGCCGTAGTTCAGGTTGAAGAAGTCCTGCTGGAAGAAGTCCTGGCGAAGCACATAGCGGTAGCCGGCCCCGAAGGTGGTGCGGGGCTGGAAGTCGGAGTTGGGCAGGCGCACGTCCAGAAACGGCAGGGGCGGCGTAATCAGACGGGGCACCAGCAGCTGGGCATTGGCTCCCAGCTCGTACGAGGTCAGCCCCAGGGCCGGGCCCTGGTCGGTGTCGGCGGTGGTCTTGGTGCGCGTTTCGAAGGTAGCCGTCAGGTTCACGAGCAACTGCTCGGCCCCGCGCAGGGCGCTGCGGTTGCGGAACTGCGCCGTGAGGCCCGGCCCGGTGAAGTTGTTGGACTTGGTGACGTACTGAATCTCGGCCCGCAGGCTTTTCTTCTTAAGCTGGGTCATCCGCACCACCGCGTTCAGGTTGCCATGGCCCAGCGAGTCGGGCTGGCGGGAGTTGCGGAACTGGATGTCGACAAACTTAAACGTACCCAGGCTCATCAGGCGGCTCAGGGTCTGCTCCTGCCGCCGCCGGCGGTACAGGCTGTCGGGGTACAGGAACACGGCGTTGGTAATGGCCTTGGCCTTGAACACCTTCTCATCAGGCACGTAGCGGTAGCCGTTGTACATGATCGGCTTCTGGCTCGTGGTCGTGTCGCTGAGCGAGTACTGGGTGTTCAGGGTCACGCGGCCGAGGCGGTACGGCTTGGCGGCCCGGGCCGGAATCTTGGCCTTTACCCGCAGGAAGATGTTGACCTGGTTGTCCAGGGTGCTGTCGACCTGAAACAAAAGGAAGTCAGGGTTGAAGTAGTAGTAGCCCTGCTGCTTGAGGACATTGTCGATGCGCACCCGCTCGTTGATCAGTGTGTTCAGGTTGTACGCGTCGCCCACCTTCAGCAGCGACTCGCTCTGGGAAGCCCGGATCTGCCGGTCAATCAGGGTGTCGCGCTCCGGGAAGTGGATTTCCTTGATGGTATAGGGCTTCTGCACCGTGGCGGTGTAGTCGACGGTGGCGGTGCGGCCTTTCACGGTGACCTTGCTGCGCACGGTAGGGCCGGCGAAGTAGCCGTTGTTGTACAGCCGGTTGGTCATCAGCCCCTTCACCTTTTGGGTGTCGACCTGGCTGAGCAGCACGGGTGCCTCGCCGTACTTGTCGGCCAAGCTTTTCTTGAGGCCCTTGGTCTTGCCCTGGCCCAGATGCCAGAAGTACAGCTTGGGGCGCAGCCCCAGGATGGAGGCGTTGGGCTTGGGCCGGATGACGGATTCCAGCTCCGCGGTAATTTCTGCCTCCCGCGGAATCGGGTGGTCAGATTTCAGCTTGACGGTGCTGCCGGTGAAAAGCTTCTCGTTTTCCGGGATAAAGCGCAGGCCGCTGCAGCTGCCCAGCGCCACGAGCGCCGCCGGCAAAGCCAGGGCCCGAAGCCGACGGGGAAGTTGCAGAGCACACAAAGACCGGTACAAAGAGGGCATGCGCATTAGTTGTTAGCGTTGTCGGGAATGGTGTCGCGCTCGGCTTTCTTTTCTTCCCGGTCGCGGCGGCGGTTTACTTTCCGCTCTTCCTTGATGTCTTTGGGTATGGCCGAGAACAGCTCCTTCAGGTCACGGTAGTCGCGCTGGAAGATCAGGGCCCCGCCATTGCGCACAATGGAGCCGCCGTCGATGTCGTCGTAGGCATTCTGGCTGAAGGCCCGCAGGCGAAGGCGGCCATCGGGCAGGATGCTGTACTCCACGCTCACGTTGCCGGCAAAGGCGCTGGTGGTGGCGCTGCCCGCCGTCTGGTTGCCGCCCCCGCCGATGGGTACATCGGTACCGATCCGGACGGATAACCGGTCGTTGAGCAGCTGGCGGCGCACGGCCACGTTCAGGTCGGTGCGGTTCTGCTCTTCCCCGCTCTTGGCAATTTCAGTTCGCGAGTCCACGCCCAGCTCCAGGCCCAGGCCCCCGAGGTACTCGCCGGTCAGGCTGTTGAGCTGGTCGGTCAGCACTTCCGAGGCGCTGCCCCGCAGCTGGTTGCCCACGAAGGTGCCGCCCCCGTCGGTGGAGCGCAGGGGGTTGTCGCCGATAAAGCGGCCCAGCACCAGCACGGCAAACACCTGCTTGTTGAGCTCGGTGACTTCGTTGGGCTGGCGCAGCTGAGCCAGGCGGGCATTCACGGGGCCAGCCACGTCCGTGCCTTCGCCCTCGGGCAGCTTGATGTCGAAGCTCACCACCGGCTTGAGCAGGTCGCCGTTTACGTTCAGGTAGATGTCGAAGGGCACGCGGTTACGGGCCACCGTATTGATGATGGGGTCGTCTTCGCCCTGCCCGGCCAGCAGCGGGGCCGGGGCCGTCTTCACCCGGTAGATGGCGCTTACGTTGGCCGTGGCATCCAGGGGCGTACCGTTCCAGACGATGAAGCTGCCCTCGGCAATGTCGAATTCCCGGGAAGCCAGGTCGTAGAGCGACATCTGGTACTTGCCCTGCGTCACGCCCAGGCGGCCGGTCATGCTGATGTTGCCGGTGGCGTCAATCTGCGTGTTGAGCGTACCGTTGGCCCGCACCTTCAGGTTGTCGCCGGAGGCATCATCCACTACCAGCGTAAAGGGTGTTTTGTCGGTTACGTGGATAGTCGCCCGGATGTCGTAGCCCGCAGCGGCTACCAGCATCGTGTCGCGGGCCTGTTCCCGCTGCTGCCGGGCCAGCAGGGTATCGGTAGGGTTGCTGAAGTCCACGAACTGCACGATTCCCTCCCGCTCCACCACTACCGGGTCGTCGTTGGGTACCACCAGGGTCAGGTCGGAGTTGCCCACGGCCGTTACGTCGGTCCGGATTCGGGGCAGGTTCAGGTCGCCGGTGATGCGCGTATCGGAGTCCACCACGAGGCGGCCGTAGAACAGCGGGTTTTCGCGGCGGGTGCTTTGCACGGCCAGGAAGTCGTCGGTCACCGCGTTCAGGTCGAAGCGGTAGTCGTCAATGAAGTTTTTGGTGTAGACGTAGCCGTTTACCTCGGCTTTGTTGCCGAGCGAGTCGAGGATGGTGAAGTCGTCGAGTTTGATGCCCTGCTCGTCAAACACCATCGTTTCGGCCGGCAGGCGGTAAGGGGCCCCGAGCTGGGTCAGGGTAAAGCCCATGTCCTGGGTGGTCAGCTGCCCCCGGACCTGGGGCGCGGTAGTGGTACCGGTCACGGCCAGACGGCCGGTGAGGGCCCCGGTGCTTTCAGCCAGCTGCCCCATGGAGAAGGGCTCGGCTGTTTTCAGGAACAGCCGGTTTACGTTCACGTCCATGTTCAGCGACCCGGCCGCGAGGTAGTAGCCGGTAGCCGTTACGTCGTTGCCTTCCTTGCTGGTCAGGCGCCCGTCCACGTCGTAGCGGTCAGCCACGGGGTTGCTGGCTTTCAGCGTCAGGTCGCCGAGCACCGTCTTGTTGTAGGCAAAGCTGGTCAGAGCCAGGTCGGAGGTAAATGCCATCCGGGGCTGGCCAATGCTTTTCACCACGGCCTGCCCGTTCAGCGTGCCACCCACCAAAGAGTCCTGCATGCCGCCGGCCACGGCCAGCTGGTTGAGGTCGAGGTTGCCGAGGCGGGCCTGGAGCGGGTACTCGGCCCCGGCCAGGGTTTGCAGCTCAATAAACTGACTGCCCTGGCTAAGCCGCACGTTGTTGGCCCGGATAGCCCCGGTAGCCATCGTGTAGCGCACCTCGTTGTTGGGCGCCACCGCCCACTTCTGGTTGTTGAGCACCAGGTTGGGGTCGAAGCTGAAGGCGTAGGCGTCGCCTTGGTTGATGACCTGCAGCACGCCGGCCACATTCAGCTTCTGGGCGCTGTCCGACTCGGCAATCCGCAGGTTGGTGCCGATGCGGTTGTTGGCGATGCTGCCCACCAGGCTGGGGTTCGGGAGGCGCAGCGACGTATCCTGGCTGGCCTGGCGCATCTTCACGGCGTAGTCGAGCTTCTGCGGGTCCGAGCCGACGCTTAGGCGGGTGGAGTCGAGGCGGTAGCCCTGGTACACGATAACCGGTACCTGGGAGTTCACCGTGAGGTTGGCGGCCCGGCTGTCGTAGCTGCCGGTCAGGGCGAAGGGCGAGATGCGCGTCAGACCCGGCACGAACTGGGGCAGGATCTTGGCGTTCAGCACCCGGGCGTCGAACGTGAAGCGCCGGTCGGCCGCGGTGGGCCGGTACTGCACGTCGGGCAGATCGAAGTACCGGTCGATGTGACGCTGCAGCTCCCCGGCAATATCGCCGAGCGGCACATTGCCGTTGAGGTTGGCGTTCAGCACGTTTGAGGTCAGCGCCACTTCCGTCCGGCCCGGGCGCTGCACGATGCGGCCCTGAAGCGAGTCGATGGCAATGGGCTTGCCGTCGCTGATAATCACGATGCGGCGGCCCGAGAACGTGCCGTTCAGGGAGTTGGCGTCGGAGCCGCTGAGGTTGGCCGTAAGGTCGCCCTGCACGCTGAGGTTGCCGCCGGTGTAAAAGCCCAGGGCAGTGAGGTTGGCCCCGCGCAGGTTCAGGCGTTCCACGGTATAGCTGGGGTTGTTGGCGTCGCGCAGGTTCACGGTCGCCAGCAGGTCGAGGTTCAGGTTCGGGTCCTGCCGGCTTTTGGCGTCGATGACGTAGCGCTGCCGGTCGATGTCGACGTTGGCGACCACGCCCCGGTAGGTGTAGCCGTTGTACCGGGCGCTTTGCACGTTGGCCACCAGCTTGCCGCGCATCTGAGCCGGATCGAGGCCCCGGGCATTCAGCCGTCCGCTGGCCGTGATGGTGCCGATGGTCGGGTCGCGCAGAATCTTGCCCACATTAAAGTTCTGGGTGCTGAAGGTGGCGTTGATGGGCTCCTGTCCTTTCGGCCCGGGCCGCATGTCCACGACGGCCGCCACGTTGCCAAACGACGTAGTGGCCCGCAGATTGGCGTCGAAAACCTGGGCGATGGGCCGGCCGCGCAGGGTACCGGCCACGCTCATCCGGTCCGGCAGCTCATACTCGGCCGGAATCGTGCCCTTGGGCAGCAGGCTTTTCAGGTCGGCCTCACTGGTACTGAAACGCTTGATAACCAGATCGGTGTACAGACGCTCATCCACGTTGGGCAAACCCACGATCCGGCCGCTGGCCTGGACCACGGTGTTGCGGAAGCCCACGAAGTCGAGGTTCTGTACCCGCAGGTCGCCTACGCGGCCGTTCACCCGCCCACTCACCAGCACCGACTGGTTGGCCCCGGTGTTGAACGGGGGCGTGCCGGCCAGGTCGGGCGCCAAGTACAGGATGTCGCGGAAGCCTACGCGGGTGTTGCGCAGATCGGCCTCGACGCGCAGGTTGGGCAGCTGCTTTTCGTCGGCCAGGGCATCGAGGTTTTTGTAGCCGATGGCAATGGTCTGGCGGATGCGGGTGTGGGGCGTAATCAGGTCGAGGTTATCGAGCCGGGCCTGCACCGAGTCGAACACCACGTCGGCGCGGGTGCTGTCGATGCGGAAGCCGCTCTGCTCCCGCCCGGCCAGCTGGTTGATGCGGACGGTGGTGCGGTTCTCGGTGTACGCCAGGTTCTGGGTGTTCAAAGCCAGACCACTGAACTTGAGGTGGTTGTAGTCCATCCCGCGGCCCTTCAGCTTCGGCTCGTCAAAGTTGTCGAAGGCCACGTCCACGCCCCGCAGGTCCGACTGCTTGAGCGTCACCACCCAGCTGGTCGATTCGCCCGTGGCTTTTTCCACCGACTCGTTCAGGTCGCGCACGGCTTCGGCGGGGTTGATGGCCCGTTGCTCCACCGGCACGTTCTCGTTCTGGGTGTAAGCCAGGGTGCTGTTGCGCAACGTGAGCGTGTTCAGATCGATGCGGGAGTTAATCAGGTCAATGTTGTCGGCCGTGGCCTCGGCCTGCCCCACGTGGGTGTTGATGTACTGGGCCGCCACGCTGTTGCGGTACGTGAGGTCCACGTTGTCGAGCACGGCCTTGTTCAGCCCGAAGGTCAGCGTCAGCGGCTCGCTCGGCGTTTCCGGCGGCACCTTGCTTTGCACCACCTTGATGCCGGTGTTGCGCAGCGTGGCGGTGTTTACCTTATAGATGGACTTGTCCACGTTCACCTCGTCCATGGCCACGGCCAGCTCGCCCACCCGGGTGCGCACGTCGTTGCCGTCCACCTCGTCCTTATAGGTGAGGAAGATGTTGGTCAGGCGTACGTCGCCGACGTTGTACGTAAAGCCCCCGGTGGTGTCGGCCGGGGTAGTCGTGGTCGTGTCGCCGCTGGCAAAGGCGGCCAGGATGTAGTCGTAGTTCGTGACGCTGTCGGGCATGGAGCGCGTCAGGTGCAGCGTACCGTCGTTGAGCTCCAGGGAGCTGAGGTTGATTTCTGACTTGGTCAGGGCCCACAAATCCAGGTTTACGCCCAGGTGACCCACGGCCAGCAGGGTGTCTTTCTGCTGATCCTCGAAGTAGACCTTATCCAGGGAAATAGCATGCCGGAAGTCGGTCCGGAACTTCCCGATGCGGACCGTCGTGCCCAGCTTGCCTTCGAGGTAGCTGCTGGCCTTGCGGGCCGCAAAATCCTGGGTAGCCGGAAACTGCAAAGCCACCACCACCACGATGATCAGCAGCAGCACCAGGGCCAGCAAACCCAGAATAGCGTATAGGGTGCGGCGTAGAAAAGTAGGCAACGGAAAAGCGGATTGGAAAGGTGACAGGATGGAAAACCTGTCCGCATCAACGAAAAAAAGCCCACCGGGTTGGCAGATCCGTATTTGCCGGTCCGGGTAGCCAGCTTTCCTTGCCCGACCCCGGTCCGGCCCTGGGGAGAAACCGGCAGCAGAAACATTAATTTTCTACGCAACAAATTATCGACAACCCGGCCCGGGTCGTTATCTTTCGCCCCCTTCCCTCCCTCGCTTCATGATCGTACGCTTTACCCTCCCATTCCGCACTGCCTGGGGCCAGCGCCTGGTGGTGTGCGGCTCTACTCCCTCGTTGGGGCAGTGGAACCTCGACCGGGCCCTCAGCCTGAACTACCAGCCCGACGCCGGCCTGTGGACCCAGGAAATCAGCCTGCCCGACGACCACGCCGGGCCGGTTACCTATAAGTACGTGCTGATTGACGACCGCGACGGGGGCCGGCACTGGGAGTGGGGTGAGAACCGCCTCGTACCCGCCGGGGAAGGGCAGTTCACGCGCATTGTCTGCGAAGACTACTGGCGCCCCGCGGCCCAGCCGGAAAACGAACTGCACACCGCCGCCTTTACCAAAGCCCTGCTGGCCCGCCCCGCATCGGGTGCCGCGGCCGCCGGCAAAAAAGCCGGAGCTTCCCGCCTGGCCGACTCCGTCGTGCGCCTCCAGCTGGTGGCGCCCCGCGTGGACCCGCGCCACCAGGTGTGCGTGCTGGGCTCCGACCCCGCCCTGGGCGCCTGGGACGCCCGTAAGGCCCTGCTGCTGAGTGACGCCAGCTACCCGACCTGGCAGGCCGACGTGGCCCTCGAAAACCCCGAGCGGCCGGTGCAGTACAAGTACGCCATCTGGGACCCGCAGGAAAAGAAAGTCGTGCAGCTCGAGGGGGGCGACGACCGCGTTATCAGCCCGTCGGTGGAGCGCCGCACGCTGCGGGTGCGGGCCGATGAGATGTTCCGCTACACCACCGGCAACTGGCGCGGGACCGGCGTGGCGCTGCCGGTGTTTTCGCTGCGCAGCCAGCGCAGCCTCGGCGTGGGCGAGTTTCCCGACCTGAAGCTGCTGGTCGACTGGGCCGCGGCCACCGGGCTGAAGATGGTGCAGATCCTGCCCATCAACGATACCACCGCCACCCACACCTGGGTCGACTCCTACCCCTACGCGGCCATTTCGGTGTTTGCCCTGCACCCGCTGTATCTGAACCTCGACGCCATTGCCCCGCTCCGGGAGCCCGCCCGGCAGCAGGCCCTCAACGAGCTGCGCGAAGACCTCAACGGCCGGGAGTACGTGGACTACGAGCCGGTGATGAACGCCAAGTGGGCGTTTATCCGGGAGCTGTACCAACAGGAGAAAGCCAGTCTGTTGGCCGACGCCGCCTACCAGCAGTTCTTTCATGAGCAGCAGGAGTGGCTGGTGCCCTACGCGGCCTTCTCCGCCCTCCGCGACCGGTTCGGCACGGCCGACTTCTCGCAGTGGCCCGCGGAGTTCCGCACGCCCCAGCACCTCGACCAGCTCACCGACCCGGCCGGCCCGGGCTTCGACGAGTTTGGCCTGCACTTCTTCACCCAGTTCCACCTCGACAAGCAGCTGCGCGAGGCCGTGGACTACGCCCGCAACCGGGGCGTGGTGGTGAAGGGTGACCTGCCCATCGGCATCTACCGCCATTCCGTGGATGCCTGGATTGAGCCCGAGCTCTACCACATGGACCGGCAGGCCGGCGCCCCGCCGGACGACTTCTCGACCACCGGCCAGAACTGGCGCTTTCCGACCTATAACTGGGAGCGGATGGCGGAGGACGATTACCGCTGGTGGCGCCGCCGCCTGAGCCACCTGGCCCGCTACTTCGACGCCCTGCGCATCGACCACATCCTGGGCTTTTTCCGGATCTGGGAAATTCCCGACCATTCCGTGGAAGGCCTGCTGGGTCACTTTGCCCCCGCCCTGCCCTTTTCCCGGACGGAAATCGAGCAGCGCATTGGCTGGTTTGACTACGGCCGCCTGTGCGAGCCCTACATCCGCTGGCACATGCTTCAGGACATCTTTCAGGGCGAAGCGCAGGCCGTGTTCGACGAGTTCATGGAGGACTCCGGCCACGGCACGGTTCACCTGCGCGAAGGCTACCGTACCCAGCGCCAGATTGAGGCGGCATTCGACCGGAAGCTGGCCGCTGAGCCCGGCCTTACCGATTACCTGACCTGGGTGCGGACGGGCCTGTACAAGCTGGTTAACGAGGTGCTGTTCGTGCCCGCCGACCACGACCATTACCACCCGCGCATCACACTCGACAAAACCTACTCGTTCCGGGAGCTGGACGACGAAACCCGCCGCCGGCTGCACGAACTGTACGTCGACTTCTTTTACCGCCGCCACGAAGACTTCTGGCGCAACCAGGGCCTGGTGAAGCTGCCGGCTGTGCGCTTTGCCACTAACATGCTGATCTGTGGCGAAGACCTGGGCATGGTGCCGGAGTCGGTGCCGGGCGTGATGCGTGCCCTGGGCATTCTGGGTCTGCACATCCAGCGCATGCCCTCCGACCCGACCGTGGAGTTCGGCCACCCGGGCGCGGCGCCCTACCTGTCGGTAGTAAGCCCCGGCAGCCACGACATGAGCACCGTGCGCGGCTGGTGGGAAGAAGACCGGGCCCGCACCCAGCGGTTCTACGAGCACACCCTGGGCCACGTGGGGCAGTCGGCGCCGGCAAGCTGTGAGCCCTGGGTAGCCCGCCAGATAACCGAGCAACACCTGCACTCCCCGGCCATGTGGGCCATCTTTCCGCTTCAGGACCTGCTGGCCATGAGCCAGGACCTGCGCCGTCCGCACGCCCAGGACGAGCAGATCAACATGCCCTCCAACCCGCAGCACTTCTGGAAGTACCGCCTGCACCTGAGCCTCGAAGAGCTGATTCAGCAGACTGACTTCAACAACCAGCTGCGCCAGCTCGTGAACGGCAGCGCCCGGCACCAGGCTTATTAACAGGTTTCGCGGTTTCTGATTTCTGAAAAGCCTCGTCCGCAGACGAGGCTTTTTTTATCATTCCCCGGCCCGACGCGGCAAGACCCGGAGCGTTAGCAAAAACCTGCCCGCCAAGGGCTGAAAAAGATTTTTTAAGCTATTACGGAGACCCTGCCGGTGGTTTGCCCCCGTGGCCGGCGCCCTGACGCTGGGAGTGAAAGCTTAACACTACCAACCACGCCCCGGCTTTGGCGGTATAGAAGCAGCCTGTTTATCTGCTTTTTCATGTCGACTTCCCTTCCCCGCTTTCGTCCGGCCGATCAGCCGCTGACCGACTACGATGTAATTATTATTGGGGCCGGCTCGGCCGGGCTGAGTGCGGCCCTCGTGCTGGGCCGCTGCGCCCGCAGCGTGCTGGTGTGCGACGGCGGTTCCCCCCGCAATGCGCCCTCGCCCGCCGTACAGGGCTTCATGACCCGGGACGGCACCCGGCCGGCCGAGCTGCTGCGCCTGGCCCGCCGGGACCTGGAGCCCTACACCACGGTCGAAATCCGGGAATCCCGTGTGATTGAGCTTTCCGTTCAGGAAAACGGCTTTGAGGTGACGGCTGAAACCGATGCCACCCGGCCCTTCCGGGCTACGGCCCGCAAGGTGCTGCTGGCTACCGGCGTGGCCGACGAGCTGCCGCCCATCGACGGTATGCGGGAGCTATGGGGCCGGGGTGTGCTGCACTGCCCCTACTGCCACGGCTGGGAAGTGCGCGAGCAGCCGCTGGCCGTCTATGGCCGGGGCAAGGGCGTGACCGGGCTGGCCCTGCTGGTGAGTCGCTGGTCGAAGGACGTGGTGGTCTGCACCGACGGTCCGGGCGGCCTCACCGATAAAAACCGGCAGCGCCTGGCCGCCCAGGGCATTGGCGTGCGCGAAGAAGCTATTGTGCGGCTCGAAGGCAGCCGCAGCCGGCAGCTCAAGCAGGTGGTTTTCACCGATGCCGAGCCCCTGCCCCGCCACGCGCTGTTTGTGCACCCGCACCAGCACCAGCGCACCACCCTGGCCGAAACCGTCGGCTGCCGCATCACCGCCAAGCACGCCGTCTGGACCGACAAAAAGCAGCAGACCTCGGTATTTGGGCTGTATGCGGCAGGTGACACCACCGCCGGGCTGCAGCAGGCCATGCTGGCCGCGGCGGAAGGTGCCAAAGCGGGCATCAACATCAACGAGCGGCTCACCAAAGAGGAGTGCCGGTAGGGCTTAGGGGCTTAGGGGCTTAGGGGCTTAGGGGCTTAGGGGCTTAGGGGCTTAGGGGCTTAGGGGCTTAGGGTGCTACTGCCCTACTGACGTCAGGTTACAGAAAAGGCCCGCAACAGCTGTTGCGGGCCTTTTTTATTTAAACAGACGAAGACCTAAAAACTACCGGTAGTTGCGCAGGGAGAAGTGGCGGAAGGTGGCACTGCCCGACTCAGGGCCTTTCGCCAGCAGCCCGATCCGCACGCCCCGGTCCCAGGGCGGCAGGTAGGTGCCGTTCACCGCGAAGCTATCCAGCTGCACCGGCACCCAGGCGGTTCCGTCGATGCTGTAAGTGAAGCGGAAGCGGGTACCGCCCCAGGCCTGCAGGCGCATGGTCAGCGCCGCGCAGGGTGCCAGCTCCGACTCGCTGAGCAGCTGCGAGACGCCGTCCTTGACGTGCCACACCTGCAGCTTGCCATCCCCCGCCAGCAAAGCCAGGGCATTCTTCGGGTCGCCTACGGCCGACAGGCCGGCGAAGGTGCCGGAAGCCAGCGTTGTGGTGTCCACCGTTGCTACGGCTTTGCAGGTTGCCACATAGGTGCGCTGGGCCACGATGGAGCCGAGCGTGGTAGGGCTGGCGGAAAGCTGCAGCGCGCCGCTGCCCACCTCGGCCCGGGGCCGCACCCCGATGGGCCACTGCCAGGTAGGCGCCAGGTGGGTGCCTTCAAACTCATCGGTAATGTTGAGCTGGCTGACGTCGGCGTGGGGTACGGCCTGGGGGCTGCCCCCGACAAACTCCGGCCAGCCCTCCGCGTTCCAGGTAAACTCGCTGAACATGCCCTGCCGGCCCACAAACTCGTGGCTGTCGGTATGGTAGGCGTGGTGAAGCAGAAACCACCGGTCGTCGTGGACCACCACGGTTCCGTGCCCGGGGCACTTCCAGGTGGTGTTTTTCTTCAGCACGGGGTTCTGGTCGCACTTCTCCCAGGGTCCCAGCAACGTCCGGGAGCGGGCTACGCCGGTGGCGTAGGTGCAGCACCGGCCGCAGCAGCCGTTGCCGGCATAGAACATGTAGAAGTAGTCGTTGTGGCGCACGATGGCCGAGCCTTCCACCAGACAGCCTTCCCAGGGCACGTCGTTGCGGAACAGCTCCACGCGCTTGCCCAGCAGGGCCGTGCGCTCCTCATTCATGCGCTGGGCCCAGATGGGCGTCGGCTTGTCCTTGGCGTTGCCGTCTTCCTTCCACACCATGTACAGCTTGCCTTTCTCGTCGCGCACCGGAAATCCGTCGATGGAGCCCAGGCGCTGTCCGATGAGGGGGCCGTGGTCGGTGTAGGGGCCGGCGGGGTCGTCGGCGCTGGCCACGGCTACGCACAGCGGGCCGCCTTTGCGGCGGGCGGTGTAGCAGATGTAGGTCTTGCCGTTTTCGTGGCTGATTTCCGGGGCCCAGAAGTTGCCGGCCGCCCACTCGGGCAAATGGTCCGGAAACACGTGGCCTACCAGTTCCCAGTCGGTCAGGTTGGTGGACTTGAGCAGGGGAAACACGGCGCCCCACTCGGCCGACGTGGCGCTGGCCCAGTAGGTATCCCCGATCTTGGTAATGGTCGGATCAGGAAAGTCGCCGGGCAGAATCAGGTTGGAGTAGTTGGCCAGCGTTGCCGGAGAGGGTCCGGCATGCACGGCCTGTTGCCAGTCGGCAGAATGCCCAACCTCAGCCAGGGCCGGCATATACGTTTCGGTTGCTAATTCGAAAGACACGGAAGAGGGAAATTTAGATGAGCACTTGGCCCACTAACCCAACCGGATACGCCTGCCGGGCCTGCAAACGTTTGGGGTCGGGTGGAACAACCAACGTTTCGAAATCAAGCCTGAGCAGCCCAAACGAGCGGCTTTTCCTAAAGATCAGGTTACTGGAAATTTAAAAGTAACGGTTTGTCAAGAAAACCCCGAAATAATTTTTGATTTTTTCGAAGGGAGCTCAACAGCAGTAAACCTTCGGTTCGGACTGCACATGCCCTCGGAAAGACCAGAGCTTTCTACGTACCTTGTTTCTGCGAAAAATACGGAGCCTTCTGGTGCGACTGCGGGCAAATCGTGTGCCGACTAAGGCCCGTCATGGGAAATAAAATTAGATTTAATTAATCTAGACCTCTTTTCGCCATAACCACCGGATGCCGGATCAACACCTGGGCAACAAGCTCAACAGCCCGGCAATACTGCGTAATATACCCTGTGCGGGTACCGCTATCATGGTGGCCCCAGCCCGGCGGAAGTCAGAGGGTATTTAGAACAAAAGAAAGAAAGCCCTTGGCTTGACCGGGCTTATCGGGCGAAATGGTCCGTTTAACTCGTGGTAACCGGAATTAACCGGGAAAGAGGGCGGCTTCAACGAGAAATTTGCGGTAGCGCTTGCCGGGACTGTATCTTTCAGGCTGTTTCCTGCTGCCTGCCTATGTCCCAGCCTGTTATCAACTCTTCTTCCGACGCCCTCACGCTTGAGCTCGCCCGGGCCCGCCAGCAGATTCAGAAGCTGGAGCAGACACTTGCACAGGCGGCCACGGACCGGCAGCTGGCCGAGCAGCGCCTGAGCGTGTTCACCAGTCACCTGCAGGAAGGACTATTGCTGCTCAGCCCGGAAGACGATATCCTGTTCCTCAACGACCAGTACTGCCTGCTGATGGGGCTGGATCTGCCGGCCAGCCGGTGGGTGGGACGGCCGGCCCGGGAGCTGGCCGCGAAAGTGGGAGAGCTGGTAACCGATGAGTCCGCGTTCGGGCAGCTGATGCACCAGAAAGCCACGGCCCGGGTTTCGCTGCTGGGCATGGAGTTCCCGCTGCGCGACGGCCGGGTACTGGAGCGCGACACCCTGCCCATCGTGGAGGCTGACCGGCCGGTGGGCCTGCTCATCTGCTACCGCGACGTAACCGAGCGACACCACACCGCCCGGGAGCTACGGTCCATTTCCCGGATTCCCGAGCAGAACCCCAACCCGATCTTCCGCTTCGACGGGCAGGGCCGGCAGATTTATGCCAACCCGGCGGCGGATACGCTTCAGCGTGAGCTGGCCCCGGAAGAATACGCCGGCCTGGCGGAAGCGGCCCGGCAGGCGCTGCAGCTGAACCGCATCCAGGGGCGGGAGGTAACGGCGGGCCAGCGGCATTTCCAGCTTTGCGTGGTGCCCTTCGCCGAGGAATCCTACGTGAACCTGTACCTGATCGACGTCTCGGCCCGCCACCGGGCTGAGCAGGAGCTAAAGGAGCAGCAGCAGTTCACCCAGCAGCTGCTCGACACCCTGCCCAGCCTGGTTTACGTGCGCGACCAGCAGGGCACCACGCTGTTTAACAACCGCGCCATGGACCAGCTGCGGGAGGCCACCGGCTACCGGACAACCAAAGCTAATCCCGATTCGGACAGCGTGCGGGACCAGGAGCTGCGGCAATACACCGCCATCGACCAGCAGGTAATCAGTCAGAACCAGGAGATTCAGACCGAAGACCGGCTAACCATGCCCAACGGGGAGGTGCGCTGGTTTTATACCGTGAAGCGCCCCCTCCGCCGCCCCGACGGGACGGTGCACGTGCTGGGAATCAGCAGCGACATTACGGCCCAGAAGCAAAGCCAGCTGACCCTGGAGCGCAGCGAAAAGCAGTACCGCGACCTGCAGCACTACGCCCAGGCCATGATCTGCACCCACGATATGGAGGGCCATATCCTGACGGCCAACCCCGCCTTTACCACCTTGCTGCAGGTGCCCCCGGACGAGCTGATCGGCCAGCACATGACGGCTGTGATGCCCGCTGAGGATGCACCGGGCTTCGAGGAGTACCTTACCCGCTTTGCAACAACCCGGGAAACCTCGGGCGTCCAGCGGGTGCTGCGCCGGGAAACCGGGGAAATGCGCTACCTGCTGTTTCAGAGCTACCTGGTACAGGAGCCCGGCACCACGCCCTACGTCATCGGCACCTCCCAGGACATCACCGAGCGGGTTTTGGCCGAGCGGGAGCTGAAGCTGGCCAAAGCCGCCGCCGAAGCCGCTTCGCAAGCCAAGGAAAACTTTCTGGCCAACATGAGCCACGAAATCCGGACGCCGATGAATGGCATCCTGGGCTACGCCAACCTGCTGGCCAAAACCCGCCTCGACGCCCAGCAGCAGGCTCACCTGAAGATTATCCGCTCCTCGGGCCAGCACCTGCTCAGCGTTATCAACGACGTGCTGGACATGGCCAAGATTACCTCCGGCAAGCTGGAGCTCGATCAGCAGTCCTTTAACCTGTGCGACTCGATGGCCCAGGCCGTGCAGCCCCTGGCGCTGCAGGCGGCCGAAAAGGGGCTGGCCTTCCAAGGCCAGCCCCTGCGCCTGAGCTGCCCTCTGCCCTGGGTGGTCGGTGACCAGTTCCGCCTCAATCAGATTCTTATCAACCTGGTGGCCAACGCCGTCAAGTTCACTGAGCAGGGCTCCATCTTCGTGGGCGGGCAGCTGCTCGATGAAACCGACACCCACTTCACCGTCGAGTTCCGCGTTACCGATACCGGAATCGGCATTGCGCCCGATAAGCTGGAGCGCATCTTCGAGGGCTTCACCCAGGCGTATGCCGACACCAGCCGGCGCTTTGGCGGTACCGGGCTGGGCCTGAGCATCAGCCGGGCGCTGGTCAAGCAGATGGGCGGTACGCTCACGGTGGAAAGCGAAGTGGGCAAAGGCAGCACGTTTGCCTTCCAGCTGGCCCTGCCCAAAGCCGATATTCCGGCTGGCAGCGTAGAAGAGGCCGAGCTGAATACCGGAGAGCTCAACGGCATCCGGGCGCTGCTGGTGGAGGACAACGAAATCAACCGCGACCTGGCCCGCCTGCTGCTGGAGGACTGGGGCGTGGTGCTCGACGAAGCCGCTGACGGCTACGAAGCCCTGGCGTTGTTTGAGCAGAAGGAGTACGACGTGGTGCTGATGGACATTCAGATGCCAGGCATGAACGGCATGGAAGCCACCGCCCGGCTGCGTCAGCACCCCGACCCGCGCCGGGCCGCCGTACCCATCCTGGCCCTGACCGCCAACGCCTTTCGCTCCGACACCGACCAGTACCTGGCCGCCGGCATGAACGACTGCCTGGCCAAACCTTACGACGAGACCGAGATGTACCGCAAGCTGGTAGCCCTGGTAGCGGCCCCACCGGCTCCGCGCTACGACCTGTCCCGCCTGCGCGAGCTGGCCCAGGGCAAGGAGGCCTTTGTGCTGAAGATCGTCCGGTCGTTTCTAACCAATATTCCCGGCAGCCTCCAGCAGCTCCGCGCGGCCGTGCAGGCCGGAGAATGGACTCGGGTAGCGGAGGTTGTGCACAACGTGAAGCCCAACTTTGCCGCCCTGGGCATCACCGACGCCGCGCCGCTGGTAGAAGAGCTGGAGGAGTGCCGGCTCAACCCGGCCCCTGCCCCGGCCGAGGCCGTGGCGTACGCGAAGCTGGCGGAAGAGCTGTGCCGGCTGATCGAGCAGGTACTGCAGGAGTTGCCCCGGGAGCTGCCGGCCGCGTAGCCCCGGCCCTACAGGTTGCGCAGCTTCTGAAAAAACTCGTCCTGGTAGGAGCGGCCCACGGGTACTTCGTACTGGCCAAGCTGCAGCATGTTGTCCTCAATGGCGTCGATGCGGCGGGTGTTGACAATGTAGGAGCGGTGCACGCGCACGAAGTGCGCGAAGGGCAGGCGCTCCGTCAGGGCCTTGAGGGTGAGGTACACGATGTGCTTCTGGGTGCTGGTGACCAGCACGGAGTAGGTCGACAGGGCCTCGATGTACAGGACCTCGTCGAAGTCGAGCCGCACCATGCGGTTGTTGACTTTCACGAACAGCTCGTTGCCGACCGTCAGCTCGGCGGCAGGCGCAGCGGGAGCCAGGGCGGCGCGGCGGCTTTCCCTGGCCCGGTCAATGGCCTGGGTAAACCGGGCGTAGTCGACGGGCTTCACCAGGTAGTCGGTAATGCGCAGCGAGAATGCCTCGACGGCAAAGTCACGGTGAGTGGTCACCAGAATTACCTCCGGCTGCGGCTGGGGCAGCAGGCGCACCAGGTCGAGCCCGCTGAGGTGGGGCATTTCAATATCCAGCAGCAGAATGTCGACGGCGGGGGATTCGCGCAGGAAGCTGAGTCCCTGCACGCCGTCGGGCAGGGAGGCCGTCAAAGCCAGCGTATCGGTCATTTCCACGAAATGCTCCAGCGTGAGCCGGTTTATTTCGTTGTCATCAATAATAACACAGCGTAAGGGGGAGTCGGATTCAGGCATTCGGGCGGGGCACTAATCTAGGTGGGTAAGAAAGCAGGGCGGGGTACTGGTATAGTCCGTTAAGCCAGCTATTCGTGCTGTTGACCGGCCTAACCGGGTCATTAAGCGAATCTATACTGGAGCTTAACAGCGGAAAACTACTTTTGTAACGTCGAATCAGCCAATATTTTCGACCAAAGTTAAGCCTGCCCCGATGAACCGCAACCTGTACCTGTTCGCTTTTTTACTGACGCTCACCATGTTTGCCGCGCAAGCCAAGCCCAAGCGGGAGCGGCCATTTTCGAACCGGGAAGTTGCCGCGCCTCATGCGGCCGATTCGCTGCTGGTCCGCAGCCGGGAGTATGCCAGCTTCCTGCAGCACGCCCTGGACCTCACGCCCCGACAGGCCCGGCTCGTGCAGCAGACGCTGGAGGCGGAACTGATTTCTGCTGACTCAACAACTGCCCCGGCCCCTGGCACCATCTGGGTCGCCACCCGCTGCCACCACGACCTGCTGCCCATCCTGACCCCGGGCCAGTACAGCACCTTTCTGTGGCTGGAGTCGCAGCTGCCCAAGCTGCCCAATCCCAGGCTCACGAACCAGCGTTAATCCGTTTCCCCGCACACCTGCAACCGCCGCCCCCGCTACGGCCCCCGTGGCCCACCCCTCCCAAAAAACCATCGGCTGCCTGCCGATGGTTTTTTCATTTACGGGGCCGGCTGCTTAGCTGCGGCGGTGCTGGGGCACGTTAAACAGCCACGACGTAAGCACGGGCACCAGAAAGACGGCCACGGTCAACACGGTCAGTCCCACGTCGGCAGTGTGGCTGGCCAGGAACGTGCTGAACGGGTGCTGCGGCTGGTAGTGCTCAAAGAGGGACAGCACCAGCTTCAGGCCCAGGATGGCAATAACCAGGAAGGCCGCGGTTTCCAGAAAGGGGTAGCGGCCCATCAGCAAGACAAAGGCCTGGGCCACGAGGCGCATGGCGAGAATGCCGATAAACACGCCTACGCAGATCAGAATAAGGTTGTTGGTGAAGGCGACGACGGCAAATACGTTGTCGATGGAAAAAGCCAGATCCATCAGCTCAATCAGAGCCACCGTAGCCCAGAACTTGCCAAATAAGCCCAGCGTGTGGCGGTAAATCCAGCTTTTCTCCTTTACGACATCCTCTTCGCCGGCCCGGCCGGGGCGGGCCTTGAAGTGGTCGTACACCAGGTACAGCAGGTAAAGGCCGCCCAGCGGCTTCAGGTACCAGAACTCAATCAGAAAAGAGGCAAACAGCAGGCAGAGGCCCCGAAAGATATACGCGCCGAAAATACCGTAGCGCAGGGCCTTTTTGCGCTGCTCCCGGGGCAGGTCACCCACCATCGTGGCCAGCACCGCGGCATTGTCGACTGACAGCATGCTCTCGATGATGATCAGGTTACCAACAATCATGAGAGATGGAATCGGGTGGTCCAGAATATCCTGCAGGTGGGAGTACATGCGTGGGGGTTTGAGCTGGCCTTTCGCTATGGGCGGCTAGCTATCAGCTGGTGGGAACGGGTTAAAGGCCGGCTTCCGGTCGGCAAGGCAACCGGCAGGCTGCCCCGGGAGCGGATATCCGACGGGTAGCGCCGTGTACGCAGGTTCCGGTTGCCGGGCTGTGCACGGGGTAATCAACGCATAAAAAAGCGGACTGACCACCTTTCGGCAATCAGTCCGCTCCGGAGTTCAGTAACTGCGAAGGCCGGCAATTGGTTTGGCGCCGAAGCTAGTTTACGCCCCCGGGCACGGCCAGGGTGAAACGCTTCACCTGATTGCCGATGCGCAGGTCATACTCCCCGGCTTCCAGAATTTTCTCGCCGGTACGGCCACTGTAGGCCAGCTCCTCGGTGGGCAGCGTAAAGGTGATGGTGCGGGTTTCGCCGGGTTTGAGAGCAACTTTCTCGAACCGGCGCAGGCGGCGCACGTCGGGGGCAATGGCGGTGGCGGCCAGGTCGGAGGTGTATAGGTGCACCGTCTCCATCCCGTCGCGGCTGCCGGTGTTGGTGACCTGCACGCTCACCTTCAGCTGGCCGTTGAGCGGCACGGTGGGCTGGTCGAGCTGCAGGTTGGCGTAGGCGAAGGTCGTGTAGCTCAGCCCGTGGCCAAACTCCCACTGGGGGTTGTAGTCGGCCTCGTAGTTGTATACGCCCTCGGCCTTCTTCTGCTCCTCGGCATACTTGTGAATGTAGCTGACCAGGGCGTTGGGGTAGCGCGGGTAAGTGTAGGGCAGACGGCCGGAGGGGTTTACGTCGCCAAACAGCACGTCGGCCAGGGCGTCGCCGCCGTAGTTGCCGGGCAGGTAGGTCTGCACGATAGCGGGCATGCGCTGCTCAAACCGGCTGATGACGCGGGGGCGGCCTTCGTTCAGAACCAGCACCACGGGCTTGCCGGTAGCGGCCAGGCGCAGGGCCAGCTGGGTTTGCAGGTCGCTCAGGTAGAGGTCGTTCAGGTCGCCGGGTTTTTCAGCGTAGGAGTTTTCGCCCAGGCAGAGCAGCACCACGTCCACGTCCTTGGCGGCGGCCACGGCTTCTTCCAGCTTATCGGCCTGCTCGTCGTAGTACTTGCCCTCGGGCTTCATGTTGTAGCTCACGCCGGGCACGTAGCGCACGTTGCCGGCCCCGATTTCCTTCTGCACGGCCTCCAGAATCGTGTTGTAGCGGGCGGCAAAGTCTTCCACCTTCTCGCCCTGCCAGGAATAGGTCCAGGCCCCGTTCAGGGTGCGCATCGAGTTGGCGTTGGGCCCCGTCACGAGCACCCTGGCGGTCTTTTTCAGGGGCAGGAGGCCGTTTTCATTTTTAAGCAGGGTAATGGCCTCGGCAGCCATCTGGTAGCCGGCCTGGTCAAACTCCCTGCTGCCGAACAGCGGGTAGTCCTTCGGGTTGGTCGCGGGCTGCTCAAACAGGCCCAGCGCGAACTTCACCCGCAGAATGCGGCGCACGGCATCGTCGACCCGCTCGGGCTTCACCTTGCCTTCCTTTACCAACGCCACCAGGTTGTTGCAGAACGCCTCGTACTGGTAGGGCACCATCGCCATGTCGATGCCAGCGTTGATGCTGAGCATCACCGCCTCCTTGGACGACGTAGCCACGTGGTCGCGGGTGTACAGGTTTTCGATGTCCTGCCAGTCGGTCACGGCCAGGCCCTTGAAGCCAAGCTTGTCTTTGAGCAGGCCCGTGAGCAGGCCGTGGTTGATGTGCATGGGCACCCCGTTGATGAGGCCCGAGTTGATCATGATGGTGTGGGCCCCGGCCTGAATGGCGGCTTGGAAGGCGGGCAGGTGGTATTCGTAGAGCGACTCCTCGGGAATGTAGGAGTTGGTGCGGTCCTTTCCCGACTGGGGCACCTGGTAGCCCATAAAGTGCTTGATGCTGGCGGCCACGTGCTCGGGGTGGGCCAGGTTGTTCTGGTCGCCCTCGTAGCCTTTCACTACCTGCACGGCCAGCTCGGAAGCCAGGTACGGGTCTTCGCCATAGGTTTCCCACTGCCGGGGCGAGCGGGGGTCAGATCCCAGGTCGAGTACCGGCGAAAACACCCAGGGAATGGAGCTGGCCCGGGTTTCGTAGGCGGTGATTTCGGCCCCGCGGCGCACAAGCTGGCGGTTGCGGCTGGCGGCCTGGGCAATCTGCTGGGGAAACATGGTGGCCCCGGCCGTGTAGGTCTCACCGTGCACGGCATCAATGCCATAGATGACGGGCACCTTCAGCCGGTCCTTCAGCGCCACGTCCTGAATCTGGCGGATAACGGTGTACCACTCCTGAGGAGTGCGGGCGCGGTTGTTAGCCGCGTTCAGCACCGAGCCCACGTGGTACCGGAGCAGGGCATCCTGGAGCTTGGCCGGGTCGAGGGCAAACGGCTCGTCGCTGGAAAACCGGGTTTTGCCTTTGCCCACCACGTCGAGGGTGATCTGGGTCATCTGCCCCACCTTTTCCTCCAGCGTCATCCGGGCCATCAGAGCGTCTACCCGCTGATCCACGGGCTGCGGGGCCGCCATAGAGGCTGGCTTTGATTTGGTTTTGACCTTGACTTTCTGCTGGGCAGAGGCGGCGGAAAGCGCGCCGGCCAGCAGCAGGGGCAGAACGACAGTGTGCTTGAGTGGCATCGGAATGGGGGGTTGAAATGAGCAGGGCCAGCCGGACCGGCCACTAAAAGTGCCGGGCGAAAAGCTACTGCTGCAGTTGAAATCTTGGTTTAGGACCGATTGCGGGGTTGTCGGCTAGGCCGGCTGCGGGCGGCTGCCCTTCAGGCCGTACCAGACGATGTAGACATAGCAGAGCACAGGCAGCAGAAAGGCCAGCCGCAAAGCCCCGATGCCGCCTCCTCCGAGTTGGCTGTCGGCCACCAGCCCGAACAGGGGTGGGATGATGGCCCCGCCCACAATGGCAGCCGAGAGTAGTCCCGAGGCCTGCTCGGTGTGGCGCCCCAGCCCGGCCACGGCCAGGGTAAAGATGACCGGGAACATGATCGAGTTCATCAGCCCCACGGCCAGCAGGCTGCCGGTGGCAACATACCCGCTCGTGCTGATGGAAAGTAGGACCAGGGCCACGGCTCCCACGGCATTAAGGGCCAGCAGCCGGCCCGGGCTTACGCGGCGCAGCAGGCCAATGCCGGCAAAGCGCCCGACCATAGCTCCGCCCCAGTACACCATCACCAGGTAGCCCGCCGTTTCGGCCGACAGGTTCAGCACCTGGGGCTGGCCCAGGTAGCTGACGATGTGCGAGCCGATGGCGACTTCGGCCCCCACGTAGCAGAAGATGGCGGCCAGCCCCAGCAGCAGATGGCGGTAGTGCCAGGCCCGGCGCGTATCCCCCGCCGGGGCCGGGGCATGGGCAATATCGGGCAGCTTCAGAAAAGCCAGGGCCAGGCTGATGAGCACCAAAACCAGGCCCACGGCCAGGTACAGGTATTGCACCGAGGTCACGTCCAGCGCCGCGGCCTGGGCGGCCGTCAGCTTCTTCAGGTCCGGAAGGTGCGAAAGGATAAAGTAGGTACCCAGGAAGGGTGCGATGGTGGTAGCCAGGGAGTTGAAGGCCTGGGTGAGCGTAAGCCGGGACGAAGCCGTTTCGGGTGAGCCCAGGATACTTACGTAGGGGTTGCCGGCCACCTGCAGCAGCACGATGCCGGTAGCCAGCACAAACAACGCGCCCAGGAAAAGCCCGAATGTGCGACTCTCCGCAGCCGGGAAGAACAGGAACGCGCCCAGCGCGGCAATCAGGAAGCCCAGCAGCATGCCCCGCTTGTAGCCCAGGCGCTTCACCACCCAGCCGGCCGGCACGCCCATCACGAAGTAGGCCCCGAAAAAGCAGGAGTTCACCAGGTTTACCCGGGCAAAGCTCAACGTGAACAGCCCCTTCAGATAAGGAATCAGAATATCGTTCAGGCAGGTGATAAAGCCCATCATAAAGAACAGCACGGTCAGCGACGCCAGCGCCGAGGTGTAGCGCGGCGCGGTGCCTTGGGCCGGTTGACGGGTAGCGGGCGGGGCCGCGGCGGGAGCAGAAATTATAGCCATGCAGGAAAGGATAGGGCGTGAAGGAAAGGCCGGCAGGGTACCGGTGAGTTTTGGTTGCCTCAGCAGCGGAGCTATTCGGCTTTCATGCGGTAGACGCGCACGTAGTCAATGAGCAGCTGCTTGGGAAATACGCCGGGGTCTACTCCCCGGGCTCCGCCCCAGTCGCCGCCCACGGCGATGTTGAAGATGAAGTGAAAGGGCTGGTCCCAGGGCCAGGCCTGCCAGCCGGTTTTCTCGTTGCGGGTCACGAAGTACACCTGCCCGTCCACCTCGCAGCTGATGCTTTCGGGCGTCCATTCCATGGCGTACACGTGGAAGGCAGTATCGAAGTCGGGCACGCGCACGGTACCGGTTTTCTGGTTGCCGACCTTGAAGTAGTACCTGTTGCAGTGCGTGGAGGCGTGTACTACACCCGGGTCGTAGCCCACGTGCTCCATGATGTCGATTTCCCCATTGTCGGGCCAGCCGCGGTTGCCGTAGGGGCTTTGGTCGGGCATCATCCAGATGGCGGGCCAGGTGCCGCGCCCTCCCGGAACCTGGGCCCTGACCTCGAAGCGCCCGTAGGTCTGGCTGCCCGCGCCGGCCCGGGAGTTGACGCGGGCCGAGGTGTAGTCGCGGCCGTTGGAGGCTTCGCGGCGGGCTTCAATGACCAGGTTGCCGTTTTCCACCCGGGCGTTCTCGCGCCGGTTCTGGGTGTAGTACTGCAGCTCGTTGTTGCCCCAGCCGCTGCCGCCCACCTCGTAGGTCCACTGCTGCGGATCGGGCTGCCCGGGCTGGTTGAACTCGTCGCTCCAGGCCAGCTCCGTGAAGGTATAGGTTCCCGGACCTTTCGGGGGGGTTACCGTCACGGTAGGCCGGGGAGCTTCGGAAGTGCAGCCACCCAGCAGCACCGATACGAAAAGCAGACGGGTGAAAGCGGACTGGATCATACGCTACCGGGCTAGGGCCGCGGCGGGAGTGCCAACGGGCAGAAGGGTTCCGAATACGCCGGCGTCAATCCAGCCGCGGTTTTTGTCGGTGCCGGCAATGGGCACGCTGCCGAAGAAGTTTTCCCGCTCGGCGCTGGCGTCGTTGTCGCAGTACGCCAGGGCAAAGCCGATGGGCTGATTGGCGCGGATGGTCAGCGGGCGGTTGGTCGCGGGGCGGGTTTCGTCATAGGAGTCGGCGTACAGGGCCACCGAGGTTTCCCAGGTGGTGACGCGACCGGCCTGGGTATGGCGGCTCTGCACGTGGCTGTCGAAAAGGCGGCCCTGCTGGTTGCGGCCCATGTCCACCACGTGCCCGTCCAGGGCTACGTGGTAGGCCCAGGCGTTGTAGTTGTACTGGTGCTCCCCACCGGAGTGGTCGGGGTCCACGAAGATTTCCAGGCAGTCGTCGTCCCACCACTTATCCAGGGGGCTGGCATGCGTATCCACCAGTTTGTCGTCGGTGATTTCAGCCAGCACATACAGCCGGGCCGGCGTCCATACGACTTTGTAGCGGCCGGCGAAGTCGCCCGGCTTGGTAGCCGGGCCTACCCAGCGCTGGTCGAGGGGCCGCCACGCCGCCTTCGCCCAGCAGGCGTCGGTAGCCCGGCCGTCCACTACCGGGGCGGCTACGGCCTGGACGGCGCGGTAGATGGGGCGGGCGGGTGCGGTCTTGGCGCCGGCAAAAGCGCCCAGGCCGAGCACGCCCAACAGCACGGTGGCCGCATCTTCCTTCCAGCTTCCTACTAGGGCCAGTACCTGGGCAGACCATGTCGTCATCGGAGTTCCGGCTTATTGAGGGTACTGATAAAACCGCACGTACTCAACCACCATTTCCTTCGGGAACGGCTCGGCTGCGCTGGGGTCCCCGTCGAAGTCCCCGCCCACGGCCACGTTCAGAATCAGGTAAAACGGGTTGTTGAACGGGTAAGGCGATGCATCGGCCGGCGTGATGGTGTAGGTCTGCACCCCGTCTACATACCAGCGCAGCTGATTCTGGCTCCGAATCAGCGAGAATGTGTGAAAGTCGCCGGAGAAGTCGCCGGTGGGCAGGTTGTACGTGGTGCCCTTGTACTGCCGGGTAGCGGGCGAAGTGCCGTAGTGCACGGTACTGATGTTCACGTTGGGCGCGCTGCCCCGCAGTTCCATAATGTCGATTTCGCCGCAGGCCGGCCAGCCGACCTGCGTATCGTTGACGCCCAGCATCCAGATGGCCGGCCAGATCCCCTTTCCCTTCGGCAGCTTGGCCCGCACGTCGAGCCGCCCGAAGCCGTAATTGATCTTGTTTTTGGTTACGATGCGGGCCGAAGTGAACTGCTTGTTGCGCAGCTGCTCGCGCCGGGCCTGAATGTGGAGCTGCCCCGAGGTCAGGTACAGGTTGTTGGACGAGTTAGTGGTCGCCTGCTTCTCGTTGTTGAACCAGTCATCCATCACCTCGTAGCTCCACTTCTGGGGATCAAGCCCCCCGCCCTCAAACTCGTCGCTGGCCGTTGCGATGAGCTGCGTGTAGGCCGTATAGTCGCGCGCTTCGGCATTAGGCTCCGGCTTCGTGGGCTGCGGCAGCGGCTTTGGCGTTTCTTGCGTGCAGCCCGCCAGGGCCAGCACCAGCCCGAGGCCGGCACTGGCCCGCAACGGGCGACGCAGGTAATCAAAAATTGTACGCATCAGTTGGGAAAAGGGGAATGTATTCGGCGCTCTACTTTACGCGCAGCTTCATCGTGTGCACTACTGAGCCCGAGGGCGGTCCTACCCGCAGCACCATCGTCTGGTTGTCGATGGAGATAATGCGGTAGATGCGGTTGGCGCCGTCGGTGACGCCAATAAAGGAGCCCGCCTGGGTTAGCTCGAACTGGGCGATGCCGGCACCTGTGGCCGGGCCAAAGGTATAGGCGGTGCTGCCGGAGCGGGGCGCGGCGCAGGCACCCGGGCTGCCGGCCACAAAGGTTTCGGCCTTGGCATTGTAGGTGTACTGGTTGGCCATCGTGAAGGTAAACTCGTCATCCGACTGGCAGGCGGGCAGGGAGTTGGGCGGACCGCCGGGGTAGTAGCCGGTCGGGTCGGCGTCGCCGGGGCCCACTACAATCACGGCATTGGCCGCGTCGTCCAGCACCCAGGTGCGGGTGGAGCCCCCGGTGAGCAGCTGCTTGGCGCGGTCGAGGGCCGAGAGCTGGGGCATTAGCGTTACTTCGGTTTTGGTGCCGTCGGGGTTGGTGCCTTGCAGGCGCAGCTTGGCCGGGGTAGCCTCCACGATGTCGTAGGTCTTGTTTACGACGGAGTCGGGCAGGCCAATGAAGGCGCGCTTGCCCTGCAGCACAATCTGCCCCAGGCTGCCGTTGGGCCGGAAGATAAAGTCGGACGTGGTGTTGCGCGGGGCGCCGCAGGTACCCGAGAAGGTACCGCCGGCGGCATCATACACGTAGGCAAACGAGCTGACGAACGAGAACTGGTCGTCGGCCTGGCAGGCGGGCAGCGGGGCGGCAGAAGACGACAGCACGGCCCCGGTAGAGGAAAGGCGCTTGATGGCCCCGGCCTGGTCGCTGAACGTCCAGGAGGTGGAGCCGCTGGCGCTACAGGCGGTGAGCACGCTGAAGGCGTTGTTTGAGCAGATCGAGG
Source organism: Hymenobacter translucens (assembly GCF_020685205.1). GTDB lineage: Bacteria > Bacteroidota > Bacteroidia > Cytophagales > Hymenobacteraceae > Hymenobacter > Hymenobacter translucens. The sequence goes on from NZ_JAJERB010000002.1 coordinate 59,416, forward strand.
GAATGGTGATGGTCTGGGGGGCCACGTTGGTGCCGCCGCGCCCGCCCACAATCAGCTTCACGGCGTAGGTGCCGGGGCGCTTGTAGGTGTGCCGGGCGTTGGCTCCGCTTTCCAGCGGCGACCCGTCACCGAAGTCCCACTGGTACACGAAGCCGTTGTCGCTCTTATTCGTAAAGGTGGCGACGACCGGGTACTCGGTGGTGTTGAGCTGCACGGTGAACCCGGCCGTGGGCACGGGTCCTTCCAGCTCGGGCTTATCCAGCTCGCAGGCGCCCAGCGTGAGCAGCCCTCCCAGCAGCAAAGCAGCCGACCGGAGGTACTGGGAAGAGGTTGTGGAAAAGAAGGCCATAGTTTTCGGAGAAGAAGGCTTAGTAGCCGGGGTTCTGAGTCAGGTTAGGGTTGGCGTCGCGCTCGGTCTGCGGAATGGGCAGCAGCACGTTGAAGGGCTTGATGCCTTTCGGCTGCAGGGCCGTGAGCAGCTTGCCGGTGCGCTTGAGATCAAACCACCGGTCGTTTTCGAAGGCCAGCTCGTAGCGCCGCTCCCGCAGCACCGCGTCGTCGAAGTTGGGCGTAGAGGCAGTCAGGTCGCGGGGCGAGGCGGTGTTGATGTCGAGCCCGAAAGCGCGGCGCCGCACCTTGTTGATGGCCTCGAGGCCTTCGGGCGTGGGGCCCACGGCTTCGGCCAGGATCAGGTAGATTTCAGCGTAGCGGAGCACGGGAATGTTCAGGCCCGAGTCCCAGATGTTGGTGTTGGTCTTGCCCACAAACCACTTCTTCACGCCGTAGCCGTTGGGCGAGCCGGGCAGGGTGGCGGGCTGGGCCGGCTGGGTGCTGCCGGCCGGATAGGCGTCGCCGGGCTTCCAGATGGTCACGTCGCGGCGCTGGTCGCCGGTTTCGTAGCCGTTCACGAACTCTGCTTCCGGGATGTTGAAGCCGTAGCCGCCCTGGGGCGTGAGGCCCTGGCCCCGGGGGCCGAAGAACTCGTTGCCTACGAAGCCCAGCCCGTCGAACGTGTAGCCGTTCAGGCCCGACACGTACTGCACCTCAAACAGCGACTCTTTGCCGTTCTCGTTGGCAATCTTGAAGTTGTCGCCGTAGCTGGCCCACAGGCTGAAGCGGCCGGAGGCAATAACTTCCTTGGCGCGCTGGGCGGCGCCGGCCTTGTTGCCGCGGGTAAGCTGCACCTTGGCCAGCAGGCCGGTGGCGGCCCACTTGGTCGCCCGGCCCAGGTCGGCCCCGCTGTACGATTCGGGCAGGTTGCCGATGGCTGCTACCAGGTCCTGCTCGATCTGGTTGTAGACCTGATCGGCCGGCGTGCGCGGAATGTTCACCTGCGCCAGGCTGGTGGGCGGCACCGTTATCAGCGGCACGTCGCCGAAGGCCCGCACCAGATCGAAGTAGTACTTGGCCCGCAGAAACTGGGCTTCGCCGATGCTGCGCTTCCGGATGGCCTCGCTCATGTCGGTGATACCGGGCACCCGCTGAATCACGGTGTTGGCGCGGCCGATGCCCACGTAGCAGCCGCCCCAGAGGCGGGAAGTCAGCGGGTTAGTGGCCGGGATGTTGAAGTTGTCGAGCTGCTGCTGCTCGATGCCGTCGCCCCCGCCCCCGCCGCCGGTGGTGGAGTTGTCCGACATGATGTCGCCGATGCCCCAGAGGGCGTAGTTGTACTGCCCGCCCTTGCCCAGCTCGCTGTACACGGCGTTGGTGGCCTGGATGGCGTCGGTTTCGGTTTTGTAGAAGTTTTCTTCGGTCACCGAGTCGTTCGGCGACACGTCCAGGAATTGTTCGCCGCAGCCCGCCAGCAGGCCGGTAAGCAGAAAAGCACCCAGGGTTTTCTTTGCTGATATCATCGTTAAAGAGAAAGTAGAGGTGGGGTTTGGAGGGCTTAGGTCTTAGGACCTTAGGGCTTAGCCGGTTCTGGCTTCAGTCGTGTTACTAAGACCTGAGTTCCTAAGACCTAAAAGCCGAAGTTCACGCCGGCCAGAAACACGCGGGGCTGGGGGTAGATGCCCCGGTCCACGCCGCTGGCGCCCACTTCGGGGTCGTAGCCGGTGTACTTGGTCAGGGTCAGCAGATTCTGGGCACTCACGTACAGGCGGATCTGGGAAGCGGCGGCCCGGCTGATCAGGGTCTGGGGCAGGCTGTATCCCAAAGTCAGCAGCTTAACGCGCATGTAGGAGCCGTCTTCCACGAAGTAGCTGCTCACGCGAAGGTTCTGGTTCGGGTCGCCAGCAATGGCGCGGGGCACGTCGTTGCTGGTTCCCGGACCGGTCCAGCGGTCCAGCACCCGCGAGATGGCGCTGCCGTTGCCGTAGAGGCCACCCTCGGTGTAGAAGCGGTTCAGGTTGTAGATTTCATTGCCCTGGGAGCCCTGCAGGAAGATGTTCAGGTCGAAGCCGCGGTAGTTGAAGGTGTTGGTCAGGCCGTAGGTGAAGTCAGGCACCGGGCTGCCGATGTAGGTGCGGTCGTCGGCGTTGATAAGCCCGTCCGGAACCTTGTTCGGGCCGCTGATGTCGCGGAAGCGCAGGTCGCCGGGGGCCGCGCTGGCCTGGGTGGCGTGGGCTTTCACTTCTTCGGGCGTCTGGAACAGGCCGTCGGCCTGGAAGCCGTAGAACGCACCGAAGGGCTGGCCTTCGTTGTAGCGGACAATCACGCCGCTGCGGGAGCTGTAGCCGTCGTAGGGCAGGCCGGCACCCAGCTCCTCCAGCTCCGACTTGTAGGCCGACACGTTCAGGGTGGTGGTCCAGCTCAGGGAGTTGCCCAAGCCGCGGAAGTTGTGCGAGGTCAGGGCAAAGTCGACGCCGCGGTTATAGGCGGAGGCGGCATTGGTGTTGATCTGCTCGTAGGTGCCCGATACCAGCGACACCGGCACCGGCGCAATCAGGTTCGGCGACTTCCGGTTGTAGAGGTCGAGGGAGGCCTCGATGCGGTTGTCGAGCAAGCCCAGGTCGATGCCCACGTTCACCTGGGTGTTGTTTTCCCAGTTCAGGTCGGTGTTAGCCAGGCGGGTGGGCGCAGCGCCGATGTTAACCGCGCCGGTAGGTCCGAAGGGATACTGAATGCCCGAGTTGATGACGAACAGGTACTGAAAGGCACCGGCGTTGAGGGCGTTGCCCACCCGACCGTAGCCGGCCCGCACCTTGAGGTTGCTCACCACGCGGCTGTCCTTCAGAAACTCTTCTTCCGACACGCGCCAGCCGGCCGATACGCCGGGGAAGAAGCCGAACTTCTTGCCCTGGTCAAAAGCCGAGGTGCCGTCGTAGCGGGCAATGGCTTGGAACAGGTACTTGCCGGCAAACTCGTAGTTAACCCGGCCGAAGTAGCTGGCCAGCCGGGCGGGCGGGTTCTGGTAGCCGTTGGCCGACCGGAACTCGTTGATAGGCCCGCTGCTCACGTTCTGCAGGTCGTTGCGCAGGTAACCCGAGCGGACTGCTTCCACAAACGTCCGGTCAAACTGCTGAGCCGACTGGCCCGCCAGCACCGTTACCTGGTGCTTGTCGGCGAACAAGTGCTCATAGGTGGCCGTGTTTTCAATCAGGAAGCTGGGCGCATACGTCATGTTCGACGTGGCTCCGGCCAGGGTGTAGCGCTGGGAGTTGGCTACCAGGGGCCGGAAGGCGTTGTAGCTGTCGAAGATCAGGTCGGCACCCACGTTGGTGCGGAACTTCAGGCCTTTGAGCGGCTCCAGCTCGGCGAAGAAGGTGGTAATGGCCCGGTTGCGGGTAAACTTCTTGTTGTCGAGCAAAGCCACGGCCAGCGGATTCTCCTCCACGAAGTTGTCGACGTTGCCCTGGGGCTCGTACCAGGAGCCGTCGGCGCGGTAAGGCGCGATGGTCGCCGAAATCTGGGAGGCAAAACTGATGACGCCGTACTCCCCGCCGCCGGCATCCACGCGCCGGTCGTTGAGGTGAGTCAGGGCAATGTTGTTGCCCAGCTTCAGCATCCGGCCCAGCTGCACGTCGCCGTTGGCCCGCAGCGTGAACCGCTCAAAGTTCGACCCGACGATGGTGCCGTCCTGCTGAAAATAGCCGGCTGATACGGAGTAGCGCGCTTTCTCACTGCCGCCCGAGGCCGACAGGTTGTAGTTCTGGATGGCGGCCCGGCGGAAAATCAAATCCTGCCAGTTCGTACCCTCGCCCAGACTTTTGGGGTCGCGTAGCTTGTCCACCACGATGGGCTGGCCGGCGGCGAGGCGGTTTTCGTTGTTGATGACGGCGTATTCCTCAGCGTTGAGGAAGTCGAGCTTGCGCCACACCTGCTGCACGCCGCGGTAGGCATCGAGGGTCACGGTCGCCTTGCCGGCCTTACCGCGCTTGGTGGTGATGATAACGACGCCATTGGCAGCCCGCAGGCCGTAGATGGCTGTAGCCGAGGCATCCTTCAGCACGTCAATGCTTTCGATGTCGTTGGGACTGATGGCGTTCAGCTGGTTTTCGTCGCCGGAAGGCAGCGGGTAGCCGTCGAGCACGTAGAGGGGCGCGTTGTTGCCGGCCGAGGTTAAGCCCCGGATACGTACCGACGTTCCGGCAGCACCGCCCGGGTCGCCCCCGTTGGAAGTAACCGTGACGCCCGCTACCCGGCCCTGCAGCGCCTGGGTGGCATCAGCCAGAGGCTGCGCCTTGATTTCCTGGGCCGAAACCGACGACACGGCACTGGTTACGTTGCCGCGCTCCTGCGTGCCATAGCCTACTACTACCACTTCGCTGAGCTTCTGCAGGTCGTCCTGGAGCTGTACGCTCAGGTTGGTGGTGGGGCCGGTGATGGCAATTTCCTGACGCACGAAACCAACCGAGCTGATGACCAGTGTGCTGCCTTCCGGCACATTTAGAAAGAACGTGCCGTCGCTGTTGGTGCTGGTACCGATGGTGGTTCCTTTGACCAGCACGGTAGCACCCGGCAGCGGGGAGCCGTTGCTTTGCGTGACGCGCCCCGATACGCTGATGTCGGCGGCCGTGCGCAGGCCGGCGGCCGGACCGGCCGGATGGGCAACCACGACAGGGGCGGCCAGCGTCAGTAGCCCACAGGCCACAAACGGTACCGCGCGCCGGAGTGCCAGGTACGAGTAATGGTTTCGGATCATTGGCTGAAAGGAATTGATTGTGGGAGATTGAGAATGCCCGACCAAAGCCGGACAAGAAGAAGCGGTAGATGGCGGCGCCCACCCGGGACCGGTTGAGCTGCGGGCCCCGGAGCACCAGGCGTCAGTGGGCGTTGTTACCAATAGATGCGGAGGGCTGGCTTCCCGAAGAAGTGGAGAAGCCAATAGAGGACCGGACCAACCGGCTAGGGAACGGCCAAATATAGGCGTCCTTTTTTCGTAAAATCAAGTGCAAAACCGCGCTCAACAGCGCCCAAACGGCGATTTTCGCTTACATCGCACGTTTTTCTGTACGCTTAGATCACCCACTTCTCGGCGGTAATTCACGCCCACTGCAATCGTTTGCAGGTTTGCCGGTCAGCTGGGCTGACGGGTAAGAAACACTCGAAAAAATGGGCTTTCTGCCTACTTTTTTTCAAGATTTTTTGCTTTGCCTGATCCGGCCTCCACTTTCCGTCCCGCGGCCGACTCCATCACTGCCTCTTCGCCCTCAACTTCTTCTGCTTCAGCCCCCGTATCGTCAAGCAAAAGCCGGGTCCAGCTGTCCTCTTCGCTGGCTTCTGCCGCCTGCCGACGCATGGCTTCCAGCACTTTCTGACTAAAGCTCCAGCACGTGGCCCGGCGCAGATCCAGCACCCGGGAAAGCTCCTGGGCCGAGTAGCTGCCCTTATGCGTATGCAGCAGGAACACGGCGTAGAAGGCCTTCACGATGGAGAACTTGCACTTCTGCAGCAGGGTGTACGCCGTGGCCGACTCCACGTACCGGCAGCGGGTACAGCGCCGGGAAAGCGGCTCCCGGCCTTCGCAGTAGTTGTCGTGCCCGCACTTGCGGCAGGTGTAGCCCCGGGCCCACTTCAGGTCAGCCAGGTAGGTGAGGCAAGCTTCCTTGTCGGGGTAGATCTGGCTGAACTCGCCGAAATCCACTTCCTGCGACAAGACCCGGGCCGTCTGGGCGCGCTGCAGATCCTGCTGCAGGTCCGTGTTCAGCTTTTCGATGGCCGCCGACTGCAACGCCAGCAGTCCGTTGGCCTGCAGCAGCTCCCGGTTCTGGGCGGCAATGGTTTCGCCCTGGCGGCGCAGCTCCTCGGTGCGCTGGGCGACCAAGCCTTCCAGCTCGGTATTGAGCTGGTCTTTCAGCTCGTCGTTCTGGCGCAGCTGCTCGACGAGCTGTTCCTGCACCTGGTGCTTTTTGCGAAGCTGCTTCACCAGGCGCTCCTGGGCTTTCAGCGTGGCGTCCTGGATACCCTTGATTTTCTCGCCCAGGGCATAGGACAGCACGACTACTTCCATCACGAAGGCGGCATTCATGCTGTACACCGTGAAGGTGTTGGTAAACGTATCAATGCCAAGCTTGCGCAAGATCAGGAAGCCCACGCTCACCACGACCAGGGTGTGCGAAAACACAAAGAACCGGGCCGGCCGGAAGCCCTGCTGCCACACCCGCAACGCTGCGTAGAACAGCATGCCATAGGGCAGCAGATACAGCCAAAAGCTTAGGTCCGACTGCCACCACAGGGCATCAATCAGCAGGGCGGCGGCGCTGAAAAGCACCACGTTCCGCACCCAGGGGTCGTAGCGGGGCAGGCGCTGCGGGGCATCGAGAAACTGGCGGGCGTAGTAGCTGAACGTGAGCAGCAGCAGCGGGGCTGAGCTGATAATAACCAGCTGATTAAACCACGGATAATCCGGCCACAGATACTGAAAGCCCAGTCCGTCTTCCGACAAAAACACGAGGCTGCAGCTGAGCACGTAGAGCACGTAGCGCAGGTAGGTCTGCTCGTGGGTGAAGAAGAACAGGCAGAGGTTGTACACCACCATGATCAGCAGAATCCCATAGAAGCCGCCGAGCAGGCCATATTCCTGCTGAAACCGCTCTACCAGGCCCTGTTCAGTGCGCAGCCGGCACAGAAAGCTGGTTTTGGAATTGGCCTCCAGCCGCAGGTAGAACACCGCGCTCTGGTCGGCCTGCAGGGGCAGGCGGAGCAGAAAGTTCTTGTAGCCGTAGGGCCGGGAGCCGAAGGGCCGGTCAGCGCCGGTGTGCACCAGCCCCCGGGTGGTCTGCGGGTTAGGATAGAAAAGTACGTCGCTCAGGTGGGAATCGTACAGTTCCAGGTACCAGTGCTGGGGCTGCGGCCCCTTCGGCTGCACCACCAGCCGCAGCCAGTACGCCGCGCCCGGGTGCTGCATGTTCGAGGAGATGGTGGAGCCCGCCACGAACCGCCCGGCATGCGCTGGCTGCTGCACATCCTGAAGCGTGAGCTTGCCCGAAGGGTCTTCGAGCACGCTGTAGTTGCGGGGCTCAATAAACAACTCTTCCATATCGGCCCGTACCGTCAGGGGCTGCTCGGGCCCGGCGGCTGGAGCAGCGGGGGCGGCCGACCAGAAGAGCAACGCGAGCAGTAAGCTGATGAGCCCGGCGCCAAAGCGGCCCGGGACGGCACAAACGGAAACGGTGGGCAGGGTCGGGAATGGGCGCATGGTAGCCTACAAGGTAAATAAACTACCCGCAACTGGGCTAACCTGGGCTCCGGCCCTTACTGCGGGCAAATGGAAGAATAGGCAGGCAGAAACAGCTGGTCATAACGCCGGCCAGCACCGGAGGCTACTGCCCGCTACCACTGCCGGCTGTAACCGACTCGAAGCGCAGCCAGCTAAGCACGGCCCCGGGCTGCTCGATATGCAGCCGCAGGGTATGCGTGCCCGCGGCCAGAGTTACCGGCTGACCATCTACCGTCTGCCAGCCGGGAAACCCGGCCGGGATGGGGAAGGCACTTACTGTTCTTTCGTTCAGCTTCAGCAGTACCCGGGCGGGGGCATTTGCTTCATTGCTCGCCCGCAGCTGCACGGCATAGGTTCCGGCTTTCGGCACCGTCACGGTATAGCTCAGCCACTCGCCGGCAGTAGTGTTCCCGACCCCGAAGCCATTGGAGCCCGGGTCGGTGACGGGCTGCACGTCGACGCCGTCGTTGCGGTAGGCCCCGCCGCTGTTGGTGGGTTTCAGCTCCCGGTAGTCGGTGCGAACCGAGTAGTCATCCTGGTAGGCTACCCCGCTGCGGCCCAGGTCGTAGTTGGCAGCAAAGATGGTTCCGGGCAGGGCATTGGCGGCAAACGGCTGGCGGGCACCGGCGGGCTGCGTTAAAGCAAATACCGCGTCCCGGTTTACGATGCAGTTACGAAACTGACTGTTGCGTAGCAGGGCAGCCCGTCCTTCCGCCGTCAGGATGCTGCCATAGGAGGGCACCCGCAGCAGACTGCTGGTGGCATCCACGCGCTTCAGGTTCCAGTGGCACCACCCAATGCTTTGGGCGTTGAGGCCCTGTACCGCGGCGGCAAACCACTCGTTGGAATTTTCCCCCGTCTCCCCCACCCACACCGGCACCTGCCACCGGTCCCGAAAGGCCGCCAGGTTACTTATCAGGTTGATCTGGTTCGGGTTCGGGTCGGTAGCCCCGGGGTCATTCGGGCACCAGTAGCGGTGGGCATTGTAAACGAGGTTGGTTTTGTCGGGTATCCGGAGCTGGTCAGGCGTCAGGCTGGTGTACTCGTTGCCGTAGCCGTTGCCTTCCAGCAAAATCAAATGCCGGTCCTGCTGGGCTCGCACCGCGTTTATCAGTCTGGCATAGAGAGCACTCAGCTCCGTGTTATTGGCCGACAGGCCGTGCGCCGGGTTCAGGTTGTGGGGCTCGTTGATCAGGTCGTATAGGGCCACCCGGGCATCCCGGCGGTAGCGGCGGGCCAGCTGCTCCCACAGCCGCACCGTAATGTCCTGGTAGATCAGCCGGCCTTGGTCGTCGCGGCGCTTCCAGAGGTCCAGCGGCACGAAGCTGTCATTGATGTTGGCGTCGGTACCCTGCCCCCCGGGGGCCGCGTGCAGGTCCAGAACCACGTACAGGCCATTGGCCCCGCACCAGTCGAGCACGTTGTCGATATAGCGGAAACCGTCGAGCCGGGGGTCGGTGAAGAGCGTATTGGCGTCGTACCAGCGGCTGAGCGAGGCCACGTACGCCTGCTGAGCACTGGCGCTGTTCGGGCGCTGCAAGGCGGTTGTCCGGGCCCGGCGCTGCTCCCGGGTCAGAAACAGGTCGTAGTGAAACGGCAGGCGCACGCAGTTAAAGCCCTGCCGGGCAATAAAGTCGATGTCGGCTTTGGTCACGAAACCCGCCCGGTAGTTTTGGTAGAACTCCTCGACCTGCGCTTCCGGCAGTACCCGCAGCAGCCCCTGCTGAATCCGGCGCTGAGCGCCCAGCGTGTCGGTTTTCAGGATGTAGCTTTCCTGCAGCAGCCACCCGCCCACGTTCACACCCCGCAGCACGACCGCCTTTCCCTGTGTGGTCACAATGGCCGATCCTTTGGCCTGGAGCAGGCTTAGCTGCTGCGCCGAAGCCGGCAGCAGCCCGGCAGCCCAGCTCAGCAGCGCAGCCGCCCACATCCGGCGGACGAGGCCACGGAGACCGGGGCGGAAGGCAGTTGGTGGGGATACGTTTTTCATACAGGCCGGCATTGGGAGCTGCTTTCCCTTCCAGGATGACGCGAGAAACAGGATGGGGAAGCCCCACCCTGTTATCTCACATTCACTTCACTCACTTCAAATGCTTATTTCTTGCTGCTTTTTCGGGCGGGTTTGATTGCCGTGGCCGGAGCTCGATCGGCAGGCCCCTGGTACACGCGCACGTAATCCACCTGGGTGGCCACGGGATAGTCGGCCGGGCTGGGATTGTTGCCTTTGCCAGTGAACTCCGTGTCGGGGCCGCCCACGGCGACATTCAGAATCAGGTAGAAGTTACCGTCGTTGAACGGCCAGGCCCCGCCGGTCGTGGTTTTGGGCGTCACGGTATGGTAGAGCGTGTCGTCGATATACCAGCGGATCTGCTCGGGCCCCCATTCCACGGCGTACACGTGAAAGTCGGCCGACAGATCAGCTTTGCCGACGTACTGCTTGGTGGTGTAGTGCCAGCCGGCTGCGTCGTAATGCACGGTGCCCCCAAACCCGGTGGGGTTGCGGTGCTTGGCTTCCATAATATCGATTTCGCCGGTGCGGGGCCAGGTGCTAGGGTCGGGCAGCATCCAGAACGCGGGCCAGATGCCCTGGGCCGAGGGCAGCTTCATACGGGCCTCCATTCGTCCGTACCGGAACGTCTGCAGGGCCCCGGACGCTGTTTTGGAAAGCAGCTTGGCCGAGGTGTAGTTGTAAGAGCGGCTGCCTACGGTCGAGGGCTCGTAGCGCGTGTTAATGGTGAGCAGCCCCCCGGCTACGCTGGCATTGGCCGGGCGGTAGACCTGCAGCTCGTTATTGCCGAAGTTGCAAAGATTGGTTTCGCACCCGTCGCCTTCGTACACCCGCCAGCGGCTCAGGTCGCCGGGCGTAGTGAACTCATCTGCCCACACCAGCTTTCGGTCCTGTTTCTGGGCGTGCGCGGCACCCGGGGCCAGCAGTCCGAGCAGGCCGCTCACTACTGCTACAGTACGGCAACGTCGCCAGCCGGCGGAAAGCCTGGTTTTCATTCTGGTTGTGGTAGGGTGAGCAGTAGGGCGGAGGCCGTCGGTCCGGAAACCGGGTAGTAGCTGTCAGGCTGACTGGCGAGGCACCTCCTGTATCCGAAAGCTGCCATCAGCGCCTGTTGCTTTGTTTAAACGAGCAGCAGGTGTGACCAAAACTAGAGTCGTTGTCAGCTAAAAGCAAGCCCTGAAAACCTTGCAGACGAGGCAGAATTGCGGTTTCCGGCTGCGGTTGTACGCTTATAGCACACGCTAAAAGGCCGGCAACAAGCTGCGCATCGTTGGTGAGCGGCTGCCCGCTCACGCTGCCTGGGCGGATAACAAACAATAAAAAAATTCACAAAGAGGTCGGTTATTTTTCGTTGCCCGCCCCTGGGGTAGCTATCAGCGTCGTTTGCCTGGCCGTTCAAAGCAGAACGGGGGTTTGTTCCTGGGCCCTGCTCCAGAAAAAACGTCAGTGAAAATCCGATTTCCCGGGCGTTTTTTGCAGGATGAATGACCCGGCAATCCGCGCCCTGCTTTACCCCCGGCTTACCGGCGGTGTCTTCGTGGATGAGCTGCCCACCGGCACCACCCGTGCCGACGTCGTCCACATCACCCCCGACTTCATGCACGGCTACGAGGTAAAGGGTGACCACGACACGCTCGTGCGGGTCCCGAACCAGCTGCAGTGCTACCGCGAGGTGTACGACTTTGTCACGTTTATCGTCACGGCCCGGCACTTGCCCAAGCTGCTGCCCTTGCTGCCGGAGTGGGTAGGCATTCTGATTGCCTCGGAGCATGGGCTGGCGGAGCACCGCCCGGCGCTGTACAATTCTTCCGTCGAAAAGGCCCCGCTGGCGGCTTTGCTGCTGCAGGAGGAGGTCAAGCAGTTTCTGATGAGCTGCGGACTACCCGGCGTGAGCCGCCTGCGCAACGCCGACATCGCCAAGTTTCTGCGCAATGCCCACTTTCTTCCCCTCTCCCAGCTGGCCCGGTACGTACGCGAACAGCTGACGCTGCGGCTGCCTACCCGCCTGCAGATACGGGCCGAGCGCAAGGCGGAGCGCCAGAGCCGCCTACCCCGGGCCCGCAAGCCCCGCCGCAAAGCCAAAGCCGCGAAACGGGCAAAAGCGCCCGTTCGGGGCGCCCAATCCCGGGCAGCTGCCTGAGCGGGCGGTTTTTAGAAAGGCAGCGCCAGCTGCCGGCCGGCCGACTCTTCCGCGCTGTCGAGGCTGGACAGGGACACGCCCAGCAGGCGCACCCCCTTTGGTACAGGCAGCACGGAGGCAACAAGCTCCTGGGCAATAGCGTCGAGCCAGGGACGGTGGGTGATAAGCGCCAGACAGGTGCGGCTGCGGGTAATCTGCTGGAAGTCGTTGTACTTGATTTTCACCGTCACGCTCCGTCCCCACACCCCGGCCCGCAGGCAGTACTCCCACACGGTGTCCAGGGCCGGCTGCAGCGCATCGGTCAGTTCCTCGGGCGTCGACAGATCGTGTTCGAAGGTGGTTTCGGAGCCGATGCTCTTGCGCAGGCGGTCCGCTACCACAGGCCGGTGGTCGATGGCGCGGGCAATGGTGTAGTAGTAGCTCCCGGCCTTGCCGAAGTGCTGCCGCAGCCACTCCTCCGGTTGCTGCCGCAGGTCGAGCCCCGTGAAGATGCCCATTTGGTTGAGCCGGGTCGCCGTTACGGGGCCGATACCGTGGAACGCGCCTACCGGCAGGGGTTCCACGAAAGCCGGCCCCTGCCCCGGCGCAATTAAGTACTGCCCGTTGGGCTTGCGAAAATCAGAGGCCAGCTTGGCCAGAAACTTATTGTAGGAGATGCCCGCCGAGGCGGTAAGCCGGGTTTGCTCGAAAATGGCCGCCCTGATTTCCTGGGCAATCCGGGTGGCGGACGGCATCTGCTTCAGGTTGGTCGTCACATCCAGGTAGGCCTCGTCGAGCGAGACCGGCTCGATAAGCGGGGTATATTCAGCGAAGATGGCGCGGATCTGCCGGGAAACGGCCTTGTACACGTCGAAGCGGGGCTTCACGAAGATCAGGTCGGGGCATCGGCGCAGGGCGGTGGTGGAAGCCATGGCAGAGCGCACGCCAAACTCCCGGGCTTCGTAGCTGGCGGCGGCCACCACGCCCCGCTGCCGGGGGCTGCCCACCGCTACCGGCCGCCCGCGCAGCTCGGGGTTGTCGCGCTGCTCGACGGAAGCGTAGAACGCGTCCATGTCGAGGTGTATGATCTTTCGATTCGCGTCCTGCTCCACCAGCTTGCCGACCAACGCCCACGGGCGGATTTGCTTATCACCCGGAAAACAAAAAAGCGGACTAACTGCCTGCTTGGCAACTAGTCCGCTTAGGTAGCGGGGACAGGACTCGAACCTGTGACCTTTGGGTTATGAGCCCAACGAGCTACCAACTGCTCCACCCCGCACTGTTTGGTTCTGCAAATGTACGAGGGTTTTTCATATTTCAGTGCTTCTGGCCTGCAAAACGGACCGCTCACTGGCTTTGCCTCTGATAATCAGCCTGTTTTTTTCGTTTACCTGCGTTCTTCGCTTCTTCCGGCGGCTGCCCAAAGCAGAAACGACCCCTATGCTACCTTTATCCAGCGCCTGCCAGCCTTAGCTGGGCGGCGGAATGCTCAGCCTGGTAATCCCTATCCCTATGCCGATCGGTCGCACAATTTTCGTTACGATGCTCGCCTGCCTGTTGCTGCTGAGCGCCCAGGCTCAGCCGTCCGGCGCCAGACAGGCCCCGCTTGTCATCGGGCAAACCTTCACCATCGATTCCAAGGCCCTTGGAGAAACGCGGCGCATCAACGTGTATCTGCCGGCGGGCTACGTTGAGTCCAAGACCCTGCAGCTGCCGGTGCTGTACATGCCCGATGGCGGCATGGCCGAGGACTTCCTGCACGTGGCCGGGCTGGTTCAGGTTTCGGTGGGCAACGGCACGATGCGGCCGTTTATCCTGGTCGGCATCGAGAACACCCAGCGCCGCCGCGACCTGACCGGACCAACCACCAATGCCGAGGACAAGAAGATTGCACCCAAGGTGGGCGGATCGGCAGCCTTCCGGCAGTTTATCCGGCAGGAGCTGATGCCGGAGGTGAAAAAGCGGTACCGCACCACCCCCGAAACGGCTATTGTGGGCGAGTCGCTGGCGGGGCTGTTCGTGGTCGAAACGCTGCTGCTTGAGCCCGACCTGTTCACCAGCTACCTGGCCTTCGACCCCAGCCTGTGGTGGAACAACGAGCAGCTCGTCAACGACGCCGGAGCATTGGTGAAAAAGAATGCCGGTAAGCCGAAAACCCTGTTCGTGGCTACCAGCAACCAGAAAGAGCTGGAAGCCGCCATGCAGCGCCTGACGAAAAGCCTCGGCGGCGCGGGCATTACCCTGCACTACGAGCCCATGCCCCAGGAAACCCACGCTACCATCTACCACCCCGCAGCGCTGAAAGCCTTCCGCACGGTGTTTAAGCCCGAGCCAGCTGCCGGAACCCGCTGAGACTAGTTGCTCGTTGTTAGTTGTCCGTTGTTAGTATCGTTCTGACAACTAACAACGGACAACTGACAATTCACAAATACCTAAAACCGGCTGGTGATGCCGAAGTGAATCTTGGAGGCGTTCAGGGAAAAGTTCTGCTCCCGGGTGCGGCCCACCGAGTACACAAACTGAAACATACCGGCCCCGGTCCGGAAGCTAAGGCCGGCCCCCAGCCCGGTGGGCAGGTCCTCGAACGGGTCCTGGGGCAGGCTGCGCCGCAGGTAGGCCTGATCGGCAAACAGGAACACATAGGCGTCGGAGCCGGTGAACTGCCGGAACTCCACCGTGCCGATGGCGTAGCTGCTGGCGTAGAATTCCAGCTCGTTGAAGCCCCGTAAGGTGCTCAGCCCACCCACCCGGAACAGGTCGTTCAGAAACAGCCGCTCATTAAGCAACGCCTCGCCCCGCACCCGGGCAAACAGCACCCCGTTCTTGCCCACTTTGAAATACTGCTCGACCCGCCCGCCCAGGCTGATCTGGGTGGAGCGCAACGCCACTTTGTTGTAGAGCGAATCGACTATTTCGGGGTTTTTGGTAATCTGCTTGGTGCCAATGCCCGCCTGGGTCAGCACCAGCAGGCCCCGGCGCGGAAAGGCGGCATCGTCGAGCGTATTCCAGGCGTAGTCGAAGCCGTAAGAATTGTAGGTGTAGTCGATGTTGTCGGGCAGGGCTTGCAGGCGGTAGCGGGTGGTATCGGACAACAGGCGGGAACTGCGCCGCTCGGTGAAAAAGGTGACGCGCCCGGCCCGGGCCGTGGGGTAGGTTACCTGCAGCCGGGGCCGGATGGTCAGAAAGTCGTTGCCTTCCTTATATAAGTTGAAGCTGCCGCCCAGCTCCAGCGGGGTGCCAAAGAAGTTGGGATGCAGGTAGTGAGCATCCAGGAGCTGAGAAGCTACGTCGGTTTTGCGCCATTGCAGCCCAACCTGTTTGCCACCCCCGCTCAGGTTGCGCAGGTTGATGGTGACGTCGCCCGTTAGCTGCACCTTGTTTTCCCCGGCCAGCGGGTTCGGGTTGGGCAGTACGCCCACGATGGCGTCGAACTGGTTGGCGGAGCGGTCTTCCACCAGCAGGTACACCCGGGCCCGGCCCAGGGAAAAGCGCACTTCGGGCTCGGCTTTGAGGTGGAGGTAGGGCAGCTGGCGCAGGAGCTGCGCCGCCGCGTCCACCCGCTGCTGGCTGTAGGGCTGGCCGGGCGTAATCTGCAGAAACTTGGTCAGAAACCGCTTCTTCGTTTTGGTGCGGCCTACCAGCTCCAGGGAGTCGAATACGATGACGGGGCCCCGGTCCAGCACGACCCGGCCCTCCACGCCCCCGCTACGCAGGGCTACCGAGTCGAGGCGGACGGTAGCGAAGGGGTAGCCCTGGTTTTCGGCTTCGGCCAGTACCCGCTGCTGCAGACGGGCCCATTCGGTGGGCTGGAACGGCGCGCCCCGAAACAGCTTTTCGCGGAAGCCCGCCCGCTGCAGCAGGTCGTCGCCGAGGTTACCGTTGCGCAGCCGGGCCCAGCGGAACTGCTCCCCCACGTACAGCCCTACCTTCAGCGTGTCGCGGCCCCAGCGCAGCGTGTCGGCGGAGGCGGTCAGGTAGGCATCGGCCTGCAGCGCCAGCACCAGGTCGCGCACGTTGCGCAGAGCAGTAAGCGAATCAGGAGCCGAAGCCGGGGTGCGGTAGCGGCGCAGCACGGCCCGGTCCGCGGCTTCGGCGACGAGCTGAATAACCTTGGGCCGCCCGGAAACCGGGGCCGGCCGGGGCCCCGGGGGCGGAGAAGGGCTGGACTGGGCCCACACCAGAACCGGGCTGCCGGGCAGCAGCAGGGTCAGCCAAAAGAAAACGAGGGTGCGGGCGTACATTTGGGAACAGAAACGCAAAAAAGCGTTTTTAATTTCCAACGGTGCCGCTTCCGGCTTTTCGGCCGTCCGGCAGCGTCCGGCGGCGGCCTGCTTTTACGTTAGCCGGCTTCCTGGCACCCGTTTTTCCTTATGCCCGGCCTCTACCTTCACATTCCCTTCTGCAAGCAGGCCTGCCACTACTGCGACTTCCACTTCAGCACGTCCATGGCCCTGAAAAGCCGACTGGTAGACGCGCTGGTCCGGGAGCTGGAGCTGCGCCGCGACTACCTCGGTTCCCGGCCCACGCTGCAAACCATCTACTTTGGCGGGGGCACGCCGTCTTTGCTGACCGGGCCTGAGCTAAGCCAGCTGTTTGAGGCCATCCTCCTCCACTTCGATGTAGCACCCGACGCGGAAATCACCCTCGAAGCCAACCCCGACGACCTCACCGCCGATAAGCTGCGGGAGCTGGCCGCCTCACCGGTAAACCGCCTGAGCATCGGCCTGCAAAGCTTCCATGAGCCCCACCTGCGCCTGATGAACCGCGCCCACTCGGCGGAAGAGTCGCGGCGGGCGGTGCTGCTGGCCCAGGACGCCGGGTTCGAGAATATTTCCATCGACCTGATCTACGGGGTGCCCGCGCCCGACCACGGTATCTGGGAAGAGGACATGGCCCGGGCCTTTGCCCTGCGGGTGCCGCACCTGTCGTGCTATGCCCTCACGGTGGAGCCGGCCACGGTATTCGGGCGCCGCCAGCAGAAGGGCACCTTCCTGGCCCCGCCCGACGAGTTCGTGGCCGGGCAGTTCGAGCGGCTACTTGACCAGACCCGGGCCCAGGGCTACGAGCAGTACGAGATATCCAACTTCAGTCGGCCCGGCCGGGAGTCGCGCCACAATGCCAACTACTGGCGCGGCGTGCCCTACCTGGGCCTGGGCCCCAGCGCCCACTCCTTTGACGGGCAGAGCCGTCAGTACACGGTTCCCAACAACCATCAGTACGTACGCGCGGTGCTCGACGAGCAGCAGGTGCCCGCTACCCGCGAAACCCTGAGCCCAATGGACCAGGCCAACGAGTACCTGATGACCAGCCTGCGCACCAGCTGGGGCTGCGACCTGGCGCGGCTGCAAACCCAGTACGGTGTGCCCCTGCTTTCTTCCCGCGCCGACTACCTGCGCTACCTCCAAACCCAGGGCTGGGCTACGCTCGACCAGAGCGTGCTGCGCCTCACCGATGCCGGCAAGCTTCTGGCCGACCAGATTACCCTGGAGCTGTTCCAGGAATAGCTCAGTTAGTGCGCTAGCCATTTCAGCCGGTCCACGGGTAGCCAGGACCGCGCGCCAGCCTGGCACCAACGGTAAGTTATTCTCGGACCGCCGGTTAGCTGCCTGGGGCTGGCCAGGGACGGCACCGGCGCCCGATCCTGCGTAGGAAGGAAAACCGGTGGAGTGCCACCAACTCAGATTAAACCGTTAAATCTGCGGTTATGAAACGCCTGATAGACATCCTCGCCGACGACACCGATTTTTTCGTCGAGCACGTGCAGATTACGGCCATCGTCTTCGACAATACCAACGACGTGACCATCTGGGCCACGACGTTTATGGACGAGGAGCTGCACTTCTTTCACCTAGGCCTGGAGTTTCAGTCGCTCGACCTGCTGCTGCGCATGGCCGGGGACCGGGCCGGGGAGCTGCAGGAAGAAGTGGCCGACGCGCTGGCCAACGTCACGGAGTGGCCCTGCCTGCTTGAATACACTACCGAAGACGACCCGCCCGTGCTGCTGCCCGGCGTGGCCCTGAAGCTGTCGTGCACCTACTCCGTCGAGGAAGACGAGGAGGAGGACGACCCCACGCCCCAGAACGTGTTCTACCTGGAAAGCGTGTTTCTGCGCATCGAGCCGTAGCCCTGACCAGCCCAATCCCGAAGGCAGCAGCTACGCCCGCTAAACGTGAACCGGCTGCCAGCAACAAGTGGCCCTGCCCCTATCCAAAGTTCAGCCTCTTACCATTTTACTTCTTTGCCCAAGCCCGTCTTCTACCTGATTCCCGGCCTCGGGGCCGATGGCCGCCGTCTGTTCCGGAACCTGGAGCTGGACGGGGAAGTGCACATCCTGGAGTGGCTGACGCCCGAGCCGGACGAAAGCCTGCTCCACTACGTGGCCCGCATGGCCGAGCCCATTCCCCTGGATCAGCCCTGCCTGGTCGTAGGTATTTCGTTTGGGGGGACGGTGGCCCTCGAAATCTGCCGGATCCGCCCCCGCGGGTTTGCCGTGCTGGCCTCCAGCATTCCCGACGCCGATTCGCTCCCCCCGCTGCTCCGGGTCGTGCGGGCTACGAAAGCCTATAAGCTCACGCACCCGACGCTGTTTAAGCTGTTCCCCTGGGCCGGCAAGTGGTATTTCGGGGTGAAGAGCGGAGAGGAATACCGCGTATTCAAGGAAATTCTGGCCGACATGGAACCCACCTACACGCGCTGGGCCGTGGACCGCCTCCTGCACTGGGACAGCACCGACATCGGCTCCTGCGTGCAGATCCTGGGCAGTCACGACCGGGTATTCCCGCCCGGTCCCGCCCGCGTCGACTACCTGATTCGCGGCGGCACCCACTTCATGATCTACACCCACGGCCCGGAAATCAGCAAAATCCTAAACAAGCTGGCCGCCGAAAAGCTCAGCGGTGCCAATACCTGAGGTTTTTCGCTTCAATTCTTAATTACTAATTATCAATTACTAATTCACAATGCCCGCTACCTACTCCTACCTCGGCCGCACCTATTCCTTCGACCCGGCGGCCCCGCTCGACATCTCCCTGCCGCTCGCCCCCGGGTCCGACCAAGTAAACTGCTTCTGGGCCGAGCCGGTGCAGTTCGACGTGATTCGGGTGGGCTCATTCGTGGGCAGCGTGGCCCAGGGCGGCAGCACCAACTACCAGCGCGTGCACGTCACGCCCCACGGCAACGGCACCCACACCGAGTGCTACGGCCACATCTCCCCCGACCCCACCGCTACGCTCAACCGGCACCTGCGCCGCTTTCTGTTCGTGGCCCGGCTCGTGTCGGTTGCGCCCCGCCCCCAGCTCAACGGCGACCTGGTGGTGATGCTGGCCGACGTTGAGCCCCTGTTGACTGCTGCGGCTGTTGCGCCCGAAGCCCTGGTGCTACGTACCCTGCCCAACCAAGACGCCAAGCGGAGCCGGCAGTACTCGGGCACCAACCCGACCTATCTCGAGCCGGCGCTGGCGCATTTCCTAGTGGCCCGGGGGATTCAGCACCTGCTGCTCGACCTGCCCAGCGTCGACCGGGAAGAAGACAACGGGGAGCTGCTGGCCCACCACGCCTTCTGGCAGTACCCCGAAGCCACTCGCCAGGACTGCACCATCACCGAGCTGATTTTCGTACCCGACGAGGTAGCGGACGGCCTGTACCTGCTCAACCTGCAGGTTACCAGCCTGGAGCTGGATGCCAGCCCCAGCAAGCCGGTGCTGTACGAACTGACTGAAAATTAAACCGAGCACGGGGTGCAACTCAAGCAGGCAGGCGGGTATCTACCTCCTGTTCCACTTCAACTCTATCCACCGTATGCGCTTTCCCCAATTTTTACTGCCCGGCTTATTGTTACTGGCGGCCTCGACCAGTGCCCTGAGCCAGTCGACTTCCTCTCCTGCTCCCGAGCTATCGGCCCTGCCGGATACCCCGCCCCGTAAGGTGCTGGTAAAGCTGGGCCTGAATGTGGCCCGCGGTCTATCCTACGGAGGCTATGAGGGCCTTCGGGCCAGCATACCGGTTGTGACGGGTATAGAGTACTCGGTTTCTCCCGGCTTTACCCTGTACAGCCAGCTGGGCGTTGATGTGAGCGTGCCGACCTACCGCTCCTTTTACCGCCAGAACGCCGTGACGCCCAGCGCTTCGCTGAGTCTGGGCGGGCGCTACTACTACAACCAGGCCGCCCGGGCACGGAACAACAAGCCCCACGGACCTTTTGTGGGCAACTACCTGGCCTTCCAGGCTAACCTGGACCGGTTCCGCAGCCCACTGTCTGCTACTTTTCGCCCCGAAGGCCGCTGGCCGATGCGCACTACCTACGCCCCGGGCGTAACTATGCTGTGGGGCATGCAGCGCCGCCTGGGTTCAAACTTTCTGTTCGATCTGAGTACGGGCCTGGGCGTCAGCGGCAACGTGAGCGGCACCGCTATGCCCGGGTATACGACGGTCAACATCAACTTTACGCCCCAGGTGAACCTGGGCTTCTACCTGGCCCGGTAGCCTTACCTGTGGGTCCAACGCGAAAAAGGCTGCCTCTTGCGGGGCAGCCTTTTTCGGTGCTGAAGGGGTTTAACTAAGCGGCTACAGCTTCGTCGGTTACCGGTACTACCGATACAAACGAGCGGTCCTTGCGGCCCTTGCGGAACTGCACGGTGCCATCGACCATAGCGAACAGCGTGTGGTCCTTGCCGATACCCACGTTCTGGCCGGGGTGGTGCTTGGTGCCGCGCTGACGCACGATGATGTTGCCGGCAATGATGTCCTGCCCGCCGAAGATTTTCACGCCGAGACGCTTAGAATGCGATTCGCGGCCGTTGTTGGAAGAGCCTACGCCTTTCTTGTGTGCCATGTTGGTTTTATGCTACAAGCTTCCAGCAGCAAGCTGCAAGCTTCGTTCTTGAATAAAACATGAGACAGTGCAGAAGCTAAAAAGCTGGCAGCTTGGGGCTTGCCGCTTGTAGCTCCAAATCACTACCCGATGCTGTTGATCATTACTTTGGTGTAGTCCTGACGGTGGCCGTTGAGCTTCTTGTAGCCCTTACGGCGCTTCTTTTTGAAGACCAGAACTTTGTCACCCTTCACGTGGCTCAGGATAGTGCCTTTCACGGTCACGTCCAGGAAGGGAGCACCCACGCTCAGCGAACCGTTGTTGTCGGTCAGCAATACGTTGCCCAGCTCGACAACATCGCCGACGTTGCCGGCCAGCTTGTGGGTGTAAACAAATTTATCGGCTTCGACCTTGGTCTGCTTGCCAGCTATGGTGACGATTGCGTACATCGGCTTCTCGCGTGTTTTGAAAATGGGAAGGCAAAAGTAGGAGTACTATTTCGAAAAACCAAACCTAACTCACTAATCATCATTTAGTCTCCCCTACTTAACCACTGTACGCATCCCCAGAAACCCGCCTTATAAGCACGTGCGCTGGGTGCACGAATAGCAATTTTGTGGATAAAACGAATTGTCCACACGCGTTTTGTGGATAACTCACCCGAAAAACCCGGTTTTATGGGCATTTGCCCAATTTTCGGGGCCCGACTGCCGGGCTGGTTATCCACAGCCAATCAGATTCATACAGAAAAATTAACGGAAGAAAAATCTGTTTTCGCCGGAATCTTCCCGGGGGTCGGGTTTATATTTGATGCTGAATCCGGGCCGGCTCCCGGCATAAACCGCTCAAAACTTTCTCCGCTACTGTCGGGTTGGCAAGAGCAACTGCCCCGGCCCGGCTGATCTTTCGCCAACACTTTTTCTTCTGCTATGGAACCGCTGCTCGTCGAAAACCCCAACCGCTTCGTTCTCTTCCCCATCCAGAACAACGACGTCTGGCAGATGTACAAGAAGGCCGAAGCCTCCTTCTGGACGGCCGAGGAAATCGACCTTTCCCAGGACCAGAAAGACTGGGAAAACCTCAACGACAACGAGAAGCACTTCATCTCCCACGTGCTGGCTTTCTTCGCGGCCTCCGACGGCATCGTAAACGAGAACCTGGCCGTGAACTTCATGCAGGAAGTGCAGATGCCCGAGGCGCGCTGCTTCTACGGCTTCCAGATCATGATGGAAAACATTCACTCGGAGACGTACTCCCTGCTGATTGACACCTACATCAAGAATCCCCAGGAAAAGGACCGCCTCTTCAACGCCCTCGAAACCGTGCCCTGCGTGAAGAAGAAGGGCGAGTGGGCCCTGAAGTGGATCAACTCCGAGAACTTCGCCGAGCGCATCATCGCCTTTGCCGCCGTGGAAGGCATCTTCTTCTCCGGCTCGTTCTGCTCGATCTTCTGGCTGAAAAAGCGCGGCCTGATGCCCGGCCTGACGTTCTCCAACGAGCTCATCAGCCGCGACGAGGGCCTGCACTGCGACTTCGCCTGCCTGCTCTACAGCTACCTGCAAAGCAAGCTCTCCGAGGAGCGCGTGCACAGCATCATCCGCGACGCTGTGAGCATCGAGCAGGAGTTTGTGACCGACGCGCTGCCCGTGAACCTGATCGGCATGAACGCCAAGAGCATGAGCCAGTACATCGAGTTCGTGGCCGACCGCCTGCTCCAGAGCCTGGGCTACAGCAAGATCTACAACGCCACCAACCCCTTCGACTTCATGGAAATGATTTCGCTGCAGGGCAAAACCAACTTCTTCGAGAAGCGCGTCGCCGAGTACCAGAAAGCCGGCGTAATGAGCGAAAGAACCGAAAACGCCTTCTCCCTCGACGAGGACTTTTAATCGTCACTCAGAAGCCAATCACAAAAAGAGGCCTGCAACCAGTGTTGCAGGCCTCTTTGTTATGCAGAAGAGGTCGTTGCGGTTAGAAAAAGCGGGAAACAGGGGCTAGAGCTAGAAAGCTAGTTCCCCTCCTCAGATGAGGAGGGGCCAGGGGTGGTTGACAATCGTTGATCATCCCGAAACTCTGCCTCAATCCCCGCCAGCACCCCATCCAGCTGCCTAAGCACCTGTTCGTTTTCGAACCGCAGCACCCGCAGCCCCAGTTCGGCCAGATACGCCGACCGCTCGGCATCCCGGGCCTCTCCACTCACCGTGAAATGCCCGGCCCCATCGAGCTCAACGACCAGCTTTTCCTGCGGGCAGTAGAAGTCAACAATGTAAGAACCAATGCCATGCTGACGGCGGAACTTACGACCCGCCAGCTGACTGCTCTTTAAAGCCCGCCAGAGAACGACTTCAGCGAGGGTAAGGTGGTTACGCAGCTCCCGGCGGATGGGCTTCTGATAGCCCAGGTTATGCACGTGGTTGGTATCAGGCATAGCGGATAAAAGGTTAGTTGCCCAAAGTAAACAACGACGACCAACCACCCCGCCCTTCGGGCACCCCTCCTTATCCAAGGAGGGGAACTGGGTTCTGCCTGCTGCTTAGCTCCCCGGGACCTTTACCAATTCCCCACGAATCCGCCAACCTGAAATACGGGGAGGCGATGGTGCTATATAGTGGCCTTTCGATTCCCAAAAACGGCCTGAACTGTACCGTTTTAGCGCTATGTGGAAAACTTCTAAAGTTTCCGTTTGTCCTACCCGGCAGAAGCGAATATCTTCCGCATCAAGAACGCCGGAACAGCCGCCGGCTCCCCCTTTTCCCGCTTAGTGTCCCCGCCCTTTCAAGGCGTGGTGTATCCATACCAAAAACCAACGCAACCGCACACGCTTATGCTGGTAATCAAACGCGACGGCCGCCGCGAATCCGTGAAGTTCGATAAAGTTACGGCGCGCATCGAGAAGCTCTGCTACGGGCTCAACATGGTGTATGTCTCCCCGATCGAAGTGGCCAAGAAGGTCATCGACGGTATCTACGACGGCGTGACGACCGTGGAGCTCGACAACCTGGCGGCCGAAACCGCCGCCTCGCTCACCACCAAGCACCCCGACTACGCCATCCTGGCCGCCCGCATTGCCGTCAGCAACCTGCACAAGGTGACCTCCAAGTCGTTTAGCAGCACGATGAAGCGGCTCTACACCTACGAGGACCCCAAGACCGGCGAAAACGCGTCCCTCATTGCCAAGGACGTGTGGGAGGTGATTCACAAGCACGCCGCCACCCTCGACTCGGCCATTCTCTACGACCGCGACTACAGCTACGACTACTTCGGCTTCAAAACCCTGGAGCGCAGCTACCTGCTCCGCGTCGACGGCAAAGTCATTGAGCGGCCCCAGCACATGCTGATGCGCGTGGCCATCGGCATTCACAAGCACGACATCGAGTCGGCGCTGGAAACCTACGATCTGATGAGCGAGCGGTGGTTTACCCACGCCACGCCCACCCTGTTCAACGCCGGCTCGCCCAAGCCCCAGCTGAGCTCTTGCTTCCTGCTCACGATGAAGGACGACTCCATCACGGGCATCTACGACACGCTCAAGAACTGCGCGCAGATTTCGCAGAGCGCCGGCGGCATCGGCCTGAGCATCCACAACGTGCGGGCCACCGGCTCCTACATCAAGGGCACCAACGGCACGTCCAACGGCATCATCCCGATGCTGAAGGTGTTCAACGACACGGCCCGCTACGTGGACCAGGGCGGCGGCAAGCGCAAAGGCGCCTTCGCCATCTACATCGAGCCCTGGCACGCCGACATCTTCGACTTCCTGGACCTGAAGAAAAACCACGGCAAAGAGGAAAACCGCGCCCGCGACCTGTTCTACGCCCTCTGGACGCCCGACCTGTTCATGAAGCGGGTCGAGGAGAACGGCGACTGGACGCTGATGTGCCCCAACGAGTGCCCCGGCCTGGGCGAAAGCTGGGGCGAGGAGTTTGAACGCCTCTACCGCAAGTACGAGAAGGAAGGCCGCGGCCGCCGCACCGTGAAAGCGCAGGACCTCTGGTTCGCCATCCTGGAGAGCCAGACCGAGACCGGCACGCCCTACATGCTGTTTAAGGACGCCGCCAACCGCAAGAGCAACCAGCAGAACCTCGGCACCATCAAGAGCTCCAACCTCTGCACCGAGATTATGGAGTACACCGACGAGAACGAGATTGCCGTCTGCAACCTCGCCTCGCTGGCGCTGCCCCGCTACGTGAAAGAGGAGAACGGCAAGATCTTCTTCGACCACCAGAAGCTGTACGACGTGACCTATCACGCCACCAAGAACCTGAACAAGGTGATTGACATCAACTTCTACCCGGTGCCCGAAGCCGAGCGTAGCAACCGCCGCCACCGCCCCATCGGGCTGGGCGTGCAGGGCCTGGCCGATACCTTCATTGCCCTGCGCATGCCCTTCGAGAGCGACGAAGCCACGGGCCTGAACAAGGACATCTTCGAGACGATCTACTTCGCGGCCATGACGGCCTCCAAGGACCTGGCCATCAAGGACGGCGCCTACGAAACCTTCCCCGGCTCGCCCCTGAGCAAGGGCCAGTTCCAGTTCGACCTCTGGAACGTGACGCCCGACTCGGGCCGCTGGGACTGGGAAACCCTGCGCCACCAGGTGATGGAGCACGGCGTGCGCAACTCCCTGCTCGTAGCGCCCATGCCGACCGCCTCGACCGCGCAGATCCTGGGCAACAACGAGTCGTTTGAGCCCTACACCTCCAACATCTACGTGCGGCGCGTGCTGAGCGGGGAGTTCATGGTGGTAAACAAGCACCTGCTCAAGGACCTCATCAAGCTCGGCATCTGGAACGAGCAGATGAAGAACGACATCATCGCCGCCAACGGCTCGGTGCAGAACATCGACCGGATTCCCCAGCACATCAAGGACCTCTACAAGACGGTGTGGGAGATTTCGCAGCGCCGCATCATCGACATGTCGGCCGACCGGGGCGCGTACATCTGCCAGAGCCAGAGCCTGAACCTGCACGTGATGAACGTGAACTTCGGTAAGCTCACCTCCATGCACTTCCACTCCTGGAAGAAGGGCCTGAAGACCGGCATGTACTACCTGCGCACCAAAGCCGCCGCCGACGCCATCAAGTTCACGGTGCAGAAACAGGCCGCCGAGACCCTGGAGCCGCTCACCGTATCGGCCCAGAACCAGTCCGACATGGCCTGCTCCCTGGATAACCCGGACGCCTGCGAGGCCTGCGGGTCGTAAGAGTAGCCTGTATTAGCTAAAAGCCGCCGTTTCTTCCTGAAACGGCGGCTTTTTTACATCTCAGCCGAGTCGGCACTGCTAGTCGATTAATAGCCTGACCGGTGCGGAATAGAACCGCCGCCTGGCGCGGTCTGGGCGGCGCTGTTGTTCTAACGGAGAGGATAATTGGTGGTAACAATTCCTATCTTCAGTGATGCTAATACCACTTCTACTAGGGCTTCAGCTGTGGGGAGGCTCAGTTGCCCCGAAACCAACGCTTGAACTGACGGTGAAGTACATGTTCTATGCCTGCGAGCCGTGCCCCTCTGCCTATCACGTAATCAGTAGCACTACTCTACAAGGACAATCCTTGATAGGCCATGATATTGCCATTAGTTACCAAGGCAAGCCCTTTGCTGAAAGCCCTTCATTCCCGGCCATCAGTAAAACGAGAAACCGGTTTCTGGTCCAGGGTTATCTGCAGCCGCGCACCATCAGCGACTACCTGCTTTTCAACGACCGAACAGTAGAAGCAGCGAGTATTCGTTGGTTGCCGTAGGCCCGCAGCTCACGCGTTTTTGAGTTTCCTGCGTTTGCTCTTACCTCTCCTCTATTCCTTCCAATGCACTCAGTCCTTATTGCTTGCCGCCTGTTATTCCTATCCCCGAACGCATTGTCAGGGGCTGAACCTTCAGGATTTGCTACAGCAGTGCTGCAGGTAACTCCTGAAAGGGCATTTACCACCCTTTGTAACGATGCGGCCGAGGTACTGCGGCGCGCGTTGGCCGAACCAAACGATGCGAAAGCACTGGCCTTATTGCAGAGCGGGAGCACTCCTATTCTGAAACGCAAGCAGCAGCTTGCCCCAGCGTTCAGCAAGTGGATTAAGACTTTGTCGCCCCCTCAGCGGCAGAGCTTCGCGCAACGCATAATGGTGAACAATGGCATGATCAAGTACCTCCAGTTGATGGAACACGATAAGAAGCTCAATGCTCGTATTGAGCGCAATCCTAAGCTGATGGCTGCTGTGACCAACTTAACTGCAGTAATGCAGATGGAGGTAGAGACTCCCGCGCTTCCTTGATCTTGGTTACTCCAGTGATGCTCTAGCACCCCGCGTCCCTCCCGCAGCTCAGGAACTTAGGTGTTGTCCCACGAGGTACCTATGCGCGGGAAACGAGCTACTGTGCTGGAGTCTCCCTTTCCGCCAGCAACGCATCAATAGCCGCAGCTTCTGCTTCCAGGGCTTCGGCCCGCAGGCGGAGCAGGTGGTAGTCGGCGGCGTGCTGGGGGCGGAACCGGTTGGGCAGGCGCTCCAGCCAGGGGCGCAGGTCTTCCAGCCAGGCTTTGTCGGTGCCGCTGTCGGGGGCGAGCAGCTCGGCCAGCACGGTGGGCAGGGCCTGCTGCCAGCGGGCGGCGTACACGGCCCGGGCTACCAGCGGCTCCATATCCCAGCGCAGCAGCACGGCCTGCCGGCGGCACTGGTCGCGGCGGGCCTCCAGCGGGCCGGGCGCCGGAACGGGGGCCGTAGCGGGCAGCGCCAGGCTTCCGCCCCGCTCCGGGGGCGTGGCGGGCAGGTGGCGGAGCAAAGGCAGCAGGCGGTGGTGCAGAGTCAAACTCAGGTCGCGCCGCCCGGACTCGACGTGGCCGATGATGGCCTTGCCCACGTCCAGAAACAACGACAGCTCTGTCTGGCTCAGGCCAAAGAAGCGGCGCACGGCGCCAACGGGAGTAGAATCGGAGATAAACCGGCGGACTGTCATAATGGAGTTTGTAGACTTACTATCTAAAATAAGCAAAAGGTCTACAAGCTTGTAGACTTCTCATCGGCTTTTCTCTGAATCGTCTACATCGCGGTTAAAGCCAGCGGGAGCTGGCTGAAGCCTCATTTTGCCCGGAAATAAATATCCGATTCTGGTCGGGCAATACGCCTGTTACGCCGGATTTTCACGGTTCTGGCGCGGTAGATCGGTGAAAGCAAAAAGTCTGATTATCGCGTGATTTCGTTTTTCAGCCGGATGGTGATTGAGTAGCTTTCTCAGGAATTCAGGCTCTTGCCACCTACTGCAATGCTTACCGCTCCTGTTCCCTCGCCTCCGGGGAATTCCCGCCCGCTGCCTGCCGAAAAGGCAACCCGGAAGACAAGGCCGTCCCGCCTGACCGGCTTTCCAGCTAGAGACAGTTTTTAAGTTTACCCCCCTTTTCCTCTCGCCATGACTATCCTACGATGCGTGTTCCTGCTGGCGCTGCTTAGCCTGGGCAGTGTATCCTGCAGTTTTGCCCAGTCGGTGCCCGCCTCACCGACGCCAGTGGCCCGCCCCGCTCTGCTCACCCGAGCCGATACGGTGGCCGCCCTGCACGAGCTGTTTCAGACCAAGCGCCAGGCAAATAAATCCTACCTGGTGGCCGTGCCGATAACCATCGGCCTGACGGTGGTAGCCATTGGCGTATCGGCCGTCAATGCCCTGAGCAGCTCCAAGCCGAGCGCTGTACCGGCAGTAGCCAGCCTCGGGGTAGGTGTCGGCGTCACCTCGACCGTACTAGCCGGCTACCTGCGCTATACCAAAGGCCGGGAGCGGGAGGTAATCGAGAAGTATGAGCAGAAAAAGAAGCTGCCTGGCTGGGTCTGGCGGAAGCTGGCCGAGCAGCAGGCCAAGCGCTAACGCGGCTGCCCGGCCGGGGCCGGGTTGTCTCGGGCCCGGAGCGACCAGGCCCTGGCCAGCTGTTCTGTTTGCTTTTCAATCGGCACGTTTCCCACGCGCAGGGCATCCTGCAACAAGGCTTTCCGGCGTTTCCGGTGCCTCTTCCCGTTGGAATCTACTGGGACACCCTTAGCCTACTCGTCGGCCGCGGCACTGGTCTGCCTCCGCCCCGGATAGGCACTCCACTAGCGGCGGGCATTATGGCAACCGACGCAGGCAATACTGCTGCCTGCTACCTGAGCAAATTTTTCGGGCCTATCGTGCCAAACATGGCTCCGCTAGTCCTGTTGCTGCAGCCGCTGTTCGCAATCTTTGGCTTGGTTACGGCGCCGGGCTTGTACCGGTCGGGAGCCGACTGCTGCCTGCTTTGCCAGATTGGGCCTAGGCCCGCTCGTAGCAGGGGTAGCGGCGCTGCCGGTAGATCTTTCCGTCTTTCAGCTCAAAGATTACGCACAGCTGCGCGGCCATCCGCTCCCCGCTGAGCAGGGGCCCGATGTTACGAATAGCCGTAGCCTCCCACCGGCCTTCTACCAGGATGCTGCCGTCGGGGCAGACCTGGGTGTGGCTCACGGCGAACTGGGGTCTGCCAGAATCTCACGGGCCAGCCGGATGTTTTCCAGTATCTCCGTGAAGTTGCGCCGCTGAATGGTCGCGTTCAGGATGCTGGGGTACTCCGTCTGCTCAACGTCGGGATGCAGCACGGCGGCGTAGGCTTCCGGGTTAGTGTCGAATGTATCAACCAAGTCGATATACGCGCTGATAACTGCAAGTTGCTGGTTCATGCTGGGCAGTACGGAAAAAATGTCGGGCAAGATAAGCCAAGCGGCGGAAATAGCCCCGAATTCTCCTAACGCAAATTCGCGTCTATATTGCTGTCCGGGTTGTTTTCCCGTATACGCCTCCCATGATTCCGCTTATCACCCATACTCCCCGCCTCACCTTGCTGGCGGCCAGCCGGGCCCTGCTTACTGCCGAACTGCACAAGCCCCACTACTTTCCCGTGCTGCTGGGAGCCGTCCTGCCGGCGGAGTGGCCGACCGGCGAGTACGACCGCGACGCTATGGAGTTTTTCCTGGAAAAACTCACCACCGGGGGGCGCACCGCCGCTGGCTGGTACGCCTGGTACGCGATTCACAAAGCTACGCCCACTACGCCGGCCACGCTCGTGGGCGCGGGGGGCTTTATGGGGCCGCCCGACGCGCAGGGAACCGCGGAAATCGGCTATTCGGTGGCCCCGGACTGGCAGCGGCAGGGCGTCGCCACCGAGCTGGTGGCCGGGCTGGTGCAGCAGGCGGCGCATACCGGGCAGGTTCGGCGCCTTGTTGCCCACACCGATCCGGATAACCTGCCTTCCCAGGGCGTGCTGCTCCGCAACGGATTTGAGCCCAATGGGCACAACGCCGAAGGGCAGCTGCGCTTCGAGCGGGCCGTGGAGCCAAAGGAGCCCGAACCCGCCGGCAGCTTCCCGCTGCGCTAAACGGCCCGGCGCTGCGCAGGCCACCCCAGCCATAGCCGGCACTGCCCCGTAGAAGGCAAGCGAAACAACCTTTCCACCTTACTTTTCCGCCATGCCACGCTTTCTGTTTCTCGCGTTTCTGTTCGTGTCGGCCTCACTTGGCTGGCCTGCCCTGGGCGCTCCTGCCGACGAGTTGCCCGCCCGGCCTTCGCCCTTCCGGTTTGTCACCGACGAAGCCAAGCTGCTGACTTCGGCCAACGCCCAAACCCTGGAAGGCGGCCTGCGTCGCTACGCCGACAACACGGGCACCCAGATTGTCGTCGTGACGGTGCCCAGCCTGGGGGGCCGCGAAGTGGCCGACTATGGCCGGGCGCTGGGAGAAGCCTGGGGCGTGGGGCAGAAAGACAAAGACAACGGCATCGTGGTGCTGCTCAGCGGGCAGGAGCGCAAAGTCACGATTCAGGCCGGCTCGGGTTTGCGCAGTGCCATCACCCCCGAGCTGACGAGCCGCATTATCAACCAGGAGATGACGCCTAGCTTTAAGCAGGGCAACTACTTCGCCGGCCTGCGCGCCGGGCTCAATTCCCTGATGCTGGCGGCTAACCCCGACTCCAACCCCAACAAAAACCAGCCCGCGGCCACTGCCCCGGCCTCAGCCGATGCAACGGGTTCCGCGGGCCTCGGGGCCACCGCCGGCGCTGCCGGCACCGACCTGGGCGGCAACCAGGCCACCCCGCCCCCCGCGTACGACCCGGTAGCCTCCACGCCGGTCGACACTGAGCCTTCGGGCCCGGGCATGGGTACGCTGCTCATCGGCGCCCTGGGCGTCGGAGGTCTTATTTGGCTTTTGATGCGCATGTTTCGTCGCCGCTCGGCCCCGGCCGCCCCGGTTATGGGTGCCGGCCCCGCCCCTGGCCCTGCTCCGGGTGGCACTCCCAACTTTTACCCGAACCAACCAAACCAGCCCAACCAGCCGAACTTCTATCCCAACCAGGCAAACCAGCCGGGACCCAACAACGGCCGCGGACAAGCGCCCAACTTCTACCCCAACCAGGGCGGTGGCATGGGTGGCGGTATGGGCAGCGGCGTCGGTGGCATGCTGATGACCGGGGCCGCGGCCGCCGCCGGGGCCTATATCGGCAACCGGATGGCCAATGGCAACGACAGCCACGACGGCAGCCAGCTGGGCGCCGGCAACCCGCTGCCTCAGCCCGGCCACGATGCCGGGGCCGGCGCGGCCCTCGGGGGTGCCGCCGGGGGAGCAGCCGGGGGCGGGTTCCCGGCCCTGGGCGGTACAGAGTCGGCGGAGTCGGCGCCCGACTACTTTTCCGAAGAAGCCGGCACCAATAGCTCACCCGACTATTTTTCCACCGACGACAACTCTTCCTACGACGACCTTTCCTCGGGCGACACCGGTGGAGGAGGCTTCGACGACACCAGTGACAACAGCGGCTCCTGGTAAGTACCGGCTCGTCTGAAAGTAAAAGCGCCACCTCTCCCAAGAGGTGGCGCTTTCGTTTGGTGGCTTCGGTGATGAGCTGTTCGTCCGCTACAGGGGCCTGGACCGGTCGAAGCAGCGCCCGTTTCGTTAGGTGCGCTGGGCCTTGGGTTTCAGCGACGTCAGGTCCGCTATCTTGACGGGCTTGCCGCTGTCGATGCTTTTGCGGGCGGCAATGCCGACAAGTACAGCCAGGGCGCCGTCGCGGCTGCGGGCGGCCTGCCGGAACGGGTCCTTGCCGTCGGGGCTGAAAATCTGCTTGCGCAGGCGCACGTCCCCGCCCCCGTGGCCTTCTTCAGTGTTCGGAATGCGGATCAGCTCCCGCTTGCCAAAGTTCGTGGTGACCTGAATCTCGTCGAACTTTTCCATCTCCCAGGTCTGCTTTTCGTGAATCCAAGCGTCGATCTTGCCCTTCGTGCCATTAAAGGAGATGCGGTAGCCCTCGTAGGGCGAGTACGTGGTCAGCGAGTAGCTGACCTGCACATCGTTGGCATACTTGATCTGCACTGCCATCTTGTCGAAGATGTCCACGTCCTCGCGCCACACGCAGCCGTCGCGGTAGTAGCCGTCGTGCTTCTCGTTGTCGACGTAGATTTTCGTCAGGCGCTCGTCTTTGGTAATGTCCCAGTAGAACTGACACTTGTCCTTGTGCGGGCAGGGGCGGCAATGGGTGTGCCGGAAGGGATTGTTTTTGCCGTAGAAGTTGAGCTGCCCGTTGCCATATACCTCTTCCGGGTCGGAGTCGAGCCACCAGTTGAGCAGGTCGAAGTGGTGGGAGGCCTTGTGCACCAGCAGGGTCCCGCTGTTTTCGCGCCGCCGGTGCCAGCGCCGGAAGTAGTCGGCCCCGTGGTGCACGTCGAGGTACCAGTGGAAGTCGGCCGAGGTGACGGTGCCAATGACGCCGCTGCGCAGCAGCTCGTAGATCTTCTGGCGGTGGGGCGAGTACCGGTAGTTGAAGGTCACCATCACCGTCTTGCCGGTCCGCCGCTCGGCATCCAGAATGGCCTGGCACTTCTTCTCGTCGGTGGTCATGGGCTTTTCGGTGACGATGTTCGCCCCGTACTCCATGCCTTTGATGATAAATTCGTTGTGCGTCGAGTCCACCGTGGTCACGATGAGCAGCTCCGGCTTGGTCTGCTTCATCATCTGGTCGAAGTCGGTGAAGGTGGGGCAGCTTACGCCGAGCATCTTCTTGCCGGTAGCGACCCGGCCCGGGTTGCTGTCGCACAAGCCGACGAACTCGATCTGGCTGCCAAACTCCTTCAGGACTTCCTTGCCCCAC
Organism: Hymenobacter translucens; assembly: GCF_020685205.1. Classification (GTDB taxonomy): domain Bacteria; phylum Bacteroidota; class Bacteroidia; order Cytophagales; family Hymenobacteraceae; genus Hymenobacter; species Hymenobacter translucens. The sequence continues at coordinate 92,072 of NZ_JAJERB010000002.1, forward strand.
ATGCCCAGGCCGCGGTGGCCGGTGCCCACCATGGCCACCCGCTGCCTGGGGCTGGCCAGGGCGGAGGCCAGAACGTTTTCGGTGAGCAGGGTGCCGGCCAGAGCCGTGCCGGTGGCGTGTAAAAATGTTCTGCGCTGCATAGCCATCTACGAGTTACGAAGGTCAAGGAAACCGCTCCAGGCCAGTCCCGGAACCGGGGCGCACTGCCGGGCCGCCGCCTCATTGCCACGTTAAGCTGTGCTTATTGGCTATGACTTTGAAGCCAAGCGCCTTATTTAATTATGCAAACGTTACCGGGAACGTTGTCAACCGCCGGCTCCAGAACATAACCGCTACGGCTCCTGGGCCAGCTTCCTGGTTTAAAACAAGTCAGCCGCGCCTCCCCGGGGTTGGGAAAGCGCGGCTGAAAGCGGAATGAGCGGCTTTTGAAAAGAAAGCTTATTCCTTGGGCTTGGGAGGCATTACGCCCGTAGGCTTGTCCACCGAAATCACGCCCTGACGCGGGGCTGCTTTCGCGGGCCGGGACTGTATCTTCCGCTTGGCGGCGCGGCGGGCCTTCCAGCGACGGAAGAGGCCCATTTTGCGGTGTCGGCTGCGGCTATTGCCCCGGTAGGGTTTGTAATTGGGGCGGTGTACCCGCGGCCCTGGTGCCAGGGCCATATCAGTCAGGGCCTCAGAACTGACGGCCGCCGTCGCGTCCACTTCGCCCGGAGCAAAGATCAGCAGAGCGGAGAGGAACAGAAGTACGAAGATCTTAAGCATAGCGAGCAGAGAAAAGCAGCAGATGGGTGCTGCTCGGGTGGAAAGGAAGTAGCGCAGGGCAAATTCGGGGCCAGCATGGCCGGCAACGACGGGGTGGTTGACAGAAAACGGAAGAGTGACACCCGTGGTTGCTCCTGCCCGCCGTTGCTACCAGTGCTATTCCAGATTAGTCTCTGACGCAAACAGGCCCCCGGCCCCGGTGTTCCTGTAGCAGGAAACCGGGCCGGGGGCCTGTTTGCGTTTTCGGGCGCGGTCTAAAGCGCGGACGTGCGGCTGTTGCGGCTGCTGCGCTGACTGCGGCGGATCTGCTGCTTCTCGTTACGCTTGGCAAGCAGGCGGGCGTGCCGGCGAGCTTTACGACGCAGGGCCCAGCGGCGGAATACCCCAGCCTTTTTAGCGCGCACCCGGCCCTGGCCACCGTAGGCTTTGTAGCTCGGCCGGTGCTTGTACAATACGCCTTTTACACGGGAGCGTACATACGGTGTGATGGGAGCCGCTGCCGACTCTGCCTGTACGCTCTGAACATCGACCATCGTGAAGAGGGCAAAAACCAGCATTAGTAGAATTTTGGACATAAAGAGGCTTTAAAAGGTTGAGAAAAGGGTTCGTTGGTACTGATCCAAGAGCATACGACAATTGGAGGTGTTTATCGCTCAGCTAAGCTAAGGGATTGTTATCAGAAATATGCTATAAATATTAAAAAAATATTAATCAGATAAACCAAATACCAAATTGCATTTATTTAATATCGTAAATCTTATATAATGAGCTCGTTCGTAGGCTTGAAAATCCAACCTAGTGGGGCGCCAGGGCACTATTTTATTCGGCTGGTCTACGGTCAAGCTGAGCTGTACCTGCCGTTGCTCGTTCCGGCCGGCGCCCGAACCACGGGCCGGCCATACACGGGTGACGGGGTTACTCCCTGCCGAGTTTAAGCCTGACAGTCTACCTCAGTTCGCAAAGGGTGGGCAATCCTGAGATCCGGCAGCTGCAGACCTGGTCTGACAGGAAACAACGAGCAAGTAAAAAGCCACCCGGCGAAGGCGGCTTTTTACTTGCTTGCAGGGCGCTCAGGCTGCTGCCTAGAACGTGCTGTGAATGGATCGGGAGCGGGAAGCCCCGGCCGGCACCGAGCTTTTCTTTTTGGTTTTCTTGAACAGGCCATTGTACCAGTGGTAGGTGTGGCGGCTGTTGCCCTTGTAGGCCTTGTAGTAAGGGCGATGCACAAAAACCTTTCCTTTGGCCTTGGCCCGGGCGTAAGGGCTGGCGGCACCGGCCGAAGCCGACTGCAGGCTCACTAGGGTGAGCAAAGCGCAAATGAGGAGAAGGGCTTTGTACATGTCCGGAGGAGGTTAGTTTCGCAGCACAACGCAACTATGGCGCCAAACCATATAAAACTCCTGCTCCGGGAACTTTTCTATAGAAATCTGCAACCTCAACCAGAATAAGTGCTGATCAGAGGCCAGTAGCTATAGAGTATGGATGGAACAACAGATCAGCCGGGCGCCCCTACTGCTTGGCCGTAATAAGAAGTATCTGGGCATATCCTCGTCCTGCTGCTTGGCTTTCTCGTCTTTTAACAGTTCTCTTTACCAATATGCTCTGCCCGCACCGGATCCGCTACCTCCGCTGACATCCTGCGATAATCACCAGGCTCATGGCTGGGAGCGGCGCAGTTGCTCAAGGCTCTTTACTAGGTGCTTGGTTGGAATAGCGGCCGGGCGTACCGTCAGTATATACCCGGGTCCGGCCATACCGGTCAGGCAAAAAAACACCCGACATCAGATGCCGGGTGTTTTGCTCATTTGTTCTATGCAGAAATGCTACTTGGGCTCCTCGTCCTGCTGAGGGGCTTTCTCCTGCTCGTCAGGGCCACCTTCCAGACCGTTGGTCTGACTGCTGTCCCCGTAGTTGCCCCGGATTCCGGCGCCGTCCCCGAGGTTGCCCTGGGTGCTGGTAGTATGAGCCGGGGCCGCTGCCTGGCCGTCGGCCGGCTTGGCAGGGGAAGATTGGGTTTGCGCCTGGGCTTCGTCGTTTTCGTTCGGAATGCTGGCGGGTTGGTTCTGGTCGGTCGTCATAGGAAGTCAGATTGGGAGCGGCGGGCGGGGTGCCCGCTGCCACCTGCTATACGCCGGGGCGGGGGCATGGTTAGCCGAACTGCCCCAGCTGCGCTTTCATGGTTTCCGCTACCGCCTCCGGCTTATCGGACAGGGAAGTGACCGGCCAGGCTTTGGGAAGGATGCCTGTATTGACATCTGCTAAGCATACCCCGCTGGCCCAGACCGACGTAAGCGCAAACAAAGTTCCGGCCGGACGGATTGGTAGTAGCCCGGCTCCGCAGCTGGGGCCGGCCATCACCCTCTTTTCTGCTCATCTACCCCTATTTCTTTTGCTTATGCGCACCATCAAACAGCAGCACCAGGCCATCAGCTCCCCCATTGCCGATCTGGTTACTTACCGGGCCCTGCCTACGCGCACCGTCGAGCACCTCGACCCCTTTCTGTTTCTGAATCACCACGGTCCGCAGGTGTACAAGCCCCGCAACAACGGCCTGCCCTTTGGCCCCCACCCCCACCGCGGCTTTGAAACGGTAACCTTTATCCTGGATGGCGACATTCTGCACCAGGACAGCAGCGGGCACGAAAGCGTGATTGGTCCGGGCGGCATCCAGTGGATGACGGCCGGCAGCGGCCTGATTCACAGCGAAACATCGTCCCGGGAATTCAAGCAGACCGGTGGCCCCCTCGAAATCCTGCAGCTGTGGGTGAACCTGCCGGCCAAAGACAAGATGGTGGCACCCAAGTACCTCGGCCTGCAGCAGCAGGACATTCCGACGGTGGTGCTCGACGAAGGCCGGGTGACGCTCCACGCCGTATCAGGCATCTGGGCAGGCACTGCCGGCGCCGTGCAGCCCCTGGCCGACGTGGCCCTGGCCACGATTGAACTTAAGGCCGGCGGGCAGCTTACCCTGCCGGTGCCCGCCCCGCACACGGTGTTTTTCTACACCATCCGGGGGCAGCTTCAGGTGAATGGTACCAAAACGGAAGCCCGCCGCCTGGTCGAGTTCAACTACGACGGCGACGAGCTGCAGATACAGGCGCTGACCGATGCGGTGCTGCTTGTGGGCCATGCCGAGCCTTTCCGGGAGCCGGTTGTCTCCTACGGCCCCTTCGTGATGAACACCGAGGCCCAGATCCGCGAAGCCTACCAGGACTACCAGAGCGGCAAGTTCGGCACCTGGCACGAGTAGGGCTTTAAGCTATTAGCTACTAGCTGATAGCTTAAATTTTATCCGCGTTTGGCCCGTGCGTACTGGTTGGGCCAGGCCACGTCCACGCCCAGCGCCTGCGCGGCGTGCAGGGGGAAGTTGGGGTCACGCAGCATTTCCCGGGCCAGCAGCACCAGGTCGGCCTGCCCGCTGGCAATAATTTCCTCGGCCTGGGGGGCGCTGACGATAATGCCTACTGCCCCGGTCAGGATACCGGCTTCCTTTTTCACCTGCTCGGCAAACGGCACCTGGTAGCCGAGGCCGACCGGAATCTTGGCTACGGGCACATTGCCGCCGGTAGAGCAATCAATCAGGTCTACGCCCCGGTTACGCAGCAGACGCGCCAGAGCCACGGAATCGGTGCCGGTCCAGCCGCCTTCAGTCCAGTCGGAGGCGGAGATGCGCACCAGCAGGGGGAAGTCGGCGGGCCAGACCTGACGGGTAACCTCCACGATTTCGAGCAGCAGACGGACGCGGTTCTCAAAAGAGCCGCCGTAGGCATCGGTGCGCTGGTTGCTGAGCGGGGAAAGAAACTCGTGGAGCAGGTAGCCGTGGGCCGCGTGCAGCTCAATAACCTGAAAGCCCGCCTCCAGGGCCCGGACCGCAGCGGCGCGGAAGTCGGCAATCACCTTTTCGATGCCCGCCGCCGACAATGCTTCCGGAACCGAGTCTTCCGCTGAAAACGGCAGGGCGCTGGGGGCTACCGTGGGCCAGCCGCCTTCAGCAGCCGACAAGAGAGCTCCACTTTTCCACGGACTGGCATGGCTGGCTTTGCGGCCGGCGTGCGCCAGCTGGATGCCAGGCACGGCACCCTGGGCGTTCAGAAACTCCGTGATGCGGCGCAGGCCGGGGATGTGCTCATCCTGCCAGATGCCCAGATCATCGGGGGTGATGCGCCCCTCGGGGGCCACGGCCGTTGCCTCGGTGATAATCAGTCCGGCCCCGCCCACGGCCCGGGCGCCAAGGTGGACCAGGTGCCAGTCGTTGGCAAAGCCATCCTGACTGCTGTACATGCACATGGGCGAAACGGCAATCCGGTTTTTCAGCGTAATCCCGCGTAGCTGCAGGGGAGTGAACAGGCTTGGCATAGAAACAGCGTCGGTATGAATAAGGAGTGAGGCGGCTGGCTTGGCAACCGGCGCATCGTCAATCCGGACAGAAAGAGGGTAGCTTAACTCTGCCCGCTGCCCAAGGGTTATCAGGCTGCCACGACGGGCCGAACCTAGCCCTGAAAATCGACATTATAAAGGAAGGCCTGCTGCTGCTCGCCCATCCGGGCGGGCAGGCGGCGCAGCACGGCATTGCGGAGCCGGACCAGCAGCGGGTTTTCGAGCTGGGCGACCTGCCCCAGCCGCCAGCTCTGGTTGACGACGGCCGTGGTCCGTGCCACCCGCCGCTGCTCATATGCCCGCAGGCCGGCCTCCATTTCCGGATACCGGGCCATACTATGTGCCAGCACCACTGCGTCTTCAATAGCCTGGCAGGCGCCCTGTCCCAGGTTGGGTGTGGTGGCGTGGGCGGCGTCGCCAAGCAGGGCTACCCAGTCGTAGGCAAAGCGGCGGATAGGCGCAAAGTCCAGGATGTCGTGGTGCAGCACCTGAGCGACGGGCGTCGCGGCCAGCAGCTCGGCCACGGGCTGGTGGTAGTGGCCGAAGCGGCCGGCCAGCTGTTTCGGGGTGAGGGCGCTGAGTTCGGCATTTCGCGGGCCAGCGTTGAGGCAAGCGTACCAGTACACCTGCCCTCCTGCCAGCGGCACCAGCCCAACCCGGCCGGCCGGACCCCAGGTTTCGGTGGCCCGGGCGAAGTCGAAGCCGACGGGGACGGAGGAGGCCAGTGCCCGCCAGCAGGTATAGCCCGCGTAGCGCAACGGTACATCGGGCAAAAGCTGCCGGCGAACTGCGGAATGAAGGCCATCGGCGGCTATCAGCGCATCGGCCTGGCTGCTGCTGCCATCCGCAAAATGCAGCCTGACGCCCTGCTTGTCCTGGGTGAAGCAGGTTAAGGCTTTGCCGGTTTGGACGATGCCAGCCGGCAGCTGGCTTAGCAGGAGCTCGTGCAGGACGGGGCGGGCAATGGTCACGCCGACGGGCACGCCGTAGCGCTTGCTCACGCTGCGGCTGTCAATCCGCCGCAGCTCCTGACCGTCGGCCGTAAGAATCCCGAACTCGCTCAGCTGCAGCCCCCGGGCCACTACCTGGTCCTGAAGGCCAAGCGCCGCTAAAGCCTTCAGGGCGTTGGCGGCCAGCACGATGCCTGCTCCTACCGCCCGCACCGCCGGTGCGGCCTCGTATACCAGCACGGTAAAGCCTTGCTGACGTAGGGCAATGGCCGCGCACAGTCCACCGATACCGGCTCCTGTAATGGCAATGGTTTTCATGAGAGTTGATTGTTGGCTGTTGAATGCTGAGTGACATTGATCAACCATTATCAACCAACAATCAGCATCGATTTAGAACAAACGTACTAGAATAACCTGAATAGAACAAATGGTCTAAACCAGGTAGCTTTGGGCATGCGTACTTCCGACCGGATTCTGGCTACGGCTCTGCACCTGTTCAACCTTCATGGCACGGATTCCATGACCGTGCGCCATATTGCCCGGGAAATGGGGATTAGTCACGGCAACCTCTGCTACCACTTTCCACGCACCGAGGACATCATTCAGCAGCTTTACCTGAATCTGGTAGCCGAGCTCAACGACGTATTCGGCCAGCTGCAGCACCAGCCCCCGGGCATTCCAACCCTGCTCGACAGCCTGCGCCTCACCTTTGCCGCCCAGTACCGCTACCGGTTTCTGCTGCTTGACTTTGTGCGTATCATGCGGCGGCTTCCGGCGGTGCAGGCGCACTTTCGTCAGCTTTATACCCAGCGCCGTGAGCAGCTCCGGGGCGCCCTGAACGGTCTGCGCGAGGCGGGCATCCTGCTGCCGGAGCAGTACCCCGGGCAGCACGACCAGCTCATTGCCCAGTTCTACCTGCTCGGTGACTTCTGGATTGCCGAAGCCGAAATCCTGTTCGAAGGCTCCGAAACCGATAAGCTGGCGTACTATGCCCGGGTGGCCGCTGGTTTGATTTATCCCCACCTCACCGACCGGGGCCGGCAGGAGCTACTTCCTTTTCTGACGTCCGCCGCCCCGCAGTAACTTTTCTTTTCCGTATGACCTTCATTGACAAAGTAGCCTGGCTGCACCTGGACAACGGCCGGGTACTGAGTACCCGCAGCCACGGCAAGGACCGCTACTACTTCCCGGGCGGCAAGCGGGAAGCCGGCGAAACCGACGCGCAGACCCTGATCCGGGAAATCCGGGAGGAGCTGACGGTGGAGCTTGACCCGGCCTCGCTGCGGTATGCGGGCTCGTTCGAGGCCCAGGCCCATGGCCACCCGGACGGCCTGCTGGTGCGCATGCTCTGCTACGAAGCCAGCTACCAGGGCCAGCTGCAGCCGGCGGCCGAAATTGCCGAGGTTGTCTGGCTCACGTATGCCGACCGGCCCCGGGTTTCGCCCGTCGACCAGCTTATCTTCGACTGGCTCCGGGCGCAGGGCCGGTTTTAGATCCGGCCCCACGAAACCGCGCTCTGCTTCTATCTTCGTCCGGGGTGCTGCTGACTTCATCCCAGCAGAAGGGTGCCGGGCACTGCGTTGCCGTACCGCACCCGCTCCGCCAGCAGCTCCTGGCTTTAACAACTAAGCACTACTATCTATGTCGTCTCCCATCCAAGCCGGTTTACTTGCCTACGGCATGTCGGGCCAGATCTTTCAGGCTCCGTTTCTGGCCGCCCACCCCGGCTTCACGCTCCGGGCCGTAACCGAGCGGCACCAGCAGCGGGCCGCCAACGACTACCCGGGCATCATCAGCTACCCGAGCGTGGAGGCCCTGCTGGCCGACGAGGAAATTGAGCTGGTGGTGGTAAACACACCCAGCAACACCCACGTGGAGCTGGCCACCCAGGCACTACGGGCCGGCAAGCACGTGCTCATTGAAAAGCCGGTAGCCGCCACCGTAGCCGAACTGCAAGGCCTCTATGACCTGGGCCGAACGCAGAACCGACAAGTGCTGGCCTACCAGAACCGGCGCTGGGACTCCGACTTCCAGGCCGTCCGCGCCGTGGTGGAAAGCGGGCAGCTGGGCCAGCTCATCGAGGTTCACTTCCGCTACGACCGGTACCGGCCGGTGCTCAACCCGAAGCCGTTCAAGGAAACGCCCGGCCCCGGCAGCGGCCTGCTCTACGACCTGGGTCCTCATCTCATCGACCAGGTCATCAGCCTGTTTGGCCGCCCCCTGGCCGTGCACAAGGTGCAGGGCGCCTACCGCCCCGAGACCCGGGTCGATGACTTCTTCACGCTCCACCTGCGCTACCCCGGGGCGCTCAACGTGTTTGTCAGCAGCAGTCTGCTAGTAGCCCAGCCCCTGCCGGCCTTCGTGCTCCACGGCACCCGGGGCAGCTTCGTCAAGGCGCGGGCGGATGTGCAGGAAGGCCAGCTTCAGCAGGGTCTGGCCCCCACTGCCGCCGAATACGGCCACGAAGACCCGGCCCACGCCGGCTCCCTCACCCTGGCCGATGCCGGGGGGCAGTTGCACACGCAGCCGGTGCCGGGCCGCCGGGGCGACTACCAGGGGCTGTTCGAGGCCGTGTACCAGGCCATCCGCCACCAGCAGCCATACCCGATCCGGGAAGAGGAGCTGCGCTGGCAGCTGGAGCTGCTGGAACAACCGGCTGACCACTTCCGGGAGTAAAAATTCCAGCTGAAATTTTCCTTCCGGCCCCTTCTTTATTTCTCGCTCTTTCGATAAACTTGTAGGTAAGTCGGACGTGTGCGCTGACCGGAACGAGCCGGGTCAGCATCTCTTTGGTCTGGTTGAGTAAGTGAGAAAATTTCTGGCCCTGGTCGTGGGCCTGCTGAGCTTTGCGTCGGCCTTCGGTCAGACGGGAATTTCGGTGCCGCAGCTGGCTACGTGCGACACCATCCTTCAGGACTTTATTCGCCGCTGGAAGATTCCGGGGGCGTCCGTGGCCATCAGCCGGCACGGACAGCTTGTGTATGCCCGGGGCTTCGGCTACGCCGACCTCAGCCGCCGCGTGCCCATGCAGCCCCACAACCTGCTGCGCGTCGCCAGCGTGTCGAAGCCCGTGACGGCCATTGCTATCATGAAGCTGGCCGAAGACAGCGTGCTGGACCTTGACCACCCCGTGTTCGGCCCTGGCGGCTACCTCGACGACCCGTACTATACCAGCGTCATCACCGACGAGCGGATCTATTCGATTACTTCCCGCCAGCTGCTGGAACACAGCGCCGGCTGGAACCGGAGCAGCAGCTACGGCGAGTTTGCCTCGTCTGACCCCATCGACTTCCCGCTGCACGTTGCCGAAACCCTGCACGCCCCCAACCCGGTGGGCGACTCCACGCTGGTGCGCTTCCTGCTGCAGAAAGGGCTGGACTTTGCCCCGGGGGCCCGCTATGCCTATTCCAACGTCGGCTACCTGGTACTGGGCAAGGTGCTGGAACGTCTGACCGGCCAGCGCTACGAGGACTGGGTGCGCAACCACATCTTGGTGCCCAGCGGGGTGCAGGAAGCCCGGCTGGGCCGTAACCTCCTGACTGACCGGCAGGAGCGGGAAGCTGCGTACTTCAGCCGGTCCCAGCGAGAATCGAGCTACGGCACCGGAAAAACGGTACCGGGCGCCTACGGGGGCTGGAACTTCGAGGCCATGAACGCCCACGGCGGCTGGGTGTTCTCAGCCCGCGACCTGGTTCGCCTGCTGCTGGCCGTAGACGGCGACTCTGCCCAGCCCGACGTGCTCAGCGCCGCCAGCGCCGCTTCGATGCGGGAGCCATCCGACAACAACCGCCGCTACGGCAAGGGCTGGATGCTGAACCGCCAGGGCGTGTGGTGGCACACCGGCAGCCTTGATGGCACGGCCAGCTGCGTATTTCACACTCCGGACGGCTTCACCTGGGCTATTCTGCTCAATGCCCGGGCTACGTCTAACCGATTCTGGAACGAGCTGGAAAACCTGGGGTGGACCTGCCTGCGGGACCAGGAAAGCTGGCCAACCCTGAACCTGTTTCCTCCCACCCAAAGCGCCGCCGGCCTGCGGGCTGCTCCCGCGGCGGCCGGGGCTGTGCGCCTTACGTGGGCGAACGGCAACGGCTCCCACCGGCTGGTTTTGCTCCGGGAAGGCAGCCCCATCGACGCTTTTCCGCTGGAAGGAATACAATACCCCGCCAACCCTACGCTGGACCCGCGCCTTTCCCTGGGCCGGGGCACCTCCGTAGTGGCGCAGGGCACCGACAGTACCGCGCTGCTGGCCCACCTGACTCCGGGCAAAACCTATTACGCCCGGGTGGTCGAATATTATCAGAATGAAGCCACCGGCCAGCAGCCCGTGTATGCGCTCGACACCAATCCTATTATCCAGTTCCGCACGCCGGCACCAGTGGCTTCCAAACCGCCGGTCAAGGCAGCCGGCTCCCGCCGGGCGTCGAAGCGGCCCGCCAGCAAAGCGCCGGCCCGCCCCGCAGCCCCGGACCGGTACTCGTATCTAAGCAAGCTTCGGGCGATGAGCCGGGGCTGGTTCTAGGAGCGGGTTAGAGCTGCCCGCGGCACTATATTTCCTGGAATGAGGTTGTTAGCGGTTTCTATTCAGGATTTATTCAATATATTGTAGTCTCCCTTTCAGGCGCGGCTATGTATCTCTTTGCTGATGACGTTCAACAGTCCCTGATTGAGGCCGGCTGGTTTAGAGGTCGGCAGGCAGGCATCCAGTTGCGGGAGGACGGCCTGGAGCTGCCTGCCGTTCGACGCTTTTTAAACGAGTTCGGCGGCCTGCGGATTTCCTTTCACCGCAACGACGGCAGCGTTGGCGTCATGGTGCTGCAGGCTCCGCACCTGCCGCTCAGCACCGAGGCCCGGGAGCTGCAGGAGTACTACAGCCGGCAGCTGGGCTGCCCGACGCTATCCTTTATCGGGAAGGCCTACCGGGACATGATGGCCCTGCTCATGGACGAAACCGGCGCGGTGTACGGCGCGCACGACGAGCTGCTGTACCGAATTGGCTTGTCCGGGGAGCAGGCCATCGAAACCATCTGCCTCGATCGGCAATTTCAGCCTGTGTAGCTGCTCAACGAGGGTCGAGCAGGCGCTTCTCGTAGCAGAAGAACCGCAGGCCGGGCCGGTAGTGCAGCGTAATTTCACCCGCAAACCGGTAGCCAAGCTTCGGAAACAACTGCTGCGTCGCCTTATTCTCGGAATTGGTATCGACGCGGACCATAGACAGGCCCTGCTCCACCGCTACCTGCTCGGCCTGCTGCAGCAGCGCTATGGCCACTCCTCTGCCTTGCGCGGACGGGTCCACTGCCAGGCGGTGGGTGATGATGGCCGGCACGCTCAGGTCCCAGTCGGCCTGGACGTAGTCAGGCTCCTGGTCGGTGGTGAGGGCTGCCATGCCGGCTACCCGACCATCGAGCTCGGCAACCCATAACTGCCGGCGGGCAATGTCGTCGGTGAAGACCTCCTCATTCGGGTAAGTGGTTTCCCACTGGAAGTTGCCGGCCGCGTGCATCAGGGGCACGACGGCCCGGACAATGGTCAGAATAGAGGGAAGGTCGGCAGCCGTGGCACGGCGGATGGTGAGCATAGCAGTGGCGTTAGACAAAGTTCCGGGCCGGCAAGATACGGGCGCCGGCCCTGAAGACAGGGACGGAATTCTCTTATTCGGTTGCCGCCGGGACGGAACAACGCAGTGGGGCAGTCGTGTTAGTTTCTGTACCTTTGCATTGTAAATACAATTCCCTGAAGGCAAGATGCTAGACAAACTGGAGGCTATTCGCCAGCGCTACGAAGACGTAAACGAGCAGCTCATGCAGCCCGAGGTAATGAGCGACATGAAGCGCTACAAGGCCCTCAATAAAGAGTACAAGGACCTCGGAAAAATCGTGACCGAGTACCGCAACTACCAGCACGTGCTGTCCAACATCGAAGGCGCCCGCGAGGTTATTGCCAACGAGAAGGACGAGGAATTCCGGGAAATGGCGAAGATGGAGCTCGACGACCTGCTGCCCGAGCAGGAGCGCCTCGAGACGGTTATCAAAGACCTGCTCATCCCCAAGGACCCCAACGACTCCAAGGACGTTATCATGGAAATCCGGGGCGGTGCCGGTGGCGACGAAGCCGCGCTGTTTGCCGGTGACCTCCAGCGCATGTACATGCGCTACGCCGAAAAGCAGGGTTGGAAGATGGAACTCATCGACGCCATGGAAGGCACTGCCGGCGGCTACAAGGAAATCATCCTGTCGGTCCGGGGCGAGGACGTGTACGCCAAGCTCAAGTTTGAGTCGGGAGTGCACCGCGTGCAGCGCGTGCCGGCCACCGAAACCCAGGGCCGCATTCACACCTCGGTAGCGTCGGTAGTCGTTATGCCGGAAGTGGAAGAGCTGGACATCGAGTTGGATATGAACGACATCCGCAAGGATCTGTTCATGTCGTCGGGCCCGGGCGGACAGTCGGTAAACACGACCTATTCGGCTGTGCGCCTCACGCACCTGCCCACCGGCATCGTGGCGCAGTGCCAGGACCAGAAGTCCCAGCTCAAGAACTTTGACAAGGCGTTGCAGGTGCTTCGCTCCCGCATCTACGAAATCGAGCTGGCCAAGAAGAACGAGGCCGAAGGCGCCGCCCGCAAGAGCATGATTGGCGGCGGGGACCGGTCCGACAAAATCCGCACCTACAACTACCCCCAGGGCCGCGTGACCGACCACCGCATCGGCTTCACGGTGTATAACCTGACCAGCGTGATGGACGGCAACATCGACGACTTCGTGGAGCAGCTCCGCATTGCCGAAAGCGCCGAGCGTCTGCGCGAAGGCACCACGGCGTAGAATATTCGTTTTTGGTAACTGGTTTTTGGTTTTCGGTCGTTGGCAGCAGCAGCTCCGACGGGCTAATACGCTCTTGACCAAGCTCCAGAAACCAATAACCAGTACCCAACACTCAATCCATGCGTCTTCTCCTCCCCCTGCTGCTCATTCTGTCCTGCCTGGCTATGCTGCTGCCGGGCTGTGAGCCCAAGGAGGAGCTGCTGACCCGGGACCCCTCAGCCACGCTGGAGTTTTCGACCGACACGGTGCTGTTCGACACCGTGTTCGTGCAGACCGGCTCGGTGACGAAGCGGCTCTGGGTGTATAACCGCAACGCCCGGGCCGTGCGCGTGGAGCAGATCAGCCTGGCGAATCCCGGGAGCACGACCTACACCGTGACGGTGGGAGGCGATGTTGGTACGACGGCCCGCAACGTTACCATCCGGGGCAAGGACAGCCTGCTGGTCCTGGTGAAAGCCTTTATCGACCCGAGCCCGAGCGAGACCAAGCCTTTTCTGGTAGAAGAGGAACTGCGCTTTGAAACCAATGGCAACGACCAGCGCGTGAAGCTGGTCGCCTACGGGCAGAACGCTTATTTCCACAACGCCCAGCGCCTGTGCACCCAGACCTGGCGCTCCGACAAGCCCCACGTTATCTACAACTCGGTGCTGGTCAGCCGGGGCTGCGTGCTTACCATTGAGGCTGGCACCCGCATTTACTCCCACGCCGGCTCCGCCATCATCGTGCAGGGTACGCTGCTGGTAAATCCCGTCTTCCAGCCCGGCACGACGGAGGTCAAGCCCGATGACCGCAACATCGTTCGCTTCGCAGCCGACCGGCGGGAACGTTTCTACGACGAAATTCCGGGGCAGTGGCAGGGCATTCAGTTCGACTCGACCAGCTCCCGCAATAACGTGGTGCGCTATACCGAGCTGAAGAATGCGGCCTTTGGCCTGCTCGTCTACAACCCCGGCAACGTGACGCCCCATCCGCGGGTGACGGTCGAAAACTGCGTAATCAAGAACATTTCCGGGGCCCTGCTCTCCTTTGCCAGCGGCGGGCAAACCTTTGAGGGGGCCGGCATTTTCAGTTTTTCGGGGGACTTCGACGTCACCAACACCCTGTTCACCAACTGTGGTGAGTACGCCGTGCGCGGCATTGGGGGGGCCTTCGACCTGGACTTCTGCACCGTTGCCAACTATACCCCTCGCTTTAACCGCAAGACGGCCTCGCTCTGGTTTACCAATGAGCCGGCAGTACGCCGGGTCCCGGCCCCACTGCCGCTAAGCATTTCCGTCACCAACTCTATCGTGTGGGGCTCGGTGGCGGATGAGCTGTTTTTCAAGAACATCGGCACCTCCTACCAGCCCAGCATCCGCAACAGCCTGCTCCGAACCGACGAGTTTAAAAGCGTGTTCGGCGGCAACAGCAACCTGCTGAACATCTATCCGAAGTTTAGGCGCGCCCCCGAAACCCCGGCCGCCGACAAGTTTGACTTCCGGCTCGACACGCTGTCCCCGGCCAGCAACCGGCCGCTCCTGCGCCCCCTGGCTCCCAACGTGCAGCGCGACCTGCGCAACAACCTGCGGAGCGCTACTGCCCCCGACCTAGGCGCTTACGAGCGACTGAATCCGTAGCGCTTAGTTGTGCGTTGTTGGGTATTCGTTGCAAGCTCGTTCTGATAAAGCTGCATCCGGAACAAGGCGGACAACGGACAACTATCAACCGACAATTAAAATGTGGACTCAGAAACGGCTGCGGCTGCCGGCGGTACGCCGGGGCTTTCACCTCATCACCGACCTGCTGGTAGCGGAGTTGCCGGAGCTCGAGCAGATCCGGGTGGGCACCGCGCACTTCTTTATTCAGCATACCTCGGCCAGCCTGAGCATCAATGAAAACGCGGACCCTACTGTGCGCCAGGATTTTGAAGCGTACTTCAACCGCACGGTGCCCGAAAATGCTCCTTATTTCCGCCATACCCAGGAAGGCCCCGACGACATGCCGGCCCACCTGAAGGCAGCTATGCTCGGCACCTCCGTCACGATTCCCATCACCGACGGGCAGCTTGCCCTGGGTACCTGGCAGGGCATCTATCTCGGGGAACACCGGGACCAGGGCGGCCGGCGCTGGGTGGTGGCGACGCTGATGGGCGAGCAGCAGTAAAATCCTTGCAGGGGCTCATTATTTTTATAAATAAACCAAGCCGCCCCGGCTGATTCTGCGTATCAGGCTACACGTGTTGTTGTTCTCCTGATGTATGCTTTCGGCTGGTTACCTCTTCCTTGTTAGCTCCCTGCTGGGTTTTCAGCTGCTTCTGCCTCCAGTCGATGATGCAGCCGGTCGCGCTGTGGTACGCAAAGAGCGGAAAGCAGCTGCCCAGCCACCTCAGACGCCGAAGCCTACCTGCACGCTTACCAACGATACCCTTGCCGGTCAGCCTTTCGGAACGGAGCCTACCGTGGCCGAGCTGTTGAGCGTGGGCGGGCGGGTAATAGCCCGCAAAGCTTACCGCAATGTGCACGAAGCCGGCCAGATGGATACCATCCTGACGGTGCGGCACCAGGGCAACGTCTTTGAGTTTTACCGGACTCCGGAACAGGACCTGCTCCGTCAGGCCATTATCACCAACTTCCGCCCGGCTTACGGGCAGCGCCTGCGGGTAAACCTAAAAGCGTCGGCCCGGCAGAACGGCGGAATCTGCAGCCAGCTCCGCATCCGCGACACTGAGCGGGCCAACAACGTGTCGGTCACTTTTGCGAACGGCCAGCCCAGCCAGGCCCGGGTGCAGCCTTATCTGGACTAGCCACCGGCAGCAAGTCTGTGTAGTTAGCTAAACCTAGCGCAGCACCCTTGTGGACACTGAGTACCGGACCGAGTCGAACAGTACAAGCTTCTGCACTCCCTTCACTTCATAGGCGTAAATCCGGCCCTGCCGGGCGTGCAGGGTCAGCGTCTTCTGGGCGTAGTACAGCGGGTTGTCCTGCTTGATAACGGCTGTAAGCAGCTCAATAGGGCCCCGCAGGGTATCGGCGCCGCTGGGCACCACCGTCAGCCTTTCGACGGGGGCATCTACGTCCGCTTTGCGCTGCCAGTAAAACCACGGCGTCTCAGGCCGGCTCTGGTTGCCCAGCTCGTACGAGCCCCGCAACGCCGGCTTGTTGATATCGGCCTGGTAGAACAGCTGCAACTCTTTGTCCCAGGCGACCGGCGCTACTTTCACAGTTTCCGTCTGCCCGTCGCGGAGGGTTACTTTCTTCTCCGCCGTGGCGCGCTCCGCCAACAGCGTTTTAACCTCAGCGTCGAGGAAGCCCTTCACGTCGTAGTACAGCGGCCGGCGTGCCGCCGGTGCCGCCGGACCCACGCCAGCGCCAAAGTCGCAGGAAGCCAATAGGCTCAGCACCGGCAGCAGCCAGACCCTACGCATTCGCTAGGGTAGAAGTGGCTATCGGGCGCAGCAGACTCTCGCCGCTCATGGCGGCCGGCTGAGGCACGCCCATCAGCGCCAGCACCGTGGGGGCAATGTCGCCCAGTTTACCATCGGCCAGGCTGCCCCGGTAGTCGTTGTCGGCCAGAATGCAGGGCACCAGGTTGGTGGTATGGGCCGTGTTGGGGGTGCCGTCCGGGTTAATCATCATGTCGGCATTGCCGTGGTCAGCAATGACGATGCAGGCGTAGTTGCTGGTCAGCGCGGCCGTTACCACATCCTGGGCGCAGCGGTCTACCGTTTCCACGGCTTTCACGGCTGCTTCGAACACGCCGGTGTGACCGACCATGTCGGGGTTGGCGAAGTTGAGAATCACAAAGTCCGCCGACCTGGCCTGCAGCTCGGGCACCAGGGCGTCGCGCAGTTCGTAGGCACTCATCTCCGGCTTCAGATCGTAGGTAGCCACTTTGGGCGATGGGCACATCAGGCGCTTTTCGCCGGCAAACTCCACTTCCCGGCCACCCGAGAAAAAGAAGGTGACGTGGGGGTACTTCTCCGTTTCGGCAATCCGGATCTGGGTTTTGCCGTGCGCTGCCAGCACCTCACCCAGTGTATCCTCGAGGTTGTCCTTGTCAAAAATCGGCGTCACCCCGGCAAAGGTGGCGTCGTAGTTGGTCATGGTCAGGTAGTGCAGGTTCAGCCGGTGCATGTTGAAGGCGTGAAAGTCCTGCTGGGTCAGCGCCTGGGTTATTTCCCGGCCCCGGTCGGTGCGGAAGTTAAAGCAGATGACCACGTCGCCTTCCTGGATCGTGGCCAGGGGCTGCCCATCGTCGCCCACCTTTACAATGGGCTTCAGGAACTCGTCGGTCACGCCCTCCTTGTAGGAGTCGAGCATGCTCTGAATCAGGTTTTTCGACGGTGCGCCGACGCCGTTTACCAGCAGATCATACGCCAGGCGCACCCGCTCCCAGCGGTTGTCGCGGTCCATGGCGTAGTAGCGGCCCACGATAGAGGCAATCTTGGCCCCGTTGCGCTCCAGGTGCTGCTCCAGGTCATTTACATAGCCTACTCCGCCTTTGGGGTCGGTGTCGCGGCCATCGGTGAAGGCATGCACAAACACCTTGTGCACGTCGGCGTCATGCGCCAGGGTACACAGGGCTTTCAGGTGGTCGATGTGGGAATGAACGCCGCCATCGGAGAGCAGACCCATCAGGTGCAGGCTTTTGCCGGTGGTGCGGGCGTACTCAAAGGCCTTCTGCAGGGCCGGCGTGGTGCCCAGCTTCCGCTCCCGGATGGCCTTATTGATGCGCACCAGATCCTGGTAGACTACCCGGCCGGCGCCGATGTTCATGTGCCCAACTTCGGAGTTGCCCATCTGCCCGTCGGGGAGGCCCACTGCTTCGCCCGAAGCCTGCAGCCGACTGTGCGCGTAACGCTGAAACAGGGAATCGACGAACGGCGTATCGGCTCTGTCGATGGCCGAGACCTCCTTGTTTTGTGCAATGCCCCAACCGTCAAGAATGACCAGCAATACCTGTTTGTTCATGCCGGCAAAGATAGGGGCATAGCGTGGAACGCCCGCATTTTGTTACTTTGTCTGCCTGACCTTACCGGTCGGGATTATTCTATTCCTGAATCTCTATTGGCATCATTTTAGCAAGTGGTCAGGGGTATTCTTCTCTGCGTATGAAAACGAACGTATTTCGGGTCCTGGCCATTGTGTGGCTCACCTTGCTCTCGGTAGTTACGTATGCCCAGGCCGACGCCGTCGGGGGCATCAAGGGCGCTATCCGAAGCGGCTCCTCCCGGGAGCTATCCCAGTATTTTGGCGCCAACGTAGACCTGAGCTTTGACGGCGACAGCCAGAGCTATAGCGCTACCCAGGCCGAGTTTGTCATGAAAGACTTCTTCGCCAAGAACCCGCCCAGTGAATGCCAGTTCAACCACCAGGGCGCCAGCGACGGTGGCATCCAGTACGTCGCCGGCAAGTACAAGGGCAAAGGCGGCTCCTACGAGGTCTTCGTCAAGATGAAACCGGCCCACGGCTCCCTGTTGATTGACACCATCAGCTTTAAGAAGGAGTAACCAGCTCCTATCCGGCATAAAAAGCCCCGCTACCGTATCGGCAGCGGGGCTTTTGCATTTATAATGGGTTGGATGAGCCGCGAGGCAAGGGCGTATCGGGGCGTTTTTCTATTTTTGCACTGTGCAAAACCCTCCTTACCTCACTACGGAAGCCATTTCCGAATTCATCCGCACGGCCCTGGCCGAGGACATTGGCGACGGCGACCACTCTTCCCTGGCTGCCATTCCGGCCGATGCCCACAACCGCGCCCACCTGCTCGTCAAGGGCGAAGGCGTGCTGGCCGGCGTGGCCCTCGCTCACCACATTTTCCGGGCGGTAGACCCCAGCCTGCAGGTAAAAGAGCTGCTTTCGGACGGTACTCAGGTCAAGTATGGCGACATTGCACTAACCGTAGCCGGTCCGGCCCGCAGTATTCTTACGGCCGAGCGCTTGGTGCTTAACTGCATGCAGCGCATGAGCGCCATTGCTACCTACACGGCGTCGCTGAACCGTTTGCTGGCCGGCACCAAGGCCCGCCTGCTTGACACCCGCAAGACCACGCCCAACTTCCGGCTTTGTGAGAAATGGGCCGTTCTGATTGGCGGAGGCGTGAACCACCGTTACGGCCTGTTCGACATGATTATCCTCAAGGATAACCATGTGGACTATGCCGGCGGCATCCGTCAGGCCATCGAGGGCACCCACACCTACCTGAAGGAGCTGGGTCGGCAGCTGCCCATCGAAGTAGAAACCCGTAACCTGGCCGAAGTACAGCAGGTACTCGACGCCGGCGGCGTAGACCGGATCATGCTCGACAACATGAGCCCGGCCCAGCTGCGCGAAGCCGTGGCCCTGATTGGTGGGCGCTTCCCCACCGAGGCCAGCGGCGGCATCACCGAGCAAACCATTGCCGAGGTAGCCGCCACCGGCGTTGACTTCATCTCGGTTGGCGCCCTGACCCATTCGGTCAAAAGCCTGGACCTGAGTCTGAAAGCCTATTAATTAATGTGCTAATGCGTTTGAATGTGCTGATGTGCTAATGCATAGTTACTCATTGGATTCCGGCACGACACTCAGCCCATCAGCACATTTCTCACATCCGCACCTTTACAAGTAGCATGCAACAACCCAATCAACGTGGTGGCTACCGGCAGGCCTCGGGCCCTTCGCCGCTGGCTATCCGCACCAAAAAGCACCAGCTCGACACGAATACCTACACCCGCATTGCCATGCTGCAGGTATGGCGCAAAGAGTGGTGGTATGCCCTTATTCCCTTGGCCATTGGCCTGCTGCCCGCCCTGATCTGGCCCTCGTGGTGGTGGATCGGGCTGGCCGTGCTGCTGGTGGTGCTGTTTGTGCTCCTGCGCTCGGCCCAGATTACCGGCGTTACGCAGATGGAGCAAAGCAAGCCACTGTTCGAGCGGATGAACTACGAAATCGACCAGCGCCAGATTCTGCTCCGCCTTAATGAAAAGCAGGGTATGAACGTGACCTGGGACAACATCGGGGCGGTGCGCCGCGACCCGGAAGCCTTTCTGCTCTGGCTTCGCACGCCGGAAGCCCCGGCCGAGCTGGCCGGCTGGCGCCGCTGGGTGGCCCGCACCTTCGACGTGCCCGTGTTCCTGCATATTCCGACGCGCATCTTCAACTCTCCCAACGACTTGAAACTGTTCGAATCCCTGCTGCGGCGCAAGAATCTGTTGCCGGCCGTTCCGGCAGCAACAGGAACCGCTTCGGCAGCGTAACTTTGACCCGGCTCCGACGCCTCGGCCCGGGCCCGCATACTTATCAACCTTTACTCTGATGACCAAGAACCTTCTGCTTTCCGGGCTGGCCGTAGCCGCCCTCGCCCTGAGCTCCTGCAGCAGCGAGCCGTCGGACTGGCGCCCCGAAGCCAAAGTTTCACTTGACCAGGTGGCCCCCGGTACCCGCTCGTCCGACAATTTCGACCTGGGCACCGTGAATGACCCGCACCAGGCGAAAGGCGGTGCTATTGCCGAGCCGGTGAGTTCGAACGTGCCGTTTGAGGCTCACAAGGAGCACCATACCAATGCCGAAGCTTCGATTTCGGCCAACGGCGAAGAAAACGAGCGGACCGAAGGCAAGACCAACAAGTCGAACCTGCAGGCCAAGCCCAGCCAGGAAGACACGACGGCCAACGGCCACGAAGTACAGCGCTAAGCGCCCCGGGTCGTTTCGGCTACTACCTGCTAGCCGCCGCTGGTTTGTGCCGGCGGCGGCTACTGCTTTTGAAACTGCCGGAGCCGGCTCAACCAGCCATACGCTCCGTTCCGCGTTTAATCCGACGTTCTAATGTCCCAGCCCGAAGCTGAATGGTTCAGCACCTGGTTTGACTCGCCTTACTACCACCTGCTGTACAGGGACCGGGACCAGCGGGAAGCGGAAAGCTTCATCGACGCGCTCATTACGCACCTGCACCCCAAGCCTCATACCCGCCTGCTGGATCTGGCCTGCGGCAAGGGCCGGCACGCAGTGTACCTAAGCGCCAAGGGCTACGACGTGACGGGCGTAGACTTATCGGCCGAAAGCATTGCCCACGCCCGGCAGTTTGAGCACGAGCACCTGCACTTCTTTGAGCATGACATGCGGGAGCACCTGCCTCACGGCCCGTTCGACTTTATCTTCAACCTGTTCACCAGCTTTGGCTACTTCACTCACGAAACCGAGAACGTGGTGGCCTTGCGCTCGGCTACGGCGGCCCTGCGGCCCGGGGGCAAGATGGTCATCGACTTCATGAACACGGAGCGCACCATGCGTGAGCTGGTGGCGCACGAGGTAAAGGAAACAGCCGGCATCCGGTTCGAGCTGACCCGTCATATCGACCACGACTTCATCGTGAAGGACATCCGCTTCCGGGACGAGCAGGGGCAGCCCCGGTACTACCAGGAGCGCGTCCGGGCCCTGAGCCGGGAGCGGTTCGAGGAGTACTTCCGGATGGCGGGCCTGCGCCTGGCTGAAATTCTGGGTGACTACCGCCTGGGGCCCTTCGACGAGCAGACCAGCCCCCGCATGATTTTCGTGCTGAAAAAATAAGACCTTCTTTCTACGATACGGCTATCCACCCTCCCGTATTGTCAGCCGCTTACGACCCTGCCCATGTGGCTTGCCATTATCCTTTTGTTCCTGACTGTATTGGGTGCCGGCTGGCTGACCCGCCTTATTCCCACGCGCAGCACGAGCTGGATGAAGCCCCTGCTGGCCTTCAGCGGGGCTTACCTGTTTACCCTTACCGTTACGCATCTGCTTCCCGAAGCCCTGCAGCTGACGCCGGATACGCGGCGCGTGGGCTATTTCGTGCTGGCCGGCTTTTTCGGGCAGCTGCTGCTGGAAGTTTTCTCGCAGGGCGTCGAACACGGGCACATTCACCACCACACGTCCCACGCCGGGCGGGTGCCGTTTTTGCTGCTGGGCTCTTTGGTGCTGCACTCGTTTCTGGAAGGCAGCATCCTGGTGCAGTCGCCGGGCGCGGCGGGCGTCAGCCAGAACTTCTACGCCATCCTGGCCGGTATTGCCCTGCACCACATTCCGGCAGCCTTTGCGCTGATGGCCGCCCTGCTGCTGCGCCTGGGTAGCTTCTCCAGGGCCCTGCCCTACCTGGTGCTGTTTGCGCTGGCCGGACCGGCCGGCATGGTGGTGAGCAACTTCGTGGTGCTGGAGCAGCTGCTGAGCGGGGGCGCCTACGCGGCGCTGCTGGGCCTGGTAGCCGGAAACTTCCTGCACGTGTCCACTACCATCCTGTTTGAAACCAGCCCCGAGCACCGCCTGCCCTGGCCTAAGCTGATGGCTACCATTCTGGGGGTTGGGCTGGCGCTGCTGGTGGATGTAGGCTAAGCTGCTTCTCAAAGCGGGATGGCGCCGGGCCAAAAATTTCCGCTGGCTGATGCTGGTCAGCAGAAGCGAACCGACACAACGCTACTCAGGCCGCAGCTTGGCCAGCTCGTGCAGCAGCTCTTTTTCGCGGTCCGTCAGGTGCTGGGGCAGCGCCACAGTGAGGCGCAGGTACAGGTCGCCAAACTGTCCGGGCTGCCGGTAGACGGGAAAGCCTTTGCCCCGCAGTCGCAGCCGGGTACCGTTGGCCGTCTCAGGCTTGATTTTGATTCGTACCGGACCCGACAATGTTTCCACCACCTGCTCTCCACCAAGCAGGGCTTTGTACAAACTCACGGGCACGTCCATCGTCAGGTCGTGGCCGGAGCGGGTGTAGCGTGGGTCGGGCTGCACCCGGAAGGTGATAAGCAAAGAACCGTTGGGGCCACCGTTGTAGCCCGCCCCGCCCTGGTCGCGCAGCCGGATGGTCTGGCCGTCTTCCACCCCCGGCTGAATCGTGATGCGCAGCTTTTTGCCGTTCACGGTCAGCGTCCGGGGCCCGCCGCGGTAGGCATCCTCGAGCGAAATTTCCATTTCAGCCTGCAAATCCTGCCCGGCTCCGGCCCGACCGCTGGCCCGGCCGCCCCCGCCCCCGAAAAAAGAGCTGAAGAAGTCGGAGAAGTCGGCGCCGCCAAACGGGTCGTCAGGACGGTTGCTGCTGCCGAACCCGCTCCCCGGTCCGCCCGCGTACTGCGACCAGTCGAAGCCCCCGCCACCCCGGCCACCCTGCTCGTAGCGCTGCCAGTCGGCCCCGAGTTGGTCGTATTTGCGGCGTTTTTCGTCGTCGCTGAGTACTTCGTGGGCTTCGTTGACCTCCTTGAATTTACGTTCCGCTTCCGCATTGCCGGGGTTCACGTCGGGGTGGTACTTGCGGGCCAGCTTCCGGTATTGCTTGCGGATCTGGTCTTTGCTGGCCGACTTCTCGAGCTCCAGAATCTTGTAGTAGTCCTTGTACTCCACGGGGTAGGTAGCTTGCGCCGAAGGGCGACCGAAAAAAGCAGGGGTGGCGAAGTTGCCAGGAATGGGACCCGACGGGCCACCAGTGACGCTTCGTTGGTTGCTTATGGTTGAGGTTGTGGTTGAACCGAAGGTAGTTAGGCAGAGTTTGGCGTAAAACTTGTAAAGCGAACGGGCGCCCGCAGGTATCGGGTTGAACCGAAGATCCGGACCCATAACGGTAAAAACGCAGGGTACCGGACCAGAGTTTCTACCGCAGAGCCAGGACTTTTCACCGCCTGATTCGTCTTTTTTTCGTAAATTTTACTCCACTTTTTCTCACCCCTTATCTAACCTCTTCGTTCATGTTGCACCGTATTACTCTTGTTCTGGCCCTGGTACTTGGCAGCTTGGTAGCTGCCCAGGCGCAACGCCGTCCTGCACCCCGCCAGCAGGCCGCTCCTCCTAAAGCTCCGACCATGAAGGACGGGGCTATTATGCAGGGCGGTAAAATCGTCATCACCCGCTTTGGGCAGACGGAAACTGTATCTGCCGAAACCACTCTGCCGAACGGCATCAAGGTAAGCCCCGACGGCACCGTAACCATGCAGAATGGAACCACCGCCCTGATGAAGGAAGGCGACTACCTTTCCCTGAGCGGCCGCCTGACCACTGCTGCCCAGAAAGCCGAGCAGGACAGCCTGATAAAGGTGGCAATGGAGGCGAATAAGGTCAAGATCAAAGCCAAGCGCAAGTAAGCTTTACGCTTGCTCCAGTACCGGTCGGGGCGGTTCACCAGTTGGGTGGGCCGCCCCGGCTTTTTTAGCGGTACGTGTAGAAGTCCAGGATGGACAAGGCTTCGGCATCATCCCGCGCCTCCACCACCTCGTCCATTACGAACTGAATTTCAGCCTCCGTCCAAGTCTGGTCTTCGGCGGCTTTTACAAACAGCCCCAGGGCCACAAACCGGTTGGTTTCGGCAGGCAAAGTCCACTTTACTTTTTTGCGGATGTTCATGGTAACAGGAATAGAAAAACTTAGCGCCGGGCGCTCCGCACGACCTTGAGCTGTACGGGGGCTACTCCGGCGTCGATGATGTCGATTTTACGGGCGGCCCGCCGCGAAAGGTCAATGATCCGGCCTTTGACGTGCGGGCCCCGGTCGGTAATGGTGACCTTCACGGAGCGGTTGTTGCGCGGATTGGTGACCCGGACTACCGTGCCGAAGGGAAGGGTATTGTGCGCGGCGGTTTTGCCGCTGCCCCGGTACACGGTGCCGCTGGCCGTTTTGCGGCCTTCAAACTTGTCGGCATAGTAGGAGCCCTGCCCCGACTGGGTAAAGGCCTTGCTTCCGCCGCAGGCCGCAAGCAGAGGAATGCCCAGCAGCGCCAGTGCGCCGAATATTAAACGAACGTGAGTAGCAGTTGCCATTAAGGGGGTCGACGTAAGAAGCTAGCGGGACGGAGATTGGGGGGGCGGAATGCGCAGCGCCAGCAGGCCCGCGTAGCTGCCCTGGTACACGTTGAAGTCGACCGCACCCCGGATGCCCGGCACGTGCGCTTCGTCGCTGTGCTGCCAGATAATCCACTTGTCCTTGGGCAGCTCCGGCGAATCCACCTCGTAGTGGGCCAGCCAGAGCGGGTAGTCGTCGAAGTGCCCGGCCAGGTAGCGCTGGTAGAAGCTGTAGTTGGAGTACAGAATGGGGCGTACGCCGTAGTGCCGCTCTACCAGCGTGAGCCAGGTGGCAATGCCCCGGCGCATTACCGACACGTCGTGAAACTCAGGCGCTTCCACGTCGAGCACGGGGGGCAGGTCGCCGGCGGCCAGGGGCACGGTGCGCACAAACAGGTTGGCCTGCTCCCGCCCGTCGTAGTTGGGCTGGAAGAAGTGGTAGGCTCCCCGCATCACGCTGGCCTTGCGGGCCTCGCGCCAGTTGCGGGCAAAGCGGGAGTCGCGCAGCGTAACGCCCTCGGTGGCTTTGATAAACGCAAACCGCACCTGATGCCGGGCCACCTCCGGCCAGTCGATTTTGCCCTGGTACGAGGACACATCGATGCCGTGCACGGCGTAGCCCGCCAGCAGGGGCGTCTGCTCCCGGCCGGTGAGGCGGCCGTGGGTAAGCGTGGCGTAGGCCCGGCGGGCGTAGCGGTTGATTTGCCGCCGGTAAAAGCCGTAAAAGACCAGTCCGAGCAGCAGGAATACCATCAGAATCTGGAGCAGGCGCCGGCGCAGCCGGCGGGGGCGGCGGTACGAAGCAGAAGAAGCAGCGCGTCGTTTCATCAGGCGGGTCTTGGGCAAAGATAACGCCCGGGAACCGGCCCCGGTATGATTCCGGTTCTAAACCGGGCGAAAAGCTGCCGGGTGCCGCCGGTCATTCCCCGGGTTCTAGTATCCTTGCATCAGCATTTTCGTTCCGACAATTCCTTTCCGCCCGCCATGCCCGCTCCTTCCCCTTCCGACGCCCGCGACGAGTCCGGTCACCTGATCCGGGAGTTGCACGGCATTACGCTGGCCCAGATTCTGGAGTACCTGGTGGCGCACTACGGCTGGGCAGAGCTCGACCAGCGCATCCGCATCAACTGCTTTTCGGTGAATCCCAGCGTCAAGTCCAGCCTGGTGTTTCTGCGCCGGACGCCCTGGGCCCGGGCCAAGGTGGAAGAGTTGTACATTCAGGCCCGCACCGCCGAAGTGCTCGGCCGGCCCCGCCCCTAAGCTTCTGCCCCGTCATGGCTGACTTATCCCCGAAAACCTCTTCCAATACCTTTTGGGTGGGTCTGAGCTTGTTTCTGGCCTTCGAGGTCGTGGTGTACAATCTGCTCAAGCTGCTCACCGCCGGCCTGGGCATGGCTGACCAGATGCAGCCCGAGAATACAATTGTCAGCAACTGGGTGAAGACGGTGGTCTTTCTGCTGCTGTACCTGACGTTGCTGGTCGCGGCCGTACTGGTGCTGAGCAACCGCCTGCCGCGCCGGCACCGGGGGCAGGTCATGGGCTGGTTCTACCTGGCGCTGGTCATGGGATTTGTGCTGCTGATTCCCCTTTTCACGTGAGGCACGAAAAAGCCACTGCTGTAGGGCAGTGGCTGGGTAAGACGAAGAAGGTTTGCCGGTCGGTCCCGGCGTTATGAGCAGGTATTAGCGCTGCTTGATTTCAATTTCCCGGGGCTTGGCCGTCTGGTCCTTGAAAGGAATCCGGATCTGCAGTTCGTGCCCTTCGTGCACGGCGTCGATGCGGCTGAGGTCCAGGATG
This sequence comes from Hymenobacter translucens, assembly GCF_020685205.1. Taxonomy (GTDB): domain Bacteria; phylum Bacteroidota; class Bacteroidia; order Cytophagales; family Hymenobacteraceae; genus Hymenobacter; species Hymenobacter translucens. The sequence goes on from NZ_JAJERB010000002.1 coordinate 118,519, forward strand.
GCCGGCAAGTCCAGCGTCTGGGCAAACAGCGGGGCCGCCAGCTTGTCTTCCGGGTTGTGGCGGTACTCGCAAAACACGTTGAGAATATTATTGTTGAGTACCACGTGGAAGTTCTCCGGGCTCACGGATGGTACGGCCACCCGGATAATAATGCCTTTTTCCCGCTTATCGATGCGCGTCTGAAACTGAGCATGTCCGCCACCCAGGGTGTTGAACAGGTCCAGCTGGGGGACGATGTTATGAATGAATTCTTTGCTTATCAGGTTCATGGCGATGTCTCCTCCGTTCTGTTGTTGCATTGGGATAATTACAAATGCCATACCAGTATTCAAATGCACATCCTTGACAGAACAACCCGCCATCCTGACTACAAAACCTGTTTTCCAGCCTCTTACCCTAGTCATTTTGGCAGCCTTTGCTTCCTGTAGCCCACGGCCACGTTTCCCGGCTGAATCCTAAGCAGACCGAATCTAAAAACAAGCTCCTAGCTGGGGCCGTCGGATTTGTTTGGTACGGCGTCAGTATTCCGGTTTGGCAGGCCGTATGTTTGCGCCCCTGTCCTTTTCCATGAACACAACCCGGTTTTCCGACTTCCTTGAGCTTTCCCACCGGCCCGACCTGGGAGTGATGTTTGTGCGCTGGATGCGGCCGGTGACAAGCCAGGAGCTGCAACAAGGCTACCTGAAGCTGCTGGAGGAGTCGGCGGCGGTACAGTGCCGGGCCTGGCTGCTCGACGCCCGACGGCGGCGTAACACTGATGGCGCTTCGCAGCGCTGGATGCTCACAGAGCTTCTACCCATGGCCGTGACCCGGCTGGGAGGCCGCGTCTACCTGGCTTTTCTGCTGGCCCCGGTGCACCTGCGCGACGCTGCCTCCGACGACGTATTTCCGCCCGCCGAGTTTTTCATCGACAAGCCCTACGCGGCCGAGCGATTCACCGACGAAGGACCGGCCCTGGCCTGGCTGGTAGCCGGTCTGCAGGCGCCCATAACGGGAGTTGCCTAGGCAGCGGGCGGCCTGCCCGATGTCCCTTGCCTATCTTGCAGGCCCGGGATATTCTGCTAAAACCTGATGCCATGCGCCTCTCCTTTTACCTCCTGATCCTCTGCCTGCTGGGTTTGCTGTCCGCCTGCCGGCCCGACCAGATTGAACATATCAAAAACGGTCAGGAAATAGCTACGACCCTGGAAAAGATGGCTGTGAAGCGCATTCTGCCCGCCGACCTGCTGAAGGCCGCCCGCTGGGCCGGCGACTCGCTTACCCGCACCGCCGACCGGGAGCTGCGGCGGGTGCTGGCCGAAAAGCTGCAGGCCGGGGGCGTCGCCGCCGCGCTGCCCTACTGTCGCCCTGAGACCTTTGCCGTGACCGATACCCTGGCCCGTAAGCTGATGGCCACGGCCCGCCGCGTGAGCAGCCGACCCCGCAACCCCCAAAACCAGGCGGCGCTTTCTGCAGAGGAACTGAGTCCGGAATCCGAGCCTTTGGCGCGGCGCCCATCGGCAGCGGAGTTTACGTACCAGCGTCCCATCGTGCTCGATAACGCGCTGTGTCTGCGCTGCCACGGCCAGGTGGGCTCCGAGGTAGCTACGGCCGACTATCAGCTTATCAAAAAGCAGTATCCCCAGGATCAGGCTACCGGCTTTCGGCTGGGCCAGGCAATGGGGCTATGGCGCGTGACCATCAGCCGCGACGGGGTGGCCGAGCTGTACACGATGCGCACCCGCAAGGTAATGAAGCCGCGCAAGCCGCTGTTTTAGAGCAGACCGCCGGTATCTTTAGCAGTCTTATCCGCCACGATTGACCTGCTATGCCCCGCCTTTTGCTTCGTTCGGCTTTACCCCTGCTGCTTTTTGCGGGGCTCCTGTCCCGCCCGGCCCGGGCTCAGGAAGTTACCATTGGCGACTGTGTCCGCGTGCTGAAGGGCGACAGCGTGGCCATGTACTACAATGCGGGCTACACCCTCACGCCCATTGCCTGTGCGGCAATCCGCCGGCACACCCGCATCAGCCCCACCGGCGACTTTGTGGGGGAGGTGCGCGACTACCAAGTAGCCAACGACCGGCTGCTCTTCCGCCTGCACTACGCCAATGGCCGGCGACACGGCGCGTACGAGCAGTACCATCAGAACGGGCGGCTTGTCGTGAAGGGGCAGTTTGCCAATGGTGAACCTGCCGGCATCTGGGAATTCTGGTACCGCAACGGGAAGCCCCGGCAAACGCTGGAATGGACCGGGCGGAAGCTGCCGATACGCATCATCGCGTCGTGGGACTCGGCCGGGGCTCAACGGGCCAGCAATGGCAACGGGGAGTGGTACGACATGCTGCCTGGGCTGAACCGCCGCTTTGGCGGGCCCATCGTAGACGGCTACGCGCATGGGACGTGGGAAAGTCGGGTGGTACCGGGCTACCGGCTCGTGACAACGGAGCGGTACAGCCACGGCAAGTTTCTGGATGGCAAGGCCCTGGATTTCGGAAGCGAGTCGTATAGCGACCAGGCCCTGCTTTCGCCCCGGGTCGAAGATCCGGTCAGCTGGGCGGAGAACGTGAAGTTCACCAAGCCCTGCGCAGAATTACAGGCGCGGGCCCGGGAGCGTCAGGCAAAGCGGGAGCAGGCCCGGGAGTTTACTCCGGCTACGTACTCCGCCGGAATAGAAAGCTACATTCAGACCCTGCTGCAGTACGTCGGCCCCTTGCTGGGCGGAAACACGCCGTTGGGCCGGGCTGCCCGGGGAGGCGTTCTGATAATTGACATGCAGCTCGATGCGGGGGGAAAGTGGTTGACGGCAGCCAACCAGCTACCCGGCACCGACCCGGGGGCTGTAAGCCAGCTGCTCGCCATTATGCAGCAACTGCCTCCGTGGGAGGCCGCCCGGCAGAATGGCCAGCCCGTGGGCAGCAGCATCCGGATTCTGGGCCGGGCGCTAAACGGCTCCTTTCTGCTCAGCATGTCGCCGGGCGGCCCGGACCTTCCCGCAACCGCAAAGCCCTGACCCGGCTCTTAACCCGAATCCAACCCTTTTCAGGAGTTCCCGGTTAGAGAGGCGTATCCTGCTTTTCTGAAATGCCCGATTCCCCCATTGTCATCATTGGCGCCGGCATGGCCGGCCTCACCTGTGCCAACTACCTGCACCGGGCCGGCCGTTCCGTGGTAGTGCTCGAAGCGTCGGACGCGGTGGGTGGCCGGGTGCGGACCGACGTGACGCCCGAGGGCTTTCGCTTCGACCGGGGCTTCCAGGTGCTGCTGACCCGCTACCCCGAGGTGCAGCGCATGCTGGACTACGGCGCCCTGAATTTGAAAGCTTTCCGCTCCGGCGCCTCTATCCGCCTCCCTAACGGCACCAGTACCACGCTGCAAAACCCGCTGCGCCAGCCGGTGGGGGCCCTGGCCGCGCTTACCTCCCCGGTGGGCACGCTGGCCGATAAGCTGCTCATTGCCCGCCTGGGGTTGGCCGTGCGAAGCCAGACGGCCGAGCAGCTGCTGGCTCAGCCCGGTACCGACACGCTGACATTTTTGAGACGCTACGGCTGGAGTGAGCAGATCATCAACAACTTCTTCCGACCCTTCTTCGGCGGCGTATTCCTGGACCGGGAGCTGAGCACCGCATCCAACTTTTTTGAGTTCGTGTTTCAGCAGTTCCTGGAGGGCGAAGCCGTGGTGCCCGCCCTGGGGATGCAGCAGATTCCCGAGCAGCTGGCCGCCCGTCTGCCGGCCGGCACGGTGCGCCTGAACACAGCTGCCCAGGCCCTCGACGGTAATACGGTGCGCCTGCCCAATGGAGAAACGCTGAGCGCCAGCGCCATTGTCCTGGCAACGGATGCCCCCGCCAGACTGGTGCCCACCCCCGGCCCCGCTGCTGCTAACCCCGCCTGGCGCCGCACTACCTGCACGTACTTTTCCGCAGCAGTTTCGCCGGGGCGCGCCGACCGGCTGCTGCGCCTCAACGCTACCCGCCGCTGCCTGGCCCACAACGTTGCCTTTCCCAGCGACGTGGCCCCCGACTATGCCCCGCCCGGCCGCGTGCTGGTATCGGTAAGCACACACGGGGATCATGGGCTGAGCGTCGAAAGCCTGACCAGCCGCCTGCGCCAGGAACTGACAGAGTGGTTTGGTCCGGCAGCAACTCACTGGGAATATCTGCGCACCTACACCATTGAACAGGCGCTGCCAGTGTATGCCGCCGGTACCCCGGCCCGGCACTCCCTGCGCCTGGCCGAGAGCCTCTACCAGTGCGGTGATGCAGCAGCTTATCCATCCCTCAACGCCGCCATGGCTACCGGCCGGGAAGTGGCTGAGCTGCTGCTGGCGTAAGTGCTGGTTTCTTGTTTTTGGTTTTTGGCATGACCCAGCAGATTGACTTACAAAGTATAAACAGTAGCAAACAGCCGGTTATCCGGATCAACCGGCTAAAATCCGTCCCGCCAAAAAAGCCCGGCTCCAAACGGAACCGGGCTTTCGTGTAAAAGAGCCATAAGCTCACAGCCATCAGCTAAAAGCTGATTCCAGCTAGTCCTTCTTGATCTTCTCTTTGCGCTTCTCGCCTTTCTCGCCTTTGGTCTTGCGCTTGGCTTTCTTAACGTCGGCGGCGGAAGCGGGAGCAGCCGATGTAGCCGGGGCGGTGCTGGCCGCGGGAGCAGTGGGCGTTACGGGGTTGCCGTCCACATCCAGCTCCACCACTTCGTAGCCCAGCTCCGAGAGGCCCGGGAAGGACTTGGCCCGGTCGCCGACGACCACGATGGTCATGTTGTCGGCGGGCAGGTACTTCTGGGCCGTGGCCTGCACTTCCTCTTTGGTGAGGGCGCGCAGCAGGGCGCTTTGCTTTTGCACGTAGTCCTTGTTCAGGTCGTACTCCAGCAGGCGGGCAATGAAGTTCGCCTTCTGCTGGCCGGTCTCATACTGCCGCGCCTCGCTCTGACCTACTGAAGCCTTCAGAAACTCCAGCTCCTCGTCCTTGATGCCGTTGCGGTAGTTCCTGATTTCCGTCATGAACTCCTTTACCGAAGCGGCCGTAGCATCAGCCCGCACCCCGGCCGAAGCCGTGTAGGGTCCGATGTAGCGCGTGCCCTGGAAGCCCGACCGGGCACCGTAGGTGTAGCCCTTGTCCTCGCGCAGGTTCAGGTTGATGCGGCTGTTGAAGTCCCCACCCAGCAGGTAGTTGGCCAGGTAGGCGCGGTAGAATTCGCCGGTCGCATCGTAGGGCAGGGCCAGGTAGCCAATGCGGATTTCCGACTGGGCCGCGCCTTCCTTGTTCACGAAGTAGATGCGGGTTTTGTCGGGCTTGGCTACGTCGGCACCGGCAGGGAAGCTGATTTCCTTGCGGCCCCACTTGCTCAGGAAAGCCAGCTGAGGCACAATGGTCTTCTGCTCCGCGTCGCTCACCACCACCAGGTGGGCAATGTTGGCGCCGTAGGTGCGGTCGTAGTACTGCTTCACGTCGTCGAGGGTGAAGCTGGCGACGGTGCTGGTCAGGCCGCTTACGGGCGTACCCATAATATCGAGCGGGCCATACAGCTGACGGGCGTAGGTGCGGTCGGCAATGGATACCGGCTGGGTGCTCTGGTTGGCAATGGCCTCCAGCGTCTGCTTTTTAAGGCGGGCAAAGTCAGCCGGGTCAAAGCGCGGCCGCATCAGCCGCTCTTCCAGCAGGGCAATGGTCTTGGGCAGGTTCTTGGTCAGGCTCTGCACGTACACCGTGGTGTTTTCAGCACCACCCGTTACCTGAATGGTGCTGCCCAGCAGGTCGAGGGCCGCCGACATTTCTTCGCTCGTATACTTTTGCGAGCCTTCGTTGAGCATGGCCGCGGTAAAGGCTGCAATGCCCGCCTTGTTGCGGTTCTGCGCTTCCAGACGGTGACCATTGTGAATCGTCAGCAGCAGGGTGGTGGTAGGTACCTCGGTGTTGCGGGTGCCCATTACGCGCAGGCCGTTGGCGAGACCGGTTTCCCACAGGGCGGGCACCTGCACCAGCGGAGCCGCGCCCGCTTTAGGCGGCTGGCTCCGGTCAAAGGTATCGGTCGGCTTCACGTAGGTGAGGCCCTTGTACTCGTCGGCCGGAGCCTGGTAGCCGGCTTTGCTGATGGTGAAGTTGTCGGCACGGGCCGCCAGGGTCGGAGCGGCTTTCGGTACCACGCTCAGAATTACCGCTTTTTTGTCTTTGAGGTAGGTGTTGTACACGCGTACCACGTCGGCCTTCGTCACGGAGCGCAGGCGCTGCAGGTCGATGGGCAGGCGGTTGGGGTTGCCGGTATAGGTCTGGTTGGCGGCCAGCTGCGACACCTTGCCGCTCACGCTGCCCAGGCTGTTGATCAGGTCGGCTTCGGCGCCGGCCTTGAAGCGCTGCAGCGCCGCATCCGTCACGCCGGTGCGCTCAAACTCGGCCAGGGTCTTGCGGACCCGCAGCTCCAGGCTGTCGAGGCCCTTGCCGGGAAAGCTCTGGGCCGAGATGTAGAACTCTCCGCTCAGCTCGCTGGTGCGGTTCGAGGCCGAAGCCACCACCGCCTTCTGCGATTTAATCAGGTTTTTGTAGAACAGCGAGTTTTTACCCTGCCCGATGATTTCCGCCAGCGCGTCCAGGGCCACCTCGTCGGGGTGGTTGGCTGGTACCGTCGGGAATACCATCTGCAGCTGCGGAAAGCGCACGTTGTCGGAGTAGCTGACGTAGCGGTCCTGGGTGAGCTTGGGCGCGGGCAGCTTCATGTTCTGCACGGCCGGCCCCCGGTTGATGGAGCCGAAGTACTTCTCGGCCAGCTTCACCGCGTCGGCCGGCTTCACGTCGCCCCCGATGGTCAGGGTAGCGTTGTTGGGGCCATACCAGCGCAGGAAAAAGTTTTTCAGGTCCTCTACATTCGAGCGGTCCAGGTCTTCGAGGTAGCCGATGGTCATCCAGGAGTAGGGATGCCCGTAGGGATACAGCGTCTTGCTGATGTACTCGCCGGCCAGGCCGTAGGGGCGGTTGTCGTAGTTCTGGCCCCGCTCGTTCTTTACGGTAGAGCGTTGCACCTCAAACTTTTTCTGCGTCACGGCATCGAGCAGGAAGCCCATGCGGTCGGCTTCAAGCCAGAGCGCGGTTTCCAGCTGGTTGCTGGGCAGGGTCTCGAAGTAGTTGGTCCGGTCGCGGTTGGTCGAGCCGTTGAGCGTGCCACCCGACGAGCTGACCATCTTGAAGTGCTGCTCGTCGGCTACGTGGTCGGAGCCCTGGAACATCATGTGCTCGAAGAAGTGGGCAAAGCCCGACTTGCCGACCTGCTCCCGGGCCGAGCCTACGTGGTACGTTACGTCGACGTGCACGATGGGGTCGGAGTGGTCTTCGTGGACCAGCAGGGTCAGACCGTTGCTTAGCACGTACTTTTCGTAGGGAATTACCAGCTCCCCGGGCTTGCGGGTTACTTTCTCAACGAGACGGGTACCGGCTGCCGTAGCCGGGCCAGCTGCTTTCGCGGTGGGCTTGGCGGCAGAGGTAGTCTTTTTTTGCTGCGCTGCAGCCGGGCTTACCACCAGGGCGGCGCCGAGGCCGAGCAGCAAAAGGGATTTTTGAATCATAAACGAAAACAGAATGGAAGAAATACCCGGTAAGGGCGTGCAAAGGACACCCCTTACCGGGCGAAGGACGCATTTCTGCTGCCTCAACTATCGGACCGGCCTAGTAGTTCGATTTCAGCCGGTCCCGGGAGCTAGCGCGTCAGCAAAACCTTCTGCTGCCAGCTGCCGGCTTCGGTTCGGAGCATCAGAATGTAAACGCCGGCCGGCTGGCTGTTGGCCTCCCACTCTACTTCCTGGCGCCCGGCTGCCTGCGGGCCTTCCCGCAGGGTGGCTACGAGGCGGCCCGTCAGATCATACACCTGTAAAGCTGCCCGCCCGGCCCGGGGCAGGGTAAAGGCAATGCGCGTCGACTGAGAAAACGGGTTGGGGCGAGCCGGCTCCAGCAGGGCCGCAGGAGCGGCCGGGCGGGTGGGCAGTAGCAGCACCAGCTGGGCCGGGTCGCTTTCGTTGTATACCCGGTCCAGGGCCGTGACGGTATAGCGCCAGGGACCAGGCGGCACCACGGCGCGGTAGTAGGTGGTGTCGGTGACGGCGACGATGTTGGCGGGGTTGCTCAGATCGGCGGCGGTAATGGGACCAGTGCCATTCGGCAGCTTGTACACCGCGTAGAAGCGGGCCTTTTCCCCGTCGGTAGCGGGGGGGCCGGGCTGCCATTCGATGGTCAGGGTATTGATGCCCGTGTCGTAGTAAAGCCCGCCCTGCGGCGCGGTGGGGGCTACGTTATCTTTCCAGGGCATGGTTGGCACCAGGCTGGGGGCGCGGTAGAAGTTCTGCCGCAGCGAGTCGATTAGGCCCAGCGGGTTGGCCAGCGTGGGCGTGGAGCTGTAGTAGATGGCGCCCTGCACATTGGGCTGCTGGCGGAGCAGACGAATCTGGGACGGAATCTGGCTGCCCGAGCGGAAGTTTACATCCGAGGCCGTGGCGCTGACCTTGTAGGAAGCCAGCCCGATGTAAACGTGGCGGGGGTTGGCGGCCGTCACCTGCTGGCTCCACCACGGCACAATCAGCGAGTAGTTGGCCGCCGTCTGCCCGATGCTGAAGTACACCTGGGGCGCGAGGTAGTCGACCCAGCCCTGTTGCAGCCACTTGCGCGAGTCGGCAAAGATGTCGGAGTAGCTGGCAAAGGCCGTGGTGGCGGTGCCGCCTACGCTGGTGCCGTTGCGCCACACCCCGGGAGGCGAGATGCCGAACTTTACCCGGGGCTTGGCCGCCCGGATGCTGTCGGAAATGGTGCGCACGAACAGGTCGATGTTGTCACGACGCCAGTCGGCCTTGGTGGCAATGCCCCGGGGGTCCTGGCTGAAGGCGGCATCGTCGTTGAACACCACGCCGGACACCGGAGCCGGGTAGAAGTAGTCGTCGAAGTGAATGGCGTCCACATCGTAGCGGCGCACCACGTCCATCACCACCCGCGTCAGGTACTGGCGCACGGCGGGCAGGCCTGGGTTCAGCACCCGCAGGTCGCCGAAGGGCACAATCCAGTCGGGATGGAGGCGGGTAACGTGGTTGGCGGCAATGCTGGCACTGGCCGTCGTTACGGCCCGGTAGGGGTTCAGCCAGGCGTGGAATTCCATGCCGCGGCGGTGGGTTTCCCGGATCATAAACGCCAGCGGGTCGTACGCCGGGCTGGGCCCTACGCCCTGGGTGCCGGTCAGCCACTCGCTCCAGGGCTCGATGGTGCTGGGGTAGATGGCATCGGCCGAGGCCCGGATCTGGACGATAACGGCGTTGATGCCGTTCTGCTGGTGCCGGTCGAGCAGGGAGATAAACTCGGCCCGCTGCTGGGCCGGCGTCCGGGTTTTATTGCTGGGCCAGTTCAGGTTAAACACGTGGGCCACCCACACGGCGCGGAACTCACGCTTGGGGATGGTGCCGATTTGCGCCGCCGCCGGGCGGGTCAGCAGCGCCAATAGGAGCAGAAGCAGACCCCAACGGGTCCGCAGTACAGGTAAAGCTGGAAACATAGACGGGAAGGTATGGGTGGGAGACAAGCAGTGAGAAAGGATAAGGCACGAATATACCCCATAGGCACAACTCTTTCGGAACCGTCGTGCTTCCGGAATTTTCGTCACATTTGACCGGCCACAGCCTAGTCTGCGCGGGCCAGTCGTTCTACCTATCCCAACCCCATGCACCTCTTTCCTTCGTCCTTCCTGCTGCCGGTCCTGGCCGCGGGGCTGCTGGCCGGCTGCCAAAGCCAGTCGGACAAGCAGACTACCACAACCACCAAGACGCCGGTGGCGGCTCCAACCGAGGCGCCGGCCCGCGACACGGCCATGCTGGCCTCGCCCAAAGACGGCATCACCCCGGAGCTGATCGGGCAGCACATCAAGGCTCTGGCTTCCGACGAGTTTCAGGGCCGGCGCCCCTTTACCAAGGGGGAGGAGCTGGCCACCAACTACCTGGCTACCGAGTTCCGCAAGCTTGGCCTCAAGCCCGGCCCCAACGGCACCTACTTTCAGGGTGTGCCCCTCGTCGAAATCATTGGCTCCCCGGATGCGACGATGGCCATCACCGGCCCCGGGCAGGGCCAGAACCTGACGCTGAAGTACAAGGCCGACTATATGGCCTTTACCGAGCGGGAACAGGAACGGGTAGCGTTGAAAAACTCCCCGCTGGTTTTTGCCGGTTACGGCGTGGTAGCCCCCGAGTATGGCTGGGACGACTACGCCGGCCTCGATGTGAAGGGCAAGACGGTAGTTGTGCTGGTTAACGACCCCGGCAATGCTGGCACCGACACAACCTTCTTCAAAGGCAAGGCCATGACCTACTATGGCCGGTGGGATTACAAGTACGAGGAAGCTGCCCGGCATGGCGCCGCCGGGGTTTTGATTGTGCACGACACCAAGCCGGCCGCCTACCCCTGGTCAGTGGTGCAAAGCAGCTGGTCGGGAGCCAAGCTCTACGGGCAGACCCCGGACAAAGGCGCCCGCAAGTGCGCCGTGGAAGGCTGGATCACGCTCGACGCCACCAAGCGCCTGCTCACGGCGGCCGGCCAGAGCTACGACGCGCTGTACGCCGCCGCCAACAAGCCGGGCTTCAAGCCCAGCCCGCTGGGTCTGAGCGTCAGCACCGCCATTGAGAACAAGATCAAGCGCACGGCCTCCCGCAACGTGGCAGCCGTGCTGCCCGGCAGCAAGCGGGCCGATGAGTACATCGTCTACACCGCCCACTGGGACCACCTCGGCACCGGTACCGTAATCGAGGGTGACTCGATCTACAACGGCGCCATTGACAATGCCAGCGGCTGCGCGGCCCTGCTGGCCATTGCCAAGGCCTTCACCCAGCTGCCCGAGCCGGCAGGCCGCTCGATTCTGTTCCTGGCCGTGACGGGCGAGGAGCAGGGCCTGCTGGGCTCCAAGTACTACGCCGAGCACCCGCTATTCCCGCTCACCAAAACCGTTGCCAACCTGAACATGGACGCACTGGGCGCCAATGGGCCCATGCGGGACGTGACGGTTATCGGGTACGGCCAGTCGGAGCTCGATGCGTACGCCCGCGACGCGGCGGGTGAGCAGGGCCGCTACGTGCTGCCGGACCAGCATCCCGAGAAAGGCAGCTTCTACCGCTCCGACCATTTCAGCTTTGCCAAGGTGGGCGTGCCAGCCCTCTACGCCAGCGGCCGGGCTGAGAGCTGGACCCGGGGCAAAGAATATATCGAGCAGCGCCGCCAGGCTTACGAAGCCAAGAGCTACCACCAGCCCTCCGACGAATTTGATTCCCGTTGGGACCTGCGCGGCATGGAGCAGGACGCGCGCCTGCTGTTCTGGGTCGGCAAGCTCCTGGCCAATGAAACCACCTTCCCGCAGTGGAAACCAGGCTCCGAGTTTAAAGCCATCCGGGAGAAGAGTATGAAGTAGGTCTTAGGTTGCTACTGCCCTGCTGACTTCACGTTACAGAAAAAGAGCCCGCAACTTCGGTTGCGGGCTCTTTTATTTTGACTCTTGGACGTCTGCACTAAGACCTAAGCCCTAAGTCCCGAAGACCTAAAACTACAGCAGCCCGATGCCGTCGGCGGCCAGCTCTTTGCGGATGGCTTCGGACCAGATGCTGACCTGAACTTCACCGATGTGGGCTTTGCGCAGCATGAACATGCACACCCGCGACTGGCCAATGCCGCCCCCGATGCTTTGGGTGAGCTGGTCGGTGAGGAGCAGCTGGTGAAAGGGCAGGGCTTCCCGGTCGGGGCAGCCGCGGACGGCCAGCTGCTTCAGCAAGGCCAGCTTATCCACCCGGATTCCCATCGACGACACCTCAAAGGCCGACTGCAGCACCGGGTTCCAGAGTACGATGTCGCCGTTCAGGCCAAAGAAGCCGTCTTCGTTCGGGGTACTCCAGTCGTCGTAGTCGGGGGCGCGGCCGTCGTGGATTTCGCCGTGGCTCAGCGTCCCGCCAATGCCCATGATAAAGATGGCCCCGTACTCCCGGGCGGCTTCCGTTTCGCGCTCCTTAACGGTGAGGCCGGGGTAGCGCTGCAGCAGCTTCTCGGCGGAGATGAACGTAATGACTTCCGGTAGCACGGGCTCCACTCCGAACTCCTCGCCCACCAGCTGCTCGGTCGTTTTCAGGGCCTCGTAGATCTTGCCGACCATTTCCTTCAGAAACGGAATGGTGCGCTGACCGGCCGTAATGTGCTTTTCCCAGTCCCACTGGTCCACGTAAATGGAGTGGATGGGGCTGTAGTCTTCGTCGGGGCGCAGGGCACGCATGTCGGTCAGGATGCCGCGGCCGGCTTCGATACCCAGCTCAGCCAGGCGCAGGCGCTTCCACTTGGCCAGGGAGTGCACCACCACGGCCTTCTGCTCGGCCAGGGCTTTGATGGGAAAGGCCACCGGGCGCTCCACGCCGTTCAGGTCGTCGTTGATGCCGGTCCCGTCGAGCACGGCAATGGGCGACGACACCCGGGTGAGGCTCAGTCGGGCGCACAGCTCCCGGGCAAACGTTTCTTTCACGAAGCCAATGGCCTCTTCGGTTTTGAGCAGCGCCGAGGCGGTGCGGGTCGGGGAGGTAAGGAAGGCAGTTTCCATCCGGGCGTAATGAGGTTGGTTGAAAAAATGAAGGCGGTATGTCTGATTTGCGGTAGCAGAAATGTTTGGGCAAAGCGCAGCCAGGCTGAGAAAATGCCACGCATTTTTCAACTAGAGGAATTGCCCTTTTTTGAGGCGGAGACAAAAAAAAAGCCTTCCGAAAAACGGAAGGCTTAAAAACTAAATCAACCCTTAGGTCTCTTTGTCAAATCAATGGCCTCCCTGTCCCGGAATAAATTATTATTCGAGTTGCGGTTATTGCAATTGCACAGAGCGGCGACGAGGCGTGTCATTCGGGGTGCTGGTTGACCTTGCAGCTGCAAACTAGTTGATGGAAATTAATGCGCAAGATTATTTTTCAAAAACCTGTAAGTTTTTTCCGAAGCCTTTTGAAAGACAAACCCGCGCCTCAGGAGTCAACCAATTGAATTACACAGAAATACAACTACTAAATTCCACCCATCTAATCGTCGTCTTCCTCATCCTCCGCCTCGGCGTTGCGGCGGGGCTTAAGCCGGGACTGCTGCCGCTCCACCCGCTCAGCCTGGTGGTCGTGGTGGCGGCGGAGCTGCTGCCGGGCCGGGCCGGAAGGAGCCCCGTCGGGGCGGGCAGCGGTTCGCTGCACCAGCGTGGCCGGGGACGCGCCCGGAATCCGAAACCAGCGCCCGGTGCTCAGGTCGAGCCCGTCGCCGTTTTGCATGCGCTGCTGCCGCCCATCGGGCAGGGTTACCAAACCCAAAGCGGATATGCGGGTGCCATTGCCAAGCTGAATGGGCTGGGTAGCGGGCAGCCTGCGGCCGGCCTGTACCCGAAAGAGCCGACCGTCTTCCCAAATCAGGGAAGCAAGGGGCTTGATCTGGGTCGCTGCAGGGCCGACCAGGCCAAGGCTGAAAATCAAAGCCAGTAAAACGCGTTTCATGAGGGGACAATCAGCCCGCAAGATACGACCCGCAGCCCGGCACGAAGCAGCCTTGCTTAGCCTTCGGCCCAGCGGTAACGTCGCTCCTTCCACTGAATCTGTCCCGGCCATAGGGTGTAGCCGATAATCAGCAGGGACATGCCGGCCAGGTAGAACTCGTACAGCAGCAGCACGCCCAGGCTCTCGCGCCGCCCCACCTGCCGCAGGCTACCGGCCAGAAATCCGACCTGTAGCGCCACCTTGATTCCGAAGAGCAGCGCCACCGTAGCGGGCGGCAGCAGGCCGGGCAGAAAGATTACCATGTAAAAGAACCCGTAGAGGGCGAAAAGACCCGATAAGTGAACCGGAAGGCGGGCCGTTCCCCGCATCCAGCGCTTCCGCTGCATGAGCAGGTGGCGCAGGGTGGGCTGAGCCGTGGAAAGGCCCAGCACGTGGCGGTGAAACAGGTTGCGGAAACCCCAGCCCTGCCGCACGATGCACTCGAAGATCTGCAGGTCCTCGGTAATCTGAAACGCCAGCGCCTCATAGCCCCCGATGGACTTATATGCCGCCCGGGTCATCAGCATGTTGTTGCCAACGGCCGTGACGGGCAGGCCCAGGTCGGTGAGCAGGCGAATGACGCTGAGGCCGAACAGCCAGTCGAGGCCCTGCAGGCGGCCAAACAGGTTGCCCACGGCAGTAGTAGCGCCGGTTACCACGCCTACTCCTTCCGGGGCGGCGGCCAGCATGTGCTGCACCCAGTCGGGCGGCAGGGCCATATCAGCGTCGGTCAGCAGGAAATAGTCGGTTGTGGCTTCGCGGCACAGATGGGCAATGACGTTGCTCTTGCCCCGGGCTGAGCCAATTTCGCGGCGCACCGACACCAGCCGAAACTGGGGCCGCCCGGCAATAAAGGCCTCGGCCCGGGCGGCGGTGTCGTCGGTCGAGGCGTCGTCGCCAATCAGGATTTCGAGCTTGTCGGCGGGGTAGGAAAGCTGGCTCAGGGCCTGCAGGCACCGCTCAATGTGGTGGGCCTCATTGCGGGCCGGCACCAGAATGCTCACTTTGGGCCAGTGCGTGGGGAAGGGCGGGAGAGGCTGCCGGCCCCGCCACCAGAGCTGAGCCAGCAGAAACAGGCAGATGCCGAAGAATAAGGCAAAGAAAAGATAGACCAAAAGCATGGGCTGGCGGTTAACTGATAGAGACGGCCCTTCCATGCGCCGCTACTGGTACTTACGGCGGGAAGGCCGCCCCCCGTTACCCGTACAAAAACGGATTTTGACGATCCGGCCTCCGTACAAACCCGTAGGTTCACCTATTAGCAGCTAACGGCCTGGTTTGTTTGTGAGTCTTCCCATCTGCCTGCTGACTTTTCCTTAACCGGAAGCTTTGCCCTTCATGCTGCCTTCTGCCCTGCTGCCCGCCACCCTCTCCTACCGTCCCGACCTGCACGTGCTGTTTTTGCGCTGGACGCGGCCCGCAACCTCGGAGGAGCACCGCAGCGGCTACCGGACGGCCCTGGCCTTGGCACAGGCGCACGGGGCCGGGCATTGGCTGGTGGACCTGCGCAGCCGCGGTCTGGCGTCGGCGGAAGACTTTGGCTGGGTGCTGCGGGAGTTCCGGGAGCAGCTGAGCCGGGAGCTGCCGGCCGCGTCGCGGCGGCTGGCTTACCTGGTGGCTCCCTACCACTTCGAGCTGATCAGTGAGCGAAGCCGCGCGCTGGAAGCCACCCTGCCCGAAACCGCCCGGCCCGGGGCCCACGTCCGCATCTTTATGGAGGAGCACCTGGCCCTGGAATGGCTGCAGCTGGGCTAAACCGCGCATAAAAAAGCCTCTCCCGGGCGGAAGAGGCTTTTTCGTGCTTGCCGGACGTTAAACCCGCGGGTCCCGCTCGACCGGCGCGTCGTACGCCGGGGAGCGCAGCACCTTGTCTTCGGCCGGCAGTCGGATTTCGTCGGCATCATGCACGCGCAGCGTCAGCAGACCGGAGATAATCATGGATACCCCACCCAGCACGAGCGTGTACACCGACTCTCCGTGAAAGACATTCTTGGTGAAGAAGCCCAGAATCAGGCCGGCTACCACCTGCGGAATCACGATAAAGAAGTTGAATACGCCCATGTAGTAGCCCATCTTGTTGGCTGGCAGCGCCCCGGCCAGCATGGCGTAGGGCACGCTCAGGATGCTGGCCCAGGCAATGCCGACGCCAATCATGGAAACCAGGAGCATTTTCGGGTCCTGGATAAAGTAGATGGAAATCAGGCCCAGCCCCCCGGCCGTAAGGCAGATCAGGTGGGTGACCCGGCGACTCGTAGCCCGGGCAATGACGGGCAGCAGCAGCGCGGCAATGGCTGATACGCCGTTGTACACGGCAAAGCAAACGCCTACCCAGTCGGCTCCCTCGTTATACACCTTTGACGTTGCGTCGCTGGTGTGGTAGATATGGCTCGTGACAGCCGGAGTAGTGTAGATCCACATGGCAAACAAAGCCAGCCAGGAAAAGAACTGCACCACGGCCAGCTGGGCCATCGTTTTTGGCATGTGGAAAATACCTGCGAAGGATTCGCGGATGCCATTCAGGAACCCGGCGGTCCGGCGCTTCTCCTCTTCGAATTCCTGCAGGTTTTCGGGCGGGTACTCCTTGGTGCGAATTACCGTCCAGAGCACGGCCAGGAAGAACACGATGCCGCCGATGTAGAAGGCGTACTTCACCGATAGCGGAATCTGGCCAGCCGGCGCGGTATTCGGCACGTCAAACCAGTTGGTGAACATCCAGGGCAGTGATGATGCCACCACGGCACCTACGCCGATAAAAAAGGTCTGCGCGGCAAAGCCCGTAGTCCGCTGCGACGAAGGCAGCAGGTCGCCCACCAGCGCGCGGAACGGCTCCATTGAGATATTAATGCTGGAGTCCATAATCCACAGCATGCCCACGGCCATCCACAGGGCCGTTACGTTGGGCATCACCAGCAGCGCAAACGAGGCCAGGACGGCACCGATCAGAAAAAACGGGCGCCGACGCCCCCAGCGCGGGCTCCACGTCCGGTCCGAGATATAGCCGATGATGGGCTGCACCAGCATGCCGGTAAGCGGAGCAGCCAGCCAGTACAAGGCTATTTCAGTGCCCCCGAGGGTTTCAAAAATCCGGCTGACGTTGGCGTTCTGCAACGCAAAGCCGAACTGAATGCCCAGGAAGCCAAAGCTCATGTTCCAGATCTGCCAGAAACTCAGGCGGGGCTTGATGCGGTTGTCCACAGCGGCGGCTACAGTGGTTGCCATCGGGTGAGGGAGGTTAGTGGAGGGAAGGAGGAAGAGCGGACAGCCTTATTTGGACTTGATTTCAAACACAAACGCACTCATGGGCGGGAGCGTCAGGGCCAGATTGCTGACAGTAGGCGTGTTGTTGAGAATGTCGGTGAAGGCGTAGAATTGGGTTGGGTTCAGGCCGATTTTGGTCATCACGTCGGACGGAATCTGGATGGCCGGAGTCATCGTGCGGTCCTTGCTGAAGTTCACCACGATGAGCAGCTTCTGCTTGTCGGTGTAGCGCAGGTAGCTGTAAATAAACTTTTGCTCGTACCGCTTGTCGAGGTTGTTGGCATCCTGCAGCTCGTAGAAGCGGCCCCTGCGGATAGCTTCGCTGGTGCTGGCCAGGGTAAGCAGGCGGGAGTAGAAGCTGTGCAGCTGCTTTTGAGGGGCACTCAGGCGCCCGCCGTCGAACCTGCCCCCGTTCATCCACTTCTGGTGCTCGGGCACACCCCAGTAGTCGAAGATGGTAGTGCGGCCGTCATTGCCGCTGAAGCCCTCGGCCCCGGCCCCCGGCTCGCCCACATGCTGCCCATAGTACAGCATCACCGGACCGGAGCCCAGCGTGGCCGCCACCGTCATGGCCGGAACGGCCGTGAGCGGGTCGCCGGCAAAGTCCTTGGAGGCAATGCGCTGCTCGTCGTGGTTTTCCAGGAAGCGCAGCATGTTGGAGCCAAAGCCCGCGCTTTCCTCCCGCCACACCCGGGTGATGTCGTCGGTGCTGCCCTCGCCCCGCATCAGGCGGCGCAGGCCGTCGTAGAGGCCTACCTTGTCGTAGAGAAAGTCAAACTTCCCTTTGGTGATGTAGTTCCTGTACTCTTTGGGATTGTAGATTTCGGCGATGAAGACGATGTCGGGCTTTACCTTTTTCACCTCCGGAATCACGTAGGCCCAGAATTCCACCGGCACCATCTCGGCCATGTCGCAGCGGAACCCGTCCACGTCCTTTTTGGCCCAGTACACCAGGATGTCGCGCATCTTGCGCCAGGTGTCGGGCACGGGCTCGAAGTAGGTGCGGCGCTGGTTGAGGTAGTCGACGCCGTAGTTGAGCTTGATAGTCTCAAACCAGTCGTCCATTTTGGGCGCTTCCGAGAACACGTCGTTGCCGGTGGCCTTGGCGGGATTCTCCGCGAACTTGCCGTCCTCCAGCGGCGCTTTGCCGGGACCGAGCGGATTGTAACCGGACGGCTTCACAAACGCCTTGCCGGGCAGGTAGTAGAAGTTGTTGTTGGGCGCAAACGCCTTGGTTTTGTCGTCTTTGGCGCCCAGGTCCACCACCTCCGCCGGCTTGGCGTCCGACTTATAGGTGCGGGCCACGTGGTTGGGGATGAAGTCGATGATGACCTTCATGCCGTTGGTATGGGTGCGGCGCACGAGCGCCTGAAACTCCTCAGCGCGGTTTTTCACGTTCACCGCCAGGTCAGGGGCCACGTCGTAGTAGTCCTTCACGGCGTAGGGCGAGCCGGCCCGGCCCTTCACCACGTCGGCATCGTCAGCCGGGATGCCCAGCTTGGAATAGTCGGTCATGGTGGCGTGCTCCAGCACCCCGGTGTACCACACGTGGGTGATGCCCATGGCCTTGATGGCTTTAAGGGCCGTGTCGTTGAGGTCGTTGAACTTACCCACCCCATTCTCCGCAGGCGTGCCGTAGGCCTTGTTCATCGCCACCTTATTGCCGAACAGCCGGGTAAACACCTGGTAGATAACCAGCTTGTTGTCCTGCGGTACTTCGGTGGTGGTGTTGGGGTCCGCGAGAGAAGAAGGATGATCCACGGGGTGGGACAAGGCGGGAGACGAGACTTTGAAAGCAGCCAGGGACAAGGTGACCAGGGCAACAGGCAGTAGAATTTTCTTCATAGCAGCCCGTAAGATAGGAAAAGGTGAAGTTGCGAGGCAGGGAAATTGGAGTTTGATGCTCGGCAAGGCACGCTTCAGGCGGGCGAACCGCCACAGCAGCACTTTCCTCCTGCCCTGTTTTAGTATTCCTGGGTGATGGGGTGAATCATGAGCTCGTCGATGACGACCAGGGGCGGGGCTTCGAGCACGTAGCGCACCACCTGGGCCACGTCGGCCGGGCGGAGGTGGGTTTTCTGGGCTTCGGCGCCGCCCGGCTGGGCTTCGTTGAAGTAGGTATCGACCAGCCCGGGGTAAATGACGCTGACCTTGATGCCGTACGACCGGACCTCCTTGCGCAGGGCGCTCAGCAGGGCATCCTGGGCGTACTTGCTGGCCCCGTACACCGAGCCGCTCTCGAAGGTGCGCTTGCTCACGTCGGAGGCAATGCCCACCACGTGGCCGTAGCGCTGCTTCTTGAAGTGGGGCACCACGGCCTTGCACAGCAGGAAGGTGCCTTTCACGTTCACGTCGAAGATCTGGTCCCACTCGGCCACGTTGAAGTGCTCGAGCACGTCGAAGGAGCCTACGCCGGCATTGCACACCAGAATATCGAGACGGCCGAAGTGACGCAGGGTTTCACTGACCACGTGCTGCACTTCCTCTTCGTTGGTAACGTCGGCGGGCAACGCCAGACCGTCGGTTTTGAGCGCTACTTCCTGCAGCTCGTCGGCGGAGCGGGCCACGCACACCACCTTGGCGCCCTGCATGGCCAGCAGCAGCGCAATGGCCCGGCCAATGCCCCGGGAGGCGCCGGTTACGATGGCAACTTTATCGGTGAGGTCGGTCATGAGCGCAAGGTTTCGCGAGGTGAAAAGAAGTTACGCAAGGCAGGCCGCTCAGCCGCGGACAAATGGTGAAGCAGATCAGGCTGGCCCAGGTGTAATAACTGAACAATGAAGTCAAGGGTTTGGGAAAAGGCCAGAAGTCAGGAGGAAGCATGATTGCCGCTCGACTTCGCGAAACCTATTTTCACCTCGCAGAACCCCGCGCTACTTTTTCAGCTCCACTACCCAGGCCGTGCGGCCCGGAATCTTCACCGACTGCAGGTTCGTAACCGCCGTGCCCGTGGTGATTTCGGTGCCCGAGCTGAAGCCGTTGAGCCGCTCGGCAAAGCGCGCCATATCCACCGTCTTCTCGTCCTTGTTGGAGTTCATCATCACCATCACCGTGCCCGCGTCGGAGTACCGGAAGTAGGTGTACACGCCCTCGTTCGGGATGAACTGCATCAGCTTGCCCGCGTGCAGGGCCGGGTGGGTGCGGCGGTAGTTGGCCAGGGTGCTCACGTAGCGGAACGCCTCCCCGGCCTGCCCGGTGCGGCCGGCAGCGCTGAAGTAGTTGGTTTTGTCGCCGGGGAAGCCGCCGGGAAAGTCCTCGCGCACCTTGCCGTCGGGGTTGGAGTAGTTTTTCATCAGCACCTCGGTGCCGTAGTACAGCTGCGGAATGCCCCGGGTAGTCAGCAGCCAGGCCAGGCCCATTTTATACTTCTGAAAGTCCTCCCCGATGACGGAGTAGAACCGGCTTACGTCGTGGTTGTCAAGGAATACCACGTTGCGCATGGGGTTTTCATACATCCAATCGGTTTGCAGGGTGTAGTAGAGCTTGCTGATGCCCTCGGTCCAGCCGGCGTCCCGGGTGAGGGCTTCGTTGATAGCGTACTGGCTCTGAAAGTCGAGCACGCCGGGCATGTTGGACTTAAAGCCGTCGACCTCGGGGAAGATGTTGCGGGCAAAGTAGGCCTGCTGCGCCGTGCCCTGCACCCAGGTCTCGGCAAACATGCCCAGCTGGGGGTACTCGTCGAGTACGGCTTTGCCCCAGTCCATCAGGAACTTGCGGTCCGAGTAGGTATAGGTATCCACCCGGTAGGCATCGAGGCCGGTGTATTCCACCCACCAGATAAAGTTCTGGATGATGTAGTTGGCCATATCGGGGTTGGCCTGGTTCATATCCGCCATGTGCCGGTCAAACCAGCCCTGCCCGAACTGCTTCCGGTCGTACTGCGACACGTAGGGGTCGTTGAAGGCGGCGTCGCGAAAGTTGCTGCGCGTAAACGTGGGCCACTGGTTAAACCAGTCCTTGGCGGGCGGGTCCTGCACGAGGTAGCCCGAGGTACCCATGTGGTTGAGCACCACGTCGTGCACCACCTTCAGGCCCTGCTGGTGGGCGTTGCGGACAAAGCGCACATAGTCCTCGTTGGAGCCGTAGCGGGGGTCTACCGCGTAGAAGTCGGTGAGGGCGTAGCCATGGTAGCTGGCCCTGGGCTCGTCGTTTTCGACTACCGGCGTGGGCCAGATAGCCGTTACACCCAGCTCCTTGAGGTAGCTGAAGTTGTTTTCGATGCCCTTCAGGTCGCCGCCGTGCCGGGCGTACATTGAGTCGCGGGCTACGCCGGGGGCTTTCATGCCCTTCACCACGTCATTTTTGGGGTTGCCGTTCGCGAACCGGTCGGGCATGAGCAGGTACACGAAGTCGGCCGAGCTGAGGCCCTGCACGCGGCCGGGCTCGGTGCTGCGGGCGCGCAGCTCGTAGCTGAACTTAGTCTTTTTAGCCCCCTGAAACTCCAGGCTCAGCTTGCCGGGCTTGGCCGCGGGACTGATGGTGAGGTCGAGCAGCAGGTAGTTGGGGCTTTCCAGCTTGCGGGTGCCGTTCAGCGTCACGCCCGGGTAAGTAAGGCTGGCCGTGCTGGCGCCGATGTTGGGGCCGTGCACGAGCAGCTGAAGGCGGGGATTCTTCATGCCCACCCACCAGAACGTGGGGTCGACGCGGGTGATGGCGGGGGCGGCAGCGGCAGCTTCAGCAGCCGGGTTCGGCAGGGAGGCGGCCGCCTGAGCAACCGGGCTGAGGAGCAGCGCAGCCCCGGCGAGCAGGGGCAGAAAGCAGGTCAATTTCATAGATGAAGTAAAACCAGGTATGAGTGGGACAGCAATGTAGCTCGCCCAAAAACGCCACACAACCCCACCCGGCCACACACCCATTCATTTAACTTAAAATCAATAGATTAACCAGGATAATCATTTTTACAAACAGAAATTAATGACGCAACTTATCGGCCGATCAAAGGACAATGCGTTACTTAGCGCCGCCTCGGCCGACGCATCCGTTCAGCGGAGCAGCCGAAGTGGCCCCGGGCCCGGGCTTGCGCAGCATTTCCCTTCTGTACTTGCTCTTTATCATTCTGTTCGCACTCACTTCCTTTCTTCATGGCGTTCACGTTTACCTCATACCAACCCAATCCCGCGTTCAAAACCCAGGCGGCGTACTTCTCGATGGAGTTTGCCCTGGACCAGGCCCTGAAAACCTACTCCGGCGGGCTGGGCTTCCTGGCCGGCTCCCACATGCGCAGCGCCTTCGAGCTCAAGCAGAACCTCATCGGCATCGGCATGCTCTGGACCTACGGCTACTACGACCAGGGCCGCAATGAAGACCAGACCCTGCGCGTCGACTACCGCCATAAGTCCTACTCCTTTCTGCAGGATACCGGCTTTATCTTCCCCGTCACCATTCACGGCGCCGAGGTGCAGGTAAAGGCCATGTACCTGGCCCCCGACACGTTCGGCACGGCGCCGATGTTTTTCCTGACGACGGACATTCCCGAAAACGACTACGTGTCACGCACCATCAGCCACCACCTCTACGATCCGAACGAGGCGGCCCGGGTAGCCCAGTCCATCGTGCTGGGTGCGGGCGGGGGCAAGCTGCTCGACCTGCTCGGCGTCCCGGTAGATGTGTACCACCTCAACGAGGGCCACGGCCTGCCCCTGGCCTTCTACCTCTACGACAAGCACGGCCGCAGCCTCGAGGAAGTGCAAAAGCGCCTCGTGTTCACGACCCACACGCCCGAGCTGGCTGGCAACGAGGAACACACCATGAAGCTGCTTGAAGACATGACCTTCTTCGGCCATGTGCCCGCCGACGAAGTGCGGCGCGTGGCCCGGGTGGAGAACGAGATGCTCAACTACACCCTCACCGCCCTGCGCTTTTCCCGCCTGGCCAATGCCGTGTCGAAGGTGCACGGGGAGGTGTCGAACGACATGTGGGGCGCCAACGAGGGCATCTGCCCCATCATCCCGATTACCAACTCCCAGAACGGCACGTACTGGCGCGACAAGCCCCTGCACACAGCCCTGGCAGCCGACGACGACGCGGCGCTGAAGGCCCGGAAGCGGGAGTTGAAAAAGCAGCTGTTCGACCTCGTGGCTGACCAGACCGGCACCCTGCTCGACCCCGACGCGCTGACCATCGTGTGGGCCCGGCGCTTTGCCGGCTACAAGCGCGCCGACCTGATTCTGCGCCACTTCGAGCGGTTTCAGGCCTTGGTCAGCCGCACCGACCGCCCCGTGCAGGTTATCTGGGCCGGCAAGCCCTACCCGCTCGACTACGGCGCCGTGGGCTTGTTTAACGAAATCATCCAGCGCACCAAGCACCTCAAAACCTGCGCCGTGCTGACGGGCTACGAGCTGGCCTTGTCGGCCGCGCTCAAGAAGGGCTCCGACATCTGGCTGAACACGCCCCGCTTTCCCCGCGAAGCCTCCGGCACCAGCGGGATGACGGCCGCCATGAACGCCAGCGTGAACCTGAGCATTGCCGACGGCTGGATTCCCGAGTTCGTGCGCCACGGCGAAAACGGCTTCCTGATTCCGCTGGCCAACATCCACGAAGAGGAAAGCCGCAAGGACAACACCGAAGCCGCCGGGGTGCTCGACGTGCTGGAAAATGAAATCATTCCCCTCTACTACGACCGTCCCGCCGACTTCCTCAAAGTAGCCAAAACCGCTATGCGCGAAGTAGAGCCCGAGTTTGAATCCGGCCGCATGGCCACGGAGTACTACGAGAAGCTGTATGCGCTGAGGAGCTAGGAGGCGGCCCCACTACTTCTTTCCAGGAGGGGTGGTTGACGTCGTTGTTTATCCAGAACAATCTATCAGCACGTCATCCAGAGCTTGCGAAGGACCTTGCCAGGTTTGAACGATAATCGTAATAACGACTCGGTCTGACGTGATAAGGTCCTTCGCTTTGCTCAGGATGACGTTTACTTTGGCTATCTAGGGTAAGGTTTCGGAGTTTCAACAACGTCAACCACCCCGCCCTGCGGGCACCCCTCCTTGAAAAAAGGAGGGGAACTTGCCTTCTGCATCCTCCTGTCTGCTAACTCCCGGCTCCTAACTCCTTTTCCAGCACCGTCCACACGTTGTCGGCGACGAAGCGGTAGCCGGCGGCGTTGGGGTGGACGCCGTCGGGCAGGTTGAGGTGGCGCTGGCCCAGCACGCCCTGGAGCAGGAAGGGCACAAAGGCGAGGTGATTTTTCTCGGCCAGGATGCGGAACAGAGCTTTAAACTCGGCGGCGTAACGCCCGTACTGGTGCCCACCCAGGGCGGTCAGGTCGAACGGGAACTCCAGCCCGACCAGCACAATACGGGCCTTCGGGTGTTTAAGGCGAACCTGATCGATGATGGCTTGCAGGTTCTGGGTGGTTTCGCGCACGGGAATGCCGCGCAGGCCGTCGTTGGCGCCCAGCTCCAGCACGAATACGTCTACCGGCTGCCGGGCCAGCACGGAGGCTACCCGCTGCCGCCCGCCGGCCGTTGTTTCCCCGCTCAGCCCGTAGTTAAAGGTTTTGTAGGGCAGCTTCAGGGAGTCGATGCGGGCCTGAATAAGCGAAGGAAAGGCTTCACTGGCACGGAGCCCGTAGCCGGCGGTCAGGCTGTTGCCAAAAAAGATGATGTTCTGCATACGAACGGGCTTGGTAGGAAGGGCGGCAGCCTCGCGGGCCTGGGCTCCGGCATCGGGGCCAGAGCAGGCCATCGGCAACAGAAGCCAGAAAATCAGCAGGATAGCAGACCCACGCATAAAGCAACAGGGACGGAAAATCAGCCCGCCGCCCTGCGTGCTATACCGTGCCGGGCGCGGTTTGGGTTGCGGCTCCCGGTAGCCTGTCCGGACCCGGGGAGTACCGGCTTGGCTATTATTCCTTGCAACCAGCAAACCTTTCTGGCAGTAAAACGCTTTATCTTTGCTGCAGATAAGAATGATTCTTATCTGGAATCCGAGTTTTACGTCCGCTTACCTTTTTACCGATGCCCGTTACGAAAGCAAACGACACCGATTTTCAGCAGATGCTGGCCAATCATGAAAAAGTGGTGGTAAAGTACTACGCCGACTGGTGTGGCAACTGCCGCCTGTTCTCTCCCAAGTTCAAGCGCCTCTCCGAAAGTGAGCAGTACCAGGACGTGGCTTTCCTGGACGTAAACGCCGAAACCAGCCCCGAGGCGCGCAAGCTGGCCAGCGTCACGACCCTCCCGTTCTTCGCCGTATTCCGCAACGGGGAGCTGGTGGATACCGTGTCGGCCAGCAAGGAGGAAGCCGTAACCAGCCTGCTCAACCGTCTCAACTAAGCGTTCGGCTATGAAAATCCCTGCTATCAAGCGCCTGGTCGAAACCCAGACGCTGCCGGCCCTGGTGGCCGCCGAAGAGGCGCTGCTCGAAGAGCAGACCCCGGCTTTCGAAGTAGAAGGCGAAGATGAAGGCGAGCAGCTCACCCACGTGTTTGCCGCCATCTTCATCCTGAACCACATGCAGGACAACGGTGCCGAGTTCAAGGACGCCCTGCGCGAGTACACCAAGAAAGTACGCGTGTCGCTGAACTAAGAACTACGATTTTAGAGCTCAGCGCTAGACCTGGTTTTATGCGCTGATACGCAAACAGGCTCCGCGGCCGGGGAAACCCAGCCTGCGGAGCCTGTTTGCTTTTTAAGACGAAGCGGGTATCCCAGGGGAAACCCTGTGCTTTACGAAAGTCACCCCGAAGTGTCCAAGCTCTGCGTTCTAATACCTAACTTTTTACCCAAACTACATCCGGGCAAAATAGGCGGCGGCGGACTTCATGCCTTCGTCGGTGCACAGGCCCCGGAAATAGTACAGGTACACGCTGCGGAATACCTCAGCCATATCGTAGCGGGCCGGCGGGAAGGTATTCTCGTTGATGACCATTCCTACCAGCTCTACAATGATTTTGCTGACCAGGTTGATGTTGATGTCGCCGCGAAGCATCTTTTGCATCACGCCGTCGTTGAGCAGTCCCTGAATCTGAGGCATAGAATACTCCTGCAGATGCTGCTGTCTTACTTCCCAAGCTGCAGGATAGTTATGGATCAGGTCAGGCAGGTAACCTGGCGACATACTGCGGATGTTCTGAATGGCGTTTTCCAGCAGTCCCAGCAGACGCTCTACCGGATGGCTTACCCGGGCAAACAGTTTGGCATGGTCCTGCTTCTGTCGCTCAATATCGTAGTGCATAACCTGCAACACCAGATCGTCTTTGTCCCGAAACAGCTCCCGGAAAGTAGAGGGGGAGATGTCCAGGGCATCCATCAGCTCTTCGGTAGAGTACTGACTGATGCCGTTGTTCACAAACAGGGTGTGCGCTTCATCAAGCAGGGTATTGCGAAAATTTGAGTTCATAGTGGTGGTGAAGCGCGGACGACAGACCAGAGCTAGTGGATCAGCCAGCCCAGGCCAAAGAAAAACAGGAGTTGCAGCAAGTATACGAAGGGAACCAGGGGGTTGCGCTTCTCGAACGTCATCCCGTTGAAATAAACCTGCAGGATAAGCGACACCGCGAACCAGCCTTTGAAGTTCTGCATCGGAATCACATCGAACTGCCACTGCCAGAAGCCATACTTCACCGCCACTGGTTCCAGGCACACGTCGAGGCCGACCATGAGTACAGCGGCGACTACCGCCCGCAGAAAGCCCGGCAGCGGCAGGTAGCGGGCCAGCACCCCGGTCATGTACGTCAGCATCAGCCAGTTCAGGCCAATCAAAAGGGGCACGCCCAGCACGGCCAGCCCCAGGGTGGGGCCGTAGGTGTAGGAGCCGAAGATCACCCCGGTGCGAATGCCGGCCACCTCCACAAAGAAGCCCACCAGCATCACCATCAGGCAGAACCACCAGAACCCGATGCTCCGCTCGGGATGAAACGCCAGCAGCAGGCCCGCCGTGAGCAGCAGGTTCAGGGGCACGAACTGGAGGTAGAAGTCGGGGTCCTGGGAGAAAGCCAGCCCCAGAAAGCCGGTGACGTGAAACAGCAGCAGCACGCCCTGGGCAATGCGCAGCCGCCGCTCGTGGTAGACGGGCGGCAGCGGCTCAGCAGGCCGCTGGATGGAATCGGTATAAGGCATTGGGTTGAATTAGTAATTAAGAATTAACAATTAAGAATTAGGGGTACCGGTCGTTTTGAGGAGTAGCGGATATCCTCGCCAGCACCGGCGCTGCAATTCTTAATTACTAATTCTTAATTCTTAATTAATTAGAAATGAGGCCGGCCACGATTTTGGCCGAAAGCAGGCAGAGGGGGATTCCGCCGCCCGGGTGGACGCTGCCCCCGCAAAAGTACAGTCCTTCCAGCTTACGCGAAAAGTTGGGGTGGCGTAGGAAAGCGGCAAGGGTATTGTTCGAGCTGCTGCCGTACAGCGCCCCGCCCACCGACGATGTCCGCACCTCAATGCCCCGCGGGTCCCACACCTGCTCGGCCCGGATCAGGGGCTCGACCTCCGTACCCAGCAGCCGGCTCAGCTTCGCCAGCACCGCCGTCCGGGTTTTGGTAATCAGCCCGTCCCACTCCTGGCCCTGGTCGTGGGGCACATTCACCATCACAAACCAGTTCTCGTGCCCGGGCGGGGCGTCGCCGGGCGTTTTGTGGGCGGTGATGTTCACGTACACCGTAGGGTCGTCGCTCACCGTGCGCTGCTCGAAGATGGCCTCAAACTCGCGCTTATAGTCAGCTGAGAAAAAGATGTTGTGCACGCCCAGCTCAGCAAACTCCCGGCCGATGCCCCAGTAGAAAATCAGGGCCGACGAGGACCGGGGCTGGCTCAGGGTGCGCTCCGGGGCCGGCTCCCGGGGCAGGAGCTTACGGTAGGTGGGCACTACGTCCATGTTGCTGACTACCAAGCCGAAGTCGTACACGTCCTGGGCAGTGCGCACGCCGGTGATGCGGCCTTTGGCAGTCAGAATTTCCTCGACCGGCTCGTTGTAGCGAAACTGCACGCCTACTTCCTCGGCCAGCTCCACCAGGCTGCGGGCAATGCTGTAGATGCCGCCCTCGGGGTAAAAGGCACCCACCCCGTGCTCGAGATGAGGAATCAAACTAAGCGTAGCCGGAGCCTGGTAGGGGTCGGAGCCGTTATAGGTGGCAAACCGGTCGAACAGCTGCACGAGGCGCGGGTCCTGAAACGCCCGGGCGTGGTGCTGGTGCATGGTGCTGGTAAGGCCCAGCTGGGGCAGCGCGGCCAGGGCCTTGAGCACATCAGGGCTGAGGTAGGTGCCGGCCTTGTGCAGGGACTTTTGCAGAAACGTGCCGGCGGTGGCATCGTAGGCCTGCCCGCTCTGGCGCAGAAACCGCAGCACATCGGCGGCCGGCGTGCCGAGCTTGGCTTCCACCTCAGCGGCAAACTTCGCTTCGTCGGCCCAGGCGGTGAGGCGGGTGCCGTCGGCAAAGAAGTACTGGGTGATGGGGTCGAGCCGCTCATAGCGAAAATGGTCGCGGGGGTCGCGCCCGGCCAGCTGAAACAGCTCGTCCACCAACGCCGGCAAGGTAAACAGCGAAGGGCCCGCGTCGAACCGGTAGCCGCCGGGCAGGGTGAACTCGTGCATCTTGCCCCCGAACGAGGCCTGCCCCTCAAACACCGTCACGGCGTGGCCCCGCAACCCCAGCCGGACGGCGGCCGCAATACCGGCAATACCGGCCCCGATAACGGCCACGGGCTGCTTAAAGGCGCTGGAAGAACGGGAAGAATGGCGGGCAGACGTTAAGGGCATGGCGGAGCGGTAAACCGGAATAACAGCAGAATCAGCGAATCGTCTCTTCCGCTACCGCACTTTCCGCTGATAGCGCACCTGTTCCGGATGCAGCGTGTCGGCGTAAAAGGTAAACGCACTGGTTTCAGTCTCAATGCTGAACTGCGCTTCCCAGGGACGAGTGGGTTTCCGGTACGGCTTCATCTGCCGGAAAGTAACCTCCCGGGTCAAGGTAGGCTGGTGCTTGTCGAGCAGGCGCAGGCCCTGCTCCTCGTCCAGCAGGTAGTAGGTGTGCGAAGCCGGCACGTAGCGCCGGGGAATGTAGTAGCCGATTGCCCCACTAAACCCATAGTAGCGGAAACGGTGCCGTATCTGCCCGCTGGTTGTAATGATAAAGGCATTTGGTGTAGTGCGCCTGTGCGGGTCGCTTACCCATTCGGGGTCGTTAAAGGCCGCACTGACAGTACCTACAGTACTGCTGCTGTCAGCACTGGGCCGGCCCCGGTACTCGCCGTACTGATACATCGTAAGCAAAGTCGAATCGGAAAGAACGAGAGCGGCCAACAGCTCCGACTTGGGCTTGCGCAGACTCACCCGGCGGCCGTCGGGCCGGAACAGCTCTTGGCAGGTCAGCACGGTGCCGTCGGCCAGCAGGCGCGGCTGGCAGTCGGGCGCGGACCAGCTCGACGCGTAGCTGGGAGCCAGACGGCGGACCCGGCCATCGAGGCCCAGCACGATTACGCACTGCTGCCCCACGTCGCTGGCCGGAAGGCCGATATCGAGCGTAAAAATCAAACTCTGACTTGGGGCGTGGTAACCGATAAACCGGGGTCGCTGCGGGTCACTCACGGTCACAATGTCGCGGCTGGCTACCGAATAGAAGTCAGCCTTGCGCAGCCGGCGGCGGAATACCAGCTTGCCGGCCGGATCAAGCAGGGTGATGACCTGCCCGCCCTCGTAGCCCCGTACGCGCCCGGTTTGGGCAAACGTGCTGGTATCGTCGGCAAAACCCTCGCCCACAATTCCCTCACTCACCGCTACCAGCGGCCTGGTGGAGTCGGTTTCGGCCCGCAGCAGCAGGCGGTAGCGCTGCTGTTCGATTAAAATGGAAGTATCATGACCCCCGCCGAATTGGGAAGCAGTTCGGCTGGCGTCGGTGGTATCGCGCCTGAAGTGTGGCTGCGCTGGGGCCGCTACGTACAGGCTGTCAGTCTTAGGAGGCGCGGTCTTTTCAGCCGGCTGGCTTTGATTGCAGCCGATGGTGAAAAGCAACCCGGCTGTAGTCAGAGCCCGGGAAAACAAACGATTCAGCATGAGCGAAGCAGGGTTTGGCAGCCGCGCCGCCAAACTACACCAATTTACTCGACCGCCAGCACCAGCCCCTTCAGGTACTCGCCCTCGGGGTGGAACAGGCTGACGGGGTGGTCGGCGGGCTGGGTGAGGCGGTGCAGAATGCGGGCGGGGCGACCGGCTTCGATGGCGGCGGCCATGATGGCGCCCTCAAACAGCTCCATGCTCACTACCTGGGAGCAGCTGAACGTGAACAGTAGTCCGCCCGGGGCAATCTGCTTGATGCCGGCCACATTCAGGCGCTTGTAGCCCATCAGCGCGTTGTGGCGGGCCGAGAGGTGCTTGGCAAAGGCCGGCGGGTCGAGCACGATGAGGTCGTACTGGTTGTGGCGGTCCTTGAGGAAGCTGAACACGTCCTGGGCGTAGCTCTCGTGCTTTTCCGCCAGCCCCGACAGCGCGGCGTTGCGGTCGGTCAGCTCAATGGCCTTCTTGCTGGAATCCACGGAGTGCACCAGCTCGGCCCCGGCCTGTAGGGCGTACACCGAGAAGCCGCCGGTGTAGCAGAACGTGTTGAGCACCCGGCGGCCCGGGGCGTAGCGGGCCAGCAGGGCGCGGTTGTCGCGCTGGTCGATGAAGAAGCCGGTTTTCTGCCCTGTCTCCCAGTCTACAGCGAAGCGGTGACCGTTTTCCTCCACCACGTGCTCCTGCCCGCTGCTTTGGCCCAGCAGGTAGTCGTTCTGGGCGTCGGGTGCCGCTTTGGCAGGCACTGTCTCGGAGCTTTTGTCGTAGATGGCTCGCAACTTGTCGCCTAGCACGGCCTGCAGGGCGGCGGCAATCAGGGGGCGGGCCCGGTACATGCCGGCGCTGTGGGCCTGCACCACGGCCACGTCGCCGTACACGTCGATGATGAGGCCGGGCAGCCCGTCGCCCTCGGCGTGGATGAGGCGGAATACGTTGGTGCTGCCCGTGCCGGTCAGGCCCAGGCTCTGGCGCAGCGCGTAGGCGTTGCGCAGCTTTTCCTCCCAGAAGCGGGCATCGGGCAGGCCGGCTTCGGTGCCAAAGGCCAGCATCCGCACGGCAATGGAGCCGGGAGCATAGTGCCCTACGCCCAGCAGCTCGCCGTTCGAGGCCTGCACCTGCACGACTTCGCCTTCCACTACCTCGCCCTGCATCCGGCCGATGGCGCCCGAAAACACCCAGGGGTGCAGACGACGCAGGGAATGATCTTTACCGGGCTTGAGGGTGATGATGGCGGTGGACATAACAGAAAAAGCAGGTACGAACCGTAAAGGTACGCACCCCGGCCCAAGCTGGCGTCCTGAAACCTGCGTACACTCGCGTCATGGACAATCCTATCGACGCCCTGATCCAGCTGATTAAGGGCAAGCACAAGCCCGATATTCTCATTTTCCTGAACCCAGCGCCCCGGCGCTTCAGCGAGGTGCGCCGCCATCTGGGCGAAGTCAGTGAGCGGATTCTGACCAAGCAGCTGCGGGAGCTGGAAGCCGCCGGGCTGGTGCGGCGGCAGGTGTACCCCGAGGTGCCGCCGCGCGTGGAGTACAGCCTTACCGAGCATGGCTACACCCTCTGCCCCGTGCTTAAGCAGATGTGGCGCTGGGGCCGGACGCATTGCCAGCAAAATAATGCGTTGACTTCTCCTTCTTGAAACTGGCCTTTGCCGCGCCGGGGCGCAAAACTTCCCCGGCTGTAAGTAACCGGCCCCGGGCGTGCGCTCTTGACTGGCATGGCGCGTGGCGCGTCCTTCGCCGCCGTATTTCCTGCTTTACTCATGACCACCCGCTCCGACGCCATAACCATTGTCGCCTACCACCCCGGGCATCAGGCCGCTTTTCAGGCGCTGAACAAGGAATGGATTACCCGCTACTTTACCCTCGAAGACCTGGACCGCCGCATGCTGGAAGATCCGCAGGGCTACATTCTGGCTCCGGGCGGCTTTATCTTTATGGCCGAACAGCAGGGCGAAGCCGTGGGCACCGCCGCCCTGATCCGGGAGCCCGACGGCAACTTTGAGCTGGCCAAGATGGCGGTTTCGCCGAAAGCCCAGGGCCTGGGCATCGGGTTTCTGCTGGGACAGGCGGCCATAGCTCAGGCCCGCGAAGCTGGTGCTCGCCACGTCGAACTGCTTTCGAACCGGATTCTTACGCCCGCTCTCTCGCTCTACCGCAAGCTGGGCTTTGCCGAAGCGCCCCTGCTGCCGTCCGAGTACCAGCGGGCCGATATCCGCATGGTGCTGACCCTAGGGCCGGCCGAATAAGCGCTGGTACACCGGACTGCGGTAGGCAAACTGGGCCCACATAACCGGGTACAGCAACCGGTCCAGCAGCGGCGACGCCGTGCGGTACTCGATATCCTCGGTAATCGTGCTGCCGGTGCCGGCGGGCTCGATGAGGTGGCGGTGCCGCCAGTAGCGCAGGGGCCCGGGCAGCTGCTGGCCCTCGTCCACGAAAAAGCAGGTGCCGTCAGGCTGCTCGCCATGGTCGGTAATCAGGCTGGTCCACCGCTGCCGCACCGGCCCGGCCACCAGCTCAATTTCCACCTGGTCGCCGGTCAGGCAGCCGTCGAAGCGCAACAGGTTGAGCCTGGGGAAAGGCGGGGCTAGGGCCAGGAACAGCTCCCGGGTGAAGCCGGCCAGAACCTGCCGGGGCGGCTGGGCAACGCGGGTGCGGAGCAGTAGGTGCATGGTAGCAGAACGTCCGGGGGTAAGCTTTGTTTAACCGGCGTTGCCGGCTTACCTCGTTGGCGTCTATCTTCCCGCTCCAACAACGCCCACCCAATGCCCGAAATCGACCACCTGCCCGGCCGCACGCTTGTCACCGAAGACGGCCGCGAGTACCTGTTTTGCAGCGGCACGGGCTACCTAGGCATTGCGCGCAACCCCGAGTTTGCCGTTCTGCTGACCGAGGGACTTTTACGCTACGGCACTAACTACTCCAGCTCCCGCCATTCCAACCTGCGCCTGCGGGTGTTCGACGAAGCCGAGGCGTATCTGGCGGCCTACACTGGGGCGGAAGCTGCCGTTACCGTATCGTCGGGCTACCTGGCGGGGCAGATGGCCGTGGCGGCGCTGCGGGGCACCGGGGAGTTTGCCTACGCGCCCGGAACGCACCCGGCTGCGTGGCTGGCCGACTCGCCCGACACCGCCCCGGCCGGCACCCACCGCGACTGGGCTTCCCGCCTGCTGCAGGAGCTGCACTCCGGTGCGGAAGCCGCTACGGTCATCGTCAGCAACTCCCTGGACCCGCTGCGGCTGGAGCCCTGCGACTTTGGCTGGACCCGGGAGCTGCCCACCCACAAGCCCCTGACGTTGCTGATCGACGACTCCCATGGCTTTGGCATTACCGGCCCGGACGGGGCAGGCATTTTCAGCCAGCTGCAGGTGCCGGCCAACGTGCGGGTAGTCGTCGTCAGCTCGATGGGCAAGGCGCTGGGCATTCCCGGCGGGGTCGTCTTGTCGGATGCGGCTTTTATTACCCGGCTGCGCAGCCAGGGCTTTTTTGGGGCCAGCTCTCCTATTCCGCCGGCTTACCTCTGGGCTTTTCTGGAAGCTCAGCAGGTTTACCGCCTGGCCCGGCAGCGGCTGGCCAGGAACGTGGCGCAGTTTGCCGCCGGCACGGCCGGTCCGGGTTTGTTTCGCGCTCTTCCAGACTTTCCGGTGTTTTACACGCCTGCCAACGAACTGTGCGCGTTTCTGGAAGCGCGGGACGTGCTGATATCCAGCTTCTCCTACCCCACCCCGGCCGATGCCTGCATCACGCGCGTGGTGCTCAATGCCCTGCACACTACAGCCGACGTTGAGCGACTGACGGAACTGGTTCGGGAGTTCGCCAGGCAGCGGGCATAAAAAAAGGCCTGCCCCGCACGAATGCGGCAGCAGGCCTTTAAGTTGGGAAAGCAGCCTAGCCGAGCAGCTCCTCGATATCCTCCTTGGTCAGGCTCTTGATGATGGCCTCGTCGGTGGTAATCAGGTCGGTAACCAGCTGAATCTTCTTGTTCTGCAGCGCCAGGATCTTCTCCTCCACCGTGTTCTTGGTGATGAACTTGTAGGTGAACACGGTGCGCTGCTGCCCGATGCGGTGGGCGCGGTCCACGGCCTGGGCTTCCACGGCGGGGTTCCACCAGGGGTCGAGGATGAACACGTAGTCGGCGGCGGTGAGGTTGAGGCCCACGCCCCCGGCTTTCAACGAAATCAGGAAGATGCGCAGGTCCTCGGTTTCCTGGAACCGGGCCACTTCCTTGTGCCGGTCCCGGGTGTTGCCGTCGAGGTAGGCGTACTCCATGTGTTTCTCGTCGAGCGAGGCCCGCACCAGGTCGAGGTGCTTCACGAACTGACTAAACACCAGCACCTTGTGTCCTTCGGCCACCACGCTCTTAATCATGCGCACCACTTCGCGCAGCTTGCCCGACTCCGCCTCGTAGGTTTCGTCGGCCATCTGGGGGTGGTTGGCAATCTGGCGCAGCTTGGTCAGGCCCTGCAGCAGCATAAACTGGGTGCCGGCCGTGCCGTGCTCCTCGATGTTCTTGAGGATCTTGTTGCGGTAGTAGCTTTTGGTTTCCTCGTAGCACTGCGCCTGCTCGTCGGTCATGGGGCAGTAGCTGAGGTGCTCGATCTTGGCGGGCAGCTCCCGGGCTACCTGGGCCTTGTGGCGGCGCAGGATGAAGGGCTTGATCAGGGCGTGGAGGCGGCGCGTGCGGCCTTCGTCCTTGCCTTTCTCGATGGGCTTCAGGAACTCCTTGCGGAAGAATGCCTGGGTGCCCAGCAGGCCAGGGTTGATAAACGACATCTGCGACCAGAGGTCCATCGTGCTGTTTTCGACCGGCGTACCGGTCAGAATCAGCCGGTGGCGCGAGCGGAGCCCCCGCACCGCCTGGGAGGTCGTAGAGCTGGGGTTCTTGATGGCCTGCGACTCGTCCAGAATCACGTAGTCGAAGCTGTAGGTGCGCAGCAGCTCCGCGTCGAGTCGCACGATGCCGTAGCTGGTCAGGATAACGTCGTAGTCGGCAAACTGCTCCACGTTTTTGTCGCGGTAGGTGCCGGTGTACGTCAGGATGCGCAGGCCGGGCGTAAACTTCTGCGCCTCGCTCATCCAGTTGTACACCAGAGACGTCGGCATTACGAGCAGCGAAGCCGCCCCGGCCGCGTCGCCACTTTCCTTGCGGTCGAGCAGCAAAGCCAGGGTCTGCACGGTCTTGCCCAGGCCCATATCGTCGGCCAGGCAGCCGCCGAACCGATAGTCTTTCACGAAGTGCAGCCAGTCGTAGCCCGCCTTCTGGTAAGGGCGCAACTCGCCCTTGAACCCAGCTGGCAGGGGCTTGGACTCCACGGCTTCAAACTCGCGCAGCTTTTCCAGCTTGCGCGACATCGTGACGCTGGCCAGGTTGCCGTTCTGCAGGTCCGACACCAGCGCCATGTGGTGCTTGCGCAGCGTGAGCGAGTGGGCGTTTTCCTCCGAGAAGGCAAACAGCTCCAGGTACTGCGTAAACCACTCCTCGGGAATGATGGCAATCTGCCCGTTGGGCAAACGGAACTCGGGCCGCTTGTTGAGAATGTAGGGCCGCAGCTTGATAAACGGGATTTCAAACTCGCCGAAGCGCACGGTGCCGTGCACGTCAAACCAGTCGTTGGTTTCGGTGATACCGACCTCCACCGACACGGTGCCGATAAAGTAGTCTTTGCCCGAGGTGCTGCTCTGCTGCACGGTAAAGCCCAGGCGCGAGAGGTCTTCGGCGTGGTGGTGCAGCCAGCGGAAGGCAGTGGCTTTTTCCAGAACCGCGCGGCCGTTGCGGACTTCCAGGGCGCGGTCGGCCAGCTCCCGGATAATTTCCTGCTCCCGGTCCAGGTTGCGGATCAGGCGGTGGAAGATATAGGAGTCCTCGGTCTTCTCTACCTTCACGCTCACCCGCTTGTCGTAGCTGTTGGGCACGGTATGGTCGCCGTAACGAAAGGAGAGGTCGAAGTGAATGTGGTCGGAAGGCGCGGTGGCCACCGCCGTTCCACCCCGGCTGCCGCCGGCGCCTACCGCTACCACGGAAGCCACTGGCGTATCGGAAAACGTAAGCTGGGGCCGGGCCACGTACCGCTCCGAGCGAATGTCGAAGCCCCGGGCGTGCACGTCGAACGACTCGACCAGGGGCGCCACGAAGCGCTGGAAGTAGCTGTCCTCGACCTGGCGGGGAATGATGATGTACTTCTTGTTCAGGAAAGGCTGTAGCTTCTTGCCGTCCACATCGTTGCGGAAGTTGTGCAGCGTGTTGCCGACCAGCATCCAGGCGGGCTGGGAGCAGATCAGCACCGAGTCCTTGAACTGGAAGTCGAGCTTCTGGCCCTGAAACTGGATGGTGGGGAAGTAGTGGGTGCTTTCCTCGTTGCGGCGGAAGTGAAACAGCACCGAGGCCGGCTCCGGCGCCAGGCCGATTTCCTTCCAGGTAGGCTCCCCGTCCTTGCCCATGATGAACACCTGCTTGCCCTGGAGGCGGGCCAGAATCTGGCCCATCCGTTCCTGCACGTACCGCGCAATCTGCTCCTGCAGGCCCTTGTCGCCCTTGTCGGCGTCGTAGATCTTCAGGAAGAAATCGGCGGGAGTGGTTTTTTTTCGGGGCCAGAACTCCTTGATGACGGCGTCCTGCTGGATCTGGTCGGTGAGAGCGACCAGCTCAAAATCGATTTCATCCAGCCCGTCGGCAAACTCCGGCGCGTTCTTGGCCGATACCGTCTGGTGCTGGAGGGTGAGTTGCCCGCGGGGGTTCCGCTGGACGACATAAGACTCAAAAAGATATCCTAAATACTCGTGTTCGAGCAGTGAATAAACAATTTGAAAAGGCTGTAAAGTTGACACCTTCATAAGCGGCGACTATTTGCAGCCTTGAAAGTAAGCACAAATAACGGATTGACTGCCATCCGCCACTGTATTTCGCCTAATTATCGGAATAGTTAAATCATTGAATGATAGCTACTCCTGCCCCAAAATCAGGCGCTGGTATGGGCAATACTGCCCAAAGCCCGAATGGGTTACAGGTTTTCGCGCACATCCAGGTGCGATGCATTCAGCGCCGGTCGGATGGATACTCCGATAGTAATTACAATGATGGCCAGACCCGTCAGCACGATATCGGTGAGCTGCATTTTCACCGGGTACGAGTCGACTACGCTCGTGGCCATCCCCATCGACACCAGCCCAAACGTCTGTTGCAGCCAACAGATTCCCACCCCCAGCACCAGGCCTGAAATAGCGCCGGCCAGGGCCACAATGGCGCCCTCAAACAAAAAGATATTGCGCACCGCCTGGCTGCTCGAGCCCATGGCCATCAGGATGGCAATGTCCTTCTTCTTGTCGATGACCAGCATGGACAGGGAGAAGAAGATATTAAGCGAGGCGATGAGCAGGATAAAGGTGAAGGTGATAAACACGAACATTTTCTCCACCTTGATGGCCTTGAGCAGGCTCACGTGCTGCTCGTCGGAGTCCAGTACCTTGAAGTCCTTGCCGAGCATTTTGCGCAGCTCACTCTTCACGTCTCCGATGTCGCGGCTGGCGCCCACCTTTACTTCCAGGGCCGTCCGCTTGGCCCCGTAGCCCAGCAGGTTCTGGGCAAAGTCGATGGGCACGAAGATGTAGCTGTCGTCGATGTGCTGCTCGATCAGGAAGACGCCCCCGGCCTGGATGGTTTGCTCGTTGAACGCGTTTTCGGGGTTGAACGACAGGGTCTTCTTGCCGGTGTTGCGGGGGTAGAGCAGGCGCATCGGCGCCAGGGGGTTGTTGAGGGCAATGCTGAGCTCGTGCTGCACGCCAGCGCCAAGCAGGGCGTACTGCTGCCCCTGCCGGCTCAGGCGGTGGTCACCTTCCACGATGGCCGAGTCGATATGGCTTTGGCCGAAGTAGTTCTCACTGACGCCCTTCATCTTCACCACCATCTGGCGGTCGTGGTACTGCAGCAGGGCATTGTCTTCGATAACCTCGGTTACGAGTGCCACGCCCGAAGTCGTGCTGATGCGCTGAAGCAGGGCCGTATTCACCGGGAAGGCCTTGCCCTGCACCGCCGAAATCACCAGGTCGGGGTCGGACTTGCCGTAGAGCGAGCGAACCAGATCCTCAAGCCCGTTGAACACCGACAGCACGATGATAAGCGCCATGGTGCCGACCGCCACCCCCACCATCGAGATGTTGGAGATGATGCTGATGATGTTGCGCTTTTTCTTGGACGAAAAGTAACGCCGGGCAATGAGCAAGGAAACGTTCATGCGGGGCGAAACAGGTGAGTTAAGGCGGTGACAGAAAACGGGCGCGCCGGCCGGGCCGGAAACACAGGGGCAAGATACGGCAGCAAACCCGAAAAGATGGCCGGGCTTACTTCCAGGCTTTCACAATCAGGCCCGTGCCCGAGTCGTGGGTTGTGGTAGAGTCAATCCAGTTCAAAATCAGGCAGAACGGGAAGGTAACCAGGTAGTAGAACGGCAGCAGCACGAAAAACCACTTGGAGGCGCCCAGCATCAGGATGGGGTACTTCATGCTCAGGCGCCAGGAAATCTGGCCCGGCTCCCCGTAGCTGTAGCGTGCCTCGATCCGCTCGAAGCCGGCAGTACGCAGCTTCTGCTGAATCTCGTGAATGTTGTAGCCGTCGCGCACGTGCTCCTCGATAAAGCTGGTTTCGCCATCGGCGTGCACGTCGGAGCCGCCCTGGTCCGATGGCGTGGAAATCAGCAGCATGCCCCCGTCCTTGAGCGAGGAGTGGATGTTGCGAAACACCTCCACGTCCTCCAGAATGTGCTCCATCACGTCTACCGACAAGGCCAGGTCAAAGGCGTTGGGCTCCTGGTAGAGCACCAGATCCTGCACCGCGAACTGCACGTGGGAACG
Organism: Hymenobacter translucens; assembly: GCF_020685205.1. Lineage (GTDB taxonomy): Bacteria > Bacteroidota > Bacteroidia > Cytophagales > Hymenobacteraceae > Hymenobacter > Hymenobacter translucens. The sequence goes on from NZ_JAJERB010000002.1 coordinate 157,137, forward strand.
GCCCAGCTGGCGGAAAAACTGGTTGGAGTCGGCAATCTGCTCTTCCTTGACATCGACGGCCAGAATGGTCCACTTGCGGCTCAGGCCCGACAGCCAGTAGGTGTACTGCCCGTAGCCGGAGCCGGCGTCGAGGATGGCAAGCGCCTCGTTCTGACGGCCGGCCGCCCACTTGCGCAGCTCCCGGTGCACGTGCCAGGTGCGGAGCAGCAGCAGGTCAAGCAGAACAAAGAAAATGCGGCGCAGCCACGGCGTGCGGTTGAAAACCTCACCAAGCGACTTTTTAATCGGGTCGTAGTACAAAGGGGAAACGGTGATGTGGTGGATGGGGAAGTAGAGAGGCGGCCGGGTAACCCGCCACCTCACTGCTTCACCGGCTACTCGTCCTCGTCGGCGAAAAGCTTCGGGCGGCGGGGCGCTTCGGAATCGGTTTCGTCGGCTTCGGCCGGAGCAGGCGGAATGTGCAGGTCGCCGAGCACTTTATCCATGTGGGCGGCGTAGGCGGCGCTGTCGTCGAGAAAGAACACCAGCTCAGGAATGATGCGGACCTGCTGGCGGATGCGCTTGGCCAGGGCCTGGCGGATGGCTTTGGCATTGTCCTTTACTTCCTGCAGCATGGCCTCGGCCCCGCTCTCCTGCAGCACGCTCAGGTAGATGCGGGCCACGCCCAGGTCGGGCGACACGCGCACGGTGCTGATGCCGGGCGGCAGGCCCGGGAACAGGTGGGGCAGGTCGCGCTGAAACACGGCGGCCAAGTCCTGCTGCAGCAGGCTGGAGAATTTTTGCTGTCGTTTGCTATCCATAAGAATCAGCAAAGGTAGGAAGTTAGGGACGTAAGGGGTAGCGTCTCAGCCTGCAAACGTCTTTATTACCGGAAACTGCAGCCGAAACCCGCTGCCACGGGGCCGGCAAGCGGCTGGTCTGTTACTTTTGCTTTCTCCCGGCTTTTCCACGCCTCGCCTTGCTTCAGTTTTTCAAAAGCCCGCTGCCCACCCGTTTCCTCGCCCTGCTGGTGCTGATTCTGGCGTTGCGCCTGCCCCTGCTGTGGCTGGGCGTGCCCCTCACGGCGGCCGAGCTACGGGCCATGCTGGTAGGCGAGCGGCTGCACGAGGGCGCCCTGCTGTACCGCGACCTGTACGACAGCACGGCCCCGCTGGCGGCGCTGCTGGGCGGGGCCCTGGACATGGTCATGAACCGCCCGCTCTGGCTGTACCGGGTGCTGGCGCTGCTACTGCTGCTGGGCCAGGCGCTGCGACTAAACGGCGTGCTCAACCGGGCCGACGTGCACCCTGAGCGCGGCTACGTGGCCGCCCTGACGTACCTGCTGGTGGGTTCCATCAGCACCGACCTCGACACGTTTTCGCCCCTGCTGCTGGGCCATACGTTCATCATCGGGGCCCTGAGCGCCCTGCTGCCCACCTCGCGGGAAGGGTACGACAACCGACGTCTGTTCCGGGCCGGCTTTCTGGTGGGCGTGGCGGCGCTGTGCTACCTGCCGCTGGCTTTGTTTCTGCTGGTGGGGCTGTTTGCCGTTATCATCTTTGCGGCTAACTCCTTCCGCAGCTTTCTGCTGCTGCTCTGCGGGTTTTTCTTTCCCTACGCCGCGGCGGCCACTTTCTTTCTGTACGCCGAGGCGCTGCCGGGCTTTGCCCAGCTTCACCTGCAGCCGTTCCTGCGCGGCCTGGTAACGGGGGCCGACGGCCTGCCGCTGTTCGTGCAGCTGCGCCTGCTTATTTTACCCGCCGCCCTCTTGATGCTGGCCTTGAGCCGGTCGTTTACCACGTCGCTCGGCCTGGTATTTCAAATCAAGTTTCAGCAGCTGATGCTGGTGTGGCTGCTCGTGGCCGGCCTGATGGTGGCCGCGGGCCGGGGCACGGCCCCGGGTACGCTGGTGCTGGTTTTGCCCCCGCTCACGTACTTCAGCCTGTTTCTGTGGCAAAAGGCGCGGCGCCTCTGGCTGACGGAGGTACTGCTGCTGCTGGTGCTGGCGGCGGTGGTCGGGCTGCGCTACCGGACCATGCTCGGCCTGGAGCGCCCCCTGCAGCTACCCAGTGAAAGCCGTTACGCCATGCAGCCGAACCCGGCCTACGCCTCGGTGCAGGGGCAGCGCCTGCTGGTACTCGGCCCCGACCTGCGCCCCTACGTGCAGAACCGGCTGGCCAGCCCCTATCTCGACTGGCGCTTGGCCCAGGCTGACTTCGGCCACCTCAACGAGTATGCGGCCGTGTACCGCCTGTCGCGGCAGTTCAGCTCCCACCCGCCCGACTACCTGATTGACCAGCGGAATCTGCTGCCCGAACTTCAGTACAAGGTGCCCGTGGTTTTCAGCCGCTATCAGCCTACTTCCGTTCCGGGGGTGTTTAAGGTGAAGTAGGAAATTGAACTCCTCCTTCCCGCAGCTTGGGAGCAGCAGCCGTTCGCAGGGCTCCGGGCCGTGGAGCAGCAAAAAGCCCCGACGTACGCATCCGCCGGGGCTTTTTTCTTGGTTGATGTCACTTGTGTCTCAAGGGCCAATGGCGGAGTGCCGCTGCGAAAAGGGCGCTCTTCGGCTCTAGAAACGAAACCTCAACTCCTCATCACTAGCAGTCAATCTTGTTGACGCGGTTCTGGTGGCGGCCACCTTCAAAGGCAGTGTTCAGGAACTGGCTGACGATGCCCCGGGCGTCTTCTTCGCTTACGAAGCGGGCGGGCACGCACACGATGTTGGCGTCGTTGTGCTGCCGGGCCAGCTCGGCCAGCTCGGGCTGCCAGGCAATGGCGGCCCGGATGCCCCGGTGCTTGTTGGCCGTGATGCACACCCCGTTGGCGCTGCCGCACACCAGCACGCCCCGCTCCTGCTCCCCGTTGGTGATGCTCGTGGCCAGCGGGTGCACAAAGTCGGGATAGTCCACGGAGTCGAGCGAGTGGGTGCCGAAGTCCTGCACTTCGTAGCCGTTGTCGCGCAGCCACTGGGTCAGCATCTGCTTGTACTCAAATCCGGCGTGGTCGGAGCCGATGGCTATTTTCATGGGTGATGTACTGTTGTAGGTTGATGGTGCTATTGCCTGATGCGGGCAGTGCTGCGTTACCAGAGGGGTGCTTTAACTCACGCCCTGATTGGCGGCCAGATCGGCGTTGAGGCGCTGCAGCCGGTTGCGCGACACCACCTTGGCGATGGTAATGCTCAGCTCGTAAAGCAGCATGATCGGGATGGTTACGATAAGCTGGGAGGAAACGTCCGGGGGCGTGATGACGGCGGCAATAACGAGAATCACTACGAAGGCGTGCTTGCGGTAGATGCGCATTACCTCGGGCGTAACCAGTCCGGCTTTGGCCAGGAAATACACAATCATCGGCAGCTCAAACACGAACGCGCAGGACAGCGACATGGTGGTGAGCGTGGAGATATAGCTCTGCAGGTCGATCTGGTTTTCGATGCTGGCATCAAGCTGGTACGAAGCCAGGAAGTTGATGCTCAGCGGGGCGGCCACGTAGTAGCCGAACAGCAGCCCCAGCAGAAACAGCACCGACACGAACAGCACTGCCCCCCGGGAATTGGCCCGCTCGTGCGGATACAGGCCGGGCCGGATAAAGCGCCACAGCTCCCAGAAGGTGTACGGAAACGCCAGCGCCAGCCCCACGATGACCGAGGTGCTGATGTGCATGGAAAGCTGCCCGCTCATTTGCCGGTTCTGCAGGTCGAAAGTGAGCTTCTTCAGGCACAGATCCGGGGAGTTGAGCGCCTGCCCCAGCTTGCAGAACATCTGGTAGGTCCAGAAGTCCGGGCGGGAGGGGCCCAGGATCAGGTCATGGAACAGAAAGTCCTTGGCCAGAAAGGCCGCCGTGGAAAAGACCACCACGGCAATAGCCGCGCGGATGATATGCCACCGCAGGGCTTCGAGGTGGTCGATAAACGACATTTCATGCGTTTCGTCCAGCGTGCGGCCGGCCGGGTTGTGAGTGGTTTCCACGGATAGTTGTCTACTTCAAAATCAGGTTTTTCGCAGCGCCGGGCGAAGCGGTGCCGGTACGTACGAGAAAAGGCCGGCTCCGGGCGCAGCCTCCCGCTTTGAACTAGGCAAACAGCGGGAAGCTCTGCATCCACTCATTTACCTGCCCGCGCACCCGGCTCAGGTGGGCCTCGTCGGCATGGTGCATCAGCACGTCGTCAATCAGCTCCACGATCCGGCTCATGTCGGCTTCCCGCAGGCCCCGGGTGGTGACGGCCGCCGAGCCGATACGCATCCCGCTGGTCACGAACGGCGACTTGTCGTCGAACGGCACCATGTTCTTGTTAATGGTGATGTCGGCCTTGATGAGGGTGTTCTCGGCCAGCTTGCCGGTCAGGCCCTTGCTGCGCAGGTCGATGAGCATCAGATGGTTGTCGGTGCCGCCCGAGATAATCTGGTAGCCGCGGGCCACGAAGCCCTGGGCCAGCGCCTGGGCGTTGCGAATCACCTGCTGGGTGTACTCTTTATAGTCCGAGCTCAGCGCCTCGCCAAAGGCCACGGCCTTGGCCCCGATAACGTGCTCGAGCGGCCCGCCCTGGGTGCCGGGGAATACGCCCGAGTCGAGCAGGGCCGACATCATGCGCAGCTCGCCTTTCGGCGTTTTCAGCCCAAACGGGTTTTCAAAGTCCTTGCCCATCATGATCAGGCCGCCCCGGGGGCCGCGCAGGGTCTTGTGGGTGGTCGTCGTCACGATGTGGCAGTGCGCGAACGGGTTGTTGAGCAAACCGGTGGCAATCAGGCCGGAAGGGTGGGAAATGTCGGCCAGCAGCAGGGCGCCCACTTCGTCGGCGGCTTCGCGCAGGGCCTTGTAGTCCCAGTCGCGGGAGTAGGCCGAGGCCCCGCAGATGATGAGCTTGGGCTGCTCGCGCCGGGCCGTTTCCTTGACCTTGTTCCAGTCGATCAGACCGGTTTCGGGCTCTACGCCGTAAAAGCTGGGCTTGTAGAGCTTGCCGGAGAAGTTAACCGGGGAGCCGTGGGTGAGGTGGCCGCCGTGGCTGAGGTCGAAGCCCAGGATTTTGTCGCCGGGATTCAGCACCGCCAGCATCACCGCGGCGTTGGCCTGGGCGCCGGAGTGGGGCTGCACGTTCACCCATTCCACCCCAAACAGCTCCTTGGCGCGGTCGATGGCCAGCTGCTCCACCAGGTCCACGATTTCGCAGCCCCCGTAGTAGCGCTTGCCGGGCAGGCCCTCGGCATATTTGTTGGTCAGAATGGAGCCCTGGGCCAGCATCACCTGCTCCGACACGTAGTTTTCGGAGGCAATGAGCTCGATGCCGTGCGTCTGGCGCTCTTTTTCGCGGCGGATAAGGTCGAACACGGCGGTGTCCCGGGCAGTAGTGGCAGTGCTTGTTTCCATACGGGCAAAGGTACGAGGTGCAATTTGGTTGTTCGTTGTTGGTTGTTGGGGTCTTGGGTATTTGCTATTGAGTATAACAACTGGCATCCCTGATCGGGCATCCGCAAAGCAAACCGAAGGTCGGCGCGGTTGAAAACCCTAGCACCGCGGAACGAGTTGCTGTTACGAATATCGTTTAAACAGCAGTCGCTCAAACCTGATCAGGCTCTTCGGCTGCGCCGTACGCTGGATCAAGGATAACAATGCTCAGGCACTTACCATCCAAGTCCCCGAGTCCCCGCCCCCGGGTTATCTGCGTATATTTCCTCCCATTTGCTGCCGGATAGTGCGCTCCGGCACGTTCCTTAACCGTTCCCACTGCCGTGACCCAGCCCCCTGCCGAACAACTCACCAGCCTGCGCGTGGGCAACCAGTCCCTGCTGCTCACCTTCTACCAGCAGAACCGGGACCATTTTGCGCGCTGGGTCCGCCGTCATCACAACGTGGAAGCGACTCCCGCGCACGAGCTGCTGCGCACGGTCCTGCTCGATTTCTTTGACCAGGTAGCCGACGGCCGCCTCGCCAAGATGCCCCCCGATCTGCGCGCCTACCTTTACGGCATGGCCCGGGAGCGGCTCGACTCGGTGCCGGCTACGTCGTCGACCCAGGAAGGCAGCCGCCTGCCCGAAGGCGAGGTGGCGCGGCGGCAGCGCGTGCTGCAGCTGTTCAGCCAGCTCGGCACCGACTGCCAGCAGGTACTTATGTACTTCTACTTCCGGGGCTACAACTTCGAGAAAGTAGCCGGCAAGATGGGCTACGCCAACGCCACGGTGGCCCGCCTACAGAAAGCCGGCTGCCTGCGGAAGTTCTACGAGCAGGTTACCCGCCCGGTAGCCTAGTGTTGTGCTGCCTTCATTATGCGTAGCTTAGCCCCCGCTATTCCGGTCAGCCCGGTGTCTCCTGCTTTCCAGTTCTTTCGTTTCACTGCCTGTTGTCAGGTTTCCCTATGATGTCGCCCGACGACCTGCGCCCGTACCTGGAGGAGTTGGAACGCTTTGCCGATGGGCAGATGGCTCCGGCCGAGCAGGAAGCCTTTGAGGCGCGCCTGCGGCAGGACGAGGCCCTGCGGCGGGCCCACGCCGCCTACGAGCAGCTCACCGGCGACCTGCGCTGGGTGGCCGGGCACCAGACCCTGGCCCACCGCCTGCAGTCCCTCGACAAGCGCCTCGACCAGCGCCAGGAAGCCCTGACCCGGATGCGCCGCCGCCAGCGCCGCAGTCAGATCCGCTGGGGCGTAGTAGCCGCCAGCGTAGTGCTGCTGGCTTTGCTGGCCTGGGCGCTGCTCCGGCCCGCCGGCAGCAACGTCTCGGCCTGGGAGCGGTACTACCAGCCCGACGACGGCCTGTCCGCCACGCCGGCTCTGCTGGGCCGCCCCTTGCTGGCCGAAGCCATGGAACAGTACCAGACCGGCCACTACCAGGCGGCCCTGCGCACCCTACGCCGCATCCCCACCGACAACGTAGGCCGGGATACGCTGCTCTACTACAACGGCATCTTTCTACTGAGCATGGGTGAGGCCAACGCGGCCCGGTCGTTTCTGCGGCGGGTAACCCTGCAGCCCGGCTCGGCCCTGACCGGCAAGGCCAACTACCACATGGGCATGGCGCAGTGGAAGGCCAAGCAGCTGCCGGAGGCCCGCGCCACGCTGGAACTGGTGGCCGCCGACGCCTCCAACCCCTACCGGATGCCTGCCCAACGGGTGTTGGCCGACAAAGCCTTCAGCCAAGAGTAAGACTTAGCGTTTGGCTATCGGGTAGGGCGGCTCCAGGTTGGACTGCAGCGTCAGGTTCCAGCTGTCCAGCTCCAAAGCGGCCAAATGAGCCAGCTCGGGGTTGTGCCGGTACACGCAGCCGGTGTCAAGTCCGATGGCGCCGGCCTGTTCAGCTACTTTCTTTTTCACTTCGGCTGTTGGGGTCGGCACGTGACCGTGCAGCAGGCGCCGCCCTTGCAGGCGGGAAGCATCCAGGGTAAACTTCTTGGTATTGAGCATGGTGTGCCAATCGGTGCGCATCTGCTCCGGGGGGAGGCGGAAGTCGAAGCCGGCGTGGACCAGCGTAAATCCGGGAATGTCGAGCACGTGGGGCAGTGCCTCAAGCCAGGCCACGTACGCCGCCGGAATGGCGCTGGCCTCTGCCACTCCGAAGCTGGCCAGCGTCAGCTGCCGGTCGGCAGCATTCGCCCAAAGCGCCTCGGTCTTGCCCTGAATGGCGTCGAGCAGCTCCTGGTCGTGGTTGCCGCGCAGACACCAGACCTGGTAGCCGCGTGCCGGCAGCTGCATCAGATAGTCGAGCATTCCGCGGCTGTCGGGGCCCTTGTTCACGTAGTCGCCCAGCACGTACAGCTCGTCGGCGGGCTTCAGCTCCAGCTTTTTTTCCACCAGTTGCCGGAAGGTGTGCAGGCAGCCGTGCAGATCAGTCGTGACGTAGCGCGCCATACGCAGTGTGGTTTTGAAATAATAAAGTGCGGTTGAATAGCCGTCATCTTAAGCACAGGAGAGCCATCAGGAACCTAAAAGCCATCAGCCAAGCGCCTGCAGCCTGGGAAACAGAAAGCCCCTGCGGGTTAGGCAGAGGCTTCCTGGTGCAATAGGTTGGAAGGGGAGCCGGGCCTAGCTGTAGGCCGGCTTGTCCAGGTCGGGCTTGTCGAGGTTGCGGTTGGGATGACGAAGCAGGTCGTGACGGGCCTCGTCCAGGCCGTCCTCGGTATACTCATCGGCAATGCGCTGCTCTTCGTCACCCGTCTGGCCGAGGGGCTTGTCGCCACCAGCTTTGGGCTGACCCGAGTTGGCCGGGCTGCCGTGGTTTTCCTTGGACTGCTGATTGGTGTTATTGCTTTTGTAAGGCATGACGTTCAGAAGTTTAAAGGTGAACTAGATGCCGGAAACCCGGCGAAAAAAGCTTAGCTCTCGCCCTTCAGAATTCCCGACTCCTGGGCGTTCGGGTCGTTCTGCTCGGCATTGGTCTGGGTATTAGCACCCACAGCTTCCGGGTTGGGCTGGGGCGGCGCCATCTGGCCCATGCCCACGCGGTAGCGCGGGTCGAGCATGTCGTCCTTGCGCAGGTCGTCGGCGGAGATTTCGTCAAGAGGGGCGGGTACCCGGCGCGGATCCATGTCTTCCGGAGCCGGCATATCCTGGTTGAGGCGGTCCTGCAGGCCTTCCTCTACCGAGAGAATGTTGTCTGGCGGACGCTTGGAGTCGTCGGCATTCTCGTTAAGGGAAACGGCCGTCATGCCGCCGGCGCTGTCGGTACCGTAGCCTTCCTTGCCGTCGCGGTTGCCGAAGCCGCCGCGGGCCTCCTCGTTGCGGGGCGGGTTGGCGCCGGCAATGATGTGGCCTTCCTGAAACTCCTCGTTGGTGGTGTCGTCGTTTATCACCCGCACGGGGCGGTTGTTCGGGTCGATTGCCATAGCGTTGGTTGGTTAGAGCGTTGGGTCAGGGTGGTAGGGAGGTGTACTAGGTTTTTTTGAATAGGGTTTTGATATGTGACGCCGGGAATAGGTGTAAACTGCGCTCATCATGTCTAATTCAGCGTCCTACTCTTCCATTCGCGATGTCGCCAGCCTGCAGGCGGCCGTAGCGGCGGGTCACCCGTTCAAATACCTCTACTTCTGGGGCCACACGGCAAAGTCGGCTACCGTCGGCAAAGAGTGCTTCAGCCAGTGGTATCCGGCTTCTTTCACCCTCGACGGGCACGCCTACCCCACCACCGAGCACTACATGATGGCCGAGAAAGCCCGCCTGTTCCAGGACGAAGCCGCCCGCGCCGCCATCCTGGCCGCCCGCCACCCCAACGACGCCAAAAGCCTGGGCCGCCGGATTCAGGGCTTCGACGAAACAACCTGGGTGACAGCCCGCTTTGCTATCGTGGTGCGCGGCAACCAGGCCAAGTTCTCCCAGCACCCGGCGCTACAGACTTTTCTGCTGACCACCGGCAGCCGGGTGCTGGTGGAAGCCAGCCCGGTCGATTCCATCTGGGGTATCGGACTGACCCAGGACCACGCCGATGCTGCCAGCCCGCTCACGTGGCGCGGGCTCAACCTGCTCGGCTTTGCCCTGATGGAAGTGCGCGACCAGCTGGCTTCCTAAAAGCTGTTCAAACCAGATCCGGCCCGGCAACAAAATTCGCCGCTCTTCCCTCTATTCCCTCACCGTCAGACTATCAGACAACAGCTGGTAGCTATAAGCCAATAATCAACTATGTGGACCGAACAAAACAATGCGCTGTGCCGCACCTTCCGCTTTCCCGACTTTAAGGTGGCCTTTGCCTTCATGACCGATGTGGCCGCCGAAGCTGAGCGCGCCGACCACCACCCGTGGTGGGCCAATGAGTACAATACCGTGGAGTTCCGGCTGCGCACCCACGATGCGGGCAACACCGTGAGCAAGCGGGACCACCGGCTGGCGGAGGCTATCGACGCGCTGGCCGCCCGGCACGGGGCGCAGTAGCTCGGCCGTCAGGCGCTTCGGCCCCGCTGCCCTACCTTTGCCCTATGGCTGAAACCGCTACCGTCCTGTACATCGTGCCCACGCCCATCGGCAACCTCGAAGACATCACGCTCCGGGCCATCCGGGTGCTGGGCGAGGTGGACGTGGTACTGGCCGAGGACACCCGCACCAGCGGCCGGCTGCTGCAGCACCTGGGCATCAAAAAGCCCATGCTCAGCTACCACCTGCACAACGAGCACCAGACCGTGGCCCGCGTCCTCGACCGGCTCGAGAAAGGCGAGAAGATGGCGCTGGTGTCGGACGCTGGCACGCCCGGAATCTCCGACCCCGGCTTTCTGCTGGTGCGCGAGTGCCTGGCCAAGGGGCTGGCGGTGGAATGCCTGCCCGGCGCCACGGCTTTTGTGCCGGCTTTGCTTAAGTCGGGGTTTGGGGCCGAGCGGTTTACGTTCGAAGGCTTTCTGCCGGTGAAAAAGGGCCGGCAGACCCGCCTGCGGGAACTGGCGCCCGAGACCCGGACGTTGATTTTCTACGAGTCGCCGCACCGGATTGTGAAAACGCTGGAGCAGCTGGCCGAAACCTTCGGCCCCGACCGTCCGGCCTCGGTAAGCCGGGAGCTGACCAAACTATTTGAGGAAACCGTGAATGGCACGCTGGCGGAGCTGGCGGCCAACTTCGCGGCCCGTACGTCTATAAAAGGAGAAATCGTTGTCGTTGTTCAAGGAAATCGGGAATAAGCCCGGGCTGCTGGCGCTGCTCACGGCCGGGCTGTTGTGGCTGGGCTGGCCGGTGCACCCGGCTCCGCTGGCATTGCTTTTATTGGTGGCCTGGGTGCCGTACCTGCGCCTGGAGCAGGTGCTGACCCGGCGCGGCGCGAGCGGCTGGAAGGTGTTTCGCTACACCTACCTGGCCCTGGTGCTCTGGAACCTGTTCACCACGTACTGGGTGAGCTACAGCACCCTGGGCGGGGGCATCGCAGCTGTGGTGCTCAACGCCCTGCTGATGTGCATTCCAACCATGGCGTTCTATCATACCAAGCGCCTGGCCGGCCCGTTGCTTGGTTACCTGTCCTTGCCGGTGTACTGGATTGCCTTCGAGCAACTCCACCTGCACTGGGACCTGACCTGGCCCTGGCTGACGCTCGGCAACGGCTTTGCCCAGGCTACGTCGCTGATTCAGTGGTACGAGTACACCGGCTTCCTGGGCGGCTCGCTCTGGATCTGGGTGGTGAACATTCTCGTGTTCCGGACTTTGTGTGGTTTATCAGCAAATGACGCTTTGACGGCAGCTCCAACCCAATCAGCGAAGCTCCGCTGGCTGGCCCCGGTCCTGGCCGTGGCGCTGCCGATTCTGCTGTCGTATGGCATCGGCGCCGCGTACCAGGAAAAGGGCGCTGAGGCCGAAGTTCTGGTGGTACAGCCCAACGTCGACCCGTTCAAGGAGAAGTTTCCGAGCACCATCAACTTTATTCCCTACGACCAGCAGCTGACCCGGATGCTGACGCTGACCGAGCAGAACCTGACCCCGCAGACCCGGCTGGTGCTCTGGCCCGAGACGGCCCTGGAAGAATCGAACTGGGAAGCCACGTTCGAGAGTCTGCCCAAAACCCAGCGCCTGCGCCAGTTTCTGGGCGCCCACCCCGGCGTCGAGCTGATAACCGGCATCACCAGCCTCGGCTCCTACCCCAGCCAGGAAACCGCCTCCCCCACGGCCCGCTACCGCGACGACCTGGGCTACTACGACGTGTTCAATACTGCCGCCTACCTGCCCAGCGGCACCGGCGGCACGCAGTTCTACCACAAGTCGAGGCTGGTGCCGGGGGTGGAAAAGGTACCCGTATCACTGGCTAAGCTGGTCAACAACATCGACCTGGGCGGCACCGTGGGCAGCTACGGCAGCCAGGAGCAGCGCACCGTGTTCCGCATGGCCGGTGCCGACTCCGCCCTGCGCGTGGCCCCGGTTATCTGCTATGAGTCGGTGTACGCCGACTTCGTGGGCGAGTACGTTCGCAACGGCGCTACGCTTATCGGCATCATCACCAACGACGGCTGGTGGAGCGACTCGCCCGGCTACCGCCAGCACCTGCAGTACGCTACCCTGCGCGCCATCGAGACCCGCCGCGACATTGCCCGCTCGGCCAACACCGGCATTTCGGGCTTTATCAACCAGAAAGGCGAGATTGTGCAGCGCACCGAGTGGTGGAAGATGGCCGTGAGCCGGGCTACGGTGCACCTCAACACCGAGCTGACGTTCTACGTCCGGTTCGGTGAGCTTATCGGCCGGGGCGCCCAGCTGGCGGCGGTGCTGTTGCTGCTTTTCGTGGTGGTTCAGGCCTTTAGCCAGCCCGCCGTTAGAACAGAGAACGTAGAGCCAATAGCCTAGAGTCCACTTTCCGGGGCCTCGACGCCAGTCTCAGCTCTAATTCATAAGATCTAAAAAATGAAGCACTGGACCGACTTGCTGGCGCCGCTGTTTTTCTACCTGATTGCCCTCTGGTTTTTCCGCTTCGGCCAGGGCCGCGACATAATGGGTAACCCGCGCCCGGGCGTTACCGATACCTGGCGCAATACCACCGGCCGTACCATCCGCCGGGTTGTCATCCTCTTCGCCGCCGCCTATACGGCCCTGCTGTTCCTGAACCTGCGCTCCGCTTAGAACGGAGAAGCCAGCACCAAAAACGTAGAAACGTTCTGTCTGATTACAACGCGTAAACATCTAGGCTCTGAGCTCTCATGTCCGGGCTTTACCACTTATCCATGACCGACCTTACCCAACTCAGCCTCGGCCTGGCCGACGTCTGCCGCCGCGCCGGCGGGTTTATCCGCCAGGAAGCCGCCTCCTTCGACCGCAGCAAAGTCGAGCACAAGGGCGTCCACGACCTGGTCTCCTACGTGGATCAGGAAACCGAGCGGCTTTTGGTTGCGGGCCTGCGCGAGCTGCTGCCCGGCGCCGGCTTTATCACCGAGGAAGGCACTACCGGCTCCGACAGTCAGGCCACGAGCACCGGCACCGAGTTCACCTGGATTATCGACCCGCTTGACGGCACCACCAACTTCGTGCACGGTCTGCCCTGCTACTGCGTGAGCGTGGGGTTGCTGCAGCAACAGGAATTGGTAGCTGGCGTGGTGTATGAAGTCTCGCGGGACGAGTGCTTCCGGGCCGTGCGCGGGGGTGGAGCGTTCTGCAACGAAAAGCCTATCCACGTCACCGACGTGCCCGAGCTCAACTCCTCCCTGATTGCCACCGGCTTCCCCTACACCGACTTCGGGCTGATGGACGACTACTTGCGGGTGCTGGGCGCCTTTATGCAACGCTCCCACGGCGTGCGGCGCGTCGGCTCGGCCGCTGCCGACCTGGCCTGGGTGGCGGCGGGCCGCTTCGAGGGCTTCTTCGAGTTCAACCTGAACTCCTACGACGTAGCCGCCGGCATCCTGCTGGTGCGCGAAGCCGGAGGCCGCGTTACGCAGTTTCTGGAAGAGGGCGACCCGCTGTTCGGCCGGCAGATCTGCGCCAGCAACGGCCTCGTACACGAGCAGATGCAGGCCACCATCCGGGAGTTCTGGCCGGTATAAGTCTGGCCGGACCGGCTAACGGTCAAACTTTTCCGCACCGGCCGTAGTTTTGTAGCCGCTATGATCTTCCAATACGCCCTCATTGCCCTGCTTTTTCTGGGAGCCACGTTCTATGTCGGCCGGATCTTCTGGCGGGCCTTTTTCGTGAAAACGGCCACCGGCTGCGCCAAGGGCTGCGGCGGGGCCTGCTCTACCATCGATGTGGACCGGCTGCAGCGCACGATTGAGCTGGCTGCCACCCGTAACCCGGGCTAAGTTGTCCGTTGTTCGTTGTCAGTTTTGTTCTGGCGGCTAACGACGGACAACGAACAACGGACAACTATATTCCGGCAACCTGCCCCCGCCCCCGTTCCGTATAGCCGGGACGGGGGCTTTTTTTTAAGCTCTCTTTAATCTGCCCTTCCTTTCCAACCCAACGACATCCCGACGATGCAAGACAAAGAAGAAGAACGCTCCATGGTGAACGTGGAGAACAAGCTTTCGAAGGATGGCTTCACCCAGGACTTCAAGGTCGAAGGCGGCCGCCTTCACACCTTCGTGGCCGACTCCCCCAAAACCTACGGACCCGAGGAAGTCACCATCGTGGACTTCTACCGCTTCGAGGGCGAGAGTGACCCCGATGACATGTCGATTCTCTACGCCATCCAGTGCGCCGACGGCGTGAAAGGCACGCTTTCCAACGCCTTTGGCGTGTACGCCGACGACCAGGTGGAAGCCTTTCTGCGGCAGGTAGAAGATCTGGGTAAAAACCTGATGAAGGGCCACAAGTAATGCACTTCCCAGCCTAAGCGCGCCGCGGCAGCACCGGGGCGCGCTTTTTCATTTTCACCTTTCCCTTTCCGAACCGTGAAAACGCCCCTGCCCACCCACCCGCTGCGCACCGCCGCCGACCTCGACCCGCTCATGGCCGCCATCGGCGACGCCCGCATAGTGCTGCTTGGCGAAGCCTCCCACGGCACCTCGGAGTACTATACCTGGCGGTCGGCCATTTCCCGGCGACTGATTCAGGAAAAGGGCTTCCAGTTTATTGCCGTGGAAGGCGACTGGCCCGACTGCTTCGAGGTAAACACCGCCATCAAGCAGCCTGAAGTCACGTACGGCACCGCCGCCCGGCTGCTGCAAACGTTTAACCGCTGGCCCACCTGGATGTGGAACAACTGGGAGGTAGCTGCCCTCGTGGACTGGCTGCACCAGCACAACCGCCAGGTGCCCCTGGGTCAGCGCGTGGGCTTTTACGGGCTGGATGTGTACAGCCTGTGGGAGTCGCTGCAGGAGATTATGCACTACGTGGAGCGCCAGGGCGACGGCGCCGCTACTGCGGCCCACCGGGCCTTTCGCTGCTTCGAGCCGTTCAGCGACGACCCCCAGGAATACGCCCAACACGTCGCCTTCGTGTCGCAGGACTGCGAGGATGAGGTGACGGCCATGCTCCAGGAGCTGCGCCGCCACCCGCCGGTGCTGGCTCCGGCGCTGGGCCTGGAGCGTGAAATGGCTTTTGCCGCCGAGCAGAACGCCCTGGTGGCGGTAAATGCCGAGCGGTACTACCGCGCCATGATTCAGGGCGGCTCCAGCTCCTGGAACGTGCGCGACCACCACATGATGGAAACCCTGACCCGCCTGCTCGACCTGCATGGGCCCGACAGCAAGGCCATCATCTGGGAGCATAACACCCACGTCGGCGACGCCCGCTTCACGGATATGGCCCGGGAGCGGATGGTAAACGTGGGGCAGCTGGCCCGCGAAGCCTACGGTGCCGAGCGGGTCTTTATTGCCGGGTTCGGGTCTTACCAGGGCTCTGTTATTGCCGGCAAGTCCTGGGGCGCCCCCATGGAACCCATGACGGTGCCCGAGGCCCGGCGCGGCTCCTGGGAAAACCTGCTGCACGAGCAGCTGAAAGGCGAAAATGCCCTCCTACTTAGCGCCGAGTTTCGGCGGCACCCGGCGGTATCCGACGTGCTGGGCCACCGGGCTATCGGCGTCGTGTACCGCCCCCAGTTCGAGCAGTTCGGCAACTACGTGCCCTCGATGATGGCAGAGCGGTACGACGCGTTCCTGTTCATCGACCAGACCAAGGCCCTGCATCCTCTCCCCGTCCGCCCCGACGAGCACGTTCCCCCGGACATGTATCCGTGGAATGAGTGATTTGGTGATATTCCGGATCCGCGCCGTAGGCTAAATCACCTGGTTACCGTTACCCCCACACCTTGGTGCCTTCGGTACAGTTGCGGCACATTTCGATCTGGTCCCGGCCCTTGAGCAGGGAGGCGCGGAAGCCGCGGTACTTGGGGCCGTGCCAGAGCTGGCGGAAGGTCTCGGTTTTCAAGTCACCCTGCCGGTACTCGGCGTCTTTGTCAAAGCAGCAGGGCACTACGAGGCCATCCCAGGTGATAACGCAGCTGTGCCACATCTTCCAGCAGTGGTTGACGAGCTTGTTCTTGATGCTCCAGCTGCCATCCTTGTTGTTCTCGTAGCGGGAGTAGTAGTCGATGGTCGGAATAAGCGGGGAGCCTTGCTGGTAGTCGTAGATCTGGGCGGTCTTAAACCACACGTCGTCGACGCCCATTTCCTTGGCCATGCGGCGGGCGTCGTCCATCTGATGCTCGTTGGGGCGCACCACCAGAAACTGAAATACAACCCGTGGCGTGCTGGATTTCAGCTCCTTGCGCCACTTGATGATGTTACGGGTGCCTTCGAGCACCTTGTCGAGCTTGCCGCCCACCCGGTATTGCTGGTACACCTCCTGGGTGGTGCCGTCGAGGGAGATAATCAGTCGGTCCAGCCCCGACTCGACCGTGCGGCGCGCGTTCTGGTCGTTGAGGTAGTGGGCGTTGGTGCTGGTGGCCGTGTAGATGCCCTTGTCGGCGGCGTACTTTACCAGGTCCAGAAAGCGCGGGTGCAAGTACGGCTCCCCCTGGAAGTAGAAAATCAGATACCAGAGCCGCTTGCTGACCTCGTCAATCGTCTTTTTGAACAGCTCATCGGGCAGCATCCCCGTAGGCCGCGTAAAGGAGCGCAGGCCGCTGGGGCACTCGGGGCAGCGCAGGTTGCAGCTGGTCGTTGGCTCAAACGACAAGGCCAGGGGCAGGCCCCAGTGCCGGGGCTTGCCGGTAAGCTTGCTCAGCGCGTAGCTGCCCACTACCTGGGCCGTATTCAGCGCCCGGGTCGGGGTGAGCTTGCTCAGAAAGTTAAGTCCGTCGGTAAGGGTAGAAGCCATGCGGGGCAAAGGTCGGCAGAATAGAACTGAAAACGCAGCCCCTGTAAAGCAGCAGCGCCCCCCGAAGGTTTCGGAAGGCGCTGCTTTTCACTTGGAAAGTCTTTCGCTACTTGGATCCGTCCGGCGTCAGGGTACTGGAGTAGGTGGAAGCCTTGCCGAACGACTCCTTGATTTCATCAACGGCGGCGCGGCTGCTCAGGCGCTTAGGCTTGGTGTTCAGGAAGGTACCGTCTTCGCCCAGCAGCAAGTAGGTCGGCACTTCCTGCAGGGCGTAGGATTTGGCCAGGGCGGAGCGGAGCCCGCCCGACACCCGCAGGTGCACGCCGGGCAGCTTCTTGCTGGTCACCAGCTGCTTCCAGGCCGGCTCGTTTTCGTCGAAGGCAATATTGATGAACACGATGTTCTTGCCCTCAAACTTGCGCGCCAGGTCCTGGGCGTACGGCAGGTCGCGCAGACACAGGCCGCTGGTTGATTTCCAGAAGTTGAGGTACACCAGCTTGCCCTGAAAGTCGCGGAGGGAAACCGAGTCGCCGGTCACCGAAACCAGCTTGAAGTTGGGAGCCGGAGCGCCGATGGCAAAGGTCTTGTGCTGGTCGAAGTCGTGCTGCAGCAAAGGCAGGTACAGACCCTTGGCATCTACGGCGCGGAACTCCTCGAGCATGGCCGCCGACTGCTTCACGTGGGCAAAGCGGAACGACTCCTGCAGCACCCGACCCATAATGATGGGCTGGGCCGGACCGGTGAGCTGCTTTTTGGCAATGTCATAGCACACCCGGTAGAAGTCGGGGTCGGTGCGCTGGTGCTTGGCAGCTACGGCGCTGAAGTGCACGTAGTTGAGCAGGAATTCGTGGTACAGGTCGCTGGTAATGGCCCCGGGGTTGTTGATCAGCGACTCTTCCTTCAGGAAGTCGTAGTAGCCTTCCGACATCTTCATGCGGTTCTGGCCCACCACCACCTGCTCGCGCAGGTCCTGAAAAGTAAGCCGGTCGTTGGCGTAGGAGTAGTCGATTTCCGCCTTGGCGTAGTTGTAGAAAGCCGGGGACAGCGCCTCTTTCTCGGAGTTGTCTTCCAGGAAGTTCATTTCTTCCTTACGGCGGTAGTCCAGAAAGCCCAGGAAGCCCGGCTCGTAGAACGTGATGTTGTCGGGCAATACCTGGAACCCGTCGTTGGCAATAAACTTCTCATCTACCTCCACCAGGTAGTTGTTGGCATTAGCCGCCTGCTGACGGCGGAGCTGGTCGGGGGTCAGGTTAGCCCGGCGCCCCGATACGTCGTTGGCCTTGAACTTGAGCGTGCTTTGCATCTCCTCTCCCTTGAAGCGCAAATCCAGGGAGTTGCCGGGCTCGAGAAACATGATAGCTACGTCGTCGCCGTACACGAGGTCGGCTTTGGTAGGGCCGGCCACGGTAAGCGCCAGCCGAAACTCTCCCTTGTCGTTGAGGCCGGCATAGGTGATGAGCTCCTTGGGACTGAGCGGGTTTTCGCGTACCGAAACCGCAATCGAGTCGTCGGTTGGGTTGCTGATTTTGCCGGTCAAAACCACCGTTCCCTGGGCCCGGCCCAGGTGGGGAGTCGAAAGCAAAGCGGTCAGCAGTGCCAGACCAGCAGAAAAGCGAAATATAAAGGCCATCGGGACGAAAATCAGGGGTGGGCAATTCGACCGAGCTGGTCTGTCTTTCGTGGGAAAAGACAATTGCTATACCGAATATACAACCATCAGGTTCAGAATGTCCAATCCGGCCGGGGGCTTTTTTCGTAACCCCCGATCATTCCAAGGCAATCCTTTTTTATTCCTGCTGGGTAAAAGTCAGGACGCACTTTCGCCGCAATGGGTTGCCTGAAAGTCTCGGATCAGCCAAATAAGCCGCTCAGCACTTCATCCAGCCGCCCTACCGGCTGAGCCCGAATACCATAGCGGGCCAGATCGAGGCCGCGGGCGTTGAACTGCGAGATGTACATCTCCCGGAAGCCCAGCTTTTCCGCCTCGGACAGCCGCTGGTCGAGGCGGCTGACGGCCCGGATTTCGCCGCTTAGCCCCACCTCGGCCGCCAGGCAGACGTTGCCGGGAATGGGCAGGTCGTTGAGCGACGAAACCACTGCCGCGCACACCGCCAGGTCCAGGGCCGGGTCGTCGAGGCGCAGGCCGCCGGCAATGTTGAGGAATACGTCGTGCTGACCCAGGCGCAGGCCGCCGCGCTTTTCAAGAACCGCCAGCAGCATGTTCAGGCGCTTGGCGTCGAAGCCGGTGCTGCTGCGCTGGGGCGTGCCGTAGGTGGCAGGCGTTACCAGGGCCTGCACTTCCACCAGCAGGGGACGGTTGCCTTCGAGCGTAGCGCCGATGGCCATGCCGCTCAGGCTCTCGGTGCGCTGGCTGAGCAGGATTTCGGAGGGGTTGCTTACCTGCCGCAGACCGGTGCCCTGCATCTCGTAGATGCCCAGCTCGGAGGTGGAGCCGAAGCGGTTTTTGGTGGTTCGCAGAATCCGGTAGCTCAGGTGCCGGTCGCCCTCAAACTGCAGCACGGTGTCCACCATATGCTCCAGGATCTTGGGGCCGGCAATGGAGCCGTCCTTGGTGATGTGGCCGATGAGCAGCACCGGCACCCCGGTTTCCTTGGCATACTTGAGCAGCTCGGCCGTGCACTCCCGCACCTGGCTGACCGATCCCGCGCCCGACTCCACCAGCCCGGAGTGCAGGGTCTGAATCGAGTCGACAATCACCACGTTGGGCTGCAGCTGATCGATCTGCTTGAAGATGTTCTGGGTGTTGGTTTCAGTCAGGATGTAGCACTGCGGGTGCTGGGGCCCGAGCCGCTCGGCGCGCATCTTGATTTGCTGCTCACTTTCCTCCCCCGAGATGTACAGCACCTTCATCTGAGTCAGGCTCATGGCAATCTGCAGCATCAGCGTGCTTTTGCCGATGCCGGGCTCCCCGCCGATAAGCACCAGGGAGCCCGGCACCAGCCCCCCGCCCAGCACGCGGTTCAGCTCCCCGTCGTTGGTGTCGAACCGCGACTCCTCCTCGTAGTGAATCTCCCCGATGGGCCGGGGCTTGCTGCTGGTCTTCAGGCCGGGCCCCGACGTGGGCGGCTTCCAGGAGCCGGCAGCCTGGGTATCTTCCTTCTGGATAACCTCTTCGACGTAGGTGTTCCACTCCCCGCAGCTGGGGCAGCGGCCAATCCACTTGGCGCTCTGCGCGCCGCAGTTCTGACAGAAATAAAGGGTCTTGAGCTTGGCCATAGAATCAGGGAGAGGCAAAAGAAAATAATGCTTCCGCCAGCTAAAAAGTTTGGCAAGAACGAGGTTTTTGATTGTTTCGGCCTTATAATCGATTGGTCCTTCCGGCGTGAAAGCAGGCAGTTTGGAGGCGCTGACACTCCATCCGACGTCGTTGGCATACATAGCCTTCCCACCAGCCGGGGACCATGATACTTTGCCACTACTATTTCCTCCGCTATGCAGCACCTTTTTACCCACTACCTGCCGGCCACCCTGCTCCTGGCTTTGCTGTCCGCCACCGGGGCCCGGGCTCAGGCCACCCAGAACTACGGCTTCAACGACCACGAAATCCTCTTGAGGAACGTCTCCGACGGCAACCACGGCCTGGGCTGGTACGGAGCCGCCACCAGCACCAAGAACTGGCTGGGGCAAAACGTCGACGGGCCCGTGCTGTACGGCTACACCGGCGGCGTGCTGGGCATCAACCGGGGCGGCTCCCGCCAGTCGGTGCTGACCTGGAACTACTCCGGCAACGTCGGCATCGGCGTCAACGACCCGCAATATCCGCTGCACGTAACCGGGGCCGGCTACTTTACCGGCGCCCTGACCACGGCCGGGGGACTCACGACCACGGGCGCCCTGAGCGTGGGCGGCAACGCCGCCATTACCGGTTCCCTCAGCACCAATGGTAACATAGCTACCGCCGGGCGGCTGGGGTCGGGAACCACTACGCCGCTGCTGCAGCTGCACCTGGCTAACAACAACACCCCGGCCCTGCGCCTGGAGCAAACCAACACCGGCGGCTTTGCAGCCCAGACCTGGGATATCGGCGCCAACGAAGCCAACTTTTTTGTGCGTGACGTGACGGGTGGCTCCCGCCTGCCCTTCCGCATCCGCCCCGGCGCCCCGACCAGCTCCATCGACATCGGCGCCAGCGGCAACGTGGGCATCGGCACGCCCAGCCCCCAGGCCAAGCTCGACGTG
Source organism: Hymenobacter translucens (assembly GCF_020685205.1). Lineage (GTDB taxonomy): Bacteria > Bacteroidota > Bacteroidia > Cytophagales > Hymenobacteraceae > Hymenobacter > Hymenobacter translucens. The sequence goes on from NZ_JAJERB010000002.1 coordinate 177,949, forward strand.
CGGGGAAATGTAAAGATCCTGGAAGCCAACACCCTGGAGTTTGGCGCGGGCCTGCCGGGCAAGCACGCCGACGCGGGCACCATCGGCTACGGCAACATCACGACCGACGCGCTGAACATCGTGGGCGCGGGTTCCAGCACCACCGACCGTAAGGTAACCGTATACTCCGAAGGCGGCATGACCATCACCGGCAACCTTACCCTGAACGGGGTGGTGGCCTCCAGCTCCGACGCCCGCCTGAAAACCGACGTGCGCCCCCTGCGCGACGCACTGGCCGGGGTCCGGGCATTGCAGGGCCGGCGCTACCGCTTCAAAGCCGGTCAGGGGCCGCAGGGCGAGCAGCTGGGCTTTATCGCGCAGGAGCTTGAGCAGGTGTATCCCGAGCTGGTCAGCACCGGTGCCGACGGGCTCAAGGCTGTCAACTACGCCCAACTGACCCCGGTGCTGGTCGAGGCCCTGAAAGAGCAGCAGCGCCAGATCGAGCAGCTGCGCACCGAGCTGTCGGCAGCTCAGAAGCAGCTCCGGCAGCCGCCGCCAGCGGGCAGCACCGCCGCGCTGGAGGCCCGGCTGAAAAACCTGGAAGTTCTGCTGGGGGCGCGGGCTGCCAGTGAGTAGCCCGCGCTGCCCTGCCGGCGCCCAACCGGCAGAACACTGGCTGCTGATGGGGGTAAGCTGCTTTCCGCCAGCGTTCTGATTGCGCCGAATAAACGCTGATTGCCAGTCTGCCGCTGCACATGATCCGGTCAGCTATAGCAGAGGCGCCTGAATAAATTGTATCTTTCAGCCTAAAGTCCCTGATTATGAAAACACTCTACGCTACGGTACTTCTGGCAGCCCTTACCTTACCGCTGGCTGCCCAGCACCTCACCAACGACGGAGCCCAGATAACGGTGGCGTCGGGAGCGACGCTGTTTGTCAGCGGCGCCGTCAATAATAAAGCCGGCGGCACCTTTACCAACAACGGCACCGTGGAAGTGCAGGGCAACTTCACCAATGCCGGCACCATCAGCGGCAGTACCGGCAAAGTGGTCATCAGCGGTACTACCGACCAGACGCTGACGGCCGGGGGCGCCACGCTCTACCAGCTGCAGGTCAACAAGCCCGGCGGCAGCACGTCCCTGCTGGTTGCCGACGACCTGACGGTGAGCAACCTGCTCACGCTGACCAGCGGCATGGTAAAAACCACCGGCACGGCCACCATCCTGATTCCGACAACCGGCTCCGTAACAGGCGAGGCCACCGGCCGCTACGTGCAGGGCAAGCTCCAGGTGCAGCGTAACAGCACCGGCAGCACCGACTTCGGCAACGGCGCCATCATAGACCTGACTTCCCTGGGTACCGTGACCGTGCTGCGCACGGCGGGCCTGCAGACGGCCAACGTCAGCTACGGCCAGAGCCCGGTAAACGCCGCCCGCAAGGGCATCGACCGGATCTGGACCATCACCAGCTCCGCAGCCCCCAACGGCGCCGTGCCGATTACCTTTAGCTGGCTGCCCGAAAACGACAACGGCATCCTGGACTTTGCGACCATGCAGGGCTGGCGCGCCGCCGGCACCGGCACCTGGGAAAACGTGGGTACGCCCGGCCCGGCCACCATCGACCCAGCCACCTCTACCCGCAGCTTTGCCTTCACCACGACCAGCCTGGGCAGTCTCACGCTTTCCAATGCCTCCAACCCCCTGCCGGTGGAGCTGACGGAGTTTACCGCGGAGCGCCGCGAAAACCACGCCCGCCTGCGCTGGGTTACGGCTTCGGAGAAAGACAACGACTATTTCGACGTGGAAAGCAGCATTGACGGCCGCACGTTCAGCCGGATTGGCACGGTAAAGGGCCGGGGTACGACCAGTCAGCGCAGCACCTACGAGCTGCTGGATGCCCGCATTGCCCGCTACGGGGCCGACGTTATTTACTACCGCCTCCGCCAGGTCGACAAGGATGGCAAAGCTTCCCACAGCCCCCTGCGGACCGTCACGGTGCCTGCCGAATCCGAGCTGATGATCCAGGCTTTCCCGAATCCCTTTGGCAAGCACCTGACCATCCGCATCCGGTCGGTAGTGGCCAGCCCGGTAAACCTGGGCGTGCACGATGCGCTGGGCAAGCGGGTATTCTCAAAAGCCGCGGAGCTGACGGCGGGCACCAACGAGCTGGCGCTGGATGAGCTGCAGCAACTTCCCCGGGGCGTGTACTTTCTGACCGTGCGCACGGCCGGGGAGCAGCGGGTGCTGAAGCTGACCCGCGAATAGCCGGGCGGCCGGCCTGCGCCGGACGTCTGCCTTCCAACCGGAAAGCGTCTTGTCGTTGGGCAAGGCGCTTTCCGGCGTTTTATACCAGGTGTAAACGCCGCTTGCTACCTTCGGCTACTGTCCGGTTGCCTTCTTAAGCTCCTCCGCATGTCTGCCCCCTGCCCACCCGCCGAGCTGGCGGGCATCGAAACGTTTGCCGGGCTTCCGCCTGAAACTCTCACCTGGCTGACCGAGCACGGGGAGTGCCGCGACCTGGCTCCGCACGAGGTAATGATTCAGCCCGGCGACCCGGCGGAGTTCCTGTTTGCCGTGCTGGCCGGCGCAATACAGTTCTACAGCGCGAACAAGGGCAACCGGGAGCCCCTGTTTCGGGTGGAAGCGGGCAAGGTAAGCGGGGTGCTGCCCTACTCCCGGCTGCGCGTGGCCAACAACAGCGGGGAGGCGCTGGGACCAACCCGGCTGTACCTGCTGCACCGCGACAAGTTTGCCGAGCTGGAGCGGGTAAGTCCCGAGCTGATTCAGCGGCTGGTGGGAGTGATGTCGGACCGGGCACGGGACGAGGTGCGGGCCCAGGAGCGCGACGACAAGCTCCGGGCCCTGGGCAAGCTTTCGGCCGGTCTGGCCCACGAGCTCAACAACCCCGCGGCCGCCATCAGCCGGGCCGCCGAGTCGCTGCAGAAGCTGGTGACCGGCAAACCTGCCCACCTGATTGAGCTTCTGCAGCACTGCCCCGACCCGCCCGTGCTGGCCCGGCTGCTGGGCCTGGCCCAGACCAGCTCACCGGTAGCATCCGTGCTGTCGAGCCTGGAGCAGGCCGACCAGGAAGACGAGCTGGCCGACTGGCTCGAAATCCAGGGCGTGAGCGGAGGCTACCAGTACGCGACCGGCCTGCTGGCCGCCGGCCTGACCACCGATGCCCTGGCTCCGGTGCTGACCGAGCTGCCCAAATCGGCGCGGCCGGCCGCCGTAGCCTGGCTTGAAGCGCAGCTGACGACGGGCCGACTGCTGCTCGACGTGCAGGAAGCCAGCACCCGTATCAGCACGCTGGTGGGCAACGTGAAAACCTACTCGCACATGGACCGCGCCGCCGGCCTGGAGCTGCTCGACGTCCACGCCGGACTCGACAGCACCCTGAACATCCTGGGCTATGCCCTGCGGCAAAAGAACATTCAGGTGGTGCGTGATTTCGGCCCTGATCTGCCCAAAGTGCCCGGGCAGGTGAGCAGCCTCAACCAGGTGTGGACCAACCTGCTCGACAACGCCGTGGACGCTTTATCTTCGGGTGGGGAGCTGGTGCTGCGAACCCGCCACCAGGGCGACTTCGTGTGCATCACGATCCAGGACAACGGCCCGGGTATTCCGGCCGACGTGCTGCCGCATATCTTCGAGCCGTTTTTCACCACCAAGCCGGCCGGCTCCGGCTCGGGACTGGGCCTCGATATTGCCCAGCGCATCGTCCGCAGCCACAACGGCCGCCTGCAGGTGCGCTCCGAGCCCGGCCAGACGGCCTTCAGCGTGTGGCTGCCGGTGAGTAATTGATGGCTGATTGCTGATTGGTGGTTGTTGTCATCCTGAGCTTGCGAACCGAAGGTCGACGTAGTCAAGGACTTTCGCACCGCAGAACGACTTGCAGCCGAACGACCATCGTAACAACGACCCGTTCTGGCCTGATAAGGTCCTTCGGCTACGCCGGACGCCAGACGAAGAATGACATTGGCCTAACAATCAGCAAACGACAATCAGGCACTATCACCGAATCACTAATATAAGTAATGAAAAAGCCGATCCTCTTAGTCGTTGACGACGACCCCCAGGTGCTGAATGCCATTGACCGGGACCTGCGGACCGAGTTCCGGCGCGACTACCGCGTACTGCGGGCCAGCTCGGGCGAGCAGGCGCTCAGCACCCTGCACGAACTGAAAACCCGGGAGGAGCCCCTGGCTTTGATCCTGGCCGACCAGCGCATGCCCGGCATGGAAGGCGTGGAGCTGCTCGAGCAGGCCCGCAGCCTGTTTCCGGATGCCAAGCGGGTGCTGCTGACGGCCTACGCCGACACGGAAGCCGCCATTCGCGCCATCAACAACGCCCGGCTCGACCACTACCTGATGAAGCCCTGGGACCCGCCGGAAACGCTGCTCTACCCCACGCTCCACGATCTGCTGGCCGCCTGGCAGGCCCAGTACCAGCCCCAGTTTGACGGCCTGCGCCTGATCGGCTTTCAATGGTCCCCGCTTTCGCACGAGCTCAAGGACTTCCTAAGCGGCTACCTCGTCGGCTACCAGTGGTTTGATTTTGAGAGCAACCCGGCGGCGGCGCCCCTGCTGGCCTCGAAAGGCTACCAGCCTGCCGACCTGCCCCTGGTTATCTGCGCCGACGGCAGCATTCTGGCCAAGCCCGACAAAACCCTGCTGGCCCGCCATATTGGTCTGCCCCTGACGGCTACGCAGGAGCTGTACGACGTGGTGGTTATCGGAGCCGGGCCCTCGGGGCTGGCCGCGGCGGTGTACGGCGCTTCCGAAGGACTGAAAACCCTGGTGGTGGAGCGTCAGTCGCCGGGCGGACAGGCGGGCACCAGCTCCCGCATCGAAAACTACCTGGGCTTCCCGACCGGCCTGAGCGGGGCTGAGCTGGCCCACCGCGCCTGGACCCAGGCCATCCGCCTGGGAGCCGAATTTGTAGCGCCCCAGGAGGTAACGAACCTGTGCGTGCAGGACGGCTACAAAGTGCTGACCATGGCCGACGGCACCGAAGTACGCACCAAAGCCGTGGTTTTGACGATGGGCGTAAGCTACCGCACCCTCGACGTGCCGGGCATCGACCAGCTGACGGGGGCGGGCGTGTACTACGGCGCGGCCCGCACCGAAGCCCGCTCCTGCGACCAGCAGGACGTGTACATCGTGGGCGGGGGCAACTCGGCGGGGCAGGCCGCCATGTACCTGGCCACCTACGCCCGCCGGGTCGTTATCCTGATCCGGGGCGAGTCGCTGGCGGCGTCGATGTCGGCCTACCTGATCGAGCAGATCCGCACTACGCCCAACATCGAGCTGCTGCCCTTCAGTCAGGTAACCGCCGTGCGGGGCGAGCAGCACCTGGAAGAAGTGGTGCTCAGCGTGAGCGGGCAGGAAGAGGTGCGGTCGGCCCGGGCGCTGTTCGTATTTATCGGCGCCAAGCCGAGCACCGAGTGGGTCCACAGCTCGGTGCTCTGCGACGCGAAAGGCTTCGTGCTCACTGGCCGCGACCTGCTGCCGGATGCCCGGTTTGCGGCTTTGTGGCAGCGTAAGCGGGAGCCGTTTCTGCTCGAAACGTGCCTGCCCGGCGTCTTTGCGGCCGGCGACAGTCGGGCTGGGGCTATGGCCCGGGTGGCTTCGGCAGTAGGCGAGGGCTCCATGGCCATCAAGTTTGTGCATCAGTATCTTGACGAATAGCAGCGGCTGCCGAAGTGCTGGCAGCATTATTCTTCACCGAAGGATTTTACGGGTCCGTCGGGTTGGGGCGGCTGTTCGTCGGGCAATACTGTTCGGTCGTGGTGGGGTCCGGGTTCGTGACACAACCACAGTATAGTTCTGGCAGTATAAACGGCCGTTGGCACCTGACGCGGGTGCCTGAAAGACAGCTGTTTTTGTGTTGACGCTATGCTACACCCCTTACTTTCCCGAACCCGGCTTTCTCTGCTGGCCAGCACCGCGGCGCTGCTGCTGGGCGGCTGCGAGATGCTGGAGTTCAGCCCCAACGACTACCGCTCCCCCAAAGATCAGACGGACCTGACCCGCAAAAACCTGGAGCGCCTGATGGCTAGCCCGGTCCCGGCCGGTGATACCCTGCGGTTTGTCTTTACCGGTGACTCCCAGCGGTTTTACGACGCGGCCGAGGGGCTGGTCGAGAGCGTCAACCAGCAGCGGGGCATCAACTTCGTTATCGTGGCCGGCGACATTTCCGACTTCGGAATGGGCCGGGAGATGCGCTGGGTGGACGACAAGCTGCGGAAGCTGAACGTACCTTACCTCACCGTCATCGGCAACCACGACCAGGTAGGCAACGGGCGCGAAGCCTACCAGCACATCTTCGGGGCGCTCAACTACTCGTTTGTGTATGGGGGCACCAAGTTCATCATGACCGATACCAACGGCCGGGAGTACAACTTCAACGGGAAAGTGCCCGACATACCCTGGGTGCAGCAGCAGCTGGCCGACGCCAGCACGCCCCGGCAGATTGTGGTTTCCCACGTGCCCCCCCAGGATGAGGACTTCGACCCGGCCTTGCGGGAGCCCTACATCGTGACGCTGCGGGAAGCTCCGCGCCTCGTGTTCGAGCTCAACGGCCACCGCCACTCCTTCAGCATCGGCCAGCCCTTTGGCGATGACGTCACCTACATCAATTCTTCCGCTTTCGATACCCGGCAGTACGTGATTCTCACGGTGTGGGGAGACAAGCAGTTCCGGCTGCAAAAAGTAACTTTCTGATGAGCCGCACCTTACTTTTACTGGCCCTGGCCGCCCTGCCGCTCGCATCGGCTGCCCAATCTACCACGTCTGCTGCTTCGGAAGGGGCAATGGAAACGCCCTGGTACCGGCCCCGCCACCTGATCCTGCAAACCGCCGGCGGCGTGGGCATGGTTGCGGGCGGCGTCGGCTACTCCTTTGCCAAAGACAAGCTGGAAACGGATATTCTGGTGGGCTACGTGCCCAAGCGCTACGCCGGCTCCACGCTGTCGATTGCCACGGCTAAGTTTATGTACACGCCCTTCGCCCTGCCCCTGGGCGAGAAGCTGCGCCTCCACCCGCTCACGGTGGGGCCTTACCTGAGCTACACCCACGGCACCATCAACGATGAGGAGCGGGGACAGTACACCAAAGACTACTACTGGTTTTCGAGCGATACCCGGGTAGGCTTCCTGGCGGGCAGCCGGCTCACCTATCTGCGGGGCACGGGGGCTACGGGGCGGCCCCGGAATGTGTCGGCTTACTACGAGCTGGGCAGTAACGACCTGTACCTGCTCAGCTACTACGGCAACCGCCGGGGGCTCGGCATAGGTGATATTCTGACCCTGGCCCTGGGCCTGAAGGCCGACTTTTAGCGCGGGCCCAGGTGTTCGAATTCTGCGTCAGCCAGGCGGCGCGGCTTTTCGGGGGCCGTGCCGCTTTTTACTTGGAGTGGGTGGCCAGATAGGCCGTGCGGGCGTCAGCGAGCATGCGCATGATGACGGTGCGCTGCCGGAGCAGTGCTTCGATCACCTCGGGCTGGCGGCGGAACAGCCGCAGCACCCGCAGCCGCCGCAGCCGCCGCTCCAGCGCATTCCAGTAGCGCAGGGCGTAGAAGCCGGTCAGCGGCAGGCTTATACCATACGCCAGCGTGAGGCGCCAGTCGTGGAAAAAGTACTGGACCAGCGCAATCTGCACCGCGTAGCCAATGGTGAAGGTGAGCATACCGGTCACCAGCATGATGGGTGCCACGAACTCCACGTCCTTGGTGGCCCGCTTGGCTACCACCGAAGGCAGAATGTAGGGCAGGTAGTTGTTGACAACACCGTACACGTACACCGGAAAGCCTACCGCCAGCTTCAGCGCCGTCGTCAGCCCCCGGACTACCCGGGAGCCGGTCCGGTTCGACTCCAGGGCTTCGTCAGAAAGGCGTAGGCGGCGCAGCTCCCCGAGGTAGTTGTTGAGCCGGGTCCGGACTTCGGTGAGGCGGCCGGGGTCGTGCTGCTCAAAGAACGGCACAGCTTCGAGCAGGGTGCGGCTGAGTTGAAAGTTGTCGTAGAGCGTTTCCTCGTCGTCGGGCACCAGATACTCGCCAAAGGTGCGCTCCACCTGCTGCACCAGCTCGTCCTCGGCCGCGTCGCGGGTGATGATCAGGCGCCTCTCCAGGCGGATGCGGATTTCCTCGGTCAGCGCGTCGGCGGCGGCCAGCGGGTCCTGCCGGTACTGCTCGGCGTAGGCGGCCACGGCAATGGGCGGACCCACGTTTATGAACACGTCGGAGCGGAAGCGGGTGGGGTCGAAGTAGTTGATGCCCACCGGCAGCACGTGCAAGCCCAGCGCGAAGTCGTGGCGGGCCTCGGTGCCCAGGGCAATGCGGGCCGCCCCGGTTTTGAGCGGCCGGAGCCGGCGCTCCGAAATGCTGGTCCCCTCGGGAAAGATCATGATGGTGCCGCGCCGGTCCAGGTAGTCGTAGCACTTCCCGAACACGTCCTCGTTGCGCTGAGCCAGCTCCGCGGCACTGACCTTGCCGGCCCCGCTTTCGGCATCCTGGCGGCGGTAAATGGGCAGGGAATTGCCGGAAGTGAGAATGGTGCGGAGAATGGGGTTTTCGAAAAACGTGCTTTTGGCCAGAAAGGCAATCGGGTCGCGGCGGTTGATGGCCACGACGAGCGGGTCCATCAGGGTGTTGGGGTGGTTGCCTACGATGAGCAGCGGGCCCGGCACCTGCAGACGCTCAGGATGGCGCACCTCCAGTCGTCGGAAGAACACGCGCAGGGCCACCTGCACAATGGGTTTGAAGACGGTATAGAAGAGCATACCGCAAGATAGAAGGACTCACCGGCTCGGGCCGGCTGTCCGGCTATGAGCTTCCTTAGCCGCAGGCCGGGAGGCTTTGCTTCTGGACGAGACAACCACCCCTGGCTGGCCTTTTTACAAAGCATCGTACTGAGCTGCAAAGCCTTTCGAAACCCCTCCCCGGCTGCCCCGGCCTGCGGTTTTTAAAGGAAATTATACTCTGTGATTTAGTTGCTGCCGGCCTGCGCAGGCCCGGTCGGAACCTGCTGCCACCTGTACCCACAGAAGCCCGGCTCCTCTGCCATAAGACTCCGTCGGACGGCTGAGGGTGGTATCAGGAGTCGATTTTTTATTTTTTCGGCCCTTACTCTTATAGAGGCTCTTTGGAATAAACGTTTGGTACCGGTAGCGACTAGTTCTCCCGGCTCAGCAGCTGCCGTACCCGCCACGGCAGGCTTCGTACCCGGCTCACGAGGCCGCGCGGGGTGTAGAGGGGCGGCAGGTACTCGGTAACTATCACCACCGCCCCGCCTAACTGGCGCACGTCCGGTTGCAGCGCTACCTCAAGCACCTGCGCCCCGACCGGTTGCACTACCTCCTGCTGCTCATAGCCAATGTAGCTGACAACTAGGGGTAACTGTCGCTCAGCTGGTCCCACGGCCAGCTCAAAGTTGCCGTTCGCGTCGGCGGAGGTGCCGTTGACAGTGCCTTTCAGCAGCACCGTTACGCCCGGTAGCCCTTCTCCCGTCTGCCGGTCTACGACCCTTCCCCGAACGACACCGTCGGCCCCTGGGGCTGCCGGAACCACTTTCGCAGCCGGCCGCAGTCTGAATTCCGGCTCGGAGGCCCAGGCTTTGCCTTTGGCAGTCAGCACGCTTTGCCCGCGGGCTTCGGAACCGAGCAGGGTATGCAGGCCCAGCACCGTGACGGCGGCCAGCAGCGTGGCCCGCCACCGGGATGCCGGAGCCGGGGCCGGGTAGTGCAGGGGCCGGTTGAGCTGATCGTCTCGGAAACGCCCGCAGGTGCGGCCAGCGGCAGCCGTCAGCAGCGTCAGGATTTCGGCATCGGTTTTCCGGGTGAAGTCGACTACCACCTGCCGGCAGCTGGCGCAGTGCCGGCCGCTGGCCTGGGGCGTCATCTGGTCCCACCGCTCGGCGCAGGGACTGGGTATCTGAAGGGAAAAAGGGGCTTTGCGCATGAGAATAGCTTTATGATGGGCGTGAATACCGGCACCGGGACCTAGCGGGCACCATAGCCGGCGGCAGTGGGGCTCAGGTTTTCAGCCAGCCGGATGAGGCGAATCAGCTCGGCGCGGTAGCCTTCGGAATCAGTGCCCCGGGCGCCTTCGGCCAGCCGGGCGGTAGCCTCGTAGGTGGCCGAGCCACGGTGGTCGGAGCCGCGAAGCAGCATCCCGAACTGGGCCACGGCCGCGGCGAAGCGCAGGTTCTCGGAAGCCTGGGCGAGCGGTACTGCCTTATCGACCAGGCTTTGCTCCATCAGCTTGCTTTTCAAACCCTGGGGCTCCTTGTAGCGCAGCTTCACGGTGAGCAGGTCGGTGGAGGAAGCCGCTGCCGGCGGAGCGGCATTCGTCTGGTACTTCAGCGGGTCGACCACGGCTGGGGCGCCCACGGGCACAATTTCGTAGAGGGCCGTCACGGTGTGGCCGGCGCCCAGCTCCCCGGCGTCTTTGCGGTCGTTGTTGAAGTCCTCGGCTTCCAGGGCGCGGTTTTCGTAGCCCACGAGGCGGTACTGCTGCACCCGGGCGGGGTTGAACTCCACCTGCAGCTTCACATCCTTGGCAATGGTGAACAGCGTGCCGCCAAACTGCCGGACCAGCACCCGCCGGGCCTCGTCGAGGTTGTCGAGGTAGGCATAGTTGCCGTTGCCCTTATCGGCCAGGCGCTCCATCTTGCTGTCCCGATAGTTGCCCTGCCCAACGCCGAGCACGGTCAGAAACACCCCCGACTCCCGCTCTTCGGTGATGAGGTGCTCCATGGCGTCGTCGCTGCTTTCGCCCACGTTGAAGTCGCCGTCGGTAGCCAGGATGACGCGGTTGTTGCCCTCTTTCTGAAACTGCTCCCGGGCCACCCGGTACGCCAGCCGCAGCCCTTCGCCCCCGGCCGTGGAGCCCCCGGCCTGCAGGTTGTCGATGGCGTTGAGGATCCGGCTTTTCTCGGAGCCCGCCGTAGCCGGCAAAACCAGCCCGGCCGCGCCGGCATACACCACCAGGGCCACTTTATCCTGGGGTCGCAGCTCCCGCACCAGCAGGCGCAGCCCGGCCTGCACGAGGCCCAGCCGGTCGTCGCCGCTCATCGAGCCCGACACGTCGACCAGGAAAACCAGGTTGGCCGGGGGCAGCTGGGTTGTTTCGATGCGCTTGCCCTGCAGGGCTATCTGCACCAGCTGGTGGCGGGTATCCCAGGGGCACACGGTGAGCTCGGTATGCACCGAAAACGGGTCGGGACCGGTGGGCTGGGGAAAGCTATAGCTGAAGTAGTTGATCATCTCCTCTACCCGCACGGCATCGGCCGGGGGGCGCTGGCCCTGCTGCAGAAAGCGGCGCACGTTGGAGTAGCTGGCCGCGTCCACATCGATGGAGAACGTGCTGAGCGGATTGCGGCGGGCGTCGGAAAAGCCGTTTTCCTTGAGGTGCTCGTAGGACTCGCCCTGGCCCGGCGCAGGGCGGGGAAGCGCGGCATCGTAGTAAGCATCTGCTGCAACAGACCCCTGCTTCCGTTTTCCACGCCGCGGCCTCCCCGCCGACTGACCAATAGCTACGCCGGGTACTTTACCGGCCAGGGTGCTCAGTCCCCGGATCATGATGCGGGAAGGAGCTCCCGTCACCACTACCTCGCTCAGCTGCTTCGTGTCGGCCGACATGACTACATCTACCCGGCGCTGAGCGGACCGCTCCACCGTGATGTAGCCGATACTGTTAAAGACGAGAGTAGTAGCTCCCTTTGGTAGGAGGACCCGATATTCCCCGTTTTGGTTGCTTGAGGTGCCGATGCTGGTTCCCTTCACCAGTACCGTGACGCCGGGCAGACCCTGGCCGGTAGTCAGGTCGGTAACGCGGCCGCGTACCGTCATGGTATCCGGCAGCGGAGTAAGAACTGGCCGCACTGCGGCGGGCGACTGGGCCGTTGCCGGCTCGGGGGCCAGAAATGCAGAGAAAAGCAGGAACGCGGAAAGCAGGTAGTTTTTCATGGCGGCAGGGCGTTTGGTGTGACGGTCTGCCTGACTGATGCCGCAGAAAAATGAATTCCACACGGCCAGCTAAATTAATTTTGCCCATTCAAAAGCCCGGACTACCACTTACAAACCCGATAGGTATGCTCGGCGGAACTCGCTACTTTTCCTCAGATTCCACCTACTGTCCTCGTTATCATGCGCAAACTTCTACTCTCGGTTCCTTTGCTTGCATTTGCCTGCCTGAGTTGGCTGCCGGTCCGCGCGCAGTCTACCCTCACGTTCACGTCGCTGCCCCCGATGCCCTCACCCCACTACGGGATGGGCTATTGCATTTACCAATCGGGGCTTTACAGCATTGGAGGCGGCACAACATTCGGACCCTTGACTGCGGACGTCTTTCGGTTCGACCTCCAGCAAAACCGCTGGGATGTGGGTTTGGGGGCCCCTACCCCCCAACGCTTCACCACTGCCGCTGTAGTAGAGCCCAACGTAATTTATGTTCTGAACGGGGCCACCACCACGGCCAATGGCGTGACGCCGGTGGTGGAGACCGTGCTGATGCAGGGTGGCTCTTCGGGACCAAGCTTTGCCAACCCAAGCCCCACCGCCTCGGCCGGTTCGGCGGTGTGGAACGGGTTGCTGTATTGCTACGGCGGCTCGGTGGGTACTGCATTTTCCAATAGCCTGCGCTCCTACAACCGGGCTACCAATACGTGGACCAACTTGGCGCCCATGCCTGAAGCCAAGCAGACGTTTGGCGCCGCCGTCAATGGCAAAATCTATACGTTTGGTGGCTACAACGGTGTGGTAAACTCCAGCCGCATCGATGTCTACGACATTGCCACCAACCAGTGGACGGCCTTAGGCAACCTGCCGACCACGGTATCCAACCAGGCCGTAGCCGTGCAGGGTGAGTGGATCTGGCTCGTGGGGGACTTTACCAACCAAAGCTTCCTGGCGGCCTATAACACCCGTACCGCACAGCTGCGTACCTTCTCTTCCAACCTGCCGCCGCGGCGCAACGCCGCGGCAGCCATAGCCGCTGCCGGCAACCAGCTTTATGTCTGGGGCGGCAATACGGCCTCGGCCGGCTCAGCTACGCTGGGCGACCTATGGCGGGCCGATGTATCCTTTCTGGTGACGGGTACGCGGCCGGCGGCGGCCCCGGCACTGCTCCAAGCGTATCCCAACCCTTCTGCCTCCGGGCGCTTCACGGTCCTGCGCCCCGCCGGAGCCACCGAGCTGCTCGTAACCGATGCCGTGGGCCGCGAAGTACTGCGCCAGCCGCTTACCGGTGCTGCCACCGAAGCCCAGCTGGACCTGACGGCCCAGCCCGCCGGCCTGTATCTGGTGCGGATGAGCACGCCCGGGCAGCCGTCGGCCCAGTGCCGCGTCGTGCGCCAGTAACGGGGTGGAAGCCTGCAGGGCCGGCGTCAAATTCGTACATTTCGACTTCGCCCTGCTGCCGCTATGTTTTTTCGCCGCCGTCCTAAGTTGCCCGCCGAGCTCTCCGATGAGGAGCTGCTGACGCGCTACCGCGAACAGGGCGACGTGGCGGATCTGGGCGTGCTCTACGAGCGGCACATGACGGAAGTGTTTGCCGTGTGCCGCCGCTACCTGCGCCCGGATGAAGACGCCCAGGACGCAGTGATGCAGCTTTTCGAGAAGCTGGTTGAAACGCTGCGCCGCCATGAAGTCGGCAACTTCGGCGCCTGGCTGTACGCTACGGCCCGCAACCACTGCCTGATGCAGCTGCGCAGCCGCGCCCGGGCCGGGCCCGACAGCGGGCCCCTGCTCCTGCAATTTCCGGATGCCGCCGATGTGGAATCTGCCGGTGGGGCGCATCATCAGCCCGAAGCCGACGACGGAGCCCCGCTGGAAGACCAGCTGCAGGCCCTGGAGCAGGCTCTCACCGAGCTTCCCGACGGCCAGCGGCGCTGTCTGGAGCTGTTTTACCTTGAGAAGAAATGCTACCGCGACATTGCCGAGGCCACCGGCTTCGACGTTAACCTGGTCAAAAGTCACCTGCAAAACGGTAAGCGCAACCTGCGCCGCCACCTTACCTCCCCCGATGCCCTCCACTAGCCAACCTTCCGCTTCTGCCGCCCCGGCCCATCTGCCGGTGGACCTGCTGCGGCAGTACGTGGCCGGGGTGCTGCCCCCGGCTGAGCAACATCGGGTGGAGGCGCATACCCTCGGGTGCTCCCGCTGCGCCGACGTGCTCGAAGGGCTGACCGTCAGCAGTGCGGCGGCTACCGACCTGGCGCTGTCGCAGTTGCAGGACCGTCTCCACGCCCGGATAGCCGCCGGCTCCAAAAAGCCGACCGGGCTGGCCTGGCAGCCGATGGCGGCCGTAGTAGCGCTCCTGTTATTGCTGGGCGGGGGATTCTGGCTTTTGCATACTCCGGCGGAACAGGACCGGGTAGCAGTTCAGGTTTCTCGGAGCGCCCCTCCAGCTCCGGCAACCGAAACGGCCCCGGCACCACCTGATGCGGCACCAACTGAAGCAGGTGCCGTGCCGGACACAGCCAAGCCGGCCCTGCCGACCGTTGCCGATAAAGTCGTTGCGTACCAGCGCGCGCGCCCGGCCCGACGGCCGCGCGCGGTCAGTCCGCAGATGGTTCCGGCTCCCGAGGCTGAACTGGCAGCCAGCACGTCAGCCCAAGCAGTAAGTGAGAATACGGAGCCGGCAAGTATCAACCCGGACGCCCTGGCAGATGCTCCCCCCGCCACCCCGGCCCCTACCGCGTCGGCTCCGGCGGGGGCACCGCCGGCCCCCCTGGCTCGCAAGGCCAAAGCCACATCGGAAGAAAGCCCGGCCCTAGTGAAGCGGGACCAGATGCCGGCGGCACCGTCAGTGCCCCCGCTCCCGGCCGGGGGCTACAAGGCCCTGCGGGAACACCTGCGCCGGCTCCCCGCGGTTGACTTGTCCGACTCTCACCTGCCCCCGCTGATGGGGTCGGTAAAGCTGCGGTTTACCGTTACGGAAACCGGCGCTCTGCGCAACATTCAGGTGATAAAGAGTCTGCGCCCCGACTACGACGCTGAAGCCATGGAGCGGTTGTGCAGCGGGCCGGCCTGGCAGCCCGGTATTGCCAACGGCCGACTGTCCGAGCTGCCCGTGGAGCTCAGCATCTCATTTTAACTCTGCCTTATCCCGTCCGGGTTTCCCCTGAGGAATAGTGAGATGACCTGCTTGGGGCCGAATGGATGTGGCCAAGGCACCACACTCTGACTAAACGAAATGCCGCTACTGCCGAACAGTAACCTATGCATATCTAATTTCAATTATACTATTCCAAGGAACGTCTTTCGTATTTATAGTATTTAGCTAAAAATTAATCGATTAGTGACTGATTATTCCTACTTTTAGGAAGCTGATAAGTCTGCCCGCCCCCTTTCTGCTCGCCAACTCTATCTGATTACTCGCTACTAAAAGCGCAGTAGAAGAGCTGGCTATACCGGAGGTGCTCTGTCATTTTACCGCGCGATATGAAAAAACACGTTTACGCCACACTCATTCTACTGCTGGGGGCAAGTCCTGGGCTGCTGGCCCAGCAAACGGCCAGCCGGGCCTCCCAACCTTCGCTGGCGCGCCTGCAGGAAAGTCTGCGCCAGGCTCCCAACCAGACGGCCGGGGCCCGGGTAGAGCTCAATGCCCGCATGCCCGCCCAGGCAGCCATCAGCTTCGACTCCCGCACGCTGCACGCTGATAATGCCGTAGGCTGGCTTAGCCAGCAGCTCGGGCTCCGCCCCGGCACCGACCAGCTGCGAGCAGGTGCCACTACGGACGCCGGGGCTGCCGTAACGGTGCAGAAAGTACAGCAGTACTACCAGGGCTATAAGGTGGAACATGGCGGGGCCCGCATCATCGCCGCCGGCGGACAGGTGGCCAGCATGCAGCTGGAGTTCTACTCTATCGGCAACCTGTCTACTACGGTCAGCCTCAGCGAAGGCGCGGCGCTGCAACAGGCCATGAACCACATCGGGGCGCGGCGCTACGTGTGGCAGGGCTACACCGGCAGCAACCCGGAGTTCCAGCGGCCCCAGGGCGAGCTGGTTATCGTAGAAGACATCCTGCACAAGCAGGGCGGCATGCGCCTGGCCTGGAAGTTTGATGTGTACGCCGACGAGCCGCTCTCGCGCAACTACGTGTACGTGGATGCGGCCAGCGGGCAGATTCTGTTGCTGGACGCCATCATCAAGCATGCCAACGCGGCCGGCGCGGCCGACTCACGCTATTCCGGGCGGGTCAACATCACCACCGACAACTCCAACTCGACCCACCGGCTGCGCGAAACCCGCAACGGGCATACCATCACCACCCTGAATTACCGGCAGGCGACCCGCTCAACCACCGCTGACGCAGCCGCGGTGGATTTCCTCGATACCGATAACAACTGGACCAGCGCCGAATTCAATAACGCCACCTGGGACAACGCCGCGCTGGACGTACAGTTTGGCACTGAGCTGGTCAGTGACTACTGGAAGCTCATCCACAACCGCAGCAGCTGGAACAACGCCGGCGGGGAGATGAAGAGCTTCGTGCACGTCAACCAGAACTACGACAACGCCTTCTGGTCGGGCTCGGCCATGTACTACGGCGACGGCAGCTACCTGGGAACCGGCAATGTCAACGGCTTCAAGCCGCTGACTTCCCTGGATATCGTCGCCCACGAGATGGGCCATGGCGTCTGCCAGGCGACGGCCGGACTGGTGTATGCCCGTGAATCGGGGGGGCTTAACGAAGGCTTCAGCGACATCTGGGCGGCCTGCGCGGAAAACTACTCGGGCCTGAACAAGAGCTATTTCCTGATCGGAGAAGAAATTTCAGCCACGGCCGGCGGCTTTCTGCGCAGCATGCAGAACCCCAACCTGGCCAGCAACCCCGATACCTACGAGGGCGATTTCTGGCGTACTACTACCCTGCCCGGCTGCCCCTATCCCAGCAGCAGCAACGACAACTGCGGCGTGCACTACAACAGTGGGGTGCTGAACAAGTGGTTTTACCTGATTACCCAGGGCGAATCCGGTACCAACGACAAAGGCAATACCTTTAACGTAACGGGCCTGGGCTTTGCGAAAACGCAGCGCATTGCCTACCTCACGGAGCTGAGCCTGACTTCCAACTCCGACTACGCGGCGGCCCGCACGGCTTCGATTAACGCCGCCCAGACGCTGTTCGGAGCCTGCTCCAACGAAGTGCAGCAGGTAACGAACGCCTGGTTTGGCGTGGGCGTGGGCGAATCGGCCGCGTGCAGTCCCACGGTGGAGTTTGCCCTGGGCCAGAACAGCATTTCGGAAGCGGCCACGCTCGGCAGCGGCTGCTCTGCCACGCGGACGGCCACGGCGAGCGTGAAGCTGTCGGCTCCTTCTGCCGCGGCTACCACGGTAACCTTCAATTTAAGCGGAACTGGCACCCAGAGCCAGGATTACACGATTTCGCCGACTTCGCTCACCTTCGCCGCGGGCCAGACCGGCACGCAGAGCGTGACCGTGTCAGTAGTTGACGATATGCTGACCGAAGGCAGTGAGACCATCGTGCTCGGCCTGGTGGTAGCGGCCAACGGCGGCACCGCCACGACAGGACTCAACAACCCGACGCACACCATCACGATTGCGGACAACGACGCGGCTCCCTCGCCCATCGGCACTACCGCCATTACGACGGATATACTGCTGTCGGAAAACTTCGACGCGGCACTGACATTTCCTACTGGCTGGACCCAACTCAGATTCAGCGCCGACGTGGGCACGAACGTCTGGACGGTGGGCCCCTATGGTGGTATCGGCGTGACGGGCAATGCAGCCTACATCACCAATAGTACCAACACCAAGCCCTACACCTATACCACCACCGCAACGGCTGCCAGGGTTCTGGCCGGTCCCACCCTCAACGTGACCGACTATACCGACGTCAAGCTCAGCTTTACGTACAAGGTGGAAGGCGAGTACTACGCCGGCCCACCCGATGGACCGGCCATATATGACTACGGCCGGGTAGGCGTAATTATCGGCGGTTCCGTCTTCTACCTGGGACCCGACCGCCTGAACCCCTACGCTTACCATGGCAGCGGCAGCGCCATGGTAACGGTCAGTAACCTGGACCTGAGCGCCGTCCTGGGGGCCAATACGAGCTTCCGTCCCAGCTTCGTCTGGTTTAACGACAATACTGCCACCCTCGGCGTGCCGCTGCTGATCGACGATGTGGTGGTAACGGGTCGCCGCAAGGGTGTCGCTGTAGCCACCCAGGTGGGGCAGTCGGCCGCCCTTCCCACGGCCGCCAATACCGGCGACATATACCTGAAGAGCAACGACCTGCTGCTGGGCCGGTTCGGCAGCCTGAACCAGGGCGTAGGCTGCCTGACCGCGTCGGTAACGCAGGCAGGCAACGGACAGGCTGATCTGGTTACCCCGCGCGGCACGTTCAAGCGGGCCCAGAAGGTAATCCGCCTGTTGCCGGGTAGCGGGGGCAGTACCGCCACCTACGACGCGACCTTCTACTACACCGCCGCGGAGCTGACAGGCTTTGCGGATAAGACGGCGCTGAAAGTGCTGCAGGTGGCCGATGGCACCGACCTCAGCTCTACCGTCGGGCCGGGCGTCGCCCGCCTGATTACGCCAAGCTCCGTCAGCTATAACAGCACCAGCGGCGTGTACACCTACACGGCACCGGTGACGGGCTTCGGCCAGTTTACCTTGTCAGACGGCAGCACCGTGCTGCCCGTCACGCTGGGTAAGCTGGCAGTCACGCTGCGCAGCTCCGAGGCGCTGCTGACCTGGGAAACGTACACCGAGCTGAACAACGAAGGTTTCCGCGTAGAGCGCAGCCGCGACGGCAGCCGCTTCGAACCGGTAGGCTTTGTAACCGGCAAGGGCACGACCTCCCAGCTGAGCCGCTATCAGTTTACGGACCCCGGCGTCCTGCCCGGGCAGTTGTACTACTACCGCCTGCAGCAAAAGGATTTCGACGGCACCGTTGCCTATAGCAACATCGTGACGGTGCGGACCACCGGCAAGGGCAACCTGCTGGCTTCGCTATATCCCAACCCGGCCCGCGACCAGGTTTACCTGACCTTTACGGCCGCGCCGGCCCGGGTTAGCATCACCCTGTTCGGGGCCGACGGACGCAAGCTGCGGCAGCTAGAGGTGGCACAGCCCGGCGGAGCCCCGGTCGCTATTCCGGTGGCCGGCCTGCCCGCAGGCGCCTACTTCCTGACTGTCACCGACGGAACCGTGGTTGAGACGCATCCCCTGCTGAAGGAGTAAAAAGGAACCCGGCACCGGCCGGTCAGTTCCAACTAAAAAGGCCCCGTCACCAAATGGTAGCGGGGCCTTTTTTACTTATCAGGAAAGCTAGTTACTGTAGCCGCCTCCGCTTTCGGCCGAGGTGGCGCTGCCGCCGGGCTCCACGTCGCGGGGCAAGTCGGGTTTGGCATGCAGGTTCACGCCGGAGTAGTCGGGCGTACCGCCGCCGGTGCCGGCCGGGGCATCATCGGCCGTAGGCACCCGCAGCTCGGCCGGGGCATTCTGGGTGCTGGTAGGGTCCCACTTGTGCATTACCTCAAAGCTGATTTTGGCGGTGATGCGGTACTCGGTAATCTTATTGTCGCGGACCCGGCAGCTCTGGTCTTTGATGTAGATCGAACGGATTCCTTTCACGGTGGTGCTGGCTTCCTGCAGGGCGCGCTGCACGGCATCCTCGAAGCTTTTTTCGGAGCTGGCCAGCACTTCAATCACTTTCTTGATGGAACTCATGGGGGAAGAAGGTTAGGTGAGTGGGAGAAGAGGACGGCTACCCGGCCGGAACCGGGCAAGTCTGCTTGTACGAGGCTCATCGGCAGATGGTCAACTCCGCCGTCTTGTTAAGGGAGTTTAGCTAAATTTGAGAGGCATTAACCTTCAATTATATCTTCGATGGATCTTATTACTCTGCCCGCCGGAAAGCTAGCTGCTCTGCTTGGTATCATGGTCCTGAGCACCCAGGGCTACGCAACCGTTCCGGCTCCCGGGGGCCGGCTTTCCTTTATTGCCAACCAGGGCCAGTGGCCCACGGCCATACGCTTTAAAGCCGCGGTTCCGGGCGGTGACGTGTACCTTGCCCAGAACGGGCTCGTGTACGACTGGCACAGCACGGCCGACCTGGAGCGGGCCCACGCGGCCTACGACAAAGCCAAAGGAGGCACGCTGCCCGACCTGGCCCTGCGCGGGCACGCCGTATTCGTGGACTTCGTGGGAGCCCGCGCCGGGGAGCCCGCAGGAGCCGAATCCCGGCCGGAATACCACAACTACTTTCTGGGGAAAGACCAGTCGCGCTGGGCCAGCCGCGTCCCGCTTTACGCCCAGACGCGCTACGAGGAGCTGTATCCGGGCATCAGCCTCAAGCTCTACGGCACCCCGGCCGGGCAGCTGGAATACGACTTTCTCGTGGCCCCGGGGGCGCAGGCCAGCCAGATCGGGCTGCGCTACCGCGGAGCGGAAGCCCTGACCCTACGTGCCGATGGCAGCCTGTTGGTGCGCACCTCCGTGACGGACGTGCACGAGCAGCGCCCCTACGCCTACCAGACGGTGCAGGGCCGGCGCCAAACCGTGCCCTGCCGCTATAAGCTGACCGGCAATGTGATACGCTACGAGTTCCCCCAGGGCTACAACCACCGCCTGCCCCTGGTTATTGACCCGGTGGTGGCCGCGGCCACCTACTCCGGCAGCACCGGCACCGTGTTCGGCAACACGGCCGCCTACGATGCCGCCGGCAACATCTTTACCGGCGGCGCAGCCCAGACCTTCGGCTACCCCATCACCCCGGGAGCCTACCAGACCACGCTTCGCAGTACGCCCGAAGTCTGCATCAGTAAGCTCACTCCCAACGGGGCTGCCCTGCTTTACGCGACCTACCTGGGCGGCGGGGGCCAGGACGATGTGCGGGCCATGCTGACCAATGCCGCCGGAGACCTGTTTCTGCTGACCAACACCGGCTCCTTCGACTTCCCGACCACTTCGGGCTGCTTCGATGCCAGCGCCAACGGCGGCAACGATGCGGCCATCAGCCGGCTGAGCGCCAACGGCACGGCCCTGTTGGGCTCTACCTACCTCGGGGGCTCCGGTTTCGACCAGCCCGTGGACCTGGATATCAGCGGCCAGGGGGATGTGTACGTAGTGGGCAGCACCCAGTCGTCCAACTTCCCCGTATCGGCCACGGCCTTCTCCCGTACGTTCCAGGGCTCCGGCGACACATTTGTAGCCCGCTTCAACTCAACTCTGAGCACGCTACAGTGGTGCACCTACCTCGGTGGATCCGGTTCGGATAACCCGGCCGGTATCAAAATACTAGGCAACGGGGAGACGGTGGTAGCCGGCAACACCACCAGCAGTAACTTTCCCGTAACGCCCGGGGTACTCACACCCACCTACCGCTCGCCCGGTGAAGCGTTTGTAACCCGCCTGCGTGCCGACGGCACGGGGCTGGTGGCCTCTACCTACTATGGAGCCGCCACCGGCGCCGAATTCATCGGCTCGATGGATACCGACCCTGCCGGCAACGTGTACCTGCTGGGCACGACCACCACGTGGGGCAGCATTGCAGCAACTCCAGGCTCCGTTTCGGCACCCAGCGCGCAGACGTTCGTTACCAAACTAGCCAGTGACCTGCGCACCCTGCGGTATACGGCTACGATGGGCTCGTTCGTGCAGTTCTCGCCCCGGGCCATGCGGGTTGACGCCTGCGAAAACATTCACGGGGCAGGCTTCAGCAACAGCTCCGGAACGCAGATGCCCGTGCTGAACCCGCTGCCCAACGGCAACTCCGGACCGTACTACACCTTCACGCTGGCTTCCAACGGAGCCCGGCTGCTGTTTGGGTCCTACACCGGGGGCAGCCACGACCACACCAACGTGCAGCGCTTCGACCCGCAGGGACGGCTATACCAGGCGCATTGCTACACGGGTGGAGGCTTTCCCACGGTCAGCCCGGCCTACTCCACCGTCAACCGGGCCTCGGGCTACGACATTGCCGTGTTCAAGATCGACCAGGGCCTGGGAGCCAGTGGTGCTATTGTCCGGGCGCAGGTGAATGACGTGGCCCCGGCTTGTGCCCCTTACCGCGTTACGTTTGGCAACCAGAGCGTGGGCACCAGCCGCTTCCGCTGGAACTTTGGCGACGGCGCCACCGACACTACCCAGAACCCGTCGCACGTCTTTACCGCGGCCGGCACGTACCGCGTCCGCCTCGTGGCGCTGAGCAACGGCTCCAGCTGCGGCCGCAGCGACACAACCTACCTGACGGTAAACGTGAAAGATAAGCCCGTAGCAGCCCTGCCCCGGGAGCTGCAGCTTTGCAATGGTCCCCAGACCCTGAACGCCGGCAACCCCGGCAACACTTACCTGTGGAGCACCGGGGCCACCACCCAAAGCATCGTGGTTGCCACGCCAGGCTACTACAAGGTCGTGATTAGCAACGGCAGCTGCAGCACCCGCGATAGTACCCTGGTCCGCCTGCTGCTGCCCCCGCGCATTGGGGCCGATACCACCATGTGCGGCGCGACCAGCCTGACGCTGCGGGCGCAAACAGACAACAGCAGCGCTATCCTTTGGTCGACCGGCGCTACCACTCCCACCATCCAGGTTATGCAGTCGGGCGAATACTCGGTGCGCGTGACGCAGGGCTCCTGCACCATCACCGAAACCCGTAGGGTTACGTTCCAGCCCAATGTGCCGGCTCCCAACGTGATGACGCCCAACGGCGACGGGCTCAACGACACGTTCCGCCCCCTGAGCATCGAGCCCGGCACCCAGCTGCGCGTCTTCAACCGCTGGGGACGGCTGGTGTACTCCTCCAACGACTACCGCAACGACTGGAGCGGGGACGGGCAGTCGGCCGGCATGTACTACTTTACGCTGGACAACCCCCGGTTCTGCACGCCTCATACCAAGGGCTGGGTAGAAATTATCAAGTAGCCACCCGCGCTGCTTGGCAACCAGACCCATTCGGGTCGGTTCAGCGGAAGCTCTTCAACCGAAAATCAGGCTGTCCCAGCGCAGAATCTGCCGGGCCAGCCTGATTTCGTTTTGTACCCGACTGTCTGCTTACTTTTATTCCGTGTCAAGGATCTGTTATCTGCTCTGCATCTGGTTTGTACTGCTGCCCGCCGTGGGTCGGGCCAGTCCGCACCAGCCCCGGCAGCTTAGCTTCGTGGCCAATAAAAGCCAGTGGCCAACGGCCGTACTGTTTCGGGCGGAGCTGCCCGGCGGCGAAGTGTACCTGACCCGCTCCGGGCTGGTGTACGACTGGCATAGCCCGGCCGACCTGGCCCGGCTGCACCCGGCGGGGGCGTCGTTGAAAGGTTCTGTTTCGAAGGCAGCCCCGGTTCGCAGCCACGCCGTGTATGTCGACTTTGTGGGGGCGGCGGGAGGAAAAGCAGTGGGACGGCAGCAGGCCCGGGCTTATCATAACTACTTCCTGGGGCCGGATCAAAGCAAATGGGCCGCCCGGGTGCCGCTGTTTGCCGAAGTCCAGTACCAAAGCCTGTACCCGGGCATCAACCTGCACCTCTACGGCACGGACGGCGGGCGGCTGAAGTACGATCTGGAAGTAACTCCCGGCGCCCGCGCCACCGCCATTGCCCTGCGCTACCGGGGCGCCGACGCGGTTCGGCTGCTGCCTAACGGCGCCCTGCTGGTGCAAACCTCCGTCGGCGCCATTACTGAGCAGCAGCCCTACGCCTACCAGCCTACCCCCGACGGGCAGCGCCAGGCCGTGCCCTGCCGCTATACGCTGAGGGGCAACATCCTGAGCTATGAGTTCCCGCAGGGCTACGACCAGCGCCGGATGCTCATCATCGACCCGGTGGTAGCGGCGGCTACGTATTCCGGCGCTACCGGCAGCTTTCTGTACGGGCAAACGGCCGGCTACGACGCGGTAGGCAACGTGCTGGTGGCAGCGCGCACCACCGGCTTTGGCTATCCCGTGACGCCCGGAGCCTACCAGACCAGCCCCCGGCAGCTCGGCGACGTAGGGCTGAGCAAGTTTAACCGTACCGGATCGGCCCTGCTGTTTGCCACCTACCTTGGCGGCAGTAACCTCGACGACGCGCGCAGCCTGCGCACCACGACCAACGGCGACATCTACCTGTTCGTGAAAACCGGCTCCACGAACTTTCCCACCACTCCCGGCTGCTACGACGCTTCTTTCAATGGCCTGCTCGATGACCTGGCCGTGTGCCGGCTTAGCTCGAACGGCTCCCAGCTGCTGGCGTCCACCTACCTGGGCGGACCGGGTGAGGAGAACCCCGCTGACTTCGTACTCAGCACAACGGGCAGCGTATTTCTGACTGGCAGCACTGCCGCCGGGTTCCCAACCACGACCGGCGCCTATGACCGCACTGCCAACGGCTTCCAGGATGGCTTCGTGGCCCAACTCAATGGCACGCTTACGACCCTGGTCTGGAGCACGCTGCTGGGCGGGTCGCTGGACGATGAGCCCGCCGCCATTCAGCTGAGCGGAGGCACGGAGCCGGTGGTAGCCGGAGCCACCGCCAGCACTAACTTCCCGACCACCTCCGGCGCCTTTGTGCCGACGGTTCGGTTCTCGGGCGACGGGTTTATTTCCCGCCTGAACGCCACCGGCACGGTCCTGGTCGCGTCCACTGCCTTCGGCTCCGCCAATGCCGCCGACGATATCCGCTTTCTGGCCCTCGACGGCGCCAGTAACGTGTATGCCTACGGCACCACCGAAGGCGCCCTTACGGCCACCCCGGGCGCATTGACCAACGGCGTGGGCAAGGTATTTATCAGCAAGCTGCCCCCGGACCTTCGGAACCAAACTTTTACGGCGCTGGTGCCCCCTTATCAGGTTGGGTCCGGGCTATTCAATGGGCTTACGGCCTTCGGGCTTGACGACTGCGGAAAAATCAGAGGAGCGGCCGTGACGACCACTACCGGCCTGCCCCAGGTAAACGCTCTGGCGGGCAGTACCGGCACCGGAGCCCTCTACACCTTTGCGCTTGATGCCAATGCTACCCAGGTCGAGTTCGGCTCGTACTACGGCCCGCCTGCCGGTATCGGGCAGGAAGGCGTCCACGTCCACAGCTTCACCCAGCGGTTCGACGCCCAGGGACGCCTCTACCACGCCTTTTGCGTGCCGGACGACAAGGTCTTTCCCACGACGCCCCTGGCCTACGCGCGTACCGCCCGCAACAGCGGCTTCGACGTCGTCGGCCTGAAGGTCGTGCCCGACGCGGCCAACGTGCTGGTACAGGCATTGTCAGTCGGGACCACCGTGGAGCGGTGCGCGCCGCTGCTGGTGCAGCTCGACAACAACAGCACCGGGGCCGTGAGCTACCGCTGGGACTTCGGCGACGGCTCGGCCCCGGCTACCACTTCCTCGACCACCCACACGTTCACCCAACCCGGGTCTTACCGCGTCCGGCTCACCATCACGGGCGCAGCCCAGGCCTGCGCCCCGGCGGTGCAGGACACGGCCTCGGTAATCGTGCGGGTGAATGCCTTGCCCGTCAGCACCCTGCCGGCCAGCCTGCGGCTGTGTACGGCGGCACCGGTCACGCTTGACGCGGGCAACCCGGGCAGCGCCTACCGCTGGAGCACCGGCGCCATCACCCGCACCATCAGCGTGACCAGCCCGGGCATCTACCGCGTGGAAATCAGCAACGGAGCCTGCACTACCACAAGCCAGACCCAGGTGCTGGGGCCCATCAGCACCGACGCAGCCCAACAGGATACTACATCCTGCGCCGGCAGCGTGGAGCTGATGCTGACGGCTGAGCCCGGCAGCCGGTTTCTGTGGAGCACGGGCGAAACCACGAGCAGCATCACCGTCACGCAGTCGGGTAGCTACTCGGCCGAAGTCAGCCTGGATGGCTGCACGCAACGCCTTGTCCGCAACGTCACCATCGGCAGCCAGACCGCTCCGCCCAACATCATCACGCCCAACGGCGACGGGATGAACGACCGGTTTGCGCCGGCGCCCGTTGAGGCCGGCACCCGGCTGCGCATCTTTAACCGCTGGGGCCGGCTGGTATACAGCAGTGCCGCGTACGGGAACGACTGGGCCGCCGCCGATCAGCCCGCCGGGGTGTACTACTACCTGCTCGAGAACGAGCGGTTCTGCTTCCGGCGCGTCAAGGGCTGGCTGGAGGTGGTAAAGTAGGGCCGGCTTGGGCACCCGCCCGGCGTTGCGTACTTTTACCGCCTCCCAATCCCTACGTTTCATCCGCATTTCCGCGCCGCATATGCAATTCCGCACCGAGAAAGACACCATGGGCCCCGTACAGGTGCCCGCCGACCGCTACTGGGGTGCCCAGACCCAGCGTTCTATCGAGAACTTCAAGATTGCCCAGGACATCAGCCGGATGCCCACCGAAATCATCCGCGCCTTTGCTTACCTGAAGAAGGCTGCGGCCCTGACCAACCGTGACGCGGGCATTCTGCCGGCGGAAAAGGCGGACCTCATCGGCCGGGTATGCGACGAAATCCTGGAAGGCAAGCTCGACAGCGAATTCCCACTGGTGGTTTGGCAGACCGGCTCGGGCACGCAGAGCAACATGAACGTGAACGAGGTGGTTGCTTACCGCGGCCACGTGCTGCAGGGCGGCTCCCTGAGCGACGAAAAGAAGGCCCTGGCCCCGAACGACGACGTGAACAAGTCGCAGTCCTCGAACGACACCTTCCCGACGGCCATGCACATTGCCGCCTACCAGACGCTGGTGCAGGTCACGATTCCGGGCATTGAGAAGCTGCGCGACACGCTCAAGCGCAAGAGCGAGGAGTTCATGCACGTCGTCAAGATTGGCCGCACCCACCTGATGGACGCCACCCCGCTGACCGTGGGGCAGGAGTTTTCGGGCTACGTGTCGCAGCTCGATCACGGCCTGCGCGCCATCCACAACACCCTGGCCCACCTGAGCGAGCTGGCTTTGGGCGGCACCGCCGTGGGTACGGGCATCAACACCCCTCCCGGCTACTCCGAGAACGTAGCCAAGCACATTGCCGACCTCACCGGCCTGCCCTTCATCACGGCTGAAAACAAGTTTGAGGCCCTGGCCGCCCACGACGCCATCGTGGAAGCCCATGGCGCGCTCAAGACCGTAGCCGCTTCGCTGATGAAGATTGGCAATGACATCCGCCTGCTGGCTTCAGGCCCCCGCGCCGGCATCGGTGAGCTGTACATTCCCGACAACGAGCCCGGCTCGTCCATCATGCCCGGCAAGGTGAACCCCACCCAGAGCGAGGCCATGACGATGGTAGCGGCCCAGGTGATGGGCAACGACGTGGCCATCAACATCGGCGGCATGAACGGTCACTTCGAGCTGAACGTGTTCAAGCCCGTGATGATCTACAACTTCCTGCAGTCGGCCCGCCTGATCGGGGACGTGTGCGTGTCGTTCAACGACAAGTGCGCCGAGGGTATCCAGCCCCTGGAAGACAACATCCGCAAGCACGTGCAGTCGTCCTTGATGCTGGTAACGGCCCTGAACCCCCACATCGGCTACTACAAGGCCGCTGAAATAGCCCAGACCGCCCACAAAAACGGCAGCACCCTGAAGGAAACCGCCCTGCAGCTCGGCTACCTCACC
The DNA here is from genome assembly GCF_020685205.1 of Hymenobacter translucens. Lineage (GTDB taxonomy): Bacteria > Bacteroidota > Bacteroidia > Cytophagales > Hymenobacteraceae > Hymenobacter > Hymenobacter translucens. Next base: position 205,465 of record NZ_JAJERB010000002.1, read on the forward strand.
GAGGAGCAGTTCGACCAGTGGCTGAAGCCCGAGGACATGGTGGGCGAAATCAAGAAGTAGTTAGTTGAATAGTACCAGAACGTCATGCTGAGCGAAGTCGAAGCATCTCTCCCGCCTCGTTGGATTAGTAATTCCAACGTCAGCAAGCGAGATTCCCCGGCTGCGCTCGGAATGACGTTCTGCTTTTAACCTTTTGCGCTCCTGCTTCTCCATGGATTTTTCCCGCTGTATTACGCTCGAAAACAGCCGCGCCCGCCTGCGCCCCCTCGACCCCACCGACTTTGCGGCCCTCAAGCCCGTAGCCTTCGACCGGGAGCTGTGGAAGTACACGCTGACGGCCTGCCACTCGCCCATGGACCTGGCCGCCTACGTGCAGCAGGCCCTGCAGGGCCGGGAGAAAGGACTGCGCTACCCCTTCGTCATCATCGACCGGCACACCGGGCAGGTGGCGGGCAGCACAAGCTACTACAACGTGAACCTGGACGAGCAGCGCCTGAGCATCGGCTACACCTGGGTGGGCAAGGAGTTTCAGCGCAGCGGCCTTAACCGGGCCTGCAAGCACCTGCTGCTCAACCACGCCTTCGGCAACCTCGGCTGCGAGCGGGTGGAGCTCGAAACCGACTCCCGCAACTGGAAGTCGCGCGAGGCCATGGCCCGGATGGGTGCCACCGAGGAAGGCACGCTGCGCAGCCACCGCAACACCCAGGGCGGCATCCGGCGCGACACGGTCATCTTCAGCATCCTGAAACCCGAGTGGGACGGGCTGCGCCAAAGCGTCTTTCGCGAATTCGACGCCCGTGGCTAAGCCTCAGAAAGGAGGGCGGCTCCAGCGCCGCATTGCCAGCTTTGGCTACGCCTTCCGGGGCGTGTGGAGCGCCCTGGGCTCGGAGGTGCACCTGCGCTTTCACGCCCTGTCCACAGTAGTGGCCGTCGGCCTAGGCTTCTATTTCGGCCTGAGCCGCCTCGACTGGGCGCTGGTCGTGCTGGCCATCGGCACGGTGTGGTCGGCGGAGCTGATGAACACGGCCGTGGAAGCCATTGTGGACCTGGTGTCGCCGGACTACCACGTGCTGGCCGGCAAAGCCAAGGACGTAGCGGCCGGGGCCGTACTGGTGACGGCCATAGCCGCGCTGGTCATCGGGGTACTGGTGTTCGGGCCCCACGTAGGGGCGCTCTGGCAAGGCCAATAAACAAATACTGCGGGCCGGCGTAAGTTGATTGTTGCCTGCGGGCAGCGTCCATCCTTTTCCGTTGTCTGTCTAGCCCTCCCGTATATGCGTCTGCCCCTGCTTTTTGCTACGGTGGTAGCCTCCGCCTCTTTCTTGCTGACGAATGCCTGTCAGCGCAACGTATCCGTAAAGAATCATACCGACGTACCCGCGACCGGTACCGTTACCCCGACCACCCCCACGGCCCCCACCACCACAACCGTCACGAGCGCCCCGCCCGACCGGCCGATGGCAGCGTTTGACAAAGCCAACCGACCTAAGTGGCTCGACGACAAGATTCTGGCCTTCCAGGCTGAGCCCAAGCAGAACCCGCCTATCCAGGTGATGAGCTACCGCTACAACGGGGAAGTGGTGTACTACGTGACGGCCCCGTGCTGTGACCAGTTCACTACTTTATATGACCAGCAGGGCAAAGTGCTGTGTCAGCCCGACGGCGGCATTACCGGCCGGGGCGACGGGCGCTGCGCCGATTTCACGAAGAACCGCACCGAAGAAAAGCTGGTCTGGCAGGATCAGCGCTGAAACCAGGACCCGGCCCGGGGGGTTAGCACCCGGTACTGCACCGGTTCGGCCACCCCAGCCCAACCCCTGCTTTTTTCCTACGAACCTTTTGCACCATGATAAATACGCTCGAAAAACTTGGCGCCTACAACGTGTGGGCCAATACCACCCTGCTCGGCCGCCTCGACGAAGTAGCGGCCCGCCAGGAAATTCCCGCCATCTGCCTGCGTCTCTTCAGCCACGTGCTTAACGCCCAGGCCATCTGGATTGCCCGCATCACCGGCACCCAAAGCCCGGTGAAGGTGTGGCAGGAGCATACCCTCGAAGGCCTGCACCAGCTCCACGAGCAAACCTCGGAGCGCCTGCACCAGCTGATGACGGATGCCGACGACGAGGAGCTGCACCGCCTGATTTCCTACACCAACTCCCAGGGCAACGCCTACGAAAGCCAGGTGTCCGACATCCTGACCCACGCTACGGTGCACGCCAACTACCACCGCGCCCAGGTAGCAACCCGGATGCGGGAGCACGGCTTGGAGCCCATCAACACCGACTTCATTACCTACTGCCGGGAGCTGTCGGCTGCCGCGCGGCAGACGGTGCCGAGCCTGTAGCATGCCTTATTTCGGCATCTCGAAAAACCCTTCCGGCCCCGGGAGGGTTTTTCAGCATCTATAGCCTCCCGACTGCCTTAATTATGTCTCCGATAATCGTCTCCGAACCCGTACTTGATGCCGGCCGCCTGCAAAGCGCCTACTCCTATGCCGCCTACCGCCAGCTGATCGACGAGCTGATGGCCCGGAATCTGACCACCGGCCCGAAGCAGAGCGAGCAGCTCGTCCAGTACGCCCGTCTGAACATTCAGCGCATGCAGCGTATCGACAAAACCATACAGCTGCTGCCCGACGTGCAGGCCACTCTCGACGCCCTACCCCGCCGCTATGAGTGGGTGATCCTGACCGAGGGCTGGTGCGGCGACGCGGCCCAGCTGGTGCCGGTATTGGAGGCCGTAGCCCAGGCCAGCCGGGGCAAAATCACCACGCACTACCTGCTTCGCGACGAAAATTTAGATTTGATGGACCGTTACCTCACCAACGGCGGCCGGTCAATTCCCAAGCTGCTGGTGCTGGACCCCGTTACCTTGACGGAGCTGGCTACCTGGGGGCCGCGCCCGGCGGTAGCTCAGAAGCTCCTGCTCGACCTCAAAGCCCAGGGGGCTAGTCATGAGCAGTACGCCGAGCAGATTCACGCCTGGTACGCCAAAGACCGCACCCTTAGCACCCAGCGCGAGCTGCTAGCTCTGCTACAGGGGCTGGAATAAGCTAACAGCTATCAGCTGCTGGCTGTTAGCTTTCCGCCACGTACCCAGAGCACTGATTTGAAATTAGATTCACAAAAAAGCCCCGGCCTGATACAGGTCGGGGCTTTTTTGTATTCAGTACAAGCTTACCGCTTGCCGCTCAAAAACTACTGCAGCGGGATGGCACCCAGGTCAGTGGTCTGGTTGTTCAGAACGGTCTTACCGGTCAGGGTTACGTTGCGGTAAGCGGACTGACCAGTGGGGGCCGTGGTGGAAGGGTACAGCTCTACGCGGTAGGTGCCGGAAGGCAGGCTGTTGATCTGGAAAGCTCCCGATGCATCAGCCGAAGTGCTGAACGTGTCGGCCGGAGTGAGCGACGTCCGGATGGCCAGCACCTGGGGCAGGGAAGCGGCGGGCGTAACGGTACCACGCAGGGCGCCGGCAATGTCCTGGGCAATAACCCGGATAACCGGCTTCAGCAGGTACCGCTCTTTCTTGTCGTTGCCGGGGCGCCAGTTGCCGCGCTCCACAATTGACTTGGCTACGTCGAAGTCCAGCACCAGCTGGAAGGTCTGCCGCTCCTGAAGGGTAGCTTTGTCGAGCTTCAGCTTCACGCCCGAGCTTTGGCCGCTGGGCGTTTTCAGGTCGTAGCGCTGCCCGTCCTGCCCGACTACGTAGCTGTCGGGGCCCAGGAGCAGGCGGATTTCCTTCAGGTCGCCGGGGGTGAAGTCGGTGCTGACCAGCAGGGCCGAGCGGCCGTTCACGTAGTTCAGCACGTTCACCGTCTGGGGCGTGAAGGGCAGCAGCTCCCAGCCGTCGGGGTTGCCTGCTTCCTTCAGGTGCACCTCAATCTGACGCACATCCAGTACCACCTGCTGAAAGTTGCCGGGCGCATCCGTGAGGCGCACCTCCAGCTTCGACGATTTTTCATCAGTAGAATCGTTGCCGGAGCAGCTGGTCAGGGCCAGTCCGGTGAACAGGGCGAAGGGAAGGAGTCGAGTGAGTTTCATGATAAAAGGGAGAGAAGGAACAGAAAGATAAGCAGCCGCTGACTTCTACGCAAGCTGCGGATTTCCGTTTGGCACAATAATCCGGCCACTTTCAGCTTGATTTTCCCTTCCTTGCAGGCTATACCTCACATTGCACTTTTTGAATTCACTGTCTTCAGCCCCCGCCTTTGGTGGTATCCGCCGGGGCCGGGGTAGCCGGGGCAGGCGTCGGATCCGCAGTCGGAGCTGAAGGCGCCGGGGTAGGCGTTGGGGTAGCGGGAGCAGGCTTACGGCCCCGGTTAAACAAACCATTCAGTCCTTCCGACGCCTTATTACGAAGCTTGGCTTCGGCTTCGAGGCGCTTCTTTTCCACTTCCTGCCGGGCTTTAACTTCCAGCTCCTCCCGGCGGCGGTCCAGCTCCCGCCGGGCGCTGTCCTGGGCTACCTGGGCCTTGGCGGCCAGCTTCAGCTTGGCATTATCGACCTGGCTTTGCACCACGCTTTGCACCAGATTCTTCGCTACGTCCTTGGCCTGGTTTTTCACGCTCCCGGTCGTGAGAGCCACCTGGGGGCTTTTCACGGTGCCGCCAATCTTAAGTCCCAGCGTCACCCGTTCGGTACCCTTGATGTCCTGCACGCCGGTCAGCTGGGTGAGGCGGGAGTTCAGCGCGTTGCCCACTTTGCCAGTGGGCATGTCGATGGCCGTGATGTACTCGAGCTTGCCGTTCACGTTGTTGGATCCGCCCACGGTCAGCTTCAGCTGGCCTACCGTGAAGTCGAAGGGCTTCACGATGAAGTTGCCGTTCAGCATCTCGGCGGCCACGTCCTTGTTCTCGACCACAAACCGCTTCAGCTCCTGCAGCTGGGTCAGGGTACTCATCTTGGTCAGCACTTCGGAGTTGGCCACGGCGGCCCGCACTACTTCCACCACGCCCCGGCCGGTAAGGGTGCTGTAGTTGGGCACCATGTCGGGCCCCATTTCCCCGGTTACCTTGAAGTTGGTCGAAAAGACGCCCTCCAGCTGACTGGCCAGCGGCACCAGCGTCTTAATCGAGTTAAAGGCGGCAAAAGCATTCTGGAAGTTCAGATTCTTGATGTTCAGGCCAACGTCGAACTTGGGGTGGGCCAGGTTCTTGCTGCTGTAGCTGCCGCTGGTGGCAAACGACCCGCCCAGGGAGTTAAAGGTAAGCCCGTTGAGCACGGCCGCTTCGTCGCGCACCGTTACCAGCCCCTTCACATTGTCGAGCTTGAGGTTGTCGTAGATCACCTGCCCCACCGTGCTGTTCAGCGTCAGGTCGAAGAACTTCGGAATCTGCAGCACGCCGTCGGCTTTGGTGGCTGCAGCCGGCGCCTTGGTAGCCGCCACGGCACCCGTAGTAGGCTTGGCCGACACCTCATCGACCATCCACTCGTTTACGTTAAACCGCTGGCTGTTCACGGTCAGGTTGCCCCGCAGCGACTGGCCGGGGGTGAACAGATAGCCCATGTAGTTGGCGATGGTCCCGGAGGCGGCAATGTCGGACGAGCCTACGAAGCCCTGCATGTTCTGCAGCACAATCTCGTTGTTGTTGAACGTGGCTGCGGCCGAGTTTACCCGCACGCCCTGGGGCAGGTCCTGGCTTTTGTAGGTCACATTGCTGGCCTGCACCCGGCCCGAAGCCACCACGCTCTGGTAGCGCCCGGCCTCGATGTCGGCCATGTTGCCCTTGGCCAAAACGTTGCCCTTCAGCCGGCCCGTCACCGTCATGCCCTCCAGCGGGAAGATCTTGGTCAGCTTGGTTAAATCCACGGTGCCGTGCACGTCGGCGTCGAACACCGGCTTGTCGATGTTGTGGGCGGCCACCCGGCCTTCAAGCGGCTCCCCGTCGAGCAGCATCCGGAACTGCGGAATGTTGATATAAGTATCGTTGGGCTTGCCAGTGGCGTTGGCGACGGTGCCGGTCAGGGCCAGGTTCTCAATCGGGGCCGGAAACTGCTTGCTTTTTACGTAGCCGTTCATGAGGCGCAGAGCGGCCTGCACTACCGGCATCTGGGTTTTGGAATAGGTGCCTTTGGCCGTAGCATCCACAAACAGCTGCCCGCGCAGCAGCAGATCCTGCACCGGGTACACTTTCATCATCTCGGCCAGGTCCACGTTGGCTTTCACCCGCCCGTCCACCTTCATCGGCTCCAGCCCGTCGATGGCTACGTTGCCGTCAATCGGGTTTTTGCCGAGGTCGAGGTGAAACTGCTTCACGTTCACCTTCATGTTGTTGGTAAAGCCCGAGGGGTTGTCCAGGGCCAAGTCGATGTTGATGTTGCGGGCTCGCTGGGGCAGCTCGGGGTAGTGAAACATGCCGTTCTGCACTTGCAGGTTTACGCCGTAGCCGGGCATGTTCAGCTCATTCTGCACGCCTTTGTAGTAGCCGTCGAAGGCCACCTTGCCGCTGGCCTCAATGCTTTTAAACCGCTCGGTATAAGCTCCGGGCACCAGACTCAGGATGTTCTTGAAGTCGGTTTCGAGGGCTTTGAACGTAAGGTCGTAGGTGATGTCGGTATCGTTGGGCAAGCCGATGGCACCCTGGAAGGTGGCGGGAAACTCGTTGAGCTGCACCCGGTTCTCCTTGAAGGTGAACAGCATCTTTTCCAGATTCATGGCCACGGTCACGGCGGCATTGAGCTTCTTATTGGTGATGTACTCCATGCCGTCGTAGCTCATCGAGAACTGCTCGGCGGTGGTCTGGCTGACCATGTCGAACACGTTCTGCTCGAAGTCGCCGGAGCCGGTGTGGTTTACGCCCCGGGCCTGCATCCCGAACGGAATGGTGAGGTCCTCGTAGCGCAGACGGCCGTTGTTGATCTGCCAGCCTTTGATAGCCAAACTGATCTGGGTGGTGTCCTTGCCCTGCCGGGCCAGGGCCGAGTCGGAAAGAAAGATGTCCCAGTTGGCCTTGCCACCCTTTAGTATGCGCAGACTCAGCGCCGGCTGGTCCAGCTCGATGCTTTTGATTTTGATCTGCTCGCCCCGGATGACGGTCATCAGATCCAGCCCCACCCGGAACGAGGGCAGGTAAGCCAGGGTGTCGCGGGAAAAGGAGTCCTGCCCGATGATGCGCAGGTCATCGATGCTCAGGGCCAGGTCCGGAAACGTGCGAAACAAGCTCAAGCTCACGTTCGAGGGGTCGTACTCAACTTTTGCCGCTACCCGCTCGGCCAGCTGCCGGTCGAGCACCTGCTTAAGCTTGTCCTTGAACAGGACGGGCGTGAGGGCCACGGCGGCCACCAGCACCACCAGGAAAATCAGCAGACCTAAAAAGAATTTACGCATAGCAGTACGGGAAGAAGCCGAATTCAATCCGACGAGATTCTATATAGCGCCGGCCTAAGCAAAAGTAGGGCACACGGGGGAGGTTTAGCTCCGCCTCCAAAGGGTTACGAAGCCGGCAGGCTGATAAAGATGAAGGATTTTACCACCTTAGGCTCCAGGTTTCACCTAACCTACGTACCAAACGCAACCACCCCTGCGTTAGTGCACCTGCTTATGCGTCTGTTTTCCTGGCCTTTTTCCTCTGCTTTCCCCTGGCTGCGCGGCAGCCTGCGCCCGGCGTTGCTGACGGCCGGCGTTGCCGCGGGTCTGGGAATCAGCACCGGCGCCCGGGCCCAGGACCTGTATTTTTCCCAGCCCTACGCCAACCGCCAGCAGGCGAACCCCGCCTTTGCCGGCTTGCTCGACGATTACGGCGTCACGCTCAGCTACCGCAACCAGTTCCCGACCCTGGCCGGCTCTTTCCAGACCACCCAGCTGGCCGGCGACTACCGCCTGAACAGCCAGCGGGGCGCCGTGGGGCTGCTCCTGAACCTCGACCGCACCGGCAGCATCGGCTACACCCGGTTCGAAGCCAGCGGCATCTACGCCTACCATTCCCGCCTCACGCCCACGCTCAGCTTCAGCGGCGGCCTCAAGGCTACCTACGGCAACCAGCGCATCAGCTACGACAACCTCGTATTCGGCGACCAGCTTTCCGACGAAGGCGTGGTCCGCAACGTATCAGCTGAGGTCGTTGACTTTCAGCCGGTCAGCTACTTTTCCCTGGGCACCGGCGTGCTGCTGTACTCCGACCAGTTCTGGCTGGGGCTGGCGGGTCACCACCTTAACCAGCCCGACCTGGCGTTTCGGACCGAGTCGCGTCTGCCCATCCGTCTGAACGTGAATACCGGCTACAAGATTTTCTTTGCCCGCCAGACCCAGCAGCAGGAGTACCGGGAGCTGAGCCTGACGCCAACCCTGAACTACACGCGTCAGGGTGGTAGCCAGCGGGCCGAGGTCGGCCTCTACGGCACTGCGACGCCCGTCACGCTGGGGCTGCTGTACCGCGGCGTGCCCCTGCCTGGGGCAGCCCGCACCCAGCAGATCCTGACGGCCGTGGCCGGCGTGGCCTTCGGCGCCTTCCGGGTGGGCTACAGCTACGATATGAGCCTCAACCAGTTCAGCGCTGATCTGGGAGGAGCCCATGAACTTTCCCTGGCCATCCGGCAGTTCGACGTGCTGGACGCCGCCTGGCGCCGCCTGAAACGACAAAATTCCCCGGCAATTCCTTGTCCGGCCTTTTGAAAAGTTGTATTATTGCATCCAAATTGCCTTCGCCTAACCCATTTTCACCCAGGTAGTTTCACCTCTATTATGAACTTCTCTCAATATCTGCGCTATGCGGTTGTCGGAGCCTGCTTCCTGGCTGCCTGCAAAAGCGGACCGCCTACGGCCACCAAACCCGGTAAGTACAGCTCCACCACGGGCATCGAGTACAACACCGAGGAGGGCATGATGGTAGCCGACTACAAAGGCATCCCGGAAGGCCCCGGTCTGGTATTCATCGAAGGCGGCCGTACCGTGCTGGGCTCGCAGGAGGAAGACGTGACGATGAATCACGACAACATCGAGCGTACGGTTACCATCGCCTCGTTCTTCATGGACGAAGCCGAAGTAGCCAACATCCACTGGCTGGAGTACATGCACTATGTGCGGAAAGACTCGTCGGACGAAATCTACCAGCGTGCCCTGCCCGACACCACCGTGTGGGCCCGGGAGCTGTCGTTCAACGACCCGTACGTTGACTACTACCTGCGCTACCCCGGCTTCCGCTACTTCCCCGTGGTGGGCGTAAGCTGGCTGCAGGCCAACGACTACTGCACCTGGCGCACGGCCAAGGTAAACGAAACCCTGGCTGCCAACAGCGAAGGTGGCAGCAGCGGTGGCGGTGGCGGCCTGTTCGGCAAAAAGAAAAAGGGGACTACCCCGGACGCCGACGCTGACAAGCCCAAGATTGCCATCGAGAACGGCAATACCCTGCCGAACTACCGTCTGCCCACCGAGGCGGAGTGGGAATACGCCGCTCAGGCCCTCATCGGTACGCAGGAAGTAGGCAACGAAAACCAGGAGAACAAGCGCATCTACCCCTGGGATGGTCGTCAGGCCCGTAACCCCTACGGCAAGAAAATGGGTCAGTTCCTGGCTAACTTCAAGCGTGGCCGCGGTGACTACGCCGGCATTGCCGGCAGCCTCAACGACGGCGCCATGATTACGGAGTATATCTACGCCTATCCCCCGAACGACTACGGCCTCTACAACATGGCCGGCAACGTGAACGAGTGGGTGCAGGACATCTACCGTCCGCTGTCGTTCGAAGACGTGGAAGACCTGAACCCCTTCCGCCGCAACGGCTTCCTCGACCCCAAGGAAGGCTACGACAAGAGCCCCAACTCGGCGGGCAAGGGTGGCTACCAGTCCCTCATCGACGACCACGTGCGCGTGTTCAAAGGTGGCTCCTGGCGCGACGTAGCGTACTGGTTGTCGCCGGGTACCCGCCGCTTCATGGCGGAGGACTCCTCCACGGCTGCCATCGGCTTCCGCTGCGCCATGATCAACGCCGGCTCGAACAAGTAATTCCTGCCTTCAGGACATAAAAAAAGCTGCCTCTCCCGGGGCAGCTTTTTTTATGTCCTGGCTAAACCCGGTTTTAACGCTCGGCGCAGGCAATGGTAGCGACGCTAACTTCTTTGCAGCCGGCCTGGAGCAGTACCAGGGCGCAGGCTTCGAGCGTGGCCCCCGTCGTCAGCACATCATCGACGAGCAGGACGCGCCGGTCCTGAACGGTGGTCAGGTCAGCTACCTCGAATACGGTGGCCACGTTGTTCCAGCGCTGCATACGGTTCTTGCGGGTCTGGGAGGTGGTGTGCTCGGTGCGGCGAAGAACCGCGGCGCTCCACGGCACAGCCAGCCCCAGCGCCAGCCCTTCAGCAAAGGAATCGGCCTGGTTGTAGCCCCGCTGGGCCAGCTTCCGGGCGTGCAGCGGAACGGGAATAATCAGGTCGAAATCGGCAGCCAAGCCGTGGCGGGCCAGCTCGGCCCCGTACCAGCGGCCCAAAACCAGTCCCACCTGCTGCTGCCCCTGGTACTTAAGCTGATGCAGCAGGTGCTGCACCCGGCCCCGGCGCAGAAAGCGCACGTAGCTGAGTGCGTGGCGCACCGGCACCTTACCCCAGAACCGGCGGGCCAGCGGATTGTGCGCCTCGGGCAGCAGGTGGTAGTCGGTGAAGGGCAGCTGGGCCCGGCAGCCGGTGCAGATATCGTCTTCGCCCTGGGCCAGGGGCTCGGCGCAGGCCAGGCACACCCGGGGAAAAACCAGGGAAACCAGGTTGGTAAGGGCAGCAGGAAAACGCATGACGGGGAGTAGGGATAAGAATAAATGAAGTTGAATTCCTGGGTAGCAATAGGAGGATAGAGCAGGAGTTGGCGGTCCGAAGGGGTACCGCGAAACTTCTGCCTAATTTTAGGGTTTAAACGCGACTCTGAAAAGCCGCCGACCGCCGCGCTTGAACTGCGTGGGGCTTTCAACCTTCCAAAAATTCAAAACCTACGATATGTCTCTCGTCACCGAGTTCAACGACTACCGCCAGCGCATGAACGAAAAGATCATGGCGGCCGACAACAAGGTCATCAAGCGCTTCTTCAACCTCGACACCAACACCTACCAGGCCGGCGCCCTCGACGTGAAAACCAAGGAGATTGTGGGCTTGGCCTGCTCCATGGTTTTGCGCTGCGACGACTGCATCAAGTACCACCTGGGCAAGTGCTACGAGGAAAAGCTGACCGACGAGGAAGTCTACGAAGTGTTTGCCATTGCCAACCTGATCGGCGGCAGCATCGTGATTCCGCACTTCCGTCGGGCCGTGGAGTATTGGGAAGCCCTGAAGGAAGAGTCGGCCACGCCCGCCCCGGCCCACGCCGAGCACACCGCCTAGCCATGCTGAATCCCCAGGAAACCGAGGCGCAGTTTGAGCAGCGCTGGTGGGAGCTGATGACCCAGCTGCGGGAGCGGTTCGGCAAAAAGCCCGACCTGAACGCCCTGCTGCTGCTCATCGGGGTGCAGGAGCTGGGCCAGGGCGCCGGCCCTTTCACCAAGGAGCAGAAACAGGACCTGATGCACATTGCCACCTGCAAGCTGTTCAGCCTCTCGGGCCACTACCAGCTCGACCACGTCGACGCCGAGGGCTGGCCCCACTACACCCTGCTGCGGCCCGTGCCCTTCGCCAACCTTAAAGAGCAGGAGCGGATGCTGAAATGGCACATCCTGGAGTACTTCGAGGCCTTTATGAAGGACGAAGAGTAAGGCCGGGCTTAAGTTGTCAGTTGTTCGTTGTCAGTTGCTAGTCAGCCATTGATTTGAACACTGACAACGAACAACTATCAACCAACAACCCTTGAAAATCATTTCCTACAACGTGAACGGCTACCGCTCGGCGCTGAGCAAGGGGCTGCTCGACTGGGTGCGGGAGGCTGACCCGGACGTGCTGTGCCTGCAGGAAATCAAGGCCGGACGGGAGCCACTCGACGTGAGCGGCTTCGAGGCCCTGGGCTACCACGCCTACCTGCACCCGGCCCAGAAGCCCGGCTACAGCGGCGTAGCCACCTTCACCAAGCAGCAGCCCAACGCCGTGCACACCGGCTGTGGCACCGACCTCTACGACTGTGAAGGCCGGGTACTCCAGCTCGACTTCGACGACTGCGCGGTGCTCAACGTGTACATGCCCTCGGGCACCAGCAGCCCGGAGCGCCAGCAGTTCAAGCTCGACTGGCTTGCCTTTTTTGCCGACTACGTTGCCCGGCGCCGGCCTGACTCGCCGCCGCTGGTCATCGGGGGCGACTTCAACCTCTGCCACCAGGACATCGACCTGCACAACCCCAAGGCCAACCAGAACACGCCCGGCTTCACGCCCGGGGAGCGGGCCTGGATGGGCTCCTTCCTCGGCTCGGGCTTCACCGACTCGTTCCGCCACCACCACGGCCCGGCTACCGGCCACTACTCGTGGTGGACCTTCCGGGCCGGGGCCCGGGCCCGCAACGTGGGCTGGCGCCTCGACTACCTGCTGCTCGACGAGCGGCTGCAACCCCGCCTGGCCGGGGCGGGTCTGTTGCGCGACGTCGTGCACTCCGACCACTGCCCGGCTTTCGTGGAGCTGGGGTAACTCAAGCGGTTGGGCAATAGGTTGATTTGTCAAACAAGGCGGCTCTTCTCGGTATTCACGACAACCGTCCGGGGGCAGACCAATCGGGTTGATTTGTCGTTAACAAAGCCGGCCGCTTGCAGCGGCTACCGGGGTGGGGCACTGAACGTTTTGCCCTGTTCCGGTTGTCCTCTTACCAGGCAGCGCAGGTCAACCCGGGCGCCCAGTTAATCCGTATCTTTCCCGGCCGACGGAGGCTATTTATGGTGGAGCAACAACCCGTGTCAATAACAAATACTCAGTTTCCGGCGCTGCGCCAGGTGCTGGGCCAGCTGGAAGCCTTTAAGCGTAAGTTTTACCTGAACCTGCTGGTGCGCGGTGCGCTGGTGGCGGGCGGACTGCTGCTCACGCTTTTCGTCGTTTTCAACTTGCTGGAGTACTTCCTGTACCTGCCCACCTGGGTGCGGGGCGGGCTGCTGTTCGGCTTCCTGGGTTTGGCGGCCTATGCCTTTATGCGCTGGATCTGGCAGCCCCTGGCGGCTTTGACCAACCTGCGCCGGCTCTTGTCCGACGAGCAGGCCGCCCAGCGGGTAGGGGAGCTGTTTCCGCAGGTGCAGGACAAGCTCCTCAACGCCCTGCAGCTCCAGGGTCAGGCGCGGGAAAACGCCCTGATTGCTGCTTCTTTGGAGCAGCGGGCCAGCCAGCTTACCGGGCTGGAGTTTGCCAGCTCCATCCACATCCGCAAGCAAAGCCGCCCGCTGTGGAAGTACATGGCCGTGCCCGCCGCCGTGATGCTGGCGCTGCTGCTGTTTTACCCCGCGCTGTTCGTACAGGGCACCAAGCGGATTCTCAACTACCGCCAGACGTACGCCCCGCCAGCTCCGTTCACCTTTGTCATTCAGAATAAAAGCCTCAAGGCCTTTCAGAATGAGGACTTCAAGCTGGAAGTGGCCGTGGAAGGCGACGCCCTGCCTGCTGAGGTCAGCATCCGGTACGGGGGCCGGGAGCGGCGCCTCACCAAAGCCCAGGGCAACCGCTACACCTACGAGTTTCGGCAGCTGCAGCAAGACACCGAGTTCCAGCTCAGCGGCGCCGGCTATACCTCCGCCGATTACCAGCTCGACGTAGTAGCCCGCCCCGACCTGCGCGACTTCTCGGTGCAGGTAACCTACCCGGCGTACCTGGGCAAGGCGGCCGAAACCATCCGCAACACCGGCAACCTCACTGTGCCCGAGGGTAGCACCGTCAGCTGGCTTTTCGCCACCACCGCCACCGACCAGCTTCAGCTGTTGTTTGAGGGCCCCAGCGAAACCGTGACGGCCGAGCCGGGCACCAACGAGTTCCGGGCTACCCGCCGGGTGCTGCGCAGCCAGCCCTACGCCGTACGCCTGCAGAACGCCGCCAGCCTGAATCGCGACCCGATTCAGTACCAGCTCACCGTGATTCCCGACCAGGTGCCGGAGGTGACGGTGGAAAGCTTTCCCGACACGACTTCGCTGCGCTACCTGGCGCTGGGCGGCAACGTGCGCGACGACTATGGCCTGACCCGCCTGCAGCTCCACTACCGCGTGACCTCGGCTGCGAAGCCCAATGCCGGCTACCAGGTGCGCAGCCTGCCGCTGCAGGGCGGCGTGGCCCAGGCGTACGCCTACCAGTGGGATCTGAAAAGCCTGAACATGAAGCCCGGCGACCGACTCGAGTACTTCGTGCAGGTGTGGGATAACGACGGCGTGCACGGCCCCAAGAGCGCCCGCACCCGCCCCGCCGAGTTCAAGCTGCCCAGCCGCACCGAGCTCCGCAAGCAGCTCAGCGACCAGGCCGAGAGCGTGCAGAACCAGCTGACCCGGGCCTCGCAACAGTCGCAGAAGCTGGAGCGGGAGATGGCCAAGGCCGAAGACAAGCTGAAAACCAAGCGGGAGCTGAACTTCCAGGACCGCAAGCAGCTGCAGGACATGCTGGCCGAGCGCAAGCAGCTCGACGAGCAGGTGGCCGACATGAAGAAGCTGTTCGAGGAGCTCAACCAGAAGCAGGACCAGCTCGACCCCAAAAGCCAGGAGCTGGCCGAGAAGGCCAAGGAGCTCCAGAAGCTGATGGACTCTTTGCTCGACCCCGAAACCAAAAAGCTTTACGACCAGCTCCAGAAGCTGCTCGAGCAGCAGAAGGCTCCCGACGCCGACATGCAGAAGCTGCTGCAGAAGCTTGAAAACAAGGAAAATACCCTCCAGAAAGAGCTGGAGCGGGCCCTGGAGATGTTTAAGCAGCTGCAGTTCGAGCAAAAGCAGGAGGAAACCACCAAGAACCTCGAGCAGCTGGCGCAGGAGCAGGAAAAGCTGGCCGAGGAAACCGAGAAAAACGACAAGAACAACGCCGACAACAAGCTTAGCCCCGAGCAGCAGAAAGCCGCCAACGAAAAGCTCAAGCAGCAGCAGGCCGAAAAGCAGAAGGCCTTTGAGGAGCTCAAGAAGGACCTGAATGACCTTAAGAAGATGGACGAAAAGCTCGGCAACGAAAACGGCGCCGATGAGATGAAAGAAGATCAGGAGCAGGTCGACCAGGACCAACAGGACAGCCAGGAGCAGCTCGGCAAAAACCAGAACAAGAAAGCCAGCCAGAGCCAGAAGCAGGCTGCCCAGGGCATGAAGAAGATGGCCCAGAAGATGAAGGAGCAGCAGGAACAGGAAGAGTCGGACCAGCAGCAGGAAAACATCGACGACCTGCGCGACATCCTCGAAAACCTGCTCAAGCTGAGCTTTGACCAGGAAAACCTGATGAAGCAGTTCCGGCAGGTCGACCAGTCGGACCCGCGCTTCGTGCAGCTGGGCCAGAACCAGCGCAAGCTCAAAGACGACGCGGCCATCATTCAGGACTCGCTCTACGCCCTGGCCAAGCGCGTGGAGCAGATTCAGTCGTTCGTGACCCGGGAAGTAGGGGAGATGAACGGCCGGATGGACGAGTCGATGACCCAGATTCAGCAGCGCAACGTGGCCCGGGCTACCGGCAGCCAGCAGCTGGCCATGACCAGCATGAACAACCTGGCCCTGATGCTCAACGACGCGCTGCAGCAGATGCAGGAGCAGCAGCGCCAGAGCCAGCAAAGCCAGAGCGGGCAGGGCAAGCCCGGCGGCAAAAAGAAAAAGAAAGGCAGCTCCCCGGGCGAAGGGCAGCTCGGCAAGATGCAGCAGCAGCTTAATCAGCAGATCCAGCAGCTGCAGCAGAGCGGCAAGCAGGGCAAGGAATTGTCCCAGGAATTAGCCAAACTGGCGGCTCAGCAGCAAATGCTGCGCGATGCCCTCCGGGAGCTGGAAAAGATGCAGCAGGGCAAGCCCGGCGGCAAAGACGGCAAGGGCGAGCAGGGCGGTGGCGGTACCGGCGACATCAAAAAAATGATGGAACAAACCGAAACCGACCTCGTAAACAAGCGGCTAACGGAGCAGACTGTTATGCGCCAGCGCCAAATCCTGACCCGCTTGCTGGAAGCCGAGAAATCGGCCCGGGAGCGGGACCTCGACGACAAGCGGGAAGCGCAGACGGGTCAGAACCTTCCCCCGGTTTTTCCGCCCGCGTTCGACAAGTACAAACGACAAAAAGAACGGCAAACCGAGTTGCTCCGTACTGTACCGCCGGCCCTCACGCCGTACTACCGGCGTGAGGTGAGTGAATATTTTCAGAAAATAAAATAGCGTTCCACTACTTTCGCTGCCCTGCCGCCGCTTTTCAGCTCCTTTCCGCCCCCCGTATTTATGAAGCAAGTCAAAATTCAGATTCCTTCGCTCGTCGAAAACATCCGCGTGGTGGAGAGTTTTATTGACAACTCGAAGGATACGTTTCAGATCGAAGACGACATCTACGGCAACATCATGGTCGCCGTCACTGAGGCCGTGAACAACGCTGTTCGCCACGGCAACAAGTTCGACAAGGACAAAAACGTGTACCTGTCGCTCTACGTGGAGAAAGACCGGATTCGCTTTGAGGTGGAGGACGAGGGCCAGGGCTTCGACTACACCGACCTGCTCGACCCCACCGCACCCGAAAACCTGGAAAACCCCGGTGGCCGCGGCATCTTCCTGATCCGCCACCTCGCCGACGAGGTGGAGTTCACCAAGGAAGGCCGCAACGTGCAGCTCACGTTCCACCTCCACCCCGAGGGTACCAGCGCCGATACGGCTTCGGCCACGTCCGACCAAACCCTCGAAGCCTAAGCAGCTATGTCCGCCGGAGCCGACGAGATAAACGACGAACAGCAGGAGGGGCCGGACGAAGTCCACGGCATCGAGTTTTTGGTGGAGGACGTCGACTTCGAGCTGACCGACGCTGAGTACCTGACCAGCTGGATTGAGCGGATTGCCAAGGTGCACGAGCATGAAATCGTGCAGCTTACCTACATCTTCTGCTCCGACGAGTACCTGCACCGCATCAACGTCGAGTACCTCGACCACGACACGTACACCGACGTTATCACCTTCGACAACGCCGACGACGCGGACATCATTGAGGGCGACGTGTTCATCAGCGTGGAGCGGGTGCGCGAAAACGCCCAGCAGCTGGGCGTCGCCTTCCGCGACGAGCTGCACCGCGTCATGATTCACGGGGTGCTGCACCTGCTGGGCTACGCCGACAAAGACCTGCTCAGCCAGACGGCCATGCGCAAAAAGGAGGACTACTGCCTTTCCCTGCGCACGTTCTAGCCGCCGTCCGCACGTATCAGGATTGATTTCAGAGGAACGCCCGCACAACTGCGGGCGTTTTTTGTTTGTTCACGATACCACCTTCCGGGGCCGGCCGGCTTAACTGCCGGTGTTCTGATTGCTCGCTTTGCCGTATGTCCGCTACTTTATCTGAAAACCTGATTATTCCCGGCCCGGCGCTGGATTACTACCTGAGCCAGGGGTATTACCGGATGCACCAGGACCTGTTTACCTGCCGCTTCCTGCCCATCGAAGGCGAGCTGTATACCGTGCACTGGCTGCGCCTAGTGCTGCCGCTGGTGCAGTACGGCCCTGAGCAGCGCCGCCTGCTGCGGCTGAATGAGCGGTTTTCCGTTACGCTGCGGCCCTTCCGGCTCACGCAGGAGCTGGAAGAGCTGTACGCCGCCTACCTGAACAGCATCACGTTCGATGCCCCGCCCACCGTGGAGTCGTTTCTGCTCAATGGCTCAGCTCACAATGTGTTTCCTACGGGCGTGGTGGAGGTGCGCGACGAGGGCCGGCTGATTGCGGCCGGCATCTTCGACAGCGGAGCCTCCAGCCTGGCCGGCATCATGAACTTCTACCACCCCGACTACCGCCGACACAGCCTGGGCAAGTACCTGATGCTGTTGAAAATCGAGCATGCCCGCCGGCACAACCTGCTGTACTACTACCCCGGCTACGTGGTGCACGACTATCCCAAGTTCGACTACAAGCTGTTTCCCTGCCTGGCCGCTACGCAGGTTTTCGACTGCCTGAGCGGGCAGTGGCTGCCCTTCTCCTGGCCGGAAGTAGCCCGGCAGGCGGCGGAGCTGCTGGCCGACTGGCAGGAGCAGGGGCTCGATGACGCTGACGTAGGGTAAGCCAGTTGCCCCGGAAAAAGCGGATTACTGCTTATCTTTGCGCACGTTCTGAGCGAATTGCGTTTTCGCTTGGCTTACGTTCCAAAACCCGCGGCTTGTTTCCCAGGAAACGGGAGCGGGTTTTTTAACGCAGAGGTTCGCAGGGTTAAACGAGGTTTCGCGGCTAACGAAACGCTTATTCGCTGCTTTTTGTAGAACCCCTGCAGTGCTTCATTTTTACCTGGTAAAGCAGCCGGCTGAAAACGTTGCGCAACCTGTTTTAACCTCGCGTAACCTCGCGCTTTATGTTTCAGCAAGAAGAATATGACGTCATTGTAGTAGGAGCGGGCCACGCTGGTTGTGAAGCTGCCGCCGCGGCTGCCAACCTCGGCTCCAGGGTCCTGCTCGTGACGATGAACATGAACACCATCGCGCAGATGTCCTGCAACCCGGCCATGGGCGGGGTGGCCAAGGGACAGATCCTGCGCGAAGTGGATGCCCTGGGCGGACAAAGCGGCATCGTGACCGACAAAACCATGATTCAGTTCCGGATGCTGAACCGCTCGAAGGGCCCCGCCATGTGGAGCCCGCGCGCGCAATCAGACCGGATGCGCTTTGCCGAGGAGTGGCGCACGGTGCTGGAGCAGACGCCTAACGTCGACTTCTGGCAGGAGGCCGTAACCGGGCTGGTGGTGGAAAATGAAACCGTGGTGGGCGTTAAAACCCAACTGGGTATCGAGTTCCGGGGCAAGTCGGTGGTGCTGACCAACGGCACCTTCCTGAACGGCCTGATTCACATCGGCGAGAAGAACTTTGGCGGGGGCCGCGCCGCCGAGAAAGGCAGCACCGGCATCACCGAGCAGCTCAAGGAGCTGGGCTTCGAGTCCGGCCGCATGAAAACCGGTACCCCGCCCCGGGTGGACGGCCGCTCCCTGGACTACTCCAAGATGGAGGAGCAGCCCGGCGACGAGGTGCCCGGCAAGTTCAGCTACCTCGACACGCCCCGGCTGGTCGAGCAGCGCCCTTGCTACATCACCTACACCAACGCCGAGGTGCACGACATCCTGCGCACCGGGTTCGAGAAGTCGCCGATGTTTCAGGGCCGGATTCAGGGCCTGGGACCGCGCTACTGCCCGAGCGTGGAAGACAAAATCAACCGCTTCGCCGACAAGGACCGCCACCAGATCTTCGTGGAGCCCGAGGGCCGCAGCACCGTGGAGTGCTACATCAACGGCTTCAGCTCTTCGCTGCCTGAGGATGTGCAGTACAACGCCCTGCGCAAGATTGCCGGTTTCGAGAAGGCCAAGATGTTCCGACCCGGCTACGCCATCGAGTACGACTTCTTCCCGCCCACCCAGCTCCAGCTCACGCTCGAAACCAAGCAAATCAAAAACCTCTACTTCGCGGGCCAGATCAACGGCACCACGGGCTACGAGGAAGCCGCCTGCCAGGGGCTGATGGCGGGCATCAACGCCCACAACAAGGTCCACGGCAAGGCACCCTTCGTGCTTAAGCGCAGCGAGGCCTACATCGGCGTGCTCATCGACGACCTCGTCAACAAAGGCACCGACGAGCCCTACCGCATGTTCACGAGCCGGGCCGAGCACCGCATCCTGCTGCGCCAGGACAACGCCGACCTGCGCCTCACGCGCCTGGGCCACGAGCTGGGCCTGGCATCCGACGAGCGGCTGGCGCGCGTTGAGCAGAAGCTGCGCGAAACCGAGGCCGCTACCAAGCTGCTGAAGGACTTTGCCATTGAGCCGGCCGACATCAACGACCTGCTGACCACGCTGGGCTCGGCCACCATTCACGAGCGGACCCGGGCGGTAAACCTGCTGCGCCGCCCCAACGTGGAGCTGGAAAACCTGACCGGCGCCCTGCCGGCTTTGGCTGGCGCGTTGGCTGGTTTTTCGCCCGACAGCCTGGAGCAGGCCATCATCCTGCTTAAGTATGAGAGCTACATCGTGAAGGAGCACCAGCAGGCAGCCCGGGTGGGCGAGCTGGAAAACTTCGTGATTCAGGGCCGCCTCGACTATACGGCCATGCCGGCCCTCTCGCACGAGGCCCGCGAGAAGCTGCTCAAGGTGCAGCCCGAAACGCTCGGCCAGGCCAGCCGCATCAGTGGGGTGAGTCCTGCTGACGTGTCGGTGCTGATGGTGTATCTTGGCCGGTAATTCAATTAGGAATTAGGAATTAAGAATTGATGGACGATAGCAAAAGCGGCGTTTCACCAGTGGCAATTCTTAATTCTTAATTCTTAATTCAAAAAAGAAGAGTGTCCTACGAACGTTTAGATGCCTGCCCGGTATGCGGGAAAAGCGAGTTTCGCAACAAGCTGGTAGTAGAGGATAAGTCGGTGAGCAAGGAAAGCTTTGCCATTGCCCAGTGCGTGGCCTGCTCGTTTCAGTTCACCAATCCCCGCCCCGGCGTAGCCGACATCGGCCGCTACTACGAGTCGGAGGAGTATGTGTCGCACAACAGCGGGGCGGGCGGCGTTATCAACCAGGCCTACCGGGTAGCGCGGTTTTTCACGATGCGGCGCAAGGTGGCCCTGCTTAACAAGCTGGCCCCGCGCAAAGGCCGGGTGCTCGACTACGGCTGCGGGACGGGGCACTTTCTGGCGGCCAGCAAAAGCAACGGCTGGCACGTGGCCGGCGTGGAGCCCAGCGCCCGGGCCAGCACCGAAGCTACCCGCCGTGTGGGGCAGCCCATCGGCAACGACAGCTTGGCGAAATTCGAGAAAGGCACCTTTGACGCCGTTACCCTGTGGCACGTGCTCGAACACGTGCACACGCTCAATGAAACCCTGCGGGAGCTGATTGCCCTGCTCAAGCCCGACGGCGTGCTCATCATTGCGGTGCCCAACGTGGAAAGCCTCGACGCCCAGCACTACCGCCAGGACTGGGCCGCCTACGACGTGCCCCGCCACCTCTACCACTTCAGCCCCAAAACCATGACGCTGCTGCTTAAAAAGCATAAGCTTGCGGTGCGGGCGCAGCTGCCCATGCCGCTGGATGCCTACTACGTGAGCATGCTTAGCGAGAAGCACCGGGCCGAAAGGGGAGGGGGACTGCTAACGGTGCTCAAGGCCGGCTACCACTCCAACCGCTACGCGGCCCAGCACGAAAACCAATATTCGAGCCTGATCTACGTTGCCACCAAACGCTGACCGTCGTGCGCTGCCTGCTCCTGCTGCCCTGTGCTTTGCTGCTGGCCCGCCCGCTTGCGGGAAGGCAGATCAGTGGCCCGGAATCGGGGTTGGGAGTTGAAACGCGGCAGCTGAGGCCCGTTGCGCTGCGGGGCGTTTTGCCCGATACGACCAAGCCCCGCCCCGTGGTTCGGCCTGACTCTGTTCAAGCTCAGCCGGCCGCCGGCCTGACGCCCGACGAAGACGAGAAGCCGACCCGCAAGTCGGCTATTCGCATCGTGGGGGCCATTGCGCTGCTTACCCTTACTACCCTGCTGCTCTATAATGTTCGTTCGCGCTAACCTGTTGTTTCTTTTGTCCGTGGGCGGCCTGGCAGCGGGCTGTGCGGCCATCAGCTCTCCGCTCGGCGGCCCGGAAGATAAAACGGCGCCCCGGCTGGTGTCTACCTCGCCCGACAGCGCCGCCGTGAACGTGCGGCAGCAAAGCATCCGGCTGGTGTTCTCGGAACCGGTGCAGCTCAAAGACCTGAGCAAAAACCTGATTGTGGCCCCTCAGATTCCGGAGGAGAATAAGTACAAGGTGCGGGAGGAGCGCAACGCCATAACGCTGATTTACGACAAGCCCCTCGACCCGAACACCACCTACTCGTTCAACTTCCGGGATGCCATTGCCGATATCACCGAAAGCAACCTGGCCAAAAACGTGCAGCTCACCTTTAGCACCGGCCCCGTGCTCGACTCCGCTGCGGTACGCGGTACGGTGGTGGACCTGTTTTCCGGGCAGCCCGCTGACCAGGCTTCGGTGATGCTGTACCCCGAAGCCGACACGCTCAACGTACGGCGGGGGCGGCCCTACTACCTGGCCCGGACCGATAAGGAAGGGGGGTTCCAGCTTCAGAACCTGCGCAACGGCCGCTACCGCATTTACGCGCTGGCCGATAAGAACAGCAGTGGCCGCTATGACGAGGGCGAAAAAATAGCCTACCTGCCCCAGCTGCTGGCCGTCGGTCCCCGGCAGGACAGCCTGCGCCTCGTATTGGTACGGCCTGATGCCCGCCGCCCGCTGATCAGCAGTCAGCAGCCCGGTCCCACCCAGTTTCGGGTCGCGTTTCAGGAAGGCCTGCAACAGGCCACCGTGTCCGCGTTGGGTGCTCCGACCGGCGGAAGCAACCTCGCCAATGCCCTGCAGCTCACGGATAAAGGCCGGACTGTGGCTTTGTTCCGGACGCCGGCACTGGGTGAAGGTCGGTTCCTGCTGGCTACTACCGACAGCGCCGGCAACGTGAGTAGGGATACGGTAAACGTCCGGTTTCAGGGTACGGCCCCGAAGCGGCGCGCAGTTTACACCGTGGAAGGCAGCCCCCGACAGGTGTACCGCCAGGCCCCGGTGCGCTTCCAGTTTCCGGTGCCCATCCTGCTGGCGGCCAATAAGCCTTTCGGTACGCTCGTCGAAGACTCCGTTACCCGCCGGGCCCTTACCGTTCCGAAAGATGCCCAGCTGAGCTCCGACCGCACGGTGCTAGTGGTTAACCTGAATACCAAAGCCAAAAAGAGCTTCGCCATCCAGCTCGATAGTACGGCCCTGACCAGCGTCACCGGAGAGCGGCTGAGTTTGCCACCGTTCCGGGCCCGGGTCAGCGAGGAGTCGGCTACCGGCTCGTTGGCGGGCACCATCCAGACGCGCTATCCGAAGTTCCAGCTCCAGCTACTCGACGCCACCTACCAGGTGGTGGCCAGCCTCGACAGCCCCAAAGGCACCTTCCGGTTCGACAACCTTAGCCCGGCGTCCTACCGGTTCCGGGTTTTGATTGACACGGATGCCAACGGCTCCTGGCGCGGCCCTGACCCCCAGCTGCTGGTTCCGACTGAGCCCGTAGTCGTGTTCCCGGAGTCCCGGCAGGTGCGGGCCAACTGGGAAATTGAAGACATTAAGCTCAGCTTCTAGCCTTGTTTTCTGATTCGGCCCGGTCGGGGTGCCTGCTTGCGGGCAACCTGACCGGGTCCCTTGTTTTAACCCGGCTGCGGGGGCGCTGCTAGGCTATCCACATTACGTATGGCTTCTGGAAGCCCGGAAAGGGCTTTTGCCAGCGCTATCCACGAAGTTTTCCACGCCCTGCCGGCAGCCGACGGAATCTGTGGATAACGCTGGCGTAACGTGGGGATAACCCGTGGAAAAAAAGCGGATAAGTTTTCTTGCCCGGCAACCGGCCAGCACAGCCCCTTTTCTTGTCCACCCCGGTGTGGATAGCCGTGGACAACTCTCCCCGGTTTTGCCCCTAATCCACACCGGCCTCAGGCTGTGAATTGTGGATTCGTGGATAAGCCTGTGGATTGTGAATTACGTGAATAACGCTTTGAAATACAGTGTTTTATTTTCAACACACCCTGTGGATAGCCGGTGCATAAGCCCCCACTTGTACACAAGTTTTCAGCCCTGTTAATAACTCTTTTCGATTGTCCACTTGTACACAGCCCTAACGACGGGGGATTAAAAGAGAATTTTAAATTAAATCTTTTCAAAAGTTATTAACCCTGTGGAAAAACGGCCGGCCGAAAAAAAAAGAGGTGGCCCGGGAGAAATGAAAAAAGGCCGGCCGGCTCAAATCAGGCGCGGGCTTCCGGCACGCGAAACGAAAGGCCTTCCGGGCATTCTTATCCACATATCCACAGCAGGCGGAGTGGATAAGCCCGACAGTTAGCCAAAACCGGGCTTTCCAGCGTATAGGCAGCTAACTCAGCGCTGTGCCCATGCCCTTCGACTATCAGCTTGATTTCCGGCAGACCGACTTTCGCGCCCATCCCGAGTTGTACCGGGTGGGCAAGGGGGAGCAGGGGGTGCTGCTGGTGGAGCCTTACAAGTCCGAGATTCTGCCGCACTGGCGGTTTCGCACCGTAGAGGTAGCCCGGGAGTCAGCCGACACCATCTATGGCCTGTTCGAGGCCTACCTCCGGGCTCACGACTTTGTGGGCGCCGACATGGCCCGCAAGTTTCTGCAGATGGGCTACACCCGGTCGCGGCGCTATGCCAACCACAAGGGCGGCAAGAAATATGACGGTCCGGTGCCGGTTGAGCTCCGGGGCCAGAGCGGCGCCCACGGCCGGGCCGAGCTGCCGCGCAGCCCCGAGGACCCCGAAAAGGCCGCGGCTGCTGCCATCTTCAAGCAAAAGTGGGACCAGGCCCGGCAGCACCCCGACTACGTGCAGCAGCGGGCCGCGTTTGAAGCCGAATACGGAAAATGACCGTTAATACCCTGCAAGGAGCTTTGACCTGATATTTTTCGCGGGGCTGCTCCCTGAATCCCTACCTTTAACCACTCAATTCGCTCACGAAAAACATAAGCCCATGGCCACTACACAACCTAGCAGCACGGAAGAAAATGAAATCATTCTCGGCGTCGGAATGGGGCCGCTGAAGTTTGGCGCTTCCATGGACGAAGTGCGGGCCCTGATGGGAGAACCCGAAGAAATTGAGGAGTCGGAGGAGGATGACGAGTTCGAGCACCAGGCCTGGAACTACCTCGAGGAAGGCTACTCCCTGTACTTCGACCGCGAAGACGACTACCGCCTCAGCTGCATCGAAACCGACCACCCCGGCATGCGTTTGTTTGGCGAGGCTATTCACGGCCGCAGCGTCGAGGAAATTCAGGCCCTGATGAAGCAGCACGGACTGGAAACCAGCGACATGGAAAAGATGGATACCGGTGAGGTTCGGCTGTCCTACGAAAAGGAAATGATTGACATTTACTTTGATGAAGATCAACTGCAGTTCATCAACTTTGGGGTGTTCATTTCCGAAGACCTTGAGGTACAATGGCCTGCATAACCCTTACTTATCCACAAAAGACTCGTTTTTAGCTGTGGATAAGTGGATAAGTAGCTAACAACGGGGAATTTCCACTAAATAAATTCTCCAACAGCTCCTATTTCCCACAACCCTATTGTCCGTAGCCTCGTAGCCGGGGCAAGAAAAAAGCCACCCCAGGTCGGGGTGGCTTTTTGCATTTTAACTTAACTCAACGGCTAGCCCATCAGCGCCCGGAACAGCAGGAACAGCCCCCCGGACAGGAACATCGTTACGGGCAGGGTGAGCACCCAGGCCATGGCAATGTTGCGCACCATTTGCGGGTTCAGGTTCTTGATGCCGCGGTTCGCAACCATCGAGCCGGCAATGGCCGATGACAACACGTGGGTGGTCGAGCTGGGCAGGCCATAGGCCGTGGAAGCCCCGATCATCACGGCTGCTACCAGCTCCGAGGAGGCGCCCTGGGCGTAGGTCAGGTGCTCCTTGCCAATTCGCTCCCCGATGGTTTTTACGATGCGCTGCCAGCCAATCATAGTGCCGACGCCCAGCGAGGTGGACACCATCAGCAGCACCCACCAGGGAGCATAGTCGGTAAAGGTGCGCATGTTGGTGATGCTTTTCTCGTACTGCTCGCGGTCGGCCGAGCTGAGGCTGAGCTTGTTGCTGGCCATCAGTTTTTTGGCCCGGCCATTCAGCAGCAGAATGGCTTTGCGAATCCGGAACCGGTCCTGCTGGGGCAGTTGCTTTACATCGGTTTTGCCCGCGAAAATCTCGTCGAGAGCTGCCGTCTGGGCATTGATTTCAAGGAGGTTCCGCTGGTCGGCGGCGCTTAGTTCAGTAGGGTCGACTTTACTCATGACCTGCTCTACCCGGGTCAGCGACTCGCGCATGTCCAGGGGATTCAGGTCTTCGTTCAGGGCAAAGTAAGTGGGCACGATGCCGATCAGAATCAGCATAATCAGGCCCACGCCCTTCTGCCCGTCGTTGGAGCCGTGGAAAAAGCTGACCAGCGTACAGGTGGCAATCAGGATCAGGCGAATCCACAGGGGTGGGGGCTTGCGCTTGTGCGGCTCCTTGAAGATGGCCTTGTTGCGCACAAACCGCCGCAGGATAAACATCAGCACGATGGTGAGCGAGAAGCCGAACAGCGGACCGATCAGCAAAGCCAGGCCCGTCTCGCCGGCTTTGCCCCAGTTCACGGCCGACTGAGAGCCCGGCAACAGGGAAAAGGCAATGCCCACGCCGAGAATCGAGCCGATGAGGGCGTGGGAGCTGGAGGCCGGAATGCCGTAGTACCAGGTGCCCACGTTCCAGATAATGGCCGCCAGAATCAGGGCCCCGACCATGGCCACGCCGTGGTACACGTTCTGATCCACCAGGCTTTCCACCGGGAGCAGGTACACGATGCCCATGGCCACCGCAATACCGCCCGAGAACACCCCGATGAAGTTCCAGAAAGCCGACCACACCACCGCTACCCAGGGACGCAGCGTGTTGGTGTAGATAACCGTGGCGACGGCATTGGCCGTATCGTGGAAGCCGTTGACGAACTCAAAGGCGCAGGCTGCAACTAGGCAAAGCAGCAGCAGCAGCAGGAGTTGAGGCTCTAAGCCAAACATACAAGGGGGAATTAGGAGAATAGGAAAGGGATGGGGACCCCAAAGGTAGAGTTACCCAAAAGCAGGGCAAGATTATGAAATTGTTACGGCTGAAGCGCCTGCCCCGGCTTTGCTTGCGCTTAACGCAGCCGGCGCGAACAGGTTAACTCCGGTTCTGCTCCCGGCCAAAGGAGCCGCCGGCCTATAGTGCTTTGTGCTACTTTTGCCGGCATGAGCAACGCCCCGCAGAAAAACAGCGCTACCGCCGAAGGCACCCTGGCCGAAATCGTGTCGCACGCCAAGGAATATGGTTTTGTATTTCCCTCCTCCGAGATTTACGATGGCCTGGCCGCCGTGTACGACTACGGCCCCAACGGCGTCGAGCTGAAAAACAACCTCAAGCAGCTCTGGTGGCGGGCCATGACCCAGCTCAACCAGAACGTGGTCGGCATCGACGCGGCCATCTTCATGCACCCCACCACCTGGAAGGCTTCCGGCCACGTCGACGGCTTTTCCGACCCGCTTATCGACAACCTCGACAGCAAGAAGCGCTACCGGGCCGACGTGCTGCTGGAAGAAAAGGCCGCCGAGTACGAAAACAACGGGGAGAAAGCCCGGGCCGAGACCCTGCTGGCCGAAATGGGCCGCCTGCTCACCGCCGAGGATCTGGTGGGCGTCAAGCAGCTTATCATCGACGAGAAGATTCTCTGCCCGATCAGCAAAACCAGCAACTGGACCGACGTGCGCCAGTTCAACCTGATGTTCTCGACCCAGATGGGCGCGGTAGCCGAAGGTTCCAGCGAGATTTACCTGCGCCCCGAAACGGCCCAGGGCATCTTCGTCAACTTCCTGAACGTGCAGAAGTCGGCCCGGATGAAGGTGCCGTTCGGCATCGCCCAGATCGGCAAGGCCTTCCGCAACGAGATTGTGGCCCGGCAGTTCATTTTCCGGATGCGGGAGTTTGAGCAGATGGAGATGCAGTTTTTCGTGCGCCCCGGCACCGAGGGCGAATGGTACACCACCTGGAAGGAAACCCGCCGCCGCTGGCACGAAGCCCTGGGGTTGCCGGCCGACAAGCTCCGCTTCCACGACCACGAAAAGCTGGCCCACTATGCCAAGGATGCCGTCGACATCGAGTATGAATTCCCGTTCGGCTTCAAGGAAATCGAGGGCATTCACTCCCGCGGCGACTTCGACCTAACCCAGCACCAGCAGTACAGCCGCAAAAAGCAGCAGTACTTCGACAACGACGTGAACCCCGAGACGGGCAAGCCCTATGGCAATTACGTGCCCTACGTGGTGGAAACCTCCGTCGGTGCTGACCGGCTGTTCCTGGCTACGCTCTGCCAGGCGTATCAGGAAGAAACCATTACTGAGGGCGAAGGGGAGGAGCAGAAAACCAAAACCCGCAAGCTGCTGCGCCTGCACCCGGCCGTGGCGCCCATCAAGGCAGCCATCTTTCCGCTGGTGAAAAAGGACGGCCTGCCCGAGAAAGCCAACGAAATCTTCAACTCCCTGCGCCACGACTTCCGCCTGGTGGTGGAGGAAAAGGACTCCATCGGCACCCGCTACACCCGTCAGGACCTGATCGGTACGCCTTTCTGCATTGCCGTAGACTACCAGACGCTGGAAGACCAGACCGTGACGGTGCGCCACCGCGACTCCCGGGAACAGACCCGCATGCCTATTGCCGACCTGCGCGCCTACATCGGCGAAGCGGTGAGCTTCGGCCGAATCTTCGAGCAGCTGTAGAACTGTAGCTTCCTCGGTTTTACCCCTATATCTGATTTCTCCAATCCCGATCAGCAGCCGCTGTCGAGGTTGGAGAAATTCTGTTTTTGGTGGTTTAGCCCGGTTTAGCCTTATTTACAAGCTGATACCTTTTGTTTTCACCCCTTATTATTTCCACCCTATGCCTCATTTTACTTTGTCTGAGCGGCGGCTTACCGGCTGGTCGTCCGTGTTGGGAGTAGTCGGGCTGCTGGCGGCCAGCCCGGCCATTGCGAGCAGTCCATCCGAAAAAGTGGTTGGTCCCGGGCCAACCCGCAGTATGGAGTTTGTGGTGAACCGCAACCAGTGGCCCAAGCACGTGCTCTTCGCCACCGATGTGCCCGGCGGCCGCCTCATTATGGAAAAGGGCCGGCTGATGCAGGCCCTCTACGACGTGAAAGCCGTGGAGGAGCTGCACGAGCAGGGGCCCGACGGCAAAGACCATCTGGTGAAAGCCCATTCCTACTCTGTCACGTTTGTCGGCGCCAACCAGCAGGCAGCCGTTCGCGGCACCCACGAAACCGGCCAGCACACCAACTATTTCCTGGGCAGCGACAAAAGCAAGTGGGCCAGCAAGGTGCCCTCCTTCGAGGAAGTACGCTACGAGCAGCTGTACCCCGGCACCAGCCTGCGCTTCTACACCCGCGACGAGCACCTGGAGTATGACTTTGAGCTGGCGGCGGGGGCCGATGCCAGTCGCATCCGGCTGCGCTACGACGGGCAGCAGCAGCTGCGCATCGTCGAGGGCACCCTGCAGATCCGCACCTCGGTGGGCACCGTAACCGAGCAAAGCCCGGTGGCCTACCAGCTGGTGCAGGGCCGGCGCGTACCCGTGCCCTGCCGCTACGTACTGGGCGCCGGCAACGTCGTTTCTTTTGCCTTTCCAAAAGGCTATAACCACGCCCAGCCCCTGGTAATTGACCCGGTGCTGGTTTATTCGACGTTCACGGGGTCGTTTGCCAGCAACTACGGCTACACCGCCACCTACGACGACCAGGGCAACCTCTACGCCGGTGGTATTGTGTTCGATGTGGGCTTCCCCATCAGCGCCGGCGCCTATAATCTCAACTACGAAGGGTCCGTCGACTACGGCATCATGAAGTTCGACCCGGCGGCTACGAACCGGATTCTTTCGCGCAAGTACGGCACGTACGTGGGCGGCAGCAGCGGGGACCATCCGCACAGCATGGTAGTTGACCCGGCCGGCAACCTTATTATCCTGGGCTCCACGGCCTCCACCAACTTTCCCACTACGGCCACGGCCTTCGACCGGACTTACAACACCGGCACCTGCGACATCGTGGTGTCCAAGCTCAGCGCCGACGGCTCCCAGCTGCTGGCTTCCACGTTTCTGGGCGGCTCGGGCGCCGATGGGCAGCTCAACGGCGCACTGGACCAGAACTACAACGACAACTACCGCGGCGACGTCACCACCGACGCGCAGGGCAACATCTATCTGGCCTCGTTTACTGAATCCAACAATTTTCCCGCTCAGAACGGCTTTCAGATGACCAAGGGTGGCGGAACCGACGGCGTGGTGGTAAAGCTGAACCCGAACATGAGCAGCCTGATCTGGAGCAACTTCCTCGGGGGCTCGGGCGAAGACGCGGCCTACTCCGTGCAGGTCGACAGCACCGGCACCACCTTCGTGGGTGGCGGCACCAACAGCACCAACTTCCCTGGTACCAGCGGGGGGCTGCACCCCACCTCCCGGGGCGGCATCGACGGTTTTGTAGCCCGCATTGCGCCTTCCGGCAACGACCTGTTCCAGTCTACCTACCTGGGTACCAGCGCCTACGACCAGGCCTATTTTGTTCAGCTCGACCGCCGCGGCGACGTGTATGCCTACGGCCAGACCCTGGGAAGCTACCCGGTTTCGACCGGCGTATACTCCAATCCGGGCAGCCGCCAGTTTCTGCACAAGATCAACCGGGCCCTGACTTCTACCTTCTTTTCCACGGTGGTGGGCAATGGCACAACCGGTACGGGCCTGAATCTGTCGCCCACGGCGTTTCTGGTCGACAACTGCGGGCAGATCCTACTGTCGGGCTTCGGGGGCAACATTGCCAACATGCCCATCACGCCCGATGCCATCCAGACCGGCGCCACGGGTACGTCGGGCCAGTTTGGCTACCACTACATCATGCAGCTGTCCCCCAACGCCGGCCGGCTCGTGTACGGCACCTACTTCGGCAACGGCGGCAGCCACGTGGACGGCGGCACTTCGCGCTTCGACAAAAAAGGCATCATCTACCAGTCGATGTGCATCAGCGGCCCGGGTCTGCCCGTGACACCCAATGCCTGGTCGGCAGTAAGTGGGGGCGGCTACAACAACGCCGCGTTCAAGATCGACATTCTGAAGCTCGTTCCGGACTTTGTGCAGTCGAACACCCCGGCCGGGAGCCGGCTGCGCACCGGCTGCGCCCCGCTTACGGTATTCTTCCGCCGCCCGGCCGCCACGGGCACCAACGTGCAGTGGGAGTTTGGCGACGGAGGTACCTCTACCTCTACCGGCACCGTGACGCGGACGTACGCGACGCCCGGACGCTACTTCGTGCGGCTGACCGTGTCGGACGTGAACAGCTGCCAGCCCCCGGTTTCGGCCGTGGATACCATTGACGTGTTTGGCTTCCCCACCGCCGCCGCCGGGCCCGACAAGAGCATTTGCCAGGGTACTTCGGTGCAACTGGCCGCCCTCAATGCCCTGGCCGGCAACACCTACACCTGGTCGCCGGCTACGGGCCTGAGCGGCACCTCCGGCCCCATCGTGACGGCCTCTCCGGCCGTTACCACCACTTACTACCTCGATGCTACCACCGTGAACGGCTGCTCCCGCCGCGACACCGTGGTGGTGACCGTGGTGCCCAAGCCCCAGGTGGCGCTGTCGGCCAGCACGCTCAATGAGTTTACCAACAAGGACATCACCTTCACCAATACCACCCTCGGGGCTACCACGTACCAGTGGAACTTTGGCGACGGCGAAACCAGCACGGCGGCGGCACCTACCCATTCCTACGCCCGGCCCGGGGAGTACCGGGTCCGCCTCACGGCCAGCGCCGGGGTGGGCTGCCTGGAGTTCAAGGAGCTGCTCATTACCATCCGGCAGTTTGAGCTGCCCAACGTCATTACCCCCAACAATGACGGGCTGAATGACACGTTCAAGCCCTTCGTGGCCTTCCAGCCGGTCGACATCAAAGTGTTTAACCGCTGGGGCAAGCAGGTGTACGCCCAGGAAAACTACCTCGAAGGCTGGGGTAAGGAAGGCACGCCGCCCGGCATCTACTACTACCAGCTCGTCAGCAGAACCGGGGAAACCTGGAAGGGCTGGGTGGAAGTAGCCCGCTAACGCCGCCTCGTTTGCTTTTAAAGGCTCCGGCACTGCGCCGGAGCCTTTTTTCGTGGCGTAACCCCTTGGCAAGGGGAGAAGCGCCGTTAAGAACAGCCCGGCGCAATGCCAGTGCGTCTTTCCGTAACTTTGCCCAATTTTAACAGCGGCCCATGTGGAGTAAACTTGCGCTTTTCATTATCAAGCACCGTGGGATTCTGATCCTGTTCCTGGCCGCTATTACCGCCTTTATGGCCTGGAAAGCCAAGGATGTGGAGATGACCTACGACTTTGCCCAGGTCGTGAGCCCGGACGACCCGGACATGGTCTACTTCCAGAACTTCAAGAAGACCTTCGGCGAGGATGGCAACGTGCTCGTGCTGGGCCTGCAGGACAGCAGCATCTACCGCCTCAATAACTTCCGGGAGCTGCGCGCCCTCACCGACACGCTGACCGGCGTGAAAGGCGTAAACGGGGTGCTGTCGGTGACCAAGCTGCCGATGCTGGAAAAAGACACCGCCACCCAGCGGTTCAAGGCCACGCCCATTTTCCGCCGGTTTCCCACCACCCAGCGCCAGCTCGACAGCCTGATGCGGGTCGTCAACTCCGTGGAGTTCTACAAGGGGCAGCTCATCAGTCCCACGGGCGCCACGCTGCTGGCCCTGACCATGGACCCGCAGTACCTGAACTCGTCGCGCCGCCAGGCCGTGATGAATGAGATTCTGGCCCACGCCGACCGGTTCAGCAAGAAAACCGGCATCCGTCTGCACTACGCCGGCCTGCCCTACGTGCGCTCCACCATGACCAGCAAGGTGGCCAGTGAGATGAAGTTCTTCCTGATCCTGGCCATGCTGGTGACCGGGGCCACGCTGCTGATGTTCTTCCGGACCTGGTCGGCGGTGGTCGTGCCCCTGCTGGTGGTGTTTGTGGCCGTTATCTGGTGCGTGGGCTCCATCGTGCTGCTGGGCTACAAGATCAACCTGCTCACGGGCCTGATTCCGAGCATTCTCATCGTCATCGGCATTCCCAACTGCACCTACCTGCTGTCCCGCTACCACTACGACTACCGCAAGTCCGGCAATCAGGTGCTTGCCATGACGCGCGTCATCCGCAAGATCGGACTGGTCACGCTGATGAACAACACGACCACGGCCATCGGCTTTTTCGTGTTCTGCTTCACCAACATCGCCATTCTCTACCAGTTCGGGCTGGTGGCCACCATCAATATTTTCCTGGCCTTTGTCATCTCGTTTATCCTGATTCCGGCGGTTTTCACGTACCTGCCGCCCCCCACGCCCAAGCAGCTTGAGCACCTCGACGCCACCATGCTCACCAAGCTGCTCGAGTTTTTCGAGCACCTTGTCCTGGAGCGCCGGGGCACGGTGTACGTTTTGGCTTTGGCCATGGCTGCCATTTCGGCCCTGGGCATTATGCGGGTGCACTCGGTGTCGTACATGGTCGATGACCTGCCCAAGGACAGCTCGGTAAACTCGGACCTGAAGTTTTTTGAGCAGCACTTCAACGGCGTGATGCCCCTGGAAATCGTGATTGACACGGGCAAGAAGCGTGGCATTCTGAAGCAGAAGAACCTGGAGCGGATCGACCGGTTCGAGGCCTTCCTGCGCACCCAGCCGGTGCTGACGACCCCGGTGAGCATCGTGACGGCGCTGAAGGCTGCTACCCAGGCGTTCTACAACGGCAACCCGGCCTACTACCGCCTGCCCGACAACTCCGAGCGCAATTTCGTGCTGAGCTACCTGGCCCGCTCTCAGAAAGCCGCCGCGGCCGACTCTACCCAGCCGGTCGGCACGGCGGCCAAAGCCCCGCAGGACCAGATGGTCGCCAAGCTGCTGCGTTCCTTTTCCGACTCCACCGGCCGGCAGGCGCGCATCTCCCTGAAGATTGCTGACATCGGCTCCCGCAACCTGGACACGCTTATTTCCCGGCAGATCAATCCCCAGATCAAGCAGATTTTCGGGGGCACCGACATGAAGGTGCGCCTGACCGGCACCACCATTCTGTTCACCAAGGGCAACGAGTTCCTGATTAACTCCCTCAAGGAAAGCCTGCTCTGGGCCTTCGGGCTGGTCGGGCTGGTCGTGCTGATTTTGTTCCGCAGCTTTCGGGCCGTATTCTTCACGCTGTTGCCCAACTTCTTTACCCTGATCCTCACCGGCGGCCTGATGGGTTTGTTTGGCATCCCGCTCAAGCCCAGCACCGCTTTGATCTACTGCATTGCCCTGGGCATCGACGGCGACAACTCGATTCACCTGCTGGCCAAGTTCCGGCAGGAGCTGGCCATCAACGGGCAGCGGGTGCGCGAAGCCATATCCGTTACCCTGCGCGAGGCCGGAACCAGCATGATCTACACCAGCATTGTGCTGTTCGTGGGCTTCAGCATCTTTGCCTTCTCAGAGTTTGGTGGCACCAAGGCCCTCGGCCTGCTGATGTCAGCTTCCCTGCTCATTACCAACTTTTCCAACCTGATTCTGTTGCCTGCCCTGCTCGTCACCTTCCATCCCGGCAACAAGGAGCAGCAGCCCAACAAAGCCCTGCTCAAGCACTACGACAAGCTCTATCAGGAAGACGAGGATGAAGTAAAGTAGGTCTTAGGGCTTAGGAACTTAGGTCTTAGTGTTCATGCTCTCTGGATAGTCCTCCCAGGCATCAGAACCTAAGGCCAGTCGTCCTAAGTCCTAAGCCCTAAGTCCCTAAGACCTAAAGAAAAATGAACTACCCCGAATACAAGCAGCCGCTCAACTACGGCCAGGTCGGCACCGATATCCTGGCGTGGTGGAAGCAGAACGGCATCTTTGAGAAGAGCGTGAGCAGCCGCGAAGGGCAGCCCACGTTCGTGTTTTACGAAGGCCCGCCTTCGGCTAACG
The DNA here is from genome assembly GCF_020685205.1 of Hymenobacter translucens. Taxonomy (GTDB): domain Bacteria; phylum Bacteroidota; class Bacteroidia; order Cytophagales; family Hymenobacteraceae; genus Hymenobacter; species Hymenobacter translucens. The sequence continues at coordinate 240,019 of NZ_JAJERB010000002.1, forward strand.
GCGCCCCCGGCATCCACCACGTGATGGCGCGCACCGTGAAGGACATCTTCTGCCGCTACCAGACCCTGCTGGGCAAGCAGGTGAGCCGCAAGGGCGGCTGGGACACCCACGGCCTGCCCATCGAGCTCCAGGTGGAGAAAGAGCTGGGCATCACCAAGGAGGACATCGGCAAGAAAATCAGCATCGAGGAGTACAACCAGCGCTGCCGGGAGACTGTCATGCGCTTCAAAACCCAGTGGGACGACCTCACCGAGAAAATGGGCTACTGGGTGGACCTCGACGACCCTTACATCACCTTCGAGCCCGAGTACATCGAAAGCTGCTGGGCCCTGCTCAAAAAGCTCTACGACAAGGGCCTGCTCTACAAGGGCTACACCATCCAGCCGTATTCCCCCGCCGCCGGCACCGGTTTGTCGTCGCACGAGCTCAACCAGCCCGGCACTTACCGCGACGTGAAAGACACGACCATCGTGGCCCAGTTCAAGGTGAAGCGCGACGAGAAGTCGGAACAGCTCTTTTCCGGTGCCGACGAGGCCGAAACGTTTATCCTGGCCTGGACCACGACGCCCTGGACGCTGCCAGCCAACACCGGCCTGGCCGTGGGACCCAAGATTCCCTACGTGCTGGTGCGCTCCTTCAACCCCTACACCTACGCCCCCATCCGGGTGGTGCTGGCCGAGGCGCTGGTAAGCCGCTACTTCTCCGAAAAAGGCAAGGATGCATCCTTCGACGACTTCAAGCCCGGCGACAAAGTGCTGCCCTGGCGCATTGAACGCCAGTTTAAGGGCGCTGATCTGGTTGGCATCCGCTACGAGCGGCTGTTCGGCCACGACAAGGGCTTCCCGGCCTTCGAAGGGGAGGAGCGGGCTTTCCGCGTCATCCCCGGCGACTTTGTGACCACCGAGGACGGCACCGGCATTGTGCACATTTCCCCCACCTTCGGCGCCGACGACTTCCGGGTGGCGCAGCAGAACGACGTGCCCGCGCTGATCGTGCTGGATGCCGACGGCAAGCCCACGCCCATCGTGGACCGCACCGGCCGCTACGTGCCCCAGATGGGTGAGTTCGGCGGCCGCTGGGTGAAAAACTACGACGGCCACGACCAGTCCGGCGCCGACTACAAAACCCTCGACGAAAGCATTGCCATCCGCATGAAGGGCGACGGCACGGCCTTCAAGGTGGAGAAGTACGAGCACACCTACCCGCACTGCTGGCGCACCGACAAGCCCGTGCTCTACTACCCGCTGGACTCCTGGTTTATCAAGACCACCGCGGTAAAGGACCGGCTCATCGAGCTCAACAAAACCATCAACTGGAAGCCCGAAAGCACCGGCACCGGCCGCTTCGGCGACTGGCTGAACAACCTCGTCGACTGGAACCTGAGCCGCTCCCGGTACTGGGGCACGCCCCTGCCCATCTGGCGCACCCAGGACGGATCCGAGGAAATCTGCATCGGCTCCATTGCCCAGCTCAGCGCCGAAATCGACAAAGCCGTGGCCGCCGAGGTGATGACCCACAACCCGTACCAGCTGGTGGATGGCTCCTGGCTGATGGCGGATAGCCCTTCGTCGGACGAAAATCCAACAACCAACAACCAACAACCAGCAGCTAAAGCCGACCTGCACCGGCCCTACGTCGACGACATCTTCCTGGTGTCGCCTTCCGGGCAGCCCATGTACCGCGAGACGGACCTCATCGACGTGTGGTTTGACTCCGGCGCCATGCCCTACGCCCAGTGGCACTACCCGCTCGAAAACGGGGAGCAGTTCCAGAAAAACTTCCCGGCCGACTTCATTGCCGAAGGCGTGGACCAGACCCGGGGCTGGTTTTTCACCCTGCACGCCCTGGCCGTGATGCTGGAAGACTCCGTGGCCTTCAAGAACGTGATGGCCAACGGCCTCGTGCTGGCCAAGGACGGGCAGAAGATGAGCAAGCGCCTCGGCAACGCCGTGGACCCGTTTGCCACCCTCGAGCAGTACGGTCCCGACGCCACGCGCTGGTACATGATTGCCAACGCCCAGCCCTGGGACAACCTCAAGTTCGACCTGGCCGGCATCACGGAGGTGCAGCGCCGCTTCTTCGGCACGCTGTTCAACACCTACTCGTTCTACGCCCTCTACGCCAACCTCGACGGCTTCCAGGCTTCGGAAACGGACCGCGTGCCCCACGCCGAGCTGAGCGAGCTGGACCGCTGGATCCTGAGCAAGCTGCAGTCCCTGATCCTCGAGGTGCGGGGCCATTACGACGCCTACGACCCCACCAAGGCGGCCCGCGCCATCCAGGATTTCGTAACCGACCAGCTCTCCAACTGGCACGTGCGCCTCTCGCGCCGCCGCTTCTGGAAGGGCGAGCTGACCACCGATAAGCGCGCCGCCTATGAAACCCTGCACGAGTGCCTGGTAACGGTAGCCCAGCTCATGGCGCCCATTGCCCCGTTCTTCGCCGAATGGCTCTACAAGAACATGACCGACGGTCTGCGCGAGCAGGCGGTGGCCGGCAACACGCCGTTTGCGCCCGAATCCGTCCATCTGACGCTACTTGTGCAGGCCGATGAGGCTCGGATCGACCAGGCCCTGGAAGAGCGCATGGAGCTGGCCCAGCGCATCTCCTCGCTGACCCACTCCCTGCGGAAAAAGTCGGTGCTGAAAGTGCGCCAACCCCTGCAGCGCATTCTGGTGCCGGTGCTCAACGATACCACCCGGGAACAGGTAGGCAAGGTCGAAGACCTGATCTGCGCCGAGGTGAACGTGAAGCACGTGGAGTTCCTCGACGATACCAGCGGCGTGCTGGTGAAGTCGGTGAAGCCCAACTTCAAGCGCCTTGGTCAGCAGTACGGTGCCCGCCTCAAGGCCGTGGGTGCCCGCATCCAGCAGATGACGGCCGAGGAAATCAGCACCCTCGAAAAGACCGGTCAGCTGGCCGTGGAAGTCGAGGGGCAGCCGGTAACCCTGGCCCCCGACGACGTGGAAATCCGCACCGACGACCTGCCCGGCTGGCTCGTGGCCACCGACGGCGGTCTGACTGTAGCTCTCGACGTGACCCTGACCGACGAGCTGCGCCAGGAAGGCGTGGCCCGGGAGCTGGTAAACCGCCTGCAGAACCTGCGCAAGGACAGCGGCCTGGAAGTGCAGGACAAGATCCGCGTGACCCTGGGCCAGCAGCCCGAGCTGGAAGCCGCCGTGCAAAGCTTCGGCGACTACATCCGTGCCGAGGTACAGGCCCTGGCCCTTGACTTCGCCCCCGAAATCAGCGGGGGCTCGGTATTGGAATTTGATGACTACAGCGTGCCGGTTCAGCTGAACGTTGCAAACGGCTGAGTTTGAAGCGCCAACCGGTTTCGGAAACGAGCCGGTTGGCACTCCGGCGTACAAACGGTTTCCGAAGGCCCCGGATTCGGCTTAAAAGGGCACAAAACACCCCTCAGAACATATACCAACGGCATCCAAGCCGGGTTGAGCCTGAGGCGGACAAAGTCTAAAATTCTGCGTCACTTTGTGCTGCGGGAGAGAAGCGGCCCGGTGGCTGACACTACGTCAGGCTCCAAACCTGTTCTTCTCACCATTAACCCTCACTTCTCAGAAATGAAGTACTGGAAATACTACCTGGTGGCGCTGTTGGTCATCCTTATCGACCAGCTCTCGAAGTGGGCGGTACACCACTACATGCAGCCCGGAATGGCCGGTGAAATCCCGCTCATCGGCGACTGGGCCAAGCTCCACTACACCCTGAACCCCGGTATGGCATTTGGCGTGGAGCTGCCGCCGCCCTACGGCAAGGTGCTGCTGACCAGCTTCCGCATTCTGGCCATGTTCGGCATCAGCTACTACATCTACTACCTCTGGAAGCGCCGGGCTGTGTCGGGACTGCTCTGGTCGGTGGCGCTGATTCTGGGCGGGGCCATGGGCAACCTGGTAGACTCGATTTTCTACGGGATTATCTATGACAACGCCCCGTTTGGCGCGCCCACGCCGTGGTTTCACGGTCAGGTAATCGACATGCTGTACCTCGATCTGTACGAAGGCTTCCTGCCCGCCAGCTGGCCGTTGGTGGGAGGGATGCACCTCTCGCTCTGGCCTATCTTCAACATTGCCGATTCCGCCATTTTTATCGGCGTAGCCCTGATTCTGCTCAACCAGACCCGCTTTTTCCAGACCCAGGACGACGACGCTGTTGCCAAGCCCCTGCCCGCCGAAGATCCGGTGGCGGCTCAGGCCCGGCGCGACGCCGAAACCTCGGAGCTTGCCTGATTGAAACTCGTTTCTGAATGCCCAGACGGCCGGCTGATTTGCTCAGCCGGCCGTTTTTGTACGCCGAGCGGTGGTTTCAGCGGCCCAGTCATAGCCGCGGCGGGCTGATTCTGAAAGCCCCGTATCTTTACCCGTGGCCGAATGCGCCGCTAAACCCGTTTCCCGTGTCCGCACCCCTGCTTTCCGCCCGCAACCTGACCATCGACTTTCGCTCCCACCGCGGCGACGTGCGGGCCGTCAACGACGTGTCGTTTGACCTGCACCGGGGCGAGACGCTGGCCATTGTGGGCGAGTCGGGCTCAGGCAAAAGCGTGACGTCGCTGGCGCTGATGGGGCTGATTCCAATGCCGCCCGGCCACGTCTCGGGGGGCACCGCCACATTTCAGTCGGAGCAGTTCGGGGCCGTGGATTTGCTGACCCTGCCCGAAAAGCAGCAGCAGCAGGTGCGGGGCAACGAGATTTCGATGATTTTTCAGGAGCCGATGACGTCCCTGAACCCGGTGTATACCTGCGGTAGCCAGGTGGTGGAAGCCCTGCGGCTGCACACCGCCCTGGACGCGAAGCAGGCCGAGGCGCGCACCATCGAGCTGTTTGCCCAGGCCCAGCTGCCCCGCCCCGAGAAGATCTTTAAAGCCTACCCCCACGAAATCAGCGGGGGCCAGAAGCAGCGGGTCATGATTGCCATGGCCATGGCTTGCAACCCCGACATCCTGATTGCCGACGAGCCCACCACCGCCCTCGACGTGACGGTGCAGGCCCGGATGCTCCAGCTCATCGACGATTTGCGCCGCCAGCACAATACCGCCGTGCTGTTCATCACCCACGACCTGGGCGTGGTGGCCGAAATTGCCGACCGGATCATGGTCATGTACCGGGGCCGCGTCGTGGAGCAGGGCCGGGTGCTCGACATCTTTACGAACCCCCAGCACCCTTACACCAAAGGGTTGCTGGCCTGCCGGCCCAAGCTTTCGGTGGGCAAGCAGCGCCTCCCCGTCGTAGCCGACTTCATGACCGAAGACGCGGCAGGTCAGCTGATTGAGGTCCCGGCCCAGGGTATTCCGCTAACGGATGAGAACTCCTCGGAGGCGGTAGCTCAAGAGTTACGCAATACTTCCGAGACCACCAAAACGTTCCCCGTGGAACATTCTGAGCGGGTTTTCGTCGAGCCAGGCTCCGCCGTAGAAGCCGGTTCCGCCGGGCCGAAGCCGGGTGCTGGTGCTTCAGGTGAGGCACCTCTGCTGCGGGTAAAGGACCTGCACGTGCACTTCCCGATTCGCAAAGGCTTCTTCAACCGCACTACCGAGTTCGTACGGGCTGTCGACGGCGTCAGCTTCGACATTCGGCGGGGCGAAACGGTAGGGCTGGTTGGCGAGTCGGGCTGCGGCAAGACCACGCTGGGCCGGGCGCTGCTTCGCCTGGTGGAACCAACCTCGGGGAGTATTCTGTTCGAAGAAACGGATCTGGCGGCTTTACCGGCCGGGGAGCTGCGCAGACGGCGCAAGGACTTCCAGATGGTGTTCCAGGATCCCTACGCGGCCCTCAACCCGATGATGACGGTAGGAGAGGCCATCCTGGAGCCGATGCGCGTGCACAACGTGGGTGGCAGCCGCCGGGAGCAGAAGGACCGGGTGCTGGAGCTGTTGCGCACCGTAGGTTTGCGCGAAGACCACTTTCTGCGGTATCCGCACGAGTTTTCCGGGGGTCAGCGCCAGCGCATTTGTATTGCGCGAGCCCTGGCTCTCCAGCCCAAATGCATTATCTGCGACGAGTCGGTGTCGGCGCTGGACGTGTCAGTGCAGGCGCAGGTGCTCAACCTGCTCAACCAGCTTAAGCGTGACTTCGGCATCACCTACCTGTTCATCACCCACGACCTGTCGGTAGCCCGGTTTATGTCGGACCGCCTGCTGGTGATGAGTCAGGGCAAAATCGTGGAAAGCGGCCTGGCTGCCGAAGTCTACGCTAACCCGCAGCACGAGTACACCCGCACGCTGCTGGCGGCCATTCCCAAAGATGAGCCCGCCGATATCGTAGCGGCCGAAGCCCGTCGGGCCGCAGCAACGCGCTAACCTGAACCTGCCGTGGCGGGCGTGGGCCAGAGCTTCCTTTGCCGTAAAGCCTGGTTGACTATTTATCCGTTTCTCTATCTGGAAATCACCGTTATCTAAGCCAATACCCCGTATCCATCTGTTTGCGCATATAGTTCTTATCAGATTTAATCCGTATACTACCCTAACGTCTGTTCCGAGCTTTTTCGGTGCTCACCCAAACCCGGCCGCAGTGGCCGCGTTCAACACTTGATTTACCCCGCGCCTGGCTTTCCTGCCCGGCGTATTTTCCATTTTTCTGCGCCGCCTGCGAAACCGAAAACCACTGGCGGCACCCTTGTTTTTCTAATGAAGAAAAAAGACAATTCCGAGGCTCCCCGCGCAACCGCGAAAGCCTCCGGTGCCCCGAAAGGCGCCCCTGCTGCCCCAGTGACCAAAAACCAGGTCTTCCGGATTTTTGCCGACAACCCCGGCAAGGTGATTTCCTACCGTCAGCTGGCCCGCCGCCTCGGCGTAACCGGCAAGGAGCAGCGCGAAGAAGTGTTTGCCCACCTGCGCGCCCTGCGCGCTTCCAACCAGCTTACGCTGCTGCAGAACGACGAATACCGGCTCACCGATGCTGATGCCCTGCGCGTGCAGCCCAACGCCGCTGACCGCCCCGAAAAGGGTAGCGCCCGCCCGCCCGTACCCGGTGCCCGGGCAATCGAGGTAGACCTGGGCGAAGACCCGGTCGTCCGCCGCCGGCGCACCCAGGGCTTCGATCACCCCGGGGGCGACGACCGCCGTCGCTCCCGCCCGGAGCGGGGGGAGCGGGAGAGCAGTGGTCCTGACACCATCGTCGGCACCGTGTCGCTGGCTACCGGGCAGTTTGCCTTCGTGGTCAGTGAGGAGTCGGAAACCGACGTGCGCGTGTTCACCGACAAGCTCAAGTTTGCCCTGCACGGCGACACCGTGCGGGTCCGGCTGCGCGGCACCCGCGACGGCCGCCCGGTAGGCGACGTGGTGGAGGTCATCAAGCGGGAGCGGGAGGAAATCGTGGGCAAGCTCACGGTCCAGAACGCCGGCTTCGGCTTCGTCTCGCCCGACCACCGCAAGATGTACTTCGACGTGTTCGTGCCCTATGCCGGCCTCAACGGGGCCCGCGATGGGGAGAAGGTGCTCGTGCACATTACCGAGTGGCCCGAGGACGCCAGCCGCCAGCCCGTCGGTGAAATCACCCGCAGCTTTGGCCCCGCCGGCGAGAACGAAGCCGAAATCAACGCCATCATGGCCGAGTTCGGCCTGCCGTTCGAGTTTCCGGCCGACGTGGAAGAAGAGTCCGAAGCCATTCCGGACCGCATCACGCCCGAGGAAATTGCCCGCCGCCGGGACTTCCGCGACATCACCACCTTCACCATCGACCCGGCCGACGCCAAGGACTTCGACGACGCCCTGTCGATCCGCCAGCTCGAGAACGGACACTGGGAAATCGGCGTCCACATTGCCGACGTGACCCACTACGTGCGCCCCGGCTCCATGCTGGAAAAGGAAGCCAAGTTCCGGGCTACCTCGGTGTATCTCGTGGACCGCGTAATCCCGATGCTGCCCGAGCGCCTGTCGAACGGCCTCTGCTCTTTGCGCCCGAACGAGGACAAGCTGACCTTCTCGGCCGTGTTTGAGCTCGACGAGAACGGCAAGCTCTACGAGTCGTGGTTTGGCAAGACCGTGATTCACTCCGACCGGCGCTTTGCCTACGGCGAAGCCCAGGAGCGCATCGAAAGCGGGGAGGGCGACTACGCTGGGGAAATCAATCTGCTCAACCGCATTGCCAAAAAGCTGTGCGCGGCGCGCTTCCGCAACGGAGCCATCGGCTTCGAAACCCAGGAAGTGAAATTCCACCTCGACGAGAACGGCAAGCCGACCGGCGTGTACGTGAAGGAGCGGCAGGATGCCCACAAGCTGATTGAGGAGTTCATGCTGCTGGCCAACCGCAAGGTGGCCGACTTTGTGTTCCGCCTCAAGAACCGCAAGCCCCGCATGACGATGGTGTACCGCACCCACGACGCCCCGGATGCCGAGCGCCTGCAGACGTTTGCCCTGTTCGCTCAGAAGTTTGGGCACACCCTCAAGCTCGACGACCCCAAGAAGCTGTCGGCGGAGCTCAACCAGCTTTCCGAGGAAGTGGTGGGCCGGCCTGAGCAGAATGTGATTCAGGGCCTGGCTATCCGCACGATGGCCAAAGCCAAGTACACGACCGAGCCCATGGGCCACTTCGGCCTGGCTTTCGACCACTACTCCCACTTCACCTCGCCCATCCGCCGCTACCCCGATATGATGGCCCACCGCCTGCTTGAGCACTACCTCGAAGGTGGTAAGAACGTGGAGGTGGAGCCCGTGGAAGAGCAGTGCAAGCACTCCTCCGACCGGGAGAAGATTGCCGCCAACGCCGAGCGTGCCAGCATCAAGTACAAGCAGGTGGAATTCATGTCCGAGGTGATCGGGCAGGAGTTCAAGGGCGTGGTATCGGGCCTCACGGAGCGCGGCATCTACGTCGAGATTGAGGAGAACAAGTGCGAAGGCATGATCCGCCTGTCGGACATTCCCGGCGACTTCTTCGAGCTCGACAAGGACAACTATCGCATCGTGGGCAAGGGCACCAAGCGCATCATCCAGTTCGGCGACGAGCTGCAGGTAATCGTGAAAGCCGCCAACCTGCTCGACCGCACCATCGACTTCGAGATGGTAGACCACCGTCCTGACGCGGTGAAGCGCCGCGAGCAGGAAGAGCGCGGCTCCTCCCGCGGCGGGGGCGGCCGTAGTGGCGGTGGCAGTCGTTCCGGCGGCTCCGGCGGCCGTGGTGGTGAAAGCCGTAGCGGCAAAGAAGGCGGTGGCCAGCGCCGCCGGTAGCCTGTCCGGTACCAGCCTGAATTGAATTCGAAAGCCCCGACGTGAACATCCGTCGGGGCTTTCTGCTTTTCTGGTCCCTGGTAGCCTGTCCGGACGTAGCCCCGAACCGCATGCCAACCGCTGCAGCCGTACCTTTCTGCCCCAACCCCCATCTGCCCCTGTGGACCTGAGTTTCTTTACCGACAAAATCACCGCTGGCCTGAGCCAGCTGCGCTACGGCCAGGAGCCGGAAGCCCTGTATGAGCCCATCCGTTACATTATGGCCCTCGGCGGCAAGCGGATCCGGCCACTGCTCACTCTCCTGGGCGCCCACCTTTTTACCGATGAGCTCGGCCCGGTCGTCCGCCCGGCTCTGGCCACCGAGGTCTTTCACAACTTCACGTTGCTCCACGACGACATCATGGACCAGGCTCCGTTGCGCCGGGGGCAGCCCACCGTGCATGAGAAGTGGAACGCCAACGTAGCCATCCTGAGCGGGGACGTGATGCTGGTGCGGGCCTATGAGCTGTTCTTGGACGTGGAGCCGCAACTCTTGCCCGGCATTCTGCGCAAGTTCAGCCGCACCGCCGCCGAGGTGTGCGAGGGCCAGCAGTGGGACATGCTGTTTGAAACCAAGCCCGACGTCAGCATCGGCCAGTACCTCGACATGATCCGGCTCAAGACGGCCGTGCTGCTGGGCTTCAGCCTGGAGCTGGGCGCCCTGCTCGGCGGTGCTGCTCCGGCTGATGCCGACCTGCTTCGGCAGTTCGGGGTCGACGTTGGCCTGGCCTTTCAGCTGCGCGACGACCTGCTCGACGTGTACGGCGACGCGGCCACGTTTGGCAAGCGCGTGGGTGGCGACATCGTGTCCGATAAAAAGACGTTTCTGCTGCTCACGGCCCAGGCTCAGGCTACGGCCGCGCACCAGGCGGTGCTGAACCAGCACATCGGTCAGCCGGTAGTTAATGCCGAAGCCAAGGTGGCGGCCATTACGGCTGTCTACAACGAGCTGGGCATCCGGGAGCAGACCGAGGCCTGCATCAACCGCTATTTCCAGCGGGCCCTGGAGCACCTTGGTCAGGTAGCCGCACCGGCCGAGCGAAAAGCCGTGCTGCACCACCTGGCGCTGCAGCTGATGGAGCGGGAAAGCTGAGCCCGCTTTTTGGGCGTTTTTGCGCCCCTTCCTGACGACTTCACTCTAAAAAGGCGCCGGAATATGCCGGACGTATCGTGGCGGTCTTAAAACGCCTTAAATCAAAACACCATCTTCTTACCCTGCCTTTTCCTTTGCCTATGATTTCCCTGAGTGTGCCCCTGATTCTGCTCGTCCTGACGGCCGGTATTTCCATCTACGCTTGGTCGAACCCGGACCTGCTGGATAAATGGACTATGAATCCTTACCGGATGCAGCGGAAAGGGGAGTGGTACCGGTTTATCACCTCCGGCTTTCTGCACGCCGACTGGATGCACCTCATCTTTAACATGCTGGCGTTCTATTCGTTTGGAAACGCCGTCTACGCGCAGTTTCAGGTGAATCTGGGGGAAACGCCCGGCCTGCTGCTCTTTCTGCTCTTGTACCTTGGCGGCATCGTGGTGTCGGATATCCCTACTTACTTCCGTCACCGCAACGACCCCGATTACCGCAGCCTGGGGGCTTCGGGCGGGGTAGCAGCCGTGCTTTTCTCGGGCATCCTGTTTAACCCCGTAGGCGGGGAAGGCGAGGGGATCATCATTTTTCCGATTCCGATTCCGATCAAGCCCTTCATCTTCGGCTTTCTGTACCTGGGCTATTCCTACTACATGGGCCGGCGCCGGGGCGACAACATAAACCACGACGCGCACTTCTACGGGGCGCTGTACGGTATCATTCTGACCCTCATTGCTTTACCGGAAATTATACCGGGGTTTGTAGTGCAAATTCGCGACTTTGTCTTTTAATACATTGATTTTCAGTGTGTTAATCAATTTATATCCTGTTTCGGCTATCTAAAGTTAAACTGGTGCGTAAAGAGAGCCCTGAACTGTTTTCCATTCTCTTTCTCTCCGAACCATGAACAAGCTTGTTTCCTTCTCGCACCGCCTGCCTTCTCTGGCGCTGCTTCTGAGCCTGACCTTTACTACCCTGCTCACCAGTTGCTCTGCCCGTAAGTCTGATGGGTCGCTGACTATTGCCGGCATCGTGTATTTGCTGGTTTCGATTTTTGCCATCCTGAGCCTGATCAAACAGGACTGGTCGATTGGTAAGAAGATCATCTGGGGACTTATCATCTTTTTCTTCCCCTTCGGTGGCTCCATCATTTACTTCTTGTTCTCGGGCCGGAAATAGTAGTCGGTAAATCCTAAAGCAACAAAAAGCCCCGGCCGGTTGGTCGGGGCTTTTTGTTGATTCGATTACGTGTTTTCATTCCTGCCGGCTGGCGCCCGTGAGCTGTTTTTGCTCGAGGCGGTTTACCTGCTTGATAAGCTCGGCGGTATTGGTAATTTCTGTGACCTGCCAGTAGCCGCCCCGGTCCAGCATTTTCAGTTCCAGCACCAGCGTAGTATCCAGCTTGGGCTGAGTGAACTCGATGCCAACCAGGGCCTCACCCGGTTGCTCGTTCACGTACTTGACCTGCTTGAATTTGCTGTCGGCACTGACCACTTTGCTGGCCACGCCCGCCAGGGAAAGCTTTACCAGCCGCTGTGCTCCGGCCCCGGCATCCATATTCAGGCGGCCCGTACGGATATAGTGCCGGACCTCGTCGCGGGCCACGCCGGCCAGCTGGGGCTTCATGAGCGCAAGGGCCTCCTGCATCATAAACCCGCGCGGAAGCGCGATACCCAGCGCCTCGCTTTGCGTCGTTGCCTGGTCAATCAGGTTTTCAGCCACGCTGCCTACGTCTACGTACCGCTCGAAATCTTCTACGTCGTGGAGCTGCGAGGCTTTCACGGCCTGGGCCAGGGAGTACTGCGGGCTGGAGCTCAGACTTCGGAAATATAGGTAGCCGCCCAGGGCCAGGCCTATGATAATGCCGTAAATGATAATCCGTTTCATGTGCTGGTGGAGCGTAAAAGACCGCCGGGGATGTGAAAATAGGAGTTAATAGCTCCCGCAGTCTGGGTGCGGGCTAAACCAGCGCGGTTGTGTTTTAACTCCGGGCTGCCGGCCCGGGTTCCGGTGCCGGCAAAGGTTATACCGTATAGCCCCGGTACAGGCTAATGCGTACAGCGAAGCCTGGTCTGACCTCTACGCCAACAGCACCATGGAACGCACGAATCAGCCCTCCCGGACGGAAGTGCATGGGCACCGGGGATGCCGCGGCTTACGCCCCGAAAACACGCTTCCTGCTTTCCGGCACGCCCTTGAGCTGGGGGTTGATGTGCTGGAAATGGATGTGGTAATCTCGGCCGATAACCAGGTGGTTGTTTCCCACGAACCCTGGCTTTCGGCCGTTATCTGCCGCGATGCGCAAGGCGGTTCCATTGACCCGGCAACCGAGCTAAAGCACAACCTCTACCACCTGTCTTACGACGTTATCCGGCGCTGTGACTGCGGGTGCACACGGCACCCAAATTTCCCCGAACAGGTTTCCGGCCCGGCCTACAAGCCTCTGCTCAGCGAAGTAATCGACCTGGCGGAAAGCTTTCAGCTACCGGCCGGGCGTCCACCAATTCGCTACAGTGTCGAGCTTAAAAGCAGTCCCGAAACCGCTGACATCTTCCATCCGAAACCGCTCGAATTCTTCCGCCAGGTCTATGCGTTGTTGCAGGGTAGGGGAATGGCGGAGCGCTGCACGCTGCTTTCTTTTGACAAGCAGATTCTTCAGGTGGCGCGTGCCGAGCAGCCCGCGCTACGGGTGTGCCTGCTGGTGGAAGATGACTCCCTCCCGCTGGCTGATCACCTCCGCGAGCTAGGGTTTGTGCCCAATGTTTTCGGTCCGCTGTTCTCACTTGTTTCTCCGCCTCTGCTGGCGCAGGCTCATGCGCTGGACATGCAGGTAGTTCCCTGGACTGTAAACGAGCCGGCAGATATGCTGCACCTCATCCGGATGGGAGTCGATGGCCTGACTACGGATTATCCGGACCGTCTGCTGAAGCTTCTGTCCCGGTTATAAGTTCTGACCTTCTACAGCTGTATAGTCCGTAACCTTCTGTAAAAGGGTTCCTCTTGCAGCGTAGTGCTCTGCGTGGACTACTCAAGCGTTACTTGCCGGATTTGCAGTGATATGTTACAGCCGAATGCTTGTGTACGCGTTACAACCCGCTGATTTGTAATGCATGTAACGTGTAACAGTGTTTCTGTAAAGGTGTAATGTTACACAATGCGCTATGTAACGTGTATCGGTTGTATACTGTATCGGTTACATTATTGTGTTTAATTTGTTTGTTGCATTGCTACACTTTTGTCATCTTTACAGTCCCATCCAAACAAGCATCTCATCTATGCCCCATCAAGGCGAAATACTGCAGGAAGCCATCAAAAACAGTGGTATTTCAATCACCCGCATTGTGGATGACTTGGGTATTACTCGTCCGACAATCTACCGGAAGTTTAAAGAAGAGACACTTGATTACGCTTTTGTAAAGAGGGTAGGAGATATTATTGGACACGATTTTGCGGACGATTTTACAATGTCTCAGCAAGCAGTGTTGCCTTTTGCTGTTACGCCTGTAACTGTATCATCTGTAAATAGTGTAACGTCAAAGCCTGTTGCTTTACAAGTTGCTGATAATGACTGTAACAAGCAGCTTCTAAGCCTTCAGACTAAGTACATTGCCTTGCTTGAGGCCTACAATGAGCTTCTATTGAAGGTGTATGGGCCTAAGTGACAAAAATGTTCCACGTGAAACATTTTTGTTGCGAAGCAGTAGCGGGGGACAGGGCGGACAGAAACAAACTGTAAAGGCCTAAGGGGCTAAAGAAGGGACAGAGGAGCACCCAGAACAACACCTGTAGACTAGGTGAAAGGAGCTCCGGTTAGGAGCATGAAACACCACCAAAAAGGCATCACTTTTAGCGGCTAACCACTGATAAAAGGGGGACTAGGGTACTGCTTTCCGTGCGTAGCAAGCCAGTTCCGTTACTGCTCTTCTGGCCTGCTGAGAAGCGCGGTGCCGGTCTGTTCCAAGGTCGGCTAAGCCGATAAAGAGCCGTCATCTAAGCCCTCCGGAAAAGGGCAGCATTGGCCTGACTTATCCTGCTCGGAAAAGCGTCAGAAAGGGTAGAATGAACCGTGAGCCTCCGGTCTGGCTGGATTAGTAACACCCCGCAACGAGGCATTATAGGCCCGGCCAAAACAAGCAATTCGAGTCTGACAGGGATAGAGACAGAGCAGGTGAATCCGACCTGGAATTAAAGGCCAGGCAAGGCTACCACCACAAATCCTCAAGACAGGGTAGGCCTGTTGCCACCCATAGCCGCTGGCATCGGAGAGCACCAGAGAGAAAGGCATCTATGGGGATGGGTGGGTGTGTCGAGCCCCGGGCAAACCGTCGGGTGCCGATAGGGTAGGGGATGGGGTAAGAAAGGAGCCTACTGCCAGGTCTCTCCTAAACCTGCTTGCCGATAGGCTTACAGGAAGACAACTTCCTTTATCACCTGCTCTCCCACCTCCGCATTGATCAACTCCATCACGCGGGTCTTCGCCATCACCAGTTCGTGCTTGAGAGGAGCCGAGCTCAGTCGCACGAACAGTTTACTCTGACTGATGTAAACCTCCTGCGTCTTTAGAGCTACTGCCTTACCCATGATCCGCTCCCAGCTCGATACAACCAGCACCTCGTTCAGCTTGCCCTGAAGCCGGTACGCCTTCAGCAGGGCTTTGATACCATCCTTAAGCGGGACGATATCGGCAGAACGGGAATTCTCGGAAGAGCTTGGCTTTTTCAAAACGGGTAAATATACTGACGCGCGAAGCTGAACTGTAAGCGGGAGCATGCCCGCCACAACAGCACAACCACAAAGATACAGGAAGGCGAAGCCTAAAGCGCAGTGACAGTACCGGCCTGCACGCGAAAGCGGGCAATCTGCTCCGACAAGGGAGCCAGGACCTTGTCGGTACGGTCGAGGTGGGTGTCCGTCAGAAATACCTGCCCGAAGGTATGGTTTGCTACCAACTGCATCAGTCGGGTGATACGCTTCTCGTCCAACCGGTCGAAGATGTCGTCGAGCAGGAGCAGAGGCTTGTGCTGCTTGCGCTGCGCCATCACCTCGAACTGAGCCAGCTTGAGCGCAATGGCAAACGACTTCTGCTGTCCCTGGGAGCCAAATGACTTGACGGATACGCCGTCCATCAAAAAGGCAAAATCGTCCTTATGCGGGCCAACGGTCGTGCGCTGAAGCGCAAAGTCTTTGCGTTCATGGGAACGGAGCAGCTGCCCGAAATCAGCCCCGGGAAGGTTGCTCTTATACATAAGCTCGACCAGCTCCCGGTCGTCGGCCAACTGCTGGTAATGGCGCTGAAACACTGGGGTAAATTCAACCAGGAACTGTTCCCGTAGTCTTACAATCTCCTCACCCGCCGGAGCCAGCTGCTCATCCAGGACCAGCAGAAAGTCCCGGTCGAATAGCTGCCGCTCGGCCGCCATTTTAAGCAGGGAGTTGCGCTGCTTAAGTAAGTGAGTGTAGGTGATCAGCAGCTCCAGGTAAGAATGGTCGAGCTGAGAAATCAGGCTATCGAAATACCGCCGCCGCTCCTCACTGCCCTGCCGGATCAGGTCGGTATCGTAGGGTGAGATGAGCACGACCGGGTAGCGGCCGATATGGTCGGCAATCCGGTCATACGGCTGCTTGTTCCGGGTCACCAGCTTTTTCTGCCCGGCTCGGAGGCTGCACTGGATAACGTTGAGCTCGGCACCGGTCTGAAAGCCGCCTTTCACGACGAAGAAGTCGGCCCCCTGCCGGATGGTCAGGGCATCAGACGGATTAAAGGCGCTCTTGCTCAGGGACAGGTAATGGATGGCATCCAGCAGATTCGTCTTCCCGCTTCCGTTGTCGCCCACAATACAATTGATGTGGGGGGAGAAACGCAGGTTCGCTTCCTCATAGTTTTTAAAGAAGAGAAGATGCAGGTTTTCAAGAATCATTGGGGTTCGGAATTGCAATCCTTTTACGTACTTTCGCATCCCAAACGCGAATAAACGAGAGTACGATGGCGGAGACGAAAGTAAAGGCTGGCCAAAAGGAGGCGAAGCAGGCAGAGAAAAAGCCGGCCACCAAAGCCAAGTCTAAATCTCAACCGAAGGCAGCAGCCGAAGTCAATACTGTGAAACAGCCCGATCCGGTGTTGCCACCGACTGAAGAGCAAGAAGGAAACAAAGATATGCCGCGCGCCACGACGCCGGCTAAACCTGAGTTCCCGAAGGAAACCTACCTCACCTGGTATGAGCAGATGCAGCTCATGCGCAAGTTTGAGGAGAAGGCTGGTCAGCTGTACGGCCAACAGAAGATTAAGGGTTTCTGCCACCTCTACATCGGCCAGGAGGCCTGCGTAGCCGGTGCCGTCTCGGCCCTGACCAAGGGTGACAAATGGATTACGGCGTATCGTGACCACGCTCACCCCCTGGCCCTCGGCTCTTCGCCCAACGCTATCATGGCCGAGCTGTTCGCGAAAGCCACCGGTTGCTCGAAAGGCAAGGGCGGCTCAATGCATATGTTCGACAAGGAAGTGAACTTCGTTGGTGGTCACGGCATCGTGGGCGGCCAGGTGCCGATGGGTGCCGGTCTCGCCTTTGCCGAGAAGTACAACAAGACCGGCAAGCTCTGCATCTGCTACATGGGCGACGGCGCCGTGCGCCAGGGTGCCCTGCACGAAGCGTTCAACATGGCCATGCTGTGGAAGCTTCCGGTCATCTTCGTGATTGAGAACAACGGGTACGCAATGGGCACCTCCGTGCAGCGTACCTCCAACGTTACCGACCTCTATACCCTGGGCGAAGGCTACGACATGCCGTCGGAACCGGTGAACGGGATGAATGTGGAGGATATTCACAACGCCGTGGCCCGCGCCGCCGAGCGGGCCCGCGCCGGCGAAGGCCCCACGCTGCTTGAGTTCAAGACCTACCGGTACAAAGGTCACTCGATGAGCGACCCGGCCAAGTACCGCACCAAGGAAGAGGTAGAAGACTACCGCTCCCGCGACGCCATCGAGTCGGTGCGCTACACCATCCTTACCCACAAGCTGGGCACCGAGGAAGAGCTGGCCGCTATCGATGAGCGCATCAAGGCCATCGTGAATGAGTCGGTTGAATTCGCGGAGAAATCGCCTTACCCTACCGCCGATGAACTGTACAAGGATGTATATGTTCAGCAGGATTATCCATACATCCGCGACTAGCAACGGCCCAGCGGATCCAACACCGGTTGCCCGACCGGATTTCCCCGAATAAGAAGTAATGTCAAAGATTCCATACACGCGCAACAGCCCTCTCTCGCGCCAGCAGTCGCAGCCGGTTCCCGGCGACCCGAACCAGCCGAGCGAGGAAGTGAACCCGGCTCACCCTCTACTTGAAGATCCGGACGCCCTGGCCGAGCGCCTGGCCAATTCCGAGGACTTTCTGCGCCGCAACAAGAACCTGCTGCTCGGCGCCCTGGCGGTGGTGGTACTGGCGGTAGCCGGTGCCTTTGGTTACTACACCTGGCGCACCACGCAGGACACGAAGGCCCAGGGCCTGATGTTCCAGGCCGTGAACTACTGGGAAGCTGACTCGCTGAAGAAAGCCATGAAGGGCGACGGGCAGTATCCCGGACTCGAGGCCATTGCTGCCGACTACAGTGGTACGAAAGCCGGTAACCTGGCCAACTTCTACGCCGGCGTTGGTGCCCTGAAGGATGGCAAGTTCCAGGCCGCCATCGACTACCTCGAAGACTTCAGCTCCGATGACCTGCTCGTGCAGGCCCGCGCCTACGCTTTGCTGGGCGACGCCAACTCCGAGCTCGGCAAATACAAGGAGGCCGCCGACTTTTACCAGAAGGCTGCCCAGCACAACGCCAACGAGTACTTCTCGCCCGGATACCTGCTCAAGGAAGCCACAGCCCGCGAACTGGCGAAGGATAATGACGGCGCCCTGAAGGCTTACGACAAAATCATCACCGACTACCCGGCTGCCGCTGAGGTAGCTGAAGCCCGGCAGTATAAGGCCCGCGCTGAAGCTCCGGCCGGCAAGTAGACTCTATCACGACACCAACAGGCTGCGCTTTTCCGAAAGGAAGGGCGCAGCTTTGTTTTAGGTAGGAAAAGCCCGGCCCGGGCTACTCCTGAAAATATCCGGACACCACCTTAACGGCACTGACTATGGCCACCTCCCTGAAGAACCTCAGCGACTACACTTCCGACCACTTTATTGATATCAGTGAAAAGCGCTTCGGGCTGGTCGTAGCCGAGTGGAACCGGGAAATAACCGACGTGCTTAGCCAGGGCGCCTACGATACCCTGATCAAGCATGGCGCCAAGGCCGAGAACATTTTCCGCAATACCGTCCCAGGCAGCTTTGAGCTAACCCTTGGGGCCCAGCTGCTGGCCCAGCACGAGGAAATCGATGCTGTGATCTGCCTGGGTGTCGTCATCCAAGGAGAAACCAAGCACGACGACTATATCTGCCACGCCGTGGCCAGCGGCATCACCAATGTTGGCCTGAAGTTCAACAAGCCCGTCATCTTCGGCCTGGTGACCACCAATACGCTGGAGCAGGCCTGGGACCGGGCCGGGGGTAAGCACGGCAACAAGGGTGTAGAAGGCGCTGTAGCAGCCATTCATATGCTGGGGTTCTGAACCTTAAACCAGCTTTACTAAACCAATAAAAAGCCGGGGCTGGCTGATTACCGGACAAAATGGTAGCTTTGCGGCCAAAACTGCGGGGCTAAAGTTGTTGCTGTTATGCAAATGGCAACCATTCAGCGCCAAGGCTTTGGCAAACTAAATTGGTAATACCGCTGTTGGAGCCCTATCACAAAGGTTTTGTGTAGCTTTGTTTGCGGTAACGTTCTTGCTTTCAATAAGTTAATTCCCTGATTCCAATGAGTGACGAAACCCTACGCTATTCCAGGGAAGAACTGGTCGAGTTTGAGGAGATAATCCAGGACAAGCTCACGGCCGCCCGCAAAGAGTTGGCGTTTATCAAAGAAACCCTGACCCGTCGCAACGACTCAGGCACCGACAACACCGCTTCTTCTTCCAAAGTACTGGAAGACGGCGCTGACACGGCTGAAAAGGAAAGCCTGAACCAGCTCGCTTCGCGGCAGATGAAGTTTATCCAGCAGCTCGAAAACGCGCAGATCCGGATCAAGAACGGTACCTACGGCGTGTGCATCGGTACCGGCAAGCTTATTCCCAAAGAGCGTCTTCGGGCTGTTCCTCACACCCAGCATTCGATTGAGGCTAAAATGTCGCGCCGCGACTAACCGGTCTTTTTAACCGACACGTAGCCCGGACTTGCGGTACGTTGCCCCTGGGGCGGCTCCGCTGGTCCGGGCACTGTTTTCTAGTCTGGTTTGTAGTACTATTTTCCCGGTACCTTACCCGACCACACTTTTTCACCTGTACCGTAGCGATACGGCATATTAGCCTGCACTTATGGGCAAGAAACATCACTCCGACAATACCTCCGGCCGAAGCCGGGGCAACAATTCCGCCGGCCGCTCCGGGGGAGGCGACAACTTCCGCAAGTTTTCTGACCGCTCCGGCAGCGACCGGCCTTCGGGCTCGGGCTACCGTCCGGGCGGCAATGACAGCGGCCGAGGCAACGACTATCCGTCTCGTCCCGCCTTTGGCCGCCCGGCTCCCAAATCGGGTCCCGGCGCCGGCTTTGGCGGTAAGCGTTTTGGCGGTGGTCCCGATGCGCCCCGCTCCTTCGGACCGAATGCCGGTAAAGGCTTCGGGCGAGATGGCGGACGCGACAACCGGGACGCTCGGGGCGGCTTTGGCGGAGGCGACGACCGTCGTCCGTTTAACCGCAACTCCTCGGAGCGCCCGTTCCGGCCTTTTGACAAGGATGCACCCCGCCGCTTCGACGACCGTCGCGGCTCCGGCGGCAACGACCGGGACCGCAAGGAAGAGCGCCCGTTCCGCCCGTATGAGCCCAAGGCCAACTGGCCCGGGCAGCCGTACCGGCAGGAGGGCAAGCCCGCCGTGCCCCGGGGAGGAGCCGGTGAGCGGAATCGCAAGTTCAACAAGAAAAATCCGCACGAGCCGAACATCACCAGCATGCCGGAAGCGCCGCGTCCGCAGCCGGAGTACCGCCGCGACGAGCAGACTGGTCCGGATCGGGAAATCCGGCCGGCCCGTCCGTTCGACTTCCGCGGTGCCCCGGCTTCGCTGAACGACGAGCCGCGCCGGGGCGCTGACCGCCCTGAGCGGCGTGACGAAGGCCGGGACAGCCGCAGCGCCGGACCAGGTCGCAGCAGCGGTGAGCGGGGTGGCTTTACCGGCCGCCGCGACGATGACCGCCGCCCTGCCCGCCCGGGCTACGAGGAGCGCAGCCCCCGCCCGGATCGTGACAAGCGTCCGGCCGCGCCTTCTAACCGGGCTGACAAGCCCAAGTATGGGGAAGTGCCCGGGGAGTCGCCGGAGTACAAGAACCTGAAGCACTACGAAGCCGACAAAACCCGCGGCAACAAGCGCCGGCGGGAAGAGGAAGGCTCCGAGAACGAAGCCATCCGCCTGAACCGCTACATCGCCAACGCCGGCATCTGTTCGCGCCGGGAAGCCGACTCGCTGATTGCCGCCGGGGAAATCCGCGTGAACGGCGAGGTGGTAACCGAAATGGGCTACCAGGTGCAGCCCAGCGACACCGTGCAGTACGGCAAGACCAACCTCAAGCGCGAGAAGTGGGTGTACGTGCTGCTGAACAAGCCCAAGGACTTCATCACGACCACTGATGACCCCGAAGGCCGCAAGACGGTGATGGACCTCGTAGCCGGAGCCTCAAAAGAGCGCATCTTCCCGGTGGGTCGCCTCGACCGCAACACCACGGGCCTGCTGCTGTTCACCAACGATGGCGAAGTAGCCCAGAAGCTGACGCACCCATCGCACCGCAACAAGAAGATCTACCAGGTGGAGCTGAACAAGCCCCTGACGGAAGATCATCTGCGCGAGATTCAGGAAGGCGTGGAGCTGGAGGACGGCAAAGCCGAAGTAGACGACGTGGCGGTAGTAGCGGGCAACGCCCACTTCGTCGGCATCGAGATTCACATTGGCCGCAACCGCATCGTGCGCCGCATCTTTGAACACCTCGGCTACGAAGTCGTGACCCTGGACCGCGTGCAGTACGCCGGCCTGACCAAGAAAGACCTGCCCCGCGGCAAGTGGCGCTTTCTGTCCGAGCAGGAGGTTATCCGCCTCAAGTATTTCCTGTAACACGCAACCCGGATGAAGGCCGGTGGCTCTAGCAAGAAGGAAGCGTCCCGGTAAGGCGCTTCTTTTCCGAGCCACCGGCCTTTTCCGGTCTTTGCCTGCCTTATGCGCGCCCTCGTTCTGGATATCGGTAATACCGCCGTGAAGTACGGCCTCTTTGAGGAGGCCATACTTCACGACTCGGGTACCGTTGCACCAGGCCCGGGCTCGGTAGAAGCGCTGGTGCAGCAGCTACGGCCCGACCATGCTATCCTAGCTTCCGTAGCGGAGCCGGGCTCGGAATGGGTCAGCAGGGTCCGGCCTTTTGTGCCGGGGGAGGTGCTCAACTTCGTGCCGGCCACCACGGCCCTGCCAATCCGGAACAGCTACGCCACGCCCCACACGCTGGGCGCCGACCGGATGGCTGCTGCGGTAGGAGCCGCCACGCTGCGGCCGGGAGCGGATACGCTTATTGTGGATGCCGGCACGGCCATCAAGTGCGACTGGGTCGAAGGCGGGCACACGTTCCGGGGCGGCAGCATCGCGCCGGGGCTGCGGCTGCGGTTCCAGGCCCTGCACACGTTTACCGGCCGGCTGCCGTTGGTGGACCTGCCGCCGCACGGCGATGAGCTGGCCCTGACCGGCACCGATACCACGTCGGCTATCCGGAGTGGGGTGCTGCTGGGCGCAGTGGCTGAGGTCAATGGCATTATCGACCAGTACCGGGTGCTGAGCCCGACGCTGGGCGTACTGCTGGCGGGTGGCGACGCCGGCTTTTTTCTACCACGGCTGAAAGGCCGTATCTTTGTCATTCCTGAGCTTGTGCTCATTGGACTTCACCGAATTCTGGTGCATAATGTTGAAAGATAAACTCGCGGCCCTTGTTGGTCTGCCCTTGCTGACTTTGCTGGTGGTGCCGCATACCTACGGGCAGGGCCTGGGTAACTCCCCCTACTCGCGCATTGGTATCGGCGACGCCAACCCCAACACCGGCGGCGTCCGGCAGCAGGGGATGGGCGGCGTTGGACTGGCCGCGCCTAACTCGGCCCAGGTAAACGAGCTGAACCCGGCACTGCTGTACTACACCGCCCGTACGACGTACGAGGTAGGGGTGAAGGGCAGCTTTCAGACCGTACGCAACCAGGTCAGCTCCCAGCGCAACGGCAGCGGCTCTCTCGACTACCTGGCCCTGGCGGTTCCGCTTTCGAAGCGGTGGGCGGCGGGCGTGGGCCTCAAGCCCTATACGGCGGTTAACTACGATGCCACGGTACTGGGGGCAGTGAAGGATGGCGATGGCAACACCATTGCTAACTCCCTGGAGCAGTACCGGGGCACGGGTGGCTTGTCGGAGGTGTACCTGGCGCAGGGCTTCCGGGTAGCCAAAGGGCTTTCGGTCGGCCTTACCGGGTCCTACGTCTTCGGCAACATCGATGATCAGACGGCCACGTCGGTGCTGCCCGTCAACGCTCCTACGGTTGACCTGACCAAGGTAATCCTGCGGGAGCAGATCCACTATTCCGACTTTACGGCCCGCGCCGGGGTACACTACCGGGGCAGCTTCAACGAAAAGATCAACTACAATCTGGCCGGCACTTACCGCTTTGCGGCCGACCTCAACGGCTCCCGGACGGCTACGCTCGAGCGGGAGAATGCCGAGGGCCAGCAGGTGGAAAGCCAGTCGTACGGCAGCGAGGTGAAGGGAGAGGCCAGTATACCCGCCCAGGCTCAGCTCGGCATCAGCTTCGACAACAACCGCAACTGGTCGGCCAGCGTGGATGTGGCCCAGCAGGACTGGTCTAAGTTCCGGGGCCTCGGCCTGGGCAACACGCTTACGCTTAACAATACGGTCCGGCTGGCCGTGGGCGGAGAACTCACGCCCGACCCGGCTTCCGTCGAAAACTATTTCCGCCGCATAACCTACCGGGCGGGCCTGAGCGTAGCCCAGCTGCCCTACCGGCCGGCCGGCCAGACGCTCTACGACCGGGCCGTAAGCTGGGGCTTCTCGTTTCCGCTGCCGTCGGCCACGCCTCTCGAAGCCACTACCATGATGCTGGCCTTTACGTACGGGCAGCGCGGCAACACCGAGCGCAACGCCGTAAACGTGAACGGCAACGTGAAGGAAGACTACATCCGGATGCAGCTGGGCGTGACCCTGAACAACCGCTGGTTTATCAAGCGCCGCATTGAGTAAGGTGTTTTCTGGCCTGATGAAACCGCTCCGCTCTCGTCTTCTGCCTGCTGCCCTGCTCGCCGCTATGCTGGCCGTAGGCTGCCAGAAAAAGGAGGAGGCCATCAAGAAAAAGGTGGTGTTTACCGGGCCCCTGCTCGAAACGAGCAACGTGCTGACGCTGTTCAGCGACTCGGCCCGGCTGCAGATCAAGCTCACGGCTCCGCTGGAGCAGCAGTTTGAGAGCGGCGACCTGGTGTACTCGAAGGGCGTGATGGTCACTTTCTACGCCAAGGATGGCGTGCAGGTCGTGAATACCCTGCGGGGCAACTACGGCAAGTACGAGAAAAACAAAAACCTCTACGTCGTGCGCGGCAACGTGGTAGTCAACAACGAGGAGAAGCAGCAGAAGCTTAATACCGAAGAGCTGTTTTTTGACAAACAGAAAGCCCAGATCTACACCAAGCCCGACATGCTGGTGCGGGTGGCCACGCCCACTGAAATCCTGACCGGCACGGGCCTCACCGCCAACCAGGACTTTTCGCGCTACCGCATCCTGCATCCGACCGGCGTCTTTACCGTGGCAGCCGATCCGGCCAAGCCCTAACCCTGCCATGACCAAATTCTTCGATAAGTCCCTGCTGCGCACCGTGCTGTTCGCCGTGGCCCTGGTCACGCTGGTGATTGGCGTGTACCAGACGGTGCTGCTCAACGACCTGCCCGGCAACTACTGGCTGTTCATGATTTCGTTTGGCTGCGTGCTGGGCTTCAAGTACCTGGGCCGCGAAAAGGAGGAAGTAGCCACGAAGGCCACCCCGGTGGCCGGACGTAAGCCGGCCCCGAAGCCGGGCCCGGGCAAGGGGCCGAAAAAGGCCCGCTAGGAGCGGGGCCGCCCGGCTAGCAGCGCCAGTGGGGCCGCCGGCAGGCGGGAAGAGCAACCCGCCCGGGCAGCCGGCTAAATCTCAGGTATTTGCCTAATCCTATTCCGCCCGGCGTGCAAACCTTTGAATGTCCGGGGGATTCTGGTTATTTTGCGCCTCTTTCCAAGTCTTCTTACCGCACTTACCGCGCTTTTTTCAAGTAAATGGCATTAATTAACACAATTCGGGAGAAATCCGGCTGGGCTGTCGGCGCCATCGTTATCGGACTGCTGCTCTTCATGATTGGCGGGGACCTCATCGGGGGCAACAACCGCCTGTTCAACCGGAACGACACAACCATTGGCGAAGTCGCCGGCGAGCAAGTAGAATACGCCGACTTTCAGAACGCCCTGGAACAGGCCAAAAACGCCTTCGTTTCCCAGCAGGGCCGTCAGCCCGACGAAACCACGATGGGCTACCTGCGCGACCAGGCGTGGAACCAGACCATTTACCGCATTGCCTTCCAGAAGGAGTTCGATAAGCTCGGCCTCACGGTAAGCGAAGACGAGCTGACCGACATGGTGCAGGGCAAGAACATCCACCCCAGCATCCGGCAGGCCTTCACCGATCCGAAAACCGGTCAGTTCGACCGCGCCAAGATCAACGAGTACCTGCGCAACCTCGACAAGCTGCCGCCCGAGGCGCAGGCCGCCTGGTACAACTTCGAAAACAACCTGACCCCGGAGCGCCTCGGCAACAAGTACAACAACCTGCTTAAGTTGTCGACCTACGTGACGACGGCCGAGGCCAAGCGCTTCGACGAGGACCAGAACACGAAAGCCAGCATCCGCTACCTGTTCGTGCCCTATTTCTCGATTTCGGACTCGGCTATCAAGGTTTCCGATGACCAGCTCAAGGCGTACCTCGACAAAAACAAGGGCCGCTACAAAGTAGAGGAAGGCCGCACCATCGAGTACGTGACTATCCCGGTCATTGCGGCCAAGGACGACAGCGCTGCCGTGCGCAAGAGCGTTGATGACCTGGCAGCCCAGTTCCGCTCGGCTCCCAACGACTCCCTGTTCGTGAAGCTCAACTCCGACCAGCCCTACAACGGAGCTTTTGTGTCGCCGGCTGAGCTGCCCGAGAAGCTGCGCCAGAACCTGCCCCTGCAGGCAGGTCAGGTGTACGGCCCTTACGCCGAAAACGGCGTGTATTCCATCTTCAAGGTAACCGGCACCAAAGCCGGCGCCCAGCCGGCCGCCCGCGCCAGCCACATCCTCATCAAGCCCGAAGGCACCACGCCCGAAGCCAAAGCCGCCGCGCTGGCCAAAGCCAAGGGTATCCTGGCCCAGATCAAGGGTGGCGCTGACTTCGCCGCCATGGCCCGCCAGCACGGCACCGACGGCACCACCGCCACCGGCGGCGACCTGGGCTGGTTCTCGCAGGGCCGCATGGTGCCCGAGTTCGAGAAGGCCATCTTTGGCGCCACCTCGGCCGGCCTGCTGCCCAACCCGGTAGAAACCTCGTTCGGCTACCACATCATCAAGATTACGGCCCCCAAAACCAACCAGACCTACCAGGTAGCCACCGTTACCAAGAACATTGTTCCTTCCGATGTTACCCGCGAGGCCGCTTACGCCCGCGCTCAGCAGCTGAAAGGCGAAGCCACGGACCTGGAGTCGTTCCGCAAGGCAGTTGCCAAAGACAAAACCCTGCAGAAGCAGGAAGCCAAAGGCCTCGGCCGCGGCGACCAGGCCGTGAACAACATTCAGGGTGCCCGTGAGGTGGTTCGGTGGTCGTATGGCGCCGGCAAAACCAAGACGGAAATCGGTGATGTTTCGGAAGTGTATGAAATCGGCGACCAGTACGTCATTGCCGCCCTCGTAGGGGAGCGGGAGAAAGGCACGGCCGACGTGGCCAGCCTGAAAGCTGAGCTGACCGCTGCCGTGCGCAATGAGGAAAAAGCCAAGCAGATCATGGCCAAGCTGCAGGGCAAGACCGGCACGCTGGAGCAGATTGCTGCTACCTACGGTCCCCAGGCCCAGGTAAAGACCGCTGATAACGTAGTAATGAACGGCGGCATGATTCCCGGCCTCGGCGCCGAGCCCCTCGCCGTAGGCAAGGCCTTTGGCCTGAAAGCCGGTCAGAAGTCGGCCCCCATTCAGGGTGAGCAGGGCGTGCTGATTGTGGAGCCCGTTGCCGTGACCAAGCCGACTACGCCCACCGACGTAGCCGCAGTCCGCAAGCAGTTGATAACCCAGCGCACGGCCCGCGCCGACGGTGCTATCTACGAGGCCGTTAAGCAGCACGCCAACATCAAAGACGAGCGTACCAAGTTTTTCTAAGCCCCCGCGCCACGGCGCCCGGGCCGCAAGCCAAAAGGGCTGTACCTTCGGGTGCAGCCCTTTTCGTTGCTTAGGCGTCCGTGCAGCGGCAAAGGCGCTTTGGCCGGAACCTAAGCTGGCCGGTACCGAAAGGGAGGCCCAGTACAGCACCGGGATTTTGTCGTACGATGAAATGAAACGGGCCCTTGGCTGGTTTATGGAGCTCTGGCTCACCACTCTGATTATTCGCGATGCACCATTTTACTTCTGCTTTCCGCCGGTTTCTGCTGCTGCTCGTGCTGGGCGGCGGGTTAACCGTTTTGCCGGCCCGGGCCCAGGATGGGGGCGGGGTCGGCCTGGCCCGCGAGTACGTGCGGCGGGCCGACTATGAAAAAGCAGCTTTCCTGTTTGGCCGCCTCCGCTCCGACGAGCAGCTGGCCGCCAACGTGCTGCCGGACTACATAAAGGCACTGCTAGCGCTGAAGCGGTACAAAGAGGCCGAGAAGCTGGTCAAAAAAGGCATTCGCCAGCACCCCGAAGAGCCTACCTACGGCCTGCTGCTCGGGGAGGTGTATACTACCGCCGGCGACACTCCGGCAGCTACCAAGCAGTATGAGCGGGTGGTAAGCCAGCTGCAGGCTTCGCAGGTGACGGTGGTTGCCAACGAGTTCAGCCGGCGCAAGCTGCCCGAGTGGGCCGAGAAAACCTGGCTCCGGGGCCGGGAGCTGACCCGCAGCTCGACCGAATACGCTCCCCAGCTGATTCAGCTTTACACCCAGAACGGGCAAACCGACAAGGTGTTGGCCGAAACCCTTAACCTGATTCAGGGCGACGAGCAGCAGCTGCCGTTTGTGCGCAACATGCTGCAGAACAGCCTTCGCGAAGAAAAGGACTTCGACGCCCTGGAAAAGCAGCTTCTGGCTAACGTGCAGAAATTCCCGGAGCGGGCCGTGTACAGCGAGCTGCTCTTGTGGCTGCAGCTGCAGCGCCGCGACTTTGCCGGGGCCCTGGTGCAGGCCAAGGCCCTTGACCGCCGGGGCCGGACAGGGGGCAGCCGGATTATGGACCTCTCGGCTATTGCCCAGCGCAACAAAGACTACGAAAGCGCCATCGACGGCTACGGCTACATCATCCGCGAGTACAAGGGCGGGCCGTTCTACGCCCTGGCCCGGCAGCGCCTTGTGCAGACCCGGGAAGAGCAGGTTCGCAACACCTACCCCGTGGATCCGGCCAAAATCCGGGCGCTGCTCACCGAGTACCAGCAGGTGCTGACCGACCTGGGCAAGACGCCCGAAACGGCCCCGGTGCTGCGCAACATGGCTACGCTGTACGCGTTTCAGCTCGACGACAAGCCCCGGGCCATGACGCTGCTCCAGGAGGTCATTGATATGCCCCGGGCCAGCCTGGACGTGGTGGATGACGCGAAAATCAACCTCGGCGACATTTACCTGCTACGCGGGGAGCCCTGGGAAGCCACGCTGCTGTATTCGCAGGTCGAGAAGTCGCACAAGGACTCGCCGGTGGGCTACGAGGCCAAGCTCCGCAACGCCCGCCTCAGCTACTACGCCGGCGACTTCAAGCTGGCCCAGAGCCACCTCGACATCCTGAAGCAGGCCACCAGCCGCGAAATTGCCAACGACGCCATGCAGCTCAGTTTGCTTATCACCGACAACACCGCCCAGGACACCTCCGGCATCGCCCTGCGCGATTACGCCGCTGTGGAGCAGCTCGTGTTCCAGAACAAGGTTGCGGAAGCCATGAAGGGCCTGGATAACCTGCTGCAGAAGTACCCCGGCCACGCGCTGACGGATGATGCCTGGTTTCTGAAAGCTCAGCTGCAGCGCCGCACCGCCGACTACCCCGGCGCCCTGACAACCCTGGCCAAGATTACGGCGAATCCCAAGTACGACATCCTGAGCGACGACGCCCTCTTTCTGACCGCCAGCATCCAGGAAGAAAACCTGCAGGACCGCGAGAAAGCCAAAGAGCTGTACAACCAGCTGCTGGTGAAATATCCCGGCAGCATTTACACCGCCGAGGCCCGTAAACGCTTCCGCAAGCTTCGTGGAGACGGCGTTCCGCAGTAGAGTAGGAAGTTCATCCAAAGAAAAGCCCTCCGCCCACAT
The DNA here is from genome assembly GCF_020685205.1 of Hymenobacter translucens. Lineage (GTDB taxonomy): Bacteria > Bacteroidota > Bacteroidia > Cytophagales > Hymenobacteraceae > Hymenobacter > Hymenobacter translucens. Next base: position 268,961 of record NZ_JAJERB010000002.1, read on the forward strand.
GGGTGGAGGGCTTTTCTTTGGGTCGTCGTAACATAAGTGCCCATGACTTAAAACGTCATGCCTCTGGCGTCCGCCTGTCGAAGCATCTCTACCGCTCCGTTGTGATTATTAATCCAACATCAGCACGCGAGATGCCTCGGCTGCGCTCGACATGACAGCCTTATTGCGTCGCTTTGCGCGTCTCTCAGACAGAGAACGGGCACTATGACCACTGAGCCGAGTAGCAGAAAAGCCATCAGCTACCAGCCAATCAATCTTACCGGAAAAAGATAAACATGATGGCCAGCGCCAGAATAAAGGCCAGGTACATCAGCCCGTCGCTGAGAATGTACTGGCGGTACTTGCGGTAAAATTCGCGCAGCTGCTGCATGGGGAGGGGAAAGGCAGGCTTCAAAATTACGGAATACCTTGCGCCGTTTGCCGATGAGGCTGGATACGGCTTATTTTCTTCTTACTTTTGAATTGGCTTTCCCTGCCGGAGGCCGCAGAGTATGGAAAAACGATGGATTCGCACGCCCGCCCCTGACTCGGCAATCGTCAGTTCCCTTACCGACGCCCTGCGCGTAGGCGGCGTGTCCCGCGTCCCCGAAGCCCTGATCAGCGTGCTCTGCCAGCGCGGCGTATGCGGCTACGATGAGGCCTTTGCCTATTTCCGGCCGGCCCTGACCTTGCTGCACGAGCCCCTGCTGATGCGCGACATGGACCGTGCGGTGGCCCGCCTCGTGCAGGCCCTGCACAGCCAGCAGCGCGTGCTGGTGTTCGGCGACTACGACGTGGACGGCACCACCTCCGTAGCCCTGGTGTATTCCTACCTGCTGCCCTTCTTCGGCCCGGACCGCATCGACTACTACATCCCGGACCGCTACCTCGAAGGCTACGGCATCTCGGAGGCCGGCATCGACTTTGCCGCCGCCAACGACTACAGCCTCATCATTGCCCTTGACTGCGGAGTGAAGTCCATCGAAAAGATTGCCTACGCCAACGAGCGGGGCGTCGACTTCATCATCTGCGACCACCACTTGCCCGGCACCGAGCTACCGGCGGCCGTAGCCGTCCTCGACCCCAAGCGGGCCGACTGCGACTATCCCTACAAGGAGCTTTCGGGCTGCGGAGTGGGCTTCAAGCTGATGCAGGCGTTCTGTCAGGATCAGGGCCTGGACGAAGCGCCCCTCTACGAACTGCTCGATCTGCTGGCCGTCAGCATTGCGGCCGACATTGTGCCCATCACCGGCGAAAACCGCGTGCTGGCCTTTCACGGCCTGCGCCTGCTCAACGACTCTCGTCGCCCCCAGCGCCCGGGCTTCGATGCCCTGCGTGAGCTGGCCGGCCTGGCCGGGGAGCTGAACATCAGCAGCCTCGTGTTTGGCTTTTCGCCCCGCATCAACGCCGCCGGCCGCATGGGCGACGCCAAACGCTCCGTGGCCATGCTGCTGGCGGGCTCCCGCGAAGAAGCTTTCGAGAAGGCAAGCGTAGTCGACAAAACCAACCAAGACCGACGCGGCTTCGACACCCGCATCACCCAGGAAGCGCTGGAGATGATTGCGGCCGACTCCTCGATGCTGCAGGCACGCTCCACGGTGCTCTACAAGGAAGACTGGCACAAGGGCGTCATCGGCATCGTGGCCTCGCGCTGCCTCGACAAGTACTACCGCCCCACCATCATCCTGACCCAGAGCAATGGCAAGGCCACCGGCTCGGCCCGCTCGGTAGTCGGTTTCGACGTGCACGAAGCCATCAGTGAGTGCGCCGACCTGCTCGACCAGTACGGTGGCCATATGTATGCCGCAGGCCTTACCCTGCCCGTCGAGAACGTGCCGGCTTTCCGCGCCAAGTTTGAAAAGATTGTGGCCGGCCGCATTACCGACGAGCAGCTGATCCGCCCGGTGGAAATTGACGCCCGGCTCAAGCTCAGCGACATCAACGACGGGTTCTACAACCTGCTGCGCCAGATGGAGCCCTTCGGACCCGGCAACTGCAACCCGGTTTTTGAGTCGGAGCAGGTCTACGCCGTGCCGGGCTCGGCCCGGGTAGTGGGCACCACCCACCTCAAGCTTACCCTCACCCAGGACGGCCACCAGAACGTCGACGCCATCGGCTTCGGCCTGGCCGAGCACTACGAGCAGGTTCTTTCGGGTCAGCCGTTCAGCGTGTGCTACACCGTGGAGCTGAATGACTACCGCGGCACCAAGTCGCTGCAGCTGCGCGTGAAGGACCTGCGCTGGGCGTAGTGCTTCTATCCGGACGCAATGGGGGCAAAACAGGTATTTCTTCTTCTATTGAAGGGCTATTCAGGGTTTTACCTGACGTTGTCACTTGTCTTTGGCATAGGCTCGTTCCTCCGTATAGTTCCTGCTAACTTAAACGGGGTCCAATATTATGGCCCTAAGGGCTTTGCGGTTTATGTGCTGTTTTCTCCGTTTGTAGTACTGATCTTATCAGTATCAACCTGGGTTATGTTAGCCCCAGGATTATTCCTGTATAATATTTTTACGAAGCATATTTTGAGGGCAGGTACAAGAAATGCTTAATAGTTTAAGGGCTGAGCGAGTGCAGTTCAAAAGCACTAAGCCCACTTGTCCGGCCGGGTGTGCCACCACACCCAGGCAATGAGCACCAGCTGCAACGGCAGGCGCACCCAGAGCGCCCACGTCGGCACTCCGAACTCCGCGCCGCCGCTTTGCAGCATGTACACATTGGCCGGAAACACCGCGACCAGCAGAGCTACCAGGCCCCAGGCCGCCAGGCGACGGGTAGGGCGGGGCAGCAAAAGCAGGCCCAGCACCGTTTCTGCCGCTCCGCTCAGGTACACCAGCAGCCGGGGCGCGGGCAGGTAGGGCGGCATGATGCGCAGGTACACCTCCGGCCGCAGAAAGTGCAGGATCCCGGCCACGATAAAGAGCAGGGCCAGCACGTAGCGGCTGATGGTTTTAAGGCGGGGCATCGGGTGGTACGTGTAGAGCTTAAACGTGAGAACTTCGAACTAGGAATCGTTTTGTCGAAACCGCGTGGCTAGGTTCCTGGCTCTAAATTCTCCTATCGGCGAATCAGACGGCCGATGGCCAGGGTCCAGAGCAAGCCGGCCAGTAGCACGCTCAGCAGCTGTACGCCCAGCTCCGTGAGCAGCTGCTGGTTAAAGGAAGCATCCGTGAGGCCATAGCCCCGGGACGCGTACAGGAGCGCGGCGGGGCTTACGTAGCTATAGTAGCAGGCCAGGAAGAACACCGTAAGCACGGCGGCCACTGCCGAGATGCCCAGGCCAGTGCCCAAAGCCGTCCGAAACGGCAGCGCCCGACCCCGGGCCCGGGCGCGCAGGCCGGCGTAGATAAACACCGGGGCCATCAGCAGGGAAAGGTAATCGATGGGGTCGGTGGAAACCTGGACGGCTGCGTCGCGGCCCAGGGCGTGCAGCAACAGCGTCCAGACGGCCAGCGCCAGGGCGGTCAGAAAGCCGTACAGCAGGAAGATGCGCATAAGAAGACGTAGAAGGGAGAAGTTAGGGCTGAGGCATCAGAATGCCGCCCGGCGACGTTGTAGCCACATGGTGAATATCGCCCGGGTAGGCGCAAGGTAAGCCAAGTATTGAGGCCCATCTTTCATCGTCAGTAGGGCCGGGGTCTTTCGTTTATGCCGGTGGGTGCTAAGTTCTCACTTCTACGTTCTAATCCTCAGCTCCCCGAAGCTGCTACCTTTGCTGACCATGATTCTGAGAGCCGAACACCTTTTCAAGAAATACAAGGCCCGTACCGTGGTCAACAACATGAGTGTGACGGTGGAGCAGGGCGAAATCGTGGGGCTGCTGGGCCCTAACGGAGCCGGCAAAACCACCTGCTTCTACATGATTGTGGGCATGGTAAAGCCCAACGAAGGTCACATCTTCCTCGACGACGAGGACATCACCAAGCTCCCCATGTTCCGGCGGGCCCAGCGGGGCGTGGGCTACCTGGCCCAGGAAGCCTCGGTGTTCCGCGACCTGACGGTGGAGGAAAACATCATGGCCGTGCTCGAAATGACCAAGCTCTCCAAGCAGGCCCAGCGCGACAAGGTCGAGGAGCTGCTCAACGAGTTCAGCCTGACGCACGTGCGCAAAAACCTGGGCCGGGTGCTGAGCGGGGGCGAACGGCGGCGCACCGAAATTGCCCGCGCCCTGGCCGTAGACCCCAAGTTCGTGCTGCTCGACGAGCCATTCGCGGGCGTCGACCCCATTGCCACCGAGGAAATTCAGGGCATCGTGGCCAAGCTCAAGAACAAGAACATCGGCATTCTCATCACCGACCACGACGTGAACTCCACGCTCAGCATCGTGGACCGGGCCTACCTCTTGTTCGAAGGCAAGCTGCTGAAGGCCGGTACCGCCGAGGAGCTGGCCGCCGACGAAACCGTGCGCCGGGTGTACCTGGGCAAAAATTTCGAGCTGAAGCGCAACGTCTGAGGGCGCCCGCGCGCCGGCCGGCCGCGTATAGGCCGCCAGCCGCCACGGCTGCTATCTGGCTACCATTTCCACCCGTATGATTAGTGAGCTACTGACCTGGGCCGTCCAGCGCCGACTGGCCAAGATTGACTTCATCCGTCAGCACCCGCACGAGGCCCAGCGCGCCGTGCTCCAGAGCCTGCTGACTACTGCCCGCAGTACGGAGTGGGGGCAGCGCTTCGGGTTTTCGGATAATCCCGGAGGAGCGGAGTTTGCCCGCCGCGTACCGGTCAGCACCTACGAGCAGCTGTACCCGCACCTGGAGCGGGTGCTGCAGGGCGAGGCCGACGTGCTCTGGCCCGGCCGCGTTACCTGGTTTGCCAAGTCCAGCGGCACCACCAACGCCCGCAGCAAATACATTCCCGTTACCCGCGAGTCGCTGGAAGACGGGCACTACCGCGCCGGGCGCGACATGACGGCCCTGGCCACGCTTTTTTATCCGGAGGCCGAGCTGCTGGGCGGCAAAACCCTGTCCCTGGGTGGCACCCACGGCCCCAACCCCTTTCGCCCCGACGACACCAGCTCCCGGGCCGGCGACGTATCGGCCGTGCTGATGCAGAACCTGCCCACCTGGGCCGAGTACCTGCGTACGCCCCCGCTGGAGCTGGCGTTGCTGGACGAGTGGGAGGAAAAGATTGAGCGGATTGCGCGCCACGTACTGCACGCCCACGTCACAACCCTGGCCGGGGTGCCCACCTGGATGATCGTGCTGCTACGCCGCGTTACGGAGCTGGCCGGAGCCACGAACATCACGGAGGTGTGGCCCGACCTGCGCCTGTTTCTGCACGGGGCGGTGGCCTTCGGACCATACCGGGACCTGTTCCGCCAGCTGATTCCGGATGCGCGGATGCACTACCTCGAGGTCTATAATGCCTCGGAAGGCTACCTCGCCCTGCAGGACCAGCCCGACTCCGAGGACCTGCTGCTGCTGCTCGACCACGGCATCTACTACGAGTTTATTCCCGCCGAGGCGTTTGACGACGAGCACCCGCGCACGCTGCGGCTGGACGAGGTCGAGCTGGGCAAGAACTACGCCCTGGTCATCAGCACCAACGCCGGCCTGTGGCGCTATAAGATTGGGGATACCGTGCGCTTTACCTCCCTGGGCCCGTACCGCATCCGCATTACCGGTCGCACGAAGCACTTTCTGAATGCTTTTGGCGAAGAGGTCGTAATCGAAAATGCCGATGCGGCCATTGCCGCCGCCTGCCAGGCCACCGGCACCACCGTCCTCGACTTCACCGCCGCGCCCATCTATTTCAACGCGGCCGATACCTCCCGGGGCGGGCACGAGTGGGTGATTGAGTTTACGCGCCCCCCGCAGGATGCCAGCCACTTCGGGGCCGTCCTCGACCAGACGCTGCGGCAGCTCAACTCTGATTACGACGCTAAGCGCCACCGCGACCTGGCCCTGGCCCCGCCGGTAGTCACCGTTGCTCCTCCCGGCACGTTTGAGCGGTGGCTGGCGCGGCGCGGTAAGCTGGGCGGGCAGCACAAAGTGCCGCGCCTAAGCAATTCGCGCGAGGTTCTGGAGGAAGTGCTGCGCGAGATAAACCCTAGGGGAGGTGGTAACGCCGAGGAGTAGGGAGAGCTGCGGAATCCGGGTGAGTGCGACTGGAATTTGGATAAAGCCTTTATATTAGTGGATTGCTTTACCCCAATCCTCTCCCGTGGCCGCCATTGCAAACTCCTCCCAAACACCTGGGGCGTCTCACCGCTCCCGCCGGAAACGCTCTTACAAGAAGCGCACTCATAATAAAATCAGAACGCTGAAAGAAAAGCTCTCCGGCCTTGGCGTCAAGGCGTTTCTGGTGCTGCTGGTGCTGGCTTTGCTGGCAAGTATTGTCATGATAGCCATTTCCAGCATGCCCGCCGAGTCGACTCCCTCCTAAGACCTGCCCGGGGCTTATTCGTCGAGAACCCCGCCTACCAGCCGGCCCAGTACGCTGCCGCTTTCCTTACTGGCGTTGCCGCCGGTGGGCGACAGGGCCTGAATCAGCTTTTTCACGGGCATCGACTGCAGCCAGACCCGGCCGGTGCCCTGGAGCGTGGCCAGCAGCAGGCCTTCGCCGCCGAAGATCATCGACTTGAGGCCCCCGGCCCGCGTAATGTTGAAGCTGATGCCGGGCTCAAAGGCCACCACGCAACCCGTATCCACCCGCAGCAGCTCGTTGTTCAGCCGCTTCTCTATTACGGTGCCCCCGGCGTGAATAAAGGCCTTGCCGTCGCCGGTAAGCTTTTCCAGGATAAATCCTTCGCCACCGAAAAAGCCGGCGCCAAGCCGCTGGTTGAAGTGAATGCCAATTTTGGTGCCCAGCGCAGCGGCCAGAAAACCATCCTTCTGCACAATCAGACCCTGGGGCAGGCTGCTCAGGTCGAGGGCGATGATGGTACCGGGGTAGGGAGCCGAGAAGGCTACGTGGCTTTTCGGCGTATGGCCCCGGTGGGTGAAGTGCGTCATGAACAGCGATTCTCCCGTAACCAGTCGGGTGCCGGCCGAAAACAGCTTGCCCAGAATGCTCTGATTGGCGTCGGAGCCGTCGCCCATCTTGGTTTCAAAGGCAATGCCTTCCTCCATGTACACCATGGCGCCGGCTTCCGCAATAATTGTCTCGTTGGGATCCAGCTCGATTTCGAGAACCTGAATGTCATTGCCGAGAATACGGTAGTCAACGTCGTGGGAGCGCATAGCCAGGGAAGGAGGGGTTAGAGGTACAAATACGCCCCAAGTATAGCGAAGCCCGGATAATCTGCGGGCGTATGCTCAAAGAAAAACGCCCGTCTGGGGCCAGACGGGCGTTCATCAATCGGTAGGCGAAGGTGCTACTCGTCCTCCTTGGGCAGCTCGGCGGTGGTGTCGGCCGCCTCAGCGGCCGGGTCCGGGTCGCCGGCCTTGCTTTTCTTTTTGGCTTCCCGGCTGGTGCGGCGCATGAATTCCTCATCCGTCTCCTCAGGCTCAGGGGCACCTTCCTCCAGCGGAAACTCCTCTTCCTCCTCGGGCTTTTCCCCGAACTGACCGTCGCGGTTCACCAGCTTCTTGTCGCGCACGTGGCGGTTCAGGAAGTGGTTGATATCCTCAATGGAGTACGTGGAGGTGATTTCGCCCAGCGGGTTCACCTTGATTTCGAAGCCTTCGAGCTCCTTGTGCACCCGGGCTTTCTTTTCCGGGTCGGCGGTCTTCTTCTTATTGACGGGTTTCTTGGCCATAACCTGCTGCGTTCGGGGAAAGTGATGCTGAACGACCCTGCTGCTCCGAGGACGCTCCGTAGAAAGCAGATACGAAGCGGCTGACCGAGTGGATGCCTGTTTTTTAGCCGCGGCTGGCTGCCTGCCTGAAAAGCAAAGCCCCCACCCCCGGATACGGAAGCGGGGGCTTGCTCATAAAGCAGCAGAAACCAGGGCTAGGCGGCCGTGTAGCTATTCAGCTGTTCCAGGGCCACGTTGATGCGCTCAGCGGTTTCCTGCACGCCCAGAATGCTCATAATGGCCATCAGGTCGGGGCCGGCGGCCGCTCCGGTAACAGCTACGCGCAATGCCTGCAGTACCTGGCCCAGCTTCATGCCCAGCCCTTCCACTACCTGCGTCAGCAGGGCCTTGATGGCGTCGGGAGAGGTGTCGGTAGCGGCGGGCAGCTGCTGGGCAAAAGCGGCCAGGGCCCCGGCTACCTGGGCGTTCCACTTCTTGCTGACCACCTGCTCGTCGTAGGAGCCGGGGCGCTGGAAGAACAGCTGGGCCTCCCGGGCCAGGTCGGCCGGGAAGGTGGCCCGCTCTTTCACCAGAGCCGCAATCTGCTCGGCTTTCTCTGTCGATACATCCGTCTGCCCCTGGGCCTGCAGCGACTCCAGCAGGTAGCCGGCCAGCTCGCCGTCGGGCTTGGCCCGCAGGTACTGCTCGTTGTACCAGCGTACCTTGTTCTGGTCGAACCGGGCCGGGGACTTGCTGACCCGCTCGATGCTGAACTCCTGAATCAGCTCATCCATCGAGAACAGCTCCTGCTGGGAGCCGGGGTTCCAGCCCAGGAAAGCGAGGAAGTTGATGAACGCGTCGGGCAGGTAGCCACTTTCGCGGTAGCCGCTGCTGACGGTGGGCTCCCCGGTTTCGGCGTCGGTGCCGTGCCATTCCAGCGGAAATACGGGGAAGCCGAGCCGGTCGCCGTCGCGCTTGCTGAGCTTGCCCGTGCCGTCGGGCTTGAGCAGCAGGGGCAGGTGGGCAAACTGCGGCATGGTGCTTTCCCAGCCGAAGTAACGGTACAGCAGCACGTGCAGCGGAGCTGAGGGCAGCCACTCTTCACCCCGGATAACGTGGGTGATTTCCATCAGGTGGTCGTCCACGATGTTGGCCAGGTGGTAGGTCGGCATGCCGTCCGACTTCATCAGCACCTTGTCGTCGATGCTGGAGCTGTGCACGACCACCCAGCCCCGGATCATGTCGTTGAAGCGCACTTCCTCTTTGCGGGGCACCTTCAGGCGAATGACGTACGCCGTACCGGCGTCGAGCAGCTGCTTTACCTCATCCTCGGGCAGGGTGAGGGAGTTGCGCATCTGGGCGCGGGTAATGGCGTTGTACTGGGGGTTGGGCACCTTGGCGGCGGTGAGGCGGGCGCGCATGGCATCCAGCTCCTCAGGCGTGTCGAAGGCGTAGTAGGCATGGCCGCTTTCTACCAGCTGCAGGGCGTACTGCATGTACATGGGCTTCCGCTCACTCTGCCGGTAAGGGGCGTGGGGGCCTTCGTTCCAGGGACTTTCGTCCAGCACGATGCCGCACCACTCCAGGCTCTGGCGGATATAGTCCTCGGCGCCGGGCACGAAGCGGTTCTGGTCGGTGTCCTCAATGCGCAGCAGCATCTTACCGCCCATCTTGCGGGCAAACAGGTAGTTATACAGCGCAGTGCGCACGCCGCCAATGTGCAGCGGCCCTGTGGGGCTAGGCGCAAAGCGCACCCGTACTTCTCTTTCCATAATACAGTCAGTTCGCAGCGTTTCAGGATCGAAAAAACGCGCCGCAAAGGTAGGTAATTAGGAGGGGAGGGCGAAGTAACCCGCAATATCATCGGAAGCTGGGCAGTGCCCGACCAGAATGCTCCCGGTGGGGCATTCCGACCTAGCCGATAACCAACCCGTATTTCATCAGCAGGCCAGGCAGGCCTTCCAAAGAAAACCGGGCCTGCCGAAGCTCGTTCTGCTCAGGGTCCAGCTCCACCTCCAGGGCCGTGCGCAAGTCGGCGCCATGCAGGCGGGTTTCACTGAAAACGGCCCGTCGCAGCTGGCACTCGTCAAACACGGCACCGGTCAGGTCAGCGCGGGTGAAGTTGGCTTCCAGCAGCGAACAGCCCACAAACCGGGTATTGGGCATTACCCGCCCCCAGAACGAGGCGTAGTCGAGCTGGCAGGCTTCGAAATGAACCCCAAACAGCATGTCGCGGCAGGCGTTGAACTGCAGGCCCAGCAGCTTACAGCCCGCAAATGCCACGTTTTGCAGCGAAACGTTGGCCAGGCTTACGCCCGCCAGGTTGCAGTTTTCAAACCGACACTCGCTAAACAGCCGCCCACTCAGGCCAATCGGGCTGAAGTCGATGCCGCTGAAATGGTACTGCTCAAACTCCCGCTGTCCGATCAGGTCGGGCGGCAGGACGCGGGACACCATGTTCTCGGGCGGGAAGTAATCCGGCTTGCGCAGGGGCTTAGGTGCTTTGCGGGCGGCAGGTCGGTTCATTTAGTCGCGGTTGCGGTAGCGGAGCCAGAGGAGCAGGCCCAGCAGGGTGATGCCGCCCCGGATCAGCCAGGCCGTAGCAGGGCCCCACTGCTCGATCCAGGTGAGCAGCATGTTTTGCATGCCGACAAACGGCAAAGCCAGGGAAATCAGGCCGAGCAGGAGCAGGCCAAAGCCGAGTTCTTTCATTGGAAGGAAGTAGTAAAATGGTGAGTTAGTCGTGAGCAGCCGCGGACTTGGACGGATACAACGGCAAACTCACCATTTTACTATATTCCTTTTCCCGCTATTCCACGGCAATGCACGAGATTTCCACCTGCACGTCCTTGGGCAGCCGGCTGACCTCCACCGTTTCCCGGGCCGGGGCGTAGTCCTGGGGAAAGTAGCTGCCGTAGATTTCGTTGATCAGGCCGAAGTTGCCAAGGTCCTTGACAAAGATGCTGCACTTCACTACGTGGCGCAGCGTGAGGCCCGTGGCGGCCAGCACCGCCTGCAGGTTGAGCATCACCTGATGGGTTTCGGCGGCTACGTCGCCTCCACCCACAATCTGCCCGGAGGTGGCGTCCAGGGCAATCTGGCCGGAAACGTACACGGTAGTACCGGCTTTGATGGCCTGGCTGTAGGGGCCGATGGGAGCAGGAGCCTGCTCGGATAAGATGATGTGGTGGGCCATAGGGTCAAAAACGAGGGAAAAGGATGGGAAACGTATCTTTAGGCCAAAAGTAAGCGGAAAACCATGCACCTTTTCATTGTCGAAGGCGACCATATCAAAGCCGAGCTGCGCCGGAAGTTTGGCGACGCGCACACCTACGACTTCTGCCCCGCCGGCGCCCCCGACCTTACCGTGCGGCTCGGCGCCGCCGACGTGGCCTTCGACCTGCGCCCCTGGCCCGAGCTGCACTACGAGCGGCCCCGGCAGCCCCTGTTCTACGATACCAGCCGCCGCTCCCTGGCCCAGCTGCTGTCCAACGAGGAGCCACCCCTGGGCCCGGTTTTCGGCCTCTGCGTTCTGCCTACCCTGCTCGACCGTTCCCTGCTGGAAATAAGCCTGCACAACCCTGCCGATGCCCCTGAGCTGGCTTCCCTGTGCGCCGCCCTGGGCTCCGACTACCGCGTGGTAGCCGACCGCGTGGGACTGGTGACGCCCCGGGTTATCGGCATGATTATCAACGAGGCCTGCTTTACCCTGCAGGAAGGCACCGCCAGCATCCGCGACATCGACCTGGGCATGCAGCTGGGTACCAACTACCCGCGCGGGCCATTTGCCTGGGCCAACGCCATCGGGGTAGCCCGGGTGTACGAAACCCTCGCCGCCGTGTACGAGGATACCCGGGATGAGCGGTATAAGGTCTGCCCCTTGCTGAAAACCATGTACCTGCGGGGCGAGCCGTTTGCCCTGTAAAAGCTGTTAGCCACTCGCTGATAGCCGTTAGCCCATCGTGCAGACGAAGCTAACGGCTATCAGCGAGTGGCTAACAGCTAAATTAAAAACGGATTACTCTACCGTTACTGACTTGGCCAGGTTGCGGGGCTGATCCACGTTGCAGCCGCGCAGGACGGCAATGTGGTAGCTCAGTAGCTGCAGCGGCACTACCGATACCAGCGGCATCAGCACTTCGCTCGTGGCCGGCACTTCGATAACGAATTCGGCCATGGCCGGAATCACGTCGTCGCCTTCGGTTACCACGGCAATGATGCGGCCTTTGCGGGCTTTCACTTCCTGGATGTTCGATACCACCTTCTCGTACGAGCTGTCCTTGGTCGCAATTACAACCACGGGCATGTTCTCGTCAATCAAGGCGATGGGACCGTGCTTCATTTCCGCCGCGGGGTAACCCTCGGCATGGATATAGCTGATTTCCTTGAGCTTGAGGGCACCTTCCAGCGCCACGGGGAAGTTGTACCCCCGGCCCAGGTACAGGAAGTTCGTGACATCCTTGAATTCCTCGGCAATAACCTGAATTTCGGCGTCGAGCGTCAGGGCCTGCTCCACTTTCGCGGGAATGTTGCTTAACTCCACCATCAGCTCGCGCAGCTTGGTTTCGGACAGCGTGCCGCGCTTGTGGCCTACAATCATGGCCAGCAGGGTCAGCACCGTTACCTGGGCCGTAAAGGCTTTGGTTGAGGCTACTCCGATTTCAGGGCCGGCGTGGGTGTAGGCGCCGGCGTCGGTGGCGCGGGCGATGCTGCTACCCACCACGTTGCAGATGCCGAAGATGGTTGCGCCCTTGCTCTTGGCCATTTCAATGGCCGCCAGCGTATCGGCGGTTTCGCCGCTTTGGGAAATAGCAATAACGATATCCCGCTCGGTGATAACCGGGTTGCGGTAGCGGAACTCCGAAGCGTACTCCACCTCTACGGGGATACGTGCCAGGTCTTCGAGCAGGTACTCGGCCACCAGACCGGCGTGCCACGACGTGCCGCAGGCCACGATGATGATGCGCTGGGCATTCACGAACTTCTGCTCGTAAGCCCGTACGCCACCCATGTTGAGGTGACCGGCTTCCAGCTCCAGACGGCCGCGCATGGAGTCGAGGATCGAGCGGGGCTGCTCGAAGATTTCCTTCAGCATGAAGTGCTCGTAGCCGCCTTTCTCGATGCTTTCGAGCTCCAGCTCCAGCTTCTGGATGTAAGGCGTCTGCTTAACGTCTTCCCGGGTCCGGATTTCCAGCTTATTGTCGCGGATTACGGCAATTTCGTAGTCGTTGACATACACGACCTCATTGGTGTACTCAATGATGGGCGTAGCATCAGAAGCCAGGAAGAACTCGTCCTGCCCTACGCCGATAACCAGCGGGGAGCCTTTGCGGGCGGCAATCAGCTGATTGGGCTCGTCGCGGCTCAGCACCACAATGGCGTAGGCACCAATAACCTCGTGCAGGGCCAGGCGCACGGCTTCTTCCAGGGTGCAGCTGTTCTGGGTCTGAATCTCCTCAATAAGGTTAACGAAAACCTCGGTGTCGGTATCGGAGTGAAATACGTGGCCCTGCTTCTGCAGGTGGGTTTTCAGCGCTGCGTAGTTCTCAATGATGCCGTTGTGGATGATGGCAATCCGCTCGGAGGTGGAGTAGTGGGGGTGAGCATTGGAGTCGTTAGGCTCCCCGTGGGTAGCCCAGCGGGTGTGGCCCATGCCAATATGAGCATGCGTGTTGCGGCCGCCGATAAAGTTTTCCAGGTCCTGAACCTTGCCTTTCTTCTTGTACACGGTCAGCTCGCCGGTGAGCAGGGCCACGCCGGCCGAGTCGTAGCCGCGGTACTCAAGGCGGCGCAGACCTTTCAGGATAATGGGGCAGGCTTCACGATGCCCGATATAAGCTACAATTCCGCACATATGAATGTCAGAAGAAAGGGTGTTCGGATGAGAAATGGGGTTGGAGCCTGCGCGCTGGCAAAGCCTGTGCCGTTTTCTTCCGGATGAAGAAAACGGCCGGCAAAGTTAACGCAGGTTGGAGTAATAAACGCGCAGCGTAATGTTGTTGGCGTCTAATACGGCCCGATTAAGGGAAAGGCCGGTGGAACGGCGCAATACCGGCGACACCATGAAGGCGGTGGGCTTGGTTCCCGGAATCTGGTTGTACAGATAGGCCTGCAGGTAGCTGGTAATAACCACCGTGTAGAACCGTCCCGTGATGTCCAGGGTACCGATGGCCTCGGCATTTTCGCCCTGCTGGTTGGCCCCGTCCCGCTGAATAACGCGGTCTACGTTGGAGATGCCCACCGTCCGGCGCAGTACCCGGTTGTTGTTGCCCAGCTCATACACGTAGGCATTGGCCGGGTTGGTGAACACGCCCGTCGTCAGGGGCTGCACGGGAATAATCAGCTCCGCCCGGTTTACGGCGAGTCCCGGCTCCCGGGCTGGCGTCAGTTCCTCAATGCCGGGAATAACCAGCCGGGTGCCCAGGCCCAGGCCTTCCTGGATATAGGTCAGCCCATTACTGGCCGATGCCGGCACCGACTGATCCTCGGCCACGGCTCCGCCACCCGTAAACAGCTGCGTGAAAGGAGAGGCCGTAGTCGGGCGCTCGGCTTTGATCTGGGTGAAGTAGCGCGGAGCGTTGGCATCCGAGCCGCTGGGGTTGCCGAAGTAGAGCGCGTAGGTACGCATCTTGGGCTTGGTGGCCGGAGCCACTGCCGGAATGTGGTAATACACCATAATCCGGGATTCGTACGAGCGGTTAAACCCGACAATGGCTCCCGAAAAAGTGGCATGCGGCTGAATGGACATGCCTTTCCAGCGGGCATCGAGCTTGGCCTGGTTGAAAGTGCCATCCTGCAGGTCCGTGAACAGGTCCCGCACGAACTGCGAAGGTTGGCCGGGCTTGTGCAGTACAAGGTGCACGGTCGGATCGGCGGCGTCGACGAGCACGGTGCTGTCGGCGGTGCCGGCCTTGTTCTTGATGCCGGTGGCCTGGGCCACCTTTTTCATTCGCTTCAGCGAAGCGCTCAGGTTGTCCCCGATCTTGCCGCCCAGCGCCACCGTGGTACTGGAGTTGTAGGTTTCCCGCTCGCTCAGGGGAGCCGCCAGGTTGTACACGTCGAACCGGACAGGCTGAGCCGAGGAGCCCGTTACCTGGTCGAAGGTCAGGATGATCTTGGCCGAATCGAGAACGGCCCCGGCAAACTTCGCTGGCAGCGAATCAACCGGCATGGCCACCTGCAGGTTTAGCACGGCGCCGGCCACGGTCGTGATGCCCGTGTTGGCATCGCGCAGCCGGCCGACCAGAAAGCGGTCCGCTTTCAGCGTCTCGAGCGAATCCTGAATAACCGTAGAAGCCGAAACCGGCAGGTCCCTGTACTTGGTGCTGATGGGAGTCGTGCCCGGAAGGTCTACGCCCTCATCGTTAACTTTTTCGCAGCTGGCCGTCAGCAGTACTGCGGCGGCAGCCGTCAAAGCAGAAGTGAGTCGGAAGGCGCTAGTTGGCCAGTTCATTATAGAGCGCGAAGTAGGAAGAAAGCGCAGTCTCGTCGGGGCTAACCTGACCGATGCGCCGGTTCTGGGCATATTCGTTGAACAGCGCGTTGATGTTGTCGCTGAAGTCCTCGTCCGATTTCACCACCGAGTCAGCATACTGCAGGCCTACTTTGAGGAAGGCGTTGTAGTCAGCCGACTTCAGGGCGGTCAGCATCTCGTCATCGATGTCCAGCATTTTGGCCTTCTCGATAAGGTCGCCGTCGAATTTGTGGTCGAACTCGTTGTTGTAGATCGTGAATACCGACTTGGAGTCCTTGAAAATCGGGTCCTTTTTGTAGGTGGTTTTCAGGTACATCGGAATCAGGCCCGTCATCCAGTCGTTGCAATGAACGATATCGGGAGCCCAGCCTAGCTTTTTAACGGTTTCGAGAACACCTTTGCAGAAGAAGATGGCCCGCTCGTCGTTGTCGGCGTGAAACTTGTCGTTTTTGTCAACCAGGGCCGACTTCCGGTGGAAGTAATCCTCGTTGTCGATAAAGTAAACCTGCAGCTTGGCATTGGGAATCGAAGCCACTTTGATAACGAGAGGCTTCTCTTCTTCACCAACCGAGATGTTAATGCCGGAAAGGCGAACTACTTCGTGCAAACGGTTCTTACGCTCGTTGATAATGCCGAAACGGGGGACGAAAATGCGGATTTCCATCCCCATTTCCTGCATCCCCTGGGGAAGCATCCGCACAAACTCCGCTACTTTGGTTGTCTGCAAAAACGGGTTGATTTCCGTAGCAGCGTAGAGTATTCGCAACTTCGACATAGTGAGATGGTTGGGGTTACTAAAAAGAGACAACACTTTGGGATGCACAAAATTAAGCATTTTTAAGCGGAATTTCAATAAAAACTGCTTGCGGGCCCCCTCAACCGGCTCGTCTTACTATGGAGATACTCCAAACTAGCGCTGAGTTGCAAGCCCAGACCGAGCACTGGCGCAAAACCGGCCGGCGCATCGGCCTAGTGCCCACGATGGGCGCCCTGCACGAAGGCCATTTGCAGCTTGTAGAGGCCGCCGCCCGCGAAAATGACGTGGTCGTGACCAGCATTTTTGTAAATCCGACCCAGTTCAACAATCCCGAAGATTTCCGGCTCTACCCCCGCCTGCCGGAGGCCGATGCGGCCCTGCTGGGCCCGGCCGGGTGCACCACGCTGTTCATGCCCGACGTAGCGCAGCTCTACCCGGCGCCCAGCGTGTTGCGCTTCGACTTCGGCACCCTGGAGCGCGTGATGGAGGGCATACACCGGCCGGGCCACTTCAGCGGGGTGGCCACGGTGGTCAGCAAGCTGTTTCACGTAAGCCGGCCCCACCGGGCGTACTTCGGGCAAAAGGACTTGCAGCAGGTGGCCATCATCCGGCAGCTGGTGGCTGACCTCTCGTTTGACCTGGAGCTGGTCGTGTTTCCTACGGTGCGCGAGGCCGACGGCCTGGCCATGTCTTCCCGCAACCGCCGGCTGACCCCCGCGGGACGGGCCACAGCCCCGGTACTGTACCAGGCCCTGCAGCTTGCGCAGGCGCTGGTAGAGCAGCAGGTGCCGCCCGCCCGGGTGCGCGAAGCCGTACAGCAGCGCCTGGCGCAGGAGCCCACCATCACCCTGGAATACTTCGAGGTGGCCGACGCCGGCACCCTGCAGCCCCTGGACGGCCCGGAGTGGCCCGCCGGACGGCCCGTGGCGCTTTGCCTGGCCGCGCATCTGGACGGGGTGCGGCTGATTGATAACATCGTACTAGGCTAATGCCGTATGGGGTACGCGGGGGTACTGCGGCAGTCCGTACCTTTGCAGTTGGCTCCGGCGGGTCCAACGGCCATCCACTGCCGTTTGAACCGCTCCCGGCCCCGGTTTTGGCTTTTTAACGCGAGTGCCCGGTGAAGGCCTTCGGTGAGGCTCTGATTCATTATGAAACAACTACTAAACGTCCTTAAGTACACCCTGCTGCTGTCTTTTTCCGGCCTGCTGATGTGGTATGCCGTGCGCGGACAGGACCTGAGTCGCATCGGGCAGTACATGCGCGAAGCCAACTACTTCTGGATGGGAATTACCGTAGTGCTGTCGGCACTGGGGTATTTCAGCCGGGCCTACCGCTGGAAGATGCAGATCGACGCGACCGGCCACCGCACGCCGTACTGGGACGTGTACCACGCCATGATGACCGGCTACCTCGCCAATCTGGCTTTGCCCCGCCTCGGCGAAGTGCTGCGCTGCTCGGTGCTGCGCCGCACCAGCGGCGTACCGGTAGAGGTGGGCGTGGGTACTATGATTACCGAGCGGATTATCGACGTGCTCATTCTGCTGAGTTTGCTGGGAGCCGTACTGCTGCTGCAGTTTGATAAGTTCTGGTCGTTTATATCGGGGCTGCTATCAGACAAGTACGCGTCGTTTGCCCGCAATGAAACCACGCTGCTGGCCATTGCCCTCATCGGGCTGGCCCTGCTGGTGCTGACGCTGTTCCTGCTGTTCCGAAACCTGGAGCGGCTTCGTCAGAACGCTCTGTTCAACAAAGCATTTCTGTTTGCGCGCGGGCTGCTGTCAGCCATCTTCAGCATCCGCAAAATTGAAAACAAGGGGCTGTTCCTGTTGCATACGGTAGCCACCTGGGGAATCTACTACCTGATGGACTACCTGGCTTTCTTCGCCTTTCCCGAAACCCAGAACCTGGGCGTGGTGGCGGGCCTCGCCGTCCTGACCTTCGGCGCCTTTGGAATGGCTACCCCCGTGCAGGGTGGCATCGGCGTATTCCACGTAATGGTGCAGGCCACCCTGCTGGTGTATGGGGTTTCCAAGGAAGCCGGCATTGCCTACGCCCTGGTGGTTCACGGCTCCCAGACCCTGCTGGTAGTGCTGATGGGCGGCATCAGCTTCGTGGTGAGCATGATCAAGTCGGGGCGGGTTTCGCGCGCTGTCGTGCCGGCTTCCGTCACCGTAGCCACGCCGGCTCATGTGGACTAAAGACAAAATTCATACCTGGGCCACCCTGCCCGCCGTGCTGGCCGACTGGCGGCAGCAGGGCCGGCGCATCGTGTTCACCAACGGCTGCTTCGACCTGCTCCACCTCGGTCATGTCGACTACCTGGAGCAGGCCCGGCACCTCGGCGACGCGCTTGTGGTGGGCCTGAACACTGACGCTTCGGTCAGCTGCCTGAAGCCCGGCCGCCCCTTACAGGACGAAGTGTCACGGGCGCGGGTATTGGCTTCCCTTTTGTTTGTGGATGCCGTAGTGCTCTTCAATGAGCCCACCCCGCTGCAGCTGATTGAGCTGGTGCAGCCCGACATCCTGGTCAAGGGCGATGACTACGCAGTTAGCGGAATTGTCGGCCACGAACTGGTGTTAGCAAAGGGTGGGCAGGTGCTGACCGTACCACTGGTACCGGGCTACAGCACCACCCGCATTGTAGAGCGCGTACAGCGTCTTACTCACCTTTAAGCAGTTATCGACCATGTTGCATAACCCAATTTACCTCGTCATCATCGTCACGATGATCGTGAGCTGGCTGATTCAGTGGCGTCTGAAAAGCAAGTTTGCCCAATACGCCCAGGTAGGCCTGCAGTCTGGTCTTTCGGGCCGGCAGATTGCCGAGCTCATGCTGGCCGACCACGGCATCACCGACGTGCGCGTAATCTCCACGGAAGGGCAGCTTTCCGACCATTATAACCCGACCGACAAAACGGTAAACCTGAGCGAGTCGGTTTATGAAGAGCGCAGCGCCGCCGCTGCGGCCGTAGCGGCCCACGAGTGCGGGCACGCCGTACAGCACGCCACGGCCTACAGCATGCTGCAGTTCCGCTCGGCCATGGTGCCGGCCCTGAGCTCGGTTTCTACCTTCATGCCCTGGATTTTGCTGGCCGGCGTACTGATGATCAACAAGAGCGTGATTCCGCTGGGCATAGGCATTGCCTTATTTTCCCTGACCACGCTGTTCAGCTTTGTGACGTTGCCCGTGGAGTTCGACGCCAGTCGTCGGGCCCTGGCCTGGATTGACAAGCGCGGTATCGTCACCACCCAGGAGCATGCTATGGCCAAAGACGCCCTCTGGTGGGCTGCCATGACCTACGTGGTAGCTGCCATCAGCTCTTTGGCAACATTGCTTTACTACGTAATGATCTTCATGGGTTCCCGGGACCGTCGCTAGTCCTGACCTGAGCACGCAAAGCCGCCATCCTGGAAACGGGGTGGCGGTTTCTTTTGCGGGGCTGCACCCCGGCCGAAGCAAGGCCTGGCCGTTCTGAAGCCACTTTTAGTCCTTGGCCGAAATCCGCGGCTAAGCGGGGCAACCGAAATGACCATAACCTTGTTGGTACGGTATGGCCGTTCTGGCTAATTTTGACCCAAATTCCCCCGCTGCCCCGCAGCGTCCCAACTTTCCCACCTACTTTTTCTCTTACGAATGGATTTCCAGTTCACTGAAGAACAACTTGCCGTGCAGGCAGCAGCCCGCGACTTTGCCCAAAGTGAGCTTTGGGCCGGCGTTATTGAGCGCGACGAGCACCAGAAATTTCCCGCTGAGCAGGTCAAGAAGATGGGCGAGCTGGGCTTCCTGGGCATGATGGTGAGTCCCGAGTACGGGGGCGGCGGAATGGACACCGTTTCCTACGTGCTGGCCATGGAGGAAATCTCCAAGGTTGATGCCTCCTGCTCGGTTATCATGTCGGTAAACAACTCCCTGGTGTGCTGGGGCCTGGAAAAGTACGGCAACGAGGAACAGAAGCAGAAGTACCTGACCAAGCTTACCACCGGTGAGATGATCGGGGCCTTTGCCCTGTCCGAGCCCGAAGCTGGCTCGGATGCTACCTCACAGAGCACCACCGCCGAAGACAAAGGCGACCATTACCTGCTCAACGGCACCAAAAACTGGATCACCAACGGCTCCTCGGCCTCGGTATACCTGGTTATTGCCCAGACCAACCCAGAGCTCAAGCACCGCGGCATCAACGTGCTGATCGTGGAGAAGGATATGCCCGGCTTCGTAGTCGGCCCAAAGGAAAACAAGCTGGGTATCCGTGGCTCCGACACGCACTCGCTGATGTTCACCGACGTGAAGGTGCCCAAGGAAAACCGCATCGGTGAGGACGGCTTCGGCTTTAAGTTCGCCATGCAGGTGCTGGCCGGCGGCCGCATCGGTATTGCCGCCCAGGCCCTGGGTATTGCTTCCGGTGCTTTTGAGCTCGCACTGAAATATTCCAAGGAGCGTAAGGCCTTCGGAGTCGAGATTGCCAAGCACCAGGCCATTCAGTTCAAGCTGGCCGATATGGCTACTAACATCGATGCTGCCCGTCTTCTGTGCCTGCAGGCTGCACAGGACAAAGACGCCCACCGCGATTATGCTAAATCCGGGGCCATGGCCAAGCTGTTTGCGTCCAAAGTGGCTATGGACACGGCTGTGGAAGCAGTGCAGGTACACGGCGGATATGGCTTTGTGAAGGAGTTTCACGTGGAGCGCATGATGCGCGACGCCAAGATTACCCAGATCTACGAGGGGACATCGGAGATTCAGAAAATTGTAATCTCACGAGAATTGCTCAAGTAATTTAGCTGAATTGCCTAAAAGTCAGAAACATTGCACAAAACCCAGTCATTTTTCGGCTGGGTTTTCGTTTTTGTAAATTTTTATATCTTCTTTTGCATTGTCTAACCCCAGACAAGCGTTACGAAGGGAATTACCCGACCACCCAAACCAAAGCATCAATATGGAAGATTACAATAAAGTGATAGAGTCACTGGGAATGCGCTATATAAAGGCCAAAAACCTGGTGCTCCAGCAGCCTTTTACGGTTCGCAACTACTATGATGTCGGCAACAACCTGATCCTGCTGCATAAGGGCCGGATTGCATTTGGCGACGAAGACCAGCAGGTGGAAGAAGGCGAAATGCTGTTCATTCCCGGCGGCCGGGCCACCCGCGTTACCTATGGCGACGGGACCGGCAAGACCATCACCAACGACGACCTGATCAGCAATAAGGATAAGTTCTTCCACTCCAATGCCGACCTGGACCTGATTGGCGACGCCGAGGAAAGCCACAGCTTTGTCAGCTTCGAGGCCAAGGTGTTTGACTCGGTCAACTTTTTTGCGTCCCTCGACGTGCCGGCCTTCCTGATTACCGGCAACTCCAAGCTGGCAAACCTGGTGATTAAGGTGGTCGAGGAAAGCCTGCAGGACCTGCCGGGCCGGGAGCGGCTCATCATGATCTACACCGAGAACATCGTGGTGGAAATCGTGCGCTACATCCTCAAGAACAAGATGTTCGTGGAGCAGCTGGCGACCAACAGCACTTACTTCAAGGACCCCCGCCTCATCGACCTGTTCAACTACATCAAGGAGAACATCGGCGGCGACCTGTCGAACAAGGTTCTCTCGGGCGTGGCCAACGTGAGCGAGGACTACGTAGGTCAGTACTTTAAGATGCTGACCGGCATCAATCCGCAGGACTACATCGAGTACCAGCGCATGGAGCGCGCCGTGTTCCTGCTGCGCACGACCAAGAAGAGCATCCGCGACATCGGCAAGGAGGTGGGCTATAAGGACACGGCCTATTTCTGCCGCCGCTTCAAGATGATGTTCGGCATTCCCGCCGGCAAGATGCGGCGCCGCGAGTCGGCCATGAACATCTAATTTGCAGCCGCATTGAAACAAGCAAAGGCGCTCCAATCAGGGCGCCTTTGCTTATTTCTGGCTGTTATCAAAACGCCGGCCGGAGCTTAAACAGTCACGTTGAGCACGGCATTGAAGGAGCGCACGACCTTGGACATTTCTGCCAGGAATGCCGGTGCCTTCTCGATCTGGTTGCCTACCACAATGACGTCGGCGCCGGCCGTCAGGGCCGCCTGGGCCTTCTCGGTGGTATTGATGCCTCCACCCACGATAATGGGAATGTCAACCGCTTGCCGCACTGCTTTGATCATGGCTGCTGATACCGGGTACATGGCGCCGCTGCCACCATCCAGGTACATCAGGCGCAGGCCGAGCTGCTCGCCAGCCATAGCCGTGCAGGCCGCAATACCGGGCTTGTCGTGGGGCAGGGGAGTGGTGCCGCTCATATAGCTGGCCGTGGTTTGCCGCCCAGTGTCTACCAGCATGTAGCCGGTAGGCAGGATCTGCAGGTTGCTGGCCCGCAGCAGGGGCGCGGAAATCACGTGCTGGCCGATCAGAAAATCAGGGTTGCGGCCCGAGATCAAAGACAAGAGCAGAATTCCATCGGCCTGGGGGTCGAGGTGGAGGCTGTGACTCGGAAAAAGCAACACCGGTACCTCGCTCCGGCTTTTGATAAAACGAATGAGCGACGCCTGGCGAGTATTCATCACCAGGCTGCCGCCCATAAAGAAATAGTCAACCGGATGCGCCCGACTGAGTTCCAGCACCTGTTCGCAGCTCGCCTCGTCCAGATGGTCGGGGTCGAGCAGCACGGCCAGAGATTTCTGACCGTGCGCACGGCGTTTAGCTAGAACTTCATAGAGGCTTGTGAGGCGCATCCGCGTCGTCGTGGTGGTAAGTAAAGTCGATGTCCCGGGTCTCCGGCTCGGTTGCGTACACCGGGGACGTTGCAAGGTCGGGATTTTTGTCCACAGGTAAATATTCGCTTATTTTTTTAGCCACAAAGGCCATCAAAACCGCCGAAACCTGGGCGATAAGCATTTTCCCCGTGTCAGACTGCAGAAACGCCTGAAACGCCGTGGCGGCCAAGGAAGGCTCGTTCGGGTCGCGCTGCCGGCTGCCGGCATAAGCTGCTACCGGATAGGAGCCTCGATCATAGGAAGAAGACGCGTGGCCCTGCTCACCAAGGTGCGGAAAAGGATCCATATCCGAATCGGTGTGGTACACGTCCGGGGCCAGATGCGCGCGGCGGTGGCTTGCAGCGGACTGGCGACCATGATCGGCCGCGGCGTGGTGGCCCGAGCCGAAGCCCAGGTCGTCGGTCGTGGCTTCATCTACTTCGGTGTGGCGGGGCATTCCCGACCGGGAGCGGCGGGTGCGCTGCTCGCGCAGAACGGCCCGGAAGCCATCCTCATCATCTTTGTGTTTGGACTTACCGCCAAACGCTTTCGAAATCAGCCAGACGCCGCCCACCAGGCCGGCCCCGATCAGGGCATACTTGCCTACGGTCTGGGTTTGATGCTTGATATTGTCGACATCGCCCAGCAGGGCACGTTCGTATTCGAGCTTCTGGCGCTCCAGGAATTCCTTTTCGTCCTCAAACAGGGGATTTTGCAGGTCGGCCATAAGTCAGGTTATGCTTGACGTTTGTCAGATTTATAAATCGTGTTGTTGAGCAGCTTGTCGGCAATGCCCTGGAAAAGCTTTTTATCGACCCCGATCAGGAAAATAATCAGCAGGACCAGGTAAAACCCGGCCACAATGCCGAATCCCCAGAAATGGCTGTCGAGAGCATCGTTGAGGGCCAGGCCGGCAAAAATGCTGAGGAAGATCAGGAACAGGAGCCCAATCAGTCCCATGGCGGCACCGTGCACGGTACCTACAAAGGCAGTTTTAACTTTCTCCTGCGCTTCGAGGCGCACAAGGTCGATGCGGGTGTCGAGGTAACCCATCAGGTTGCCCATCAGGCTGTCGTTGCGGGGCGTTTTGGAGGCGTCGTCGTCGGTAACCATACGGCGGAGGATTGGAAAAGAGAAAAACGGTGTTGTACAACCAGGTCCGAAAGCAGTGCGTTGCAGTTGAAATTCGGGGTAGCCACTTCATACGGAAAAGGTGGCGGCGTGTCTGATATTTAAATTACTTTTACTCTATACTGCCACGTTTTGAGTCAGAACCACTACCAAGTGCTGGGCGTCCCGGCTACCGCCAGTGTCCGGGAAATAAAGCTGGCTTACAAGCGGTTAGCGGTGCAATATCATCCTGATAAGCACGGCGGCAACACGCGTTTCGAAGAGCAGTTCAAGGCAGTCAGCATTGCGTACCGGGTGCTGGGCGACAGCGCCCGCCGGGCCGCCTACGACCACCAGCTCCAGCTGGCCGTGCGCCGCCAGGAGGAAGCCCGGCGCCAGCAGCAGTACCGGCCCCAGGCCCAGCACGTGTACGGGGTGCCCATGCCCCCGGCTCAGCCCGTGCGCACCCGGCGGCCCGCCTCGTCAGCCGAGCGGCACTACAAGCCCATGGCCCGGCGGCGCATCCGCTTCACCCGGCGCGACTACCTGCTCATGGCCGGCTTTATTTTGTCGCTGCTGCTGTTCGTAGCCGCGGTAAAAACGACGATGGACCATGTATCGGCGGGAAACAACTACGAAAGAGGGGTGCAGGCGTATGCCGGGCGGCGCTACAGCGCTGCCCATGCTTTTTTCACGGAAGCGCTTCGCTACAAGCCGGCACACACTGCTGCCCGCCGGCGCCGGGCCGAAATCGAGCAGCTGTTCGATAAAAACCTGCCCGCGGCGTATGCCGACTACCAAGCTGTGCTGCAGGAAACCAAGGACCGGGGGCAGGCGGCGTGGCTGCTGTACCGGATGGGGCAGTGCCAGGCCGAGGCCCGGCCCGATTCGGCCGAGCGCACGTTTACCCGGGCGCTGGCATTGGACTCTACGCTAAGCGGCGCCTGGCTGGCCCGGGGCGAGCTGCGCCTGCTTACGCTCCAGCAGCTCGAGCCTGCCGCGGCTGACCTGGCTGCCGGACTACGGCTGCGGGCAACTGCCAACCAGCCTGTTCCGATGCGCTATCTGATGTACCGGGGGCTGGCCTACTATAAGCTGCGCAACTTCGCCGCGGCCCGGCAGGACTACCAGCAGGTGCTGGCCGCCAGCCCGGGCAGCGGGCTGATTCACTTTTTGCTGGGGCGGCTGGCCCAGCAGGAAGGAGATGCTGCCGGGGCGTGCGGGCTTTTTGAGCGGGCGGTTCAGCTTGGCTACTACTACGCTGACCAAGCCCGAAACGAGAGCTGCCGGCAGTAGAAGCGGCCCTTTAGCGTATCGCTGAAAGCAAAAAAGCCCTTCTGCGGGTTGCAGAAGGGCTTTTCGTGGTAATGGTTGGAATCGAACCAACGACACCAGCATTTTCAGTGCTGTGCTCTACCAACTGAGCTACATTACCAGCTCTTGGTATCCCCGGCGGCCTTTCAACCGTTGGGGAGCACAAAAGTAGTAAAGCGAAACGGACCTGCAAGAAATTTGGTAAAAAATCTTTCCCAGGAAAAATCCGTAATTTGTTATGCATACCGAGTATATTTCGGCCCCAACCCCAAACCTACCCTCTTTCCCGTGACCATCCAAAACATCATTTTCCTGCTGGTAGCGCTGGCCGGCATCGGCCTGTTCGTCTGGCAGGTGCGGAAAATCAGAGCCAATATCCTCGTCGGCCGCGACCGGGATATGTCGGGCAACGTTGCCGAACGGCTGCAAAAAACCCTGCTGGTGGCCTTCGGGCAGCAGAAGATGTTTAAGCGCATCACCCCGGCGCTGCTCCACTTGGTGGTGTACGTGGGCTTCCTGGTCATTAACGTGGAGGTCATCGAAATCATGATTGACGGCATCTTCGGGACGCACCGGGTGCTGCAGTTTATGGGTCCGCTCTACAGTCTGCTGACCGGTACGAACGAGATTCTGGGAGCCCTGGTGCTGCTGGCCGTAGCCGCGCTGTGGTGGCGGCGCAACGTAAAAAAGGTGCGGCGCTTCTCGGGGCCCGAGATGCGCGCCTGGCCCAGCCTCGATGCCGACATGATTCTCTACATCGAGACGGTGCTGATGCTGGCCCTGTTTACCATGAACACGGCGGATCTGAAACTGCACCAACTGCGCAACGAGGTGCTGCCCGGGGCTTATCCGATCAGCTCCCTGCTGGTTGGGTTGTTTCCGGCCGATGTAACCGCGTTGCACATCCTGGAGCGGGTCGGCTGGTGGCTGCACATCGTGGGCATCCTGGCGTTCCTGAACTACCTGCCCTCTTCCAAGCACTTCCACATCATTCTGGCGTTCCCCAACGTGTACTACTCCCGGCTGGTGCCGCAGGGACAGTTCTCCAACGTGGACAGCATCACCCACGAGGTGAAGGCTATGATGGACCCGAGCTACCAGGTGCCGGCCCCGGCCGTTGGCCCCGACGGCTCGGCGCTGGCGCCCACGCCGTTTGGCGCCAAAGACGTTAACGACCTGGCCTGGACCAACCTGCTGAACGCCTACTCCTGCACCGAGTGCGGGCGCTGCACCTCGGTGTGCCCGGCCAACCTGACCGGTAAGCTGCTGTCCCCGCGGAAGATCATCATGGACACCCGCGACCGGGCCGACGAGAAGTACAACTCCCCCTTGATCTTCAGCCCTAACCTGTACGGGCAGGAAGCCAAGCACGAAACCCAGGAGCAGCTCGACCGGGAAAACCACACCCTGCTGCGCGGCTACGTCACGCCGGAGGAGCTGTGGGCCTGCACCACCTGCAATGCCTGCGTCGAAGCCTGCCCGGTTAACATCAACCCTCTGGAAAGCATTATTGAGATGCGGCGCTTCCTGGTGCTGGAAGAGTCGGCTGCGCCGAATTCGCTTAACGTGATGTTCTCCAACATCGAAAACAACGGTGCTCCCTGGGCTTTTTCACCCTCGGACCGCTTCAACTGGGCCGACGATCTGTACGTGGCCACCAAGGAGACAGGAGTTAGCAGCTAGGAGCCAGAATGCTCCTTTTCCCTCCTGAACTTCTTCATTCCGTCTCCTACCTCCTGACTTCTAGCTCCTCAAAAATATGGCTGAGCAACTTGCCAAGCGCCCGATTACCGTTCCTCTCATGGCTAACCTGGCGGCCGCCGGGGAAGAACCCGAAATTCTGTTCTGGGTAGGCTGCGCCGGGGCTTTCGACGACCGGTACAAGCGCGTGACCCGGGCCTTCGTGCAGATTCTGGAGCACGTGGGCGTGAAGTACGCTGTGCTGGGTATGGAGGAAACCTGCACCGGCGACCCGGCCAAGCGTGCCGGCAACGAATTCCTGTTCCAGATGCAGGCCATGCAGAACATTACCACCTTCGAGGGCTACGGCATCAAGAAGATTGTGACAGCCTGCCCGCACTGCTTCAATACGATTAAGAACGAGTATCCCGCGCTGGGGGGCAACTACGAAGTTATTCACCACAGCACCTTCCTGCAGCAGCTCATCAACGAGGGCCGGGTCGGCGTCTCGGGAGGCGGCGAGTTCAAGGGGCAGCGCATCACCTTCCACGATTCCTGCTACCTGGGCCGGGCCAACAATATCTACGAAGCCCCCCGCGACGTACTGGCCGCCCTGGACGCCGACCTCGTGGAAATGAAGCGCAGCAAAGCCAACGGCCTGTGTTGCGGCGCCGGTGGCGCCCAGATGTGGAAAGAGCCCGAGCCCGGCAAGAAAGACATCAACGTGGAGCGCACCGAAGAGGCATTGGCGGCTCTGGATGGCAACGCCGCGGCCCTGGCCAACCTGAACGGAGTGGAAAGCGGCAACGCCGGCGCTACCCCGGCCCCGCGCGATGCCCAGCAGCGCAGCATCATTGCTGTGAGCTGCCCGTTCTGCATGACTATGATGAGCGACGGCGTCAAGAACAAGGAGCGGGAAAGCAACGTGCAGGTGTTTGACCTGGCCGAGCTGATTGCCACTGCCGAAGGACTCAGCGCCTAAGCTGCGCCTGAATAGCTGTTCCGGGCTGGCCCCGGTCAGGAAGCTGCACCTATCGGAACTTTCCGGCGGGTGCAGCTTTTTTTATGGAAATTGCCCCGGCCAAGCCGTACCCTGACGCCGGCCCCTGCTACTTTCTGCTTCGCATATGTTTGTTTCTTTTGCCGCCCTGCCCGGCACCGCCCGAATCTGGATTTATCAGGCCAGCCGTCCGCTGACAGCGGCCGAGCTGGCGGCCGTGGAGCCGGCCCTGACCCGCTTCGCCAACGAGTGGACCAGTCACGGCCGTTCACTGCTGGCTTCCGCTGCCTTTCTGCACCAGCAGTTTCTGATTATCGGCCTCGATGAGGTAGTTGCCGATGCCAGCGGGTGCTCCATCGACACTTCGGTGCGCTTCGTCAAGGCCCTGGAGCAGCAGCTAGGCGTGACGCTGCTTGAGAAATCGATGCTGGCTTTTTTGCACGAAGGCCAGGTGCAGCTGCTCGACCGGCGGGAGGTGCGCACGGCCATCGCCGAAGGGCGGATCAGGCCGGAAACCCTATATTTTGATACAACAGTAGCGCAAGCAGGGCAGCTGCAGGCCGCCTGGCCTGCTCCGGCAGCTTCGACGTGGCTGAGCCGATATTTCCGGTAAAAAGGAAATATTTCAGGCTGCCTCAGAAATCAAAGGTAAACTCTGTATTATTGCTAGACCCAAATTAGTAAAAACGAGTCCCTTCATCGTCTTTAATCCACCCCCCCTTCCACCTATGAGGAATCTTATGTTTGTATGCGCCGCGGCAGGCTCGGTTGCTTTATTAAGCGGCTGTGCAGCTTCGGGCAGCATGAGCAAAGCTGATAAGCGCTTCGCTCGTGGCGAATACGAAACAGCTATCGAGCTGTATAAGGCTGATGTAGCCAAAGGCAAGAACACGGCCCAGTCCAACTACCGCGTAGCCGAGGCCTACCGGCTTTCCAACCGGATCGAGCAGGCGGAGGGCTACTACAAGGCTGCGCTGGACGGTGGGGTGAAGAATGCGGATGCGGGCTTCTACTACGGCCTGGCCCTCAAAGCCAACGGCAAGTTCGATGAAGCGGCTACCCAGCTGGAAACCTATACGCAGTCGGGCGGCAACCGCACCCTGGCTGCCCGCGCTGAGATGGAAGCGCGCAACGCCCGTGCCGCCACCCAGGTAATGGCTATGCGCAGCAACAACGAGGTAACGGCGCTTGACCAGGTCAACACGCCCGCTGCCGAGTTCAGCTCCACCATCATGCCCGACACCAAAGAGCTGGTGTTTGCTTCCGGCCGGGAAGGCAAGAAGTACGCCGGCAACGGCGAAGGCCTGAACGACCTCTTTGCCGTGAAGTTCGACGACATGGCGAAGATGACCGGTGGTACCGTACGCAAGCTCGACCCCATCTTCAACAGCGAAGACAAGCACGAAGCCAGCGCCACCTACTCGCCCGATGGCAAGATGATGGTGTTTGCCCGTTCCAACAACGGCTCGAAAAAGGGCTACCTCAGCGTAGACCTCTGGGCTTCCTACTTCAAGGCAGGTGCCTGGACCGAGCCGGCGCTGATCAACGTAAACGACCGCACGGCCGACGACTTTTCGCCGGTGTTCTCGCTCGACGGGCAGACGCTGTACTTCGCCTCCGGCCGTAAGGGCGGACAGGGCGGCAACGACCTGTACAAGGCTACGCTCGGTGCCAACGGCCGCTTCTCGCCCGCCGAAAACCTCGGCAGCGACGTGAACACCGCCGGCAACGAGAACTTCCCCGCCGTGGCTCCCGACGGCACGCTGTACTTCTCCTCCGACGGGCACCCTGGCCTGGGCAAGCTCGACATCTTCGCGGTGGAAAAAGGCAAGGTGAAAAACCTCGGTACGCCTATCAACAGCAACGGCGACGACTTCGCGCCTTACTTTACGGCCAAGGATGCCGGCGTATTCTCCTCGAACCGCAGCGGCGGCAAGGGCAGCGACGACCTGTACATGTTCCGTCGCAAGCCGCTCAAGCTTGTCACGTTCTTCGCCGACGGTACGGTAGTGGAGCGCAATGAGAAGACCGGCGAAACCCTGCCCCTGGCCAACGAAACGGTTAGCATCCAGGGCAGCAAAGGCCAGAAGATGGACGTGACGACAGATGCCGAAGGTAAGTTCAGCATCAAGCTCGACTCGGCTTCCAACTACACCCTGCTGGCTGACCGCGACGGTTACTTCACAGCCCGGACCACGCTGAGCACAGTGGGCAAAACCCCGGCCCAGGATCAGTTGGCCAATGAGATGAACGACATCCGCATGCCGGTGAAGCTCTCCCTGACCAAGATCGTGAAGAACAAGGCCATCGTAATGGAAAACATCTTCTACGACTACAACAAGTGGGACATCCGCCCGGATGCCGCAGTTGAGCTCGACAAGCTGGTAGAGACCCTGAACGACAACCCCAAGATCACCATTGAGCTGAGCTCCCACACCGACTCCCGCGGTAAGGATGCCTACAACATGACGCTGTCGCAGAAACGCGCGCAGTCGGCTGTTGACTACATCGTATCGAAGGGTGTTGACAAGGCACGCATCACGGCCAAGGGCTACGGCGAAACCAAACCCGTAATCAAGACTGCCAAGACGGAAGATCAGTACCAGAAAAACCGTCGCACGGAATTCAAGGTTACCAAGATTGCCGAGTAGTCGGTATACCTGCTAGTGAAAAAGCCCCCTGCGCCCCCGGATGCAGGGGGCTTTTTCGTGCCTCTCAGCCAGGAGCTGAGCACACTGTTGCGGCTCGTTTAGTCAGCCCGGTTCATGCCAAAAAATGGCACAATCATTGGCTTTAGCGGAGTTAAAGGTGGAATTACCGCCTTCGGCTATTTCTGCTAAGCGCCATGAACAAGGCTTTACTTTTCTGCTGTACGCTGCTGCTGCTGGCTTTCCAGCTGGCTGCCGCGCCCGCCAACGCCAACTTCGCCTCCGAGCGGGGCATTCCCTTTCAGCTTTTCTTTGACGGCCAGCCCCTGACCCGGGGTGTGGCCCGGCAGGTGCACCTCGACCGGCTTGCGCCCGGCTTTCACTGGGCCGAGTTTCGCGTGCCGGGCGCCTATGGCCGGCCCCTCAGCTTTCGTACCCGCATCTTTCTGGATCCGGGTCTGGAATCAAGCTTTGTGCTGCTGTTGCGGCCGGGTTACCCACCAGCGCTGCAGAAGGTATCGGCCGTACCGATCCGCTATGGTCGGGGTAATGGCTACGGCCCCGGGTATGGACGCGGGTACCAGAATGGTATGGATCGCGGCTACGGAGCCTATGAGCCTGCGCCTAACGGCGGATACCTTGATAATGGCAGCTACAATGGCAGCGCCAATGATGCGTACGGCAACGCATACCCAAACGCAGAGAGCTATCGGGTGATGGCGCCTCAGGACGTGGATGCCCTGCTGCGCACCATCAACAACACACCCTTTGACGATACCCGCCTAAGCATTGCCCGGCAAGCCCTTAGCCAGACGGCTATCCGGACCGACGACCTGCGCCGCCTACTGACCAGCTTCAGCTTTGAGAACAAGCGGGTAGAGCTGGCGAAGTATGCCTATCAGCACGTAGCCGACCAGCAGAACTTCTACCGGATTTACGACGTGTTCAGCTTTCAGTCCAGCATCCAGGAGATACAGCGCGCGACGGGAGCCAATTAGCACGCAGGTCATCTTAAAAAATAAGGGCGCCGGCTGATTGCCGGCGCCCTTATTTTGCCTGTACTATAGCTTAGCGAAGGCGGTCCATGGAGCGTACCAGCTGCTCGTCGCGGCGGATAAAGCGGTTCGCCAGCACGTTCAGCAGCAAGGCCAGCGTGGGCAGGTAAAAGCCTGCCTCAAACTCGCCGGGTACCTTGATGTTGAGCATAGGCTCAGCCAGGTTCGAGTAGTAAAAGCTCGACCCCAGCGTGGCCACAATCAGGAACAGGTTGACGAGGCCCAGCTTGAGCTGCAGAAAGCGGTTCCGAAACTGGAATATCTCATACAGTGCCACCAGCGACGAGGCAATAGCCAGGGCCCCGATGGGCCAAGTGAGCTGCACCTGCTGCCCGGCCGCGGTGCCGGTGCCGCGCAGCAACTGGAAGGCGGTAAGGTGCAGGTGCTCCCCGGTGAGCGGGTCGAGCTTGGACCAGATGGGCAGGAAAGCCACGCTGATCATGGCCAGGGCGAGCAAAAGCAGAAACACGCTTTGAATTCTTTGTATCATCTTTGTGGTTTAGCAGGTTGAAGTACCGCCATTGGGCGGTAGGGCCGCAAAAGTAGCCAACAACAACCGGAATAACCGCATTCACAACTCAATGTCAACTGCCTATATCGTAGACGCCGTGCGCACCCCCATTGCCAAGTTTGGCGGGTCCCTGAGCAGCGTCCGTCCCGACGACATGGCCGCGCACGTCCTGCGCGAGCTGATGCGCCGCAACCCCACCGTCGATAAAGAAGCCATCGAGGACGTCATCATCGGGGCTGCCAACCAGGCCGGCGAAGACAACCGCAACGTGGCCCGGATGGCGGCGCTGCTGGCTGGTCTGCCCGTATCGGTGCCCGGCAACACCGTAAACCGCCTCTGCGCCTCGGGGCTGCAGAGCATCATGGACGCCGCCCGCGCCGTGCGTAGTGGGGAAGGCGACGTTTATCTTGCCGGGGGTGCCGAAAGCATGACCCGCGCCCCGTTCGTGATGTCGAAGTCCGAAACGGCGTTTGCCCGCGACTTTACCGCTCACGACACCACGCTGGGCTGGCGTTTCGTGAACCCGCGGCTGGCGAAGATGCACCACCCGTACTCGATGGGCGAAACAGCCGAGAACGTGGCCCGCAAGTACGGCATCACCCGCCTGGAGCAGGACGAATTTGCCTTTCATTCGCAGCGCAAGTACCAGAAGGCGTTCGAGAAAGGACGGTTTCGCCGCGAGATTGTGCCGGTATTTGTGCCTCAGCCGAAAGGCGATACGGCCCTGTTTGATACCGATGAGCACCCCCGCCTTTCGAGCGTGGAGAAGCTGGGCACCCTGCGCCCGGCCTTCCTCATGCCCGACGGCACGGTTACGGCCGGTAATTCCGCCGGCATCAACGATGGGGCCGCGGCCGTGCTGGTCGTAAGCGAGGAAGCCCTAAAGCGCTACAACCTGAAGCCAATGGCCCGGATTGTGGCCTCGGCGGTGGCGGGCGTGGACCCGGCTTTGATGGGCCTGGGTCCGATTCCGGCCACTCAGAAAGTGCTGCAGCGGGCTGGCCTGACCATGCAGGACATGGACCTGGTTGAGCTCAACGAAGCCTTTGCCGCGCAGGCCATTGCCTGTATGCGCGACCTGGAGGTGGACCCTGATAAGCTGAACGTGAACGGCGGCTCCATTGCCCTGGGCCACCCGCTGGGCGCCAGCGGCTCGCGCCTCACGGCTACGATGCTGCACGAGATGCAGCGCCGCGACAATGCCCGCTATGGCCTTGTCACGATGTGCGTGGGTGTAGGGCAAGGTGCCGCTACCATCTACGAAAAGCTTTAAGCCCGAACCGCAGCCGTGTTCCAGAACCTGCTTCGTCCTACGCTGGATCTGGCAGTGGCCGGGGCGCGGCTGCGGCCCTGGCAGCCCGCCGATACCCCGGTGTTGGCGCATCATGCCAACGACGCCGGCATTGCTGAAAACCTGCGTGACGTTTTCCCGCACCCTTACAGTCCGGCCGACGCGGAGTGGTACATCGGGTTTGTGTCGGAGCCGGATTCACCGGACCTGCACCTGGCCATTGAAGTCGACGGGGAAGCCTGCGGCAGCATCAGCGTGCTGTTTCAGGCCGACGTGTACCGCCGGAGCGCCGAAATCGGCTATTGGCTGGGCCGGCAGCAGTGGGGGCGGGGCATTGCGACGGCAGCGGTGCAGGCGCTGTGCAGCTACGCCTTTGCTCATTTCGACTTGGTTCGGATTTATGCCGGCGTTTTTGCCTCGAACCCGGCCTCGAAGGCGGTGCTGACCAAAGCCGGCTTCGAGCTGGAAGGCCGGCTGCGCAACAGCGTTACCAAAGGCGGACGCACCATGGACTCCCTGCTTTACGCCCGGCTGAAAGGATAAGCTTCCTTATTCGCTTCAGCTACCTCCATTTTTTCATCTAAACTACCTGCAGTGCGTTACTTTCTACACCTGGCGTATGACGGCACCCGGTTTCACGGCTGGCAGATTCAGCCCGCCGTGCTGACCGTACAGCAGGAGCTGAACCGCTGCCTTACCCAGGTGCTGCGCCAGCCGGTATACACACTCGGCAGTGGCCGCACCGACACGGGCGTGCACGCGAGCCACCAGGTCGCCCACTTCGACGCCACGCTGCCTGAGCACCTCGACCACCACACGCTGCTGTACCGGCTGAACCGGGCTTTGCCGCCGGACATTGCCGCTTTCGTGCTGCACGAAGTGCACGCCAAGGCCAATGCCCGCTTCGACGCCGAGGCGCGCACCTACGAATACCACGTGAGCCTGCTGCCCGACCCGTTTGGCGTTAATCACGTTATCTACCTGGACCGGGCCCCGGATGTAGCGGCCATGAACGAAGCCGCGGCGACGCTGCTGGGCTCCCGGGACTTTACCAGCTTTTCCAAGGTAAAGGGCGCCGAGCAGCACTATGTATGCGTGGTGTACGAGGCGGGCTGGCGGACCGTGCCGGGTGGGCTGGTGTTCCGTATCCGGGCAAACCGTTTCGTGCGGGGCATGGTGCGGCTCGTGGTGGGTACGCTGCTTTCCGTGGGGCGCGGTAAGCTAACAGTAGCTCAGTTTCAGGACATTCTGGCCTCGCAAAGCCGGATTGCGGCCAGCGGCGCTGCCCCGGCTCAGGGCTTGTTTCTGTGCCGGGTGGAGTACCCCGCGGAACTGGTGCCTGCCCACCTGCTCCCGGCCGGAATGCCGTATTTTGCGGCGGCTGTCTGAAGCGCAGTTCCGGCCGTCCGTAACCTTGCAGGGGTGAGCGGGGTTACCTGATTCCAGTTCCTGACCTTTGCTGTGGTATGCTCAGCAGGTTGGCTGACGCCCGAATTGCCTAAATTTCTATTGTGGAGCAAGCTACTACCGCCCCCAAAGCCGCCAATACCGGGAATATCTTCGACTGGCAGGTGCTCAGCCGCCTGATGGCGTATGTGCGGCCCTACCGGCGGGTATTTTACTTCCTCATCTTCCTGACCCTGGCCACGGCCGTATTGGGTACGCTACGCCCTTTCCTGATTCAGCGCATGGTCGACGTGAGCATCGAGCAGGGCGACTGGATGGGGCTCAACAAGATGTTTGCCCTGCTGCTGGTGCTGCTGGTGGCCCACGCCCTGGTCAGCTACCTGCAGACCTACTTTGGGG
Source organism: Hymenobacter translucens (assembly GCF_020685205.1). GTDB lineage: Bacteria > Bacteroidota > Bacteroidia > Cytophagales > Hymenobacteraceae > Hymenobacter > Hymenobacter translucens. The sequence goes on from NZ_JAJERB010000002.1 coordinate 304,000, forward strand.
GCTGGCTGGGCCAGTACATTGTGCGCGACATCCGCGTGGACCTGTACCGGCACATTCTGAATCTACGGCTGAAGTTCTTCGACAACACGCCCATCGGGGTGCTGGTAACCCGCAACATCTCCGACGTAGAAACCCTGTCCGACGTGTTCAGCGAGGGACTGGCGGCCATGATTGGCGACATTCTGCAGCTGGTGTTCATCGTCACGTTCATGTTCTGGATTGACTGGCGCCTGACGCTGGTGAGTCTGGCCGTAGTGCCACCTCTGCTTATCAGCACCTACGTGTTCAAGGAAAAGGTGAAAGCCTCGTTTCAGCAGGTGCGCACGGCAGTAGCTAACCTCAACTCGTTTGTGCAGGAGCACCTGACCGGTATGAACGTGGTGCAGATCTTCAATAACGAGGAACGGGAGTTCCGCAAGTTTGAGGCTATCAACCAAGAGCACACCCGGGCCAACATCCGCTCGGTGCTGTACTATTCAGTGTACTTCCCGGTAGCCGAAGTGCTGGCGGCCATCGGCGTGGGGCTGCTGGTGTGGTACGCCGCCCAGGGTCAGATTGAGGGCACCATCTCAAAAGGCGCCCTGATTGCCTTTATCATGTACAACGCGTTGTTTTTTCGGCCCATCCGCCAGATTGCCGACCGGTTCAATACCCTGCAGCTGGGCCTGGTCAGCACCGAGCGCCTGCTCAAGCTGCTCGACAGCAAGGAGCTGATTGCCGACAACGGCACCTACGCCCCGGCCGAGGTGCGGGGCGAAGTAGAGTTCGACCGTGTCTGGTTTGCCTACAACGACGAGGAGTACGTGCTGCGCGACATCAGCTTTGCCGTGCAGCCCGGGCAGACCATTGCCTTCGTAGGCGCTACCGGAGCCGGCAAAACCTCGATTATCAACCTGCTCAGCCGCTTCTACGAAATCAACAAGGGCACTATCCGCGTCGATGGGCACGATCTGCGCGAGTACGACCTCAAGGAGCTGCGCCGCCACATTGGGGTGGTGCTGCAGGACGTGTTTCTGTTTGCCGGCTCTATTGCCGACAACATCACCCTGGGCAGCAAGGACATCACCGAGGAGCAAATCTGGGAGGCCGCCGAGCTGGTGGGCGCCCGGCGCTTTATCGAGCGGCTGCCCGGCGGCCTGCACTACCAGGTGATGGAGCGGGGCGCTACGCTGTCGGTCGGGCAGCGCCAGCTGATTTCCTTTGTGCGGGCCATGGTCTACCAGCCCCGTATCATCATTCTGGATGAGGCCACCTCCTCGGTCGACTCCGAAACCGAGGAGCTGATTCAGCAGGCCATTGAAAAGCTGATGCAGGGTCGCACCTCTCTCGTCATTGCGCACCGCCTGAGCACCATCCAGAAAGCCGACCGCATCCTGGTGCTCGACCGGGGCGAAATTAAGGAAAGCGGCACCCATGACGAGTTGCTGCGCCACGGCGGCCTGTATCAGAACTTGTACCAGATGCAGTACAAGGACGCCCTGAAACCCGCCACCGAATAGCTTCGCCTGCCTTATGAACCGTTGGATCCTGTTATTTGTCCTTCTGCTCGCCATTGGCGGCACGGCCGGCTACGCCTACCTCGGGGGCTTTCAGGCCCCGCAGGTGCAGGTGCTGCGCACGCCCCGGCCCGACATCCTGGCCGGCTACGCCTACCAGGGCTCGGCCCAGAGCGACGAGTTCGGGCAGCTGTTTCGCCGGGCCAAGGAGCTGCAGGACAGCGGCAAGCTCCGCGGCGACTTGGCCAACATCTACTACAACAACCCTGAGCGGGCTGAGGACACCGTGCACGCCTTTGTCGGCCTGGCCGTAGCCGATACGCTGGCGCCCCTGCCCGCGGGCTGCCAGTACCGCATCCTGCCCGCCGGCCGGCGCGTGGTGCAGGTGAGCCTGAAGAAGGTAAGCTACCTGCTGGCGCCCAACAAGCTCTACCCGGCCGCCAAGAAAGCCGTGGAGCAGCAGAAGCTGAAAGCCCGCAACGTGTACTTCGAGCGGTTCACGACCGGTGACGACTCGGAGCTGCGGGTTGATGTAGAATAGCAAAAGGCCCTGCACATGAGCAGGGCCTTTCTTGTAAAGCATCGGGCTGGGTAGGCTTATTTGCGGCCCAGGTAAAAGGCGGCGCCCAGCTGCAGGCTGCTCAGGCCCAGGCCGGCGTCGAAGGTGCTAAGCGTGGACTTGCGCGGGTTGGGCTCCGGGGTAGAGGGAGCAATGTAGTTGGTTTCCTGATTCAGGCGCTGGTAGCCCAGCCCGCACAGGGATACTTCCAGACCAAACTTGTCGGAGGGAAAAAACGCGAAGCCCGGGCTAAGCACCCCGTAAAAGCCCGAGCCGGTTGTAAGCTGATTGGTGCCGCCGAATACACCCGGAGGAGAGGTGATTTCGGAGCGGGACGAGCGGTAGCCCCCGCCCAGCTGGCCGAAAAACGCGGCTTTATCCCCTACAAACTTGTAGTAGCGCGCCATCGGGCCCACGCTGAAGCTGCGGCTTACCTGTTCGCTCTCACCAATCAATCTTACGGATGGATTCGGACTGCCCGGCAAGCTCACCGCGTAGAAGTTCTGAATAGTGGTGCCCCGGGAGTAGCCCAGGTTGATTCCTACGGCCAGGTTGTCGGCGAGAAAGTAAGCGGCCGTCGGACTTGCGCTGAACCGATTCTCTTTGGAGAGCAACTCGTTGGTATTGGTAAAGCCCAACGAGCCTTCCGTCTTCTGGGAGGAATAGCCGAGGCTGCCGCCCAGCAGGATGGTGCCCGCCCCGATCTGGGCCTGAGCTGGCAGGTAGGCACCCGCGAGTAATACGGCAGCAGTGATAATCTTTTTCATAAAGGGGAAAGAGGAAAAGAATAGAGAGGGCGCAAGGTAGCCCGGCGGGCGCAGGGCCCGGGCTTTACTGAGCCCCGGAACAACGCGCGGGTGGCAGAGAATAGTGGACTGCCGGCCAATAAAAAAAGCCAAAGCCCGCTGAACAGGCGTTCAGCGGGCTTTGGCTTATGACAAATGCCGGTGTCGGGGTGGCAGGATTCGAACCTACGGCCTCTACGTTCCGAACGTAGCGCGCTACCGGGCTGCGCTACACCCCGAGTTTTTGTGCTTCGTGGGCACAAAGGCATTCTTGTGTTTCTGCCCAAAAAAGCCCCCGGACCGAAATCCGGAGGCTTTTCGAACAGCAAACTGTTCTGTCGGAGTGGCAGGATTCGAACCTACGACCTCCAGCACCCCATGCTGGCGCGATACCAGGCTACGCTACACCCCGATGGAATCGAGCCACAAAGATAGACGAAAGCTTTCCACCTTCGCAACTCCGGCGCTCATAAATTTCTGTTGTCGTCGCCTTTTCGCTGATTATCAGTTGTTGAGAAAGAGAAAAGATTTTACGGCTTCTGCTTACACCTCATATCTTTCTATCTTTACCTGAATACTGAACTGTGCCCCACTACGTTTGTTGCCGTGAAAGCTATGAAACTACTCGTCTTACTGCCGGCCCTGCTCGGGGCGGCCCTCCTTACCGCTCCTGCCCAGGCGCAGGCACCAAAAAAGCCGGCGGCAGCGCCGGCAGCCGCAAAAAAGCCGGTTCCCAAGCCTGCCGTCGCTAAGCCCGCCGCTACGGTAAAGCCCGCTGCTCCCGCCGCCCCCGCAGCGGCGGCAACTCCTGCTGCTCCGGTCCCGGTAGCCCTTATCACTGAGAAAATGACGCCGCCGGCTCCTTCTACGGATGCCCTGAAGGTGAGTGTGGACACCAACCCCGTTACCAACCGTCTCACGGTGCGCACCGATGCCCCGGGCCCCACCCGGGTCGAGGTCAACGATGCTTCGGGTAACCCCGTGCTGACCCGCGACACAATGAAAGGCAACAAGCCCGTGGTGCTTGACGTGAGCCGCGTGCCGGCCGGCACGTACCTGGTTCGCTGCACCTCCGGGGAGCGGATCGGCGTCCGGCGGGTCGTGCTGGGCCGCTAGTCTCCGGCTTATTCGCCACTAAAAAGCCCTCTTTCCGGTCGGAAATAGGGCTTTTCTCTGCTGCATGCTTCCGGAAGCTGGGCGGTAATGCGTAGTTTTCGGCATGGGTGACGCCGTTTTTTCCTACTGGGAGCACCAGACCTTTCTGCGCGAGGCCGACGTGGTGGTCGTGGGAGGAGGCATTGTGGGGCTGTCGGCGGCCATCTTCACACGGCAGCTTCGGCCCCAGGCCCGGGTAGTAGTGCTGGAGCGCGCCGTGCTCCCTACCGGGGCCAGCACCAAGAATGCCGGCTTTGCCTGCTTCGGGAGCATCTCGGAGCTGATGGAACAGGAGCGGAAGGGGGGCGCTGCGGGCCTGCAGCAGGTGGTACAGGCCCGGTGGCAGGGGCTGGCATTGCTGCGGGAGCTGGTCGGCGACGAGGCACTGCACTACCAGCCCGTGGGCGGCTACGAGCTGTTTCAGCACGCGGAGCGGGAACTGGCCGAGGAGTGCCGGGCGAAAGTCCCGTACTACAACGAGCTGCTGGCCGATGTAATAGGCACGACCGGCATCTTCGCGGATGCTACCAGCCGGCGGGCCGAGTTCAACTTCGGCAACGTGCAAACCATCCTGGAAAACCGCGCCGAAGGCTGCCTCGACACCGGCCGCATGATGCTGGCCCTGCTGCGGCTGGCCTGGCAGGAAGGCGTCATCGTGCTGCCCGGCTGCCCCGTCATGGCCCTGGAGAGTCAGCCTGGTGGGGTCGGTCTGACTACGGCGCTTGGTTCGCTGACGGCAGACAAAGTGCTGCTGGCCACCAATGCCTTCAGCGCCCACTTCTTTCCGGAGCTGGACGTGCAGCCCGGCCGCGGGCAGGTGCTCGTCACCGAGCCGATTCCCGGTCTGCATCTGCCCGGCACGTTTCACTACGACAAAGGCTACTACTACTTCCGGCAGGTCGGTGACCGGCTGCTGCTCGGCGGGGGGCGTCACCTCGACTTCGCCGCCGAAGCCACCACGGCCCCCGGCCTGACCTCGCTCGTGCAGCAAACCCTGGAGCAGCTTATCACTGACGTTATCCTGCCCGGTAAGCGTCCCCGCATCGACTACCGCTGGAGCGGCGTCATGGCCTTTGGGCGGGAACTGGAGCCCATTATCCGGCCCCTCGCACCGGGCATCTTCGGGGCCATGCGCTGCAACGGCATGGGCGTGGCAATGGGCGCCCTGAGCGGACGTAAAGCCGCAGAGTTAATTAGCAATTGATGCTTCAGGCACTACTGCGTCTGTCGAACCGATTATTCATTACTAATTAATAATTAATAATCAGGCTTCTTCGCTCTGGAGCTGCCGGTCGTAGAGGGCACGGTAGAGGCCGTCCTGATCGGCCATGAGCTTGTCGTGAGTGCCGTGCTGCACGATGGCGCCGTCGTCGAGCACCAGGATGGTATCAGCCAGCTTGACGGAGCTGACCCGGTGGGAGATAATCAGGCTGGTGCGGTTGGCCATGATGCGCCGCAGGCTGTTCAGAATGGCGTTTTCGGTCTTGGTATCGACGGCGGAAAGGGAGTCATCCAGAATCAGGATCTTGGGCTCCTTCACCAGTGCCCGGGCAATGCTGACGCGCTGCTTCTGCCCCCCCGACAGCGTGATGCCTCGCTCGCCCACCTTGGTATCGAAGCCCTGCGGAAAGCGGATGATGTTCTCGTACACGTCGGCGTCGCGGGCGGCCTGCAGCATCCGCTCCTCATCGGGGGCGTCAAGGCCGAAGTTGATATTATTGCGGATGGTGTCGGAAAACAGGAACACGTCCTGGGGCACGTAGCCAATCTGCTCCCGCAGACTCGACAGCGAAAAATCCCGCACGTCCACGCCATCCACCTGAATGCGGCCTTCCGACACGTCGTAGAGGCGGCAGAGCAGGGCGGCAATGGTGCTCTTGCCCGAGCCGGTGTTGCCGATAATGGCCAGGGTCTGCCCCGGCCGGATACGGAACGACACGTCGCGCAGGGCCTGGATGCCGGTGTCGGGGTAGGTAAAGGAAACGTGGTCGAACACGATGTCGCCCTCAATCGACCGGCTGATGTTCTGCCGGGAGACGATGTCGGTCTTCTGGTCCATGAACTCGTTGATCCGGGCCTGGGAAGCCTCGGCGCGCTGCACCAGCGAGGACGTCCAGCCCAGGGCCGTGACGGGCCAGGTCAGCAGGTTCACGTAAATCAGAAACTCGGCAATGCTGCCGGTGGTGATGGTGCCCCGGATAACCTCCTGTCCGCCAACCCACACCGTGATGATGGTGCTCAGGCCGATCAGAAACAAAATCAGCGGAAAGAACAGGGAGTTGACGAAGTTCAAACTCAGCGACTTTTCCCGGTACGTGTCGCTCGTGAGGCTGAACTGGTGGTGGGAGTCCTGCTCGCGCACAAACGACTTCAGCACCCGAATGCCCGAAAAGGCTTCCTGCACGAAGGTCGTCATGGCCGCCAGGGACTTCTGAATCTCGTCGGACTTGCGCTCAATCAGGTTGTTGACGTAGAAAATGCTGACCGACAGCAGGGGCAACGGCAGCAGCGTGTAGATGGTGAGCTTCACGTTGACCATCAGCATCAGCGGCACGACCAGCAGAAACAGCAAGACCAGCTGCATAAAGTACATGATGGCGGGCCCCATGTACATCCGCACCCGGCCTACGTCCTCAGAAATGCGCGACATCAGGTCGCCGGTGTTGTGGCGGCGGTAGAAGCTTAGGGGCAGGGACTGGTAGTGCTGGTAAATCTCGTTTTTCTGGTCGTTCTCGATCAGCCGGCTCATCACGATGATGGTCTGGCGCATGAAAAACAGAAAGATGCCCCGTAGCAAGGCCATAACCACGATCAGCAAACCGTAGAGCAGCACGTTGCGCCCGAACAGCTCGTAGACCCCGCTCTGGGCCGGGGTGCCGTCGAAGAGGTAGTACAGGTCGATGCCTTCCCCGACGAGGTCGAAGGCGTAGCGCACGATCTGGGCCGGGAAGATGGCCAGCAGGGTCGCCAGGGCAATGAACAGCACCCCGCTCAGGAAATGCCACTTGTAGCGGAAAAGGTACTTGTTGGTAGAGGGCAGTGCGCGCACGAAAGTCGAAGCTGGAGAAGACGGAAAAGAGCGCGAAGCGGCGCCCAAGAGGTAGCTCGGCCGCAGGCTGCGGGCCGCTGGCAAACCGGGCGAATCGGAAAAAACGGGTACTTTTGCCCCCGCGTAGGCCGGTGTACGCCCACCTTACCGGCAAAGATACAACAACCCAATCCCACCAATTTCCCACCCTTTTTCACTCTTTTTTCGAATGGTTGAAATCCAAGCGCTGACCGATACGTCGGTCTTTGGCCAGATTGCCGAGTACCAGCATGAGCAGGTGGTATTCTGCCACGACCACGACACCGGGCTGCGGGCCATCATTGGCATCCACAACACGGTGCTGGGCCCGGCCCTGGGCGGCACCCGGATGTGGCACTACGCCTCCGACGCCGAAGCCCTCAACGACGTGCTGCGCCTCTCGCGCGGGATGACCTACAAGGCGGCCATTTCGGGCCTGAACCTGGGTGGGGGCAAGGCCGTCATTATCGGCGACGCCAAAACCATGAAGACCGAAGCCCTGCTGCGCAAGTTCGGCCGCTTCGTGCAGAACCTGAACGGCAAGTACATCACCGCCGAGGATGTGAACATGACCACCAAGGACATGGAGTACATCCGGATGGAAACCAAGCACGTGGCCGGCCTGCCCGAAAGCATGGGCGGCTCCGGCGACCCGTCGCCCGTAACGGCCTTTGGTACCTACATGGGCATGAAGGCCGCCGCCAAGAAGGCATTTGGCTCCGACAGCCTTCAGGGCAAGCGCATTGCCGTGCAGGGCGTGGGCCACGTGGGTACGTATCTGCTCGAGCACCTCACGAAAGAAGGCGCCAAGATTGTGCTGACCGACTTCTACGAGGACCGCAAGCTGGAAATGGCGGCCCGGTTTAACGCCCAGGCCGTGGGCCTCGACGAAATCTACGACCAGGACGTGGACATCTACTCGCCCTGCGCGCTGGGTGCCACCATCAACGACGACACCATCACTCGGCTGAAGTGCCGCGTTATTGCGGGCTGCGCCAACAACCAGCTGCAGAATGAAAACGTGCACGGCCCGGCCCTCGTGGAGCGCGGCATCGTATACGCCCCGGACTTCCTCATCAACGCCGGCGGCCTCATCAACGTGTACTCCGAGGTAGTGGGCGGCAGCCGCCAGTCGGCCCTCACCCAGACCGAGAAAATCTACGACTTCACCACCGAAGTGCTGGAGCGCGCCGAAAAAGAAGAAACTCATCCCCAGAAAGCTGCCATCCGGCAGGCCGAGCAGCGCATTGCTGCCCTCGGCAAAGTCAAATCAACGTATTAAATTTTAGGGTCCTGGGGTCTTGGGGTCTTGGATTTTGGAATAATTCACTCCTCCCAATCTAAGACCCTGAGTCCCCAAGATCCTAAGCACCCAATCATGCTAAACCGCCGCACGCTTCGAATTAAGGTCATGCAGGCCCTCTACGCCTATCATCAGGCCGTGGGCGCCGACTTCATGCTGGCCAACGACCGGATTGCGGACGCCTTTGAGCCCGATCTGAACGCTCCCGAAGCGCCCAACCGCCGCCTGCTGCAAGGGCAGCGCAAGCTGGCCGAGTCCATCATCCGCGACTGGAACAAAACCGGCAAAACGCCGGAAAGCTCCGACGACAAAGCGGTGGACGACGCCGTACGCGACGCCATCAGCTACTACCAGAAGCAGGTAAAGAAGGATGGCACCTTCTTCGGCGGGCAGATGATGCACGGCGCGGAAAGCATCCACGACCAGTACCTGCACCTGCTCAACCTGCCCGCGGCCCTGCTGCGCATCATCGAGGAAGAGCGGGAGCGGGAAGCCCGGCGCCACATTCCTTCCAAGGAAGCCCTGCTCGATACCTCCCGGTTCGAGAACAACCTGGCGCTGCAAAAGCTGCTCGACAACAAGCAGCTCCAGGACCTGACCATCCGGCGCAAGCTGGTGTGGAACAGTACCGAGGAGATGGACGCGCTGCGGCAGGCCTGGCGCAACGAGATCAAGCCCGACGCCGAGTTTCAGAGCTACCTGGCCGCCCCGGCCGGCTCCTACGCCGACGACCAGGAGATGCTGAAGTATCTGTACAAGAACTTCGTGTTCAAGGGCGAGGCCCTGCCCCATCAGCTGGAAGAAGACGACCTGAACTGGGAGGAAAACCGCCCGATCGTCAAAAACCTGGTGGTGAAAACCCTGAAGATGCTCGACGAGGCCGCCGACGAAAGCCTGGAGCTGATGGCCTTGTCGGCCAACTGGGCCGACGACCGGGAGTTTGCCGAAACCCTCTACAAGCAGACCCTCGACGAGGATGAACGCTACGAGAAGCTTATTGCTGAGTCGGTGCAGAACTGGGACGTGGAGCGCGTAGCCCTGCTCGACAAGATTATCCTGAAGATGGCCCTGTGCGAGATGCACCTGTTCCGCAGCATTCCCGTCAAGGTGACTATCAACGAGTACATCGAAATCAGCAAGCTCTACAGCACGCCCAAAAGCAAGCAGTTTATCAACGGCATCCTCGACAAGCTGGCCCAGGACCTGACCGCCAGCGGGGCCATTCGCAAGTCGGGCCGCGGTTTGCTCGACAACCAGTAGCGCGGCTCGTGGTTGGTAGTGGGGGTAACCTCCGCTGTACCTACCGCGTTCAGCAAGATTTTCTTTCCTTCGTGCACTTTCCTTTCCTCTAAGCTACACTTCACATGGGCCGCAAAACCACCACCGCCATTGTGTCATTCGCCGGCGGCGCCCTCACCGGTGCCGTTCTGGGTATTCTGTTTGCTCCCGATAAAGGCCGCGAAACCCGCGACCGGCTCAGCTACCAGCTCGAGAAGTACCGCGAGCTGCTGGCCGACCTCACCGAAAACCTGATGACCAGCCGCGTGGACGCCGGCCCGTCGACGGCCAAGTCCGAAGGGCAGCGCGTCATCAACGACGCCCGCAGCAAAGCCGAGCAGCTGCTCGGCGACGTGGACCAGCTGATCAACCAGATCAACTCCCACAAGGCGGTTTAATTAATGCGCTGATGCATAATGCGTTGGCGTGCTGATGGAAGCAAGGTGATAATGAAGGACTATTTCATTGCGCCCCGTACCTATCAGCACATCAGCACATATATCCGATTAGCGCATTCCAAACACATTTAGCACGTAAACATGCACACCATCACCCTTATCCCCGGCGACGGCATCGGTCCGGAAATCACCCAGGCCGTAAAAGATATCTTCACCGCCGCCGGGGTTCCCGTGCAGTGGGAAGAGCAGAACGCCGGCCAGACCACCTTCGACCAGTCGGGGGAGCTGATTCCCCAGAGTTTGCTCGACTCGCTGGAGCGCAACCGGGTGGCGCTCAAGGGCCCTATCACCACGCCCGTGGGCAAGGGCTTCCGCAGCATCAACATTACCCTGCGCCAGAAGTACGACCTCTACCAGAACGTGCGTCCGGCCAAAACCACCGAAGGCATCACCTCCCGCTACACCGGCGTGGACCTGGTTTTGTTTCGCGAAAACACCGAAGGCCTGTACTCCGGCCTCGAAGTTTATGATGAGCGTCTGGGCATTGCCGATTCGTTTAACCGCATTACGGTAGCCGGCTCGCGCAAGATCAGCCGCGCCGCCTTTGCCTACGCCGCCAAGCACGGCCGCAAAAAGGTGACCCTGGCGCACAAGGCCAATATCCTGAAGATGGCCGGCAAGCTGATGCTCGACGCCTGCAAGGAAGCCGCCACCGAGTTTCCGCAGATTGTGTTCGAGGACAAGATCATCGACAACATGTGCATGCAGCTGGTGAACAAGCCCGAGCAGTTTGACGTGGTGGTGACGACCAACCTGTTTGGCGACATCCTGTCTGACCTTTGCGCCGGCCTCGTGGGCGGCCTGGGTGTAGTTTCGGGCGCCAACATCGGCGACGACATGGCCATCTTCGAAGCCGTGCACGGCTCGGCTCCCGACATTGCCGGGCAGGGCAAAGCCAATCCCACGGCCCTCTTGCGCTCCGCGCTGATGATGCTGCACCACATCGGGGAGCACGAATACGCCAACACCATCGAAAAAGCCCTGGAGGACACGCTCAAGCACAAAGAGCAGTGCACCGGCGACCTGGGCGGGCAGGCTTCCACCAGCCAGTTTGCCCAGTCCATCATTGCCAAGCTGGCCAAGTAATTAGCCAGGTTCATTCAAAAACCGGCCGTACTGACCGGGTCGTCTTACCCCGGACGGCCGGGCCGGCGCGGCCGGTTGCGGTACGGATATGGACCGTCCGGTTTTTCGCCTTAACTTTAACCTTCCGAAGGTTCTGTCAAGCCTTCTTTTACACCTATGAAACGCAACCTGTTTTCCGCTTCCATCCTGGCCGTAACGCTCCTGCTGGGTGCCTGCAACAACGATAAAACCACCGAGGTAGGTGCCGAGGGCATGAACGCCGCCGCCAACCAGGCCAGTGATGCTGCTGCCAACCCTACCGTCGACAACCCCAACGTCGCCGCTGAGACTGAGGCTCCCAACCCGAATGCCCCGGTGATGACGTTTGCCGAAACCACCCACAACTTCGGCGACATCAAAGCCGGTGACGTGGTCAAGCACACGTTTACCTTCACCAACACCGGCAAGTCGCCTCTGCTGATTGAGAATGCCCAGGCTTCGTGCGGCTGCACCACGCCGAACTGGACCAAGGAGCCCGTGGCGCCCGGCAAAACCGGCACCATCGACGTACAGTTCGACAGCCACGGCAAAACCGGCCTGCAGAACAAGCAGATTGCCATCCGGGCCAACACCCAGCCCAGCATCACCCAGATTGAAATCCGGACCAACATCCTGGGCGACGGCGCCAACGGCCCCGTAGTTCAGTAATCGTTCCGCTTCCTACCTTACTTTTCGCAGATGTTTCTCACGTTTTTGCTGCAAGCCGCTCCCGCCGGAGCCGAGGGCTACTCCCAGCTGCTGTTCCCGGTAGCTATTGGCCTGGTGGTTTACTTTTTCATGATCCGGCCCCAGCAGCGCAAGTCGGCAGAAGCCAAGAAGTTTCGCGAAACCCTGGCGAAGGGCGCCAACGTGGTAACCATCGGCGGCCTGCACGGCAAAGTGGTGGAAATCAACGAGGAATCGGTGACGATTGAAGTGGACCGCGGCACCCGCCTGCGCTTCGACCGGAGTGCCATTGCCCGGGAGGTACCCGCCAAAACGACTGCTCCGGCCGCCACCGCCTAACTGCCGCCGCCTTGCCGCTTGCCCGCGCGTCCCGCCTGACCCATCGGATCTTCGGTCGGTTTTACGGCCAGCAACGGACGTACTGGCGGGCTATTGCCGCGTGCTTTCTGGCCGCGTCCACGTTCTGGCTGCTCAACGCCCTGAACAAAGTTTACACCACGCCCATTACCTACCCGCTGCAGTGGCGCTACGATGCCACGCGCTACATTCCGGTAGCGCCGCTGCCGCGGGAAGTAGCCGTGAACGTAACCGGCCGGGGCTGGAAGCTGCTGCGCCGGAGCCTGTTGCTCGACGTACGCCCCGCTGAGGTGTGGCTGCCCCGCCCCCTGAGTACCCGCTTCGTAACCAGCCCGGCCCTGCAGCCGGGTTTGCAGGCGGCTATGGAAGGTCTGCAGCTCAACTATATTCTCACCGACACGGTGCCGGTACGTTTCGACCGCCTCGTTACCCGTCGGCTGCCCCTGGGGTTAAGCCCGGCAGCGGACGGGTCGGCGCTGCCCTACGCGGCGCGGTTTGTGCCGGCAACGGTGGCGTTTCGCGGGCCGGCCGGCGTCGTCAATGCCCTGGCCAGCCCGTATCCGGTACATTTGCCCGTGGCGGCGCCCGGCAGCACCAATGGCTCCATTAACGTGCCCATCGGCGGCCCGGACCTGGTTGGCACCGACGTGCAGGCCGTAAACGTACGGCTCCGGCCCCGGCCCCTGATTAACGTGCCGATGCAGGTAGTGCCCGAGCTGCGGGACTTCCCGCCGGGCCGGGAATACCGGCTGCAGCCCGCTACCGTGCGCGTAAACCTGCAGTGCTTTCCCGAAGACACCGCCCGCCTGGACCGGCAGCAGGTGCGGGTGGTGCTGCACTACGGGCAGTTCGGCTCCTCCGACTCCAGCGTGCGGCCCGTACTGGCCCGCAAGCCCGCGCTGGCCCGTGGAGGCTGGCTGCTGACGCCCACCGTGCGGGTGCTGACCGGGAGACAGTAGGCCGGCTCATGCCTATCTTGCTGACCGGTGCCGGCAGGTGAGCCCGCCCGTATCACTCACTAAACCAAGTAGCATGCTGCGAATTGGAATTACCGGCGGTATCGGGTCGGGTAAAACCGTGGTGTGCCGGCTGTTTCAGACGTTGGGCGTACCGGTGTACGATGCCGATACCCGCGCCAAGTGGGTAATGGCCCACCGGCCGGCACTGCGGACCGAGCTGCAAAACGAATTCGGGCCCGAAACCTTCGACGCCGCCGGGCAGCTGAACCGCACCTACCTGGCCCAGGTCGCTTTCCGCGACCCGGCCCGGCTGGCCCGGCTTAATGCGCTGGTACACCCGCACGTAGGGCTGGACTTCGAGGAATGGGCCACCGCCCGGCAGCAGGCTGGCCACCGGTACGTGCTCAAGGAAGCGGCCCTGCTGTACGAGTCCGGGTCGTGGCAGGTGCTGGACCGCGTTATCACCGTGTTTGCCCCCCTGGACGTGCGGCAACGCCGGGTGCTCCGCCGCGACCCCCACCGCACCCCTGACGACATTCTCAACATCGTGGCCAAGCAGATGAGCGAAGACGAAAAGCGCGCCCGCGCTGACTACGTCCTCCTCAACGACGACCAGCACCTGCTCATTCCCCAGGTATTGCGCCTGCACGAGGAATTTCTGACGCTGGCCCGCTGATTTCAGCCGTTCGGCTTACCGGATGATGGGGCTGCGCTCGAAGGGCTTGGTTTCGTCGAATAGCTTGCGGTAGGTGACGTGGGTTTTGGAAATCCGGGCCCCGATGGACCGGGTAAGCGCCAGCATCCGGGGGTTGAAGTCCCCAATCCAGTTCATCTCAATCTCCGTGTAGCCCGCGGCCATCAGCACGCCCTGGGCGTGTACCATCATGGCCGATTCTACTCCCTTGCCCTGATGCTCCGGCACCACGCCGAAGATGACGCCGAACATCTTCTTGGGCTGGCGCCGCTCAAACTGCCGCTTTTCCCACAGAAACCGCACCTTTTCGAGCGGGCCGAACCGGGGGTTGACGTGCTTGAAGATCTGGTTGAGCTCGGGCAGGCTCATAAAAAACGCCACCGGCTCGTCGTGGTGGTAAGCAAACCAAAGCAGCCGTTCGTCCAGTACGGGCTTCATCTTGCGTACAATCTCCCGGGCCTTCTCCAGCGTCATGGGGTTGATGCCGGTGTGGTTGGCCCAGGCCAGGCTGTAGACGTGGTGGAAGTCGGCCGCCAGCTTTTCCGGGTTGCGGGGCGTGGCGTAGGCAAAGCGGTAGGCAGGCAGCTCGGTGGCGTAGCGCAAGGCCGTGCGGTGGAAGCTCGGGTGCAGGGGCGCGGCCACGGCCCGGTAGCAGGTGTACTGCCGGAAAAACACCTGGAAGCCGTACGCCTCAAACAGCCGCTGGTAGTAGGGGGGGTGGTAGAACATGCCGTAGTTGGGCTCGGTGTAGCCATTCACGAGCAACCCCCAGAACCGGTCCCGCTCCCCGAAGTTGATGGGGCCGTCCATGGCCTCCAGGCCCCGCGCGGCCAGCCACGCCCGGCTGGCGTCAAACAGCTCATTGGCCGCCGCCTGGTCGTCGGTGCACTCGAAGAAGCCCAGCCCGCCGGTGGGCACCGGGCTGTCGTGGGTCGTGGCTTCGTTCACGAAAGCCGCCACCCGGCCGATGTCTTCGCCGGCCGCGTTGGTCAGAATCCAGCGAATGGCTTCGCCGTGGGCGAAGTTGGGGTTCCGGGTTTGGTCAAACACCTCCTCCACATCGGGGTAGAGCGGTGAAATCCAGTTGGGATGGTGCTGATAAAGAGCAGCCGGCAGCGCACAGAACCGACGTGCGAGGCGCGCGTCCGTCACTTCAAGCAAAGGCATGGCAGTGGTATAAGAATGTGCTGGCAGCAGGCGGAGATTGGCCAGCAAAACGGATAGGAGAGAGGCGAGCCCGGAGCACCCCGCGCGGGCAAAAGTAAGCGTAGGAAGTAAAAAGACCGGTACGGAGGAGCTTGAATGGCACCCCCGGGCTTCCCGTAACTTCCCGACCGACCTAGCTGAACCGTTTGCGTAGAAGAAGCTCTACCACCCTAAATCAGTTCTTTATGCAAGATTCCCGCCTTGAGCATGACTTCCTCGGTGAGCGCGCCATTCCTTCGTCGGTGTACTATGGGATTCAAACCCTGCGGGCCATCGAGAACTTCACTATCACGGGGATACCTCTCAAAGCGGAGCCGCTGTTTGTACAGGCCCTGGCCTTCGTGAAAAAGGCGGCGGCCCAGGCCAACCGCGACCTGGGCGTGCTCGATCCTACCCTGGCGGGCTTTATCATGCAGGCCTGTGACCGGGTCATTACGGGGGAGTTCAACGACCAGTTCCTGACCGACATGATTCAGGGCGGGGCGGGCACGTCGGTGAACATGAACGCCAACGAGGTTATTGCCAACGTAGCCCTGGAGCTGATGGGCAAGCCCAAGGGCGCCTACGAGTTCTGCCACCCCAACAACCACGTCAACTGCTCCCAGAGCACCAACGACGCTTATCCCACGGCGTTCCGCATTGCGCTCAGCAACAAGCTGGTGGGCTACAGCAAGGCGCTGGGCGACCTGGCCGAGGCATTTGCCGCCAAAGGCGAGGAGTTTCGGAACGTGCTCAAGATGGGCCGCACCCAGCTCCAGGATGCCGTGCCGATGAGCATGGGCGACGAGTTCCGGGCCTTTGCCACCAACCTGCGCGAGGAGCTGCTGCGCATCGAGGACAGCCGCAACCTGATCAGCGAAATCAACATGGGCGCCACCGCTATCGGCACCCGGGTAAATGCCCCGGCCGGCTATGCCGAGCTCGTAACCCAGCATCTGCGCACCATCACCGGCCTCGACCTCAGCCTGGCCGGCGACCTGATCGAGGCGACCTACGATACCGGCGCTTACGTGCAACTCTCGGGTGTCCTCAAGCGCACCGCCGTCAAGCTCTCCAAGATCTGCAACGACCTGCGCCTGCTTTCCTCGGGACCCCGCTGCGGCCTGTTCGAAATCAACCTGCCCCCGCTGCAGCCCGGCTCCAGCATCATGCCCGGCAAGGTGAACCCGGTGGTGCCGGAGGTAGTAAACCAGACCGCCTTCTACGTCATCGGAGCCGACCTTACGGTAACCATGGCGGCCGAGGCCGGGCAGCTGCAGCTCAACGTGATGGAGCCGGTCATTTCCTTTGCCCTGTTCACCTCGATTTCCTACATGACCAACGCCTGCCATACCCTGCGCGAAAAGTGCGTGGTGGGCATCACGGCCAACGTGCAGCACGCCGAAAACCTGGTGCGCAACAGCATCGGCATCGTCACCCAGCTGAGCCCGGTGCTGGGCTATGAAGCTACCTCGGAAATTGCCAAGGAAGCGTTGCGGACCGGCAAATCCGTGCACGACATTGCCGTAACGGAGCGCAACCTGCTCACCCAGGCCAAGTGGGACGAAATCTACACGTTTGAGAACCTGATCCGGCCGGGCTTTATTCAGTAGGCACCGGGGCCGGGCCGAGCAGTGAGCTTACCAGCCGCGGAGCCGGTTCGCAGTGCCCTGCACTCTATCACCGGCGCTAAGGCAGCCATCGGTGCTGCCGGCGGGTTAAGCGCTATGCAGCAAAAAGCCCCGGCCTGCTCGCCGGGGCTTTTTGCTGGGCCCCGAATGGGGCTGACCAACGCAGCCTACTGAAATCCCTTCAGCATCTTATAAAACCCCTCGGCATAGGTATCACTGATGGGGATGATCTGGTTGGCAATCTGAATCCGGTTTTTCTCGATGTGGTCAATTTTGTCGAGCGCGACTAGGAAGGATCGGTGCACGCGCACAAATTCCTGGGCGGGCAGCAGCTCTTCCAGCCGGGCAAAGCTCAGCAGCGTCATAATCTTCTCTTCCGAAGTATGAATCCGCAGATAGTCTTTCATTCCCTCCGCAAAAAGGATGTCACGGGTGGCTACCTTCTGAATACGGTGGCCCACTTTTAGAAAAATATACTCCTGATCCGGCTTCGTCTCCGCTTTCTCGTCCTTCTTTTCCGGGGGGTGGCGGGGGCCTTGCTCCTGGTACAGCCGCAACACGCCTTTGTAAAACCGCTCGAACGTAAAGGGCTTCAGCAGGTAGTCCTTCACCTCCAGATCATAGGCCTTCAGCGCGTACTGGTCGTAGGCGGTAGTCAGGATAATCATCGGCTTGGGGTTCAGCATCGGGATAAAGCTGAGCCCATCCAGATCGGGCATGTTGATGTCCAGAAACAGCAGGTCGGGTTGGTCTTCCGTCAAGTGGGCGGCGGCCTCCAGCGGGCTCACGAACGACCCTTTCAGCTCCAGGAAAGAAACTTTGCGGATGTATTCTTCCAGTATTTCCTGGGCCAGGTGCTCGTCCTCAATGATGTAGCAGGTGAGCTTTTCTTTCATGGACCTCTCGATGTAAACCGTGGATGGTAAGAATGACCGTAAAGGTGCTGCCCGTGTTCTGAATGGTCAGCGTATGTTGGCCAGGGTACAGCAGCGCCAGCCTTTTCCGGACGTTAGGCAGTCCGATGCCCCCGGGCTCTTCCAGCGGGCGAGCCGCCTTTTGGGCGATGGGGTTCTGTACGCTGAAGGTGAGGCTATCTTCCCGCATCTCCACCCTGACCTTCAGGTCGCCGGGTTCCAGCCGGGCGGGGCTGTGCTTGTAGGCGTTTTCGAGCAGGTGAATGAACAGCAGCGGGGCAATGGAGCAGGACTCGGCTTCCCCGGCTAGCTGAAGGTCGGCCACCGGGCTGTTCTTGTAGCGGAGCTGCTGCAAGCTCACGTAGTCCCGCAGGTAGCTTATTTCCCGGGCCAGCGGCACCGTGGCCGCATTGGACTCATAAATCATGTACCGCATCAGCGAAGCCAGGTGCATGACTGCCTCGGGGGCCGCGGGGGCCTGCTTATACACCAGCGTATGGATGTTGTTGAGGGTATTGAACAGGAAGTGCGGGTTGATCTGGGATTTCAGATAGTACAGTTCCGCCTCCACGGCCTGCTTCTCCAGCTGCTCTTTCCGGATGGTATTGAGCACCAGCGTCTCGGTGACCCTGGCCAGCCAGCTCAGAAAGAGAAAGATAGCCACGGTAACCAGGTTCATGAAATAATGCCCGGCGTCCCATGGGTTTTGGTAGATAAGCAGAAAGGGAACGGGCCCGGTCAGCACGATGACTGCCAGCCGGAGCCAGTAGGCTTTTCTGTTTCGCTTGCCGGGGTACTGGGTTAGCAGATGGAAATGACTGTAGAAAACGTACAGGCAGGTCGCTATAAACCCCACGGTTGTAGTACGCCAGTGCGCATCGTTATCCCCCTTCAGCTGTAAGACTGCCAGCAAGGTGAACAGGACCCAAACCGATAGGTGAATCAGCCAGAAGATTCTTTTGACGCGCTCCATAGCACAAAGGTGGGTTTTCCTGTCATCCCCCGGTTGCCTGCTCGACCAGGTGTCAATCCTGCTCTACGAGAGGTGAAAAAGAGCCGGCACTTGGTTCGGCAGCGGCAAAGTGCCGGCTGGTCGATTATTTCCCGCATCAGCATATCCCGTTTCGCTTTCCCGGCCGGCCGCAATTGCTTCGTGCTGAAACAGAGAAACCCGCTTCGACCACGGGGCAAGCTTCCTCTGATTAAACGAACAACCGCAGCAACTCCGATAAAAATGAGAAATCACCCGTTGGGTCTCTCCATCCGCAAGGTCTTTAAACAGTATGCGAACGGCGTGCAGGCGCTGCATAATGTGTCGCTGGACATTCCGCCGGGCATGTTTGGGCTGCTGGGCCCGAATGGCGCGGGTAAGTCAACCCTTATGCGCACGCTCGCCACGCTGCAGGAGCCCGATGAAGGGCAGCTGTTTTTAGGCGACATCGACATAGTCAAGCAGAAAGAGGCGGTACGTCAGACGCTGGGCTACCTGCCCCAGGAGTTCGGCGTGTACCCCAAAGCCAGCGCCGAAGAGCTGCTCGACTACTTCGCGGTGCTGAAAGGAATTACCAACCGGGCAGTGCGCAAAGACACCACCGAGGCCCTGCTGCGGCAAACCAACCTCTGGGACAAGCGCAGGCAGAAGCTGGGCGGCTTTTCGGGGGGTATGAAGCAGCGCTTTGGCGTAGCGGTGGCCTTGCTGGGTAACCCGCAGCTGCTGATCGTCGATGAGCCCACGGCGGGCCTGGACCCGGCCGAGCGGGTGCGCTTCCTGAATCTGCTCAGCGAACTGGGGGAAAGCAGCGTGGTCATTCTTTCCACGCACATCGTGGCGGATGTGGCGGAGCTGTGCACCAGCATGGCCATCATCGACAAGGGCCAGATCCTGCTCGAAGCCCGGCCCCTGGAGGCCGTGGCGGCGCTGAAAGGCCGCATCTGGCGCAAGCTGACCGATAAAGCCGCTCTGCCGGTGATGGACCAGGAACACCGGATAATTTCCGCCAAGCTCTTGAGCGGGCGCACCATGGTGCACGTGTACAGCCCGGATAGGCCCGGCAACGGGTTTGAGCCCGTCAACCCGGACCTGGAAGATGTCTATTTCAGTGCCCTGACGGGCTGCTTCGGCCCGGTTAGCCAGCAACTGCGGGCGGAGGGCATCGCGCTATGAAGTTCCAACGGATTTTCGCGCTGGAATTCAGCTACCAGCTTCGTCGGCCCGCTACCTGGCTTTACTTCGGGGTCATCCTGCTCATCACGTTTCTCGTAGTCATTGCCAACTATGCCTCTGATGCGCGGGACGGGTATATAGTACTGAATGCGCCGATCGTCATGGCCGCCGTCACCGTTATCTGCTGTGTGTTTTGGCTGGTAATCGGTGCCTCCGTGGCGGGCGAGGCGGCGGCCCGCGACGTGCAGACCCGCATGCATTTGCTTACCTACGCGGCTCCCGCCAGCAAAGCGGCTTACCTGGGCGGGCGGTACCTGGCCGCCTTGGCCCTAAGTGCGCTTCAGCTGCTCGCCATCCCGGTGGGTATGCTGCTGGCCATGCACTTTGCCGGGGTAGAAGCCGAGATTCTGGGTCCGTTCCGGGTGGCCCCCTACCTGACTACCTTCTGCTTTATCGCGCTGCCCAACGCATTTTTTGCCACGGCCATGCAGTTTTCGGCGGCAGCGCTCAGCCGCCGGGCCCTGGCCAGTTATCTGGTCGGCGCGGCCTTGTTCGCGGCGTCCTACACGATCTGGCCGCTGCTGGAAAAAGGGGGAGAATGGGGCAATTTAGCCGACCCGATGAGTTTTGGCCCGGTGCTGAGCCATCTGTCCATTGACTGGAGCCCACAGGAGAAAAACACGCGTTTTCTGCTGCTGGAGGGCTCGTTTCTCGTTAACCGCCTGCTGTGGTTCGGGATTTCGCTCGGCCTGCTCGCGTTTACTTACTTCCGGTTTCAGTTTGTATTACCCGGAGCCGGCCAGAAACAGCCACCGGGTAAACCGCAACCCGCCGCGGTGGCGGCCTGGGAGACGCTGAACTGGGGAACTGCAGAAGCGCTGCCGTCGGCCAGCGGAACGTATGGCTGGGTTACCCAACTGCGCCAGTTGCGCCTCATCACCTGGGAATCCTTTCGACAACTGGCCAAAAGCAAGGCCGGGCTGCCTCTGCTGGCTGTCCTGGCCCTGCTGGTGGGAGCCACGGTGCCCGGCAACCTGAAGGGCCGTGGTGTGCCGTTGCTGCCCCGTACCGACTTTGTCCTGGAGTATCTGACCGGGCCCCTGGCGCAGCCGGAGCGTTTCTGGCTACTCATTGCCCTGCTCACCATTTTCTACGCCGGCGAGCTGGTCTGGCGGGAACGGGAAGCGGGTTTAAGCGAAATTGCCAATGCGGCGCCCGTGCCCGAATGGGTGCTTTTCCTGAGCCGGTTTCTGGCGCTGGGCCTGGTGCTGGTGGTATGGCTGTTCTTCCTGATGGCGGCCGGAACAGGGGCGCAGATGGCCATCGGTGGCGCTGCTCCTGAACTCGGGCTGTACCTGCAAACCATCTTCGGACTGCAGCTGGTGGATTGCCTGCTTTTTGCCCTGCTCGCCCTGTTGGTGCATGTGCTGGTCAATCAGAAATTTGTTGGGCATCTGGTGGCGCTGGTAGCCTATGGCTGCATCGCCTTTGCTTCTACTTTAGGCATCGAGCACAAGCTGCTCATCTTTGGCGCCAGTCCGCCCTGGACCTATACCGACATGGCTGGCTTCGGGCCCACGCTGGCGCCCTGGCTGTGGTTTAAGGCGTACTGGGCGGCCTGGGCGCTGTTGCTGGCCGTCGTAACCCGGCTGTTCTGGGTCCGGGGACGGGAGGGTAGCTTTGCCTCGCGGCTCCAGCTAGCCCGCCGGCGCTTTACGCGTTCCAGCGTCCTGGTTTCGGCAGTGGCAGTGGCCGGTATCGTTTTGTCGGGCGGCTTCATCTTCTACAATACCAATGTGCTGCATGCGTACCGCAGCTCCGCTGACTCTACGGCGCAGCGCGCAGCCTATGAGCAGCGCTACCGTCGGTACCTGAACGTAGCCCAGCCCCTGCTGACCGGGGTAAGCCTGCAGGTAGAGCTATATCCGAAGCAGCGGACGGTAGAGATACAAGGCGCTTACCTGCTGGTAAACAAGAGTCAGGTTTCCATTGACTCGGTTCATCTGGCCACGGGCGCGGGCGTCGAAACAACGGCAGTCAGCTTCAGCCAGCCAGCCAAAGCAGTGCTTGTGGATGAGGAACAGGGCCACCGCATTTACACCCTGGCGCAGCCCCTTTCACCCGGCGACTCGGTGCGCCTTCGCTTTCAGGTAAGGTACCAAGCGCAGGGCTTCTCCAACAGCGGGGCCGATGCACAAGTGACGGAAAAGAGCACCAGCTTCCGAAATATGGAATGGCTTCCCGTTATCGGGTATCTGCCCTACCGGGAGCTTGATGAGGCCGGTGCCCGCAAAGAGCATGGCTTACCAGCCCGGCCCGCCACGTACTCACTTTACGATGTGGCTGCCCGCCGGTACGCCCCGTTTCCCGAGCAAATCCACTTTGAGGCCACAGTAGGCACGGATGCGGGCCAGATGGTGGTAGCGCCGGGCACCCTGCGCCGGACCTGGACCAAAGCAAGCCGCCGCTACTGCCATTATACCACAGATGCCCCCATCCGCAATGAATACGCTTTTTTCTCGGCTACCTACGCGGTGCAGGAAGGGAAATGGCAAAGCTCATCGGCTAACCCCAGGCAGGACGTTGCCATCCAGATTTACTATCCCCCGGGGATGACGGAGAACCCGGCGCGCATGGTCCGGAGCGCCCAGGCTTCACTGGACCACTACACCCGGCAGTTTGGGCCTTACCCGCACCGGCAGCTTCGGTTCGTGGCCCATCCCAGCTACGCCTTCGGCCACCATGCCGCGCCCATCAACATCACGGCGGAGGAGGGCTTTTTTCTTCTGAATCCGAAGGCTGATGAGCGGGGCTTCGACCTGGTGACGGCTGTGGTAGCGCACGAGGTAGCGCACCAGTGGTGGGGCAATCAGCTCAAGCAAGCCTATGTAGAAGGCGCCGGCCTGATTACCGAAAGCCTGGCTTGGTACTCGGCTATGGGCGTTTTGGAAGACGCATACGGTGCTGAGCATCTCCGGGCGCTGCTGAGCTTCCTGCGGGAAGAAAACGAAGCCCCGCGCACCCGGGCCGCCAAGCCGCTGCTGCAGGCCGACGACTTCTACCAGAACTACCGCAAAGGCCCCTTCGCCCTGTACGCGCTAAGTCAGTACGTGGGCCGGGACCGCGTAAACGGGGCACTCCGGAATCTGCTGGCCAATCACCGCCCCGGGACTGTGTCTTTGCCTACTTCGCTGGATCTCTACCGGGAGCTGCGGGCGGTAACTCCGGACTCGCTCCAACCCTTGGTGCACGACCTGTTCGCGGCCAACACTTTCTGGGAGCTGGAAACGGAAGCCGCTACCGCCAAACCAACCAAAGGAGGCAACTGGCAGGTGACGATTACCCTGCAGGCAAAAAAGCTGGTCGTGGATAGTGCGGGCACCGAGACGAAACTACCGATGCGGGATTGGGTGGAAATCGGTGTGTTTGCACCCGCTGCGGAGGGCCGGCGGGCAGGCAAGCCGCTGTACCTGCGAAAGCATCTGATCAAATCCGGTAAGCAGACGCTGGTGCTGACAGTCCCCGCCCGGCCCGCTAACGCTGGTATTGACCCCCGCCAGTTGCTGACCGACTGGAAAACAGAGGGTAATTACGAAGAGGTAAAGTTTGAAAACCGGCCTCTGTGATGGTGGGTCTGCGCCCCATGCGCTGGAAAAAAGATCCTAGCGACCGGTACCAGTACTTGCCTGATCCAGAGGTATCCCGGGGAAGCGCAGGAGAAAGGAAAGCCAGCGGGTAAGCTCTAAAGCAAAACAGCCACTCAGATTTGCATCTAAGTGGCTGTTTTTCACTAGTGGGAGATACTGGGTTCGAACCAGTGACCCTCTGCTTGTAAGGCAGATGCTCTGAACCAGCTGAGCTAATCTCCCATTGTTCCCGGCGGTTGTGTTCCGTTTGGGATGGCAAATATGGCAGGTGATTTCGGAATACCCAAAAAAAAGTGCGTGTCGAGCTGAAGTTTTTTTTCAATAAAGCTGATTCAGTACCTAACCGTTTCAGTGCCAGAAAATTTCGTTTCGGCGCCGGAGGATAATTTTTTGGGGCGGGCCGAGAAAAGCATGGTTTGGGAGCCAGGCCCGTGCGACCAGCCAAGTGGTGAAGGGGCTCGGCGCCCAGGCAAACCCAGTTTCAAGCAGAGGCAGTGCGGCCCGGCAGCCGGACGGATGCACACTAACATTTCTCTATATCTCGCGTTAACGTCAACTCAACCCCACAACCTCTACCCAAAACCCCTTCCCAATGGCTGATACCCAACTTTTGCAAAACTATTCTGAGCAGGAAAAGACCGCTTACCTGAGCGTAATTGCTAGCCTGGCCTCCGCCGACCGCGAAGCTTCGGCCGCCGAAGTAGAGTTCCTGCAGCAGCTGGCCCAGACCGCTGGCCTGTCGGCCGGCTCGGCCCAGCAGGTAGTACGCGCCGCCCAGGACTCCACCAACCAGACGGTGCAGCAGAACCTGGATGTGCTGCGTGGCAGCGACCTGCGCTACTCGCTCGTAACCGACCTGATCAGCTTTGCCCGCGCCGATGGCGCCTATTCCAACGACGAGGAGTCGATGGTCAACAAGATTTCCGAGTACCTGGGCATCAATCAGCAGCAGAAGCAAGCTTTGGAAAGCGTGGTCGACCAGGCCGCTGCCGTGCCGCACGATGCCAATGACCCTTCCAAGGAAGGCTTTCTGAGCAGCATTGGCAGCAAGCTTGACAACGTAGGCATTCCCAAGGGTGCCCTGATGACCGGTCTGCTGGGCATCGTCGCTCCCATGGTGATTGGCCGCATGATGGGTGGCCGCGGCGGCATGGGCGGCATGGGTGGCGGTATGATGGGCAGCAGCATGGGCGGCCTGCTGGGCGGCGCCATGGGCGGCGGTGGCTCGATGGGCGGCCTGCTCGGCGGTCTGCTCGGTGGCGGCCTGCTCGGCAGCGCGATGGGCGGTGGCGGCGGGGGCTACCCGCAGCAGGGCTCCCACATTGGTGGTGGCGGCCTGGGCTCCCTCACGTCGATCCTGGGCGGCCTCGGCGGTCGGCCGAACTCGGCACCGCGCAGCGCCGGCGGCGGTGGCCTGGGCAGCCTGCTTGGCGGCCTGGGTGGCGGTGGCTCGATGGGCGGCCTGCTCGGCGGTCTGCTCGGCGGACGCTAAGCTCCCACTGGAAAAGATAAACACCGGCAAGGCCGGCTGCCCTCTCGGAGCAGCCGGCCTTTTTGCGTAAATCCTGAAAGTGGTCAGCAGCACTCAGGCCGCTGGCATCGTGGAAGCCCGTATCCACAGTCAGCAGATCCGATGGGGCCGGGAGCGGTTTGCGGAAGCCTCGGCCGGCAACTACAGCCGTAGCTGCACCGGCAGCCGGATTTTCTCGGTATCGAAACGGCCAGCAACTACTACGACTCGAGCAAGCTGGCCACGCTTCGCAACCTTTACCACCACGGCATCGGCACGGTGCGGTAGCCAACTTTACCGGTAAAGGTCATGCCTGATCTGGCGTCCGCTTGTCGAAGCAGCCCTACCGCTTCGTTGGATTACTACCCAACGCTGCATGCGAGATGCCTCGGTAAGCTCGGAATGACGAACTACCGGAGTAAAAACCAGTTTTCTCATGACGGTTAGCACAGCTTACCGGCCCATCACCGGGTCAGCCGGGGCCCGACTCCAGCCCCCGCAGCGGATTTGTAATCTGCACAACCGTGGTGCCCACGCTGGCAAACGTGCCGCCCTGGTGCTCCACCGTTTCCACGAGGCGGTAGTTCACGTCCTCTTTCACGTTCAGATACTCGTCGTAGTTGGTGGTTTCGACAAAGTACTGCACCGTAATTTCCTTGGCGGCGGGCGTTAGGGCCGAGAACTTGATCTGCACCTCGGGCGTGGTCAGCGGGTGCTCCTGGATCAGCTGCTGGGCTTCGGCCACGATGCGGCGCAGCTGCTCACTGGTGGTGGTATGGCTCAGGGCTAACGTAAAGCTCACTCGCCGCGCCGTGCGCAGCGAAAGGTTGTCGAGCGGCTTATCGATCATGGAGCGGTTGGGCACCGTCACGAAGCTTTTCTCGGCCGTGCGCAGCCGGGTGCTCCGGAAGCCCACCTTTTCCACCGTGCCCGACACGCCGCCTACCTCGACCAGGTCGCCCACGGCGAAGGGCTGGTCGAGGAAGATGGTGAACGAGGCAATCAGGTTTTCGAGGGTTTCCTTGGCGGCAAAGGCCACGGCCAGGCCGCCGATGCCCAGGCCGCCAATCAGCGCCGTCACGTTCACGCCAAACACCTTGCCCAGGATAACGAGAAAGGCCGCGATGTAAATAAACGCCTTGAGCAGGTCTTTGGCGAAAGGCAGGAGCTGGGAGGTAAGCCGGGAGGGCTGGGTTTCGGCGCGGCGGCGGAAGACGAGCGTGGCAAAGTCGACCAGGCGGGCGGCCACCCAGGCCGTGGCGCTGATAACGCCGATCTGGTAGATACGGAATGCCAGCAGCTTCGGCCAGGGCTCGTCGCCGGCCAGTTCGGAGTTGCGCACGGGGTAGTCGAGCACCTGGAAGGCCAGGAAGATGGTAATCAGGAACACCAGCACGCCCAGCGGCTTCACCAGCAGCGCCTCAAACTGAGCCTCGCTTACGCCCTCGGTCTTCTCACCGATAAACTTAAACAGCAGGTGGGACAACAGCCGGGAAAGCAGGGTCTTGAAGCCGTAGCCCAGCAGCAGAATCAGGGCGCAGGTAAGGTAGGCCAGCACGTCGTTGCCGAGAAAGCGCTGGTGCAGAAACTCGTTGAAAGTCATTGGAGAAGCATAATGAAATAGGCCCGGTCATCGCCGCGGCGTGGAAGCCGGCGGGCAACAATACGGGGCAAACCTACGGCAATTCTCTGTCAGCCGGGCGGGCTTTGGCGTTGACAGCAGTAGCGGCTGGCAATGTCAATCCAACGCTTATATTTAGCAACCCCTCTGTCTCAGCCCGGCGCCCGTGTTTCGCAAAGACTACTTCCTCTGCACGGCCTTTGTCTTTGCCTTTATCGGGCTGGTGTCGGTGTTGCCCATCCGGTTCGACTTTCTGAACCCAATGGAGGAGGCGCTGTCCGACTTCGAGGTCACCGATATCATCTTTTCCCGTCTGCGCCAGGAAACCACCGCCGATACCAGCATCGTGCTGGTCAACATCGGGGTGCTCGACCGCGCCGGCATTGCCGCCCAGCTCGACCGCATCAACGCCGACGGGCCGCTGGTGGTTGGCATCGACGCGTTTTTCTGGAACCGGAAAGACCCTGTGGGCGACAGTCTGCTGGCCGCAGCACTGGCCCGCACGCCCCGGCTGGTGCTGGTAAGCAAGATTGAAGGCAGTCCGGCCGGCCCCTTCGACCACCTGCGCCGGTCCCACCCAATGTTCAGCCGGCCAGCCACCACGGGCTTTGCCAACCTGATTTCCGAGGGCGTCGACAAGTTCCGGACGTCGCGCTCGTTCAGCCCCCGCGAAAAGCTGGCTGACAGCACCTGGCTGGCGTTTCCGCTGGCCCTGGCCCGGTTCAGGGATCCGGCCGCGGTGCAGCAGCTGCTCCGCCGCCGCAAGGAGGTGGAGCTGATCAACTTCCGGGGCAACACCGACAAGTTCTACGCCCTCGACGTGGCCGACGTATTCGACCCCAACCTTGGAGTCAGCTTTAAAAACAAGATTGTGCTGATGGGCTACATGGGCCCCGATTTCAGCAAGCCCAGCTGGGAAGACAAGTTTTACACCCCTCTCAACCACAAGTACGCCGGCAAGTCCTACCCCGATATGTTCGGGGTCGTCATTCACGCCAACATCATCTCCATGGTGCTGCACCACGACTACATCGACGAGCTGCCACTCTGGATTTCGGGTTTGCTGGCCGTACTGCTGTGCTACCTGAACATCGTGTTCTTCTTTTTTATCCACGACCACTACCCTCACTGGTATGACACCATCACCAAAACCGTGCAGCTGGTGGAAAGCATTCTGCTCCTGTTCGTGGTGCTCATCGTGTTCCACTACTGGCGCTTCCGCATCGACCTCACCCTGGGTCTTATTGCCCTGTTACTCAGCAGCGACCTGCTGGAAGTCTACACCGAAACCGGACGCAATCTGTATAGCAAAGCGCGGGATAAGTATATATATTTAGTGAAAAGATACAAGCCATGAACACGATGAAGCTACCGTTGTTGAGCACCCTGCTGATGTGGGCGGGCCTGCTCCAGGCCCAGGATTTTCGCGTGCTGGCCGTGCGCGGCCCCGTGGAAGTCGTGCAGGGAGAAAGCCACACCGGTACCGGTCCGGGCCGCAGCCTGTCGGTAAGCCAGACGCTGGAGCTTGGCCCCGGCAGCTATATCGGGCTGCTGCACCAGTCGGGCGCCACGCTGGAGCTGAAGGCCCCCGGCAAGTATGCCCTGGCGGATCTGGCCCGCACGGCTCTGAAGCAGAACAAGCAGACGCTGAGCAGCCGCTACGCCAACTACGTGCTCGAGGAAATTACCAAAACCGACAAGGGCCGCACCAGCGCCGAGCGCAACCGCAACTACCGCCAGTACATGGCCGTGACCGGCTCCGTGGAGCGCGGCACCGCCGACAACGCCGCCATTCGTCTGCTTACGCCCCTGCAAACCAGCGTGCTGGGCCAGCAGCCCGTGTCGGTGAGTTGGGTGCCCGTACCCGGGGCCGGCACCTACACCGTTACGCTCACCAACCGCTACGACGAGGTAGTCTCAACGCTCGAAGCACCCAAATCGGAAATCGCGGTGCCGCTGAAAAGCCTGCCCGGCAAGGGGGAGCAGGTGTACTTCCTGACGGTACGCGCGAAAAACAAGCCTACGCTGTATTCTGCTCCGCTGCTGCTGAAAGTAGTGCCTGAGGCCGAGGCCCAGACGATGCAGCAGGAGCTGGCCCAGCTCCATACCGGCGCCGAGGAAAGCCGGGCCCTCAATGCCCTGGTCGAAGCCACCTACCTCGAAGAGCATCAGCTTTACCTCGATGCCCTGCTTGCCTACCAGCAGGCCGTGCGGCTGGAGCCGGAAGTAACGGAGTATCAGACGCTGCTGAAGCAGTACCGGCAGCGGGTTGGGCTGGAATAGTGGGGGTGTTTGGGTAACTGGCCTTCCGTTAAGGATATCGGGTAGCTAGGTCTGCCCTTCCCGGGAAGCGGCTGCTGTGGAGCAAAGCCGGCCATAGTATATCAGGTCAACCAAAAGGCCCGCTGTGGTCTTATAGTCGCAGCGAATGATGCCCTCAACCTGAAAACCGGCCCGCTCGGCGACGCGCCGGGCCGCAACGTTGCTTTCGTGCGTGCGCAGAAAGAGCTTTTCAAACTGAAAGTGCGCAAAGCAATAATCACAGAACACCTGAAAGGCCCGGGTCGCCACGCCGTGGCCGGCCAGATCCGCATCCATATAGCAGCCTACCTCGGCCTTGGGGATATTCCAGTCGATGTTCTTCAAATCGAGGAAGCCCACCAGGCGGTTGGCCTTGTCGTCGACAATGAGATAGGGCAGGTAGGAGCGCGCCTCAACACGCCGGGTGATATCGGCCAGAAACTCCCGGGTGTCGGCCAGGGTTCGGGTCCGGGATACGGTGCCAGTGAAAAACTGCTCCAGGCGGGCCCGGTTCCGGTCAACGAGCTTAAAGTAGGGCTCTAAATCAGCTTCCACCAACGGGCGAATGGCGTAGTGGTCGAAGCTCAGGGAGGAAACAGCCATTGGCACAATAAGGCAGTGGGGACGGGTTTTCTTCAGGTAAGCAAGTTTAATATACCGCCTAAACCGGCTCACAATGTACACTTGGGTACGGAGCAGAGAATTACCGAGTCGGTAGCAGGTTCCTGTAGAACCTGCGGGCTCCTCGGTGTCCTCAGCAGGCATCCACGCTCCGGGTCCTGTCCTCACAGTCTTTCCTTCTCACTCCGTGCCCATCATCACAAACGCGCCCCAGTACAGCGGCTCGGGGTACTGTTTTCGCAGCTCCTGCTTGGCCTTGATAAACGCCTGGCGCTGGTTGCCGGTCTGCATCCAGCGCTGGTAAAATAGGCTCATCAGCTGCCGGGTAGCCTCGTCCGATACCTTGAACAGGCTCATCACCACCGACCGCGCCCCGGCCACCTGAAACGCCCGCTGCAGCCCGTACACGCCTTCGCCCACCTGAAGCTTGCCCAGACCGGTTTCGCAGGCGCTAAGCACCACCAGATCCGTCTTGTCGAGCTGCAGGTTTAAAACTTCCAGCGCGGTCAGGATGCCTTCTCGGCTGTTGAGGTAGCGCTGGGTGCTGTCACCGAGGATGTCGCCGGCGTCGGAGAACAGCAGGCCGGAGCGAAGCAGGGGACTTTCGGTGGCTTTGTTCTGGTCGATGCCCCCGGTGCCGGCCAGGGTGGTGGAAGCATCATGGCCCTCATCCAGGAAGAAGCCGTGGGTAGCCAGGTGCAGCACACCAGGGCTTTGCACTTTCTTGACGGCTGCTTCGGTGGCGGCCTTTTGCAGAAAAGCTTCCCGGGCGCACTTGCCACCGGCCAGAGCCGTTTCGATTTCCTCAATCTCCCGGGCCGAGCCGGGCAGGCGACGTAGGGCGGACCCGGTTTTGGGCCTGGCGACGCTGGCGTAAAAAACGGGGTCACCAAACAGCATGGCCGTGGTGGGCCGGTGGCTGGGCGGCGGGGTGCGGCGACCGGCGGGGGCCGGGCCGGCCAGCAGGTCGCGGGTGCTGCTCACCAGCACCGTCTGGTCGGTGTCGAGCAGGTAGCGCCCGGGCCCGGTCTGCAGCGTTTCAGGGTTGAGCTGGTGAAACACGCCGTCGGCCGATACATATACCGTGCTGCCGTCGGGGATGTGCTTTTTGAGCGGGGCCCAGTACTGCTGATAGGATTCGGGGTCATCGAGCAGAAACCGGGTGCTGTTGCGGTAGTTGCTCAGGTAGCGGCCCTCGAGCTGGCGGCCGTTGCGCCACAGCACCAGCTCCGGGGCCCGCTTCGTCCGGCCCGACACGAGCAGGGCCGCGTAAAGCACGGAATCAGTAAACTGGGTGGTGAACAGGCGGAAGCGGATGATTTCGACGGCGTACTCGGTTTTGCTTAGCCGGGCTTTCACATCCTGCCAGGAATACTGCTGCTTTTCATTGATCTGCCGGAAGCCCTCGGCCCGCTCAACCAGCTGCCGCTCCAGGGCCTCGGCGTCCTGTTCCATCTTCGTCAGGCTGATGCCTGCTGCCTGCTGGGCCTCGGCGCTGTAGCCCAGGGCGGCTACGAGCTGCTCCCGCTGCCGCAGCCAACGTGCGTACTGGGCCCGGAGCGCCGTGTCGGGGCTGCTCAGGATGCGCTGCCGCACTTTGGTCGAGGCGCTGAGCAGAATAGCCTTGGTTGCCAGGCGCATATCATAGGCCTTGGCCAGCAGCTCCGGGCGCTTTTCGCCATACTGCACGGCCAGGGTATTGTAGAACTCGAAGTCGGGCCGGATCAGCGCCCAGAGCTGGCTTTTCTGCCGCTCCGACATAGCCGGGAAGCAGGTGCGGATGTAGGTCAGGTGCAGCCCGGTCGCCTGGTCGAGCACGTCGGCGGCCTTGGCGTATTTGCCTTCGATGTAGTGGATTTGGCCGATGCGGCTAAGCACCACGGCGTACTGCGGGTGCCGCTCACTAACTACCTTCTGGTACATGGTCAGGGCGCGCTGGTAGTCTTTTAGGGCCTGGGGATAGTTTTTCTGCCGACGGCGCAAATCCCCGGTCAGCAGGTGCATTTCGGCCGAAGGCAGGTTGTCTTTGCCCAGCTTTTCCTTCCACACCAGGTTGGCAGCCGTCAGCAGGGAATCGGCCGTGCCGAGGCGGTTGCCCGCCAGGCAGAACGTAGCCAGACACTGCAGAGCTTTGGCATACGCCGGGTGCTGCCGGCCCAGCGCAGTGCCGTAGATGCCAATCGACTGCCGCAGCAAGTGCTCTACCTCGGCCGGGGCGCCCTGCTGATAGTAGTGCACCATAGCCAGGTCCATCAGGGCCGGGGCCAGCTCGATATGGTCGGCCCCGAGCAGCTTGCGGATACGGGCCGCCACCTGCCGGGTCAGCTGCTCCGAGCGGCCGTAGTCGCCCATGGCGGCGTAGACTTTACCCAGCAACAGCTGGCTGCGCAGGTGATGCAGCGAAGTGTCGCCCACGATTCCCAGGCTGATGTCGGCGGCTTTGCGGGCGGCTTTTTCAGCCTGCAGGTAGTCGCCGGTGGCCAGGTAGACGCTGCTCAGCAACTGGTGCGGCCGGATCAGGGACAGGTGCTGGTCGACCCTGTATTTATGGGTACGGGAGCTGATAAGGCTGCGGGTCAGGGCCTCGGCATCGGCGTAGCGCCCGAGGTGCAGATACAGCGCCGCGGTTTCTTCCTGCCCGTCCTGCCCCAGCAGCTGGCCGGCGCTGATCCTGTCAGTCAGGCGGGATGCGCGGTACAGCAGGTGCTGGGCTTCTTCGTAGCGCCCCGTAATCACGTAGAGCCGGGCCTGCACCTGCTGGGCCTGGATGTAGTCGGTGTTGGAGGTACCCTGGTCTTTGCGGATAATCTGCTGGGCCCGGGCCAGCGTGGCCTCGGCCTGCCGGTACTGCCCGGCGTGGAGCTGCAGCCCGGCCAGCTTGCCCAGCTGCTGCCCATAAAGCGGGTGGGCAGCCCCGTAGCGCTGCTCCACAATCGTGGCGGCGGCTTCCAGGTTGCGGGTAGCTCCGGCGTAGTTATCGGTCAGCTGGTCGTAGTAGGCCTGCTGGTTGAGCAGCTCGTAGTACCGCTGCTGCGTCGGAGCCAGCTGGGGCTTTACGATCTGCCCGAAGCTGCGGGCAAAAATCTGCCCTGCCTCTGGTAGGTTGGTTGCCTGGCTGGTATAGAACGAGGCGAGCTCAATCCGGGCGGCGTGGTAAACCGGGGCTTCTGCGCTGAGCTGCTGGGCAAGCAACGTCAGGCCTTCCCGCAGATACTGTTCGGCCAGGGTCAGGCTGTCGAGCTGGCGGTAGCCCCGGTAAAGCCCGAAGGCCAGCTCCGCCTCGTGTTCATCCGGCCAGCCCTGGGCTTTGCTCTGGTGCAGCCACCGCTTCAGTTGCCGGGGCTCCGGGTACCCGGCTTTGCCGGTCGCGCTCAGCTTAAACAAAGCCAGCTGGTTGACATAAAACGGGTGCTGGGCGTGGTACTGGTTGGTGATGTTGGTCAGCAAAGCCAGCTGTTCGGTGGCTTCTTTGCTGTCGTGGGATTGGTAGAGCATTCGAACCAGCTGCCGGCGCATGGCCAGGCTGACCGGGTGCTGCCAGCGGTAGTTTTCGTGCCGGCTGCCGTGCCCCTCCCGGCGCAGCACTTGGTAAAGCAGCTTGGCGGCGGCGGCGTACTGGCGCTGGTCTTCCAGGTGCCGGGCCCGGGCCGCGGCGTAATCGAGGTAAGCCGGGTCCCACTGACTCAGGTTTTTGGTGATGTACTTGCGGGCCAGAGCGAATTCCTGTTCCGCCCTGGTATACAGACCCTGCCGGCTCAGCACATTGGCACGCAGTACTAGGAGCCGGGCCTGCCGGCGCTTTCGCAAAGCCTTTTCCGGCTTGGTCAGCCTGTGCGCGCCCCGCAGCCCCTGCGCGTCGATGCCCCGGGCCAGGGGCTCACCCCGGGCCAGCAGGTTGGGCAGCAAAGCCACTACTTCGTTGTAGTACCCTTGTTCCGTCAGAATACGGGCCTGCAGGGCTCCGGCGGCAAACGCCAGCGTGGGCGGGTTCTGACGCACGGCCAGGCAGCGGGCCACGACCGTGGCGGCCAGCCGGTACTGGTGCATATCCGCGTAAAGCAGGGCGGCTTCGTAGTGGGCCGTGGCATAGCCGGTGCTGTCGGACCCGGCGGCGGGCAGAGGCAGGTCGGTGAGAAACCGTTCGGTGCGGGTGGCCGCTTCGGCAAAGTCACCCTTGAGCCAGGCCAGGCGGGCAGAGGCCAGCGGGTAGCCCGTGGCCGGAGCCTGGCGCTGCCGCTTTTGCAGCTGGGTAGTAGCCGAAGCAATGTCGCCGCTGAGCAGGCTGCGCTCCAGCAGGTCGCTCTGCTGCGCGCGCAGCCCGAAAGCCGTCGTAAGCAAAAGCAGCAGGATAACCGGGAGCCGCATGATATCCAGTTGAAGGTGAAACCCAACGCCGTGCTAGCACCTGTTCAAGATAGTATCGGAATAGTTAAAAAACAAGCCATCAATCCAAAACAGCCGCCCCGTTGCCCAGGCAGGATATGTGCCGGGGCAACGGGGCGGCAAAATCAGGTAGTATAAGCTAAACTGATTAAGAGCCAGTGAATTGGCTGGAGCTAAACCAGCTGGCGGAGGGCCATCTCAAACGACATCTGCGCGATGCCCGTCCGGCTCTGGCTTTGCCGGTAGGTGCGCTCCAGCGCCTGGCCGATTATACGGGAGGTGTCGCTGAATATAGCTTTGTCGGTGATTTCTGCGTTGGTTTCCATCAGGTAGGCAAATACCCGGGCCATGCCGCAGTTGGCAATAAAGTCGGGAATCACCGATACATGCTGGTCGGCGTAGTCGCCGGTGGGGCCGAAGAAGATTTCGGGGTCGGCGAAGGGTACGTTGGCCCCGCAGGAAATAACTTCCAGCCCGTTTTGAATCATCAGTTCGACCTGCTCCCGGGTTACGAGGCGGGAGGCCGCGGCGGGAATAAAGATCTCAGCCCCGGCGGACCACACCTGCCGGTTTACTTCGTCGAAGGAGAGCAGGTTGTCGGCCGCCAGTGAGTTTCCCTGGCGCTCCAGGAACAGCATGCGGATTTCCGCCAGCGAAAATCCCTCCGGCCGGAGCAGCCCCCCGGCCCGGTCGATGATGCCGGTAATAAGGGCGCCCTGGGAAGCCAGGTAATAAGCCGCGGCGGCGCCTACGTTGCCCCAGCCTTGGATGATGGTGCGCTTGCCCTGCACGCTGCCGCCCCAGAGGGTGTAGTAGTGGCGCACGGCCTCAGCCACGCCGTAGCCGGTAATCAGGTCGGCCACGGTGTACTTGCGGCTCAGCTCGGGCGTAAAGGCCGCATCCTCAATCACCTTTACCACGCCCTGGCGCAGCTGGCCCAGCTTCTGGATCTTCTGCGGCTCGGTGGCGCGGTAGTGGCCGTTCACGACACCTTCCTGCGGGTGCCACAGGCCGTACTCCTCGGTGATGGCAATGACTTCGTGAATCTCGTCAACGTTCAGGTCGCCGCCGGTGCCGTAGTAGTTTTTCAGCAGCGGAAACACGGCCCGGTACCAGCGCTCCAGCACGCCGCGCTTGCGGGGGTCCTGGGGGTCGAAGTTGATGCCCGACTTGGCCCCGCCGATGGCCGGGCCCGACACGGTAAACTTCACTTCCATCGTTTTGGCCAGGCTTTCGACCTCGCGCTTGTCGAGCCCTTTGCGCATACGGGTGCCGCCCCCGGCTGCCCCGCCCCGCAGCGAGTTAATCACCACCCAGCCCTCGGCCTCGGTTTCGGCATCTTTCCATTCAAATACAATCTCAGGACGCTTATTCTCGAACGTGGCCAGCAGGTCTTTCATGGGGAGGAGGGTGGGAGGAGGGAAGTTTTGGTCAAAGGTAAGCAGCCCCGCGCAAGGGCCGACGTCTCTTGCTCCCTGGTTTCAAGGGGAACGCAGGACGGTTTCGTTACACGAACATTAAAAATTTTCAATTTTAACCTGGGTGCCAGGAACTTTGCAGACCCGGAATATCGTATAACCGATATTCCCGCATCACCCATTCGACCACTCTTGCACACTATATGAAACCATTGCTCGCTCGCGTTGAATCGCAAAAAGTAGATAAGGCTGCTGCCATGCTGAAAGTACTGGCGCACCCGAAACGTCTGGCCATCGTGGATTTGCTGGGGAAAGGAGATAAGATGACCGTCACGGAAATCTACCGTTCCCTCGATTTGCCGCAAGCCATTGCTTCCCAGCACCTCATTACCCTGAAAGACCGCGGCATTCTGTCGTCGTTCAAGGTGGGTACCAAGATTTACTACTCCCTGTCCATTCCTAAGCTGCTCGACGTGATTGACTCCCTCGAGGAGTGCTGCGAAACGCTGTAAGGGTAGCTGATTAGAAGTCAAAAAGCGAATAAGGACCGCCTTCCGACGGTCCTTTTTTCGTGCCTTCAGTTGAGCGGAAAGGCATCTTTCGGCAAGTCGGAGCGGGCGGGGCGCCCCCATTGGTTCTGGGAAATGTGCAGGAGCTTATAAAGCCGAGAAGCCCCGCCGTATCAATACAGCAGGGCTTCTCGGCTTTATGGGGCCACAAACGCTTCTTCGGGTGCTTCGGCTTCGCCGCGCGCGGGCTGCCTAGGCCGTGGCCGGCTGGTTTTCGAGGTCGAACAGGTCGGTGAGCACGTCAATGAGCTGGTCGGCCTCCCCGCGCTTGCAGGCCGCCTTGAGCTGGAGCACGGGCTGCTTGAGCAGCTTCTGCACCAGAGAGCGGGTGATTTCCTCAACACGCTGGGCTTCCTCGGGGCTCATCTTTTTCTGGAAGCGGTTGATTTCTTCCTGGCGGATCTGCTCCAGGGCGTTTTTCAGCTTCTGAATAGTAGGCGACACCAGCATTTCCTTGGTCCAGTCGTTGAGGCCGGCAATGCTTTCGGCAATGATGGCCCGCACCTGCGGCACGGAAGCCAGTCGGCGCTCAAGGGCCGCCGAGGCCTTGCTTTGAATGGTATCGATGTTGTAGACGAGCACGCCGGGCACCGTTTCGGCCTCTGCCTCAATGCTGCGGGGTACTGACAGGTCGATAAAGAACTTGTAGCTCAGAATATCGAGGTGGGCCAGCATCTCGCGGGTAAAGAAGGGCGTGTCGCGGGCAATCGACGAGATAATCACGTCGGCCTCCTTCATGCCTTCTACCAGGTTTTCGAAGTCGAGCAGGGGCAGGCCGCACTCTTCGGCCAGCAGCTCGGCCTTGGCGCGGGTGCGGTTGCTGAGCTTCACGCTGCTGAAGCCTTTGCTGGTGCTGAAGTGCCGGCATACGTCGGCCCCGATTTCGCCGAGGCCCACCACGAGCACGCGCGGATTGTCGAGGTCGGCGGTCAGTTCCTCGACCAGCTCCAGGGTGGCGTAGGACGTGGAAGCGGCACCGTCTCGGAAGTTGGTTTCCTGCTGGACGCGCTTGTTGGTAAAGAAGATGGAGTGCAGCAGGCGGTGCAGGAAGGGGCCGGCGGCGTCCTGGTCGGCCGACCACTGGTAGGCCGTCTTTACCTGGTTGCTGATCTGCAGGTCGCCCACTACCTGGGCGTCGAGGCCCATGGCTACCTCGAACAGGTGCTGCACGGCTTCGTCGTACGACGCCAGAATGTCGAAGTAGTCGTAGTGCGTGGTGCTGTCGGGCAGGCCCTTGAGCTCGCACAGCGCGGCAATGATGGCCGGGCTTTGGTCGCGGTCGGCGGCGTAGTACACCTCCGTGCGGTTACAGGTGCTGAGCACGAGCAGGTCCGAGAGGGCCAGGTCGTGGTGGAGCGTATGCAGGAAACGGCGGCAGGCGGCTTCATCCAGCGCAATCAGCTCCCGGATGGCCAGGGGCGCTTTCTTGTAGGATAAACTGACTGCCTTGAATGGATGGGGCATAGCAGGTGCTAGTGCGAAACTTGGGGGGCAAAATTACGCCGCAATTCGTTAGAAAGAAAACCCTTAATACGGCCTCCGGGTTCGGCGCAAACCCGGATAAAAATCAGCCGGGAAAGCCGGACCGGGCCAGCCGTTGAGCTTGCGGGCTAAAACAACCGGACGCTTACCTTCGTTCGGCCTAACGCCCGGCCCGTTGCCGGCGCTGTACCGGCCTCAACCACTCCGCCTTGCCCTCCTTCCTGCCCATCTACGACCAGAAGTCCCGCATTAAGCTGGTGGTGCTGGCCGTATCCCTGCTCATTGCCGCCGCCACGGTTATCTACACCAACGTGCTGGTACAGCGCCTTTCCGAGCGGGAGCAGCAGCAGATTGACCTCTACGCCAAAACCCAGCGCTACATCATCAACACCGAGGAAGAAACCAACCTCACCTTTCTGATGGAGGAAATCATCGACGCCAACCAGACCATTCCCACTATCTGGACCGACGCCGACAACAACGTGCTGGGCACCCGCAACCTGAAGATTCCGAAAAAGCTGTCGGCCCGGGACTCCATTGCCTTCATGCAGAATGAGATTCAGGAAATGAAGGAGCAGCACCCGCCCATCGTGGTGGAGCTGGGGGCCGGGCTGCGCAGCTATATCTACTACAAGGACTCCCTGCTGCTAACCCAATTGCGGACGTATCCGCTGGTGCAGCTGGCCGTTATCGGCTGCCTGGGCATCATGGCCTACTTCGCCTTCAGCTACTCGCGCCGGGCCGAGCAGAACCGGGTGTGGGTGGGCCTGGCCAAGGAAACCGCGCACCAGCTGGGCACCCCGCTCAGCAGCCTGATGGCCTGGCACACGTATCTCAAGGAGTCGGAGCGGTTTCAGGACGAGCCGATTGTGGAGGAGCTGGGCAAGGACGTGCGGCGGCTGGAAATCATTACCGAGCGGTTTTCCAACATCGGCTCCATTCCGGTGCTCAAGGACGAGAACATTCTGCGCGTGACGCAGAACGCCATTGCCTACCTGCAAAGTCGGGTGTCGCGCAAGGTTACCTTCGCCATTCACTCTACCCTGCCCACCGATACGCCCGC
This sequence comes from Hymenobacter translucens, assembly GCF_020685205.1. Classification (GTDB taxonomy): domain Bacteria; phylum Bacteroidota; class Bacteroidia; order Cytophagales; family Hymenobacteraceae; genus Hymenobacter; species Hymenobacter translucens. The sequence continues at coordinate 342,411 of NZ_JAJERB010000002.1, forward strand.
CCAGGTCAACATTCCGCTGTTCGACTGGGTAATCGAGAACATCTGCAAAAACGCCATCGACGCCATGGACGGCCGGGGCAGCATCACGATTCAGATCCGGCGTCCGGCCCGCAACAAGTCCCAGATTGCCATCGACATCACCGATACGGGCAAGGGCATTCCGAAAAGCAAGATGGAAAGCGTGTTTCTGCCGGGCTACACCACCAAGAAGCGCGGCTGGGGCCTGGGCCTGGCCCTGGCCAAACGCATCATCGAGAACTACCACCAGGGCCGCCTGTTCGTGAAGTGGTCGGAAGTCGGCAAAGGCACTACGTTCCGGGTTATCCTGAAAGGGGAGTAGCTCTTCAGGGGGCTGCATTAGTACACCAGCCTACTTCTTTGCCGGGTTGGTGATTTCGACGTAGCTGTTGCCGGAAACGGGCTTGCCGTTGTGGGTGCCCGAGACCCGGCACATGCCTTCCCAGTAGTTGATGGTGATGGCCCGGAAGATGCGCACGTTCAGCTCCTGGTCGGGAATAACGGGCTCCAGCACCAGGTCGTAGCCCTGGCTGGGCACCTGCACGCGCCACTTGGCCGGGTAGCGCTGCCCGGTGCGGGGGCTGGTCCACCAGGCCAGGGTTTCAAGCTTGAAGTCGGCCGCGCCCAGGTGGGTGTTCTGCGCCTGCGGGCCGTAGTGCGAGCCGCCGTTGATGCCCTCACCCGTCACGCGGTTCTGCAGCTGGTAGAGCATCAGCTCCTCCCGGGGCTGGTCGAGCTGGATGCTGAACCAGTCCCAGCCCGTGTCCTTGCTCATCACGGCGTTGCAGTTCCACTGCCGGTCGTACCACAGCTCCCCGGTTACCTGCCGCACCTGGCCATCTATTTCCACGGTGCCGGTGGTAGTCAGGCGGGGATAGGTGTAGTAGCCGGCCCGGGCGGCGGTGCCGTACTGCTCGTAGCCGGTGCCGCCGTGCAGCAGCACGGGCTTGGCCGGCGTGGTCGTCAGGTCGATGGCAAGGCCGGAATGCTGGGCCATGCGGGCCTGCAGGTGGTAGCGGCCTTCCTGCCCGGACAGCGTCCAGGTCTGCTTCTGCTTGGTCATGCGCAGGCTGATCGGCAGCTGGGCGGTAAGCAGCTGGGGCAGCGGCGCCACGGCATAGTCGTAGCGGAACTGCTTGGTCTGGGGGTCGGTGATGGCGAAGTTGACCATCTGGTAGTCTTTGTCGCCCGATGGGTTGAAGTGAAAGAAGACGTACTCCACCCCGTAGGCTTCGCCGGTCTTCACGTCCTTGAGGTGGCCGGTGAGGTACCACCATTCCAGGGAGTTGCGCGGGTGAACCGCCTCGTCCTGCGGCAGCTGGGCGCGGTCTGCTACTACGTCGTACTTATTCGTGGTTTTCAGGCCGCAGGCGGCGGTGAGCAGGAGCAGGAGGGAGGATAACAGTACGCTTTTCATCCCCGCAAAAAGAGTTTTGGCAGGGGAAAGGTTTGGGGCAACAGCACGTTTAGCGGAATTTGCCCGCCAGTTTTCGGAAGTTGGGCCGCCGCTTCAGGAACAAGGCATATGGTCGGTGACGGTCCGGGTTAATGGCCAGGACCTGACCGCGGTAGTGAAACCGGTTGATGCGCAGCTCCTGAGCCTGCTGAAGCGAGTCTGCCGGGAGCGTAACCTGAAAGTAGCCGGTGATATCGGTTCTGGTCAGCTCCTGATTGCCCAGCCGGATGACGGCGTTTCGGAGTGGAATGCCCCAGCGGTTGCACACGACGCCACTCACCTGAAGGCTATCTGCCGCACTGGCATCCGCTTCCTCCGGCAGGTTGTCCGTCCTTTCAGCGGGTGGAGCAGGTGCCGTGCCGGCTACTACCGGGGCGGAACGGGGCAACTGCCCGGCTCCGCCCCCTAGTGGCTGCGGTCCGCCCCCGGCCCGGTTTTCCATATTCTGACCACGCACCGTTGGCGCAGCCAGCTGCCCGGCGCCCCACACCGTGAGTAGCGCGGCCAGCCAGTTGGTCCAGCGGGGGCGGGGCGGCTGGTTGCCCTGAAGCGGGCGGTCCAGCTGGTCTTCAGTGAAACGGCCGCAGGAAACCTTGGGGTACTGCTTGAGAAAGGCCAGAATTTCGGCGTCGGTTTTCTCCGTGAAGTCCACGACCACCTCCTGGCAGCTGGCGCAATGGCGGCCCTGGGGCCGGGGAGTCATGCTGGCCCAGCTTTCAAAGCAGGGCTGCGGAACGGAGAGAGTGGTAGAGCGCCGGAACATGGCTCAATATAAAAGAATAGTCAGAAAAATATGGAATAGCTCGGGTTGCCGGTCAACTCTCCGGTCGAAAACTGCCCGTCGCGGCATTCTTCCTATCTTTTGCCCCCGAAACCCTGCCTTCCCACTTCCCAGAATGAGTTCTTTCAACAGCCTGTTCCGCCGCAAGACCATTGCGGCCATCCTGCAGAACCCGCCCGCCGACCACGATATCCTCACGACCGGAGGCCTGGCCCGCCACCTCACCGTGCGCGACCTGACGGCCCTCGGCATTGCCGCTATCATCGGGGCGGGTATTTTCAGCACCATCGGCAAAGCCAGCCTCGACGGCGGCCCGGCCGTGTCGCTGCTGTTCGTATTTACGGCTGTGGCCTGCGCGTTTTCGGCGTTGTGCTACGCTCAGTTTGCGGCTACCGTGCCGGTCAGCGGCTCGGCCTACACCTACGCCTACACCTCGTTCGGGGAGCTGGCCGCCTGGATTATCGGCTGGGCGCTGATTATGGAATACGCGGTGGGCAACATCGTGGTAGCCATTTCCTGGTCTGACTACTTCACCGGGCTTATGGACGGCATCGGGGTACACATTCCAGGCTACCTGAGCACGGGCACCCAGAGCGCCTACATCGGCTATAATGCCGTCATGGACCTGATGCAGGCCGGCAAGCCGCTCAGCGGCGCTACCGAAGCGCAGATGGCCGGCTACAAGATCTGGAACACCGCCCCGGAGCTGTTTGGCGGCCTGCGCCTGGTGGTGGACCTGCCGGCCTTTTTGATTACCGTGCTGATTACGGCTCTGGTGTACGTGGGTATCAAGGAAAGCAAGACGGCCTCCAACATCCTGGTGCTGCTCAAGCTGATTGTGGTCTTCGTCGTTATTGCCGTGGGCGCGTTCTACGTGGAGCCGGCCAACTGGAGTCCGTTCGCGCCGAACGGCGTGGGCGGCGTGCTCAAGGGCGTGTCGGCGGTGTTTTTCGCCTATATCGGCTTCGACGCCATTTCCACCACGGCCGAAGAGTGCAAGAATCCCCAGCGTGACCTGCCCAAGGCCATGATGTACGCCCTCATCATCTGTACGGTGCTCTACGTGGTCATTACCCTGGTGCTCACGGGCATGGTGCCCTACACCAAGCTCGGCGTGGGCGACCCGCTCTCGTTTGTGTTTGCCGAGGTGGGCTTGCCCAAGCTGTCGGGCCTGGTGGCGGTGAGTGCCGTGTTTGCCATGGCCTCGGTGCTGCTCGTGTTTCAGCTGGGCCAGCCCCGCATCTGGCTTACGATGAGCCGGGACGGGCTGCTGCCCAAGGTGTTTTCCCGCATCCACCCCCGCTTTCACACGCCCTCGTTCAGCACCGTCGTCACCGGCTTTTTCGTGGCCGTGCCTGCCCTGGTGCTCAACATGGACCTGGTGGTGGACCTGACCAGCATCGGCACCCTGTTCGCTTTTGCCCTGGTTTGCGGCGGCATCCTGATTATCGACCCCTACGGCCGCTCCGAGGCCCGCTTTAAAGTTCCCTACATCAACGGGCAGTTTCTGGTGCCGGTGCTGCTGGTCGCCACGGCCGCGCTGCTGTTCGTGTACAACCGGGCCCAGATGAACGACTTCTTCCGCCTCGTCAGCTTCGATGAGGGCTACGAAGGCTTCCGTCACCAGATTCCGATGCTGGTCTTCATTTTGTTCTGCGTGGCGCTGGCCTGGCTGTCGTTCCGCAAGCGGCTGAGCCTGCTGCCCACGCTGGGTTTGCTTATCAACCTCTACCTGATGACCCAGCTGGGCATCAACAACTGGACGATGTTCTTTATCTGGCTGCTGCTGGGGCTGGTTATCTATTTCAGCTACGGCTTCAAAAACTCCAAGCTCGGGCAGAACCCGGCCCTGGCCCAGTAGCCGGAAAAGCTTTTTATGAAGCGCCTCGTCTGCTTTCTGCCGGCTCTGCTGGCTGGCCTGTCTTCCCACGCCCAAACCGCGCCCCGTATCCCCACGACCGGCCGCACCGTGGCTGATTTTATTCCGGCCCGCTACGACACCCTCCCCGCAGGCCGGGCCGTGGGCGACCTGAACCGGGACGGCCGCCCCGACGTGGCGCTGGTGCTGCGGTCAAAAGCCGAGGAAGCATCGTCGGAGGACAACCTGCCGGCTCGCCGCCTGCTCGTTCTGTTCGGTACGCCCACCGGGTATACGCTGGCGGCGCAGTCGGCCAAAGCCGTGCTGTGCAGGGAGTGCGGGGGCATCTACGGCGACCCGTTCGCAGGCGTGACCATCTCCAAAGGCGTGCTTAGCGTCGACCACTACGGCGGCAGCAGCTGGCGCTGGAGCATTACCAGCAAGTTCCGCTACCAGCAGGGCGACTTCTACCTGATCGGCGAAACTGAAAGCTCGGGCCGCAACGATGGCGACTGTCCCGGCCTCAACGGCCCCGCCGGCTGGAATTACCGCGACGCCAATCTGGTAACCGGGGCCTACGAGGTAAAGAAGGTTTCGGAAGACTGCAAGCTGTTGGTCGACAAGAAGGGGCGCAGCAAGCCTCAGCCTCTGCGTAAACTCACGTCCTACGCCCCGGTGCCGTAGCGGGAAACGCTACGCCCTGGCTTTTTCAATTTGCCGAAGCAGCTCCGCCACTCGCGCCGACAGTCCGCCCGGGCCATCGGCGGGCAGCAGCTGGGAGCCGATGCTGACGCAGCTGGCCCCCGCCCCGAACCAGTCGGCCAGGTCCTGGGGCTGCACGCCCCCACTGACGAGCAGCGGCACATGGGGCAGCGGGCCGCGCAGGGTTTTGATGTAGGCCGGGCCAAGGTGACTGGCGGGAAATATCTTTACCAGGTCGGCGCCCAGCTGAATAGCCTGATAGATTTCATTCAGCGTCTGGGCCCCGGGCAGCCAGGCCAAGTCGTGGCGCTTACACACCGCGGCCACTTCGGCGCTGATAACCGGTGACACGATAAAGTCGGCTCCGGCCTCAATAAACCGCTCGGCGTCCTGGGGCGTGTAGATGGTGCCGGCGCCCAGCAGCAGGTCGGGGTACTCGGCCTCCACGAACGTCTGCAGCTCGGAGAAGATGGCAAAGGCCTCGGGGCCGCGGTTGGTGTACTCGTACACCCGCACCCCGCCTTCGTAGCAGGCCCGCAGCACGTCTTTGGCATACGCGGCCTCGGCGTGGTAAAAGACAGGAATCAAGGGCGTACGGAGTGCCTGGGCAAGCAGCTGGGAGCGGGTAAAACGGGCCATGAAAGAAGCATAAAGGTGCAGGGGGTATACGCGCCGCGGTACACCAAGTCGCTCTTTTAAGCAAAGCTTCGCCCGGCCCCGGCTTGGAAGCCGGAAATCGGCCTCGCCAGTGCGTATTAAGTAGTTACTTCGTTTCCCTATGTCGGCCACTGCTTCTGCTTTCCCTGACCCGGCCCTGGCGGCCCGCCTCGAGGCTTCCCGGCAGGAGCTGCTGGACCTGGGCCTGCGCAACCCCCTGCTTCACTACCGGCCGTCCCGGACATATGGGCTTTCTATCGGGGCCAGCAATGCTGAAGCGGTGTACAACCGCCTGGTGCGGCAGGGCAAGCCAATGTCCTTTCGGCCTGCTCCGTCAGCTTCTGCCCTGACCTCCGAAGAAAATGAAGGGGACCCTGCTTCCGGTTCGGCCGGGCAGCTACACACCGCTGAGCTTTCCGACCAGCTTGAGCGGCGGCTACTGAACACCTACTACGCTGCCCGCACCAGCCTGGAAGAGCAGGGCGTGAACATTCTGTACCTCGCTCTGGGCCGGCTGACCTGGTACGAGGCGGCGGACAGCCCCGACGCCCGGCAGGCGCCGTTGGTGCTGGTGCCGGTGCTGCTGGAGCGCGGTACCGTGGCCGAGCGGTTTCGCCTGCGCTACTCCGGCGCCGAGGTCGAAGTCAACCTTTCCCTGCAGGTCCGGCTGAAAGCCAGCTTCGGCCTTCTTCTGCCGGAGCCCGACGATGAGCTGCCCCTGACCAGCTACTATGCGGCGGTAACAAAAGCCGTGGCCGGGTTTCCGCGCTGGCAGGTCGAGGCGGAAAGCGTCGAGCTGGGGCTTTTCTCGTTTGGCAAGCTGCTGCTGTACCGCGACCTGGACCCGGCTGGCTGGCCCGCCAGACGCGGCCCGCTCGACCACCCCGTTATCCAGGCCCTGCTCGGCCCCGACACCGGCTTTCAGGACCCCGCCCCGACGGTGGACGACGATGCTTTTCTCGACACCGAAAGCCCGACCGCCGAACTGCACCAGGTGCTCGACGCCGACTCGTCCCAGCTGCTGGCCCTGCTGGCCGTGCACGAAGGGCGCAACCTCATCATTCAGGGGCCGCCGGGCACGGGCAAGTCCCAGACCATTGCCAACCTGCTGGCGGAGGCCATTGGGTCCGGGAAGAAGGTGCTGTTCGTGGCTGAGAAGATGGCCGCGCTGGAAGTCGTGAAACGCCGCCTTGATGCGCTTGGGCTCGGGGCCGCCTGCCTGGAGCTGCACAGCCACAAAGCCAGCAAGAAAGCCCTGCACCACGACCTGCGCCAGACCCTGGACCTGGGCCGCCCGGTAGCAGAGGCGGCAACGGATGACCATGTAGCCCAGCTGCCCGGCTACCGTCAGCTCCTCAACGACTATGCCTTGGCCGTAAATACACCCCTGGGACGCAGTCGCCGCACGGCCCAGCAGGTTATGGGGGAGCTGCTGCACCTGCGCGGAGAAGCTGGTGCGAGTGTGCTGCCCCGAATCTCGTTTGCCCGCCTGAGCAGCTGGACGGATGCCGACGCGGCCCGGGCCGAAGCCCAGGCTGTTCGCTTGCAGGCGATGCTTCAAAAAGTCGGCAGCCCCCACAACCTGCTTTTCTGGGGAAGTGAGCTGCTGAGGCTGCTGCCCGCGGAGGAAGCAATCCTGCGCAGCCTGCTGCCGGAAGCCGGGGCTGCCGTAGCTGCGCTGCAAGCTGCCGCCCGGGAGCTGGCCGAACACCTCAGCCTGCCAATTCCCGCTGACCGGGCGGCGGCCGAAGCCCTGCTGCCCACGGCCCGGCACGTCCAGCTGGCTCCCCCGCTGACCGCCGCGGCCGTGGCCGACCCGGGTTGGGAGCAGCAACTCAGCTCGCTGGGGGAGGCACTGATTGCCGGCACAGCTTACAGCCAGTTGCACCAGCAGTACGACGCGGTTTTGCTGCCCGAGGCCTGGGAGCAGGACCTGAGCGCCGAGCGCACGATTCTGCTGACCACCGGCCAAAAGTGGTGGCGGCATTTGCATGCCGGCTACCGCCGGGCCCGGCTGCGCCTGCAGCACGTCTGGCGGGCGCCGCTGCCGGAAGACCTGCTCGCAGTAGTTCCGGTTCTCGATGCCGTTCAGATGGCCCGGCGGCATGCCCGGACGGTGGCCGGGGCTGCACCCTACGCGGCGGCGCTGCTGGGGCCGGCCTGGCTGGGACTTCGCTCCGACTGGCCCGCCCTGCGCCGGCTAGTCGACTATCTCACCCTCACCCACCAGCGCATTGCCCGGCGGGAGCTGCCCGCGGCTCTGCTGAATCATCTGGCTACCGTCGTCCCGGACGCAGTAGCTTCTCCATTATCTGCCCTGGAGGCGGCATTGGCCCGGCACCGCCGCAGCCTGCAGGCCCTGGTTGATGCACTGCAACTCAATGAAGCCCGGCGCTTCGGTCCCGCCGGCCGCCTGCAGTTCCAGTCCTTTGCCGATCAGCTCACGGTGCTGGCTGCCTGGGCTGCTGACCTGCCGGCATTGGGGCTGGTCACGGAATGGAACAACGTGGCCACTGCGGTTCGGGCCGCGCAGGTGCCGGAGCTGCTGCCGGTAGCCGAAAGCTGGCCGGCCGCCGCGGAGCAACTGCTGGCTGCCGTGCGACATACCTGGCTGGAATACCTGCTGCAGCTGGCCCATAACCAGTTTCCGGCCCTGCGGCAGTTTGAGCGGGCCAGCCACGAAGCAGCAATAAGTCAGTTCCGGCGGGCCGACCAAAGCCTGCTCCACCACAACCGGATCCGGGCCCTGCGCCGGCACTATGAGCAGCTGCCCCGGGAGGGAGCCGGTGGTCAGATGCTGGTGGTCCGCAATGAGCTGGCCAAGAAAAGCCGGCACCTGCCCCTGCGCCGCCTGATGCAGCAGGCCGGGCGGGCCGTGCAGGCCATCAAGCCAGTGTTTATGATGTCGCCGCTGTCGGTGGCGGGCTACCTGCCGCCGGGAAGCGTTGCGTTTGACCTCGTGGTGTTCGACGAAGCCAGCCAGGTAAAGCCCGTGGACGCGCTGGGCGCCATTGCCCGGGGCCGGCAGCTCGTGGTAGTCGGCGACTCCCGGCAGCTGCCGCCCACCAGCTTTTTCGACTCCCTGACCGGGACCGGCGAAGCCGCCGACGAGGAAAACGTAACGGCCGACCTGCCCAGCATCCTGGAGCTTGCCCGGGCCCGGCAGATGCCGGAGCGGTGGCTGCGCTGGCACTACCGCAGTCAACACGAGTCGCTGATAGCGCCCTCCAACGAGCTGTTCTACGACGGGAAGCTGGTGGTTTTCCCCAGTCCCGGCGGGCAGGAGGAGCGGGGGCTGTTCTACCATCACCTGCCGGATGCCTTTTACGAGCGGGGCACCACCCGCACCAACCCGCAGGAAGCAGCCGCCGTAGCCGACGCGGTGCTAGAACACGCCCGCACCCGCTCCCACCTTACCCTCGGCGTCGTAGCCTTCAGTGCCGCCCAGCGCCAGGCTATCCAGGATGCCCTGGAAATCCGGCGTCAGCAGCAGGCCGCCACCGAAAGCTTCTTCAACCGCCATCCGGTCGAGCCGTTTTTCGTCAAAAACCTGGAAAACGTACAGGGTGACGAGCGGGACGTGATGCTGATCAGCCTTGGCTATGGCCGGTCCCGGGACGGACACCTCGCTATGAGCTTTGGTCCGCTCAACGCCGAGGGCGGGGAGCGGCGCCTTAACGTACTCATAACCCGGGCCCGGCAGCGCTGCGACGTCTTCACCAACCTCACCGCCGCCGACCTCGACCTGAGCCGGACTCCGGCCCGGGGCGTGGCGGCCCTGAAAGCATTCCTTGCCTTCGCGCAGCCTGGCCAGGGTGAGCTAGCTGCCCACAAGAATGAAAACAGGGACGAGCTGTCGTTTGAGGCGGTTGTCGGCCAGGCGCTTTCGGAACAGGGCTACGAGCTGCACCACCGGGTGGGCAGCACCAGCTTTCACCTCGACCTGGCCGTAGTCGACCCAAACCGACCCGGGCAGTACCTCCTGGGAATTGAGAGCGACGGGACCATGTATCAGCGGGCCCGCTCGGCCCGGGACCGAAACCGGCTGCGGCAGGAAGTGCTGGAAGCCCTGGGCTGGCGTCTGCACCGGGTCTGGAGTACCGACTGGTTTCGCAACCCTAAGCGGGCGGCCGACCAGGCAGTAGCCGCTATTGAGCACGCTCGCCGCGCCGGCCGGCAGTCCGCTGCGGAAGAGGCCAAAACAGCAGCCGCGGCTTTAACCGGATCGGGCGGCGTGGAGCGCGAATCGGGCCCGCCGCCGGCTCTGTCCGAGCCATATCCCATGGCCCGGCTGCCGGCGGCTATCCGCCTTCAGAAGCTACACCGGCAGCCGGTGGGCCGGCTGGCGGTGTGGGTGACGGAGGTAGTGCGGGTAGAAAGCCCGGTGCATGTGGAAGAAGTGACGCGCCGCCTGGCTCAGGCCGCCGGGGCCGGGCAGGTTGGCTCCCGGATACGCGCCGGCGTAGCCGCTGCCATTCGGCTGGCGGTCAGCCTGGGGAGCATCCGGCAGGAAGAGGACTTTCTGTGGCTGCCCGGCTCGGTGGTAGCTCCCCGGAGCCGGAGCCTGCTGCCCGTAGTATCGCGCCGGCTGGAGCTGGTGGCTCCTGAGGAACAGGCGGCGGCCCTGCTGGCAGTAGTGCGCAACGGCTTTAGCCTGTCGCGCGAAGCTACCGCCCGACAGGCAGCCCGGCTGCTGGGCTTTGCCCGGCCTAATGAGCAGCAGCTGAAAATTTTGGCTGCAGCCATTGACGGGCTGTTGGCCACCCAGCGGCTGGTTGAAAACGCGGGAATCCTGACCATGCCGTGACGCACAAGGAGGTTGTCAGATCGAAACAATCCGCCCTCCCGCTTGCTTTCAGAAGCAACCTGCCGGAATGAGCTTCCAGCCGGCGGGGCCTGAACAAACGTGCCACCGACCGGAGGGCAGCATACCAGCGGGGCCGGGCCGGCGTTAAGGCTGGCTGACGTGCTGCCCGGCCCGTTGACCGGGACACCGAAAGCAGCAGGGTTGGCCTATTGTGCTATATTTGAGCGGTTAATTACAACTTATTCAGCCTCCGTTTTTCCCGGCCCAGGCTGTTAGTTCGGTTTCTTATGACGTTGCTTTATTCCCTTGTTCGCCCCGGCCTGCTGACCGGGCTGCTGTTGCTGAGCTTCACGGCATTTAGCCAGAGCCCGGCCGATTCAACCGCCGTTCCCGACTCCACCGCCAGCGGCCGGCAGTGGCGCAACCTGGGGCGCAAGGCCGTGCCGCCGGTAATGCAGAAGCGGACAGTAGCGTTGCGGGTAAGTCCGCTGGGTTTTCTCAACAAAGCCCGGGTGCACGGCGAGCTGGCATTCGGCCGCCAGGCCAGCGGAGGCCTCGTCGCGTCGTATTACTATGGGCAGTTCAAGGGGCTTAAACTCGAGCCTTTTGTGCGGTACTACTTTGTAGGACGCGCTTTGAGCGGCCTTTATCTGCAGGCCAAAGCCAGTGGCTGCGCCTTCAACACGGAGTACACCTACAACCGCACGATAACCACTTACAATGCGGACGGCTTCCCTACCAGCCTCGATACCGAGGGCAGCGCCGTCATCAAAAAAGGGTTTAAAACCGCCGGCGGGGGCGGGGGGCTCGGGTACCAGCTGCTGCTGGGCACCAAGCGCAACATTCCGCTTGATATCTACGTGGGCCTGCAATGGATGCCCTTTCCTACTAACATCGGCGAGTCTTTCAGCGAAACGGCTACCCTGCCCGATGGCAAGCGCACCGAAACCCGCTGGAGCGTTGATGAAGTGGCCAGCGGCGACCCGGAGCTGGGCTGGTACACCCTGGGGCCCGGCTCCGTGCTGAACGGTATGCTGTCCGTCGGCATTGCTTTCTAAAGCTGTTTGCTGCGAAAGAGTGGCCAAACACGCTTACGGGCCGGACTCTACGCAAATTAAAGCCGGACCGGTAAGCCCGGTAGCCACGTGAGTTGCGTACGTAGGGCCGTGTCTTTTCCCGGTTCCGTTATGCACAGGCTGGCTGCCTTTCTTTTCCTGCTGATTGGCTGCGGAAGCGGCCCCGCCGCGGCGCAGAAAGCCGACTCGGTAGCAGTGAGCCCGGAGCGGGGAGTGGCCTACACCTTTGCCAACGACGCCTTTTTTCGCACCGACTATTACTTCACCCAGGGCATGTCGCTGAACGTGGTACTGCCGCTGCTCCGTCACCTGCCTACCCGCCACCTGCTGCTGAGCGGCCGTGCCCCGGCCCGCAGCGCCTACGGCCTGCAGCTGTTCTACGACGGATTCACGCCCCTGCGTATTCAGGATGCCGGCATCCGCTACGGCGACCGGCCGTATGCTTCCTATATCTACGCCTCCCTGTACCGGGCGGCCACCGACGCCGGCCGGCAGCAGCGCCTCACCTCGGCCCTCGACCTGGGCTTTATCGGCCCCAAAGCCGGGGCCAAAGCCTTCCAGACCAACCTCCACGAGCTGCTCGGCGCCCCCCGGCCCCTGGGCTGGGACTACCAGATTCAGAGCGACGTGGTGCTGGGCTATGCCGTGGGCTTCGAGAAGCAGCTGGCCGCCGCCGGCAAAGCGGCCGAGCTGATCGGCAGGACGCGGGCCTCGCTCGGCACGCTCAACACGTTCGCTGAAGCCGGTCTGCTGCTACGGGTCGGAAAAATGAATCCGTATTTCAGCAGCCTGTTAGGAATGGCAGGTGCCGGGCAGCGGACCGGCTCGAAGGTGCAGGTGTATGGGCAGGGCGAGGTGCAGGGCCGGCTGGTAGGCTACAACGCTGCGCTTCAGGGTGGCCTGTTCGCCCGCAAGTCGCCGTACGTGCTGCCGGGCAGCGCCATCAGTCGGGGAGTAGCCCGCGCCACCACCAGCCTCGTGCTGGCCTACGGCGGGGTCAGCCTGAAAACTTCCGCCGTCTGGCTAACGCCGGAGTTTAAAAACGCCCGCTCCCACGCCTGGGGCCAGCTTGATGTACGCGTAGCGTTTTGATTGGTAGCTGGTGGCTGATGGCCTTTTTGCCGTTATATCAGCTTTCATTCGGCTTCTTTCTGCTAGGTGGAGCTGAAAAACAAAACGCCAATAGCTAACGGCCATCAGCCAAAAGCCCTATTTGGCCCGGTTCACGATAAAGACGCCGACCAGAATCACGACCATGCCCACGTAGTGCCAGAGGTGGATGCTTTCCCCGTCGAGCACGCCCCAGCCCAGCGCCACAATGGGCACGAGGTAAGTATTGGAGGACGCAAACAGGGCGGTTGACTGGTGAATCAGCTTGTTGAACAGCACCATAGCGACGGCCGTGCTGAGCGTGGCCAGCAGGGCGATATAGCCAAAGGCCGTCCAGGCCCCGGGCGCGGTGGCGAGCTTGGTCAGGAAGTCGGTGAACACGAGCAGGTATGCCAGGGCCGGGCCGCCGATAAACAAGAGCAGCAGGCCCGTCACCGCTAAAGCCGGAATGCCCTGCAGGTGGTGCTTGATGATGTTGATGCTGACCCCGTAGCCGATGGTTGCCAGCAGGATGTAGAGCCCATACCAGGCGTTGCCGGTTCCGCTCGGCGTGGCGTCGCCCCCGCTGCCGCCCAGCCCGATCAGGACGGCCGTGCCGCCCAGACCCACCACGATGCCCATGGCCCGCAGCCAGGTGATGCGCTGCCCGAAGAACAGGGCGCCTACCAGCAGCGTGAACATCACCGTCAGCGCGTTCAGCACCCCGGCCAGGCCAGAGGCAATCTTGGTTTCGGCGTAGGCGAACAGAAATGCCGGAATCAGTGTGCCCACGACCCCGCTCAGCAGCAGCCACTTAATCCGGCTGCGCTCCAGCCGGCCCAGGTGGCGCACCGCGAAGGGAAGCATCAGCAACGATGCCACGCTCACCCGGATGGCACCCAGTTCCATGGCCGAAAACACCAGCAGCCCTTTCTTCATCAAGATAAACGACGTGCCCCAGATGGTGGCCAGCACGATCAGCAGGATCCAAGCCGACAGGGGCGTAGCGTTGGGTGCGGCCGCGTTGACCGGGGTAGCTTCGGGGGCGGCGGAAACGGCTGGCGCGGTAGGAGAAGTGGGCATTGGGTAAGGGAAAGCAGTAGATAAAACAATGTCATCCTGAGCCTGCCAAGGACCTTGTCACATCAGAACAATTTGTCGTTGCTACGATTGATGTTCACTAGTGCTGAGGTCCTTCGCAAGCTCAGGATGACAACGGCAAAAAAGCTTGCAGCTTGAGGCTTGTTGCTTACAGCTAAAAATCACCCCACCATCATCGGCTCGGCAGCGGCAATTTCTTCCAGAATCGACAAAACCTCTTCTACGGAGTCGGTTTCGACGAGGCGCATGCGCCACTGCTTGGCGCCTTCGAGGCCGCGGAAGTACTGGGCGTAGTGCCGGCGCATCTCAAAGATGCCCACGCGCGGGCCTTTCCACTCGATGCTTTTCTCGAAGTGCATCCGGCACATGGCTACGCGCTCCTCCACCGTGGGCGGGGCCAGCAGCTCGCCGGTCGCTACGAAGTGCTTTACTTCCCGGAAAATCCAGGGGTAGCCGATGCTGGCGCGCCCGATCATGACGCCATCCACCCCGTAGCGGTTCTTGTACTCCACCGCCTTTTGAGGCGAGTCGATGTCGCCGTTGCCGAAGATGGGAATCCGGATGCGCGGGTTTTCCTTGATTTTGGCAATCAGGCGCCAGTCGGCGTCGCCCTTGTACATCTGGACCCGGGTGCGGCCGTGCACGGTCAGGGCCTCGATTCCTACATCCTGCAGCCGCTCGGCCACTTCTTCCACGTTCAGCGTGCTGTCGTCCCAACCCAGGCGGGTTTTTACCGTCACGGGCAGGTGGGTCGCTTTTACCACGGCGGAGGTCATGTCCACCATCTTCGGAATGTCGCGCAGCAAGGCCGCGCCAGCGCCCCGGCAGGCCACCTGCTTAACCGGGCAGCCGTAGTTGATGTCGATCAGGTCAGGGCCGGCCAGGGTGCTGATGCGGGCGCACTCGCCCATCGTCTCCACGTCGGAGCCGAACAGCTGAATGCCGATGGGCCGCTCGTAGTCGAACACGTCGAGCTTCTTGCGGCTTTTGGCGGCATCGCGGATCAGGCCTTCCGAGGAGATGAACTCGGTGTACATCAGGTCGGCGCCGTTGGCTTTGCACACGGCCCGGAAGGGCGGGTCGGACACGTCCTCCATCGGGGCCAGCAGCAGCGGAAAATCGGGCAGGGCAAGGTCGCGGATATAAACCACGGGACAGGGATTAAAGGAATTTACGCAAATTTACGCTTTCTGGGGTCTTGGATGCTAAGGACTTGGGGCCCTGGATTTGGTTTAAGCGAAAAGCGCGGCCTGCTGACCATCGGCTCTGAAAAATCCAGGAACCCAAAATCCAAGCCCCCGGGACCCTAAGTTCCCAAGACCCCACGCATCAATGAAAGGTTTCGTCTCCGACCGTTTGCATCCGATTCTGAGTTTGTTGCTGCTGGGTGCCCTGCTGCTGGCGGGGCTGTGCGTGGCCTACTTTCTGGCCTTTGCGCTGGCCGGCATCTTGTTCGGCGTAAGCCTGACCGAGTTGCAGCGGGTGCTGCAGAACCCGGCCGGGCATGCCCAGGGCTGGTCGGTACTGATGCTGTTGCAGGGGCTCACGGCGTTTGTGGGCCTGGGCGGCGGAGTGCTGGCGTTTGTGCTGGTGCAGGGCCGGAGCCTGAAATCCTACTTCGCGCCCCGGCCGGTGGCGGCGCGTTGGCTGCTGGCCGCCGCGGTGCTGGTGCTGGTGAGCCTACCGTTGCTGTCGTGGGTGATTGAGTGGAATGCCAACGTGCACCTGCCCGGCTTTCTGAGCGACTGGGAAGCCCAGGCCCGGGCCAAGGAAGCGCAGCTGCAGGGCATGATCAAGCTGCTCACCGACTTTGGCACGGTTCCGCACTTCCTGGTGGCGGTGCTCGTCATTGCCGGGGGCGCGGCGGTGGGCGAGGAGCTGGTATTCCGGGGCGTCGTGCAGCGCCTGCTCGGGCAGTGGTTTAAATCGGCCCACGCGGGCATCTGGCTGTCGGCCCTGATTTTCAGCGCCATTCACCTGCAGTTCCTGGGCTTTGTACCCCGCCTGCTGCTCGGCGCCTTGTTTGGCTACCTCTACGAGTGGAGCGGCAGTATCCTAGTGCCGATGGCGGCGCACTTCACCCACAACGCTTTTCAGCTGGTGCTGCTGTACCTGCAGCAGCGCGGCGTGTTCTCCTCGTTCGACCCCGATGCCAACGAAGCCATGCCCTGGCCCCTGGTGTTGCTGTCGGTAGTGCTGACCGGAACCCTGCTGCTGGCGCTGCGCCGCTGGCTGACGGCCACTGCCGAGCCTACCGAGATGCACACGCTCAGCCGCAGCGGGGTAGCCGTGGCCGCGGCCGGTGCACCCATCCCGCAGGTTAGCCGTACGCTGGGCAGCAAAGGCGTAGCCTCGCCGCTGGATTCTCCCCCGAACGCCTAGATTGCCTTTCCATCTTGCCCTCTTCCCTCTTGCCCGACTTTCCCGCCCCAACTGCCCCGGCCGGCAAGCCTGCCGGTCCCAGCAACCTGCAGCAGCGCATTCTCTATGGCGTGCTCGGTGCCATTCTGCTGCTGGGCAGCGTGTGGTTTAGCCCCTGGTCGTTCGGGCTGTTCTTTGCCGCGGTGCAGGTTATCATGCTGTGGGAGTTCTACCGGATGATGCAGAAAGCGGGGTACCGTCCGGCGGCGGTGCTGGGCGGAGCAATCAGCCTGGTTCTGTTTGGCTGTATCCATTTCCTGAATGGCGTTTATCACTACAGCCACACCCCCCGGATAGACGGGACAATCTATCCTCTCGGCGAAGCAGGCAAATGGTTTGAGGCGGTCGGAACCGTTCAGAATGTCGTCTTGGGCCTGGGCCTGCTGCTGCCGGTACTGCTGATTCTGCGGGAGATGTACGCCTGGCCCCGTGAGGACAAGGAGTTTTCTCCGTTCTCCAACATCGGTGTGGCCCTGCTGGGGCTGCTGTACGTCAGCCTGCCGATGAGTCTGCTGAACGTGGTAGCGTTCAGCGGGGACGGCACGTACGACTACCGGCGCGTCTTTGCCTTGCTGTTTATGGTCTGGTGCTCGGATATCGGGGCCTATGCGGCCGGCAAAACCTTTGGCCGGCACAAGCTGGCACCCAAAATCTCCCCCGGCAAAACCTGGGAAGGCGCCGTAGGTGGCTTTCTGCTCACGCTGGCTATGGGCTGGGTTCTGGGCTACCTGCTGCCCGAGCTGTCGCTCACGTACCGCCTCGTGGCAGCCGGCGCCGTGGCCTTGTTTGGCCCGCTCGGCGACCTGGCCGAGTCCATGCTCAAGCGCAGCGTCGACGTGAAGGACTCCGGCACCATTATGCCCGGGCATGGGGGCCTGCTCGACCGGTTCGATGCCTTTCTGTTTATCCTGCCCGTGCTGGCTTTGCTTCAGCTGCTGGCCGGAAAGTAAGGCCGCCGGCTGGGGCTGACGGCCAGCATGGACATTTTCACTGGCCCAGCAGCCCATTCAAAACACATTAGCGCATTAAAAACACCGCCAACTGCGTAGCCTTCCCGTACGATAGAATCCTGCTACCTTTGGCCTCTCATTCCCCACGCGCTGCCCCGGTTCCCACCTTGTGGGCAGTTGTCGTGTTTTTTAACCCACCCTCAACCTTATATCCCGCATGGCTGCCACCACGGTATACAAAGAGCCGGCCCCGATCGTGGACCGCGAAAACCCGCTCGAATCAATGATGTCGCGTTTTAACATCGCGGCTGAGATTCTGG
This sequence comes from Hymenobacter translucens, assembly GCF_020685205.1. Taxonomy (GTDB): domain Bacteria; phylum Bacteroidota; class Bacteroidia; order Cytophagales; family Hymenobacteraceae; genus Hymenobacter; species Hymenobacter translucens. The sequence goes on from NZ_JAJERB010000002.1 coordinate 359,647, forward strand.
GCTTGGATGATGCAACGTACAATGTGCTGAAAGCACCCGACAAGCAGGTTATCGTCAACATTCCGGTGACGATGGACAATGGCAGCGTGCGGGTGTTCGAGGGCTACCGCGTGGTGCACAACACCATCCTGGGCCCCTCGAAAGGCGGTATCCGCTACGACATGAACGTGCACCTTGATGAGGTGAAGGCCCTGGCGGCCTGGATGACCTGGAAGTGCGCCGTGGTTGATATTCCCTACGGCGGCGCCAAGGGCGGCATCATCTGCGACCCGACCACCATGAGCCCCGGCGAGCTGGAGCGCCTGACCCGCGGCTACACCCTGGCGTTGAAAGACGTATTCGGTCCCGACCGCGACATTCCGGCTCCCGACATGGGCACCGGCCCCCGCGAAATGGCCTGGCTGATGGACGAGTTTTCCAAGACGGTGGGCGCCACGTCGCCGGCCGTGGTAACGGGTAAGCCCCTGGTTATGGGCGGCTCCCTGGGCCGGACCGAAGCTACCGGCCGCGGTGTAATGGTATCGGCTCTGGCGGCCATGAGCAAGCTGGGCATGCACCCCGAAGCTTCTTCGGCCGCCGTGCAGGGCTTTGGCAACGTGGGCTCCTGGGCTGCCAAGCTGCTCTTTGACAAAGGCGTGAAAATCAAGGCGGTGTCCGACATCAGCGGCGCCTACTGGAACGAGGAAGGTATCAACATCGACGAAGCCATTGCCTACAAGAACGCCCACAAGGGCCGCCTCGAAGGCTACACCGGCGCCAGCAGCATGGACCCCAACGAGCTGCTGACCTGCAACGTGGACGTACTGGTGCCGGCCGCCGTGGAAGACGTGATTACCGAGCACAACGCCGAGCGGATTCAGGCCAAGCTGATTGTGGAAGGTGCCAACGGCCCCACGTCAGCTTCCGCTGACGACATCATCAACCGCAAGGGCATCATGGTAGTGCCCGACATCCTGGCCAACTCGGGTGGGGTAACGGTTTCCTACTTTGAGTGGGTGCAGAACCGCCTGGGCTACAAGTGGAGCGAGGATATGGTGATTGAGCGCGCTGAGCGCATCATGACCGACGCCTTCGAGAAAGTGTACGCCACCAGCCAGAAATACAACGTTCCGATGCGTATCGCGGCCTACGTGGTTGCCATCGACAAAGTAGCGCAGACGTATAAATTCCGCGGCGGTTTCTAAGCTGGTCGCGGCCGGGAGCAACATGCTGCTGCTTCCTTTGTTCTGATTTACGGCCCATCTGAGCTCAGCGGCTTGGGTGGGCCGTTTGTCGGGAACCGGCGGGCCTCTGCGGCGCCGCCGGGCCTGTCTTCACAGTTGCCATTACCCCATGAAAGTTCACAAAGAAGGACGACGTATTCTGTTTTTCACGATGCTGGCACTGCTGGCCATCAACCTGTTGCTGTTCAAGTTCAACGCCGGAGCGGAGACATTCAACTGGATTTTCGTGGGGGCCTCAGTGGTGGCTTTTCTGCTGCTGCTGCAGTTTTTCCGGAGCCCGTTCCGCAACCTGCTCACCCACGAGGATCTGCTCATCGCGCCCGCCGACGGCAAGGTGGTGGTCATTGAGGACGTGCACGAACCCGAGTACTTCGACGACGTGCGCAAGCAGATCAGCATCTTCATGTCGCCCATCAACGTGCACATCACCCGCAACCCGATTTCGGGCATCGTGCGCTATTTCAAGTACCACCCCGGCAACTACCTGGTAGCCTGGCACCCCAAGAGCAGCACCAAAAACGAGCGGACCACCGTGGTGGTGCAGTCGGATGCCGGCCCTATGGTTTTGTTCCGGCAGATTGCCGGCGCCATGGCCCGCCGCATCGTGTGGTACGTGAATGAGGGCGACGAAGTAAGCCAGGGCGAGGAGTTCGGCTTCATCAAGTTCGGCTCCCGCGTCGACCTGTTCGTGCCCGTGGATACGGAGGTCAAGGTACAGATTGGCGAAAAGGTGAAAGGCGGCGAAACCGTTATTGCCCAGCTGAAAATCTGATTTAATTAGTTGTCAGTTGTTAGTTGTCCGTTTTCAGAACGATCCTAACAACGGACAACTAATAACTCGAAACCCGGGCCGGATGCTGCAGAAGCATCCGGCCCGGGTTTCGGCTTTTCAAAGGAATACGACTACACCAGCTTATGCGGTACGAACTCAGAAAGGTTGGTGATAACGCCCTTTTCGCGGCGGAAGCCCAGCGCGCAGGCTTCGCCGGCCCAGAATACCCCGGCCTGGTACAGCCGGCCCTGGGCATCGGCGGGTAGTGCGGCCCAGCGCTGAAATACCTGGGGCTGCTGCCCGTAGTCGCCCGCGGCTTCGGCCCGTACCCGTCCCTGGTCCAATTCGGCTATGTTCTGCCCTTCCCGGCCAAACATCGGCTTGCGCACCTGATGGCCGCCGATGTCCTGCCCCGCCGTTTCGAGCAGCAGCGGGTGGTGCGGGTACACCTGCCAGAGCCAGGCCAGCAGACCTTTGCTTTGGAACAGCAGCGTGTAGGCGGGATTGGCAATTATAACGTCGCGGCTGAGCAGCAGCTGGACCAGATCGGCCGTCAGCTCGGGCTCTTCGACAGCCAGGATTTCCCAGGGCACCAGCTTGAACACGAAGCTGTAGCGCCGCCACTCGTCGGGGCCAAACTGGGCCCACACCCCGCGCTCCTCACCTACGACCGATACCTGCATGGCGTCGACCGGGCAGACGTGCACGTCGGTGAAGCCCGCAGCGCGGGCAGCTTCGGCCAGCACGGCGCAGTTGGCTTCGTCCTCGGCGCTGCCGGGCAGGTGTACCAGCAGCAGACTAGGGTTTAAATCGTCGTTGAGGCCGAGCCACTCGTGCAGCTGGGCTTCCAGGCCTTCGAAAAGCCCGTTGGCCTGCCTGGTCTCGTCGGCCTGCCCGGCGGCTACCAGGCTGGCCCACTGCACCACGGCGGTTTCGGGCAGGCTGGTGGCTGTGTCGGCGTTGAACTCAATCAGCTTGATGCCGTCGACGGTGGAGGCCAGGTCGAAGCGGCCGTAGAGGTGCCAGTGGCGGTCATCGTTCCAGGAGTGGCGCACCGCGGACCACAGCGCGGCCGGAATAGCCAGCAGGCGCAGCAGGTCGTCGGGAATCGGGTCCGGAATCGACTCTACGACCATGTTGTAGAGGGTGTCGGCTGCTTCCAGCAGGTCCTCCGCTTCTTCTTCGGGTAGGGCTACCGCTTCGCGGGCCACGTAGTTTTCACAGGCGTCTTCCACCACCCAGTCCCAGCCCAAAGCGCGCACGGCCGGGGTGACGTTGCCAGCAAGAGGAATCAGGTTAATGGGCATTGGTTTTTCGTTGTTGGTTACTGGATTCCGGGAGCTGGTGCTGGATTAAGGCGTTGTAAAGGGGATGGCAGGAGGTAATATGTCAAACCCCATTGCTGATGGCCAGCCAAAAACAAAAAACCAATCACCAAAAACCAGCCATCATCCCCCGAACCCACCGCTGCGGCTGCCGAACCCGGAGCTGCGGCCCATGGTAGGGGCGCTGCTGCGGATGGTGCGCGAAACGGAGGAACTGGGGCGGATGCCCGCGGAGGGGGAGGTCCGGCTGCCGGCAAAGCCCCGGCCAAAGAAGCCCCGCCCTTGGTCCCGCTCCCGGGCCACGTTGGCGCGCCAGCCCTGGTTGCGCTGCAACAGGCCCGGGTTGGCGTACGCGCCGGGGTTGGGCGTGAGAAAGCGCCCGGCCATGTAGCCGATGCCACCCCACATCAGGATATCCATCATACCCGTGCCACCCTGCCGGTTTTCGGGGTTCACACGGCTGTATTCCTGCATCTGCTTTTGCAAGGCCTGCCCCTGCAGCGTATCCACTTTGCCATCGAAGTGGTGCAGCACGGCGGCGACCTGCTCTTTGCCGGCGGGCCGCTCAGCGGTAATTTTCCATTGCCCGGGCTGTACCTCCGTCATTTCGGTGATAACGCCCTCGCTGTAGGTCTCGCCGCTCCACTGCCCGGCAGTCTGGTCGCGGCTGGATTCACCGCTGTCGGAGGAGCAGGCAGGCAGCACGCCCAGACCCAGGCTGGCAGCCGCGGCGAGCAGCAGGACGTTGCGCCGCCAGTCGCCCAGGGTATAAAAGTTCTTTTTCATAACGTTCAGTTGGGAGAGAAATGAGAACAGCAAGGTAGCACCCGACCCGCGAAACTTCACGCGTAGCCAGGATCCGAAGCTGGTATTAAAACCAGCGGGCCATCAGCCGGGCCAGCTCTTCGAGGTAGTGCTGGTCGTGCTGATCGAAGTCGTTGAGCTGGTCACTGTCCACGTCGAGCACCATCACCACCCGGCCATCCTGGAGTACCGGCACCACGATTTCCGATTTGGAATCAGAGCTGCAGGCAATATGACCGGGAAACTGCTCCACGTCGGGCACCAGAATCGTTTGAGCCTGCTGCCAACTGCTGCCGCAGACGCCCTTGCCCAGCCGGATGCGGGTGCAGGCAATAGGTCCCTGGAACGGTCCCAGCACCAGCTCCTCGTCTTTTACGAGGTAGGTCCCCACCCAAAAAAAGTTGAACGCCTGCTTGAGCGCGCCCATGGTGTTGGCCAGGTTGGCAACGAGGTCCGGCTCCCCGGTGGTCAGGGCCTCGATCTGAGGCAGAAGCTGCCGGTATTTTTCGGCCTTGGTAAGCGTGGTATCGAGAATGAGTTCTTCAGCCATGTTGGAAAAGGAAATGCCCGCGGGCAGGGAAAGTAACAAGGACTAAACAGCGCCGGCGGCGCCTGGTTCCAATCAGGCCGGCGTACGGTTCAAGTAGACAAACAGCTCGTCGGGGCCCAGGGTCAGGTGCTCGTGCAGGTTGAGCAAGCCCAGCCGGGGGCCGGGGACGCCGGCTTCGAGCAGCTTGGGGCTGCGCAGGATGCGGGCCTCGTCCCAGAGTCCGGCCCGGACGAGGGAGTTGAGCACCGTGGGGCCGCCCTCTACCAGCACCGACTGCACCTGCCGCTGCTGCAAATCGTCGAGCAGCTGCGGAAACAGGTCATCATTTTCGGAAAGCTGCACAAACTCCAGGCTGCCCCGGGCCGGGCGCGACCGGTACGTGTACACCAGCGTAGGATGCTGCCCGTCGAACAGGTGGTGGGATGGCGGCAGGCTCAGGTTTTTGTCGATAACTAGGCGCAGGGGGCTGGGCCCCGGCCACTCCCGGGCGTCGAGGCGAGGATTGTCGTGCAGCGCGGTGCGGGTTCCCACCAGAATGGCCTGCTCCTCGGCCCGCCACTTATGCACGGCCACTTTGGCCAGCTCTCCGCTGATGGGCACGGGCTGGAAGTACGGGCCGACCAGAAAGCCGTCGGCCGTTTCGGCCCATTTCAGCACGATATACGGGCGCTTTTTTTCCTGAAAGGTGAAAAACCGCCGGTTCAGCCACCTTCCCTCGGCTTCGAGCAGGCCGGTTTGTACCTGTATGCCCGCCGCCCGCAGCTTTTCGATGCCCCGGCCGGCTACCAGCGGGTTAGGGTCGAGGTTGCAGACCACCACGTCGCGCACGCCTTGCTCGATGAGCAGGTCGGCGCAGGGCGGGGTTTTGCCGTGGTGGGAGCAGGGCTCCAGCGTCACGTACACCCGGCTGGCGGGCAGCAGGTCTGGGTCTGCCACCGCGGCCAGGGCGTTTACTTCGGCGTGGGGCCCGCCGTATTGCCGGTGCCAGCCTTCCCCGATGATGCGGCCCTGGTGGGCTACCACGCAGCCGACCAACGGGTTGGGGCGGGCGTAGCCCGTGCCCAGGCGGGCCAGGTCCAGGGCGCGGCGCATCATCAGCGCATCCAGGTGGGTCATTGCGGGTACGGGCGTAGCTTTGCGGGCTCAATGTACGCACGGAAACCGGTGCGCGATGCCGGTCGGGCCGGTTCCGAATGCCGCTTACCGTTCCTCCTATGCTTACCATCTGCCAGCTCACCGCCTCCCTGACTGCCGACCTCACGGATGTGTATCCGGCTGCGGAAGCCGGAGCCATTGCCGACCTGGTGGTAGAGCACCTGCTGAACCTGAGTCCGATGCAGCGCCGTCTGCGGGGTGGGGAAGAGGCAGCCGAAGCAGCTCTGGCACCGTTGCCGGCACTGCGGGAGCGGCTGCTGGGCCACGAGCCGGTGCAGTACGTGCTGGGCAAGGCCTGGTTTGCGGATATGGAGCTGGAGGTAACGCCCGCGACCCTGATTCCCCGGCCCGAAACCGAAGAGCTGGTGCAGCTCATCTCCCGGGAGCACCGTGGCCGTCCCGGCCTTACGCTGCTCGATGTGGGCACCGGCAGCGGCTGCATTGCCCTGGCGCTCTGCCGGGCCCTAACGCCCCGCCGGGCACTGGCCCTCGACGTTTCCGGCGGCGCCTTGGAAGTGGCCCGCCGCAATGCCGGCCGCTATAGCTGTCCGGTTGAGTTTGTGCAGGCCGATATTCTCGGTGACAATCTGCCAGAGCTAAGCCATTCCCTGGATGTACTGGTCAGCAACCCACCGTACGTGCGGGAAAGTGAGCGAAGCCAGATGCGGGCCAACGTGCTCGACTACGAGCCGGCCACAGCCCTGTTTGTGCCCGACGCCGACCCGCTGCTGTTCTACCGCCGCATTGCCGAGTTGGGCCGGCAGTGGCTCCGTCCCGGCGGGGCATTATACTTCGAAATAAACGAAGCCTACGCGGCGGCAATGGTCGGGCTGGTAGAGGGCCTGGGCTATGGGCAGGTAAGGGCCCGGGCAGATATTTTCGGCAAAGACCGTATGCTGAGCGCCATAGCGGAAGGGTAGGCAAACACGGCCGTACCCTCAAACCCAAAAAGCCCTACCTTTGCCGGCTACTTAACGGCTGCCCTTTCCAACTTTCGCTGTAGTGCCAAACGACACCCCTGCTTACTTCGCGCATCCTACCGCCGTCCTCGACGCGGGCTGCCGCATTGGAGCCGGCACGAAAATCTGGCACTTTGCCCACCTGATGCCCGGCTGTGAGCTGGGTGAAAATTGCAGCATCGGACAGAACGTTATGGTGGCCGACGGCGTTCGGCTGGGCCGCAATGTGAAGGTGCAGAACAACGTGAGCCTCTACACCGGCGTAGAGTGCGCCGATGATGTTTTTCTCGGCCCCTCCGTCGTGTTTACCAACGTGCGCAACCCCCGCAGCGCCGTACCCCGCCGCGACCAGTACCAGCCCACCGTGCTGGAGCAGGGCGTGAGCGTGGGGGCCAACACCACCATCGTATGCGGCGTCCGGCTGGGACAATATGCGTTTGTCGGGGCCGGTTCGGTAGTCACCCGCGACGTAGCGCCGTATGCCCTGGTGTACGGCAACCCCGCCCGGCAGCACGGCTGGATGAGTGCGTATGGTCACCGGCTGCACTTTGACGCGGCCGGCCGGGCCACCTGCCCCGAAAGCGGCGAAGCATACCAGCTAACTGACGGGCTGGTTGCCAGTACCAGTCCCCCGGTAGCCGCTGGCTGACCGGATTTTAATTTAAGACCCCAAGTCCCCAAGACCCAAAGACCCCAATCGTGTACGAGCAATTACTTCAGAAAAAGGCCAAGCTGGCCGTTATCGGCCTCGGGTACGTGGGCCTGCCTATTGCCCTTGAGTTTGCCCGCAAGCTCAGCGTTATCGGCTTCGATATCAACGCCTCCCGCGTGGCGCTGATGCAGCAGAACATCGACCCCAGCGGGGAGCTGGAAGCTAAGGACTTCGAGGGCTGCGACATTCAGTTCACCGACTCGCTGGAAGTGCTGCGCGAGGCGACGTTCTTTATCGTAGCCGTGCCCACGCCCATCGACGAGCACGCCATGCCCGACCTGAAGCCCCTGCTGGGTGCCTCGGGCTCGGTGGGCAAGGTGCTCAAGAAAGGCGACTATGTGGTGTTTGAAAGCACCGTGTACCCCGGCTGCACCGAGGAAGACTGCATCCCGGTCATGGAAAAGCTGTCGGGCCTCAAGTTTCCCGAAGACTTTAAAGTGGGCTACTCGCCCGAACGCATCAACCCCGGCGACAAAGAGCACACCCTGACCAGCATCGTGAAGGTGGTCAGCGGCTGCGACGAGGAGTCGCTGGACATCATTGCCAGACTCTACGAGCTGGTGGTGAAGGCCGGCGTGCACCGCGCCAGCAGCATCAAGGTAGCCGAGGCCGCCAAGATTATCGAAAACACCCAGCGCGACGTCAACATCGCCCTGATGAACGAGCTTTCGATGATTTTCGACCGCATGAGCATCAACACCTACGAGGTGCTGGAAGCTGCCGGCACCAAGTGGAATTTCCTGAAGTTTTCTCCCGGCCTGGTGGGCGGGCACTGCATCGGCGTGGACCCCTACTACCTGACCTACAAGGCCAAGGAGCTGGGCTACGACGCCAAGGTGATTCTGAGCGGCCGCACCACCAACGACAACATGGGTGCCTACATCGCCCGCAAGGCGGTGCAGATGATGATCAAGCAGGGCAAGGACGTGGCCAAGAGCCGCGTACTGGTGATGGGCGCTACCTTCAAGGAAAACGTGGAAGACATCCGCAACTCCAAGGTGGCCGACGTGATTCAGGAGCTGCGCAACTTCTCCGTGAACGTCGACATCGTGGACCCCCACGCCGACTCCGACGAGCTGCACCACGAGTATGGCTTCCGCCTGATTCCGGCCGCGGAAATCCGCAAGGACTACGACGCCGTCATCGTGGCCGTCAGCCACAAGCCCTACACCGAGATGGACGAGAGCTACTTCAAGTCCATCACCTCCCCCAACGCCGTGCTGGTCGACATCAAGGGTCTGTTCCGCGGCAAAATCAACGACCTGCAGTACTGGAGCCTGTAGTTTCGTTGTCAGTTGCTCGTTGTCAGTGGTCAGATTGTTCTGGCTTGCTGACTTCCGAACACTGACAACGGACAACCAACAACGCACAACTACAATGAACAGAACGAAAATACTGGTTACGGGTGGCGCGGGCTACATTGGGTCGCATGCAGTGGTGGAGCTCTACGAGGCCGGCTATCAGCCGATTATCGTTGATAACTTCGTCAACTCCCAGGAGTCGGCCCTGAACGGTATCCGGACCATTCTGGGCACCGATATTCCCTGCTATAAAATCGACTGCGCCAACGAAGCTGCCGTACGGGGCGTGCTGGAGCAGGAGAAAGACATCAAGGGTATCATTCACTTCGCTGCCTACAAGGCCGTGGGTGAATCGGTGGCCGAGCCGCTGAAGTACTACCAGAACAACCTGGGCTCCCTGCTCGTGCTGCTGGCCCTGATGCCCGAGTTCGGCATCCAGAGCATCGTGTTTTCGTCGTCGTGCACTGTGTACGGCGTGCCCGACCAGCTGCCCGTAACCGAGCAGACGCCCACCAAGCCCGCCACCTCGCCGTACGGCAACACCAAGAAGATCTGCGAGGACATCCTCAACGACGTCACGGCCGCCGGCAAGGGCCAGCTGCGCACCATCCTGCTGCGCTACTTCAACCCCATCGGGGCCCACGCCTCGGGCCTGATTGGGGAGCTGCCCCTGGGCGTGCCCAACAACCTGATTCCGTTCGTGACCCAGACGGCGGCCGGCATCCGGGAGAAGCTGACCATCTTTGGCGACACCTACGACACGCCCGACGGCACCAACATCCGCGACTACATCCATGTGGTAGATCTGGCCAAGGCCCACGTGGTAGCCGTGGAGCGCCTGCTCGCCGGCGGCCATGCCGACGTAGAGGTGTTCAACGTGGGCACCGGCCGCGGCAACAGCGTGCTGGAAGTGGTGAATGCCTTTGAAAAGGCCACCGGGCAAAAGCTCAACTACGTAATCGGCCCGCCCCGGGCCGGCGACGTGCCCGCCATCTACGCCGACGTCACCAAGGCCACGCAGGAGCTGGGCTTCCAGACTACTACATCCCTCGAAGACTCCCTGGCCAGCGCCTGGAAATGGCAGCAAACCCTATAAAGCTAGTAGCTGATGGCTTTTGGCTGTCGGCTCTTTCCCTTAAGTGCATTGAACCACAGCTACTAGCCATCCGCTAGCAGCTAACAGCTCAAAAAAATGAAAATCATCATCACCGGCGGGGCCGGCTTCATTGGGTCGCACGTGGTGCGCCTGTTCGTGACCAAGTATCCGGAGTATCAGATCCTGAACCTGGATGCGCTGACCTACGCCGGCAACCTGGAAAACCTGCGGGACATCGAGTCGGCGCCCAACTACCGCCTGGTGAAGGGCGACATCACCGACCAGTCGTTTGTGGATCAGCTGTTTGCCAACGAGGAGCCCGACGCCGTGATTCACCTCGCCGCCGAAAGCCACGTGGACCGCTCCATCACCGACCCGCTGGCTTTCGTGAAAACCAACGTGCTGGGCACGGTGAACCTGCTGCAGGCCGCCAAAAACCTGTGGAAGCCCCTGGGCTACGAGGGCAAAACCTTCTACCACGTCAGCACCGACGAGGTGTACGGCTCCCTGGATTTCGGCCCGGAGATGTTCACGGAGGAAACTTCTTACGACCCCCGCTCGCCCTACTCGGCCTCAAAAGCGGCGTCGGACCACTTTGTGCGGGCCTGGCACCACACCTACGGCCTGCCCATCAAGCTCAGCAACTGCTCGAACAACTACGGTCCGAACCACTTCCCCGAGAAGCTGATTCCGCTGGCTATTCACCGCATTCAGAACGGGCAGCCGGTGCCGGTGTACGGCAAGGGCGAGAACGTGCGCGACTGGCTGTTCGTGAAAGACCATGCCACCGCCATCGACGCGGTGTTCCACAAGGGCAAGCTGGGCGAGACCTACAACATCGGGGGCGTGAACGAGTGGGCCAACCTTGAGCTGATTCACCTGCTCTGCGACATTCTGGACGAGAAAACCGGCAAGCCCCAGGGCACGTCCCGTAAGCTTATCACCTTCGTGAAGGACCGCGCCGGGCACGACCTGCGCTACGCCATCGACTCCAGCAAGATCATGAATGAGCTGGGCTGGAAACCGTCCGTGACGTTCGAGCAGGGCCTGTCACAGACCGTGGACTGGTACCTGCAGAACACCGAGTGGCTGGAGCACGTGACCAGCGGCCAGTACCAGAGCTACTACCAGCAGCAGTACGCGCAGCGCTAAGGCGTAATTAATAATTGAGAATTAAGAATTAGTAATTGAGGTACAGCTGCTTGCGTAACAAAAGAAGCTATTCTTAATTACTAATTCTTAATTACTAATTCCCAACCATGTACGAAACCCCTTTCCACGACCAGCCGCTCGACAACCTGACTTTCCTGGTGACGGGCGGAGCCGGCTTTATTGGCTCGAACCTGGTTGAATACCTCCTGAAGTACGGCGCCAAAAAGGTGCGGGTGCTCGATAACTTCTCCAACGGCTTCCGCAAGAACGTTCGTCTGTTTGAAGGCAACCCGGCCCTGGAAGTTGTGGAAGGCGACATCCGGGACCGGCAGACCTGCGTGGATGCCTGCGTGGGCGTGGACGTGGTGCTGCACCAGGCGGCGCTGGGCTCGGTGCCCCGCTCCATCAACGACCCCATCACCAGCAACGACGTCAACGTCGGGGGCTTCGTGAATATGCTCGTGGGCGCCAAGGAAGCCAAGGTGAAGCGCTTTGTGTACGCGGCCTCTTCCTCGACCTACGGCGACCATAAGGCCCTGCCCAAGGTAGAGGACCGGATCGGCAAGCCTCTGTCGCCCTACGCCGTCACCAAGTACGCCAACGAGCTGTACGCCGACGTGTTTGGCAAGACGTACGGCATGGAAATCATCGGGCTGCGGTACTTCAACATCTTTGGCCCCCGCCAGGACCCCAACGGCGCCTACGCGGCCGTGATTCCGCTGTTTATCGATGCTGTGCTGCAGGGCAAGCCCCCGCGCATGAACGGCGACGGCGGGCAGACCCGGGACTTCACCTTCGTGGAAAACTGCGTGCAGGCCAATATCAAAGCCGGCCTGACGACCAATCCGGAAGCGGTAAACCAGGTGTACAACATCGCCGTGGCCGACCGCACCTCGCTCAACGACCTGTTCAACATCCTGAAGGAAGAGGCCGGCTCCGATGTGGAGCCCGAGTACGGCCCTGACCGCGCCGGCGACATCCGCGACTCCCTGGCCGACATCAGCAAGGCCCGCACCCTGCTTGGCTACGACCCCCAGATCCGCATTCAGGAAGGCCTGCAGAAGACGCTGGAGTGGTTCCGCACCAACCAGGAGTTTATCAGTATCAGGAATTAGGTAGTTGGAAGTAAGACAAGCCTCAGGATTCAGATGCATGACTACCGGAAACTACGGGTATGGCATGATGCTGTTGAACTAGCGGTAGAAGTCTACCAGCTTACCAGGTCCTTGCCTGCGGAAGAGAAGTTTAATCTTGTCAGCCAGATGAACCGGGCGGCTGTTTCAGTCGGTTCGAACATCGGAGAGGGAGCAGGAAGAGCCACCAATGGGGAGTTTATTCAGTTTCTTGGGTTTGCGAGCGGCTCCTGCTCCGAGTTGATTACGCAGGCAGTAATTGCTGAGCGGTTAGATTTTGGAACAATGGAATTGCGCACTGCGGTAACCCAACGAGCAACTTCCGTCCAGAAAATGATTTTCACCTTCATCAAAACCTTACGGTAGTGTCATCGGAACCGCAAATTTCCCAAGTCCTACTACCACATACCTACTACCAAAAATGAAAGGCATCATTCTCGCCGGCGGTTCCGGTACCCGTTTGCATCCCCTCACCCTGGCCGTCAGCAAGCAGCTGATGCCGGTGTACGACAAGCCGATGATTTACTATCCGCTGTCGATTCTGATGATGGCGGGCATCCGGGAAATCCTGATCATCACCACGCCTCACGACCAGGACCAGTTCCGCAAGCTGCTGGGCGACGGTAAGAATCTGGGCTGCAACTTCCAGTACACGGTGCAGGAAGTGCCCAACGGCCTGGCCCAGGCCTTCGTGCTGGGTGCCGACTTTATCGGCGACGACAAGGTGGCCCTGGTGCTGGGCGACAACATCTTCCACGGCGAAGGCATGGAAGAGCTGCTCAAAGCCAACAACAACCCCGACGGCGGCGTGGTGTACGCCTACCACGTGCACGACCCGGAGCGCTACGGCGTGGTGGAGTTTGATGCCAATAAGCAGGCCCTCAGCATCGAGGAAAAGCCGAAGCAGCCCAAAAGCAACTACGCCGTGCCGGGCCTGTACTTCTACGACAACGACGTCATCCAGATTGCCCGCGACCTGAAGCCCAGCCCCCGCGGCGAGTACGAAATCACCGACGTGAACCAGGAGTACCTGCGCCGGGGCAAGCTCAAGGTGGGTATCCTGGGCCGGGGCACCGCCTGGCTCGACACCGGCACGTTCGAGAGCCTGATGCAGGCGTCCGAGTTCGTGCGCGTCATCGAGCAGCGGCAGGGCCTCAAGGTGGGTTCCATCGAGGAAGTAGCGTACCGGCAGGGCTTTATCACCGCCGCCGAACTGCGCCGCATTGCCGAGCCCCTGCGCAAAAGCGGCTACGGCGACTACCTCATGCACCTGCCTGACCAGCTCGTGCTGGGCAACCAGCAGTAGGCTTATCGTCTGATTTATCGGTTATGAACAAGATCGTGTTCCGGCTGGCGCTGCTGGCCGGCGTGTATAGCTATGCGCTCCTTCCGGCAGCAGGCCAGTCAGTTTCCCATCCCGACTCGGTGCGTGCCGCTGCTCCGGCTGGACACTACAAGGCAGTGTTCATATTTAACGGGGGCAAGCGGGTACCGGCCTATATCCTGGGGCTGGAGCAGTGCTACGTCGACCGGATCGAATGCTACGAGCGGCGGCCCGACGAGGTGCCGGCCCCGCAGCTCAAGGCCCTGAGCGTAGAGCGGCTGGAAGGCATGGAGTCGGAGGGGCATACCTACGAAAGCCTGCGGCTGAACGGCAAGCCCATCGGCGTACTGGCCGAAAACCGGATGGCTACCGGCCCCATGCAGCTGTTTGGCTACATTAAGACCAAAAGCAACATGCCGATTCCCATTCCCCTGCCCGGGGCGGTGGTCATGATTCCGACCGGCACCCACGACAAGTACTTCTGGTACGTACGGCTGGCCACCGGCAAGCTCCAGGAAGTAGAGCGGGGCGACGCAGCTTTTGCCCGGCAGATGGCCACCTTGTGCGCCGCTGCACCCCAGCTTAGTGAGCAGATCGGCAAGCAGGCGAAAGGGTTCGGCTTCGAAAACGTGGAAGCGCTGGTCCGGCAGTACAACGAAACCGTGGCCGGAAAGTAGCCGTCAGGTTGCTGTTCTAAAACAAGATGCCTGCCAGCAGTCCGGCCAATACGATGGTATAGGACGGAAACTTGTTCCAGAGCAACAGCAGGAACGTGACGGCGACTACGCCCAGGTTGATAGGAGTATCGGGCAGGGGGTGGTAGAGCAGAAAAGTGGCGGCGCACACCAGCCCGGCCGATACGGCGTTGATGCCTTCCAGGGAGGCCTTCACTACCCGGTACTGCTTGAGCTGGTCCCAGAACCGGATCAGAAAGAAGATAAGCAGGGTGCCGGGCATGAAGATGCCCAGCGCCGCTACCAAGGCTCCCAGCACCTGTCCGCCTACGCCGCTGCCTTCGCCCCGCATGGCCAGGGCCCCGATGTAGGAAGCAAACGAAAAGTTGGGCCCCGGCAGGGCCTGAACCAGCCCCAGCCCCGACAAAAACTCCTGGGGCGTGAGGTAGCGCTTAAATTCCACGAACTCGGCGAAGAACAGCGGAGCCAGCACCTGGCCGCCCCCAAATACGAGGCTGCCGTTGCGGTAGAAGTTCTCAAACAGGCGTACCGGCAGCCAGCGGGTATAGTGGCCCAGGATAGCGGCGGCAATCAGTACGCCCAGCCAAAGAACGAAGTTGGCCCACTCAATCTGCAGGGGCTTTTTCTCGTGCAGCACGGGCATCTTGCGGTAGCGGAACGTTGTTACCAGCCCGCCGGCCAGCAGCAGCAGCGGCAGCAGCCAGGGCAGCTGAAACCGGTACGCCAGCATCGACGAGGCCACCATCAGCGCCACCGAGGTCTTGGTCTGAATCACCTTTTCCGCAATCCGAAAGGCCGAAAACGCCACGAACCCGACGGCCATGGGCTCCACGTACTGCACGAAGCGGGCCACCTGCTCTTTGTCGAGGTAGCTCACGGTAAGGCCTGCCAGCGTCATAAACGTGACGGCCGGCAGCATCCAGACCACTACGGTCAGATACGCCAGGTTCGGGCCGCCGAGTCGGAAGCCAATGGCGGTGATGGTTTGCGTGGACGTAGGACCGGGCAGAATCTGGCACAGCGCCGTAAGCTCCAGCAGCTCGTGCGACGTCAGGTAGCGGCGCTTGTCCACGAGCAGGCGCAGCATCATGGCCAGGTGGGCCTGGGGGCCGCCAAAGGCCGTCAGGGCCAGCGCGGCCACGTCTTTCAGGAAGATGATGTTGCGGACACGCTTGGTGCGCTGCCCACCGCGCCGGGGTGGGGGCGTCAGCTTTACCTCCTGCGTTTCCAAAACCGTTTCCACTACCTATGCCGCGCTAAGATTACTACACAAGAAAAGGCTTCGGCCCCAGAAAGCCAAATGGCTCCGGCCGCTGTTACGCCGCCGAAGCCATTCTGAGGGTGTTATAACAAAGGTAGTTGCAGGTGTCCGACGGTACGTAAGGGTCCGCCAAAGTAGGTGGGAGTAGGAGCCAGCACCAGCAACCGGGCCGTGCTTACATCGTCGATTTCTTCTTCAGGCCCAGCTCAATCAGACGCTCGTTCAGGAATTCACCGGCAGTGATGTCGGCTTCCTTCTTGGGATTTTCGGGCGTCACGCAGCTTTCCAGCGCAGCCAGGCTCATTTCGGAGCGCGGGTGCATAAAGAACGGAATGCTGAAGCGCGACGAGTTCATCTTCTCGCGGGGTGGGTTTACCACCCGGTGAATCGTGCTTTTCAGCACGCCGTTGGTCAGGCGCTGCAGCATGTCGCCCACGTTCACCACGATCTGGTCGGGCAGGGCCGTGATGGGAATCCACTTGCCGTCGCGGCGCTTTACCTGCAGGCCGTCGGCGGAGGCACCCATCAGCAGGGTAATCAGGTTGATGTCGCCGTGCTCGGCGGCCCGAACAGCATCAGCCGGCACCTCTTCCGGGTTTTCGATCGGGTAGTAGTGGATGGGGCGCAGGATGCTGTTGCCGTTGCGAACCTTGTCGTCAAAATAATTTTCCGGCAGGTTCAGGTACAGGGCAATGGCCCGGAGCACGTCCTTACCGGCCGCTTCGAGCGTCTTGTAGGTGCGCAGCGCCGTGTCCTGGAACGTGGGTACTTCAGCCGGCCAGATGTTGTCCGGGTACTCGCTTTTGATGGGGTCGTTGGCGTCGTCGACCTCCTGGCCCACGTGGTAGAACTCCTTCAAGTCGCCGGTGTTGCGGCCCTTGGCGTGTTCTTTTCCTTTGCTAATATAGCCGCGCTGACCGGCCAGAGCGGGATTTTCATACTTCTGCTTTACCTCGTCGGGCAGGCTGAACAGCGCCTTCACGTCGGTGTACAGTTTCTGCGTCTGCTCTTCGTTGAGGCCGTGGTTGCGCAGGGCAATGAAGCCGATGTTCTGGTAGGCTTCGCCGAGTTGCTGAACGAAGCGCTGCTTGCGCTCCGGGTCGCCGCTGCGGAAGTCGGCGAGGTCGAGAGATGGAATTTCTTCCAACAATGTTGAGTCCATAGTGGGAAATCAATATACTTTTGAGCAAACCTTACGTATTGCGCAAGGTACTTAAAAAAATACATGCCCCCCCAGCGTGGGTCGGGTGTCGGATAAACGATTCGGCAGTCTTTTTCACTTCATCCCTTCTTCTCCCATGAAAGCATCTGCTTTACTTCTGAGCAGCGCCCTGCTGCTCGGCCTCGGGGCCTGCGACACGGCCAAACAGACCACCGATACGGGCGCTCAGGCTACGGCCGAAACAGTGGCTTCGCCCAGCGCGGCGCCGATGGAAAGCAACGGCATCCGCCTTACGCCGTTCACCGACTCGCCCAAAATGCCCGAGTCCCAGCTCATCATGAGGTCGCCCAGCAGCGGTTCCACCGTTCCCAGCGGAGCCGTGTCGTTCAACTACGATATCACCAACTTCCAGCTCTCGAAGATGACCGGCGGCATGCGGGCCGGCGAAATGGCTAACTCAGCCCAGGGGCAGCATATCCATAACATCGTGGACAACGAGCCCTACACGGCGCACTACACCACGTCCTTCACCAAGCCCGTCGCCGACGGCCAGCACGTGGTGCTGTCCTTTCTGTCGCGCTCCTACCACGAGAGCCTCAAGCACCGCGGCGCCTACGACCTGCGCGTCATCACCGTGGGCAACGCTGCCCCCAGCGGTCCGGCTCCCGACCTGAAGGCTCCGCACCTGTTCTACAGCCGCCCGAAGGATACGTACTCCGGTGCGGATGCCCGCAAGGTGATGCTGGACTTTTACCTCGTGAACACCACGCTCTCGCCCGACGGCAACAAGGTGCGGGCGACCATTAACGGCACCGAGTTCATGATTGACCAGTGGGCTCCCTTCATGATGGAAGGCCTGCCCATGGGCCAGAACACGGTGAAGCTGGAGCTGGTTGATCCGAACGGCACCCTGATTCCCGGCCCGTTCAACTCCGTGACGCGCACGTTCACGCTGCAGCCCTAACCGCGCTCCTTCCTGCCGGTTTCGTTTTGGCGCCCGTTTCTCCTTCGGAGAGGCGGGCGCCTTTTCGTTTTTTCTCAGCGGAAATACAGCGGGCCGCTTACCCGCCACGTGAGGGCCACTTCAAAATAGGGGTAGAGGTTGCTGGTGACCTGAGCCAGCTCCTCGGCCGTGTAGCTGGAGCCGGCGTAGGCCCCCTGGCCGGTTTGGTAGCGGTAACGGGTGCTAAGCTGCTGCAGCCATAAGCTACTGCGCAGGCTGAACCCGCCCCGGCTTTGCCGCTCGAAGGCTATTTCCGGGCCGTGCTGCCGGGTCAGGGTGTGCAGAAAGATGAGCCGGGTGGTGCTGCCCCCCCCGTCGCTGGGCAGCAGCGACGCCCGGCCCTGGTTGCGCTGCTCCAGAAACCGGTAGCCTAGGCGGATGCTGCTTTGCCCGCGAAGCCCCGCCCAGCCCTGCTTGAGGCTGGCGGAAAGGTCGTGGGTGATGGTCGTGTCCAGGGGGCTTTCCTTGAACTCGCTCCAGTTGAGCAACCCGATGCGGTTTTCGCGGCGCACGTAGTCGACCGAGGCCAGCAGGCGGGGCGTGCACTGAAAGGCCAGGTTTTGCTGCTGCTCCAGTACCCGGCTGGCCCGGTTTTTTACTTGTTCGCTGAGCCGGTCGCGCACCTGGTAGCTTACCCACAGGTGATAGGTGGAGCGGATGCTGAGCCGTCCCGGTGCCCAGGTAAAGCCCGGCTCCCAGTGCAGCACCCGGTCGGTGTAGTTCTCGGCGCTCTGCGAGGCCTTGATAAACACGAACTGCCGGTACTCCGAGCCAACCGCCAGGGTCGTGCGGAAGCCTCCGCTCCAGCGGGAGGTGAGGGTAAGTCGGCCCAGGTGCTGGGCTTCGTCCCGGTCCTGCTCGTTGTCCTTGCTTGGCGTATCCACCCGCAGCAGCTGGGCGGTACCCAGTAAGCTCAGAGAATGGCGCGGCGAAGGCAGCCAGGTCAGTTCGGCCTGCCAGTAGGTGGTTTGCTCCTTGATGTCCTTTACGGCTTCCCGCTCGGCCGCCGCGCGCAGTCTACTAGCAGTAAGCAGGCGGTTGTTGTCGAGAAAGTAGGCCCGGTTCCGCTCCCGGTAATTGAATATGGTTACGAACTGCACTTTGGCGCTGCCAATCCGAACCTCCTGGCGGGTATCAATTTCCCGCTGATTATACCCCAGGTTCTGAACCGTATCCGCGGTTTCGCTTAGCTGCCGGTAGCGGAAGTCACGACTGGGCAACGCCAGGGAGTTATCGGAGCGGAAATACGCCAGCTCGCCCAGCCGGTACGCCCAGGTCAGCTGAGCAGCCACGGTGTCGCTCTGAATGCGCTGTACGTTGCCGGGCACGTAGTCCTCGGCCCGGTTGGTGCGGTAGCCCAGACGCAGCGCTCCGGTCGTGAACGTGTCGAAGGCGCGCTCGTAAAAGCTTTCGGCCACAGCCCGCTGCCATACCCGGGGCCCCAGCTGCGACCGGGTTGCAAACAGGCGTATGGCCAGGGGCTGACTGGTATGCGGACCAGGGTATAGCAGCGTGCTCAGGTCAAACCCGTAGGTGGGGCCGGTGTCCTGCCGGCCGTTGCGGGCATCGTGGGCGACGCCGCCAAAGACGAGGTAGCGGGCCGCCGACAGCGTATCGGTGAGGTTACGGGGGCGCAGGCGGTGCTGGTAGCTGAGACGGGCCAGCCAGGCGCCCGTGCGGGTCGCGTTGGCCCGGCTCTGATCGTAGTGCAAAAGCTGCCCGGCCTGCCAGCCCCGCCCCAGCGCGGCGGTGTGCAGCACGTTGGCGCGGTAGTCTTCGCGCACGAAGGGCTGCTCCCCGCGGGTATCGTAGAGCAGATCGTTGAGCAGCTGGTAGTTGACGGCCTGCCGGCGGCCAAGGGCGGTGCGCCCTACCAGGCTGGTTTGCTGGGCAAAGGTGCTGACCCCGACCCGCCGGGTATACAGGGAAAGCAGCAGCAGGGAGTCGGTCGCAGTGGCCCGGGCACTGCCATCCACGGCCTGCGCGATGCCCGGCCGGGCTGCCAGCAGAGCGGCTAGCAGCAGCAGCGGGCCAACTGAGCAAGCAAGAAGATGGCGGGTGGCGCGACGCATCGCAGAAAAGACTCGGAGTACCCTGTAAGGTAGCTATTTGGGGCGCGGGCTGCAAGTTTCGGGCGTTGGGTCCGGTTTGCAGGCAGGTTTTGGCGCAGCGGCTTAACCCCCTTCCGGCTGAGTGCAGGCTCCGGGTTGGGGCGTTAGATTTGCACCAAGCGGAATTTTAGCGGCGGAATTGAAGTTGCCAAAGCAATTTCCGGCCGGACCGGCTCGTTTTTTAAAAGGCGGAAATTGGATAATAGTAGGGACTTCTTTCAAAAAGGCGCTTCCCGGCCCGTGGTCACATGTTTGTGTGGTTTTTTTGGGTTCGAAACCAATGCAACTTCGTTTCCTCATTTGTATCTTTTGCCGCCTTCTTAGGCGGAACCGTAACCCGGGTGCAGTTCAACTCGTCTTGTAGAGCGGCTCAACGCGGGATATAAGCTTCGGAGCTGCCGAAGAACTCCGTTCAGGTACCAGACTATGATCATACGCAAACTTGCACTTTCCCTGGCTCTGTTTGCCGGCACTACGGGCTGGGCCTCCGCTCAGAAAGCCATCTGGGCTGCCAAAGTAGTTGAGGTTTCCTCGCAGAAAGCCGAGGGCAAAGAGCCGTTCTCGCCCGACAAGGTGCTGGGCGAGCCCAATGCCCTGCCGCTGGGTCAGATCAGCAACGACGCCTGGATTCCCAAAAAGGAAGGCAGCAAGGAGTTTATTGAAGTTAAATTCGGCAAGTCGCTGGTGGCCCGGCAGGTGACCGTGGTTGAGAACTTCAACCCGGGCTCCATCACCAAGATCGAGCTGGTCGACACCCGCAACACCCGGCACCAGGTGTACGAGAACAAGGCGCCGGGCCCCATTCCGGAAACCTTCCGGACGCTGAGCGTCAGCTTCGCGCCCGGTAAGTTCCGCACGGTCGGGGTAGTCGTCACGATGAACACGGCCAAAGTGGAGGGAGTAAACCAGATCGACGCCATCGGTATTGCCGACGTGGCCGAGACGATGGTGAAAAAAGAATTTGTGGCGGCCAAGCCGGAAGGAGTGGCCTTCGACTCGGCCATGGTAAACCTGGGGCCGGCCGTGAACTCGAAGTACGTGGATACCCACCCGGTTATTGCCCCCGACGGCCGCACGCTGTTTTTTGCGCGGCAGAGCACCCCGCAGAACGTGGGCGGGGCCAAAGACGCGCAGGACGTGTGGTTTAGTACCCTGACCAGCGCTGAAAAGAAAACCTTCAGCGCCGCCAAAAACATTGGCGGGCCCATCAACACGCCGGGCCCCAACGGGCTGGCTTCGGTATCGTCGGATGGCAAGACGGCCATTCTGATCAACGTGTACAAGCCCGACGGCTCGATTGACCCCAAAGGGGCCAGCATCTCCCGCCGCACCGCTTCGGGCTGGAGCATGCCGGTAAAGATCGAAATCGAGGACTTCTACAACAACGACCCTGAAAACGTCGACTATGCCCTTTCGACCTCGGGCAAGGTGCTGCTGATGGCCGTGGACCGCAACGACAGCAAAGGCGAGCAGGACCTGTACGTGAGCTTTCGGAACGCCGATGGCAAAACCTGGGGCCGCCCGCGCAACCTGGGCGGCACAGTAAATACCAAGAAGGCGGAATTTGCCCCTTTCCTGGCTGCCGACGGCAAAACCCTGTATTTCGCTACCGAGGGGCACGGCGGGTACGGCAAGAGCGACATCTTCTACTCCAAGCGCCTCGACGACACCTGGACCAACTGGACCAAGCCCCGCAACCTCGGCGCCAGCATCAACTCCACCGACTTCGATGGCTACTTCACGCTTTCGGCCTCGGGGGAGGATGCCTACCTGGTGTCGGCCCGCAATGGTATTGAGGGCTCCCGCGACATTTTCCGCATTGCGCTTACGCCGCAGTTTAAGCCGGAGATTGTAACGCTGGTGCGGGGGCGGGTTCTGGACGCGGCCACCAAAAAGCCGGTAGCCGCTACCATCCGGTACGAGAACCTGCTGACGGGCGAAGAACTTGGCGTGGCCGAGTCGAACCCGACGGATGGCTCCTACACCATCGTGCTGCCCACCGGCGTGCACTATGGCTACCGCGCCGAAGCAAAGGACTACCTGGCGGAAAGTGACAACCTCGACGTAACGGACCGTACCAAATACTCCGAAGTAGAGCAGGACCTGTACCTGGTGCCGTTTGCCGTGGGTCAGACCATCAAGCTGAACAACATCTTCTTTACCCAGAGCAAGTACAACCTGCGCGAAAACTCCTATCCGGAGCTGCAGCGTCTGATCCGGACCCTGAAGGAGTACCCGGCAGTGGAAATCAAGCTGGAGGGCCACACCGATAACCAGGGCGACCCGTCCCTGAACCTGAAGCTCAGCCTCGACCGCGTAAACGAAGTGAAGCGCTACCTCGTGCAGAAGGGTATTGCCAGCAACCGGATTACCACCGAAGGCTTCGGCGACACCAAGCCCATTGCCAGCAACGAGCAGGAAGAAACCCGCAAGCTCAACCGCCGCGTGGAGTTCCGGATTACGAAGAAGTAAGCTGCTCCCAAAGCATCAACCCCAAGCAAAAGCCCCGGCGTACAGTACGCCGGGGCTTTTGCTTGGGGTTGGTAGGTGGCCAGACAAGTCAAAGCAGGAACCCATCGTAAGTCTGCTGGCCTACCGTATGGCTCGTCTTAGCTAGGCTTCGCAGGGCCGCCGGGGTTGGCAATGGATTCGCGCATGTCAGTGTCGGCCTGTACGTTGCGCATCTTGTAGTAGTCCATCACGCCCAGGTTGCCGTTGCGAAACGCTTCCGCAATGGCTTTCGGGATTTCGGCTTCGGCTTCCACCACGCGGGCCCGGGCTTCCTGGGTTTTGGCGCGGTTTTCCTGCTCCACGGCCACGGCCATGGCGCGGCGCTCCTCGGCCCGGGCTTCGGCCACTTTCAGGTCGGCTGACGCCTGATCGGTCTGAAGCTTGGCCCCGATGTTCTCGCCGATATCGATGTCGGCAATGTCAATGGAGAGTATTTCGAAGGCAGTACCGGCATCGAGTCCTTTGTGCAAAACCAGCTTGGAGATTTTGTCGGGGTTTTCAAGTACTTCCTTGTGCGACACCGACGAGCCGATGCTGGTCACGATTCCTTCGCCGACGCGGGCAAGAATAGTTTCTTCCCCGGCTCCGCCTACCAGCTGGGCAATGTTGGCCCGTACCGTAACCCGGGCAATGACGATCAGCTGAATACCGTCCTGGGCCACGGCCGCCACGTTGGGCGTGTTAATCACCTTCGGGTTTACCGACGTAGTCACGGCTTCGAACACGTTGCGGCCCGCCAGGTCGATGGCCGTAGCCTGCTTGAAAGTCAGCGGGATGTTAGCCTTATCGGCTGAAATCAGCGCCTTGATAACGTTCGGGACGTTGCCCCCGGCCAGGTAGTGCGTTTCCAGGTCGTTGCTCGTCACGTCGATGCCGGCCTTGGTCGCCGTAATCAGGGAGTTGACGATGAGCGTGGGGGAGACTTTCCGCACCCGCATCAGCACCAGCTGAAAAAGGCTTACCCGGACCCCGGAAAAGATGGCGGTAATCCAGAGGCTGATGGGAAAGAAGTACAGGAACACCAGCAGCACCACGGCTGCAATGGCGACGGGAACAACGGGGAAGTTCATAGGCAGAGGGTCAGATTGAGCAGAGCAGCGGCAGCCAGGCCAGCGGGCCGGCAAGATTCATATTATTCCGTACATCCAGGCGGAGCCCTGTGAACCGGCTTACACGCCTGCCTTTTCCACTACAATCCGGTTCTGCTCGATGCCCAGCACCCGCACCACCGCCCCGGCCGGCACAAACTCGCCCCGGGTCACCACTTCCCGCCGGTCATCGTCGAACAGGGCCGTTCCTGCCGGACGCAACGCCGACAGCGTACGGCCAGTGGTGCCGGGCTGCACGTCGGGGTTGCGCACGTCACGCACCCGACTGTGGTTGACGTCCGTTAGGGCGAACCGGGCCAGATTTTTGGGCCGGAGGCCCACGTACACGGTCGCGGCCACTAGCACGGCGGAGATGCCGAGGGCGTAATGTCCGGCCGGCGTACCCAGGTCGCGGTAGCCCAGCCATACTCCGGCAGTGAGCAGTACCAGCCCCACCAGCCCCACCAGGGTCGTGCCCGGAATGAAGACCACTTCAGCCACCAGAAAGATCAGCCCGAAAAGCAGCAGTACGGCAACGGTAATCCAGTCCATGGGATTGAAAGGCGAAAAGTGCTCCTCAATATACGCAGAAAGCCCAGGCCGGCCGGCGGACAAAGTGGAAACATTGGCTATTTTGCTCCGGGTCCGCCAGCACGTACCCGCCCTGCTGTGAACTGCGTCACGTCCCGTCTATATGCCTAAGCCGGCCGCTCCGGAAATCATGCTGCGCACCCTGCTGCGGCAGGTGCCCTACCTTACGGAAACCGATGTTGGGAATTTTACGGCGCTCTGGCAGCGACGGGTTGGGCTGGGCCGCGGCGACTTTCTGATTCAGGCCGGGCAGGTGGAGCACAATCTGTACTTCGTGGGAAGCGGCCTGCTGCGCATCTATTACCCCACCCAGGCCGAGGAAATCTGCGTGGGCTTCGGCTACGCCAACAACCTGCTCTGCTCATTTCCGTCGTTTGTGGCCAACCGCCCATCGGACTACTGCATTCAGGCCCTGCGCCGCTGTGAGCTGCTGGCCCTCACCCGCGCCGACTTTCAGCAGTTCGTGGAAAGCAATGAGCGGTTTGCGCGGTTTTGGCGGGCCGAGCTGGAGCGGGTGCTGGTGGGGCGCATCGAGCGGGAAATCGACCTGCTGCTGCCCGAGCCCGAGCGGCGGCTCGACCGGCTGCTCAAGCGCAGCCCTCACATCTTTCAGCTGGTACCTAAAAAGTACATTGCCTCTTACCTGCGCATGACGCCCGAAACGCTCAGCCGCCTGCGCTAACTCTTGATTTCAATCAAGGTTTGCCAAGGTTAGGGCCCGGACCTTTGAAGAAAAAAAGCCATGGAAATCACCCCCTTCTTTCAACAGCTCCGCACGGCCACCGAGCAGGCCCGCCGCACCGTTCAGACCACGTTTGCCGCCCTCGACGAGCCGCTGCTCAACTACAAGCCCGGGCCGGAGCAGTGGAGCATTCTGGAGTGCCTGGAGCACCTGAACCGCTACAGCCGCTACTATCATCCCCAGCTCAGCAAGGCCGTAGCCAGCGCCTCGGCGGCCACCGGGCCGGAGGTCGTGTTTGGCTGGCTGGGCCGCAAGTCCCTGGAAAGCGTGAAGCCCAACGACGCGCGGCGGCACAAAACCCTCAGGCACATGAACCCGAACAACAGCCGGCTCCGCAAAGAGGCGGTGCTGAGCGAGTTTGCCGAACACCAAACCCAGCTGCTGGAACTGCTGACGGCGGCCAGGGGTATCAACCTCAATCGGAAAGTGGTGCCCATCGAGTTTTTCAAGCTGCTGAAGCTCACCACCGGCGAAACGCTGCAGTTTCTGGTTGACCACACCCAGCGCCACCTGCAGCAGGCCGAGCGGGTGCGGCAGGGGCTCCGGGTAGAGCTGGCGGTGTAGATGCGGGCTGGGAAGGCCGCATAAAAACGCGGGGCCTGCCGAGCAGCTCAGCAGGCCCCGCAAAAAGAGACGATTGGAGCAGATGGTTAGTCTACCTTTTTCTCGATGTCGGCGGCCATCTTCATATGCGAGCGAAGCATGGGAAGCGTCTTGGCGGCAAAAGACTTCACGACCGGCGTTTCGGCGGCGTTGCCTTTGGCGCTGAACATGGTAATATCCATCGTGTGGGCACTTTCCATGATATCCATATAGGCTTCGTCGAACGCCTTGCCCGAAAGGCCCGACAGCTTGTCCATCATCGCCTGGTGCATGGGCATCAGGGTGGTAGGCGGCGTCACGTTTAGCTGGGTTGCAATAGGCTTCATATCGTTGCTGGCCCGGGTGTGGTGGTCCACCATCATCTGGCCGAACTTCTTTACCTCGGCATGGCCGCCCTGCTGCACGGCCAGCTTGCCCAGCTGAATTTCCAGCATGTTGCTGCTGGCTGCCGTCAGCAGGAACTGTGCGTCAGGCATATTCGACAGCTCAGCATACGTAGCGGGGCCGGAATTACTGTCGGTAGCACCGGATCTCGCCTGGTCACCACCACTGGCCGCCGCATTGGTGAGCGTGCCCTGATTGGCGCCCAGTCCCATGGCGTCGGTACCCACGGTGCCACCCTGCCCAATGGCATCCGTCGCGGGGCTGTTGGCACCGGCCGCTGAGCCACTGGTAGAGTTACTGGCATTGCCACTATTGTCCGAGGTGCTGCTGGTGCTCGAGCAGGCTGCGCTCAGGCCCAATACGCCGGAGAAGAGCAGCGGAATAATGATTCGGGTCGTTTTCATAGTGTTTGGTGAAGAAAGGTTAGGCTTTGCTATACGCCCCCCTGTTGGTCTGGTTTTCTGTCGAACCCATAAAAAAGCGGCTGCTAACGCAATCGGAATCTACCTTGGCCACCCTCAGCCCGTATGCAGCCAGCATGATGAAACAACGCGAAGTCACCGACCAGCACCACACTACCTGGACCTGCGTGCAGGCCTACGCGGGCACCGGCGGCGCGGCTGCCCGGCAGGCCACCGAGCTTTCCGAGTCTGACGCCGGAACCGTGCCCGTGGTCTGTACGCCCAGCGGCGGCGCCCAGACCGTGCGGCTGGAGCTGAGCAAAGGCTGGTTTGATTCTCTTTCCGATGAAGAGCTGACGGCCGCTATTCAGCAGGAGGAGAGGGGCCGATAAGCCGGCCTGAAAACGAAAACGCCCCTCCGGCTCCGGCCGGAAGGGCGTTTGTTTACGCATTAGCGAAGCCTAGTAGGCCCGGGCGAAATACACCCGGCGCGGGCTGGGTTTGCCGGTTAGCATGTCCACCCCTTCTTCGTCGGGCTCGTTGAGCGCGATGCAGCGGATGGTAGCCTTGGTTTCTTCCTTGATGCGGTCTTCCGTTTCGGAGGTGCCGTCCCAGTGGGCTACCACGAAGCCGCCTTCGCCTTCCAGCGCCTGCTTGAACTCCTCGTAGCTGTCGACGCGGGTGGTATGGGTTTCGCGGAAGCGCAGGGCCCGGTTGTAGATGTTTGACTGAATGTCGCTCAACAACTGGTCAATGCTGTTCACGATGTCGGCCAGGGGCAGGTTCATTTTCTCCTTGGTGTCGCGACGGGCTACTTCCACCGTTCCGCTGTCGAGGTCACGGGTGCCGATGGCAATGCGGACCGGTACGCCCTTGAGCTCCCACTCGGCAAACTTCGCACCCGGGCGCTCGGTGTCGCGGTCGTCGAGTTTGACGGAGATTCCCCGCTCAATCAGCCCCATCTGGAGCGGACGGATGCGTTCCAGCAGCTCCTCGAGCTGACCGGTTTTGTAGATGGGCACAATCACAACCTGGATGGGCGCCAGCTTGGGCGGCAGCACCAGGCCTTCGTCGTCGGAGTGCGCCATCACCAAGGCGCCCATCAGGCGGGTGCTGACTCCCCAGGAAGTTCCCCACACGTATTCCAGGGTGCCCTGCTTGTTGGTGAACTGCACGTCGAAGGCTTTGGCGAAGTTCTGACCCAGGAAGTGGGACGTACCCGCCTGCAAAGCTTTTCCGTCCTGCATCAGCCCTTCGATGCAGTAGGTGTCGAGGGCGCCGGCAAAACGCTCGTTCTCACTTTTAACGCCTTTCACGACGGGCAGCGCCATCCATTCCTCGGCAAACTGGGCGTACACGTCCAGCATTTGCCGGGTTTCGGCCACGGCTTCCTCGGCGGTAGCGTGGGCGGTGTGGCCTTCCTGCCAGAGGAACTCGGCCGTGCGCAAAAACAGGCGGGTACGCATTTCCCACCGCACCACGTTGGCCCACTGGTTGATGAGCAAGGGCAGGTCGCGGTAGCTTTGCACCCAGTTCTTGTAGGTGCTCCAGATGATGGCCTCCGAGGTCGGGCGCACAATCAGCTCTTCCTCCAGCTTGGCGTTGGGGTCTACGCGGAGCTTGCCGGGGTTGTCGGGGTCGGTTTGCAGACGGTAGTGAGTTACTACGGCGCATTCCTTGGCAAAGCCCTCAGCGTTTTTCTCTTCGGCCTCAAACAGGCTTTTGGGCACGAAAAGCGGAAAGTAGGCGTTCTGATGGCCGGTGCGCTTGAACATGTCGTCCAGCTGCCGCTGCATCTTTTCCCAGATGGCGTACCCATAGGGCTTAATGACCATGCAACCCCGTACGGCCGAGTTTTCGGCCAGGCCCGCCCGCTTTACCAAGTCGTTGTACCACAGCGAATAATCTTCGCTACGTTTGGTCAGACTTTTGCTCATTTTCGGATTATCTTTGAGTAGAAGGAAAGGGTTCCGGTTCTGGTATAAGTTTTGACTGATCCAGGGCACCGTTTCCGGCACGAATTACGTTATTAAACCTGAGCAATCCGCCCCCATCCGGGTAGGCGGCCCCGCTTATGGGCAATGCGACCACCCCTATTTTTTAGCTTCCCCGCCATGAAAAATACCTTGACTGCTCTGTTGCCCGCCCTGGCCTTGCTCACGCTGGGCGGCTGTGCGGGCACCTCCGCGCTGACCTCCACCGAGAGCGACGGCGTATACTATTCTTCTAAAGACCGCACCTCCCAGGTGGTTTCAACTCGGCCGGCCACTTCCGATGAGCCGGCTCCGGTGTCGGCCTCGGAAGAAGCAAACCCCGAGTACCGCGGCTCTAGTCAGTCGGCCCGCAGCTCCGGAAGCACGGAGTACTACGACGATGACTACAGCTACTCGGCCCGGATTCGGCGCTTTCATCAGCCCTACCGCGGCCTCAGCCTCGGGTACTACGACTTTGCGTACGTTGACCCCTTTTTCTACGGTGCGTCGCCCTATGCCTGGGGGCCAGCCGGCTATTATAACTCGTTCTACGACCCTTTCTTCTACGACCCGTTCCGCTACGGCTACGGCAGCCCCTACGTCAGTGTCACCATCGGCTACGGCCGGCCTTATTATCCCTACGCCTACTACCGGCCCTACGGCTATGGCTACTACGACTCCTTCTATGGCTATGGCCGCGGGTATGGTGGCTATTATGGCAGTCGGTATGGCAACCGCAACTACGGTAGCGGCTACGTGCAGAATCCCCGCAACCAGGTTTATTATGGCCCGCGTCAGAGCCGGAGCGGGGAAGCAACATCCACCGGAGGCACGGTACGCAACCATGGCGGCCGCCTCAACGAAGGTGGTCTGGTAGCTCCCAACCCCGGCAGTCAGCAAACTTCCAGCGGCGTAATCAGCAGCGGCAGCCCAGCCGGTCCCGGCAAGTCACGGGTGCAGGAAGCCGGCTCCAGCCAGCAGTCGATTTCGCAGTCTGGCCCGGACCGGACGATTGAGGCGCCCGTTAAATCGTCGCCCGAGCGGCCGTCCCGTCTGGGTCGGGTTTATGAAGCGACGCCTGACCAGTCCGGCGCTCCGGCTCCGGATGCCCAGCCCCAGATCCGGCCCGATGCCTACGGGCAGGGCCGCCGCATCCGGGTAGCGGAAGAGCAGCCCGCCCAGATGAGCACGTTGCCTCAGGATTATGCTCAGCCGCAACAGCCTCAGCCGGTTCAGCCCCAGCGTCGCCGGAGCGTCTATGGCGGCGACCAACAGGCCCCAGAGCAGCCGGCCACCCGGCCGCAACGCCGGGTGTACCGGGATTCGGGCGAGCAGCCGCAGCGGTCCTATTCGGAGCCCAGCCGCTCGTACTCACAGCCCAGCTCCCAACCTTCGTCCAGCCCGGCCCCTTCGGGTGGGCGTGGCGGCCGGGGCCGAATTGAATAACTCAGCCCGCTTGATAACTGGTTGATTTGTCATTGGTGCCGCCTTGCCGGCTCAATTTCCTATCCTAATGAAAAACCTGAAATTATGGCTGGGACTGGCTTTGCTAAGCTGGTCCGGCCACGCCTTTGCCCAAGATGAAGTAGATGCGCTGCGGTATTCGCGGCTGCAGTTTGGAGGCCCGGCCCGCACACTGGGCATTGGCGGAGCGAATGTGGCGCTGGGCTCGGACCTGGGTAACCTAACTTCCAATCCAGCAGGTCTGGGGATGTTCCGTAAGTCGGAGATAAGCTTCACCCCGGGATTCGGACAGATCAATACCGAAGCTTCCGGTACCGGACAGCGAACGACGAACACCCGCAACAACTTTCACGTGGGCAATTTCGGTCTGGCCTTCACCAGCCGGCTGGCCGACGACGATAACAGCAGCGACTGGCGTGGGGGCACGCTGGCCCTGGGCTTGACCCGCCTGAACAACTTCAACTCCCAGTTTCGCTACAACGGCACGGTGACCGACGATGCTTCGTTTTTTCAATACCTGCGCGAAGCTCCTACGACCAGCTACACTGGCATCAACAACCAGTACCTGAAGGACCAGTACACTACCCTGAACGGGGTGGCATACGGCGCCTACCTGACCTACCTCGATACCACGGGCACGGGCAGCAGCCGACGGGTGCAGCTCAAGACTTTATCGCGCAGTGGAGCCATCCGGCAGGACGAAACCGTGCTAACCAAAGGCTCGCACAACCAGTTTGATATCGGCTACGGCGCCAGCTACCAGGACCGGCTGTACATCGGTGGAGCGCTAGGCATCGTCAGTTCACGCTACTCCTCGGTGAGTACCTTCCGGGAAGCCGAGGATGTGAACAGCACCGTGTTCAGCAACTTCACCCTGCGCGACCAGCTCGACACGGATGGGGGGGGATTCAACGTGCGGCTCGGGGCCATCTACCGGGCGAATGACTGGGTGCGCCTCGGCGCCTCGGTTCAGACCCCGACGTTCATGCGACTGACTGACTCCTATAGCCGACAGATTACCACTGAGTTCGGGCAGCCGGTCGTGATTGAGGGTAAGTCGACCACGAGTATAGCGGCCAGTACGCAGCCGGGTGAGTACACCTATGCCTTGACGACGCCTTTCCGGGCTTCGGCCGGGGCCGCAGTTCTAGCCGGTAAAATAGGTTTCCTGACGGCTGATGCCGAGTACGTAAACTACTCCAATGCCCGGCTCAACAGCGACGCGTCCACGGGTGACACCTATGACTTCGAGGTAGAGAATCAGAACATCAGCTCGCTTTACCAGTCGGCCGTGAACCTGCGCTTTGGTGCCGAAGCCCGCTACAACATCTTCCGGGTCCGGGGCGGCTACGCCCGCTACGGCGACCCGTACAAAAACAACGACTTCGACCGGACCCAGCAGTTCTTCACGGGTGGGGTGGGCATCCGGCAGGATAACTTCTTCCTGGACCTAGCGGGCGTGTACACGACCCTGAACCGCTACTATACGCCGTACACCATTGCTGATAAGACGCTACAGCCGGTTATTACGGTGAAGGGAAACCAATTCACAACAAGCGTAACAGCGGGTGTGACCTTCTAGGCAGCTCCTTAAAGTACGTGCATAAAGAAAGGCTGCTCCATCCGGGGCAGCCTTTCTTTATCCGGAGCCTCCCGGGTTAGCGCTGAATCCGCACGTTCAGAACCAGCGCCGGGACGGGGGATGCAAGCACATCGGCCACGTAAAGCAGGCCGTAGCGCGAGTCGGCAGTGATGAAAGCCAGCACTGCTCCTTTGGTCAGAGCCGGGGTACGGGTTACCGGGCTGCTGAGGTTGCTGGTATAGGCTGCTTCAAGCTCTTCGGAGGTATCGGTGTTAGTAAAAGCCGACTGACTGAGCGACGTGACCCGCAGCAGCGTTCTGCGCCGGCCAGGCCAGTTTAGGCCCGACTGCGGATCGGCCGGGGCCGCCAGAACGGGTCCTCCCGCCGCCAGGGGCAGGTAGATCAGGTCCACGGCCTGCTGGGCCTCGGCATTGGTTCGCACGGTGTAGGAGGGAAAGGCAAGCCCACGGGCAAGGTCGAGGTAGGGGCGGGCGTAAGGGGTGCCCGGAGCCTGCAGGCGCACGGTGTAGCGGTGGTACACCAGGGTAGAGTCGGGGTTGCGGAGCCTGACCCGGAAGGACCGGCTGGCTTTCTGGCCGTCGGTGTCTTCGGCTTCGAAGCGCCAGGTTTCCCGCCCGGAGGTGGTGCGGGAGCCGAAGCTGAGCAGGAAAAGCGCGTCCCGGCGGTTTAAAGCCGAATCCAGGTACACCAGCGGCGTTTCATCATTATAGCCCACGGTGATGCGCAGGCGCCGTAGCTGCTGGTTGTCGTCGCGGGCCTCGGCGTACACTTTGGCCGTCAGGGTATCGGCCGGGGAGGTCAGGGCGCGGTCGGCGCTGATAAAGCGGGAGCTGCCAACCAGATCGAGGCGCGGCCCGGTGGCCGGGTCCCCGCAACCGGTAAGCAGGCCCGCCAGACCGAGCAGGCAAAATAGAAAGCGAATCGGCATAGCATGCAAAGGTCGGAGTTCAGACGGGAATACTGCCGGCGTCGGCAGACTTGTAGTTTTACGCAACCAGCGGCCGGTGCCGGTGACTTTAGCGCGGCCGGCGCAGCCGGCTTCCCGCAGTGGCATTAAGTCGGTACCTTTAACGCAGGCATTGCCTTTTTCATTTTTCTGATTCTATGAAGTTTCGTTTTCTCGGCCTGGCCCTGCTGCTGGCCACGGCCAGCCCGGCCCTCATGCCGGTCAGCATCTCTCCCGCCCAGGCCCAGCAGAAGCCGGACATCACGCTCGAAGACATCTGGACCAAAGGCACGTTTGCGGCCCGCTCGGTGCCAGGCTTCAACTGGATGCTCGACGGACGCTACTACTCCTCGCTCGACGAGGGCAACCTGGTGCAGCACGACGTGACGACCGGCAAGGCCGTGCAGACGCTGGTTTCGGGCGCGGACCTGAAAGTAGCGGGCAGCACCACGCCCCTGGAAGTGGACGGCTACGAGTTCAACGCCGATGAGCAGAAGATTTTGTTCAGCACCGACACCGAGCCCATCTACCGTCGCAGTTCCAAGGCCAACTACTTCGTGTACGACCGGGCCAGCAAGAAGCTGGTGCCGCTCAGCACCGGGGGCAAGCAGAGCTACGCCTCGTTCTCGCCCGATGGCCGCCGCGTAGCCTTTGTGCGCGACAACAACCTGTTCGTGGTGGACCTGGCTTCGATGCAGGAAAAAGCCGTAACCACCGATGGCGTGGCCAACCGCATCATTAACGGCTCGGCCGATTGGGTATACGAAGAGGAGTTTGAGTTTGCCAAGGGCTTCTTCTGGTCGCCCGACAGCCGGCAGCTGGCTTACTACACCTTCGACGAAAGCCAGGTGCCGGAGTACAACATGCAGACCTGGGGGCCGCTCTACCCGAAGGACTACCGCTACAAGTATCCCAAGGCCGGAGAAAAGAACTCGGTCGTGGGCGTGTCGGTGTACGACGTGGCTGGGGCGAAAACTGTGAAGATGGACGTCGGCAGCGAGGTTGACCAGTACATCCCGCGGGTTATCTGGACCCGCACGCCCAACCTGCTCAGCATCCGGCGCATGAACCGCCTGCAGAACAAACTCGAAATCCTGCACGCCAACGCCGGTACCGGTACCGCCCAGGTGGTGCTGACCGACACCGATAAGGCCTACGTGGAAGTAAACGACGACCTGCGCTACCTGCAGGGTGGTAAGGAGTTTCTGTATAGCAGCGAAAAAGACGGCTTCCGCCACCTCTACGTGTACGACATGCAGGGCAAGCCCGTGCGGCAGCTCACCAAGGGCGACTGGGAAATCACCGAAATCAACGGCTTCGACGAGAAGAAGGGTCTGGTGTACTACAGCAGCACCGAGGCCTCGCCGTTGCAGCGCCACCTCTACCGCGTGAGCCTGAAAGGCTCGGGCAAAACCCGGTTGGGTGAAACCGGCGCGGGCACCGACGCGGTGAACATGAGCCCCGACTGCAAATACTACCTCAACTACCACTCCAGCGCCGGAGTGCCCCAACTGGTAAGCCTGCGCAATGCACAGAACGGCAAGCTGGTGAAGGTGCTGGAAGACAATGCCAAGCTGCGCGAGAAGCTCAGCCAGTACAACCTGGGCAAGCTGGAGTTTATTTCCTTTAAGACCTCCGACGGAACGTCGCTGAATGCCTCGGTGCTGAAGCCCGCCAACTTCGACGCGAGCAAAAAGTACCCGGTGCTGATGTACGTGTACGGCGGCCCCGGCTCCCAGACCGTGAAGGATGATGCCGGTGCCGGCATTGCCTTCACCAACTACCTCTGGCATCAGCTGCTGGCCCAGAAAGGCTACATCGTAGTATCGGTGGACAACCGGGGCACCGGCGCCCGGGGCGCGGCGTTCAAGAAGAGCACCTACGCCAACCTGGGCAAGCTGGAAACCGACGACCAGGCCGAAGGCGCCCGGTACTTCGGCACGCTGCCCTACGTCGACAAAAGCCGCATCGGCATCTGGGGCTGGAGCTTCGGCGGCTACATGACGGCCCTGGCCATGACGAAAAACGCGGACCTGTTCAAGGCCGGCATCTCGGTGGCCCCCGTTACCAACTGGCGCTACTACGACACGGTGTACACCGAGCGGTTTCTGAAAACGCCCCAGGAAAATCCGGCCGGCTACGACGACAACTCCCCCGTGCAGTTTGCCCAGCAGCTGAAGGGCAAGTACCTGCTCGTACACGGCACCGGCGACGACAACGTGCACTTCCAGAACTCCACGGCCTGGGTCGACGCGATGGTGAAAGCCAACAAGGACTTCCAGAGCCTGTACTATCCGAACCGCAACCACGGTATCTACGGCGGCAACACCCGCCTGCACCTCTACCGGCAAATGACGGACTTCGTGGTGAAGAACCTGTAGAAGAAGCTAGGCTCCGGGCAAGAAAAACAACAGGGTGGCGTTTCGTTTCAGGGTTTTTCGCGTAGTATCCCTCTCATGCGTATGCTCCGAACGAAACGCCGCCTTCTTTTTGGCGTGATGCTGCTGCTAAACGCCAGCCTTTCGCAGGCCTTGGCGGCCCCTCCTGCTTCTCCGAAACACGGGCGTCTGCTCCGGGCATCACCCGCTCCGCCCGATACGCTTGCGCCGGGCCCCGGGGAAGCCCGGGCCTATGACTTCACCCTCAAGGCCAGCCAGTTTTTTAAAATCGACCCCGCCAAAACCACCGAGGTACGCGGGCAGGAAGGAACCATCATCCGCTTTCCAGCCCGGGTGTTCGTGGACGCCCGCAACCGGCCGGTCACCGGTCCGGTGTACGTGGAGCTCAAGGAGTGCTACTCCCTGGCCGATGCGCTACTGTCGAACCTGTGCACAGTAGCCGCCGACGGAAAGCTGCTGCGGAACACGGGCACGGTACTGGTCCGCGCGACGGCCCGGGGCCAGCAGGTGCAGGTCGCGCCGGGTCGTCACTTTCAGCTGGGCATGGCCGGGCAGGGGCCTCAGGAAGCCGAGCATCTCTACTTTCGGCGGCCGGGCCGGCACCAGCCCGCTTTGCGGTGGATGGTAGCCCGCGTACCGGTGGCCGGCGGCGCCGAAGCCGTGCCCGATGCCGTGACCACCAATAATATCTACGAGGAGGTTGAGCAGATGCCGGCTTATGGCCGGACGGCAGCCGATCTGGACAAGCTGCTGCGTTATCCCCGGGCGGCCCGGCAGGCCCAGACCCAGGGCACCGTTACGGCGGCGTTTGTGGTGGATGAAGTGGGCAACGTGGTTGCGCCCCGCATCGTGCAGGGCCTGCCCAACGGCTGCAATGCCGAAGTGCTGCGGGTGCTGCGCGAAACGTCAGGCCGGTGGACGCCCGGGCGGGAAAAGGGCCGGCGCGTGAAGGTGAAGATGACGCTGCCCGTGCGGTTCGTACTACCCGAAGCCCTCGTCACCACGGCGCCTGCACCACCTTCGGCTGCCTCCGATTCCGTAGCGGCCGTGCCCCCACCCCCACTGTTTAATGTCTGTCAGTTGGGCTGGTTTCTGCGCGATGAGCCCTGGCAGCCATTGGATTCGACGGCGGCCCTGCGTGCGGGGGCGGATGTAGAGCCAACCACGACGGTGCATCTGGTGCTGCGCGACCATGCCGTTATCCTCGAAGGTGCGGCCGAGGCCCAGGGATATGCCTTTGCCCGCGTCCCGGCCCGGCAGCGGGCCGTGCTGGTGGGCGTACAGTTTCGCAACGACCTGCCGTATCTGGCTTTGCGCGAGACGACAACCGGGCAGCGGGATACCGAGCCACTGGAGTTTCGGGAAACCACGCTGGCCGAGTTGGAGCGCACCCTGACCAAACTGCTGCAGCTCGAGTCGACGGATGAGCTTTCCTCCGGCCCTTAACGGTAGCGCATCAGCATGAAGGTCAGGCAGGAGTCGCTGCGCACCAGAATTTCGGTTGTAAAGTGCTTCATCCAGGGCCGGTAGGCCTTGGCCCCGCAGGCCATTACAATCAGGCCCGGGCGCCCTTTGTTCATCGACCACACATCGGCCCGGGTTACTTCGTGCCCATACTGAAAGCGGGCAGCGGCTGCATAGAACGCGGGACTGTCGTTGAACGACCCGTCGGTGGCCAGGATATACTGCTGCACGTGCGGCATCTGGCGGACCTGCTCGCGCAGGTGGCGGCCATACTGCAGCTGTGGTCGCTCCAGCCGGTGCGTATCCATATCCCGGATATGCTGGAGCTGGGCCACATAGGGCAATGCTACCAGCAGCAGAATTCCGGCTATCCGGATACCGCGCGTCAGCGGAGCCTGCAGGTGCGATTCCAGGGCCTTCCCCACCCAGCCTAATCCCGCCGCGGCCAGCAGCGCCAGCAGCGGATACACGGGGGCATCATACCAGCTTAGCTTGGTTTGAACAATTGAAATCACCAGCAGAAACGTAAGCGCTACTGTTCCCACATAGCGGACCAGCCACCAGTTGCGGCTGCCGGCCGGCAGCCAGCGCCCCAGCAACCCGCCCAGCAGGGCGGCCAGCAGCCAGATAGCAAATTTCTGCTTGGACATCTCACTGATGTACCAGCCAAAAGGGTGATAGTGGCCCTCCATCTGCTCGGTAGCAGGGCCGGCTACTTCGTACTTCCAGACGCCGTTGAGCAGGTAGCCTGGTGCTGCCAGCTCCCGGCCCGAGTACCAGATAACCCCAACCAGTACTACCAGGCTTATGGCCAGCCAGGGAGATGCGCGCCGTAGCCGCCTGGCGGAGTGAGTGAGGTAGGTGGCCAGCAGCAGGCCGGGGGCAAAGAGCAGCCCGGCAATGCCTTTGGTAAGCAAAGCCAGCGCAAAGGCGCCGCCCGCCGCCCACGCCCAGCGCTGCCGTCCGGTGCGCAGATAGGCCAGCCAGTTGAGGGCGCCGGCCGTGGTCCACAGCGTAAGCAGCGCGTCGAAGTCGCCGGAGCGGGTGACGTGGTAATGCACGTAGCCCTGACTGGTAAGCAGAACCATGCCGGCCACAAAGCCTGCCCACGGGCCACCCAGCCAGCGGCTGCCGGCCCGGTACACCAGCAGCACCGTAGCCAGGCCCGCTACTGCGGCTGGCAGGCGCAGCCCCAGCTCAGTGGCCCCCAGGGCTTTGAAGCTGAATGCCAGAAGCCACGGCCAGAGCGGGGGTTTGCTGTTCCACAGATCCGGTTTCTCTATGTGGCGCAGTACGATCCAGTCGTTATAGGTCCAGATATTGAGGCCGTTGAGGCCGGTACGGGCCTCATCCCACTGCTGCACGGGCAGGCCGCCCAGCAGCCAGAAAAGCGGCAGGTAGGAAAACAGCAGCAGCAAAGCCAGCGGTAGCCAGCGCTGCCAGGCCGGGGGTTGAGAAGAAAGAGAGGAAGGCACTAGGGAAAGAGTAGGGGTTGGGGTCAATAGGCTAAAGCTTTACGCAGATGTTCTGAGGCTCAGTGAAGAAGCGCAGTGCTTCCAGTCCTCCTTCCCGGCCCACCCCGGAGTTCTTCATGCCTCCGAACGGGGTACGCAGGTCCCGCAAAAGCCAGGTGTTGATCCAAACCACGCCGGCGTGTACCTGATGCGCCACCCGGTGGGCCCGATCCAAATCCCGGGTCCAGATGGTGGCCGACAAGCCATAGTCAGTGCCGTTGGCCCACTGCAAGGCCTCGGCTTCGGTATCGAACGGCGTCAGCGTGACGACTGGCCCGAAGATTTCCTCCCGGTTGGTGCGGCAGTCGGGCGCCAGCCCTTCGAACACGGTGGGCTCCAGAAAATAGCCTCCGGCGCAGCGCCCTTCCGGCTGCACGCGCCGGCCGCCCGCGAGCAGCCGCCCGCCTTCCGACTGAGCCAGCGCAATGTAGGACTGCACCTTTTCCAGGTGGGCCTCGCTTACCAACGCCCCCTGCCGGGTCGTTTCTGCCAGCGGGTCGCCCACCGTAAGCCCGGCTACCCGCTCCAGAAAGGCCTGCTTGAACTGCTCGTAAATGGGACGCTCAATTAGAATCCGGGAGCCGCACAGGCAGATCTGACCCTGGTTGGCGAAGCTGCTTTGCACGCTGGTGCGCACGGCCGCGTCGAGGTCGCAGTCGGCAAAAACGAGGTTGGGGTTCTTGCCGCCCAGCTCCAGGGAAAGCTTCTTGAACATGGGGCCGGCGGTGCGGGCAATGTGCTCCCCGGTTTTGGTGCCGCCCGTAAAGCTGATGGCCTTGATGCGGGGGTGCTCCACGATGGCCTGTCCGGCCCGGGGGCCGGTGCCGTGCACAATGTTGAGCACGCCCGCGGGCAAACCGGCCTCCTGGCATAGCTCACCCAGCAGGTAGGCCGTGGCGGGCGTAATCTCGGAGGGCTTGGCTACCACGCAGTTGCCGGCGGCCAGGGCCGGGGCAATCTTCCAGGTAAACAGGTACAGGGGCAGGTTCCAGGGCGATATGCAGCCCACCACGCCCAGGGGGTGGCGCACGGTGTAGTTGACGGCGACGCCTTCCTGGAAGTGGGACTCCGAGGCAAAGTGGCCGATGCCCGTCCCGAAAAATGCAAAGTTGCTGGCCGCCCGCGGAATGTCGACGGTGCGGGCCAGGGTTACCGGCTTGCCGTTGTCGCGGCTCTCGGCCTGCGCCAGGCGCTCCAGGTTTCGCTCGATCAGGTCGGCGACGCGCACCAGCAGACGGCCCCGCTTTTCGGCCGGCATGGCCCGCCAGGCAGGAAACGCCGCTTCGGCCGCTTCCACGGCCCGGGCAATGTCGGTGGCATCAGAATCGGGAATCTGGCCATATACCTGGCCCAGGGCCGGGTCGATGTTGTCGAGGTAGCGGCCCGCCACGGGCGGCACAAACTCACCGTTGATATAATTCTGAATCTGGAGCATGGGTGGGGCGCCCGGCATGGTGGGCAAGCAAATCTACAAAATCGGAGCCGGTGGGCCCACTGCCGGGTCAGCACAGGACCGACCCCTCTTCGGGTCACTGAGCCCCTGAGAGCAACTTTTTCTCCTGACCCGATTTGCTGTCGTGCCGGGAAGCATTTTCCTGCGCTTGTCAAAGGCATGTCGCTCGGAAGGGGATAAATTTTCGACCCCTTCAATATTTTATCCCCGCCGTTGCTGGAGTATCCAGCGACTCCCGGGCCGACTTCACTGCCGGGGCCGCTTACTCCACGCGCACGGTGCTGCACGAGTCGGCCTGGTGCACCACCCGGAACTGCCGACCCTGTGCCAGAGCTCGTTGGGCGGCCCTTCCGCATACTACGACGAGCGTACCGGGAGGCAACAGGTTTTCGGCGCCGTACACCACCATCACGGTATCACGCCGCGCCTGCCGGGCTTCGAGGGCATAGTATTCCAGCGGAGCGTTGTAGAACAGGGTGCTCTGGTCGGAGCCGGCGTGCAGGGCGGTGTAGCGGCGTGCGGGCAGGGGCACGCCGTCCAGCTGACGCAGGTAGCGGCCGTAGGTGAGCTGGGCCTGATTGTAGCGGCGCTTATACTCCTTGTTCAGGCGGCTGTGCAGGGCAATAACGGAAGGCACCAAAGCCAGCAGCACAATAGTTGCGGGCAGCCAGCGTCGGCGCCCGCTCGTCCGGGCAGCCCGCGCGGTCCGGCGTACCAGCAGCGTCAGGCCCCCGCCCAACACCAGGGCCAGCAAGGGGTAGAGAGGCGCATCGTACCAGGCCAGCTTGGTGCGGGCCAGGCTGATTAGTAGCATAAACACGCCGCCCGCCCACGCCGCCAGGGTAAAGAAGCGGTGCGCCGGCCGTGCGGCCGGTCGCCGGGCCAGCTGCCAGCCGGCCAGCAGCACCCAGGGCGTCCAGAGCAGGAATTTCTGTGACACAAAGCTGATCAGGTACCAGTACCAGGCCTCGTCGTGGGCTTCAATAGAGCCCAGCAGGCGTCCCCCCAATTCGTTTTGCCAGACGGCTTCCAGGTAGCCCGGCCCGGCCTGCTCCCGGGCCAGGTACCAGAGCGCGGGCGGGCCCAGGGCGAGAACCAGCGCCATCCAGGCAGCCGGCTGCCGCAGCAGCGAAAGCAGCCGCCCGCGCCGAATAACTTCAACGGCCAGCCCCGGCACCAGGAAAAGTCCCGCCACGCTTTTGGTGAGCAAAGCCAGAGCCACGGCCACCCCGGCCAGCAGCAGGAAGCGGCGCTGCCGGGTTTGCAGCCAGCCAAACACCGCCATTACCTGAGCCGTGGTCATCAGCACCAGCAAGGGCTCGAAGTCGCCGCTACGGGCCAGGTGGTCGCCCACAAAGCCTTTGCTTGCCAACAACGCCAGCCCGGCCAGCAGTCCCGCCAGCCGCCCCCCGAGCCAGCGCCGGGCAAAGGCTGCTACCAGCACCGTCAGCAGCAGGGCGGCCAGGGCGTTGGGCAAACGCAAGGCCCACTCCGAGTAGCCGAACGTGCGCAAACTCAGGGCCTGCAGCCACACTTCCAGCGGCGGCTTGGTGTTCCACAGATCCGGCTCGGCCTGGTACTGCGTCACGAGCCAGTTGCCCGAGCCCAGCATCCCGGCGGCATTCACCGCCTGCCGGGATTCGTCCCACATCTGCAGGGGCAGCGCGCCAAGGCGCCAGAACAGGGCAAAAAAGGCCGCCGGAACCAGGGGCAGCCACCACCAGCGGCGAAGCAAGGCATTGCGAAACCAGTCCGGGGCGGGGTGCTGCATTTTTGGGATTTGGGTATTCGTTTTTGGTTGGTTCGGTTAGTGGTTGGCTTACTAACTGTTATGCTGATCTAGTGTCCGCAGAGCGAAGGCCCTTATCAGGCTTGAAAGACTGGCTTCCGAACGGCAATCTACCTAACGACTCGCTCTGCGGTGCTAGGGTCCTTCGGCTTCGCCTCAGGATGACATTGCTCAACCACAAACAACGAGAAACCGACTACCAAAAACCATCCAAAACTACCCATTCGCCCCAACTTCGTTTGCCGGGCCCGGGACGTACCTTTGTTTCGGCCGGCCCCGACCCGGCCGGTTCTGAACCTACCTCCGCATGAAACCCACCGCCTGGCGCGAACTGCTTTTAAGTGCCATCTTCTACGGGCTGCTGTTCGTGGTCTTCAGCTGGCCCCTGGCGACCTGCTTCAGCACCGGCTTTCTGGGCCCCGATGGCAGCGACGCCAACCAGTACGTGTGGAATGCTTACAACTTCCGGGCGCAGCTGCTGGCCGGCTCTAACCCGTTCTACACCTCTTTGCTGCTGTTTCCGCAGGGCTCTTCCCTGATCATGCACACTTATACGCCCATCATCGGGCTGGTAAACGTGCTGCTGAACCAGGAAATCCTGGCCGTGAACGTCTGCCTGGCGCTGAGCTTCGTGCTGTCGGGGGTAGGGGCGTACCGGCTGTGCCGCCGCTGGGTTTCCAACCCGGTTCTGTGTTTGCTGGCCGGGGTCGTGTTTGCGTTTTCGCCTTATAAGCTAACGCACCTGCCGGCCCATTATCACCTGCTGCTTACCGCCCCGGCCCCGTTTTACCTGTACGCCTTCCTCGAAGCCTTCGCCTTCCGGGAAGGCCGGCTCTGGCCCCGGGTACGGCGGTGGAGCCAGGTGCTGATCTGCGTGGTGCTGGGGCTCATCACCCTGCTCAGCGACTATTACACGCTGTTTGGGCTGCTGTACTTCTCGGCGGGCTACGCACTGTACTATGGTTTCCGGCTGGGGCAGATCAACTGGCGCCGGCCCCGGCCCTGGCTGATTCTGGCCGCGGTGCTGGTGGTCAGCCACATTGCTTCCCGTCTGCTGATGCTCAGCGGGGTGCCCGACAACGCCGGCTTCTGGTGGGGCGGCGACCTGGCCGGCTACCTGCTGCCCCCGCTCAACAGCCGCTGGCTGAGTACACCGGCTACCGAGCAGCTGCACCAGAGCCGCATCTTCAACATGCCCGGCTCCGAGGAGAACGTGATGTTTCTTGGCTACTGCCTGCCGCTGGTTTTGCTGCTGCTGGCTTTCACCCGCCGCAGGCAGCCGGAGCAGCCTTCCGAGGCGGCCCGGCAGTGGCAGCCGCTGCCCTGGCTGCTGCTGCTGTTCTTTCTGCTGACGCTGCCCGAAATCAAGGTATTTGGCAAAGGAATCCTGCGGCTGCCCACCGGCTTTCTGCACTACATCCCGTTTTTCAACAACATTCGCTGCCCCACCCGGCACGTGTCGTACGTCGCGCTGCTGCTGCCCCTGGTTTCGTTTGCTCTGCTCGACCCGTGGCTGCGGGCCCGGGTGCGG
Source organism: Hymenobacter translucens (assembly GCF_020685205.1). Taxonomy (GTDB): domain Bacteria; phylum Bacteroidota; class Bacteroidia; order Cytophagales; family Hymenobacteraceae; genus Hymenobacter; species Hymenobacter translucens. The sequence goes on from NZ_JAJERB010000002.1 coordinate 401,841, forward strand.
CCGGCCCTGCGCTGGGCGGTATCGGGGCTGCTGCTGGCGGTGGTATTGGTCGAGTTTCAGCCCCGGCCGGCCCCGGTGCTGCGGGAAAGCAGTATCCCGCTGGCTTACCAGCAGGCGGCGAATCTGCTCGGCGACGCGCTGTTTCCGGTTCCCTTCGGCCTGCTCGACGGCTACCAGCACAAGGGGCAGATGAGTCCGAACGAGCTGTTCTACCAGACCCGCCACCACAAAAAGCTGCCCGGGGCCTACATTTCCCGCATTCCCCAGGCTACGTTTGACGCATTCGACCAGGACCCGGTGCTGCACGCCCTGCTTGTCCTGCAGGAGCACCCCGATACCACAGTGGCCCCTGCCACGCCCCAGCAGGCGGCAGCCTTTCTGCGCACGTACCGCCCCTCCGCCTTTATTATTGCTCCCCGGTTCCGCAACACCAATGTGGAGCGGTACCTGCATGCGCTGGTGCAGGGACAGGGCTACCTGGAATGGAGCGTCGACGGCTACGGGCTGTGGCCGAAAGAGGCCATGCTGCCGCAGCGCTAGCGCGGGGCCGGGTCGGTGGCGCGGCGGGCAAAGTAGCGGCGGGCAGGAGCCGGGATGGGCTTCCGGCGCCGGAGAATGACCAGCGGCTCCCGGTCGTAGAGCGTCTCCCAATCCCCCGACTGCTGATACGCGCTCAGCTGCGCTTCCAGCTCGGCTTCAGAGAGCGGATAGGGATTGTCGTGGCGCAGCACGGCCAGGTAGTTGGCGTTGGCGACGAACGGAAAAGGGTAGATATAAGCCCGGGCCGCCAGATGGGGCGTCAGCGGCGAGAGGGCGCTGACGGCCGCGTCGGTCGGAATCAGCTGCAGGGCGCGGTGCACCTCGGCTACGTCGAACCCGCGGCGGTAGTGGCGGGGCAGGTAGAACTGGGTGGCGCTTTTGTCGTGCCACTTCGACACCCGCACTTCCAATGAAACGATGGTAGCCGCCAGCGTAACCACGGCCGCTACCACCGCCAGCCGCACGGCCCGCTGGGGCGTGGTGCCCATCAGTGCATGGCCCAGGGCTACACTCAGCACCGGTACAAACTCGATGGAATACTGGTAGTTGAGGCCCCAGTGCACCAGCTGGGACGACAGCAGCTTCTGGGCGTAGATCGGGGCCAGCATCAGCAGGTAGGCCGGGCGGCGCAGCAGGGCGTACCCGCCCGAAATCAGCACCATGATGTGCAGCTCCGTTTTAATCCAGTCCCCGGCCGGGTCGCCGAGCTGGTTTTGAAACAGCAGGCCGAGCACGTAGCCGGGGCGGGTGAAAATAGTCTGGAGCAGGGCGCCGGGGGTGCTGCCCAGAGCTGCATAGTTCTGCTGGTGATAGAATGCCCGGCCTTCGCCCAGGGCCGGAATGGCCACCTTCACGACCAGCAGAAAATACGCCGCCGCCACCGCCGCCATGCCCAGCGCCAGCAGCACGCGCCCGCGGTGCTGCCAGTGCAGCCAGGCTAAACCCAGTCCCACGAATACCAGCCACAGCGCCATATTTTCCTTGCTGATCAGCATCAGCAGGGCAATGCCCACCGCAGCGGGGCGGCGGTCCTGCTCGAAGAACAGAAAAAGCCAGGGCAGCAGCATAGCCGCCACCACGTTGTCGTGGTAGTCGAAGGCCAGGGCCGAGTAGATGCCCCAGATGCTGAAGAACTGGGCCAGCAAGGCCAGCGCCGCGGTTTGCTGCCGGCCCCGCGTGCGGAAAAGGTGCAGACGGTAGGTGCCGTAGCCGCCTATCAGCACCGCCACGATCTGCACCACCACCAGCGTATAGGAGCCCAGCAGCCAGTACAGCGGCGACCATACCGGCTGGAGCAGCATGAAATGGTCACCCAGCAGGTTGTTGTACTGCATCACCGAGTTCACGTTCCAGCTCAGGTGGGCGTAATCCCAGATGGCCTGGTTGAAAATGCCCAGGTCGTAGGCGAACGTGCGGAAGGTATAGTGGTTGACGACGGCCAGCAGGGCGTAGCACAGGCCGAAGAAGGCCAGCAGCCCCAGCAGCCAGGCGCGCTGTCGACGGGGAGATAAGGCGACCGGAGCGAAGCGGGAAAGCATGAATCCGCTTAGTGGTGGGGCGGGGCCGCCGCCTGGGCCATTTCCTCCGCCGTGGGCGCCAGGGCCTGATTGGCCGGGGAGTGGGGAATGTTGGTGTCCGAGATGATGTAAAGCGGGCGGCGACGCACGTTGGCGCTCAGGCGGGCCATGTACTCGCCAATGATGCCGATGGCAATCAGCTGCACCCCGCCCAGAAACAAGATGCTCACCATCAGCGAGGCCCAGCCCGGCTCGTAGTCACCGGTCACGAAGCGGGCGTAGAGGGTGTACAGCATCACCAGAAACGCCACCGCCGACACCAGAAAGCCACTGTAGGTAGCCGCTTTCAGGGGCACATCGGAAAAGCCGGTGATGCCATCCAGCGCCAGCTTGATCATCTTGCTGTACGTGTAGCCGGTTTCGCCCCCGGCCCGCTCGGCGCGGTCGTACTCGAGGTAGGTTTGCCGGTAGCCGATCCAGGAAATCTGGCCCCGGATAAACTTGTTCTGCTCCGGCATCTGCTTGAGCGCCTCCACCACCTTGCGGGTGATGATGCGGAAGTCGCCGGTGTCGACAGGAATCGAAATGTGGGTGATGCTGGCCAGCAGGCGGTAAAACAGCTTGGCCGTGGCTTTCTTGGCGGCGCTTTCGCCCTGCCGGGAGCGGCGTTTGGCGTACACCACCTCGTAGCCTTCCTGCAGCTTCTGGTACAGGCCCGGAATCAGCTCGGGCGGGTCCTGCAGGTCGGCATCGATAATTACCACCGCTTCCCCCACCGACAGGTCGAGCCCGGCCGTGACGGCAATCTGGTGGCCGAAGTTGCGGCTGAAGTCGATGTAGCGGACCCGCGGGTCGCGGGCGGCCAGGTTCTGCACCAGCTGCAGCGACTTATCCCGGGAGCCGTCGTTGATAAAGATGAACTCGTAGCGCAGGTTCATCGGGTCCAGCACCCCGCTCAGGCGGGTGTAAAGGGCGGCAATGTTCGTTTCTTCGTTGTAAATCGGAATGACGACGGAGAGGTCCACGCAGGTAGGGATAAGGCGGAAAGTGGAATGGGGCGGCTAGTCAGCCTTGCGGGCAATGGCGAAGGTACTCACGCCCACCGGCAGGTTTATGCGGCGCAGCAGCAGGTTTTCCAGCCCGATCAGGGCCCGCAGCGACTTGTTCAGCACGGTAGGCAGCTTTAGCAGGTCACCGTTGGAGTTGCCGATGGTCGCCTGGGTTTTGCGCTGGAGCATCCGCACCACGCTGGTCGGGAAAAACAAGGTGAAGTTCCAGTAGGAGAGGCGCTCTACCTGCAGCCGGGCCGTGGTCAGAACCTTCCGCAGGTCGGTACCCGTGTAGCGCCGGAAGTGGTAGTTGACCTCGTCGTGCCGGCTCCACAGAAACGGAAAGGCGGGCACGAATACAATCAGCCGGCCGCCGGGCCGCAGCACGCGCTGCCACTCCCGCAGGGCCTGGGCATCGTCCTCGATGTGTTCGAGCACGTCGGAGGCAATAACCAGGTCGAAGCTGTTGTCGGCAAATTCCAGCCGGGCCCCGTCCATCACCGATACGTTGCTGAAGCCCCGGGCCTGGGCCAGCGCAATGCCTTTCTCGCTCAGGTCGATGCCGGTCAGGTTGTGGTAGCCTGCTTTCCGAAGGGCCAGCAGCAGCGGACCGCCCGAGCAGCCGATTTCCAGAATAGCGGCGTCGCTGGGAACGCGCAGCTCCCCCACCAGATCGAACACGGCCGAGCGCCGGGCGGCAAACCACCAGTGCTGCTCTTCCAGTTGATGGTACGTTTGTTCGTAAGCTGGGTGCATAGGGGGTAGGGTAGGGTCCTGATAAGCGGCCGGGCTGGCAGCGGCAAAGCCTGTATCCTGCCAGCCCGGTTCTCTCAAAAAATATACAATGACTACAAATATAACGGATGGTCACATCTACCACCTAGCCTGCGCTCAGGGACCGGGTAACTCGGGCCCAATGTTCAACAGCGCGGCGGCGTCTTCCGCCGTTTGCCCCGCCCAGATGCGCCGGATGGTTTCGACCTGTCCGGCTTCGGCCGCCGAATACAGCTGCTGGCCGGGAACCCCCGTTACGCTGCGCCGGCCGGGCAGCTGCAGGTAGACAGCCGGGTCGAGGAGCCGGGCCTGGGCCGAAGCATATACAAGCCACTGGTTGCGGAAGCCGGCGGGCTGGTAGGCAAACCACGATATCTCGTCGCGCCCCCACACCCAGGGCGGCTGCCCCGGCTGATTGGGCCGGGGAGCCACGCCGAAGTTGTCGAGCTCAGCCAGCATGGGCAGGCGGACCGTTAGCCAGCCGGTGGGCGTACGTCCGCCCTTGCTCTGCCCAAAGGGCGGACTTTCCCGGTCGCGCCAGCCGGGCACCAGCACGGCTCCCTGGCTGCTGTCGGGCAGCAGCGCCGTTTCGCGGGGACGGGCCGGGAAGGAGTGAAAGTCGAACAGCAGCTGCCGGAGCGAGTCGGGCAGGGGGCGGCGGGGAATCGGGTCGTAGTACTCGCCGTGTACGTGGGCGTCGCAGAGCACGAAGCCGCGGTTGCGGGTCCGCGCGTAGGCCCGGATCTGCCGCAGCATCCGCCACCAGGCGTGATGGCCCGGGTCGCGGCGATTCATCAGGTTTACTTGGCCGAAATGAATGGCTTCGCAGCCCGCATCGAGCAACCGGACGGCGCGGTAGTAAAACCAGAGCTGGGTTTCGGACCGGCTCATGTCGGGCACTCCCGGCGCAATGCCCGGGGGCTGGTTGTCCCAGCGCATCGACGGATTGCTTTCCTTGTAGTAAGCCGGGTACATCATGTCATCGAACCGGAAGTTGCGACCCGGCCCCAGCGTATCCTCCCCAAAAGCGGCCCGCACGGCATTGGGTACCGGCAGGTTGTTTACCCCCGGCGTCACAATCTCGAAAATGGCTCCCTGCACAATGATGCCCGGCACGGCGGCCTTGAGCTCCTCCACCATGCGGCGGGTCGAGTCGAAATCGGCCTGCTCCTGGGCGGGGGCATAAGGCGAATACCAGTAGCCGGCCGTGCGCCCCGCGAAACGGACGCCGGTGGTAGCCACCCAGGCAATGGTACGCCTCCGCTCGGCGGCCGGCAGGTCGGCCAGCCCCTGCAGGGTCAGGGCCTTTTCCAGATAGTAGCGCAGCAGGGGCTCGGTGATGCGCGGCCGGGAGGTGTCGGTAGCCGCGGCCATCGTCCGGTCGGGTGCCGGTTGGGCAAAGGCCGCGGACGGTCCGGCCACCGTCAGCAGCAGGAGAGCCGTCCACAGGATAGCGTAGCTGCCTGCCTGCCTGCCCCGGAAAAGCCCCGGCCTACGCCGTGCGCGTACGGTGCCGGATGCGGCGGGCTTTGGCGGGAGCTGCTGAAATAAGAGGGCCGGAAAAAGGTGTATCACGAGGGCAAAACGGGAGAGGAGCGGTGGAAGTATGCCAACGTGGGCCGGCGCCGCACTCCTGTGGTTCAGTCAAATCCGGCCCGGGCTAGAGGGCCGGACCCTTACGGCTCACCAGCAGCAGCGTATGGCAGGACTCATCCTGCTTCAGCTCCATAATCTGAAAGACGGAGTCGAGGCGGGCCGCGTAGTCCGGGTCGCAGACCAGGGCCACGGTGCCCGGCTGCAACACCCTCGGGGGCGTGGAAACCGGATAGATGGCAAGCTCCTTCTGGTGCTCCTGATACAGCATCTTGTAGAACGTGAGGGTCGCATTATAGCCCCCGCTGTAAAGTGCCGTCACGCTGTCGAGCTGTGAGTCTTTGTGCAGCGTGGTGCTGAGGTAGCGGGCCAGGTGCCCGTCGGGGCCGATGCCAAAGTCGCTGTACCGCAGCTTGATAATCTGGTTTACGACGGTTTCGTAGGGCGTGAAGAACAGCACCAGGGTAGCCAGCGTCCCGGCCAGCCACACAACCGGCCGCTTGGCGGCGGGCAGGTACTGCTCCCGCAGAGCCTGCAGAACCAACGCCAGTCCCAGCCCCACCAGCAACGCCAGCGCCGGGTAGATGGGCGCATCGTACCACTCCAGCTTGCTGGCGGCCGTGCTGATGACGATAAACCAGCTGCTGGCGAAGCAGGTGAGCAGCACCGCGGCCCAGCGCAGGCGGCGCACGGGCTGCACCAGCACCAGGAGCAGCGCCGGCAGCAGCAGCCACAGCCACGGCAGGAAGAGCCCGTTCCGGAACTGGTTGAGGTAGTAGTCAGCCGGGTGGCCGTGAATCTGCAGATCGGTCAGGTAGCGCCCGCCCAGGTCGTTGGCCAGCACTTCCTGCCAGTAGCCGGGGTCCGCCAGGTTACGGCCCGCAAAGTAGCCCACCACAATCAGCCCGAAGGCCGCCGCCGCGGCATACACGCGGGGCTGGCGCAGCAGCCAGAGCAGCCGGCCGCGGAAGAGGGTGTAAACCAGCAGGCCCGGCAAGGCCAGCAGGCCGGCCACGCTTTTGGTAAGAACAGCCGCTGTCAGGCCCACCGCCAGCCAGAGCAGGGCCCGGGAGCGGCTGGTTTCGAGGTAGCGGAACAGCGAGGTCCAGACCACGACCTGCCAGAAGGTGAGCAGGGCGTCGTAGTCGGCGGTGCGGGCTACGTGCAGCCGCACGTACCCGGTGCTGCAGACCAGCACAAGCCCCGCGAAAAAGCCGGCCAGCGGCATGCGCAGGTCACGGGCGGCAAAGCGGTAGAGCAGAATCAGGGTGCCCAGGGTAGCCAGGGCGGTGGGCAGCCGCAGCGCCCAGGTACTGTAGCCAAACAGCGTGAAGCTCAGCGCCTGCAGCCAGATGAGCAGGGGCGGCTTGGTGTTCCAGTGGTCGGGCTGGCCTTCGAAATGGGTGACCAGCAGGTTGCCGTTGCGCGACATCTCGGCGGCATTTACAGCCAGGCGCGACTCATCCCAGAGCTGAATGGGGTGGCGCCCCAGCTCGTAGAGGAGGGGGACGGCCGCCAGTAGCAGGAGCAGCAGTAAGAGTTGATTTTCAGGGTTGGTCAGCCACTTCCGGGTGCGGGCGGCATACCCGGCGAAGCGCGCAGGCTGGGAGACAGAAGCACTAGAAACCATTTATAACCAGATTAGACGAAAGAGAAGTGCTATTGACATAAACTGACTGCTAAATAAGAACAACGCAGAAGTAAAGGTAGAGAAAAGGTGGCCGGTGCTTTGGACCGGAACCCTGAATAAAATCAATACTTTTGCCGGAATACTCCGATGCCATGCACCCCACTACCCGGATTGAAACAGCCTTTTGGTACGGCTGTACCATTGTCATCCTGCTGGGAGCAGCCCTCTACAACGGCTTTCCACTGGTTACGTCCGACACCGGCGCCTACATCAACAGCGGGTTTCACTGGGACGTACCACGCGACCGGCCTATTATCTATGGCATCTTCCTGCGCCTGGCCAGCCTGCGGTATTCCCTGTGGCTGGCGGTAGGCGTCCAGTGTGCTATTCTGGCGGCGCTGCTCCTGCGCGCGGTGCGGGTGCTGGCTCCCCGAACCGTGGCGCCGGGCTGGCGCGTCGGCATCGTGCTGCTGAGCTCCTGGGCTACCGGCCTGGCCTGGTTTAGCGGGCAGGTGATGCCCGACATCTTCACCGGCATCGGGCTGCTGACCATGCTGCTGCTGTACTTCGACGACCACCTGGGGCGGCTCGGGCGCGGGCTGCTGCTGGCGCTGCTGCTGCTGTGCGCCATCATGCACTCGTCTAACCTGCTGACATTCTCCCTGCTGGGGCTGCTGGTGGCAGCGGTAGCCTGGGTAGTGCGGCACCGCACGCCGGTGTTGCCCGGGCGCCGGGTAGTGCCGGTGCTGGCCGTGGTGCTCAGCGGCTGGCTGGTGCTGCCTGCCATCCACGCGGCTTTTGGGGGCGGATTCGCCATTTCGCGCAGCTCCTACATGTTTCTGATGGGCCGGCTGGTCGAAAGCGGCGTGCTCGACAAGTACCTGGCCAAGCGCTGCGACAAAGACACCCCACCCGAGCTGTGCAAGTTTCGCAACGAGCTGCCCAACGATGCCATTACCTTTCTGTGGGACGGGCAAAGCGTGCCGAACCGGACCGGGGGCTGGGAAGCCCATGAAACCGAGTACAAGGCCATCATTCAGGACGTGCTGACCAGCCCGCGCTACTACCCGCTTTTGCTGACGGAGGCCATTCAGGCGACCCTGCGCCAGGTAGTCAGCGTCGAGCACGGCGACGGCTTGACGCCCTTCCGCGAAAACTCCAACCCCTTCTGGAAAGTGCAGGAGTCGTTTCCCTATGAGTTGCGGGAGTACCTCTCGTCGCGCCAAAACCAGAGCCGGCTCGACTTCACCGACCTCACGGCCCGCAACCAGCTCACGCTGCTGCTCACGGTGGGAGTTCTCTGCGCGGCCCTGGGTTCCCGGCTGCGGCACCGGCTTACGGCCCGGGAGCGGCTGTGGCTGCTGGTGGCTATTACGGGCATCGTGACCAACGCCGGCGTCACGGGCAGTCTGGCCAACGTGCTGAGCCGGCTGCAAACCCGGGTTGTCTGGGTTCTGCCTTTTTCAGTGCTTTGCCTGCTGGTGGCGCATGGCCCGGCCCTGCTTGCTTATCTTCGGGGCTGGCTACGGGCTACCCCTTCCGACGCTTCTTCAAATTAACCTTACGTTTCTTTTTCAACATGAAAAAAATAGCGCCTTTGCTTGGGCTCCTCGGTACGCTGCTGTCGGCCTGCTCCAACTCCGACACCGCTGCCCCGGACACGGCTAAGCTGATCACCAAAATGGACTTTGAAAGCGTGGAAGGCTGGATGCCCCCCACGCCGTCGCTGACGCGGGAGCAGGCCCACTCCGGTCGGTTCTCGGTGAAAGTGGACGGCAACAACGAGTTCAGCATGGGCTACAGCAATCTGCTCGGGCGGGTGGCTCCCTCGCGTCTGCGCAAGATAAAGGTGCAGGCCTGGGTGTACCTGGCCAGCGAGAAGTCGCAGGCCCGGCTCGGGGTACAGATTACCGACCCGGTAAGCGGCAAAGAGCTTTTCGGCGACGGTATTGCCCTGGGCGAGCAGGTAAAGGAGTACAAGAAGTGGAAGGAAGTCAGCAAGGAAATCTCCCTGCCCGACAACGTAACCGCCACCCAGAACCTCAAGGTATTTCTGTGGCGTGCGTCGGCCTCCGACGCCGCCTACCTGGATGACGTGCAGCTAAGCATCGTGGAGTAATCGGTTTCCTGCTCCGGGCTGACTTGGAGCAAACAATAATGGCGACGAACAGCGCGGCTCCCCGGAGCAGCTGTTCGTCGCCATTATTGTTTTTCTTAGCGGCCGGACCCTACCGGCCGCCCAGGCCGTATTTGATAATGCAGTAGATGGCCCGGAACCCGTCGCGCCAGCCGATTTTCTTGCCCTCGGCGTAGGTGCGACCGTAGTAGCTGATGCCCACCTCGTAGATGCGGATGTTGGGAATCTTCGACACCTTAGCCGTTACTTCCGGCTCGAAGCCGAAGCGGTTTTCCTCGAGCTTGAGGCTCTGAATAATGTCGCGGCGGAACAGCTTGTAGCAGGTTTCCATGTCGGTCAGGTTCAGGTCGGTGAACATGTTCGACAGGAAGGTGAGCATCTTGTTGCCGATGCTGTGCCAGAAGAACAGGATGCGGTGGGGCTTGCCACCCATAAAGCGGGACCCGAACACCACGTCGGCAAAGCCCTTCAGGATGGGCTTGATCAGAATGTTATACTCCTCGGGGTCGTATTCCAGGTCGGCGTCCTGAATGATGACGTAGTCGCCGGTGGCCTCGCGGATGCCGGTGTGCAGGGCTGCACCCTTGCCCTGGTTTACGGTGTGCTGCAGCAGGCGCAGCCCCATTTCCGGGTAGCGCGCCGCGTACGCCTGAATGGTTTCCACCGAGTTGTCGGACGAGCAGTCATTAACCAGGATAATCTCCTTCTGAATGTCGTTCAGCAGCTTCAGCTCGCGCAGCAGATCCAGAATCTGGTGGATGGTGCGGGCCTCGTTGTAGACGGGGACGACGATAGAAAGCTTGTCGAATTTTACCAAAGCTCAGAAGGGTAAGGATAGTCCGCTACAAAAATAGAAGCTTAACCGTAGCAAAACGCCACGATTTTCGAGCCCCCGGAAAGTTTTCTGACTGGTCTGAGCGGCTTAGAGGCTGCTGGTGCGTCCCCCGTCCACGGGCACGTTGGTGCCGGTGATGTAGCCCGCTGCCGGCGAAGCCAGAAACGCTGCCGCTGCCGCTACCTCCGCCGCCTGCCCGAACCGCCCGGCGGGAATCAACCGCAGCATGCCGGCTTCGATGTCGTCGATGCTCTGGCCCGTCTGCTCCACTTTTTTGGCAATCAGCGAGGTGTGGCGCTGGGTAAGGGTAGCTCCGGGCAGCACGTTATTGACCGTAATGCCAAAGCCGGCCACCTCGTTGGCCAGGGTCTTGGCCCAGCTGGCCACGGCCCCCCGAATGGTGTTGGACACGCCCAGGTTGGGCAGCGGCTGCTTGACGGAGGTGCTGATAATGTTGATGATGCGGCCGTAGCCGGCGGCTTTCATGCCCGGCACCAAGGCCTGGGCCAGCAGGTGGTTGCACACCAGGTGCTGGTCGAAAGCCGCCCGAAAGGCCTCGACGGGCGCGTCGAGCAGGGGGCCGCCGGCCGGTCCGCCGGTGTTGTTGATCAGGATATGAAAGCCGGCCGGGTGCTGGTGCAGGTAGGCCTGAAGCTGTTCGGCCAGCAGATCAGGGGCCGAAAAGTCAGCTGTCAGGTAGTCGTGGGTCTGGCCGTGGGTGGCGGGCAGCGCGGCGGCTACCTCGCGCAGGCTGGCTTCGTTGCGGGCCAGCAGCGTAACGGTGGCGCCGCGGCCGGCCAGCTCCTCGGCAATGGCCCGGCCAATACCCTGGGTGCTGCCGCATACCAGGGCCCGGAAAGAAGAAAGGTCGTCGGAGAAATACACGGGTTAAAAGTAGGCAAATTCCCGCCCGCCCCCGTCCGGTTGAGTGGTTTTGCGTAAGTTGGCACCCAGCATGAACGCAGTGGCTGAGCTGGCGAACCGGCCGGCAAAGCGGACCTGCCGGTAACCAGCGGGTAAGGCCCCGCCCGGTTTTCGTCCCGCAGCGCATTCGTTTACTGCACCCTCAGACCCTTTCCCACCTCAGCACCTTCAATCATAGTCCCATGCCCGTTGCCCGGCCTTTCAACTTTCAGAAGTGGATTGATGAGCACCGTCATTTGCTGAAGCCCCCGGTGGGCAACCAGCAGGTGTTCAAAGACAACAAAGACTTTATCGTGATGGTCGTAGGCGGACCCAACGCCCGCAAGGACTACCACTACGACGAAGGCGAGGAGCTGTTCCTGCAGATCGAGGGCGACATCGTGGTCAAGATTATCGAGGACGGCAAGCCGGTGGATATTCCCATCCGGGCCGGGGAGATGTTCCTGCTGCCGGCCGGGGTTCCGCACTCTCCCCGCCGCCCCGCCGGGACCGTAGGCTTGGTGCTGGAGCGCTACCGCACGGCCGGGGAGCTCGACGGCTTTCAGTGGTACTGCGAAAACTGCGGCACCAAGCTCTACGAGGAGTTTGCCGAAATCACCGACATCGTGCAGCAACTGCCGCCCATCATGAACCGCTTCTGGCAGTCGGAGGAAAAGCGCACCTGCTCGAACTGTGGGGAGGTGATGGCCCCGCCCGCGCCGGTGACCCCTTAACGCTTGCGCATGCGCTCCACCTACGTGTGGCTGCTGACGGCGGCGCTGGCGCTGCTGGCCATGTTTCAGGACCGCCGCTGGAAGCCGCTGGAAGTGTTCGACTGGGATGCCGGAGGGTACTACGTGTACCTGCCTTCGGCCTTTATCTACCACGACCTGGGCCGGGCCGACTCCCTGGCCCGGCTGCAAGCGGCTGTCCACGACCCCAGCCACCACCACAACATGGGCTTGCTGACGCTGGCCAACGGCCGCGTTATCTCGAAGTACCCGCTGGGCGTGGCCCTGGCGCAGCTGCCCTGGTTTGCCGGCGCCCACCTGTACGCGCAAGCCACCGGCCAGCCGGCCGACGGCTTCAGTCGGCCCTACCAGCAGAGCATAATGGTGGCCGGCCTGTGCTATGGCCTGCTCGGGCTCTGGGTTCTGCGCAAGCTGCTTTGCCACTACTTCGACGACGGCCCCGCGGCCTGGGCGCTGGCGGCGGTAGGGCTGGGCACGAACGCCTTTCACTACCTCAGCTTTGAGGCGGCCATGGCCCACGCCCCGCTGCTGCTGTGGCAGGCGTCCCTGCTGTACTGCACCGCGCGCTGGTACGAAACGCCCCGGCCCCGCTGGATCCTGGGTATCGGGCTGTTTCTGGGGCTGGCTGCACTTACCCGGCCAACGGAGGCGCTTTTCGCCCTGATTCCGCTGGCCTGGGGCATTACCTCGGCGGCGGGGATAAGGGGGCGGCTCGGGTTTCTCGGGCGGCACATAGGCGTAGTGGCGGGGGCCGTGCTGTTGGCCCTGGTCCTGGTCAGCCTGCAGCTGGTATTCTGGCGGGTCGTGAGCGGACAGTGGCTGGTATATACCTACGAAGACGGATTTGACTTCCGGCATCCCCACCTGCTCGACGGATTGTTCAGCTTCCGCAAGGGCTGGCTGCTGTACACGCCCCTGATGCTGGTAGCGCTGCTGAGCGTGGGCTGGCTGCGGCGCTGGGTGCCGGCTGCTTTGCTGCCCACGCTGCTGCTGGTGCCCGTCGTGCTCTACGTCACCTTTAGCTGGGAGCAGTGGTGGTACGGCGGCAGCTTCGGGCAACGCTCCCTTATCAGCCTGTACCCGCTGCTGGCGTTGCCGCTGGCGGCGCTGGTAGCGTCAACCCAAAACGGGCCGCGCTGGCGGTATTTCGCGGCTCGTACGGTGCTGGCCCTGGGCATTGTGCTCAACCTCTGGCAAACCCGGCAGTACAGCACCGGCGCGCTGGCCTGGGATAATACCACGGCCGAAGCATACCGGCACAACTTCTTTAAGCCAAAGCCCGACTAGCGCGCGTCGGTTGTATTTCAGGGGAATGACGCACCACGGCCACTTGGCACCGGTCGTTTTGCCCGCTAGCTCAGTGGCTTACACCGGACGTTTAAAGGCTGGGACGCCCTCGGGCTGATTTGTATATTTGTCGGCACCCGCCCCGCTTTCTACCCGTGCTGAAAATCGACATCCACACCCACATTCTGCCCGAGCGGTGGCCTGATCTGCGTGAGCGGTATGGCTACGGCGGCTTTATCCGGCTCGAGCACCACAAGCCCTGCTGCGCCCGGATGATGCAGGACGACAAGTTCTTTCGCGAAATCCAGGACAACTGCTGGGACCCCGAGGTGCGCATCCGCGAGTACGACCAGTTCGGGGTGGACGTGCAGGTGCTCAGCACGGTGCCGGTGATGTTCAGCTACTGGGCCAAGCCCCTCGACGCACTGGATCTGAGCAAGCTGCTCAACGACCACATTGCCGGCGTGGTCGGCCGCTACCCCGACCGGTTCGTGGGCCTCGGCACGGTGCCCATGCAGGCCCCCGACCTGGCCGTGCGCGAGCTGGAGCGCTGCGTAAAGGAGCTGGGCCTGGCCGGTATTCAGATCGGCTCCCACGTCAACGACTGGAACCTCGATGCCCCCGAGCTGTTCGAGGTGTTTGCCGCCGCCGAGGAGCTGGGCGCCTGCGTGTTCGTGCATCCCTGGGATATGATGGCCCAGCAGAAGATGCCCAAGTACTGGCTGCCCTGGCTGGTGGGCATGCCCGCCGAAAGCACCCTGGCGCTGTGTTCCCTGATCTTCGGGGGCGTGCTGGAGCGCCTGCCCAAGCTGCGCGTGGCCGTGGCCCACGGCGGGGGCTCGTTTGCCTCCACCATCGGCCGCATCGAGCATGGCTTCCACGTCCGCCCCGACCTCTGCGCCGTCGATAACCCCGTGAATCCGCGTGAGTACCTGGGCCGGTTCTGGGTTGACTCGCTCGTGCACGACCCGCTGATGCTCGACTACCTGGTCAAGACGCTGGGGGCCGACAAGATTGTGCTGGGCACTGACTACCCGTTTCCGCTGGGCGAGCTGGAGCCCGGGCAGCTGATCGGCTCCATGCCCTACTCCGACGAACTAAAGGCCCGGATGCTGGGTGCCAACGCCCTGACCTGGCTTGGCCTGCCCCAGACCCAGTTTGCCAAGCCCCTGGTGCACTAGCCGGCGGCCGGCAGGGCCGGAATTTTGTGGTCCCGCCCCGTGGCCGGGCTGCCTATCTTTGCCCCAATGACTTCCTTTCAGAACACTCCTGCCTTTGCCGCCGGGCTCGATGCCCAGGACCCGCTTCGTTTGTTTCGTCAGCGTTTCCACATCCCGCCCGGCCCCAGCGGCCAGGAAAGCATCTACCTGTGCGGCAATTCGCTGGGTTTGCAGCCTAAAGCCGCCCGCGCCGCCGTGGAGCAGGAGTTTCAGGATTGGGAGCGGCTGGGCGTGGAAGGCCACTTTCACGGCACCTCTCCCTGGATGCACTACCACGAAACGCTGACCGACGGCTCGGCCCGCCTGGTAGGAGCCCGCCCGGTGGAAGTGGTGGTGATGAACAACCTGACCACCAACCTGCACCTGCTGCTGATTTCGTTTTACCGCCCCACCGCTACCCGCTACAAGGTGTTGATGGAAGGCGGGGCGTTTCCGTCGGACCAGTATGCGCTGGAATCCCAGGTGAAGCTGCACGGCTACGCCCCCGACGACGCCATTGTAGAGCTGGTGCCGCGGCCGGGCGAGCATACCCTGCGCACCGAGGACATCGAGGCCCGGATTCAGGAGTTGGGCGACTCGCTGGCGACCATCATTCTGGGCGGAGTAAACTACTATACCGGGCAGGCCTTCGACATGGCCGCCATCACCCGGGCCGGCCACGCGGTAGGGGCTATGGTTGGTTTCGACCTGGCCCACGCTGCCGGCAACCTCGAGCTATATTTGCACGACTGGGACGTGGATTTTGCCTGCTGGTGCACCTATAAGTATCTGAACTCCGGGCCCGGCGGCACCAGCGGGGTGTACGTGCACGAGCGGTTCGCCAACTGCCCCGACCTGCCCCGCCTGGCCGGCTGGTGGGGCCACGACCCGTCCGACCGGTTTCAGATGAAGAAGGGCTTCCGGCCTATGCCCGGGGCCGCCGGCTGGCAGCTCTCTAACGCCCAGATCTTCCCGATGGCCATTCACCGCGCCGCGCTGGCTATTGTGGACGAGGCCGGAGGCATGGCCGCGCTGCGCCGCAAGAGCGAGCAGCTCACCGCCTACCTGGAATTTGTGATTGGCGACCTTCACCTGCCGGCGTCGACGCTCGAAATCATTACGCCGGCCGACCCGGCCGCCCGGGGCTGTCAGCTTTCCGTGCTGGTGCACCGGCAGGGACGGGAGCTGTTCGACTTCCTGGCTTCCCAGGGTATCGTGGCCGACTGGCGGGAGCCCAACGTAATTCGCCTGGCCCCGGTGCCGCTGTACAACTCGTTTGCTGACGTGCAGCAGGTGGGCGCAGCCTTGGCTTCCTGGGCTGCCGGCGCCCGGTAGCGGGTTGGTTGTTCTTCCCGCATTTCCGTAAAAACCGAATGGCTGCCCCAACGGGCGGCTGATAGACTTATAACCTCAAGGAACCCACGCAATGGCCGAAGAATACGCGGATAAAATGGCCCGCAAAACCGACGCCGAGCTGCGCGAATACATTTCGGGCCGCGCCCAGTACCGCGAGGATGCCGTGCTGGCCGCTTTCGACGAGCTGGCCCGCCGGGGGCAGCCCCACCCCGACGAAGCCGCCCTCCGCCCGGAGCTGGAGCAGGTAGTTCAGGAGCAGCAGAAGCAGGCGGTTGCCGCCCGGCAGCTGGCCGAGCGTGAAACCGAAGCCGAGCCCGAAGCCAATCTGCCGGCTTTGTACTCGAAGGGCACGATTGCCATGTTTTCGATGCTGCCGATGTCCATGATGATTGGCGGGGGTGTGCTGCTGGGAATGAACCTGTTCCGGCTCGGCCGCAAATGGGCGCTGCTGGGGCTGGTGGGGTTTGTAATCGGCTATGTGCTGCTGGGTGGGCAGGTGCTGAACTGGGCCATTCTGCAGCAGGGCCTGGACCCGTTCGTGGGAACCTTGCTGTTCAATGTGCCGGCCACGCTGATTTATATTTTCTGGTTCTGGCCCCGCTACGTGCAAGCCACTGCTTTCCGGAGCCGGGGCATCATGCTTCCCATCGTCATCTGCTTTCTGATTGTGTGGGGCCTGCAGAAAGCCATGCCCTACCTGATTAAGCAGCAGCCGAAAGAGGTCCGGGACAAGGTGGAGCAGCTTATGAAGCGGCAGCAGTAAGCAATGCCGCTCACTTTGCTGGCCCTGACCTCCGCCGACGTCCTGCTCGACCCGGCTTTTCTGGAACCAGCGTCGGCCAACCGGCTGCTGGCCGAACTGGCCAGCACCATTGCCTGGCGGCAGGAGTCGATTCAGCTCTACGGCAAGGCGGTGCTGCAGCCCCGGCTATCAGCGTGGTACGGCGACGCAGAAGCCCGCTACCGTTACTCTGGCCTGAGCCTGGAGCCCCTGCCCTGGACGCCCACCCTACTTGCGCTGCGGCAGCTGCTGGAAGAGGCCACCGGAACGCGGTTCAACAGTGTGCTGCTCAACCTTTACCGCCACGGACAGGATAGCATGGGCTGGCACGCCGACGATGAGCCGGAGCTGGGTCCGGCTCCGGTTATTGCTTCATTGAGTTTGGGTGCGGCGCGGCGCTTCCGCTTGCGCCCCCGCAAGCCCGGCCTCGCCCCACCTGTCGCGCTGGACCTGACCAGCGGCAGCCTGCTGGTCATGCGGGGCCTCACGCAGCGGTATTGGCTGCACGCCGTGCCCAAAACGGCCCGCCCCGTCGGCCCCCGGCTCAACCTCACCTTTCGGCTTGTCTCGTCGGCAGGCGCCCGGAAGTAGCCGGCAGCAAAAAGGCTTACTCCCGCAGGAATAAGCCCTTTTTGTATTCTGTTTCTTTGTAGGAACGTCAGCCAACAACAGCTAGCAGCGGAAAGCTAATAGCCGGAAGAAGGCTAGCGCAGCTCGAACAGCAGGCCTACGTAGCCCAGCCGGCCGATGCCCTGGCTGCCGTACACCTGCACGTTGCCGGCGTCGAACAGGTTGGAAACGCCGGCCTGCAGCGTGGTGTGCAGGGTCGGGAACGCGAAGCCAGCCTGGGCGTCTACCGTGTGGTAAGCGGCTACCTGCCCGCGGGCAAATGTAGACTCGTAGAGGAAGGAGTCGCTCCAGCGGTAGTTCACGTTGTAGCTCAGACGCTTCATCATGGCGCCTTCCAGGGCCACGTTGTACTTGTGCTTGGGCGTGTTGAAGAAGGTCTGGAAGCCTTCGGGCAGCTTGCCGGTAAAGATTTCGTTGTAGCTGTAGTTGGCTGCCACGGTCAGGGGGGCGCCAAACCGGTAGCTCAGGCCAATGGAAGCTCCCTGGGTTTCCACCTTCTGGGCAATGTTAGCCGAAATCTGGAGCACGCGCACGGTGCTGCCGGGCGCATTGGTGGTAGCCAGCTCAGCCGGAGCCGGGCGCGTACCGTCGGTTTTGCCAACGAAGGTCTGGGTGCCGATGAAGTCGTTGTAGAAGCTGCGGAAGTAATCCACATCCACGAACAGGTTGTCACCCAGTACGGCCCGGTAGCCTACTTCCGCGGTATTTACTTCTTCCAGGCGGAGCTTGTCGGCATGGTAGAGGTTGTTGCCGTCAGCCGGCGAGCCTCCGGCCAGCACGGCCAGCTTGTAGCCATCGTAGCCATTTTTGATGTTGCCCAGGATCAGGGCCCGGCCTACGTCGAGGCGGATATACTGGTCGGTTTGAGTAGGCGAGCGGAATGCGCGGCTATAGCTGGCGCGGAAGTTCTGCTTCTTGTCGGCGCCGGCCGAGTACACCACCGAAGCGCGGGGCGAGAAGGCAGGGCTGAAGTTCTTGAACTCATCCACCCGGCCCGCTACCGACAGCTTCAGCCGGTTGTCGAGCATGGTTTTCGTAATCTGGGCGTAGCCGCCGTACTCGTGGTTGAGCAGACGGTCACCACCGGGCGTGTCTTCGAACAAGGAGCCTTCGGAACCAAGGCGGAACTGGCGGTAGGCCGCGCCCACGATTACGTCGGCAAACTCGAACTTAAAGTTGTACTGGGCGCTGGCGTCGTTCAGGATCGAGCGGAGCTGCACAACTGCGCCCTGGCCGGGGCGCGAGTCCTGCAGAATGCGGGTGCGGGCCGCCTCAAACTCCGGCGTGCCCGGCTTCAGCTGGGGAGCGTTGGCATTGGCAAAGGCACGGGCAGCGGCAGCGGCGCTGGTGGCATTGCCGCCGGGAGCGTAGAATGCCTGGTTGTAGGCCTGGGCGTAGGTCTGGAAGTAGCGCTGAGCATAGGTGGCCGTCGAGCCGGGAACAACCGTGTTCTGCAGGAAGCCGCCCAAAAAGCCCAGGTTGTACGACGTCTTGTCGTCCGAAGGATCCGGCGAGTAGTCGCGGGTGGAGTAGGCGCGCACAAACCAGTTGGTGCCTTTCACTTCGGCCCGGCCCTGGTGGCTGCCGCTGTTCTGGAACCGGTAGCGACTGGCGCTCTGGAAGATCGTGCTGCCATTCACCCACTTGTAGTCAACGGTGGCTTTCACATTGCTGGTCAGCAGCATCGAAAGCGAAGGCTGCACTTTGTAGATGTGGGTGTTCTGGTTGCTGCCGCTCCCGATAAGCTCGGTTTCGGTGTAGCCGGGCAGAAATACGGTCTGCCCACCCAGGGCATTGGGTGTGCCGGGGGCAATAAGGCCGGGAGCATACCGGAAGCCCACGTCGCCGTAGCGGTTCACGGCGTCGTAGCCGAGGTTGGAGGTTCGCTCGTGGTTGTTGGGCTCGATCAGCAGGTCGGTCGGGTTTTCGTTGTCGGCAATCCAGTCCCGGGCCGTCAGGGCGCCGCCGCTGATTTTAAAGGCAAACCGCTCCCCGAGGCGGGTGGCGTAGCGAATCTGGCCATCGAACAGGTTCCGGTTGCCGCCGCGCAGTCGCACGGTCAGGCCCTCATTCACGAACGGGTCCTTGGAGTTGAACAGCACCACGCCGTTAAAGGCGTTGGCACCGTACAGGGCCGAAGCCGGACCATGCACAATCTCAATGCTTTCCACGTCCAGATCGGGAATGCCGAGCAGGTTGCCGAAGTTGCTGCTCAGGGAGGGCAGCTGGGTGTCCATGTAGTCGGCCAGCTGAATCACACGCTCGGAGCGGGAGCTGTTAAAGCCCCGGGTGCTGATGCTCGACGTCAACAGGCTGGAGCTGCTCACGTCCACGCCGCGCACCCGGGCCAGGCCGGAAAGCAGGTCGGGAGTCGTGATCTGCTCGACCTGGCGCTCGGTCAGCTTGTCGACCGTCACCGGAGCCTGGAGCAGGCTTTCCTCAATGCGCGAGGCAGAGGCAATCACCTCGGCCGTCAGGTTAGAGCTGATCTTCATGCCCACCTTCACATCATTGTCGGGGGCGGTCAAGCTGACCTCCTGGGTTTCGAAGCCCACGAACGATACCGACAACACCACCGGCGGGTTGCTGAAGTCGGCCTTCAGCAGAAATTTGCCGTCGCGGTCGGTGCTGGTGCCGATGAACGTGCCTTTAATAAATACGGTCGCACCCGGCAGTGCCTCGCCGGTATCGGTTGTCACGGTGCCGCTGACCGTAACGTTTTCAGCCTGAGCCCAGGCCGGCAAGTAGGCCGCCAGCATAAGCAAGCTCAGGAGTAAGGATCGGTAAAGGTGTGTCATAGAAGGAAAAGGGCAGTAGAAAAATGAAGGAAATCTTGCAAAAATAAGGCTTTTTTGAGGGATTTTTAAATAAAATCCAGTTGATCTATCATCTTTTAGGTAAACAGCCTGCTTTGTCGGGTAGAATGGCATTCCTACCCTTTTAACCCTGCTCGCAGCTCGTTGTGCTCCGGAATTCGGCAGCCAAGCGCACGAACCACAGATAAAGCCGATGGATGCATCGACCCGGAACAGAGAGGCCGGTTGGCGTAGTTGACTGGAATATTATCGAATAATATAAAATTAATCATGAAAAAACAAAAGATATTCTCACTGGTCTTAGAATCAGTGTCTATACCTCGTTTCTAGTCGCCAGAACTGTCGGCAAGCCGGCCCATTGCTCAGTGATATCCTTCCCTACCGCTAAGCGCGCTTAAACTGTTACTTTCGCCTCAATCCTCCGGCCCCGCCTCCTTACTAGATTTCTGCCCCATGTCCGACACCACCGCTTCTGCTGTTACCGAGTCTACGTCTGAGCCGCTTACCGTAATGGGAGCGGGGCTGGTGGGCTCCCTGCTGGCTTTGTACCTAGCCCAGCGGGGGCACCAGGTCGAGGTGTTTGAGCGCCGGTCTGACCTGCGGAAGGCCGGCATAGTGGAAGGCCGCTCCATCAACTTGGCTTTGTCGGACCGCGGGTGGCGGGCTCTGGACGGGGTCGGCATCGGGGAGCAGATCCGGCGGGTGGGCATTCCGATGTACGGCCGCGTGATGCACGACGTGCATGGCAACCTTACCCACCAGGCGTATGGCCAGGACAACCAGGCAATCTTCTCGGTTTCGAGGGCCGGGCTGAACCGGGCCCTGCTTGATCTGGCCGAGGCCGACCCGCGCATCACGCTGCGCTTCACCAAGCAGTGCCAGAACGTAGACCTGGCCAAGCACACCCTGCAGCTGCGCGACGGGAACACCGGGCAGGTAGAAACCGTACCGTTCCGGCACCTGTTCGGTACCGATGGAGCCTTTTCCGCGGTACGGAGCGTGCTGCAGAAAACGGACCGCTACGACTACTCCCAGAAATACCTGGAGTACGGCTACAAGGAGCTGACGATTGCCGCCGGCACCGATGGGGCCTGGCAGATCGAGAAGAATGCCCTGCACATCTGGCCCCGGGGGCAGTACATGATGATTGCCCTGCCCAACCTCGATGGCTCCTTCAATTGTACCCTGTTCTTTCCGTTCGAAGGGCCGCACTCGTTTGCTTCGCAGCAGACCGGTGAGCAGGTGCGGACGTTTTTCGAAGAGGTGTTCCCGGATGCCGTGCCGCTGATGCCGGAGCTCGAAACCGAGTACTTCGAGAATCCAACCGGCTCGCTGGTCACCATCCGCTGCTTTCCCTGGGCCTTCGACGACGACGTGCTGCTGCTTGGCGACGCCTCTCACGCCATTGTGCCCTTTTATGGGCAAGGCATGAATGCCGGGTTCGAAGACTGCACCGTGCTAAACGAGCTGATGGGCCGCTACGGCAGCGACTGGCTTACCATCTTCCGCGAATTTCAGCAGCAGCGCAAGCCCGATGCCGATGCCATTGCGGACCTGGCCGTCTACAACTTCGAAGAAATGCGCGACCGGGTGGCCGACCCCCGGTTTCTGCTGCAAAAAAAGATTGAAAGCAGGATTTCGGCGCAGTTTCCCGGCCAGTGGCTTTCGCTATACTCCCAGGTCACGTTCTCGCACATTCCCTATGCCGAAGCCCTGACCAACGGGCGGCAGCAGGAACAGATTATGAGCCGGGTGATGCCCCTGATTCAGGATGAGGCGGACTATGAGCGCCCTGAGGTGCAGGAGCTGGTACGGCAGGAAATGGCCCGCCGCGAGCAGGAAAAGGTGTTTTAAGCCAACCCGACTACAGGTTGCTGACCACCCGGGGCTGGTCGAAGGCGTTCCGGCGCAGCGACCGGGCATCCGTCAGTGCCGCGGGACGGCTGTTCTTACCGGCAGACCGGTTGGCTACTTCCGTTTCCTCCAGGCTCGTACCATAACTTCCTGGTTCCGGGGCGGCTGAGGCCGTACGAACGGCTGCAAGGGTAAACGCCAGCATTGCCGTAAAAGAAACGGCAAAGAGAATCAGGGTGAGGATAGACCGGGGCATACACAAAATGGTAAAAAACCGGAGAATTATGGTTTTTTGAGGATATTTCCTCTAAATCGTGTTCAAATCTAGTATCATTTTGGGAAACTCCACTATTGTATTAGCTGAATTCTTCTTTTTACGTAGCGAACGGCTCTTTTTTCTGGCTGAATGAACTACGGATGAGCTGGCATCAGCCTATCAGCAACCCCAGCCCCATTCCGAACATTGTTCCAAGGCCCAGCGCAAAGCCGGCGTACACCTGGGCCGGTGTATGGGCCTGTAGGCGCAGCCGGGCCCATAGGACGGCGCCGGCCGCTGCTACAGCACCTGCTACTACTAAGGAGCCGGCCAGCCGGGGATATACCAGCAGGAGCAACCCCAACGCCCCACCCATACCCACCCCATGCGCGCTGATTTTCCAACGCAGCGTGATAAGCGTGGTCAGCAGCACGGCTATGGTCATTCCCACGAGCATCTGGCTGAGCAGGGCGTCGTAGCGGGCCGGGTTGTGCAGCAGAAACGCAGCCGCACCAAAGCTCAGAGCACCGAGCAGCAGGGGCAGGGGGCGCTGCCTTCGTTCGCCCAGCTCCAGGGAAGTGATTTTGCCCAGCTTATACAGCAGGCCGGTTGCGAGGGCCGGCAGCAGAAACGTAAGGCCAGCCACCAACGCCACCACGCCGGCCCGGTCGGCCGGGACCGCGGCTGAGCCGGCACCGGGCAGGCCATAGCACAGCAGGGCCGCCAGATAGGTTGGCAGCAAAAGAGGGTGAAGTACTACTGAAAGCAGGTTGGCAAGGTGCCGGCTCACGTTGGCAGGTATAGGACCGCAAAGCTACTTACCTGGCATTAGTTGCCAGTTGCTTGTTGTCAGTTGATGGCCCCGTTTCTGGCGACCAGATGGAATTCGACGTCCAAAAACAAAACCTTTCCACCCGATGGGCAGAAAGGCTTGTCAGTCTGTGCCTTGTCCGTTGTGTGTATCGTTCTGACAACTGACAACTGACAACGAACAACGAGCACGCTACAGCTCCTTACGCAGGCGGGCCACCGGAATGTTGAGCTGCTCCCGGTACTTGGCTACCGTGCGGCGGGCAATGTTGTAGCCCCGGGCGTTCAGCATCTTTTCCAGCTTGTCGTCGGAGAGGGGCTTGCGCTTGCTTTCCCCGTCGATGATTTCTTTCAGGATGTGCTTGACCTCCCGGGAGCTGGCATCCTCGCCCGAGTCGGTGGCAATGCCCTCGGAGAAGAAGTACTTGAGCGGGTAGATGCCGAATTCCGTCTGCACCGACTTGCTGTTGGCTACCCGGCTCACCGTGGAGATGTCCATGTTGATTTCCTGGGCAATGTCCTTCAGAATCATCGGCCGCAGCTTGCTTTCGTCGCCTTCCAGGAAAAAGTCGTGCTGGTAGCGCACGATGGCGTCCATCGTGCGGAGCAGGGTTTGCTGGCGCTGCTTGATGGCATCAATAAACCACCGGGCCGAGTCGAGCTTCTGCTTCACGAACGTGACGGCCTCCTTCATCTTCTTGTCCTTCTTGGCGGCCTTGTCGTAGGTCTGGAACATCTCGGTGTAGGCCGGCGCCACCCGCAGGTCCGGGGCGTTGCGGGAGTTCAGCGTGAGGTTGAACACGCCGTTTTCCACCGTCAGAATAAAGTCGGGGATGATGTACTGCACCTTGCCCAGACCCACCGGGCCCGAGCCGCCGGGCTTGGGATTGAGCTTGAGAATCAGGGCAATGGCTTCCTTAAGCTCGTCGTCCTCCAGGTCCAGCTTCTGCTGAATGCGGGGGTAGTGCTTTTTGGTGAACTCGTCGTAGCATTCAGTCAGGATGGCTTCGGCGGCTTCCACGGTTTCGTCGCCGGGGCGGCGCTCCAGCTGCAGCAGCAGGCACTCCCGCAGGTCCCGGGCCCCGATGCCGGCCGGGTCAAACGACTGAATCAGGTGCAGAACCGTCTCAATCTCGTCTTCCGAGGCCTCGATGTTCTGGGAAAAAGCCAGGTCGTTGGCAATGGCCGACAGGTCGCGGCGGATATAGCCGTCGTTGTCGATGGAGCCGATCAGCTGACGGCCAATGGCTTCCTGCTTTTCGTCGAGGCTGGCAAAGCCAAGCTGGTCGAGCAGGGAGTCGGTAAGGGTGGAGCCGGTGTCGGCCAGGGGCATCTCGCGGCCGTCGTCATCGTCGCCGGGTCCGTCGCCCTGCATCTTGTAGCCGGCTATTTCGTCGTCGTTGAGGTAGTCGCTCAGGTCGAGGTCCGTGTTGTCGGGCTCGTTCTGCTCGGGTGCTTCCTCGGCCTTGGGCAGCTCGATTTCGGGCTGCTCGTCGGTGCCGGCTTCGCTGAAGTCCTCATCCAGGGTATTGTCGTCGTTGTCGAACTCGGCATCGGGGTCGTCAAAGTCCTCGTCCGAATCATTCTCATCGTCGCGCTCCTGCTCTTCCGCGTCGTCGGCATCCTCGTCGCCTTCTTCCAGAGCGGGGTTGGCTTCGAGCTCTTCCTTGATGCGGGCCTCCAGCTCGACAGTCGGAATCTGCAGAAGCTTAATGAATTGTATCTGTTGGGGCGACAGCTTCTGCGAGAGAAGCTGCTTCATGTCAAGTCGTTGCATACGCCAAATGGGGTTCGGGAGGCAGGGCGCGGAATAGCCGCCTCCTGATCAAATGTAGCTTTTATTGGTACTAAGGTTAACGCAAAAAAGTTGAGTCCGGTCCGGTTTAACCCGAAATCAAGTACGCGGCCCCGGTTTAAAAGACCGGGATGTGGTGGGAGCCGACGGGCGGCTTCGGGTTGAAATTCCCTTTCAGTGCACCCCGCAAAACTCCTACCTTTGCCAGCTTACCGAATAATCACCCTAACCAAGTCCGATGTCTGTCAGAAGGTCGAGCGTGCAGGAGTTGCTGCGCAGCCAGGAGCTGGAACGCGAAGTAGTGGTAAAAGGCTGGGTCCGCACCCGCCGTGGCAATAAATACGTGCAGTTCATTGCCGTCAACGACGGCTCCGGCTTTAACTCAATTCAGGTAGTTGCCAACGCTGAGCAGTTTCCCGAAGAGCAGCTCAAGGCCGATGGCGTGGAAAACGGTGCCGCCGTAGCCGTGCGCGGCCAGCTCGTCGCTTCGCAGGGCAAGGGGCAGACGGTGGAGATTCAGGCCACCGAAATCACTGTGCTGGGCAAAGCCGACCCCACCGAATACCCGCTTCAGAAGAAGGGCCACTCGCTTGAGTTCCTGCGCGAAATTGCTCATCTGCGCCCCCGTACCAACACCTTCGGGGCCGTGCTGCGCATCCGGCACGCCATGGCCTTTGCCGTGCACCAGTTCTTCAACGACCAGGGCTTCTTCTACGTGCATACGCCCATTATTACGGGCTCGGATGCCGAAGGCGCCGGTCAGATGTTCCGCGTAACCACCCTGCCCGAGCAGAACCCGCCCCTGACCGAAGACAAGTCGGCGGTGGACTACAAGCAGGACTTCTTCGGCAAGCAAACTAACCTGACCGTATCGGGGCAGCTGGAGGGCGAAATTGCTGCCCTGGCCCTGGGCAAGGTGTACACGTTCGGGCCCACCTTCCGGGCTGAGAACTCCAACACGGCCCGGCACCTGGCCGAGTTCTGGATGATTGAGCCCGAAGTGGCCTTCAACGACCTGCAGGACAACATGGACCTGGCCGAGGACTTCCTTCGCTACCTGGTGCGCTATGCCCTGGAGAACTGCCAGGATGACCTCAAGTTCCTCAACGAGCAGTACGACAAGGAACTGCTGGGCCGCCTGCAGTTCGTGGTCGACAACGACTTCCAGCGCCTGAACTACACCGAGGCAGTGGGCATCCTGAAATCGGCCAAGCAGAAGTTCGAGTTCCCCGTCGACTGGGGCACCGACCTGCAGAGCGAGCATGAGCGCTACCTCGTGGAGAAGCACTTCAAAAAGCCCGTTATCCTGATCAACTACCCCAAGGATATCAAGGCCTTCTACATGAAGCTCAACGACGACAACCAGACCGTGCGGGCCATGGACGTGCTGTTTCCCGGTATCGGTGAAATCATCGGCGGCTCGGAGCGCGAGGAAAGCCTGGAAAAGCTCACCAAGCGCATGGCCGAGATGAACGTGCCCGAGCACGAGCTGTGGTGGTACCTGGAGCTGCGCAAGTATGGCACCGCGCCCCACTCGGGCTTCGGTCTGGGCTTCGAGCGCCTGGTGCTGTTCGTGACCGGTATGGCCAACATCCGCGACGTCATTCCCTTCCCCCGCTTTCCCAAGAGCGCCGAGTTTTAAGATTGGCGGATAGCTATTGGCTGTTAGCTGATAGCCTGGTTTTGGCAGGCATTCATGTAATAAGTAAGAAAGGTAGCTCCGGACGGGCTGCCTTTCTTAATT
Organism: Hymenobacter translucens; assembly: GCF_020685205.1. Lineage (GTDB taxonomy): Bacteria > Bacteroidota > Bacteroidia > Cytophagales > Hymenobacteraceae > Hymenobacter > Hymenobacter translucens. The sequence continues at coordinate 428,099 of NZ_JAJERB010000002.1, forward strand.
GGGCAAAAGCGGAAAGTGGTTTGCGGTCCTGGTCAAAAGGAAAACCGCATTTTCTTGCCTTGTACGAGCTTGTTACTACATTAAAAGCTAACAGCTAATAACTCAGCAGTAGCCGCGCAGCTCTTTGCCATCCACGGCCACCAGCCAGTCGAGGCGGAGCTCGAAGCCGTCGGTCAGGCGCAGGTACTCTACTTTGTCGCGGATGTAGAGGTCGGCAATGACGCCGGTAACTGACGCTTCGGCAGCGGCATCCGGGGCGCGGTAGCGGATTTCGGCCGGCTGCCGCCGGGTGGCCAGGGCTTCGAGCTCATCGTAGAAATTGCAGCTGATGGGTTGGTAGTCACTCATGGCGTTTCAGATTTCAGGCGGGCATTGGCCAGCAGGTCAAACAAGCCGGCGAACAGCGGGTGACGGTCCAGAATCAGGGCGACGGCCGTGCCGAACACCGGGGCCGACAGCAGGGCCATCCGGCTGATGTCGCCGGACAGCAGCATGTGGAGCAGCACAATGAGTAGCAGCCCGATGGCAGCGGGATGCAGGCGGGGCAGCCACGTTTGCATAGCTGACCGTCCACCCCAGAAGCCTGCGGCCAGGACCAGGGTAAACACCCCGTATTCCATCAGCAGGGTCAGCAGGCCCCGGGGCGTGAGCAGAGCTGCGGTGGCGTCGCGGATGTTGCGCAGCAACGCCAGGGGCTGGGGAAACAGCACGGCCAGGTTGGTAGCCGGCGCCAGGTAGTCGAGCAGCCCGTGCACACCTGCCAGCAGCAGCATTCCGCCGGCCAGGGCCGGCAGACGGTAGCGCCAGGGTACGAAGGCGCCGTGCAGCAGCACCAGCGGCATGAACAGCAGCAGGGACTCCTTCAGCACGGGGCCCAGCAGGGCAACAAGCAGCAGCACCCGGCCGTGGCGGGCGCAGCAGGCGTAGTACAGGGCCGATACCACCAGCACCGAGGCACTGTCGAGGAGCGCCAGCCCGGCCAGGTAGCTGACCACCCCGCTGCTGAGCACGGCCGCCATACCCAGCAGGGCCGGCGCCACCCGGGCGCCCAGCTTCCGGGCCGCGCGGTAAATGCACACCCCGGCCAACGCCAGCAGCGTAGAATTCAGCAGCCAGAACGCGGAGCCCACCGGCACCGGGCTGCCCGGGTTTCGCCAGCTGCCCAGCCCGGTCATCAGCTCGGCCAGCGCCCGGGCCAGCAGGGGCAGTACCACGCGGTAGCGGTACGACACGTACACGTCGAAGTCGCCGCGGGCCATGCGCAGGTACACAGCCTCGTCGCTCGAAAAAGTGGAGGAGTGGTTTACCAGAATAATAAAGCCATTGCCCAGCACCAGCCCCAGCGCCAGCAGGAACACGAGCAGCAAGGGGTGTCGACGAATAAACGGGAGCATAGGCAGGAGCAGGCCGACGGCAGGTAGCGCTGCCGGTCAGGCTGGTGTAAAGTACAAGTTTGGCTGGTCCGGCATCCAGGCGGCGTGGTTGGGGCTGGTCAGATGTGCTTCCGCTCGTAGAGGCTGGTGGCTTTTTCGCGGACGTGGCGGGCAAAGTCCGGGTCGTTGGCTATTTCCTCCCAGCTGGCCTGTTTCTCCAGCTCCTTGGCCAGCTCGCTGATGGCCGCCTCATCGGCCGGAGTGAAGGGGCGGAACAGCCGGTAGGCCTGGTAGGTAAAACCAAACCCCAGCTGCCCGAAGTTTTGCTCGGTGCAGATCAGCAGGACCATGTGGCGTCCGGCCAGCTGCTCCCGCAGGTTCAGGTCGCGCACGGTGTGCGACTCGGGGGCACTCTCAGGCCAGAATACGTACTCATACCCAGCCCAGTAGCGCGAAGCCGGAGTGAACAGCTTCTGAAAATAGGGGTAGAAGTTGTAGAAGCTCTGGGCGAAGCTGTCCCCGATAATCAGGGCGTTGGCGCGCTGCTTGCGGGCGGTGTCCGGGCTGAACCGCACCCGCGGATACGCCATCGGGTAGGGTGGCGTAGACCACATCCGGTTCAGAATCTTCTGCAGGTCATCGTCGGTGTAGCGCATCGAGTCGATGCTGGTGGCTACGGTGTAGCCGTGCGTGGCGAAATCCGGCAGGTCCAGCCGGGTCAGGTGCTCGACGCGCCGGAACAGCGTATCAGCTACCAGGGCGGTGGCGTAGCCGCTCCAGTGGGTGCCGCCCCGCGGAAACAGCGGAAAGCGCGTGGTATCCTGCCAGCGCTGCATCAGCGCCGCCGCGTCGAGTACGTTCAGCTGGTACCGGCGGGCAGCCTGCAGTACCCCGTCGTAATTGCTGGTTGTGCGGGGCAGCCCGGCATACTGAGAGGGTAGCTGCCCGGGCAGAATGCGGGCCTTACCAGGGGCCAGCACCACCAGCAGCTGCGTGCCCTGCGCCGCCAGGGAGTCCTGGATTACCTTCAGCAGCTGCACCCGGTAGTCCAATTCGGAGGCCCCGGCGTAGTCGCGCCCCTGGTACGCGGCAATGCTGACGGGCTGATACAGCACGTCGTCCTGGCCTACCGTCACGATGTCGACCCTGGTCTGGCGGAACAAGGAGTACGCCAGCTGGTTGCGCAGGCGCAGCAGCCAGCTCCGGAAGCCGAGCCGGTCCTGCAGGTACGCTTCCAGCTGGGGCTGGTAGGTGTTTTTGCGAATGTGGTCCCAGTCCAGCTCGGGGTGGGGCTGCTGGTCGAAGTAGCCGTCGAGGGGCTTTACCGTAACCCAATTGAACTTGGCCTGCAGGGCGGGCAGCAGCAAGAGCAGGAACAGGGCCCCGAACAGCAGATGCTTGATAGAAAAACGCGTACCCACGGGCCTAAAAGCGGAAGTAAATAAAGGGATTAAAGCTGTTGCCGATAACGTAGCTCACGCTCAGAATCAGCAGCACGGCTGTTACCAGCGTCAGGGTCATGGCCCGGGGCAGGGTCAGGTGCGTGGCCGCCAGGGTGCCCAGCTCCCAGCGCTCTATCCGGGGCAGGGCGGCCATAAAGGCAAAGACGGTGGCCAGCACCAGGGTAAACCAAAATTCCCGGGTGAAGTACGGCAGCGAGGTTATCGCGCCGCCAAACATCTGTTTCAGGTAGTCCAGGGCGCCGGTCAGCGTTTCGGCGCGGAACAAAACCCAGCCAACGACCGTGATGAGAAAGGTGGGAATGATGCTCAGGGCCCCGATGCGCTGGTAGATTCTCAGCAGAAACAGCCGGTCCAGCACCAGGAACAGGCCGTGGAAGGCGCCCCAGGCAATAAAGTTCCAGGCGGCCCCGTGCCAGAAGCCGGATAAGATAAACACCGTCCACAGGTTGGCATACAGCCGCCCGGTGCTGACGCGGTTGCCACCGAGCGGAATGTAGAGATAGTCGCGCATCCAGCGGCCCAGCGTAATGTGCCAGCGCTGCCAGAACTCAGTGATGCTCCGGGAGATGTAGGGGTTGTTGAAGTTCTCGGGAAACTGAAACCCGATCATCCGGCCGATGCCGATGGCCATATCGGAGTAGCCGGAAAAGTCGAAGTAGATCTGGAAGGTGTAGGCCAGGGCGCCCAGCCAGGCCAGGGGCATCGACAGCTCCCCCGGGGCCAGGCCGAAGATGCGGTCGGCTTCCTGGCCCAGCACATTGGCAATAAGCGTCTTCTTGGCCAGCCCGATGACAAACCGGAACAGGCCGGCCAGCTTGTGGTCAATGGTGTCGAAGGCCGTGCGGTCGATAAGCTGGTCGGCAATTTCGTGGAAGCGCACGATGGGCCCGGCAATCATCTTCGGAAACAGCATGATGTACAGCATGAAGTCCCAGAAGGAGCGCAACGGCCGGTTCACGCCCCGGTACACGTCGATGGTGTAGGTCAGCTTCTCGAAGGTGAAAAACGAGATGCCGATAGGCAGCACCACTTTTTCCCAGGTCAGCGCCCCACCCCCCAGGCTGGTCTTGACGGCGCTGAAGTTTTCCAGAAAGAAGTTGGTGTACTTGAAGTAGAACAGCATTCCCACGTTGAGAATGATGCTCAGAATAAGATAGATGCGCTTCTGCCAGCCTTCCGCTTTGTCCATGAGACGGATGATGATGAAGTTGAGCACCACGGAGGCCACGAACAGCGCAAGGAAGTTGAGGCCGCCCCAGGAGTAGAAAAGCAGGCTGGCCGTCAGGGCCACCCCATTCTTCAGGCGGGTAGGAACCAGGTAATAGATCAGCAGGAAGGCCGGGAAAAAGTATAGCAGGAATAGCGTACTGCTGAAAACCATGAGCAGGCTTGTAGGAAGTAGTTAAGGGCGCGCAAGTTACTTATTTAGCGTGCAGACCGACCCCGCCCGCCGGGCGCCCTCAAAATTTTCCGGCCCGCCTTTGCCCGGTCCGCGCCAACCCGGCCGGGCACAAAAAAGCCCCTCCCGAGGGAGAGGCTCTTCACAACGGTCGGGTGGGCGTTAGTGATTGCCCTTGCCGTGACCTTTGCCATTACCATTACCATGGCCATTTCCGTGTCCGTTGCCGCGACCCTGGCCCGGGGCGCCGTCAACAACCATGACCTGGTTGCTGCGCATCTTTTTGGCCTGGCCGGGCGGCATGCCGTGGGGATGGCCATACTTGGCTTTGTGCTGGGCGTAGCCGCCCCAGGGCTGGGCCCCCACGTAGTTAATCACGACGGGGTGGAAGTTAGCCGGGTTGTAGCCGCTCAGCGACGCTACCCGCATCCATTTGCCATTGCGCTGCACGATATAGCGCTGGGCCGGCACGTCGTAGTAGCCGCCCACTTCGGGAATGTAGTAGTACTGTGAGCCCTGGGGCAGGGCCGGACCCCAGGAGGGCGGGTTGATGTTGATATTGATCTGAGCCTGGGCGGGCTGGGCCGCACCGGCCAGCAGGAGGGCGAAAGCGCCGGTCAGCGCAAGTTTGGACAGCATGTTCATGGGAAAGATCGGTTAGGAGGTGATGGACCATTGCTATTTACAAGAACGGAGCCAAACTACGGTTGGGTTGCCCGCCCAGGACCTAGTGAAACCGAAAGCGGCGGGGACAAAACCCGACGGTGGGCTGTTACCGTTTTTCGGGCCCGAATCTGCGCTGGTCCGGGGAAGGCGCCTTTCACGCTAATCCTGCTGGCAAATAAGCTATTCGGGCTAGCCAGCGGGCGTCGTTTTGCGTACTTTTGCAGACTTATCCGCTCCGCTGCCGCATGGCCAAAAAATCAACTGCCGCTCCCAAAGCTTCCAAACCCGCGCTGCAACCGGCGGATTCGCCCGCTGTGGTAGCCCTGGCGCCGCCCGCAGCCGGCGGTACCCACGCCGAGTCGCCTTTTATCGAGGTGTACGGGGCCCGGGAGCACAACCTGAAAAACGTATCGGTGCAGATTCCCCGGGGCAAGCTCGTCGTGTTCACGGGCATCTCCGGCTCGGGCAAGTCGAGCCTGGCCTTTGATACCATCTACGCCGAAGGGCAGCGCCGCTACATGGAGACGTTCTCGGCCTACGCCCGCTCGTTCATGGGCGGCCTGGAGCGGCCCGACGTCGATAAGATCGAGGGATTGTCGCCGGTTATCAGCATTGAGCAGAAGACCACCTCGCGCAACCCCCGCTCCACGGTGGGCACCATCACCGAGATTTACGACTTCCTGCGCCTGTTCTACGCCCGCACGGCCGAGGCTTTCAGCTATGCCACCGGCGCCAAGATGATCCGGCAGAGCGACGAGCAGATCATCAACTACATCCTGCGCCACTATGACGAGAAAAAGCTGGTAGTGCTGGCCCCCGTCGTGAAAGGCCGCAAGGGCCACTACCGGGAGCTGTTCGAGCAGATCCGCAAGCTCGGCTTCGTGCGCGTGCGCGTCGACGGCGAGCTGCTGGAGCTCACGCCCAAGATGCAGGTGGACCGCTATAAGATCCACGACATCGAAATCGTCATCGACAAGATTCAGGTGCGCAAGGAAGATCGGTTCCGGCTGTCGGGCTCGGTGCAGAACGCCCTGACCCACGGCAAGGGCACGATGCTGGTGCTGGACCCGGACACCAAGAAAACGCAGTTTTTCTCGCGCTTTCTGATGGACCCCACCACCGGCATTGCCTACGACGACCCGGCGCCCAACACGTTCAGCTTCAACTCGCCCTACGGCGCCTGCCCTACCTGCAACGGCCTGGGCGAAGTGCAGGAAATCACCGAGGACTCGGTGATGCCCGACAAGAAGCTCAGCATCAGCCGGGGCGGCATCGCGCCCCTGGGCGAGTACCGCGACATCTGGATTTTTCAGCAGCTGGGTCTGATCCTGAAAAAGCACAAGGCCAGCCTGAGCACCGCCCTCGATAAGCTGCCCGACGAGCTGGTGCAGCGCCTGCTTTACGGCATGCCCGAAGACGAGGACGCCGACCCCAAGAAGAGCAACTACACCGAGCCGTTCGAAGGCATCATTCCCTTCCTGCGCCGGCAGATGGAATCTGATTCGGAAAATATCCGGGAGTGGATTCAGCAGTACACCCAGGCCCGGGAGTGCCCCGAGTGCCATGGCTACCGCCTGAAGAAGGAGTCCCTGCACTTCAAAATCGACGGCAAAAACATTGGGGAGCTGTCCGTGATGGACATCAACGAGCTGAGCCGGTGGTTTGAAGGACTGGAGGAGCGCCTGACCGAGCGGCAGAACGTGATTGGCCGGGAGCTGCTCAAGGAGCTCCGCAAGCGCATCGGCTTCCTGCTCGAAGTCGGCCTGGAATACCTGAACCTGCACCGCTCGGTTCGGACGCTGTCGGGCGGGGAAAGCCAGCGGATTCGCCTCGCCACCCAGATTGGCACCCAGCTCGTGGGCGTGCTCTATATCATGGACGAGCCCAGCATCGGCCTGCATCAGCGCGACAACGAGCGGCTCATCAAGGCGTTGCAGCATCTGCGCGACATCGGCAACTCCGTTATCGTGGTGGAGCACGACAAGGACATGATCATGAATGCCGACCACGTGCTCGACATCGGGCCGGGCGCGGGCATTCACGGCGGCCACATCGTGGCGTCGGGCTCGCCCACCGAGATTTTTAAGTCGGGCAGCCTGACCTCCCAGTACCTGAGCGGGCAGAAGCACATCGAGCTGCGCCGGCAGAAGCGGGCCGGCGACGGGGGGCAGCTGGTGCTGAAAGGCGCTACCGGCCACAACCTCAAGAACGTAACCGTGAAGTTCCCGCTGGGCAAGCTGGTGGCCGTCACGGGCGTATCAGGCTCGGGCAAGTCCAGCCTGATCCACGACACGCTATACCCGATTCTCAACCAGTTCTTCTTCAATGCCAAGCGCGACCCGCTGCCCTACCAGGCTATTGAAGGGCTGGAGCTGATTGACAAGGTAATTGAAGTGGACCAGTCGCCTATCGGGCGCACGCCCCGGTCGAACCCGGCTACCTATACCGGCGTGTTCACCGAAATCCGCAGCTTGTTTGCCTCCTTGCCGGAAGCTAAAATTCGCGGCTATGGCCCGGGCCGGTTCTCGTTCAACGTGAAGGGCGGGCGGTGCGAAACCTGCGAGGGCGCCGGCATCCGCACCATTGAGATGAACTTCCTGCCCGACGTGCACGTGCCCTGCGAAACCTGCAAAGGCCGGCGCTACAACCGTGAAACGCTGGAAGTGCGCTTCAAGGGCAAGAGCATCACCGACATTCTCGACATGACGGTGGAAAAAGCGGTGGAATACTTCGAAAACCAGCCCCGGATTCTGCGCAAGATTCAGGTGCTGAACGAAGTAGGTCTGGGCTACCTCACGCTTGGGCAGCAGGCAACTACGCTCAGCGGGGGCGAGGCCCAGCGCGTAAAGCTTGCGACCGAGCTGGGAAAGAAGGACACCGGCAAGACGTTCTACATCCTCGACGAGCCCACCACCGGCCTGCACTTCGAAGACATTCGTCACCTCTCCGACGTGCTGCAGAAGCTGGTCGACAAGGGCAATACCGTGCTTATCATCGAGCACAACCTGGACCTGATTAAAGTAGCCGACCACATCATCGACCTGGGCCCCGAAGGCGGCGGGGGTGGGGGCACGATTGTCGCCCAGGGGACGCCCGAGCAGGTGGCTAAGGTAAAGAAGGGCCACACCGCCCGCTTCCTGGCCGAAGAGCTGAAAGTAAGCAAGTACGCCGACGCCAAAGCCAGCTAAGCGGTTGGCCTGACCGATAAAAAAAAGCCCCCGGCATAACTGCCGGGGGCTTTTTGCTTTCAGTACTATGGTGACGGCCGGCTACATGCTGGCGTGTTTCTTCGACATATCCAGGTGGCTCGAAACGACAGGCGTCACCTTGCCGATAAAGCCCTGCAGGTCGGCGTCTTTGGTCATTTGCTGGTGCGCCTTGAGCGTGTTCAGCGTTTTCTGGTGGTCGGTTACCATCTGGGTCAAAAACTGGCGCTCGAGCTCCTGCCCGGTAAGTTTGCCCATCCGCTCGGCAATGGCTTTGTGCTCGGCGTCCATGTCGGTAGGTAGGGTCACGCCTTTTTTCTTGGCAATGGCCATCAGGTCCGTCGTCGACTTCGTGTGGTCTTTGATCATCATGTTGGCGTGGTCCTTCGCCATGCCCGTGGCACCCTTCGACAAGACCAGCTTGCTGAGCTGAATCTCGTTCTGGTCGCTGTGCGCGGCCGACTTCATGAACTCAGGGTCGGTGGAATGGGGCATCGTCGAGCCACTGGAGTTGGCGTTCTGATCGGCCGGGGCGGTACCGGTAGCAGCCGCGCTGCCGGCGGCGCTGGCGTCGGCGGGCATGGTGGTCGTGGCCGAGTCGCCCGTAGTGGCGCCGTTCATGTAGTTGTCACCGGCGTTACCGCCGGCTACTTCCGAATCGGTGGTCGTGGTGGTGGTGGTAGCCGAGTCGTCGTTGGTGCTGCAAGCCGAGGCGAGAAGCAGGACGGCGCTGAGCAGGCTGAGGGTTGTGCGTTTCATAGCGTTTGGTTGGGGTAGGTAAAAGAGAAGCGGAAAGCAGGTTGATCTACTGGCCGGGGGCGGCTTTTTCGGCGTCGCCGCTGGCCGGAGCCTGGCTTGTGTTCACGGTATCGTCGTCGGCGGTAACGGTAGGACCAGCGTCGTTGTCGATTACCGTGGCGTCGGCTTGTACGCCGCCTTCATCAGCTGCTTCGTTCATGTCGCTGACGGCCTCACCGGCGGTGCCGTCGGTACGCTTTTCGGCGTCGCCGCAGCTGGTAAAGGAAAGGGCGGCGCCAAGGGCCAGCACCGAAAGGATGCGCGTTTTCATAGTCTCAGGTAAGTTGGTTGGGAAAAGGAGCGGTAGGGTTGGTGTTTAAGGCAGGTCTTCTACCTGGTCGTTTAGCTGTTTGGCCATTTCGAGGTGCTGCTTCAGCACCGGGGCATATTTGGCGGCCAAACCCCGGATGTCGCCATCGTAGGCCTCTTCGCTCATGTCCTCGAACTCGTCCACGGTCTTTTTATGGTCGTCTACCATCAGCGAAGCATACCGCTTGTCGAAGGCAGTACCGGTAAGCCCCGACAGCTCTTTGTAGGTCTCCTGCTGCTCCTCGCTCAGGCCGGCCGGCAGGGTCAGGCCCTTCTGCTGGGCCAGGGCTTTGATGGCGGTGTTGGCTTCGGTGTGCTGCTTCACCATATCCTGGCCGAAGATTTTCACGGCCGGAGTGGTGCCTTTCTGCTGCGCCAGCTGGCCCAGCTCAACTTCAAGCATACCGCCACTGGCTGCCGCCACCATAAATTCGGCGTCGCGCTCCTGCTTTTCCGTCACGTTCGCGTCGCCGATGCGTTTCTCGTTCTGAAACTGCGCTTCCGCCACCGGGTCTTTCTGGCTGGTGTCAGGTGAGCAGTTGGTCAGGGCCAGGCTGGCGCCTAGGGCCACTAGCCGCAGCGAATGAGCGGCAAATCGGGGCGTGGAAAAGGGTAGTAAAGCCATAATGCTTCGTCTATACGTTCGGCTCGGCAGCTGGTTCAGTCCGGGGTGTTTCAGCTCCTGAAAAAAAGTTCCACCTTGTTTTAAACCACTGGTGGCGGCGGCGCTCCAAGCATCCGAAATCAATTCTCCACAACTTCACTTCCCGCATCATGCAAACTGCCACGCTCCGCACGGTTTTCTTTTCCGTCCTGGCCAGCGCCTCCCTGCTGCTGGCCAGCTGCAATAAAGCTTCCGACGCCACCCCCGAAGACACCATCTCCGCCGAGGACAGCGGCGCCGCCGATGACGAGAATGCCACCACCGGGGACCTGATGAGAGCCGCTTCGCCGGCCGACGTTACGCAGTCAGGCAGCCCCGCGGCAGAGCCGGCCGACCTGGCCCGCATCCTTTCGCCCTGCGCCATCCGCACCTACGATGCTGCCACCCGCACCCTGACCATTGACTTTGGCCCCACCAACTGCGTAGGCCCCAACGGCCGCGCCCGCCGGGGCAAGCTGGTGTTTGTGTTCAGCGGCCCGTACCGTCAGGTCGGGGCCGTGGTGACTATTACCCCCGTCAACTACTATGTGAACGACAACCTGCACACCGGCACCCGCATTATTACTGATATGGGCGACGGCTCTTACTCGCTGAACGTGCAGAACGCCAGCGTGACCACCCCGAACGGCGTACATTCATGGTCGGCTCAGCGTACTTTTACCCGCCTCAGCGGAGGAGCCACCCGCACGATTCTCGACGATGAGTTCAACATCACCGGCAGTGCCACGGGCACCAACCGCCGGGGCGTCAGCTACACCGCTACCATTCAGCAGCCCCTGCACAAGGTTTTCACGCCTGGCTGCTCGCGCCACTTCGTTTCGGGCACCATCTCCTTTGTAAATGCCCGGCAGCAAAGCCTGCTGCTCAACTATGACCCTAGCGGTACGGCAGCCTGCGACAATATTGCCACGGTCACCATCAATGGCCGAACCCGCACGATCACCCTGCGCTAGGGCCTGTCGTCAGACACACAAAAGCCGCCCCGGTACAGGGCGGCTTTTGTGTGTGCCTGGACTGGAGTGCTACTCGCCCCGGAAGGCGGGTTTGCGCTTCTCGGAGAAGGCCGCCACGCCTTCCTGGTAATCAGCCGATTCGCCAGCCATCTGCTGGCAGTCGGCTTCGAAGTCGAGCATTTCGTCAAGCGAGGCCGCCCCGGACTTGTTGAGCATCAGCTTGGTAAGACCAATGGCCTTGGTGGGCGCCGCGGCATAGCGGGCAGCCAGCGCCGCTACGGCGGCATCCAGCTCCCCGGGAGCCACTACCTGGTTTACCAGGCCCAGGCGTAGCGCTTCTTCGGCCGTGACCTTGGAGCCCAGCGTGCACAACTCAAACGCCTTGAGCGACCCGACAATGCGGGGCAGGAAGTAAGACGAACCGGAGTCCGGTACCAGGCCGATGTTGATGAAAACTTCAATCATGGACGCGTCGGTAGAGGCAATCAGGGCGTCGCAGGCCAGGGCCAGGGAGCAGCCGGCACCGGCGGCAACTCCGTTCAGCCGGCCGATGATGGGCTTGGGCATGGTGCGCATGGCCCGGATAATGGGGTTGTAGCGCTTTTGCAGGGTTTCGTGGAACGAGAATTTATCCGGGCTTTCCTGCGCTGCTTTCAGATCCTGACCCGAGCAGAAAGCCCGGCCCGCGCCGGTCAGCACTACCACCCGCACGGCGGTATCCTCGGTGGCCTGCTTCAGCGCGTCCTGCAGCTCATAACTCTGTGGGTCATTAAAGGCATTGAACACGTCCGGGCGGTTCAGCGTGATGGTCGCAACGCCGTGTTGCACGTCGTAAAGCAGGCAGGTATACATGGGTGGTGAGGTTGAGAATAAGAGAGCGGGAAAGCAGCCCAGGGAGCGGTAAGCTGCAAAGAGAAGGAAAACTTGCCACTTCTTTCCGTTGCACCAGCATTTACTGTCCCATCAGCGCTTCGGCCAGCAGCAGGTCTTCGGGGGTGGTGATTTTCAGGTTGCGGTAGTCGCCGTCCACGAGGTGGATAGCGTGCCCCAGACGCTCCACTACGCTGGCGTCGTCGGTGAAGCCGGCTTCCTCGGGCAGCTCGTAGGCCCGGCGCAGCAGGTCCAGCCCGAAAACCTGCGGGGTTTGCACCAGGCGCAGCGTAGCCCGGTCCAGGGCATGGGTACCCTCCGCCGATATGGCCCGCACCGAGTCCTTGGGCGCCACGGCGACAACGGCCGTACCGTGCCGGGCGGCGGCTTCGTAGGCAGCATCAATGACCTGGGCCGGCACCAGCGGACGCACCCCGTCATGGACGGCCACCAGCCCTGCTTCCTGCCCGGCCAGGTGCGCCAGGCCATTGCGGACGGAAGCCCAGCGGGAGTGCCCCCCGGCTACGACCACGTGCGGAATGCCTACCTCATGCCGGGCGCAGAGGCGGTGCCAGGCGTCGAACTGGTCGGCGGGCAGCACGATAATGCACTGCTGCACGTCCAGAGCCAACTCCGTAAAGCGCCGCAGGGTGTGCAGCAGTACCGGCTCCCCGTGCAGCTCCAGAAACTGCTTGGGCCGGTCGGCGCCCATGCGGGTGCCGCTGCCCCCGGCCACCAGAATGGCGAATCTTGCCGGGGTCTTAGGGTCTTGGGGACTTGGGGTCTTGGGGTCGTTCATACAGGGCAGGTCTAGCCGGGCAGGGCGCAAAGTACGGCAGGACCGTAATGCAAAACGCCGAATGCCCGGCGGGCATTCGGCGTTTCGTGAAGTTAGCGTTGAGCAGGGAAGAATCGTTGAACAAAAAATCCAAGACCCCCGGACCCCAACAACCAAGCCCCTACAGAATCAGCATGGCGTCGCCGTAGCTGAAAAACTTATACTTCTCCTTGATGGCCAGCTTGTAGGCTTCGATGAGCAGATCGTAGCCGGCAAAGGCGGCCGTCATCATCATCAGCGTGCTTTCCGGGGTGTGGAAGTTAGTCAGCAGCGTGTTGGCAATCTTGAACTCGTGGGGCGGGAAGATAAACTTGTCGGTCCAGCCCTGGTTGGCCTTTAGGCGGTTGTGCGCCGAAACCGACGACTCCAGCGCCCGCATGGTGGTGGTACCCACGGCGCAGACCCGCTTCTTGCCGTCGAGCGCCTTGTTGACGATAACCGCCGACTCACCCGAAACGATGAAGTTCTCGGAGTCCATCTTGTGCTTGGTCAGGTCTTCCACGTCCACGGCCCGGAAAGTGCCCAGGCCCACGTGCAGGGTAACGGGCGCTACGTCCACACCCTTGATTTCCAGGCGCTTCATCACCTCGCGGGTGAAGTGCAAGCCAGCCGAGGGGGCAGCCACGGCGCCGGTGTGCTTGGCGTAGATGGTCTGGTACCGCTCCTTGTCGGCGGGCTCGGCTTCGCGGGTAATGGACTCGCGGGGCAGGGGCGTCTCCCCCAGGTCGTGCAGGGCCTTGTAGAACTCCTCGTCGGTGCCGTCGAACAGAAACTTGATGGTGCGGCCGCGGGAGGTGGTGTTGTCGATAACTTCCGCCACCATGTCGCTTTCGCCGAAGTAAAGCTTGTTGCCCACCCGGATTTTACGGGCCGGATCTACCAGTACGTCCCAGAGGTGAATGTCCTTGTTTAGCTCGCGCAGCAGGAACACTTCAATCTTGGCGCCGGTTTTTTCCTTGTTGCCGTAGAGGCGGGCGGGAAATACCTTGGTATCATTCACGACAAGCACGTCGCCGTCGCCGAAATACTCGATGATGTCCTTGAACACCCGGTGTTCGATCTTGCCACTGTCGCGGTGCAGCACCATCAGGCGCGACTCATCACGGTTCTTGGACGGATGCTGGGCAACCAGGTTTTCGGGCAGATCGAACTTAAACTCAGACAGTTTCATACGGACGGAAAGGGCACTAGAAAGGGAAGATACCTAAAATTTGGGACGGCGAAAGTACGCACCTTTAACGGATAAATCATTAATTTCGGCCAGAATTCGTTAGTTGCCCGCATTCCGCGCGGGCCTGATCTTTAGTTTACTACGTCGCCGATGCTAGCCCTGCGCCTCACCCTGGAAAGCTTCCGCTTCGCGTGGCAGGCCCTCCGCTCCAACCTGCTGCGCACCATCCTGTCGCTGCTCGGCGTCACCATCGGCATCTTCGCCATCATCACCGTCTTTACCGTCGTCGATTCGCTTGAAGCCAGCGTGCGCAAGAGCATGAACTTCGTGGGCACCAAGGTTATCTACGTGATGAAGATGCCCTGGGACTTCAGCTCGAACGACTACCCCTGGTGGAAGTACTTCCAGCGCCCCGTGCCCACCGTCCGGGAGTTCCGGGAACTGCAGCGCATGCTTGGGCCCAACAACAACGGCATTGCCATCTTCGCCTCCGCTGGCGGCAACGTCTTCAAGGTAGGCAGCAACAGCCTGTCGGGCTGCAACCTGCAAGGCGTGAGCTTCGACTTCCGGCGCGTGTCGGAAGTCAACATTGCTGAGGGGCGCTACTTCACGCCCCAGGAAATTGACGGCGCCCGCCCGGTTGCCATCATCGGGGCCGACGTAGCCGAAAACCTGTTTCCGAACGGCAACGCCGTGGGCCAGGAGTTCAAGACCCGGGGGCGCCGGTTTGCCATCATCGGGGTCATGGAAAAGGAAGGCAAGAACATGCTCGGGGCCCCCAGCAACGATACCAACTCCCTGATTCCCTTCGGCACGTTCACCAAGATGTTTGCCCTGAGTACCAACGGCCTGTCCGGCATTACGCCCCTGATTGCGGTGAAGGGTCGGGAAGAAGACCAGGGCCTGCTCGACCTCGAGTACGAGATGAAGGGAGCCATGCGCAACATCCGTAGCCTCAAGCCCCGGGAGGAAGACAACTTTGCCCTGAACCGGCCCGAAATGTTTGCCGAGCTGATTACCAACCTGTTTTCGGTTATTGGCATTGCCGGGGCCATCATCGGCAGCTTTGCCATCCTAGTGGGTGGGTTCGGTATTGCCAACATCATGTTCGTGTCGGTCAAGGAGCGCACCAACATTATCGGGATTCAAAAGTCGCTGGGCGCCAAAAACTACTTTATCCTTTTCCAGTTTCTGTTCGAGGCCATTTTCCTCTGTCTGATCGGCGGCGGGGCCGGCATCCTGCTGGTGTATCTGGTTACGCTGCTGCCCCAGGACGCGCTGCCGCTGTTTCTCTCGGCCAGCAACCTCACGCTGGGCCTGACGGTGTCGGTGGTGATTGGGGTGCTGGCGGGCATTATTCCGGCCGTGCTGGCATCGAACCTCGACCCCGTAATTGCCATTCGCTCAAAATAGTCCAGCCCCGCGCCTGCTTTATTCAACAGAGGCTCCCGGGTGTGCAGACGGGCCGGTAAGCTCCTGTGTTTCCTACTGCCTGAGAGGCAACCGCTTGGCGGTTCGCTGGGAAGTGGTATCTTGCGCGCCCCGATTTTGTCGGCAGCTGATCCGTGCTGTTGCCGCCGACTGCGGGCTTTTCATTTCTTTCTTACCCAAACCACTTTCGCCGCGCCGAAAACCCTACCCTATGACCGGCGCGCAGCCTTCAACGCGTAGTTGCTATGACGAAACTCAAGAAAACCAGTAAAACCAAGCTCGCCGACGAGAACCTCAACATGGGGAGCGGCAAGACCATCGTTCAGCCGAACATCAACGATAACAAGGTCACCTCTATCAGCGACATCCGCGAGAACACCCACGGGGAGCGCGGCGTGATGGTGGATGACGAGCAGCGCATCCGCAAAGCCTTTGTTGACAAGGACTGGAACGAAATCAAGATTGCCGACTCCTGGCAGATCTTCAAGGTGATGGCCGAGTTCGTGGAAGGCTTCGAGAAGATGGGTAAGATTGGCCCTTGCGTCTCGATCTTCGGTTCGGCCCGCACCAAGCCCGACAACCCCTACTACAAGATGGCCGAGGAAATTGCGGCCAAGCTGGTGCGGCACGGCTACGGTGTTATCACCGGCGGCGGCCCCGGCATCATGGAGGCCGGCAACAAGGGCGCCCGCTCCGAGGGCGGCAAGTCGGTAGGTCTGAACATCGAGCTGCCTTTCGAGCAGACCCACAATATCTACATCGACTCCGACAAGGTTATCAACTTCGACTACTTCTTCGTCCGCAAGGTGATGTTCGTGAAGTACTCGCAGGGCTTTATCGGCATGCCCGGCGGCTTTGGCACCCTCGACGAGCTGTTTGAGGCTGTTACCCTGATTCAAACCAAAAAAATCGGCCGCTTCCCCATCGTGCTGGTGGGTACCAAGTACTGGCAGGGCATGTTCGACTGGATTCAGCAGGTGATGCTGGAAGAGGAGAGCAACATCTCGCCCGAAGACATGAACCTGGTGCAGCTCGTCGACGACGCCGATTCGGCCGTGAAAATCATCGACGAGTTCTACTCCAAGTACCTGCTCTCGCCCAACTTCTAATCACGAAGCTGGCCGCAAGCCCAAGCCGGACCCTGCCAGGGTCCGGCTTTTTTGTTGGTGCCGCCCAACCTGACCCCGTGTTTGGCGGTTCTGGTTGCATCTTCGCGCTTTCCCTAACTCGCTGCCCTCTTGCCCGACGCTGCCTTCGACTACGACTATCTGATTGCCGGCGGCGGCGCGGCGGGGCTGAGCCTGGCCTACTACCTGGTGCAGGAGCCCCGGCTGCGCGACAAGCGCATCCTGCTGCTGGAGCCCGAAGCCAAAGACCAGAACGACCGGACCTGGTCGTTCTGGACCGAGAAGCCCACGCCCTTCGACGGTATTGCCGTGCGGGAATGGCGGCAGCTGGCGTTCCGGAGTCCGGGCTTCGAGCAGATATTTCCCCTGAGCCGCTACCGGTACCAGACCATCCGGGGGATCGACTTCTACCGGTTCGTGCACGCGGTCCTGGCCGCCGCCCCGCAGGTTACGGTGGTCCGGGCCTCCGTCGAAAGCCTGGAAAACACGTCGGGCGGCGTAACGGCCCGTACCGGCGCCGGCAGCTTCGCGGCCCGCTACGCCTTCGACAGCCGTCCGCCGAAGCTTACCCAACGGCCCGACAAGTACCGCTACCTGCTCCAGCATTTCATTGGCTGGGAAGTGGAAACCGAGCAGGACGCGTTTGACCCGGCTACGGTGGAGTTCATGGACTTTCGGGGCGCCCAGCACCACGAGGCGCGGTTTATATACGTGCTGCCCTTTGCGCCGCGCCGGGCACTGGTGGAGTACACGCTGTTTTCCGGCCGGCTGCTGCCCGACGAAGCGTACGAGGCCGCCCTGCGCGACTACCTGACCAACACGCTGGGACTGACAAGCTACCGGATTGTGGAGCGGGAGCAGGGCGCCATCCCCATGACCGACCACCCGCTGCCCCTGCGCGACGGGGCTCACATCATTAACCTCGGCACCCGGGCCGGGCGTGCCAAGCCCAGCACCGGCTACGCGTTTCAGCGCATTCAGCAGCACTCCGAGCACCTCGTTAACGCCCTGGCTTCCACCGGTAAGCCCCCGCGTCGCCTCACCACCGACCAGCCCCAGTTCCGCCTGTTCGACACCCTGCTGCTCGATATCATGCAGCGCCGGGGCGAAACCACCCGCGACATTTTTACCGAGCTGTTTCAGCGCAACCCGCTGGAGCGGATGCTTGACTTCCTGGACGAGAAAACCAGCTGGCGGGAAAATTTCCTGATCCTGAACTCGGTGACGTCCGCTCCTTTCCTGCGCTCCATCCGGCACGTGCTGCGCGGCCGACCGGGAGTCAGGTAGAATAGCGTGGGCAGCGGCAAACTGAACTGACCCGGGATGGTTGAGCCTGTAATGTCCAAGTTATGAAACCAGATCTGCTCACCCTGGCTTTACCCGCCGCTCCGCTCCAGCCCTGGGTCCGTGCCTACGTGCGCTACTACCTGCCGCAGGCCGGTGCGGAAACGCTCCAGAGTCACTATTTCCCCCTGGCCGATACGTTTCTGATCGGGGTCCGCCCCGGCTCGTTCAGCGTGCAGCTCCACGCGGACTCGCCTCCACTGCCTACCAATTCCTGGAGCGTATTAGGACAGTACACCACCCGCTTCCGCCCGCAGCTGCGGGCACCGCTCGACGTCGTCGCCGTGCAGTTCCGGCCCGGTGGCTGCGCGGCGCTGCTGGGCGTGGATATGGCCGGGCTAATGAACAACGCCCGTCCGTTGGCGGAGCTGACTTCGCCCGCTACGCTGGCTACCCTGACCCCGGCTCTGGACCCGGCCGCTCCCCTGAGCTGCCTGGACGAGGCGCTGCTGACGCTGGCCGACGCGCCGGCAACCCGAAAAGCTCCCCGGGAGCTGCCCGCCATCCTGGCGCACGTCGAGGCGGAAGCCGGCCGGCCGACGGTAGCCGAGCTGGCCCGGCGCTTTCACGTCACCGAGCGGACGCTGCTTCGCTGGTACCGGCACGCGGTGGGCGTCGGGCCAAAGCAGTTTGGGCGAATCGTGCGCTTTGTACAGGCCGTGCAGGTGCTCGAGCAGACGTCGGAAGCGGGCTGGACCGAGGTGCTGCAGGCTTGTGGCTATACCGATCAGGCTCATTTTATCCGGGAGTTCCGGGCTTTCAGCGGCCAATCACCCGGGCAGTTTCGCACCGGCTATGTGGTCACCCGGGAGCACCTGCGGGGTTTGCGCGAACTTGGGGAGTAGCGGAAGAAAGCAGAAGCGCCGGGGGTGTTCCGCTACGGTATGACCCAAAGCCTTGAATGGAACGCGGAAAACGTGCTTCGGTACCTCGCAGACCCGATTCGACGGACAGCCGGCCCCGGCTACAACCGGGAGACCTCACATCTATATGTGAGGCAAGGCGGGGGCAATTGTCCGATTTATACAATACCGGGCGGGGGTAGGCAGAGTTCTTTTGCTGTATACCATTTCCTCACTTTATCTCGCCGGTTATGAATGTACGCATCCGCCCCGCCGACCCGTCTGCTTCCCGTGCCGCCCGGTCGCGCCCCGCTTACCTGCTTCGCTTGCTGCTCGTTCTGGTATGGGCCGGGCTGCTGACGCCCGTGCTCACCTCCTGCGAGGAAGAGAACCTCGAAACCCAGGCTCCTGACCGTACTCCCTACACCGGCGAGTGGTCGGGGCAGCTTATGTGGGGTACGCTGGGCCCCCGCGACCGGGTGGAGCTGACGCTGCGGGCAACCGCCGGTAGCAGCGCCGAAACGATGGAAGGCAGCATACTTTTCGTCACCGACCAGGTGCGCCGCCCGGTCACGGTGCAGTGGGACCGCCGTGCGGCCAAGTGGAACCTGACGTTTAACTACCCCAACGCCTCCGAGCGCAACGCGGTAATCGGCCTGTCCAACAACGCGCTACGCCTCGATTACCAGGATGGGGCCAACCAGAACTACTTCGCCAACCTCAACGATGCCCGCGACGAATGGGTAGGAACCTGGAACGGGAATCTGGCCTGCGTCAGCGGGGCCGGTCGCAGCTATGCCTGGGCAATCCGGAAAACCACAAGCCGTACCGGGCTTGAAATTGCCAACGCCGGCGCGCCGGGTACCGTCATCAGCCAGGGAGATTTACGAGAGGGGCGGATGACGGGTAACGCCGCCATCAGCAGCACGTCGTACAACTACACGCTGAGCTACGTTTCCTTTACCAGCCGCCTCAACATCGGTGCCACCGCAGTGGGCACGAGCGATGCCTGCACCGGCGACCTGAGCCGGTAGGCGCTGTCCGCCCGGTTTTGATTGATGGGCGCCCGCCCCTGCATCGACAGGGTGCGGGCGCTTCTTTTAAGGGCCTGCTAGGCTATGCTGGTGGGATAGAGGTAGGCACCAGGCTGGCCTCGTCTTCCAGCCACGCCCGCGCGGCAGCCACCGTAGCACGGCTGAGCGGCTGCAGCTGGGGTACCGGCGATGATAGGTTGAGCAGGTAGCCAGGCATGTCCGGCAGGTTGTCGAGGTCGTGGGTTATGCAGAGCACTGTTTTGCCCTCCGTTTCCACCCAGTCCCGCATCAGGCGGAAAATCCGGCGCCGGTAGTACACGTCAAGCTGCTGGGTGGGCTCGTCAAGCAGGCAGAGCGGGCTGTCCTGTAGCGACAGCTGAGCCAGCCACACCAGCTGCTGCTCTCCGCCCGAAAGCAGCGTAAAATCCCGCCGGACCAGGTGCGCGGCGCCCACGCGAACCAGGGCGGCTTCGGCCAGCGTGTAGTCGGCCGGGCCATAGGCGCTCAGCAGGCGCTGATGGCGGTAGCGGCCCATCACGACCAGCTCGCGCACGGTAATGGAAAAGCCGACCGAGCTGCGCTGGGGCAGGTAGGCCAGCAGTCCTTCGGCGGCGGGCCGGCGCACCGCCCGCAGGTCCCGGCCCTGCACGCTGATCGTGCCCTGGTAGGGCAACTGGCCCGTCAGCGTCCGAAACAGCGTGGTTTTGCCGCAGCCGTTGTGCCCCACGATGGCCACGAAAGCCGGCCCGGGCACGCACAAAAAAAGGTTGCGAAGCAGAACGCGCTGTTCATACCCCGCAACCAGATTTTCAATTTTGAGAGCCGATTGTTGATGGTTGAGTGTTAATTCCGGGTTGCCGTGCGTGACTCCATTTGGTTTCATCCGACAATCAACAATCAGCTCTCAACAATTACCAATCAGCCAAGCACTAGTACTCGTCTTCGTTGAACATGAAGTCTTCCTTGGTCGGGTAGTCCGGCCATACTTCCTCAATGTTTTCGTAAGGCTGACCGTCGTCCTCCAGGGCCTGCAGGTTCTCTACCACTTCCATCGGAGCGCCCGAGCGGATGGAGTAATCAATCAGTTCATCCTTGGTGGCGGGCCAGGGGGCATCTTCCAGATAAGAGGCAAGTTCCAGAGTCCAGTACATAGTCGTGTGTGCTACAAAAAAAGGTTGGCAAAAGTAAATATTTGACAGCAATATACCGCGACCAGGGCGGAATGCGCTGCCGGACAAGCCGGCTATCAGCGACAACGTAAATTACTGCCTAATGTTGGGTCAGGCGGGCAGCCGTTGGCGCAATAGCTCGATCAGCTCGTTCTTGGTGCGGATTTTCCGCTCAAACGTCCGGATCTTGCCCTGCAGCATGGTTCGGAAGGCCTCATTGCCGGGCGCAGCGCTGAGCTTGCCCAGGTTTTCTTCCAGCACTTCCAGCTCCTGCCGGTCGTACTTGATGAAGTCGCGCAGGGCCTGCACGCGCACGTTCACCTGCTCCTCGGGCGTCTCGGCTACGGCGGGCTGGCGCTTGCGGATAAAGTGCTCCAGGGAGCTGAACTCGAATACTTTGTCGCAGGCCAGGGTAAACTGCTCCCACACCCGGTCCGATTCCTCCCCGCGCACGGGACCTACCTTTTTCCAGGCGGCCTGCAGCTCCTTGGCCCGGGCCACCGCCTCGGACGGGGGGCGCTGTAGCAGGGCGTTGGCTTCGGCTACCAAGGCGCGCTTGCGGGCCAGGTTGTCTTCGCCGCTGCTGCCGGCCGCCTCGGGCCGCTGGGTGCTGATGTGCACTTTCAGGCGCTCAAAGAAGTGGTTGTGCGCCGCCCGGAAACGGGTCCACAGCTCGTTGGCCTGCTTGCGGGGCAACGAGCCGCCTACTTCCTTCCAGGCCGACTGCAGCTCCTTGAGCTGCCGGGTCGTGTCCTCGAAGTCGTTGGAGTTCTGCAGGGCCTCCGACTTGTGAATCAGCTCCCGGTACTTGTCGACCACGCGGTTGGCCATCGACTTCTTATCGGCCTGGAACTCCTTCTTGCGGGCAAAGAAGTGGTCGAGCGCGCCCTGAAACCGGGTTTCCAATTCGTCGGTCAGCTGCTTGTCCACGGGGCCGGTCTTGATCCAGGCGGCGCGCAGCTCCTTGATTTTCTCCACGGCGGCCACCCAGTCCACGGTGCTGGCCAGCTCCTCGGCTTCCTTGATCAGGTTGATCTTGGTGCCCAGGTTCTTTTCGCGGTTGCGCGCCACCGTTACCTTGATGGACTCTTCGGCTTCGGTGAGGCGGCGGTGCAGGCTCTCGAAGTCGCCCAGACCGTCGTAGGAAGCTACCTGCTCCTTGAGGTGCAGGGCCTTCATCAGAAACGAGCCTTTGTTGTCGGACTGCTCGATCTTGGCAAGCAGTTCCTCGACTTTGGCGCGGAAGGTTTCGAAACGCTGGGCGAAGTAGCGCAGGGACGCTTCTTCGGACTCTTTTACCAGCCCTACCTGCCGGGCGGGCAAATCCATGAACGGGCGAAGCCACACCTGGTCGCCCTCGATGTAGCCATAGCGGCGGGCTTCGGCCAGCAAGTGGTCATGTTGTTCCATAAAGCGAATAACTCGGGCGGATACGGTGGTTTGTCGGCCGGTGGAAAGGAGTAGCCTGGTACAAGTTTACGGGAACCGGGGCAAATAAGCCGCTCCCGCGGGCGGTTAAAGTACTTCGGAAACCAGGGACTGGTTGCCTACCTTTGACGAATGCAGGGCTTTTCGGGTCCGGCTTTCCGTTCGAATCTATCAACCTTTCCCCTTACATGAGCGACCAGACGATTATCTTTTCCATGGCCGGCGTGAGCAAAGTGTATCCGCCCCAGAAGCAGGTTCTCAAAAATATCTACCTCTCGTTCTTCTACGGTGCCAAAATCGGCGTGCTGGGCCTGAACGGCTCGGGTAAGTCGAGCCTGCTGAAAATCATTGCCGGGGTCGACAAGCAGATTCAGGGGGAAGTGGTGTTCTCGCCGGGCTACTCGGTAGGCTACCTCGAGCAGGAGCCCCAGCTCGACCCCACCAAGACCGTGATGGACATCGTGCAGGAAGGCGTGGCCGAAACCGTGGCTTTGCTCAAGGAGTTCGACGAAATCAACGAGGCCTTCGGGGCCGAGGACGCCGACTTCGACAAGCTGCTGGAGCGCCAGGGCACCGTGCAGGAGCGCCTCGACCACCTCGACGCCTGGAACCTCGACTCCAAGCTCGAGCGCGCCATGGACGCGCTACGCACCCCCGACGCCGACGCCGTCATTGGCAACCTCTCCGGCGGTGAGAAGCGCCGCGTAGCCCTGTGCCGCCTCCTGCTTCAGGAGCCCGACGTGCTGCTGCTCGACGAGCCCACCAACCACCTTGACGCCGAGAGTGTGCTGTGGCTGGAGCAGCACCTGCAGCAGTATAAAGGCACCGTCATTGCCGTCACCCACGACCGGTACTTTCTCGACAACGTGGCGGGCTGGATTCTGGAGCTGGACCGCGGCGAGGGTATTCCGTGGAAAGGCAACTACTCGTCGTGGCTCGAGCAGAAGTCGAACCGCCTGGCCCAGGAAGAGAAAACGGAGAGCAAGCGCCAGAAAACCCTGCAGCGCGAGCTGGAGTGGGTGCGTATGGCCCCCAAAGCCCGGCAGGCCAAGAGCAAGGCCCGGATTGCCGGCTACGATAAGCTCGTGAGCCAGGAAGCCAAGGAAAAAGAGCAGCGCCTCGAGCTGTTCATCCCCGACGGCCCCCGCCTGGGCGGGCAGGTCATCGAAGCCCACGGCATCACCAAGGCCTTCGGCGACAAGCTCCTGTTCCAGGATTTGTCGTTTTCCCTACCCCAGGGCGGCATCGTGGGCATCATCGGACCCAACGGCGCGGGCAAGTCCACCTTGTTTCGCCTGATTGCCGACCAGCTCAAGCCCGACGCGGGCTCGTTCGAGGTAGGCCCCACCGTGCAGTTTGCCTACGTGGATCAGCAGCACGAAACCCTGGACCCGAGCAAGTCGGTGTTTGAGACGATTTCGGGCGGCACCGAGACCATGCTGCTGGCCGGGCGCCCGGTGAATGCCCGCGCCTACGTGAGCAACTTCAACTTCCGCGGCGGCGACCAGGAAAAGAAGGTAGCCATGCTGTCGGGCGGGGAGAAGAACCGCGTCCACCTGGCTACTACGCTCAAGCAGGGCGCCAACCTGCTCCTGCTCGACGAGCCTACCAACGACCTGGACGTAAACGCCATCCGGGCTTTGGAAGACGCGCTGGAAAACTTTGCCGGCTGCGCCGTTATCATCAGCCACGACCGGTGGTTCCTGGACCGCCTCGCCACCCACATCCTGGCCTTTGAAGGCGACTCGGAAGTGGTATGGTTCGAGGGCAACTTCTCGGACTACGAGGAAGCCAAGAAAAAGCGCCTCGGCGACGTGGAGCCCAAACGCGTGCGCTACAAGAAGCTGGGCTAACCGGTTTACACCAATAGTCAACGAGCCGCCGGAAGCATATCCGGCGGCTCGTTGCATTTACCGGACTACCGGCTCGTCGGGCAATACTTCGGCCTCGAACCCGGCATCCCGCACCAGCTGAATCAGGCTGGCGGGATGAATGAACTCGTTGGCGCACTCAATTCGCAGAATCCGGTCACGGTCTTCAAGGTCGAAGTTGGCCCGGCACTCTTGGTAGGCGGCATGGATCCGGGTCAGCAGGGCCTTGGCGTGGCGGCGGCTGCGCACGTTGGTTTTGAATACTTCGACCATAACGCGGACTTGCTTGGGCACGGACGGACTGGGGGTGGGCCCGTAGTCGGGTGACCGGGCGAGGTTAATCAGCATAGCGGTACTCCGACGACCCGGTTTTCTTCCAGAGATAATACGACAGCAGCATCACCGCCAGAAAAATCAGGGGAGACAAAATAAGAATCGTGCTGTCGCCGGCGGAGGCCCGGGCCGCGCAGGCGCCGAGCAGGGTAAAGGTGATGCCGGCGTAGGCCCACTCCTTGAGGGTGCGGAACCACGGCTGCACCAGCGCCACTGCCGCCAGCACCTTGCCGGCTCCGATAACCGTCAGGACGTGCACCGGGTAGCCCAGGTGGCGCATGATTTGCTGGCCTTCGGGACGGAATAATGCTTCTGCAATGCCGGCCATAAGCAGCAGCAGGGCAAACAGGCCGGTTACGGACCAGTACAGCGTCCGGAGGGTTTTGGTCCGGCGCAATGCCTGCCTACTAGAAATGGGGAGCGTGATGACGTGCATGGCTTCTAATTGTAAAAGTGAGTTAGCTGCGAACGGGGCGGTAGGTAAGCATCAGCACGCCCGAGCTGGTGGCGTAGCTGCTTACCAGCTCCAGGGTGGCCGCGGCTTCTTCGGTAAACAGGCGCAGACCGACGCCCAGCACCAGCGGGTGCACCATGAGGCGGTATTCGTCGATCAGGTCGTGCTGCATCAGGGTGCGGACGAGCTGCCCGCTGCCGTAAATCAGCAGGTTCTGCCCGTTCTGCTCCCGCAGCTCCCGCACGGCTTCGGCCACGTCAGCTGGCAGAAGGGTAGCATTCCACTCCGCCGCTTTGAGCGTGCGGGAAGCCACGAACTTGGGCAGGGCGTTCATCCGGTCGGCAAACCCGTCCTCATCCGTCATGGTGGGCCAGGCGGCGGCAAAGCCCTGGTAGGTGACGCGGCCCAGCAGTAGGGCGTCGCTGGCGAAGAGCAGGTCCCGCTGGGCTTTGCCCACTTCCTCGTTGAAGTAAGGGCCGGTCCAGGCCGGGTTTTCCATCACGCCGTCGAGCGTGAGGTACATGGCGACAACGACGTTTCGCATGGGTAGAAGAATAAAGGATAAGCGCTAATAACCAGGGCTCAGGCCAGCTCCGGCTGGGTCGGGCCAAACGTAATGGCCGCGGCTTCCTGCCGCCGGCGGTTAAGTGTGTAGGATGCCGCAATAAGCAGGAAGCCCACCATCACCGGAACCCACTGGCTTACCGGGTCGCCTACCGCCAGGCCGGAGTACACGGCCCCGAGCAGGTCGAAGGTGAAGCCGGCGTAGGCCCACTCCCGCAGGCGCGGGAAGCCGGGTACCAGGATAGCCAGCGCCCCCAGCAGCTTGGCCACGCCCAGGAAAGGCAGCAGGTAAGCCGGGTAGCCCAGGTGCCGGAAGAAGGCCACCGCCTCCGGGTCGCTCAGCACGTTCGGGATGGACGAGGCGGTCATGCCGGCGGCCAGCAGGCCGGTGAAGATCCAGTAGAGCAGGGTTGTCTTTTTCATAACGAGGGTGAAGCTGGTGGTGGAAAAGGCGCGGGAATTATTGCTGGGGCTTGTCGTAGTTCACCATCCAGTCGATGCCGAAGCGGTCGGCGAACATGCCGAACGTGGCGCCCCAAAACGTGTCCTGCAGCGGCATCGTGATGGTGCCACCGGCGGAGAGCAGCTCAAACAGACGCTGGATTTCCTCCGGGCTCTGGCAGTTGATCGACAGCGAAACCATGTCGCCCTTGCTGACGGGTCCCATGCCGGCGTCGGAGGCCATCAGCACCATATCGGCAGTGGTCAGCGAGGAGTGCATCACGTTCTGCAAGGCGTCGGGCGCCACGTGCTCGGCGGCGGGCGTGCCCTCAAACGTCTGCACCATCAGCTCGCCGCCGAGGCACTGCTGGTAGAAGGTCATGGCCTCGCGGCAGGTGCCGTTGAACGTGAGGTAGGGGGTAAGACGGGGAGTGCTCATGGGTGATATACTTAAAGGTGGATGATGAATTCAGTAGTGGCGGGCACCGCCATTGCTAATAAATGTAGTATCATTGCCGGTGCTCTGATGCCAACAAAATTAGTAAACGAAGGCGCCTCTCAGCAGGGGTAAATCCGACGAATTCAGGGTTGATTGCGACACCACCACCGCTTAGCTTTAAAACCATGAAGCACATTTCCATTCTCGTTCCCAAAGGAGCCGTGCTCGGCAGCATCGAAGGGCCCCGACTGGTATTCAGCGAAGTAAATGCCCTGTTGCAGCGTATGGGCCAGCCCCCGCTGTTCCGGATTCAGCTTGTCGGCCTTACCCGCGAGACGCCGGTGTGCGGGGGGCTCTACACCATCTCCACCGACCTGCTGATCGGGGACGTGGAACGCACCGACCTGGTCATCATCCCGGCCGTGGACGGAAACCTGGCCGCGGCTGTGGAAACCAACCGGGAGTTCCTGCCCTGGATTCTGGCCCGGTACCAGGACGGGGCCGAGGTCGCCAGTCTGTGCCTGGGCGCTTTTCTGCTCGCCGCCACCGGCCTGCTCAAGGGTCGGCAGTGTACCACCCACTGGGCCGCGGCCAACGACTTCCGGCTGATGTACCCCGAGGTAGAGCTGATTGAGGACCGGCTTATCACCGACGAGCACGGCATCTACTCCAGCGGCGGGGCCTTTTCCTACCTGAACCTGGTGCTGTACCTGATCGAGAAGTACGCGGGCCGCGACATGGCCGTGTTCTGCGCCAAGGTGTTTCAGATCGACATTGAGCGGGTCAGTCAATCGGCGTTTGTGGTGTTCAACGGGCAGAAAGCCCACGCTGACGAGCCCATCAAAAAGGCCCAGACCTACATCGAGGACAACTACCAGGAAAAGATTACCGTGGACCAGCTGGCGTCGATGCTGGCACTGGGCCGGCGCAACCTGGAGCGGCGCTTTAAAAAGGCCACGGCCAACTCGGTGGTGGAGTACATTCAGCGGGTAAAGATCGAGGCCGCCAAAAACAGCCTGGAGTCCTCACAGGAAAACGTGAACGAGGTGATGTACCACGTCGGCTACACCGACCCTAAAGCCTTCCGCCTCACCTTTAAGCGCATCACCGGCCTCTCGCCCAAGCAGTACCGCGACAAGTACAACCGCGCCCGGGCGGTGGTGGCGTAGGCAGGGAAGAGGTGCGCATAGGCAAGCCTGCTACCAAGTGAGACGGTCATTCCGAGCAAGTAGCTTATCCAACCACGGACTGAGGACCCGAATAGCACCGTAGCTGCTCACCCGTGCTGACATTGTTGGGAAAAGAACGTCATGCTGAGCGGAGCAACGCGAAGTCGAAGCATCTCTACCGCTTCGTTGGATTACTATTTCAATGAAGCGGTAGAGATGCTTCGCGGGGCTCAGCATGACGGTCTAATTAGTACTTCTAGGTGAGCCGATTAGCTGCTGTTATCCTGGAATAGCTAGCAGCCAACTGCCATCAGCCGAACCCTAATGCGGCATGTGGCTGATCTTGGCTTCGTCGAGGTCGAGCTGGGCTTCCTGGTGGCGCAGCATTTCTTCTTCGAACACGTCCTCGTGGTGAAGTACGAACAGCTCCTCGCGCTGCACGCGCAACACGTCGAGCAGCACCTGGTGGTAGCGCTGCAGGGCCCGCTGCTTCGACTCGTCGTAGTCCAGGGCTTCGAGCAGGTTGCCGGTGCGCTGGGCCTCGGCCTGCATGCGGTGGTGCAGGGCCCCGATCAGCTCGTTTTCCGCCATGTCAGTGGCGTAATGCTGGCTCAGGCGGGCAATTGCCACCCGCCGCAGCCGCAGGCGGATGCCGGCTTCCTGCTGCTCCGGCGGCATCCGCTCGTCGATTTCGGAAACCTTGGTGAAGCGGATGATGGCCGGCAGGGTGAGGCCCTGAAAAACCAGCGTCACCAGAATCACCACGAAGGTGATAAACAAAATCAGGTTGCGCTGCGGAAACGCCTGCCCGTTGCTCAGCAGCAGCGGCACCGACAGCGCCGAGGCCAATGACACCACGCCCCGCATCCCGGCCCAGCCGATAATCAGCGGGCCCTGCCAGCCCGGACTGGTTTCCGCCTCCCGGATGCTGCGAAACAGCCAGCGGGGCACAAACGCGGCCGGATACATCCACAGCAGCCGGATCAGAATCACGATAACACTGATGATAAGGCCGTAGCCAATGGCCTGGCCGAGCGAGTAGGAGCCCAGCCCCTGGACCGCCACCGGCAGCTGCAGCCCGATCAGGATAAACACCAGCCCGTTGAGCACGAAGCCCACACTGCTCCACACGCTGGCCGCTTGCAGGCGGGTGTCGGCGTCGAACACGCGGTGGGAGCGTTGGGAGAGCAGCAGCCCCCCGCTTACCACGGCCAGCACGCCCGAGAAGTGAAACTGCTCGGCCAGCAGGTACATCGCGTAGGGGGCCAGAAAGGTGAGCACCGTGTTGATGCTGGGCGTGGTGGGCAGGTAGCGGTGCAGCAGGTAAAATCCATAGCCCACCACCAGCCCCACGGCCAGACCCATCCCGCTGGCCAGCAGAAAGGAGGTGGCTGCCTGCTGCCAGGAAAACGCCCCCGACAGCACGGCGGCCAGGGCAAATCGAAACACGATCAGGGAGCTGGCGTCGTTGATCAGGCTTTCGCCTTCGAGGATGCTGGTCACCCGCTGCGGCACGCGCACGCCCTTCAGCACCGAGGTAGCAGCCACCGCGTCGGGCGGGGAAATGATGCCGCCCAGCAGAAAGCCCAGCGCCAGCGTAAAGCCCGGAATCATGGCCTGGCTCACGTAGGCCACGATGGTGGAAGTGAAGAACACCAGCCCGAAGGCGAGCAGGGCAATGGGCCGCTTCCACCGCCAGAACTCCCGCCACGACGTTTCCCAGGCGGCCTGGTAAAGCAGGGGTGGCAGGAAAATCAGAAAGATCAGGTCGGGCTTGATGACGATGAGCGGCAGGCCCGGCACGAAGCCCAGGGCCAGCCCGGCCAGGACCAGAAAGATCGGGTAAGAGATGCGCAGCTTCTGGCTCAGCATCACGAGCAGCAGCATGGCAAACAGGAGGCCCAGGACCAGCAGAATCGTTTCGTGCAGGGCGGTTTCAGGCATAGCGGGGTCGGCAATACATCGTTAGGGCCGGAAGGTACTAAGCCCGCCGCGTTGCGCCGCCCGGCCGGTGAGCTGCCAACGCGCCGGCTGCTTATCTTACCCGTCGTATGTCCGACCTTTCGCAGTACCTCACCCGCATTCGCAAGCTTAAGACCAGCCGCCTCGGGGGCGAGGAAGCACCCTACAAGCCGGCCCTGTTGCTGGCAGTGCTGGAGGGAATTCAAGAAGGCATTATCCTCGACAACCAGATTGTCATCACGCCCGAACTACTGGCCGCGTTCCAAAGCAACTGCCGCGACCTGAGTGTATCGGGCCGGTTTCGGGCCAACAACTTTGCCCTGCCGTTCTTTCACCTGACCGGCGACAAGCTCTGGCACCTGCACACCCACTTCGGCCAGCCCCTGCTGCTTACGACGTCGGGCTCCCCACGCAGCCTGGGCCACCTGCGGCAAACGTTAGCCTACGCAGCGTTGGATACGCCCTTGTGGGAACTGCTTCAGGATGCTGCCATGCGCCAACTGTTCCGCGACGCGCTGCTTGACCGTTACTTCCCGCAAACCCGCTTCCGGTACCGCCCCACCGCTGGCCCCGACGTGCTGCGCGACCTGGGCCGGCAGATGCTGGAAGAGCCCGCGGCCGTGTACAGCACGCATATCAACGTCGCCGACGAAGTGGAAATTGCCGTGCGCAGCGCCGTTTTCAAGCGCGAGGTACTACGCGTTTACAACTACACCTGCGCCATTTCGGGCCTGCAGCTGATCAGCACTGGCACCAGTGCCGTGGCGCCCCTGCTCGATGCCTGCCACATCGTACCCTGGTCCGTCAGCCACGACGACACTATCGGCAACGGCCTGGCTCTCACGCCCACCCTGCACCGCGCCTTTGATCGTCACCTGCTCCGCATTGACCAGGACTATCGGGTGCGGATAGCGTCTTCCTTCCGTGAGCTGCGGGGCGCAGAGCATGGCTTGCTGCAGTTCGAAGGGGAGAAGCTGCGGCTGCCGGAGCGGTCAGAGTGGTGGCCGCGGCGGGAGGGGTTTTGCCCAATGGGTAGCTAATCAAGAAGTGACCGACCAGCACCGCATCGTGGCGAAGCTGGAACAGCTCATGCAGCACTGCGATGCGCTGGATTATCGAATACGGGAAAGCTGGTAGCTGGCTGAGCAGCTGCTGCAAACCGCCCTGCGCGAGGCCCTGGCCCCCCGGCCGGCACTGCCGCTACGGAGGCAGAAGCCGAGCCGGAGCCGGCCGAGGCGACAAGAGAAGCAGCGGCCACACCCCGCCACCGGGGCCGCCCCGCCCGCAAACCCTACTAGCTCTGGGAGCAGATGGATTTCGGGGAATTGCTGGCGGGGTTGGATGGGGACTAAGGTCCCGCTGCGTCGTATATAAAACAGCCCCGGCTGCCTGCGCGGCCGGGGCTGTTTTATGTATGGTCGAGGGGAGTAACAATTACCCTGCTTCAACATCGCTCAGTCTGAAGAGAAAGAAAGCTGGTAAAAATTAGTTGATGTTGGCTATTTGTTGAAACTCATTGTTTAACGAATTCTATGAAATATGGCTGGTGCCAGGATCCTTTGCAGCTCCTTTTGTTGTCCCAGGTTGTTTTTGATGAGCAATGTGCGCTCTTTACTTCGCCTATCATACCGGACCTGTAATACCTATGAGGTCTGTTTGCTAAAATTTGCATTCCTACCCATTGTTCAATGGCTTGTTTTGCCTGGTCGTTAACGGTACCCTGGCTGCAGCATCCGCTCGTTCCCTTCCAACTAATTGAGGCCGTTCCCTCTACTCTTAAAATATTATCGGGTGCGAGGGTTGACTTGTTGCTAAGGTCTTCTGCGGAACTGATATCGACCTTAATAGAATCCTTTGCTGCCTTTGCCCATGTAGTATCAGAATCTAATTTAGTAAAATCAGATTCTTTCAGATTCACTATCATGTCTTCCTCTTGAGTGCTCTGCTTATTAGCATCAGCCTGCCTGTTATCGCCACATCCATAAATTCCAAAGACTATCAGGGAAGTAAGAATCAAAATTACCTTTTGGCCAAGTGTTTTCATCGTCTGTTCGTTTATAAATAACCTACTCATTTGGCTTTTCGGTTTCGCCCCGTTTTTTAAATGGTTTCTGGTCTCCATGTTCATGTTTTATGTTACTCCGGAAGGTTACGCCATTGGTTTGTTCAGACCACTAATGTTTTAAGGAAATTCAGAATTAAATGCCTTGCCACTGCCATTCTCTTTGTGATGGTGCGGGGAGCGGCTAATCTTGCCCGGAGCGTTTCTGTTCCCTAGGAATGTGTTTGAATGGAGACTTAGTTTGACTTCACTCGACATGATGAGAGTAAGATTCCCGAGAATGGAAAGAATCCTCTCAGATTCCTGTTTAACTATTGCTTCAGTCGGAGTTACTGATTGCTTCGGTGACTCCGACTGAAGCAATGCCTCGGCTCAGCTGATGGTGAGCAGGCTGCCAAGCTCCCCGGTGCGCAGGCTTTGATTGCCGAAGGGCTTTGCCCGCACTACCAGCCGGTACTGTCCATTTGCAAGAGTTGCCGGCACCATGAACAGCAGCTCGCTGGGCTTATTGGTGAGCAGGCGGGTGAGGTAAGTTTCAGTGCCGTCGGTGGCGACCAGGAACAAACCCTGGGTAACGTCAGTGTCATCGAACTTAAGCCGTTCCCCGGTGAGGCGGGCGGTGCCGCCCTTGGTGAGACGGTCGTTGGTAGTGTCGGAGGAGAAGTCGTGAAGCTGATCGGGCTGGGGCTGCACGGTATCGGCACGCACCTGCTCCACGCTCAGTCCCTGCTCGGCCTTGCGCAGCCGCAACCCCGGCGATACCCGCACCCGCAACTGGTGCCGGGCGGCGTCAAAGGCGTCCTGAGCCGAATCGAAGGTGCCGGTGAGACCCAGGCCTACCACAAATAGGTCCGAAACCACCCGGTTGCCGGCCTGTACCTCGGCTACCACGGCTTGGCTTAGCTCCTCCCAGAAGGCAAGGCCCTCGGCCGCCGTCACGGTAGAGCCAGGACGGGAAATTTTACGCATGATGTCCTCAATGCTGACGGAGGTGTTGTGCTGCACCTGGCCCCGGTAGTCATCGGGCGCGGCGGTTAGCTTGTTTTCAATAAGCGAATAACGGATGGGCATAGTAGTGGAACTGATTAGAGATGAGCACGCTCAAATATGAGCGTGCTTCATTCTCTCCGAATCAGTGTCAGCACTGAATGTTAGGCTCCCTATGCGCTTGAATTCTAGGTGCTACAGGCCGAAATTCAGGAGTGTTGGAATGAGCTGCCTGCTTCGTAAGCCACTAGAGCGTGTTATTGACTTAGCAGGTTGATGTGATTTGCTTTGACAAGCATCAGACAGGCAAAGACGAGATAATGAATGCCCTCCAGGGTCGTGGTGAGGCGTTCGTAGTCCCGTGCCAATCGTCGGAACCGGGCGGCCCAGGCGAAAGAGCGTTCCACGACCCAGCGCTTGGGCAGTAGCATAAAGCCTCGTTTGGCCGCGGGTAGCTTGACCACGTGCGTTTCGATACCCTATGCTACCGCCGCCTAGGCCGGTCCCTGTCCGGTGTAGCCTTGGTCGACGTAGGCCAGCGTGACCGATTACCCGGTAATGGCCTGCACTTCTTCGGCCAGGGCCGCTAGTTGGGCCCGGTCCTCTTCGTTGGCCGGCGTGACCAGCGTCGACAGCAAGTGCCCCAGCGTGTCCACGGCGATGTGCACCTTGTTGCCTTTGCGCCGCTTGGCCCCGTCGTAAGCGGCCTGGTGCCCGCTTTCGGGCGTGCTTTGCAGCGTACGGCTGTCGAGCAGGATGGCCGAGGGCTAGGCTGGGCGGCCTTGGGCCGTGCGCAGCAGCTGACATAAATCGTCGACCATCGTTTCAAAACACCGGGCCTCGAGCCAACGGCGCAGCTGCTGGTTGACGGCCGGCCAAGCCGGAAAATCATCCGGCGGGTAGAGCCAGGGCACCCCCATACGGGCCAAGAGGCGCACGACATCGAACAAGCACCGCAGGGGGTACTCCCGCTGCGGGGCCGCTTCGCTAATCAACGTCAGGTAGGGCGCAGCAAAGCCCCATTCTTAGTCGCTTACATCGCTCGGATAACTAGGGTGGGCCTTTTCATCCCAGTTGCTCAACAAGTCATTAACACGCTCTAGACTAGTCTGTTCACCACTAAGGAGTCGTTGTAGTTGCTATACAGCACCAATTCAGACCCGGTTCGGGAGAGCATTGAGTAAGCGATTCGTTTTTTCGAACAGGACTTTCGGGGCAGTGCACGCTCAGTGCCTAGGCTGCGCGGGACAGGGTGTTGTCGCTTATCATAAGGTGAGTTATTCATGAACACAAAGCCCCGCCGTAGTTTACGGCGGGGCTTTGTGTTGAGACTGCTGTCTAAAAGAAGTTAAACTAAGGAATGTGCTGATACTGCCCTAAGCGATAGGCGTACAATATCGCTTCAACATCGCTGACCGCAATGCTGTCGCGCTGGCCTGGTACGCCTTTGGGTAAGGTCGTACCAACAGGTACGCCCGCTTGGTTAATCGTTATGCAGTCATTGAGCGGGTAGTGCATGATCGAGTAGTAGTTGTATGGCTCCCGGTCCTTAGCGGTGCGGTCTTTGTCGAACGCCAAGCTGTAGTTATTATTCTTAAGGCAGTTTTCCGCGATTGTTACATAACCGCTTCTATCCCCTCTGTTCTGTTCGTGGTACAGACCCAGTAGGTGCCCAATTTCGTGTGCAACCGTACCAGTAGGCCGGTTGTTTTCTAGCTTGATCAACTGCTTGCCTCTACGTATGCACCCAACAAAGCTAGATGACTCCGTCTGGTTCACGATGAATTCAGCATAATCAACATCTGAACTAGTGCTGGGTCGGAACTGGACTGGAATGCGCCGCCGCCACCAACGCATGCCGTCCATAATGCGCTTGCCAATTTCTTTGGTTGTATCCACGTTCGCATTAAGCGTGTACGGCACCACGATCATGCTTCCTGAAGTATCCCATACATTAGCGGTAACCACGCCGTCAAAAGTCTGAACCTCTTTTTCCGCAGTCACACCTGTATCTGCAGCTGCCTCCATGCCTGTGTCTGTATTTGCAGGTAGCGGAAATAGCATGTCTCCCTCGACCAACAAGGCGTCACCAGACCTTTGACCATAGACCGTATATACGTTCTCACCATAAAGCAGCCGGATCGAAGCATTAGCTGAAGCCTCTGCGCTTGGTGGGGAGTTCTGGTCTTGTTTCGGGTTGTCCTGTGAACAGGATTCAAAGACCATTACTATTGCAAGCAGTACTGCTATCTGCAGCCGCTTTTTACTGGTAGTAGTAACCATTGGATTGGAGTATGTTGGAGTGAAGTATGTTGTGTTGGAGTAGAGTATAATGACATGCTCAGCTAAAGCGCGTTATACATTATTAATAAGCCTAACATATCATAGGCCTAATACAGGAAGTATGGTTATCATAACTCGTCCTGGACAACATGGCTGAGCAAGTAAGTCATCGCTTAAACCACAATAACGCACCGGTGCACCTGCATTTCCGGAGCGTGCCTATAAACCGGCTGGCACGCCGTGCAGTGGTTAATACGCCTTAGAACTTATACATGTACCCAAGGGAAAGGGCAAGCTTAAAGTCTAGTTGCGACACCGTTACTTGTTTGGGCTCTTCGTTGTAAACAGCCATTGGACTGTACACATTGCTTCGACGATCAACGTACCCTCCCATAGCCAGCACGTCCACGGTTAGTGCTTGTTTCCGTCCCACGGAAAGCCCTGCGCCAGCGGCCAGGCGTGGCCGCACTTTGTTGCTGATGGCCAGGGCGGGGCCAATGGAGCCGTGCAGGCCCACCAAGTTGTTCATGGAGGTGGGGTAAATTTTGTTGCCAAAGTGCAGCAGGGCAGCAAACCCCAGTTCCCCGCGGCTTTCAGGTTCTTGGACAACACGATAGTCCGTGCGCGTATCGGAGATTTTAGTTGCGGAAACGCTGTACGCCTCATTGGTCAGCCCGCCGCGGTAGATTGAAGCGCCGCCGCCAATGTAGAATCGTTTGGTGGCAGGGTATTCTAACTCGGTCTCGAACCGCGGTAGGTTTGTATCCGTGCGGATCGGCTCTACTTTGATTTTAATGCGTGAGTAGTCACCCTTCAATTGCAGCGGTAGCGAGATATAGGACGTCGCTTTGTTGTTCTCCAGATGGATAAGCGCGGTGAGCAGCGTTGTGACTTTACCCGCATCAATTGCGGCGGCAGCCTTGTCACCTGTTGTTTTCAAGGCCGTGAACGCGTTCTCCAAGGCCGCAGCACCTTTTTTTAGTTCTTCGTCCGCCGTGATTGTACCGAGGTTGTCGTACACGTACTGATTGAAATTCGTGCTTGCAACTACTGCCTGTTGACTCACATCGCTAATACGTTTGCGCAACTTGGCGCTGTAGTCGAGCACTTTGTCCGCTGCGAAACCTGCGGCAAGAGCCGACTTCATGGGATTGCTCGCGTCTGCTTGATAGCTAAGCCCAAAATTACTCACGGCCAGTACCAGCGCGTCCACTTGCCGATTGATGTTGCGCAAAGAGTCCGTGTGCTGACTCACAAGTTTCTTATAATGTTCGAATTGCGTATTGACCTGATCTTTTTTCCGAAGCTGCGGGTCCGTTTCAACGTGCATGATGCGCTTAGCCTTGTCATTTAAAGCATCATCGCTGAACAGTTGCGACTTAGCTACACGCTCGGCTTGAGCTATCGAGGAAAGGGTCGTAAAGTCTGGAATCTGACCCACGGCCTTGGTCAATGCGTCCAGCCCGATGCTCTCAAAAGTCGGAAACGTCAGGGTCGAAGCGATGGTCGTGTCTTTGTTGGCGAGTGTTACTTTGTAGACGTTTAAGTTAATGCTATCGATTTTCACATAGTAAATGCCGTTTTGACGTATAGTTGGGGTAGGATACGAGATCGATCTGTTGCTCAAGTTTATCTTTATCGTGTTCGTGGCATTCTGCCTGGCACTCTGCTGCGCGTGTGCTAGGCTCGTTGTGAGCCCCACGAAGAAGGAGAGAAGAGAAAGCCGGAGTAGCATTTTATACATGTCTGATTTGTAAAGAGTGAGGTTATCATTAGGAGGGATGCGCGAAGCTCAAGCGATGGAAGGAAGTAATCATTTGTGTGCTCCGGCTATTGGTGGCCCGGACCGCTGTACAGCTTCGCATGCGCAGCACCTGCAATAAATTCGGCTTGGGATCCATTACTGCCATCGATAGCAATCCAAGAATCGCTTCAGCGACTGACCCGCGAGCATCTGCGATCCAAGCGGTGCCCAAAGTAAAATTAGGTACCCCTGCTCTGCATCAGTGCTAGCACTGATTTGTGGATCACACGGTGAGCTGACCAGCGACAAGCAGACGTATTGCCCGCAAAGTCAGCTCAAGCCACCTTAAAACTCGACTGCTACTAGCCCTAGAGCGTGTTAATGACTTTCCAGCGAGTTGAGCAATTTTTCAGCTGGCATGAGTATGATAAAGGTACGCCATAGGTCCATCGAGACCGAGAAGATGCCGTAGCGGGCTGCTTTACGTCCGGGTTATTTAGAAGTATTGCTCACAAGGCCTCAAAGTCACTAACACGCTCTAGGGCGTCTGGTGGGCACTTGAAAATCCAAGAATAGCAACTCCCCGAAATGGCAGGCTGATGTAGTATGGCTAATGTGCCCTTTCTACTGCCTCTGCGAATGAGTGCCAGCACTGAATTTCACACCCCCACCCACCCCCGCTTCACTGCCAGCACCGCCAGCCCCAGCAGCGTCTTTGCCCCAGCTTTCTGCAGCAGCGCCCGGCGGTGGCTTTCCACGGTGCGCACGCTCAGGCAGAGGCGGTCGGCTATTTCCAGGTTGTTGTGGTCGGCCACGACGAGGTGGAGCACTTCCAGCTCCCGGGGGCTGAAGGGTGAGGGCGGGCCGCATGGGCATAGCCGGACGGCAGGCTCAGCATCAAGCCAGGGCGCAACGGCATCAATAAAATCGGGAAGGGGCGTGTGGCGGTCAAGCCAGGCGACGGGGCCGGGGTGAGGCTGGTAAGGCCGGGGGCAGGGGCCGTCGGAAAGCACCAGCATGGGCTGGGAACGGCGGGCCTGAATTCGGGGAAGCAGCGTGAGCAGGGACTCGTCGGACAGGTAGCTGTCGACGATTACTAACGAATAGGCGTGCTGACTCAGCAGGGCCGGCAGCTGCTGGGTCGCGGGAATAATGGTGATAACAGAAGCAGGCCAGGAGTCACGCAGGGTAGCCAGCAGCCCCTGACGATAAAGTGAAGGAGCAGCGGCAACAAGCACCGTGGGAGTGGCAGACGACATAAAAGCGCGGGTAAAGGTTGTTACATGGGCAGGAAAAGGTTTGTTGGAACAATAGGTGACTGGTGGGTTAGAGCGGGGTTACCGGCTGTAAAGGCACACGCCGGTATATAGCCCCAAGGTGTTGCTTATTCCGCAGAAAAGAAACAGTTGATAAAAGAATAATGCAGAAATTTTTCTACTGTTCTGCTTATTCGCCCGCTGTTTTTCGAACCTAGCTCTGCTACCAGTGGCAGTAGCTGGTTGCCGAAGCGTCCGGCAAAGCTTCACCCGGGACCACAGTTCCGCCCACTTGGCTACCCGATTCCTGGTAGATAGGTATATTTAACGTCTCCAACGCTTCCGTTATGCCCGCTTCTGTCTCCCTGGACCATCTGCATATCCTGTACCGCGCTGACATCGGGCTGCTGGTGTGCCGGTGGATGCGGCAGCCCTCCCGGACCGAGCTGGAGCAGGGCTACGCAGCCATTCTCGATGCGGCCGTAACCCACGGCTGCGCCCGGTGGCTGATTGATGTGCGGCGTCGCGATACTGCTTTCCAGGATGCTACCCCGTGGATGCAGGCCGATTTCTTTCCCCGGGTAGCCGCCCGGATGCCCGAGACCGTACTGCTCGCTTATCTGTTTGCCCCGAGTCACCTGGCGGAGCTGGAAGCGGACCCTGCGGTGCCTTCGCTAAGCTACTTCGACGGCCGGCCGTACCGGGTGCAGCGCTTTATTCAGGAGCAGGATGCCATGAGCTGGCTGCAGGTAGGTGCTCCGCCGGTAACGGCTTCGGCACCGGCCAGCCGGTAACGAATAAGTAGGGAGGCTGACCAATAACCAGACGGTCGTTCCGGGCTTGTTGCGCATCAACCAGGGAACGGCGTAGCCGAACGTCACCGTAGCTGATCTGGCGTGGTTTGATAGTTCTGACAAAGGGCGGTCATGCTGAGACCTGCGAAGCATCTCGACTGCTTCGTTGGTATTCCTATTCAACATAGGACGCAAGATTAGCTGCGCTGTCCTTCGGCTCCCCGCCAGGTTCGAAATGATGTTCTTCAATCCATGACCATTCATATGGGGATGGGCAGATCATAGGAACGCGGCGACGGGGCTTTGCTACCTTTGCCGCCTACCCCAACCAATCCACCGATCTTCATGGAAACCCCGTTCAGCCTCAACATCACGCCCGCCTACGCCGAAGCCTTGTTCCAGCAGCACGGGCGGGAGCAGGGGCATAACGCCATTGCCGACCTTGAAGACGCCATCGGAGCCGCCATCTACCGCCTGCAGCAGCAGCACGACATGCTGCCCGGCACCGGCGACCGGCTTTACGTCGAGGATGAGCTGATCGTAGTAGTGCAGACCCGCAGCTTCGAGGCCGACGGAACCGTATGGTTTGCCATTGGTCCGTTCGTAGCCCCCACGGCGTGAGCCAGGCGCGGTTGTAACCAATCGGGTAAGTTAGCGTTGCAAGCCCTACCCCGGCCGTTGCGCGGCGGGGGCTTGTTTCACGCAATGTGCCCCATGATGAAAACGTACTCCCTGGCCGGCCTCGGCGCCGCCGCAATCCTGCTGTTCAATGGCTGCTCCACCAACCCGGTCAGCGGCAAAAAGGAAGTGATGCTGGTATCGGAGGGGCAGGAAATTGCCATGGGCCAGCAGGCTGACCCCCAGATTACCGCGCAGATGGGGCTGTACCCCAACGAAACGCTCCAGCGCTTTATCGACGAGAAGGGGCAGAAGATGGCGGCCATTGCGCACCGCAGCAACCTGAAGTACCAGTTCAAGATTGTCGACTCTCCCGTCATCAATGCCTTTGCCGTGCCGGGCGGCTACGTGTACTTTACCCGGGGCATTATGGCCCACTTCAACAACGAGGCGCAGTTTGCCGGGGTGCTGGGCCACGAAATCGGCCACGTGACGGCCCGGCACTCAGCCCGGCAGCAAACCAAGGCTACCCTGGCCCAGGTGGGCCTGATTGGCGCGGCCATTGCTTCGCCCCGGTTCGGGCAGTACGCCGAGCAGGCTTCGCAGGGACTGGGTCTGCTGTTTCTGAAGTTCGGGCGCGACGACGAAATGCAGGCCGACGAGCTGGGCGTAGACTACTCCAGTCAGATTGGCTACGACGCCAAGCAGATGGCCGACTTCTTCGTGACGCTACAGCGGGAGCAGGAGAAAGGCGGCGCCCAGGCCCTGCCCGACTTCCTCTCGACCCACCCCAACCCCGCCGACCGCTATACCCGCGTCAACCAGTTGGCCAATGACTGGAAGCAGAAAAACGGAGCGGCTTCTACCAGCCTGGCCGTAAACCGCGACGGGTACCTGCGCATGATCGATGGCCTGGTATACGGCGAGGACCCCAAGCAGGGCTTCGTGGAAAACAACCGCTTTTACCACCCCGACCTGAAGTTTGAATTCCCGATTCCGGCCGGCTGGGCTCACCAGAACTCGCCCGCCCAGTTTCAGATGGCGCCCAAGGACGGCAAGGCCCTGATGTTTCTGACCCTGGTGCCCGGCACGTCGCTGGAAGCGGCGGCCCAGCAGGTGGTGCAGAAAAACCAGCTGCAGCCGGTGGAGTCGAAAAGCGTGACGGTAAACGGGCTGCCGGCCATTGCCATCGTGGCGGATCAGCAGCAGCAACAGCAGCAGGGACAGCCGCAGCAGCAACAGCAGGCTCCCGTACGCGCCCTGATCTACCTGATTCAGTACAACAACGCCATCTATGGCATGATGGGCGTTACGGCCGCTACCGACTTCAACGCGTTCTACCCGTCCTTCAGCGCTACCATGCAGGGCTTCGCTCCTCTCAATGACCCCGACAAGCTGAACCGTCAGCCCGAGCGGGTGCGCATCAAGACGCTGAAACTGCGCAGCACCCTGGCCGCCGCCCTGCGCACCTACAACGTGCCCGAGAAGCGCATGGAAGAAATGGCCATCCTCAACGGCATGCAGCTCAACGACCAGGTCAACGCCGGCTCCCTGATCAAGGTGATTGAGCGGTAGGGTTTAGAGCTGCAAGCTACAAGCGGCAAGCTTTTTTAGCTGTTGTCATTCTGAGTCTGCGAACCGAAGGTCGGAGTAGCCAAGGACCAGCCTCTGCTATAGCAAACAGCCTACAATGAAAAGCCCTTTACCAGCATTGGTAAAGGGCTTTTCTTATTTGCTTAGGTTTTCGGCTTATCAGTGGCAGATCCTTCACTGCGCTCTGCTACGCTCAGGATGACAGCACGACAAAAAAGCTTGCCGCTTGTAGCTTACGGCTTGCAGCTAATAACTCTTACAAATTCTTCAGCCACGCCTGACGCAGGGCGAGCTGGGCGGGGGTAGCACTGGGGTCGGGCTCAAAGATAAAGCGGTACACTTCGGGCTGGCCAACCAGGCGGCACTTGATCTTTTTCTCAACTCCGGCCCGGCGTACCACCAGCTCGTACTCGGTGCCCGGCGCGGTGGCCATGATGGTGCCGAACAGCTGGCGCAGGGTTTCGGGCTGCACGGGCTGGCCCATAATGCTGACCGGCTCGTCGCCTTCTTCCACCCCGCAAGCCCGCAGCTCAGGGCCCACCCGCCGCAGCTGCAGCGTATTCTGCGGCATGGCAAAGCCGCTGCCCAGCAGCGACACCTGCCGGCCGGTGCTTACCGACGGCCGGTAGCGGATGCCTACCCAGCCAAAGTATTCCTGGTAGGGCAGGGGCTCGGCGTTCTGCACATAGCGCCGCAGAAAGTCCCCGATTTCGGGATAGGTAAGGCTGGTGAAATCCTGGAAGAAAGTCTTTTCGCTGATGGGCTTGTCGGGGCCATACTTCTTGGTCAGCTCGATCAGCACGTCGCGCAGGCCGCGCTTGCCCCCGCTAAGCTGGAGCAGGCGCAGGTCGAGCAGGGTGGCGGTAAGGGCGCCGCGCTGGTAGATGTTGCCGTACTGCTGCTGGCCCTCGTCGCTGAACGAGTTCAATCCCAGCTTGCTCAGGCTGTAAGTGGTGTCGGCCCGGGTCCGGTCGTAAAGTACCTTGTCGTGCAGGGTGCTCAGGTACTTGTCCAGCGGAATCAGGCCGCTCCGCAGCTGCATGGTGTGGGAAGCCCATTCCGTAACGCCCTCGTACAGCCACAGGTGCTCCGAGCCGGTGGGCTGGACGAAGTTGAAGTGCTCAATGATTTCCGAGTGGATGTTAAGCGGGGTCACGATGTGAAAAAACTCGTGGGCCGCCATGTCGGTGATTTCCTGCACGAACTCCGGCGTCAGGGGCCGCTCCTTCAGCACATATTCCGAGCTGTAGGAATGCTCCCAGGCGCCGTTGTCGCGGTCCTGGAAATGGTATAGAAAGGCATAGCGCTTCACGGGCAGCTGCCCACCCAGAAACGCCTGCGCCGCCCCCAGCATCTTCTGCATCTGGTCGAGCAGGGGCTTGGCCTGCACTACGTCGGTCTGGGAGTAGCTGTACAGGATGACGTCCGCGTCACCAACCTTGGTGCTGGCTTCGGTGAGGCGGCCCAGCAGAATGGGCGAGTCCACGGCGTGGTCGTAGCTTTTCAGCTGGTAGTAGCCTTTGGCGTCGGGCACCAGCACGGTGCCCACTTTCCAGCCGGCGGGGTATTCGAGCTTCAGCTTCAGGGGCTCGGCCTGCAGGCCCTGGGGGTAGCCCAGTACCGTTTGGCCGTTGAGCAGGGCGTGGTCGGCTTCGAGCGACGAGCCGCACATGCGCATGATGTCGTGTTCGGTTACCGGCGTGTCCCAGGTTTCGGCAATGTCGTAGCGGATTTCCCGGATTTTCTCCGGCTCATCGAGCTGCCACTGGTTGGTCGACAGCTGCTTGGAGGGCAGGAGCTTCCCCTTTTTATCAAAGGCCTCGAACTTGCGCACGTAGCGGCCCATGTCCATCACCTGGTAGGTGCCGGGGGCGGTGGCAGCAAACTGGTAGATGCCCTGCTGCTTGCTCAGGCCTTTCACGGCCAGCTTCACCCGGAACACGTCCTCCTGGTTGGGGGCAATGGTAACCGTGTAGGTAAGGTCGGGGCCAGCCAGGGCGGGCACGGTCGTGAGCGAGAGTCCGGCCCACAGGCTCAGACGCAGGAATCCGTTCATCAGCAGTCAGAAATTGAAGTTCAGGCCAAGGATAGCAAAACCGGCGGATAGTTGCGTGCGGGCTGGTTTTCGGTCCTGAACTAGCCTCGACGGACTCCGCGTCGTATCTTGGTTGGCAATTGGCCGGCTTCAGCCAGCCACAATTTCTCTTTTGCATGCAGCTCCACCCCCTTGTCGACGAAGGCGGCATTTTTATCGGCTACGACCCGGACAACCGCTGGCTTTACGTCGACTGGAAAGGGGAGCACAACCAGGACTCGTCGCAGGCAGCCTGCCTGCAAATGTTGGAAAGTTTGCGCAGCTGGCCCTGTCACAAGATTCTGAACGACAACTCCAGCATCACCCGCACCACCGTGCATCTTTCGGAGTGGGGACAGTGGTGGATTGGGGAAATGCTGCGGGCCGGGCTTCAATACATTGCCTGGGTGTATCCCCGCGACTTTACCGCCCGTCAGGACACGGAGCGGGTGCTGCAATACGTACAACGCCCCGTTATAGCCACCTTCGACGACGTGGCCTCCGCCTACGTCTGGCTGCAGCAGCAGAACTGGCCGGTGTAGCGGGTCACCGCCACGGCGAATAGGCTGCGGTATGGGGCCAGATCAGGAATCGTTACTCGGAGGCATAGTCGACGCCGACCCGGGTAATCTGCCCTTTCAGCCTGCCGCGCTGTTTGATGCGGGTGCCAGGCAGGGGTTCAAGGCTGATGGTCAGGGACTGACAGTCCTGAAGATGAATTTCCCGGCTCTGGTAGCCGCCGGCACTGACCTGCAACGTCGATGGCCGGGAGTCAGTGCCCGGTAGCTCGATGACGTAGCGGCCTTCGCCATTGGTGCTGATCAGCGTTTTGGTGCCCTTAACCCCGACCGTAGCGCCCACAACCGGCACGTTGTGGCCGTCGAGCACTACTCCCATAAAGTAAGGACAGGCAATGCCGCCCGGCGTTCCTTTCTCCAGGCCCGCCGTGCTGGCGGCCGGCGGGGCAGAAACCGTTTCAGAAGAGGAAGAAGGTTGGGCCGTCACCATTACCGGGACCAGCACCAACGAGAGCAGAGCGTAGACAGGACGCATAAGGCAGGCTGGTTAAGGTGGGAAAACGGTGGTTGCTGACGCAGAGTGGCTACTGTATTGCTAATATAGTATAAATTATTACGAGTTAAATTACATAACGTTGAATGAATTTTAAGCTGTCCACCCCAGGCTCCTGCCTGACTATGCCATCCGGGACCTATTTTCTGCGGGCAGCTACTCAGCCGGTCTTTGTCGGCCGCATATTCGGAAGCTGAACAACCAAACCACCGCGGGCTTCGTCAAATCAGCCGCCGGATCGGCCGGTGACATCCCGCTTTGCTTCTTCGTAACTGCACCCCATGACCCCAGCTGCTCTGCCTGCCGGCTTCTATCAGAACCCCGTGCTCGACGAGGATTTCCCCGACCCGACCATTATCCTGGCGCCCGACGGCTGGTACTACGCCTATGGTACCCAGACCAAGCGGCCCGGCGGGGTGATTATCAACCTGCAGGTCGCCCGCTCCCGGACCCTGGTCGACTGGGAGCTGCTGGGAGAAGGCCTGCCCGAGAAGCCGGTGTGGGCCGATGCTACCCAGAAAATCTGGGCCCCGCACGTCAGCCTGCACGAGGGCCGCTACTACCTGTACTTCTCGGCTTTGCCCAATGCCGGCGGGGGCTTTTGCCTGGCCGTCGCCACGGCGGAGCATCCCGCCGGACCGTTCGTCAACTCTGCCGGACCCCTGCAGTGCGGCACCGAGGGCTTTGTACACATCGAC
Source organism: Hymenobacter translucens (assembly GCF_020685205.1). Taxonomy (GTDB): domain Bacteria; phylum Bacteroidota; class Bacteroidia; order Cytophagales; family Hymenobacteraceae; genus Hymenobacter; species Hymenobacter translucens. The sequence continues at coordinate 472,597 of NZ_JAJERB010000002.1, forward strand.
CCCATGGCTTTCGACGACCCCGCCACGGGCCGCCGCCTGCTGTACTGGGGCTCAGGGTTCGGGCCATTGCGGGTGCAGGAACTGGCCTCCGACCGTACCTCGTTTGCCCCGGGCAGCCGGCCGATTGAGCTCGTGCAGCCCCTGGAGCACGAGGACCCCGACAACTACCAGCGCCTGGTGGAGGGCAGCTGGGTGGTGCTGCGCGACGGGTGGTACTACCTGTTCTACTCCGGCAACAACTGCTGCGGCGACGATGCCCACTACGGCGTGATGGTGGCCCGGTCGCGCCACGCTACGGGGCCGTTTGAAACCCTCTCGGAAGCCGGAGGGCATCCGCACAGCATCATTCTGGAAATAAACCAGCACTGGCGGGCCCCCGGCCACAACTGCGTGATTACCGACGCCGCCGGCCACGACTGGCTGGCCTATCACGCCATCGACCCCACCCAGCCTACCTTCGACGCCATCGATGCCGACCAGGGCTACTCCCGCCGGGTGCTTTTGCTCGACCGCCTCGACTACGTGGATGGCTGGCCCCGGCTCCTGCCCGGTGCCCCCACCCGCACGCCCCAGCCCCGGCCCACGGTAGCGGGTGAGTAGCGGGCTGCAACGCTGGCCCCCGGGCCGTGACTTTGCTAAAAAACAAAGCCGCCGAGGACCGGTTACCCTGGCACTGAGCTCAACAACCAACGTTTCGCTTCATGAAAACCATTTCCTCACTCCGCGGGCTGACCCTGCTGCTCGTTGCCCTGCTCTTTTCCACGCTAAGCTGGGCCCAGTCGGGCGCCAAGGCCCCGGCCAGTCCGCCGGCCACGGCAACCGGTAAAGCCGGCAGCGGCACGGTTACCATCAAATACAGCAGCCCGGCGGTGAAGGGCCGCACGATCTGGGGCGGGCTCGAGCCGTATGGCAAGGTCTGGCGGGCTGGGGCCAACGAGGCTACCACAGTGGAGTTTACCAAAGACGTCACCGTGCAGGGCAAGCCGTTGGCCGCCGGCACGTACTCCTTTTTCCTGATTCCGACCGAAAAGGAGTGGACTGTCATTTTCAATAAGGTCGCCAAGCAGTGGGGAGCCTATAAGTACGACGAAAAGCAGGATGCCCTGCGCGTTACGGTCATGCCGCGCAAAGCCGCGGCCATGACCGAGCGGCTGGTGTACGAAGTGGTGAGCCCCGGCATGGTGATGCGCTGGGAAAACGTGGAGGTGCCGCTCACGATTAAGTAAGCCCGCGTACGACGCCTCACCCAGGCCCAAAGCCCCGGCTATTCACTGGCCGGGGCTTATTTTTCCCGGGCCCAACGTCCATCCCATAGTTCAGCATGGGTTGCGGCTGATCGGGGGCAACCAAACCACGACTACTGCGGTACTATCAGCTATCCTATTTTCCGTTGAATGCCATGTCGTTTCCGGTAACCGTATATCAGCAGCTCGTTGAGCAGATGCATCAGGTGTTCTTCGTGTACAGCCTGCGGGAAGGGCGCATCACGTACGTCAACGATGCCTACGAACTGCTGCTGCACGGGCACTGCAACCAAGTGAATGAGGAGCTGCCGGGGTTGCTCAGGCAGATTCATCCCGACGATAAAGCCTACCTGGCGGGGTGCTTTGCCCACCTGGTGTGGGGCGAGGCCATGGAAAATATTGAGGCCCGCCTGATTCGCGACAACGGCCTTGTGCAGTGGCTGTGCTTGTCGGCCCACTGCGTGCAGGAAAACGGCGAAACCTTCCTGACCGGCTTTGCCCACGACATCTCCTCAAACAAGGAGTATCTGGAGAATGCGCACAAGTACAACATGAAGAAGAACTCCACCCTGGAGATTCTGTCGCACGACCTGGCCGGGCCGCTCAACCTGATGCACGAAGTCTCGGCCCGCCTGGGCCATAAGCTGGAGCATTATCAGAATGCCGACCTCAATGAGCTGGTGCGCATTATCCGAACCACCTGCGGCGAAAGCGTGGACCTGATCCGCGACTTCGTGGGCCACGAGTTTCTTGAATCCGCCAACATCGACCTCAAGCGCGAGCGGACGGATCTGGTGCATCAGACCAAGATTGTGGTGGACAACTACCGGGAGGGGGAGCGAAACGTCGACAAAGAATTTATCCTGCGCAGCAACCAGCCGTCCATCTACATCTGGATGGACATCAACAAGTTCATGCAGGTGATTAACAACCTGATTTCAAACTCTATCAAGTTTACGCCGGATGGGGGGCGCATTGAGCTGACTCTAGAGGAGAAGGAAGACCACGTGCTCCTTACGGTAACGGATAATGGCATCGGCATTCCGGAGGCATTTCACCCCGTGCTCTTCGACAAGTTCACCAAAGCCCGCCGCCCCGGGTTGCGGGGCGAGAAGTCGACTGGCCTGGGCATGTCGATTATCAAGACCATTGTAGAGCTGCACGAGGGCTCAATCGAGTTTGAAAGCGCCGAAAACCAGGGAACTACATTTTTTATCCGGCTGCCCCTGAGCCTGGGCGAGTAGCCGGCGGGCAGGGGCGGGCCGCACTCCGTAGAAATCTACTTTGCGCCAACCCCGATTTCAGCCCCGGAACGCAGGCGCTGACCGCTTTAAACGGGGCTTCGTGATTTCGAGTGAACTGGTTATCTGCAAGTAAGGTTAGGGCAGAGTAGCTGGGGAGCCCCGTGGCGCTTCTTAGAAAAAGGCTATATTTGTTTCCCGCTCTTCCTACCTAACCTATTGCAGCAGCATGCTTAAAACCTTTACGCTTATCCTGGCAGGTTTCTGCTGGGCCTTAGGAGCTCGCGCCCAGGCCCCGACCTATAATTATTACTTCGGCAACCTGCATGCCCACTCCTCCTATTCGGATGGCAACGCCGATGAGGCCACGACGGGCTACAGCACCCCGGCCCAGGATTATTCCTTTGCCAACGCGTCTCTCCACCTCGACTTTCTGGGCATATCCGAGCACAACCACGCGCAGGCAGGTATGCAGCGGCCCAACTATGCCAAGGGTATCCGTCAGGCCGACAGCACCACGGTAAACGGACAGTTTGTAGCCCTCTACGGCATGGAATGGGGCGTTATTTCGGGTGGTGGCCACATCCTGGTGTATGGCGTGGATCAGCTGCTGGGCTGGGAGGCCGGCAACTACGACGTGTTCGTGGCCCGGAGCGACTACCAGTCCCTGTTCAAGCAGATCAACCGCCGCCCCGGCGCCTTTGCCCTGTTTGCCCACCCCCAGACGGGCGACTACGGTAACCTGTACTCTGCTTCCACCGCCTTCAGCCCCCGCGCCGACAGCGCCATCGTGGGGACGCCGCTGCGCTCGGGCCCGGCCATGTCGACAAACCTGACGTACAGCAACCCTTCTACCAGCTCCTACGAGAGTACCTACCGCACGATGCTGGCCAAGGGCTACCACGTGGGCATTTCGCTGGACCACGACAACCACAACACGACGTTCGGGCGCACCACCCAGGGCCGGATCGTAGTGCTGGCTCCCTCGCTCACCAAGCTGGACGTGATGCAGGCCCTGCGCGCGCGCCGCTTCTACGCTTCCGACGACTGGAACACGCAAGTCAACTTTACGCTGAACGCCCAGCCCATGGGCAGCATTATGCAGGGCACGACCGACGCAACTATCAGCGTGAACGTAGCTGATGCCGACAATGAGGCAGTGCAGTCCCTGACCTTGCTGCGCGGCGTACCCGGCAGCGGCCAGAATGCCGTGACGGTGGCTACCGCGCCGGCCGGCTCGGCTTCGCTCAGCTACGCCGATGCCGTTACGGCCGGCTCCTCCTATTACTACTATGCCGTAGCCCTGCAGGCCGATGGGCACCGCATCGTTACGTCTCCGATCTGGTACAACCGCACGGCCGTAACCAGCACGGCCAATGCCGTGGCGGCCGTGGCCCTCGACGTGTTTCCGAACCCGGCTCAGGGCCCCGTCACGTTGTCTTACTTCCTGCCCTCGGCCAGTGAAGTCAGCCTGGAAGTTCTCGACGGTCTGGGCCGGCAGGTGAGCGTGCTCAGCAGCCAAGAGCGGCAGGCTGCCGGTCCGCATTCCTACCTGCTCGATGCCCGCCAGCAAAACCTGGCCGCCGGTATTTATACCGTGCGCCTCACCCAGCAGGGAGCCACCACGCACCGTAAGCTCGTAATCGAATAGCCTGTCTGCGTCACTTGCTGCGCCCGGTCTGCACCCGCAGGCCGGGCGCAGCTGTTTACTGCCGAACTCAGCTTGGCGAGGGCCGGACAACGGCAGACCGGGGTTTGTGCGTATCAGGAGCTTCTGTTCCACCTTTCCGCCGCTTGCTTATGTGTGGTCGTTATACGTTTACCGCCCCGGTTCCCGTCATTGAAGAGCGTTTCGACGCCACCTTCACTGAGCCTATGCCTCCCAACTTCAACGCGGCTCCTTCCCAGCGCCTGCCCATCATTACCAACACTGAGCCGGGCCGGATTCAGCTGTTGCAGTGGGGGTTGCTGCCCGGTTGGGTGCGCGACATGAAAACGGCTACCAAGCCCATCAACGCCCGGGCCGAAACCCTGGCCGAGAAGCCGTCCTTCCGCCAACTGCTGCAGCGCCGCCGCTGCCTTGTGCTGGCTGACAGCTTCTACGAGTGGCAGCAAACCGCGCCCACCGGCAAAGGGCCCAAAGTACCGCATCGGATTCTGCTGCGCGATGAGCAGCCGTTTGCCTTCGCCGGGCTCTGGGACGAGTGGGCCGACCGCAGCACGGGAGAAGTCATTCCAACCTTTACCATCATCACCACCGAGCCCAACGAGCTGATGGCCGGCCTGCACAACCGTATGCCCGTGATTCTGCCCGACCGCCACGCCGAGCTGGCCTGGCTGGACGATGGTGTGCCGACGGCCGCTCATCAGGAGCTGCTGCGTCCCTACGCGGCCGAGCGGATGCGGGAGTATACGGTGAGCACCCGGGTAAACTCGCCGGGCAACAACGATCCGGAGGTTTTGGAAGCAGCGTAAATAATCAAGCAACCACGCACGAAAAAGCCTCCTGCAGCTTGCAGGAGGCTTTTCTATATAATGCGGATCGGAAGCGGCTTGATGAAAGTCTATGGTAGACTAGTGACGGCCGGGCTCACCCTGGTTGCCGCCCTGACCACCGGCGCCAGCGCCGCCTTGTCCAGCCTGACCACTTTGGCCGGACTGACCACCCTGGCCGGACTGACCACCCTGGCCGGACTGACCACCTTTATTGCCCTGGGCGCCGCCTTGTCCGCCCTGGTTGCCACCACCGGCGTTGGCACCACCAGCAGGTCGGGCACCCTGTCCGCCATTCGGCTTGCCTTTCTTTCCGCCACGGTCATCACCCGAGTCGGAGGCGCGCTGAATAGCCAGTACGGCACCGGCTGCCAGTACGGCAATACCAATGACGAGCTGGGTAGGAGTGAAGCGCTGAGCGGCTTTCTTCAGCAGGGTACCGCCGTGGCGGAGCAGGTCCTCCATGTGCTCATGATTGCCCTGGTAGACGTGGTAGGCGCTTTCGAAGGTGCGGGCCAGATCCTCGGGAAGGATTTTTTCCAGGTTGTCTTCAATAGTCTTTTCGAGTTGGTTGTCCATAGCTGGAGTTGGTGTTAGGAACGGGTGAAAGTTTCGGTATGCGACGGTAGAAGCACCATCGGAAAGCGTGTACGGAAAAATCTTTCACCGGGCTGCCTCCGGTTATAAGAATTCCGGATTCCTCCCACCTGATGTCCGCCACCACTAACTGGCAGCGCCCGGTTTCGTTTAGTTTTCCACGGCCAGCAGCCGGCTGCTTACCCGATTGCCCTCCTGCACGTGGCAGTAGTAGGAGCCGGCGGCCAGCGCGCTGGCATCAAGGGAAAGCTGCTGGGCGCCCCGGGGCAGCACGCGGTCCGCTACCCGCTGTACTTCCCGGCCCATGGTATCGAACAGCGTTACCTGTACGTGGCCGCCCCCGGCCTCAAACGTAATGGTAGCGTGCCCCCGTACCGGGTTGGGATACACGCTGAAACCTGGTACGTTCAGGTCGGCCGCCGCGGTGCCGGTTACTACGCCGGGGCGAATGATGGGCAGGTAAGGGAAGCCCCGGTACAAGAGCTGATTGAGGGTGGTTTGCGGAACCTGGAACCAGTCCTTCAGAATGCTGGCGTACACGCTGCGGAAGTCGAACTGCATCGGCAGGTTGTCGTTCACGCCCGCCGATGCCGGCAGTACGGGGTTGGTGCCGTGGATAATGGGGTTCACGCTGGTGCCGAAAACAATCAGGGGAGCTGCCGCGCCGTGGTCGGTGCCCTTGCCGGAGTTGGCCCGGATGCGGCGCCCAAACTCCGAGAACGTCATGCCTACTACCCGGTCCTGCACTCGGAGGCGGGCCAGGTCATCCTGAAAGGCTTCAATGGCCTGGGAGATTTTGCCCAGCAGCGTGGCGTGCGTACCCACCGACGTAGTGCCCGTGGCCGGCACCTGCAGCACGTGGGTATCGAAGCCGCCGAGGTTGCAGACGTAGATCCGGGTTTGCAGCCCGCCTGCTACCAGCTGGGCTACAATCTTGAGCTGGTCGGCCAGGGAGTTGACGCCCGCAGCCGGGTATAGGGGCGAAAGATTGCTGGCCCGGCCCGCCGCCCGTTGAATGGCGGTGTTGTATACCTGGGTCTGCTGCACCACTTGCCGGATAAAGGTCAGCTCATGGCCGGCCGGTGTATTAGGGGCCGCGTCCACGCCGCCCGACAGCAGCTGGTAAAAGGATGACGTGCTGGCAATGGCCATGCCCATGTTCAGGGTGGGCCCCTGCACGCAGTTGCTTACCACCGAGCCGATGCTGATAGCCAGAGGGTCAGGGTTCTGCGTGCTGGGAAAGCCGGTAGGAAAGCCCGGGTACTCACTGTCGAGGTAGCGCCCGGCCCAGCCCGAGCTGATGGTCACGTTGGAGTCGGAGCCCGACGTCCAGATGTCGGTGGCCCGAAAGTGTGAGAAGTTGGGATTGGGGTAGCCCACGCTCTGCACCACGCCCACCTTACCGTTCTGGTAGAGGTTGCGCAGGCCCGCCATAGCCGGATGAAAGCCAGTGGCCTGGGTTAGGGGCAGAACCTCCGACTGAGCAATGGCAATGTCGGCGCGGGCATTCATCAGGGCCGGATACTGGTCCAGCGGAATCACCATATTCAGCCCGTCGTTGCCGCCGTTGAGCTGAATGAGCACCAGCACGTGGTCGGTCTGGGTGGCCCCGCCGGTCAGCTCGAAAAGCTCGGGCGAGAAGCCGTACGCGCCGATGGGCAGGCCGCCAAGCAGGGCCGGCATCACCGTAGCCGCCGCGGTAGTTTGGAGAAAGTCTCTGCGCTTCATAAGTAAGCTGGTAGCTGTTGGCTAATAGCTGTTGGCTTTAAGCAGGCTTGGTAAAAAGCCAGCAGCTAAAGGCCATCAGCTAGCAGCTATTGTTAAGACAAATGAAATTCGGCCAGTCCCATGAGCGTGCGCAGCATCAGCTGGAGCTTGGTATTCACGGCAGCACGTTTGGCCGCGTTGGTGGGAGCAGCCAGGTAGTCCTGCCACTCCACCGTCCACTCAAAGTCGGGAAGGCCCGGCAGCAGCACGCTCTTCAGGTAGGTTAGCTGGTTAGGCGTCAGCGGAATGGGTACGAGCAGCGTCGCGTATTCCGCGATGAGCAGGTTGGCGTCGCTGGCAACGGTGGCCGGAAACGTAAGCGTCAGCGTTACCGGATCAATGCTGATCCGGGCCCCATTGCGGCTGTAGCCGTTCGTGCTGATCATCAGGTCCGTAAACTGGTTGCGGCGGGGCAAGGTCACGGCGTTGATCCACATTTCGTGGTACTGGGGCGTCTGGTAGTAGGCGGCCCAGCCCGCCACGTTGGGCGGGTCGCCCACCACCTGCTGCTGCAGGTTGGTGATGCTGTTGAGGTAGTCCCACATGCCGTACTGCGCCACCAGATTCGTTGCGGGCGGAAACGCAATCTGCAGCTGCCGCGCCACGCCCAGGCTGAAGTCCAGCGGGCTCTTGATCAGGCAGCCAAAGTTGATGGGGTCGTAGAAATGCTCACTGCTCAGCAACGCCCGCAGCACCGGGGCCACGTCGTAGTTGCTTTGAATCAGTAGCTGGGCCATTGGCTCAATCACGTCGGCTTCCGTGGTGGCGTCGATGACGTAGTAAACAAACCAGCGGTAGAGCTTGCGGCACAGAAACCGCGCGGTTTCGGCCTGGTTGAATATCAGGTCCACCAGAGCCTTGTATTCCTGGTCGCCGGCGTTGGGAATGGCTACGTTGCCGAACGCGGAGGAAAACTGCTTGATGCTGGTGTCGTGCCGGGATGCCGTAAAATAGCCCGTCATGGTCACGTTGTTGTCGCGCCAGCCCGTCAGTACCCGGGCGGCGGCCTGCACGTCGGCTTCGGTGTAGTTGGTGTAGTTGCCGGGACCGATAATAGGGCCTTTGCCCACCGTAAACAGCTCCAGCAGCTCCCGGCCGTAGTTTTCGTTCGGGGACCCGGCCGTGCTCTGGTTGCCGTTGAGGTAGCGCAGCATGGCTGGCGAGACGGTGATATCCTTGGTTAGCTGCCGGAAGTTGCCCAGCGCCTGCTGCCGGAGCAGCGCCGCGTAGCGGTAGCCGTAACGGGCGTCGTTGATTTCGCTGAACTCCACTACGAAGTGGTTGTGCCAGAACAGCGTCATCTTCTCCGCCAGCGTCGGCGTCTGGGTTAGCATCTGGCCCAGCCACCAGGCCCGCAACGAGCTGCGCCGGACCCCTTCCACGGCTTGGTCGAAAGACTGGTTAACCCAGGTCTGGCCAACGGGTACGCTGGTATCAGTGGTCGAAACGTTGACCGGCGGAGCAGGCACGGCGGGAGTTGTCAGCAGCCCGTTTATAACCTGGGTCAGGCTTTGGCCGGCGGCAGTAGCTATCTGGGTCCGCGTGGGGCCGAACAGGGTCCGGCGCAACAGATGTGCCGCCTGCGCAGCGCCCCAGGGCCCGGTATAGGGGTTCAGCCCGGCTGATGAGCGGGCCGTTGTCGGCAGCTGGGTGTTGGCAAACCGGCTGACGGTTTCCGGTGGTCCCGCTGGCGGAGTCGTGACGGGCGCACGCTGCGTTGCTGCCGGACTGGTGAGTACAGCCGTGTTTTTGCGGAGGAAAGATCTTCTGTCCATAGGCGGCAGCGCAGTTGAAAATGGAGACGGGAAAGGCCGGTTACAGACCGGTACTACCTGCCAAGATAAGCAGGTGGTTCTGCATTGACACCCATTTATTAACAAAGTCTAATGCGGTTGCCGAGAATACTTTCCTATGTAGCTGTTATGGGGGAATTAACTGGGGTTGAGGTGAATAAAAGCAAAAAGCCCCGCCGGTGAGGGCAGGGCTTTTCAAAGCCAGGCAAAGCTCGGCTGGGACTATTCGTATACTTTCACTACGAACACGAAGTCCTGCAGGCGGCGCAGCTGCTGGGGGCGGGATGCACCGGCTAGTACGTTGGTGCGGGGCAGGCGGTAAGCGCCCCCGGCATTGGCAGCTGACAGCGAGTCTACCAATTTCATCAGGTACGAGGACTTGGTGGCAAAGGCGGCGCTTTGCGCGTCGGCCTGCCGGCCGCTTACTACCCCGATCAGGTTGCCGCGGTCGTCGAGCAGCGGACCGCCGCTGTTGCCGGGGTTCACCGGGATGGAAATCTGGTAAAAGGCCGTATCGCCCTCGAAGCCTGAGCGGGCGCTCAGCGAGCCGTCGTTGTACACGAGGTCCTCGCGGGGGTAGCCCAGCGTGTACACTTTCTCGCCCAGGTCCGACTGACCCCGCTTAAAGGCGTAGGGCAGGCGGCCAAAGCCGGTGAACTTACGGTCCCTGATGCGCAGAATAGCCAGATCGTGCGCTACGTCGGTGAAGACCGGCTCGGCGTGGTAGCCCTGGTGGTTTTTGTCTTCAATCAGTAAGGAGTCAGCGCCCTGAATCACGTGGTAGCTCGTCACGAGGTAGCCATCAGCCGTCAGGGCAAAGCCGGTACCGCTGAACTTGCCCTGGTTGACTTCCTCGGCCGGCTTAGTACCATCAATCTGGTTGATGGCGCGGTTCATCGCGCGCTGGTTGCGCTTGATGCGCTCTACCTCGCGGCGGAGTACGGTGTAGCCGTACAGCGAAGGCTGCTTGACGGAAGCGCGCCACAGCTCGACCCCAAACAGGGTTGCCATCACGGCCAGAAAAGCTACCGATGCCGCCACGGCCACCGTGGCCCGGTGGGCACTCCAGAACTCGCGCAGCCGCCGTTCGGTGCGGGAGATACGCAGCATGGGCTGGGGAGCCTGGGTTTCGAAGGGTGCGGCCGGGGCTATATCGGTCTGCTCCTGATCCATCTCGGCCTGGATAGCACGCAGCTTGCGGCGCGTGGCCATCCGATGCCCATAGGCATTCAGCGTGCCGGTCAGCTCTTCGAACTCGGCAAAGCGCAAAGCAAAATCCGGATCCGCCGCTAAGCGGCGCTCCAGGTCGGCGCGGGCCGGGGCAGGCAGCTGGCCCACCCGGTACGCTTCGAACAAAGCATAATAGTCTGCTTCCGTCATCATAGCTCGTTGGGGACTTAACCCCGGGTATTTCCCTGACTTGGCTTAGTAAGACTCTTCTTCCTTGTAGGAGGTAAAGAAGAGCTTCTTCAACCGTACCAGGCACTTGTATTTTTGATTCTTCGCGTTATCGGCGTTGGTGTAGCCGAAATCCGTGGTAAGCTGCTGCATAGACTTATCCAGCAGGTAAAATCCTTCAATCAGCGAACGGCAGGGCTCCCCCAAGCGGTTCAGGGCTTCGGCCATGGTGGCAAAGCGGCGGTCGCGCTCCTCGGCCACCATAAGGTCTTCTTCGGCCCCGGTTTCCAGAAAGGGCTCGTGGTCGTCGATGCGGCCGCCAAAGCGGGTTTTCTCGGCGAGGCGCTTCAGCCACAGACGGCGACACACGGCGTAGAGGTAGGTCTTGATCTGACAGCTCAGCTCCAGGGAGCCTTCGCGGATCTTCTCATAGAACACCATCACGCCCTCCTGGTATACATCCTTGGCTTCGTCCTCGGTGCCGCTGTTCTGCAGCACAAAGTGCGAAATCATCGGCTGGTGCAACCGGTAGAGCTGGGCCAGGGCCCGGTCGTCGCCGCGGCGAATTGCCGCCACAAACTCTTCATCCGTGTAGGAAGGTTGACCCTTACCCATTCGTTTTGCTCGTTAATACCATGATGTCAGGCAGGGTAACCCGCCTGAATATTTTTTTCTACTGTCGGGTTACCTTACGATGACCTGGGTATGAAGGGAGCTTTTTGACTTTCTTTTCAACACAACACCAATCATGAAAAACCTCCTGAAAGTATCCGCTCTGGCCTTCGTATTCGCCGCTGCTCTGACCTCGTGCGAGTCGAAGTCGACCGAGACCACCGAGACCACGACCATGGAAGCTCCCGCTACCACCACGACCACGGACTCGATGACCACCACGACCGAAGCTGGTGCTACCACTGAGGCTGGCGCTACCACGACCGACGCCGGTGCTACTACGACTACGGATGCTGCTGGTGCTACCACCACGGCTCCTGCTGCTAGCAGCACGACCACCACGACTGCTACCACCGAGCAGCACTAATTGCCCGTCGGCCTGAGCCGACTGTGCTATTCCGACAGCCCGCTTTCCGTACTGGAAGGCGGGCTGTTCTGTTTTAGCTGAAATAAAAAAAATTTATGTCATTAATTTAATATTAAATTTGCAGAATGCATTATTGCAAACTGCTAAGATAAGGACGGGATACGGTCCTGCTACACGTCTATTTGTTTTATCCGGTGTCTTCTACCAAGCCAGCCCTGCCCCGCTCCAACTCGTCCGACCTTCCATTAGCCACCCCGGTTCAGCGCCGGGAGGATGCTGTCGAGCCTGAGCCGAAACCCTGGGCGCCACCGCAAAGCATGGGTCCGCCGGTGGTCATTATCGGGGCTTACGCCGTGGGCGAGGACGACGATGCCCTGCTGAACGGGCACCCGGACATCCGGTATTAGGGCTGGGCTAAGCCGGCTAAAGCTTTTCTTCCAGCCATAAAAAGCCAGCAGCCAGTACAAACAGTAGCATCAGCCAGCGCGCATCCCAGGCTACCTGCTTTTCCTGCACCATAGCCCTTTCCTCGACCGGCTTACCGGGTCGGACCCCATCGTGAGCCGCCGCCCGATTTAGCTGGCTTTTCGGGCCCCGCCAATCCTTGGCGCTGAAAACGTAGAAGGTAAAGGGGGAGCTGCCCGTCTGCCTCACGAGGTGCCACCCAGGCTGGTGGGGCCAGTATTGCGCGGTGCTCCATTCCGGCAGCCGCTGATCCTGGCGCAGACCAAGCTGAACAAATGAGCCGGCAGCGTGTAACGGTCTTACCCTGGGCTGAGGGTCGGTGACCGGGGCTTCCAGACGCAGGGTGAGGGGCTGCAACACGGAAGGCCAGGCCGTAAGGACCGCCCCAGAGGCTGTGTGGGGTGACGGGCGGCTGGCCGCAGTCAACAGTCGGCTCCAGTAGGCATCATAGGCAGCGAGGTTGTTTTCCAGAGGCCACTGAAAGGTAGCCGTCACCATCGATACAACGATGGTACCGAGGCCATAACGTCGGCTGGCAACGGCAGTCCGCTGGCGAAAGTCGGACACAAGGCTCCGGGCCAGCCCGCCGGGGCGCAACGAATACGGCAGGGATGCCCGCATCCGGGCTGGAACATCAGGCCAGGTAAGCAGTTGAGCCGCTGAATCAGCTGAAGCAGTTGGGTGGAAGTCGGTGGCGGCCGGTATGGTTCGGGGCAGAGAAGACGATTCAGCCAGTACAACCAACCCCAGTCCCTGCCGGCGAATTGCGGCTTGCAGCGCCCCTGATTCATTCCCACTGATAGTGGATAGCGCGGCTGCGTCGGAAACGAGCAGATCATAGCGTTCCAGCAGCCCGGGGGTTAGCCGGGATACATCGTGGGGAGGCTGGTTTAGAAACTCCTTTTGAATCAGGTTACGGCTGATGGTCGTGCGCAGAGCCACGGTATGCTGGCGCGAAGCCAGATGGTTTTTCAGAAACCGAAACTCAAACGAAGGGGCACTGGCCAGGAGCAAAACGCGTAGGGTGGGCGCGCCCACCACCTCTACGGGCACCGGTTCACTGGCCAGCACCCGACCATTGCGGCGGGCTTCAAGGTGGTACACAGACACGCCCGTTGCCCGGGGCAGGTAGCGAAGCCGAAAGCTGCCGGTGCCGCCGGCCAGGCGGACAGAGTCGCGCGGGGCCCCGCTGGCCTGCAGATACAGCCAGACCGGACCGCGGGTGGCCGGGCTGGTAAATCGTCCCTCTACCCGTAAGGCTTGTCCAAGAGAGAAATAACGGTTCCAATGCGCCTGCTCGAACCCCTGGTATAACCTCGGATGTAGCCGTTGCCGCATAGGGCCCAGCAGCGGAACATCGGCTGCCGGAATACCGGCGCCCAGCACATGCAGAATCCGCTGCTGAGGGTACTGTTCCCGCAGCGCCAGCAAGTTGGTGCACGCCGGCGTATCGGAGGCTACCGTGGGGGAGTAGCGCAGCACCCGCGCCTGCGGGCCCAGCCGGTGCAGCAGGGCCCGCAGCGTATCGATGGAGTAGCCACCGTCGGTGAGCAGTACAGCCACCGGAGCGGGGGTGAGGGCCCGGTGGGAGGGAGGATAGGCTAGCAGCCCGAGGGCAATAACCGCCACCCAGCCAGCCAGCAACCGGGGTAGCAGGCGCTGGCGGCGGGGGCGCCGAAAAGCCTGCACCGTCAGGGCCCCGCCAAGCAGCAGGCAAGCGGTAAGCAAAGCAAAAAAAGTGACAGTAGGACTCATGTGGATGCTCGGGTTACTGCAGCTGCTCGAAGTACCGGCGGCCCAGCCGGTCCGGAGCAGGGGCCGGGCGGGGAACGGCTATAGCTGCCGGCAGAAGCCGGGTGAGGGCGCGCACTGCCGCGGGCTGACAAGACGGGCAGGGCTGCTTGCCCGCCCGCACCTCGGCCTCCAGCCGCCGCACTGCCGACAACGCCCCAAGGTAGGCCCCAGGCTCCCGCAGGGCAGCCCGTGCCAACTCCTGCCCGGCCTGGCTGAGCAACTCCGCGTCAGGCGGATGCGTGGGCTGACCCTGCCGGGTGGCCTCGAGCCAGCTCAGAGCCCGGCGCACTGCCTCTTGTCGGGAGGGGGCTGGCCGCATTTGCTGACGAGTGGGCGCGGCGGCACCGGCTAGCTCACCCCCAAGGCGAAGGGTAGCTTCCGACAAGGGCGGAGGCTCAAATCCGGACTTGCGCACGTAAGCCCGGGTTTGCTGCTGCACCTGCTTGAGCAGGCGCAGGGCCCGGTATTCGAAGGGTAGTGCCTCGGCGGGTCGGACGGTGCGCAGGCGCAGCTCGGCTTCCCACATCTGGCTCAGCACGGCCCGCAGCTTGGCTTTTACGGCTGGTTCCAGAAAGTCTGCGGTTTCCTCGTCTTCGTGCTTGTGCACGTACGGGTCCTGCAGCGCTTCGATGGAGGCAGGCTCAGGAGTATGTGACGCGTGGTCATGGCCGTCGTCATCGGTATGGCTGGTATCGGCCGGGGACGTGGTCTGCCCGATGCTTTGCTCGGACTCTTCGCCGAGAAACTTACCGTAGCGCAGGCGTAAAACTTTCTGGTCAAAACCCAGCGTGTTGGCCCGCTCCGCTACCGTAGCCGCGGGCAGCTGTCTGCGTTCGGCCAGGAGCTTTTCCGTGTCGATAATAATCTGGCGCTGGCTGCGGAAGTAGGCCGGCATTACCTGCACGCTCAATCCCAGGTCGGAAGGCGCGTCGGCTACGGTGGTATCTTCCCACTGCACCAGATAGGCGTCGGTGCGGGCGCTGTGGCCGGCATTGTCCCAGGCCTGGACGTAGAAATACAGCTCGTCGCCGTAGGTGAGGCCCAGCGCCGGCAGGTTCAGGCGGCGGGTCAGCGTCGCCTGCTCCGGGCCGTTCCTCAGCCCCGCACTCAGGTCCTGGCTTACCTCCCGGAACTTCACGCCCTCGCCTTGGCCCTGCGCCGTGGTGATAAACAGGCGGGCCCGCGTCAGGCCGTAATCATCCCGCAAAGCAACGCGGATGGCAACGGTAGGCGTGGAGCCGAACTCAAGCAGCGTATAGGGCTTGGGCGTCAGGATGCGGATGGCCGGGGCCTGGTCGGGCTGAACGTCGATGGCGTAGTCGTCGGAGCGGCGGCCGGCGAAGTGCAGCTGGTAGAGAGCGGAGGCCGCAAGGACCTGTTCGGTAAAAAACTCATTGGGTTGCCCGGCTACGGGGCGCAGCGGTAGCCGACGGCGGTTCAGCTCCAGCACCGGGGCCGGCTTACCTGCTCCGCTCACGCGCACCAGCCAGCGTACCCGGGCACCGTGCGGGCACCGAAACGAGGGCTGAGCCGGGGAAAAAGCCGGTTGTCGGGTGTAAGCCGGCGGCGTCACGGTAATAACGGTTGACAGAATACGAGGGGCAGCCCCGGGGGCAGCGGAGCCAGGCGCATCCGGGAAGTGCAGGCGCAGCGCGGGAGCGGAGTGTGGCGCAGCAGGCGTCGGCCAGAGCGCCACGGCCCCACTGGCGAGCAGCAAAAGCAGGGTCACAAGAGCCACGTTGCGCCAGGCTACCGGCAGCACCGGGCGGTGGTGGGTCCGCAGCTCCTGCAGCTGCTGGCCGGTGCGCTGCTGCTGCAGCTGTTCCAGGAGGTTGAGGCTGGCTGCGGGGCGTAGCAGCAGGCCCGTACTATCTTCAAGCGAGGGATAAAGCCGGTCCAGGCGACGGGCGACCCGGTGTAGATCAGGCTGCCACAGCCGGTAAAGCCAGAATATCAGCCCGCCCAGGGCCAGCGCCAGTAGTAGCCCGGCACCCCAGCGCAGCGCCGGCCAACGCCAGCCGACCAGGACAATCAGCAAAAAAGCCCCCGCGCCGGGCGCCAGCAGCTTCAGCGTCTGCCAGCCGGCCCACTGCCGCCAGATGTCTTTCAAAGCCGAAGCGGGAAAGGAGAGGTTCGATATGGTCTGCCGGGTGGTCATCATGAAGCAGACGTAACGGGCTGACTGCGGCGGTGCGCCAGCCAGCGTTCCAGGGCAAACACCAACGCCGCCAGCCCCACAAACCAGGGGCGCAGGTCGAGCAGCTCCGCCGTAGAGCGTGGTGAAGCCGGATTCACAGCGGGTGAGGAAGAAGCGGGCAGCTGCCCCGGGTCCAGGGCGCGCTGGTCGGGTCCGGTGCCGGAAGCATCTTCGGGCTGCAGCAGGGACAGCAACAGCGCCGGCAGGGCCTGGCTTTCGGCCAGATTGCTCCAGGCCGGATGCAGCCGGGAATGAAAGTAGTAGCGTGCCCCCGTTCCCTGAGGAGTTACCGACAGCACTGGTCGGCCCAAACCATCGGACCAGAGCGCCCGGCTCCCGGCAGCCGGCATGGTGTCGCGGCGAAACAGCGTGACCGGCTGTTCGGCAGGCCGGATGTTCAGTGCCAGCAGAGCCGGACGCTGAAGGCCGGGGCCGCGGGCATCCTGCCACAGGCGCAGCCCGTGGTCGATCTGCCCAAGCCAGGCCGCCGGCACCGGAGCCTCGGCCAGCCAGAAAAGCCAGCGCAGCGAATCGGCGACCAAGGGCGGGTTCGGGGACGTCTGCACAACCACCGGCACGGCAACGCCCAGGGCCGCCGCCTGCAGCGCAGCTTTCAGGTAGCGGGCGTCCGGGCCATGTTGGGAATCGGCATAAATTCCGATGCGCAGCGGCTTGGTCTGCACCTGGACTGCGGCAGCTTTTTCGCCGTTTGGATGCTCCGGTGTAAGGGTGGCGACCGTGGAAGAGGAGCGGTAGCGCAGCGGCGGCAGGCCCGGCAGCCGCACCAGACCACCGTCCCGGGGCCGGCTCACGCTCAGTCGACGGAAAACAGTTCCGGTCGGGGAGCTGCGTCCGATGAGCAGGCGCAGGCTGTCGGGCCCTGAGCCTGCGGCCGACTGCAGCCATACCGCTGAGCCGGGCGGCAGGGTCTGCCAGGTAACCCGGGCCGGTAGGGGCGCGTGGCTGCCCTGAAAGTTGCGCAGCGCCGAGGTCGTCAGCAGATGAAGCGGCTGGTTGGGGAAAGAGTCGGCGGCCTGCCGGGCCCGGGCCCAGAGAAACAGGCTGGTGTCGGTGGTCGGAAATTGGTCGACGTACGGGCCGGCCGTGGAGTCGGCGGCCCGGGCAGCTGCTGAAATCAGGCGAAAGCCCCGGGCCAGGTACCGCACCTCGTAGCCCCGGCGGCGGAGGGAGTCAAGCTGCCCTCGTACCATTTCAAAACCGGGATGGCGCAGCAGACCAGGCTCCATCAGCACCTGGCCGCGGGAGCCGGGCTGATAAAAGCGCCAGCCGGGCGCGGCCGCGGCCAGGGCCAGCAGCCCCACCAGCGCCGCGCGAAGGAGCAGCAAAAAAAACTGCTCCAGCTGCAACTGCCGCAGCCGGCGGTTGGCCCCTTCGGTCAGCCAGCGCAGGCTGCCCACGGCCACCTTCCGGGCCGGACGACGGTTCCAGAGGTGAATGGCCACCGGTACCAGCAGCCCCAGCAATGCCAGCAGGCCCGATATGTTGAGCAGGGTAAACAAGCGCGCGGGTCGGATTTAAGCGTAAAGGCGGATGGTGAGACGGGCAGGGTGCCGTAAAGGTGACAAGTTACTCAGGGCTATATTGGGGCGGCTGCCTACTGAGCGGTCGGTTTTTCATGGTTGACGCTGCCGGCGGCGCAGAAACTCGCGGAGAGCCTGGGTTAGCGGTTCTGCGGTGCTCAGCTGCTGATAGTCGTACCCCTCACGCCGGGTGTGCCGGGCCGTGCTTTGAAGCCAGGCCTGCAGCTGCTGCCGATACGCGCGGCGCTGCTGGTCGGCATCGAGCTGCAGGGTGCGGCCGGTTTCAAGGTCTTCGAAGGTGACGGCGCCGCGGTACGTGAAGTCCAGCTCGTTCCGGGCCAGTAGGTGCAGCACCAGAATCTCGCCCGTTACCGGCCGGAGCCGGCTCAGCAGCCGCTGAATCTCGCCTGCTTCCTCGTACAGGTCACTGACGCACACCGTAAGCCCCCGCTGCCGCCGGGCCGTGAGCGGGGCCAGCCGGGTGGCATCCGGAAAGCTGCCCCCGGCCTGGGCATGCTCCAGGGCCTGGTACAGGCGCGGCAGCTGTCCGGCATCGGTGCGGGCCGGCACGTGGTGCAGACCGGCCGGGTGCAGCACGGTCAGGGCTACCGCGTCGCCCTGCTGCCCGGCCAGGTAAGCCAAGGCTGCCAGCAGCAGACGGGCATACTCGAGCTTGGTCAGGCCGTTGTCGTCGCGGTGGTTCATCGAGGCGCTGGCGTCGAGCAGCAGATGAACCGTCAGGCTGGTATCCACTTCCGACTCCCGCAGATAGTACCGGTCTGAGCGGGCGGCCAGACGCCAGTCGAGGCGGCGCAGGTCGTCGCCGGGCTGGTAGGGGCGGTACTGGCTGAACTCGAGGCCCGCGCCGCGCCGCCGGCTCACGTGCTGCCCGGCCAACGCGCCCTCTACCGCCTGGCGGGCGGCCAAAGACAGATTGCGCAAGCCGTGGAGGTGTTCGGGCGTCAGCACTTACGGGTAGTTGATAACTAAGAATTGAGGCGGTTATACCGGAACGGCTTTCAGCAGCTCCCGGACCGCATCATCGGCAGTCAGGTTTTCAGCTTCCGCATTGAAGTTCAGCAGTACCCGGTGGCGCAGCACGGCCGGCGCGAGGGCCCGGATATCCTCCAGGGTAGCCGCAAACCGCCCCTGGAGCAGGGCCCGGGCTTTGGCGCACAAAATCAGGGCCTGCCCGGCCCGGGGCCCGGCGCCCCAGCGGCCATATTCCTGGATAAACTGCACGTCCGACGTGGCCGGTCGCGTAGCCCGGACCAGGCGGTTCACGAACGCCAGCAGCTCCGGGCTCAGGCTCACCTGCCGGACCAGCTGCTGCAGCTGTCGGATGTCGTCGGCGCCCAGTACGGGCCGCACCTGCGGGGTTGCCGTGCCGGTAGTGCCGCTGAGCACGGCCAGCTCCTCCTGCTCGGTAGGGTAGCCAATGCGGACGTACAGCAGAAACCGGTCGAGCTGGGCTTCGGGCAGCGGATACGTGCCCGACTGCTCAATGGGGTTCTGGGTGGCCAGCAGGAAGAACGGCTGGGGCAGGGCGTGTTCCAGTCCGGCATAGGTTACGTGCCCTTCCTGCATGGCTTCCAGCAGGGCAGCCTGGGTTTTGGGCGGCGTCCGGTTGATTTCATCGGCCAGCACGAGGCTGGCGAAGATGGGGCCGGGGTTGAACTTAAAGGAGCGGCGGCCGGTGCCATGGTCTTCCTCCAGGACTTCGGTGCCCAGAATATCGGTGGGCATCAGGTCGGGGGTGAACTGGATGCGGCGGAATGAGAGGTCGGTGGCAGCGGCCAGGGTGCGGACCAGCAGCGTTTTAGCCAGCCCCGGTACGCCCTCGAGCAGGGCGTGGCCCCCGGCCAGCAACGCCACCAGTACCTCGTCGAGCACAGCTTCCTGCCCCACGATAACCTTGGCAATTTCCTGGCGCAGCGGGGGCAGCTTCGCCAGCAGGGCACGGACAGAGGACTCGGTTTCGGTCACGAAAGTCAAAAATGAGAGCAGGTGTAAAGTCTGATGAAAGAAGCGGATTTGCGGTTGAGAGCAGAATAAAGCCGAAAAAAAGTCGGAGAGTAAAAGTCTGATTTTTCAGACAAGTGGTTTGCCTCAGGCCACCCGGGCCTGCACTTTTGAATCATTCTTCTGAACAATCCCACGATCCCCATACAATGAACTGCGTTTCCGGTTTCCGTCAATCCTCCTACAAACGGCTGCTCCTGATTTTGGCTGCATCCCTGCCCGCTTTTACCACGCTGGCGCAGGATGCCGAGGTGCCGGCTCCGAAGTCCGCCGGCCGCAACATCCTGCGCGTCGACCTGGTGAATCCCGTTTTTGAAAACGTCATCAACTTCGATCTGTTCGAGGACAAGCCCTGGGCGTTTCCCGTACTGCTCAGCTACGAGCGGCAGCTGACCAGGCAAACCAGCCTGGGTGGGGAAATTCTGCTCAACGGCGGCAACTCCGAGCAGCGCCGTAGCGGCGGCTCGCTGCAGTTTCGGTACTATGCCCGACCTAATTCGGGCCCTAAGCCCCTCTCCGGCTTCTACGTAGCCCCAACGGTGTCGTACCGCAAGATTCAGTTCTTCGATGCCGGCATCCAGCCGTCGGGCCCTTACGCCACGGTGCGGGCTGTGGGGGCGGGGGCCTACGCGGGCTGGCAGGGCGGTACAGAAACCAACCGCCACGGGCAGCGCCTGGTGCTCGATATATCGGCCGGGCTTATGGGCTGGCTGCCTAAGAACAGCGTCCCCGCCAACGAGCGTCCGGCCGGGGAGGAGTACGAGTCCCGTTGGATCAGCAAACGCGTCGCCTTCGATGCGCGGATCGGCGTGGGAGTGCAGTTTTAACATTTTCCAAAGTCTGATTAATCAGTTCATCTGCAAAAGCGGGCACAATGAAACAGCACTACCTCTTCTTTACCATGCTGCTGATCTGCGGCCTGCTTGGGTTCCGCCCGGCCCGGGCGCAGGCCACTACCGAGGCTGCTGCCGCCGGCCCGGAGCAGCAGCACCGCAACGTGGTGCGCCTAGACGTGCTTTCGCCGGCCGTACATACCCTGATTAACTCCTTGCTAGAAAGTAATGGGGTAACTATCCCGGTGCTGGCTTCCTACGAGCGCCACCTGACCGGCCGTTGGAGCCTGGGAGCCGAAGGTTTCCTCAGAGGCGGGTCTACGCCCGACCGCGGGAGCGGCGCTGCCTTGCAGGCGCGCTACTACCTGACGGGAGCTGAGCGCGCACCCCTGACGGGCCTTTACGTGGCGCCGGTTGTGAGCTACCGGCTGCGGCGCGTGGTGTATATGGGCAGCACCAACCGCCAGGGCCACCGCGGTGGGGCCGGGTTTCTGCTGGGGTATCAGCTGCCCCTTGGGCCGGCTGCCCGGGCCCGCTTTGTGCTCGATGGCGCCGCCGGGGCAATGGCCTGGACCCGGTTGGGCTCTGATCAGCAGGTGCAGCCACTCGCTTCACCGGAGCAACCACTTCCAATCGGAGGTACTGGCCTGGTTCCTGACGCCCGGCTCGGCCTGGGCTACCGCTTTTGAGGAAGCGTATCTAATCCAGGTTAAAACAACACCCTGAAACCCGTGCCCTTCCGGACCAGGTTTCCTGTTTCATTTTGCTTTTTAATCTTAACCCAGTTATGAAATTTCTCGCTCACTGCTGCAGCGCGCTGCTGGCTTTGACATCACTGAGCAGCTTTGCTCAGGAACCCGCCCCGGAAACTACGCTGCCCGCAACAGCCTTGCACGCCCGTCGAAATCTGCTGCGGGTAGATATGGCCGGGCTGCTGGTCACCAACCTTGAATATAACCTGATATCCAACCGCAAAACGCTGATGCCCGTGCTGCTGGGCTACGAGCGGGGAGTCAGCCGGCATTGGAGCGTTGGAACGGAAGTACTGCTTAATGGCGGCAACCCTGAGGAGCGTCTGTGGGGCGCCTCGCTGCAGGGCCGGGTTTATGCCCGCCCGGCTACTGAAAAACAGCTTCCCACCGGCTTTTATCTGGCGCCGACGCTGGGCTACCGGCACGCCAAAGTAAGCCAGTATGGGTTTTTTGGTACCGAACACCACCTCGGCGGCGTGGGAGCCCACACCGGGGTACTGCTTTCGTTGAGTAAGCTGGCCTCGGGGCTTGTAATCGATACGTCGCTGGGTGTTATGGGCTGGCAGACGCTTGGGGAAGTCAAGCTGACCGGTGAACCCGAGAAGTTTGGCTACAGCCGTAATACAATCATGGTCAGCCCCCAAAGGGAAGGCAAGGCGCTGGTTGACGGCCGCTTTAGCGTAGGCTGGCGGTTTTAAGGTTTCCGCCCCAGCACTTTTCAGAGGCCGCTTCTTTTCAGCCGCTGCCGCAGTTGTGCGCAGGCGTGCCGCAGTGTGAATCCTGTCCGCGCCGGCTTGTTCTGATGTCCGGTGACGGAAACCCTGGGCGCCGGAAGCAACCCGTGGGCATAAGCCAGATGATCAGGAATTCGCCTTTCTTATGGCCTGCATGGCTGTTCAGAATCCGCTTCGAGTTTGGTGTCCTTGCTAACTTGCATGGGAAGCAGCTGCTTCAACCCATCCGTTTAACTCCCCGACTTCCCTTTTACTACTGGAATGGCCAAGGCAAACAAGCGCACCTCCCTCGCCGACCTTGCCAAAGAACTGGGGCTGGCCAATTCCACGGTTTCGCGCGCCCTGAATCATGCCTCCGACGTGAGCGACGCCACCAAGGCTCAGGTCTGGGCGCTGGCTGAAAAGCTCCACTACCAGCCAAACAGCCTGGCCGCCGCCCTGCGCAAAGGTCGCAGCAACGTACTGGGCGTGATTGTGCCCCACATCAACGGGGCATTTTTCCCGGCCGTGGTGCATGGCATCGAGGAAGTGGCCAGCAAAGCCGGCTTCAACGTGATGATCTGCCAGTCGACGGAGGACGTGGACCGGGAAAAAAAGCACGTCGAGGCGCTGCTGAAAGCCCAGGTAGATGGTATTCTGGTGTCGATGTCGAATACCACCCGCGACTATGCGCACTTTGAACGGGTGCGAAGCCAGGGTACGCCCCTGGTGTTTTTTGACCGGATGCCCGCGCTGCCGGATGCCTGCGGGGTGGTGGTCGACGACTACCTCGGTGCCTACCAGGTTATGGAGCACCTCATTGAGCAGGGCTGCCGCCGCATCGCGCACTTTGCCGGCCCGCAGATTTTGAATACCACCTACGACCGGTTTCGCGCCTACCAGGATGCGCTTAAAGCGCACGGCATACCGTATCGCGAAGAGCTGGTGGTTCACTTGCCGGGCTCTTCCACCACGGCCGGGATGACGGCCATGCAGCAGCTGCTTCAGCTTCCCGAACGCCCGGATGCGGTTTTCTCGGCGTATGATTTTCCCGCGGGCGGTGCCCTGCAGTTGTTGGAAGACTACGGCATCCGGGTAGCGGAGGATATTGCCCTGGTAGGCTTCAGCAACGAGCCGTTCACCACGATGATCAAGCCGCGGCTAACCTCCGTGGACCAGCACGGCACGCTGATGGGCGAAACCGCCGTGGAGCTTTTCCTGCAGCTGCTCAAGCGTGCCGAGCCGCTCAGCAGCCGGCGCATCGTGCTGAAGCCCCAACTCGTCGTCCGCGACTCTTCCCTTTACGGGCAGCCCGCTTTTCATAAGCAGGCCTGAAGCCAAACCAGCCCGCGTCGGAACGGCCAATAGCCCGACCCAGGCGGCGGGAGTGTTTCCTTTCGCGCCGGCCCGTGATAAGGGCACAATAGGGCGCCGTTCAGCCCACCGGCCTCTTTGACTTCGTTCTGGATCCCCGCTTTATCTTGTAACCGCAATTCGGTATCGATACTGCTAGAGCTGCTTATCGGTAAATGTTTACATCGGTAGAAGTTTACACAATGGTTTGTGGAGATTGGACATTTGTAATGAAAAGCAAGTGCCCCAAGGCCGCTGTGGCCCGGGGCGCCGTGCTCAAAGCCGACCTGACCCTGACCGGTGCCAACGTGGTACTTAACTAACTCCTCTTGCGACACTCCCTGCTTCTTTGCCTGCTCGTCTGGAGCCTGCTGCTGGCCCCGCTGCTGGCGGCAGCCAAGCCGAACCCTACGCCGCTCAAGCTGTGGTACGACCGGCCGGCGGCCAACTGGAACGAGGCCCTGCCCATCGGTAACGGCCGGCTGGGCGCCATGGTGTTTGGTGGTCCGGCCCAGGAGCGGCTGCAACTGAACGAAGCCACCATCTGGGCCGGCGGACCGAACAACAACGTGAAGCCCGATGCGCTGCCGGTTATCCGTCAGCTGCGGGAGTTGCTGCTCAGCGGGCAGCAGGAAGCCGCCCAGGTGCTGGCGCTGGAGCAGATGAAGCCCTTTGGCAACAGCGGCATGCCCTACCAGATGGCTGCCAACCTCTACCTGGACTTTCCGGGTCACGAGAAAGCTACCCACTACTACCGCGACCTGGACATCAGCCGGGCCGTGGCCTCGGTGCGCTACGAGCTGGATGGCGTGGCGTACCGGCGGGAAATGTTCAGCTCGTTTCCCGACCAGGTGTTGGTCGTGCGCCTCACGGCCAGCAAGCCCGGCCGGCTCAGCTTCCAGGTGCGGGAAAACAGCCTGGCGAAGTTTGCTTTGCGCGCCGAAAACGGCCAGCTCCTGCTCGAAGGCAGCGGCAATGAGCACGAAGGCCAGGAAGGCAAGATCCGCTTTCAGACCCGGGTGCAGCCCGTAGCAGAAGGCGGCACGGTGCAGGTCGATGAGCAGGGAATCCGGGTGCAGGGCGCCAGCCGCGTCACACTCTACGTGTCCATTGCCACCAACTTCGTCAGCTACCACGACGTGAGCGGCAACGCCGGGGAGCGGGCCGCGGCCTACCTGAAGAAGGCCGTCGGCCGGAAATATGAGCGGGCGGTCCAGGACCATGTCGCGGCCTATCAGCAGTATTTCAACCGCGTAAGCCTGAGCCTGGGCGTGACGCCCGCAGCTCAGCAGCCCACCGACCAGCGCCTGACCAACTTCGCCCAGGGCCAGGACCCGGCTTTAGCGGCGCTGTACTTCCAGTACGGCCGCTACCTGCTGATTTCCTGCTCCCAGCCCGGCGGGCAGCCCGCCAACCTGCAGGGCATCTGGAACGACAAGCTCAAGGGCCCTTGGGACAGCAAGTACACGGTGAACATCAACACCGAAATGAATTACTGGCCGGCCGAGGTCACCAACCTGCCCGAGATGCACCAGCCCCTGTTCAGTATGCTCAAGGACCTGAGCGTAACCGGCCGGCAGAGCGCCCGCACGATGTACGGAGCCCGGGGCTGGGTTTTGCACCACAACACCGACCTCTGGCGCATCACGGGCCAGGTAGACGCGGCCAACTACGGGCTGTGGCCGATGGGCGGGGCCTGGCTGAGCCAGCATTTGTGGGACCATTACCAGTTTACCGGCGACCAGGCTTTTCTGCGCGAGTATTACCCCGTTCTGAAAGGCGCGGCCACGTACTACGTGGATGCCCTGCAGCCCGAGCCGACGCACCAATGGCTGGTGGTGGCCCCGTCGATGTCGCCGGAGAATGCCTACCAGCTGAACGGGAAGAAAATCAGCATCGTGGCCGGTGCCACGATGGACAACCAGCTGGTATTCGACCTGTTCTCGAAAACTATCCGGGCCGCCGAGCTGCTGAACCAGGATAAGCCGTTTGCCGACACGCTGCGCGCCCTGCGTGAGCGGCTGCCCCCGATGCAGATCGGCCAGCATGGGCAGCTGCAGGAGTGGCTGACCGACATGGACAACCCGGCTGGCAAGCACCGCCACATTTCCCACCTCTACGGCCTGTTTCCGGGCGGGCATATTTCGCCCTACCGCACGCCCGAGCTGTTTGAGGCCGCCCGCGTCACGCTCACCCAGCGCGGCGACGTATCCACGGGCTGGTCGATGGGCTGGAAAGTGAACTTCTGGGCCCGGATGCGCGACGGCAACCACGCCTACCAGCTGCTCACCAACCAGCTGCGCCTGTTGCCGGGTACGGTGGAAAAAGTAAACGAAGCTGCCGGGGGCGGCACCTATCCGAACCTGCTGGATGCCCACCCACCGTTTCAGATTGACGGCAACTTCGGCTGCACCGCCGGCCTGGCCGAGCTGCTGGTGCAAAGCCACGACGGCGTTATCGACCTGCTGCCCGCCCTGCCCGACGCCTGGCCCACGGGCGAGGTGAGCGGCCTGGTGGCCCGGGGCGGCTACGTGGTGGACCTGGCCTGGGAGCAGGGAAAAGTTACCCGGGTGCAGATCCGCTCAAAGCTGGGCGGCAACTGCCGGGTGCGGGCCCTTAGCCCGCTAAAAGGCGCCGGCCTGACCCTCCCGGCCGCGCCGGCCGATAACCCCAACCCGTTCTACCAGGCGCTGTCGGTGAAAGCCCCGCTCATTTCCGCTAAAACCACGGCCCGGCAACCCACGCTGCCGCCGACTTTCGTGTACGACCTGCCTACCGCGGCCGGCAAGGTTTATTCCATTAGGGCGCAATAACTGCGCTTTCGCTTTGGCACCGTTGGTTCCTAACCGGCTGGGCTTATCCTGAACCTCAGGCCGTGAGGGCGTAGAGCAGGATGTTGACGCCGAACTTGGTGTTGTCCTCGGCCAGGAACCGCTTGTTGCGGAAGTCATAGTCCCACTCACAGCCGTAGTCCTTGTTGGAGTACAGCACGCCCAGGCGGCCGTTGATTTCGATGCCCTTCAGGTAGTCGTGCACGAGGTCGTCGCCCCAGCCGTTGAGCTCGAACGAGGTAGGCGGCGGGCCGTCGGGGAATTTAAAGAACTGCGAGTAGATCGGGTGGCTTTTGGGTAGCTTTTTCAGGGCTGCGGCCCCGAAGCACTGCCGCATCTGCTCCTCGAACGAGCGCGCAAACAGCCCGTCGATGTCGTGGTTGCAGTCGTCGACGAACACGAAGCCCCCGCCCCGCACGTACTGGATGAAATTCTGCTTTTCCGGGGCCGAGAACTGCACCAGCCGATGGCCCGACAGGTAGCAGAACGGATAGTTGAACAGCTCGGGGCTGTCGAGGCTCACCACTTTCTCCTTCTGGATTACCGGCACCGTCGTGTACTGAATCAGGGAGTGCAGCAGGTTGGTGGGCATCCGCTCGTCCACGGCGTCCCAGTCGCCGGAGCGGTAGCGGAGCCGGACGAAGGTGAAAGGAGCGGGCATAGAAAGTAAACGAAGCGGTAGTCGGCGGGCAAATGGACGGCTGCGGCCGGTGGTTGGTTGCCTGGTGGAGGTTGGTTCTGGCCTGGCGGGCCGCAAGAAACGAGCAACGGCCGGTAAACGGGTTCTGGTTCGGGCCGGAACCGTCGTGGTTGCAATCCAGTAGGCCAGCGCCTTATCTTAGAGCCTGGATTTTACATTCCATCCGGCTTTCGCCCCGCTCAGCTTCGCTCTACCTGTATGAAACGCACCCTTCTGCTTACCATCTGCTTTCTCGGAATCTTCTTCAGCGCCCACGCCCAGTTCGGTATCAAGGCCGGCGGCAACGTAGCCGTACTCGATGGTGACATCGGCAAAAACACCGACTATAAGTTCTACTACCACGCCGGTCTGCTGTACGACTACAAGCTATTCGGTCCCGTTTCGCTGCAGCCGGAGCTCATTTACTCGCTCCAGGGTACGGAATACAAAACCGTGACCGAGAACTACGACACCAAGCTGCACTACCTGCTGCTGCCCGTGCTGGCCAAGGTCAAACTCGGCCCGGTGCGGGTGCTGGCCGGTCCGCAGTTCGGCCTGCTGATGACGGCCCGCGAAGCCGGCACCATGCTGGTAAGCCCGCCCGGCACCACGCCCCAGTACGACAACGCCAGCCGGCAGGCCACCGACCAGTACAACAAGGGCGACTTCAGCGTGTGCGGCGGCATCGAGCTCAAGCTGTTCGACGGGCTGATGCTCGGAACCCGTATGAACGCCGGCATCAGCGACATCAACGAGGTCAAGAACATCACCGGCGTCAACGACCCCAAGCTGCGCAACCGGGTGTTTCAGGCCTACCTCAGCCTGGAGTTCGGGGGCAGCGACTCCCGCAAGTAATACCGGCCGCTTCGCCTCGTTCGGAAGTCCCGCAGTATTTTGCGGGACTTTTTTCATTTCTGCTATGCTCCGTTATCTACTAAAACTTACCGCCGTCGGCGTTCTGGCAATCGGAACGCACACCAGTTTTGCCCAGGCCACCGGTGGCACGCGGGTCGGCCTGAAAGCAGGCGTTTCCCTGGCTTCCTTTAATAATGCCGTGAATGCAGAGCTGGGCACCCGCACCGATTTTGTGGTGGGGCCCATGCTGCGGCTGAAGCCCTCGGCCCAGGGGTTCGGGGTGCAGCTCGAGGCGCTTATCAGCGGGCAGGGCGCCAGGCTGGAAACCAGCACCGGCACCCAGGTAGAGAAGGTGTACTACCTGAACGCGCCCCTGCTGCTCCGGCAGTATGTGGCCCGGAAGTTCTACGTGAACGTGGGTCCGCAGCTAGGCGTGTTTCTGGGCTCGAAAGGCCGGGAGTACAAGCCGCTGGAAGGCAGCGTCGTGGGTGGCGTGGGCGTGGAGCTCCCTAACGGCCTGACCGCGGACATGCGGCTGCAGTTTGGCCTCACCGAGATTATAGGCGACCCGGCGGAGCGGAGTCTGCGCCGGCAGCTGAGCATCCCGGCCCAGCACAACCGGGTTTTGCAGTTCACGTTTGGCTACCTGTTCGGCGGAAAATAGCCGTCAGTCAGCAAGATAAAAGCCCCGTAATCCGGCCGGATTACGGGGCTTTTGGGGCTGGGCTAATGTCCTTACACCGCGTCGGAAAGGCTGGTGAAGGTGAAGTCCCGGATTTTCATCGGGGGCACCAGGCTTCCTTCCAGCCGCTCGGGCCGGCCCAGGGCCTCGATGTTGTTGAGCATGATGATGGGCGACTCGTTGAAGCGGAAGTTCTTGATCGGGTGCTTGATCTTGCCGTTCTCAATAAAGAACGTACCGTCGCGGGTGAGGCCGGTGTACAGCAGCGTCTGCGGGTCCACGGCCCGGATATACCACAGGCGCGTGACCAGGATACCGCGCTGGGTGCTCTTGATCATGTCCTGCAGGCTTTGGGTGCCGCCCTCCATGATAAATCCGCCCGGCTCCGGAATATCCGCGCTGCCCGACTTCTGGGCCCAGAACCGCGAGCTGAACATGTTCTTCACGACGCCCTTCTCCACCCAAGTCGTTTTCCGGCGGGGACGGCCGTCGTCGGCAAAGGCCAGGCTCGGAACTTCGGCGTGGGTGGGGTCCGAGTAAATCGTGACGCGCGGGTCGAACAGCTTTTCGCCCTTGCGGTTGCCACCGCCTTTCTTGCTCAGGAAGGAGCGGCCCTCATCGGCCGAGCGGGCGTCAAACGACTCCATCATATTGCCCAGCAGCTCTACGGAAGCGGCCGGTTCCAGAATCACGGTGTACTTGCCCGGCTCAATGGCTTTGGCGCCCAGGGAGCCGGCTGCTTTCGTGGCCGCCGTCTGGGTCATGCGGCCAGCGTCGAACTTGCTGCGGTCAGTAAAGTCGGCTACGGCGTAGCCCGAGCCTTTGGCGTCGGGCGTGCGCACCGTCACGGAAAAGGCGAGGTTGGTAGCCTGCTGGTAGGCTTCGAGGCCCTTCGAGTTGCGCTTGGCCACGAAGCTGGTCGTGTCCTCCAGAAAAGCCGCGGACGACAGCTTTTTCTCGTCGCAAAGCCGGATGCTGGCCCCGGCCTGCTCGGCGCGGTAGTCCGGGGTAATGCCGGCCGTACTCGGGGCATAGGCGTTGGACGACACGTACTGCTGCGGCCCGAGCAGGGGCATGTACTCGGGACTTTCGGGAGCCAGGCGCGCTATTTCCTCGGCGCGCTGCACGCAGCGGCGCAGCGTAGCGTCGTCGAACTCGTTGCAGGTGGCTCTGCCGGAGCGTTTGCCGAAGCGGGACTCTACTTCCAGCTCCACGTTGTCGATGGCGCCGCTGGTGCTGACCATGTTGCGGGCCGTGCGGATGTTGCCGCCGGTGGTGCCGGTGAGCGTGATTTCGCACTCGTCGGCCTTGCTGTAGCTCAGCACCTTGGTAAGAATGGTCTGAGCCTCGTCTTTTGATAGTATTGCCATGGGGATGAAGGTGCGGTTAGCCGACTTTGCGGGCGGTGTTGATGACGTTCACGCCGTTAAAGCGGGTGGTGCTGGAGCCGTGGCTCACGGCCGAAACCTGGCTGGGCTGGCCTTTGCCGTCGAAGAAGGAGCCGAACAGGCGGTAGTCCGACTCGTCGCAGATGGCGGCGCAGGAGTTCCAGAATTCCTGGGTGTTGGCCTGATAGGCCACGTCCTCGATCATGCCGGTGATTTTGCCTTTCTCAATGGCATGGAACGTGGTGCCGCCGAACTGGAAGTTGTAGCGCTGCTGGTCGATGGAGAAAGAGCCCCGGCCGGCAATGTAGATGCCCTTGTCCACGTTTTTGATCATGTCGTCGACGCTCATCTTCTGCTTGCCCGGCAGTAAGCTCACGTTGGCCATGCGCTGAAACTGTACGTCCTGCCACGACTGCGCGTAGCTGCACCCATCCGACTCCTGCTGACCGACAATGGCCGCCTGGTCGCGGGTCTTCTGGTAGTCGACCAGCATGCCGTCCTTGATGATGTCCCAGCGCTTGGTCTTCACGCCTTCGTCGTCGTAGCCCACGGCGCCCAGGGAGCCAGGCTGCACCTTGTCGGCTACGACGTTCACCATCTTCGAGCCGTAGGGCTGCTTTTTGGCTTTCCAGTCGAGCGTGGCAAAGGAAGTACCGGCGTAGTTGGCCTCGTAGCCCAGCACCCGGTCCAGCTCCGTGGCGTGCCCGATGCTCTCGTGAATGGTCAGGCCGAGGTGGTTGGGGTCGAGCACGAGGTCGTACTTGCCCGGCGTCACGCTTTTGGCGGTGAGCTTTTCCTTGGCCTGCCGCGCCGCCAGGGCGGCGTCTTCCAGGATGTCGTAGCTGTTTTTGTAGCCGATAAGCCCGGTGCCGGCGGGTCCGGCAATCTTATCGGCGGCTTTGGGCATCAGGTACTCGTAGCCCAAACCCATCGGGGCGCTCAGGGCTTCGCGGGTGCGGAACTTGCCGGAAGCACGGTCAATGGCCGTCACGCCGAATGTGGGCCAGATGCGGTGCACGTCCTGGTCGATGTAGGAGCCGTCGGTGGAGGCGAAGTACTTCTGCTCGTTGATCTGAAACAGGCGGGAGTTCACGAAGTTGGCGCCGTTTTCCAGGGCTTTGGCATTAGCCGCCAGCAGCAGGTCTACTTTCTGGGCGATGGGCACCTCAAAGGCATTCTGCTGAATGGGCGTTTTCCAGCTCACTTCGCCGTAGCCTTTCTGGGGAGCCAGCTTCACAGGATCCTTTTGCACTTTGGCGTTAGCCTTGGCAATCTGCACGGCCAGCTGGGCCGCCTTGGCTAAACCCGCCTCCGTCACGGAGTTGGTGGCGGCGAAGCCCCAGGTGCCGTTGGCCAGCACCCGCACACCGGCGCCGTAGCTTTCGCCGCTGGCAATGTTCTGCACCTGTTTTTCACGGGTAAAGATGCTTTGGTTGAGGTAGCGCCCGATGCGGACGTCGGCGTAGGAAGCCCCGGCTGATTTGGCCGCATTCAGGGCCGCATCGGCCAGCCGCTTGTTTACGGTGGCGTCCATTACCGGCTCCAGCAGCCGGGCGGGGTCCACCAGGTTGCCCCCAAAGCCAGGGAAGTTGGGCAGAAAGAGGGCTCCGGTCGCCAGACCGGTGAGCCCCACGAAGTTGCGTCGTTTCAAAAGAGAGGATGGTTTGGAAGTGGGAAGTCAGCCAGTTCGAAAATAAGAAATTTTCAAGACCAAGGACGTACTTTCAATCCGGGGGCTGCAAAAGAGAAACGAGTACTGCGCGTTTTTAAAGTTCGGCCCGCCTAGGTCCGCGCTACGGGAACCTCCGCTGACGACTTCACTATTCGCGCTCAGCGAACCAGCGCCAGCAGGTCGGCCGCAATGCCGGGCCAGGGCTGCTGCAGGTTCAGCGTCACGACCCGCACGGGGTGGCCACCGAGCGTATAGCGCGCATCAACTTCCTGGGCGGCGGTGGGGTAGAGGAGGATGCCTTCGAGGAGCTGTCCGGGAGCGGCGGGCTGGTTTTGCAGGTAGGCGTAGAGCTGGTAGAGGTGGGGCGAAATCAGTCGCTGCCGGTCGTAGCGGGGCTTCAGCGCCGCGGCGTAGTACTTGGTGTCGAGAATGATTTTACGGTCGGGAGCTACCAAGGACGTGTCGGTAATCATGGCCGGCAGCAAATCCAGGTCCGGCGCGTG
The DNA here is from genome assembly GCF_020685205.1 of Hymenobacter translucens. Classification (GTDB taxonomy): domain Bacteria; phylum Bacteroidota; class Bacteroidia; order Cytophagales; family Hymenobacteraceae; genus Hymenobacter; species Hymenobacter translucens. The sequence continues at coordinate 504,449 of NZ_JAJERB010000002.1, forward strand.
GGCGGCGGCGGCCTGCCAGGCAATGGTTTCGGACAGCACGTGGTAGCGGCGCTGCTCAAGGCGGTAGAAGTTGCGCACAAAGGCCTCGAATAGCCGGGCCATTAGCGGCTCGTCGCGCCGGAAGTCGCGGAAGCGGGTGCGGCCATCGGCGGCCGGCTCGGGCAGGGCGCTGGCCTGAATCAGCTCCGACATGTGCAGCAGGAAGGCCTCCAGGCCCACGGGTCGGCTCCGGCGCACGGTCTGGAGCGCGGCACGGGAAAAAGGCGTGGCCTCCACCGCCGCCGGAAAGCTGCGGCCCACCTGGCTTACCTGCTGGCGCTGCGCCGGAGTTAGTTGCCGGGCCCGGCGCAGGTGCTCCAGCGTGCCGCGCAGCAGGGCATTGAAAGGCGTATTAAAGCTCAGCTCGTCGTAGCGGCACACCGCCCGGCTCCGCCGCAGCAGGTCGCGGCTCAGTGTGGGCGTCAGCAGCAGGCGGCCCCGCAGCTCGGTCAGCTCTTCCTCCCGCTCGGTGTAGCCGGTGCTCAGGCCCTGGCGTAGCAGGCGGCGGGTGCCGTGCAGCAGCACGTGAGTGAGCAGGCCCAGCGGATGATGAAAATCAGCAGCCGTGGTCGTCAGCTCCTCTTCCTGCACGGGCAGGCGCTGCCAAGCGTAGCAAAGCAGGTAGTAGAGGTTCTGAATGGGAATCATGCCGGAAGAAGCTAGGAAATAGGAGCTGCTACGCAGGAGCTAGGAGAAAAATCGTTGAACGAGTCTACGTTCTACGAAAGCAGCCTGCGGCGCTGGGCGGCGGCTTTGCCGGGTTGGTCGAGCCAGTACTCGTCGAGCAGGGGCGCAATTTCCTGTTCCAGGATCAGGCGCAGCCAGTGTTCGGCATCTTCCGAACCGGCGGGAGGCTGGCAGAAGTAGCTGTGCCCGATCCGGTAGCCCGGGCCCAGGTCGGGGTCATCGGCAATGGTCTGGTTAAGCTCGGTCAGGCGCCCCACCAGCCGCTCGATTACGGGAGGCGGTACCCCCTGCCCGGCCAGCAGGGCCTGAAAGAGCACCCCAAACTCGGGCTGCATCGGTACGAAGGCAAAGCGGCGGCGCAGCGCGTAGTCGAGCGGGGCCAGACTGCGGTCGGCGGTGTTCATGGTGCCGATGAAATACACGTTTTCCGGCACGAAGAACCGGGCTTCGGTGGCGGCGGCGTAGGGCAGGCGTACGGCGTGGGCGGGCCCGCGCTTATCGGCTTCGAGCAGCAGCAGCAGCTCCCCGAAGATGCGGCTCAGGTTGCCCCGGTTCAGCTCGTCAATCAGCAGCACGTAGGGCCGCGCCGGGTCGGCCTGGGCCCGGCGGCACACGTCAAGCAGCACGCCCGGGGTGAGCAGGAACCGGCCCTTGGCATCCGGCCGGAAGCCCTGTACGAAATCCTCGTAGCTGTAGCTGGGGTGAAACTGCACCAGCTCGATGCGGGCGGCATCGGTAGCCCCGAGCAGCAGCCAGGCCAGGCGGCGGGCCAGAAACGTCTTGCCCGTGCCCGGCGGGCCCTGCAGTACCAGGTTGCGCCGCCGCCGCAGGGCCGTCAGCGCGTCTGCCAGCTTTTCCTCCGCCACAAACACTTCCCGCAGCGCCTCCGCCATTCCATAGGGCTGTATACCTCCCGACTCATACGCGGCCCCCGGCTCCTGGGCAATGGCCGCCCGCCCTGGCCCCTCACTGGGCCGACCAGTGTATAGCTGCTGCATCTCGTGCTGGGCGGCCACGTCGCCGTCGAGCGGGGAATTAGCCAGGGTGGGCCGCTTGGTAGCCACAGTGAAGTCAAGCCGCTCCAGCACGGCGTTGGTCGGCGCCCCGGCGGGCAGGGGCCAGGCGGCGCCAGAATCCCCGGTAGCCAGCCGAAACGCCAGCTGCACCACCGCCCGCGGCGGGTAGCGCCGCCCCCGGTACACCAGATCATACACCGTGCTGGCCGCCGGCTTCGCGTCCGAGCGGTCCAGCTGGCGCAATGCTTTCAGCACATGGTCGCGGGTAATCAGGTCAGGGTCCATTCGGGGTGAGTAGCGGCTGGCAGTGGGCTTGTGGGCGTTAGGCATCCCGGACCCGGCATCAAGAGCAGCCAGAGAAATTGCCTCTGATACGCAGGGAGCTTATATGGTTACGTGGGCCTTGCCGTGGGAAGTTAGGCAGAAGACAGACTACTGATTAGGCAAGGCATACGTTGTGCTGCCGGTTGTAAGCCAGCCGCCTGCTTTCGTCCGGGCAGGCTCAGCCTCAGGCTACCGCCTCACTCAGGGGCAAAAACAGCCGGAACCGGGTGCCCCGGCCAACTTCGCTTTCGACTTCCAGTCGCCCGCCCACCTGCTGGACGATGCGGTTGACGAGGTAGAGGCCCATGCCCGAGCCCTCGACGTGGTAGTGAAACCGCCGGAACATCTGAAACAGCTGGGGGCCGTGCCGGCCCAGGTCGATGCCCAGGCCATTGTCCTCTACTTCTAGCACCAGCGTGCCCGGCAGAAGGGCGGTGGCAACGCGGATGCGGGGTGGCCGCCCGGGGGCTGCGTACTTCAGGGCGTTGCTGATCAGGTTGAACAGGATGCTCTGCAGGTTCGGACGCACAAACTCTACCGTGGGCGCAGCCGCAAAGTTTAGCTCCACGCGGGCCTGCAGCTCTTCTACCTGGTCCTGCAGGCTACGAACTACCTCCTGGGTGAAAGGCAGCAGCTCGATGCGCTCCACCGGCAGGTGCTCGTGCCGGCGCTGCACCTGCACCACGGCCGAGAGGTCCTGGATGGTGGTGTTGATCTGCTGCAGGGCGCCTTCGAACATGCCCGCCAGCTGGGCAGCAGCCTCGTCGTGGAAGGTGGCGCTGCGCTTGAGCTCCTCAAAGATGCCGGCCATATTGTTGATGGGCTGCTTGAGGTCGTGGGAGGCGGTGTACACGAAGTTGTCGAGGGCCTGGTTGATCTGGGTCAGCTCGGCGTTCTGCAGCTGCATCAGCTCCTGGTTCTGCTTTACGTCGTGGATGTCGGTGCAGGAGCCAAACCACCGCAGAATCTCGCCCGCCTCGTTGCGCAGGGGCTCGGCCCGGCCCAGAAACCAGCGGTAGCCGCCCAGGCGCGACACGAATCGGTACTCAATCTCGTACGAACTGCCGCTCTCGTAGGCCGCCTGCCAGGTGTGCAGGGACCGTAGCTGATCGTCGGGGTGCAGGATGGCCGCCCAGGCCGTGGTGCCCAGGCAGTCCTCCGGGCGCAGACCGGTGACTTCAAAGAGCCGCTCATTGAAGTAATCGACCTGCCCGTCAGCCTGGGCTGTCCAGGTAACCTGGGGAACGATTTCAGCCAGGAAGCGGAAGTGCTCCTCACTCTGGCGCAGCGCGTCGGTCAGCTCCTTCTGCTCGTGTACGTCGGTGATGGAGCAGTACCAGCGCAGCAACTCCCCGGTTTCGCTCAGCTCGGGCTGGGCCTGATTCAGAAACCAGCGGTACTGGCCGTCGTAACGGCGGAAGCGCAGCTCAATGCTCCAGGGCTGGTGGTTCTGCCACGCCGTCTGATAGGCCTCTTCCACCCGGGCGCGGTCGTCAGGGTGCATCACCGCCCGCCAGTGGTCGGCAATGTTGGTATCGGTAGGAAGGCCGGTATAGGCGTACCACTGGGGACTCGCGTAGTGGCCGGTGCGGGAAGCTTCGTTGATATAGGTGATGTTGGGGACAGCCTCGGTCATCCGGCGCAGCCGCTCGTCGCTGCGCCGTACTTCGGCCGCCAGGGTATCAGCGCGCTGCCGGGCCAGTACCTGCTCGGTTACGTCGACGCCAAAAGCCAGAATGCCCTGCACCTGGTTTTCGCCGTCGTAGAGCGGCTGGTACACGAAGTTCAGGTAATGCTCCCGGGTGCCGCCGGTGGTCGGGTCCAGCAGCTGAATCGGCGTTTCGTGGCCCACATACGGCACCCGGGTGGTATACACCGTATCGAGCAGGTCGATAAAGCCCTGGGCCGCTACCTCGGGCAGCAGGTCCACGGCCCGCTGGCCCAGTTGCACCCGCCCGCTCATCAGGGCATTGTAGCTGGGCGTGGCAAAAGTAAACCGGTGCTCCGGCCCGCTCACGGAGGCAATGTAGGCGGGTACCTGACTGAGAATCTGCTGCAGCTGCCGGTCTTTGGCTTCGAGCTGCTGCTGAAACAGCTTCCGGTCATGAATGTCAATGCTGGAGCCATACCAGTTCAGGGCGCGTCCCTCCGCATCGAGGGTGGGTACGGCATGGCTGAGGTGCCAGCGGTATGCGCCGTCGTGGCGGCGCAGCCGGTATTCTCCCGTCCAGGGCTTTACTTCGCGCCGCCCCCGGGCGGCAGTTTCGCGGATGGCGGGCAGGTCGTCGGGGTGGATGGCTGCTTCCCAGTGGGCCGTAGACGGGTCCGGCTCCTGGCCGGTGTAGGCATCGCGCTGGGGATTGATGTAAATAATCTGGCCGTCGCTGTCGGAGATGTAAACAAACAGGGGCAGGGATTCCACCAGGGCCCGGAACTGCTCGTCCTGCCGGCGGATTTCCTCCATCAGCTCGGCCGTGCGCTGGCGGGCCCGCACCCGCTCGGTCACGTCGATGCCAAAGACGAGGATGCCCTGGGTTTGGCCGTGCTCGTCAGTGAGGGGCTGCAGGGAGCCGTCGAAGTAAAGCGTGGTCGTAGCGCCGTCGGGCCCCAGGGGCTGCTCGGTGGGCATCTCGCTCAGTAGAAACGGCTCGGCGGTGCGGTACACCTGGTTTACCAGGTTCAGGTACCCGTTGCTGACTAGCTCCGGCCGGGCCTGGGCCGCTGGTATGCCCAGCTCCACGGTTCCCCGGAAAAGCTGCTGACTACGCTTGTTCAGGAACGTATAGATGTGGTCGGGGCCGCTGAGCGTGGCAATGTGGGCCGGAATCTGCTCCAGTATCTGGTGGAGCTGCCGGTCTTTGGCGGCCAGCAGCTGCTGGGTTTCCTTTTGCTCGTGGATGTCGGTGCCGGTGCCCACCCAGGTAGTAATGGCTCCGGCCTCGTTACGGCGGGGCAGGGCCCGCACCAGCATCCAGCGGTATGCCCCGTCGTGGCGGCGCAGGCGGTATTCCACCTCGTACTCGGTTTCCGCGACGAGGGCCTGCTGCCACTTCTGCTGCACCAGGGGCAGGTCGTCGGGGTGAATGTCTTCCAGCCAACCCCAGCCCAGGGCGTCAGCCAGGGCGCGGCCGGTGTACTGCAGCCAGCGTGGATTCTGGTAGTCGGCCCAGCCGTCGGGCCGGGTGGTCCACATCATCACGGGCAAGCTTTCGAGCAGAAAACGGGCCCGGTCCTGGGTTTCCGCCAGCTCGGCCCGGGTTTGCTGCTGCTGCTGCTCGGCTTGGTGCCGGGCCGTGACGTCTTCGGTTTGCTGCAGAATGAATTCCAGCCCGCCCTGCGCGTTCGGGATAGGATAGTGGGTCGCTTGCCAGTACCGCTCCTGCCGGCCCCCGCCTTGGCCAGCGGACTGTTCGAGGTCGTAGCGGATGCGGGGCATCGTGTGCGCCTGCCGGGTTTGACGGACGTGCTCCAGCGAGTCGCGCAGCGTTTGGTAGCTTTCCTGATCAGTGGGCGGGAAGGCCTCAAACAGAGGACGGCCTACCACTTCCTCCCGCGTTTTTAGCGCCACGGCCACGTGCCCGTCCGAGTTATCGGCAATAGTGAAGTCCGCATCCGCCCGGAGCAGCAGGTAGTTGCCCGGCAGGTGCCGAAACAGATTCAGGTAATCGGAGGGCAACGGGAAAGCACGCATACGGTGGGCAGGGAAGGAGCAGGCAGCCAGCAGACCCATACCAAGGGGCTCTGCTGTTCGCTAAAGATAGTAACCCGTACCGGCTCGGGTGTTTCCGGTCCAGGCATTACCCGCCTGGTCCCGGACCGGCGCTGCCGTCAACACAGCCCAGCTCCGGCCGGCTTTAAACAAAGAAAGGCGCTGATATTCTCAGCGCCTTTCTTGCCGGGAAAGCAATAGCCTACTGATACTGAATGTACAGCGGCGAAGGCTTAAGCGCAATTACCTCGGAGGGGGTCATGATGTGGTGGGGCTTGGGCCGCGCGTCGTACTCGTAGAACAGCTTGAAGCCCGTGTACTGTACCGGCTCGGCTACGATGTAGTCTTTGTAGGAGTCCTTTTTCAGAACCGGGTCGCCGTGGCCATCCATGTGCATAACGATCTGCACCCGCGGGTCGAGCTTGATGTTCTTGTAGTTGGTAATCATCCGGCGCGTAAAGCGGTGCACGGTCAGCACCTTGGGCGGTAGCTTGTTTTCGCTGACGATACGGGCCAGGAAGTTCACGGTGAAGTTGATGTCCTTCGCGTCGAGGGTGCCGATGCGCTGATTGGGTCGCACACCGGGCATGGTGGACAGCGAGAATTCCGGGTCGATGCCGAGGTGAATGTCGGGCGACTTCAGGTACTGCTCGAGCTTGGGCAGCTCGGCCTGCAGCGTGCTGTGGCCCGGCTGCACGTCCAGGAACAGAATGCACTTGTGCTCCCGGGCCCAGGAAATAACCTCCTCGATGGTGGCCTTCGAGTTCATCAGGCGCCACTTGCCGTCCTTGCCGGGCGTGCCCTGGGCCGTGATGGTCACATTGTGCAACGCGGGCTGCACCGGGATGGAAGGGTCGGCGGCCTCCCATTCCTTGATAACTCCGGCAAACTTGCGGAACATCTGCTCCTTGGGCTCCCGGCCCAGAATGCCCATGCCCTTCGAGCGAATGTTGCCATAGAAGGCCACGATGCGGCGGCCAGGCAGAATGGCGCCCGGCAGCTGCCCGCTTTTCCGCACGATGGAGTCGGCCCGGAGCGAGTCGCGGCGCATGGCGAGCCGCTGCAGAGCCGCCGAGTCAACGGGGGCGGGCTGGGCGGCGGTAGCCGTTTCAGCGGTGGCCTTGGAGTCGGGCGTTTCGCCCTCGGAGCGGGTACCGCAGCCGGTCAGGGCCGACGAGAAAATCAGGCCCAGCGCGGAAACAAAAAGGGCCGAGCGGCGGGCAGCAGTTGAAAAAGAAGACACTGAAGAAAATAGGATTGAAGGCGGAACAGGTCAGCAAGTTACGCCTTTTTGCCGCGAAAAAGCCCGCCTTTTCCGCGTTTGCCCTATCAGGACCAGCCGGCCGGGGCCAAAAAAAGCCTGGTTTCGCCCTTAGAATAGCGAAACCAGGCTTTGGTAGAGCAGCGCGAAAGGCAATAGTACCTAGGGCTGAAAGGAGAGCGGCACCACAAAGCTCACGGCCACTGCTTTGCCCTGGTGGCGGCCCGGCTTCCATCCTGTGCCCGAAACGCCCACCAGAATGGCATCGGTAGCAGCCTTGTCCAGCAGCCTGGCCAGTGCCTCCTGACCCGCCGGCGCCTTCGCGCGCTGCTTGAAGTCAATCACGCTGATTTGCCCTTCGGAATTAATCACGAACTCAATGAGAACCGTGCCGCCCAGCCCGGCGGCCTTGGCGTCGGCCGGGTACTTCAGGTTGGCCATGATGTCCTGCATCAGCTTGGCCTGCCCGCCGGGGTACTCCGGCATCTGGTCCACCTTATCGTAGACTTTTTCCTGTTTCACGCCCACGAGGGGTGGCGGCGGTGGGGGTGGGGCCATTGGCGCCGGCGGCGGGGGCGGGGGGAGAGGGGGTGGCCCAATCGAATCGATGTCCGTGCAGGCAGCCAGGGTAAGCAGCAGGGCCGTAGCCGCCGGCAGGGGCAGCCAGTGTTTCCAGCGCCGGGCCGGGTGGGAAGTTTTGAGCATAGCGATGCGGGTAAGGGTTTGGGAATAAGTGAAAGAATGGACCAGGGGAAAGTCGATAGCGAAACGCTGGAGCGTCAGCCGGGCCAGCAGCGCGCTATAGGCCGATGCCGCTTCCGGTGTGGGCGCCTCGCCCAGGGCCGCTTCGTCGGCGAGGTACTCGTGGGTGAGCTCCAAAGCCCGGGGGTAGAGATGAACGAAGGGGTTCAGCCAGAGCAGGCTGCGCAGCAGTTCCAGCCCGAGCCGGTCGCGGGAGTGGCGCTGCACGACGTGGGCGGCTTCGTGAGCCAGAATCAGCTGCGCCTCGGCTGGGGTCAGCGCGGCGGTTTCATCCCAGAACACCCGGCTCCCAAACGAGCTGATGGGCAACTTTCCGGCCGTACAGACCAGCTCGTAGCCCGGGCCCGGTTTTCCCGGCAGCCGGCGGGTGCGCTGCCACAGCCGGCACAGCTGCCAGCCCAGCCGCCCCAGCACCAGCAGGGCGCCCGCGAGGTACAGCCCCAACAGCCACGGCAGCAGGTCGATGCCTCCGGCGCCGCTAGATCCGGCGGTTACGGCCGGCAGCAGCACACTGGGCCGCAGCAAAGCCGGGGTTGATTCCCGGGCCGGCAGCCAGGCCTGCAGCCAGGGCGTGGCCAGCGTCAGCAGCGGTGGCAGCACCAACGCCAGCAGCGGAGTCCAGCGCAAAAACTGCCGGTTATAGCGGAAGGTCGGCTCGGAGCGCAGGGCCAGCCGGTACAGCAGCCAGGCGCTGCCCAGAATCAGGCAGCTTTGCCACCACCAGTTAATCAGCGTGGGGAGGGTCAGAGTCAGCATCGGCGTCGGGTGTTGGTTTGGAAAGGTCCTGCTGAGCCAGGTGCAGCAGCTTTTCCAGCTGGGCTGCATCCAGATCTTCTTCTTTGGCGAAAAACGAAACCAGCCGGCTGAACGAGCCACCGAAATAGCCGCCCAGCAGCTTGCGAAGCGAAAACCGGCGGTAGTCGTCCTGGGCTACCACGGCAAAGTAGCGGTGGGTGCGGCCAAAGGCTTCGTGGTCGACAAAGCCTTTCTGCTCCAGGATGCGGATGATGGTCGAAACGGTGTTGTAGGCGGGCGGCGGAGCGGGCATTTCGACCAGCACGTCCTTCACAAACGAAGGGCCGCGCTGCCAGAGTACCTGCATCACCTGCTCTTCGGCTTTGGTGAGTTCGGGGAAGATTTCCATGGGGAGCTGCTTGGTGATCTAAACGTATAACTAAATTTTTAGTTTAACAACTATTTTTTTAGGTGATAGAAAATAAGCGCTTTCCTGGCTCCTTGCCCCAGCCCCAGTACACTGATTTAAGGCTGTTTAAGGAAATCTTTTAGGCTGGCCGGTGTTGTGGCTTCGATAACCACTATCCGGAACGCTGTGATTCTCCACGACTTTTCAAAACGCCTGCTCCGCTTCAGCCTGCTGCTGTGGATAGGTCTGGGCACGGCTTCGGCCGGCTGCACCAAAAATGAAGTTGCCGCCCCGGTTGAGGCCGCAAAAGCCGAAACTCACCTTGTCAGTGCCACGCTCATTGGCGAGTACAGCCCCGCTACCTTGGCCGGGCGCGTATCCGGCCTGCCGATGGCGGCCCAGCTGGTTAGGTACCCGGTGCGCGCCTACAAGCTTACCTATACCACGCTCAACACCGACGGCCGGAAAATCACGGCATCGGGGGCGCTGCTGCTGCCCGTTACCACCCAGTCTCTGCCACTGCTGAGCTACCAGCACGGCACCATCCAGCCTGCCGATGAGCCCCGGGCGCCTTCCTACTACACCACCGGGGGCGAAGTCTGGTCGGCTGTATCCGTGCTGGCTTCCACGGGCTACGTGGTGTCGGCTCCCGACTACATTGGCTACGGCGCTTCCAAAGACCACCCCCATCCGTACGAGCACGCCCCGTCTCTGGCTTCGGCTTCGCTCGACATGCTGCGGGCGGCGCGGGAGTTCTGCGAAAAAGAAAAGGTGACGCTCAACCAGAAGAACTTTCTGTTGGGCTACTCCGAGGGAGGCTTTGCCACCATGGCCCTGCACAAGCTGATCGAGGAAAAACACGCCGCCGAATTTACCGTCACGGCCAGCGCGCCCGGGGCCGGGGCCTACCACAAAACGGCCTTCGCCCGCTACATCCTCGATTCCGACCAGTCGCTGGACTTCCTGACTTCCTACGTGTGGGTGCTCGATACCTACAACCGGGTGTACGCAATCAACCGGCCCCTGCCGTTCTACTTCAACCAGCCCTACGCCAATCAGCTTCAGGCCAACCCGCTGGCGGCCGTATCGCGCCAGCCCAAGGAGTTGTTCACCGCCGGCTTCCGTCAGGGCGTGCTGAATGGCACTGACCAGGCCATGCTGGCGGCCTTCCGCGACAACGACATTCACGACTGGCAGCCTAAGGCGCCGCTGGCGTTGTTTCACGGCACCGCCGACGATTATGTTCCCTATTTCAACTCGGAGAATGCCTACCGCGCCATGCGGGCCCGGGGCGCGACCCAGGTTGAGCTGCATCCCATCCAGGGTGGAAACCACTTCACGTCGATTACCAATTATACGCTGCAGTCCCTGCTCTTCATTTCCCAGTATTAGGCAGAAGAATGAGCTGCGGATACAAAAAAGAGGCCCTGGAATCTTCCAGGGCCTCTTTTTTGTATTAGGGTAAAGCGAAAGCTACTGCTTTACGATCTTCGAGGTGGCCCGCTGGGTAGCGTCCGAGTACTCTACCATGTAGATGCCGCTGGCCAGCGACTCAACGTTGATTTCGGAGCTGGCGGCGCCGACGGCGGGAACAAAGGAAACCAGACGCTGACCCGTAGCCGAGTAAACGGTCACCCGGGCATCAGCCTTGGCGGCAGGGTGAGCTAGCACGAGCTGACGCTGGGCCGGGTTGGGGTAGATGCCCAGCTGAGCAACAGCCTTGCCGTTTCTCACCCCCGTCACGCGCTGCTGGCTTTTGATGATTACATCCTTCAGCAGGATGTAGCGGCCTACGCCGGTGCTGCCTACGCCGAAGTAGATACGGGTCGTGAGCGTCTGCCCAGCCGTCAGGGTTACGCCCGTAGCGCCGTTTAGCGCCAGACGAAAGGTGCGGGCACTTTGCGCCATGCCGGTGCTGTACTGCGGGACGGTGGCGGGCGTGTTGGCCGTACCACCGGCAACGCCGGTTGAGTTAACGCCAAACGTAGCATTGGCCGTGGCGGGCAATGCGCCGTTCGGGCCTTTGCCGCCGGTTACGTCGGATGAGTCAGCCGTGAAGTTGCTGCGCGAGTAGACTACAGCCACGCGGCCAGCTGATGAGCTCGGAACGGCAGCGCTGAAAATAATGGAGTCGACCCGGGCCGCGGCAGTAGCCGTAATCTGGAACTGCTCATAGTAGGTGCGACGGGGAGCCGAGCCAGGACCAGGAGGCGTGGCATTGCTGCTCCAGCCACCGCCATCAGCCTGCACGCCGAATGCCTGCCCAACGCTCGAATACGGAGCGTAAGCCGTAGCACCCGTCGGTACCTGGCCGTTGGACAGCACGTAGCGCCGGAAGGTAGGAGTGCCCACCGTAACGTTGGCCGAGCGCACGGCGGCGCTGTCCTGGTTGTTGCGCGTCATGGGCCACTGAACGAATACGGGCGTCTGCGCCGAAGCCTCAGCAGCCAGACCCAGGCCGAGGCAGGCCGCTGCGGCCAGACCTTTCCAGCGGGCCGTCAGGGAGCGGGAAAAGGAGTTTTGTAAAGTTTTCATCATTTCAAAAAGGCGAAGTGGGAGGTATTGTACTTGAATCCAATACGTAAGTTTGACTTCCGCAGAGTGAAAAAAAAGAACTTAGACGGCATTATTCATGCAAACGTTACCGGGAACGTTGCCAAAAGCCTGAGGAAGTCCCAAACCCGGGAGCTACGGTCCCCACAACAAACAAATTCCCCACCTGCCTCGCCGGACAAGTGGGGAAATGGATGATACTCGAACTGCCGATCTGACCATCCAGGGCCCGGCCGAAAGTGCTGTAAATCTACCTTTGTAGGGGTGCGTCCGTCTGCGTTGGCGCCGGGCGGGCTCCCAACGCCTGCCGCAGCCAACTGCCGGCCAGGGCTGCTGTTCCACCTGCCAGCCCCCCGACGAGCGTGGTAATGAGCACCACTGCCAGGCCGCTGCCGCCCAGACCCAGCAGCTCGGCTACCCGGTTGCTGAGGCGGCCGTCGGAGCGCAGGTGGTACCACAAGCCCAGCACCAGCCAGGCCAGCCCAACTCCGCCAAAGCCCGCCAGAAACGATTTGCCCCCGCTCCGGCCCTGCCAGGCCGCCAGGGCAAACGCAACCGGGGCCACCACCCACCACGGCAGGAAAAGCTGGGCTACGGCAGCCAAAACCAGAATCAGCAGAAACAGGCGCATAAGCAGGGAAAAGAAAGGGGGTAGAAGACGGGTTTGAAGAACGACCGGGACGGAGGCCGGCCGCTGATGGTAGCGCGGCAGGCGTTACTCTACTAGTACCCGGCGCACGACGGGGCCATCCTGGTAATCGACGCGAAGCAGGTAAACCCCGGCCGCCAGGCCGTCGAGCGAAACGTCGAGGCGGGTTGCCGGGGCCGTTTGGGTTCTTAGTAGCTGACCGATGGGGCTAAGCAGGGAAACCCGGCCTGGCCGGGCGGAGGCGTCAAGCCGGAGGTGCAGCACACCCCGGGCCGGGGTCGGCCAGGCTTCCAGCGTCGCGGCGGAGACCCCGGCTTTTACGTGCAGCACGTTGGCGTCAATCAACCGGGCCAGGCCCAGCTGGTCACTTGTACCCACCTGGTTAAAGTAGCCGCCCACGACAATCTTGCCATCCGTTTGTACCAGCAGGCACAGGGGCGCCATGTCGGGGCCGACGCTCAGGTTGAAATCCGGGTCCTGGGCTCCGAAGCTGGTCAGCCGCATCAGGGTGACGTAGCCCGTCCCGGACGTGGTCAGGTCTCCGCCGGCCAGGATGCGCTGATTGGGCTGCATGGCCAGGGTATACACAAAGGTATTGCGGTTGAAGGGTGAGGTAAACGATGGATCGGGCGCGCCGGAAGGCAGCACCCGAATCAGCCCGTTGGCGGTGACGCCCCCGACTTCGTCGAAATAGCCGCCAAGCAGAATGCTGCCGTCTGCCTGCAGGGCCATTGAAAGAACCTCGCTAAAGGTTGCGGTGCCGGTATGGAGAAGCGGGGCAAAGGCCGGGTCGATGGCTCCATTGGAGAGCAGACGACGGAGCAGATAGGGGGTGGCGCCCGGTCCGGCCTGATAACTTCCCCCAATCAGGATACGCCCGTCGGGCTGCACCAGCAGCGTGGAAATGTACTGGTTGGAAATACCCTGAAAAGTAGGGTCGGGTTGTCCGTTGGCCAGCACGCGGGCAAGGGTGCTCGAGCCGCGGACCAGCAGCATCCGGCCGTCGCCCAGCACCGCTAACCGGGTCACTGCTATTCCGCCGGAGGCAAAGCTGTTGTCGGGAGCTCCCGAAGGCAGGAGCCGGGCTACCGCGGAGCGTTGCGTCGTCCCGACCCAGGTGAAGCCGCCGCCCACCACCAGCCGTCCATCGGGCTGCAAAGCCAGGCACTCCACGCTGCCCCCGCTCAGCGCCCCGGCGGTGGAATAAGCGGCATCCACCGTGCCGTCAGGGTTCAGGCGGGCCAGGTTGCGGACCGGCACCCCGTTCACGACCGAGAAACGCCCACCGATAATTAGCTTGCCATCGGGCTGCTCTACTACCGTGTTGACGGTGCCGACGGCCTGCAGCTGGGGTACAAAACCTGTTTCGACGCTGCCGGTAGCGGTGAGCAGGGCTACGGATGGCGACGTGGCGGGAAACACGTCGGAGTCGTTGTTATAATACGAGGTAAGTACCTGGCCGTCGGGCAGGGCCTGGAGGGAAAGAACCGGCTGATTCAGCAGCATCTCAAAGCTGGTGTCGGCGGCGCCGTTGGGCAGGACGCGCATCACCTTACCCGCGGGCCGTCCGGGCAGAAAGCCGGTTGCCAGCAGCACCTTGCCATCCGACTGAAGCTGCAGAACGTTGAAGTTATAAGTGGTGTAAGAGCTGGCGAAGGAGCTGGTAAAGCCGCTGTTGAAGGAAGCATCGACGGCGCCGCTGGGCTGCAGGCGTACCAGGCGCATCCCCGTATTACCGAGGAAGCCGGCGGACAAAGCAACCACTGCTTTACCATCCGGCTGCACAGCCAGACTCCGGACGAATGTGCCGGACGCCGCCTGGGCATTGAAGCTCCCATCCAGGCTGCCATCGGGCTGCAGCCGCACCAGCGCCGGCTGGACCTGCCCGTTGAACGTGCGGAAGCCACCACCCACCAGAATCTGCCCGTTCGGCAAAACGGCCAGCGAGGTCGGTTCCGTGTCGGGCCCGGTGCCGACCGAAAAGGAAGGGTCCACCGCGCCGCCGGGCAGCAGCCGCACGACCCGCATGGCAGCGGTGCCGCCAAACAAGGTGAAGCGGCCGGCCAGCAGAATTTTGCCATCGGGCTGAATGGCGGCGTACCGGATGCTGCCATTGGCGCCCGTACCTGGGCTGAAGCCGGGGTCACCGGTACCATCCGCATTCAGACGGAGCAGGCTCTGCCGCGAAATGCCCCCCACGGTGACCGTGCCCTGCCCCGAGCCGAACACCAGCAACTGCCCGTTTGGCAGGGGCTCCAGGTGCGTAATGTAGGTGTACAGGATGTTCTGCCCCTGGTTGACGTTGGCATTGAAGCCCTGGTCGAGGCTTCCATTCGTGAGGTAGCGCACCAGCTGCGGGGCTACCGTGCCCTCGGCCCGCGCAAACTCCCCGAGCATGATGCGCTTGCCGTCGGGCTGCTGCACGGCCTGGTACACTGCGGCCGGCTGAAGAACCTCCTGCGGGAAAAAGGACGGGTCGGGCTGGGTTTGCTGGGCAAAGGCCGCAGCCGTCAGTAGTCTCAGCGCCAGCGCCAGAATAAGCTGTCGGGATAGTCGAAGTAAATAAGGCATGGGCGGTGGTAAGCTTACGTGAATAGAAAAAGGATTAGTATAAGGGTATTATCGGGAGCCGCCCCGCAGCTCCCAGGCTGCATGCACGTGCGGGTTTTTTTCGTCGGCGCTCCGCAGAAACACCAACTCGTCCAGCGTGCCCGTCCGCCACGTTTCAATCATATCCGTGTAGTAAGCCGAGCCCGGGTTGCCGGACTGCCCGCCCGGGAACACCCCGTAGGCTTTCGGCTGGGGCCCCAGGGCCACTACCATCCGCCAGGACGGGCCGTTGCGCTCGGAAATGGCATTCACGATACCCGCTCCGCCGCCCACGTCCAGGTCCAGGCTGCCAAAGCCCTTCAGCTGAGCCAGGTGCAGAATATCGGTGCTTTTCTGGTTGGCCCACCGCCAGTCGGGGCCGAGGGCGCCGAACTTGCGCTGCAGGGAGTCGGTAGCCAGCTGAAACGACTGCAGCACCAGGTCGGGCAGGGTTTCGTGGGCGGGCGTGGTGCGGTTGTCAATCCAGGGCGACGCAGGCTGCTGCAAAACCAGGGTGTTGGTCCGGTCGCGGCCGGGGTAGCGCATCTCCACCCCGGTTTTCGGCCCGAAGTCGTCGTCCCACAGCGCCTTTACCAGGCGGCTGTACCAGAGGTCAAAGATGCTGGGCCCGATGGCACCGGCGTCGTGCACGTAATTCCAGCGCTGCAGCTCGGCGTACGCCTGGCGCTGGGCCTCGTTCAGCTTATCGGCGGGCAGCAAAGCCAGCATGCGGGGCAGCATCAGCCGGGCGTTCAGGTTCAGGTTGTCGTTCTGCAGGTGGCGCAGGCTGTCCGGCGTAGCCTGGGTCATGGAAGCCAGCCGCTCGTTGATGCGGTGCCCCCGCTCGTAGGAGGCGTACGACCACCCCAGATAGTAAGGATAGTCGGGGCCGGCCGAGCTTTGGTTGGCGGAGCTGACAAAGCCCCGGGCCGGGTTTTTTACGTGGGGATTGTGGGCCTGCGGAATCCAGCCCTGCCAGTCGTAGGCCGGGTCGGTGCCGTCGAGGATAAACTTGCCCTGGTTGCGCCACTTCAGCGGGAACCGGCCGTTGGGCCAGAGGGCAATGTCGTTCTGCTGGCTGGCGAAGATGAAGTTCTGCGCCGGGGAGCCGTAAAACTGCAGGGCGGCGGTATAGTCGGCGTAGTTCCGGGCCCGGTTGAGGCGGTAGAACGTCATCATCTCGTTCATGCCGTCGTGGGCCGTCCAGCGCATGGCGTGACGGATGGGCGTCTGGGCCGTGAAAGGCTTCTCGTCGCGGTCGTACACCACCGGGCCGTGGTGGGTGTAGAGCACCGTGTCAACCTTATCGGCCTGGCCCCGGACTTTAATCCGCTCGACTACGCGCCGTACCAGTTTCCAGCGCCCGTCGTGCCAGTATTCCTGCTGACGGGCATCCCGGAACCGGATCTGGTACCAGTCGAGCACGTCGCCGCCCACGTTGGTGACGCCCCAGGCCGCCTGCTCGTTGAACCCGATAATGACCAGCGGCGCTCCGGGAATGGTAACGCCGTACACGTTTACGCCCGGGGCCGACAGCTGCACCTGGTACCAAATGCTGGGCAGGTTGAGCTGCAGGTGAGGGTCGTTGGCCAGAATCGGGTAGCCGGTGGCTGAGCGGGTGCCGCTCACGGCAAAGTTGTTGGAGCCCAGCTCGGGGTCAGCGTCCCGGGCCGGCATTTTGGCCGTCATAGCCGCCCCAAACGATTTGGGCGTAGCCGGCACGGACAGGGGCTTGAAATCGAGCGGGGTGCCGGTGGGCACGATGGGGTCTTCGCGGGTGGGCAGGTCCGGGAACAGGTCTTTCACCACCGCCGGGCCGTACTTGCCCAGGATGTTGGACATGCGCAGGTCGTCGTTGGAGCGCCCGCTCAGGTCGAAGGCCATCAGCTTGAGCAGCAGCGAGCATTTCAGCGGCTGCCAGGGCTCGGGGGCGTAACCCAGCAGCTTGTACTCGAAGGGCAGCGTCTGGGGCGTGAGGGAGTTGATGTAGGCATTCACGCCCGCCGAGTAGGATTCGAGCACTGTCCGGGTGGTCGGGTCGGCCATCATTACCGCTAACGACCTTTTAGCCCCGTACACCATGCCAATGCGGCGAAAGTACCGGTCGGTTTCAAGCCGTTCCCCGCCCACAATCTCCGACAGGCGGCCGGCGGCTACGTGAGTCTGAAACTCCATCTGCCAGAGCCGGTCCCGGGCCGTCAGGTAACCCTGGGCGAAGTACAGGTCCTGGTTGTTCTGGGCGAAGATGTGGGGCACGTGCCGCTCGTCGAAGCGTACCTGCACCGGCTGCTGCAGGCCAGGCAAATCAAGCCGGTGCTGCTCCGGAAACGAGGTGGGCGTTTCGCTGTTGGTCCAGAACCCCCGAAACGGGCTCAGGAATTTGCCCAGCGGGGGCGCCACGCCGAGGCGGGAGTTGAGCGCCCAGGTAAGCGAAACACAGGCAACCAGGGCAAGCAGGGCTTTAATCCAGCGAATCATACGCGACCATAGAATTGGACGGGTAAGGTAGAAAATCTGTTCTGACTTGTAGCCGTTCAGGCAGGGGCATAAAAAAGCCCTCAGCGGCGCGGGGCAGCTGAGGGCTCTAAAAGGTAGTAGTCGGCGGGCAGCCTAGAAGTTCTCCCGCTGGCGCACCAGGCCGGTAATGCCCTTCGTCAGCAACTGCTTGCGCAGCGCCTCGGCGGCTTCCCGGTCGGTAAACTGTCCGACGAGCACCCGGCTGAGCGAGCGGCCACCCGCCGTTTCCTGGGCGATGGTAACGGGCAGCTGCTTGTCGATAGCCTGAATCCTGGCTTGCACGGCCTGGGCATTGCGCGGGTCGCCAAACGTGCCGGCCTGCACAACAAACGTAGGCGCGGGCTCGGGCGTGGTGGGCACCAGCTCTACGGCCGGAATATCGGCTGCCGGTGTGATGACGGCTTCTTCCGTTCCCAGCGAGGCCAGATCGGCAGGAGCATCCGTGGGGCCCAGGGGCGTGGTGTCGGGTACGACCTCGGCAACGACGGAAACGGCGCCCAGGCGCACGATGTCCAGCGGGCGGGCAGCTATTTCGGACAGGTCGAGGATGCGCTGATGGCGGAACGGTCCCCGGTCGGATACCCGCACGACAACTGATTTGCCGTTCTGGGGGTTGGTAACGCGCAGTCTGGTGCCGAAGGGCAGGGTTTTGTGCGCGCAGGTGTACTTCATCCGGTCGAACCGCTCGCCATTGCTGGTGCGGTGGCCCTGGTGTTCGCGGCCGTACCAGGAGGCGCGGCCCCGCAGTACGGTGGCTTTCTTGGCAGTAACAGGGGCTTTGTCGTCGCTATCCGAGCCCAGGGCCCGGGCTGCTCCGGGAGCAGCTGAGAACAGCATAAGAAGCGAGGCCATCAGCAAGCCCGAGAGGTGCAGTCGTGTAATCAACTTCATTCATTCTCTTGGTTGGTGAGTAAGTCAAATCTAGAAGCCTGATCTGAACTACCTCGCAATTGCCAATGCCCTTAGTAATCGAAAATCCTACCTTATTTACCTTTTTAAAGAAAATTTGCACAAAAGTTATCCACAGAAATAGGGAAAAATGGACGTTTGTGTTTCGGAAAGGCGCATTTAGGATTCTTTTGGGACGCCAAGCCGAACTCTAGTTAAATTATACTATCCGCCGGTGAAAAAAATTCGGGCATCACGGCCCACCCATCTTCGGAGCCGGGTTGCATATGTCCCGGTTTTTTAGTAAGGGTGTAAGCAGACGTTGACGTCGGCTTGGCGCACCGGGCCACCGGTTTTGCCGTACTTGCAGCCATGGATTTTGGCCGCCTCTCCGACCTGCGTACGGTCGACTTTTCACTTCCGCCCGACCACCCCGAAACGGCCCGCGTGCTGGCCCGCGCCTCTGCCCTGGCCGGCCCGCCTCAGGTGTACGTAGGCTGCCCGCTCTGGACCAACAAAGCCTGGCTGGGCAACTACTTCCCGGCCGGCATCAAGGATACCGACTATCTGCACTACTACGCCCGGCAGTTTAACTGCATCGAGCTGAATACCACGCACTACCGAATTCCGGATGCGCCCACGGTACGCAAGTGGCGCGATGCCGTGCCGCCGGAGTTCCGCTTTTGCCCCAAGCTGCCCCAGAGCATCAGCCACGAGCGGGAGCTCTACAATGCCGATGAGCTGACGACCACCTTCTGCCGGGCCATCAGTGGCCTCGACGAGCGGCTGGGGATGGCTTTTCTGCAGCTGCCGCCCACGTTCGGGCCCGAGCACCTGCCCCGGTTGGAGCGCTACCTGCTCGACTTTCCCGACTATGTGCCGCTGGCCGTAGAGCTGCGCCACCCGCGCTGGTTTGCCGATGCCGGGCTGCGCGACGCGGTGTTTGCCCTGCTCGAAGCCCTGGGCAAGACGCTCGTGCTCACCGACGTGGCCGGGCGCCGCGACGTGCTGCACCAGCGCCTGACCACGCCCACGGCCTGCATCCGGTTTAACGGCCACGGCCTGATCCGGAGCGACTATCAACGCGCCGATGCCTGGGCCGCCCGCCTTGCCGACTGGCTGGCCGCGGGCCTGCAGTCTGTTTACTTCTTTGTTCATCAGAAGGACATCATGCACAGCCCGGTCTGGACGCAGTATTTTCTGGAAAAGCTCAACGCCCTGACCGGCCTGAGCGTGGCCCCGCCCCGGATAATTGTGCAGCCGATTCAGGGCAGCCTGTTTTAGGCGGGCGGGCTGCGGGGCGGCGCCGACCAGACGGGCAGTTTTACCGTATCTTGGTTTGCGCCCGGTTTTCTGCCCCGGGCCCTGCCTATGAAGCTTTCTACTCTTTTTCGCCTTGCTGTTGCGCTGACCTGCTTTGCTGTCTCCCGGCCTGGTCTGGCTCAGACTGCCGGCCCTGAAACGCATTGTCTGCTTCTGCCCCTGGACCCCGTTGAACGGACCCGGGCTTCTGCCCTGATAGTGGAGGCAGAGGTACTCGATGCCCGCAGCTTCTGGGATGCCGGCCACCGCCGGATCTACACTGCCCACCGCCTGCGCGTGTTCAAGTCATTTAAAGGAGCGCCGGCAGCTACCCTGACCCTTATCACCGAAGGCGGCACTGTGGACCTTGACCGGCACGAGCTGACCAATACGCTGACCCTGCAGCCCGGAGAGCAGGGTGTATTGTTTCTGTACCCCGCGCCGTTTGCCGACCTGGGCCTTTCCGATGCGTGGGCGGCGTACGGCAGTCAGCAGGGCTTTATCCGCTACGATCTTACCCAGGCCAGTGCGGCTGAGCCTTTCCGCCAGTATCCACTGCTTGGTTTAACTTTTTATACTGAGCTGACTGCCGCCACGGGCCAGCCGCTGCGGGAGCTGCAGCCCAATCCAGCTCTGCAGGCTGCCGTGAGCCGCCGCAGCCAGCCCCCGGCCGACCGCCGGGGTGGGCAGGCCCCCATCATTGCCACCGTGGCTCCTGCCACCATCACTGCCGGCACTGATGCCGTGCTGACTATTAACGGCTCTGGGTTTGGTGCCACGCGGGGCAATGGGTTCGTGGAATTCCGCAATGCGGACGACGGCGGCGCCACCTTTATCAGGCCCCAGGATGCCGAGTATGTGAGCTGGACCGATACCCGGATTCAGGTGCGGGTACCCACGCTCAGCACCTCTCGCAACCCGGCAGGCAGCGGCGTAGTGCGGGTGACCAGCAATGAACAGCTCCAGGCTATCAGTCCCGGGCAGATTACCGTGGTTTATGCCATTATCAACGTGCAGGACACCCAGAGCCAGCAGATCGTGCGGCCGGGCCACTTCAATCAGAACGGGATGGGCGGGTATTCCTTCCGGCCCGAGGCCAACCTGACCGCTGCCGCTGCGGCTTCGTTTCAGCGGGCCCTTACTACCTGGCGCTGCCAGACCGGCGTGAACTGGGACCTGGGTGCCGCCCGCTCGGGTCGGGGGCCGGCTGAAGACGACGAAAACGCCCTGGGCTTTGATATGGCCAATGAGCTGCCGGCGCGGGTGCTGGGCCGCACGACCAACTACTACCGGGGCTGCCGCCTGCAGCCCTCGGGAAGAGTGGTGTTCTGGGTCAAGGAAATCGACATGCAGTTTGATGATGCCACGAACTGGCAGTTCGGTCCCGGCCTGCCTGTGGTCGGGCAGTACGACTTCGAAACGGTGGCCGTGCACGAGCTGGGCCACGCCCAGCAGCTCACCCACCTGATTCTGCGCGGGGCTGTGATGCACTTTGCCATCGACGTGCTGCAGGTTACGCGCCAGCTGAATCCGCAGAGCGACGTGGCCGGGGGGCGGTTCCTGCTCCGGAACCGTAGCTTCGTACCTCCCGGCTGCGGACCGGCGCCCATGCTGCCGGCTCCGCTGACCACCGTGAATGCGCGTTCCGTCGCTGGAGCCGGCACCGAGGTAACCTGGACTACCCAGTCGGAATGCTTTGTGCAAAGCTTTGTCGTAGAGCGGGCGCCGGCCACCGATACCACCTCCTGGCAGCAGCTGTCCGTCGTCTCTGCGGGGGCGGCCGGCGGTACTTACCGGTTTGTTGATGCCCAGCCCCCGGGCGGACTGTTGTACTACCGGCTCCGGGTGCGACGACCCGATGGCTCGCTTGACAACGTGGCCCCCCAGGCCGTCACGGCTGCGGGCGGGGTACTAACCCAGCTGCAGGTATTTCCAAACCCGGTTGCCGACGAGAACCTGATGCTGCAGTTCGACGGGGGCATCAAGGCCGGCCAGGTGACAGTCTTCCTCTACGATGCTCTGGGACGGTACCAGCGGGGGATACAACTTGACTACAACAGCGGTATTAACATTCTGACCCTGAACGTGGGCGGGCTCCACGCGGGGTGGCATCTGCTGCGGTGGCGGGATTCGGAAGGAAAAACCGGCTATACCCCCTTTATCAAGGTGGCGCGGTAGAACTCGTTAGCGCGTGAGCAGCATTGCTCCGTAAGAGTAGCCCCCGCCAAACACGGTCACGACGATATGATCCCCCGGCTTGAGCACATCCAGGTTTTCGGCCAGGGCAATGGCGGCGCCCGCACAGCCCGTGTTGCCAAGCCGGTCAATGTTGGAGATGGCGCGGTCGTTGGAAAGCCCCAGGCTTTGCAGCACGTTGTTGGTGATGCGCAGGTTGGCCTGGTGAGGAATCAGGTAAGCCACGTCGTCAACGCCCAGCCCATTCTGGTCCAGGATCTGCCGGGTTACTTTGGCCATGTACTGGCAGGCGTGGGTGAAGACGTCGCGCCCGTGGGGCATTACGATGCCTCGCTCAACCGGCTTAAGCGTAACGGCCGTGCTGGCTTTGCCAACCGTAGCGGCGCCCCCGGTAATGATGTCGACCACGTGCAGGTCCTCGGGAGCTAGGCGCTCCTTGGAAATAAGCAAGGCTGCCGCACCGTCGCCCCAGAGGTGGCCGGCCACGGTGTCGTCCTCGTTGTTGTAGGCCGTATTATGCTCCGAAACCACGACCAGGGCCCGGGTTGCCTTGCCCATGGCAAAGTAGCCCTGCACCACCTCCACTGCATTCAGCAGCGACGAGCAGGCCGACGACACGCTGACCACCGGAATGTCGGACACGCCCACGGCAAGCTGCACGGCATGGGCCACGGTAAAGATGGTATCGTGGGGCGTGTACGTGGCGGCTACAATAAGGTCGATGCGTTCGGCCGGGAAGCCCGGGGCGGAGCTGAGGGCCTGCTCCGTGGCGGCCACCGCCATGGTATTCGTGTTTTCGCCAGCTTCGGCTTTACGCCGTTCCCGGATGCCGGTGCGCTCAATAATCCACTCGTGCGAAAGGCCGTTCAGGCGCGTGAAATGCTCGTTGGTGATGACGTGGGTGGGCAGATACGCCGCGACCTGGTGAATGTACACTGTGGGAGTGGGATGAAGGCGAAAACCTAAGCAAGGTACGCCACGAATAGGTGGGAGGCTTAAGTCGGCCCGTACTTTGCTTCAACGTTCTGCGTTCAAACGCGTACCGGCCGGCCGGGTTTACCCATTATTCTGTAATTCTATGTCTGCACGCATTTCCTTTCCCCGTTTGCTACGGCTGTTGAGTTTAACGGGACTGCTGATAACAGCCTCCCTCGAGGCCCAGGCCCAGAAATACCGCACTGCTATTGGTCTACGACTCGGCGGAAAATCCTACTCGGGTTTAACTGTTCAGCAGCGGATCGGAGAAAAGTCCACCCTGGAGGGCCTGGCCATGTTCAACACCGAGGAAGTCAGTGGGACACTGCTGGCGGAGCGTCACTTCGGCATTTTCGGGCGTAGCCTCAACGTGTACACTGGTGCCGGCGCGCATCTGGGCGCCCATAACAAGACCGGTGCGTTCGGGGGTGTCGATGGCCTGGTGGGCCTTGAGTATAAGGTGGCGATTATCCCCCTGCTGCTCTCGTTCGATTTCAAGCCGACCATTGAAATCAATGCTCCCGAACGAATGCGGTTCCCCACTGCCTTTTCAATCCGCTACGTGCTTATCAAGGAAAAGAAGCGCGGCCTGTTTGGCGGCAGCGACCGGGATACCAAGGCTGACAAAAGAAAAAATCGGGACTAACGCTGGCCGGGTCCAAGGGAATTTGAGCACCAACGTGTAAGTGAAGCCTGGTCGCGTTTCGGCTTTAGTACACCGCCACGACTGCTAAGTCTCTCTTCGTTTCGCTCAACCCTGCTGACGCGAAACGAGGCGGCCCCTGTCCGGGAACCGCCTCGTTCATCTATTGCAAAGCCCACGGGGGGCGGAAGTAGACTATCCCTTGTGCACCCGGCCACTGCCCATCACAGTGGAGTCGATCTGGGGCGGATTGCCCTTTACGTACACGTCGCCGGAGCCCATGATGCTGGCTTTCAACGAGCGGGTGGCGTGCAGGCGGAAATCGCCCGAGCCGCTGATGCTCACGCTGCTGGCTTCCGTTTTCAGCTCACTGGCATCAATGTCGCCGGAGCCGCTGATGCTGGCGTCATGCTTGGGGCTGTTACCGGCCAGGCGGATGTCGCCGGAGCCTGACAGCGACGAATGAACCTCGGCCGCCTGCACCTGAGGCACTACGAGCCGGCCCGAGCCGCTCACGGCCAGCATCAGCTTCTGCGCCTGGCAGGCGGTAATAACCTGCATCCGGCCCGAGCCGCTTACGCTCAGCCCTTCAATGGCCGGCATGGTAACGTACACTGTAACAGGCTTCTGAAAACGCACGTTTTTCAGTCCCGGCTTCGCCCCGATGCGCAGCCGGTTGTTTTTCACCGCCGTTTCCAGCTGAGCCAGGTCAGAGGCCAGGCCTTCAATCTCCACCAGCTGGGTGCTGCCCTGCTTGATTACCACCGCCACCGACCCGGCCAGCGTTACGGATGTGAAAGGCGAAACCTGCCGCACTTCGCGGCCGTCGGACGCGGTAGCCGCTTTAAAGGATGTCAGCGCCAGCGCGGCGAAAAGCAGGGGAAGCAGAAACAGGCGTAGCGTTTTCATACTAGGCGAAATAAAAGGTGAATGATGCGTTCAGCGGGGTAGATGAAGCCGCTACCCGAAGCGTTGCCCGGCACCTGCATTTTTTGCTTTTGCCCCGGGCAGCAGCGGGCCTTAGGCCGGCAGCCTTAGGCCGGCACCCGGTCCCGCTGCAGATAGCCGTGGCCCCAGTTGATGAGCTGCTCAAACATGGGCTGCACGCGGCGACCCAGGTCGGTAAGCTGGTACTCGACTTTGGGTGGCACCTGCTGATACACCAGCCGCTCCACAATGGCGTCGGCCTCCAGCTCCCGCAATTCCTGGATCAGCATCTTCTCAGTCACTTCGGGCATCAGGCGGCGCAGCTCTCCGTAGCGGCGCGGTCCTTCGAGCAGGTAGGAGAGAACCAGCAGCTTCCACTTACCCCCCAGCACGTTAAGCGTGGTGCGTACCGGGCACACGGCCCCGGCGGGTTGCGGTTCGGTGCAGGCTGCCCATTCGGCCTCGGCCTGTTGCTGTTTTGTGAGCTTGTTCATAAAATTTAGTTGTTGATAATCAGTATTACTGTCGGAAAGGTAGGTAGCCTACAAAATAGTAGGTACTTGCGAAAAGTGAAGGTAAGGCGTTTCCTTTGACCCGGCAATGCACCAGGCTATTCGGGCTGGCCGCCGGCCATTACTTTTTGCCTACCCTCTTACCTTCTTTTTATGAGCAAGCACATTGTCGTACTGGGTGCTACCGGCCAAATCGGCTCCCAGCTTATCCATCTTTTGCTGCAGCGCGGCCACCGCGTAACGGCCGTAGCCCGCAGCAGCCAGCGCCTCGATGCCCTGCGGGCGGCCGGGGCCGAATCCCGGGCCGGCGACCTGCAGGACACCGCCTTCCTGACCGATGCCCTGCGCGGGGCTGATGCCGCCTTCCTGATGCTGCCGCCCCACGTGACGGCCCCCGACAACCTGGCTCATCAGGCGGCGGTAGGTGAAAGCGTTGCCGCTGCCGTCCGGGCAGCGGAGCTGCGCTACGCGGTAAACCTGAGCAGCATCGGTGCCGAGCTGGAAGCCGGAACGGGCCCGATTGTGGGCGTGCACCGGCAGGAGCAGCGCCTCAACGCCATCGATGGCCTGAATGTGGTGCACCTGCGCCCGGCTTATTTTATGGAAAACCTGCTGAGCAGCATCGGCCTGATTCAGGGCATGGGCATCAATGGCTCCGCGACCCGCCCTGACGTAGCGTTTCCTATGATTGCTACCCAAGATATTGCCGCCCGCGCCGCTCAGCTGCTCGACGCCGGAGTGCCGACGGGTAAGTCGGTGCAGCTGCTGCTCGGGCCCCGCGACTACACCAACGCCGAAGCCACGGCTATCTTCGGGCGGGCTATTGGCCGGCCGGAGCTGCCGTACGTGCAGTTTCCTTATGAGCAGGCTAAGCAGGGCATGATGGGCGCGGGCTTGTCGGAGTCGATGGCCGACCTCTACATTGAGATGACCCGGGGCATCAACGAGGAAAACTTCATGCTGCATGAGGTGCGCACGGCTGAAAACACCACGCCGACCACGCTGGAGCAGTTTGCCGAGCAGGTGTTTGCCCCGGCTTTCCGGAAAGCAGCCCAGCCGGTAGCTTCGTAAGCCCGGGTGAGGTTAGTGCGCAGCGCCTTTCAGCCGTGGGGTTGGAAGGCGCTGTTTTTTTACCAGCTTTGAGGGTTTTCAACCCCCGCCAGCCATGCACCCGCACGAAGAACTGCTGCACCGCTTCTACCAGAGCTTCCAGCGCCGCGACCACGCCGGCATGGCCGCCTGCTACCATCCCCGGGCCAGCTTCCGCGACGGCGCTTTTCAGCTGCAGGGCGCGGCAGAAGTGGGGGCCATGTGGCGGATGCTGTGCGAGCGGGGCAAGGACCTGGCCCTCACCTACGACCACCTGCGCGCCGACGACAGCCATGGACAGGCGGTATGGGACGCCCGCTACACCTTTTCCCAGACCGGCCGGCGGGTACACAACCACATTCAGGCTCGCTTCACCTTTCAGGACGGCAAAATCCTGACGCACCACGACGAGTTCAGCTTCTGGCGCTGGTCGAGGCAGGCCCTGGGACCGGTGGGCTGGCTGCTGGGCTGGACCCCGCTGCTGCAAAAGAAAGTGCAGGCCGGCGCCCGGCAAAGCCTCACGGCGTTTATGGCCCAGCGGGGAATCACGAGCTGACCGAAAACCGGAATGAAGCAACGTATAAAAGCCCTTCCGTCAACTCACGGAAGGGCTTTTTGATAATAAGGTTCAGGCTGATTGCTAACGGTAGCGGCACTCCTGGCCAGCAACTTTACCAGATCGTGACCCGGGCCGAGTCGGGGCGGTAGAGAGCCTGGCCGGGCTGCACGTTGAAGGCTTCGTAAAAGGCGGGCACGTCGGCCAGGGGGCCGTTCACGCGGTACTTGGCCGGGGAGTGCACGTCGGTAAGGATGCGCTGGGCCAGCACTTCGTCGCGCTGGTGGCTCTGCCAGCCCAGGGCGTAGCCCAGGAAGTAACGCTGCGTGGGCGTGAGTCCTCCGATTTTCTCGCCTTTCTTGTACTGCTCGGTTTTCTTGAAAGCATCGAAGGCAATGACGATGCCGCCCAGGTCAGCAATGTTTTCGCCCGCCGTAGCCTTGCCGTTGATGTGCAGGGAGTCGAGCACCTGGTAGCCGTTGAACTGCCGCACGATGCCGTTCACGCGCTGCTGGAAGGCGGCCCGGTCTTTCTTGCTCCACCAGTTGCGCAGGTTGCCGTTCTCGTCGTACTGGCTGCCTTCGTCGTCGAAGCCGTGGGTGAGCTCGTGGCCGATGGTGGACGCCCCGCCGTAGCCGTACACCACCGCGTCGTCGGCATCCTCGTCGCGCAGGCCGGGAATGGCGAAGATGGCCGCCGGCAACACGATTTCGTTGTTCGACGGGTTGTAGTAGGCGTTGTAGGTCTGGGGCGTCATGTCCCACTCGGTGCGGTCCACCGGCCGGCCCAGCTTGCTGATGTTGTAGCGGTACAGCCACTCGTTGGCGCGCATCACGTTCTGGGCGTAGGAGCTCCGGTCGATGGTGAGGGCCGAGTAGTCGCGCCACTTGTTGGGGTAGCCTACTTTCGGGGTGATTTTGTTGAGCTTAACCAGAGCTTTCTGCTTGGTGGAGTCACTCATCCAGCTCAGGGCCTGGATATGCTCCCGAAACGAGGCCATGACGTTCTTCACCATCTGCTCGTACCGCTCCTTGGCGGCGGGCTTGAAGTACTCTTTCACGAACAGCTGCCCCAGCATTTCGCCCATGGCCATTTCTTCGTTGTCGAGCACCCGCTTCCAGCGGGCCCGCTGCTCTTTCTGGCCCTGCAGAATAGTGCCGTAAAACCGGAAATGCTCGTCGTCGAGGCCTTTGCTGAGCACGGAGGAGTATTCGCGCAGCAGCTGCCACTGCAGGTAGGCTTTCCAGTCGTCGATGGGAGCGGTTTTCAACAGCCGGCCGGCCGTCTGGTAAAACTCCGGCTGACCCACGATGGCGGTATCCGCTTTAGCCAGTGCCATCTGGCTGAGCCAGGGCTTCCAGCTGAGGCCGGGCGTAAGCTTGTCCAGCTCCGCTACTGACATCTTATGGTAGTTGGCGTAGGGGTCGCGCAGGTCTTCCAGCTTCCGCGACGAGCGGGCCAGCTCGGTTTCCAGCTTGAGCACACGGGCGCTGCCGGCGGCGGCCTGCTCGGGCGTCTGGCCGGCCAGCTTCAGCATGTTGGCGACGTGTACCCCGTACTCCTTGCGGATGTTGCTGGTGCGGGCATCCTTGTTGAAGTAGTAGTCCCGGTTGGGTAAGCCCAACCCGCCCTGCCACATCATAAGGGCCATATTTTCGCTGTTTTTCGGGTCCTGTGTCACATAAGAGCCAAACAGCACGTTCACGCCCAGGGGCTTGAGCCGGGCAATTTCAGCCTGCACGTCGGCCGCGGTGCGCATGGCCGCAATGCGGTCCAGCTCCGGCTTCAGCGGGGCGATACCCTGCTTTTCGATGGCGGCCGAATCCATGCCGGCGGCCCAGAAGTCACCGATTTTCTGCTGGTTGGTGCCAGCAGCGGCGTTGGCTTTGGCGGCTTCCTCGTTGATGGTGCGCAGGCGGGCGTAGATTTCGTTCTGCACTTCCTTGCCGATGCCCCAGGAGCTTTCGGAAGCCGGAATCGGGTGCTTTTTCAGCCAGCCGCCGTTGGCGTAGGTGAAGAAGTCGTCACCGGGGCGGACGGTGGTATCGAGACTGGCCTGAAGCACGTCGGGGGAGCCGCTGCCGGCTTTGCCGCCGGGCTGACAGGCCCCGAAGGCCAGGGTGGCGGCCGGAGCAGAAGCCAGCAGCAGCCGGCGCAAGGAGTAGGGAAAGCGCATAGGAACAGGGAAAGGATGAGCGCAGCTAAACTATGGGAATTAAGCCAACCGCAAGCCGGTACACGGGCCGCACGCTACCTTGCAACGGCCCGGCCGCCGGCTAAAGAGTAAGGCGCCGGGTTCGGGGCTGCATTCGCCCCGCCTTTTTCACGTTTCGCTATGTCGACCCAACTGCTGCTACTGCTCAACTTTGCCCTGGCCGCCTACCTGACCGGGGTAATCTGGACCGTACAGCTCGTGCACTACCCCGGCTTTGCGCAGGCAGCCCGCGAAACCTTTCCGGCGTTTCATGCCCAGCACGCCCGCCGCGTCAGCTGGGTGGTGATGGGGCCGATGGTGCTGGAGCTGCTGCTGGCCTTGTGGCTGGCCTGGCAGGAGCGGGCCCAGGGGCAGCTGGTTTGGTGGGCATTGGGCCTGGTGGGGCTGATCTGGGCGGCAACGTTCTTTATTTCCGTGCCCTTTCACAACCGGCTCGCCCAAGGCTACGACTACATTGCCATCGATGGGCTGGTGCGCACCAACTGGGTCCGGACCCTGGCCTGGACTGCCCGAACCGGGCTGCTGGGCTGGCTGTGCGTTTAGCCGGATGTAAACAAAGCTGCTGCTAAAGGAGTGCGCTATTTTCGTCGCCGGGCCGTAAAACAGTCCGCATACACCTTCAACCCTGCTGCGCCGCTTCATGCTTCCCTCTGCCGACGACTTTCTA
The DNA here is from genome assembly GCF_020685205.1 of Hymenobacter translucens. Lineage (GTDB taxonomy): Bacteria > Bacteroidota > Bacteroidia > Cytophagales > Hymenobacteraceae > Hymenobacter > Hymenobacter translucens. The sequence continues at coordinate 533,669 of NZ_JAJERB010000002.1, forward strand.
CCCGAGCTTCAGTTTCAGACCAGCCGCAGCAGCGGGCCGGGCGGGCAGAACGTAAACAAGGTGGAGTCGCGCGTAGAGCTGCGGTTTTCGGTGCCGAACTCCCAGCTGCTGACCGAGGAGCAAAAGCAGGTGCTGCTGGAAAAGCTGGCTTCCCGCCTGACGACTGAGAATGAGCTGCTGGTCGTGGCCCAGGAAGACCGCAGCCAGCTGCGCAACCGCGAAATCGTGCTGCGCAAGTTCCACGACCTATTGCTCAAGGCCCTGCACAAGCCCAAGGCCCGCAAAGCCACCCGCCCCAGCAAAGGCGCCGTGCGCAAGCGGCTGGAGTCGAAGAAAAAGCAGGGCGAGAAAAAGGCCAACCGCGGCCGGCTTGATTTCTGATTTCGCCCGGGCTAGTTCAGGTCCAGCCCAAACAGCACCCCGAACCACGGCTTGCGCTGGTAAAGCCAGTGGCGTCCGTCGGGGCCCAGCAGCTGGTCGGCGCCCACGGCCAGGCCCAGGTTGAAGATGCGGGCGTCGTAAATAGCCGCCACCCCGGCATGCGCCACAAAGCCCTCGTACTCGGCCACCCGGCTCCGCTGATTGGTGACGTCGGGGTTGACGATGGTGGAGCCCAGGCCGGTAAATATGCCGTAGCCGAACCCGACGCTGCGCACCTGCGGCTGTTGCCGGCCGTTGAGGTGCAGGCGGCTGTTGACGTGGTAGAAGTCGAGCCGACGGCCGTAGTAGAGCGCCGCGTTGAAGTTGGTATTCAGCTGTAGCGGCACCGGACCCCGGGGCAGCCTTGCTTTAAACGGAATCGTAAAGACATCCAGGTCGAACTTGCGGTCGACAAGAATGACGTACCGGCCCGGCTTGATCGGGTAGCTGAAGCGACGGACCACGGTATCCTGCTTTGGCTGGGAAAGAAACCGCAGCGAGTCGATGGTCTGCTCTACGTAAAACGCCCGGTCTTTCCCCGCCTTTGCCAGCAACGCCGGGTCATTGGTCTTAAACAGCTGGTAGTCGCCCGTCTCCAGGCCGGACAGCCGGCCCACCGCCGCGCAGCCCGACAGCAGGATGCTCGTCAGAAAGCCCACCGCCAGCCGGAAGCACAGGAAACGATTCATCTTCTTAGAGCAGCGTCCCGCTCAGAAACAGCACCGCAAACGAGAAGTAGATGACCAGCCCCGTCACGTCGACCAGCGTAGCCACGAAGGGGGCCGACGAGGTGGCCGGGTCGGCACCCAGGCGCTTGAGCAGCAGCGGCAGCATGGAGCCGCAGAGGGAGCCCCACAGCACGATACCCACCAGCGAGAAGCCCACCGTGAAGCCGATCCGCCAGTAATGCACGCCGTACTCGTCGGGGTAGATGCGGGACCACAGCAGAATGCGCAGCAGCCCGACGATGCCCAGAATGGTACCCAGCATCAGGCCGGTTGCCAATTCCCGGCGCATCACCCGCCACCACTCGCTCAAACTCAGTTCGCCCAGGCTCATGGCCCGGATGATAAGGGAGGTGGCCTGCGAGCCGGCGTTGCCGCCGGCGCTGATGATAAGCGGGATGAACATGGCCAGCACCACGGCTTTGGCAATCTCCTCCTCGAAGAAGCCCATGGCCGTGGCCGTGAACATCTCTCCGATAAGCAGAATTACCAGCCAGCCGGCCCGCTTGCGCACCATCCCAATCAGCGGAATGCTCAGGTACGGCTCGTCGAGGGCCTGGGAGCCGCCCAGCTTCTGGATGTCCTCGGTATCCTCTTCCTCCCGGATGTCCAGGATGTCGTCGATGGTCACGATGCCAAACAGTACGCCCTCGTCGTTGACTACCGGCAGCGCTACCCGGTCGTTGCGGCGAAACACCTCAATGGCTTCTTCCTGGTCCTGCATGGCCCGCAGGTGCACGAAGCGACGGTCCATCAGCTCACTGACGTGCTTGTCGGGCTCGGCCAGCAGAAACTCCCGGATGCGGATGTCATCAATCAGAATGCCCCGCTCGTCGGTCACGTACAGTACGCTCAGCGTTTCGGAGTGCCCACCGTGCACCCGGATGTAGTCGAGGACCTGCCGCACCGTCCACGATTCGCGGATGGCAATGTAGTCGGGCGTCATCAGGCGGCCCACGCTGTACTCGGGATAGCCCAGCAGCTCCAGCGTCACCTTGCGCTCGGGCTCCGACAAGGTCTGAATCAGCTCCTTGACGAAGTCGTCGGGCAGAAACTCCAGCAGGGCCGTCCGGTCATCGGGCGACATCTCGTTCAGGATGTCGGTGATTTTGTCCTGGGTGAGGTTGTTCAGAAAGTGCTTCTGAATCTCCAGGTCCAGGTACTCAAACACCTGGGTGGCGAGCTGCAGGGGCAGCAGGCGAAAGATGATCAGCTGCTCGCGCTCCTCCTCGGCCTCGATCAGCTCCACCAGCTCGGCGGGCTCGAAGCCCTTGAGCACCTGTTTCAGCTTAAAAAACTCGCCCTCCTGAATCAGGGACGTGATGGTTTCCACGGGCTGCTGCTGGATCATCGGTTGAGGGCGGTTGTGCTTCGCTAGGCGACTGGTTGAGGTAGGAAATCGGCGGGCAAAAGTAGGTCGAATTTGTGGCCCCGCCACACCCCAGGCCGAAGTTTCGGCGTGGTGCTTTAATTCCTGTCGCAACGAAGCCCGCCGCGCCGCAGTTCCGCCTTACTGTCGGGGTTCCTCCCGCCGTTCCGGCAGCCCGGCACGCCCACTCCAACGCCTGAACTGCCCGGCAGCCCAGGAGTGCGCAGAATAGGTTGATTGCAGCCTGAGCGAGAGGTTTTTGCGGTCCCATAAGCCCGACAGTGATTTGATTTCCGGCATTTTTCAACAACCCGGCCGGCAGCCGTGCGTTTGGATTTCGGCTATCCGCCTACTTTTAGGCGGGCTATCAACCTTATTTACAAGCCTGCTGCGTTTTTATGCCAAAGTCATCCGCCCTACCGCTCGGAACCCTTGTTGCCCTTGGCGGCGGCGACGATGATGCCATGCTGGCGTTGCTGAGCACCATGCTGCCCAGTCCGGAGTCTCCGGTCGAAGTGCTGGCCATGGCCGCCAGCGACGCTACTACCACGGCCAACAACTACGCCCGGGCTTTGCGCAAGCTGGGCTGCGCCAACGTGCACCACCTCAAGATTGATGAGCGCCATTCGGCGGATAAGCCAGGCTCCCTGCGCCGGCTGGAGGAAGCCAGCCTGGTGTTCTTCACCGGCGGCGACCAGGAGATGATTACCGACTTTCTGAAAGGCACGGAGTTCGTAAAAGTGCTGCGCCGCCGCTACCAGACCGATGCCGGCTTTATCGTGGCTGGTACCAGCGCCGGCGCAGCCGTCATGCCCGACCACATGCTGGTGTCTGGCTACGGCTGGCGCTCCCTGCGCAAAGGGGGAATCATGGTGTGCCGGGGCCTAGGGCTGCTTCCCAACCTGCTCATCGATCAGCACTTTGTGGAGCGGGGCCGGTTTGGGCGGCTGGCGCACGCCATTCTGGTTCATCCCAAATACCTTGGGCTGGGCTTGTCGGAGGAAACCGGCATCATCATCCGGGGCGGGCAGGAAGTGGAAGTGTTCGGCGACGGCGTGATGGTAGTCGTAGACGGCAAAAAGCTGGAAGGCAACAGCCTTCCCCGGCTGCAGCGCGGTCAGCCCATATCGGGGTATGGCTTTCAGGTAGGGCTGCTCGTGAGCGGGCAGCGCCTTGATCTGCGAACCCGCCGGGTAGTGGAGCCGGCCGAGGAGGCAGTAACCCGGTAAAAGAAGGCCGGCCAGCGCGCTACGGGTTCCGGATACATGCTGAAAAGCGGCATATTGCCCCGGTAGTTTAAAGTAGTAGGCTAGCCGACTACTTTATTTGTTTTTCTGCTACATTTAGAGCCAAGTAAGTACCCACTCAACTTTCTACTCACTTCTATTATGAATCTAAAACATCTACTCCTTGCGGGAGGGGCATTGCTGACGGGTACGTCGGCCTGGGCCGGGGGCTTTCAGGTAACGCTGGCCGGCCAGAAAAACAACGGCATGGGCGGCGTAGGTGTTGGTCTTTCGCTGGACCAGGCTGCCATGTTCTACAATCCCGGCGCGCTGGCGATGGTGCGGCAGAATGGGGTGCAGATCGGAGCCAATGCCACGTTTGCCCGCAGCGCCTTCCGGGCGCAGTCCGGCACCGAGCAGCGCGAGCTGCGCAACTCGACCGTAACGCCTTTCAGCCTGTATGGCAGCTTTGGTCCGAGCGAGGGCAAGTTCCGGGCGGGTATTGCCGTGTACACGCCGTTTGGCAGCAAGCTGCAGTACGCCAATGGCTGGGAAGGCCGCTACTCGCTTACCGACATTGACCTGAAGTCGATTTTCGTGCAGCCGACGGTTAGCTACGCCATTACCGACCAGCTCAGCGTTGGTGCCGGTCTGGTCGTGCTGGCCTACGGCTCCGTAAACCTGCAGAAGGATATTCCGATTACGGGCCAGTCGGGTCAGCCGGGTCACCTGGAGCTGGATGGCAAAGCCAAAAACAAGCTGGGCTTCAACGCCGGCGTGTTCTTCAAGCCTTCCGACAAGCTGAGCATCGGCGTCAGCTACCGTTCCCGCGTGGATGCTACGGTTGAGGGCGGCGACGTGAAGTTTACCAACCTGCCGGCTTCGGTGGGCGCTAACTTCACCGCCAATCAGTTCGACGTAACGCTGCCCCTGCCCGCTACAACCAGCGTGGGCGTGGGTCTGATGCCCACCGAGAAGGTAACCATCGGCTTCGATGTCAACTTCGTAGAGTGGAGCTCCTACAAGTCGCTGGACTTCACCTTCGCCGGCAACAACGGTGGCGGCCCCAATGCCGGTCTGGTAGGCGGCTCTACCACCAGCAGCTCCCGTCGGGAGTACCAGGATGCCCTCACCTTCCGCCTCGGCGGCCAGTACCAGGTTACCGAAGGCCTGACGGTGCGCCTGGGTACTTCGTACGACTTCTCGCCTGTGAAAGACAGCTTTGTGACTCCCGAAACGCCCGACGCGGACCGGGTGGGCATTTCGACCGGTATCACCTACAAGATTGGGGAAAACTTTGGCGTTGACGCCTCGGTGCAGTTCATCGACGTTGCCAAGCGCACTCAAACTCAGGACGACCTGATCAATTCCGGCACTACGGACCGCGTTGCCGGCACGTACAAAACCCGGGTAGTTACGCCGGGTCTGGGATTCACTTACAACTTCTAATCACTGCCTAGCTCCCTGCGTCATGCACTCACTAATTCATAAAACACTGCCTGGGCTTGCTGTTTTAGGCCTGATTCTCACCGGCTGCCAGCCCGACCTGGAAGCCCCGGAAGCCGCCACCAGAGGCACTGCCGACTTCAGCCGCTACATCGCGGTGGGCAACTCGCTCACGGCAGGCTTCTCCGATAATGGCCTCTACCTCGAGGGCCAGCAGAATTCCTATCCCAGCATCCTGGCCCAGCAGTTCAAAGCAGCCGGCGGCGGCGACTTCGTGCAGCCTTTGTTTCCGGATGCCAACTCCAACGGCTCGGGCTACCTACGCCTGACTGGCTTCGACGCTAATGGCTCACCCGTTACGGCCCAGGTGCCCGGTAATGCCGGCCGTAACCCGGGCGCCCCGGGCTCGGCCCCGTACGTGCGGTTTGAGCAGCCGATCAACAACCTGGGGGTTCCCGGCATTCGGATGTCGGATGTGCAGACGGCCGGCTACGGTAGCACGCTGGGCAACCCGTACTTCGAGCGCATCACGCCGAATACCACTCCCACGGCTCCGTTTGAAACCTATTTTCAGCGGGTGAAGCGCGAAGCAGCAAATGCAACCTTCTTCACCTCCTGGCTGGGCAACAACGACGTGCTGGGCTACGCTACCGCCGGTGGCGCCTCGTCCACTACCACCACGAACGTCGACACCTTCCGTCTAAAGTCCAACCGCATCATCAACGCGCTGACTGCCAACGGTGCGAAAGGTGTGATTGCCACGATTCCGGACGTAACCGGGATTCCCTTCTTTACCACGGTGGGCCCCCGCCTGAAGGCTACGCTGCTGAGCCGGAGCGTAGCGGGCCTGGTGGTGATGACCGGCGCAGCCCCCGGCGGCCCCGCCACTGCCAACCGTAAGGTGGTTCCTACCGCTGATATCCGGGATGCCAGCGGCGGGCGTCAGCTGTTTACGCTGACCGGCGCCGGATCCGTTGGCTTTATCGGAGCACCTACGGGCAAGCCCTGGCGCGACTTATACCGCGCTGGCGGCGGCTCCGGACCAGCCGGCCTGGCGGCCCTGCTAAACGCCTACGGGGTAGACACCACGGCTGCCTTCGGGGTTACTCCCCAAAACCCTTTCCCCAGTGCCTTCGTGCTGGATGATGTAGAGCAAGGCAACATCACGACGGCCCTGACCTCGTACAACAACACCCTGCGGACCCAGGCTGCGGCGAAAAACCTGGCTCTGTTCGATGCCAACGGCTTCTTCAGCAGCGTGGTGCAGAACCGCTACGCCACCGACGCCGTGGTTAACTCGACCTCGTTTATTACGGGCAACATTTTCTCGCTCGACGGCGTGCACCCCACGCCCCGCGGCTATGCAATCATCGCCAACGAGATGATTAAGGTGATCAACGCCAAGTATGGCTCGACCATACAGCCGGTAAACGCCAACAACTACCGCGGCGTCCGCTTTCCGTAAGCAGCCTCGCCCGGACTTTTTAAAAGCGCCTTCCCAAATCGGGGAGGCGCTTTTTTCTTTTCAGCTAAATCAAGGATTCAGGGCGTTGGGTTTATGATGATTTCATGAAAATATTTCCTATTTTTGACGCTGCCTCATCGGGTATTGGTAGCAGTACCTTGCTCAGGCGGTGGTTTTCACTACTCTTCTTTTGCAGTATTATTCACCTTTTTACCAACCCAATTATGAAGCGTTTTAATTTGATTTTTGGTCTGCTGGCAGTGGCCGCGTCTTTCACGGCCTGTAGCAAGGAAGATGATCCGAAAACCAAGACTGAGCTGATTACCGCCAAAAGCTGGCGTATGACGGCTTTCACAATCACAACGACCACCGGAAGCAACACAACCACGCAGGATCTTTATGCTTCTGCCGGCGCGTGCAGCAAAGACAACTTCACGAAGTTTAACACGGACAAGCGGGTGATTTTCGATGAAGGCACTACCAAGTGCTCAACCACTGATCCGCAGTCCGAGACGGGCAACTGGGATTTCACGGCCAACGAAGCCAAGCTGTTGCTGTCGGAGCCCGGCAGCTCCTCGGCCATCACCTACGATCTGGTAGAATTGTCGGAATCAACCCTGAAGCTGCGCGCCACAGAGGTTTTCGGCACTACCACCTACGTCGACAACATAACCTACGCCTCTTTCTAAGCTGATTCAGAGCCATCGGCAGGGCTGCTCCACGCTGGTGGGGCAGCCCTGTTTCGTTTTCCAGGAAGCTTACCTCAGCTGCGCGGCAATAACAGCCGCGTGGTGGCGGCCATTCTCAATAAACCAGCGGCTGGTGTTCAGCCCCCCGCACACGGTGCCGGCCAGAAACACGCCGGGGCGGTTGGTTTCGAACGTTTCCTCGTCGTGCCAGGGCGTGCGGGCGGAGTCGGCTCGGCAGCTGATGCCCAGGGCCGTGAGCAGGGAATAGTCGGGATGGTAGCCGGTGAGGGCATACACGAAGTGCGCGGGCACGGCAAGCGGCCCTTCCGGCGTTAGCACGTCCACGTATTCCGGGGTGATGCGCTGGATAGTCGTGTTGAACAGGGCGGTGATGCGCCCCTCGGCAATACGGTTGAGCAGGTCGGGCCGGATCCAGTACTTGACGGATTCGGAAACGGCCCCTCCGCGCACGACCAGGGTGACCTGGGCTCCGGCCCGCACCAGCTGCAGGGCCGCTTTGGCGGCCGAGTTCTTGGCCCCGATAACCACGACCGGCTGGCCCATGTGCGGGTAGGGCTCCTTGTAGTAGAAGCTCACGTGGGGCAGGTCCTCGCCGGGCACGCCGAGCCGGTTCGGAACGTCGAAAAAGCCGGTTGCCACCACCACGTAGCGGGCCTGGAGGTAACCCTTTTCAGTAAGCAGCTCGTAGGCGCCGGGCTCTCCTTCCAGACTTATCACCCGCTCGTAGAGGCGCAGCGTCAGCTTTTCGCTCACGGCCACCCGGCGGTAGTAGTCGAGGGCGTCTTCGCGCAGGGGCTTGTAGTGGGCCGTGGGGAAGGGGTAGCCCCCGATTTCAAGCAGCTCAGGCGTGGAGAAGAACTCCATGTTGGTGGGGTAGCCCACCAGGGAGTTGACGAGCGTGCCCTTGTCGACCACGGCCACCGAGAGGCCCCGGCGCTGAATCTCGATGGCGCAGGCCAAGCCCACCGGTCCGGCCCCCACGATAACGGCATCAAAGAAATCTGCTTGCTTCACGAACTACGCGGTCTGGTGCCGCCTGCTTAAACCGGGCGGAGGCTGGCAGGTTTCCGAAAAAAGGCAGAAGGGGGCTCTAGTGGGCCTGCAGCCAGTTCTGGCCGGTGCCCACCTCCACTTCCATCGGTACGCTCAGGGGCAGAGCGCCAATCATCAGCTCCTTGATATGGGGAATGACGTAGTCGACTTCCGCCTTGGGCGCATCAAACACAAGTTCGTCGTGCACCTGCAAGATCATGCGGGTACCGAGCTTTTCCTTTTCCAGCCAGTCGTGAATCCGGATCATCGCAATTTTGATGATGTCGGCGGCCGTGCCCTGGATGGGGGCGTTGATGGCGTTGCGCTCGGTAAAGCCCCGCAGCGTGGCGTTGCGGGAGTTGATATCGCGCAGGTAGCGGCGGCGGCCGAGCAGGGTTTCGGCGTACTCCAGCTCCCGGGCTTTGTTGATGCTGGCGTCCATGAAGGTCTTCACGGCCGGAAACTCTTGGAAGTAGGCGTCGATGATGTCCACGGCTTCCTTGCGGCCCACACCCAGGCGCTGGGCCAGTCCGAAGGCCGAGATGCCGTAGATGATGCCGAAGTTGACCATCTTGGCCTTGCGGCGCATCTCGCCGTCGACCTCGCTCAGCGGCACTTTAAACACCTTGCTGGCCGTGCTGGTGTGGATGTCGATGCCCTGGCGGAAGGCCTCAATCATGGTCTTGTCCTTGGAGAAGTCAGCCATGATGCGCAGCTCGATCTGGGAGTAGTCGGCGGCTACCAGGATGTGGTCGGCGTCGCGGGGCACGAAGGCCTTGCGGATTTCCCGGCCCTTCTCGGTGCGAATCGGAATGTTCTGCAGGTTGGGGTTGGTGCTGCTCAGGCGGCCGGTAGCCGTTACGGCCTGGTTGAAGGACGTGTGCACCCGCCCGTCCATTTCGCACACCAGCTGGGGCAGGGCTTCCACGTAAGTGGAGCGTAGCTTGGTAAGCTGGCGGTGTTCCAGGATCAAAGCGGCAATGGGGTTTTCGGGGGCCAGCACGCTCAGCACCTCCTCGCCGGTAGCGTACTGCCCGGTTTTCGTCTTTTTGATCTTGCCCCCGCCCAGTTGAAGCTTGTCAAACAAAACCTCCCCGAGCTGCTTGGGAGAGCCGATGTTGAACTCCTGCCCGGCGGCGGAAAAGATCTGTTGCTCGATTTCGGTGATGTAGCCCTGAAGCTGGGCCGAGTACTCGTTCATCGCGCCCGAGTCGATGCGGACGCCTTCGTACTCCACATCGGCCAGCACCGGGACGAGCGGGTTTTCCACTTCGTTCAGCAGCTTCAGCAAGCCCAGGTCACGGAGCTTGGGCTCGAACACGTGCTTGAGCTGCAGCGTCACGTCGGCATCCTCGCAGGCGTAGTCCGATACTTCCGCCGGGGGCAGGTCGGCCATGGTTTTCTGCTTTTTGCCCTTTGGACCGATCAGGTCGATGATGGAAACCGGGTCGTAGTGCAGATAGGTGGCGGCCAGGATGTCCATGTTGTGGCGCATGTCGGGCTCCAGCAGGTAGTGGGCCAGCATGGTGTCGAACAGCGGCCCGCGCACCGTGATGCCGTAGTGCTTCAGGATGGTCAGGTCGTACTTGATGTTCTGGCCCACCTTCACGATATCGGGGTTTTCCAGGAAGGGCCGGAATTCATCCACCAGGGCCTGCGCCGCGGCTTGGTCGTCGTGCGGCACGGGTACGTAGTACGCCTCGCCGGGCAGCCAGCAGAAGCTCAGGCCCACGAGACGGGCCGTCATGGTGTCGAGGCCGGTGGTTTCGGTGTCGAAGCTGACTTCCTTCTGGCGCAGCAGAAACTCCAGTAGGGAGCGGCGCAGCGCGGGCGTGTCCACCAAGTGGTACTGGTGGGGCACGTCGGCCAGGGTGCGGCGGTGGCCGGTGAGAGCGGTAGGGTCTTCTTCCTCGTCTTCCCGCTCGATGGTGATACCGGTGGGTTGGGCAAACAGGGAAGCCTGGTGCCCGGCGCCGGTGGGCACGCTGCTCTTGCGGCCCTTGGCCGGGCTGATGGGCGCGGCGGTTCGGGGCTTGGAGCCGCCCCCGAGCACCCGGGCGGCGAGCTGCCGGAACTCCAACTCGTCAAACAGCTGGGTGAGGCGGGCTTCGTCGGGACTGGTGCAGCACAGGTTTTCCGGCTCGAAGGGCAGGGGCACGTTTACGTGGATGGTCGCCAGCTCCTTGCTCAGCAAACCCTGCTCGGCGAAGTTGCGCACGTTTTCCTGCTGCTTGCCCTTCAGCTCGTCCACGTGGGCAATGAGGTTTTCTACCGAGCCGTACTTCTGAATGAGCGTCTTGGCCGTTTTCTCCCCGATGCCGGGAATGCCGGGAATGTTGTCGGAGGCGTCGCCCTGCAAGCCCAGGATGTCGGTTACCTGCTCCACCCGCTCAATCTCAAACCGCTTGAGCACATGGTCGAGGTCCAGGATTTCGGCGGCGTTGCCCATAAAGGCCGGCCGGTAGATCTTGATCTTGTCCGTGACCAGCTGGCAGTAGTCCTTGTCGGGCGTCATCATGTACACCTCGTCGAAGCCGTGCTCGGCGGCCCGCTTGGCGAGGGTGCCAATGACGTCGTCGGCCTCGTAGCCCTCCAGAATCAGGATGGGAATGTCGAAGGCCTCGATAATCTTCTTGATGTAGGGAATGGCGGTGCCGATGTCCTCGGGCATCGCCTGGCGCTGGGCCTTATAGTCGGCGTACTGCTCGTGGCGGAAGGTTTTCTTGGGCCCGTCGAAGGCTACGCCGATATGGGTGGGCTTTTCCTTTTGCAGCACCTCCACCAGCGTGTTGGTGAAGCCCAGGATAGCCCCGGTGTTCATGCCTTTGGAGTTGATACGCGGGTTTTTGCTGAAGGCAAAGTGGGCGCGGTAGATCAGGGCAAAAGCGTCGAGCAAGAAAAGCTTTTTGGCGGGAGCGGCGGATTCGGCAGTCATAGATGCGAAAGTACGTAAGCGGGCCGTGCAAGGGTATGGCAGTCCTTCCGGTCAGCCAACACCACCGAAGCCCTCCAATTGTTTCGGCCGGCTACAAAGCTGCCTTCACCTCCACCGTAAAGCTGGTGCTGCCGGGCAGGCCGGTGGCCGACAGGCCCTGCACCACCACGACGTAGCGCCCGGCCTGGTCGCCGGTATAGAACTCGACTTTCTGCGGGGTTGTCGACGTCGTAATAGCCGGGTTCCAGTACAGCAGATTGCGCAGGTCGGGCAGGCGGCTTTGCTTTTCCTGGGGCGTGTCGTAGCGGGGAGCGTAGAACTCACGCTGGCGCTGCAGGCCCTCGTACTGCTGCACCAGCACGCGCGGGTCGAGCTGAAAGCCCGCCAGGTCGCCTTTGTAGGTCGTGAAGCTGACCACGCCCTTGTAAAGCGCCCGGCCGTGCACGTAGGTGCGGCTGATCACCTCGAGCTTCTGGAGCCGGAGCGGGCTCAGGGCCATCAGCTTGTTGAGGTTGAACACCGGCACCCCGTCGAGCAGCGTCATTGGGTTGTCCTCGAACACGGTCTTGTGCAGGTTATCCACTACCAGGAAGTGAAAGCCGTCTTTGCGGAGGCGCACCACGACGCCGGGCACGTACTCGCGCAAAACCTCTTCCAGCACCTGAAAGCGGGTGAACTTGTCCAGGAAGTAGGTTTCGTCGGGCTGACCGTAGAACGCCAGGCTGTCGGCCGGCAGGCGCACGAAGCGGTTACGGGCCGGCCCGTCGTAGAGGCGCTGCACCTGGGTCTGGAGGTGGCGGCGGGCGTAGTCGGCCTGAAAGCGCGGGTTCAGGCGGAAAGCCGGGGCCGGCACGGACGAAAACCGGGTGGAGTACGGGTCGAAGATGGTGATGCGGCAGGTGCTGTCCTGGCCCGGGTCGGTCTGCACGACAATCCGGCGCAGGCTGTAGAAGTTGTTCATCTCAAACTGAACGAGGCCATCGGCCCGGCTTACGGAGTTGTTGAGCCGGATAAGGCGGCTCGGCGTCGAGAGAAAGGTCGTGACGCCCGCCCGGGGCAGGTCCGAGCCGGCCTGGGTGAGACGGCCCCGCACGACCAGCCCGTTGGGCTCGGGCAGGTAGGCCAGGGGCGTGGGCGGGCCCAGCACATCTTCCCACCGGAACCGGCTCCAGCCCTGGGTCAGCATCAGGTTGTCGGCCGCTTCGGCCGCCTCGGGGCCGGTAGCCGAAAAGTAGTACCCTGGGTTTTCAATCGTGCCTTTCAGGTCTGATGTCAGCCCCAGGTACTGGTCGATAGAGACGGGCGGCGCGGCGTTAAGCGAGTCGAGGCGGTACACGGCCATCGACAGGCCGGCCGCCAGCGGAATTTGCTGGCTGGCCGTAGCCAGGTCCACGGTTACCTTGCCGCGGGTGGGGTACTGGGCCTGGTCGGCCCGGGCCGAGATGCTGAGCTGCTGCCGGGGACGCTGGAAGTAAAGCCGCTCACACAAAGGCTTCTGCTCGGCGTTAAAGAGGGTAAAGTGCGAGATACCGTCGAGCAGCCGGGCTTTGTCCACGATAAACACCGCGTGCCCGTTCACCAGCGGGGCCTGGGAGGCAAAGGCTACCTTCTGCCCCGAGTGTGCCAGCAGGAAGATGCTCTCAACCCGAACGGAGGTGGCGTCTACCGTTACCGTAAGCTGGCCGGGGGGGGTGTCTTCGAGGCGGAGCACGTAGCCCTGCTCGTACACCGGCGGCATCGGGTAGGTGGCCGGCTTGTCTTTACCCAACGTCAGCACGGCCGTATAGGGGCCCTGCCCGGCTCCCGGGGTCAGCGCAAACGAGCCCATGCCCAGGCGCAGGGTTTTAAAGGTGGCGACGGTGCGGCCCCGCGCGTCCAGAACCTTTCCTTCGGCGGGGGCACCCTTGCCGGTAGGAGCAGTTACCTTAAATGCCACTTTGCTGCGCAGCCCGGCTACCAGATTCCCTCCTTCGGGGAAAAACTGCACGTCGAAGCGGGCCGAGTCCTTGCCCGCGGCCACACCCGAAGCTACTGTGGTATTCACCACTATTATGGAACCGTGGAAGAAGGTTTCGGGTGCGAAGTTCTGCATCCAGCTGGTGTAGGCCCGCACGGTATAGGTGCCCGCGGGCAGGTCGGCGGGCAGCACAAAAGAGCCCTGGCCGGTGGCGTCTTTCAGCGCGACCTTGCCCTGCAGCACCGGCCGGCGGGTTCGGTCGAGCACTTCCACGTAGGCCACGCTGCTCAAAGCCAGGGGGCGGGAAGAGGTGGCATCCACGGCGTATACCTTCAGCCACAGCGTTTCTCCGCTCAGGTACAGGGGCCGGTCGAGGTGAAGGAACAGCTTTTCCTGAGGCGCCCGGCCGTGGCGGAGCACCTTGGAGGTCAGCCCCCCGAGCGAGTCGAGCTGGGCAGCGGCGGGGCCGCTGACACCCAGGCCGAGCAAAAGGAAGAGCAGGACGCGGTGAAGCCGGGCAGCCTTGTTATGTAGCACGTTCAAGGGTCAGTTAAGGCCAGAAGCTGGGCTTGATGGCGGTGCCGCGCTTGCGGCAGTCGATGCAGTCGGGAGTGGAAGCCAGGTAGCCGGCGAACCGGCCCCGCTCGTCATACGCTTCGCTGATGGGCAGCAGCAGGCCCCGGCCAAAGTACAGGTCGAGAAAGCCGATCTTGGCCGTATCCGGCGGAAAGCACCCCTCGTAGCCGGTCGTGGTAATCCAGGTGCGGGGCAGATCATTCCGGTCGACGAACAGCCGCTTTACTTCCCGGGAATGCACGCCCACGTAGCCCAAAGCCAGCTCGGAAGGGTTGGTCAGGCAGCGTACGTTGCCCGTGAGCTGGGACGGCTGGGGGTCAAACAGGGTGCCGATGCTTTCGGTGTTTTTCTTGAGCAGCTCCCAGTATTCGTACTCGGTGCGGGTCAGGGCCGATTGCTGCACCAGGATGCTGTAGCGGCGCTGCAGGCGGTCGGAGGAAGGGGACAGCTTGCGGACCGGAAACTTATAGACCACGTCCCGGCTCAGGCCGGTAGTTTTGCTGATGTCGATGGAGGTGGTGCGGGCACTGCGCCAGCACACCGAGGGGTAGGGGATGGTGATGGGCCGGATGCGCCCGCCCGCGTACTCCAGGGAAGGGGCGTAGGCGGAGGTGTACTCCCAGGTTTCGTCGTACTCCCAGCGGTAGTACTGGCTGGTGTTGGTGTCGTCATGGCTGTTCACGTACACCGTCAGGCCGCTGCCGGCGGCTTCCCAGAGCAGGGTATCGATGGGCGGGGTGATTTTGGCCGGCACAAACTCCGAAGCGTATTCGGCCCCGGCCAGCGTTTTCAGGTAGAGGCGGTACCTGGCTCCCGCGGTCAGTGCCAGCAGGTCCGACTGGTAAGTGCCCCGCACGGCGCCCTCGCGCAGCAGGTAGCGGTTGGCGCCGCCTTCCTGCTCGATATAGACGGCCGCCCGCGTTTCAGCCGGGACAGCCGCTTTCGCGGCCACCGCCTGCGTGCGGGTCAGCGTGATGTTCGTCACGCCCTTGGCGTTGATAAAGCCTTCGACGACCAGGTAGCTGCTGGGGCCGCTGATGACGTCGGGCATGTAGGGGTCGATGCAGCCGGGCAGCAGCAGGGCCAGCCACCCGAGCAGCGCCAATCGGCGGGAAATAAGGAATGCGCGCATCTAGAATTTGAAGTTGTAGGTGATAGACGGAATCGGCTGCCCGAAGATGGACAGCTTGTAGCCCTTGATCTGGCCGTTTTCCGACTTGAAATAGATCGAGTAAGGATTCCGGCGCCCCGTCAGGTTATACACGCCCACCGTCCAGGAGCTATGGGCCAGCTTTTTGATTTTGTGGTTGCCTTCGATGTTCACGCCCACGTCGAGGCGCAGGTAGTCGGGCACCCGGTAGGCGTTGCGGTCGGAGTACAGCACGCGCATCGAGTTGCCCACGTAATATTTCGCCAGGGGCAGGGTGATGGGCCGGCCGGTGCTGTAAGTGAAGTTGGTGGACGTGCTGAAGCGGCGGCTGAAGCGGTAGTTGCCCACCACCGTCACATCGTGGGGCTTGTCGAAGTTGCTGGGGTAGTAGCTGCCCCCGTTGATCATGTCCGACGTCGTAGCCGCGTTGACGCGCACCAGGGACCGGGAGTAAGTGTAGCTAACCCAGCCGTTAAGCTTGCCGGTCAGCTTCTTCACCATCACCTCGACCCCGTACGACTGGCCCAGCGCGTTGATGACGTCGGTTTCGATGTGGTGGTTGAGCAGCAGCGACGCCCCGCTCTTGTAGTCGACAAAGTCGCGGGAAGACTTGTAGTACGCCTCCACCGAGCCCTCGATGGTGTTCGACTTGAAGTTGCGGTAGTAGCCGATGGAGGTTTGGTCGCCCACCTGGGGGCGGATGTGCGAGTCGCTCAGCTTCCAGATGTCGACCGGCGAAACTGAGGCGGTGTTGGACAGCTGGTGAATGTACTGCCGGGTGCGGTTGTAGCTGACTTTCACCGACGAGTTCTCCGTGAGTGAGTAGCGTGCCGAGGCCCGGTACTCGGGGCCGTGGTAGGAAGCCAGCACCTTGCCCCGCTGGTAACGGACGGTGTCGGTGATGGAGCCTTCGGTGCGCGACTCGCCCGGGGCGTAGCGGTACACCTCCCGGGGGCCCAGGGCCTGGTAGAAGGAGTAGCGCAGCCCTACCGACACCGACAGCCGGGGGCTGATGTCAATCTTATCGGAAGCGTAGATAGCGCTTTCCAGCGCCCGTTCCCGGTCCAGCAGGTCCGGCTTTACCAGGGAGGCCCCGCCGACGGGGCGCAGGCTGCCCGGAGAAATGTTGTAGAACTGGGTGCTGACCCCGGCATCGATGGTGTGCTTGGCGCTGGGGAAGTAGCTGAAGTCGGCGCGCAGGGCGGGCTGGTCGATGCTGTACTTCAGCTGGGAGGCGTTGACTTCGTTGCGCGAGTTGGTAACGTCGTACTCGTAGTGGCTGTAGGTACCGGTCAGCACGCCGTAAAGCTGGTTGTTGACGTTGTGGCGCCACTTCACGCTGGCGTTCTGGTTGAGGTAGTGGTACGCCGTGTCGCCGGCCAGCCGGAACCGGTCGGAGCTCATGTAGCCGGTGGCGTACACGGTGTTCTTCTCGTTTACCTCGTGGCTGGCGTGGGCCGTCAGGTCGTAGAACATGGCCGAGCTTTGCTTGAGGCCGGGGCTCGACAGGCGGTGCAGAATCCAGTCGGAGTAGCTGCTGCGCCCACTGATGAAAAAGGCGCTGCGGTCCTTCAGAATCGGGCCTTCCAGGGTCAGGCGGCTGGTCAGCGGACCAATGCCGCCGGAGCCGGCAAACTTCTTCTTGTTGCCTTCCCGGGTGGTGATGTCGAGCACCGACGACAGCCGCCCGCCGTACTTGGCCGGAATGGCGCTTTTATAGAGCTCCACGCCCTGTAGGATGTCGGGGTTGAAGGCCGAGAAAAAGCCAAACAGGTGGGACGGGTTGTAGATGATGGCGTCGTTAAACAAGATCAGGTTCTGGTCGGTGGCCCCGCCGCGCACGTTCAGGCCCGTGCTGCCCTCACCCACGCTTTTCACGCCGGGCAAGGTCAGCACCACCCGCAGGATGTCGGTCTCGCCGAAGGCCGTAGGCACCTGCCGCATGGTTTTGATGTCGAGCTTTTCCAGTCCCATCTGCATGCCCGACACGTTCCGGTCCTTCTCCGCCTCAATCACGACTTCGCGGAGCGGGATGATGTCCTCCTCCACCTCGATTTCCAGCTTGCCGTCGGCCCGCACGACCACCTGGCGCTTGGTGTTCTTGATGCCCACGCCCCGAACCTTCAGGTCGTAGCGGCCCACCGGCAGCGTGAGCGAGTAGGAGCCGAACTGGTCGGTGCTGGTCCCGATGTTGGGCGACTCGATGTACACGGCCGCGCCGATGACCGGCTCCCCGGTTTTCTGCTGCCGGACGTGTCCGGCCAGGGTGGCTTTGCCCTTACTGGAGCCCGCCGCGCCGATTTCATGGACCTTATACTCCGAGGCGCTTACCTCGCGGGGCCGGTCCGGGCTCTGCTCCAGGGTGGGGTCGTCGGGTCGGGCCGTGGCGGCAGAACTGGCCGGGGCCGGCTGAAAGAACAGGCTGGACAGGTCGGTCTGGGGCATGTCGCCGGTAAAGACGAACACCCGGTTTTCCTCATCCGCGACAAAATGAAAGCCGGTGTTCTGCAGGGCTTGCTCCACCACTGCCCGCACCGGCTGATTCTGCACCTGCAGGGTGATAAGCAGACTGTCCACGACAGTCGGGTCGAAAAAGAACCGGACGGGCGCCTGGGCCTCAATCTGACTGGCAAACTGCTCGAACGGCGCGCGGGTAAAGGTGCCGCTGACCAGCTTCTCAGCCGGCTGCTGCCCGTAAACCGGCCTCCCGCTCAGGAGTAAGATCACGCCAATAAGTAAAAGGTACGCATGCTTCATTAATGGGTCGGAAATAGCAATAGGCGAAGAAGAGCAGTACCGGGTAGGCCCGGCAAAAAGGTTATTGGGCGGTCAGCATATTGTAGTGGCGGGCCAGCTCGACCAGGCTGGCTTCGAAGTAGGTGCTGCTGAACTTCAGCTGCCGGTCCCGGATAAACTTCTGCATCTCGGGGGCTTTGTCGGCAAACAGGCGCATGGCCGCACCCTTCCGGCTGATGGCGTAGTAGCGCCCCGCCCTCTGCAGGTACAGCCGGTCGATGGAAATAAACTCCACGTCGACGTAGTTCTGGTTTATTTTCTCCTGCTGCCGCTTCGCGCGCTTGGCCAGCACCTGTACGCGGCCTTCCGCCAGCACCTCGTAGTAGCCGGTGCGGAGCACGCGGCGGCTGGCGCTGTCGGCTACCAGCCGCACGAAGCGGTGGTCGTTGAGGGTAAAGCTCCGCACGTTTTCGTTGATCAGGTGCAGGGTCAGCGGACTGGTAGGGTGCTTGAGCACCACCTGGTCGCGCACGACGTCATAGGCCAGGGGCACAGCCGTAAAGTGCAGGTCGTTGTAGTACACGTTGCCCGGCTGCCGCTCCGGCGTCAGGAAAAACTGGTGGCCGGTGCGGGTGTGGTAGCGGCGGGAATAGTCGACGTACTCCGGGCCGTTGTAAAGCTGCGGATGGCTGACAAACGAGTTGGTGTACTGCTGCTGAATAGCTTCGGCTGAGGTAGCCAGCGCTGCTTCCGGGGTGGTTTTCTGGGCCAGGGCCAGGGAATTAAGCCCGAGCGCGCCTCCCAGCGCAAGCAGGGTGGCAACAAGTATTTTCATGACGAAGGATACGGTACAGCTAAATGATCTGGTCCGGGAATAACGGCTGCGCCAGGCAGTCAGGAATAAAGGTGCCCCGAATAAGCACTCAATATAAGACATCAAAGCTCAGCCGGCCGCGCACCGGGCGGCAGCGTATGTTCGCTGCCCGTCCCGGTTATGCGTATGGGCTTGGATGCGCTACGTTTCGCTCGACCTGGAAACTACCGGCGGCCATGCCGATCGGCATCAGATTATTGAGTTGGCCGCGGTGGTTGAAGACACCCGGAATGTATTGCCGCTGGCCGAGCTGCCCGCATTTCGCCGGGTAGTACGCCATGCCGAATACGTCGGTACGGCCGGGGCGCTGGCCCTCAACGCGGGCCTGCTGGCCGAGCTGGCCCGCAAAGACGAAAACCCGGAACTGTGTACGCCGGCCGAACTGGTGCCGCAGCTGCGGGCGTTTCTGGTGCAGCAGAACTTCCGGCCCGACAAGCACGACTGTGTGGTGGTCACGCTGGCCGGGAAGAACATCGGCCCGTTTGATATTCCGTTTCTGCGGCACCTGGCCGGCTGGGGCACCCTGGTGCGCAACGAGCCCGCCTTGCTGGACCCGGCCTGCTTTTACCTGAACTGGCGCAAGGATACCCGCCTGCCCACCATGAGCATCTGCAAAGCCCGCGCCCACTTCCCCGACGACTCCGTGGCGCACCAGGCCCTGGCCGATGCGCTGGACGTTGTTCAGCTGCTCCGCCCGTTCTACGAGCGGCCTTTTTACAAGGAAGTGAAATGATGAGCAGGCGAAGTGGTAGGTTCTGGTTCGAACGGCGAGAATAGGGCTTTCATGAGCGGGCGCTGAACACATAGCAAAAAGCCCCAACGTCATTCCGACGCGGGGGCTTTTGACTTTTTAACACAAGAAAGCGGACCGGGACGAAATTTGGCCGTCAGGCAGAGGTTGCCTGGCACGAACAGTTGCCGAGCCCAAACCCGGCATACCACCAGTGCGCTACCAGCTGCCGCTGGCCCCACCGCCGCCGGAGCTGCCCCCGCCGAAGCCGCCGAAGCCACCGCCACCGCCACCGCCACCACCAAATCCACCGCCAAAGCCGCCACCGCCGCCAAACACCCCGCGGCCGCCACTGAAGTCGCCGAAGATGATGGGGGGAATGAACATGCCGCCGCTGCCGCGGTTGCGGCCGCCGCCTTTGCCTCCCCCGCGGGAGCGGAGCAGGATGAACAGAATAATGGCGCCGATAATCAGCCAGAAGCGCCAGCCCGAGCCGCTGCCATCGGTGGAGCGGGGGCGGGGCATCTGCTCCGGGTCGGCTTTGTACTCACCCCGGGCCAGGGCAATCAGCTGGTCGGTACCGCGGTCCAGACCCTCGTAGTAGCGCTCCTGCTGAAATGCCGGAGTCATGGTGTTGGAGATGATGCGCTTGGCCAGGGCGTCGGGAATGGCGCCTTCCAGGCCGTAGCCCGTTTGAATGCGCACCTTGCGCTCCTGCTGGCTGAGCAGCACCAGCACGCCATTGTTGTTGCCTTTTTGCCCGATGCCCCAGCTTTCATAAAGCTGCTGGGAATAGTCGGCAATTTCCTGGCCGCCCATGCTGGGCACTATTACGACTGCAATCTGGGAAGAGGTGGAGTCGTTGTAGGCCACGAGCTTGCGCTCCAGGGCATCTTCCTCGTCGGGGCGCAGCAGGCCCGCCAGGTCATTGACCAGGCGGGGTGGGTTGGGCCGGGGCGGTATCTTGCCGTCCTGGGCCTGGAGAAGCCCGGGAAAGCTGAACAGTAGCAGGAACAGGAGCGAAGCCAGCCAGGGGCGGAGCCGCAGTGAGAGGAGCCGGTTCATACCTTGGGCGGGGCCGGCTTGCCGTACGAAATAGTGTCGTCGAGCTCGTTGCGGTCGGTGGTGGCGTCGTAGGGGAAGTACTTCTGCAGTTGCTCGCCCACCATCTTCACGCCCTTTTCCAGGCCGGTTACGTAGTCCTCGGCCCGGAAATGGTTAAGCACCGTTTCCTTGGTGATTTCCCAGAAGTCGTCGGACACGGCGGCATTGATGGCCGCGTCGCCGATAACGGCGAACTGCCGGGCCTGCCAGGCCAGGTAAAACAGCACGCCGTTGCGCAGCTCCGTGCGGTGCATGTTGAGATCGGCAAATACCTGCGCGGCCCTGTCCAGGGGTTCGGGCGTGGGGCAGACGTCTTCGAGGTGCACCCGGATTTCGCCGGAGGTGGTGATTTCCGCCTGCCGGATAGCAGCAACCAGCCGGGCTTCCTGCTCCGGGGTGAGGGGGTTAGTCATAGGTCTGGGGGCTTGGGGTCTCGGGGTCTTGGGGTCTTCGATTTTATGTTCTAAAGCAGAACAAAGACCAAGAACCTAAGACCCCAAGACCCCATTAACCAATTAGAACTGAACGGTCGGAGCTTTCTGCGAAGCGGCGTCGGCCTCGAAGTAGGGCTTCTCCTTAAAGCCGAACATGCCCGCGAACAGGTTATTGGGGAAGGAGCGGATGTAGCCGTTGTAGTCGTTGGTGACCGTGTTGAACTTGTTGCGCTCCACGTTGATGCGGTTTTCCGTGCCCTCGATCTGGGCCTGCAGCTCCTGGAAGTTGGCGTTGGCCTTCAGCTCGGGGTAGTTTTCCGAAACCGCCAGCAGCCGACCCAGCCCGGAGCTGATCTGGCCCTGGGCTTCCTGGAACCGCTTAATGTTCTCCGGCGTCAGGTTCTCGGGCGACACCTGTACGCTGGTAGCCTTGGCCCGGGCCTCAATCACGTCGGTCAGCGTCGACTTCTCGAAGTTGGCGGCGCCCTTCACGGTGTTCACCAGGTTGGGAATCAAGTCGGCGCGGCGCTGGTAGGCACTTTGCACGTTGGCCCACTGGCCTTTCACGGCCTGGTCCTTCGTTACCATGGAGTTGTAGCCGCAGGACGATTGGGAGAGCAGGATAACCAGGCCAGCGAAATAGAGGAGAAAGCGTTTCATGAGAGGAAAAAAAGGTGAGGGGAAAGGATATGCAAGGATAGCTATTGGTTTGATGATTTAAGTTAACGACCGGCTGCCGCCCGCGTTGCAACGTTGCTCATCGCCCGCAATTCTACCCCTGCACCGCAGCAACGTACGAATTCAGGTGCCGGCGGTTGTGCGCGGCGCTTGCTGGCGTTCTAATGACTATTTTGCGGCCTTACGCTACGTCAGCTGTTCATGAAAGCCATCATTCCCGTCGCCGGCATTGGTTCGCGCCTGCGTCCCCACACCCACACCCAGCCCAAGTCGCTGGTTCCGGTGGCCGGCAACACCATTCTGGGCCACATTATCGACCGTCTCCGGGCGGCCGGTATCGAAGAGTTCGTGTTCATCATCGGCTACCTGGGCGAGAAGGTCGAAAGCTACGTGCGCCGCTACTACCCCGAGCTGCAAAGCACGTTTGTGGTGCAGGAACCCCGCGAAGGCATCGGCCACGCCCTGTGGCTGGCCCGCGAAACGTTCCGGCACGAGCAGGGCGGCATCCTGATCATGCTCGGCGACACCATCGTGGACGTGGACCTACCCGAGCTGCTGCGCGCGCCCGGCAATGTGCTGGCCGTAAAGGAAGTGAAAACGCCTTCTCTGTTCGGTCTGGTTGAAACCTCCGCCGGTGGCCGCGTTACGAAAGTGGTGGAGAAGCCCCGGATTCCGAAGTCGAACTTTGCCCTGGTGGGTTTGTACAAGATCGAAAACCCCGCCTGGCTGGCCTCGGCCCTGGAGCGCATCATCGACGAGGACCTGCGCACCCATCACGAGTTTCAGCTTACCGATGCGCTGATGCTGATGATTCAGGAAGGCGCCGAGATGACCACCACGCCGGTCGACAACTGGTTTGACTGCGGCCGGAAAGAGTCGTTGCTCGAAGCCAATGCCAAGCTGCTGAACCGCCCGGAGTTTACGAGCGACTACCCCGAGTTTCCGGATACCATTATCATCCCGCCGGTCAGCATCGGCCGCGACTGCCAGATTTCCCATTCCATTATCGGGCCCAACGTAGCCATCGGCGACCGGACCATCGTGAAGAACACCATCCTGAGCGACTCCATCATCGGCTCGTACTCCGAGCTGCGCCAGGCCGTGCTGCACGACTGCATCGTGGGGTCGGACGCCTCGTTCCGCGGCCTGAATCACAGCCTGAACATCGGCGACAACACCGAAATCGACTACAGCTAAAGGCTGTGCTAACCCTGGCGGGAAGTCCCGGCGCCTCACTGTTGCAGCAGGGCGCCGGGGCTTTTTAGTTTTAGCCAGCGGTGCTAACAAGCTGATCCGCAGACGCGATAGGGCGGGGGTAGTCCTATATGTGGTTTTCGTAATAAAATTTCATAGCCTTACGGGCGTTCCGCCCACAACCTGCCGGGCCTCCCGGCAGTACGCACAGGGCGACGCGCGTCGACTCCTACTTACTCCGTACCGAATGCATTCATCTGCTTTTCTTCGTTTGCTTCCTTCCGTGGCTGTGGCCCTGCTGCTCAGCGGCTGCTACTCCCGCGAAGACATGAATGCCGGCGGCGAAGCCACCCGGCCCGAAACCGAAGAGACCACAGCCCCGGCTCCGAACGATTCCAAACCGGCCCCAACCACGGCAGAAGCCCCGGAGCAAGGCAGTGCCGCCGGGCCCCTGGCCCAGGCCAGCATCTTTCTGGAAGTTTCCGGCTCGATGGAAGGCTTTATGCCCAAAGCCAGCGGGGCGGAAAATACCCGGTTTCAGCAGCACGCGGCCCAGTTTCTGTCGGACCTCAACCGCAGCACCGCCGTGCAGCGCAAAAGCTATTTCCGCATCAAGGAAAAGCCTTACGCCGACTCGTATCAGCAGCTTTCCCAGACGGTGCGCAGCGGTATTCAGCAGCCGGCCAGCAGTACCGACATTCCTTCAGTGCTCGATACGCTCGTGAGCCGCTACTACGCGCCCAACTCGGTAAGCGTGCTGATTTCCGACTTTATCTACTCGCCGAAAAACGCCGGGGCTATTCCCTACATCAGCACCGACGTCACGGACGCTTTGAACCGGGCCGGCCGGTCGGACCTGGCCGTGTCGGTATATGGGTACACCTCCGACTTCCGGGGCGCGTTTTACCCGGCCTTGAAAACGGCCGTCAAAAAAATCAACCCGTGCTGCGACACCGACATTCCCTACTACTTCTGGGTGGTGGGGCCAGCCGACGCCGTGCGGCGGTTTGATGCGCTGCTGCTGGAGCGGCAGCCGGCGCAGCAGGCCCATTTCGGGGTGAAGTACCCGACCCCGGCTTCGTCCCTGCTCAACCGGTTCCAGAACGTAGGCTCGTGGTACTACGGCGAAAAGGACGCCAGCAAGCGCACCGCCGGGGCTTCGTACCATACCGTGGCCGTCAGCAAAGTGTCGGCCCAGGAACCGGTGGAGTTTGTGGTGGGGCTTGATCTGAAGACCCTGCCGGCCCTGTACCGCGACGTGAACTACCTGAAGCCCAACCTACAGCTGCAGGCCCAGGATACCGACGCGAAGATTGTGAGCGTATTTGCCGCCACCGACCAGACGAAAAACAGCAGCGGGGCCGAAAATCTGTACACGCATTTCGTGAAAGTGCGCGTTACCCGGCTCGGCAAGGCGGCCCGGCCCCTGCAGCTGACGCTAAACGACCAGCGCCCGGGCTGGATCGGGCAGTGGACCACCAAGAATGACAGCAACATCAACCAGGCCGGCGCCAAAACCTTTGCCCTGAGCAGCCTGCTCGACGGCGTGGCGGCCGTCACGACCGGTGAGCAGGAGCAGGCCCCGGTTTTCCGGATTCCGCTCACCCTGCAGCCCGCCGATTAAGGATAACGCAACCCGCCGAACCCGCGTAACGACGCCCTAAAGGCACGTTTCTTGCGGCCCCGCCCACCTTCGACTTTCCACCGACCCGCGAAGCATCCGCTTTCGCGCCATTTCCTGACCCATGAAAGGCTTCTTCCGCTTTCTCTACGAGCTGATTGGCTCGCCCCAGCCCCCCTCCGAAACGCCCGTGTACCGGGAGGTGATTTTCCCGAATGTGGGTTTGCTTACCCTGGGTTTGTCCCTGGCGCTGGTGCTGATTTTCTACTACCTGATCAACCGCGCCATGGGCGTCGCCACGTTCAACAAGGTGCGGCACTGGGTGATTTTCCTGGTTATCAGCGCGGTGCTGTCCTTTCTGATCGGTATCTGGCAGGCTAACTCCCAGGCCGTGGCTTCTCACTCCTACATCTACTGGATGTCGACCTGGAACGCCATCCTCGGCATGGTCTGGTTTTTTCTGTTCTCCATCATTCTCAAGCGCGGCTCCACCAACGCCAGCACGACTCCTTTTTAGGGGCTCGGGGTCCTGGGTGCTTAGGGTCTTAGCTGATGTTCTGATGACTGGCAAGAATCATTATTGTCAGCGACTAACGTCCAAGACCCCAAAACCCGGAAAAATCCAAGACCCCAGGTTCCCAAGATCTTAAGAACCCAATTCCATGGCTAAACTCTTTTTATTCGGCATTGGCGGCACGGGCTCCCGCGTGATTCGCTCCCTGACCATGCTGCTGGCTTCGGGCGTGAAGCTCGCCAACTGCGACCGGGTGGTGCCCATCATCATCGACCCTGACGCCCACAACGGCGACATGAACCGCACAGTGGACATGCTGAAAAGCTACCAGCAGATCTACCAGCGCCTGGGCAAGCGGGAAGACGGCTTCTTCCAGACCGACATCAGCACCCTGAGCAGCATCTCGGCCGATACCAACGGGGGCGTGAAGGACACGTTCGTGTTCGATTTCGGTGGCATCAACCAAAGCTTCCGGCAGTACCTGAGCTACGACCAGCTTTCGGTCGACTCCAAGGGCCTCGTGGAGCTGCTCTTCACCCAGGACAACCTGGAAAGCCCGCTGACCATCGGCTTCCGCGGCTCGCCCAACGTGGGCAGCATCGTGCTGAACAAAGTGGTGGAGTCGCCGGAAATCCGGTTTTTCGCCGACAACTTCCAGGCCGGGGACCGGGTGTTTTTCGTGTCGAGCATCTTCGGCGGCACCGGCGCGGCCGGCTTCCCGCTTTTGCTCAAAAACCTCAAGGACCCGAACACCCGCCTCAGCAACGCCCGTTACCTGCGCGACGCCCTGACGGGGGCCGTGACGGTGATGCCCTACTTCGCGCTGCAGAGCGAGGACAACTCGGTTATCGACTCGAACTCCTTTCTAACCAAGACCAAGGCCGCGCTCAGCTACTACGAGCACAACCTGCAGGGCCTTGACGCGCTGTACTACCTGGCCGACACGCCCGACACGCCCTACGAAAACCAGCCCGGCGGCACCGCTCAGCGCAACAAGGCCCACCTGATCGAGCTGCTGGCCGCGCTGAGCATCGTGGACTTCATGCAGTACTCCGAGTCGGAGCTGCGCAACGGCGGGCCCCACTTCCACGAGTACGGGCTGGGCGTGGACTCGCAGGAGCTGAACTTCAGCCATATGCCCGACGAAAGCCGGGAGCTGATTGCCAAGCACCTCACCCAGCTGCTGTACTTCACCCGCTACCACAAGCAGCACCTGCCCACCGACAAGGCGCCCTACCACGACAACCTGAACCTGGACCACGCCCTGCGCAACGAGCCCATCTTCAAGGAGCTCAACAACTTCCTGCACAGCCCCGAGTACGGCGTGGACGAGTGGCTCAAGGAGCTAAGCCAGAACCGCCGCTCCTTCCGCCCCTTCGACCTGACCACCGACGACTTCAACGCCATGATTGCGGGCAAGCCGGTGGAAAAGAAGTGGAACGACTTCTTCAACAAGGGCCTCAGCCAGAACTATTTTCTCAATCAGCTTAACGACGCCGCCAAGTCCATTCAGGAGCCCGACGCCTTCAAAAAGCTCGTCGCCCTGTTCGACAGCGTGACCGACAAGGCCTTTGAGGAAAAGGTGAAAGTGGTGTAGGAAACCGTTAACCTAGAACGTCATGCTGAGCTTGTCGAAGCATCTCTACCGCTTCGTTGCAATCAAGCTTCAACCTCAATGATGGATGCTAGCGAATACAAGCGTCGGAAGCAGCAAGACAATGTTCTCCACTTCTCCGCGCTCAATGCCACCCGTACGCTTCTCATAAAAGCTGAGCACTTCGATTTGGTGCGGCACATTGACGAAGCTATTGCAGCTGGTGAAATCGATAAGCCAAGTCAGCATCACAATCCCGGCGCATACACCAGCTTCTACCGCGTAGGTCTGGCTAGCAACAACATTGAGGTTATCATTGAGATGCTCATCGATCTAGAAGCCGGTGCAGTTGATAAGGATGGCCAAACAACTGCGCTGGCTTCGTTTTACGCGTCATTGCTGGATGAATGGCATGACTTGCTTCTTCAACGAATCGGTAGAGATGCTTCGGCACGCTCAGCATGACGTTCTTTTCCTGAAATCCTTTCCCTGCTCTCCCGCCGTCCTTTCCTTTTGCGGGTTAGATTAACAAAGACAAACTCCCGACAATGCCCAAAGTCCTTCGTCTTCATAACAACGGCTCCCAGCAGGTGCAGGGCTGGCAGAAAACTGCCCCTATCACCAGCACCGAAATCAACACCGTCACCGACCCCACCGGTGGGCGGGCCAAGAACGTGGCAGTGAGCATCCCGACGCCGTTTGCGCGGATGCACCTGTTCGAAACGGCCTTCGACTTCCTGGCCCGGGAAGGGCAGCGCAACCCCGGCTCGGTGTACCACGAGCTGGTGTCGCACTTCTGGGATTTGTTTGAAATCCTCTACAACTACAACCTCTACACCCAGGCGGGCCGCAAAATCACGCTGCGCCGCTGGAATGCCGAGACAGAGCTGCGGAAGATGCGGTCCGACGAAGGCACCCGCCTGCTGGGCGAAACGCTGCAGCTGTTTTTGCAGGACGAGCGGTTCCGTGACTTCTCCGACATGTACCTCGTGTTCTACGAGTCGCCCGAGCTGCCCGGTGGGCCCCAGCTGCTGGGCGGCACCTCCCCGCTGACGCTGCTGTTCACGGCTCCGGCCGTGAAAACGCTGGAATTGGAGCGCGCCCAGGCCAAGGGCCGTTACTTCGACAACCAAGTGGTGCTGCTCGAAGACCGTTCCCCGGCTTTCCGCGACTTCATGTACGAGCTATTCCTTGCGTATCCGCAGCTGCAGCGCCGCGAGTTTGCCGGCAGCGTATTTGCCGGCCTCGACCGCGCCCGTATCAACCAGATGCAGATGCAGGGTGAGCACACGGCTCAGCAGTTTGCCGCCAAGTATCCGGCCCTGAGTGACTTCCAGGGCAACCTGGTCAGCGTAAAGCACGTGCCTCTGCCCGGCCGGGCCGACCAGTCGGCGGTGATGAGCTCCGACCTGTTCATTGCCCCGACGCGGAGCGAAAGCAACGGCCGGCCCCGTCCACTGGTGCTGCGTCCCAACCTGACCATGCAGGGCGCCAACTACCTCAACGGCCAGCCCTGGGACGACCGCACCACGGTGCCCTACGCCGACGAGCTGACGCTAGAAAACCGCGTGCTGCCCGGCAAAGGCTTTAAATACCCTTACCTCACCGTAGGCGACTTCCTGGAAGATGCCCTGGTCGAGCTGCCGTATGAGCTGAACACGCAGCGTTTTCACACCGGAAAGGTAACGTTCCAGTACGGCGCTGATACGCAGGGCCGGGCCCGGTTTCCGTATCTGCTGCCCTTGCGGCAGGCCTTCTTCGAGTACTTCACCGAGCACGACCTCGCCGAGCTGGTCACCTTTACCATCGACCTGAACCACGTGCGGGTGCTGGTGCGGATTCCGGTGCAGGCCGGGCGCTTTATCACCTTTGAGCGCAGCTACTACCAGAACCCCCAGAACCCCAAGGACGCCCAGGGCCGCGAGATTCCGGAGAAGGGCCGCATCGTAAAGGCCAACATCGGCCTGGGCGTGTTTCCGTTCTACAAGATGCGCCAGCAGCCCGAGTACAACGACTTCTACAAAGTCATGCTCGTGGACGCCGACAACAGCCCCACCATGCTGCAGCGCCGCTACGACCTGAACTTTTTCGTGGGCGGGGAGCGGCTCACCGACCAGGGCGCAGCCCGCAAGGCCACCAAGTTTGAGCGGACGCAGAAAAGCGTAGCCACGGCCGGCAGCACCTACTACGAAATCACCGGTACCCACTTCGACCTGGCCGAGCTGACCTGCCCGCCGGCTTTCCACGGCGCGCCCCCGGCCCGGGGCCTGATCGTGCCGCGCTGGCGGGAGCTGGACCGGGGTACCCGGCGCTTCACCTTCGCCGTCGACTTTGGCACCAGCAACACCCACGTGGCCTACGCCAACGGTCCGGCCGCTCACCCCGTTCCCTTCACCATTGGCGAGGCCGATCTGCAGGTTGAGCTGCTCAACGCGCCCCTGCCCGACACCGGCTACTCGGCGTTTCAGCGCTACATGCGCGGCCCGGGTCAGCTGATCGACGTGCCCCTGATTCAGAACCGGGAGTTTATTCCGAGCATCATCGGGGAACAGCAGTCGGTGTATGAGTTTCCGATCCGGACGGCGGTGTGCGAGACCAACTCCTACGCCAACGAGCCGAGCAAAGTGCTCAGCAACATCAACATTGGCTTCAGCATTAACACCGAAACCGGGCAGCCGCCCCAGAACCGCTTCGTGACCAACCTGAAGTGGAGCGCCGAGCTGGACCCCCAGGGCGTAAACCGCATTGCGGCCTTCTTCAAGGAGATTCTGCTGTTGATGAAGCACAAGGCGGCCATGCAGGGCGGGGTGCTCGAAGACACCCGCGTGGTGTGGTTTGCTCCGCTGAGCTTCGACATGTTCCTGCGCAACCAGTTTCAGCAGGTCTGGGACGAAGCCTTCCAGCAGGTGTTCCGGGCCCGCCGACCCACTCAGTGCATTTCGGAGTCGGTGGCCCCGTACTACTACCTCACGGCTACCAACCAGGTGGTGCCCAACCGCGACGAGAACGTCATCAACATTGACATCGGCGGCGGCACCACCGACCTGCTGATCTTCGCCGACCAGAAGCCTTCGTTCAGCTCCTCGTTCCGCTTTGCCGGCGACGACCTGTGGGGCGACGGCTACGCCCGCGTGCAGGGCGCGCCCAAGCAGAACGGCCTGCTCCGCCTCGGCGTGCAGTATGTGGAAAGCCTGCCCGACTCCGAGGAAAACCAGGAGTACAAAGGCTACCTGCGCGCGGCCCTACAGAACCCCGACTTCGGCTCGGCTGATGTAACCAGCCTGCTGTTCACCTACAACGAGGCACTACGCTTTACGCAAAGCCTGGGCCTGGGCAAGGGGCGGCAGCTACGGGTGCTGTTCTACCTGCACTACACCGCCATTGTGTACCACGTGGCCCAGCTCGTGCAGCACCTCGGCCTGAAGCCCCCGCGCTACCTGTGCTTCTCGGGCAAGGGCAGCCTGTACCTGCGTCTGCTCAGCGGCGGCGCCAGCATGGCCGCCATTGAGAAGATCAGCAAAGCCGTATTCAAGGCCGCTTCGGGGCAGGAGGCGCCGCACAACTTCCGCGTGATTCTGGCCGATAACCCCAAGGAAGCCACCACCAACGGCGGCGTGCTGTTCGAGGAAAGCGCCACCAGCGCCGCCGACTTCGACCAGATCCGGACAGTAAAGCTCAACGGCGCTATGGAAGGGCAGGACATTGACGCAGCCCGCCTGAAAATGCCCCAGGTGGACGCCGACCTCAAACAGAGCGTCATCGACAACACCCGCCGCTTCCTCGACATCGTGCTCGACAGCGACGACGTGGCCCCGCTGATGCGCGAAGTCGGCGTCGACATCGACCGGACCCGGGTCAAGGAGTTTCTGCTCCGCGAAATCGAGGACAGCCTCAGCCTGGGTCTGCACCAGATTGGCCGCAACCTGAGTCAGGGCGAAACGCTGCCCGAAACCCTGTTCTTCTACCCGCTCAAGCAGGCCCTCTATAACCTGAGCCGGGAGTTGATTTCCAACGGGTAGAGAGAAAATGCGGGGTGAACTGATTTGAATCGTTTCACCCCGCATTTTCTCTCTATTACCGGTATGATGCTAATGAGGATAATCCCGCGCGTTTTACTTCTGTTGACAGTTTTGCCCTTAGGCTCATGCTTCTGGGGGTCGGAATGGGACGAGAAAGAAATAGTTGGTAACTATTGGGCAACGACGATTAGTGGAGGAAGAAAGTATTACCTGTACTATGACAATGAGGGTGAACTTAGTACTCCTTTGATTCAAGCTCAAGTTACTGAGACAGGCCACAATGACCGAGTGATAATTGTTAAATCATGCACTGAGTACTACATACTTCCCATTAGGAGTATCCAGTACAGACAACCACTTAAAGGGGAGTACCACAACGTCCATGAAGAGATTCGGAAGAAAGTTCTGGGCCCTTTCAACAGAGCGACATTTTACCAAACCCTGACCGCTATGGGCGAAGACTCTCTGATGAGCTTCGATCAAGAAATAGCCGACTGCCAATAGCCGAAGTATTGCATGCTGAAACTCCTGCCCATGAATCGTTTTTCCCTTTCCGGTGCCTTGCTGTTTGCCGGCCTGCTGCTTTCCGTCACTTTCGCCTCGGCCCAGACCACGCCCGGCCAGCCCACGCTCGATGAGCAAAAGGCCCAGATCTGGTGTGCTACGGTTCGGTTTATCTACGACGAAGCGGGCAAGTCTGACCTGAAAAACTCCGTCCGCTGCGGAGGCTCGCTCAAGGAATTCGAAAGCAGCATCAAAGCGGATAGTCAGAAGGTGTATAGCCTGCTGTATGCGCCGCTGGAAGCCCGGGGAACGATGTACAGCGGACTGGGCTCGGATAAGTCCAGGCTGCAGAAGCTGGCGACGGAAATTATCAACAAGCTGAAATCCTCGCCCTCCCGCCGCAAGGACCCGGCCCGGATGCAGGGCGTGCAGGACCTTGACGCCCAGCTGAAAGGCTACGTTGAAAACGGCACTCCACCCACCGACGTTGGCGCCAGCCTGGCCGCGGCGCAGACCCCGCAGCTGGATACGACGGCAACCGATGAGGAAATGGCCGCCACTGAAACAGCCGGCACCGACCCCGTTGACAATTCCTATGCGGCAACCAGCCGCAGCGCAGGAAGTGGTGAAAGCATGATGAGCAAGCTGTTCGCGCCCATTGCCCTGATTCTGTCCCTGCTGAGCCTGTTTCTGTATGTGCTGCTGCGCCGTAGCATCAGCGCCCTCGGCAGCCGTGCCGACCGGCACCGCAGTGAGCTGGAATCGGTGAAAGCTACGGCCGGAGGCTTTGGCGGTGGGGGAGGAGGAGTTGCTGCCGGCCTGACGCCAGACGTGCAGCGCGAGATTGAGCGAATCGTGCAGCAGCGCGTGGCCGCGGAGGTAGCCCGCCTGCAGTCGGGCAACGCCGGACAAAGCCAGCACCAGCCCCGGAAAGAAGGACAGTCGAACAAGCAGCAGCGTCAGCAGCAGAATGCCCCGCGTCCGGCCCCGGCCGCTGCCCCGCCAGCGGCGGCTCCTGCAGCGGCAGAGGCTCCCACCAGCTACGCTCCCCCCGCCCCGATGCGGGAAACCGAGCCCGCCCCTGCCGCTATGCCCCTGGGCTCCCCCGCCACCGAAAACCGCGACGAGTTCGATAGCCTGATTCCGCCCGTCCAGCTGCCGGCTACGGATTGGTCGGCCGCAACGGCTCCCGTGCAGCCAGCCGCCGCGCCGGCTCCGCCCGCCAATCAGCGGTTCTATGTGAAAGTGCCCGTGAACGGGGGATTCAGCGAATACGACCTGCAGGACCAGCCCCAGCACGATAGCATCTACGAAATCACCCTCGACCCCCAGCGCCCCGGCCGGGCGTCGTTCCGAATCACGTCGAACACCGCTGTCCACGCCTACGCCATTCAGAGCGCCCAGTACTCGCTGCGTGATGCCTGCCAGTACCAGCAGCCCACCGGCCCCGTTTCGCGCATCGTCACCGACAAGGACGGCGTGCTGAACAAGGCCAACGGCGCCTGGCAGGTCGAGCAGAAAGCCGCCATTCACTTCGAGTAGCCTTTGTGGCTATTAGCTGATGGCTTGTAGCGGTTAGCTTAATCCTTTGTCTGCGAAGGACCTTCTCACGTTAGAGCGACATTGAAGACAATGGCTCGTTTTAACCTGATAAGGTCCTTCCTTTGTCAGGATAACAGAACATCGAGAACCCATCCGTGAGAACTCCGGACCAGTCACTTCCTGAAAAACGGGAGCTGGTTTTCTAGCAGTAGCTTTACCCCGATGCTTGAAATTATACTCGAAATAGTCGTTGTCCTGATTGTGGTGGGGCTGCAGATCCGTGTGTTTCTGCAAACCCGTAGCAACGCGCAGCGGCTGGGTCAGCTGTACCCGGCCAAAAATGCGTTGCGGGTAGAGCGGCGCATGGTGCTGCCCGACGGTACCGATCTGCCCGAATATGCCGCCAACGCCCCGGACGGCTCGTTCGTGGTCGATATCATCAAGGCGGAAAAAGTATCCGAAGACTTCCGGGAAATTCTGGTCGACACCAACGACTACCTGCGGCACAACAAAGGCGCCGCGTCCGACTTCGGCATTCTGAAAGACATTTCGGAGCGACAGTCCCAGGTGCTTGACACGGCCGTGCAGGCCAACGTGGCGACGCCGCTGTACCTGGGCTTGCTGGGTACGTTTATGGGCGTGATTCTGGGCCTGGTGGGCATCGCCCGCAACGGGGTGTCGGATGAAGATGCGCTGACGCCCTTCCTGACCGGCGTGCTCATTGCCATGACCGGCTCCTTCGTGGGTTTACTGCTCACGATGCTCGGCAACAGCGAAGTCCGCAAAGCCCGGCAGCGGCTCGAGCAGCTCAAAAACGCCTACTACACCTTCCTGCAGGCCCGCCTGCTGCCGGTGCTGCACAACGACATGGCCAACAGCCTGTCGACGCTGAAGGGCGTGCTCGATGCCTTCAACCAGGATTTCATCGGCAAGGTCACCGTATTCGAGCCCATCATCGGCACGCTCACCGAGAACGTGAAGGTGCAGCGCGACTTCCTGACCCGGCTCAACGAAATCGGGTTCGACCAGATGGCCAGCGCCAACGTGGCCGTGTTTGAGAAGGTCAGTCAGTCGGCCGAGCTGTTTGCGCAGTTTATGGGCTACCAGCAGCGGCTCAACCAGATGCTGGAAGATGGCACCGCCACCGCCCGGGCCGTGAGCAGCATTCTGGACCGGCTGGTCGGCTTCGAGCGGGGCATCAACAACGTAGGCCAGTACATCGGGCAGCACGACAATGTTATCCAGCACCAGCTCGACTTTTTCCAGCGCCACCAGCAGGAGATGAGCAACCTCGCGGCCCGCACCGAGCAGTACTTCGACCAGGCCGCCGGCCGCCTCACCGACCTGATGCAGCAGCGCCTGAGCTACCACGAGCGCGACGCCCAGCAGGCCTACGAGAAGTGGGGGCAGTATTTCCAGAAGCTCAACGAGGACAACGTGTTTGAGCGCATCACCCGCTACCTGGAGCCGTTCCAGAACCTGAATGCCCAGCAGGAGGCCCTGGGCCGCGACGTGACGGCCACCCAGCGGGAGCTTTTGCGCAAAGTCGAGCTGGACTCCCAGATTCAGGCCAAGCTGCTCGCCGAGCTGTCGAACCTGAACACGGTGCTGGTGAAAGCCACGTCGAAAAACCGGTTTCAGCGGTTTATGGACAAGCTGTTTGGCGGCGTACAGCCCCAGTAGCCAGTAGCGCGAACTTTGTAGTTCGCCTACCAGAACGTCATGCTGAGCTTGTCGAAGCATCTCTACCGCTTCGTCACAATGGAACTGCTTTCCAATGTTTGAGAATCAAAGCCATATCATTGCCAGGATACTAAATTCTGAAGTTGTGCTTCAGCACTTTGGCTATTGGCCGGATTTTGATGATGCCGAAGTGAATAAGGTCATTTTCGAAGCGCATTATTGCCGAAGAAGCATTTGTAATGAGCCTCACCTCAACGAAGCGGTAGAGATGCTTCGACTTTGCTCAGCATGACGTTCCATTTACAACAACATCAGCACGCGAGATTCCTCGACTTCGCTCGGAATGACCGGCCGATAGTATAAGAGTTATTATGAACGACACCACCACGAACAACCGCTCTTCCAACGACTTCTTCTGGCCCAGCTACGTGGACCTGATGACGTCCTTGTTCGTGGTGATGCTGGTCTTGTTCGTGTATAGCTTCAAGCTGTTCAAGGACCGGGAAAACGACCTGAAAAAGGCCAACGGGGAGCTCAAGGCCAAGGCCGAGGAGCTGGAGCAGATTACCAAGATCCGCCGCTCCCTGCAGCGCCTCGAAGGCCGGTACTTTAAGTACGACCCCGGCCTGGAGCGGCACGAGCTGCTGGTGCCGGTACAGTTCAAGGCCGGGCGCGACGAAATCCAGGATGCCTATAAGCCCGCCCTGCTCCAGGCCGGGCAGACGCTCCGCTCAGTGCTCAAAACTATTCGGACCGAGCAGCCCGTGCGCTACCTCGTGATTGTGGAAGGTATGGCCGCCCGCTACGCCGGCAACGACCCGCGCAACCGCGCCGAAGAGCAGCTCACCTACCAGCTCAGCTACCGCCGGGCCCTGAATCTTCTCAACTTCTGGAAGCAGAACGGCCTTGATTTCAGCCAGGACTCCGGCATCGAGCTGATTATCGGGGGCAGCGGCTTTTTCGGCACCGGGCGCTACCGTGGGGCCCGCGAAGGCCAGAACAAGCGGTTCCTGATTCAGGTTATCCCCAAAATCGGGCGGATTACCAGTCGGTAAGTCGTTGTCAGTTGTTCGTTGTTAGTTGTCCGGTTATTCTGCTACTGACAACTGACAACGAACAACCGACAACTAAAAACTATCAACACCTTTGCGCTATGAACAAAACCTACCTGTCTTTGCTGACCGTGGCCTCGGTGGCTGCTGTGGCCGCCTGCCGCTCCAGCCAACCGCCCAAAAGCCTGGCCGGCAACGCCTCCGCCACCGAAACGCCCATCATCGAGCAGAACGCCCCGGCCCGTACTGCTCCCGAAACGCCCCGCCTCACCGTGGACTACCCGAAAACCCGTAAATCCGACCACACCGACGACTACCACGGCACCAAGGTAGCCGACCCCTACCGGTGGCTCGAAGACCTCGACTCGCCCGAAACCAAAGCCTGGGTGGAAGCCCAGAACAAGGTTACCTTCGGCTATCTGGAGCAGATTCCGTTTCGCAACCGTATCAAGGAGCGCCTCACCAAGATCTGGAACTACGAGCGGTTCAGTATCCCGCAGGAAGAAGGCGGGCGCCTGTACTATTCCCGCAACGACGGTTTGCAGAACCAGGGGGTGATGTACACCCAGCAAAGCGGGCAGGAAGGTCAGCCCGACCTGCTGCTGGACCCCAACAAGCTTTCCGCCGACGGCACCACCGCCCTGGCCGGCACCTATTTCTCCCACGACCACCGCTACATGGCGTTTGCTACGTCCGGCGGCGGTTCCGACTGGCAGAAGCTAAAGGTGATGGACCTGAAAACCCGGCAGCCGCTCAAAGACGAGCTCCAGTGGGTGAAGGTATCGGGGGCGGCCTGGTACAAGGACGGCTTCTTCTACAGCCGCTACGATGCGCCCAAGGCCGGCGAAAACCAGCTTTCGGGCAAAAACGAGTTCCACAAGGTCTACTACCACAAGCTCGGTACGCCGCAATCGGCCGACAAGCTCACGTACGAGGACAAGACCATGCCCCTGGGCTTCCGGACCGTGGGCACCACCGAAGATGAGCGTTTCCTGCTGCTTTACCTGACCGATGGCAAGGCGGATGGCAACCGCATCATGGCCCGTGACCTGACCGACCCCAAGCAGGCCGGCAAGTTCACCACGCTGATTTCCAGCTACGAGTACAACAACTCGGTGGTCGGCAACGTGGGTGGGGAGCTGCTCGTGCTCACCAACTACAAGGCCCCGCGCTACCGCGTCGTCCGCATCGACCCGAAAAAGCCCGCCGAGACCAACTGGAAAGTGGTGCTGCCCGAAACCGAGAACAAGCTCGACGACGTGAATCACGTGGGCGGCAAGCTGATCGTGAGCTACCTCAAGGATGCCAGCAGCCAGGTAAAGGTGTATTCCGAGAAGGGGGTACTGGAAAATGAGGTGGAGCTGCCCGCCATCGGCACCGCCACCGGCTTTGGCGGGCACCGCGACGCCAAGGCCGTGTACTACGCCTTCACCTCGTTTACCTACCCCACCACCATCTACCGCTACGACCTGGCCACCAAGCAAAGCACGGTGTTCCGGGCTCCGAAGGTAGACGTGGACCCGGCCGACTACGTGACCACCCAGGTGTTCTACGCCAGCAAGGACGGCACCAAGGTTCCGATGTTCATCACCCACAAGAAAGGCGTGAAGCTCGACGGGCAGAACCCAACGTACCTGTACGCCTACGGGGGCTTTAACATCTCCCTGACGCCCGGCTTCAGCGTAGCGCGGATGCTGTGGCTGGAAAACGGCGGCATCCTGGCCGTGGCCAACCTGCGCGGGGGCGGGGAATACGGCGAGGCCTGGCACCAGGCCGGCATGACGCCCAACAAGCAGAACGTGTTCGACGACTTTATTGCCGCTGCCGAGTATCTGACGGTGCAGAACTACACCAACCCCCAGCGCCTGGCTATTGCCGGTGGCTCCAACGGTGGCCTGCTAGTCGGTGCCATCATGACCCAGCGCCCCGACGTGGCCCACGTAGCGTTGCCCGCCGTGGGCGTGATGGACATGCTGCGCTACCAGAAGTTTACCATCGGCTGGAACTGGGCCCCGGAGTACGGCACGTCCGACAATTACGCCCAGTTTCAGAACCTGGTGAAGTTTTCGCCCCTGCACAACCTGAAGGCCGGCACCACCTACCCGGCCACCATGATTACCACCGCCGACCACGACGACCGGGTGGTGCCCGCGCACTCGTTTAAGTTTGCGGCCACGCTGCAGGAAAAGAACGGCGGGCCTAACCCCCAACTGATTCGCGTGGATGTGAATGCCGGCCACGGGGCGGGCAAAAGCACGGCGCTGCAGATCCAGGAGTGGGCCGACATCTGGTCGTTCTGCTACCAGAACATGGGCGTGAGCCCGTACGGAAAGTAGACCCGAGTGCTGGCCGGGCGCTGACAAGAGGGCGAAACCGGGCCTGGGCAAGCTTCACCCTCGGCGCCCGCCTTAAACCAGAGGATTATCTTTCGCGGCCTGCGTTGTATCTTGCCGCCCCAAACCCAAATGCCCGTCTTATTTCGGCTTATTATGAAGAAAATGATTCTGCTCGGTCTGCTGGCCGGCGCTTCCCTAACGCTGAGCCTAGCCTCCTGCAGCAATCCTGACAACATGCGGGATGAAGATGTGGCCGTGAAGCCCCTGCCCCAGCTGCCCCCTCCCTCGGATACGACCGGCGGCAAGGCCGACGCTAACCTGCCCCGGGAAATCAACGCGGTCAACGCCACCGAGGACATCAAGAAAATGCAGCCTCAGATGTAGTTTTGGCCTTCCGGCTACCATACGCCAGCGCCCGACTGCCCCGCGCAGCCGGGCGCTGCTTTTTTGACCGGCGCTACTCTTGTTCGATTTACCTTACCAGGCACTAACCCCCAAGCACTAAAACCATGCGCTCTGCCAACATCACCATCCGCCGCGGCGTGGAAGCCGACCTGCCCCAGGTCCTGGGTCTGATTCAGGAGCTGGCCGAGTACGAGCGGGCTCCCCAGGAAGTCACCAACACGCTGGCCGACATGCAGCGCGACGGATTCGGTCCCGAACCCATTTTCAAGTTTGTGGTGGCTGAGCGGGCGGCGGATGAAATCGTGGGGCTGGCTTTGTTTTACACGGCCTATTCCACCTGGAAGGGTAAGATGCTTTACCTCGAAGACCTGGTGGTGACGGAACAGGAGCGGGGCACCGGCCTGGGCCGCCTGCTGTTCGATGCCGTGGTGGCCGAGGCCCGGGTAAGCGGAGCCAACCGCCTGAAGTGGCAGGTGCTGGAGTGGAACGAGCCGGCCATCGGCTTCTACAAAAAGATTGGCGCCAACCTCGACCCCGAGTGGCACAACGGCAACATGACCGCCGAGCAGCTTCAGGCGTACGCCTGCGACCCGACCGTAGCGGCCGTCATGGGCGCGAACACCTTGCGGAACGAGTAAACCCAGGCCAGGGAAGCAACCAGCCACGCCGCTCCGGCCATTGCCGCCACGGCAAAGTGGGGCGAGGTGCGTAGCGTCAGCAGCAGCAACCCGACCGAGGCGAGCAGACGCACGGGCTCCAGCAGAAAGGCGCCACGGCGAGCTTCAAATAATGCTCCGCAGGCCAGGGCCGCCCACACGCACCACGCGGCCACGAGGTAGCGCACCAGCGGCTCCATGTTCTTCTGCGTGAACATAAACACAGCCGCGGCGCCCATCAGCGCCACGTACTGGCTGAACACGAACCAGTTCACGGTCTTGGGCGCGCTGGTGGTGTATTTCTGATAATTGCCCGGGTCGACTTCCGGAATCTGGTAGGGGCCGCCCAACTCAGCCGGGCGCCAGCCGGGCCGCCCGACGACCACCCGGACCTTGTTCCAGAAGCCGGGCGTCTGCCGCAGCTGCTCGCGCATCTGGAAGTAGTGGCCGAAGTTGGCCCAGACCGGATTCCAGGAGTTCAATGGAGTGGTGATGCCATACACCGGCGTTTCCTCTTCCTGCTGGAAGGTGCCGAACATCCGGTCCCAGATGATAAAGGTGCCGGCGTAGTTCTTGTCGATGTACTTGGGGTTGCGGCCGTGGTGGACGCGGTGATGCGAAGGCGTGTTCAGCACCCACTCCAGCGGGCCCAGCTTGCCGATAAACTCCGTGTGAATCCAGAACTGGTAGAGCGTGACCAGGGCTGAGGTGTACACAAACCACTCCGTCTCGAAGCCGAGCACAGCCAGGGGCAGGTAAAACAGAAACGTGAACATGCCCTGAAACGAGCTCTGCCGCAGCGCCACCGACAGGTTGTAGTCCTCGCTTTGGTGGTGTACCACGTGCCCGCCCCAGAAAAAGTTGATTTCGTGACTGTAGCGGTGGGCAAAGTAGTAGCACAGATCCGCCAGCACAAACAGCAGCAGCCCCGTAGCCCAGGTGCGGGGCACGTCGAACAGCCGGGCGTGGGTGTACAGCAGCTCGTACACGCCCACGACCCCCACCTTCAGAAAGACGCCCGCAATCTGCGAGGTCATGCCGCAGCTGATGTTGGTGATGGCGTCGTGAAACCGGTACCGCTCGGTGTGCTGCAGGCGCTCCACCAGCAGCTCCACGCCAATCAGCGCGAAGTAGATCGGGATGGACAGGACGATGGGGTTCAGGCTCATGGAAGAAGAGGTAACCGAAGCAGGTCTTCGGCGGGAAAGGTAATGCCAACGGAGGCAGGCGGGCTTTTCAGAGGGTCTGCTACCGCAGGCCGCGTGAAGGAAAGATAAAAAGAAAAGGCCGCTTCGGAAGAAGCGGCCTTTTACCGTGTTTGCAGCCGGGCCGGTCAGCTCCGGCTTTACAGAAGCTTAGGCCACTACTTCCAGCATGGTGCGGAAGGAGGCGTAGCGGCCACCAAAGTGCTTGTCGATTTCCCGGATCAGGGCCGGGGCGGCCACTTTCCGGTACTCTTCGAGCTGTTCCAGGCTGACGCAGTAATACTGAGAGGCGTAGGTGACGCCGTTATCTTCCTCGTTGAGCAGGCGGCAAAGCTGGCTTTTCACGAAAAAGCCGGTTGCCATAACCTCCGGGATGTGTACGTCGCGCATGTAGGCAACCCACTGGTCCTCAATTTCCGGATCAAGGCTCGAAGTGACGTTGTATAGAATCATCTGGTAGGGTCTTGGTTGTGGGGAGCCTAGGCTCCTGGATTTTTGGATCTGGCTTGCTGCCGTAAAAGTCGGCGCAGGTCAGGACAACACAAAAGTTGCCGAAAAAATCGTGACGCCGCTTTATCTGTCAGCAGGCCGGCGCGCAGTTAACTGCTGACAGGAAATTCAAGACCCCAAGGCCCCGGAAATCATACCCGCAGATAATCGAACTGGAAATCCTGAATGCGGGCCTGAATATCCTTGGAGCTCAGCTTTTCCTTGATGGCTGCCTGGACCAGGGCGGGCAGCTCGGCGTCGCCGGCAAAGCGCAGTCCCATAATCTGGCTGAGCGTGAGCTGGGCTTCGAGGGGGCGCAGGCTCTGCCCGGTGAGCTCGAAGTAGCGCTGCCGCACCTCCAGCCGGATGATGCGGTCCTGCAGCTCCAGGGCGTAGTGCTGGCGCAGCATCCACAGCACGCCCAAGCCTACCACGGCCAGCAGCATCACGGTAAACCAGAGCCGCGAAATCTCGTCGTCGTTGCCGGCCACGTTCACGTAGCGCCGGATGCCGTAGATGGCCAGAATAAGGGCGGCGGGCAGCAGCACGAAGTGGTGCCACGGGTAAAACATCTGCTTGTTTTTGGTGGGCTGGTCAGCCATTGGACAAGGAAAAAGAAGTGAGGGGGCAAGAATACAAAAAACTCCGGCCCAGGGGCCGGAGTTTTGACATAACAGCGAAACGGACGAGCAGCTAGCTGGCTTTGGCCGCTTTCTTGGCTTCCTTGGCGCGGCGCTTCTCCTCGCGGGCCAGCTTCTGCGCTTCCTTTTCCTTGCGCTTGGCTTCCTTGGCCTGGGCCTGCTGCTCTTTCAGCTGGCGCTTCTGCTCCTTAAGCTGCTGCTGCTGCTCTTTCAGCTGCGCCTTGCTGTCCTTTACCGCGCTGGCGCTGGCATCGGACTGCTGCTTCTGGGCATTCAGCGCGGCCTTTGATTCGGCAGCGCGCTGCTGGAGCATCTGCACCCGGGCCTGGGCAGTATCGGTTGGAGTGGTCGACTGGGCCTGCGCCGTGCTGATGAACAGGGTGGCAACGGCGAGTATGGCGAGAATCTTTTTCATGACGAACGGAGAGGTTATGGTACGGTTGGGCCTGTAACGTAACCGGTGCGCCATAGTTGGTGTGCCCGCTCTATTCCTCAAGGTAGTCCAGGTCCTTGCCGTAGCTTTCCGGCAGGGTAGTTACGGCCCAGAAAGCAATGAGCAGCGACACCACCCCGATGATGGCCGCGCTGCCGATAATGCCCAGCGCGTGCCCGCCTACGTCCAGGCCCGAAAGTCCCTTGAACAGCGGCACGAGCAGCACTACCGAGCCCCGGGCAAAGTTCGGGGCCGTGGTGGCGACGGTGGCCCGCAGGTTGGTGCCGAACTGCTCGGCCGCCACGGTCACGAACAGCGCCCAGAACCCTACGGTGATGCCGAGCACAAAGCAAACGGCGTAGAACGCCGTAGGTGAGGCTCCCCGGATGGCAAACAGATACACCCCGCACAGCAGCCCGCACAGGATCAGGAACAGCTGCAGGGCCCGGTTGCGGCTGCGCAGCAGCTGACTGAGCGTGCCGCTGGCAAAGTCGCCGAACACCAGCCCGAAGTAGCACCAGAACACGCCCAGCCCCGCCGAAACCGGGCCGGTGATACCTAGGGCCCGGCCAAACTCAGGAGCCAGCGTTATCAGGATGCCGACCACAAACCAGAGCGGCACGCCGATGAGCAGGCACTTCAGGTAGCGGGTCAGGCGGGGGGCGTTAGTAAACAGGCTGAGGAAGTTGCCACGCGCCGCACCGGTCGATTTCGTGTGCTCAAACATGCCCGACTCGTACACGCCCACCCGCAGCGCCAGCAGGGCCAGTCCGAGGCCGCCGCCCACGAAATAGGCATTGCGCCAGCCCAGGG
This sequence comes from Hymenobacter translucens, assembly GCF_020685205.1. Lineage (GTDB taxonomy): Bacteria > Bacteroidota > Bacteroidia > Cytophagales > Hymenobacteraceae > Hymenobacter > Hymenobacter translucens. Next base: position 575,937 of record NZ_JAJERB010000002.1, read on the forward strand.
CTTCGCCCACCCAGTAGGCCAGCATGGCGCCCGATACGCCCACGGTGGCCACAATCATGGTACCGTAGCCCCGCTTTTCCTTGGGCAGTGTTTCCGAAACCAGCGTGATGCCCGCGCCCAGCTCCCCGGCCAGGCCTATGCCCGCAATCAGCCGCAGCCAGGCGTACTGGTCGATGGTCTGCACCAGGCCGTTGGCAATGTTAGCCAGGGAATACAGCAGGATGGAGCCGAACAGCACCGACAGCCGCCCCCGCTTGTCGCCCAGAATACCCCACAGTACGCCGCCAAGCAGCATTCCGCCCATCTGCATGTTGATTAGGTACAAACCCTGGTTGGTCACGGCGTCGGGGTCGGTAATGCCCAGGGACTTCAGACTTTCGACCCGCACGATGCTGAACAGAATCAGGTCGTAGATATCGACGAAGTACCCAAGCGAGGCCACGATGACGATGGCACTGAACAGCGAGGCGGTTTTGGGAGCCGGTGAGGCGGGACCAGTGGTGATGGCCATAGGAGAGTAGGAGCGAAGCAGCGGATGGAAGCCGAATATTAGGCAGATTTCGCTGATGTTGCCGGCATGGCCTCCCCCGCGTCGCAGCAGCCGTGCTGTCCGGGCAGCGGCGCATCCTGCTCAATCTGTACCGTACAGTGACCAATGTTGAACTCGTGCACAAGGTCGTGCTGCAGGTTCTGCAGGAACTGGTTGCCGTCGGAACCCACGCCGGGGCGGACGAGGTGGGCCGTGAGAGCGGTTTCGTTGGTGCTGAGTGGCCACACGTGCAGGTCGTGGACCTGCGTCACGCCGGGCCGGGCCAGCAGGAAAGTGCGCACGGCCTCCAGGTCGATGCCGGCAGGAACGGCCTGCAGGCTGAGCTGCACGGTTTCGCGCAGCAGGCCCCACGAGCCGTAGGCAATCAGCCCGAGGATGCCGAAGCTGATGGCCGGGTCGAGCCAGTGCCAGCCCGTCCAGTACACTACCGCTCCGCCTACCACTACACCCGCCGACACCAGTGCGTCGGTGAGCATGTGCAGGTAGGCACCGCGCACGTTTACATCGCCCTTCTGCCCGCTACTGAAAAGCCAGGCCGTAAAGCCATTCACCGCAATGCCCAGGCCCGCCAGCAGCATCACTGCCTTGCCGTTTACCGGCTCGGGGCTGCGCAGGTGGTGCAGCGTATCCCAGAGAATAAAGCCCAGCGCCAGGTACAGCAGCGCGGCATTCAGCAGCGCCGCCTGAATCGTGGCGCTTTTCAGGCCGTAGGTGTACCGCTTCGACGACGGCCGCCCCGCCAGCCAGGCGGCACCCCAGGCCAGGGCTAGGCTCAGCACGTCGCTCAGGTTATGGCCCGCGTCGGACAGCAGGGCCGAGGAGTTGGCCCACAGCCCGCCCGCAACCTCGCCGGCCACGAACAGCAGATTCAGTCCGATGCCCACGCCAAACGCGCGGCCGTAGTGCATCGGGCCGTGGTCGTGCGCGTGGCCGTGGGAGTGCCCGTGAGAATGGTGGGAATGGTTGTGCGCCATAAAAGCTGAATCGTCGGACCCTGGCTAAACGCAGCGGAGCGACTTTGGGTGCCGGCGGCAGGACCTCATCACAACGCTAGGCATGGAGGAGCTACCAGTTTAAGAAGCAGCAGAGGCGAAGGTAAACGAAACCCGTTGGTGAGGGCTATAGGCTGATTTAAGAAAAGAAAGTTGCGTTTGGAAGTAATGAAAGCGTAACGGGTTGAAGACGTGGCGGTAATAGGCTATGCAGAGATTTGGGCGGTTGAATTATATACCTAAATCCCCTGCTCCATGAAAGCCCTGACCCGCCGCCTGTTGCGCCAGTTTGCCGCCCTCGTCAAGCCTATTGCCCGCCCCGCTGCCGACGAAAACGAAACCCTGTTCGTGTGAGCAGCCCAACTCAGCGGCGGCAAGGCTACCGCCCGGCAGCCTTTGGGTACCGGCTGGCCGCAAAGGCTCCCGGGCGCTGTCAAACTGACAGCCGGATGGAGGCTGGAATAGGTTTTGAAACACCCGCTCCGACGATGCCCGCCCCGGTTAGGCAGGCATTTCGTCCGGTTTTTACGTTTCTAACCCTTCAGCCAACGCGCTATGCAAGAGAAAGGCAGCATCTCGATTCACACCGAGAATATCTTTCCCATCATTAAGAAATTCCTGTACTCCGACCACGAAATCTTCCTGCGGGAGCTGGTGTCCAACGCCGTCGACGCCACCCAGAAGCTGAAAAGTCTGGGCCAGCTGGGCGAGTTCAAAGGAGAGCTGGGCGAGCTGAAAGTAAAGGTGAGCGTGGACAAGGAAGCGCGCACCATCACTGTGTCGGACCGTGGCCTGGGCATGACGGGCGAGGAAATCAAGAAGTACATCAACCAGATTGCCTTTTCCGGTGCCACCGAGTTCGTCGAGAAGTACAAGGATTCCGACTCCGGCGCCAAAGACCAGATTATCGGGCAGTTCGGCCTGGGCTTCTACTCGGCCTTTATGGTAGCCAAAGAGGTTGAAATCTTCTCGAAGAGCTACAAGGACGACACCGAAGGCGCCCACTGGACCTGCGACGGCAGCACCGAGTTCAGCCTCGAAACCACCGACAAGCAGGACCGCGGTACCGACGTGGTGCTGCACGTCGCCGAGGACTCCGATGAGTTTCTGGAGGAAGCGCGTCTGCGTACTATCCTGACCAAGTACTGCAAGTTCCTGCCCATCGAAATCGAGTTCGGGGGTGAGGTCATCAACCAGACCCAGCCGATCTGGGCCAAGCAGCCCGCCGAGCTGACCGACGAGGACTACCAGAGCTTCTACCAGGAGCTGTACCCGATGTCGGAGCCGCCCCTGTTCTGGATTCACCTGAACGTGGACTATCCGTTCAACCTGACGGGCATCCTGTACTTCCCCAAGGTGAAGGACGAGCTGCAGTTCTCGCGCAACAAGATTCAGCTCTATTCCCGCCAGGTGTTTATCACCGACGAGGTGAAGGATGTAGTGCCCGAGTTCCTGATGCTGCTCCACGGCGTCATCGACTCGCCCGACATTCCGCTGAACGTGTCGCGCTCTTTCCTGCAGGCCGACGCCAACGTCAAGAAAATCAACTCCTACATCACCAAGAAAGTCGCCGACAAGCTGAGTGAGCTGTTCCGCAAGGACCGGGCGGGCTACGAGGAGAAGTGGTCTGACATCGGCCTGTTCATCAAGTACGGCATGCTGTCGGACGAGAAGTTCTACGACAAGGCCAAGGACTTCGTGCTGGTGCAGAACACCGCCGGCAAAGCCTTCACGCTGACCGAGTACACGGAGTCAGTGCAGGCCAACCAGAAAGACAAGAACGAGCAGACCGTGATGCTCTACACCACTGACCCCGAGGCCCAGCACTCCTTTGTGCAGGCGGCCCTCGACCGGGGCTACGACGTGCTCAGGCTTGACGCCGTGCTCGACTCCCACTTTATCGGGCAGCTCGAGCAGAAGCTGGAGAAAACCACCTTCAAGCGCGTCGATGCCGACACCATCGGCAAGCTGATCGAGAAAGAGGAAGCCACCGAGAGCGTACTCAGCGACGACGACAAGACGCGGGTGCAGGAGCTGTACACCAAGGCCATCAGCAACCAGCACATGCACGTGCAGGTGGAGGCGCTGTCACCCCAGGATGCGCCGGTTATCATCACCCTGCCCGAGTTTATGCGCCGAATGAAGGATATGCAGCGTGTGGGCGGCGGGGGCGGCATGTCCTTTATGGGCAACTTCCCCGACTCTTACACCGTGAGCGTGAATGCCAACCACCCCATCACCCAGCGCGTGCTCAGCGCCGAGGGGGAGGCGGGCGAGCAGCTGGCCCGTCAGGCCTTCGACTTGGCTCTGCTGGCCCAGAACCTGCTGAAAGGGGAGGCTCTTACCGCCTTCGTGAAGCGCAGCGCTGACCTGCTGGCTGCCGGCTAGTAACTGGTCTTTCGTAAGTGAAACGCCTGTTGGGTCTTCGGATGCGGCAGGCGTTTTCGATTTCACGACCCGGCTGACCAGCTTCTTCCCCAATTCACAACTTCACGGCCCGGGCACCAAATCCCTATATCTTTACGTTCGAGGTTGCAACTATTGCCCGTCCGCTTAATGCTCACCTGCCGCTCCCTGTTCTTTCTGCTCGTCTGCCTGGCTGCCGGGCTCGGCTCCTGCTCGAAGAAGACCGTTTCCTTCAACAGCCGGCCGGAGTCGGGCCTCACGGCGGGCACCATTAGCCGCGACTCGCTGACCACGGCCCGCGACACCACCAATGCGCCCTCCCTGGTGGCCAAGCAGGTGGTGATGACCAAAGAGCAGGAGCGGGCTGCCAAGGAAAAGGAAAAGGAAAGCCAGCGGAAGGTCAAAAAGAAGAAAAACGTCTTTCTGGGCGAGCGGATCAAGAAGGGCATTACCAAGTCGGGGCCCAAGGGACGCAACCAGGTCATTGAGATTTTCTACTACCTCAAGTTTTTCAAGCAGCCCAGCACCTACGCCACCACCGTTTACTATTTCAGTCCCAAGAAGCGCAAGATCTTCTCGGCCCGCACCGAACTGAACCCGGCCACCGACAAGGTGATGCATGGTCCCTACAAAAAGCTCGTGGGTGGCAAGGTGGTCGAAACCGGCTACTACGCCTTTGGCACCAAGCACCTGCGCTGGGAGAAATTTACGAATACCAACATCCTGGTCAGCAAGCTGCACTACGAAATGGGCTTCCCGCGCGACGCCAACGTGTCGTACTACGATGCCGACCGTAAGCTCGTGAAGGAAGTAATTCCCTTCGTCGACGGCAAAACCGAGGGCGACTACGTGCGCTACCTCGAAAACGGGCAGCGCGACTGGGAGGGGCAGTTCGAGAATGGCAAGAAAATCGGCGTCTGGACCAAGTACTGGGGTTTCCGGACCCGCAACCACCGCCGCTACGAGTTCCAGTATGGGGAATCGGGCTCAGACCCGGAAGTTACCGAGCCGGTGCTTATCCGCGAATACAACCGCAACGGTGGCCTGATCTACGACAAGGAAAAGGGCATCGACAAGCGGGATGTCACCGCTGAGCGGCCGGGCTCCAAGTGAAAGCTGAAGTTGATGGGTAATTGCTGATTGTTGTAAAAAGCATTCTAGCAGGGGCCTGCTCCATCCGGGGCAGGCTTTTTCGTGGGCCCCTCCGGAAAATAATCCGCTTTCAACAATCAACAACCATCAGTAAAACGCGTCCTCGAAATGCTCGACGCGGAATCCCTGGCGGAGCGGAGTCAGCGCCAGAATGTCGAAGCGGATGTCGCCCTGCCAGCCGGTTTCTTCCTGGAACTGCTCGGCAGCCTGCCGGAAGAGCTGCCGCTTCCGCTCAGTTACAAATTCCTCCGGGTTGCCAAACTGGCTGGAGGAGCGCGCCTTGACTTCCACGAACACCAGCAGGCAGTGCTCCTGCCGAACGATTATATCGACTTCGGCCCGGCGGTGCCGGTAGTTGCGCTGTACCAGCTCGTACCCCTTGCCAACAAGATATTCCGCGGCAGCATCTTCACCGGCACGGCCGAGCTCATGATGGGCAGGAGGCATAGGATATGGGGGCTGAGGGAAAGGTTGGAGCCAAATCTAGTACCTTTGTGCACCTGGTTAGCTGCCGCGGCTGTGTCCGGCGCGTCAGGTTTTTGCCAGCTCCACAACAACAGGATGGCCGGCAGCGCGTAGCACTCTTCGGCAGCCGGCTTTTCTTTTACACGTACTGCGTTATGCATTCTGGTTTGTCTACATCTGCTGCTTTGGGTACTGTTGCAGCCCCCGGGCTTGCGCTGCCCAACCGGCGGGTGCAGGTAGAGCGGCTGGGGCTGGTAAACTACGAAGCCGCCTGGGCCTACCAGGAAAAGCTCTTGGCCGATACTTTGGTCGTCAAAACCCGGAACCGGCTGGCGGCCGAAGCCGGCACACCCCTCGAACCCACGCCCAACTACCTGCTGCTCTGTGAGCATCCGCACGTGTATACCCTGGGCAAAAGCGGGAAGCCCGAGCACCTGCTGCTCGACGAGGCCGGGCTGAGCCGGTATGGCGCCACGTTCCACCGCATCAACCGCGGCGGCGACATCACCTACCACGGTCCCGGCCAGCTGGTAGGCTACCCCATTCTCGACCTCGACAACTTCTTCAACGACATTCACCGCTACCTCCGCGTACTGGAGGAAGCCATAATTCTGACCCTGGCCGACTACGGCGTGGCGGCCGGCCGGATTGCGGGCCTGACCGGCGTGTGGATCGATTTTGAGGACGGAGCACCCAACCCACGCAAGATCTGCGCTATGGGGGTGAAGTGCAGCCGCTGGGTGACCATGCATGGCTTCGCCTTCAACGTCAGCCCCGACCTTTCCTATTTCGGCCACATCGTACCCTGCGGCATTACCGACAAGGCCGTGACTTCCCTGGAGCGGGAGCTGGGCCGGGCTGTATCCATGCCGGAAGTGCAGGAGCGGGTCGTGCGGCACCTAGCGGCCCAGCTTCCGGCCGAACTCGTCAGCTGATTCTTGCTATGAAAAACGATATTGTCTTTGACCCGGTGGAAGGAGTGTCGGTGGCCATTGTACCCGCCGAAGATGTGGCGCTGGAAGATGGTCAGCCCGGCTGGCAGGTGTATTTGCTCAACCACAACTCGTTTAACCTCGAGAACGTCATTGTGAGCTCGAACGGCTATGGGCTCGACAGGCACGGCGAAACCGTGCGAACCTCTACGCTGCGGCACGTGTTTCCGCTCGTCGAGGCCCACAGCGTAGTGCCCATCGAGCCCATCGACCCGGGCGTGTTCCACCTCAACAACCAATACTGGGTTAGCTACTACCGGGGCTCTCAGATATTTGACAAGAAGTTCATCTTTGTGCCCGATTCCATTATTGAGGCCAATCTGACTCCCATTGCCCTGCTTGGCCGCGACGGGATCCTGCATAGTTAGCGGCCAGCCGGCCGGCTCTTCGTGGGTTCGCGCCTATTTGCTTAATTTTGAGGCAGTATATGATGACAAATACACTCGCAATTTCCTTGGCCCTGTCTTTCTTCTGGGCCTTTCTGGTGGCCCTGTTCGCGGTGCCTTCTATCATCTACATTGCCCATCTGAAGAACATGCTCGACACGCCCAACGTGCGGACTGTGCATGAGTCGCTGACGCCCCGCCTGGGTGGCGTAGCAGTATTCGCCGGCTTTATGTCGGCCCTTACCATCTTCGCCCCAATGGGCAACGGCCTGCAGCAGCTGCTGGCCGGCTGCATCGTGCTCTTCTTCGTAGGCCTTAAGGACGACCTGGTCAGTATCTCCGTTTCCAAGAAGTTTGTGGGCCAGTTGCTGGCTACAGGCATTGTCATGATTATGGCTGATATCCGGGTTACCAGCTTCCAGGGTATTCTCGGGATTTACGAGCTGCCCATCGGCATCAGCTACGCCTTTACATTTCTGGCCATTGTCGGCATCACCAACGCCATCAACCTGATCGACGGCCTTGATGGCTTGGCCGGTACCATCACCCTGATCATCGTCAGCACCTTCGGCTACTACTTCTACGCCTACGGTGGGGAGAACTACCAGAACTACGTCTACGTCGCCGTGTGCGTCATCGGGGGCATGCTGGGTTTTCTGCGCTACAACTTTCACCGGGCCACCATCTTCATGGGTGACACCGGCTCCCTGCTGTGCGGCTTTATTGTGTCCATTCTGACCATCCAGTTTATCGAGATGGGGAAGAACGTGGGCGGAGCTTTCGGCTCCTCGTCGCCGGCCGTGGCGCTGGGCATTCTGTTCGTGCCGCTCTTCGATACGCTGCGCGTATTTACTGTCCGCATGATGGCCGGCCGCTCACCTTTCTCCCCGGATAAGAACCACATCCACCACCGTATCCTGGCCATGGGCTTTCAGCAGATCAGCACCGTTATGCTCCTGGGGTTGCTTAATCTGGTGGTGATTCTGTTTGTTATCAACTTCGCCTATCTGGGCAATATCCTGCTGATTGCAGCCCTGGCGGTGTTTTCCGTAGTACTGAGCGTGTTTCTGGGCGTGTACCAGAACCGCAGCGCCCAGCAGCGGGTAGCATCCTGATTACGGCGACATACAAGTGAGACAGGCTGGGGTTCGGACGCTGGTACTGCTGGGGTGGCTTTGGCTGCTGGCTGGTCGCGTCGCGGCCGCTGAGTATCGCCCCCTGCCGCCCGCGCCCCGGGCCGGCCTAACTTCCGACTGGCTGATTTTCGATGCGCCGCGGAACCGCCTGATCCTGTTTCTGCCCGATTATCACACGCCGGCCCGGGCCTATTACCAGTGGATCAGCTTCCGCCCCAGCCAGGCCCTACCCATCAGCTTTCCGGCCCGCAAGGACCTGAGCTTGTTTCTGGACAACCGGTTGGTGTTCACCGCAACCAGCACGGCATCCTACTCGCTCGATCTAAGCCGGCTAATCCCGCCTGGCACCCCGCCGGGACCCCATTTGCTGTGCGTCTGGCACCCGGAAGTGCCCCCGGCCATTTCCTCGTTTTCAAACGCAGCTGGCGCTACCGCTGCCAAGCCCGGCGTGGTAGCCGGCTCTCCCCTGCAGGTGATGCCCCGGGTGCGCGGGCACCAGGGCCAAAACGTCTTTGTCTGCTTTCTACTGATCATCGGCCTGCTGTACGGTGGCATCCGCATTGCCTACCAACCTGGCTTTGCCCGCATCTATCAGCTGGAACGGCTCTGGAGCAACAGCCCTGACGACCAGGATTTTCTGACCAAGCCCACCATCACCTGGCTGAATCTACTGCTCGTCCTGGTTTTCTCGCTGTCCCTGGCGTTACTGCTGGTAGCCATCCATACCAACATTCAAAGCATTGTGATTCTGCGTCGCCTGTTCGATGTGCCCGAGTCCGCCATTGTAGTCCGGATACTGTTCTACGCTGCGCTGGTTGCCACATTTATCCTGGGTAAATATTTGTTCCTGGAACTGATGGGCTACATTTTCGACGTGACACCCCTGGTAATAGTACAATATCGGGAGTTTGTTCGCACTATTCTGTTTATGGGTTTGTTCCTGCCTGCGGTTATGGTCCTCTATCTGGGCCTGAACCAGAAACTGCCCGAGACGGTGCTTTGGATATCCAATGGGGTGGTTTCCTTTATGTTGATTGCCACGGTTGTCCGCACAGCCCGCACGCTGCAGCGTAGGACCTCCCTCCTCAATCTGCATTTGTTTTCTTACCTTTGCGCCACAGAAGTAATTCCACTGGTCATTTTGCTTAAAGTGGTCGTTTTCACCTTCTAAGGTATCCCGTACTCTTCTCCGGACAGTACTTCCCACAAACCCTCCTTATTGACCTAGATTTACCCTTTTTCTTACTTTATGGCCGAGAGCAAAGACAAACCGGGGACGGGCCGCCATGCCAAGCGCATCTCCAGCATTCTTGTCACCCAGCCCAAGCCGACCACTGATGTCTCTCCCTACTTCGCAATTGCCGATAAATACGGCATTAAAGTAGATTTTCGCGAGTTCATCCAGGTCGAGCCGGTTTCCTACAAGGACTTCCGCAAGGAAAAGGTCAATATCGCAGAGCATACGGCTATCATCTTCACCAGCCGGAACGCCGTCGACCACTTCTTTCGCATCTGCCAAGAAGCCAAGCTGGAAATGCCGGCTGAGATGAAGTACTTCTGTATATCGGAGCAAACTGCCAACTACCTGCAGAAGTACATTGTACTGCGCAAGCGCAAGCTTTTCGTAGGCCAGCGTACGGCTTCTGATTTATTCGAAGTAATCAAGAAGCATAAGAATGAGAAGTTCCTGTACCCCTGCTCTGATATTCGGAAGGATGATATTCCGGTGTTCATGCGGGCCAACAATTTCAAGTTCACGGAGGCTGTCATTTACCGCACCGTAGCTAGCGACTTATCCGACCTGTCGGATGTTAAGTACGACTGCATCGCGTTTTTCAGTCCTTCCGGCATCACGTCGCTTTTTATCAACTTCCCCGACTTCGTGCAGGACGGTACCCGGATTGCCGCTTTTGGCCCAACTACGGCCAAAGCTGTACTCGACGCGGGTCTGGAACTGGATATCGAAGCACCCCAGCCGAATGCCCCGTCCATGACCGGGGCTATCGAGCAGTACATCCGCTACCACCACGGAGCCGATGTCGGAAAAGAGAAAAACAAGACCGGCAAACAGAGCGCCTAAAGATTCACAGGCGGCGAGGCAAAAAAGCTTCGCCGCCTGTTTTTTTATGCGGATTTGTTGCCGAGGGTTTTTTGCATACATTTGGAAACACTTACGCTGTTCCACCCAACTCGTAACGAACCCCAAATCAGACGCTTCCATGAAGGGAACTCTACTCTCCACCCTATTATTATCGGCAATTGCCGGTTCCGCCCTAGCTCAGCAGCAGCCCCAGTTCAGCCATTATGGCTTCAACGGCATGTATCTGAATCCTGCTTTCGCAGGCATCAAAGGTCAGGGCGAAATCACAACGCTGGTACGTGAACAGTACTACAACTACAACGCTACCTTCGATGGCGGCGGGGCCCCCAGAACCTTCATGCTGACAGGCTCCCTGCCGATTGCGGCAATCGGTGGTGGCGTCGGCCTCACCGTATACCGGGACCAGATTGCTCAGTCAAACATCACGAATGCCCAGCTTTCGTACTCCAAGCACTTCAAGGTAGGTGAAGGCCGCCTTGGGGTAGGAGTACAGGGTATCTACAACCACCTCAGCAAAGGCATGTACCGCCCCGTCGATCAGGGGGATGGCAGCGTGCCGCGGGAGGGTTCCGACATGAAGTTTGATGCCGGTGCCGGCGTATGGTACGAGTCGCCCACTTTCTACGCGGGCCTCAGTGCCAACAACCTGTTTCGTAACGAATACAAGTTTCGAAGCGAGGGCGCCGGTAACCCCGAGTCGGCGCAGGTGATTGGTGAAAACCACGCTTACCTGACCGCTGGATATAATATCGAAGCTTCGTCATCCGTTGTTGTCACGCCTACCGTATTGGTGAAAATGGTTATGCCCGGCAAGTTCGGAGATAACAATAAATTCACCTTTAAAAACAATTCGTATGAAGGTGGCGTACGGGCAACACTCAATGACAAGTTCTGGGGCGGTGTAGGATATCGATATGATGAGTCGTTTACTGGTCTACTCGGCATGAGCTTTGCTAAAGACAACGCTCTCCGGGTTGGATATGCATTCGATCTGATTGCATTCAACCAGGATGCTCGTGCATTCAGCTCGCACGAGATCATGCTCTCCTACCGCTTGCCCAAACCTGGGCTGGCTATCCGTCCGGCTGTCCGGACGCCGCGCTACAGCTTCTAAACGGTTGCCCGACTGCGGCGGATCACCTCAATACCCGGTTTTCTAGGTAGCTTCACTTAGAGCATTCACTTGAAGCAAATTCGTTTACTGCCCTAAACTGCACGGTTTGCCAGAGGCAAATTTTGTAAGTGAGTAGTAAGCAGTTTGCGTACAATCAAATGAATGCCTAAATTTGTAGGCTGTTAATAGTGTAATCATGGGGTATTGCCGCCTGAACAGTCTTTTCTTCTTTAACATGAACAAGTATCTCTTATTGCCTCTCTTCGCCTTCTCGGCGGTACTGTTAGGGGGGTGTGGTTTTGGCAAAGGACCCCAGGGTGACTTGGTCGGGGCGGAGGACCGCCCTGAGTTCAACCCCCAGGAGGTTCCCTATGGTATGGTGCCATGCCCCGGAGGAACGTTCCACATGGGACAGACCGACCAGGATATCTCGGCCTCAATGGTCAACATGAACAAGCAGGTTTCTATTGCCGGCTTCTACATGGACGAGACGGAAATCACCAACAACGAGTACCGCCAGTTTACCAACGCTCTGTTGCAGGACTCGGTTGAAGCGCCGGGCCCTGGGTACGCAGTTATCATGGATCAGTATTATCCGGATACGGCTGTGTGGAAGACGGACTTCACGTATCACATGGGTGATCCGCTGATGGAGTACTACTACAAACACCCCGCCTTCGACGACTACCCGGTAGTTGGCGTGACGTGGTGGGCTGCCAAGGAGTTCTGCAAGTGGCGCACTAACCACAAGAATGCTGCTAACGCCGAGGCTGGAATTGCTCCGACCCCTAACTTCCGCCTGCCTTCGGAGGCTGAGTGGGAATATGCCGCTCGTGGAGGCCGCGACCTTGCTACCTATCCCTGGGGCGGTCCTTACCTGCGTAACTCGAAAGGGTGCATGCTTGCCAACTTTAAGCCCGGCCGTGGCGACTACGCCAGTGATGGGTATGCTTACACTGCTCCGGTAGGCGCTTTCTTCCCGAACGACTTTGGTCTGTACGATATGTCGGGCAACGTTTCGGAATGGTGCGATGATGCCTATATGGAGGCATCGGTACCGGTGGTATGGGACCTGAACCCGACCAACCCCGACGAAACTGAGCCCCGCAAGGTGGTTCGGGGCGGTTCCTGGAAGGACATTGCCTTCTTCCTCGAAACCGGCACGCGTAACTTTGAACACCAAGATTCTGCCCGTTCCTATATCGGCTTCCGCACCTCAATGATTCAGATTGGTATGGGTACCAACAGCTCATTGAACTAATCCCCCTTCACCCAATCACGTCCAACCCTCTTCTTTCTCAACACTCAAGTAAAATGGCAGCAAAAGGCGGTAGTTTCCTGTACGATGTACTGATGCCCAAGATCTATGGTATCGGCGCAGCAGTAGTAATCATTGGGGCATTGTTTAAGATCGAGCACTTGCCCGGCGCAAGCTACATGCTCATTGTAGGCCTCGGAGTAGAAGCTCTTATCTTCTTCCTTAGCGCCTTCCAGCCCCAGCACAAAGAGCCCGACTGGGCTCTCGTTTACCCCCAGCTTTCCGAAGGATACGATCCTTCGACCGGCGACAACAGTCTGAACAACAACGGTGTGGGCCTGACCCGCAAGCTTGATGATATGCTGAAGGATGCAAACGTAACGCCGGAAGCCATTTCTTCGCTCGGCGAAGGTCTGAACCGGCTGAGCACGACCACCCAGCAGCTGTCGACCCTGGGTGACGCTACCAATGCCACGGAAGAGTACACCACGAAGGTGCGCACCGCTGCCCAGTCGCTCGAGCGCATCAATGACGCTTACTCTAACACGGTAGAAGCTATTTCGGCCATGTCGAATGCTACTTCGGATGCCCGTGAGTACCACCTGCAGGTGCAGAACGTGACCAAGAACCTCGGCGCGCTGAATGCAGTGTACGAAATGGAACTGCAGGATGCCAACACGCACCTGAAGTCGATGAATAAGTTCTACGGCACCCTGAGCCAGGCTATGGAAAACATGGCCAACGCCAGCAAGGACACCGAGCAGTTCAAGGATGAGGTGGGCAAGCTCACCATTAACCTGAACTCGCTGAACCGCGTGTACGGCAACATGCTGAACGCGATGCGCACCACTGCTTAATCGCAGCACTGTTCATCCAACTGTTCCCGTTCCATAAAAACTGATTAGGAAATAGACAATGGCAGGAGCAAATGAGACTCCAAGGCAGAAGATGATTGGCATGATGTACTTGGTACTGACTGCTCTTCTGGCCCTTCAAGTGAACTCAGCAATTCTTCAAAAATTCAAGTTTCTGGACGAGAGCCTTATGGGCGTCAACTCCAAAACTGACAAAGCCAATACGGATGCAGTAAAAGGCATTCAGGCTACGGTTGAGAAGAACCGGAATCAAGCCCGTGACTTGGCTATTCTGAAACAAAGCCAGGAGGTACGCCAGCGTACGTCTGAGATGGTAAGCTACCTCCAGGGTATCCGGGAGAAGCTGCTCCAGAAAACGGAGAATACCCAGGGAGCTCAGGGCATTTACGCCAACATGAGCGCTGAGGACAAGGTTGCTGAGCTGATGATCGGAGCTACCAAGAATGGGGTGGCTTACGATATGAAAAACAAGCTCAACGGTTACTCGGAGTACATCTCCAAGATTATCCCTGGCGTTAAGCCGTTGGCACTTGATGCCAAAGATGATCCGGGTGTGATCGACAAAGAGCAGAAAAACAAGAACTTCGCTGAACTCAGCTTCGAGAATACGCCAGTGGTTGCTGCCATGGCCGTCCTGTCGCAGAAAGAGGCCGAAGTTCTGAAGTACGAAGCTGATGCCCTCAGCAAGCTGGGTGCTTCGGTAGGTGCTCAAACCATCATCTTCGATAAGGTTGGGGCTTTCGCCAGTGCCGAGTCGAACACGGTGGCAGCCGGCACCAAGTACAAAGCAGAACTGTTCCTGACGGCTTCGGCCAGCAGCCTGCGTCCGACGATGACTTTGAACGGCAGCCCGCTGTCTGTTGACCCGGCAACGGGTAAAGGTAAAATCGAGTTTACGGCTCGCCCCGGCAACTTCGATGCTGCCGGCAACGCCAAGGCTACCTGGACCGGCACGATCCGCTTCAAGCAGAACGGCCGCGATACCACCTTTAAAGTAACGGTTCCCTACACGGTTACCAAGCCGGTAATGCAAGTGCAGTCCGCTTCGGTTAACGCACTTTACTTTAAGTGTGGCAACAAGCTGAGTGTACAGGTTCCTGCGCTGGGTGCCCAGTACCAGCCCAGCTTCTCGGCTTCCGGTGCATCAGCTATCAAAGGCTCCAAAGTTGGTGAGGTTACGCTGGTACCGAATTCAAAAGAAGTAACTCTGAACGTTAGTAGCGGTGGCAACGCCATTGGTTCGCAGGTGTTCCAGGTTCGTCTGATTCCCAAGCCCGAAATCAAGTGCATCGTGGGTGGCCGCGAAGCCAACGAGAAGCAGGGTACCCCCATTACTGCTGTTCGGAACATGAGCCTACGGGCTATTCCGGATGCCAGCTTTGCTGCCTTCCTGCCTGAGGACGCCCGTTACCGGGTAACCCGCTACGAGGTAACCCTCGTGCGTGGCAACCGTCCCGCTATTCCCACGATCACGTCGAATGACCCGGACCTGCGTCTTGACAACGTTGTAAACAGCGCCCGTTCCGGTGACCGTCTGTACATCGAAGTGAAAGAGGTTCGCCGCCTGAATTTCCAGGATCAGCAAGAAGAGGTAAAAGTGTCCAAGCAGTTCAATATTCCGCTGCTGTAAGCGTTAGCAGACTGAACTAACGCCCCTCAATTTTTGCTTACTACGATTATGAACAAGTTCTTTTCCTTTGCCGCTCTGGCGGCCAGCCTAACACTGTCGGTGACAGCGTCGGCCCAGGAGCAGGCTACTACGGCCAGCAGCACGGGTTCGTATCGCCCGATTCCCCCGTCCGACATTTTGTTCCGCAAAACCGTGTGGCGTCAGATCGACCTGCGCGAAAAGCAGAACAAGCCGATGTTCTCAGCCGGCAAGGAAATCAGCCGGGTGATATTTGAGGCCGTAAAGCGTGGGGAGCTGCAGGCATATAAAAACGACTCGCTGACGTCCACTCTGACCGCCCCTGAGGTAAGCGCCAACATGTCTTCTTCGGAAGCGGCTGCCGGCTTGACGGATGAGGAAAAAGCGCTGGGCTTCACGGCCGACGACGACGCTGCCTGGGATAAGCCCAAAAAAGGTCAGAAAGGCAAAAAGCCTGAGCCGAAAAAGCCCGCTGCTCCCGTTACGAACGAGTACCGGTACGTGGATCTGTACCAGATGGAAATGAAGGAGGATATGGTCTTCGACAAGAAACGGTCGCGGATGTATCACGACATCAAGAGCCTGGGATTCTTTGTTCCCGCTACCTTGGGTGACAACACTTCCGGTATCGAAAAGCCGATTGCCTACTTTAAGTACAGCGACCTGGTGCGCGTGTTCCGGGCTAACCCGGACCGGGCTGTGTGGTTTAACCCCCAGAACGATGCCCAGCACAAGAACCTTGCTGATGCTTTCGAGCTGTGGCTGTTCAACTCGTACATCGTGAAGATTTCCAACCCGAACGATGACCGTCTGGATGTAGTATACGGCAGCCGTCAGCAGGGTATTCTGGCTGCTCAGCAGGCTGCCTCGGACCTCATCGAGTACGAGTACAACCTCTGGAGCTTCTAGTACTTACCAGCTTACTTTCTACAACAAAAAACCCCTACCAGAGCGGTAGGGGTTTTTTGTTGGCGGCGACTACTAGACATCAGCTGAAGCGGCACCTGACTGGGCAAAGTGATTGAGCAGCACCCGGGCCTTGGCCTGCCCGACTTCGGCGACGAGTTCTGCTTCGCTCAGTTCCCGGATTTTCTTAACTGACTTGAATTTGCTTAGCAGCTTATCAGCAGTGACCGGACCCAGACCTTTCACATCCGTCAGCTCAGTCTTGAGCGTAGCGGCATCGCGGCGACTCCGGTGGAAGGTGATGCCGAAGCGGTGTACTTCGTCGCGCATGCGCTGAAAAAGGCGTAGCGACTCGCTTTTCTTGTCGATATAAAGGGGCAGCGGGTCATTGGGGACGTAGATTTCTTCCAGCCGCTTGGCAATGCCGATGACGGCCATCTGCCCCCAAAGGTTGAGGTCCTTGATGGCTTTCACAGCCATGCTCAGCTGCCCTTTGCCGCCATCGACAATAACCAGCTGGGGCAGGGATGCCCCTTCATCAACCAGGCGGCGGTAGCGGCGGGTAACCACCTCGTACATCGAGTCGAAGTCGTTGGGGCCCACGACGGTCTTGATGTGGTAGTGCCGGTAGTCTTTCTTGCTGGGCTTAGCGTTGCGGAAACACACCATGGCGGCCACCGGGTTGTCGCCCTGGAAGTTGGAGTTGTCGAAGCATTCGATATGCTTAGGCAGCTCCGTAAGGCGCAAATCCCGCTTGATGCCTTCCATGATCCGGACTTCGTTGACGTCCTTGGACCGGTCGTTCATGCTTTCCTTTTCCTTGCGCAGGTACAGCACGTTTTTCAACGACAGCTCCAGCAGCTTCCGCTTATCCCCAATCTGGGGCACCGTCAGGCTGACGCCGGGCAGGGGCAGCTCCGGCAGGGCAATGTTGGTCAGCACCTCTTTGGACTCACTTTCAAACTCCTCCCGCATCTGCATGACCAGAGGTGCCAAAATCTCTGCATCGGGCTCGTCCAGCTTCTTCTGTACTTCGACCGATTGCGTCAGGATAATCGAGCCGTTCATCACCTTGAGGTAGTTGATGAAGCTGTTCTTTTCGTTGGACGCAATGGAAAAGACGTCGATGTTGGACAGTGAAGCGTTGACAACCGTAGACTTGGCCTGGAAGTCGTCGAGGCGGTCGAGCTTTTGCTTGATGCTGTGCGCCAACTCGTACTGCTGGTCCTGCGCCGCCGCCATCATCCGTTCCCGGAAGTAAGCTTTGGCGACCGTCAGGTTCCCGTTCAGAATGTTCCGGATCTGGACAATGTGCTGGTTATAGGTAGTTTCGTCAATGAGCCCTTCGCACGGGCCTTTGCAGTTGCCAAGGTGGTACTCCAGGCAGACTTTGAACTTGCCGGCCTCCACGTTTTCGGGCGCTAGGTTGTAGGTGCAGGTCCGCAGCGGGTACAGGGCCCGAATCAGTTCCAGCACAATGTTCATGGCCGTGACGTTGGCGTAGGGGCCGTAGTAACGGGAGCCGTCGTTCAGCTTGTTGCGGGTGGGCAGCAGGCGCGGAAAACGCTCATTGGTCAGGCAGAGGTAAGGGTAGGTCTTGCCGTCCTTCAGCAGGATGTTGTACTTGGGCTGGTTCTGCTTGATCAGGTTGTTCTCGAGCAGAAAGGCATCCGACTCCGAGTCCACGATGGTGAACTCGATGCGCTGAATGTTCTTGACCAGCTGCTGGGTTTTCTTGTTGTGGTCCTGCTTGGTGAAGTAGCTGCTGACCCGCTTACGGATGTCAATGGCCTTACCCACGTAGATGATGCCCTCATCGTCGAAGAACTTGTAGATGCCGGGCCGGTGGGGGAGGTGACGGATTTGCTCTTGCAGATGGGCTTTGGCAGCCATAGGCGGGAAAGTAGGGAAGCCGAAAGATGTAGGTGTTTAACTGGCAAAACAACCGCGGGGTTGGCTTAATTCAGCCGGAGGCCAGGTTAACGAAAAAGGGCAGCCAACTTCTGGCTGCCCTGCGTGCGCGGAGTTCAAGGGGTTAAATGTCCTGGTCCTGGATGTCTTTCAGGTCGGTCTGGTTGAGCTTCTGCTCATACGGAATCGTGTCGCGCTGCCCGCCGTAGTAGCGGCTGCAGTCAATTTCGATGGACAGGGGCTGCGCCGGCTTGGGAAAGGGGCCAGTGCTGATGCCAATGCTCTTGTCGGCGTACACCTTGCGCATAAACAGGCCATAGATAGGCAGCGCCAGGCGGGAACCCTGCCCGTAGGAGCCGTTGCGGAAGTGGATGCTGCGGTCTTCTCCGCCTACCCAGGTACCGCATACCAGGTCGGGCGTGATGCCCATAAACCAGCCGTCGGAATAGTTGCTGGTCGTGCCGGTCTTGCCGCCCATCTCATAGGGAAACTTAAAGCCGTTTTTCAGGATGATGGACGTGCCGCCGGGCTCGGTGGTCGAGGCCTGCAGCATATACGTCATCAGGTAGGCTGTTTCCTCATTGAGGGCGTCCCGGGTCTGGGGCACAAACTCCCGCAGCACGTTGCCATTCTTGTCCTCAATGCGCGTTACCATCATCGGCGCCGTCCATACGCCGTGGTTGACGAAGGTGCTGTACGCCCCGCACAGCTCGTAGATGCTGACGTCGCTCGAGCCGAAGCCCACGGAAGGAACCGCCTCAATCTCGGAGGTAATACCCAGCAGCTTGGCGTACTTGACTACAGTGTCCGGCCCGATTTTCTTCACCAGGAAAGCCGTAATCGAGTTCATGGACCGGGCCAGGGCCTGGCGAATGGTGAACGTACGGCCCGAGAAGCCGCCCTCGAAGTTTTTGGGCGTATAAGCGGCCCGTCCGGCTACCGGCGGGAACGTCACGGCCAGATCCTGCACCTGGTAGCAGGGCGAGTAGCCCTGGTCGATGGCAGCCGTGTACACAATGGGCTTGAAGGCCGAGCCCGGCTGGCGGCGACCCTGCTTGACGTGATCGTACTTGAAGTACTTGAAGTTGGTGCCGCCGACCCAGGCTTTGATCTGCCCGTTCAGCGGGTTCATGGCCATAAAGCCGGCGTGCAGGTAGCGCTTGTAGTACGCCAGCGAATCCAGCGGCGACATCAGCACTTCCTTTTCCCCCTGCCACGAGAAGACCGTCATCTTGTACTTCTTGCGCAGGTAGTAGTTGATGGAGTCCTTATTGCCCTCGTACCGGTTCGAAAGGGACTTATAGCGTTCCGTGCGCCGGATGGCGAAGTTCAGGAAGTTGGGAATCACCTTGCCGTTTTCGTCGCGCCAGGGCAGCTGACCTTTCCAGTGGGCCTCAAACCAGCGCTGCTGCAGCTTCATGTGCTCGGCAATGGCTGCTTCGGCATACTTCTGCATCCGCGAGTCGATGGTCGTATAGATCTTCAGGCCGTCGGCGAAAAGGTCGTGGTCGGTTTCGCGGCTCCACTGCACCAGCGCTTTGCTGAGCTCGGTACGGAAGTAGGGCGCAATGCCCTTGTTCACGTTCTCGACGCTGTAGTGGAGCACAATCGGCTTGGCCGCCGTCTTCTCGAAGGTGGCCTGGTCGATGTAGTTGTTTTTGTGCATCTGGCCCAGCACCCAGTTGCGGCGGCGCTTCGAGCGTTCGGGGTTGCGGACGGGGTTAAACCACGAAGGCCCGTTTACCAGCCCGGCCAGCAGGGCCGACTCTTCCAGGGTCAGGTTTTTGGGCTGCTTGTTAAAGAAGGTTTTGGCCGCTACGTTGATGCCAAACGCGTTGGAACCGAACTCCGTCGTGTTCAGGTACATGCGCAGAATCTCGCGTTTGGTATAGTTGCGCTCCAGGCGCACCGCCATGATCCACTCCTTGGTTTTGATGATAATCATCCGCAGGCCCGGCACGTTGCTCAGGCGGCCGTCGTTGAGGTCGTCGCGGGTGCGGAACAAAAGCTTGGCCAGCTGCTGGGTAAGGGTAGAGCCCCCGCCGCCCTTGCTGCCGGTCAGAATGCCGCTTACTACCCGGCCCATGGCCTTAAGGTCGACGCCCGAATGGTCTTCGAAGCGGACGTCCTCGGTGGCAATGAGGGCGTCAATCAGGTTCTGAGGCAGGTCCTTGTAATCGACCGGGGTGCGGTTCTCGCGGAAGTACTTGCCCATGAGCACCCCGTCGGCCGAATAGACTTCCGATGCCAGCTCGCTTCGCGGGTTTTCCAGGGTTTTCAGGTTGGGCATCCGCCCGAACAGGTTCAGAAAGTTGATGCTGACGGCCAGGATGTAGACGACAAACAACACCACGCCGCCCCCGAACATCAGCCACAGGGTGCGGGTAATACCTTCGAAACGACCGGCGCGCTGGGGCTTGCGGGAAGAAGAGCGGTTCTTGGTGGCAGGGTTAGCCATTGGTTTCGGTGAACGGGAATCAGAATGGAAGGCCTGATCAGTGGTGCGTACGCGCCAGAGCAGGGCCGCGGCAGCATTCCAGAGTTACTTCGGGTAGGTTTGCTGGTAAAAGCGCTTGTACTCCTCGATATCCTGGCTTTGCAGCAGCAGCGGCAGGTTATCCATACCAATAAGCAGGGTTTGGTAACCCACGCCTCGGAGGCGACTCATGGGCGACTGCGCCGTGCGGAGCTTAAGGGCGTAGGTCTGGGCCGCCTTCACGCCCGGCAGCGCCTGCACCACCACCAGCACCAGGGAGTCGCGCATCGGGGTCGCCTGCACCTGCAGCTTGGCATCCCGAAACAGGCGGGCGTGGTAACCGTTCAGCTGGGCGGGCAGCCCGCCTACCACCGGCGAGGCGGCCGGAAACACCAGCACCACCGCGTGGGGAGAGTTGGAGTTGGCTGTATAGGCAGTGGCTGGCTTCGCTGGCGCCGGCACAGGGCCTGATGAGCCTCCGGCCGGAGCCGGTACAGCGGCGGGCTCCACCGTCTTGCTTGCAGGCGCCTCTTTTGCCGGGGCCGACTTGGGAGCCGGGGTCTTGGGGCTGGACTCAGCGGAAGGCGTGGCGGGCTGCTTGTCGGGAACCGCTGCTTTGGGCTCGGGCTGTTTGGGCTGGGCTGGGGACAGGGCTACGGCCGGGGACTCGTTCTCGCTGTACAGAATGCGGATGCGGTTGTCGACTTCCCCGGGACGGAACATCGACACCACCGGTTTCTCGGTCGAAGCCAACGCCCCGGCAATCTGCCCGGCATCGTACTTCCGGAAAGCCTCCATGAAAAGCGACGCATTGCTGTTCAGCGGGCTGTCGGGAAAGTCTTTTTTAAACTGCAGCACCACTTCTTTTGCCTTGACCGGCGGCAGGGTTCGGATAGCCACCAGCGTTTTCAGGAAGCCGACGCGGTCCGCCATGTCATTCTCGGGGTAGGCCTTGCTGACCCGGGCCAGGACGGCCGTAGCTTTCTTAAACTCCTGCTTCTTGTAGAAAGTAAAGGCCGAGTCAAGCCGCAGCGTAACCTGCTCGTTTACCAGCGAGGCGCGCCGCAGGTATTCCGGATCGGCCACCAGCTTGGCGTACGACGACTTGGGGAACTCCGTGCGCAGCTTCTGGGCGTAGGTTTCGGCCTTGCCGTCGCCCTTTTCTTTGTAAAGCAGGTAGAGGCTATAGTACGTTTCGGCTACATGGGTGCCGGCCGGAAAGCGGGTTAGTAGCTTCTCGTACGTTTCAATGGCCCGGTCCTGCTCCCGCAGCTGCTGGTTATAGATGGCGCCCAGGGCAAACAGGGCTTCCTCCACCTGCTGCTGCGAGGTTTTCAGCTGGGACTCCGTCAGTGGCAGGCTCAGGCGGTATTTGCCCACCAGGGCCTGGGTCTGAACAGCCGGGTCCGCGGCGGCCGGGTCGTCTTTCGGCGGATTCACGCTGGTACCGCTGGTTCCGGCTACCGACAGGGGCACGTTGCCGCCCTGGCTGGTAACGGGTGACGAACTGGACTGGCTCGTAACGCGCCAGTTGTCCTGCAGAGGCCGGTCGCCCCAGCGGCGAATAAAGTCGGCGCGGGCCGTGCCCAGGGAATTAGGGTTGTCGAAGTACCACTGCGCGCCGGTCGAGCTGTTGGCAAACGCCAGCGGGTCCATGTCCGCGGCATTGCCGGTGGTGGTAGGGCTGCCGTTAATGGCGGCCTGTTGCCGCCGGGCGTCCTGCTCGCGCAGGGCCAGCTGCTTTTCCTCCTGTTTGCGCCGGGCTTCCAGCTCTGCCGTGGCGTAGGCGGTCAGGCGGGCTTCCAGGGTAGGGGCGTCGAGGCGGGCCAGGGCCTGGAGGCTGTCCTGGGTTTCGACGATGGTAAGCTGGGTAGTAAAGTCCTTCAGAATGCCGGCCCGCTCCGCGGTGGCGGCGTACTCCGGGGCTTCCTTGGGCATGTTCTGCACCGTGCTGTCGTAATAAGCCGCGGCCAGCCGGTACTTCTGCAGGTTCTCGTAGTAGATGCGGCCCGCCAGCAGATAGGTGTAGGACTTCTGCGCCTTGTTGGTCGTCGTGGCCCGGGCCGACTTCCGCAGCAGGGCCAATGCCTGATCATAGCGCTGCTGCCGGTAGTCGATGCGCGCCATCTCATAATAGATCTTGTCGGTGTACTCCTTGTTTTTCTCATCCTTGATGAGCTTGGCGAAGTACTTGTCGAGGCGGGCCCGGTCGGTGGCATCAAGGTTGGACACCTGGCCCAGCATCAGCTTCGAGAAGAAGTCGAGCTCGTAGGGCGGGTTACGCTTCAGAATCCGGTTGAGCTGGGCGTAGGCTTCCTTGTCCTGGCCCTGGGCCTGGTAGAGCTGGGCCAGAATGTAGCGGGTGCGCGACTGCTCGTTCTTGGGGGTGATGTAGGGAATAGCCCGGTTTAGGTTCTCGATGGCGAGCTTCTGGTCGCCGGTAGCCAGGTAATACTCCGCCCGGGTCAGGAACAGCTCCCGGGCATTGGCCTCGGTGCCTTGCTCCTTATCGAGCAGGGCAGACACTGCCGCGGCGTTGTCGTACTCCTTCGTGGTCACGAAGGTGCGCATCAGCCAGATCAGGGCTGCGTGCCGGGTGTTGGCGTCCTTGCTGGTAGTGTTGGCGTACTTAAAGGTCTTGGCCGCGTCCTCGTATTCCCGCTTGTAATAGCGGGCCTTGCCGATCAGCAGGTAGCTGTCGTCGGTCCAGTCGGAGCCGGGGCGGTGCTGAATCGGAATGGAAGCCTTCTTGATGATGTCCTCTAGGTCGGCCGCAATCCGGGTGGCCGTCGCATCGTCCAGGACGGGCGACAGCGCCAGAATGCGGTTGTAGTCGTTGGGCCGCTCCTTATATAAGGCGGCTTCGGTGGCGCGCAGCTTCTCCCGGGCCAGAAAGTAGCCATTGTCGCGGGCCGCTACGTTGTTATAGGTACGACCCAGCAGGGACTGACGCTCGGAGGAGCAGGCTTCCAGGCCCAGGGCCACGAGCAGCACGGCCAGGGCCGAAAGCAGACGAAGAGAGGAATGCTTGGTCAAAATAAGTAAGTCAGGGCAGGAGGGTTTTCAGCAAAACGCCGCCCCCGGGTCAATTCGTTCGACGGGGCAGCCAGCCTTGCGTACAACGCAGCACTTCGGGTAAAATTACGCTTTTTCCCTGCTCCGCCCGGCACCGGGAAGCCCGGGGCCGATGGGCCGACCCGAAAATCAATACTTTCGCACCCCAATCCGCCGCGCTATGCCCACCGATGCTGCTCCCCGCCCCGACAAGCCTACCGACTCCGGTGCCGACCGGCTGCGTAACTTTGCCAAGTATTCGGGGCTGGGCTTTCAGATGCTGGCTACCATCGGGCTCTGCGCCTGGGGCGGGCTGAAGCTCGACGCCCACTTCCAGAACAAGAACCCCTGGTACACCATCGGGCTGATGGTGCTCGGGCTGGTAGCGGCTACCTATCAGGTTATCCGGACCCTCACCCGCAACGAGTAGGCTGCGCTTTTCTTTCTCCTGTTTCCTTCCTTGTGACGCGCTTTCTTCGCAATCTGGCTTTCTTCTGTGTCGTGCTGTGGGCCATCATGTACGGCCTGCACCTGCAGTTCGGCGCAGCCGTCATTCACCGGCTCGCCTACTTTATCCTCGGCTTCTTCGCCCTGCTCACGGCCTTCACCTACTGGCTGACCGCCCGACTAGTAAAAGCCGACGCCGACAACTTCATGGCGGCGTACTTCGGGTCGATGGTGGCGCGCCTGTTAATCTCGGTTGGTTTGATCCTGGTGTACTTCTACCGGGGGGGCGCCAAAGAAGGGCCGGGCACCTGGGCGTTCCTGGGTAGCTTCTTTCTGCTGTATTTTCTTTTCGCCGGGTTTGAAGTCTGGAGCATCCTGACTAACTTGCGCCCGTTTTCAAAACCGGCTTAATCCAATTTTCATCTTGGGTCCGGTAGCCACCTAAATTACTCTGAATGAAGCGTTTACTGATAGCTCTCTTTTGCATTCTTTCGCTTCCCGTTTTTGCAAACGAACCAGCTTCGACGCAGGCGGAGGCTACCGACAAGGAGGCTTTCAGCCCGGGGGAGATGATTCTGCACCACATCAGCGATTCGCACGAGTGGCATTTCGCGACGCTGGGCGACGAAGAGCACGGCACCCACCTAACGCTTCCGCTTCCCGTTATTGCGTATCAACCCACGAAAGGGCTGAGTGTTTTCTCGTCCTCCCGCCTGGCCCACGGTCAGTCGTACAACGGTCTGAAGCTGGAGCACGAGCACCTGGTAGCCGAGGATGGCGGCCACGTCTATGACTTCTCGATTACCAAAAACGTCGCGTCCCTGCTGCTGAGCGCCCTGCTGCTGCTGCTGGTCTTCACGGCGGTGGCCCGGGGCTACGGCAAGAACCGCAACGGCGCCCCCCGCGGCATTCAGTCGTTTTTCGAGCCGATTATCGTTTTCGTTCGCGACGAGGTAGCCAAAAAGTCGATTGGCCCGAAGTATGAGCGGTACATGCCCTATCTGCTCACCATCTTCTTCTTTATCTGGTTCAACAACCTGCTCGGCCTGATGCCCGGCGGCGCGAACCTGACCGGTAACATTGCCGTTACCCTCACCCTGGCCGTGCTGACCCTCATCATTACGCTGGCCAGCTCCAACAAGTACTACTGGAGCCACATCTTCGCCACGCCTGGCGTACCCAAGGCCCTGCTGCCCATCATGATTCCGGTGGAGCTGATCGGCGTGGTGGTAAAGCCGTTCTCCCTGATGGTGCGTCTGTTCGCCAACATCACGGCCGGCCACATTGTAATCCTGAGCTTCATCAGCCTGATCTTCATCTTCCGCAGCGCCGCCGTTAGCCCGGTTTCAATTGCCTTCGGCTTGTTTATCAACGTGCTGGAGCTGCTGGTTGCCATTCTGCAGGCCTATATCTTCACCCTGCTCACCGCCATGTACATCGGCGGCGCAGTGGAGGAGCATCACGATGCCGACCACCAGATTGGGGGCGACAACGCTGCGGCCCCGGCCCACGGCCACGCCCACTAAGCTTTTTCTGTTTCTGACTTTTTCGTTTTTCACTTCCCACAAATTCCTTTTTTATGTTCCTTTCTCTGTTGTTGCAGGCTGTTGCTAATTCTGTTGGTCTGGCCGTAATGGGTGCCGGTATCGGTGCTGGTCTGGTTGCTCTTGGTGCTGGTCTGGGTATCGGTCGCATCGGTGGTAGCGCCATGGAAGCCATTGGCCGTCAGCCGGAAGCTTCGGGCAAGATCCAAACTGCTATGCTGATCGTAGCCGCTCTGATCGAAGGTCTGGCGCTGTTCGCAGTAGTAGTCTGCCTGCTGATTTCCTTCAACCTCTAGAGATAGGGGCTCCGCTCGGGCAGCCCGCTGCGCGTCGCTTCGGCGCACGGTGCAGCGGGCTGACTTGGCTTTTTGGAATCAAGTAGTTCGGGCCGGGCAATACCTAAGTGAGACGTGGCGCCCCCGGGCCGTTGGCGGCTCACTTTTCGAGAGCCGCGGTCTTCTGCTCACTGCTAACCCATCCTACCCACTATGGATCTGATAACCCCAAATCTTGGCCTCATTTTCTGGCAGCTGGTTGTTTTCCTGCTGGTCCTGTTTCTGCTGGCCAAGTTTGCCTGGAAGCCCATCCTGACCTCGCTCCGCGAGCGGGAAGATTCCATCGAAAGCGCGCTGCGCATGGCCGACCAGGCCAAGCTTGAAATGCAGCAGCTGAAAGCCGGCAACGAGAAGCTGCTGACCGAAGCCCGGCAGGAGCGTGACAAGATCATGCAGGAAGCCGGTCAGATGGCTAACCAGCTGATTGAGCAGGCCAAGAACAAGGCCACTGAAGAGGGCAGCCGCATGATCATGCAGGCCCGCGAAGCCATTCAGAACGAGAAGAACTCGGCCCTGGCCGAAGTGAAGAACACGGCCGCCAAGCTGTCGATCGACATTGCCGAGCGCATTCTGCGCCGGGAGCTGACCGATCCGACCGCCCAGCAGCAGCTCGTGAACTCGTATCTGCAGGAAGTAAAGTTGAACTAAGGAGCTAGGAGCTAGGAGCTGGGAGTCAGGAGAAGGAATTCTCGACTCCTGGCTCCTGTCTCCTGTCTTCTAACTCCTTAAAAGAATGTCTGAACAACGAGCCGCTTCCCGCTACGCGAAGTCCCTGCTGGACCTGGCCAAGGAGCGTGGTACGCTGGCGGAGGTGAAGGCCGACATGGACTTGTTTGCCAAAACCCTCGACCAGAACCGCGACCTGCGCCTTTTGCTCCGGAACCCTATCGTCAAGCACGATAAGAAACTGGCCATTCTGCGTGCCATCTTCGGTGGCAAGGTAACGGAGGTGACGGAGAAGTTCTTCACCATCATCACCCAGCACAACCGCGAAAGCGCGCTGGAATGGGTGGCCACTGAGTTCCAGAGCCAGTACGAGCTGATGCAGGGAATTCAGGTAGCTCAGGTAACCACGGCCATGCCCCTGTCGGCAGAGCTGCGGGAGCACGTTACCCGCCTTGTAAAAGCCCAGACGGGCCTGGAGCAGGTAACGCTGAGCGAGAAAGTGGATCCGTCGCTGATCGGCGGCTTTATCCTGCGCACCGGTGACCGTCAGATCGACGACTCGGTGCGGAACAGCCTGCGCAAGCTGCGCAACACGTTTAAAGAGAACCCCTACCAACCCCACATATAATATCATGGCAGAAGTACGTCCGGATGAAGTATCCGCCATCCTGCGGGAGCAGCTGTCCAACTTTAAGACCGAAGCCGAACTCGACGAGGTAGGCACGGTCCTGCAGGTTGGCGACGGCGTGGCCCGCATCTACGGCCTGGGCAACGCCCAGGCGGGGGAACTGATTGAATTCGAAAACGGCCTGCAGGCCCTGGTTCTGAACCTCGAGGAAGACAACGTAGGTGCCGTAATGCTCGGCGACTACAGCGAAATCCGCGAAGGCGCCACGGTCCGCCGCACGAATAAGATTGCTTCTATCAAAGTCGGTGAAGGCATCATCGGCCGCGTGGTAAACACGCTCGGTCAGCCCATCGACGGCCGCGGCCCCATTGCCGGCGACGTGTACGAGATGCCCCTGGAGCGTAAGGCTCCCGGCGTAATCTACCGTCAGCCGGTAAACGAGCCCCTGCAGACCGGTATCAAGGCTATCGACGCCATGATTCCAATCGGCCGGGGTCAGCGCGAACTGATCATTGGTGACCGTCAGACGGGTAAGTCGACGGTTGCGCTTGACACCATCCTCAACCAGCGCGAGTACTTCGAGGCCGGCCAGCCGGTTTTCTGCATCTACGTTGCCGTAGGTCAGAAAGCCTCGACCGTAGCCCAGGTAGTAAACGCCCTGCAGCGCGGTGGTGCTATGGATTACACCGTGGTAGTAGCCGCTTCGGCTTCCGACCCGGCTCCGATGCAGTTCTTTGCTCCCTTCACGGGTGCCGCCATCGGCGAGTTCTTCCGCGACACGGGCCGTCCGGCCCTGGTGGTATACGACGACCTTTCCAAGCAGGCCGTAGCCTACCGCGAGGTATCGCTGCTGCTGCGTCGTCCCCCGGGCCGTGAGGCATATCCCGGCGACGTATTCTACCTGCACAGCCGCCTGCTCGAGCGTGCCGCCAAAATCAACGCCTCGGACGAAATCGCCCGGGACATGAACGACCTGCCCGCCTCCATCAAGCACATGGTGAAAGGTGGCGGCTCGCTGACGGCTCTGCCCCTGATTGAAACCCAGGCCGGTGACGTTTCGGCGTATATCCCCACGAACGTAATCTCGATTACGGACGGACAGATCTTCCTCGAAACCAACCTCTTCAACTCCGGTGTGCGCCCCGCCATCAACGTCGGTATCTCGGTATCGCGCGTGGGTGGTAACGCCCAGATCAAGTCGATGAAGAAGGTGGCCGGTACGCTGAAGCTCGACCAGGCTCAGTTCCGCGAGCTGGAAGCCTTCGCCAAGTTCGGCTCCGACCTAGATGCCTCGACCAAGCTCACCATCGAGCGTGGCCGTCGCAACCTCGAGATCCTGAAGCAGCCCCAGTTCTCGCCCCAGAAGGTAGAGGATCAGGTTGCCATGATCTACGCTGCTACCAACGGTCTGCTCGACCAGGTGCCGGTAAACCGGGTGCGCGAGTTCGAAAAGGAGTTCACCCAAGTGATGAACGCCCGTTACCCCGAGGTGCTCAAGTCGCTGAAGGCCGGTAAGCTGGACGACACGATTACCAACGCCATCCGCGAGGTAGCCAAGGATCTGTCGGCCGTTTACGCTAACAAGTAATTAATAATTAAGAATTAGTAATTAAGAATTGAGGGTTGCCGCCCCGGACGTTAGTGTCTGATCGGCAATGCTTAATTCTTACTTACTAATTACTAATTCAACGCCAATGGCTAGCTTAAAAGAAGTCCGCAACCGCATCGTATCGGTGCAAAGCACGCAGCAGATCACCAAAGCCATGAAGATGGTGGCGGCGGCCAAGCTGCGTCGGGCCCAGGACAACATCCTGCGGATGCGCCCCTATGCCCAGCGGCTGAACAGCATTCTGGGTAACCTGACTGCCCAGGTCGGCGACAACGTGGTGAGCGAGTACAGCGTGCAGCGCGACGTGCGGCGGGTGCTCATCATTGCCGTTACCTCCGACCGTGGTCTGGCCGGTGCCTTCAACAGCAACATCTTCAAGGGCGTCAACCAGCTGATCCAGGAGCGCTACAGCATCCAGGCCGCCGCCGGTGCCATCACGGTGCTGGCCATTGGCAAACGCTCCCACGACTTCTTCTCGAAGCGCTTCCCCATGCTGGGCAACTACACCCACGTGTTCGGGCAGCTGTCGTTCGACACCGTTCGGGCAGCGGCTGAAGAGGCCATGGACGGCTTCCGCGCCGGTCAGTTCGACGAGGTGACGGTGGTGTACAACGAGTTCAAAAACGTCGCCACGCAGATCGTGCGGGCCGAGCAGCTGCTGCCCCTGGTTCCGGCCGCGGCTCCTGCTGCCGGCACGGCTACCTCGAACACTGACTACATCTTCGAGCCCTCGAAAGAGGAAATCGTGCAGACCCTGATTCCGCAGTCGGTGAAGGTGCAGCTCTATAAGGCAGTGCTGGAAAGCAACGCTTCGGAGCACGGCGCCCGCATGACGGCAATGGACAAGGCCACCGAAAACGCAGGTGAGCTGCTCAAGTCGCTTAAGCTGACGTACAACCGCACCCGTCAGGCGGCTATTACCACTGAGATTCTCGAAATCGTAGGTGGAGCCGAGGCCCTGGCGTCGACGCGCTAAGCCCGGTACATAAAGCTCTAAAAAGGCCCGTCTCCAGCTGGAGGCGGGCCTTTTTGCTTGTAGCTGTAGCCCTGGCCTTCAACGTCCGGAGCGTCTGGGTTAAAAAAGAACCTTCATGGCCGGAGCCAGGCTGCTGCCCGGGTCCGGCCGCTGCACCGTCAAACAGCAGCCCGAGCAACCAAAGGCTGCGTTTCCTTTCTAACTTACCGACTGCCGCACCTGCCCCGCGGCCGTATCCGTTGCACCGGATAGCTTGTCCGTTCCTCGCTTCTGAACTTTTGTCGGTGCCCAAATACGTCTGCCTGCTACTTATACTGTTGTTTGCCGGCACGCTGCAGGTCGGAGCGCAGCGTGCCGACGGGCGGGCCATTTCGGCGCCCATCGTTATGGAGCAGGTGGGCGTACTGCCCGACCGGGATTACAGCTGGGAGCGAATCCGCACCGACACCACACTGGCCTTCCGGCCCGCTGACTCGCTGCGGCCCGTGCAGACCCGCCGGTTCTGGCTGAAAATAGCGCTGGGCAACCGCAGCCGCTACACCCAGGCCGTGCAGCTAACGGTACTGCCAAACCTCGACAACACGCTTTTCTATTTTAATGAGGATACCCGGACCTGGCGGACCCGGCGAGCGGGCGTGGCGGTAGCCGCCGACAGCCAGCGGCTAAAAGGGGCGCTGCCATTGCTGCTGCCGGGGCAGGCAACCACTACGGCTTACGTGCTGGTAAACCTGGGCCACCGGGCAGCGCTGCCGGCAGCGGTTCGCCTGAAGGTGAGCCTGGAGCCGACTGCGGTAACCCAGCAAGCCAACACGTTTTTCGGCACTGCCTGGGCCGTATCGGTGGCCGTGCTGGCGCTGCTGCTGCTCACCAACCTGCCCACCTACGCCCATTTCCGCGACCGTACCAGCCTTTACTACCTCTGTACCCAGGTTGGCGCCGTGCTGTACATTACAGCCTTCCGGGGCTACTTCAAGGCGTGGTTTCCGGCGCCGGTTTTCAGCCAGCTGGTGCTGCCCAACGGCATGAGCTATGCCTACACGCTGAACAACGTGCTGATGCACCTGAGCGTGGTGCTGCTGCTTACGGGCTTCGTCCAGATGACCCGGACCTACCTGCCCGTCCAGGCCCACCTGCCCCGGCTCGATAGGGCACTGCGCGTTGCGCTGCGAGGCTATGCCGCGTTTACCGTGGTGGTGGGGCTGGTGAACATGAGCGGGTTTTACCTGAACCACTACACCCTGCTGTTCGATAACCTGCTGGTGCTGGGCGTGATGGTGCTGTTACTGGTTACCATCACGGTGGCCTACCGGCAGCGGCTGCCGCTGGCCCGTATTTATCTGCTGGCGAATGCGCTGCCGCTGCTTCTGGTCTTGGTCATGGCGGTGTACCACGTCGTGTTCGGCTTCGACAACAACGGCAATCTGCTGCTGCCCGACCTGGCCATCATTTCGCACGCGCTGGGCTTTTCGGCCGCCATCAGCATTCGCCTGCAAAGCGTACAGCAGACCCTGCTGACGAAAGAAACCGAAGCCGAGCGCCTGGCCCTGGACATCCGGCAGCAGGAGCTGCGCCACCGCGAGATCGTGCTCAAAAATCAACACATCCAGACGGCGCTGCTGGAGCTGGAGCGTCGGCAGCAGGCCCGCGAGCAGCAGACCCGGCAGCTGAGTGCCGACAACGAGCAACACCAGGCTGCCAACCAGGACCTGCAGGCGCAGCTGGAAGCCAACCAGCGCGAGCTGGCTTCCACGAGTCTCTACGTACAGCAGAAGAACGCCCTGCTGGCCGAGCTCAAGCAGCAGATTCAGGGGCTGAACGCATCGGATCCGGGCAGGCAAAATGAGCTGGCGGGTATGAAGTCCATTCTGCAAACCAACCTCTACCTTGACGAGGACTGGGGCAAGTTCAAGCTCCACTTCGAGCAGGTGCACCCGCGCTTTTTCGAGGAGCTGCAGGCCCGCTACCCGGCTCTCACCAAAAACGAGCAGCGGCTTTACTGCTATTTCCACATCAATCTGTCGACCAAGGAAATTGCTGCCCTGCTCAACATCGACCCGGGCAGCGTGCGGCGGGCCAAGTCGCGGCTCTACAAAAAGATTACTGCTGCCGACGTGGCGGCCGGCCGGGCCCCATCAGCTGCCGGGTCCGAGAACCCGCAGGCTGACCAGTAGCCCCCGGAGCCGGGCGCCCGGCCTGTGGCAGGTAGCCCCGGCGGAACTACCGACATACGTCAGAAGCAAGAAATAAACTGCTTTCCTGCAGTGGAATGGGACTCGCTCGTGCGTTGTCCATACTTTGTCCATGCCTCATTTTAGGATAACCTGATGGAATAGGTGGACTTTTACGAAGCTCCCAGGAGGGGCAGGCGACGCGCCCGGGTCAGAGGTTGGCCCTCGGCTCCGGCGCTACGGACAGGAGGCCGGGGGACTGTAAAGCCTCCCGGCAGCCTTCCCCTCCGCCGGCGGCTTCCGGCAAACGCCGGGCAGCATCGACTGCCGGCCGCGCCTCCTTCTTCGCCATTCTGTCTTCGCTGCTTATGCTGAACCGTTACCTCCTCACCCTGCTGACTGCCCTGCTGCTGGCAACGGCTTCCCTCACCGCGCAGGCCCAGACCGGGGGCGTGGGCGTCGGCACCACCACCCCCAACAGCTCGGCTATACTCGACGTGAGCAGCACCAGCAAGGGCCTGCTGCCTCCGCGCCTGACGCAGACGCAGCGCGACGCCATTGCCAGCCCGGCCGCCGGCCTGACCATCTACAACACCACCACCGGCAAGCTTAACACCTGGAACGGCACGAGCTGGGACGCCGCCCTGAGTAGCACCGAGCAACCCTACGGGCCGGCCGGCACGACCTTCACCTACACCGGGTCCGCGCAAACCTACTCCGTGCCGCTCGGCGTGACCAGCCTGCTGGTGGACGCCAGCGGCGCGCAGGGCGGCGGCGCGGCCTCGGCCAGCGGCGGGGCCGGCGGCCGGGTGCAAACCACCCTGGCCGTGACGCCCGGCGAGGTGCTCACCGTGTACGTGGGGGGCCAGGGCAGCCGGGCCACGGCCAGCACCAACCCCCCGGAAGGGGGCGGCTACAACGGCGGCGGCCACGGCCGTTCTTTTAACTACGGCGGCGGCGGCGCCACCGACCTGCGGCGCGGCGCCGCCCTGGTCGACCGCCTTGTGGTGGCCGGCGGCGGCGGCGGCGCGGCTTCGGCGGCCGGCGGAGCAGGGGGCGGGCTGACCGGAGCGGCGGGCGGAGGCACCTTTCCCGGCCAGGGCGGCACGCAGAGCGCGGGCGGAGCGGGCGGCCAGGGCGTGGGCACGGGCAGCCTGGGGCAGGGCGGCACGGGCAACTTCTCGGGCGGTGGTGGCGGCTACTACGGTGGCGGGGGCGGGGGCGGCGGCAGCGGCTCCAACGGTGGCGGGGGAGGCGGCTCATCGTTCGTGGCGGCGGCCGGCAGCAGCGCCACCACCCACACCCCGGGCTACCGCAGCGGCAATGGTACGGTAACCCTCACGCCCGTGCCCACCTACGCCGCCCCGGTGCTGAGCGGGGTGAACTTCGTGAACGTGCCCGGCACCTTCGACAACCTGGGCAACCACACCGCCACCCAGGGCCTGCAGCTCAACGGCCATGTGCTCTCGAACAACGGCACCGGCGGCGTGCGCATCGACAACAGCGGCAACGTGGGCATTGGTACCACTCCCGCCCAGAAGCTCGACGTGGACGGCACCGTGCGCCTGGGCACCAGCACCGCGCCGGGCGCCGTGCTTACCCGCACCACCGGCGCCCACAACATGCTGCCCGTGGCCTACGGCAAGTTCAGCGCCGATGGCCTCGGGGTTACTTCCGGCAACTTCACGTTTACCTATACCAGCCCGGGAACCTACGTCCTCACCTTCCCCGCTGCCAGCGGCCTGAGCAACTACAACTTCTCCAGTGCCGTCGCGAACGTCAGCATCTACGGCGGCAGGGGCGTAGCCGCCAACGCCTTCGTGAGCTGGCAAGGCGCAACAGGCATCGTCCGCCTGTATGTGACCGACGGCGTGGGCAACTTAATCGACCGGGATGTTTCCTTCGTGGTATACCAGCCCTGAGCCGGCGGGCCCCGCCCCCAAACGGCCGCCCGCACCAGCAACCGGGCCGGCTGTCGGCCATACGGCCCCGCCCGACCCTCAGGCCCCGGCCACTACCGGCTTCAAGGCCCGCCTGCGCGCCCTGGAAGCCGGTGGCCGACAAGCAAGACAGTAACTCACATTTCCTTTCCGCTCCCCATTACCCACGCCTATGTTGCACCGCTACCTCTTTGCCCCGCTCGCCGTCCTGCTGCTGGTCGCCGCCCCCC
This sequence comes from Hymenobacter translucens, assembly GCF_020685205.1. Taxonomy (GTDB): domain Bacteria; phylum Bacteroidota; class Bacteroidia; order Cytophagales; family Hymenobacteraceae; genus Hymenobacter; species Hymenobacter translucens. The sequence goes on from NZ_JAJERB010000002.1 coordinate 609,902, forward strand.
GCCTCACCCACGCCCAGACCACCGGCTCAGTGGGCATCGGCACCACAGCTCCCGATGCCTCGGCCGCGCTCGACATCGTGAGCACCAGCAAGGGCCTACTGCTGCCGCGCGTAGTCAGTGCCGCCGCCATTGCTACCCCGGCCACCGGCCTGCTCGTGTACCAGACCGGCGCCCCGGCCGGCTTCTACTACAACAGCGGCACGCCCGCCTCCCCGGCCTGGGTGCTGCTCGGCGCCAGCAGCGGCAGCGGGGGCGACAACCTAGGCAACCATACGGCCACCCAATCCCTGACGCTTAACGGCAACACGCTCTCCAACAATGGCACCGGCGGCCTGCGCGTGGACAACAGCGGCAACGTGGGCATCGGCACCGCCAGCCCGGCCGGCCCTTTGCAGGTAAACGGGGAGCGGATCAACGCAGCCGGCGTGGGCGTCGACCAGGAGCAGGGGCAGAGCTCCGGCTCCGATTTCAAGGTAGGGGCCAGTCAGTCCTTCACGGCGGGCAGCAGCAACCGGCTGGTGCGGGTCGAAATTGGTATGCACGATTTCGGCGCCGGCCAGGCTACCTTCAACCTGTACCAGGGGGCGGGCACCGGCGGCACGCGGCTGAGCACGCAGGTGTTTACCATCACCAACCTCAGCTACAGCTCGACGCTGGTGTACGAGAGTATCGTGCTGCCCACGCCGATACAGCTGACGGCCGGCCAAGTGTACACCTTGAACGTGGAAACGACCTCGGGCCGGGTCTATTTCTTTTTCCAGAGCAACAACCCCTACGCCGGGGGCACGGCCATCCCCCAGGGCTTTCCGGGCACCGACGTCGACCTGGCCTTTAAAACCTACATGACCACGCCCTCGGCGGTGGTGTCGGTGCCGGCCCTTACGGTGCTGCCCTCCACCAACGTGGGCATCGGTACGGCCAGCCCCGCCTACCCGCTGGAAGTGGCTGGTACGGTGTATAGCAGCACCGGCGGCTTCCGCTTCCCGGACGGCACTACCCAGACCACGGCCGCCGCTACTCCGAACGCCATTCTCAACCAGACCACCCCGCAAAGCGGGGCCAGCTTCAACATCGCAGGCAGCGGTACCATCGGCGGCAGCAGCTATGTGGCGGGCAACGTGGGCATCGGGACGACTTCTCCCACGCAGAAGCTGGATGTGCGCGGCAACGTGCGCCTGGGCGAGGACGGCAACGGTGCGGGTGCGGGCCCGGCCATCGAGTGGGTAGGCCCCGGCGTAAGCTCGGACCCGGTAGGCATCTACCGCCTCAACCCCGCTGCCGACCAGAGTGAGCTGCGCGTGGTAGTGGGCGACGTGCCCGACCTCAGCGACAAGTTCGTGGTGGGCCGCATGGGCGGCACCAGCACCGAGGGCGGCATCCCCACGGGTACCTTCACGCCTACCTTCAGTGTGAGCAGCACGGGTCAGGTGCAGGCGCCCGGCCTGGCCGGCACCGGTACCCGCGTGGTGACGGCTGATGCCGCCGGCAACCTGGCCACCCAGGCCCTGCCTGCCGACGCCCAGCAGCTGAGTATTAGCGGCAGCACCCTGGCCATCAGCGGGGGCAACAGCGTGACGCTGCCCACCGCCGCCGGCGACAACCTCGGCAACCACACCGCCACCCAGGCCCTCAAACTGGGCACGAATGCTCTGGTGGGCAACGGCGGCACCACCGGCCTTTCGGTAACCAGCACCGGCGATGCCCGACTGCCTGCTGCCAATGCCTACACCTACGCCGCGGCCAAAACCTATAACATAACGTACGGCATCAGCGACGTGCAGCCCGAGCAGGAAGGGGCAGGGGCCTATAAAATTCGCGTCACCTTCGGCAGTGCTGAGTACGTGTACGCTACTTCTGCCCTGCGCATTCCCGTGCACCTGCCGCAGGGAGCCACCATCACCGGCATCAAGTGCTACGGCCAGGATACCAACGCGTCCAATGACCTGCGGGTCTATTTCATCTCGGTGCTGCCCGCCGACGCGGGCATGGGTGCCCCCGGCTCCTATAATGACACCGCCTCTTCCTCGGGCACCCCAGGCTACTCGGTGTTTTCCTTCGTGCCCACCAACTCCCGCATCATCGACAACAACCGGGCGTACTACGTGCTGATAAATGCGGCCAGCGAAGACTGTGCCTTTGGGGCCGTGCGTATAACCTACACCGTGACGCAGGCCGAGTAAGGCCGGGGCGGCCCCGGGTTTGCGTCGCCGTTACGCTTGCCTTGTCGGTACTTGAACCGTTGATACCTTACCCCGTGGTGACGGGTTCAATAAGCAAAAAGGCCCGTCTTCAGCTGAAGACGGGCCTTTTTGGGCTTTCGGGGCGGTATGGTTCGCTTAAAAGCTGGCCTGGAACGAGCCGTTGCTGATAACCTTTTCCGGGCCCGAGGTCTGGGTGGGGGGCGCCGTAAAGGAGAAGGTGCCACGCACGGAGTTATCGGTCACGCTGTTGACGATGATGCCCCCGCTGCCCTGGTTGTTGTTGGCGGCGTAGTTGGTGCCGTCGTTGTAGATGCCGCTGGCCTGGCCGGTGGAGCTGATCGGCTGCACCCCCACGACCCGCGGAAAGATAATCTGCAGCTTGCTGCCGGTGGCGCTGGTACCGGTAACGGCAACCAGTCCGGAGGCCGGCTGAAACTGGGCTGTAACGGAGGTAGCCTGCACGGGCGTACCGTCTACGGTCCAGGTCATGCTGGTCGGTTCCGGTTCATCGTCGCCGCAGGCACCCAGGCCCAGGGTTAAAGCCGCGAGAAGGAAAATGGAGGTAAGCGCCCGGGTTCGCCGGGCGAGGATAGCTAGGAGGGAGTTCATCAGGCAAAAGCAATAAGAGATGGACGTATGGCCAAAGATAGGCTTTGACCTGCTGCTCAACACCGGCGCGTCGTTTTTCGCTCCGCGGGAAATGACCTTTGGCTACGCGTTCAACCAGAAGGTATTCCGCTCACCCGTGGCCTGAAGCGTAGGGCTTAAAAATCGAAGCGCCCGCCCGGCACGGGCCGGGGGGCGCTTCTTCTAGTTGCGATAGGCGTACTGGATAGCTAACGGGCCGGGGCGGGCATCTGTTGCGCCCCCCGCGGCCGGGGTACTAGGCGGGCAGCGTGTCCTTGTGGACTTCGGTCTGCCCGATCAGGCGTACGGACTCGTCGAAGATGAGCGTGAAGCTTTCTGGTCGACCCTCTATATCGGGGACGCCGGTTGTTTAAACCATTCGGGTCGGTTATGGTCTTACCGCTATTCTGATTCCAACTCTCAAAACCATTCTAGCGGATGCGTACACGCCTACTTGTCTCGCTTGCGCTACTGCTGACCCTACTGGTCCGCGGTGCCGTTGCGCAAACCTCCGTCACGCTCACCTGGCAAGGCCGGGTGCGTACCTACTTTGTGTACACGCCCTCGGCCTACAATCCGGCCGGGCCCCGAATACCGGTCGTTATGTCGCTGCATCCGGGGCTGAGCAATGCGACCAACCACGCCCAGGCGGCCCGCTGGCAGGTGAAAGGCAACACCGAGAACTTTATTGCGGTGTATCCCAACGGCACCGCCACGCAGGCGGGAAGCACTAACTATTCCTGGAATGCCTACGAGCCCAGCACCGGGGCCAACGTCGACGATGTGGGGTTCCTGAATGCGGTGCTCAACCAGGTGATCCGACAATACAGCGTGGATACGACGCGCCTGTACTTGTCCGGTTTTTCCAACGGGGCCTGGATGACCTTCCGGATGGGCTGCGACTTTACCCGTCGGTTCGCCGCCCTCGGGCCTCTGTCCGGCTCATGGAAGTTCGGGGGCGATGGCCGCTGCGACCACGGTGGCTGCGACGGCAGCCCGATTCCCGGTACCAGTCCGCCCTCGGCCGAGGCCAGCGTGAACTGCGTACCCGACCGCACCATTCCCATCATGTACTACCGGGGGACCCGGGAAGCTAACCTGACTGACCGGGCCGTTACCGATCCCATGGTCCCGTACTTCTGGTCGCGCCGGAATCAGTGCCAGACCCTGGGCGTGCGTGACTCGCTTACGCGCAACGGCGACCTGATCCGCCGGGACCGGTACCCGGGCTGTAGCGGCAATTCGGAGGTGGTGGTGATGAGCGTGGTAGGTAACTCTCACGTTTGGCATGCCTCCGCTACGGATGAGTTCTGGGACTTCTTCCGGCGCTTTCGGCGCCTGCCTGCCGGTACGGTGCTGGGAGCGGCCAGTCAGAAACCGCAGGACGCTGCCGGGCTATCAGTGTACCCGAACCCAGCCAATGGCGATGCCTGTACCCTGCTTCTGACCCTGCCAACGGCCCAGCGCGTGACCGTGGATCTGCGCGACCTGCAGGGCCGCCTGCTACGGCCGGTGTACGCTCAGGCCACGGCAGCCGGTACCCATACGCTGGCACTGCCCACGGCCGGACTGCCGGCAGGCCTATACCTGGTGCAGGTGCACACCGAAAGCGGCATCCAGGTAGCCCGGCTGCATCTGCAACGCTAATTCTGTAGCTCTATGCGCTTCTATCTGATTCTAACGCTGCTGCTGACAAGCGGCTGGCGGCTCTTCGCTCAGCAGCCGGCATTCACCTGGGGCCGGGCCGTGGGCGGGACCGGTGAAGACGTGCTCCGCGGCATCGGCAACGACGCCCAGGGCAACACCTACCTGACCGGCACCTTCGAGCGGACGCTGTCGCTGGGCTCCACGAGCGTAGCCTCGGTCGGGGCCACCGACATCGTGCTGGCCAAGCTCACCCGTGCCGGACACGTGCGCTGGGTACGCGCTTTCGGGTCGCCTGGCTTCGACTATACCTTCGACCTCGACAGCGACGCCAGCGGCAACCTCTACGTTACGGGCGCGTTCCGCTCAGGCTTCACCCTGGGCGGCCAGACGTACACAAGCCGGGGGTCCGCTGATCTGTTTACGGCTAAGTTTGACAGCGCCGGTAGTGTGCAGTGGGTGCGCACCGGTGGTGGCACGGCCTTCGACAGTGGCAATGAAGTGGCCGTTTCTCCGGCCGGCGCAGTGCTGGTTATCGGCAACTACTACGGGCCTATGCAGCTGGGCACGGTCGCCCTGCCGCACCAGGACAGCTCAGAGGTGCTGGTAGCGAAATACTCTGACGCTGGCCAGCTGCAATGGGTGAACACGCTTACCGGGCCCGGCCACGCCCAGGGTCGCGGCATTTCGGCTGATGCTCAAGACAACGTGGTGGTGACGGGCGAATTTACGGGCACCCTGCAGGTAGGTAATGTTACGTTGGTCAACCCCTCCACGACCACCCGCGACGTGTTCGTGGCCAAGTACACGCCCGGCGGGCAGCTGCTGTGGGCACGCCGCTACGGCGGCCCCGGCGAAGACTACGGTCGCGGCGTGGACTGCGACGCCCAGGGCAACCTGTACTGCAGCGGCGTATTTACGGGGGCGCTGGCCGTCGATGCGCTGGGGCTGAGCAGCACGGCGGGCTCCCGGGACCTGTACCTGTTGAAGCTCGATCCGGGCGGGGCCGCCACATGGGCGCGGCAGTTTGGCGGCCCCGGTTCCGATGAAGGCTGTGAAATCGAAGTCGACGCGGGCAGCGGGGCGGCTTACCTTTCCGGAGGCTTCTCGGCTACGGCGGCCTTTGGCTTCGTCTCCCTGACCGCAGTCGGGCAGCGCGACATCGTGGCTCTGAAGGTAGACCGCACCGGGGCCGTACAGTGGGCCCGGGCCAGCGGCGGCGCGGCCGACGACGTGGCCTACGCACTATGCCTGGACCGGTCACGAGAGGAACTTACGGCCGTGGGTACCTTCACGGGCACCTTTCGCCAGGACCAGACCACCTTCTCCAGCGCCGGCGGGGTCGACAGCTACGTCTCGCGTCTGGGGCCGATTACGCTCACGGCAACGCAGCCGGCCGTACCAGCAATGGCGTTCCAGGCATTTCCTAATCCCATAGCAGCCGGCCAGCCCCTGCACCTGCGGCTGCCGGCCGCGGTCGGTGGTACCTACGTGCTGCTCGACGGACTGGGCCAGGTCCGGGCCACCGGCGCATTGACGGGGACCGAGCCGCTCGTTTCCACAACAGGATTGGGGGCCGGCATGTACGTGCTGTGCCTTGCCCGGCCGGGCTGGGTGGCCGAGCGTCGCGTTATCGTCGTGCAATAAGCATTATAAAAGCCGCCACTGGCCCGGGGGGCGGATGTGCTACAGCTTCATGTACTGCCGCTTGCCCATTTCCTTGTCGGGCCGGGGCGTTTTAGGATTCTGCTCCAGCAGCTCCCGCACTTGTTCGGGCCGGAGCTGGGTGAAGTCCTTGATAACCGCCATCGGAGCCTGAAACTGGCTTGGCTTGAGGCCGGAGCTGACGGCAATGACCCGCATCTTCGCCTTGTAGGCGGCCTGTTCGCCCAGCAGGGCATCCTCGAACACCACGCACCGCTCGGGCGGGATGCCCAGCTGCCGGGCTACCTCGGTGAAGGTGTCGGGGTGGGGCTTGCCTTTTTCTACGTCGGCCTTGCCTACGACCACGTCGAAATACCGGCGCAGGTCGAGGTGGTCGATGATGTAGCCGATGGTTTCGGGGGCCGAGCCGGTGCCCAGGCCAATCTTAAACCCGGCGTCGCGGGCGGCCTGCAGAAAAGCGCTGAGGCCCGGGGTTTCCTGGCGCTTGCTCCAGTACAGCACCCGGTACAGAAACTCGCGCTGGGTGGCGTACTCCTTGAGCTGCTTTTCGGGCACCGGGTGGCGGAATACGGTTTTCAGAATCTCGGTGGCGGGCATGCCGTTGAGGCGGGCCAGCAGGCGGCGGGCGTTGGTGGTCAGGCCCAGGTCGCGAAACAAGAGCTGGAAGGCGCGGGCCTGGTAGGGCGTGTTGTCAACCAGGACGCCGTCCATGTCGAAGATAAGCGCGTAGGGCTGGTCGGGCATCGGAGAAGAGGATAGGGGAGGGGGTGGAACCGGCGAAGTGTACGCGGCACCAGCAATTTTGGCTGCCGGGACCCGGATTCCGGCGGCGCGGGCCTATCTTTGCGGCCGCCTTCGCCCAGGGGGCCAGCCGGCCCACTGCACCGGGAGCTTAAACAGGATACCGATTTGAAAAAGAGCTGCTTATTGTTGCTGGCCGCCGGCCTGGCTTTCCCGGCCCTGGCCCAGAAGGCCGGCAAGGCCCTGCCCCGGCCCAAGCTGGTGGTCGGCGTGGTCGTGGACCAGATGCGCTACGACTACCTGTACCGCTACTGGAGCAAGTACGGCAGCGGGGGCTTCCGCCGCCTGCTGGGCGAGGGATTCAGCTACGAGAACACCCAGTACAACTACGTACCTACCTATACCGGCCCGGGCCACGCCAGCATCTACACCGGCACTACGCCCTCGGGCCACGGCATCGTGGGCAACAACTGGTTTGTGCGCGAAGCCGGCAAGGGCACCTACGTGACGGAAGATAAATCCGTGCAGGGCGTGGGCAGCGCCTCGGCCGAGGGGCAGATGTCGCCCCGCCACATGCTCACCACCACCATCACCGATGAGCTGCGTCTGGCCACGAACTTCCAGGCCAAGACCATCGGCGTCTGCATCAAGGACCGGGGTTCCATCCTGCCCGCCGGCCACGCCGCCTCGGCCGCCTACTGGTTCGACAATGCCAACGGCGCCTTTATCACCAGCACCTTCTACACCAAGGAGCTGCCCGAGTGGGTCAAGCAGTTCAATGGCCGCAAGCTGACCGAGCAGTACCTGTCGAAGCCCTGGGAGACGCTGCTGCCCATCGGGCAGTACACCGAAAGCACGGCCGACGACGTGCCCTGGGAAAACGTATTTGCCGGCGAAGCCAAGCCGGTGTTCCCCCACGACCTGCCCACGCTCAGCGGCTTTACGGCCAAGGGCACCGAGCACCAGCGCGCCGGAGCGGCGCCCACCGGCCCCAACTACGGCATTATCCGCTCCACGCCCTTCGGCAACTCCCTTACCCTGGACTTTGCCCTGGAGGCCATCCGGGCCGAGCAGCTGGGCCAGCGTGGGCAGACCGACTTTCTGGCCCTAAGCTTTTCCTCAACCGACTACGTCGGCCACCACTTCGGCGTCAACGCCATCGAAACCGAGGACACCTACCTGCGCCTCGACCAGGATATTGCCCGGCTGCTGACCTACCTCGACAAAACCGTGGGCAAGGGCAATGCCCTGGTGTTTTTGTCGGCCGACCACGGCGCGGCGCACTCCCCGGAGTTTCTGAAAGCCCAGCGGATTCCGGCCGGCTCGGTGGGCCCGCGGCTGTGGCGCGACTCGGTGCAGGCCCAGCTGGTGCGCCGCTACGGGGCCGGGCAGTGGGTGCTGACCTATGAAAACCAGCAGGTGTACCTGAACCGCCCTCTGATTCAGCAGAAAAAGCTGGACCTGGTGAAGATCCAGGAAGAGGTGGCTGCCATTGCGGTGCAGTTTACCGGCGTCACGCGCGCCATCACCGCCACCGACCTGATGAAGTCGCACTGGGAAAGCGGGCTGCTGATGGAACTGGAAAACGGCTACCTGCCCAAGCGCAGCGGCGACGTGATGGTGGTACTGGAGCCGGGCTGGCTGGAGTCCTATGCCTACCCGGTCAACAAAGGCACTACCCACGGCTCGGGCAGCGCCTACGACACCCACGTGCCCCTGGTGTTCTGGGGCTGGCACGTCCGGCACGGCGAGTCGCACGTCCGGGCCAACATCACCGACATCGCGCCCACTCTGGCCCGCTGGCTCCGCATTCAGGAGCCCGACGGCTGCACCGGGGAGCCGCTGCTGGAAGTTCTTTCGGGGAAATAGGGCTTAGGGCTTAGTACCTGGATACACCAAACCCGCCCGTCATCCTGAGCTTTGCGAAGGACCTTATCAGAATTGAGCGACAAGCGTAACAACGAATCGTTCTGCGGTGCCAAGGACCTTCGCTTCGCCCCAGGATGACAATGCCCACCCAACACCCAGTACCCCAACACCGAATATCCCCCAAACACTAAGCCCTAAGGCCCTAAGGCCTAAAATCAACATTTCACACTCCTTTACCTATACAATGTCTCACTTTAACCCCTGGCACGACGTGCAGCGCGGCGAAAACGCCCCGGAAGTCGTTAACGCCATCATTGAAATTCCCAAAGGCTCGAAAGGCAAATACGAGCTCGACAAGGAAAGCGGCCTGCTCAAGCTGGACCGCGTGCTGTTCTCGGCCGTGCATTACCCGGCCGCCTACGGCTTTATTCCCCAGACCTACTGCGACGACAAGGACCCGCTGGACATCCTGGTGATCTGCTCGGTCGACGTGGTGCCCATGTGCCTGATCGAGGCCAAGGTGATTGGCGTGATGCAGATGATTGACCAGAATGAGGAAGACGACAAAATCATTGCCGTGGCTGCCAACGACATTTCGGTCAACCACTTCAACGACATTGCCGACCTGCCCCCCCACACCCTGCGCGAGATGCAGCGCTTCTTCGAGGACTACAAGGCCCTCGAAAACAAAGAAGTGAGCGTGGAGCGCTTCATGGGCCGCGAGGATGCCTACCGCATCATCGAGGACAGCGTGAAGCTCTACAACGACACGTTCGGCAAAGGCTCGGAGTCGGCTACCAAAGGCCAGACGGCCGGCGTGGAGCTATAGGTTGTTGTTAGTTATCAGTTGATAGTTGTTAGTTGTCCGTTGTCAGAACGATCCTAACAACGGACAACTAACAACTACCAACTGACAGCACAAAAAAGCCCCTGCTACCTTTCGGTAGTGGGGGCTTTTTTGTGCGCGCTGCCGCCATCGGGCCTGGTGCCGGATTGATCCTTTTGCTGACCGGCTGCGTAGTGGGGGCATGCCCAAGCAACCATCATCTTCGCCGCTGGTGCGGTTTCTGTACGAAAACAGTCTGCTGCTCGTCGTGCTGTTGCTCACTATCGGTGCCCTGATCGGGCAGGTGCTGACCGGCTGGCACGAGCACAACCAGGAACTGGAGGACATGCAGCACGCACCCCTGGCGCTGGGGCAGTACCTGCAGTCGGGGCACTTCCTGGAAGCCACGTTCGAGAACTGGGAAAGCGAGTTTCTGCAGATGGGCCTCTTCGTGATGCTCAGCATCTGGCTGCGGCAGCGCGGCTCCTCTGAGTCGAAAAAGCTCTACGAGGAAGAGGAGGTAGACCGGGAGCCCGATGCCGGCAAGAAGGATGCCCCCTGGCCGGTGCGGGCGGGCGGGCTGGTGCTGCGGCTGTACAAAAACTCTCTTAGCATCGCGTTCTTTCTGCTGTTCTTTGCTTCACTCTGGCTGCACGCCCACGGCGGGGCCAAGGTCTTCAGTCAGGAAGAGATGGACCAGGGCCGGGCGGCTGTGGACACCTGGGAGTACATGACCACGTCTCGGTTCTGGTTTGAGTCGTTCCAGAACTGGCAAAGCGAGTTTCTGAGCATCCTGAGCATCGTGGGGTTTTCCATCTTCCTGCGCCAGCACAAGTCGCCGCAGTCGAAGCCGGTGGACGCCAGCCACTCCGAGACGGGCGAGTAGCCGGGCTCTGCCGGCAGCGTATATTTGCCGGCGGGCGCAGCAAGGCGCTGCTTTCCCTTAGAGCCCGGAGCTATGCCCCAAGTCAGCGACGAACAGCAGCCGGCGGCTTTTGCCTGGCGGGCCGGGCTGAAAAGCAGCATCGACGCTATCCTCTACAGCAGCGGGCTGGTGGCCGTGGCCGCTACCGCGCTTACCTGGGCTTCGTTTCGGTACTGGCGGGTGGATATCCCGGCCTCCCTGGCCGCGCTGATTTTCACGGCGACCCTGTTTCTCTACAACCTCGACGGCGTGCTGCCCTACAAATACCGGCAGCAGGCGGTTCTGAGCGAGCGGAAGGTGTGGATGATCAGGCACCGCGGGCAGCTGCTGAAGCTGGCCGTGGGCTGCGCAGCCCTGGCTGCAGGACTGTTCTGGCTGGGCGGCTGGCAGTACCTGTTCCTGTTTCTAAGTCACCTGGCAGCTATTTCCCTGCTTTACTCCCTGCCCGTGGTGCGCGTCCGGGGCCGCTGGTGGGCCCTGCGCGACCTGCCCCTGCTCAAGGTGTTTCTGATTGCCTATGTGTGGTCGGCCGTCACCGTCTGGATTCCGGCCCTGCACCTGGGCCACGCGCCGGCATCGGCGGAGGTGGTGGTGCTGTTTGCCCGGCGGTTCTGCTTTATCCTGGCGCTGGCCTTCGTGTTCGACATCCGCGACTACACCAAGGACCGCCTGAGCGGCACCCGCACGTTCCCGGGGCTGCTCGGGGTGCAGGCCACCAAGGGGCTGGCCCTGCTGAGTCTGGCGCTGGCGGCCGTGCTGCTGCCGCCGGGGATTGATACGGCTCAGGCGCTGGTGCTGCTGGTGCCCACCGCGCTGGCCGGGGCCATTATCTGGTTTGCCGACGAAGCCCGCCCTGACTACTACTACGCCCTGCTCGCCGACGGTGTGATGCTGGTGCAGTTCCTGGCTGTGTACCTCGTAGTCTGAAGCTTATCAGCCGTTCGGTGAGGACCGCTGAGGCAGCCCGTATCTTTCCGCTGCTGGGCGTGACCCTGGACTGACCGGCTAGCTGACGGCGAAATGCAGGAAGTGCCGGGCTCTTGGAAAGCGGACTGCCCGACAAGAGCCCGGCATTTGCGTTTGGATTATTACCCGCCGTATCCCGCTCATCAGCAGTTTCTTCAGGCTGCGGCCCTGAACTATCCACCCTGCCAGGACCACCGCTGAGCGGCCGACGTCGTAGATGCTGTTGACGTCGTCGGCGCGCCGGTAGCGGCCCTCGCGGCCCCGCTTGCAGGAGCTGCAAAGCTGGTTTCACCGCTTCGGGCTGCCCCGTGCTGCCGGGGAAGTGAAGGCACTGCTCAGCAAACCGCCATAACTTGCTGCCGGGGGAGGACTGAAACACATAATCCCCCTGCAAACAGAAATTAGTTTACGAACACACAGAACATGGCTTCAGGTTTTTTTGCGCTGTTGGATGATATCTCCGCTTTGGTAAAAGTAAGCGCGGCTAGCTTGGATGATGTGCCGGCCCAGGTAGCCAAGACGACCGGCAAGGTGTCGGGCATTGTCATCGACGACACGGCTGTTACCCCCAAGTACGTTGTAGGCCTCGACCCCTCCCGGGAGCTTTCCATTATCTACCAGATAGCGAAAAAGTCCCTGATCAATAAAGTCTTCATCCTGAGTCCGGCGGCTCTGGTGCTTGGGTACTTTGCTCCCTGGGCCATTACGCCTATCCTGATGCTGGGCGGAGCGTATCTGTGTTTCGAGGGGTATGAGAAGGTGCACTCTATGTTCAGCAAATCCCACGAAGTGGATGTAGAGAGTGAGCAGGTAAAGGTGATTACGCCCGAGGAACTGGAGAAGGAACGGGTGGCCGGAGCCGTTCGCACCGATATCATTCTGTCGGCTGAAATCATGGCCATTGCCTATAGCCAGGTAACCGGCCAGCCGATAATAAACCAGATTGCCATCATGCTGGCGGTGGCTGTTTTCATCACCGTGGCAGTTTATGGTTTTGTGGGCCTGATTGTGAAAGCCGACGATATGGGCGTACACATGGCCCAGGATAAATACCACCCCGCTGTGCGGAAGCTGGGGCGCGGTATCGTGAAATTTATGCCGCGCTTCCTGGCTATTCTCAGTTATGTGGGTACGGCTGCCATGCTGTGGGTAGGAGCCGAAATCATCGCCCACGGCATTCCATTTACCGCTCATCTGCTACATGATCTGGAGCAGTCGCTGGCTCATATTCCAGCAGTAGCCTGGCTTGCCAAGGCACTGTCCTGTGCGCTTGGCGGATTATTGATTGGTTTCGTAGTTGAGAAAGTAGTGCTGCTCTTCAAAAAAGTTTTCCGAAAGCAGTAAGAAGCTACCGGCTACCCACCCGGCTTCTTTGGCTCTGGGCGCGGTCCCATGCTGCTTATTCTCTCTTCAGGACGCACTAACCGGCAATTCGTTTGGGCTGCCTATGGCAGGCGGTGTGCTATCAGAAAGGCAAACGTCCCTTCCAAAGCAATTTCAGCTCGCGAGTAAAGCCAGCGGCTCCAGGCGAGTCAGGTTCACCGGCTTTAGCTAGGTCTACCGATAATGCTGAAAAAAGTCCCTTGAGGCAGCCTTTAAAAGTTATCAGCCAGGTCTACTAGCTCTTCCAGTGCCGGGCCGATGTGCTGCACCAGGTCGCCGGCAATAAGGCCGATCTGGCCGGTTTGAGCGGCGGCCCGGTCGCCGGCGCGGCCGTGGGCGTACATGCCCAGCAGGGCCGCGTCCAGCGGGGTCAGACCCTGGGCCAGCAGGGCGGTCAGCACTCCGGTGAGCACGTCGCCGGAGCCGCCGGTAGCCATGCCGGGGTTGCCGGTGCTGTTGAAGTAAAGCGTGCCCTCCGGCGTGCCGAGGCAGGAATGGGCACCTTTCAGAATCACGTAGCAGTCGTACTGCGCGCAAAAGGCGCGCAGCAGCTCCAGGCGGTGGTAGTCGTCGCGGGCGGGCTCGGTGAGGCGCTCAAACTCCCGGGGGTGGGGCGTCAGCAGGCAGCGGGGCGGGAGCAGGTCGAGCAGGCCGCGGTTGGCCCCCAGCAGGTTCAGGGCGTCGGCGTCGAGCACCAGCGGCAGCTTCAATACCGTGCACAGTAGCTCTTCCAGCGCCGCCCGGGTATCGTCGTGCTGGCCCAGCCCCGGGCCGATGCCCACGGCGGAATACGGCCTGAGGTCGGGCAGCTCGGAAATATGGTCTTTGTCGCGGTCAGTGCGGCACATGGCCTCGGGAACCTGGCTTTGCAGGGTGTCGTAGCCGGCTTTGGGAGCGGCCACCGTGAGCAGGCCCACTCCGCTGCGCAGGCAGGCCCCGGCCGCCAGCACGGCGGCACCCATCTTGCCGTAGCTGCCCGCCACGAGCAGGGCATGCCCGAAGGTGCCCTTGTGCGCAAACGTCGCCCGGCGCGGCAGGCGGCCAGCCAGCAGGGCATCCTCCACCAGGTGCATGTCCGCTACCGCCTGCTTTAGAAACGTTCGGCTCAGGCTGATGGGAGCCAGGTGCCACTGGCCCACGTACCGGGCGTTCTGAGGCAGCAGAAATGCCAGCTTGGGCAGCTCAAAGGAAACGGTGTGCCGGGCCCGGATGATGGGTGAGTCCGAAGGCTGGGGCGAATCAGTCAGCAGCCCCGAGGGCATATCAATGCTGACTACCCGGGCGCCGGCCTGGTTGATATGCTCCACGACGGCGGCGGCCAGGCCATCGAGCGGGCGGGTAATGCCGGTGCCAAACAGCGCATCCACCACCAGGGTGCCGGGCTGGATGAGCGGGAGGCTGCCGGCATTCAGCTCCTGCGCAGGAATAGCTTCCGGCAGGCGCTTATGGTTTGTTTCGAAATCGGTGGAACGCCGCTCGGCGGGCAGCAGAGCCACCCGCACCGCGTAGCTGGCCCCGTGCAGCCGGCGGGCCACGGCCAATCCGTCGCCGCCGTTGTTGCCCGGCCCGCAGCAGATCAGGATTTCCCCGGCTTCGGCGGGCGTCTGCCGGGCCGTGAGCCAGGTAGTGAAGGCTTGGGCGGCGCGCTCCATCAGGTCGATAGAGGCAATGCCTTCTTCCTCGATGGTAGCCTGATCGGCCAAACGGGTCTGGGCGGCGGAAAGAATCTGCATGGCAACAGCTTTAAGGTGACGGTGCGGGCCGGAGAGGCAAGGGAATATTGTACTACTGTCCGCTCCGTTTTCGCGTTGCCCGGTGAGCCGGGTGAATAATGAAAACCCGCTATCTTACCGCTCTACGCCGCTGAAACCAACTTATGACTGCGCACCGCCTGCTCCCGGCTATTGCTTTGCTGCTGCTGGCCTGCGGCGAAAAGAAGGCCGGGCCAGACGCCCGGGCTGCCGCACCGGTAGCTGCCGAAACGCCTGCCCCCGCTGACACCGCCGCCGTCTCCGCGGCTCAGCCTACCCGCGTGGTCCTGCTGACGGCGGCCCAGCTGCCCGCCGGGACGGCCCTGCCCGGTAAGCTGCTGGAAGCCCTGCGCTGGACCGATGTCAACGGCGAGAACCTGCTGGTCGTAAGCCGGCGCGGGCCCCTGAACGAGCCCCGGCCCGGGGAGATGGAGGGGGAGCGGTACGTGGAAATGGCTGCCTGCCAGTACCTGCGCCGGCAGGGCCGGTGGGAACCGCAGTGGCGCCTGCGCGACGCCGTGCGCAGCTGCCCGTTTGATATGTGGCTCGGACCGTTGCCAGGCTCTACCGCCGTTACCGACCTCGACCACGACGGGGAGTCCGAAACGACCCTGATCTACAAGCTCACCTGCCGCAGCGACGTCAGCCCCTCGGGAATGAAACTGGTGATGCACGAGGGCGCGGCCAAGTATGCCCTGCGCGGCCAGATGGTCGTGGCGTATGATTCAGTGCCCGTTGCGCGCCGGGCGCCCCGGCAGATCTGCTGCCTCGACACCCTGAACGAGAAGCGGGTGGAAGCCACCGGCGACTACGCCGCCTACCTGGGCCGGTACCAGAACGAGAAGGACTTCCGCGCCGCTCCCCCGGCCTTCCTGGACTTTGCCCGCCAGCAGTGGCGATACTGGTCGGTGCAGGATGAGTTCGAGCAGCTCTAACCGCGCCCGGGTTCGAAAACTTCCGGGCCCGCTGCGCGTTTGCAAGCTGAACGAACCGACTTAATTTTCTTTCGATATGCAAACCTGGAACGACGTCATCCGCCTCGCCAATCACCCGGCCACCCCGCCCCGCCGCGTGGAGAAAACCGACGAGCAGTGGCGCGCGCAGCTTACCCCCGACCAGTACCACGTCACGCGGCAGCACGGCACCGAGCGGCCCTTCACGGGCGAGTACTGTGAGGCCCACGAAGCCGGCCTCTACGCCTGCGTGTGCTGCGGCACCCCGCTCTACGACTCCCGCACCAAGTTTGAGTCGGGCACGGGCTGGCCCAGCTTCACCCAGCCGGTCGAGGAGAATGCCATTCGCTACAAAAAGGACACCAGCTACGGCATGACCCGGGTGGAGGTGCTCTGCAACGTGTGCGACGCCCACCAGGGGCACGTATTTCCCGATGGCCCCGCCCCCAGCGGACTGCGCCTCTGCATCAACTCGGCTTCAATCAGGCTGGTGAGCGAGCCGCAACAGGCGTAAGCTAGGCCCGGGCGTTAGCCGCCTTCCCCGCTTTCACCGCTGCCGACCTTTGGGTGGGCAGCGGTTTTTTGTGGCGGTCCGGCTTGAAATATGCCGACCTTCGCACCCCCGCCGTATGTTCTTTGTTCTGCTCTGACTTCCTACCTTCCCAATCCCACCCACCATGTCTCTTCTCTTCAACGACTTTGCCTCCTGGCAGGCGCACTGCGACGCCACCGGCCAGCCCCTTTACCAGCCCGTGCTGGACTATGAAATCGAGCAGAAGGGCCGCTCGGAAGAAGAAATCTGGATGGGTCTGCAACGGGCCTACGATGTGATGCGCGATGCCGTCCAGACCGGGCTGACCCAGGATATGACGTCCCGCTCGGGCATGATTAACAACGGGGCGAAGAAGATTGCGGCCTCGCCCATCACGGTGCTGTCCCCGGAGTTTAAGCTGCTCATCACCCGGGCCCTGGGGGCCAAGGAAGTTAATTCCTGCATGGGGCGGGTAGTGGCCGCGCCTACCGCCGGGGCCTCGGGCATCCTGCCCGGCGTGCTCGTGACCCTGCAGAACCAGCACCACCTTGCCGACCGCCAGATTCTGGAGGGCCTGCTGGTAGCCGCCGGCATTGCCCTTATTATCGAGCAGAATGCCTCCCTGGCCGGCGCTGTGGGCGGCTGCCAGGCCGAAACCGGCAGTGCCGCCGCCATGGGCAGCGGGGCCATCGTGTACTGCCTGGGCGGCTCGGTAAGCGAAACGTTTGCCGCCGTAGCCATTACTATTCAGTGCATGCTGGGCCTCGTCTGCGACCCCGTGGCCGGGCTGGTGGAAGTACCCTGCGTAGTCCGCAACGCCTCGGCGGCCGCCATTGCCTTTTCCTCGGCCCAGATTGCCATTGCCGGCGTCGACCCGGTCATTCCCGTGGATCAGTGCGTGATGGCGCTGGGTGAGGTGGGGCAGAGTATGGAAACCCGCTACAAGGAAACGGCCCTCGGCGGCCTGGCTAATACGCCCCGGGGACGGGAGATTGAAAAGGTCGTGCTGGTGCAGGACGTCAACATCCTGCCTGATGAGGACTAGGCAACCATAGGCGCAGGTGGCGTATAGCTTGGAACAAAAGCGGCCGTAACAATTTTTTTGTTACGGCCGCTTTTGTTCCAAGCCGGCGGTGGCGCCCGACCGAGCCCCGGATGTAAGCACATGAAAAAAGCCTCCCGGAGCTCCGGGAGGCTTTTTTGTGACAGGCCGAAAGGCTTACTCCTTTACCAGCTTGCTGTGGTAGAGCTTGCCGTCGAGGGTCAGGCGCAGCACGTACACGCCGGCGGGCAGGCCGCTCAGCTCGGAGAGCGTGAGGCTGGAAGCCCCGGCGGGCACCTGGATGCTCTGCTCCCGCACCACGCGGCCGGTCGCATCAAGCAGCACCAGGCGGGCGTCTTTGTTCTCGGTGCGGGCCTGCAGAGTCAGGGTTACCTCGCTCTGGAAGGGGTTGGGCGCGGCATCCAGCTTGGCCGTGGCGCCTTCGAACGTCACGGAGCGGGGTCCGATGTAGGCTGCCGTTCCGTCGAGGTCGATCTGCTTGAGGCGGTAGTAGCGGATGCCCTGCTTGCCGTTCTCGGTGTCGAGGAAGCGGTAGGCGCGGGCCGAGCTGCTGCTGGCCGACTCACTGGGCACGAAGCCAAGGGTGCGGAAGGTGCGGCTGTCCGAGGATACCTGTATTTCGTAGCCCTTGCTGTTCTTCTCCATAGCCGTCGTCCAGGTTACTACGGCCGTGCTGCCGTCGCGCTTGGCGTCAAACGAGGTGATGGTAACCGGCAGCGGGGCGGCCTGGTCGGAGCCGGTGAACTCCCCGAAGGCAGTCAGGCCGGTCTGGGAAAGCGTGTTAGCCGTAGCATCCACCGTCGACTGGTCGTAGAACTGGAAGTTGCCGGTAGCCGGGTCGCGGCGGGAGAGGCGCAGGGCCGACTCCGGATCCACCGTGCCCAGCAGGGCGTCGTCGTAGAACAACGTCAGGTCGTAGGTAAAGTCACTGCCGTCGGCCGAGGGCACCAGCTCCAGGAAGCTGTTCATGTAGCGCTTGGCGGCCTGCGGGTTGCGCGGGTTGGTGCCGGGGAAGTAGCGGGCCGTGAGCGTGGTGGGCAGCGTGCCGGTATTGCCGTAGACGATGGTAGCCACGCGGCGACCGGCGAAGAAGAAGTCCTGCGTGCCACCCAGGGCGAAGGTGCCGGTGGTGGTCAGGACGTTGGGCTGGGCGGTGGGCGTAAACTCGTAGGCGCCTAGGTCAGGCGCACCGGCGGCCACTGTGGTGGGCCGGGCGTTGCCCTCGAAATCCTGGCTTACGGTGGCAATGTGGGTGCCCGTGCCGTTCAGGTGGTAGCTGTTCGGGTCGGCCGGGTTCGGCATCAGGTTGGTAGCCGAGGTAAAGCCCGGGTCGCCGTTGATGGAGCTGGCGTCCTTGGTGGTGCTCGTCTTCAGCGCATCCAGGGTCGTCACATCAGAAGTGCCTACGCGACCCAGTACGCCATTGAGGCCGCTGACGAAGTAGTCGTTGTAGTTGGATTCGGCAAAGCTGGCCGCCGTAGTGGCGTAGAGCGCGTAGCTCTTCGTACCTGCACCGCCGCCGGTAATGCCGTTCACCAGAATGTTGTTGCGCAGGTCCAGACCCGTTACCGAGCTGGTCGTTACTATCAGGGCCGCGCTGATTTCCGCTACCGTGCTGCTGGTCGTGGTAAATGCCCCGGCGAGGTTCACCGAGTTGTAGTACACCTTGGTGCCCGTACCACCCGCCAGGCGGATGCCAAAGGGGTTGAACAGCGTGGACGTTCCGTCGCCATCGGTGAGGATGTCTGAAATTATGTTGTTGCTGATTTCATTACCCGCAGTACCCGTCGTAGAAGAGATTTGAATACCATAGGCTCCGTAGCCGCTGGTGTTGGTCGAGCGCAGGTTGGAGATGAAGTTGCGGCTGACCAGGGCATTGGTTACGTTGATGCCCAAGTCGATGGCAGAGATGCTCACCGTGGCAGTGGTGGTCATGCCCTCGATGCGGTTGAGCCGGACAATCGGGGCCGTGGCGTTGGTCACATCCACGCCGCGGAAGGCCACTGTATTGGTGGCCGAGCCGATCAGGTTGCCTTCGATGAGCAGGGTCTCGAGCAGGCCGGTCGAGGCCACGCCCCGGGCGTGGATACCGCTGTAAGCCCGGCTGATGGCGTTGTTCTGCACCGTCAGGTTGTCGTTGCCGGCCCCCGTGCCTGAAGTAGAAAGGGTGGTACCCGCCGCGTAAACGCCGAACGAGGTGGTTGACGTGGCATTGCCCCCGTTAATGTTTACGTTCTTCACCGTGTTGTAAGTGGCGCCAGCATTTGTGCCGAGGCTGACCAGCCATACCACAGCCGAGCCGGCGGTAGTGTTAGCCGAAGTCAGGGTCAGGTCGCGGGTGGTGCCACCCACGGTGTTGGAGCCGTCGATGGTCACGTAATCAGTTCCGTTGAGCTTGAGCAGGAACGTGGCGGCAGCCGTCGTCGTCAGCACAGGGGTGATGCCGGCGGCGGGCTTGATGGTCAGTGTGTTGCTGCTGCTGTTGCCGGAAAACTGGTTGATGGTGATGCCCGAGGTGGCGGGGTAGGTGGCGTCGGTCAGGCTGAACGTAACGGCATCAATAGCACCGGCTTCGTTCAGGGTATTGGCCGCCTCGTCCAGGGTCAGGAAGTTGCGGGTACCACCGGTATTCAGCGTACCTACCGTGTACAGGCCCGACAGCGACGGGGTCACCGTGCGGGTAAACGAGTCATTGTTGGTATCGGCATCGGTGCCACCGTTGGGCGCGCTGGTAGTGGCCACGATGGTGAACGAGGGGCCGCCCACCGAGAAGTCAAACGTGCCGAGCGAAAGGTTGCCCGAAGTAGCGCCGGAGGCCAGGTTCAGGTTCGTAAAGTTCTGGGGCGTCTGGGCTATGCCGTTCACCGTGAAGTTCACCGTCACGGAGTTCAGCACGGCGAAGCCGAAGTTCTTTACCTGCACTGACACGTTCTGCGAGGTCGGGGTAAAGGGCATCACCGGGTCGATGATGGCCACTACGCCGGCGTCGTTGGCCGGGGCGTCGCGCAGGTTCACGTTGTCCAGGAACAGGTCGATGTCGCCCGTTACCGTAGCACCCTCGGTGGCGAAGAAGGCCACGATGATTTCCTGGCCGTCGTAGGCGCTGAGGTTAATAAGCTCGGTCTGGCCCGTGTTGGAAATGGTAGTGGTAGAGTTGAACGTGCGCACGGACGTGAACGTCGCGCCGCAGTCGGTCGAGATGCGCACCTCAAACAGGTCGTCGCCGTCCAGCACGTTAGCGGTGGTGTTGCCAAATGTGGTCAGGGCCAGGTCAAACGAAAGCAGGGTGGTGGCCGTGGCGGTAAAACGTGGGCTCACGATCCAGCCGGTTTCATTGATAGCATCTAGGTTGATTTTGGCCGCCGTTCCATTCGGGCCACCTGTTACGTTGGCGAAGTCGTCGTTGATCCAGTTGGAGGTGGTGCCGGTTGGGGTGGTCGTACCCGTAGCCTCGTACCAGCCGGGGTAGAGCGTGCTCAGGTTCGTACTGGTTAAGCCGGTAAAGTCCAGGAGCTGGGGCAGGGTCGCGACGCCGTTCTGGGTGCGCGTTACGGGGCTGAAGTCGTTGTTCGTGGTGTTGCCTTCCCCGGTTACACCGGCCGTGGCGTTAAACGTGTAAGTGCCGGCTGCCGTCATGTTCACGGTGCCAATTACCACGTCCTGGAAAGCATTCGGCGCCAGGGTGCCGCTGGTCAGCGTTACGGGGCCAAAGGTTTGCGTAGCCGCGCCCGACACCGAACCCGAAATCGTGGCGTTGTTGGTCGCGAAGTCGATGGTGCCAAGCCCCAGGTTCTGGATGCGGACGGTCACAGTCTCGTTGGCCGAGTAGCAGCCGGTGGCGCTGGGGGTCACGAGGGCCACGGCGCCCAGATCCAGAGAGGAAGGCGTGAACTCTACCGCACCCATATCGGGCGGCGAGGTGCGCGTGGCGCCGGTAAAGTCGATGGTCGTAGTAGGAGTGCTGATGGTGACGCCGGTTTCGTTGAGAGCCGCGCTGGTGGGCGTCAGCGGGGTAGTGGCGGCAGGATCAAACTGCGGGTCGGCGCTGATGGAGTTGGCATCCTGGCCGGTGCCGGCTTGCAGCTCCGTCAGCGTAGCGCGGTCCGTCGTAACGTTCGCCAGAACCCCGTTGGGGCCGCTAACGAAGTAGTCGTTGTAGTTGATGGTAGCGAAAGGCGTGGTGGCCGACACGTACATGGCATAGACCTTGGTGCCGGTTTCGCCGGTCTGGCTGTTGAGGAAGATGTTGTTGCGCACATCCAGCAGGGTTCCTGACGTAACCAGCAGCGCTGCGCTCAGGCCGCCGTCTCCCGACGCATCAAGCATTGCGCCGGTCATCGACACGCTGTTGAAGTACAGCTTATGGCCGCTGCCCCCGGTGATGCGGATACCGAAAGGGTTAAAGGAGCCGCTTGACGAGTTGTCGCCAAAGGTCAGCACATCCGAGATAATGTTGTTGCTGATCTCGATATTGGTGGTGGTGCCCGACGAAATATTGATTCCGTATGCCCCATAGCCAGTGGCAGCGGTCGAGCGCAGGTTCGTGATGAAGTTGCGGCTGACCAGGGCATTGGTTACGTTGATGCCCAAGTCGATGGCAGAGATGTTCACCGTGGCAGTGGTGGTCATGCCCTCGATGCGGTTGAGCCGGACAATCGGGGCCGTGGCATTGGTCACATCCACGCCGCGGAAGGTGACCGTATTGGCGGCCGTGGCCGAGCCGATCAGGTTGCCTTCGATGAGCAGGGTCTCGAGCAGGCCGGTCGAGGCCACGCCCCGGGCGTGGATACCGCTGTAAGCCCGGCTGATGGCGTTGTTCTGCACCGTCAGGTTGTCGTTGCCGGCCCCCGTGCCTGAAGTAGAAAGGGTGGTACCCGCCGCGTAAACGCCGAACGAGGAGCTCAGCGTGGGGCTGCCGCCGATAATGTTCAGGTTCTTCAGCGTGTTGAAGGTAGCACCGGCGCCGGTGCCCAGGCTGGTCACCCATACCACCGCCGAAGCGGTAGCGGTGTTGCCGCTGGTCAGGGTCAGGTCGCGGGTGGTGCCGCCCACGGTGTTCGAGCCGTCGATGGTGATGTAGTCGGCCCCGTTGAGCTGGATAACGGCCGAGCTGGTAGCACCGCTCGTGAAGCTGGTCGTTATGCCCGTGTTGGGCTTGATGGTCAGCGTATTCGTGCTGCTGGCCTCGGCGTTGGCGTTGAAGACAATCGGGTACGTCTCGCTGGGATAGGCAACATCCATGAGCAAGAACGTAACCGGCCCGCCCAGGGCGCTGGCGTTATACGCAGCAGCGGCGGCAGTCAGGGTAGTGTACCGGCGGGTGTCGTCCGGAGTTCCGTCTACCGAGATGTAGTACGTGCCCGCCAGGGTAGTCAGGATGGTGTATTGGTTCGGGTTCGTGGGGGCAGTGGTGCCGGGCGGGTTGGCGCCCGAGCCGCCGCCGGGGCTGGTGCCGGCGTTGCCGGGCACGTCCTGGGCCGCTACGTAGTACTGAATCACGTCGCCGGGGGCGACGCCGCCGATGCTGGCGTAATCGATGGTGAAGGTGTAGCTACTGCCCGAAACCGAGGTAGCCGGGGCGCTGACGTACGCGCCGCTGGTGCCCTTGCGGTAGTAAATAAGCGGGGCGTTGGCGCCGCCGGCTACGTCGCTGGGGTCGGTGATGGTGGCGGTGAGGGTACGGCTGGTGGTGTTGCCCGAGTTGGTGAGGGCCGTGTACACGATGCTCGGCGCGCTCATGTCGCTCGCGGTGAACGTCCCTTCATCGGCGCCGATATCGGGCGGCGAGTTGCGGCTCTGGTTGTCGTAATCGATGGTAATGCCGGTGCCCGCTACGCCGCCGCTTTCCACCTGAGTGGGCGTGCCGGTAGCAATGTGCAGGAAGTCAGGGCTGGTGCCGGCGGTGCTGATAAAGGGCGGGTTCTCCGTCACGGCCTGCTGGTCGCGGGTCGACATGAACGTCTTGTAGGCAGTCAGGGTCTGCTGGGCGTTCTGGGCAGTAGTGCCCTCCGCGTAGATCAGGTTCAGGGCCGACGGCGTGCCGGCAAAGAACAGGTTGTTGTTGGAGCTGGCGGCATAGTTGGTCGGGGCCGAGCCTGCCGTGCCGAGGGCGCGCCGGAAAGCAACCGTGTAGCTGCCCGTACCGCCGCCCGCCGTGGAGGTGTTCACCACGATGTTGTTGCGGGCGTCGAGCGGAGCCGAGGTTGAGCTCAGGTAGATGCCTGAGGAGCCGAACGAGCTGCCGCCGGTGCCGTTGAGGTAGATGGTGTTGAAGAACAGGCTGACTGCGGCCCCGCCGGTGGTAGTGGCTACCGTGATGCCGGAAACCGCCAGCGTGCCGAGCGAGGCCGGGGTGAGCAGGTTGCCGATCAGGTTGTTGGCTGCGTTCAGCGTAGTGCCGCTGGTGAGCAGGATGCCGGTAGCCGCGCCCGAAGCCGCATGGGCCGTCAGGTCGTGGATCTTGTTCTGGTTGATATCCGCCGCGCCCGCCTGCTGGTTGATGCCGGTTACGGTGCCGCTCAGCGGATTGCCGGCCGATCCAATCGTCAGGCGGCCGATGGTGTTGTTGCTGATCGTTTTCGTGCCTGTCGAAAGACTACCAGCATGAATACCGGTCAGCACGTGCCCGGTAGCGGTGTTGGTGCCCGTGGTGCTCAGGTCCGTGATGGTGTTGCCGGTAATGGTTTGGGAAGCCGGCGTTCCAATGTTGTAGTACCCGTAAACCGAGGTTGAGGCGGTTCCGCTAACAGTAAAGCTGTTGTGCTGAATGAAGTTGCCGCTCACGGTGATGGTGCCCGTGGTAGCCCGGATGAAATACGTGGTACCCCCGGTGCTGGTACGCACGTTAGGGCTGGCCACGCCGCCCGGGGTTACGCCGATGTAGTTGCCGCTGATGTTAGCGGTGCCACTCGTTCCCGACCGATAGATACCGTAGTAAGAAGTGGTGTTGGAGGCTACCGAATTTCCAATAATCTGGTTGCCGGTGATGGTGGTAGTGTTGGCGGCGCCAGAGTGATTGTCGTCAATAAAGTAAACTGCGCCGGTTGCGCCAGTCAGGGCAAAGTTCTGCAGCTTGTTGTTGGTGATGGAGACGGTGGTCAGTCCCGAAGTGCCCGCCTGTCGAATGCCCGTAATGGTACCGGTGCTGGCCGAGGCGATGGTGATGGTGTTGTTGTGAATCAGCAAGGTGCCCGTCAGGCCGGTTGTGGCCGAAGAGCCCAGGCTGATGGCCTGCAAGGTGCCCGTCCCGGAGTAGTTGGCCGGAATCGTGATGGTGTTGTTTTCTACCTTGAGGTTGTTCTGGTTTTCACCCCGGATGCCGTGGATGGTCGCGGTTCCCGCCCCGCTGCCGATGTTGCTGACGGTATTGCCGGCGGTGGTACCGATTTCATTGCCGATATCCAGGAAGCCGGAGGCCAGCGTCGAGCCAAGAAAGTAGATGCCCGCGAAGGAGTTGGTGACCGTGTTGCCGTTGATCTTGTTGTTGCTGTTTGCTCCGTCCGCGCTGGTGGATGCCACTGCGGTTGTTGCAGTGGCCGTCGTGTTGGCGCCCCAGATGCCCACTGTGGCAACGTTGGTTCGGCTCAGCGTGATGGTGGCGTTCTGGATCGTATTGTTCTGGCAGCCATCGGTAGCCGAGGCCCGGAACAGCGCGTAGCCAAACTCCATTCCCGCGGCGGGGTCGGCTACGTCGATGCCGTCGAAGGTGACGTAGTCGGTGCCCACGAGGCTGATGATGGCGTCCTGTGGGCCAGTCGCCGTGCTGGTTGCGGTCAGCTTAGGGTTGGCGCCAGTGCCGCTTTTCTGGAATATAATCGGGTTGGCGGCGGTGCTGGGGTTGGCAGCCAGCTGAATGCGGCCGGCCGTGGGGCTGGCAAACGTTTCGGTGTAGTCGGCGGGCACGTTAAACGTGACACCCCCACCGCCTACGCCACCGGCGTTCAGCGCCGCAATAGCCGCTGCTACAGTGGCATAGTCACCACCCGGACCAATTGTTTTCGGGCCGGAGATCTGGGCCCAGGCCCCGGTGCTGCCCAGCAGGAAAGCCAGCAGCGCCAGCAGCCGCGTGCCATACCCTCCCAGCGGGTTCTTCTTAAAGCGCGCTGGAGGATGTGAATGTAAAGGTGTGTGCATAGAAGAGAGTTGAGTTGAAGAAAAAGCAGACAATAGGGGGCACGCGCGAACACGCGTGAAAGGCACTTCGGAAAAGCAGAGAGCTGAGAGGTGGAGGAAAGAGCCGGAAAATGCGCCTTAAGCGTCGGCGCGCGACTCAATCATCGGCACAGGGGCCGGATAATCAGAACGTAAGGCTGCATCATAGGCTGGGTGGAACCGGTGGCAAATCTGGCGCGTCGGGGTGTGAGCGTGCCCTGAAAGCTAAGCAAACTTCCTGGTATATTATACCAGTGTTACCAACGAAATATTGTACTGCGCAGCTGCATTGTACAAGCAGGAGCGCCGCGCCTCTTCGAATCAGACTATTTCAATCGATTTCAGACGGGTTTTACGTCGGGAGCCATGGTCAGCTTGGCCAGGAAAACAATGGCCTGCTCGTAGCGGCTCCGCAGCTCGTGGTACTGCCGCCACGCCGCATCGCGGTCAGCCACCATGCGCAGGCCGGCCCGGGCCAGTTCATCGTAGGCCGTTTCAAAGTCGCGGCGGGTGGGCTCCTCCAGCGGGTTGCCCGTTTCGACCAGGCCCGAGGGCTGACTGTGGGCGCGGTCCTCGAAAAACCGGTACACCCGGTTCATGGCAATGCAGCCGGCTTTAAAGCAGACCTCGGCGCTGCTGCTGCGGGGCTGGTCCACGGTGCTGAAGATCAGCGCGGCCGTGTCCAGGATAATGCCGGCACTGGTCACCCAGGAGCGGCCGGGCTGGGGCGAGCGGAAAAAGGAAATGATGGGCAGGGACGTGTGGCTTTCCTCGATTTCAACAAACCACTCCTCCCACTGCTGCCACTGCTGCTCATCGTCGTTCAGGGAGCCGCCGCGGTTAAGCCAGCAGATCAGGTTGGTTGCGGAAGCGGGTGCGCCGGCCCGCAGCTCCAGCCGGGCCACCACCAGCTCCCGGCGCGAAAAGGCCTGATAGATGGTGGGCAGGTAGGAAATCAGCAAGGTCAGCAAAAGCAACCCCAGCAGGGCTTCGGAGTAGGAGAGGGCGCTGGCGGCAAAGCTCTGGGTGGGCTCCACGGCTCCGATAGTCAGCAGGGCGTTGTTGCTGATGTGGTAGCACTGCACCCAGCTGCCTTCGCCCAGCGCCCAGAAGATGGCAGTATAAGCCACCGACAGCAGCCCCAGCCATACCACCGGCAGGGCAATCAGGGCAATAGGGGCGTAGAGCGAGAGAACCCGGTCGCGCTGGGCGTAGGTTTTGGCCCGGCCCGCTATTGCATCGAAAACCAGGCGTATTCCCCGGAACACGTAGTTGCTGACCAGCACCGACTCGTTGCGGGGCTGCACAAACGAGCGGATGGCCGCCGACAAAGTGGCCACCACCAGCGCGAGTCCGGCCAGCAGGGCAATACCACGCAATACCAATTCCCAGGGCATCAGCAGAGAAGCTCAGTGTGCAGACGTGTACTCTGCCGGCCCCCCCTAGGTTGAGCTTGGACATAAGCTCTTCGGTAGCACGTCGAAATCACATGATCAGGGGATGGCAGGCAACCTTGCCCCGCCTGACCTGATCTGGTTGGTATGCGGCTTTCTTCTCCTTTCGCGCCCGTTCAGGGGCTTTTGCTGACGGTCCTCGTGGCTTCCGGGCTTAGCGCCTGCTCTACCGGCCGGGCATCCATTGCCGTTTCCGCCCAGCTGGCCCAGACGGCACCCCTGCCCGTAAGTGGCCGGCAGGGCTGGCAGTGGCGCCCTACCTACCGGTTCGGCGACTTTGCGGCTACTGACATCCGCAAAGGCTGGCTGTCCACTTCCGCGCAGGGAGCCCCGTTCCTGATGCCCGACTGGCTGAGCCGAAGCCGGGCCCGGCAGAAGTTTTCATTTGCCCTGCAGCCCCCCGGGGGAGCTCCGGCCTGGGCCGTGCGCGGAGCTTATTTTGCCCACGGCAGCTCTTTCACCCCGCCCGGCACCGGTATCAGCATCGGGCTGGGCAGCGAGGAGGTGTACACCAGCATCATCCAGGTGCCGGGCCGCCGGCCCTGGCAGCTGGTCGTGGAGCGCAGTCAGGGGTTTGCGCAGCTGAATCCGGCCACCGGTGCCCTCACCAACGGCGACACCACCCTGCAGGTGCGCCCAATAAGTCGGCTGCTACGCCTCGACGGCAAGGTGATGACCCTGCCGGGGTACGTGCCGCTGGGCTACGAGTTCGTGCTGGCCGACGGGCAGGTGATTGGCGCGGTGGAAACAATGGGCGCGGGCCGGGTATGGCTGGCCCCGGCGCTCAACAGTTCCCTGCGCCCGGCCGTCGCGGCAGCGGCCACCGCTCTGCTGCTGAAAGAAGAGTAGACGCTACTTTTTTCGCGCCTTCCAGAGCTGGTTGAATGACTTAGGAGCCACCTGCAGGGCTTCGCGCCGCTTGCTCCAGCCTACCTGACCCAGCAAACGGAGCAGCACCCAGTTCTTGGCCCGGGCCGGCAGCAGGTTGAGCAGGCGCCGGCTTTTCATGGCCTGTAGCCAAAGCCTCGCCGCGGTGCGCTCCTCCCGGTCGGTGTGGCCCTCACGCACGCTCTGCTGGCGGTTCAGCAGCAGAATGTTGTGCAGGTTGATGCGCACCGGGCACACGCTGGTGCAGGCCCCGCACAGCGACGAAGCAAAGCTCAGGTGCTTGTTTTCGCCGAAGCCAGCCAGGTGGGGCGTAATCACCGAGCCGATAGGACCGGAATACGTGGTTTCGTAGGTGTGGCCGCCGATGTTCTTGTACACCGGGCACACGTTCAGGCAGGCGCCGCAGCGGATGCACTGCAACGCTTCGCGCTTGTCGGGCTGGGCCAGCAGGTTGGTACGGCCATTGTCGAGCAGCACCACGTACATCTCGTCGGGGCCGTCCTTTTCCAGGGGCTGGCGCGGACCGGTATAAACGGTGTTGTAGACCGTAACCTGCTGCCCGGTACCGCTGGTGCTGAGCAGGGGCCAGAACAAGGCCAGGTCGTTGATGGACGGCAGCAGCTTCTCGATGCCGACAATGGCAATGTGGGTGCGCGGAAAGGTGGCCGACAGCCGGGCGTTGCCCTCGTTTTCGGTTACGGCCACGCCGCCCACGTCGGCCAGCAGGAAGTTGCCACCGGTGATGCCGACTTCGGCGGAGGTGTACTTGTCGCGCAGCAGGTGACGGGCCGTGAGCACCAGCTTCTGGGCGTCGTCGGTGTACTCGATGCCGAGGTGCTTGACGAAGATGTTGGCGATGTCGTGCTTGCTCAGGTGCATAGCCGGCGTCACGATGTGGTAGGGCCGCTCGCCGTTCAGCTGCACGATGTACTCGCCCAGGTCCGTCTCCACCGACTCAATCCCGTTTTTTTCGAGGTAGGGGTTGAGGTGGATTTCCTCGGTGGTCATGCTCTTGGCCTTTACCACGGTGCGCGCGTGCTTGCGCTGCATAATGCGCCCGATTTCGTGCAGGGCCTCGGCCGCGTCGCGGGCCCAGATCACGCGCCCGCCCTGCCGGGTGAAGTTTTCCTCGAACTGCAGCAGGTACCGGTCCAGGTGCTGCACCACCTCCGACTTGATAGCCGCAGCGCGGTCCCGGGCCAGCTCGTGGTTGTCGTACCAGCCCAGGCCCTGCTTTACTGCCGCGTCGTACTTGCCGATGTTGAAGCGGATCTTGCGGCGGTGCTCGGCGTCGAAGGCCTTTACCTCGGCGTCTTTTACGAATTGGGTGGCTTTCATGGGCGCGAAGTTTCGCGAGGGTAAAATAGGTTTCGCAATGCCTTTGTTACAAGCCGTTGACTATACAAAGGATATGACCTTTCAGGGCCCCGACATTGAAGCTGATCAGCAGGCCCAGCTTCGGCTTGGACAGATGCAGATAGTTCAGCAGCTGCTTAGAGTGCATCGGAGCCAGCTCCGCTACCGATTTAAGCTCCAGGATACCCTTTTGCTCAACGAGCAGGTCGACCTGAAACCCAACTTCCAGCCGAATGCCGTCAGACACGACCGGCAAAGCAACCTGACTATCTACGAGCAAGCCGCATTTGCGCAGCTCATGCGCCAGAGCAGCTTCGTACACCGATTCATACAAACCCGGTCCAAAGCGGTATGCATTTTAAATGCTGCCCGCATCACATGCCCGGCAATTTCATTCTCATGCATAGCGCAAGAAGGTAAGGTATAGCTGAGGTATATAAATAGTAACCGGAAGTAAGAGAAAACTTCGCGAAACCTATTTTAACCTCGCGTCACCTCGCGCTCAGGGCTTATTCGAATCCACCACAATCCGGCTTTCCCGGTTTACCAGCTCCCAGGCCGTATGGAACACGAGCCGGGTGCGCCGCTCCATCTTCGGAAACTCGATTTTGTCGACCTCGTCGCCCGGCTGGTGGTAGTCGTCGTGCACGCCGTTGAAGAAAAAGGCGACCGGCACCTTGTGCTTGGCGAAGTTGTAGTGGTCGGAGCGGTAGTAGAACCGGTTCGGGTCGTTGGGGTCGTTGAAGCGGAAGTCGAGCTCAATCGGGTTGTACTTCTTATTGGCCGTTTCCAGAATGGTGTGCAGCTCCGAGGAAAGCTTATCGGACCCGATGACGTACACGTAGTCGGGCTGGCCCTCGTGCTCCTTGTCGGTGCGGCCTACCATGTCGATGTTCAGGTCGGCAATGGTGCGCTCCAGCGGGATGATGGGGTGGTCGGTGTAGTACTCCGAGCCCAGCAAGCCCTTTTCCTCGCCCGTAACCGTCAGAAACAAGATGCTCCGCCGGGGGCCGTGGCCTTCGGTTTTGGCTTTCTGGAACGCCTGGGCTATTTCCAACACCGAAACCGTACCCGAGCCGTCGTCGTCGGCGCCGTTGTTGATCTGCCCGCCGATGATGCCGATGTGGTCGTAATGCGCCGACACCACCAGTACCTCGTCCTTTTTATCGGTGCCTTCCAGGAAGCCCATCACGTTCTCCGTGGTGAACTTCTCCCGGTTTTTCGGGGCCGAAATCGTCATGGCAACGGGCTTGAACGGGCTGGCCACGGGCTTGCCGGCTGCTCCCGCCTGGGTCTGGTACTTGGTCAGCGCGGCGCTGGTGGTACCGAGCAGCTTGTAAGCCACGGCCGGCGACACGAAGAACGTGGCGGCCCGGGCTGCGCCCTGGGGAGCATCGGCGTAGGCAATGCTGGGGCGGCTGATGTAAGGCGCCATGCGGGCCGCCGTCTTGCCGAAGTTATTGTTCGGGTTCAGGTCCACGAAAAACACGCTGCGGGCGCCTTTCTGAGTGGCCAGCGTGGCCTTGGCCCGGTAGTCGTTGCTCCATTTGCTGCCTTTGTCGGTGCCGGTCAGCACATACTTGCCTTGAGCATTCTGGGGCTCACCCAGCAGAATAAACAGGTCTTTGCCTTTCACGTCGCGGCCGGCATAGTCCGACCAGGCGTCCTGCTCGATGCCGTAGCCCACGAATACGGGCTGCACTTTGGTAGCGGTCTGGAAAGGCGAGTTGCCGTAGCCGTAGAAGTCCTCGAGCCACTTGAAGGTCTGGCTGCCCACTTTCAGCGTGCCGGTGCCCGCCCAGGTAGAGCGCTCCATCGTGAAGTGCTGGATGTAGGCGTTGTCGGAGTTGGGCACAATGCCCTGCAGACCCAGGGCCGCAAACTCCTTGGCCAGGTACTCGGCGGCCATCTTCTGGCCCTTCTCCCCGGTTTCGCGGCCTTCGTAGGCATCCGACGCAAGAATGGTGAGGTGCTGGCGCAGGTCGGCCTGGGTGATGGTGCCGGCGTAGTTGGCGGCCCAGTCGGCTTCTACCGGGGCTTGCCGCACCGGCTGAGGCGTAGCGGGCACTGCTTCGGCAGACTCGGTTTTGCGCTTAACCTTGATCTTGGTTTTCTGCTGGGCCACGGTGGCGGTGGTGCAGCTCGCAGCCAGCAGCAGGGGCAGCAAGGCGCGGAAAGGAGTGTGGAGCATAGGAAAGGAGTGGGAATGGCAGGACAGAAAGACCGGGTTGCGGGCAAAAAGCTGCCTTATGCCGGTCCGGCTGGGTATCTACGGGGAAACGCGGGCCGGGGCTTATCGTTCCGCAAAAGCACGCGGGCCGGCTAGGCCTGCATAATCAGCACCGAGGCGTAAGCGGCTACGCCCTCGCGGCGGCCCACGAAGCCCAACTTCTCGGTCGTGGTGGCCTTGATGGAGATGTCGTCTTCGGGGATGCCCATCACTTCGGCCAGTACGCGCTGCATGGCCGGAATATGGGGGTTGACCTTGGGCGCTTCGAGGCAGATGGTAGAGTCGATGTTGCTGATGGTGTAGCCCCGCTCCCGGAGCAGGCGCATCACCTCGGCCAGCAGGCGCTTGCTGTCGATGCCCTTGTACTGCGGGTCGGTGTCGGGGAAGTGAAAGCCGATGTCGCGCAGGTTGGCCGCGCCCAGCAGGGCGTCGCAGATGACGTGAATGAGCACGTCAGCGTCGGAGTGGCCCAGGGCGCCGTGGGTGTGGGGCACCTGGATGCCGCCCAGCCAGAAGGGCAGCCCTTCCCTGAGCTGGTGGACGTCGTAGCCAAAGCCGGTGCGGATTTTCATAAGCAGAAAGTCAGAATGAATGGGCCGGCAAGGTACGAAGAGGGGAAGTTGTGCGGCATTTTAAAGTATTGGCCGCCGGCAGACGTCAGGTAGGGCGAGAATCAAATGGCTGGAAAAAAGGATAGCAAAAAATTAATGGAAACTTTGGATTCACTAAAAGTTTCCATTGTATCTTTGCCCCCGTAAGCCATGGAAATCAAAGACCGCATCCTGTTAGAGGCCGCCGCGCTGTTCATGCGCAACGGTATTAAAAGCGTCTCGATGGACGACATCGCCGCCCACCTGGCCATGTCGAAGAAGACGCTCTATAAATGGTATGAGAACAAGGATCAGATTGTGCTGGGGGTGATGGGCCTGCACCTGAACCGGGAGGAAATCGACTGCGAGCAGGCGTTTTCGACCGCCGGCAACGCCGTCGAAGGCATGTTCAACCTGATTCACTGGCACAAGGACATGCTGGCCAAGATTCACCCCAGCATCTTCCACGACCTGCAGAAATACTATCCCCAGGCCTGGCAGCTGTTCGATGAGCACAAGAACACCTTCATCCTGCAGAAGATCCTGGACAACCTGCGCCAGGGCATGGCCGAGGGCTTCTACCGTCCCGACATCGACGTGGACGTGCTGGCCCGCCTTCACCTGGCCGAAATCGAGCTGATGTTCAACAACACGGTATTCCCACCCCGGCAGTTTGCGCTGCAGCGCGTCAACGCCGTCATGATCGAACACTTCCTGATGGGCATTTCCACCCTGCGGGGCCACCGCCTGATCAACAAGTACCGCAACGTCACCGAAGTCGAAGAATAGCCCTGCACCCCCGATTCCGACCCCCAATCCTTTCTATATTCTGCTTACCCTATGAAAAATATGCTTCGCCTACTGTTGCTCGTGGCGGCCCTCACGTTTGTGGGAGCCCGGCAGCTGCTGGCCCAGACGCCCGCTACCGGCCAGCCGGTGGCCACAAGTACGCCCACGCAGTTTTCGCTGCAGCAGGCCATCGACTACGCCCTGCAGAATAAGTCGACCCTGCAGGCCACCCGCATCAACGAAAAGATTGCCGTGGCCCGGGTTGGTGAAATCCGCTCGGCGGGACTGCCCCAGGTAAACGTGGGGGCTACCCTGACTGACAACTTCAAGCTGCAGCGGTCATTGGTGGACTTCAGCTCGTTTGGCGGCAGCCAGGGCATTCTGAACGGGACCACGCTCACCCAGGACCAGATTGCCCGGGCCCAGCGCGGTGAAACCGTAACCCTGAGCCCGGCTTATACGCCCATCCCGGCTACCGGCCCCCAGCCCATAGCGTTCGGCCTGCAGTACGCCGGCAACGCGGCCGCCCAGGCGTCGCAGATGCTGTTCAACGGCTCTTACCTGCTGGGCCTCAAGGCCGCCAAGGTGTACGAGCAGCTTTCCGTCAAGCAAACCCAGCAAAGCGAGATTGACGTGGTGGAGCAGGTGTCGAAAGCCTACTACAGCGCCCTGGTGGCCCGGGAGCGGCTGGCGTTGCTGGCCCGCAACGTGCAGCGCCTCGACACCTTATTATACCAGACCAAGCAGACCTACAAGGAAGGCTTTGTGGAGAAGCTCGACGTGGACCGGCTGCAGGTGCAGGTCAACAACCTGAAGATCGAGCAGCAAAACGCCCAGCGGCTGATCGACCTGAGCGTAGCGCTGCTCAAGTTCCAGATGGGCCTCGACCAGCAGCAGCCCGTGGAGCTCACCGACCGCCTCGACGCAGCCGTGATTGAAGCCGAGCGGGGCAGCCTGATCAACCTCAGCGAGTCGTTTAACTACAGCAGCCGCATCGAGTACTCGGTGCTGGAAACCCAGCGCGACCTGGCGGTGCTCGACATCCGCAACCGCCGCTCCGGCTACCTGCCCACCGTGAATCTGGTTGCGGCCTATGGCTTTACCGGCTCGGATGCCCGCTTTCCCGGTCTGCTGCAGTTTCGCGGACCCAACTCCCGCAGCGAATCCGGCTTCATCAACCAAAACTGGTTTGGCTTCGGCAACGTGGGCCTGCAGATCAGCATTCCGGTGTTCGACGGCTTCCGCAAGAAGTACTCCATCGAGCAGGGCAAGCTGGCGCTGGAGCAGGTAAACAAGGGCTTTACGACCCTGCAGCAGGCCATTGACCTGCAGCGGGCCCAGACCCAGACCTCGCTGCAGAACACCCTGGCCGTACTCGGCAACCAGAAGGCGAACCTGGAGCTGGCTACCAACGTGGCCCGGGTTGCCAAGATCAAGTTTCAGGAGGGCGTCGGCTCCAACCTGGAGGTGATTACGGCCGAAACCGACCTACGCCAGGCCCAGACCAACTACTACTCGGCCCTTTACGACGCGCTGGTGTCGAAAGTCGACTACGGCAGAGCGACCGGCACGCTGTACACGTCCCGCAAATAGAGCTGCAAGCCGCAAGCTGCCAGCTCCAAGCCTCATAAAAATCTCTTTGTAATTCTAGCATTTCATATGCGTACCTCCCCCACTTACATCTCGCGTCTATTCGCTTTCAGCTTGCAGCTGGCAGCTTGCGGCGTCATATTAACCGCCTGCGGCCAGAAAGACCCCGCGACTGAGCTGGCCAAGCTGAAAAAAGAGCAGGCCGCCAACCAGGCCAAGATTGCCGAGCTGGAAGCCAAAACCGGCCTGAAAGCCGATTCGGCGGCCGTTAACGCCACTGCCGTATCGGTCATCAAGGTGCAGCCCGAGAGCTTCACAAGCTACCTGCAGGTGCAGGGCCGCGTCGACTTCGACGAGAATGCTAACGTGTCGCCCCGCCTGCCCGGCGTGCTGACCAGCATCCGCGTGCAGCGCGGCGACCGGGTAAGCAAAGGTCAGGTGCTGGCTACGCAGGACGCCTCGGTGCTCGAGTCGGGCATGGCCGAGCTACGTACCCGCCTCGAGCTGGCCCGTACCGTGTTCCAGAAGCAGGAGCGCCTCTGGAAGCAGCAGATCGGCACTGAAATCCAGTACCTGCAGGCTAAAAACAACTACGAGGCCTTGCAGCGCAGCCTGGCCACCCAGCAGCAGCAGCGGGCCCAGTACAACGTCGTGGCTCCCTTCAGCGGCCTCGTCGACGACGTGCCGGCCAAGGTAGGGGAGGCCGGCGCGCCGGGCATGCCGGTGGTGCGCCTCGTGAGCGGCTCCGGCGGCAAGATCGTGGCCGACGTGTCGGAAGCCTACGCGGCCAACATCAAGGCCGGCGACAAGGCCCTGGTGACCATCCCGGACCTGGGCGAAGAGGAAATGACGGCTACGGTACGCGTGGTAAGCCGCACCATCAACCCCACCAGCCGCACCTTCCCCGTGGAGCTGCGCCTGGTGGGCGCCAAGGTCGGCTCGCTCCGCCCCAACATGATTGCCACCGTCCGCATTCAGAACTACGACCGGCAGAACGCCACCGTGCTGCCGGTGGACCTGGTGCAGAAGGACGAGCAGAACTCCTATGTGTATGTCGTCGCCCAGAAGGATGGCCAGAAGATTGCCACCAAGCGCATCATCCAGACCGGCAACACCTACAACGGCAAAGTGGAGGTAACCAGCGGCCTGACCCCCAACGACCAGGTCATCTCCGCCGGCTACCAGAACCTGAATGAAGGCCAGGTGCTGAGTCTGTGAGGAGCTGGGAGGTAGAAGCCAGGAGTTAGAATCAGGATAGGAACAATGGATCGGTCGGCAGCAACAACTTTTAAGGATCTGGTAGTGTGGCAGAAGGCCCATCAACTGACCCTGGCGGTCTACCGAATCACGGAAGCCTTTCCAAAGCACGAGCTTTTTGCCTTGACCTCCCAACTCCGCCGGGCTGCAGTTTCGGTGCCGGCCAACATTGCCGAAGGGTTTCGCAAGCGTGGCCTAAAGGATAAAATACGATTCTTCAATACCGCTGAGGGCTCCCTGCAGGAGGTGCATTATTACTTCATCCTGGCGCAGGACCTCGGCTACACTAATACTGAGATACTCATAGAGCAAGCCAACGAGATAGGACGGTTGCTGGAAGCTTATGGCCGAACCATGCGCACCAAGCTCGCCACTCCTACCTCCTAGCTTCTAACTCCTAGCTCCTCAAATCATGCAGGACATCGAAAAAGAATTCGGACCCACCAGTTGGTCCATTAACAACAAGACCAGCATCTACATCATCACGGTGCTGCTCTGCGTCGCGGGTATCTTCGCCTACATCAAGCTGGGCAAGGAGAAATTCCCCGACATCGTGATTCCGCGCATTATCGTGGCCACGGTGTACCCGGGTACCTCGCCCACCGACATCGAGAACCTGGTCACGCGCCAGCTTGAAAAGGAAATCAAGAGCGTGAACGGAGTGAAGAAAATTAGCTCCACCTCCAACCAGGACTACTGCATCGTGGACGTCGAGTTCAACTCGGGCGTAGACGTGCAGTACGCCAAGCAGCTCATCAAGGACGCCGTGGACAAGGCCGGCAACGACCTGCCCAACGACCTGCCTTCGCCGCCCACGGTGCAGGAGGTAAACCTCTCCGAGCTGCCCATCATGAACATCAACCTCGCCGGCAACCTGACCGTGAGCCAGCTCAAGAAGTTTGCCGACGACTTTCAGGACAAGATTGAGGCCCTGCCCGAAATCACCCGGGTTGATATCATCGGGGCGCTGGAGCAGCAGGTGAACGTAGACGTGGACCTGAACAAGCTGCGCGCCTCCCGCCTGGCTTTCTCTGACATTCAGCGGGCCATCGGCATGGAGAACATCACCATCTCCGGCGGCTCCATCGACGTGGGCAACCAGAAGCGGGCGGTACGCGTGGCCGGGCAGTACGTGCGGGCCTCCGACATTGCCGATATTCAGGTAAAGAACCTCAACGGTGCCGCCGTGCGCCTCGGCGACATTGCCACCGTGGAAGACGGCTTCAAGGACCGGGAAAGCTACGCCCGTCTCGACGGCAAGCCCAGCATCAGCCTGAACGTGGTGAAGCGCCAGGGCGAAAACCTGATCGACGCGTCCGACAAGATCAAGCAGATCGTAGAAGACTCGAAGAAGACCCTGCCCAAGGAGCTGACCATCACCATCACCGGCGACACCTCCAACGACACCCGGGTCACGCTGCACGACCTGATCAACACCATCATCATCGGCTTCCTGCTGGTGACGCTGATTCTGATGTTCTTCATGGGTACCACCAACGCCCTGTTCGTGGGTTTGTCGGTGCCGATTTCGATGTTCCTGGCGTTCCTGCTCATTCCCGTGTTTGGCTTCTCGCTGAACATGATTGTGCTGTTCGCCTTCCTGCTGGCGCTGGGTATCGTGGTCGACGACGCCATCGTGGTGATTGAAAACACCCACCGCATCCTGCACGAGCGCCCCGACCTGGACACGCCTAAAGCCGCCAAGTTTGCGGCCGGTGAGGTATTCGTGCCCGTGCTAGCCGGCACGCTGACCACGGTGGCGCCCTTCGTGCCCCTGCTGTTCTGGCCCGGCATTGTGGGCTCGTTTATGTACTACCTGCCCGTGACGCTGATTCTCACGCTGATGGCTTCCCTGGTTGTGGCTTTCATCATGAACCCGGTATTCGCCGTGAGCTTCATGAAGCGCGAAGACCACCACGCCGAAGAAAACCAGCCCAAGCTCACCCGGGGCTTCCTAATTGCCATGGGCGTGCTGGCTTTGATTGCCGTGATTGGCTACCTGTTCGGATCCACCTTCGTGGGCAACCTGACGCTGACCATCATCCTGTTCTGCTTCCTGAACGTGTTCGTGTTCACGAAGATGATTGCCTGGTTCCAGACCCGGGCTCTGCCCCGGTTTCAGAACGGCTATGCCAACGTGGTCCGCTGGGCTATCGGCCGGCCGGCCCTGGTGATGGTCGGCATGATTCTGCTTTTTATCCTTTCCGGTTTAGCTGTGTATATGCGCGCCCCTAAAGTGGCCTTCTTCCCGAAAGGCGACCCCAAGTTTGTGTACACCTACCTGAAAATGCCGGTGGGCACCCGGGTAGAGGTAACGGACTCGGTGACCAAGGTCCTGGAGCAGCGCATCTACGGCGTGATTGGCCGCAACAACCCCGATGTAGAATCGGTGCTGACGAACGTGGCCATCGGGGCTACCGACGGTACCGAAGGCGGGGCCCCGGGTGTGTCGCAGTCGCACCTGGGCAAGGTGGGCGTGGCCTTTAAAGAGCTAAGTGAGCGGACCGGCCCGGCCACCTCTATCTATATGGATAAGATCCGGGAAGCCGTGAAGGGAATTCCCGGTACCGAAATTTCGGTCGACCAGGAATCCAGCGGTCCGCCCACGGGTAAGGAAATTGCCATTCAGGTATCCGGCGACGACTATGTGCAGCTGGCCAAGCTTTCCAAGAAGGTAACCCGCTATATCGACTCGCTCAAGATTGGCGGCGTGGAGCAGCTGCGCTCGAACCTCGAAGACCGCAACCCCGAAATTGCCGTCAACATCAACCGTACCCGGGCCAACCGCGAAGGCATCAGCACCGCCCAGATCGGCATGGAAGTCCGGACCTCGATCTATGGCACCGAAGCCAGCAAATTCAAAACCGCTGACGACGAGTATCCGATTCAGGTGCGCTACGCCAAGCCCTACCGCGAGGACGTGGACGCGCTGGTAAACGCCCCGCTCACGTTCCGCGACGCCACCGGACAGGTGCGGCAGGTGCCCATCTCCGCCGTGGCCGACGTAACCTACGGCACCACCTACGGTGGCATCAAGCGCAAGGACGTGAAGCGGGTGATTACCATCTCGTCCAACGTGCTCAACGGCTTCACCGGCCCCGACGTGGTGGCCAACATCAAGACGGCGCTCAAGGCCTTCCCCACGCCTCCCGGCTACACCATCAAGATGGGTGGTGCCGAGGAAGATCAGAAGGAAACCAGCGACTTCCTGCCGTTGGCTGGTTTAGGGGCCCTCGCGCTGATCTTCCTGATTCTGGTCACACAGTTCAACTCCTTCAGCAAGCCGGTTATCATTCTCTCCGAAGTGCTGTTCTCGGTGGCGGGCGTGTTCTTCGGGCTGGCCATTACGGGCATGAATATCAGCATCGTGATGACGGGCGTGGGTATCATTGCCCTGGCCGGTATCGTGGTGAAGAATGGCATCCTGCTGGTGGAGTTTACCGATATGCTGCGCTCCCAGGGCATGCCGCTGCGCGAGGCCATCGTGCTGGCCGGTCGTACCCGCCTCAACCCGGTAATCCTGACGGCAACGGCCGCCATCCTGGGCTTGATTCCGCTGGCCATCGGCCTGAACATCGACTTCTACGAGCTGTTCAACTCCGGCAGCCCGCACTTCTTTATCGGCGGTGAGTCGGTGGTGTTCTGGGGGCCCCTGGCCTGGACCATCATCTTCGGCCTGAGCTTCGCCACGGTCATCACCCTGGTGGTGGTGCCGGTGATGTATCTGCTGACTGAAACGCTGAAGATGAAAATCTTCGGAAAAAAAGACGCCGCCGATGCAACCCCCGCGCTGGGCCCTGGCTCTTCCGTACAGCGCCCTGCCCTGGCCGAAGCTTAACGTGCTGTGACTGATTGGGTAGCAGGGCTGTCATTCACCGTCCTGCTGCCCCCTCGGGTCGCCCTCCAACCTCTTCTTACTACCACTTCTCTCGTCGTTCCCCATGTTTACTTCAACGACTACCGCCCCCAAGTCCATTGCCCAGCAGGTGCTGCGCATTATCAGCAAGCGGAAGGCCATCAAACCGGCCCGCCTGCGTGTTACCAGCCAGCTGGACCGTGAGCTGGGGTTCGACACGGTAGATGTCGTGGATATTATCCTCGAACTGGAGCGCAGCTTCCACATCACCATTCCCGACGAAGTGCCCCTGAGCACCGTCAGCGACTTTGTGAATTATGTAGCCTCCCACACGCCGGGCAGCAAAGCCGCCTAAGCAGAAACAAGTGCCAACAAAAAGGCCCGGAACCAGCTGGTTCCGGGCCTTTTTGTTGCACGTCGGTTGGCTAGCGCACGTTGCCGCCGCTGTCGTTTACGTTGTCCTGGTGGCTGCGGCTGCCGTCGGTGGTTTTCGCCGTGTCGTCGGCGTGCAGGCCGGGATTGGGGTTCGGGGCCGGGTCGGTGCTGCTGGTGCGGCTCGGGTTAGGGTTGCTGCTTTCGGGAGAGCCCAGCCCGGAATCAGTATTGGAAATCGAGCCCTCGGCGGGCTTGAGGTCATCTTTGCCGTGGAGCTTGCCCGACTGAGTCGACTCTACGCCCTGCGTGGAGGACGGATTGCCCTGGGGCTGAGGACCGGAAGCCCCGGTGGTGCCGTCGCTCGACGTATTAAGGGCAACGGCCCGGGAAGGGCGCAGGTCCACGGCCGGACCGGAAGTAGCCGGCCGGGACTTTTCCCAGGCCTCAAACTTGTCCATCTCGTCTTTCAGCGAGGTGGTAAACCAGGCCAGCAGGGCTACGTCGTCGAGCAGGCCAATAACCGGGAAGAAGTCGGGAATGAAGTCGATCGGGCTCAGGAAGTAGATAACGACGGCCACTGCTGCTACAATCGTGGGCGTGGGCAGACCAGTGTACTCGCCCGACACCGAGGTGCGGATAAGCCGCATCAGCACCTGCAGGCTTTCCCAGGCCTCGTGGGCAATGGAGCCGAGGTCTTTTTTCTCGGTGGCCTTATGATAGGCGTCGTTAAGCAATTGCTTTACCCGCAGGGGCTTGTTCAGGTAGTCCTCGGCTTTACCAAGGAACTTCTTAAAGATGGGTGAACTGGCAATATTCTCGCCTTTGGGAGACTTGGTATCCATGGTGGAAAAGAGAAGTGAGTGGCTAAGCGAAAGGTAAACGCCAGAGCGTTTGCCTTTCGCTATACTGTTTCTCCTTGAAATTGTTTTAGGGCCTTAACGGGGCCAGGAAACAACAAAAAAGCCCCGTTTCTGCAAACGGGGCTTTCATCCTGTATAAAGGAGTCAGGGCTGGCTAGTCGACGGCCACGCGGCCGGCGGCGTAGAAGTTGCGCTGGTAGTAAGGCTGGCGCAGTGAGCTTACCATGACACCCCCGTTGGTAGCGGAGTGGGCAAACTTAGCATCGCTCAGGTAGATGCCAACGTGGTAGATGGGCTGGCCGGGGCCGCGACGGAAGAAAACCAGGTCGCCGGCCTGCATTTCGGATTTGGCAATGTGCTTAACGCTCTGGAACATGGAGCGGGAGCTGCGCTGCAGCGTAATGCCGTATACCTCTTTGAAAACCCGGGTCACGAAGCCCGAGCAGTCGGTGCCGCGGCGGGTGTTGCTGCCGTAGCGGTAAGGCGTGCCTACCCAGTCGGTAATGGTGCGGAGCAGGTCCTGGTTTTCGCGGTAGGCCAGCTTAAGGCCCAGCGTCTGGGAGTAGTACTTGTAGGTCAGCGAATCGCGGTAGGAGGGAGTTGTTACCGCATCCGTCTTGCTTTCACCAAGAAGCTCGGGGAGGAGAGATGCTTCGGCGGCCACTGGGGCCGCCTGATGCCGTTGGGCACCGGGAACGTGTTCGAAGAAAAAGGAAAGAGTGAGCGAGGCAGCGGCGAGGCAATACAGGATGCTGTTTTTCATTGTCCGTCGTGAGGTGGCAGATTCGGTTTCCGGGTTGACTGGGAGGTCCAGGTAGTACTTCTTTTCTTCGATAGGTTCGGGCGTTCTGACGCGGCGAAAAAGAGAGGTTGAAAGCGTAGTTTTGAAGGGCAAATCCGCTGGCCTATAAGGGCAGCCGATTGTTAAAGCTAAGCCATAAAAAATCGGGAGTCCAAGTTTTGGGGGCAAAAAAGGATAAAAAACTTTATAAAATCATATTAATTGTTCGGAAGATCAAATCATAACTTGCAACCCGGTCTTTTCAATCGGCGTATATCCGCCCCACTTTTTTGTCGTTATGGAGGCTCCCCGAATAATTGAGAATTCACCTTTTGCGCGTATCGCCCGGCTCGTGCTCCGGACCCGGAGCGTGGCTATGGTGCTGGGGCAGAGCATCCACCTGAGCGGGGCTACCCGGGAGCAGTTTTTGCGCGACCCGTACTGGGTTGCCCACGAGATGTGCCACATCCGGCAGTTCCGGGAACACGGCACCATTTCTTTTCTCTGGAAATACCTGTTGGAATCGGCCCGGGTGGGCTACTACCACAACAGGTACGAAGCGGAAGCCCGGGTAGCGGGCCGCCTGGATGCCGGGCTGTATGCCAACGGCCGGCCGCTGCCAGCACCGGAGGATTGCCATCAGGGCGCGGGGCCGGCGTAGCTCCCTGGGTTGGACATTTGGAATAAAGCCACGCAAACGCCTGCGGACGGATCTGTGGGGGCTAACCGACCAAAAGCATAAGCCGGCGCAAGCCCGTCCCTGCCGGATGGTAGGTAAGAACCGGGGGCGGGAGCAGTAAGTAGCTGATCCGTTGGCCGACGCAATGGGTAGAAGCGTGGGGGCGGAGCGGAAAAAACGGAGTAAAAGCGAAACCTCGCCCCCGGAAATTACGAATAGCCTACCCGGTGCCGAGACCCGGCTCCACTTTCTTTACCTAACCGCTACTACCATGGAAAACAAACAGAATCAACCCAAGCATGTGAACCTGGAGCACAATCAGGACCAACATACCAGCGACCAGACCACGGCCCAGGCCGGCAGCCAGCAGCCCCAGGGCAGCCAGAGCCGCTCGCAAGGCCAGGAAGGTCAGCAGGACCGCAGCCAGAACTCCCAGGGTGGAGCAATGGGCTGGATCAACAACGTAAATATGGACAGCCTGCGCGAAGGTGCCGGCCAGCTGCCCCAGACGCTGAAAGACTTTGGTTCGAAGGCTGCCACGCAGATCGGCAACCTCACCACAACCCAGAAAGTAGTAGGCGGCGCCCTCCTACTGGGCCTGGGCTATCTGTCGTTCCGCCCTAAGGGGGAGCGCAGCAGCAAACGCTCGCGTCGCAACAACGACTCCGATATGGAGTACGGCAGCGGCTACCGCTCCAAAAATGACTACCGGACCCAGTCGGGCTACCGCGCGGGCTATGGCTCGTCGGATGCTAACTATGGTAGCTCTTCGAACTCCAACTACGGTTCCGGCTCCAGCTACAACTCGGGCTCGGGCTATGGCTCGGGTAATTCCGGCTCGTCTTACGGCTCGGGTACCTCGGGTTCGGCGTATGGCGCCGGGAACTCCGGCCAGGATTCGGGCTTCGGCTCGGCCCGCACCGGCTCCGGCTCGTCCAGCGCCGGCAACAACGACGATTACGGCTCTACGCTGTAAGCCAGCTTAGTCAAGCAAAAAGAGGCCGGGTGCATCAGCGCCCGGCCTCTTTTTATTGTGGTGGCAGTAAGATCAGAAACCCCGGAGTCGTTCAGCCCGCTGCGTGCGCATGGCCCGCGGCTTGTCCCGCATAAACGCAGGCTTCCTTACCAGCCCGAAGCACTGGCTTTGCCTTTGGGCTTGCCTTTTAGCTTCAGCGGAGGCTTGGCTCCCGGTTTGGGCTTGGCCGCCGTCACGGCCGGCGCTTTGGTGGCCCCTGCTGCTTTCGGCGCGGGCTCCGCAGGGCCCTTGGCCAGTACCGGCGTGTTTTTGATAGGGAGAGCCGCAAAGCTGGAAAACGGCGCGCCTACCTGCCCATGCTCATTGTCGCCCCAGCCCCAGAGGCTGCCATCGGTGCGTACGGCTACGGTGTGCGTCCAACCCGTCGACACGGTCGCGCAGGCTTTATTGCCCAGGGAAAGCTGGAGTGGAATGGTGCTGGCGGCAATGGCCGTGCCCAGCGGGCTACCCAGCTGCCCGGCTTTGCCTTCGCCCCAGGCCCAGAGCGTACCGTCGGTGCGCAGGGCGGCGGAGTGGGCCGAGCCCGCCGCTACCGCCGCCCAGGAACTGCCCGTGCCAATCTGTACGGGCACGGGAACGTTGGCCGTAGTGCCGATGCCTAGCTGCCCGTTCTCGTTGTTGCCCCAGGCCCACAAGGTCCCGTCGCGCTTCACCGCCACGGAGTGGGCCGAGCCCGCCGCTACCGACGTCCAGGCCGAGCCGGCGCCAATCCGGATGGGCCGGGTGCTGTTGACTTTGGTGTTGTTGCCGAGCTGTCCGCTTTCATTGTTGCCCCAGGTCCAGAGGGAGCCGTTGGAGCGCACCGCAATGGAATGGTCGGCGCCTGCGGCAATGCCGGCCCAGGTTTTCATGGTATCAATCTGAATCGGGCTGGAGTAGGAGGTCACGCTGCCGTTGCCGATCTGCCCGTATTCGTTGGAGCCCCAGCCCCAGAGCGTACCATCAGCTCGCAAAGCCAGGGAGTGGCCGGCTCCGGCCGCCACGCTCCGCCACAAGGAGCTGGTGCCCACCTGGGTTGGAACCGGATTCTTGGTAGTCGTGCCCAGGCCCAGCTGCCCGCTGCCGTTGTCGCCCCAGGCCCAGAGCGTGCCGTCGCGCTTGATGGCCAAGGTATGGTTGGAGCCGGCGGCCACCAGCGCCCAGGTGGTCGTGGTATCAATCTGCACGGGCGTGGCATTGGGAAGGGTCGTGCCGTCGCCGAGCTGGCCGAACTCGTTGTTGCCCCAGGCCCAGAGCGTACCGTCCTGGCGTACGGCCAGGGTGTGGCTGCCCCCACCGGCTACCCGCACCCAGGACGTGCCCGTGCCTACCGCCCGGGGGGCCGCTGCTGATACCGTAATCAGGTCGGCGCTGCCCACCTGCCCGTTGCGGTTGTCGCCCCAGCCTACCAGGGTTCCGTCGCCACGCTGGGCCAGTACGTGACTGGCGCCCACGGCAATGTTGGTCCAGCTGCCCTTGTCGATTTGGGTGGGAGTGAAGTTGTCGGCAGTGTTGTTGTTGAGCAGCTGTCCGAATTTATTATCGCCCCAGGCCCAAAGCGTGCCGTCGGTAGCCACGGCAACGGAGTTGCCCTGCCCGGTAGCCATGCGGGAGAAGGTAATGGTAGAGGCCAGGCGAACCGGCACGTTGCTGTTGGCATTCAGCGCATTGCTGACCTGCCCGTTGCGGTTGTCGCCCCAGCCCCAGAGCGAGCCGTCCGCTTTTAGGGCCATGGTATGGTCGAGGCCGGTTACCACGTCCGTCCAGCCCGTGCCTTTGTCGACCTGCACCGGGCTGTTGTAGTTGTTCATCGTGTTGTTGCCGAGCTGCCCGCTGTCGTTGTTGCCCCAGGTCCAGAGCGTGCCGTCCTGGCGGATGGCCAGGGTATGGCC
Organism: Hymenobacter translucens; assembly: GCF_020685205.1. Classification (GTDB taxonomy): domain Bacteria; phylum Bacteroidota; class Bacteroidia; order Cytophagales; family Hymenobacteraceae; genus Hymenobacter; species Hymenobacter translucens. The sequence goes on from NZ_JAJERB010000002.1 coordinate 654,811, forward strand.
GGTGCCGGCGGCAGCTTTCACCCAATTGGTGCCGGTGCCAATCTGCACCGGGCTGTAGTAGGTGTTGTTGGTACCGTTGCCGAGCTGTCCGTACTTGTTGTCGCCCCAGGCCCAGAGCGTGCCGTCGGCCCGGATAGCAATGGTGTGGTTCGTGCCTGCGGCTACTGAAGCCCAGTCCGCATCGGTGCCCACCTGCATGGGGCTGGTGCCCAGGCTGCCGGCGCGGGCGGAGATAAGACCGGTGCCAAGCTGCCCGTTCTCATTGCTGCCCCAGGTCCAGAGCGTGCCGTCGGAGCGAATGGCAGCCGTGTGGTTGCTGCCCGTGGCTACGCTGGACCAGGTAAAGCCGGGCCCGACCTGAACCGGAGCAGTGGCACTGATTCGAGTACCATTGCCGAGCTGCCCGTACTTGTTGTCGCCCCAGGCCCAGAGCGTGCCGTCGGGGTAGATGCAGAGGGAGTGCTGTTGGCTGGCTGTCAGAGTGCTGCGCCGGTTCTGGGCGTAGCTGAGACACGGAAGTAGCAAAGCCAGCAGGAAAGCAAGCGGAAGGCGGCGAAGTGTGAGCATAGGATAGCAGGCAGTACTCACAAATATACCTGAAACCAGCAAATAGGTAATAATAACTTTGAATTAGACTATTTGCATAAATGAGCAAGGATGGATCAGGCTGCACCGTCGGACAGGATTGAAAGCTCCCGTATCGGGCCTAAACGAAAAGTGGCCGAAACGCAAAAAAGGCCCGAAAACCGCAGTTGCGGACTTTCGGGCCTTTTTTTAAGCGAGCCTCTTATTGGACTCGAACCAACGACCTGCTCATTACGAATGAGCTGCTCTACCAACTGAGCTAAAGAGGCAATTCCCTGGTCGCCGGAGCGGTTCGGGACGGCAAAGATAGGAAGGGGCGTTTGATTCGCGCAAGCCCGGGCTACATTTTTTGGGCGGCATCGGGGTTAGCCACCATAACCTCCGGCGGAAAGGCAGCGTTTGGAAGTGAACTAGCTTGTTCTAATGCGGCCCTTATGAAAAATCAACCCTCGTTTACGCATGCTCTGGTCAGCGGCCTGGCCGGCGCTGTCGCGCTGAACCTGCTCCACGAAACGGTGCGCCACATCCGCCCCGACGATGCTCCGCGGATGGATCTGCTCGGCATGCGGGCCCTGCGTCAGTTGCTGGGAAAAGCCGAGGCGCCCCAGCCCGACCACGCCACGCTCTTTAACCTGACTATTGCCGGCGACCTGCTCAGCAACGGCCTGTACTACAGCCTGGTCGGCAGCGGTAGAAATGCTCTGCTGCGCGGGGCCGGGCTCGGCCTGGCCGCCGGTATTGGCGGGGTGCTGCTGCCTGGCCCGCTTGGCCTGGGTACGGCACCCAGCGGCCGCACGCCCCAGACCAAGGCCATGACGGTGGCGTGGTACACGGTAGGCGGACTGGTGGCCGGTGGCGTTTCGCGGCTGCTGCGGGCTACAGGCTCGTCGGGCCGAAGGGGAAGGTGAAGTTGAGCGCTGAAGAACTGGCATATATCGGAGATGGTCGGCCCCGGGTATTTCCCGGCTTTCCGGCATCTTTGTGCCCGATATGACGAAACAGCTTCGCAAACTGCTGGTCCAGACCCTGGGCTTCGAGCGCTACATCCGCCTGGTCAGCCGTGTGTACCTGGGCCTGGTGGGAGCGGGCTGGGGCAAGGCCAAGTACCCGGAGCTGTTCTACCTCGAAAAAATCATCCGCCCCGGCTTTGTCTGCCTCGACATCGGCGCCAACCTGGGCTACTACTCGGTGGCGCTTTCCCGGCTGGCCGGCCCCACCGGCAAGGTGCTGGCCATCGAGCCCATTCCGATGTTTCAGGCTATCTGGCGCGACAACGTCAAGCTTAGCGGCCACGCTAACCTGACGCTGCTGCCCTACGCCCTGGGCGGGGGAAACGGCTCGGTGCAGATGGGTACCCCGGAGCGCGACGGACTGCTCCACCACGGCATGACCAAAGTGGCGGCCAGCAACCCCGCCGAAACCTACGCCCACACCTACGACGTGCCCATGCGCGTGCCCGACGAGCTGCTGGCCGACGAGCCCCGCCTTGACTTCGTGAAGTGCGACGTGGAGGGCTTTGAGTACGAGGTATTCCGCCACATGCAGACTACCCTGCGCCGGTGCCGCCCCCTGATTCAGACCGAGCTGAACGGGGTGGAAAACCGCCGCGCGGTGGTTGATTTGCTGGCTGGCCTCGGCTACAAACCATTTGTGTTGTCGGCGCGTTCTGAGCTCGTACCGTGCCCTCCGGCCCAGCTGGAGGCTGCGGCCACCGCCGACTTTTACTTTCAACTTGCCGACGCCGCCCCGGCGCGGTAGTTTCCTCACCTGCCAATGCCCAAGTTCCTGCTCACTCTGCTCATTATTTCCCTGCTGGTGCGCTTCGTGCTGCCGGTGGTGCTGCGCTTTCTCGTGGGCATGTTCCTGAAAAAGCAGGCCCGGCGCTACGGCGTGCCATTCGGCGGGCAAAGCCAGGGGCCCTTCGCCCGTCCTGCCCAGGGGCCGCCCCCCGGTCCTTCGTCCGGCTCGGCCGGGGAGCTCCGGGTCGAGTATGTGCCGCCCAAGCAGAAGCCTACGGGCAAAAAGGAGTTCCGGGGCGGTGACTATGTCGACTTCGAGGAAATCAAATAAGCATCCAAACTATGCGAAAGCCTCCCCGAAGCATCTGGGAGGCTTTTTTTATGCCGGTAAAAATAAGGCCCGGAGCTAGCGGCCAGATTCATCCACCGCCACCGGGCCGGCCAGCTCGGGCGGCAGGTCCAGGCCCAGCAGCGCCCGTTGGTGCTGGGCTTCGTCAAACTCTCCTTCACTTTTGGCGACGACCAGCGTGGCCACGCCATTGCCGATAACGTTGGTAATGGCCCGGGCCTCCGACATAAACCGGTCGACGCCCAGCAGCAGCGCGACGCCCTCCACCGGGATGATCCGGGTAGCAGCCAGCGTGGAAGCCAGGACGATAAAGCCGGAGCCCGTGACGCCGGCCGCGCCTTTGCTGGTCAGCATCAGAATGCCCACTAACGTCAGCTGCTGGGTTAGGGAAAGCTCGATGTTAAACGCCTGGGCCAGGAAGATGGCGGCAATGGACAGGTAGATGGATGTGCCGTCGAGGTTAAAGGAGTAGCCGGTGGGAATCACCAGGCCAGCCACCGAGCGGGAGCAGCCGTAGCGCTCCAGCTTGTCAATCATCCGCGGCAGCGCCGACTCGGACGAGGACGTGCCCAGCACCAGCAGGAGCTCTTCCCGGATAAAGCCCAGAAAGCGCCACAAACTCAGCCCGTAGTACCGCATGATGCCGCCCAGCACGCCGAAGATGAACAGGAACATGGTCAGGTACACCACCAGCATCAGCTTGCCCAGGGGCAGCAGCGTAGCCAGGCCGTACTTGCCAATGGTGTAGGCCATGCCCGCGAAGGCTCCGATGGGGGCCAGCTTCATCACCAAAGCCAGCACCCCGAACATGACGTGGGAAAGGCGGTCGAACGTGGCTACCAGGGGGCGGCTGTAGGAAGCTGGAATGCGGCTCAGCGCCAGCCCAAACAGCACCGCAAACAGCAGCACCTGCAGCACCTCGCCTTCCGCGAAGGCCCCCACCACGCTGTGGGGCACGATATGCGTGATGAAGTCAACCCAGTTCATTCCCCCTTCCGTTGCGGCCGCGGTATACCTTGAGGCTTCCGCAGCCTGAGCAGCCGTTTGCGTAGCTACCGAAGCCCGGGCCTCGATGCCGGTGCCGGGCCTGGTCAGGTTCGCCGCCGTGATGCCGATAAGCAAAGCCAGCGTGGTCACGATTTCAAAGTAGAGCAGGGCTTTGCCGCCTACACGGCCCACCTTTTTCAGGTCGCCCATGCCGCCGATGCCCAGCACTACCGTCAGGAAGATGATCGGGGCAATAAGCATTTTGATCAGGTTGATGAACGTGTCGCCCACCGGCTTGAGGGCCGCCCCGAAAGCCGGGAACAGCGCCCCGACCAGCACGCCCAGCCCGATGGCAGTCAGAACCTGAAAAGTGAGGTTAGAGGTTAGTTTCTTCATAGCAGAAGCCGTGGGCAGGCGGTTGGCCGGCGCCCGGCTTAGTTGGAGTAGTGGACAGTCATCAGGCCCGGTTAGCACGCCTGGCCCAGGCCAGGCCGCGGAGGCAGCCCCGCCGGACAAAACCACGGACGCGCGGGCTGGTATACGGAAAACCCTGCGGAGAATTACACCCGGATGCTTAGAACCCGATGCCGTAGCGGAAGCCGGCGCTGAGCTTGTTGCCCTGCTGCAGGGCCGTGTAGAAATCGACGCGCATCAGCTTGAAGACGTGCTCTATGCCTACGCCCAGCTCCACGTAGTGCCCGGCCTGTTTGGTATGCAGGTAATTTACCGAGCCCACTTCCTGCCACTTCAGCCGCCGCAGCAGCGGGATATTGTTCAGGAAAAACCCGTTGAAATGGTGGTTGTAGCGGGCTTCGAGGTAGTTGCTGCGGGTGCTGAAGCGGTAATAGTCAAGCAGCTGAAACTGCGAGAAGTCGCCGGTGGGCGTGGTGCGGCTGCCCGAGAAGTGGCGGTAATCCATGAACGCCAGGCGGGGGCTCCCGGGAAACCCGCCCACGGAAACGTTGTAGGTGCTCGTGCCCACCAGGCCCATGCTGATCGACTGCTGCACGCCGGCTTCGAGCAGGGTGTAGCGCACATCGGAGCCCAGCACGCCCAGGCCCTGCCGGTAGGTAAGCCGGAACGTGGGATACTTGCTGCCCAGGTTGATTTTGCCGGTGGGGCGGCTGATGTAGCGCTGTCCGGGCCGGTAGCTGGCCGTCAGCTCGGCGGTAAGGGCGTTGCTGCGCCCGAACGAAGGGTCGGGCAGCTCCTCACTGGCGGGCCGGTTAGACGTAAAGCCCACGCCTTCCACGTCGGTAATCAGCTTGGTCGTGGTGTTCTGCAGCTCATAGCGGGCAAAGTAGCTCACGGTGCCGGCCAGGGTCAGGCCATTGGCTATTTCCGATTCGTAGCCGATCTGTCCGCCGTCGCGCCGGTAGTACTTGGCGTAGTTCAGGTTCTGAAACAGCGTGTAGTAGGAGTTGATCAGGGGCGTGATGGTGGAGTTGGGGTCGAAGTTCTCGATGGTGCGCCCGCCCAGCAGGCTTAGCCGGGCCACCTTTACCCGGTTGTGCTGCCAGGTGACGGCCACGCTCGGGCTCAGCAGCTTGTTGGCAAAGCCGTAGCGCATCGAAGGCGTGATTTCGTAGTAGCGGCGGTCCTCGTAGCGCTTCGTGTAGGTAAGCTGCGGGTGCACGATGGTGCCTTCGACGGTGCTGTAAAGCAGAATGTTGAAGACCGGCGCCACGTACAGGCTCTGCTTGCGGTAGGTGTTGCGGTAGAAGTAGCCCGTGAGCAGAAAGCCCATCATCTCGGGCTTGTTCCGGACCCGGTCCAGGGAGTCCTGGTAGGGCTTGGAGTTGCGAATCGACTCGGTGCTGTCCTTGAGCACGTAGTCCTTCTGCTCTTCGTCGGTCAGCGGAATGGGGCGCACGGTTGCCCAGTAAGCCGAGTCTTTCTCGTTGACGCCGGCCTCCACGCGCATCACCTCCCCGCGGGGCAGACGCTCCAGCGGCTCCCCGGTAAGCGAGTCACGGGTGCTGCGCTGCACGGCTTTGCGCATCTGCTGGCGCAGGTTGCGCAAAGCCGGCTTCTGCTTGCGGATTTCGGCCGCCGTCGGCCGCTGAACCGGGACCGGCACGTCGGCCGGCTCGGGGCCGGCGGCCGGCGCGGGGACCGGCTGGGTGGGGGCCGGGCGGCTGGCAAACGTGGGCCGCACCTGGGTGTAGTTCGAGAAGAAGGTGTTGATGTAGCCGTTGCCCTTGAAACCGAAGGCAGTGAAGCCGACCGTCATTTTCTGGGTCTGGAGCACCCACACGTCGGGGGCACCGGGGGCCGGTCCGAAGAACTGCTCTACCCGGATATCGTCCACATAGTCGAGCTGGGAGTCCTGGTTGAGGCCCAGAGCCACCGAGTGCAGGCGCCACTGCCCGTCCACGATGTAAACGTGGCCCGTGAAAACCGGGTCGGTGCGGCGCCGGGGCGTCACCCGGATCTTATGAATCAACAGGTCGCCCTGCCGGGTGCTGCCTTCGAGCTCATACTTGTAGTAGAGCATGGCGTTGGCGGCAATGGGCGACACGAATCCCCGCTCGGAACCCACCTTGATGATGTTGCTGTAGAAGTTGATGCGGCCGGTGGAGCCCGCCCTGTTAAAGCTGGTAGCCCGGGCATCCCCGCTCACCCGCGACGAAATCATACGCTCCTGCACCACGTTGGGCTGGCGAAACGACAGCTCCGACACGGACTCCGACAGGTAGATAATGCCTTTTTTCAGATCCGGGCCCACCTTGAACATTCCCATGATCTTGCCGGGGACGTCGGTGAGCCGGGCCAGGCTTTTCATGTAGCTGCGGGTTTTGTAGGAGGCCACCTCACGCTGGTGGTAGCGCCGCCACTGCTGGGCCTGCTGAATGATGTCGTAGGCCGGATCACGGTCCGAGCCCCGCACCACTACTTCGCCCAGGCGGTAGTTTTCGGGCTGCAGCGTCACGTTCAGCGCCAGCAGCGTGTCGCCCCCGGCTACCAGCACCGTCTCGGTCCGGGCCTTGAAGCCCACGTACTGAAATACCAGCTCGTAGCGGCCCCGGGGCAGGCGCAGCTCATAGGTGCCCTGCTCGTTGGAGGCCGTGCTGATGGTGGTGGTGCGCACGGCCACGTTGGCAAACTGCAGGGGCTGGGAGTTCGGGTCGAGAATGCGCCCCCGCACGATGCCGGCCCGGCTGGTCAGGGAGATGAGCAGCAGGCAGACGAGCAAGGGGAGACGGGGCATGAAACAGGAATTAGCCGGAGTTTGGGGCATAGATGAAAGATACGACCCAACAGTTGGCCGGAAAAAGCCGGCTGCTGAATAATAACCAGTGCGGTGCGCAGTAAACAACCGGTAAAGATGCCGCTTGGCGCCGACAGTTGGAGTCCGGCACAGGAGCGGGGGCTTTGGGAGAGCAGCGCGGACCGAAATCAGCAGTTTCACGGCACAGGCGGAGAGTGGGGCTGGCTGGTATCTTTGAGGCCCTCTGCCCGGTCTGCTCCGTATGCTTCGCTCCGCCCACCTGCTTCCCCGCCTGGCCCCGCTGCTGCTGCTGCTGGCCAGCGTGCTGTTCTGGTTTCGGCTGGGCGAGGCGCCCCTGCACCTCTGGGATGAGGCCCGGCTCGGCGTCAACGCCCTCTGGGTGGCCCACACCGGCGACTGGCTGATTCTGCGGGCCGACCCCGGCACCGACGACCCGCCGGCCCGCATCATTGCCGCCTGGCAGCCCCCGGCGCCGGGCGCGGCAACCGGCCCGGGCCTGGTGCGCCGCGGCATTGCTGCCCCCGACGTGTGGAATACCAAGCCTCCCCTTGTGCCCTGGCTGCAGGCTCTCTGTTTGTGGCTCTTCGACAACCCGCTGCTGGCCATCCGGCTGCCCGCCGCCGGGGCGGGCTGGCTGACGGTCGTTGTCCTCTACGTATTCGGGTGGCGGGTACTGCGGCAGCCGGGCGTGGGCGTGGTGGCAGCCCTGGTGCTGGCGACGACCCCGGCGTTTCTGGGCGTGCACGTCAGCCGCACCGGCGACTTCGACGCCCCGCTTGTACTGTTTATGACCGTCGGCGCCCTGAGCTTCTGGACGTATCTGCAGACCCGCCGGACGCTGTGCCTGGGGTTGGCCGGGGCAGGGCTGGCCCTGGCGCTGCTCACCAAATGCTCGGCGGCCCTGCTGCCCCTGCCGGCACTGGGGCTGTATGTGCTGGCCCACCGTGCGTATCGTCCGGTACTGCGCGACGCCCGGTTGTGGCTGGCGCTGGGGCTGGCTCTGGTGCCGCTGCTGGTATTCTATGCGGTGCGGGAGCGGGCTGCCCCGGGCTACCTGGGGGCCACCTGGTTTAATGACTGGGCGGGCCGGGCCACGCAGGATGTATCAGAAACCGGTAATCCGTGGTGGGTATACCTGCAGAACCTGTTCACCATCGACCTGTCGCTTTGGGCTCCGACGGGACTGGCTTTGATTGGCGCGGGACTATGGCTGGGGCGCCGGATGGGAAAGGCCGAGCGGTTTGCGTGGTGGTACGTGGCCGGCATGCTGGTCGTGCTTTCCGCCGCGGGCACCCGCCTGTTCTGGTATAGCGCACCCGTTTTCCCGCTGCTGGCCCTGGCCCTTGCTTTACGGTTAACGGACGTCGGGAGCCGGCTGCCGCGGCAGCGTTGGGTGCAGCTTGGCGGAGCAGCGGTAGTTGCCCTGTTGCTGAGTGCGCAGACCGTCATGCTCTGGCGCCGGGAGCTGCTGGCCCCGCCCAAGCCCGACGCTGCCGGAATTGTAATGCGCGACGGGTTGACCCGCCTGCGTGCCATCGCGTGGCCGGCGTCGCGGGTCGTGCTGCTGCGCGACGGGTTCAACTCGGTGCTGGACTTTTACCTGCTGGCGCTGCCGCCGCGCCCGGGCCTGGAAATTTTAGTGCGCAGCGGGGCCCCCGATTCCATACATTTGCTGAATCCGGGTACCCTGGTCGTGGGCTGTTCGGCCCCGCACTACACTGCTTTAACCAGGACTTTCCACGTGACTCCGCTGAGCGGGCTGGATGCGCCCTGGTGGGCCGTGCGGCTGGCTTCCCGCAAATAGCCCCACCCGGTCCAGCTGCTTGCATACGCTCCTGTTTAATTTACATTTTGATAGATATCCATAAACTGTAAAGAAGGGTTAGCAACCCTTTACTTTACATTTCGCGTATACTGTAAAAAATGTAAAGTAAACATAGGGCCCCAGTATGAGCAAAGACCAAAAAGCAGCATATAGCGGGCTGTTGCCCCGGGTTCGGGCATGGTTTGGGATGAGTCAGGCGGACCTAGGACGGTACCTGGGGCTCAGCAAAAGCATGGTGTCGCAGGTTGAGCGGGGCGTCTGTGCACTTCCGCTCAGCAAAGCCCTGCCCCAGGCGGCCTTCACCCTGGCTTTACAGTCTGCGCCGGCTGAGCCGGTAGCAGAGGCGCTGGACGCAGCCGCGTTACGTCGGCAGCAGCAGCTTTGTGAAGACCGGGCCGGGCAGGTGGCGCTGGAAGCGGGCCGCCTGGCTGAGCGGGCGGCCTGGGCCCGGCGCCGCCTGGCAGCCCTGCCCACGCTGACTGCCGTGCTGGCTCCTGCCGGGGGCAGCCTTCCCGCCTGGCTAACCGATTTTACCGAGGAAGCCCGCACCGAGCTGGTCCGTAGTGGCAGCACGGCCCAGGCGCTGCTGCAGGTGCGGCAAGCGGCGCTGCTGGCAGAAGCAGCCGCAATCAGTCAGCTGCTGAATCCGAAACCAGCCCAGTAGCGGCAAAGGTGCTTCCAGGCCGGTAGCGCAGCGCAGAAGACCAGGACAAAGTCGGCTTACGTGCAACCTGCCGCCGGCTCCGGCTGTTGAACTGGAATTGCCCGCCGTGTTCCGTCAGTCCCGGCCGCCGGGCCGACTCACTTAGCTTGCCCCGATGAATCAGCCCAATAAGAAGTTTTACACGCCCGGCGAAGCCCTGCAGAAGATTGCCGCCTACTGCGCCTACCAGGAGCGGACGCATAACGAAGTGCGTGACAAGCTGTTCAGCTACGGCCTCAACGGCGAGGAAACCGACGACATCATCATCCGGCTAAGCCAGGAAAAGATTCTGGATGAGGAGCGCTACGCCAAGAGCTTCGTGCGGGGCCGGCACCGCATCAAGAAGTGGGGCCGCCGCCGGCTGATGCAGGAGCTTAAGCAGAAAGGGTTGTCGGACTACTGTATCAAGTCGGGCCTCAAGGAAATCGACGGCGACGAGTACTACGCCAACCTGGTGGGGCTGCTGGAAAAGAAGAATGCCCTGGAGAAAGAGTCGCACCCGGTGAAGCGCCGCCAGAAGCTGCAGCTTTTTCTCACCGCCAAAGGCTACGAGCAGGACCTCATCAAAATTGCCCTCGACGACTTGGGCAAGGACCCCGGAGAGCCCGCCGCCGGCCGCCGCTACGCCTAGCGGGAAATTTTAAGTGGGCCAAAGGGGCTACGCCGCCATTGGCTGCAAAGAAAACGAGTAGCCTAGCGCCGGGGTGGAGCCTGCGGTGACGTGAGCTGGTGGGTGAGCACCACGCGGCGGCCGGTGATGGTCTGAAGCAGGGGACGCAGAATCTGCTCGGCGTTCTGCTGGGTCTGGGCCAGGATGCCCGATTGCAGGGCGGCCCGGCGCACGTTTTTTTCAGCGTAGCGGTAGCCTTCGTCCACCAGTTCGGCATCCTGAAAAAACGAGTTCTGGGTGCTGTATACCTTGCTCTGGCTGTGGTCAATCTGCCAGCTGCACAGCTCGGGCGCCGGCAGCGCCACCCGCACGACCGAGTCGCCCTCAAATACGACGTCCTGGGCCCGCACCTTGCGCAGGTCGAGGCAGCCAATGGCGTCGCCGGCCACGATGAGGGCCACTTTCGCGTCGGGCAGCATCCGGTAGGTGCTTTTACGGTATTCCACCACGTCCTTGAACCGGTACCGCACCAGCTCCAGGCGGCCCAGGGCCTCAATCTTGGTCAGCACCGTGTTGTGGGTGACCATTACCCGCGGCTCGGCATTCAGCGGGTTCTCAAACAGTGCCGGCTGCACCTTGCGCCACAGAAACCAGCCCAGCCCAACCAGGAACAGCAGTGGCAGCAGACGACGAAGCAGGCGGAACAGCATAGGCGCGAAAAATGGGGAAAATGGAGCTGGTAACTCAAACCGCCCTCTTTAGCGAACTATTCAACCAAGCAGGTAAAAGCGAACGGCTATCAGCTAAAAGCTAGTCGCTGACTTTCGGCCACCAAGAGCTGCGGTGGCTGAAGCGCTGCCGGAACCCGGCCCAGCCCTGCAAGCCCCCCGAATGCACGACGGCCACCGAGCTGCCCAAAGGAAAGAAGTTCTGGTTTAGCAATGTCAATACGCCAAACAGGAGCTTGCCGGTGTAAACCGGGTCGAGCAGCACCCCGTGGCGCTGCTCAAAGGCCTCAATAAACGTCATCAGCTCAGCTGAATACTTCGCGTAGCCGCCCAAGTGAAAACCGGTCTGCCAGCTGAAATTGGTATAGGCCCGCCCGGTAGCTTGCCGGGTCAGGGCATCCACTTCGGCCTGCAGAAACTCCCCGCCCGTCAGCACCGGGAAGCCGACCGCCTGCTCGGTGCCCGACAAGCCGGTAACCAAGCCGGCCAGGGTGCCACCCGTGCCGCAGGCCACGCAGAGAAAGTCGAATGAGGTCTGGGCGCGCAGCTCAGCGGCCAGCTCGGCACAGCCCGGTAAAGCCAGGGCGTTGGTGCCGCCTTCGGGCAGCACGTAAGCCGGCCCAAGCTGCCGCAGCAGCCCGGCCACAAACTCCGGTTCCTGCTTTCGGCGGTATGCGTCCCGGCTCAGAAAGTGCAACGCCATGCCATCGGCCCGGGCCTGCGTCAAGGTAGGGTTGAGTGCTGCCGCAGGTTCGCCCCGCACCAGCCCGATGGTCTGAAAGCCATGGAGCCGGCCGGCCGCGGCTACGGCAGCGAGGTGGTTGGAATACGCCCCGCCGAACGTGAGCAGCGTGGTGTGGCCCTGCCGGTGGGCTTCCGCCAAGTTGTAGCGCAGCTTGCGCCACTTGTTGCCGGGCAGCTCGGGATGCGTCAGGTCGTCGCGGACGAGCAGCAGCCGGATGCCGTTCCGGGCCGCGGCCGGTTCAGCCAGCTCCTGCACGAGCAGCGGGGCGGGGGAGAGGACGGTCACGGCGTAGGCCTAGCTGAAGTGCTGCCGGAGCAGCTCCAGGCCCTGGGGCCATTCTCCGTGCCCCGAGGCCGTGTTGATATGGCCCGCTTCGCCCACAACTTCGAGCGTGCTGCCCCAGCCTTCCGCAAACAAACGGGCCCGCTCCAGGGAAACCCACGGGTCGTCGGTGCTGGCGACGACTACGCTTGGAAAAGGCAGGGGCGCCAGCGGAATCGGGGTAAAGCCGGTTGACGGAAACGTATAGGGCGGTGCTTCCACGTCGCTCGGGGCCACCAGCAGGGCTCCCTTGATTTGGCGGCCGTACTGCCGGGCCCAGTACGCCACGGCCGTGCAGCCCAGGCTATGGGCAATCAGAACCACCTCCGCCGGGTCGGTACCGGCCAGGGCGTCATCGATGGTTGAAATCCAGTCGGCGCACACCGGGGCATCCCACTCCTGCTGCCCGATCCGGACAGCGCTGGGCAATTCCCGCTCGAAATGCGTCTGCCAGTGCTCCGGACCAGAGTTACCCAGGCCCGGCACGATGAAGTAGCGCGTCATGCCCGTGAAGGATTAAGCCGCCAGGGGCAGCTCTTCGGCGGCAGGGCCCGGCTCGTTGCGGCGCCGGAACGTGTAGTACAGCGCGCCGAGCACCAGCAGAATCACCAGAACCGACGAAATCATCGATACGGTGTTGCCGATGGCGTAGGACTTGGGCTCGAACTTGAAAACCAGCTCGTGCTGACCGGCCGGCATGGGCATGGCCCGCAGCACGTAGTTGGCCCGGATATAGGGCACCGGCTTGCCGTCGAGGTAGGCATTCCAGCCGTCCTTGTAGTAGATTTCCGAGAAAACCGCGAAGCCATCCTGCACTGCGTTGGCCTGGTAGCGCAGCTCGTCGGGCGAGTAGGCCATCAGCCGGATCGTGGAGCCCGTGCTGTTGTAGGTGGTTTTGCTGATGGGGAACTTGCTTACATCCACCACGGCCTGGGTGCCGGCGTTGAAGTTGGTGAGGGCCGCAATTTCCTGATCAGGGCTCTGCACCTTCTGCACCTCGTTTACAAACCAGGCGTTGCCCAGGGCGCCGGGGTTGCGCTGCGCGGGCTGCTTGGGGTCGCCGGTGATGATGTAGCGGGTGTTGAGCATGTTCAGCACCTGGATGTTGTTCTGCGAAATCTGACGCTCGATCAGATCCTGGTAGCGGCGCAGCTTGGCCCCGTGGTAGCCCCCGATGCTTTTGTGGAAGTAGGACGTCTGGGCCTCGTTGAATGGGTTCTGCGTGTTCAGGACCCGGAAGCTCAGGGTCTTGTCCTGCAGGATGTGAGCGTCGGCCTCGGTGGGCACAAACTGCTCGGCTACGGTCTCGCGCTGGAAGTTGTCTGCATTGAGGTAGCGCTTGTCCACCGCCCACAGGTCGATGAGCGTGAGCAGGCCAACCAGGGCCGCCGTGGTGGTGGCGGTGATTTTACGCACGAAGAAGGCGTACAGCAAGCCGCCGGTGGCCAGCACGAACAGCAAAGAGCGCAGCACGTCGGTCCGCATCAGGCTCGCGCGGTCCTCGCGCAGGGCGTCGACCGGGAAGCCCTGCTGCTGCATGCTGGCATCGACAGGCGAAGAGAAGTCGGCACCCATGCCGAACAGCAACGCCAGGATGCACAGGCCGGCCGTGATGCCGACGGCGTACAGCAGGTTGCGCTTCAGGCCGGCGGTTTCGGGCGTGGCAACCGGCTGGCTGGTAATAGCGGCCAGCTTGGGATGAGTTGAGCCGGCCGCGGCGGGCGTCAGGGGGGCCGGAGCAGTGCGCAGCACCCGGGCCAGGGCCAGCACGGCCAGCAGCGGCATAGCCAGCTGGGCAATAACCAGGGCCATGCTTACCGAGCGGAACTTGTTGTAGCCCGGGAAGAAGTCGAACATCAGGTTGTTGAACGTCTCGAAGTTCTTGCCCCAGGCCAGCAAAATGGAGAAGATAGTAGCCACCAGCAGCCAGGTGCGGGTGCGGCGGTCAGCCACAAACAAACCCAGCACGAACAGAAAGAATACCACGGCACCGACGTACACCGGCCCGCTCGTCACGGGCTGAGCGCCCCAGTACAGCGGCAGCTGCTTGATGTACTCGCCGAGCTGCATGGGCGGCACGCCGAGCTGGCTGAGCGCTTTCGCGGTGGCCGAGCTTTCGCTCAGGCTGCCCTGGCTCGCGCCGCCGTAGAAGTTGGGAATAAGCAAAGTGACGGTTTCGCCCACGCCGTAGCTCCAGCCAAAGGCATACTCGCGGTCAAGGCCGCTGCCGGCTTCTTCACCCGCTGCCGCGGGGGCGCCGGGGGCGGCGGGCGACGGGGTCGTCAGCTCCGAGCGGCCCCGGATCGAGTATTTGCCGTACTCAAGCGTGGTGTAGAGGCGGCCAAAGCTTACGCCCACGGCCAGCAGACCGGCTACCAGCAGCAGCGCCGTGCGGGAAAAGAAGTCAGGCAGGCGCTTGGCGCGCACGGCGCCGACCAGCTCCACGATGCCGAAGATGACCAGCATCAGCAGCAGGTAGTAGGTTATCTGCAAGTGGTTGGCACGCAGGTTCATCGTCAGGCCCAGCGCAAACAGCGCCATGCCAAGCCATTTGTTACGCCGGAACGTGACCAGCACGCCCGCCAGCACCAGCGGCGCCCAGGCCAGCGCCAGGGACTTGGTGTTGTGGCCCGCGGCCAGAATAATCAGGTTGTAGCTCGTGAAGCCCAGCGCAATGGCGCCCACTGCGGCTACGATTGGCCGCAGGCCCAGGGCTACGAACAGCAGGTAGCCGCAGAGCAGCGCCAGAAACAGGTTGGCCACTACCGCCGGCAGCCCCAGCGTGAAGATCTTCTGAATGTAGATCGACAGGTCACCGGGAAAGTGCGTGCTGATCAGGTAGGTGGGCATCCCGCTGAACATCGAGTTGGTCCAGAGGGCCTCTTTGCCAAACTGCGCCCGGTACGCCTGGGCTTCGTGGGCCCCGCCGTTGAACTGCACGATGTCGTGCTGGGCCAGGGTTTTGCCCTCCATCACGATGGGGGAGAAGTATACCACGGCCAGAACCAGGAAGAAGAGAACGGCCAGCAGGTGGGGCAGCACCCGCCGCCACTGCGGGGTACCAGCGGAAGAAACGGTAGTCATGAAGCAGAAAAAGAGCCTGAAATCAGCCAATCCGACCAAAGCACGGCTCAGCAGCCCGAAGGTAGGTCGTTTATTTTATTTGAAATAGCCTACAAGGCCGACTTTCCCGGTTTTAGCTGCGGCCCCGCACCGGCAGCCACAGCAGCCGCCCGATGCGCAGGCTGAGCCGTCCCCAGGAGTCGGGAGCCGAATACAGCACGATGGACGCCAGAATCACGGCATAAGCCAGCAGCTCGGCCGGGGCCGCCTGCTCGCCGAAGTACAGGAACGCCAGCAGGAAGCTGGTCAGCGGGCTGGCGTAGAGCAGCACGCCCACCGTACCCGAGGGCAGCACGCCCAGGGCCGTCATGTTCAGAAACAGCGGCAGCACCGTGAAACCCAGGCTGAGCAGAACCATTACCAGCATAAAGTGCGAATCGGCAAAGCCGGCCGCCGGGTTCACCTCCAGCACCGAGGCCAGGGGAAAGATGATGGTAGCCGCTACGGCCAGCTGCACGGTGAGCAGCACCAGGCTGTCGTAGCTTTTCAGCTGGCGCTGGGTGATCAGGTAAAAGCCCCAGGTAGTGGCGATGCCCAGGCCCATCAGAAACGGGCGCAGGGCACCGGAGCCCAGCATCGCGCAGCCCAGCAGGCTTACCCCGATGGCCAGCCACTGAATCGGCTTAAGCTTCTCGCCCAGCAGGCTAAAGCCCAACAGCGTCGTAATAACCGGGCAGATCAGGTAGGCAAACGAGCCGGCCTGTACGCTCACGTGGTTCAGCACGTAGATAAACGCCAGCCAGTTGGTAGCCAGCAGCATCCCGCTGAGCACGGCGCTGCCGCCCACCCGCCGCCGCTCGGCGCGCGGGGCGGCCTGCCACTGCTGCCAGGTGCGCCGCACTTCGGCCCGGCGGCCGATTACGTGCAGCACAATCAGCAGAACCAGGGAAAGCAGAACCCGGAAAAACAGGATCTGCCCGCTGGGGTAGTCGCCCAGCAGGCGCAGGGGAATGGGGAAAAATCCGAAGATAAGCGACGACGTAAGGGCCGCCAGGTGGTAACGCGAAAGAGACATGTATAGGAAGGCAGTAACTCGGAAAAAGGCCGCAAAAGTACGGCTTTGCGCCGGATTTAGCAGCAGTCCAGCCAGAAGTAACCGCCACGGACCGGCTGCCGGTTCCCGGCCGGCCTCCCAAACCCGCTACCTTTGCCCTTGGTAGGGCTTAGGAGCTTAGGTCTTAGATGTTCTGACATCCTGGGTTTCCAACCTGTTATGGCAGAGCAGTTCTAACGGCTCAGATCTGGAATCTCACGTCTAAGACCTACGCCCCTACGTCCTAAGACCTGGCTTATGCTCTTCTTTCCCGATCTGGCCCTGCTTCTGAATGGTACGCTGCTGCTGCAACCGGCGGCCCCGGCTCCGGTGCATCACCTGCTGCTCGACAGCCGGCGGGTGGGGCAGCTGGCCGGCGCCGTGTTTTTTGCCATCCGCGGGGCCCAGCACAACGGCCACCGCTACCTGCCCGAGCTGTACCAGCGCGGCGTCAGGCTGTTCGTGGTAGATCAGGAAGCGGAAATTCCCGGGGGCGCGGCGGCCTACCCCGAAGCCGGCATCCTGCTCGTGGCCGACAGCCTGCGGGCGTTGCAGGCGTTGGCGGCCCACCACCGGCGGCAGTTCCGGGTTCCCGTGTTCGGCATCACCGGGTCCAACGGCAAAACCATCGTAAAGGAGTGGCTGGCCCAGGTGCTGAGCCCGGACGAGCTGATCTGCAAAAGCCCGCGCAGCTACAATTCCCAGGTGGGCGTGCCGCTGAGCGTGTGGGAGCTGAATCCCAGCCATACGCTGGGCATCTTCGAGGCCGGCATTTCGGAACGAGGGGAAATGCCCCGGCTGGCGGAAGTCATTCAGCCCACGCTGGGCATCTTCACCAACCTGGGCACCGCCCACGACGCCGGTTTTAGCTCAGCAGCCGAAAAGGCGGCTGAGAAGATGCAGCTGTTTTTAGCTCCAAGACCGAAAAACCAAGACCCCAAGACCCCAACACCCCAAGGCCTCAACCCAGGCGTCGACCTGCTTTTCTACTGCCGCGACCACGAAGCCGTGCATGCCGCCGCGCTTCGCCACCTGCCCGCCCGCTGCACGTTTACCTGGAGCCGCCACCATCCCCATGAGGCCCAGGTGGCCGTCACGATGATGGAAGCCTCGGCCGAGCGCACCGTCGTGCAGGTAAGGCTGACGTCGCCGCTGCCCCAGGAGCATACGTTCAGTTTGCCGTTTGCCGATGAGCCTTCGGTTGAAAATGCCCTGCACGTGCTTGCCGTGCTTTTGTGGAAGCAGGTGCCGTCGGATGCCATTCAGCGTCGCCTCGACCGCCTGGCGCCGGTAGCCATGCGCCTGGAAATGAAGCAGGCGCTGAACGACTGCTACGTCCTCGACGATACCTATAACAATGACCTGGCCGGCCTCACCCTGGCCCTCGACATGCTGGCCCGTCAGCCCCGCCGCGGCCGCCGCACCCTGATTCTGTCCGACGTACTGGAGTCGGGGATACCCGCAGCCGAGCTGTATCCGCAGATCGGGACCCTGCTTTCGGCCCACGGCGTGGAGCGTCTGATTGGGGTAGGCCCGGAAATCAGCCAGTTCCGCCACGTCTTTGCCAGACTTGAGTCGGGCTTTTACAATCGAACCGAGGATTTTCTGGGGGATTTCCGGCCGGAGCAGTTTCAGCACGAAACCATCCTGGTAAAGGGTGCCCGGCGCTTTGGCTTCGAGCGGATTGTCGCGGCCTTCCAGCAGAAAATCCACGGCACCGTGCTGGAAGTAAACCTCGACGCGCTGGTACACAACCTTAACTACTACCGCGCCCGGCTCCGCCCCGGCACCCGGCTGATGGTGATGGTCAAGGCGTTTGCCTACGGCAGCGGCTCCTACGAGGTAGCCAACCTGCTGCAGTTTCACCGGGCCGACTACCTCGCCGTGGCCTACACCGACGAAGGCGTGGAGCTGCGCCAGCACGGCATCAGTCTGCCCGTGATGGTGATGAACCCCTCGCCCGACGCGTTTCAGAAGCTGCAGCAGTACCACCTGGAGCCGGAAATCTACTCGTTCGAGCGACTCCACGATTACCTGCGGATTGCCGCGGAACACCCCCGTCCGCTGCCGGCCATTCACCTCAAGCTCGACACCGGCATGCACCGCCTGGGCTTTACCGAAGAAGACCTGCCTGAGCTGTGCCGGCTGCTCCGGGAAAATGCGAAGCTGGTCCGGGTCGCCAGCGCGCTTACCCATCTGGCCGGGGCCGACGAAGAGCAGCACAACAGCTTTTCCCGCCAGCAGCTGGCCGCGTTCGAGCGGATGGTGCCGGTACTGGAAGAAGCGCTGGGCTACCGCGTACTGCGCCACGCTCTGAACTCGGCCGGTATTCTGCGCTTTCCCGAGGCCCAGTTCGAGATGGTACGCCTCGGCATTGGGCTCTACGGGGTAGAAGCTGCGGGCCGGGAGCAGGATGCCCTGCGGCCGGTGAGTACGCTGCAAACCACGATTTCGCAGATTAAAGCGTTGGCGCCGGGGCAGACCGTTGGCTACGGCCGGCGCGGCGCAGCCGTCGACTATGAGCGGCGCATTGCCACCCTGGCCATCGGGTATGCCGACGGCTACGACCGGCGCTTTGGCAATGGCATCGGGGAAGTGGTAATCCGGGGCCGGCGGGCGCCCATTGTGGGCAGCGTGTGCATGGACATGTGCATGGCCGACGTAACGCACATTCCCGAAGCCCGGCCCGGCGACCTGGCCCAGGTGTTTGGCCCGGACCTGACCCTGACCGAGCTGGCCGCTCGGATCGGCACGATTCCCTACGAGCTGCTGACCAACGTGAGCGAGCGGGTAAAGCGGGTGTTCTTCGCCGAATAGTTGATTTACAGGCTGCCTTTCCAGGAGCGGAGCATTGTAGCTCAACGGTAAGTAGCAACCAGTCTGCCTTCATTCAGGAAGTGGGCCTGTCCTGAAAAGGGCAGGTTCGCTTATGTTTAGCGGGTTGCATCCACCCAGCAAAAACGCGGATTCAGCTACCGTAATAGCGCGTTGGTGAAAATTTATATTGGATTAGTTTACAAAATGGTTGGCCCTGGTTATCTTTAACCTTTCAAATAGTAAATTTAACTCTAGGTAGTTCCGAAAACGACTTTATCCAACCGGCACTGGTAGCAAGTGCTACTCAGGCTAAGGATAATATTATTGTTTTGGCTCACTACAAGCTACTTAGATGGCATTTTTCCAGCTAGTTCATGGTTTGGATCAGCCTATACGCTCTGCTCTCCTCCCACCACCTTTTGCGCTTGTAGTTATGAACCGGATATCTACTTTCCTCTCATTTCTCTTTTTCTGTTGGCTGCTCACTTACTCGCCGCTCAGTCGGGCTCAGGGAGTTGTTGTGGCTGGCATGGTTACTTCCACCGAGGCGGAAGCCCTGGCCGGGGCGCAGGTTACGGTAGTCCACCTGCCTTCCGGCAGCCAGCGGACGGCTGCCGCGAATAGCAACGGTAGCTTCGAAGTAGCCAATCTGTCGGTTGGCGGGCCTTACATGCTGAAAATTGAGCAAACCGGCTACCGGCCCCAGATTGTAAATGACGTTTTCCTGACCGCTGACAAAACTACGAGCTTCTCTTTCAGCCTGATTCGGGCCACGGACGGAGCGGCAAAGCGGCGGGGGGGCAAAGTAGCCGCGGCCCCGACGTCGGCCGTTACGCCGGTGACAACGGTTGGAAAGAGTACGGTAAAAGCGGCCCCGCAGCCGGTTCTGACGGCCTCCGCAGTACCCGCCCCGGCTACCCAGTCGGAAGCCACTCCGATATCGGACCCCAAAGCAGAGGCGGCCCCCATCCTGCCGGCCAGCCCCCAGCCCAGCGCGCCGGCAGTAGGAAAGGTGTTTGTTCGCCAGCCGGTAGTGGTTGATGCCCCGGTCAACGGGCACTACGATGCCGTCAGCGGCAACTACATCTATGAAACCGGCCAGCCGGTGACGCTGATGATGAGCGGCGGCGTAATCGAGAAAGTGGGCATCAACTCCACCGAAAGCAAGCTGTATCAGTTCCTGACCGATCCACAGATGCGCGTCGACTCGATTAACCGTACCAAGGGCTGGATCAACTTCGACCGGGTGTTTTTCGAAACCGGCAAGGCTACCCTGACGAAGGAATCGATGGGGCAGCTGCGCAACATTGCCTGCCTGATGCGGACCTTCCCCAAAGCAAAAATCCGCCTGGGCGGCTACACCGATACAACCGGAACCTTCAGCAGCAACATGATTCTAAGTGAAGCCCGGGCCCAGACCGCCCTGGCCGTCTTAGTCGACCTGGGTATCGACCCCAGCCGCCTTCAGGCCAAAGGCTATGGCCCGCGCTACCCCATCGTGCCCAGCATCACTGCGGCCGGCCGGGCGCAGAACCGCCGTCTGAGCGTACGGGTTATCAGCAAATAGCTCATCTGAAATGGCCCGTACGAGCGGGCCGGCCTTCTCATCCCCGGCAAGTGCGCCCAGGCTCCGGCAGCTGCGCACTCGCCGGGGATGCGTCGTAAAGGACGGTGCGGAGCAGACAAGCAGCGAAGTCCGGAAAAACTGCAAGAAAACGCAGCAACGGACTTGTCGTACGCCGGCATTGCACTACTTTTATAGGTTGATTCGGCTGGCAACCGTAATTTTACGTCTCATCTTAAGCATTGTATGCGCATCAGCTACCGTTTTCTTTTTCTCTGCTGGCTTAGCATGCTGCCGTTGCTGGCGGCGGCCCAGTCGGCACCCGTAGCGCAGCCTTCCCCTCTTGATGGTCAGTGGAAAGGGGCTTTGAAAGTGCCCGGCGGCAACCTGGAGGTTATCTTCACCGTGCTCAAGCTCACCGATGGTACCTACTTTTCGACCCTTGACGTGCCCCTGCAGAAGGTCAGCCGCATGACGGTGAAAACCCAGGTCGACAGCGCCCGGGTTACGTTTGAAGCCCAGGAGGCCGGCAGCCGCTTTTCCGGCAAGCTTGCTCCGGATGCCAAGTCGATAAGCGGGGAGTGGCAGCAGCCGGGCTTTACGGCCCCGCTGGTACTCGCAAAGCTGGCTCCGGTGGCGGCTACGGCCAAGGCCGGTAAGCTGCCCCCGCCGTACCGGGTGGAGGACGTGGCTTTCACCAACACCAAAGCCAATCTACGCCTCGAAGGCACGCTCACCATTCCGGCGGGCCCCGGCCCGTTCGCGGCCGTGGTGCTGGTGTCCGACAGCGGCCCCCAGGACCGCGACGCTACCACCGATAACTACCGCCCGTTTGGCGCCATTGCTGATTACCTGACCCGCCGCGGCTTTGCCGTGCTGCGGTTCGACGACCGGGGTACCGGCAAGTCGGGTGGTGCATTTGCTTCCGCCACCACGGCCGATTTCGTCACCGATGCCCAGGCCGGCATGAACTTCCTGCGGGCCCGGCCTGAAATCGACATCGAGCGAATCGGACTGGTCGGGCACGGGGAAGGTGCCAACGTAGCCATGATGGCCGCCACCCAGCCCCTGCCGCCGGCATTCGTGGTTTCGCTGGCGGGCTTTGGGCTGGCCGGGGGCGAGGCCCTGATTCAGCAGCAGGTAGGTGTGATGCGCTCCGTGGGAGCCGACGCCGCCAAGCTGGACGAGATGGTGAAGCGCCAGCGCAGCATGCAGGAAATCATCCGCCAGGTGGCCGACAACGACCAGGCCCAGGCTATTGTGGCTAACATGCTGCGCCAGAGCAACTCAGCCATGGATGAAGCAACTGCCCGCCTCGGCGCCGTGCAGTTCACCTCGCCCTGGTACCGCTATTTCCTGAACATGAACCCGGCCGTGACAATGGCCCAGGTGCGCTGCCCGGTATTGGCCATAAACGGCACCAAGGACCTGCAGGTCGCCGCCGACGCCAACCTGAGCGCCATCGAGAAAGGGCTGAAAGGCAACCGCGACGTAACCGTGAAGAAGCTCAACGGGGTAAACCACCTGCTGCAGTCAGATCCGGCAGAGTGGACGATTGTAGCCGGGGAGCGGCAGCCCACGATTTCGCCCCAGATGCTTGAAGCTATGCGGGAGTGGATTGCACTGCACACCAAGCGCTAGGCTCCGCATAAACTCCAGACAACAAAAAAGGGACGCCCAGCGGCGTCCCTTTTTTGTGAAGGCTTTCCCGCCGCTACTTGATCATATCTACTTCGGCCTTGATCATGGCGTTGTAGCGCTGGCCCTGGCCGTTGGCCAGCGTCAGCAGGTTCCAGCCCTTGCCAATGGTATAGGTCCAAGTGCGGCTTTCCTTGAACTCGAACGTCGGGCGCATAATCTGGCCGTAGGCCGTGTAGGTGTCGGAGAAGTTGGTGGTGTAGAACTTGTCACCGGCTACGATCCACTCCATAGCCACGTAAAACCCTTCGTCGGGAGCCGGGATGTTGTAGGGCGTCAGGTCCACGGTAAACCACTCGCCACCGCGCGGGGCCGATACCACCACGTTCTCGGTCAGCAGGTCGGTGTTGGGGGCGTTGTAGTTGCCGTCGGGCTTGTAGAGGCGCACGCGGAACGGCTCCCGCGGAAAGCCGTTCTCACCGATGTAGAACGACACCGAGCGGACGTTGCCCAGCTTCTTCTTCTTGTCGTTCTTCACGAAAAAGGCGTACTGGCTGCCGGCCTGGCCCTGAATCATGCCTTCACCGGGGTTCTTGGTGCGGGCGCCGAGCGAGAGGTCCTTCACCTTGCCGCCCTGTACCTTTACTTCTTCCAGCTGGAACACGCGCTTGGGTACTTCAATCACAAACTCCTTCTTGCCGTCGGTCTTGCGCACCAGAATGGCTTTGCGCTCGTAGCCCAGGGCAAAGATTACCAGCGAGTCGGTGTCGTTCTTCTGGGGCGGATCAATCTGGAAAAAGCCGAACTCATTGGTTAGGACGCCCACCTGCTCGTCTTTGAGCCCGAGCGAGGTAAAGGGAATCGGCTCCTTCGTCTTCTGATCCAGCACCCGGCCGGTCATGCGGTTGTCAGGAGCATTCTGGGCCCGGCCTGCGGTAGCCAGTAGCCCGACTAAAGAAACAACGAGCAGTAAACGAGTGATCATAAATGAGACTGGTAGAACCACCGGCCCAAGCCGGCAACTGTGAAGAGGTAAAACAGATTGTCCGCTCCCGGGGCAGCAGACAGCGAAAAAGCAAAGAAGTGAAGGTACAGCCGCGGTAGCGCCGGCCTACTTGTACATATCAACCTCGGCCTTGATCATGGCGTTGTAGCGCATGCCGTTGTTGGCGAGGGTAATCAGGCTCCAGCCCCGGCCGATGGTATAGTTCCAGGTACGGCTTTCCTTGAATTCGAACGTCGGCCGCAGGATCTGCCCATAGGGCGTGTAGGTATCCATGAAGTTAGTGGTGTAGAACTTGTCACCACTCACAATCCACTCCATGGCCACGTAAAATCCTTCCTCGGGGGCCGGGATGTTGTACTGCGTTAAATCGACGGTAAACCAGTCGCCGCCCTTGGGGGCCGACACGACTACGTTTTCAGTCAGGATGTCGGTGTTGGGCGAGCTGTAGTTGCCATCGGCTTTGTAAAGGCGCACGCGGAACGGCTCACGCGGGAAGCCGTTCTCGCCGATGTAGAACGACACCGAGCGGACCATGCCGAGCTTCTTGTTCTTCTCGTTCTTTACCAGAAAGGCGTACTGGCTGCCCGGCATGCCCTGAATCATCCCGGCGCCCGGGGTGTTGGTGCGGGCACCCAGGTCCAGGGCCTTTACTTTGCTGGCCTCAACTTTCACTTCGCTCAGCAAAAACTCCCGCTTGGGGACCTCAATGATAAGGTCTTCCAGCTCGGGGTTGTTGCGCTTTACCAGGATGGCCTTCCGCTGGTAGCCCAGGGCCATGATAATCAGTGAGTCTTCCTTGTTCTTGTCGAACATGGGCAGCTGAAAGAAGCCGTATTCGTTGGTCAGCGCGCCCGTTTGCTCCTCACGGAGGTTGATGGAGGCAAAGGGAATGGGCTCTTTGGTCTTCTGATCGACGATGCGGCCGGAAATATGAAGGTCCTGAGCCAGGCCCAGAAGCGGCGCGAAAAGAGCGAAGAAAAGAAGGGTGAGTAGGCGTTTCGACATATGAGGCAAGTCTAGTCTAACCCAAAACTACTATGATTTTAACGATTTTTTACAAGCGCGATAATAATGTAGAAGAATATGCAATTCAACGAAGGAATAGTTCAAGGTCAGCCTGTTAGCTGGCGTTCCTACTTTTTTGCTGTTCCGGCCGGGGTTGATGGAAACCTAAATGCGGTGTACCTTTGTTTGAACAGAATCTAAATAACGCTCCTGCTTTGGCTGCATCCACCACCCGTACTACGCCCCAGACTCGCCGCAGCGTGAAGGACCTTCGCGTGGGCGAGAGTGGCACAATCTGCTGCCTGCAGGATCCGGAAATGGCGTTGAAGCTCCTGGAAATGGGCTGCATCCCCGGCACCCGGATTCGTATGAACAGCCGCGCCCCCCTGGGCTGCCCCGTTACTTTGGTGCTGGGCGACGACGACTACACGTTGTCGGTGCGGGTAAGCGAAGCGGCTACCATTCTTCTGAAAGACTAGCTGGGCCGGATGGCACGTGCGGAGAGTAACTTTGATTCGACAGTCGCTCCGGCGGCTCCTTCCCGGCCCGTCGGCCAGGACGAGGCGCAGCTGCGCAGCCGCAAGTCCCTGACCCGGATTGCTTTGATCGGCAACCCGAACTCGGGTAAGTCGTCTCTGTTCAACCAGCTCACGGGCCTCAACCAGAAAGTCGGCAACTTCCCCGGGGTGACCGTGGACCGCAAGACCGGCACGAGTCAGCTGACGCCCCAGCACCGGGCCGAAATCATTGACTTGCCCGGCACCTACTCGCTTTACCCCAAGAGCCTCGACGAAAAGGTTATTACTGACCTGCTCTACGACAAGGAGTCGGCCCAGTACCCCGACTTCGTGGTGGTGACGGTGGACGCCAGCAACCTGCGCCGCAGCCTGCTTTTGTTTACTCAGCTGGCCGACCTGGGTTTGCCGACGGTGCTGGCGCTGAATATGACCGATGTGGCCGAGCAGCACGGCGTGCACATCGACATAGCGCAGCTGCAGTACGAGCTGGGCGTGCCGATCATCCCGATGAATGCCCGCAAGGGCATCGGCATTGCCGCCCTCAAGATTGTTATTGCCCAGCAGCTCGGGGCGCCCACGGTCGACTTCTACTCCCCGGCCGAGGAGCTGCTGCCCATGATCCGGCAGATCCGCTACTACTTCAACCTGCACAACGACTACCTGGCGCTGCACTATGCCCACCAGTTCCGGCAGATCAGCTTTCTGTCGGCCGACGACCGGCAGTACATTCAGGAGCTGACCCAGCAGTACGGGTTTGAGCCCACGCCCCAGCAGGCTCAGGAAACCATTGCCCGCTACGCCCGCATCAACGACATCCTGCTCAACACGGTGTCGGTGACGCGCACCGAGCGGCAGGAGCCCTACAGCAACCGGCTCGACCGGGTGCTCACGCACAAGGTGTGGGGCTACCTGATTTTCTTCGGCATCCTGTTTCTGATGTTCCAGGCCGTTTTCGCCTGGGCCAGCTACCCCATGGACCTGATTGACCAGGGCGTAGCGTGGATCAACGGGCTGATTCAAACCAACTTCAGCGGGCCCCTCATTGATCTGCTCACCGAAGGCGTGCTGGCCGGCCTGGGCGGCGTGCTGATCTTCATTCCCCAGATTGCCCTGCTGTTTGCCTTTATTGCCGTGCTCGAGGAAACCGGCTACATGGCCCGGGTCACGTTCATGATGGACCGCATTATGCGCAAGTTCGGGCTTAACGGCAAGAGTATTGTGCCGCTGATTTCGGGCGTGGCCTGCGCCGTGCCGGCCATCATGAGTGCCCGCACCATCGAGAACTGGAAGGACCGGATGATTACCATCTTCGTGACTCCGCTGATGAGCTGCTCGGCCCGGATTCCGGTATACACGGTCCTGATTGCCTTCGTCGTGCCCGCGGAGCCGGTGCTGGGCATCTTCAACCTGCAGGGGTTTGCGCTGATGGGGCTTTACCTGCTGGGCTTTGTCACGGCCATCGTGTCGGCGCTGCTGCTCAAGCTGATTTTGAAGACCAAGGAGCGGAGCTACTTCATCATGGAGTTTCCGGTGTACCGGTGGCCGCGCTGGAAAAACGTGGGCCTCACCATCATGGAGAAAGTAAAGGCCTTCGTATTTCAGGCCGGTAAGGTCATCGTGGCTATTTCCGTGATTCTGTGGGTACTCGCCTCCTACGGTCCCGGCAACGCACTGGAGCAGGTAGAAGCCAAAACCCGCGTAGCCGCTGTCCGGCAGCAGCTCAGCCCCGAGGAAACCAACCTGCGGGTAGCGGCCGGCCGCCTGGAGAACTCCTACGCCGGTGTGTTTGGCCGCACTCTGGAGCCGGCCATTCGCCCCCTGGGCTTCGACTGGAAGATCGGCATTGCCCTGATTACCTCGTTTGCTGCCCGGGAAGTGTTTGTGGGCACCATCTCCACCATCTACAGCGTAGGGCAGGATGCCGACATGCGCACCGTGCAGCAGAAGCTGGCCGCCGAAAAAGACGAGAACGGCCAGCCGTTCTTTACCCCGGCCCGGGCGTTTTCCCTGCTCGTATTCTACGTGTTTGCCATGCAGTGCATGAGCACCCTGGCCGTGGTGTACCGCGAAACCAAAGGCTGGCGCTGGCCCCTGGCCCAGCTGCTCTACATGACGGCCCTGGCCTACGGCTCGTCCCTGCTGGTGTATCAGGTGTTTAAGTAGTTTTTGGGGTCTTAGGGTCCTGGGTTCTTGGATTCCGGGTATTTGGTATTCGGATGAGCGGTAAGAATGACATCCAAGATCCCAAGCCCCCAACAATCCAAGCCCCTAAAAACTAGCGCCCAATCAGAAATACAGCTGGCTGCTTGTGAATCTGGGGGAGTTTGCCTTTCCAGCCGGCCACCGTGTTGGTGCGCAGAAACTCGTTTTCGGCGGTGAGGCTGGCGGCAATGCACAGGCGGGTGCCGGGCTGCAGGTGAGCCAGCAGATCCTCGAGCAGCGGCATGTTCCGGTAGGGCGTTTCGATGAAAAGCTGGGTCTGGTGCTGGCTGAGGGCTGTCCGCTCCAGGTTTTTCAGCGCCGTAATCCGCTGGGCCCGCTCGATGGGCAGGTAGCCGTGAAACGCAAAGCTCTGCCCGTTCATGCCTGAGCCCATCAGCGCCAGCAGCAAAGACGAAGGCCCCACCAGCGGCACCACCGGGATACCCAGCTGGTGCGCCATCCGGGCCAGCTCGGCGCCGGGGTCGGCCACGCCGGGGCAGCCGGCCTCACTGAGCACGCCTGCATCCTGGCCCTGCAGCACGGGCGCCAGGGCCTGCCGCACCTCGGCTTCGCTGCTGTCCTTGTCGATTACGCTGAAGCGCAAACTCTCGATAACGTGCTGGGGAGCTACGCTTTTCACGAAGCGCCGGGCCGTACGCAGGTTCTCCACCAGAAAATACGACAGCTCGCCAACCCGGAGCCCTATCTGAGCCGGCAGCACCTG
The DNA here is from genome assembly GCF_020685205.1 of Hymenobacter translucens. Taxonomy (GTDB): domain Bacteria; phylum Bacteroidota; class Bacteroidia; order Cytophagales; family Hymenobacteraceae; genus Hymenobacter; species Hymenobacter translucens. The sequence goes on from NZ_JAJERB010000002.1 coordinate 682,265, forward strand.
CACGGCCGTGTCGTCGGCCAGGGTGGTCGGAATCAGGTAGAGAGTGCCGGGCGGTAGGGGAGAGGAGGCCAATGAATTCGGGAACAGTGAAATGCTAAAATCCGACTGCTATCAGCCGATAAACCGGTTAACCAGGTCAAACACGGTATCCGGCGCCTCGGCGTGCAGCCAGTGGCCCACGTCCGGAATTGTCTCTACCACGGAGTTGGGGAACAGCGTCGGGATGGAATAGAGCTTGTCTTCCGGCCCGATGTAGTCGGACTTGCCGCCCCGCAGAAACAGGGCCGGCTTCAGGAAGGGCTGGGCTGCGTCGATTTCAGCGCCGATGGCCGGCATGTTGGCCGTCAGGGCGGCCAGGTTCTGGCGCCAGGCAAACGAGTTGTCCTCGCGCCGGTACAGATTTTTAAGCAGGAACTGCCGTACGCTGGGCTGGGGAATGTAGCGGGCCAGGGCCTCGTCGGCTTCCTGTCGGTTCTGGAGCGACGTAAAGTCTACGGCATTAAGGCCAGCCAGGATAGCGTCCTGGTGGCGCATGTCGGAAAAGCCGGGGGCAATATCGAGCACAACCAGGCGGGCCAGCGTTTCCGGATGGTCGAGGGCCAGGCGCATGGCGACCTTGCCGCCCATGCTGTGACCCAGCACGGTGGCATCGGGCCCCAGCTGCCGTTCCGTCAGCAGCTCGCGCACGTCCTCGCTCATCAGCTCGTAGGAGTGCTCCGGCGTGTGCTGGGAGCGGCCGTGGTTGCGCAGGTCCACGCTAATGACGCGGTAAAGCTCAGCCCAGCGCCGGGCCAGCGTCTGCCAGTTGTCGAGGGTGCCGAACAGGCCGTGCAGGATTACCAGTGGACGCCCCTGCCCGGATTCGCGAAAGTGAAGTTGCATAATACCACAAAGATGCACGGCCCGCGGGAATTGCGGCCGTAGAAGGCCGGCGGCTTAGCCAGCGGCCGGCAGCTGCACTACTACGGCGGCTCCCTGGCCCGGGGTGCTTTCAATTGTCAGCTGGCCCTGGTGGCGTTCCACAAAGGCCCGGCACAGCACCATGCCCAGGCCCGTACCACCCCGCGGGCCCGAGAGGGCGTCGGTCGGCGGCAGCCCGTCCGAAGTCAGCAGGGCCGCTACCTGCTCGGGGCTGAGGCCGGGGCCCGTATCTGAAATACGGAAGGTCACCCACTGGTCGTCGGCCGAGGCCTGCATCTGGACTTCCCCGCCCAGGGGCGTGAACTTGATGGCGTTGCCCACCAGGTTGCGCAGAATAGTACGGATCATGTTCTGGTCGGCCACTACACTCAGCCCGGGTGGGCAGGCTGCCGACAGCGTGACCTGCTTGGCTTCCGTAGTTGATTGATAAAGCGCAGCCATTTCAGCAAACAGCAACCCCACCGAAAGCTTTTCCGGGTGCATGGCCAGTTCCCCGGTCTGACTTACAGCCCAGCCCAGCAGGTTGTCGAGCAGACCGTTCAAGCTCTGGGCCGACTGCCGCACGAGCTGGGGCAGTCGGCGCAGCCCTTCCTCATCTTTCTGGCGCACATAGAAGTCAATCAGCTCGGTGACGCCGGCAAACGAGGTAACCGGGCCGCGCAGGTCATGGGCAATGATGGCGTAGAGCCGGTCCTTGGAGGCCGTCAGCTGCCGCAGCTCGGTGGTAGCTTTGGTGAGGGCGGCGTGATTGAGGGCCAGGGCGGTCCGGCTCCGGCGCAGCTGCCAGTAGAACAGCCCGGCGGCCGTTAGCCCCAGCAGCAGCAAAGCTACTGCTACCCATAACTGCTGGTTGTGAAGGCGCTGCTGCTGGTCGTTGCGGGTGAGCATCCGAATCTGCCGCTCCTTGTCGAGCGTTTCGTAGCGCGTCTGCAGGGCCGTAAGCGTGTTCAGCCGCTGCCGGCTGTTGAGCGTGTCGTTCAGATCGAGGTAGCGCTGCTGCCACTGGTAGGCCTGCCGGTAGTTGCCCTGAGCCACCGCATTTTCGGATAAGCCGTGGTAGGCATCCAGCACCCGTTCCAGACTATTGGCCTGCCGGGCCAGGCGCAGGGCCTGCAGGTTGTAGGCAATGGCCTGGTCGAGCTTGCCCTGAAACTTAAAGGCAATGGCCAGAAGCTCCAGGTTGCCGGCTTCGTAGCGGGGGTGCTTGATGTCGCGCGTTATCTGCAGCGCTTCGCGCAGCAGCTTTTCAGCCTCGGGGTAGTTCTCCGTTTCGAGGTAATACGTGCCCAGGTTGGCCAGGTACAGTGCCTCGCCCAGCCGGTCACCGCTGCTTCGGGCCAGCGCCAGCGCCTTATAGGTATAGCGAAGCGCCTGCGGAAACCGTTCCAGGTAAAAATAGAGGCTGCTCAGGTTGCCGTACAGCATGGTTTCCATCGTCACCGTCACCCCCGGTTTACCGATGAGCGCCAGCGCCTGCCGGTAGTTGCGCCAGGTCAGCACCGTGTCGTTGCGTTCGTGGTGCACGGCGCCCATCGAAATGTAGTTGCGCATCAGCCCCCCGGAATCGTTCAGGCGCCGGGCGCGCTTCAGGGCCTGGTCAAACAACGCCAGCGCGTGCGGCCCGTCGGAGAGGTCGGTATAGCAGGAGCCCAGACTGTTCAGGGCCCGGATCAGCCCCCGCTCGTCGCCCAGCCGGCGGGCCAGGGACACGGCCTGCTCGCCATAGGGCAGCGCCGTGACGGGGTTGGAAGCCCGCAGGGCATAGCACAGCGAGTCGAGCAGGCGCACCCGGTTGGTGTCGGTGGACAATGTGCGCAGGCGCCGCAGCATCCGCGGGGCATCGGCGGGCTTCTGGGCCCTTAGCGGAAAGCTCAGCAGCAGGCTGCCCACCAGCAGCAACAGGCTGCCCCAGCACAACTTGCTCACCGCAAAATGGCGTTTGGGGCCCGCAGTAGCCATAGACCGGTGACGGATGAGTTCAAAATGGGAGCTTGCCGGCTGATTTGCAGACGCATAAGGCCCTGAATTCAGGGGCGCTGACGTAGGCCCGAGCCTCGAAATCAGCCGCGAAAAGTACGAAACGAGCGGCAATGCCGATTGGTATTTCGTATGCATGCCGATTTTTCAAACCTCAGACCAGGCACAGCCACTCTTCCCGGCTTACAAGGTTGGTGTGGCGCAGAAACTCAGCCAGGGGCTGCAGGTTGGTAAGCAGCGAAGTCAGCACCACCACGTGGCCCGAGCTCAGGTGCAGGCGCAGGTAGTTGTAGTTGCTCCAGAACAGCCGGTTCGACTTGCACGTTACCCACTCTACCCGCACCAGGTCGCGGCGGGCCAGGGGCACTCGCACCCGGCCTTCGTACACCTCCAGCGCGTTTTGCTTGGCGTCGAAAACCAGGGTGGTTTCCCGGTTGAGGGCGTAGTACTGCAGGTGCAGCACCAGGGCCGGAACCGAAAAGCCGAGCACCACGGCCGCCACCAGCGTCAGCAGCACCAGCTCAAAAGTGGAAAGCGTGCCGTAGTACAGAAACGACCCCAGGAAGGGCAGGCCCACGCCCAGGCACAGCAAGGGCCAGAACAGCAGGTAGAAGTGGCGCAGGAAAGTGGGCCGGTGCACCCGGCTGGCGCGGCTGAAGAAGTTGGTAATAAACCGCAGCCCGAAGACGATGGCGAAAACGGCCAGCCCGATTTCCAGCAGGGGCCGCAGTACGGAAAAGAGCTTCACCGCCTACCGTACCTCAATCCAGGCCTCGCCCTCGGCATGAGCGCGCAGCGTGCCGAACCGCTCAAACGGCAGCCCGTACTGCTCAAACACGGCCCGCACCGCGTCGCGGCCTTCCGGCTCCACGCATACCAGCAGGCCCCCGCTGGTTTGGGGGTCGCAGAGCCACTGCCGCTGCTCATCGGTTACCGGCCCGATCTTGTGTCCATAGCTGTCCCAGTTGCGCACCGTGCCGCCGGGCACCGACTTCTGGAGCCGGTACTCCTCGGCCTCGGCCAGCAGGGGCACTTTGCTGAACTCCACGTCGGCGGTCAGTCCGCTGCCTTCGCACACTTCCGAGAGGTGGCCCAGCAGGCCAAAGCCGGTTACGTCGGTCATGGCGCGCACGGCCTGTAGCTGCCCCAGCTCGTAGCCGATCTTGTTGAGCTGCATCATGCTTTGGGGTGCCAGCTGCTCGTGCTCGGAACGCAGAATGCCGCGCTTCTGTGCCGTGGTCAGCATGCCCACGCCCAGCGGCTTGGTCAGGTACAGCTCGCAGCCAGCCGTGGCCGTATCATTGCGTTTCAGGTTTTTGATGTCCAGCATACCCGTCACGGCCAGTCCGAAGATGGGCTCAGGCGAGTCGATGCTGTGGCCGCCGGCCAGCGGGATGCCCGCCTCGGCGCAGATGCTGCGGCTGCCCTCAATCACACGGCGGGCCACTTCCGGGGCCAGCTTGTCGATGGGCCAGCCCAGCACGGCAATGGCCATTACCGGCCGCCCACCCATGGCGTAGACGTCGGAAATGGCGTTGGCCGAAGCAATTCGACCGAAGTCGTAGGCATCGTCCACGATGGGCATGAAGAAGTCGGTGGTGCTGATCAGGGCCTGGCCCCCGCCGATGTCATACACGGCGGCATCGTCGCGGCTGCTGTTGCCCACCAGCAGCTTGTCGTCCTGGGGCTGGGGAATGCTGGTGTGCAAAATCTGGTCGAGCACCTTGGGCGCAATCTTGCAGCCGCAGCCGGCTCCATGGCTGTACTGGGTGAGGCGGACGGTGTCGGTGGAAGTTTCGTTGCTGATCATCGAAGTAGAAAAAGCGGCTGAGTAAGATTAGAGCGACCAGTCGGCCTGCTGCAGCACGACGCGGTAGCCATCGGGGTCCGCAAAAGTACGACCCTGCCGGTCCCAGTAGGCGTTGTAGGCAGGCACCGGGGTAAAGCCGTGGCTCTGCATCCGGGTTACCGCAGCCTGCCAGTCGGCTTGGTCGGGCAGGTAAAACACCAGCAGGTGCTCCGGGTTTGGAGCCGAAGCTACGAAATGGCCGGGCTGGGCGGTAAATTCCAGGTGATAAGGTGCCTGCGAATGGCCCAGTATGACGCCGTCGGACCCATCGTGGCCTTTGAACTCATAAAGAACCGACAAGCCCAGCGCGTCGCGGTAAAAGCGGAGCAAAGCCGTCAGGTTGTTGGTTGGGCGGGCAACGCGAAGCTTGGGCAGCATAGCAGGGGGCATGTCGTCAGGAATCCGGGCGGCGGCTAGTTGCGGAATACCACCTTATACCGCTTGTGCTTTGGGTTATCGACCAGGTAGGTAAGCTGATCAATGCGGCCGGAAGCACAAGCCACGTCCGATACATCAACGTAGCGGAGGTAGATAGTATCCCAGCTGATAGCAATGTTGCCTTCATACTGCCCGCAGGCATTGACGTGCCGCGGCAGGGAGATGTAGAGAATGTCGTGAACGGGCTTTACCTCGATGGCGCCCGTTCGCAACTTGCGGGCCACCCCTTTCGGACGCAGAGCGGCTTCGTCGCCTTGCTCCGCTATAAAGGCAGCTTTAAAGCCCAGCAGGCGGCTGTGGCGGGCAGGCGCATCGGTGCTATTACAGGCACTAAGCAAGCCAAAGCCAACCAAGCCGGCCAGTGTAAGTCCCGCCTGAAGCGCAGTGCCGCGGCCCATCAGACGGGCAGGGCTGCAAGCCGGTGCTCAACGGCAGCCTGCAGTACCAGCTCGGCATTTACGGCCGGGTCGCAGGTGTCGGACGGTACCCGCACGATGCGGCGGCTGGCTTTGTTCTCGAGCCCGAAGCCATAGGTTTTGTCGTAGTAAGACAGGGCAATGTCCACCATCTTTAGCATGTCGCCGGCTTCGATGGCCGCCAGGGCTTCCTTGGTAGCCAAGCCTCCCAGCCGCTTGCTGATGCGCTGAATGGCTTCGGCCAGCAGCTGCGGATCTTCCTTGCCGTACTCGGCGGCCAGCTTGCGGGTGCGCACTTCCTTTGGAATTTCCAGTACCACCAGCGGGGCATGGCGCATCTGTTCAAAGAAGGGCTTTGGGATGGTGAGACGGCCGATGGTCAGGCTTTCGTCTTCCAACCAGGGCGTCACGCCCATCGGCAGGCCGTCGAGCACGAGGGCCAGGTTGTTTTCAAACTGCTCGGGTGTGGGCTGGGGCGGCAGGCCGATGGCCCCGAATGAGGAGCCCTTGTGGTTGGCCAGCCCTTCCAGGTCCACCACCGTTTCGCCCCGCCGGGCCAGCTCGTGCAGCACATCGGTTTTGCCCGAGCCGGTGAGGCCGCCCAGAATCAGTATCGGACGGGGCTCGGTGAACTGCGCCAGCGCCCAGCGCCGGTAGTCCTTATAGCCTTTATCGAGCAGGTGCACCTTAAAGCCGGCCAGCTCCAGCAGCCACTGCACCGATCCGCTGCGCATGCCACCCCGCCAGCAGTGCAGGCGCACTTCCTTGCCGGGAGCCAGCTTGCGGGCCTGCTTCACCATGCGGCTCATCTTGGGCCCAAAAAAGTCGAGGCCCAGCAGCACGGCCTTGTCCTGGCTGACCTGCTTATAGGCCGTACCGATGCGGGCCCGCTCCTCGTCCGTAAACAGCGGCAAACTCAGCGCCCCCGGGATGTGGCCGGCAGCGTACTCGACAGGAGCGCGCACGTCCAGAATGGGAGCCTCAGCCGGGCCGGTCAGAAAGTCGGAGAGAGGAAGGCGGGGCATGCGTTTTTAAGGAAGAATGAAGAATTAGTAAGTAAGAATTGATGCGTTTGATGCTTTAGAAACCAATATAAATGTCTCGTAGCAGCTGTTCCTGTTTTGAAAACGGCAGGTCAGTTTTCTTCAGAAATAGCCAACCGGTACAAAGCAACAGCGGGTTCCCAGCCCCAATTCTTAATTGCTAATTATTAATTCAGCGAAGCCAGCTGTCGGCGGTAGAGCTGAATCGTGTTTTCCAGGCCGTAGTACAACGCGTCGCACACCAGGGCGTGACCGATGCTGACTTCCTGCAGGCCGGGCAGGTTCAGGTGGAGGTAAGCCAGGTTTTCGAGGTCGAGGTCGTGGCCGGCGTTGAGGCCCAGCCCCAGCTCCCGGGCCAGCTGAGCTGCCGCCTTGTAGGGCGCCAGCGCGGCAGCAGGGTTCTGCGGGTACTGCTGGGCGTAGGCTTCGGTGTAGAGCTCGATCCGGTCGGTGCCGGTGCCGAGGGCGGCTTTCACCATGGCCAGGTCGGGGTCGAGAAAGATGGAAACCCGGCAGCCAATGGCCTTGAGCTCCGTTACGATGCCCAGCAGGTAGATCTGGTGCCTGACGGTGTCCCAGCCCGCGTTGGAGGTGATGGCGTCGGGCGCGTCGGGCACCAGCGTCACCTGCTCAGGCCGCACCTCGTGGACCAGGGCCAGAAAGTCGGGAGTGGGGTTGCCCTCCACGTTCAGCTCGGTGGTCACGATGCGGCGCAGGTCGCGCACGTCCTGGTAGCGGATGTGGCGCTCGTCGGGCCGGGGGTGCACGGTAATACCCTCGGCACCAAAACGCTCACAGTCACGGGCTACCTGCAGCACGTCGGGTCGGTTGTGGCCGCGCGCGTTCCGCAGCGTAGCGATTTTGTTTATGTTTACGCTCAGTTTCGTCATTGTAACAGGCAGAATAGAAGCCTTGCGGCCGGTTCGCTGGCCTAAAAGTACGCTGATTTTTACGGGAGCCTGACCCGCCCGTTTTCCGGCCCCGCCCCGGCGGCCCGCCCTTCCCGCTCACCCCAACGACCCGCTCTTATGGCCCTGAAAGACACCATCGACGCCGATATCAAGAAGGCAATGCTTGCCAAGGATAAAGTCCGCCTGCTGGCTTTGCGCAGCATCAAGTCTCAGATCATGCTGGCCGAGACGGCTGAGGGTGCCCACGGTACGTTGGCGCCCGAGCAGGAAATGAAGCTGCTCAACAAAGCTGCCAAGCAGCGCCGCGAAGCCGCTGAAATGTACCAGAAGCAGTTCCGGTCCGACCTTGAGGAAATCGAGCTGGCCGAGCTGGCCATCATCGAGGAGTACCTGCCCCAGCAGCTTTCCGAGGCTGACCTGATGGAAAAGCTCGTCGAAATCGTGCAGCGCGTCGGCGCCACCGGCCCTTCCGACCTGGGCAAGGTGATGGGCGTAGCCGCCCGGGAGCTGTCCGGCCTGGCCGATGGTAAAGCCATTTCCCAGATGGTAAGCCACCTGCTCAACAACACGAACGTTTAGTTTTAAGAAGCTAGGAGTGAGAAGTTGGAAGCTAGAATAAACTCCCAGCCTCTGACTCCTGGCTCCTGCGTTAGCAACTCCTAACTCCTCCACTTCACCCATGTCCGGCTTCGACTTGCTGCTGCTGCTGCCCCTGGGCGTAGGTGCCGTGAAGGGGTTCCGGCGCGGGCTCGTGCTGGAAATAGCCTCGCTGCTGGCCTTTGTGCTGGGCGTGGTAGGCGGCCTGGCTCTGCTCAATGATGCCGTGCCGCTGGTACGCCATTATGTGGGCGAGGCCTTTGGGCTGCTGCCGCTGGTGTCATTCTTTCTGGTATTCGCCCTGATTGTGTGGGGCGTGCACCTGCTCGGCGGGTTCGTGAAGTCGGCGGTACATCTGACGCCCCTGGGCGTGCTCGACAATGCGTTGGGAGGTGCCGTAGGTGTGCTGAAGTGGGTGCTGGGGCTAAGCCTGCTGCTGCACGGCGTGGGACTGGCCGGCCTTAAACTGCTTTCTCCCTCGCTGGTGGCCGACTCCCAGGTGCTGCCGCTGGTGCAGCAGGCCACGCCGGCCGCTTTGCAGGTGGTGGGTTTCGTGATGCCGTTCGCCGGGGAACTGCTTGGGCGGCTGCGCGGCATTTTTTAGCCCGGCATCTTGTTCTGCCTGCCTATCTGAAGGGGGCGGCCCCTTAATTCCGAAGCTTTTGCGTCTGCTCCTGCTCGACAACTTCGATTCCTTTACCTATAACCTGCTCGACTACCTCACGCAGCTCGGGCAGACGGTGGAAGTCGTGCGCAACGACGTGCCGCTGGCCCGGCTGGCCCGGTTCCGGTTTGACGCCATCGTGCTTTCGCCCGGGCCCGGTACGCCGGCCGGCGCGGGTAGCCTGATGGAGCTGATTGACCGGTATCATCAGCAGGTGCCGATGCTGGGGGTCTGTTTGGGGCATCAGGCCCTGGGTGCCTACTTCGGAGCGAAGGTCAGCCGGGGCGCCCGTCCCGTGCACGGCAAGATAGCCCAGATAGAATATCAGCCGGGCGAGCAACTATTTGCCGGCATTCCGGCTCCTATGCAGGTCACCCGCTATCATTCCCTGGTAGTCAATGCATTGCCCCCCGAGCTGCTGGGCCTGGCCTGGACCACCGATGCGCACCGTGAACTAATGGCCCTGCGCCATCGTACGTTGCCGCTTTACGGGGTGCAGTTTCACCCGGAAGCTCTGCTTACGACCCACGGCTTAGCCCTGCTCCGCAATTGGGTCAACTGTTGTATCATTGCAATGAAGGGCCATCCGGCAGCTGCCGGGCAACTTCTTCCCCCTACCGATGGATTTGCAGATTAAAGAGCGCAACGAGTTTCAGTATGTCGACGAGGGCACGGGCGACGTGCTGCTGCTGCTGCACGGCCTGTTCGGTGCCCTCAGCAACTGGCACGACGTGGTGAATACCTTTGCCCGGCAGTACCGCGTTATCATTCCCCTGCTGCCGGTCTACGATATGCCCCTGACCAAAGCCGGCGTGCCCGGACTGGCCGCTTTCGTGGAAGATTTTGTCGCCACGATGGGTCTTACCGAGCCGGTTACTTTGCTGGGCAACTCCCTGGGCGGGCACGTAGCACTGGTGTACGCCCTGCGCAACCCGAGCCGGGTCGGCCGCCTGGTGCTCACCGGCAGCAGCGGGCTGTTTGAGGACTCGATGGGCAGCTCCTTCCCCAAGCGGGGCAACTACAGCTTTGTGCAGGAGCGGGTGGCCTACACCTTCTACGACCCGGTCGTGGCTACCAAAGAGCTGGTGGATGAGGTGTTCGAGATTACGAATACCAATTCCAAATGCCTGCGCATTATTGCCATTGCCCGGTCGGCCCAGCGCCACAACCTGGGCAAGGACCTGCATAAGCTGAAGATGCCGGCCCTGCTGATCTGGGGCCTGAACGACACGATCACGCCGCCCATCGTGGCGCACGAGTTCCACCGCTTGCTTTCCGGCTCCGAGCTGCGCTTCCTCGACCATTGCTGTCACGCTCCCATGATGGAGCGCCCCACCGAGTTCAATGCCCTGCTGCAGCAGTTCCTGCTGCGCACCCGGCCCGAGCTGCAGCCGGCCGGGTAGTAGGCATTGGGAGGGTCCACGGGCAAGCCGGGAACAAAGCCCTGGCCTGCGCGCTTACGTACTTAATTCCGCGGCTCTTTCGTTTATTTTTTCCGCTGCCCTTTCTCTTCCCGATGCACACCATACTTGCCGAAGACCTGCTCAACCAGATGATTCCGCCGCTCAAGGTTTCGGACCCGGCCGGCAAGGCGGCAAAGTGGCTGGAAGAGTTTCACGTGAGCCAGCTCCCCGTTATCGAAAATCGGCAGTACCGCGGCCTGATCACCGAAGCCGACCTGATCGACCACGACTATCCCGACCAGCTCCTCAACACGGTTCCGTTTGGCTACGCCGACGTGCACGTCCAGCACGACCAGCATTTCTATAGCATTATGGAAATAGCCATTCAGAACAAGCTTCAGCTCGTACCGGTGCTCGATGAGCACCGCGAGTACATGGGCGTGGTGACGGTGGGCGACACGCTGGCCGCTTTCGGGCAGCTGCCGGTGGCGGCCGGCTACGGAGGCATTCTGGTCTTGTCCATGAACGAGCGGGACTACTCCCTCACCCAGATCAGCCGCTACGTCGAGGAAAACAATGCCAAGATTCTGAGCTCCCACGTCGCCCAGGATGAGCACGATGCCTACAAGATACGCCTCACGCTGAAGCTTAACACGCCCAACCTGGCCCGCATTGTGGCCACGCTCGAGCGGTTTGGCTACTCTATTACCGCCCAGTTCAATGGGGGAGGGGAAGTCGGCGAAAACGAGCAGGAGCGGTACGATGCGCTGCTGAAGTACCTGAGCCTGTAGGAAACTCTGAATGACAAGTGCTGACTTAGCAACCGGGGCCGGCCTACTCGTCCATACTGCGTTTGCTGCTTTGGCGGTGATAGAGTCAGCGGTTGGCATCCCATTTTCAACATTCCGGTAGTGCTGGCTTGTCTGCTTTCCCTGCTGCTGAGCTGGGCAGGGCCCGGTCCGGTACCGCCCCCGCTGCCCCCGGATTCGGTGCGCCGCTTTCCGGTCGATAGTTTACTTCAGGCGCAGTGCCCGAACTATCGGAAGCTGCGGGTGGCTACGATTCTGTTTGCCGGCAACGACGTAACCAAAGAGCGGACCCTGCGCGCGGAGCTCGATTTTACCGAAGGCGACTCCCTTGCTGCGCCTGATCTGGCCGCAAGGCTCGAGGCTAACCGGCAGCGCCTGTACAATCTGCAGCTTTTTCACGTGGTAGGCGTGCAGATGGTCTGCCGCAACGGCCAGCTGACTATCCTCTTCGGGGTGCAGGAGCGCTGGTACACCTTTCCGGTACCCATTCTCTCCCTGGCCGACCGCAACTTCCGCTCCTGGCTTGACCGCCCCGACCGCTGGCAGCGCATCGACTATGGCCTGCACCTGGTGCGCTACAACTTTCGGGGGCGCAACGAGCAGGTGCTGAGTAATATTCAGCTGGGCTTCAACCGCAAGTATGAGCTGTTTTACGAAGCCCCGGGCACCGGGAAGCGCCGTCTGGGCTTCGGAACCGGCGCCTCGTACTACCGCAGCCATTCGCTCGACTATGCCACGGTAAACGACCGGCTGGTCAACTTTCGGGACGAGGAAGGCTTTCCGATTGAGCGGTGGTACGTAACCGGCGGGCTCCGCTGGCGGCACACCGTGCAGCGGCTTACGGCCGTGGACGTGTCCTGGCACCAGGAAAAACTTTCCGACACCGTGGCTCGGCTCAACCCAAACTATTTTCTGGGCAGTCAGCGCCGGCAGTACGCCGATGTGCGGCTCACCAGTACGCTGAATCAGCGCAATACCTTTGCGTATCCGCTGACCGGGCAGTACCTGCAGGCTTCACTGAATTACCGGGCTTTCTTTACGCCCGGAAGTCCCAACTTCATTACCGCCCAGGCCACGTACGCCCGCTACCTGGCCCTGGGCCACGACTTCTACTATTCCATCGGCCTGCAGGGACTAATTCGCTTTGCCCGGCAGGTTGCCTACGCCGACAACCGTGCCCTGGGCTATGAGTACCTGGTGCGTGGCTACGACCGGTACACCATTGAAGGCCAGCAGCTGGGTCTGGTGCAGCAGGGCGTGTCCTATCAGCTGTTCGATACCTCTAAAATCCGGTTGAAAGGGGTCGGTGATCCTAAAATCAACACAATTCCACTGGCGCTTTATTTGAATACCTTTGCCGATGCCGGGTACGTGGCTGCGTCGGCGCCGCTGGCGGCCAACCGCCTGCCTAATCGTCTGCTCGGCGCCGTGGGCATCGGCCTGCACCTGGTTACGTACTACGACCGGGTTTTTACCGTCGAGTACACCCGTAGCCTTCGGGGAGAAGGCGGTTTCTTCTTCCGCTCCGAGTTTCCCATCTGACCTTAGCAAGCGGTTGTCCGCTTGAATATTAGGAGTTGCGTATGAAAATTGCCATTCTGGGGAAGCCTTTCGACGAACCCACTCTTCCCTTTATTCAGGCCCTGCTCGACGATTTGCTGGCCCGTGGGGCCGAAGTAAGTATCGTCGAGTCGTTCCGCACCTACCTCGATAACCGGCTGCAGCTCTCGCCCAACATCGGCTCCTTCCGTCGGGGCGACTCCCTGCGTGGCGTCCAGTTTGTATTCAGCATCGGCGGTGATGGTACGCTGCTCGACACCATTACCTACGTGGGCAGCCTGCAGCTCCCGGTCCTGGGAATCAACACCGGTCGGCTGGGCTTCCTGGCCACGGTCACTCCCGACCGGATTGCCCAGGCCGTTGATGCCCTCTTCAAAGGCCATTTCGTGCTCGAAGAACGCAGCCTGATCCGGGTTGATACCGATCCGGAGGTTTTCGAAACCGTCAATTTCGGCCTCAACGAGTTTTCCATTCTCAAGCGCGACACCTCCTCAATGATTGTCGTGCACACCTATATCGACGGAGAATATCTGAATTCCTACTGGGCTGATGGGCTGATCGTGGCTACTCCAACGGGGTCAACAGGCTATTCACTGAGCTGCGGAGGACCAGTAATGCTGCCGCAGACCAACAATTTTATCATTGCTCCCGTATGTCCGCACAACCTCAATGTTCGTCCGCTCATCGTATCGGACCGAAGCGTAATTTCGTTTGAGATAGAAGGAAGAAGCAATAACTTCCTGCTGTCGCTCGACTCGCGCTCAGTGCCCGTCGATGCAAATGTCCAGATTGCCGTACGTCGTGAAACCTTTAATGCCCGTTTAGTTCGCTTGAATCACGTCAACTTCCTAACTACCCTACGCAGCAAGCTCAACTGGGGCCTGGACCGTCGGAACCCCGCTGCTCTGCCCGCGTAAAGCATTTACTTTTCAAGTATTTGTGTTAATAGTTTTGTAAGTTGAACGTAAGTCCTACTTTTGTCTGCGACTACCACTGTGTCCTTACAGTTTGTCTACTCTCCCCGAACCTGATATTTCTAACCCTTCGCTCCATATGAAGCACTTTTTCACCTTCACCTTGACCCTGCTGTTTGCGGTTACCTTGGTAGCCACGCAGGCCAATGCGCAGCAATTCAGTAAGCGGAAGCAGTACAACTCCGTTGGCGTTTCTTTGAACGCCATGAACTACTTCGGTGACATCACGCCGAAGCCCAGCATTCCCAGCCTGCGCTTCGGAGCTACCCGTCCCAACATTGGTGTAAGCTTCACCCACCGCTTTGCTCCTCGCGTTTCGGCCCGTGCTGCCATTGCCTACGGCCGTATCACCGGCGACGATGCCAAAGCTGCTGACCAGAACGATCCGGACGCCAAGTACCGCTACAACCGGAACATGAACTTCCGGAACGACATCTTCGAGTTTTCCGCAGTTGGTATCTTTGACCTGATCGAAAACCGTAACAACTACCTGAAGCGCCCGGACTTCGTTCCTTACGTATTCGCCGGTGTAGCTGCTTTCCACCACAATCCTAAAGGCCTGGTAAGCGGTGGCAACATTCCTGCTTCGCTGGAAGCCGGTAGCTACGTTGACCTGCAGCCCCTGCGCACCGAAGGCCAGAGCTCGGCTTACAGCAAGACGCTCATCTCCATACCATTTGGCGGTGGCGTACGTTACAAGATCAACAAGAGCTTTGACGTTGGCTTCGAAATCGGCTGGCGCAAGACCTTCACCGACTACCTCGATGACGTAAGCGGCAACTACGCTGCTCCCGCTGCCCTGGGTTCCGATGCTTCGAAGTACTTCGGTCGCGACATTACCCGTAGCACCAGCGGCGAGTTCACCGGCTTCAATACGCCCGGTGAAATGCGTGGCAAGTCCAACGAGGATGACTGGTATATCGTAACGGGTTTGACCGTTAACTATATCTTAGCGCCCAGCATTAAGAGCCCCAAATTCCGATAGTCAGTTGCAGCTGGCTGTCCATTCCTTCACACAGCCAGCCTGATGACCAACCTGATTCTCCGTTCTACACTCCTTGTTTGCCTGGTGCAAGCAGGGAGTGTTTTTTTTAGTAACTCCGCCAGCGCCCAATCCACCAGCGAAGTAGGTATCGGCTTAGGCGGGCTCAGCTATAAAGGCGAATTATCGCCCTCTTATCAGCTTAAAAACAACCGCCCGGCCATTACGGCATTCTACCGCAAAGACATATCCGCGCCCGTCACGCTCCGCGCCGCTGTCATGGGCGGCCTGCTGCGGGCCGATGATGGCAATGTAAGAGGGGAAACGGGTACGGTATCCCCCTTAGCGGCTTACCGGAACACCAACATGAAAGGCAACCTGGTGGAGTTGTCGTGGGTGATGGAATACAACTTTCTGAACTATCACTTCCGCAAAGACAAGATTCATTTTACGCCCTATGTTTTTGTGGGCCTGGCAGGCTTCTATACCAAGACGACGACAACCAGCCTGAATCCGGCCCTGGCGGCGCTTAATAAGGAAGAATCCCTTATTGGGATTGCCATTCCAGCCGGCGTCGGATTTAAATATGCCCTGTCCCAGCACTGGAACCTGGGGCTGGAAATCGGTGCCCGCAAGCTGTTTACGGACGAGCTCGACCATCTCAGCAAGCAGAACCCGGTTGTCGTCAACTCCCACGATCAGGACTGGTATTTCTATAACGGCCTGAGTGTATCCTACACGTTCTATAAGATTCACTGCCCGGACCAATACAAGGACAACCCTAAGCTACTGAAGTAGCCGGCGTTGGCAGGGGGAATGCAACCATTTGCGTAACTTGCAGCCTCTTTACGCAAAACCTGCCCATGGCCGCCCGGTCCGAAATTGACTCCCAAAATATCCCTGCTCATGTGGCCGTTATCATGGACGGCAACGGCCGTTGGGCCAAGCAGAAAGGTGGCCTGCGCATCTTTGGGCACCAGAGCGCCATTACCGCAGTTCGGGATACCGTGGAGGCTGCTGCCGAGCTGGGCGTGAAGTACCTGACTCTTTACGCCTTCTCGACTGAAAACTGGTCGCGCCCCGCCCACGAGGTGATGGCGCTGATGCAGCTGCTGGTGCATACCATCCGCCAGGAAACGCCGACCCTGCTGAAAAACAGTATTAAGCTCCAGTCAATCGGAGAGATTACCAGCCTGCCGGCTTCCTGCCAGCGGGAACTGGCCGAGGCCAAAGAGCTGACCCGGAACGGTAACCAGATGACCTTGGTGCTGGCCCTAAGCTACAGCGGCCGGTGGGACCTAACCCAGGCGGCCCGCAAGCTGAGCGAGGAGGTAGCGGCAGGGCGGGTAAAGCCGGAGCAGGTGAATGAGCAAACGGTAGCCGGATTCCTGGCTACGGCCGGGATGCCCGACCCCGAGCTGCTGATCCGCACCAGCGGTGAGCAGCGCATCAGCAACTTTCTGTTGTGGCAGCTGGCCTATACCGAGCTGTATATCACCGACCTGCTGTGGCCCGATTTCCGGCGCGACCATTTCTATGATGCTATTCAGGCTTATCAGCGCCGCGAGCGCCGCTTTGGTAAGACTAGTGAGCAACTAACTGTTTCGTAAAACTTTCGAATGATTGCTTCTTTTAACCGGCTTCTGTGGCTGTTTGCCATTACGTTGTCGCTGGGCCTGACCTCTACGTCTACGCCAGTCTTGGGTCAACCTACTGCTGCCGCAGTTGGCGAACCGCAGCGCTACGAGCTGGGCGGCATTACCATCAGCGGCTCCCGTTACCTCGATCCTAACACGCTGATCGGCCTGACCGGCCTGAAAATTGGTGACCCGATAACGGTACCCGGCGAAGAAATCGGCAAGGCTATCCGCAAGCTTTGGGACCAGGGAATTCTCGGAGACGTAAGCGTGTCGATTTCCCGGATTGAGGGCCGGCGCATCTATCTCGATTTCAACCTGAAAGAGCGTCCCCGACTCTCCCGGTTCGATTTCTCGGGCATCAGCAAGACGCAGGCAGACGAGCTTAAAAACAAGATCAAGCTGATCCGTGGAAAGGTCGTGACCGACGCGCTGCTGACTAACACCCGCTCCCAAGTCCGAAAGTTCTATACCAACAAGGGCTTCCTGGATGCCAAGGTCAACATCACCCAGGCTCCTGACTCATCTCTGTCCAACAGCGTCGTGCTGAACATTAATGTGGACAAGGGTGAGAAAGTCCGTATTCGCCAGATAACCTTTGAAGGAAACGAGGCCTTTCCGGATAAGAAGCTTAAGGGAAAGCTGAAGAAAACCAAGGAGCGCACGTCGTATAAAATCTTCACCCCCGGCAAATTCCAGAAAGCGGAGTTTGAGGAGGACAAGAAGGCCCTGATTGAATTCTACAATAACCAGGGCTACCGCGACGCCATCGTGGTGTCAGATACGGTAGTGCGGACCGAGGAAGGGCTGGCCCTGCGTATTACGGTGGACGAGGGCCCTAAGTATTACTTCCGGAACATCACCTGGAGCGGTAACTACCTCTACGACGATAAGACCCTGGCTTCGGTACTAGGAATCAATGAGGGCAGCGTGTACAACAAGGAAAACCTTGACAAGCGCATCAACTACAACCCCACGGGCCAGGATATTACCTCGCTCTACATGAACGACGGGTACTTGTTTTTCTCCGTTGATCCAGTAGAAACCAAGGTTGAGGGTGACTCCATTGATATTGAGATGCGCGTGACCGAAGGTGTGCAGGCCCGCATTAAGGACATCAACATCGCCGGCAATACCAAGACCAGTGACCACGTGCTGCGTCGTGAGTTGCGGACCCTGCCCGGTGACAAGTTCAACCGCGAGCTGCTGATTCGCTCCCAGCGCGAAATTGCTACCCTAGGCTACTTCGATCCGGAGAAGGTGGGCATCAACCCCGTACCCAACCAGGCGGATGGCACGGTGGATATCAACTACACGGTAGTGGAAAAGCCTTCGGACCAGATTACGCTATCCGGAGGCTGGGGCGGGTATGCCGGTTTCATCGGAACCGTGGGCCTCGTGTTCAACAACTTCTCTCTCCGCAAGGCCAGCAGCTTTCAGAACTGGACGCCTGTGCCGGCCGGCGACGGTCAGCGGGTGGCCCTGAACATCCAGGCCAACGGTCCCCAGTACCAGGCCTATTCGTTCTCGTTTACGGAGCCCTGGCTCGGTGGCCGCAAGCCGAACTCCCTGTCATTTAGCCTCAACCGCAGCATTCAGCGGACCGGTACCACCTTTGACGCGAACAACGACCAGTCGATCAAGGTAAACAGCGCCTCCCTGAGCCTGGGCCGGCGCCTGCGCGTGCCGGATGACTACTTTACGCTGAGCAACTCGCTTTCTATCAGCCAGTACCAGCTGAATAACTATCCCTATTTCCAGGGTTTTGCCAATGGCACGGGTAATGCCAACAACATCACCTTCAATACCACGCTGGCCCGCAACAGCATCGACAACCCGACTTATACCCGTCGGGGGTCGTCGCTGGCGCTGAGCGTGAACTTAACGCCGCCGTATTCGGTCTTCAAGGGGTCTCACCCCAGTGTAAACGAGTGGGTTGAGTTTCATAAGTGGATGTTTGATGCCTCGTGGTTTACCCCAATTGTGGGTAAGCTGGTGTTGAACACCCGTGCCCACTTCGGCTTTATCGGCAACTACAACAAAGACCGCGAGATCGGCCCGTTTGAGCGCTTCAAGCTGGGTGGCTCAGGGTTGGGTATGGGCGGCTCGGCCAACTTCCTGGTAGGTACCGAATACATTGGCCTGCGGGGGTATGAGGACCCGAACAACGCCAACTCCATTCAGAACCCCGAGCGCAGCGGTGGCATTGCGTATAACAAATACGTAATGGAGCTGCGATACCCGGTCACGCTGAACCCGGCTGCAACTGTTTATGTACTTGGCTTTGCCGAGGCTGGTAATGCCTTTGAGAACTATGCTACCTACAACCCCTACAAGCTGTACCGCTCGGCTGGGGTAGGGGCCCGGATTTTCATGTCGGCATTTGGTTTGCTTGGCTTTGACTACGGATACGGCTTTGACAACGTCGACCGTTATAACCTAACCAATCAGACCCAGGGCAAACAGGACAAGGCCCAGTTTCACTTCATCATTGGCCAGCAGATTCGCTAACGCTTCCGGGAGCGGGGCGCTGGCCGGTTTACTGACTTGCTATGAAAAAAATACTTTGCGGCCTTCTCACGGCCCTGACGGTGCTGCTGACGGGTTCCGTAGTGCAGGCCCAGAAGTTCGGCTACGTCGACTCGGAGTTTATTATGAGCAAAATGCCCGCCTTCGCGGCTGCTCAGCAGGAGCTCAATACCTTGTCGGGTACCTGGCAGAAGGAGATCGAAAGCCAGAAAAAGGACCTGGACAAGCTATACCGCACCTATCAGGCCGAGGAAGTTCTGCTGACCGAACCTATGAAAAAGAAGCGGCAGGATGAGATTCTGAAAAAAGAGCAGGACATCAAAACCTACCAGAACAAGATTTTCGGATTTGAGGGACAGCTGTTTAAGAAACGGCAGGAGTTGACTAAGCCAGTCCAGGATCAGGTGTTTGAGGCCATTGAGAAGGTAGCCAAGAAAAAGCAGCTCGGCATTGTGTTCGATAAGTCGGGCGACGTGACAATGCTCTACACCAACCCGATTCATGACTACACGGAATTTGTACTGGAAGAATTAGGTTTGGCTTCCGAAGACCGTAACCAGCCCGGTCAGAAGGGTGCTGCCCGTACGGTCGACACCCCCAAAACGCCAGCTTCTGATGCCGGCAATGATGCAGAAGGGCAGCCTGCCCCGTCCCGCAAAACCAGGCAGCCGGCCAAAAAAGGCGGTACCAACTGAAACAGTAACTTTGTAGTCAACCCTTGACAGTTTTTCCTTTAATGACCACCATGAACAAAATCCGCGTTGCGCTGGCTGCGGCCGTCCTCTTCGTAACTACGACCACGGCTGTGCAGGCGCAGGCGCCGCTCAAGATTGGCTACACCAGCGTGGAGTACGTCCTGAGCCAGATGCCCGAGAGCAAGCAGATCGAGTCAGATCTGAAAGCCTATAGCGGCCAGCTGGAAGCTCAGCTGAAAAGCAAGTATGCCGAATACCAGACGAAAGCGAAAGCCTACGAAACCGGGGCGGCCACGATGCCTGACCCGGTAAAAGCCGATAAGGAAAAAGAGTTGACCAATCTGCAGCAGTCCATTCAGGAGTTCCAGCGCAGTGCCGACCAGAGCCTGCAGCAGAAGCAGCAGACCCTGCTCAAGCCGGCGCTTGACAAGCTCCAGAAGACGATTGATGCCGTAGCTGATGAGAACGGCTACACCTATATCCTGAACTCCGACGGGGGTGGGGGCAGCCCGGTATTGCTGCATGGACCCAAGGATGGTGACGTATCAGACCTGATTCTGAAGAAAATGGGCGTAACCCCTGGTGCTGCTCAGGCCGCGCCGGCAAAGGCCGCGCCGGTTGCCCCGGCAGCAACTCCTGCTGCAACTCCTTCGAAAACCAAAGTTAAAACCAAGAAGTAAGCAGCCTGCTTATTTCGGCCAGACAAGCCGGGGCCATTCGCCCCGGCTTTGTTGTTTCCCCTCCTCAGCCAGACTATGCTACAGCCGGACTACGAAGCCCCCGATCTGCCGGAAGATGATGAATCGGAAGGGGAAGATGAGCTATATGAGCACCACCGCATCCGTGCCGACCGCGGACAGGAGCTATTACGACTAGATAAGTTTCTGCAAAACCGCCTGCCCAATGCCTCCCGCACGAAAGTGCAGAATGCTGTCCGGGCCAATGCCGTACAGGTAAATGGGAAGCCGGTGAAGTCGAACTACCGGGTAAAGCCGCTCGACGTCATCACCGTGACGCTGCCCGAGCCACCCCGGGAGTTCAAGGTGATTCCGGAGCCCATGGACCTCGATATTCGTTACGAGGACGAGGCTCTGCTAATCGTGAACAAGCCCGCCGGGCTGGTGGTCCATCCCGCTTTTGGCAACTGGAACGGAACCTTGGTAAACGGGCTGGCTTATCACCTCAATAACCTTCCTACGGGGCGCAACGGGGAGATTCGGCCCGGCTTGGTGCATCGTATCGATAAGGACACATCCGGCCTGCTGGTTATCGGCAAAACGGAATGGGCCATGACCCACCTCTCCCAGCAGTTTTTCCACCACACCATTGAGCGCACCTATCTGGCGCTGGTCTGGGGAATTCCAAAAGCTGAGCAGGGCACCATCATCGGGCATATCGGGCGCAGCCTGAAAGACCGGAAAGTGCAGGCGGTGTATCCGGCCGGAGAGCAGGGCAAGCACGCCGTAACGCACTACAAGGTGCTTGAGACGTTCAAGCATGTATCACTGCTACAGTGTAACCTCGAAACGGGCCGTACGCACCAGATCCGGGCGCATATGAAGCACATTGGCCATCCGCTTTTCTCCGATGCCACCTATGGCGGCGACAAGGCGTTATACGGACAGCGAACCGGCGCTTACAACTCCTTTGTTGAAAATGCTTTTAAGCTGATGCCCCGACAAGCACTACATGCCAAGTCGCTCGGCTTTATTCATCCCGATACCGGTCAGCGCCTGCACTTCGAAGCCGAGCTGCCAGACGACTTTTCGGCTGTGCTGGCCAAATGGCAAGCCTACGCTGACAACCATAGTTGAATAGCCGAAGGTACAGTGAAGGAACCGGGTAGCTTCAGGGAAACTACAGCTACTAGAAATAACAGTATAAAAAAAGCCCGCTACACGTGTAGCGGGCTTTTTCATTGAGTGGTTGAGCAGTTACTTCTTTTTGGCCGGAGCTTTCGGTGCTGCTTTCGGAGCGGCCTTCGGCTTGGCATTAATCGAGTTTACTACCTGATTAGCGTTCTGATTGCTGGGGTCCAGCGCCAGTACCTGCTGATAGTAGGGCAGAGCAGCTGCCTTATCACCCTTGGCGTAGTAATAGTAACCCAGGTAGCCATTCGCTTCTACCAGACCATCCTTGTACTTCGAGGGGTCGTTGGCAGTAGCTACCTCGATATACTTCTCGTAGAACGGCTTGGCCAGGCCCTGCTTGGAGTCCGGGTCAAGCGCATAGTTAGCGCGGGCCCGCATCTGGTAACCTGGTACGTAGTTCGGCTTGGAGGTCGTCACGATGCTGTAGAGGCTGTCAGCCTGCTTGTACTGCTTGTTCAGCTCGTAGGCACGGCCCAGCAGCACTTGCTGAGCAAGATCGGGGTTGCCTTTAGCCATACGGGCCCGGTAGGTAGTAATGGCTTTAGGGTAGTCCTTCTTACGGATGTAGGCCTGGGCCAGCTCGCCCTGGATGTCATCAGCAGCGGCCGGATTCGCCTGAATGGCTTTGTTCAGCACTTCGATTGCCTGGTCGTCCTTACCGGATTTCGACAGAATCTTACCGTAATAGACGTTGTCCTCGGGAATAACCTTCGCTGCCGGAGTCACCTTGAAGTAATTTTCAATAGCTGCCAGGGCCTGGTCGTTCTTGCCGGTCTCGTACAGCGAGTAAGCCAGCAGGCGGTTCATCGTGACGTTGTTCGGGTCACGCTGCAATACCTTCTGAACTTCCGTAAGCGCCTCGGGGTATTTCTTCGTCAGGAAGAGGAAGGAAGCGTATTTGGCGTCCGTGCTGGGCGTTTTCTCAGCCGAACCCATGTACTGTTGGAAGGTGGAAAGTGCCTGATCGTACTTGCCAACGTAGAAGTACATTTCAGCCAAATCACGCTGGGCCGGGCTGTAGCTGGGGTCGAGGCTAAGAGCCTTTTCAAAAGCAGCGCGGGCTTCGTTGTAGTTCCGCGAGCGTACGTTCAGCTGACCCTTACGGTAGTGCGCCAGTACGTAGTTCGGGTCAGCCATGATGGCACGGTCGTAGCTGTTCATAGCCTCACCACCACCATTATCCGTCTTAAGGTAGAGGTCGCCCCGGGCTACCATCAGCGCCGGATCATCCTTCATCTTGTTGAGTTTATGAGCGGCTTCAACGAGAGACAGCGCTTTAGCAGGGTTCTTAACGTCCGATTCCGCATATGCCTGCGCAATCATCGTCAACACCTTCGGGTCTTTGTTTTTGGTGGCTTTGGCTGCGTTGTCAAACTGAATTTCAGCTTCGGCATTCTTACCCTGAGCCAGGGCAGCGCGTCCGGCGGCAATCATCCCCATTGGGGTTTTCAGGTCGGCACCACGATTAAAGTAAAAGGCTGCCGAATCCGGCATGTCACGCATCTGATACAGGCGACCCAGCTGGTACGAAGCATCAGGGCTTTGGCCAGCACGCAAAAGAGCAGCACGGGCCTCGCTATACCGCTCCAGCTCCAACGATTTCTGAGCACTCTGAGTTGATTGAGCAAAAGCGGCAGTGCCGGAAACAGACAAGGCAGCGAGGAGCGAAAGCTTCCAGGGCTTGAAGTTCATGAGCAAAAGGTTAAGTGAAAGGGCGAAAGAAAGGAAAGTCTACTTGGGATTATTGTCAATGATTCGGGTTTGACCAACGGCCGGCATCAGGCCGGATTTAAGCATGATCAGTTGCCCTTTATTCCCGGCTACGAACGAGGCAAAACCGGTGCCAAGTCCTGCCCGGGCTTCCCGGCTGATGACATACAGGTCGCGGCGCAATGGATACGTTTTGAGCGCCAGGTAGGCCTGATAGGGCTGGACGTAATCATCGGCACTCTTAGGGGCTGCGGAAGCACTTACTGCTACTACCCGAACCTTTTTCCGAAAGCTTTGAACCGATGAATCATCCAGGTCACTGATCCAGTTAGCCCCTATCACGCCGATGGCGCTTGGATGGGTAGCAACGTAATCTAGCAGGGCGGGGTTCGATTTGGCGGCAAACACCCGGGTGGTCAGCGCCGCGCCGCGCGTAACGGAGTCCTGCACGTAGCGGGTTGTACTCGAGTTATTCGTATCGAATACTACGTTGACATCAGCGAGCTTCTTCTCACCGCTGATCTGGCTCCACTGGCTGGTTTTGCCGGTGAAGATATCGCGCAGCTGGGCCAGCGTAAGCAGAGAGTCGGGGTTTGACCGGTTCACAATAATGGCCAGACCGTCAATACCGATCTTGGTGCTACGGGGAACCAGCTTCTGCCGCTCAAACTCAGCACGTTCAGCTGCGTTCAGGTCCCGGGCTATCACTACTGCCCTGACCTTATCCTGCATAAGATCCTGCATTACCTGCAGCTCGGGCTTGTAGCTGGCTTGCACCTTGGCGTACTGGTAGAGCTTCTGGAACGTGTCGACCTGCGATTTCAGGATCGGCTCAAACGTTTCGTCCACACTGATACTGATGGTACCGCTGGTAGGCGTATCCGTATCCGTAACAGGGTTGTTGGATTGGCCACAGCTTCCAAGCAGCAGGGCCGAGAGTGACAGCAGAACACTTGCCGTCCGCAGGTTAGCGCGTTCAGTTCTCATTTGTAAAGCGGAAGTGTTGGCGGTAGACCCGGACAAATCTAAGTATTCCATAAAAAACGAAGACAGCGCCCAATAGGCGGCGCCAAAGGATGGGCATTGGGAAGGCCTGCGGGGCCGCTACAAGCAAGTAAATACCAAGACCGGTGTAGACGACGGCCATCAGCAAAAGGAAGTAACGCACGAGGCCCTGAGATTTTTGACGGCCTAGTCGTTCATCCGTGGTAGGACGGTTCAGCATAATATGATTGTCGAGCAGTTGGTCTGCCCTTGTAACGTGAAAGTTGGTCTACTTTGTTCGGATACCTCTTTTACAGGTCGGGGAAGCCCGCTTTGCGCCCTCGCAAAACAAGACAAAAACCAGCCAGTTCTTGCGAAGCCGGCTGGTTTTTGTCTTAAAAATCGTATTCGAAAGACCGCCAGAAAATCAACCTCCTAGCAGTCAGAGTACTACTCGTATTTAAAGGTAATGGGCAGCGTGTAGCGAACTGGTACGGCGTGATTGTTCTGCCGGCCTGGCGTCCAGGGCGGCATGTTGCGCACTACACGTGATGCTTCTTCCTCGGTGCCATAGCCCAGGCCCTTGATTACCTCCACATCCGTAATTGAGCCGTCCATGTTGACGGTGAAGGAAACAAACACTTTACCGGAAACAGTATTAGCCAGTGCCTGACGGGGATAGCGCAGGTTCCGCTGCATATAGCGCTGCAGGGCCTGCATACCGCCAGCAAACTCCGGCATCACTTCCGCATGGCTAAAGGGTACAGTAGGAGCCGGAGGGGCGGTTGCATTCGTATCAGTTCCTTTACCATTGCCAGCTGTGCCAATCAAAGGACCGAGGTCGTCACCGATCTGGCCGGTAGCCGGTCCCCTTTGACCATCTATGATGGGGTCTACTGCCTCAGTCGTTGGCTCCGGCTTGGTCAGCGTTTTAACAACCACATACTCTGTCCGCGTAGTAGGAGTAACCGTTACCGGTGGGTGGGTGGGTGCTGGTGCTACCGTTTTAGGTTCGGGCTGCCGATCCACATCCACGTTCATAAGCGTCACAACCGGAGGATCGGTTACCAGCGGAGGCACTACTATCGGATCCGGGAACAGGCGACTGAGCAGCGTCGGCAGACTAACTAGGACCAGACAGAGGGCAATGGTGCTGGCAAGTGCAATAGCCAGATGGCGGCTGTAAAGTCGCCGCAGGACAAAGGCGCCGTAGGCCTTGTTGCGGCCCTCGAAGATAATTTCATCAAGGGTTGCGGTAAACAGGTTCAGGGTTTTCATCGGTGTATGGGCTAGAGGTGAACGGATTCCACAACAGGCACTCCCAAGTCGGCCACCCACTCCTGCACACTGTCTGTCTGCCTGACTTTCAACCCGCTAACGCCCCCTCAGGTGAGGATAGTATTTCTCCTGTGTAAATTATTTAGCAACAAAAAAGCCCGGTCCAAGCAATTTGCTTGAACCGGGCTTTTGTACTGACAGTCGCCGAAGCTCCTGTTTACTTGATGGCAAAGGTTACTGGTACGGTGAACGAAACGCTTACGGGGCGGCCGTTCTGCTTACCGGGAGCCCAGCGCGGGAGGCCTTTGATTACGCGGACTGCTTCTTCGTCGCAGCCCCCGCCAATGCCTTTCTGCACTTTCACATCCGATACAGCGCCATCCGGACCCACGACGAAGGCAACGAATACCTTGCCTTCGACCTGGTTGCGGAGTGCCATTGCCGGGTATTTGATGTTTTTGCTGATGTACTGCAGCAGAGCATCCATACCACCGGGCGGCACCGGCATTTGTTCTACATAGGTGTAGACTTTGTTCTCTACAACCTCCTCAACCACCTTGTTTCCTTCACCCTCCAGACCGTTCAGGTCAATCGGGTTATCGGTGTTACCCTTTACGGTTTCGGTGGCTACCACTTTGTCCTTCAGCTCTTCCTGATCGGGAATTTCTTCCGGCTTCTGCACCTCTTCGTCCTTCTTTACGACGGGAGGCGTGAACTTGATCGTGGAGAGCTTCGGTGGCGGTGGTGGCGGCGCCTCGGGCGGGGGCGGGGGTGGTGGCGGCTTGGTTTCATCCAGCGGCGGGGCCTCCATCAGTTCGTTTACCTTCAGCATCTTGTCGTCCTTCTTCACCTCATCCTTCGCCAGCAGGCGGGCCAGGATGGGAAAGCTAACTAACAGAGCCAGCAGGGCTACACCGATGAGGAGGGCGCGCGTAATGTGCCGGCCATACAGGCGGCGGAGCACATAGGCCCCGTATGCCTTATTGCGACCTTCAAAAACGATATCGTTTAAGGAGGCGCTAGCCAGTTGCGAGTTATCCATCATAGTCCGGAGGTCTTTATCAGTTCTTCATCGGCCTTCGAGATGTCCACCAGCGCGTACTTTTTCTGGTCCGTGATGTTCATCTCGTCGAGGATGTCGACCATGTTCTTGTATTTGGACTTGTCAGCCGGCTTGATGAGCACTACCACCTTGGGGTTAGCACGGCGACGCTCCAACAGAGTCTTACGGATGCCATTCGCATCGTAGCTTGACAGTTGCAGCTCAGGCTTTACATCAGCGGCGAGCAGGCCGTCGTAGTAGTAAAGCTTGTTATTCTCGCCGAGCAGAATGGTGAAGGCATCAGAAGCCTTAATCTCCGATTGCTCCTCTTTGTCTTTCGGCTTCACCGGCATAGTGAGCTGCATGACCGTCGGCTTGCTGAAGGTTGTCGTCAGCATGAAGAAGGTGAGCAGCAGGAAGGCGAGGTCAACCATCGGGGTCATGTCGATTTTGGTCGACATTTTCTTGGCCCGTTTCTTCCCGCCTTTACCGGAGTCGGCTTGTTGTTGTATTTCTGCCATTTCTCTGCGTCGGTTAGTTGCTGGCTACCGGCTTGACTTCCAAGTCGGTAATCAGGTTAAAACGGTTGATGTTCTTGTCCTGCAGCAGTTTGATGACTCTCTTCACCGTCGGCACGTCGGCATCATTATCGCCTTTAACAGCAATGAATGAGGGCTTGCCAAATTCCTTGATGCTGGCTGCCCGGGCTTCTACCACCCAGTCGATAAACTGATTGTTCAGGGAGTCGGCAGGGATACCCGGCTGCTTAACGTTTTTACGCTGCTCGTTGTCGCGGTTCAGGAAGTCGGGCAGTTGCTGCACCGGTACCCCAAAGCTGGACAGGTTCGAGAAGGTCTTCGCCTGCTCGGCCGTGAAGCTGACACCATACTTGGCACCAACGCGGCTGAGCATGGCCATTTTGGGCTTGACGTCATCCATTCCGAAGAATACCCGCTTGTCCTTGTCAATCGAAATAGTGATGACGTGGCTTTCCGGCAGGCGAATCTCGGATACGGAAGAAGGTGTGTCGACCACCACTGCTTCCTCGGGAGCAAACTTGGTGGTGAGCATGAAGAACGTCACCAGCAGGAATGCCAGGTCCACCATCGGGGTCATATCCAGCGAGGGGGACGTTCTATGGGGCTTTACTTTGGGCATTTCTGGCGTGATTGGTTAAGCTTGATTCAGAAACGTTTGAAACGCTGCGTTATTGCGAGAACCGCAGACTACGCAGTATAAGTTTCTTTTTCGCCGTGCTGAGCGGCAAACGTCTGAATAATGCTGAAGCCAGCCTCGTCAATGCTATAGGTCAGCTCGTCAATCTTGCTCGTGAAGAAGTTGTACGCGATGATAGCCAGGGCCGAGGTCAAGATACCCAGAGCCGTGTTGATCAGTGCTTCCGAGATACCGTTAGCCAGACCTACTGCGTCAGGAGCACCGGCGTTGGCCAGAGCCGAGAAGGCGTTGATCATACCAAATACGGTACCGAGCAGACCTACCAGCGTTGATACCGAAGCCAGGGTAGAGAGGATTACCAGGTTTTTCTCCAGCATGGGCAGCTCCAGGGCAGTCGACTCTTCAATCTCTTTCTGGATAGCAAGCACCTTCTGGTCTTTGTCCATGCCACGGTCGCGGGCCATCTCCTGATACTTCAGCAGACCGGCTTTAACTACGTTGGCAACCGAGCCTTTCTGCTGGTCGCAGGCGGCAACAGCACCCGAGATGTCGTTAGCATTCAGCTTCTGACGCACATTACGAACGAAAGATTCGATGCCCTTGGTGCCTTTGGCTTTGCTGATGGTCAGGAAGCGCTCAATCGAGAACACGAAAACCAGCAGGAACATGGTGAGCAGGATAGGAACGATGACACCACCCTTGTAGATAATGCCGAGGTAGTTGCCGGGCAAAGGGTGATTGTCGGGGTTGCCGCCTTGAAAGTTGCCGGGGTTGCCAAAAACAAACTTATAGATGACAATCGATACGAGCAGAGCCAGCGGAATCACGATGGCGGCGAATGCGGAACCACCTTTTGCTTCACCTTGGGGTGCAGCAGGAGCGGCCGGCCGCGCATTCTTGTTCATGGCATTCTTTTGTTCCATTGTTCCGGGAAATTAGGGGTTTGGTGGTGAAAGGTTGAAATAAGGTAAAAAAAGTGAAAGGGTTTTGGAAAGGCCCAAAGACACGGTAGCCCCGCTCACCTGCACGTTGCATCTCCGATCAGGGAAAGCGAAGCGTGAGTCGGTTTGTGCGCGGGGCCCTTTCTGAAATGGGACTAGCCTTGGCAAACCTAAATAAAAACCTACGTCCTGCCAAATGAAAAATGGGTTTAAACGCTTTAAACCGGCATGGACCCCGAAAAAAAGCTATTTCGGCAATTCGTCGTCGGCCGGTTTCTGGGGGAGTTTTTTAGCCTGCTCCCAATAGGTATTCATCTCATTTAAGGTCAGGTCCGCCAGGCGGTGCCCTTCCCGGGCGGCTTCCGTCTCGAGGTATTGAAAACGATGAATAAACTTTCGGTTGGTACGCTCCAGGGCCTCTTCAGGGTTAATGCCGGCAAAGCGGGCGAAGTTGATCAGGGAGAAGAGCAGATCACCAAATTCCGCAGCTGCCCGCTCCGGGTTGTGCTGCGCAGCGTCGGGGTGGGCAAACTCTGCTCTGAACTCTTCCAGCTCTTCCTGGACCTTTTCCCATACCTGCTCCTGCTTTTCCCAATCAAATCCGGCCCCCCGGGCTTTTTCCTGAATGCGCATGGCTTTGACCAAGGCAGGCAGGGAGGTGGGTACGCCGCCGAGCACCGAAGAGTTGCCTTTCTCTTTCAGCTTGAGTTGTTCCCAGTTGCGCTTGACCTCCTCTTCGTCCTGCACCTTGGTGTCGCCGTAGATGTGCGGATGCCGGAAAATAAGCTTGTCACACTGCGCATTCAAGGCATCTGCGATGTCAAAGTGGCTTGTTTCGGAGGCAATCTTGGCGTAGAAAACCAAGTGGAGCATGACGTCGCCCAGCTCTTTTTTTACGTCGGTTAAATCATCGCGCAGGATGGCGTCCGACAGCTCATACGTTTCCTCAATGGTGAGGTGACGCAGGCTCTGCATGGTTTGCTTACGGTCCCAGGGGCACTCGGCCCGCAGGCGGTCAAGCACGTCGAGCAGGCGACCAAAGGCGGCCAACTGCTCCTTGCGCCGGGAAGGAGAAGAAGAATTCATGGGTGCTGCTTACGAAATCAAATATACAAGCGCCCCAAAAGGAAAAGCGTGCCCGGGGCCGGTAGGGCGTCGTATAGGGTATCTGCTGGTACGCAGAAACAGCGGCCGCGGAGGGCATTGCCAACGGTCATACGGAAAGCAGGTACCTTTTTTCTACTTTTGCCCACTCAAATAAACATGGCTTGTGGCACTAATTAAATCCATTTCCGGCATCCGGGGAACCATCGGAGGCGCTGCGGGCGAGGGGCTGACGCCTATCGACGTGGTGAAGTACGCAGCGGCCTTTGGCACCTGGGTACTGGCTAAGACGCAGAACAACACCATCGTTATCGGCCGTGACGCCCGCCTTTCCGGCGAGATGGTAAGCAAGCTGGTATCGGCTACCCTGCAGGGACTCGGTATCGATGTCATTGATCTGGGCCTGAGCACGACCCCGACCGTGGAAATGGCCGTGCCCGCCAAGAAAGCCGGGGGAGGCATTATCCTGACTGCCTCGCACAATCCCAAGCAGTGGAACGCGCTGAAGCTGCTCAACAACATCGGTGAATTCATTTCCGACGAGGATGGCCGCGAAGTGCTGGCCCTGGCCGATGCTGAGGCGTTTTCGTTTGCGCCGGTAACCAAGCTCGGCCAATACAGCACCGACACCACGTTTCTGAAAAAGCACATCAAGGCCATTCTGGCTTTGCCGCTGGTCGACGTGGAGGCGGTGCGGGCTAAGAACTTCCGGGTGGTAGTGGATGCCGTGAACTCCAGTGGGGGCTTTGCAGTACCGATGCTGCTGGAAGCTATGGGCGTCACCAAGATCGAAAAGCTGCACTGCGAGCCGACCGGTGAGTTTGCCCATAACCCCGAGCCCCTGCCCGAAAACCTGCGCGATATCGCCAAGGTGCTCGAAAAAGGCAGCTTCGACCTGGGCATCGTGGTCGACCCCGACGTGGACCGCCTGGCCCTGGTGAGCGAAGACGGCTCCATGTTCGGGGAGGAATACACGCTGGTAGCGGTGGCCGACTACATTCTAAAGCAGAACGGGGGCGGCAATACGGTCAGCAACCTGAGCAGCACCCGGGCCTTGCGCGACGTCACGGAAAAGCACGGCGGCTCTTACTCGGCTGCGGCGGTAGGGGAGGTGAACGTAGTGACGATGATGAAGCAGACCAATGCCATTATCGGCGGCGAAGGCAACGGGGGCATCATTCTGCCCGAGCTGCACAACGGCCGCGACGCGCTGGTCGGCATTGCCCTTTTCCTGACCCACCTGGCTAAGTCGGGCCTGACGATGACCCGCCTCCGGGCCACCTACCCGAGCTACTTCATCTCGAAAAACAAGATTGAGCTGACCCCGGAAATCAATACCGACGAGGTGCTGGCCCAGATGCAGAAGCGCTACGCCAAGCAGCCCATCAACACCATCGACGGCGTGAAGATCGAGTTTGACAAGGAGTGGGTACACCTGCGCAAGTCGAATACCGAGCCGATTATCCGCATCTACGCCGAGTCCGACTCCAACGCCACGGCCGACCACCTGGCCAACAAGATTATCGGCGACATCAAGGAAATTATTTCGGTCAAAAGCTAAGCTTCGTTGCCGCAGGGCCTGATGGGCCACCTCAGATATAGGATTCGGGCTGCCAAGCCAGAATCCTATATTTTTGTATTCCACCCCCGAGCCTGACGGTCAGGCCCATCCTTCCCCCCCGAAACGATACTCAGTTATGCCGCATCCTACGGAGCCCGCCAAGTCTACCGGTACCAACGCTGTTTACTTCGATAACGCGGCCACGACGCCGCTCGACCCGGAGGTGCTCGATACCATGCTGCCGTTCATGCGGGAGTTTTTCGGCAACCCCAGCAGCATCCACGGCCACGGCCGGCAGGTGCGGGCTGCGGTGGAGAATGCGCGCAAAACCGTGGCTCACCTGCTGAATGCCGCCCCGGCGGAAATATCCTTTACGTCGGGCGGTACCGAGGCCGACAACTACGCCGCCTTTGGCAGCATCCGCACGCTGGGGCTGCGCCACGCCATAACCTCCCGGCTGGAGCACCACGCCGTGCTGCACCCGCTGCAGGCGCTGGAAAAAACCGGGGAGATTAAGCTAAGCTACGTGCGCCACGACGAACAGGGCCGCCTCGACCTGGCGCATCTGGAAGAGCTGCTGGCGACGCACACCCGCTCGTTTGTGAGTTTGATGCATGGCAACAACGAAATCGGTAACCTGAACGACATCGAGGCCATCGGCAGCATCTGCCAGGAGCACAGTGCCATCTTCCACACCGATACGGTGCAGACCATGGGCCACTACCGGCACGACGTGCAGAAGCTGAAAAATCATTTCCTGGTGGGCTCGGCGCACAAGTTCCACGGCCCCAAAGGCGTAGGGTTCCTGTATTCCCGGCCCCAGGTGCAGGTTACACCGCTGCTGCACGGGGGCGGGCAGGAGCGCAACGTGCGGGCCGGCACTGAAAACGTCTATGGCATCGTAGGGCTGGCCAAAGCCCTGGAAATTGCCTGCCGGGACATGGAAAGCCACCACGCCCACATCCAGGAGCTGAAAAACCGATTCATCTCCCGTCTTACTGCCGAGATTGAAGGAGTGCAGTTCAACGGCCTTTCCGCGCAGGCCGACCAAAGCCTGTACACTGTGCTGAACGTGAGCCTGCCGCCCTCGGAGATGAACGAGATGCTGCTGTTTAACCTGGACATCAACCGCGTATCCGTATCGGGCGGATCGGCGTGTACAAGCGGGGCCCAGGCCGGGTCCCACGTGCTACAGGCCCTGGGCTGCGACCCCAGCCGCGGGGCTATCCGCTTCTCGATGAGCAAGTACAACACCGCCGACGAGGTAGACTTTGCGGTAGAGCAGCTGGCTAAGATGTACCGCAAGGTGCCGGCTTGATTTAGTTGTTCGTTGTCAGTTGCCAGTTGTTGGTCATATCCCGACAGTGGGGTCGCAGCCCAGGTTCATCCGGATTGAAAGCATAAAGCCTGCTCCCTGGGGCAGGCTTTAGCTTTACTAATGGTTTGTTGTTGGTTGCCCGTTATCAGGATGTATGGACCAGGATGCTGACAACGGATTACTAACGACGGACAACTAAACCTTGCGAATACCTATTTTCGCCCCGCTTCGTATTGCCTTCAGACTAACCGCGACCTGGACTATTATGGCCGAAATCAGTATTCAACGCAAAAAAAGCTCTCCCAGCCCCTGGCTTATCGTGCTGCTGGTGCTGGCCGTGCTGGCGGTACTCGGCTACTTCCTCCTGCGCCCGGACGCTAACCCGGAGCCGGACCCAGCCGCCGCCCCGGCTACCGGAGCAGTGGCGCCCGTATCGGATGCCGAGGCCGAAGCCATTGCCCGGGCCACGCCGCCTCCGGCCGACGGCGGCTCGGCCGTAGCGGCGGTAGCCACCGAGGAAGGCCCTGCCACCCCCGACGAACTGGCTGACTTTGCCGAGCAGCAGACCGCCCAGCCCGACTATGCCCGCCGGGGCTTGCAGATGCTGAGTGCCACGCTGGTAGACCTGGCCGACCGCTCCGACCTGCGCGACCCGGGCGTAAACGAGAAGCGCGATATGCTGACCAGCGCCACCAGCCGGATCAACGAGCCCAAAGCCAGCCTGCGTCCCGGCTTTGTGGCAGCTGCCGCGCTGATGCAGGCCATGCAGCAGAAAGCCTATCCGGACCTGGAAACACCGGTAGCCGAGCTCAGCGAGCAGGCCAATCAGCTGTCGGGCCGCAACACCGCCGACGAGCAGACCCAGGCGTTTTTCACCAAGGCCGCTCAGATTGTGCGGACCCTCAGCCAGCCGGCTTCCTAAAGCCGCACCGGCTTTCCTGGACTACGGCATCCACCCTCTTTACCTTATTTAAGCATGGAAACCACGGCTATTCCATCATCAGAAGGCATGCACCTGCGCCGGCTGCGCGACCTCACCGAGTTTGAAGTAGCCGACGGCAGCCCCGACGTGCGCGGCTGGACCGTGCGCGGTGGCGACGGACGGGCGTTTGGGGAGGTACACGAGCTGATCGTGGAAGAGGATGCCCTCAAGGTGCGCTACCTGGATATTGAGCTCGACGCCCGCCTCAACGTAAACGAGCGGGACCGGCACATTCTGCTGCCCATCGGGGTGGCTGCCATCGACGAGGAAGGCGACAACGTGTTCGTGCCTTCCCTGAACATGGACTCGGTGCTGGAGTATCCGCCCTACAACTCGGTGATGATAACCCGGGAGTACGAAGAGGCCATGCTGCGCACGTTGCAGCTGCCCCTGCCGGCCCGCAGCACCGAGGGCTTCTACCAGCAGGAGCACTACGACGAGCAGCGCTTCTACCAGAACCGTCCGGCCGCGCTGGGGGCCTTCCGCCGCCGTACCGATGATGGAACGGTAGCCAGCTAAGAGAACAAGCTAGTTCCGCCGGATCATCTCGGCCACGCCTTCTACCCACTGCGGGTGGGCGTTCAGGCTGGGCACGAGCTGCCAGTGGGCGCCGCCGGCTTCCTCAAACATTTCCTTGAACTCGGTGCCCACCTCGATGGTGGTTTCCAGGCAGTCGGCCACGAAGGCGGGGCTGAACGCCAGCACGTTCTTGATGCCCTTGGCCGGCATTTCCTTGAGCACTTCGTCAGTGTACGGTTGCAGCCACGGGTCCCGCAGCCGGCTTTGCAGACGGCTCTGGAAAGTGGTGGTGTACTGCTCGGGCGCCAGCCCCAGGCCCTGGGCCAGCAGGCGGGACGTTTCGTAGCACTGGGCCCGGTAGCAGTAGCGGTTGTTTTTGTTGTAGCTGTTGCAGCAGGTGGCCAGCTTGCAGTAGCCGTTGTGGCTGCCTTTCAGCACATGGCGCTCCGGAATGCCGTGGTAGCTGAACACGACGTGGTCGTAGGGATGCTTGGCCATTTCCTCTTTACCGAGGGTCACGAACGTGCCGATAAAGCCGGGGTCGTCGGTGAAGGAGCTGATAAAGCTGATGCTGGGCACTACCCACCACTTGCTCACGATGTCCATCACCTTTTCCTGTACCGAGCCGGTGCTGGCCGCGGCGTACTGCGGAAACAAGGGCAGCACGATGATGCGCTCCACCGCCGCGTCGCGCAGCTCCTCCAGCGCCTTTTCGATGCTGGGCTTCTGGTAGCGCATGCCAAAGGCCACCACGTAGTCCTTGCCCAGCTTTTCCTGCACCAGCTTTTGCAGATCGAGGCCGTGAAACAGCAGGGGCGAGCCCCGGTCGGTCCAGAGCTGCTGGTAGATCTTGGCCGACTTGGGCGCCCGCAGCGGCACCACGATTCCCTGAAACAGCGGGTAGCGCACGGCGGCGGGCATATCGATAACCCGGCCGTCGGTCAGAAACTCGTTGAGGTAGCGGCGCACGTCGGGGGTATTGGGCGAGTCGGGCGTGCCGAGGTTCACGAGCAGGACGCCGACGCGGCGTTGGGCAGAAGCAGGAGCGGGCATAAAAAAGAAAGCGGATTCCGATGGAAGACAAAGGTACGGCCCTCCGGGTTTGGATTTCGGTGAAAATGACTCCGCGCCGTAGTGTAGCGCTTGCTAAGAAACCAGGGGAAGATGGAGCCAGCATGAGTACGAATAACCAAAACGGCCCGCCGCCTCCGGGGAGGCAACGGGCCGTCGACTATTGCAATAGGAGGATAGAATAACGGTGCCTTAGGCAGTCAGCTCGGCGCGGCGGGCCGTGACCTCCTGAATGGCAGTTTGAAGCTCGGGTACCTGCGCTGCTACCTGGCGTACGTCCACGGCCTGTAGCACCAGATCTACCGGCGTACGGCTGCCGGGCGCGGGGGGCTGGCTCAGGTCCTGCACCCGGCGCTGGGCCTGAGTCAGCAGGCGGTCGAGGTAGCGGTGTTCCCGCGTGCCAGCCGTCATGGCCGCTACCTGCGGGGTGAGACGGGCCACTTCGGCGGTGGCTTTCTGCAGCGCCTCAGCCCGCTCGGCCGCCCGCTCCACCGATTTGTCGGCGCGCAGGTCGAGTACCTGGTCGTTGAGGGTGAACTCGCGCAGCTCGCGGTTCAGGGCGGTGAGCACGGCGTCGCACTCGGCCGCGTCTCGGAGTAAGTTTACTGGTAATGGCATAAATGAAAATAGATAAGGTTGGCGGAGTTGCCGGGATTAATATAGATGCAATTTGATATCGTGATTCAGTCAGGTTGGTTTATTTTCAGCAGGGTGGTTATTTCGGCGTGCAGGCCGGCTATGCGACCCTTCAGCAGGCAATGGGCCACGGCCCGGGCAGTCGGATCGGGCTCGTTATGCGCTAAATCCTCGTCCAGCTCGGTCAGCCAGCGGGCATAGCGGGCGGCCTCGGCCGGCGCAGGGGGCGGAGGCAGGGCCTGGAGCTGGTGGAGGCCCCGGCGGCGGTGCTCCCGGTCGGCGGCAATGCGCTCGGCCTCGGCCAGGCGTCGGCCTGCTTCGAGCAGGCGCAGGCGGCAGGTGAGCAGGCGGGCGCGCAGCGGGGCGGGAGCGGTTGCTTCAGCCGGCAGCGCCTCGGGGGCGGGCAGCGGGTCGGGGGAGGCGGGTAGCGGCACGGACGCTGGCGGGCCCTGGCCCAGCGGTGGCGGCAACCCGCAGCTTAGGTGCAACAGGCGCGGCGCCAGGGCGGCGGGCAGGCCCCGGCGGCCCGCCTCTATATGCGCCACAAAGCCCCGGCTCACGCCCAGGTAGCGGGCCAGCTGCTGAATAGAAAGACCGAAGTGTGCCCGCACGGCGGCTGTTAAGCTGAAGGCAGCAGGGAATAAGGTCATGGGCAGGCCGGCATCACCGGGCAGTTGGTATACACCGGGTAATGTAATTGGGAAAGTGAATACCTGCTTTGGTATACAGCAGGGTAAAAACATAGGACTCTGTATACCATTCCTGGTAGACAGCGAAGATGAAAAGCAGGGCGGTGTATACGAGGCCGAAAAAGCAGCTCCCGGACGGGTATGATGGATGACGCGGCATGTTAGGAGGTCATTCCTGATCCTGCCCAGCAGTATTCTAATAATGCGACGACTATCATTCCTACCGACGACCTTTTTGTGTTAGGAGTTCTTAACTCTTTACATCAAATCCATAGCCCCAGAGATGAAGGACAGCTTCTTTCCTTACGAACCTAAGACTTTGGCACAACTTCCCATCCCCATCGCCACGCCAGAACAGCAGGCCACTATTGCCGCGTTGGTGCAGCAGATTCTGGACGCCAAAGCCGCCGACCCCGCGGCCGATACCCTGGCCCTGGAAGCGGAGGTGGATGGCGCCGTGGCCGCCCTCTACGGGGTCGTCCTGCCCGGAGGAGCCTAGCACGGACGCAAAGCGGCGCCTGGCTGTGGGAGTGCCCTTCCTGAGCTGATTTCGGGGCAGGCAATGTGCTTCTGCCCATAAAGCGGTACCTTTGCAGACTTATTCTGAAAACCCTGTGAATCCCGAACCGAAACCGCACCGCGCTGGCTTTGTGAGCATTATCGGCAAGCCCAACGTGGGCAAGTCGACGCTGATGAACGCCCTGATGGGAGAGCGGCTCAGCATTGTCACCAGCAAAGCCCAGACCACGCGCCACCGCATCCTGGGCATTCTCAACGGTGACGACTTTCAGCTGGTGTACTCCGATACGCCCGGCATCATTCAGCCCAAATACGAGCTGCACAACGCCATGATGTCGTTTGTGTACAGCTCCCTGGAGGATGCGGATGTCGTTCTGTTTGTCACCGACATCTACGAAAAGCACGACGAGGAGCCGGTAGTCGAGCGCCTGCGCAAGATGGTGGACACGCCCATTTTGCTGCTGATCAACAAGATTGACCAGGCCGATCAGGCGGAGGTGGAAGCCAAGGTAGACTACTGGCGCGAACAGCTTCCCAACGCTACCCGCGTGCTGCCCATTTCCGCACTCGAGAAGTTCGGAACCGGCGAGCTGCTGGACCTGATTCTGGGCTACCTGCCCGAGCACCCGGCGTATTACCCGAAAGACGAACTAACCGATAAGCCCGAGCGTTTCTTTGCAGCGGAGATGATCCGGGAGAAAATCTTCAAGCTCTACAAAAAGGAAGTCCCCTACAGCTGCGAAGTCGGCGTAGAGGAGTTCAAGGAGGAAGAGGACATCATCCGCATCCGGGCCACCATTTACGTGGAGCGCTCCAGCCAGAAAGGCATCATTATCGGCAACAAGGGCGAGGCTTTGAAAAAAGTCGGTACCTGGGCCCGGGAGGAGATGGAGAAGTTCTTCCAGAAGAAGGTTTTCCTCGAAACCCACGTCAAAGTCAACGAAAACTGGCGCACCGACCCCAAGGCCCTCAGCCGGTTCGGGTACCAGTCCTAGTGCTTAGGGACTTAGGTCTTAGGACTTAGCATCGTTCTGGCATCAGAACTTTCTAAGATCCTAAGCCCCTAAGATCCTAAGACCTAATAATCCGACCTCACACTCACTTAACTACTCCGGGCACTGCCGAATTTGGTCGGGCCGGCGGCTGGAGTCAGACACATGAAGAATACCATTGCCATTGTGGGGCGCCCGAACGTGGGCAAATCCACCCTTTTTAACCGCTTGGTTGGCCAGCGCAAGGCCATCATGGACAACGAAAGCGGCGTAACCCGCGACCGGCACTACGGCTACGGCGAGTGGACCGGCAAGTACTACTCCGTGATTGACACGGGTGGCTACGTGCACGGCTCCGACGACATCTTCGAGGAGGAAATCCGCAAGCAGGTAAAGCTGGCCATCGACGAGGCCGACGTGGTCATCTTTATGGTGGATGCCGAAACCGGCGTGCATAGCCTCGACGAGGAGTTTGCCAACGCCATTCGCCGCTTTAAGATCACCAAGCCCCTGTACGTGGTAGCCAACAAGGCCGACACCAACGCCCGGGCCCACGCCGCCGGGGAGTTCTACTCCCTGGGCATCGGTGACGGCGACATCTTCACGATTTCGTCGCAGAGCGGCTCCGGCACCGGCGACCTGCTCGACGCCATCGTGTCGCACTTCGATGACCCCTGGGAAGAGGAGCCCGATCTGGGCTTGCCCAAGATTACCGTGGTGGGCCGCCCCAACGTAGGCAAGTCGTCCTTGTTCAACCTGCTGCTGGGGGAGGACCGCACCATCGTGACCGACATTGCCGGTACCACGCGTGACGCTATCCAGACCCGCTACAACGCCTTCGGTCAGGAGTTTATCCTGGTCGATACGGCTGGTCTGCGCCGCAAGAACAAGGTGCACGAAGACATCGAGTTCTACTCCGTGCTGCGCTCAATCCGGGCCATGGAAGAGTCGGACGTGTGCATCGTGATGCTCGACGCTACCCGGGGCATTGAGGCCCAGGACGTGAACATCATTGCCCTGGCCGACAAAAACCGCAAGGGCATCGTGATTCTGGTAAACAAGTGGGACCTGATCGAGAACAAGGAAACGAACACCGTCAAGGAGTTTGAGGAGAAGATCCGGGAAAAGATTGCGCCCATTGCGTATCCGCCCATCATCTTCACGTCGGTGCTTACCAAGCAGCGCGTGCACAAGGCCATCGAAACGGCCATTCAGGTGTACGAGAACAAGCGCAAGAAAATCCCGACGTCGCAGCTGAACGAGGTGATGCTGAAGGTAATTGAGGAGCACCAGCCCCCGTCCGTAAAAGGCAAGATGGTGCGCATCAAGTACGTGACGCAGCTGCCCACGCACAACCCCGTGTTTGCCTTCTTCTGCAACCTGCCGCAGTACGTGCAGCCGAGCTATATCCGCTACCTCGAAAACCGCCTGCGCGAGAACTTCGACTTTGCCGGGGTTCCCATCGGCATCATCTTCCGCAAGAAGTAAGGAGTGGGAGGGAAGGAAAATCTTTTTTTACTGTCGGGTTACCTTCTGTTGAGCTTGGTATAAAACCCCGAACATCAGGGCTGCTTGCTTGCAAAAAGCCCTCAGTTTCAACCCAAATTGATTTTTCTTCCCCTCAATCAACCCTTATCATGAAAAAAGTTCTGTTCCTCGCCCTGGCCGCTGCTTCGTTCACCTTCGCTTCGTGCGAAAGCAAGCAGGCTGAAGCCAATGAGCAAGCTGCTGAAAACGTAGAAAACACCGGTGAAGCCCAGGCTGACGCCATGGAGCAAGCCGCTGATTCGGTACGCGACAACGCCGATGCTACTGCCGACAAGATCGAGGACGCTGAGGCTCCCGCTGCTGGCACCACCACGGCTCCCGCTACCACCACGACGACCACGACCCAGCAGTAATTCCTGCTGCGCTGCTGCGTTAGTCGCAATAAAAAGGGCTTCTCCCAACGGGAGAAGCCCTTTTTATTTTTAAAGCAGGCTAGTTCAGGCGGCGGCGCAGCAGCCCATCAATCATGTCGAACAGGCGGCGGGGCTCGAACGTGCGCCAGGGTACCTCATCGAGCTGCCCGCCGAAGTTGATGTAGTTGTCGAGATTGTACTGGTGCATCTCCCGCAACACGTGCTCCTGGAAGTTGAGGCCCGCAATCCAGCCGTCCTCCACGTCTTCAAACCACTCCTCATAGTAGGAATCGTCGGAGCCGTGGAAGTTGAACACGTTTTCGCCAATCAAAATAAACTTGCGGATGCCCTCGTGCACCATTACATCAATAATGTTGCGCTTGAGATGCATCACGTCGTTTTCGATGGCGTCGTTCCACTCCCCGATAAACTCGATGATGCCCAGGCCCAGGTCATAGTCGACGAACAGGATCTTCAGGAACAGCGTGTCCGACTCCATCCCGTCCCACTGTGGGTGGATATAGTAGCCGTAAATGGTGTTGGTGAAGGTTTCAAGGCTGTTTTCGGCCTCGAACAGCGGGGAGCGGGGGTCTTCGGAGGCGGAGTACTGGTCGATCCAGTTGTAATGCGGCTCGATGGTATGCACGGCAGGGAAGGTAAGGAGGCGGAGAAAGGAAAAGGCAAGCCCTGGCTTGCCTTTCGTCTAACGCGGATACTCCCTGGTCCGTTCGTCTAACCGTCAGGTCAGTACAAAGGCCAGCCAGGATAGTACCCCTACAACGCCGGGGAATGCACTAAATACAGCGAAGCCGTAAGCCGGTATCCACGCCCGATGGCTAGGTAACCGGCAGCGGGCAGCAGTGCCGTAGTCGGGAGCAGGAAGCCAGGCCGGTAAAACTCATCATGCCGTCGCTTGCCGAGGTCAGGATTGCCGGTGCAGCCTGTAGCATCCCAGGCAAGCAGTGCGCAGGGACAGATTCGTTCACAACCGGGCCAACGCTTACTGCCCGTTGTAAGCTGCCATGGCTGCCCGCACCGAGCCGTGCTCGGTCAGGAGCGTCGCTGCTTCTTCCTGGCCGATGCCCAGCTCCTCCATCAGCATGCGCTGCCCGCGGTCCACCAGCTTCTGGTTGGCCATCTGCATGTCAACCATCTTGTTGCCCTTCACCCGGCCC
Source organism: Hymenobacter translucens (assembly GCF_020685205.1). GTDB lineage: Bacteria > Bacteroidota > Bacteroidia > Cytophagales > Hymenobacteraceae > Hymenobacter > Hymenobacter translucens. Next base: position 723,139 of record NZ_JAJERB010000002.1, read on the forward strand.
AGGCGGATCATGGTGGCAGTGGTAAGCATGTTGAGGACGAGCTTCTGGGCCGTGCCGGCCTTCATCCGCGTGCTGCCCGTCACGAACTCCGGGCCGGTGGGCACTTCAACGGGAAACTCAGCGGCAGCGGCCACGGCCGAGCCGGCGTTGCAGACCACGCAGCCGGTCGCAATGCCCCGCCGGCGCGACTCTTCCAGTCCTCCAATCACGTAGGGCGTGCGGCCCGAGGCGGCAATGCCTACCACAATGTCGCGGTCGGTTATCTGGTGGGCTTCGAGGTCCCGCCAGGCCTGCTCAGCGTTGTCTTCAGCGTTTTCCACAGCCTGGCGGATGGCGGTGTCGCCGCCGGCAATCAGGCCGATAACCAGCCCCTGGGGCACTCCGAACGTGGGTGGGCACTCCGACGCGTCGAGCACGCCCAGCCGTCCGCTGGTACCGGCCCCGATGTAAAACAGCCGGCCCCCGTTCTGAAGCCGCTGTACGGTGGCCTCTACCAGCACCTCAAGCTGCGGAATAGCGGCGGCAACCAAAGCCGGAATGGTCTGGTCGAGGCTGTTGATGCTTTTGAGCAGCTCTTGGGTGGTGCGGGTTTCGAGCTGGTCGAACAGGGAGGGACTTTCGGTAGTACTCACGGGTGGGAAGGAAGTGAAGTGGTGGGATTTGCTTGGCAGGCGCAGGGTCATCAGGTAGTAGAAGGGGGCGGGAGCTGCAGCCGGCCGATGACGGTGAACCGGTCGAAGACGTGCTCGGTGTGCGGGGCATCATGCTGCAACTCCCTGGTCAGGTCCTGCCCGGCCCAGTGCTCGTAGTGGTTGCCGCGCTTCCAGAGGCGGGAGCGGGTTACATCGTAAATCAGCCCCTGGTACGCCACCCAGACTTCGTCCCGGTCCTGCCCGTTGCGCAACGCCAATTGGTGCCGCGAATACTCCGGCAACTCAGCCAGGGGCACGCCGCCGGCGGTGAGGGGAGGCAGGGGAGGAGTGGCGTCAACAGCTGCCATCAGGGCAATTCGTAATTCCGAGCAGCGGCAGCAAAGTGTCAGCAGCACCCATCAAGACAATTCTCAATTACTAATTCTTAAATTACTAATTATCCCAGCAGCGCCTGCGTCAGAATCCAGCGGTTGGGCAGGTCGCCCTGGGCAGCGCGGAGGTAATCCTGGTAGCTGCACGGCACGATGCGCTTGAGGTTGCTGTCGGCCAGGCTTTCCACTTCCAGCCACCACTTTTCGGTGCGCTTGGCTTTGTAGAACACGAGCTTGGCCGGCGTGCCCGGCAAGCCCACGGCGTAGCGGATAAAGCGGCGGCTGCTGAAGTCGGTTTCGCCCCGGCGGTGGTAGTAGCCCTCCACAAAGTACCACAGCATAATGGCCAGCGTCGTGGCGGCCAGGCCGTGGGGGTCGTGGTCGGGGCGGTAGCCGTAGAGACCAAACGAGCTGAGCTGGTCGTTGTGGCCGGCATACCAGGCCAGCTGGGAGGCTTCCTCGCTGGTCAGCCCGAACGGGTTAGCCGGGTAGTAGGCCGGCGCGTCGTTCCAGCGCAGCGCCGCCACGTCGAAGCTCACGAAGTCGGCCTGGCGCAGCAAAGGCTCGGCCTGGCGCACGTCGGAGCGGATTTCACCGAGGCGCAAGGTTTCGAAATGCAGCTTTTCCAGGGCCGCCAGCACCTCGGGCGCGGCCAGGTACTGCTGGTGGGCCAGCTGAGCGAAGTTGAACAGGAAGTTGGGCTCGTGCATCAGCATCCGCCGCAGGTGCGCTTCCTCGGCCGGGGCCGCGTCGTGCTCGGCCATGTCCACGCGGGCATCCACCGTGGCAAAGCTGACGGCCCGGTCGAGCGTTTCGTAGGCCAGGAACTGCCCGTAGTCGAGGTCGTGGCTACCGCCGAGCAGGATGGGCACCGTGCCGTGCTCGAGCAGCGCGGCTACAATCTCCCGCAGCCGCAGATACGTGTCTTCGAGGGTCAGGCCGGGCCGCAGGTTGCCCAGGTCCACGAGGCGGGCGGGGCCGGAGCCTTTCTGCAGGTGGTAGAAGCGGCGGCGCACGGCGTCGGCCCCGTGGGCGGCGGGCGCCCCGGCCGCGCTACCCCGCCACTCATCCAGCCCGATCAAAGCCAGGTCGGCGGTGCGCCAGTCGGGAAAGGTGTCCAGGAAGGGCGTGAGGCAGGAAGCCAAGGCAGTGGCCGTAGCCGGGGCCGGCACAAGTTCCTCGGGGAGCGGATCAAAAAAGATGGCCAGATTCATCGGGCACGTACGGAGCAGTCAGACAAAACTACGCAAAAGCGGGGTGGGGACCTTGCGTAAGAGCGCATTAATGAGGCCCCAGAATGGTCCATAATAGGCATTATGCCAAAAAAAGTCTTTATTTAACCTGCATTTTCCCACCTCAAGAGTTTGTTTATGGAAGTCCGCCGCGCGTTTGATATTCTGCCGTATCAACTCAGCAAGTTCCCCAAGTCCGATTGCCTGGCCTCGAAGCAGGGAGGGGTCTGGCAAAAGATCAGCACCCAGGAACTCCTCGACAAAGCCAACCTTGTAAGCCTGGGGCTCAAGCACCTGGGCATTGGCAAAGACGATAAGGTGGCCATCATTTCGATGAACCGGCCCGAGTGGATGATGGCCGACTTCGGTATTTCCCAGATCGGGGCCGTGGGCGTGCCGATGTACCCCACCATCACCACCGAAGACTACAAGTACATCTTCCAGGACGCGGGCGTAAAGGCCGTATTCGTCGCCGACAAGAGCCTCTACAGCAAAGTAAAGGAGGCTACTGCCGAGCTGCCCGGGGTGAAGCACATCTTCACCTTCGACGAGGTAGCCGGGGCCAGGCATTTCAATGAGCTGCTCGAGCTGGGCAAGCAGGGCAACCCCGCCGACCTGGAGCCCCTGAAAGCCGCCGTGCAGCCCGACGACCTGCTCACGCTGATTTACACGTCGGGCACCACCGGCAGCCCCAAGGGCGTGATGCTCACCCACGACAACATTCTAAGCAACTGCCGCAACTCCCAGCCCTTCGTGCCCGTCACGAAAAACGACATGGCGCTGAGTTTCCTGCCGCTCTGCCACATCTTCGAGCGAATGGTGACCTACCTCTACATGATCAACGGGGTCAGCATCTACTACGCCGAGAGCATGGAGGTCATTGCCGACAACCTGCGCGAGGTGAAGCCCAACATCTTTACCACCGTGCCCCGCCTGCTGGAAAAGGTGTACGACAAGATTGTGGCGAAAGGCCACGAGCTGACCGGCGTGAAGAAAAGCCTGTTCTTCTGGGCCCTGAACCTGGGCCTGGAGTACGACACCCAGAAAAGCAAAGGCTTCCTCTACGACACGCAGCTGAAGCTGGCCCGCAAGCTGATTTTCTCGAAGTGGCAGGAGGCCCTGGGCGGCAACATCCGCGTTATCGTGTCGGGCGGCGGCGCGCTGCAGCCCCGCCTGGCCCGGGTATTCTGGGCCGCCGGCATCCGCGTAATGGAAGGCTACGGCCTCACCGAAACCTCGCCGGTAATTGCCGTGGGCGGCTTCGAGCCCGAAAACAACCTGATCGGTACGGTGGGCCCGCTGATCGACAACATGGAAGTGAAGATTGCCGCCGACGGCGAGATTCTGACCAAGTCGGCCTCGGTGATGAAGGGCTACTACAACAAGCCCGACCTCACGGCCGAGGTGTTCGACAAGGACGGCTGGTTCCACACCGGCGACATCGGCGAGTTCGTGAATGGCCGCTTCCTGAAAATCACCGACCGCAAAAAGGAGATGTTCAAGACCTCGGGCGGCAAGTACATTGCCCCGCAGGTAATCGAGGGCAAGCTCAAGGAGTCGCCGCTGGTAGAGCAGGCCATGGTGGTAGGCGCCGACCAGAAATTCCCGGCCGCGCTGGTGATTCCGTCCTTCGACGATCTGAAAAGCTGGTGCAAGCGCAACGGCGTCGACAGCAACTGCTCCAACGAGGAGCTGATCAAAAACGAGAAGGTGGTGAAGATGTACGAAGACCTGGTCAAGAAGTACAACGAAAGCTTCGCGCAGTGGGAGCAGGTTAAAAAGATTGCCCTGCTGCCCAAGCTCTGGACCGTGGAAACCGGGGAGATGACGCCCACCATGAAGGTGAAGCGCAAAATCATTACCGAGAACAACAAAAGCCTGATCGAGGACCTGTACCACCGCGACGAACGGCGTTAAGCTGGCGTTAAAGCGCCCCGCGTAAATCGTTTGGGGCCGTCGGGTACAAACCGGCGGCCCCAAACTTTTTTCTGCTCAACATAGTATGCAAGCATAACATATTCTTTGTATGTTTACCGCACTTCCCCTTGCGCATGAAACCCGAAGAAACCGTCGATTATAACATCAAAGTAGCCTGGCATGCCATTTCGCGCATGTACAACACCCAGGCCGCGCAGTACGACATTACCACCAGCATCGGGTTTGTACTGCTGAATATAGATCAGGAAAACGGAACTCCGGCTACCAAGATTGCACCCCTGCTGGGCCTCGAAACCCGTAGCCTCACCCGCATTCTGCGCAGCATGGAAGAGAAAGGGCTTATCTACAAGCAGGCCGATACCCAGGACAAACGCTCGGTGCGCATCTTCCTGACCGAGGTAGGGCTGCAGAAAAAGGAGATTTCCCGGCAGACGGTGCGCCACTTCAACCAGAAGGTGCGCGAGAAAATCCCCCAGGCCCAGCTCGACACCTTTTTCAAGGTAGTAGGCCAGATTACGGGCATGATTGAAGGCAAAACCATGTACGACGACTTTACCCTCCGCCCCCTGCGCTCTGAGTCGGCGGCTTAATCTAAGCTGCTAGCTATTGGCCTTTAGCCAATAGCTTTTTTGTTCGGGTTCCCTAGTCCTTACCCAATACCTGTTGTCGACCATAAGCTCGGCATGACGAGTAGTTGCACATCAGCCAACAGCCAAAAAACCATTTCTCACCCCTCATTCCCCCACGAATGAATCGTACCATCAAAAAAGTAGCAGTGCTGGGCTCCGGCGTTATGGGCTCCCGCATTGCCTGTCACTTCGCCAACATTGGCGTGCAGGTATTGCTGCTCGACATTGCGCCCCGGGAGCTGCTGCCCGACGAAGAAAAGAAAGGGCTGAAGCTCGACAGTCCGGCGGTGAAGAACCGGATTGTGAACAGTTCGTTGCAGGCCGCCGTAGCCAGCAACCCCTCCCCGCTGTACCGCAAGGCCGATGCCGTGCGCATCAAGACCGGCAACTTCGACGACAACCTCAAGGAAATTGCCGGCTGCGACTGGACGATTGAGGTGGTCGTGGAGCGCCTCGACATTAAAAAGAGCCTGTTTGACCGCGTGGAGCAGTTCCGCAAGCCCGGCACGCTCATTACCTCCAACACTTCCGGCATCCCGATTCACCTGATGACAGAAGGCCGCTCCGACGACTTCAAGAAGTATTTCTGCGGCACGCACTTCTTTAACCCGCCCCGCTACCTGAAGCTGCTCGAAATCATCCCGACCCCGGACACGGATCAGGCGGTGGTAGATTTCCTGATGCATTATGGCGACCTGTACCTGGGCAAAACCACGGTGCTGGCCAAGGACACCCCGGCCTTTATTGCCAACCGGGTGGGCGTCTTCGCCATCATGGACGTGCTGCAGGTGATGCAGAAGCTGGGCATGACGGTTGAGGAAGTAGATAAGCTGACGGGTCCGGTTATCGGCCACGCCAAGTCGGCCACCTTCCGTACCTCCGACGTGGTGGGCCTCGACACGCTGATGAACGTGGCCAACGGCCTGGCCCAGAACCTGCCCAACGACGAAGCCAAGGATGCTTTTGTGCTGCCCGACTTCCTCAAGAAGATGGGTGAGAACAAGTGGCTCGGCGACAAAACCGGCCAGGGCTTCTACAAAAAGGTCAAGGGCGAGGGCGGCAAGTCCGAAATTCAGGCCCTCGATCTGACTACGCTCGAGTACAAGCCCAGCAGCAAGGTGAAGTTTGCCACCCTGGAAGCCACCAAGCCGATTGAAAAGCTGGCCGACCGGTTCAAGGTGCTGGTAGGCGGCAAGGACAAGGCCGGGGACTTCTACCGCCAGACGTTTGCCGGCCTGCTGGCCTACGTCAGCAACCGTATTCCGGAAATCACCGACTCGCTTTACAAGATTGACGACGCCCTGCGCGCCGGCTTCGGCTGGGAAATGGGTCCGTTTGAAACCTGGGATGCCCTGGGCGTGCAGAAAGGGCTTGAGCTGGCGCAGGCTGAAGGCAAAACCGTCGCGCCCTGGGTAGAGGAAATGCTGGCCGCCGGCCACACGTCTTTCTACAAAGTGAACGAGGCCGGCGTCAAGCAGTTCTACGACATCGATTCCAAGAGCTACCAGAGCATTCCGGGTGTGGAGAACTTCGTGATTCTCGACAACCTGCGCGCTACCGGTAAAGTGGTGTGGAAAAACGCCGGCGCCTCGGTGCTCGACCTCGGCGACGGTATCCTGAACGTGGAATTCCACAGCAAGATGAACTCCCTGGGCTCCGACGTCATCCAGGGCCTGCTGAAAGGCGTGGAGCTGGCGGAGAAGGACTTCCGCGGCCTCGTAGTGGGCAACGACGGCCCTAACTTCTCAGCCGGCGCCAACCTGGGTCTCGTGTACATGTTTGCGCTGGATCAGGAGTACGACGAGCTGAATTTGATGATTGCCCAGTTCCAGCAGGCCATGATGCGGATGCGCTACAGCAGCATCCCGGTGGTCGGCGCGCCCCACGGCCTCGCCCTGGGCGGCGGCTGCGAGCTGAACCTGCACTGCGACCGGGTAGTGGCGGCAGCCGAAACCTACATGGGCCTCGTGGAGTTCGGCGTGGGCCTGATTCCGGCCGGTGGCGGCACCAAGGAAATGACGTTGCGCACCGCCCTCAAGTACGAGGAGGGGGAGCCCGAGCTGAATTTGATCCGCAACACCTTCGTCACCATCAGCACGGCCAAGGTCTCGACCTCGGCGGCCGAAGCCGTGGACCTGGGCTTTATGCGCCGGGGCGACGAAATCGTGGTGAACGGCAACCGCGTCATTGCCCAGGCCAAGGCGGCGGCTATTGAGCTGGCGGAGGCCGGCTACACCCAGCCGGTGCAGAAAACCAACATCAAGGTGCATGGCAAAGGCGCCCTGGCCATGTTCAAGACCGGCGTGTACGCCATGAAGGAAGGCCGCTACATCTCGGAGCACGACCAGAAGATTGCCGACAAGCTGGCTTACATCATGTGCGGTGGCGACCTGAGCGCGCCCACCGAAGTGTCGGAGCAGTACCTGCTGGACCTCGAGCGCGAAGCCTTCCTCAGCCTGACCGGCGAGCGGAAAACCCTGGAGCGGATTCAGTCGATTCTTACTACCGGCAAGCCGCTGCGGAATTAATGAAGTGGTTGTCAGTTGTTTGTTGTCAGTTGTCAGGTCGTTCTGATAAAGCTGACTCCAGAACAATACCAACAACTGACAACGAACAACTGACAACTAGAAAACCATGAACCAGACAGCCTATATCGTTGCCGGCTACCGTACGGCGGTGGGCAAAGCACCCCGCGGCGGTTTCCGCTTCACCCGCACCGACGACCTCGCGGCGGAAGTAATCAAGCACCTCGTGGCCTCCGTCCCGGCCCTCGACCCCACCCGCGTCGACGACGTGATTGTGGGCAATGCCGTACCCGAGGCCGAGCAGGGCCTGCAGATCGGCCGGATGATTTCCCTGCTCGCCCTGCCCATGAACGTGTCGGGCATGGTGGTGAACCGCTACTGCGGTTCGGGCGTCGAAACCATTGCTATGGCCGTGAACCGCATCAGCGGCGGCATGGCCGACTGCATCATTGCCGGCGGGGCCGAAAACATGAGCATGGTGCCCACCGTGGGCTGGAAAACCGTGCCCAACTACAACCTCGCCCAGAAGTACCCGCAGTACTACCTCGGCATGGGCCTCACCGCCGAGGCCGTAGCCCAGGACTACAAGATCAGCCGCGAAGACCAGGACCAGTTCGCCTACAACTCCCACCAGAAGGCCATTAAGGCTATCCAGGAGGGTAAGTTCAAAAGCCAGATCGTGCCGATTACGGTAGAGGAAACCTACCTCGACCAGGCTTCGGGCAAAAAGAAGACCCGCTCGTTCGTGGTAGACACCGACGAAGGCCCCCGCGCCGACACCTCGATTGAGGCCTTGGCCAAGCTGCGGCCCGTATTCGCGGCTAACGGCTCGGTAACGGCCGGCAACTCGTCCCAGACCTCCGACGGCGCCGCTTTCGTCATCGTGATGTCGGAGCGGATGGTCAAGGAGCTGAACCTGGAGCCCATTGCCCGCATGGTGACGTACGCTACCGAAGGCATTGACCCGCGCATCATGGGCATGGGCCCGATGAAAGCCGTGCCGAAAGCCCTGAAGCAGGCCGGTATGCAGCTCGACGACATCGACCTGATCGAGATGAATGAGGCCTTTGCCTCCCAGTCCATTGCCGTGATGCGGGAGCTGAACATGAACCCCGACAAGCTCAACGTGAACGGCGGCGCCATTGCCCTTGGTCACCCGCTGGGCTGCTCCGGTGCCAAGCTCAGCATCCAGCTGTTCGATGAGCTCCGGGCCCGGGGCCAGAAGTACGGCATGGTAACCGCCTGCGTAGGCGGCGGCCAGGGCGTAGCCGGCATCTACGAGCTGCTGAAGTAATTGCAATGGTCCGGTGGAGTTCTCAAGGAACTTGCCGGACCATTTTAATCACCCTAACGTACAGGAAGAGATGAAAAAGCGGCTGCGCAAGAAGCTTCGGCTTCAGGAGTTTCAGGAGCTGGGCTTCTCGGTCCGGCTTAAGCTGGACATGCCCGACACCGAGGAAGCTTATTTTTCCTTTTTCGACCGGCTGATTGAAGCCGTGGAGGCGAATAGTCTGCTGATAAGCGGCGGCCTCGACCACTTCTTCGTGGAAGCCGACTCGCGCCGCTCCGCTACGGATGCTGACCGCGAGGCGCTGGGCGTCTGGTTACGGCAGCAGCCGGAAGTAAAAGCCGTAACCGTCGGGCCGCTGATGGACGCTTGGCATGGCTCGTTTGCCGACGATATCGAAGAGCCAGCACCGTGAGCAGCTGACTTTTATTTTCGCAAACTACTCGGCAAGCATACCATATTTTCGTATCTTTCGCTATCTCAGCGGCAGCAGCTACGTAGAAATTAAATACTCGGCAAGCCTAACAGTTTGCCCTCCTTCGATACCCTCTTTCTTCCCACTTTACCATCTCCACTGTCATGGAAGTTACCAACAACCTTGTAAAAGGCGGCGAGTTCATCATCAAGGAAACCGACGCCCAGGACGTATTTACGCCCGCCGATTTTTCGGAGGAGCAGAACATGATGCACCAGACGGCGCTTGACTTCGTGGAGAAGGAAGTGCACCCGCTGCTGGAGCGCCTCGACAACCACGAGGAAGGCCTGATGCGCGGGCTGATGGAAAAAGCTGGTGAGCTGGGCCTCTTCGGCGTCAGCATTCCCGAGCAGTACGGCGGCCTCGACATGGACTTTCCCACTTCCCTCCGCGTGACGGAAGGCGTGGGCGGCGGCCACTCGTTCCCGGTAGCCTTTGCCGCCCACACCGGCATTGCCATGCTGCCCATTCTGTACTTCGGCAACGAGGAGCAGAAAGCCAAGTACCTGCCCGGTCTCACCAACGGCGAGCTGATGGGTGCCTACTGCCTCACCGAGCCCGGCTCCGGCTCCGACGCCCTGGGCGCCAAGACCAAGGCCATGCCCACCGAAGACGGCGAGCATTACGTGCTGAACGGCCAGAAAATGTGGATCACCAACGGCGGCTTTGCCGACGTGTTCGTGGTATTTGCTCAGGTGGATGGCGACAAGTTCACCGGCTTCATCATTGAGAAAGGTGCGCCCGGCCTGAGCCTCGGCAACGAGGAGCACAAGATGGGCATCAAGGGCTCTTCGACCCGGCAGGTGTTTCTGTCCGATGTAAAGGTACCCAAGTCGGCCGTGCTGGGTGAGATTGGCAAAGGCCACCTCATTGCCTTCAACATCCTGAACATCGGCCGCATCAAGCTGGCGGCTGCCTGCCTGGGCGCTTCCAAGATGGCCGCCACGCTGAGCGTGAAGTATGCCAACGAGCGGGTGCAGTTCAAGCTGCCCATCAGCAAGTTCGGCGCCATCAAGCACAAGCTGGCCCAGCAGGCCGTGCGCATCTTCGCCGTGGAATCGGCCATCTACCGCTCCGGCATGGACATCTTCCGCATGGAGCAGGAGCTGCTTGGCAAGGGCCTGAGCCACAACGAAGCCCTGCTCGGCGCGGCCCGGGAGTTTGCCGTGGAGTGCGCCATCCTGAAGGTGGAAGGCTCTGAGGTGCTCGACTTCGTGGTGGACGAGGGTGTACAGGTGTATGGCGGCTACGGCTTCTCGGCCGACTACCCCATGGACCGCGCCTACCGGGATTCGCGCATCAACCGCATCTTCGAGGGTACGAACGAAATCAACCGGATGCTGGCCGTCGACATGATCCTGAAGAAGGCCATGAAAGGCGAGCTGGACCTGATGGGCCCGGCCCAGGCCGTGCAGCAGGAGCTGATGGCTATTCCCGACTTCAACGTGGAAGAGGAAACCGGCCTGTTCTCGGCCGAGAAGAAGACGATTGCCAAGCTGAAGAAGGCTATCCTGATGGTCGCCGGCACGGCCGTGCAGAAGTACATGAACTCCCTGGCCAAAGAGCAGGAAGTGCTGATGAACATTGCCGACATGGCCATCAAGGTCTACACCGCCGAAAGCACCATCCTGCGCGTGGAGAAGGAAGCCGGCCAGAAGGGCGAGGAAGCCGTGGCAACCCAGATCGACATTGCCCGCGTGTACCTCTACGACACCGTGGACATGGTCAACAAGTTCGGTAAGGACGCCATTGCCACCATGACGGAAGGCGACGAGCAGCGCCTGCTGGCCATGGGCCTCAAGCGCTTCACCAAAGCCGACCTGTACAATGCCAAGGAAGCCCGTCGCCGCATTGCCGACGTGCTGATCCAGGCCAACGAGTACGCCTATTAAGGCAGTAAACCAGAATGCCGGACTTCGGAGCGCTACTGGCAGGTAGCTTCCGTGGGCCGGTAGGCTGACACAAAAAAGGCCGCTTCCAGCATCTGGAAGCGGCCTTTTGATTGTTGGCTAGATTCTTTAGTTTACCCGGATAAAGGGGCGGGTGAGCGAGAACCCCTCGCCCTGAATGCGGAGCGTATAGCTGCCGGGGCGCAGACCGGCTAAAGGCAGCTGAATTTCGGCGCTGGTTGCGCGCACCGTGGGCAGGGTCAGCACCTCGCGGCCCAGGGCATCAAGCACCTGAAGCTTCAGCAGCTGTCCGTCGGCCACTCCGGCCAAGCGCAGGTTCGTGTTCTGAGCGGCGGGGTTTGGATAAAGCTGAGCCTGTACCCCTGCGCTCCGGCTGGTACGGTTGCTCAGCTGGGTGTTAACCATGAGGCGGGCCACGCCGAAGCTTTTGGTTCCGGCCAGATTAGTGGTAGTGCCGGCCACTACAATCTTTTCATCTGGCTGCACAGCCATGTAGGCGGCTTCCATCCCGGGCAGCTGAATGCTGCCCATGGAGTTGGTAATCGGCTGTCCAGTGGAAGTGAGGCGCACGATGCTCAGGCCGGCGGAGGTCTGAACGCCAACCACGAATTCCCCGGCCGCATTCAGCTGGAACCCCGCGAGGCTCTGGCCGTTGGCGCCGCCAAAGGCAAACTTCGACAGTCCGCCCCGTCCAAAGGTGGGATCGAGCGTGCCATTTGCCTGGTAGCGGGCTACCCCTACGGAGTCGTTTACCAGCCGGCTACCGATGTAGTAGAACTGCAGCGACGCTACCACAATCTTGCCATCGGACTGCAGCAACAGCTTTTTCCATTCCAGGCCCCGGCCACCATTGGCTGTCGTGAGCACGGCAATACCGTTGATGCCAAAAGAAGCATCATACTGGCCATTCGGCTGGTAGCGGACAAGAGACGCGCCCTGGGGACCCACGTAATTCTGATTCATTACATAATGCACGCCCGCCGTGAGCAGGCGCCCCGCCGGATCGACTACCGAGGCAGAGGGGGTTTTGTCGGAGTTCGAGACGGTGGGGGTCGTCTCGTTACCCGTCGTCGGGTAGGTATGGGCGTAGGTGTTATCCAGCGTGCCGTTGGGCAGCAGCCGCGTGATGCTGGCCGTATAGGAGGACGAGAGGCCGTAGCGGCGGCTGACGGTTAGCAGGCTACCATCGGGCTGCTGGCTTACCGAGTTGATGCCGGCACCCAGACCACCGCTGCTCATCACCGGCACGTAGCGCCCATCGCTGCCAAAAGATTGATCAAAGGCGCCGGAGGCGAGGTAGCGGGCGATTACCGGATGGACCGGCCCGGAGGTCAGCATCATCCCACCAACCACGAGCTTGCCATCGGCTTGGAGAAGAATGGAGGTGGGCTCGGCGTACCGGATAGTGGTGCCAGGCGTAGTGCCAGCTGGCAGGGCGAAGCTATGGCTGAGCTGCCCGGCTGTACCAAAGCCGGCATCGGGTTGTCCCTGGGAAGTCAGGCGGGCAATGCCAAACAGGTCACCGGTACGGCCGGCAACTACAAGTCGGCCATCGGGCAGCAACTGCAGACCGCGTACCGCCTCAGTTGAAGAGGCCGTTGGGAAAGTGACCTGGGTCCGGCCCGCTGTTCCAAAACTTGGGTCCAGAATGTAGGTCTGCCCATGGGTAACAGTGCTGCCAAGACTAATAAGCAGTGCGGTAAGAGGAATAGAAACGCGCATAAACGGTGTGTTAGTGGTGATGAACAAAAACTTTAGGTAAAGCAGGGTTACGGGTAACTCAACCGAAAGATAGAGAAATAGCTACTTCTATTGTAGCCCGCCGGCTGACCGTTAAATAGGAGTCGATATAAAGAAAGGGGTGAGAAGAGCGAATCCAGTTCAGTGCAGGGCAACAGCAAAAAAGCCAGCCCAACCGGGCTGGCTTTCGGGGCCGGGAGCGAACAGCCATCAGGCTACTTCAGCACAATCTTGTTCAGCATCAGCGCCGCCGACTTTTTACTGGGCCGGCTCACGGCCACGATAGTCTTGGAGTCGAGCCAGGCCGTGAAGTCCTTGACGTAGGAAAGGCCCTGGTCAGCGGCCACGGTCAGGCGCAGCTTCTGCGGGGCCGAAACCACGCCGGTTGCCGCATTTACCCGCCGCAGGTAGAGGTCCGATTTGCCTTCCAGCTTTTCCTGGGTTACAAACTGCAGATCGGACCCCAGCGCGGAGGCCCGGTAGCCCAGCCCGGTAAAGCCTTCGGCGGCGGAGGCCACCTGGTTTTTGGGGATGATGGTATGCCAGGTTGGCGTCTGGAACTCATTGTAGCCAAACAAATGCAGCTCCCGGGCGTGGGCCGGCGAGTTGTCGCCGCCTTCCTCAAACTCCTTTTCGGCCACCACGACCAGCTGCTTTTCCGGCGTCAGCAGCAGATCCGAGAGGTACACGTCCTCCAGGCGCTTGGAGCTGGTCTGCCCCACCTTGTTTACTTCGGCCAGGTATTCGGGCGTGAACCGGAATTCGGGCGCAAACTTCATGTCGCCCTCCCCATTGGTATCGAAGCGCACCACCTTCAGACTGTAGTATTCTCCGGTTTCGCGCTCGGTGCAGAGCAGGGCAGCGTAGAGCGTATTGTCGGGCTCCAGCCGAAACCGGGTGTCAAGCACGGTTACCACTTTGCCGCCAAAGGTGCCCCCCACGGCCACCGACATCACCCGGATGTCGGGGTTGTCGTTGCGGTAGCGGCGCAGGGTCAGCTTTTTCATCTCGTCGCTCACCAGCGTCACAAACTGGGTGCCGTCGTTGCCGATGTGAACGGTAGTGGAGAAAAAGGCGCCCTGGTCGTGAAAGTCGTAGGTGCGGTCTTTTAGCTTGGCTAGGGACTCATCGTACACGCTGGCGTTGATGGCCCGGATCTGCTCGCCGCGCAGCACGTACTGCCAGACCGCCAGCTTGGTGCCGTCGGGTGAGAAGGCGGCGCCGGGCCGGCGGCCGCGGGCGGTAACGTCCAGCAGCTTCTTGGCTGGCTTCTTCTGCCCGCTCTGCAGGTCGATAGGCTGGGCCGTCAGGCTTTGGGATGCCTCGTTCTTTTCGAAGATGAGCACGGTGGCCTGCCGGGCGCTGCGGGCAAACCCATCAATGCGCTGGTCGGCCGAGAGCGGAATGGCGGTGGCCCAAAGCCGCTTCAGCTCACTGTCGTACCGCTCCACCGCGTACTCAGTTCCGGCCTTATGAGCCAGAATGATGAAGCCTCCGCCGGGTAAGGAAAGTGTCTTGTTCTGGACCCGCTTGTTGTAATGGTCTTCTGACTGCTCGGGTAAGTAGCTGAACGGTACGGATTTCACTTTCTGAGCCAGGGCCGGGCCTGCGCCGGTGAATGCCAGCAGAAAGGCTAGAGTAATCAGAAAAATAATGCGCACAACCAAAAGCAGTTAGGTGAGAAAGGGAAAGGAAGTAGCTAAAAAAACCGTTCCAAAGGTATCAACTACGGGACCATGCCCGTACACAGCGCGAGCCACGAGCGAGGGTGAGGTTGAGCTTAACGACGGTTTCTTGATATAGAGCTAACGCTAGGGAAACCCTGCCGCAACAGCGCGGCCTTACCTTTGTGAACAGCGTCCTGCTTCCGGCGGACGTAGCCGGAGAGGATATAGAATAGAATTAAATTCATATCTTTGAGGACTTAAAACAGGCTTATGTAAGTTGAGTACTGATTTTTTTCAGTATCTTAAATCTCTTGGAACCTCAAACGGATGCCTTTGGTCTGACTTTTGCAACGCGCAGCACCCCAACACACACTACCCGCTATGAAATTTTTACTCCGCTTCATCTTACTCTTTGGCCTGATCGTGGTCGGAAAAATGGTTAAAGAACCTGCTTCCACTCCCACGACAGTCAAAGCTCAGCCGATTGGAGCTCCCGTTCACATCACCTCTTTTTTTTCACAACGTCCCACTTCATCAAACTCCCACAGCTCGACGTCCAAACTCTGGCGCCTTGCGAATGGAGAGGGAGGTGCTTCCTCTTCTACTCTTAAGTAGTTCGAAAAAACGGCCTTACCGGCCGTTTTTTTTGTGCCCTAGCTGATCCGGCTCCAGTTGATGGCCGTCGACGACAGCGACTCGATGTGGCGGCGGATATTCTGGTTCTGGGGCAGGGCCAGCTCCGGATCTTCATTCAGCAGCTCCTGGGCCGCCGCCCGCGACTCGCTCAGGATACGCCCATCTTTGGCCAGATCGGCAATGAGCAGGTCCAGCACCCCGCTCTGCTGGGTACCCATCAGGTCGCCGGGGCCGCGCAGCTTCAGGTCGATGTCGGCAATTTCAAACCCATTGTTGGTCCGGACCATCGTTTCCAGGCGGGTCCGGCTGTCCTTGCTGAGCTTGTAGCCCGTCATCAGGATGCAGTAGCTCTGGTCGGCGCCCCGGCCCACCCGGCCCCGGAGCTGGTGCAGCTGGGACAAGCCAAACCGCTCAGCGCTTTCAATCACCATAACTGAGGCATTGGGCACGTTCACGCCTACCTCGATTACGGTGGTAGCCACCATAATCTGGGTTTCGCGCTTCACGAAGCGCTGCATCTCGTAGTCTTTCTCTTCGGCCTTCATACGGCCGTGCACAATGCTGATCTGGAACTCCGGAAAAGCCCGCTGAATACTTTCGTAGCCGTCGGTCAGGTCCTTGTAGTCCAGGGTTTCGGATTCCTCGATAAGCGGATACACGATGTACACCTGGCGGCCCAGCGCAATCTGGTCGCGCAGAAACTGGAATACCTTCAGGCGGTTCGAGTCGTAGCGGTGCACCGTCACAATAGGCTTGCGGCCGGCGGGCAGCTCGTCAATCACCGACACGTCCAGGTCGCCGTAAAGCGTCATGGCCAGGGTGCGGGGAATGGGCGTAGCCGTCATTACCAGCACGTGCGGGATGATGTGGGGGTTTTTCTGCCAGAGCCGGGAACGTTGGGCCACGCCAAAACGGTGCTGCTCATCCATGATGGTCAACCCCAGGTTGCGAAACTGCACCACGTCTTCCAGCAGGGCGTGGGTGCCGACCAGCATATGCATCTCCCCGTTGCGCAGCTGCTCGTGCAGGACCCGCCGCTCGGCCGTCCGCGAGCTGCCTGTCAGCTTACCGATGCTAATGCCGAGCTGGTCGGCGTACACCTTCAGGCCGGTGTAGTGCTGGTCGGCCAGGATTTCGGTGGGCGCCATCAGGCAGCTCTGGGCCCCGTTGTCGGCCGCCATCAGCATCGAAATAAAGGCTACAATCGTCTTGCCCGAGCCCACGTCGCCCTGCAGCAGCCGGTTCATCTGCCGGCCCGAGCAGAAATCCTTGTAGATGTCGTGGATAACCCGCTTCTGGGCCCCGGTCAGATCGAAGGTGAGGTGGTTTTTGTAGAAGTCCACCAGCGTAGGGACTTCCCGGAAAATCTGCCCGGCCAGCTCCACTTTGCGCTGGGTTTTCTGGCGCAGCAGTTTGAGCTGCACGTAGAACAGCTCTTCGAACTTCAGCCGGAACCGGGCCGCCTGCAGCAGCTCGGTACTCTGCGGAAAGTGAATCTGCTGCAGCGCGTCGGCCTTGCTCATCAGCCCGTACCGCGCAATCAAGGCCGGCGACAGGGTTTCGTGAATGTGCGGTAGGGCAATCCGCAGCAGGTCGGCCGTCAGGCGGGCCAGGGCCTTGCTGTCGAGCCGGTGATAGTTCTTGAGCTTTTCGGTGGTGTTATACACCGGCTGGAGGTAGCTCTGCCCGGGCTTGGTTTCGGTGACTTCCTCCAGCTCAGGGTGGGCCATCTGCGGCTTGCCGTTGAACAAAGAGGGCTTGCCGAAGACGATGTACTCCTGGTGGTTCTTCACCATGCTCTGGAGCCACTTTACGCCCTTGAACCACACCAGCTCCAGCTCCCCGCTGGCGTCGGCCACCTTGGCCACCATGCGCTGCTTGGGGCCTTCGCCCACCACCTCCCGGCCCCGAAGCACGCCCTTCACCTGCACATAAGGCAGGTCGTCGTGCAGGTCCACGATGTTGTAGAACTGGGTGCGGTCGAGGTAGCGGAATGGGTAGCGCTGAATCAGGTCTCCGTAAGTGAAGATGTTCAGCTCCTTTTGCAGTAGGGTGGCCCGCTGGGTGCCCACGCTGCGCAGGTTCTCGATCTTGGTGTTGAAAAAGCTCATTAAGCAGCTGCCAGCGGTGGGCGCTTAGCGGAGATAATTAAAGCAAACGGCAGTCAGGCGGGCGAGGCAGGGCCGCTACTTGTATTTCAGGGTGTTGATGAGCTGCACGATATCGCGCTTCATGTAATCAATAACGGGCGCCAGGGAGTCGTTGGCTGTGGCAACGGGAAAATACAGCGCGCCCCGGAAAAAATGGCGGGTACTGTCGGTCGTGAAGAACTGAAACTGGCTTGGTACTTCGCCCGATAGTTCAAACACCGACACGCGCATGCCGTTGGGGGTAGTCAGCAGGCTTTCCTCAATGCCCGTCGCCTTAATCTGGTGCTTGCCCGTCAGCTTGCGCGCGTCCTCCATCATCTTGTTGAACAGTTTCCGGTTCTGGGTCACGCTGGTGTAGGTAAGCTGCACGTTGGCGTGCAGCTTGGGGTAGTACACGTTGATCCAGTGGGGCTGGGCTAGGTAGGAGCTGTCGGGCAGAATCCGGGCATGGCGCGAATACTCAAACGTATAGGGGTGGCCGGCCTCCAGCTGTTGGTACTCGTGGGGTGGCAGATCAATGCGGTTGTACCCTTTGGGCTTGGGCGTGTAGTCAGGAGTTGACGAGCAGCCAGTAGCAAACAGCAGCGTGCTGAGCAGCCCCGCCAGGAAAGAGCGTGGAAAAGACAAAATGAGCATTAGGGGCGAATGGAAGTGCGTAGTCAAAGGTAGCTGGAATCAGCCGGCCCATTACCAGCCTTAGCCAAACGTAGAAAGCCCCGGCATCGTGCCGGGGCTTTCATCTGAAAGGTTGAAAAATGCCTTAGAAAGGCAGCTGGTCGAGTTCCGGCTCCTGCCGGAACGTCTGCTGGGCCTCGGCCGCCGCGTGCTGCTCCCCGTTGCCGTTCGAGCCGTTCTGCCCGTCGGCGTGCGGACGGCCCCCGAGCATCGTGATTTCGTCGGCTACAATCTCGGTGATGTACCGGGTCTGGTTGTCCTTGTCCTGGTACTGCCGGGTCCGGATCCGCCCTTCGATGTACACCTGCTGACCTTTGCGCAGATACTTCTCCGCCGTCTCGGCCAGCCCGCGCCAGGCAGTGATGTTGTGCCACTCGGTACGCTCTACCCGGTTGCCGGATTTGTCTTTGTAATAGTCGTTTGTAGCCAGGGTAAAGTTGGCCACGGCCGCGCCGCCTTCGAGGTGGCGGACTTCCGGATCTTTACCCAGGTTGCCGACCAGAATTACCTTGTTGATTCCTGCTGCCATGAGCTGATTGTTAAAGAGTTAAGTTAAGTAAAGTGGATATTGGATCTACTATAAAGATACGAAAAACAGGGGGGCTTTCCAATCGGAAAACTGCTAAAAACGAACGGTTTTCAGATAATTTGAGATGAGCACCGCCTTCGGTAACTGCTCGATCTGAGCGGCCGAAAACGGAGCCAGCCCGGTAGCTGCCAGCGTGGCAGCAGGCAGCGGGGCAGCAAGCCAGATCGGATGAAAGCGGGCCTCTACTTTCTGATGGCTGAGCACGTGCCGGTACGCCTGGGAAGGCTCTTCCACCTGGTCGGTAGCGGGCTGTACGCCCAGCTCGTCTGCCAGGGCCAGCAGCTCGGCAGGAGCCAGGGTAGCCGATTCTGTTTCGGTCAGGGCAAAGTCGTACAGGCCCTGCCAGATGTCCTTGGCGCTGCGTTTACGCAGGTACACCTGCTCGCCATGCCGCAGCACGAGGTAGTGAAAGTAGCGCGTGCGCCCGGCCTTGGCCTTGCTCTTTACCGGCAGCTCCTGCACCATTCCGTGCTGGAAGGCGTAGCACCGGCTTTGCAGGGGGCAGAACAGGCAGTCGGGCTTGACGGGCGTGCACTGAATGGCCCCAAACTCCATAATAGCCTGGTTGAACTGGTCGGGTACGTCAGCGGGTATCAGCTGATTGGCCAGCTCCTGAAATACCCGGCGGGAAGCCGGAGCCGCAATATCGTCGGCAATACCAAACACCCGGGCCAGCACCCGGAATACGTTGCCGTCGAGCACCGCCACCTGTTCCCCATAGGCAAAGGAGGCAATGGCGGCGGCGGTGTACTGGCCTACTCCGCGCAGCTTGAGCAGCTCCAGGTAGGTAGCGGGAAAGCGGCCCGCATACTCAGCCACCACCTGCTGGGCCGTATGGTGCATGTTGCGGGCCCGGGAGTAGTAGCCCAGGCCCTGCCAGTGCCGCATCACCTCGTCTTCGGGGGCAGCGGCCAGGTTCTGAACGGTAGGGTAGGTGGTGACGAAATCGAGGTAGTACGGCAGGCCCTGCCTGACCCGGGTCTGCTGCAAAATCACCTCGGACAGCCAGATAGCGTACGGGTCGCGGGTGTGGCGCCAGGGCAGGTCGCGGCGGTGGCGCGGGTACCAGTCGAGCAGCGCCTGGGCAAAAAACGGATGAAGTGCAGGGGACGAGGAATCAGGCAAGACAGTGAGGAAGAAAGGATTATAGCCGGACCGGCGATGGAAGCAGATTGTGGAGAAAGTATTGTAAAACCAAAAAAGCAAACTACCTTTGTGGCCCAAATTCGCAAGGGAACGCCTTACCGGGCAACATCTTACGTCTTGGGCCGGGTGTTTTATCCGGCAGACATTTTTTCACTTCACAGTACTTACTAGCGTGACTAAAGCAGAAGTAATCGCCGAAATCGCCGACAAGACCGGCATTGAGAAAGCAGACGTTTCGGCAACCGTAGAAGCCTTTTTCAAAGTTGTTAAAGATTCGATGGCCGATGGCAACAACATCTACGTTCGGGGCTTTGGCAGCTTTGTTAACAAAAAACGGGCAAAGAAAGTAGCCCGCAACATCTCCAAAAACACGTCCATCATCATCGACGAGCACTTCATTCCAAGCTTCAAGCCCTCGAAGACGTTCATCGGCAAAATCAAGAACAGCAAGAAAATCAAAGCGTTGGCTCAGGCCTAAGCTTCATTCGCTCTTACCGGCAGCGCCGCCGGTGTTCCGAACTCCGGAGCCCGGCGGCATGCTTTTTTTCGATGGCTCGCACTACTTCCTCACATCAGCTTATTCTTCTCACCCTGGCGGTAGCGCTGGCCGGCGGGCTGCTGCTGCTGCCAAAGGTAATCGTCAAGCCCAAGGAAGGTAAGGGAGAGCTCACCAGCGACGCGGCCCGCACGGCCAACCGTGACGGGGGCTCTGAAACCAACGGCTCCAAAGCCGTGGCTTCGTCGGGTGAGCAGCCTACCGTAGCAGCCAGCCCAACCGCTGAAATGCCCCACCAGGAGGCCACCGCCGGGCAGCGCCGGGAGCTAAACCAGCTGCTGGGCCGCTACCGCGCCGAACGTGATCCGGTAGCCCGGCTCCGCCTCGCCACCGACCTGGCCAAGCAGTACAAGGCCGTCAGCAAATTCGACAGCGCCGGCTACTACTACGAGCAGGTAGCGCTGGCCCGTCCGGGCGAGCAGGCCTGGAAGCGGGCCGCCGATGAGTACTTCGAAGCGTTCAGCTTTGCCGCTACCCAGGAGCGGGCCCAGCAACTCAGCGGTAAAATCCGGGAGCTGTACGAGAAGGTGTTGAAAAACAACCCCGAAAACCTCGACGCCAAAATCAACCTCGGCATGGCCTATATGGCTACCGAAAACCCGTTGCAGGGCGTAAAGCTGCTGCGGGAAGTGCTGGTGGCCGATCCGCGCAACGAAAAAGCCCTGTACAACCTGGGCATCCTCTCGCTGCAAAGCAACCAGGCCGACCGGGCCGTGGAGCGTTTCCGGGAGCTGACCAAGGTCAACCCCGAGAATGTGAACGGTCAGTTTTATCTTGGCGTCGCGTTAGCGCAAAGCGGAGCCAAGGACGAAGCCCGTCAGGTCTTCACCAAAGTCAAATCCATGAGCACCGATCCGGCCCTGTCGGCGTCGGTGGATCAGGAGCTGCAAAAGCTGTAATAAGTAAGTCCCTTTTTTACAAACCTTAACCCATCAACCCATGCCCTGCGGTAAAAAGAGAAAGCGTCATAAGATTGCCACTCACAAGCGGAAGAAGCGCCTGCGCAAGAACCGTCACAAGAAGAAGTAAGCCTTTCGGGGTTTGCTGGCGGACCTGTTCGTGCTGAGCAGGTGCCGTCTATCTCTCATTCAGTATCCCCGAGAGTGGCCGTTCGTTCGCTTTTTCCCCTGGCCTGCAAGGGAAGCTGGTGCTTTACGCACCGGCTTCCCTTTGTGGGTTTCGGGAGCAAGCCGACCGGGTCGTTCGGAGGCTACCTAAATCATCTGACCCATTGAGTAACGAATTAATCATTAATTCTACTCAGGAAGGAGAACGGATTGCCCTGCTTCAGGACAAGCGGCTCATCGAATATCATTTCGACCGCAACGACACCAACTACTCCGTTGGTGACATCTTCCTGGGCACGGTCAAGAAAGTTATGCCCGGTCTGAACGCTTCGTTCGTCGACATCGGGTACCAAAAAGACGCGTTTCTGCACTACGGCGACCTTGGCGAGCAATTTCCCTCGCTAACGAAGTGGGTGCGGGGCGTTCAATCGCAGAAAATCACCGTTGCTTCCCTCAAGAACTTCACCTTTGAGGGAACGATGGACAAAGTCGGCAAAGCGGCCGACGTGATGAAGAAAGGCCAGCAGATGCTGGTTCAGATCATCAAGGAGCCGATTTCCACCAAGGGCCCGCGACTGTCCACCGACATTTCGATGGCCGGCCGCTACCTGGTGCTGGTGCCGTTTTCCAACGTTATCAGCGTCTCGAAGAAGATTGTCAGCAAGACTGAGCGGGAGCGTCTCAAGCGCCTCATCGCCTCGATCAAGCCCGAGAACTTCGGCGTGATCATCCGCACCGTAGCCGAGGGCCGTGAGGTCGCCGAGCTCGACAAGGATATGCAAAGCATGGTGGCTAACTGGGAGCAGCTCTTCCAGACCCTGCGCTCGGCCAAGCCCAACGACAAGGTGCTGGGCGAACTGGGCCGGACCTCTTCCATGCTACGCGACATGCTCAACGAGTCGTTTGATGCCATTACCGTGGACTCCCCGGCGATGTACGAGGAGATGCGCAGCTACCTGGAGAAGATTGCCCCCGACAAGGTGGGCCTGCTCAAGCTGCACAACGCCAAGGTGAAATCGTTTGAGCACTTCGGCATCGAAAAGCAGCTCAAATCGCTGTTTGGCAAAACCGTGACGGTGCCCGGCGGCGGCTACCTGGTTATCGAGCATACCGAAGCCCTCCACGTCATCGACGTGAACTCCGGCAACAAGAGCAACCAGGAAGGCGACCAGGAAGCTACGGCGCTGCACGTGAATATGTCGGCGGCCCGCGAGGTTGCCCGGCAGCTGCGCCTGCGCGACATGGGCGGTATCATCGTCGTCGACTTCATTGATATGAAGTCGGCGGAGAGCCGCAAGAAAGTCGAAGATGCCGTCAAGGACATCATGAAGTTCGACAAGGCGCGGTTCACTATTCTGCCCATCACCAAGTTCGGGCTGCTGCAGATCACGCGGCAGCGCGTGCGCCCGGCCGAGAACATCGTGACCGGGGAGCTGTGCCCCACCTGCGGCGGTACCGGCAAGATTTCGGCTTCCATTCTCGTCACCGACGAGATTGACAACAGCATTGAAGACCTGCTGGTGGCCCAGAATCAGTCGGGCATCACGCTCTACGTGCATCCCTTCCTCCATGCCTACTACACCAAAGGTCTGGTGTCGAAGCAAATGAAGTGGTACCTGAAGTACTACAAGTGGGTGAAGGTGATGAAAGACACCTCGCTGGGCCTCACCGACTACCGGATTGAGGACGAGCGGGGCGAAGACATCGAGCTGCACTCGCCGGCGGCAGCGATGAGCCGTCTGCAGGACCGCGAGATTGAGATTACGGACTAACGGTTTTTCTGCGAAAGCCTCCTGACCAAGAAGAAAGCCCGCCTTGCTCGAGATGAGCAGGGCGGGCTTTTCCGTGGCAGCCGGGTAAGCTAGAACTTGATGCCCAGGTCCAGCGTGATTTCGTTGTTTTTAAGGCTGACGCCCTCGATCTTGTTGGGCTCATCGTCGAAGTAGATGTCGGTGTTGATGAGCCCGCGGTGGTAGCTGATGCCGGCCAGGGCCTTGGTGCTTTTCCCCAGCTGGTACTCAATGCCCGCGCTGGCCAGTACGGCGGCATCCACGGGCAGGAAGTGGCTGTAGGCCTTGGTTTCCTTGTTATTGGCGTCGGTGTAGAACTTGTTGCCATTGATGCGGGCCGTGATGAGCGGGTTAAGCGAGCCGCCCACCTGAAAGAAGGCGCGGACGTCGGGAGCCACTTCGTTGGTAAAAAGCTTGATCGTAACCGGAATCTGCAGGTACTGCAAACCAATCTTCTGCTCGACGGCACCGCCCGAAATCGGCGAAACGTACCCGATGGTACCCCCCTTGCCCACCAAGAGCAGGCCGCTGCTGAACGCGTAGTTTTCCCCGAAGAAGTAGTCGACGATAACGCCGCCGCCGAGGCTGATCTTGCTGCTTTTGCTTTCAAACTTGTTGGCCGAGGGAGCATCCACCCGCAGGTAGGTAACCGAAGGGGAAAGCTTGAGCCCGATTTCGACCTGGGCCGAGGCAGCGGTGGCGGAGGCTCCAAGAGTGAGCAGAGCCAAAAACAATTTTTTCATGGGTAATATGAGTTAAACGTTCGGGGTAGACGGAAAACGGCCCCGCAACGTTTGGTTTTGGCTATTTTTGCCCTAAAGTAACGACTCAAGCGTGTTTCACAACCCTGCCCGAAAATATCCCCAGTTGGGGAAACTGCTGCTTCTGCTCCTGCTGCTGACCGGCTGCGGGCGTGAAGACAAGTGCGAACTAAACCCCGAGGTTGCCAAGGTTCCGGTCACCCTTCGGCTGGAACGACTGGAGAGGTCTTTTTTCCAGGTAAAGAGCACTACCGACGCCGGTGCATTTCTGGCGCAGCACCCCCTGTTTGCCAATCAGTATCTGCAGCTGCGTCAGTATCCGTCGGCTGATGCGCTGACTCCCATGCTGACCCGGCTGGCCACAAATGCCGACCTGCAGCAGCTGGGCAGTCAGGCGGCGGCCGCATTTCCGGAAGAGCAGCTCCAGGCCGACCTGAAGCGGCTTTTTCAGCACGTGCGCTACTACTTTCCCAAATTCCGGGTGCCGCCGGTCAATACGTTTGTCAGCGGCCTGGGACTGGACCCATTCAGCAAGGACTTGTTTGTCAACGACAGCCTGATGGTCTTGAGCCTGGATTTCTTCGTGGGTCCGAAAGCTAAATACCGGCCCAATGCCCCGGAGTACATTTTGCGCCGCTATACCCCGGCTCACCTGCTGCCGGCCGCTGCCCAGGCCATTTCCAGCAAGTATAACCGCCGCCTGCCGACCAACCAGACTATGCTGAGCGAGATGGTGCAGTACGGCAAGGCGCTGTACTTCGTGGAGAAAGTGCTGCCCTGCACCCAGGACTCGATCCTGATCGGCTTTACCGCTGCCGAGCTGGCGGGCGTCGAGTTCAACGAGGGCAAGATCTGGGCGCACTTCATCGAGAAAAAGCTGCTTTACAATACAGCTCCCTTCACTATTCAGAAGTACGTGGGGGAGCGGCCCAGTATTCCTGAAATCGACAAAACCTGCCCGGGTCGGGTGGGGGCGTGGGTCGGCTGGCAGATTGTACGCAAGTATATGGCCGAGCACCCCCAGGTAACGCTGCCCCAGCTGATGGCTGAGACCGACGCCCAGCGGATCCTCACCGCCTCCAAGTATCGCCCCAAGCGGAAATAATTAGTAATTAACAATTAGCAATTAAGAATCGCCTGGTCCGAATTGTCGGATCAGCTGTATCTGTAGTCTCAATTCTTAATTACTAATTGTTAATTCTTAATTGACTTCAGGTGCACATTGCCGTTTTCAGCCAGTATCACACGAATCCTGATTGCCCGGCCACCAGCCGGCACTATTCGTTGCTGACGCACCTGGCCCGGCGGCACCGCGTCACACTTATCACCAGTCGGGCCTGGGAAGGGCAGCGCCTGACCGCATCCTTCCCCTGGCTGCCGGAGGGTGTGGAAATGCGGGCAGCGGGTATTGCGTATGGCAATCAGATGGGCGTGCCGCGCCGCCTGCTGGCGTTCGGACAGTATGCCGCCTTCGCTCTACGGGAAGGAATGCGCATCGAGCGTCCGGATGTTGTCTGGGGCATTTCAACCCCGCTCACGGCGGCCTGGGCCGCCGCGCAGGTAGCCCGCCGCCGCCGCGTGCCCTGGGTGTTTGAGGTGCAGGACCTCTGGCCTTCCTTTCCAATTGCCATGGGCGCAGTGCCCACGGCCTGGGCCCGGCAGCGGCTGTATGCGCTGGAAAAAGGGCTCTACCAAAGTGCGGCCCACATCCTGCCGCTTTCACCCGACATGACCAGCTACGTGGCCGGGCTGGGTATTGCTGACAGTAAGATTACCACCGTCCTCAACGGCACCGACTTGGACTTAGCCGCTCAGGTCACTACCGGAGCAGTAACCCAGCTGCGGCAGGAGCACGGGCTCGATGGAAAAAGGATAGTGCTGTATGCCGGCACCTTTGGCCGGGCCAATGACATTCCGACCCTGGTAAAAGCCGCCGAGCTGCAAACCAGTAGCAATCCCGATACGGTCTGGCTGTTTATGGGCCATGGCTATTTTGAGCCGCTTATCCGGGAAGCAGCTGCGCGCACGTCCGGCATCCGATTGGTTGCCCCGCGGCCCCGGCACGAGGTGTTTCGCTGGTTTGCGTTGGCGGATGTATCAGTTGTTTCCTTCCTGGACCTCCCGGTGCTGGACGCCAACTCACCGGCCAAGCTCTACGACAGCCTGGCAATGGGCACGCCCGTAGTGGTGACCAACCAAGGCTGGACCAAAAAGCTCGTTGAGGAAAATCAGTGCGGATGGTTTGTGCCGGCCGGGCAGCCCGAGCAGCTGGCTTACCGTCTGACCGAGCAGCTCTCTGATCCGCTGGCGCTGTTAGCGGCCGGGAAGCGGGGCCGGCAGCTGGCCTTTAATGAATTTGACCGCACTCAGATTGCCGAAGTCATAGAACAGGTGCTGCTGGATGTGGCCCAGTAGTCCACGAGCTTAGTACCGACTAGTACCAATTTTGTACTGTGGTATACTCTCTGGTCTAAGGGGCTCAAGAAATTGCCTGTTACGCGTCGGTAGACGCATCGGCTGCAGGGCCCTGGAAGTTTTGGGCGTAGAACTTACAGAAATCGGTGAGGGGGCAGATGCTGCACTTGGGCTGCCGGGCCACGCAGATGTAGCGCCCGTGCAGGATCAGCCAGTGGTGGGCCTTGGCTACTTTCTCTTCCGGAATGTATTTCAGCAGCTCTTTTTCCACGGCCAAGGGCGTCGTGGCCTGCCGGCTCACGAGTCCAAGCCGGTGCGAGACCCGAAACACGTGGGTATCCACCGCCATGGCGGGCAGATTGTAGATAACCGACATGACCACGTGGGCCGTTTTGCGCCCTACGCCCGGCAGGCGCTGCAGGTCTTCTTCCTGGCTGGGTACTTCGGAGTCGAACTCTTCAACCAGCACCCGTCCCAGGCCCGCCAGGTGCTTGGCCTTGTTGTTGGGATAGGAGATGCTGCGGATGTAGGGAAAGATTTCTTCGGGTGTGGCCGCCGCCAGATGCGCCGGGGTCGGGAACTGCCGCAGCAGCTCGGGCATAATCAGGTTTACCCGCTTGTCGGTGCACTGGGCACTGAGAACCACCGCCACAATCAACTCATAGGCGTTGGTGTAGTGCAGCTCGGTCTGGGGCTCCGGAAAGTGGGTGGTAAAGTAGTCGAGAAAGCGGCGGAACCGTTCGGGCTTGCGCATAGAAGCAGGCATAAGCAAGCCCGCCGGTCAGCAACTGCCGGATGAAAGACTCATCGGGGCAGGCGCTAACCGGCGGGCACTGAAAAAAGTCAGGAAGCCTTTAGGAAGGTCCGGGAGTATTGTAGAATTGAGCTGGTCGTGCGCTCACTGGGGCCGCGGTTGAGGCCATCCAGGCAGCGCTGAGCCAACAGCAGGTCGGCACAGCAGGAGGCCAGTTCCGGGTCGTGCACCAGGGCCTGCTCCAGCTCGGCCTGTTCGTCAGCCGGCAATTCGTTGTACACGTACCGGAGCAGCTTCTCTTGGGTAAAGGTTTTGATCATAGAAAACGGGTTGCGCGGCCATCTTCTTCCGCAGGTTGATCAGGGCGTAGCGCATCCTGCCCAACGCCGTGTTGATACTAACCCCCGTGGCGTCCGCAATCTCCTGGAAGCTCATGTCGCCGTAGTGGCGCATAACCAGAACTTCCTTTTGGGCCGCCGGTAGGTCTTGTATTAACTCCCGAAGACGAGCATAGGTTTCCTCCCGCGTCATTGCGGCTTCCACTCCTTCCTCGGCCAGCGAGAGAGAGTTGAACGCATAGCTGCTCGTATCGAGGTTTTGGGTGGGGTTGCGCTTCTCCCGTCGGAAAAAGTCGATGGCCAGGTTGTGGGCAATGCGGCAGATCCACGAAGAAAATTTCCCCTCTTCGTTGTAGCGGCCGCTTTTCATGGTGTGAATAGCCTTGATAAAGGTATCCTGCAACAGATCTTCGGCCACGTCCTCATCGCGCACGATTAGCATAATCGTGGTGAAGACACGGCTTTTGTGCCGATCCAGCAAGAGTGCGAAGGCATCTTCTTTGCCGGCAATGTAGAGCGAGATTAAAGCGGAGTCGCTCGGCTGCATGGTTTCCATAAAGGCTACGGGTTAAAGGAACGTAGAGCTTTAGGCCATATTGTGCAGTTGCCGGTGAACAGGAATTTTCCTGTAGAAAAAAGAGAAGGGAGGGAAGAACCAAATGTAAATAAGTGCCGCATCAAACACAATACTGAACAAAGAAAAAATGACAAAATTTTTTAGTCGCAATTCCCCCGGCCAGAAGCCGGTTGGACGAGCACTATAAAAATGAAAAGGCCAGCCGCAGCTGACCTTTTCTGATCTGGGAACGTGCTTTCTTCAGCTCAGCGGCGCAGCTGAGCGTCAAGGTCCCGGAGCTGGGCATCAATAGGAGCGGTGCCGGGGGCCGAGCCTGCCGTGGCAGCGGCCCGCTCTGCCAGCAGGGCTGCTGCCTGCTGCAGAAAGTCCAATCGCTGCTCGGCCCGCAGCAGCTTGGTGGTAAGGCTACTGGGCACTGTGCCGTAGCCGGGCAGGGCAATGCGGGTTTCGGTTTCGCCGGTTACCTGCTGCCTTCGTGCCCGGATGGCTTCTTCAGAGCGCATATCATCACTGAAGCGCACCACGAGGCCCTGCTGGTTTACGGCCTGCCCTTCGCGGAGCTGCTGCCGGGTACCATCCCGGCCCACCAGGTTGCCATCCGGATTGACAACCAGGCCGTTTTCCATCGTAACAGGGGTCAGCAGAGGCGAGGCTTTGCCCCCCTGCATGCGCATTACCTTGCCGTTTTGCAAATACACGCCATCCCGGAATGCGGGCGTTGCACCAGCCCGGTTCTGGGCCAGCCCGGAGGAAACCTGGAAAAGAAGGAATAGACAGAGAAGCAGAGTGCTGCGCATGGCGGTGAAAGCTGGGAAAGTGAAAAAGATGGGCTAGGCGCCATTCCGCTTCTACGCAAAACCGGTGCAGGATGCTGAATCTGCAACAGGAGTTACCTGTCCGGACGGCTTGCCTGAACCTGCCGGGCACCCGCTGCGGCCGGCAGCCCGCGGAAGGCGTTTCACGTACCTGGTCCTACCTTTGCCCGTTCCAGTCTTTATCTGCCCGCATGTCTGCAATTGCTACTCCCCACGACCCGTACGCCGCGCTACGCCTTCCCGAGTTTCGCCGCCTGATTTCGGCCCGGGTGTGTCTTACGGTTGCCACGCAGATGCAGGGAGTGGTTGTAAGCTGGCAGATCTTTCAGCTGACCAAAGACCCCCTGGCCCTGGGCTTGATTGGGCTGGCCGAGGCTATTCCCAGCATTGTGGTGTCGTTGTACGCCGGGCACGTGGCCGACTCAGTGAGCCGAAAGAAGATTATCGTGGCCGCTGTAGGCGTGCTGGCGCTGTGCTCGGCCGCCCTGCTTTGGCTGTCGATGCCGGCGGGGTCCTGGCTGCTGGCCCGGGAGCAGTTCCACACCCTGCCCTTATACATGGTTATTTTTCTAAGCGGCATTGCGCGGGGCTTTCTGGGTCCGGCGCTGTTTTCGTTTATGCCCCAGCTGATGCCCGACCGGGAGCGGCTGGCGAATGCCATTACCTGGAACAGCACTACCTGGCAGGCTGCCGCCGTACTGGGTCCCGCTATTGGCGGACTCGTGTTTGCCAAAGCGGGTATTACCACGGCCTATGCAGTGGATGCCGTGCTGATGACGTTGTCTTTGTTGCTGTTCACCAGCATTGCGGCCCGGCCCCTGCCCCCGGTGGAGGGAGAGCGGCTCACGCTGCGGGAAAGCATCCTGTCGGGGGTGCAGTTTATCTTTCATAACCAGATTGTGCTGGCGGCTTTGTCCCTCGATTTATTTGCGGTGCTCTTTGGCGGAGCGGTGGCGCTGCTGCCCATCTTTGCCAGCGACATTCTGCACACCGGGGCCGACGGGCTGGGTTATCTGCGGGCGGCCCCGGCGGTGGGCTCGGTGCTGATGGCCGTTACGCTTACCTACTTCCCGCTGCGCCGTAAGGCCGGCCGCAAGCTGCTCTGGGCCGTGGCCGGATTCGGCCTCGCCACCATCCTGTTTGCCCTCTCGCGCAATTTCTGGCTTTCCCTGTTCCTGCTGTTTCTGACCGGGGTGTTTGACTCAGTTTCGGTAATTGTACGCTCCACGCTGCTGCACACGTTCACGCCCGAGTATATGAAGGGGCGGGTATCGGCTGTCAACAACATCTTTATCGGGTCCAGCAACGAAATCGGGGCGTTTGAGTCGGGGGCCGTGGCCAAGCTGATGGGGACGGTGCCGTCGGTGATTTTCGGGGGACTCATGACCATGCTGGTAGTGCTGGTAACCGGGCTGAAAGCCAAAAAGCTGGCGAACCTGGATCTGACCCCTAAGCCAGCAGAAGCAGAAAAGACCAGTTAGCGTACCCCTTTTCTTTACTTGCCGAAAGGCAGGCCGGATTCATCGGGCCTGCCTTATAGCATGTCATTTTATTTCGTGAGGGCAACCTTTCGACCCGATCCGGACTCAGGTATGCAACCAAAAGTTTGGTGGGGTAGAACAGACCTACCGTTTGTCATATATGCGCTTATTCACCCTAAACGCGGTTTCTGCGCTTGGTTAGAAACGCAGAAGCAGATACGATTAATTGCTTACATTGTGTCTTCAGGAACGCTGAGATTGTTCGGGAAGTAAGGAATTTAAGTAGTTGTCTAATAGTCAGTAGTTTGTAGTTATCAGCCCTCCTGCTTTCCGTATGCACCTGCCGCTTTTCAACCTCACCGCCCAACCCGGTTCCGCTCAGTGGGCGCTGCTGCTGTGGGCGGTGTTGTTGTCCGGAGCGGTGGCCGGCCAGCAGCCGAAGAAAAACACGGTGTCGGGAGTAGTAGTGGAGGCGGCCAATGGGGAAGGTATTCCGATGGCCAGCGTGTATTTCCGTCAGACGCCCCAGAAGGGAACCAGCACCGCGGTAGACGGGCAGTTTGTGCTGGAACGCAGCGCCATTCCCGGCGACACGCTGCTGATTGTCTCCTCCATTGGCTTTAAGCCCGAAACCCTGGCGGTAAGCCGGCACACGACTCGCCTGGCTAAAATCCGGCTTAAAACCACCGCTACCGAGCTAAAAGAGGTTGTGGTAAAAGCGGGCGAAAACCCTGCCTACGCCGTAATCCGCAACGCCGTCGCCAACCGGGACCGAAACCACATTGAGGCCCTGGCCTCGTACGAGCTCGAAAGCTACAATAGCCTGGCCGTGTACCTGACCAATGCCGAGAAGGTCCAGAACTCCTCGGCCATGCGGGAAGTGAAGAAGCTGATGCAGCGCCAGGGCAAGTCGTTCCGGGACCGGCAGGGCCGGGTCATCATTCCGCTGACCGTGACCGAAACGGTGTCCAACAACTATTACCTGCGGCAGTCCCGGGCCCGGAAAGAGCAGATCGTACGCACCAAAACGGCGGGCATTGGGCTGGAAACCGATGATGGCCTAACCCAGCTGATGAGCGGCAACGGGTTCCGCGACTACAACTTTTACCAGAACCGGCTGCGCATTCTCGACAAGAGCGTGCCCTCGCCGCTGGCCGACGGCTGGCGCTTCAACTACGAGTTCTGGTTGGAGGACAGCGTGCGAATCGGTAACGATGAGTGCTACCGGATTGCCGTCGTGCCGCGCCGGGCCACCGATATAGTTTTTCAGGGCACCATCTGGGTGAGCCGGGACGGCTTTGGCCTGCGGAAGGTAGACCTGCGCTTGGCCCCTGACGCCAACATCAACTACGTGCAGTCCCTGCACATCCGGCAGGAGGGAGAGCACCAGGGCAGCGGCGTCTGGCTGGCCAAGTGCACCGACTACGAGGTAGAGCTGAACCTGGCCAGCATCAACCCGTCGATGCCCGGGGTGCGGCTAAACCTGCGGACCATCAACACCCACCTCGTCGCCAAGCCGATTGACGCTTCGTTTTTCGAGGAAAGCCGGCCTACGCTGCCACCGATCCTGGCCGCGCCGGCTGTTGCAGCGGTGGATACCGCCTACTGGCGCTCCTTCCGCACGGTGCCTTCCGACAGCATTCCCGCGGAGCCGGCTCCATACGAGCTGATTGACTCTATCAAGCAGCTGCCTTCCATCCGAAAATATACGTTCTGGGGGCGGGTACTGGCTTCCGGTTACGTGCCCATGGGTAAGTTAGACTTTGGCAACATCCTGAACACCTACGCCTGGAACAACGTGGAAGGGCACCGCATCGGGGTGGGGCTGCGCACGAACGAGACCTTCAACCGCAACCTGAACCTGGACGGAATGGTGGCTTACAGCACCCAGTTGCGGCGGTTCAACTATAACGCCTCGGTAGCGCGGGTGCTCAGCCGGGAGCATTTCACCCAGGTGGGAGTACGGACCCGCTCCGACGTCGAGCCCCTGGCATTGCTGGCCTCGGGATTGTCGCCGACGGCCGGGCTGCTGGCGTTCAACCACATCGGCAACCTACGGCGGCGCAACCCTTTCGACTACTCCGAAACCTCCGCGTGGCTGGAGCGGGAAGTCCGGCCCGGCCTGACAACCCGCCTTGCCGGCAACTATCGGTCCATGACCGGGCTGTACCGCCGGGGACCAGTGTTTGACGACGATGAGCGCAAAGGAGAAGAGCGCAGCAGCACCGTTACTACCACCGAGCTGGAGCTCGGTCTGCGCTTCAACCAGCAGGAACGCAGCATGCGCACCAAGAACAATAAGCTGAGGATGATGCGCCGGCAGGTAGCTCCCACGCTCAACGTGGTCGGCGTAGTAGGCTTCCGCAACGGCCGGGGAGATGGCCCGGTACACTCTTACCAAAAGCTCCTGGCTAGCCTCACGCAGCGGCAGTTGTCCGTTTTCGGCTTTGGCACGGCCGACTACGTGCTGCAGGCTGGCTACGTATTCGGCCGGGTGCCGTACTCCTTACTAAAGATCCACCAGGGCAACGGCACGCCGTTCCTGTTCCGCAACGGCAGTCAGACGATGCGGAGCTTCGAGTTTGCCAGTGACCATTTCATGGAGCTGCATTACACGCACTACTTCAACGACCTGATTCTGGGTCAGATTCCGGGGGTGCGCACCGTCAACAAATTTCTCGACTGGCGCCTGTTGGCCACCACCAACGTGGTCTGGGGCGGTATGCGGGAAGAAAACGTACGACTCAATGAACTCACGCTGCCTTCGGGCCGGGTAATCACGCCCTTCCGGACGCTGGGCCTGAAGCCCTACGTGGAAGTCGGCTACGGCGTGGAGAACATCCTGCACATCCTGCGCGTCGACTTTGTACACCGCCTTACCTACCGCGACCTGCCCGAAGGGGCCAGTCGTAAGATGGAGACCGGCAACTTCGTGGTCAAGGTATCGGCAGCCTTCAAGATGTAAGCAGCTTTTCATTCCGCTTAACGCAAACGGGGCCCGGCAGAATCTCTGCCGGACCCCGTTGCTTTTTCTAGAGTAAAAAAGCGCTTAGCGTGCACTGCCTTTGGCCAGCACCGGGCTGCCCGCAGGGGACGGTGCCTTTTCTACTTTGCAGGTAGCTGCCAGCCATTCCTGAATGGTAACCAGGGCCCGGGGCGAAAAAGTCGGCTGGCGCTGCCCGTCCACAATCGTCCATTCCGACGGGTCGGGCTGAAACCAGTGGTTGACGCCGGGCAGCTTCTGGCTTGCTACGCGGCGGTTGGCCCGCAGGCCACGCTTCAGGAGCGGCAGGTTCTTGCTGGCACCGACCTGCAGGTCAGCCAGGCCATTGAGTACCAGTACCGGGCATTTTACCTGAGGCAGGGTGCGCGTCGGGTCAAAGTCAAGGAAATAGCGGTACCAGGGCGAAGTCAGCTGATTGGCGCGGGCCTTTACCATCGTATAGTCGATGTCGGTGTTGTTGCGACGCAGCAGTACGCCCACCTTGGCGCGGGCCAGGTCGTTGTTAGGCGTCTGGCGAATGATGTTCACCATCTCATTGTGCAGCTTCAGGGCCGCTGCCACCTGAGTTGGGGTTGCGCCAATCAAGCGCATGATTTCGCCCTGCTGCCGGCGCAGCACTTCCACACCCTGCAGGCCGTAGCCGGCCAGAGAAACCACGAAGTCGGGGCCTTTCGAGTGGGCCGCAGTCAGCAGCGCTACGTTGGCCCCTTCGCCGTGCCCGATCATCCCCACCTGGGACCGGGTAACCCGGGGCTGCAGCCGCAGCCAGTTCAGCGCGGCCTGGGCATCGGTGGCCAGGTCGGCGGTGGTGGCGGCGGCGTAGTGCCCGGTCGACTTGCCGGTACCCCGGTCGTCGTAGCGCAGCACGGCAAAGCCGCGGCGGCTGAGGTAGTCGGCCAGGGTGCCAAACATCCGGTAGCCTTCCACGGTCACGTCGCGGGTATGAGGGCCGGCATCCGACACCAGGACCACGGCCGGAAACGGTCCGGGGCCATTGGGCACGGTGTAGGTGGCACTGAGCTTCAGCTTGCCGGCCCGGTTGGGAATCGTAACGCTGTGCTGCTGATACGGGCCGGTGGGTTTGCTGCTGCCCTGGAAGCTCACTGCCGGGGCCGCGGCGCTTTTCTCGAGCAGGAGGGGCGACGTCAGCCCCGGCTGCTTCCAGGTGCCCTGGAGCTGCTTGCCATTGCTGCTGAGCTTGCCGGCAAAGCTGCTGCCGGCCTGCTGAATGCTGAAGCTGACATCGGAGCCGGCTACCGTAACCTGCACCGGCATCCGGCTTACTTTCTGCTGCGGTACGTCGAGGGCGGCGTAGAACGTGCCGTTAGACAGGGGTACGATGGTAATGAAGATATTCAGGCTGCCACCCGGCACCTTCAGGGGACCTTTCCACTGCCCGTTCAGCGGAGATTCCGCCGCTCCGCGCTGACCTATCGTCAGCAAGGGGAGCAGCAGGAAAAAGAGAAAGGCCAAAAGTGAAGAGGGTAAATATTTCTTCATAAAGTTTAAATATGTGCTTGTCTGGGAAAGGGTGTTATACAAAAATGCTATAAAAAGTCATAAAATGCTATAGTACGTTGGCTTAAATTTTATCTCGGGCGCCTTTGCCCGCAGGGCTGATAATTTGGCCGTTGCGGTAGGCGCCCCCGCTTCGGTCGTCGTACCTTCGTAGCCGCATCCGCAGCCCGCCGAAACCTTACCGGGCGGCTTCGGTGTTACTCCACTCTATGGCCTCCAAGAACACCCTGCAAGTAGCTGCCCCCGCGGCCGACCCGATTGACCAGCTGGATCCGCGCGAGTTTATTCTGATTAAGAACGCCCGGGTGCACAACCTGAAAAACCTGAGCGTGGCCTTGCCCCGCAACAAGTTTATCGTCGTCACCGGTCTGTCAGGCTCGGGGAAGTCGAGCCTGGCGTTTGACACGCTGTATGCCGAAGGCCAGCGCATGTACGTGGAAAGCCTGAGCTCCTACGCCCGGCAGTTCCTGGGCCGCATGGACAAGCCTGACGTCGACTACATCCGGGGTATTTCGCCGGCCATTGCCATCGAGCAGAAGGTCAGCATCAAGAACAACCGCTCTACGGTTGGCACCAGTACCGAAATCTACGACTACCTCAAGCTGCTCTTTGCCCGGGTCGGCCGCACGTTCTCGCCCGTATCCGGGGAGCAGGTGCGCAAGGATACCGTGGCCGATGTAGTGGATTTCTTGTTCACCCTGCCCGACGGCACCCGGGCCATGATTCTGGCCCCGCTGCTGCCGTCGGAAGACGGCCGGCCGATGAGCAAGGAGCTGGACCTGCTGCTGCAGAAAGGCTATTCGCGGGTGGTGGTCGGCGGAGAAACGTCGTTTATCGAAGACCTAATCGGGGAAGGCAAGCCGGAAGTGAAAGGTGACGTCTACATCATGATTGACCGCGCCGTGGTGCATCCCGGCGACGAAGATCTGCAGTTCCGTCTGTCGGACTCGGTGCAGACGGCGTTTTTCGAAGGCCACGGCACCTGTATCGTCCGGCTCGACAACGAGACGCGCACGTTCTCGGACCGGTTTGAGCTGGACGGCGTGAGCTTCGAGGAGCCCAGCGTCAACTTCTTCTCGTTCAACAACCCCTACGGCGCCTGCCAGACCTGCGAAGGATTCGGCTCGGTGCTGGGCATTGACGAGGACCTCGTTATTCCCGATAAGAGCCTGACGGTGTACGAGGGCGCCATTGCCCCCTGGCGCACCGACAAGCAGAGCGAGTGGCTGAAGCCCCTGCTGAAAAACGGCATCCGCTTCGACTTTCCGATTCACCGGCCCTACAACGAGCTGACCGAAGCCGAGCGCAGCCTGCTGTGGAAGGGCAACAAGTACTTCGAGGGCCTCGACGACTATTTTAAGTGGGTGGCCACGCAAAGCCACAAAATTCAGTACCGGGTGCTGCAGAGCCGGTACCGGGGCCGTACCACCTGCCCCGACTGCCGCGGCACCCGCCTGCGCAAGGACGCGCAGTACGTTAAGATCAACGACCACAGCATCACCGACATCGTGCTGCTGCCCGTGAGCAAGGCCCTGGAGTTTTTCGAGACGCTGACCCTGACCGAACACGAGGCCAAAGTGGCTGACCGCCTGAGCACTGAAATCACCAACCGCCTCGGCTACCTGCACCGCGTGGGCCTGGGCTACCTGACGCTGAACCGCCTGAGCAGCACGCTTAGCGGGGGCGAAAGTCAGCGCATTTCGTTGGCAACATCCCTGGGTTCGGCCCTGGTCGGCTCCATGTACATCCTCGATGAGCCCAGCATTGGCCTGCACCCCAAGGATGCCGAGCAGCTGATCGGCGTGCTTCGCTCCTTGCAGCAGCTCGGCAACACCGTCATTGTGGTGGAGCACGAGGAAAAGATGATGGAACAGGCCGACCAGATTATCGACATCGGGCCCGAAGCCGGCTCCGGCGGCGGCCATCTGATGTTCCAGGGCACGTATCCCGAGATTCTCAAAGACACCAAAACCTACACCGGGCAGTACCTGAGCGGCAAGATGGAGGTGAAGGTGCCCACGACCCGCCGCCCCTGGCGCAACGCCCTGGAAATAACCGGAGCCCGCGAAAACAACCTGAAGAACGTCAGCGTCAAATTCCCGCTCGACGTGATGACCGTCGTAACCGGCGTATCGGGCTCGGGGAAGTCGACGCTGGTGAAACGGATTCTGGCTCCGGCCCTGGCCAAGCAGCTCGGCGGCGGGGCCGGCGAAGCCACCGGCAAGTTTGACCGCCTCACCGGCGTAAACGGGCAGGTGACGCACGTGGAGTTTGTCGACCAGAACCCGATTGGCAAAAGCAGCCGCTCGAACCCGGTCACCTACGTGAAGGCCTATGACACCATCCGCAGCCTGTTTGCCGACCAGCCGCTGGCCAAGGCCCGGGGCCTGAAACCCTCGCACTTCTCCTTCAACATCGAGGGAGGACGCTGTGAGGTTTGTCAGGGCGAAGGCCAGGTCAAGATCGAGATGCAGTTTATGGCCGACATCTACCTGACCTGTGAAAGCTGCAACGGCCGCAAGTTCAAGCAGGACATCCTCGACATCAAGTTCCAGGACAAAGGCATCGACGAGGTGCTCGACATGACCATTGCCGACAGCATCGAGTTCTTTAAGGGGCAGCCCAAGGTGGCTGAGCGTCTGAAGCCCCTCGACGACGTGGGCCTGGGCTACATCCGGCTGGGGCAGTCGGCCAATACGCTTTCCGGCGGCGAGGCCCAGCGCGTAAAGCTGGCTTCGTTTCTGACCAAGGGCGCGACGCTACAGCAGGACAAGATTCTGTTCATCTTCGACGAGCCTACCACCGGTCTGCACTTCCACGACGTGAACAAGCTGCTCAAGGCCCTGAATGCCCTGATCGAGCAAGGCAACTCGGTGCTGATTATCGAGCACAACACTGAAATCATCAAATGCGCCGACTGGATTATCGACCTCGGCCCCGAGGGCGGTACCAACGGCGGCCACCTGCTGTTTGAGGGCACGCCCGAGGAGATGGTGAAGCTCAAGGATACCAACCACACGGCCCGCTTTCTGGCCGAGAAGTTATAAGCTAAACATTAAGCACAAAAAAGGCCCGTGACAGATGCCACGGGCCTTTTTTTGTGCTGTCGGTCTACTGGCCGTCGGTGGTCGTCGTGGTCGTGGTACCCGTGTTGGTGGTGCCGTTGGTGGTCGTGGCGGGCTTGGCTTTGCGGCCCCGCATCTGAGCGCCGGCGCCAGCCTGCTGGGCGCTACGCTTGCTGGTCGGGTCTACCGGGTTGGCCGTAGTGCCGGCTGTGTGGTTGCCGCTGGGCGTACGCGGGGTCGTATGGCCCTGGCCGCCGCTGTGGGCCCGGCCGCGGGTGTCGCCGGTACCGCCGGGGTTAGCCGCGCGGCCCTTTCCTCTGCGGAGCTGGGCACCGGCATCGGCCCGCTGGGTGCTGGTCTTGCTGGTAGGGTCCACGGGCTGGTCGGTGGTACCGGCCGTGCGGTTACCGCTGGGGGTGCGCTGGGTGGTGGGAGTGGGGGTGTTAGCCGGCGTGGTCTGGGCCTGGGCAGCAACAGAGAGCACGAGCGAAAAGGCGAAAACGGAAAGCAGAGGCTTGAACATCGGAGTGGAAGTGAGAGATGAAAAACAATAGAAGTCAAGGGTATACGACGGAGTGGCAGCGGTGTTTTCAAGCTGAGCAGTAGAATAGTGGGTTTTCACGCCGGGCCGGGCCGCTTTCTTTCGCGTAGAACGGGCAGGACGGCGCCGGGCGGTGTCGCCTTTTAAGTTTGGAACTATGATCCTAGGAGCCGAAGAGCAATTCCGGGTGGGCGTACCCGCCAAAGGCCAGGAAAACCGCCTGATCAGCAGCGTGGCGGCCAATAACGAGTTTCAGGTGCTGTTTGAGGACGACGGCACCACCGGCTACTTCTATGCCCTGCGCGACGCCGGGGAACTCGAACTGCTCGACGCCCTGCACGTCTACAACGTGGCCGACATCGAGGACCGGGCCATTCCGGTGTCCCTGCAGATCTTCTGGGATGCTCACCAGACCACAGCGGTGCTGCTGCTCAACGGGCAGAGCCACGCCCTCTATGATTTCCCGCGCCAGGCCGGCTTTTGCCGCAATGCCTTTCCTCCCGCGAAAAACGGCCAGCCCGGCTCTCGGGAGCTGACCGATGAGCTGGTAGAGAAATACTTTGCGGCCTGAGCCGGGAAGAAAACGATGCTGCGCGGTTGCTCTGAGATGGAAACCCCTGTTGCTCCAGCCCCCACGTCCGCATTCCCTTTTTGGCGCTGGTTTGCCAGCTTTGCCATCGTGGGCAACATCGCCCTGAACTACTGGGCCAACACCCATCCGTTCAATGGGCAGACGATGGGCGAGGTATCAGCCCGCTACCCGACGCCCCTCACCCCAGCCGGCTATGCTTTCAGCATCTGGGGACTGATCTTCCTGACCCTGACCATCTACGCCGTCTGGCAGCTGCTGCCCGCCCAGCGCGCTTCTCCGCTCCCGGATGCCATTGCCCCGCCGCTTACCCTGGCCAGCGTGGCTACCGCCGGCTGGGTGGTGCTCTTTGCCTTCGAGCTGATTCTGCTCAGCGTACTGGTGATGCTGCTGATTCTGGGTTGCCTGATAGTGGTGTATGGGCGCAGCCGCCGCCTGGTGCTCTGCCGGCAAGTGCCCGGCTGGACGAGCGTGCCGTTTGCGCTCTATTTGGGCTGGATTTCGGTGGCTACGGTTATCAATGTCACTATTGGCCTGCGCGTACTCGGCTGGCAGACTTCCGCTGGGGTAGCCTCCGGGCTGGCAGTTGGGCTGCTGATCGTGGTCGTACTGCTGGGGCTGGTCATCAGCCGCAGATTTTCGGAAGCGGTATTTCCGCTGGTTGTAAGCTGGGCGCTGGTGGCCATCTGGATGGCCCAGCGGGGCCAGTACCCGGTTTTGGGCTGGGCGGCAGTGGCCGGGGCAGTGGTCGTCGGGGGCGGGGGCGTGCTGCTTAGCGTTCGGGCTTCCCGACAGCTTCTCTGAACGTGCTCTTAGTGGCTGTGTCTGCGCGGATAGCGCGTGAGCAGGTTGGGGCGTGGGAATGGGTGTTACCTTGCAGGCGCTTTTCCCAACCCAACCCCACTTTATATGCGCAAGAATATCGTCGCCGGCAACTGGAAGATGAACCTTACCCTTTCGGAAGCCCAGGCGCTGGTCACTGAAATTACGAGTCTGGTTGCTGCCGAAGCGGCCGGTTCCACCGTCGAAGTAGTTGTATGTCCGCCGTTCCCGCTGCTTTCCGCAGTTGGGCAGCAGCTGCCCCAGGGCGGCATGCTCCACCTGGGCGCGCAGAACTGCCACCAGAAGGAGAGCGGTGCCTACACCGGCGAGGTGTCGGCCCGGTTGCTGGCCTCGGTCGGCTGCGAGTACGTGATTCTGGGCCACTCCGAGCGGCGGCAGTATTTCCGCGAAGACGACGAGCAACTCAGCCAGAAACTGAAAGCTGCCCTGGCAGCCGGCCTGAAGCCAATCTTCTGCGTGGGCGAAAGCCTGGAAACGCGCGAGGCCGACGACACCTTCGACTACATCGGCCGCCAGCTGAAGGATGGCTTGTTTCACCTCTCCAACGAGGAGTTTGCCCAGGTCGTAGTGGCGTATGAGCCCATCTGGGCCATCGGTACCGGCAAAACGGCCACCAGCCAGCAGGCCCAGGAAGTACACGCCTTTATTCGGGAGCAGATTGCCCGCGCCTACTCGGCTGAGGCCGCGCTGAACACCACCATTCTCTACGGCGGATCGGCCAACGCCCAGAACGCCCGGGAACTGTTCGGCCAGACCGACGTCGACGGCGGCCTTATCGGCGGCGCCTCGCTGAAAGCCCGCGACTTCACCGAGATTATCAAGTCATTCTAACGCTTCGGTCAGCTGCGGGCGGGCAGTGCTTTTCCCCCGAACAGGGGAGAAGACCAGCCCGGCCGTAACTGAACTAAAAGGGGCACTCTATTTGTCAGGCAGGCGGGGCCCGGTGGGCGCCATTTCCCGTTCCCATGTTCTACTCCCTGATCCTCGCCGGCCTGCTGGGCTGGCTGCCCGCTGCCCCGGTTGCCAATCCGTTCGCGGCCGCTCCGCTGGTACGTCTGGTGGGCTCTGTTGAGCCCTGCCGCATCTACGGCTCCGTCTATCTCGAAACCGACCCGCGCCGCCGGGGCCTTTGCTTTGCCACCGTATATGTGGAAAAGGAGGAGGCATTTGCTGATGTCGTCGTCTTTCGGGAAGACAACAAGCTCTTCGCCGACAAGGCCGGGCTCTGGTACCTGACGCCCACCCGCGACTTTGCCGATTACACCTTGTTCGTGACCACGAACCGCGCCCTGGCGGACTTCGCTATTACCTATTCCGACATCCGTTCCTTTGCGGGCTGCCGGCAGCAGTAGGCACATACGAAAATTGTCGTACTCTTCGTTGGTAACAGCCCGGCGTCTGGCTTATTGCGGAAGCAGGCTGGTCGGCCGGGCTTGCCTGATTAGGCCGGGCGCTTTTTTCCGGCGGCAGAACCGCTGCATCTTTGCAGTT
This sequence comes from Hymenobacter translucens, assembly GCF_020685205.1. GTDB lineage: Bacteria > Bacteroidota > Bacteroidia > Cytophagales > Hymenobacteraceae > Hymenobacter > Hymenobacter translucens. The sequence goes on from NZ_JAJERB010000002.1 coordinate 764,368, forward strand.
TGATTGACTGTTGATTTAACGTTCCGAAAATGGATTTTGTAGAAGTACGCGTGCAGGTTGCTCCTGAGCTGGCGGATATCCTGGTGGCCGAGCTGGGAGAAGTTGGGTTTGATACGTTCGAGGACAACGACGAGGGCTTCTGCGCCTACATCAGCGAGCCGGACTTCAACCCGGAAGCGGTGCAGGAGGTGATAACCCGGTACGCAGGCCTGGGTGAAATCCGGCACGAGCACCGCGTGATTACGCGCCAGAACTGGAACGCCGAGTGGGAAAAGAACTTTCAGCCCCTCATCATTGCCGACCGCGTGTCGGTGCGGGCCCCGTTTCATCCCAAGCCCGAGGGCATGGACTACGACATCGTGATTATGCCACGGATGTCGTTTGGCACCGGCCACCATGAAACCACGGCGCTGATGATTGAAAATCAGCTGACCCTCGACCACCAGGGGTTGCGCATTCTCGATATGGGCTGCGGCACGGGCATCCTGGCCATCATGGCGGCCCAGCTCGGTGCCCGGGAGGTGCTGGCCGTGGACGTGGAGCCCTGGACGGCCGAGAATGCCGCCGACAATGCCGCCGAAAACGGCTGCGCCAACATCGAGGCCCGCCTTGGTGGGGTGGAGGTTTTGGCGGGAGAAGCTCCTTTTGATATGATTCTGGCCAACATCAACCGCAACGTGCTGCTCGAGGATATGGGGGCCTATGCCCAGCTGCTGCCCGTCAGCCGGCCTATCCTGTTCAGCGGGTTCTACCAGGAGGATCTGCCCAAGATTGACGCCGAGGCCCAGCGCCACGGCCTGCGCTACCAGTCGCATCGGACAAAGAACAACTGGGTATCAGCGATTTTTACGAAATTGTAGGCCTATCATCAGGTCCTGACAGAGTTAGTATGAAGCACTTTGCTTTTCGATGGGTTTGCGCGGTACTGCTGGGACTGAGTATGCCCGCGTGGTCCCAGACCAAACCCCAGCAGCAGCCACCCGCCGGCACGCCCGCGCCGCCCCCCAAATACCAGGGTAAGCTCTCCAAGGAGCCGGCCCAGTTTATGGTGGACGTGCAGTCCATGATGGCCAGCATCAACAGCGCCGCATCCCGGCAGCTGGGCACCAAATTCCAGCAGCTCTGGGCCAGCAACAAGCTTACCGCTACCCAGCAGGGACGCATCGTTGAGCTGTCGCAGCAGATGCTGGCCCGCAAGTTTAAGCCCCGGCCGCACTTCGAGTCCCTGTTCCGGAGCGTGGTGGCAGGAGCCACCGTGCAGGCCTTCACCGACCAGCAGATGGACGAGTTCCTGACGGTGGCCGGAAAGTCCATTGCCCGGGACCAGTACAAGGAAGTAGAAGAGTTTCTGGCATCGTCGGCGCAGTTTCTGGACACGAAAGTTCTTTACAAGTCGGGCTACAGCCGGCTGCGCGTGCTGCGCGGCACCTTCTCGTTTGCCTACAACGAAACCGACCAGCCCTTTCCGGCCCCGGTAGCAACTCCCAAGCCCGCCGACCCGGCCCCGGCGGCCACCGGCGCCACGCCCGCTAAGCCCGCCGCTAAGCCGGCTCCCAAAAAGAAAAGCAGCGACGGTTGGGATACCGGTGACATCTGGAGCGGAGCGGACGACGGCTGGGGCAACACCGGCAAGAAAACGCCCGGCAAAACCACGCCCGCCGGTACTGCTCCGGCGGCACCTCAGTCGGGGGGCTTCAGCTCGGCACCGTCCTATGGCTACTACCAGTCGCCGCCCACGCGCGGCCCCGTGCTGCTGCTTAAAGACGCGGACCTGTTCATTTCCACGGCAGCCGACTCGGCTCTGATTCAGAAAACCAACGGAATTGTAGTAGCCAGCACCAAGCGGTTTGTGGGGCAGGGCGGGCAGTTTGCCTGGAACGTGAGCGGCAACCCCGTCACGGCCGACCTGACCAGCTACGACTTCGACATGACGAGGCCGGAGTTTACGGCTCAGCCCGTAACGCTCACTTACCCGGCTGTACTGGAAGCCCCGATTCAGGGGGCGGTATCGTACAAGAGCGTGCGCAAAAAGGCCGGCTCCACCGATTCGGGCTACCCGCGCTTTATTTCCCTGACCAACGACGCCCGCGTCAAGAACATTGGCGAGAACATCCGCTACCAGGGGGGCTTCTCCCTGGCCGGCGCCCGGATGCTGAGCGCCAGCCTCGATGGCAGCCTTTCGCGCATTACGGTGAATGTAGACGGCAAAACCAAGTTCCGGGCTACCTCGGGCGCCTATGTGCTCGGCGACTCCGTGATTACGGCCGCGCGGGCCGCAGTAACCATCTTCGAGGACAAGAGCGACTCGCTGACCCATCCCGGCGTAAAGCTGAAGTACTCCAAGCCCCGGCAGCTGCTGCAGCTGGCCCGGGAAGAGGGCCTTTACAAGACCACGCCCTACTACGACTCCTACCACCAGATGGAAATCACGACCGAGCTGCTGACCTGGCCGCTCCGGACGCCCTACATCAACTTTTCCATCATCACGGCCAAAAACCAGGTAGCCGCCAACTTCGAGTCCCGGGAATTCTACACCAACACCCGCTACCAGCAGCTCAAGGGCATCAACCGCCTGCACCCGCTGCAGATGGTCGTAGGCTACAGCAACCTGCACGAGGGCCGCAAGACATTTACCGTTAACGAGATTTCGACGGAGCTGAAGGTAAACCCCAACAACGTGCGCTCGGCCGTGGCCGGCCTGGCCCGGGACGGCTACGTGAAGTGGAACCCCGATACCGAGCAGATTACGTTGCTGCCCAAGGCCTCGCACTACGTGAACTCCTCCCGGGGTAAAAAAGACTACGACCACATTGCCATCAAGTCGTTGTCGCCAAGCGGTAAGAATGCCACGCTCAACCTGGCCAGCAACGATTTGATTGTGCGTGGGGTCGAGCGTTTCAACTTCTCCGACGACTCCGTCACGGTGTTTGTGAAGCCCGACAGCAGCATTATCCGGATTCAGAAAAACCGGGCTGTTACCTTCAACGGAACCGTGGTGGCCTCGGCCTTTATCTTCAAAGGCAAAGAGTTTAAGTTCGACTACGACGGATTCTACGTGGATCTGGTCAAAATCGACTCCATCATCGTGCGGGGCAAGGGCACCCGGGGCAACGCCCTGCGGGCCCGGCGCAACACCGACTTCGCGCTGACCAACAAAAACAAGACCTCTACGGGCCGCCTCTACATCAACGCGCCCAACAACAAGTCGGGCCGCAAGAAGCTGGGGGCATACCCCACCTTCGAAGCGTCGACGGGTGCCTACGTGTTCTTCAACAAGCCCGAAGTGCTGGGCGGGGCCTACGACACCACGGTGTATTTCGATATTCCGCCCTTCAAGCTCGACTCGCTGAACAACAAGAACCGTTCGGCGGTGGGCTTCAAGGGTACCTTCATGTCCGGAGATATTCTGCCGCCTTTCCAGACCAAGCTTTCCTTGCAGGACGATGGGTCGCTGGGCTTCGTGTACAACCTGCCCAAGAGCGGGGTGCCGGTGTACGGGGGCAAGGGTCGGGTCTTCAACCAGATCCGGATGAGCAACCGCGGTATTCAGGGCGTGGGGGAGATGAAGTACCTGACCGGCACGTTTGCCAGTGAGCAGTTTATCTTCTACAAAGACTCGGTAGTAACCATCGGCAAGAGCGCCGACATTGCCAAAGGTCCGCTGAATGGGGTCGAGTTTGCGGCCGTGTCGCTGCAGCCGGGCTACGGGATGAAGTGGGTGGTGAAAGCGGACTCCATGTACCTGAGCACGCCCAATGCCAGCACCATGAAGTACTACGCGGGAGCTTACACGTACCGCGGCACCACCATCCTGACGCCGGGCGGCCTGTACGGCTCCGGCACGCTCGATGGCCCGCAGTCGTTTATCCGCTCCAAGCTGTTTGTCTTCCGACCCGACAGCTACTCGGGTAAGCACGCGACGATCAACATTAAGTCGGCGGAGGCCAACAAGCCGGCACTGACCGCGAACGATGTCTCCTTCGACTTTGAGGTGAAGAAGGGCTACGCCGACTTTGCCCGGGAAGAAGGCAGCAAGGCCAGCATTGAGCTGCCTTACACGCAGTACCGCACCACGCTGAGCGGGGGGCACTGGGACTTCAAGAAAAAGAACGTGCAGATGAAGGTGGCCGCCGGCGCCGACTCCACCAAGGCATTCTTCTACTCCACCAAGCCCGATCAGCATAACCTGCGCTTTCCGGCCACCAACGGCAGCTACGACCTGAGCCGCTACCGCCTCATTGCCACCGGCGTGCCCCGCATTGCCTCGGCCGATGCCTGGATTGAGCCCGACAGCAACAAGGTGTACGTACTGCCCAATGCCCAGATGAAGACCTTCCAGAACGCGGGTATCATTATGGACACGCTCACCAAGTTCCACCGCCTCTACAAAGGCGAAATCAAGGTGCTGGGCCGCACGGCCTTTACCGGCAATGCCCTGCACAGCTACAAAAACGCGTCCGCCGACTCGTTCGCCATCAAGTTCTCCAACTTCACGGTTGATTCTCTGGCCGCCAAGGGCGGGAAGAAAGGCAAGAAGCTGCGCAAAGGCGACGAAGACACGTTCGCGCCGCCAACCATTGCCCAGGCCAATGTTCTGCCCGCCGAGAAGTTTCACTTGGCGCCGCGCATTGCGTACCGGGGCGGGGTAAATCTGAACTCCCAGCGCCGGGGCTTCACCTTCGACGGACAGTCGCGGCTGGAGTTCAGCAAGCAGCCGGCTTCAGCCGAATGGTTTACGGTGCAGGACAGCATCGACCCGAAGAATGTGCGCATCAAGCTGATTGACCCCAAAGCAGAAGACGGCTCCCCGATGGTTACCGGCCTGTTTATGTCGGACGTCAGCAACAAGGTCTACCCGCTGTTCGTGGCCACCAAGCCCGGTATTACCGACCTGAACCTGTTTCAGGTGGATGGCTACCTCTCCTTTGATGCCAAGCGTCGGGAATTCACCCTGTCGCGCAACGACCTGAGTGACCCCAACCTGTACGAAGGCAGCGTCATGACCTTCAACGACTCTACCCAGGCCATGACGTTCCGGGGCAAGTTCAACCTGATCAACTCCAACAAGGACTATACCCTCACGGCGGCCGGGCTGGGTACGGCCAAAACCGACAGCGCCAAATACTCCCTGGACACCTTCATGGCCTTCGACATCAACATGCCGGAGAAAGCCCTGGAGGCAATGGCAACGGACATGGCTACCAACACCAAGGGCGCCCCCGAAGCCCTGGATGGCTCTATGGGCCAGCTTTACAAGATGGGTGAGTTTGTCGGCAGCAAGACCGTGCAGAGCTACTCTAACCGCAAGGGCGGCTACACACCCCTGCAGAAGGTGTCGCCCAAGTTTATGCACAGCATCGTGCTCAACAAGGTAGACCTGCGCTGGTCAGAGAAAAACCGGGCCTGGTACTCCGTGGGTAAGATTGGCCTGGTGAGCATCCTGAAGAAGGATCTGAACGCGCTGATTGACGGCTACGTGGAAATCCGCCGCGAGAACGGAGTCGACAACGTGGAGCTGTACCTGGAAGCTGAGCCGCAGACGTGGTACTACATCAAGTACAGCAACAACGTGCTGCTGGCCAAGGCCCAGCACGGCTCGTTCGACGAAATCCTGAGCTTCAAGGCCAAGGGGGACTACAACACCGCCACGCAGTACGGCTTCTACCTGGGCGACGACCAGGAGGTGCAGGGCTTCCTGACCCGCTTCCGCAAGCTCTACCTGGGTGCTGCTGCCGCCAAGGCCGCCGCTCCGGTGCGGTCCGCCGCTCCCGGCAGCTACGACATCATTGACGAGCCCGGCAAGAAAAAGAAAAAGAAGAAGGAGGATGAAGTAGAAGACGGCAGTCAGCCCGCCGCTGATGCTACGCCGGTAGAAGAAGAGTCGAAAAAGAAGAAAAAGAAGAAAAAAGACGACGACCCCTTCAGCAACAGCGACGGCGCAACCGACCCGGAGCCTACCAAGGCTGCCGCCGCGGCTCCTGCTCCGGCCAAGCCCGCTCCGGTAACGCCTCAGCCTGCTCCGGCTGCCACTACCCCGGCTGCCACCGCCCCGGCCAAGGCTGCCGACCCCACGCCCGCTGCTACGACTCCCGCCACTCCCGACCCGGCCGATGCCGCCAAGGCGGCTGCTGAGTCGAAGAAGGAAGAGGAGAAAAAAGCCAAGGAAGCCGCCAAAGAAGCCGAAAGGCTGAAAAAGGAGGAAGAGAAGAAAGCCAAGGAGGCCGAAAAGCTGAAGAAGGAGGAAGAGAAGAAAAAGAAAGCCAAGGAAGACGACCCCTTCGGCGACTCCTAACCTGCTCTGCCCCTGTAGTACCCGCAGCCTCGCCCGATTCGTCGGAGCGGGGCTGTTTTTTGGCCCTGACGCAAACGGAAGGGGTTTCCTATCTTTGGCAGGCTACCTTCCCCGCGCTGCTTACCCATGAACCTACCCCTCGTCCTTGGCCTGCTGGCCGCCGCTTACCTGATTGGCTCTATCCCGACGGCCCTGTGGGTGGGCCGCCGCTTCTACGGGCTCGATATCCGGGAGCACGGCTCAGGCAACGCCGGGGCCACCAACACCTTCCGGGTGCTGGGTAAAAAGCCGGGCTCCATCGTCATGGCCATCGACGTGCTTAAGGGCTGGGCCGCTACCATGATGGCGACGGTAATGCTCCACCAGCACGCTATTCGGCCCGACCAGCTCTTGTACTTTCAGCTGGCCTGCGGGGTACTGGCGGTAGTAGGTCATATCTATCCCATCTTCGCCCAGTTCCGGGGCGGCAAGGGCGTGGCTACGGTGCTGGGCATGATGCTGGCCATTGCGCCGGCAACCGTGGGCGTCTGCATCCTCGTTTTTCTGCTGATGCTGGTCTTGTTCCGCTACGTGTCCCTGGCGTCGATGACGGCCGGGGTAGCTTTTGCCCTGCTGCAGCTGCTGCCCGCCTTCCGCCCCGATAACAACCTGCTGCTGTACTTCGGCTTCGTGCTGGCTGCCCTGCTCATCTACACCCACCGCGCCAACATCGGCCGGCTCCGGGCCGGCAATGAAAGCCGGGTGCCCATGTTCGGGCGGAAGTAGATTATAAGCTGGTACCAGGAAATAACGTAGCCAATGGGCTTGTTCAACCTATTCGGTAAGTCCCGCCCCATTCTTGATCAGGAAAAAATAACGTCCCGGGCCTTTGTCCAGGTCCAGGAGCTTATAAAGCCTGCATCCATTGCTCAGCTTAGTGAGACCAAGCCATCGGGTCGCGCTACTGCCTCGCGCTTCTCCGGTGACTTTGTGCTGGTTCCCGAACAAGCCTGGCCCAGCTACCAGAATCGTCCGCTCCAGGCTTTTCTACAGATCAATGTAGCGGAACTGCCCTTCGTGCCGGTTCCTTTAAGACCGTATAAGCTAATCACTGTTTTTATTGACGAGCAGGATATTCCTTTTGACAAGCCACACGGGCAGGGTTGGCAAGTCAACTGCTATACCAGCTTGGAAGGATTGAAACTCGCTGAAAACCCAATTTCTAGTCCTTCAATCAAGCCTTGCGAAATCAGCTGGCAACTGGCGCAAGACGAAGCACCCGCTTGGGAAGATGCTATAACTGCTGTTGACCTGTCTGAATTTGACACGCTGTCCAATGCCGGGGACGTGTTTTATGAAAGGTTTACCAACCATGAGTTCACCAAGGTCGGCGGCTGGCCCAGTCTGATTCAGCATCAGCTCACAATGTCACCCGCTGATTTTGTATTGCAGATTGGGTCCGAAGTCAAAGCAAACTGGCAATGGGTGGATGCCGGGACGGTTTACCTGGGATGGCACGGTGGGAAATGGCTATTGGAGTGCCAGTGCTATTAAACCCTGACTCTCGCTTGTCCGCATTCCTTGGCTACTTTTACCTCCGAATCCAACAAACCCCGCCCGCATGGCTTCCTACCTCGAAGAAAACCAAGACCGTTTCCTGAGCGAGCTGCTCGACTGGCTGCGCATTCCCTCCGTTTCCGCTGACCCAAAGTTTCACGGCGACGTGCTCAAGGCCGCCGATTACCTGAAAGCCCGCTTCGAGGAGCTGGGTGTCGAGAATGTGGAGCTGTGCCAGACGGCCGGCAACCCCATCGTGTACGGTGAGAAAATCGTAGACCCCAGCCTGCCCACGGTGCTCGTGTACGGCCACTACGACGTGCAGCCCGCCGACCCCTACGAGCTGTGGACCTCGCCCCCGTTCGAGCCGGTTATCAAAGACGAGAAGATCTACGCCCGCGGGGCCTGCGACGACAAAGGCCAGGTGTACATGCACGTGAAGGCTTTTGAGGTCATGATGAAGGAGGGCGGTGTACCCTGCAACGTCAAGTTCATGATTGAGGGCGAGGAGGAAATCGGGTCCAACAACCTGGGCATCTTCGTGCGCGAAAACAAGGAGAAGCTGAAAGCCGACGTCATTCTGATTTCCGACACCGGCATGCTCGCCAACGACGTACCGAGCATCGAAGTGGGTCTGCGTGGCCTGAGCTACCACGAGGTAGAAGTAACCGGCCCCAACCGCGACCTGCACTCCGGCCTCTACGGCGGCGCGGTGGCCAACCCCATCAACGTCCTCTGCAAGATGATTGCCTCCCTGCACGACGAAAACAACCACATCACCATCCCCGGCTTCTACGACCAAGTCGATGAGCTGTCGGCCGAGGACCGCGCCGAAATGGCCAAGGCCCCGCACTCCGACGACGAGTTCAAGAAAAGCATCGGCCTGACCGACATCTACGGCGAGAAAGGCTACAGCACGCTGGAGCGCACCAGCATCCGTCCTACGCTCGACGTGAACGGCATCTGGGGCGGCTACACCGGCGAAGGCGCCAAGACGGTTATTGCCTCCAAGGCTTTTGCTAAAATCTCGATGCGTCTGGTACCGCACCAGACCTCCGAGCAGATCAGCCAGCTGTTCCAGGACCACTTCCAAAGCATTGCTCCCTCCGGCGTTACGGTGGTCGTGAAGCCCCACCACGGGGGCGAGCCGGTGGTAACCCCCACCGATTCGGTGGCTTACAAAGCCGCGGCCGACGCCATGGAAACCACCTTCGGCAAGCGGCCCATTCCCACCCGGGGCGGCGGCTCCATCCCGATTGTGGCCATGTTCAAGTCGGAGCTGGGCCTTGACACAGTTTTGCTCGGCTTCGGTCTTGATTCCGATGCTATTCACTCACCCAACGAGCACTACGGCGTATTCAATTTCCTCAAAGGCATCGAAACTATTCCGCACTTCTACCGCAACTACGCTGCGGCCATGAAAAGCTAAGCCTGAACGAATAGGACGCAGAAGCCCGGCCCCTGGAAGGAGGCCGGGCTTTTTTATGGTTTGTGAGCAAGGCAGCCCCTAGCGGGCCTTAAAGGAATAGGTTAGATAAAGCTGCACGGCACTGTTGCGGATGTCATTCTGCTTTCGAACGCCAAGAATGGTAAGCGGCTTCTCCGCTTTGCTGATTCCCCCGCTGTAGCGTACCCCAAGGCCGGGCCCACTCTTCACCTGGTACCCCAGCCCAAACACATAGCCAACGTCTACGACCTTATAAAGCCCCTTTACATTCCGCGAATACGTGTCGCTCTGATCCTTGGCCCCCAGCAGCAGGCCAATCTGGGGTCCGCCCTCAAAAAACACCTCCCCGGCCCTGGCATGCAAAAGCAGGGGCACCTCCAGGTAATTCACTTTCGTGGTCAGGTCCAGGGCCGGCACCTCACCCCCTTTCTGTGAGTAAAGCACTTCTGGCTGAAACGCCAGCCTGTCGGTAAAGCCAATGTTGGCGAAAAGGCCGGCGTGAAAGCCAAAGTGACTTTTGTAGTTAGTGGCTTGCTTACCCAGGAAAGAGGACAGCGTGCCCCCGGCTTTCAGGCCCCCGGTCACCACCGTCTGCGCCCGCGTCGTGATGGTCAGACTCATCAGCAGGATCAGGATAAATAATGCTCTCTTCATGTCCGGCAGGAAATCATGTAACAGCATGACCACCAACAACGGCAAAGTACACCCGAAAGTCATGCGAACCGGCCCCAAAGCAAAAAAGCCCTGCTTCCCGAAGGAAACAGGGCTTTTTAATAATGACTGAGCTACTTACTTGCCTGGAATCAGGTAGCCAAGCGAAACCTGGAAAGCCGAGTTGCGGGCATTTTTCAGGTCGCCGTTGAAGTAGGTGCCGTCGTCACTCTTAACGAAATCGTTGAAAGCCCCGGTGTAACGCAGGTTCAGGCTCACGCCATTCTCCGCCTGGTAGCCTATGCCGGTCACATAGCCCAGCTCGTTGCGGTTCAGGCCACTCAGGTCTTTCTGATCGTGGGTGGTCGAGGAGCTCGTAGAGCCGGTCAGGCCGGAGGTATTGGTGACCTTGGTTTCGTCTTTTACGCTTAGCAGATACGAGTACTGTGGACCAGCCTCTACCACAAAGCCATCCGCGTTAATCTTAAACAGCACGGGCACGTCAAGGTAGTTGTAATTAACTTTGCCTTCCCGCTTCTGGGTAAAAGTGAGGTACTTGTACTCATCGGGCTTGTTCTCAAAGCCCTTCTGGGAATATAGCAGCTCCGGCTGGATGGAGAAGAAGCCGTCGTCGGAGAGGCCTATGTTCAGCATGGCGCCCCCAACAAAGCCCAGTTTGTTGTTGTAGGTACTTTCATTCTGAATGTTACCAGCCAGATTGGAGTAGTTGGCACCAGCACGAAGGCCAATGCGCACATCCTGGGCTTGCGCCGAAGTGGAAACTAGCGCCGCTGCCGATAAGAGGCCAGCTACCAGAAAAGATGTCTTTTTCATGGTGCAAAGGGTTAGGTTGGAAAAGAGTTGCACCCCAGCGCCTTTACCAAAACTATGCCAGTAGGCAGAATTCTGTAATTCCGCAAACACAAAAAAAGCCTCGTTCCAGCGTTGGAACGAGGCTTTTTGTTAGCTATTCAGCTGGTTTACTGACCAAACGGCAGCAGGTAGCCAACTTGCAGGGTGTAGGCATTGTTGTATGCTCTCGGCTCGTTGTCGGTGTCTTTCGAGTCGATAAGGGAGTTAAAACCACGGGCATAGCGCAGACCGATGCTCAAGCCATTCTCGGCCTGGTAGCCTACGCCGGCTACACCACCGATATCGAACTGCGACAAATCAGACTTATAGGCTTCATCCCGGCTTACACCGGTGTAGTCCATAAAGGTGTCTTTGGTTTCTACCTTGTCCTTGTCACCGTTGGTGTACTTGGTCGTGGTTTGCTGCGAAGTGCGCGAGCCAAACAGGTAGCTGAACTGGGGGCCCAGTTCGAAGAACAGCCCACCGGCGTTGATCTTGGCGAGTACCGGCACGTCGAGATAGTGCAGAACGCGCTCCTGCTCAAACTCTACTTTCGATACACCAGCGCCGAGGTTGGTGTTGGTAGATTTCGAGTCGGACTCGATCTGGTAGCCTTTCCGGTTGTACAGCAGTTCGGGAGCAATGGAGAAGAAGCCGTCGCTGCTGATGGGCAGCGTAGCCGAAATACCGGCGTTGTAGCCGAACTTGTACTTGCCAAGGGCAGATTCGTAGCCGGAGCCGGTGAGCTGCGTTACGTTATCGCCGGAGATATTGGAATACGTGCCACCTACTTTCACGCCGAGACGGAAACCGCCGGCGTCCTGAGCCTGGGCGAAGGAAACAGTGGCGAGGCTCAAAGCCAGTATTGCAAGTTTTTTCATGATGAGTTCGTAGTTGAAGTGATGAATGGGGTGGTGTTGAGAAGTGTAAAAGCCAGGTATTGTCTGGCGATTACAGGGCTCTTATCGCAGGAGTGTATAAAATTGTTGCATCGTTGTGAGGAATTCATCTAAAATTTATACCTTAACGCGGTTATGCCCGGCAGAGAGTGGTGTAATACGCTGTGGCCGGTCTGGCTGGGGCAGGAGGCTCTACTGAAAGGGTCTGTTATTTTTGAGGTTCTGCTCTTCTCGCTTGTATGGCCTCTATGCGCCAATTCTTACCCGGGTGCCTCATGCTGCTGGCTGGCCTGCTCACTGCACCGGCTCAGGCCCAGCAGCCGGGTAAGGACCCGCTGATTCTGGGAGCATACGTGCAGGGCAGCTTCATTATCGCCCACACCCCTTCCATAAAGCATCTGGCAGTGTCGCATCCCACGGGTTTCGAGCTGAACCTGCAGAAGCAGACGTCGGGCACCGCGCCCTGGCACGCGTGGTACAAGTATCCCAAAGTCGGGCTGGCCCTGGTGTACTACGACTACCACAATCCGGTGCTGGGGCAATCCTACGCGGCCAGCGTGTACATCAACAAATCGTTTCTGCGCACCCGTCGGCAGGAGCTGAACTTCCGGATCGGTACCGGCATTGGTTTCTTTCCCGTGCGCTACGACCTGGCCACCAATCACAAGAACACCATCGTCAGCTCCCGCCTCAATGCTACTCTGCAGGCCCGGCTGGAATACGACGTGGCCGTATCGCCCCACCTGGGGCTCCTGCTGGGCCTGGGGCTCAACCACTACTCCAACGGCGCCACAACCAAGCCCAACTTCGGAATCAACCTGCCTACGGTACTGGTGGGGATTAACTATCACCAGCAGCGGCCGTTTTTACCTACTCCGGGAGAAACGCTACGGGGAGAGCCGGCCGGCATCGGCAGCAACTTCCTAAACCTGAGTGCCAGCCTGGGCTACAAGCAGCGCAACGAGTCCGACGATACCAAGTACCTGGTTAACTCGGTTTCGATCATGGGAGGGCGGCGCGTAAACCGCAAAAGTAATCTGGTACTAGGGCTGGAAGGATTCTATGATCGGTCGTTGGCGGCTCAGCTGCGCGACACGGCCCGAAACCAGGACCGTTTGCCCGATGTAAAGAAGGCCGGGGCCTTTGTGGGACACGAGTTATTGTTCGGCCAGCTGGCCTTTACCTCCCATCTCGGCTTCTACTTGTATAATCCCTACAAGTCCAACAAGTTCTACTACGAGCGGCTGGGCCTGAAATACCACTTCTCCGACCGGCTGTTCGGCTCAGTCGACCTCAAAATTCACCGCGGCGCGGCCGACGTCATTGAGTGGCGAGTGGGCGTAAAGCTCTAGGCAGCTGCCGGTAAAGCTCCGTTACACATCAGCGGCGGGCTGCTCGGCGTTTCGCCCGCGCAGGGCCTGATTGATTTGCCTGACCAGAGCAGGGCCTTCGTAGATAAAGCCGGTATACAGCTGAACCAGACTGGCCCCGGCGTCCAGCTTTTCCAGCGCATCTGCCGCCGAGGCTATTCCGCCAACGCCGATGATGGGCAGGCTGCCCTCCGACTGTTGATACAGGTAGCGGATTACTTCCGTAGCCCGGGCCCGCAGCGGGCGGCCGCTCAGCCCCCCGGGCCCGTAGCTATTCACGGTATCAGCTGGCGTTTTAAGGGAATCCCGACTGATGGTCGTGTTGGTCGCAACCAGTCCGCTGAGCTTTGTTTCCCGGGCAATGGTCAGGATGTCGTCGAGCTGGCCGTTGGTGAGGTCGGGCGCAATCTTCAGCAGCAGGGGTTTGGGAGTCGGCTGCGTCAGGTTGTAGTCCTGCACCTGCTGGAGCAGGCGGATCAGCGGCTCTTTTTCCTGCAGCGCGCGCAGGTTAGGCGTATTGGGGGAGCTGACATTTACCACGAAATAGTCGACTACGTCGAACAGCTCCCGGAAACAGACCAGGTAGTCGGCGGCGGCGTGCTCGTTGGGCGTGTCTTTGTTTTTGCCAATGTTGCCCCCGATGATAACTCCGGGCGGGCGGTGCCGCAGCCGCGCCGCTACCGCTGCCGCCCCCTCATTGTTAAACCCCATCCGGTTGATAAGTCCCTCGTCGGCCGGGAGGCGAAACAGGCGGGGAGCCGGATTGCCCGGCTGGGCCCGGGGCGTGACGGTCCCGATTTCGATGTGACCAAAGCCCAGACAGGCCAGCTCCGCTACCAGCGCCGCATTCTTGTCCAGCCCTGCCGCCAAGCCCACCGGGTTCCGGAACTTCAGCCCGAACACGTCCCGCTCCAGGCCCGCCTCGGCAACCTGGTACAGCGTACGCAGGAGCGCCTGGGCTCCGGGAATGCCACTGGCCCGCCGCAGGTTATCAAATACCAGGTAATGGGCCCGCTCCGCATCGAGGCGGAAAAGCAGGGGCTTAAGCAGGCGTTGGTACATAGCAAGACAAAGCTACGCAACGGCCGGCGGGTGACCAGTGAAGAAGCAGCTAATACGCTGAACGGTGAGCTGGTCTGGCTACCCCGCCCAGCCTTCGCGGTCGAGGGAGCGGTACTGGATAGCTTCGGCAAGGTGCTCGATGCGAATCTCGTCGGCTCCGCCCAGGTCGGCAATGGTGCGGGCTACTTTCAGAATCCGGTCGTAGGCCCGGGCGGAAAGTCCCAGTCGCTCCATCGCCGTTTTGAGCAGCACCCGCCCCGGCGCGTTGATCTGGCAGATGTCTTTGACCATCTGGGCCGGCATCATGGCATTGGAATGAATGTCGGGAAAGTCCTTGAATCGGATGGCCTGTACTTCCCGGGCCAATCGTACCCGCTCCTGGATGTCGTGGCTGGTTTCGGATTTCCGGGTTTCGGTCATCTGGTCGAAGGTGACGGGCGTCACCTCCACGTGCAGGTCAATTCGGTCGAGCAATGGGCCGCTGACCTTGTTGAGGTACTTCTGCACCACGCCCGGCCCGCACACGCACTCTTTGTCGGGGTGGTTGTAGTACCCGCAGGGGCAGGGGTTCATGCTGGCAATGAGCATGAAGTTGGCCGGAAACTCGATGCTGACCTTGGCCCGGGCAATGCTGACCCGCCGCTCTTCCAGGGGCTGGCGCATCACCTCCAGGGCGGTGCGCTTGAATTCGGGTAGCTCATCGAGGAACAGCACGCCGTTGTGAGCCAGGGAAATTTCACCGGGCTGGGGGTTGCTACCCCCGCCCACCAAAGCTACGTCGGAGATGGTGTGGTGGGGCGCACGGAACGGCCGCATGTTAAGCAGAGAGGCATTTGAGCCCAGCCTGCCCGCCACCGAATGAATCTTGGTCGTTTCCAGAGCCTCCAGCATCGTGAGGGGCGGCAGGATGCTGGGCAGACGCTTGGCCAGCATCGTCTTGCCCGCCCCGGGCGGCCCGATCATAATCACGTTGTGGCTGCCAGCCGCGGCAATTTCCAAGGCCCGCTTGATATTCTCCTGGCCCTGCACATCGGCGAAGTCGGCCGCGTACTGGTTGGCGGTATGCTCGAAAATATCCCGGGTATCGACCTTCAGGGGCTCAAGTGCCAGGCGGCCTTCGAAAAAGTCGATGGCCTGCTGCATGGTGTCGACCGGAATGATGTCGAGGTTGTTCACAATGGCGGCTTCCTGGGCGTTTTCCCGGGGCAGCAGAAACCCTTTGAAGCCTTCCTTGCGGGCCTGGATGGCAATGGGCAGCACCCCGCGAATGGGCCGGAGGGCACCGTCGAGGGCCAGTTCGCCCATGATGACGTAGCGGCTCAGCTCTTCGGTATTCAGCTGCTGGGAGGCGTGCAGGATGCCCAGGGCAATGGGCAGGTCGTAGGCCGAGCCTTCCTTGCGGATGTCGGCCGGGGCCATGTTTACCACAACCTTGGTGCGGGGCATCTTATAGCCCCGGAACTTCAGCGCGGCCTCAATCCGCTGCTGGCTTTCCTTGATAGCATTGTCGGGGAGGCCCACCACGTAAAACGAGGTGCCCTGGGTGACGACTACTTCAATGGTAATCGTGTAGGCGTTGACGCCCTGCACGGCGGAGCCGTAAGTTTTCGTTAGCATAAACCACTAGGGATAGAAACAATTAGAGCGGCTAATATAAAAGGCGCCGTCTGTTACCCGCTATACCCGGTTTATGAATCGGCCGGCTTTGCTGTCAGCTGCTCAATCAGTAGAATCAGAATGTGAATGACTTTGATGTGGATTTCCTGAATCCGGTCGGCAAAGCCGGCGTGGGGCGCCCGGATTTCCACGTCGCTCACCCCGGCCAGCAGCCCGCCGTCCTTGCCCGTCAGGCTCACTACTTGCATTCCGGCAGCCCGGGCAGCTTCAGCAGCCCGCAGCACGTTGGGCGAGTTGCCGCTGGTGCTGATGGCCAGCAGCACGTCGCCGGGGCGGCCCAGGGCTTCCACGTAGCGGCTGAACACATGGTCGTAGCCGTAGTCGTTGGCCACGCAGCTCATGTGCGACGCTTCCGTGAGGGCAATGGCGCCCAGGGCGGGCCGGTCGTGGCGGTAGCGGCCGCTGAGCTCCTCGGCAAAGTGCTGGGCGTCGCAGAGGGAGCCGCCATTGCCGCAGCTCAGGATCTTGCCCCGGGCCCGCAGCGCATCGGCCATCAGCCGGGCCGCTGCCTCAATGCGGGTGAGCGTGGCGGGGTCGGCCAGAAAACGGTCGAGCACGGTGCGGGCTTCGGTCAGCTCCGCCTGAATCAGGTCGGCAAAGGAAGGAGTCACAGGAAAAAGAAAAGGCGGGACCTGCTACCGCGCCGCTCGGTCGTCGGCCGGGGCGGAAGGGTCGATGATGTGGTTGGGGTGGCTGAGCGGAGCGTTGGCCAGGCCGGGGTCCGACTGCGGAAACACCGGAGCATGCGGCGCGTGCGGATAAGCGGCATTGGAAACGTCCGTAGTCGAGCCGTCGCGGTTCTGGCCGCCGACGGAGGGCGAAGGGGCCGCCGTTACGGGCGTAACCACAACCGGCGTGGGTTGTACGGGCGGGGCCGTGGGCTGGGGCGCCGGTACTACGCGGCTGGCCGGAGCTGCTACCGGCTGCGTTACCGGTGGGGCCACGCTACGCGTCTGCAGGTCCCGGTCGCGCTGCTCCATCTGGTGGTCGTAGAGGCGGGCTTTCAGCTCGTTGACTTTGCCCTCGTGCCGGGCCATTTCCCGGCTCAGCGTCATGTGGTGCAGGTTTTCGGTGAGCAGCTGCAAGGCCAGCAAGACCGCGCCCACTAGGAACAGCGTGTAGTAGAAGCTTTCCAGCCGGCCGCTCATTCCAAAGGTGGACATCAGCGCGTCGCGGCTGCCGGGGCTCACAATAAAGAGCAGCGCCAGCAGCAGGTACACCATGGAGAGGATGTTGACGAAACGTTTCAGGACAAGCATGTTTTTCAGAGCTAAGGGTGCAAAGAGCCGGTGGCACATCCACGCGGAGCCTGAAGGGCGGCTAAATATAGTCGTTTCCCCATTCGACGGGCCGCGGGGCCGCTCGGTAGGCGCCTAAACGCATATTCCGGCTGCCGCGTTGGCGCATCAGGCCAGCACCCCGTTGGTTTGCATCATGCTCAGGCGCTGGTAGAGTCCGCCTTCCCGGCGCTGCAGCTCCTCGTGGGTGCCACGCTCCACGATACGTCCCTGCTGGAGCACGATGATTTCGTCGGCGTGCTGCACGGTGCTCAGGCGGTGGGCAATAACCAGGGACGTGCGGTTCTGCATGAGCCGGGTCAGGGCTTCCTGCACCAGCTTCTCGCTCTCGGTGTCGAGGGCCGAGGTGGCTTCGTCCAGAATGAGGATGGGCGGGTTGCGCAGAATGGCCCGGGCAATGCTCAGGCGCTGCCGCTGCCCGCCCGAAAGCCGGGAGCCCCGGTCACCGATGACGGTCTGGTAGCCGTCGGGGCTTTGCACGATAAACTCGTGGGCGTTGGCAATCCGGGCCGCCTCGATTACCTCGGCCTCGGTAGCCTCGGTGTTGAAGCGGATGTTGTTGAAGATGGTGTCGTTGAACAGGATGCTTTCCTGGGTCACGATGCCCATCTGGTCGCGCACGGAGTGTATGGTACAGTCGCGCACTTCCACGCCGTCGATGAGCAGCTGTCCGCCGGTGGGGTCGTAGAAGCGGGGCAGCAGATCGGCCAGAGTAGATTTGCCCCCGCCCGACGGACCCACTAACGCCACCGTCTTGCCCTTGGGAATAATCAGATTGATGTCCTGAAGCACCGGCTGGTCGCCGTAGCTGAACTGCAGGTTGCGCAGCTCGATCTGGTGATGGAAGGGCGGCAGCACCCGGGCGTCGGGCTTGTCGCGGATGGTGGGCTCGGTGTCGATAATGCTCAGGGCCCGCTCCCCGGCCACCAGGCCGCGCTGAATGTTGCCGAATGCCGACGACAGCGCCTTGGCCGGCACCAGCACCTGGGAAAACAGCACGATGTACGTCACGAACGAAGCACCCTTCAGGTCCGAGGTGCCGCTCAAAATCAGCATGCCGCCGAAGTACAGCAGGCCGGCTACCACCAGCACGCCGGCAAACTCCGAGAAGGGCGAGGCCAGGTCGCGGGTGTTGTCGATGGCCCGGGACGTGCGGGCGTACAGGCTGTTCTGATCTTCAAACTTACCTTTAATGTACTGCTGGGCGTTGAAGGCCTTGATAACCCGGATGCCGCCCAGCGTCTCGTCAATCACCGACAGCATGGAGCCGAGCGTGGTTTGGCTGGTTTCGGCTTGCCGGCGCAGGCGCTTGGCCAGGCTGGCAATAATGGCCCCCGACACCGGCAGCAGAATCAGCGTAAACAACGTCAGCTTTACCGACATGTAAAACAGCACCGCGAAGTAAGCGAAGATGTAGAGCGGGTCGCGCACTACGCCGGTCAGGGTGTTGACCACGGATATTTCCACTTCCTGCACGTCGTTGGTAAAGCGCGACATCAGGTCGCCTTTGCGCTCGGAGGCGAAGTAGCCCAGGGGGAGCTGAATCACGCGGTGGTACAGGTCGCGGCGCAGGTTGCTGATAACCCGGGCCCGGATGCGGGCAATCAGGCGTAAGCTCAGGTAGCGGAACAGGTTGCTCAGAAACACCGACGCGACCAGCACCAGGCACACAAAGCTGAGCGCGCCCTGCTTGCCCCGCTCGGCCAGCACCTGGGCAAAGTAGTAGTTGAAGGTATTGGTGATGTAGTCCAGCGTCAGGGCAAAGCTGGGCAGCTGCGCCGGGGCCTGCACCTGCACCGTGCCGTTTTCATCGAACAGCACGTTCAGCAGCGGAATAAGCAGGGCCAGGTTGCCGATGCTGAAAAAGATACCCAGGACGGTATACAGCAGGTACAGCGGCAGAAAGTCGGCGTAGGGCCGGGCGTACTGCAAAAGGCGGAGGTAGGTTTTCATCGGAACGGCAAAGGTAGCGCATCTGCGAAGCTCCGGACTCAGGCGGGTCGCAGACCCGCGCGGCCGGGTACCTATTCAGACTTGAAAACCGCTACAACCTCGATCCTGCCCAAAATATGGCGGTTGAATTCGGCCAGCTCCTCGGCCGGCACCCACAACTCCTCATGCTCCCGGTTACCTACATTCTGCACCTCAAATGAAGCGGCATAGTCCGCTTCCACCGCAAAGCGAAGCACGTAGCCCACGCTGTAATAAGGCACGTTCCAGTCGCGGGCAATCTGGGTGGCATACTGCTCATTCAGCACCGGGTAAAAGATAGGCTGTTCCGGCAGGCGCGGCGGAAACTCCGTCCACCCCGACGCAGCTATTAAATCCAGTTCCTGCTGGTTTACGGGACGGTAAAGGAGCATGGCTTCCGGATCGTGGCGCATATTTTTTAGCGGCAGCCTGCAGGCCCCAAGCCGCAAGCTTTTTTGGTCGGGTTTAGTCCTAAGCTGACGTACGCTCCGCAAAGGGGCTGCCGCTACGAACGACAGATAAAGGACGACAGCAAAAAGCTTGCGGCTTGGAGTTTACTGCCTGCCGCTTAAACTCAAAACTCGTGCAGGCGTTGGGCAATGTTCCACCGGAGCCCCACCGACGTAAAGGCCTCGTTGTTGGTGATACTGCTGGACGAGGTGCTGCGGCGGACAATCTGCTTGGCATCGATCCAGAGGTTGTGCCGCAGCTGCCAGGTGGCCGTCAGGTCGCCGTGAAACAGGTTGATTTTCTCGCCCTGGCCCACCCGGTTGCCAAAATCCATCGGGTGCGGCGAGTAGGGCAGCAGCACGTTGCCGCCGTAGTTGATGACGTTACGGGCCGAGTCGCGGGTGTCGTGGCCCTGCACGGTGTAGAAGCCCTTGGCCACCACGTTCAGACGGGGCAGGGGCTGGTAGCTCACCACGCCCAGCAGCTCGTAGAGGTTGGCTCCCATCGGGTGGGCCAGGGGCTGGGCGTAGTGCTGGTAGTTGCGGTACTGGTCGGCGTGCTGGTAGGTGTAGGGCCGGATGTAGTTGAACTCGGCCTGCACATCCAGATTGCGGATGCCGGCCACGTCGAGGTACTTGGCACCCAGCTGCACGGCCTGCTTGTTGGACCACCAGCCGTTGCCGGAGCGCACCTGGCTCACGACCAGCTCGTCGAGCACCACCTGCCCGTAGATCTGGGCCGTACGCCGGATATTCCATTTGAAATCAAGACCCAGGATGGCGTTATCAGCCGAGCCGATGGCCTGTTCTACGCTCCGATAGAAGATGATCGGGTTCAGGTACTGCACTTCCAGATGGCCGCTGCGCCGCCCGAACATGACCGACTCAAACACGCCGACGTTGAAGGTAGGCGTAAGGTCGAGGCTGAGGTGGTGCAGCACCATGAATTTCTTCATATACACCGTGTCGCGTCCACTCCGCTCCCCGGTCATGTCGGCAAACAGGTTCTGGTAGTTGAACTTCCAGATCCGGGTGTTCAGCTTGAGAAAGAAGTAGGGAGCCGCGTAGTCCGACAAGATCAGGGAGCGGTAGCTGTTGCCGATGAAGTTGCGGTCGTGGCCCAGCTGCACGTTGATGTGCTTGGTGGCCGCGTAGGTGAGGTAGCCCCGGGCCGAGAGGAAGTCGTATTTGTTGGGTGCTTCGGCGGCCCCAATCACCTGCTTGTAGTACTTCCAGTAGCCTTCGTGCGGCACGATATCGTCGCGCTGAATGCGCTGCTGCACGTAGTAGGGAACGGCCATCTGGTTGTCGGCCACGAACGTGTAGAAGCCCAGGCGCCTGTCGATGGTGCCCTCCACCTGCAGACCACGGGTATTGATATACCGCAGCCCGTCGATATCCGAGTCGTAGCCGGCCTGCACCCCGATAACCGGGTTGATGCGCAGGGTAAAGCCTTCGTCGTTGACGTGAAAAAGGTCGGTCTGATTGCGGTAGTAGTTTTTCAGGAATACCCGGCGGCTACGGTTGCTGGGCAGGGTACTGTCGGTGGCCGCGTAGTTCCAGTTATCGTGCAGCAGGTACGTGGCGTTGAAGCGGTCGGAGGCCGAGAGAGACGCCAGGCCGGCACTGTCCTGCAGGATCCGCTGACCCAGGCGGGCCATGCTGGCCCGGGTAAAGGGCCGCACCGAGGTGTGCGGGTCGCTGAGCGTGTCGGGGCCGTACTTAATGGTGTAGCGGTCCATCATGCGGTACACGTCGGCATCGAGGGGCACGTAGGTGCCGCCCTGGGTTTCGCTGTAGCCTTGGCTGCCTTTGGTGGTAACCGGCGGCAGGGGCTTGTCATACACCACCCAGTTGCCGTCGCCGGTGGGCGTCTGGGCCACGGCCTGGTGGGCCAGCAGGAGGGAAGCGGTAAAAGCGGAGAGGAGAAGCGGCTTTTTCATAGGCGGTACAGCCCCGTACGCAAAAACTGCGGCCAGGTGTGCAAACCTACGCAGTTGCCCGCTATCCCAGCGCCCGGGCCGGTTCCTGCGCCCTGCATCAGCCATCTTCCGGCGTGCTGGTCGAAGCGGCAGCGTTTTTCTTGCCATTTTTAGGCTCCTGATTCACTATCCTGTGCCGCTTCGCTACCTGCGCTATTCCGAACTTAACCTCGCTGCCTGGGACGCGTGCGTGGCTTCTGCCCGGGAGGCCGTGCCCTACGCGCACTCTTGGTGGCTGCATGCCGTGGCGGGGCGCTGGGATGCGGTGGTGGAAACTGGCCCGCAGGGACAGTACGTGGCTTTGCTGCCGTTGCCGTACAAGCGCCGGCCCTGGGGCCGCGAAGCCTACCAGCCCGCTTTCACCCAGCAGCTGGGTTTGCTGAGCACCGCATCGTCGCGGCACGAGCTGCCCGAGTTCCTGACGCTGGCGGCCGGCCACTTTCCCCGCTTCTACCAGCAGCTGAACACCGGCAACGCGCTGCCCGCCCCTCCGCCCGGCTTCACCCTAAATGAGCGCCAGACGTATCTGCTCGACCTCTCACCCGCTTATGAAACGCTGCTGGCCGGTTACGCGGCCGACTACCGCCGCCGTCTGCGCCAGCTTCAGCAGCGGGCCGAGCTGCAGGTAGTCGGGACGAACTCCCTGAAAGAAGCGGCCCGGCTGTTTAAAGCCGAGAGGGGCCGGGCCGCCGGGCTCCACAAAGGGCACTACCGGCAGCTGGAATACCTGTACGGGGCATTGCGGCCCCGACACGAAGTGCAGATCTGGGAGGTTGAGCAGCCGCAGACCGGAGAGCTGCTGGCCAGCGCCCTTTTCGTGCGCCACCCCCGCCGGCTGATCTATCTGTTTGCAGCAGCTTCGGCGGCAGGCAAGCAGGCCGGAGCCCCGCTGTTGCTGCTCGACCACGAAATCCGGCTGCACGCCGGTACACCCGGACTGGTGCTCGACTTCGAAGGCAGCATGATACCGTCCATTGCCCGTTTTTTCGCCAACTTCGGCGCCACGCCGGCTTCTTACGCGGCGGTTTCCTTTCATCATAAGCCCTGGTACCTGCAATGGCTGTCCTAACCCCCGCCGACCCGCTTTCCAACCGCGTCCACGTCGTGTGCGCCGAGCCATCCATTGCCAACCACTTTCTGGCCGAGCTGCGCGACGTGAACGTGCAGAGCGACTCCCTGCGCTTCCGCCGCAACCTGCAGCGCCTGGGCGAAATCATGGCCTACCGCATCAGCGCCCACCTCAGCTATACCGACCAGACGGTAACGACGCCACTGGGGGAGTCGGTGAGCAAGCAGCTGCACGACTTCCCGGTGCTGGCCACCGTGCTGCGGGCCGGGCTGCCCTTTCACCAGGGTTTTCTGAACTACTTCGACCAGTCACCCAGCGCGTTTGCCGCCGCCTACCGCATTGAGGGCACGGCCCAGGTGCAGGTGCAGGTCGACTACCTCTCGGCTCCTTCCCTGAATGAGCGGGTGCTGATCCTGGCCGACCCGATGCTGGCCAGCGGCAAGTCGCTGGTGCAGACGTACCGGGCCATGCTGCGCTTCGGGCAGCCCCGGCAGGTGCACATTGCCGCCGTCATTGCCAGCCCGGAGGGCGTGGCGTATGTGACCCGCGAAATTCCCGAAGCCACGCTCTGGGTAGCGGCCATCGATGACCACCTGAACGAGCACGCCTACATCGTGCCGGGCCTCGGCGACGCCGGCGACCTGTCGTACGGCAGCAAGCTGTAGGGGCTGGTTTTTGGTTGTTCGTTTTTTGGTTTATGGTTATTGCTGGCGGTTTCCAGCCGCCGGGTGGACGTGCCAAAAACCGATAACCATAAACCAAAAACCACCTTACTCCCCGCCGGAAGTTGTAAATTGGTACCCGCCTTCTGCAGCAGGGCGTTGTTTCACCCAACCTGTTTTTCGCGGTCGTGCTACCTCATGTCTTAAAATACGCCTCGGTGTTCCTGCTGAGCATGGTCAAGTTTTTTGGCGGCCCCATTGCCGGGGCCGCCGCGGGGCTGCCGTTCTGCTTTACCTGGGGCCTGACGGTAGCGGGCATGATGACGACCGTGCTGGTTGTGTCGGGGGTAGGGCGGATGTGGGCCCTGCACCAGCGCAAGCGCCGCACCGAAAAGGGTAAGCCCCTGTTCAGCAAGAACAGCCGCCGCATCGTAGGCGTGTTCCGGCGCTTCGGCATGGCCGGCATTGCCTTCCTCACCCCGATTCTGTTCAGCCCCATCGGCGGCACCGTCATTGCCACCCAGCTGCACGTGCCCCGCTTCGAAATTATGCTGCACATGCTCTGGAGCGCCGTTTTCTGGGGCCTTGTGCTCACCTTCGTAGCCGTCAAGTTCAGCCACCTGCCGATTTTTCATTGAATAAGCGGCAAGCTTTTTTGGTCATTCTGATATCAGCCGTCTGCCTCTGATAGGGCAGGTTACTTTGTTTGAAACGCAAAAGCCCTTTACCAGCAATGGTAAAGGGCTTTTGCATGATTTGGCTTTTGCAGGTAGTCAGTGGGAGGTCCTTCGCAAGCTCAGGATGACAACGACAAAAAAGCTTGCAGCTTGTAGCTGATAAAAGCTATTTTTTTCGGCTGTTGCGCAGTTTGGCTGCTCCCTTGGCGGCGGGCGACTGGCTGCGGCCCTTCGAGGGGTTTTTCTTGGTTCCCTTCACGCTTCGGTTCGGGCCTTCCACATACGCTCTGCCGGTCCGCTTGTCAATATCCTTTTGAAGCGGCGTCTTCTTTTCGTGGAACGCGCCTTTGTACTCCGGGTCAGTCTTGCGGCGGCGCTCATCCACCTCCCGGTCCATGTTCTGCTGCTCCTCGAAAGGCGTTGGCATCACCTTTACTACCTCGGGCAGGGGCAACTCCTCGATTTTCTGCTGAATCAGCTCCTCGATACGGCCGATGTGGTGCATCTCGGCGTCGTTGGCGAAGGTGATGGCCGCCCCGGTGTGCTGGGCCCGGCCCGTGCGCCCGATACGGTGCACATAGTCGTCGTACATCAGCGGCACGTCGAAGTTGATGACGTGGCTGACCAGCGGCACGTCGATGCCGCGGGCGGCTACATCGGTGGCTACCAGGAAGCGCAGGTCGCCGGCCCGGAACTCGTCCATGGCGTTGATGCGGGCGTTCTGGCCCTTGTTGCCGTGGATGGCCCGCACCTCGCCCACCACTTTACGGTTCAGGAAGTGCGCCACGTTGTCGGCGTGCTCCTTGGTACGGCAGAAGATCATGACCCGGGTAAAGGTGTCCCAGTCCAGCATCAGGTACTCCAGCAGGTTGATCTTGGTGAGCAGGTTCGGCACCCGGTACAGCGTCTGGGTTACCGTCTGCGCCGGGGCGGCCGAGGGCGTCACTTCAACGCGCATCGGGTCTTCCAGGAATTCTTCGCTCAGCGTCGTCACCCGCGGCGACATCGTGGCCGAGAACAGCATGTTCTGGCGCTTGCGCGGAATCACCTCCAGGATGCGGTGGAGCTGGGGCATAAAGCCCATATCCATCATCTTGTCGGCTTCGTCCAGCACCAGCGTCTTCAGCTCTTTCAGCACCAGGTCGCCCTTCAGGTACAGCTCCAGCAGGCGGCCGGGCGTGGCAATGAGCACGTCGAGGCCCTTGGCAATGGTCTCAATCTGCGTTTTCGGCCCCAGGCCGCCGTAGATGGCGTAGATGCGCAGGTCGGTATTGACGGCCAGGGTCTTGAGGTGGGTCTCGATCTGCATGGCCAGCTCCCGGGTGGGCGCCAGGATCAGGGCGCGGGGGTGCTGGCCCTGGGCGTACTTCACCTTCATCAGCAGCGGCAGGCCGAACGCGGCGGTTTTGCCGGTGCCGGTCTGGGCGATGCCCAGCACGTCGTGGCCCGCCAGCAGCAGCGGAATGGTTTTCTGCTGCACCGGGGTTGGCGTTTCAAAGCCCGCTTCGGCCACGGCCGTCAGCAGCTGCTTGTTGAGCTTGAAATCGGCGAAGGAAACGGGGGCAGGCGACTCGGACATGACACTGAAAGGATATTGCGAATCACAAAGGTACGGTTTCGGATTCCCGGAAAGTTTCCGGTAGCTTGTCAAGCCTGAAATCAGGCGACTCAGCAACTCATTTCAATGAAAATAGATTTTACTCTCAACGACCCCCACAGCCCCAGCCTCCGCCTGGACCGCTCGGTGTGGACGGGCCGCACCAAATTGTACGCCGATGAGCAGGAGCTGCGTCAGGAGCCTAAATACGGCGCTTTTGACCAGGAATTGGCCTTCGTTGTGCCCATGTCGGATGGTAGCCGGCGCCGGCTGACTCTGAAAACCCGCTTCTACGACCCTGTGCCGGAAGCCGCAGCCCGTGCAGCTGAGCAAGCCGCTGGCGAAATGGGAGTACGTGGTAGCCTGCCTGCCCATGGTGCTGCTTATTGCCGGTGGCCTTTTAGGGGGCGGCATTGGCGCTGCCGGCACATTTGCCAACCTGAGCATCATGCGCAGTGAGCGGCCCCGGGGGCTGCGGATTGCTCTTTGCGTGGGCCTAACGCTGTTTGTCACGGCCGTGTGGGGGGCGGTGGCGGGGGTAACCCAGCAGTTGCTAAAGGCCTGAGGCGGCAGGAGTAGGGGAAGGGCAGCGTAAAAAAAAGCGGCTTTCCTTTGAAAAACCCGCCCGGAATTCTACTTTTGTCGCTCCAATACCCCACACGGTAGGTATAGCTCAGCTGGTTAGAGCGTCGGATTGTGATTCCGAAGGTCGTGGGTTCGAGCCCCATTACTTACCCCACTGAAAAGTCCCCGGCGCCCCGGGGACTTTTTTTTGTTTCTTGTGCTGTTGTTAGCACTGCAAACCTGCATGACCCCCACTTTACCCATCAGTCTATGAGCTTGGTCGTAATCGGCTCAGTGGCGTTCGACGCCCTGGAAACCCCCTTTGGCAAAACCGACAAAATCATCGGTGGCGCCGCCACCTACATCAGCCTGTCGGCTTCCTACTCGCTGAAGCCGGTGAAGCTGGTAGCCGTAGTCGGCGACGACTTTCCCCAGTCCGACATCCTGCTGCTGCAGGAGCACGGCGTCGATACCGAAGGCCTGCAGATCAAGCAGGGCGAAAAGTCGTTTTTCTGGTCGGGCATCTACTCCAAGGACCTGAACTCGCGCGAGACGCTCGTCACCGAGCTCAACGTGCTGGCCGATTTCGACCCCATCCTGCCCGATTCCTACCAAGACTGCAAGTATTTGATGCTGGGTAACCTGGCGCCCCAGGTGCAGCGCCTCGTGATTCAGCGCCTCGTGAACCGTCCCAAGCTGATTGTGATGGACACGATGAACTTCTGGATGGACATTGCCCTGGAAGAGCTTATTGCCACCATCGAGATGGTAGACGTGCTCAGCATCAACGATGAGGAAGCGCGGCAGCTGTCGGGCGAGTACTCCCTGGTAAAGGCGGCCAAGAAGATCATGGAGATGGGCCCCAAGTTTCTCATCATCAAGAAGGGCGAGCACGGCGCCCTGCTGTTCCACAAGGTCAAGGACAAGCTGAAACTGTTCTACGCCCCGGCCCTGCCCCTGGAAGAAGTATTCGACCCCACTGGCGCCGGCGACACCTTCGCGGGTGGCTTTATCGGCTACCTCGCCGCCACCGACGACATCACCTTCGATAACATGAAGCGTGCCGTGGTGCACGGCTCGGCCATGGCCTCGTTCTGCGTGGAGAAGTTCGGCACCGAGCGGCTCCTGAACCTGTCGACCGAAGAAATTGAGGCCCGGGAGCAGCAGTTTGCTGACCTCGTGGCGGTGGTACCCGTTTCGGCTGTGCAGAACGCGCAGTAAGCTGCTAATCCACTTTTTAGGATCAACCCCGCTGGCCCGTTCTGGGGCCGGCGGGGTTTCTTTATGAATAGCCAACCACAACCATTTGCCAGCCGGCCCGGTACAACGCCTAAGAACTTTCCCACTTAAGCCCCTACCGCTATGAGCAAGCACCAAGATAAAGCGCCTACCAACTCGGAGAAGTCCCACCAGCGCGCCCAGAACAAGGAAAATCAGCAAAACCAGCAGCAGGACGGCTCGGGGGCTGACCCGCAGCTGCACAAAGGCGAGCCCCACTCCAACAGCGGTGGCACCCAGATGCAGAACGTAAACCAGAACGGCCTCAACGAAGCCGGTAACCCCACCAAGAACAACACGCCGGGCGGCGGCAACAACGAGGAGCAGCGCACCTCGCCGGTCAACAAGCCCCGCAACAACCCGCAGGGCAACAACCCGATGTCGCTGGACAAGACCAACGCCGAGAAAGGCCCCGGCAGCCGAGCCGATTAATTTTAGCTC
Organism: Hymenobacter translucens; assembly: GCF_020685205.1. Classification (GTDB taxonomy): domain Bacteria; phylum Bacteroidota; class Bacteroidia; order Cytophagales; family Hymenobacteraceae; genus Hymenobacter; species Hymenobacter translucens. Next base: position 792,142 of record NZ_JAJERB010000002.1, read on the forward strand.
TTAGCTGATAGCCGTTAGCTTTTTGGCCTCGGATAAAACAAAAAGGTCCCGTCAGATGATTCTGATGGGGCCTTTTTTGTGCATTGATGATTAGCTGCCTGGCCGTGCCAGACAGTTGAAAGCTGACGGTTGTCAGCTACTAGCTAATAGCTTAAAACGCCTGCTTTAGCCACTTGGTGAAGCTGGCCTGCTGTTCGGGCGTGGCGTCAGGGTTCTTTTCTACCGTCAGCTTCTGCCAGTAGCGCTGCTCCGGGTTGGCCGTGAGGGTAACGGTCAGCAGGCGGTTCTGGCGAAATACGCTCAGCTCATAGGTGTCCTGCTCATCGGCCAGCAGGGTTTGCAGGTTCATGGCGACCTTGCGGCCATTCACGGCTATAATCTCGTCGTCCACGGTCAGAGCCGCGGCGGCAGGGGAGTCGGGCAGGATGTCGGTAACCTCGGTCCGCTCGTTCTTGACGGTAGTGCGGAAGCCAAACGTGCCCTCGGCCTCCGAGGCGTTTTCCTCGACCAGCAGCACGCAGCCCACCAGCTCCAGGGCCTTGCTCAGCGGCTCTTCCAGCGGGGCTGTGCCGTACACGAACTTGTCGAAGTAGGTTTTCATGTCGCGCCCGGCTACCTCATTCACGATGCGGACGTAGTCTTCTTCGGTGTAGCCGATGCCGGGCTGTCCGAATTCCAGCCACAGGCGGCGCATCACGTCGTCGAGGCTGCGCTGGTGCTGGCTCAGGCGACGCAGCGTCAGGTCGAGCAGCAGCGCCACTAGGGCGCCCTTGTGGTACACTGATACCTTGCGGTCGGGCACGCCGGGCTTGTAGCCGTCGAGCCACAGATCCATCGAGGCGTCGGCCAGCGACAGGTTGAAGCGGCCGTAATCGTCGTAATGCTTGCGCAGCACGGTGTTCAGCTCGGCAAAGTACTGTTCGGCCGTCCGCACGCCGGCCCGGGCCAGCAGGTACTCGCCGTAGTAGGTGGTGATGCCCTCGGCGATGTAGCAGGTACGGAAGTAGTTTTCCTTGGTGTAGTCGTAGGGCAGCATCTCGGCGGGCCGGATGCTCTTGATGTTCCAGGTGTGAAACAGCTCGTGGCAGCTCACGCCCAGAAACTCCTTGTACAGCCCTTCGGTCATCAGCAGCTCGGCCGGCCCCAGCGTGATGACGGTCGAGTTGGAGTGTTCCACGCCGTGGTAGTGCTTGTACGGCAGGATCTGATTAAGGAAGTGGTAGTCGGCCACCGGAAACGAGCCGAACAACGCCAGTTGCTCCTCGCTGAAAGCCGTGAAGTCCCGAATCAGCCGTGTCCAGTCGGGCGTGCACTCGCCCTGCATCCAGACGTAGAAAGGCAGGCCCTGGGCCGAGTACGTGCGATGGTCCAGCGTGGGACTGGCAATCAGCGGGCTGTCGACGAGCTGCTCGAAGTCCTGCGCCAGCAGCGTGTTCGGGCCACTCTGCGGCATTCCGCAGGCAATCTGCCAGTTTTCCGGCAAGTCCAGCGTCAGCTGGCATGGCTCCTGCTGGCGGCCCTCCACGTACATAAAGCACTGCACCCCGTTCAGGTACAGCTGGCTTTCATCGAGCCAGGAACCCCCGGCGTCCATCTGGTGGGCGTAGAAATTGTACTGCACCTGCACCGTAAGGCCGGCCGCGCCGCTGACTTCCCACCGGTCCTTGGTGAGCTTGCGCAGGGGCAGGGCGTTGGTCGAGCCGGCCCGTATGGCTGTCACGCGTTGAATCTTCTGGGCGAAGTTCTGCAGCTCGTAGCGCCCGGGCCGCCAGGCGGGCAGCTGCAGCTCCACTGCCCCGGCTTCAGCCGGCACGTCGAAAGTCAGCTGCACCTGCACGTAAAAGGTGAGCGGGTTGGCGAAGGATACGTGGTAGTGAATCATGGAGAACAGAGCGCAGAGCGGGACAGACGGGTAAAGCTAGCAGGAAGAGGCTGGAAAGGCAGCGTAGATCATACGGCGCGCAGGGGCTTGGTGATAGGGGAAACTGCCTCAATACCGCGCAGAAAGCCGCCCCGCTGAAAAACCGCGCTCAAGCATTGCCTTTTCCAAATCAAGGTCTTACCTTTGCCGGCCTTACCTGTCACTGAGTCCTTCAATATATCATGAAACGTACTTTTCAACCTTCGCAGCGCAAGCGCCGCAACAAGCACGGCTTCCGCTCCCGCATGGAGACTGTAAACGGCCGTAGCGTAATCGCCCGTCGCCGTGCCAAAGGCCGCAAGCGCCTGACCGTATCCGACGAAGGCCGTCATAAGCGCTAAGCCGCTGACGGCTACTGCCGAGCCGTTCCTGTCTGCTCCCATGCCAGGTGCGCGCCGTTTCTCGTTTCCGAAAGAAGAACATCTGTGCCGTAAGAAGCTCATCACTGAGCTCTTTGCACAGGGTTCTTCTTTTGGTTTATACCCCCTGCGGCTGATCTGGCTGCCGGCCCCAGCACCTACTGCGGCCCCGCCCCAGGTACTGATCAGCGTCTCGAAGCGCACCTTTAAGCGCGCCGTTGACCGCAACTATCTTAAGCGCCTGATTCGGGAGGCCTACCGCCTCAACAAGCACCGGCTCACCGAAGCCCCTGACGGTCACGGCGTAGGGCTGCTTGGCATTATCTATACCGGCAAGGAAAAAAAGCCTTTCTCCTTGGTGGAAAAAAAATTAATTTCAGGGCTGGAGCGTTTACTACCCGACGCAACCTCCCAGCCGGGAATGGCGTCCGTATTGTAAGCAGTATATTCCGTTTTCCGCCCCTTTATGCGTAAAAAGTATCTTGCCGGCCTCGTGCTGGGTAGCTCCGTGCTTCTGGCCTCCTTCCGAAGTGCTTCCGACAACGAGCGGTATTTCGAGATTGCGAAGAACCTCGACATCTTCGCTACGCTGTTCAAGGAGGTGAATACGTACTACGTGGACGAGATTACGCCCGCCAAGCTGGTCAAGACGGGCATCGACGCGATGCTCAAGTCGCTTGACCCCTATACCAACTACATTCCCGAGGACGATATCGAGGACTTCCGCACCATGACGACCGGGCAGTACGGCGGCATCGGGGCGGTGGTCGTGAAGCGCAACGGCAAAACGGTGGTACAGGCTGCTTACGAAGGCTACCCGGCCCAGAAAGCCGGCCTGCTTCCCGGCGACGAAATCCTGACCATCAACGGCATCGTGGTCGACAAGAAGTCGAATTCCGATATCAGCAAGCTGCTGAAGGGCCAGGCCAACTCGATTGTGAAGCTGGAAGTGACGCGCTACGGGCAGGAAAAGCCGGTACAGGTCGACATCACCCGCGACAAGATTCAGGTGGACAATGTGCCGTACTACGGTATGCTGACGCCGACTATCGGCTACTTCCAGCTGTCGGGCTTCACGGTGGATGCCGGCAAGGAAACCCGAATGGCCGTAACCAAGCTCAAGGAGATGGGCGCGAAGAAAATCGTGTTCGACATCCGCGATAACCCCGGCGGACTGCTCAACGAGGCTGTCAACATCTCCAATATCTTCGTGGACAAGGGCCTCGACGTGGTAAGCACGAAGGGCAAGGTCACGGAGTGGAACAAAACCTACAAGGCCCTGGACCAGCCCCTCGACACCCAGATTCCGGTCGTCGTGATTACCAGCAACCGTTCGGCTTCGGCTGCCGAAATCGTGTCGGGTGTGCTGCAGGACTACGACCGCGCCGTGATTGTGGGCGAGCGAACCTTCGGCAAGGGCCTCGTACAGGCCACCCGGCCCCTGTCCTACAACTCCCAGCTAAAAGTAACGACGGCCAAGTACTACATTCCGAGTGGGCGCTGCATTCAGGAAATCGACTACTCTCACCGGGCCGATGACGGCACCCTGGGCAAAGTGCCCGATTCGCTGCGCACCGCCTTTAAAACCCAGAGCGGCCGCGCCGTGTACGATGGGGGAGGAGTAGCCCCGGACGTGGAAGTGGTGGAAAAGGAAATTGCCGACATCACCCGTGTGCTGCTCACCAAGAGCTACGTATTCGACTTTGCTACCCGCTACCGGTCGGAGCACCCCTCCATTGCCCCAGCCCGGGAGTTTCAGCTTTCCGACGCCGATTACCAGAAGTTTGTGCAGTACCTGTCCGGCAAGGACATCAACTACAGCACCGACATGGAGAAGAGCCTGGCCGACATTGCCAAAAAAGCCAAGGCCGAAAAGCACTACGACGACGTGAAAAACGAGCTGGAAGCCATGCGCAAGAAGGTCTCGACCAACAAAGCCAACGACCTGACCCGCTTCAAGCCGGAAATCCGGGAGCTGCTGGAGCAGGAGATTGTGTCGCGCTACTACTTCCAGAAAGGCCAGATTGAGGCTACGTTCGACGACGACCCCAACATCCTCACGGCGCTGGCGGTCATCAATGACACGCCGCGCTACACTGCCCTGCTCAAGCCCGGCACCCCGGAAGCCAAGACCCGCCCCGAAGCCAACCGCAAGACGGCTGGCGGCAAACAATAGCTCCGCCCCGATAAACCAAGAAGCAGCCTCCGACCGGGGGCTGCTTCTTGGTTTATAACCGGTTTGAAACGAACCCAGGCAAAAGGGCGCTATACCAGTGTTAGGGTGCCGCCTACGAAGCGGTTCACGTAATCTAGGATTTCGGAGGCTACGCGGTAGCGAAACTCCTTTTCCCGCTTGTCGGTGGCGGCGACGCCCGTCTTCTTTTCCCGGACCAGGTCACTGATGCGGTCCATCGAATAATGCAGGGCATCGTAGGCCAGCTGAAGCTGGGCATTGTTCGCGTTAACCTGCTGCTTAGCGGCCAGCCGCAGCTCAATGGTGCGCATGGTAACGGCGGCCAGGCGGGTCAGGAGTTCGGTTTCCTGCTCAGTAAACTTGCGCGCTTCCCGATCAATCACGCACAAGCTGCCCAGGGTATGGCCCTGGGGGTCACGCAGGGGCACTCCGGCATAGAAACGCAGATTCAGCGACTGAGCTACCTGTGGGTTAACCAGGTCGCAGGGCTTTTTATTTAGGTCTTCGTACACCACGGGCTCTTCCTTCAGAACAGCCACCGAGCACATACTGTCTTCCCGCGGTACCTGTACCGCCCCGGGCAGGCCATAGTTGGCTTTAAAGAATACCTCGTCCTGGGTGACAAGGGAAACCAGCGCAATCGGAGTCTCGAACAGCTTGGCTACCAGGCAGGCCCAGTCGTCAAAAAGCTTTTCCGGCGCGGTGCCGGCAATAGAGTAGCGGGCCAGTGCCTGCAGCCGTTGGGGTTCGTTGGCGGGGACTAGCTTGGATTTATCAACTGGCATTTTACTTCTGGCTGGAAGCTGAGCGGCCGGAGCTACGCTCAGTACGAGGCGCCGGTACCACCGCAGCGGGGTATTTCCCGTGGGCTACAGAGCGCTGATACGGTCAGGTGTACTGTCCAGCCACTAAGGATTTGCTCACTACGGTAAACAAGAGCAAAAGTTGGGGCAAACGGATTCGAGGAAGTTTTCTCAACCTATCCGCTTCGGGCGGCCCATGCGCAAGACTGCCAGCACCGGCGTACCTTTGCCGTATGTCCACGCTGATTCTCTCTCTCGAAACCTCTTCTCCCGTTTGCTCCGTGGCTTTGCACCGCGACGGAAAGCTGCTGGGGCAGTCGGAGCTGCGGCTGGAGAAGTCGCACTCAACTCACCTGAGCGTGCTGGTTGAGCAGCTGCTCGCCAACACTCAGCACGGGCTGGCGGACCTGGCCGCGGTGGCTGTTTCGGATGGCCCAGGCTCTTACACCGGGCTCCGCATCGGGGCGGCGGCAGCCAAGGGGCTTTGCTTTGCGCTTAACATTCCGCTGCTGGCCATTAGTACGCTGCAGGCCCTGGCGTACCAGGTAGCTCAGGTTACGGCAGAAGCCGACCGGTACCGCTACTGCCCTATGCTCGATGCCCGTCGGATGGAGGTGTACAGCGGGCTGTATTCCCACACCGGCGAGGAACTGCTGGCTCCGGCCCCGCTCATTCTTGATTCCGAAACGCTGAGCGAACAATTAACCCACCACCGTTTGTTATTCTTTGGGAATGGCGCTGGCAAGTTTCAGCTCTTGGTAGCCGGGCAGCCCAATGCGGGCTTTCTGAAAGGCATAGAGCCCTCTGCCAGTGCGGTAGGAGCTCTGGCGCAGGGGGCATTCGAGCGTCAGGAGTTCCACGACGTTGCGTACTACGAGCCATTCTACTTAAAGGAAGTTCATACCACGACGCCGAAAGCCCGCTAGCTCCTGATTGGGGCCCAGGCGCCAACTGATACTAAACGTGGGTTTGCTGCCCGCATTTTCACCTTACAATTATGGAAGATCTTATCAACCGCGTTGCGCAAAGTGCGCTTACTACCTTCAACCTGGAAGAACTGATTCATCCTGGTGAGCGGGTAGTCTACGATATCAAGGACAACCTCTTCCACGGCCTGATTCTGCGGGAAAAGGACTTTCGGGAGTTTATCAAAACCCACGACTGGAGCCAGTTTGATGGAAAGAACGTGGCCATTATCTGCTCCGCCGATGCCATTGTGCCGACCTGGGCCTATATGCTGCTGGCTACCAAGCTGCAGAACCACGCCCACCGCTACGTATTCGGCAACCTCGAAGCCCTGGAGCAGGAGCTGTTCCACGAAGCCATTGCCCAGATAAATCCGGAAGACTACCGCGACGCCAAAGTGGTGGTAAAAGGCTGCGGCTCGGTTCCGGTACCTACCTACGCCTACGTCGCCATCATGCAAAAGCTGCTGCCGGTCGTATCAAGCGTAATGTACGGGGAGCCTTGCAGCACGGTACCCCTCTACAAGCGCCCGAAAGCCCAGTAAGCCGATAATTCCTGCGTGGGAAAAGTCAGTGCGCCGGTTTCCTGCCCCTCGGGTAGAAAGCCGGCGCACTGACTTTTCCGGCTTCCGATCGAGCTACATGCAAAAGGTCCGCATCTTTAGGCGCGCAAACGCCTTTCTATGTCCCAGTCATCTGCTCCCGTCTATAAAATCGGCTTGTACACGGGAGCGGCCATCGTCATTGCCAACATGGTGGGCACGGGCGTATTTACCAGCCTGGGCTTTCAGGTACTGACCATCAAAAGTGGGTTTGCCCTGCTTATGCTCTGGGTAGTGGGCGGACTTATTGCCCTGTGTGGAGCGCTTTGCTACGGTGAGCTGGCCGCGGCCATGCCCCGCTCCGGCGGGGAGTACCACTATCTGTCCCGGATTTACCATCCCGCCGTAGGCTTTCTGTCGGGTTGGGTTTCGGCTACGGTTGGTTTTGCGGCCCCCACGGCCCTGGCCGCAATGGCCCTCGGACGCTACGCCAATAGCGTGCTGCCGCAGCTGAATCCCCAGTTGCTTTCGGTGGGCGTGGTAGTGGCGCTTACGCTGGTGCACGCCTCAAGTCAGCGCGCCGGCAGCCGCCTGCAGGTAGCCTTTACGGCGGTCAAGGTAGTCGTGCTGGTCGTATTCATCGGCGCCGGATTCCTGATGTCTGCGCCCCAGCCGGTTTCCTTTGCTTCCCAGGCCCCGGCCTGGTTGGAGGTGCTGAGCCCGGCATTTGCGGTTTCGCTCGTGTATGTGTCCTACGCCTATTCGGGCTGGAACGCGGCGGTGTACATGACCGGGGAAGTGGACGCGCCCCAGCGCAACCTGCCCCGCATTCTGCTTATCGGCACGGTGGTCGTACTCGTATTATATGTCGGCCTCAACTTTATCTTTCTATACTCGACGCCCGTCGCCCGGCTGGCCGGTCAGCTGGAGGTGGGCTACGTGGCGGCTACCAGCATCTTTGGCCCTGCCATTGGCCGGTTGATGGGGGGCGTTATAGCCGTGCTGCTGGTTTCGACCGTCAGCGCCATGATTTTTGCCGGCCCCCGCATCGTGCAGGTGATGGGGGAGGACCTGCCGGGGCTGCGGGCCCTCGCGCATCGTAGCGCCCGGGGCATCCCGGTCCGGGCCATGGTGCTGCAGACCGCCCTTTCCCTGGCTTTTATCCTGACGGCAACCTTCGACCAGGTGCTGCTCTACGCTGGCTTCGTGCTCAGTCTTTTTACTTTTCTGACGGTGCTCGGACTGTTTATTCTGCGCTGGCGGCAGCCGGAGCTGGACCGACCCTACCGGGCCTGGGGCTATCCGCTCACGCCCCTGCTCTTTCTGCTGCTCAATGGCTGGACGCTCGTGTTTATTCTGCGCGACAAGCCGGTTGAGTCCCTGGCCGGGCTGGGAACGGTGCTGGTAGGGCTGGCTGTGTACTACCTGAGCCGGGGTCCGGTTGCTGGCCAACAGCCGAACGCATAGGGGAAAGGCAGTATATTTCGGCCCCTTGAAGCAAGCCGCCCGGCTTGGCCTTGTTCTTCCTTATTCTATGCACTTTTCTATCCGCTGGCTGCTCGTGCCGGCTTTAGTGGCTTCGTTTACATCCTGCTCCGAGCAGCAATCAGCTCAGGAAAACCACCAGCCTGCTACTGTTGCTGCCCTGCCCGACACTACCCGAGCTGCAGCCCCTGTACCCACCCCACCGGCTGCCCCGGATACAGCCTACGTGCACGACGTAGCCGCATTTCTGGCCGGAATGAAGCCCAGCCGCCAGAGTGAGTTGCAGGAAATAGCCCGGCAGCCCGGTTGGATGGCGTTTGCCGCCGATGCCGATAAGAGCTGGGCGCAGTACCACCGCACCCGCACCGACCGGATCCAGGAGTGGGCCACCCAGGAGCTGGATTCCGTGCGCCAGGCCAGCCCAACGGTATTTTACCCGTTCAGCGGACCTGATTTCCTGAATGCGGTAACCATGTTTCCGACCAGCCAGACGTATGTGCTGGTAGGGCTGGAGCCGGTCGGCACGGTACCAAGCCGCCAGGTTCTCGGGAATCCCCGGCTTTTCTCGGCGGTAAAAGCGTCGATCTGGTCAGTGCTCGAGTTCAGCTTTTTCCGGACCAACGACATGGCCAAAGACCTGAAGTCGGTGGAGCTGGATGGTGCTCTGCCTTTGATGATGCTCTTCGCGGCTCGTACCGGTAACCAGGTAACCGAGGTGAAGTATGTGCACCTCGATGCCCAGGGCCAGCTGCAGCCAGCTGATACGGCCAGCCATCAACCCAATCCCAAGCTTATTCCCGGCGTTGAAATGACATTTCGCGCTCCGGATGGTCAGGAAAAAAAGGCCTACTACTTTTCGGCCGACCTGAGCGACTGGAAGCTGGGCGTTACGAAGGAGGCCATCCTCACCTATGTGAAAAGCCTGGGCCCGCTGCTGACTTATGTCAAGTCGGCCACCTACCTGATGCACAAACCCTACTTCTCGAAGGTGCGCAACCTGATTCTGGAGCGCAGCCAGTACATCCTGCAGGACGACTCCGGCATTGCCATGAAGTATTTCCGCCCCACCGACTGGCAGCTGATTTACTACGGCAACTACCGCCGGCCCATCAACCTGTTCGCCAAGCACTACCAGCCCGAACTGACCAAGATCTACTCCGATACCGTGCACCGCCCGCGCCCCCTGCCGTTTGGAACCGGCTACAACTGGCGGCAAAACGATTCCAACCTGCTGCTGGCCCGCCGTCGGAATGCGCCGTCAAGCTAGCAGTATATAATAGGAGAGTCTGTGGGGGCCGGGATGTGGACATTCCAGCCCCCGCTGCGTTTACTGACTCTGGCTTTCTTTCCCTGCATTATGGCTTCTGTTCGGTTGTTGGGCTTTTACCCGCTGGTAGTGCTGTTGTACGAGCTGCTGGCTGCCGGATTTTTTGTCTCGTCACCCGTTGCTGCCCAGGCGCCAGCGCCGAATCCCACCCCAACGGATAGCCCGCTGCTCGATAGTCTGCTGCATACAGATGCGCAACTGACGGCTGTAGCGCGTCGGGCCGCTTCTTACGAGCTGCAGATTATCTATACCCAGATCAACCGGGATGCCCGAAACCAGCCTGCTTTCGTGCGCCACACCTATCGACTGGATGCCCGGCAGTATTTCAACCCGGCTAGCCTGGTAAAGCTGCCGGTCGTGGCGCTGTCGCTCGAAAAACTCAACCAGCTCCGCCAGCCGGGCCTTTCGCTGAATTCCCCTATGGCTACCGGCGTTGCTTTCCGCTGTCAGACCCCCGCGCCTCACCGGCCGGGTGCCGACGCCGAACGGGTGAACAACGTGGGGAACTATGCTCGCCGGATGCTGCTGGTTAGTGACAACACGGCCTATAACCGCCTGTATGAGTTTCTGGGGCAGCGCCCCCTGAACGAGCGGCTGTGGGCCCTGGGCTACCCGGCCGCACGGATCGTCCGCCGCTTTGCTCCCTGCGACACCGCAGCCAACCGCCACACCAACCCCATCAGCTTCTATAATAAGGACGGTGAAAAAGTGTATCAGCAGCCTGCGGCTGTTAACACCCGCTCCCTGGGCTATCCACTGGGGAGCATTCGAAAGGGGAGGGGTTATCAGTCTGGGGGACGTATTGTGGCGGAGCCCTACGATTTCACGACGGCGAATTACCTGCCTCTGGCTGACATCACCGGTATGCTACAGGCCGTGCTTTTCCCCGAAACAGTTGAGGCCAGCCGCCGCTTCAGCCTGACTTCCGCCGATTATGCGTTTCTACGCTACTACCTGCAGGCCACGCCCCATGGTTCCGGGTACCGGCCGTATGCCGCTGCGGGCTATTTTGATGCTTACAAGAAGTACCTGTACTATGGTCGCCGCCCCGAGGCCAAGGCTCAACCCGGCCTGCGTGTCTATAATATAGTAGGGATGTCCCACGGCTATCTGGCTGATGTAGCCTACTTCGCCGATTCCGTCCGGCAGACCGAGTTTATGCTGAGTGCGGTGCTGTACGTTAATAAGGATGGTATCATCAACGACGGCAGGTATGAATATGCATCAGTCGGGCTGCCTTTTTTGGCCAGGCTCGGACAAGTGGTCGGTGAGTATGAGAACCGTCGTAAACGCGTGTTTAAGCCCGATTTTGGAGCTCTGTTTACCTTCCCGTGAGCTGTTCGCAGAAAACCATTGAAATTTTTTAGATGCCCGTGAACTATCCGGGGCCGTCAAATGGTTGTATCACAGTGCGCTGAAGGGGCGGCTACGATAGAGGGGCATGAAAGGTTGAAAATATTTTTGTGCAGCCCTTGCAATCGTCAGATTCAACCCCCACTTTTGCACTCCCAATCCGAAACGCGGTGCGGAAAAAAAGACATCAACGTCTTTGAACTTCTTTCCCGGGATGGTTTGTTAAGCCCACTGTCAACGAAGCGCAATCTTCAAAAAGTTGAAAAAAGACTTGACAAACTCGACAATGGTTTCGTACCTTTGTCCTCCCGAAACGAAAGCCGCTTCCGGTAGCAAACG
>NZ_JAJERB010000003.1 GCF_020685205.1 Hymenobacter translucens
CAGAAGCAGTGGCAGCTGGTGCGCCGCGGCCGCTACGCCGAGTTTAACCTGGCCATCGACCGGGGCACGCGCTTTGGGCTGGAAACCGGGGGGCGCACCGAAAGCATCCTGATGAGTTTGCCGCCCCAGGCCGAGTGGCACTACAACCGGCAGCCCGAACCCGGCTCCCCCGAAGCCCGAACCCAGGCCTGGCTCCGCAGGGGTGTGGAGTGGGCCGTTAACTCTCCCGGCCTTGGTTGAGCAGCTGCAGGCTTTAGACCGGCAGCTGCTGATAGCTGCCAACGCTCACCGGAGTCCGTGGCTGGATGCCGTGATGGTATTCTGCTCGGAGCGCACGGTGTGGATCCCGGCTTACGTCGTACTGCTCGGGCTGCTTGTCTGGCGGTACCGGCGGCGGGCCCTGCTGCTGCTGCCGCTGCTGCTGCTGAGTGTGGGGCTGGCCGACGTGATTTCGAGCCGGTTTTTCAAGCCTTTCTTTGCCCGCCTGCGTCCCTGTCACGACCCGGAGCTGTCGGCCACGCTGAACCTGGTGAACGGGTGCGGGGGGCAGTTCGGGTTTATGTCGTCGCACGCGGCCAACTCCTTTGCCCTGGTCGCGTTTCTGTGGCTGGTGCTGCCCCGGCGGTTCTGGTGGGCCAAGGTGCTAGTGCTGTTTTGGGCCGCGCTGATGTCGTACAGCCGCATCTACCTGGGCGCCCATTACCCGTCCGACGTGCTAGCCGGGGCGGCGCTGGGCTCGGCTGTGGCGGCCCTCTGCGCCTTGGCCTACGAGTACCTGGCCCGGCGCTGGTGGGGGCCGCTGGGCCACCCAACTACGAAAACAGGCGGAGCTGCTGCCCCGCCTGCCGGCCTTTCGTAGAAAAGAAAAGCTACTTCTTGCTGCTTTTGCCGGAGTCTTTCCGGTCGCCTTTGTCGCCCTGGCCGGGCGTGCTGGTGTTTTTGGCGTCGCGCTTCTGGTCCTGAGCCGAGGCGCGGCCGACGTCCTCCATTTCCTTAAAGGTACCGTCCTCGTTGCGGCGGGTGTAGCGCTTGTCGCCCTCGTTGGGCTCTATCAATTCGCGTTTCGACATGACTGGGAGAGTTAAGGGTGAATTTTTGGTCTATACGCTCCCATTTCCGGCCGGTTCGTCTTTTCTGCGCTTCCCGTTGAGCTTACAACCTTGCTATCAGGCCGTTGCACCTATCTGCTCCGGTGGCCGCAAAGCGGTGCGGCAAGCGGCTAAGCCCCGCCTTTCAGTGCGGCTACCCAGACGCCGGCATTAGTACCAGGGTTCCAGGCGTGTCAGGTCGTTGTGATTAATCGGGAAAAGCTCCCCATTGTAATAAATAGGAATCCGCGCGATGCAGGCAATATTGGTTTCCAGGCTGTTGGTTGAAAGCTCGTGGTCGAACCGGGGATTGCTGGCCGACAGGTAGCGCACCTCCTTGGTATTGTCCTCGAAGCTGTACAGCACGTTCACCAAGCCCTTATAGACAGGATGCCCTTCAATCACGTAGCGCAGCAGGATGGGCGTGGAGTCGTAGGTAAAGGAGTAGTCGCGCGGGTCAGCCATGTCGCCGTAGGCTGCTTTCTTCACGAACTCTACGTCGTGGGCCTTGATTTCCTTTACCGAGGCGAATTGCCGGAACGGCACGTACAGGTCACGGTCACTGACGGGATACACCGATTTGCTTTCATCTTCCCCATCCCCCTGATCTAAAGCCTGGTACAGTGTATAGTGGGCGGTAACCTGGTGGGGCTGGTCGTAGTAGAAAACCACCTGGGCGAATAGGTGGCCGGTTTTGGCGTATACTTTAAGCGTGCGGTCCATTGGTTTGGAATAAAGGGATTTAGCAGGCGAAGAATTGCGCCAATCTAATGCTTTATTCCTGTTCCGGACTTCCTGAAAAGAGCCGAACCCGGGTGCCGGGTCGTACCGGAGCCCCGGGTCCTACTTGCCCAGCAGCCGGGCCACATACTTGCCCACGATATCGAACTCCAGGTTTACCAGGGAGCCGGCCTGCAGGTCCTGGAACGTGGTATGGGCGTGGGTGTAGGGAATGATGGCGACCGAAAAGCCGTCGTCGGTGCTGTTAAAGCAGGTCAGGCTTACGCCGTTGATGCAAATCGAGCCTTTCTCAACCGTTACCCGGCCGGGGCCGGCCGCGTGGCGGAACCGGTACAGCCAAGAGCCGTTCTGGTCCTGCACCGACTCACAGGTGGCAGTCAGGTCCACGTGGCCCTGCACGATGTGGCCGTCGAAACGACCGTTGGCCGAAAGGCAGCGCTCCAGGTTCACGCGGCGGCCGGGCGCCCACTGCCCCAGGTTGGTGACGTGCAGGGTTTCGTCGATGGCGGTTACGGTGTGCGTACCGGCCGCCGCATCCAGGGCCACTACCGTCAGGCATACTCCGTCGTGCGACACGCTCTGGTCGATCTGCAGCTCGGAGAAAAACGGTGAGGCCACGGTGAAGTGGCGGTTGGTGCCCTCGGTGCGCACGTCAGTGATAGTGCCCAGGGCTTCGATGATGCCGGTAAACATGTTCGTAACGGTCTTATTAGGTTGACTTACTTGCCCCGGCCCTCAATAATGATTTTCAGGGTGTAGAGCAGCACCCGGAAGTCCATGGCCAGGCTCATGTTCTCGATGTACAGGATGTCGAACTTCAGCCGCTCCACCATCTGGGGCACGGTTTCGGCGTAGCCGTACTTCACCTGGCCCAGACTGGTAATGCCAGGCCGCACGCGGTGCAGGTGGCGGTAGTGGGGCGCTACTTTCACGATCTGATCGATGTAGAACTGCCGCTCGGGCCGGGGACCGACCAGGCTCATGTCGCCCTTCACCACGTTCCAGAACTGGGGCAGCTCGTCGAGGCGCACCTTGCGCATAAACCGCCCCCACTTGGTGATGCGCGGGTCGTGGTCCGACGACAGCGCCGGGCCCATCTTCTCGGCATCCACGAACATTGAGCGGAACTTGTAGATGCGGAACGGCACGCCCTGTTTACCCACCCGGTCCTGGGCGTAGAACACGGGACCGGGCGAGGAAAGCTTGACCATCACGGCCGTAAAGGCATACACCGGCCAGGCCAGCAGCAGAAACAGCAGGGAGCCCACCACGTCGATGACGCGCTTGGTAACGAGCTGCCACACCGGCAGCAGGTCGTGCTTGATTTCGATCAGAGGCGTGCCAAACAGGTGGTTTACCTTCACCGAGCCCAGCAGCATCTGGTAGAGGTCGGGCAGGATGCTGACCCGGCTGGGTGTGCCTTCCAGCAGCGCCAGAATCTCCTGAATCATGCGGTGCTCCGAGGGCTCGATGGCAATGACGACCTGCTCGATGCGCAGCGCCCGGATCAGGGCGGGCAGCCGCTGGTAGGTGCCGCGCGGGGGCAGCAGCTCGGCCAGCTCCGCGTCGATGGTGTCGCCGACCGGCGCAAAGCCCACCAGCTTCAGCCCCAGGTGCCGGCTGGTGCGCACCAGCTCGTGGTAGGTGTCGCGGGCCAGGGCGTTGGAGCCGACCAGCAGGGTGTTAAACGAAATCGTGCCGTTGCGCACGAGGCGCTGCACGCTGGTCACGGCCCAGGTGCGCAGAATGGCCGTGATGGTGAAGTGGACCAGGAAATAGGCCGTAATCGTCTTGTAGTAAAGCCGGTAGTTGCTCACGCCCTGGTCGTCAAGCAGAAAGGCAAAAAAAATAACGATGGCGCCCAGCACCGAAACCCGGCCCAGGCGAATGATTTCGGCCAGGCGGGACTTGCGGAAAATGTCGCGGTACTCGCCGATGAGCGTGTAGAGACCGGTCCAGAACAGGGCAATCATCAGGGCCGAGCCCGACAGAAAAAACAGAGCGCCCCCGGTGAAGCGGTAGCCTTCATTAATTTCGCTGAGCAAGTACTTGCGCAGCAGAAAGAAACAGATCCAAGCCAACAGGGCCGCTCCAAAGTCGGCGGCAATGAGCTTCAGCTTTTGCAGGTTGCGAATCAAGGGCGAAGGGCAGGCCGGCTGCGCCGGCGGGCAGGTGGGTATTGTGGCTGCGAAATGGTAGTTTCGCGGTCAGTGCGGCGCTGCGGGCTGGTGAAAACCCATTCCGACGCCTCGCAAAGGTAGGGCAATAAACCGGAAGCCAACGCACCTGCTGGCACTCCGGGCCCCGCCCCTTACGTCCCCTCATGCAACCTGACAGCTACCGGCACCGCGGCCTGCGCCGCACCCTTGTGGAAGAGCTTAGCCGCAAAGGCATCCGCGACGAGCGGGTGCTGCGGGCTTTGGCGGCCGTTCCCCGCCACGTATTCTTCGAGCCCGCCTTTCAGGACCACGCCTACCAAGACAAGGCGTTTCCGATTGGCGAGGGCCAGACCATCTCCCAGCCTTACACCGTGGCTTACCAGACCGAGCTGCTCCGGGTCGAGCCCAGCCACCGGGTGCTGGAAGTGGGTACCGGCTCGGGCTACCAGTGCTGCGTGCTGCTCGACCTGACGCCGCATGTATTTAGCATCGAACTCAACCCCGTGCTGTTTGAGCGCACCCGGCGGCGCCTGGAGCTGCTGCCCGGCCATGCCCAACTGTTCTGCGGCGACGGCTCGGTGGGGTTGCCCGAGCACGCCCCGTTCGACCGGATTCTGGTAACGGCCGGCTCGCCTACCATTCCGCGGGGCCTGCTCCAGCAGCTGCGCGTGGGTGGGGCGCTGGTGATACCGGTGGGCGACGAGCAGGTGCAGCGAATGATGCGGGTGGTGCGCGAAAGTGAGGACGAGTTCTCAAAGGAAGTATTCGAGGAATTTCGCTTCGTGCCGCTCCTGGGCCGCGCCGGCTGGCCCAAAAGCTAGCCCGAAGCAACTGAAAACAACCATTTTGCATCAATGCGTTGGAACGAAGCGCAGCTTTTCCGACTTGTAGAAACCAATGGCAGGCCCCGGAGCCGCTATGGTTGCCTTCTGTACTGTCATTGCCGAACTTTCCGCCAGCCTGGTCCTTGCACGAATACCGCTGGCTCCTTGCTCATCTTTACCAGGCCTTCCGCCTGTTTTTCGACCCTGCCGCACGTATCGGCTTTACCACGTTCTCTAAAACCTCTATTCCCTTTCAATGCAGAAAAAACTAATACCCGCATTGCTTCTGACCCTGGGAACGTGGCTGGGCCTGAGCCCGGAAGCCACGGCTCAGAATCTGCAGCACCCCGAGCATACCTATGGCTTCCGCTGCTCGTTCGACAGCGTGCAGCAGGCTGAGTTCCGGCGCAACCCCGGTGCCGAGCTGGATTACCGCAACTTTCTGCGGCAGGCCGCGGCCATGGTTGATTCTCCGGCCGAGCAGGCCCGCTTTCTGGCCCAGCCCGACGTGGTCGTGCCGGTGGTCGTGCACATCATCCACACCGGCGGTACCAACAACATCACCGACCGCCAGGTGCGCGACGCCCTAACCATCGTCAATGCTGACTTCAGCAAGATGAACCCTGACACTTCGGATGTAATTGCGGCGTTTCAGCCTCTGTATGCCAACGTGGGATTTAAGTTCCGGCTGGCTCAGGTAGACCCCAACGGCAACTGCACCACGGGCATCACCCGCACGTACTCCACCGAAACCAATGTCGGCGACGCCCGCATCAAGGACGTCATCCGCTGGGACGTGTCGAAGTACCTCAACATCTGGGTGGCTACCAGTGCCAACGGGGCCGGCGGCTACGCGATTCTGCCCTGCGGCGGCGGTACTACCCTCGACGGCATCGTGATTCGCAATGCCCAGTTTGGCAACAGCGGCACGGCTGCCGGCGGCGGCAACTTCTCGGCCCGCTCCCTGACCCACGAAATCGGCCACTACTTTGGCTTGCCCCACACCTGGGGTGGGTCCAATACCCCGGGCCTGGCCTCCAACTGCGGTATCGACGACGGTATTGCCGATACACCCAACACGACGGGCGTCGGTGCTCCGGCCGGAGGCTCGGGCTGCCCGCTCACCAGCGCCCCCTGCGGCCCGCTGGCCAACGTGCAGAACTACATGGACTACTCCACCTGCGCCAAGATGTTTACCCTGGGCCAGCGGGCGGTGATGCGGGCGTCGCTCCTGCGCTCCTGCCGGCAGGACCTGACCACGCCGGCCAACCTGCTGGCGACCGGTACCAACGACGGCTACTCGGCAGCCCCCTGCGCCCCGATTGCGGCGTTCCGTCCGTCTACCCAGGCAATCTGCGAAGGTGGCTCGGTCAGTTTTACCGAGTACAGCTACAACGCCACGGCCGCCGTGCTCAGCAGCGCCCAGTACGCGTGGTCGTTCCCCGGCGGACAGCCCGCCACCTCGAACCAGCGGAATCCCACGGTGGTATACCCCACCAGCGGCATTTACAGCGTGAGCCTGACCGTGACCACGGCCGACGGCGCGAGCCCCACGCTCACCCAGACCAATCTGATTATGGTGCAGGGAGCCAACTCCGGCGAATTCGGCCCGCTGGTGGAGTCGTTTGAGAAGGCTGGCTTCCCTGAAAACTACGCCGCTCCTTCCCTGCGCAACTGGCGCTCCACCTCAACTGTGCAGTCGGGTCTTGCCCAGTGGCAGCGTACAACGTCCGGCACCGCCAGCGACGGGGCCGCCTTCCTGGTGCTGCGCAATAACCTGCTGGCGGCCGGGGCCGTGACCTCGCTTTACTCGCCCAACATCAACCTTTCGCGGATAATTGGGCCGGCCACGCTGACCTTTGACCGGGCCTATGCCATCCGCTCAACGTCGAGCACCGACCAGCTGCGCGTATCCTTCAGCACGGACTGTGGCGCCACATGGTCGACGCCAGTGGTCTACAACTCCCAGGCCCTGAGCACCAAGGGCACTACGCCCATTACCGGCGGCTTCGTGCCCGCTGACGCCGCCGACTGGCAGCCCCTTTCCGTGGTAATTCCAGGTGCTTTCCAGGGTCAGCCCCGCTTCCAGGTGCGTCTTGAGATGCAGGGCAGCGGCAGCGCCGGCAGTAACCCGATCTACCTCGACAATTTCCGCATCTCCGGCGTGACTTCCACCCGCAATGCCGACCTGACCAGGTATGCCATCAGTGTATTCCCGAACCCCGTCACCGAGGAAACGGCCGTGCATTTCACCCTGGCCGGCTCAGAGCAGGTACGGGTGCAGGTCCGCGACCTGCTGGGCCGTGAAGTCCTGCAAACCGTGGCCAAGGCCTACGGCGCCGGCCAGCACGCCATCAGCCTGAGCCAGGGTGCCGGCAGCCGCCTGGCCCCGGGCATTTACGCCGTGCAGCTCACCGTGGGCGACCAGACCTATACCACCAAGGTGTTGGTGCAGTAGTCTTCCAGCCAAATAAAAAAGCCCCGGCCACCATTGGCCGGGGCTTTTTTATTTGGCTGACGAGTCCACGGGTTCTTCTGTGGTGCGCAGCTTCTTTTCCAGCTCATTGCTAAAGGTGCGTCCTATCTTTGTGGCCGAACTATCAAGCCTTCCTACCAGATGATGCGCAAACAAAAGCCCGTCCGAGAGTCCTTCGTCATTATGACGGAGCTCGTACTGCCCAACGATACCAACACGCTTAACAACCTGATGGGTGGGCGCATGATGCACCTGATGGATATTGCCTCCGCCATTTCAGCCCAGAAGCACTCCAACCGCATCGTGGTAACGGCCTCGGTCGACAACGTCTCGTTCCGGGACAGCATCCGCCTGGGCAACGTGGTAACCCTGCAGGCCCAGGTAACGCGGGCATTCAACTCCTCGATGGAAGTGCACATCGACGTGTGGGCCGAAGACATTCCCAGCGGCACCAAAGTCAAAACCAACGAAGCCTTTCTGACTTTTGTGGCTGTGGACCAGTCGGGCCGCCCGATTGACGTACCGGAAGCGGTGGCCGAAACCGAGGAAGAAATACGACTGTACGACGGGGCCCTGCGCCGCCGGCAGCTCCGCCTGGTATTGGGTGGCCGCATGAAGCCCCAGGACGCCAACGAGCTCAAGGCCATCTTTGAGATGGAGTAATTGAGGCGAAACCTACCCTTTACTTCTGCCGGCGTATCTTCGATTCTGACAAGAACTTAATCACCGCAATCCCCCTTTCCGCCCATGGATAATTCGTCCCTGGCTTTCTTTCAGAACTTCTACACCGATGCCACGCTGTATCTGGTTGCGGACGCTGCTCCGGCAGCGGAAGTGAGGCCTGCCGCAGAAGGGCAGCCTGTAGCCGCCGCAGTGCCGCCACCGGCTGCCGCGCCGGCGCGGGCCGCTGCGCCGGTTCCGGTAGAAGCTCCGCCTGCCGTAGCCGCCGCCCTGGGTAAGCTGCCGTCCCTGGCCGGCCTGCCCCCGGTGCCGACGGTAGCCCCCACCGCACCGGTGGCCCAACCGGTGGCAGCTACACCGGCGGCCCCGGCACCGGTCCCGGTTGCTCCCGCCGTGGCTCCTCCTGCTTTCCCGGCTTCTGCCCCGACGGCAGCCCCGGCCGCCGCGTCGCCGCTGGCCAATACGCCCTACTCCACGCTGGGCGACAACCCCAACGGCCTGATTATCCTGGTGCGAATGGACCCGGACCGTTTCCGGAAGCTGCCCCGCAACGTGTTTCTCAACAACCTGCTCAAGGCCATTCGCCTGATTATGGAGGACGTGGTGCTCATCAACGTAGAGTCCCACCTGCCCGTCTCGCTGACGACGCTACGGCAGGTGCTGGCCGCGCGGCAGGTTATTGGCTTCGGCAAGAACCTACTCGACGTGGCCGTGCGCACCACCCAGATCTACGAGCCCGTGCTGCTGGTCGGCGACCTGGCCTACCTGCCGGCCGCGGAAATCGAGCTGATTGAGTACGACACCAGCCTGAAAAAGCGACTCTGGCAGGGTATGCAGGCCATGTTCCTGGCCTAACCTCTCTCCGGGTGAGTCCCGCAGCCACCAAAAAAGCCCGGCTTGGCCGGGCTTTTTTTATTCTCTGAACGCTGGTGCCTATTTCAGCAGGGAAGCTACTTTGGCTTCCAGCTGCTCGCCGCGCAGGTTCTTGGCAATGATGCGGCCCTGGGGGTCGAGCAGCACCGTCATAGGAATGGACTTCACGCCGTAGGTCTGCCCGGCGGCGCTTTCCCAGCCTTTCAGGTCCGATACGTGGGTCCAGGCCAGCTGGTCGTCCGCAATGGCCTTCAGCCACTTGCCCCGGTCCTGGTCGAACGAGACGCTGTAAATTTCGAAGCCTTTGCCCTTGAACCGGTTGTAGAGCTTCACCACGTTCGGGCTTTCGCGCCGGCAGGGTCCGCACCACGAGGCCCAGAAGTCGACCAACACGTACTTGCCGCGAAGGCTGCTCAGCGCAATGCTCTTGCCATCGGGGCTGGCCAGGTTGATGTCGGGGGCCGCAGCGCCGACGGCCGTGGCCCGCAGTGGGTCAAGCCGGGCTACCAGGGCCTTGGTGTAGCGGGCCTCAGGCATGTTTTTCCGGAACTGCGTGGCCATCGAGTCGGCGAAGCCAAACTGCTCGTCAGGATTGATCAGGTTCAGCACCGCGAAGGTTGAAACCACCGACTTGGGATTTTCCCGGATCAGGCGCTTGATATCGGCCACGTTGCGGGCCTGGGCGGCGTAAAACTGCTGCTCGATGATCTTCATCGAATCGGTTTTGCCGGCCTGGGCCACCAGGGTGTAGCGCTGCTCGAGGCGGGCCATCTGGGCCTTGGAGCCCGACATGATGCGGCCCAGCTGCTGCATCAGCTCCGAGTCGCGGGAGCCTTTCACGGTGTAGTTTTCGGTGAGGCTGTTGACGTCGCCGCTAACCTGCATTTTCGTGCGGTTGTCGAGCACAAGCAGCACCTGGTTGGCATCGTTTACCTTCAGCTGGTACAGCCCGGCCTCGGGCACGCTCCCCTTCATCGTAAACTGACCTTTGGCATCCACCGTGGCCGTGTCGCGCGACACGAACTGGGTTTCGCCCAGCTCCGCCAAGTACACCTTCGTGCCGGCCGGGGCGTTGGTAAGCGTGCCGCTCACCTGGTAGCCCTCCCCGGTCGAGGCCGAGCCGGTGGTCGGCGTGGCGGACTTGTTGCAGGCGTTAGCCATGCCCAGCACAGCGGCAAACAGCAGTAAACTCTTCATTTTTGACATCATTTCAACAATCTGCAAACAGTAGAAAGGCAACGCGCCCGGCAAGGACGGCAGAACCAACCGCAAGTTGCCAATTTTGGGTGGTTTGGTTTTTAGTTGTCAGTTGCTGGTTGTCCGTTGTCAGAACAATACGAACTAACTAAGAACAGACAATGGACAACTACTAACAAACAACCAGACCCTTACGCCTGGTCGAGCTTCTGGCGCAGGAGCTGATTGGCCATCTTCGGGTCGGCCTTGCCCCCGGTGAGCTTCATCAGCTCGCCCATGAACATGCCGGTCAGCGACTTTTTGCCGGCCCGGTACTCGGCCACCTTGGCCGGGTTGGCGTCAAGCACCTGCTGCACGAGGCTTTCCAGCTCTCCGGCATCCGACTGCTGCAGCAAGCCCAGCTGCTCGGCGGCACCGGTTACGTTGGCCGTGGGGTGCTCGAGCAGGTACGGAAACAGCTGCTTGCTCGCCACCGAGTAGTTGATCTTGCCTTCGTCAATCAGCTCGATGATGCCGGCAATCTGGGCCGCGTCGAGCGGAAACTCGTCCATCGTCAGGGCCCGCTCGTTGAGGTAGGACTTTACCGGTCCCATCACCCAGTTGGCCGCTGCTTTGGCGTTGGGCGTGAGCGAGGCCAGGGTAGCGAAGTACTGGGCCACCTCTTTCTGGTCGATGAGCACGCCGGCGTCGTAGCTGGAGAGGCCCAGCTCCCCGGTAAAGCGGGCATAGAGCTGCTGGGGCAACGCCGGCAGGGCCGCGCGCACCTCGTGCAGCCACTCGTCGGAGATGATGAGCGGGGGCAGGTCGGGCTCGGGGAAGTAGCGGTAGTCGTTCAGGGTTTCCTTGCTGCGCTGCCCGGTAGTGGAGCCCGTAGCGGCGTCGAAGCCCCGGGTTTCGGAGTCGAGCGTACCGCCGGCTTCGAGCACGGCAATCTGGCGCTCAATCTCGAACTCGATGGCCCGCTGCACGTTGCGGAACGAGTTCATATTCTTGACCTCGACCTTAGTGCCGAACTTGTCGGCACCCTTCAGCATCACCGAGATGTTGGCGTCGCAGCGCAGGGAGCCTTCCTCCATGTTGCCGTCGCAGATGCCCAGGTACTGCACCAGCTTCTTGATTTCGGTGAGGTAGCCGTAGGCTTCGTCGGCGTTGCGGATATCGGGCTCCGACACGATTTCGATAAGCGGCACGCCGGCCCGGTTCAGGTCCACGAGGGTTTCGACTTCCCCGGCCAGGTGCATGCTCTTACCCGCATCTTCCTCCATGTGAATGCGGGTGATGCCGATCTGCTTGGTGCTGCCGTCGGCCTGCCGGATTTCCACGTGCCCATCGTAGCAGATCGGGGTTTTGTCCTGGGTGATCTGGTAGCCTTTGGGAAGGTCGGGGTAGAAGTAGTTTTTGCGCGCAAACAGGTTGTCGCGGCGGATGTGGCAGTTGGTAGCCAGGCCCATCTTCATGGCAAACTCCACCGCCGTACGGTTTACCCGGGGCAAAGTGCCGGGGTGGCCGAGCGTAATCACGCTCAGGTTGTGGTTGGGCAAGGCGCCGTACTCGTTTTCGTCCGAGGAGTACATCTTGCTGCGGGTCAGCAGCTGGGCGTGTACTTCCAGGCCGATGACGGGCTGGTATTTCGATTTGATGCTTTCGTCCATGGGAAAAGCCGGCGGGTTGGCCGCCGGGGCTGCAAGATACGGCACGGCTGCGTTTTCAAAGCTGCCGTATGCCGCGCCGGTACCTAATAGGTCGAGAAATGAATCGGCAGCGTGTAGGGCACCGCAATCGGCTGACCGTCGAGCCGGGCGGGACTAAAGGTTTTGAAGTGCTTTACCAGCCAGACCCCTTCGTCCTGCAGGCGCTTCAGGCCTTCGGCAACTGCCGGGGCCAGAACGGTGCCGGGCTTTGCCGGCAGGGCCCGCACGTCTTCCACTATCCCGTTCGTATTGATGGTAAAGGTGATAAGCACCGTCGCGTCCATGCCGATCTGCCGCACCACTTCCGGGTAGATGCCCTTGCGCATCATGGCCGTGACGGCGGCCCGGATGTCACCCCCATTCTCGGAGTAGATGGGCTCCTGGTAGTACTCGAAATACGGCGCCGGCTGCCCATCAGGACCAAAACAGGCTCCCTCCTTGCGTTTTCCGTGCTCGAATACGTAGCGGCGCCGCAGGGTGTGGTCGGGGTAGTACACCAGCAGCTCGCCGTGGCGCTGGCCGGCCCAGTAATCCTGCCGGCTGTGCTGCTGCCCGCTTTCGTACCAGGTGGTGGTTGGGCCGTGCAGGATGCGCCGGCGTACATGCGCGTAGGGATGTACCGAACGCAGCTTGCCCGAGGGATAAAACTGCCGCCGCATGCCCGCCACGCTGTCGCGGAAAGTGGTTTCGACCCGGTACGAGCTCTCATCGGCAGCGCCCGGCCTGGAACCATCGGCGCCGATGTACTCCACCCTTTTAGCCGGCAGGCCCGCGGGCTGCTCCGTTGGGGCCGCATCGGGAGCCTGGGCCAGGGCCGCATGACTAAGACCGGTGAAAGCTGCCATGTAAAACCGAAAGAGAACACGCATACCCGCTGGTAGTAAAGCTAACTGATAGAGTATGATAGAGTACTCTTCTAATTTACCGGATGGCAAAGGAAATCGGCACGGTATAGCTTACCGACACCGGCTTGCCGTCCTGCTGCCCCGGCCGGAACCGGCTCAGCTGGCTGATAACCCGCACGGCTTCCTCGTCGGTAGCCGGGCTCAGGCTTTTCGCCACGCGGATGTTAGTAGCCTGCCCGTCCTGATCTACCACAAACGCCACGAATACCTTTCCCTGCACCCGGGCCCGCAGGGCCTCCTTGGGGTAGCGCACGGAGCGGGCTATCTGACGTAGCAGGGCATCCTGGCCGCCCGGATACTGGGGCATCTGCTCGTACTCAAAATACTCCACCGCTTTCCCGTCCGGCCCGAAGCACTCCCCGGCCGTGCGCTTGCCGGCCTGAAACTGGTCCCGGCGCCGCACCGCGCCTTCGGGGTAGTACACGAGCAGCTCACCCTCCCGCTTGCCGGCAATAAAGTCCTCCTTGGTGTGAATTTTACCGTTCTCATACCAGGAAGTGCTGGTGCCGTGGCGGATTTTCTTTTTCAGGTGCAGGTACTGGGTGATGAACCGGACCTGCCCGCCCGGATAAAACTCCCGCACGGTGGCCCGCACGCTGTCCCGGAAGGTGGCTTCCCGCCGGTGGTGGGCATTTTCCGCCGAGGGCAGCTTCTGGCCGTCCTCGCTGAAGTACTCGGTTTGCATCGGGGGAACCGGGACCGGAGCTAAAACCGGAGCAGCAGGCTCTTGGGCAAATGCGGCGCTACTGAGGCTCAGGCCCAGCACCGCGGTAGTTATAATAAGTTTTAACATTTCTCAGTAACTAACAAGCGATGCCTAGAACGCAATCGTAACCCAGAGTGCATAGAAAGCAACCAAAAAGGCGGTCATTCCGAGCTAGACGAGGAATCTCTACTGCTTCGTTGGATTCGTACTTCAACATCAGCACGCAGGATTCCTCGCCTAGCTCGGAATGACGCCCTAAACAGGTGAAAAGCATTTACGGGGTATAATCCATATAACCTGACTCCTGCTTTTTTAAATGGCCATATCACCCATGCAACGCAGTTGATACTGCTGCTTCGGCCTTAACGATGGCGGCGCCCAGTCCGGCGGCATTCTTACCACCGGCCGTAGCGAAGAACGGCTGTCCGCCGCCCCCACCCTGAATTTCCTTGGCCAACTCCCGCACGAGCGTGGTCGCGTTGAGCTTGCCGCCCTGGGCCAGGGCATCGTCGAGCATGACGGCCAGCTGGGGCTTACCGTCGATTTCGGCACCGAGCACCAGCACGAGGTTGGACACGGTCTGGCGCAGCTGGTAGGCAAGGGTCTTGAGGCCGTCGGCGGAGGTTACCTGCACCTGGGCCGCCAGGAAATTCACGCCGTTCAGCTCTTTTACCTGCCCGGCGAGCTGGTCTTTCTGCTGGCTCAGGCTCTGCTGGGCAAACTGCTCGATCTGCTTGCGCAGGCCGGCCACTTCCTCGCCCTGCTTTTCAATGGCGGTGAGTAGGTGCTGGGGGTTGCCCAAGGCCTCGCGCACCTGCTGGAGCAGGTCGAGCTGCTGGTTCACGTAGGCTTCGGCCGCATCGGCCGTGACGGCCTCGATGCGGCGCACCCCGGCACCCACGGCGCTTTCGGCGGTGATTTTAAAGAAGCCGATGTCGCCGGTGGTCTGCACGTGAATGCCGCCGCAGAGCTCCACCGAGAAGTCGCGGTCGAAGGTGATGACGCGCACGAACTCCCCGTACTTCTCCCCGAACAGCGCAGTAGCGCCCAGGGCTTTGGCTTCGTCGATGGGCACGTTGCGGCGCTCATCCAGCGGAATCTGCTGGCGGATACGGCTGTTGACGATGGTTTCCACCTGGCGCAGCTGGTCGTCGGTGACCTTGGTGAAGTGGCTGAAGTCGAAGCGCAGCAGCTTTTCGTTGACCAACGAGCCTTTCTGAGCTACGTGGGCGCCCACCACTTCACGCAGGGCCGCCTGGAGCAGGTGGGTAGCCGTGTGGTTTTTGCGGATCTGGCTGCGGCGGCTGTGGTCGACGCGGGCCGAGAAGTCGGCGTCCAGGTCCTGGGGCAGGTCGAGCACGGTGTGCACGATCAGGTCGTTTTCCTTTTTGGTATCGAGCACGCGCACCTTGCTCAGGGCCGATTCGAGGTAGCCGGTGTCGCCTACCTGTCCGCCGCTTTCGGCGTAGAACGGGGTCTGGTCGAGCACCACGTGGTACTCGGTCTTGCCCTTGGTGACGGTCTTGCGGTAGCGCAGGATGCGGGCCGGGGCTTCTTCCTGGTCGTAGCCCACGAACACAGGCTGCTCCTCGGCCGGGCTCACGATGGTCCAGTCGCTCTGCTCGGCCTCCTGGGCGTTGCGCGAGCGGCTTTTCTGCTGGGCCAGCTCTTTCTGGAAGCCTTCCTCGTCCACCATCAGACCCTTTTCGCGGGCAATCAGGGCGGTCAGGTCGAGGGGGAAGCCGAAGGTGTCGGACAGCTCGAAGGCGGTTTTGCCGTCGATGCGGTTGCCCTGCTGGCGGAAGCCTTCCTCCAGCGCGTCGATGCGGCGCAGGCCGATTTCTAGGGTTTTCAGGAAAGCAATTTCCTCTTCCTCAATCACGCGCTGCACAAACTGCTGCTGCTGCTTGAGCTCGGGGAAGATGCCGGCCATCTGGTCGGCCAGCACCGGCACGAGCTTGTAGAGGAAGGGCTGCTTCTGGCCCAGGGAGCTGAAGGCGTAGCGCACGGCCCGGCGCAGGATGCGGCGAATCACGTAGCCGGCCTTCACGTTGGAAGGCAGCTGCCCGTCGGCAATGGTAAAGCTGATGGCCCGGATGTGGTCCGCCAAAACGCGGATAGCAATGTCGGTTTTCTCGTTTTCGGTGGCCGGCTGGTCGTTGACCGTGGCCGGCGAGGTGCCGTGGTACTGCACGCCGGCTTCCTTGGCAATAAACTGAATCAGGGGCTGGAATACGTTGGTGTCGTAGTTTGACTTCACCCCCGACACGGCCATCATCAGGCGCTCGAAGCCCATGCCGGTATCCACGTGCTGGGCGGGCAGCTTGATCAGGCTTTTGTCGGCCAGGCGCTGAAACTCCATGAACACGTTGTTCCAGATTTCCACCACCTGGGGGTGGTCGGCATTCACCAGCTCCGCCCCCGACTTGCCGGCCCGCTCGGCCTCGTCGCGCAGGTCGATGTGAATTTCGGTGCACGGACCACACGGGCCGGTGTCGCCCATCTCCCAGAAGTTGTCCTTCTTGTTGCCGGGCAGAATCCGGTCGTCGGTGGTGTAGGTGCGCCACAGATTCTGCGTCTCGGTGTCGGCGGCCAGCTTATCCCCGGCGTCGCCCTCGAAGTAGGTGACGTACAGCCGGTCCTTATCAAGCTTATAGACTTCGGTAAGCAGCTCCCAGGCCCAGGCAATGGCGTCCTTCTTGAAATAGTCGCCAAACGACCAGTTGCCCAGCATCTCGAACAGGGTGTGGTGGTAGGTGTCGTAGCCCACCTCCTCCAGGTCGTTGTGCTTGCCCGACACGCGCAGGCACTTCTGGGTGTCGGCCACGCGGGCGTTCGGGGCGGGCTTGTTGCCGAGGAAGTAATCCTTAAAGGGTGCCATGCCGGAGTTGATGAACAGCAGCGTGGGGTCGTCTTTCACCACCAAAGGCGCGGAGGGCACGATGTGGTGGCCTTTGGAGGCGAAAAAGTCGAGGAACTGCTGGCGGACGTGGCTGGCGGAGGGAAGGGACATATGCGGGGCGCCGGCGCGAAGCCGGCGGGGCGTTAGGGACGGTGAAACAGGCGGTGGCTTCAGGCAATTGGGAGCCGGCCGGGATTTTGGTTACTTTCGCAAAAATAGGGATTAGGTGTTAGGGCTCAGGTATCCGGTGCAGTCCCTTTCTTTTTTCGCCCGGACTGAGCGGATTATTTCACCGGCCCGGCTCTGCCGTCAGGCGTTAACCTAAGACCTAACCAGCTAAGCCCTAAGCCCTAACCCATGCCGTACAAAGAGCGTGAAATTGAAAAGCAGTACTTCACCATCGGCGAGGTGGCGGCCCAGTTCAACGTAGCCCCGTCGCTGATCCGGTTCTGGGAAACCGAGTTTGAGGAGCTGCGCCCCCGCAAAAGCAAGAAGGGCAACCGCCTCTACACCCCGGCCGACGTGGAAACCTTCCGCACAATCTACCATCTGGTGAAAGAGCGGGGCTACACCATTCCCGGCGCCCGCGACATTCTCAAGCAGCGCGGCCCCCAGCTCAAGGAGAAAATCGACGTGATTCAAAGCCTGGAGAAAGTACGCGGCTTTTTGGTGCAGCTGAAAAAGGAAGTTGAAGCGGCGGGTAAGGCAGCCGGCTAAGCTTCTTTTCCGCATGCCCCTTTCAGACTGTCATCCTGAGCGAAGCGAAGGACCTTGTCACGCTTGAACGAGTCGTTGTTACGATTGTCGTCCAAGCGTGACAAGGTCCTTCGCTCTGCTCAGGATGACATTTATTTGGGATGAGGTCATATTTCACCTCAGCGTTTATACTAAGCCGCATTTTTTAGCAATCTTAAAGCCTCTATCTTCTATATAGCCAAAGCACTTATCCTATATGCCGGCCGTCAGCTCCGACGATTCCCTGTTCCACGAAGTTGCCCTCACTCTCTTTCCCGGCATCGGCCCCCAGCTGACCCGCCAGCTGATGAGCTACCTGGGCTCGGCCAAGGCCGTGCTGATGGCCCCGCCCGGCCGCCTGCACAAGGTTCCGGGCGTGGGCGCGGCCACCATAGCGGCGCTGAGTAGTGGCCGGAGCGCGGCGTTTACGCAGGCCGAGGCTACCCTGCGCCGGGCCGAAACGGAGGGTGTGCAGCTGCTTTTTTACACCAGCAAGGCCTATCCCCGCCGCCTCAAGCTCTTGCCCGACGCGCCGGTGCTGCTGTACTACCAGGGCACGGCCGACCTCAACCACGACAAAACCCTGGCGCTGGTCGGCACCCGGCAGGCCACTGACTACGGCCGCGACCAGACCGAGCGGCTGGTGAAAGGGCTGGTGCCCCACAATCCCCTCGTGGTAAGCGGGCTGGCTTATGGCATCGACATCATGGCCCACCGCGCCGCTTTGCAGGAAGGCCTGAGCACGATTGGCGTCATGGCCACCGGACTCGACGTCATCTACCCGCACGCCCACCGAAAAACGGCCGAAAAGATGCTTACTCAGGGCGGACTGCTGACCGAGTTTCCGTTCGGGACCCAGCCCGACAAATACAACTTCCCGGCCCGTAATAGAATTATTGCCGGCCTGTCCGACGGCACCGTAGTGGTAGAAGCGGCGCTGAAGGGCGGGGCCCTGATTACGGCTGAGCTGGCCCTGAGCTACGACCGCGACGTGCTGGCCGTGCCCGGCAACCTGGGCTCGGCTGCTTCCGAGGGCTGCAACGCCCTGATCAAGACCAACAAGGCCGCCCTGTACATGGAGCCCCGCGACGTGGAGGAGCTGCTGAACTGGGACGCCGCCCTGCACCAGAGCGGCAAGTTCCGTCCCGCGCCCGCCTATGACCCGGCCGACTTTACCGAACCCGAGTTTCAGCTGATTGAAGTACTGGCAGCAGCCCGGGAAGAGCTGATGGACAACCTGAGCTGGAAAACCCAGCTGCCCGTCAACCAGGTGGCTTCCCTCCTGCTAGGCCTGGAGTTTCGGGGCGTGGTGAGGTCGTTGCCGGGGAAGAAGTTTGTGTTGGTTTAGCGTAGCTTGCGAAGCTTCAGCTAACCTTTCTTTTCATGATCAAACGCAGCAGCCTGTTCCTGCTGGTGCTGGTGTTGGGCGCACTGGCCGCCGGCTACGCCTATTACCGGCAGCACGCCACCCGGGCCGAAACGCTGACCAGCTTCGCGGAACTGGACGCCCGGCTTAGCCACCTCAACCAGCGCACCGCGGCGGAGGCCTCGGCCACCGTGGGCAGGATCCGTACGAACGTGTGCTACAATATGAATCAAGCACGGGATGTGGCCGTTTTGGCTACCAGTGAGCAGATTCAGGCCCGAACCCAGGCGGTACGGGATACCATCGGCTCGATTCGGAAACGCCTGCTGGCTTCTACCGATAACCAGGCCGGGGCTCCCCTGCGCCACCTGGATAAGTCAGGAGCAGTTACCGAATACCTGCAGCCGGAAGCCGGCACGGGCCCGGTAGGCCGGCTCAGCCAGCAGCTGACGGACTATTGGAAATTCATCAAGAAGTTTGCTCCCGGCATCCCGAACCTTACCGCCCCGATTCCCGAGACGCCCGGCAGCCGCAACCCGGATCCTGACAAGTGGTTTGGTCAGTATTACTTTAACGACGCCCCTGTGGCCGTGGCCCTGGCGAACCTCAGCCATCTGGAAGCCCAGGTGTCGCGGTTCGAACGCGATGCCCTGGCGCATCAGGCCGAGAAAGTGGGCTTCTCGGTAATCCGATTCACTAAAATCGGTGCTATGGCCATGCCGGAGTCGAACACGGTGCCCCCCGGCGCAGTGTACCGGGCCAAGCTCTTCATGACGACCTCCGCCTCGACGTGCGAGCTTCCCCGCCTGATCAGCGCAAACGGCAAAGCAGTACCCGTAGACCCATTTCGATTTGGACTGGTGGAACTGCCCGTGTCCACCCAGCGTCCCGGCGACCCCGACACGCTCCGAGCCCGGTGGCAGGGCGCCCTTGTCATCGAAAATAACGGACGGGACACGACCCTGCGCCTGACGGTTCCCTACCTTATCGTTAAAAAATCCGCCCTATGAGCCGGTCAACCAAGCTTGTGCTAGTTTTTCTGCTGGTCGCCCTGGTCGCCGGGGGCTACAGCTACTACCGGCAGCAAACGCAGCAGCAAAGCCGCTGGATCCAGCTGCAGCAACTGGAGGGTTCGATTCTCGATCTGAATGAGCACCTGGGCAAGGCCGCCGAGGATAAAGTCAAAAACATTCAAAGGCAGATCGAGCGGAACGGCAACCAGCCCGCTGAACTCGCCGTGCTCCAGACCAGTCAACAGGTCCGGGACCGCACGCGAGTTGTGGTCGACACGCTGCGCATGCTGCGCGAAGTGCTGCTCCAGAAAACCGGCAATGCCAACGGGGCCCCCTTTCTTACTCACCCCAACGAAAGCGCAACGGTAGCGCAGGTGATGGGCGGCAGCGACCAACCCGGGCGGGCCGCCCGGCTTCAGCAGCAGCTGATGGCCTACGCTACCTACATTCGCCCGCTGGTCGGGTCCGGCCCGGCTGCTGGTCAGCCAGCCGACAAGTGGGCTGCAACCACCTCTTTCGGCTCAACACCGGTGGCAATTGCCCTGGCCCGGCTGACGCAACTAGAGAATGAGTTGTTGTCCTACCATGCGGCCGCGCTGAACACGCTGTCCGGGCGGGTGGTAGCAAGTAATCTGACAACCCGGATGGTGCCCATGGCAGCTGCCGAATCAAACGTGGTGGCGTACGGCTCCACCTACAAAGCCCGGCTCGGGCTGGTCAGTGTGCTCTCCAACCCCACCATGACCATGACGGCAAACGGCCGGCCCGTGCCGGTCACGCCCGAGGGCTACGGCGAGGTGCAGTTTGTAGTGCCCGCGCAGAAAGGCCGCGGAGCAGTGCAGCCCGCCTACTGGACGGGCACCATCACGGTGAAAATCTCCGGGCGCGACTCCACCTTCCAGGTGAAGGTGCCCTACCGGATTGCCGGGCGCTAGTCCTCCACGTATCAGCTGCCGTGCTCCTCTTCAACAACGACCTGCTGCCTGAAACCAAACTGTCTCTGCCCAACCGCGGCTGGGCCTACGGCGACGGATTCTTTGAAACGCTGGTTTTCAGCCACGGCCGCCTGCGCTACGGGGCCGACCACCTCGCCCGCATGCAGCAGGCTGCCGCCGCGCTTTACCTGACCTTACCGCCCACCCTGGCTTCCGTTGCGATGCTGGAAGCCACGCTGGGGCAGCTGGTGGTGGCCAACAGTCTACCCGCGGCCCGGCTACGGCTGCAGCTCTGGCGCAGCGGCGGAGGCCGCTACTCGCCCCTCACCGACCGCGCCGACTGGCTGGCCACAGCGGAGGGTTTCGAGCCGGAAGAAACGCCGGTGCTACGCGCCGACTTTGCCCGGGAGACGCACACACTGTTTTCTCCGCTCAGCTTCTGCAAAGGTCCCCAGGCCTGGCTTTACGTGCGGGCCGCCCACGAGCGGCAGCAGCGCGGACTTGACGAAATCATTCTGTGCGACGCGGCCGGGCACGTAGCCGAGGCCGGGGCCGCTGCCGTGTTCTGGGTGAAGCAGGACGTACTGTTTACTCCGGCGCTGGAAAGCGGCTGCGTAGCCGGTGTGCGCCGAACTCAGCTGCTGCGCTCGGCCCGCAGCCAGGGCGTTGAATGCCGGGAAGGGCTGTATCAAAAAGAAGAGTTGCTCGGTGCCGACGCCGTTTTCACGGCCAACGTGGCTGCTATCCGGCCCGTGCAACGAATAGAAAAAGTCGGTTTTGCGTCTGACCGGCACCCGATGATGCAGCTGTGGCGGGCAGCGCCGACGCGTTAAGAGGTGCCCGCCCCGGGCCGGCAGCGCATCCGCAGCCAGCTTTCCTCGTGCTCCCGCAGGTCCTGGGGCGTCACGTTGTTGACGCGCAGAATTTCTGCCAGGGGCTGCGCGCCCGCTTCCACCGCGTACAGGGCAATCCAGGCGCGATGCCGGCGGCTGAGGTGGACGGCCAGAACAGACGAGCCCACCGCTGACGAAAAAACAACCGACCTCTTCATACGCGCGCAGGTTTATTTCACCTTCGACGCGCGCCCAAGCGTGTGGTTTAAAGGCAGCTGCGCTTTTTTCACCAGCCGGCCTACACCGCCACTGGGGCCTTGATGGCGGGGTGCGGGTCGTAGTTTTCCAGCTGAAAGTCCTCGAACCGGAAGCTGAAGATGTCGGTGACGGCCGGGTTCAGGCGCATCTGCGGCAGCGGGCGCGGCGTGCGGGTGAGCTGGAGCTCGGCCTGCTCGAGGTGGTTGCTGTAGAGGTGGGTGTCGCCGCCGGTCCAGATAAACTCGCCCGGCTGCAGGCCCGTTACCTGGGCCACCATCAGCGTGAGCAGAGCGTACGAGGCAATGTTGAACGGTACGCCCAGGAACACGTCGGCGGAGCGCTGGTAGAGCTGGCAGGAAAGCTTGCCCTCGGCTACGTAGAACTGAAACAGGGCGTGGCAGGGCATCAGCGCCATCTGGTCGAGCTCGGCCACGTTCCAGGCCGACACGAGGATGCGGCGGGAGTCGGGCGAGGTTTTCAGCTGGCGGATAACTTCGCTGATCTGGTCGACGTGGGTGCCATCGGGCCGGGGCCAGGACCGCCACTGCTTGCCGTACACCGGGCCCAGCTCCCCGTTTTCGTCGGCCCACTCGTCCCAGATGCGCACCCCGTGTTCTTTCAGGTAGCCGATGTTGGTGTCACCCTGCAGAAACCACAGCAGCTCGTGGATGATGCTTTTCAGGTGCACCTTCTTGGTGGTCACCAGCGGAAAGCCCTCCTGCAAATCAAAGCGCAGCTGGGGGCCGAAGATGCTGAGGGTGCCCGTGCCGGTGCGGTCGGTTTTGCGGGTGCCGTGGTCGAGAATCTGCCGAACGAGGTCGAGGTAGGATTTCATATGGAAGGCTGACAATGGCGGAGTCAAATGTACAAAGCCTACCAACGAGAGCAAGATTACGCGTGATGTGGGCATGAAAAAGCCGCTCTCTTTCGGGGAGCGGCTCTTATGCCTGACTAAGTGCTACGCCTCAACCGGTTTAGCTTCATGCCGTTGAACTGCGGCCCGGATTCGTGGTGCCAAGCCATACAAGTCATCCAAAGAGCTTATATCAACCCGTTCCCCTCCTTCCACATCAAATAACGTCACGAACCGCTTGCTGCTGTTGAAATGCAGCCGGCAAATAGGCTTACGGTTGTTATCATCCAGCAGAATGCCGCAGTACGACTGTACATCCCGCATAATCACCCGGTTTACCGGAACAGTTTTGCGCAAAATGGCCCGTACAATCATGAAACCTTCCGTTTCCTCCATCGTGGTTTCAATATCCTTATCCTTTGCTTCCGCCGGCGGCGCAACGGTCTCCGGAGCAGGCATTGCGGCCAGCTCGTTGCTCAGGATTCCCTGCCCACTAGTGTCAACCATTGCTGACCGAAGTCGCATGGAAATCTTATCGTTCAGAAACTGCTGAAACGAACGATGCACGAGGATGCTGAACTGCTCTTTCAGCTTGGGCGTCAGCACTCCATCATATATCTGTTTCGAAATGAAGTGAATAAATTCGGTCGAAGGCTGAGCAAACTGCTCGTCGAAGTACTTTTTGAAAGCACGCATGTACTTCAGGTTGTACGCGGCAAACAGCATGTCATCAATATTGAAAGCCGGCTTGCTCAACTTCTTGATTTCAGCTACATCATTCTCATGGAAATTGAAAAGGTCAAACTCCATGAAAGGCCGCTCATCCATCTTATTGGGTTGCTCCAGGTCCGTAAACAGCTTATAGCTGATACCGTTTGTCAGCACGGCAATACGAGCTTCAGTCACATGGAAGTACCGAAAAAGCTGACTGGCGTGGTTTATACTCAGTTCGGCCCCAACATGCTTGCACTCGATGAGGATTATGGGTTTTCCATCCCGGACGATGGCATAATCAATCTTCTCCCCCTTCTTCGTGCCGATGTCACAGATAAACTCTGGTACCACCTCCGTCGGGTCGAAAACGTTATATCCAAGCGCATTGATGAACGGCATTACTAGCGCATTCTTGGTCGCTTCCTCGGTTTGGATGTGAGAAATCTGCTTTTGCGCCCTTGACGCTAGATTGGTTAGCTGATCAATTAGGTCCATAGTCTTTGTTGTATTTTATTATGTTTTTAAATGTATGATTCTATTTCCAACAAGCAAATAAAAAGCTCCGGCCTTTCGACCGGAGCTTTTCCAAATCAGATTTCCTGCCGGGCTACAGTGACTTCTGTACCGGCGTGGTAGCGGCCGGGGCAGCGGGCGTCACGGCAGCCGTGGAGGTCTTGGCACCTTTCTTCATGCAGCAGGACGGTGTGGCGGCGGTAGCGCCTTTTTCGGCGCAGGCGGCTTTCATTTCGGTGGAGCAGGCTTCTTTCTTGCCGGCTTTGGTGGCTTTACCGTCTTTCTCCCCGCTGGCGGCAGCGGTACCAACGAAAGCAAACAGGGCGAGGGCCAATAGGGCGTTTTTCATGGGAAAAAGTCAGATAAGCTGGGGTGAAACAAAAGCCGCGGCGGCCGGGTTGGCTAATCCGCTGCCCTAAGGTACAAAGGACCGACAGATTTTCAATTCGTGGATCCCCCACGAAGCCGGTCGTACTTTTGAAATCCCGCGCTGCCCGTTCCCGAACCGTCCTGATGCCGCTCCGCTCCCTTAGCTATCTGACCCTGCTGATTCTGGTCATCCTGACCGCCATCAGCGGGTATTACGTTTCCCAGCTTCGCTTCAACTACAACTTCAACGACTTCTACCCGGCCGGGGACCCCGACCTGGACTACTACCAGCGCTACTCCCAGCGCTTCGGCAACGACAACGACTACGTGCTGCTCAGCCTGGAAGCCCCGGCCGGCCGCACCGCGTTCGACCCGGCTTTTCTGGGTACGGTTGACTCGCTTACCCGCTTTGCCCGGCGCCAGCCCCGGGTGCTGCAGGCCACGTCGCTGACTAACGCGGTAAACCCGGTAGTCGAAGGGCTGGGCGTCTTCAACCTGCCCTACCTCCACCCCGGGGAGCCCGGGCGGCGGGGCCCGGACTCGGTACAGATCTACCGCACTGAAGGGCTGGTAGGCAACCTGATTTCGGCCGACGCGCAGGCCCTGACCATCCTGATTCAGACCGAAGAAGATCTGAAAAAGCCGTCGGGCGACTC
This sequence comes from Hymenobacter translucens, assembly GCF_020685205.1. Classification (GTDB taxonomy): domain Bacteria; phylum Bacteroidota; class Bacteroidia; order Cytophagales; family Hymenobacteraceae; genus Hymenobacter; species Hymenobacter translucens. Next base: position 24,489 of record NZ_JAJERB010000003.1, read on the forward strand.
CCTGCTCAACAATATGAAGGCCCGCCTGCAGGCGCTGAACGTGCCGGCGGAGCGCTACCACCTGGCCGGCAAGCTGGTGGCCCAGTCGGTGTTTGTGGACCGGCTGCAGTGGGAGCTGGCGGTATTTATGTCCTTGTCCGTGGTGCTCGTGACGGTGCTGCTGTGGTTTACCTTCCGGACCTGGTGGGGCGTGGTGCTGCCCCTGGTCGTGGTGCTGGGCGCTATTCTGTGGGGGCTGGGGCTGATGAGCGCCTGCGGGGTCAGCATCGACCTGATGACGGCCCTGCTGCCGACGATGATGTTCGTGGTGGGCATGTCCGACACGATTCACATCATCACCCGGTACGTGACCGAGCTGGGCTACGGCGCCGGCAAGAAGGAGGCCCTGCGCATCACCATCAAGGAATCCGGCTTCGGATCGGGCCTGTCGGCGCTGACGACCAGCATCGGCTTTTTCACGCTGATGACCAGCTCGATCAAGCCGATTCACAACTTTGGCCTGTTCACGGGCATTTCGGTGCTGCTGGCGTTTGTCTTGTCGTTTACCCTGCTGCCGGCCATGCTGGTGCTCTTGGGCAAGCCCCAGCTGCGGGTGCCACGCCGGCAGGGCCGCAGCTGGGACGGGGTGCTGGGTCGCATCTTCCGGCAGGTGCTGCTGCGCCGCCGGCTGGTCTTTGCCCTGAGCGCCCTGGTGGTCGTTACGGCTTCGCTCTCGGCCACCCGGGTGCAGATCAACTCGGCGCTGCTCGACGACCTGTCCGACCACGACCCGGTGAAAGAGGACTTCCGCTTTTTCGAGGAGAAGTTTGCCGGGGTGCGGGCCTTTGAGCTGGACCTGCAACCCGTGCCCGGCCGCTCGATCTACGACCTCGACGTGCTCCGGCAGATCGAGCAGATCGAGCAGTACGCCCGCCGCGACTATGGCTTGCGGTTCCTGGCCTCGCCGGTTACTATCGTGAAATCGGTGCGCAAGGCTCTGAACGGGGGCAGCCCCGAGGAGTACCGCCTGCCCGACTCCGAGGCCGAGATGCAGCGGATCCGGGCCCGCATCCGGGCGTTCCGAAAGCGGCCGGAGTTTCAGTCCCTGGCCTTGCCCGATGGCACCGAGGGGCGGATGACGGGGCGCATGGCCGACATCGGCAGCGTCCGGGCCGATGCCAAAAATGCGGCGATGCGCCGGTTTCTGGCTACCGGAACCGACACCACCCTGGTCCGGGCCCGCCTGACCGGAAGCGCCAACCTGATCGACAAAAACAACGGCAGCCTGACCCGGGACATGATTCTGGGCATGAGCATCGACATCGTGATGGTGACGCTCATTGTGCTGGTGCTGTTCCGGTCCCTGCGGATGACGGCCGTGGTGCTGGTTCCCAACCTGCTGCCCATCCTGATTGTGGGCGGGGTGATGGGCGCGGCCGGCGTGGCCATGAAGGTGAGCACGAGCATCATCTTCACCATTGCCTTTGGCATTGCCGTCGACGACACCATCCACTTTATCAGCAAGCTCAAGCTGACCCTGCTGCAGGAGCAAAGTCTGTTTCAGGCGGTGCGCAAAACCTACCTCATGGCCGGTAAGGCCGTCATTGTGACGTCTCTGATTCTGGTCGGCGGCTTTTCCACGCTGCTGTTCTCGTCCTTCGACGGCACATTCTACGTGGGCCTGCTCATCGGCCTGACCCTGCTGTTCGGGGTCGTGGCCGAGCTGACCCTGCTCCCACTGCTTATCCTGTACTTCTACCGCCACCGGCCCAGGGAAATCCGCCAGCCGGTCCCGCTGCTGACCGAATAACGTGACGCCCGGGCTGGCGGCCGGCTGAAGTGGTGGTAGGGCAAAGCACCGGCTTCGCGTATCGTCGGCGCCCCCGCAACGGCATCGTTTCACAGCCCGCGAAGCCGCTGCATCGCGCTGCCCAGGGCAATTCCCCAACTCGCGGCCGGTTTCGTCGTTACTTCGGCCTATGATTCGGATGACGCGCCTGCTTTCCCTGCTTTTTCTGCTGCTGACTTCCCGGCCGGGCCTTGCCCAATCGGCGCCCGCCCAGCCCGACCCGCTTACGCCCCTGATCCGGGAGCGGGACGAGCTCGTGCGGCAGTACGAGGAAGCCAGTGCCCAGCGCAACAGCCTGTTCGGCAACAAGCCCTCCAAAAAAGACCTGGAAGAAGTTGTGGTTGCCCTCAAGGGCATTATCCGCAAGGACACCGAGATTGTGCAGGCCGTGAAAGAAGCCGCCCTGCGCCGCACGGCCAGCATCGTGGCCGAGAAAGCCCAGGCCGAGCGCCAGATTACCGTGGCCCAGGGCGACCAGAGCATGACCCGGGAGCGGTTTTACGACCTGCAAAACCAGATTCAGAACCTGCAGGTGCGCGACCGGAACCGGGAGAAGAAGCTGCTCGAATACCAGGCTGAAGCTGCCGAAGCCACCGCCGCCCGCACCAGCCGGGAGCTGCTTGCAGCCGGCCTGGCTTTGCTCTGCGCCGGCCTGCTGTGGTACATCTATAAGCTCCGCAACCAGGTACGCCCCGTCCGCCGCACCACCCGCCGGTAGCCCCGCATAAGGTCAAGACAATGTCATCCTGAGGAAGGAAGGACCTTATCAGGCATGAACGCGTCATTGTTGCGGGTCTCGTTCAGGCCCAATAAGGTCCTTCGGCTTGCGCCGGACATCAGATCAGGGATGACAGTTAGCCTACGTCTGCTACCGTTGACGGCTTGAAATGCTCAGGATGATCTTGCCTGAGCTTTCAGCGCGGGAATGACCGCCGTATTTTAGCGCCTTCTTCCTCTCCCATGCTCATCCCCGCCGCCTATTATCTTACTTACGCCGAGGCGGTGACGCTCTACAACGACCTGCTCGACGCCGGCATTGAGAGTCTGGTTAAAACCTGCGGGCCGCCTTCCTTTCCGTTCGGCGACGGTATCTGGTACCAGCTGCTCATCGAGGAAACCGACGCCGACGCGGCCCGGGCGGTTGTGGAGCCGTTCGAGGCTACCCGCAGCGCCGTAGCGGTAATGCGCTGCCCCCGCTGCCAATCCCCCGAAACCGAGCCCGTAGCCCGCCCGTCGTGGTGGCAGCGGCTGTACTACGCCGGCACCACACTTTACCGGTGCGGGCACTGCGGCCGGCGCTTTGCCGCCTGATTCTTCCCAACAGCATACTACTACCCGACCGGGAATAAGGCCGCCAGCCGGACAATTCCGGCACTTGGCTGTTAGTAGCTGCCGGCACCGGTCCGGCCGCCCATTCGGGGCGTTTATTTGGATTACGCTCTCCTATCCCATGACCAACCCAACCTCCTCCGCTCCCGCCAAAACCTTTGCCCTTGGCGGGGAGCTTTCCGTTAACCGTATGGGCTACGGCGCCATGCGCATCACCGGCGACGGTATCTGGGGCCCTCCCCGGGACCATGCCGAAGCCATCCGGGTGCTGCAGCGCGCCGTGGAGCTGGGCATCAACTTTATCGACACGGCCGACAGCTACGGCCCCAACGTGTCGGAGGAGCTGATTGCCGAAGCCCTGCACCCCTACGCCCCGGGCCTGATTATCGGGACCAAGGGCGGACTGCTGCGCACCGGCCCCAATCAGTGGCCTATCGATGCCAGCCCCAACCACCTGCGCGAAGCATTGCAGGGCAGCCTGGAGCGCCTGAAGCTTAGCCGGATTGACCTTTACCAGCTGCACCGCATCGACCCGGAGGTGCCGTTTGAGCAAACGCTGGAGTTTCTGCAGCGGGCGCAGGAAGACGGGCTGATCCGCCACATCGGCCTGTCCGAAGTCACGGTAGAGCAGATTCAGCAGGCGCAGCGCTACGTGAAGGTGGTGTCGGTGCAGAACATGTACAGCGTCGACAATCGCAAGTGGGAAGCCGAGCTGACGTTCTGCGAGCAGCAAGGGCTGGCGTTTATTCCGTGGTACCCGCTGGCCGGCGGCAATGAGCAGGCCTTGAGCAAGCTCACGGCCATTGGCGAGCAGTACGGCGTCAGCAAGCAGCAGGTGGCTTTGAGCTGGCTGCTCCACCGCTCCCCCAACATCCTGCTGATTCCCGGCACGTCCAAAGTCAGCCACCTGGAAGAAAACGTGAAGGCCACCGATATCCGCCTTTCGGCCGAGGATATGGCCAGCCTGGAAAATCTGGGCCGCTAAGCCGACCCGGCTCTGGCCGCTCTTTGAGCCCGGATTGCCGCCGCTAGCCCCGACGGCAATCCGGGCTTTTTGGCGAAGTTTGCGGGTCTACCCGCTGTTCGTTTTCAGCATACTTAATCACCCTGATGACTGCCTCCGACATTATCCGTCAGCTCGACTTACTGCCTCACCCCGAGGGCGGCTACTACCGCGAAACCTACCGGTCGGAAAGCCAGCTTGATACGGACGGTGGGATCAGGAGCGTCAGCACCGCCATCTACTACCTGCTCGAAAACGAGGACAAGTCCCACTTCCACCGCATCAAGTCCGATGAGCTGTGGTTTTTTCACCAGGGGCAGGCGTTGGACATCGTGGTGCTGGACAGCCCGGAGCCCCGCGTTATCACCCTGGGCAGTGATTTTGCCAATGGGGAAGTTCCGCAGGCAGTTATTCCGGCCAACGCCTGGTTTGGCGCCCGTCTCCGGCACGGCGCCGGCTTTACCCTGGTTAGCTGCACGGTAGCTCCGGGCTTCGACTTCCTCGACTTCGAGCTGGCCGGGCGGACGGCGCTAACGGATAAGTTTCCGCACTTATCGGGTCTGGTCGAGCAGTTCACCAAACCCTAGCCAGCTGTAGCGCTCCTGCGCCGGCTGATTCGGGTAGCCCGTCGCGCCGTATCTCTGGGCTAGTCGGCCTGAGAAGCGCATACTCTTGCTTACTCCAGCCGGCGTAGCTTTACGGCTAATCCGCCGCGGCCCTATGGACAACACCTTTCCCTTCCAGATTTTCGAGCTTCCCGAGCACCTGCGCACCGACGAGGCCCGCTATGGCATTACGGCCAACGTGGAGGCGGACCCGGTGCTGGAGCCGTACTTCTACCTGTTCGAGCGGTATGGCTTCGGGGGCGGCGGGCCGTCGTGGGAAGAACACATCAGCACCATTCTCGAAGAGGAAGCCCCGGACCTGCTCGACCACCTGACCGGCGCCTCCACGCCCGCCCGCCTGCTGTTCTACGCCGACTCTGAGGCCACCGTGCAGGCTTTTCTGCGCCACATCGGCCCCATCTTCGCCGACCTGGGCACGCTGAACAAGTACTTCAGCCAAACCGATTCGAGCGACTTCTTCGAGTAAACCAGTGGGCGGAAGCAGGAAATAAAAGCTGGATTCGGTTGCAACCCCGAAACCCGCAGCCGGCTCCCCTACTTACCCTACGGCATAATTCCGGTCTGGAAAATGCTGGCGGGCAGCGCACCGTATCCTCTACTGCTTCATCTTTTGCTTGTTATGCGTCTGAACTCCCTACTACCCTTTGCTACTATTGCCCGCCTGAGCCTGGTGGCCAGTCTGGGCCTCGGCCTGACCAGCTGCTTTGAGAAGGAATGCGCTGAGCCCCGGCATGGGGCGTGCGGCACCGCGGCTACGGTACGCCTCTGCCTCGGCAAAACGCTTGCGTGCCCCACCGAGCATACCACCCTGGAGCTGGCCGACGGCACCCGCCTGCGCCCCAGCGGCCCGGCCTGGGATGCCTACCTGCCCAGGCAGCAGGATGGACAAGTGCTCAGCATCGGCTACACGCTGGGCGCCACCCTGCCCGCCGGCGAAGTGGGTAATGTGCGGGCTACCGTTACCTGCCTGGAGGCAGCGGGCAACTAAGCAGCGGCTCTTACTGCCTTATTTTCGTGAAACGCCCGGTCCTGAGCCGGGCGTTTCTGCTTGTGTTAAGCAGGTTACGCGCTAAGACGGAAATAGCGGGAGCAGCCGGGAGCATTTTCGGCCTCCTGGTTTCGTCTATGCGGGTTGTCAGCTTATCAGTTCACCTGGCAGACCGCGGGAGAGAAGCCGGTGCTCCTCGGCTTGCTTAATTTCGGGTCGGCAGTACCGGGCGGCTCTCCAGCGTATTTTTCAGGTCGCGCAGCCGGCCGCGCACGTTCACCACCAGCAGGTACCGGACCAGCCCGGCAAAGGGCGCCAGCGGAAATCGAAGGGTAAAGGAGTAGGTAAAAATAACGTTGGTCAGCTCCGTCGTGAGTTGCTCGAAGCGCCAGGAGCCGGCAAAAGTGCGGAACAGATTCATCGGGCGGGTTAGCTTTACGGCCACCACGGCCGGCCGGTTAAAGGAAACGTACTCGGTTTCCATCCCGATGCCGTGCCGCGAAACGCACCACGACTTCACTCCCTTGGCCGCTTCCTTTGCCCCATCCAGCAGTATGGCCTCCCGCAGAAAGGTGTCCCAGACCAGCCGCTGGTCGTAGTCCTGGGTGTAGTCGAACACGCGCTGCTGCGGGCAGGCAATCTGAATGGATTCGGCAAACCGGATCTGCTTCATTGCTCGGCGTTGCGTTTGATGGACGTTAACAGATACCGCTGAAACAGATACAGCACCAGGGTGATGGGCCCCAGCAAAAGCCAGGAAAGCCGGCGCTGCACGCTGTACGTGGTTTCCAGCTTGAGCCAGGTTCCCTGCTGATTTTCCCGCAGGTAGTACGAGCCCGCCAGCATCCGGAAGATTCCCGCCGACAACTCAAAGATATACCCCACCCGAAACCCGGGCTCGGGGTGGAAGGCAAAGGAGTAGTGCGTACAGGGCTGCCAGACCAGAATCCGCTGCTCGAACTTTTTACCGTTGGCAAAGTAGGCGGTTCGGCTGCCCCCGGCTCCTTCCGACAGCAGCTCGGCCCGCAGCGGCTTGGGCACGTCGAGCAGCCGAAATACGAGCGGGTCGGCAAACTGCTCGAGCTGCACGTTGGTGATATGCTCCCAGACGACGGCCGCGGGGGTGCTGATCAGGATTTCAGATTCGATTATCCTGACCGTGTGCTCTTTTTTCATAATCCGGATGGTCTGCCTTGCCAGCGGCCGAAGGTACACCCGCGGCTTGGGTTTGCTTGCCGGTGCTTCCCCTTGCGGCGGTAACCGGCTTCGGCGTATTCCAAATTTCTCTCCGACCTTCGGCCACCATTTCGCCGTTTTCGTTGTTACCAACGGTCTTAATAAACGCTACCCTTTTGTCAGAAGAGAACCCCTATACCGAACCCTACGCGCTGGAGAAAGAGCTGCGCAAGGTGCAGGCCCTGCTCAAGCTCGAGCAACACGAGGACCTGGAGCAGTTCAAGATCAAAAACGCCAAGGCCTCCATTGCCGAGCGCCAGCAGCGTGGTCTGACCTGGTATCCGGTCAAAATCACCAAGGAAGAAATCGGCTTTGGCGGCAAGCTCGTGCTCGAGCTGGAGCGCCCGGCCAGCCAGAACAGCCTCCATTTGTTCCAGGTCGGCAAGAACGCCGCCCTGTTCGGCAATATTCCGGGCCGCGCCGGCTCCGACCGCCCCACCCTGAGCGGAGTGGTTACGGCCGTGCGCCGCAACAAGATCCTGCTCGCCACCAACCGCGAAGACCTGCCCGACTGGGCCGACGAGGGCAAGCTGGGCGTGGACCTGACCTTCGACGAGGTCAGCTACCGGGAGATGGAGTACGCGCTGGGCAAGGTGATGGGCGCCTACGAAGGCCGCCTGGCCGAGCTGCGCGACGTGCTGCTGGGCGCGAAGCCCGCCCGCTACAAGCCCGAGTCGGAAGCCACGCTCTACTACCCCAGCCCGCTGAATGAGTCGCAGCTGGCGGCGGTGCGCCACGTGCTGGCCGCCCAGGACGTGGCCATCATCCACGGCCCGCCCGGCACTGGCAAAACCACCACCTTGGTGCAGGCCATCATCGAAACCATCCGACGCGAGCGGCGGGTGCTGGTGTGCGCGCCCTCCAACACGGCTGTGGATTTGCTCACCGAAAAGCTGGCCGAGCGCGGCGTGAACGTTATCCGGATGGGCAACCCCTCCCGGGTGTCGGAGCTGCTGCTTCACCACACGCTCGACGCCCAGATCATGGAGCACAAAAGCTACGCCGAGCTGAAGTCGATGCGGCAGACCGCCGAGCAGTACCGCGAGCAGGCCGGCAAGTTTAAGCGCCACTTCGGCTGGGAAGAGCGCGAGGAGCGCCGCCACCTCAAAGAGCAGGCCCATCAGCTTTTGCAGGAGTCAGACCAGCTGGAGCGCTACATCACCGAGGATTTGCTCGACAAGGTCCAGGTGATTACCTGCACGCTGGTAGGCGCGTCCAACCGCGCCATCCGCCACCTCACCTACGAAACGGTCTTTATCGACGAGGCTGCCCAGGCTTTGGAGCCCGGCTGCTGGATTCCGATTACCAAGGCCAACCGCGTAGTGCTGGCCGGGGACCACTGCCAGCTCCCACCCACGGTGAAAAGCGAGCAGGCCGCCCGCGACGGACTGCGCGAGACGCTGTTCGAGAAGTGCATCGTGCGCCAGCCCGACTCGGCCCGGATGCTGCAGGTACAGTACCGCATGCACGAGCAGATCATGGAATTCAGCAGTCAGCAGTTCTACGACGGTAAGCTCACGGCCCACGAAACCGTGCGCGCCGCCGACCTGCCCGCCTACGACCTGCGCTTTGCCCCCGACCTGGCGGTGGAATTCCTGGATACGGCCGGCTTCGGCTTCCAGGAAATCACCATTGCCGAAAGCCGCTCCACCGCCAACCCCGAGGAAGCCGACCTGCTGCTGCGCCGCCTGGCTGAGCTGCTGCGCGCCTACGAGCCCGACGACCACCTCGAGGATTTGCTTACGGTAGGCGTCATTGCCCCCTACCGCGCCCAGATCAACTATCTCAAGGACCAGGTGGAGGAGCTGCCTGAGCTGGCTGAGATGACGACGCACCGCCTGCTCAGCGTGGGCACCGTGGACTCGTTTCAGGGCCAGGAGCGCGACATTATCTGCATCTCCATGACCCGCTCGAACGCCCAGGGCGACATCGGCTTTCTGTCGGACATCCGCCGCATGAACGTGGGCATGACCCGGGCCCGCAAAAAGCTGCTCATCGTGGGCGACTCCAGCACCCTGGGCCGCCACCCGTTCTACAAAGCCTTCCTCGACTACGTGGAAAGCATCGGTGCCTACCGCACTGCCTGGGAAATGCAGTAGAGCTGACGCTGGGAAATGGCGAACTGAGTTGCGGTAAACAAAGCTCGTCCGTTCGCCATTTCCGGGTCAATTCCGTACCTATGCCTACCCAACCTATTCTTTCAAACCCCAAACTGCGGCGTCTGCCGGCCTACGCGTATGGCTCAAATCAGTGCAAATAAAGTTGTTACCATCACCTACGACCTGAGCGTGACGGACGAGAACAACGAGAAAGTCCTCGTCGAGTCGGCTGAGGCAGACTCTCCCATGGTCTTTTTATTCGGCCAGAGCGGCCTGCCCGAGGAGTTTGAAAACCAGCTCAACGGCAAAGGCGCCGGCGACGCGTTCAACTTCTCCCTCACCCCCGACCAGGCCTACGGCGAGTACGACCAGCAGGCTTTGGTGAGCATTCCCAAGAACGTATTTGAGGTCGACGGTAAGATCGACGAGGAGATGCTGCAGGAAGGCAACTTCCTGCCCATGGCCGACAACCAGGGCAACCACATGCAGGGCAAGGTGGTCGCCATTACCGATACCGAGGTGCAGATGGACTTCAACCACCCCCTGGCCGGCATGGTGATGCACTTCGACGGCCAGGTGCAGGACGTGCGCGACGCCACCAAGGAGGAGCTTGACCACGGCCACGTGCACGGCGCCGGCGGGCATCACCACTAGTAGCTCCTGATTTAGGCCTGAGCCTAATAAAACGTCATCCTGAGCTTGCGAAGGACCTTATCACGTGCGAACGACCATCGTAATAACGACTCGTTCAAGCCTGACCAAGTCCTTCGCAGAGCTCAGGATGACGTTGTTTTTGGGGTTGTCGGTTGCGGAAGCTCCGGCTGATCTAGCGGCCGTCCTGCCAGCCTGCTACGTAGGCGCGCAGCTCCGGGAAAAACGCCCGGAAGTCGGCTTCGTAGGCCGGGTAGTTGCGCTCCAGCTCCCGCACCGCCGTTTCCATGCCCGAGCCGGCCGAGGCCCGGCGGCTCAGCCCCCCGAGCGACTGACGAATGCCCTCCAGGTCGGCGTAGTGGCCCAGCCAGTCCTGGCGCGTCATGTATGGCAGAAAGTGCTGCACCCGGGCCGGAAACTCCGTTGCCCGGGCCGCGAGCAGGCGGTAGACATCGGCGGTAAACTTTGAAAGGGGCTGCTCGGAGAACTCGTGAAAGTTACGGGCCAGGAAATGGTCGAAAAACACGTCGGACACGACGCCGGCGTACTTGCCGTAGCCGGCCTCGCGCAGGCGCAGGGTGCTTTGCCGCACCACCGGGTGCTGGTCAGTAAAAGTGTCGATGGCCCGGTGCAGGCGGATGCCGCGCTGAATACCGGCCGGGTACTGCTCGAGCTGCCGCCCGGGCACCGAGTCGGCAATGAAGTTGCCGATCAGCAGGTCCTCATCGCCGGAGCCCGACAGGTAAAGATGTGCCAGAAAATTCACGAGGCGGAAGGTACGGCAAAAACGGCGGAGCTAAACCTTCGGCCCGGCCCCGCGTAACCCTATCACTCTCCCTGCAAACCCAACCCCAACCAAACCCCCTCTTCCCTATGGCCGAGAAAGTAGAAGTCAGCCATGACATCTCCCAGCTCATTGACCGCATCAAGGATATCCGCATTGCGATGATGACGACCGTGGAGCATGACGGCAGCCTGCACAGCCGTCCGATGTTTACCCACGAGCCCAAAAACGACGGCGTGCTGTGGTTTTTCACCGAAAAGGACTCCGCCAAGATCTACGAGGTACGTGGGGAGAACCACGTCAGCCTGGGCTACTCCAAGCCCGAAGACAACCTCTACGTAGCCGTCTCCGGCACCGCCACCATCTCCACCGACCGGCAGCTGATCAAGGATATGTGGACCGAGGGCCTGCGGGCCTGGTTTCCCAAGGGCTCTGACGACCCGAATATTGCCCTGCTGCGCATCGAGGTAGACCGCGGCGAGTACTGGGACCAGCCCAGCAACGTGCTGGTGCGGGCCTTTGGCTACGTGAAAGCCGTAACCACCGGGGAGCGGTACCAGCCCAGCGGCGACGAGCACAAAATCGTGAAGCCGTAGTTGTTGGTTGTCCGTTGTCAGGAAAAATAGTGTCGGACAACCTGTAACTGACCACTCCCCAGACTATCAGCCTTTCTGAGCTATGAAACGAGGCGGGAAGAAATTCCCGCCTTTTTGTTTACTAGCCGTACTCGCCTGCCACCTGATTTTACAGCGCCACCTACCCACTACCCGACAACTGTCAACGGACAACTAACAACTACCCATTGCTTACCACCCTCAGCATCCTCTCCCTGCTTCCCGGCCAAAAGCGCTGGGGTCTGGCCCAGATGGGCACTGCCCAGCGCCCCCTGCAAAAAGTACCGGGCCTGCGGTTCCAGAAGCTGCTGGGCAGCGGAGCCGGCGGCTTCGGGGCCCTGCCCAACCTGCACCGCTACGGCTTTATGGCCGTCTGGGAATCGGAAGCGGCGGCGGAACAGTTCTTTGCCTCCCACCCCCTCTGGCTCGACTACCGGCAGCGCACCCGGGAAATCTGGACTGCCCGCCTGGCCCCGCTGAAGTCGCACGGGCTCTGGGACGGCGTGAACCCCTTCGACTACGCCACCGAAAAACCCGCCGACGACGTGCCCGTGGCCGTCCTGACCCGCGCCTCCATTGCCTGGCTGAAAGCGCCCCGGTTCTGGCGCTACGTGGCGCCCACCAGTGCCACCGTTGCCGATGCCCCCGGCGTGCGGGCCGCCATCGGGCTGGGCGAGCTGCCGGTCGTGCGCCAGGCCACGTTCAGCCTCTGGGAGTCGGCGCGGGCCATGCAGGACTACGCCTACCGCAGCGAAACTCACAAGGAGGTGATTCGCCTGACCCGCTCCGAGAAGTGGTACAGCGAGGAGCTGTTTGCCCGCTTCCGGGTGCTGGGCACCGAGGGCACCCTCGACGGGCGGGACCCGCTGGCGCGGTAGTCCATTACGCCCGGGCAGAGTGCAAAAATCAATCTTATGCTTCCCGAGGTGTCAGTAGCGGGATAGTTGGGACCTTGTAGCCATCTACTCCCTGTCTACCTTGGACCTTCCCGCCGGGCGCTGGCTTGTTAAAATTATATTATCAGCCAACCAAATCAGAACGTCAGCACGCGAGATGCTACACTTCGTTCTGCATGACCGCCTTTTGCTGCAACGAAGCGGTAGAGATGCTTCGACTGCGCGGACACCAGATCAAGCATGACCACTTGGAAAGGTGTCGTTTCACTGAAAAGCCTTATCCAACCCCGCTTCCGCCGGTTAGTTTCCGCAAAGAGCCCCACCGCTCCGCCAAACTCCGTAATTTCGCCCGCTACGACCACGTAGCATACCCCGCGACCATGCCGAGTTACCGCCCCCAGGAGATTGAGAAGAAGTGGCAAAACCACTGGAAAGAGCACAGCACCTTTAAAGCCGAGAACAACGCCGATAAGCCCAAGTACTACGTGCTCGACATGTTCCCGTACCCCTCCGGGGCCGGGCTGCACGTCGGGCACCCGCTGGGCTACATTGCCTCCGACATCGTGACGCGCTACAAGCGCCTGCGGGGCTTTAACGTGCTGCACCCGATGGGCTTCGACTCGTTCGGCCTGCCCGCCGAGCAGTACGCCATCCAGACCGGGCAGCACCCGGCCATCACCACCGAGCAGAACATCAGCACCTACATCCGCCAGCTTTCCTCCCTGGGCTTCAGCTACGACTGGAGCCGGGAAGTGCGGACCTCCGACCCGGCCTACTACAAGTGGACGCAGTGGATCTTCCTGAAGCTGTTCAACTCCTGGTACAACCTCGACACCGACCGCGCCGAACCCATCACTGAGCTGACCAAGCGGTTTGCCGAGTCGGGCAGTGAGGGAATCCGCGCCGCCGGCGACGCCGACGAGCGGCAGGTATTCACCGCTGGGCAGTGGCAGCTGTTCAATGAAAAGCAGAAGCTGGCCGCCGTGCACTCCTACCGCCTGGCGTATCAGCAGGACACCTACGTGAACTGGTGCGCCGGCCTGGGCACCGTGCTCAGCAACGACGAGGTAAAGGACGGCCTTTCCGAGCGGGGCGGCTTCCCGGTGGAGCGCCGCCTGATGCCCCAGTGGAATCTGCGCATCACGGCCTACGCTGACCGTCTGCTACGCGGCCTCGACACGCTCGACTGGCCCGACGCGGTCAAGGAAATGCAGCGCAACTGGATCGGCAAGAGCATTGGGGCGGAGGTTACCTTCCAGGTGCAGGGCCACGACCAGGCGCAGATCAAGGTGTACACCACCCGCGTCGATACCATCTACGGCGCTACCTTCCTGGTGCTGGCCCCCGAACACGAGCTGGTGCAGGAGCTGACGACGCCCGGGCAGCAGGCGGAAGTGCAGGACTACATCGACGCAACCAAGCGCCGCTCGGAGCGCGACCGGATGGCCGATACCAAAACCGTGTCGGGTGCCTTTACCGGCTCCTATGGCCTTAACCCCTTCAGCGGGGAGCCCATCCAGATCTGGATTGCCGACTACGTGCTGGCCGGCTATGGCACCGGCGCCGTGATGGCCGTACCCTCGGGCGACCAGCGCGACTACGTCTTCGCCAAGCACTTCAACCTGCCTATCGTGCAGGTCGTGGACCAGCAGCAGATCGATGAGCAGGCCGACCCGACCAAGGAAGGAAAGTACCTGCATGGCCTCATCCAGGGCCTGGGCTACAAGGACGCCACGCAGACGCTGATTCAGCAGCTCGAGGAGCGCGGCATTGGCAAAGGGAAAGTCAACTTCCGTTTGCGCGACGCCATCTTCGGCCGGCAGCGCTACTGGGGCGAGCCGATTCCGATCTACTACAAGGACGGCACCGCCTATGGCGTGGCCGAAGCCGACCTGCCCCTGGTGCTGCCCGAAATCGACGAGTATAAGCCGACTGAAAACGGCGAGCCGCCCCTGGGCCGGGCCAAGGACTGGAAGTACCGCGGGCAGTACGACTACGAGCTGAGCACCATGCCCGGCTGGGCCGGCTCCTCCTGGTACTACCTGCGCTACATGGACCCGCACAACGCCGAGCGGTTCGTAAGCCAGGAAGCCGAGCAGTACTGGCAGAACGTGGACTTATACCTTGGTGGTGCAGAGCACGCTACGGGCCACCTGCTCTACTCCCGCTTCTGGCACCTGTTTCTGAAAGACCTGGGGCTGGTGACGGCCAATGAGCCGTTCCAGAAGCTCATCAACCAGGGCATGATCCTGGGCCGCTCGAACTTCGTGTACCGCATCAACGGCACCAACACGTTCGTGACCCTGGGCAAAAAAGACCAGTACGAAACCACTGCCCTGCATGCCGACGTGAACATGGCCGAGAATGACGTGCTCGACGTGGAGGCGTTCAAAAGCTGGCGCGAGGACTTTGCCAACGCTGAGTTTATTCTCGAAGACAACGGTACCTACGTCTGCGGGGTCGAAGTCGAGAAGATGTCGAAGTCGAAGTACAACGTGGTGAACCCCGACACGCTGATTGAGCGGTACGGGGCCGATGCGCTGCGGCTGTACGAGATGTTCCTCGGGCCGCTGGAGCAATTCAAGCCCTGGAACACCAACGGCATGAGCGGCGTGGCGGGATTCCTCAAAAAGCTCTGGCGCCTCTACCACCCCCAGGACGGCGACTTCGCGGTAACCGACGAGGCGGCCACGCCCGCCGAGCTGAAAGCCCTGCACAAGGCTATCCGCAAAGTGGAAGAGGATATCGAGAAGTTCAGCTTCAACACGACCGTCAGCGCCCTGATGATAACGGTAAACGAGCTGACCGCCCTCGATACCCACAAGCGGGCCGTCCTGGAGCCGCTCGTGCTGCTGCTCTCGCCCTACGCGCCCCACCTGGCCGAGGAGCTGTGGACCAAGCTCGGCTACGAAGCCGGCTCCATCAGCCGGGCTTCGTACCCCGAGTTCCGCGAGGAGTACCTGGTGGAAGACACCGTGACCTACCCCGTCGCCATCAACGGCAAAGTGCGCGAGCAGCTGCAGTTCGCCGCCACGGCCACCGCCGCCGACATCGAGCAGGCCGTGCTCGGCTCCGATTTCCTGGCCCGCTTCGCCGAAGGCAAGGCTGCCAAGAAAGTCATTGTGGTGCCCGGCCGCATGGTGAACGTGGTGGTGTAGCGTGAGTCAGCGCCGCCTCACCCCGAAAGGCGGTCATGCTGAGCTTGTCGAAGCATCTCTACCGCTTCGCTGGACTACTAACTAAAAAAGGCCCGTCGGATTATCCGGCAGGCCTTTTCTGTATAACCGAAGCAAAAGGCCATCAGCCTGCTTGTCAGTTCAAAGCTAAAACGCCGGCAAAGGCATTTTATGATGTCGCACGCCCGGTTTTTTAATCGCGTCGGCTAGCTAATTGCGCTCTACTCCTGCGCGCTGGCTACGGCCAAGCGCTGGGCTTTCGGCAGGGAGTTCAAAATCAGCTCGTAGGAATGGTCGATCCACTCCTTAAGCTGCCGGTCGGTGGCGCCGGTGCCGATCTGCACCGTGTTCCAGTGCTGCTTGTTCATGTGGTAGCCGGGCAGCACATAGTCGAACTCCTCACGCAGCTGCACGGCCTTTTCCGGGTCGCACTTCAGGTTGATGCTGCTGAAGTCGTTGATATCGGTGAGAGCAAACATCTTACCGCCGACTTTGAACACCAGCGTATCCGGGCCGAACGGAGTTTCCTCCGTCACGCCGGGCTTGAGCAGGCAGTAGTCGCGGTACTCCTCGATGTTCATTATACGCGGGTAAACAGGCGGTAGAGCACTACGCACAGGCCGACCAGGAACATGGCCATGCTGAGCTTATTGATGAAGTGCATCGTCCGCAGGTTGAAGTTGGTTTTGCGGTTGGGATCGTGCTTGCGGAAAAAGTAACCGAATACTTCGCCGAAGTTAAACAGGTTGCGGCCGTCCATATCAGTGGGCTTTTGGTACAGAAATACAACACCCAACGGGGCGGAAAGATTTGCCCGTAAGGTAAATAGATTCGGGGAATTCCGGTCTCAGATCAGCTCCTGCTGCTCCCGCCACTGCACCCCGCCGGGCAGCTCCACCGAAGAGAACTCCAGGTGCAGCACCCGGCGGCTCCGGCCGCTCGTGCTGCGGCTCGAAGCGTGCAGCAGCAGGGGCTTCATGAGCATGGCGCCTCCGGCCGGCACGGCGCAGGTCACCGACTCTTTCGTGTAGGCCGGCAGCTCTGCCGCAAGCAGCACCCCGGCCCGGTGCGAGCCGGGCACCACTTTCAGGGCCCCGTTGTCGGCATCACAGTCGTCGAGGTGGAGGCGGATGGTGACGATGTCGTCGAGCACGGCCGGGGGCGGCAGCACCGCTACTCCTTCGGGCTTGCTGGTCCAGGGTCCGAACCCGGGCAGGTTCGCCTTTCTATCCACGTTGATCATCAAATCCTGGTGCCAAGCTACCAGCCAGTTGGAGTGCGGGGGCTTGTCGAAGTAGATGGACTTTACCAGCCGACTGCCGGCGGGAAACAGCGCGCTCAGCAGCCGGGGCAAAGCTGACTTCGCCAGAACGGATCCTAAAGCAGGGATTTCACTAACCACCTGCCGGATGGCAAACAAATCCTGGCTGCGCCGGAAGCTGGGACCAGTAGCCGGAGCCGCCTCAATGCCGTCCAGCAGCGCCGCCGTTTCCTCGGGCCGCAACAGGTCCGGCAGCAGCGCAAAGCCTTCCGTCTGTAGCGCCTCAATGGTGTTGGAATAAGTTGTGGGCATGAGAGTAGCAAGCATGAAATCCGGGCCCGAAGCTACAACTTGGTTAGGTTTGCAACCCGGGCACATGGCGGGTGTCGTTAGCAGCTCGATCTTTCTACGCATGAAAAAAGCATTCCTCTCCCTGCTGCTCACCTGCGGCACCCCGGCTGCCTTTGCCCAGACCAGCGCCGCCGAAACCGAGGCCGTCAAAAAGACCATCACCACGTTTTTCGACGGCATGCGCCGGGCCGATTCCACCCTGATTCGCAGCACCCTGGCCCCGGGCGTAATCCTGCACAGCATCAGCAGCAAAAGCAGCAGCCCGCGGGTGGAAGTGGAAAATGTCAACGGGTTTCTGAAAGCCGTGGGCACCCCGCACAAGGAGGTCTACGATGAGCGAATCAGCTTTGAGCGGGTGCTTATCGATGCCAACCTGGCCAGTGTCTGGACACCCTACCAGTTCTACGTGGGCTCGAAATTCAGCCACTGCGGCTACAACTCGTTTCAGCTGGTTAAGCTGGCCGGAAGCTGGAAAATCGTCCACATCATCGACACCCGGCGCAAGGAAAACTGCCAGTAGCCCGGGTCAGAATGCCGGTATCCGGCGTAGCGGCGTCTCGTCGACCTTCCAGCAGTCCAGCTCGTACAGCTCGCCTTCCTGATCCAGGTACAAGGCCACCAATACCGGTACACCGTCATCGTCGAGGTAGCGGGTACCCGCTACCTTCTCGCCCAACCGCCGGTTAGCCCGGGGGCCGATAAACCGCAGACTGCCGCTTCCCTCCTCGCTTAGGTCGGCAACCTCGGTGGTATATAGCCGTGCCAGCAGCCGGTCGGCATCGGGCGTGCCGCGCAGCAGGTAGATGAGCAGGCCAAGCTCCGGCAGTTTCAGCAGGCGGTTCGTCATCGGCAACGCTCCGGTTTTTCTTCCAGATACGCGGTGGGCGGAAAAAAGGAAGCCCCTGACGCTGCCTAATCGGTTTTTGCCGCGTCAAACGTCCCCGGCCGCTTTCGTTACTCCAGAGCACGATACCAGGAGCTGCGGACAAGGCTGTCGGCCTCCGGCGTAAAGCGCAGGTAGTCGTGCTCATAGCGCCAGAAGTAAATCAGGCCCGCGTTTCTGACCCGGTCCGGCGGCCCCATCACCTTCTCTACCTCGGCTCTGCGCTGTCCATTCAGCCGTATGCCCAGCTCCCGCATGATTTTCTGTAAGTCACTGCCATTTAGCTTACAGTCCGGGCACTTCTTTGCTTTCAGTCGACGGTACTCCTTTCCAAGCAGTGCGGTGCTGCGGCTGCCCAGGGTTTGAGCGGCGTACCGGCTTTTACAACAGTCGCGGCGCCACGCACGGCCGTCGGTTTCGCCGGCCTGGAAAGCTGCTGTACAGCCGAACGCAAGCAGCGCAGCGGCCAGTCGCACTCCCTTTGTTATGTAGGCCCGGGCTGACACTATCCAATTCGGCTTAGCGGGCGTTCAGCGGGATAAAGACTCCGGGAACCCCTGGATCAAGGCCGCATTGAGCTGACCCAGGTGCGAAACCACGTGGTCGGCGTGCTGCAGATCCTGCCCGCCGGAATGCGCGCTCCGGTAGCCGACGCAGTACATGCCGGCGGCTTTGGCCGCCGTGACGCCGTTGGCGGAATCCTCAATCACCAGACACTCCTGCGGGGGAATACCGGCCAGCCGGGCCGCTTCGAGGAAGATGGCCGGGTTGGGTTTCGACTGCGGAAAGTCCTCCCCGCTCACCCGGTTGTCGAAGTACGGGTAGAGGCCGAAGCGGGTGAACACCCGGTTGATGGTAACCTTGGCCGCCGACGAGGCCAGCTGCAGGGGCACCCCAGCCTCGTACAGGTCTTCGATCAGCTTCCGGGCTCCGGGCAGCAGCTCCAGTCCGGTATCCGCATCGAACGAGGTCCCGAACAGCTCCCGCTTGCGGTCAATCAGGGCTTCGACGTCAGGCTCCAGCCCGAAGCGCTGCTTGAGCTGCTGGTACACGTTGCGGGTGGAAGAACCCAGGAAAGCGGCGTATTCCTCGTTTGAAACCGAGATGCCCAGCTCGGCAAAGTGGCGGAAAAAAGCGTCGTGGTGCAGCGGCTCGGTATCGACCAGCACGCCGTCCATGTCAAAGATTACGGTGCGAATCATGTATAGCGGAAAGTCCGGCGAAGGTAGCAACTGGCAGACGTAAGGCGGTGATGGGGAGCATGGGGCGCATCAAGCCAGAAACGAAGCATGTCGCGTGCTGTCGTTAGATTTATTAATTCCAACATCAGCACGCGGGATTAGCTCCGCTTTCCTTCGGTTTCTCGACTTCGCTCGGAAGACCGCCTTTTGCAAAGGGCTCTTTACTTCTTCGCTAAAGCCACGATGTCGGGCACTTCCAGCACCGGCTTTGGGTAGCCCAGCCGGGCCGCGTTGATCATGGCCAGGCCCATTTCCCGCAGCGTGGATACGTATTGGGGCAGGAAGCGGCGCATAATCGGGTACGCCCAGTTAATATATTTGTAGAACGGCAGCACGCGCTTCAGGCCCGGGGTGGGTTTCATAAAGCCGGGGCGGAACATATAGGCGTGCGCAAAGCCCAGACCGAGCAGGTCGTTTTCAGTCTGGCCCTTCACCCGCGCCCACATCTGCCGGCCCTGTGCCGAGGAGTCGGTGCCCGCGCCGGAGACGTAGCCGAGCGTCAGGCCGGGGTTGCGGGGCAGCAGGGTCTGGGCGAAGTGCAGGGTCAGGTCGTACGTCAGGCGACGGTACTCCGGCTCCTTCATCCCGACCGACGACACGCCCAAGCAAAAAAAGCAGGCGTTATAGCCGCTGAGCTGATCCTGAATCGGCGACAGGTCGTGGAAGTCGGCGTGGACTATTTCGCGCAGCTTCGGGTGCGTTACGCCGCTGGGCTTGCGGCTGATGCTGAGTACCTGCTCGACGTCGGGGTGGTTCAGGGCTTCATGCAGCACCCCCTCGCCCACCATGCCGGTCGCCCCGGTCAGAATTGCTTTGATCTTCATGACCCGGTAGACGGGTGAGCGGGGTGGATGTTTTACATCCGTCTGAGCGAAGTCAGTAGTGACTTATGAACATGGAACCTGGCTTTCCTAACCGGTAAGCAGGCTTAGCTGCACTCGTCAGGAAAAAATCAGGTAGAGCCCGACTACTGCTACAGGCGAGAAATTGACGCAGAAGAGCTTAACATAATCTTCTTTGTTCTGCCCTTTAGATAAAAGAACCTTAAGGGTCAACACAATGAGGTAAAGTATAGAACACAGGAAGATGAGCATGATTAGCCCACCATTGGCTGCACCACATGAATTTGGATAAGAGCTGGCGCCGGAGGAGAACCAATAAATCAGATATCCCCAAAGCATGAGGTATAAACCAATGCAAACCGTGGCGAACAGGTGACGCTGAAACATAAGTTATGAATTATCTGATCTTAGAGCCGGGGCGCGCGGAACCGGTACACGTGATAATGTCAGTCAAACTAGTAAAAAAGAATGGGGTTGAACTGCCGTCCAACCCCACTTATTGCCTGCTTCAGAAATCACTCTTACGCCCCTACCGGCTCTTCGAGCACCATCGGCTCAATCCACTTGCCATCCTCGCGCATCAGCTCGATGAGCTCATCCACCGCCTGGGCTTCGGGCACCGACTTCTTGATGACGTCCTGACCGCGGTAGAGGGCAATCTTGCCTTTGCCCACGCCCACGTAGCCGTAGTCGGCATCGGCCATTTCGCCGGGACCGTTCACGATGCAGCCCATGATGCCAATTTTGACGCCTTTCAGATGGTCGGTGCGCTTGCGGATCATGGCGGTGGTTTCCTGCAGATCGAACAGCGTCCGGCCGCAGCTGGGGCAGCTGATGTACTCGGTCTTGCTCATCCGGGTACGGGCCGCCTGCAGAATGCCGAAGGAGAGCTGGTTGAGTTGGTCGAGCGTCTGCAGCCACTCGGCCTTGGGGCGGGCGGGCAGCAGCTCGGTGCTCAGCACCACCCCGTCGCCGAGGCCGTCGAGCAGCAGGCCGCCTACGTCGGTGGCGGCGTAAAGCTGGGTTTGCTCGGGCGTCAGGGCCGGAAACTGGCGGTTGATGATGACCGGATTGGTCACGCCGTTGTTCATCAGCTCAAAGAACGCCCGGCGGATTTCGGGCATGGCGTGGGCATTGTCGGTATAAAGAATGACGACGGCCGTGTGGTCATTGCGCAGCTGGTCGAGGGCGGCGGGCGTGAGCGAGTCGAGGTTGTGAAACACGAAGTTCAGCTCCGGGTGCCGGGGGGCATTCAGGGCGTACTCGGCCTGGGTGAGCACCGGGAAATGGTCGGGGCGGCTGCCGGCGTCCAGCCAGGCGCTGTAGTCCACCACTTCCTTGAGACCGTTGGGCAGCATAAACGGCACCGGGCGCTGGCCCGAGTACACGTAGTCGGCGCCGAGGTCGTTCATCTGAAACTTGTCCAGGAAGGCCGAGTACAGGTGGCCCACGGCGCGCAGGTCGGCATACTCCACCGTGTCCAGGGCGGAAATATCCACCATCACCCGGGGCACGTTCTGCCCGCCCAGGTTCCCCACCTCCCGCGTCGGGCGGCGGTGATACTGAAACGGGTCGATTGGCAATGAATAATTAGTAATTAGTAATGAAGAATTACGGTCTGACGACTCGTTCCTGTTCATTATTAATTCTTCATTACTAATTACTAATTCCTCGCCCAAAGGGCGAATCGGCTTGGCTTCGGCGGCGCGGTGGGTGTAGCGGTCAATCAGGGCGCGGGCCACGGGGGCTTCGGCTTCGGGGGCTTCGGTGAGGCTCACGCGCACGGTGTCGCCGATGCCGTCTTCGAGCAGCGTGCCGATGCCCACGGCCGACTTGATGCGGCCATCTTCCGCTTCGCCGGCTTCGGTCACGCCCAGGTGCAGCGGATAGGGCTGCAAACCTTCGGCGTCGAGCTTTTGCACCAGCAGCCGGTAGGCCTGCACCATCACCTGGGTGTTGGAGGCCTTCATGCTGAGCACCACGTCGTAGTAGTTTTCCTCCTCGCACAAGCGCAGAAACTCGAGCGCCGACTCCACCATGCCCAGGGGCGTGTCGCCGTAGCGGCTCAGAATCCGGTCCGACAACGAGCCGTGGTTGGTGCCGATGCGCATGGCCGTGCCGTACTGCTTGCAGATCTGCACCAGGGGCCGGAACCGCTCCCGGATCCGGTCGACCTCGGCCGCGTAGCTCGCGTCGGTGTACTCAATGACGTCGAACTTCTTTTTGTCGGCGTAGTTGCCCGGGTTCACGCGCACCTTTTCCACGATGCGGGCGGCCAGCTCGGCGGCGTTGGGCGTGAAGTGGATGTCGGCAATCAGGGGCACGGTGCAGCCCCGCTTGCGCAGCTCCTTCTTGATTTCAAGCAGGTTCTGGGCCTCCTTCACGCTGGGCGCCGTGATGCGCACGTACTCGCAGCCAGCCTCCACCATGCGCAGGGTCTGCTCCACCGAGCCCATCGTGTCCATCGTGTCGACGGTAGTCATGCTCTGCACCCGGATGGGGTTCAGGCCGCCCATAGGAAGGTCACCGATTTTCACTTCCCGCGAAAGGCGACGCTTATACTCGGTGAGACTGGGACAATAGATTTTGGAGACGGAAGCAGAGGTCATGCGGCGGGCGAATAGGCGTAGCGAAAACTACGCAGAGGCACGTAAAGTTGCGAAAGGCAAAGGTACGGAAGGATTGCCCGCGTACGGTTACCGTTGTGCGAGGCCAGTCGAGGTCGCGCCAGCGGACGGGGTACTTCGGCCGGGCCGGCTCTGAGCAGCCGATGCACTGCTATAAACCAAGAGCCGCAGTCCGCTGGGGCAACCTCAGCCCGCCGGCGCGGTCTATAGCTTAAGGGTCAGGTTTAGAAGCTGGCCTCGAAGACCGGAAGGTCAGACGCCGCTCCGGCTGGTTTAGCCTTAATTGCTGATTCGGCGAGAGAGGCTACCTTCAAGCGTGTGCCTTTGGGTTTTCACTTCTTGTATCTCTTAGCACGCTTACAGATGAAAAAGGTAACCGGCCTCGGCGGCATATTTTTCAAATGCGACGATCCGCAGGGCATGAACGAGTGGTACGCCAGGAACCTGGGGCTGGCTACCAGTGAGTACGGAACCGTGTTTGAATGGCGGCAGGCGGATAATCCAGCGAAGAAAGGAGCTACCGTCTGGAACACGTTTCCGCAGAGCACCGACTATTTTCAGCCATCCGCCAAGTCCTTCATGGTTAACTACCGGGTTGAAAACCTGGTTTTGCTGGTTGACGAGCTCAGGAAAAGCAACGTGACCATCGTGGACGAAATTGCCGAATACGACTATGGCAAGTTTGTGCACGTGCTCGACCCCGAAGGCAACATCATCGAACTCTGGGAGCCCAAAGAGGAGGCAGTCCAGCCCAACCAGGCCGGCTAACCAACCGCCCACCAACAAAGCTTTGTCAATCTTCCCAATGCGTCTATCAAAACTCATTGCCTTCGCGGCGGCCCTCCTGCTCTGGTCGGGCGCGGCCCGGGCCCAGCAGGTTTCGGTTATCAAGTTTCCGGAGCTGCAGAAGCGCCTGAGCCGGCAAAACGACACCACCTACGTCGTCAACTTCTGGGCTACCTGGTGCGCGCCCTGCGTCAAGGAGCTGCCCGCCTTTGACCAGCTCAGCACCACCTACGCCGGGAAAAAGGTGAAGGTGCTGCTGGTAAGCATGGACTACGCCTCCCAGCTCGACAAAAAAGTCAAGCCCTTCGTGCTCAGGCGCGAACTAAAGTCAGAGGTGGTGCTGCTCAACGAAACCGACCCCAACACCTACCTGGAAAAGGTGGACCCGAAATGGTCCGGGGCGCTGCCGTTCACGATGATCTGGAACGGCAAAAAAAGCAAGCGGGCCACCTTCGAGCGGGAGTTTACGCCGGCTGAACTGACTGCCGAAATCAAGAAGTTTTTGCTATAATCACCTCACCTTCCTTCACCAGAACCCTCCCGTCATGAAAAAGCTGCTTTCCTTCTTCCCTGCTCTGCTTGCCCTGGTGCTGCTCAGCAATTTCGTCGATGGCCCCGCCGGCTACCAGGTAGGCGATAAAGTCACAGACTTCAAGCTGAAAAACGTGGATGGCAAAACGGTGTCGCTGGCCGACAACAAGGCGGCCAAGGGCTACATCGTGGTGTTTACCTGCAACACCTGCCCCTACGCCAAGGCCTACGAAAGCCGGATTATTGAGCTGCACCAGAAGTACGCGCCCCAGGGCTACCCCGTGGTAGCCATCAACCCCAACGACCCGGCCGTGGCGCCCGGCGACTCCTTTGCCGACATGAAGGCCCGCGCCGCCAGCAAGAAGTACCCGTTCCCTTACCTGCAGGACGAAACCCAGCAGGTAGCCCGCACCTACGGCGCCACCCGTACGCCCCACCTCTACGTGGTTACCCGCCGGGGCTCCGACTTCGTGGTGAGCTACATCGGCGCTATCGACGACAACTCGGAAGATGCCAAGCAGGTCAAGACCAGGTACGTGGAGCAGGCCATGACCGACATCCTGGCCGGTAAGCCCGCCGCTACCAGCTCCACCAAAGCCATTGGCTGCACCATCAAGTGGAAGAAAGCCTAGCCTAAGCAGGGCTGGCCTTAAAAGCCGGCTTTTCGTACGAAGTGCACCTACTTCTGAAAGCCCTTTGTCATGCTGATGGCAAAGGGCTTTTTACTTTGCTTGACCCAGCGCCCTGCTCCCGACTTCCAGCACGATCTTACCGGTGTGCGCGCTGCTTTCCATCAGCTCGTGCGCGGCGGCGGCTTCGCTTAGAGGGAAGGTGGCGTAGATAACCGGGCGGAACCGGCCCGCCGCCAGCAGGGGCCAGACGTGCTGTTCAACCGCGGCCGCAAGCGCCGCCTTGAACTCTGCGCTGCGCGGGCGCAACGTGCTGCCGGTGATGGTAAGGCGCCGCCGCATGATGTCCAGCGCGTTGAACCCGGCGTTAAACCCGCGCATGGCGTTGATGAACACCAGCCGCCCGTCGTCGCGCAGCAGCTTCAGGTTTTTTGGGATGTAGTCGCCGCCAACCATGTCCAGAATTACGTCGGCGCCGGCCTCCCGAAGCACGGCTTCGAAGTCCTCGGTTTGGTAGTTGACGCAGCGTGCGGCTCCCAGCCTCTCGCAGGCGCGGCACTTTTCGTCGGTGCCGGCGGTGGCGTAGACCGGGGAGCCCAGCGCGGCAGCCAGCTGAATGGCGGTGATACCGATACCGCTGCTGCCGCCGTGCACCAGCAGCGTTTCGCCCGGCTGCAGCTGTCCGCGCTGAAACACGTTGTGCCACACTGTAAACACCGTTTCCGGCAGCGAGGCGGCTTCGGTCATGCTCCAGCCCGCGGGTACAGGCAGGCAGTGGCGGGCATCCACCACGGCATACTCGGCGTAGGCCCCGGCGGCCAGCAACGCGCACACGGCGTCGCCGGGCTGCCAGCGGTAGACCTGGGCGCCGCAGCGCTCAATGATGCCGGCCAACTCCAGACCGGGTATCAGCCCGGCGACGTCGCCCGCGCCGCCGTACCGGCCCTGGCGCAGCAGCACGTCGGGGCGGTTGATACCGGCGGCATGCACCCGAATCAACACTTCGTGCGGGGCTGGTTCGGGTGCATGCCGCTGCTGAAGCTGCAATACGGCGGCGCTGCCGGGCTCGGTAATGACAATGGCATTCATGGGGCGCGGGGAATGGCGGTTTACGGCCGATATACGTTGTTTGCCGGACAATGCTGCCGGATTGACCCGGCCCGGGGCAACTCCCGGGCCGCGCGCCGGGTATTACTGCCCAACGCTCCCTGCTCCGCTTTCCGACCATGATGAAGCCTCCGTTCCTGCCGCCCCTGCTGAATGCCGCCAAAGCCACCGGGCTCTACGCCTGGCAGACCGGCATCCTGTTTCGCAAAATTGCCCGCAACGCCCTCGATACCGTGCAGGAAGTGCTGCGGGCGGAAATCAAGAAAGGCAACGTGCAGCTGGTAGCCGACTTCCTGGCCGGCAAGGCTTTGCCCGCTGCCCGCTCCCTGCTGCTGAAGCGGATGACGGCTATGCTGCTGGTGCGCATTGGTCTGCGCGGCGCCCTGGCATCGAATGTGGTGGGCTGGATTTTGCCCTTCGTGCTTGAGCGCCTCATACGGGTGGGCGTGCAATCCGGCTTCTTTGACAAGGTGAAGGCCAACTCCACCGTCGCCGAAGCCCTGCAGCGCCTCGATGAGCTGAAGCGGGCGACCTGGAAGGTTATTTCTCCGGATGCGGGCTCCGGCGCCGAAGTGCTGCCCGACGAGGAAGAGCCCCAGGCGCAGCTACCATCCGGCACAACTAAAAAGCCGCAGCCCTAAAACCAATGTCATCCTGAGCTTGCAAAGGACCTTATCACGTCTGATCTAGTCGTTGTAATGTCAATCGTCCTGTCAAGATAAGGTCCTTCGCTCTGCTATGCGCCGCTCAGGATGACATTGACTTTAGTGCCTACCAGCACGACCCGAAAAGGCACAAAAAAAGGCGCCCCACCCGGAACGCCTTTTTCTTACTAAGCCCTGGACCGAAGAAATTTCCCACCCAACTTCGGTCCGGCTCCGTCCGCTGATTAGTGCCGGAACATCAGTTCACGGTACTTGACCAACGGCCAGTCCTCATCGGCCACCATCAGCTCCAGCTTGTCAGCGGAGCGGCGGATGGCGTCGAAACATACTTTTACCTGGTCGCAGTAGGCAATGGCGCGCTCCCGGGTATCTTCAATCTTGTTGGCCACCTTGCGGCG
Organism: Hymenobacter translucens; assembly: GCF_020685205.1. GTDB lineage: Bacteria > Bacteroidota > Bacteroidia > Cytophagales > Hymenobacteraceae > Hymenobacter > Hymenobacter translucens. The sequence goes on from NZ_JAJERB010000003.1 coordinate 51,040, forward strand.
CTGCACCATCTCGTCCACCGTTTTCTTGATGGTGGTGATGTGCCGCGAAATGGCTTTAATGGTATCCACCGTCACCTGCGAGTTCTCGTCGTCGAGGCCCAGCTCACGCAGGCCGCGGACGTTGTCGATCAGCTTGGTCTGGTAGGCCACCGCCGTCGGAATGACGTGGTTGATGGCCAGGTCGCCCATGGTGCGGCTTTCAATCTGAATCTTCTTGATGTAGTCTTCCAGCAGAATCTCGTGACGGGCGTGCAGCTCGACGTGGGAGAAGATGCGGTGACGGGCAAACAGGTCAGCGGCGTCCTCGCGGATCAGCGCGTCCAAAGCCTGGGGCGTGGTGCGCACGTTTGCCAGTCCGCGCTGGGCAGCCTCGTCTTCCCACTCCTGCGAGTAGCCGTTGCCTTCGAAGCGGATGGCTTTCGACGAAATCACGTACTCGCGCAGCACTTCAACGATGGCTACTTCCTTTTTCTTGCCCTGCTCGATGAGCTCGTCGACCGAGTCTTTGAAGTCGATCAGCTGCTCGGCCACGATGGTGTTCAGCACCGTCATCGACGAGGAGGAGTTGGCCGAGGAGCCCACGGCGCGGAACTCGAATTTGTTGCCGGTGAAAGCAAACGGCGAGGTACGGTTCCGGTCAGTGTTGTCGAGCAGGATGGCGGGAATCTTGTCGATGCCCAGCTTCAGGTAGATGTTGTCGCCTTTGTCGAGGGGCAGCTTGGCGGTGCGCTCGAGTTCGTCGAGCACGCTGTTGAGCTGGGAGCCCACGAATACCGACATGATGGCCGGGGGCGCTTCGTTGGCGCCGAGGCGGTGGTCGTTCGAGGCCGAGGCGATGCTGGCGCGCAGCAGGTCGGCGTAGCGGTGCACGGCCTTGATGGTCGTGATAAAGAACGCCAGGAACTGCAGGTTTTCCTTGGGCCGGCGGCCCGGAGCCAGCAGGTTCACGCCGGTGTCGGTGCTCAGGGCCCAGTTGTTGTGCTTACCCGAGCCGTTGACGCCGGCATAGGGCTTCTCGTGCAAGAGCACCTTGAAGTGGTGCTTCTCGGCGGCGCGCTCCATGATGTCCATCAGGAGCTGGTTGTGGTCGACGGCCAGGTTGGCGTCCTCGAACGTCGGGGCGCACTCAAACTGGTTCGGCGCTACTTCATTGTGGCGGGTCCGAAGGGGAATACCGAGGCGGTTGGATTCCTCTTCAAACTCCACCATGAACGCGTGTACCCGGCTGGGGATAGAGCCGAAGTAATGGTCTTCAAGCTGCTGGCCTTTCGCTGGGGCATGGCCAAACAGGGTGCGGCCGGTCATTACGAGGTCTGGGCGTGCATCGTAAAGGGCCTTGTCAACCAGGAAATACTCCTGCTCAATACCGAGTGTTGTATTAACACGCGCAACGTCTTTGTCAAAGTACTGGCATACTTCCAGGGCGGCCCGCTCCAGCACGGCCAGCGACTTCAGCAGCGGTGCCTTGTAGTCGAGGGCTTCGCCGGTGTAGGCCACGAAGATGGTTGGAATGCACAGGGTCTTGGACCCGGCCGTTTCAATCAGGAAAGCGGGCGAGGTGGGGTCCCAGGCGGTGTAGCCGCGGGCCTCGAAAGTATTGCGGATACCGCCGTTCGGGAACGACGAGGCATCCGGCTCCTGCTGCACCAGCGCCGAACCTTTAAAGTTCTCAATCGGCCGGCCATCGGAGTTCAGGTCAAAGAACGAGTCATGCTTCTCGGCGGTGGCGCCGGTCAGGGGCTGAAACCAGTGCGTGTAGTGCGTGGCGCCCTTGGCCATGGCCCAGGTTTTCATGGCCGAAGCCACGGCATCCGCCACCGACCGCTCTACCGGAGTTCCCTGCTTTACTGCTGACTGCAGCTTTTTAAAGTACTCACCCGGCATAGTCGCCCGCATGGCGTCCAGGTTGAATACGTTTTTTCCAAAGCTGTCAGACCGGCGCTCTGTATAAACCTGCGGGGGCAGCGCCACACGCTTGTCTACCAGTTCGAGTGCCTTAAAACGAAGAATTGCCATGTAGAGGTAAGCGGGTGGATAGGATTATGATGTCAAATTTAGAGAAGTCCATTCAATAATCCCAAACACCCCTTCCAATTTCAGGCATATTTTTTCAAAAACATCAATTTTCACCTCCTACCCCCTTTCACAAAGGGGTACTTTTTCTAAAAATTTGATTTCCGCAAACGTTTGCGGCTCCTGCCTTTCAAATCCGCCCAGCTCTTTCCGGTGGCCGGTTGGTTTCCTTTTACCTTTGCCGGGTGAGAAACCGGTTTTCTTTTCAGCTTCGCTACTTCCTGTATTGGCTCCTGTTTTTTGTGGGCGCCAAAGTTTTGTTTCTTTTCTACCACGCCGGTAAAACGGCCGCGCTGCCGGCGGCCGACGTGCTGGGCACGCTGGGCTACGGCCTCCGGCTCGATGCCTCGGCCGCAGCCTACCTGAGCGCCCTGCCCCTGCTGATTCTTCTGCTCGGCTCCCTGCTGGGCCCCCGCCTGCCCGCCGACCGCCTGATCCGCTTTTACACTGCCGTCATGGGGGTCGTGATGGCCATGTTTACGGTGGGCGACCTGGAACTGTACCGCGCCTGGGGCTTTCGGCTCGACGCCACTCCGCTGCAGTACCTCAATACCCCGGCCGAAATGGCCGCCTCGGCCGGCAGCGCCCCCCTGCTTTTGCTGGTCGCTCTATTTATAGGAGTGCTGCTGCTGGCCTGGAAGCTGTATTCCGCGCTGGTGGGCCGGCTGCCGGCAGTTCCTCCGGGCTTCAGTCGGCTGCGGGCCGGCTTGGCCGACGTCCTGCAGCTGGCCCTGCTGGTTGTGCCCCTGCGCGGCGGCACCCAGCAGATTCCGGTAAACCAGAGCGACGTGTACTTCTCGACCCGGCCATTTGCCAACCACGCCTCGGTGAACGTAGCCTGGAACGTCGTTAACTCCCTGGTTCTGCAAAGCAACACGCCCACCGGCTACGATTTCCTGCCTGCCGCTACGGCCGGGCAGCTGGTGGGGCAGCTTTACACCCCGCAGGTACCCCTGCCCGATTCGGCTTCGACCGGTTTGCTCCGCATCCGGCGGCCTAACGTGCTGTTCATTATCCTGGAAAGCTTTACGGCCAAGCTGGTGGGCAGCACGGGGGGTGAAAAGGGCATAACACCCAACCTCGACAGCCTGGCCCGGACCGGGGTGCTATTCACTAATCTGTACGCCGTGGGCGACCGGAGCGAGAAAGGCTTGGTGGGGCTGCTCAGCGGCTATCCGGCCCAGCCCACGACCAGCATCATTAAGTACCCCAGCAAGACCGAGCACCTGCCCCACCTCTGCCGCCACCTCAAGGCGGCGGGCTACCATAGCCACTACTACTACGGCGGGGAGCTGGCCTTTGCCAATATGAAAAGCTACCTGCTGTCGGCCGGCTACGACGCTTTTACCGAGCGGGCCGACTTTCCGCTCGCCCAGCAGAACTCCAAGTGGGGCGCCCACGACCACGTGCTCTTCGACCGGATGCTGCAGGACCTGCCCCGGCAGCGCCGGCCGTTCTTCGTGACGGCCTTTACCCTGAGCAGCCACGAGCCCTACGACGTGCCGATGAAGGCCCGTTTTCCGGGCGCCGACGAGGAAAACCGGTTCCGCAGCTCGGTGCATTACACCGACTGGGCCCTGGGCCGCTTCCTGCGCCAGGCCCGTACCCAGCCGTGGTGGGACTCAACGCTGGTCGTGCTGGTGGCCGACCATGGCCATGCCCTGCCGGGCTGGGAGCAGAACTACCAGCCCACCAAGTTCCGGGTGCCCCTGCTGCTGGCTGGGGGCGCCCTACGGGCCGAGGTCCGGGGCCGGGAAATTGCTACTATCGGCTCCCAGACCGATGTGCCCCCCACGCTGCTAGCCCAGCTCGGCCTGCCGGCCACCGATTACCGCTGGGGCCACAACCTGCTTCACCCCCGGCAGCGTCCGTTTGCCTTTTACTGCTACAACAACGGCTTTGGCCTGACCATGACCGACGGCACGGTGATGTTCGACAACGTGGCCCGGCGGGAAATATGGCGCACCACTCCCCAGGTTACCGACGAGCAGGTGCGGTTCGGCAAAGCCTACCAGCAGGCTTCCTTCGCCGACTTCCTGAGCCGCTGACCCGCCCAGACGCCGCTTCTTTCCAGGAGCCTCCCCGCAATCCTTCATCTTTTATCCTACCATCCCTTATCACCTGCTCCGTGCCCCAGCTGCTGTTTGTTTACAACGCCGACGCCGGGCTGGTGAATGGCGTGATGGACCTTTTTCACAAGCTGCTTTCGCCCCGCACCTACCCCTGCTCGCTCTGCGCCGTCACCTACGGCGGCGTGAGCATGCGGCCCGAATGGCACTCCTTTATAAAGGCTCTGCCAGTAGCGGCCCGCTTCCTTCACCGCGACGAGTTCGTGGCCGCCTACCCCGCGCTGGCGTCGGCCAGTCTGCCAGCCGCTTTCTGGCTTGGGGAAGCCGGTACTCCGGAACCGTTTCTGAGCACAGCAGAAATAGATGGCACCGACCTGGTGCAGCTGATGCGCCTCGTGCAGCAGCGACTGGCAGAAAAGCAGTAGGCTGATAGGGCGGCAATTATGCGTGCCGTATCTTTGCGGTCTTGCTTATGGAAACCAGAAAAGTTGCCTTTTACACGCTGGGCTGCAAGCTCAACTTCTCCGAAACGTCAGCCATTGGCCGGCAGTTTGAGGAGCGCGGCTTCCGCAAAGTCTCCTTCGAGGACGCGGCCGACATCTACGTCATCAACACCTGCTCCGTCACCGACCACGCCGACCGCAAGTGCCGGAAAGTGGTGAAGGAAGCCCTGAAGCATAACCCTGACGCTTTCGTCACCATCGTGGGCTGCTACGCCCAGCTGAAGCCCCGGGAAATTGCCGAAATCCCCGGGGTGCACGCCGTACTGGGCGCCGCCGAGAAGTTTCAGCTGGTTGATATCCTGGCCGGGTTTGAGAAGCCCGCGGCCGGGCCGGGCACCGTGTACGCCAGCCCCATTGCCGAGGCTACCGAGTTTCACGCCGCGCACAGCTTCGGCGACCGGACCCGCACCTTCCTGAAAGTGCAGGATGGCTGCGACTACTCCTGCTCGTTCTGCACCATTCCGCTGGCCCGGGGCAAAAGCCGTTCGGGCAGCGTGCAGAGCGTAGTAGAGCGGGTGCAGGCTCTGGCCCAGACCGACGTGAAGGAAATCGTGCTCACAGGCGTCAACCTCGGCGACTTCGGCCTGCAGGGCCCCGACCGGGAGCGGCTCGAGAACTTCCACGACCTGGTGCAGGCCCTCGACGAGGTCGACGGCATCAACCGGTTCCGCATCTCCTCCTGTGAGCCCAACCTGCTCACCGACGACATTATCCGCTTTGTAGCGGGGTCCAAGCGGTTTATGCCCCACTTCCACATCCCCCTGCAAAGCGGGTCGGACAAGATCCTGGGGTTGATGCGCCGCCGCTACCGCCGCAGCCTGTATGCCGACCGGATTGCGCTGATCAAAGAGGTTATGCCTCACGCCTGTATCGGCGTGGACGTCATTGTGGGCTTTCCCGGGGAAACCGAGCAGGACTTTCTGGAAACCTACCAGTTTCTGAACGAGCTGGACGTGAGCTACCTGCACGTATTTCCCTACTCGGAACGAGCCAACACCTTAGCGCCATCCCTGCCGGGTGCGGTACCGGGCTCGGAGCGCCACCGCCGCACGGCCATGCTGCGCAGCCTCTCGGAAAAGAAGAAGCGGTTTTTCTACGAGCAGCACCAAGGTGCTGAAACCGAGGTTCTGTTCGAGGACGACGTCACGAATGGTGTAATGGAAGGCTTCACCCCCAACTACATCCGGGTAGCGGTGAAATATGATCCGCTCCTGGTAGGGGAAATGAAGCGGCTGCGGCTGACGAGTGTGAATCCTCAGGGGCAGATGGAAGCCGAGGAACTGGGCATCGAAGCCTTTCACCACGCCTAGGCATACTACCCAGACCAAAAGAAAAAGCCCCGACTCACGTCGGGGCTTTTTCTTTTGGCTACTAATCAGAAGCGGCCGGCAGAATTGACTAATTGGATATCTGCCGCTGCATTAGCTCCAGCATCTGCTGCATAAGCCGCTGCTGTTCCACCAAATGCTGGTTGCGCTGCTCAGCCAACGCAAGCTGGTGGCTTAGCTGCTGAGCATACAGCGCGGCCTCCCAGCCAGCCGGTGGGCCAGAGGGTTCGTGTTGGGTGGCAGAAGCCGGAGCCGGTTCCGATTCGGTGCCGGGGGCTGGCCGATCAGGACCGGCTGAAAGCAGAGCGGGCTGGGGCTTGGTAGCTTCTGGTTCGGCAGCTACCACCGGCGACTCAGCGGCCTCGGGTAAATGGTTGCTACCGGCCGGTGCACTGGGAGCTTCCGCTGCAACAGGCCTCGGCGGGGCCAACAAGTCCAGATAACGTGGCCCGGAACCAAGCATCATCCATTCCTTTGAAACATTTGGATAAGTCATAAAAAATGCTTCAAGCAGATCAAATCCAGGCTTGTTTCGTCCATCCAACAAATGTTGAATCACGGTTGCTGTCTTGCCAATAGAGCGGGCAAAGGCGTTCTTGGATATTCCTAGGTCGTTAATAACCAGGGCGAAACGCTGCGCAATATTTGTTTGCATTTGGGGTAAAATCCTATTGATACGCCAAATGTATAACAACTTTTCATACCCCAGCAAAACCTTGCCTGGTTCAAGAGCATTTGATAACTATTTCCATTTGCATTAGTTAAACATTTATTCAAAAGAATAACAAACAGCACCTGTCTAGAGAGCAGAATTTTTCCTTTCTGCATTCTGCGGCGTGAGCCCGCACATGGACAATACCGGCTGCCCAAGTTTTGCAGAGAGCTTGCTGTACCAAAAAGAAGGGTTCCGTTACGGTTTAGCTTTCCTGGAGAGGGCTGTAAAGGCGTTCCTTGTCAGAATTATTGAAATTCTTTGGAAACTATTATTCTTTTTTTTCACATTTGCCCTACGCTCTGGCGGAATACCTTCTTCCGCCCATCTACTCCTAGCCTATTGCCTCAGTAAGTAGAAGGGACTCCCCCTTCTAGCTTTTCCCAGGACTCACCTTGCTCTTTTTCCGGCAGGCGTGGGGGGCTACACTATTGCCTGAGCCCCGCCCGCGTCGGCCTTCACCCTTCCAACCTTTTTTCATGGAACCATTTATCGGCGAGATTCGCCCATTTGCGTTCGGCTATGCTCCAAACGACTGGATGCAGTGCCAGGGTCAGCTGTTGTCTATCCGGCAGTACACCGCCCTGTTTTCCATTCTCGGCGTCCAGTACGGAGGAGATGGGGTCAACACGTTCGCCCTGCCTAATCTGGCTACCCGGGTAGCGGTAGGAATGGGAGCCGCCCCGGGCCTCACCCCTTATGTAGTTGGCCAAACGCTGGGCGTAGCCTCGGTAACTCTCACTCCGGAGCAGATGCCGGCGCACGTCCACGCTGTTACCGGCCCGTTGCAAACCACCAACGCCGAGGGTGGCACCGCCGACCCTACCAACGCCTACCTGGCCAATGCTACCACGGAGGAATATGGCGACGCCAAAACCGGCACTATGGGAGCGGGCATCGTGAAAGGCGGCCCCACCAACAGCACGGGCAACAAGCAGGCCCATAACAACCAGATGCCGTCCCTGGCCATCAACTACTGCATCGCCCTGGTCGGGACCTTCCCGCCCCGCAGCTAATCTCCTTTGCTACACTTCTACCGCAAAAAGTATGGATCCCTACATTGGTGAAATCCGCCTGTTCGCAGGCAACTACGCGCCCGACCAATGGGCCCTCTGCAACGGTCAGCTGCTGCAGATTTCCGAATACGATGCCCTGTATGCGCTGCTGGGAACCACCTATGGCGGCGATGGTCAAACGACCTTTGGCCTGCCCGACCTGCGCGGCCGTGTGGCCGTGGGTGTCGGTGCCAGTGCCTCCTCGGGCACCCGCTACGTGACCGGGCAGTTGGGCGGCACCGAGCAGGTGACGTTGACCAACGCCAATCTGCCCGTGCATACGCACACCGAAACCCAGCCCACGACCCTGGTCGTGAGTGCAGCCCCGGGCACCCGCAATGACCCGACCAATGCCACGTTTGCCAAAAGCAACAACCTGTTCTACGGCAGTAGTCTGCCCGTCACCAAGCAGGCGACGGCCTCCGATACCGTGCAGGCCGCTACCGTGCCCACGGGGGGCAGCCAGCCCCACGAAAACCGCCAGCCCCTGCTGTGCATCAACTACATTATGGCCCTGAACGGGGTCTGGCCGAGCCGTCCCTGATCCGGCCTTTCCTTTTCCACCTGCTTTTAACTCTTTCTCTATGGATGCTTTTATCGGTGAAATCCGCCTGATGGGTTTTGACTACGCCCCTAACCATTGGGCCCTCTGCCAGGGCCAGCTGTTGCCTATCAGCACGAACCAGGCCCTGTATTCACTGCTGGGCACTACCTACGGCGGCGATGGCCGAACAACCTTTGCCCTTCCCAACCTGAACGGCCGGGTACCGATGGGCGTAGGTAACGGAACTATGCTGGGCACGGTGATGGGTTCGGAAACGGTGACGCTGACGATAGACACGATGCCGGCCCACATTCACGCGGGCATCAGCGGGACGCTGGCCACCGCGCTGGGCGGACTGGAAACCTCCCCCAACAACCACTACCCCAGCGACGGGGAACCAAACCAATACGGCCTAAGCTCGGCCAGCCCGGCCACGATGGCAGCCGACGAGCTGAAGGTGACGATTGCGAATGCCGGGGGCAGCCAACCTCACGAAAACCGCCAGCCCTTTATGGCGCTGAACTATGCCATCTGTATAAACGGCTACTTCCCGCCCCGCTCCTAACGCGTCGCAGTCAGCAAAATAGACCGTCCCGGTAACTGGTATGCTTACTGGTCACCGGGGCGGTCTTTCATTCTAGAAGTCATACATTTACAGGAATGTCCATTGCCGTTATCTTGAGCAGCTCCCTGGGCTTGCCCGCCCTGCACGAGCTGGTTGCCCGGAAGGCTGTGGTGGCCGTGGCGGTACCCGTAACGGGACATGAAGAGCAGGAGCAGCTGGCCACGCAGGCTACCGCGGCCGGCTGGCCCGTGGTGCGCCTTACCCGGCCGGGGCTGGCCGCCGAGTTGCTGACCTGGCTGGCCGACTGTCGCCCCAGGGCCGTGCTGGTGTTTACGTTGCCGTGGCGCATTCCGGCCCGGGTGCTGGCCCTCGGGCCGGAGCTGGGCTTTCTGAACGTGCACTTCGCCGCCCTGCCCACCTACCGCGGGCCCGAGCCCCTGTTCTGGCAGATCCGCAACGGCGAGACGGCCGGGGCTGTCACCATCCACCGCATGGAAGCCGACTTCGATACCGGTCCCGTGCTACTCACTGAGCCGGTAGCCATTGGCCCTCACGAAACGCATGGCCTGCATCGCAGCCGGCTGGCGCTGGCCGCCGCTGGCCTGATGCCGCGCCTGACGGCGGCAGTGCTCGGTCAACAAACACTGGAAGTACAAGCTCAGGACCCCACTACCGCAAAGTACTGGCCCCGCCCCTCCCTGGCCGACGTATGCGTGCGCTGGGAGGAGCCGGCGGACTCTTTGTACCGGCTGGTGCGAGCTACCAACCCCTGGAACCGGGGGGCCCTGGCCACGGTGCGCGGGCAGGTCCTGCGGCTGCTGGCGTGCACGCCCCTGCCCGGGGCTGGGCACGTCCCGCCCGGTACGCTGGTGCACGCATCAGCCGAAAATGGCGTGCTGGTAGCCTGCGGCCATACCGATCTGCTGCGCCTCGACGTGGTGGCCCTTGAGGAGGGCTACTTCAGCGGGAGCCAGTTGGCTACGCTGGGCCTGCAGCCCGGGGAAGTTCTGGGTAATCCGCTTTCCATCCCCGTTCCGCTGCCCGCTATGGCCACGCCCGTTTGATTTATCTGATTAGCTCACCTTCTCCTACCCGTTCACTCCTGCGCTATTCCTATGAAAGCACGCCTACTTTTTATTCTACTTCTGCTGCTGCCCTGGGTAGCCCCGGCCCAGGTCGTCATTAAATCCGAATCCTTCGAAACCGACGGGGAAGGCGTAGCTGGCCGCTACACTTCGAACACCTTTACGGGCGGCACGAGCGGCTCGACAGCCGTCAGAGCCAATCAGTACTTCCTGCGGGCCTCGGCCAGCACACCACCTGCCAACTGGTCGGTAAATCCCGTGAGCGGGGGCACCCTTGAGGGCAGCAGCTTCTGGGCCTCGGAAGGGGCCCGGGGCCCGGCCGGTATATTCGACCGGCCGGCCGGTACGGTGACGTTAGCCGCCGCCACCGTGACGGGCTATTCAAACCTGAAGGTGAGAGTCGCCTTCATGGATGCTCGGGGTGGGGTTGACAACTGGGAATTCAATGACACCGTGAAGGTGCAGGTGCGTTTCGATGGTATAGGTAGCTGGACGACGGTAGGTCAGTTTGCCGGCTCTTCCCAGTCGACCCAAGGAAGACTACAGCAGGACTTCGACCGCAATGGCAAGGGATACGACGAAACCACCGTTGAGGTCCTTACTACCACGATGAAGGACTATGAGTTTGGCGTGACCGGGAGTGGCAGCACGCTGCAGGTACGGATTGTCGTGTCGCAGGATGGCGTGCAGGAAGAGCTGGGCTTCGACAACATCCGCGTCGTGGGTACCGTGGCCTCCAGCGCCGCCCCGGCGCTGGCCAACATTGAGTCTGGCCCGCTGAGCTATGCCGAAGGTGACGCCCCCAAAACCATTACTAGTACTCTTACCCTCACCGATACCGACAGCCCGAACCTGAGCGGGGCTACCGTTTCTATCACGGATGGGTACTTGAATGGGCAGGACGTGCTGGCCTTTACCAACCAGAATGGCATTACCGGTAACTGGGTAGCAAGCACGGGCACGCTGACGCTAACCGGGACGGCTTCGGTGGCTTTCTATCAGGCGGCTCTGCGGACGGTTACCTACCAGAACACCAACACCACCAACGCAACGGCCGGGAGCCGGACGGTGACTTTCAGCGCCAAGGACCAGGCCAACGTGGGCAGCAACTCGGTTTCGCGCACCATTGCCGTTACCGCGGCCCTGCTGGGCGCGGCCAGCATTCCCTATACCGAAGACTTTGAAACCGACGGCGAAGGCACCCGCTACGCCTCTAACACGTTTAACGCCGTCAACGGACTGGCGTTCGTGCGCACCAACCTTAACCCCTTCAACTCCGGTGCCACTACGTTTACTGGCGTCAGCGGTAGCTACCGCTGGGACGGTAGCGGCACGAACACGGCCAGCAACCCCGATCCGCGCCGCATCGGCATCCTGGAAACCCGGCAGGTAGATGCTACCTACTATAGCAACCTGCACTTTCAGGTGAAGCTGGGAGCCAGCCAAAACCAGTGGGAGTCGGCCGACCACCTGAAGCTCTACTACCGCACCGGGGGCAGCGCCGGCACCTGGACCATCTTCGCCTCATTCCGCGGCAATTCCACCGCCGACGGGCAGCTCCGGCGCGACGCCAACCCGGCCGACCTGTCAACCCTGCCCACCGGTGCTGAGCTGACCCCTGCGCTGACCAACTTCGACTTCGCGCTGCCGGCCGCCGTGAACGGGCAGCAGGTGGACTTCCGGTTTGAGCTGTCAACCAACGACTCGCGGGAAGAAGTGGCCTGGGACCTGATTCAGGTCACGGGCACCCTCAACAATGCCCCCACCGACATTGCTCTGAGCGCCAGCACGGTGGCGGAAAACCAGCCCAGCGGTACGCCGGTGGGCAACTTCACCTCCTCCGACCCGGACGCGGGCCAGACCTTTACCTACGCGCTGGCAACCGGCACCGGCAGCACCGACAATGCCTCCTTTACCATCGTAGGCAACCAGCTGCGCACAGCGGCCAGCTTTAACTTCGAGGCCAAGAGCAGCTACAGCATCCGGGTCCGCACCACCGATAACGGCACACCCAACCGGAGCTACGAAGAGGTGTTCACCATCACGGTCACCAACGTGAATGAGGCCCCCAGCATCAGCCCGCAGACGTTCAGCATCAACGAAAACGCCGCCAATGGCACCACCGTGGGCACGGTTGCGGCCTCGGACCCGGATGCCGGCACCACGCTCACGTACTCCATCACGGCGGGCAACACCGGCTCGGCCTTTACCTTCGTGGGCAACTTCCTGCGGGTCAATAACTCGGCCGCGCTGGACTTTGAGACCACCCCGACCTTCGCCCTCACGGTACAGGTTTCGGATGGGGCGCTCACCAGCTCGGCGACCATCACGGTAAACCTGAACAACGTGGACGACACCCCGCCCACCATTGCATTCACGGCCCCCACTACCACGACCACCTCACCCATTGCCGTAACGGTTACGTTTTCTGAAATCGTAACAAACTTTATTCAGACCGACGTCACGGTAACGAACGGTTCGGCCACGAGCTTCAGCGGGAGCGGTACTACCTACACGCTCAGCATTACCCCGGCGGCGCCCGGCACCGTAACGGTGAGCATAGCCGCCAACGTGGCCCAGGATGGGGCCGGCAACGGTAACGTCGCTGCTTCCACCAGCATCAGCTACAACCCACCCACCACGGTCAGCTCGATCAACCGGGCCAATGCCTCGCCGACCAACGCGGGCAGTGTCAACTTTACGGTGACCTTTGCCCGGAGCGTGACGGGAGTGAACACGGGCAACTTCAGCCTTACGCCCAGCGTGGGCGTGACGGGAGCCAGCATTACCAGCGTATCCGGCTCGGGCACTACGTACACCGTAGTCGTGAATACCGGCAGCGGCAGCGGCACGCTCAGCCTGAACATGCAGAATGCCACCGGCGTCGACCCCGGCGTATCCAACCTGCCTTATACATCGGGGCAAAGCTACACCATTGACAAGACCGCACCGGCCGCGCCGGTCGTGCAGGTGCCGGCCAACAATTCCACCATTACCACCAGCACCCCCACCTACAGCGGAACGGCCGAACCCAACAGCACCGTGACGCTTACGGTGGATGGGGGCGCCCTGGGCTCGACTACTGCCAGCGGTACGGGCACCTGGTCGTTGGCGCAGAGCCCGGGCCTCGCCGATGGTATGCACACGGTCGTAGCCACCGCCACCGACGCAGCCGGTAACACCGGGGCAAACAGCGCCGCCATTACCTTCACCGTGCTGGCCACTACCCCCACCGATATCAGCCTGAGCAATGCCAGCGTACTGGAAAACCAACCGGCCGGCACGGCTGTGGGTATGCTTACGGCGACAGCCAACACGGCAGGCCAGACCTACACGTACGCCCTGGTAACCGGCACGGGTAGCACCGGAAACGGCGCTTTCAGCATTGTGGGCACTGAGCTGCGCACCGCGTCTGTGCTTGACTTCGAGGCGCAAAGCAGCTACAGCGTCCGGGTTCGGGCTACCAACGCGCAAAACCAGTTTATAGAGGAAGTCTTTACCATCAGCGTGACCAACGTGGCGAATGCCGCCTACGTCAGCAGCACCACCGAGCAGATTACGCGCGGCGTGGTGGCCGGCTCGACCAACCAGGCCATCCTGCGCATTTCGGTCGTAACCAACGGCAACACCGACGAGCTACTGACCGCTACCTCCTTTACCTTTACAACGGCGGGCACTACCGTGCCAGCCAACGCATCAGCAGCCCGCATCTACTCCTCCGGCACCAGCGCTACCTTTGCCACGACCACGCTCTTTGGCAGCGCTACGGCCCCAGGCACGGGTTCAATTCTCCTGAGCGGCAGCCAGGTACTACAGCCCGGCACGAACTACTTCTGGCTGGCCTACGACGTAGCCGCTACGGCGGTCGCAGGCAACCTGCTGGACGGCACCCTGCCCGCCCTCACCGTGGGAGGAATAAACCAGACACCCACCGTGACCGCCCCGGCCGGTGCCCGACCAGTGGTGGCCCCAAGCACGGCGGCGGGCACGGCGCTAAGCTTCAGCGGCACCGCCGCCGGCTACGTCGATCTGGGCACGGGCAATGCGAACCTCGTGCTCGGCCAGGAGTACACCATGGAAATCTGGGTGAAGCCGACGCCTACCGGTAGCACCAGCACCTTGAACGGAGTGCTCGGCTACGAGCCCAGCACCCCATCGCAACGCTCTCCCTACATTTCGATAGCCGAAAACAACCGCGTCGAGGCCGGCTACGGCAACGGCAACTTCGCTGTCACGGCACTCTCGAGCACCAACGCCATAACCACGGGCCAGTGGAATCACATCGTAGTCACGTTCAACGGTTCTACGCTAAGTCTGTATATCAACGGGGCCCTACGGTCGCAGACGACCGGCGGCGGAGCTTCCGTCAATACGGCGGTCCGCTACGTGGGCCTGTTGAAGACCTCGGCCACGAGCTACTTCAAAGGCGAGGTGGAGGAAGTGGCGATGTGGACACGGACTCTTTCGTTGGATGAGATTCGCCTGCGCCGGCACCTGCTGCTGGGCGGCACCGAGAATGGCCTGACGTCCTACGTGCAGTTCAACGAGGGAAGCGGCAACGTCACGGACATTATCAGCGGCGCTTCGGGGCCGCTGACGGGCACCGGCGTGACGCGGATGACCAGCACGGCCCCCGTGGGCTCCGGAGTCAGCAGCCTGCAAACGCTGACCGGCCCGGGCAGCGCCAACTTTACCGGGACGGGGGTTGCCATCAACTTCACGGGGGGCAGCGGCACCTTCACCACCACCGTGGCCCGCCTCAGCGGCAAGCCCCAGGGCACCCAGCCCAGCGGCCTGAGCCGGTACTACAACGAGGCGTATTGGATTATCAACAAGTACGACGCGGGCACTTTTACAAACGCCGCCGTCACGTACTCCCTGAGCGCCGGGGCTCTCAGCGCGGCCGATGCCGCCGACCCCGCCGGTACGCTCCGCCTGCTCCGGCGCAGCAGCAACGCTGACGGAGCCTTCGATGCCTCCATTGCGGCTACTGCCGCCAACGCCGCCGGCAGCACGGTAACATTTAACGTGAACTCCTTCAGCCAGACCGTAATCGGCACCCTGGGCACCTCCCCACTGCCAGTGGAGCTGGTGCGCTTTGCAGCCGCGCGCCGGGGCGCCGACGCCCTGCTGCGCTGGACCACGGCCTCGGAGCTGAACTGCGCCTACTTCGAGGTGGAAAGCAGCCTCGATGGCCGCTCCTTCCGACCGGTGGGCCGCATTACGGGTGCAGGCACGACCACTCAGGTTCGCAATTATGAGCTGGTGGATGCCGACCTGGCCCGCTACGCCGCTTCGCTCGTGTACTACCGGCTGCGCCAGGTTGATACGGACGGCACGGCCCATCTTTCCACTATAGTGCCGCTGAAGCTAAGCTCGGACCCTGGCCAGGTGGTAACGGCCGTGGTTTTTCCGAACCCCGCCGCCGACCAGCTCACTGTTCGCCTGGAAGGGCTAAGCGCCGGCCCGGTGCAGGCCCGATTGTACAATGCCCAGGGTAAGCTCGTGCTCACGCTGGAACAGCTTTCGGGTGGGCAGGCAGTGCTCGACCTGTCTGCTTCGGTGCGGCACCTGCCGACGGGAGTGTACTCCCTGCGCCTCGTACTGCCCGACCGCGTACTGCACCGACCGGTAGTGGTTAGCCACTAGGCCGGTCTGCAACCAAGCTGCCAGCGCCCCGGCCACTACCCTGGCCGGGGCGCTGTGCGTAGGGACGGGGCCGGACCTGCCCATCGTGTGTGCTTCCCAGGTTTACAGGAAACATAAGGTGAGGGCACTAGAGCCCTAGGAAAGATTCAGCTGGCCAGCCCGGATGCCGCCGCCTTACTCGTAGCGGAGGCTTTCAATCGGGTCGAGGCCGGCGGCTTTGCTGGCGGGGTAATAGCCCGAGGCCAGCCCCACCGTCACGCAGATCAGCACGCCCATCGACATCCAGAGCCAGGGCACGAAAAACGAGCCCGAGCCGGGCATGAACAGCGGAATCAGGTTGCCCATGCTCACGCCCAGGATGATGCCCAGAATGCCCCCCAGCAGGCAGATGACGATGGCCTCAATCAGAAACTGCAGGCGGATCTGCCGGGCCGTGGCGCCCAGGGCTTTGCGGATACCGATTTCCCGGGTCCGCTCCGTTACCGACACCATCATAATGTTCATCAGGGCAATGCTGGCGCCCAAGAGCGTGATGAAGCCCACGATGGAGCCTCCGATTTTCATGTTGCCGGTCAGGCTGTTCAGCGTCGACATAGCTGACTCGCTGCTGTCCACCTCAAACGAATCTTCCTCGCCCAGGGCATCGTGGCGCACGGCCCGCATGATGCCGGTGGCCTGTCCCCGCACGAAGGCCATGTCCTCAGGCTTGGCTACGGCCGTTTTGATGTCGTAGGTGAGGGCCCGCTGCCGGGGCATCTGGGTGCCGGTTTCGAGCGGAATCAGCACCAGCCGGTCAGCCCCGCCCCCGCCCATCGAGCTGCCGCTTTTCTCGAGTTGCCCCACCACCAGAAACCGCCGGCCCAGCAGGTACACGTACTGGTCGGTGATGCTGGCCGAGCCAAATAGCTTGTCCTTGATTTCCGAGCCAATGATGGCTACGTTGGCGCCGTTGCTCAGCTCCGTGGCCGAAAACGCCCGGCCGGAAGCCAGGTTGTAGCTCTGAATGCGCAGGTAGTTCTCGTCGCCGGCCACGACGTTGGAGTTGGGGTTGGTTTTCTTGCCGTTGGCCTTCACCTCCGTGGCGCCCGCAATAAAGGCCGAGATGCCTACCTGGGCTTCGTCGCCGAGCTGCTCTTTGTACTGCTTGGCCTGAAGCAGGGAAATGGCCGGGTAGGACTTGGCCTGAACTCCGCCCCGGCGCGGGCGGTTAGAATAGCCCCGGGCCCGCATGTCAAAGGAGTTGGCGCCCATGCTGGCAAAGGTGTCGTTGAGCTTGTTCTTCATGGCGTCGATGGCCGTGAGAATGCCCACCAGGGCCATGATTCCGATGCTGACAATCAGGGCCGTGAGCACCGTGCGCAGCAGGTTGCTGTGAATGGAACGGAAAGCCTCCTTTATGTTTTCTAGCAGATGCATGATAACTACGCGTATCCGGGCCGCCAAACCAGTCCCGTACCGGCCCGGGCGTTGCAAGGTAGCGCATGCGCTGAACTCCTGCCCCGTTTCGCTACATTTGTTTACCTCCCCCGGTTCCGCCGGCGCAGCCCGGCTTCTCCTCCTGCCTTTTTCATTTTACCTATGGCGCTGAAGCGACTCCTGACCTTCTTTCTGCTGCTGGCCGCCCTGTTCGGACCGGCCCGGGCCTGGGCCAACCAGATTCTGATTCCGATGGACGGCAGCCAGAAAGAGCATCTGAAAGCCTATGGCGCGGCCTACTGGCTGCTGAGCAAGCAGGTCGAGGTCGACTGGCTGCTGAACTACCGCGGGGGCAGCTTTGCCTGCACCGTGGCGGCGGGCCTGGAAAATGAGCTGGCCGTGCGCAACGTCACCTACCAAGTGATTTCCGAGGCCCAGTATGGCAACATTCTGGCCCAGATTGCCGACCCCAACGCCAACATGGAAGTGATGAAGCTGGAGAAGGTCCCCAAGATTGCGGTGTACACGCCCAAAGGCAAGCAGCCCTGGGACGATGCCGTAACCATGGTGCTGACGTACGCCGAAATCCCCTACGACCAGATCTACGACGACGACGTGCTCGACGGCAAGCTGCCCAAGTACGACTGGCTCCACCTGCACCACGAGGACTTCACCGGGGAGTACGGCAAGTTTTACGCCTCCTACCGCAACCGTCCCTGGTACCAGCAGCAGCAGGCCGATGCCGAAGCCACGGCCAAGCGCCACGGTTTCAGCAAGGTGTCGCAGATGAAGGGCGCCATCACCGTAAAAATGCAGGAGTTCATTGCCGGCGGCGGCTTTCTGTTTGCCATGTGCTCGGCTACCGACACCTACGACATTGCCTTGGCCGGTCTGGGCGTGGACATGGTGGAAAGCATGTACGACGGCGACCCGGCCGACCCCCACGCCCAATCCAAGCTCAACTACAACCGCACCCTGGCTTTCAAGGACTTCCAGCTCGTGCGCGACCCGTACCAGTACGAGTACTCCAACATCGACATGCAGCCCGGGGAACGGGGCGTGTACGAGGACAACGACTACTTCCAGCTCTTCACCTTCTCGGCCAAGTACGACCCGGTGCCCACGATGCTTACCCAGAACCACGAAAAGACGGTGAAGGGCTTTATGGGCCAGACCACGGCCTTCCGCAAGCAGCTTATCAAGTCCGACGTGGTGGTAATGGGCGACAATAAGGCCTCGGGTGAGGTGCGCTACATGCACGGCACGCTGGGCAAAGGCACCTGGACGTTCTATGGTGGCCACGACCCGGAAGACTACCAGCACATGGTGGAGGAGGAGCCTACCGATTTGTCGCTGCACCCCAACTCCCCCGGCTACCGCCTGATCCTCAATAACATTCTGTTTCCGGCGGCCAAGAAGAAAAAGCAGAAAACCTGATCTGCCGATCAATGCACGGCAAAAGCCCGGTCCGCAACGACCGGGCTTTTTCGTGTTCTGCTTGATCCGGAGTCCGAGCAAACTACCGCCGCCGTTGGGGCCCGGGTCCGGACCCAGGCCTGGCGCTGGCTCGAAGAGGCACGCCGCTTTTGCCGGCGTCACGATTTTAGCGGCAGCATTTTTCCAGCAGAGCCGTATCATTAGGCTGAATATCCCGTACCTCCAAGGCACCAAGGCCGAGCTTACGGCCGGCCGGTGCCCAACGCCGCCCCGATGACCGACGACTTCACCAGCCTGCCCGCCGCACCCGAATCAGGCCAGCCCCAACCAACCGGTAACCCCCTGCCCAGAGCCGTGCTCCGGCTTAACAACCACGTCCTGCTCGACGGCGAGTGGCGCTTCGCCCACGATGCGGAAGACGCCGGCCTGCGGGAACACTGGTACCTGGGGCACCCCTACGAAGACACTGCCCAGTGGCCGGGCTCTATCGAAGCCCACCTGGCCCAGGCCCGGGGCCAGCAGCAGCCTACGGTCTGGCAGGACAAGGTGGTGGCCTGGTATGAACGGGAATTCTCTTTGCCGGAAGTGCAGGAATCCCGGTCTCAGACCATGCTCCAGCTCACGTTCGGGGCCTGCGGCTACGAAACCCGGGTGTGGCTGAACGGCCGGCTGCTACGCACCATTGAGGGCGAAGAGGTGCACTATGGCGAGTACACCTCGTTTTCGTACGAGCTGCGCGAAGACAACCTCCACCTCGTCAACCGCCTCACCGTGCGCATTGCCGACACGATGGATGCCGAAACCACCCGGGGCAAGCAGGAGTCGCACGTGTACAAGCGCGGCGGCATCTGGTACCAGACCTACACCGGGGCCGTGCGCAGCGTGTGGCTGGAAATGGTGGAGCGTAACCGCCTCCGCTCCCGCGTCGGCGTCGACAGCATTGTGGAAGACCAGCTCGTGCGCTTTAACCTGACCACCCGCATTCACGACCCGGGCCTGTACACGCTGCGCCTGCAGGTGTTTGGGCGCGGGGCCGAAAAGAGCGACACGCCCATTACCACCTCCGACTTCCCCCTGCGCCTCGAAGCCGGGCAGAAGCGGCAGCGCGTGGTCATGGAAATGGCCGGAGCCAAGCTCTGGAGCCCGGAAGCTCCCAACCTCTACCGCCTCGTGGCCCAGCTTGTCGACGCCGAAGGCTACGTGGCGCAGATTGAAACGCACTTTGGCCTGCGCAAGATTGAGTCGCGCGGGCGCTACGTGTATCTGAACAACCAGCCCACTTACCTCGACGGCATCCTGTACCAGCCCGGCACGGCCACCTACGAGGAGATGCAGCGCCATATGCGGGCCATGCAGAAGCTGGGCTGCAACCTCGTGCGCGTGCACATTGCCGGCGTCGACCCGCGCATCTATAACCTGGCCGACGAGCTGGGGCTGATGCTCTGGGTGGAAGTGCCCAGCCCCCATACCTCCAGCCCCCGCAGCCGGCAAAACCACCGGGAAGAGCTGCTGCGGATGCTGGCCCTCATCGAGTCCCACCCATCCGTAGTTATCTGGAGCCTTTACAACGAGGACTGGGGCTGTCAGGATATTGCCACCAACCCCGAAACGCGGCGCTACATCATCGACACCTACCACTACATGCAGATCGAGCATCCGCAGTTTCTGGTGGTCGACAACGACGGGTGGCAGCACATTTCGGCCGAGGGGCGCCTGAAGTCCGACCTGCTTACGGCCCATCTGTACACCCCCGAGCTGCCCCGCTGGCAGGAGCTGCTCGACCGGCTCGTGAACGGGGAGTTCGTCGGAACGGCCGCCTTCCCGCTGGTAATTGGCGATGCCTTCTTCTACCGTCGTCAGAAGCCGTTGGTAGTCAGCGAGTGGGGCGGCTTTGGCTTTCCCGACTACGGCGGCCCCCAGGATGCCGAGGCCCGCACCAGCAGCATTCGGGCGTTCAAGCAGGAGCTACGGAAGCGCCCCATTGCCGGCGACGTCTACACCCAGGCTACCAACATCGAAGATGAGCGCAACGGCCTTATCGACCCCCACTCCGGTGCCCTCGACGTGCCGGAAGGCCTGCTTAACTCCCGGGATGAGGTTCCGCTACTACCCGCCAACCCGGAGTAGCCATCCGTAACAGACCAGTAAAAGCGAAAGCCCGATGTCCTGCCTGGAAGTCGGGCTTTCGCTTTGCCGGCCGGCTTAGTGCATCCGGTCATCGCGGACGGGCAGGCTGGTAATGATTTCGCCTTCGATTTTGAGCAGCTCCTGCAGGCGGGCATCTACTTCCTTGGCGTCGCAGTATTCTTTGGCCAGCTCCACGTAGCTTACAAAGTGGCCCGCCTCGGATACCATCAGCTCGTAGTAGAACTTGCTGAGCTCCGGGTCGGGAATGTGCTTCCACAACAGCTTGAACCTTTCGCAGCTACGTGCTTCTATCAAGGCACTTACGAGCAGCTGATCCATGAGCTGACGGTCCCGGGCGCCGCCTTTCCGCACGTGAGCCATGAGCTGCACCACGTACTCGTCGCGCCGGGGCCGGCCCAGCTCGTGGCCGCGCTTGCGCAGCTCCAGCAGCACCCGCTCGAAGTGGGCCCACTCCTCGGCTACCAGCCCGGTCAGCTCGTCTACCAGCCGGGTCTTTTCGGGATATCTGACGATAAGCGAGATACCCGTACTGGCCGCCTTTTGCTCACAATACGCGTGGTCAACGAGAATGTCCTCAATGTTCTTGCTGGCAATGTCCACCCACCGCGGGTCGGTGTTGAGCTTAAGCTTGAGAATGGTTTTTTCGTTCATGGAGATGGGGTCTGGGGGTCTCAGGGACTTGGTGTTGGGGAGTAGTTGACATGCCGGCGAAACAAGGCCGGATCTGGTCTGTTCGTCAGCCAAGCCCCAAGACCCTGCTTAATCGAAGAACTGCCAGCGGATGCCGAACTGGAAGCGCCGGGGCAGCCCGGTGTAGTAAGGAGTGGTGAAGTAACCGTTGCCGCCCAGGCCCTGGTTGAGGTAGGCTCCCTTCAGAAAGATGGAAACGGTTTTGATGTCAGCCGTGAGAAACGCTCCTACCACCGGGTAGCCACGGATGGTAAACTCGTCCTGCAGGTAGAACTGCTGGGTACTGGGGCTGTAGTCGTACGCCCGCCACCGCGACTGAAAGTACACATCGGCACCGACCTGCCCGAACAGCGCCTTTTTAAACAAAGCCCCCTGAAAGTACACCTTGGAGTAAGCTGCCACCGGTGGAATCCGGATTCCCGGGCCCTCACCGCCCCCGGTCAGCGTCAGCACATTATCGGTATAGACCGAGCCGAAGTGCGCGCGATGCCGCAGGGTTCCGATGAGCAGGTTGCGTCCCTCGCTTAGCTGGGCCGGCCGGCCCGTCTGGCTGTAGTACACCAGGCTGTTGATGTTGACCACGGCCGCCGAGGCCGTCAGCTGCTGCCCGGCCACGGTTTGGGCGTAGCGCAGCGTAAACTGGTTGACTTTGGTATTGAGGAAGTCGTTCTGCCAGGCGTAGTGGTTGCCGTTGAACTCCTGCTCGGTAATGGTGGGAGCGTAAGACGAGCTAAAGGCCTCACCCGTTAAAGGGCCAAACCGGGCCGCCGCCCGCACCCAGTACTGGTCAATCAGCTTGAACTCGCCGGCGGTTTCCACCGCAAATATCTTATAGCGGAAGGCCGCCGTGCCGCCCAGAAACCATTCCCCGAACCGGCGGTCCGGGAAAGCCTCTACCAGAGAAGCAGGACCGTCGGTGGCCAGGGCCGTGCGGGTCACCAGGCTGGCGTCGCGGCGGCGGGCGTACAGGCGGTACTCCACGGCATTGCTGCGCCCCAGCACCCCAAACGTATTTTCCACCTGCCGCCACTCGGCCCGGTCCCGGGTTTCGACCGGACTAAGCCGGGCCACGGGGTAGTAGCGCAGCGTATCCCGCTCGTACACCAGCTTATCGTCGGAATACTCATTGTACTGCCGGCGCCAGTCGAACACGTGAAACGCCGTCAGGCCCCGGCCCAACAGCTTGTAGGTGTGGGCCAGGTGCAGCTGGTCGCGGGCCTCGCGGTTGAAAACCTGGGAGCCTGAAAGCCAGATCCGCTCGCGCCGGTAGTCGAAAAGCTGGCTGGGTACGGAGTCGGGTATCGTTGTCTCGGCCCGGGTCAGGGGCCGGATGCCGCCCTGCTCGGGCGCCGTGTGCCGGGCCGTACTAAAGTTGATCAGGGCGTAATACCGGTCGTCGGTGCTCTGGTAGCGCCCAAACACCAGAAAGTTGACGTGGTTGACCAGGCCCTCTATACCTTGAGCCGCCAGAATCTTGTTGCTGGCATACCGCTCGTAGGCAACGCCTACGTTGGCATTCTTCTTAATGCTGCGGGTGTAGGACAGCTCAAACACCTGCTCGCCCTCACTGCTCTGAAAAAAGCGGAAGAACGTGTAGGGCGAGCGGGTATCGTAGTACGGAATGTTGGCCGCATCCCGCACGTACCGGTCAAAAACGTTGCGGCCCAGCCGGGCGCCCAGCTGCACGTTGGGTTGCCACAGCAGCGGGCGGGAGGCGGTGCCCACGTTGCCCAAATCCTGCTGAAAGGTGGTGTCGTGGGCCCAGAACCGCATATCCGGCAGGTTCGTCAGCGTCGTATCCACCATGCGCCCCTCGTATTGCTCGCGCATCACGTCGGCCTCCCGGATAACCCGGGTGGTTTTCGGCCCGAAGCGCACTTTAGTCGAGTCGTCCAGCACCTGGGCCCGGGCTGGCCGGTAGCTGAGCAAGCCAGCCGTGGCCAGCAGGAGCAGCAGGAAACGGCGCCACGAGGCAGGCGTCCGGGAATGGTTCAGCGGATTCGAAAGCAGGTCAGACAACAGCAGTGGGCTGAATTAGCGGGTTCAGGAGCTGGAGCAGGTGGGCGTCGCCACCGGCCAGAAACCCGACCTCAATGGGAATGTAGAAAATGGGCAGGGCCGCTACCTGCTCGCGCAAAGGCGGTTCGAGCAGGCGCATGGCGTCTTTACGGGTGGTGAAAACGCTCTGCCCGGCTTGTAATTGTCCGGCCACCGCCGCCAGCTCGGCGGCAGTGAAGGCGTGATGGTCGGGAAACGCGGCGTGGTGGGTGATGCGGTAGCCCCCGGCTTCCAGCTCCGCGCGTAGCGGACCAGGCTGGGCAATGCCCGTTAGCAGGATGGCGTCCTTACCGGTCGGAACGGCCTGCCTGCCCAGCGGCACCGGGGCCAGGTAGTGGTACATGGAAAATAGCACGGGCGCCCCGGGCCGGGCGTAGCGCCGCACCTGCCTAGTGATGGCCCGGCGGTGCTCCTCGGTTAGCGTCGCCTCACACTTGGTCACTATTACCGCGTCGGCCCGGCGGGCTCCTCCCCGGCTTTCCCGCAGGCGGCCGGCGGGCAGCACGTGGTCTTCATAAAAAGGCCGCTGCTGCTCGGTCAGCAGAATACTGAAGCTGGGCCGCACCCGGCGGTGCTGGAAGGCGTCGTCGAGTACTACCACGCTCAGCTCCGGATGGGCTGCCAGCAGGCTCCGGATGCCCAGGTTCCGGTTTTCCGCCACCGCTACCGGCACTGCGCCCCGAAAATCATGGTAGTACTGCAGCGGCTCGTCGCCGATAGTGGCGGCCGTTGCGGCGGGCCCGGCCAGCACAAAGCCTTTGGTTTCCCGCCCGTAGCCCCGGCTCAGAATGGCCGGAGTCTCGCCCTGCTCCTGCAGCCGGGCAATCAGCCAGGCTACGTGGGGCGTCTTGCCGGTGCCGCCCACCCGCAGGTTACCCAGGCTGATGATGGGCACCGGATGTACCGCTGACTTTTTAAGCCCTTTGTCATACAGCCAGTTGCGCACGGCCATAACCCCGGCATAAAGCCAGGCAAGGGGCAGCAACAGGAAACTCAGCAAAGCAGGCATCAGCGGACAGGGCGGGCAGCCGCAAAAATACGCGGAATTGCGGGGCTCCCGGTGCCGCGCGGGCCCGAACCCCGTAAATAGTACTCCATCATCCCCTGACCTGCTCCGCCCATGCCTGGCTTTGCCGACCAGTTCCTGCACTTGCTGACTACGTTTCCGGCCCCGCCACCCCTGCCCGGCGGCGTGGAGGCGTACAACCCCTACCAGCTGCCGGCGGCCCGGGAGCTGCTGCCCCGCTTTGCCCACAGATTCTATTCTGATGGCCCGCCCCGGGTAGCCCTGCTGGGTATCAATCCCGGCCGGTTCGGGGCCGGTACTACCGGCATTGCCTTCACCGACCCGGATGCCCTGGCCCGGCACTGCGGCATTGCCAACGACGTGCCCCGCCGGGCCGAGCTTTCCAGCCAGTTCGTGTACCGGGTGATAGAAGCGTTTGGCGGTGCTGAGGCGTTTTACCGGCAGTTCTACCTGAGCTCGGTATACCCGCTCGTGCTACTACGGCAGGGCCTGAACTACAACTACTACGACGCCCCGGCGCTGACCCGGGCCCTGCTGCCGGAGCTGCGCACCTCTCTGCGCCGACAGGTAGAGGAGCTGGGGCTGGCCCGGCACGCCGCCGTGTGCCTGGGCCGCCGCAATGGGCAGTTTCTGACCCGCCTCAACGACGAGCTGGGCTTATTCCAGCAGCTGCACATTCTGGACCACCCGCGCTACGTAATGCAGTACAAGCGGCGCGAAGTACCGGCCTATGTTGAGCAGTACCTGCGGGTGCTTGAGGGTTGTATGACTAAATGATGCCGGCCAAAACTACCTAGTAAGTAGTTTATTAAAAACACCCACCTCACCTGGAGCTTCAGGTCACGCCCGGGCTTTTCAGTCACCCTGTATAAGCATATAGCCGGTGGCTTGTAGCTTGCAGCCCAACTCCAACTTCTATGCCTACCGTTGCTGATCTGGCGCGCGCCCTGGAAAATCTGGCCCCGCTTGCTTACCAGGAATCCTACGACAATGCTGGCCTGCAGTGCGGCGACCCGGCGGCCGAGGTCCGGGGTGTTCTTATTGCCCTCGACTGCACCCCGGCCATCCTGGACGAAGCCATTCGGCGGGGCTGCAACGTGGTGGTAGCGCACCACCCGGTGGTATTCCGCCCGCTCAAGCGCCTTACCGGAGCCAACGAGGTAGAGCAGACGCTTATCAAAGCCATCAAGGCTGATATTGCTATTTACGCCGCCCATACCAACCTTGACAATGTGCACCTGGGCGTGAACCGCAAGCTGGGGGAAAAGCTTGGTTTGCAGAACCTGCGGATTCTGGAGCCCAAAGCGGGTCTGCTGGCCAAGCTGGTCGTTTTCGTGCCGGCCGGGCATGCCGAGCCGCTGCTGCAGGCCCTCCACCAGGCCGGCGCCGGCCAGATCGGTCAGTACCACGACTGCAGCTTCCGCTCTGCGGGCATGGGCACGTTCACGCCCGGCGTCGGTTCCAACCCCTATCTGGGGCAGCCGGGCGAGCCCGAGCAGGCCGAGGAGCTGCGGGTAGAAGTTCTGCTGCCCCTGCACCGGCAACGGGCCGTTTTGCAGGCAATGCGGCAGGCCCATCCCTACGAGGAAGTGGCCTACGACCTGATCCGTCTCGAAAACGAACACCAGGAAGTAGGTTCCGGCATGATCGGCGAGCTGGCTGAGCCCCTGAGTCCGGCCGACTTCCGGGCCCGGCTGCGTCAGGTTCTGGGTGTGCCGGTCGTCAAGCACACCGAGTTTGAGCAGCCGATCCGCAAAGTGGCTTTGTGCGGCGGGGCGGGCTCTTTTCTGCTGGGCCGGGCCCGGGCCGCCGGGGCAGACGCCTACGTCACGGGCGACCTGAAGTACCACGAGTTCTTTGGGGCCGAGAGCCGCCTGCTGCTCTGCGACGTCGGACACTTTGAGAGTGAACAATTTACCGGCGAGATATTCCGGGACTTGCTTACCTCAACGTTTACGAGTAATTTTGCGGTCTTAATTGCCCAGACTCTCACCAACCCTGTCCGATATGATTTCTAATGCCTCCGCGGAAACTCCCGTTGCCAGCAAGCTGGAAGCTCTTCTGAACCTGCAGCGCCTCGACTCGCAACTCGACGAAATCCGGCGCGTGCGCGGCGACCTTCCCGAGGAAGTTCGCGACCTGGAAGATGAGATTGCCGGCTACGAAGTGCGGGTCGGCAAGTTCGATGAGGAGATTGCCACCCTCAACGAGCAGATCAAAGCCCGCAAGCAGGCCGCCAAGGATGCGGAAGGCCTGATCCGTAAGTACGAGGACCAGCAGCAGAACGTGCGCAACAACCGTGAGTACGAGGCCATTGCCAAGGAAATCGAGCTGCAGCGCCTGGAAATCCAGATTTCCGACAAGAAAATCAAGGAAGCTCAGTACCAGATTGAGCTCAAGAACACGGACATCGCCGGCACCAAGCAGCGCCTCGACGAGCGCCGCAAGGACCTGGAAAACAAAAAAGCCGAGCTCGACACCATCGTAGGCGAGAGCGATGCGGAAGAGAAGACCCTGCTCCAGGAGCGGGAGAAAGCCACTGCCCCCATCGAGGAGCGCCTGCTGACGGCCTACACCCGGATCCGCGGCAACGTGCGCAACGGACTGGCCGTAGTGATGGTAAAGCGCGATGCCTGTGGCGGTTGCTTTAACACCGTACCGCCCCAGCGCCAGGCCGACATCATTTCGCACAAGAAAATTATCGTGTGCGAGCACTGTGGCCGGGTTTTGGCTGACGTAGACGTAAAAGCAGCGTAACCGGGATTTGCTTTTTGCCCGAATTATTTTGTTTTTTGTAAAGTAAAAAGGAACGACTTAGTGTCGTTCTTTTTTATTACAGCTGCTGTAACTGGTAATTGGCTTTTTACAGATACCGGCTGCGATGGTAAGACAGTTACTAAATAACCTATTTGCCACAAGCATCTTGAGCAAGCTCCACCTCTTCTTCCTTGGTCTGCTGCTGTCCACCAGCGGCGGTCTTTTGGCGGCTCCTCAGCAGGTAGGAGCGCCCGAGGCAGTTAAGCCGGTCGCTGCTCAACAGCTGATGCCCGGCGCCCGTCGGGCCTACGCCGAACTGCTCAAGATGCGCCTGGATCCTGCCCGTAACCTGCTGCGCAGCGAGCTGCAGCGGGCTCCCAACAGCGCCAGTACCCTCCTCGTAGCCGACTGCATTGATTTTGCTGACCTGCTCGCCACCCAGGACGCGGACCGCTACGACGCCATTATCGAAGCCCAGGACGACCGGCTCGATGCCCTTGATGACAGTCCCGAGCGCGGCGCCCTGCGTGACTACACCATTGCTGAGATTCACTTCCACAAGGCTATTGCCCAGGTGTTCTTCAACCATGAAGTACAGGGCGCCTGGAGCATGCGGCAGGCTTACCAGCAGATGCAGGGCGTGGTAAAGCGCTACCCTGACTTTCTACCGGCCCGCAAAACACTGGGTATGTGCCAGTTTATGATTGGCTCCCTGCCCGAAGGCTTCCGCTGGTTTCTGAAGGTGATGGGCCTGCCCGGCAGCATTGAAGGAGGCATGAAGAATCTGGGGTTAGCCGCTCAACAGCCCAACGACTTTCAGACCGAAGCCCAGATCCTGCAGGCGTTGCTCCAGGAGTCGTACTTCAAAAAGACCGAGGCCACCGTGCAGCTGGCAACCCGCCTGGCTGCTGAGCAGCCTGACAACCTGCTGTTCAGCTACCTCACTATTAGCGCCAATAAGAAGCTCCGGCGTACTGCCAAGGGCTTGGAAGCATACCACAAGCGTCCTACTGGCCCGGGCTATGTAAAGCTGCCTTATCTGCGCCACATTGCGGCTGATCTGCTGCTCTACCAGGGCCAGTATGCAGCATCCCGGCGTGAAAATCAACTGTTCCTGCAGGAGTATCAGGGAGAGCATTTCCGCAAGGATGCCCTGTTCAAGCTGTACCTTGCCTCCTGGCTTTCCGGCGACCAGGCTTCTGCCAACGAGTACCGCCGCCGGATCGACAACGATGGGCGCATCGTGATGGAAGAGGATGCCTACGCCCAGCGCTTTTACGAAGGCAAGTTCACCCTCAACCGCACCCTGACCCGGGCGCGACTGCAGCTCGATGGTGGGTTCTACCGGGAGGCCCTGACTACGCTGAACTCTATTCCGGACTGCGTCTGCCCCAACGTGCCGCTTCGCGACAAGCTGGAGGAAGTGTACTTCCGGGCCCGGGCTTTTCACGGACTGGTTCGCCTTGATTCGGCCCGTCACTGCTACGCCCGCACCATTGCGCTTTCCGGCAATGCCCCGTACTACTTTGCCCCGCAGGCGGCCCTGCAGCTCGGTTACCTGTTCAAGGCCGACGGTAAATTGAACATTGCGCGGACCTACTTCGAGAAGACGCTGAACTACCCGAAGCACGAATACAAGAACAGCACCGACGCCAAGGCCAAAGTTGCCCTGGCTGCGCTGAATCAGCCGGAATCGAGCGGCAAGCGCCGCCTGTAGCAACGCGACAAGGCTTTCTTTAGTCGGGCCTACCCTCCTATCTTTGACGGGATTTCTATTCCCCGGGCTGCGTAGCCCGTCAGGGTCAGCTACTGCATTCCTGTGTTCTTCGCCTCGTTTGCCGACCTGAGCATCTCCCCCGCCGAGTTTCGCGCCCGGGCGCTGCACTGGGCAAACCAGTTTGCGTGCTGCGCCTACTACGAGTCAAACGGCCTGACTTATCCACAGGATCCGTTCAGGCAGCTGCTGGCCGTACGAGCAACGGCAGAGCCCGTACCCCGGACGCTGGACGAGTTGCGCAGCTGGCTAACTCAGCCCGCTACCGGGCCCCGCTGCGGCCTGCTGACATACGACCTCAAGAATGAGATAGAGGCGCTGACCAGTGCCAACGCGGATGCCCTGGGCTGGCCGGCCCTGCACTTCTTTGAGCCTGAAATCTGGCTGGAGTGGCAGCCCGGGGGCGTTAAGATTCACGGACCGGCTGATACCCTGGCTGCTATTCTGTATACGCCGGTACCACCGGCCCCCGTCCCGGCCGGGCTGACCATGCGCCCCCGCATGCCCAAAACCGCTTACCTGGCCGCTGTAGACGCCGTGCGGGAGGATATTCTGAACGGGGAAGTCTACGAGCTGAACCTGTGCCAGGAGTTCTATGCTGAAAACGTGACGCTGAACCCTGCTACCACCTTTCTGCAGCTGCTGGCCGCTTCGCCCACGCCCTTTGCCGGGTTTTATAAATGGGCCGACCGCTACCTGCTTTGTGCTTCGCCCGAGCGGTTTCTGGCTCAACGCGGACGTCAGCTCATTTCTCAGCCCATCAAAGGCACCGTTCGGCGCGGAACCACACCGGCGGAGGACCAGCAGCTACGCGAGCAACTGCGCCACGACGAGAAAGAGCAGGCCGAAAACCTGATGATTGTGGACCTGGTGCGCAACGACCTCGCCCGCGTGGCCGAGCCAGGTAGCGTACAGGTTCCGGAGCTGTTTGGCCTGTACCCATTCCGGCACGTCTGGCAGATGATTTCTACGGTGCTGGCGCGGCGCCGTGCGGAAGCAGACTTCGTTGATACCCTCCGCGCGGCTTTTCCGATGGGTTCGATGACCGGCGCGCCCAAGGTGCGGGCCATGCAGCTGATTGAGCAGTACGAGCACACCCGCCGGGGTCTGTACAGCGGCAGTATCGGTGTGGTGTGGCCTAATGGTGACTTCGACCTCAACGTCGTCATTCGCTCTTTACAGTACCGCGCCGGCATCGGGTACCTTAGCTTCGAGGTGGGCAGCGCCATCACCTACGACTCGGACCCGGAACGGGAATACGAGGAATGCCTGCTCAAAGGCCGCGCCCTGCTCGAAGTGCTGGGAGCCGCAGTAGAACAGCAGTAGCCCCGATGCGTGAACGGCATGGGAAGCACCCTATGCTGGCACGCTGCCTTTAAGATTCCGCTCAAAAGCCTGCAGAAACTGGCCCACGTGGTACCCGTCGGCCAGGGCGTGGTGCACGTTCACGGCCACGTTCATCCAGGTGCGGCCGTTTTCTTCATAGAGCTGGCTAAAAGAGATTTTAGGGCAGCTGTCGGGGTGAGCGAAGCTGCGGGCGTGGGTGAGGCCGGTGAAGCGCACCCAGGGAATGGCCGAGCAGTGCAGCACGTCGACGCGGGCAGTGGTGGCATTCAGGCGCAGGCCCGTGCTGCTTTGCACGGCTTGCATTTCTGCGGTGGCCGCCGCCACGAAGCCGGCCAGCTCGTCGTGCTGCTCGATAAAGGAAAAGGCGAAGGTGTGGTCGGGGCGGCCGAGCGTGGCGGAGGCGTGGACCCGGTCATAGCGGTACACCTGCCCGTTTTCGATGCGGGTGCGCAGCTCGGGCACCGTGTTGGCAGCCTGCACGGCGTGGTAGAGGTAATACAGGAAAAATGACACGCCCAGCCGTCTGGCTTCGGCGTGAGCGCCGGTGCAGTCCACCGGCGCGACCAGGCCGAAAAACGGTTCTTCGAAGGCCGAGAAAAAGGCAAAATGCTCCCGACGATTCCAGGTGGCAAGGTCAATCAGCTGTTTCATGGGAGGCAAGTTCGGTAACTTTACGGCCTCCGCGGGCTTTTCCGCCGGTTTTCCCTTTGCTTTTCCGCCATGGCCGCGCCTCACCTCATTGCCTTCGACGCCGACGATACCCTCTGGTCCAACCAGCCCCAATTCGATCAGGTGGAAGCCCGGCTCCTCGAAATCCTGGCCCACTGCGGCGACGCGGCCCGCATCACGGAGCAGCTTAATACCGTGCAGCGCCAGAACATGAAGCTCTTCGGCTACGGGGCCAAGTCGTTTATGCTGTCGATGATTGAAACGGCCATCCAGCTCACCGACGGAGCCGTGACGGGCACTTACATCCAGCAGATTCTAGACCTGGGCAAGGAGCTGCTGCGCTACCCGATCGAGCCCCTGCCGGGGGTAGTGGAGGTCCTCACCGAACTGCGCCGCCGCGGCCACCGCCTGATGGTGCTGACCAAAGGCGACCTGCTCGATCAGGAAAGCAAGCTGGCGCGCTCCGGCCTGGGCGACTTTTTCGACTACGTGGAAATCGTCAGTGAGAAGGACGAGGCCACCTACCGCCGCCTGCTGGCCCGCTACAACGCGCTGCCCGGGGAGTTTTTCATGATTGGCAACTCGCTGAAGTCCGATATCCTGCCCGTGGCCCAGCTTGGCTTCCGGGCCGTGCACGTGCCCTACCACGCCACCTGGATTTTCGAGCACGTCGACCCCGAAAAGCTCGAAGGCCTGGAGTTTCACGCTGTCACCGACCTGCGCGATGTCCTGGCGTATCTGCCCTGAGCTGAAAAGAGAGCTACCGCTTGCTGCCTGACGGATCCGACAACTCACCGCCCCACAATATCACCTTAATAGCCCCCCTGCCATTCTGTCATTTTCAGCACGAAAGCCTTACCTTTGCCTTCCTTTCGTGTTTGAATGACTATGTCGCAGCAACTGTTCACGCTTGATTTTCTGACCCCGCCCCCGGCCACCGCTGACGCTCATCAGCCGGCCGACGATGTGCGCGTCAGCCCCTCTACCCGCACCGGCCGGCAGCGCAAGCTGTACATCGAGAGCTACGGTTGCCAGATGAACTTCTCGGATTCTGAAATCGTGTCGTCCATCCTGTTCGACGAAGGCTTCGATACCACCGAGAACCTGGCCGATGCCGACCTGGTGCTGCTCAAC
This sequence comes from Hymenobacter translucens, assembly GCF_020685205.1. Taxonomy (GTDB): domain Bacteria; phylum Bacteroidota; class Bacteroidia; order Cytophagales; family Hymenobacteraceae; genus Hymenobacter; species Hymenobacter translucens. Next base: position 83,080 of record NZ_JAJERB010000003.1, read on the forward strand.
ACCTGCTCGATCCGGGAAAAGGCCGAGCAGACTGTGCGGATGCGCCTGTCCCAGATCAACGGGCATAAGAAGCGCCACCCCGGCCTGCTGGTAGGCGTGCTGGGCTGCATGGCTGAGCGTTTGAAAAGCAAGTTTCTGGAAGAGGAAAAGCTCGTGGACCTGGTAGTGGGCCCCGATGCCTACCGCGACCTGCCCCGCCTGATTCAGGAAGTAGATGGCGGGCAGAAAGCTGTGAACGTGCTCCTGAGCCGGGAGGAAACCTACGCCGACATCACGCCCGTGCGTCTGAACTCCAACGGCATTACCGCCTTCGTGAGCATCATGCGGGGCTGCGACAACATGTGCTCGTTCTGCGTGGTGCCCTTCACCCGGGGCCGGGAGCGGAGCCGCGATGCGCACAGCATCGTGCAGGAGTGCCGCGACCTGGTGGCTGCCGGCTACAAGGAAGTGACCCTGCTGGGCCAGAACGTGGACTCCTACAAGTGGGCTTCCGAGGACGGCACCGAGAGCGTCAACTTCGCCCAGTTGCTGGAGCAGGTGGCCCTGATCAGCCCCGAGCTGCGGGTGCGCTTCTCGACCTCCCACCCCAAGGATATCACCGACGAGGTACTGTACACGATGGCCCGGCACGAGAATATCTGCAAGTACATTCACCTGCCGGCCCAGAGCGGCAACTCGCGCGTGCTCAAGCTGATGAACCGCACCTACGACCGGCCCTGGTACGAGGAGCGCGTGCAGGCCATCCGCCGCATCCTGGGCGAGGACTGCGCTATCAGTACCGACATGATTTCGGGCTTCTGCTCCGAGACTGAGGAAGAGCACCAGGACACGCTAAGCCTCATCGACTTCTCGCAGTACGACATGGGTTACAACTTCTTCTACTCCGAGCGCCCCGGTACGCTGGCCGCCCGCAAGCTGGAAGACGATATTCCGCTGGAAACCAAAAAGCGACGCCTGCAGGAAGTCATTGACCGGCAGCAGCTGCACGCCCGGGCCCGCTACGCCCGCATGGTCGGCCGCGTCCACCGCGTGCTGGTAGAAGGCCGTTCTAAACGCTCCGAGGAGCAGCTCAGCGGCCGCAACAGCCAGAACCAGGTGGTCATCTTCCCGAAAGGCACCGCGCAGAAAGGCGACTACGTGAACGTATTTGTGACGAGCACGACGGGTGCGGCGCTGTTGGGGGAAATAGTGAATTAGTTGTCAGTTGTTCGTTGTCTGTTGTCAGGCTGCTCATTATAGGTCATGTTAACCGCATCGGTAATGGAAAGAGCATACACCGATTTAGCGGTATGGCTTACAAGCCGGCAATTGGCGAAACGGACCTATGAACTGACCAAAGACTTCCCCAAAGAGGAATTATTTGGTTTAACCAATCAAATAAGACGATCCGCTGTTTCCGTACCTTCCAATATTGCCGAAGGATGTGGACGACAATCCTCGGCTGATACGATCCGGTTTCTCTTTATTGCCCGCGGCTCCCTATTCGAATTAGAAACCCAGCTTTATTTGGCCGCTGACTTGGGCTACTTGGCGCCGTCTTTACTGGATGAGATGCTAACGGTACTCAATGAGTGTAAAAAGCTTCTTCAGGGTTTCATTCGGTATTATCGTTCACTCCCTCCGTCGTCGCACGTAGCGGAAGAGGCTTCTGCCTATTTCACTGACAACGGACAACTAACAACGGACAACTGACCTTGACAACCCAGGAAATACAATCCATTAAGCAGCGCTTCGGCATTATCGGCAACGCGCCGGCGCTGAACTATGCCATTCAGGTGGCGACCCAGGTAGCCCCGACGGACATGACGGTGCTGATTTCCGGGGAGAGCGGGTCGGGCAAGGAGTCGTTTTCCAAGATCATCCACGCCCTGTCGCCCCGCAAGCACGGGCAGTTCATTGCCATCAACTGCGGCGCTATTCCCGAGGGCACCATCGACTCCGAGCTGTTCGGCCACGAGAAAGGCTCGTTTACCGGCGCCAACGAGGCCCGCCGCGGCTATTTCGAAGTCACCAACGGCGGCACCATCTTCCTCGACGAAATCGGGGAAATGCCGCTCGGCACCCAGGCCCGCCTGCTGCGCGTCCTTGAAAACGGCGAGTTTATCCGCGTCGGCTCCAGCAAAGTGCAGAAAACCGACGTGCGCGTGGTGGCTGCTACCAACGTGAACCTGCTCGACGCCGTGCGCGAGGGCAAGTTTCGGGAAGACCTCTACTACCGCCTCAACACGGTGCCCATTACGGTGCCGCCCCTGCGCGACCGGGGCGACGACATCTACCTGCTGTTCCGCAAGTTCGCCACCGACTTTGCCGAGCGCTACCGCGTCAAGCCCATTGCCCTCACGCCCGACGGCGTGCAGGAGCTGCAGCGCTTCCGCTTTCCCGGCAACATCCGCCAGCTCAAGAACATAGCCGAGCAGATGTCGGTGCTGGAGATGGAGCGGGAAGTGGATGCCGCCCGCCTGCGCCAGTACCTGCCCGCCGACCAGACCAGTCGCCTGCCCATGCTGCTGGGCGCCGCCGGCCCGGGTACCGATGGCGCCGGCAACACCTTCTCGGAGCGCGACCTGCTCTACAAGGTGCTGTTCGACATGCGCCGCGACATGACCGACCTGAAAAAGCTGGTGCTGGAACTGGCCGCCGGTCAGCGCCCCGCCGAAACCCAGGAGCTGCTGCGCCAGAACAGTCACCTGTTCAATAATCTGAACGTGGCGCCGTTTGAAGGCAGCCGCCTGCCCCGCCCCGCCGAGGCTGACAACGGCGACTACATCATCACGCCCCACGCCAGCCTTTCCGTTGACGACTCCTCCGGCTATGAGGAGGAAGCACCCCGGGTCGAGGACATTCCCCACGAAACCGAGGAGGAAACCCTTTCCCTGGAAGCCAAGGAAAAGGAAATGATCATGAAGGCGCTCAAAAAGCACCACAACAAGCGCAAGTACGCGGCCCACGACCTGGGTATCTCCGAGCGCACTCTCTACCGCAAGCTCAAGCAATATGACCTCGAGCAATTTTAAGCTACAAGCCGCTAGCCGCAAGCTGCAAGCTTCCGTACCCGCACTTTTTGCTTGGAGCCTGTGGCTTGCAGCTTGCGGCTTATTAAGCGGCTGCGGCATCTACTCGTTCACGGGCACCAACATCGACCCGACGATCAAGACGATTTCGATTCAGACGTTTCAGAATAACGCCAGCAACGGCCCCTCCTTTATCAGCCAGCGGTTCACGGAAACCTTTCGGGACTACTTTCAGCGCAACACGTCCCTGAAGCAGGTCCCCCGGGGCGGCGACCTGCAGTTTGAAGGCCAGATTATCGCCTATGACTTTGCGCCCGCCGCCATTCAGCGCCAGGGCAGCCAGGAACAGGCCGGCGTGAACCGCCTGACCATCCAGGTGCGGGTGAAGTTCACGAACACGAAGGACCCCAAGCAGGACTTTGAGGAAACGTTTCAGAGCGGGGAGAACTTCCCGGCCAGCGCCACCGTCACCCAGATCAACGATGACCCGGCTGTGCGCACCATCCTGAACAACATCATCACCGACGCGTTCAACAAGTCGGTAGCCAACTGGTAAGCCCGGCGTCGCCGGCACCCGGTTTTTGTGGCTCCGGCCAGGAGCAGTGCTGTTATCTGCATATTTTGCTGTATTGTTGCCGCCCTGCTTTTCAACAGGTAGCCAGGCACCGGATTTCTCGCCGGCTCGTACAAAGTCTTTCTCTCCTCCTGGTTTCGACCAAACTTCCCTGCCATGACCCGCGCGTCGCTGCTGCACATTCTGGACCACGTTGATGCCATCTCGGAAGGCGAAGTGCGGGAGCTGGAGCAGCTTGCCACCGCCTTCCCCTATTGTCAGACGGCTCACGTGCTGCTGGCTAAAGCCGCCCACGACCGGGGCAGCATGCTGGCCAGCCAGCGGCTGCGCCGGGCCGCCACCTACGCCGCCGACCGGCAGCTGCTGCGCACCCTGATCGAGACGCCGGGCGTTATGCTGCTGCCCGCAGCCCCGGTGCCGGCCGAAAGCAAGCCGGTCGAGCCCCAGGCTCCGGCGGCGCCGCTGCCCGCTCAAACCCCTGTCCCCCTGGCCCCCGAGCTCCCTCCCGTAACTACGCCGGAAGAGCAGGAGATTCAGGAGGTGCCCCCCATTACCGGTGAGCCGGATGAAACTGTGCCGGACGAGGGCGAACTGCCCGACGCGAGGCTCGTGACCGAGCCGGCTGTTGAAATACATGAGCCCGAAGCTCCGGCAATAGCTACAACTGAACCTGACTTAAGCGTCACAACGGATTATCCTGATGCGGATTCTGATATTAAATCTAAAGTAGAAATTGAGCCTCTTATTTCTGCGGTTACCAGTGACGATTCGGTTGTTGAGCTGGATGAACAGCTGAAAGAATCAAATGAACATGAGCCGGAAGTAGAACCAGCCGCCGAGACTACGGTCCCGGTAGATGAGACGCAACCCAAGCCTGAGCTGCCGGCTGAATCTGCTTTGCAACCGGATGCAGCCCAAGAGCCGGACGCTGCCGAATCAGTAGTAGCGGAGCCTGAGGTTAAGGACACCGGGGAAACGTCGACGTCGGAAGATGACTCATTCGCAATTCTGCCCCTTCCGGCGCCGGTTGCCGCCCCGGTGGTAGACGAGCTGCCGGCGGTAGCCCCGCCCATTCGCCCTCCGGTTGAGCGGGGAACTTCGCGCTTCGAGTACGGCCTGGGCAGCAATGCCCGGCCGGTGTCGCCGGTTTACGAGCTGCCCGAGCTGGCCGAAGCCCCACCCGCCGTGGTATTTCCGCCGTTCCAGGCCGATTCCGAGGTGGGCTATGGCCTCGATGGCGGCAGCCGCTTCGGCGCTTCGCTGCAACTTCATTCCGAGCTTTCCCGGAACCTGCCCGGCGAGGACACGTTTGGCCCGGATGCGCTGCTGCTGGCTCACGCCGAGGCGCACCGCCCCCCGCCCCCGCCAGTTCCAACGTCGATTGAGCTGATCAACCGGTTTCTGCGCAGTAAGCCCCGGCTCAAGGCACCCAGCGCCCTGCCCCCGGCCGACGAGCAGGCCGACCTCTCAGTTCGCAGTACCCAGGTAGTACCCGATCTGGCTTCGGAAAGCCTCGCCAAAATCCTTATCAGACAGGGTAAAATCGCCAAGGCAATCGAAATATATGAGCGCCTGATAGTGCGCCAGCCGGAAAAAAAGGCGTACTTTGTCGCCCAGATTCAACAATTACAAACTTCGGAGTAATGTATTACGCTCTCATCGGCCTGATTCTTTTCGTTTGCTTTCTGCTCTCCCTCGTGGTGCTGGCTCAAAACCCTAAGGGTGGTGGCGTGTCGGGCCAGTTTGGCGCCGGCGGTGCCACCCAACTGATGGGTGTTAAACGTACGGGCGACCTGCTCGAGCGCCTGACCTGGGGCTTCGCCATCGGTCTGGTCGTATTGTCGCTCGGCACGCACATGCTCAACGGAACGTCTACTGCCGGTCCGGTTCGTAGCGCTAACCAGCGCCGCGCCATGGAAACCCGGGTTCCCACCACCACGGCACCGGCCGGCCCGGCTGCGCCGGCCCCTGGTGCTGCGGCTCCGCAGCAGCCCGCTACTGCCCCCGCCACGGCTCCGGCCGCCGCACCGGCAACCCGCTAATCCGGACAACAGGATTTCTAGCCGGTGGCTCCTTTACGGGGCCACCGGCTTTTTTGTGCCCAACCTGCTCGCGGGACGGCCTGCCACCTGCCCGGCACCAACCGTCGTTCCTGTCAGGGCGGGCTGACACGTTTGACAGGGAAACCACATAATTCAGGCATTCAGGGAACTTTTCGGGTGCATTCTGTCAGGTTTGCGGGGCTGGCACAAGAAGTGTCGGGCAGCAGGCACGGGTTCTTTAACCATAACCTTTCAACCAAACCGAACAACATGTCACTTAGCATGAAACCGCTAGCCGACCGCGTAATCATTGCGCCGGCCGCTGCCGAGGAGAAAACGAAATCGGGTATCATCATCCCCGACACGGCCAAAGAGAAGCCCCAGCGGGGCGAAGTAGTAGCCGTGGGTGAAGGCAAAGTTGCCGACAACGGCACCCTCATCAAGCCTCAGGTAAGCGTGGGCGACCAAGTGCTGTATGGCAAATATGCCGGCACGGAGATTACCGTGGATGGCGCCGACTACCTGATCATGCGCGAGTCGGACATCTTTGCCGTCCTGTAGTCCTATTCCTTTCCCTGTATCCAAACTCCTGAAATAAGATGGCTAAGAACATCCAATTCGATACCGACGGCCGCGACAAGCTGAAGCGCGGCGTAGACAAGCTGGCAAACGCCGTAAAGGTGACCCTGGGCCCCAAAGGCCGCAACGTGGTTATCGACAAGAAATTCGGCGCCCCGAGCATCACCAAGGACGGTGTAACGGTAGCCAAGGAAATTGAGCTGAGCGACCCGATCGAGAACATGGGCGCCCAGCTGGTAAAGGAAGTTGCCTCCAAAACCGCCGACCAGGCCGGTGACGGTACGACGACTGCTACCGTACTGGCCCAGGCCATCTACGCCGCCGGCTCCAAGAACGTGGCCGCCGGTGCCAACCCGATGGACCTGAAGCGCGGTATCGACAAGGCCGTGAAGGCCGTGGTGGAGAACCTGAAGCAGCAGTCCAAAAAGATTGAGAACTCCTCGGAAATTGCCCAGGTAGGTGCTATTTCGGCCAACAACGACATGGAAATCGGCCAGATGATTGCCGACGCCATGGACAAAGTAGGCAAGGAAGGCGTTATCACCGTGGAAGAAGCCCGCGGCACCGAAACCGAAGTGAAAACGGTGGAAGGCATGCAGTTTGACCGCGGTTACCTCTCCCCTTACTTCGTGACCAACCCGGAGAAGATGGAGGCCGAGTTCGACAACCCCTACATCCTGATCTACGACAAGAAGGTGAGCACCATGAAGGAGCTGCTGCCCGTGCTCGAGCAGGTAGTTCAGACGGGTAAGCCCCTGGTTATCATCTCCGAGGACGTGGACGGCGAGGCCCTGGCTACGTTGGTAGTCAACAAGCTGCGCGGCTCGCTGAAGATTGCGGCCGTAAAGGCTCCCGGTTTCGGTGACCGCCGCAAGGCCATGCTCGAGGACATTGCCGTCCTGACCGGCGGTACCGTGATTTCGGAAGAGCGCGGCTACAAGCTCGACTCCGCTACCCTGGAATACCTGGGCACGGCCGAGAAGATGATCATCGACAAGGACAACACGACCATCGTGAACGGCAAGGGTGAGAAAGCCACCATCACTGCCCGCATCAACGAAATCAAGGCCCAGATCGGCACGACCACGTCGGACTACGACAAGGAGAAGCTGCAGGAGCGCCTAGCCAAGCTAAGCGGCGGCGTTGCCATCCTTTACATCGGTGCTTCGACGGAAGTAGAGATGAAAGAGAAGAAGGACCGCGTTGACGATGCCCTGCACGCTACCCGCGCTGCGGTGGAAGAAGGCGTGGTACCCGGCGGCGGCGTAGCCCTCGTGCGCGCCCTCGATTCGCTCGAAGGCGTTGACACCATCAACAGCGACGAGCGTACCGGCGTGAATATTATCCGCACAGCTCTGGAAGCTCCCCTGCGTACCATCGTGGCCAACGCCGGTGGCGAAGGCTCGGTAGTGGTGCAGAAAGTTCGCGAAGGCAAAGCCGACTACGGCTACAACGCCCGCGAGGACCGTTACGAGAACCTGATGGCCGCCGGCATCCTCGACCCGACCAAAGTAACGCGCCTGGCGCTGGAAAATGCCGCTTCGATTGCCGGCCTGCTCCTGACCACCGAGTGCGTGATTTCGGACGAGCCCGAGAGCGAGAAAGAGCACAGCCACGGTGGCGGCGGTGCCGGCATGGGCGGCATGGGTGGCATGATGTAAGTCAGGCTGCTAGCTTATTAAAAATCCCCGCTGGATCTGGTCCGGCGGGGATTTTTTTGTGGCTACAAATCCAACTCAGCTCCCAAACAGAAAGCCCGAGGCTTTGTAGGCCAGGGTAAACAGCAGAAAGAACAGCGCGATGCTCCGCGCCAGCAGGTGCGGCGCCACTTCGCGGGCCAGCACCACGGGTATCAGCACGTTCCAGGCTGTTTCAAAGCAGAAGAGCAATAGCAGGGCCCCGAAACCGGTCAGGGTGAGCAGCAGGCCACTGCTCTGAAAAAGCGGAACAAGACACGCGGCCAACCCAATGAATAAGGCTATCAGCGCCCAGAGCAGCACGCGGCGCCCCGGACTTTTGCCGGGCTCCTGCCGCCTTTTGCTCCAAAACCAGCCGCCGGCAATAAAGACGAAGGAAAGCAGAATCAGCCCACTGGGATTTAGCGGTTTATCCCCCAGCAGCGTAGTTTGCATGAACTGGCTGCCGCCAAAGTTGGCTACCAGGCCCAGAAAGCTGACGCCCAGCAACCAGAGCGGGCTCCCGAGCTTCCGGAAAGCGGCAGCTGCCGGGTCGCGCACCAGGGCAAGCAAAAGAACCACGGCGCCCCCGGCCTCCAGCAGCGTCACCCAGCTTTCGGCCACCGGCAGATGGTAGAGCATGACCAGCACGGCCCCGACGGCCATAAGTACGACCACCAGCCAGCCCCACTTGAACCGTGGAGCAGCCCAAGGCGCTGCCGGGTCAGGCTCACGCAGGCCCCGGGTCAGGAACGCGACAACCAGGGACAGGACCACACAAGACAGGAAGCCCCAGCGAAAGTCTTCGGGGTTGCCCGTATCCCCCAGGCTGCCAATCAGCAAAGGGGCCAGAAAGGCACCGACGTTTACGACCAGCATCACCCAGAACAACAGCGGGAGGTCGGGTGCCGGCTGCTCCCGGGTAAGATGTCCGGCAACGGCATAATAAGCCGGTTTGAACAGACTCGTAGCTGCGGTTATCAACCCAATTCCCACCAGAAACGCCGGTTCTGCCGCAGGGCCATCCGCTGGGAGCAGCCCGCTGACGAAGGCCCCGATACCACCAAGCACCAGCAACAGGCTGCCCACCCGCAGCGTCCGCACCGGGCCCCACCACCGGTCGGCAAACCAGGCCCCGAGCACCGGCAGTAGGTAAATCAGCACCGTGGCCGCTTCGTAGACCAGCCCGGCGTCGGCGCGGGGCAGGCGCAGGCGCTGAATCAGGTACAGTGCGAAAAGGCTGCGCACTCCATAGTAGCAGATTCGCTCCAGCAGAGCAATGCCCAGAAGCAGCTTCCATTGGGACTTCCCGGCTTGCTCCATGACCGGGCCAGATAGCGCCGGGTTGGAAATAGATTGATTCATCGTGACGAGGCAATAAAAAACCCCGCTGCCGGCAGACAGCGGGGTTTTCGGTAATACAGGTTGCTGGTAATTACGCCTGCAGAGGCGTTTCGGGCTCCTGCATCATGGTGTAGAGACGCTTGTAGATAACGAACAGGATCAACGAAGCCACCGCCGACAGACCTACGAAAATCATAAAGAACTCGTAGAGGTTGGTGATCTGGAAACCCAGGAAGGAGGGCCAGTTCGAAGTCAGCTCCAGGGACTTAAGCTTAGCGGCCACATCGGCGCCAACCTGGGAGGTACCATTCAGGATGGCGGGTAGGTTGATACCTTCCTTAGCGGCTTTGGCAAACTCGGCCGGGCCGGGAGGATACAGACCCGACAGCACGCCGGCCAGCTTGTTGCCGGCCGCGGTGGCCAGGAACCACACGGCCATCAGTAGGGAGGCAAAGCGGGCCGGGGCAAGCTTGTTTACCAGCGCCAGGCCAATCGGCGACAGGCAAAGCTCGGCAAAGGTGTGCACCAGGTACATCGTGATCAGCCAGAACATGCTCACCTTGGTGTTGGCATCCACGCCCTTCACCCCGAAGGCAATGATCAGGTAGCCCACGGCCATCAGCATCAGGCTGAACGCCATTTTCAGCGGCGACGAGGGCTCGGTGCCGCGCTTGCCCATCCAGGTCCAGAGCACCGCGAAGATCGGCGCGAAGATGATAATGAACAGCGCGTTGGCCGACTGGAAGTAGGAAGCCGGTACTACGTAGGAACCCAGGTTCCGGTCCGTCTGCTCGTCGGCGAAGAACGTGAGCGAGGCACCGGCCTGCTCGAACGTGCCCCAGAAGAAGATTACAAAGAAGCTCAGGATGAAGATTACGTAGATCTTTTGCTTTTCCCGGGCGGTCAGCGAAGGGTCGGTGAGAATTGTAACGGGGGCTACAATCATGGCCGAGAACACCAGGGCGCCGATCCAGTCGCGGTCCATAATCCAGGCAATGGCCGCGTACACTACCGCGAAGAGGCCGATGAGCATGGGCAGCTTGCTGGCAAAGCTCTTGGCTGGGGTTCCGCCGCGCTCAGAGTCGGCAATGGTTTCGGCCCGTACGGGGGCGTCGGTTTGCACCGGCACCACTTCGTTGTTGGCCACCAGCTGCTCGGGCGTGTTAGGACCGGTAGCACCAACACCCCGGTCGGGCTTAGCACCGAGCGGAGCGCCTTCCGGCGTCACCACGTACTTATTTTTGAGCAGCTCAAAGGTGAGCGAGCCAATCAGCATGCCGATACCGGCGGCCAAAAAGCCCCACTTAAAGTCGGAAGGGTCGTCGGTGTCGCCGAGCGTGCCGCAGACCAGGGGCGAGAAAAACGCGCCCAGGTTGATGCCCATGTAGAAGATGGTGTAGGCCGCGTCAATGCGGCTGTCGCCCTTCGGGTACAGCGAACCAACCATCGAGGAGATATTGGGCTTGAAAAAGCCGTTGCCAAAAATCAGGCAGCCCAGACCCAGGAAAAATAGCAGCAGCTGCAGCTGAGGCGCTGTCGTCTGCCCTGCGCCGTACATCGAAGCCGAGAAAAACAAGGCAAACTGTCCGGCCGCCATCAGCAGGCCGCCCACGAGAATGGATTTGCGGTTACCCCAGTAGCGGTCGGCCATGTAGCCGCCGAGCAGAGGCGTCAGGTACACCAGCGACGTGTAGTTGCCGTAGATGAGCGACGACATCTCCTTGTTCATCAGGAGGGCCTTGATCATGTACAGCGACAGCAGGGCACGCATGCCGTAGTAGCTGAAACGCTCCCACATCTCGGTGGCGAAGAGCACGTAAAGGCCCTTGGGATGACCAGTCGACGCGGGCGCAGAAGTTTGCTCGCGTGCGGCAGTTGCAGTTTGCATGAAAAGAATTTAAAGGTTGGTTTGGGAGTAGGTTGGGCCGGCAACCGCCGGATGGGTGGTTGGTAAAACTACAAAAGTTTCGCAACTGGCAACCTTACGGCCCTTTTTTGGTTAAATCCGGTTTGTCCGTCTTCGGTTCCTACGACCGTTGAGCCGGCCCGCATCGGTTGGGTTTCTGCCCCCTGCCAGGCTCGACGGGTTCGGGCTTTTCGGCCGGTTCGGCGCCGCCGCAAACGATTTATTGCCTATTTTTGCCCGCAAGTTCCCATTCACACTCCCACCTTCTCTTCTATTATATCGGCTAATGATGGAAAATTCCGCTCTCGCCACCGATTCCCGCAATCGTTTGCAGTCTCTGGGCTTTACCCGCACCGCCCAGGTTCACCTCAATCTGACGCCGGCTGAGCTGGTCGAGCACGCGCTTCGCCGCGGTGAAGGCACGCTGACCGACACCGGCGCGCTGATGGCCGACACCGGCGCCTTTACCGGCCGTTCCCCCAAGGACCGCTTCGTAGTAAAGGATGCCAACACCCAGGACAGCGTGTGGTGGGGCGACATTAACATTCCCTTCGATGCCGATAAGTTCGACCAGCTCCACCAGAAGATGGTGCAGTACCTGGAAGACAAGGAGCTCTACGTGCGTGAGGCTTACGCCGGCGCCAACCCCGACTACCAGCTCAAGCTACGGGTCGTGAATGAGCAGGCCTGGCACAACCTGTTTTGCTACAACATGTTCCTGCGCCCCGAGGAAGGCGCTGACACCACCTGGACGCCCGACTTCAGCATCATCTGCGCCCCCGGCTTCGAGGCTGATCCGGCCGTAGACGGCACCCGCCAGAAAAACTTCGCCATCCTCAACTTCACCAAGAAGATGATCCTGATTGGCGGCACGGGCTACGCCGGCGAGATGAAGAAAGGCATCTTCGGCGTGCTGAACTACCTGCTCCCCCACGAGCGCAACACCCTGAGCATGCACTGCTCGGCCAACGTAGGCGAGCAGGGCGACACGGCCGTGTTCTTCGGCCTGTCGGGCACCGGCAAAACCACCCTGTCGGCTGACCCGAGCCGCGGCCTGATCGGCGACGACGAGCACGGCTGGACGCCCGACGCGGGCATCTTCAACTTCGAAGGCGGCTGCTACGCCAAGGTGATTGACCTGAGCCGCGAGAAAGAGCCCCAGATATGGGATGCCATCCGCTTCGGCTCCATCGTGGAGAACACCCGGTTTATCCCCGGCACCCACACCGTGGACTATGCCAACAAGTCGGTGACCGAGAACACCCGGACGGCCTACCCCATCAACTTCATCGACAACGCCATCGAGCCCTCGGTGGCCGACTCGCCCAAGAACATCTTCTTCCTGACGGCCGATGCCTTCGGGGTGCTGCCTCCCATCAGCAAGCTCGACAAGAGCCATGCGATGTACCACTTCATGTCGGGCTACACCGCCAAGGTGGCCGGTACGGAGATGGGCGTAACCGAGCCCCAGACCACGTTCTCGGCCTGCTTCGGCGCCGTATTCCTGCCCCTGCATCCCACCAAGTACGCCGAGATGCTGGGCCAGAAGATGGACGAGCATCCCGACGTGAACGTGTGGCTGATCAACACCGGCTGGACCGGCGGCTCCTACGGCGTGGGCTCGCGCATGAAGCTGAGCTACACCCGGGCCATGATTACGGCCGCCCTGAACGGGCAGCTGGAAAACGTGGAGTTCACCAAGCACCCGATCTTCGGCGTGGCCGTGCCCGCCTCGGTGCCTGGCGTGCCCACCGACATTCTGGACCCGCGCAACACCTGGGCCGACAAGGAGGGCTACGACAAGACGGCCGCTTCCCTGGCTGAGAAATTTGTAAACAACTTCAAAAAGTACGCTGACTTCGCCAACGAGGAAATCCTGGCCGGCGCCCCGAAAGCAGCCGTTGAGGTAGCGTAACAACGCGGCTGAAACACAAAGAAGCCCTGCCGGCAGCTGCCGGCAGGGCTTCTTTGTGTTTGCTCGGGCTCGCCCAAGCAGCGTCAAGCAAAGCTATTTTTTCTCATAAAGCTTCATGCCGAAGGTGTAATCAATCTGCTCCGTGAGCTGCTCGGTAGTCCGCGTCCGCTCATATACCCCGCTTACCCCGTTCGTTTCACTGGTTTTGTACTGGTTGTCGGCCAGCTTCCAGACTTTGATGTAGTGCGTCTGCTGGGCTATCAGGTATTCCTGCCCGACGCGCATGTCCTCAATGCGGACCTCCCGGTAGTGCTGTTCCAGCAACACCCGCATGTCCTCGGGTTCCACCCACTGGTCGGTGCTGCCGTGGGCGTACGCAGCACAATTCATCTTCTCATTCGGGCCCAGGCCGGGGTGGGGCGTAAAGCCCTTGGAAGCGGCAAAGCGCCCCTGGTTGGTATCAAGCTCGTTTACTTCCTCTGACTCCCAATAGGCCCGCACCATGGCGGCCGTTACCCGCCACACCTCCCCGGTGTCGAGCTGTACCAACAGTCCGCCCCTGGGCAGTTGGGCGCCGGACGCTCCCGACCCGTCGGTGGGCAGCAGAATGCCTCCTTTCAGCACGTGGCCCCCGGAGCCGAAGTAGATGTCTTCGTCGCCGATTTCGTGGGTGCTTTTAATACGGGCACTTTCCTCTTCTCCCAGCTTGCCGCCCGTGGTAGCTGATACTGCCCCTGAAGTGGCGCCTTCAAGCGCGGTCGGCTGCCCGGAAGTCACCAGGCCGTCACGCTCGTCTTCAATCCGGCGCACGTACCGGATGGCCAGGTTTTCCAGCTCATCCCAGCTTTTTTCCTGGGCCTCTTGCAGCGCCGCCAGGGCCGGCTCGTACTGTTCCCCGTGGTCCGCCTCGTAGTCATCGTCGGCAAACAGGGCGGTGAAGGCGGCAATAGCTTCGGCTTCGCTCTCGGCGCGCTGTACCACGGCTGTGCTGCGGCGCTGCGCCACCGGGACGCCCATCAGGCGGCGGCTCACCAGCTGCTGCACCTGGCCCCCGCGACGAACCAGGGAGCTGTTGGTAACCTGATCCTGCACGCGGCGCTGGCGGACGGCCTCAGGGCGCTGGTCCGGTTGGTTCGTGGCAAGGCTGGCGGTGACGTCCGGGGCTACCGGCAGTTGCGCTTCTGTATTTTTCTCGACGGTGGTATGCATAGCTCTCTTGGGCAGCCCTTCACGCCTCGGCATCAGCGCAGGCAAGGAACTGGTTCAAAGCAAGGTTCGACAATAACTGCGGAAATACAAAAGCGTCCCACCACATACTGGTGGGGCGCTTTGCAGCCGAGGCCGGCCGTATTATTCCACCCACAGCGTGCTGCGGGTTTCGTTCAGCTCGTCGCTTGTGGGCGCAGAAGTTTTGCGCGAATTCCGAACCAGGGCGGCTATGCCCAGCCCTACGGCCCCGGCAATGGCGGCGGTGGTCAGCGGATGCAGCGAGGCGGTGGTGTAGTAGCTGCGCTCCTGGGTGTGGCCGTCGTAGTTGCCGCGCTCCTCCAGCTCTCCGGCGGCATGATCGAGGCCGTTGTCGTGAAGCGGACGCGGGGCGTAATCGGCTTTTTCCTGCTTGACGAACACGTTTTCCATAAACTTGTCGAGCAGACGCGGGGCCAGGTGGGCCAGGCCGGTAATCATGCGGCCACCGCCACCCACGGTGATTTCCCGCTCAGGATTCTCGGCACAGTGCAGAATGGCGCGGGCCACGGTTTCGGGAGCGTAGGCGGGCGGGGCGTGCTTGGCTTCGCGCTCCATATAGTTCTTGGCGTGCAGGGTGTAGGGCGTGTCGATGGCGGCGGGCTTGATGAGGGTTACCACCACCGGGGCCTTGTCCAGCTCCAGTTCCATGCGCAGGCCGTCGGTGAAGCCTTTCACGGCGTGCTTGCTGGCGCTGTAGATAGTCTGGAGAATAGCCGTGCTTTCCGACAGGATGCTGCCGATGTTGATCAGGGTGCCACCCTGCTTTTTCAGGTGTTTCACCGCTTCCAGGGAGCCGTAGATCAATCCCCAGACGTTGGTTTCGAACAGGTGGCGCATGTCGTCGATCGGCACTTCCTCGACTTTGCCGTAAATCGACACGCCGGCGTCGTTAACCCAGGTGTCGAAGCGGCCGAACCGCTGCAGCGCGGCGTGGGCAATGCGGCGCACGTCGGCCTGCTGGCTGACGTCGGCTACCACGTAGATGGCCTCGCCGCCGCGGTGGTTGATTTCGTCGGCAAGCTGGCGCAGAGCGTCTTCGCTGCGGGCCGCCAGCACGAGCTTCACGCCTTCGCGGGCGGCCATGCGGGCCGTAACGAGTCCGATGCCCGACGAGGCGCCGGTGATGACCATGACCTGATCGGATAGTTTCTTGAGTTTGGCTTTCATAGAGGGTTGGTTGAGAGAATAGATTCTTCCTTTACGACTCAACAGTGGCTTGGATACGGCCCCGGGAAATATTGTGAGGCCCCGTGTTCCGGCCCACCCCTTATAGCTTCAACGCCGGGTTCGGGTACCTTTGCCGTTATGCACACCTTCTTTGCCCCCGACCTCAACGGCTCTACCTACACGCTGCCCGAAGACGAAAGCAAGCACGCCGTACGGGTGCTGCGCCTGGGCGCGGGCGACGCCGTAGCCCTGCTCGACGGGCGGGGCGGGGTGTACCAGGCAGCCGTAGCCGACGCGAACCTCAAGCGCTGCCAGCTGCGGATTACCCACTACGAAAAGGTTTCGCCCCGCTCCTATTCCACCTATGTGGCCGTGGCTCCTACCAAGAACCTCGACCGGATGGAGTGGCTGGTGGAAAAGGCGGTGGAAGTGGGCGTCGAGCGCATCACCTTCCTGCGCTGCGCCCGCTCGGAGCGGCGGGAGCTGAAGCTGGACCGGCTGGAGAAAATTGCCGTAAGCGCCCTCAAGCAGTCGGGCCAGGCTTGGCTGCCCCAGCTCGACGAGCTGACTGACTACGCGGCTTTCCTGAAAACCGTGGACCCGGCCACGACTTTCATCGCCCATCTCGAAGAAGGCGAGCGGACAGACTTAAAACACGTCGTATCCCAGGCCCCCCATTGCTGCGTGCTCATCGGCCCCGAGGGCGACTTCACCCCCCAGGAAATTGAGCTGGCCCTCCGCCTGGGCATCCGGCCCGTGACGTTGGGCGCCTCGCGGCTGCGGACCGAAACGGCCGCGCTGGCGGCAGTGTTTACGGCGCACATCAGCCGGTAACGGCTTAGCAGGTCGAACTAACAGGCACCTACAGGTTATCGGGATTTGAGTTTGTGGGCTCCGCTACTTTAGCGGCGGCCTTCCCCTTTTTTTCCTTCACCTTTTTGGGCGGCTTACCTCCAGACATAGCTAGGCCACTCTGCTCTTTTTTCATCCGGCCGTCCTCCCGCATCTTCAGCGCGAACGCCCGGCCTTCCAGTATTGACCTGATTTTGGTGTTCCACAGTTCCTCCACCTTTTCGAAGTCCTTCTGCGCGTGCCAGGCGGCATCAACCTCGCGGTTTTTTTCCGCCTCGAGATACTTGGTCACCAGATTGACTTTCACAAGTTGCTCTTCCGCCGTAGCTCCCAACTTTACTAGGTCCGCCGGTAAGACTCCGCGCATTGCCTGGCTTGTGACGGCCCCTTGCCCGAATCCTGGATAAGGCTCCTTCCCTTTGTCCAGCTTCGCCAGACCAATACTAAGCCCTTTATCGACCAACGATTTATCTGACTCACTGAAGCCTTTCGGCGGCAGCAAGACGCGGGAGGATGGGACCACTTCCTCCTCGGGCTTTTCCATCTTCCATTTTGGCGACATAAGTACTTGGCCGCCGCGTTTGGCATCAACCGCCCCAGTATCCGCGTGACGGGGCGTATCGTAGAGAATATTGGTACGGTTCCACGTGGGCGTGGCGAGGCGGTTGTGCCGATCCTCGCCCACTAAGCCATTCAAACTAATAGAAATCGTCGGAACGCCCATGAAGGTAAACGAGTCAAGCACACCGCTACGGAAGCCGACCGCTACTTTATAGTACCCTTGCCGGTGAGCCTCCTGCATAAAGTAGGCCTCTACGTCGCGCTTCAAGGCGGCCTCACCTACATTCAGATGAGTCCAGTAGGAGCCAATGCTCCGAAATGCCTGGTATTGGGGGGCATCTGGATTACCGCACAGAATGGCGGTAAATCCCTTTTCATTTATCATGGTAGCCAGTTCGGACAGCGCTCCGCCGGAATCCAATTCCGGATACACGGCTGACTTTTCGCCGGAATCGCGGAACATAACCAGGGCGGCATTACCCTGCTTCGCCCCGAACACCTCCGGGATCTTTACCTTAATTTCTTCCTGCAGCTCTTCCGGCACACTGCTCATCTTGTCAGCAGTATTTTTCGGAGTGCCCTTTCCCGCCAGCACGGTAGTGGCCGCAGATTCCGATATTATACGAAAGCCATCCTCTTTTTTACTGACGTACGCGTCGGCCTGCTCAACAGGGGGCTCATCCACCGCCGGATTCCAAGCCATCGTCATTACGAGCGTACCCGCTAGCTTGCCACCCTGGCTGAGATAGTGCACCAGGTCGTTGGGAGCAGTGCAATTATAGATCAGCACCGGCAGGGGCTGAACTGCCAGGGCAGCCCGGATGTGGTACATATCGCCCCGATGAGCAGCATCGATCAGGTAAATGGCCTCGGCACTCTCCAAGGCGGTGGGAACCCACATTTTCACTTTCTCAGCTCCGGTTACCCGCTGTACCACGGCCGCCCCACCCGTTTGCTGCTGAACGACCGCCTGACCGGGGGCACACCGTTGGGCAGCAGCACCCTCGGGCATAGCTGCTGTCTGCGCGCGAGCTCCCATCACAGCAGCCTCGCACTCGAGGTCATGATCATCATTGAGTGCAACGGAGCCTTTCAGCTGCCGGGTGGCCCGTACCCGGCCCTGCTTTTGCTGCACCACATGCCAGGCCTCATGGGGTAGGTGCTGCTCCTGGCCCGGTGCCACGTGAATATCGGTGCCCTGCGCATAGGCATGAGCTTGCATCTGCGCCGGCCGGTCGGAGTTGTAATGCACCCGCACGTCATCAAGCGAATGGCCGGATAGTTTTTCTACCCCAGCCTTGAGTTGGTCGGGCAGGCCGGACTTATTTACCGGCCTCGCGGCGTCTGGCTCAGCGGCCTGGCACTGAACCGGTTCGGCTACGTTGCCAGCAACTGCTGATTTATTCTTGGCCGTCCCGACCAGCATCCGGCTGCTAACCGCTTCCTGAAGCCGGCGTTGTGCTACGGCCGCCGGGCGCCGATCCATAAAAGGTATTACCTCACCAAGAGGAGTTGGCCGGTGCCCGGCAGGTTGAGCATTGGACCTGGCTTCTGACTCCAGCGGCTTCTCAGCCTGATAGTCTGTCATAATTATAATCTAAGGCAGCACGAATAACCCATAAGTAACAGGGGCTGATGCGTTGGCATTTCCCAAAGCGGTCTAATGTAGAAATTAATACGTACACCCTTGCTGCCTGACTCCGCCCTCCGATGAAACCCCATCCAAAGAAGCCAAAGGTCTACACTACTACGTCCGAGGAATCTTATGGCGTCAGAGTCACTAGTTGCGGAGAGTACCTGCAAATACTAACGAGGCAGGTCAAGCTCATCAATGCATTACGCGGGGTTTCGCCAACCATTGCCTGAACTTTCCCACTTGGTTGTTACTTTGTAAAGCAGGTCTATCCTGCCCCTCCCATGCTGAAAAACCTGCTCCTTACCCTTACCCTGCTCCTCACGCTCACCGGCGCGGGCCCGTCCTACAGCTTCAGGATTGCCAAGCTGCACTACGGCGGGGGCGGCGACTGGTATTCCAACAAAACCTCGCTGCCGAACCTGATCCGATTCTGCAACCAGACGCTTAAAACCAACATTGCCCCCGATGAAGCCGTGGTGGAGCTTGATTCCCCGGAGCTGTTCACCTACCCCTTCATTCACATGACCGGGCACGGCAACGTCTCCTTTACGGAGACCGAGGCCAAGAACCTGCGCCGCTATCTCACAGGGGGCGGGTTTCTGCACATCGACGACAACTACGGCCTCGACAAGTTTATCCGGCCCGAGATGAAGAAGGTGTTTCCCGAGCTGGAGTTTGTGGAGCTGCCGTTCTCTCACCCTATCTACCACCAGAAATTCAGCTTTCCGCGGGGGCTGCCCAAGGTACATGAGCACGAAGGCAAGCGGCCCCAGGGCTTCGGCTTGCTCTACAAAGGCCGGCTGGTATGCTTCTACAGCTTCGAGTGCGACCTGGGCAACGGCTGGGAAGACTTGGGCACCTACCAGGACCCGCCCGAAAAGCACGACGCGGCCCTGCGCATGGGGGCCAACCTGGTGGCCTACGCCCTCACCCAGGACTAGCTTTTTGAGCTATTAGCGGCTAGCGGCTGATCCGCCCGCTAACGAGTCGGCTCTTTGTGGTGGAGCAACTGCCGCAGCAGCTATTCACAAGCAAACGCACATCTCCTTGATGCAAACCACTGAAGGCAAGAACGAAAGCTAACAGCTAATAGCTCCCTAATTAAAAACGGCGCTGCAGAATCTCGCTCAGAATAAAGGCCGCCCGCAGGTCGGCCGGGCTCTGGAGCTGCTCCCGGATGCGGTGGTTTGTCGCGGAGCTCGATGGGGTTTGATTTTCGGCCGGCTCGAAGGGCAGGTACTTTTTGGTCGGCGGCTGGGTGGAAGCGCGGGGCAGCGTATCGGCTTGCCGGACAGGTGCCGGCTGCTGCTTTTTCGCCGACTTCCGCACGGCAGGTACCTCCATTGAGTTTATCTTGGCTCCCTGCTCCAGGCTACGGGCCCGGGTCGCCGCTTCGTGGGGCATTGCCCGGCCACCCGGGGTGTGCGCCGTATCCGGCACGGTCATGGCCGGCTCACGCGGTGCCGCCTTTTCCCTGTTCTGGGCCTGCATCTGCTTGAGCAGCTCCTCAAACGAGGTAGCCGGCAGGGGCGGCGTTTTTACCGGTGGCTGGACTTGGGTCTGCTGTTCCCATTTTTGCTTTTCCACCGCCATCTTCACTTTCTGCACCAGCCGCCAGACGAGGAAGCCGACCAGCACCAGTCCCGCGGGCAAGAGCACTTCAAGCGTATCAGCATCCATGGCAACCGGAATTGGTGGTGAGCAGAACGAGAAACGAGCAGCCGGCGGCTACCGGACGCCTTTTTCGGGGAAGCGGCCAGTCTTGGTCCGGTAGAAGGCTTTGATTTCCTCCAGATCCGCCTCGTAGTTGCCGGTGGGCCAGAACACGGGGCCCACACCGGCTTCCTTGTTTTTGTAGTCGAGGTAGCCCAGCAGGATGGGCACCTTCGCGCCCACGGCCGCAAAGTAGAAGCCTTTGCGCCACTTGGGCTGGTAGCTGCGGGTGCCTTCCGGAGTAATTAGAATGACCAGCTCCTCCCGCTCGTTGAACAGCTGCACCATGCCGTCGACCAGGCTGTTGTTGCGGCTCCGGTCAACGGCCAGGGCGCCCAACGCCTTGATTAGTCCGCCCAGAAACGGATTGTCCACCCACTCCTTCTTCACGGTGAAGCGCACATTCACATTCATCAGAAAGAAAGCTCCGCGGGCGAACATGATGTCCCAGTTGCTGGTGTGGGGCGCGGCAATCATAATGGCTTTGGGAATGCCGGGCGGCACCACGGAGGCCAGGCGCCAGCCATTCAGCCAGAACCAGAATTTAGAGGTGTAGTACCAGAAAGTAGAGGTGTGAGGAGCTTTGGGCATAGTACGCGTACGGCAATCAGCCGCAAAGAATGGCTGACCGGGTTAAAACTAGGGATTTTTCGCCGTTACCACCGGCAGCAGCCTAAACCCGCCGGGGTAGTAGGTCAGGCCATCAGCTGCTGGCGCAGGGCCGGGAGCCGGGTGAGCGTATGCGCGTAGCCGATGTCGAACAGCTCGTTTGCCCGGCGCAGGTCGGTGACCTTGAAATGACGCAGCTCCGGCGGCTCCACCACGAAGTGGCACCTGGCCAGCCGGGGCAGCGTGTTCATCAGAATGGCCAGGTAGGCGGTTCGCTCACTTATTTCCCGCAGCGACGTCAGCGGCAGCTCATTCGTAAACGGGTTGCAGTGCACGCCGACGGTGAGCAGGTGCGAGCGGTCGAGCAGCGGCTCCACGGGCAGGTTGTTCATCACGCCGCCGTCCACGAGCAGCCGGCCCTCATACTCCACCGGCCGGCACAGCACCGGCACAGTGGTGGTGCCCAGCAGGGGCGGAATCAGCAGGCCCCGCTCGTAATACAGGGTTTCGCCTGCACCCAGGTCGGTCACGGCCAGCGTCAGCGGCACGGCCAGCTCAGCGAAGGTGCGGTCCGGGCCGAGGTAGTGCGCGTACAGCTTCTGCAGCTGCTCCAACTGCAGCACGCCCCGGCTGAACGAAGGCCGCACCAGCCGCAGAAAGCGGGTATCGGCCAGCAGCCCCAGCACTTCGCGGGGCGCAAAGCCCGCGGCGTGGAAGGCAGCGGCAATGGCCCCGGAGCTGACCCCGGTTACGTGCCCGATGGGCAACCCACTCTCAAGCAGCGCCTGCAGTACCCCCAGGTGGGCGATACCGCGGGCACCGCCGCCTGAAAAACAAACTCCCAGCTGCCGCTCCGCCATCAGTCTGAATTACAGCTCCTCCAGCCGGAACGTCTGGGCCAGCCGCACGCCTTTCTCGGTGTGCTCTACCGTGCAGCAGGCGGCCTGCGGGTCGTGCTCCAGCAGCAGCACCCAGTTCTCGTCGGCCGCCCGGCGCAACACCGCTTCTTTCTCGCTCATGGTTACGAGCGGGCGCATGTCGTAGCTCATCACGTAGGGCAGCGGAATATGGCCGGTCGAGGGCAGCAGGTCGGCCATGAAGGCCAGGGTCCGGCCTTTGTAGTCGAGCACCGGCACCATCATCTTCTCGGTATGGCCGTCGGCAAAGATGATTTCGCGAAACTGCGGCAAGGCCGGTGCCTCCCCGGGCCGCACAAACTGCAGATGCCCGCTTTCCTGGATGGGCAGGATGTTTTCCTTCAGGAAAGAGGCTTTTTCGCGCGGATTCGGCTGCACGGCCCAGTCCCAGTGCGCCTCGTTCGACCAGTACGTGGCCTTGGGGAAAGCCAGCTCCAGCTTACCGCTGCCGGTTCGCACCACCGAGCCCCCGCAGTGGTCGAAGTGCAGATGGGTCAGGAAAACGTCGGTGATATCGGCGGAGGTAAAGCCCTTCTGGCGCAGGGAGTTTTCGAGTGTGTCGTCGCCATGTAGGTAAAAGTGCCCGCGAAATTTCTCGTCCTGCTTGTCCCCGATGCCGTTATCGACCAGAATCAGCCGGTTGCCGTCTTCAATGAGCAGGCAGCGCATGGCCCAGGTGCACATGTTATTGGCATCCGGCAGGTTCAGCTTCTGCCACATGCTCTTGGGCACCACGCCGAACATGGCCCCGCCATCCAGCTTGAACAGCCCGGTATCAATCGAGTGAAGGTTCATTTTCTTAGCTGTTAGCTACTAGCTGTTGGCTGTCAGCTTCTTTCTGATAAAATTTTAAGCTATCAGCTAATGACCAAAAGCTAACAGCTAATTAAATTATTCGACGACTACGCCCATCGCGGAGAACTTGTCGATCCGCTGGCTGATGCGCTCCTCCGCCGAGAGGGCGTCCAGCTCGTCGAGGGTGCGCAGCAGGGTTTTCTTGAGAGTGGTAATCATCTTGCCCGGGTCGGTGTGGGCGCCGCCCAGGGGCTCCTTCACGATGCCGTCGACCAGCTTGGCCTGCAGCATGTCGGTAGCGGTGAGCTTAAGAGCTTCGGCGGCCTGCTCCTTATAGTCCCAGGAGCGCCACAGAATGCTCGAACACGACTCCGGCGAAATCACCGAGTACCACGTGTTTTCCAGCATCATCACCCGGTCGCCGATGGCAATGCCCAGCGCGCCACCGGAAGCTCCTTCGCCGATGATAATGCAGATAACCGGCACCTTTAGCAGAAACATCTCCTTGAGGTTGCGGGCAATGGCCTCGCCCTGCCCCCGCTCCTCGGCTTCCAGCCCGGGAAAGGCGCCGGGGGTATCAATCAGGGTAATGATGGGCTTGTTGAACTTCTCGGCCAGCTTCATCAGGCGCAACGCCTTGCGGTAGCCCTCGGGGTTGGGCATCCCGAACCGGCGCATCTGCCGCTGCTTGGTGTTGCGGCCCTTCTGCTGGCCGATAAACATCACGGTGCGGCCGCCCAGGTCGGCAAACCCACCCACCATGGCTTTGTCATCGGCCACGGTCCGGTCGCCGTGCAGCTCGATGAACTTGGTGGCCATGCCATCAATGTAGTCGAGGGTATAGGGGCGGTCCGGGTGACGGGAAAGCTGCACGCGCTGCCAGCGGGTCAGGTTGGCGTAAGTCTCTTTCTTGAGAGTCTTAATCTTCGCCTCCAGAGCTGCTACGGCCTCCGACACGTCCACCTGGCTGTCGTGCGCCAGCTGCTGCATCTGACGGAGTTTTTCTTCGAGGGCGGCGATGGGTTGTTCGAAATCGAGGAGCATTGCCTGTTCTGAAATGCGTCTGAGTGGGAGAAAGTGCGAATAGCAAAGGTAATCGAAACCGCTCCACGCCCTACCCCGGGGGCTTTTTTCTCAGGGCGCGAAAAATAATGTCGCTGAGAAACAGCCATCAACGGCTGAAAAAGCCCAAATCAGCGAAAAAAAGCTAGCCACCCCTTGCACGTTCTCTGCCCTTGCCCTTACCTTTGCATCACTTTAACGGAAAAACAAACGGTTTTCCACTCGAAGTAAACGGTTCGGTAGTTCAGTTGGTTAGAATGCCGCCCTGTCACGGCGGAGGTCGCGGGTTCGAGTCCCGTCCGGACCGCAGCAATGCAGAAAAAAGGCCCCTCAGTTTATCTGAGGGGCCTTTTTCGTTTATCCGGTACAACATTGAATCCCTTACCTAGCGTCGCTCCGGGAAACCGTAATGTCAGCCTCACTCAGCACTGCTGCTCGCTTAGGAACTGCTGCAGGTCCAGAAGACGGCGCTCTACCTGCGCCAGCAGATCGGCAGGAACGGGAATCTGAACGCCGTGCCGGGTAAAGAGGTAGCGGACAAGTGCAGTCAGCTCCCGCAGCTCTTCCTGGAGCTGTGCACGCACCCGCTCCCACCGCTCCGCTCCGGCGTGCGACTGGGCGAAGCAGACGTGGCGGGCGGCAATTGCCTGACTGATCAGGGCAGCGAGGTTGTCGAGCATCTGCTGCTCATCCGCGCTGAACGTGCGGGGCTGGCGGTCAATGATG
The DNA here is from genome assembly GCF_020685205.1 of Hymenobacter translucens. GTDB lineage: Bacteria > Bacteroidota > Bacteroidia > Cytophagales > Hymenobacteraceae > Hymenobacter > Hymenobacter translucens. The sequence continues at coordinate 107,413 of NZ_JAJERB010000003.1, forward strand.
CAGAGGGTGCCGAGGGGGCGCTGATCGGGCAGTCGCAGCAGGGCGCCGGCGTAGAAGCGCAGTTCGTTGGCTTCAGCCGCCCGGACGGCTTCGGGACTCAGGTTGCTGGTTTCAAGGGCCAGATCATGGTAAACCACCGCCCGGGACTTCTCGATGGCAGTAGAGCACAGGGCCTCAACGCGGGGCTGACGGTCATTGCCGGCCATGCCATGATTGGCCGGGTAATACACTTCCTCTTCCTCCACGACGGCAATCAGGGAGATGGGCAGACTAAAGACCTGGGCAGTAAGCGCCACGAACTCATCAAAGAGCGGCTCGATGAGGGTTGGCAGTATATCGTGGGCGCGCAAACTGCGCAGCCGCTCCAATTCGTCGTCGGGCAACAGGGAAGCAGAAGTCATGAGCAAGACAGTACAGCGGATGTAACCTAGAAAGCAGAGCCGATCAGCAGGCGCATGCCTTCCGTTTTTACATTTGCTAACGTAACGGCGGAAAACTCGTCGGTAAATTAACAACCCTGTCGAATCCGTTTGCCAGCCTTTACCAGACCAGCCATTTTAAAAACAGCCGCGGCCTCCCCGGTAACAGTACCCCCACCGTCTTTTACTGCCTTATTTCGACCCGGGGAAGGCCAGGCTAAGCCCCGCCGGATACTGCGTTGAGCAGATACGTAGCATTTTTAGTAGGTTTGGTGCTCGTCAACCCAGCTACTTTGACTATGCTGCTTGCTATTCTGCTGCCCGGTATCTCTATGATTCTTAATGGCCACATCCTGAAGGGCATCGTGTGTGGAATCCTGCACCTGACACTTATCGGGTGGATTCCAGCCGCTATCTGGGCTGTAGCGTCCCACAGCCAGGACCTGGCCGAAAAGCGCCACCGCGAAACCCTGCAGGTGCTACGGCAACAGGGCCGCGCATAGCATCCACGCCCACCAAGGCGAGCCAGTCTTAGCGGGCCTGCATCACCGGCAGACGAATTACCGTATGGGCAAAACATGATGACGCCAGCCAACCCAGACGAGCAACCCAAAGTCCCGCAAAACCCTAGCCCGGACCACACCCTGGAGGAGCTGGCAGGCCTCACCGGGCTGCTCAACCCGGACCTGATCTGGCTGGAGGCACAGGCACTGGATAATGCAGACGAGCCGGCAGGTAACACCGGGGCAACCCCGACGCCAGGTACTATCTAGGCGGGTGTTTACAGGCTACCCTGATCGTGCATGGCCGATCAAGGCGCTGTCACTGTTTCAGAAAGGCAGACCCAGCAACGCCAGCACGTTGGCCGCCGTCAGGAGCGGGCCGCAGCAGTAAAGCGAAGGCTCAAACCAGTCGCCCAGCAGCACGGTGGTATCGTGACCCTCCGCGGGCACCATTACGTAGGCCCGGCCGGTAGGCAGCCACTGCGTGTAAATATCCCCGGCGTACGTGCGCCCGGAAGGAGACTCCAGGGTTTGTTTAAAGCCGGCCTGTTGAAGTAAAGCTAAGTTCATTGCTTCAAGCGAGAAATTTGGCAGGAATACATCCTTCAAATTTACCACTTTGCAGTGGGAGTTGCTAATAATCCGGGCGGTATTCTATGGAATAGCAAGGTTGTCTATTCAGTGCCGCTCACAAAGTCCGAATACCACTGCCCCGAGCCGCGTACCGTGCGCTGCTGACTGGCAAAATCGACCTTAACCAGCCCGAACCGGGGCTCGTAGCCTTCGGCCCATTCGAAGTTGTCGGTGAACGACCAGGCGAAGTACCCATCGACGGCTATTCCCGCGCGCCGGGCCCGCAGCACCTGCCCGATGCTGGCTTGCAGGAAGGCCTGCCGGGCAGGGTCAGTCAGCTGCCCGGGGGCGACCGGCTCGTCGGCAAAAGCGGCCCCGTTTTCCGTCACCACTAGGCGCGGGGCATTCGGGTAAGCCGAGAACTGCCGCAGCATCTCGTACAGGCTTTCAGGGTATACCTCCCACCCCAGCTGGGTGATGGGCACGCCGCGCCGCCGGGCGCCCACCAGCGCGGCCCACAGGGCCGGCATCAGGGCAGAATGGCGCACCACCTCCCGGGTATAGTTCTGAATGCCCAGGAAGTCGAAGTCGAACGCCAGGCGCTCCTCATCCCCGGCCCGCTTGTAGCGGTCCAGCCACCGGAGCACGGGCAGCTCGGCCACCGGATAGCCCAGTCCCAGCGCGGGCTCCACGAAAAGCCGGTTCAGCAGCGCATCTACCCGGCGGGCCGCCCGGACGTCGCGGCTCAGCCAGGGCCGCCAGGGCGTAATATAGGAGCAGGAGAAGGTAGTGCCAATACGGGCGGGCGCCGGCAGCAGCGCCCGCAATGCCCGCCCGCCTTCGGCCTGGGCCAGGGCCGCGTGGTGCACCGCTGCCAGAAAGCCCGCCGGGCTCCGCCGCCCCGGCGCGTGCAGCCCCAGCAGGTGCCCGGCTCCCACGAAGGCCATGGGCTCGTTGAGCACCATCCAGTGCTGCACCCGGTCGCCAAGCCGGGCGGCCACGTGCCCGGCGTAGTCGGTAAACCAGCCCAACATGTCCCGATTGGCCCAGCCCCCGCGGCGCTGCAAAGCCGCGGGCAGGTCCCAGTGGTAGAGCGTGAGCCAGGGGGTAATACCGCGCGTCAGGCAGCCGTCCACGAGCCGGTCGTAGTAGTCGAGGCCCGCCGGGTTTGGGCGGCCGGTTCCCTGGGGCTGCACCCGCGGCCAGGCCACAGAAAAACGAAAGTCGGGAATGCGCAGCTGCTTAAGCAGGTCCAGGTCCTGGGGCCAGCGGTGGTAGAAGTCGCAGGCCACGTCGCCGGTTTCAGCCCGGGGGATGCGTCCTTTCCGGCGCACGAACTCATCCCAGATGCTGGGTCCCTTCCCATCCGCGTTCCAGGCGCCTTCGGTCTGGTACGCTGCGGCCGATACGCCCCAGTGGAAATCCGGGCCAAAGTCGGCCCGGGAAACGGCTACCGGCGTTGTTGGCGGAAAGAAAGCAGGTGGCAGGTCCGCGGGGAGCTCAGGCATTCGGCAGGGTGGCGGTCAGGAATTGGGCGGGGCAATCTAATAGAAAGGCAACGGCTTCAACGCCGGAACCGACTGCTTATCGGCCGGGCAGCGGGCTGCGCCGGGCGGGTGCAGCCGTTGATCGAGGAAGTGCGGGTAGTACCGGAGGCTTCCGTATCTTTGCAGCGCAGGGGTGCGCCCCGACCTGGTTTCGTAACTTATTTGCTTGATGAAAAAGCTTTTCCTCCTTCTCTGCTTCTTTTCTTTCGTGGTGGCCACGGCCCAGGCCCAGATGGCTTCGCCGGAGCGCAAGCGCTACTTCCGGCCCAAAAAAGATGAGGAGTGCGCCCTGGTTCAGAACGTGACCAAGAACACGGACGAGGACTCCGAGAAGGACGCCACGGTAACCCGGGTGGCTTACCGCCCCTACGCCGAGCTGCTGACGGCCCTCGACGCCATGCGGGAGATGAACCGCTGGGCTGACAGCACCTACCAGCGGCGCCTGAAAAGCCTGCCTCCGGGCGGGGAGCTGAAGGTAACCATGTACCGCCGCGGTGCCCAGAATGCCGACCCTTCCCTGCTTTCCCTGTCGGCTAAGGACAAGGACGGCAAGGAAGTATTCACCCAGACGCTGACTGCCGGCACCGGCCGCTTCTGGAACCGTGACCAATACAAGAGCGAGCGGGCTATTCCATTTGTGAAAGTAGAGACCCCGCAGCCGGTTACGCTCATCATCACCGACTCGAAGCTGAAGCAGTCATTCGAGTATATCATCAGCGCGCAATAAGATGATTACACAATCATTACACCCTATAACAGACAGTTTAGCCACTGTTCGTTATAGGGTGTAACTGGATGCTCCCAAATGGGTATAGATCCCGACGACGTTACGACCTGCTCTGCCGCCGGGCCAGCTCCCAGAACACCGTTGCCAGGGTCTTCGCATCTTCGAACTTCTGCTCCCGCAGCTGCTCATAGGTGAAGCGCACGGGCTCGATATGCTCGCCTTCCTCGGCCAGTCCTCCCCCCTTTCCGCGCTGCTGACTGACCTCGGCGAAGAACAGGCTGATGCGCTCGGATGAGGTTCCCGGCGACGGAAATGAGTGGGCAATGAGCTCCAGATGGTCGACTTCGAAGCCCAGCTCTTCGAGAACTTCGCGCCGGATGGCCTCTTCGGGCTGCTCGTCGCCGTCAATCATGCCGGCGGCAACTTCCACCAGATCCTTTTCGGGACCTACGCGGTACTGCCGGGTAAACAGGTACTCCTGCCGGGCAGTATTGAACACCAGCGCAGCCACCGCCCAGCCGGGTTCGAACCGCTCCCGCACGTACTCCTCGTCACCGTCGCGAACTATTAGTCTGCTGAGCTTGTAGTGACCATCATAGGCTATTTCCCGTTGGGTTATCTTCATCGTTATTGTTGAGTTAGCAGTGGTTTGAATGCCGTTCCGGGGCGTGACCATTCCTGGTAGCCCCGAAGAAAGCCTGCTTACGCAATAGGCCTGCCCGCCGTCCGCTTTTTATTTCTCAATTTTGCCTCTCGCTTTCCACCGGCCCATGCCCGGGTAAAGCCCCCCGCCGCTGGGTTTAGCGGCGCCCGGCCTGAGCGCCCGTTTCCGTACGGCTGAGCTGGCACCCTTCTCTCGCTTTTTCACGAATGGCGGCTAAACCTTTACCTTGCCGCTTCTTTCAGCCCTGTTAATGTCCTTCGACGAACTTAATCTCATTGAGCCCATCCTCCGTGCCCTGCACGAGGAAGGCTATACTACCCCTACCCCCATCCAGCAGCAGGCTATTCCGCACGTGCTCGATGGCCACGACTTGCTGGGTGTAGCCCAGACGGGCACGGGTAAAACCGCCGCCTTCACCGTTCCGATTCTTCAGATTCTGAGCCAGACGGCCAAAGTGGCGCGTCAGGCCCCCGGCCGCATCCGCTGCCTGGTTTTGACGCCTACCCGGGAGCTGGCCATCCAGATTGGGGAAAGCTTTGGCGCCTACGGCCGGCACCTGCCCCTGCGCCACACCGTCATTTTCGGCGGCGTGGGCCAGCTGCCCCAGACCAATGCCCTCCGCCGCGGCGTGGAAGTGCTGATTGCCACGCCTGGCCGCCTGCTCGACCTGATGAGCCAGGGCTTTGTGGACCTGCGCCACATCGAGGTTTTCGTGCTCGACGAAGCCGACCGGATGCTGGACATGGGCTTTATCCACGACATCAAAAAGATTCTGCCCAAGCTGCCCACCTCGCGGCAGACGCTGTTCTTCTCGGCGACCATGCCGGGCGTGATTCAGGAGCTGGCCGGCACCATCTTGAAGCCAAACCCGGTGAAAGTGGCCGTAACGCCGGTTTCCAGCACCGCTGATACCGTGCAGCAAACGGTGTACATGGTCGAGAAAAACGACAAGCCTGATCTGCTGGAGCACGTATTGTCAGACAAGGCCATCAAGCGCGTCCTGGTCTTTACCCGCACCAAGCACGGCGCTGACCGCGTGGTGAAAACCCTGGCCAAGGCCAATATTCCGGCCGAAGCCATCCACGGCAATAAGTCCCAGAACCACCGGCAGCGGGCCTTGTCCAACTTCAAGGCCGGCAGCACCCGGGTGCTCGTCGCTACCGATATTGCCGCCCGTGGCATCGACGTGGACGAGCTGACCCACGTGATCAACTACGAAATCCCGAATGAGCCCGAAACCTACGTTCACCGCATTGGTCGGACGGGCCGGGCCGGGGCTTCCGGCGTGGCCCTTTCGTTCTGCGAAGACGAGGAGCGGGCTTACCTGCAGGACATCCAGAAGCTGATTCGCCGGCAGATTGAGGTCGTCGCTCAACATCCCTACGCGACCTCGGCCGTGGCACCGGTTCTGCTCAACGGCGGCGGCCCGATCCAGCGGCCGAAAGGTCCGGCTGGTCGGCCTGCCCGTCCCGGTCGTGGTGACGGAGGCGGCTCTTCCCGTCCCCGCTCCGAAGGCGGTGGCGGTCGTCCCCAGCAAAACTCTTCCCGTCCCCGCTCGGGAGGCAGCTCGGAGCGTCCGGCAGGGTCCGGCGGTCAGGGCCGTCGCCCCTCCCGCAGCCGTTAGGCCTTTGCTTTAAGCGCGCTGGCGCTATCCGAAGCCGGAACTTCAACTCCTGGGGTTCCGGCTTTGTGCGTTTAAGGGGTACCCAGCCGTCGAATCCACTGGAACGCATAGCTGGCTGAAACAAAAACGGCCTGTAAGTCCTTTAGAAGAGGTACGGTAACTCCACCAACAGCCCGAAACGCACCCGTTATCATGGCAAAGAGCACACTTTCGGTAATTCAGGCCCTGCGCACTACTGCGCAACGGCTGAGCACGGAGGCCCCCTACCAGTGGGGCCATATGGGCAGCTGCAACTGCGGTCATCTGGCCCAAACGATCACCCGACTGTCCAAGGGCGCTATTCACGAGCGCGCCATGCAGCGCTACGGCGACTGGGACCAGCAGCTGCGGGACTATTGTCCTACCAGCGGCCTGCCCATCGATGAAACTATTGACGAAATGCTGGCCCTGGGCTTCACCCGCACCGACCTCGCCCACCTGGAGCGGCTCTCAGACCCGTCAATCCGGGCTATGCTAACTTTTGAGCAGCGGGAGGCGCTGCGTCACAACAACCGGGACCATGTGGTGCTGTACCTGCGGGCCTGGGCTGAGAAGCTTGAAACCCAGCTGCTGGCAGGAATCGAGCTGCCTACCTTCCCGGCGGCCGAACTCCCGGTTCCGGAGCACGCTCTGCTGAGCACATAAGCCCTCCCGGCCGGATATATCAAACACAGCAAGGCCCACCCGTCAGTTACGGGTGGGCCTTGCTGTGTTTGATATATCCGGTTAGCTATAAACGGCGGGCAGAGAATCGGCGGAGCCAACCGCCTGCCAAGCGAGCTTAGTAGTTGGTGTTGCTCCGCTGGGCTTCGCGGTACCCCTCAGCCCGGTGAGCGCGCTTGTAGGCGGCATCGGCATTGGGGTCTTTCTCCGCATCAGGAGCTTGGGAGCAGGACGTCAGGTAGAACGAGGCGCAGGCAGCGAGCAGGGTGAGCAACCGATATTTTTTCATGGCCCAAAGGTAAGCACCAAACTATAATACTGCCAAGCCCAACGAAAGGCACTTCGCTTGCGGCCATACGTGTCGAAGGGCTCCTACCGTTAGGTTGAATAAGCACTAGGCAGTATCCGGTAAATTTAAAATTGACAAATATCAGTGCCAAGCCACCAATGCCGTCTCCCATCCGGCGCACAACCGGACGTTACATTTGACAACAAAAGTTACTGCCGGGCAACTGCTCATTCAGAGCGGTAGAAGGACCTTGGTGCAGCACCCGGTACAGGCATCGCAGAAACCAGCGCGGGTACGCTACGCCCCGGCTGCTAACATTCTTAGCCTGGTGTTTTACCGAGCTTTTAGGCTTTTGCCGCGACAACCAGACTGTCAAGTTTTTTAGCATCTGACCAATAATTACCAGGTGGTTTATCAACTAAGTTAAAATATAACAAAATCACCCTGCAGAAGCCACAAACAACCTATTGACTATCACTATCAGTACTTCAATAGTCAACACGTAACTGAATGAAATAAAATGAATTACGAATCACCATGCTAACAAATTACACACTGTAGATATTCGCGACAAACATATAAATAATATTATCTACAGTCATGTCCAAGAGGCTACGCAACCAATTGATAAAACAATCCCCGATCTCAGCTTTTGGCGCTACTGACAGGAGCATGACAAATTGCACTACGGCGAAGACTACCTCTCTTACGCGGCGTTAAATGACTTCTAAGAAACAGATTGAAAAAGAGCGAGCCAGGTTCTACAGCCCTGTGCCTGGTTCCGGCTGGAAATCGGAGAACGTTCCGTCGTGGTAGAAGATCACAATGCGTCGGATCGTCTTATCAGGCCGTATCGGGCTTGCTGGACTGGCTACTGCGGGAGCAGCCCGGGTGGTTGCTTCAACGACGGTAGAGGGTATTACTGGAAGGATTGGCTGACTAACCGGGGCACTAGCCGGGCGGGGCTCAGCTACCGGGTCAGCAAGGTCTAAAACTGTCTGCCCTGCTGGGGTGGAAACTGCCCGCAGCTCATTGGCGCCGCTATCAGGCTCCGGTGCTACGCTTTCGCGCCTTTTAAGGGGGGCAGGAGTGCCGTTGGCCTTGGCTGGAGTATCGGAAGCAGTACGGGTGCGTTTCAGGCTGCTGGCAGGCTCCGGTTGAGCAAGGGCCGGTGACCCGGCATCCATGGTCCCCTGCCCATTAAGCAACCAGGGTAGCGACAGATCAGGAAAGGCCCCGATTATCTTCTGTACCACTTCCAGACTTGGCTTATTCCGGCCGCTTAGAATATGGCTGACAATAGGACGGGCTACGCCAATAGTATCGGCAAACTGTGTAGGCGTAAGCTGCCGTGCCTGTAAGATCTCCCTGATTCGCTCAACCATAGCCTTTGCCATCACCAGTTGGTGGTTTATTAACAAATGTACTCGAAGACGCGAGAATAAAGAGTTACTGTTCGTTAGTTAACATTTATATCATAACGCATACTGTGGTTTACTTATGTTATTACAACCATTACATTTGTTACATAAGTAAATTATGCAGTTTTAAGGGAAACGGTTCTTTCTCCCTATTCAATGCACGCAGACTTCAGCCTTCCTGTAGGTCTATCTCATGCCCGCACTGCAAGAATGTAGGGCATAAAAAACAAGAAGCCGACTGCGGTGCAGTCGGCTTCTTGTTGGAGGAACTCGTTCTTACAAGAGCGTTTGTTGGAGCAGCTAGTTGAAATACTCCTTAGCCAGGGCCTTGTCGTGGCCGTAGATGTCGTCGCGGAAATTGACGTGGCCGGCTGCATCCACCCAAGCAGTGAAGTAAACCAGGTACACCGGCAAGGTCTCCTTTAGGGGAATGTACTTCTCGCGCCGGGCCTGAATCGTGTCCATGATAGTCTGTCGGTCCCAGCCGGGCTTGTTGCGCAGCAGGTACTCGGCCAGCTTGATGGGCTCCGATACGCGCACGCACCCGTGGCTGAACCCTCGCTTGGCCTGGCTGAAAAGCTCGTCGTGCGGGGTATCGTGAAGGTAGACATCCTGGGAGTTCGGGAAAATAAACTTCACCTCCCCCAGGTCATTCTTCGGGCCCGGCCGGCGGCGGACGGTATACTTAAAGGTTTTCTCATCAATTGAGGCCCAGTCAATGGAGCTGGGGTCAACGGCTACAGCCTTGCGACCTGAGCCCTTTACCACCTCCATATCAAGCCGGTCGAGGTAGTTGGGGTTGTTGATCAGCTTCGGCTTGAACTCCTTGTCGATAATGCTGAAGGGCACGTTCCAGTAAGGCGAGAGCACCACGTATTCGAGCTTGTCGCTGAACACGGGAGTGGCATTCAGTGTCTTTCCCACGATTACGGGCATCGTCATAACTTCCTTGTTCTGCTCGATGACATGCAGCGTATAGTCCGGAATGTTCACGAGCAGGTAGCTGGGCTCAAACCGCTTGGGCACCCAGCGCCACCGCTCCATGTTCAGCACAATCTGGTCGGCGCGGTCGGCGGCCGAAACGTTGAGCTGCCGCAGGGTTTCCCCACTCACGACGCCGTCGGTCTTCAGGCCGGTATCCTTCTGAAACTCCTTGACGGCGGCCACCAACTCCTCGTCGTACACCGAAGCGGAGGCAGCCGGAGCAGTACCTGCACCCGTTTTGTTGGACACGTTCTGGACCGGGGTAGTAGCCGAAGCAGCCGGCGTGCCGGTAGCGGCGTCACCCAGCAGGCGGCGGCGGAGCAGCTCTACCGTGGGTGATGTTTGCCCGGGCTTGAGCTTGGTATCGGCGGGCAGCACGGGCCAGCCGCCGTTCCGCTGAATGGTCCGGTACTCCGCCAGCGCCTTTTTCAGACGGTCGTACTCCTCGTGCAGGGGCTCGAACTCGTAGTACGGGTAGGTGCTTTCCCGCTCCTGCAGAATGGTTTGTAGCGCCCGGTGCAGCTTGATTTTGTTGCGCTTGACGTTCCAGCCCATGCTCTTCACCTGGCGCGGGTCTACCGTGCCCCGGTAAAAGTCGGAGGCCCAGTTAAAGTATGTACCCGAAAGGGCAACGTCGATTTCCTTTTCCAGGGCATTACGCCGGGCCGAGTCGCCCTGCGCCTTTTCCAGATCAGCGAAAAGCTTATCAAAGTCCTTGACCTTATAATCCTTAGGATCAAGGCCTTCATCAGCTGCCTTATTGATTACACCCAGCATGGTCTTGGCCTGGGGCACGAGCTCGTGGTTACGGAACCAGCCCAGCCGGAACTGCCGCTCCCGGTAGAACTTCTTGGCCCAGTCGACCTGGTCCTTGAACTTGGGCTCGGCCCGCATGGCCCGCACCACATATACGCTATCGAGCAGGGGCTGCGCGCCCGGTGCCTTGCCCAGGTCACCGGGCAGGGAGTTCTTAATCTTGTCCTGCTGATCCTGGCTGCAGGAAGTGCCCGCGACGAAAACCGTCAGGGCCACTACCCAGAACAGGAACAAGCGAAGAAAATATGAATGAGTCGTTGACTTCATGAAGCGAGAGAGAGGTGGAAGTGAAAAGCCCGGTCGGCAGAATGATCAGTGCTTAGACCAACCAAACGGGGTGAACCTGGGTTTGTGCTTGTACTCCTTTCCCTGCTGTCGGGTTGTAAAACCGCCGGCAGGGCTACCTCAGCCGGCAAGTTACTCGTTTTGGTCATACTCTTCTACTACTTTGGTAGTGGAAACCGCCTCCGGCCGTGGTTATCTTTGCCCCGAATCCCGGGCTTCACCCTCCCGCCTGCCTCCCGCCTTCTATGCCCACTGCCGCCCCCTACCTTCAGGACCCGCACAGCTTCGCCCAACCCAACCTGGTTCGGGTTACCCATCTGCGCCTCGACCTGGCCGTCAACTTCACCGCCCGCATCCTGACCGGGCTGGCTACCTGGCAGCTCGACAACACGGCCGGCCATACGGAGCTGATCCTGGATGCGCGCAGTCTGGAAATCGAGGCGACTTACCTGGGTGAGACCGAAGCCGAGTCTACTGCCTTTCAGCTGTCCGCCGAAAACGACCCGGTGCTGGGGCAGGCCTTGCGCATCGCCATCCGGCCCGATACCCGGGCCGTCACCATCCGCTACCGTACCACGCCCGAGGCGGCCGCTCTGCAGTGGCTAAGCCCCGAGCAAACGGCCGGCCGGCAGCATCCGTTTCTGTTCACCCAGTCCCAGGCTATTCTGGCCCGCACCTGGATTCCCTGCCAGGACTCGCCCGGGGTGCGCTTCACGTATGAGGCCCGCGTAGCAGTACCGGCCGATCTGCTGGCGTTGATGAGTGCCGGCAATCCACAGGTGCTTGACCGCGCCGGCCACTACGAGTTCCGGATGGAGCAGCCGATTCCCTCCTACCTGATGGCGCTGGCCGTGGGCCGGCTCGACTTCAGCAGCCTGAGCGGACGCACGGGCGTGTATGCCGAGCCCGAAACCCTGCCTGCAGCCACCAGCGAGTTTGGCGACCTGGAAAATATGGTAGCCGCTGCCGAGGAGCTGTACGGTCCCTACCGCTGGGAACGGTATGATCTGCTGGTACTGCCGCCCAGCTTTCCATTCGGGGGCATGGAAAACCCTCGTTTAACATTTGTAACGCCTACCATTCTAACCGGGGACCGGAGCCTGACCAGCCTGATTGCCCACGAGCTGGCCCACTCCTGGTCGGGCAACCTGGTGACCAATGCCACCTGGAACGACTTCTGGCTCAACGAGGGCTTCACCGTATACTTCGAGCGGCGCATTATGGAGAAGCTCTACGGCAAGCCCTACGCCGATATGCTGCAGGTGCTGGGCCACTCCGCTCTGCTCCACACCATGGGCGAGCTTGGGGCCGGTAGCCCGGACACCCACCTCCACCTCGACCTGGCCGGCCGGGACCCCGACGAAGGACTCAATGAAATTGCCTACGAGAAGGGCGACTACCTCTTGCTCACGCTCGAAAGGCTGGTGGGCCGCGCCCGTCTCGACACCTTTATTAAGGAGTACTTCGCCCGCCACAGCTTTCAGTCGATGGACACGGCCTCGTTTGTGACTTACCTGCGCCGGGAGCTGCTCGACCAGGAGCCCGGCCTCGAAGACCGTCTGCAGCTCGACGCCTGGATTAATGGGCCCGGGATTCCGGCCGGGGCCCCACCGGTTTCGTCGGAGCGGTTTGCGGCGGTGGAAGCCGCGCTGCAGCAGTGGCAGCAGGGGACTCCGGCCCGGGAGCTGACGCTGGCGGACTGGAGCAGCCACGAGTGGGTGCATTTCCTGCAGGGTTTGCCCGCCGACCTTTCTCTGGCGCAGCTCCAGGAGCTCGACGACGCCTTTACGTTTACGTCCTCCACCAATGCCGAAATTCTGACTGCCTGGTTTCCACGGGCGCTGGCGGCCGGGTATGAGCCGGTGAACGGGCCGCTACGCCAGTTCCTGACCAGGGTGGGCCGGCGTAAGTTTCTGGTTCCATTGTACAAGGCGCTGCTGGCAACGCCCGACGGCCACGCCCGGGCCCGCCAGCTCTACGCCGAAGCCCGCCCCAACTATCACTCCGTGGCAACCAGCACCTTCGACGTTTTGGTAGGCCGATAAAACCGTAAAGTTTTTACCTTGAAACCGGGGCTGGCCCGAAGCTTGCTGGCTCCGCCCGGCACATTTTCTTTTTTCCTGACTGTTGATTCTTAGCGTTGAAAGCTCAAAAACCTCTCGGTAAACTTATTGCCGTCGGCGGCAACGAAGATAAAGGCACGTACCCTCATCCCCGGACCCGCCGCAAGGCCTACCTCAACTTCTTTGAGCTCGGCATTCTGAAGCGCATCGTGACCGAGTCCGGCAAAACAGATCCGCGCATTGAGGTCATCACCACGGCATCCATGATTCCGGAGGAAGTGGCCAAGATCTACCTGTCGTCCTTTGCGATGCTCAACTGCCTGAACGTGGGCGTGATGGACATCCGGACCCCGGAGGACGCCCGGCAGCCTGAGTACCTGGAGCGCCTGCTGGCGGCCGATGTGGTCATGATGAGCGGGGGCAACCAGTCGCGGCTGCGCGAGATGTTCGGGGAAAGCGAGTTTCTGGACCGCCTCACCTCCCGCTATATGCTGGAGCCCGACTTCATTATTGCCGGCACCAGCGCCGGTGCTATGGCCATGTCGCACATCATGATCCGGGGCGGCAGCGTTCCGGATGCGCTGATGAAGGGCGCGGTGAAAATGGGCACCGGCCTGGGTCTGATTAATAATGTGGTTATCGACTCCCACTTCGTGAAGCGCGGCCGCTTCGGGCGCCTGATCGAGTCGGTGGGTCTGCACCCCAAGCTGATCGGAATCGGGCTGGGCGAGGATACGGGCGTGCTCATCACCGAAGGCAACCTGATTGAAACCATCGGCTCCAACCTGGTCATCATCATGGACGGGCACCATATTGTGCATAACAACTCGGCCGCCGCCAAGAAGGGTACTCCCCTGTCGCTCGAGAATCTAACCCTGCACGTGCTGGCGAAAGGCAACGTCTATAACATCAAGGAGCGGAAGTTCTACGTGAACAAGGAAGCCGCCCTGGCCACCGCCTCCCCGGCAGTAGCCTAGCTCCTCGACAGTCAAGCCAACAAAAAAGCCGCCCCTCGTTGAAGGGGCGGCTTTTTACATTTTGATTCAGCCCTATGCCACGGGTGCTTCTTCGGGCGGCTTGGGCGGGTGCAGGGCGCGCCACTCATCTTCCAGCATGCTCATCTCCACCAGGCTCCAGTATTCGTCGCCGTGGCGCAGTACGTCGCGCAGCACGCCCTCGCGCTTCATGCCGGCTTTTTCGTAGCACCGCAGCGCCGACTCGTTGAAGTCATACACGCCGAGCGTGATGCGGTGCAGCTTGAGCTCCTCAAAACCGACCCGGAGCACGGCCTTGATCATCTTCTGGCAGATGCCCTTGCCCCGCTCCGCCGTGTTGCCGACCAGTACCCGGCTGATGCGAGCCGAGCGGTTGGTTTCGCTGATGGACCCGAGCGAGATGTGCCCGACCGTAAGCCCCGTCTTGGTATCGACCGCTTTATAGACGAACACGTCGGAGGTGCCCAGGCTGTTGCTGTCCTCGATGTACCACTCCAACGCGCCTTCCGACAGGGGAAAGCTGAACAGGGAGCCCGACCAGTTGGTCAGCAGCTGCTCGTCCTTTACCCATTCAATTAGCTGCTGGAAGTCGTTCCGGTCGAAGTACTCGAGTCTGATCATGAAAAAACGGGGTTATACGCTCACTAGATTCTGGTTTCCGGAAATCCGGGGTAAGCCAGCCAGGCAATAAGCCCGCAAGCTACTCCTTATAGATAGAGGTTACAAGCGGGGAGTCGGCCGTCTGGGTGCCGCGGTACATGCCTTCGGAGTTGAAAGGCAAAGCCAGGTTGCCGGCGGCGTCGACTGCAATGAGCCCACCTTCCCCGCCCACCGGCGCCAGCTTGTCGTGCACCACGATGCGGCAGGCTTCTTCCAGGGACAGCCCGCGGTACTCCATCAGGCAGGCGACGTCGTAGGCGGCTACTGCCCGGATAAAGTATTCGCCGTTGCCGGTGCAGGAGATGGCGCAGGTGTGGTTGTCGGCAAACGTGCCGGCCCCGATTAGTGGGGAGTCGCCGATGCGGGAGTAGCGCTTGTTGGTCATGCCTCCGGTGCTGGTAGCGGCGGCCAGGTTGCCGTGCTGGTCCCGGGCCACCGCGCCCGCCGTGCCCAGCTTTTTAACCTTGATGGGCTGGGAGCCGTGGTCGAGCTGAACGGTGTTCGTGATTCGGGCTTCCTGCAGCTGATCAAAGCGGCTTTGCTCGAAAAAGTAGCCATCGGGCTGAAAGGCCTGCCCCTGCTCCCGGGCAAAGTCTTCGGCCCCGGGCCAGGCCAGCAGCACGTGGTCGGAGTGCTCCATAATCCGGCGGGCCGTCGAAATCGGATTCTGAATGTTGCGCACCCCGGCCACGGCCCCGGCCGAGCGGTTGCGGCCGTCCATGATGGCGGCATCCATCTCGTGGCGACCTTCGTGGGTGAAGACCGAACCCCTGCCGGCATTAAATAAGGGGCAGTCTTCCAGCAACCGCACAGCCACCTCGACCGCGTCGAGGGCCAGCCCGCCGTGGCGGAGCACCTCGAAGCCGGCCTGCACGACCTGCTCGAGCGCCTGGTGGTAGGCCCGCTCCCGTTCGGGGGACATCAGGGCGCGGGAAATGGTGCCGGCGCCGCCGTGTACGGCAATTGCAAAGTTTGAAGGCATGGAAAGCTGGGGGAGAAAGGCGAAAATTCCCGGTAAGGTACGGCCTCGAACCGGAGTAGTTATACGCGGACCGGGTAGCCAAAGCGCGTTTTTTTTCGTACGTTTGGCTTAGTCAATTCACCCACAATATTCTTTTTTTATGGCTTACGAAGCTACCGGCCGCCTGCACGAAATTTTCGATGAACAGCAGGTGAGCGATAAATTCCGCAAGCGCGAGTTCGTGCTGGAAGTTCAGGAGGGCCAGTACCCCGAGCATATCAAGTTCCAGCTGGTTCAGGACAAAACGGCTTTAATTGACGCCTACAAAATGGGCGATGAAGTGAAAGTTACTTTCAACCTGCGGGGTCGCGGCTTCAACAAGAACGGCCAGATGCTGTACTTCACCAACCTCGAAGCCTGGCGCATCGAGGCCGGCACGGGCGGCGGTCAGGGTGGCGGAGGCAACTTCGGTGGTCAGCAGGCGGCTCCCCGCCAGGCAGCCCCGGCCCAAAACCAGAACCCCAACCTGCGGGCCCAATCGGCGGCCCCCATTGCTTCGGACGACGACAACGACCTGCCTTTCTAAGCGCTTCGTTTTTGCTTTGCCTGCAAATGCCGCCCCGGAGACGAGGCGGCATTTTTGCTTTTCTTCGCCCTGGGCGCCGGCCGCCAATCCCGAATGCACAACCCCGGCCGCAGCGGCACGTTCTGACTTTGATTTCTGATTTCACTTTTTCTATGGCAATTCCCGCTTCTCCTTCCCTGCTCGGCAAAACGGTGCTGGTAACCGGCGCCACGGCGGGCATCGGACTGGTCACGGCCCGGGAGCTGGCCCGCCGGGGAGCCCGGGTGGTGCTGGTCGGCCGCCACATCGAGAAAACCGAGCACGCCCGGCAGGCGGTACAGGCGGCGGCCCCCGACGCGCCCGAGCCCGAAGCCCTGCTCTGCGACCTGTCGCTGATTGCCAACGTGCGCGACCTGGCCGCCGAGTTTGGCCGCCGCTTCGACAAGCTCGACGTGCTGGTCAACAATGCCGGCATCATGCCCGGTCCGCTCACCATTACCCGGGAAGGCCACGAGATGAGCTGGGCTACGAATCACCTGGCGCCCTTCGCCCTGACCAATCTGCTGATACCCCAACTGGTAGAGGCCGGCAACGCCCGCGTCGTGACGGTGGCCTCGGAAGCGCACTGGCTCGGGCAGATTGAGTCGTCGCAGGAAGCGCGCAACGATCCCGAAAAGTACAGCTCGTTTACCGCGTACTGCGACTCCAAGCTGGCCAACATTCTGTTTACCAATGAGCTGGCCCACCGCCTGGAGTTTACCGGCGTCACCGCCAACTCCCTGCACCCCGGCATCGTGGACACGACGCTGATTAATCCGAACACATCGACATTTATGAAAACCATGTGGTGGCTGGCCCGGCCGTTTATGATTGACGTGGAGCGCGGGGCCCAGACCACCGTGTTTCTGGCGTCGGCCCCGGAAGCCGGCCGCATCAGTGGGCGGTACTTCAAGGGCAGCAGGCCGGCCCGCTGCTCGAGCCGGGCCCAGAGCCGGGCCGATGCCAGCCGGCTCTGGCGGATTTCAGCCGACGAAACCGGAATCGAATAGGCCGGCTTTAACCATTCTCTTCCCCATTATCCGAAACCTATGTCAGCACTTCGGGACCTGATTGCGCAGGGCGAGGGCGAGCGGCTGGAGTTCAAAAAGAAAACCACCCACCCTACCCGTATTTCCCGCACCCTGGCTTCCCTGGCCAACACCCACGGTGGCCGGGTGCTGGTGGGCGTCGATGATGACGGGCGGATTGTGGGCGTGCGCGACGCCGAGGAGGAAATGTTCGTGCTCCGGCAGGCGGCCGAGCTGTACGTGGAGCCCCCGCTAACGCTACGGTTTCAGGAAATCGAGGAGGAAGGCCGCATCGTGCTGGTCGTAACGGTACCGGAAAGCAGCCACAAGCCCCACAAGGCCCAGGTCGGCGACGACGACTGGCGGGGCTACGTGCGGGTGCGCGACGAGAGCGTGCAAACCAGCGGCCTCACGGAAAAAGCCCTGGAGCGGGAAACCGCGCCGCAGTTTGAGAAGCTGCCGCTCAATAAGGACGAGCTGGCCGTGCTCGACTACCTCCGCTCCTACCCGCGCATCACCCTGCCCCAGTACATGAAGCTTATCAACGTAGGCAAGCGCCGGGCCTTTCGCACCCTTATCAAGCTTACTCTGCACGGCTACATCCGTCACCACGACAAGGAAAAGGAGCCGTACTATACGTTGTGAGGAATTTGAAGCTGGGAGCCAGAAGGCAGGAGGTTTTGAGACCTGGACGCTAGTGGCCGGGTGCTTTAAACCAACCAGGAAGTACCAGCCGATTTGCCGGCGAAATCACACCGTATATATAAGGAGTAGAAAACGGCTGCCCGGGCGGCAAAAAGCCCGGCGACGCACGGGGGCATCGACGGGCTTTTTGCTTGATCCGGGAGCAGAGGCAACTAGTCCTGGCGACTGTCGCGGGCCTTTTTCTTTTCTTCTTTGGCAGCCTTCTTTTCCTTGGTGGTTTTGGCGGGCTCCTTTTTCTTCTCTTTGCGGGCGTCCTGTGCTTTAGCCATGATGCGGGGTGTTTATGAAAGTTAAACGAAATATCACCTCTTTACCCAAAGGCTACGGGTCAATACGGTCACGCGCCTTTTACGCAAGTACGGGTAGGTACCGCTCGCGCAAAATCTGCAGATGATGGCCTTCGTGGCCGGGAATTACGTGCAGCAGGGCCCGCACGCTCAGCGCCTGCCCGTTGCTGGTGCCCACGCGGTCGAGCTGAGCGGGGGTCAGGTTTTCAAACAACGTGATGGAGGCCTGCCGGATAGCGTCGTACTCGCGCAGCAGACTGGGAATGGTCCGGCCGTTGGCGCCGGAGTTCGGCACGTACTCGTTTTCCTCGAAGCCCGGTAGCGGCGTGGCGTCGGCGCGCGAAAAGCGCAGGGCCCGGTAGGCGAAGATCCGCTCGGTGTCGAGCATGTGCAGCACCAGCTCTTTGATCGTCCACTTGCCCGGGGCGTAGGCCGTCAGGCCCTGCTCGTCGGACAGCCCCCCGAGCAGCTCGCGCAGCTGGGCCGGCTGCTCCCGCATCTGGGTAAGCGGGTCGGCGTGGTCGGGGACGTGGCGGAAGTAGTTCTCGAAATACGGGGGATAGTGGCCGGAAAGGGGGCGCATAGCCGATTTATCTACGGTGGGGCCGAAATATACGCATCTGCGGCAGGGAAGCGGCATTTTCCAACCTCAACTTTACCGGGAGCGTACAAAGCCCGCACCATCGCCTTCACTTTTCTTTCCCGCTATGTCCTCACTTGCCGAAAAAGGCCTCAAAATTTCCAAAAACGCCCTGTTCAACATCTTTCTCGGCCGGGCCGGCAAGCTGCTGGGCAAACCCTTCCAGCTGGTGATGATCCTGAAGGAAGTAGCCGACAAGCTGGCCGACAAGAAAAGCACCAAGGGCTCCATCAGTCAGCTTATCGACCTGATGCAGACCGTGGTCCGCCTTATCAATGCCTTTGTCACGGGGGCTTACCGGCAGATTGACACCGGCACCGTGCTGTCGGCCGTGGCCGTGGCGCTCTACGTGTTGTCGCCGGTTGATCTGGTACCCGATTTTGTACCCGTCATTGGCTTCCTGGACGACCTGAGTTTGATCAGCTGGTTTATCAGCAAGTTCAGCGAAGAAATTACCCGCTTCCGGGAGTGGGAACAGACGTCGGCCACCTCCGCCGCCGGCGTAGCGCCCGCCCCGGCAGCTTCGGACAAGTCGCTGCCCCCGGTCGCTGAGCTGGGACACTCCTAGCCCGCCGTTTTTCCCGCATAAAAATCAGAACTGAAAGCCCGGGCTGTTTGCAGTCCGGGCTTTTTTCCGCTGAACTGCGCCCGCCGTCCCGTATTTTAGCAACTCAAACTCCCACCTGCTTCTCTCATGCAATTCTCCCAACGGCTGGCTTTGCTGGCTCTGCTCCTGCTTCCTCTGCTGCCCTTCCCGGCCCGGGCCGACGAAGGCATGTGGCTGCCTTTGCTGCTCAAGCAGCTCAACGAAGCTGACATGCAGAAAAAAGGGCTCAAACTAACGGCCGAAGACATTTACAGCGTCAACAAAGGCAGCCTCAAGGATGCCGTGGTTCAGTTCGGCGGCGGCTGCACCGGCGAAATCATTTCCAACCAGGGTCTGCTCCTTACCAATCACCACTGCGGCTACGGACAGATTCAGCAGCACTCCTCGGTTGAAAAAGACTACCTCACCAACGGCTACTGGGCGATGAACCGGGAGCAGGAGCTGCCCAACCCGGGGCTGACGGCCACTTTTATCGTGCGGATGGAAGACGTGACCAGCCAGGTGCTGACCGGCGTGCCGACCACCGGCATCGTGGAGGCGGAGCGCGAAAAGCTGGTGCAGGCCAACATTCAGCGGGTGGCCCAGGCCGCCGTGCAGGGCACGCACTACCAGGGCTTTATCCGACCTTTCTTTAACGGCAACGAGTACTACCTGTTCATCACCGAGGTATTTCAGGATATCCGCCTGGTGGGCGCGCCCCCGTCGGCCATCGGCAAGTTCGGCGGCGACACTGACAACTGGATGTGGCCCCGCCATACCGGTGACTTCTCCCTCTTCCGCATCTACGCCGGCCCCGACAACAAGCCCGCCCCCTACTCTCCCGCTAACAAGCCCTTCACGCCCCGTCACCACCTGCCCATCTCGCTGAGCGGCATCAAGCCCGGCGACTTCACGCTGGTGTTCGGGTTCCCGGGCCGCACCAACGAGTACCTCACGTCCTGGGGCGTCGACGAAACCTACTCGGTCTCGAACCCGGCTAAGATCAAGGTGCGCGACGCCAAGCTCAAGGCCCTGGATCAGGATATGAAAGCCTCGGACAAAGTGCGCATTCAATATGCCGCCAAATACGCCGGCCTGGCCAACTACTGGAAAAAGTGGATCGGTGAAAACCGCGGCCTCAAGAAGCTTGACGCCGTCAGCCGCAAGCGGGAGCAGGAAGCCCGCTTCACGCAGTGGGTGCAGGGCGGCGACGAAGCCCGCAAGGCCGGCTACGGGCAGCTGCTGCCCCAGCTTGAACAAAATTACCGCGCCGGCCGCGACTACACGCTGGCCCGTGACTACGTCACGGAGGCGGTGCTGGGCGTGGAGCTGTTGGCCTACGCCAACAGCCTGCTGCCCCTGGCCGAAATGGTAGCTCAGAAGGTGCCCGCCGCCGACCTGGCCAAGGCCGTGGAAAAGGCCCGGGGAGGCACGGTCAACTTCTTCAAAAACTACAATGCCCCTACAGACCAGAAAGTAGCCGCCGCCCTGCTGCCGATCTACGCGCAGGGCACGCCCCCGGCCTTGCTGCCGGACTACGTCAAGACCATTGCCCGCACCCAGCCTGCGACAGGCAACTGGACCGCCTTTGCCAGCCAGCTCTACGGAAAGTCGCAGCTGGCTACCCAGGCTGGCGCCATGCGCGTGCTGGATGAGGTGCTGAAAGGCAATACCAAACCCCTGACCGAAGACCCGGCCGCCCAGCTCATCAACGCGGTAATCACCCACTACCGGGCTACTATTCTGCCCACCTACACCAAACACGCCGACAACATTGCCCTGCTGCAGCGCACCTACGTGGCCGGCCTGCGGCAGATGCAGACCGACCGGAAGTTCTACCCCGATGCCAACTCCACTTTGCGCGTAGCGTACGGACAGGTAGCCGGCTACGAGCCCGCCGACGGCGCCAAGTACGCTTATTACACGACGCTGGACGGCATTATGGAGAAGGCCGACCCGACCAATCCCGATTTCGAGGTACCTGCCCGCCTCGTGGAATTGTACCAGAACAAGGACTACGGCCCCTACGCCGTCGACGGCACCGTGCCGGTGGCATTTATTGCCACCAACCACACGACCGGCGGCAACTCCGGCTCCCCGGTTATTAACGGCCGCGGGGAGTTGATTGGCACCAACTTCGACCGGAACTGGGAAGGCACTATGAGCGACATCATGTTTGATCCGGACCGGGTCCGCAACATTACCCTTGACGTGCGCTATATGCTGTTCGTAGTCGACAAGTACGCCGGCGCCGGCCACCTCGTCAAGGAAATGACGCTGGTCGGCGGCTCCCAGACTGCGCCGGGCAAGGAGGTGCAGAAAATCAAAGTGAAGCGCAAGCAGAAAGCGTAGCACCGTGACCCACACATTTTAGCAAAAAGCCGGAGCGCATGCTTCGGCTTTTTGCTTTCGCCCTGGATTCATTCCAGTTCGGTTCGTACCATTCGGCGGAAGCCCGTAGGTTTGTGCGCCCATTGCTCAGCCTATTGCCTGCCCGGGCTTATCCTTACATGATTCGCATCCTTTCTTTCTGATGTGCCTGCTGCCCGATTAGCAGCTCAATCCGACTCGGTCCAACTAAAGTCCTGTGCTCCGGTAAAGCCCATTCTCCTGGGGCATACCCGCACATTTGTCCTGAAGAACTCCCTCATCGACCTCATTATTCCGCACAACGCCACGCTCTGGCTGAGCGGCGAGACCAGAGTTGCAGCTATGCATTCTAAGCGCGCCACCGAACGACCAGCGCGCTACTGACGAGCCTAATGCGTCGGCTGCAACGCGGCCGCTGCCTTCCCGCTGCTTTTCCGGCTATCTTTTGGCGATGCTTAGCTCTCCTCTGCTTACCAAAATTTTCAGCCTGAGCCTGTTAGGTGTAGGCTGCCTCGCCCTTACTCCTCCCGCTCCGCCGGTTTCCTCCTACCTGCTGCGTCCGGCCGCTGTCTTTGATGGTCAGGACGTGCACCCGGGCTGGGTAGTGCTGGTAGAAGGCGACAAAATAAAAGCTGCCGGTCCGGCAACGCAGGTTACTGCCCCGGCCGATGCCCGCACCCTGGACCTGCCGGGCCAGACCCTGCTTCCTGGTCTGATCGAGGGGCACTCCCATCTGCTGCTCCATCCCTACAACGAAACGTCCTGGAACGACCAGGTGCTGACCGAGTCGGTGGCGCTGCGGGTGGCCCGGGGCACGGCTCACGCCCAGCGCACCCTGCTGGCGGGTTTTACCACGGCACGGGACCTGGGCTCTGAAGGAGCCGGCTACGCCGACGTGGGCCTCAAGCAGGCCATCGAACAAGGACATATTCCCGGTCCCCGCCTGCTGGTAGCTACCCGCGCGCTGGTTGCCACCGGCAGCTACGGGCCCAAACTGTCGGTTGATGTGGCAGTGCCCCAGGGCGCCCAGGAAGCCGATGGCACCGACGGCCTTATCCGGGCCGTGCGGGAGCAGATCGGCCAGGGCGCCGACATTATCAAGGTGTACGCCGACTACCGCTGGGGCAAGGGCGAGCCGTCGCGCCCCACCTTTTCACAGGAAGAGCTGACCCTGATTGTGCAGACCGCCAAAGCCGCCGGCCGACCGGTAGTGGCGCATGCCTCCACGCCCGAGGGCATGCGGCGGGCTACCCTGGCCGGCGTCGAAACCATTGAACACGGCGACGGCGGCACGGCCGAGGTATTTCGGTTGATGAAGCAGCGCGGCGTAGCCCTCTGTCCCACCGTCGCCGCCGGCGACGCCATCTCGCAGTACCAGGGCTGGCGCAAGGGAACCGACCCCGAGCCCGATCGTCTGCGACAAAAGCGCGAAAGCATGGCCGCAGCGCGGAAAGCCGGGGTACTGCTGGTCATTGGAGGCGACGTGGGCGTGTTCCCCCACGGCGACAATGTCCGGGAGCTCGAACTGCTGGTGCAGGACTATGGGCTGTCGGCTCTGGACGTGTTGCGCGGCGCTACCAGCGGCAATGCCCACCTTCTCCACCTGCCCGACCGGGGCCACATCCGGCCAGGTTTGCTGGCTGACCTGATTTCCGTGTCTGGTGACCCAACCTTGGACGCCAAGGTGCTGCGCGAGATTCAGCTCGTTATGAAAGGTGGCATTCTGTATAAAAAGCCCTAGCCCCAGCCGGCAACAGATTAAAAATGCTATACTTAGCCCGATTAGCGCACTATAGTTATCGGGTATGTTTCGCGGATATCTACTGACCGCCCTGGGGGTGGTGCTTTCCTCTTCGGCTACGGCCCAGGGCAACCTTGAGTCAATCCGCCGGGAGCTGCTGCGCGAAGGCGTGGCTTTGTACGAGGCAGAGCGGGCTTCCTGGGTGGCTACCGACCTGCTGCCTACCACCGGCGTTGCCTCCCATTTCGTAACCGCGACCCTTAGCTACACCGTTGCCGATTCGGTGCGGACCCTGCTGGTAGGCGGCCCGACTGCTGCTTCCCGCGTGCTGGCGGAGTTCCGGTTTGGCCGCCACCATATATCTCCTAAAGGTGCCCGTCGCCGAGGCGGCCGGGCTTTGTCGGAGCATGAGCTCCGGCTGTTGAGTTTCCGCCGGCAGGCCGAGCACGATGCCCAGCCTTTGCTGGCCGGCACGGTTCCGGCCCCGGGCACTTCACTTAATGCCGTAGTGCTGGAATGGGCCGGGGAGGTGCGGGTGTATGTGCTGACCGGCACCACCCTGTCCGGCCTGACGCCCCTGGGCGGAGACCTGCTGCTCCGCTACTCCCCCAAGGCCGGCTGCTAAAGCGAAAAAAGCTGCACGCTGCCTTCATGGCCATTGGCAGTCCGGCGGGCCCACCGGCACGGGCCACGCTACATGCTCACGGTCCGGGCGAGCTGCCGTTCATCACGCCCTCCGATATTTGCACTTTGCTTTTATACCAGCACCAGGGACTTGCCCGGGAGCACATCGTTTTAGGCGAGCAGTACATCTCGTGCTTCGTTCCCCACACCCGCCGCCTCAGCCTATTGACCCGGGCTGAGTTCGAAGCCCGACAGCCAAAGCAGCGCTGATACCAGAACCCGAACCGTTTACTGGCTTCCCAGCAGACTTCGCGGCGGTAATCCGTTTAACCTGAGAATAGTTATAATAAAAGCATACTACTTGTCTCTGCAAGCTGTTTTCCGTTTATCGTGTTAGCAAGTCTGCAATCGGACCCAATGGTGGTACGTTATTTGGTGGATCAGCCAGAATTCAACTCCCACAACTAAACAGCTCTTCAGATGAAAAATCTTCTTCAGTCCCTTGCCGCCGGTGCTTTGCTCTCCTTCGCCATTGGCAGCACTTCAGCCCAGGCCCAGAGTACAATCAGCGGAGCCACGCAGCAAGGCAATGGCGCCTACATGCTTAAAACCGAGAGCCGGATTTGCATTACCAACACCCTGCTGGGCGTAACCGGGCTTGGCAGCTGTCTGGACATGAATCAGGAGAAATTTCTGATTACTCCCTCGGGACATGCGATGTCGGTCTGGAAAGGGGTAGTACCGGCTTCCGCCCGCCCTGCGCAGCGTCTGGTGTATAACTCTACCTGGACCGAAACCACCTCCGACGGTGTCGTTCGCAACTACAATACCGTTGCCGTCACCGACCCGAACGGTACGATTACGCTTACGCTCACCGACAAAAACAACGGCAAGAGCAAGGGCGGTAAGTAAGCCACGATAGGCTACAGCTCCACTCAGCTCAGTTCTTCAAAAGTCCCGGTTCTAAACCGGGACTTTTTTTGTGCAATATCCGGGGTTGTCGCAGTAGCCGGATATCAACTTTCCGGGCAGTCAAGCGTTATAATCAGCGGACCTATGCGTTTTATCGTGGCCAGATTTGTCGTTACCCTGCGTTTACCCGACTTTTTCGATGAGGACTTTATTTCCCTCATTCCAACCCACCGGGCCCATATTTCGGACCTCATCGAACAAACCATCATTGAAACCTACGCCATCAGCGCTGACCGCACGAAGGGGTGGGTAACGATAAATGCGGCCAGCGCGGCCGCCGTTCAGAAGCTGGTAGAGAAGTTTCCGTTGTTCCGGTTTCTGGCGGGCGTGGAAATTGACGAGCTGTTCGTGTTCGATAGCGCTTCGGCCCGCTTTCCGCAGATCAGCCTGAACTAAAGACGGCGGGAACGGCGTGGTGGGAACAAGCCTGTCATCTTTGCCGGGGCTTAAGTAACTTGCGCATCGGCTTCGGCGCAGTTTGTGCGGGCAGCCGGCTTCTCTTGCTACTCCACCCGTATTCTGCATGACTCGTTTCCTCCGGCTGCCGGTTCCTATTGCTTTGGTACTCACGGCCCTGGCTGCCGCTAGCCCGCCCGAAAAAATCACGACAGAGCAGCTCATCACCCGCCTCTCCAGCTCAATTGACAACCTGAAAACCCTGCGCTGCACCGCCCGGGCCCAGGAACGGGTAAACGGCGTCCGCCAGCAGGCGCAGTCTAACATTAAGATGGCGTACGCTCCCCTACGCATCTACCTGCGCAACGAAAAGGGAATCGAAGTGCTGTGGGTGGCGGGTCAGAACAATGGCGACGCGTGGGTGTACCCCAACAGCTTTCCATTCGTGACGGTAAGCCTGAACCCGAACGGCAGCATGATGCGGCGCAGTCAGCACCACAGCGTGCTGAACGCCGGCTTCGGTACCATTTCCAGCCTTATTCACGGTTCTTCCCTGCGGCAGGACCGCAGCTTTGAGCGCAGCTTCCGCTACGCCGGCGACACCACCGTGCTGGGCCGGGCCTGCTACATCCTGCGCTCGGATTTTCCGCAGTTTAAATACGTGACCTACAAAGTCGGCAAGGGCGAGACGGTGGCGAAAGTGGCCGAGCGGTTTGGCTGCGGCGAGTACCGCATAATGGAGCGGAACGGCGTTGCCATCGACGAGCCGATTCCCGAGGGCAAGGTACTGCAGGTCCCCAACGCGTACGGCCGCCGCACCATCGTCTGCGTCGACCAGAAGCAGTACCTTCCGGTCGTTGTGCAGGTGGTGGATGACAAGGGCCTGTTTGAAAAGTTTGAGTTCACCAACGTCGTGGCCAACCAACCCATTGCGCCCGCTGAGTTTACGAAGACCTACAAAGGCTATAAGTTTTAGCCTATTAGGCATCAACAAAACACCCCGGCTGCACGGTGGGGCCGGGGTGTTTTGTTGATTGGCCGGTTATCCGGCGAAAGGCTAATGGCTGGGTAGTAGCTAACCAGCTAGCGTTTGCCCCGCATGGCCGCCTCGATCTGGTCCCACATCGGGGCCGGAATCATTTCAAGCTTGTTGAACTCCCCGGCTCCATTGAGCCACTCGCCACCGTCAATGGTAACGACCTCCCCGTTGACGTAAGCCGAGAAGTCGGAAACGAGGTAGGCGGCCAGGTTTGCCAGCTCCTGGTACTCGCCTACGCGCTTGAGCGGCACCGAAGCCGCCGGATCAAGCTTTTCGGCCAGCGGGGCCGGAAACAGACGGCTCCAGGCTCCTTCCGTAGGGAATGGTCCGGGGGCAATGGCATTGGAGCGGATGCCGTACTTGGCCCATTCCACCGCCAGGGAGCGGGTCAGGGCCAGCACGCCGGCTTTGGCCGCCGCCGAGGGCACCACGTAAGCCGAGCCCACCGAGGCGTAAGTGGTAACGATATTGAGAATTGTGCCGGGCTTCTTGTCGGCAATCCACCGCTTGCCGAAGGCCAGGGTGCAGTTGTAAGAGCCCCGCAGCACGATGTCCACGATGACGTCGAAGGCCTTGTGGGTGAGGCGCTCCGTAGGCGAAATAAAGTTGCCGGCCGCATTATTAAGCAGCACGTCGACCCCGCCGAACTCGTCGATGGTGCGCTGCAGCATCTGCTCTACTTCCTCGTATTTGCGGACGTCGCACTGCACGGCCAGCACCTTGCCGCCGGTCTGCTGGCGCAGCTCCTCAGCCGTTTTCTCCAGCACGTCCAGCTTGCGGCTGCTGATGGTGACGTTGGCGCCCAGCTGAAGAAAGTACGTGGTCATGGCGCGGCCCAGACCGGTGCCGCCGCCGGTTACGACGATGGTCTTGCCCTGCAGGGCATTGTCGCGCAGCATGGGTTGAGTGTAAGCAGACATAGAAACGGGGGATGAGAGGGTTGAGGGAAACCGCTTGGAAAGTCGCAAGAACGGGATTTGTCGGATTGCAAAGGAATAAATTCAGAAGTGGGAAATTTTCCCACCTTTGACCCTGCATGACGGACTATTCCTCTTCTGATAAACCCACGGTGGCCGTACTGGGCTGCGGCTGGCTGGGTCTGCCCCTGGCCCGGGCGCTGGTAGCCGAGGGCTATGCCGTGGCCGGCTCTACCACCACGCCCGCCCGGCTGCTGACCCTGCGCGACGCCGGCATCACCCCCTACCTGCTGCAGCTTGGTCCCGATATCACGTCTACCGACCAGGATACCCTGCGCACCCTGCTCACCGGCGTCGACGTGCTGGTGCTGAACGTGCCGCCCCGGACCGCCGCGGCCGGCGGCTACCCCAACCTGCTCCGCCCGGTGGCCAATGCAGTCCGGGAGCTGGGTGTCCGCAATGTGCTCTTCGTCAGCTCTACCAGCGTGTATCCCAACGAAATGCGCCCGATGCGGGAGGCCGACGCGGTGTCGTCCCCGGACGCTCAGTCAGACCTTTTGCGCGCCGAGGGGCAGTTCACACCCCGGCAGGGCCAGTGGCTGTCGACCGTGGTGCGGCTGGGCGGGCTCTTCGGGCCCGACCGTCCCCCGGGCCGGTTTCTGGCCGGGCGGAACGACCTGCCCAGCCCCGACGCCCCGGTCAACCTGATTCACCTCGACGACTGCATCGGTCTGCTGACCAGCATTATCCGGCAGCAGGCCTGGGGCTACACTTTTAACGCCTGCGCCACCCACCACCCCTGCCGCCGCGACTTTTACACTGCTGCCGCGCAGTACCTGGGGCTGGCCCCGCCCACGTTTAAAGCCGAGGATTCCGCCGGGGGCAAAACCATTGACAGCAACCTCGTCCGCCGCACCGTCGACTATACCTTCCGTTACGACAACCTGCTGGAGGCCCTGGAGTATTGCTAGCTGCTAGTCCGGGTTTATGAAGGACGCTACTCTTTGCTGAAGCATCCACACCCCGCAATCAGCCACCAATTTCCCGCCGTACCTTTGTTCGGTGAATACAATGGAAACGACGGTAGCGGTGCTGGGCGGCGGAGCAGCGGGATTTTTCGGGGCCATTGCCTGCGCCGAGGCCAACCCCGGCCTGACAGTGTACCTGATTGAGAAAAGTCCCAAGCTACTGGCCAAGGTGCGGGTATCAGGCGGAGGGCGGTGCAACGTAACGCACCACTGCTTTTCCCCAGCTCAGCTGGTGCAGCACTATCCCCGGGGCGGCAAGCAGCTCAAGGAGCCCTTCCGCCAGTTCGGGGCCCAGGACACGGTGCAGTGGTTTGAGCAGCGCGGCGTCCAGCTCAAGGCGGAAGCCGACGGCCGCATGTTTCCCGTCACCGACTCATCCGAAACCATTGCCCGCTGCCTCGAAGAAGCCGCCCGCCAGGCCGGGGTCCGCGTCCTGACCAGCACCGCAGTTACCAGCATCATGCCCCTGCCCGACCAGGGCTACCAGCTCCAGCTGACCGGAGTGCACGCGCAGATGTTAGCAGTCCGGAAGCTGCTGGTGGCTACCGGCGGGGCGCCCAAGGCCGAAAGCTACGCCTGGCTCCAGGCCCTGGGCCACAGTCTGGTCGAGCCGGTTCCTTCCCTGTTTACGTTCAACGTGCCCGAATCCCCGCTCAGGGAGTTGATGGGCATCAGCGTGCCGCTGGCCCGGGTGGTGCTGGCCGGCGAAAAGCTGGATTACGAAGGGCCGCTGCTGATAACGCACTGGGGCGTGAGTGGCCCGGCTGTGCTTAAGCTCTCGGCCTGGGGTGCCCGCCGCCTGCACGAGCTGCAGTACCAGGGAACGGCCCTGGTAAACTGGGTACCGCCCCACTCGGAGGAGACGCTGCGGCAGTGGCTGCTTACGTTTCGCGCCGACAACGGCCGGAAAGGCATCCTGAACAACCCCTTGCTGGGTTTGCCGCAGCGGCTGTGGCGCACGCTCGTGGAACAGGCCGGCATCGGGACCGAAACGCGGTGGAGCGAGCTGGCCGTGAAGCTGCAGAACCGCCTGATTGAGCTGCTGGTCCGGATGCCGCTGGCTGTGCGGGGCAAAACCACCTTTAAAGAAGAGTTCGTGACCTGCGGCGGCATCCCGCTGAGCGAGGTCAACCTGAAAACCATGGAAAGCCGTTTGCACCCGGGCCTGCACTTTGCCGGGGAGGTGCTCGACATCGACGGCATCACCGGGGGCTTTAACTTTCAGGCCGCCTGGACCACCGGCTACCTGGCCGGCCGGGCAATGGCGGCTTAGGGCATAAAAGGTACTCGCCTCCTGACGCCAGGTTTCGGAAATGGGCCATAACGGCCACTGAGAACCGATTTTTTCCTGCACTATGCCTAGGCTGACGTTTTGGACTAAGCCCTAAGCCCTAAGTACCTAAGACCTGGCCACCTGCAACCTTGCCTTCGTGTTGGCAGTAAAGGAAAGACAACTCGTTTCTTCTATACACCAACGAAAACAAACCATGGAAGCCAAAGCCACCCAAGCCCTGCTCAACGAACTGCTCGAAACTCTCAAGGACGGTGAGAAAGGCTATTCTACTGCTACCACCGATGTAGAAGATCAGGACCTCAAGGATATCTTCAAGAAGTACGCCGTGCAGCGCGACGGCTACCTGACCGAGCTGGAAGACCAGATGCACCGCCTCAACCTGAAAGCCGAGGAAGAAAGCTCGATTACCGGCACCGTGCACCGCGCCTTTATTAACCTGAAAGCCGCCATTACCAGCAAGAGCCGCGAAAGCATCCTCAATGAGTGTGAGCGCGGCGAAGACTACGCCGTGAAAGCCTACCAGACGGCCCTGAAAGCTGAGAACCTGCCCGGCCAGCTGAAAACCATCATCGAAAAGCAGTACCAGGGCATCATGGAAGCTCACAACACCATCCGCGGCCTGCGCGACGCCGCGGCCGGTAAATAAGGTTTAAACCAATGGCTGTCAGCAAATAGCTTTATCAAATAGCTTTATATAAAGCGGCTAACCAGCCTGGTGCCTTTCACAAAAAAAGCCCCGCCAGATACTGGCGGGGCTTTTTTTGTGAAGCTGTCTAGTAAATCGGAGTCAGAACTGACAACGGACAACTAACAACTGTCAACTAGTCTCTATTCGTCGTAGTCGTTGCTGCGCGGGGCGCGGGGGGCGCTGTCGCCACCGCTACGGTTGCCGCCTTTGTAGCCGCCACCGTAGTTGCCGCCGTCACGGTTGCCTTTGTAGCCCCCGCCGTAGGAGCTGCCGCCCCCGTCCCGGTTGCCTTTGTAGCCACCGCCGCTGCCGTAGGTGCGCTGACCGCCGCCGTAGGACGAGCCGCCGGTGCGGTTCGGGCCGAAGCTGTTGCCGCCGCGCTGACCACCGTAGGAGCTGCCGCCTTCACGACGGTCGCCATACGGAGCCCGGCGGGCGGGACGGTTGTCGTCGGCACCGAAGCCGCCGGGGCCGCGGGTGTTGCCTTCCTGCTGCGCATCGCCTTCCTGACGGGGCGTGGCAATGTTGAAGGCAACCGGGCGGCCCTGAATCGAGCTGCGGCCGAGCTTTTCAATGATTTCGTTGGCAAACTCCGACGGCACTTCCACGAAGCTGAACTTGTCGTAGATGGCAATGTCGCCGACTTTGCTGCCGGTGAGGGCGGTGTTTTCGGCAATCAGGTCCACGATGTCGCGGGGATGAACCCGGTCCTTCTTGCCCATCGTGACGAACAGGCGGGTAAAGCCGGCGCGCACGGCCCCGGCCTGACGGCCGGCTTCGAGGCTTTTCTCGGCCTGCTTGTCCTCCTTCATGGTCATCTTGAGCAGGGCGGCGGCCACGTCCAGCGAGGTCATGTCCTCTTCCTGGTCGAGCAGACGCTGCACGCGGGCCACGTACTTCTCCAGCTTGCCCTTCTCGATCATCTCTTTGATCTGGTTCAGGAACAGCGTGGTTTTCACCTCCGACACATCTTCGAAGGACGGAATCCGCTCCTGCTTGATGTTGGCCTTGGTGTAGCGCATGATGTCGCGCAGCTTGTAGATGTCGCGGCCGCTCACGAAGGTGAAGGCCTTGCCCAGCTTGCCGGCGCGGCCGGTGCGGCCGATGCGGTGCACGTAGTATTCCTCGTCGGCGGGCAGGTCGTAGTTTACCACGGCCTCCACGTTCTCCACGTCGATGCCGCGGGCGGCAACGTCGGTGGCAACCAGGATTTCGAGCGTACCCTTGCGAAACTTGTCGAGGGTGTTCTGGCGCTGGGCCTGGCCCATGTCGCCGTGCAGACCGTCGGCGAAGTAGCCCCGGGCCTGCAGCTCGGCCACGCACTCGTCCACCATGCGCTTGGTGTTGCAGAAGACGATGGTCGACTTGAGGTTGTACATGTCGATGATGCGCGTGAGCACATCCTTCTTCATGGGGTTACGCACCTCGTAGTACATCTGCTCGATGTTGGTAACCGTCAGCTCCTGATGGTTTACCTTGACGAGCTGGGGGTTGGTCTGGTACTTCTTGGTGAGCTCCATGATCGGCTTGCTCATGGTAGCCGAGAAGAACACCGTCTGGCGGTCTTCGGGCATCTTGCTCAGCACAATCTCGATGTCCTCGCGGAAGCCCATGTCGAGCATCTCGTCGGCCTCATCCAGGATGATTTTCTTTACCTGGTCCAGCTTCAGCGTACCACGCTCCAGGTGGTCCATTACCCGGCCGGGCGTACCGATTACGATCTGCACGCCGCGCTCCAGGGCCTGGAACTGCCGGTCGTAGCTCTGACCGCCGTAGATGGGCACCACAGCCAGGCCGCGCTTGTACTTACCGAGCTTCTGGATTTCACCGGACACCTGAACGGCCAGCTCCCGGGTGGGGCACAGCACGAGCACCTGCACGGCGCGGTTGTTGGTGTCGATGCCTTCGATGGCGGGAATACCGAACGCGGCGGTTTTGCCGGTGCCGGTCTGGGCCTGGCCGATTACGTCGTGGCCGGCCAGCAGGGCCGGAATAGCGGCGGTCTGAATGGGCGAAGCCTCTTCGTAGCCGAGGTCCGAAATAGCGCGCATCATCTCTTCAGAGAGATTCAGCTCTTCAAATTTTACTTTTTCCATGTCTTGGTTTAGATGGAATGGGAGACACTAGCTCTGAAAACAGCAGATTCAGCGACGTTCTTCACCCACTCAACTACAACGACAAGCGACGGAAGCAACGGACAGAAGACGATGACGGCCAGAAATTTACAAAAAGCAGCCGTAGCTGCGCGGAACGGGGCCATTCTCAAATGCGGCTGCAAAGGTACGGGAAATATTGCAAAATTGCTAGTTACCCGTGCAAATAGCCCAGCTGTTGGGTTCAGAACTAGGGCCAACGCAGAAACCGGATTTCGCGTTTCCTTCGCTGCAAACAAAGCTATATTTACTTACTGGCCAACCGCTTATTCCACCGCCGGCAGCTGATGAGGCTTCCCGGACCTGCACCGTTTAGAAATTGTCATCCTGAGGCGCAGCCGAAGGACCTTATCAACGCAGAACGATAATCATAACACCGACTCGTTCAAGTCTGAGAAGGTCCTTGGCTACGTCGACTTTCGGATCGCACTGCTCAGGATGACGTTGAATAAGGTTTTCTTCGTGCCCATGACTGAACCAGTTCCCTCCTTCCGGTTTTCCCACACCTTCTCCGTCGTGGAGGCCGACATCGACGAGCTCAACCACGCCAACAACGTGGTGTACGTGCGCTGGGTGCAGGAAACAGCCGGGGCGCACTGGCTGACGGCTTTTCCGCCGGGGGAGCGGGAACAGTACGTCTGGGTGGTGATGGAGCACCGGGTGCGCTACCACAAGCCCGCCCTGCTGGGCCAGGAGCTGCGCGGCACCACCTGGATTGGCGAGGTGCGCGGGGCCCAGTGCCAGCGCTTCGTGCGCATCGAGCGGGCCGCCGACGGCGTGCTGCTCTGCGAGGCCGAAACCCAGTGGGTGCTGCTCGACCCCGTCACGCAGCGCCCTAAGCGGGTGACGCCGGAGGTGGAGCGGCGGCTGCGCGTGGCAGTGGGGTAACGTTTTGCAGCTTGCCGCAGGAGGAGCTTTCGGCCCACCATCTGTCAAGCTAGCAAAACAGTATCAGCCTCAAGTTCAATCTAACTTACTTCAATCAATAGACCCTCATAATCCTTCAGCACTTCTTGGTATTCTTCTTCCGACAAGTATGTAACTCCACAAGAAGTATTCCCCTCGTCGTCAATAAATGCATCAGGTGAGTGAATCATGGCATCTCCACCAGCAGTTTCGAATAAAATAATAAATTCATCAGTAAGCACCCTCGCAACCAACTTGTTTATTAGTGGAAAATCCACACTATCGTATTGGCCTAACTCTATTTGCTCTATTCTATCGACGCCACCCAATTTCAAAGAATAAAACTGTTTATTCGTCCGTAAAACTATCCAGCCGTCTTGTTTTGGTATTAGAACATCCTTAATATATTCTCCAACCATTATCTTCTCATATAAGTTGTGGTGTCTATGATTGTCACTAACATTCGCATTTGCGCAGATACCACTGCGCAAAGTAATTCTTTACGTACGGTTTTACTGCGTAAAGCCAGCCAAATTAGCGGATTTATGCGGTATTCTGGCTGCTACTTCCATTTCCATCAATGCTACTTTTCACGTCTGCTCGTGGGCTAGCGTCTTCGGCAAAACCCATACTCACCAAGGAATATCACGGATACAGCAGGTACTTCTTCCGCATCACCTTATAGGCCGCCAGCTTCGGCTCCCAGGACTTCCGGATTTCGGCGGCTGACCTGCCGGCCACAATCTGCTCCCGAAAGTCGGAAGTGCCGGCCAGGCCGTCGATGTTGCCGATTTCCCGGCTTTGGGTCCGGTCAAAGAAGCGGGCCTTGTCGGGGTAGGCGTTGTAGAGCTCGATCATCCACTCGATGTTGATTTGCTTGCTTTTCCGCAGCTTAGCCACGTCGTACTGCCGCAGATCGAGGCCGTAGCAGACCTGGTTCATGTACAGGGGCGTCTCGCTCATGCCAGGCAGGCTGACGGGCGTGTAGGAGAAGGCGTACTTGTCTTTGAGCAAGGGGCTGCCCAGGATAGTAAACGGAAACTGCGTGCCCCGGCCGTGGTTGAGCGCCGTGCCCTCGAACAGGCAGGTCGAGGGGTAGAGCATAATGCTTTGCTGGGTGTTCAGGTTGGGCGAAGGCTTCACCGGCAGCGTGTAGGGCAGCTCGTGGCGGTAGTTCTGCACCGGAATGATCCTGAGCTTGCACTGCCGGCCATCCGGCAGCCACTTCTCGCCGTTCACCATCCGGGCAAACTCCGCGATGGTCAGGCCGTGGGCCACGGGAATGGGAAACTGACCGATGCCGGACCGAAACTTCATATCCAGCACGGGGCCGTCGACGAGGTAGCCGTTGGGGTTCGGCCGGTCCAGAATCATCAGCTCCTTGTTGTTTTCGGCGCAGGCGTCCATCACCTCCCGCAGTACATTGATATAGGTGTAGAACCGGCAGCCCACGTCCTGAATGTCGAACACGAACACGTCGACGTCGGCCAGGTCCTCGGCGCTGGGCTTGCGCTTCCGGCCGTACAGGGAAATGATGGGAATGCCGGTAGCCGGGTCTTTCTCGTCCACCACATGGGCCCCGTTGCTGGCGTTGCCCCGGAAGCCATGCTCCGGCCCGAACACCTTGACGATATTGACGCCGCTGGCTTTCAGGCTGTCCACCAAATGCTTTTTGCCGATGATAGTCGTCGGGTTGGCCAGCACGGCCACCCGCTTGCCGCGTAGGTAGCTGAGGTAGGCTTTGGTCTGGTCGGCCCCGGTGACAATTTCCTTGTCCTTCG
Source organism: Hymenobacter translucens (assembly GCF_020685205.1). GTDB lineage: Bacteria > Bacteroidota > Bacteroidia > Cytophagales > Hymenobacteraceae > Hymenobacter > Hymenobacter translucens. The sequence continues at coordinate 142,405 of NZ_JAJERB010000003.1, forward strand.
TAGCTGGTTTCGCTGTTTCGGGAGCGGCTGGTGGAGCGTTGGTATTGGCGGTTAGGGCGCCGGAGATTAGCAGGAGCAGTGCGGCGGAGAGTGTTTTCATAAGGAGTGAGGGGCAAAAATGGTAGTGGGTGACACGAAATGATAAATGCCAGTTGTTAAGAGCAAGTTGGGGCAGTGTCATGCTGAGCGAAGCAAAGCGGAGTCGAAGCATCTCTACCGCTTCCGTTGGATGAGTAACCACAACGAAGCGGTAGAGATGCTTCGGCAGGCTCAGCATGACGAGATAGAATATCTTGGAGAACCTCAAACAGGTTCTAAAACTTCAGTTTATCACGGTCACAGTAGTAGCTGGCCGGTTGAACGATACAGCTTCCCTGATATTTCCCTTTATATATCGGACTATAGGTTGTGGCTCCCGACTTGCTGACGCGAGTAGTTACAACCGGCGCATCACCATACCAGATTTCATAAACGTGATTAGAACGCTTGCATTTAGGGCAAACTACTCTTGTTAGAACATTTCGTTTAATAACGCCAGGAATGTAAAATGTCATTTCAAATGAGCTGCTTTCGGATTTTTCAATTGATGCAATCAGCAGCGTATCAATACCAAGACCAGTAGCAAAAAAGTCCAGGTGCTTACCCTTGACAGATGGCAGGATTAACTCGAAGTCACCTTTACTGTCAGTAGTATTCTTTGCCAAAACCTCATTGTCGTCTTTAACAAGAATATTCACCCCTTCAATGTACCATGATGGGTCAGAAGGATTTTTTCTAAGATGTCCTGATATAATGTATGCACTTGTATTTTGTCTGAATCCAGAAAGAAGCAGTGGGGAAGCTAGTAAAATCAGGATCAGGTAACCATTCCTAAAGCGACGCATACCATTCGAGTTTGTGCGGTTCTGAGCGCGGGAATACTGCCCGTAACCGCTACAGGCTATCGTAAAGCTACCCGAATCCACCAGCTTTCCGCCGTATCCTGGTTACTTTTACGGGCTGCTTCTCCCCTGCCCATGCCCGCTACGTTCCGCGTCTACTCCTCGTCCGCCGGCTCCGGCAAAACCTACCAGCTGACCAAGGAATACCTAAAACTGGCCCTGGGCTCCGACGACCCGGCCTACTTCAAGAGCATCCTCGCCATCACCTTCACCAACGACGCGGCGGGCGAGATGAAGGAGCGCATCATCGGCGCCCTCCGGCGGTTTGCCTACGAAACCGAATCTGACGACCAGCTGCTGCGCGAAATTGCCGAAGAGCTGGCCGCCGACGGCCTGCTGCCCCGCAGCGCCGAAACACCCGAAGACCAGCGCCGGGAGCTGCGGCAGCGGGCAGCAGCCACCTTCCGGCTGGTGCTCTACCACTACGCCGACTTCGCCGTCAGCACCATCGACTCGTTCGTGCAGCGCATCGTGCAGGCCTTTACCCGGGAGCTGGGCTTGCCCGCCACGTTCGAAGTAGAGCTCGACGGCGACGCGGTGCTGCAAAGCGCCGTAGCCCTGCTGCTCGACCGCGTCAACCGCGACCCCAACGCCGCATTGCTGTCCCGCTCCCTGGCCGATTACACGCTCAGCAAGGCCGACGAAGGCCGGAGCTGGAACAACCTGCCCGAGGAGCTGGTCGAGTTCGGGCGCTTTCTGCTCTCCGAGCCGGTGCACGAAGCCGTGGCCCAGTTGCAGCAGATGTCCTTGCAGGACTACCGCCGCCTCCACGAAACGCTCAAGCAGCGCAAGCTGGAGATTGAGGCCACTTTCCGGGACGTGAGTACCAAGGCGCTGGCGGCCCTGGACGCGGCGGCCGTAACCGACGCCGACCTATATCAGGGCAAAAGCGGCATCCTGGGCTACGTCACGAAATGGGAAGAGCGGCTAAGCACCGATAAGGAAGCCAACAGCTACGTGCGGGCCACCATCGAGCAGGACAAGTGGTACAGCGGCAAGGTGAAAACCGCCGCCGACAAGGCGCGCGTCGACGCCGTGAAGCCCGCGCTGACCGAGGCCTACACCGAGCTGGAAGCCCTGCGCGCCACCCTGCTGCCCGACTACGTGCTGGTGAACGGCATGCTGCCCTACCTCTTTCACGTGTCCTTGCTGAGCGAGCTGAGTAAGGCCGTGGACCAGCTGAGCCGGGACCGGGGCATCGTGCTCATTGCCGAGTTCAACCGGCGCATTGCGGGCATCGTGCTGCGCGAGCCGGTGCCGTTTATCTACGAGCGGATGGGCGAGCGGTACCTGCACCTGCTCATCGACGAGTTTCAGGACACCTCGGTGCTGCAGTGGAACAACCTGCTGCCCCTGGTCGAAAACGCCGTTTCGACCGGCAACCTGAGCCTCGCGGTGGGCGACGCCAAGCAGGCCATCTACCGCTGGCGCGGGGGCGAGATGGAGCAGATCCTGCGCCTGCACCAGAACCAGACCCAGTACCTCTACGGCCGCATCCAGGACGAGGAGCTGCGCGAGTTGCTCGAAGGCCGCTACTTCACCCTCGACCAGGCCCTGGAGTCGGAAAACCTGAACCAGAACTACCGCTCGGCCCCGGAAATCATCGGCTTCAACAACGACTTTTTCGGGCATGTTAGTCAGACCCACGCCCAGCTGCCGCTGGTGCAGGGCATCTACGACGAGCATTTCCGCCAGGAAGCCCCCGCCAGCGCGCTGGGTTCGGGCAATGCCGGCCACGTCGAGCTGCTGTTTACCGAAGACGGCGCCCCGGCCCGCATTTTCGACTTCGCCTCCGGCACCTACACTGGTACGCCCATCCCCGACCTGGCGCCCGACCACGTGCTCGACTACCAGGAAAGCACCCTGCACCTGACTTTGCAGCTGGTGGAGCAGGCTCTGGCCGACGGCTTCCGCCTCCAGGACCTAGCCGTGCTCTGCCGCCGCCGCGACAGCAGCCGGCGGGTCGCTAAGTTTTTGAAAGAGCGGGGCTACGCCATCATTTCCGCTGATTCCCTGTCCCTGGAGTTTGCCGACGTGGTGAACCTGCTGGTGGCCTTGTTCCGGGTGCTCAACCGGCCCGCCGACACCCTGGGCCGGGCCGAGGCCCTGCTGCTCGTGGACAAGGTGGTGCTCGGCGCGTCGCCGACCCCGGCCCGGGCCCGCCACATTGCCGCGCTGGCCAATCAGGAAAAGTCTTTGCCCTTCTTCGACGAGCTGCGCGCCCTGGGCTACGACGTGCAGGAGCGCGAAACCGGCAACCTGGGCCTCTACGAGCTGACCGAGCGGCTGGTGGGCACCTTCGGGCTGCTGGGCCGCAACGAGGAAAGCGAGTACCTGTTCCGCTTCCTGGATTTGACGCTCGAGTTCAGTTTGCGCAACGGCAACAACCTCAATAACTTCTTGGCTTACTGGGAGCAGAAGAAAAGCAAGCTCAGCATCAACGCCCCCGCCGGCCGCGACGCCATCACCATCACCACCGTGCACAAAGCCAAGGGCCTGGCCTACGGCGTCGTCATCGTGCCCTTTGCCGACTGGAGCCTGACGCCCTTCCGCGACACCCTGCTCTGGGGCCGGCTACCGGAAGATGCCAAGCCCGTGCCCGGCATGCCGCCCGTTGCGGTAGTCAGTCAGACCAAGGCACTCACCCGCACCGCCCTGGCCGGACAATACACCGAGGAGCTGGAAAAGACGTTTCTCGAAGGCCTGAACATGCTGTACGTGGCCTTTACCCGGCCCCGGCACCGCTTGTACGTCATCAGCCGCCAGCCCAAAAAGCTGGCTGCCAGCTCGTCGCGCGGCAGTGAGGTCGAAACTGACGCCGGTGATCAGGCCCGCACCGTGGCCGAGCTGCTGCACCGCTACCTCGTGGGTCAGAGCCAGTGGGAAGACGAGCGCACGGGCTACATTCTGGCCGATGCCGCCCGCCACGTTCCTCAGCTGAAAACCCACCACGCGGCTACCGAAACCCTGCACCTGACCAACCTCGGCACCACGCCCTGGGAAGAGCGGCTGCGGCTGCGGCGCCACGCCAACACCGTGTTCGACTTCGACGACCAGCAGGTGCAGCAGGAATGGAACCGCAAGCTCCACTACGCCCTGCGCCGCACCGTGCTGGCTGCCGACGTGGAGCGGGTGGCAGCCCAGCTGGTGGCCGAAGGACTGGTCAGCGGGCGGGAGAAACCTACGCTGCTGACGCTGCTGCGGCGCACGGTGCAGAACCCGCAGCTGGCCCACTACTTCAGCGCCGAGGTGTCGGTGGAAACCGAGCGGGAAATCCTGGTCGGCGGTGCCCCCCGCCAGGACTACAAGCCCGACCGCATCATCTTCGAGCCCAACTTTGGCCCAACCCCGGGCCGCGTCACCCTGCTCGACTTCAAGGTGCCCCCGCCCCGCCCCCAGCACCGCCACGTGCTGCAGCGGTACGCCACCCTCTTCCGGCAGCTGGGCTACACCGACGTGCAGTGCGTGCTGTACTACTTCGACTCGGAAGAGGTGATTGTGTTTTAGCCGATAGTTGCTAGTTGTCAGTCGGTACGATACCTGCGGAACGATGTACATGGTCCGGGCCTTTGCCCACGCCCCCAGCTCACTTAAGCGCAGCGACTTTACGCTATGCCTAACTCGGCGGGCAGCACGCAACCCTGCTCCCAGTAAATCACGGCTTCTGCCACTTCTGCATTTTTCCCGTCGCTATGTACAAAGGCCGGCAGCAGAACCATCCCCCGGCAGCCTGTTTCCTGAACATAGAACGGCAGCATTAAGGCCGTCTGGCTTAGCCTAGGAGCTAACCTGCTCAGTGCCGGAACGTCCTTCCACCACCGGTGGAAGGACGTTTTGCTGCCCATTTACCGGGTTAGCCAGCCGTTGGCATCCAGCCAGTTCTGCAGGCGCTGAGTCCAGTCATCTTTCGTGGTTTTGTTGTTGAGCCCAAAGCCGTGGCCGCCTTTCGGGTAGATGTGCATTTCGGCCGGCACACCGTGGCGGAGGCAGGCCTGGTAGAAGACCAGGCTGTTCTGCACCTTCACGCTCTTATCGTCGCCGGCGTGCACCAGAAACGTCGGGGGCGTGCGGGAGGTCACCTGCCGGTCGCTGGAGTACTGCCGGATCAGCTCGGCAGTAGGCGCGGCGCCGAGCAGGCTGGTGCGGGAACCACCATGCATCAGACTGTCTGACAGGTTGATAACGGGATACAGCAGCACCAGGAAGTCGGGCCGCACCGACGTAGAGGAGCTGGCAGCGCCGGCAGGCTGGGCAAACTGCGTCCCGGCCGTTGAGGCCAGGTGGCCGCCGGCCGAAAAACCCATCAAACCCACCCGGGCGGGGTTCACGCCAAATTCCCGGGCCCGCTCCCGCACCAGCCGCACGGCCTGCTGGGCGTCGAGCAGCGGCGCCAGGGTTTTCTCGGGCTGGGACTTCTCATTGGGCAAGCGGTACTTGAGTACGAAAGCGGTAATGCCCATCTCATTGAGGCGCCTGGCAACATTGTAGCCCTCGTGGTCGATGGACAGGCGGGTGTAGCCGCCCCCGGGGCAGATGATGACGGCTGTGCCGTTTGCCTGGTCGGCGGCGGGCCGGAATATGGTCAGTGTAGGCTGGATGACGTTGGAAATCCGAACCCCGCCGTTGTCCAGCGTCACCGACGTCTCCTGCACCGAGCTGGGTTTGGAGTTGGGCACCGTGCCCGTGTACAGCGGAATTGTAGCGTTGCTTTGAGCCAGCATCGGCAGGCATATGAGCAGGAGGAGAAAAGTCAGCAGAATACGGTTCATAGGCGGATAAGGCGGGCAATACCGGGCCGGCAGGTTATATGGCTGCGAGTCGTAGCTAAAGCTGCAAGGTAGCGCGATGCTCCGGCTTCGCGTTTCGTTAAATAATACGGGCGCAGTGCCGGCCACTATACGCGGGGCTGGTGCCTCGCGCTGAGTCAGACCAGGCCCCGGGCCGCAAAAAATCCGCAGCAAACCCTACCGCAGCGTATCTTTCGGTACGGTTCGTTTTTCCTGCCCATGCCCGTTTCCCCTTTCACGTCCCCGGTTCCGGTCGCTGCGACCGACGCAGCCCTGCCCTTTCTCACCCAGGCAGCCCGCGACCTGCTGACCCGCTACCCGGGGTCCGAGCTGTCGGATCTGGTGCTGGTGGTGCCCACGCGCCGCGCGGTGGTGTACCTGAAAAATGAGCTGGCCCTGGCCGCCGACCTCGGCTCGGCGCTGTGGAGCCCCCGGGTGGCGGCCATGGAAGACTACATGGTGGAGCTGGCCGGCGTGCAGGTAGAAGAGCCCATTGCCCTGCAGCTGATGCTGTTCGACATTCTGCGCGACATTGACCGCAAGCTCGACTTCGACCAGTTCGTAGGCTGGTCGGGCTTGCTGATCCAGGATTTCTCGAACCTCGACCAGAACCTGGCCACGCCCAGCAAGGTGTTTGAGTACCTCACCCAGGCCAAGGCCCTGGAGCGGTGGCAGCTGGCCGACGCGCCCGCGTCGAGCAGCACCACGGTGGCCTACTTCCGCTTCTGGGACGACCTCGAGAAAGTGTACTGGCGCCTGCGCAAGCGGATGGAGCAGGACCGCCTCGCCTACCCCGGCCTGGCGTACCGGCTGGCCGTGAACCGGGTGCAGAACCTGATTGAAAACGACGCTCCCCTGGCCCGGCACGTGTTTCTGGGGCTGGGCTCACTGTCGCGGGCTGAGGAGCGGCTGATTCGCCTGCTGCTTAAGCAGAACCTGGCCGAAGTGCGCTTTGACGGGGATGGGTTTTACATGGACAACGACTCGCCTAACCGGGCCGGGCAGCACCTGCGCCGCTACCGCAAGCAGTGGGAGCTGCCCAACGAAAGCTTCGGCGGCCCGGCTGATCTGCTGCGCACCCTGACCCGGCAGGTGCAGTTTGTGGGCGTCGCCAACGCCAGCATGCAGGGCAAGGTGGCCGGGCAGCTGCTGGCGGAGTCGCGCACCCTCGACCCTACGGCGCGGGTGGCCATTGTGCTGCCCGACGAAACCCTGCTTTTGCCGGTGCTGCACGGCCTGCCGCCCGAGGCGGTGCCGGCGTACAACGTGACGATGGGCCTGAGCTTTCAGAGCACCCCGCTGTTCAACCTCGTCGATCTGCTGTTTGAGGTGCACCTGACCGGCGTACGCGAAGGCAGCCCCGAAACCGGCTACGGCGTGCCGCGCTACCACCACCTTGCCGTCAGCAAGCTGCTGCAGCACCCGTTTCTACGCCGTTACCAGCAGTGGCTCGACAAGCAGCCCGACCCCACCTACCACGGGTTGCTGGAACAGGTCTGCAACGAGATTGTGCGCCGCAACGCCGTGCTGCTCCCGGCTCAGGAGCTGCTCGTCATCGGCCGCCAGCACCCGCTGGTCAAGGCGCTGTTTGCCACCTGGGACACCTGCGACGATATCATTGCCGCCTGCTATACGCTTATCGACCTGCTCAAGCAGGCCTACGCCGACCAGCACTCGGCCATCGAGGCGGAATACCTGTACCTGTTCTTTACTCTCGTCAAGCGCCTGGACTCGGTGTTTGACTGCCGGGAGCAGCGCCTGTCGGTACGCTCGTTCCGGCGGTTTCTGTACGAGCAGATGGCCCGGACCCGCCTGCCCTTCAGCGGGGAGCCCATTGCCGACGTGCAGGTGATGGGCCTGCTGGAAACCCGGGCCCTGGACTTCGACCACGTCATTATTCTGAGCTGCAACGAGCGGGTGCTCCCGGCGCCCAAAAACAACACGTCTTTGTTTCCCTACGACGTGCTCACGCAGTTCAACATGCCCACCTACGCCGACCACGAGGCGGCCACGGCCCACCAGTTCTGGCGCCTGCTGCAGCGGGCCCGGCGCGTGGACCTGCTGCACGTGCTGCCCGGAGCCGAAGGCACCCGCACCGGGGAGCGGAGCCGCTTCCTGCTGCAGATTGAAAACGACCTGCAGCCCCAGAACCCCAATCTAACGTTGCGCGACCTGACCGCCAGCGTGGAGGATGAGGACGGCACCAGCCTTCCGAAGCGTGAGTACGGCGGCGACCTGGTGCTGGAAAAAGACCCCGAAATGCTGGCCGCCCTGCGCGCCGTGCTGGAGCGGGGTTTGTCGCCCTCGGCCCTGAACCAGTTTCTGAACTGCTCCCTGCAGTTTTACTTTGCCCGCATTGCCAAGTTCCAGGAGGCCGACGAGGTGGAGGAAAAGCTCGGGGCCGACAGCTTCGGCACGGTGGTGCACGAAACGCTGGAAAACCTGCTGCGGCCTTTTGTAAAAGCGCAACAGGCCGTGGCGGCCCCCGATATTCCGGCGCTGCTGAAAGCCATTCCGGCCGAGCTGGAAAAGGCCATGCGCCACGAGCAGGACGACAAGCACGCCCGCCCCGATGAAGGCCTCAACCACGTGCTGAGCCAGGTGGCCGCCCAGCTCGTGCGGCGCTACCTCGAAGGCCTAGCCGACACGCCCGGCGCCCTGCCGCTGCGCGTGGTGGCGTTGGAGGAAATCCTCGAAGCCCGGGTTCCCGTCACGCTGCCCGCCGGCGATACGCTCAACCTGCTGGTATTCGGCTACTCCGACCGCCTCGACGAGCTGCCCGATGGCCGCATCCGCGTCGTGGACTACAAAACCGGCCTGGTGCAGCCCTACGATCTGAAGCTACAGAAGCGCGGCGACGATGCTGCCGCAGCCACCCAGCGCCTGCTCGCCGACGCTACTTCCTCGGCCGACAAGGTGCGGCAGCTCTGGCTGTACCGCTTTATGCTCGAGCGGGCCGGACGGCCCGCCGCCGATGCCGCTATCATCTCCCTGCGCAACCTTAGTGCCGGCCCCATGACCGCGGAAATGGGCTTTCTGACCGAGGACGGCACCACCTTCGTGACCAAGGGCGAAGAGCTGCTGGCTCAGCTGACCCGCAGGATGCTGGACCCGGCCGAGCCCATCCGCAAAACCGACGACCTGGACCGCTGCCAGTACTGCCCCTATCGCGGCATCTGCGCCCGGTAGCAAACACTTATGTATTTGTCATCCTGAGCTTGCGACAAGCAATGCGCCGTAAACCCTGGCTGGAATGCTATTTTTGACTTTCCTACTTTACCATCCTTCTTTCAAACTCACCTGAAAACTATTCTCATGGACGAATTCATGCAGGCCGCCATCGACGAGGCGCGGCTCGGCCGCAGCCAGGGCGGCATTCCCATCGGCTCAGTGCTGGTACGCGACGGTAAAATCGTGGCCCGCGGGCACAACAAGCGCGTGCAGGAAGACAACCCCATCAAGCACGGCGAAATGGACTGCCTCTTCAATGCCGGCCGGCAGCGCAGCTACCGCGACACGGTTATCTACACCACGCTGATGCCCTGCTACATGTGCGCCGGCACCATCGTGCAGTTCAAGATTCCGAAGGTGATGGTGGGCGAGTCGCGCACGTTCGGCGAGTCCCGCGCCTTTCTGGAAAGCCACGGCGTGGAAGTCGTGGACCTGGACCTGGACGAGTGCGTGCAGATGATGGAGGAATTCATCGAAGCCGAGCCCACCCTCTGGAACGAGGACATCATGGAGCTGTAGCCAAGCCTGCTGGTCAATTAAAAAGCGCGTAGCTTCCTCGGAGGCTACGCGCTTTTCTGGTTTAGAGCTGGTTAGCTGTTGTTGGATGTTGGTCGTCAGTTGTTGGTTGTCAGTTGTCATAACAGCACTAGCAGCCGACAACTAACAACCAACAACTGACAACTATCAGCCACGCTGCTTGCAGACCCGGTGCACGAAATCAAGCTTGCGGCGCACGTCGGGGCTGATGATAAACGGGTACGGGTCGGGCAGGCCCATGCTGCGGTTCAGGCTGTTGAGGGCAAACGTGAGGGGCAGCCACTGGTCGAGAATGGCCTCCATGGTTGCCAGATGATACGGGTCCACGTCGATATCCGCGCTGACGGGCTCGGCGTCGGCGGCAGCTTTGGGCTTTATTTCCAGGCCGAAGGCGTGGGCCGTTTCGAGCGTGTCGATGATGTGCAGGTAGTGGGCCCAGGTTTCGGCCCAGTCTTCCCAGGGATGGGTGGTGGCGTACTCGCTGATGAAGTGCTCCTGCCAGTCGGAGGGCGCGCCCTGCTCGTAGTGCTTCTTCAGGGCCTCGCTGTAGTCCTGCCGGTCGTCGCCGAACAGCTGCCGGCACTCTTCGAGCCATGGAGTATTGTCAATCAGCCGGTCCCAGTAGTAATGCCCTACTTCGTGGCGAAAGTGCCCCAGCACGGTGCGGTACACCTCGTGCATGGCCCGGCGGGCCATTTCCCGCTCGATGTCGTCGGCCTCCACGATGTTGATGGTAATGAGTCCGTTGTCGTGGCCGGTCATCACCTTTTCCCCATCGGGCTTCTGCTCGTCGGAAAGAAACTCGAAGGTGAGCCCGGTGTCGGGTTGTTCGGCTTTGCTGACGACCGGCAGCCCCAGGCGCAGCAGGCTGTAGATCAGGCGGTGCTTGCCTTTTTCCAACGTTTGCCAGCGCGTCAGGTGCTCCGGCACGTCCAGCTTGGGAATGGTGCTGTTCAGGGCGCAGGCCCGGCAGAATTCTGATTCTTCAGCAGCGGGCACCAGCCAGTTGCAGGCCTGCTGAGCATGGTTGGCACAATAGCGGTACCGGATCTGGTCCTGGCCTTCCCCCACGGGCAGGAACACCTGCGCGCCGTCGTTATGTAAAGCCAGCAGCTGCAGCTGGCCGGGCTCAAAACCCAGCGGGTGGCGGCACTGCTCGCACTGGTCGTTCTCAAAGTAAACCTGCTGCCCGCAGTGGCTGCACGTAAATAGCTTCATAACTTTAAAATAATCCGGCTGGGGGATGACCACCGACCGGCTGGTTACGGGGCCCGACACGGGCAGAAACTATCCTACCCGGCTTTCCGGCTTCAGGTGAAACGAGCAGTCGGCTGATTGGTTTTGCCGGTTCAGCTTCCGGAGGGCAACCCAAGCCTGCCAAACGCCACCAAGCCACCAACTTGATATAATTATACTTTCATCGTGCTTCTTGTGTTCTGGCCTTCCAAGCACAACGGTAGCCGGCCGAGAGGCTCGACGGTAGCTACCAGGCCGGCAAGCGAGACAAAACAGGCCATTACAAGCTCCACGGCAAACCAACCCGCCGCCGCGCGAAACCGGAGTTGTGCGTTTTCTTTCGACTGACGATGAACAAGTCAGCTGCCGGCCGGTCCGACTTCATAGCCAAAATACAACATCGCACTCCTGCCGGACGTAAAAGCCCGTTGTATACCGGCCCCTATCTACTCGCCGTCTCCCGGCTCCCCGCCCGGGGCCGGGCTACCCGCCAGGGCCACAGGCTATTCCAATGAAAGAAAACTCTTTGCTGCAGGCCTACCAGGAGCAGCCCAACGTCTGGGATGAGATGTTTCATCAAAACCAGATCCGTCCGGAGTACCGCAACTTCGTGTCGGCCATCGAGGACCTGCCGGCGGCGGAGCTGACCCGCAAGGACGAGCTGGCCAAAAAGCTCTTTATGAGCCAGGGCATCACCTTTACGGTGTACAGCAGCGGGGAAGGCATCGAGAAGATCTTTCCCTTCGACGTGATTCCGCGCATTATTCAGCACCAGGAATGGCTGCACATCGAGGCCGGCATCAAGCAGCGCCTGCGGGCGCTCAACATCTTTCTCAAGGACATCTACCACCAGCAGTTCATCATCAAGGACGGGCTGATTCCGGCCCGGCTGATTTACTCCTGCCCCCAGTTTCTGCGGGAGATGATGAACGTGGACGTGCCCTACGACATCTACACCCACATTGCGGGCGTGGACCTGATCCGGGACGCGGACGGACAGTTCTACGTGCTGGAAGACAACCTGCGCACGCCCTCGGGCGTGTCGTACATGCTGGAAAACCGCAGCATCACCTCCCGCATCTTCCCCGATCTGCTGCCCAAGAATAACGTGCTGCCGGTGAAGGACTACCCCGACCTGCTGTTCCGCAACCTGCAGGCCCTGGGCAACCGCCACGTGAGCGACCCGACGGTGGTGCTGCTCTCGCCGGGCATGTACAACTCGGCCTACTTCGAGCACACCACCCTGGCCCGCCTGATGGGCATTGAGCTGGTGGAAGGGCGCGACCTGATCGTGCACAACCACTACGTGTTTATGAAAACCACCAGGGGCCTCAAGCAGGTGGATGTGATTTACCGGCGCGTCGACGACGAGTTTCTGGATCCGCTGGTGTTCCGCCCCGACAGCGCCCTGGGCGTGCCCGGCATCTACGCGGCCTACCGCAAGGGCAACGTGGCCATCATCAACGCCATGGGCAATGGCGTGGCCGACGACAAGGCCGTGTACTCCTACGTGCCCGACATGATTCGCTACTACCTGGGGGAGGAGCCGATTCTGAACTCGGTGCCCACCTACCAGATGAGCGACCCGGACCTGCGAAAAATGGTGTTTGAAAAGATGGACCAGATGGTCATCAAGCGCACCAACGAGTCGGGCGGGTACGGAATGCTCATTGGCAGCAGCGCCACGGACGAGCAGATGGCGGATTTCCGCACGGCCATTACCGACGACCCGCGCAGCTTTATTGCCCAGCCCATCATCAGCCTCTCCTCGACGCCGTGCTACCTGAACGGAGTGCTGCAGCCCCGGCGCGTCGACCTGCGGCCCTACGCCCTCTACGGCCCGGGCGGCATCGACATCGTGCCCGGCGGCCTGACCCGGGTCGCCCTGCAGGAAGGCTCCCTGGTGGTAAACTCCTCCCAGGGCGGGGGCAGCAAGGACACCTGGGTACTAGGCCCGGAATCCGGGGCGGCCAGCGGCTAGCAGTTAGCTATTCGCTCTTTTTCAATTATTCATTCATACACAGCTAGCAGCTAACGGCTAATAGCTAACAGCTAGAAACATGCTCAGTCGCGTTGCTGATACGATTTACTGGCTGGCCCGCTACATGGAGCGCACCCGGGCCATGCTGCAGGTTATCCGCATTCACTACCACACCTCCCAGGACAGCCCGGCGGAGTTCAGCTGGCGCCCGCTGCTTTCCTCCTACGGCAGCCGGACGCCGGACGAGCTTTCGTCGAACGAAGGCGACACGACCTGGGTGCTCGACCACCTGATCCTGGACCGGGAAAATGCCGCCTCGGTGTATAACAACGTGCTACAGGCCCGCGAAAACGCCCGCGCCGCCCAGGACCATATCACCCGGGAAGTGTGGCAGTGCCTCAACGACTTTTACCACGCCATCCGCGGCACCGAAATAGCCCAGCAGGTCCGGCAGGGCGACCCGGTTTCGGGCATCGACACGCTGATGCGCCACAGCCTGGTGTTTACAGGCGCCGTGCAGAGCACCATGCCCCGCGACGAGGGCTATGGCTACCTGGCCCTGGGCAAGCTGCTGGAGCGGGCCCTGCAAACCACCGACATCCTGCGCATCAAGTGGGCCTCGTTTGGCGACGCCCGCCAGCCGGCCCCGGAGCCCCACCAGCTGCGCAACCTGCTCCATGCCCGGTTCGGCCACGAGCTGTACCTGAAAACCTACCGCGGCAACTTCAACGCCGACAGCGTGCTGCAGTTTATGCTGCACAACCCCTACTTTACCCACTCCCTCTACTCCTGCCTGCACCAGCTGACCTGGTATTTTGAGCGCCTGCGCCCCGACAGCCTGCCGGAAAGCTACGAGAAGCTGGAGTTTATGATCGGCCGCCTGACCAACCACGTCCGCTACAGCACGGTGGCCGCAGCCGAGCCCGAGCAGCTCAACCGCTTTCTGCTGGAAACCCGCCAGGAGCTGCTCGACATCACCGGGGCCTTCGGCAACTACTACTTCGGCAGAAGCTACTAACCCACGCCGGCCGCCGCGGCTCCTTTCTACCCTCCTCAGCCCACCCCGCGCCTTTACCACCCAACGCAATGCCTTCGTACGCCATCAAGCACATCACGCGCTACACCTACGCCGCCGAGGTTATCGACTGTGCCAACCAAATCATGCTCTACCCGCTTGAGGACGAGCGGCTGGAAGTGCTCCGGCACGAAATCATGATTTCCCACGACTCCGGCACGGCCCATGAAACCATCATCAACACCTTCGTCGACCATTTCGGCAACACCGTGGGCATGTTCACGGTGCTCCAGCCGCACACGGTGCTGGTCATCGAGTCGGTGGCCGACGTGGTAACCCGGCCGATTCAGTTTCCGATGGATGAGCTGCCGGCCGACCAGCAGTGGGCAAACCTGCGCGCCCTGCAGCACGACTTGGCCTTTATCGACTTCCTGACCCAGGAGGCCTTCCCGGCTGCCGACGAGGTGAAAGCAATCCTGAGCGGGCTGGTAAGCGAAGTGGATAAGCCCCTGAAAAACGCGCTGGTGCTGTCGGAATACGTGTTCGACAACTTTCAGTACCAGCAGGGCGTCACGAACGTGGAAACGCCGGCCGAAGAAATCTGGCGGCTTAAAGCCGGCGTGTGTCAGGACTTTGCCCATATGCTGCTGGCGTTGCTGCGGATGGTTGGCATTCCGGCCCGCTACGTGAGCGGCTACGTGTGCCCCAAGGCCGAGGGCGTGCGCGGAGCCGGGGCCACCCACGCCTGGGTGGAAGCCTACATTCCCTTCTACGGCTGGCTGGGCCTCGACCCGACTAACAACTGCATCGTCAACGACGGGCACGTGCGGGTGGCCATTGGCCGCAACTTCCCGGACTGTACCCCGGTGAAGGGCACCTACAAGGGCACCGGCTCCCACCGCCTCGACGTTTCGGTCGTCATTGACGGAGGTCAGAACGACGCGGCTGCTGAGCCGCAGCACCTGTTCAGCTACTCCCGCGACGTGAAGGACCAGCACAACCCGGAGCCCGGCCAGGCGCCCACCAACTCCTACCGGCGCCACTTGGAAATGCAGATGCAGCAGCAGCAGTGAGAGCCAGCCTCATTGGTATAGCATTTTTTCAATAAACAATATAGGGTCCACCGCTGCTGCATTACCTTTGCGGCATGGAGGAACATGCCCCGCTTTCTGCTTCCAAGAAGTGTCCCCACTGCGGGTTCTGGTCGCAGTGGCAACAACATTCCAACGACACCTGTGAGCGGTGCGGGCAGCTGCTCGACCCGGAACGAAACCGCAGCGAGCAGGCCCAGGAGCACGCCCGGAACGAGCCGCTTCCGCAGTTCATGCTGATGGAGATAAAGCCCGGGGATGGCCCGGTGCTGCGCTTTTTCAAGACTATCATCCGGGGCGGGCAGCTGGCTTTTGGCGCCACCGTTTCTTTTATTCTCTGGTTTCTGACCATGCTGGCCGGCTAGCCGTGGTGCCCCGGGAGTTCCGGCAGGCTGCTTTCTGGCTGCCCCTGCTGACGTACCTGCTTTATCAGGGCAACCGCCATTTCTGGCAGCTGCCCCTGCCCCCACTGCTCACGGCTTATTTGTCCGATGCGCTGGCTTTGCCGGTGATTCTGACGCTGGCCCTGGTCGTGCAGCGCCGCTGGGTGCACCGCAACCCCGGCTTTGAGCTTCCCGACACCTGGATTCTGGCGGCCTGGATCTACCTGACTATATGGTTTGAAGTACTGCTGCCCCGGTTTTCCGCCGCTGCGGTGGCCGACCCGCTTGACGTGCTGGCCTACGGGCTGGGAGCCCTGTACTTCCGGCAGTTGCTCAACCGCCCACGGTAGCGCGCAACCGAACCTTCCGTTCGCACTCCTTCGTACATCGGCTTTTGAGGCTGCGCTGTCAGAGTCGGCAGCGTCGGCTCACACCTGAACCCGTATGATTGCAGATCTACACCGCGTCCTGAACAGCTACTGGCAGCAGTTTCTTTACATCTCGCCCAAGCTGCTGATTGCGTTCATCGTTTTTGTCTTGGCGATTATCGTTGCCAACCGGCTGAGCGCCCTTATCGGCGGCAAGCTGCAGGCCCAGTCCCACGACCCGCTGATGGCCGAGTTTTTAACCCGCTTCAGCAAATGGGCCCTTATTCTGGCCGGCATCGTGCTGGCCATGGAAGTTATTGGCCTTACCGCCATGGTGGGCGGTCTGCTGGCCGGCGCGGGGCTGTCGGCCTTTATCGTGGGCTTTGCCCTGAAAGACATTGCCGAAAATTTCCTGGCCGGGGTGGTGCTGGCCTTCAACCGCCCCTTCCGCATCCACGACACGGTGCAGATCAAGGACCTGGTGGGCAAAGTAGAAGACCTGAGTCTGCGCACCACGCTGATTAAAACCTTCGATGGCAAGCACATCTTTCTGCCAAACGCCATGGTGCTGCGCGAGCCGCTGACCAACTATACCCGGGACGGCTACATCCGGCAGGACTTCGTGGTCAGCGTGGAGCTGGGCGACGACCCCAACTCCGACCGGGTCGAAGAGCTGCTGCTGAGCTACGTGCAGGCTAACAAGGAGGTGCAGGCCAAAGACCCGCACACGGCCTACGTCATCGTGGAAAAAAGCACGCCGAGTTCGGCCGATATCCGGGTGTACTTCTGGACTTACTCCGAGGACTACCGGCGCGGCACGCTGGTACTCAAGAGTGACCTGCTGAAGGGCGTCAAGGATATGCTGGTGCGGGAGGGCTACCCCGCGCCGGTGTCGGTACAGTAAAGCAGGGCAACTTTTGCCGTGAAGGCCGTCGGATATGTCCGATTTTTGCTAACCTTCGTTGTGCTAAGGTAGCCCGCTCCTGACCGGGCGAAGTCGTACTCAGAATCTCGTCCATGCCTAGAAGTACGTTTCATCGGATTCTGAGCCCCCTGCTGCTGTGGCGCCTGCGTCACATCAACGACCGGGTCTACCTGATTCTGATGAGCGTACTGGTGGGGCTGGCCGCCGGCCTGGCGGCGGTGCTGCTCAAAACCTCCGTGCACGGCGCCCAGCAGCTGCTGTATTCCTGGGTACCCGAGGAAAAGCGGGTGTTTGCCCTGTTTCTGTACCCTATCATCGGTGTGGCCCTCACGGTGCTGTTCACCCGCTACTTCCTGGGCGGCACGCTTAGCCGGGGCATCGGGCCGGTCATCTACAACATCGCCCGGCAGAACAGCATCGTGCCCCGCAGCAAGATGTACTCCCAGCTCGTTACCTCGTTTCTCACCGTCACCTTCGGGGGGTCGGCGGGTCTGGAAGCCCCGATTTCCGTAACGGGCTCGGCCCTGGGCTCCAACCTGGCCCGGATCCTGCGCGTGAGCCGGCGGGAGCGGCGCCTGCTGGTGGGCTGTGGCGCGGCGGCCGGCGTGGCGGCCATCTTCAACAGCCCCATTGCCGGGGTGCTGTTCGCGGTGGAAGTGGTGCTGTCGGAGCTGTCGGCCCCGTTCTTTATTCCGCTGCTGATTTCCTCGGCTACGGCTACGGTGGTATCCAAAGGCCTGTACGAGGGCCAGCCTTTCGTGCTGATTACCAACAGCTGGCCGGTGCAGGCCATTCCGTTCTACGTGATGCTGGGTTTGGGCACGGCGCTGCTGTCGGTGTACATGCTGCGGGTGTACTTCCGGGCCGACGACTTCTTTGAGCGGTGGCCGGGTACGTTCCGTAAGGTGGTGCTGGGCGGCCTGGCGCTGGGCCTGCTGGTTTTCCTGTTTCCGCCCCTCTACGGCGAAGGCTACAACATTGTGCAGGCGTTGCTGGCTGGCAAGCCCGAGCAGCTCACCGACAGCTCCATCTTCTCGGTGTACCGCGACGAGAACGTGTGGATTCTGCTGCTGGTCGCCACGGCCAGTATGCTGCTGAAGGTATTTGCCACCTGCATCACGGTGGGCGCGGGCGGCAACGGCGGCATGTTCGGCTCGTCCCTGTTTACCGGCGCCCTGGGCGGCTTCGTCTTTGCCCGCCTCATCAACCTGAGCGGTCTGTACCCGATTTCCGAAGTACACTTTATCGTGCTGGGCATGGCCGGCACCCTGGCCGGGGTGGTGCACGCCCCGCTCACGGCCATCTTTCTGATTGCCGAAATTACCGGCGGCTACGCCCTGTTCGTGCCGCTGATGCTGGTTACCTCCAGCTCCTACCTCATCTCCCGCTACTTCGAGCCCTACTCGGTGTACACCCGCAAGCTCGTGCAGAAGGGCGTAATCGTGCACGCCGACCGGGACCGGGGCCTGTTTGCCCAGCTTGATCCGCTTTCGATGGTGCAGACCGACTTCATGCCCATTCACCCCGAAAGCACGCTGGGCGACCTGGTCACGGTATTCCGGCACTCCACGCGCAGCATTTTTCCGGTGGTTGATGCCGAGCAGCAGCTCGTGGGCCTGGTCACCGTCGACACCATCCGCGACGCGCTTTTCGACGACGAACACTACAACACCATCCGCGTGGCGGACCTGATGGCGCCCCCGCCGGCCATCATTGAGCCCGGCGACAGTCTGCTCGATACCCTGGGCAGCATGGATCAGCACGGAGCCTGGGCGCTGCCCGTAGTCAACAAGGGCAAGTACGTGGGCTTTATCCTGAAATCCGCCATCCTGGCCGGCTACCGTCGGCAGCTGCTCAAGGAAAGCGAATAAAAGGTATCCTGCTGCCTTACCTTTGGGAGAGCAGCTGACTATGACGCATTCCCAACCGCATAACCTCGCAACTTTACCCGTTGCCATTATCGGTGGCGGGCCGGCAGGGCTGCTGGCGGCGCAGCGACTGGCCGAGGCGGGCTGTCGGGTAGTGGTGTACGAGGCCCAGGCGACGATGGGGCGCAAGTTTCTGGTAGCCGGCCACGGCGGGTTTAACCTGACCAATGACGAGCCCCTGACCGCGTTTGCCACGCGCTACGGCTCGCGGCACCCGACATTCGAAAGCTTTCTACGTTACTTCTCCCCGGCCGACCTGCGCCGGTGGGCCGCTGAGCTGGGCATCGAAACGTTCGTAGGCACGAGCGGCCGGGTGTTTCCTACCGCCGACTACAAGCCGGCCCAGCTGCTCCGCGCCTGGCTTTTGCGCCTGCAGCAGCTGGGCGTATCGCTGAAAACCCGTCACCGCTGGCTGGGATTTGAAGGCCCCCAGACGCTGCGCCTGCGCGATGAAGCAGCCGACACTGAGTTTCTAGTTGAGCCGGCCGCCACGGTACTGGCCCTGGGTGGCGCCAGCTGGGCCAAGACCGGCTCGGATGGGCGCTGGACTGCTCTGCTAGCCGAAATCGGGGTTTCCACCCGGCCATTTGCTCCGGCTAACTGCGGGGCCGAGGTGGCGTGGTCGGCTTTCTTCCGGGAGAAAGCGGGCCGGACTCCGCTAAAGAATATTGCCCTACGCTGCGGAAATGAAAGTCTGAAGGGGGAAGTGCTGCTCACCGACTATGGCCTGGAAGGCACGCCGGTATACGCCCTCACCCGACCCCTGCGGGAGGCCCTGGCCGCCGGTCCAGCTTTTTTGCATCTCAACCTCAAGCCCGACCTGCACCCGGATCAGCTGCAACAGAAGCTGCAGCGCCCCCGCAACGGTAAATCCCTGGCTTCCTTTCTCCAGCAGCAGCTAAGTCTGGGAGCACCGGTGCCGGCGCTGCTGCGCGAGGTTGCTCCACCCGAAGCCACGGCCGACCCGGCAATGCTGGCCCGGCTGCTTCAGAACCTGCCCGTGCCCGTTACGGGCCTGCGCCCCCTCGACGAGGCTATTTCCACCGCCGGGGGCGTACCGTTTGCGGAAGTTGATGGCCACCTAATGCTGAACCGCCGGCCCGGCACCTTTGTAGCCGGGGAAATGCTCGACTGGGAAGCCCCGACGGGCGGCTACCTGCTGCAGGGCTGCTTCAGTACCGGAGCCTGGGCCGCGCGGGGCGTGGTGGAATGGCTGGAGAAATCAACCAGTGTACTAAGCTAGTCAGCCTCCATCTCACCGAAAACTTGGCAGCGTTTGGTCATTTCCACGCTTCATCAAACTCATCTTTAGTAATCCTGAACTCTTCGAACTCTCCGAGGTCCAGTGCTTGATCAGCAAGGAACCCATATTCGTCATCAGGGTTCTGCAGGCTGTATTTCAGGTGTTGCCCATTGGCATAAAGTATTATCTGACGAAGTGCCATTCCCTCTATATCAGTCTCAAAAAGCCATACTGATGTACCCCACCCGCCAGTCAAAGATCCACTGTCAGCTTCGTACCACGGGCGCTTGAAGTACAGTGTCATTTAAAAACACAGAAAAACAGCTACCTAAAAAGCTTACGACCAATTACCGCCGCCCCGTGTCGGCCAGCTCGGCTTCGGCCAGGATTTCCCGGGCTTCATCGACCAGGTACTGGCCCGGGTTCAGGAGCTGCTCGCGGTAAAGCAGGGCGAAGAGCACGAAAAAGGAACCGATAGGCAGCACGCAGCCCAGAGCAAACCAGAGCCAGAACGAGCGGCCGTGGCTATAGGCGCAGTAGCCGGTGACGAGCGGCAGAATCGCCATCGCGCAGATCAGGCCCAGAACAGCTTCGATAACTACCATGGCAGCAGGAGTTTGGCACCGGCAACCCGGTAGCCCAAGATACAGGCAGCCAAAGCGTTTCGCAAGCCCGCCACGGGAAAGATTTGTCTTTTTAACCGCCCTGCTTCCAGAAAGTTGGGCCGAACCGGCTAATGCCGGCCTTTTGAGGCTCTACCTTATGGTACTTTTTCGCGTAAGTAGTAGTATACTGCCTCGCGGCACCTTTCCGCCGACCACCCGAATACCCTATGTGGGAACACCAAAGCCTGTTTCGCGTCACGGCTCAGCTGTTTGCTGATGGCGTCTTCAACCTTCTCGACCGTAACCTGAAGCCCGAGGTCTTCCTGCTGGGTTTGGCTTCGGCCCGCGAAACCGATGAGCCCCAGGCCGTAGTCGTGGAGCCCCCCACCCACCGCTATTCTCCGGCTGACTTTGCCAACGTGAAAACCATGGCCGCCGAGCTGGAGCCCGACGGCCCCCGGGAAATTGTGTACCATCTGCACCCGGCCGACCATGACCGGTTTGAGAAGCGCCGCTGGTATGAGCTGCTGCGCCGGGCCACCAAGCTCACCGCCAACTACGTAGCCGCCTCGCTGCACGAGGACCGGGTGAGCTTCTGCGCCCTGCCGGTGAGCGTGCACGGCTACCTGGTGTTTGTGGTGCTCCAGCTTTCGGCCGAGGCCTACGGCAGCTACTACTCCTTGCCCACCCAGGGCACCACCCGCCCCGGCTCCCTGGTCAATGCTGCCGTGTACGAGTTTCTGCAGGACTGCTCCCGGGCGCTGCGCGAGTCGGAAACCGATGAGGACCGCCCCATCCTGGACCGCGACTACAACGAGGTGCTGCGCGCCGCCGGCCGCCGGTTTATGCTGCGGGCCGCCGCTGGCACCCACGGCCTCTACGACGCCTGCAACGGCGTGGCCGCCCTGCGCCACGAGGGCGACGAGGGCATCGGCACCATGCTCGTGGCCAAGCGCCACCATGCCGCCGTAGTGCCGGTCCTGACCCTGGAGACGCCCATTCCCCTGCGGGACCACCGCTCCATCCGCAAGCTGCTGGAGCTGAGCGAAGGCCGCACCGCCCTGGTCACGGATGCGTCCGACGTATTCGGCCTGGGCTACCTGGTGGAGCCGTCGGACCCCAACTACGAGCCTACGTTCGTGATTCACTTCACCAAGCACTACAGCTGGGAGCTCAGCCACGACGGGCAGGTGATGATGAAGGTGGTGTCGAACACGCCCCGCCTGCCCCAGGGCAAGGTCGACGAGAACAACTTTGCCCGAGCCGTACAGCGGGTATTTCCCAGTCTTGACACGGCCGGAGTCGCCTACCTCTGGGAGCTGACCCAGAAAGCCACCACCCAGCCGAATGGTACTATTCTGGTTATCAGCGAAGGAGCCGCCCAGGAAGCCGTGCGCCTAACCCGGCAGTGCTTCCGGGTAGCCCCGCGCATTATCACGCCCTCGGTGCTGCGCCTCGTCACGAATATCGACGGGGCGGTGCTCATTAACCCCGCTGGCACCTGCTACGCCATCGGGGCCATCCTCGACGGCCTGGCCACCGAGAAAGGCGACTCGTCCCGCGGCTCCCGCTACAACTCAGCCCTGCGCTACGTGGAAAGCAGCCGCTACCCTTGTCTGGCCGTCGTCGTCAGCGAAGACGGGCTCATCGACCTGCTCCCACCCATCCGGCGGTGATTTTATTGCTGTCCCGATAGGCTGAGGGAGCCTCAGTTTCCTACGAGGCTATCCATCACGGGCACTGCGCTAAACTGTTCCTGACCAAAAAGCCCCGACGTATGCGTACATCGGGGCTTCTTGCTTAGAGTGTTTTTGTGTTGCTCCGGCCGGCCGCGACCCCACTTTAGTTAGGAATGCGCGCAATACCTACGGATTAGCACATCAGCACATAAATAAAATTACCCGTTCACGCTGGCCATCATGGCTTCAGGGTAGCGGGGTCCGGCAATGGCATTGCGGGGAGCCACTTCTTCGATTTGCGTTAGCTCCTCTTTCGAAAGGCTAAGGCTTAGGGCGGCTACGTTTTCCTCCAGGTAGGAGACGCGCTTGGTGCCGGGAATCGGGACGATGTCCGGGCCCTGCGCCAGCACCCAGGCCAGGGCCAGCTGTCCGGGCGTGCAGCCCTTGGCTTCGGCCAGCTCCTGGATGCGGGCTACCACGTCGAGGTTGCGCTGAAAGTTCTCCCCCTGAAACCGGGGCGTGTGGCGGCGGTAGTCGTCGGCATCGAGGTCCTCAAAGCGTCTGATCTGCCCGGTCAGGAAGCCCCGGCCCAGGGGGCTGTAGGGCACAAAGCCGATGCCCAGCTCCCGACAGGTTTGCAAAATCTCGTCTTCGGGGTCCCGGCTCCAGAGCGAATACTCGGTTTGCAGGGCGGAAATCGGATGCACGCCACTGGCGCGGCGCAGGGTTTCAGGAGCCGCCTCCGAAAGGCCCAGAAAGCGCACCTTGCCTTCCTGCACCAGCCCGGCCATGGCCCCCACGGTTTCTTCAATGGGCGTCTGCGGGTCGACGCGGTGCTGGTAGTACAGGTCGATGTAGTCGGTTTTCAGGCGGCGCAGCGAGTCTTCGCAGGCCTTCTTCACGTACTCCGGTCGGCCGTTGATACCCCGGACGGCGGGGTTATTCGGGTCGCGCACGATGCCGAACTTGGTCGCCAGCACCACCTGTTCCCGGCGCCCCGCAAAGGCCCGGGCCAGCAACTCCTCGTTCTTGAAAGGTCCGTACATATCGGCCGTATCGAAGAAGGTGACGCCCAGCTCCTGTGCCCGGTGAATGGTGCGGATGCTTTCGGCATCGTTGGTCTGCCCGTAAAAGTCGGACATGCCCATGCAGCCCAGTCCGAGGGCCGAAACCTGCAGGCCCTGCCGGCCCAGTGTGCGTTGTTCCATTGCTTAAGAATTGCTGGTTAGTGGTTGATTGCTGCTTGCTGCTTACGCTTTTAAACACTGAGCAGATAACGACCAGCAGCTAGAAAGGTAGCGACGGCGCGGAGCCGGGTTTAACAGCCGTTTTCCGGCCGGGCCCGTTTAATACGCCTAAACGACCCCGCCATGGCCACTCTCCGTCCTACCGCCACCAACTCCACCACCCCTACTTTCGACTCGGATGAGCGTCTGCGCTGGGTCGAAGGCATTGCCCGGCTGATGGACAGTCAGTTTCGCCTGCCGGGCACCCGCTTCCGCTTCGGCCTCGACCCCATCCTGGGTTTGCTGCCCATCGTGGGCGACCTGTCCACCTTTGCCGTATCCGGCGCTCTGTTGATGACCATGATGAAGCACGGGGCCAGCGGTAGTCTGGTCGTGCGCATGATGCTGAACATCCTGCTGGACACCGTTGTGGGCGCCATTCCGATCCTGGGCAATCTGTTTGACTTCGCCTACAAAAGCAACGACCGGAACGTGAAGCTGCTGCGCCAGCACTACGCCGAAGGCAAGCACACCGGCAGCGGCAAAGGGCTGCTTATCGTTGTGCTGGTGGGCTTCCTGATTTTCCTGGGTTTGCTGCTCTGGGGGCTATGGTCCCTGACAGCCTACCTCTGGCAATACGGCCAGCAACACCTCTGGTAGGGCTTGGCTCATGATAGCACGTCGTTGGTCAGAGCAGGGAGAATCGTTTTCTAAAAAGAGCGTCATTCCGAAGGAAGCTCGGAATGACGCTCTTTTTAGAAGTTAGAAGCAACGTTCTCACGCTGGGTCAACGGCGCGGGGCTTGGGTTCCTCGGTACTCTCGGAATGACCATATCATTCCACCTTCTCAGCTTGATTTTACTTTGTATTACAAAGTACTTTTTATAATTTTACACCGTTCTTTGATTTTCTCCTGGGAATGGGAATTACCCAACCTGGGCATCCTTTCGTCCGGCTTATAGTTTAGCTGCGACCAGTCAGCTGTTGCTTTCCTCTGCTATGACTTATTTCGTTTCCCCCGGCTCCGTGGTGCGCCAGATCTGGGGCAAAGCCGACACGGTGCTGTTCATCTTTGCCGGGGCGGCAGCCGAGTTTGCCCTGAACAAGGCCGTCGACTGGCTTTACTTCACCGGCCGCCTGCCCGCCGATCCGCTGGCCCGGCTTTTTTCGACCGTCACCTACGCCCGCCAGATCGTGTTTGCAGACCGCACCGGGGCCGAGCAGGCCATCGACACCATTGCCGGCATCCACGCCGCCGTGGAGAAAAGCCGGGGCGCGGCCATTCCCGACTGGGCTTACCGCGACGTGCTTTACATGCTGATCCACTACTCCATCAGCGCCTTTGAGGTGCTGGAGCGGCCGACGACGGAAGCTGAAAAGCAGGAGGTATTCGACGTTTTCATCCGGGTCGGCCGGCGCATGGGCATCCCCGACCTGCCCGCCTCCTACGCGGCCTGGCTGCCCGACCGCCAGCGTCACCTCGCCCAGGATCTGCAGTACAGCCGCTACACCGACGACCTTTACCAGCAGTACCGCAAGCACCTGGGTCTTGTGCGCTACCGCCTGCTGCTCGAAGCCCAGCGCCTGGTGGTGCCGCCCGTAGTGCGGGAGTTTCTGAAGCTGCGGGCGTGGTCGTGGCTACAGCCGGTGCTGCCGCTCTACCGCCGGGGGCAGCACCTGGGCCTGAGCCGGTGGGCCCGTACGAGCCTGCTGCCGACCGACTACAAGGACCGGATTCTGGCCCTGGACCATGAACCAGCCGAGCTGGGGGCGTGATGGTGCCGCGTTTGCGTTCTACCTTTGCCCTGTGAATATCTTTCGTCTTTCCCCCTGGCTGCCGGCCGGTTTGCTGCTGGCGGCCCTGCCCGCCTGCCTGTCGCTGCAAAGCGAGGAGCAACGAGCCGAAGCCGCCGAAAAAGCCGTGCTGGCCAGGCACGATGAGCTGATGCTGCAGATGGACCAGCTTTACCTCCTGCGCCAGCAGCTGCAGAAGGCTACCGCCGCCGACACCCAGCTCGTTAGCCGGCGCCGCCGGGAGCTGCTGGCCGCCGAGGCCGGCATGATGGACTGGATGCACCAGTACCGCCGCCCCGCCGATACGGTGGCTCCGGCCCGCGCCATCACCTACTACGCGGCCCAGCAGCTGCGCATCGATTCCGTAGGCCAGCTGATGCGCGCCAGCCAGGATTCGGCCCGCGCCCTGCTGCGCCGAACCGGTACTACACCCACTTCCCCCCGCACATGAACCTGACTTCCCTGCGCCGCACCCTGGGCGCGTTTGCCTTTGTGCTGGCCGGCTTTGCCGGCCTGACCTCCTGCGCCGATAAAGCCGAAACAGCCGACCTGCCCGAGCAACTGCCCTTCGTAGGCGAGCGGGAAATTCGCCCCCGGGCCGACGGTGGCCCTGCCGATACAGTTATTGCCACTATTCCGGACTTCCGGCTGCGCAATCAGGACGGGCAGGTTATCACCAACGCCACCTTTGGAGGCAAGGTCTACATCACCGACTTCTTCTTTGCCACCTGCCCCAGCATCTGCCCCAAGATGCAGAGCGAGCTGCTGCGCGTGTACGAGAAGTTCAAGGGCGACGAGCGGGTGCATTTCCTGTCCCACACCATCGACCCGGCCCACGACTCCATTCCCGTGCTGCGCGACTACGCCCAGCGCCTCGGCATTCAGAACGCCGCCCGCTGGCACTTTGCCACGGCATCCCACGACTCTATCTTCAGCCTGGCCCGGGCCTACATGACAGCCGCCCAGAAAGACAGCACCGTCGCCGGCGGCTTTGCCCACAGCGGAGCCTTTGCCCTGATCGACTCCCAGCGCCGGATCCGGGGGGTCTACGACGGCATGAACCCGCTGGAAGTAGAACGCCTTATGCAGGAGCTGCCCGTGCTGCTGGCCGAGGAAAAAGCCCGGGCCGGAAAATGAGCCGCCTGCTGCGTCTGGCCGGAGCGCTGGCGTTCCTGCTGATTCTGGCCGGCTGCTTTACCGAGCGGCAGAACGAAGGTCACCGCCTTTACGACGCCAACTGCTCGAACTGCCACGGCGAATCGGGGGAAGGCCTGCGCCAGCTGATTCCGCCCCTGGCCGGCTCCGACTACCTGAAGGTTAACCGCGCGGCCCTGGCCTGCCTGCTGCGCAAGGGAGCCAACGGTCCGATGACGGTGAACGGCAAGCTTTACCAGCAGGTGATGCCGGGCAATGCCACGCTGACCGACGCCGAAATCACCAACCTGCTGAACTACGTACAGACCTCCTGGGGTAATTCGAACGAGGTATTTACCATCCGCGAAGTCACCGAGCAGCTGACCGGCTGCGGGGGCAGCATCGTACGCTAAGGCCCTGCTGGCGGCGGCCGCACCGTAATTTTCCAGTGCAAGGCCGGCTTCCGGGCCATGTTTTTACGGTAATCATGAGTAGCTTGCCTATTCAAATCATCTGCTTGCTATGGGTCTGTTTGACTTTTTGAAATCCAAGAAAGATTCCGGCGCCACGCCGTCCACACCCCCGGCGGCCCCGGCCTCCACGCCCCCGTCGGAACCGGCGGCCAAACCAGCCAGCGGCCCGCGCTACCAGGGCTCCAAGCATACGGCGCCGGCAACGCCTATCATGCCGGTGCCCGGCATCCCGCCCGTGCAGCCGCTGGTCACGCCCCCGGCCCCGCCCGCCTTCCAGCCCACCAACATTCTGGAGGAGCTGCTGCTGCACGCCGCCACGCAGGTGGAGGCGCGTCCGGCTTTCTACCAGGCCCTGCTGCGCGAGAACCTCATTGTACTGACGGCCCCGCGCGAAGGCGAAGAGCCGGGAGAGATTAAGATTTCGGAAGGTGCCGAGGTGCAGCTGCAGGTGCTGCATGACGGCCGCATTGCCATCTTCACCTCCGAGGCCCGCATCTATGACGCGGGCGTGGTAAAGGAGCCTGTTTCTTTTCTGCGGGCCCGGGGCTTCGACTTCTTTCAGATGATTCAGGGGGCCAACTGCATGCTGAACCCCTTCTCGCCGGTGGGCAAGCCCCTGGAAGCCGAGGAGCTGGCCGACCTGCTGGCCGGCCGCCTGTTTGAGGCTCCTCCCCTGCCCGAAGGGCAGGAAGCCCAGGTGCTGCTGGGCCAGCCGGCGGAGTATCCCGAGGCTCTGGCGAAATCTATCCGCTCGGCCTGCGCCACCATTCCGACCGTCAAAACCGTGTACCTGGCCCAGATGCACGTGCAGGACAGCCCCGAGCCGCCCCGCCTGCTGCTGGCCTTCGACGTGGAAGGCGAGGACCACGCGTTCCTGCAGGACCTGGGCGAAGCCGTCCGCGGCAACCTGGGGGAACACCAGCTGGTGGATATGCTCGTCGTCAGCCCCGACCCGGACGATCAGCTGGCCAACTACCTGCGCCAGACCAAGCCCGTCTACCAGCGCGGGTAGCGGCTGGACTTTTGTCATCACAAAAACGGCCCGCTTTGCAGCGGGCCGTTTGCGTTACAGCGAGGAGTCGGGGGTAGCCTGCCGGGCGGCAATGCGGCGGAACAGCGGGCGAAGGCCATAAAACAGCAGGAGGCCAATTGGCACCATCGCCAGGGCCCAGATCAGCAGGGCGCCCAGGCTGGCCTTCCACAGCAGCTGCGCGGCCCCGCTCCAGTCGTGGGCAAACAAATACCTGAGCTTGGCCAGTGTCAGCTCCGGGCCGTGCCCTTTGATGAGCAGCCGGGCGCCGAGGCGCAACAGCGGAATAAGCAGCAGCAGCTGCACCGGGCTGAGCAGGTGGCTGACCAGCAGCATAGCCGCTACGTTCAGCCGCAGGCGCAGGGCGGCAAAGGTGCTCAGCAGCGACGTTGCCCCCAGCACCGGCACTACCCCAAATGCTACTCCCAGGGCAATGGTCAGGGCCAGCTGACTGGGCGACAAGCCCTGCTTAAGCAGATCCAGCAGCGGGTCGACCACGCGCCGACGCAGCCAGCCAGCGGACGAGGGAGGGGCAGACGGCGGAGTAGTCGGCAGGACGGGCAAAGCAGCAATGAATAGCGAGGCAGGAAAACCGGTGGCATTGCGCCAAAGGCAGGTTCAGCCTACCTTCGTCACCTCCACCGAACGGCCCCACGCCGGCAGTTAGTACGCGAGGCCGATGACAAATGTACGCGAGCCGGGTCAGCCCCGGCGTAAAGTCTGGACGGATTTCTTTCTGCTCCTCAAGCGGGCCGCCAAGGAGCTGGCGGCTAACGACCCGCTCCGGCTGGGCGCGGCCACGGCGTTCTTCACCACCTTCGCCCTGCCCCCGATCCTGATTATCCTGATTCAGTTCCTGGGCTCCCTCTATTCCACATCCATCGTGCGGGAGCTGCTGCTGGCCAAGCTCTCGGATCTGCTGGGGTCTTCCGCCACCGAGCTGTTCGAGCAGATCCTGCAGAATGTGACCAACGGGGAGCGGAACCGGCTGGTTGCCACCCTGGGCTTCGGCTTTCTGCTGTTTATTGCCACCACGCTGTTTGTCATCATCCAGAACTCCCTGAACCAGATCTGGCAGGTGCGGCTGCTGCGAAACTCCGGGCGGTTTGCCAAGATCTACAAGGAGCGGCTCCGGTCCCTGGGCGTGCTGGTCGTGACCGGCCTGCTGTCCTTAATAGCCTTTGCCTTTGATGCAGCCCTGGCCTTTTTCGCCGACTACATCCGCCCCTTCGACGCCACGTTCGTGTATTACCTGGTGATGGTCCTGAACCAGGTGATGTCCCTGCTGATTCTGGCGGCCTGGTTTGCCGTTACGTTCCGCAACCTGAGCAATGCCATCGTTCCCTGGCGGGCCGTCTGGCGGGGGGCGGCCTTTACGGCGGTCATGATTGACCTGGGCGAGTTTGTGCTGGGCCACCTGCTGGTGCCCCGCAACCTAGGCCCCATCTACGGGCACGCCTCCAGCATTGTGCTCGTGCTGCTGTTCGTGTTTTACTCGGCCATGATTTTCTACTTCGGAGCCTGCTTCACCAAAGTGTATGCGCACTACGTGGGCATGGACATTCGCCCGAAAAAGTACGCTGTCAGCTACCGGCTGGTAAACGTGTCTTCAGAGCGGATTGGCGAGTAGCAGGCCAGGCTGGCTGACCAGCTCAAAACCAGCTGCTGCCCCGGCTCATTACGCCCCACTCAGGTCGCGCGGCCGAGAAGCGTTACCTTTGTCGGAAATAGTTGAATTATGAGTGTTCCCACGTTTGCCGACCTCGGCCTTGCTCCCGCCCTTTTACAAGCCCTGGAAGAGCTGAACTTCACCGCCCCTACGCCCGTGCAGGCCGAAGTTATTCCGATGGCCCTGGCCGGACAGGACGTAGCCGGACAGGCGCCCACCGGCTCGGGTAAAACGGCCGCCTACGGCCTGTCGGTGCTTCAGCAGCTGGAAATCAAGGAAGACTCGATGCAGGTGCTCGTGCTGGTGCCCGCCCGGGAGCTGGCCCTGCAGGTGCGCGACGCCCTGAAGCGCCTGGCCAAGTACATTCCCAACCTGCGGGTGGCGGCCTTCTATGGCGGCCACGCCATGCGCGATGAGAAGATGAGCCTGCGGCAGATTCCCCACGTGGTAGTGGCTACGCCCGGCCGCCTGCTCGACCACCTGGAGCAGCGCACCATCATTCCCAACAAGCTCCGGGTCCTGATTCTCGACGAAGCCGACAAGCTCCTGGAGCTGGGCTTTCAGGATGAGCTGGTAGAGATTGTCAAGCGCCTGCCCCGGCAGCGCCAGACCCTGCTGTTCTCGGCCACGATGTCGGACAAGGTGCTCAACCTCATCCGGGCCAACCTCACCCGCCCCCGCGTGGTGGACGCCGGCCAGGACGACGGCAACCTGCCGGAAAACCTGACCTTGCTGGGCCACGTGGGCACCATCGACCAGAAGCCCGCCGCCCTCTATCACCTGCTGCAAAAGCCGGATACCGGCCGGGCCCTGATCTTCTGCAACACCCGGGAGCGGTGCGTCGAGCTGGCCCGCTTCCTGCAGGGCCGGGGCGTGGCCGCCGAGGTGCTGCATGGCAAGATGCCCCAGCCCGAGCGCGACAAAGCCCTGATGAAGCTGCGCAACGGCTCGAGCCAGGTGCTCGTGGCCACCGACGTAGCCGCCCGCGGCCTCGACGTAACGGCCCTCGACACGGTCGTGCAGTACGAGTCGCCGGACAAGGCCGACCAGTTCCAGCACCGGGCCGGCCGCACAGCCCGTGCCGGGGCCGTGGGTACTGCCCACATCCTGGCCACGCCCGCCGAGCAAAGCCACGTGAAGAAGTGGCCGGTGGCCGAAACCATTCAGTGGGCCCCGATGCATGCGCCCAAGCTGCCCCCGGCTGCTCCCAAGGCCCCGCGCCCCGAAAACAGTACCCTGCACGTATCGGCTGGCCGCAAGGACAAGGTCAGCGCCCACGACCTGGTGGGCACGTTCATGGCCCACGGCGGCCTCGAGCGGGAGGCGGTTGGTCACATCGAGGTGTTCGACCACTACAGCTACGTGGCCGTGCCGCGGCAGCAGGCTCAGGAAGTAGCCAACCGGGTAACGGGCGCCAAGATCAAGGGCCGCAAGATTCGCGTTTCGCTGGTTGAGTAAACCAACTGAAGCCGTCGAGCAACCGCGTAAGCTGCTGTTTATCTGCAGCCAGAACCGGTGGCGCAGCCTCACGGCGGAGCGGCTGCTCGATGGCCACCCGCACTACGAGGCGCGCTCGGCCGGAACCGAGCCCGGTGCCCGGGTGCGCGTCACGGCCGGGCACCTCGGCTGGGCCGACGTGGTGCTGGTGATGGAGCGGCGCCACGCCGACCGCCTGCGGGAGAAATTTGCCGGGGAGCTGGCCGGCAAGTCCCTGATCATTCTGCGCATCCCCGACCAATTTCAGTTTCAGGCTCCGGAGCTGGTAGCGCTGCTCCACCGGAAGCTAGCGGCCCTGCTGCCGCAATTTTGATTTTTAGCTGATTTCTTTTCCTGCTTATGCGCGTATGCTTGCTTCCCTTCCTGATCGGTTGCAGCCCAAACAACGAGTAGGCGTGTTCGGGGCGCTGACGGCAAGCCGCTTTAAAAGCCGCACCCGCCAAAACACCATCAGCAACCTTAGCCTGGTTGACTACTAGGCCTGGCTGGCAACCGCACGCATGGGCCTGCGGGTATTTGTGCCCTTGCCAGGGAAGCCAAAGCTGCTGCTCAGCTTTGGCTACAAGCTAAACCGCGCCACCAAGCCAACGGTAACCAGCTCCACCTTTACCTCTGGCTCCAACGAGCCCGACTATGCCTATCCTACTCTCCTTCCCGGCGTGGGACTGGGCTGGCGAAGTCAGCGCATTTCGCTCAATGTGGACGGGCAGATTTATAAGGGGGCTAAAAGTCCGCAGTCAGCTGCCCTGGCGGTGCTGGGCAACAACTACGCCGTGCGGCTGGGAGCCACCTACCGCCTGGGCCGTGACCCCAACCAGCAGCTGACCAACCGGTAAACATCCACCACAGCAGCACGACAGGCAGGTACGCTAGCCAGGCTACTTACTAAAGATACAGGACGGTGAACTTGTAAAATGAATGAGCTGAATCATGAAAATACCTAGAAGTAGGTATTGCCAATCCTATGCGGCGTCCATAATTTTGAAGGATTAATCATTTTTCAAAGCACCTATGAAACACCGTTTACTCTTCTCTGCCCTGGCTTTGTTTGCCACCACCCTCACCTCGTGTGAAATAACCGAAACGGTTCCTGACTCCAATCTGGAGGTGACGGTTACCAACAGCGCCGGTACGCTGCAGTCGGGAGCTTCGGTAAAGGTGATGAAGACGGGCTCGACGACCGCCGACGAATCCTCTTCTACCAACAGCTTTGGCAAAGCCACGTTCACCCTTGATGGCGACCAGCGTTATACCGTAGAAGCCTCGAAAGGCTCGCTGGGCGGCACTACCAGCGTCACCAACATGCTGGTAGCCGGTAATTCGTACACGGTTACCGTCGTTATCCGGTAACGTCAATTGCAGCCGCCTCCTGTTGAAAGCAACGTATGAATTCAGCAAAACGGCAAAGGCCAGAACTTCCGCAAGAGGTTCTGGCCTTGCTCGTTTTCTCCCCCGACGTCTTACCGGCACTAGCAGGGGCAGCGGAAGTAAGCTTAACCTTCGCGTGGAGGAACCGTTTACCCGGCCATGAATTATCTGATTGCCCTGGCTGCTCTGGCCGTGATTGTCTTTTTTTTCTACCGCTACGTAACGCGCGGCGCCCGCATTAAAGCCGCGGCTCTGGCGGCGGAGTTCCCGGAGCAATGGCGGCAGACCCTGGCTACCCGGGTCGCGTTTTACTTGTCGCTGACCGTGGAGGAAAAAAAGCGGTTTGAGCGCGAGGTACAGGTGTTTCTGGCTCAGACGCGCATTACCGGCCTGCAAACCGAGGTCGACGATACCACGCGGGTGCTGGTAGCCGCCTCGGCCATTATTCCCACCTTTGGCTTCCGGGGCTGGGAGTACGGCAACCTCAGCGAGGTGCTGATTGTGCCCGACGCCTGGCGGGAAAAGCAGGACCCCAACAAAGAAACTGCCCCCCTGCAGGGCCAGCTCCTGGGCAGCGTCCGCAACTTCCAGAATCAGCACTATATGCACCTGTCCAAAGCTTCGCTGGAGCGGGGCTTTCAGGATTCGCTTGACCGGCAGAATGTGGGCATTCACGAGTTTGCGCACCTGCTCGACGAGGCTGATGGCATTATCGACGGGGTGCCGAAGCTGGCCTTGCCGCCGGAGCTGCTGCAGCCCTGGGCCGAGGTCATGGCGCGGGAGATCGAGGCTATCCGGGCCGGCAAATCGGAAATCAACGACTATGGCGGTACCAACGAGGCCGAGTTCTTTGCCGTCGTAACCGAATACTTTTTTGAGAAGCCCGAGAAACTGCAGGAAAACCACCCCGAGCTGTACCAGCTGCTGACCCGGGCCCTGCGCCAAAACCCCAAGAAGCGGTTCCTGCGCTTTGCTACCGACCCACGGGAATGGCTTAAGACGCTGCGCTCCCGCCGCAAGTTCGGCCGCAACGACCCCTGCCCCTGCGGCAGCGGCAAGAAGTACAAAGAGTGCCATATGCTTCAGCAGCAGGCTGCCTAGGCCGTGCTACCGCGGCTCTGCGGCGTCAGTTCGGGCTACCGACGCCCGGCAGCTACCGGGTACAGCACGGAGGCTGAGGCGTTCAGGGGCAAGTAGCTATTTTAGCCGACGAACTAGTGCCCTGCTCCTTTCCCTCCTTTTCCCACTCATGAAAAAAACGCTCCTTTCCGGCCTCACGCTGGCTACGCTGGGCTCCGCGCTCTGGGCCTGCGCCCCTACCGCCCCAACTACTACCGCCACTGCCCCGGCACCCCCTTCACCCAGTGCAACTGCCACGCCCGCGCCGCCCGACTGGAAAACCCAGGCCGACCTGTTTCTGCGCGAGTACTCCGCCACCTACCAGAAGCTCTACACCCAGTCGACCGAGGCGGAATGGCGCTCCAATACCCGCATTGTGAAGGGCGACAGCACCAACGCCGTGGCTACTGCCCGTGCTAACGAAGCCATAGCCGCTTTCACCGGCAGCGCTGAAAACATCAGCCGCCTCAAGCAGCTGCTCGAGCATAAATCCGAGCTGACGCCCCTGCAGGTAAAGCAGTTGGAAACGGCCCTCTACAACGCCGCCAACTCGCCCCAGACCATTGCCGACGTGGTAAAGCGTCGCATCAAGGCCGAAACCCAGCAAACCGAAAAGCTCTACGGCTTCGACTACAAGTACCAGGGCAAGTCGGTGACGACCAACGACCTGGACGAGCTGCTGCGCCGGGAAAAAGACCCACGCAAGCGCCAGCAGATCTGGGAGGCCAGCAAGACCATCGGCCCCTCGCTCAAGGAAGGGCTGCTGAACCTGCGCGGCCTGCGCAACCAGACCGTGCAGGCGCTGGGCTACCCCGACTACTTTACCTACCAGGCCTCCGACTACGGCATGACCCGGGAGGAAATGATGGCGCTGGTTCGCAAAATCAACGATGAGCTGCGCCCGCTCTACCGGGAGCTGCACACCTACGCCCGCTACGAGCTGGCCAAACAATACGGGGTGAAGCAGGTGCCCGACATGCTGCCCGCTTCCTGGCTGCCCAACCGCTGGGGCCAGGACTGGAGCGCAATGGTAGACGTGAAGGGCCTGAACCTCGACGCGGCGCTGGCCAAAAAGGGGGCGGAGTGGCAGGTAAAGCAGGCCGAGCGGTTTTACCAGAGCCTCGGCTTTCAGGCGTTGCCGCCGGTATTCTGGGAGAAAAGCAGCCTTTACCCGCTGCCCAAGGACGCCAACTACAAGAAAAACAACCATGCCTCGGCCTGGCACATGGACCTCGAGAATGACGTGCGCAGCCTGATGAGCGTGGAGGCCAACACCGAGTGGTACGAAACCACCCACCACGAGCTGGGCCATATCTACTACTACCTCACCTACACCAACCCCGAGGTGCCGGTACTGCTCCGGGGCGGGGCTAACCGCGCCTACCACGAGGCCATGGGCTCCCTGATGGGCCTGGCTGCCACTCAAAAGCCGTTTCTGGTGGGCCTGAACCTGATTCCCGCCAACGCCAAGAGCGACCAGACCCAGACGCTGCTGAAGGAGGCCCTGAACTACGTGACCTTTATCCCGTTCTCGTCCGGGGTGATGAGCGAGTGGGAAAACAGCTTCTATGCCGAAAACCTGCCCGCCGACCAGCTAAACGCACGCTGGTGGGAGCTGGTGAAGAAGTACCAGGGCATCGTGCCGCCCGCGAGCCGGGGTGAGAACTTTCTGGACCCCGCTACCAAAACCCACATCAACGACGACCCGGCCCAGTACTACGACTACGCACTTAGCTACGTCATTCTGTTTCAGCTCCACGACCACATTGCCAAAAAGATCCTGAAGCAGGACCCGCATGCCACCAACTACTATGGCAGCAAGGAAGTAGGCAACTTTCTGGCCGACATCATGCGCCCCGGCGCCTCCCGCGACTGGCGGGTGGTACTCAAGGAGAAAACCGGCGAGGACCTCTCCGCCCGCGCCATGGTTGACTACTTCCAGCCGCTGATGGCTTACCTGAAAGAGCAGAACAAGGGCCGCAAATACACGATGTAATGCTGGTGGGCTCGTTTTTTAAGCGGGCGGGGCTACAGGCCCCGCCCGCTTTTTTGTGTTGTGCTTCGCTAGACTGAGCTGGCTTCGCCGGCACTAAGCCTACGTGCCCGAAGGATACAGATCTGGGGGCTCGTTGCCCTTCACCGGCGTTTCCAGCGGGTGCAGGGCGGTGGTTTTGTCGAGGTAGATAAACGCGTCGTAGCGCTGGGGAATGACGGAGGGCACGTAGTTGCCGAACCGCTCGACCCGGGGGTTGTACACGACTCCGATGGCGCGGTGGCCCAGACGGCGCTTGAAAAACGGTACTTCGCGCAGGTCTTTGGACAGAATCAGCTTGTTGGTGGCCCCGGTCGCGTGCAGCAGATCCTCCCAGCTGCCTTCCTTGGCTTCCGGCACCGGCATCCGCTTGATGGGCGCACCCCAGGCGTCGGCGGCAATGACCGAGCCCTGGTACGAACCGAACCCAACGATAAACACGTTGTCGCGGCCCAGCTGCTGCCGGGCCAGCTGACCCACGTTTACTTCGCCGCTGCTGGCCATGTCGGTGTAGCGGGCGTCGCCTACGTGGGTGTTATGTTCCCACACAATGGCCTTGCTACTGGGTCCGTGTCGCTCGAGCAGGCGCTTGAGCGTTTCCATCATGTGCCGGTCCCGGATGTTCCAGGATTCGGTGTTGCTGCTGGTCATGGCCCGGTAGTACCGCTCCCCGTTCATGGCTACCAGCGCGTGCTGCTGGGCCACAAACAGGTTCTCATCCTGGGGCACCGCCCCTCCGGTCAGCTTTTCCATCGACTTCCAAAGCCGGCTGGTTTCCAGCCCGCAGGCCCGGTCGGCCCGAGCCACGGCCATGGCATAGTCCTGGGCGTCGGAGTTATAGGGCTGAAAGCAGCGGTGCGCCTTTTGGGCGGCCTGGGCGGCGGCCGGGTCACGGCCTTCGAGACGGGGTACGAGGTCGGCCAGGGCTTCCCAGAGGCAGTACACGTCGAGGCCGTAGAAGCCTACTTTTTCGGTGGCGGCCCGCTGGTTGTGGCCGTTCAGCCAGGTCACCAGGGAGGCGACTTCGTAGTTGCCCCACATCCAGGTGGGCCAGCGGTTGTAGTGCCGCAGCAGACGCACGGCTGCCGCGCTGTCCTGACGCGTGCCTTTCACAAACTCATTCACGCGGTAGGAATCGGCCCATTCCCCTTCCACGGCAATAAAGTCAAAGCCCTTCTCCTGTATGAGCCGCTTGGACAGCGCCGCCCGCCAGGCGTAGTACTCGTGGGTACCATGGGAGGCCTCGCCCAGGAGCACCACGCGGGCGTTGCCGACCTGCTCCATCAGCCGGTCGAGGTCTTTTTCCGAGCGCAGCGGGTAGCTCGGAATGTCCACCTTTGCCGTGGTTGCGGCACCCTCACTGGTAAGCTGGACCGGCAGCTCCGAGTCTGCCGCTGCCGCGCCGGAAGCGGTGTCGTCTTTCTTCTGGTGGCTGCAGGCCAGCGCGTGAAGCACAAACAGACCCACCGTCAGCCACTTTGCCGTATTGTTGATTGCCATTTTCCTTCAGCCTTTTGGCCCCATCAGATGCCTGCCTCCACCGGAGGCTGCTTTCTTTTTTACGGCAGTAGGCTTCGTTGCGGAATACGCATTTTTTGCCGTACTAATACGGAAAATCCCCGGGGCTGGCACGCTGAAACAGGATTGCCGGCGTCTGGTAAAGCCACCAACGACGCACGTAAAAAAAGCCGGGCCGCTGGGCCCGGCTTTTTAGGCCATCTGCAGCATCCGGCGCTGCAGTACTTTGCTTAGGTTGTCGTAACTGCGGTAAATAAGCTGCGCGACCTCCTCGTCGTCGAAGTCGATGCCCTCCTTGCGGCTGTTGAGGTAGCGGGCCAGAGCCGCGTTTTCGTCGAGGCTTTCGGTCAGCTCGGCCTGCGCCCTGGACCATTCTTCCGGCTCATCGGCTATTACGTAGCGCACGCGCAGCTCAATCGTCTGGCTCACCAGCTTTGCCAGCCGCGCCAGGGCCGCGGAATCAGTGTCGGTAAGCTGCCGGAATTCCCGCCCAATCACAGCCAGCATCCCAATGCGGGCCCCATCCGGCATTTGCAGGGCGGCGCCGGCGTAGAACTTCAGCCCGATGGCCTGGGCCACGTCCGGCTTGATAAGCCCGCAGCTTTCGGGCTTGTAATCCGAGGTTACCACGGGCTCGTCCTGTAGAATAGCGGCCGAGCACATGCTTTCGGCGCGGGGCAGGCCGGGGATACCCTCGGCGCCCGTTACCGACTTAAACCACACGTACTCATCATCCACCAGGGAGATAAGCGCAATGGGGGTATTAAACAACTGTGCGGCCCACGCCGTGTAGTCGTCGAAGATGGCCTCCGCAGTCGTATTGACAATCTGGTACTGGTACAGCGTGCGAAGGCGGACCGCGTCGTCGGCCGGAATCAACGACGCGGGGAAGGGCTTACTCATTCAGGGGGATTAGTAGTTAGCTTCCGCGGCAGGCAGGTCAATCAGAATGAACTGCGCGTCTTTACTGGCTTTAATATCGACCACGTGCTCGTCAGTCATGCGGGCCTGATCATTCGGACCCAGCTCGGTGCCATTGACGAAGATGGTTCCTTCCTTTACGTAAAGGAAGGTCAGACGGATGGGAAACGTCTTAAACTGTAGTTCCTTGTCTTCCTTGAGGTTGGCCCAGTATACGGTCGTATTGGAATTCATGTACACCACGTCTTCCAGCACCTTCTGGCCCGACACCAACGGAATCAGCTTGTTGTTGGTGCTGAGGAAGTTCAGGTCTTTCTGCTCGTAGCTTGGGCGCAGACCGCGCTGGTTGGGCAAAAACCAGAGCTGGTAGATGTGCAGGGGCTTGTCGGTGCGGTTCATCTCGCCGTGGGCCAGGCCCGTACCGGCCGTCATGCGCTGCACTTCCCCTTTCGGAATCGTCGTCATATTGCCCATCGTGTCTTCGTGGGTTACTTCCCCATCGAGCACAATCGTTACGATTTCCATTTCGGAATGCGGGTGCTGGGGAAAGCCCGAATTGGGCGCGATGCTGTCGTCGTTGAACACCCGCAGGGGCCCGAAATGCATGTTTTCCTTGTCGTAGTAATCGGCGAAGGAGAACAGGAAGTAGCTGCTGAGCCAGGGAGCCGGGGCGGCGTGGTGACGGCTGGTGGCCGGAATATACTTAAGCATGGGAAGGCGTTTGGTCGTTGATAAGCGAATGTTCCTTGCCCATACGGGGCAAGTCCGGGCGAAGTTAAGTTAGCAGCCGCCAACCTATATAGCAACAGGTAGGTAAAGCAAAAAGCCCCAACCGTTCCCGGCCAGGGCTTTTCCTATAGCTTAACTAAACCTAGCGTTAGGCTAGGCTTTCTTCAGGGTCGTCATTTGCTGCTGCAGATCGAGCACGATGCTGGCCAGGCGCGTGAGCGAGAGGTCGGCAATGGGGAACGTGCTGCTGATATACGACTTGGCTTCCCAGATCTCCACGACGTCTTCCACGTCTATTTCGTAGGGCGAGTACACCGGGTTATCGGAGTGCAGCGTTAGCATCGACGAGTCCTTGAGGCGGTTGAACACGCGCTTAAACACGATGCCTTCCTTGTTGCTGACCACGATGCAGGGCGTACCGTCCTTGAGCGTCAGCCAGTCATCGACGTAGCGGCCCACGATGACGGTACCGGAAGCAATGGGCAGCATTGAGTCGCCTGCAATTTCGAAAGCCCGGTACGAGCCGCCGGAGCTGAGCATGGGCAGGCGAAACTTAGGCAGCTCCTCAAGGTACTCCGGGTCGGCATAGCCGTTGAGGTAGCCGGCGGCAGCTTTCTGAGGCACCAGCTCAATGTTCTCATTCTGCTCTTTGTCGACCGTCAGCGCCAGGATGCGCAGCCGGTCGGCCGGGCGGGGCGACGGAGGCTCGGGCGAGTTCGTGGCCGGCTCCAGCTGCCGCAGCGCGGCCTTGGCGTTGGACTTGCGGCTAAAGTCCGTGGTTACCAGCGCGTCGAGGGTGATGCCGAACAGGCGGGCCATGTTCACCAGGGTCACGAGCTTGGGCTCGGCCCGGCCTTCTTCGTAAGCACCCACCAGGGAGCGTTTGATCCCCAGCTTATCAGCCATTTGTGACTGCGTGAGGCCCAGCTCACGGCGCCAGAATTTAAGGTTAGTGTTAATCATCGTGGAATGGGAGCCGGGGAAAGGCCTTACTAGAAAACAGAAACGGCTCGTGAAATTACTAACCCGCCCCCGGCTTTACTAATTCATTTAGCTAAAAGTTTTTTTTAGGCAGAGTTTTTTTGACATTCTGCTAAATGATTCTTCTCCCCATGCACCGCCTTGTACTCCAAGCAAATGTATTTCAGCAGGTTAATTTACTTGTGATGCTGCTTTTCGGGCCGCATTATCGTAAATACTATCGATTGTGGCCTGGGCCGTAAGGGCAGCCGCCTCGGCATACCACTCATCATTTTCCCAATACTTATCCCAGCCCAGGTGCACATACTGGGGGTTGATGGTGACGTCGCGCTCGGCAATGGCAAAGTCCCGCAGAATCGTGTTGGCAACCATGAAGAAGTCGTCGGCCCAGATGCAGGGCTTGCGTTGCCCGGAAGCGTTATTGACCCACTCGCCTTCAAAAGTC
Source organism: Hymenobacter translucens (assembly GCF_020685205.1). Classification (GTDB taxonomy): domain Bacteria; phylum Bacteroidota; class Bacteroidia; order Cytophagales; family Hymenobacteraceae; genus Hymenobacter; species Hymenobacter translucens. The sequence goes on from NZ_JAJERB010000003.1 coordinate 182,291, forward strand.
GCACCTCCTCCCCGGGCGGCGTACCCTTCCGGTGCCATACTATGGGACAGGCGCAGGATCTGCTCTTCATTCGGGTACAGCCGGAAGTCCAGCGTTACTTTTCCGGTGAAGACGCCGGCATTTTTCTGCTGCGGGTCTTCGCGTAGCACAAATGAGCCGCGTGCTGAATAGGCCGGGTTTTCCGCATCGTGGTTTTCGAACGCGGCGTCCTGCAGCTGATCCAGTATGATCTCCCCGGAGAAAGGAGTAATCGTTTTTTTGAAGCGGTTTTTACCGGTTACGTGCAGAATCCCGGGGTGCACGGAGTCTTGGACCACGCGGGTGAAAACCACTTCAATCCGGTAGTGGTCGGCGCCAAAGAAGCCGTTCTGAACCGGGTTATAGTAGCTTCCGGACGACACTTTAGGCCACAGCGTGGTCAGATCGTGCTGCTTCAGAAACGCCAGCATCTCGGGACTGAGTACCGGGGCGGGCTCCACCGGCCTAGCGGCCTGGGTAGTAACCGTTCGGACCGGCGCTGCTGTTTCGGCCTTTGCCGTGGCCTGGGTGGGAGCTGCCTGCTGCTGACAGGAAGTGGATAAAAGCAGGCCGAGAGCGGCCAGAGCGGGCGGGAGCTTTTTCATAGAGGACAGATGTCGATTGTAAAATAGCAGGAATTCTTTACATAATGGGTTCGTCATCAGCCCACCACTCCTCATTTTCCCAGTAGCGGTTCCAGCCCATCCGCGCATACCGGGGGTTGATGTGCATGCCCCGGTCACCGGCGTAGAAATTCTCCATCACCGTGGGGGCAATTTCCATGAAGTTACTTGCCCAGAGCAGGTTGAGCGGCTTTTTGCTTTCAGGATTCCGCCAGGTGCTGGTAAACGTGGTCCCCTCCCCTTTGCCTTCCGTGTAACCCCAGTCATCTTTGTAGGCGGGCAGGTACGCAACGCCGTTGGGCGTCCGTGAAAACATCATGGTCAGTGTGCCGGAAAAAGTGCCGGACCCTTCCACGGCCGCGCTTTCCGTCAGCCGAAACCGGCCGGTGGCCTGATAATGATTCCACTCCCGGGCGCAGTTGCAGCCCTTTGGCACCCGGACTTTGCGCATCGACGTGAGCGTAATGGTGCCGGTGAAGGGCAGAATCCGTTCCCGCTCCCGGGTTTTGCCCGCCACGTGATACACCGCCGGGTTTTTACGGTCGCGCCGCACTTTCTGAAATACCAGCTCCAGCCGACGGTATTGCGGCCCGAGGTAGCCCAGCATCACCCGCGCTTCGGCTTCGCCATCACCGTGCAGCGACCACAGGGGCGCCAGATCGAATCGGCTTACCAGACTGGCCGAAGCCGCCGCTACGGGCTTGCGGGCCGGTTGTTTGGTGGAAATAGCCGGGGGAGTGCCGGCTGCGGTGGAGAACAGGACCACCAGCATCAGAAGCAGCTTCATGGAACAGAGGGTTTGGTGAAAAGCAGAATCAGAAGGATGAGGCAGGGCACGCCGCCGCCATAGACCCTTCGAAAGGGATCCGGGCGTTGCAGGAAGAACAGGAAAACCAGCTGGCTATCAGGCCGCCACTGCCGCCGCGGGGGCCACCGTGGGCCGGGGAGAGAAGAACCGGGCCTGGCGCAGCAGACGGCGGGCGGCCCCCACCTCAATCAGTACTTCCGCCAGCACGAGGTTGCCGGTCCACGACAGCCAGGTGACGGTCAGGTAGGTTTCGATGGGCTTGGTGCCGAACACGTAAAACAGCAGGTAGCTTTCCGAGCGCAAGCTCAGGGCGGCCAGCGTGACGGCGAAGCTGCGAATCATCCAAGCGGTGTGCGCTTCCCACTGCCGCTGCCGCGCCAGGCGGTAAGCCTGCCAGGTGCACAGCATCCAGACGATGCACTGCAGGGTGAAGCCTACTTTGGCCACCAGCCCGCCGTTGGCGTAAGCGGCGAGGATCAGTCCTGAGGGCCCCGCCAGCGCCAGGATGGACACGACGTAAAGCTTGCCCAGGTTACGGTGCAGGCGGGCCCGCCCCTGAAACCAGCGCGGAAAAAACTGCGCGAGGCCCGCGCCCAGCACCCACAGGGAGCTGCTGATGTGCACGTAGAAACCGATCCGGAAAAACAAGCTGGAATTCGTGGCCTCCGATTTAGTCGTCAGAAAGTGAATACCCGGCTCCAACGTGCGGTAGGGCCACACTTTGGTCGCCATGAGCACCAGAAAGCCACCCACCAGGGTCCCGGCCAGAAATTGAAGGATGCGGGGAAACGTCAGGGATGCAGGCATGGCAAACGGCTGGCAGAGGGCTCAGTCAGGATAACGTGGCTGGTATATTATTATGATTTACTATAGTAATTATTTTTCTACGGCTTTGTCATGAACACCAAGGCCCCGCCTGCTGTCGGACAGCGGGCGGGGCCTTCGGATCAGGTCAGCAGAATCGGAAACCTAGGCTAGCTGGCCGCGGAGGCGCTTTTCGTAGGTGATGGCGAGGCGCAACTTGAAGTAGTCGTACTTTTCCCGCAGGTGGTCGTAGAGGTCGCGCAACAGCGGCTCCCCGCCGAGCTTGCCGCGGGCCGTCTGGATTTCGGCGTACTCGTCCATGGTGAGAAACTCTTCCAGCCGGATCTGGAAACCTTTCGCGAACAAGGTTTCGATATGGGCCCGAATGGTGCTCACGCTCAGGCTCCGGCGCTGGGCAATATTTTCCACCGTCAGCCCCTGCCGGTGCAGCTGCCAGGTGGCCTCGTGGGTGTCGCCGGCTTCACGCTTGCGGGAGGAGGGCACCACTGGCAATTCGTCCTGGTCGGCTTCCTCGGCGTCGTCCGGGTTGGGCCGGCCGCCGTGGGCCAGGATTTCCTTGATAAACGCCTCGCCGTAGGTTTCGAACTTCTTCATGCCCACGCCCGAAATGGCCAGCATGCCCACCCGCGTGACGGGCTTCTCGGCGGCCATTTCCTGGAGCGTGGTATCGGTGAAGATAACGTACGGCGGCACGTTCTGCTCGTCGGCAATGCGCTTGCGCAGCACCCGCAGCCGCTCGAACAGTGCGGTGGCTGAATCGGATGGGGCCGAGGCAGCGGCGGCTTTCTTGCTGGCCCGGGTCACCTTTTCGGCTTTTTCGGTGATCTGGAACTTCTTCATGGGCACCGTGAGCTGGCCTTTCAGCACCTGCTGGCCCCGGTCCGTTATTTTCAGCGCATAGCCTTCCTCGTAAGCAATGTACAGCAGGCCGTCGTTGAGCATCTGGTGGATGTAGCTGTACCAGTCGAGGTAGCTCAGGTCGCCGCCCGCGCCGTAGGTTTTGATCTGGTCGTAGCCCCCGCTGAGCACGGCCTGGTTGCGCATGCCCCGGAGCACGTCGATGAGCAGGGTGATGGAAACCCGCTCCCGCGTGCGAACCACCGCCGATAAGGCTTTCTGCGCCAGCAAGGTACCGTCGAAGGTGGTGGGCGGGTTGCGGCAGATGTCGCAGTTGCCACAGTCCTCGGCCAGCGTCTCGCTGAAGTAGTTGAGCAGGATCTTGCGGCGGCAGGTGGCGGCTTCGGCAAACTGCTGCATCCGCTCCAGCTTGGTTACGCTGAGCTGGGCCAGGCGCGGATCCACGTCCTTGGTAATCATCTCCCGCAGCGAAGCCACGTCGGCAAAGCTGTAGTAGAGCACGGCCGTAGCCGGGGCCCCGTCGCGGCCGGCGCGGCCGATTTCCTGGTAGTAGCCCTCGATGTTCTTGGGCAGGTTGTAGTGAATCACCCAGCGCACGTTGCTCTTGTCGATGCCCATGCCGAAGGCAATGGTGGCTACGATTACCTGCAGGTCGTCCTGCAGGAACGCCTCCTGCACGTTGCCGCGCTGCAGGGGCGTCATGCCGGCGTGGTAGTGCCCGGCGCGGATGCCCTTGGCCTTGAGCTTCTGGGCCAGGGTTTCGCACTGCTTGCGCGAGAGGCAGTACACGATGCCCGGCTCAGCGGGCCGGCGCTCCACGAAGTCGATGATGCTGGTAACGCGGTCCTGGCCCGGGCGCACGATCAGGTTGAGGTTGGGCCGGTCGAAGCTCGACAGAAATACCCGGGGCTCGTGCAGGCGCAGGTGGGTCTGGATGTCGCGCTGGGTGAGGCGGTCGGCCGTGGCGGTCAGGGCAATGATGGGCACCTGCGGAAACTGGTCGCGCAGCAGCCGGAGCTGGGTGTACTCGGGCCGGAAGTCGTGGCCCCAGGACGAGATGCAGTGGGCCTCGTCGATGGCGAACATGCTCACCCGCAGACGCTGCAGGAATTGCAGAAACCCCTGGGAAAGCAGCTTCTCGGGGCTGACGTAAAGCAGCTTGAGGTGGCCGTTGAGCGAGTCGCCGGCAATGCTGTTCTGCTCGCTCTGGCCTACGCTGCTGTTGATGTAGGCCGCCGCCACGCCATTGGCCCGCAGGGCTTCCACCTGGTCCTTCATCAGCGCAATCAGGGGCGAGACGACCACGCACAGGCCTTCCTGCACGATGGCGGGTACCTGAAAGCAGACCGATTTGCCGCCGCCCGTGGGCATGAGCACCACCGTATCGCGCCCGTCGAGGATGCTCTGGATGATGTCCTCCTGCATCGGCCGGAACTGGTCGTAGCCATAGTATTGCTTGAGCACGCGCCGGGCGGAGGCGAGCGTAGGAGTCAGGGCTTCGGGGGCAAATAACATGATGTAAAAATACGACGGTAAACCGGTAGTTGCTGGGGTAAGACAAACTATAGCGTCGCTAAAATGGTGCACTCAAAAGGAGGTTTCCGCTAGCATCTGCGGATCCGCCGGTACACCGGCCGCAGCACCGTAGCTGAACCGCACCCCGGAGCCGCCGCGCTGTTTGTTTTACCCGTAAGCCGGGTTCAGGTGAATGCCCTGCAAGATTAGCATCTACTCCGGCAGTGCCCGGGTATAGGTGTACGAAACCGGCACGGGCCCCTTCACGCCCTGCTGCGCCAGGGCCCGCTGCAGCTGCTCAATCAGTCGTCCGTGGGCGCCTACCGCCTGGGCGGCGGGCGTAAAGGCGCGGAACGCTACCGTCATGCCGCCGGGCTTGAGGGCCGTCACGACCACCTGCGGGGCCGGGTCCTTCAGCACGTGCTCATCGGTCAGCAGGAGGGGCACGGCCCAGGTGCGCAGCTCTTCCAGGCTGTGGGAGGCGTCCACGTCGGCCAGCACTTCCACCAGGGCCTTGTTCTGGGCAGTCTTGTTAACGATGACGTTGTTGGAAGTAGCGCCGTTGGGCAGAATAATGGTGTCGCCCTGGGGCGTGACGAGGATGGTGTTGAAGATCTGGATTTCCCGGACCTCCCCCGACTTGCCCTGGCTTTCAATGACGTCGCCCACGATGTAGGGCTTGAAGATCAGAATGAGCACTCCGCCCGCGAAGTTTGCCAGCGTACCCTGCAGGGCCAGGCCCACCGCCAGGCCCGCCGCGCCCAGAATGGCCACGAACGAGGTGGTTTCGAAGCCCACCATGCCGGCCACGGTCAGCAGCAGCAGCACCTTAAGGACGATATTGACCAGACTGGTCAGAAACGAGCGGAGCGAAACGTCGAGCCGGCCGGTGCTGACGGAAACAAAGTGGCTGACCCGGCCAATAAGCCACCAGCCGATGGCCAGGGCCAGCAGGGCCATGAAAAAGCGAGGCAGGTAAAGCACCACCAGGGTCTGGAGTTGCTGGGCGTAGGTAGATAGTTGGTTCATCGGCAAAAGAAGAAAGCAAGAAGGGCCGGACAGTATAAGCAAAAGGCGGGACCTGCCCCCGCCGGAAGGCGCTCCGCCTGAAGCGAAGCCCGCCTAAAGGCGTAAATTGCCGCCTTTATTCACCTTACCTCTATTCCATGTCCCTATTGATGCGCTTCGGCGCCGGTCTAACGCTGACTTTTGCCCTGCTTGGCTGCGGCGAAACAGATGAAACTCCTACCCCCACGCCGCCCGTGGCATCTAAAAATGAGCTTACCATCGCCACCCTGACGCCGGCCGCCGGTGCGCTGGTTTCCCGGTCCACTACCGTCACGGCCACGCTGAACTACAACCTCGACGACTCCGAGAAATCCGAGTACGGCTACCGCGTAACCCTGCAGTTTCAGTCGACTAACCCCAGCACTACCTTTTCCGGCTCCAACGGCACCGTGGTACTTCCCAACCGCAAGGGAACCGTGAGCATCTCTACTCCCCTGTCGTCTATCTGGGACCGGACCAATCCGGCGCCCCTACACCCTATCACCTGCTACTTCTACCTGCAGCGGCTGACTTCGGCAACATCCTCGGAGGTTATTGCCAAAACGTCGGCCATTACCTTTACCGAGTAGATTGCCGGCTGCTTTCCGCCGGTTGTGCCTGAGCCCGGCTCGGTGCTGCTTACGCGGCGTCGGGCCGGGCTTTTCGCGTGCCCTGGTACAGCTCATACTTAAGCAGACGGCAGTCGATGGGACCGTTGAACAGCGGCACGCGCCGGGAGGTGCGTAAGCCCACGCTCTTGGCCGCGGCCAGGTTACCGGTGAAGATATAGGCGTCGTAGCCCTGGAAGCTGGTTTTGAGCGTGTCGCCCATGACTTTGTAAAGCCCGGCCATTTCCGCCTCGTCCCCGATCCGCTCCCCGTAGGGCGGGTTCATAATGACGATGCCGGGTTCTTCCCGCGCCGGAGCTTTGGCATCCTTCACGTCGCGCACCGACAAGCGGATAAAGTCTTCGAGACCCGCTGCTTCTACGTTCTGCCGGGCCAGCTCGATAAACTCAGCCGACAGATCGGACCCCGCCAGATAAGCCTGGGGCTCCTCAAGGCGGGCGTTGCGGGCGTCGAGCTGCACCGATTCCCAGAGGGCACGGTCGAAATCAGGCCAGTTCTCGAAGCCGAACTTTCCCTGGTGATACAGCCCCGGCGCGATGCGCTGGGCCAGCAGGGCCGCCTCGGTGAGGAGGGTACCCGAGCCGCACATCGGGTCGATAAGCGGCTTTTTGCCGTCCCAGCCGGTGAGCAGCAGCAGGCCGGCGGCCAGCACCTCGTTGAGCGGGGCAGCGTTGGTTTGCTGGCGGTAGCCGCGGCGGTGCAGCGAGTCGCCGGAGGCATCGAGCGAGAACAACACCTCGTTTTCCAGCATGTGCAGGTGCAGGCGGATGTCGGGGTTTTTCACGTCCACGCTCGGCCGCTCGCCGGTGCGGTTGCGGAACTGGTCGACAATGGCATCCTTGGCCAGCTGGGCCACGAACAGGGAATGCTCAAAGCTCGACTTGTTGACCACGGCCGTAATGGCAAAGGTCTGGTCGGGGCGGATGTACTGGCTCCAGTCGATGCGGCCGGTTTCGCGGTACAGGGCGCGCTCGTCGGGGGCGTAGAAGTCGGCAAACGGCTTCAGGATGCGCATGGCCGTGCGGCACCAGAGGTTGGCTTCGTAGAGCAGCTGCTTGGGGCCGGTAAACTCCACCGCCCGCTGGCCGATCCTCTCGATTTTAGCGCCGAGGTCGCGCAGCTCCTGGGCCAGCACCTCTTCCAGCCCGAACTGGGTGGTGGCAGTCATGAAAAACGGGGCGTCGCGGCGGTTATCGGCCATAGCAGGGGGGATTGAAGGCAAAGGGAAGCCGCAAAGGTCGGGGTTTTAGCTGGTCCCGCGGAATAACACGCTGAATGGCCCTTCGCGCGAATTCCTATCTTTAAGGCCCACTTATTCCTTTCCCGCCTGCATGGCCGCTCCCCTTTCCACTTCTGCCGCTACCACTCCTACCACTCCGGACACCACCCGCTCCTACGCGGGACCGATGGTGCTGATGACCACTCTGTTCTTCCTGTTCGGGGCCGTCACCAATTTCAACGACGTGCTGATGCCCTACCTCAAGGATGTGTGTCAGCTCACCGACCTGCAGTCGTCGGCGGTGCAGTCGGCGTTTTTCGGGGCTTACTTTCTGATGTCGCTGCCGGCCGGGCGGGTGCTGGAAAAGCTGGGCTTCAAGCGCGGCATTGTGCTGGGGCTGCTGGTGATGGGCCTGGGTGCTTTGCTGTTCGTGCCCGCAGCCAACTCCCGCACGTTTGGCCTGTTCCTGCTGGCGCTGAGCTTGCTCGGCGCGGGCGTCACGCTGCTGCAGGTGGCGGCCAACCCTTACGTTTCGGTGCTCGGTCCGGCCCGCACGGCGGCCAGCCGGGTCAGCATCGTGGGTGTCGCCAACGGCCTGGGCGGTACGCTCTCCCCGCTTATCGGCGGTCTGATTTTGTTTGGCGGCTCGGCCGTGCTGAAGGCCCAGCTGGCGGCCATGCCCCTGGAGCAGCGCCTGACCCAGGAAGCCAACTTGGTAAAACCCCTCTACCTTGGCCTGGCCGTGTTTCTGGCCGTGCTGGCCGCCCTGTTTTTCCTGGTGCGCCTGCCTGAAATTGAAAGCATCCCCGCCGATGAGGAAGCCGCGGCAGCCGCCGAAGCCGGTTCCCTGGGTCGCACTTCCGCCCTGAGCTACCGCCATCTGGTGCTGGGCATCGGCGCCATTTTCTTTTACGTGGGCGTTGAAGTCGGGCTGGGCTCGTTTCTGATCCGCTACGGCGAAAGCCAGGGCATCAGCCAGCTCAGCGCCTTTACCCAGCAGCTGGTGCGGGGCCTGAGCGTGGCTACCGGCTGGGCCGGGGCCCTGTTCGGCCACGCCCCCGAGCCCATCGAAACGTCGGCGGGCTTCACCAAGGCTGTGGGCGCCGTGCTGGTGTCCTCGTACTGGTTTGGGCTAATGATTGGCCGCATTATCGGCATTCCGCTGCTGACCCGGTTTAATGCCCGCAAGCTGCTGGTCGGCGTCTGCGCGGCCGGTACGCTGTTCGTGCTGGCCTCCATCTTCAGCTCCGGTGAAACTGCCCTCTGGCTGGTCGTGCTTTGCGGGCTGTGCAACTCCATTATCTGGCCCGTGGTGTTTCCGCTGGCTATTACCGGGCTGGGGCGCTTTACCAAGCAGGGCTCGTCCTACCTGATTATGGCCATCGTGGGCGGCGCCATCATTCCCCCGCTGATGGGCTTCGTAGCCACCCACGGCGGCGGTCTGCGCGTCGCCTTTATCCTGCCCGCCCTGTGCTACGCCTACCTGCTTTACTACAGCGTAGCCGGCTACCGGGTCCGGTAATTTCTGAAGGAGTTAGGAGATTGGAGTTGATGAAGACAGAAGCTGTTTAGGAGGAGCTAGTAGTTTTATCACTCTGACGAAGGGCTTACCTTTGGCGGCGCTGGCGTTTGCCTTGCCGAACGAAGCATTATGACTATGCGGATTTCCTCCCAGCTCCTGCGTAGCAACTCCTAACTCCTGCCTCCTAGCTCCTCCAAATAATGCTCGAACACGACGTTTCCCTACGCCCCTATAATACTTTCGGCATCGACGTGAAGGCCCGGATGCTCGGCCGCTTTGCCAGCGTGGTGGAACTGCGGGCCTTGCTGGCGCTGCCTGAAGTAGCCTCGGCCGAGAAGCTGATCCTGGGCGGGGGCTCCAATCTGCTTTTCACCAAGGATTTCGAAGGCGTGGTGCTGAAAAATGAAATCCGGGGCCTCGAAGTAGTCGACCAGGACGAAGCGGCCGAAACGGCCCTGGTCCGGGCCGGGGCGGGCGAGTCGTGGCACGGGCTGGTGCAGTACGCGCTGGCTCAGAAGCTCAGCGGCATCGAAAACCTGTCCCTGATTCCGGGCACCGTGGGTGCGGCGCCGCTGCAGAACATCGGCGCTTACGGGGCGGAGCTGAAGGACACGTTTGACCGGCTCGAAGCCGTGGAAATCAGCACCGGGCGGCTGCGCACCTTTACCCACGAGGAGTGCGGCTTCGGCTACCGGGAAAGCGTGTTCAAAGGCCCGCTGCGCAACCAGTACATCGTGACCAGCGTGCTGCTGCGCCTGCACCGCCAGGCCCGCCTCAACGTCAGCTACGGCGCCATCCGCACCACCCTGGCCGACATGGGCATCGAGGCCGACCCCACGCCTCAGGATGTAAGTGAGGCCGTAATCCGCATCCGCCGCAGCAAGCTGCCCGACCCGGCCCAGATCGGCAATGCCGGCTCGTTTTTTAAGAACCCCGAGCTTTCCCAGGCTTCCTTTGATGCGCTGAAAGCCCGGTACCCTGACCTGCCCGGCTACCCGGTCCCGGGCGGCGTGAAGGTGCCCGCCGCCTGGCTGATTGAGCAATGCGGCTGGAAAGGCCGCCGCCTGGGCTACCACGGCGTCCACGACCAGCAGGCCCTGGTGCTGGTCAACCACGGCGGGGCCCAGGGGGGCGACATCCGCGACCTGGCCCACCAGATCATTGCCTCGGTGCGGGAGAAGTTCGGCGTGGAGCTGCACCCCGAAGTAAACATTATGTAAGCGCGAACAAGAGGTCTGAGCCCGACCTGCCCCAATGGCAGGCCCGACTTCCGCTCAGCAAGCCAACGGCAGCTTTACCATGACGAAATCAAAGGTGGCACTGGCGGGGCTTGCAGTCCTTCTCGCCGGCGCGCTGGCCTATTCCAGGCTTGAGCGAGCGGGAAATCCGATTATCAGTTATCAGGTTAACCCGCGCCTTCAGGAAATCCGCCTGTATTGGCAGGACCACGGCAAGCGCTTTGGTAGCCTCGGCAACCTGAAAGCCTGGCTTCGCGGGCACGGGCAAACCCTTGTCTTCGCTTGCAATGGCGGCATGTTCCACCCCGACTACTCGCCGGTCGGACTCTTTATCCAGGAGGGCCGCACCATCACGCCCCTGAATACCGGAACGGGTGCCGGCAACTTCTACCGGCAGCCCAACGGCGTTTTCTATATCACGGCTGACCGCCGCGCCGGTATCTGCACTACGGCGGACTTCACCCAGGTAGCCTCTCCCCGGTTTGCTACCCAGTCGGGCCCCATGCTGGTGGTGCGTAACGGGATTCCATCAATTTTTCAGCCGCAATCGACTAATCTCACTATCCGCAACGGGGTTGGAATCCTGCCCGACGGCACGGTGGTATTCGCCATGTCCCGTGATAAAATCAACTTTTACAATTTTGCCAAGCATTTCCAGCGCCTGGGCTGCGAGCAGGCACTGTACTTCGATGGCTTTGTTTCCCGCACCTATTTGCCAGCCCGGAACTGGGTGCAGACCGATGGTGATTTTGGCGTTATCATTGGCGTAACAGCCGTTCGGTAACAGTTGCGGACGCAGCTCATCGGAGGTAAGTGGCCGGCACGGTCTGGACGAACGGGCTGCGGTAATTGAAATATTATCAGGTTTTTTGCACCATTGCCGCAAACAGGCTAAACTTAAAATTAGCATATTTGCAGTAGCCTCCTCGCGCGGTCATCGTCCTTTCCATTGTTTTGCACCTATGAGAACGTTTACTCTTCTTTCTTTCCTGCTGGCTGGTTTCACCCAGGCGTATGCCCAGGCTCCCGTTTCTATTTCTGCGGCCCGTGTGGCCGGTCCCGGGGCCACAGTGGCTGTTCGGGGCGTTATCCTTAATGGTCCCGAGTTGGGCGCTATTCGCTACATCCAGGACAAGGATGCCGGCCTGGCGGCCTATGCCATGCGCCTGCCCGGCTTCTCCACCCTGGTAGCCGGCGACAGCGTGGAGCTGCGCGGTACCCTGAAAAGTTACAACGGCCTGTTGGAGATGGATCCGGTAACGGCCGTCGTCAAGCTGGCCGGAGGACGCAAGCTCATCATGACGGAAGTATCATCGGCCGAGATGAACCGGGTGTACACCGAAGCCTATGAGGGACGGCTGGTGAAAATCAAGGATGTAGCCCGGGTCACGATGGCGGGTGGCGCACCGGTCACCACGTTTGCCGGCAACACCAACTACTGGCTGAACGGGCAGAGCGGAGCGTTGCTGCGCGTTCCAATCGCGGCCAGCGGTGAGGAAGGCGTGGTGGGCAAGCCCGCCCCCACCTCCAGCTTTGATATCATCGGCATCGTGAGTCAGTTTTCAAACAGCGGCTCGGGCGGCTACCAGATTATTCCCCGCACCCGCACCGACTTCGTGCTGGGTGGCGGCCTGCCGATTATCCTGGGCGAGCCGGTGCCCACCAACATGAGCCGCACGGGCTTTACCGTGAGCTTCCGGACCCAGAACCCGGGCACCACCAAAGTGCAGTACGGCCGCACTTCCGACCTGGGCACCGAGGTTTCGAACGCCACGCCAACCACTCAGCACGATATCGCCATCGAAGGCCTGGAGCCCGGCACGGTGTACTACGTGAAGGTTTTGTCGACCAATTCCGCGGGTACGTCCACGATGCCCCCGGTGCCCATGATTACCGATACCAAGAAGCGCACGGTGCCCCGTACCCGTACGGCCCAGAACGGCAACGAATAAGCTGCTGGCCTTTGCCTTTTCCAGGGAAGCACCCAGCCCAATCCGGCTGGGTGTTTCTGTGCCCGCCCTTTTTGCCGGGAAAAACACTTTCACTGAAAGTCAGCATCTTTACAATCCCTAATCAACTACCAGCCACCCCTTTGCCTACTGACAACTTCCGCATGAAAAACGTTACGCTGCTCGCCTTACTCCTCTGCGCGGTGCTGGCCCGGCCGGCGCTGGCCCAGACGCCCATAACCATTGCCGCGGCCCGCGCCATGGACCCGGGCTTTAACGCCTCCGGCTCAACCGTCACGGTGCGGGGCGTGGTTACCAACGGGGCCGAGCTGCGCGACATACGCTACCTGCAGGACGCCACCGGTGGTATTGCCGCCTATTCACCGGCCCTCGTCGTCGGCATAAACCAGGGCGACAGTATCCAGGTAACGGGTACGCTCAAAAATTTCCGCGGCCTGCTGGAGCTGGACCCGGTTACGTCCATCACCGTGCTGGCCGGTAACCGCCCGCTGCCCTCTCCGGTAGTCTTCCCGGCCGGTGGCCTTACCGCCGCCTTTGCCGAGCAGTATGAGGGGCGGCTGGTGCGCCTGAATGGCCTGACGTCCATCAACACGCTGTCGGGGGCGCCGGTGACGGCCTTTTCCAACACGACGTTCCGGATCAACAACGACCCCAACACGGTGCTCTTCGTGAATGCCGGCTCCAGCGGACCCAACGGCCTGATTGGCAAGCCCTCCCCGACCGGGACCTTCGACGCCATCGGCATCATGAGCCAGTTCACGAACCTGGCGCCCGGCGCCAATGGCTATCAGCTGCTGCCCCGCCTCTATACCGACTTCCTGCAGGGCAACACACCGAACCTGCTCAACTCTCCCCGACCCACGAACATCACTACCACCGGCTTTACGGTAAACTTCCTGACCCAGAACGCCGGCAATACCAAGCTGGAGTATGCCACGACGCCGGCGGGTCCTTTTACGGCCGTTATCAGTACCTCCAGCACCACCCAGCACAGCCTGGCCATTACGGGTCTGCAGCCGGCTACAGTGTACTACATCAAGGCCAGTTCGAGCAATGCCACCGGCCTGTCGGAGTCCCGGGTGATACCGATGATTACGGCCTCGCTTTCCAGCGGTAAGATGCGCTCTTACTTCACCAACCCCGTGAACACGAGCCTGGCGCTGCCCGGCAACAACGCGCTGTACCTGCCCAACGGCGCCATTGCCGATACGCTGGCCCGCTACATCAACCGCGCCCAGGAAACCATTGATCTGGCCATCTATAACTGGAACAACCAGGTATTGTTGAACGCGGTAAACGCCGCCAAGGCCCGGGGCGTAAACGTGCGGGTTATTTTCGAGGCCACCAACGCCAACCTGAGCATGAACAGCCTGAGCGCCACCATCCCGCGCGTAGGCCGCCAGACCACGCAGAACATCATGCACAACAAGTTTGTGGTGATTGACGCCAACAGCACCAACCCCAATGCGGCGTGGGTGTGGACCGGCTCCACCAACTGGACCCCGGCACAGCTAAGCACCGACCGCAACAACTCTATTGCCCTGCAGGACCAGAGCCTGGCCCGGGTGTACACCATGGAATTCAACGAGATGTGGGGCGGCGGCACCCAATCTACGGCTGTGTTCGGCTCGCGCAAGACCGACAACACCCCGCACTACTTCAACATCGGCGGCAAGCTGGTAGAGTCGTGGTTCTCGCCCACCGACAACGTGAACGGCCGTCTGATCGAAGCCATCCAGAGCGCCGACAACGACCTGCACATTGCCACCATGCTCATCACGCAAAGCGACATCGGCCGCGCCATCCGCGACCATGTTGCGCAGCGCAACATTGCCGGCTGCTCGGAAGTGCTGGTAGACGACACGACCAGCAGCACCGCCTCCGGCCCCATCTTCCGCACGATCCGCACCTCGCTGGGTAACCGCGTGCTGGTGAACAACGTGGCCGGCATCATGCACCACAAGTACGCCATCATGGATGCCGGCGCTTCGCAGTCGGACCCGCAGGTGTTCGTGGGCTCACACAACTGGAGCCTTTCGGCCAACACCGAAAACGACGAGAACACGCTGATTGTGCACGACGCCAAAATCGTGAACCAGTACTACCAGGAGTTCTACCGCCGTATCACCGACCAGAACCGCGCGGGCGTCACGCCCTGCACCCTGATTCTGGCAACCCGCTCCGGTACGGTGCAGCAGAGCACGATGCAGGTGTACCCGAACCCGGCCCGGGGTCAGTTCCAGCTCAAGCTGGCCGACGCTTCGGCCCGCACCGTCAGCATCACGCTGCGCGACGCCACCGGCCGCGTGGTACTCACCGCAACCAAGCCTTACACCGCCGGCCAGGACCTGACCGTGGACGCTTCCCAGCTGCGCAGCGGCCTGTACCTGGTACAGGTAGTTACGCCCGAGTCGATCCAGACCGGCCGCGTGGTAGTGGAGTAGGTTGGCTAGTGGCGGATGGCTTTTAGCTGTTGGCCTGCCGCTATAAAAAGGGCCCGCTCAGTGATGAGCGGGCCCTTTTTATAGCGTTACTGCGGGTAAAGCGCGTTACGCCGAGCTGGTGCTCGGCGCTACTTCAGCACGACCACCGTGGCGCCGTCGCCGCCCCGGTCGGCATGCTCGTCGGCTACGCTGGCTACTTCCCGGACTTTGCGGACGTAGTCGCGCACGACCTGACGAAGCACGCCGTTGCCGCGGCCGTGCAGAAACTTCAGCTCGGGAATGCCCAGCATCACGGCGTCGTCCACGAAGGCCATGACTTTTAGCAGCGCGTCTTCGGCCCGCTCCCCGCGCAAATCGAGTGTCGGACTGAAGCTGGCCATCCGGCCGGTGATGTCCATGCCGCTGCCCCCGCCACCGACGCTGGCTTTTTCGGCTTTCCGCTCCCGCTCTTTTACTTCGGCCCGGCTGATCTTTTCCAGCTGGCTGACCTTGGCCAGGGTTTTCATGCCCCCAAACGAAACTTCGGCGGTTTTGCCTTTCAGGCCCATGATTTCGCCGTAACCCTCCTGCCCCATCAGAGCGACCTTGTCGCCCACTTTGAGCGTGGCGGGGTCAGCGGCTTCGCGGGTGGCCCGGGGCTTGGGCGGCTCGATCTGCAGCTCCTCGCGCACGAACGTGTCGAGCTTCTGCCGGGCCTGCTTGGTTTGCTCTTTGTCGGCCTGGGACGAGCGGATTTCAGCAATGGTAGCCTCGATCTGCTGGTTGGTGTCCTTGAGCAAAAGCTTGGCTTTGGCTTTGGCGTCGCGCAGCACGTCGAGGCGGGTTTCGTCGAGGTACTGCTTGAGGTCCTGGTATTCCTGGGCGGCTTTCTTCATGCGCCGCTCCTGCTTTTCAGCTTCCGCGGAGCGCTGCTCGAGGTCGGCCTTTTCCTTTTCCAGTCCTTCCAGCAGCCGGTCGTAGCGGATCTTGTCCTTGCCCACGAGCTGGGTGGCCCGCTCCACGATCTGCTTGGGCAGGCCGATCTTACGGGCAATTTCGATGGCGAAGCTCGAGCCCGGCTTGCCGATTTCGAGGCGGTACAGCGGCTGCAGCCGCTCGGGGTCGTAGCGCATGGCGCCGTTCACAATGCCCGGGGCCCGCTCGGCGTAGTTTTTCAGGTTGGTGTAGTGCGTCGTGATGACGCCAAACGAGCGGGCGCGGTTGAGCTCGTCGAGCACGGCTTCGGCAATGGCTCCGCCCAGGGCAGGCTCGGTGCCCGTACCAAATTCGTCGATGAGCACCAGGCTGCGCTTGCCGGCGTACATCAGGAATTGCTTCATGCTGAGCAGGTGAGACGAGTACGTGCTCAAATCGTTTTCCAGGCTCTGCTCGTCGCCGATGTCGAGGAAGATGTCGTCGAACACGCCGGCCGCCGAACCGTCGCCGGCCGGGATGAGCAGGCCGCACTGCAGCATGTACTGCACCAGGCCCACCGTCTTCATGGCTACCGACTTACCGCCGGCGTTGGGCCCCGAAATCAGCAGGATGCGCTGGTCAGGGTTCAGCTCCACGTTGAGCGGCACCACTTCGCGGGAGTTGTCCTTGAGCTCCCTGAAGGTGAGGTACAGCAGCGGGTGGCGCACGTTCTTCCACTGAATCAGCGGGCGGGGGTGCAGTTCGGGCAGGGAGGCTTCGAGGCGACCGGCCAGCAGGGCCTTGGCCCGGATAAAGTCAAGCAGACCAAGGTACTGGTACGCCTTGCGCAGGTCGGCAATGTGGGGACGCAGCTGGTCTGTGAGGGCCGTAAGGATGCGAATCAGCTCACGCTGGTAGGCATTCTCCAGGTCCTTGATATCATTGTTGAGCTCAAACACCGCCTCCGGCTCGATAAAGACCGTCTGGCCCGAAGCCGACTCGTCGTGAATCAGACCCTTAACGCGGCGCTTGTGCTCGGCAATGACGGGCAGCACGAGGCGGCCCCCACGGATGGTGGGCTCGGCCTCGCCGGGAATCCAGCCTTCGGACTTGGCGTGGCGCAGGATGCCGGCAATCTGCTTGCGCAGCATGCCCTGCCGGGCAATCAGCTCCTGGCGCAGCTGCATCAGCAAGGGTGAGGCGTTGTCGCGCACCAGCCCTTCGTCGTCCACCACCTTGTCGAGGGCGGCCAGCAGGTTGCGGTCCACCTGCACGCCGATGCCCAGCAGGCGCAGCGTGGGATAAAGCGTTTCCTCGGCCTGGGTGAAGAAAAGCAAAGCCTGGCGGATGGTCCGCAGACTCATCTTCAGGGCAAAGAAGGCGGGCACGTCGAGGTAGGCACCGGGCAGGCTGGCCCGCACCAGATACGGGTGAACGTCGTGGTAATGCTGGCTGGGAAAGTCGGCACCCGACTGCAGCAGGGTGCGGAACTCGTCGGTTTGCAGCAGCAGCCGATGGAGCTGGTCGTGCTTGGTCTGGAACGTCATCTTGGCCACGAACTGGCGGCCCAGGGCACTCAGACACAGGCCATCCAGCATCTCGCGCAACTGCGCGAAGCCAATTTTCTGCTCGAAATTCTGCGGTAAAATCAAGTGAGGTGCGGGTATGAGGAATAAAATCGGAATGGGATGCGAAGGTAAACATCTGCCAGCCCCGGAAAGATTCAGATTCTCTGATTTATCCGGCCTGCATTTTTTCCGGCTTTCACAAGCCGGGCCTTACGCATCGGTCACCCGGCTGCGGGCACCCGGCCACCGGCTTTATTTTCAGTTTACGAAGAATCTTTATTCAGAATACAGGCTATTCCTGATAGATTTGCCCTCCCTATATTCCGATTAATGCGAAAAATTCTACAACCTCTCCTCTTTACAAGCCTTTTAGTCGCTTCCTGTACTGAAGAAGAAAAGTACCAGCCCCTGGCTTTCTCCACTATGCGCTTCGAGGAGCTGAAGCCGGCGGCTTCGGCCGGTAAGGAGCTGCGCGCCATCGACTTTCTCACGGTTAATCAAGGCGTGGCGGGCGGCAGCAACGGCCTGCTGCTGACCACCGCCGACGGCGGGCAGACCTGGCAGACCCTGACGCCGAATCCGGGCCTGGGCACCATCAACAAGCTGGTGATGACCTCGGCCACCACCATCTGGGCGGCCACCGAGTACGGCATTCAGCACAGCACCAACGGCGGCCAGTCCTGGCAGCAGCGGGCGGGGGGTACCTTTACGGATGTGCAGTTCGTGACCAGCCTGATCGGGTACGCTACCGCCGGCAACGGCTCCATCATCAAGACCACCAACGGGGGCATCTCCTGGTTTAACTCGTTTGTGGCCCAGTTTGGCGCTCCGCCCCTGCGGGGCGTTTCCTTTTCTGCGCCCGACTCCGGCATGGTTGTGGGCGACGACCAGCGGATGCTGACGACCACCAACGGCGGCTCTACCTGGGTGCAGAAAGGCAGTCAGGGCTCGGGCAGCCAGCGGGACGTGCTCGACGTGCTGCGCCTTCGCTCGGGCAGCTACTTTGTGGTGGGCACGGCCGGCATCGGCGTGCCCTCCTTTGGCATCACCGGCTTCCGGGCCGTGCAGGCCCGCCCCGACGGCACCGTGCTTGAAACCCTGGAGGCCCACCCCCGCAATACCTTTCCGACTAATGGCCTGGCGCAGTGGCAAGGCCGGGTGGTGGGTGTGGGCAACGGCAACGTGATCCGCCAGCACGCCGAGTTCGGCAAGGAGGGCTCGCCCTGGGTGCAGGTGCACGGGCCCGACGGCGCTTCGTTCCAGCGCAGCTACCTCGCCGCCGACTTCGCCGATGCCAACACCTTTTACGCCGTCAGCAAGGATGGCGTGATTACCCGGTTTCATTACTAGTTGATTGCTGATTGTTTAAAAAGCTGCTCTACCCTTCTGTCTCCCAACAAGCAGCAACCAACACTCATCAACTAGCCACATCCCATCAGTCGCTTTCCCCAATGACTAAATTTCTACTTACCGGCCTGCTGCTGGCCGGTTCCTCGGTAGCGGCGCAGGCCCAGATCAGCAACTTCAGCTGGCTTATCGGGGGCGGAGCCGTGATGACCCGCGGTACGGCTCCCGTGCGCGTGGAGCAGCTGCTCGACTCGGGCATCCAGAACGAAACCTACGAGGTGCGGTCCGTCAACAGCGACGCGCTGCTGTTGACGTTCGGCCTAAGCTACAGCGCCCCGCTTTACCAGTTCAGCGACGAGCAGGCCCTGGGCATCTGCCTGAACGCCACCGGCGGCATCCAGGGTGCTACCAACGACCAGCAGGACAACCAGCGCCTGCTTGCCGACTTTCCGCAGTACGCCACCTACCGCTATGGAGCCAAGTCGTCGAAGCACTCCAAGTCGACCTTCGGGCTGGGCCTGGGGGCCGGCTACCGCTTCGGCTACACCCTGCCCATGATTCCCTACAGCGCCCCGAGCGTGATGGCAGAGGTGGTGTACGGGGGCCGAAAAACCGACTGGTACCTGCGCCTGAGCACCGATCCGGTGGCCCGGCAGTTCTACAACGAGTTTTCAAGCGAGGGCAAGGTGAAGTCTTTTTCCGTGCGCGAAACGCAGCTTCAGCTCGGCTATACCTTTTAAATCAGAGCTTAGGTCTTAGGAACTTAGGGCTTAGTCGCCTGCTCCTGAGCCTTGCTCCAATTGCCAGGTATCCGGTGCCCAATGCCAACGGCCTGCCCTATCACCATCCCACTAAGCCCTACGACCTACGTCCCTAAGACCTACCAAATGAAGCTTTTTATCCTGCTGGCCGCCGGCCTGCTTGCCACGGCTACCTTCCCGGGCGCCATAACCGTCTTTGCCCAGCCTACGCCGGTCCAGACGATTTCCCTCGACCCGCGGGAAATGCTCGGGGGCGTGGTGCACCTGACCAACCAGAACACCGTACTGCTGCTTTCCAACAGCGAAACGCCCGACGTGCGCGTCCGCACCCTCGGCCCCGACGGACAGACGCTATGGGAAGCCAAGCTGACCCGCTTTCAGCAGATTAAAGGTGGCAGCCGCCGCTCCGGCCTGTTTGCCGAGGCCGAGGAAGAAACCTCGTCGAGCACCCTGGCGCCGGTGCAGGTATACACCAGCGGCAACGACCTGTACGCGGTCGAAATCATCAGCGAGAACGTAGCCCGCAAGCAGGGCAAGGGCGGGGAGCTGAAGGCCGGCCAGGTGCTGGTGCAGCACCTCAACGAGAAAGGCCAGCTGGACCGCGCCGCCTTCGATGCTCCGGCTGAGATTAAGCGGGTCGACCGCCGGGTGCTGAGCACCTACGTGGAAGACGGCGTTCTGTACCGCATCACCGAGGAGCGCAACGAGCGCGAGGACATGGCCCAGCACGTGCTGGAAAAGTACCCGATGGCCACCCGTAAAATGGAGCGGGTCCTGCTCAAGCTGCCCGAGACGCCCGAGCGGACCCGCATGAACGTGTTCTACAACGAGTGGGGCTACCTCGGCCACCGGGCGGGCCAGACCTATATGTTCCGTCGCCTGAAGGGCCACGGTAAAAAGGAGTCGTTCCGGGACATGCCGATGGAATACCAGATTCTGACGCTCGACAACAACGGCGCTACTACCGGCGGCTTCACCACCACCCTGGGCCTGGAGCCCAAAACCCAGCCCGCTTACTCGGCCTACTCCATGCCCCAGCTGCAGGAGCAGCAGCACCTCTACAAGGCCGTCACGCGGGGCAAGTACATCTACGACGAGTACGATGTCAGCTCGGGCGGCATCGGGGAGTTCTTTCTGGACTATGCTACCGGCGAGGTGCTAATTTTCGGGGAATTCTCCAAGGATGGCGACTTCGGCAACCAAGAGGGCCTGTTCGTGCGGCGCTACGACGTGTCGGGCAAGGTAGTGCAGCAGACCCAGACCCTTTACCCCAAGGAAATGAAGGCCACCGCACCCAACGCCTTTGCCGGCTCCGAGCTGGCCGGGGCCATGCGCTCCTACATGTTCAGCCTCGACCCGCTCGACGGCAGCCTGGAGTTCGGTATCCGCAAGTTCGGCATGATGGGCGGAGGCGGCGGCCTGTTCCGGGTGCGCCTCGACAAGGACCTGAAGTACCTGGGCTACTCGTACCAGGAAAAGGACAAAAGCACGAAGGGCCTGCTCACCCCGGTCAACTACGTA
Organism: Hymenobacter translucens; assembly: GCF_020685205.1. Lineage (GTDB taxonomy): Bacteria > Bacteroidota > Bacteroidia > Cytophagales > Hymenobacteraceae > Hymenobacter > Hymenobacter translucens. The sequence continues at coordinate 203,098 of NZ_JAJERB010000003.1, forward strand.
AGCCCCTTCTGGCTGTACAAGCGCGACGGCACCGACACCGTTTCCCGCCTGCTCGGCTCGAAAATCAACTCGTTTGACGCCCCGGCCTACGCCGCCCTGGAAAAGCTGCGGCTGCAGCCCGCCGCCAAGGCCTCGGACAAGAAAGAGTACTACCTCTCGCCCACCGGTGCCGGCTCGGGCCTGCTGCTGGAGCGCATCACCGTGCTGGGCGGCAAGCTCAGCGTGTATAAGATTTAAGTGACCTGCTTTGGTGCAGCAGAAAGCCCGACTGGTAAACCAGTTGGGCTTTTTTAGTGAACAATCCTTGAAACCAGAGACTCAGGCTCCTATCCTCTAAGCGCTGACTTCTCCTCTACCCCCAGCCCGAACAGGGCGAAGTCATACTTCACCGGGTCCTGGGCATCAAAGCGGCGCAGGTTGGCCGTCAGCTCTTCGGCGGCCTGCCAGTCGACCTTGGGGCGGGAAAGCAAACCCAGTTGCCGGGCCTGGCGCTCTACGTGCACATCGATGGGGCAGATCAGCTCGGCGGGCGAAAGGCGGCGCCAGAGGCCGAAGTCCACGCCCTGCTCGTCGCGGCGGACCATCCAGCGCAGGTACATGTTCAGCCGTTTGCAGGCCGAGCCCCGGGCGGGCGTGGCTACGTGCTTGCGGGTGCGCGGCGGGGCATCGGGCAAACGGAAGAACAGGCGGTGGAAGCTCTCGAGCCGCTCCTTTTGGCTGGTGCCGTGCAGAAAAGCTGCTTCGAGTGAGTCCTGCTGCTGGTAGTGCCCGCGCAGCCAGTGCACGAAGTACAAAAGGTCGGTGTCGCAGAACGTGCGGTGGCAGAAGCCCAGCAGCTTTTTCAGGTCCTCGTCCTCATGCTGCGTTACAAACTCGTAGGGCGCGTCATCCATCCGGGCCAGCAGCTCGGTGGTTTTCTGCACGATGGTCTTGCGCTGCCCCCAGGCCAGCAGGGCCGCAAACAGCCCGCTGATTTCCACGTCCTGGAGGCGGGAAAACCGGTGGGGAATGCTGATGGGGTCGGCCGCAATAAAGCCCGGCTGGTTGTAGCGCCGGTACCGCTCTTCGAGCAGCCGGCCTACTTCGGCCTCGTTCGCAAAGCTCGGCACGCTACGGCACGTAGGACGTTTCGACGCGGAAGCGGGCGTCGGGGCTGGCCAGCTTCTGCACGGCCCGGCGGGAAAGGCGGATCAGCACGTTGCTGTTTTCGCCGGTGTCGGGCAGGGGCCCGATGACGCGCACGTACACCGACTGCCCGTTCATGATGTTGCGCACCTGCATGATGGTACCCACCGCCGCGGTTTTGTGCAGGGCCAGGTACTTGTCGGTTATGTTGCCTTCAATCACGGCGGCCAGGCCGCTTTCGGTGGTGCGGTGCACAATTTCACTGGCCCGGGTGGGAGCCGCCTCCGCTTCCTTCTCCTTGTCGGCGGGAGCCGGCGTTACGGTGGCTATAACTTCCTTTTCCTTTTCGCGTGGCGTTTCCCTGGGCTGGGGCTGCTCCTTGGGGCGGTCCGGCTCGTCGTCGCGCTCGGGGCGGGAAGCCGGGGCCACCGGGGCCACCTTGGCCGGGGCTGCCGCAACGGCTGCCGGCGACTTGCCCGTGCCGGGAGCGGGAATAATAATCAACGTCTGCCCCAGGCGCAGGCTACCATCTGCGGGCAGGCGGTTGAGTTCCTTCAGGTCGTCGGGCGTCACGCCAAAGCGGCGGGCCACGGCGAAGAGCGACTGGCCTTTCTCTACTTTATACACCTTGTTGCCCTGGGCATCGGTGGTCAGGCCCTTGGTGCTGTTTCCGGTGGCCCCGGGGGCAGCGGCAGGTGCCGCGGCGGTTTTGGGAGCCGGGGTAGGCGTATTCAGCACCACCCGGTTGCGGGGCACGAGGACAACCTGGCCCGCTGCCAGGGCACCGGCCAGCTTGGGATTGAGTTCCACGATCTGGTCGACGGGAACCTTGTACTTGCGGGAAATGCCATAAAGCGTTTCGCCGGGAGCGACCTTGTGCTTGATCAGCACTTTGTTGCCCCGGTATTCCACCCCGATCGAGTCGGGCGGCAGCACGGTGAAGGAAGCGGCAGAAGCAGAAAAGCTGGTGAAGGCCAGCGTGGCAAACAGAAACGAGAATCGGTTCATAGAGGCGGTTTGCGGGATGTTAACAGCGAGCGGCGAAAAAGAGGCCGGCAATACGCTCCGAACGGGTAATTACAGCCGAAAGATAAAATATTCCCCGCCGTTTGCGGCCATTTTGGTGGTGCGAATGCCAAAACCCGCGGTTTCGGCCACGTTTCTGCCGTAATTCCCGCCCTGGTTGCCCCTTGGGGCTTTCACTCCTCGCCCGCATCTTCCTGCTCTTATGGTCAACGCCATCGGTATTATCCCCGCCCGCTACGCCTCCACCCGCCTGCCCGGCAAGCCGTTGGTTGACCTGGGCGGTAAATCCATGATTCAGCGCGTGGTGGAGCAGGCCCGGCAGGCAAACCTCAGTCGGGTGGTGGTGGCCACCGACGATGCGCGCATTCTCGACCACGTACTGGGCTTCGGCGGCGAGGCCGTGCTGACCAGCCCCGACCACCCCAGCGGCACCGACCGGGTGTTCGATGCCTACCAGCAGCTCGGCGTTCCGGTCGACTGCATTATCAACATCCAGGGTGACGAGCCCTTCATTCATCCAACTCAGATCAATGCGCTGGTTGAGTTGTTTGCCAATGAATCCCGGCCCCAGCTGGCCACGCTCGTCAAGCCGGTCGTCAGCGCCGAGGAGCTGCACAGCCCCCATATGCCCAAGGTTGTGCTCGACCGGCAGGGCTACGCGCTGTACTTCAGCCGCCACCCCCTGCCCTACCAGCGCCAGCACCCGCCCGAAGCCTGGCTTGACCATCACCGTTACCTGCGCCACATCGGCCTCTACGCCTACCGCCCCGACATCCTGGCGGAAATCACGCGCCTGCCTCCCTCGTCCCTGGAGCTGGCGGAAAGCCTGGAGCAGCTGCGCTGGCTTGAGCACGGCTACCGCATCCTGACCGCCGAAACCGAGCTGGCTACCCTCGGCATCGATACGCCCGAGGACGTAGAGCGAGCCTTAATTCAATTAAGAATTAAGAATTAAGAATTAAGAATTAAGAATTAAGAATTTGGTACTCGACTGGAAACGCAGGGTTGCCAAAGTATCACTTCTTAATTATTCATTACTAATTATTATTTACTTCAGCGCAGCTGAGGAGCTACACGGGTGCCCAGCAGTTCGATGGACCGGGTAAGCTTTTCGTGGGGCAGGGTGGCGACGTCGAGCTGGAACGTAACCCGGCTGATGCCGCCCAGCGCCTCGCTGTGGCGCAGGATCTTGGCACCCACTTCCTCGGGACTGCCGACCAGCAGCGCGCCCAGCGGGCCGGCCTGGGCATCAAACTGCGGTTGGGTAACCGGCATTCCGCCCCGCTCCCGGGCCCGCTTGCTGAAGGTGCGCGCGTAGCCGGGGTAAAAGTCCTCGACGGCCTGCTCGGTGGTTTCGGCCACGTAGCCCAGAGAGTGTAAGCCCACCTGCAGGGCTTCGGGCGCATGTCCGGCCCGGCGCCCGGCTTCCCGGTACAGGTCAATCAGCGGCCGGAACCGGTGCGTTTCGCCCCCGATAATGGCGACCATCAGCGGCAAACCCAGGGCCCCGGCCCGCACGAATGACTGCGGCGTACCGCCCACGCCCAGCCAGATGGGAAACGGCTGCTGTACCGGCCGTGGATACACGCCCTGACCGGTCAGCGCCGGCCGGAACCGGCCCGACCAGTGCACGTGCTCCTGGTCGCGCACCTGAAGCAGCAAATCCAGCTTTTCGGCGAACAGGGCGTCGTAGTCTTCCAGATCGTAGCCAAACAGCGGAAACGCTTCGATGGACGAGCCCCGGCCCACTACCAGCTCGGCCCGGCCCTGGGAAATCAGGTCGAGGGTGGCAAACTGCTGGAACACCCGTACCGGGTCGGCGGCGCTGAGCACCGTCACGGCGCTGGTCAGGCGAATACGGCTGGTGCGGGCGGCCGCGGCGGCCAGGATGACGGCCGTTGCCGAGTCGAGGTATTCCGGGCGGTGGTGCTCCCCGATGCCGAACACGTCGAGGCCAACCTGCTCGGCCAGCACAATCCGGTCGAGCAGCTCCTGCATGGCGTCGGCGCCCCGCAGGGTCGTGCCGGTGCCGTTATCCAGCAGGGCGGCCGCGAAGGAGTCAATTCCGATTTCCATGATATGCTGTTTTAAGCTAATTTCTGCGTGCGGGTTTCAATAGCCGGGGGTTAATCGAAGGGTGCCTTAGCCAAACCAAAGGCGGTCATTCCGAGCGTAGCCGAGGAATGCCGATTTTCCAACATAATGATTTCAGCCCCCGGCTTTCTTGGCCTTGTAACCCGCCTTGAGGAGCACGTCGAGCACCTTGTCGCGGAAGTCGCCCTGAATCAGGATTTCCCCGTCCTTGACGTTGCCGCCCACGGCGCACTTGGTTTTGAGCAGCTTGCCCAGGGTCTGCAGGTCCTCGTCCTTGCCTACGAAGCCGGTGATGAGCGTGACCTGCTTGCCGCCCCGGCTTTTCTTGTCGAGCTGCACGCGCAGGTTCTGCTGCTGGGGCGGCAGCGTAACGGCTTCTTCGCCCCCGGTCTGCTGGTATTCAAAGTCGGGGTTTGTCGAGTAAACAACCCCTTCGCGCCGGTTCTTCATAAGGTCTGTTTTGGGAGAGTATAGCGTTCTGCTTTTCTTTTTCAGTCGTGGTTGCTGGAACAGCAAAGGGGGCGTTTCTGATTCCGTGCACTCCATTTAAGGCTTCCCTCGCACGGATACCTGCACCGCTCCCTTAAACCGCTACCTCCAGCTCCAGGTGCGTGAGCGTCACCTCGTATTCCTGGGCGTCGGCCACGTAGTCGCCGTCGACGTGGAAGCCGATGGGCGCGGCAGCCCGGACCAGCACGTGGCGGGTGGTGTGGTAAACAGCGGCCTTGGAAGCGGGCAGATTACCGAGGGCCAGCCCCAGGCTTACCCGCAGCGCCCGGGTTACGGGCAGGGCATCAATCAGGCAGAGGTCGAGCAGCCCGTCCCGGACGTCGGCCAGAGGCGCGATGTAGGCATTGTTGCCGTACTGGGCCGCATTGGCAAAGGCCAGCACGTAGCAGTCGGTTTCAAAGGTCTGCTCGTTGAGCGTAACGGTAACCGGCGTGGGCTGGTAGGTGCGGTACTCGCGCAGCGCCACCTTCACGTAAGTGCTCAGGCCCCGGGTGCCGGCCGAAGCAAACATCTTGCTCACGTGGGCGTCGAAGCCCAGGCCCGCGGTGCAGAAAAACGCCCGCCCGTTGATGCGGCCCACGTCAATCTGCTGAAAGGTGGGCGCCGCCATTCGCTGCACGGCCCCGGCCAGCGTAAGGGGCACTTCCAGGTGGCGGGCCAGGCCGTTGCCCGAGCCCCGGGGCACGATGCCCAGCGCCGCCTGTGTACCCAGCAGCCCGCAGGCTACCTCGTTCACCGTCCCATCCCCGCCGACCGCGGCCACGATGCGGAACCCGGCCCGGGCAGCGGCCCGGGCCAGCTCGGTGGCGTGCCCGGCAGCCGCCGTCAGCTGGATTTCGTACTCCACCCCGGCCTCTTCAGCGGCGGCAGCCAGCAGCGCGGGCACGTCCTGCTGCCGGTTGGTGCCCGACATGGGGTTTAAGATAAAGCAGATGCGGGCCATAGGGAGATAAGGGTACGGGGAACTGCATGGTACGGGCGGCGCAAAAAGAAAGCCTACCCGGACCGGGCAGGCTTTCCTTTTACTTTCAGCAGCGTCCGAAGACTACTTGCTCATGGCCACGCCCAGCTTCTGGATCAGGTCGGCGGTGCGGGTGCTGTAGCCGGTCTCGTTGTCGTACCAGCCGATTACCTTGGCCAGCGTGCCGTTGGCCGACGTCAGCTCGGAGTCGAAGATGCAGCTGTGGGGGTTGCCCACGATGTCGATGCTCACGATGGGGTCGGTGGTGTACTCGATGATGCCCTTCATGGCACCCTGAGCGGCCGACTTCAGCGCCTCGTTGATCTGCTCTTTCGTGGCTTCCTTTTTCAGGATAACGGTCAGGTCGGTCATCGAGCCGTCCGGCACGGGCACGCGCATGGCGAGGCCGTCGAGCTTGCCTTTCAGCGTGGGCAGCACCAGACCCACGGCCTTGGCGGCGCCGGTGCTGGTGGGGATGATGCTGTAGGCGGCGGCGCGGGCGCGGCGCAGGTCCTTGTGGGGGGCGTCCTGCAGGTTCTGGTCGGAGGTGTAGGCGTGCACCGTGGTGATGTAGCCTTTCTCAATGCCGAATACCTCGTCGAGGACCTTGGCCATCGGGGCCAGGCAGTTGGTGGTGCAGCTGGCGTTGGAGATGATGGTCTCGTTGCCGGTCAGGATGTCTTCGTTGACGCCCAGTACTACCGTCGGGATGTTGCCGGTAGCGGGAGCGGAAATAACTACTTTCTTGGCACCAGCGGTGATGTGCTGACCAGCGCCGGCCTCGTCCACGAAGCGGCCGGTCGACTCGAGCACTACGTCAACGCCCATCTTGCCCCAGGGCAGAAGCTTGGGGTCACGCTCGGCCAGGGCCGCGATGCGCACGCCGTTTACGGTCAGGCTTTCTTCGTCGTAGGCCACGGTGCCGTCGAAGCGGCCGTGCACGGAGTCGTACTTCAGCAGGTGAGCCAGCGTCTTGTTGTCGGTGAGGTCGTTGATGGCAACGATTTCCACGTTGTCGCGGCTGAGCAGCGACTTGAACGTCAGGCGACCAATGCGGCCGAAACCGTTGATGGCGACTTTTATTTTAGCCATAATGCGGGAAAGTGGTTAACGGCCCTGCGCGGGACCGGGGTTGGGAAACGCGGAGCGAAGGTACGGGGTGGGTATATAACCGCCAAATCGGGCCTGATTTAGCAAGCCCGACCGTATAGCGGGCCGTTACTTTTTTCGTCAGCCGGCGCTTTTCTCCCGTAGAAACCGGCATTACGACCATTTATCCGCCCGATGCCCCGCACCCTTATCGTTTCCAACCGCCTCCCTACCAAAGCCCAGCGCACCGAGGCCGGTGTGTCGTTCACGCCCAGTGAGGGCGGCCTGGCCACCGGCCTGGGCTCGATCTACAAAGCCAACGACGGGCAGTGGATCGGCTGGCCCGGCCTCTACCTCGACTCCGAAGCCGAGGAAGCCCAGGTAACCGAGGAGCTGCGCGCCGACAGCATGACGCCGGTGTTCCTGACCGAAACTGAAATCAAGGAATTTTACGAGGGCTTCAGCAACGAAACGCTCTGGCCTACCTTCCACTACTTCGCGCAGTACGCGGTCTACGACCAGCAGTACTGGGAATCGTACGTGGCCGTAAACGAGAAATTCTGCCGGGCCGTGCTGGCCGTGGCTCACCCCGACGACACCATCTGGGTGCACGACTACCAGCTTTTGCTGCTGCCCCAGCTGCTGCGCAAGGCCCTGCCCGAAGCCAGCATCGGCTTTTTCCTGCATATCCCCTTCCCTTCCCAGGAAATCCTGCGGGTGCTGCCCTGGCGCACCCAGCTGCTGGAAGGTATGCTCGGGGCCGACCTGATCGGCTTTCACACCTTTGGCTACATGCGCCACTTCCTGAGCTCGGTGCACCAGCTGCTGGGCTTTGCCAACCAGAACGGGCTCATTGATGCCGGCTCCCGCTCGGTGCAGGTCGACGCCTTCCCGATGGGCATTGACTACGACAAGTACGCGCAGCTGGCGACGACGCCCGAAACCAAGGCTGTTCTCGAAACCTACCGCCAGGCGTTGCAGACGCCCCACGTCATCCTGAGCATCGACCGCCTCGACTACACCAAGGGTATTGCCGAGCGCCTGCGGGCGTTTGAGCTGCTGCTCAAGCGCTACCCCGAGCTGTGCGAGCAGGTGTGCCTGCTGATGGTCGTGGTGCCTTCCCGCGACCAGGTGGAGAAGTACAAGGAGCTGAAAGAGGAAATCGACGAGCTGGTAGGCCGCATCAACGGCACCTACCGCACCCTTACCTGGAACCCGATTCAGTACTTCTACCGCTCGTTTTCCCTCGAGGAGCTGTCGGCCATGTACTGCGTGGCCGACGTGGCCCTCGTCACGCCTATGCGCGACGGCATGAACCTGGTCGCCAAGGAGTTCGTAGCCAGCCAGACCCAGCAGCGTGGGGTATTGATTCTAAGCGAGCGGGCCGGGGCCGCCCGGGAGCTGTCCGACGCCCTCATCATCAACCCCACCGATACCAGTCAGCTCGCCGACACCATGCGCGAAGCCCTGGCGATGCCCGAGGAAGAGCAGATCCAGCGGATGAGCGCCATGCAGGAGCTCGTGCAGCGCTACAACGTGCACCACTGGGTGCAGCTGTTCATGGACCGCCTGCAGTACATCAAGCTCAAGCAGCAGACTCTGGCTACGTTTGAGCTCGACGAAGCCGCCCGGAGCGCGTTGGTACAGGGCTATGGGCAGGCAGGAAAACGCCTGCTCTTCCTGGATTACGACGGCACGCTGGTCGGCTTTAACCGCGCCCCCCAGCGGGCCCGCCCCGACCAGGAGCTGCTTCAGCTGCTGACGGATCTGGCCGCCGACGAGCGGAACCGCGTGGTGGTCATCAGCGGGCGCGACCGGCAGACCCTGGCGCAGTGGCTGGGCCACCTGCCCATCGACCTGATCTGTGAGCACGGGGCCTGGCTGCGCCCCCGGGGCGAGGAATGGACCACGATTCAGCCGTTGAACAGCCTCTGGAAACGGGAAATCCGCCCGCTGCTGGAGCTGCACGTCGACCGCACGGCCGGGGCGTTTATCGAGGAAAAGGAATTTTCCCTGGCCTGGCACTACCGCCGCGTCGATGCTGACCTGGGCGAGCTGCGCTCCCGGGAGCTGAGCAACCACCTGCACTTTCTGGCCTCGAACACCGACCTGCAGGTACTGGAAGGCAACAAGGTGGTAGAAGTGAAGAATGCCGGCGTGCACAAGGGCGCCGCCACGGCCCGCTGGGTCGACACCTACCCGGCCGACTTCATCCTGGCCCTCGGTGACGACCGGACCGACGAGGACATTTTCCGGGCCCTTCCCGACTCGGCTTATACCATCAAGGTCGGCCAGACCGTCCGCTCCCTGGCCCGCTACCACGTCACCGACTGGCAGGCCGTGCGCGTTCTGCTGCGGGAGTTAGCTGATTCAGCTGCTGGCCAATAGCTATTGGCTGCTAGCTCTCGGCTGATAGCTTTTGCTTCTTGTTTACTCCGAAACCGGGGCTGCCGGGGTGTTGCGGCGGAAGTTGTAGGCCAGGCCCAGCATCGTGCGGAGGTAGCCGCCGTCGAGGTAGCGGTTGGCGTAGGGCGCCAGCTCAAACACAACCTGAAGGTTGCGGTGGTTGGGCAGGGGCTTGATGCGGGTCCCGAAGGTGAGCGAGTAGCCGTTGACCAGCGGCAGCTCATTCACCGCGTACAGCGGATTAGTGTTCAAACCCAGGCCGGTATAGTAGTTCACCCAGCTACCCCGCTTCACATTCACCACGCCCTGTACTTCCACGTTCACGTTGGAAATAAAGGTGTTGGTTTCCAGATTCAGTCCGCCCCACACCCGCCGCTCGGTATCGGAGCTGACGCCCAGCACCGACTGAAACGGGAAGTACGTGACGGCCACCTGCGCAGCCGCCGACTGGCTGACGACCAGACCAGTCAAAAGAAGAAGCACTCTTGTCATTAGCGGGCCAGGATGCAGTAGGCGGGTTTGGGTTGGTAGTTGTCGTCGAATAGCAAGGGGTAGTCGTCGCGCTGGAAGTAGCGGCGAATCCAGGTGTTCTGGTCGCTGATGCCCCAGAACGTAATGCCGTACTGCTGGTCCCGGGGCAATTCCTGGTAGGTGCGCACCAGAAACGCGAGCTTGTCGGCCTGGCGCTGGAGCAGTTCCCTGTTGGGTGTCACCGCCTTGCCCAGCGGGTTCACCGCAACGTCGATTTCCGACAGGTGAATCTTCAGGCCGGTTTGCTGCACCTCGCCCAGGGCTTCGGCAATCTGGGTGTTCTCGGGGTTCAGAATCGAGATGTGCATCTGCAAACCCAGCCCATGAACGGGAACCCCGCGCTGTCGCATGGTACGGAGCCAGCTCAGCACCGCCCGGCGCTTGACGGGGTTGGAGTCGAGGTCGTAGTCGTTGTAGAACAGCAGCGCCTCAGGGTCGGCTTCGTGGGCGTAGCGGAAGGCTTTTTCGAGGTAGGTGGCGCCCAAATGCTGCTTCCAGATGGTGCTGCGCAGGGTGCCATCGGCTTCAAACGCCTCGTTCACCACGTCCCAGCCCGCCACCCGACCACGAAAGTGCCGGACCACGGTCTGAATGTGGTCTTTAAACAGGGCCTCCCAGTCGGCCGGAGAGCCGGCAAAGGCCCACATCCAACCCGGCAGCTGCTGGTGCCAGATCAGCACGTGGCCGTGCAGGCGCTGGTTGCTGGCTTGGCTGAAGTCGGCCAGCGCGTCGGCCTCCGCCCAGTAATACTGCCCGGGGCCGGGGTGCAGGTAGCTGGGCTTAAAGCAGTTTTCGGGCGTGACGCTGTTGAACTGCCGGCGGGCCAGCTCATCGTACGCCGTGCCCCGGCCCAGCTCGATCATGCTGATGGCCGCGCCCACCGGAAACGGATAGTAGCCATGCAGGGGCTGGGCCGCGTCGCACTGCGTCAGCGGTTCCTTTTGACAGGCAGCAAGGCCGACGAGGGTCAGCAGCAAAAGGCAGAATCGAAGCACGACAAACAGCAAGTGAGGCCGACAATGCTGCCAGCGGGCAAACTTGTCGGCCTCAAAGCTAAACCGGAAAGCAAGGAAACCGGCCGGCCTACAGAAAATTCGGCAGGTCCAGCTTTTTGGCAATGCGGTACGCGGCATTCACGAGGCCTACGTGGCTGTAGGCCTGGGGGAAGTTGCCCCACTGCGAGCCGGTGCGGGCGTCCACGTCCTCACTGAGCAGCCCCACGTGGTTGGTATAGCTGATCAGGTGCTCGAACTCCCGGATGGCGTCGTCGAGGCGGCCCACGCAGGCCAGGGCTTCCACGTACCAGAAAGAGCAGATCAGGAAGGTGGTTTCGGGCGTGCCGAAGTCGTCGGCGTGGCGGTAGCGGTAAAACAGGCCGTTGGGCGTCTTCAGCTCTTTTTCCAGCTCCACCAGGTGGGTGCGGGCCAGGTCGGAGGCCGGGTCGAGGTACCCCATCAAAATCAGCTGCATAGTGCTGGCGTCGAGGTGGGGCGAGCCGATGGCGTTGGTGTACACGCCCCGGCGCGGGTCGAAGCAGCCTTCAATCTTGCTGCTGGCCTGCTCGGCCAGCTCGTCGGCCAAGGTTTCCATGTCGGGGTTGCCGAGGTAGCGGGCCAGCTTGCCGGCAGCCTGGGCCCCGGCCCAGTGAAACAGGTAGGTGTAGCAGTGGTACTGGGCAATGTGGCGAAACTCCCACAGCCCCGCGTCGGGCATGTCCATCGTCTGCTGAATCAGCCCCAGCGTCTGGTACATGAGCTTGGCGGTGGCGGCCCGCTCCTTGCTGGCGAAGCGCCGGTCCACGTACAGGGGCAGCAAAGCCAGCATTACCTGCCCGTACACGTCGTTCTGAATGTGGGTGTAGGCATCGTTGCCGATGCGCACGGGCTGGTTGCCCAGGTAGCCTTCCAGCGGCAGCTCTTCCTCCGTGAGCTTGGCCCGGCCGCTGATGCCGTACAGGGGCTGGTAGCGGTCCTTGGCGCCGGCCGTGGTGTTCACGATATAGTGAAAGTAGCGCTCCATCTCCTCGAAGTGGCCGATGTTGTTAAAGGCCGTGAGGGTATAGTAGGTGTCACGCATCCAGCAGTAGCGGTAGTCCCAGTTGCGGGTGCTGCCGGGCGCTTCGGGCAGCGACGTGGTGCAGGCGGCAATGATGGCGCCGGTGTCCTCGTACTGGTGAATCTTGAGGGCCAGGGCCGAGCGCAGCACCTGCGCCTGGTAGAAGGAGCCGATGCTGGTGCTTTTCACCCACTGCCGCCAGTAATCCTCGGTGGAGCGCAGAAACTGCTCCACGGTGCTTTCCAGCGGAGCTTCGAGCGGGGCCCCGTAGGTTAGCACCAGGTACTTGGTTTCGTTGAGCACGAACAGCTCCTCGTCTAGGATGTACGTGAGCGGAATGTTGGTGGTCAGCCGGATTTCCTCTTCCAGGCCGAGGTAGGCAATGTGGTTGGAGCTGCGGCGTCGGCCCAGGGTCTGCTCCCCGTAGCTGCCCATCGGCTGGCAGCTGACCCGCACCCGGGGGGCGCCGGCCAGGGGCTCGAGCTTGCGCACCACCATCAGGGGCTTGTAGTACCGGTCGTACTGCGGGAAGCGGGGGGCAAAATCCGTAACCCGGTAAGCGCCGTCGGCACACTCGATTTCGGTGCACAGCACGTTGGTGTTCTCGACGTAATACTGGTTGGACTGGAAGTCGGCCGAGGCGGGCAAGATGGCGAAGGAGCCGCCCTTCTGCCGGTCAAGCAGGGAGCCGAATACGAAGCTGCTGTCGAAGCGGGGCCAGCACAGCCACGCCACGGAGGTGTCTTTCCGGATCAGGGCCAGATAGGCGCAGTTGCCGATCAGGCCCATGTCGTAGGTATGTTTGCTCATGAGCAGGAGTTGCAGGGATTTAAGGAAGGCCCGTGGAAAGGCATGGCTTCGTTTACCCCGGCAACGGACGTAGGGTTACTGCTTGTTTAGGCTCAATTCAGACGGCAGTCTGCCCGGGGCCGCCAAATTTTTATCCCTGAAAGTCAGTCTATTTCCGGCGTGGAGGGCTTTTTTTTCAAACCGGGTATTGCGCTGAAGATTCGCGCTATTATCTTTGCACCACTCTAAACGACTAAGGCACTTCACCTGGTCCGTTCGTCTAGGGGTTAGGACAGTAGATTTTCATTCTACCAACAGGGGTTCGATTCCCCTACGGACTACTAACCCTGTCGTTTTGAGAGAAAAAAGGCCCTTAGCGCAACGCTAAGGGCCTTTTTCTTTTTTGGGTGGCAAATTGGGTGGCAAATCAGTTGACTTGCGCTGAATTCCGCAACTGCCGCCGAGCAGCTAATTCATCCTCGACGTGCCCTGTGTCCTCCTCTTCCCAGGCAATCCGGAGCCGGGTCGGCAGGCGGTTAATTGCTTCGGTGTTCCGGTCGACCGCCGCAACAATCGGATCGGCGCTGCTGGTGGCCTTGCCGATGGCCGCCGTGCCGCCGCCTACGACGGCGCCGTCCTCCGCGTAGATGCCCCCGCCCTTGCGGCGCTGCACTGGTGCCCCGCCGCGGTACAAGCTGGTATCAATCAGGTCATCGACTAGCTCCTTGTTGTTGGCGTAGGTGTCGCGGGAGAGAATCATGTACGGCTCCCCTCGCTCCCACTCGCCCAGGTGCTCGCCCGTAGCACCGTCGACCATCCGGATGCCGCCGCCCGAGTGGCGCTGGCCCACGTCGGCCACGCCGGCAGTCGAGTTAATGCGGCCGCCCTGGGCGAACTGCCGCACCCGCTCCCGCCAGCCCGGGCGCGGAGCCCCTACTACGCCGCCCCTGGCAAACTCCGGAATCGGGGTCGCAATGATTTTGGCGACGGCACCAGCGGCGAGGATGCCGGTAGCGACCATCAGCGGGATGCTCGGCGCGGCCTTCAGCACGGCTAATGTGCCCTGGATGATACCCTGGGCTACGTTGAAGGACTTTTCCGTTTCGGCTGCCTTCTTCTTGATTGCCCGGCTCTGGGCGCTGTAATTGGTCTCAATCCCGACTTTCTGCTGCTCATACTGTTCTTTGCTCAGCTTGCCAGCCGCGAACTCCAGCTCCAGTTTCTGCAAACGGGCTTTTTTATCCTTGTCAATCTTCGTGAGCTCCTTGTCAGTAGCAATCTTCTGGAAGTCCTGCACCAGCTGAATCGCTTGGCTGCTCAACTCCAGCCACGTGGCCACCTTATCCCGTTCCCGCTTTTTCGCCCTCTCCGTGAAATCCTCGTCCAACTGGTCCCGGTCCTCGAGGTACTTGCGCTGAAGAGCCAGCTTCTCCCCCAGCGTCAGCCGGTCATTTGCCAAATCTTCCTCGAGCGCCAGGCGCAGGGCCTCAGCCTTGGCCGCTTTCTCCGCTCCCTCTTCGGCCTCGCCCCCTTTATAGAGCAGAGTTTTACCGCTGGCGCTGGCCTTACCCGATGCCCGTTCGGCCCGGCGCACGGCAATGTCGGCGTCGACCTGCTCGATGCGCCGCAGTATCGCCGTTTCCTGCTCTACGCGCTCCTCGGCCAGCCGAAGCAAGTCCTGCTCCAGCTTGGCGGCAATCAGCCGGCGCCCCTCGGCAATTTGGGCTTCGGTGCCCTTCAGCTTCTCCGCTTCCGCCACGGCGGCGGCCCGCAACTCAGCCGCCCGGCGCTTGTAGGCGTCCTTTTCCAGATCGGCCCGGCGCTTCAGGTTGGCCCGCTCCGCTTCCGCCTCTATCTCTGCCTGCTTCAGGGCCTCGGCAGCGGCTTTCTTCGCTTCTTCTGCCTGCTGTTTGGCGTAGGCTTGATTGAGCTTATTCAACTCGACCTGGGCCTTGCCCCGAATGACGGCTTTATCGGCAGCCGACTTCTTTTCCCCCTCCAGCTCCAGGTCCCGGGCCACGAGTACCAGCTGCTGCTTCAGCTTTAGCTCCTGCTCACTGCCCTCCTTGGTTTTGGACAGCCGAAGTTCCAGATCCGCCTGCAGCAACTTTAGCGCGTCAATGCGGGATTGCCGGTCGACCTCCGCTTCCTTCTCGGCGGCCTTCTTGGCCTGCTTCTGCCTCAGCTCGTTCCGCTGCTCCGTAACCTGGGCCTGCTTGGCGTGCTCCTGCTGCTCACGCTCCTGGAAGCCCTTGTGGTAAGCCTCGGATACCTGGGCCCCGACGCCCTTCAAATCACTGATTCCGGAGCGAATCAGCGCGATATTGCCGGTAAACACGCCCAGCAGCAGCTTGCCTACGCTACCGAGCGTATCGATGGCCACCTGCTTGATGTTGTTGAACACGAGCGTAGCCACCGCGCTGAGGCCCGCGAACGTTTCGCGGACCCGCTCACTGCGCTCGTAAAGCGTAATCAGGCCCCCAACCAGCAGCGCCACGGCCGCCACAACCATCCCGATGGGGTTGGCACTCATCGCGGCATTAAGCAGCCACTGTGCGGCGGCGCTGGCCCGGGTGGCGACGGCCCGCCCCTTCTCGACGGCCAGCTGCGCGAGCGTGCTGGCCGTGGCCCGAATGGTATGCAGGTTGAGGGTAAACAGGGCTACGCCCAGGGCAAGCAGCAGGGCCCGGTTCTCACTGAGGAACTCAGGGGCGGCCTTTAGTGCCTCGATGAATAAGCCGAGCGTTTGCAGGGCCTTGATATAAATCGGAATCAGGAATTCCCCTAGCTCGCGGCGGTACCGGGCGAAAGCCTTCTCCGATTTGTCGATTTCAGCGGCAGCGTTGGTGTTTTTCTTCTTGAACTCCTCCAGTAGGCTCGTGCCCTTCTCAAACTCAGCGGCGGCCAGCGCCTGCTTCTGGCGCACAATGTCGGTCTGGTTCGCCAGCAGCGAAACTACTTTGGTCGCCTCCTGGCTCTTGATGCCCAGCTTATCGAGGGTGCTGACGATTTCGGTGTTGCTGGCACCCTTCAGGCTCTCGGCCAGGCGCAGCAGCATCTCGTTCGGGTCCGAGTTAAGCAGCTTGGTAAACTCCTTCTCCGTCAGGCCCAGTTGCTGGGCGAACTTGCCCGTTTCCTTCGAGGCGGTAAGCAGCACGTTGGTCACGCCGCCGCTCGAAATCTCGGCCGACAGGCCCAGTTCCTGAAAAGCCGCGCCCAGACCCAGCGTCTGGGTAATCTCGGGAGCCAGGTCGCCCAGCTGACCAATGCGGGACGTGAACTCGGCAATCACCGGCGACGTGGCCGATCCATCGGCCCCCAGGGCATTCAACGCGGAGCCGATTTTGGTAATGGCTTTGTCGGGCTCGATTTCCTTCGTTTCCTTGAACAGCTTTTGTAGGCCGCCAATGGATTTGGTCACGTCGTCGACACCACCCGTAAACTCGTCGCCCAGGGCGACGACGGCCTGGTCCACGGACTCGGTGAATTCGTCGGCCCGGTCGGCGGCAACGCCCAGCTGGCCGGCCGCAATGGCAATGCCTTCGAGGTTTTCCTGGCTGGTGCGGGTGTCAATTCCCTCCAGCTGCTCGCGCAGGGCCCGGGCCTGCTCCGTGGACAGGTTCAGGCTTTTCTCCATGTCGGCTATGGAATCACTGCCCTTGGCCGCCGCATCGATGCTTTCGCTGGCCAACGCCTTCAGGCTGCCCACGAGCGACTCAATGCCCAGCTGAATACCGGTAAACGCCACCGACTTTTTGAGGAAGTTGAGCATCCCGTTGCCCGACTTCTCCAACTCGTCATCAATACCCCGGATTTCCTTCTTCACCTCCGCGAAGCGGGTATCTACTTCCTGCAGCTGCTTGGACTTCTGGATAAATGACTCGGTGCCTGGGGCCAGATCCCGCAGCTCCCGATTCAGCTGCCGGCTGAGCGTATTGAGCTGATTGTAGGACAACGAAGAGAGGCCAATTTGCTTCTGCAACTCCGCCATGCGGGTGTTGACCTGGCTGATTTCCTTGTTCTTGTCGATATACTCCTGGGTGCCCTTCTTTAGGCCCTTCAGATCCTCCTTGAGCAGCCCGGCCTTGCGGGTGAGGTTGTCGAGTTCGGTTTTCGACTGCGAACCGTCGATATCAAGCTCAATCTGGACTTTATCCTTTCGTACGGTAGCCATGACTTAGAATTTGATGCTGCCGGCGATGTGCGTCCCGGTCTGGGCCGCGTAGCGCGTAGCCACGGCATCGATGAAGCGGTTGATGGATTTGTAGAAGTTCTTGGCGAACCACGCCTTCGGGCGCACCTGCCCGCCGTCCCGCATCTTGGCCCGGGCCAGGCCCCACGCAATGCGGTTGATGGTGCGGGCATTGCCCAGGGGGCGGGACTTGAAGCCGTAGCCGGGCACGTAGGGAAAGTTGGTGATGCCTACTTTCTTCACGTAAGCCTCCATTTCCTCAATCGGCGGGGCTTTCGTGCGGCCTAGGTTCTTCATTTCCCGGATGCGGCCGTACTGCTCGAATTCGACGCCCATTTGGGCAATCTGCTCGACGGAGGTAGCCAGCACGGTGGTCTGAAGGGACTTGAGCAGCTCGGCGCTGAGGACGAGGCCGCGGGCCTGCAGCGCGGCCGCCAGCAGCTCCAGCACGTGGGTGGAGTACTCGCCTAATTCCTCGTCGATGATTCGCCGGAAATCGGCCTGGTAGTTCGTGCCCTCAGCCACGGAATAAGCGCGTCAGGAGCACGAGCACGATGATTGCGAGAACCAGGAGGCCAGCCACCGCATACACCCAGCCGGGCGTACCGCCCGTGGCGGTTTTCGACTTCTGGCGGCTCTTATCCTTCACGTTGCCGACGTTCTTCATCTTGATTTTGCCGACCGGGGCCCCGACGTTGCTCAGGGCCTTCGTCTGGGCCTCGAACCAATCGGCCTGCTGCCGGGGCGTGGCGTGGGCGGGGGCCGGCACTAGGTAGGCCGGCAGCTGGGCCACCCGCTCCAGCGAGTCGATATCGAGCGGGCGCACCAGCGGCGGCAGCTCCCGGGTGCCGGCGCAGCCCGCAATGCCGACCACCGCCAGCAGCACGGCCATGCCCGCCGTCAGGGCCAGCCAGTCACGCCGGCTGCAACAGAGAAAGTAGACGGCCGAGTAGAAAGCAGCCAGGTAAGCGAAGAGTAGCATAAGCCCGAAGCGGTTAGAGTGAATACCCCAACTTGCGCTCCTGCAGGCCCGGCGCGTAGGACGCAACTACTGCTCTTCCCGCTGGCGCAGGGCCTGCTTATTCAGGTTGTAGAACAGCGTGTGCACGCTGGTATAGGCCGTTTCCTCGTAGCTGCCGTAGGTGCCGCGCTCGGCCAGGGCGTGAATCATTTCCAGTACTTCCGACCCATCGGAAACCGGCCCGGCCTGCGGGCCCTGGGGGACTGCTGCACCACCCTTCTTGTACAACCCCCGGTAGCCCTGGTGAATGAAGCGCTGCGCCCCGAGAAAATGCTGGAGCACGACAATCTTGGTTGCCAACGGCAAGTCAGCCAGGGCGGCGGCCCGCACCTCGGCCAGCTTGCCGTTGTACCGCTCCCGGCGCTGACCGTCCCAGGCCGGGTCCATCGTATCGAGGCCCGCCCGCTCCGGCCGGCACAGCGTAGCCACCAGCTGGTCGAGGGCCGCCGCGTTGGGCTTCTTGGGGTGGGCGAAGGCGCGGAAGTAGATATTCCCCATGGCGTACTCCACGGCGACGGCATCGGCCAGGTTCGGCTCCGGCAGCAGGTAGCGCACGCCCCGGTGCTCAAACTCCGTGACGGCCGCCGTGTCGACCGGCTCGGCCCAGATCCAGTTCGTTTCCTGGCACAGGTCCCATCGTTTGTCGGGCGTGAGCAGAACCAGCAGCTTGCGGGGCAGTTTGGGGCAGAGCACCCGCAGCACCTTCAGCTTCACCCCGCCCCGGGCGGGCTCGGCGTACAGGTAGGGAGCCAGGCCCAGCACCTGCGCGGCCGTCAGGTCGGCCCAGCACGTGGGCAGGTCGAAGGTTTTGCCGTTAAGCCGGAACTGCTTCATGTTCGGGGAGGGTAGCGGGGGCGGTTTCAGGTACTTCTTCGGCGGCATCTTCCGCCGCTTTCTCGGCCTCAATCATATCGATGCGCCGCTTCAGGCGGGCATTGAGCACGGTGGCCACGTCGTCGTCCATCAGCTGGAGCTTGCCGAAGTTGATAATCAGGCGGCGCAGGTGAATCAGCACCACGAGGCCGATAACGGCCTGCGGGAGCCAGATAAGCCCGGGCTCGTGGGTGCCGAAGCTGTGGGCGAAGCTCAGCACCAACGTGTAGGCGGGCAGGATGAGCAGCCACCACCGCCGAAACTTGCGCTGCTTAAGCAGCACCGTGGCCGTCAGGTCGACAATGAGCAGCAGCATCAGCATAAAGTAGCTGTATGACGGCGACCAGATGTGCTTCTCCACAAAGCTGCTCACGGCGCCGGCGACGACGGCCCCGACTTCGAGGCTTATCCAAAGGGCACGGTTGTTCATACGACAAAGGAGGGTTTGCCTGCGTTGTCGTAGAGCGAGGCAGCTGAGCTTTCCTCTTCGGGGTGCAGGGCGTCGAGGTGGCGCTTCAGGCGCTCAATGTACGAGGTGCCAATGCTGGCCTCTGACCGGCTCAGGGCGGCCACCCGTTCGGCGGGGGCGGCCTGGCTCTGGCGGATGCTGTCGTTGTCGCTGAGCAGACGGAACCCGCTGCCGGTGATGGCAATGCTCAATTCCGGCAGGGCGCTGCTCAGCCCCAGGTGGGCCAGCGCGGGCCGCAGCAGGTCGAGCATCTTCTTGTCGGCAGGCGTGGTGGTGCGCCCTACGATGCGGGCCTTCAACTCGTCGCAGGCCTCGTCGCCCAGCAGCGGCCGCAGGTTCAGGTCTTCCACCCGGCGCAGCGCCGGCAGCATGGCCAGGAACGTGCGCCGGCTGTCGCCGATGCCGATGTACTTGCCCAGCACGTGCGCGCCCGAAATAAACAGCTCCTGGCTCGACTGGTACGCTTCGGAGCTGGTCCACGTCGGGAAGTCGGTGGCCTTGAATTCGAGCCACGTCAGCGCCACGTCGAGCATCTTATCGCCGTTGCCCGCGGCGGCCTGCACGAAATTATTGTACACCCACTGCCGGGCGCCGGTCATATTCTGGGTCTGGGCCTCCATCATGCCCAGCTCCCCCATCGATACGGCCAGGAACGGAGCCGACTCTAGCACCGCGTAGTACCCCAGAGCGGCCCGCAGGTGCTTCCGGAGTGCCTTCTGGGCCTCGTTCAGTTCCTCGTCGCCGGCAGAGAGTTCGGCCAGCAGCTCGAAGCCCACGGCCGGTACCAGGTGAACGGTTTCGGCCTGGTCCACGAAGGACTTGACGGTCTCGAAGTTGAGATTTTTGTGCGTGCTTCCGAGTGCTTCCTTCAGCTCCTCAGTCGTTGAGAACAACATGGAAATTAACTTATAAGTGAAGTTTCGCTACTCGTGAGCCGTGGGCACGCCCTCTTTCTTGCCCGACTTGGACTCGGCCAGGGTGGTGATTTCGATATCCGCGAAGCCGTACACGTGGTTGGGGTTGAAGCCCATCAGCTGCTTGGCAATCTGGAACTGCCGGAGCAGGATTTTCCGCTTGGTGGGCGTGCGCAGGGCAATGTGCAGCTGGTAGGAAATCCGCTTCTCGCTGCCGGAGCCGCCAAACTTGCTGCCGGTGTCGATGCCGGCCAGCGACGGGTCGATGCCGTGGCCGCTGGTGTGGGCCGAGTTGGCCTGCTGGTTCACCGACTCGTAAGCCTTGTCGGTCATCGTGTTGGCAATCGGCTCAATCTGGAACCCGGGCATCGGCTTGCCCTGGGAGTCGACGCCGTATTTCGACACGAACGCCTTATCGGCATTTTCCACGCCGGCCAGCATCTCGTTCATCGAGTCCATCAGGTCCGCCTCAGCACGCTTCTGGGCCGACTCGTCGCCGAACTGCAAAAAGTAGTCCTTCGGTATCTTGATATGGTACTTGATGTTGTAGCCGTTATCGAGGCCGCTGATGTGGAACTGCGGCACCTTGTTGCTCACGATGGTCCACTTCTCCGTTCCCCAGTAGGGCGGGATATCGTAGTACTTCTGGCCGGTGGTCCAGTCGCGGCCCTGGTATAGGAAGTCCCCGTACTTGGTCGGGTTGCGCGGGTCGTAGGCCCGCACAATCTTCGCCTCAGCGGCTTTGACGTTGGCCCAATCGGGGTGAATGGCGTAGTTCTCGACGTCGCTCTTCTTAGTCACGCAGCAGCGCACGTCGGTGGCGTCGAAGGATTTGATTCGCTCCACCTTCCGGGAACCGTCCAGGGAGAAGGCCGAGAAGTAGTTACCGGCAAATTCGAGGTTGAAGGCCGTGCTGAGCAGCAGCTTGTCGCCGTCGATGTACTCGAAGAAGTCCTCCATCTCGGTATCAATGACCTCCTCGAGCACCTTCTTGCCGGCCACAATCTTCCGCTCGTACACCACCAGGCCCGCCCCGAGCAGGAAATCCCGGGCCGTGGTGATGAGCTGCGGCTTGAGGTGGTTGCCGTACACCAGCTTGAGCATTTCCTGCGGCTTGAGGTTGTTTTTGCCCCAGGGAGCAATGCGCAGGCCGCCCACCTTCAGGTCTTCACCGCCGAAGCTGGTATCGTTTACCCGGCCCCCGGTGAATTCAACCAGGGCGCCGGCTTTCTTCAGGACGTAGAAATCTTCGCCGACCTGGACTACATTCTGCTCCTGTCCCATCTTACACGTGCAGGATGCGCACCCCGTTGAAATGCGTGAGCAGAATGATTTTCAGGGCGAAGGCTTTGCCGGTCTCCACGTCGACCAGATGCAGGGTACCGTGCTGCTTGGCCTTGTAGCGGAACCCGCCGCTCGTGGGCGACGGTGCTGCACCACTGGCCGCCCCACCTTTCTTCACCTGGGCCTTGTGGCCCTTCGTGCCATCGGTTTTGTGGTAGGTAAGGGAGAACGTGCGGGCCTGCCCATCGGCCGCGCTCAGGTCAATTTCGGCCAGCACTGCCGGCATCTTGATAAGGGACATAAAGCCGTTTCGTTTTTTATCAAGATGCCCCGACCGGCCCCGGCTGGGTAGGACGCAAACCCGTTTTCCCTCTTTATTGCGTCTTTTCGAGTGATTCGACCGAAAACCAGCAGCTTACGCCGGAGATTGCCCTAAAAATTATTGTCTTACACGCGATGCAGAGCGCGCCCTTTAGCGGTTTGGCAATTGCCATTTTTGGCAACTGGAGGATTATATGCCAGGGCCTACCAGGGGCAACTAAAAGCAAAAACCCCGTTTCCAAAGTGGAAACGGGGTTTCAAATGGCAATTGCCCACGTGAGCGAGGCGGCAGATCTGCTGAGGTAGGACCTAACCCCTGCGGCCGCTGAGGAAATACACCGGGCTCTCGATAACCTGCTGCCCAAACAGGGAGCAGAACTTACGATACACGATGTTATCGAAGCAGTCGCTGAGGTGCGTGGCCTGGGCCTGGTCGAGCAGCTTCCGCTCGGACTTCTTGTTCTTGGTCCAGTCCGGATTGATGGGCGTGTTCTGGATGCTGATGATGGTGTACTTGCACTTGTTGCGGTTAATCCGAATCAGGGGCAGTCGCTCCTTGGTTTCGGATAGGATATCGTTCAGGGCAAAGTGCTTGAGGCGGTGGTCAGGGTCGAGGCCCTGCACCATCATCACCGAGGCCCAGCCCAGGGCGCTGAGGGCCTGCTGTATCTGCTGGTAGAAGGTGAGCGGGCTGTTGGTCTGCTTGTTATTGCCGTTCCGGTCGCCGTAGATATACACCGTCTTGTTCTGGTGGTCGGCATACCGCTTGCCGAATTCGGTCACTACCGCGTCGAGCATGTTGGTATCGCTCTCCTTCACGAACACCTCATCCAGGATGCGGAACTCGCGGCCGTGCTCCTGACAGACGAGCATCGAGGTGAAGGCCGCATTGAAGTCCCAGCTTAGCTCCAGGGGGCGCTTGGTGTCGCAGTCCGTGGTAGAGGGCAGGTGCAGCCCGGTCGCCTCGTCGTACTCATACGAGAAGGTTTTCCAGCTGCTGTGCCGGTCGGCGCTGAAGTTGGGATAGAAGCTGTTGGGCAGCTTCTTGAGCCGCACGTTCATTACCTCCACGTCCCACTCCAGCTGCGACATTTCCTTCCGCAGCTTAGCCAGGTACTTCTCCCCCAGCACGGCCACGTTGTCGTAGGCGGTTGATTCGAGGAAAAAGTACTCATCCGGATCGGTCTTGGCCAGCTCCTCGGTCTCGTACACCCACTGCCCCTCAGGGAGCCAGGCGGCGGATGTGTAGTCGCAAAACGACTGGTGCAGCCAGTGATTGAAGCGGTAGATATTGCCCCGAATCATCGGGAGCAGAATCTTGGCCACGTGCTCCCGCTTGAACAGGGCCGACTCATCGAGGTGGCCGCCGTCGTAGTTACCGCCCCGGGCCGTGTCGGGCCGGTCGAACGAGAGCATTTCAATGGTGTAGCCATTGATGAAGCTGATACAGTTCTCGTAGTTGCGCGGGGCCTGGTAGGGCAATATCCAGCCCCTGGGGGGCCGCTTGCCTACTACGTAGTGCCCCACCTTGTTTTTCAGGTCGTACTCGACCAGACCGTGGGCCGCCCAGCTGTCCATCGCCGACGGCAGCGTTTTGGTCAGTATCTGGTTATAGGTGAGGCCGGCCAGAAAGAACTTGGCCCGGGGCAGGTAGTTGAACTCCTGCCGTGTCTTATGGCCCAGCACCGACGACTTGCCCGAGCCACGGCCGCCGACGAAGCTGCGGCGCTTCTGGCGGGCGCTCAGGAAGGCAGCCTGCTTGGCGTTTACGTACACGCGCCGGCGCTCCTGCAGGAAAGAACTATGCTGGCTCATCGACTTCCTCGTATTCAGTATCCTCGGTATCCTGGCCGCGCTGCTGCTGCTCGATGAGCACGTTCGGGTCAGTACTGAACTCCATCGGCACCGGAATCAGGAAGATTTTCGGGTCCATGCCCGTATCGTCGCTGTCGAAGAGGCCCATGAGCTTATCGGCGTTTTCCTGGGCCCGGATGGCGGCCATAATGTTGCCGTCCTTGCGGGCCAGCTGGGCGAGCGTCTTGTAGTACTCGATGCTCACCATCCGCTCCCCCTTCTTGTCGACCTCCTCCAGGTCACCGAAGAGTTTGATGCTGTCGCGCACGATGGCGTAGAGCTGCGGTTGGCTCAGGCCGTACTCCTTCTCCAGAATCTGCTTTACCTGCCCCTTGCTGAAGCCGGTGCTGAGCAGGCCCTGGGCACGCCGGTACCGGCCGAGCATTTCGGTTTCTTCCGGCTTGAGGTCGACCCCATCCAGAAAGTGGGCCCGGTACTTATCGAGTTTGTCGCCTTTTTCGAGTTTCTTCATACAAAACGTGGGCTGTGCTACCTAAGAAGCAGCACAGCCCACGTGGCGCGTAGGACGCAACAATTCGTGTTTGCAGGGTTCACCTACAAACCGCTATCTTTGAGCCTCATTGGACCTGAGAATCCCAATGGCTTCATTTCGCGCCGTTCCGGACGTGAGACGTTGAACTGAAGAAAGCCAGCTGCCCCAAAGCCGCTGGCTTTCGCATTTTAGAACAGGCTCAGTTGCTCGGCAATTACCAGGGCGGGCTCCTTGCCGGCGCGAAGCGTCGAGGGCAACGGCGGCGGTGCCATGGGCGCTGCGGGCCGGGCTGCCGGCGCCGCGGTCGGGCGGGCAGCCTGGATGCACTGTTCTACCGGCACCGGCAGCACGCCGAAGAACCCGCTGTGCACGTGCCAGGCCCGCCAGCACTCCATCGAGAGGGTATTCATCCATGCCACCTCCCCCGTAATGCCATTGGCGAAGAAATTCAGCACCGTCATGCGGGCACAGCGTTGGTCGACGTCGGCCGCGAAGAACGTGTTGCCCGGGGACTGTTCAGCGAAGGCCAGCAGCATCCTTCCGGAGCCGCAGGCCGGGTCCGCGACGGTTTTGTTCACCACCGGCTCACTTCCGGACGTGAGCCCGGTCATCAGCTTGCAAATGCTGTCTGGGGTGAAAAATTGCCCGTTGTGGCCCCGGGTGATGTGCTCGGTGAAGTACTCGCCCAGCATGTCGCTGTACGGCCGCTCGTTGGCGTCGAGCATCACCAGGGCCATCAGCTCGGCCATGCCGTTCAGCTCCTCGCGGGTGTACGCCTTGGAAATTGCCAGGTACTCGGCTTCGTTGGCCTCGTCCGTGACGCGGCCGCGGGAGGCAAGGTTGGTCGGGTGGTACGAGCCTGTGGCCAGTATCAGGAAGTCGCCAAACACCCGCTCAATCGAGTGGCGGCGGCCCAGCTGCTCCAGCAGCTTGACGAATTTGGAATAGTAGTTAGTCACGTTGGCAGGAAATGAAGAATCCCGACCAGGGGCCGGGATTCTGAGTTAGAAGGGGGCCTCGTCAAGCGGGGCCGTGTTCTTGGCATTTATCAGCTGGAGCAGCTGCGCGGCATACTCGAAGGTGAGCCGGAAGCCGGTCACGTGGTGGAAGGCAGCAGCCAGGCGGTGGCCGTAGGTTTGGGGCCGGTAGGTGTGCTGGCCCTTCTGGTGGGCCAGGATGAACGACCAGATATCCTGCTCGGTCACGTGGACGCCGGCGCCCTCGGTCAGGTTCATCGCCTGCACGTCAAGGGGCGTACCATCGCTCCTGCAGTAGCGCCGCAGCAGCCCGGGGGTGAAGTGGTTCACGTCGCCCCACCGCCGAAGGCTGGCCTCGGTGGTCGAGCAGAGGCCCCGGCTGATCACGCCCCAGGGCGTCACGTCGGGCAGCTCATCCCCGCCCACCTCCACGAAGGCCCGTAGCATCGTCATCGCGCAGCCCGACTCCTCAATTATCCACTCCATGATTTCATCGCTGGGCAGGTCGGGCGGGGCCGGTCGGCCCATGCCGTCGAGCACGCTCAGCGGGTCAAGGCCGTAGCTGGCAAGGAGCCGGGCGGTCTGCACGTTGAAGTGACGTTGCGCGCCCACGACGGAGGCGAAGGCGTAGTAGCCCGGCTCGTCGAGGGCGCGCTTTTGCATCACGCGTTGCTTTTGGTCACCCCTCGGCATCCTCGGCTGATTGGAATAATGACGGCGCTGCGCCCCCTATCACGTCGCGGGCCCGCTGCCGGTAGCTTTCTTCGCCGGGCACGTCTCCCAAATTCACCAAGAGCGTGCCTTCCTCGAAAAAATGCTTCCAGCCCCTCCCCAGCTGCCGGCCCCGCTCGTTGTGCTTGTCCAGCGCGACGTCGGGAATGTCGAGGTGCCGGTGCTCGTGCCGCATCCAGTGGTAAATCAGCGCGTGGTCGACTACGCGCGACTTCTCGCTGCGGCAGAGCAGCAGCACGGCGTGGGTCAGGAATAGACGCTCAGGCTGGTTCTTATCATCCTTCTTGCTGGCCTGCAACTTGTGGTGCTGGTAGAGGGCGGCAATTTCCGAGGCAATGCCCGGCACAGCCAGGCCCACGTCTTCGCTGGCAATGATGCGCAGGCGCTTCCAGACGTACTCGGCAAAGTTGCTGTTGAACAGTTCCACTGCCCAATACATTGCCTCATCCTCCAGCCCTCGACGTATGCTCTTCTGGAGCGCGCTGGCCACTTCGAAGAAATCATAGCCCTTCGCTGTTTTAATCTTGTACTTGCTCATGAGTCTGGGTAATGCAGTAGCATCCCCCGGCCGATTTGGGCCGGGGGTGCTGGCTGCTGGTTGGGGTTAGGGGTTAGGCTTTAGCGAGGTAGAACTGGTGGGCCTCGATGTGCCGGCCGATAACCAAGCCGCTCGGCGTGGTCTTCAGGGCCTCGGTCGTGTGGTTATAAATGTCCCACAGGCTGCCGTCACCGAAGTTGGTCTGCTCCTTCAGCTCGGCGCGGATGATGCGCAGCTGGGCCTCGCTCACGACCTGCTCGGAGTAGAACAGCTCGCCCAGGATTTCGTGAATCAAGCGGGGGTTCACCTCGACCTGCTTCATTTTCTCCGAATCCAGCTGGAGCTTGCGGTAGTGCTCCTCGAGGCGGTCGGCCGCCTTTCCGAGCATCGTGTTGAGTTCCTGCACAATGTTGCCGTTGTGCATCGCCAGGCTCTTGAAGTCGCCGGCGAACATCAGGTTCGAGCAGACAATCACGCGGGAGCCGCCCACTACGCCGACCTGCATGGTCTTGTCGTAGCTGTTGCGGAAGCCCAGGCACATATCCTGCTCCCCGTTGAGGCCCTGTACCGTCAGGTGGCCGAACATCTGCTGGCCGTTCCGATTCTGCGTGTACCGCTCATCCTTCACGGCCAGGCCTCGCTTATCGAGCTGCTCCTTCACCGACGTGATCAGGTCGAGGTGGCTCAGGGGCGAGTACGTTTTGGTGGTGGCGGGCACGGCCGCGCTCAGGATGATATCGAGGTTGCTCGGCCCGGTCGGCGCCGGCGTCGAGGTGAGCACGATGCCGGAGGCCGTCACGTCGCCGGCGGGCTGGGGTGCGGGAGCAGGCTCCTGCACTACGACTACCTGGGCGGCAATGGCGGACGACTCTTCCTCCTCGATGACGAGGGGCAGCACTACCGGGGCCGAGGGCTCGGGCGTGGGCTCCAGCGTGTCGTCGTCGCCCATGGTCCCGAGCGTGGCTTCAGCCAGGCAGGCCAGCACGTGCTCGTAGTCTTCGGTGGCGGCCTTTTCCTTGACGGTCTTGCTCAGGAACTGGAGCGGGGTCTTAGCCGACTTGCCGGCCAGCAGGCGGGCATAGTCGTTGCGGTTGGTGGTTTCGTCGGCTTGGCGGAGTTCCTCGACCAGGTCGGATTTGAAGGCGGTGGCGCTGTACTGTTTCATGGGGTTGAGAATGGTTATGAGAGGTTGAACTGATTATATAAAGGTCTTCATATACAGCGAGATACGGAAGGCGGCAAACCTTTATTTTCTAATAAAATACTGGCTAAATGGGCACAAAAAAGCCCCTCAGCGCAATGCTGAGGGGCTTCTTACACCTATTGCTAGGATACTATTTCCGCAAAGAAGCAATCTCCGTTGAACTGGCTGAACGAAGTGTTTCTTCGCTAAAGCTTTCCCGAAGCATCACAGCCCCTGTCCACCGTTCACAATAAAGTTCCCCGCTCACGGTTTCATGTTTAACTACCCATACAGGGCCTCCGGTCACATGAACTACAAAATCTCCTGCTTTAAATTTTTTCATTGTTAAATACATTTAAGTTTAACAGGAGCAATGATAGTCACTTAAAAAGGAATTTTTAGGGTCTTTTGAAACTGGTGTTTCCGCTTGGCCAGCACGTTGTCTTTCTTCTTCTGAATCACGTCGCCGAAGCAGCGGCGCAGCAGCTCGTAGTCGGCCTGCTCGGCATCGAGGTTCCGGAACTCGGCTAAGCCACCCTGCCCGACGAAGGTGTCCTTCTGAATGAAGGTGAACCGCATATCCTTCCAGATAAGGCGGTGGTGGTAGGCATTCAGGCAGCTAATCCAGTAGTCCTCGTTGCAGATGATTTGCGAGTTGTACCAGAGCTTCGAGCCCTTGAGCAGCCCGGTCGCGCAGCCGGTCACGTAGCCAGTCAGGCTGATCGGGTTCAGGGCCTTGAACATCGTCGGGTTCGGGTTCGAGCTGAAGCCCCACAGGTACGCCCCGGCCTGCTTGGCGGCGTAGGCTGTTTCCTGGATAATCGCCATGGCCCGGGCCGGCTCAATGCTCATCTTCTCCCCAGGGGGCAGGTACATGCGCCGGAAGTCGGTAATGTCGTCATCCAGCTGGAGCATATCCCCGAAGTGATGATACATCCAGTTGCGCTTTGCCGCCAGGCCGACCACCGAATCCGGATGCGTGACCAGCTCCGTGCCCGGGTGCGCGCGGCGGTACTCGGCCAGCTGGCTCTCCGGGATGCAGACAATGGCGTCGGGAATAACGTCGAGCGTCAGGATGCGCCCGGCCCGCTTGTGGCTCGGGATAACTACTTTGACTTGCATTTCTCGGCGAAGGCCCGGGCCTCGATTACGTGGGTCTTACCGACCTCCCCTGACTTGTAGCTTTGCATCTGCTCGATACCCAGGATCTGCGCCACGTTGTTGGCATCAATGTCATTGCGACACACGATGATGAACGAGCTATACTTCTCGCTGAACTCGGCCACGATGGGATACTCCGGCTTCTGCTCCTGCGCATCGATGCCGGCGTCCTTCATCAACTGCTCGAGCGCGGGCAGCTCCAGGCCCACGTCGGCCAGCACGTCGGCGTAGTCCGAGCGAAGCAGGTCCTCAATCCACTGGCCCTCGTTGATGTTGGAGGCCAGAATGATTTTCTTCCGCTCGTCCTCGGTCAGCGGGCGGTTGGGCACCATCACCTCAAACTCCTCCTCGGCCCGGCCCAGGCCCATCAGCAGGTTGTGGCGCTTGTTGAAGGTGAGCAGGATGTTATCGGTGTCGACCGTGGCCGCTTCGAACACACCCAGCTCCTGGAGCTTTATCTCCAGGCGGCGGCGGTTCTCGGTCGTAATCCTGCCGAACGGGTTGTTTTCAAGCGGAACCAGGTCGGCCAGGCGCCGGCGTTCCGCGTGCCACATCAGCGGCATTAGTTCTGGTGTTGTCTCCATTTCGGATTCGGCTGAGGAAGTTGCGTTTGGGTGACCCGGTGACGCCGGGCGCGGTCAGCACGCCGCTTGTGCTGGCGGTATTCGCGGCGCTGGCCTGGGCGCTGCGAGTCGGCGGGGCCGGTGACGGCCGTGGTGCCAAGCACCACGGCCAGGACCAGCAGCAGGGCAAGTAGGGTCCGCCCCACCTGCCTGCGTTGGCGAAGCTCCTGCATTATGACTGAGGCAGAGGCTGAACCTTAATGCTCATTTCCAGGTGGGTTTTCTCCACCTCCAGCTTCGCCACGCGCTGCTTCAGTCGCACGTTCTCAGGGTCATCCTTAAGCTTTTTCTTGGCCTTGCTCAGGCTGGAGCGCACGTTGCCCAGGTCCCGAATCAGCTGGGCCACGTCGACGGCGGGCAGCTGGGGCTCGGCCTCCTCCGAAGCGGGGGTACCTTCCGCGCCGGCTTCCGGAGCCGGGGCGGCCGCCGGCTGCTCCACCACGAGGCGGCGTTTCTCGGCCAGGGCGTTGTACTGATTCTGAAGGTCCAGAATCTCCGCTACCCGGCGCTTCTGTTCCTCGGGGTCGGTCAGGTCGGCCAGCGTGTTGCTCAGCTGCACCCGCTGGTTATAGAGGCGCTGCATCAGGATGGTGATATCCTCCGTCTGCTGCTGCACCTGCTCAGGCACGTCGACCGGGTCGGGCTCAGGCGGGGCCACCGGCGTGATGAGCGTACCGGTCGGCAGGTCGTACACGGCTGGCTGCTCGACGGTGCCGACCGCGCCGAGCACCTGCTGGATAGCGGCCACGTCGCTCAGGTTGCCCTCACAACCAGCCTTAATCAGCTCGTACGTCAGCTTTTCACGGTTGGTATCGGATTCTTTACGGCCCAGGTGGGCTACCAGTGTGCGGTTTTTGGAGTGCTGACGAAGAAGCGAAACGCCCTCGTGGTAGTCGGCTTCGGGGCCGGCCTGCAGCCAGTTAACAATGTC
Organism: Hymenobacter translucens; assembly: GCF_020685205.1. Lineage (GTDB taxonomy): Bacteria > Bacteroidota > Bacteroidia > Cytophagales > Hymenobacteraceae > Hymenobacter > Hymenobacter translucens. Next base: position 233,250 of record NZ_JAJERB010000003.1, read on the forward strand.
TTCCATGCGCGGAAACGGTTTGATTCTGTGAATAGTGAATCAAAACTACCGGGCCGCATACCCTCAAAATAGGACGTAACTACTCGTCCTCGTCGCCGTTTCCCTCCCCTTCCTCGTCGTCGTCAAAATCCGGCTCAAACGCATCGAGCATGCTGGCATCACGCCGCACGAAGGACACAAACGCCTCGACCGTCTCAATCTTATCGTTCTCCTGCAGGAAGAAATGCGGGTCCCTCAGCGGGTCGATGCCGGCGCGCAGCTCATAGGCCAACTCCAGGTACTCGCCCAGGGCGCGCATCAGATACTTACCGTTCACGTCGTGACGGCCGAAGGTATCGGACAGGGGCGGTAGGGAGAGGGACACAGCGCGTCGGCAAGCCAGGGAAATCGCTGCTAAGTCCTGAGCCCACACGTGAGCCAAGAATACGGGTCATGCTCCCGCTCTACTCCCTGGCCGTTTTTCGACGGCCAAGGCGCACGTGGTGGTAAGAGGTAATCAGGACTTAGCGGGGGCAAGATAGAAACAAAAAAGCCCCGCCTGATTTAGGCGGGGCTTTTTTGTTGACGGTGCCGGCGACTAGCTGGCGCGGGCCGTGCGGCTTTTGCTAGTCGACGCGGGCTGGGCCTCCTCATCCGACGAGCTGGTGGCTACCGCCGTGGCGGGCACCTTCTCGATGATGTGGGTGCGGCCGTAGAGCTTCTCGGCAATCGTGTCGTCGATTTGGTCGATGGGGTACTCGGTACCCTCGTAGTCGACGGCGCGAAGGCCCTCAGCGTTCACGATTCGATATTTTTGCAGCATAAGCAAAGGGATTTGAGGCAGAAACTAGGAGTGCTTGGTGGTGAGAATCCCAATGGGTGAACTGAGGCCAGCGGCCAGCTGAGCTTACGCGGCGGCCTTCAGGGGAATAGCAGCGGTGTAGTAGAACGGCACGTGGGTGAAGCCCTCGCCCGTGAACTTGAAATCCGTGCCATTCTTGTCCGTGCCCTTCTTGCCCGACTTGTAGTCATAGTCAAACTTCACGCCCCGGCGCTTGTCGCCCAGGATGCGGAGGTTGCCATTGCTGTCGGTGCCGATAACCACGAAGTCGCCGTTGATGGCCGCGTTGATTACCGCGTCGATGGTAGCAATGCCGCGGGGCACGTAGGTGTTGATTTCGTGCGTAATCGACTGGTTACCCTGGTCACCGCCCGACTTATGGTTCAAGTCGCCGGTATCGGATGCGAACTCCCACTTCACAAAGCCCTCGCCTGCTTTCGGCACGATGGCCGTCGCGATGGTTACCCCGTCCGCACTGGGCTCGGGGAAGGTCATGATGTCGCGCCGACGGATAACGTGCAGGTCGGTCAGACCGCCCGGGTTCGCGCCGCAGTCCTCGGCGACGATGTGGGTGATGGGCAGGCAGACGCCGGCCGTCATGGCGCCGGTCGAGGAAACGACTAGTACGTTGTACACGTCCATGCCGTGGGGCACGGCGTGGGCCAGGGCCTGCAGCTGGGTGGGCAGGAAGATGGTGGCCAGCATGAGCACGCTCAGCATGAGCAGGCCGACCGAAAAGAGCTTTTTCATGATCGAGGGAAGAATTGCGAGAGTCGTTGGAAAAAATCCCGGTGGCCGCATCGCCACCGGGTTACTTCATCATTTCAGCAGCTGGTGGGCCTACTAAGCGTTGTTAGCAGGTTCAGCAGCGGCAGCTGTGCGCAGGGCCTGGCCTTTGGTCAGGGCCAGGTCGTTGCACCATACCATCTCGCCCAGGGCGAAGTCGGCGCTGGCCTGGAAGTCGAGCATCACGTTCACGTTACGCTTGCTCTTCTCGATGACGAAAGCGTCGAGCTGGTTCAGCTCACCGGTCAGCCAGGTCAGGTTTTCGCGCTCCGTGATAATCACGCCGTTGGTGCCGGACAGGCCGGGCTCAGCAATCAGCGTGATGTTCGTGCCGTCGAGCACGGTCTTCTTGAACTCGGTGTAGGTGCCGATGGTACCGAAGGTGGCGCGGTAGTCCAGGTTGTAGTGACGCATCACCGTCGGCTCCACCAGGCAGATCAGGTCCTCGTTGATTTTATCCGAGGGCACCAGCGAAACCAGACCTTCGAGCTGGTCGATGGCGTTGTTCTGGGTGATGGGGGCACCGGCGAAGATGTTGCCGGCCGGCACAGCGCCAGCGTCGGAGAGCAGCGGCAGGATGCCGTCGAATACGCGGGCGGCCAACTGGCTGTCCTCGCGGTACACGCCCTGGAAGGCGGCCTTCAGCTGAAGCTCCTCGCGCACCTTAGCGGCAATGCGCTCCAGGATGAACTGGAAGAACGGGGCGTCATACACGTCGCCGCGGCGGCTCTTGTTGATGCGGCCCAGGTAGCTCTTCCACATCGCGTTGATGAGCTTCGGGGTCAGCAGGAAGTCGACTTTGCAGTCGCGTACCCGGCCTTCCCGGTTTTTGAAGCCGACCGTGCCTTTGGGGGTGAAGCTGTCCTTGCCACCGGGCTGGAGCACCTCGCTAATGAACATCTGGGTCAGGTCGACCCGGTCGGTCACGTCGACCAACAGGTTCATGTAGTTGAGGAAGCTCATGCCATCGATGAGGGTCTGCGTGAGCAGGGTTTCCGAGTTTTTGTAGGAGTAATCCTTCAAGCGGGCCGGAAGTCCCGAGAAATCAACTGCTGTCATGGTATCTATCCTGGAAAGCGTGAGGGAAAAAATTTACAGTCTGGGTGTTGTCTGGGGCCGTTGGGCTACTTCTTGTCGCTGCCGTGCACGCCCTTGATGCGGGAGATGTGCTTGCTGGCGATGGTTTCGAAGGAGGCACCTTTCTGGGCGGGCTTCGGCTCGTCGTCGTCGTTGAGCTCGTCGTCCTCCCGCTCGTCCTCAGCCTGGTTGTCCTTTTTCCAGGACTCCAGCGTGGCAACTTTGTCGGTGGCGGTTTTGAGTTCGGCCTGGGTCGTTTTGAGCGAACCTTCGGCCGTGGTGGCGCGGGTGGTCATCGTGGCCAGGTCCGCCAGGGCCGTAGCAGCCTTCTGCTCAGCGCCGGTCTTTTCGCGCTCCAGCTCCTCGATTTTGTTGTTGGCCTGTTTCAGATTGGCCTCCGTAATGGTGGCGTCGGCCGTGGTGAGCCCCAGCGCGGTGGCTAGGCTTTTGAACTTGAAGTCCATGCGGTGGAAAGGGAAGAAGTGAAAGAAGAAGCGTTATTGCCCATGCCGGGCGTTTTGGCGAGTTGCGCGGCTTTGTTCACCGCGTCCTGCAGCGAGCCGATGGCATCCACGAGGCCGTGCTTCTTGGCATCGGCACCGTTGTAGACTTTGCCTGTGAACAGGTCCTCTTTGGCGCTGAGCTTGCCGGCCCGGCCGCTCTCGACCGTGGAAATGAAGGTGGCGGCAATGCCGTCGAGGTCGGCCTGCACTGAGGCAATTACTTCCTCCGTCAAGGCCTCGACGCTGTTCAGGCGGGCTTTATCAACTGCGCGGCTGGAGCGCAGGATCGTCACCTTCATACCCTGCTTCTCCAGGAACTGCGACTGGTCCACGTGCATGCAGAGCACGCCCAGGGAGCCGACGTAGCCGGTAGTAGCAGAGTTGATGTAGATGAAGGCGCACTGGGAGGCAATCCAGTAAGCAGCGGATGCTACAAGGCCGTCGCCGTAGGCAACGACCGGTTTGGCGCTGTTTTTAATGGCTGCCGCGAATTCTTCGGTACCATCGACCTGGCCGCCCGGGCTGTCGATATCCAACACAATGGCACTGATTTCCGGGTCACGGTTCGCAGCCGCAAGGGAGGCAATCAGGTCTTTGGTACCGAGGGAGCACATACCCCCACGCTTTTGAATGGTGCCCTGCACCGGAATCACTGCGACTTTCGAGCCCGACGTGGTGGCGGTACCGCCGCGGCCGTTGGCAGCCAGCAGACCGGCCATTGCCTCCGCCATGTTCAGGCCGTGGCCCTGGGGCTTTACGTCGACGCCGGCCAGCTCACCCGACTCGCTCACCCACATCGAGGGGAAGCCCTGGGCATCTACGTGGGGGTAGCGGCGCGGTACTACTTCCTCGGCCGAAAGAGCTGGCAAACCGGCAGCCAGGCGCTGCATGATGCTGGCCTTGGCGACATTGTAGTACTTGCTTTCCAGCGCCCAGGCGGAGGAGGTGATGAGGTCGAGCATTGTCAATCGTGCTTAGCGATATACAATGTTCGCCTCCTGAGGCCCGGGCGCGTAGGACGAAAAGCAGGGATGGAATTGGCTAGGCAGGTCTGCCCCAGTCTTTCGCAATCCACTCTTCCGCTGCTTCAATGTTCATCTCGATGATGGAGCCGAGCGTGATGCCGAGGAAGGCCATAGCGGGCGTGACGTAAATGACTTCAATCTTCATAGGTCGAGGCGTGTAGGATTGCCAGTCAGGAGGAGTTGACCGCCGGCCGTGCCGGAGTTGTAGAAAGGGCCGGACTGCTCATTGAGTGGTAGGTTGAGCAGCGTAGCCCCATCGGATTCAATTTTCACCGAGTCCAGAGTGCCTTGCCACTCATAGCCCTGGCCCGCATTTCGAGCCGACCACGCAAAATCAAGCCCGAAATTCGGGTCATCCAGCAGCTCAAACGTGCTGGTGTAGGTCACATCGAGCACCCCGTTGAGGTAGCCGTACAACTTATCCCCGATGCGGTGAAACAGCACGGTGTAGAAGGCGCCAGGCGGGCAGGGCGTGTTCAGCGTCACTAGGATACTGTTGCCGGTATTGTTGCGCTGGAAATTCCAAAAACTCACCAGATTCGAGCCGACAAACCCATACAGGACGCTGAAAATATCGCCGGTGGCCCCGCCGGATGAACCGACCTTTTGGATGATATAGCCATCATCCACCGCGTCGGGGCGAAACCGAATAGTGATTTTCCATTCCGCGCCCAGCATCACCGAGAAATTACCAATAGGCAGCGTGGCAAATTGGTTGATGCCGTTGAATTGCAGCGCCCGGTTGATAAGCACCGGGCAGACGTAGTAATGAAAATACGGGCGCATGGCTACGGCTTCAGGATAAGAGAGCCATAGGTTGCGCCGGGGGCCAGCACGGCCGTTATCTTGCGGTAGTCGCCGGTATTGAACGCCCAGGGCGCCTGTGGCACCACCACGCCCTGTATCTCAATCGTGTAGGAGCTCAGGTTCTGGGTGTCGACATAGGCAAACGTCCCGGTTTCGCTGGCATCGACCGGGCCTTCCCAGACCACGCCATCCGGCCGGAAGTGGTACCGCTGGCCGGGGGTGTCCAATGCCGCCGCAATGGCATCCTTAACCGTCTTCACGCTGGGCACGTTGGCAACGCTGTTACTGGCCAGGCTCTGCTCAACGACGAGCTGCGAACCTGCAGGCTTTGCATTTACCTCATTCAGCGCCGCGACCAATGAAACCTTGGTGGTTGTGGTCAACCCATCCAGTACTCCAATGCGGGTCGCGTTGTCATCCGCCTTGCGCTCCAGCAGCCCAATGGCAACCAGTATTGAATCAGTGGCGGCAATTGCCCGGCTGGCCTGCCCTTTCACGTAGCCGGTGAGCAGCGCCCCAATGGCGCGGGCCGTCGTGAAGTATTTGTTGTTCATACCCTCCGGCAAGCCATCCGTCGAGGTTGGCCCAGCGGTACCGCCACCGCTGAGGGGCGCAAAGGCTACCCAGTTCGGGTCGTTGTCGAGGCCGGTCGGGGCCGGGTTCACGAAGGCCGTTAGATTCTTGCGGGCCTTGAACAGGCGCACGGCTCCGCTGGGGAACGTAAACTGAATCGGATCATCCTTCAGATACTGATGGTCCTCGTCGACAAACTCTGGATAGGTGGCAATCCGGTCGCTCTCGCTGCCCGACGTGAGCACCCAGCGCGCCTTGCGTGTGGTGAATACGTCGGCATCGGTGAAGGCCGTCAGCGTGCTGCTGCTGTCCGGTACCAGCTGGTACGAGGCCCAGTCCCGCACGATGCCCGCCGCGGCCTCGCCGGCATCGACCGGGTTGAGCACGTGGCACTCCATGTTCAGCACGCGCAGCTCGAAGGGAATGGCATCCCGGCCCGCCAGGTTGGCTTTCAGGTGGGTGCCGCCGCGCAGCTGGTTAACCGAGAGCGTATCGGACTTTCGGACGAGCGTCGAGTAGACAATGGCAAATAACGCCTGCCGGGCAACGGCAGGCGTTATTTCCTCATTTTCATTATCGCGGAACTGCTGCACAATGAAGTCCAGCAGCACGTCGCGTTCCATTTCGAGGGGGTGAGCCATAGGTTAGCTGAAGCCGAAGTTGAAGCCAGGGGAAAAGGCTTTGCGCCTGCCGCCCGGCACGATTTCTTGATGCAGGTAAAAGGGGGCCGGCACGCTGGCTTCCCCGAAAAAGGTCAGGGGCCGCCCGTTGCGGTCGGTGGCGCGCTTGCCCGTTTCCAGGTCGGCCGAGAAGCGCAGCGGCTCCGTGGGCGTGCCGATAAGCTTGGTCAGACCGTTGCCATCCTGGTAGGCTACCACGAACTTGCCCCCGGTCAGGCGGGCAATTGCCTCCGCCACGTCGGGCGCGTCTTTCGGAATAAAGAGCTGGAGCTTGAGCTTGTAGAAGGTGCCCTGCTCACTCTCGGCCTGCTGCTCGTCGAAGCCCGCCGTTCCATCGAGGGCGAACACGTCGGCATAGTTGAGCGGGTCGACCAGCTCCATCTCATCAAGCAGGCTGGCCCCCTCCATACCCGGGTAGCCCAGCACGTTGCTGGCTGGCCACACGCGAACGGCAATAACGCCGCCCACATTGACGCCACAAAAGGGTAAGAGCGGCAGCAGCACGACTACTGGATAGTGAGGGTGATGCGGTCGAACTCCACCAGCTTCGCCATCAGCTGCTCGTAGGCCGCCTGCGAGTTGTAGATTTTGTCGTTGGTCTGCATCTTCGAGAGGCCCACGAGCAGGCAACCTTGGGTATCGGCCGCCGTGTTGCCCGGGTGAATCCGGACGCCGGCGAAGCCCGGCACGTTCTGCACCAGCGGCATGAGCTTCTTGAAGCGGTTGCTGATGTTGAGAATTACCGGGTAGGTGCCGGCCGGAATAGCCGTGGCACTGTGCACCTTTGCCTCTCCAGACTTGCGCACCACGTCTTCCAGGGTGTAGCAAAAGAGAATACCGTTAAGCGTGAGCTGCCCAACGGTGCATTTTTTCGAAAGCCACTTGCGCGTGACAACTAGGGTTGCAGTCTTCATATACCCCAAGAAGGCGCGGGCAGGGCCCGGCGCGTAGGCCGGAGCCGGTCAGCTCCCGAGGTAGCTGGCCTGGGCCTGCAGGTGGCAATTGCCAGAGCATCGGACGGCAACTAGCCGGACCCCTGCCGGGTTGCCCTGACCACTCCATCGGGCAGCCTGGGGAAGAAGTGGCAAAAGCTGGGGAAGAAGTGGCAAATCTTTTTTTTCGGTTTTGCCTTACTTTTTTCGCGTGGAACCGTAGCGTCAGACCCTCGACAAGTCCACCTTGCTTGCCTTCGTCACCGGGGCCGTCGCGGAGATTTTGCGTACCAGGTACTGCACGCCGTCGACCATCACCTTGCGGGTAAAATCAAACTGGGCCAGCACGTCGGGCGGCAGGGCCCACAGGTCTTTTACCACCACCGGATTGAGTTTCACCTGCAGCCATTCCCGCAGAAACTGCTTGTAGGTACCCGCCTCGCCATCGAGGCGAAGCGAGAGCGTTCCGGTCTGCTGGCCGGCCAGATTCCGGTTGTGCGCGTCGAGCATCGGGTACACCTGCCCGGGCGTGGCCAGGGGCTGGAGGCCCCGATAGAAGAGCAGTCGCACGGCCGTGCTGCGCGTCCCCTCTCCCCCTACCTGGAAGCCGCGCTGGCTCATGTGCGGGAATAGCCCGGTCTGCCTGCCGACCAGGTCGAAGTCAACACGCTTCATCCGCGTGGTGGCGTGCCCCTGCTCCTGGCGGGTGCCACCGCCGTTCACGTCAAGCGGCCGGTAGTTCAGGCCAAAGAATTCCCAATCCAGCGCCGTTGACGGCTCACCCAGAAAATAGCGGGCCTTCGACTTGTAGTACGCATCTTTCTCCACCACAAGGCGGATCTGCGGCTCGGGCAGCTTGGGCCGGCCGAAGGCATCGAGCGTGACCGGCGCCGTGGTGGGCAGCTCGCTGAGCAGGGTCACTGGGTCACCGACCACCTGCCCCTCGAAGCCCTTGCCCAGGTCCTTAGCGGACACGTCTTCACTATCGGCGCGGTAGGCCAGCGTGACGCCCTTCGGCGTACTGATCGTTTTCTCCGGTGCCGGCGTGGCCACATGGGTGAGGTCCACGTAGTCGGGGCTCCCGAGCACGTCGCGGCAGTACACCGTGCGCACGGTGCCCCGGGGCGTGAGCACCACCACCAGCCCGAAATCATCCCGCAACACCTTTAGAAATTCGGCCACCGTCACGTCGGGCAGCACGTCGGCCAGGTAGAACGACTGCACGAAGCTGATGGAATTGAGGCTCGGCAAGCAGGCGTTGCCGGCCACGACCAGCGTCCGCATTTCCCCAGCCAGCATGTCGGCGGTGTCGACTACGAAGCCCAGTTCCCGGAAGATGCTGGTGAGCACGTAGTGCACGTAAGGAAAGGCGCACATGGGCGGCTGATCGGGCAGGGCCTGCGAGCCGCCCGGTACCGAGAAGGGAATCCGGTAGATGAACGTCCCGCCAGCCGGCTGCCCCAGGAAATCAATGTCCGAGTACACCCAGGGGTTGACAAAGCAGTTCGGGTCGGGCAGAGTCGTATCGAAGAAGCCTGGGTTATGCAGCGGGGCAAACACGTAGTCGAACGCCTCCGGATTCTGCACTGTCGCGTTGGCGTGACCAATAATGCCAGGCCGGAAGAAACCGGGGGAGGTCTCTTCGTAGAGCGGCACTTCCCGCTTGCCGCCATACTGGAACTCGTGAAGCTTGCGGCCGTCCATTGCGGCGGCCAGTGCGTTGAGTCCCCCAATAACGCCCACGGTATAGCGCCGGGTGTTCACGCCCGTAACGTTCTGCACGCCGCGCAGCAGCGTGTAGCCGTCCTGGCTCAGCTCAGCGGGCAGCTGGCTGGGAGCGGCCTGCGCGTTGGCTGGCAGTTCCGGGAAGCCGTACACCGGCCCGTTGTCCTCAGCGGGCACGCCCAGGGCGTAGCTGAAGTTGCCCTTCAGCGCTTCCTCGTCGAAGAGCGGCGAATTATACTCCAGCTGCACGCTGGTACCGGGGGCTAGCACGATGGGCGTACCGGCAGAAGTGAATTCCAGCATCGTTAGGGCAGGTTGGCGTAAGCCGTGGGCTCGAAAGCGTACTCAAACTCGAACGTGTACCCGCGCAGGGCGCTGTCGTCCTGCGCGTAGGTCAGGGTCTTTTTGGTGAGCAGTACCGGCAGCAACCGGCCGGCCGCCACCTCCCACCGCTCCCGGGCCAGGACCAGCTCCTGCAGCCAGTCCAGCTGCTCGGTCGTGAGCCAGCCGGTGGGCTGCTTGATTTTGCGCGTGGCCTCCTGGCTGAGCACGTAGGTGCTGCCGAGGACGGCCGGGCGGTCGGGCGTCACGATGCGCTCGGCCAGCTCCTCGCGGGTATCGAGGGCACCTTCCCGCCGTCCCTCCGTCCGGAGCGTGTCGGTACCGCCCAGCGAGTTGGTGAACAGGAAGTACCGGGTGCGCTCCGTCGCCGGCACGACAACGTAGTCGAACACCTCGCTGATGGTCTCGCCGGCGTCATCGGTTAGCCAGACCTGCACCGAAGCAAGCCCGGCCACCGACGAGTCGACCGGGATGCTCAGCAGCTTGTAGCGGCTGCCACGGCCGCCGCTCAGGTCCATCACGACCTCTTGGGTGATGGCGGGGCCCGGGCTCCCGCCGACGGCCGCCAAGGTGTAGCGGGTTTTCACCCTGACTGTGTTGCTGGTGCCGGGCGGGCAGAGCCAGGCCAGCCACTCCGGCTGCCCGGACGTAATGCGCTTGCGGCGCGGCTGCCACGTCAGGAACGGGGGCAGCTGCTGGCGCTGCGCCCAGATACCGAAGTAGCTCTCGCCCTGGTACGGCACCGGGAGCCCGCCGCGTACCACCGTACGCAGGCTCGACGTCGACCAGGCCCCCGGCTGCTTGGTCACGTCGTTGAGGCGGGCCGTGCGCACGAAGAAGTTACGGCGGTTGGCCGAGCAAAGCATTGGCCCGGCCGGCTCCGGCACGTGCGCCCGCAGTAGGCGCCGCAGTACCAGGTCAAGGCGGAAGGTGACGGTGCTCGACACGCCGGCCAGCTTCCGCTCGGTTAGCACCCGGCTGAAGGTTTCGCTGTCGGGCTGGTCCTCCACCCACAGCTCCAGCACCACCTCCGCGCCCATGGGCGCTGCGGCCGTGTGCCAGATCGGGTGCAGGGAGAAATGGAAAGCCGCCGGCAGGCCTGCCGGGATGACCGGGGGCTCCTCCGCCCCAGGGGGCAGCACGGTGACGGCCTTGGTCCGGAAGCAATTCGGCGCACCGTCATCATCGGCGCGCACCTGGTGGCTGCCGGGCAGCACGTCCTCAAATACGCCCGATGCCTGCGGGGTGCCGCCATCGAGGGAAAACAGCACGTTGCCCTTCGCGCCGGTAACCGTGGCGGTGATGGTGCTGCCGGCCGCGGCCGCGCTGAGCAGCAGCGTGCAGACCACAGCCGGGGCGACGTAGCTGCACAGGGGGACGTTGTTCGCGTCGACGGTGGTGGTGTAGCTGCCGGCACCGTCTGTAAAGTAGGTAATCAGGTCGTAGCCACTGGCGCCTCCGCACAGTTGGTGCAGCTGCTGGCCGGCCGGCATTGCGTAGTCACCGGGCTGCGGCTGACCCGACGGCTGATTGAAAGGCGCTACACTTTCCTCCCGAGGTTCCAGTCCCTGGTTGGCCCGGGCCGTGTCGAAAGTGACCTGCAGCACGTCGTACACATCGGTGGTCCCATCGAAATCAGCGAAGGTGTAGGCAGTAAGGAGAACTATCACGCTCATACCTGTCCTCCTTCCTGCCAGCGGGTGGCGTCGTAACAGATGGGCACGTACTTGCCCAGGTCGAATTCAAAGCGCCAGCCGATTTCGTTGTCGACCGTAATGGTGCTGATCGGCTCCAGGTCGCCGCTCAGCTCGAAGTCGAATTTGCGGGCCTTCTTGTCTTGGCGCATACGGCTCAGCACCTCCAGGGCCAGCTGCTCGGTCATTTCCCACTGCACGTCCTGGGCGGCATAGTCCCCGACCGGGACGCTTTGCAGAATGACGAAAGCGGCACTGCGCTTCCCGTAGGGGACGGTGCCGTCCTTATCGTTCAGGTTGAGGCTGGGCGTTTCGAGCCACAGCGCGGGATAGGTGATGCCGGTGCGGGTGCCGCTCAGGATGCGGCCACTGGAGCCGTGCACGAAGCTGCCCTTGAGCACGACGTGCTCGGCGGCCAGCTGGCGGAAATAGGCAATGAAATCGGAGAGCTTGTTCTGGTCCATGCGGTATCGGCAAATGAGCGATACCCAAAGAAACAGCGGCCCGGGGCCGACTAAGAGGACGCAACCACGTCGTCGCCGTAGATGAAATCGAAGTGCCCGTTGCTCTTCATCACGCGGTCTTTGTAGTCCCTGTAAACCTTGCGGGCCTCCTCCAGGTCGTAGTCGGAGGGGTTGATATCGTAGAGGGCGTAGAAGCTCCTCAGGGCGCCCCGCTCGTTTTGCGTGACGGCCACCTGCCCCTTGACGAACTGAATCATCTGCTGCTGAAAAAACTTGTTCAGCACCTCGGCCAGCTGCACCGCTGCCGGCAGCGGCAGGGTGTGGTGCTTCAGCGCCGTCGGGAGCGAGATGAGCAGCCCATCCAGCGCCGGCTTGGCCTCTTTGTTCAACTGCCGGTACGGCTGCTTCTTTTCCACTTTCGAGCCAATCAGGCGGCCCAGAAACGTGTTCTGGTGAATCGCCAGCGGCTCCGCAGGCCCGAACTCCTGCAGCAGATATTGTTTGACGTGCTTGCGGGTCGGAATGGAGAAGACGGACATAGAAGTTAACGAGGGCGGTACAAATAACTTCTCCAAAAGTATTAGTGCGAATAGTGGCTTTATAGGACGAAACCGCAGGGCACGCTCCTACGGTTCCTAAATATATTTCAATTACTAACCAATCTGCAAGCGGCCTGCCCGGCTGGCTAACTTTTCGGTAAATCCGCCTCCAGCAGCTTCTTTACCTTCTTTACCGTCGCCTCCCCTTTCGCGGTGATGGCGGCCGTGTTCCGGATGCTTTGGCCGGAGCGGAGCTGGCGCACAATATCGGCGTGGTCCTTCAGTAGCTGCTCGTCTGATTTGCCGGTGCCCTTCCTGCGGCCCAGCGTTTTGCCCTGACGCCGGGCCTCGTCGAGCCCGCTGTGAATCCGCTCCCGGAGTGTCTCCTTTTCCATCCGCGCCAGGTCGGCCAGCAGCGTGAGCATGAATAGCGCCAAGGGGTTTGGCTTACCGGTCGCCGGCAGCGTCTCGATGTGGTAGTTGAGCACGAAGACCGACACGCGCAACTGCTCCAGCTGCTCGAGCACTTTCAGCACCTCCACCGTGCTGCGGCCCAGGCGCGACACTTCCGACACGAGCACCTTATCCAATTGCCCACCCATGGCCAGGGTGAGCAGCTCCTGCAGCACCGGGCGCTTATCGTTCTTAGTGGATCCGCTTATCTGCTCGGTGAACGTGGCCACCACCTGGTAGCGGTGCTGGCCGGCGTACTCGGTCAGTTCCGATACCTGACGGTCGGTGGCCTGGCTCTTTTTCGACACGCGGGTAAAGATGGCTACTCGACTCATTTCTGATGTCCTTGGCTGGTTCGAAAACAGTTCACGAAACTCATCCCCTTTTGCGTTTATTGAACTTTGATTTCGTAAACGAGTTTTTTGAACTCAAGCTGAACAGTAGAGGGCCTTTAGCAGCTAGGCAAGGGCCACAGGCCGCCAGTTCAGGAAAACGAGGGTCTATATTTATTGTTCAACTCGATTATAATAGCCCTTCTCACTCATGAAAATAAACGGGCTGTTCCTATTAGCCTTTTTGGCCCTTGGTAGCTGCTCGAGCCGGGAGCTGTCTACGTACCAGTATGGAGACTTATGCGTCACCCGAGTGGACGAACCAGGCCATAGCTACTTCTATTGGGGCAATACTGCCGATCCGACCGGCACTCCTAGCGTGTCGGTTGACTACCACGAATACGGCTCCTCGTTGGATGGGTATATGGTATTCAATCCTGATAAGTCCGTTAGCATTATCGGAGTGCTAGGACTCTTTCTCACCACCGACTCGACACATGCATTGACTGTTAAACGTCCACCAAATGAGCATTTCATTCCCTGGCGCGACAGCATAGCGGGTCGTTACCGAAATGTGGTCCGACTCAAAACTGATGAAGCACTCGAACGCCGGGAGAACATAGCCAATAGATCGGCGGTGCAGGTATCCCCTCGTGAGTAGCGAAAGAGTAAAGCGAAACGGTCCAAAAACTAAACCAAGGCCGATTTTCTAAGGCCGGTGATAGGCATAAAGGCGCAACTTGTCCATAAACCTTTCCACTCGAAACTGCCCGAGCTGATCTATTTCCTGTTGCAATAAGTCGAGGTGTTGAGTTTTCCCATCAGGAGCGGGTAGCAATTCCAACCACTCTATTTCCTTGTATGCGTACCAGCCCCTGGGCTGACCGCTAATCAAGGCTTCAACAGCGGTATCGTAGTAGTCTAAGCCGTAGCTCGTGTCCTCGTCGAGCAACAACCACCGCTCCACGTCGGGGCCTTCCCATATCAGCTTGACTTTGCATTCCCGTAGTAGGTGCCACTGCTGCACCAGCAGGGTCAGCAACTTCACCCACTTTGCATTGTTCATGAGTGGCTGCAGTCCGGTAGCCAAGATGAGCTTATCTAACGCTTCATCATCTCGTTTGAGGTCAAAATCAGATCTCATGGCCCTAGCGTCAGTTGTGGAAGTAGTCGAATGTAGAGTGTGTTCAGAAAAAGGGTGGTTTAAGAAAACGAGGTTAATAACGTTCTTCCGCGCGAACAGAACTCAACTCGATGAGGTATTCACAAGCCCGTCGGAATGGATCGTCTGCGGGCGGGGAGGCGCGCTCCACCATGTGGTATCCAACCGCCAAATGCGCTTCGAGCAGCCACGAAGCGCCATCGAGCAAGCCGGGGCTAGGTTGGCAACTGGGCAGTTGCCAGAATCGGGCTTGGTGAAGTAACCCTTCAAAAGCCTGGTACTGTAGCGGCGTCAGAACAATCGTCGTATCCGCTTCCTTAACGAGCACCGCTCGGCGCTTGCTAGCCGCCATTTGGGCGTGAAAGGCCGGGTCGACCATCGTTCTTTCGTAGTTGCGCCGGGCGTATGCCCGAGCACCCAGCGCTGCATCGGCCGACAAACTATCGGGGTAAAAAATGATCTGCGTTTGGAACACAGGAAACTTATCTAGCACCTGCGTGTGCAGCGTCGCGCCGGAGGCACTGCCGCGCAACGTGAGCAACACCGGCCGGTGAAACGAGCGCAGCCACAAGAACCGGTACATCGGTGTCTGCAAGTAGTAGTTGGAAAGCACCGGCGCGTTGAAATACGTCAGGCAGTACGAGGCGCTGACCAGGTTAGCGGCGCAGTTCGTCACGCGTTCGTCAAGCACGTATTCGCGTGGCCGCTTTTCGGGGGGGATGTAAGTCGCATGTAGCGAATCAGCAGCTGGGAAGTAAAAGGAGGTCGTGTCCCGGGGTTGGCCGTGGGCATCCGATACTGCAGCGTTATGAGAATAGCCCGGAGGAGGTTCCGTAGCGGGCGAGCAACCCGCTAAACCAATCAGGAATAAGAAGGTGGAGCTTCGACTTACGAAAAACATCAGCACAAGAATTTAACGGCAGGTACGCTTGCTCAAGAAGGGCAAGCAGAGAGCTGCTGGGTTAGCATTTATTGCCAGTAACGATGGTTCACGAAAACGGTGGTTAAGGTACACAGATGGCCCCAAGGCATGCGAGTTTCTGAGTCAATAAAATCAAGTGGTTTCCCTGCCTCACTTCCGCCCTCGCCGACCGGAGCCGGCAGGGCGTTTTTCGGCCTGTTTTTCGACTACCTTTTTTCTGCCTCACTTCGGCGTGAAAAACGGCACCCCTACCGGGTTCTATAGCTGGAAGAATCCGGTGAGGTTCTGGGCTTGCTGATTTACCTGCAGGTGCACGGCGTTCAGGGAGCCGGTGTAGTGAAACTGGGCGGGGAATAGCTCCCCTTCGCGCAGCAGGGCGTTGAGCTGGAGCAGGGCATCAAACTCCACCTTGCACTTGCGCTGCCGGGCTTTCTTCCGGACTGGCGACCAATCCCCCTGCAGCAGCTTCTCCAGCCGCAGCATGAGCCGGTGCATGGGCCGGATGCTCTGGGCCTGCGCTGGGTATAGGGGTGGTTCGAGCAGCAGCAGCCGCAAGTAGAACTTCAGCGAGTGGAACAAGGCCTCGGCCTGGTAGTGGTCCAGCTGAAGCGCGGCGTCGTACTTCTTGCTGAGCACCGGCAGCAGCTGGTACTCATCGACCTCGCCGTACCTCATACCCAGCTGCCCTTGCTGAAGCGGTGCAGCTCGGCCCCGGACTTCGCGTAGATGATGGCCGTCTTGATGCTGGCCGCATTGGCAGCCACGTACTTCTTGTGGCGGAGCACTTCGATGGACTCCGGATCGGCGGCCACCCGGCCCCCGTTCAGACCGTTGCGGCCCCACATCGTGCGGGCGTTGCCATCGGTGTAGTAGACAATCAATTTGGTGCAAGCTGCGTCGACCATCTTTTGGGCCGAGGCGGAACGTTGGTAAGTCATTACGGTAAGTGAGAGGTTGAACTGAATCAGGATTTAGGAGCACCAACCTGGGCGTAGAAACGCTCCAGGCCAGCCTTGCCGAACTTGCGGAGCTTCGTTTCGTGGTAGCGGTAGAGCTGCGTGGCCGTCATAGCCAGCACCCGCTTAGGGGCCGTTTTGAGCCGGTAAGCCCGCATTTCGCGGCGGGCCCGCAGCAGGGCCTTGCTCAAGTCACGCTGGTACTGGTTAGCCAGGTGGTTTGCTAGCCACCGATGCGTACCCTCGAAGCCCTGGGCATTTTCTGCGTCGAAATAGCCGGTGCCGGCGACGAACTCGGCGAAGGGTGAAGGGGCAAACTTGTTGGTGTGGCGGCGGAAGTACGCCGCAGCCAGGTCGATGCGCTGGAAAACCTCGTCGTGGTACTGGTTCCACTGCGCCTCGGTCAGCGCCGCCTCGAAATTCCGGTAGACGCCGGCGCGGATAGCCTCCAGCGACTTGCGCTGTTCGTGCTCCGAGAAGCTGCGCTCGGGGTAAATCAGCTTCCAGGCGTAGTGGAAAGTCTGCGTTACCATTTCGCGGCGCAGGGCCTCTAGGGCCGGATTTGCTGCCGCTGGGCGCGCCGCCGCGCCCCCCGCCCCCTTACTTTCTTTTTCCGTCTGCTTCGCCTGACGGGGCTGCTTAGGGGCCGTAGGGCGGGCCTCCTGGGTGTGCCGCGGCCCTGTGTTGCCAGTCAATGTCGCCTGCTCGGGGTTGGTTACCAACTTATCCACATGGGCGATTTCAATTTCTGAAGTATCCTGTTTTACCAGAGATTGAATAAGCGGAAGTTTTGTACTCGTGGGTTCTACAAAAGCCGCTTCGCCGGCTTTTGTGCGATTTTCGGACGATTGGCTATTAAGTGCCTGAGAGTCTGTTTTCCACAGGAATTTTGTACTAATCCACAGTTCAAAATTGGCCTTCGTGCCACGGAAGCGCCGCTTCACGATGAAGCCTATGCTCATAAGCTCCCGCAGGTGCTGGCGGATGGTGCGGCCACTCACCTTGCGGATCTTCGCCAGCGTCTCGTTGTTGACGGCTACGGGCGGCGGCGTGGGCTCGGCATCGGTGGCCGTAGTGGTGAGCAGGAAGGGCACCGCCCGGGCCTCCTCGACGGCCTGCAGCGCCATGCGGTGCAGCACCCGGGCGGTGCTCTGGGCGCCGTCGCTGATGGGCTTTGGCGTAACCAGGTACGTTTCCTCGACTCCCTTAACAATGCGTCGTCGCAGCTGGGGTTGCAGCTGCTGCTTCAATGAATCCAGGTGGCCGGAAAACAGGCCAAACGCTTTGTTTTGAGAATACGGTAGCGGCAACATCCAGCGCGTGAAGTTGAAAAGTGGAGCAAGCAAAAAAGGTGGGGACGGTCAGTAGAAGCAGCCTCAAATCCTTCCGTCCCCGAGCGTGCGTGTGCAGGCCCTGTGCGCCCCCGGCCGGTCTCGAACCGGCATTTCCTCTCCAGACTTCCCACCCAAAGAGAGGCGACTTGCTTAGTCGACGGGGGCGACCCAGCCGGCGGCTGGGGTAGTGTTGCAATAGCGTGTGCTGGGTTAGGGGCGCTCGGAGAAGAGCGGGGTAGCCAGCGTGGTCAGTTCCTCGATGGTCGTGCGCAGGGTGAGCATCTGCTGCTCGAGCTGGGAGAGGCGTAGCTGTAAGCGCGGGCCGTCCTGCGCCAGGGCCTCGGCCGTGAGCGCATCGAGCTGGTCGGTCACCTCATCGATTTGCTGGGCCACGTCGCGCAGGTCGCGGCGTAACTGAATGATCTTGCCATCGACCTTGCGGGCAATGGCGGCGTGGGCCGAGAGGATCACAGCTCCACCCCTCCTTTCGGCTCAATGCCCAGCGCCCGCTCCGTTTGGGCTATCTGGGTCAGGTAACGGGTGCGGGCGTGCCGCAGTTCGGCCAGGCTGTCCTGGTAGCGAAACGGGTCCTGCTCGCCCTTCGCAATAAAGTACCCCACCGCTTCCAGCTGGCCCTTCAGCTGGCGGAGCTCGTCCTGTAGCTGCCCGCGCCGGCGCTGATCGGGTGGAATGCGGTGCAGCTGCTCAACCGGCAGTACCTGCACGGGCTTGCCCGAGAGCACCCGCATATAATCAGCGAACGAAGCCGCGTGCGGCGACCGGGGCTGGGACGTATAGAGCGTAATCGTTTCGAACTGCATCAGTCGTAGTGTTAACTAGTGGAAGAGCACGATCAGGAAGCCAGGCGCAGGCCGGGCGGGGCGTTGAGCTGACCCACGTCGAAGCCCACACCCTTGCCGAAGGCCACCAGGGCCGAGCGGGGAATGCGCGGGAAGCCCGGCGCGAACTCCAGCGTGAAGAGCTTGATGAGCTTGCCCTGCTGGCTGTACTTGCCCTCATCAATCCACTTCTTCACCGTCTTGCGGTTGAAGCCCGTCAGCTCGGCCACCTGGTCAATGCTCAGGTAGTCGTCGCCGGTGGCGGGAGCGGTGGGCTGGGCGCCGCTCAGGCGCTGCTCCAGCTTTTGCAGCAGCGACTCCAGGTCGCCCTTGGTAGCTATTTGGTTGGCATCGACGGACATGGCGCAGATGGCTTAGCGGTGGTGGAAAAGGCTTGTTTCGTGGCGCGGGCCTGGGCAAACCGCTCGTTCTGGAGCAGCAGTAGGCGCACCTCGCGCAGGCGGCGGACCTGCGTCATGGTAAAGCAGTCCTGAGGCGGGCCGGTGGAACTAGGCTCCTGCACGGCCAGGCTGCACCCGCCCCAGCCGGGCTCCTGGGCCGGATGGTGGTGGGCGTACTGGAAGATGAACCGGCAGCCGCCTCCCTCCCACCAGCCGGTGACCAGGGACATGGAGGCGGTAGGCCGGGGCTGCTCCCAGACCTCGAAGCCCAGCGAGTGCAGCAGCGTGGCCACCGGGCCGTAGAGGTTGCGCGGGCCGGTTGGGCCCTGCGTGCGAAGCGCCTCCATGGTCTTAGCCGGGGAAGAGTGCCCGCTGGCCGCTGGTGGAAACCGGGCCTTCGCCCAGCTCCCGCTCAAACAGGCAGGCATTGCGGCCCTTGAAGTTCTTCTGGAGCCACTCCCGGATGCAGTCGGCCTCTCCTACCGTCATGCCCACCCGGGCCTTATTGGCTACGAGTTGGTTGAAGCGGTTCGGCGTCATGCCCCATTTGTCGAGCTGCTCCTTGGAAAGGCGCATTTCGGACACGCCCAGGTCAGCGAAAATTTCCGCCAGTCGGTTATTGGGTTCCATAGCTTGTGAGAAAATGGTGTGCGTTTGTGCCTGTTTTCTGCGGAAATCGTCAACTCTGTCTGGGATTTTTCACACGTTGTGAGAAAAATCTTATCCTATTTTTTGATTTTGGCGAACGGTTTCTACAGATTTGAGGGAGAAGAATGAGACAAATTTATACTTTTTGTCAAAAAGTCAAATAGTCTCTTACATTATTTTTCAAATAAAATAATACAGACTTTGTTTCTAGGCCGCAAAATCGAGCAAATGGCTGCGTCTAAAGGCTTAAAGCCTAGCGATATAGCCTCTTCTATTGACGTCAGCGTCAACTATGTATATAAACTATACAAGAGTGAGCACCTCAATACTGAGCTTCTTCAGAAACTGAGTGCTGCTTTGGAGATTCCGTTAGTTGATTTCTTCAAGGAGGAGTCAGCCTCTATCTCTCAATCTGGCACTGGCAACATCCAGCAGACCGGCTCACGCAACAAGCAAAAAATAATGCCCGGCGCTAAAAGCACCGGGCACACTACTTCGGCAACAGATACCGAAGAACTCGCTACGAAGTTGGCTGATTGCGAGAAAGACAAAACCTCCCTGGCCCGCGAGCTGGAAGTGACCCGCGAGCTAGTGAAGGCCAAGGATGAAATGATCCTGCTGCTTAAGGGCAGCCGGACGAATCCGAACTAAGTCAAGAACCAAAATTCAACATAACTATTTAAAAATATGCACTTTATTACCCGTGTTGTATTACATCGCACTGATAGCAGTGATGACTATACTGACTTGCATACTGAAATGCGGGCTCGCGGCTTCCTTCGCACAATCAAGGACGATGATAATGTTACCTATCGTCTTCCCCCAGCTGAGTACTGTTTGGTAAGTTCAACACATACTATACAAGAGGTGTGGGAATTAGCTGATGCTGCGGTGAAAGCTGTCATGGAGGATGAGAAGACTTACATCAAACGCGCCAATAAAGAGCCCACAATACTGATTACAGCAAGCGAAAATATACTCTGGTCAGGCCTTACGAGGACTTTCATGCTCAAGAGGCCACCGAGTAAGTAAAGGCTGAAATAATACTGTAGTTGAAGAACAGCCGGACGAACCCTAACTAAGATGAAGCACCAACATCCCGCTGTGCCCGAGTCAAACCTCAGCGCCCTGCTCGCGCATCTGTGGCTGCTCCAGGAAGAGAACCGTCGACTGAGCATGCACACAGCTTATATGCTTGGCTTAGTGTGGCAGCGTAAGAAGGGCTAGCAGACCTATTTGTAAGAACTCAAAATCGACAAAACTTATACTATCCCGATGCCTACTTGTCCCAATTGCGGTGCAGAGCTGAAGAGTGCTGTTTTCAGCAATAACATGCCTCTCAATGATTACGCGACCTCCTTCATTAACTCATTCACGAATGGTAACGCTGTTGCTTACTGTCAGAAGTGCGGGGAGCCTTTGCTCAGGCAATCACAGACTACAGCTAAAGGCCAGTTGACGACTGTATCCGCAACGCTGAATGAGCACATCCATCACATTCCAATCCTCTCCCTCCAGGCACCGGCGTCCTGGCGCTTTACTCCACTGGGGCTCGTTACGGGCCAATCCGTCACTGGCACTGGGGTATTCAGTGAGTTTGCAAGCAGCTGGACCGACTTCTTCGGTGCACAGTCGAAGAGCTACAACCGCAAGATTCAGGGCGGCGAAGAAATCTGCAAGACCCAGTTGCGCCTTGCATGCGTGGAGATGGGCGGGAACGCCATACTTGCTGCCGATATCGATTATGCCGAAGTAGGGGGCCAGAAGGGTATGCTCATGGTCTGCATGACTGGCACGGCCGTGATGCTCGATAATACTGAGGTGATGGGTGAGGACGCGCGCGAATCCTTATCAGTGCTTACTGAAACGGCCCGTACCTACCGCCTTGTGAAGCGATTCAATGAGATCATGAACAAATCTCAGCCTCAACTACACTACACCAAGTCTCTATTCGCATAGCGAATCAGCCTGATCATCAGCTTCAGACAATCAATTTTAATCGATTTATCTCCAAATCAACACTAACTACATGAAGAAACTCCTACTCTCTACCCTCCTCGTTGTTACTGTCTTCATAGGCCCATCCTGCTCTTCTTCCGGCGCTAATGATCCTGCTCCTTCAACGAGTAGCAGTACTACTACTGATGTAAAGTGCGGCTTTTATAATGGTCATCAGCTCTGGCGGGGCCCCCAAGGCGGCTGTTACTACATTAACGCCAGTAACAACAAGACCTATGTTGATCGAAGCGAGTGTAAGTGCTAGTGGGCTAACTACACACGCTTTCTAATTGAGGCATCCGATTCGGTAGCAACAGAGTTTTTGTTGCCAATCGGGCTGTTTTCGCACTCATGATTTCACCACGGCAGGACGGCAACTAATAGACTGGAACGCAAGACACCCTTTAAGACTAATTATATGCCCGTAATCAGAGGAGCAGATGGCATTGCGGTTAATGTTCCGCCTCACCATACATGGCAACAAGGTACTGACGGGCGCGTGGTACCTATTCCGCCGCACCATACTTGGCAACACGGTACAGATGGGCGCGTAGTGCCTATTCCGCCTCATCATACATGGCAGCGTGGCACCGATGGGCGCGTCGTACCTATTCCACCTCATCACACCTGGCAAAGCGGTACAGACGGCAGGGTTGTCGCCATTCCGCCCCATCATACCTGGCAACGTGGCAGAGACGGCCGCATAGTCATTATCCCACCACACCATACCTGGCAGCAAGGAACCGATGGCCGCGTTGTGGTCATTCCACCCCACCATACCTGGCAGCGTGGTGCTGATGGAAGAGTGGTTGCCATCCCTCCCGGGCGCACTTGGCGGCAAAACGACGCCGGACGCATTGTTGTAGTGTAAGGCCCTATTTGCAACAACGATGCTATCCGGATGCCACTGGAGCCGGAAGTAGTTCCCTATTCGCGCTTGGCTCAGGTAAGAAGCTGTGGCCCGAAATCAAGAAGGAAGCGGCTCGGGATGCTCGGATGATCGTGAGAAGCCTGCAGAAGGCGATGGCGGTTAAGACGAAGGACCCCAGCGACTTTTAGTTCCGATCTCCGACTATAAGCTTGGTTTTTGTCAACTGTATTTCAAGTTTTTTACTACATACTTTTTGGTTTCATCCACACTCCTATCATAATGAACATTTCACTACTTCAAATCAGCGATATCCATATTACAGGAAGTAAAAACAAAGTATTCAACAGAGCTGATAAGATAATAGGCGCCATTAGCAACCTGGGTATTAGAACTGATATGTGCGTAGTTGCAGTTACCGGTGACATCGCATTTTCAGGTAAAACAGAAGAATACAGTGATTCACTGCTTCTATTTGAAACATTAAAGACAAAACTACCAGAGGCATTACATACAGAAAATGTAAAATTTGTTGCAATCCCAGGAAATCACGATTGCGATTTTAACCTTGATTCAAAGGCCAGAAGGAGTGTAATTAATACAGCAAAATCGGACAACGACGTTGACAACTCGGTAATAAGCTCAGCAACATTAATACAAGAACCTTTTTTTTCGCTCTTGAGATTGTATTTCGGGGAGAACTTAACCTTAGATAACAGGCTATTTTGGCATTACGATTTCAATATACACGATCTTAAAATAAGATTTAACTGTTTTAATACAGCTTGGGTATCAGAGAAAAATGAGAAGCCAGGAACGATGTTTTTTCCCATTGATTATATCCAGGAGAATCATGGATATAGTCTAGTTGTTTCCATGTTTCACCATCCTTACAATTGGTTAAATCCAATGAATGGGCGTGCTTTCCGGAAGCAAGTTGAAACGATATCTGACCTATTGCTTACTGGCCATGAACACGATGCCACTGCGAGAACAACTTATTCAACCTTGTTGCAAGAAAGTACACACATTGAAGCAGGAGCTTTGCAAGAAAGTGGGAATAACGCTATTAGCGAGTTTAACTATATTATAATTGACACGACTAATCACCGGCGCTCCATTTTACCATTCAAATGGAATGGAAGCAACTATTATTCAGTATTTGAAATTGATTCCCAATGGGAAACATATCACGAGAATCCTGCTCGCAAGGCTAACGAATTTGGACTGACTGATGAGGTCAATGCATGGGTTGATGATTTAGGAATACAGTTGCAACATCCAAACAAAGGGGTATTATCACGTGAGGATATTTTTATTTTCCCTGACCTAGCAGACATTGGCATTCGTCAGTCACGTAATTCAAGAACTTTTGATTCTGAAAAATTATACAATTTTCTAGAAGAAAATGGCAGAATAATAATTTCAGGAACAAGCGATTCTGGGAAAACGACTTTATGCAAGGAGCTATTTAAGCATTATTATAAACAGGACAAAATACCTATCTACATAAATGGCGGCCATAGCAAAACATTGTATCCTGATGAAAGAATAATCACACTTTTAGGGAGAGAATGTGAGAAAACATATACTGGCTTGGATAAAGAAAATTATCGTCAACTCGACAAAGCCAAACGAGTCATTATTATCGATGATTTCGACAAAATCGTCTTTAAAAGTGGAAAGCGTTCTGTTAAAGACTTGCTCGAGCTTTTAACAGAATTTGCTTCCACACTAATTCTTGTCGCAAACGACGTATCAATGCAGGCTTCAGAAGTACTGCATGAAGGATTTTCTTTTGTCACTGAAGGTGAGTCTGCCTTCAAACAAGTGCGGATTCAACCATTCGGGCATGTATTGCGTGAACAGCTTATTGAGCAGTGGATGTCATTTGATTCAGAGATCGATGAAGAGATAATATATCGCAAAATACATGACACCAAAAATTTACTTGATAATGTAATCGGCAATAATTTCATACCACCCTATCCTGTTATATTACTCCCTCTTCTACAGGCATCGCAGTATCATGATCAAGTAAATCCAGCTGCGAGTACGTATGGCTATTTTTACGAACTACTTATTAACCGGTCTTTAACTGAAAAATCAACTCAAATTGTCATAAGTATCAAAGCGGGGTACTTAACGCATTTAGCAAAATTCATGTTCGAGAGAGGGGTAAATAAGCTTAGTCACTCCGAGTGCTTGACATTTCACCAAGAATATGAAGACAAATTTGACATCCCAGTAAATTATCGAGAAATAATCCCACTTCTATCTGAAACTAATCTTTTAGAGGAATCAACAGAAGGAATTAAGTTTAGATATGAATATATATACTATTATTATGTAGCGAAAAGCTTAAGCGCCCGTCTTTACGATGTTAAAGTCCAAGAAACCATAACAGATTTAATTAAGACAATCCATAAGGATAATAGCGCAAACACACTACTGTTTTTAACGCATATTACAAATGACCAATTCATCGTTGGTCAGATGATTGAGGCTGCATCTAAGGTATTCTCAAAGACAGAACCAATATACCATTTTAAAGATATATCAATCTTAAAACCCAAAGAAATAGAACAAATAAGGGACAATGTTTATCAGGATAGAGACATCAAATCAAGCAGAAAAAAGAGAAATGAGTACTTAGATGAAATTGCAGATCAAGAAAAATATGACAATCAAGACAATGAAGATTCTGAAGACAATACACTCAAACCTCATGAGCAGCATGAAGAAAATATAGCTCTAACTGAGAGCCAAGCTGCATATATGGAGCGCATTGGAATTGCAATGAAAACCATGCAAATCCTTGGTCAGCTACTCAGAAACCACATCGGCACTTTAGAAGGCGATGTAAAAGCCATGCTCGTCAACGAATGTGTTGGAATTGGTTTACGTAGTTTAAATTCAATGATTCAGTCTCTCGAACCTCATAGCGAGGATTTTGTTCGAGCAATGGCTATTTTATTCAAGGAAGAAAATCCGGATCTCACATTACATAATGCTACTAATCAAGCAATAGAATCGTTGTTTCAGATAATGCACAACAATACTTATAGTGTGATAAAGAGAATATCGATTGCAATTGGGTCGCCAAAGCTAACTCGGCTATATGATCGTCTATTTCAAGAGAGTCAATCTCCAATGTTGAAGCTCACTCATGCAGCACTACATTTTGACAATGCTGCTACTTTCCCAGTGAACACCCTTGCAAGCACATATGAGGTTGTAAAGGATATACCTTTAGGATTGAATGTCCTCAAAGCTCTCACGTATCAACATTTTTACACTTTTCATGTGCCGGAGAAAACAAAACAGATAGCATTTGGAGTGTTCAGGGCTCAGTATGATCCTTCAATGGGGTCAAACCCTAAAGACAAGCTTATCAAGAAGAAAGGAGGCTCATAAATACAACGTTATATTTTTTTCTACGCTGCCCTTATCTGGTTTCATGGAAATCACGCGCCAACTCCGCAAGGACAAGGTCAATAAGCAAGGTTACGCTCCCATCCAGCTGACCGTCTGCTGGGCCCACAAGCGGGTACGCGAAGCTACCGGGGAGCGGACCAAGCCCGAATGGTGGGATGCGGAGTTGCAGTGCGTGGCCAGCGTCAAGGGCAGCTACTACGCCGACATCAACGCCCGGCTCAACACGCTCAAGTCGGCCGTGGAAAAAGCCCAGCAGGCGGCCGAGAATGAGGGCGTGCGGCTCACCGAGGAGCAAGTCCGCCAAATCATCCAGCAGGCCCGCAACCCCACCCTACCCGCCCCGGAACCGGCCCCGCAGCCGGACGCACAACCGGAGTTCTGGCGCCTGCTCCGGCAGTGGATTACCGAGTACGGCAAGAAGGTCCACCCCAGCACCTTCCGCCCCATCTCCCCCAAGACCCTCGCGGGCCTGGAGGCCACCCGCGCCCGCCTCGAGCAGTTCGCTGAGCGCCAGGGGGCGGTGCCCACCCTGGCCGGTATGGACCAGGATTTCTACCACGCCTTCCGGGTCTACGTGGTCGAGGAGCTGGGCCAGGAGCTCAACACCTTCGGCAAGCACATCCGCCGGCTCAAGGCGTTTCTGCTCTGGTGCGAGGAGCAGGACCTGCCCGTCAACCGCCGCTACCGCAAGTTCACCGCCCCCTCGCTCTACGTCGGCGTGGATGCGCTGACCGAACAGGAAGTACGCCGGCTCCAGCACCTGGACTTCACCGCCCCCGACGTGCGGGCCCGCCTGCAGCTGCTGCGCGGCGGCCCCGCCAAGCAAGGCCGCCAACAGCTGGCGTTTGAGGAATGGGTCCAGCAAATCGAGCTAGCCCGCGACAAGCTGCTCGTCTGCGTCTACACCGGCCTGCGCATCAGCGACGCCGAGCAGCTCAGCTGGCACCACATACACGGCGAGGTTATCAAGATCCAGTCGGGCAAAAATGCCGAGATGTGCTACATCCCCTACTACGAGGACAGCCTGTTTCATTTGCCCTCAATGGCCGCCAAGTACGAGCACCGCACCGGCCTGGGCAACGACCTGCTGCTGCCCCACTGCCCCCACCTGAACGAGCGGCTGGCCGTGCTCCAGCAGCTGGCCGGCATCACCCGCCTGCACCTAACCAGCAAGCTGGGCCGCAAGACCTTTGTCACGCTCAAGCTCTACCAGGGCGTGCCCACGCGCCTGGTGATGCAGGCCACCGGCCACAAGACCGAGGAGTCGTTTAACCGCTACGTGGGTGTGGATACCATCAAGCTCGTGCAGGAGTACATGCGCAAGTCCCCCGGCTCCCATGCGGCCTGATTGGGTGGCAAAAGTGGGTGGCAAAAAACGCGGATTCCGGTTCCCACAGGTTCCTGCTTACAACTAGCAAACCGCCTCTGAGGGCGTATATTGCCACTTTTACAGGCATCTCCTGGAAACCAGGAACAAGCGTTTAATCCCCTACGGACTACTCCCGTTTAGAGCAACGCCCTGTAAACCACGTGTTTACAGGGCGTTTTCTTTTTGGGGTAAAACAATGGCCTAAGTCGACCAATTTACCCCTCTTCCAGATCTGCGGTAATTTTACGTCCGTGACGGCGATCCAACCAGTTCATGACCGGTGTAGCAAGCACGCCGTGCAAGACGATGGACACGAGCATGGTGAAGCCCAGGATGGCCCACAGCTGGCGGGACTGGGGAAAGGAGGCCTTTCCCAGCGCGAAAGCCAAGTAAAAAATGGAGCCAATACCACGGATGCCGAAAAATGAAATCACAGCGCGCTCTGCTACCGTCACCCGCCCGGAGCGCATCAGCGTGAGCATGCCGCCCAGGGGCCGTAGCACCAGCAGGAGCAGTAAGCCCATTCCGGCCCCAGCCCAGGTGAGCGGGCTCAGCAGTCCATCCACCAGTGCGCCACCAAAGAGGATTAGAATAATGACGATCAGCAGGCGCTCGAGTTGGTCGGTGAAGGCGTGCATCTGCTTGTGGTACTCGTGTTTGCGCTCTCGGCTGCGCAGGGTTACGGCGGCCACGAATACGGCCAGAAAGCCGTAGCCGTGCAGCAGTTCAGTTACGCCGTAGCTAGTCAGCGTCACGGCCAGGGCTACGAAGCCATAAGCTCCCGGTTTGATGCTCAGCGCCTTAGGCAGGTTGAAAATCAGGTAGGCCAGCAGCCGGCCCGACAGCCAGCCCAGTGCCAGCCCCGCCGCCACGCGGTAAGCCAGGTCCATTCCGGCCCATTCCCAAAGCCGGCCCGCCCCTGCCCCGGCCGGCAGCAGGGCCAGGGCCAGATACACGAAGGGGAAAGCCAGTCCATCGTTGAGGCCCGCTTCGCCGGTGAGGGAAAAACGAACGTTGTCCTCTCGCCCCTCGCCGGGGTCGCCCACCTGTACGTCGCCAGCCAGCACGGGGTCGGTGGGAGCCAAGGAAGCGGCCAGCAGCAGGGCTGAGGGCAAGGCCAGCCCGGCCAGAGCCCAACCCGCCAAGGCCAGCCCCGCGATGGTCAAACTCATCAATACCAGCACCAGCAGCAGTGGCGTGCGCCAAGTGCGGATCGAGAAAGGCCGGTCAATCTTAAGGCCGGTACCTGTAAGCGCCACAATTACGCACAGCTCCGCGAGGTGAGTAGCCAGCCCGGGGTGGGCAAACGGGTCGGCAGCCGGCAGGCCCAGCGGCAGCGCGTAGGCTACCATTCCCAGGGCAATGAAGAGGATGGGGTACGAGAGCGGGTATTTTTCCAGCAACGACGGCAGCCAAGCTACTCCCAGGATGGCCAAACCCATCAGCACTAGGACGATGTTATAAACGAACATAAAAGCGGGTTAGAGCGAGGGACAGGAATGGAGGGGCCAGCACCGGAGCACGTCAGTCCTGCTGCAATTGGGCTGCCCGGGCGCACCACCCGACTTAGTATTCGCCAATCGGGACTGTTCTTCTTTGCCCGTCAGCACGATGACGCCAAACACGAGCACCACCAGCAGCGAGGACAAATGCAGCTTCTTGGCGAGGGAGTAAATCAGCACCATAAACGCCAGAATCAGGATGAACTTAACGTGGTGGCGGCTACGGTCCAGCAAAAAGGCAAGAATGGCCGTGGCCAGCACCGACACCACCAGCACGGCCACCAGGTCGCGGGTAAAGGTGAGGGCGGATATGCCCTGAGCGAAGTTGTCCTGGACCACGAAGTTGAACAGCATGATACCCAGGATGTCGGAGAACGTGCTTTCGTAGATGATGAACTCCTGCTTCTCCCCGCCCAGGGTAGCTACGCTCGGAACGACCACTGCCGAGCTGACCACGGCCAGGGGTACGGCGTTGAGCAGGCAGGTCTGAAAGGACACGCCGGGATTCAGGTACCACTGTAGCAGCCCAGCAATGGCAAAGGCCTGGCCCAGCAGCATCACGGAAGCCGCCGCAAACGCGCGTCGGATCAGTGGCCCTTTGCCGGGCTGGATTTTCAGGTTCAGCGACTCCTCCAGCACAATCATGATCAGACCCACGATGCCGAGCAGCTGCAGCGTTACCAAGGGAAGTTGCAGGTCGAACCCGGCGTATCCCGCGGCCTGCTTCAGGGCAATGCCGGTAATCAGCAGCATAAGCCCCGACGGAACCTTGGTGGCTTGGGCTACGATGTCGAACAGGTACGACACGACAACGGCGATGCTCAGAAAAAAGAATAGCATATGGACCCATAGCATACCCATACGCAGGCAGGTCGCCAGTGGTCGGCTTCGCAGCGTGCAGCCGTTGGACCGGAAACCATAGGCAGCAAACTCAGCTGCCGCGCAGAACAGGGCTTTCCGGGGGCCTTCGACGCTAAGGCAGTGCGTTGTCTAGACGCCGGAGAGCGTCAACCAAGCCCGCTTAATCAGCGTCTATCCTTCCTGACCCGTACACGCCTATTGATGGAATTATACAACACCCTGGCCCTGCTCATCGTCATAGCAGCCGTTTTCGGCTATGTCAACCACCGCTTTCTGAAACTACCCGGCGCCATCGGGCTGATGATTCTGGCCCTGGTTTCGTCCCTGCTGGCCATTGGCCTGGGCAAGCTCGGGGTATCGTGGGTACTAGCGGCGGGCCAGATAGTGCGCGGCCTCGACTTTCACGTCGTGCTTATGCAGGTGATGCTGAGCTTTCTGCTGTTTGCCGGCTCCCTGCACGTCGACGTGCGGGCCCTGGGCAAGGAGGGCGTCGCCGTGGGGGTCATGGCCACGGCCGACACGCTGCTGTCCACGGCCTTGGTGGGCACGGCATTGTACTACCTGCTGCCCTTGTTCGGGCTGCCCACCGACTTTATCTACTGCCTGCTGTTCGGGGCGCTTATTTCCCCCACCGACCCCATTGCCGTGTTGGGCATTCTCAAGGCGGCGCGCATCGACAAGCGCCTGGAAATCCGCATCGTGGGGGAGTCGCTCTTCAACGACGGCATTGCCGTAGTGGTGTTCGTGAGCCTGTTTCAGATTGTCCAGTTCGGGGCCGAGCAGGCCACTGCCGCCGTGATTGGGCGGTTGTTTCTGGTAGAAGCCGTGGGCGGCATTGCCCTGGGCGCGGCGTTGGGGTATGCCACCTACTTGGCCCTGCGCAGCATCGACCACTACCAGGTAGAGGTAATGATAACCCTGGCTTTGGTTATGGGTGGCACGGCCCTGGCTACGCAGCTGCATACTTCGGGCCCGCTGGCCATGGTGGTAGCCGGGCTGATTGTGGGTCACAAAGGCCGGCAGCTGGGCATGTCGGACCTGACCCGGGAGTACCTAGACAAGTTCTGGGAACTGCTTGACGAGATTCTCAATGCCATCCTGTTCGTGCTCATCGGGCTGGAAATGCTTGTCCTCGATATCAACCGCACTACCCTGCTGGTAGGCCTAGTGGCCATCGTGCTGGTGCTCGTGGCCCGCTGGATGTCGGTGGGGGTGCCGTTGGGGTTACTCCGGCGCTATTACCCCTTCGACCGGCAAACGCTGCGGGTGCTGACCTGGGGCGGGCTGCGGGGCGGCATTTCCGTGGCCCTGGCTTTATCCCTGCCGGAGTCCATGCCCCGCGACCTGCTGGTGGGCGTGACTTACGTGGTGGTGATTTTCAGCATCATCGTGCAGGGCCTGAGCATCGGGCCGCTGGTCAAAAAGCTGGGGTTGAGCACCGGTGAGCCCTTCGCTCCCCCCGACGCTGCCCACTAACCGCTCCGCCATGAATCGACTACGCGCCCTGGGGCAGAACGTCAACGCCAGCCTGTGGTTTGTGCCTACCCTGATGGTAGCCGCCGCCATCGGGCTGGCCTTTGCCCTGGTGTTCCTGGACGCCGGCATGAGCCACGACTGGATGCCGGACTATCCGCTGCTGTTCGGGGCCGGGTCCGACGGGGCCCGGGGTATGCTCACGGCCATTGCCGGCTCTATGGTGACGGTAGCCGCCCTGATCTTCTCCCTGACCCTGAGTACGCTGGCGCAGGTATCGAGTCAGTACACCTCGCGGGTGCTGCGCAACTTCATGGCCGACCGGGCCAACCAGCTCGTGCTGGGTTTCTTCGTCGGCATTTTCGTGTACTGCCTGATTGTGCTGCGCACCATCCGCGGCGGCGACGAAGGCCAGTTTATACCTTCCCTGGCCGTGTTCATGGGCCTGGTGCTGGCCCTGGTCAGCATCGGGGTGCTGATCTTCTTTATCCACCACATGGCCACGGCCATTCAGGCGTCCACCATCATTCGCCACGCCACAGAGGAAACCCACAAGGCCATCGGCCGCCTGTTTCCCAAAGAAGTGGGCGCGGAAGCCGGCCCCGAACAAGCCCAGGAGCTGCTGCGCCAGGCCGGAGAGCTACGCTGGCAGCCGGTGCCGGCCCTGGCCACCGGCTACGTGCAAAGTCTGGACGAGGAAGAGTTGCTCACGCTGGCCCGTCGCTTGAAAGCCGTAGTGCGCCTGGAGCACGGCATTGGCGGCTTCGTGGCCCGCGGCGCGGGCTTGGTTAGTCTGGCTCGTTATGAGCAGGCACCCGTCGCGCTGACAGATGAGCTAACCCGACAGCTGAATGCCTGCTTTAGCCTGGGTAGCCAGCGTACTATCGAGCAGGATGCCGGCTTTGGCCTGCGGCAGATTGTGGATATTGCCCTGAAGGCCCTCTCCCCCGGTATCAACGACACCACTACGGCCATCATTGGCATCGACCACCTGGGCGCCCTGCTCGCGCAGCTGGCCGACCGGCGCTTCGAACACCCGTGGCGCACCGACCACGACCGGGTCCGCATCATCGCCATCCGTCCGACGTTTGCTAAATACGTAGCCACGGCCTTCGACCAAATACGCCTGAGCGCCGACGGTAACGCGGCCGTGTACTTGCGCCTACTATCGGCTCTGTCCACCATCGGGCAGCGTGCTCATGTGCCGGAGCGTCGCCAGAGTCTGCGCCAGCAAGCCGACCTGATTGCCGAAGCTGCCCAACGCACTCTGCCCACGGACTACGAGCGTGAGCAGGTACGCCAGCGACTGGAGGAGGTGTTGCCCGGTCTCACAACGTAGGGGCGCTGGGTACCCGGTCGCAAGCGGGGAAGAATAAGGTATCCGGAGCGGGCCATATCCTTGAGGTACGCGTTAGCTACTTGTAGCGGGTAACCTGTGCTTTTACGTGATTCAGGCCGCTGCTGCTTTATCGACCTTTATGGAGCAAGCCTTCTTCTCTTCCTGGACCAGCATTGCCCGAATCCTATTGGTCGAAATCGCGGCCTACGCGGGACTGGTGGTGATGCTGCGCATATCAGGTAAGCGTACGCTGACCAAGATGAACGCATTCGACCTGGTCGTTACCGTCGCTCTTGGCTCGACGCTGGCTACGGTACTGCTCACTAAAAGCGTAGCCCTAGTCGACGGACTGACCGCTTTTGTGCTGCTCATTTCTCTGCAGTTCTTGCTAACCTGGTTGTCCGTTTGCTCCCGGGTGGTCAGCCGCCTGGTAAAGTCGGAGCCAGCGCTACTGGTCTACCAAGGGAAGTTTCTGCCGGCCGCGTTGAAAGCTGAGCGCATGACCGAGGAAGAGGTGCTGGCTAGCTTGCGGGCGCAGGGCTTGTGCAGCGTAGCCGAAGCCGGAGCAGTGGTACTGGAAACGAGCGGAGAGCTGAGTGTCCTACGCGACGCTAAACAAGGGCCTGAGTTCACGCTCCGGGTGTAGCGAATCTTGAGTGAGCAGAGCCAGGAATTAATTCACGGCACTAAGCCAGGCACTGGCCTGATCCAGGTCGTCGAAGACGGCTACCTGCAGGTGGCGGCGCAGGCCTTCCAGCACCGTCTCCGTGTGCAGACGACGGCTTGGGTCCGGGGTGGGCAGCGCTGCGTAGCGAGTCAGGGACGTAGCGGTTATCGTTTCGGGCAGCCACTGTTCCAAGAGCCACTGCTGGTCCGCTTCGTCAGGAGCCATAGGCATAGCTTGGTGGTCCGCTAAAATGGCTTTCAGCTTATGGCGCTGCAAAAGGTTACGAACGTGTATGTAGAGGGCCCGGAACTCCTCACTGGTCAGCCGCGCCCCGGACCAGTGCAGATACACGTAGGCGTGGGGTACGAAATCGACCGAGCCTACAGCATTGGAAAAGTAAAAACGAGTTGGAGCCACGCGATCAAACAAAGACGAAACAGCTGCCTTACGTGTAGAAGCGAGGTACGGCCGAAAACGCTGCTATCCGGAAGTTTCTTGCTGGTCCGCAGCGGAAGGCCGGGGTACTTCGGCCCGCGCCAGGGGTATGTCTCCCTGACCGGCGGGCCAACCTTCCCGCTGCTGGCGCCGGTTGCCATCGGTGGTTTCCGTCTGGTCGTGTAGCAGGATCTGCCGGGTGGGGTACGGCAAGTCGATGCCATTGGCCGAGAGCTTATTCTTGATGGCTTCGAGTACCTTGTCCTGAGCATCCAGCACGTCGGCCTGCCGGGGCGGGTCCACCCACCAGCGCGCCCGGATGTTGACCGAGCTTTCGGCCAGATCCATCACCAGGGCTTCCGGAGCGGGGTCCTGCATCACGCCCGGCACTTCGCGCATGGCTTCGAGCATCAGCTCCCGGGCCCGGGCAATGTTGTCGCCGTAGCCGATGCCCACGTCGTACTGCAGGCGGCGCTTGTCATAAGCCGTATTCACCGTCACGGCGTTGGTGAACAGCTCCGCGTTGGGGATGATAACGCGGCGGCCGTCGTAAGTCTTGATGGTGGTAGCCCGGGTTTGAATATCCTCCACCGTACCCTCGAAGTCCTTGTATTTGATCTGGTCGCCGATCCGGAAGGGTTCGGTGAACAGCAGTAGAATACCGGCCAGAAAGTTCTGGAAGATATCCTTGAAAGCGAAGCCGATGGCAATGCCGCCTACCCCCAACGCACTGACTAAACTTGCCGGCGTGAAACCCGGCAGCACAATAGTAACCGTGACTAAAACCCCCAGAATGAGCATGGCCACGTAGGCCAGCCGGCTCAACAATACGGGAAGGTTATGGCTGCTCTTTTTGCTGCGCATCACGCGCTGCACCAGGGCCCGGACACCGCGGGCCAGCAGCACAAACCCGGCAAACACTACCAGCCCAAAAACGAGGTTGGGAAGGGCAAGCATCAGGTCGCGGCCAATCTGGTGAAGTTTCTGCCAGGCAAGTGAAAAATCCATAGCGGGGAGTAAAGGGTGAGCAACCACAGGTATTCACTGGGCTCTCCATGCAGGGGCTGCGCTGATAAAACCTACTTTACGCAGTAGTGCTTTGCCGGTGCACCCCAGGCGGCTTCGTACCAGTTCAGAGAGCCTAAGCAGCAAAGGCGTAATTTTCTATACCCCTGCGTGGCGGCAAAGGTTAAAATGCACCTTTCCTGAGAATTTCCTAATTAAGCTCCGCCGGGTCCGTTGCATCAGGAGGCAGCGGCTTTTTCCGAAGCTCAATGCGCAATCGGCGCACTTCCTCGTGCAGGGCGGCCACGGCTGCTGCGCCTGCCACTTCGGCTGCCGGATCTTCCGCATCACGGCCCATGAAGAACGTAGCCAAGGTAGCCGTGAAGTAGCCGAACACGGCGAAGCCATAGAGCGCCAGCAGCAGGCACAGGGCCCGGCCCTCGGCCGTCTGCGGCCAGTACTCGCTGCCCATGCTGGTAAGCAGCATAGCCGTCCACCACAAGGCCTCGGGGTAGGTGCGCAGGCCGTCAGGCACGTCTTTCTCAAAGGCGTACATCCCCGCTGCTCCCACCAGCAGCACCAGGGTCGACAACCCCAGCACGTAGCCCACGCCGCGCCTCCCGAAGCTCGCGGCCAGCGCTTTCATGCCTCGGTTCAACGAGCCTACCACCTTTACCAGCCGTAGCCCCCGCACAGCCCGCGCGGCCCGAAACACCCGTGCCAGCCGAAACAGGCGCAGGGCCGGTACCAGCAAGGAAATCATGGTGATGAGGTTGCTTCTCAGGAACGTGAGCTTGCGCGGAGCCAGGAGAAACTTAACCAGAAAGTCCAGGATGAAAATCACCCAAATCACCGTTCCCAGCAGTTCCAGCGCCGGGGTAAGGCCCCAGAGCAGCTCTACTCCCAGCAGCACCAGCCAGCCGAAACCCAGCACAAGTAGGGGTGTTTCCAGCCAGTCGGTGAGTTGCTGCAGGAGTTGATAGCGCTCTTGCTGGAGTTGCGTGCCTTCTGCGTCAGGGTTGCGCATGGCAAAAGAAGATTGTATGTAGAGGCATGCTAGTGCTTACGCCCCCCTGCTGCGTGGGTTCAACTTAGGCCGACTGGTGTATTTGTTGGCTGTTTGACCTTCGTCACCCTTAAGCTTTACCAAGGCATACCGGCACGCCTGGTGATGCAGGCTACCGGCCATAAGATGGAGGAGTCCTTTAACCGCTATATGGGCGTGGACACGCTCTAACTGCTGCAAGAATACATGCGCAAGTCCCCTGGCATGAATCAACAAGCAGCCTAACTCACAACCAGAGGTCTGCCTTACTCACGTGTAACGGGATGTCAAGCCCGAAGTGAAAACGGGTACGTACTTTTAGTACCTATTTTTCACTGTTGTATGCACGCACGACCTATTCACCCTCTTGATGAGAAAACTATTACTCGGCCTGATTTTGCTAACCGTGGGCTGTACCACAAAAGACCCAAGCCCTGCTGCTGTAGCCGTGTTCACCCCTAGCCGCAGTGTAATTGAGACTAACGAGGCGGTTTCCTTCGCTAACACTTCTCAGAACGCAGCCCGCTACGAGTGGAACTTTGGCAACGGGCAGACTTCCACGTCGCCCACTCCTTCGGCCACATATAGCACCGTAGGAACTTATACCGTGACGCTCACAGCGTATAACGGGGATGATAAGTCGGTAACGACGACCCAGAAAGTCAAAGTTGGGAAACGGTACATAAGAAGAATAACGCTTACGGCGATTGATCCTCTTGATGCCGGCGGCACACTTTGGGACCGGGATGGTACCGGACCAGACATTTCCCTTGGCTATAGAACACCCGCGTTACGTACCACTAACTTCGTTCCGGTAGATGACCTTCGGCCGCAGAACTTACCATTCACCTGGGGTTTCTCGCCACAGGATGAAGAGCTTACTCAGGGAACGTGGACCTTTCAGTTGAGAGATTTCGACTTCTCTGCCCCAGCCGAGTATGTCGCGATGTACAGCTGGTCAATGCCGATTGGTCCGCCCCCTAGCAACCGAGATGCCATAGGGAATGGATCGTATACACTAACCGGCCCAGCCACCAATCCGGGTTTATGGAATTTAGTAATTGAATTCGAGACCAAATAAAGTGAGAAAGGCACCCGGAAATGGGCCCACTTTTGGTGGATACCGCTTCTTTTAGCTTCCTAGCGAGAACTAATAAAGTAGCTTTACAGCCTTGAAACCCACTTTTACAGGAAGCTAGTGGAACCTGAGGAATTCCGTTGAATCCCCTACGAACTACTCCCGTTTAGAGCAACGTCCTGTAAACCAGGTTTTTACATGGCGTTTTGTTTTTTTTTGGAATGAATCATAGGCAAAGCATTCCACCGGCTCATTCGGGTCGGGCCTTCCCTACTCTAAACCGATGCAACCTCCTCTTCCTGCCAAGCTTTACTTTGAGAACAGCGCCGGCCGCCTGCTCGAACACCCCGAGGGCTTTGTCGTGCTGGAGTACAAGCCCGGCCCGCGCAAGCTCACGGATCTGCAGGCCCTGCTGGCGCACGTCCGCAACCTGCTCGACCGCAATGCGTGGCACCGCCTGCTCGGTGACCAGCGCCTGATGGCTCCTTACACTGATGAGGAAAGGGCGTGGATAGTCGACTACTGGCTCGACAGCTCCCGTCAGCCCGCCGGGGGAATCTATAGCGCCGTCATCCTGGCCAACGACGTGTTCGCCCGCCTTTCCATGGACCAGGTTACGCACGCGGCTAAGGCCTCAGCCCTCACCTACCGCGTCTTCGACAGTGAGGAAAGCGCCGTGGCCTGGCTCCGGCAGATAGCGGAGCTCCCCCGGCTTTCTTAGGTCTTGTCGGGCCAGGAAAAAGGTATGGATGCAGATCCGCCTTCTTTCCCTACTTCTCCAATACTTCTGAAATCCCCTTCCCCTCGCGTCAACCGGCGGTGCATGGCATGCCAGCCCATTACCGGTGCCAGGGCGCCAACATATGCTATTCGGCAGGGATGCTGCGGACAGCGACTACTCCCGTCTAAGCTTAAGGGAGGCACGCTGCGTTCCCTGCTCGATGTGCAGCACATACATTCCGGCAGGAATCAGGTTTACGGGTAAGCTGATTTGCTGCTCCCCGGCGGAGGTTTTCGAGGTATGGCGTAGCATCACCCGACCCGTAGCGTCGCGGATGGTGAAAACAACCTGTCCCGATTCCGGGGTATTAAGCCGGACCGCCAGGTGCCCGGCGAACGGATTGGGAAATACCTCGGCCGTCAGGGTAGCAGGCTTGGGAGCAGACGAAACTGTCCGGATGGGAGAATAAGCGGTGGCGCCGTCACTATCCACCTGGCGGAGGCGGTAGTAGCAAAGTCCGGCGAGACGGGCGGCATCCAGATAAGCGTAACTGCGGCTGGTGGTGCTCTGGCCGGCCGCCGGTACCTGGCTTATCGCTTGCCAGATGATACCGTCGGAGCTGCGCTCCACGGCGAAGTAAGCGCTATTGGTTTCCGAAGCCGTGGTCCAGGCCAGGCGCACCGTCGTTGGGCTCTGGGCCGTGGCTGTGAACTGCGTCAGCTCCACCGGCAGCGGGCGGGCGGCCCCGGTCAGGTAGAACTCGGAGAAATGGTCAGCCACGCTCACCTCGGCCGTGAACCAGTCCGTGCCGGCCAGCACCGTGGCCGGGGCAGCCAGCAGGCGACTCTCCCCGCTCGGACTGTTGTCGGCCAAGGTGCAATTCTCGTTGGCCCCGCTGTACTGCGACACCCGTAGCCCGCTCAGCGTGGCGCCCGCATCCACGGCTTGCAGACGAGCCAGTTCGCTACTCAGCCCAAAGAAGCGCACCCGGACGGTCTGACCGGTGAAGGTCGCGTTGGTAGCGGTCAGGTGGAAGTTGCGGTCCAGGTAGTAGCCCCCGTCGTGGCGCACGGCTGTGCTGGTGGCCGTGCCCAGGGCCTGCAGGCCGGCCGTCACGGTGCCCAGGTTGCGCGTGTCCTCGATGGCGGCCACCACCGCCCCGCCCTGGGCAGCCGGCAGGCGCAGGTAGCGCCAAGAGCCGGTGCCGCCGGTGCCGCTGATGGTAACCGCGCTGGTGCTCAGGCAGCCGCTGGCGGCCGTGCTGCGGTACACCTGTAGTACCTCAAAGGCGCCGGCGGGCAGCGTTGTGGTCCCGCTGGTGGTCGTGACGGCCACGGCAGCAGCGCCGGCCGGAGCCCCCACCGGCACGACGGCCGTCAGGCTGGTAGGCGAGGCGTAGCTCACGCTGCCGGCGGCCACGCCGCCAAAGCTGACCGAGCTGCCGGCTGTAAAGCCCGTGCCGGTAAGTACGACCGGCATGCCCGGCAGCTCGGCGCTGGTGCTGAGCGCCGTCAGCGTGGGTGCGGGCCACGCCTGCTCGTAGTGTTCCAGGCGGCCGTCCAGGTCGCCCACGAGCATATCGAGCAGCCCGTCCCCATCCAGGTCGGTGAAGACCGGAGCTGAGTTGTCGCCCGTGTCAATGGCGTTAAAGCTTTCCGTAACCAGCATGAAGGCAGTGGCGTTGGCGGCGGCCTGCTCGTAATGGTTCAGGTTGCCATCCCGTTCGCCTACGAGCAGGTCGAGCAGGCCGTCCCCGTCCAGGTCCACAAAGGCTGGAGCCGAATACTCGCCCGTGCCAATGCTATTGAAGCTGGCCGTGACCAGGGCAAAGGTGGCAGAGTTGGCTGCCGTCTGCTCGTAGTGGTTCAGGTTACCGTCCTGCTCCCCGACGAGCATATCGAGCAGGCCGTTCCCATCCAGGTCCGTGAAGACCGGGGCCGAGTAGCTGCCCGCGTCAATGCTGTTGAAGTTGTCGGTGACCAAGTTGAAAGTAGCCGAGTTAGCCGTGGCCTGCTCGTAGTGGTTCAGGTTGCCGTCAAGCTCGCCCACCAGCAGGTCGAGCCGCCCATCCGCATCCAAATCCGTGAAGGTTGGGTTTGAGTACAAGCCCACGTCAATAGCGTTGAAGCTGTTCGTGACCAGGGCAAAGGTGGTGGCGTTGGCGATGGTCTGCTCGTAATGGTTGAGGTTGCCGTCGAATTCACCTACCAGCATATCCAGCAGCCCGTCCCCATCCAGGTCGGCAATGGCCGGGGCCGACAGGAAGCCTGCGTCGATGCTGTTGAAGCTGGCCGTGACGAGGGGAAAGCTGGTTGAGCTGGATTTTTCGACGCCGAAGGCGGCCGTGCTCAGGGCCATACCGCTGGGCACGGTTACGGCCAGCTTGTGGGTGCTGGCCCCACGCGGCACCGTCACGCTTAGCTGGGTGGCGGAGCTGACGCTGAAAGCGGCCGGCAGCTCACCGAAGCGTACGCTTGTGGCATTCGTAAAGCCCGTGCCCGTCACCGCCAGGGTGCTGCCCTGCGCTCCACTGGCCGGGCTGAAGCTTGTAATGGTGGGCAACGCCGCCTGCTCGTAGTGGTTGAGGCTACCGTCGAATTCACCTATCAGCAGGTCCAGCAGCCCGTCCCCGTCCAGGTCCGTAAAGGCCAAGCGCGAATCGGAGCCCACGTCAATGGTGTTGAAGCTGGCCGTGACGAGGGTGAAGGTGCTGAAGTTGGCGGCGGTCTGCTCGTAGTGGTTTAGCATGCCATCAGCCTCTCCCACCAGCAGGTCCAGCCGCCCGTCTCCGTCCAGGTCTAGGATAGCCGGGGCCGAGGCGGCGCCGACATCAATGCCATTGAAGCTGCTCGTGGCCAGGGCAAACGTAGTGGAGTTGAGTAGGGTCTGCTCGTAGTGGTTCAGGTTGCCATTACTCTCCCCCACCAGCATATCGAGCCGCCCGTTCCCATCCAGGTCCGTGAAAGCGGGAGTTGCGCCCGCGCCCACCGCAATACCATTGAAGCTGGCCGTAACCAGGGAGAAACTGGCGGTGTTGGCGGCCGTCTGCTCGTAGTGACTCAGCGTGCCGTCACCCTTCCCCACGAGCAAATCCAGCAGCCCGTCCCCGTCCAGGTCGGTGAAGGCCGGGGTGGAATAAGTGCCCGCGTCGATGGTGTTGAAGTTGACCATAACGAGGCCAAACGTGGTAGCGTTAGCCATCGTCTGCTCGTAGTGGTTCAGGGTGCCGTCCGTCTCCCCCACCAGCATATCGAGCAGGCCGTCGCCGTCCAGGTCGGCAAAGGCCGGGGCTGCTGCGGCGCCCACATCGATGGTACTGAAGCTAGTCGTAACCAGGGGAAAGACGTAGCCGCCGGGTTTTTCGACGCCGAAGGCAGCCGTGCTCAGGACCGGACCGCTGGTCGCCGTCAGGCTCAGCTTGTGGGTGCTGGCCCCGCGCGGCACCGTCACGCTGAGCTGGGTGGCGGAGCTGACGCTGAAAGCGGCCGGCAGCTCGCCGAAGCGTACGCTGCTGGTGCCCGTGAAGCCCGTGCCCGTCACCGTCACGGTGCTGCCCTGCGCTCCACTGGCCGGGCTGAAGCTTGTAATGGTCGGCAACGCCGCCTGCTCGTAGTGACCGAGGGTGCCATCACTCTTTCCTACGAGCAGATCCAATAGCCCGTCCCCATCCAGATCGGTAAAGGCCGGGGTGGAGTAGCTGCCGGCGTTGATGGCGCTGAAGCTGTTCGTGACCAGGGTGAAGGTGGTTGAATTAGCTGCCGCCTGCTCGTAGTGATTCAGGTTGCTGGCGAATTCGCCCACCAGCATATCCAGCAGCCCGTCCCCGTCCAGGTCTATAAAGGCGGGGCTGGAAAAGCTGCCGACGTCCAGACCGTTAAAGCTGGTGGTGACGAGGGTAAAAGCCGTGGAGTTGGCAGCAGACTGCCGGTAATGGTGCAGGTTGCCGGAGCTCTCACCTGAAAGCAAATCCAGGCGCCCGTCGCCGTCCAGGTCGGTGAAGGTCGGTGTCGAGCGGGTGCCGACGTCGAGGCCGCCGAAGCTGGCCGTGACCAGGGCAAAGCTGGTGGAGTTGGCGGCGGTCTGCTCGTAGTGGTTGAAATTGCCGTCGTTCTCGCCTACGAGCAGATCCAGCAGGCCGTCACCATCCAGGTCGGTGAAAGCCGGCGTCGAGAAGTCGCCCACGTCAATGCCGCTGAAGCTGTTCGTGACCAGGGTAAAGCTGGTGGAGTTGACAGCCGCCTGCTCGTAGTGGTTCAGGTTGCCGTCCCGCTCACCCACGAGCAGATCCAGCAGGCCGTCGCCGTCCAGGTCGGCAATGGCCGGGGTGGAGTGCTCGTCCACGTCGATGGTATTGAAGCCGGCCGAAACCAGCGGAAAGCTGTAGGCGCCACCCTTGTCGACGTCGAAGGCCGTCGAACTCAGCGCCGTGCCGCTAAGCGTGGTCACGCGCACCTTGTGGGTGCTGGCTCCGCGCGGCACGGTCACGCTGAGCTGCGTGGCCGAGATACTGCTGAAAGCGGCCGGCAGCTCGCCGAAACGCACGCTGATGACGCGGCTCAGATGAGTGCCGTTCACCGTCAGGGTGCTGCCCTGCGCCCCACTGGCCGGGCTGAGGCTCGTGATGGTCGGTGGTGGGGCCTGCTCGTAGTGATGCAAGGCGCCAAAGTCCTCACCCACGAGCAGATCGAGCAGGCCGTCCCCGTCCAGGTCCGTGAAAGCCGGGGCCGACAAGAACCCTACGTCGATGCCGTTGAAGGTATCCGTGACCAGGGTGAAAGTAGTAGAGTTAGCGGATGCCTGCTCGTAATGACTTAGCTGGCCGGCTTCCTTCCCTACCAGCATATCCAGCAGGCCGTCCCCGTCCAGGTCGGCAATGGCCGGGGTGGAGAAGCCCCCCACGTCAAGGCTGTTGAAGCGGTCCGTGCTAAGGGTAAAGGTGGCCGAGTTGGCCCCTGCCTGCTCATAGTGCCACAGGCGGCCGAAGTATTCGCCCACGATCAGGTCGAGCAGCCCGTCTCCATCCAGATCAGTGAAGGCCGGGGCTGCATACAAGTTCACGTCAATGCCGTTGAAGCTGGCCGTGACCTGAGAAAAGGTAAGGGAGCCCGGTGCGGTCTGCTCGTAGTGGCGCAGAGTGCCGCTTTCCTCGCCCACCAGCAGATCAAGCAGCCCGTCGCCGTCCAGGTCGGCAATGGCCGGCTTCGACTGAGCCCCGACGTCAATGCCGCTGAAGCTGGTCGTGACCAGTGCAAGGGCGGTGGAATTAACCGACGCCTGCTCGTAGTGGTGCAGGGTTCCGGCTTCCTCGCCCACGAGCAGGTCGAGCAGTCCGTCGCCGTCCAGGTCGGCAATGGCCGGAGCCGAGTAGCGGCCCACATTGATACTGTTAAACGTGGTGGTGATGAGGGGAAAGCCGTAGCCCCCAGCCTTGGTTACCCCGAAGGCACTGGCGCTCAGGACCGAGCCGGCGGGCGTAGTCACGCGCAGCTTGTGGGTGCTGGCCCCGCGCGGCACCGTCACGCGCAGCTGCGTGGCCGAGGTGACAGTGAAGGCCGCCGACAATTCACCAAAGCGCACACTGGCAGCA
Source organism: Hymenobacter translucens (assembly GCF_020685205.1). Taxonomy (GTDB): domain Bacteria; phylum Bacteroidota; class Bacteroidia; order Cytophagales; family Hymenobacteraceae; genus Hymenobacter; species Hymenobacter translucens. The sequence goes on from NZ_JAJERB010000003.1 coordinate 275,650, forward strand.
TACGTGAGCTGGGTGCCGTTCACCGTTAGGGTGCTGCCCTGCGCCCCGCTGGCCGGGCTGAAGCCCGTGATGGTAGGCGGGGCGGGCGGCAGCTGCTCGAAGTGGCTCACCGTGGCGACAGCCTTGCCTACGAGCATGTCGAGCAGCCCGTCCCCATCCAGGTCCGCAATGGCCGGGGCCGATGAGCGACTGCCCACGAAAATCCCGCTGAAGTCCTGCGTGACCAGGGTAAAGCTGGTGGAGTTGGCAGCCGCCTGCTCGTAGTGGTAGAGCTTGGCCTGGGCCTCGCCAACGAGCAAATCCAGCAGGCCATCCCCGTCGAGGTCGGCGAAGGCCGGACCCGACGCGCTGCCCACGTCGATGCCATTGAAGCTGGTCGTGACAAAATTGAAATTGGCTGAGTTGACGGCGGCCTGCTCGTAGTGGTTCAGGTTGCCGTCATTCTCGCCCACGAGCAGATCCAGCAGCCCGTCCCCGTCCAGGTCGGTGAAGGTTGGGGACGCGAATTCGCCCACGTCCAGGCCGTTGAAGCTGGCCGCCACCTGGGAGAACGTGACAGAGCCGGCTGCCGTCTGCTCGAAGCGCTGCACATTGCCGTCCCGCTCTCCTATAAACAGGTCGAGCAGCCCATCCCCGTCCATGTCCGTGAAAGTCGGGGTTGAGAAGCCGCCCACGCTAATGCCGCTGAAGTTCTGCGTGACCAGGGTAAAGATGGTCGAATTAACTTCCGCCTGCTCGTAATGATACAGGTTGCCGCCTCCCCTGCCCACGAGCAGGTCGAGCAGGCCGTCGCCGTCCAGGTCCGTGAAAGCCGGGGCCGACCAGTCGTCGACCCAAACGTTGCGGAAGTTGGCCGCAACCTGGGAAAAGGAGTAGCTGTTGGCCTTATCCACCCCGAAGGCGCTGGCACTCAGGGCCGCCCCGCCGGGCGCGTTTACCCGCACCTTGTGGGTGCTGGCCCCGCGCGGCACGGTCACGCTGAGCTGCGTGGCCGAGGTGACAGTGAAGGCCGCCGGCCGCTCGCCGAAGCGCACACTGGTGGTGCCCGCGAGCTGGGAGCCGGTTACCGTCAGGGTACTGCCCTGTGCCCCGCTGGCCGGGCTCACCGAGCTGATGGAGGGTTGCAGTTCCTGCTCGTAGTGGTCGATGGTGCCGAAGAAGTCTCCCACGAGCAGGTCGAGCAGGCCGTCTCCATCCAGATCGGTGAAAGCCGGCGCCGCACCGGTGTCAAAGCTCAGGTTGCTGAAGGTGCTTGTAACCAGGCCGAAGCTGGTGGAATTGGCGGCGGCCTGCTCGTAGTGCCTGATGTTGCTGCTGAAATCACCCACGAGCATATCGAGCAGCCCGTCTCCATCCAGGTCAACAATGGTAGGGGCTGCCACCAGGCCCGCCACGATGCCGTTGAACTGGTCGGTGACCAAAGTGAACGTCGTGGAGTTGGCGGCGGCCTGCTCGTAGTGGTACAAATAGCCGCTGTTTGACCCCACCAGCAGATCCAGCCGACCGTCGCTGTCGAAATCCGTGAAGACCGGCTTGGCGTAGGCACCTACGGCAACGCCGTTGAAGCCCGTCGTACGCACGGTAAATGAGGTGGAGCCCGCCGCCGCCTGCTCGTAGTGGTTCAGGGTGCCGTCGCCTTTGCCCACGAGCAGGTCGAGCAGGCCATCCCCGTCGAGGTCCGTGAAAGCCGGGGCCGAGCGGGAACCTACGGCAATGCCGCTGAAGCTGGTCGTAACCTGCGTGAAGCTGATGGAGTTAGCTGCCGCCTGCTCGTAATGGCTCAGCTGGCCCCCGTCGGTGCCCACGAGCAGGTCGAGCCGGCCGTCACCGTCCAGGTCCGTGACAGCCGGCGTGGCGTAGAAGCCCACGTCGATGCTGTTGAAGGGGTCATTGGCGAGAAGAAAGCCATTGCCGCCGGCTTTGGTTACCCCAAAGGCAGCCGAACTCAGCGCTGTACCGGTGGATCTGGTCACACGCAGCTTGTGGGTGCTGGCCCCGCGCGGCACGGTTACGCGCAGCTGCGTGGCCGAGGTGATGCTGAAAGTTGCCGGCAGCTCGCCAAAGCGCACACTGGTAGTGCCGGTAAGATTGGTGCCGGTTACCGTTACGGTGCTCCCCTGCGCCCCGCTGGCCGGGCTGAATGAGCTGATGGAAGGCGTTTGCGCCAGGGCCGGCAGCGCCAGCAGCCCGAGAGCCAGGGCGAGGTATAGGCTCCCAAGCAAGGAAGAAGAGAATATTCCTTTTGGGCGGCCGGGCCGCAAACCGGCAAAGCAAGGAGAGACTGGAAGAAGCGGTAACGCTGCTTTCATAGGCGAAAGAAGGAGGTTCAGGCGAAGCAGCGGCCGCACTGCCCATCCGTAGCAGAGTCGATATCCACGCTCCCGCAATATAGAATCCTAGCGGGTTGGGTGGGTACATAATCGATGAAATGCAGCCCGGAACCGACCGTTCCGTCCTCCTTTTCGCGTGGCTGCCTCTTCTCGATGGTTTGTCCGCTGGACTCCTTTAGTACCCGGCTCCTTTCCTCCGGTTCCCCGCTCCCTGCCTGACCTGCCTGCAACCCGTTGGCCTCCCCGGCTCAGGAGCCGAGCCAGTCCTGCAGAAACCGGGCAAACGCCTCCTTGTACTGCGGGCTCACCGGCACCTGCTGCTCCCCTACCTGCACGGAGTTGCGCGTGACGGCATCGACCCGGGCCAGGTTAACGATGTAGGAACGGTGCAGGCGCAGAAACTGATGGGCCGGCAGCCGGTCCTCCAGCGCCCGCAGGCTGGTGAGCACCAGCAGGGGCTTCAGGTCACCCGCCCGCAGCACCTTCACGTAGTCTTTGAGTCCTTCGATATACAGAATGTCGGCCAGGCGCACCCGCACATGCTGGTAATCCACCTTGAGCACGATGGTATCCGGCTCAGCGCTGGGAACCGGCACTGCCCGGCTGCGTTCATAATAGGCCCAGGCCTTGCGCGCGACCCGCAGAAAGTCTTCGTAGAGAAACGGCTTTAACAGATAATCCAGCGCATCGACCTGGTAGCTTTCCAGGGCAAACTGCGTGTAGGCGGTCGTGAACACCACCCGCGGGCCCTTTATTCCCGGACTGTGCAGCAGGCGGGCCAGCTCCATACCGTTCAGCTCGGGCATCTCAATGTCCAGAAAAAGCAGGTCCACGCGCTGCTGCTGCACGGCGCGCAGGGCATCGAGGGCACTGGCATAGCGGCCGGCTAAACGCAAAAAGGGCGTTTTCTCGATGTGGGCGCACACCATATTCAGGGCCAGGGGCTCGTCGTCGACGGCAATACAGGTCAGCTCCATCAGGGGGACAATTGCAGGGTGAGATGCACGGCAAATTCACCGGCAGGCGTGCGCTCCGTGATGCGCAGCGTGTGTCGGCCGGGGTACAGCAGCGCCAGGCGCCGGCGCGTATTGGCCAGCCCGATGCCGCTACCCTCGGCCAGGGCGGTGCGCGGCTGGGTGAAAATCCGGTTGCGTACTTCCAGGGTTAGCGCGGAGCCGGTCTGGGACAGCAGCACGCCGATGGTGGCGGGCTGGGCCGTGCTGACTCCGTACTTAAAGGCATTTTCGAGGAAGGGCAGCAGCAGCAGCGGGGCAATGGTGCGGTCGTCAAGCGGCTCGGGGACGGTAAAGTCCACCTGCATAGTGGGCATCATGCGCAGCTGCATCAGGCTCACGTAGTCTTGCAGAAACGTAACTTCCTGGCTGAGCAGGACCGCAGGCTCCTGGGTTTGATAGAGCACGTAGCGCATAATGCGGGAGAGCTTGTAGAGTGCCTGCTGTGCCCTGGGCACATCGACTTCCGTCAGGGCGTAAATGTTGTTGAGCGTATTAAAGAAGAAGTGCGGGTTGAGCTGCTGCTTCAGGTAGGAAAGCTCGACCTGCTGCTTTTCCTGCTCCAGGCGCTGGCTCAGCAGCAGCTGCTCCCGTCCGTGCCGGGCCACGGCCAGCTGGGTGCCGACCCCCACGATAATGAAGGTAGACATAAAGATAACCAGCATAAACCCGGGCGGATGGGGCAAGAACCCGTCGGCAGGCCGTACCCGTGGCGGGGTGGGCACCAGGCTCCAGGGTGGTCGGGTTCCCGTGTGCTCCGGTCGGGGCGGTGGTGCCAGCAGAGCCGCCGTCCAGGTAGTGGTAAGCAGCAAGGCACCCACAAACAGAACGTAAGCTGGCCGGCGGCCCCTCAGCAGCAGTCTGGGCACCCCGATTTTCATGTTCAGGTAATACGCCACTACCAGGCAAGCCATCAGCACCAGCTGGCGCGGTAGCACGCTCGACAAGGAATGCAGACCGTCGAGCACCGGGGGAAGTACCGGCAGGCTGGCCAGCAGCAACGCCACGACTAACGGTACCACTTGTGAACCCAGACGCTGAAAGAAGTGAACTAGCATATGCCTCCAACCCCGCTCGCTACGGGTGCTGCTGCAATAGTAAGCGCATAAAAGGAAGGGAGTACGTCCCTTATATGACTGCCCCCGAATTATCGACCAGTGGGGCCTGAAAACCTATGATTCAGTTCGTGCCAGCAGCCCGCGCCTTTGGCCGCCAAGGTTTGGCCTACCCGCGTTAACCGGGCCTTCTGCATCCCGGTCGGTTCCGGCGTGGGCAGCGGCGGCTGCGGAGCTGGCTGCCTGAGCATATTTCTCGTAATCGATGCCTATAGGAAAGGTATCCACAAACACGGTGCGGGTGGGGTTTCCACCTGCCCGTTCTGCGTAGGCAGCCCAAGCAGCTGGTGCACCGAACTCAGGAAGTGGCGCAGGTAGCCGAAGGTGGGGAAGCCAATGAGGTCGGCGCCGAGCAAGCCCTGCCGCAGCTGCCGACGCCAGGGCAGCACCCAAATCAGTTCCTGGGAAAGAAAGGGAATATGGAGGAAAAGCCGATAGTGGCCGGTGGCCGTGCCCGACGGAGCATCTCGGGCAGCAGTAGCAACTGAAAGCTGTGCACCCAGATGGTGTCGTCGGGGCCGGCCACGGCCAGCACCGCCTGGCAGAATTTCTCATTGGCCGCCCCGAAGGCATCCCACAGCTCGTCCTCGTGCACGGCGTACGGTGGGAAGTAGTGAAAAGCGGGTCAGAGCGTAGAATTGCTGAAGCCCTCGTAGTAGTCGCTAATTTCCACTTCGGTCAGAAAAACCGGCACCATGCTGTCAGCCAGTAGCTGCTGGGTTATAAAAGTCTACCCGGGCTTCACCTTCAGCGAACCGGCCTGGCCAGCCTACCCACAGGGTATCGCCGGAGTGGTAAATGGAGCTCAAGCCAGGGGCCAGACCGCCTTCGGTGGGCTGGAAGATGAGAGCGTCCTCCAATCGCGTCACCTTGGCAGGTAGTTGGTGGGAAATAATGATAGTACGGGACATAGGCAGGAAATCCGGTAAAACAACCCCGACTATCCGGATCGGATTGAGCAGGAGGTAAAGCCTAGCGGCCGGGGCCGGACCAGCCGCCGCCTAGGGAGCGATACAAGTCAATCAGCAGCAGAAACTGCTGGCAACGGGCATCAGTCAGGCTCAACTCAGCATCGAGTACGCTGCGCTGAGCCGTTACGACTTCAAGGTAATTGGCGTAGCTGGCCCGGTACAGGTCGTTGGATATGTCCACTGCCCGGGTGAGAGCAGTTACTTCCTGCTGGCGCAGGTCGACCACGCGGCGGTAGTTATCCAGGCCGCGCAGGTTAGTGCTCACTTCTTCAAAGCCCGTTTGCACCGCTTTCTGGTAGTTCCAGTACGCAGTCTGCTGCCGGGCAGCGGAACGGCTGTACTCCGCCTTCAGAGCGCTGCGATTGATCAGCGGAGCTGCCAGTCCCCCGAGTAAGCCAAAGGCCAGTGAGCCGGGGGTTTGCAGCAACAGAGTGGGGGAATAAGCATTCAGGCCCACGTAGGGCGAAAGGGTCAACGAAGGCAGGAATGCGGCCCGGGCGGCGGCTACGTCGGCGCGGGTTGCTACCAGTTCCAGTTCCGCCTGCTGCACATCGGGGCGGCGCAGCAGCGTGGCAGCCGGCAAGCCCACCGACACCGCAGCGGGTAACGTTTGGGTGGCCAGGGCCCGGCCGCGCCGGACAGGCTGCGGATAGCGGCCAAGCAGACGGTTCAACGCATTTTCGGTGGCTGCAATGCGCTGCTCGGCCTCGGCTTCGAGGCTACGGGTACGCAGCAGCTGGGCCGTAAACTGCTGCACCGCCAGCTCGGTGGCCCGGCCGCCGAGCTTCTGGAGCTTGACGATTTCCACTGCCCGCTCCTGTAAAACGCGGTTTTTGCCCAGCACTGTCAACTGGTTATCGTACATAAGCAGCTCATAGTACAGACTAGCCACCTGAGCTACCAGATCCGTTTGCACCAGCCGGCGGCCCTGCTCGCTGGACAGCACGCGGACGAAAGCAGCCTGTCGACGGTTGCGTAGCTTGCCCCACAGGTCAATTTCCCAGCTGCTGCGCAAGCCCAGGAAAAAATTAGGCACGCCATTGGGCAGCTCCCGGCCGTCGTTGGTGCTGGTCTGCCCCTGAGCGGCATAGTCGGCAAACCGGTCAAAGCCGCCGGTTGCAACGGCACTCGCGCGGGGCCGCAGGGTTCCCTGGGCAGCTACCAGGCCGGCGCGGGCCACCGCTACGCGCTGCACGGCGATGAGCTGATCCGGGTTGGCCCGCAGGGCGGTATCGATAAGCGCTACCAGGGTGGAGTCGGCAAAGAACTGCCGCCAGGAAAGCGAGCCCGCACTAACAGTATCAACAGCCCTGGAGGCCGGGTAGACCGCTGGCACAGCCGTTGCGCGGGGCGACACCACGGGCGGGGCCACCAGCGTGCAGCCACCCAGCAGCAGAAGCATCAGGAGCGTTGCAAGGTTACGGGAAGCCTGCCGAATTAGCAGGCCCCGGAAGCAGGGCACAGAAGCAGGAAAGTCACTCATCATACAATCAGGCTAAGCAGTTGCGTGAGCCGGCGTGGCCACGTTAAGGAGCTCCCCTTCCGGCTCGGGCAGCACTTCCGCGCTTGGCTCAGCCTGCTGTTTATCCCGCGAAAACAGCACGTACAGCCCCGGAATAAGCACTACTCCGAACAGAGTCCCGAGAAGCATGCCGCCTGCCGCGGCCGTGCCGATGGAGCGGTTACCCATTGCACCCGCCCCGGTAGCAATACAAAGCGGAATAAGGCCAGCCACGAAGGCAAATGAGGTCATGAGAATCGGCCGGAGACGGGAGCGGGCACCCTCTACGGCTGCGTCCAGGGCGGAAAGGCCCTCCTTGCGGCGCAGCACCGCGAACTCGATGATGAGGATGGCGTTCTTGCCCAATAGCCCGATGAGCATCACCAGCGAAACCTGGGCGTAGATGTTGTTTTCCAACCCCAACAGTTTGAGGGCCAGAAAGGCACCGAAGATGCCGGTAGGCAAACTCAGCAGCACCGGCAGCGGCAACGTGAAGCTTTCGTACTGAGCCGCCAGCAGCAAGTACACGAACACGAGCACGATGCCAAACACGTACAGCGCCTGATTACCGGAAATGATCTGCTCCCGCGTCATGCCGCTCCACTCGAAGGTGTAGCCGCGGGGCAGTTCTTTGGCCGCCACCTGCTGAATGGTGCGGATGGCGTCGCCTGACGAGAAGCCCGGCGAGGTGTCGCCGTTGAGCGTGGCCGAGGTGTACATATTATAGCGGGTGAACTGCTCGGGGCCGTACACGCGCTCCAGACGCACGAAAGTGGAGTAAGGCACCATTTCGCCCCGGTCGTTTTTGACGTAGAGGCTCAGGATGTCCTCGGGCTTGGTACGGTAGCCGGGCAGGGCCTGCACCATCACCTTGTACATCTGTCCGAAACGAATAAAGCTGGCCGCATAATTCGAGCCCATCAGCGTCTGTAGCGTGCGCATGGCGCGGGCCACGGTCACGCCCTTCTTGGCGGCCAGGTCGGGGTCGACGTGAATCAGGTACTGCGGAAAGCTGGGGTCGAAGCCCGAAAAAGTATTTTCGATGGCCGGCGTCTTGTTCAGGGCCTGGATAAAGCGAGTGGTTACGGCTTTGGTCTGGTGCAGGTCGCCGCGGCCGGTGCGGTCGAGCACGCGCAAATCAAACCCACCGGCATTGCCAAAACCCGGCACCGTGGGCGGAGTAAAAAACTGCACCTGGGCACTCGTGATGTGTCGGGTCCTGGCCCGGAGCTGGTCCATGAGCTGCGTGACGGACTCTTTTCGCTTATCCCAGGCCTTGAGGTTGATCATGCCCATGCCGTAGGAGGCGCCCGACACATCGTTCATCAAACTGTAGCCGGCCAGGGTCGAGATGGACTCCACGGGCCGGAGCGTCTGGGCCACGCGCTGCACCTCGTCGAGCACGGCCTGGGTGCGCTCCACGGTGGCACCGGGCGGCGAGGTCACGTTCACGTACACCATACCCTGGTCTTCACTGGGAATAAAGCCCGTGGGCAGGATGGAGTTGACGCCCCAGGTGGCAGCGAAGAAAAACAGCAGCAGTCCCACCGTCACGAGCCGGCGGCTGGCCAGGGTCCGCACCAAATGCTGATAGCGCCCTGCAAAGGTTTCGTAGCGGCGGTTGAATCCCGCAAAAAAGCGCCCCAGCAAACCCTTGGGCTTTTCGTGAGCCTCCAGCAAGTCGCCCTCAATCGCCGGCGTCGACTTGAGCAGCAGTGCGCACAGAGCCGGCGTGAGCGTCAGCGCATTCACACCCGAGATGACGATGGCAATAGCCAGCGTGAGCGAGAACTGGCGGTAGAACACCCCCACCGGCCCGCTCATAAAGGAAACCGGGATAAACACGGCCGACATCACCAGCGTGATGGCCACGATGGCGCCGCTGATTTCACGCATGGCCGCCAGCGTTGCGTCCATGGCCGAGAGGTGCTCCTCATGCATCTTGGCGTGCACGGCCTCTACCACCACAATGGCGTTATCGACCACGATGCCGATGGCCAGTACCAGGGCAAACAAGGTGAGCAGGTTGATGCTGAAGCCGAGTACCTGCATGAAGAACAGCGTGCCAACCAGCGCCACCGGCACGGCCAGGGCCGGAATCAGCGTCGAGCGCCAGTCCTGCAGGAACAGGTACACAATGACAAACACCAGCAGAAAGGCCTCGAACAACGTGCGCACCACTTCGTGAATGGAAGCATCGAGAAAGCGCGACACGTCGTAGCTGATGGTGTAGCGCATTCCGGGCGGGAAGCTGGTTTTCTGCAGCTCCGCCATGCGCTCCTTCACCTGGGCAATAACGTCGGAGGCGTTGGAGCCGGGCAGCTGCTTGAGCATGATGGCCGCCGAGGGCTTGCCGTTGGACTTGGATAGCATCCGGTAGGTCTGCACCCCGAATTCCACGTCGGCCACGTCGCGCAGACGCAGCACCGAGCCGTCGGGGTTGGCGCGTACCACGATGTTGCGGTACTGCTCGGGCTCGAATAGTTTGCCGGTGTAGCGCAGCACGTACTGTAGTACCTGCGCGTCGCGGCCCGAGCTTTCGCCGGTGCGGCCCGGGGCGGCCTCCACGCTCTGGGCCTGAATGGCGGCCACCACCTCGTCGGCCCCGGCGCGGTAGGCCAGCAGACGGTCGGGCTTGAGCCACACCCGCATGGCATACTCACGGTTGCCCATGATTTCGGCCAGCCCCACGCCTTTAATGCGCTTAAGCTCCTGCAGGATGTTGATGTCGGCGAAGTTATAAATGAACTTCTCCCCTACTGCGGCATCGTCGCTCACCACGTTGAGGTAGAGCAGCATGCTGTTCACCTCTTTCTCGGTGGCTACGCCCGCCTTGATGACTTCCTCGGGCAGTTCGTCAATCACCGTTGTCACGCGGTTCTGTACGGCCACGGCGGCCAGGTCGGGGTCGGTTCCCACTTCGAAGAACACCTCGATGAGGGTGGTGCCGTTGTTGGTGGTCACCGTGTTCATGTACGTCATTCCCGGTACGCCGTTGATGGCCCGCTCCAGGGGTGTTGCCACTGCTTTGGCGCACACCTCGGCATTAGCCCCATTGTACTTGGCCCGTACTGTCACGGAAGGCGGCACGATATCGGGAAACTGCGTGACCGGCAGCGTGTATAGCGCCCCAATGCCAAGCAGGGTAATGAATAGTGAGATGACCAGCGAGAGCACTGGCCGACGGATGAATACTTCAACCATAAGGCTAGGGAATAAGGGTCTTGCCGGCGAGCAGGCTGCGCATCGTGACGGGCCGGGCCGTAATGCTGGCGCCGTCGCGTAGGTCCTGGATACCCTCACACACGATACGTTCACCAGGCTGCAGGCCGCTTTTCACCACGTAGAAGGCTGCCAGGCGGCTTCGGGGCACGAAGTTTTTCTGATGCACGGTGCCCTGCTCGTCCACCACGAACACGTAATTTTTGTCCTGCTGCTCGAACACGGCTTTCTGCGGCACCAGCAGGGCTTCGGCCACGGTGTTGGCCAAGCTTACCTTCCCGGTGGCACCGTGCTTGAGCATGCCTTTGGGATTGGCAAAACGGGCGCGGAACGCAATGGCGCCGGTGCTGGCCTGGAACTGACTTTCCACTGTCTCGATCTTGCCGGGCGGCGCGTACCGGGAGCCGTCGGCCAGTACCAGCCGCACCCGGTTGGTGCTGCGGGCCGAGTCCTGCTCGCGGGTTTTCATAAACTCCAGATACTCTGCCTCCGATACATTGAAATAGGCAAACACCGACCGGGCATCCGACACCGTGGTAAGCAGCGTACCGTCGTCAACGAGGCTACCCACTTTCATCGGCTCCCGGTTGACCACGCCATCGAAAGGGGCGCGCACCAGGGTGTAGCTAAGCATCAGCGCAGCATTTGCCTCAGCCGAGCGGGCTTCGGCTACGCTGGCCTCGGCAGCACGCAGCTTGGCCAGCGTCACGTCCAGCTCCGTGCTGGAGATGATGTTTTTTCCCGTGAGCATGCGCACCCGGTCCAGCTCCAGGCTCACCACCCGGGCCTGAGCCTTGGCGTTGGTGGTGGCCGCATGCAGGCGGGCCAGCCGGGTGCGGTACTCGGCGTCGCTGATACGGAATAAGGGCTGACCCTGCTTTACTAGCTGCCCTTCGTCGACGTAGATTTTCTCCAGATAGCCTTTAACCCGGGCCCGTACTTCCACATTGCGCACCGCCTGGATGTCAGCCACGTACTCCCGCGTCAGGACGGTGTCGCGCGCCACGAGGCGCATGACGGGCAGGGACTGGGGCAGCTCGGCAGCAGTGTCCGCGCCGGTGTCGGCCTGGCTTTGGCCACAGCCGGTAAGCAGGGCACTTCCGCCCAACAGCAGAAGAAAGCAATACGGGCGCAGGTAGTGCAGGAAGCGGCTAGGCATAGAAAAGCGAAATGAAAAGACCACTGCACCAGACGTTGGTAGCAGGAACTGGGAAAAGGAAAGGCAGTAGGCGGGCGGCTTAGGGCAGCAGCTCCAGGAGCTCTTCGTCAAGCGCATCGTGCGGCGCGGCCACGGGTGCTACCAGGTACCAGCAGACCACCCGTTCCAGCAGAGCCTGCCCCCGCCGTACCAGGGCCGGCCCGTTTCCGGCAGGCCATTCCAGAAGCGGGTCAGCAGCCAGTACGGCACGCCGCCACCACCTCAGCGAGGCCGTTGACGGGCCCAGGCGCGGCACCAGCAGGCTGCGCAGCTGATGTACGGCCCGCCACTGGGCCTTGAGTGAAAGCGTAGAAAAATGAACGGCAGTCGACATGGGCAGAGAGTTTAAGTTCGAAGTAAACCGCTGACATTCTACTAATAGGCTGTGCGACAGGCATCCTCGGCCTGGCGGCAGGCCTCGGTGCAGCGTCGGCTGCAACTGTCAGTATACTGAGCGGCTTCGTCGGCACAGGCGCGGCACAGCTCGGCACATTCCCGCAACAGGTAGTGTACGTGCTCCGAGCCCCGGGCCACAAAGGCCGCGACCAGCTGACTGAGGTCGGCACAGTCCCGCGTTAATAAGATGCCGCGCACCCGGCCAGCCGCTAGGGCACTGGTCAGATTGGCGCTGTAACATTCATTACAAGCGGATGAGCAGGCATTCAAGGCATTTAAAAGGTGTTGTTGACGGGGAAGCATGACAGAGAAAGCAGGTAAGGCTGGCAGGAGATATATTAAGAAAGGGAGGTCAGTGTTGCGCTTCCCGCACCGTAACCGTATCAGACCGGGATGGAGCGGCGGGCAGTTGCAGCGACACCGACTGCTGCTTTTCAGAAGCGAGGCCGTGCAGTTGCGCTTCTACCTGCTGGTCCGTCAGGCGGGCATCGAGGCGCAGCAGGAAGTAGGCATTAAGCCCCGTGGAAAGCAGCAGTGCCCCGATAAGCAGATACAGCAGCATTTGGGGGCGTTTTTCTCCTTTCATAGCTGGGCGCGGCGGCAGTGAACACCACAAAGCACCCCCCGCGACATTAACGCGGGCTGAACAGGACATTAAAAAACATTAAGAAACCCGGCGGAGCGCTACGCTGCCGGCAAGCGCAGCGTGGCAGTGGTGCCTTCGCCGGCAACCGACACCAGTTTCAGGGCACCGCCATGGCGCTGCGCAATCTTCTGCGTCACGGCCAGCCCGATGCCATAGCCGGGCTTGCGGCGGCCATTCTCGGCCCGGTAGAGCGGCTCAGTCACCCGCCCCAGATCGCCAGCATCGATGCCGATGCCAGTATCGGACACTGCTACTGCCACCGTGGCAAAGTCGGGGTAGCTCAAGGTAGCCAGCACCTCAGCGCGCGAATACTTGCAGGCATTGTCGAGCAGATTGAGCAGGGCCGTGGTTAGCAGGTGAGCGTTTCCCGTTACGGCAAAGGGCGTTTCCAGCCGCGTGGGCATCTGCCCAAAATTCACTCGGACAATCCGGTCGGGATAACGGCTCTGGCACTGGCTCAGCGCCTGGGTCAGGCATTCATCCAGGCGTACCGATTCGCCCCGGAAGCGGGCCTCGTCGGCCTGAGCCAGGGTGAGCAGCGCGTTGGTTAAGGCTACCAGCTGGCGCAAGTCATCGACGGCAGAGGCCATACTGGCCTTGGCCTCCGCCAGGGTCTGGTCGTAAGCATGACCGGTTTGCAGGGTACCCAGGGCTACGGTCAGGGGGGTGCGCAGCTCGTGGGATGCATGGCTGACAAAGCTCTTCTGCGCCTCAAACGCCTGCTCCACCCCACCCAGCATCTGGTTGAAGGTAATGGCTAGCTGAGCAATTTCATCGGTGCCGTTGCCTTCGTCTACCCGCCGGTTCAGCTCACGGGCCGTAATCTTGCGCACCTGCTTGATTACCCGGGCAATGGGCTTGAGTGACTCGTCAGCGAAGTACCAGCCGGCCATAATGATGAGCAGTAACGCTCCGACGTTGCCAACCAGAAGGATCAGACGAAGGCTGGCCAGCTGGGACCAACCCAGCTCATCGTAGCCGGCCGCAAACAACCGATACACCTGCCCGGCCGGCCCGTAGGTGAAGCCCACCCCCTCCAGAGAACCAACCTGAAACGTGACGGGCTCAGGGTTAGCCGCTACGCGGGCCAGTTGCCGGCGGTTTTCGACCTGGGGCACCGTGTCGGCGCTGACGTACAATAGACGGTTTTCGGGACTGTATATGCTGATTTGCTCCCGCTCGATGGTCAGCAGGTCGGACCGCCGGAAGGCCCGGGCGTTCCGAGTGGAGTCGGCCGGGCTGCTCAGGTGCAGGCGGGCCGTCATCACGGCTTTGCCGGCCAGCCGTCGGATAAAGCGCTGCTCCCGGGCCGCGGCGTGAAAGTAGTACACAAAAGCCGACAGGCTGAGTTGGATGGCCAGCACCAGCAGCGTAAAGCGTAGAATCAGCTTGTTGCGAATCAGCATCGGGCGTGGGAGGGGCAGCTTTAGCTTTCGCGGATGACGTAGCCCATACCAACCACGGTATGAATGAGTTTGGTGTCGTAGCCTTTGTCCAGCTTTTTGCGCAGGTGGCTCACGTACACGTCGATGATGTTAGTGTTGGTGTCGAAGTTCAGGTCCCAGACCTTCTCGGCTATGTCGACCCGGGATATTACCCGGTTGCGGTTCAGCAGCAAGAACTCGAGCAAGGCGTATTCCTTGGTGGTGAGCTCGATGCGCTGCCCGGCGCGCGTTACGGTCTTGGTGTCGAGGTTGAGCTCTAAATCGGCCAACTGCAGTACGCGCTTAACGGACGTAGCCTCCGAACGGCGGCGCGTGAGTACCCGGGCCCGCAGCAATAGTTCCTTGAACTCAAAGGGCTTGACCAGATAGTCATCGGCCCCGGCCTCAAAGCCGGTTACCTTATCGTCGAGGCTGTCGAGAGCCGTTAGCAGCAGTACCGGCAGCTGCGGGTAGTCGGCCCGAATCAGGCGGCACAACTCAAAGCCATTGATGTAGGGCAGATTGACGTCGAGAATTACCAAATCATAGTAGCCCTGCTGCACCAGCGAAAGGCCCATGCGCCCGTCGAAAGCCACGCTGAAGTCGTAGCCCTCGTTTTCAAAGCCTTTCTTAATAAACGACGCCAGCTTTGGCTCATCTTCCACCAGTAGTATTTTCATTCGAACAGCCCCGGAATCGGAACGCAAGTATACCGGTAATACCCGGGCCGCAGCAGTCAGGTTGCCGATCTGTCCCGCATCCCTTGTGCTGACCTAAGCGTATCCCGGGCACCGGGTAACTTGAACCCCGTAATTCCTCTTATCTACCTACATGCCCGACCCGTTATCCTTATCTGACCGCCTGGCCCTGCAGCGTACCCGGCTAGCCAATGAGCGCACGTTTCTCACCTACGTGCGCACCAGCCTAGCCATGCTCGGGTTTGGCCTGGTACTGATTCAGCTACATCCGGTGCGTACCGGCCTGCTGGGCTATGGTGCTGTGACGGCCGCTGCCCTGGTTATGCTCACCGGCTGGCTCCGGTTCCACCAACGGCGTAAGGAAATAGAGGCCAGCTAAGCAGATGGGTGCCAGCCCGCACCCATCTGCTTAGCTGGCCTCTTTCACTGCTTCCATCTTTAAGCTTACCCCGCCCCGAAGCCCGGCTTATACTCCCCCAGCCGCCATGTCGCGCCGGATGTGTGCGGCTTTTCTTGTGCCCCTATTTCCGCAGGTTTATGTTCTCCGTAGCTCAGTATTACAGACACTACACTACCAGCTGGCAGGCCTGACCACGGCCCTGCGCTGGTGCCGGAGGTGCTATCCTTTGCGCTGCTGGCCCATATCAGTCCTCTGGTGGGTATCGGGTCGGCGTTTATTACCGGTCTTGTCACCAGCATGTCTGGCGGGCGACCAGGCATGGTTCCGGGCGCTGCCGGGGCGGTGGCTGTGGTAATAATGAGCTTGGTAGTGACTTACGGCGTGGAGTATCGGTTCGCCGCCGTGGTCCTGATGGGGCTTATCCAGATAGCATCTGGCGGGGCCGCCTGGACGTGCAGGTGCCGGACGACATCACGCTCAACTTTTCGGAAAAGAATATGCGCTCCGTTGCGTATAGCCTGCTCAGCACTGCGCTTAAGTACCACCACCCGGCACGCGCGCCGGAAGTAGCCATCAGCTGCTCATTGCGCGAAGACGATTACGTGCTGGCCGTACGCGACAACGGCCTTGGGCCGGACGTCGCCCAGGACAAAGACAAGGCGTTTGGCATATTCAAGCGCCTGCATCCCCATGTGGAAGGATCGGGGGTGGGCCTGGACATGGTTAAAAAGCTGGTTGAAAACGCCGGTGGCCGTATCGAGGTGGAACGCGAGCTTAACCACGGCTCCGTCTTTCAGGTCTACTTTCCCGCTGGTGTTCCGGCGTACCTTCAGCCGGGATTCGCTCCCGCAGCCCCTTCTGCCAAACAACAATCCGGCTGCTTTTCAGCCGGTTGGCAGCCTATGAACCCCGCCCCCGTTCCCGGTTGGGCTGGCGGGGCAATGCCGGTCGGGGCTTCCTGAATTAAAACATACATTCGGGCCGGGCAACGTGCTCTTTCAACCGCCAACAACCAAATTCCTTCTGCGCATGCAGCAATCCCTGGCTACCGATTTGTTTCTGCCCCTTGCCCTGGGCATCATTATGCTTGGCCTAGGTCTTTCCCTGACCCTGGATGACTTTCGTCGTGTGGCCCAGTACCCCAAAGCCATGACCGTCGCCCTGGTGTGCCAGATGCTGCTGCTGCCGGTAGTGTGCTTTTTTCTGGTGAAGCTGTTCGGCCTGGCCCCGGCCCTGGCCGTGGGCATGATGCTGCTGGCTGCTTCCCCGGGAGGCGCCACGGCCAACCTGTACAGTCACCTCTCGAACGGCGACGTGGCCCTGAACATTTCCCTGACGGCGGTGAACAGCGTACTGTCCCTGTTCACGCTGCCGCTGATTGTCAACTTTTCGCTGCAGCACTTTATGGGCTCGGAGCAATATATTCCGATGCAGTTCAGCAAAGTGCTCGAGGTATTTGGCATCGTGCTGATTCCGGTTCTGATCGGCATGTTTATCCGGGCCCGGTTTCCTCGTTTTGCGGCCCGGATGGAAAAGCCGGTCAAGCTCGGGTCCGCCCTGATTCTGATTATCCTGATTGTGTCGGTGGTAATTCGCGAAAACAAGCTTCTGACGGACTACTTCGCCACGCTGGGGGTGCCGGTTCTTTTGTTTAACGTGCTTAGTCTGGCCGTCGGGTACTTTGTTCCCCGCTGGCTTAGCATCGAAAAAAAGCAGGCCATTGCCATTGGCATGGACATCGGCATTCACAACGGCACGCTGGCTATCTACGTCGCGCTAAGCGTGCTGAGCAACTCCGCCATGTCCGTGCCCCCGGCTATCTACAGCCTGCTGATGTTTTTCACGGCCGCCGTGTTTGGCTACCTCGTCAAACCCAGGGACGCAGCCCCGGCCAGCGTGGCGTAAGCAGCAGCCCGGATTGCCCGGCAGCGGGTACGTGTCCTGGCCATTTGACTAGCCAGAGCCGGATCAGCCCACGCGTAAACGTCGACCCCAAGCGTCGTAATGCAGTGGGGTGGCCTGGTCCTGCATCCGGAGCTGGAAGCCTAGCGTCGGGGTTACGAGTTTATGGGACAAAGCAGGTCGGCTACCTTTTCAAATATCCCAGGCCGGCCAGAAGGTTTATCATGTGGCCTGACGCCGTGGTTGCCTACGTCCGGTGGGCGGAAGGACGGCAGCGGCAATTCAGGTTCCAAGAACTCCGGTAGGTTCACTAGATCAGGTCGAAGGCCCGGGCGTACTCGGTCAGGTCGAAGGCGGTAGTGGCGCCGAGCTTCTGCCGGACGTTCCGGCGGTGCGTGCCCGCCGTAAGCTCCGAGATATTCAGCTCCCGGGCAATTTCCGGGGCGCTGTGCCCCAGGGCCAGCAGGCGCAGCACATCCCGCTCCCGGGCGGTGAGGCTGGAAAAAGCCATGCGGTGACGGCGCAGAAAGTCGTTTTCGTCGATCAGGCGGCGCACCTTGGCGGCGAAGTGGTTGTCGGGATGCAGGGGAATAGCCAGGCCCATTACCAGCAGGGGCCCACCCTGCTCGTCGGTCAGCAGGCGGCGCATGGAGGTCAGGTACCAGCTCCAGCCTTCGCGCTCGGTGGTGCGCACCTGCTGGTAAAACGTGTGTACTTCCGGAACCTCGTTCTCATACATAAGCTGAAACACCCGGGCCATGTACTCATCCGACTCTACCGGGTTGAAGTAGGTGGGCGAAAAGGCCGGGCCCAGGGCCGTCAGCTCCTCGATAGTTGCGCCCAGCAGTTCCAGCCCCCACTTCGAAAGGTAGCGCACCGTTTGGGTGGGCACGTGGTGAATGATGATAACGGCGGGGTACTGGTCGGCGGTGGCGGCTATTTCAGCTATTTTGGCGGTGATGCGCTCTTCGTCGGTCATACGGGAAGGGCGGTAAAGGCGAGTGGGTAAGCAAGCGGCATAGGCGGGTCAGGTGGGAGTAGAACGGAATTCAACGCAAAGCCCCAAAGTAGCCACTTCCCGCTATTTTTCAATTCTTTCCCGGGGGCGAAAAGCGGCTTTTTCCCCGCGCCAATCCGCTGGCGGGACTGCGGCTTCGCCTGCTACGCCTTCTCCTGGAAGATGCCCAGCTACCGCCGCTGCCCAAAGGCCCTCGGCTACCCCGGTCCCTTAAAAAGCAGCGTGTAAACCCGGCCAGATCAAAAATCGGCAACCCTGGCCCCGCTCCCTGCGGTAAGCACCTTCCCCGGCATATCCACCGGCCTCACTTAACCCTACCCGCGCGATGCAACCAGCGAAAGGCTATGCTGCCACCGATTCCCAGGCTCCCCTGGCTCCTTTCACCTTTGCGCGCCGCGACCTGGGCGCCCACGATGTGCAGATCGAAATCCTGTTCTGCGGGGTCTGCCACTCCGACGTTCACCAGGTGCGCAACGAGTGGGGCGGCTCTACTTTCCCGATGGTCCCCGGCCACGAAATCGTGGGGCGCATCACGGCGGTCGGCGCCCAGGTAAACACGTTTAGCGTGGGCGAGCTGGCCGGGGTGGGCTGCATGGTCGACACCTGCCGCAGCTGCCCCAACTGCAAGCAGGGCCTCGAGCAGTACTGCGAAACGCATATTTCCTTTACCTACAACAGTACCGAGCAGGACCGCGTCACCCGCACCTACGGAGGCTACTCCAACCAGATTGTGGTGGATCAGCACTACGTGCTGCGGGTGTCCGACAAGCTCGACCTGGCCGGCGTGGCGCCGCTGCTGTGCGCGGGCATCACCACGTACTCGCCCCTGCGGCAGTGGCAGGCCGGGCCCGGCTCCCGGGTGGGGGTTGTGGGTCTGGGCGGCCTGGGCCACATGGCCGTAAAGCTGGCCGCCGCTATGGGCGCCGAGGTAACCGTGCTCAGCACTTCCCCCGGCAAGGAAGCCGACGCCCGGGCGCTGGGTGCCCACAGGTTTGTGGTGACGAAGGACGCTGCAGCGCTGAAAGAGGTACGTACCTACTTCGACCTGATTATCAATACGGTGGCTGCCAACATGGACCTGAACCCGTATATGAACCTGCTCCGCCTCGACGGCACGATGGTGATGGTAGGGCTGCCGCCAGAAGCCCCGCAGATCGGCATTTTCCCGCTGGTCGGGCAGCGCCGCCGCCTGGCCGGCTCCCACATCGGCGGCATCCGGGAAACCCAGGAAATGCTGGACTTCTGCGCCGAGCACGGCCTCACCTCCGACGTGGAGGTAATTCCGATCAGCCAGATCAACGAAGCCTACGACCGGCTGGTAAACGGCGACGTCAAGTACCGCTTCGTCATTGACATGGCCACGCTGTAGCGGGAAACGCAAAGAAAAACCAGAAAGGCGGTAGGGATGCTTCGCATTGATAAGCATCCCTACCGCTTCGTTTGTAAAAAAAGGCTGTCATGCAGAACGAAGCGAACCGAAGGACAGCGGAGCGAAGCATCTCGCGTGCTGTCGTTGTGGTAGTAATCCAACGTCAGCACGCGAGATTCCTCGGCTTCGCTCGGAAGGACGTTCCGGTGTCTAGGCAATAGGTCAGCAAAGCGCAACGGGCTATTTGCACCGAGCGGGGGTTCCGGCTACCTTGGCGGCTCACTGTAACCCGTCACCCCACCTGACCATGACAGTTTCTGACGCCCGCACCGAGCGGATTCCCACCACCATCTACCCCGATTCCGAGCAGGCCTCGGTGGCCGTGGCCCGGCAGATTGCCGAGCTGATCCGGCAGCGGGCCGCCGAAAACCGCACCTGCGTGCTGGGCCTGGCGACGGGCTCCACTCCTACCCGCCTCTACGAGGAGCTCGTGCGCCTGCACCAGCAGGAAGGCCTTTCCTTCCGCAACGTCGTGTCCTTTAACCTCGACGAGTACTTCCCGATGGCGCCGGATTCGCTGCAGAGCTACGTGCGCTTCATGCACGAGTACCTGTTCGACCACGTCGACATCCTGCCCGAAAACATTCACATCCCCGACGGCACCCTGCCGCAGGAGCAGGTGGCGGAGTTTTGCCGGCAATATGAGGAGCAGATCCGCCAGGCTGGCGGCATCGACCTTCAGCTGCTGGGCATCGGGCGCACCGGCCACATCGGCTTCAACGAGCCCGGCTCGGGCGCCCAGTCGCGCACCCGCCTCATCACCCTCGACCACATCACCCGCACAGACGCCGCCTCCGACTTCTACGGCGAGGAAAACGTGCCCCGCCGCGCCCTGACGATGGGCGTGGGCACTATCCTCGAAGCGCACCGCATCGTGCTGCTGGCCTGGGGCGAGGGCAAGGCCGCCGTGGTCAAGCGCATGGTCGAAGGCGAGCCCACCGACTCGGTGCCGGCCACCTATTTGCAGCAGCATTCCAACGTGGACGTGGTGCTCGACGAGGCCGCCGGGGCCGAGCTGACCCAGCGCAAGACGCCCTGGCTGGCGGGGCTGGACTGCAACTGGCAGCAGCCCGCTACCGTGCGCAAGGCCGTGACCTGGCTGGCCCGCACTCTGCAGAAGCCGATTCTCAAGCTCACCGACGCCGAGTACAACGAGCATGGCCTGTCGGGTCTGCTGGCCGAATCTGGCTCGGCCTACACCATCAACATCAAGGTGTTCAACGAGCTGCAGCACACCATCACGGGCTGGCCCGGGGGCAAGCCCAACGACGACGATACCTACCGCCCCGAGCGGGCCACGCCCTTCCCGAAGCGCGCCCTGATCTTTTCGCCCCACCCCGACGACGACGTCATCTCGATGGGCGGGACGCTGTTGCGGCTCGTAGACCAGGGGCATGAGGTGCACGTGGCCTACCAGACCTCCGGCAACATTGCCGTGTTCGACGACGAGGCCATCCGCTTTGCCGAGTTCGTAGCCGACTACGATGAGGCCTTCCGCCTCGATCAGCAGCCCTCCGAAAACCTCTACCACCGCGTGGCGGATTCCCTGCGCCACAAAGCCCCCGGTCAGGTCGACTCGCCCGAGGTGCAGCAGGTGAAGGGCCTGATCCGGCGCGGAGAAGCCAAAAGCGCCCTGCGCTACGCCGGCCTCGACCCCGACGAGCGGGCCCACTTCCAGGACCTGCCTTTCTACGAAACCGGCCGGGTGCGCAAAAAGCCGTTGGGGGAGGAAGACATCCAGATCACAATGGACCTGCTCAACCGGCTTCAGCCCCAGCAGATCTACGCCGCCGGCGACCTGAGCGACCCGCACGGCACCCACCGCGTGTGTTTGTCGGCTATCTTCCAGGCCGTGCAGCGGCTCAAGGCCCAGGGCACGCCCTGGCTGCAGGACTGCTGGGTATGGCTTTACCGCGGGGCCTGGCAGGAGTGGGACGTCGACCAGATTGAAATGGCCGTGCCCCTGAGCCCGGAGGAGCTGACGCGCAAGCGCCGGGCCATCTTCAAGCACCAGAGCCAGAAGGACCGGCCCCTGTTCCCCGGCGCCGACCAGCGCGAGTTCTGGCAGCGGGCCGAGGAGCGCAACCGCACCACCGCCCGCCTCTACGACCAGCTCGGCCTGCCCGAGTACGAGGCCATCGAAGCCTTCGTCCGCTGGCACTTTTAAGAGCTTTAAGCTGCAAGCCGCAAGCTTTTTAACCTCATGATTCTGGGGTCAAAAGCCATCCTGATACAGCTGCTATAAAAGGCGGTCATGCTGAGGCGGAACCGAAGCATCTCGCTCGCTTCGTTGGATTACTAATTCCAACGTCAGCACGCGAGATTCCTCGGCTTCGCTCGGAATGACCGCCTTTTTCTTGCAACAACACCGCAACGAAGCCTGCTTTTCCGCCCTTCAGCGCTGCCTCACATGACGTTGCACAAAGCTTGCGGCTTGGAGCCTGTTGCTTGAAGCTCCCTTACACCCCAAAGTGCCGCAGGTTGTAGGTAAAGCTCAGCAGCAGGTAGCGGGTCAAAACGCGGCTACGGACATCCTCGACGTAGGTGTCGGTGACGTTGCGCACGAGGCTCTGGTTCTGGTTGAGTACGTCATTGAGCTGAAGCTTCAGCTCGCCCTGCTTGTTGCGAAACAGCTGCTGGGTGATGCCCGCGTTCCACAGTGCCACGCCCTCGCCATAGCCGGCCGCCCCACCGGGGTTGGCGCGGTACCAGAAGTCGGTGGTCAGCACCAGCCGGTCGGTGAGGTGGTAGTACAGATCGGCGGTGAGGGTCTGGGTGAAGAAGTCGGTGTTCTGGCCGGGCAGCAGGGCGTAGCGGGCCCGCCGGTAGGTGAGGTTGGCGCTCAAGCCCAGCTCCAGCTTTTCATTGAAGCTGGAGTTCAGGCTCACCCCCTGCCCCACGCTCCAGGTGCGCGCCTCGTTGGCCAGCCCGTTCACGAAGCCCGGACTGCGGCTGTAGTTGCCGTTGGTTGTCAGATTCAGGTTGAGCTTGCGGGCCGCCCAGCGCTGCCCCAGACTCAGAAACCCGTTCAGCGCCGCGTAGCCGTCGGCATTCACCGGCCGCGTCGTCTGGGCTCCGCTGGGGTCGAAGGTGGTGGCGCCCACAATCCGGTCCTCGATGCGGGTGCCGTTGAGCAGCAGAAACACGCTGCGGTTGTTTACGGCGTTGAACTGGTTGTAGGTGGCCGTGAGCGTGTGCACGTACTCGGGCCGCAGGTTGGGGTTGCCGGCCTGGATGTTGAGCGGATTCGTGTAGTCGGCCACGGGCTGCAGCTGGCTGGCCGCGGGAGCCTGCACGCGGGGCCGGTAGTCGAGGCGGAAGTTGCGGCCCCCGGGTGCGGTAAACGTGAGCAGGGCGTTGGGCAGCAGGTACACGTAGCGCCGGGTCATCGTCGTATCGGCCGTCTGGTTGGCGACGCCCAGCTCCGACTGCTGGGCGTCGAGGCCCAGGGAATAGGTGTAGCGCAGGCGACGGTTCTGCACGGTCAGGCCGCCGCGGTGGGTTTGAAAGTCGCTGCTGAACTGGTTGCTGAGCTGGGCATTCGGCTGGTCGTACTGCCCGCTGCCGACGGAGAAGTCGGTGACGGCGCGGTTGCTGCGGCCCAGGTTGCTGGCAAACCCGTAGTGGGCCTCGACCTTGGTCGTCAGCGACAAAGGCTCGGCATAGGACAGGTTCAGGCTGCGGTTGTCCGCTCCGTTCTGCTGGTCGAGCCGCTGGTTGAGTTGCTCGGTGCGGCCCACTCCCCCAACGCCGTAGCGGGTATTCTCGGCCAGGCTAATGGCGTTGGTCGACTGGTCGTTGAAGCCAGCGGTGAGGTTGGCGGAAAACGTACGGCCCTGGCGCCCGAACTTGCGCAGCAAGAGCAGGTTGCCGCTGCCGGCCCCGGTGGTGCCGTCGGCCGCGTAGCGGTTCTGGCCCATGTTCAGCAGCCGGGCGCCCAGCATCGACTGCTGCCGGTTCTCGCGGCTCGTGCCGGCGTTCTGCCAGGAGGCAAACGGCGTAAAGCGCAGCGTCGTCAGGGTGTCGAGGCGGTAGTCGAGGCGGAGGTTGAAGCGGTGGGCGTCGGTGCGCACCCGGCCGGTGGCATCCTGGTCGGTAACCAATGCCTGGGCTTCCTGGCCGGCCGGGTTGCCCGGGGCAGCCCCGCCCACGCGGTGCAGCTGCTGCTCGGTGGCTTCGGTGGCGCGGGAAGCCAGGTAGCTGGTGGCTACTTCGGTGCGCTTACCCCAGGCGTCGCGGTAGTTGAGCCCGCCCGCGGCCGACTCCGTGATGCTGGCCGGCTGACTGCTGCCGCCCTGCCCCGTGCTGATCCGCCCGCCCCCGGCCATCAGGATGGCCCCGCCCCGGCCCACCGGACCGCCCGGCCCGGCGCCAAAGCCGGTATCGGTGCCGCCGCTGCCGTCCGAAAAGCCCAGCTGGTTGACGTTGTTGGCCATGCCCAGCGCGGAAATCTGCCGGCCGTTGTTGAAGCGGTTTACGCCCAGCCGGGCCGAGTAGCGGCCGTCGGTGCCGATGCCCCCGCCGTTAGCCCCGAAGTAGCCCTTGCGCTTGTCGCGCTTGGTAACGAGGTTGATGGTACGCTGGCGGTTGCCGTCGTCGATGCCGGAAAAGGCCGCCTGGTCGCTTTGCTGGTCGTAGAGCTGCACCTGGTCGATGATGTTGGCGGGCAGGTTGCGGGTTGCCATTCGGGGGTCGTCGCCGAAAAAGGGCTTGCCGTCGACCAGCACGCGGTTTACTTCCCGGCCCTGGGCCCGGATGGTGCCGTCGCGGTCAACTTCCACCCCGGGCAGCTTTTTAAGCATGGTTTCCACGGCGGCGTTGGGCTGGGTTTTAAACGCGTTGGCGTTGAAGGCCAGCGTGTCGCCCCGCATCGAAACCGGGGCCTTTTCCTCTACCACCTTCACTTCGCCCAGCATGTTGGTGCGGGCCAGCAGGCGCAGGGTGCCCAGGTCCAGCGGCTGCCCCGGCTGACTGATCTGCACGGGCAAACGGCGGCTGGGGTAGCCCAGGAAGGTGAGCAGCAGCTGGTAGCGGCCCGGGGCCACGTTGCGCAGGGTAAAGCGCCCGTCGCCGTCGGTGATGGTGAAGCTCAGGTAGGTGGAGTCCTTGGCGGCCAGCAGCGAGACGGAGGCTTCGCGCAGGGGCTGGCCGGAGGTGGAGTCCAGCACCATGCCCGTAATCAGGCTTTTGCCCGAAGTAGCCGGGGCTTTCTGGGCCGAAGCCAGGAAACAGCCGAGCCACAGGCCCAGCAGCAGCAGGTAGCGCATCACTCAGCAGGGTTAGCGCAGGCCGCCTTCAGGCCCTTCCAGCATCTTCTGGCGGAAATCAGCCAGGGCCTTCTGGCGCACGTCCTGGAGCTGATCCGCCGTCACCGTCTGGGCCGACTGGGCCGGGCGCACCTCACTTTCCTTGACGGGCTTTGCGTCCACCTTGCCGGCGCGGAACTGCTCGCCGCTGCCTTCCAAAGCCAGTACCACACCCTTGGCGGGCAGCAGCTCCTTGACGGGCGAGTAGGTGAAGGGGAGTTCGGTGGTGTACCACACGGTGTAGGTTTCCTTTTTAAACGGCACCGTGGCTTTCCGGCAGGTGTAGCCCGCTATTTTCTTGGTCTGGTCGGTGTCCTGCCAGCCGGCGGCCGGGGCAAAGGGCACGGCCGCCTGGTAGGTGGACGTGGCTCCGTCTTTCTTCACCGTCAGCACGGTGCTAAAGGCGCGCTCGGCCTGGTTGACGTACACCGCTTCCTCGAAGGGCCGGCCCAGGTTGGTCACCTGGGGGGCGGTGCCGGGGCCGTTGCTCATCACCATGCGCATGGCATTGCCCTGGCGCTCCTCCTTGGCGTAGGGCCCGGCGAAAGTCAGCGTCATGGCAAAGCTGCGGGTGTCGGGAATGTCGGCGGGAAAGTCGGGGCTGCCGGGCTTTACTTCCTGGCCGTTGATGATAACGCGGCGGGCATTGGGGTCAACCTTCTGGGTTACTTCGTACTGAATGTGGCCCGACGTCTGGGCGGTAGCGGTGGCTGCGGTGGCGGTGGCAGCCAGGAGGAGAAGTGCTTTTTTCATGGGAGCAGGAGCGTTGAATGGAACGTCACAAAGCACCGGCTTTCTTCTGTTAAGCACCGTTATCAAGTGTTAAACAGTGTTAACGCCGCCCGCTTACCGGGTTGAACCCCGTATTTTCGTCCTCGACCTTCTGCCCCGGCCCATGAAACGGCGTATCCGCTCCATCTTCTGGCTAATGACGCTGTGCATCCTGGGCATCAACGGCTTTCAGGCCTACTGGCTCTACACCACCTACCAGCTCACCGTCGACCAGTTCGGGCGCACCGCCAACGAGGCGCTGCTGGCCGTGATGCTGCGCCAGCAGGTGTCGGCGGCCCGGCTGATCGTCCGCTCCCAGGCCGGGGGCCGGGCCGACCGCATCATCTTCCGCCAGTTCAACGCCACCGACGACAGCGCCAGCCGGGTGATTGTGCTGTCGTCGGGTGCGCCAGGGCACGCGGCGGGCCGGCGGGCCCGGCTCCGGGTTGAAAACCTGGTCCGTCATCACGGCGAGCGGCCTGCCTCCCAGCCGGCAAAACCCACCGACGTCAAGGCGGAGCTGGCGAAAATGGCGGCCAGCTACCACGCCGAGCTGCGCCGTCGCGACGCCGACGCCGAGTTCCGGCTCGACACCGTGCGGCTGACCCGGGGATTCGGGGCACCGGTTGTCCGCCGCCCCGTACCCGCCCGGCCCGGCTACTCCCTCGTAACCAAGGCCGTACCGCTGAGCGACCTGCTCGACGACAACCCCCTGCACGTGCAGGCCAGCTTCCGGCCGCCCACTTCCTACGTGCTGCGCCGGATGGGCGGGCTGCTGGCCGGCTCGGTGGGGCTGCTGGCGCTTACCACGGGCTGCTTTCTGCTGATGCTGAACACGATCCTGCGCCAGAAAAAGCTCTCCGAAGTGAAAAACGACTTCATCAACAACATGACCCACGAGCTCAAGACGCCCCTGGCCACGGTGTCGGCAGCGGTGGAGGCGCTCCAGCACTTCGGCGCGCTGCAGGACCCGCAGAAAACCCAGACCTACCTGTCGATTTCCCGGCAGGAGCTGCACCGCCTGTCGGAGCTGGTGGACAAGGTGCTGCACATGGCCGCCGAAGAGCGGGAGCCGCTCACGCTCAACCCCGAGCCGGTGCGCCCCGCCGAGCTGGTCCGGGAGCTGGTGGCGCACTACCAGCTTAAGTCTCCCAAGCCCGTGCACTTCGCCGTGGACCTGTCCGCTACCGACTCTTTGCTGCTGGACCGCGTTCACGTCGGCAACGTCATCAACAACCTGATCGATAACGCCATCAAGTATTCCCGGGAGCAGGTCAGCATCGGCATCCGGGGGCGGCGCGAGGGTGGCGGCTGGCGGCTGACGGTGCAGGACGACGGCATCGGCATTCCGCGGAGCTACCAGCCCGCCATCTTCGACCGGTTTTTTCGCGTCCCGACCGGCAACCTTCACCCCGTCAAGGGCTTTGGCCTGGGCCTGTACTACGTGCGGCAGGTGGTGGAGCGCCACGGCGGCCACATCGACGTACGCTCCGAGCCGGGCCAGGGCAGTGAGTTCAGCCTGTGGATTCCGGTGGGGTGACATCAGTTGTCAGTTGATAGTTGTCCGTTGTCAGAAACGACGGAGCTGCGTCCTCACGAATCATTTCCCGGAACTGACAACGCAGAACTGATAACGAACAACTGACAACGAGCAACTGACAACTGACAACTAATAAAAAACAGCTAACAACTTAAAAAAATGCCCTCCGTACTGCTGGTTGAAGACGAAGCCGCGCTGGCCCTGATTGTGCAGGACAGCCTCACCATGCGGGGCTTTGCCGTGCAGTGCGCCGCCGACGGCGCCCAGGCCCTGGCCTTGTTCCGGCAGCAGCCGCCCGACATCGTGGTGGCCGACGTGATGATGCCCGTGCTGGACGGCTTTTCCCTGGCCGAGCAGATCCGCCGCGAAAACCAGCAGGTACCCATCATCTTCCTGACGGCCCGCTCCCAGCCCGCCGACGTGGTCCGGGGCTTTGAGCTGGGCGGCAATGACTACCTGCGCAAGCCTTTCAGCATGGACGAGCTGATTGTGCGGATTCAGGCCCTGCTGGCCCGCCGCCAGTCCGCTCCGGCGTCCGGCATGCTGTCCCTGGGCCGCTTTCAGTTCGACTACCCCCGGCAGAAGCTGCTGCTCGACGGGCAGGAGAAAACCTTGTCCCACCGCGAGGCCGAGCTGCTCAAGCGCCTCTACGACCAGCGCAACCAGGTGCTGGAGCGCGGCGCGGTGCTGCGGGAGCTATGGGGCGACGACAGCTTCTTCAACGGCCGCAGCCTCGACGTATTCATCACCAAGCTCCGCCAGCACCTGCGGCCCGACGCCCGGGTGCAGATCGTAAACATCCGCGGCGTGGGCTACAAGCTGATGCTCTAGCTCGCAGAGGTGCTTCGAGCTTAGCTGCTGACCGGCGAAGGGAAGGTTAAAGGGCGGTCATTCCGAGCGAAGCCGAGGAATCTCGCGTGCTGATGTTGTGACGGTAATTTCAACGAAGCGGCCGAGATGCTTCGCATGACGTGCTTTTCCCAACAACATCAGCACGCAAGAACAGCTTCGCTACCCTGCGGGACATCGGCAAGCCCGGAATAAGCGTCCCCTTTAACCACGCTGAGCAGCTCACCCCTTAAAGTAAATCCGGAACGTGGTACCCTCCCCCGGCCGGCTGCTGACTTCCACGTGCCCGCCGTGGCTTTGCACCAGCCGGTTGACGAGGTACAGGCCCATGCCGGTGCCCTCAGTGTGGGAGTGAAACCGCCGAAACAGCTGAAACAGCTGGCTGCCGTAGCGGTCCAGGTCGATGCCCAGGCCGTTATCGGTGAGGGTGAGCACTACGCCGCCGCTCTCGGGGGCCGACGTCAGCCGGATGAGGGCGGGCCGGTCGGGGCTGGCGTACTTGAGGGCGTTGCTGAGCAGGTTGTAGAGCACGCTCTGCAGGTTGGTGCGCCGGAAGGGCACGACGGGAGCCGCGGAGAAATCATACTCGATCCGGGCTTCGCCGTGCCGAACCTGCTCGCGCAGGCTGGCTACGATTTCGGCCGTGAGCAACGCCAGGTCCACCGTTTCGGGCAGCTCCTCGGTGGGTTCGCGCTGCACCTGCACCAGCTCCGACAGCGTGTGGATGGTGGTGTAGATCTGCTGCAAAGCCTGCCCGAACATATTCACCATGGCCGGGGCCTCGGGGTCGGTAAAGGACGCCGTGCGCATCAGCTCCTCGAAGATGCCGGCCATGTTGTTGATCGGCTGCTTCAGGTCGTGCGAGGCCGTGTACACGAAGTTGTCCAGGTCCTGGTTGGTGCGCGTGAGCTCGTCGTTCTGGCTTTGCAGCCGGACCTGGGCCTGCTTTTTCTCGTCGATGTCGGTGCAGGAGCCGCACCACTGCAGGATGCGGCCGTGGTCGTCGCGCAAAGGCAGCGCCTGGTTGAGAAACCACCGGTAGCTGCCGTCCCGGGACCGGAGGCGGCACTCCGCCTCGTAATAGTCGCCGCTGAAAAGGCAGTGGGTCCAGCGGGCCCGGGCGGCCTGCCGGTCGTCGGGGTGCACCAGCGCGTTCCACATGGCCGGCCCCAGGCTGTCTTCCAGCGTGTAGCCGGTGTAGTCGAGCCAGCGCTGGTTGAAGTACTGCACCTGCCCGGCCGCGTCGGAAGTCCAGACCAGCTGGGGGATAACTTCCGACAGCACCCGGAACCGCTCGGTGGTGGCCCGCAGCTGCTCCTGCACGTCGATGTACTGCTGAATGTCGGTGGCCATGCCGATGCGCTGCACAATGCGGCCGTTGCCGTCGCGCAGCGGAGCCGAGCGGGTCAGAAAGCAGCGGTACTGCCCGGTGGCGGCTTCCCGCACCAGCAGCTCCAGATCGAATACTTCCTCCAGCTCTTCCGGGCGGGCGTAGCGGGCCCGCAGCCGGGTGGCGTCGTATGGATGCAGGGCCTGCATCCAGCCGTAGCCATAGCTTTGCTCTTCCGTGAGGCCGGTGTAGCTCAGCCAGTAGGGATTGGCGTAGTCCTGGCGGCCGTCGGGCAGGCTGGTCCACACAAACTGGCTTTGCAGCTCGGCCAGGGCCCGGAACCGGCGGGCGTTTTCCTGCCGGGCCCGCCGGGCCTCGCGCTCGGCTGTCACGTCCTGCATGGCCCCCAGCACGCGGATGGCCCGGCCCTGCTCGTCGCGCACGATGCAGGCGCGGTCGACCACCTCGGCCCAGGCCCCGCAGGCGCGCCGAAACCGAAACTCGGTGGTAATCACGGCGTCGGTGCCGGCCAGAGCCGCTTCGTACTGGGCCTGTACGCCGGGCAGGTCGTCGGGGTGCACGTGCGCTTCCCAGAAGCCGGCGGTCTGGGTTTCGGGTCCGGGGTTGTAGCCAAATACCTTATGAAAATGCTCGTTGCGCCAGGTCAGGCCGGTGCGCAGGTCGGTGTCCCAGATCGAGTCGTGGGTGGCGGTGGCCAGCAGGCCGAAGTCCGAGCGGGTCTGCTGCTCGGCGGCGTGCTCCGATGTCACGTCCTGGGCGTGGTGCATCAGGTAGCGCAGCCGGCCGTTGGCGTCGCTCACGGGCCAGTGCGTGACGCGCCAGATCTGACCCGGCCGGGCCGCATCGGGTGGTAGCTCCACGGCGTGGCGGCTCCGGTGCAGGCGCACCTGGTCGAGGGCAAGCTGCAGCTGCCCGGCGGTGGCCGGGTTTTCGGCCGGGTACACGGCCGTCAGGGGCTGGCCTACCACGGCCGCGCGGGGCTGCTGCACCAGGTCCAGAAACGCATCGGTGGCGGCCAGCACGGTCAGCTCGGGCGACAGGGCCGCACAGCACCCAGGATAGGACGCGAACAGCAACTCAAAATCGACGGACGCGGCAGACATGGCGGCTAAAAATAAAGGGGGCTTGTCCGGCGTACGGCCCCGCCCCACCGGCCGCTAACAAATATAATTTTTTCCGGGACTTGGCGAAGGCAGATGGAATCGGAGCAGCTGCCCGCGGAAATGAAGTAGCCCTACCACTTCGTAGAAGCAAGCCGCCAGCCAGCCCGATCATCACCTAATTAGAACGTCATTCCGAGCGAAGCCGAGGAATCTCGCGAGCTTCGTTGACTTAGTAACCCCAGCGAAGCGGGAGAGATGCTTCGCTCTGCTCAGCATGACGTTCTTATTACCCCATACGGCAGCACGCGGGATTCTTCGACAAGCTCGGAATGACGTTCTGTTCCGAACCACTCTTTTTCTCAAGCATCAGCAAGCGGAAGTTGCTTGGCTGACTTCCTATCCCCCGGGCTGCTCAGTCTGACCCGTCTTGCCTTACTCCCATCATCAGGGGCTCAGCTTTCTACTTCACCGGCAGGTCGATGGTGACGATGGTGCCGCGGCCGGGGCGGGAGTTGATGCTGAGCTGGCCGCCGAGCAGGTCCACGCGGTTGCGGATGCCGGCCAGCCCGATACCTTTCACCGATGCCATGGCGGAAGCGTCGAAGCCCACCCCGTCGTCCTCCACCAGAATCTGCAGGGCCGGGCCTTCGCGCAGGATATGCACAAACACATCCGCCGCCCGGGCGTGCTTGATGATGTTGTTGAGCAGCTCCTGCACGATGCGGTACACCGAAATAGCCACTTCCGAGTTTTTCGGCAGCGGCTCGCGCAGCCCTTCCAGGTTGAGCTGCACGTTGAGCTTCTGGCTGGGAATCCGCTTGACCAGCTCTTCCAGGGCGGTTTTCAGGCCAAAGTCTTCCAGGATGCCGGGGGTCAGCTCGAAGGAGATGGTGCGGGTGGCCTTGATGGCCTCGTCGAGCAGCTTCACGACTGGGCCGGCCACTACGGGCTTGATGTTGCTTTCCAGGTTGAGCTTGGTGGCGTACAGCAACTGCCCCACCCCGTTGTGCAGGCTTTCGGCAATGCGGCGCCGCTCCTGCTCCTGGGTGGTGAGGAT
Organism: Hymenobacter translucens; assembly: GCF_020685205.1. Taxonomy (GTDB): domain Bacteria; phylum Bacteroidota; class Bacteroidia; order Cytophagales; family Hymenobacteraceae; genus Hymenobacter; species Hymenobacter translucens. Next base: position 306,890 of record NZ_JAJERB010000003.1, read on the forward strand.
AGCAGCCAGCACTTCCTGCTGCTGCCGTAGCTTGAGGGCAGTCGTTTCTTGCATCAGCCGGTCCCGCTCGCTCACGTCGCGTAGCACCACCAGGGCCAGACCGTTGATGCCCTCGGCGTCTGCCTGCAGCACGGCAGGCAGGCCGGCATCGGGATTATCCACCTTCAGCAGGGGCGTGAAGTACGCGTCGAAGTGCCCGGCGCTGCGGGCAATGGTGAGCCCGGGCAGCATCAGCCGCTCGCCCTGCAAGGCACCGTCCACTACCCGCTCCAGCAGGTTGGGCTCTACGTGCTGCACCAGCTCGCTGAGCAGACGACCCCGCAGCGCCTTTTCCGGGTCGAGAAAGAAGATTTCGGCCACCTTGTTGCAGGCCACCACCCGTCCCTGCCGGTCAATGGCCACGATGCCGTCGATGCTGTTATCAAGCAGGCTTTCGGAAAATTCCTTTTCCAGGTGCAGCTGGCGCTTCTGCTCTTCCACCTGCGTCACGTCGATAGCCACGATAATAGCCTCCTGGCGCTGCTCGTCGAAGAAGCCATAGTTGCGGAAGTACACTGGGCGGCCAGTCGCCTTCAGCTCACTCACGTACTCGGTGCGCCCCCCGCTCAGCAGCGTTTGCAGGCAGTCGTGGTGTTCGGGAAAAAGGTCTACGATGTTTCGGCCGACCAGCTCGGCCGGGTTTGCTCCCAGAACCCGGAGCCCCTCGCCCGAAAGCTCGACGATGGTGCCGTCGGGCCGGAGGCGCTTCAGGATCAGGGGCAGATTTTCGAGTACGCCCTGCACGACCAGGTTTTTGAAGTGCAGCTCCTCCTGCTCGGCGCGCCGGGCCGTGACGTCGCGCACCACGCCGGTGAAGCCTATCGTCTGGCCCCGCTCCACGATGGTCTGCCCGGCCGAGGAGATATAGCGCACCGTGCCATCGGGCAACAGCAGGCGGTACTCCAGGGCCAGCAGGGTCCGGTTGTCGACCGCTGCCTGAGTGGCGGCATTCACCCGGTCGGCGTCGTCGGGATGGAAGCGGCCCAGCACCTCCCCGATGGGCAGCACGTCAGCATCCTCGCCCAGGCCAAAGGCAATGCGGGCCCGCCGGTCCAGCCGGATCGTGCCGGCGACCATGTTCCAGGTGAAGATGCCGGTCCGGGAGGCATCGAGGGCCAGCTGCAGGTGTTCCTCGCTTTTCCGCAGCTCCGCTGCCGCCTGGTGGGTGGCCGTCACGTCGCGCCACACCACGTGCACGACGCCTTCGCCCCCGCCCAGCTCGATGGGCGTGAGCACGGCCTCCACCCAGATTTCCTCGCCGGTGAGCTTGTACATCAGGGCCTCGCAGCGCATCGAACCGCGCCGCAGCGCCTCGCGCACGGCCGCTAGGAACATATCGGCGGTGCGCGTGCCGTCGGGCTGATGCTCAGGGGCGTGGCTCCAGGCCAGCTGGCCCACGAGCTGGTCTTTGCGGTAGGCCCCCAGCAGGCGCAGCGCCGCTTCGTTGCAGTCGAGGTAGCTGCGGCCCTGGAGCAGCACTACCGCGTCGTTGCTGCTTTCGAAGAGCTTGCGGAACCGGGCCTCACTGGCCTGCAGCGCTTCGGTGGTGCGGCGGCTCGCCGTAACGTCGATCAGCGCCAGACGGCAGCGGGTGGCTTTTATCTGGCCGGGCGGGCGTATGGCCAGTCCCTCGAGCCGGGCCACGAAGGGCGTACCATCCTGGCGCTGCATCGTCAGCTCGCAGCTCTGGCGGGTGTCGGCGGCCAGCACCTTCAGCAGAAACGCCCGCAAACCCTGGCGGCTTTGCATTTCCACGAACAGCGGAAACTGGCGGCCCACCAGCTGCTGGCGCACCGTGCCCAGCAGCTGGGTGGCGGCCAGGTTGAGCTGCTCAATCACGCCCTGCTCGTCCACGGTACAATAGCCCATGGGGGCAAACTCGTAGAGGTCGATAAACTGGGCCCGCACGGTTTCGGCTTCCATCTGGGCCCGCAGCAGCTCCTCGTACTGCATCTCCAGCTCGATCTGGTGCACCTGCAGCTCCTGCACCATGCGCTGCACCTCCTCCGGCGAGTGGTTTGTCACCGACATCGTAACGAGGTGGCGGCGCTGGTCGGCGCGGGTGCGTAGCTCGTGCAGGGCCTTGTGCAGGCTTCCCGGCCGGTCGGCTGCTCCCAAAGATTCGGTCTCGCTCATAGCGTAGATTACGGAATAAACCCCATTCCGGCGGGGGTGGCCTTTGCAGATTTGGCGGGCCGGGCGCAGCCGCCCCTAGCCGTTGAGGCCGGGGCTAGCTTATTTCCTTGATGCCGAGCAGCACGCACTCGGTATGCTGACCGTCGCTGCGCAGGTGGCGGCCGTAGATGCGCACCGCCTGAGGCGCCCGGTCCGGCAGCGTCACGGTCAGCGCCAGATCCTCGAACTCCAGCTCCGCGCCCTGCAGCAGGCGCTGTAGCTCCCGGCGCAGAGCCGGCTGGTCCCAGGCCCCGCCGGCAAACTCGGCCAGAGGCCGGCCCTTCACCTCGTCGGGGTTGGTGTGGAACGCAGCGCCGAAGTGGCGGCTTACCGCCAGCACGCACAGGTTGTGGTCGAGAATCAGCAAGGACTCCTGCACCGTTTCCACGATGCTTTCGGCAAAGGACCGGCTGGCGCGCAGGCGCTCCTCAAGCTGCTTGAGCCCGGTGATTTCGGTGAAGGTGATGACGGCCCCGCCGATGTAGTTGTCGAGCGTGCGGTAGGGCAGAATGCGCATGGCGTACCACTCCCCGCTGGTCGTCTGGATGTTGGCGTCCACGGCCACCAGCCGGTCCAGCACCTGCTGAATGTCCTCCACCAGCGTGTCGTGACGCAGCTTGCTGGTGAAGTGGCTGATCGGCCGGCCCACGTCGGAGGGCAGCAGGGGCAGAATGCGTCCCACCCGGGCCGTGAACCGCTTGATCACCATGTCGTTGTCGAGGAAGATGGTGGCAATGTCGGTCGCGTCGAGCAGGTTCTTCATGTCGTTGGCGGCCTGGCTCAGCTCCTCGGTCTTGCTCAGGTACTGCATGTTCAGCGTCATCAGCTCCTCGTTCAGGCTCTGCATCTCCTCCTTGTTGGTCATGGCCTCCTCGTTGGTGCTTTGCAGCTCCTCGTTGGCGCTTTGCAGCTCCTCGTTGGTGCTCTTGAGCTCTTCCAGCGAGCTTTCCATTTCCTCGATGGTGGTCTGGAGGCGGTGCTTGGTGTACTGCAGCTCTTTTTCCAGGGCCGCCACCACCGCGTCGCGGGTGAGGTCGGAGCCGGCAATGGCCTTGCCCGCGCGCACTTTCCGGGACGTAGGCATGTCCTCGAAGGCCACCAGCAGCAGCCCGGCCAGCAGCTCGGGCTCCTGGAGGTAGCGCACGGTCAGGCGCAGCAGCTGGTAGCCGCTCTCGGTGCGCACGCGCACGTTGTCGGCCACTACTTCCTGGCGCGTCGTGCTGGCCTGGTGCACGGCCCCGCTCAGCTCGTAGCTAAGCTCTTCGCGGGCCATCTCAAACAGGTTCATGGCGCCCAGGCCGGGGGCCGGCTCCAGGTACTTGCCGGTGCGCCCGTTCACGAACAGGATTTCGCCCCGGATGTTGACCACCACGGCCGGGGGCGTGAAGTGGCGCAGCAGCAGGCGCTGCACGAGCGAGGCAAACGGCCCGTCTTTGCGGGCGGCGGGCGTCAGGATGGTAGCGGAGCTGGCGGGCGCGGGCGCGGCCGGGTGCCGCGACATCGAAAACGGAAAGTTCGCCAGGCGGGTCAGAGAGGAGGTGCCTTCCAGGCGGCGCGAAATCTTCCACTTCAGATCCAGGGGCGAAAACAGGTCCTGGAAGCCGGTCAGGTTTTCCGATGGGCCCAGGAACAGGATGCCGCTCGGGTTGAGGGCGTAGTGAAACACCGGAATCAGGTTTTTCTGCAGCTCGGCGCTCAGGTAGATCAGCAGATTGCGGCACACCAGCAGGTCGAGCTTGGTGAAGGGCGCGTCCTTGTTGAGGTTGTGCAGGGCAAACACCACCACGTCGCGCACTTCCTTACGGATCTGGTAGGACGAGTCGACTTTGGTGAAAAACCGCTTGAGCCGCTCGGGGCTCACGTCGCCCACGATGTTTTCGGGGTAGATGCCGGCCCGGGCAAACTCGATGCCCTCGGGGTTGATGTCGGTGGCGAAGATCTGAACCTTGAGGTAGCGGCCGGGCTCCACTGCGTCGAGGCACTCCAGCAGCAGAATAGCCAGGGAGTAAGCTTCCTCGCCGGTGGAGCAGCCCGGGGCCCACACCCGGATGGTGCTGTCGACAGGCTTCTGCCGCAGCAGCGGCAGCAGGCAGCGCTTAAGCAGCTCGAAGGCTTCCTGGTCGCGGAAAAACTTGGTAACCCCGATCAGCAGCTCCCGGAACAGCTGGTCTACCTCGTCCGGGTTTTCCTGCAGGTAGCGCACGTACAGCGGGAACTCCTTGATCTGGTGGGAGCCCATGCGCCGCTCGATGCGGCGAAACACGGTGTTGCGCTTGTAAAAGGAGAAGTCGTGGCCGGTCCGCTCCCGGATCAGGATAAAGATTTTCTGCAGGGCGTGCGCCGGCTCGGAGGCCGACAGCGCCCCACCCCGGGGCCGGCGGCTCTGGGGCGGGCGGGCCATGATTTCCAGCAGGCGGCCCGGCATCTGGTCGGCGGGCAGCACATAGTCCACGAACTCGGTGGCAATGGCGGCCCGGGGCATGGCGCTGCACTCGGCCGTATCCGGGCTCTGCACCATCACCAGCCCGAAATTCTCCATCACCATCTTCAGCCCGATTACCCCGTCGGAGCCCATGCCGGATAGAATGATGCAGATGGCCCGGTCGCGGGCGTCCTTGGCCAGGCTCTGAAAAAAGTAGTCGAGGGGCATCCGCTTGCTGCGCGCCTGGGTAGGCTCAAACAGCAGCAGCGTGCCGTGCAGGATCGAGATTTCCTGGTCGGGCGGGTTTACGTACACGTGGTTGGGCCGCACGGGCATCCCGTCCTGGGCGGTCTGTACCGGCAGGCGGGTAAACTGCTGGAGCAGCTGCGTCAGCTGCCCGGCCTGGCTGGCCGCCTGGTGCGTGACCACCACGAAGGCCATGCCCGTATCCAGGGGCAGGTGGTGAAAGAAGTGCTCCAGGGCCTCGAGCGAGCCGGCCGAGCCTCCGATGCCCACGATGGGAAACTTTACCTGCCCCGGGTTGCCGCTTTGCCGCACCAGGTCCAGCTGCGTGTCGGACAGCGGCAGGTCCGAAGAAGGCACGTTTTCGGGGTTGATAATCTCAACGACTTGCTGCTCGTCGTCAGCGTCCTGGTAGTCGTCGAATTCAGCGGGGTTGGGCATGGGCATGGGCAGGTAGTGGCAACAGCAGCCGGCGGGGTTCCGGTTTCGGTTGAAACAGCGGGTGTTCCGTTTCGTTCCGTCAGGGCCAGGACGCAGCCCGGGCGCTTCAGCCCTCAAAAGTAGCCATAAACCCCGGCCCGCGGAAGCTCGGCCATTGGTCCTCTGCGCGCAATTTCGCTATTTTGAATACCCCTACCCTGGCCCGGAACGTAGATACGTGCATTCCGCCTGTGCGGCCCCCTCCACCCTGGTTTTCTTCTTGTGAACGAGCCCACCTACCTGATCGTCATTGGTACCTCAGCCGGCGGCATGCCGGCCCTCACCGAGCTGGTATCGCAGCTTTCCCATACCCTGCCCGCCGCCGTCATGGTGGTCCAGCACCTGGCCCCCGATTCGTCCGGCATTCACCTCGTCAACCGCCTCGCCAACCACACCGACCTGTACTGTCACCTGGCCTCGCCGGAGCTGCCCATCGAGAACGGCCATCTGTACCTGGCCCCCGCCGACCGCCACCTGCTCGTGCGCGACGGGCGGATGCTGGTCACCAAGGGTCCGCGCGAAAATCACTACCGCCCCGCCGCCGACGCGCTGTTCCGCTCGGCCGCTGCGGCCTACGGCTCCCGCGTCATTGGCGTGGTGCTGACCGGTATGCTCCACGACGGCACCTCCGGCCTGGAGTTCGTCAAGCGCTGCGGCGGCCTGGCCGTGGTGCAGGACCCGCACGAGGCCGAGTTTTCCAGCATGCCCGAAAGCGCGCTGCGCAACGTGGACATCGACTACGTAGTGCCCCTGCACGAGCTGGGGCCCCTGCTCACCCGACTTGTTAACCAGCCCATCCGGGACCCGAAACCCGTGCCGGAGGACATAAAAATGGAGGCCGCCATTGCGGAGCGCGTTGTGGGAACCATCACGGAAGTAGATAAACTAGGCACCCTGGTCGCTATGACCTGCCCCGACTGCGGGGGCAACCTCTGGCAGGTGAAGCACGGCAAGCTGCTGCGCTACCGCTGTCACACCGGCCACGCCTTCTCGGCCGACGCCCTGCTCAAAAACCACCAGGAAACCCTGGAGGAAACGCTGTGGGTGGCGTTGCGCATGATGGAGGAGCGCAAGAACCTGCTCACCAGCATGGCCGTGCGCGGCGAAGGCGCCTGGTCGATTCAGCAGGAGGAGCGCACCGAGGAAATCAAGAAGCACATCAACCGCCTGCGCGAGTTCCTGCTCAACGGCATGCCCAGCAGCACCCCGGCCGAAACGACGCCGGACGAGGGGTAGCCCGCGTACCCCGCACCGCCCGCTACCTTACCGGCATGAAACGGTCCGCCTTTCCGCTGCTCCTGCTGCTGCTCAGCTCCTGCGAGTACTTCGACTACCGGGTGCTCACGGTCAATAAGCTCGCCAGCCGGGTGGCCGTAGCGGCGGAGCCGGACACCGTGCCTACCTACCCGAGCCCCGGGCAAAAAGAGTTTTTCCTGCGCACGGCCATTGCCAGCGGCGACAGCCTGGCTTTGATGCAGCCGGGTAAGTACGGGTGGCCGCAGTACCTGGCCGGCAGCCGCAACCACCAGCTGCACCTGTTTATCTACCCGGTCGACTCCATTCTCCGCTACGGCCACATGGACAGCGTAATCCGGCACCGGGCCTACAAGCGGCTGACGATTGACGGGGCGGAGCTGCAACAGGCCAACTGGCGGGTACTCCTGCGCTGACGCTGGCCGGGCTGCGGCTCCGTATTTCTACCCCATCCCGATTCAGTAGCCCGCCCCGGGCAAATCGGTAGTTACCCGGTCAAAGCCGGCCCGAACCGGGCGTAACTTGCAAGACGAAAGGAAGTTCCGCCGCTGCCCGCCGCCGGCGACACGCTTCCCCCGGAACTGCTCCGGCTTTTGTGCTCCGTTACGCCCTGCTTATGCCCGCAACGCTACTCACGCCCCATCACCTCTACGAAGCCGGTTTCCGCAGCTGCCCGCAGCCGCCTTCCTGCTGGGCGAAGTCGCTGCACGTGTACGCCCGGCGCCTGCGCCGGGGCATGGCCTACGTGCTCTGCCCCGACCACCCCACGGCCCGCGTCGAGGCCTTCGTGGGCGACTGGCGGCAGCCCGAGGTGTACTACAGCAGCCCCGCCGCCGCGGCCGGCTACCTGCTGGGCCTGCTCACCCAGGAGTAGGCCTGGGCCGGCTGCTGTTCCCGGCAAAAGCCAAAATTCCATTTTTAAGTCAGAAGCCCCTTTGCTGGAAGGGAGTTGCGACCTTCAAGCCATCTACTCCCTATCTCCCCGCCATCCCCGGGCCGACCACTCTATTAGAAAAGTTCAATCTACCGAGCAAGCCCGGGCTAGCTTAGCACATGATTAGGGCATGGACATGCAGCGCAGGTGGCGCATCAAGCCAGGAACGAATCAGCTCGGGTGCTGATGTAATCAGGCACCAGGCGGTCATGCTGAGCCCAGGCGGACGATAGATCAAGCATGACGTTCTGACGGCGGGATTCCCAGCCCCCGCTTACGCCCGCACCCGGTCCTGCTTGCTCAGCCGCGCCGCCAGGCCGGCCGTCAGCTCCCGCTGCTTAAACGAAAAGGGAAACGCCAGCCCCGAGCGCAGGGCCCGCAGCGTGACTTCGGCACAGGCCACGGCGTCGCTCAGGGCATCGTGGTGGTTGAGGGGCAGGCCGAAGTAGTCGGCCAGGTGGTTGAGGCGGTGCCGCTCCAAATGGGGCCAGGCGGCTTTGGCGAGCTTCACCGAGCACATGCAGTGGAATAGCGGCACCGGCAGGCCGAAGTCGCGGCAGCTGTGCTCGAGCACGCTCACGTCGAACGCCGAGTTGTGGGCTACCACGAGCTGCTCGTGCAGGTGGGGCCGCAGCACCTCCCACACCTCGGCCAGTGTTGGCGCCCCGTGCAGGTCGGCCTCGGCAATGCCGTGCACGCTGTAGTTGATGCCCGACACCCGCACCTGCCGGGGCCGCAGCAGGGTCTGGTAGGTATCGGTTATCTGCCCCTCCCGGACCTGCACCACGCCGATGGCGCAGGCGCTGGACCGCAGCTCGTTGGCGGTTTCAAAGTCGATGGCCGTAAAGCTGTGCGTGGCCAGGGCCCGGGTAATTGCTGCTTCCATTGCCTTAAAGGTAAGGCCCGAAGCCGCTTGACCTGCACCCGGCCACCGGAAAAGCCCACCGGCCTCCCCCGCCGCCTCACGACCCGCCCGATCAGGAAAGACAGCCGCAACGGCACCATGCCTCAGAACATCAGGCGCGTGATGCGCGTGCCGAAGCCCCTGCTGCGCTGAGCCGTTCACTGGCTGAAAGGCAGGAACCGGCAACAGGCCCGGACCACTACCGCCGGTCTTCCCGGCCGCCTTCCGGGACTGGCCCGCGCCCCACTCGCCAGTGATACGCGCGGACCAATCGGAAAAGGGGCGGCCGTCCACCGTTCAGAAGCCGCCCGGCACCGACAGGACGGAGCCTGTTTTGCCGAAGCCAAGGTAGGGCACGCCCCGGCCCGCGACTATCCGTGCCAGTGGGTATTTTCTTCTCCGTGCCAGCACGGAGAAGCTGAACGTCAGGATCCATGACTTGCTTTTTTGGCTAGCTTGCCGCCGGGCCCGCCTTTCCGGCCCCGGCCCCGAAACCAATTGGCCCCGCGGCGGCTTTCCTACTATTCCCCATCCCTGTTTCGATGAAATTACTGTACAGCTACCTCCGCAACTACTGGGGCCTGCTGGCGCTGGCTTTGCTGCTGGCGGCCATCAACCAGATATTTTCCCTGCTCGACCCCTACATCTTCCGGCAGATTATCGACAAGCACGTCACGCCGTCGCTGAGCAGCCCGCTGCGCCCTTCCTTCTCGGCCTTCCTGGCTAGCGGGGCGGGCATCCTGATTCTGCAGGCCATGGGCGTGGCCATGGTCAGCCGCATTGCCAAAAACTTCCAGGACTACTTCGTCAACGTCATCACCCAGCGCCTGGGCGCGCAGATGTACTCCGACGGGCTGCGCCACTCCCTGGACCTGCCCTACCAGGTATTTGAGGACCAGCGCTCGGGCGAGACCCTAGGCAAGCTCCAGAAGGTGCGCTCCGACGTGGAGAAGATTGTGGCCATGTTCGTCAACGTGCTGTTCACCTCGGTCGTGGGCATCATCTTCGTGATGTGGTACGCGGCCACGGTATACTGGCCCATCGCGCCGGCCTACTTCCTCACCATCCCGATTCTGGGCTTTATCAGCTCCCAGCTCAGCAAGCGCATCAAGGTGGTGCAGAAAACCATCGTGGCCGAAACCACCGCCCTGGCCGGCTCCACCACCGAAAGCCTGCGCAACATCGAGCTGGTGAAAAGCCTGGGGCTGGCCCAGCAGGAAACCGAGCGGCTGAACGCCACCACCGACAAGATCCTGAAGCTGGAGCTGAAAAAGGTGCGCTACATCCGCTCCCTGAGCTTCGTGCAGGGCACCTTCGTCAACTTCCTGCGCAGCGTGATTCTGTTTATGATGCTGTTCCTGGTGGTGCAGCACAAGATTACGGTGGGTGAGTTCTTTTCTCTTTTCATCTACTCCTTTGCCATCTTCGGGCCTTTGCAGGAGCTGGGCAACATCATCAACGTGTACCGCGAAACCGAAGTGTCCCTGGCCAACTTCCAGCAGATTCTCGACACCCCGCGCGACATGAAGCCCACCCAGCCCCAGGCCGTCGAGCACATCCGGGAGCTGGCGTTCGAGCAGGTAGGCTTCCGGCACCTGTCGGCCAGCCAGCCGGCATTGACCAACATCTCGTTTCGCACGGAGCTGGGCCAGACCATTGCCTTCGTGGGGCCGTCGGGCTCGGGCAAGACCACGCTCGTTAAGCTGCTGGTGGGCCTCTACCCGCCCCTGAGCGGGCAGATACTCTACAACGGCATACCCAGCTCCAGCATCGACCTCGACCAGCTGCGGGAGCAGATTGGCTTCGTCACCCAGGACACCCAGCTGTTTGCCGGTACCATCCGCGAAAACCTTTTGTTCGTGGCGCCCAAAGCCACCGACGAGGAGTGCCTGCAGGCCCTGCACCAGGCCGCTGCCGACACGCTGCTGGCCCGCGCCCCCCAGGGCCTCGACACCGTTATCGGCGAAGGCGGCGTGAAGGTATCGGGCGGCGAAAAGCAGCGCCTCAGCATTGCCCGCGCCCTGCTGCGCCGCCCCACCCTGCTCGTGTTCGACGAAGCCACCTCGGCCCTCGACTCGCTCACGGAAGAGGAAATCGGCAAGACCGTGCGGGAGCTTTCCGGTTCCCGCCAGCACATGACCATCCTGATTGCCCACCGCCTGAGCACCATCCTGCACGCCGACTGCATCTTCGTGCTGGAGCGCGGGCAGATTGCCGAGCAGGGCCGCCACCAGGAGCTGCTCGACCAGAAAGGGCTCTACTACGCCATGTGGCGCCAGCAGATCGGCGAACGAACCAGTACCGATGCGGCCCCCGGCCCCCGGAAGCTTGCCAAGGCCTAGGCACCGGTTGCCCTTAAGCAGAAACGTCCTGCCGGCACGTGCCGGCAGGACGTTTCTGCTTTGAGAGCCTGTTCGACCCCGGGCACCTATCCGTGCCCGCAGCAGCGGCTTCGCTATTTCTTTACAAGCCGCCCGCGCAGCACTTTCGCCCCATCGGTCCACTCTACCAGGTAGAGGCCGGGGTGCAGGCTGCTCACCTCCACTTCCGGCCGGGCAGCGCTAAGCGAAGCCCGCAAAACGATGCGACCGGCCAGGTCGTGGAAAGTCAGCTGTCCGTCGGCAGCCGGAGCCAGCACCCGCAGCTTGTCGGTGGCCGGGTTTGGAAACAGCGCCAGGCTGGCCAGCGCATCCCCGCTGACCACGGCTACTTCCGAGTAGGCCGTGCGCCCGTCGGCGTCTGCCTGCCGCAGCCGGTAGTAGCGGCTTCCACTTAGGGAGGCCGGGTCTACAAACTCGTAGCTGCGCCGGGAGCGGCTGCTGCCCGCAGCCTTCACCCGCCCTATTTCCTGCCAGGCCTCAACCGTCAGCGAGGCCGATGTCTCCACGGCGAAATAGTCACTGTTGACTTCACTGGCCGTAGCCCAGGTTACCCGCGTCCCGCGGCCCGGCTCGTAGGCAGCCGCAAATGCCACCAGCTCCACGGGCAGCGGGTTGTTGCAGGTAACCGGAATAGCGGCGGCAAGAGGCGGACTGAACGTGGCCGGAAAGGCGGCCGCACACGGATTTGTGGTGCTGAACGTAAACACGTCGGTGCCGCCGGCAATGTCGCTGTCCGGATCAAGGACGCGCTTGTTCTCCGCTTGGGCTACCGAGAAGTGCATTACCGCCGGTGGGTCGATGAGGTGGGTGAGCTGGGTGCCGTGCCCAAGCTCGTGCAGGGCTACGGTTTCGAAGTCGTACTGCGTGCCCGTAGCGAGGGCCGGACCATATTGCCAGTTCGTTCTGTCATTGAAGATGTAGTCCATCTCCGTAAGCGAAAAGGCCACGACGCCCCCGATGGAGCAGCCCGAGTAGTAGGAACGGGTGATTCCAAGCACCCCGCTCGGAACTTCCGCCACGGGGCCAAACCGCACTTCATTGATAGTATTGCCGGTACCAGGCGACGTCGGATCGTTGACGCCCGATACTACCCGGCGCAGACGGGTGGCGCAGGTCCAGGTAGCCAGGCTCCGCTCAAACGAAGCCGTGGCCCCGGCCACAGCCACGAAACCAGAGCTGTACTGCAGGGTGTAGCCGCCCTGCCCGTCGTCGTTCACGAGGCGAGGGCGGCTGGGGGTGGTGCCGCCCGAGGCCAGGACGTTTATCAGAGCATACGTTACGGTAAGGCTGCTGGGGCTGTTGCCGGTTTCCTGCTCATTGTTGGTTACCCGGAAAAGGCCGGTGCCGGCCGTGTTACCCGTGCCGGTCGAGACGCTCCCGTTTACAATCAGGGAAGGCACCCGAAGCTGAATCTGGGTATCAGACCACAGCACGTAGTCGGTGGGATTGGCGTTGATGTAAGTGGCGCCGCCGTTGTCAGAATTGGGGAAGCTCACCCGTCCGTTGCCTTGGGTTGCCCCGAAGTTGCTGCCGTTGATGGTCAGTACAGAGCCGGTGCCGGCCGTGATGGCCTGGGGTGAGAACGACGTAACCACTGGCTGAGCCGTTGGCTGGGCCCGGGCTGCGGGGGTGGCTTCCAGCCGGGCGTTGGGGCGCACGCGTCGCGCAGTCTGACCGGTCAGCCGCTCCAACGCCGGATACAGGCCAGCGCTGATAGAGGGGTAGCGCGTGAAGGGCTCGGCCGCCGTGCGTGTCGTCAGGTCGTAGCGAATCACGCCCTGGGGGCCGGCTTCCAGCCGAAACAGCCCCGGCAGCCCGCTTGCCGGATCGGCAGCGAGCAGGAATACACCCTGCTCACCCTGCTGAAGGCCAGCCGCGCTGCTTACTTCCTGCCGGATCATTCCCAGCGTACCGCCGGGCTCGGCCAGTCGTACGCCGCCGGCGGGGAGCTCGCCCTGAAATACTTTGAACACGGTCAGCTCACTTACCGTGAACAGGTTACCGCCCCGGCCACTCACTACCTGCTGCGGGCCAATGCTGGCTTCCACGATCAGGGAGGCCGCCGCTACCCGCTCGGGCAAGGGAACGGGCCGGAGCATACAGCTTTTCTGCGCCAGGGCCGGCTTCCCGATCAGCAGCAGAATCAGCAGCACGGGCAGGCATCGCTGGCAACCGGCGGCAGGAACGAAAAGTCGGGTTATTCTCATTGCGAAAAGGTATAAATCAGGTCATGCTGACAAACCAAAATAGCGCTTAGCACCCGGGACCCATGCCTTATAAAGCCCGTTAATTTCCGGCAGAAAGAGCACGAAAAACCCGGCTTCCGCGTTGACAGATATGAAGAGTACACGAAGTCTGAAACAGCCTGAAGGTTGAGTTTTTGGCCGAGTTCTTGAATTACGTCTTGTGTTTCAATAAGGATATTCAAATGTCTCAGAACCGCATCTTCCGCCGTACCTCAGGTCTGCTGCTCGCGGCCTGGCTCTTTCTTTCCGGCACCTCGTCTGCTCAGTCAGGCACCCGCGACATGGTGCGCGAAATCACCGACGTGGTAGGCCTGAAGCCCAGCTTCGAGCTGCGTGCTACCACCGAAGTAGAAAATGCCGCCGCCGTGGTGTACCAGGGCAAGCGGTACCTGCTGTACAACCCGCAGTTTCTGGCGGCAGTAAACCGCGCCGGCCGTACCGACTGGGGTGGCATCAGCATTCTGGCCCACGAAATGGGCCACCACCTCAACGGCCATACGCTCCGCCCCGGTGGCTCCCAGCCCGCGGATGAGCTGGAAGCCGACGAGTTCTCGGGCTTCGTGCTGCGCAAGATGGGCGCCAGCCTGGCTGAGTCCCAGGCCGCCATGGCTGTCGTCTCCGATGATGGGGGTTCGGCCACGCACCCCGGCCGGACGGTCCGCCTCCAGGCTATCGGGGAAGGCTGGCAGCGCGCCAACTCCCAGATTGCGGCCAGCAACCGCACTTCGGCTCCTTCCGCCACCCCGGTCGCCCTGGCTTCCCGCCCCGAAGCCCGGCCTGTTGCCGCCAATGCCGCAGCTGACCGCGTGGTAGGTACGCTGATCTTCCGGGAGAATCCGGCCGAGCGGTACTACCTGACCAAGAGCCTGAACGTAGTGCGCCTGCAGCCTAACTCCCGCAACGCTGAAATCGTGGGCCGGGTAAAGCGCTCCAGCAACGAGGACTTTCCGTTCGTGCTCGTCGACGGCCAGGACCGCCACCTCTACATCAGCTCCAACGGGGCCGTGTTCAACAACCGGGGCAAACAGGTAGGCATGCTCACCGACCCCTCCTAACACCCTTCAGTACTACCCGATCTGCAGAAAGCCGGCTCCCGAGGGGCCGGCTTCTTTGTTGCAACTATTTTCCAAGTTTGCAGCGCGAAGCGGGTGCTTCGCGCTGCAAACCTGCTTCCTGCTATGCCCTCCTATCCGTTCCTGCTGGTCGACGCCTTTACTGAATCTGCCCTGGGTGGTAATCCGTGCGCCGTGGTGCTCGATGCCGACGACCTGGACGCGGACACCATGCAGCGGCTGGCCCGGGAGTTTAACCAGTCGGAAACGGCCTTTGTGCGCCGCTCGGCGGTTGCGGAGTTTGGGGTGCGCTACTTCACCCCGGCGGAAGAGATTCCGCTGGCGGGCCACCCCACCATTGCCACGGTAGCCGCGCTGGTACACACCGGCCGGCTGCCCCTTGCCGGTGCCCGCACCACTCTGCAGCTCGAGCTGCTGCACGGCCCCATCCGGGTCGACGTGCTGGCGGCCACTGCGGGCCGGCCTTTACAGGTAGTCATGACCCAGCGTCGGCCGCAGTTCGGCTCCCTGCACGACCCGGCCGTGGTGATGCCGCTGTTTGGCCTTACGCCCGACGACCTGTATCCCGGCTCGGCTATTCAGACCGTCAGCACCGGTACACCCCAGCTGATAGTGCTGCTGCGCGACCACGCTGCCTTGCGCCGGGCCCAGCTAACGGAGCCTGGCGCCTTTGCCCGCTACCGGGCCGGGAGCGACTTTTTCAGCCCTCACCTCTTCTGCCTGGGGGGCGCTACGGAGGCCGGCCACACCTTTGCGCGCCACTTCGGCACCCCGCCCGACACGGCTGAAGACCCGGTTACGGGTTCGGCGACGGGCGGCATGGCGGCCTACTTGTGGCATTACGGCCACCTCGGCTCGCCTGACTTCGTGGCGGAGCAGGGACACTGGATGGGCCGGCCAGGCACGGTGCAGGTCAGCATTGCCGGCCCGCGGGAAGCTATGGAGTCGGTGCAGATAGGGGGGCCGGCCGTGGTGCTGGTGCAGGGGCAGCTGGAACTGTAAGAACCCGCGCCAGAGCCAGCTAAATCGGTATTTGCTGCAACGGATCAGCTGCGTTTGCTGTTATCAGTTTGCTCCGGCCTGCGGGGCCGATTTTGCCACTCTGATCTGATTCCGTGCCCGAATTACCCGAAGTTGAAACCTACCGCCGCTTTATCAATGAGCTGGCCGTGGGCCAAACCATTGCCGCCGTTCAGGTAAACGATGCCCACGTGCTGGCCACGCCCGAAGACCAGCTTCGGGCCGGCCTGCTGGGCCGCACCATCACGGGTACCAGCCGCCTGGGCAAGAACTGCTTTCTGGAGCTCGACAACGGCCGGGTGCTGGTACTGCATTTCGGCATGACCGGCGACGTGAGCGCCTACCGCGACGAGCCCGATACTCCGCGCTTTACCCGCGTAGCCCTGCACCTGGAGGATTCGGGCCTGCGCCTGGCGTTTATCGACCCGCGCAAGTTTGGTCGCATCCGTCTGGCCGACAGCGTAGCCGCCCATCAGCAGGCCAAGAAGCTGGGTACCGATGCGCTGGACATTACGGCCGCCGAGCTGCAGCAGAAGCTGGCCCGGCGCAAAACCCTGCTCAAGCCCCTTTTGCTCGATCAGGGCATTACCGCCGGGCTCGGCAACTGGATTGTGGACGAGGTACTGTTCCAGGCCCGGATTCACCCTGAGCGGCTGGGCGCGTCCCTTTCGGACAAGGAGTTCAAGGCCCTTCACGCCGCTATTCAGCTGGTGCTCAGCACGGCCATCAACCAGGAAGCTACCTACCGGCAGTTTCCGTCTTCGTTTCTGATTCATGCCCGGGAGTGGGACACCTCAGCCACACCGACCAGTGGCGACGCGCACACGTTCTGCCCCCGCCACAGCAAGGTCAGGATCGAGAAGTACTACGTGGGCGGCCGGGCTACCTACACCTGCTCCCGGTGCCAGCCCCACCCACACCCGTGATTGGGAAGCTGACCCGACAAGAAAAAAGCCCCGCTTTCCAGCGGGGCTTTTTTTTAGGAGACGTGTAGCCGTTTGGCTTGGGTCCGGCAGTGAAGCCAGCGGTTAGAAACCGCTTACGTTCAGGCGGCCACCCGTCACGCACTTTCCGGCCAGGGAAGGCGTCGGCACGGCACTACCCAGAACAGCACTCTTGATCTGCTCAGCTGTAGCACCCGGGTGGGTGGAGGCATAGAGCGCAACGCCACCCGTCACATGGGGCGTTGCCATCGAGGTGCCGTTATAGGAAGAGTAGGTGTTGTAGGCTGTGGTCGAGTAAATGCCCGAGCCCGGAGCCCCGATGTCCACCGTTGTAGCACCGTAGTTTGAGAATGATGACTTGGCGCCGGTATTGGTAATGGCGGCCACGGCAATTACGTTGGGCAGGTTCAGGTTTGAAGGAAAGCTGGCCGTTACATCATTGTCGTCGCCCACGCCGTCGCTGCCGCCGTTACCGGCCGCGGCTACAAACAGGATATTCTGGGTGTTGGCCCGGCTAACCGCATCCGAGAGAGCCTGGGAGAAGCCGCCGCCGCCCCAGGAGTTGTTGCTGGCAACCAGGTTCATGCCATGACGGGACTTCAGGTCGTTCAGGTAGTCTACTGCCTTCACCGCGTTGGCCGTTGTACCACCGCGGCGGCCCAGGAACTTGCAGGAAATCATAGTTGCATTCCACGTCACGCCTACCACGCCGGTGCCGTTGCTCTTGGCTCCGATGGTGCCGGCTACGTGTGTGCCGTGGTCATCGAGGTCACCGCGGGAGCCGCCGTCGTAGACAGAGTTATTGTTGCCGTCGAAATCCCAGCCGTGGATGTCATCAATGTAGCCATTACCATCATTGTCAACACCATCGGCCGGGTCGTAGGGGTTTGTCCAGATTTGACCGGCGAGGTCCGGGTGGTTAAACTGCACACCTTCGTCAATGATGCCCAGTACCACCGAGGCCGAGCCGGTGTGACCGGCCGCCCATGCTTCGGCAGCCTGGCTGCCATACTGGTTGGCCGGCGTGGAAGCATCCCCGTACATGCCCCACAGCGAGCCGTTGGCGAAGTAAGTGTCGGTGGAAGCAGCGGCGTGGGTGTAGATCCAGTTTGGCTCGGCGTAAACGATTTCTTCGCCTTTCATCAGCGATACTGCCTCCAGGGCTGCCAGGGGGGTGCGCACAAGATGTAAACCTTCTTCGTCTCCGGCACGTACCATTGCTTTGGTCAGAATTCTTTCGGCAACCTCGCCTTTGATCCGGGCCAAAGCATTAGAACGGGCCTGATCGGAAGCTCCGGCCTTGAATTTTACCAGAATCTCATTGGCAACGTAATTCTTACCCGGTACTCCGGCGAGTTCGACAGACTGGCTTTCTGCGGTAGGTCCCCCACCAGGAGCCTCCGTGATTTTGTCGCAACCTGTAAGGACCAGGGCCGCCAGAGCGCTTACGCCGAGCAAAGCCTTACCAGCTCCGAAAATGTACTTTTTCTGCATGGGAAGTGAATTGAAGAGTGAGAAGGTTGTGTGATTTGGTTTTGCTAAAAGTAGGATTTTTTTTTATTCAACAAACAAAAAAGTAAATATTTTTTTGTTTAATTGCACTTTTTATATATATAAATGCGATTCTGGTTACGACTACGTCGCACCTCACGCGAGGCGGAGCAACAATACATTATAGGACAATTCAAATCAGCTACATGAAACTACCCTTCCCCTGGACTGGCAGCCTGCTGCTGACCACAGAGCCAGCTTTGTTCGGCCCAGCAGCAATTCATCTGGTGGGTAGCGCTGTTATTAAGCACACCCGGCTGCCAGCCAGCAGTCACTGACTTTGTTTCCTGCAGGCACTGAAACTCCCGCTGCCTTAGTAACATTGAAAACTACTACGTGGGCGGCCGGGCTACCTACACCTGTGCCCGGTGCCAGCCCTAACCGACTGGGGCGTCGGAACAGACCCGCCAGCCCCAGGCAGGATCCGAAACCAATCAACAAAACCAGCAGGAAGCTTAGCAGAAAGTCCTTGCCGGTTTCCTTACGCCCCGTCAGCGCCAGCACCATCCAGGCCAGCAGGCACAGGAAGCAGTGCAGGGCAATGAACAACGCATTCAGCAGCACACTGCCAAGTCCGTCGGTACTGAGCCAGTGGGTTAGCACTGAGTACACCAGCAGCACCAGCAGATTTAGCAGCAGAACAGGACCGGTTGGAGACTTGGAATCAGCCATCAGACGAGGAGACATTGGCGCATGGTGCCCCGGCTCAGGTGAGTGGCGCAGTCGCCGAAGCCAATGAGAAAGACCAGAAAGGCCGCCAGCAAAAAACGGCTGGTTTTTTGGTTCCCATCGGACAAGCCTAGCAGAAAAAGAACAAGGCAGGGAAGCGCCAGTAAAAACAGAAACGTAAAGATTCCGGACCTGTTACCGAGCAGCTGCCGGACTATACGCAAGACCAACCTGATGCCCCGGTTCACCGGCAGAATCAGCACTGTGCAGCTTTTGGGTAGAGTTGGCGTTTCTATCTGAGGGTTATAAGCCAGCCAGAGGAAGTACAGGAAGCCTTCTGATAGTTCAGGGCTTTGGGCCTGGTAGGACCTCAGTTTTGAATACCAAGGCCGTTGCGGGCGCACATTCCAAACCCAATTAACAAGGCAACCAGGAACAGAAGCACGACCATAATGCACCCGGCCCGGCAGCCACTTATTTCCTCCGGTTTGTTGAGCTGGGCGGATGGGCCGTTTGCGTCGACAGGTTCCATAGTGCAGATCAGATAAAGTCGACCCGCTCGGTGCGCAGCTCTTCCAGGCGGGCCAGCTTCTCGGCGTCGCGGTAAAAGATGTTCATCGTCTCAAACGGAATTATCTTGAGGTCTTTGCTCACGATATGGACGCAGGACTTCTTAATGGCCCGCACGTCGAAATTCCAGGCGTCCATAAACTGCAGGATGATGACGCGGAACAGGTTCTCGTAGCTCAGGTTGGGCGCCTGCACCTGGGGCAGGCAGCACAAGAGCTGGTTGAGGTCGGGCACCACGGTGTCTACGGTGTTGGCGGTGCTGAACAGGCGCAGCAGGTGCTGGCGCAGGCGCGGGTCCCGCTCGTAGACGATGGTGTTGCCGGCGCTGGTGAGCAGGTCGGCCGGGTCGATGTAGCGGGTGAGCGGGTACACCTCCCCTTCCAGCTTCAGAGCGTAGGCCATGGCCAAGGCGTCGGGGTTGCAAGGCACCGGCAGCAGGTCCTGGGCCGTGAACACCGGGCTCTGGTCGATGATGCCCTGCCGCACCTCGGTCAGAGAAAACGAGTCGGTTTCGGGGTTGAAGTTCTGCAGGCGGCCCGCGGCCTGGGTGGGCTGAAACGTGACGCCCCGCACGCAGCGCTGCTGCAGGGCAAAGTCGATGATGCGGCCCATCTCGTCGTCGTTCAGCCCTTTCTGCAGGGTCACGACCAGGGTGGTGCTCAGGTTGTACTTGTTGAGGTGCTCCAGGGCCTTGAGGCGGACGTCGCGCAGGTCGCGGCCCCGCATCTGCAGCAGTACGTTTTCGCGGAAGGAATCAAACTGCAGGTACACCTCGAAGGCACCGGCGTAGGTGGCCAGCCGGGCTACGAACTCCTCGTCTTTGGCCAGACGCACGCCGTTGGTGTTCACCATCAGGTGCTTGATGGGCTTGCGCTTGCACATGTCCAGAATCTCCCAGAACTGCGGGTGAAGCGTGGGTTCCCCGCCGGAAATCTGCACCACGTCGGGCTCGCCTTCGTTGAGCACCAGCACGTCAATCATGGCCTCGACTTCCTCGAGGGTGCGGTGCCGGCCGTGGTGGGGGCTGCTTTCGGCGTAGCAGGTCGGGCAGGTCAGGTTGCAGCGGTCCGTGATTTCAATGACGGTCAGGCAGCTGTGCTGCTCGTGGTCGGCGCACAGGCCGCAGTCGTAGGGGCAGCCGTAGTGGGTGGCAGTGTTGAAGCGGCGAGGCGTTTCGCTGGGCTTCACGTAGTTGCGGATGCTTTTGTAGTACTCGATGTCGGTGGCAATGAGCACCTTCTGCCGCCCGTGCTCGGGGCAGCGCTTGAGCATGTACACGCCTCCGTCCTGGAAGACGATTTTGGCCTCGATGCGCCGCAGGCAATGCGGACAGAGGCTGAGGGTAAAGTCGTAGTAGGTATAAGGACGCTCGGGCATAGTGGGAAACTAGTTAACGGCCGGAATGTAAAGCTAAAAGGGCGGTAAGAGCACCCGGTGCCGACGCTTTTTAAGGATGGCACCCGAATGTGCGTCCACCGTCAGTACCTGCTGCATGGGCGTATCATCAGCTGAATAGCGCGTGTTCGTAACCGTCCAGACCAAGGAGTTGAGTTGCGGCCGGTAAGTCAGAGCGCGGGTGGCATACAACCGCCGGGCGGAGTCGGCTACCAGTTGTAGGCCGGAGTTGCGGGCCAGCTTTTGCAGCCTTGACAGCGCAATCAGCTTCGCCTTTCCCGGCTTGTCTACGATGTCCGGCAGCGTGATTTCCTCTACCACCCTTCCCGCGGCATCCAGGCCAATCTGCGCCACATAGCTCCCGATTCCGGCGGGTTCGTCGCGCAACGTGAAGCACAGGTAGTAACTGCACACCACCCACCGCCGGGCAGTCTTCTCCGCGGCGTCAATTTCGGCCAGCTTCTCGAGGTCTATCCTCCGCCCTCCTGCCGGCACAAGCCGGGCGTAGAACGCCGGGCCGAGGCGCTTTACCAGATGGTCGCGCAACCGGCGCTGTATGCTATCCGGCAACTCCGAAAGCCCGTGGATCGGGGTTTCGACCCGTGGGTCGAGGTAAGCCAGTGAGCAGTAGCCGTAGGTTAGCCCGGGCTTTGATAAAACCGAGTTTACAGCACCCTGAGCCCGGGCAGTCGGGCCTTCAAGGCAGCAGGCCAGCAGCAACGCGACCAGTGCCTTATAACGGCTCATGTTGTTTCCGACAATCCGCAAAGGCAAGGGCTGTAGATCGAGTTACTGTCTTACGCATTGAAGGGGAACCAAGAAAG
This sequence comes from Hymenobacter translucens, assembly GCF_020685205.1. Classification (GTDB taxonomy): domain Bacteria; phylum Bacteroidota; class Bacteroidia; order Cytophagales; family Hymenobacteraceae; genus Hymenobacter; species Hymenobacter translucens. The sequence continues at coordinate 328,014 of NZ_JAJERB010000003.1, forward strand.
CTGGTTTGATCCCGCCCCCTGGAAAATTCAAGGTATGAAGATGCAAACAAGATTTTCTATATCGCCCCGCAGTTGATAATAACATGCGTGGGCCACTTCCTATTTGGAATGATTCGCTTGCTTCCGGATAAGCCACCGGTAGCGGTTACGCTCTTTCTTCATGGTGAAGTGTCCGGCCAAGGTCAAAATCCTGGATACGGACGCTCCACCGGATGTAGTCCACGACTCAAACGGGATGCTTTTGTTGAAATAGTAGCTTCTGCGCTTTAAATCAAGCAGCTGGTCTACATCAGCAACAAAGCCCTGCACCAGACCCGCCTCTTTCACGCCTTCCTGGATACTGGGCGTCCAATATGATTTAAGATAATACGTATCGTTTTTGAGGGTTTCCAGGATATAGGTGACCCCATCAAACCCTTCCTTCCAGCCTGAAATCTTTTCCTCACTCGGAAGGGCATCCAGTTGCCTGCTTAGATAAGCCAAGTAGAGCTGCCGGCACGCAGCTGAGTCCACTGCTTCTTTGATAATGAAATACCGACCGGTTTCTTCTTCGCCCGATGGTACCCTTTCTTTTACCCATTGGGTAAGGCTGCCTTGATACCCCGACTGCTTGGGCCAGATGTCTATTATTGCTTCACCCTTCCAAAGGCGCAGGTAAAAGGGTTGAGAACCTGCCGCAACATCGTTCAACTCCAGTTCGTCTTCACGACTCAGGACGTGAGTGCGCCAGAAGTTTTCCGCTTGACCCGGCCTGACTTCAACGTGTATGGCTCTTTGCGCCACTATGGAATGACTACTTAGCAAACTCAGGGCAACCAGTAGCTCTTTCATCAGTCCGTCTTTCCCGAATCGTACGCGTGCCGTTGCTTCTGGGAAGACTGGGCACCAGATTCCGCAATTTGGCTGTTCGTGCCTCTGAATATGCTTCGAACCCACAGCCACCCGTAATACCCCAGCCCCGCCACGCAGGCCCACTGAATGGCAGTAAGTCCCCAGCCGGCCGGGGCCGGGGTAGGCTTGATGAACTCGACCACCAGCCGGAATACCAGGTAAGCGGCCAGAAACAGCTCAAACCGCCGACCGTCGGGCAAGGAGCCCCGGCGCTCCAGCCGCCACAGCAATGCGCCCAGCAGAAGCAGAAAGCCGATTTCGTAGAGGTTGGTTGGATGACGGGGCACACCGTCGCCGAAGTCAGTGCCCCAGGGCAGGGTGGTGGCCGCGCCGTAGGTACCGTCTTCGAGCCCGCTCAGGTGGCAGCCCAACCGGCCCAGCACCATCGCCAATATCAGCGGATACACCATCAGGTCGCCCGAAGAAGCCGTAACGCCCAGGTATTTCTTGATCAGCTCCACGCCGACCAGACCGCCCAGCAGACCGCCGACGATGGTTTTGTTGGTGAAGTAGTACAGGTAGCCTCCGGGCGGATCGGCCAGCAGTTCCGGGTGCTCGAGCAGCCCCAGCACCCGGGAGCCCAGTAGCGCCCCGGCCGCCGCTCCCACGAAGATCCACAGCCGGTGCTCGGTACTGATTTGATCCTGGTCGGGGTTGCGCAGGCGGGTGTAGAGCCGATAGCCCAGCGAATACGCCAGCACCTCAAACACGAGATGCACCGGAAGCAGCACCGGGCCAAGCGGAAGTTGAACAGGAAACGTCAAGAGCGCGAGGTTTCGCGAGGTGAAAACAGGTTTCGCAAGGTATAAAATACAAAGCTCGTCCACGCCTCATGAACGGCACCGCGAAACCTTGCTTCACCTCGCGCTGAAACCTCGCGCCGGCTAACCGACCTTCTTGGTCAGCTCGTTGTTTTCCTTTTCGGCTTTCTGGTTGGCAGCCGTCAGCGGGGAGCGGGTAATGGCCGACTCGCTTTCGTAGCCGTAGCGCCGCTCGTTGCCCAACTCCGAGCCCGGCTCGGGCAGGGCGCGGTTCACCCAGCTCAGCACGTCGGCGGTAGTGCCGGGGAACAGGCCGTGGAAGCCGGACAGCAGCTTGGCCGGCAAGCTCAGAATCACTTCGGCGTCGCCGCGCCGGCAGGCGTGCCAGATCTGCCGGGCCGCCGTTTCCGCGTCCATCGAAATGGCGGGCAGGGAATCGGCCAGCGTAAAGGCGGCGTACTCCTTGCGGTGCTGCCCCTTCACGATGGCATGCCGGGCACTGCCGGTGCGCATCAGCCCCGGGCACACCGTGGTAACCAGAATGCCATGCTGCTTGAGCTCGGTGCGGAAAGCTTCCGACAAGCCCACCAGGGCAAACTTGCTTGCGCTGTAGGGAGCCAGGTGCGGTACGGCCACCTTGCCGCCCACCGAGGCGATGTTCACAATCCGGCCTTCGCCCCGGCGTCGCATGGCCGGCAGCACGGCCTGCATGGCGTGCAGCGGCGCCCAGAAGTGCGTGTCCATTGACTCCTGGTACTCGCGCAGCTCCATGTGGTCAAGGGGGCCGGCGGTGATGATGCCGGCGTTGTTGACCAGCACGTCGATGGGACCGAGCTGCTGCTGCACTTCCGCCACCAGCGTCCGGATTTCCTGCACGTCGGTCAGGTCGCGGGGGAAGGTGAGCACGCGGGCGCCCATGTCCGACAGCTCCTGCCGGGCCCGCTCCAGCTCCTCGGCGTCGCGGGCGCAGATGGCCAGATGGGCGCCTTCGGCGGCAGCGTAGCGGGCCAGCAGCAACCCCAGCCCCCGGGAGCCGCCCGTAATGAGTACCACCTTGCCGGTGAGGTCGTAGTTGCCCCGCCGGTTGTTCCAGACGGTAGCGGCAGCCAGGGCCGCGCCGAGACCGGCGGCCACCAGCCAGTTTTTGCGGATTTCTCGGTTCATATCTCCTTGTAAGGCAAGCTCCGCCGAAAGGTTACGTCAGCCCATGCCGCAGTCGGTAAATAAGGCGCCGGCAGCGGAACCGTTCAACCCGGAATTGCTGTACGTGGCGAAGAAAGTGCCGGTGCGGCTGCGCAGTCGGCAGTGCTTGTGCTTACTTTGGCACCGTTTTTACTTCCCGCCCCCTGGCTGCCCCACCCCGGCGCCCATTTCTTATTGCTGACTACGTTTCTGCCCCATGAAAACTTTCCTGCTGCTTGCGCTGCTGGCTGCTGCCCCGGGCCTGGTGTGCGCCCAGGCTACCACCGTGAAAACCAAGACCAAAACCCCGGCCGGCAGCACCAAAGCCAAAATCACCGTCCCGGCCGCCAAGCCCGCCGAGCCGACCTTCACCGTGGACGAGAATAAGGTGGAAGCCAAGGCGGCGGCCCTTACGGCCAACATGCGTCAGGCCCTGAACCTGACCCCGGCGCAGGTGGAGAAGGTCAACCGCATCAACCAGCTCAGTGTGCGCAACGTGGAGGTAGCCCGGCAGCGCTACCGCGCCAACCTGCCCCAGCTCAACGCCACCATTTCCGATATCGGCCAGTCCCGCCTGTCGATGCTGAAGGACGTGCTCGACCCGGCCCAGTTTGCCAAGTACCAGCGCAAGCGCGAGGAGAAGATGGGCGTGCCCAGCCAGCTCCAGGGCGCAACCGGCAATCCTGCGCCCGGTCTGCCCGTGCGCGGCGAAGAATAGGCTTTCCGACTTCGTGAAAAGCAGCCGGTTCCCGAGCGGGGTCGGCTGCTTTTGCATTTGGGACATGCCCAGGAAAGCAGTGGGCATGGGCCGGCAGCGGCTTTTTGGCAAATTGCGCGTTGTTATTCTACTAACGCTCTTCCGTATGGCTGACCCGCAATCCGGCCCCGACCCGAACACGCTCTACCCCCTGCCCCACCACCGCAAGCTGGTGTTCCTGAAAAACCTGATTACCCGGCCCAACATCCTCGTCGGCGACTACACCTACTACGACGACTTCGATGACCCCGCCGCCTTTGAGCGCAACGTGCTCTACCACTTCGACTTTATCGGGGACAAGCTGATCATCGGCAACTTCTGCGCCCTGGCCTCCGGGGTGAAGTTCATCATGAACGGCGGCAACCACGAAACCGGGCCGGTTTCCACGTTTCCCTTCGCCATCTTCGGCGGGGGCTGGGAAAAGCTGATGGACGGCATGGCACTGACCGACAAGTACCCTTCCAAAGGCGACACGGTGGTGGGCCACGACGTCTGGATCGGGCACGGCGCCACCATCATGCCCGGCGTCCGGATCGGTAACGGCGCCATCGTTGCCACCGGCTCCCTGGTTACGGCCGACGTGCCCGACTACGCCATCGTGGGCGGCAACCCCGCCCGGGTTATCCGTTTTCGCTTCGACGAGCCCACGGTGGCCCGGCTCAACCGCCTGGCGTGGTGGCACTGGGACGCCGAAAAAATCACCCGCTGCCTTTCCCTGATCAACTCCCCCGACCTCGACGCCCTGGAACGCTGCGTCTGACGCGGCTCCGCACCGGCAACATTCCCGGCCGGGTCGCGGTACTACGCAGGCGGCTGTTTCCGTCGCTTTCTTCTGCTACCTGCCAATGCCCGCTTCTGTGCCCCCGCCGCCCCCGGCGCCGACCTCTGCTCCTGCTGCTTCCCCTACCGGTATTTCTGCCCTGCTCGCCCGGGCCGGCATCGACTGGTTTTTGCTGGGGCTGCTGGGCGTGGTGGCGCTGGCCTGGTGGGCACCCGGCCTGGGCAGCAAAGCCAGCCCCGTACCCTGGAAGGTGATTACCACAGTAGGCGTCACGGCAGTGTTCTTCTTCTACGGCCTGCGCCTGAGCTTCGCGAAGCTCAGAGAAGGAATGCGCAACTGGCGCCTGCACGTGGTGGTGCAGCTGGTTACGTTCGGGCTGTTTCCGCTTCTGGCCTTGCTGGTCCGGCCGTTTTTCGGGGCCGACAAGGGCGAGCTGCTCTGGCAGAGCATCTTTTTCCTCTGCACCCTGCCTTCTACGGTCTCTACTTCCGTGGTGATGGTATCGGTCGCCAATGGCAACGTGCCGGCGGCCATCTTCAACGCCAGCATCTCCAGCCTGCTGGGCATCGTGGTAACGCCGCTCTGGCTGGGTTTGCTGCTGCCTACCGCTGCCGCCGGGGCTCCGGTAGGCAGCCTGGTTACGGGCCTGATCTGGCAGGTGGTAGTGCCCGTCACGGCTGGTATGCTGCTGAACCGGCGGTTCGGGGCATTTGCCGAGCGACACCGCCTGCGCCTGCGCACCTTCGACCAGCTCACCATCCTGCTTATCGTGTTCACGGCTTTCTGCGACTCGTTTGCCGAGGGCCTGTTCAGCTCCTTTGCCCCGCTCGACCTGGCCCTGCTGGGTGCCGGCATGGTGGCGCTCTACTACCTGGTGTTTTTCGCCGTCGGGGGCCTGAGCCGCCTGTTGCACTTCGACCGCGACGACCGGATTACGGCGTTGTTCTGCGGGTCCAAGAAGTCGCTGGTGCAGGGCAGCGTCATGGCCAGCCTGCTGTTTCCGGCCTCGCCCGCTACCGGCCTGCTGCTGCTGCCCCTGATGCTTTACCACGCCCTGCAGATTATCCTGGCCAGCGTAATGGCCCAGCGCATGGGCCGGGAAAGCGTGCAGCCCGCCCCGGCGCGGTAGCCGGGAATCCCGGGTCGGCAGTCCGATGCCTTCGGACAGGGCCATTCCTCCCCGCCTTTCTTCAGCACCGCTCAGGCAGAAGCCCCGCGAGCTGCACTAGCGCTGGCCCGGCGGCCGACCACGCCGGTCAGGTACCAGCAGTGCTGCTCATCGGGCCGGCCGTTCCCGGGCTTTTCCCGCCTTTCGCCGGCCGGCCCTACCTTCGCCTTCCTTTCTGACCCGATGAACTACCTGAAAACCTCCCTGGGCCGCCTGCGCCTGCTGGGCCTGCTCGAAGGCCTGTCGCTGCTGCTGCTGATTGGCATTGCCATGCCCCTCAAATATTTCTACGACAGTCCCGGCCTGGTTCGCGCCATTGGGCCGGTTCACGGTGTGCTGTTCGTGCTGTTCGTACTGTATACCCTGTACGTTGGAATCCGGCACCGCTGGCGCCTCCTTACCATTGGGATAGTGTTGCTGGCCTGCGTTATTCCCTTTGGCACGTTCTACGCCGACCGCAAGATTCTGGCTCCCCTGCAGCCGCCCCCTGGCCCGCAGTAGGCGCCGCGGCACCTACGCCGACGCAGCCACCGTGCGCAGCCACGCGTGCAGTGCCGCCCGCAAATCCGCGGCCCGCTCTTGTACCTGGGCCAGGCTGGTAAACTGGGCAACCCGGCGGCCATCGGTGAAGCTTCCGCTCAGCAATCCGCTGGGGTCGTTTATCCGGGCGCCGGTCGGGAACACCAGCAGCACGCAGTCCCTTTTGGGGAGGTTGAAGACGACGATGTCGCGCCTGTACTCATTGGGGTCAAACACCGGCATCTCGCGGGAGTAGTTGCATATCACATTCCTTTCGCCTAATATTCTACCGATTACGCTTCTCAGCCCTATTCTATCAGTACCCTATTGCTAAAGCATCCGGCCGATTACCGCTAACCGTGCCGGTGGTTCAATTCTTTCACCCTTTATCCCTTATCAGTATGGCAAACGCCACCAATGCCCTCACCCAGGGTTTGTCCGGCAAAGTGTCGGGCCTCGTCTTTCGCCGCAACGCCAACGGCACCGTCAGCGTGGGCAACGCGCCCCGCCCCTCTTCCAAAACGCCTACCGCCGGGGCCCTGGCCCAGCGCCAGCGCTTTCAGCAGGCCGCCTTTTACGGCCGCGCCGTGCAGCAGGACCCCGCCGCCAAAGAGGCCTACCAGACCGGCGTCGACGCGGATACCGCCAGCAGCTACGTGGTGGCAGTAGCCGATTACCTAAGCGCCCCGAGCATCCGCAATGTTGACTTCAGCGCCTATCGGGGCCAGCCCGGCGACCGGATTGTCATTCAGGCTACCGACGACTTCGCCGTCACCGAAGTGCACGTCCGCATCCAGAACCCCGACGGAACACTGGTGGAAGAAGGAGCCGCCAGCGCCGATGCCGACGGCTTTACCTTCCGCTATACCACCACAGCCAGCAACCCTTCCCTGGCCGGCGACAAAATCCTTGTAACCGCCGCCGACCGGCCCGGCAACCGTACCCTGGAGGAAAGTACCCTGGGCGGTTAGGGTCGCCGCTTTTTCCCGGTGGGATACAATTTCTCTCATTGGCCCCCCAGCCACCTAGTTGGGACCTTGTAGCCATCTCCAAGCCATCTTGATTTTACCGGCCATCGGTAAAGTACAAGTTCGATCTGATTCGGGAAACACCGGTGGCGCAGCTACCGGTGTTTCTTCCGAAGCCGACCTGACTTCCCAATTAAACCTAAAATCAGGGTTTACCCCTGCGCAAACCCGTATTAATCCGGAGTTTATGTTGTCCGATCCGCCGTTTAAACTATAGCTGCCGGCTGCCCCGCACCGGTAGTACGCTTACCTGCCCCTTTCTCCTCCCGGAGAATCCACCACCAAACCATAAAGCCTCTTCTATGCTTCACGCTTCCACTTCCTCCGCACACGAGCGCGCCGCGCAGGCTTCTTCTCTTACCACCATCGACCTCGATACCATTGATGCCGCCCAGCTGGCGCGCGTGCTGAGCCGGCAGATTCACCAGCCCCGGCCCCAGCTGCTCATCGACTGCGGCAGCCTGCGGATGCAGCGCACCCGGGGTGTCAGCCACGTGGTGTCGCAGCTGCTGGCGCTCCGCCAGAGCGGGGCCGGCATCTGGCTGCGCAACGTGAACCCGGCCCTGAACACCTGCCTGCGCCTGCTGCAGCTGGATCAGGTATTCAAGCAGGTGGACTGATTGATTGTTGGTTATTAATGCTGATTGTTAACTAAGCACTAAAAAAGCCCCCGCTAGATTTCTAGCGGGGGCTTTTTTAGTGCTACCAGGGCTGGCTGAACAACAGGAGTTCAAGTCAGTCCGCAATTACCAACAAGCAACTAGCTCCCTACCGAGCTGCCGCCGAAGGCGTCGTTGAGGACCCCGGCCAGGCGGATGCCGGCCTGCAGAATCCGCTCTTCCATGGTGGGCAGGTGGGCAGGCATGTACTTGTAGTCGAAGGTCGCGCTCTGGGCGGTTTCCGCGTACAGCCGCTGGCTGATCTGGTAGGACTCAAACACCCACTTGGTTATGTCGTCTTTCTGCCACTGCTTGATCTGCTCGGGCTTGGCGCGGTCCAGGGCCAGGGCCATCTCAGAGTAAGTAAAGCCCTCGTAGTCGACGAGGCCGCCGTCCCACACGCTGTGCAGGTTGGTGTCCTTGCCCTGAAACTTCACCTGGATCGAGTTGCCGCCCTTGTCCTCGGCGCTGCTCACGTGCATGGGCTGGTGCAGGTCGCCCACGATGTGGATGATAAACTTCAGCGCCACAGCCTTTTCCTCCTTGGTTTTCTTGGGGTCCTTCAGGTCCTTGATGTTCTGGTTGAGCGCCTGGTAGGCGTTGGCCTCGGTCATGCCCTTCACGAAGGCCGCGTGCTGCTCGTAGGCCATACCCAGGGGCGTGTTGATGAAGTGCCAGGGCGCCGTCGACTTGTACTCCTCCGAGTAGCGGACCTCATCGGCCCAGGTCGTGACCAGGGGCATGCGGTAGTTGTCGAGCAGCAGGGCAACCTGCTCTTTGGCTTTCTTGCTCAGGTGGTTTTCGGCAATCTTGCCCACCACCCGGTGGCCCTGCGCGCCCCAGGCCAGCAGACTGAACGGTAACAGACTCAGCAGGCCCAGGGCAACTACTTTCTTCAACATAAAACGAAACGAAAACGGCACTCAGCCAGGTGGTGGAAACCACAAAAGTAGCACATACGCCAGAATTCTGCCGCAGCGCAGGCCGTTCCCGCCCGCTGCCCCGGAACCGGGCTTTCCGGTCCGCGCTACTTCGCCGCCTCAATCTCCCGGATGGCCCCGGTGATGGCGCTGCCGGTCAGCGCGTCCCCGGCTTTGGCTTGCTGCAGCTGGCGCAGGGCCTCAATCAGCCGCACGTGCAGGCCGTAAGGCTTGGCTTCGATGGCCAGCTCCTTGATCCGGTCTACTCCCTGCGCCAGGGCCGCCGGGTCGTCAAGGCGGCGGAGCAGGGCCAGAAAGCCGGGCATCAGCTCAAGCCGGGCGACGGGTTTGGCGGCGTCGTATTTGCTTAGCACGGAAGCCCACTGCGCGGCACCGCCGGTAGCGCCGTACACTTCGACCAGCGCCGCCGTCAGCGCCCCGCGGTTGTCGGCTTCAAAAGCGGTGGCCTGGGTTAGCGCCTCCTTCGGATTCAGCGCCAGCAGGCCACGGAGGGCCGCCGCCTGTACCCCGTAGGAGCGGCTTTCGAGGGCTTTCCGGAACCGCTTTTCCTGGCGCTTGTCGCCCAGGCGGGCCAGCGCCAGCAGCGCCTCGGCCTGTACTTTCACGCTGGCATCGGTGGCAGCCAGGCGCTCAAGCACGGGGGTGGCGGCCTTGCGCAAGGCGGCGTTTTTCAGATCCAGGCCCTGCACCGTCAGCACCCGCAGGCTATAGTGCGGATCAGTTAATCCGGCCAGCAGCAGCTTCTGCGCCCCGGGCTCGGCAGCCTTCCCCAGGGCCGCAGTCAGGGCCTCGCGGCGGTCCATGTAGCCGGCTGCCTGCCGGTACTGCGCCGCGTACCCGGTCAGGGGCTTGTTGTCGGTCTTCTGCCACACCAGCACCTTTTCGGCGTCTACGTTGACGAGCTCGGGGCGGGCAGCAGCGGGGAAGCGGAACGTTTGGGTGGCCTGCTGCATCATCACCTGGTGGCGCCGCGGTTGCCCATTCACGTACACGTCCACGCTGATGGGCAGCTGAAACACGGGGCCGGGCTGGGTTTGGCGAATGGTCACCTGCTGCTCCCGGCGGGCTTCGTCCCAGGCGTAGTCGATGGTGACGACGGGGTGGCCGGCGCCGTAGTACCACTGGTTGAAAAACCAGCTCAGATCCTGGCCCGAGGCCTGCTCCAGGGCCAGCCGCAGCTGCTGGGCCTCGCCGGTGCCATAGGCGTTCTGGGTCAGGAAAAGCTTCAGTCCGCGGAAGAACGCGTCGGACCCCAGGTAGCTGCGCAGCATATTCAGGATGCTGCCGCCCTTCTGGTAGGTCACGGCATCGAACAGGTCTTCCTTGTCGGCATACTGAAACCGCACCAGGGGCTTGGGGTAGTTGCCGGGGTTGCCGAGGTAGGTGCGCAGGCTGCGGTACGCCTGGGCCGCCCCCCCGTCCGGGCCATACGCGTGCTCAGCCCAGAGCACCTCCGAGAAGTTGGCAAACGACTCGTTGATCGTCAGGTTGCTCCAGCTTTCGGCCGTTACGTAGTCGCCAAACCAGTGGTGAAACAGTTCGTGGGCAATTTCCCGCTCCACCCCGCTGTACTCCCAGTCGAGCAGCTCCCGGGCCGAGCCCTGGGCCTGCTCCCCAAACAACGAAGCCGTGGTGTTTTCCATGGCCCCGCTCACGTAGTCGCGGGCCACCACCTGGGCGTACTTGCTCCACGGAAACTCCACGCCCAGGCGGTCGGAAAAGAAGTCCAGCATCCGGGGCGTCGTGCCGAAGATAGCCTTCGCCTGGTCGGCGTACTTCGGCTCCAGGTAGTAGCTCAGCTCCCGGTTGCGCCAGGTGTCTTTCGTGATGCGGAAGTCGCCTACGGCCAGCATGAACAGGTAGGGCGCGTGGGGCTGGTCCATCTTCCAGGTATCGGTGCGCAGCCCGGCACCCGCGGCCACCTGGCTGGTCAGCAGCCCATTGGAAAGCGTGACGTATTTGGCAGGCACCGTCAGGCTGATTTCCGAGGTTGACTTCTGATTGGGCTGGTCGATGGTGGGAAACCAGGCCGAGTTGGCATCTGTCTCGCCCTGGGTCCAGATCTGCACGGGCTTGCCGGCCACCGCGCTGTCGGGGTTGATAAAGTACAGCCCTTTGGCGTCGCGGATGGCTGCGCTGCCCTTGGCACCCAGCTCATCGGGCCTGGCCGTGTACTCGATATAGATGGTGTAGGCTTCCCCGGCCGGCACCATCCGACCCAGGCGAAGCAGCAGCTGCCGGCGGTTGTAGTCGTACTGCAGGGGCTGGATTGCCGTTCCGGTCACCAGCGCCACGGCGTTGATGTCCATGCCCTTGGCATCGAGCCGGAGCGAGTCGGTGGCGTAGGCATAGGGCTTGAGCGTGAGCCAGGCTTTGCCGTAGGCGTAGCGCTTGGGGTAGTCGAAGCGCAGGTCGAGCTTTGTATGCACCAGCTCGTTGACTTTGCGGGCAGTGGCCCGGTAGGAGGTCGGCGTGGGCTGCTGGGCCAACGCCCCGGAAGTCAGTGCCAGGGCGCCGACCAGAGTCAGTAGGAAAGTTCGCATGGAGGGCGCAAGGTAGGCTGTCAGGCCTTACAGATCCCGCCGACGCCCGAAGCGTTGCCTGCTGGCGGGCCCGCCCCAGGCTGTTTGCCCGGACTTCGGCTCCTGTACCCCGACGCCAGTTGCTGACGAGCAGGAGCTGCCGGTCGCCACGTCCGGCATCCGGCTCCGGCTGGGTCAAAACACCTGGCAGCCGTCGGCCCGGTTTTCCACTACGCGTCCGCAGTGAAGCGCCGGCCCGCGCCAACCGCCAAGGTGCCACCCAGCAGGGCAGCCGCCACCAATGTTACCAGATAACCAATAACTGCTTCGAATGAGTGCTGGTAACGGTTTTTATCGGCAAAAATCCGGGTATAGAGAATAGAAGCGCCGATTGCACCCGCGAAGGAACCGACCACAAACAAGCTGATCGTAGCGGAGGTCAGCTTCCAGCGGCGGTGAAACCGCGTCTTAACACGAGCTGCGGATAGCGGTGAACCGGGTAGGCCAGCGGCCGGGCATGCTAACGTGCCCGCTTAGTCAATCATGTCGCCCAGGTCGCTAACGCCCAGCGTGAACATCACCAGAATAACGCCCAGGCCAATTTTAACGATTAGCGGAATAGACAAACCGGTTTTTTCCCGGAGCAGGTTGTTGGTCGGGGGGAAATACACAAGGGAAACCAGCATATACCCTACGGCGGGCACCGGGTGCACCAGCATCATGTTCAGGACCCCGACTGCGAATACAATCAGGCCGCAGACCCAGTTAACCAAGGGTGCGAGGGAGGCTTTCAGCTGCATGCTCATTTCTCTGGAAAGTTAGGTGGAGAGTCCGGCACAAAGCCGGAGCTGGCAAATCGGGCTGTTTTCTGGGGAATGGGGCCGGCTTTCTGCCTGCTGGATTCGCTAGAAGCTGCTCAGCATCAGGTCTATCTTATGGAACAGCTCACCCACGCCCAGCGCGGCCCAGATGATAAGAAAGCCGAGCACAATCCTGGCCAGCAGCGGAACCGCAAAGCCGGTTTTCTGCCTGATCCACCCATTTACCGGCGGGACGTAAAGCAAGGCCAGCAGCGCTATAAAGATTCCAAAACCAGGGTCATTGCCCCAGAAGGTATTCACCACCCCGATTGCCAGCCCAATCAGGCCGAACAGCCAGCCGGCCAGGTCCGCCAGGGTTGAGGAACCCTTCACCGCGTTTGAGTTAGAATGCATGGCTTTGGTTGTCAGAATTGAAAGCGGTGGAGAAACGTGCACCTGACTGGTTTCCTGAGCAGGCAGCCAGGTGTTCTGGTTGATCGTTAGGCCCGGCGTTCCGGCTCATTGATGCCCGCCCGGCGAAACAGGAAGGCCGACCCCAGCCACAGGGCGCCGAAGAAGCCCGTAACGCCTACCGCCTCCCGGACGTGCAGACGCATCTCCGGCCAGACCAGCAGGGCCAGTACCGGTACCAGCGCCTGCGCCAGGGCCGTAACCAGCAGCACGCGAACCATCCCAAGGGGCCGGAAGCGCACCATGATGGCCCCTACTACCGGCACAAGGACCACCCCACCGGTCAACAGGTTGGCCGGGTTCGGTCCGCTCCCGATAAGACCCACGGCCAGATTGCTCCAGATCAGAAAGAAACCGGTCAGCAGCGCCCCGGCAGCGGCCAGCCGGTACATGGCCGTAGTGCCTTTGCGCGAAATCAGCTCGTAGGCCAGGCCGGTGCCGAACAGGATGGTGCCGGCGAAGACGAAGTCGGAGCGCGTCCAGTTCACTTCGCTGGTGAACTGCATTGCTACCAGGGGCACCAGCAAGAGCATAGCGGTGATGACGGCAGGGCGAGCAAGGGTTTTGGCGGGCAAAGTCATGGCAGTGCGGTTAAGGGGTTGAAAATGGGTTGCAGTAACTGAGTTGGATGGTCCCTGATTGGCAAGGCCCTGAGCGGATAGCAAGCCGAGGGGTTGAACAACCAGCAGGAACGTCACAAAGTAAATGAAAGAACTTTGTAATTCAAAGTATTTTCAAAATACGGGGTTCCTGCCTGCGGGTTTCGCCTGGGCAGGGCCTGCTGCAATACTCCGGTAAAGAAATCCTAGCCTGCGGCCTGCCGGAGCGGGCAACCTACCCTATCACGAACGTGCGCATGCTCATTCCCCCAAAGCTGACTTCCTCGAAGGCATGCCGGATTTCGTCGGTGGGCTCGGCCAGGGCCAGGCTGTACAGCATCGGGATGTAGTGGTCCGGGGTGGGTACGGACAGCGGGCCGCTGGCGCCGGCCTGCTGGTAGTGGGCCAGCGCGTTCAGGTCGCGCTGGTTTATGCGGACTTTCGCCCATTCGTCGAACTCGGCGGCCCAGGCATAGGGCGTGGGGTCGTCGGCCATGAATTTGGGCATGCTCTGGCGCAGGTTGTGCACGATGTTGCCGCTGCCCACAATCAGCACGCCGCGGCGGCGCAGAAACTGCAGCTGCCGGGCCAGCTCGGCATGAAAGGTAATGGGCTTGTAGTAGTCGATGCTGACCTGGAACACAGGAATGTCGGCGGCGGGAAACAGGTGGTGCAAAACGGTCCAGGTGCCGTGGTCGAGGCCCCACTCGTCGGACGGATGGGCATCGGGCAGGGCGGTCAGCACTTCGCGGGCCACATCGGGCGCGCCGGGTGCGGGGTACTGCATGTCAAACAGCTCCTGCGGAAAGCCGCCAAAGTCGTGGATGGTTTCGGGCCGCTCATTCACGGCCACGAACGTGCCGCGCGTCAGCCAGTGCGCCGATACCACCAGAATAGCCCGGGGCGGCTGCCGGTTGCGGAGGTCCAGGCCCAACTGGTGCAGGGTTTGGGTGAAGGGGTTATCTGCCAGCGCGTTCATCGGGGAGCCGTGGCCGACGAACAGCACCGGCATCTTCGCCGTTTTCTGGAAAGAGGAAGCCGTGTTGTGCAGGTCCTGGAGCGAGTTCATGGCAGGGACAGATGGCGGCACGGCCAGCATTCCGAGAAAATCCTGGGGTGCCTGGTAAGGCTGTTTATACGCAACAAAGCTACCGCCTGCTAACCCCGGGTACCTCGGCGACAGGATAAGAAATAAACTGCGGCGTGCAACCGTACGGTGCCATCCGGACCTCGGTATTCTGTTGCTCCCCGTCTTCCTGCATGCCACCCAGCCGGCAGGGAAGTAGTTTCACCCAGTTGCATCTGATCCGGTCTTCGTTTCCGCAGCCACCCCATTTAACCCTACCCTGAATGTCACCTGCAAAAAGCACCCTGAAGCATCTGCTCTTCCTGCTCGCCCTGGTCGTGGCCGCGCTGTTTCTGAAACCGACCAAACCCGCAAGCGCGTCGGGACAAACCGTAAACCCGGTCCTCGGCGACATCAGCTTTGAAACCAAGTTTGGCCGCCGGCCCGACGCCACCACGGACAACGAGCTGCGCATCCGCACCCATCTGGAGTACGCCGAGAAGCTGCTGCGGCAGAAAGACGCGTCGGCCCTGCCGCTGGCGCTGCAGGAAAAGCGGCAGCAGGCCCTGGACCGGCTGCACGACTACTGGACGGCGGGCCGGTTTCCCCGCAATTACGACTACGCCGCCCAGCGCAAGCCCTGCTTTATCGACCGGGACGGCACTATCTGCGCCGTGGGCTATCTGGTGGAGCAAACCGCCGGGCGGGCCGTTGCCGAACAGATCAACCAGCTGCATCAGTACGACGAGCTGCTGGCCATGAACGATCAGCGCGTCGAGGAGTGGGTGCGCACCAGCGGGCTCACCAAAGAGGAATGCGCCATGATTCAGCCCACTTACGGCCCCGAGCCTGTCGTTACCTACAATCACATCAAGCCGTGGTACGGCGCGACGTCCGCGCTGCTGGGCGGCACCAGCGTGGCGGCAAACACCATCAACGGCATCCAGCTCATCAACGGTGGGGGTAATAAAACCGCGCCGGCCATCGGCCTGATAACCGGGGTCAGCCAGGTGGTGCTCGGCTCGGGAGTGCTGCTGACCCGGGGCCGCAGTTTCGGGGTTCCGGAGCGGGTCAACGAAAGTGAGACCATCCTCTCGATGCTCAACATCGGGTTGGGCACGGCTACGGCGGGCCTGAGCGCCTGGAACCTGTTCACGAAGTGCCCGCCCAAGGACAAGCTGACCACCTGGAACGTATATAGCTACCCCACCCGCACCCACGACACCGGCCTCGCCTTTAGTTTGACCCGGAGATTTTAACCGATCTGGCACCCGCCGGGGCCGGAATTTCCGACCCGGCCTGTATTACCGCAAGAAAGCAGCGGCAAGCTGGCCCGGGTGGCTACCTTGCCGCTGCTTTCTTATTCAACCTACGGCGTGATTGGCAACTTTACAATTCAGGAAACCACGGACTCGGTGGTGGTCCACTACCGGAAAAGCGCGAAAGACTGGTTTGACACGGCCCTGACGCTGGCCTTTACCTTGTTTCTGGTTGCCGGCACTTTCCTGCTGCTGCGGCAAGGCGTCAAAACCATGAGCGTCGTTGTCATTGCGGCCGGGCTACTGTTTGCCTTTCAGACGTTCGTGCAGGGAGCTATTAGTCTGTCCCACCTGCTACAGCCGATCCGAAACCTGCTGGTTATCGACAAGCACACCGGCCAGGTGGTCGCCCGCCCCCATGCTTTCAGCCGGCAGCGGCTGGCTTTGACCGACATCAAGGAACTAGTAGTCAGGGGGCAGCAGGAACAGGTCCGGTTTGGCGGGAAGCGCACTACGCGCACGTTCTGCACCATCTCGGCCCGCCTGACCAGTCAGGCAACCGTCCCGCTGTTCACGCTCAATACCAACCGTTTTCTCCGAGTTTCCGCCCGGCAGCTGGAAACCGAGCTGTATTCAACGGCCCGGCAGCTAACCCTGGCGCTGAATAAGCACCTGCAGGCCCGCTACCGGTGGGCCGGCTATTCGGAAGCGCGCTGAGTGAAGGATGCCGTGGTGCCGGACCGTGGATTTGGGTACTTTGCCGGCCGGCTCCTCTCCCACCCGTTTTTCATGCGACGCACTTTACCCACGATTGTGGGGGCGCAGTTTCTTTGCACCTCGCTCTGGTTTGCCGGCAATGCCATTGCCCCCGAGCTGGCCGCGCGGTTTCAGCTGCCGCCCGGCTTCGTGGCGGCTCTCACCAGCGCCGTGCAGCTGGGCTTTATCAGCGGCACGCTCGTTTTCGCCCTTTTGGCCGTGGCCGACCGATTTTCGCCGTCGCGGGTATTTTTCAGCAGTGCCCTGCTGGCCGCGCTCTGCAACCTGGGCAGTATGCTTCCGGGCCTCGACGGCACCGGGCTGCTGGCGGGCCGGTTTCTGACCGGGTTTTTCCTGGCGGGCATCTACCCCGTGGGCATGAAAATAGCCTCCGACTACTACCAGGCGGGGTTAGGAAAGTCGTTGGGGTGGCTGGTGGGGGCACTGGTGCTGGGCACGGCCTTCCCGCATCTGCTCCGCAGCCTGACCGGCCACCTGCCCTGGCAGGCCGTAACCGGAGCTACCTCGGCGCTGGCGACGCTGGGCGGCCTGGCCCTGGTGCTGCTCGTACCTGACGGCCCCCACCGCCGGGTTGGACAGAAGCTGCAGCTCACGGCTTTCCTGACCGGGTTCCGGCAACCGCAGTTCCGGGCCGCCGCGCTGGGCTATTTCGGTCACATGTGGGAGCTGTACACGTTCTGGGCGTTCGTACCGGTGCTGCTGACGTCCTACCAGCTGCTTCATCCGGAGGTACGACTATCCGTATCCGTGCTTTCGTTTCTCATCATTGGCGCGGGCAGCCTGGCCTGCGTGGTTGGCGGATTCTGGTCGCAGGCAATAGGTCCGCGTCGGGTAGCCGCAGGGGCGCTGGC
Source organism: Hymenobacter translucens (assembly GCF_020685205.1). Lineage (GTDB taxonomy): Bacteria > Bacteroidota > Bacteroidia > Cytophagales > Hymenobacteraceae > Hymenobacter > Hymenobacter translucens. Next base: position 345,046 of record NZ_JAJERB010000003.1, read on the forward strand.
GCTGTCGGGGCTTTGCTGCGTGGTGTCGCCGCTGTTTCTGGGCGGCAGCTCGGCGGGGGCGCTGGTTGGGTTCCTGTTTTTCTGGGGCCTGGTAGTGGTAGCCGACTCCCCGCAGTTTTCCACCCTGGTGGCCCGGCACGCCCCGGAGGCATCACGGGGTACGGCCCTCACCATCGTCAACTGCCTCGGCTTTGCGCTGACCATCATCAGTGTGCAGCTTACCGGCTGGCTGGCGCCCCGGCTCGGTCCGCAGTGGCTGCTGGTACCGCTGGCGCTGGGTCCGGTGCTGGGATTGTGGGCGTTGTGGCATGGTAGTGAAAAGAGCCGGCTGGGCTCAGGTCAGCCTTGAAGCCAATCATACTGCTTGTCAGTGGCTACAGGGATGGCAACACTACCTACGGTCATTCTGAGCGAAGCCGAGAAATCTCGCTCGCTTCGTTGCAGTAGCATTGCTAGTATGCGCATCTGGGGCATCAGGTAAGGAACAGAGAAATTCCACCTGCATCATCGGAATTAGTCATACCAATGTCAGCGCGCTAGATTCCTCGGCTTCGCTCGGAATGACCGCCTGTGAGTGTGCCTGTCTCTTAGTCTAATCCATCTTCAAAAAAGAGCCCCAAAACCATATGGCTTCGGGACTCCTTTGTTTTCGGTAGCGGCCTTTACAGCAGCTTGTCCAGATAAATCGGAAACTCGCGGACGCGCATGCGGGTGGCGTGGTACACGGCGTTGGTAAGGCGGCCACGGCATTCACCACCCGCGTGACGTGCCCAGCTCTTCGTCCACGTTCACTTCCGCGAAACGGCGTTATAGGCGTGCATCAAGGACTTCTGCTTGTTATCAGGTCGGGCATGACCGTGGCCGCAGCTTCCAGCTCCCGCTGCCCTGTAGACTGTTGCGCATCACCACGGCTTGGGTGGACTCCAGCCGGAGGCGAAGCTGACCGTTGACGAATTTCCTATCCTCGAACGTTGCGTTTTTCAGCGGGAAGTCGGTCATCTTCTGGGCCAGCTTCAGCAGCTTTTCACCCAGGGTTTCGCACGTGTTTTTTACGGCCATGCCCACCGACGCAGCCGTCCAGGAGCCGCCCTGCAACGGTGCCTTGGGCAGAGTCGTGTCGCCGAGTTTAAGCGTAACAGCTTCAAGCGGCAGGCTCAGCGTTTCGACCGCAATCCGGGTCCTGATGATGTAGGTACTGGTGCCGTTTTCCCAGGCTCCACTGGCTACGGTCAGGGGGCCATTGGCGGAGAGCGTGGCTTTCGCAGCGGCTTTCTGCATCTGCGCATCCCACACGCGGGAGGCCTACCGTCCGGCTGAACTTTTCCGCTCTCACCTTCGCTCCCGCGTGATTCTACGAGTCTATCGACCTACCTGATAGGGCTGCTACCCCTTCCCGACACGGCTTTACCAAAAATCATAAACAATTAATTATCAGTCAACAGCATAAAATAACATAAAAAGTACGCGATCTATTTGGATAAATTCTAAATAAGCTATCAACTTTGTCTTATTATAAGGCTTTCTAAATAACCCTATGCGCCGCTTACTACTCCTTGCTCTGCTGCTCGCCACGTACTGTTTGCCGCCCCTCGCCTCTGCGCAGGCCCTGACGGGCCTTATTACCGGTCGGCTGGTTGGTCCCGATGGTGCCGGACTTCCCGCAATTTCCATCAGCCTAAAGCAGGATGGCACCGGCGTCAGTACGGCTGCCGACGGCAGCTTTCAGCTGCGGGCCGGGGCCGGTACCCAGCAGCTGCTGATCAGCAGCCTGGGCTATATCACCAAGGAAGTATACGCAGTGGTCAAGGCCGGCGAAACCACTACCCTGCCCGTGATAACGCTGGAAATAAATGCCCGGCAGCTACGCTCGGTGACGGTAACCGGCACCAAGACCCTCAACGAAAAGCCGGTTCGGATCGGCAAGCTGCCCGTGCGGCCCATCGACCTGCCCCAAAGCGTGGTGTCCATTGACCAGGCCGTGCTCGAGCAGCAGCAGACCCTGCGTATCAGCGACGTGCTAGCCAACGTGAGCGGGGTGTACGTGATGGGCAATACCGGCGGAACCCAGGAAGAAATTGCCGGTCGCGGCTTTGCCTTCGGCAGCAACAACACCTTTAAGAACGGTGTGCGCTTCAACAACGGCGTGATGCCGGAAGTAAGCTCCCTGGAGCAGTTTGAGGTGCTGAAAGGCAGCAACGCCATCCTGTTCGGCAACGTGGCCGCCGGTGGCGTGCTGAACCTGGTTACCAAGAAGCCCCGGTTCGAGCCGGGCGGGCAGCTCAGCTTCCGCACCGGCAGCTACGACTTCTATAAGCCGATGGTGGACGTGTACGGCGCCATCAACAATAGCGAGCAGGTGGCCTTCCGGGTGAATACCACCTACGAGAATGCCCGCAGCTTCCGCGACGGCGTGAAGTCTGCCCGAATTTACGTGAATCCTTCCCTGCTCTTCAAAATCGGGACGAAGACCGACCTGCTGGCGGAAGGCGACTACCTGAACGACAACCGCACGCCCGACTACGGTATCGGCGCCATCAACTACCGCATTCCCGATGTGCCCCGCAGCCGCTTCCTGAACACTTCCTGGGCCAACAACGCCACCACCCAGCGCAGCGCCACGCTCACCCTGACTCGCCGCCTGACCGACAGCTGGCAGCTGCGGTGTATGGCCGCCTACCAGAATTACACCAACGAGCTGATGAGCGCCGCCCGCCCTTCGACCGTACGCGACAACGTGAAGGTGGGCACCCTGGCCGGCAGCCCCGCCCTGTACGGCAATCTGGTGCGCAACCTGCAGCGCGCCGGCTCCGACGAACAGTACCTCCTGGCCCAGCTTGACCTGACCGGCAAATTCAAAACCGGCTTCCTCGACCACGCGGTGCTCCTGGGCGCAGATGCCGACCAGTACCGCACCGAAGCCGTGAGCTACATCGCCATTGCCCGCTACGACTCCATTAACATCTTCGACCTGGACCGCTACAAGCCCCGAAATTCGGTACCGGAGTTCACCCGCAACGCCCGCACCGAAGGCCACATCCGCCGGGCCGGCTTCTACGCCCAGGACCTGGTAAGCATCAGCGAGAAGCTGAAAGTGCTGGCCGGCCTCCGCTGGACCTACATTGAAACCCGCAGCGACGTGCTGTCCTACCGCGACGGCACCGTAACTCCGGCCGCTTCCCGCTTCGACAAGGCGTTCACGCCCCGCGTGGGCCTGGTGTACCAGCCGATCAAGACCACCGCACTGTTTGCCAGCTATGCCAACTCCTTTACCCTGAACACAGCCCTTGACCTGCAGGGCAACACGCTGGCGCCGTCCTTTATCGACCAGTACGAGGTCGGCATCAAGAATGACCTGTTCAAAGGGCTGCTCTCGGCTAACGTGACGGCCTACCAGATCGTGAACAGCAACCTGGCCCAGGTTATCTCCCCCAACGACCCCCGCTTTAACGCCAACCGCCCCAACGCCCAGGAGCTGGCCGGCGAAGTCACGAGCCGGGGCGTGGAAGTAGACGTGCAAAGCAAGCCGTACCGGGGCTTCTCCCTGATTTCCGGCTATAGCTACAACCGCACCTACTACAGCAAAAGCAACACGTTTATCGTGGGCAGCCTGCTGCGTTACAACCCCAACCACACGGCGAACACCAGCCTGTTCTACAGCCGGGAGCATGGCGCCCTGCGCGGGCTGACCGGCGGCTTCACGGCCCTCTACATCGGGGAGCGTCAGGCCGGCCGCTCGGTGGTGGAGTCGAACCCGCTCAACCGCCTGATTCCCATCAACGACTACGTGCAGTTCGACGCCTCGATGGGCTATACCCTGGACCGCCTCACGCTGCGGGTAAAGGTATCGAACCTGCTCAACCAGCTCAGCTACAACGCCCACGACGACAACAGCATCAACCCCATTGCCCCGCGGCTGTTCTCATCGACGCTGTCCTACCGGCTTTAGTCCACTTATCCTCCGTTTAGGGCGCACCGGGTCAGCCACTGCCTGGTGCGCTGCTTTAAAACTCTATTAACTCTCAGGTTATGAAAACCTTCTTCCGCACCATTCACCTTTACCTGAGCCTGGTCTCGGGGCTGGTCATTGCCGTGGTGTGCTTTACCGGTGGGGTGCTGGTGTTTGAGAAAGAGCTGGACCAGGCCTGGCACCCGGACCGCTTCTTCGTGACGCCCACCGGCGGGCAGCCCCTGTCCCTGGCCCGCCTCACGGAAGCCGTAAAGGCCACCGTGCCCAACGCCAAAATCACCGGCATCAAAGTGTACGCCGACCCGGCCCGCACGGCAGAAGTAAGCCTGGCCGGCCCGAAAAAGGACGGTGAAGGCAAGCCGGGCCGGGAAGGACAAGCACAGGGCGCCAGCCAGGCCAAAACCGGGCAGCTAGGCGCCGGCGGCAAAAAGGAAGCTCCCAACGAAGGCGGTGGCGGACCCAAGATCTATGTAAACCCCTACACGGCGGCCGTGGTAGACCAGGTCAACTACCGCGACACGTTCTTTTTTACGATGATGGCGCTGCACCGGGGCATGGTCGGCGGGCCCATCGGCAAGCTGGTGGTGGGCGTGAGCACCCTCTTTTTTCTGTTCATTATCGGCACCGGCATCGTGCTGTGGTGGCCCGCCACGCGAAAAGCGGTTCGGCAGCGCTTCACGGTAAAGTGGGAGGCCGGCTGGAAGCGCCTCAACCACGACCTGCACATCGTGCTCGGCTTCTACAGCGCCCTGTTCCTGTTCGTCTTCGCGTTTACCGGCCTGGCCTGGTCGTTTGAGTGGTTCAACAACGGCATCTTCGCCGTCACCCGCTCCGACCCCAAAGGACCCGAAGCGCCGAAGTCCACCGGGTTTGAAACCCCCAAACTGAGCCTGGAAACCCCGAACTATGATCTGGCCTACGCCGTGGCCCGAAAGCAGGTGCCCGGCGCGTTTTCGTACGCCATTTCAGCGCCCAAGGACTTTACCGAAGCCTTCCGGGTAGTGACAACCGGCCCGCAGGCTGCCTACGAAGGCGCCACCGACGAGCTCTATCTCAACCAGTACAACGGGCAGGTCCTGGGTAAGCTCAACTTCGACGACCGCAACCTCGGGCAGCGGGTGCGACGCACGTTTAAGCCGGTGCACACCGGCGCCATCTTTGGTCTGCCGTCCAAGATCGTGGCCGTGGTCGTCTGCCTGCTGGGTACCACGTTCCCCATCACCGGCGTCATTCTCTGGCTGAACCGCCTGAAGAAAAACCGGAAGAAAGCCCGGAAGCAGGTCGCGGTTAGCGCTTAGGTGTTGATTGCCCGGTATTGGGGTCTTGGTTAATTCATTGTCATCCTAGGCAAAGCGAAGGATTTTATCGGATTTGAACGAGTCGTTGTTACGCATGCCTTTCTGGCGTAATAAGGTCCTTCGCAAGCTCAGGATAACAACTCCAAACCCTCAACAATCAACAACTACCAATCAGCAACAAACAACCACCGAATCCGCCTCTATATTTGGCGCATGAACGTCTCCAGAATGGCCGGCAGCCTGATTGGCTCCGAGATTATCAAAATCGGCAACGAGGTCAACGACATGATCCGCAAGGGCGAGGAAATCTGCAACCTCACCATCGGCGACTTCGACCCGGCCATCTTCCCGATTCCGGAAGAGTTGCGTACGGAAATCACGGCTGCCTACGCGGCCGGGAACACCAACTACCCCCCGGCCAACGGCGTGCCCGAGCTGCGCAATGCCGCCGCCGCCTTTCTGGAGTCCCGGCTGGGGCTGAGCTATTCCCCGGCCGATATTCTGGTTGCCGGCGGCTCCCGCCCCCTGATCTACGCTACCTACCTGGCCCTTATCGACCCGGGCGACAAAGTGGTGTACCCGGTACCGTCGTGGAACAACAACCACTACTGCCACCTCTCCGGCGCCCAGGGCGTGGAGGTGGAAACGCGGCAGGACAACAACTTCATGCCCACCGCGGCCGACATCGCGCCCCACCTGCACGCCGCTACCCTGCTGGCCTTATGCTCCCCGCTCAATCCCACCGGCACCGCCTTTTCCCGCGCCGACCTGGAGGCCATCTGCGACCTGGTCATTGCTGAGAACAAGAGCCGGGGCCCGGAAGAAAAGCCGCTGTACATCATGTACGACCAGATCTACTGGCTGCTCACCTTCGGCGAAACCCGGCATTATGACCCGGTAAATCTGCGCCCCGATCTGCGCGACTACGTTATCTATATCGACGGCATCTCGAAGTGCTTCGCGGCCACCGGCGTGCGGGTCGGCTACGCGTTTGGGCCTAGCGGGGTCATCGACAAGATGAAGTCTATCCTGGGTCACGTCGGGGCCTGGGCGCCCAAGGCCGAGCAGATAGCCACCGCCGCCTTTTTAGGTCAGACCCAGGCCGTCGATGCCTTCGTGGCTGACTTCGGCACCCGGATTCAGCGCAGCCTCGACGCGCTCTACCACGGCCTGCAGGAAATGCGCCGGGAAGGCTACCCCGTGGATGCCGTGGTGCCGATGGGCGCTATCTACCTTACCGCCCAGCTCGACGTGCTCGGCAAAACCACGCCGGAGGGCAAGCTGCTGGCAACCAACAAGGACATTACCTTCTATTTGATTGGCCGGGCCAAGCTGGCGCTGGTTCCGTTCGGCGCATTCGGCACCTCCGAAACCTCGACCTGGTTTCGGATGTCGGTGGGCGGGGCTTCGCTCAAATCCATCGAAGCCGCCCTCCCCCGCCTGCGCCAGGCCCTCGACGAGTTGACGTAGCATTCGCCCCCGCTCAGCAGAAAGCCGATTTTAAAGCGGCCATGATGCTTCCTAAGGAGTTCCTGCCAAGCGCCGCGCAGCATCATGTTATGGGCAAAAAAGAACGTCATGCTGCGCGACGCCGAAGCATCTTTACCGCTCCATTTGCTTAGTAAGCCAGCGTCAGCACGCGAGACGAGCTGCGCTGCCCTTCGGTGCCTCGACTTCACTCGGAAGACAATTCCAGCGTCTGCCTCCAGCACCAAGCACTAAAAGCTATTCGCCAAACGTGGCCCAGCCGAGCTTCAGGATGATGGCCCCGACCACGATGAGAAAAAATACGCGCACGAAGCCGGTGCCTTTTTTCAGGGCCACCCGCGCCCCGAGGGCCGAGCCGGCCATGTTGGCTGCCGCCATGGGCAGGGCAACGTGGTAGAGCAGCTGGTCGGTGAAGGCAAAGTAGGCCACGCTGGCCAGGTTGGTCGCCACGTTCACGAGCTTGGCCGAGGCCGAGCCGGTCAGGAAGTCGTAGCCAAACAACCCCACGAAGGCAAACAGCAGAAAGCTGCCGGTGCCGGGGCCGAAGAACCCGTCGTAGAAGCCCAGCACCACGCCCACCAGCACGCCGAAATACACTTCCTTTCGGTCGGTGAGGCGGGGGGCGTGGATGGAGCCGAAATCCTTGCGCCAGAAGGTGTAGATGGCAATGACCACCAGCAGCCCGAGCACCAGGGGGCGAATCAGCTCCGGCGGCATCAAACTCAGGGCCCGGGCTCCCAGAAACGAGAATACGCCGGCTACGACGGCCGCCGTACCCGCCGCCCGCCACGGAATATCCACTTGCCGGGCGTAGCGCCCAAACGCCACCGAGGTGCCCGCCATCGAAGCCAGCTTGCCCGTGCCGATGATGGTAGGGTCGGGCGCCTGGCCTTTGAGCAGCAGCAGCATGGCCGGCATCTGAATCAGTCCGCCCCCGCCCACGATCGAGTCAATAAAGCCGGCCATAAAGGCAAATAGACACAGGTAGACCAGGGTAAGCGTCATAGCAGCGAAAGAAAATTACCGGGCGAAGATAACAGGTGCCCTCCCGTCGATCCGCCGGATGCCGCTGTTTTCCGCTTTGCGGCCGGGGTCTTTTCCCGGCCGGGGTCAACGCCGGCGGGGAAAGCCCCGTACCTTCGCCGGGCGCTCCTGCCCGTTTCCCATCATGTCCGAACCTGCTACGCTCACCCACCGCAGCAAGCTGCTCACCCTGACCGGGGTGCTGCTCGCGCTGTTCCTTGGCTCTCTCGACCAGACCATCGTTTCCACGGCGCTGCCCCGGATTGTGGCCGACCTGCATGGCTTCGACCGCTTTACCTGGGTAGCCACGGCCTACCTCGTGGCCAGCACCGCGCTGGTACCCGTGTATGGCAAGCTGGCCGATATGTACTCCCGCCGCGCCATCGAGATTATTGCCGTGCTGACCTTTCTGTTCGGCTCGGCTCTGTGCGGCCTGGCCGGGGAGTTTGGTACGCTGCCCCTGCTGGGCGACGGCATGACCCAGCTCATCATCTTCCGGGCTATTCAGGGGCTGGGCGGCGCCGGCTTGTTTGCCATGGCCTTTATCATCATTGCCGACCTGTTTCCGCCTGCCGAGCGCGGCCGCTATCAGGGCTTCGTGGGCGCCACCTTTGGGGTTTCGTCGGTGCTGGGGCCGTTCCTGGGCGGACTGCTTACCGACCATGGCACGGGCCTGGTGCCGGGTGTGGAAGGCTGGCGGCTGGTGTTCTACGTAAACCTGCCCCTGGGCGCGCTGGCGCTGTGGTTTATCACCTCACGGATGCCGGCCCTGCGCCCGCGCGGGGAGCGGCTGCCGCTCGACTACCTCTCGGCTTTGCTGCTGATGGCCGGCCTGGTGCCGCTCGTTATCGGCCTGCAGGTGAACAAAGCCGTCTATCCCTGGACGTCGCCTACTACCCTGGGCCTGTTCGGTGCGGCGCTGACGGCGCTGGTTTTGTTTGTGGTTCGCTCCCTGCACTCCCCCAATCCAATCCTGGACCTCGGCCTGTTCAAGAACAAGGTGTTTCGCTCCGCCAACATTGCGCTGTTTCTGCTGGGCGGAGCCTTCCTGAGTATCATCATCTTCGAACCCCTGTTCATGATCAACGTGGTGGGCGTTACAGCCACCAAGGCGGGGGTGAGCCTGATTCCGCTTTCGCTCGGCGTGGTGTCGGGCTCAATGCTGGCCGGGCAGATGGTGTCGCGCTTCGGGCACTACAAGCGCTGGATGCTGGCCGGCGGCCTCGTGGTCCTGACTGGCCTGAGCCTGCTGGCTACTATGCCCATCGACATCAGCTACGGACGGGTGATGCTTTACGTGCTGGTATGCGGCGTGGGACTGGGCCCGAGCATGCCGCTTTACACGCTGGCGATTCAGAATGCCATTGAGCCGCGGTTTATCGGGCAGGCCACCTCGGCCAGTCAGTTTTTCCGGCAGATCGGCGGGGCCATCACCGCCGCCGTTCTGGGAACCGTGCTGACCATGAGCCTGGCGCACCTGCTACCCGCCACGGCGGCGCCTACCCCGGCTCAGCAGCTGTCGGTGAGTGAGGGCCCGGCTCTGACGGTAAATGACATGGCCAGCGACGGCAGCGGGGCCGCTAGCCCCCTGGTGCGGGAGGCCTTTGCCCGGGCTATCTCCCGCATCTACCTCTGCACGATCTGCCTGGTGCTGGCCGGCTGGCTGGCGAGCTGGTTTATTCCGGAGCTGCCCCTGCGTAAGTCGAATGCCCCTGCCGCCGGCTCCCCGACGACCAAGGTCCCAGCTATGGCGGAGTAAAAGCAGAAATCCGCCAATCGTTGAACTTTGCTTATATATATAGAACAATACCGCGGTAAAAAGCTGTTTTTTTCGTACGTTTGCCGCTCGTATTTTTTAGGATTCCGCTTACCCCATGAAAAAAGCCCTGCTTCTGCTGGCGCTGCTCTTCAGCATCGCCTCTACTGCCTTTGCCCAGAATCAAAAACAGGATTTGTATAAAGCTGTGGCCAAAAACAACGCTGCCGAGGTTGCAGCCCTGCTTAAGGCCGGCGCCGACCCCAACGTAGCTTTGGAGATTGTACCCGGCTTTAAAACCAGCTACCTTATCACGGCCGCCAACCACGGCAACCTGGAAATTGTAAAATCACTGGTCGGCAGCAAAGCGCAGGTGAACTGGCAGGACCAGTTTCACGGCACCGCGCTGATGGCTGCCGCCGGTAAAGGCCACAAAGCCGTGGTAGAATTCCTGCTCAGCAGCGGGGCCGATGCCAAACTCAAGGACGATGATGGCAAGGATGCCCTGGCCGCGGCCCGGGAAAGCGGCAACGCGGAGGTAGTTGCCCTGCTGCAAAAGCACAGCTAACCGCTCCCGCCCGCCTGCCATTGCAGCCCCGCCACTCCCGAACAGCCGGGGCTGGCGGGGCTGCTTGCTTACTGATCCGGCTGGTAATAAGCTTTTTGATTTTGTGGTGGCAGCCGCTCATTTTGTGTTATACTTGTATACGTATCACCTTATCCTTTTCCCATGAAGCTTCTTACTCTGCTTTTTTGCGCCGCTATCGGCTTTGGCTTTTCTGATCCGGTTACCTGTAAAAAGGGCCTTGTGGCCGCCGAGGACGCGCTGAACCTCGTGCGCAAGTCCCAGAACGGCGACTGGGCCGAAGCCAAGAAAAATCTCGACAAGGCCATGGACCTGCTCGACGACGTAGTGGACAACACCGATGACTGCGGCTGCGCGGCGGCCAACGACGCTGCCGAGGATGCCTACAAAAGCGCCAAGAAAGCCTACAAGGGTGAGGACGCCGGCGAGACCCGCAAGCATGGCAAAAAAGCTCAGGAATACACCGAGAAGGCCATCACCCTGCTCAAGAACTGCCAGTAGTTTTAAGCTGTTAGCTTTCGTTCTGAGGTCACAGTCTGTAGCCAGCCTACAAGCATAAACAAAGAGCGCCGGATGTATTCGTCCGGCGCTCTTTGTTTAGGGTCATTGCTAAGTCGGTATCACTTGGGAGCAACAAAGCCAACCGCTAACAGCTTAAAAAGGTGGGTCGTCGTTGCCGAAGTTGCTTTTCGGGAAGGGCTTGGGGGCCGGGCCGTCATTGATCTTGCTGCCCAGGCGGATGGTGCCGGGCGTAAAGCCGGTCTGTTCGTCGAAGGTGCTGGCCGGGAAGGCGCCGGGGTTGTAGTCGGCGTCGGCACCGAAGCCTCCGCCATCGAGGTCGGCAAACTTGGTGAAGCGGCCGATAAACTTAAGCTGCACGGTTTCGAGCGAGCCGTTCCGGTGCTTGGCGATAATCACCTCACCGGTTCCCTGGGTCGGGTTGCCCATCTCGTCCTCCGTAATCTTGTAGTACTCGGGGCGGTAAAGGAATACCACCATGTCAGCGTCCTGCTCGATCGAGCCGGATTCACGCAGGTCACTTAGCTGGGGCTTCTTGTCGCCGCCCCGGGTTTCCACCGAGCGCGAAAGCTGCGACAGCGCCAGCACCGGCACGTTCAGCTCCTTGGCAATGCCCTTCAGTGCCCGGGATATAGAGGCAATTTCCTGTTCGCGGTTGCCGGCGCCCTTGCCCCCATCCGAGTTCCCCGTCATCAGCTGCAGGTAGTCGATGATGATCATCTGGATGTCGTGGTGGGCCTTCAGGCGGCGGCACTTGGTACGCAACTCCCGGATGCTCAGCGCAGGCGTGTCGTCGATGTAGATCGGGGCCGCCGACAACGACGAAATCTTGTGGTTGAGCTGGGCCCACTCGTAGTCGGCCAGGTTGCCTTTCTTGATTTTCTCGGAGTCCAGCTCGGCCTCAGCCGAAATCAGACGGTTGACGAGCTGAATCGAGGACATTTCCAGCGAGAAGATGGCCACCGGCTTCTTGTGGTCGACGGCGGCGTTGCGCATGGCCGATACCACGAAAGCGGTGTTGTGCGTCACTGTCATATCCTGGAGCAGGAACAGGCGGTTGCCATCGATGGCAAAGCCGTAGTAGTCGTCCTCGCCGTCGGGCTCCACCGAAATACCCGTCATGCGCCAGTCAACTTTGCTGGCCCAGGGATTGGCTTGCTTGCGCGTCACGCGTACCGGCACCCGGTCGATATCGCCGTAGATCCGCACCCGGAATACCTCACGCTCGTAGCCGATGCGGGAAATAGCGGCCCGCTTTTTCTTCAGCGACGTGCGGAAGCCCAGGGAGTCGGCCAGGAACTTGATCTGCCGGGCGAGGCGGTGGTTTTTCTGCGTGATTTCGTAGCCGTTGCTTACCGGGTCCAGGTGACCGTCGGAGTCGATCAGGCCGGCCAGCAGGCGCAGGCGGTTTTCGGTGCTGTTGGCGAGGTACGACTGGGGAATATGCTTATCACCGAGGACGCCCAGCTGGCGCAGCTCATCCTGCAGGGAATACTGCGCGCTACTGCCGCCCTGCCGGCCCCGGGTAATGCCGTAGCTGTTGCAGCGGCCTTCAACCACGCCCACCGTTACCTGCATATCCAGCGCCCCGGCGTACTCGTGCAGGTAGTCGATGATTTCCGGATCCTGGCCGGTAATGCGGCAGTTGTCAGAGGACCCGTCGCCGAGCCACACGCCGAGAAAGTACGGATCAACCGGCACGTCCTGCGCAGCAAACTCCACCGGTACTTTGTAGCCTTTGTAGTTGGAGCGAAACTTTTCCGACTGTGCCAGCCAGTCCTTCACGGTGATGTTGAGCACGTCGCCGTGGCAGTGCGGGCCCTCGGTGCGGCTGCGCTTCAGGGAAAGAATATGGCTTTCATTGACGCGGTAGGCCTCGGCCTTGTTCTGCCGCACCCAGTACATCTGCTCCCGACCGCGGGCAATGCTAAGCACCCGGCGCGGCGTAGAGTCGTCGCCCATCAGCAGCTCGCCGGCCTGCACGTCTTCCACGTTGCGAAGCGTGCCGTCGAACATCAGCACTTTCGTGCCCTTGCCGAGGCACTTACCCATGCCAGGGCGGGCGGCAATGATAACCAGGTCGGAGGGCTGCCAGCCGCTTGTGACGCGGTCCAGGGCCGAGAAGCCCGAGGGCACGCCGGTGAGGCCGTCCTTCTGGTTTTTCTTTTCCTCCAGCTCCTTGATGGCCTTGCCCATCAGGCTGCGCATGTCGTCGAAGTTCTTGCGGATGTTCGACTCCGACACCTCGAACAGCGCCTGTTCGGTGCTGTCGAGCAGGTTGAATACGTCGGTGGTATCCTCGAAGGCGTCGCGCTGGATCGAGCTGGCAATGTGAATCAGCTCCCGCTTGATAGCATTTTCGGTGATGATACGGGCGTGGTACTCGATGTTGGCCGCCGAGTTCACCTTGAAGGTGAGGTTGGCCACGTAGTGGGCCCCGCCGGCCGCTTCCAGCTCGCCCAGCTCGCGCAGCTCCTGCGTCACCGTGAGGATGTCGATGGGCTCCGACTTGTCGAACAAACTGAGGATGGCCTTGAAAATACGCTGGTGCCCGTCCTTGTAGAAGGATGGCGGCTTCAGGATATCAATTACCGTGGTCAGCGCGTCTTTTTCCAGCATCAGCGCGCCCAGCACCGCCGCTTCCAGCTCCAGGGCCTGGGGCGGCAGCTTACCGGCCGGCGCCCCCATCGGCACCACGCTGGGCCGGTTGATCAGGGCGGCTTTGGCACGGGCGGCGGATTGTTTTAGGCGGTCGTCCATCTGGTCGTTCATCTTCATTCTCTCAAAGCTAACCCGAAAGGGCTACAAAGCTAGGCTCAACAGCGCAGAAGTGCAGGCCTGTTTTCCCGCTTTCTTTTCGTTACCTTGCCCGGTAGCGGGCTTTTCAGAACCGCCCCAAAGCGCGGTTGTTTGCTACCTTTACCGCTCTTTTTCGCCCCGTTTGCTTTCCCTTATGGCTGTATCTTCCGCTGCCGACGCCACGGCCGCTCCCGCCCAGCGCCTCCACCTGATTGCCTGTGGAGGCAGCATCATGCACAACCTCGCCCTGGCCCTGCACCGCCGCGGCGCCCGCGTCACGGGTTCCGACGACGAAATCTTTGAGCCCGCCAAGGGCCGCCTGGCCGCCGCCGGCCTGCTGCCGGCCCAGGAAGGCTGGTTTCCGGAGAAAGTCACCGCCGACCTCGACGCCGTCATCGTGGGCATGCACGCCCGGGCCGACAATCCCGAGCTGCTCCGGGCCCAGGAGCTGGGTTTGCGGGTGTACTCGTTTCCGGAATATATCTACGAGGCTTCCAAGGACAAGCAGCGGGTCGTTATCGGCGGCTCGCACGGCAAGACCAGCATCACGTCCCTGATCCTGCACGTGCTGCGCTTCCACGGCCGCAAGTTCGACTACGCCGTGGGGGCCCAGCTCGAAGGCTTCGACCTGATGGTGCAATTGACGGAAGATGCGCCCATCATCATCATCGAAGGCGACGAGTACCTGTCCTCCCCCATCGACCGGCGGCCCAAGTTTCACCTTTACCAGCACCACATCGGCCTGATTTCGGGCATCAGCTGGGACCACATCAACGTGTTCCCGACCGAAGAAGACTACCGGGAGCAGTTCCGCATCTTCGCCGAGATGACGCCCAAGGCCGGCGTGCTCATCTACGACCAGGACGACGAGCAGGTACAGCTCGTAACCGTTCCCTCGAACCCCTCGGTGAAGTACATCGGCTACGGCCCGCACGAGAACGTGGTGCGCGACGGACGCACGTTCCTGCTCACCAAGCGCGACGAGGAAGTGCCGGTGCAGGTGTTCGGGGCCCACAACCTGCGCAACATCTCGGCCGCCAAGGAGGTCTGCAAGCAGCTCGGCATCAAGGGTAAGGATTTCTACGAGGCCATTGCCACGTTTAAGGGCGCGGCCCGCCGCCTGGAGCTGGTGCGGGAAAGCAAGTCGTCGGTAGTATACAAGGACTTTGCCCACGCCCCGTCCAAGCTGAAGGCCACGGCCACGGCCCTGAAGCAGCAGTTTCCGAAGCGCCGGCTGGTGGCTTGCCTGGAGCTGCACACCTTCAGCTCCCTGAACCCGAACTTCCTACCCCAGTACGCCCATACCTTCGACGCGCCCGACGTGGCGGTGGTGTATTTCAACCCCCACGTGCTCGAGCACAAGCGCCTGCCCCCGCTCCCGCCGGAGCAGGTGCAAAAGGCCTTTCAGCGCCCCGACCTGCAGGTGTTTACCGACAGCAGGGAGCTGGCCGCGTTTCTACAGAAGCAGGACTGGACCGACGCCAACCTGCTGATGATGTCGTCGGGCACGTTTGACGGGCTGGATTTGACCAAGCTGGCCGAACAGGTAACAGCCGAATGAAGCCTACCCTACTCCTGCTCCACGGCGCCCTGGCCGCCGAAAGTCAGCTCAAGCCCCTGGCCCGGCAGCTGAGCGCCGCATTTGCCGTGCATACGCTGTCCTTTAGCGGACACGGCGGCCGGGAGCTGGTCCCGGCCGAGTTTACCATGGACAGCTTTGCCGCAGAGGTGCATGCCTACCTCGAAGGCAAGGACCTGACCGAGGTCCACGTGTTCGGCTACAGCATGGGCGGGTACGCGGCCCTGCTGAGTGCCCTGCGCCACCCCGGCCCGATTCGTACCATTACCACGCTGGGCACCAAGTTCGACTGGACGCCGGAAACGGCCGCGGCCGAAACCCGGATGCTGGACGCGGCCAAAATCCAGGAAAAGGTGCCGCAGTTTGCCGAGCAGCTCCGCCTCACTCACGCGCCCACTGACTGGACCCAGGTGCTGGCCGCCACGGGCACGATGATGCGCCAGCTGGGTGACAGTCCGCCCCTGACAGCCGCCACGCTAAGCGAAGTAGCCCTCCCCGTGCAGGTTCTCGTCGGGGAGCTGGATAAAACGGCCGGTGTGGATGCGTCGGCGCAGTTTGCGGGCTACCTGCCCCGGGGCCGGTTTGAAGTAATTATGAACACGCCCCACCCGCTGGAGCGCGTGAACCCCGACCTGCTGGCTGAGCGCATCAGCCGCTTTATCGGGGAGCACTCCTGACTTGCTTAGCTCCTGAATAAAACAACAAGGCCCGTCAGCAGTGACGGGCCTTGTTGTTTTATTCAGGGTTTGGGCGGGGCAGCCGGTGGCGGGCCGGGGCGCCGCCGGTCCGAGACGACCAGCAATGCCAGGGCCGTCAGGCTCAGGCGCAGAATCCACTGACGGCTCATTTGCGGGGAAAGAAGGTGTTGCCGTTTTCCACCGTCATGTCGCAGTGGTTGCCGGCGGTGTTGTCTTCGCAGGCCGTGCCGGTGATGGCGCTTTTCTCAAACGAGAAGTAGCAGAACTGGCAGCCCACGCTGGTCACGATATACCGCTCGGCATCCGAGGTCAGGTACAGGCTCTGGTCGGAGGAGATCTGCAGGGGCAGCGCCATGGCCCGGTACGAGCCGTTGTACATGCCCAGTCCCACCAGATAGTACCCGGCTTTGTCCTTGGAGCTGCCCTGAACCTTGCGGATGATGGTTTTGTCGATAACGGTGCCGTCGCTGAACTGCCGGATAAAGTTCTGGGCCAGCTGACTGCGCGGAATCAGGTACTCAATCTTGCCCTCCGAAACGCGGGCTACCTGCGTACTCGTTGTTTCCAGCTTGCGCTTGCGCAGTTCGTCCGGGTCGGTCGACGTGCTGACTTCCGGAAAGCCGCCGCGCCCGGGCCTGCTGGTTTCGCAGGCGGTAAGCAACAGCAGCAGGGTTGCCGGCAGCAGCAGCAGGCGGCGGGATATAGAGGTTACGATCATCAGGGAAGCAGGAAACAGGCAGGTGAATATTAGCGGGGCGTGTAGTACTTACGCGCCTCCGGCAATTCCCGCTGAATATTGGCAATGCGGGTGCCGCTGGAAGGGTGCGTAGAAAGAAACTCGGGTGGAGCGGCGCCGTTTTGCCCGGCTTCCATCCGCTGCCAGAACGCCACCGCCCCATCCGGGTTGTAGCCGGCCATAGCCATGAAAATCAGGCCCAGGTGGTCGGCTTCGGTTTCCTGGTTACGGCCGTACTTAAGCAGGCCCACAGAGGAACCCACCCCAAATGCCTGCAGAAAGATGCTCTGGGTGGCTTCGGGCTTGCTCGACAACGCCGCCGACAAAGCCTGTCCGCCCAGCTGCTGCACCAGTCCCTGGCTCATCCGCTCGTTGCCGTGCTTGGCCACCGCGTGGGCAATTTCGTGGCCCATCACGACGGCCAGCCCGGTTTCGTCCTGGGTGATGGGCAGGATGCCGGTGTATACGGCCACCTTGCCGCCAGGCATGCACCAGGCGTTCTGCTGCTTGTCGTCCTGAATCACGTTGAACTCCCAGGCGTAGCCGGCCAGCTGATCGGAGGCGTTCTGCTGGCGGAAGTAGGTTTCGACGGCCTGCTGGATGCGCTGGCCCACCCGCCGTACCATTGCCGTCTGGTTGGCATCGGCGGAAAGCTGGCTTTTGCTGAGCACCTCACGGTACTGCTGCTCGGCCAGCGTGTTCATTTCCGCGTCGCTGACGAGGCTCAGCTGCTGCCGCCCGGTTATCGGGACGGTGGTGCAGCCCGCGGCCACCAGAAGCCCCGTAGCCAGAACAAGTTTCTTTAGCATAGGAAGATTGTGAAAATGAACGGTGAGCAGGCCGGAGCAGCATGCCGCCGACCCCTGCCAGGCTATACGAAGAGCAGCGGGTAAAATGTTTAAAGCCCGTCAGCGGAACCGGACCGGTGGGCGCGCGTACGAGGCAAAACTCTTTTTAAGGCCACGAATTAAGCCCTATTTTTGGCGCAGCGCCCCCACCGGGTGCTTCACTGCCCGCAGCCTGCAGGGTCGCGCCGGCCGTTTACTGACTTAGACTTCCTCCATGAAAATACTTTGCATCGGCCGTAACTACGCCGAACACATTGCCGAGCTCCACAACGAGGTACCCGACGAGCCGGTCATCTTCCTCAAGCCCGAGACGGCGCTGATCCAGCGCAACCAGCCCTTCTTCTACCCCGACTTCTCCCAGGACATTCACCACGAGCTGGAACTGGTGCTGCGGGTGTGCAAAAACGGCAAGAACATCGAGGAGCAGTTTGCCCACACCTACTTCGATGCCATCGGCCTGGGCATCGACTTCACCGCCCGCGACCTGCAGACCAAGGCCAAAACCAAGGGCCTGCCCTGGGACTTGGCCAAGGGCTTCGACGGGTCCGCGCCCCTGTCGCCCACGTTTAAGCCGGTGGCCGACTTCGCTGACCTGGGCAATATCCGCTTCCACCTGGAAGTCAACGGCGAAACCCGGCAGCAAGGCAATTCCGGCCTGATGCTGCACCCGTTCAGCGCCATCATTGCCTACATTTCCCGCTTTATCACCCTGAAAATGGGCGACCTGATCTTTACCGGCACCCCCAGCGGCGTGGGCCCGGTGAAAATCGGGGACCGGCTGGCAGGCTACCTGGAAGACGAAAAGCTGTTGGATGTTGCAGTTAAATAATTCCTCCCCGGCCAGCCGGCCGGAGCGCCGGAAACCGCTGGGCAGCGCCCGCCTGCTGCTGTTGCTGCTGGCCCAGCTGCTGACGCCCGCCTGCCAGGGCCAGGACCATGATGCGCCCGACACGGCCCGGCGGCTTCCCGCCGCCCCGCGCCCCGCGCCGGAAGGCAAGGGCCCCGTGGTGCCGAAAGGCTACTACCTGTTTCCCATCAGGCCCGGCCAGCCCAATTTCCTGGCCGCCAGCATGGGCGAGCTGCGGCCCAACCACTTCCACGGCGGCCTCGACATCAAGACCGGCGGTGGGGTGGATCTGCCGGTGTACGCTTCGGCCGACGGCTACATCTCCCGGATGAAGCAGTCGACGGCGGGCTACGGCAACGTACTCTACATCGTGCACCCCAACGGCACCACCACCGTGTACGGCCACCTCAACCGGTTTATGGGCCCGGTAGCGCAGGAAATGCTCCGGCGCCAGTACGAAAAGAAAACCTACGAGCTGGAGCTGTTCTTTGAAAAAGGGCAGTTCCCGGTGAAGCGCGGGGAAGTGGTGGCGCTGTCGGGCAACACCGGCGGCTCGGCCGGCCCCCACCTGCACTGGGAAGTGCGCGACGCCCAGGACCGGCAGTACAACCCCCTGCAGTGGGGCGGCTTCCCGGAAATTCAGGACCACATAGCTCCTACCCTGCAGGCGTTTGCCGTGGAGCCTCTCAGCATTGAGTCGCGGGTGCAGGGCCGGTTCGACAAGGCCGTGTTCGTGCCCAAAACGGCCACGCCGCCCGGCAAGGAAATCGTGTGGCCCGATACCATTGCCGCCTTCGGCACGGTGGGCCTACAGTTCCAGGCCTTCGACCGGTTCGACAACGCCTGGAACAAGAACGGCGTGCAGCGGGTGGACGTGCTCGTGAACGGCAAGCCGCACTACTCCCACGAGGTGGACGCGGTGCCGTTTCCGGAAGGCTCCCGGCAGATCGGCAACCACGTCGACTACGAGTGGCAAATGACCAAGGGCCGGCAGCTGCAGAAGCTCTGGGTGGACGACGGCAACGACCTGACCATGTACACCACCGGCCCCGGCCGGGGCCGGCTGCGCGTGGAGGCTGGCCGCGTCTACACCATCGAAATCCGCATGGCGGACTCCTATGGCAACGCCACGCCCGTGCGGCTGGTACTGCGGGGCGAGGAGCCCCGGTACTTTAAAACGCGCAGCGCGGCAGTGCGCCGCCCGGCCCTGCGCTACGAGGTCACGCGCAACCTGCTCAAGGTATTTGCCGCCGACCCCGACACCAGCGCCGTGGGCGGCAACCTGCTGATGGCCCGGGGCCGGCAGCGCCTGTCTGTGAAGCCCAGCTACACCGTGCAGAGCGAAAACGTGTACCTCTACGACCTGCGGGCCGGCATGCCCGACTCGATGCGGTTCGGCAACGTGACGAAGCGGTTCGAGCGCCAGGCCATGATTCCGTCGGGCCAGGAGCATTCCTTTACCACCTCATCGATGCACGTGGTGTTCGGTCCCCGCACGCTGTTTGATACGCTTTACTTCCAGACCAGCTACCAGGCGGGTCCGAAAGAGGAATGGACGGTATTCAACCAGCGCACGCCGCTGTATCTGCCCTACCGCCTCACCCTGCGCCCCGCCACGCCCCCGGCCGACCCGGCCCGTTCGGCGGTGTACCTGATGACGCCCTCCGGCGGCCGGATTTACCAGGGCGGCAAGTGGAACGGCAACGAAATTTCTTTGAATCTGAAGCAGTTCGGCACCTTCCGGATCTTTGCCGATACCATTCCGCCCTCGGCCACGCTGGTGAGCCGGGGTGCCGGCGGGCTGGTGTTCAAGGTGGGCGACAACCTGTCGGGCCTGGCCAGCTACCAGCTGGAAATCGGCGGGCAGTTTCGCCTGCTGCGCTACGAGCACAAGAAGGCCATTCTGTTCACCGAGCGGCAGGACACGCTGGGACCCGCCCTGCGCGGGCCCGCTACGCTTACCATCCGGGATATGATGGGCAACGAGCGGGTACTCCGGCTCAATCTGTAAGCAGGCTCAAACCGGCACTGTCTTCCTTCGGCTTTGCCGCCGGATGACACGATCTACAAACGGCAGCGGCCACGTGAATTCCATCAGCCCATTTCCCACTTCAGCACCTTAAACACCATGCTCCCCGAACCCGGCACTCCCGCCCCCGACTTCGAAGCCGTTGACCAGAACGGCACCCTCATCCGGCTCCAGGACTTTCGCGGCCGGAAAGTGGCGCTGTACTTCTATCCCAAGGACGACACCTCGGGCTGCACCGCCCAGGCCTGCGACCTGCGGGACCACCGCACCGAGCTGGCTGAGGCCGGCGTGCAGGTACTCGGCGTGAGCATCGACAGCCAGAAGTCCCACCAGAAATTCGCCCAGAAGTACGAGCTCAACTTCCCGCTGCTGGTTGACGAGGACAAGAAAATCGTGGAAGCTTACGGGGTTTGGCAGGAGAAGTCGATGTACGGCCGCAAGTACATGGGCACCATGCGCTACACCTTTCTCATCGACGAGCAGGGCCGGATTGAGCGCGTTATCACCAAGGTCGATACCAAAAACCACGCGGCCCAGCTGCTGGGCTAAAGGGGTGATGCCGCCGACCAAGCCCGGGCCCTGGTCCGGGCTTTTTTCGTGTAGTAGCCGTCAGCCCCGGAAAAATGATACTCCGGATAATCCGGCTAAGGCCTCCGCCCTGATTTTCCTACATTTGCCCCACTAACCTATTTCCTTTCCTGTTCATGTCGCAGCCTTCCGCTTCCACCTCGCCTGTTACTTCCGAAACCCATTCCGCTTCCGCTACGAAAACCCCTGCCGAGCTCAAGCAGATTGCTGCCCAGGTGCGCCGCGACATCGTGCGCATGGTGCACGGCGTCAGCTCAGGCCACCCCGGCGGCTCCCTGGGCTGCGCCGACCTGCTGGTGGCCTTGTATTTCCGGGTGATGAAGCACGACCCGGCGTTTGCCATGAACGGCGAAGGCGAAGACCTGTTTTTCCTGTCGAATGGCCACATTTCCCCGGTGTGGTACTCGGTGCTGGCCCGCTCGGGCTATTTCCCCGTGAGTGAGCTGGGCACGTTCCGCAAGCTCAACTCCCGGGTGCAGGGCCACCCTGCCACGGAGGAGGGCCTGCCCGGCATCCGCATTGCCTCCGGCTCTCTGGGCCAGGGCCTGAGCGTGGCTATCGGTGCGGCCCAGGCCAAAAAGCTCAACGGCGACGACCGGCAGGTGTACGTGCTGATGGGCGACGGCGAGCTGGAGGAAGGCCAGGTGTGGGAAGCAGCCATGTACGCCCCCCACCACAAGGTCGACAACCTGATTGCGCTGGTCGACCGCAACGGTCAGCAGATCGACGGGCCTACCGATGCCATTATGAACCTGGGGAACCTGCGCGCCAAGTTTGAGGCGTTTGGCTGGAAGGTGCTCGAAACCGACGGCAACGACCTCGAAAAGCTGGTTCCGACCCTGGAAGAAGCCCGGCAGCTCAGCGGCCAGGGCCTGCCCATCATGATTCTGATGGACACGCAGATGGGTTATGGCGTCGACTATATGATGGGCTCCCACAAGTGGCACGGCACGGCCCCGAACGACGAGCAGCTAGAGCTGGCGTTGCAGCAGCTGCTGGTCGATCAGCAAAGCGACTATTAGGCGGCCGGAGTACAAGCTGAGCCGACGTGCATTCGTTAGGCCCGGGTAATCGACAGTTTAACCGGCGTTTATGCATTCCTTCTACGTTCGTTTTTATGGTTTTCTGCTGAGCCTGGCTTTGCTGGCTCCGGCTGCCCGTGCCCAGAACGTAGCGCCCGAAAAGCCCCGGGTGACGCGCATTCTGTTTCTGCTCGACGCCTCGGGCAGCATGAATGCTCCCTGGGAGGGCCGCCCGCGCATGGACGTCGCCAAGAGCCTGCTGGCCAAGATGGTAGACTCGCTCAACACCTACCCCAACCTGGAGCTGGGTTTGCGCGTGTACGGGCATCAGCACGAAGCCAAGGAAGCCAACTGCCAGGACTCCAAGCTGGAAGTACCTTTCGGCCGCAAGAATGCCGGGGCCATCAAGGCCAAGCTTAAATCCATTCAGCAGCAGGGCAACACGCCCATCACCTACTCGCTGGAGCAGTCGGCCAACGACTTCCCCGCCGACAAGACTTCCCGCAACGTACTGATTCTGATAACCGACGGGCTGGAGTCGTGCAAGGGTGACCCCTGCGCTACCTCCATTGCCCTGCAGCGCAAGCACATCTTCCTCAAGCCCTTCGTCATCGGCATCGGGGCCGAAAAGGACTTCGGACGTCAGCTTGAGTGCCTGGGGCAGTACTACAACGCCGCCGACGTGAAGACTTTTCAGCAGGTGCTCGACAACGTCATTGCCCAGACGCTGACCAAAACGACTGTGAGCGTGAACCTGACCGACGAGGCGGGCAAGCCGGTGGAAACGAACGTGAACATGACGTTCATCAACAACGTGACCGAGCAGCCCGAGTACAACTACGTGCACTTCCGCGACGCCCAGGGCCGGCCCGACGTGCTCGACATCGACGCCCTGCAGAGCTACGACCTGGTCATCAACACGGTGCCGCCGGTGCGCCAGCAGAACGTGCCGATCCGGCCCGGTAAAGCCAACGTGCTGACTTACAAAACCCCGCAGGGCGTGCTGGTCCTGCAGCCCCCGAATATTTCCCCCAACCCTTACGGCGTGATGCGGGCCGTCATCCGGGCCCAGGGCAATCCGGCTACGGTGCTGGCGCTGAACTTCGGTAACCGCCAGAAGCTACTGGCCGGCAACTACGAGGTGGAGTTCCTGACGTTGCCCCGCATCATCCGCCGCATCACCATCAAGCAGGGCCAGACCACCACGCTCACCTTCGACCCGCCCGGCACGCTCAACATCGTTTCCGACCTGAAAGGCTTCGGCAGCATCTACCGGATCAACAACGACGAGTCGCAGACCTGGCTTTACAACCTGCCCGAAACCACCAGCAAAATCAACCTGCCCATGCAGCCCGGGGTGTACCGCCTCGTGTACCGCACCGCCACGGCTACCGGCAGCAAGTTCACCGACGTGCGCAACTTCACCATCCGCAGCGGGCAAACCAGCTCCGTCAGCATTTTCGGGAAGTAACCTCCGCCCCGCGTTCCGCCCCGGGCAGTGGCATACTGTAAGCCGGGGGCGGAACCCGAACCATACGAAACTAAGATCCTAAGTCCCAGAACCCCACATGAAAGAATTCCCCTACTCCGAATCAAAAGACACCCGCTCCGGCTTTGGCGCCGGCCTGCACGAGCTGGGCAAGTCGAACCCCAACGTGGTGGCCCTCACCGCCGACCTGACCGGCTCGCTCAAAATGGATGCCTTTAAAAAGGACTTTCCCGAGCGGTTTTTCCAGGTGGGCATTGCTGAGGCCAACATGATGGGCATTGCGGCCGGTCTTACCATCGGAGGCAAGATTCCCTTTACCGGCACCTTTGCCAACTTCAGCACCGGCCGCGTCTACGACCAGATCCGCCAGAGCATTGCCTACTCGGGCAAAAACGTGAAGATCTGCGCGTCCCACGCCGGCGTTACGCTGGGTGAGGACGGCGCCACCCACCAGATTCTGGAAGACCTGGGCATGATGAAGATGCTGCCCCACATGACGGTCATCAACCCCTGCGACTTCAACCAGACCAAGGCTGCCACCATTGCCATTGCCGACTACGAAGGCCCGGTCTACCTGCGCTTCGGCCGCCCGGTGGTGCCCAACTTTACCCCGGCTGACCAGCAGTTCGAAATCGGCAAGGCGGTAGTGCTGAACGAAGGCGCCGACGTGAGCATTTTCGCCACCGGCCACCTCGTATGGAAGGCCATTCTGGCGGGTAAGATCCTGGCGGAGAAGGGCATCGATGCCGAAATCATCAACATTCACACCATCAAGCCCTTCGACGAAGAGGCCGTGCTGGCCTCGGTGCGCAAAACCCGCTGCGCCGTGTCGGCCGAAGAGCACCAGATGAACGGCGGCCTCGGCGACTCCGTGGCTCAGCTGCTCGCCCGCGAAGAGCCTCTGCCCCTGGAAATGGTAGCCGTCAACGACTCTTTCGGCGAGTCCGGCACCCCCGACCAGCTCATGGAGAAATACGGCCTGATGGAAAACGACATCGTGGCTGCCGTGGAGAAAGTCCTGGCCCGGAAGCGGAAGTAGTTTTTCCGGAACCAAATAAAAGCCCCCACAGCGCATGTTGTGGGGGCTTTTGCTTTAAGGCCGAAAGCTGTTTCACCTGAACCAGCTGACAGATAACCAGGGCGCACTAAAACCCTTCAAAATCGGTGTCTTCGTCGCTTCCCTCCAGATTATCCGACTCTTTTGACAGTTTCCCTTTTGTGATCTTATCCCCGTATAGAACAGCCCTGAATCTCACTTCCTCGTCGTCCGCAGTTTGATCCAGCGCTTTTCGCATCGGATTCTCAAAATTGGAGCGGTACGGCCCATTGTTCACCCCGCCGTCCTGGGCAAACACATTGTCTCCGTCGCTACCGTCACCGCCATTCTGTTGGGCAAGCACGTGACCGGCTTGTCCGACAATGAACCGGTTATTGGTCATCCCGATGTTGATGTTTGTATCTCCCACCAACGCATCGGCTTTGTATTTCGTGACGCCGTTCCACCCGTAGTTCTTCGCATCCTCTCCTTCCGCGAAATCTTCTACTTCCCCTTCCGCCTCTATCACGACGCTCGTTTTTCCCCGTTGAGTGGCCGTTACGTCCACCTGGCGCTGCACCGGGCCGACACCGGCAACCATTCCCGGGGCGGAGAAGGAGCTGGGCTCCTCGGCTGATGAGCCTTTAAGCTGCAGGGCCTTTGCTCCCATCACATCCGCCTCCTTCTCCAGGCTACCGTCGTCGTTTACCGCCACGCTGCCTTTCATTTGCATAGTCGGCTTTACCCGCCCCTGCTTTTGCTGCACCACGTGCCAGGCTTCATGCGGCAGGTGCTGTTCTTGTCCCGGCCCCAAATGAATATCTGTTCCCTGGGCGTACGCATGGGCTTGCAACTGCGCGGGTTTAGCAGAGTTGCGATGCAGCTTTACATCATCCAGGGACATTCCCGACAGGCTTTCTATTCCGGTTTTTAAGCTATCCGGCAACCCGGTTGTGTTTTCTTTCTTTTGAATGAGTTGCCGGGTTGCCGAATGGGGGTTCGCCAATGCTTGCAGTTGAACTCCTTGGGTTGCTTGCGGACTATTATTTACGGATTCATGTAACGTTCGCAGCTGCGCAACGCGGGAGCTGTTATTGGCACCCTCCTTCACCTGCCGTTGCGCAATAGCCTCCGGTCGGTTATCTGCAAATCGAAAAGCCGGCTCGGCTGCGCTCTGCCTCTGCATGGCAGCATTCGCCCCTGTTTCGCTCTTATCTTCCTGAGTCTTTTCAGCATGGATATTCATAGTTTCTTCTTTTTCAGATTCTGGTATACAATCACTTACTTATGAGCTACTGGCCCGGCTGCTTTCGTAAAAAGGCGCTCTGCCTGCAGCCAATATCAGGAAAGCCGCTCAAATAAGGAAGCTTTATCAGGTCTGTACTAACTAAAGTCGCCGGGAGCCCGCCGACGGGTAGCTTTATCAGACAAAACGCGTACTAGTCAGTGTTTTACCAGAAGTCGGAAGCGTCGGGCTTACAGCGGCCCGCTGGCAAAGGTCAGTTCCACGGCCGACTTTCCACCGGGCAGCTTCTCGATCTTGTCAACCGTCACGAAGCTGCGGATTTCACCTTCGTCGAAGGTTATTTCCTCCCGGAGCTCCTGGTTGCGGTATCTCGTTTTGGCGCGGCGCACAAGGCGGGCATTCAGGTACTTCACGCCTTTTTCCAGGTCGAGCGGAGCATCCACCCCGGGCAAGACCGAACGCATCAGCCCCACGGCATGGTGATGCCAGGCGGCCCGCTGGGAGGTTGGCTCCGTAAACCGGGCGGTTTCGAAGCGAAAGGTAAGCGCGTAGTACTCACAGCCCCAGTGGCGTAGCATGAGCTGATCCCCATTGGCAAGCGTTACTTTTTCGAGGGCAGTTTGCTTGTCGGGTAGCAGACGGAAGCCTGATTTCGGAAACACCTTTTTCCTCAGCACCGGCTTAGGAGTGGCCCGGGCGCAGACGAGGCTATCGGCCGGGCTGACCGTCTCCAGGGCAGCGCCAGCCTCATAAAGCCGGGGATGGCGGGAAGTCGTGGTAAAAGAAAACAGGGCCGTCAGGCAACACGCTGATAGTATTAGTATATCTTTTTGCATCCGCTTACTGCTTGTTACCTGGATGGCCGCTCGGGATAAGGGTAAGGCACACCCAGATGGCAATAGATAAACTAATATATAGCGACCAGTATCGAAAACTACCCCAGAGCCGCCAGTCCGGCAGCCGTCAGAGCCCCGACGAGCGTATTCACCGAATTGACGAAGTTGTTTGAGACAAGGTGCCGCCGTTCGAGGGTGGCGCCCAGCACCGAATCGGCCAGGTTGCCGGCCGTGCCGGCCACCAGCAGCCACCAGAAAGCCGGGCCCCAGCCGAAGCCCACGCAGTACGCTCCGGCCACCAGCGCGCTGCCCGCCACCCCGAGCGCCGTCCCTTCTAAACTTACTACCCCATTCTCACCCCGCACGTCGGGCTTCCCGGTCAGCACGTTGAAAAAGCGGCGGCCGTAAACGTTGCCCAGCTCCGACGAAAGCGTATCCGCAGTGGCGGCCGCAAAGCTCCCGGCGACCATCAGTCCGGCCAGCTGCACATACTCCGGGACCAAGCAGGCTAGCAGACTGGCCATTGCCGCTACCCCGGCGTTGGCCAGCACCTGACCGGCCGTGCGCTGCCCTTTATTGGCTTCTGCCAGCCCGAGCTGGCGCTTCTCCCTCACTTTCCAGGCCGAAGCCGCCGAGCCCAGGGCGAAAAACAACGCCAGCAAGCTTAGTCCGGTAAAGCCGTTGCCCAGGTAAATCAGCAGCCCCAGCCCTCCGCCGAGCCACATGCCGGCCCGGGTCAGCTTGCCGCTCCGCGCGCTGTACACCATGCCGCTCGTGAGCAGCGCCACAACCAGGGCAAGGTGAATTGTGTCGGTCATCGTGAAGTAAAATGCTGCCGCTTGCCGCCTAATTACGCTAAGTCAATGTGCTTACTTCCACTGCGAACTCCAATCACGCTTACAATACCACCCGCCGCAGCGTGGGCAGATTCCGCCATTTTTCCCGGGGCTGACCCGTTGCGTCGAAGGCCGAGAGGCTGGCTTTGTCGGCGTCCCGGCCTTCCCCGATCAGGATGGAAAACCGGCCTTCCCGGGTCTCGGCCACAAACTCACTGGCCTTAAACTCAGGTGTGCTTGCCGCCGCACCCGGCAGCTCGTCGGTCAGGTAGAAGCCCGGCGAAAGGTCGGCCACGGCTTCGATCTGCGTCGGCTCCCCAATGGGCCCGGTGGCTTCGGCCCGGAAACGCAGGCTGGTATAGTTCAGCCGCGTAACGGTAAGGCTGAACGACTCCCAGCCACGGACGCCGCTGTACGTAACCGGCTGGCCGGCGGGCAGCTCGGTTGGGAAGGCCACGGAATCCTCGCGGCTCAGCACCAGCCACCGGCCCCGCACCTTGTACTGACTGCCCCCGGCCATGTCCCGCAGCCCGGCCACGAAAGCCGGCGACAGATTCGTTGAATCGACGGCGGGTGCCCGCTCCACTGTAGCGGCCGAATCAGCGGCCGGTACGGACTCGGCAGAACCGGGGCTGGTTAAGGCTTGGTGCTCGGTTTTCTTCTCGGAGCAGGCCCCGAGCAGACCGGCGGCAAGAATCAGGGCGGTAATAGGGCGAAAATGGAGCACGGCGCGAACAAAGGGCCTGCGGGCAGGCGTGAGAGGCCGCAACTTACGCAGGCCGACGCGTTTTTTCCCTTTCCGCCAGCCTTACTGCCGGGCGCCGCACTCGGCGCAGAAGCGCTGATCGGCCTTCATGGTACCGCCGCAGTCGGTGCAGAACTTTTCCTTGCTCTGCTGCGCGGCAGCATTGGTGGTGCCACACTCGGGGCAGAACTTCTGGGTGGGGCTGAGCTTGGCGCTGCAGCCCGTGCACTGCACAATGCCGGTGCGGTTCAGAAAGTCCAGGCTCTTGGTGTAGTCCTGAGTGCGGGTCTTCTCGCGAATCTGCTCACTTGTGGCCAGGGCCTGCTGGGCGGCCAGCTCCTCGTGCTCATCGGGGGCGCAGGTTTCGCAGAGGCCGGCGCGGTGGTTCCAGCATACGTCGGGGCATACCCAGCCGCCGCAGCGGGTGCACTGCTTGAAGTGCTGCTTGCCTTCCAGCACCGCCTTTTCCAGCGCTTCATCGTGGGCTTTGCCGCCAATGGCCCGCTGCATCTGGTAGGCGGCGTTGCCGGCCTCATGGAAAAAACCACCGAACAGGCTGCCCGCGGCATTAAGCACGCTGCCGGCAATACCGATGGCGCTCGGCTGAAACCGTGACATGTGCCCGTTGCGGCATTTGTCGCAGTAAAACTTGAACTGGAAGCCTTTGTCGGTGGACAAGTCATCGTGGTTGGCGACGAACTGAATCAGGTTGCTCACGGCGTAGCTGCTAATGTGGTGGATAGGCAAACTTAGCCGATTATCTACGTCATTTAAAAGCCAGAAATTGACGATTGAACTTTAACAAGACATGACCCGAACAGGGTATAACTTTATCTATAACAATCACATATGCATGTGAGTAACTGCTCGGCTTCCGCCCCCGGGTAAAAAACCAGACGGACTTTACACGCAAGCGTTAAACTTTCCGGGGCCCGTTCCATCCAACCGCACATACCCCGCCGCCCCAACCCGTTCCCTGCTTGGAAGACCAGGAAATCCTCGCCAAGTTCGCCGACCCCGCCGCTCGTAACGTGGCCTTTAACCAGCTGGTGCGCAAGTACCAGAGCAAGGTGTACTGGCACGTACGCAAGATGGTGGTCGACCACGACGATGCCGACGACCTGACCCAGGATGTGTTCATCAAGGTCTGGAACCACCTGGGCAACTTCCGGCAGGACGCCTCGCTCTACACCTGGATCTACCGCATTGCCACGAACGAGTGCCTGACGTTTCTCTCCTCGAAGCGCCGTAAGTTTTTCCTGCCCATCAACGACATCACCGCCGAGCTGTCGGCCAAGGTGGAAGCCGATACCGAGCTGGCGGGCGACGAGGTGGAAATGAAGCTACAGAAAGCCATTCTGCGCCTGCCCGACAAGCAGCGCCTGGTCTTCAACCTCAAATACTACGAGGACATGAAATACGAAGACATGGCCGAAGTCACCGGAACGTCGGTAGGGGCGCTGAAGGCCTCGTACCACCACGCCGTCAAGAAGATCGAACAATACGTGAATGAACAGTCTTAAACCCTGGGGCCCTTGCCCCGTCTAACCGCCATGAAAACGCCTTTTCGTCTGGACGACCACCCCCGCCGGGCTCACCCTTTTTCCGCTCCCCCGGCCGACTACTTTGACCGGCTGCCGACCCGCGTGATGGCCCGGGTGCAGCCCGGCGCGACGCGAGCTACGGGCCTGGGCTGGCTGCTGGCTTTGCCGGCTCCCCTACGCACGGCCCTGGCCTCCACCCTGGTGCTCGGCTCGTTTGCGGCTTCCTTTTTTCTGGCCCGGCCGGCCGCCGTTTCTACCCCCGCAACGGCGGATGCCACCCTGGCCGCTATTCCCCAAACCGAAGTAGTTCAGTACCTGCTGACCAGCGACCAGCACGTGTCGCTCAACGACCTGACCGTGCTGGCAGCTACCGACCAGGACCTGACCGCCAGCTTTCTGCCGGCTTCGTCCCCGGAGTTGGAAGAAGCCCTGGAAAGTCAGCCCATCGAGGATACCTACCTATAATTTCACGCCTGCCCTTTTCTTACTCCGCATATGAACAACCTTTTTCGGAACCTGCTGGCCCTGCTGCTGCTGCTTAGCGTGGCGGGCTTTGCTCAGGCCCAGCCAGGAGGCGGCAAGCGCCAGCAGCGCCTGGGCCGCATTGAAAACGCCAAGATTGCCTACCTCACCGATAAACTTTCCCTTACCCAGGACCAGGCCCAGCGCTTCTGGCCGGTATACAACGAGTTTTCAGACAAGCGCCGGGACCTGAACCGCCGGCAGCGCCTGCTTCGCACCGAAAACCCCGAGAGCCTGACCGATCAGCAGCTGCGCGACAACCTCAACCAGATGCTGGCCAACCGGCAGACGGAGCTGAACCTGGAAAAGGAATACCTCGAGAAGTTTCAGAAGGTGATTTCCCTGCGCCAGGTGGCCCAGCTCTTCATTGCCGAGCGGGAGTTCACCAAAGTGCTGCTTCAGCGTCTCAACGACCCGCGCGGCGCGGCCGGAGCAGCCCCGGGCATGCAGGCCGACGACTAAGCCGTCAGAACCCGATGCTACTTACCCGAAAGAGGCTGACGAATCAGCCTCTTTTCGTGTGCCGGGCGCTGCAGGACGTATCTTTGCGGGCTAATCCGAATCCGTATGCTTACGCCCCGCCAGCTTTTCCTTCGTCACCAGGCTCAGACCTCCGATACGCCCCTGCTGCTGGAGATTGAGCGGGCCGAGGGCGTGTACATGTACGGTCCCGGCGGACGGCGCTACCTCGACCTGATTTCCGGCATCGGGGTCAGCAACGTAGGCCACCGCCACCCCCGCGTCATCGGCGCCATTCAGCAGCAGCTCGACAAGTACCTGCACCTGATGGTGTACGGCGAAGTGGTGCAGACGCCCCAGGCCGAGCTGGCCCACGCCCTGCACCTGACCCTGCCGGCCGTGCTGGACGCCGTGTACTTCACCAACTCGGGTGCCGAAGCCGTGGAAGGCGCCCTCAAGCTGGCCAAGCGCCATACCGGCCGCACCGAGCTTATCAGCTGCCACCGGGCCTACCACGGTTCCACCCACGGTGCCTTGTCCGTGACGGGTTCGGAAGGCTTCAAGCAGAGCTACCGCCCCCTGCTGCCCGACGTGCGCCACATTGAGTACAACGCTTTGCCCGACCTGGCCCTCATTACGTCCCGGACGGCGGCCGTGATTGTGGAAACGGTGCAGGGCGAAGCCGGGGTGCGCGTACCCCATCCGGGCTACCTCCCGGCTCTTCGGCAGCGCTGCACCGAAACCGGGACCCTGCTGATCCTCGACGAAATTCAGTGCGGCTTCGGGCGCACCGGCACCTTCTGGGCGTTTGAGCAGTTTGGCATCGTGCCCGACGTGCTGCTCTGCGCCAAGGGCATGGGGGGCGGCATGCCCATCGGCGCGTTCATTGCTCCGCAGGAAATCATGGCGGGCTTTAAATCCAACCCCGTGCTCGGGCACTGCACCACGTTTGGCGGCCATCCGGTTTCGTGCGTGGCCTCCCTGGCCACGCTCCAGGTGATTCAGGAAGAAAACCTGCTGGCCGGGGTAACCGCCAAAGCCGCGCTGTTCCGGAATCTGCTGCGCCACCCTGCCATCCGGGACGTACGCGGCCTGGGCCTGCTGATGGCGGTGGAGTTCGACTCCTACGCCGTGCTCAAGCCCATCATCGACCGCGCCCTCGAGCACGAAGGCATTCTGACCGACTGGTTTCTGTTCTGCGACAACTCGCTTCGGCTGGCTCCTCCCCTGACCATCAGCGAAGCCGAAATCAAGGAGGCCTGCGCCGCGCTGCAGCGGGCTATTCACTACGTGGTCAGCTAACAAAAAAGCCAGCCCGTTGCGGGGCTGGCTTGGTGCGGAGTCAGGCAATTTAAAATTGCTTAACGTCGGAGTTGTAGTTGAGGAAGGACTGGGATTCCTCCTTAATCTGCTCCCGCGGCAGCCCGTCCTTGACGCCAAGGGAAATTTTGCGGACCAGCACCCCCACAATGGCTTTGCGGAAGCCCAGCTTCTCAGCCATGTCGATGCAGAAGTCCATTTCGTTGTCGTCCACCACGCCATCGGCGAGCATCATGTCAACCAGGTCGAAGATTTGGTCGAACCGCTCCGAGTCGTTGTCGGGCAATACCAGGGCCGGGGCGTTGGCGTTGGCAATGATGGAGCGGACGTCATCGGCCCGCAGCCCGTTTTTCTTCCCCACCGCGACAATGAAACTCATTTCGCGCTCATCAATGTGGCCGTCGGCCTTGGCCAGCGTAACCAGATTCATCAGGTGACTTTTGACTTTCTTAGTCTGCTCGTTTTCAAAAAAACCAAACATACACGAAGCGGCTTAGGGTAGTGGGTAGGACAAAAAGGGGCACTGCGAAATCCGGGTGGGCCGGGCAGGAATTACCTCGGAGTGCTGCGGTTAAGATAGCTGCTGGCAGTGGGCTTTGCAACTAGTTCGGATACGTAAACGACAAAAAAACAGCCAGCTCAACCGTTTCATTTTCCGGCCCGGATAATTTGCTCTGTTTTTTCAGGCAAGAATCACCAACTTTGCCCGCCCCGCATTGGGCGATTTTGGAATCAGAGTTATGATGAAGCGCATTGCAGTTTTTACCAGTGGCGGCGACTCGCCCGGCATGAACGCCTGCATCCGGGCCGTGGTCCGCACCGCCGTTTACCACGGCATTGAAGTATACGGCATCATGCGCGGCTACAGCGGCATGATCAAGGGCGAGTTCGTGAAGCTCGACTCGGCCTCGGTTTCCAACACCATTCAGAAAGGCGGTACCATTCTCAAGTCGGCCCGCAGCCAGAAGTTTCTGACCAAGGAAGGCCGGCAGCTGGCGTTTGACCAGCTCACCCACTTCAACATCGACGGCCTGGTTGCCATCGGGGGCAACGGCACTTTCACCGGGGCCATGATCTTCGAGGAGGAGTTCGGCATTCCCACCGTGGGCGCGCCCGGGACCATCGACAACGACCTGTTCGGCACCGACTATACCATCGGCTACGATACGGCCGTGAACACCGCCCTGGAGGCCATTGACAAGATCCGCGATACTGCCGACTCGCACGACCGGTGCTTTTTTATTGAAGTAATGGGCCGCGACTCGGGCTACATCGCCATTCCATGCGCCATTGGAGGCGGGGCCGAAATCGTGATGATTCCGGAAACGATGATGTCGACGGAAGCCGTGATTGACACGCTGCAAAGCGGGTGGAAGCGCCACAAGACCTCGTTTATCGTGATTGTAGCCGAGGGCGACGAGGAAGGCAACGCCACCGCCATTGCCGCCAAGGTCAAGGAAGCCATTCCCGAGCTCGACACCCGCGTTACCATCATCGGGCACGTGCAGCGCGGGGGCTCCCCCACCGCCGCCGACCGCCTGCTGGGCTCGCAGATCGGCATTGCCGCCGTCGAAGGCCTGATGAACGGCATGCGCAACGTAATGGCCGGCATCATCGACCGCAAGCTTGTGTACACGCCTTTTAAAGACACGATCTACAAGAAGAAGATCATCAACCAGACCTTTATGCGGATGGTGGAAATCCTGTCGGTATAGGTTTGACGTGGCCTGTATGAGAAGCGTGCTGATGCGCTACGCTTCTTCGGGTGAGACAACGCCCCCTGCGGCATTCGCACATCAAACCAGCCCTGGCAAGCCCCGACGTATGCGTACATCGGGGCTTGTTGCTTACAGAAACCGGTCCTGGCGCAACAAGCAAAGAGCTGCCAAGCACCTTGACTAAGGTCGGCGCACTCCGAACATTCACCTCACAAGTGCACGGCCTGATAAGCCGCATCCCGCCGGAACCAGGTGAGCTGGCGCTTGGCGTAATGGCGGGTGTTGCGCTTGAGTAGGCGGATGGTTTCGGGCCAGTCGTACAGGCCGTCGAGGAAGTCAAAGATTTCCTGGTAGCCAACGGTTTGCAGGGCGTTGTGGTGGCGGTACGGCAGCAAAGACTCCACCTCGGCCAGCAGCCCGTCCTTCAGCATCTGGTCTACGCGCCGGTCGATACGCTGGTAGAGCACTTCCCGCTCCCGGGTCAGCACGACCTTTACCACCCTGAACGGGCGCTGCACGGCCGGCTTGGCGGCGTGAAAGCTGGAAAACGGGCGGCCCGTTCCCCGGGTGACTTCCAGGGCCCGCACGATGCGCTGGGGGTTCTGCCGGTCGATGCGGGCGTGGGCAACGGGGTCGAGGCGGCCCAGCTCTTCCACCAAAGCCGGCAGCCCGTGCGCCGCTAATTCCTGCTGTATAGCGACCCGCACGGCCGGGTCGATGGCCGGCATGGCGTCGAACCCTTCGGTGACGGCCTGCAGGTACAGACCCGAGCCGCCGGTGAGAATGACGGTGCGGTGGCGCTGGAAAAGCGTGTCGAGCAACGCCAAACAGTCGGTTTCGAAGCGGCCGGCATTGTACTCCTCGGTAATGGAGTGGGAATTGATGAAATGGTGGGGTATGCCCTGCATTTCATCGGGCGTAGGCTTGGCCGTACCGATGCTCAGCTCCCGGTAGAACTGCCGGGAATCAGCCGACACGATTTCCGTTTTCAGCTCCTGGGCCAGCCGTACGCAGAGCGCGGTTTTGCCCACGGCCGTCGGGCCACCCACCACCAGCAGCGTAGGCTCCGGAGTCTGGCGCAGGGTTTCCAGAATTACTTCCAGCTCAGCAGGCAGCTTCATTCATGTAAGGCTTTGGGGCGTGAGCAGCGTATCGTACAACGCCAGCAGGTGGGCTT
Source organism: Hymenobacter translucens (assembly GCF_020685205.1). Taxonomy (GTDB): domain Bacteria; phylum Bacteroidota; class Bacteroidia; order Cytophagales; family Hymenobacteraceae; genus Hymenobacter; species Hymenobacter translucens. The sequence continues at coordinate 379,757 of NZ_JAJERB010000003.1, forward strand.
CCTCGCGCTGCCAGTTCAACTCCTGCCGGGCCCGGCGGCAGTTTTCGGCCAGCTCCCGGTAGCGGGCCACGTCGTCGCGGAGCAGGCGGTTGAGGGCGTCGGCAATGGCGTCGGGCGTTAGCGCCACCACTTCGGCCACGTCGTATTCGTCGTTGAGCCGGCGGTACTCGGGGAAGTCGACAATCAGCTGCGGTACGCCGGCGTGCAGGTAGTCGAAGAACTTGTTGGCCAGCGAGTAATAGTAGCTCATACCCTGATTTTCGAGCAGCATAATGCCCACCGCCGCGTGCCGGGTTACTTCCCGCAGCTCGGCCGGCAGCACGAAGCCCCGGAACTCCACTTGTCCGCTGCCCAGCAGCCCCAGCGCCTCGGCCCGCGCCCGCAGCTCCGCCGACAGGTCACCGTCCCCGCAGACAACCAGCCGGCCGGCCACCCGGGGCATGGCGTCGAGCAGCGCCTCGAGGCCGCGGCCGGCATTCAGGGCGCCCTGGTACACGATGTAGCCCTCCGGCCGGTCGGGCGCCGGGGGCAGCTTAAGGGGCTCCAGGCGGCTGATGTTGCGCACCACCTCAAACCGCCGACCGTAGCGCAACTCAAACACCTGGGCCAGGGCCGGTCCTACGGTATATGCCAGCTGGGTGCGGGGCACGATAAACCGCTCCACCAGCCGCCACAAGCGCTGCACCCCGGGCCGCGCCACCACCTCGGGCACCTCCGTGAACAGCTCGTGGGCGTCGTACACGAACGGCTGCCCGCCCAGGCGGCTGCGCAGCCACACCGGCAGGGCCGTATCCAGGTCGATGGCGCACCACGCGGCAGCCTGCTGGCCCAGCAGGTAGAAGAGCAGGCGCAGGTTAAACTCCAGGTAAAACAGCTTGCCCTTGCTAAACCAGCAGCGCAGCCGGTGCTGACGGTAGGGCTGGGACGTGAGTGGCCGGGAAGAAGGCCACTCCCGCCCTACCAGCAGCACGTCGTAGCCGTGTGCGGCCAGGCTGCCGCAGATGCGCTGCATCCGCTGGTCGTAGTTCAGGTCGGTGGTTACCGTGAAGAGCAAGGGGCGCATACGGCGGGCCGGCAGGCGGGCAATCGGTATCAATACCGGTCCCAAGCATGCCATCTGGGATATTTTCGACAAATTTAACGAGTAAAAACTGCGCGCGACCTCCTGACCGGCGGCCCGGCGCGCTACCGCTTTCCGCAATGCCCTTATATTCTCTGCCCTCGGCGGCCGCTTCGCCCCCGGCTTCCCCGCCTGCCGAGGACCTTTACCGGACGTTATTCGACGAGGCCTTCGACGCGCTGTTCGTGGCTGATACGCAGGGCAACCTGCTCGACTGCAACCAGACGGCCCTGCGCGTGCTTGGCATCAGCCGGGAGGAGGTGATGGCCGCCGGCCTGGATGCGCTGAGCACCAGCTCCTCTTCCAGCTGGCTGCGGGACGCGGTGCTTTACACGGCCCGCACCGGCCAGCCCACCGCCCACGCCTGGCATGGGCGCTACCCCGACGGTACACCCCAGCCGGGGACGCTGGGTTTGCACCGCCTGGGGTCGGGCGCGGGAGCAAAGGTAGTGTTGACGCTGCGCCCCGACGCGGCCGTGGCGGCGGTAAGCCCGGTTCCGCTGACGGCCACCGACAGCCCCCAGTTTCAGCAGCTGCGCCAGCTGCTGAGCCGCTTCCAGATGGCCTACGTCCGCACCGACCGGGAAGCCAATGTGGTGGAGGTGAACGACACCTATCTGCAACTTTCCGGCTATTCCCGCGAGGAGCTGATCGGCCGCAACTACCTGGATGCCGTGGTCCTGCCCGCAGAGCGGGCCATGCGCCGGCAGGCCTACGCCCGCTGCATGGAAGAAGGCGTGGTGCAGGAGTTCTACGAGCAGATGTTCGTCAACCGGTCCGGGACCACGCACGCCATGTACTGGCACACCCAGCTGGTGCGCAGCCCCAAGGGAGAGGTGATCGGGCTCGAGGCAGTAGGCCGCGACCGGACCGAACGGGACCAGACGGCCCGGGCGCTGACCGACAACCGCAACCGCCTCCAGGACTTTCTCGACAATGCCCACGACCTGATTCAGAACCTGAGCATCGACCACCACTTCCTGTTCGTGAACAAGGCGTGGAAAGAGAAGCTCGGGTACACCGACGAGGAGCTGCCCAACATGACGCTCAGCGACGTGGTGCACCCCTACTACAAGGCCAAGCTGCTGTACCAGCTCCGCAACCTGTACAAGGGCGAGAAGGTGAACAAGCTGGAAACGGTATTCCTGACCAAAACCGGGAAGCCGGTTCACCTGATCGGGTCCATCACCTGCACCTGGCAGGGCGACGAGCCAATTAGCACCCGCGCCATTCTGCACGACATCACCGACCGCATCAAGGCCGAGCGCCTGCAGAAGGTATACTACAGCATTGCCAACCTGGCTATCAGCTCCAAAGACCTGTCCTCGCTCTACGGGGCCATTCACCGGGAGCTGAGCAAGATCATTGAAACCAACAACATCTACATCGCCCTCTGCGACGAGGCCCGCACCCAGCTCAACTTCTCGTACTTCGTCGACCAGAACATGCAGGGCGGGCACGGCTCGGTGGCCCGGCCCTTCTCGACGGGTGTGTCGGAGTACATTATCCGGACCGGCCGGCCCCTGTTTCTGCTCAAGCACGAGCTTCAGGCCCTGATCAACGCGGGCACGATTGCGGCCTACGGGCAGATGCCGGAGGTGATGCTGTGCTCGCCCCTGAGCATCGGGGAGCGGATTATCGGCGTGATTGCCGTGCAGGACTACCACAAAGCCGACGCCTACGCCCCGGCCGACATCGAGATTCTGCACTTCATCTCGAACCAGGTAGCCCTGGCCATTGAGCGCAAGCGCAACGAGGTACAGATCAACAAGCAGAACGCCCGCCTGAACGCCATCTTTGAAAGCGGGTCCCACCTGATGTGGTCCGTGGACACGGGCTCCCACCTGACTTCGTTTAACCGCAACTACGCCGCCTACTTCCTGCGCCGCAACGGCGTGTACCCGGTCCTGAACGTAAACCTCTGGCAGGCCGACCTGAGCATGATGGAGGACGAGTCGCGGGAGCTGTTCGTCGACAACTACCGGCGGGCATTTCTGGGTCAGCCCCAGCGGTTTGAGGTGCGCCTGCGCGACGCCCGGGGCCAGGACACCTGGCGGGAAATCTACCTCAACCCCATCTACCTCGACGATGGCACGTTCGAGGAAATTTCCGGCATTGCCCACGACATCACCGAAAAGAAACGGTCCCAGCTCGAGCTGGCCGCCCAGGAAGAGAAGTTCCGCGCCATCTTCGAGTCGTTCCAGGACATCTACTACCGCACCGACGACCAGGGCCTGCTTACCATTCTGAGCCCCTCGGTGGAGCAGGTGCTGGGCTACAAGCCCGAGGAAGTGCTGGGCACCCCGATTCTGGACTACTACGTGAACCCCGCAGACCGGGGCCGCCTGCTGGAAGAAGTAAAGCGGCACGGAGCACTGCGCAACTTCGAAACCGCCATCCGTCACAAGGACGGGTATCCGGTAAGCGTGCTGATCAACGCCCGGGCCGTGTCGGGAGAGCTGAGCGGCACCGAAGGCATTGCCCGCGACATTACCGAGCTCAAGCAGATTCAGGACGACCTGCACCGGGCCAAGGACGAGGCCGAAAGCGCGCTGGAAGCTAAAACCCAGTTTCTGGCCAACATGAGCCACGAGCTGCGTACGCCCATGAACGGCATCATCGGCATGATTGACCTGCTGCACCAGACGGTGGCCTCGGAAGAGCAGGAAGACTACGTGGATACGCTGCGCAAGTCGTCGGACGCGCTGCTGGCCATTCTCAACGATATCCTGGATCTGTCGAAGATTCAGGCCGGCAAGCTCGACCTCAACGAAACCGGCATCGACCTGCACTACACGCTGGAGAAGATTCACTCCCTGTTTGCCAACCGGGCCCACCAGAAAAACCTGGACTTCACGTTTGAAATCACGCCCCACACGCCCCGCTTCATTCTGGCCGACGAAACCCGCCTGCTGCAGGTGCTGTCGAACCTGACGTCCAACGCCATCAAGTTCACCCTGCAGGGCACGGTCAGCATCCTGGTATCATCGGTGAGCACCGACGGGCAGGAGCACACCCTGCGCTTCGCGGTGCGGGACTCCGGCATCGGCATCTCCGGCGACAACGCCAAGCTGCTGTTCACCAACTTCACCCAGCTGGACAACACGCCCACCAAGTCATTTGGCGGCACCGGGCTGGGCCTGGCCATCAGCAAGCAGCTGGCCGAGCTGATGGGCGGTGAAATCGGCGTTTTGTCGGAGGAAGGCAGCGGTAGTACGTTCTGGTTTACCATCCGCTGCCGGGTGGCTACCAACGAGGCCGAAATCATGCGGGTGCGCCAGGCGGCCCGGGAGCGGGGCCCCGAGATGGTGCGCTTCGCGGTGGCCCCGCGGGTGCTGCTCGTCGACGACAACCCCATCAACCAGAAAGTCGCCTTCCGCCTGCTCGAAAAGCTGGGCTGCCAGACCGACGTGGCCAACGACGGATTCGAGGCCATCAGCCGGGTAACGGCCCCCAACGCCCACTACGACGTGGTATTCATGGACATTCAGATGCCGGAGATGGACGGGGTAACGGCCATGCTGGAAATCCGGCAGCGCCTGGGCGCCAGTTGCCCGCCCATCGTGGCCATGACGGCCTACTCGATGAAGGAGGACGCCGAGCGGTTTGTGCAGCAGGGCATGGATGGGTACGTGGCCAAACCGGTTAAAACCCAGGATCTGTACACCGTGCTGCACCGCTGGGCGGTGGGCCATCCCGCTGCCTCCGAAGCTCCGGCGTTAGCGGCACCGGCTGAGCCGGACGTGGCGGCCCTCGACGGGGAAGTGCTAGAACAGCTGCGGCAGCTGGGGGGCGAGGAATTTGCCTTTCAGCTGTACCAGGATTTCGAGCAGGAAGCCGGCGACCTGCTGCTGGAGGCCGCAACCCTGGTGGCCGCCGGGCAGTACGACCAGATTTTGCCACATTTGCATCAACTCAAGGGTACGGGCTTTACCTTGGGCCTTAACGCGCTGGCTGAGTGCGCCAAATCGATGGAGCACGACCTGCGGCAGGGAAATTCCCAGCGTACAAAGCAGGATTTTGAAGCCCTGCGTCGTTTCTTTGTACAATTCACTACTGCTTACCCGGCGCTGACCGCGCCCCGCTCCTGAGCTTACCCTCCTAACCCTCCTTTACAAATTTCCTCTCATGGCTGATTCCAAAACGATCCTGATTGCAGAAGACAGCTCAGTTATTCTGAATCTGACCAAGAAAATTCTGGAGCTCCAGCAATACCGCATCGTATCGGCCAAAAACGGTGGCGAGGTCCTTAAGCAGGTTGAAAGTCAGCAGATCGACTGCGTACTCATGGACATCAACATTCCCGTGAAGAACGGCATGGAGTGCAGCCGTGAAATCCGCAGCCACGCCGACCCCCGCATTGCCCAGGTGCCCATCATTGCCATTACCGGCAACGCCAATAACTACTCCATGGAGCAGTTCCGCGAGGCCGGCATCACCGACTACCTGCCCAAGCCCCTCGACTTCGACGCCCTGGTGCGCATGGTCAAGCAGCACGCGGGGTAGGAAATGAATTAACAATTAAGAATTAGTAATTAAGAATTGGGTCTTGTTGTCCGGTTCCGGCTTTTTGGCCGACAATTATTAATTCTTAATTACTAATTCTTAATTCAAACGAAGTGCAAGTTACTTTCCTCGGTACGGGAACGTCGCAGGGGGTGCCCGTGATTGGGTGCCACTGCACCGTGTGCCGCTCGCTCGACTACCGCGACAAGCGGCTGCGGGTGTCGGTGCATGTGCAGGTGCAGGGAAAAAGCCTGATTATCGACTCGGGGCCCGACTTCCGCCAGCAGGTGCTGCGCGAGCGGATCGACCACCTCGATGCTCTGGTGTTCACCCACGAGCACAAGGACCACACCGCCGGCATGGACGACATCCGGGCCTACAACTTCAAGCAACAGCAGGACATGCCGGTGTACGCCGAGCCCCGGGTGCTGGACCAGCTGCGCCGGGAGTACGCCTACATCTTTGCCGACAAGAAGTACCCCGGCGTACCCCAGGTACAGACCATTCCGATCCTGAGCGACACGGAAAGCTTTCTGGTGGAAGGGGTGCCCTTCCAGCCCATCCGGGCCCTACACTACAAGCTGCCGGTGCTGGGCTTCCGCATCGGCGGGTTTGCCTACGTGACCGACGCCAACTACCTGGCCCCCGAGGCGATGGAGCAGCTGCGCGGCGCCGACGTGATTGTGCTGAATGCCCTGCGGGTGGAAAAGCACATTTCCCACTTCTCCCTGCCCGAAGCCGTGGAAATCCTGACCGAGCTGGCACCGCGCCGGGCCTACCTCACCCACATCAGCCACCTGCTGGGCCGGCACCGCGACGTGGAAGCCACCCTGCCCGAATTCATTCGCCTGGCCTACGACGGGCTGCGGCTGAGTGTGGAGTAAGCGCCCTTATTGCGCCGGCTTGGATACCCGCAACGACACCGTATAATCATGCTTGGCGGGATATCCGCCCCGGGGTGGGGTCCGATCCAGGTTCCAGCGGGTGTAGGTGAGCAGGTAGCGGCGGCCGTTGGCTTGCACGCTGGTCGTATCAAGAAAAGCCGGGGTAAAGACTGCCGGCCGATTGGCCGGAAGCTTCACCTGCTGCGACTGGCCCTGCTGGTCGGTTATCCGGAGCGTGGGCCAGGCCGCCGTGCTTACGATGCACCGCGCTTCTTCAGGGCAGTAGCTCGTGTACAGCTCCTCTACCTGTACCGTCAGCTCGGGGCCGGCCGCGGCGGGTAGCATAGCCTGCTGCCGGTAGTACAGGGCAAACTCCTGGTCGAATACGGCGGTACTATCCCCGTGTTCCACGTTGGGGGCCACCGCTGATTTCTGACAAGCTCCCAGGCCGAGCAGGGCAACTAAAGCGAGAGTAGATACTTTCATCGGATACAGGCGAAAAGGTAGTTGCCGAGCGCCTTCTCCGGCCGCCACTGTTTAGTCGAGCCCCAGGCTGGGTGAATAGTTGCACTCATCCAGGGTTATTCTTACGCACGGCACCGGATACACTCACTGCCAGACGGTTCGGTCCTTCGCCTTCCCGCTGCCGGGCCAGGCCATAAGCTGCGGCCCGTACCAGGTCTCCAATGTACGGGCCCGCAGCCCTTCCTTACACAAACTCATCAGCCTGAGTGCAGATGAGGGGATGGCAACCCTGCCGTATCTTCAGCCCCGCCGGGCGCAAGCCGGCCTTACCCTCCTATGCACAACAACTACTACTTCCTGCGGCAGCTGGCCGGGGCCCTTACCCACGAGCTGGCGGGCTTCCGGGTAGCCACGTGCTTTTCGCAGGAAAAGGATGAGCTGGTCATCGGCCTCACCAACGGCGCGGCGGAATTCTGGCTGAAGGCCCAGCTGTCGGCGGGCTTTACCGCGCTGGCCTTGCCGGAGTCGTTTAACCGGGCCCGAACTAACTCAGTGGATCTGCTGCCGGGGCTGCTCGGACTGGCGTTCCACCGGGCCACGACTTTCCCTCACGACCGGGTGCTGGCGCTGGAGTTTGCCGGGGGCGCCTCCCTCCTGCTCAAGCTCTACGGCCCCCGTCCCAACGCTGTTTTCCGGCCCTCGCCCGATGCCCCGGCCGAGCTGTTTCACCAGCGCTACACGGCCGATGCCGATCTGGCCCCGGCCCCCGAGCCCCAGCCCGACCCGAACAACCCGCTCAAAAGCTACCCCGCCCTGGGCGACGTGCCGCCCCGCTTTCTGCGCACCCAGCGCGGCTACGACCAGGCTGATGCCGCTACCCGCCGGCAACTGGTAGAGCAGGTGGTAGCCGAACTGGAAAGCCCGGCCCACTTCTATATCACCAGTAGCGACGGCAAAACCCGGCTTACCCTGCTGCCGGTAGGCGAGGTAGAGCAGACGCTGCCGCCCGAGCCCCTGATGGCGCTGCGCACCTTCCTGCCCCTGGCGCTCAGCCGCCGGGCCCTGGAAAACGAGCTGCGCCAGGTGCGGGCCCTGCTGGAAAAGCGGGCCGAGGAAGCCAGTACCAGCGCCAGCCTGGCCCGCACCCGCCTGCACGCCCTCGAGCACACCGCCGGCCACCGCCAGACGGCCGACCTGATTATGGCGAACCTGACCACTATTCCGCCCCGGGCTACGGAAGTAGAGGTATTCGACTTCTACCAGGACAAGCAGCGGATCATCAAGCTCAAGGCTACCGAAACGCCCCAGCTCACGGCCCAGAACCTGTACCGCAAGGCCAAAAACCAGAAGATTGAAACCGGGCAGCTGCAGGAGCGGGTCGAGCGGCGCGAAGCGGAGGCGTTGTGGTGCCTCGAACGGCTGGAGGAGCTCGACGCCGTTACGGACCTGCGGGCCCTGCGCACCTGGCGCAAAACCCACGGCCTGCAGCCCGAAACCAAGGCCAAAGCCGCTACCGAGCTGCCCTTCAAGGTGTTTGAGGATGCGGGCTTTACGATTCTGGTGGGCCGCAATGCCCAAAACAACGACTTGCTTACCCAGCGCTACGCCCATAAAGAGGACCTCTGGCTGCATGCCAAAGACGTGACCGGCTCCCACGTCGTTATCCGGCACAAGTCGGGGCAGACGGTGCCGGAGCCGGTGGTGGAGCACGCCGCCCAGCTGGCGGCCTGGTACTCGCGCCGGCAGAACGACTCGCTTTGCCCGGTTACGGTTACGCCCAAGAAGTTTGTACGCAAGCCCAAGGGCGCGGTGCCGGGCTCGGTAGTGGTGGAGCGGGAGCGGGTGGTGCTGGTCGTGCCCGCTAACCCCTTTGAGCGGGCCGGACAGTAGACCTAGGCTCGTTGTTAGTTGTTAGTTGTCAGAACGATACGAACAACGGACAACTAGCAACCGACAACTAAAAACTGATTCCCCAAAAACAACAAGGCCGCTCCGGGAAACCAGAGCGGCCTTGTTGGGCTGTGCGCGCGGGGAGATTCGAACTCCCACACCCGGAGGGCACCACCCCCTCAAGATGGCGTGTCTACCAGTTTCACCACGTGCGCAGTTATTCGGGTAAGCGTCGAAAGCCAGGCTTTCGGCTTTGCTGAGGCGGCAAAGCGAGGGCAAAAGTAAGGAGCAAATCCCAGTCCCGCAAGAATAGCCCCTATTTTTTGCCGAAGCTCGACGGGCCGCGGCAAGCGGGCACTGGAAATGAGCAGGTTCGGCACCGGCTGCGCCCGTGCATGCCCGGCCCGTGCCGAATGGCCGCCCCCGGCATCCTATTTCTCAGTCCCGGTTCCGACGGTTCAGCTCCGGCTGAAGAGCGGTTCAGCAACAGGATGGGCAAGCTCCGGTATTCTGGCTTCCGTAACCTCAACCGTAATTCCCGTAAAAGGCCTGATTAACTGCCGGTTCCCTTCGCCGGCCCTTTCTGTACTGAGCTTCCGCCCCTACTCCTATGTCGACAAAAACCCTTGCCCCGCCCATCCTGCCGGCCCCAGCAGCCCCCAAAGAGTCAGCGGAGTTTTTTCCCCGGCTGGCCCAGCTGATTACCAGGCTGTCCGGTACGTCCATGGCGTTTGGCCTGGCCCTGGGCGTCGTGCTGGCCTGGGCCGTCAGCGGACCCTTTTTCGGGTATTCCGAAACCTGGCAGCTGGTCATCAACACGGGCACCACCATTATCACGTTTCTGATGGTATTCCTGATTCAGCGGGCTCAGAACAAGGATTCCCTGGTGCTGCACCTCAAGCTCAACGAGCTGGTGGCCGCCACCAAAGGCTCCAGCAACCGCCTTATCAACGCCCAGGACCTGACCGAGCAGGAAATCAATATTCTGCACCAGTACTACTGCCTGCTGGCTGAAAAAGCCAAGCTGGATGATGACCTGGGCCAGACCCACACCGTGGACGAGGCCGAGGAAAACCGCCAGGAAAAGCTGGGCCAACGCCGTCACTAGCAGTTGCTGGTTGTCAGTTATCAGTTGTCAGAACGATCCGGACAACTGACAACCAGCAACTGACAACTAAAACGTACCACAAGAAAAAGGCTGCCTCCCCTGGAAAGCAGCCTTTTTTCGTCGGTGCGGAAGGTCCGGCCTACGAGCGGGCCAGGGGCGTATCCACCACGTGCTCCGACACAAACCAGGCCTGCAGCTCATTGGTGCGGATCAGCTGGCTTACGATGAGGTCGTTGGTGCCGTCGTCGCCGGCGTCATCCGACTTCTTGGCGTACTCGTGGCACTCCTTAAGGATAATCTCGTGGGCTTCGAGCAGGCGCGACACCTGTACGGGCGCTTCTTCCCGGTCGCGGGGGGCGCGGGGAATGGCGGTGTTTTCGGCCACGTCGGGGGCCATGGCGTAGCTTACGCCGCCCAGCAGCTGAATCCGCTCCGCAATGGCGTCGACCAGCACGTTCTGCTCCTCGTAGTGCTTGTCGTAGAGCAGGTGGAGCTGATAGAAGGTGGGGCCCACAACCTGCCAGTGGTGCTTTTTGTAGAGGTCGCGCAGCGTGATGGTATCCACGAGCAGCTGGTTGAGCATGTCCACGCTCTGCTGCCGCACCTTGGCGTCGAGTCCCACGGGCATGCGGGGCGTCACGATGCCGAAGCGCTGCAGCATATCAGCGCGCTGGTTGAGGATGGGCTGCTCGACGTTGCCGGGCTGCACCGCGGCCTGACCGTTGCTGCTGGCGGCGCCTTTGCCGGCGGCCTTGGAAGAAGATGCTTTCTTGGTGGTTTCTTTGGTTGCCATGCGTAGGGTAGCTTGTAACGAAAAAGCAGACAGCAACTGCGGCTGCCAGTGCTTCTCTCTACGAACGTTCCGGGCCGGGGTTGGCCGCCCGCCGGGCCATTTTCCCCGGCTGGCGGTTTTATCCGTAGCCCATCATACCGCTTTGCTTTCCTCGGCATCCGTTTCTCCTATGCATTCCCATCCCCACGCCCACCCTCATCCTGAACAGCACCTGACCAGCTCGGCCATGCTCCAGAACATTGTCATCGGGCTTTCCGACGGCCTCACCGTACCCTTTGCCCTGGCCGCCGGTCTGAGCGGGGCCGTGCAGTCGTCGGGGCTGGTGATTACGGCGGGGCTGGCCGAAATCGTGGCGGGCTCCATTGCCATGGGACTGGGCGGCTACCTGGCCGGCCGCACCGAGGTCGACCACTACGAGGCCGAGCTGGCCCGCGAGTACCGGGAGGTGCGCGAGGTGCCCGAAGTGGAGCGGGACGAGGTGCGCGACCTGCTGGCCGAAATCGGGTTGTCGGAAGCCACCCGGGAGCTGGCCGTGCAGGAGCTGACCGCCTCCCCCGAGCAGTGGGTGCGGTTTATGATGAAGTACGAGCTGGGCCTGGAAAAACCCGACCCCCGGCAGGCGTGGAAAAGCGCCGCCACCATCAGCATTGCCTACGCCGTGGGCGGCCTGATTCCGCTGAGCGCCTATTTCGTGACCGACACGCCCACCGAGGGCCTGCTTTGGTCGGCCGTCATCACCCTGCTGTGCCTGCTGGTATTCGGCTACCTGAAAAGCCGCATGACCGGCCAGCCCCCGGTAACCGGCGCCCTCAAGATGGCCGGGGTGGGCGCCCTGGCCGCCGGCGCCGCGTACTTCGTAGCCCAGTGGATCGGAGGGTGATAGGCTGACCGGGAAAATGGCTGTTGCGTTGAACCGGGCAACGCCCAACAGTCGTTCTCCCTTCCTCTACCCATCTCCAATCAACCTGTACGTCCCCATTCGCCTATTCCAACACGTTCTCTCATCAGCCCAGTAACCCATGCCCTTTCCTTTCTTTGGCGACGACAAATCGAAAATTGCGCAGATGCTGGCCACGCTTCCCCAGACCGGACGGGTGGAGTGGATTGGCATCCGCCCGGCCCGGCGGGAGCCTCTGCAAAGCCTGATTGAGGTGGACGTGCTGACCGACGCCCGCCTCGAAGGCGACCATGCCCGCGTCAAGAGCGGGGGCAAGCGGCAGGTGACGCTGCTGCAGCACGAGCACCTGGCCGCGGTAGCGGGCTTTCTGGGCCAGAACGGGTCCGTGGACCCCGGCCGCCTGCGCCGCAACCTGGTCGTGAGCGGGCTGAACCTGCTGGCTTTGAAAAACCGCCGGGTGCAGCTGGGCGACGAGGTAATCCTGGAAATCACCGGGGAATGCCACCCCTGCTCCCGGATGGAGGAAGAGCTGGGCCCCGGCGGCTACAACGCCATGCGGGGCCACGGGGGCCTTACTGCCCGCATCGTGCAGGGCGGCCGGCTGCGGGTCGGCGACGTAGTAAGGATGGTAGAGCCGGCCGCCTGACGCCTGCCCGATCCATACCGGGGCCGTTGGTTCGGCCGCGGGGACGGCACCCTAACAAAAAAGGTCCTGCCAGCCGGCAGGACCTTTTTTGTTTAGCGGGACTCAACCCGGAATCAGTGCCGGATCTGAATCCGCTGGGTAGCCACTTTGCCTTCCTGCAGCGTGCGGAGCATGTACAGGCCCTCGGGCAGCGACGCTACGTTCAGACGACCACCCTGAGCCTGCTGCTGGGTGAGCACGACGCGCCCGGCCTGGTTGATAAGCTCAACCTGCTGCACGTCCGCGGGCAGGGTCAGGAAGTCGACGGCCGGGTTGGGGAAGGCCAGCTTGGTAGTGGGCTTTGGCTGGCCCGGGGCACGGTACATCACGCACTGGTTACCATACTCATCCGCGCTGACCACCGTAAAGCTGCTATAGCTTTCCCCGCTGGCGCAGCCGGAACCGTAGCTGATGATGCAGGTGACGTTCACGTTGCGCAGCCGGTTGGGGTAGGTGGAAATCGGCACGAAGGACATAGTCGGCCCGCTCTCGGTGTAGCCGGTCACCTCATTGCCATTGGTTACGTCGAAGCCGCTTACCACCCAGGCGTAGCCCGTAGCCCCGGTCGTCTGAGCGGCCGGCACCGTGAAGCTGAAGCGCTGGGAGTAGCAGTAGTCGTCGTAGTCGTTCTGACTGGGAGAGCCGGGAGGATAGGCAATGGGTCCGAGTTCGGAAGCAAACTCCAGCTGACCGCCGAGGCCGCTGCCCGCCGGGCAGGGAGGAGCCGGACAGGCCGAAACCGACGTGGACGTCGTATAGGTAGAGCCGTCGGGCAGGATAACCGTCAGCTCGTAGCTAGTCGTGGTGGTCGGGGCTACGGTGGCCGGCAGGCTGGTGGAAATCACGGTCGAGGTGCCCCGCACCCGCCATTCGTAGGTGGCGCCGGGAATCGGGCAGCCTTCCCCAATCTCTACGGCCTGCATCGAGCAAACCACCTTGGGGCCGGCCGTCGGAATGCGGAACAGCTCAACGTTATCGACGAAGACGTAGGTGTTGGGAACGTCGGGGTTGCGGCCGGGCAGGGGAAAGTAGTCCGGGCTGTCGGGGTTGAAGAAGCCCAGGGTAAGCGTGTTTTCGCCGCTCACGGTGAACTGACCCGACACCCGGTGCCAGGAATCCACGTAGCTCTGGTCGACGGGCTGGGTGCTGAGCACCCCAACGAAGGTCAGCGGCAGAAAGTCCCGCATGCCGTCGTTGGCACCCGGCAGCCGCCCGTTGGACAGCTGAAATCCAAAGCCGCTGTTAAAGCCGCAGTTGGAGGCCGCCGCGTTGCGGGTCAGCTCTACCTGAAACTGCCCGTAGTACCGGCCGGGAGTCAGGCTTACCGGCGCCTCCACGTACTCGGCTACCCGGTCGCGCCAGTTGCCGCCGGCGTCTACGTACTCCATCCGGGCTCCCAGGCCTACGCTGCCCTGCCCGGCAAACGGCACGAAAGGCCCGTAGATAGCCGTAGCCGGCCGGATGTCGGCCGTGGTACCGTTGTTGGCGTAGAAGTCGGGAGTGCCGGCGGTGGGCGAAATCCAGTTTTGCAGCTGGGAGGGGATGGGGTCGTTGGGCACCCCCGCGCCCGGGGAGCCGCCACCCACGTTGTTGATGCGGGTAGGGGCCTGCCCCTGGGCCTCAAAGTCGCCGTTGGGGGCCAGGTCACAGGGGCCGTTGCGCAGGGCGGAAACCGCCGACGGAGCTACCGGGGCCGCTACCCGGGCATGCTCCCGCGCCATCTGGTCCCATTGTTTCTGAAAGACCAGCGCGTCTTGCTGCGCAAACACCCGGCCGGGCAGCAGCAGCGCCCCAAAAACCAGGAGCGGAAGAATTCTTTGGCGTAAAGTGGACATACGGTGAAAGGGTTAGGTGAACGATGAGCCAAGGTTCACCGTTCGCCTACCCCAGCCAAGGACAACACCCCCCTTCGCGTGACATGGATTTTGCGGTCATCGGATGGGCCTCCGGCGCCCCGTCCCGGCCTCCGGTCCTACTGCCCGACAATCCCTCCGGCCGGCAGCCTCCCGCCCGGCTGCAGTGTGACTTCTGCCGGCATACACGGCCAGGCCTACGTGATGCCGGCAGCCAGTGCCGAAACGCGCCGGGCTCCTGCCCTCACTTCCGAGTAGTAGCAGACCGCTACTCGCCCAGCCGGTCCACGTCGGTGAGCTGGCCCTTGTTCAGCATGATCTGCAGGTCGGCCCGGGTCAGGGACATCGGCTCCTTGCTGTACTTGTCCGGGGAGTTCAGGTCATCCAGGGGAGTAGGATCGTTAATCACGTACTCGTTGGCTACCAGATCCAGGGTATTGCCTTTGCAGCTGACCACCTTCAGCAAAGAGTAGTTGCTGGTTGTGTCGCTGGCCCGGACGGTATAGATGTCGCCCACCCGGGGGGCCGCCAGATAGGCGGCATCGTCCTGGTCGTCCCGGGCATTGGCAACCAAACCAATTCCGATCAGCACGGCCAGGATGCCCAGCCCCGACCAGTGCCACAGCGGAGCCGAGGTTTCCTTTTTCAGGGCGGTGGCCGCTCCCGCCAGCGCCGGGGGAAGCTGGTTTGCAAGCCAGGCCTTCTGGCAATGGGTGCACTGCCCCACCACGCTTTTGCCGATGGGAAAGGTAGGAATCCAGTACACGTGCGCATACCGGCAAACCACACTCAGGTGTAGGGAACCGGAAGTAGCACAGCTGGGGCAGGCTACGCCGGGCAAGGGCTCGGTGCGCCGGACGGTGCCGTTGGTGCCAAAGAAAATCATGAGAGCGGGGTATGGGTGGTCAGGGGTGCTCCAAAAGTAGTACGCCCGGCCGTTCTTTTCTACCCCGAAAATCGCCCCAGCAAGATACCGGACCAACCGCCTTCTGTTATTTTCAACCAAAGGGCGGCACCGGCCTGCGCTGGGTGGCCGAAGGCCGGTCAGCCCCTCCCGGCCAGCAGCTTGCTTCAAGCAGCTCAAAACCGGGGAAGTGGAACTCCTGCTGACTACCTTAGCAGCCCTGAGCCTGGTACGCTAACCCGACGAAGGCTACGCACTGTAGCCTGCTTACTGCTTTGCCCATACTTACCCTCCCATTCACTTACCCTTTCCTATGACTCTATCTCTCCCCCGCCTATCCTACCCGCTCCGGCTACGGGCCGCCGGCCTGCTGTTCCTGCTGCTCGCGCTGCTGGCTAGCCCTGGCGCCCAGGCCCAGACCTCCCCTGCCTGGCAGCGGGTGGTGGCGGCGGGCCAGGGCACCGGCTTCACCCGGGTGCTGGCCATTGCCGCCGACCCGGCCGGCAACGTGTACCTCACCGGCACCTTCACCAACACCGTCAGCTTCGGCAGCCACAGCCTCACCAGCAACGGCCAGTACGACCTGTTCGTAGCTAAGTGGAGCAGCGCCACCGCCAGCTTCGCCTGGGCGCAGGGTGCCGGGGGCAGCCGCAGTGATGAGGGCTCGGGCATCAGCGTGAGCGGCGGCAGCGTGTACGTTACCGGCTCATTTATCGGGGCTGTCAGCTTCGGCAGCATCACCCTGCCCAACAACAACGCCCCGGGCTTTAGCGGCGACATCGTAGTGGCCAAGCTCACCGACGCGGGCACCAGCGCCTCGTGGACCTGGGCCCGGCAGGCCGGCGGTATCTACGACGACTTTCCCGGCAACATTGCCGTCAGCGGCTCCAACGTGTACCTCTCCGGCACCAGCCAGCGCCAGGCCACCTTTGGTAGCATCACCGTCAACAACCCCGGGGCCAATGCCTTCGTGGCCAAGCTGGTCGACGCGGGCCCCACTGCCGCCTTCAGCTGGGTGCAGGCTACGGGCTCGCCCGGCTTCACCATGGAACCAGCCCCGGCCCTGGCCGTGGCCGGCCCGAACGTGTACGTGGCCGGGTCCTTTCGTGCCCCCACCATGAATTTCGGCGCTATTACCCTCACCAACCAGTCCGACCCCGGCAGCCCTGACCTGTACCTGGCCAAGATCACCGACGCAGGCACCACCGCCGGCTTTACCTGGGCCCACAGCGTGGGCGGACCCGACTATGACGAAGCCATTGCCCTGGCGGTAAATGGCCCGAGCGTGTACCTGACCGGCTATTTCCGCAGCCCCACGGTCCGGTTCGGCTCCGTGCTGCTTACCAATGCCATAGCCAATACTTCGCCCGATATATTCGTCGCCAAGCTTACGGATGCCGGCAGTGCTTCAACCTGGACCTGGGCCCAGCGGGCCGGGGGCACCGACATCGAGCAGGTCACGGACATTGCCGTCAGCGGCAGCAGCGTGTACATCACCGGCAACTTCCGCAGCCTCTCTTCTCCCTTCGGGGCTACTACCCTCACCAACATCGGTGCCGATGGCGGAGCCGATATCTTCGTGGCCCGTCTGACCGATGCCGGCGCCACCGGCAGCTTTACCTGGGCCCAGGAAGCCGGCAGCACGCTCCCCGACGAAGGCGAGGCCCTGGCCGTCAGTGGCAGCACCGTATATGTGGGCGGACAAGCCAACGGGGCCTCCCGGTTCGGTACCCAGACCATGCCCACGGCGGCAAACACCTACGGCGGCTTTCTGGCATCCTTTACCGACAATGTGCTGGCTTCAGCGCAACCCACCCGCCCCGCCACCCTGGGCCTCTACCCCAATCCCGCTACTCACCTTGTTTCCGTGCCCGCTCTGCCCATCGGCACCCGCGTGCAGCTGCTCGACGCGCTGGGCCGCGTAGCCCGGGAAACGACGGTATCGGCCGCGGCTGCAGTATCGGTACGGGGTTTAGCCCCTGGCCTTTACACCCTGCGCGCCACCGATGCCCAGGGCCTCGCCTACGCCGGGAAACTGGTAGTGGAGTAAAAGCAACGAATCAAACCAACACGGCCGCCCCGGAATCCGGGGCGGCCGTGTTGGTTTGTATTTTCCCGAGGAGGCTCGTTCGGAGTAGAGTAAGGGTAGGTTCGATGGAGCTATATCCAAAACGCCCCTGTCAGCCGATGCCAACAGGGGCGTGAACTAGTACAAAACCAAGCTGACCCCTACAGCACCTGCCGATCGATGCGCACGTTGCCGGGCTTGTCAGTGGCCGTGATTGTGATTTTGTCACCATTCAGGCTGGGGTTACTGGCCGTAGCGGTATACGTCCAGTCAAGGCCATTCGCGGCGGGGGTGGCGGAACCTTCCTCCACCAGGAGCCGTCCCCGTTCTCGATGCGCAGCCGTACGCTGGTTACCTTGAAGTCATCGGTAACCCGTACCCGGATCGTGTTGCCAGCCTGACCCTGGTAGTCGCTCAGGTCGATCTGATGAATGTCGGGTGCCTGCATAAAGTCGGCTACGGCAATAGCGTAGGCGCTGGCCGAGCTGTCGGGGGTGCGGGCCGCGTCGTACTCGGCTTTGCTGGCTACATCCAGCAGCTGGGCTTTGGCATACAGCGCGGCCATCTGGAACCGCTCCTGATGGGCCAGCTGCCGGGCGGAAGGCGCCTTTTCCGATTCGCGCGGTGCAGCGGCCACGATGGTACGCCCCGTTACCTGCCGGAAGACCAGCGTGCCGCCGATGGTACCGCTCAGGCCCTGGGTGATGATGTTGTTGGATACTCTTGCCATGATACGTAAGCGTTTAATGATTAAAGAATTGAATACCCCGGTAAGCTATTGACCCGCCCTATGTAAGTCAATAGTAATATCTGAAATATTTTCCGGCTTGGGGCAAAACTTTACCTTGCGGGAATTCCCAGCTTCCTCCTTTCCATGAAACACTTCGTCCCGGCCTTTTCCCTGGGCGCTGCCTTCCTCGGCCTGCTGCCCGCCACTGCCTTCGCCCAGACGCCCGACACGCTCATGGCGGGCCGTATCCCCGGTACGCCCACGCCCGTCACCCGCCTGTACCTGGCCAAAAACGGCACGTTCTACCTCGGTGGCGATTACGACAGTGGGGCTACCAACGGCACTCCTGCCAGCGGGGCCGGTACCCGGCTGTTCTGGTATCCGGGTAAAGCCTCGTTCCGCGCCGGATATGTGAACGGCACGCAGTGGGACGACGCTAACATTGGTCTCTACTCAGTAGCAATGGGCAATAGCGCCCGGGCCTTGGGAGACCATTCCTTCGCCGTCGGCAAAGATGTGGCGGCCTCCAACACCGGCAGTATTGCCATGGGCGAGTCTTGTTCTGCCCTTGGTGCCAATTCTGTTGCGCTCGGCTACCATGCCAACACGCGTGGTAATGGGAACGGCTCCCCCCGGCAAGGCTCCTTTGTGTTTGCCGACCGCTCGGTAGTGGACAACAACAGCACCTCTGACTATTCGGATGAGTTCTATGTCGAAACCAACCACGCGGCGATGTGGCGCGTCACCGGCGGGTTCCGGATGGTTACGGGCGGTACCACCAGCTCGACGAACGGCTACCTTCCTACCCGGGGGGTGAGCATCCTGCCGGGTACCACCAGCGCCAGCAACCTTACCACCGACTGGGGCCAGCCCACGGCTTTGATTGCGACCTCCTCCGGCGCCTATCTGCACAACTCCGGTGTCTGGACCAATGTCTCTGACCGCAACAAAAAGCACCGGTTTGAGCCCGTTTTGGGCGAGGACGTGCTGGCTCGCCTGCGCCTCGTGCCACTGACCCGCTGGAGCTACAAGACCGACCCTGCCACCGTGCGCCACATGGGGCCCGTGGCCCAGGACTTTCACAAGGCCTTCGGCCTGGGCTCCGATAGCATTAGCATCGGCACTGTGGATGCCGACGGCGTGGCCCTGGCCGGCGTGCAGGCCCTCGACGCCCGCACCCAAAAGCAGGCCGCCGAGCTGACGTCGCTTAAAGCCGAGAACGAGGCGCTGAAAGCCCGGCTGACGGCCCTGGAGCAGAAACAGTCGCCCAGCACCGCCGGCCTGCCCCTGGCCGCTGCGCTATTGCTGGCCGCTGGCGGGCTGGGCCTGCTGCTGCGCCGGCGCGCGTAGGCACCTATTCCCTGCCGTTTTCTTGCCACCTGCTTTTTTATGCTTCACCGTTCCTTCCTGCTGGCCTTCAGCCTTCTCGGCAGCAGCCTGCTTTGTACCGCCCAGACCCCGGACTTTGGTTGGGTTCAGAAAATGGGCAAGCCGGCTTCCAACGCGATTAGCGACTGGGAAGTCAACTTTAGCCGGGTGGCCGCCGATGGCGCCGGCAACAGCTACGTGCTGGGTCACTACATGCAGGGCATCACCCTGGGGCATATCACCCTGACGGGGGCAGGGAGCGACAATTCTGACCTGAGCTCTTTTCTGGCCAAATACGACCCGGCGGGCAAGGTGCTGTGGGCCCGGAAGCTCGAGAGCACCCTGGCCAAAACCCTGACGGTTGATCAGGCGGGCAATGCCTACGTAGTGGCACCCTACCTGGCGCACGCAACGTTTGGCAGCATTACGCTTACCAGCAACGACACCGAATCGCAGTATCTGGCTCTGGTCCGCTACGATGCGGCCGGCACGGTGCAGTGGGCCCGGAACTTCGGCAAGACTAAGGGCGCCGTAAGTCCGGAGTCGCTGACCCTGGATGCGGCCGGCAACGCCTACCTGACCGGCTCGCTCATTATGGAGGCCTCATTCGGCCCGTTCAGCCTTAAAGCCCCCCCGGCGACGACCGGTAATGAGCCAAACCTGGCTTTCCTGGTCAAGCTCGACCCGGCGGGTACGCCGCTATGGGCCTGGCAGGCCAATGGGCCCGACCAGATCGGGTCCGACGTAGCCCTCGATGCGGCGGGCAATATTTACCTGACCGGCATCTTCTGGGACAAGGTCACCTTTGGTTCGACTACGCTGGTGACCATTCCCAGCCAAACCAATGAATACGCCAATGGCGGCTCCGACGTCTTCCTGGTGAAGTACAGCCCGGCAGGCGCGGTGCAGTGGGCCCGCCAGGCCGGCGGGACGGAGCAGGAAACCGAGCCTACGGTGGCCGTCGATGGCAGCGGGCAGGTGTACCTGGCCGCCAGCTTTGATAGCGATACCCTGACCACCGGCAAAATCCGGCTGCGGCGGAAGGGGGACCACGCCGACTTCTTCCTGGCTAAATACGGAGCCGATGGTACGCCGCAATGGATTCAGCGCGCCGGCAATGACTTCGAGGACAAAAGCGCCGGCGTGGCCGTGGACGGAGCCGGCAACGTTTACCTCGCGGGCAACATCAGCACGTATAGCGAGGTGCCGCCGGTGGATCTGGGCGGAGGGGCTTCAATCCAGTATAACCCTCACGTACCGCACGCCTACGTAGCAAAGTACAGTTCGGCAGGCCAGCGTCTTTGGGTTAAGGAAACCAGCAGCAAGGCACACAATCTGCACCGGACCATGAGCATGGCCCTCAGCCCGAAAGGGGACGTGTTTCTCAGCGGCTACTTCAACGGTACGCTTACCCTCGGAGCCGCCGCCCGGGCTGCGGCCGGTGATACCGGCGCCCTGTTCCTGACCAAACTATCGGGCGCGGGCAAAGCCCCCGTCGCCGGGAAAGCCGCTGCTCCGGCCAGCCGCAAGTAGTGCAGTAGCATCCCTGGAAAGCGTATCCCATAACGGCCGCTCCGGATTTCGGGGCGGCCGTTTTAGTTTGGAAGCCGCGCAAGCTAGAATGCTTGTTCTTACTTACCCCATGCCGGCTGCCTGCCAGGGAGCCGGGCTGCATGGCTACCCGACCCGGCAACATTGTTCCGGAATGTTAGTTGCAAAGGCGATGCTTAGCCGGGAAGACTTACCTTGGCCTGTTCGCCGCTGCCAGCCCGTATGCTTTCGGGTCGGTTGTTGCTTTCTTAGCCCGCTATGCCCGACTCTACGCCCTCTACTACCAACTACCAGACCCTTCACGCCGAGCTGCAGCAGCTGCAGGCCGAAAACGCCAAGCTCCGCTCGGCGGCTGACCCCGACCAAAGCCAGGCGCGGTTCCGGACGGTGTTCGAAAACTCTCCCCTGGGCCAGAAGATTATCGACCCCACGCTGATGATGCGCCAGGTCAACCAGGCGCTGGCGTCCATGCTGGGCTTCGATACCCCGGCCGGGCTGGTAGGCCGCCGCATCCTGGAGTTTGCCCACCCCGACCACGTGGCCGACTGGGACAAGCTGCAGAAGCGGCTGTGGAGCCACCGGGAACCCAGCTTTGTGCTGGAAACCTGTCTGGTGCGGCAGGATGGCTCCTCGTTCTGGTGCCAGGTAACCTCGGTGCTCTTTCCCGATGCGGAAGGTGAGCTGGGCTACACCACCCTGGAAGACATATCGGAGCGCAAGGCACTGGCCATCAAGCACAAGCGTCTCTACGACGCCCAGGAAACGATTCTGCACCTGGCCGCCCACGACCTCAAGAGCCCCCTCAACAACATCGAGCTGCTGGTGGACCTGCTGCGGCGGGACCCCGGGGTGAGCAGCATTGAGCTGGAGCCGGCCCGGGAAGAAGTCTACAAGCTGCTGACGCTTATTGGCAAGGCGTGCACCGAGGCCGGCATGCTGCTGAAGGACGTGCTTTACCTTGGCCAGCTGGAAGCTACCAAGCTGGAAAAGCACCGCACCGACCTGGGCGCCTTCCTGGAAGAACGGCTGCTGGTCTTCCGGGTAGCGGCCCAGGACAAAGGCATTGAGCTGATACTGGACCTGCCGGCGGAAGCCATCTTCGCGAACATCCACGCCGACAAGTTTGGCCGCATTCTCGACAACCTGCTCACCAACGCCATGAACTTTACTCCGGCGGGAGGCCAGATCCGGGTGCATCTCAAGCGGCACGACGGCCTCACCCGGCTGGTGGTTAAGGACACCGGGCTGGGTATTCCGGAGGAGCTGCAGCCCCACGTGTTCGACAAGTTCAGCACGGCCTCCCGGTCGGGACTGTACGGCGACACCACCACCGGGCTGGGACTGTTTATCACCAAGCAGATTGTCGAGCTGCACCAGGGCAAGATCTGGCTGGAAAGCAAGGAGCGGGAAGGCACCACCTTCTTTATCGACCTGGATTAGCGCAGGCACAGGGTCAGCTCCCGTCAGCTTCCGCTCCAAATTCACCCCACACGGCCCTCCGGAACATCCGGGGGGCCGTGTGCTTTATCCGGAACCGCCCAGGCCCCGCGCTGCTTCCGCCGGGACCTTTTACTTCACGGAGGCCCGGCAACCGAACCGGCTTTGCTTTGGTCAGCCCGGCAGGCGGCAGCAAATATTTAATTCACTTTTAACCTGTTCAGGCAAACCGTTTTAACCGCCGGGCGCGTAGGACCTTTTAGACCTTAACCGTACTGCTTCATTGTTCCACCTTTACCCTATCCGAGTATGAGCACACGCTTACTTCCGATTCCGGAGCGCGCAGCCCTATCCCCTTCCCGCGGCCGGTTCCGCCGGCTGGGCGGGGCTTTGCTGCTGTTTGGCCTCTTGCTGAGCGGGCTACCCGCCGCCGCCCAGATTATCTACGGCTTGTCGGGCACCGACCTGACCTCGATTAACGTTGCCAGTCCTACCCAGCGCAGCCGCCGTCCCATTACGGGCATCCGGCCCGGCCAGACCCTGGTGGGCATCGATTTCCGCCCGGCCACCGGCCAGCTTTACGCGCTGGGCTACAACCCGGACTCGACCAAAGTTCTGGTTTACACCCTGGACTTCAGCAGCCCCTCGACGGTAACGGCGAACCGCGTAGGCGGTGGCTTCACATTCAACCTGGGTACGGCAGCGGACCGCATCGGCTTCGACTTCAACCCCACGGTGGACCGCATCCGGGTAGTAAGCACCAACGAGGCCGACCTGCGGCTGAACCCGGTAACCGGGGAGCGGACCAATACGGATGGCGCCATTGCTTTTGCCGGCCCGACGCCCGCTCCGGGCGAAAACCCCTTTATTGCCACGGCTGCCTATACCAACTCGTTTATCGGCGCAACGACTACCACGCTCTACACCATTGACGAGCAGCGGGCCATGCTGTTCCGGCAGGTCCCGCCGAACAACGGCACCCAGGTTTTTGTCGCCAACATCAGCTCGACCCCGCCCGTCAACAGCCCGGGTACGACGACGGATCTGGACATCTACACCAACCCTACCACCCGGGCCCAGAAGGCTTACCTGAACATCAATACGCCGGACCCGGACCGCCCTGGTCAGTTTATCACTTTCCTGTACGCCCTGAACCTGACTAACGGGTCTACCCAGCTGGAAGGCGTTGTTGGTGGTGGCAGCCCGTTTGATCCGCCTACGAATGCCAACCCGGCTCCCGGCGTAACCGACATTGCCGTGCAGATCGTGCGGGCTCCATCCTCGATGGCCGGACAGCTGCTGTACGGGGTGACGGCCAACAACACGCTGATTTCCTTTTACTCGGGTGACCCGGGCAACATTGTATCCGCCGTACCGATTACGGGCATCGCGCCCACCCAGAACCTGGTCGGCACCGACTTCCGCCCCAACACCGGGGAGCTGTTCGGGCTGGGCTACCGCGCCGCCAACGGCGAGTCGCGCCTGTACACCATCAACCTGAGCACTGCCGTGGCTACGCCGCTCGGGGCCACCAACTTTACCCTGGACCTGGGCAGCACCCGGGCGGCCATCAACGGTATCGGCTTCGACTTCAACCCCACCGTGGACCGCATCCGCGTAACGGGCGTTAACACGCGCAACTACCGTCTCAATCCGAACAACCCCAGTGCCGCGCCAGTAGAAGATGGCAACCTGAACTTCGTCGGCGGCACTACCGGCACGCCCACCATCGGTTCGGTGGCCTATACCAACTCGTATGCCGGCAGCACCAGCACCCAGCTCTACGACATCGACGACGCCCGCAACCAGCTGTTTGAGCAAACCGACCCCAACGCCGGTCAGCTGACGGCCCGGGGAGGTACCAACCTGTTTCCGGCAACCGGCCTGGTAAGTGACCTGGACATTTACTTTGACGCCGTTGCGCGGACCAACCGCGCTTTCGCCGTTTCGGGGGCTGACACGGCCCAGGCGTCCACGCTGTACACCGTGGCTTTGGCTAGCGGCACCAGCACCAGCAATGGAGTGGTTGGCCTGGGTATTCCGGTGCGCGACCTGTCCGCCTTTATTGCCCCGCTGACCCAGCCGGCCTTCTCCGGCCGCCTGTTCTACGGCATTGCCGGCTCCAACCTGATTTCGTTTACCTCCGACAACCCCACCAATATCCGAACGGCCGTGAACTTCTCGGGCCTGGCCGCCGGTCAGACGCTGGCGGGCCTGGACTTCCGCCCGCTCGACGGGATGCTGTACGCCTTTGGCTACAACGCTTCCACCAGCACGGGTCAGCTTTACACCGTGAACCTGACTACCGCGGCGCTGACGCCGGTGGGCACCGGGCAGACGTATTCGCTGGGTACAGCCTCGGGGGTCGGCTTTGACTTTAACCCGGCCGCCGACCGGATCCGCATCGTGGGCGCCAACGGCAACAACTACCGGGTCGTGCCGACCACCGGCGCCCTGGCAACGGTGAACGACGGACCGACGGGCCGGGC
This sequence comes from Hymenobacter translucens, assembly GCF_020685205.1. Classification (GTDB taxonomy): domain Bacteria; phylum Bacteroidota; class Bacteroidia; order Cytophagales; family Hymenobacteraceae; genus Hymenobacter; species Hymenobacter translucens. Next base: position 404,506 of record NZ_JAJERB010000003.1, read on the forward strand.
CTTGTCGGCGGGTGCCTACACCAACAACGACAACAACGCTGCGACCGGCACTATCCTGCTCGGCTACGACCAGGTCACCAACGAGGTCGTTTCGTTTAGTGACCCCAACGCCGGCACCAACTCCCCGCTGGGTAGCTCGGGCATCATCGTGAATCCCGCTACCGGGGTCGACTTCGACATCTACACGGACCTGACCACGCCCGCTACCCCGGTAAATACCGGCTTTGCCACGGCTACTCCCACTACCAGCGACTTCGACTTCCTGTACGATGTGAACCTTACCAACGGCTCCTTCTTCCCCATCGGGCAGATTGGCAACGGAACCAACCTCAGCGGCCTGGCCGCCTTCCTGACCCCGGCCCCGGTTGTAGTCGCCGGCCTCACCTGGACCGGAGCCACCTCCACGGACTGGGGTACGGCTTCTAACTGGAGCCCGATGCAGGTTCCCACCGCCACGGATGACGTGACCATTCCCAACACCACCAACGACCCGGTGGTCAGCAACGCCCAGCAGGCCCGCAACGTGACCCTGGGCAGCGGCGCCACGCTGACGACGGCCAACGGCGGTATGCTCACCGTGAACGGCAGCTTCACCAACAACGGCGGCACAACGCTGGGCTCGGGCACCGGCACCATCGCCTTCAACGGCCCGGCCGCGCAGACCATCAGCGGCACCACCACGTTCTTTATGAACCTGACCGGTGGCCCGTCCGGGTTAACCACCACCGCCCCCATCCAGGTGCAGCGGGTTCTGACTTTGAACGGCAACCTGACTTCCAACGGTAACCTAACGCTGCTGTCCAACGCAACGGGCACGGCTATGGTGGTGAACAACGGCACGGCCGGCATTATCGGCAGCATCACGGTGCAGCGCAACATCACATCGGCCAACACGGGCCTGGGCTACCGCCATTACTCGTCGCCGGTGAAAGGCACTTCGTTTGCTGACCTGGCCACTGCCGGCTTCACGCCGGTTGTGAACCCAGCCTACAACTCGTCGCCCACGCCGGGCACCGAAACGCCTTTCCCGACGGTGTTTGGCTATGACCAGAGTCGCGTGAACACGAGCGGCAACCCTTCGCCCCAGGACTTCGACAAAGGCTTTTTCTCACCAAACAGCCTGAGCGACTCCATGCGGGTCGGCTTTGGCTACACCGTGAACATTCCCGGAACCGAAACGGTCGACTTCGTTGGCTCGCCCAAGAATGGTAACCTTACCCTCAGCGGTCTGTCGCACGGGGGCCAGGCCCGCTCGGGCTACCAGCTGCTCGGTAACCCCTACCCCTCGCCCATCGACTGGGACCTGGTCGGCCGCTCCAACGTGGACGCCGCCGTGTACGTGTTCCGCTCGTCGGGGCCCTACACCGGCACCTATGGCTCCTACGTGGCCAACTCCGGCGGTGTGGGCACCAACGGCGTAACCGATGAACTGCCCGTTGCCCAGGGCTTCTTTGTGCGGGTATCTACCCCGAACAGCAACAACGGCGTCGTGAGCTTTAGCAACGCCGCTCGTCTGACCGCACCCCGCAGCCCCTCGGCGGTATTCCAGCGCGGCGCCTCCGTCAGCAGCCCGCTCGTGCGCCTCGACCTGGCAGACGCTACCGGCCGGGCCGATGACGCGGTAGTTTACTTCGCCGCCGGTGCTACCAGCAGCTTCGACTCTGATTTCGATGCCTACAAGCTGCAAGCCGGCAGCAACCTGCTGCTCGCCAGCGAAGTACCGGGCAATACACTGGCCATCAACGGCCTGCCGGCCCTTACTACCGCCGACGTACTGGTTGCCCTGCGGGTAAGCACGCCCCAGCCCGGCACCTACACGCTGCGCGCTACGGAACTGGCCAACCTGCCGGCCGGCACCTTTGCCTACCTGCGCGACATGCAGACCGGCTCGGTGTCCGACCTGAGCCAGTCGGCGGGCTACAGCTTCCGTACGGTAGCCGGGGCCGCACCCACGGGCCGCTTCACGCTCGTCATCACGCAGCAGCGGATACTGGCGACCACGCCAACCGCCCTGGCCGAGCAGGTGAGCCTGTACCCGAATCCGGCCCGTAGTCAGGTCACGCTATCCCGCTCGGCGGCGCTGGCCCAGCAGATCACGGACGTGACGCTGGTTAACGCGCTGGGGCAGGTAGTACTGCGCCGCACGCTGCCGGCCAACGCCGCTACCACGCAGGTGCTGCAGCTCGGTGGGCTGGCCAAAGGGGTATATACCCTCCGGCTCAACTCGGCCGCCGGGGTAGTTGCCAAACGCCTTGTTGTTGAATAACTCTCAGCTGTTGTAGTAGCTTACGGCTCGCTCTTCACCGAGTGAGCCGTAAGTCTGCTCTGACCTAACCTACTTCCGATGAAAAACCTTTCCACGATTCACCGCACCGTGCTTGCCAGCGTGGTCCTGATGCTAGGAGCCGGGAGCCTGCAGACCGCATCGGCTCAGGACCCGGACTCCGGTGGCCCCACTCCAACTCCCACGGCCGTGCCCATCGACGCCGGGGCTTCCCTGCTGCTGGCCGCCGGCGCTGCCTACGGCCTGAAAAAGCTGCGCGACGCCCGCCGCTAACCCGTATCCCGAACTGAACCAGTCAAAAAGCAAAAAAGCAACGCCCGGAGCTTCTCCGGGCGTTGCTTTTTTATAGTGGGCAGATACCGAAACCGGCAACATAGGTCCGGGAAGTCACGCAGTGAGCTGGTACGGGAGCTATTCTACTCGCCGCCATACTTGCTTTTTCCAACCCCGCCCCCGGCGTCCATCCGCACGATGCGGGGGGTGAACGAGCCCAGCACATCGACCAGGTCCTGCTGGTGGGCCATTACCTGGTGAATATCCTTGTAGGCCATGGGCGCTTCGTCCAGCCCGCCCCCGATCAGCTCGATGCCGTGGTCGCGCAGGTGGCGGCGCACGTCGCCTTCCGACAACTCTTTCTTGGCCTGGGTGCGTGACATTCTGCGGCCGGCCCCGTGCGACGCCGACTGGATGGAATCCCGCTCGCCCCGGCCGCGGACGATAAAGCCGGGCGCCGTCATCGAGCCGGGAATCACGCCCAGTACGCCCTTGCCCGCCGGCGTGGCGCCCTTGCGGTGCACAATGGCTTCGCGGCCATCGGCCAGGGTTTCCTTCCAGGCAAAGTTGTGATGGTTTTCCACCTTCGCCAGGGGCTTCTCGCCCAGGGCCTGGCTGATGCGGCGGTGAATGTCGCGGTGACAGGCCGAGGCATAGTCGCCGGCCAGGTTCATGGCCCGCCAGTATTCCTGGCCTTCCTGGGAGTCGAGGTCGAGCCAGGCCAGGTAGCGCGCCTCGGGCGGCAGCGGGCACTTACTCATGGCAATCTTGGTGTAGTGCTGGGCAATAGCCGCCCCCAGGCCCCGGGAGCCGCTGTGGGAAAGCAGCCCCAGGTACTGACCCACGGGCAGGTTCATATCGTTGTCTTCGGCCGTAATGTCGACCACCCCAAACTCCACGAAGTGGTTGCCGGAGCCCGAGGAGCCGAGCTGGTTGATGGCCGCTTCGCGCTTGCCCCGCACCACCCCGATTTCCTTAAATTCCGGGCGGTCCAGCACCGGGTCATCGGCGGGGTTCTTGAACACTTCCTTGTTGCCGAACCGGGTGTGGTTGTGAATCAGCTTTTTTAGCTCCTGGGTGCGCTGGTCGAGGTAGCGGGCCGGCAGGTCGAATACCGACAGGGCCATCCGGCAGCCAATGTCCATGCCCACGCCGTAGGGAATCACGGCGTTGTCGACGGCCAGCACACCGCCGATGGGCAGACCGTAGCCCTGGTGGGCATCGGGCATCAGCGCCCCGTCGATGGTGATGGGCAGGGTCATGGCCGTGTCCATCTGCTTGCGCGCTCCGTCCTCAATAAAGGCTTCGCCGTAGCGGCGGTAGTCCTTGATGTCGGGGCTGAGCTTGACGTCGCGGCTGGGCTGGGGCACCAGCTCCTGAGCCAGGGGCCGCCACAGCTCGTCGCGCACGTACTTGTAGGGGTCTTCCTTGATCTGCTTGAGCAGGGCCTGGGCGCTGCCTTTGTCGAGCTTGCGCAACTCGCGGTTGTCCAGGATATCCAGCGCAAGGCTGATCTGCTTGTCGTCGGTGAAGCCGAGCTGGCGCAGGTCCTTGCTGTGAAGCTTGTTGGTTGCTTTGGCCATGGTGCGGTAAGAAAGGATGGTGCGGGTTGTAGCGCGGATTAAGCGTCGGGGGTTGCGATAGTTGAGCTTGGCCCGGCATCCGGCCAGCCGCATCCTTTCTGGGGCAGAAACGCAAAACCACCCGCCGGGAGTCCCGGCGGGTGGTTTGGTCGGGTGCGCGAGCATTCTCAGGCCCCGTCCATGCGCACGATTTTGGGCAGGAAGGTGCCGAGCACGTCCACCAGCTCCTGCTGGCTTTGCATCACGGCGTGAATGTCCTTGTAGGCCATGGGCGCCTCGTCGACACCCCCGCCCTGCAGCACGACGCCGTGGTCGAGCAGGTACTGCCGCACTTGCGCTTCGCCCAGCTCGGCCTTGGCCCGGGTGCGCGACATCAGTCGCCCGGCCCCGTGCGAGGCGGAACCCAGGGACTCCGCCACGCCCCGGCCGCGGACGATAAAGCCGGGGGCCGTCATCGAGCCGGGAATCACGCCCAGCACACCCTTGCCGGCCGGCGTCGCGCCCTTGCGGTGAACGATGACCTCCCGGCCATCGGCTAGGCGTTCCTTCCAGGCAAAGTTGTGATGATTCTCCACCTTCGCCAGCGGCCGCTCCCCCAGGGCCTTGGCCAGGCGCTGGTGGATGTGGTGGTGACAGGCCGAGGCGTAGTCGCCGGCCAGGTTCATGGCGGCCCAGTATTCCTGACCCAGCTCCCCATCGAGCGAAAGCCAGGCAAGGTGCTTGGCTTCGGCGGGCAGCTGGCAGTTTTCCATGGCGAGCTTGGTGTAGTGATTCGCTACGCTGGCGCCCAGCCCCCGGGAGCCGCTGTGCGACAAAAGCCCTACGTACTGACCCACCGGCACGCCCAGCTCGTTGGCCGGGTCGGTGATGTCGACCACCCCGAACTCGACGAAGTGGTTGCCCGAGCCGGAGGTGCCGATCTGCTCGGCGGCCGTACCCTGCTTGTTGCGGAGGAAAGGAATGGCCGTGAACTCGTCGCGCTCCAGCACCTCGTGCCCCAGCTTCTTGCCCCGGTCGAAGCCGGTGCGGTTGCCGAACCGGGTGTTGTCGAGCAAAAGCTTCTGCAGCTCCTGCACGCGCTGCGTCATAAACGCAGGCGGCAGCGGGAAGATGGACAAGGCCATCCGACACCCGATGTCGACACCCACGGCGTAGGGAATTACGGCATTGTCGGTGGCCAGCACGCCCCCGATGGGCAGGCCGTAGCCGTGGTGGGCGTCGGGCATCAGGGCCCCGGCTACGGTGACGGGCAGCTTCATGGCCGTTTCCATCTGGTGCACGGCCCCCGGCTCGATGTACTCGGCACCAAAGGTGACGTAGTCCTTACGGGGCACCAGTTCGATGTGGCGGCTGGGCGGGGGCAGCAAAGCCGCCGCGGTATGGCTCCAGTCGAGGTCGGTGAGAAAGTTGTGTGGGTTGTGGAGGAGCAGCCGGAGCAACGCCAGCTGATCGGTTTGTGAAAGGCGCTTAAGGTGCTTGCGCTGCAGTTGGGCTAATGCCAGCCCGATGGCGCGGCCTTCCGGGAAGCCAAGCTCCCGCAAGTCATTGCCGCGTAGTTGTTGAGCCATATGTTGAGGAGTTAGAAGTTGGGAGCTAGAAGTCAGGAGTTGAAAGGAGCAGGCTGGCGGAAGTAGGGCGGTAGTTCTCCTCCGTTTTCAAGGAGGGTTGCCCGCAGGGCGGGGTGGTAAAACCGTCAGAACGATTCTTACTGCCCATAAAATCCTGGCTGAGTATGGAAAGTAGAGTGATGAAATGATAAGAAGAAGCGGTTCGTAAACAGTCGGTTTACTTTCCCAAAAACCGGAGCAACGGGCGGGCCGCAACTGACGGGCCGCAACTGACGGGGTACTCGCGTACGTCCCGACAAGAAGGGTCGAAGCAGCGCGGACCTACGGCATCCGGCGCAGGAAAGCAAGGGGCCCGGGCAACGGGTGAGCAGCTTCGGAATCAAGTGGCAGACGAAGAAATGCTGCTCCACGACACCGGGCCCTTGCGCTACTTCCTGATCGGGCGACAGACGGACCGCCCTGAACTGGGCTCTGACCAGCTGAGCTACCGCGCCCGAAGGCGCGGGAGGGACTCGAACCCCCGACCTCCACCGTCCCAAATGAAGTACGGCGGCCCTACGGCACCAGTCAGGAAAAACACGCTGCGTACCGGGGCAACAAACGGCTGGCGTTGCCGACGCACCGGCAGACCGGGCGTCACCAGCAGCCGAAGCGCTGGGTGCGGGGCTTGAACCCGCTCAGCTCCCGAAAGAACCTTTACCGAAGTAGCGCCCGCCTACGGCACCCGGTCAGCAGCATAAAAAAAACTCGTTGGGGCAACAGGGCGCCCAGCCACCATATCCTGCTCTACCACTGAGCTACCGCCGCTCCGAAAAGCAACGAGAGGGATTCGAACCCCCGACCTGGGCGTTATCAGTGCGAAGTAAGGCTGGGCTACGGCACCCAACGAGGTAAGGTATATTCAGGGCAACACGCGAAATGCCCTAACAGCTGGCGCGACTACCTGACGCGGCCCGCTATCCGATGGCAGCGGGGCGGGATTCGAACCCGCCTGCCTTGCGGCTTCCAGCTCCGGCGAAGGAATGCACTCCTACGGCACCTGAATGATTGTTAACAACACGGCGGGGTAACAGGAAGAAAGCGCGGCCGAAGCCATTCTGCTCTAACCAGCTGAGCTACTCCGGTTGCCCGAAATAGCAGCCGAAGGCGGGGCTCGAACCCACGACCCGAAGGAACGCTTCCCGACGACACCCGCCGGATTTGTTGATGAGAACCAGTACGGCAGGGACAACAGGCGCGGGGTGCGTTTGGGAGTCGAACCCGCTGACCGCCGCCGGAGCTGCGGACAGTTCTACCAGGCGAAGTATCACCCCGCTACGGCACCCTGCTGAATGGACTGGTTGTCAGTTGTATGAGTTGGCAGTTGTCCGTTGATAGTTGTCCGTTGTCAGTGCTCTGCTATCCTTTTACCGGACAACGGACAACTGACAACTAATTTACTGAGGGGCGGCAGCCCGCTTGACTATGCTGCCGCCCCCGACCGAGGGGTTTACAGTTCAATTTTCTCGATTTCGGTCAGAGCCGTGCCGCCGTTTTCCAGAGACTGGAGCACGTCGAACACTTTATCCGACCAGCCGGCAATCAGGGCCACCCCTTGCTGCTCCTTTACCTCCACCGGCACCGTACCGTGTCCGGCCAGGTCGAAGAGGTAGAGGCGGGCCTGGGGCGCCACCTCGCGGCGGTACTTCTCCCACTCCCGGGCCAGGGTAGCCCCGTCGCCGGTGCTGTTCCAGAGCTGGCAGTCGGTAAAGACCATCACCTTGTCGGCCACCTCCCGGCGCAGGCGCAGGTCCTTGACCACCAGGTAGCCGTTGGTGCTGTAGCCGACTTCGCCTTCGCGGCGGTAAAGCTCCTGCACGTTGCGCAGTACCTGGCCTTTGGGCAGCGCCACCCGCTTCCAGGTGTTGCCGAACATGCCAGTCGTCACGTTTCCGCAGCGGCTTTGCAGGAGCATGCCCAACACCAGGCCCACGTCGTAGAGCAAGACTTTGCTGCGCGCAGACACCGGCTGCTGCATCGAGCCGGACACGTCGCAGGCTACCACGACCCGGGTTCCGGCACCGAAGCCCCGCAGGTTCTGGGCCGAGTAGGCAATGGCCTGCTCCAGCGCGTCGAGTACCGTCGCCACGTAGCCCGACTGCACCGTCAGCACCTCGCGGTAGGCGGCCAGGAAGCGAAAGGGCAGCTGCCGGGACCGGGCCACGGCCCGCTCGTCGGTCAGCGCCCGGCACACCTGCGTTACCGTTTCGGCCGACACATCGGCTTCCAGGATGTTGCGCAGGTTGCGAAGCAGGGCCATGTAGCCCAGCTTGCCGCTACCTACCAGCTCGACCCATTTCCCGCGGAAAGCTGCCTGCTGCTCCGCAGCCGTTGCAAACGACTGCTGACCCAGGGCCGACAGCTCCGTTTCCCAGGTGTAGGGCGTGGGCAGCTCCCCGCAAACCAGCTGGTCGAACAGGGCCTGCTGCTCCGCGCTTTTCGGGCGGGGGTGCACCAGAAACAGCGCGTCGCGGAGGCGGACAAAGCCGGCCCGGTCGTACTTGGCCAGCTGGTAGCCGTCGAAACGGTTGAAGGCCAGGGCCAGCCCTTTCTGCAGCTGCTTCGACAGGCGGTTCAGGCGCTTTACGCCCGCCCGCTCGTTGGCCATGGTGTAGAAGGCCAGCAGCTCGGTGATTTCGTCGGCCCGCTGCACCACCCGGGCTACCAGGCGGCTTACCAGGTTGTCGCCCCGGTGAATCAGGGCCAGCTCGACGCACAAGACCAGGGGCACAGTGCGCAGGTTGAGCTGCTCCCGGGCATAGACGGCCAGCTGAGCCACGAAGCGCGGGTTGTTTTGCGCCACCAGGGCCCGCAGGCGCTGCAGGCGGGTACCCGCGGTTTCGTAGTACTGGTCATTGAGCGCGGCGGTAGCTACGGCGGCGTAGAGCTCCAGCGGGGGCGTGAGCGCGAAGGCGGTAGCTCCCGCGTGGTTCACCACGGCTGCCGGCCCGTTTTTGCGGAAAGTAAAGTTGAAGCGCATAAGTGGTGAGAGGGAGAAGTGGTGAAATGATAAGCTGCCGCAGGGGGCGTGTCGGGCCCTTGCCGCAACACCTGTTTCCTAAGCGTAGTCGGAGAGGCTGAGCTGGGCCTGGTCGGCCCAGCGCGTCAGCCAGAGCTGCTCGGTGGAAGTCATATCCCGGTTGAAGCGGCCCCGGACCTGCACGATGGAGCGGTTGGGCAACACTTCCAGGGTCAGCGTCCGCACCCCGTCGATGAGCACGGTGAAGATGCCGCAGCGCCCTTTCTGGCAGGAATTCAGGTAAGAAGCCACGCAGTGGCGCAGGGTCCGGCCTTCCAGCACCAGCTCCTCGTAGGTGAGCAGCTGGGTGATGAGCACCCGTTGGTCGGCGCCGCTCACGAAGTTGCTGACCGGCAGGCCCGTCCAGGAAGTGGAAAGCAGCTCCCCGCCGTGGCGGCGGTTGTGCGCCAGTCCCCGGTGCCACCGCTCGGTCTGAGCAAGCAGGCTTTCCATGGAGCGTCCTTTCAGGCTGAACCCCGGCTGGGGCGGCTCGGTCCCGATGCCAACCGTGCGCTTCTGGTGAATCCAGTCGCACACCGGCCCGAACTGCCGGGGGTCGACCATGGGCGTGGCGGCAAAAAAGTCGACCACGCCCAGCCAGAAAGAATCATCCGGGCCGATTTCCCGGCCCCAGGCGGTCTGCATCACTGGCCGCAGCCAGGGCAGAGCCCCCCGAACGGACAGTTGGGCGTAGCGCAGGGCTTCGACGAAGCTGCTGCCCGCCGGGGCCTGGCGCATCTCGTGCTCCAGCCGCCGGGTAAGTGGCACCGGCAGGCCCGGGAAGGAGTGCAGGCTCTGGCCCTGCCCCAGATGAATGGTCAGCTGAGCCAGGTCCACGCCGGCACTGATCAGCTCGCCGGAAACCCAGGCTTCGAGCACCCAGGCCGGCACGTCGCCGTAGCCGTCGTAGAGGTGGCGCACCAGGCTGACCAGCTGCCGGAACGTATTGCGGCTTTTTGGCTTCCAGTCGGTCAGCTCGGCCTGCCGGTGCCCGTAGAGGCGGGCCAGCACCCCAACCGCCGTCAGGGTTTCGGGCCGTTCGAGCAGCTCGGTGCGCCGGGTGGCCAGGGCCAGCAGCGCCTCCCGGGCCAGGGGCCGGTTATCGACCGGCACGCTCATTACCCAGTGCTGGTAGCGCAGGGCCAGCGGGGAGTCGGGGTCGATGCGGCGGTGGAGTTCCTGCATGGTAGCGCAGGAAAAAAGTAGATCGATCTGCTGCCCGGCGGTTTGCTTGTAGAAGTCGGCGTGCCGGGCCAGGGCGGCTAGGGCTTGGCGGGTTTCCCAGGACTGCTGGGAGAAGCGTTTTTTGCGGTTAGACATCGGGGTGGGTGCCCTGCGCGAGGGCGGTTACCGATAAAAAAATCAGACTGTGCGGGCGCCATTGAGGCGGACGAGTTGAGTTGGATCCTGAAGCTTTCGTACATAGTCAGATTATTTTCGAGATGAGAAAATGATTTAATGCCGGCGTATTTAAATTGCCAGATTCAGAAATTATGTGTCAAAAAATTCAGACAATATTTTCCCACTCCACCATTTTCGGTGAATTTATTATGGGGGATCTATTTCTGAATTAAATACCGGCCCAGCAATGGCAGGGCCCGGCGGCTTCGGCGTTACCGCTCCCGTTTTAGGGTGGGGCAACTTAACTGCGGCAGCGACCTGCCGTCACCGCAGCAGCACGTAGCAGCGGTGGGCATTGCGCAGAACCGGCAGGACTGGTTGAGGAGAGATGACAACATGATCAGTAACGAGTTAGTACCCGGGGAAATGAGAAACGCCCGAATCGGGGTGGATTCGGGCGTTTCGCGGGGGTTGATTCTATCGAAAGAACTTTACCTGTCTGCGTGCGCGCCGAACCCGAACCGATCCATCTGGATCAGCGAGCTTGCTGGCGAATCGAATTTATTTTCGTGGCGGCGCATGGCAGTTGAAGGGGAAAGGCTTTTTGTATTTTGGCTTTGAACGGGTCAAAGGTATAAAGGTTATTCAATGCAAGGCAACATTTTTAAAAATATTTTTTCAGACCAAAAACACCAGATAGCTGATTTCAATAATTACATCCGGCAACCCTTTAATTTTTCACCTGTTTAATCGGCGCTAGCTGATTTGATAACTCCTAACCACTCCTGTCGTTCAAGCAGCGGAGCGCGGCTTAAGGCTTTCAGCTGTACCGCGCCGCCTAAACCAAAGCTCACAACGCATTACCTCATGCCCTGCCTGGCCACTTCGGAGCGCTATACCCTCGATCTGCCGCCCGGCCACCGTTTTCCGATTGCCAAATACGAGCTGATCCGACAGCAGCTCTTGTGGCGGGGTATTGCGCCCCCGGAGGACTTCTACGACCCCGGCCTGTGCGCCGAGCAGGACGTGTTGCGCGTCCACACCGCCGACTACTGGCACAAGGTGCGCGACCTGCAGCTGTCGGCCGCCGAGGTGCGCCGCCTGGGCCTGCCCCAGAACCGGCAGCTCGTGCTTCGTTCGCTGAGCTCCTCGGCCGGTACGCTGCAGTCGGCGCGGCGGGCTTTGCGCGACGGCGTGGCGCTCAACCTAGCCGGAGGTACTCACCACGCCTTTGCCGACCGGGGCGAAGGGTTCTGCGTGCTTAACGATCTGGCCATTGCCGCCGCCTACCTGCTGCACCACCGGCTGGCCGGGCAGGTGCTGGTCGTGGACCTCGACGTGCACCAGGGCGACGGCACGGCCAGCATCTTTGGGGCCGAGCCCCGGGTGTTTACCTTCAGCATGCACGCCGGCGCCAACTACCCGCTGCGCAAAGAGCAAAGCGACCTGGACGTACCGCTGCCCCTGGGCATGTCCGATGTCGACTACCTGGCTCTGCTTGGCTCGACCCTGCCGGGTTTGCTTGACCGCGTGCAGCCCGACTTCGTGTTTTACCAGGCCGGCGTGGACGTGCTCGGCACCGATAAGCTGGGCAAGCTGGCCCTGACCAAAGCCGGCTGCCGTGCCCGCGACGAGCTGGTGCTGGGCTTGTGCCACGCGCGCAGCCTGCCGGTAGCGGTGAGCATGGGCGGGGGCTATTCCGAGAAGATTGGCGACATCGTGGATGCCCACTGCCATACCTTTGAAGCGGCTTATGCGCTGTGGGGCAGTGCCCCATGCCGGCCCCTCCCCTTTCCCGATGACCCTGCCTCCGATGCCGCTACCTGAGTTTGAAGAGTTTGATTCCCGTAACGCCCCGGCACCCCAGCGCGGCCTGAGCCGGCCGCAAGCCGAGCCCGACGCGTCGCCCGCCCGCCAGGCTTTCCGGCAGGCGGTGCAGGCAGTAGAAAACCTGCGCGACCAGCTTCGGGAGCTGGAAGCCGCCCAGGCCGAGGCCCGCCGCACGTACTGGAAGCAGGTGGGTCCGCTGGCCCAGACCGTGGTGACGGCCCGCCGGGCTTTGTTTGAACCGCTGGAAGCCGGGCTTACCATGGGCCTGAGCCGGGCCGAGGAAAAGCAGGTAGAAGAGCTGCTGCTGCACAACGCCTGGACCCTGCACCGCCGCTTCGGCGAGGACGTGACCGACCTGCTGCGCCGCTACGCCCCCACCGGTCCCCTGCCCGAGCCCGACCACGACGCTGAGCCTGCTTCCGAACCCGCTCCGGCGCCGGAGCAGCCCGGTCGCCGGAAAACCAAAGCCGAGCGCGCTCAGGAAAAGGCGGAGCGCGAAGCCCGGAAAGACCAGCTGGCCCTGCTCACCGACACCAAGGCGCTGTACCGGCAGCTGGCCCGCGCCAACCACCCCGACCTGGAACGCAACCCGGAGCTGGCCCGCGCCAAGACCGAGCGGATGCAGCAAATCACCAAGGCCTACCAGAACAACGACCTCTACACCCTGCTCGACCTGCTGGGCCGCCACGCCCCCGCCCAGCCAGCCGACGACGATGACGTGCTGGTGCGCTACACCCGCGCCCTGACCCAGCAGCAAAACGCCCTCAAGCAGCAGCTCAACGAGCTTAAGTACGGCCCGGACCGTCCCTTTGCCGGCACCGGCAAAAAGCACGAAGCCGAGCTGCGGCTGACCAAGCGGCAGCTGCGGCAGGAGCTTGACTACCTGGAGCTCGTGCAGCGGACCCTACAGACGCCGGAAGGCTTGCGCCAGCTGCTGCGCGAGCTAGGCCAGGCCGGGCAGGAAGGCATTTAGCGCGGTGATTCGAAGCCCGTATTCACTCCGGCCCTTTGGCCGAACTCCCGGAGGTATGCGTTACCACCCGGGCCGATAGTGAGAAGTATAAATAGTCGAATTTCCGGCCGCCGGCTGATAAGCCGGCCGGACTGTTTCTGAGCACATTGGCTGCCCGATGGCTCGCTCGTAGGCTCAGGCGCCGTTGATTCCCGACCGTTGTTCTACTTTTAGGCGTACTAACCCCACTTACGCACCTACCCGCATGAGTCAGTTGACTATTCGCAGCCTGGCTGAGCTGCTGCAGCTCGAAGGCCAAGAGCTTGGCGTTTCGCCCTATCATACTATTACCCAGGAGCAGATTAACGCATTTGCCGCCGCCACGCTCGACTTCCAGTGGATTCATACCGACCCGGAGCGTGCCCGGGTGGAGTCGCCCTTTCAGACGACCATTGCCCACGGCTACCTCACGGTTTCCCTGCTCCCCCACTTTTGGTCCCAGCTGGTAGCGTTTGAGGGGCTGAAGATGCAAGTGAACTATGAAATCGAAAGCCTGCGTTTCAACCAGCCGGTGAAGGTTGGTAGCCAGGTGCGGCTGCGGGCTAAGCTGCAATCGGTGAAAGACCTGCGCGGTGTGGCTAAGGCCCGCATTGAGGTGGCCTTGGAAATCCTGGATAACAAGAAGCCTGCCTTCACCGGGGTTGCCACCTTCCTTTACCATTTTTAAGCCTGGCCGCTACGGCAGCAGGCAGTGCACTACTGCAGAAACGCTACTACCTGCCGGATAACCTCCGGGTCGCGCATAATCTTGTTGTGACCCAGGCCGCTGGTAGGCCGGAAATCCAGGCCGGGCCAGTGACGGGCTATTTCCTCGGCCTCGGCAAACGGGATGGTGGGGTCCTGCCGGTCGTGGAGCAGCAGGGCCCGCTCGGCCGGCACGGCCGTCCCAACCTCGGTCAGGCTGAAGCTTTCGGCGGCCCGGCCGTGCGCGGCCACGAACGCCAGCATCCGCCGCATCACCCGGGGCGGAATTTCAAGCAGCTCAGCAAAGCGCTGAAACACGGCCGGCGTGCTGCCCGGCACGCTCAGCAGCACCAGTCGGGGCAGCAGCTGTCCGTCGTTGAAGTGAACCGGCAGGCCGGCCGTAGCAGCAGCCCCAAAGGAGTGGGCCACTACGGCCCAGACGTCGCCGGCGGCGTTGGCCACGGCCTGAATAGCAGCGCCGAACTCCGGCAGCGTGGTGCGCAGCCCCGGCGAGAGGCCGTGGGCGGGCCCGTCGAAAGCCACGACGCGGTAGCCGGCTGCCACCAGCGCCCGGGCAAAGGCGCCCCAGAAAGAGGCCCGGTGCTCCCAGCCGTGCACCAGCAGCACCGTGCGCCCACCAGCGGCGCCCCACTCGTATGCTGCCAGCTGCCCGGTCGGGAAGGGTACGGCAAAGCGCCGGGCCCCGGTCAGGGCATCGGCCTCCCACTTTTTAGGCGGCAGCCGCCGCGGGGTGCAGAAGATCCGCCAAGCCAGCCGGAACGCCAGCTCCGTCGAAATCAGTGCCGCTACCTTGAGCTGCAGGCGCAGCACCTTCAAAGCGGTGGGAACCGGAGGGGCAGCGGCGGAACGTGGTTTTGTCAAAATGTGGCGCTAAAAGCAGGTAACCGGAAAAGTTGGCCGCAAAGCTACGGTGGGTTAGGCCACTTCGGGTCTGCAACAGGAAAACCGGAAGACGCGGATAGTCGTCCCGGCGGGCAGGCCTTCCGGAAAGTGAATCGGAGGCGACTCCAGAACCCGGGCTATTTATCAAAGAACAGGCTGTAGACAATCCACGCGATGGACAGGACGGCCATGGCATACCAGCCCCATTTGGTGTAGTTGTCGGGGGGCGTATCGTCGCGGCGGGGTCTGAGCTTAAGTCCGGGTAGTTTCATACATCAGGGAATAGGCGCTGGTACGGGTCCTGCGCCCCTCATACGCGAGGCCCGGCGTGGTTTGTTACCTCCCGAAGCCGACCCTCGCCGGCGGCCAGCCGGGTGCAACGCCTCGCCTTGACGCAGGATAAATCATTCCAGCCCCACGTGCTTCAGGGTATAGCCGGGATAGTACGACCGGATCTGCGACCTGGCCGCCGCACATTTTTCAGGGTTTTCCGCTTTGCAAATCCGTACAAAACCGGGACCCTAATCCGGGACGGCTCCGTTTAGAACCCGGCCAGACCTTCCCGGCCGGACCTTATTCTATGCGTTCAACTTTACCTGCCTCTCTCCTTTCCACCCCTACGGCCCGCCTCCAGCTCTACCACGTGCCGGCCGGCCGCCGCCTGGACTTCGATAAGCCTGCGGGCCAGTACGCCTACCTTTACCGGCGCAGCTGCAGCCTGCCCTGGCAGTGCATTGCCTATAACGCCTGCAGCCCCCACCTCGACCAGCGGCCCCTGCCTCCGGGCGACCAGGCCGAGTACGTGGTAGCCTATTACGATGCCACGGGCCAGCTGGTCGGACAGACGCCGGCCGTAAAAGCTGCACCGGTTAACCTGCCCGCCGGTATCCTTGCCGCGTAAACCGGGCCGGCTTGCTGGCTTACTTATCCGCCTTTCCGGACCGGAGCCGATTCCGGGACCTGACGCCCAGGGCCGAACAGTACCTGTCCGCTGCGGCGGCCGGTATGCTGCCCGTTGCGCACGGTCATCTTTCCGTTCACGAGCACGTAGCGCATGCCCACGCTGTATTGGTGCGGCTGGGTAAAGGTGGATTTGTCGGCGACTACCGCCGGATCAAACACGACCAGGTCGGCGGCCATGCCGGGGCGCAGCAGGCCGCGGTCCGGCAGTCCGAACGTCTGGGCGGGCAGGGACGTCATGCGTCGCACGGCTTCTTCCAGACCGATCAGCTGCAGCTCCCGCACGTAGCGGCCCAGCACGCGGGCGTTGGAGCCGTAGCCCCGCGGGTGGGGCACGCCCTGCCGCCACACCCGGATGCTGGCATCGGAGCCTACCATATTGAACGGGTAACGCATGATCTGCTGCACGTCGGCCTCGCTCATGCCATGAAAGACCATACCCGCGTCGTGCTGCAGCACCAGGTCCAGCACCGTGGCGGCTTCGGCTTTGGCTTTGTGGGGCCGGCCGCGCTTCTGGTTGATGGCCTCGATGCTGAGGCCGTTGTAGCTGGTATCGGGCGGGAAGCTGGCGACGACGGCGTAGCTGAAGTGCCGCAGCCGGCGCTGCTTCAGGCGCTTCACCATGGCCGCTTCCGTGGCCGCGCGCACGGCCGGCCGGGAAAGGCGGGCGCGTAGGGAGTCGCGGCCATCGGCCTGTACGGCATCCGGAATCAGGGTGCTCAGCGAAGTGGAAGAGGCGGTGTAGGGATACTGGTCGATGGTGACTTCCTGCCCGGCCAGGCGGGCCTCCTGCACCAGCCCGAGGGTTTTGTCGGCCTGCCCCCAGTTGGGCTGCCCGCTCAGCTTGAAGTGGGAAATCTCGACCGGCAAGCCCGCTTCCTTCCCAACCCACAACGCTTCCCGGATGGCCTGCTGCACGCTGTCGCCCTCGTTGCGCATGTGGGTGGCGTAGATGCCGCGGTAGCGCCCCACTACCCGGGCCAGCCGGGCCATTTCTGCCGGGCGGGAATAGGTGCCGGGAATGTAAATCAGCCCCGACGACAAGCCCACGGCCCCAGCCTGCATCGCCCGGGCTACGAGACCTTCCATCTGCCCCAGCTCAGCTTCGGTAGGCGCCCGGTTGGCCCGGCCCATCACCTCCTTGCGCAGGGTGCCGTGCCCGACCAGGGAGGCCACGTTCACGGAAAGGTGCAGGCTGTCGAGAAACGAGAAGTAGCGGCCCAGGTCGGGGCGGGAGGAGCCGCAGTTGCCGGTAATGACGGTCGTCACGCCGTCGTAGATAAAGTTGTCGGCGGTGGGCTGCTTGACTTCATCGTCCTCGATGTGGGTGTGCACGTCGATAAAGCCGGGCGCCACCACCAGCCCGCGGGCGTCGATGACGGTGTCGGCGGGGTAGTCGGCGGCCAGGCGGCCCACGGCCACGATGCGCCCGCCCTGCACGGCCACGTCGGCCAGAAACCAGGCGTTGCCGGTACCGTCCACGACCCGGCCGTTGCGGATAAGCAGGCTGGCGCGGGGTGTCACCTGCGCCAGCCCGGGCAGCGCGGCAAAAAGTAGCACGACAAGTAGCAGGAAACGCGGCATAAGCTCCGGGAAGAATGATTTCAAGCCGGAAGATAGCCGTTGACCGGCAAACGAGCCGGCAGCCGAGGGCCCCTCACTTTTCCTGTCCGGAAGTCTACCCCGCCAGGCCGGGCCACCCGCCTTCTTTTATCAGGATAGTTAAAACCCGCTCCTGCAAGGGGCTTCCACAAGCAGCCCTATCGGCTGACGGGGCCGTCGCTTAACGCTTACTCAACCAGCAGCTTCCTGACTATCAGTCCCTGCGGCGTGGCAATCCGAACCAGATACAGACCTGGCGGCAGGCTGCCCAGGGCGAGCTGGCGCGCCGTGGTTCCGGCTGGCGGCAGCACCTGCGTACGCACGACGCGACCCATGTCGTCCACCAACTCTGTCGTCGCCGATTCCCGGTTCAGGGTGGCTGGCAGCACGACACATACTGTTTTGCCGGCCGGATTCGGATACAAGGCTACCTGGGCGCTCAGCGCGGCCGGGGCCATTCTCAACACTCCCGGCCGCGAGTAGATGCCGAAGTAGGCCGTCACCTTCGAGTCGTCGCCCGTGGTAGTGAAGGTCCCCCCGGCGTACACGTTGCCGGGGCCGTCAACGCCCAGGGCAAGCACAAAATGATTCAGGCCGGTGCCCAGTCCACTCCACGTGGTACCGTTCCAGCTGGCAACGTTGTTTCCGATAATGGACCCGGTTCCGGTCTGATTGAAAAGTCCCCCGGCGTAGACATTCCCGCGGCCGTCGACGGCCAGCGCGTGTACTTCACCCCTCAGGCCGCTCCCCAGGCTGCTCCAGGCCGTGCCATCCCAGCGGGCAACGCAATTCGCAACCGAGCCGGACGACTGACTAAACACGCCCCCCGCGTACAAGGTACCGCTGCCATCCACGGCCAGGGCCAGGACCAGGTCTCGCAAGCCCGTACCCAGTCCAGTCCAGGCAGTGCCGTTCCATTTGGCCACGCCCCTTGAGGTCCCGCCTCCCGCCGCCGGAAAGCTACCGGCTGCATACACATCGTCGCTGCCATCCACGACCAGGGCCAACACGTCCCCGGTCGCGCCGGTACCTATTGCGCTCCAGGCACTCCCATTCCACATGGCCACGTTGTTTGCCGCGACTCCCCCGGCCCGGTTGAAAAGCCCTCCCGCATACACGTTGCCCCGACTGTCGGTGGCCAGGGCGCTTACCTCAAACTGGGCGTCAATTCCGGCGCCAAGGGCACTCCAACTGGTACCGTCCCACTTGGCAATATTGTTTGCTGCCACGCCCCCGGCTGTTGAGAATCGTCCGGAGGCATACAGGTTGCCGGCGGGGTCAAGCGCGAGAGCCAGGACCGATCCATTCATTCCGGTTCCGAGGCTGCTCCAGCTGGTGCCGTTCCAGCGGGTAATGCGGGAAAAAGCCGGGTTCCCGGGCTGGCTGATATAGCCGCCGACGTACACGTTACCCTGCCCATCCAGTACCAGCGCGTGCACTCTTCTGTCCAGTCCGCTGCCCAGCGCGTTCCAGCTGCTGCCATTCCAGTGGGCCACGTGCATGGCTGCCCCGCTGCCTGCCTCGGTAAAGGCGCCGACGATATATAGGTTGCTGCTGCCATCAACCGCCAGCCCGCCTATCACGCTGTTTGTTTGCGTGTTCATACTGCTCCACGCCGTCCCGTTCCATTTGGCCAGGTGCCGGACGGCGATGCTCCCGGCCTGGGTGAAGTAGCCCCCGGCGTACACATTCCCGCTGCCGTCGACAGCCAGGGTCCGCACGGTAAGACCTGTCCCTGCGCCCAGCGCGCTCCAGGCAGCACCGTCCCACCGGGCAATGTGGTTGGCTGCCACGGTACCCGCCTGGCTGAAGTAGCCCCCCGCATACACATTGCCGCTGCCGTCGACAGCCAGTGCCATCACCGTCTGATTTGTCAGGGTTCCCGAAAGGCCGTTACCCAGGCTGCTCCACGCGGTGCCGTCCCACCGGGCAACGCGGCTCGCGGCAGTGCCCCCGGCCTGCAGAAAAGACCCACCGGCGTAGACGCTGCCCCTGGCATCTACAACCAGCGCCTGCACCTCACCATCCATTCCCGCGCCCAGTGCGCTCCAGCTGCTGCCGTTCCATTTCGCAATCCGATTGGCTGCCGTGCCCCCGGCGGCGGAAAAGTTTCCTCCGGCGTAGAGGTTGCCCGCGTTATCGAGGGCCAGCGCGTGAACGTTTCCATTGGTTCCTGCCCCCAGGCTGCTCCAGGCCGTGCCATCCCACCGGGCAATGCGGGAAGCTGCCCGCCCTCCGGCCTGGGTGAATACGCCGCCCGCGTACAGGATACCGGCTGCGTCCAGCGCCAGCGCCTGCACCTCACCGTTCAGGCCCGCTCCCAGACTGCTCCACGCCGTCCCGTTCCACCGGGCAACGCGGCTGGCCGCCACATTGCCGATACCGGTGAAAAGTCCACCGACATAGAGGTCGCCATTCGAAGCCCGGACCACGCAGCCGACCGGACCGTTGGCACCGGGCAGGCCGAAGCCGTTCTGCCAGAATTCGTCGCCCGGGCCCAGCAGGCTTTCGGCGGCCGTTGAGCTGGTCGGCCGAAACGTAGGCTGGCCGGTGCCATCGGTACTCAGCGTATAGCCACTGGCCGTAAAAGAGCCCTGAGAGCCGGCTTTCAGGGTGCCGTCGGAGTTCAGCGCCTCGCGCAGCGGCCGGCCTGCCGCCCCGGCGGATGATAAGGCGGCCGGCGCGGCGGCCCGGGCCGCCCCAGCCAGCAGCATAAGCGGCAAGGCCAGCAGCAGTAGCAGACGACGGGCGCGTTCACCAGGGCGGAAGCAGACCGTTGCGGATAAAAGCGGATACATACAAAACACAGTAAGGGGCCGGGAATAATCGTTGAAAGATAGGCGGTTGGTTTGCGCAGGCAATATGACCTACCGGGGTCGTCCGCCCAATCGGGCCAATCCAGGCACTAAGCATTATTTCACGCCCGCCGCAGGCGCAGCCCCGGCTTGAAGGATGCCGGCAGCAAAGCTGAACAGTAGGCATCCAGGCCGCGTGGATGTCGTACACAGCATCCGGAGTTGGTTTTCGGGGCCCCTACGTGTTCGTACTTAGCGCTCTGTACAGTATCTTGCCGGTTGATTGACTTTCGACAACTGCCGGATCCGGCGGTTTCTTGACGCTGCTTTTTGTTCTCATGTCCCAGTCTGCCGGTACCCTGTCCTCTTTAACTGCCGATGTGCTGACGGCATTTCCGGCCGAGGAGCTGGCGTTTGGCCTCCTTGAGGCGTCCCTGACCGGGGTAGCGCTGTACCTGCCGGTGTACGACCCGGCGGGCAGCGGGCAAATCATTGACCTCACCATTGAGCTGCTCAATCCGGCGGCCCGGCGTATCCTGAACCTCGACGCCCGGCCCCAGAAATCCTACCTGACCCTGTTTCCCCACACCCTGGCGACCGGCGTCTTCGATTTTCACTGCCGCACATTTGAGTCGGGGCAGCCCGGACGCTTTAGCGTAAACTACCAGGCCGACGGACTCGACAACTACTTTCACCTCTCGGCCCGGCGGGTGGGGGCCGGCCTGCTGGTAAGCTTTACCGACACCGCCGACCACGACCGCACGGCCGTGGAAGTGGCGCTGCGCGAAAGTCAGGGCCAGGAGAAGGTGGCCCGGGCCGAGGCCGAGCAGCAGTGGGCCCGCCTGGAGCGGTTTTTCATGCAGGCCCCGGCCATGATTGCCATTTTTGAGGGGCCCGGCCACGTGTTTCGCCTGGTAAACAGTCAGTACCAGCGGCTGGTGGGCAACCGGCCGTTGTTGGGCAAGCCCATTCGGGAAGCCATGCCCGAGCTGGAAGGCCAGCCCATCTTCGACTTGCTTGATGAGGTGTACCATACGGGCAAAACCTACCACGCCAACGAAATGCTGGTTCAGCTTGACCACGACAACACCCACCCCCGGGAGCTGGAAAAGCGGTACTACAACTTTATCTACCAGCCCACCCACGACGGCACCGGCAACGTGGACGGCATCTTCGTGTTTGCCTACGAAGTCACGACCCTGGTGCGGGCCCGGCAGCAGGTTGAAGACGCCCAGCTCGAGCTCCAGACCCTGAACATGCAGCTGGGCAGCACCAACGAGGAGCTACAGGCCGCCAACGAGGAAACCCGGGCCAACATCGAAGAGCTAAGCCTGGCCCAGCAGTCCCTGCAGCAGCTCAACCGGGAGCTGGAAGGTCGGGTAGAGCACCGCACCCACGAAGCCCAGCAGGCCCTGGCTGAGGCCGAGCGGCAGCGGGCCCGCCTCGAGCGGTTCTTTATGCAGGCCCCGGCCGCTATCTGCATTCTCGACGGCCCCGATCTGGTGTATGAGCTGGTGAACCCCCAGTACCAGCAGCTGTTTCCCGGCCGGACGTTGCTGGGGCATCCGCTGGAAAAGGTTATGCCTGAGTTCACGTCAGAGCCTATCCTGGGCATTCTGCGGCAAGTGTACCAGACCGGGGAAACCTACGAGGGCAAGGAAGTGAAACTGCGCCTGCCCCGGCAGTCGGACGAGACGCCTGAGGATGTGTACCTCAACTTTGTATACCAGGCCCGCTTCGACGAGCAGGGTGCCATCGACGGCATTCTGGTCTTTGCCTACGACGTGACCGCGCAGGTGCTGGCCCGCCGGCAGATTGAGCGCAGCGAGCAGGAATTCCGGACCGTCACCAATGCCATTCCCCACATGGTCTGGACGGCTACTCCCGACGGCAACGTGGACTACTACAATGAGCAGTGGTACCACTACACCGGCTCGTCGCCCGAGCAGGCCCAGGGACGGGGCTGGATGCAAAGCTACCATCCCGTCGATCTTCCGCTCGTTCAGGAAAAATGGGAGCAGGCCCTGCAAACCGGGGAACCTTACCTGCAGGAAGCCCGGCTGCGCCGCGCCGACGGCGCCTACCGCTGGTTTATGGTGCGCGCCCTCTCGGTGCGCGACGAGCAGGGCCAGGTGCTGAAGTGGTTTGGCACCATCACCGACATTCACCAGCAGCGGGGGCTGGCCGAGGCGCTGCAGCTTACCAGCCGGAAGCTGGCTACCACCAACAAGGACCTGCGCAAGGCCCACGACGACGTGCAGACCACCAATGACGAGCTGGGGCAGGCCAACGAGGAGCTGACCCGCATGAACCAGGACCTGGACAACTTTGTGTACACGGCCTCGCATGACCTGAAGCAGCCGGTTAACAACATGGCCGGGGTGTTCGAGGAACTCAAGCGCACAGCTACCTTCCACGACCCCGAAGCGGCCCGGCTGGTGCGAATGTTTGAAGAGGCCCTGTCCCAGATTCACAGTACCATTCAGGGACTGGCCGAAGTGGTGCAGGCCGGCCGGCGCACCGAGCAGCTACGGGCCGAGTCGGTGGCGCTGCTGCCGCTCACCCAGGGCATTATTCAGAGCATGCACTCCCAGGTGGCCGCGACCAGGGCGGAGTTTGAGCTGGATTTCGATGCCGTGCCGGTCGTGTACTTTGCGCGCCTGGGTTTGCAGAGCGTACTCTACAACCTGCTCAGCAACGCCCTTAAGTATGCCCAGCCCGGCCGGACGCCCCGGGTGCGGGTCGCCACGCAGCGGGACGGGCAGGGCGAAGTGGTACTGCTGGTACAGGACAACGGGCTGGGGCTCGACATGAGCCGCTACGGCTCGGAGCTGTTTCAGATGTTTCGCCGCTTCCACGACCACGTGAACGGCTCGGGCCTGGGCTTGTACCTTGTCAACCGCATCGTGCAGCAGGCCGGCGGCCACATCGACGTGGAAAGCACCCTGGGCGAAGGCACCACCTTCCGGATTCACCTCCCCGGCCGCGCGGGCTGAGTTGGCGTGAGGGCTTAGGAAAATACGTGGGCGCAGCCGGGTATTGCGGGTATGGCCAGGTATTCGAAAAAAGTAAGCTCCTCTCCTGCTGAGTATACCAGCGCCGGCTGCCGCTGCTACAGCGGCTGGGCGTCGGCGGTGCTAGGGCCGGTATCGGTGTCGCCGTCGCCGTCGGAGCGGGTGTCAGTGCCGGGGTCAGCTGAGCCGTCGGGGGCTTCCGGGTCGGTCACGGGCTCGGGCGGGGCCACCGGCTCGGCGGGGGCCGCATCGGGGCTGGGCCCCTGGGGCTGTGCGTCCTGACTGGTGCCCGGGTCCGTGGTTCCTTTGGCGGGCGGCTCGTTCCGGGCCGGATTAGGGCCGGGCTGGACGGGCGTAAGTTGATTGGAGGGTTCCATGGGCAGGATGTGGAAAGGTGAGAACAGGGGGCAGCTACGGCCGGCCACTGGGCATCTACTGTTCAGCTTTCAACGCAGCCAGGCAGCGGAGGGTTTGGGCCCCGCAAGGTGGCCGACAAAGGCCGGAATCGTGCGCCGTCGCATCAGTCCCTGTATTTTACACCGCGGGCAGCCCAGCGGGTACCGGCACCGGCTCATCATGCGCGCCCTGCCTCTATGCCCCCGGCTTTGTCAGAACTCCAGCTGAAACACCGTGCCTTCATCCGGGACCGACTGCACCTTGATACTGCCGCGGTGCAGGCGCATGATCTGTTTGGCCAAGCTGAGTCCGATGCCGGTCCCCCCGGCCCGGGTGGTGAAAAAAGGAATGAAGATGCTGTCGAGCACCTCGGGCGCAATGCCGGTGCCATTGTCGGCCACTTCGATGACGACGCGGCCGGCTTCCACTTCCCGGGCCAGCAGCCGGATGCGGGGGGCCGGGGTTTGCCGGACGGCATAGGCTGCGTTCAGCACGAGGTTAATCAGCACCTGCTCCAGCAACTGGGCATCGGCCAGCAGCTCCAGGCCGGCGGGCTCCACGCTGGTACGCAGGTCTACCTGCCCCTCGGCCAGGTGGGACGCCATCAGGGTGCGAATCGTGCTGAACAGCGCTGCCACCGGCACCGGGGCCAGCCGGGGCGTGCCGATGGTGCTGAAGTCGCGGTACACCTGAGCAAACCGGAGCAGCCCTTCGCTGCGGTGCTGAATGATGCCGATGCCGTGCAGCACGTCGTCGAGCAGCTCGTGGTCGGCACCCGGCGTGGGCGGAGCCAAACTGAGCTCCCGGTGCAGATCCCGCCGCAACGTGTCGGCCAGGGATGCAATGGGCGCCACCGAGTTCATGATTTCGTGGGTCATCACCCGCAGCAGCTTTTGCCAGGCCTCGGTTTCGGTTTCTTCCAGGGTCTGGCTTACGTTTTTCAAAGCCAGCAGCGTGAACTCCCGGTTCTGGAGCCGAAACCGGGTAGCCGACAACAGCAGCTGCATCTCCCGCCGCCCCACGACCAGCCGCACGACCGTGGCCGCCCCGGGCTCCAGCGCGTTGATGGCGGCCAGCAGCCCGGGGTGCCGCCGCTGCAGGGCGCTGATCTGCTTCAGGTAGGGCACCTCCAGCAGCTGCCGGAACGTCTCATTCACCGACTCCACCTGCCCCTGCTCGTCGTAGGTGACAATGCCGGTGTCAATCAGCTGAAGTACCGTCTGCACGTAGGTGAACTGGGCTTCCCGCTCGGCGCTGAGCTGGCGGAACGTGGCGTTCAGCTGGTTAAAGGCCGCGTGCAGGGCGCCGTTGACGTGGGCCTCGTTGTAGTGCTGGGCAAAGTCGCGGTACTTGATGGCCAGCAGAAAGTCGGCCAGCGCCCGGTTACCCCGCGTGACGTGCCGGCCCAGCTCCCATACGGCCAGCGCCAGCAGCAGCAGGGCCAGTGCGGCCAGCACATAGTGCCCGCGCTGCCCGGCCTGGAGCAACGCCGCCAGCAGGAGCAGCAGCCCGATCAGCCGCAGGGCAATACCGAACTCGACGCGCTTAAAGGTCATGCTTCTCCAGGCGGCGGTAGAGGGCGGTGCGGGTCAGGCCCAGCTCCCGGGCGGCCTTGGTGATGTTGCCGTGGTGCCGCTCGATGACTCGCAGGATGGTGGCTTTTTCAACTTCGCTGAGCTGCAAAGGCACTTCCGGGGCGGCCTCCACCGGACTTTCCCCACCGGTTTCGAGGGTGGAAAACCGAAAGTCCCGGGGACGCAGCACGTCACCTTCGGCCAGAATGATGGCCCGCTCCACGGCGTGCTGCAGCTCCCGCACGTTGCCGGGCCAGCGGTGGCGCCGGAGCGTGTCGAGCGTGGCGGGTTCGAACGCAGGCGTGGGCTTGCGGTTGCGGGCGGCGTAGATGCCGGCGAAGTGCCGGGCCAGCAGCAGCACGTCGTCGCCCCGGGCGCGCAGGGGTGGCAGGGTGATTTCCACGGTGTTGAGCCGGTAGATCAGGTCTTTGCGAAACTGCTGCCGGGCGGCCAGCTCGTAGAGCGGGGCGTTGGTGGCCGAAATCAGGCGGATGTCGACGGGCACCGGGGTGTTGGAGCCGAGCGGAATCACCTGCCGGTTTTGCAGGGCGGTGAGCAGCTTGGCCTGCTGGGCCAGGGAAACGTTGCCGATTTCGTCGAGAAACAGCGTGCCGCCCGACGCCGCCTCAAACCGCCCCTGCCGGTCCTCCCGGGCATCGGTAAACGAGCCCTTCTTATGGCCAAACAGCTCACTCTCAAAGATTCCCTCGCTCATGGCGGCCAGGTCGGCCGTGACGAAGGGCCGGGCGGCGCGAAATGACTTCTGGTGCAGGGCCTTGGCGACCAGCTCCTTGCCGGTGCCGTTTTCGCCGAGCAGCAGCACGTTGGCTTCGGTGGGCGCTACCTTCTCAATCTTGTGAAACACTTCCTGCATGGCCTCCGACTCGCCCAGCAGGTCGAACTCCGCGAACGAGGCCGGCCGGCGCGGGGGGCTGACCGCCGGGGCCGATTTACCAATGGGGCGGGCCTGCAGGGCCGCGGTCAGGGTTTCGAGCAGCTGGGCGTTGTGCCAGGGCTTCACGATGAAGTCGGTGGCCCCGGCCTTGAGCGAGCGGACCGCCGTGCTGATTTCACCGTGGGCCGTTATCATAATCACGGTGGCGGCGGGGTCCAGCTCCCGGATGCGGCTCAGCCAGTACAGGCCCTCGTTGCCGGTGCCCAGGGTGCTTTTGTAGTTCATGTCCAGAAAAATGGCGTCGAACCGCTGCCGGCTGAGCAGGGAAAGCAGCAGCTCGGGGTTTTTCTCGGTCACGACCTCCTGCACCTCGGGCTTGAGCAGCATGCGCACGGCAAACAGCACATCGGTGTCGTCGTCAACCACCAGAATGCGCGCCTTTTTCAAAACCATGGTAATCGATTGGGAATGGGCCCGGCTGGAAATGCACCCGGCCCGGGAGGCCCACCATAAACCGTACTAAGGTAAGAAAACCTGCCCGGCAGCGGCAACAAGCGGCTTTTCAGGCAGCCAACTCCGGCGCGGTGTATCACAACCGGACGGTCAGCTGTATCGAAACCGGACACTTTAAAAGGGCTCAACCCGCGTAACAAGCACAACCGACTAACTAGCAACAAGTTACAATCATGGCACCGTTCTTACTGCGCTGCTTTTACCTGGCCCCCTAACCAGCCGGGCGAATTGCTGCCAAGCGCATGGACGAACTGATTAAAAAGAAAACCTGGACCACCGGCCGGCTGCTGCTGCTGGCCGCGGTGGTGGCCCTCGTGGCGGCCGTCACAGTCAGCCTGCTGTCCTCGGCGGGGCCGTCCAAGCTCAACATCGACCCCGAGCGGCTCACCATCAGCGCGGTGACGCGCGGCCCCTTCCAGGAGTTCGTGCCGGTAGACGGGGCCGTAATGCCCATCAAGACCATCTACCTCGACATTCCCGAAAGCGGCACGGTGCAGCGCATCCTGGTCGAAGACGGCGCCACGCTCAGCGCCGGGCAGCCTATCATTCAGCTCGCCAACACCGACCTGCAGCTCGAGATGGTGAACCGCGAGACGGCGGTATTTGACCTGATGAACAACCTGCACAACACCCGCAATCTGCTGCAGCAAAACCGCATCCAGCAGCTCAATCAGCAGGCCGAAATCGACAACCAGCTGCGCGAGGCCAAGCGCCTGTTCGACCTCAACCAGAACCTCTACAGCGAGAAGGTGATTTCGCGCCAGGAGTTTCAGCAAACCAAAAACAGCTACGACTACCAGCTGCGCCGCCGCCAGCTCAGCCGCCAGGCCCTGCGCCAGGATTCCGTGGCCATGCGCCAGCAGATCGGGCAGATGCAGGAGTCGGTAACGCGGATGCAAAGCAACCTGGCGCTGATGCGGCGCAAGCTCGACGACCTCACGATCAAGGCTCCGGCCGCCGGGCGCCTGACCTCGCTCAACGCCGAAATCGGGGAGCTGAAAACCCGGGGCCAGCGCATCGGCCAGCTCGACATGCTCACCGGCCTGAAGGTGCGCGCCACCGTGGACCAGTACTACATCTCGCGCATCTTCCCCGGCCAGAAAGGCGAAATCAGCGTGAACGGCAAGCCCTATGCGCTGACGGTAAAGAAGATTTTTCCGCAGGTAACCCAGGGTCTGCAGGTCGACCTGGAGTTTGTGGGCCCCGTGCCGCCCGACCTGCGCCGGGGCCAGACGGTGCCCGTGCGCCTGACCCTGAGCGACCCGACCGTGGCCGTGCGCGTGCCCCGGGGGGGCTTCAACCAGAAAACCGGCGGCAACTGGATTTTCAAGGTGAGTGAAAACGGCAGCAAAGCCTACAAAACCGACATCCGCCTGGGCCGCCAGAACCCCGACTACTATGAGGTGCTCGAAGGCCTGAAGCCCGGCGACCAGGTCATCACCTCCAGCTACGAAGGCTTCGACAGCATGGGCGAGCTGCTGCTCAATGCCAAGTCCGAGTAGGACTCTTTACCCCAACAAGTCTGCATTCCCCACTTCCAACCCTTTCATTACCGCCCGACTGCCATGATTGAAATCGAAAACCTGGAAAAAATCTACCGCACCGACGAGGTGCAGACCAAGGCGCTCAACAACGTGACGCTGCGCGTGGCGGAAGGCGAGTTCGTGGCCATCATGGGTCCCTCGGGCTGCGGCAAGTCCACGCTGCTCAACATCCTGGGTTTGCTCGACGAACCCGACGGCGGCCGGTTTGCCTTTGCCGGCACCGAAGTAGCCCAGACCAGTGAGCGGCGCCGCGCGGAGCTGCGCAAAAAGCACATCGGCTTCGTGTTCCAGAGCTTTAACCTGATCGAGGAGCTGACGGTGGCCGAGAACGTGGAGCTGCCCCTGATCTACCTGGGCGTGGGCGCGGCCGAGCGCAAGCAGAAGGTGGAGCAGGTGCTGGAGAAGATGCAGATCATGCACCGCCGCAACCACTTTCCCCAGCAGCTCTCGGGCGGGCAGCAGCAGCGCGTGGCCGTGGCCCGCGCCGTGGTCAACAGCCCCCGCCTGATCCTGGCCGACGAACCCACCGGCAACCTCGACTCCAGCAACGGCAACGAGGTGATGGAGCTGCTCACCGAGCTCAACGAGGGCGGCACCACCATCATTATGGTTACGCACTCCGAGCACGACGCCCGCTACGCCCACCGCGTGATTCGACTGCTCGACGGGCAGGTGGTGCTCGAAAACCTGACCCAGGCCTTCAGCGCCTGAGAACCCGCTCCTACCCTTCACCGCTTCACGCTTTGCCTTATGCTGAAGAACTACCTTCTCGTGGCCTACCGGAACCTCGTCCGGCACAAAGGCTTTTCCTTTCTCAACATTGCCGGCCTGGCCCTGGGCCTCACGGCCTGCCTGCTGATCGGGCTGTTCGTGCACGACGAGCTGCAGTTCGACAAGTTTCTGCCCGGGGGCGAGCGGGTGTACCGCGTGTACACCGAGCATACCGGCAAAGATGCCCTGGAAACGTACAGCTCGGTGTCGCCCATGTTCGCACCCACGCTCCGGCAGGAGTTTCCGGAGGTCGAGCAGACGATGCGCATCCTGATGCGGGCGTCGACGAGCCTGCTGGAAGTCGGCGACAAGAAAATCTACGTCGAGGACGGCCTGTACGTGGACTCCACCTTTTTCGGCGTTTTTCCGCTGGCGTTCAAGTACGGCTCGGCCGCCGGGGCCCTGGACGCGCCCACCTCGATTGTATTAACTGAAAACCTGGCCAAGCGCTTTTTCGGCGACGGGAACCCGGTGGGCAGGGAGCTGAAAGTAGACAAGTCCAGCTTTCTGGTGACGGGCGTGCTACGCAGCGGCTTGTCGAAGTTTCACCTCAACGTCAACTACCTCGTGCCACTGGCGGCGGCGCAGATTCCGCCGGCGCGCATGAAGGCCTGGGGCTGGAACCAGTTTTTCACTTACGCGAAGCTGAAGCCCGGCACCGACGTCCGGCAGACCGAAGCCAAGCTCCAGGCTTACATCAATGAGAAAGTGAAGCCCACGATGGTGGGCGAGGAACTGAACGACAAGCCGTTTCTGCAGCCTTTGCACGACGTGCACCTGTATTCCGCCGCCTTCAAGTTCGATTTGTCGGTCCGGGGCAACATCACGTACGTCAAGGCTCTGAGCTTTATTGCCGCATTTATTCTGCTGATTGCCGGCTTCAACTTCGTGAACCTGGCCACGGCCAAGTCGATGCAGCGGGCCCGGGAAGTAGGCATCCGCAAAACCCTGGGCGCCAGCCGGCAGCAGCTGATGGGGCAGTTTCTGAGCGAAACGGTGCTGCTCACGCTGGTGAGCGTGGTGCTGGCCGTGGTACTCACGGCGCTGCTGCTGCCCTCGCTGAATGAGTTTACCGGCAAGGACATGGCCTTTGACCTGCTGCGCAATCCGGAGCTGCTGGGTTTGCTGGCGGTGCTGACGGTGGTCGTGGGCCTGGTGGCCGGCTTCTATCCGGCCCTGGTCTTGTCGGGCTTCCAGCCGGTGAAGGTGCTGAAGAGCGCCGTGGTCACCGACGGCATCTTTGGCCGGGTGCAGTGGCTGCGCCACGGGCTGATTGTGGTGCAGTTCGCGCTGTCGGTGTTCCTGATCATCTGCGCCATCGTGGTGTTCCGGCAGGTAAGCTACCTGCACGACAAAGACCTGGGCTTCAACCGCGACCAGATCATGTTCTTTCCCATGCGGGGCCAGAACATGAGTCAGCACTACGAAACCTTCAAAAACGAGCTGGCCCAGGTGCCCGGCGTGGCGTCGGTAAGCATCGGCTACGGCTTTCCCGGCGACCAGGTGGCTGGCGACGGCCTGATTGTGCCCACCGACGGCGAGAAAAAGGAATACGGCGTCACCCAGCTGATGGTGGACTACGACTACATCCGGACGCTGGGCCTGGAGCTGGTGGCGGGCCGGGACTTTTCGAAAGAGCGCAAGACCGACAAAGACCAGGCGTTTATCCTCAACGAAACCGCCGTCCGGGAATTCGGCTTTGGCGCGCCGGACCAGGCCCTGGGGAAAACGGTGCAGTGGGAAGTGTGGAACGACAAAAACCCGGATTCGCTGAAAACCGGCAAGGTCATCGGCGTGGTCAGGGACTTCCACTACAAGAGCCTGTACGACAAGCTGGAGCCGGCCGTGCTGCAGATCTTTCCCGGGGCCTACTGGAAGGTGGCGGTAAAGCTCAAGGGCGACAACCTCAGCAGCTCCGTGGATGGCGTAAAGCAGGTGTGGGGCCGGTTCAGCCCGGAAAGCCCTATTGAGTACCGGTTTCTGGATCAGAACTTCGACGACATGTACAAGGCCGAGGACAAGCTTAAGTCGCTGCTGTGGATCTTCACCGGCATTGCCATCTTCGTGGGCTGCCTCGGGCTGTTTGGGCTGGCCACTTACGCGGCGGAGCGCCGCAAAAAAGAAATCGGCATCCGCAAGGTGCTCGGGGCCAGCGTAGCCACCATCGTGGGGCTGCTGTCGAAGGAGTTTCTGGTGCTGGTGCTGGTTGCGGCCCTGATTGCCTTTCCGGCAGCCTGGCTGGCCATGAGCCGGTGGCTGCAGGACTTCGCCTACCGGATCGACATGCCGCTCTGGGCCTTCCTGGCCGCCGGGCTCACTGCTGCCGCCGTGGCGTTTATCACCGTCGGCTACCAGGCCGTGCGGGCCGCTACCGCCAATCCGGTAAACAACCTGCGCGCCAACTAGCGCCGCTGCTATATTCGTGCAGCCTGAACCACCGGTTGCGGTCTTTGGCGTACTCACCTTCCTTTCCACAACCCCTCTGCCCATGAAAGCGCTGCTGCCGTTTCTTTTCCTGACCGCCGGGCTGCCGGCGGCCCGGGCCCAGACCCCCACCGACGTCGTGCGCCGGGCCATGCAGGCGTCCGGGCCCTGGGACCAGGTGCAGCGCTTCACATACCGCAGCGTCAGCCAGAACTTTAACCCCTGGCAGGCTTACACCTTTTCCAAACCGAAGTCCAACGAGCTGAAAGGCGAGTTTCACCGGGACTTCACGACCGGGCAGTACCGCAACCATACCGAGTTCCACTACCCCGGCGGCTACGTGTTCGACTTCGTGACCGTGGGCAAGGACTCGACCCGGTTTCTGTACGACCGCAACTTTTCCCGCAACGGCAAAGCGCTGCTCAAGCAAGGGCCGAAAAGCTACCTCGCCAACCAGGGCCTTTCGCTGCAGAACCAGCCCTACTTTTTGCTTAAAAGCCTGCTGGAGTCGAAAGACTCGCTGCAGTACCTGGAGGTAGCCGGGCAGCCTACCGTCCGGCGCATTTACCGCACGGCCCCCGGCACCCAGGACTATACCTTCGACAAAGCCAGCGGGCTGCTGCTGCGAATGGTCCGGCAGGCCGGCCAGGAAACCAGTGAGCGGCACTTCGACGACTACCGGAAAGTGCTGAACCTGCAGGTACCGCACCACAGCCGGCAGCTCGCCAACGGCCGCCTTACCGCCGACGAGCGGGTGGCGGACTTCCACGTCAACGACCTGATTCCGGCTGCGGTGTTCGATATTCCGGCGGTCTACCAGCTTCCCAAGGCGGCAGCGCCCACGGCCCTGGCGGCCAAGGAAATTGCCAAGGACGTGTACCTGATCGAAGGCGTGGGTGGGGACCGGAACGTCATTTTCGTGAACCTGCGCGAGTCGGTGCTGGTGACGGAGGCGCCCCTGAACCCGGCCGTGACCAAGTCCATCCTGGACGTGATTCACAAGACGCTGCCGGGCAAGCGCATCGGCTACGTGCACCTCTCCCACCACCACAACGACCACATCACCGGCATCCGGCAGTGGGTAGCCGAAGGGGCGACCATCATCAGCACGCCGGCGCTGGAAGCTCCCGTGCGGGCCATCCTCAAGGGCGAGCTGGGCAACTTCGCCGACGACTACGCCAAAAACCACAAAGAACCGGTGTTCGAGTTCTTTCAGGGCGTCAAGACCATGACCGATGGCGGCCGCCGCATCGAGTTCCACGCCGTGCCCAACAGCCACGCCGAGGGCATGTCTTTCCTGTACCTGCCGGCCGAAGGGCTGATTTACGAGGGCGACCTGCTGACCATTCCCGAGGACGGCACCATCACCCCCGCCATTGCCGTCAGCAAGGAGTTTCAGCGCTATCTGCAGGCCAAAAAGCTGACCTACAACCGTATCATCGGGCACCACAGCTACTCGTCTATCACCCCGGCCCTGTTTCAGGCTTATCTTAAGGCCAAATAGGCTGGTCCGCTCAATCCGGACAGAGGGCACCCCGCCGGGGTGCCCTTTTGCGTTTACCGGTGGGCAGCTACCAAAGCGGCGAGAGCTGATCCGGGGCCTTTGCGTGCCTTGTTAACCCCGCTGCGCCCGCCCCGTAGTGATACCAACCCGGTTGCCTTTCCCAAGCTGAGTTACTGCCGATGCCTGCCAACCAGAAACTTATTACCCCGAACAAACCTGGCTTTCTGTTTTTGCTGATTCTTGCCCTGCTTCCGGGCTGCGGCTCGGGGCCGCCGGAACCGGAGCCGCCCGGGACTGGGCCGGCCGTGCTGGTTTTCTACAAAACCGCGGGCTTTCGTCATCAATCCATTGCCGAGGGCATCCTGGCCCTGCAACAACTGGGCAGGGACCACGGCTTCCGGGTCGATACGACCGTGCGGGCTGAGAGCTTTACGTCCGAAAAGCTCAGCGGCTACAAGGCTGTGGTCTTCCTGAGCACGACGGGCGACGTGCTGAACCCCGCCCAGCAAACCGCCTTTGAGCAGTTTATCCGAGCCGGCAACGGCTTCGTCGGCATTCACGCCGCCACCGACACCGAGTACGACTGGCCCTGGTACAACGGGCTGGTGGGTGCCTATTTCAACGGCCACCCGGCCGTGCAGCAGGCTACGGTACGCGTCATCAACAAAGCCCACCCCGCCTCTTCCTTTCTGCCCGATGCCTGGGTGCGAACCGACGAGTGGTACAACTTCCGCAATCTGCAGCCCGACCTGACCGTGCTGGCCAACCTGGATGAGAGTACTTACTCTGGTGGCACCCACGGCGCCAGCCACCCCATTGCCTGGTTTCACTCCTACCAAGGCGGCCGGGCTTTTTACACCGGCGGGGGCCACACCCCGGAAAGCTTCCGGGAGCCGCCGTTCCGCCAGCACCTGCTCGGCGGCGTGCAGTACGCCATCGGGCCGCAGTAGCGCGGCACCCCGGCCCGCTGGCTTTTCCTGATGCCGTACCGGGATGAACCGCTGAACTGCGGTAAAAACACTAAATTTCGCGTATGCTGACTTATTCCGGCGCCGGCACTAGCCCGGCAGTTTGCTTCCGGAAGCAGCAGCCAGCTCTATGAAACTACGTTCTCTTCGGCGCACACTACTGATTGGAGCGTTGCTGATTGGATTCGTTATCGGGCTGCTGGCCTGGCTGATCGGCAGTACCCTGGGGCAGCGCTACCTCGAGCAGCTGGTGCGCACCCGCCTTACCCGCAACACCGAGCTGGTGCTGGCGCCGTTTGACGTGCGCCTCTCGCCCTGGCGCGACTTTCCCCACCTCACCGCTTCTATTCACCACCTCAGCCTGACCGATACTGCCTACGGGCAGCGCGTACCGGTGCTGCGCATCGGCCGGGCCGATATGCGCCTGGAGCTGGGCGGGCTGCTGCGCGGGCAGGTGCGCATCACCCGCCTGGTCGTGCACGACGTGGACTTCCGCGAGCAGGTTGATGCCCAGGGCCACAGCTGGGGCCTGAACGGCAAACGCCCCCGCCCACGCCCGGCCCGGGACCCGATTCTGAACCTGGACCTCGACTCCCTTTTGGTGTACAACTTCCGGATGCAGACCCGCAACGACTACACCCAGCGGGCGTTTGGGGCAAGCTGCCGCCTGGCCCGGCTGGCGGCAACCATCCGGGGAGGGCAGCTGCGGGCGCGGGGCACCCTCGACGGGCAGCTCGACTACCTGCGCAACAGCGGGGGCGCCATTCTCGAGCGGGAGCCTATTCGCGCCGTCGTCAACTACCGCTACTCGTTTCAGGAACGGAAGGGCACGTTCTCCCGCTGCCGGGCCACCCTCAACGGCGACACGATCCGCATCCGGGGCACCCACACCTCGGTACCCGACCAGCGCGGTACGCTGCTCAACCTGCGCTTTGCCGGCAACCAGCCCCTCACCGACGTGCTCCGCACGGCCCTGCCGGAAAGCATGCGGCCCTTCGTGGAAGGAGCCACCAGCCCAAGCAAGGCCCGGATCCGCTACACCATCTCCGGCCTGAGCGGGCCGACCGTGAGTCCCCACGGGGTGCTGCGCTTTGGCCTGCGCGGGGCCAGCCTGCAGTGGCCCGACTCTTCCCGCCGCATTCACCACTGGGACGTGCAGGGCATCTACGACAACGGTCCCGCCCACAACGCCCTGACGACTTCCCTGACCCTGCGCCAGTGCCGGATCTACTCTTCCGCGGGTCGGCTCGACATCGACCTGATGCTGCGCGACTTCACCCGTCCGTTCGTGAGCGGACGGGTTCGGGGCCGCACCGAGCTGCCGGAGCTGGCGGCCGTGGTGCTGCCAGGGCGATGGAAGGCCCGGCACGGCATTGCTGAAATGGACCTGCACCTGCACGGCCTGGTGCCCACCACGCTGAAGACCAACCTGATTCCTGCGCACTGGCGGCGCCGCAAAGAGGAAAACCGGGGCCGCAAAGGCATTTCGGTGCGGGGAAACCTGACGCTGCGCAACGCTTCCTTCGTGCTGACCAGCCGGAACGCCAGCGTGTCGGAGCTGAACGTGCAGGTGGGACTCGAAGACAGCATCTGGCGGCTCTCGAATGCTTCGGGCGTAATTGACCGGATGCGGTTCCGGGCCACGGCCACAACCGAAAACCTGCTCACGTACGTCACGGACCAGTACCCCAGCACCCGCATCACCGGCAACTTCGCCGTGGATGAGCTGCACGTGGCCCGGCTGCGGGAGCTGCTGCAGCCCCGGCCTTCCCCGCTGCGCACCCGGGTCCGGCGCCACCCCCGGGTGCGGGGTGCGGCGCTGGCCGCCAGCATGGGCAGCAGCCTGATTCCACCGGGCGTACACCTGAACATAGGCTTGCGCTGCCAGCGCCTGGTGCTGCCGGCCGACACGCTCAACAACCTGGCCGCCACTGTGCTGCACGACGGCAAGCGGGTGCAGCTCCGCAACCTGGCCGGCCAGGTGTGGGGCGGGCAGATCAGCGGGCAGGCAGCCTGGCCCACCGATCCGGCCAACCGCGTGGCGCCCATCGACTTCAACCTCGGCGTCCGCTTTAACACCATCAACTATCGCCGCTTTCTGACGCTGCTGACCCGGCCCCCGAAGCGCCCGGCCAAGCAGCCCGGCAGCCCGGCCCTGCGGGAATTAGTGCTGGCCGCCGATGGGCAGGTAACCTGCGACATCCACACCGTGGAGCTGCCGGGAGGAGAAAACCTGCGCAACCTGCGCCTGCGCCTGCTCAAGAACGGCCCGGCCATGCACCTGCCCCTGCTTACCTTCACGACCACCCGCGGAGGCCGGGGCACCGCCACTGCCTCGGCCCGGGTAGTAGGCCGCAACGTGGAAGCCGCCGACGCCAGCCTCGACCTGCGCTACGCGACGCTTGACGTCCAGCAGCTGCTCCAGCTGCTGGCGGGCCTGAGCCCCGACGAGGAAGAGGAGATGCCCCCGGACCGGATGCTGAAGCGGGCCGTGCGCCGGGAGCGGCGGGAACGGGAGAATGGCTCGGTGCTGACCAACGGCGTGCTGCGGGCTCTGCTGCGCGTGCAGGCCGACCAGGTGCAGTACGCCGCCATCAAGGGTCAGAACTTCCGGCTGTTGTCCCACCTGCGGGACGGCGAAGCCCACCTCGACGAATGCTCCCTGAAGGCGTTTCAGGGCCAGGTCAAGCTGCGGGGGCTGATGCTTATCAACGTGGGGCACTACCGCCATCCGCTCCACATCCAGACCCAGCTGCAGGATATCCAGCTGCCCGACCTGTTCGACGCGGCCACGGCCATGGGTCTCAATGGGTTCAGTGGAGAAAACATCCGGGGCTCGATGCGCTGCGCGGCCGACCTGCACCTCGTACTCGACTCCACCTTTCTGCCAATGGCCGACCAGACCTTGGGCTACCTCAAAACCGACATCCGGGATCTGGAGCTGCTGAACGTGGAAGCTCTGGAGCAGGCATTGCGCTTTATGAAGGGCACCCGCACCAGCCACCTGTTCTTTGAGCCGGTCAGCTCCCGGTTTGTGCTCAGCGGCCGGCAGCTCATGATTCCCGGCCTGCGCCTCAACAGCAACCTGACCAACCTCGAAATCTGCGGCAACTACTACCTCGACGGGCAGGCCAACCTGTTTGTGGGCGTAAACCCGCTACAGGCCTTGTTCGGCAACAACGAGAAGCGGGTAGAGCGGATTCAGAACGAGGAACGGCGGCGCCCCTTTGCCCCGGGCCTCACCTACGTAAACGTGCTGCGCCCCACGGCCCGCACCCGCTACAAGGTGCGGTTCTTCCAAAAGATGGAGCAGCAACGGCAGCAGGACAAGCTCCGCCTGGACTACCAGCAGCTGCTGGGCCAGCGCCTCGACACCACCATGTCGTTGCTGCGCTGACCGTATGGCCAGCTTCTTCGCAAGACGGTTTCTCAGGCTCCAAAAAGAAACCGGACCTCCACCATAAGTGAAGGTCCGGTTTGCTTTACGCCGACGAGGAAGCTTAGGGCTTCAGCAGCCGCACCACCGTGGTCTGCTCGGCGGAGGTCACCTTGAGCAGGTACACGCCGGCCCGCACACCCCGCAGCGGGATGGTGGCGTGTTGCACCGGTGCGGCTTGCGTCACCTGCTGGGTGCTCACCGGGTTGCCCTGCAGGTCGAGGACCTCGAGCGTGAGGGACTGCCCGGCCACGCCGCGCACTTCCACCTCCGCCTGCTCGCCCACCACCGGGTTGCCCAGCACGGCCACCCGCATCGGGCGGGCCGACGTACTGCCGGCCATCTGCCGCGCGCTGGCTGCGGCGGGCTCGGTGCCGTAGATCAGCTGGCCCTGGTAATACACCGTGATGTGGTCATTTTCGGCCAGCGGACCAGCGGGTTGGTACGAGAAGTCGTTGGACTCCAGGAAGCCCGACCAATCTGCTTTGGCAATGCGGTACTGTATGCCGCCGGTCCCGCTCAGCGGGTAAAGCGTACCCAGGCCGGGTGCAAAGTTCAGCTCCAGATAGGCGTCGGCTCCGGCGCGGGCGGGCTCGAGGCGGGTGAACTGCCCCGTCACGTTAGCCCGGCCCAGGCGGGCGTAGTCGACCCAGTAGTTGAGGCCCGCGCTGCCTTCGGCGCTAAACCAGTAGCGCACCGTCAGGTCCTCATAGCGCAGGGGCTGGTTGCCCTCGTTCTGCACGCTCAGGTGGTTGCTGATGGTGTTGGAGCCGGTGTTGTGGTTGCGGTTCGAGGCCAGCACTTTCAGCGCCAGCACCGCTGGGACCACCGCAGGCTCCTCGCCCCACACCAGCCGGCCGTTGCGGTACAGCGTGAGGTGATTGTTAGCCAGGTAAGCCGACGAGCTGCGGTAGGAATGGTCGTCCGCTTCGTTGAGGTCGGCCCAGTCATGGTTGGCCAAGCGGGTTTTGATTTCCCCGGAAGTGCCGCCGACGGGCAGGCTGCCAGTGGCCGGGTCGAAGGAATACTCTACGTACCCGTAGGCGCCGTTGCGGGGCTGGGGCAGGCGCACGTAGCGCAGCTGCACCCGGCTGCGGCCCAGCTGCTGGGCATTGTCCACGAAGCCGTTCAGGCCAGCGTCATTCTCGGCCGTCAGCCAGTAGCGGGCGGTCAGCTCGGCATAGGGCACGGCCACTGGGCCTTCATTGACCAGCAGCAGGTTGGGCCGGATAACGTTGTTGGTAAGGCGGCCGTTGTCGCCATCCTGGTGGCGCACCACAACCTGCACCGGGTTGATGACCAATTCCTGCATCACGGCCGGGGCTGCCAGGTAGGTGGCGTCGCCGGCCTGCGTGGCGCTGATGGTTACCGTGCCGGCCCGGAGCAGCTGCACCGTACCATCAACTACTAGCGCGACAGTTGGATCCGAGGAAATGAAAACGACTGGCAGACCGGAGCTGGCCGTTGCGCTCAGGGCCAGGTCCGCGTCGCCCAGCAGCTGGGCGGGCAGGGCAGCAAACGTGATGGTCTGGCTGCGCTTGAGTACCGTGAGGCGCTGCGCCACCGGCGCAGCCGCCAGGTAGTTTGCGTCGCCGGGCTGAGAAGCCGTGATGACCGTGGTACCGGCGCCGCGGAGCTGTACCTGGCCGTTGAGGACCCGGGCCACCGTCGTGTCGGCGCTGGCGTAGCTGACCGCCAGGCCCGAGCTGGCCGTAGCCGTCAGGGCGAAGTCAGCATCGCCGAGCGTGCTGGTGGGCAGGGCGGCAAAGCGGATGGTCTGCTCCTGCTTGGCCAGGTCGGTAATTTCCGGGCCCGACAACGCGTAATTAAACAAACGCACGTCGTCCAGCAGGTCGCGGAAGGGTTTGTTCTCGGCCGAGTTGCCGATGGTGAGCGGGTCGCCCTTGCCGATGGTGCCGGTGGTGTAGGCCCGGGAGACAACCAGCGTCCCATTCAGGTACAGCTTCATGAGCTTGGCATTGACGTCGCGCACGGCCACAATATGCTGCCACTGCCCGTTGAAGAGGTTGTAGGGCGCGGTATTTACCCGCACGGCGGCGTCGGTTTTGGTGGTGCCGTCGTCGATGGAGAAGGTCAGCACCCCGTCGCGGAGCTGCATGCCGTACCACTTGCCGGTGCCGGGCTCGAAGGTGCCCTTGTGAATCAGGTAAGCGTCTTTGCCGGTGGAGAACGTGTAGGTGTTGGTGGGCATCTTCACCCACATCGACATCGAAAACGAGTTCTGGTCGAAGCGCAGCTGGCTGGCGTCGGGCACGGTCAGGGAGCCGGTGGGCACCGGCGTGCCGAACAGCAGGCTGCCGCCAAACTTGCCCGCGCCGGGCTGCCACTGGCTGCCGGTGAGGCCGCTGAGCGTGGCGTGGTGCTGGTAGGCGCTGTGGTCGGTGGCCCGGATGCCGGAGGGTTCGTCAAGCTTGAAGTGAGCTACCAGTCCGCGGGGGTTGCCGGTGCGGAAGCTCCAGGTTTCGCCGGTGGTGGTGCCGAGGCTGCTCACGGCATCTACCCGCCAGAAGTAGGTAGCGTTGGGCGTCAGAGAGGGCAGGCGGTAGGCGGCATCAGCCAGCGTTACGTCGGCCACGTAGGCGAGGCTGGTGGCGCTGGAGCCGGCGTAGAGCTTGTAGCCCGTGCTTTGGAAGCCGCCTTTCCAACCCAGGCTCACGTCGCCGTAGCCTTCGAGCACGGTGTTGCTGGCAATGCTGGGATCGTAGGCCTGCATGGGCAGGGGGCCGGAGTGGCGCAGCTCCACGATCTGCTGGGGCGTGAGCAGGTAGTTGAACACCTTCAGCTCGTCCAAAGCGCCTTTGTAGGGCGCCGGGGCATTGGCCGACGACAGGAACTCCAGCTCGCCGATGTTGCCTACGACCAGGTCGCTTACTTCGCCGATGCCGTTGGCCTTGGTCGTAATTTCCTTGATGAGCGTGCCGTTCAGGTAAAGCAGGAGCTTTTTGTTGGGCACGTCGCGCATGGCGACCACGTGCACCCAGTTACCGGTGAAGAAGGGTGTGCCATCCGTTTGCAGCTCGTCCTTGTTCACGTCGTCGTCGATGGCGAAGCGCAGCTGCCGGCTTTTGAACTCAATGTCAAAGCGGCGGCCGGTAGCGCCGGTAGCGGCGTTCCTGGTGAACGAGCCTTTACAGAGCAGGTAGGCGCTGGCCGTGGTGCCCGAGGGCAGCAGCGTGGGGTCGGCCTTCATCCAGAACGCCAGGGAAAACGAGCTGCGGTCCAGGTACAGCTGGTCCTGGTGCGGAATGCTGACCACGTACATGTCGGTGCGGGCCGAGGCAAAGCTGAGTGCCCCGTTTACTTTGCCCGCTACCCGGATGCTCTGGTCATCGTCGTCGAGGCCCAGCACGCCGTGGTTGGCATAGCTCGACTGGTCCAGGATCTGCAGGCCGTCGGCGGCGGTTTCGTCGAAGCCCCAGTGGCCGACCAGCTGCGGCACTACCGCGCCCGTCGTGCGGAACGACCACACCGGTCCGTCAGCAGTACCCTTGGCATTCACGGCGTCGATGCGCCAGTAGTAGGTCACGTTTTCGGTCAGGCCGGCCGCCTGATACGTTGGCGTGGCGGAATACGGCACGTCGGCCACTTTGCTCAGCGTGGTGGGGCTCGTGCCCAGGTACACGCTGTAGCTGACGGTATTGGTGCTGCCGGTCCACTTCAGCGTGAGGCCGCCCGCCACCAGATCGGCATACTGCTGGCCGTTGGTGGGCGTGGGCGAAGCCGCTACGCCGGGCGCTGAGGGCAGGGCCGGCGTCTTCACCGAGCCCAGCGCAAAGCCCGACTCTTCGGTCGCCGTAACGGCACGCAGCCGGTAGTAGTAGGTCTGGTTGGGCTGCAAGCCGGCGTTGTCGGTGTAGCTTACCGCATCGGCGCCGGGCTGGGCAATGGCGCTGTACGTCACACCATCGGCGGACCGCTCCAGCACAAAGTGCGTCTCACCCGTGGCGTTGTCGGTCCAGCTCAGCACCACCTGACTGGCCGGGGCGGGCAGCTCGACCGACGTTGCCGCCAGCTGCAGGTCCGTGGGCGGCTTCACGAAGGCTGGAGCCGGCGTTTTGATCAGGGAATTGATGTACACCTCGATGTTGAGGTAGGCCGGGTAGGCGGCGCTGAAGGCCACGGCATCGGCGCGGCTGTTCTTGTTGAGGCCGTGGGCGTCTTCCCAGGCGTCGGGCATGCCGTCCTGGTCGGCGTCGGCCGGGGCCGGGGCCCCGAACACGTTGCCGAGGCCGCCGTTGCTGAAGGGCAGATCGGTCTCGTTGTACACGTAGTAGCCCTGGGTGCCGCGGGAGCGGACCTCGTCAATCATGAGCCCGTCGACCTGGTCGCGGCGCGGGTAGGCGGCGCCGACGCTGTCGATAACGTGCTGGTAGGCCTGCTGGGCGGTCAGCACCGGGCTGGCGGCCGGGTAGGCAAACGGCTGACTGCGGAAGCCGGCCCCCACGATGCCGGGGTAGCCCACGGTGTCGTACGGTACCAGCGTGCCGTCGAGCACGCCGTTGCGGTTGTTGTCGAAGTAGTTGCCGGCGCCGTAGAGGTTGAAGGTGCCGGTGCCGCGTGAGAACGGCGTGGTTTTGCTTGGCGGGGTGAGCGGGCCGCCCACGAAGTAGTTGTTGATGATGTTGACTTCCGACACGCCCGACGAGCCGCCCATGATGTAGGCGTCGCCCGACCAGCCGTAGTTCAGCTGCTCCCCGAGGCGGTTGCCGTTGCCCCAGTCGTAGACCACGTTGTTCACGAACTCGTTGACGCCCTTGACCTTGGGGTTGCGGGTTTTGTTGCTGATGTAAAGGTTGCCCAGCAAGCTCACCTTGCCCCCGTCGGGCGTCTGAATCAGGCCGCCGGCGGAGTGGTTGGCGCGGTGCAGGCCCTGCCCGATGATGGAGTTCTGAACGGTAATGTTATCCGGCGCGGTGCCTTTGCCGTCCCAGCTGATCGAGAACACCTCGTCCATGCCCCAGGAAAACGACATGTGGTCGAAGATGATGTTGGCGCCCTGCGACAGGCCGGAGGCGTCGTTGCCCTGGTTGCCGGTGGCCCCGAGGCGGATGCGCAGAAACCGGCAGATGCTGTTGCTGGCCCCGGTGAACGTGACGCGCTTGTTGAATAGCACGATTCCGTCGCCCGGCGCGGTCTGCCCGGCAATGGTGACGTTGGGTGCCACCTGCACGTTGCTTTGCAGATTGATGATGCCCCCCACCGCAAAGGTGACCACCCGGCCGGGCTGGCTGACCGCGTCCCGAAATGAGCCGGGCCCGCTGTCGTTAAGGTTGGTTACGACGTAAACGTCGCGCGTGGCCACGCCCCGGGCGCCGGTGGCAAAGCGGCCAAAGCCGCCGGCGCCCGGGAAAGCCACGGTCTGGGCCTGAGCCAGCGTGGTGGTCAGCAGCGCCGCAGCCAGCCCCAGGCCGGCCGCCACGCGGCGCGCTAAGAAAGCAGTAGGATTTCGCATCGATAAGCAGGGGGTTAGATGGAAAAGAATATCAGTGAAGTGCTAATGAACATTCAACCGGACCTGGGCTTTGCCGCACCCGGCGGCTCCGGCCGCCGGTCCCCAACATCAACTTCCTTAGCCTGTTGCCTGGAATCAGTACCCAATACTACTGCCCCGCTGCCCCTCTCCTATCCTGCACTGTCCTGCGCAAAACCGGGCAAAGCACAACCCCGGCCTCGACCTACCCGGCCTCGCCCCATCCTGGCGGCTTCCATTCAGTGCCAGCCGGTAACGGGCGCGGCAGTTGGGCCCGCCACCCGTTCACTGGGCTGAATTGCGGGCTGACCGGCCTTGTTCGGCCTCTTTGTGCCGTGGTGCTTGCGTTGTTTAGTGTGCCGCTTCTCCCGGCTTTAGTAACCACTCACCTACCTACCTGCACCTACCTGCCCGATGAACTCAGCTGAATGCAAAAAAGCCCCGGCTGCTCGGCAGCCGGGGCTTTAAAAAGCGTAGGATCAACGCCCTACAGGTTCTTCGTCCACGCCTGGCGCAGGGCCAGCTGGGCCGGGGTAGCGGCCGGGTCGATGGCGAATACGTAGCGCTGCACTTCGTCGGTGGCGGCCAGGCGCACGGGCACCTTTTGCTCCGCTCCGGCCCGCCGAATGGTAAGCTCCACCGTGGAGCCCGGCTCCCGCTTCGTCACGGCCCCAAGCACGGGCATATAGTTGCGGCGGTCCACAAAGGTACCGGCCACCCCCGTCAGCTGGTCGCCGCGCTGAATACCGGCCGCCTGCAGCTCGGCGCTGGGCTGGTCGATGAATACGCCGTCGTCCTTGACCACGTAGCCCGATTTGCCCAGGGAAGCCACTTTGCGGCCGGTGCGCAGAATCGGGTCGTAGCGGACCCCCACTTTGGCGAAATACTCCCGGTACGGCAGGGGCTCGGCCTTCTGCACGTAGCGCTGAAAGAAGTCCCCGATTTCCGGGTAGGTCAGCTTGGTGAAGTCCTGGAAGAAAGTCTTTTCGCTGATGGGCCGGTCGGGGCCGTACTTTTTGGCCAGCTCCACGAGCACGTCACGCAGGCCGCGCTT
This sequence comes from Hymenobacter translucens, assembly GCF_020685205.1. GTDB lineage: Bacteria > Bacteroidota > Bacteroidia > Cytophagales > Hymenobacteraceae > Hymenobacter > Hymenobacter translucens. The sequence continues at coordinate 447,983 of NZ_JAJERB010000003.1, forward strand.
GCCGCCGCTCAGCTCCAGCAGGCGCAGGTCGAGCAGGGTAGCGGTGAGGGCCCCGCGCTGGTAGATGTTGCCGTACTGCTGCTGGCCTTCGTCGCTGAACGAGTTCAGCCCCAGCCGGCTCAGCGTGTAGGTGGTGTCGGTGCGGGTCCGGTCGTAGGTGACTTTGTTGTGCAGGATATTCAGGTAATCGTCGAGGGGTACGAGGCCGCCGCGCAGCTGCATGGTGTGGGCGGCCCATTCCGTGACGCCCTCGTACAGCCACAGGTGCTCCGAGCCGGTAGGCTGCACGAAGTTGAAGTGCTCAATGATTTCCGAATGGATGTTGAGCGGCGTCATGATGTGGAAGAACTCGTGCGAGGCAATATCCACGATGCCCTTGGCCGACTCCGGCGTGAGCGGCGTTTCGCGCAGCACGTACTCCGAGCTGTAGGAATGCTCCCAGGCGCCGGCAGTCCGCTCACTGAAGTGGTAAAGGAAGGCATAGCGCTTCACCGGCAGCTGCCCGCCGAAAAACGTCTGGGCGGCCGTAAGCATCTTCTGCATCTGGTCGAGCAGGGGCTGGGCCTGCACCATGTCCTTTTCCGAGTAGCAGTACAGCGCTACGTCGGCGTCGCCGAGCTTGGTGGTGGCCTCCGTCAGTTTCCCCAGCAGAATGGGCGAGTCCACGGCGTGGTCGTAGCTTTTCAGCTTATAATAGCCCTGCGCGTCGGGGACCAGCACGGTGCCCACTTTCCAGCCGGACGGGTACTCCAGCTTCAGCCTCAGGGATTTGGCCTGCATGCCCTGGGGGTAGCCCAGCACCGTCTGCCCGTTGAGCAATGCATGGTCGGCTTCGAGCGACGAGCCGCACATCCGGTAGATCGAATGCTCGGTCACCGGCGTATCCCAGGTTTCGGCAATGGTGTAGCGGATTTCCCGGGTTTTCTCCGGCTTGCTGAGCTGCCACTGGTTCGTGGAAATCTGCTTGGCCTCGAGGGGCTTCCCCTTTTCATCAAAGGCCTCGAACTTGCGCACGAACCGGCCCATATCCATTACCTGGTAGGTACCGGGGGCCGTGGCGGCAAACTGGTAGATGCCCTGCTGCTTGCTGAGCTTGGGCAGCTCCAGCCGCACCTGAAACTCGTTGGAGTTGGCGGCCGGGTTCATGGTGATGGTATACGTCAGCTCGGACGGAGCTTTGGCCAAAGCCGGGCCGGCAGCGGCTACTAAACCAGCCAGGGCGACCGGTCGAAGAAATGAAAGCATGGAAAAGGTCTGGTGAGAAAAGGTGAGCAAAGACGCCCGGCGGGTGAGCGGGTTGCTTGCGTAAGGCCCGGCCTATGCTGGTTTGTTCCCGGACCCGGACGGCAGATGCCGCAGCAGCTGCTCAAAGGAGCCGGGCCGGGCGCCGGCGTAGATGGGGTGATGAAAGGCATCGAGCTTTTGCAGCAGGTACAGCAGCTGGGCCCGCTCGTCCGGGGTTAGGTCGCCGGCAATAAGCTGGGCGGCCTGGTCCATACGCCCAAACACCTGCCCCAGCACGCCCATTCCCGCTTCCGTAACGGTCAGCAGCTTGCTGCGCCGGTCAGTGGCGTGGGCCTGCTCGGCTACCAGGCCGTGGGCGAGCAGCCGCTTGATAACCTCCGTGCCGGACGCTTTTTCGTGAACGTTGCGGGCAATAACCTCGGTTTTGGACAACGGCTGATGCCCCAGCACCGTGGCCAGGTACGCAAAGTCGTCAGGGGTGAGCAGCGGGGTGCCGGCCAGCCCGAGGCGGATGTAAGACCGCGCGTAGCGGTTCATGAAGACGATAAGCTTGCCGATTTCCGCTTCCGCTGACATCCGGGGCGTAGCAACCGACTGCGCCATCCCGATGGATACTTCCGTTGTGCGGGTGTGAAGCCAGGCGGCAAAGTCGGCCAGCATAGCGGCCCCAGCGCTGGGGCGCGTCTGTTCAAAAGCCTCCACTTCTTCCAGAACCTGTTTCAGCAACGCATACTTCATGGCAGCAAATTAGCGAAACCATACCAAGGATAGTATGAAATAATATTTGTTTACTTCGATAACATATTATATTTGCACAGGTTTGTATGATACCCAACTAAATCATGACCTCCATGCGCACTTTCTACCTGTTGATTTTCTTCATTTTCTCGGCCAGCGTACCGGGCCGGGGCCAGAGCACCGGCATCCTGAGCGGCACCGTCCGCGACCGGGCCACCCAGCAACTGCTGCCGGGCGTGACGGTGGCCCTCGAAGGCACCACCCTGGGTACAGCCACCGATGAGGAAGGTCGTTTCCGGCTGACCGGCATTCCGACGGGTAGCTACAACGTGCGGGTCAGCTTTATCGGCTACGAGGTTCTGCTGCGTTCCAACGTCACCATCACCTCCGGCAATGCCAACATCGTGCGCTTCGAGCTGACCGCGGCGGCCCGGCAGCTGGGCGAGGTGCAGGTCACGGCCAGTCGCGCTATTCGAGTAGCTACGGCCGAAACGCCCCTGAGCGTGCAGCGGCTCAACGTGGAGGAAATCAAAAGCAACCCCGGCGGCAACTTCGACATTTCGAAAGTGGTGCAGAGCCTGCCCGGCGTGGGTGGCGGCGGCACGGGGGGCACCGCGGGCTTCCGCAACGACATCATCATCCGGGGCGGGGCGCCCAACGAGAACGTGTACTACCTCGACGGCATCGAGGTGCCGGTCATCAACCACTTCCAGACCCAGGGTTCGGCGGGCGGGCCGGCGGGCATGCTCAACGTGTCGTTTATCGAGGACGTCACGCTCAGCTCCTCGGCCTTCGAGGCCCGCTACGACAATGCCCTCAGCTCGGTGCTCCAGTTCCGGCAGCGCGACGGCAACCCTGACCGCACCCAGGGCAACGTCCGGCTGAGCGGCACCGAAGTAGCCGGCACGCTCGAGGGTCCGCTCACGAAAAACACCACCTACCTGGCCTCGGTGCGCCGCTCCTACCTGCAGCTGCTGTTCAAGGCCATCGACCTGCCCATCCGCCCCAACTACTGGGACGCCCAGTTTAAAGTCACCACGAAGCTTGGACCCAAAACCACGCTCACGGCCCTGGGGCTGGGGGCCCTGGACCATTTTGAGGTGGCCGTGCCGAAGGAGTCGTCGCCGGAAAAAGAGTACCTGCTGCGCAACACGCCCGCCATCGACCAATGGAACTACACCGTGGGCGTGGCGCTGCGCCAGCTCATCAGCCAGGGCTACCTGAACGTGGCCCTGAGCCGCACCCAGCTCGACAACCAGGTGGATCTGTTTGAAGGCGGCACCAGCTTCAGCGGGGATGAAAGCCGGCGGGTGCTGCTTACCCGCTCCGGGGAGGCCGAAAACAAGCTCCGCGTCGACGTCAACCAAACCGCGGGCAAGTGGCGCTACGCCTACGGCGCCTCGGGGCAGTGGATTGAGTTCAACTCCCGCTACTTCAACCGCCTGCGCCGGGCCGTGCTGAACCCCGACGGCTCGGAACAGCAGCCGGCCGTGGACGTGCGCTTTCAGTCCGACCTAAGCTTTGCCCGGTTCGGCCTTTTCGCCCAGGTTACGCGCAGCCTGCTGCCCGGCGACCGGCTGACCCTCTCGGCCGGGCTGCGCACCGACGGCAACTCGTTTACCGACGGCGGCGCCAACCTCCTGCAAACCCTGTCGCCCCGGCTGTCGGCCTCCTATGCCTTGGCCGAGAAGTGGAACCTGAACGCCTCGGTGGGCCGCTACTACAAGATTCCACCCTCCACCCTGCTGGGCTTTCGCGACAACGGCGGCCGGCTCGTCAACCAAAGCGCCGACTACATTCAAAGCACGCACTACGTGGCCGGGCTCGAGTTTCTACCCGCCGCCAGCACCCGCTTCACCGTGGAGGGCTTCTACAAAAAGTACGGGCGCTACCCCGTGTCGGTGCGCAACGGCATCAGTCTGGCCAACCTGGGCGGGGACTTTGCGGCCCTGGGCAATGAGGCCGTCACCAGCACCGGCCGGGGGCAGGCCTACGGCGGGGAGTTCTTCTTTCAGCAGAAGCTGACCCGCAACCTGTTTGCCGTAACCTCCTACACGCTGTTCTGGAGCGAGTTTACGGGCATCGACGGCCGGTACAAGCCCTCGGCCTGGGACACCCGCCACCTGGCCTCGGTACTGCTGGGCCGCAAGTTTGGGCGCGGCTGGGAAATGGGGCTCAAGTATCGGTTTGCCGGCGGCGCGCCCTACACGCCCTACGACCTGACGGCCTCCCGGCAGAACTACCTCACCAACGGCCTGGGCGTACTCGACTACAGCCGGCTGAACACCGAGCGCCTGGGCAGCTTCCAGCAGTTCGACTTCCGCCTCGACAAGAGAATCAACCTGCGCCGGCTGACGCTGGATTTGTACGTGGACGTGCAGAACGCCTTTGTCACCAGCAACCCGGCTCCCGACAGCTATACCTTCCAGCGCACCCCGGACAACACCGCCTTCGTCACCACTGACGGGCAGCCCCTGCAGCCGAACGGCGCGAATGCCGTACCTACCCTGCTCGACAACAGTTCCTCAACTGTACTGCCCACCATCGGCTTCATTGTGGAGTTCTAACGTCAGCAGCCCGGTACTACCGCATAAAAAAGCCCTGCTTTTCAGGCAGGGCTTTCTGTTTGCTGCTGCTGGTCAGAACGGCACGTTGGTGAATGTGCCGGTAACTGTAGCGGGCGCGCCGCCCGGCGTAGCCACGCTAAAGGAGTAGGTGCCGGAAGCCCGCCGGGCAGCCGTATCCAAGCTGGTCAGCTGCGCCGTGCCGTTCACGCTGTTGTAGTCGACGGAGCCCTGCGTGTATACAAGCGTGCACTTGCGGCCGGGCACCGAGCCATCGGTATAGCTGCCGGTTTCCATTGCCGGAAAAAACGTAACCTCAACCCGGCGGCTCACGGGAGAAGTAGGCCCGGTGAGTCGTACAATCAGCGACCCGCTAAAAAAGGAACCCGACGTCTGACTAACTGCGTAGGCAGTATTATCGACCGAAAACGAGCCGCTACCGCCACCGGTACTGCCGTTTCTAACGGTAGCCACGGCCAGGGGCAAAGACGTGTCGCTACCACCCTTGATGGTTGCCCGCAGTGGGAAAGGAGCGTTGAAGCCCTGATTTTCGTTGTACACGATGATATAATTTCCTGCCGCCAAACCATCTAGCTTGTACAGTCCGTTGGCATTGGGCAGCGTAAAGTCAACCAACTGCCCATCCATTCCTTTGGCTGAAACGGAGTACACTGCCTGAGCCGGGCTCACTGAGCCACTAATGCTGCCATAGGGTTCGGGTTCGGGCTCACGGGAAAGCAAAAAGCACGAAGAAGTGGCTGCTACCCCCAGCAGACACAGGAAGTTCAACAGCCACAGAAGCGGTAATCTTTGAAACATACGCGGGATGAGATAGATGAAAGCCCGTACTAGCGGTACTATTCAGGTGATGGTTTCTTTTGCAGTAGTCGCAGCTCCCGGTTTGCTCCTGGCGGCAGTACCGCCAACAATCAAGTCCGGACGGGCCGGCGTTAGTACGGCACGTTGTTGAACGTGCCGTTGCTCACCGTGATGGTGGCGCCACTGCTGGCGCGGCCCGTGAAGCTGAAGGTGCCCGAGCACAGGCGGGTGCTTTGATTGAGCGTCGACAGGTTGACCGTTCCGGTCGTGACGTAGTAGACGGTGCTGTTCAGCAAGTAGTAGGAGGTGTTGTCCAGGGTAAAGTTGGCAGGCCCCGTGGTGATGGGCAAACGCAGGTCGATGGCGCTGCTGGTGCCGGAGGGCCCCAGCATGTACACCGACAGCTTGCCCGCCTGATACGTCCCCCGTAACGACGAGGCAGCATAGGTGGACCCGCCCACGACGTAGGTGCCCGTACCACCAAAGGTACTGCTGGGCCGGGGCGTCACGGTAATGGCGGGCACCGTTACGGTTTCCTTGGCTTTGATGGTAACGCGCTGCGCCACCGGCTCCCGGTAGCTGTTGGTTACGGTGTAGATAAAGATGTACTCGCCCTGCTCCAGGCCCGTGCGGCTGTACAGACCGGCCTGATTAGGATAAACGGTTTCCATGAAGGGCGTACTCACGGCATTGATTCCGATTCCGGCCACGGCGGAAACCGGCGAAATATTCCCCTCGACGCTCCCGATCGTGACCGGAGTGTCGCTGTATTCCCGGTCAAAGTTGAAAATGCAGGAAGAGGTGGAGAAAGTCAGCAGCAGACCCGTCAGGGCCATCACCGAATATGAGCGAAAAGTGGGCAGCATGCGGCAGGTTAGTGAAAAACAGAAACCGAAATAAAGAAAAATTTCTCAGTTTCGGTAGGACTTTTCTCGCTAAAGCTCAATCAATCGGGTCCCGGCTGTCCGTTGTCTGGCTTGGGCCGGGGGCGGGGCCGTAACCCCGCGCCCGACCCTACGTTTTTTGGCTATGAGCCGAGCGTTTACCAAAGAAGACGATTCCCAGCAGCCGCCAATCATCCCGCCCCGGCCGGCTCTGCCGCCCAACACGCCGAACTACGTGACGCCCGGCGGCCTGGAGCAGCTGCGGGCCGAGCTCACGGCGCTGGAAGCCGAGCGGGCCCAGGCAGAGGCAAACCGTGAAAACGAGGCCGACCGCACCCGGCGGCTGCTACTGGTCAACGGCCGCATCAGCGCCCTCACCGCCCGCCTTACCAGTGCCCGGGTAGTGGACCCGCGCAGTCAGCCAACCAGGGAAGTGCGCTTTGGCGCCACCGTGACGCTTACGAGCCTTAGCGGGGGAAAGCCGGGCCTGGTGCGCCGGTTTACCATCGTCGGCGTCGACGAGGCCGACGTGGGTGCGGGCAAGGTGGCCTTCGTTTCTCCCATTGCCCGGGCCGTGCAGGGCGCCCGGCTGGGTGGACAGGTCACGCTGCACCTGGGGCCCAAAGAGGAAGTGGTGGAAGTAACGGCAGTAGCCTATGAATAGCGGGCTGGGATGTTGGGCGCTGCGGTGAAAAAGCGCTTAACAAAGCACACCCAATCCACCCGGTTCAGCTACAGCTGCCGGAGCATGTCGGCGCAGTACGCGTCGCCGAGCTGCCGGCCCAGGGTGTAGTAGTAGCGCGCCTTTACCCGGTCGGGCTTGAAGTCGAAGGTGCCATTGCGGTAGATGTTGCCCAGCTTCCGGATCGACTCAATGTGATTCTGCACGGCCGCGTACTCGTAGAGCTCCAACGCCCGGGGCGTCGACTCCGGCACGCCCTTGCCGAAGTGGTAGATGTCGGCCAGCTCGTAATACGCCTGGGCGTTACCGAACGCCAGCTCCCGGGTGAAGTAGTCGATGGCGGACTGGGTTTCGACGTTGCCGTCCTCGTCGCGGGCATTGAAGTACGCGTCGGGCGAGAGGCTGCCGGCCAGACGCTGCACGTCAGCGGGCGTGGTTTTCAGCTGCACCGTATCTACCCGGTAACCTTGCTTTTTCAGGCGCAGGGAGTTGCTCACGTCCACCACGTACTTCACGTTGTTGCCTACGATGACGAGCGTATCGGCGCCCTTGCCGCCCAGCGTAACCAGGTTGATGTTGTAGGCCCGGATAAGGTTGTTGCTGCCCTTGATAATAACCACGTCGTGCGGCTGGTCGAAGTAGGCGGCATTCTGCTGGACGACCTCAAACAGGTTGCCGGACCCTTCGAAAATCGTCTTGCCCCCACCCACGCCGGAATACACGTTCTCACTGCTATGGGCTATAACATTGTTGTCGCCCGGGGCATTGGCCGAGCTGCCCTTACCGGCAGGAGCAGTGGTTCGGGAAGCAGCGCAGGCACTCAGCAGGCTGAGCACCACGAGGGCAAGCGGCAGGCGGTTCATGAAGATGGCACCAGGTTGAATCCCGAAGATATTACAAACCCTGCGGCCAATCAACGCCCGGGCGGGGCAGGCAGGTCGCCGCGCACCACAGCGAGCTCCCCTCTCCTTTTGTCAGCCGGTGCTGAATGCGTCGTGCCCGACGTATGCTCAGCCGTACCAGCGGCCTTCTTGCTGCGGACGCAACCTATTGCAGTGAAAGCCAGCTGAATCATCGCTTTACTCTTCCGCCGACTGTCCGAACCCGTTCACCACTTCCCTGACCACCTCCGACAGGTAGGGCGGCAGGTTGGCCTCGGGCTTGAGCATGGCCAGCAGGCGCTGGTACTTGGCCCGCCCCTCGGTAAGCATCTGCGGGGTCACCTCCACCGTGAACACATGAAAAGGCTCGAGCTTCTGCACGCCCACGAGCAGAAACCGGTCGGCCTGCAGGGCATCGGTGTAAAAGGCCGCCTGCCGGTCGTAGTCGTAGCCGTAGCACTGCGACACGAAATGGCTGTAGTCGCGGGCGGCCGTGGTCTTGAAGTCAATAATGGTGTAGTTGCCGGGCCCGCCGTCCACTACCAAGTCGGCGCGCAGCTTGCACATGGTGCCCGTGACGGGCTCGGTAAACACGCAGCTGGGCTCGGCAATGCCGTTGGTGAGCAGCTCCTGTAAATCCTCGTGCAGGCGTACGCCCTCCACCATCCACCAGATCAGCGTGTCGTTAATGCCGGGCAGGCCGGGTTCGTAGAGCGTGGGCTCGAGCAGGGCCGTGTGAAAGGCGGTGCCCAGGCTGGCGGCCGCGTGGGTGGAAGGCAGGCGGGTATTTACGCGACCGTTGAGGGCGTCGCGCAGGCGGGAAAGGTCGGAGTTGGCAATGGCGGGCAGCGCCCGGTAATCGTCGTAGGAAAGCCGCAGTAAATCAGGACGGCGGTAGGGCTCGGGGGCAGGATCGTGCATAATACGGACAACAGCAAAACGGGGCTATTGGCTCCGGATACGGCAAATTTGTCGAAAAAGCCGACAACGCTGCGCAATAGTACGACGCCCGCCGCTAGCCGGGCTTGCAGCCTTCCGGCGGGGGCCGCGTCCGTTGGCGCAAAGCCCGGCGAACTGCTTAGCTTTAAGCCCTGATTTTCTTTTCTCCGACCAATTTCCCGATGAAAAAACTTGCGCTCAGCGCCGGCCTCGCAGCCGCTCTCCTGGCTACGGCCTGCAACCAGAACAAAACCGCCGACAACGCCACCGGCCAGGGCGAAAACGGCCAGCAGCAGGACCTGCCGACTTTGTTCTCCAGCTTCTGGGAAACCCAGTCCCGCCTCGATCCGCTGTCGGCCACGAGCCAGGGCGACAACCGCTACAACCACCTGCTGCCCAACGACCAGACCAAGGCGTTCCGCGACACGCTGCAGACCTTCTACCAGGACTACCTGACCCGGATTCAGAAGTTTGACCGGGAAAAGCTGTCGGACAACGACAAGATCAGCTACGACATCTTCAAGTACGACCTGGAGCAGCGCCTGGCGGGACTGCGGCTCAACACCTGGATGATTCCCGCCAACCAGTTCTGGGGCCTGCCGCTCACGCTGGGCCAGTACGGCTCGGGTGAGGGCGCCCAGCCGTTCAAGACCGCCAAGGACTACGAAAACTGGTTGGGCCGCGTGCAGGGCTTCACGGTGTGGGCCGACTCGGCCATTGCCAACTTCCGCCAGGGCATGAAGGCCGGCATCGTGCTGCCCCGGGCCCTGGTCGTGAAGATGATTCCCCAGCTCCGCGGCAAGGACATCCTCGTCGCGGACCCCACCAAGTCACTGTTCTACGGCCCCATCAACCGGTTTCCGGAATCCATCAGCGCCGCCGACCGCCAGCGCCTGACGGCCGACTATCAGAAGGCCATCAGCACCCAGTTGGTGCCCACCTACCGCAAGCTGGCCGACTTCCTGGAAAAGGAGTACCTGCCCAAGGCCCGGGCCACGAGCGGTATCTCGGGCGTGCCCGGCGGGGCGGAAATGTACACCTACTACGTCAAGAACTGGACGACTACCGACAAGACGCCGGAGGAAATCTACAAGACCGGCCTGGCCGAAGTGGCCCGCATCCGCGGTGAAATGGAGAAGGTGAAAGCCCAGGTCGGCTATCAGGGCGACCTGCCCGGCTTTTTCGCGGCCCTGAAAAAGGACCCCAGGCTGATGCCCTACAAGACGCCCCAGCAGGTGCTCGACGCCTTCCATGCCATTCAGGCCAAGATAGACCCGAACCTGAAAAAGATGTTCGGGCGCACGCCCAAGACGCCGTTCGAAATTCGGCAGACCGAAGCCTTCCGGGCTGCCTCGGCTTCGGCCGAGTACAACCAGGGCTCCCCCGACGGTTCCCGCCCCGGCATCTTCTACATTCCGATTGTGGACGCCACCACCTTCAACGTGACCTCGGGCATGGAGTCGCTGTTTCTGCACGAAGCCATTCCCGGCCACCACTACCAGATTTCGCTCCAGCAGGAAAACAAAGACCTGCCCAAGTTCCGGCAGTTTGCCTGGTACGGCGCCATGGGTGAGGGCTGGGCGCTCTACACCGAAAGCCTGGGCAAGGAGCTGGGCCTCTACACCGACCCCTACCAGTACATGGGTGCCCTCGGCGACGAGATGCACCGCGCCGTGCGCCTAGTAGTCGATACCGGCCTGCACACCCGCAACATGAGTCGGGAAGATGCCATCAAGTACATGCTCGACAACGAAGCCATCAGCGAGGAAGGCGCCATTGCGGAAATCGAGCGGTACATGGCCATTCCGGGTCAGGCGCTGAGCTACAAGACCGGGGCGCTCAAGATTCAGGAGCTGCGCCAGAAGTACACCCAGCAGCTGGGCAGCAAGTTCAACCTGAGCAACTTCCACGACGAGCTGCTCAAGGATGGCGTGATGCCCCTGGCTGTGCTGGAGCGCAAGATGGACGCCTGGGCCGAAAAGCAGAAGTAGGTTTTAGGGCTTAGGGACTTAGGCGTTAGGTCTTAGGTTCCTAAATCTGTCCTTAACATCCTGAGCATTCCGCGCCTCAGGCGGCGACGAAGGACCTTATCCAGTTTGAACGATACTCGTAGCAACGACTCGTTCAGTCGGGATAAGGTCCTTTTTTCGTCAGGATGACGGGCATTTTTGCTTTGCATTGTAACCTACACCGGCAAAAAGGACTATCTGCTAACCCCGAAAACCAAGCCCTGAAGTCCCGGGCTCGATCAAAACCCTCCCGTAACTAAGACCTAAGGCCCTAAGCCCTCCTATGAAACCCGCTTCCCTCCTGCTGCTGGCCGCGCTTTGCCTGCCGGCTGGTCTGGCAGCCCAGACGAAACCAAAGGTCAAAACCAGCGCTCCGGCCAGCAAGTCCGGCGCCATCAATGCCATTCGTGAAGCCGACCTCCGGCGCGACCTGCTGGCCCTGGCCGGCGACACGTACCGGGGACGGGAAGGCGGCACGCTTGATGAGCTGCGGGCGTCGATGTGGCTGGCCGAGCAGATGCGCGCCATCGGCATGCAGCCCGCCGGCGACGATGGCACCTACTTTCAGTTCTTTCACATCCAGCGCACCCGCCTCACCAAAGCCAGCCGCCTGAGCATTGGCACCCATCAGCTGCAGCCCAACCGCGACGCGCTGGTGTTTGCGCCCATCAACGCCGCCGTAACGGCCCCGCTAGTGTACGTGGGCACCGGCACGCCCGCCGAGCTGGCGAAAGCCGACATCAAGGGCAAAGCCGTAGCCCTGCTGTTTTCCGGCAATCCTACCCCCGACGTGAGCTTCCGCCGGTTTTTGAGCGCCACGCTGCGCGACAAGTCGGCCGAGCTGCTAAAGGCCGGAGCGGTGGCCGTGGTGTTCGTATCCGATGCTCGGGCCCAGGACATCTATGAGCACTGGGGCCACACCTATGAGCGCGGCCGCTACGGCCTGCCCGCCGATGCCAGCGTGAAGGTTGTTTCCTCCCCACCGGTGCTGCTGCTGCCGGCCTCGGCCCTGGGCTGGGTGCAGCAAAGCGGGCAGCAGTTCGTGGCCGACCTGCGGGTGGAAAGCTTTGCCTATCCTTCCGTGAACATCGTGGCCAAAACGCCCGGTACCGATGCCCAGCTGAAAAACGAGCACGTGCTGTTCAGCACCCACCAGGACCACGACGGCGTGCGGCACGCGGTGGCGGGCGACTCCATCTGGAACGGAGCCGACGACAACGGCACCGGCTGCGCGGCTTTGCTGGCCCTGATGCGGGCGTTCAAGCAGCAGCCCGCCCGCCGCTCAGCCCTGTTCGTCTACCATGGAGCCGAGGAACGCGGCCTGCTGGGCTCCCGCTACTTCTCCGCTACCCCGACGGTGCCGCAGGCCTCCATCGTGGCCGTGCTGAACGCCGAAATGATGGGCCGCAACGCCCCCGACAGCGCCGCGCTGCTAGGCTCCACCCCGCCCCACCTCAACTCGTCTGACCTGGTAAAAACGGCCCTGGCCGCCAATCAGGCGGGTCCGAAGTTTAAGCTGGACACCGAGTGGGACAAGGCCACCCACCCCGAGGGTTGGTACTTCCGCTCCGACCACCTGCCCTACGCCCGCCTGGGCATCCCGGCCATCATGTATACCTCCCTGCTCCACCCCGACTACCACACGCCCCGCGACGAGCCGGGCCGCATCAACTACGCCAAGCTGCTGGGCATGACGCGCTGGATGTACCTCACCGGCTGGGCCGTAGCCAACCGAACAGCGCCGCCCGCCCGGGAGCCCGGCTTCAAGCTGGAGCGGTAGCGCCGGCAGGCAGGCCATCCAAAAAAGCCTCTTACTAGCTAGGAAGAGGCTTTTTTCAATTCACGAAACCCGGCTTAGACCCCGGGGCCACGGCTGACCGCTTCGTCCCACCTGGCCCGGTTAACCCCCTTTATCAGTAGCCACAGACACAGCGACGACTCGCCCACCAGGCAGGGCAGCAGAATGGCGGGAATCAGCAGATCGGCCAGGGCCGGGGCAAACAGAGCCGCCGTGCAGGACACCAGGTAGCACGCTCCGGCTACCTGCATCAGGGTGCCGATAACGCGGGGGAAGTAGCCGGATTGGTAAATCAAGTAGCCGTTCAGCAGGCAGGTGAGGCCAAAAAACAGCAGGGCGACGTTAAAGGAAACGTCGTGGGCCTTTAGCGCCAGGTTGGCCAGATTCATTTGCTGGAGGGCTTCAAGCCCACCCATCTTCAGGATCCGCATGACCAGCAGCATAAACACCTTGCTCATTGCTTCAACTGCCAGGGAGACCACGTTCAGCAGCACGGCCAGCAGCACCAGACTTTTGCTTACGGGCCGCAGCAGCAGGTATTCAATCCAGAGCAGCGGCACCGCGCAAAACACGAGTAGCAGGTTGGCCGCTACCCCGAGCTGCCACAGCAGGGGCGCGGCCAGGATATTCCGGCCCGTAGCCGCCGCGTTGCCCGACACCACCAGCTTGCTGGTAATAAATCCTTCCGCAAAAGCCCCGAACACAATGATGACCAGGTATAGGGCACCGCCCAGCCGGGCATAGGACTGGGGCGAAGCTTCAATAGGGCGAACGGTCATTGATTTCCTTTGTGGGGTAGGTGTGGGCCGGTGATGATCCGCCTAATCTGACTGCCAGGCAGTGCGACCGGAAGCGCCTACCGGGGTAAGTATCCGTTTCGCAAGAATAGCGCTGGGCGAATGTAACACTCCTAAGCTCCTCCGTGTCATCTATTGCTCCCGGATGGGCATAACGGCTCCGCTGACCGGCCGGCAGCCGCCCTTTTGCTGGTCATGCAGCATTAAAAAAGCCTTCCTACAGCATGCAGAAAGGCTTTTCAAAAACTTGGTAGCTGAGGTTAGGCTTCGGCCGGAATTTCGGTTTCACCATTCAGGACCCGGGCTTTGCCGGGCAGGGTTTTGTGCCTTTCCTTGCCCAGGGCGGCCGAGGGCTCGGGCACCCAGTGGTGGCGGCCACCGGCTTTTTCGTCGTTGAACTCCGTGGGCGCGGTGCCGGCCTCGACCCGCTCCTTCCAGGTGAGGTGCTCGGTGCCGGGGTCAGTGCGGTCCATCGTGATGCACTGCTCCACCGGGCACACGAGCGAGCAGAGGTTGCAGCCTACACAGTTTTCCTCGATGATTTCGGGTACGCGGGTGCCGGCATTCAGGCGGATGGCCTGGTGGGCGCCATCCTCGCAGGCGGTGTAGCACAGCTGGCAGCCGATGCACTTCTCCTCGTGGATGTTGGCCGTAACCTTGTACTTCATGTTCAGGTCTTCCCAGTGCGTGACGTTGGGCAGGGCCTTGCCGACGAAGTCGTAGATGGTGTTGAAGCCCTTGTCAACCATGTACTGCTCGAGGCCGGACGTCATTTCGCGGATGATGCCGAAGCCGTAGTGCATGGCCGCCGTGCACACCTGCACCGAGGAAGCGCCGAGTAGGATGTGCTCCACCGCGTCGCGCCACGTCTCAATGCCGCCGATGCCCGAGATGGGCAGGCGCACGTCGGGATGCTGGGCGCAGTTTTTCACCATGTTCAGGGCAATGGGCTTCACGGCCGGGCCGCAGTAGCCCCCATTGGTGCTCTTGCCGTCTACAATCGGGTAAGCCGCGAAGTTGTCGAGGTCGACGCCCACGATGCTCTGGATGGTGTTGATCAGCGAGATGGCGTCGGCTCCGGCACGGCGGGCGGCACGGGCCGGCTCGGTAATGTCCGAGATGTTGGGCGTGAGCTTCACGATGACGGGCTTCTGGGCCACTTCCATCACCCATTCCACAATCATCTGCAGCACCTTGGGCTCCTGCCCGACGGCCGAGCCCATGCCCCGCTCGCACATGCCGTGGGGGCAGCCGAAGTTCAGCTCGAAGCCGTCGGCGCCGGCGTCCTGGCTTTGGCGCACGATGTCGTGCCACTCCTGCCGGCTCTGCACCATGAGGGAGGCAATGACGGCGTGGTTCGGGAACCGCTTTTTCACTTCCTCAATCTCGCGCAGGTTGTCGGCCAGGGGCCGGTCCGAAATCAGCTCGATGTTGTTGAAGCCCACCAGGCGCTTGTCGCGGTAGTTGACGCCCCCGTAGCGGCTCGACACGTTCACGACCGGCACGCCCAGGGTTTTCCAGACGGCGCCGCCCCAGCCCGCGTCGAAGGCTTTCATGATCTGGTAGCCGGAGTTGGTCGGCGGGGCCGAAGCCAGCCAGAAGGGATTCGGCGACTTAATCCCGGCAAAATTTATGGAGAGGTCTGGCATTGTCGTTCTATCGTAATGTCATCCTGAGCTTTGCGAAGGACCTTATCAGGTTTGAACGACAGTCGTAACAACGACTCGTTCTGCTGTGACAAGGTCCTTCGGCTTACGCCTCAGGATGACAGTTCCTTGACTGGTTTACTTGCTCAAAAAGGCATGGATGGCGCGGGCGGTGGCTTTGGCTTCGGCGGCAGCGTTTACCACTTCAGCCCCACCGTTGCGGGCGTCGCCGGAGGCGAAGTACTGCGGGTTAGTCGTCTGGCCGGTTTCCGCGTTGGTGATGATGCGGCCCTTGTCGTCCAGCTTCAGCCCGGGAATCATGCTCAGGAACCCGGCCTGCTTGGCTTGCCCCGTGGCTTTAATCACCATGTCGCAGGGCTCCACAAACTCGCTGCCGGGCACGGTCGACACTTTGTCGCCGGTCGTGACGGTGCGCACGAACCGCACGCCTTCGACCTTGCCGTTGCCCAGGATTTCAACCGGCGCCACGTTAAACAAGCCCTGCACGCCCACGCCCTTGGCGAGGTCGTACTCAAACTCGTACGCGCCCATTTCCTCTTTGCCCCGGCGGTACGCCAGCACCACGTGCTCAGCCCCCAGCCGCGACGATTCGGAAGCGGCATCCATGGCCGTGTTGCCCCCACCGAGGACTACCACTTTGCGGCCCACCGGCGTGCCCTGCTTGCGCATCCGCAGCTGCTCGATGAACTCCACCGCGCCCACCACGTTGTCGCGCTCTTCGCCCGGCAGGCGCAGGGCGTTGGTCTGGCCCAGGCCGATGCCCAGGAAAATGGCGTCGTAGGTTTTCTCCAGGTTTTCCAGGTCCTGGCGCGAGCTGATCGGGTGGTTGTAGAACACGCTGTAGCCGAACTGCTCCTGCAGGTAGTTCATTTCGGCCAGCGTCTCCTCGTTGGTGATTTTGTAGGGTGCCACGCCGTACAGTGTAAGGCCCGAAGGGTGGCTCTTCGCCTCAAACACGTCGACCACGTAGCCCAGGGCCCGCAGCTCACAGGCGGCAGAAATACCAGCCGGACCGGCGCCGATGATGGCGACCTTGCGGCCGTTGGGCGCGCCGGCCTTGTAGAGATGCTTGTTGGCGTCGATTACCGACCGGGTGGCATGGCTTTGCAGGCGGCCGATTTCGATGGGCTTCATGTCCTGCAGGTTGTACACGCAAGCGCCTTCGCACAGCACTTCGGTGGGGCACACCTTGCCGCAGGCGTTGCCGAAGTAGTTGGCGTCGTAGATGGTGCGGGCCGCGCCGGTGGTGTTGCCGGAGTTGATCTGCCGGATGAAAAGCGGAATGTCGATGCCCGACGGGCAGGCCTTGATGCAGGGCGCGTCAAAGCAGAACAGGCAGCGGGAGCTTTCGTACAGCGCCTCCGTGTTGTTCATCAGGGGCTTCAGCTGCGCGAAGTTCTCGGCAAATTCGTGCTCAGTGGTAGGAGTAGAAAATTCAGCCATGCGGCAGTGGTCGGTAGTGGGAAAGGGAGGTAAATAAACTGTCATCCTGAGCAGAGCGAAGGACCTTATCAGGTTTGAACGACTAGCGTTGGAACGTCTGACGCAACAACGACTCGTTCTGCGGTGCTAAGGTCCTTCGCAAGCTCAGGATGACAGGTGGAATGGGGGCCTACAACTCAACCAGCTTCTCGTAGGTCTCGGGCCGACGGTCGCGGAAGAACTGCCAGGTGGAGCGCACTTCGTCAATCATGTCGAGGTCGAACTCCGAAATCAGCAGCTCATCCTGGTCCTCCGAAGCCTGGGCGATGATCTGGCCCCGGGGGTCAACGAAGTAGCTGGTGCCGTAGAATTTGCCCAGGTTCCAGGGCTTCTCCTCGCCGACGCGGTTGATGCAGCCCATGAAGTAGCCGTTGGCCGCCGCGTGCGCGGGCTGCTCCAGCTTCCAGAGGTACTGCGACAGACCGGCTACGGTAGCGGAGGGGTTGTACACGATTTCGGCGCCGTTCAGGCCCAGCACCCGGGCACCGTCGGGGAAGTGACGGTCGTAGCAGATGTACACGCCTACTTTGGCGTACTTGGTTTGGAACACGGGGTAGCCCAGGTTGCCCGGCTTGAAGAAGTACTTTTCCCAGAAGCCCGACGTGTGCGGGATGTGGTTCTTGCGGTACTTGCCCAGGTAGGTGCCGTCGGCGTCGATAACGGCGGCGGTGTTGTACAGGAAGCCGGCCGACTCACGCTCATAGATGGGCACGATGATGACCATGTTATACTTCTTGGCGTACTCGGCCATCAGGTCGGTCGTCGGGCCGGGCACGGCCTCGGCAGAAGCATACCAGGCCTTGTCCTGGCCGGGACAGAAATACGGGGTGTTGAAGATTTCCTGAAGGCACAGAATCTGCACGCCCTGGCGGCCGGCTTCTTCGATGAGGGGAATGTGCTTGTCCACCATGGCCTTCATGATTTCCTGGATCGTGCCTTCGCCCTCGGTCATGGGCAGGCTCATCTGAATCAGGCCGGATTTGATAATTCGTGGCATTGGGAAGAGGGAATTTTAAGGGTGTTTGAGTTGAGTTGGTAGATGCCTGAGCGCCGGGCCACGCGCGTTTGAAAGCGGTTACGCGGAGTCGCATCTTCTAAATTTAGTGAAACCTTCCGGAACCGCGCACAAGATTTTTTTGGAGCATTTAGCCACCGGCAAAAACGGCGTTGAGCTACCCCTGCAAAACCTGTTCTAACGCCGCCAAGCTTTGCGGCTAGAAGGCCGTTTTGCCGCGCCGGACGAACTGCCCGTAGCCCCGGCCGACTTTCGTCTCGCCCCCGTCCACAGCGACCTTGCCGCGCAGCAGCACGGTGTCAATTTTGCCGGTCAGCTCCCAGCCTTCGTAGGCCGAGTAGTCGCAGTTCATGTGGTGGGTGGCGGCCGAAATCGAGTGCTTTTTCGCCGGGTCGAAAACCACCAGGTCGGCATCGGCGCCGATGCTGATGGTGCCTTTGCGCGGAAACATACCGAAGATCTTCGCCGCGTTGGTGCTGGTGACTTCCACGAACTTCTGCAAACTGATCCGGCCCTGGCTGACGCCCTCTGAAAACAGCAGCTCCATGCGGTGCTCCACGGCCGGGTGGCCGTTTGGAATCTTGGAGAAGTCGTCCTTGCCCATCCGCTTCTGCTCGAGCATAAACGGGCAGTGGTCGGTGCCTACCACCTGCACCAGCCCCTGGTTGATGCCGGCCCAGAGCGTAGCCTGGTCTTTCTTCTCCCGCAGCGGCGGCGACATCACCACCTTGGCGCCGTTGGCTTCGTCCTCATACAGGGAAGCATCCAGCACGAGGTACTGAATGCAGGTTTCCACGAACACCCGCTGGTTGCGCTCCGTAGCGCGGCGCACCTGGTTGAGCGCGCCCTCGCAGGTAAGGTGTACGATGTAGGCGTTGACGTCGGTGTAGTTGGCAATGTCGGCAAAGCGCCCCGAGGCTTCGGCCTCCGTGACTTCGGGCTGGCTGAGGTAGTGGTAGAGCGGCGTGAGCTTGCCCTGGGCCCGGTGCTGGGCAATCAGGGTGTCAATCATGTCGCCGTTGGTAGC
Source organism: Hymenobacter translucens (assembly GCF_020685205.1). Classification (GTDB taxonomy): domain Bacteria; phylum Bacteroidota; class Bacteroidia; order Cytophagales; family Hymenobacteraceae; genus Hymenobacter; species Hymenobacter translucens. The sequence goes on from NZ_JAJERB010000003.1 coordinate 466,530, forward strand.
GTGGGCCGTGACGAGGCCGCCGTGCGTTTTCACTTCCTGCATCAGCCCCACCATCTGCGCGTCGTCAATCATGAGCGCACCCTTGTAGGCCATAAAGGTCTTGAACGAAGTGATGCCCTCGGCCACCATGTCCTTGATTTCCTCTTTCGTGCTGGGGTTGAAGTCGGTAACCGCCATGTGAAAGCTGTAGTCGCCCACGGCATTGCCGGTCGCGCGGCCGCTCCACTCCTCAAATGCCGAGCGCAGCGAACTGCCCTGCTTCTGCAGAATAAAATCGATGACGGTGGTGGTGCCGCCGTGCAGCGCGGCGCGGGTGCCGGTTTCGTACGTGTCGGAGCTGAACGTGCCCATGAAAGGCATCTCCAGGTGCACGTGCGGGTCGATGCCGCCGGGCACGATGATCTTGCCGGTGCAGTCGATAACCTCCGCTCCTTCCGCCGACAGGCTGCGGCCGATGGAGACGATGGTTTCACCGTCAATCAGAATGTCGCACACGGCGTCGGAGTCAGCCGTGACGACGCGGCCGTTTTTCAAAAGCAGAGACATGAGCTAGTCAAAAAAGAAAATCTGAGAAATGAAAGCCGGGGCCCCGGCCGCAGTGCTACCGGCAGAAGCCCAGCTTATAAGTAGCTCCCGGCGCCTGAACCTTCTTGTAGCTGAACACGCGAATAATGATCCGGCTGCCATCCCGCGCTCTGGCCTTCGTAAAGCTGTCCCCGTTAGCGTCCATCTCGATGTTATGATAGGTCGGATTGGCGACCGGCCTCTCCGCCTGCAGCCAGGAAACCAAGTCGAAGGTGTTGAAGGCCTTGATGGAGGTGAAGCCTTTGGCCCCCAGACCAGTAAATCCGTGCGCCAGATGAATGGCGACGCCCAGCGAGTCCTGCTTCGTGTGGGGAATCGTGATGGACCGGAGCTCGGACAGCTTCAGGCAGCCCTTCTCGTCGAACGGTTTCCCGTTTACCAGCAAAGGCGGCGCCTTCTGCGCCCAGGCGCCGGGCACAAACCAGCCCGCCCCGCTTACAAGCAGGAGCAGAAGGAGGCTGGCTTGAAACTTCTTACCCATCGATTCGCAAAACAACAGCCGCTGAGGCCGGCCTTTCCGGAGTTAGTTGACGTGCTGGTCGGCCACGCGAATGGCTTCGCTGATAATAGCCAGGCCCTCGTCCAGCTCGTCCCGGGTGATGGTGAGCGGGGGGGCGATGAAGATGTAGTTCCAGCGCACGAAGGTGTACATGCCCAGCTCCTTGATCTTGGCAGCTACCTGGTTCATGATGCCCATCTGGTCGGGCGTAGCGTTCCAGGGCGCCATGGGCTCCTTAGTGGCGCGGTTTTTCACCAGCTCGATGCAGCCAAACAAACCGGTGTTGCGCCAGTCGCCGATGCTGGGGTGTTTGGCAATCAGCTCGGCCATGCGCTGGTCGAGGTGCTTGCCCATCTCCACCGTGTTTTCAAGCAGGTTTTCCTCTTCGTAGATGTCGAGCACGGCCACGGCGGCAGCGCAGGAAACCGGGTGAGCCGAGTAGGTCAAACCCAGGGGCATGGCCTTGTCGTCGAAGAAGCGGGCAATCTGCTCGTCCACCATTACCGCGCCCAAGGGCAGGTAGCCGGCGGTGATGCCCTTGGCCATGCACATCAGGTCCACCTTCACGCCGTGGTGGTCGGAGCCGAACCACTTGCCGGTGCGTCCGAAGCCCGACATCACCTCGTCGGCCACGAGCAGGATGCCGTACTTGTCGCAGATCTGCCGCACCAGCTTCCAGTAGTTTGGCGGGTACTTGATGCAGCCCGACGTGCCCGACTCGCCTTCCATGATGATGGCGGCCACGCTGCCGGGGTTTTCATACTGGATGATGCGCTCCATGGCGGCCGCAGCCCGCTCCCCGCACTCTTCGGGGGTGGTGCTGTGCCAGGGGCAGCGGTAGAAGTACGGGTTCTCGACATGCACCACGCCCGGCATGGCCTGGCTGTCGACGGCAAAGCGGCGGGGGTCGCCGCCGGCGCTTATGGCTCCGTACGAGGCACCGTGAAACGACTGGTACAGGGTCACGATCTTGTGGCGGCCGGTGTACACGCGGGCCAGCTTGATGGCGTTTTCAATGGCCTCGGCCCCGCCCAGGGTGAAGAAGGCCTTGGTCAGGTTAGGCGCGGTAATTTCGGCGAGCTTGCGGCCGAGGTCGCCCCGGGCCTTGGTAATCATGCCGGGGTACACGTAGCTGACCTCGCGCATCTGCGCGGCCACGGCCTCGGTTACTTTCTGATTGCCGTGCCCGATGTTCACGTTCATCAGCTGGGACGAGAAGTCGATGTAGCGCTTGCCGTCGCGGTCCCACAGGTACACGCCCTCGGCGCGCTCGATACTGATCGGGTTCAGGCCCGCCTGCTTCGACCAGGAAAACAGGGTATGGTCCAGGTTGTCGCGCAGGATCTGCTCCTGGTCGGTGTCGGTATAGGTTTCCATTTTCTAAGCTGTTTGCTGATAGCGGTTGGCTATTAGCGTTTGGTTCTGATTCTGGGTGTTAAAATACTTCTGCGGGGCTACCAGCTATCAGCCAATAGCCAACAGCTTAAGAAAGCCCTAGCTCATCCAGTTGGTGCGCGACTCAGGGTTCCACTTGGTGGTGGTTTTCTTGAGCTGGGTCCAGAACTCGATCGAGCTTTTGCCGGTGATGTCGCAGGCACCGAACTTCGACTCATTCCAGCCGCCGAAGGAGAACGGCTCCCGGGGCACCGGCACGCCGATGTTCACGCCAATCATGCCGGCGTTGGCGTTGTCCATCACGTAGCGGGCGTTGCTGCCGCTCTGGGTAAAGACGGCGGCCGCGTTGCCGTAGGGATTCGCATTTTCGATGGCCAAAGCCTCGTCGAGCGTGTTGGTCCGCATGATGGCCAGCACCGGGCCAAACACTTCTTCCTGGGCGATGCGCATGCCGGGCGTCACGTAGTCGATGACGGTAGCGCCCACGTAGTAGCCGTCCTCGTGGCCGGGCACAACCACGCCCCGGCCGTCGAGCAGGACTTTGGCGCCGGCGGCTTCGGCTTCGTTGATGTGCTGCTCGATCCGCTCCTTGGCTTCGCGGCTGATAACCGAGCCCAGGTTCTGGCCCACCGTAATCTTGCGCGCCTCTTCCACCAGCTTGGCCACGATATGGTCAACGGCGCCTACTCCTACCATGGTGGAGCCGGCCATGCAGCGTTGACCGGCGCAGCCCGACATCGAAGCCGCCACGTTGGAGGCCGTCATGTCGGGGTGGGCGTCGGGCAGTACCATCAGGTGGTTTTTGGCTCCCCCCAGGGCGACACAGCGCTTCAGGTTGGCGCTGGCGCGGATGTACACGACCTTGGCAATCCTGGTCGAGCCCACGAAGCTCACGGCTTTGATGTCGGGATGGTCGCAGATGGCTTCCACGATGCCCTTGTCGCCGTTCACGATGTTGAGCACGCCGTCGGGCAGGCCGGCTTCCTTGAGCAGTTCACCGATTTTAACCGCGCTCAGCGGCACCTGCTCGGAGGGCTTCAGAATCATGGTGTTGCCCAGCACGATGGCGTTCGGAATGGTCCAGTGCGGCACCATGTTGGGGAAGTTAAATGGGGCAATAGAGGCCACCACGCCAAGGGGCTTACGCTCGGCGCGGGCCTCAACGCCGCGGCTAACCTCCAGAAACTCGCCCTGAATCAGCTGGGGCATGGAGCAGGCAAACTCGGTCAGCTCAATAGCTTTCTCGACTTCGGCCCGGGCCTCATCGTAGGTTTTGCCGTTTTCTTCCCGCACGAGGTCGGCCAGGGCCTTCATGTCGCGCTCGAGCAGGGTTTTGTAGCGGTAGAAAATCTGAACCCGCTCCTTGATCGGCATGGCCGACCAGGCCGGGAAAGCGGCCTCGGCGGCCTTTACGGCCTGATCGAGCTCGGTCATGCCCGACAGGGGCACGGTAGAAATAACGGCTCCGGTAAGCGGGCTGAATACATCCAGAGTGGAGCTGGAAGCGGGTTCGGAAAACTGACCGGCGATGTAGTTCTTGATTGCCGGATACTTGAATGTGGTTTCGACTTCCATGTTACGTTAATGTTAAGGGCATGCAAGTAATGGGTTTCCGGTAGAGTACCAAATGTGAGTACTCACTTTTAGTAAATAAGCTTCAGTACGCCGGTAAAATCCTGCCCTAGTCTGAACCCGGCAGGTCGACGTGCGGCAGCTGACGGGCGCGCGTTGTCTGGCAGCGTTGGTTTCACGCCACTGCCAAGGTACGCTACGCTGGACTAAGCCGGCGTAAACGCCACCTTTCGGATCCGGCCAGCCGGCCGCCGGCGTGAAAAGGCGGAAAAACGGGCTTTGAAGAGCTGTTTGCGAGCTGAGCCGGACGGCCCCTGCTAAATTTAGTAAGCAACTTAACCTATCCAATACTACTTTGCCGGTTGGGGACAGGGTTGCGCAGGCGCAACGGCACCAACTGTCCTTCCTCCCCGACTGAGCCCGGCCTTTAAGTCTGGCTCGCAGCAACTGATAGAGAATGGCAAACCGTAGGGCATCAATAACTGATCTGGCGAAAGAGCTGAAACTGTCGGCCTCCACTATTTCCCGGGCCCTGGCCAATCATGATGACGTTAGTGAGGCCACCAAGCAGCGGGTGCGGGCCCTGGCGGCCGAGCTGAACTACCAGCCCAACCAGCTGGCGGCGGCCCTGCGCAAAGGACGCAGCAACACGCTGGGCGTACTCGTGCCCCATATCACCGGGCACTTCTTTCCGCTGGTCGTTCACGGCATTGCCACCGAAGCCAGCAAGGCCGGCTTCAACGTGATGATCTTTCAGTCGAACGAGGACGAGCAGCAGGAGCGCAAGAACATCGACCTGCTGATGAACGCCCAGGTGGAAGGCATTCTGGTTTCCCTGGCCAACACCACCCAGCACTTCGAGCATTTCGAGGCCGTGCAGAAGCAAACCGTACCGCTCGTGTTCTTCGACCGGATCATCGAAGGCATGGAAGGCCAGAAGGTAGCCGCCGTGTCGCTCGACGACTACCAGGGCGCCTACGAGGTGGTTTCGCACCTCGTGGAGCAGGGCTGCACCCGCATTGCGCACTTCACCGGGCCGCTGCACCTGAACATCCACAAAAACCGGCACCAAGGCTACCTCGACGCGCTGCAAGCCCACGGCCTGCCCGTGGAAGAGCCGCTGACCGTGTTTTGCAGCATGGATCAGAAGGGCGGCCGGCAGGGCATGCAGAAGCTGCTCAGGCTTGCTGCCCCACCCGACGCGGTATTCTCCTCGAACGATCTGGCCGCGGTGGGAGCTTTGCAGCTGGTCAAGGAAAAGGGCCTGCGGGTTCCCCAGGACATTGCCATTGTGGGCTTCAGCAACGAGAAGTTCACCTCCCTGACTGAGCCCACCATCACCTCCGTGGACCAGCGGTGCGAGCAGATGGGCCAGACGGCGGTGCGCCTGCTGCTGAAAATGCTGAATGCCACCTCCGAAACGGCGGCCCCACCCCAGAACATCGTGCTCAAGCCCAAGCTGCTGATCCGCGAATCGTCGTCGCGCAAGCCGCAGTAGGCTTACTCGTAGTACTGATACAGGTAGCGGTAGAACATGGGTTTTTCGCTGCGGGCATCCGAGGTTTCGCCCAGCAGCAGGCCGTTGGGAGCATAGGAAAACACGTAGTAGGCCGCTTTCGGCGGGCTGTACACCGACGACGTGCTTTGCTCCCGGCCAATGAGCTGACCAAGCGAATTGTAGGAGTACTTGATAAGGGTAGTGGCAACCTGCCCGTCCCGGCTTAGCCGGGTCATGATGCTCTGCTCTACCACGCGGCCCTGGTGGTTGTAGACCCAGCGCTGCCGGGGGTAAAGAAACCGGCCCCGCCGCAGCCCGTGCAGGGCCTGGCGCACAGTGAACCGGGGAGCCAGCTGTCCGGCCGCCGTTTTGACTTTCTGCGCCCGGGCCGCCTGCTGCAGATCGAGCTGACCAACTTCCAGTAAATGCCCTTCGCGGCTGAACCCATAGCTGGCCGTGGCCGACACCAGCTGCTCCTGGGCTGAGTAGCCGTAGTGCAGGGTCAGAATGGTATCGGGGTGGGGCGCGTAACGGATGCTGACCTGCCGGCTTTTGCGGTTGCTGATGCCGGTACCCATCAGCATAGCCTGAATCCGGGTCTCGATTACCAGGGAGTCGCCCTGCTGGATTACAGATTCCTCGCAGAGCGTGGTGGTGTTGCCGTTGGGCCGGAGCACCTGCTGGGAGCCCAGCCGCAGCGCCGGGTTATAGGTGTGAATGAACGTGTAAGGCGCAGTGGTGCTGGGCTGCGTAACCTGGGCCGTGCAGCGGCCTTTGGCATCGTAGCTCCACTGCCGGTGCAGGCGGGGCGCCTGGCGGTAGCGAACTTCCGTAAAGCGCCCCCGGGCATCGACCTCCTGGAAAGCGACGGTGTCGCGCACTTCCCCTTCCGCATCCAGCCGCACCTTCAGCACGGCCCGGACCCGGTTGCTGGAAAACAGGTGGCGCGTAACCGAATCGGGCTCCAGCGGAATCGGCCCGCCCGGCTCAGCTGCCGCAGCTTCGGATGGAACCTGCGCAGCGGAAGTAAAAGGTGGGAGCAGTGCTGCCAGCACCAGCGCGGTAGAAATCAGGATAAGACGCATCGGGTAACGATAGTTAGCTGGCGTCAATATACTGTACCGGCTCCAACCCCACTGCTCCGCTTAACCAGCTTGCTCAGAGCTAAACCGCTTTGGCAGCCTACTCTACCGGGGACAGTGCCCGTGCCTGGTTTGGCTGGTCGGCAGCTACCCCCGCTCCTGCAGCAGCTGCCGGGCGGCAGCCGGATGCCCACGGCTATTATGCCGGGCAGAAAGTTGATCAGGTGCACCAGCCCCAGCAGCAGGGTTCCGGTCAGAACAAACCGGAAATACCGCCGGGCCCGGAAAAAGCAGAGCAGGCTGCTGACGACTCCGGCAAAGCCCAGGTAGTGACGTACCGTAAATGTTCGTTCGTAGGGCTCACTGCCGATGTACACCGGCTCGAATACCACGATTCCGACGGTATACAGACAACCACCGGCCAGCAGCAGGGGAATCAGGTTTTGACAGGACCCCGCAGCCCGGGTAGAAACGAAGTCATACGGTGGTGACCTGGTTTGGCCGCCGGCAAGCTAGCCCGGGAAACTTTGTACGCCGCGGACTTCGCAAGCCGCAGGTCCATGGCAGAAAGCCGACTCAAGAACCGGACATCGGAGTGTAACATTTTGGCCTGACCATCTTCCGTTCAGTATATTAAAATCCCGCTATTTACGCCCGTAGGTGCTGATTTAAGCGGTATTCAAGGTAATCCGGCATAAACCTTTGATTCTCCGGTCAGCGCGGGTGAGTCTGCACTCACCCATTCGGACTTTGGCCGGCGACCAAGGGCAGGGAGCTTGCCGAATCCTGCCTACATTACCCGGGCCGGAGCAATCTTCAACCTCACCCTAACCTAAACTACCTCCGGCAGCCGCGTATGAAAAAAACCTTACTGCTTTTGGCCTTAACCCTTGGCCTGCCTGAGCTGCTGCCCGCCCAGAGCGTCGCCAGCCGCGTTGCCCCTGCCGACACGCGGTACGCCGCCGACTTCGCCGAAGCCTACCGCCGCAATCCGGCGGTTCCGCGCGGCGTGCTGGAGGCCGTGGCCTACACCCAGACGCACATCCGCCACATCGGCCGCAGCGAGCAGCCTTCCTGCACCGGCATGCCCCTGCCTTCGGGCGTCATGGGCTTGTTTGCCGACGGACAAGGCTACTTCCGTGAAAACCTGGACCGGGTGGCTGCGCTTTCAGGCATCAGCGAAGCCCAGATCAAGGACGACCCGCGCAGCAACATCCTCGCCTACGCCGCCGCCTACTCCCGCCTCGTAGCGGAGCGCCGGCTCACGAGCAGCAACCCGGCAGACCACCTGCCCGTGCTGATGGACCTGAGCGAGCTGCCCCTGCTGAAAGATGCCGTCAACAACTACGCCCTGGATGCGCACCTTTACAGCGTGCTGTCGTTTTTGGCCAAGGCCGACAACCAGGCACGGTTCAACTTTCCGGATCATCGCCTCGACCTGAGCGCCATCTTCGGCGCCAACTACTCCGTTCTGAGCGCCGCCACTACCCAGGTGTCGCCTACCTCAGTGCAAGCCGAAGGCCAGCGCTACGACCCGGGCTCCTCCACCCAGACGCGGGTAAACTCCACGGACTATGGCCCGGCCCTCTCTGACTTCACCACCTGCAACTACAGCTCCCGCAACGGAGTAGCCGTGACGCACTACGCCGTGCACACGGTCCAGGGCACCTACGCCGGCTGCATCTCGTGGTTTAAGAACTGCTCGGCCAATGCCTCGGCACACTACGTAATCCGCAGCAGCGACGGACAGGTAACGCAGATGGTGAGCGAGGCCAACAAGGCCTGGCACGTGGGCTCCGAGAATCCCTACACCATCGGCACCGAACACGAAGGCTACGTCAACGACGCCTCGTGGTACACGACGGCCATGTACACCAGCTCGGCGGCCCTGGCCCGCGACATCACCGTGAGCGGGTACGGCATCAGCGGGCTGCGCACCTTTTACGGAACGGCCACCACGGGCACGCTCAGCACCGGCGGCTGCGTGAAAATCAAAGGCCACCAGCACTATCCCAACCAGACGCATACCGACCCGGGCGTAAACTGGAACTGGGAGTACTTCTACACGCTCATAAACAACAACCCGGCGGTAACCACGCTGTCGGCTGCCTCGGGCACCGTGTATGACAACGGCGGCAGCGCGGCCAACTACACCAACGACGCACGGCAAAGTCAGCTGATTGCTCCTACCGGAGCCACGAGCGTAAGCCTGGCGTTTTCGAGCTTCGACCTGGAAAGCAGCTACGACCACCTGCTCGTGTTCAACGGCGACAACAACCGGGCTCCGCTGATCGGCAAGTATTCGGGCACCACCAACCCCGGCACGCTGACGGCCTCTTCGGGCAAGATGTACCTGGAGTTCCGCAGCGACTGCGCCACCACCCGTCCGGGCTTCGCGGCCAACTGGACTGCTACCATTCCTACTTCCACCAGCTGCCCCACCGACAACTTCGAAGCCAACGGCACCCTGTCGGCCAGTGCGGCCGTGGGCGTGAACGTGAACAACTCGGCCTACATCTGCCCCAGCACGGATATCGACTGGTACAAGTTCTCGAGCTCCACGACCAACAACAACCTCAAGCTGACGCTCACCAACCTGCCCGCCGACTATGAGCTCGAGCTGTACAACAGCAGCGGCACTATGCTGTACTCGTCGACGGCCGCCAGCACCAACCCCGAAACCATTATTTACAACGGGGCCCCGGCCGCAACCTATTACGTGCGGGTATACGGCTACAACGGCGCCACCAGCAATAGCCTGACCTATACGCTGCGGGTTTCCACCCAGTCGACGGCCTGGCTGACGGCTCCTGCTTCGGGCAGTTCGTCGGCCGCGCGGGCTACCTCCGGCGCCACCGAGCGGCCCCAGGTAACGATGACCAACCCCGTGGAAGCCGGCGGCATGTCCTGGCTGAAGGTGAGCGACTACGAAGGTCCGGCCGACATCCAGCTGCGTGACCCTCAGGGCAAGGTAGTAGCCGAAGCCGTGCACGCCGAGTTGACTGGTTCAGCCCTCGGCTACCGCGTACCGGCTGGCCTGACGCCTGGCGTCTACATCGTGACGGTGCAGCTGAGCACCCACGTTCAGCGCCTGAAGCTACTGATCCGGTAGCCCCCGCGCGCCCGTCGGGTAAACCGACAACCAGACACCCTGCTTCCCCGTGCCACGTTGGCCGGCGGAAAGCAGGGTGTCTGCGTTGGGAGCGGTGGGAGCCGCCAAGCCGGTTATCAATTTCCCCAGGCCGGAGACTACACCCCGCTGGTGAGCACGGCACCGGGCTGGCCCAAAGCCTGGTGGCTTACCCCCGCGAAACCGGTTCCGTTGCGGACCGGGCCGGCAGAAACGCCGACCGGTCGCGCACAAAGGCAGCAATCCAGACCAGCGTCAGGATAAGGGCCGGGGCCAGGAGGCTGCGGCCGTGCGAGAGGTCGGTGGCCATGGCCCCGGCGAAGTAACTGGTAAGCAGCAGCAAGCCCAGCTTCATGGCGCGCGGGTACAGAAACAGGGCCGCGAACAGCAGTTCCATAGCCCCCAGCAGCAGGCGGTAGTCGGCCACGCCCGCCCCGGCGAGGGCCGTGCGAATCTCGGCTCCGCCCAGCAGCTTCATGATTCCACTGGCCAGTATCATCAGGACCGGAATGGCGGTCAGCACGCCGGTAAGCACCTTTTTCTTGTTGAATGTCATTGGATTGGCAGTTTGCAGTTGGGGTAGTAGCAGGCCCCGTCGGTGGCGGCCTGACTTGGGCAAAGGTGAGCCCATCAAGGGTTTACCTGGGATAATGGTTTACAAAAGGATACCGGTACCCCCGATGCTACTCACTTCATTTCCAACGACCTTTGCGCCATGTCTTTTCCTCCTCCCCCCGCCGCTGCCCATGCGTGTAATGCGTCGATGCGCTCCGTGCGCGACGCCCTCGACCTGCTCGGCGGCAAGTGGAAGCTACCCATCATCGTGGGGTTGTCCACCGGCCCGAAACGCTTCAAGCACCTGCAGCGCGAAGTCACAGGCATCACGGCCAAGATGCTGAGCAAGGAACTGAAGGAGCTGGAAACCAATGGCCTGATAACCCGCCACGTGGAAGCCCACGCCGTGCCGGTAGCGGTTACCTATACGCTGGCCGAGTACGGCGGCACGCTGTTTCCGGTGGTGGAAGCCCTGCGCGACTGGGGACAGCAGCACCGGACCCGCATCATGCACACGGATGCCGCGAGCATCAATGCCGGACCTGACCAGTGGACGACCGAGCCCGGCCACCTGAGCGTAGCCGTTTAGCCCGGCACCCAGCGGCGCGGAGGCAGGAAGGTCGAAGCACCCCGCCGCGGCAAGAAAATCACAGACCATTCGTTGGGAACCTGGCCTGGCAGCAAGGCGTTGCGGACTGTTTTGGAACCTTGCTGGCCAAGCTTGCTTACTTTTGCGGTCTGTTCCCTCCCGCTTGTTTTGCTTATGAAGGTATTGCTGACGCTGGTACTGGCGCTATGCTGGCTGAAGCTGTTTGCCCAGGGGCCCCCGGCTCCAACCGTTGACTACACCAACGCTTCGGCGCGCTACCGGCTCACCTACCCCCGCGCCTGGCACCGCCACGTGGATGAGGACCGCCCGGAGGTCATGTTTTACGCCGGTGAAACCTGGCGCAACGCTCCGGCCACGGTAACCGTGTTGTACCGCCCACTGCCCGAAAGTCAGAAAAACCTGACCAAGCTGCTGAGCCGTGGTCAGCTGGATTCGGTGGAACGCAGCATCCTGCGCCTGCCCCGGGCCCAGGTTCTTGGGCTCAGCCAACGCGACGCCGGCGCCTACGAGGAGATACGCTACGACTACTCCTATGACCTGGGCGGCAGCGCCCGTATTCACATCATCGGGCGGCGGCTGTGGCGGGCCGGCTACGAGTACCAGATTGAGTACCGGGCCGCAGTAAGTCAGGACAGACGCTACCGCCGGCCGGGGGAACAGCTGCTGGAGTCGTTCACCCTGACCGGCAACCCCGTCAGCCGCCGCTACGCCGACCAGCAGTGCGACAACAAAATGTACGGCATTGCGGCCCTGCGCTTCGACAACGACCGGTGGGAAGACGACTGCCGCACCATCCACGAGTTTTCCACCTCCGACCTTACCGACGAGCCCATCGTGCACCGCCGGGTGCTGCCCTTCCAGTCCTACGCCCTTACCAAGGGCTTCGACAACTGCCTGTACTCGGTCACCAAATCCCCGACCGACGCGCCGGAGTACGTGTACCGCTACGACCCGGCCATCCGGAAGGGCCGCTACACCCGTTGGCAACTGCCGGCCCAGGGCCCCGAAAACGTCTGGATTTCGGCCGCTACCGATGAGCAGGGCGACCTGTTCTTTCTGACCTCCGACGCGAATATGCTGGTGAAAGTGAGTCCCCAGACGGATTCGGTAACCGTCGTCTGGAGCACCGACCCCATGCGGCAGGCGCCCTACTACCCGACCATCGGCTTTCCCGGGGCTGGCTCCCACGGCAACTTCTGCCTCGACGACGGCACCACGCTCTACCAGGTCTACAGCTCCGACGGGGCCCTGCTGCGCGTGGACCTCACCACCGGGAAGCCGGCCCCGGAGCTGACTCCCCTGACCGGCCTGCCCCGGAAGGGCGGCTACAGCGACCTGCTGTTTCAGAACGATGCTCAGGGCCGGCGGCGGCTTTACCTGGCCGGCCCCAAAGCTATGTACCAGGTTGACATGGCCCGGCGCCAAGCCCGGCGGGTGCGCGGCGGCACCTATACCGACCTGGCCGGCTGCAACCTGTTTCGCGTCATGACCCGGCCGGCCCCGGCACCGCCCCCACCCAACACCGCCCAGTGGAAAGGCCGGGTGCTGGATGCCATTACCTTCCAGCCCCTGCCCCAGGCCCGGCTACAGCTGGGCGACACGCCGGTGACGCTCAGCCCCGACGGCTCGTTCTCGGTACCGGCCGAGCCTGGCCGGAGCTACGCGGCCCGGGTGCAGCTCGGCGGCTACCTGGCGGCCGACAGCACCATTACGCCCGCGCCGGGACCCTACGTGCGCGACATTCTGCTCCAGCCCCTGGCCGTGGGCACCACGATGCCGCTCAACAACGTGCAGTTTGAGCAGGGCCGGGCGGCGCTGCTGCCTTCCTCCTACCCCGCCCTCAATCAGCTCGTGGCGTTGCTGGCCGGCAACCCCGGCATCAGCATCGAGCTGCGCGGCCATACCGACAATGTGGGCGACCCGCAGAAAAACGTAGTGCTCAGCCAGCAGCGGGTGTCGGCCGTGAAGGCCTACCTCGTGAGCCGGGGTATTGCGGAAAGCCGGATTACCGGCGTAGGCCTCGGCGGTGCCCAGCCGTCGGCCAGCAACGTCCGGGAAGCAACGCGCCGGCTCAACCGCCGGGTGGAGTTTCGGGTGACGGGCGTGCAGTAGCCGGCGGGAAGGGCACCCGTACGGGCGCTGCCGCGGGTCAGGAAGTTCGTGGAGCCAATGAGGCGGGCCGCACGTCGGAAGCAGATCAGCCCGGCAGAGTGAGGCTACCGAAAAAAAGCGGCGGCTCGATTTTACCAGTACCCGGCTGCGGATCAGGCGCTTTGCATAGCATGCCCCAAATCCCGTAGCTTAGGCGCCTAGCTATTGCTGACCACCTTATCCAAAATTCGATGCGGCTACTTCTACTGTTAACGCTTGTCCTGCTGGCTGCCGACTGCTCAGCCCAGGAGCGGATTTCCCAAAAGACGTTTCCCGAAATCACCCTCACCAACCGGATTGAATTCGCTGACCCGCAAAACAACCAGCCCCGGTTTAGCTGCGGCTTCCTGCTCCGGCACCGCAACGACACCTTCGCCGTCACGGCCAAGCACCTGCTGAAAGTCATTAAAACCAAGGAAATGAATACTGTTTCCTTTGGCCGCAGCATCACGGGCTGGTCGCTTTTTTCGCTGAGCAATCCGCAGCAGGTGGTCGTGGCCGACAAGCTGCTGAATGAAAGCAAAACCCAGGTGCTGAAGGACAAAGCCACCTTCGGCGAGGACTGGCTGGTGTTTTCAATCCGCTCGAATCATTCCACCATCAAGCCCCTGGAAATTCGCACGACTCCGCTCGTGCCCGGTGAGAAGCTGTACGTGGTAGGCTGGACCCGCCACATGGAAAGCGGCCCCCAGCGGGTGTACGAGTTCAGCTACTACAAGACGGTCGGCAACCGGATCTTGCTCAAGGACCTTCTCGTTCCCGAACAGTTCGGCGGCCTCAGTGGGGCGCCCCTGGTCGACGAGCAGGGCCTCGTCGTGGGCATCGTGTCCAATGGCACGGAAGACGGCGGCAAAAAGTATTTTTCGCCCTGCTCCGTAACCGGGTTAGCCGCCTTTCTGGAGAAAAATCAGTTGGCGAAGTAGTCGGGTCCGGGCGAAGCGGACGGGAGGGCAGCTGAGCCCGGGCAGGAGCGCCAACAGGCCGGCCGCGTAACGGCCCGTCTGAGTGGGACGCCCGCTGCCGGGCGGGCCTGCTAAGCGAAAAGGAGGTATCTTACATGGTTCCCGGTTTTCCGGCAATCCACTCCGGCCTGTGCTTTGGCCTTTCGGACGTTGCGAACCGCTTTCGGTTGATTTTACTACCGCCGTCCAGACTCCCATTCCGCCTCCCAAGGGCCGTTACCCCACCCCATGAAAGAGAGCGAAAAAAGATATCGGCGTTTGATCGAGGCCAGCCAGGACCTACTGGTTACGGTGAACCTGCAGGGTGCTATCATCGACACCAACGAAGCGGCCGTGAAAATCACCGGCGTGTCCCGCGACGTGCTGGCCGGGTCCGACTTCTTCACCTACTTCACCGACCCGGAAGCGGTGCGGAAGGCGTACCGGGAGGTAATTGCCCACGGCGCCGTCGCCAACGTGCCGTTCACCCTGCGCCATACCAACGGCATGCACACGGAAGTGCTGTTCGACGGCTCGGTGTACAAGGACGACAACGGGGAGCTGCTGGGCGCCGTCATCGTGGCCCGGGAAATTGCCGAAAAGAAGTGGGCGACGGAGCTGGGCATTGCCAACAAGGAGCTGGCCTTTCAGCACCACGAAAAGGAAAAGCGGGCCGACGAGCTCAGCATCGCCAACGAAGAGCTGGCGTTCCAGAATGATGAAAAGGAAAAGCGCGCTCAGGAGTTGAGTGTCGCCAATACCGAACTGGCCTTTCAGAATGACGAAAAGGAAAAACGGGCTGCCGAGCTGGGCATTGCCAATAAAGAACTCGCCTTTCAGAACGACGAGAAAGAGAAACGCGCCCAGGAACTGAGCATAGCCAACAAGGAGCTGGCGTTTCAAAACGATGAAAAGGAGAAGCGGGCTCAGGAGCTGAGCGTGGCCAACGAAGAGCTTGCCTTTCAAAATGATGAAAAGGAAAAGCGGGCCCAGGAATTAAGCGTCGCCAATACCGAACTGGCTTTTCAGAACGACGAGAAAGAGAAGCGGGCTGCCGAGCTGGGCATTGCCAATAAAGAACTCGCCTTTCAGAACGACGAGAAAGAGAAGCGCGCCCAGGAGCTGAGCGTCGCCAACAAGGAGCTGGCGTTTCAGAATGACGAGAAAGAGAAGCGGGCGGCCGAGCTGAGCATTGCGAACATCGAGCTGGCCTTTCAGAACGACGAAAAGGAAAAGCGCGCGGCCGAGCTGGTTATTGCCAACAAGGAGCTTGCCTTTCAGAACGATGAAAAGGTTAAGCGGGCCGCCGAGCTGCGCATTGCCAACTACGCCCGCAGCCTGATCGAAGCCAGCCGCGACCCGCTGGTAACCATCAGTCCGGAAGGCAAGATTACCGACATGAACCAGGCCACGGTCTACATCACCGGCATCGACCGGGAGCTGCTGCTGGGCTCGGACTTCTTTGCCTACTTCACCGACCCGCAGATGGCGCGGGAAGTGTACCAGGAAGTGTTTGCCAAGGGCACGGTGGCCGACTCGCCCCTGACGCTGCGCCACAAGGACGGCAAGCTTACCGACGTGCTGTTCAACGGCTCGGTGTACAAAAACGACGAAGGCCAGGTGCTGGGCGTGGTGATTGTGGCCCGGGACGTGACCGACCAGAAACGGGTAGCCACCGAGCTGACCGAAGCCAAGATTGCAGCCGAGCGGGCCACGGTGCTGGCCGAGGAAGCCCAGGCCAAGGCCGAAACGGCCACTGAAATTGCTGAAAACGCGGTGAAGGCCAAGCAGCAGTTTCTCAGCAACATGAGCCACGAAATCCGGACGCCCATGAACGCCATCATCGGGTTTACGAAGGTGGTGCTGAAAACCGAGCTGACCGACAAGCAGAAAGAGTACCTGACCGCCATCAAACTCAGCGGCGACACGCTCATCGTGCTTATCAACGACATTCTGGACCTGGCCAAGGTGGACGCGGGCAAGATGACGTTCGAGAAAATTCCGTTCAAGCTGTCGGCCTCCGTTTCGGCCATGGTGCACCTGTTTGAAACCAAGATCCAGGAGAAAAACCTGGCGTTGGTGATGGAGTACGACGCCAGGATTCCGGAAGTGCTGGTGGGTGACCCGGTGCGGCTGCACCAGATCATTCTGAACCTGGTCAGCAACGCGGTCAAGTTCACGGGCGAGGGCACCATCACGGTGGGCGTGCGGATGCTGGTGCAGGACAGCGAAAAGGTGATTCTGGAGTTCTCCGTCACCGACACCGGCATCGGCATCGAGGAAGACAAGCTGGGCACGGTGTTCGACGACTTTCAGCAGGCCACCAGCGGCACGAGCCGGCTGTACGGGGGCACGGGGCTGGGGCTGGCCATCGTCAAAAACCTGGTGGAACCCCAGGGCGGCACCATCAACGTGAAAAGCAAGGTGGGCGTCGGCTCCACGTTCAGCTTTATTTTAAGCTTCAATAAAACCACCGAGAAGGCCGACGCCGAGCTGGGCCTCAGCATCGAGCTCGAAGCCGGCTTCAAGGACGTGCGGATCCTGGTCGTGGAAGACATTGCCCTGAACCAGCTGCTGATGAAAACCCTGCTCGAAGACTTCGGCTTTGCCATGGACGTGGCCGGCAACGGGAAAATAGCCGTCGAGAAGCTGCGCACGACCAGCTACGACATTGTGCTGATGGACTTGCAGATGCCCGAGATGAACGGCTTCGACGCCACCGAGTACATCCGCAACCAGCTAAACCTGACGGTGCCCATCATTGCCCTGACCGCCGACGTGACCACCGTGGACGTGGAGAAGTGCAAGGCCGTGGGCATGAACGACTACATCTCCAAGCCCATCGACGACAAGCTGCTGTACAGCAAGATCATCAAGTACCTGAAAAGCTCGGACTACGCTAAAAAAGCAGCCGACCAGGGGCCGGAACCGCCAAAGGCACCGTCCTGCGTCAACTTCGACTACCTGCAGCGCATCACCAAAAGCGACGCGCGCATGGCCGAGATGATCCAACTCTACCTCCAGGAAATTCCGCAGCTGGTGCAGACGATGAAGCGGGCCATTGCGGAAAAGAAGTGGAAGGCGCTCAAGCAGGCCACGCACTCCATTATTCCCACGTTTGCCACGATGGGCATGAACCCGGAGTACGAGGACATGGCCAAAGCCATCCAGGGCCTGGCCGTGAACCTCATTCCTACCGATGCCGGAGGCGGGGCCAGCCCGGAAAACATGACTACGCTGCTCACCCTGTTTTCCGGCATCGAAGCCGCCTGCGCGGTGGCCGCCCGGGAGCTGGAGGAAAAGCTGCTGACGCTCTCGAAAGCGGCGTAGCCGGGGAAAAGGCGGTGCTGGGGCCCAGAGGGCAAAGCAGTGCGGCTCCGGCCTGACTCGGCTGACTCCGTTCAGCTAAACCGTCGTTCCGGCATTGCTGAAAAAACGACCCGGGCCGCCTGCGAATCACTTCGCAGGCGGCCCGGGCTTTTGTATTGAGGCCGGCTACCGGAGCCGCCTGACCGCGGTTAGATTCCGCTGCTGGCGCAGGTGTTGCCGGCCAGCGTGGCGCCGGCCCCGGTGGAGGCCGTCACCGCAGCTTTCACGCTCGAGGCGATCAGCACCGACAGCGTGTAGGGTGGCGTGAAGGCCGTCTTGCCGTTGCCGGCGGTGTTGCCGGTCACGTTGGTAAAGATGTTGCCCGTGACCTGGACGGCCGTCGAGCGGTTGTCCATCAGGTCAATAGGACGGTTCATGTTCTCGAACACGTTGTTCTGAACCAGCAGGTTGGCTTCGAAGCCGCCCATCACCCCGGAGGTGCTCACCGAAGAGCCGAACAGGTTGTTCACCACGTGTACTTTGCCGAAGCGCACCCGCGGCATGCGGGCCACGCAGCCCTGGGCCCACCAGCAGCGGGCAAACGTGACGCTGAGCTTGCCCCGGTCACCGGTAGAGGTATCCGACGAGCCGATCAGGTTGGAGAAGCGGTGGTCGTTGGAGCCGCCGGGGCCACCGGCGCGGGGTGCCTTCAGATAAGCGAACTTGGTCCAGGAGACGGTGATAAAGTCGGAGGCATTCTTGAAGTCCAGATTGCCGTCGACGCCGTCGCGGAACTCGCAGTGGTCGATCCAGACGCGGGTGCAGGCATCAATGGTGGCATTGTCCCAGCCGTCCACGTCGTAGGCGCCCGGGCCTTCGAAGATCAGGTTGCGGATGACGATGTTCGAGCAGCGCTTCACGTTGATAATACCCGATGTAGACTGGCCCTGGTCGGCGGAAACCAGCTTGGCCCCGGCCGTGCCGAACAGCGTTTTGTTGCTTTGGTCCTGAAACGAGATGCGCCCGCCGGAGGGAATGGTGATGGTGCCATTGACCTGCACTACCTTGACAGCCGTGTTGGTAATGGCGGCCTTGAGTTGGTCGTAGGTGGTGACCACGGTGGGCGTGGCCGTGCCCCCGCCGTTGGTGACGCCGCCCTGGGAAGCCCAGCCCTGCGCGGCGCAGGTAGACTCCACATCAGCGGTAGCCGAGGCCTGGGGACCGGCAGTAGCCGGGACCGGATTGCTCGTGTCGCAGCCCGTCAGCAGGCCCGAAAAGGACACTAGCGCGGTCAGCAGAAAAGTATTCGTCTTCATGAGGATTGGGTTTTGGTGATGGCAGAAAGCCGGCCTCGGACGGGGCAGGTACTCAGAGCGGGGCAATAGGCCTTTCACCGGGACTGACGCCGCAGGTTGGCGGTTCTGATCTGTCCGGCCGGAAAGCAGAGCAATACTACCAGCTCAGCTCCAATACCCTGTGAAAGTGCCGTTAACGTACACCTTTGGCCTTACTCCAAAAGCTGAATCAGCCGATAAATCAATGCAAACGATGCCGGGAACGATTGCAGAGCGGGCTACTGGCACTAAGCGGTGCTCTGCCGCCTCCCTTCCGGGCGTGCCGGCGGGCCGCTTCCGTAACCCGAAGCGGTGTGCCTGTTGGCAGCAGCTGGTAAGAAATAGTACCAGCGGAGTTCCCGCTCCATAGCCGCCAGGTGCTCGGTGGATAGCTGCTGGCTCAGGCCCTGCTCGTTCACTGCCGGCCGCTGCCAGGCAGATGTCTCACCCACGCACCAGCTCGAAGACCGTTATTTCCGGTCTTACATTAAACCGGACCTGCCACAGGTGGCCCAGGGCGCGGTTGATGTACAGCGTCCGGTTACCGGAGAGGTCAAATTTCCCAGCCGTGTAGCGCTTGTTCCTGACGGGCAAAAGCGGTGGGGGCAGAAAGGGTGGCTTGCATTGACCGCCGTGGGTGTGCCCGGCCAGAATCCAGCCCTGGTAGTTATTCCAGACGTCTAAATCACACACGTCCGGATTGTGACAAAGCACAATGGCCGCCTGGTCAGGCCGATATGTACTCAGTGCCTTTTCCGGATTAAAATCGAGGCCCCAGTAGTCGTCCAGCCCGATAAAGCTGAGCCCGTGCCGCCCGACCTGCTCATTTCTCAGCATGGTTACCCCGTGCTTTTCCAGCATTGCCGCCACGGTATCGGCCACGGCGTGCCGGGTCCAGTTGCGGCCGTAGTCGTGGTTGCCCAGGATGCCGACCGTTCCCAGCCGGCCCTTCACGCAGCTGGCCAGAACTTCCTGCAGCGCGCTAAACTCGACCTGCTCCTTGTCAGCGCTTACGAAGTCGCCGGTGTAGACCACGAAATCAGGGTTTACTTCCTGCGCCTTCTTAAATGACTCGATCAGAAAATGGTAGTCGAATCTTTTCCCGACGTGGATGTCGCTGATCTGCATCAACGTCTTCCCGGCCAGTGCCGGTGGCAGATTCCTGACCGGCATTTTTAGGTGCACAAACTCCAGCCAGAACGGCTCGATCTGCCAGGAATACAGCCCGCAGGCAGCTCCCGTCAAGCCCGTCAGGCCCCACTTTATAAACGTGCGTCTTTTCATGAGCCGCCCTTGCTTTGCTTAACCCGAGCAGGGCCGCTGCATTTTCCGGCGCTAGCCGCTAGAGCTGGGTCAGGCCGGTCGTCTTGTCCAGGGCTTCGCGCACCTCGGTCCAGGTGAGTTCCCCGGCTACGTAACGGTCATATAGCTGGTGAGCGTAGGTTGTAGCATTCGATTCCAGGCGCGGAAGCGAGGCCAGCAGCCTCTTCAGCACGAGGGCGCGCTGCTCAGGTGTTTGGGCATCCGGCCCAAACCGAGGATCATACGTCATGGAAAATTCTGGTTAATCCTGTTTCATAGCCAAGATACGGGAAATGGCCTGGATAATTGATTTGCACCGCCGGGCCCTTCCCCTTCGATAAGCTCCAGCAGAGCGGAGCAGCAGGAATCCTTTGCTTTCCGCACCGGGCCTTTGGCCGCTTACTATCCTCGCGGCTCCGATGGGAGACTCCGCGTAAACCGCACGGCCAGAACTTTCGGCTCGCCAGTCACTACCTTCACCAGTAGGTATCCCTGCCCGTATCCGCGTGCCGGTTCAGTTAATTTCTATTCCGCATGCATTCAGCGCCCGAACCCAATGCCAACGCCGACTCTCTGGCCGCCGAAAATGCCGCTCTGCTTGAGGAAGTCCGCCTGCTTCGCCAACAGCAGGGCGATATCGCCAAGCACCAGGATGCCTACGCGCAAAGCCAGGCCCGCTTCCGCACGGTGTTCGAGAATTCGCCCCTGGGCCAGAAAATCATCGACCCCGACCTTTGCATCCGCCAGGTCAACCAGGCTGTTGTCGACATGCTCGGCTACACGAGCCCGGAGGACCTGCTCGGCCGTAAAATCCTTGAGTTCACCCATCCCGACCACCGTGCCGACTGGCGGGAGCTGCAGCAGCGCCTGTGGGCGCACAAGCTGCCTCATTTTGCCTTGGAAACGTGTCTGATCCGGAAGGATGGCTCCTCGTTCTGGTGCCAGATCACCTCGGTGCTTTTTCCCGACGAGGGAGCTGAGCTGGGTTACACGATCCTGGAGGATATTTCTGAGCGCAAAAAGCTTGAAACCTCGCTCAAGCGCGTCTACGACGCGCAGGAAACGATTCTGCAGCTTGCTACGCACGATCTTAAAAGCCCGATTGCCCACATCCAGCTGCTCACTGACCTGCTCCAGCGCGAGGTAGCCAGCCGCAGTGGGCAGGGGCCGCCGCCCCCGGAGATGGTGCACTACCTGACCCTGATTCACACCGCCTGTGCCCACGCCACCACCCTGCTTGAAGATGTGCTCTATATCGGTGACCTCGACGAGCACGGCCTGCAAAAGACGCCTACTGACCTGCCCGCCTTTGTAACCACGCGGCTGGCGGTGCACCAGCTGGCCGCGCGGGCAGCCGGCGTGACCCTGGCCCTGGATCTGCCCGCCGAAGGACTCCACGCCCGGCTTCATCCCGAGAAGTTCAGCCGCGTGCTCGACAACCTGCTCGGCAACGCGCTAAAATTCACCCCGGCCGGCGGAACCGTCACGCTGCGCGTGGCCGCGCACAACGGCAAAGTTCGGTTCACGGTGCAGGATACCGGCATTGGCATCCCCGGCAAGCTGCACAACCACCTGTTCGATAAATTCAACCCTACCCGTCGCGCCGGCCTGCAGGGCGAAACCACCACCGGCTTGGGCCTGTTTATTGCTAAGCAGATCGTGGAGCTCCACGGCGGCGACATCTGGCTTGAAAGCCGCGAACAGGCTGGTTCCAGCTTCTTTATCGAGCTGCCGTAGCTACGCCCTGCAAACTCCTACCCACTGCCGCCCCGCGCAGCCTTCTGCCTTTTCTACCCGATGATAAAACTTTCCAGCGTTCTGCTGGTCGACGACGACCCTCTGACCAACCACCTGAACGAACGACTCCTGCAAAGCCTGGGGGTAGCCGACCAGTACCTTTCGGCCAACGACGGCGCCCAGGCGCTTCTGGCGCTGAATGACCTCGTCGCCACCGCCGACCCACTACGGCCGGTGCTCATCCTGCTTGATGTCAAGATGCCCGGGATGGATGGCATGGCTTTCCTCGACGCCTACCAGCGGCTGCCACCAGCCCAGCAGCAGGCCGTGGTCATCGTTATGCATACCGCCTCCATGACGTCAATTGACCTGGGACGTATCGATGCGCTGCCCGTTGCCGGCCTGGTCAGCAAGCCGCTTAACAAAGAGAAGCTCGACACCATCCTTAAGCTTCATTACCAGCGCCAGTTTCCGGAAGCGTAAGGATTTCCTTTTGTTTTTGTAAGCGTGAAGCTTCTAACCTTCCGCTGTTTCAGGATGAGGCCCGGGTGGTATTCTGGCTTTTCTTTCAGCAGGATACATGTTTATGGAGGCCATGCCATGACGGCAAGGGGTTTGCTGCCTTATGCCACAACGCGCCGAAAAGTGAAGGCATACGCAGAACTATCGCACCCTGAATGAGGACCTATTGAACTTCACCTAGGCACCTTCTGCGCTGAGGTGTATTACGACTCGGATACCAACCGGCCGCTGCGCACCCGCACGTTCACCTGCCGGAAGTGCCTGCCCGACTATGCGGTGTATGTGAAGCTGGAAAGCCTAGGCCAGTGCATCGGCTGGTCTGACGGCCTTCAACGTCTGTTCTCAGATGGGAAGAAGACAACAGGATCTACGGAAGCCATATACCCGGGAGACTGACTGCCTACATAGTAGCGAATGGTCATGGTAGCCCGACATGGTTCGGCGAAGGTAATGGAATAGATCACCAGCAGATTCGGGTGATGAACCGACATCTTCGGCACATTGAACACCAACTCGCCGTTCCGCCCTGGCATGCTGGCTTCAATAAAACCGTCCGTGGGGATGTTTTTGCACTGAACGCCGACCTGGACCACGCCGCTTGGCAACTCCAGTTCATACTGCCGCTCATGGACGTTGCCTTTCGTAAAGCGGGTAGTCATGTTGTCGCTGTCACTCATGGTGGAAGTGGAATACAGGTTGGAAGGTATGCTGAGCAAAGTAAAGAATGCTTGGGAAAAGAGCCCCGGCGCGGCAGATGACTTATTTTGCCACTCCATCGTGCACCGGCTTACCCCAGCCAACAACAGAAGCAGTACCAGATCCACCGCCAGCAACAAGCGGTTGCGTCGTTGGAGCTTACCGCCGGTGCGGTAGCCCCGCTTGCGGGTGCCGTCATCGTGGCCACTGATACTGGGGCCGCCTGGGCTACGTTCCAGTCCGATATCGAGGGGGTACTTTCGCACTGAGCCCAATACCCAGCCAATGTCCTCGGCAATGGTCTTGCCGAGAATCTTAGCGTAGAGCTGCTCGGCCAACTTGTTAGTGCAGCCTAGTGTGCCACCACAATCCAAAATGATAGGGGCTCGCCTTATCCTCGCACACCAATTCGCACCCTAAAAACAAAAACACCGCCTCTGAATCAGAGGCGGTGTTTTAGTGATCCCGCTGGGATTCGAACCCAGGACCCGTACATTAAAAGTGTACTGCTCTACCAGCTGAGCTACAGAATCGTTTATTTGCAGCCGGGAATTGTGTTCCCTGATTGCGGATGCAAAAGTAGAAGCCCCCCTCTAATTCACCAAATGTTTTGCTAAAAAAAGCGCAATTATTTTTCCTGTTTTGGACTATTCTCACCCAACCGGTTCTGGGACAAAATGATAGCCCAAACCTTGCGAAAGCAGATTCGCTGTTTGACCGGGGGCGTTTTGAGGCGGCTTATCCACTCTACCGGCAGGTACTACGGCAGGAGCAGCAAGCCTCCCCCCGCCTACTGCTTCGGATGGCCTTTGTGCAGGAAAGCCTGGGCCACTCCCCGGCAGCGCTGTACTACCTGAGCTTAGCCCAGGCCCGGCAGCCGCGCAAAGCCACCTGGCAGAAAATGGCGGAGCTGGCGCAAAATCACCGGCTTACGGGCTACCCCGATACCTGGCGGCAACGCCTGCTGATTACCTTCCGGCAGTATTACTACCGCCTGCTGCAGTTCCTGCTGATTGGCGCAGTGGTGGGTGGGCTGCTCCTGCTGATGCGCCGCCGTAACACTAACTGGGGCTGGTGGGCATTCTACTGCTTCTACCTCGTGGCAGTGGGTCTCTACCTGAACCTGCTGGCCCCGGGGCGGGCAGGCATCGTGACCCGCCCCCGCGCGGCGCTGATGGGTGGACCCAGCGCCGGGGCCGACTGGCTGAGCACCGCCGCCGCCGGCGACCGGCTGGTGGTGCAGGACCGGCAGGACATCTGGTATCGGGTACTATGGCGGGGTAAGGATGCCTACATCCGCCAGCACGACCTGATTATGGTGCAGTAAACCAAGAGGCGTTGGAAATGCCGGCAGGCTACTTCAGGGGAGAGTTTTCTTCCTTACGGAAGTGGTTGAGCACCAACTTGTCGGTAAGGGAGGGCAGCCATTTATTCAGGAATACGGTGAGCTTGCCCTGACCGGTAAGCACCATGTCGCGGCGCCGCTGCTGTACGGCCTTGAGCATGTGTTCGGCCACCTCCTCGCTGCTCATCATAGCGCCCTCGTCGCGGGGCGACTCGCCCTGGGCACTGCCATCGGCGGCCAGGGCCGTCTGGCGGATGTTGGAGGCTGTGAAACCCGGGCAGGCAACCAGCACGTGGACGCCCTGGGGCAGCAGCTCGGTGCGGAGGGCTTCCAGAAAGCCCTGCATGGCAAATTTAGAAGCTGAGTAGCCCGTGCGGCCCGGCAGCCCCCGGTACCCGGCAATGCTGGAGACGCCCACAATCGAGCCCTTGCTGGCTACGATGTGAGGCAAAGCGAACTTGGTCGTGTAAACCGTGCCAAAGAAGTTGGTTTGCATTAGCTGCCGGATAACGTCGAGCGAGGCATCCTGAAACGTGGCCCGCATGGAGATGCCGGCATTGTTGATCAGCACGTCGAGCTTGCCAAAGGCCGCTACCGTGGTGGAAATGGCCCGTTCGGCATCGGCCTCCACGCCGACATCGGCCCGGACCGCCCGGTTGTCGATACCGGCCTGGGTAAGCTCCCGGCTGGTGGCCGCCAGACGGGCTTCGTCGCGGCCGGTGATGACGACCCGGGCGCCGGCCCGGCCAAAGGCCAGAGCACAGGCCCGGCCAATGCCCGAGGTTCCGCCGGTGATAAGCACTACTTTATCTTTCATGTAGTCAGCTGTTAACCTGGTAGATAAGCAAGAAATTCAAAAAGGAATACCCATGGTAGAAGTACCGCCTCGCCCGAAATTGCGGGCTTGTTTCACCCCAGCGGGCAGCCTGAGTCCGGTCCGGCCGGTGGTAGTACCTGCGCCTTGCCGGGCAAAACTACGGGTTTACCTTCCCAAAAACCCAGGGGGCCGTCCGCTCACGTCCTTGGCTTACCCGGCCAGTTAGCCCCTGAAAGCAATTTCCGGGCTTACCCCACCCCTCTCCCGGGCTCCTGCTGCCAGTCAAACCAGCTGCCCAGCCTACCTTTTTCTAACGGGCCACCGGTAACCAGCCCTACTTTGTATGAGCCGCTGGCTTATCGTCGACGGGCACGAATTACTGAGGCGGCGAAAGTAAACCCTGAGCGGCGTCGGCAGTCAACGCCGCTCCTTAAAACAACGTTTTCCAGGCTCCGGATAAAGGAAAAGCACCCCGTACGCAACCTATAGTATATCTGGAGAGTCGTGTTAAAGAGTTGGATTTAGTGGCTACATTTATGGCACTCTTCCCCCCCGGAATTAACGAGCATCACCTATGAATAAAAATCTACCCGCACTTCGCCTTACTTCCAAGCGCCTGGGCCGTTGCTGCCTGCTTGCCTTGCTGCTGGTTTTCCGCGCGGGATGGGCCCAGGCCCAGTGCCCGGCGGCTACCAGCACCTGCACGCCCGGTGCGGCGCCCTCGTCGAGCTTTCCGTTTGGCATGGGAATCCTGAACGTGAACCTCGGGACCATCAACAACACCACCGGCGGAGTGACGGAAGGGTTCCGGGACTACTCCTGCACGCTCAACGCCAACCTCACCGTGGGCACGGACCATGCCATCCGCATCCGAACCAATGCCAATGCCGCCGAAAACGTGCGCGTATGGGTGGACCTCGACAACAACGGCACGCTCAACCCCACGAGCGAGCTGGTATTCAGCTCGTCGGTGCAGGGCCAGCACAGTGGCGTGGTGCGGTTTCCGGCTACCGCAACCCTGGGCGTGCGGCTCCGCATGCGCGTGGCGGCTGACTATGTGAATGCGCCTATTCCCACGCCCTGCTCCACCCCGCAGTATTCCCAGACCGAGGACTACTCCGTGACCCTGGCTGCCAACACCACGCCTCCGGTGGCCGAGTTTATTGCCGACCAGACCGTGACCTGCTCGGGCTGCATCCAGTTCACTGACCAGAGCCAGAACGCCCCCGCCTCTTGGCTTTGGAACTTTGGCGATAATACCACCAGCACCCAGCAGAACCCGCGTCACTGCTACACTACCCCCGGCACCTACACCGTGACGCTGACCGTGACGAATGCGGCCGGCACCAGCGCCCCACGGACCCGCACCAACTACATTACCTACAACAACCAGGTGCCGGTAGCCGCCAGCTGTACGCCCGCCACTACCGCCTACTGCTGCGGCTACGGCATTACCCGGCTGACGCTGGGCACGCTCAACCAGGCTTCGGTGAACGGCATGGCCGGCTACGAGGACTTTACCTGTGCAGGCCGGGTTCAGCTCACGGAAACCACGCCCTACCCCATCAGCATCACCACGGGCACCAATCCCCAGGACGTGCGCGTGTGGCTGGACCTCGACAACAACGGCGTCTTCAATCCGACTACCGAGCAGCTCTTCGTCGCGCTGAACGCCACGAACCCCACCGGCAGCATCACGATTCCAAGCTCGGCGCTGAAGAACGTACCCCTGCGCCTGCGGGTAATGGCTGACTTTGTGGGCGGAGCCGCCGGCCCCTGCGACGCCCCGCAGCTGGGCCAGGTCGAGGACTATACGGTGACGGTACTAGCCAACACGGCCCCGCCCGTAGCGACTTTCACGTCGAACTATGTCCCTGGTGGCTGCCAGAACCCGATCCAGTTCACCGACCAGTCGCGAAATGTGGTGACGGGCTGGCTGTGGAACTTCGGCGACAACACCACCAGCACCCAGCAGAATCCTTCGCACACGTACACTACGTCGGGCACGTACACCGTGACGCTGACCGTCACCAGCCCGTATGGCTCGAATCAGACAAGTCAGGTCGTAACCGTGCAGATTCCGTGCGTGAACTACTGCGCCTCTTCGGGCGTGAATAACAACGTCTGGATGACCAGCGTGACAGCCAACGTGGTGGCCCCTGACCCGGCCTTCAGCAGCTTTACCGGCGCTGAGCGCAATGGCTACGGCTCCTACCTGGACCGGCGCCTGGTAGTGCGCCTGGGAACCACGCGCACCCTGAGCATCACTACCAACGCCAACTTTGGCCGAACCAACACCGTCTGGATCGACTGGAACCAGGACGGAACGTTTTCCCCGTCGGAGCTGGTCATGAATGCGGTGTCAAACAACCAGGTCACGTTCACCGGTCAGTTCGTCGTGCCTACCAGCACCGCCTTCGCAGGCCTGACCCGCATGCGGGTGGTGGTGCGCCTGAACGGCAACGTGGCCAACCCCTGCGTGGTAGGGCAGCCCAACTCCGAAACCGAGGATTATCTGGTGCAGGTGGTTAACCCTCTGGCCACCCTGGAGGCCCACACCATGCCTTCGCTGAGCGTATTTCCGAACCCTACCACTACGGGGCAGCTGCACCTGCGGCTGACGGACGGCAACGCGGCCGGAGCCTACACCGCTACAGTTGAGAACCTGCTGGGCGCCAAGGCACTCAGCACCAGCCTGCAACTCAAGCCCGCCGCCGATGCCACGCTGGACCTGTCGGCACTGCCCCAGGGCATCTACGTGCTGCGTCTGCTGGGAGCCGACGGCCAGACGGCCCTGCGCCGGATTGTGCGCGAGTAAGCACCGTCCCCTTCCCTGTTTTCATTCTACTTGGCCCTGCCCGGGGCTTACTCCTTACCCAACTTCTATGCGCACACTTTTACTGCGCAGCTTTTTGCTGCTGGTACTGCTTCTCGGATTCCGGGCCCTGCCGGCTTCGGCTTCCCACCTCTTCGGAGGGGAGATGAAGTACCGCTACCTCGGGTCCAACGGCCCGGCCAATGCCCCGTTTCGCTACGAGATATCGGTGTTTATCTACGTGAACACGGCCAGCCCGGCCACCCCACCCGACCCGCTGGACCCGAGTAAGCACATCGGAAAAGTGTCGGCCCCAGTTAACTTTTACAACAAGTCGCAGAACAACTCACTGATTTTCACGATCAATATTCCGCGCACCAGCTACGCCTACATCGTGCCCCCCAGCCCGGGCGGCTGCCCACCCGCCGGGGGCTCCCCACCCCTGACGCTGGTCAAGTACATCCAGGTGGTGAACCTGCCGGTATCCTTTTCCGGCTACTACGCCACCTTCACCGATATTGCCCGCAACAACGACGTAACCAACATTCTGAATCCGGGCAACACCAACATGACGCTGTTTGTGGACATGGCGCCCCCGCTGATTCCGAACTCGTCGCCCTCCTTTTCCGACACGGCCGTAGCCGTCATCTGTGCCGGCGACACGAGCATTATCCTCAATAACGCCTTCGACGCCGACGGGGACCGGCTGATCTACTCGTTTGGGGTACCGTACCAGGGCAGCCCCGGCGGGGTGTTCAACCCGCCCCCGGCGCCCATCACGTATTTCAACAACACGTACAGCGTGACCCGCCCCTTCGGCAGCGGCCCGGGAAACTATGCGGCCCTGAATGCCAGTACGGGACTAGGCCAGTACGCAGCCCCGGCCCCGGGTAACTTCGCCGTCGCCGTGGATGTCAAGGAATACCGAACAATCAACGGGCAGGAAATTCTGGTTGGGTCCACCCGACGAGATATCCAGCTCGTGGCGAGGACCTGCCTTGCGAACAATGCCCCGGTTTTCTCAAGCACCTCCACCCCGCTCCGCAACTTCACCATTGAGGAAGGCCAGAGCCTGAGCTTCAACCTGGCTGCCACGGACCCGGACGGAAACCAATCGATTTCTATCCGCGTGAACAGTGCCCTGCTCGATGGATCGGGGGGCTTCGACGCAACATTCAACAACAACCCGGGCACGGTGCTGCCCGGCAACCCCACCGGCACGGCCAACGTGACGGCTACCGGGACCGTGAGCGGCCTGTTCCGCTTTAACTCCACCTGCGGCACTGCCCGCCGCACGCCCTACGACGTGGTGGTTACCATCACGGACAACGTCTGCGGCAGCAAAAGCCGCTCGGAGGTGTTTCAGATTCTGGTTAACAAGGGCCCCTCGCCTACCAAGGTAGACGGGGACAGCGTCATCTGCGACCGGAATCAGGTTCGGACCTACTCGGCCCTGGGCCCGGCCGCCAACAGCTACCGGTGGACGGTACTCGGCGGCACGGTTCAGGGTCCGGCCACGGGCAACACCGTTCAGGTGATCTGGAACGGCACCGGTGCCGGCCGCGTCGTAGCGAAGGGCGTTTCGTCCTTCGGCTGCCTTTCCGACTCGGCCACCCGCAACGTGGACATCCGCCCCTCCAGCTCGCTGGCCGTCAGCCCCAGCACCAACATCTGCCTCGGGTCCTCGACTACGCTGACGGCAACCGGCGGCCAGAACTTTACCTGGACCGGGGGCAACCAGACCTTCACCGGCCCCAGCATCACGGTCAGCCCTACCCAGACGACTACCTACACCGTAACCTCCACGGATGGGGTCTGCACTGCTACCCGGCAGGTGACCGTAACGGTGAATCCGCTGCCCGTCGTGAATGCCGGTGCCAACCGGACTGTCTGCTCGGGCGAGACGACCACGCTGGGCTCAGCCGCTGTTGCTGGTCAGACCTACCAGTGGAGCCCCGCCACCGGCCTGAGCAGCAGCACTGCTGCTCAGCCTACGTTCAGCATGACCAACACCGGTCCGGCGCCCATCGTCCAGACCTACATGGTAACCGCTACCACGACCCAGGGCTGCACAGCTACCAGCACCGTCACCATCACGGTGAACCCGGCCGCTACTGCCGACGCCGGACCAAACCGCGCGGTTTGCTCGGGTGAGTCGACCGTATTGGGAACCGCGGCTTCTGCCCTACCCCAGACCTACTCGTGGAGCCCGGCGACGGGGCTAAGCAGCGCCACTGCCGCCCAGCCTACGTTCCTGCTCACCAACACGACCTCGGCGCCGCAGACGTACACCTACACGCTGACGACCACAACCGACGCCGGCTGCACCGCGACGAGCACGGTAACGGTTACCGTGAACCAGGCCGCCGTAGCAGTTGCCGGTATTAACCGGGCCGTGTGCTCCGGAGAGTCTACTACGCTGGGTTCGGCAGCTGTTGCCGGTCAGACCTACTCGTGGAGCCCGGCAACGGGGTTGAGCAGCGCCACTGCCGCCCAGCCTACGTTCCTGCTCAACAACACGACCTCGGCGCCTATCGTCCAGACTTATACCCTGACCGCTACCACGGCCCAGGGCTGCACGGCGACGAGCACGGTAACGGTCACGGTGAACCCGGCTGCGGTGGCTGATGCGGGCCCGGCCCGCACGTTCTGCTCCGGCGGCACGGCGTCGCTGGGCAACGCGGCCAGCGTGGTCGCCGGCACCACCTATGCGTGGAGCCCGGCCACGGGCCTGAGCAGCGCCACCTCGGCCACGCCCAGCGTCACGCTCACCAACACCGGCCCGGCGCCCATCACCCAGACCTACACGCTGACGACCACAACCGACGCCGGCTGCACCGCGACGAGCACGGTAACGGTGACCGTGAACCAGGCCGCCGTAGCTAACGCCGGTACTAACCGGGCAGTTTGCTCGGGCGAGACGACCACGCTGGGCTCAGCCGCTGTTGCTGGTCAGACCTACCAGTGGAGCCCCGCCACCGGCCTGAGCAGCAGCACTGCTGCCCAGCCCGTGTTTGAGGTTACGAATACAACCTCCGCGCCGCAGACCTTCACCTACACCCTGACCGCCACCACGGCCCAGGGCTGCACAGCTACCAGCGCGGTAACCGTTACCGTGAACCAGGCGGCTCAGGCCAATGCCGGTACCAACCGGGCAGTTTGCTCCGGAGAGTCTACTACGCTCGGCTCAGCTGCCGTCGCCGGCCAGACCTACCAGTGGAGCCCGGCCGCGAATCTGAGCAGCGCCACGTCCGCCCAACCGGTGTTCCAGGCCATCAACATGACCTCGGGCCCGCAGACGTTCACGTACACCGTCACGGCTACGACGGCCCAGGGCTGCGTGGCCACCAGCACGGTAACCGTAACGGTGAACCAGGCCGCCCAGGCTGTTGCCGGCACGAGCCGGGCTGTTTGCTCGGGCGAGACGACTACGCTGGGTTCGGCGGCCGTTGCCGGCCAGACCTACTCGTGGAGCCCCGCCACCGGCCTGAGTAGCGCCACTGCCGCCCAGCCTACGTTCCTGCTGACCAATACCGGCCCGGCGCCTATCGTCCAGACCTACACCCTGACTGCTACCACGGCCCAGGGCTGCACAGCCACCAGCACCGTCACCATCACGGTGAACCCGGCCGCCATTGCCAACGCCGGCCCCAACACCGCCGTCTGCGATGCCAAACAGGTGACGCTGGGTACGCCGGCCCTGGCCGGTCAGACCTACAGCTGGAGCCCGGCCACCAACCTGAGTAGCACCACTGCTGCCCAGCCGGTGCTGACCGGGGTGAACACCACCGCCAACCCCATTACCCTTACCTACACCCTGACGGCCCGCACGGCGCTGAACTGCACCAGCACCTCCACGGTGCAGGTAGTGGTGAATCCCCGGCCGGCCGCCGACAGCATCCAGGGCACCCGCTCGGTTTGCCCCACGGTGCAGGGCGTAGCTTACTCCATCCGCTCGCCCCGGGGCTCGGCCTACACCTGGCTGATTTCGGGCGGCACCATTGCCAGCGGACAGGGCACCAGCGCCGTTACGGTAAACTGGGGCGCGGCCAATGCCAACGCCAGCATCTCCGCCTTCCGCCTGAATGCGCAGGGTTGCTCTTCCGACACGATTACCCTGCCGGTTCGCATCAACCAGCTGCTGAACACCGCCACCCCGACCGGCCCGCTGCGGGTTTGTCAGGCGGACGGCCCGTTCACCTACCAGACGACGTTCACCAACGGCTCGGTCTACGCCTGGGAGCTGGTGGGCGCTACGCAGGTCAGTACCAACCAGTCGTCGGTTGTCGTGAACTTCACCCGCCCCGGCATCGCCAAGCTCGTGGTAACGGAAACCAGCAACCCCGCCGGAGGCGTGGTGCGCTGCTTTGGCCGCTCGGATACGCTCTACGTGAACGTGCTGCCGTCGCCGGCCGCCAACCTGGCCATTGCCGGCCCGGCCCGGGTGTGCTCGGGCAGCGGCCCGGTTAGCTTCTCGCTGCCCGGCGCCACTGGCTCTGCTTACCAGTTCACCCTGAACGGTGCACCGGTAACGGCCACCGGCAACACGGCCAGCTTCCCGGCTCCCACCCTGCCCGCGGGCAGCACGGCGCCGGTAGCCTATACGCTAACGGCCCGGGAAACCAATGCCAGCGGCTGCGTAGGCACGGTCTACACCCGGCAGTTCCTCGTAGACCCCACGCCGCTGGCACTGACGGTGACCGGTCCGGCCAGCGTGTGCCCCGAAAGCGGTCCGCTGACGTACTCGGTGACGGGCCAGCCCGGCTCTACCTTTGCCTGGACGGTAACCGGCGGCACCATCGCCACGGGCCAGGGCACGAACACCATCACCGTTACCTTTGCGGCTGGTACCGGCGCGAAATCGGTGGCCGTAACGGAAACGTCGAGCTTCGGCTGCGGCGGCGCGGCGGTGACCCGCGTAGTCAGCACCGACAACGTGAGCCTGGCGCTGAACGCTACGTCAGTGGAGCAGGACGACCGGAAGGTGACCCTGAACCTGGCCGCCGCCAACAACACCGGCAACACCAACCGCGTGAACATTCTGCGGAAAAACGCCGGGTCAACCGGACCATTCACCGCCGTGACGAATGTACCCAACACGACTACCTCGTTTACCGACAACTCGGTAGACGCCGATGCGCAGGCCTACACCTACCGCATCGAGCTTACCAACTCCTGCGGTACGGTGCTCAACAGCACCGAGCACACCACCATGCGGGCCGAGGCTGTCGTTACTGAAACCCAGCAGGGCCGCAACGAGGGCAAAGTGAAGGTGCGCTGGAACGCCTACCAGGGCTTCACGGTCAGCAAGTACGAGGTGTACCGCACCGCCGACGGCGGCACGCCCGAGCTGGTTGCCACGGTAACGACGGGGCCGCTTGAAACCGAGCTGGCGACTACCAGCGCTGGCTTCAACCAGGAGTTCCGGGTGAAGGCTATCAGCACCGGCACCAGCCCACTGAGCTCCTTCTCCAACGGGGCCAGCATCACGTTCGACAACAAGCTGCAGTTCTACAACGTCATCACCCCGAACGGGGACGGACTGAACGACGCCCTGTTCATCGACAACGTGGCCCTGTACCCCGGCAACACCCTGACCATCTTCAACCGCTGGGGCAAGGAGGTATTCAACGCCACCAACTACAACAATAACTGGCAGGCCGATGGTCAGCCGGCCGGCGTGTACTACTACCTGTTCAAGCAGTCGAACGGCAGCTCGTACAAGGGCTGGGTGGAAGTGGTGAAGTAGACCGCACCTGGATTAATCTGAAAAAAGGCGCTCCGCACGGGGCGCCTTTTTTGTTGGCCGGCAGCTGGCTGCCAGGCTTTATATAATTAAACGTCTATGCAGACCGCCTTTTACCCGGTGTGGACCGTTTGCCGGTCGTCCCGCTTATCTGATACCGACGGATTTCGGCTGGCTCCGGAAAATCAACTGCCGGCACCCACGGCTCCAAATCCGTGGCTACCTTTGCCTCGTGACTGCAAAATCGAAAAACATCCCGGCGGAGCTGCTCCGCGAAGTCGAAATCACCGACATGGTAGCCGAGGGCAAGTGCCTCGTGCGCCGCGACAACCTGGTCATCTTCGTAACCGGCGTCGCTCCCGGCGACGTGGTCGACCTGCGCATTACCCGCTCCAAGAAAAGCTTTCTGGAGGCCGCCCCGACGCACTTTCATAAATACTCCGACCTGCGGGTAGAGCCCTTCTGCCAGCACTTCGGCACCTGCGGGGGCTGCAAGTGGCAGCATCTGGGCTACGACACCCAGCTGCACTACAAGCAGCAGCAGGTGGAAGACACCCTGCAGCGCATCGGCAAGGTGGAGATTCCCGAGGTGCAGCCCATCGTGCACTCCCCGGCCCGCACGTACTATCGCAATAAGCTCGAGTACACCTTCAGCTTTATGGGCTGGCTGACCAACGAGCAGATCAAAAGCGGGGAAGACTACGACCGGCGGGTGCTGGGCTTCCATACCCCGGGGCGGTTCGACAAGATCATCGACGTGCAGCACTGCTGGCTGCAGCCCAACCCCTCAAACCAGATCCGCCTGGCTTTGCGCGACTTCGCCCGGGAAAACATGCTGCGCTTTGGCAACATCGTGAAGCAGACCGGCCTGCTGCGCAACCTGATCATCCGCACGGCCAACACCGGCGACCTGATGGTGATTCTGCAGTGCTACCGCCAGCACCACATGATTCCGGTGATTCTGGACCACCTGGCCGAGAAGTTCCCCGAAATCACCTCGCTCAACTACGTGCTCAACGACAAGGGCAACGAAACCTTCCACGACCTGGAGGTGGTGTGCTACAAGGGCGAGCCCTACATCCACGAGGAAATGGAGGGGCTGCGGTTCCGGGTGGGGCCGAAGTCGTTTTACCAGACCAACTCCGCAGGGGCCTACACGCTGTATAAACTGGCCCGGGAGTTTGCCGGCCTTACCGGCTCCGAGCTGGTGTACGACCTCTACACCGGAGCCGGCACCATTGCCAACTTCGTGGCCCGGCAGGCCCGGCACGTGGTGGGCGTGGAGTACGTGGAGCAGGCCGTGCAGGACGCCTACGTGAACTCGGAAATCAACAACATCACCAACACCGAGTTCTACGCCGGCGACATGAAGGACGTGCTAAACGCCGAGTTTATCGAAAAGCACGGCCGCCCCGACGTGGTCATCACCGACCCGCCCCGGGCCGGCATGCACGAGGACGTTATTGCCCGCCTGCTGGAAATGCGCGCCCCGCGCATCGTGTACGTGAGCTGCAACCCGGCTACCCAGGCCCGGGACCTGGAGCTGCTCGACCCGGCCTACAAAGTGACGCGCGTGCAGCCAGTCGATATGTTCCCGCATACCCACCACGTAGAGAACGTGGTGCTGCTGGAGCTGCGGTGAGCTTTGGCCACCGGATGAGCCGGCAGGATGCGGGCATATCAATTCGGGAGAACAAGCTTTTTGTCCCCCGTGAATGGTTTGCTGACCTTGCTGGGCTTTTTCCTATCTTCTCACTTTGGGTTTTTAGTGCAATAGTATTCTTTAAAACTTCTGACTTAGCCAGAATGCAGATTCCACTCTTCGTAGCAACGGGGGCTTTATTCTGCTATGCCGTGTATTGCTTGGTGCATGAGCGTGATCTGGCAACTGTCGACACCGACCTAAGTGCGGCGGAAAACAGACAATTAATTGTCTTCACTTTTCAGAAGCTAGGTTGGGGCATCACGCAAAACACCCAGTATGTAGTGCGGGCAGACGTGCCTCATAAGTGGTATGGGTTCGTGGGGCAGACAGCAACCGCACTAATCCAGGAGAAGGCGGTTCATTTGAATATCCTCCACCACAGTGCTTCCAAAGGAAGGTCGCCGTTTTCGTATGGCTTCAACGGCAAAAAGCTAACTCAGCTAATCAGAACGATTAGTGAGATTATGCCCTCTATCACGAATAACCAAGATAACTAATGGACTACTCCAACGACCCCGAGCTGAATGGCAAGTACCTCGGCACTATCACCAAGGACTTCGCCATGGTGTCCGACACGCTGATGGAAGCTTCTTCCCAGATCCGCAAGCGCGACATCTCCGAGTATCCCATCTTTGTGTTTGCCCGCCAGGAAGTGCCCCTGGGCGGCCTACTCGTGAATGCCGACGACGCCAACCTGGAATGGCACGTATTTGCGTCCTACCTGGAGCTGTTCGTGCAGCAGGGCATTGTGGGTCAGGAGGGCATCGAAGCCTTTCAGCAGACCTACAAGGACCCCAACGAGTTCTGCTGCCTGTTCGTGCTGGACGAGGAGTTTACCAAGTTCGTGTTCGTGCCGTATCCGGAAGACTAGCCCTGTCTCGTACACACTCCGCGCGAAGCAACTCCGCGAAACCTGCGCCTAACCTTGCGAAACCTCGCGTGAAAAACCTGCTCCTTCTCTCCGCCGCTGCCCTCTTACTCGCCGGTGCCCAGTGCTCCTCCGCCCCCGCCGAGGCCCCTGCTAAAGCTGCTGCCCTGCCCGACGGGTTTGGGGCTTACTGGTTTCAGGGCAAGGCCGAGCTTACCAGCTACGACCTGGAGCAGGGTCGGTACGGGGAGCTGCGCAAGGGTGAAGCGGTGCTGGTGTTCGTGACCGAGGACCTCTCGCGCCGCAAGCAGGTCAAGCTCGACGACCCGGCCAAGGCCCCGCCCGGCGACAAAGTGCCGGTGCTCAAGCTCAACACGTCGAAGAAGTTCCTGACTGGAGTGTACCCGTACTCCATCATGACCTCGTCCTACACGCCCCTAAACCAGGCCACCGACCCGCGCAGCCTGAAAGTGAGTACCTCGGTGCAGGAATGGTGCGGGCACATCTTTACCCAGCTCAACCTGCGGGGCAAGAAGTACGCGGTTTCGCAAAAGTCCTACTTCGAAAGCGAAGGCGACACGGAAACGACGATAGACGCCACCCTGCTGGAAGATGAGCTCTGGAACCGTATTCGCCTGAACCCGGCCGGCCTGCCCCGCGGCAAGGTGCAGCTGGTGCCGGGCACCGTGTACAGCCGCCTCCAGCACCAGCCCCTGCAGCCCGTACCCGCCGAACTAAGCCTAAGCGACGCACCGGTCGGGCGTTTTGGCTCCATGCCGGCTTCAGCGTACCGGATTGCCTACTCCGGCACCGAGCATGAGGTGGTCATCTACTTCCAGAAAGCCTTTCCACACGTAATTCTGGGCTGGGAAGAAACCTACCTCGACCGGATTGCCGCCCAGCCCATCCGCCTCACCACCCGGGCCACCCGCCGCAAAACCATCCAGCTCGACTACTGGCGCACCCACGCCAACGCCGACCTGCGCTGGCGCGACTCCCTGGGTTTGGGACGGTGATGTTTTATAAGCTGCAAGCCGCAAGCTTCAGGCTGCAAGCTTTTTGGTCGTTTGTCATACTTGATTTGTCGTCCGGCAAAGCCGAAGGGCGTTCCTCACTTGCCTACAAGCTCCCCTGACGAAAAAGCCCTCTACCTTTGCTGGCAGAGGGCTTTTTTTCATAGATTCCGGTTCGGCGCGTATTATAGGCCGATGCTTAGCGCCGCTCAGAATGACAGAACGATAAAAAGCTTGCAGCCTGAATCTTAAAGCTTGTGGCTAAAAATGCTCCCAGCCCTGGGCTTTCAGCGGCACCGGCTGGCCGGCTTTGGTAATCAGGTTCACGCCCTCGCTCTGCGCGACCATATGGCCGACGATGGTGATGTCGGGGTGGTTTTTAAGCTTGGCATGGTCGGCCAGGGGCACGGTGAACAGCAGCTCGTAGTCTTCGCCCCCGTTGAGCATGCACATGATGGGGTCAAGGTTGAACTCGGCGGCTACTTCCAGCATGGGGTTGGCGGCGGGCAGGTTTTCGGAGAAGATGCGGGCCCCGGTGCCGGAAGCCTTGCACAGGTGCAGCACCTCGGAGGCCAGGCCGTCGGAAATATCAATCATGCTGGTCGGCATCACGCCCAGGTCGCGCAGCTCGTGAATGACGTCCATGCGCGCTTCGGGCCGCAGCTGCCGCTGCACCACGTAGGTGTACTTATCCAGCTCCGGCTGCATCTCCGGGTCGGCCAGGAAGGCCTGCTTTTCGCGCTCCAGCACCTGCAAGCCCAAAAAGGCTCCGCCCAGGTCGCCGGTTACGCAGATCAGGTCGTTGGCCTGGGCTCCGCTGCGGCGCACGCCCATGCCTTTCGGCACGTGGCCCAGGGCCGTGATGCTGATGGTCAGCCCGCCCCGACTGGCGGTGGTGTCGCCCCCTACCAGGTCCACTTTATAGCTTTCACAGGCCAGACGCATGCCTTCGTACAGCTCCTCCAGGGCTTCCACCGAGTAGCGGGCACCCACGGCCAGTCCCACCACAATCTGGGTGGGCACCCCGTTCATGGCGGCAATATCTGACACGTTCACGGCCACGGCCTTGTAGCCCACGTGCTTGAGCGGACAGAAGGTGAGGTCGAAGTGCACGCCTTCCACCAGCAGGTCGGTGCTGACGACCAGGTCGTGGCCGGGGTCCGGGCTCAGGATGGCCGCGTCGTCGCCGATACCAAGCACGGTGCTGGGCTGGCTTAGCGTCACGGATTTCTGCAGCCGCCGGATCAAACCAAATTCGCCGACCTGGTCGAGGGGAGTTATTTCGCTCATGCTAATCGAGGATCTAAAGGAAAAGACAAAGGTAGAAAGCAGATGTCAGGACCGGCCTATACGGTTTGCAAAGCCCGGGCGCCGCTTTGGAGCGGGGTATAAAAGCAAAAAGGAGGGAATTGCTTCCCTCCTTTCCATACGCACAAGGTAGTGGGGCTTACTGAACCACCAGCTCCTTGTAGATCTTGGTCTGACCATCGGCGCTGATGAACTGCACGAAGTACAGGCCGGCCTTCAGGTTTGACACGTCGAGCGACACTTTCTCGGTCGACAGACCCTGGGGCTTGGCCATGATGGTCTGGCCCAGGTTGTTGATCACGGTGATGGTGCTCACTTTTACGTCGGTCAGCTCTACGGTAGCAGTGCCCGAAGCGGGGTTGGGGTACACGCTGATGCCGGCGTTGAACTGCTCAAGCGTCTTCAAAGGGCCGTACAGGCCAAAGGGACCGTTGTAGTCGTTGTGCTCACCCAGGCGGGCATAGCTTTGGGCACCGGGATTCTGCACGCCGCCGGGGAAAGCCGTGGAGTACGACTCCCACTCGGTGGAGATGTTGTAGCCGGCCGGGTTGGGGTTGGTAGGCGTCCCCTGGGGCTGGGGGTTTACACGCACACCGCTCGAAACGGTGGGGCGACGAATCAGCGACTGGTTGGCCGAGGTCACGAGCGTGCCGCTGGCATCGGTGGCCGACCACGACGTGCCGGGGTCCTGACCGATTACGCCGAAGATGTCGATGATAACGCCGGTGCCGGTGCCGGCCGTGGCGCCGGTATAGCGCACCAGAGCCATGGCGTCATTTCCGTTGAAATAGGCAATGCCACCGGTACGGACGGTGTTCGGTCCGGGTGTCTGGTAAAGAGCGCCCAGCTGGTTGGCGCTGTTCAGCAGGGCGGGCAGCGTCGCCTCCCCGTTGGCGTACACGAAAGCTGCCGCCGAGTTCAGCGTGTTAGGGGCCCCGTTTTTCCGCACCAGGCGCTCTTCTTCGGTTACGGTCGTGCTGCCGTTAGAGTAGCGCCGCAGCGAGTAGGGATTCAGGTTAACCGTGGAGGTAGTCGGGTTGAATACTTCAATAGCCCGCTCATTGCCGGTGGAGTTGGAAACGCCGCCGTTGTAGCTCACGCCCGATTGGTGGGCTCCCTCAATGTACTCGGACAGGAAAAGCTCAGTGCCCTGGGCAAACGAGGAAGCTGAGGCGAACAGCAGCGCAGAAGCCAGTAAGTAGTGTTTTTTCATAAAAGCGGGAAGAAAGTGGTAGAGGCAACAGGTATGACACGCAATCTGAAGTCAAAGATACGTGTTTGCCCGCACTTAGGTGATTACCGCAACATCAAATTATTCGGTTCCCTCTAAAATCAGGGCGGGCGTAGTGGCCTGATAGCCAATCGGCTGCCGGCAAGGCTTGGCCAAAAACAAAATTTGCTAACGAACGTTAGGAAACATATCTTTGTTTGCCTGAATAGCTGCTGCTATGGCAGCGTTTCACTTGTTCTGCTGCATTTCCTCTCATGCCCACCAAGTCGCCCGTCCGCTCCCGCAAGGCTCAGATCGAGCAGAAAGCCACGGCCCTGTTCCGGACCCGGGGCTTCGCGGGCACGAGCATGCGCGAGCTGGCCACCGAGCTGGGTATGGAAGCCGGCAGCCTCTATTCCCACATCCGCTCCAAGGAAGAGCTGCTGCACCGCATCTGCTTTGAGCTGGCCGAGCTTTTTTTCGCCGGCTTCAGCGCCGCCACCCAGGAGGCCGGGCGGCCGGTTTCCTTCCAGCTTCGCCTGGCCATTGAAAGCCACGTGCGGGTCCTGACGCGCGACGTAGCTGCTTCGGCAGTATTTCTGCACGAGTGGCGCCACCTGAGCGAGCCGGCCCGCACCGAGTTCCTGGCCTTGCGCGAGCAGTACGAAGCCGGATTCCGGCGGCTGGTGCAGCAAGGCACGGCCACCGGCGAGCTGACGACACCCGACCCCGCTTTCGCTACGCTTACCCTGCTTGCCAGCCTGAACTGGCTGCCCACCTGGTACCGCCCCGACGGTACGCTTACCCCCGACGAAATTGGTCACCGCCTCGCCGAGCAGCTTCTGCGCGGGCTGGCGGCGAAAGAGCAACCCAGTAACTGAGCAGGCCGCTCGTCCGCCTTTTTTGGCCACCTGCCACTACCTAAACCCACCACTTCAAAACGCCCACCACCATGTACGGATCCGCCAGCACCGACCACCTGCCGACCAACGCCCCGACCGGCCTGGAAAACGAAGACCCCATCCTGCTGGCCGAGTTTGAGGCCCGCATTGCCCGCGGTGAGAAGATCGAGCCCAACGACTGGATGCCGGCGCTTTACCGCAAGCAGCTCATCCGCATGATCGAGCAGCACGCCCACTCCGAAATCATCGGCTCCCTGCCCGAGGGCACTTGGATCACCCGGGCTCCCGGCTTCCGTCGCAAGATGGCTCAGATGGCCAAGGTGCAGGACGAGGTAGGCCACGCCCAGCTGCTGTACTCGGCCGCCGAAACCCTGGGCAAAACCCGGGAGCAGATGCTGTCCGACCTGATCAACGGCAAGAGCAAGTACTCCAACGTGTTCAACTACCCGGCCTATACCTGGGCCGACTCCAACGTTATTTCCTGGCTGATCGACGCCGGTGCCATTGTCAACCAGATGGCCAACGCCAAGGGCTCCTACGGCCCTTACTGCCGGGCCCTGGACCGGATCTGCGCCGAAGAGGCCTTCCACCTGAAGTACGGGCACGACGCCGTGGTGCATCTGGCAACCGGTACGCCCACCCAGCGCCGCATGATTCAGGAAGCACTGAACCGGTGGTGGGCGCCCATCATGACGTTCTTCGGCCCGTCCGACAAGATGAGCGTGCACACCGAGATTCTGATGCGCTGGAAAGTGAAAATGGCCTCGAACGACCATTGCCGCCAGCAGTTCCTCGACATGTACGTGCCCAAGATCTGGGAAGTGGGCCTGACCCTGCCCGACCCGAACCTGCGCAAAAACGAGGAAACCGGACAGTGGGAATTCACCGAGCCCGACTGGGAAGACTTCAAGCGCGTCATCAACGGCGACGGGCCCTGCAACGCGGAGCGCCTGGCCGTGCGCCGGGCCGCCGAGGAAAACGGTGCCTGGGTGCGCCGCGCCCTGCTCTCCCCCAAAGCTCAGTACGTACGCCCCCTGGCTTAATGGTGAGGTAGCGCCTCCGGGAAAGTGAGGAAAAGCCAGCTGCCGCGGTATTGCCCGGTCAGTACGTTTCCTTTTCCCGCAGGCGCCTTTTTCACTTCTTCCCCCTTCTTCTCATTCACCTTCCCGGATGAACTCCTTAGATCCGCGCATTACCCGCCTGGGCCTGCCCGATGCGCCCCCACCCCCGCCGGACAAGTTGGCCCTGGACCAGTTTGAAACCTACGAGGCCTTTCACCAGAAAAAGGAAGGCACCGCCTACGCCTACGTGGGCCCCGTGCACGCCCCTT
Organism: Hymenobacter translucens; assembly: GCF_020685205.1. GTDB lineage: Bacteria > Bacteroidota > Bacteroidia > Cytophagales > Hymenobacteraceae > Hymenobacter > Hymenobacter translucens. Next base: position 508,507 of record NZ_JAJERB010000003.1, read on the forward strand.
CGGCCGACGTGGCATTCCTGTTTGCCAAAGAGCAGTACAGCCGCCGCTTTGCCTGCACCGGCATGTGGGTAGTCCCGACCACCTCGGTCCACCTCTCGCCCTACGCCGACGACAACGCTTCGGTGTACGATGAACTGCCGGCCGCGGAGCAGACGGGCAATGCCTCTACAGCCGAGCAGCAGGAGGAAGCACTGTATACAGCTGGTGATGAGGACTATGACATCTTTCACCTGAAGAAGCGGGGCAAGGCGCACGTACACGTCGGCAGGGTGCGGGCAACCAGCCCGGCCGCGGCCCTGCAGGTGGCCAAAGCCGTGTTCGGGGACCAGCGCCCGGTGGTAAACGTGTGGGTAGTGCGCTCCGCCGACGTGCTGCGCTCCGACGACGAGGACCGTGACATCTGGCTTACCACGCCCGAAAAGAAGTACCGCGACGCCATGGCCTACCGGGTTCAGGACAAGATCGAGCGGTTTAAACAGGAACAAAAAAACGCCCCCCAGGTATGAGTGCTGCCAACTCCGACGCGCTGAAAGATCTTCTCTACCGCCTCGCCGACGACCAGCTGATTCTGGGTCACCGCAACTCTGAGTGGAACGGCCTGGGTCCGATTCTGGAGGAAGACATTGCCTTTTCGTCGATGGCCCAGGACAAGCTCGGCCACAGCCTCCAGCTCTACCTGCTGCTCCAGGGTTTGGGCGAGGCCGAGCCCGACACGGTAGCATTCACCCGCAACGCGCCCCAGTTTCATTGCGCCCAGCTGGTGGAGCTGCCCATCGGTGAGTACGACTTCAGCCTGATCCGCCACTTTCTGTTCGATACGGCCGAGCTGCTGCGCTTTGAGTTGCTAAGCCAGAGCTCCTACGAGCCCCTGGCTCAGGTAGCCCGCAAGCTCAAAGGCGAGCTGAAGTACCACGTGCTGCACGCCAATACCTGGATCAAACAGCTCGGCTCCTCCACCGAAGAGGCCATCGACCGGCTGCAGGGCTCCCTTAATTTCGCAATGCCCTACGCCCTGGGTCTGTTCGAGAAGACCGGCTATGAGGAGGCGCTGATTGCTGAAGGCATCTTTGTGGGCGAGGACGAGCTCAAGGCCGGCTGGATTGAGAAAATAACCGTCATCCTGGCCCAGACCAGCCTGGAGTTGCCCGACCTGACGACCCTCACGCCCGTGTACGGCGGCCGCGCCGGTCAGCACACCGAGCACCTGCAGCCGCTGCTCGACGAAATGGCTGAGGTATTCCGTGTCGACCCTACCGCGGAGTGGTAGCCTCTCCTGTGCTATTGGCTGTCAGCTACTAGCTATTAGCTTCTAAAACGCACCGCTATGGAACCCAACCCCTCCGCCCCGATAACCGAAAGTCAGATTCTGACCTGGCTCGAAGTAGTGAAGGACCCGGAAATCCCGGTGCTTTCCCTGATTGACCTGGGCGTGATTCGCGGCGTCAGCATTGCCGAAACCGGGCAGGTTACCGTGACGATGACGCCTACTTTCTCGGGCTGCCCGGCCATGGACTACATGCAGCGCGACGTAGAGCAAACCCTGCACGCGCACGGCGTGGCCGACGTGGTGGTGCGGATGAGCTTTGACGAGCCCTGGAGCACCAACCTGATGACCGAGGCGGGGCGCCTGGCGCTCAAAGAGTTTGGCCTGGCACCGCCGCCGGCTTACCAGCAGGTGCTCGACCTCGACATTCTGGAATACGCCCAGTGCCCGCGCTGCAACGGTACCAATACCACCATGCGCAGTCCGTTCGGGGCCACGCTCTGCCGCTCCATGCACTACTGCAACGACTGCCGGCAGATGTTTGAACAATTCAAGCCGCTGTGAATATTTCGCCGCCGTTTGGCGTTAGCCTTTTGATGAAGAAGATTTTTTCCCTGGTTTTGCTTTTGGTGCTGGCGGGACTACATGCCTGCAAAACGGACCGCTCTGCCAAAACCATTGACCCTGTTTCCCCGGCTGCCATTCGTGCTCAGCTCGACGTGCTGCGCGATTCAGTAGACGTCAACTGGCGGCGGATGATCACCAGCGACGATGTACAGCTGTCCACTACCCGGCAGCTGCTGCGCGAGCTGGCCGCCCAGCCCGGCTCCGACAAAGCGCAGCTGGAAAAGCTTATCACCGCCAACGACCAGCTGAAGCGTCGGCGCTACAACCAGCAGACCATGGCCTCGTCTCCGCTTATCGACGCGTATGATACAGCCCAGGACTCGGTGCTGCAGGCGGTATACGCCGCGGCCCGCCCCGCCGCAAGCAAGCCGGGTTCAAAGGCCGAGCAATTCACTGAAAGCATCCAGGTGCTGGCCAGCCGGGTGGTAGGATTTCGGATTCACTACGACCAGGCGGCTAAGCAGTACAACAACTACCTGCGGCTGCACCAGTCCGACCTGCCCCGCCTTGGCCGAAAGTATGCTGACCTGCAGCCTTTACCCTTGTTTGAGCTACAGAACTAGCCGCTCACGCTACTGCCGATTCCTTGCCAGGCCGGCCCCGACCACCAGCGTCGGGGCCGGCTTTTTTGTTATCGAGTCAGGTTATTGAGTGTTCTGGTAATATTTTTTTGTACTTGATAGTCAATTGACTACCCTTAATCCACCACTCTCAACGCAACCCTAATCCAGCGGCGAGCCTCTTCCTTACACACCCCAATCGATAGTGCTATGCGTTACGTTTCCTTTTCACTGGCGCAGGCCGGACGCCTCGCCTTGCTGGCCCTGACGCTCAGCGGCTCGGTTTTCCTGACGTCCTGCCTTGAAGACCCGTTTGAGGACCCCGGCTGTGAGCCCCTGCAGTGCAACACCCCCGCCACGGTCCGCAACTTCGCTGGCCTCGACGGCTGCGGCTACCTGCTGGTTTTAACCGACGGCACCCGTCTCGAGCCCAACCCCGATATCTGGACCACCTTCACGCCCTTCGACGGGCAGGAGGTAAAAATCAATTATGAGGATGAGCCCCGCGGAGGAATCTGCATGGCCGGCCGCACCGTCCGGGTACGGTGCATTACCCAGGTTGGCGGCACCAATTAAGCCTGCCGCGTTCCTGGTTTTTCGCTTTAATGTTTGTGTTTGGTTTGGTACCACTGGAAAGAGGCCGGGATATTCCCGGCCTCTTTCTTTGTTTGTGCAGTCTACAGCAGGCTTACAGCTTCGCCATTTCCTCCCGTACGAAGTCGGCCAGGGTGCGCAGGTAGGCGGTGCTGAAGTCGAAGCGGATACCGGCGGCGGCGTAGATTTCGCCAATCGGGGCGGTATAGCCAAGGGACAGGGCATGCTTGTAGGCCTCGAGGCCCGCCTGGGGGTTCTGGCGGTAGTTGCGCCATACGGCAATAGCGCCGAGCTGGGCCATGGCGTACTCGATGTAATAGAACGGCACTTCGTACAGGTGCAGCTGCTTCTGCCACAAGTAGGGCTTGAAGCGTTCCAGGCCTTTCCAGCTGACAGTGTGCTGGTTAAATTCGTTGAACAGCTCTGTCCAGCGGGTGTGGCGCTGGGCTTTGGTGTGTACCGGGTTCTCGTAGATCCAGTGCTGAAACTTGTCGATGGTAGCCACCCAGGGGAAAGTTTCCAGCACGCTTTCGAGGTGGGTTTTCTTGGCCCGGCGCAGCTCGTCCTCGTCCGTGAAGAACAGGTCCCAGTGGTCCATCGAAATCAGCTCCATGCTCATCGAAGCCAGCTCGGCTACTTCGGATGGGGGGTGCTTGTCGGCCGACAGGGGCAGGCCGCGGGTCAGAAAGGAATGGACGGCGTGCCCGCCCTCGTGCAGCATCGTAATTACGTCGCGCAGCGAGGAGGTAGCATTCATGAAGATGAACGGCACCCCCGTCTCATCCAGCGGGTAGTTGTAGCCGCCGGGGGCCTTGCCCTTCCGGGATTCCAGGTCGAGGTGGCCCATGTGGCGCATCGTGCGCAGACAGTCGCCCAGGAACGGGTCGAGGCGCTCGAATACGGTAACCGTTTTTTCCAGCAGCTCCTCGCCGGTTTCGAACGGCCGCAGCGGCTCCTTTCCCGACACGTCGACATCCAGATCCCAGGGGCGCAGCTCCGGCAAATCCAGATCCTGCCGGCGCTCCAGGTCGATGTCATCGATCAGCGGCACCACCGTTTCGTGGATGGCTTGGTGGAAACGGAAGCAGTCCTGGGCGGTGTAGTCGAAGCGCCCCAGAGCGGCAAACATATAGTCGCGGAAGTTGGAAAACCCGGCATTCAGCGCCATCTGGTGGCGCAGGGCTACCAACTCGTCGAACAGCTGGTCTAATGGCTCGGCATCGCGCAGGCGCCGCTCCTGAATGATGCGGTAGGCCTGCTCGCGTACGTTGCGGTCGGGGCTCTTAAGCCGGTCGGCGGCGCGGGGCAACGTCATTTCCTCCCCGTCGAGCGTTACCGTCATGGCTCCGACGATGGCCGCGTACTGCTGCTGCTTGGTGCTGATTTCGGTTTTCAGCGGGATGTTCTCAGGCCGGTAGATTTCCAGGGCCTGCCGAACCGAGCGGATAAAGATGCGGTAGCGGTCCTGATCAAGGCCGTCGAGGTGCTCCGACTGCACCAGCTTCTCATTCAGGGCGTGGTCGTGGGGAGCAACGTTGGGCTCAATGGCCGACACGAAGTACTGAAACGCCTCAGCGTGGTGCTGATCCTGGGTGTCGCAGGTCATGCGGATATAGCGCCAGGCCAGGTCCTCGCTCAGCACGCTTTCCAGCTCGCTGCGGTCGAGCAGCCACTTCTCCAGCTCCGCGGGCGACTCGATGGCCCGGTCCCGCAGCTCCAGGAAATACGGCTCCAGCGCGGCCCATTCAGAAACCTGAAACGTTTCGGGCAGGTAGCGCCGGGGCGGGCGCTGGGTATCCGTAGCCATAGCGGCGGGCGTATCGTAGGCAGAATGATTCATAAGGGGTCAGATAAACTGCTCGGCCCCAGGCGGCTGCGGCCCCTCCGAACGGGGCACCGGCAGGCGAGTAGTTAGTTCAAAGGGTGCGTACGCAGAAAAACGGCGCCGAGGTTTATAAATAAAAGCTGGACCGTAGAAGCGTGGCCTTGCCGGCTGCAAAAGCTGCCGCCTCCCCTATCCCCACCTGGTGCGGCATAACCCGCCTAGCCGATTTCAAGCACCACGTCGCTGGTCAGCGGGTGGCTGACGCACACCAGCACGTAGCCCTGCTTAAGCTCCGAGTCGGAAAGGCCTTCCCGCTCGTCGAGGTGGACTTTGCCCGAGAGGCACTTGCCCCGGCACGCCGTGCACAGGCCGGCCTGGCAGGAGTACGGCAGGTCAATGTCCAGGTCGAGGGCCGCTTCCAGAATGGTCTGGTGCGGCTCCACCACCACTTCGTACTCGGTGCCTTCGTACTGAATCGTCACCGTCTGGGTCACGATGGCGTCGGAGTCAGTGGCCGACACGTCGCCGTGCCCGTTGGGCTGGCTGGCCGCGGCCTCGATGGTTTCGGCGGCGGCCACGAAGCTTTCCCGGCGGATGCGGTTGGCGGGTACGCCCAGCAGGTCAAGAGCGGCGCGGGCCTCGGCCATCATGCCTTCGGGGCCGCAGAGGAAGTACTCGGCCTGGTCGGCCGGGAAGCTGTGCTGGGTTTCCAGAATACGCAGCAGCATGGTCCGGTTCAGGCGGCCGGTGTGGGCGCTGGCGGCCGGGTTGGTCGGCTGGCTGTACACGTGGGCCACCTGCAGGCGGCCGCCGGAGCTGGCTTCGAGCTGAGCCAGCTGCTCCCGGAAAATCACCGATTCCTCGTTGCGGTTGCCGTACACGAGCAGCACGTGGCTGTTGGGCTCGTCGTGCAGCACGGCCTTAAGAATCGACATCAGGGGCGTCACGCCGCTGCCGGCACCAATCAGCACCACCGAGCGGGACGTCTTGGGCGAGGTCTGCAGGGTGAAGTTGCCCAGGGGGGCCATCACCTCAATCTGCTGGCCGACCTGCACGGTGTCGAGCAGGTAGTTGCTCACCAGGCCGCCGTGCACCCGCTTCACCGTCACCGACAGGCGGGGCGCCTCGTGGGGCGTGCTGCTAAGCGAATACGCCCGGCGCTCCTTTTTGCCGTTGGGTCCGCAGGGCAGGATCAGGGTCAGAAACTGCCCCGGCTCCGAGGCAACGGGCTGGCGGTCGGGCCGCTCCAGATGAATCGTAACGGCGTCGGATGTTTCATGGGTTAGCTCCGCGACGGTAAGCGTAAGGTAAGGACTGCTCATGTAAGCAAAGGGAAACGGTAAAAGGGCCGGAAGCCCAAATCAGGCGGCGAAGCTACAAAGGTAAGCCGTTACTGCCTTCATCCGGGACAAATGTAGCAACTGGTAGTAGCTTGCAGCTTCTGAATAGGGGTACCTTATCCGGCCGATTTTGTTTTGCTTTCGCCCCGGCTTTTCCTGCTGCCATGAATCTTTCTTTTCTCCTCCGCCGCCACCAGGCGGAATTCGGCCCCGTACTGGCCGCCGACCTGAACCCCGCCACCATGACCCGGCTCGACCTGACGGCCGGTAACCCCGTGGTGGCCCAGGCCGACCTGCGCGACACACCCCAGTTTGAGATGCTGATTGAGCAGCTGCTTTCAGCCCGGCAGGCCACCGTGGGCGTGGGCGGCTACCTCGAAAACCGCGTCATCTACCGCCGCAGTCCGGGCCTGTTCGGCGACCCGGTGGTGCCGGCCCGCTCCCTGCACCTGGGCGTGGACGTGTGGCTGCCGGCGGGCGTGCCGGTGCTGGCGCCCCTGCCCGCCCGCGTACACAGCCGGCAGGACAACGTGGGCTTCGGCGACTACGGCCCTACCGTAATTCTGGAGCATGAGTTGGAGGGCACCTGGTTTTACACGCTCTACGGCCATTTGTCGCGCAAAGAGCTGGCCGACCTCACGCCCGGTCAGGAGTTGGCCAAAGGGCAGGCATTTGCGACGGTAGGGCCATTTCCCGAAAACGGCGACTGGCCGCCCCACCTTCACTTTCAGGTTATGGCCGACCTACAGGGCCGCTCCGGCGACTTTCCCGGCGTGGCCCTGCCGGAAGAGCGGGAGCAGTGGGCCGCCCTCTGCCCCGACCCCAACCTGATTCTGCAGTACCCCTGCCTGGACTAAGATCCTAAAAAGCAGCAGGGCCGCCAGAATCACATCTGGCGGCCCTGCTGCTTTTTTGCTTCGGTTTGCTAGTCGAACTTGATAGCCACCACGGGGTTGATGCGCGACACCATGTAGGTGGGCACCAGCACGGCCAGCAGGGACGTGAGGAAAGTAGCCAGGTTGAGAATCACGATGATGGTGGGGTCCCAGTAAATCGGTACCCGGTCCATGTAGTAGTTCTCGGGGTCGAGCGGGATGGGGTGAAAAAAGTACTGGATGGCGCAGAAGCCCAGCCCGATCAGGTTGCCGTAGATCATGCCCCGGATGGTGAGTGACAAACCCCGGAAAAAGAACATGCTGCGGATCTGGTTGTCGGTGGCACCCACGGCCTTGAGTACCCCAATCATGTTCACCCGCTCCAGGATCATGATGAAGATGGTCGCCACCATGTTAAAGGTTGCCACGAAGATGATCAGGATCAGAAAGATGACCACGTTGCGGTTGAGCAGCTGCAGCCAGTCGAACAGCTGGGCGTACTGGTCGGTGATTTTATCGAGCTTCAGGTCGTAGCGCAGGTTCTCGTAGATGTTATCGGAGGTGCGGTCCAGCTGCTTGAAGTCGCGCAGCACTACTTCCATGCCACCCACCAGGGAGTCGGGCCAGGCGTTCAGCTCCCGGATCTGGCGGATGTCGCCGATAATGTACACCTCGTCGAACTCGTCGAGGCCGGTCTGGTAGATGCCCTGCACCCGGAACTTGCGCACCCGGGGCGGATTCTGGATAAAGTAGAACAGCGCGTCGTCGCCCACCTTGAGGCGGAGCTTGTTGGCAATCTTGCGGCTGAGCAGCACGTCGGTGCTGGCGGCCGTGTCGTTGAAGGTGAGAAACTTGCCGGCCACCAGGTTTTCGCGCATCGGGGAAAGGCCGCCGTGCTCGTCGATGCCCTTCAGCACCACGCCCATCACCTCCTCGGTGGTTTTGATGATGGCCGTCTTGCGGGCAAAGGGCTGCGTGTACTTTACCTGCGGAAACCGGCGCAGCTCCTTTTCCAGCCGGGGTCCGCCTATGGGTTCCACCTCCAGGGAGTTGTTGGTGTCGTACTTGCTGATCTGCAGGTGGGCACCGAACGAGAAGATCTTGCTTTGAATCTCGTTGCGGAAGCCCTCGAGGATGGCAAAAGATACAATCATTACCGCAATGCCCATGGCAATGCTGATAATGGCTATTTTTGTCACCGACGAGGTAAAGGAGCCGGTATCGGCTCCTTCGATTTTTTGGGATATGTACCTCGAGACATTCACTGCCGTAAAGCTACACCAACCCACCCAGTTTTCCAGTCCTTCATTTGCGGATGTCTATTTCCCTACTGCCGAGCCTCCTAAGCCTCTCCCTGTTGCTGGCTGACTGCTCCCGCCCCCCCGTTGCCCGGTCTTCTTCAGCCCCGGCGGCCGCCTCTCCGACCGCCCCGGCCCCTTCCGCCGCCCCCACGCCCGACGCCGCGCTGCGCATGGGCGCCGCCCAGTTCGACCGCTACCTGCCCCAGCTTAAGGGCAAGCGCGTGGGCGTAGTCGTAAACCAGACAGCCCGGGTTGGCAAGGCCTTTCTGGTGGATACCCTGCTGGCGCGGGGCGTCAACGTGAAGGTGATTTTCGGCCCCGAGCATGGCTTCCGCGGCGAGGCCGCTGATGGGGCCACGATCAAGAATGGCCGGGATGAGCGCAGCGGCCTGCCGGCCCTGAGCTTGTACGGGGCCACCAAGAAGCCCACGCCCGAGATGCTCAAGGACGTGGACGTGCTGATCTTCGACATTCAGGACGTAGGCGCGCGCTTCTACACCTTTATCAGCACGATGCACTACGTGATGGAGGCTGCCGCCGAGCAGAACAAGGAAGTAATTGTGCTGGACCGCCCCAACCCCAACGGCTGGTACGTGGACGGCCCGGTACTGGAGCCCCAGTTCAAGACCTTCGTGGGCATGCACCCGATTCCGGTAGTCCACGGCCTGACGGTAGGCGAGCTGGCGCAGATGATCAACGGCGAGAAGTGGCTGGCGGGCGGCAAGCAGTGCCGGCTCACGGTGGTGCCGGTGGCCGGCTACACCCACGCCACCCGCTACACGCTGCCCGAGCGGCCGTCCCCCAACCTGCCCACGGCGCACTCCGTCATCCTGTACCCGGCCCTCTGCCTGTTCGAAGGTACCGATGTGAGTGTGGGACGAGGCACGAACACGCCTTTCGAGGTAATCGGGGCACCCACGCAGCCCACCACCCGCCCTTTCAGCTTTACGCCCGCACCCAACCCCGGCTCGCCCACGCCCCCGCAGAATGGCAAGCGCTGCTACGGCCTCAACCTGAAGGACGCCGGCGACATCGGCTTCACGCTGAAGTACCTTATCGACTTCTACCAGCAGAGCACCGACAAGGCCAACTTCTTCAACAAAGGGTTCGAGCGCCTGGCCGGTACCGCCGCGCTGCGCCAGCAGATTATTGCCGGCAAAAGCGAGCAGGAAATCCGCCAGAGCTGGGAGCCGGCCCTGGGCCAGTACAAGGTGCTGCGGCAGAAGTACCTGCTCTACCCGGAAAAGTAAGCCGGCCAGGCGCGCCGGGCCCGGGGCTACATTGCCCAAGGTGAGGCCGCCAGAGTTTGAAACTTACCTGCCCTGCTGGGCTTCAGGGCGCTGAAATCGACGCTGAACGACATGAGCCGCTACACCCAGGGCCAGCCGGGGACGTTTCGCAGTCGCCTAGCCAATGCCCTTCCGCTGCCTCATCCGGAAATGTTTCAGCGCTGCTAACACCACCGGGCTGGGGTGGCGCCTCGTCCAGCACCTTACTCACCTGTACTGGCATCATTCCGGCGGGGCCGCTTGGTTGTCGGGCTTGACCGGTAACATCCGCTGGGCGTGGTCATCTTCGCCAATGCGGCTGAAGACGTAACCACCACCGGACAGGCGCTGCTGGCGAAGAAGCCCTGAGGCAGGACAGGTAGCCGGGCGCCTTGCCTGCAGGTGAAGCCGGCGACGGAGCCGGAGCAACTCCTCTTTCTGCCCGACGGGCATTTCGTGAGCGGCAGGCCGCCAAGGGGTTGAAGCCGGCAGAAACCGTTGTTGCCCTGGCCGCAACCTGGTTCAGCTATTCCGTCCGCTTGTCCGTATTAGAGGACCGATTACAGTATCCTAGTGGCTTCAGCAAATACTCCGATGGGCGTGGCCGGTCGGCGCACCGGTTGCATCTGCGTCTCGCTTCGTTTTCTTCATGCCCGCCACGTCTGACCTGCTTTCCGTTTTCAACGCCCTTCCGGACGCATACCTGCTGCTCACCCCCACTCTGACGATTGAGGCAGCCAGCGACGCGTATCTGGCTGCTACGCTCACGCGCCGGGAAACGCTGCTCGGGAAGTACATGTTCGATGCGTTTCCCGACAACCCCGAGGCGCCGGAGGCCCGCGCAGAGGCCAACCTGCGGGCGTCGCTCAACCAGGTGCTGGCAACCGGGCAGCCCCACGAAATGGCCCGGCAGCATTACGACGTTCCGGACCCGGATCGGCCCGGCGGGTTTGTAGAGCGCCACTGGCAGGTCCGCAACCTGCCGATTCTCGGTGAGCAGGGACAGGTAACCAGCATCCTGCACGTGGCCGTCGAAGTGACGGCCCAGGTTCGGGATGAGGCCCAGCTCCAGGCCAGCCACACCCGGGAAGAAACGGCTCTGGCCGAGGTTCAGGCCCAGCGGAACCGCCTCCAGAATCTGTTTACCCAGGCACCGGCTCTGATTGTCAGCCTGAAGGGGCCTACCCACGTCGTCGAGCTGGCTAATCAGGGGTTCCTCCGGCTGTTTGGCAACCGGGAGATGATTGGAAAGCCCTACCGTGAGGCCGTTCCGGAGCTGGTCAAACAGGGCTTCTTCGTGCTGCTTGACCAGGTATACCAGACCGGAGAAACCTACTTTGGCAATGAGATGCTGGTCAACATCGACCGCACCAACTCCGGCCAGCTGGAAGCGGGATACTTTAACTTTATCTACCAGGCCACCCGGGATGCCGACAACCGGATTGAGGGCGTTCTGTTTTTCGGCTACGACATCACGGAGCAGGTTCAAGCCCGTCGGTCGGCTGAAGAGCAGGAGCGGCAGGCCAACATCCTGAACGAGGAGCTGCAGGCGGCCAGTGAGGAGATTTACGCCACCAACCATGAGCTGCTGCGCACCGAGCAGGTGCTGCGCGACCTTAACCAGCGGCTCGAAGCCCACGTGGGCGAGCGGACGCGGGCTCTGGAAAAAGCGCTGCGGCAGGCCCGGCTGCAAGGTGATTTGCTTCAGGTTCAGCAGCGCACCCTGCAGCAGATTCTGGGGCAGGTACCGGCGGCGCTGGCAACCCTCAGCGGCCCGAACCACGAGTACAGCTTTTTCAACGCCCCCTACGCAGCACTCACGGGCGGGCGAGCCAAGCTCAGGATGACCGTAGCCCAGGTGATACCGGAAGTGGTGCCGCAGGGCTTCATCGGCCTGCTCGATCAGGTATACGCCACCGGAACGCCGTATAGCGGGGTCGAGATGCCCATCCAGCTTTACGACAAAGCCAGCGGCCAGCACCGGGAGCGGTACATCGACTTTATCTACCAGCCCCTGACCGATAAGGCGGGCGCCACCCAGGGTATTCTGGCCTTCGTGGTTGATACCACCGACAAGGTGGTGAGCCGGCAGCTGGCCGCCGCCGCGCAGGCCCAGGCCCTGGCCGCGGCCGAGCAGATGGCTGCCCAGCGGGAAAACTTCTATCAGGTATTCGAGGGAACCCCGGCCAGCATTGCAATTCTGCGCGGCCCCGAGCACCGGTTCGACTACGTAAATCCTGGCTATCAGCAGCTGTTCCCGGGGCGTGAGCTGCTGGGGCGCCCCATGACGGAGGCGTTGCCCGAAACCATTGAATTCGGCTTCGTGGATCTGCTGGACCGTGTGTACGAGACCGGTGAGCCCTTCTTCGGGGCCGAGATGCCCCTGCAGGTGCACGCCCCCGACGGGACGCTGCTGCCGGAAGCCTACTTTACCTTTACCTACCAGGCGTACCGGGAGCAGGGTGTGCCGGCCGGGGTTTCCATATTTGCCTTCGATGTAACCGAGCAGGTGCTTGCCCGGCGCGAAGCCGCCGCCCAACAGCTCCAGCTTCAGTCCCTTTTTGAGCAGGCCCCGGTTGCGGTTGCCATCCTGCAAGGCGCGGACTACCAGATTCAGGTAGCCAACGCCCGGATGGCTGAAGTCTGGGGGCGCAACCGGGATGAGGTAATAGGCAAGCCCCTCTTTGAGGCCTTGCCGGAAGCGCGGGACCAGGGCTTCAAAGAGCTGCTTGATCAGGTCGTAGCCACCGGTGAGGCCTTCGTGGCCCAGGAAGTAGCGGCGCTGCTCCAGCGGAACGGACAGCTGGAGCGGGTCTACCTCAACTTCGTATACCAGCCGCTGCGCGACGCCCAGGGCCTGATTACCTCGGTCGCGGCCGTTGCCACGGAGGTAGGCGAGCAGGTCCGGGCCCGCCAGCAGCTGCACGCCCTCAACGAGCAGCTGCGCACCTCGAATGCCGAGCTGGGCCTCTCCAATCAGCAGCTCACGCGCACTAACCAGGACCTCGACAACTTCGTCTACGCCGCCTCGCACGACCTGAAGCAGCCGGTCAACAACCTGGCCGGCCTCTTCAATGAGCTGCGCCGCGGGGCCACCTTTGCCGACCCGGCCGAAGAGCAGCTGCTGGTGCCCCTGATCGAGGATTCTTTGCACCAGCTCAGCGTGACCATCGACGACCTGGCGACCCTGGGTCAGGCCCAGCAGCTGAGCGCATCACCCACGGAGCTGGTGTCGCTCGACGATCTGACGGTGGACGTGCTCAGCGCCCTGGAGCCTCAGATTCGCGCGGCCCGGGCCCAGGTTACGACCGACTTTACTCTTTGCCCTCGGGTTTCCTTTGCCCGCGCCAACCTGCGGACCGTGCTGCACAACCTGCTGGGCAACTCCCTGAAGTACGCCGACCCCAACCGCCCGGCCCGCATTCACGTGTCGGCGACGGTAGAGGATGGGTGGTCCGTACTCACGGTACGCGACAACGGGCTGGGCTTTGACGGCGCCAAGTACGGCACCGAGCTGTTCCACTTGTTCCGCCGCCTTCATTCCCATACCGCCGGCACGGGCGTGGGCCTCTACCTAGTCAACCGCATTGTGCAGGCCGCCGGGGGCAGCATCGAGGTCGACAGCCAGGTTGGTGAAGGCGCCACCTTCCGCGTGCTGCTGGGGCCCGCGTAAGCTGCCGGCTGCGGCAGGCAACGAAGGGGAAAGATTTTCGTGAATGCCGTCAGCCGGCGCCTACTTTTGCCGGTACCAACCTGTTTCAGCCAACAACTATGATCCAAGCGAAAGGCTACGCCGCCCCGAACCCGACTACCGACCCTGCTCCCTGGACCTTTGAGCGCCGCGAGGTGGGGGCCCACGATGTGCAGATTGAAATTTTCTTCTGCGGGGTTTGTCACTCCGACCTGCACCAGATCCGCAACGAATGGTTTCCGGGCATCTTCCCGATGGTACCGGGCCACGAAATCGTGGGCCGCATCGTGAAGGTCGGTGACCACGTGAAAAAGTTTACCGTGGGCCAGCTCGCGGGCGTGGGCTGCATGGTCGACTCCTGCCAGGTGTGCGAGAACTGCAAGGAAGGGCTGGAGCAGTACTGCGTGGAAGGCAATACCCAGACCTACAACAGCCTCGGCCGCGACGGCGCGCCAACCTACGGGGGCTACTCCAACACCATTGTGGTGCGCGAGGAGTTCGTGGTGAGCGTATCCGATAAACTCGACCTGGCCGCCGTGGCCCCGCTGCTCTGCGCGGGCATCACGACCTACTCGCCCCTGCGCTACTGGAAAGTGGGCCGGGGCCACAAGCTGGCCGTTGTGGGGCTGGGTGGCCTGGGCCACATGGGCGTGAAGTTCGGCGTGGCCTTCGGAGCCGAAGTTACCGTGCTCAGCACCTCGGCCTCCAAGGAAGCCGACGCCAAAGCCCTCGGGGCCCACCACTTCGTGGTAACATCCGACGAGGCGCAGGTGAGTGCCGTGAAAGGCTCGTTCGACTTTATCCTGGATACGGTGTCGGCCGACCACGACATGAACCTCTACCTCTCCCTGCTCAAAACCAGCGGCACCCACATCCTGGTCGGCGCCCCGCCCAAGCCGATGGAAGTCGCGGCCTTTTCGCTGATTCCGGGCCGCAAGAGCGTGGCCGGCTCCACCATCGGTGGCATTGCCGAAACCCAGGAAATGCTGGACTTCTGCGCCGAACACAACATCGTCTCCGATATCGAGCTTATCGACATCAAGGATATTGCCGCCGCCTACGAGCGCATGGTGAAAGGCGACGTGCGCTACCGCTTCGTCATCGACCTGGCGACGCTCTAGGGCCGGCGTTTCACAACCTGAGGGCTTGCCGGTCCGGGTGGTAAGCAAACCATCCGGGCCGGCAAGCCTTTCTTGTCCTCGGCGCTGACTTCGACGCCCCCTCATCTGGCCGGAGTGTCGGCGTGGGCCCTTGCCGGCCGGATAAAGCCGGCGCTGCCTACTTTTGCCGCGTCACTTCCCCTCCTATGCCTGAGCCTTCTCCTCTCCGAATCATTTTCATGGGCACGCCCGAGTTTGCCGTGGCCACCCTCGACGCGCTGGTGCAGTGGCCGGGTTGCGAAGTCGTAGCCGTGCTGACCGCGCCCGACAAGCCCGCCGGGCGGGGGCAGCAGCTCCACGAGTCGGCGGTGAAGAAAGCGGCGGTGGCGTACGGGCTGCCGGTGCTGCAGCCCACCAACCTGAAGTCACCGGAGTTTCAGGCCGAGTTGCGGGCCTACGCGGCCGACCTGCAGGTGGTGGTAGCCTTCCGGATGCTGCCCGAAGCCGTCTGGAACATGCCGCGGCTGGGCTCCATCAACATCCACGCCTCCCTGCTGCCCCAGTACCGGGGTGCGGCCCCCATCAACTGGGCCCTGATCCATGGGGAAACCCAGACCGGCGTCACCTCCTTTTTCCTGCGCCACGAAATCGACACCGGCGACCTGATCTTCCAGGACGTGGTGCCCATTGATGAGGACGACGACTTCGGCTCGCTCTACGAAAAGCTGCGCCAGACCGGGGCTGCCCTGGCCTTGCGCTCGGTGCAGGCCATTGCGGCGGGCACCGCGCCCAGCATCCCGCAGGTGAACTCCGCGGAGCTGCGCCCGGCGCCCAAGCTGCAAAAGGAAACCGGCCGCCTCGACGTGGCGCAGTCGGCTACCCGGCTGGCCAACCTCGTGCGGGGCCTCTCTCCTTTTCCCACGGCCTTCACCCAGCTGCCCGACGGCCGTACGCTAAAGGTCTTCCGGGCCAAAGCCCTTCCCGAAACCGCCGCCCGGCCCGGCTCCTGGCTAACCGATGGCCGCACCTACCTGCGCCTGGCTGCCTGCGAAGGCCAGCTTGACCTGCTCGACGTGCAGCTCGAAGGCAAGAAGCGGATGCCGGTAGCCGACTTCCTGCGCGGCTTCAACGCGGCCAGCCTGACTACGCAGGCGTAAGCTACAACCCGGGCGCCGGCACGTAATACCCCGAACAAGCGAACTGCTATCAGCCTAAGGCTATCAGCTTAAAAACTTTTCCCTATGATTGCTATGGTAGTAGCCGCCGCTGACAACGGCGTAATCGGGCGCGACAACCAGCTTATCTGGCACCTGCCGGCCGACCTCAAGCACTTCAAGCAGATAACCCTGGGCCACCCGATCGTCATGGGGCGCCGCACGTACGAGGCGATTGGCCGCCCCCTGCCCAACCGCACCAACCTCGTCGTGACCCGGCAGGAAGACTGGCGGGCAGAGGGTTGCGAGGTGGCCGGCTCGGTGCAGGAAGCCATCCGCCGCGCCCAGGAGCTGGACGAGGACGTGTACGTCATCGGCGGAGGTGAAATCTACCGCCAGTCCCTGCCCCTCACCGACACGGTGTTCCTAACTGAAGTGCACCACGAGTTCGAGGGCGACACCACCTTCCCGGAGCTGCCGCGCACCGAGTGGCGGGAGGAAAGCCGGGAGCGGCACGAGGCCGACGACAAGCACGCCTACGCCTTCAGCTTCGTGAAGCTGCGCCGCCGCCTGCCCGACGTGTTCAACCCGACTACCGTGGCGGGCGCGTAAGCTCCGGCTGCAGAAACCGCGCGTACAGCCACTTCGACAGCCGCATACCCGGCAGGTCGACCAGCCGGTACATGGCGTAGGCCGCGGCCAGCAGCACCGGCCCCGAAGCCAGCAGCATCACCCCGAAGGCAGCGTGGTAGCCCAGGCGGGGCTGCAGTGCCAGAAACAGCGCCGACGACAGGGAGCCCAGCACCAGGAAATGCAGCAGGTAAAGCGAAAACGAAATGGCCCCGAGCCAGCGCAGGGGGCGTGACGACAGCACCCGCTGCAGCCCACCCGAACCCAGCACGCCTGCAATAACCAGCGCGGCACCGGCCATATGGGTCAGCAGGATCACCGTTTCGTGCGCGAGCCAGGCAGGAGAAAGCAGCCGGTAGAGACTTTGGTCGACATCCACGAAGTCGGCGGTGGGGTACGAGCCCAGCAGCAGCCCCACCAGCAGAACGGCCAATGGCCAGGCCCCGTGGCGGAATCCGGCGAGCCAGCCCGGCCCAGAGTGGCGGGCATCGTTGAGGACCACGCCGGCCACGAACGCCAGGTAAAACAAGCTCAGCTCCGACGCTGCCAGGCCCACGGTCAGCACCCCGTACAGCCAGAACCGGTACCGGCTGGGTGCTACCACAGCCAGCAGGCCAAACACCAGCAGCGACCCGTACAGCTCCAGCGACATCGTCCAGAGTACGGGGTTGTAGCGGGCTTCCCCGCTCAGCAGAATGTCGAAGGCCAGGTCGGCGGGTACTTCAGCCGGCACCAGGGGCTGGTCGTGCCACACCTGCCCCAGCCAGGAGGCCCGGGTCAGCGCCGCCACGGCCTGGTTCTGGAAGCCGCCCGCCACCCAGATAACGACGGCCAGCAAAACCGAAAAGGCGATGGGCACCAGCAGGCGCACGTACCGCCGGGCGGCGTACGAGTGTAGCACGGTCACGGCTCGGGTCCGGAAAAACTGCTCGCTCAGCACCAGTCCGCTCAGCACGAAGAACAGGCACACCGCAAAGTTGCCGCTGTACAGCACGTTAAGCGGACTGCCGGCAATGACAACTTCCGCTCCGCCCAGGTGGCTGACGTACGGGTCGGCGGTAAGCAAAGCGGGGTAGAACGCCACCAGGTAGTGGTGCGCTACCACCTGACAGGCTGCCAGGCCGCGCAGCCCGTCGAGATAGGCCAGGTTATGGGGCGAGGGTGCCGGGGCAGCCGATGGAGCCGCAAGGGAAACCGGGTGGCCGGGTGGGGAGAGCTCGGGCATAGAGCTGCGAAGCTAGCAAATACAAAGAGGTGACCCACCGGGCCACCTCTTTGCAGGCACTATGCTTTCAACCGGCAATTACCGGATCAAAACGAGCTTTCCCCAGTCCTTCTTAAAGGCCTTTTCGGTGGGCGCGGCCTTGCGGTTCTCGAACTGGTCGGGGTTGTCGAGCACCACCCGGTAGAGGTAGGTGCCGTTGGCCAGCCGGTCGCCGAACTGGTCGGTGCCGTCCCAGGCATACTCGGTGATGTTGCTGCCGATGCGCAGCTGCCCGATGTCGGTGATGTCAATCTCCCGCACCACTTTGCCGGTGAGCGTGATGATCTGAATCTTCATATCCCGGGGCAACTCCCGACCGGTGAGCGTAAACACGAACCGGGCCTTGCTGGTAATCGGGTTCGGGTACGGGTACACGTTGGTGATGGTCGAGTTGTTGATAACCTGGAACGTGATGCTATACAGCTCCGTCGCCGCTGCTGTGCCCGACACGTCCCGGCCCTGCACTTCCAGCTTGTAGACGCCGTCATCCAGCGACTTGAGCTTGCCGGGCTGAAACTCGATGCGCGCGGTGCCTTTTGCCGAGTCGGCCTGGAAAGTAATCAGCCCGCTGCTCATGCTGATCTGCTCCGGCGTGGAGGAGCCGGGCCGGGTCAGGAAGATGTCGAAGTTGTTGGCTTCCCGCTTCATGGGGCGCAGCCGGTCCTCGTCCTGCAGCAGCACCGTGATAATAGGAGCCGGCGACACAATTTCCCCGTTCAGGATATGCTTGCCGTCGAAGGCCACGTCGAGCACCGGCGGCACGTTGCGGTCCACTACGGTGAGAGTCGGTAGCAGCAGCTGGTTGTTGAAGTAGTTGAGCTCGGGCTGCAGGCGGGGGTTTACGTCCACTTCGGTCACCAAAGCTCCGGTCAGGCCCCGCACGTCCATGTTGACGTTGAACCTGGCCACCGAGTCGGGCCGGAGCACGCGGTTGTAGAAGAAGTCCTTCCGGCGGGTAACGGCACCGCTGCGGACCGTAACGCGGGCCACCAGCGGGTTGAGGAAGTTCAGGTGCGACACATTCTCGAAGAACACGGGAACGGTAATGAAGCCCCCGCCGGCGGCGGCAGTAAGCGGGGCCGCATCATACGTCCCGGCGGGTGCCAGGTCGCGCCGGACTACGCCTTCCGGTACGCCGGTGTAGGTCACGAGCCACTGCTTAAGCTGGGGCGCGGTGCGGTTCAGCGTATCGCGCATCACCAGCTCCAGCTGCATGTAAGGATACGTGCGGGCCGAGAAGC
This sequence comes from Hymenobacter translucens, assembly GCF_020685205.1. GTDB lineage: Bacteria > Bacteroidota > Bacteroidia > Cytophagales > Hymenobacteraceae > Hymenobacter > Hymenobacter translucens. Next base: position 527,241 of record NZ_JAJERB010000003.1, read on the forward strand.
CGTTCAGAGGCAGGGTGCGCACCGTCACGTTCGGGTTCAGCACCGTGCGCACGTTGCTCGAGTCGATGCCCACCAGCCGCAGCGTGTAGGAGTCGGAAGGCTCGGTGCGGATAGTGTTGTGCAGGGCGTTCCAGCTCACCGCCGGCCCAATACGGGTGGAGGCGACAAAGCCGCTGGCCCCGCGGGTGCGCAGGAAGCCGTTCAGGGTAATGACCTGCTCGGTGCGCGGCACGCTGCTGCCGGCGCTGAAGCTCAGTTCCTGCACAGGGCGCGCGCTGGGGCCTTTCTGCCCGATAAAGGCAAACGGGTCCCCGTCCTGCAGCGTGTTGATCAGGTTCGAGCCCAAGCCTGTAAAGGCCGATTTCAGCGCGGCCGGGAACGAGGAGAAGTTTACCCGGTTCACCGATACCACCGCCACGATGCTGCCGGCAGGCACGTTGTTCAGGAACGTCAGCAGGCGGGCCTGGCCGCTGGCCGTGTTGATGTTGTCGGTAGCCGAGCGGTAGAAGCTGTAGAACTGCGACGGGGCCCGGCCGCACAGGTCGTAGGGCCCGCCGGATACGTTGCGCACCGGCGCCAGGGTCTGGCCGTTGAAGACCACCACCATCACGTTGCTGCCCCCGTTCACGCCGTTGGCTACCGAGTCGCAGTTGGCCACGTAGGGTGCGCTGCCCCCGGTCTGGATGCCGTAGCTCAGCTGGAAGGAAGCCGGTGCCCCGGCCGCCCGGCCCTGGGTCCGGAGGGTGATGCTCTGCGAGAGGTCGTTGAAGTCCCACTTGCCCGAAGGTGCCGCCACGTCAATGCGGCGTCGGTCGTCGCGGCGGAACTGCCCGTAGTGGCTTTGCGACCAGCCGCCGGGGCTGTTGCGAATCACCCGGAACGAGCTGACTGCCCAGCCGGTATCTTCCCCCGCCTGAGCGTTCTGCAGGCGCACGCGCCAGTACCACACGATGCTGTCGCGTCCGCTCAGGGCGGGCAGCGTGGGGCGCCAGCTGGCGAGCAAAGCCCCGGTTGTAGTCGTCGTCTGCTTGATCGGGGCCGCACTGCGGAAGGTCGGAATGGTATCGAGCTCCATATCGAAGCTGCGGGCCTGCACGCCGACGATGTTGGTCTGGGCCACGAGCCGCACGGTGTTGGAGGGCAGGATGGCAAACTCCGGCGGGCTGAGCGGCGTTACGCCCCCCTGCAGAAAGTTGTACTCGATGGTAGCCTCGTTGTTGGTTTCCGACTCTTCGGCTACCCGGTTGCGGTAGTCGAGCTTGACAGTGAAGCGGTTGCGGCCAAACACGTTGCCGCGGTTCACGATTTCAAAGTCGTAGATAGTGTCGCGCAGGCTCTGGCGGAACCGCTTGATCATGATGGTGTCGGGGCGGGAGCCGGACGTCAGGTTGTAGCGGCGGGTCACCGAAATCTCCACGGAGTCGGTGGTTACCTTCGCCAGGTTGCTCATCCCGATCTTGAGGATAAAGCTGCGCGAGGAAGCCTGCACCGGGGCCGGGGGATTGGCCGAAATAATCTGCAGGCGGCTGTCGTCGGTAGCGAAGTCAGGGCGGGGCGGCGAGTACAGCGCCAGCGCCGGGTCGCCCTGCCAGATGGTGTTCATCAGCTGGGCAATGCCAATGTTGGTGGTAAAGAGCGGCATGGTCTGCAGCTGGCGGTTGACCTCGTTCTGCACGGCCGCAATAGGCTTGCCATACCACACCGGGTCGTTGAACAGCAGCTTATACATCAGGTCCTGCTTCACGTCCAGGTAGCTTTCAAAGCCAAAGCTCGACTCGGCCAGAAATCCAACGGCTCCTTTGCCCTGGGCCAGCGTCCAGTCTTCCGAAAAAGCAGTAGCCTGGGGCAGGAAGGCGGCGCCGGCGCCGCAGCCGTTGTACATCATCACCGGGTACTTGCCTTGCTGGTTGTAGCCGCTGGCGGGGTTGTTGATGTCCGGCAGGTTCAGGTCGAACGTAGTGCTGGAACCGTGCCCAAAGTAGGTAACCAGCGCCAGGCCGGCGTTCAGCTCGGCCGTGATGGACACGCCAACCGGGAGTGCGCCGGTGGTGGTACGAAATACCTCCCGGACTACTCTTCCGCCAAAGGGTCGGCTTTCCAGCTTCCGCTTGTAGCGGTTCAAGAAGCCCTGAAACTGGGTAAAGTCTCCCTGGTCGTGCCCGCCGGCCATGTGGACGGCATGCTTACGCCAGGCTTCCGGTGCGCGGGGCCGCTCGTGCTCCTTGAGCTTTTCGAGGTAGTTGACCACCTGCTGCGGGGTCTGAGCCGACACCCGTCCGGTTGCCATCCGGGCTACGTAGCTGTTATTCTGCCAGTCGGAGGTGAAGAAGACGTCGGAAGCAGCCCGGGAGCTGGTGGGCACCAGGTTCTTGGTAGCAATCAAGTGGCCGATGTGACGGGGAAAGCCGACCACGGTTCCATCGTTGTACCCCTCTCCGCCCAGGTAAACACCACGGCCCAGCAGCAGCAGATACTTGGGGCGGGCATTGGCCGCCATAAACAGGCCAAACTGGCGCACCGCCAGGGGCGACTCCTCTCCGTAGAAAAACTGATTATACAGCTGCCGGCTGGTCACCACCAGCGTATCGTGCCCACCTCCAACGGCCGAAGCGCGGTAGTCGGCATAGGCCCGCACGGGGTTGGCCACGGCCCCGGCCGGGCGCATCAGCACCTCACTGGAAACGATAATAAAATTATGCGCAGCCGGGCTGATCGTGCGGAACCGGATCCGCTCGGCCGCAAAGGCCGGCTTGCGGGGGCGGGCCACGTCGGCCAGCAAAAGATGCCGGGTGCGACCCGTCGCGGCCGGAAATACAAAGGCCCGCTGCCGGGTACCGACGGCCGTGCCTTCCACCCGGCTCACGTTGTACGGGTCGGTGATGTCAAAGCCCCGCACCGTAGCCGGGATGCTGTCGAGCAGGTAGTAAGCCGGACCCGACGACAACGTGGAGTCGTTGCGGAAGCTAACCTCGTTCCAGCGGGAAAACCAACGGCTCGTCTGCGGGTAGATAACCCGGAAATAACCCACCCGGAACCGGTCCGGTGTGGGTGGAGGCACGGTGTTGTTGGCCGTAAACCGGACGCGCACTTGCCCGGAGGCGGGAATAATATCGGAACGGAGAATATTGAATACCTGCCGGGCCTTGTTGAAGCCCGAGAAGCGGACGGTACCCAGCAGGCGCATGGTGCCGCCAAAGCTGCCATCCGCGCGGGGCTGTTCGATCCAGACGTCGGCCACGTGGTTGACCGGTGAGGAGCCGACCAGCAGCACTTCGAGCTTCGGCTGGGGCCCCACCGCCGATAGGTTGCGGACCGTAGCGGAGCTATCCGGGTACATGCCCGACGCCGGGGCGTATGGGAATACAAAGCCGCCGGAAGCAATGCCGGACATGAATCCTTCGCCGGTTTCCAGCCAGGGCTGGTACACCAGGCCGTTGTCGTCTCCGACGTTAGAATACTGGTCGATCTGCAAACTCAGCGTGGATTGAATCCGGTAGGCCTGGGGCGCACCCGAGCCAGTCAGGTTGGAGCTGGCCATGGCCTTGCCCTGCCGGGCCGTCGACCAGGTCAGGAAGTAGGCGGCCGTGTCGGTGGAATAGCTGTACAGGTCGTGGGGCTGGCCGGCGGGGTCTTTGTAGAAGCCCCGGTCCAGCTTGCCGTCGTTGCGCTGCCCGTAGAATTCCAGGTAGGTGGTGGCATCAAGCGTCGCCGCGTTGCCCCCCACGTAGATAGCCACTTCCCGGCCCCGGCGCCACAGCTGGAACTGCCGGGGGTTCACCCCGCTGATGCCGGCCCGGGTCAGGTACTGGTAGTCGAGGTGGTAAAGCCCGTCGCGCAGCACCTTGATCTTGTAGTACTGCTGACCGGGCACAATCCACTCGTTGCCATAGGGCCCCGACTGAGCCTGGGCCGAACCCGCGGCGGGCCCGGCCAGCAGCAGGGTCAGCAGCAGATAAAGCAGGTAGTGTTTTCTCATAGCCTTGATTCTGTAGTCAGTCCGTAGTACGGCAACGCTTATTTAAAGGCGTAGCCGAGCGACACGATAATGGAGTTGGTCTGGGAGCGTTGCCCCAGCTTTTCTACTGAAAGCCGCGACAGCGCCATATCAATCCGCAGGCCGTTGGTGGCCACGCCTACGCCGAGGCTGGGCTGCACTGTCCATTCTTCGCCGCGGCCCAGGGGCTTTATTTTCTGAAAGTTGCTGACCCCGCCGCGCAGAAACACCAGGCTCTTGTAGCCAAACTCTACCCCGGCGTGGGGGTCGATGCTGATGAGGCCCGTGGAAATGGGCGTGTTGCGCCGCCCGTCGGTGGTCATTTCCAGGTCCGTCGCCACCAGAGCCGAGAACTGGGCCGGCAGCTGGAACGAACGGCTGCCGCCGAAAATCAGACGGGGCAGGGTTACTTCGGTGCTGTTGGTGGGCACCGGGTCGGTGCTGGTACCCGTGCCGGTAAACTTTTCGGCGTTGATAGACCAGGCGTTGAAGGTGGTCGTAATGTCGCGGGCCATCAGCCCCAGGCGCCAGCCGTTGCGCTCGTACTGCACGCCCGCGTCGATGCCGAAGCCCCAGGCATTGGCAAACTCGCCCACGTTGCGGTAGATAATCTTGCCGTTGGCCCCCAGCCTCAGGCCTTCGATGTTGCCCAGCTTGCGGGCGTACGAGAGCAGCAGGGCATAATCGGCCACGTTGAAGTAGCGGATCCGGTCATACTGAATGTAGCCGTACTCATTCACCAGGTCGCGGGTGTCGGCAATGTCGTCCACGCCCAGGCGAATTATGCTCACGCCGATGGCGCTCTTGTCGTCGAGGGGCATGGCAAACGAGCCGTAGTCGTTTTTGACGATGCCCGAAAACAGTTCCGAGTGCATCAGCACCGCGTCGTATTTGTGCTTGAGGCCCAGCAGACCGGCCGGGTTCCAGTAGCCGGCGGTGGCATCATCCACGATACTGACCTGGGTGTTGCCCATGGCCAGCGCGCGGCCCCCTACCCCGATATTCAGGAACTCGTTGCTGTACTTGGGCGTGGCGGTGGGCTCCGATGCAGATTGGGCCTGAACCGTCCCAGCGGCGGCAGTCAGGAAGAGAACGGCAGCAAGGCGAGTAGCGTGCGGCATAGAGGTGGATATGGGGCCAAAAGGGGAAGTCCCGGTTAAACGCAAGTTACTTCTTAATAGTGCTACCGGACAGATCAAAAGTCCAACCGAATTCCGGCTCCGCAAAGTTCGGCCCCTAATCAGCTTCCGCAAGGGTCCGCCCGGGCCTTTATTTCCGGGGACCGAGGCCGGGTTCCACCCCACACAGCCGGCCAGGTATAGCAATCCGAAAATATTTTCAAAGCAAAAACCGCCTTTTCAGGCTGAAAACGGGGTTTCTCGAAATTATTTTCAACAGGTACCTTGCGTCGCATAGTACCTTCCATTATCTTTGTTTCATTCTTCCACCGATTCCTGCCTGACATGAAAGTTGAAAACACCCAAGTGCAGATGCGGAAGGGCATTTTAGAGTTCTGCATCCTGGAGATAATTGCCCGCGGCGAAGTGTATGCCTCGGACATGCTCGAGGAGCTGACTGCCGCCCGCATGATTGTGGTTGAGGGCACCCTCTACCCGCTTCTGACCCGCTTAAAAAACGCCGGCCTGCTCGATTACACGTGGAAGGAGTCCACGTCGGGGCCACCCCGCAAGTACTACACCCTCACCTCAGGCGGCCAGGAGTTTCTGCACCAGCTGCGCCTGACCTGGGAAGAAGTGCAGGACTCGATCCGCATCATTCGCCAGAAACCGCACCTTAGCGGTGCCAGCGCCCAGTAGCGGCCCTTTTCTCACCGAGTTTTCAGAATTGCAGCACCGAACTGAGATGAAAAAGAACATCAGCATCAACCTTCAAGGCCTCATCTTCCACATCGAAGAGGATGGTTACGACGTGCTTAGTCGCTACCTGGCCGAAGTGAAAGCGCATTTTTCCGGCTACCGGGGCCACGAGGAAATCGTAGCCGACATCGAGGGCCGCATTGCCGAGCTGTTTGCCGCCCGCACCTCCGCCACCAAGCAGGTTATCAGCCTGGCCGACGTGCAGGAGATGGTCGCCAAGATGGGCCGGGTAAGCGACTTCCAGTCGGCCGACGAGGCTGAGGACGACGAGCAGACCCTGGAGGGCGCCGTGGCCGCCGGTACCGCCGCCGGCAGCTATACCAGCACCGGTGCCGCCGCTCCGGAAGCCGAAGCAGGCCCGCGCCGCTTGTTCCGCGACATGGCCAACCGGAAGGTGGCAGGCGTCAGCGCCGGCCTGGCCCGCTACTTCGGCATCGAGCCGCTCTGGATCCGGGTTCTGTTCCTGGGCCTAGTGATCCTTCCACAGATAATATTCGACAACACCGTCCTCGAAGACTTCGCCGAGCGGATTACGGCCATCACGTTTATCATTTACATCGTGCTCTGGATTGCGCTGCCCAAGCGCTACGACACCGTCGCCGAGTCGCAGACGGACCCCAGCTTCAAGAAGCTGTTCCGCGACACCGACAACGGCAAAGTAGGGGGGGTATCAGCCGGCCTAGCCGCCTACCTGAAAACCGACGTGACCCTGATCCGCATTCTGTTCCTGGCCGGCTTGTTTGCCGGCGGCTTCACCGTGCTGGCGTACATCCTGCTCTGGATTCTGGTCCCCGAGGCCAAGACGGTGTCGGACCGGATGCGGATGCGCGGCGACGCCGTCACGCTTTCGGGCATCGACAACAACCTGCGCAACAACGCCTACGACACTGAAACGACCGGCAACCGCCCCGTGGGCACGTTTCTGGAGGAGCTGTTCCGCAACCTGCGCCCGCTGGTCAACTTCGCTGGCTCCGTCATCCGCTGGTTTGCCGGCATCATGCTGACCATCATCGGCTTCGGTATCCTGGTCAGCCTGACCCTGGCCCTGGCCGTGGGGTTGAATCTGATTCCCGAAACCAACCACATTGTGCTCGGCGATGTGCCCGCTCACGTGCTGCTCAACGACATGCCCAAGTGGGGCGTGCTGGCTGGCTACCTCGCCAGCGCCATTCCCGCCGCCTCCCTCCTGCTGATCGGCCTGGGTTTGCTGTTCCGCCGGTCGCTGGTTAACCGGACGGTTAGCGCCTCCATGCTGGGGCTCTGGCTGCTGGGCGTGGTGGGCACCATCACGGCCGTAGCCCAGGTAAGCCAGCGGTTTCAGGAAGAAGGCATGAACGTGCAGACCCAGGCATTCAACGGTCTGACGGCCCCGGTTCTCTTCCTCGACCGCAAGAGCGTGGACCGCGGCAGCGACGAGTGGGTGGACGTAACGCTGGTAGCGGCCGACAGCAGCCGCGGCCTGAGCGTGACCCGCACCGTAACGGCTAAAGGTGCTACCGAAGCGGATGCCACCGCAACGGCGGCCTCGAGCATCAGCTACAACATCCGCCAGTCCAACGACTCCACCTTGGTATTTGACAACCACTTTGCCTTCCGGCCCGGGGCCCGCTACCGCGACCAGTCCCTGGAGCTGACCGTGCGCCTGCCCCGCGACAAAAGCTTTCGCCTGAGCGAGGACTTCGCCGACTGGATCGGAAGTGAGGATTACGTGAACAACCGGATTCCTGACAACGTGGAAAAGCACCTTTTCCGCCTGCAGGGCAATCAGCTGGCCTGCCTCGACTGCTCGGCCGATGATCTGCGTGACGACACCTCGGATGATTCGGATGAGGATGACTACAACGTAAACATTGATGTGGATGAAGACGGCGACAGCGACGGCAACATCAATCTGCACATCGACATGGGCAAAGCCGACTTTTCTACCAACCCCAACGAGTATGGCTCGGGCCGCCGCACCTATTCGGTGCGCAGCTTTAGCCGGGTCGAGGCCAGCGGAGCTTACCGGGTGGTGGTAAGCCAGGGCAGCGACTTTAAGGTGACAGCCGCGGGCGAAGAAGAAAGCCTGCGCCACCTGCGCGTGAAAACTGACGGTGACCAGCTGGAAATCTATCCCGAAAAAAAGGGCTTCCTTTCCATGAGCCCCTCGGACGACGAGCCCGTCCTTATTTCGGTGCAGATGCCCACGCTGCGGGCCCTGGACCTGAGCGGAGCCTGCAAGGGCAACGTGTCGGGCTTCAACGGCGACGCCCTGAAGGTCAGTGAGTCGGGTGCCTGCGTGGCTTCCCTGAGTGTAAATGTGCCCACCCTCCAGGTGGAGCTGAGCGGAGCCAGCCGCGCCGACCTGCGGGGCCGCACGGCCAACCTGCAGGTAGATGGCAGCGGGGCCGTCAAGGTGAATGCCCTCGGTATGCAGGCCCAGCGGGCTAACGTGGAGCTGAGCGGCTTCAGCCAGGCCCGGGTGCGGGTAAACGAGCACCTGCAGGCCGACCTCAGCGGCTCCAGCCAGGTTGACTACGCCGGCAACCCCAGCAGCATCCGTCGCGAGCTGTCGGGCTCGTCCCGGGTGCGCCAAATAAATAACAAGGAATAAGCTGATTGGTGAAGGTTGGCAGTTGATTGTTTATGACCAGTGAGCTTAATCAATCACCTACCACCAATCAACAAATAACAAAATAAAGTGCCGGCCAGGCAACGCTCAGGTTGAGGCCGGCATCTATAGCTGCGAGAAGAGAACAGAGTGCCTTTTTACTGGTGAGTGTAAAGGTGACCCGGAGGAAGCCCTTTTGCCTTTCCCTGCTGCAACAGGAAGGCAAAGGCTTCCTCCAACTCGTTTCGGATCTTCCCATCGAGAATAGCTTCCAGTACGGCTTCCTTCAGCTCCCCCACCTGCCGGGACGGCTTCAGCCCGAAGGTTTCCATGATGATTTCGCCCGTGATGACGGGCTTGAAGTTGCGCAGGTGGTCTTTCTCCTCTACTTCCCGGAGCTTCTGCTCTACTACCTCGAAGTTACGCAGGTAGCGCTGCACCCGGTTGTGGTCCTTGCTGGTGATGTCGGCCCGGCACAAGAGCATCAGCCGGTCGATGTCGTCGCCGGCCTCGAACAAGAGCCGGCGCACGGCCGAGTCGGTTACCACTTCCTTGACCAGCGCAATAGGCCGCAGGTGCAGGCGCACCAGCTTCTGCACCATGCGCATCTCCTCGCCCAGGGGCAGCTTCAGGTCGGTGAAGATCTGCGGCACCCAGCGCGCGCCCTTGTCTTCGTGGCCATGAAACGTCCAGCCCACCCGCGGGTCGTAGCGCTTCGTGGCGGGCTTGGCAATGTCGTGCAGGATGGCGGCCCAGCGCAGCCACAGGTCCCCGCCGGCCGCTACCACGTTGTCGAGCACCTGCAGGGTATGGTAGAAGTTGTCTTTGTGCGCGTGGGTGCCCACCTTTTCCACGCCGTGCAGCAACGCCATCTTCGGGAAGATCAGCTGCAGCAGGCCGGTCTGAAACAGCAGCTTGAAGCCGTAGCTGGGCTTGGCCGCTTTAATGATCTTGTTCAGCTCGTCGGTTATCCGCTCCTGCGACACGATCTTAATGCGGTCCTTGTTGCGGGCAATGGCGTCGAAGGTGTCGGGCTCGATGTCGAAGTTAAGCTGGGTGGCAAAGCGCACGGCCCGCATCATGCGCAGCGGATCGTCGGAAAAGGTGATGTCCGGGTCGAGCGGCGTGCGGATGGTTTTGCGCTGCAGGTCGCCCATTCCGTCGTAACGGTCTACGAGCGCGCCGAAATCAGCGGGATTCAGACTGATACCCAGAGCGTTGATAGTGAAGTCGCGCCGGGCCAGGTCTTCTTCCAAGGTGCCGGCGGCCACCTCCGGCTTCCGCGACTCGCTTCGGTAGCTTTCCTTGCGGGCGCCCACAAACTCCAGCTCCACCTCCGGGGTGGGCAGCATGGCCGTTCCAAAGTTCTTGAATACCGTGACCCGGGGCTTGCCCGGCAGCTTGCGCCCCACCAGCTGGGCCAGCTGAATACCGTCGCCCACGCATACCACGTCGATGTCCTTGCTGGGGCGCTCCAAAGCCAGGTCGCGCACGTAGCCCCCGATGACGTAGGCCGGAAACTTCAGCTCGCCGGCGGCTTCGGCAATGGTGCGGAAGATGGGGTTTTCGGGCAGCTGGGGTACTTTCATGCAAATCAGGCTTGGCAAAACAGACCGCAAAGGTAAGCCCTGCGGTAGCTATTCGCTGATGGCTGTCGGCGAATAGCTACGCAAGGCTTTAACTCCTCTCTAGAAGACGTTAACCGACCAACGCCAACCGCTAACAGCCTGGGGCAGTTTAGTCGCGCAGCACTTCCAGGCCGCCGTCGGCCAGCACCCGTACCACCCGGGACGGGGCCGCGGGCGTGGTTTCCTGCTGCCGCCACTCCACCACGTAGTCCACTGCCCTGATGATGGCCGGACTAACTTCGGCAAAGATGCCGGGCGTGGGCTCCCCGCTGATGTTAGCCGAGGTTGACACCAGTCCGTGCCCCAGCCGCCGCACTACCTTATAAGTAAACTCGTCGTCCCGGACCACCCGCAGGCCGATGGTGCCGTCGGGCGCCAGGAGCGCGGGCGCCAGGTGGCGGCTGCCGCTCACGACGTAGGTAGTAGGTTTCTGCTGGGTGGCCAGCAGCTCGGTCAGGTTAGCCGGCACCTGCTCGGCGTAGCGGGCAAACATGGTTTCGTCGGCCACCAGCACGATGCAGCCTTTTTCCGGCGGACGTTTTTTCAGCTTGTACAGCTGCTCCACGGCCCGGGGCACCTCGGCGTCGCAGCCCAGGCCCCACACCGTGTCGGTCGGGTACAGAATCACCTGCTGAAGCAGCAGGGCATCCACGGCAGCGTCAACTTCCTGTTGGAAACGGTTCATAATGCAAATTTGAATTCAAGCTTTTCCTGGCCTTACTCTATAGGTTTTTCAACCACGGGATTTTAGCACTCAGCCACACTATAAAGAGCATGAACAATACCCCCACCACCAACACGACCATGCCGAATATACTGGCTTTCGTTTCATAAGAAGCCCGGCTATTTACGTCTTCAAAGGCATCATAAATCCATTCCAGAAAGCGCCTCATTTACCGAATCTCTTGGCAGAGCTCGACGAGCACGCCGGCGGCGCTTTTGGGGTGTACGAAACAGACGAGCTTATTGTCGGCTCCGCGCTTGGGCTCCTCGTTGAGCAGCACAAAGCCCTGCTCCCGCAGCCGCGCCATCTCGGCCCGGATGTCGTCGACTTCGAAGGCCATGTGGTGGATGCCTTCCCCTTTCTTGGCGAGAAACTTCGTGATGGCGCTTTCCGGAGTAGTGCCGGCCAGCAGCTCGATCTTGGAGCCGCCCACCTGAAAAAACACGGTATCCACGCCCTCACTGGCCACGTGCTCCTGCTTGTAGGGCGGCTGGCCGAGCAGCAGGGTGTACAGCTCAGTGGCGGCGGTCAGGTCCGCTACGGCGAGGCCCAGGTGTTCGAGGTTGGTCAGCATAAAGTGAGGGTGCCGGAATTACCTAGCTTGTTTGGAATATGTCTACTTTTGTGGCGGCAAAGTAAAACCAGTTATCTGGTTTTGCTGTTCTACCAGAGAATGATTCTCCGCTGACTTACTGACTCCGAGCCATGCTCAAGCTACCTATCTACCTCGACAACAACGCCACTACCCCGCTCGACCCCCGGGTGCTGGAGGCTATGATGCCTTACCTGACGGAGGTATTCGGCAACGCTGCTTCCCGCAACCACCCGTTCGGCTGGGCAGCGGAAGAGGCCGTCGATTACGCCCGTGAGCAGATTGCTCAGCTTATCAAGTGCGACCCCAAGGAAATCATCTTCACCTCGGGTGCAACCGAGTCCGATAACCTGGGCATTAAGGGCGTGTACGAAATGTACTCCCAGCGCGGCAACCACATCATCACCGCGACCACCGAGCACAAAGCCGTGCTCGATACCTGCAAGCATATTGAGAAGCTCGGCGGCCGGGTTACGTACCTGCCCGTCAACGAGCAGGGCCTGATCAGCCTGGAAGAGCTGGAAGCGGCCATGACGCCCCAGACGATTCTGGTAACCATCATGTACGGCAACAACGAGACGGGCACCATTCAGCCCATCCGCGAAATTGCCGCCATTGCCCACAAGCACGGCGCACTGTTCATGACCGATGCCACCCAGGCCGTGGGCAAGATTCCCGTGGACGTCATTGCCGACGGCATCGACCTGATGGCCTTCTCGGCCCACAAGATGTACGGCCCGAAGGGCGTGGGCGCGCTGTACGTGCGCCGCAAAAACCCCCGGGTAAAGGTAACCGCCCAGATGGACGGCGGCGGGCACGAGCGCGGCATGCGCTCCGGCACGCTCAACGTCCCCGGCATTGTGGGCCTGGGCAAGGCCTGTGAGGTCTGCCGCCTCGACATGGAAGCCGACACCCAGCGTATCTCCGCCATGCGGGACCGTCTCGAGCGCGAGCTGCTGACGCTGGAGGAAAGCTACGTGAACGGCTCGCGCGAGCACCGCCTGCCCCACGTCACCAACATCTCCTTTAAGTACGTGGAAGGCGAAGGCCTGATGATGGGTGTGAAGGACTTGGCGGTATCGTCGGGATCGGCCTGTACGTCGGCTTCGCTGGAGCCCTCGTACGTGCTCAAGGCCCTGGGCCTGAGCGACGACCTGGCGCACTCTTCCCTGCGCTTCGGCCTGAGCCGCTTTACCACCGATGAGCAAATCGACTTCGCCATCGGCCACGTAAAAGAAGCCGTAACCAAACTCCGCGAAATGTCGCCCCTGTGGGAGATGTTCAAGGAGGGCATCGACCTCGACAAGATCGAGTGGGCTGAACACTAGAATTTCGTTGCTCGTTATTAGCTGTCAGTTGTTAGATCATACTATCTACTGACATTCAATAACTAACAACTGACAACCAACAACTGACAACTAACAAAAGCCATGGCTTACTCCGATAAGGTAATCGACCATTACAGCAACCCCCGCAACGTGGGCACGCTGGATAAAAGCAAAAAGAACGTAGGTACGGGCCTGGTAGGCGCCCCCGAGTGCGGCGACGTGATGCGCCTGCAGATCGAGGTAGACGAAACCACGAACACCATCACCGACGCCAAGTTCAAGACGTTCGGCTGCGGCTCGGCCATTGCCTCCTCCTCCCTCGCTACCGAGTGGCTGAAAGGCAAAACCATCGACGAGGCCCTGAGCATCGACAACATGGAGATTGTGGAAGAGCTGGCGTTGCCGCCCGTGAAAATCCACTGCTCGGTGCTGGCCGAAGACGCTATCAAGTCTGCCATCAGTGACTACCGCGTCAAGAACGGTCTGCCGGCCCTGGAAGCCGAAAAGGCCCACCATTAATTGAGGAGACAGAAGCCAGTAGTTAGGAGCCGGAATGTTCAGTATCTGCTGACGTCTTTCTCCTGACTCCTGCCTTCTAACTCCTAGCTCCTCTAAAGGATGGAAGTCTCCCCTGACGTACACGTTGAGAGTGCGCGCATTCAGCAGCAGATCGAAAAGCATCTGGGGCTGGCGGCGGGCAACCTGCTGTTCGAGTTCCGGCAGGTGGATGGGCAAACCCGCCTCGACCTGATTACCGTCAACCCCCGGCACCACCAAAGCTTTTTGTTCCGCTACGAGCTGGGCTACGACAAGCTCGACGCCCTGCGCAAGATGCTGGCCTACGTGAAGCACTCCCGCGACACCGAAAGCTCCTACACGATTCAGTGGCGGGCTCGGGGCGACAAAGAGCTGCAGACCTCCTACTTCCGGGCCCACAATGCCTACGAAGCCCTGGATAAGCTTTACTTCGGCCGCGACCTGAACACCCTGACCGTGTTCAGCGTGGTGTTGAATCCCTCTTCTTAGTTGTTGGGGTCTTAGGATCTTAGGATCTTGGTTTTTTGTTCTGATACCACAATAAAAAAACCAAGATCCCAACATCTTAAGCCCCTAAGACCCCAAAATCATGATTACCGTTTCTGATAAAGCCAAAGAAAAAGTCGAGAAGCTCATGCGCGATGCGGAGCTTGACTCGACCTACCGACTGCGGGCCTCGGTGGCTGGCGGCGGCTGCTCGGGCCTGTCCTACAAGCTCGACTTCGATAACGAGGTGCGCCCCATGGACCAGGAGTTCGAAGACAAGGGCGTCCGGGTGGTGGTCGACATGAAAAGCTTCCTGTACCTGGCCGGTACCGAGCTTGACTTCTCGGATGGGCTGAATGGCAAAGGCTTTCAGTTCAATAACCCCAACGCCTCCCGCGAGTGCGGCTGCGGCGAGAGTTTCTCGGTGTAGCGTCCCTCCTACCTTACAGGTTCAAAAGCCCCTTGCACCAGTCCGGTGGAAGGGGCTTTGCTTTTAGGCTTGCAGCGAGCAGCTGGTCTTCCGGTTATAGGTATAGCGCCGGATGCCCGGCACTGTCAAGACCTGAAGTACACGCACAAAAAAGCCCCACCTGTTGAGGTGGGGCTTTTTGTAAAGCGGGAAGGCTGCCCAACGACTAGTTGAGATGAGCGACCTTCTGCACGGTGCGCTGACCGCCGCTGATGATTTCCAGCATGTAGGTACCAGCCGGCAGGGACTGTAGCTCGATGCGGGTTTCGCCGGTAGCGGTGCCCTGCTGTACGCTGCGGCCCTGCAGGTTCAGCAGACGCCATTGTACGGACTCGGCACCAGCCTGCAGATTTACAAAGCCATGCGCGGGGTTCGGGTAAACCGTTGCTTCCACGGCGCCCTTTTTTACGATTGCAATACCCGACAAGGCAACGGTGCCGTCGGCATCCACCTGGCGCAGGCGGTAGTAAAGCGTACCGGCCGGAGCAGTTTCATCCACGAAGCTGTAGCGCTGAGCTACCGACGTGGTACCGGAGCCTTTTACCGTGCCAACCGTCTGGAACTCGCGGCCGTTCTGGCTGCGCTGAACCTCGTACCGGTCGTTGTTCTTTTCCGAAGCCGTAGCCCAGGCAACCAGTACACCAGCCGCCTTTGCCTCAGCCGTGAGGCTGGTCAGCGTCACGGGCAGGGGGTTGTTGCCGGCAGCGCGGGTTTCCTCGGTGCTGGCCAGGATAAAGTTGCCCAGAGCCGAGAAAGGATTGGAAGAGGTAATGCTGCCGACCAGCGAAGTAACCCCGTCGTTCGAAGTTGACGTGTTGGAGTTGCCGGCGTTGTCCCAGGCCGACCCGTTGCTGCGGGCAATACGCAGCTTGGAGGGAGCATCCACCTCGTCGTCGAGGCCGTAGTAGATGGTCAGCTGACCGTTCGAGAACGAACTGGCTCCATTCGTGCTCAGGTCATAGTAGCGCTTGCGGGAGATGTGACGAATTTCGCCGCCCAGGGTCAGCTGCGTAGGCTCACCGTTGATCATCTGCGCCGTATAGTTGGTCGCAGTAGCAGTAGCCTGGTTAACCGTCAGCGCCAGCGGACGGTAGAAGGCGCCGGCACCAATGGGGAAGAACAGGCCGGTGCCGTTCGAGGGGTTGGTAGCAACCTGACCGGCAGCACTCAGGGTGCGGATCATGGGGCCGTTTACAAAGCTTGTATTGCCCTGTACGTTGGTCAGTCCACCCGGCGCAACAATGGTGCTGGTAGCAGGCATGCTGAGGATGTTCGTAGCCGTGGTGTTAAAGCGGCCCGTTACCAAGTACAGTTTGCCTAAGGTCGTAATCGGACGCTGCAGCGTGACGCCGGCCGGGTTTCTGATTCCCAGGTAGGACAGGCTGCCAATGGTGAGCGGAGCAGTGCCGCTGATAAACTGTTCCGTGGTGCCCACGAACATCAGGTCGGCTTCCGCAGCAGGGTTAACGCTCAGCGAGCCCCCGTTTACGGCCAGGTTGCCAGAGATGGAGACCCCAGGTTCCGGACCATTACCAGTTACGTTCAGAGCTACCGTGCCCTGCGTTATCGTCAGGTTGTTAAGTACGATAAAGTTTGCCGGTCCGGCCACGGTGGTGGCTACTGCTGCCTGCATATTGAGGTTGCCGTACTGCTGACCCAGCGCCGAGAAGGTGCCCCCAACGAAGTTGTAGGTGCTGCCCGCGAGGAACGAGGTAATCGGAGCACCCGTGCCGAAGGGGTCAACGCCGCCATTCTGTTGGAACGTAGCCCCCGAGTTGAAGACGACGGAGCCCGTAGCGGCCGGCGTGCTGGTGGGTGCCTGCTGGGTGATGGCACTCGCACCAAAGGGGTTGCCTACCACAATCGCCGTATTCGTAAAGGTGCTGCCACTCAAAAACTGAATTGCGCCGGCATCAGCGCCAAAAAAGCGGTGCGTCAGCGTTGCGCTGGTGTTTGCTGAGGTCATGCTCATGTTACCGGCTACACTGGCCGTCTCACCGGTCGATATATAGATTTCCAGGTAGCGGTTGTTGGTGTTCGACGTAGCCGAGTAAATCAGGGTTGCGCCATTTTCTACTACAAAGTCAGCACCGGAGTATCCGCCGTCGAGGACAATGCGGCCGGCATCGTTACCCGTTGCGGGGGCGTTCATGCGGATATCAATTCCGTTGATAAAGAAAAGCTGTCCTTCTATTTCGTCGTGGTTGCTGCCGTTACCGGCATTGTAGTCAACGATGTAGGGAACGGCTTCCGTTGTAGCCTGACGGGTGCCGTCGAATACGAGGATATCATAAGGATCCGTCGGCGATCCGGTGCCGACGGAAGCACGTGATGGGGTCCAGGCCGCCGCCCGGTTCCACCGGTCATCCGTGAAGTTAAAGTAGTAGGTCGACGGTGCCACCACAGTTGCCGAAGCTGCCCCGGTGGTCAGGTAGTTGGCACCGTTGGCCGTATTGTCATCGTTGAAGGCGTACACCATCACCGTGTACGACGTTTTGCCGGTAAGGCCGGTCACCACAACCGATGTGGTTGCGGCCGAAGCGTTGGACACCACAAAGTTGTTGGTGAACCCAAGGTTGACGCCGTTGCCATACTGGGTATCGGCGTAGTAGCCGGTACCATCCTGCGGGAGACTAACCGCGTTGGCAGTCGGGCGCACCACAATCAGGTTGTTGGTACCGTTACCGCCCGAAAGCGTAACCACAAACGACGCGGTACCGCCGGTGAGTCCCTTCGTGGGGGAAACGCTGACCGTTGGCTGCACCGTCGGCTCGGTAGCAAGCGCCATGGCGAACATGGGCATCATAAGGGCCACAACCAACAGCAGCGGCCTACGAAAAGTGTGGAGAAGTGAAGTCATAATAAGTCTTAAAGTACTGAGTGCAGAGAGGACACCCATCTGCAAAGATAGTCCTTTTTATGTCAGTACAGATTTTTTTTATTACAAAAATTATATTTATTCTGGCTTAATGCACTGCTAAGCCAACGCACTCCTGCGGTTCGTGCGCAACCTACGAGGCTGCGCACCCTCCCGGTTTTCAGCAGCTTGTCGGATTAGCGAAAAAATAACCGGCTGCAGAGACCCGGGGCAAGCGACTCTACCTCCAGGTCTGCGGGGCAGGTGTGCAGCACCAGGAGTACTTGAGCTGTACCTCACTTTTTGAGATTAGCATCCCTCATGGCCCCGGAAGCGGATGTGTTGCTGGCCCCGATTCCCGAAAAGCCTTTTCCTATCGGCCGGACCCGAAAAAGAAAGCCCTTCTCCAGGTGGAGAAGGGCTTTCGGAAAATTTCACCTGAGTGAATGCCTAGTTCGTCTTGCTGAACTTGCGCACCACCCGACCTCCCCCGGAGGTCAGCTCCAGGTGGTAGATTCCGGCGGGCAGCTTGCTCACATCGAGCGTAGCGCTGCCGCCGTCGGTCTGGCCCTGCAGCAGTACCCGGCCCAGGCTGCTGAGCACCCGGTAGCGAACCGTCGAGGTAGCCGAGGTCTGGAAGGTCAGCTTGTCGGCCGTGGGGTTCGGATACAGCACCACTTCACCGGTAGTGTTCTGCACAGCTACGATGTCGGAAAGCGAAGCCTTCCCGTCGAAGTCAACCTGGCGCAGGCGGTAGTAGCTGGTGCCGGCCAGGGGCTCCCGGTCGAGGGTGGTATAGGTGTGGGCGGCGCTGGTCGTTCCCTGTCCCTGCTCGGTGGCAATGGTCTGGAACTCGCGGCCGTCCTGGCTGCGCTGCACCTCGAAGCGGGCGTTGTTTTTTTCCGAAGCGGTAGCCCAGCGGACCCGCACGCCGGTTTTCTCCAAGCGGGCTGTGAAGCTGATGAGCGACACCGGCAGCGGGTTTACACCGGCAACAGCCGAGGTACTAGCCAGGGCAAAGTCGCCCAGCGTGGTGGTAGGTGCCCCAATGGTACCCGTGGCAAACCCGGTAGCCGGGAAGGTGCCGTTGATGGTAGGCGCACCCAGGTCCGTGAAAGCAGCCGAGCTGCCGGTCGAGGTAGCCAGGCGGAGGGTTGCCTGCTCGTTGACTTCATCTTCCTCCCCGAAGGTCAGCGTGACGATGCCGTCGGTGAAGGTAGCACCCCCGGTTTCCTTACCCACCGTGAAGTAGCGGATAGCCGAAACCCGGGTCAGCGGGGCATTTGCTCCCCGGGCGCGGGCCGACTGCTCCACGATGCGGGCAGTGTAGCCGGTAGCGGCCGTGGCGCTCGACTGGGTCAGGGCGAAGGTGAGCGGACGGTAGAAGCCCAGCGCGCTGCCCAGCGGGAAGTTGAGCGTAGCGGCGGTGGTGCTGGCCGGGGTTGGCAGCGTCAGCGCGTTTACGAAGCTGTTAACATTGCCGCCGGTAAGCGTCCCGGTCACCACCAGGCGCGTCGCCGGCGTAAAGATCAGCGAGCCGCGGGTGAGCGTCACGTCGGCAACCGTCAGCGTATTTGCCAGGGCTACCAAGGTGTTCACGTCCCGGTTCAGTACCAGCGTTGCGAGCGAAGTAGCAGCAGCTGAGTTCACGAAGTTGAGGGTGGGAATGCTGCCCGTACCCGTCAAAGCCAGGCCACTCACGCTGGAGCCGCGGAGCTGACCCGTGCCGTTTACCACCGTGCCGTTGAGCGTAAGCACCCGGCCGGTCAGGGCCAGGATACCCTGGGTCAGGTTCAGGTTGTTTACGACCAGGGCGGTACCCAGGGCCAGCTCGTCCGTATCTTCAAACGTATCCAGCGTGAGCGTGCCCAGTGTGCCGGTTACCCGCAGCGTGCCGGCCGAGCCGTTGTCAGTCTTGTTGATGACCACGGTGCCGTCGGCCGCATTGATGATAGTGCCGTTCAGCGTCGAGGACCCTACGTTACCGCCGCCGATGATGGTCAGGGTGTTCGAGTTCAGGGCCAGGGTCGTGAAGTTGCCGAGCACCAGGCCACCGGCGCTGGCATTGCCCAGCGTGAGGTTCGTGCTGCCGCCCGTGGTGGAGAGCACCACTGCCGTAGCTGCCGTGGCCGTTCCGGTGTTGGTGGTCAGACGGAACAGGTTGATGGGGTTACCATTGCCGGTCAGCGTCTGGGGCGTGGTCGTGTTGGTCAGCACCAGGGTAAAGCCGTTGGCGGTAAGGCCGTAGGTTACCGTACCCAGCTCGGTGAAGTTGCCACCCAGGTTCAGGGTCGAGAAGGGCGAGCCGGCGCCGCTGAAGCCCGACACGTTGTCAACCGTGAAGTTGCCCCGTACGACAATAGTGCCCGACGCCAGGGTCTTGGTGCCGTTGGTCAGCTTCAGGTTCCCGTAGCCGGTTACGCCGATGCCGGGCACGACGAAGGTGCCGGCCTGCGCGAAGTCTACCGTGCTGGTGATGTCTACCGTGCCCAGCGTGTAGGCGGGCGTAGCAGCCGTGTTCAGCACGGTGAGCGTGCTGCCGGCTCCCAGATCGAGGGTTCCGGTGTAGCTGAAGCCGGTCGGGATGATGAGCTGGGCGTTGGCATCCAGCACCAGCTTGGAGTTGGTTCCCGAAACGGTCAGGTTGCCGCTGAGCGTACGACCGGTGCCGGTCACGATGTAGGTCTTGCCGGCGCTGGTGAAGTCAACCGGGCTGTTGCCGCTGCCATCCGGATTGTCGCCGTAGGTGCTGAGCAAATTCAGGTCGCCGGTTGCCTTGGTGTAGAACACCGCGGCCGTAGCCACCGGATCGGCCGTGCCGGTCAGGGTAAAGGTGTATGGGTTCTCGTTGCTGTCGTTGTTGGGAATCGAGATTGTCGTGGTCTTGTTGCCGGCCGTGGTCGGCGAGAAGCTCACGGTGAAGGTGACGCTGGTGCCTGGGGCAATGGTCGTCGAGGCCGGCTGGGTGATGCTGAACTGCGACGCGTCGCCGGGCGTAACGGCGTCGAAGGCAACAGTGCCCAGCGTCACGTCCTGGCTGCCCAGGTTCTGAATGGTGAACGTGGCGGTAGTTGTATTGCCGACGTTGGTCGTAGCAAAGGCATAGGTGCCCGTACCGCTGGCAATGTTCACGCTGTTCTGCTGGAGGTTGATTTCCGGGCCGGTAATCGGGGCGCAGATAACCGTTACGTCGTCAAACGAAAGGTTGCCGGCACTCTTGGTGTAGGTGAAGCGGAAGTTGGTGAAGTCAGAGAAGTTTGCTCCCGTTGCGCTGCTGAACGTGTAGTTGCCGTTGGCCCGGGCCGTGGGCACCGGCACAATGGTGGCAATGGTCTTGTATGTGCCGGTCGTGCCGTCAAAGCCTTCCACCAGGAAGCTCGAAACAGCATCGGTACTGTTGCCCAGGATGAAAAAGCTCAGCTGCACGGGATTGGTTACCGTGGGCGTTATAACCTGGTCGTTGGTGTTGTCGAACCTCACGGCCGGGAGAGCGGCTCCGCTGGAGCTAGAGGTCTGGTAGCTGGTCACGCCCGTGAACGTCCAGCCGGGAGGCGCAATGGCGGTAGAGGAGCTTGACCCGATGCTGCTGAACGACTCGCTGATACAGGCGCTGCTGCCCGTCGGGAATACCGTTCCGCTCACCGTTACATCGGCCGAGGCCGCGCCGGCTACGTTGGTGATGGTACCACTGGGGCTGCCGGCCGTTGCCGAGGCCGCAATGCGGACGTACACCGTGCCGCCGGCGGCAGGTGCGCTTACGCTGCTGCCGAAGCCCGTGCCCGTCGTGAGCGACACTTCAAAGCCGGCAGGTGCCGTCACCAGGATGGGGTCGGTTACGCCGTTGCCCGTCAGTACGTAGGTCTGCTCGCCCGAAGCCGTGCCGGCCGAGGTCGAGAAGCCGGACAGGGCCGTGGGCGCGGCCGTGATGGTCGGCGCCAGGGTCATGAAGGTCTGGTCGTCGCCGTAGGTAGTGCCTACGCTGTTGGTGGCATAGGCCGCCACGAAGTAGGTCGTGCTGGGCGTCAGGCCGGACAGGTTGCTGGTAAAGGAGCCGGTGGTACCCGTAGCGGTCTGGCTTAGTACGCCCGTGCCTCCAAGGCGGGGGTTGGGGCTGGTGCCGTATACGACCCCACGGCCCGTAATCGTAGCGCCGCCATCAGCCGTCACGTTGCCGCCGGTCCGGGCCGTAGTGGGTGTAACCAGGGTAGCGGCCGTGGTGCTTACGACCGGAGCCGTAGTCACCGTGAAGTTGCCGCCGGGAACCGGGTAGGTCGTGGTACCATCGGAAAGCACCACGGCACCGGTCACCGTACCGGCTGCCACCGTGGCCGTAACCGTGGTGGCCGAAGCCGATACGTTGGTAGCGGCCGTGCCGCCCACCGTGACGCCGGTGATGGTGCTCAGGTTGGTGCCCGAGATGGTGATGACCGTACCGACCGGACCGTTGGCGGGCGTGAAGCCCGAGGCAACTGGGGCCGGGGCAAGGGTAGTTACTGTCACCTTGACCGGTGCGGTCTGGAGGTTCGGGATACCGTCCTCGGCTACCACGTACACGTCGTAGGTGGTGGAGCCGGTCAGGCCGCTGATAGCAGCGGTGGC
The DNA here is from genome assembly GCF_020685205.1 of Hymenobacter translucens. Classification (GTDB taxonomy): domain Bacteria; phylum Bacteroidota; class Bacteroidia; order Cytophagales; family Hymenobacteraceae; genus Hymenobacter; species Hymenobacter translucens. The sequence goes on from NZ_JAJERB010000003.1 coordinate 548,922, forward strand.
AGCCGTGTTGGCCGCAGTGTTGGTGATACTGCCTTTCAGGTTAGCGGCCAGGGCCCCTCCGCCCGAAGCGGTACCGGCTTTTACTTCCGCCGCCGTTGGAGCCGTAGCACCACTCGCCAGCACGACAAAGTACGTAATGCCGGTTTCATTGATGGTCGAGGAAAGCGTAAAGCCGGTCGAGGTGATGACCGAAGCCGAAGGCGAGCCGGCGGCAAAGACTGGAGGCGTGTTATCAGAAGCCGAGAGCGTAGTGAACGACTCAACCGAGCCATAGCCGGTACCGGTCGAGTTGGTCGCGTAGGCGCGGTAGTAATAGATAGTGTTAGCAGTCAGACTGGTGAGGTTAGCACTGTAGGCGCCAGTCGTAGCACCCGTGGTACCGACTTCATTTGCAGCAACGCCCGTTCCGCCAAGTACAAGTGCCGCTGCGGTGGTTGCCGAGGTGCTGTATAGGAAGCCATAAGAGCTGCTGGCAGTAGGTACTCCGAGGCTGGTAATGTTGCCAGCAATGGTTGCAGTAGTCGTACCTACACTGGAAGGCGGTGTGGTAGTGGTTACGGTAGGCGCGGCGTTAACTGGAGCAACTCCAGCATTAGCCGTTATGGTTATGTCATCGACCGCCAATGCTTGTGCATTAGTTGTCGTGGCACCTGTAGCTACTGAATAGTTCCAAGCGAAATAGATACTGCTTCCCGCTGCGACGGGTACAGTCAGGGTCTTATTTGTTACAGCAACAGATGTTCCTGGGGCAGTAGTGAAGCCATTGTTGTTCGCATCGGCTGCAAATGCAGTAGTAAAATCAGAGCCCGGAGCGATAGTCCATGTCGCCCCATCAGTGGAATAGTAGAGCTGAATTCTGAAGCCAGCCGAATTACTGCCATTGCGGTACTTCTCCACCCTGTAGTTGATTGTGAAATCACTAATATCAGCATTCCCATTGTTGAAAAACTGAGGTGAATACACGTTTACAGACTTCGAGGCAGTACCAGATGAAAGGCCACCTACGGCTCTGTTAGCGTCTCCTGCCGCTGTTGTTCCCTCACCGAAATTGTAAATTCCATTAGCTGCTGTTGTACTAATGCTAGCACCTCCTTGTCGTTCGGTTGCGGCTAGTGCTGAGGCATAAGTCCCGACAGTGCGTTCAGTTGTTAACTTATCTACTTTCCAACCAGGGGGCAATGGAGAAGTAGCTGCTGTAGTCATCAGTGAGAAATCTTGCGTCACTGTAGAACCTCCAGATATGTTTACCTGCCCCCACCCTACCAGTGGGCTCAACAGCAGTAGCAGAAGAATCAGGCGGCCCAGTGGGGTGGCAGCGGGCGTCTGAAAGGCGCGAAAACGTGATGTCATAGGGTGTAGAACAGGGGAAGAAGAATAGGATCTGGTCAAGCACCAAAGATACGCTTTTAGGACTTAGCCGTCACACCATCACCCGGTTACCAGATTGTTACCGACCCGCATAAACGCAGAAAAGGCCTCCCACAAAGCGGGAGGCCTTTTTTTGGCTGGCAGCCTTCCGGCTACCGTAAAACTTAATATTAGTTCTTTACTACTTTCTGCGACACGTGCTGGTTGTTGCCTTTCAGCGTCACCACGTAGGTACCGGACTTCAGGTCACGCAGGCTGATCTCGCCGCTGGCATCCATCTTCTGGCTCCGCAGCAGGCGGCCGGTCAGATCCGATACCGTAGCCGTCATGCCTTCGGTCGTGCCCTGGGGCAGACGAACCGTTACCACATCGGAGGTCGGGTTCGGGAACATGGCTACTTCACCCAGCTCGTTGCTTACGGTGGCTACAGCCGAGAAGGCCGTCTTACCATCGTTGTCGATCTGCTTCAGACGGTAGAACGAGGTGCCGAACAGGGGCTTGTCGTCAATGCTGTTGTAGGTCGAGCGGGCCGAGGTGGTGCCTTTGCCGTTCACGAAGCCGATGGCCTGGAACTCGCGGCCGTCCTGGCTGCGCTGGATTTCGAAGCCACGGTTGTTTTTCTCCGAAGCGGTGGTCCAGGTCAGTGCAACCTGCGTGCCGCGCAGCTTGGCCGTGAACGAGGTCAGCTCAACCGGCAGGGGCGGGTCAACACCGGGCAGGATAGCACCCTGAAGGGTAGTCGGCTGGGCCGGGCCCTTGTAGTTCTCAGCGTTGTTGATGAAGATTGTTTCACCCAGGTTCGTGCTGTTGTAGTCGAACACGTAAGCGTAGTAGGTCGTCTCGGCATCCAGGCCCGTGATGGTAGCCGTCGGGGCACCGCCCGAGAATACCACGTAGTAGGTGTTTCCAGCGCTATCGTTGATAGTGCTCTGGCCCTGGCCCATGAACTCACCGTTGCCGGCGTTGTAGTCCGTGCCGTCAACCGGCATTACGTCCGGAACCGACAGGGTGGGGCTCGTGCTGATCAGGACGATGTGGAACTCACCGTAGCCCGTTACCCCAGGGGTAGGGTTGAAGGTGATCGAAGCCGACGAGGCACCGATGTTACGCGAGGCCGTGAAAGGGGTGTCCTGAGTGGGCTCCACGTCAATGGCGCGGCCGTTCAGCGTGTTGGCGTCAGCCGACGAGATGCTGCTTACAATCGGGCTCAGGGTGTTGGCAGGCGAAGCCGTTACGTCCGGAGTGATGTACTGCAGTACCGACTGGGCGGCACCGACACGGGTCGGGGAGTAGCGAACAAAGATGTCTTCATCGATGACGTTCGTGTTCGGGTTCGGATCCAGCGAAATGGTGCTGCCATTCGGATCAGTCTGGTCGGTGTAGCCGACTGCAGTACCATCCGCAGCAATCCGCGAAATCTGGAACTGAGCGAAGCCGTTCGGGTTGCCAATGGCGCCCTGCGACTCACCTTTCACCGAAATACGGGTGGGGTTACGAACACGCTCAGCAAAGATGCGGATGCGCTGGGGAGCAGTCGGACCGGTACCGATTACGATCGGGCCCTCGGGGCTGAAGATGGTGCGCGATTCGATGGTACCGATGCTGGTAGCCCGAACGATAGCAGCAATCGAAGTAGCCGGAGCGCTTTCGAACGTTACACCCGTGCCGCTCTCAGTGCCGGCTACCGTCGGAACGTAGCGGATGTATACCGATACGTTGTTAACAGTGCCATCTGATTGCGGGATGATGTTAAACGAGTTGCCCGTAATCGTGCCGGTACCACCGTTGCCCAGACCGGGGAACAGCGGGTCCAGCGAAACCTGGAAGTTGTTAGGAGCCTGCACGCGGATCGGGTTAACCAGGAAGCTGCCGCTTACCAGTACCGACTGGCTGGCCGAAGCCTTCTCGGGTACCGTGCTGAAGGGGTTCAGGGGAGCACCGGCGGGGCTGGTGGCCGTAGCCGGCGTACTTACCGTGAAGGTCGAGGAAGTGTTCGTACCGCTGAAGTTGTTGCGGGCCGTTACGTTCACGACGTTGGTAGGCGAAGGCGTTGCCGAGCCGCTGGTAGCGGTGATCGTACCGGTGAAGTCGCTCTGGCTCGGAATCGGACCCACGATGCGGGCTTCGATCGTCGTTTCGGGTACACGGCCGCCTACCGGATCAATGGTCAGGCTGTTCGTAAACTGGCTGCCGGGAACGGCGGGGTTGCGGATCTGGATAGCACCCGAAGTCGTCGAGCCGGTCAGGGCCGTCACGAGGCTGATGGGAGTCGTACCGAGGTTGTCGCCACCTACTACGAACGTCAGAACCTGACCCGAGCCGCTCTGCGACACCAGGCCGAAATTCAGGCTGCTGGGATCTACGAAGATGTAAGCACCCGTGGGAGCAGCTACTCCGGTACCGGCTACGGCTACGTTCTGGGTAACGGTGCTCGATCCGTTGGGGGTCGATACAACGATGTTACTGTTATAGGTACCGGATCCGTCGGGACGGGTCGTGCCGGGAACCGGAGCAAAGCGAACATCGATGCGGGTGTTAACCGTACCGCTGCCAGCCGTGCCGCTGGGAACCAGAATCACGTTGTTAGTCGAGAAGGCGTTGGTGCCGGTGCGGATTTCAAAGCCCTCGGGAGCAGCCACCGTCACGTTACCGGTCAGGTTGTTGCCATTTACAATAAAGGACTGGGGAGTAGAAGTACGGTAAACCTGTACGTTGCCGAAGTTGGCCAGCGGCAGGGTGTTGCCGGGAGCTGCCTGAATCGACAGGGCGGGAGGAGCCTGCTGGCCGGTACCCGACACACCCACGTTGCGGGTGGTAGCGCCGGCGCTGCCGAAGGTCACGTTGCCCACGTAGTTCTGAACGGCAGTTGGCACGAAACGCACGTCAACCGTCGTATTAACCGTACCAGTACCCCGCGAAATAACGAGGGAGTTAGAGTAGGTGCCGCCACCGGTGCTTATTTCGAAGCCAGCCGGAGCCTGTACGGTAATATCATCCGTTAGCGAGGTAGCGCTAACCGAGACCGACTGCGGAGCCGACTGGGTGTTGACGATCTGACCGCCAAACGACAGCGAAGCCGGGCTTACATTGATGTTAGGCGTACCGGGAGTGCCCTCACCCTGAACGTCAATGTAGTTGGCAATCGTGTTACGGCCCGACTGGCCGGTGAGCACGATGTACTGATCGTTGGTTACACCTACTGCCGTCGGGCGGAAGCGAACCAGCAGCGTACCACCGGCAGCCGGCAGCGAAGGGCTCTGCGTGTAGGTGGCGCCGTTGTCCGTGCTGCCCTCAAAGGACGGCGCGTTCGTGAAGCTTACCGAAATGGCGCTGGTCAGGCCGGAGGCCGTCACAGTGTAGGTAACAGGCGAAGACACGTTACCAACGGCGACCTGCCCGAAATTCGTGGGCGAGGACGGGCTGGTGGCAGGCGTAATGTTAATCGACTGCGCCAGCAGCGTAACTGGGGCCAGAAGGCTCAGCAACAGGAAGAGAAACAGGCGAGGTCGCTGCAAATGGGCGGCGAACACCTTCAAGTAAGGGTTTTTCATAGTATGTTGAGAGTAAAGGTTACGAAGTTGGAGAGCGGTCTAAATCAAGGTTGTTCATTAGAACTCGGCCTTAATACGGTGAAAAGAAACAGGCGGATGAAAAAAAACGGCGGAAGGCATAGTATTTTTTCGTGAAGAAGACCAGGCTGGAAAACTTGCTGGGTGGCGCCGGCTCCACAATTCATGCCAAAGCTCACACATGGCGGTGGTAAAGCACAGATTGGAATCCATTAGTTCCTTTATAATCGATAATATCAAAGGTAACCTGTGATGGTTTGAGACGCTGCTACTTTATTTCCTGCTAACAATATATCAGAAATTTATATTAGCAAAATGTAAGTTAAAGGGCGCTTCGGGCTGCAAAGTTAGGGCAGAAAAGCCAGACCCGATGTTTTGTTTTAGTGAGCTTTTGGTATCCTTCCATCATCTTCTAAGCTCTAAACAAGGGTGGAGGAAAACCCCGTTTTGCACAATTCGAGGGAACAGCCCTGAACAGCAGATGCCGAGCAGGTCTCGTTTCGGACAGGTAGTCAACCCCTAGCGGCTTAAACTAATCCTGTTGGGACATCTATCGAGAGTAGGACCTTGCTCCCACCCTTTCTAACCACGCCCGCAACCACGCCTTATCCGGATCAGTTCCGGCTTTTGCCAGGGAATCTTTGAAACACGCCATTGGCTGCTTAAAAGGACCTGCTGATCAAAGAAAATCTGTTTTCAGCTTAGGTAAGTAGCCGACCGGCCACCGGCCCGCAAAGGTTTGGCAGCCGGCGGGAAGCAGGTAAAGAAGTCCGGCCGCTAAGCAGGTTAGTCAAGGGGTAGGAACAGACCGGATACATAGATAGAGTAGTACAGAAAGCTGCAAGCAAAGGTCTAACGCACGAGGTCCCCCCCGCAATACCCACTTTCAGGTATTTTGCTGATTATTTCTAGAAAAAAGCCACAACCGTCTGAACTGCCCAAGCTACTTCTGCTCGACGCGCTCCTCTTCCCTCCTACCGGCTTTCGGCTATTCCCAGAGCGGGTAGTGCTCGAGCTGCACTTCCTGACCAAAGAAGATGCGGGTGCTTTCCTCAAACGAGCGGGTGAAGTCAGAAACGTAGAAATGGTGACCGGTCGCGTGGTGCGCCGCCGGAGCCGCCAGCTGCTGCTCATTCAGAAACCCGGCCACGTGGCGGGCTACGACGTCGGAGGCATCGAGCACCTCTACCTTATCCTTATAATAGGCCTGGATCTGCTCCTTGATAAGGGGGTAGTGCGTGCAGGCCAGTACCAGGGCATCGATGCCGTCCAGCACGGGGTTGCTCAGGTACGTTCGGATGATGTTGTCGCTGATAGAGCTGTTAAAGAAGCCTTCCTCAATCATGGGCGCCAGCAGCGGGGTAGCCAGGGACTGCAGCTGCACCCCGGCATCGAGGTCGTCAATCTTCTTGCGGTACACATTGGAATTCACCGTCTGCTTCGTTCCGATCAAGCCCACCGTCCGGCCCTGGTAGGTTTGCCCCACGTGCGCTACGATGGGGTCAATCACGTTGAGCACCCGGGCCTTGGAGCCGACGTACTCTCGCACCAGCTCGTAGGCGGCGGCCGAAGCTGAGTTGCAGGCAATCAGAATCACCTTGCACTGCTGGCGCAGCAGCAGGTCGCAGATCTTGACGGCGTAGGCCTGGATGGCGGCGGTGCTTTTGTCGCCGTAGGGCAGGTGAGCCGTGTCGCCGAAGTAGATGAGCCGCTCGTGGGGCAGCACGCGGCTTAAGGCCCGGGCCACGGTGAGGCCACCGATGCCGCTGTCAAACACCCCGACTGGCCGGGCTGCTAAGCTAAAGGAAGAGGAAGATGCCATGCCCGGCAAAGGTAAGCGGGTTTCGGAAGCCCGCCCCGGCAGGCCGGTCCCGCACACTGGCAGACAGAAAAATGCCGGGCGCCAAGCTGGACCGCCTTGCGTTTTTACACAAAATTCTATATTGCCTGCCCTATTTGCCTATTTACTGCCTGATGAGCAAAATTCTGGAAGAGATAGATAATGCTCTGTCCACCTTCGACACCCGCCACGGACGGCCCGTAGCCATTGAGCTGGGCGAGCGGAAATACACCCAGCTGGTGCTGGACGTGGCCCACCTGCACGGCGCCGGCGGCGACCTGACGACCAACACCGGCCGGCCTCTCGCCTACCGGGGCCTGGAAATTCTGCGCGACGAGGTGCACATGGACCGGGTGCGGGTGATTTGAGGAGGAGTCAGGAGCTGCTACGCAGGAGCCAAGAGTCAGCAGGACGAGCGGAAAGTAGTTGCGGAACCGGAAGCAGAGGGGTAAAAGTGGAGACCTAAGCCGGAAGCCTGGGAGCAGAGGTCCGTATTTATTGTGTCCCCTGCCCTCCCTCAATATCTTTCCTGGCTCCTATCTTCTAACTCCTAGCCCCTACCTTTGCGGCTATGAATCTGCTTTCTGGCGAAAATCTTTCGAAAAACTATGCCGACCGGTGGTTGTTCCGCGACCTCGGCTTCGGTCTTAATCAAGGGCAGCGCGTGGCCCTGGTCGGTATCAACGGTACCGGTAAAACCACGCTGCTGCGTATTCTGGCCGGCCTTGAGCAGCCCGACACAGGTCTGGTGAGCGTCCGCAAGGGCATCCGGGTGGCCTTCCTGGGTCAGCAGCCGGTATTTGACGAGGACATGACAGTGGAGGAAACCATCTTTGCCTCCCAGAACGACACGCTGGCCGCCATCCGCGACTACGAGCACGTGGTGAACGACGAAAACCACAAGCCCGACGACCTGCAGCGGGTGATGGAGCAGATGGACGCGCTCAACGCCTGGGACTACGAGGCCCAGGTCAAGCAGATCCTGGGCCGCCTCGGCATCCTGGGCGAGCTGCTGAACCGGCAGGTGCGCAACCTCTCAGGCGGGCAGCGCAAGCGCGTGGCCCTGGCCCGGGTGCTCATCGAGGAACCCGAAGTGCTGATCCTGGACGAGCCTACTAACCACCTCGACCTCGACACCATTGAGTGGCTGGAAAACCGCCTGGCCTCCCCTTCGCTCACCTTATTAATGGTAACGCACGACCGGTATTTCCTGGACAAGGTGGCCAACGAAATCGTGGAGATGGACCAGGGCCGGGTGCACCGCTACCAGGGCAACTACTCCTACTTTGTGGAGAAGAAGGCCGAGCGGGAGCAGATTGAGGTGGCCGAAGTGGAAAAGGCCCGTAACCTGCTGCGCAAAGAACTGGAGTGGATGCGCCGCCAGCCGCAGGCCCGGGGTACCAAGCAGAAGGCCCGCATCGATGCCTTTTACGAAACGCAGGAGAAGGCCAAAACCAAGATAGGCGGCCCCCAGCTGGAGCTGTCGGTGAAGACGACGCGCCAGGGCGGCAAAATCATTGAAGTCGAGCACCTGCACAAGCAGTTCGGCGACAAGGTGGTGCTCGACGACTTCAGCTACGTGTTCAAGAAAAAGGACCGCATCGGTTTGATCGGGCCCAACGGCGCGGGCAAGTCGACGCTGCTGAACATGCTCACCGGTAAGCTTCAGCCCGACTCCGGGGTGGTAGACGCGGGCCAGAACACCGTCTTTGGCTACTACACCCAGCAGGAGCTGGAGTTCGACGAAAGCCAGCGGGTCATCGACATCGTGAAGGAAGTGGCGGAAGTGGTGGAAATGGCCAACGGCGACGTGGTAACGGCCTCGCAGTTTCTTCAGCACTTCCAGTTTCCGCCCGCCCAGCAGTACACCCTGGTCAGCAAGCTGAGCGGGGGCGAGAAGCGCCGCCTCCAGCTCTTGCGCGTGCTGATCAAGAATCCGAACTTCCTGATTCTCGACGAGCCGACCAACGACCTCGACATCATCACGCTCAACATCCTGGAGGAGTTCCTGCTGAACTTCGCCGGCTGCCTGCTCATCGTGTCGCACGACCGGTACTTTATGGATGCGCTGGTCGAGCACGTGTTTGTGCTGGAGCCCGGCGGCACCATCCGCAACTTCCCCGGCAACTACACCGACTACCGGGAGTGGCAAAAGGAAAACAACTCGGCCGAGTACGCCCGCGAAAAAGCCCAGACCGCTAAGGCAGCGGCTGGGGTAGCTCCGGCGGCCGCCCCTAAAGCCGTGGCTCCGGCCCCGGCTGCTGCTTCCGCGCCCAAGCGCAAGGCTACGTTTGTCGAGAAGAAAGAGTACGAGACGCTGGAAAAAGACATTGCCCGCCTTGAAGACGTCAAGCAGCAGCTGATTGCCAAGCTCAACGCCGGCACCGGCTCCCACAAGGAGCTAGCCGACTGGGCTGCCGAGCTGAAGCGCACCGATGCCGACCTCGACGCCAAGGGGGAACGGTGGCTGGAGTTGGCCGAGCTGGTGTAACGGCCAGAATAAGCGCAAAAAAAGCCTCGCCCTGCTTCAGGGCGAGGCTTTTTCGTGTAGCTAAACTCACCAAGCCAATGCTTCAACGAAACGGTAGAGATGCTTCGCGGGGCTCAGCATGACAAGCGCTTTACAAGCCCCGCTGCAAATCATCCGGCAGCGTAAACTGCCCGCCGGTATCGGGCTGGAAGCTGAACTCCCGGCGGATGGCCGCCAGTGGAATCGGGCTGAATACGTGGGCAAAGGCTTCGTTGCGGGCCGGCACCCACTCCCGCTCCACCCGAATCCCGGCCTGCTGCAGCTGGCTTTCGTCAAGCTCCAGCAGCAGCACGTCGGTACGGCCGGCGTAGTAGCGCGCGGCAGTGGCCAGAATCTGGTGCCGCTCGGAGCTGTGGATGAAGCCTTCGGTGGTGAGGTCGGCGCTGGCAAAAAAGCCGGTTTGCTGGGCGGTTTGCCAGTCAGCCAGGTCGGCAATGCGGTAGAGCATAGAAAGCAGGAGTAAGCAGGAGATTATCCAGCCAAGATAGGCAGGAACCCGGCGTTACCGGTTAGCAACGACGGCCGCCCGGCGTCTGAACAGCAGCAAAGCCCGCCCCCTGATGCGGAGACGGGCTTTACCGGTTGTAAAAGCAGCGTGGCCAGCGCCTTCCCTGACGTGCCCTGCTCCTACACGTATAACGATGGGACCGGTGGGCTACGCCTTCCAGACCTCTTTGCGGACGCTCTTGCCAACCGACAAAATCAGGCGGGTGGGGTTGGGGACCAGTACCAGGCGGGCTTCCTTGCCGGGAAACTCGTCGGAGTCGACCCAGACGCCTTCCTTGTGCGACGGCGTGTAGCCGGTGTCGCCGCCGATGTCGTTGGGCAGGTAGGCGGTGGGCAGCAGCACGTCGGTGTCGGGGCAGAGCTTCTGGTGTACCGTGTCCAGTACTTCCTCCAGATAGGCGCCGTACTCCTCGTTGAACTTGTCTTCGAGGTCGTGCAGCTCTTCTTCGATGTCGTCGTAGCTGTCGTGGTTGTAGGGCAGCTTGTGCAGCTCCTGCTTTTTCTCGATGAGCGTAACGAGGGCGCGGTTGAGGTCCTCCTTATTCATAGCCATAGGCAAATGGTGTTGGTACAAAGGTGGAAAGGAATCCGCAATTCTGCACCGGATGAGTTTTCGGTTTTGGTACGCGAAAACTCCTATACGGAAAGTCGCGCCGAACGGCTGCCACGCCTTCGCCGAACGATTTACGCCAAAACCGTATTTTTACCCGCACGACACCTTCTCTTCCACCCTTTCGCCTTTTCGTACTGCCCATGCAAACCATGTCCTCGCCCGAAGTGCAGGCCCACCCGGCCCACGATTTCCTGCCCCTGAACGGCACCGACCACGTTGAGTTTTACGTGGGCAACGCCAAGCAGAGCGCCTATTACTACCAGGCCGCCTTCGGCTTTGAGCTGGTGGCCTACGCCGGCCCCGAAACCGGCCTGCGCGACCGGGCGTCGTACGTGCTGCAGCAGGGCAAGATCCGGCTGGTACTAACCACCTCCCTGCTGCCCGACTCCGAAATCTCAGAGCACGTGCGCGTGCATGGCGACGGCGTGAAAGTCATGGCCCTATGGGTGGACGATGCCCGCAAGTCGTGGGAAGAAACCACCAAGCGCGGAGCCCGCTCGGCCTTCGAGCCCTACACCATCCGCGACGAGCACGGCGAAGTAACGCTGGCGGGCATCTATACCTACGGCGAAAGCGTGCACACCTTTGTGGAGCGCAGCCAGTACCGCGGCCCGTTCATGCCCGGCTTCGTGGCCAAGACGAGCACCATTCCGCAAACCACCCCGGTGGGCCTGCTGCACGTCGACCACTGCGTAGGCAACGTGGGCTGGGGCGAGATGAACCAGTGGGTGAAGTTCTACGAGGACGTGATGGGCTTTAAGCTCCTGCTCACGTTCGACGACGAGGACATCAGCACCGAGTACTCGGCTTTGATGAGCAAGGTGGTCAGCAATGGTAACGGCTACGTAAAGTTTCCCATCAACGAGCCCGCTGAAGGCAAGAAAAAGTCGCAGATTGAGGAGTACCTCGACTTCTACCACTCGCCCGGCGTACAGCACATCGCCATTGCCACCAACGACATCCGCGCTACCGTAACCGAGCTGCGCCGCCGGGGCGTGGAGTTTCTGAGCGTACCCTCCTCCTATTACGACGACCTGCTGGACCGTATCGGCGCCATCGACGAGGACCTGGAAAGCATCAAGGCCCTGAACCTGCTCGTGGACCGCGACGAGGAAGGCTACCTGCTGCAGATCTTTACCAAGCCGGTCGAAGACCGCCCGACGGTGTTCTATGAAATCATCCAGCGCAAGGGTGCCAAGAGCTTCGGCAAAGGCAACTTCAAGGCCTTGTTCGAAGCCATTGAGCGGGAACAGGCCCTGCGCGGCAACCTCTAGCATCCGTTAGCTGCTGGCTGGCCCTGGCCCAAGCAACCCGTATTTTTTTTGAAAAAGCCCCGATGCAGACTGCACCGGGGCTTTTTCATGCTCTACCGGCAACCACACAAGCAGCCTAACTGGTCTGGCAGGATCCGCCGGCTCCTACCCGGGCCCTCACACGATTATGTTATTGACGCCTGTCCGAAGCCACCGTTACTTTGCACTTAAATAATAAATACTAGAACACACCTGACAACCAGCGTCAGCAGCCTGACTTGGCAGTCAGCAAACCGGCCTTCCATTCCTTTCTGTTTTTCCCACCCTACTTTTTTCATGATGAATTCATTTCTCCGCAAATCCGCTTTGGTCGCCTTGCTCGGCACCGGTCTCTGCTTTAGCAGCTATGCCCAGCGGGGCGGCAACTTCCTGCACTTCACCAGCACCGAATCCGACCGGGCCATGGTTAATATGGATGCGCCCCAGGGCTCCTTTACGCTGGAAGCCTGGGTATATTTCAATGGGTCGTCCTTTGCCAACGCCGGGCAGTACAACACCATTCTGGAGTTCGGCAACGATGCCGACTGGTTTGGGGTGAACGGAACCGGTGAACTGCAACTCTACGGCGTGCTGCAAGGCGGCATCGTGCCGGTCCGGACATGGGCGCACGTGGCCTACACCTGGGACGGCACGACCAGCCGGCTGTACCTCGACGGCAATCAGGTAGCTTCCTCTACTGACGCTCCCCGGCAGAGCGGCCTGACGCTGGGCATCGGCTATAATTCGGGCGACACCGGCTGGCAGGGCTACATCGATGAGGTAATGATCTGGAATACGGCCCGCAGCGCAACCCAGATCCAGAGCGACCGGACGAACGGAACATCGGCCGCCTCCCCCCTGCTGCTTGGCTATTTCAAGCTCGACGAAGGCTCCAGCCAGGTTATTGCCAACCAGGTAAACGGCGGCCCCAGCGGTATCCTCGGTACCACGGGCAACGCCGAAACCACCGACCCGGCCCGGACCAACTCGGTTATCAACTCCACCCGGACGGAAGGCACCATGGCCTCGGCCCAGCTGGCCCCCAACTTCCCGAACCCGTTCAGCGGCACCACCACCATTCCTTACACGCTCCGTCAGAGCGGGCAGGTGCGCCTGCGGGTGCTGGACCTGACGGGCCGGGAAGTGGTGAAGCTGGTCGATGAGGTCAAGCCGGCCGGCAGCTATGCTATTCCTTTTAACGCGGCCGGTCTGACGGCCGGGGTGTACGTCAGTCAGCTCACGCTGGACGGCAACACCATCACCCGCCGTATGCTGGTACGCTAGATCTACCAGCACCAAACCGCGAGGCCCGGACTTTTCAGTCCGGGCCTCGCGGCTTTAAAGGCCGAGGCTACCAAAGCCAACCCACTTCCTATTGTAACCAACTGACATCCTATTCATTACCGGGACGTTGTTTTCTGTTCGCCAACTTCCCGTTTCTTTGGCGTATAAACCCGCCGAATCGAATACCTACCCCATGGCTCTTACCGACAGCGTCCAACAAAAAATCAACACCTGGCTTACCGGCAACTACGACGAGGCCAGCAAAACCGAAATCCGCCGCCTGCAGGAAAGCGGCGACGACGATGCGCTGAGCGACGCCTTTTACCGGGACCTGGAGTTTGGCACCGGCGGCCTGCGCGGTATCATGGGCACGGGCTCTAACCGCATGAACCGCTACACCCTGGGCATGGCCACCCAGGGCTTGTGCAACTACCTGCTCCAGTCATTTCCGGGTCAGGAAGTGAAAGTGGCCATTGCCCACGACTCCCGCCTGAACTCGCGCCTGTTCGCCGAAACCGCCGCCGGCATCTTCTCGGCCAACGGCATTACCGTGTACCTGTTCGAGGCCCTGCGGCCCACGCCCGAGCTGTCGTTTGCCATCCGCCATCTGGGCTGCCAGAGCGGCTGCGTGGTCACGGCCTCGCACAACCCGAAAGAGTACAACGGCTATAAAGTATACTGGAACGACGGCGCCCAGGTCGTGGCGCCCCACGACAAGAACATCATCCGCGAAGTCACCGCCATTCAGAGCGTGGACGAAGTGAAATTTGACGCCGACCAATCGAAGATTCACCTGGTTGGTGCCGAAATTGACGCCGCCTACCTGGCCGAGGTCAAAAAGCTGAGCATCAACCCGGCTGCCATTCAGCGCCAGCACGACCTGAAGATCGTGTACACGCCCCTGCACGGCACCGGCATCACGCTCGTGCCGAAAGCCCTGGAGCAGCTCGGCTTCGACAACATTCACATCGTGGAGGCCCAGGCTACGCCCGATGGCAACTTCCCCACCGTAAAGTCGCCGAACCCGGAAGAGAAAGTGGCCATGCAGATGGCCCTCGACCAGGCCCAGCAGCTCGACGCCGACCTCATCATTGCCACCGACCCCGACGCCGACCGCGTAGGCATCGGGGTAAAGAACACGGCCGGCGAATGGGTGCTGGTGAACGGCAACCAGACCGCGGCCCTGCTCACGCACTACCTCGTATCGGCCCGGGCCCAGGCGGGGCAGCTTAATAAGGAGAAGGACTACATCGTGTACACCATCGTGACGAGCAACGTGCTCGGCGACGTGGCCCGGCACTACGGCATCCGCTCCTACCAGACGCTGACCGGCTTCAAGTACATTGCCGGCATCATCCGCGACCTGGAAGCTAAAAACGAAGGCCACCACTACATCGGCGGCGGGGAGGAAAGTTACGGCTACATGATCGGCTCGTTTATCCGCGACAAGGATGCTGTGTCGGCCTGCTGCCTGATTGCCGAAATGGCTGCCGTGGCCAAAGACCAGGGCCGCACGCTCTACGAGGAGATGGTACAGATGTACCGCACCTACGGTCTGTACAAGGAAGACCTGATTTCGCTGACCAAGCACGGGCAGCGCGGAGCCGAGGAAATCCAGGAGATGATGGCCCAGCTCCGCCAGAACCCGCCTACCTCGCTCGGCGGCTCGCCTGTCGTGCAGCTGCTCGACTACCAGCAGCAGGTGGCCCGGGACCTGCGCACCGGCCAGCAGACCCCGCTCGAGCATGAGCGCAGCAACGTGCTGCAGTTCCTGACCGAGGATGGCTCCACGGTATCGGCGCGGCCCTCGGGCACCGAGCCTAAGATCAAGTTCTACTTCAGCCTCAAGCAGCCGAACTTCGGCGCCCAGGAGTCGTTTGAGCAGGCCCAGCAGCAGCTCGACGGCCGTATCAAGCAGATCATTCAGGAGATGCAGCTTGTCTGATGACAGACGCATCCCAGCAGTACGACGGGCGGATACGCTACTCGTCGTCGCCGGCCGCTCGCCTGGCGGGCTTTGCGCTGATGGTAACCGGCGGGCTGGCCATGCTGTCGTCCCTGGTCGGGCTCCTGTCGTCGGGGGTAACGTTTCTACGGCTGCTCGCCGGGCCGTCCGTAGTGCTGGTAGGGTTCCTGATGGTCAGCAGCTACGAGGGTATCACCTTAGACGCGCGGACCAAACGCTACCGCGTGTACCAGTGGATCCTGGGCTTCCGGCACGGCGAATGGCAGGCCTTGCCGAACGTCGTGCGGGTCACGGTTTCGCCTTTCAATGCCGCCTACGTTATGAACGACGCTATTGCCCCAAGCATGACGGTTCAGCGACAGGGACTGTACCGGGTGCTGCTCAGCATCGAAAATGCCCGGATAGGCATCATTGCCGCAATTGCCAGGCAGGATCAGGCCCTGGAGAAAGCAGCCCGCATTGCGTCCCTGTTTGGCGTTGAGGTGACCTCGACCTTGCAAGTGTAGCGTAGCAGGTACGCCAGGGGAGCTGCCTCCTTGGCCGCGGCTAGCCAACTGCGCCGGGCAGATCAGGCCCGAGCTGTAGCTTTTACAGAAAGCAGCTTACGTTCCGTTTTTTGAAGGAAAGCCCGGCGTAGAAGCCGGGCTTTCCTTTTGGACATTGGGTAGCTGAGGAAGTATCTTTACAGCTTGCCTTATGCTGCCTACTGCACTTTGCCGCCGGTTTGGCTTAGTTGAGCTGCTTTATCATTTCCAAAGAGCTTCCGACCGGCGGAGCTGACTACGGTGAATAAAATGGCCGGCACCCATCCGATAGCACTACGCCTCTTTTCATCCCTCTCCCCCTATGCAACTACCTTTTACTATCCCAAAGCTGCCGTTAGCAGCAGCTATTATCCTGATCGGCAGCCAATCGGCTTATGCCCAGTTTCAGCGCAACGACTTCCTGGTGCTGACCAATGGCGACACCCTGCGGGGAGAGATTCGTCAGCTTCAGCATTTCGAAGGCGAAGTAGACAAAAAGGAAAACCAGCTTCGGTTTCGGCAGAAGGGCGGTAAATTCACCATGTACCCGGCGTCGCAGGTCAGCAGCTACGGCGAAGGCCAGGCGGTGCAGCAGATAACGCGCACCATTGGGGGCTCCGTCCTGTTCCTGACTCCGCTGGTAAAGGGCCCGGTCAGCGCCTACAGCGGGAAAAACGCGCAGGGAGCTACCCGGTATTACCTGGAGGTGCCGGATAAGGCTGAACTGGTGGAAATAGACCCCAACGCGTACCGGCTGCAGTACCACAAAAACCTGGGCGGCTGCCCAACGCTGGATTTCGCGGTTGATGCCACCTACGCCCACCACCGGCCCTACACCTACGCCGGCGTCACCGACGTGGTAACGCGCTACAACGCGTGCCGCTACCCCAACCAGCCTTCCGAGAAAGCCAAGCTGCCCTCGGGCTGGCGCTTCCGGCCGGGAGCAAAGCTGGGCCTCACCCGGACAACGTACACGGTGCCAGACGCCGAGTTCGACAACGACCCGCAGCGGCAGTCGGCCCAGCCCATCACCAGCGTATTCGTGCGGGCCACGAACCGTTCCCCCTTGGGCTTTCAGGCTGAGCTCGGCTTTACGCAGGTAAAAATCGACTTTGAAGGCAAAAACATCTACACCGGCGGGGCTACCTATACCCTGGACCGGCTGACGCATGTGAACTACTCAAACGTCCAGCTCGGCGTTCTTGGCAATCTGTTTCTGTACCGGGGCATGATTTCGCCCTTCGTTAACGGAGGCATGGTGTTTGGCCTGCGGCTGAACGACAATTCGACGGTGGAATACGTCCGCTCCGACCGGCCAACGCCGGAAAGCCGGCCCTTCCCGAAATTCAAGGGGGCCAACGCGGGCCTGAGCGCCGGTGGCGGCTTTACCGTGGCCATTCGCAAAACCTCACTTATCAGTCTGGAGTACCGCTACCTGAACATTCAGGACGGGTTCAACAATGATGCTCCGCTCAGGCAGATCAACCGGGTTGACCTGGGCTTCAGCCTGTAAGTGGACTTGCGGCTGGTTTACGCGGGCACGGTAGTTTTCAGCGCACTGTACCCGCTTGACGTGGACACAGGAACCGGCCACAGAACCCAGACGGACTGCGTCGGGGGCATTACCGGCCGAGCAGCTGCAGCGTCTTCTGGTCGAGCTCCCCGTTGTAAAACTTGTCGAGCACCCGCTGAAAAACCGGGTTCTGGCTGACGGCTGCGAACAGGGTCATCGAGGACTTCAGCTTCAGGTCGTCGGGGCTGCCCAGCACCTGGGTGGCGTTGCTGCTTTCCAGCTCCAGCAGGGCGCTGCTGATTTCGAGCAGGCGGCTGCCCAGAACCGGGTGCTGCAGATAGGCTTCGGCTTCCTGCCGGTTCCGGATACCATAGAACCTTGCCGTTTCACTGTAGCCCAGCCCCTGAATCTGGGGAAAGATGTACCACATCCAGTGGCTGCGCTTGCGGCCGCTCCTGATTTCGGTGAGGGCCGTGTGGTAGTCGGTTGTTTGCGCGTCGAGAAACCGTTGCAGGGTTGAGTCGGGAGCCATAGGGTCGTGTTGAAGGCTGATGCATACCCGCTAACGGCAAACCCGGCGCGCCGTTTCGTCGGCGTTCCGGCCATTTTTAATCTCGTCGCGGAAGCGGATGGTCAGGCTTAATTCCGTAGCTTGGCTCCCTTGTACCCAATCTGCCCTGCCTCCAATCCAGCTCACTTACTTGCTACGCCATGCTTTTCAAATCTACCCTTACCGCACTCGCCCTGCTGTGCCCGGCAACCGCCGTGCTGGCTCAAAGCACTATCAACGACAGCCAGTTGATTCAGGAGCGGCGGTTCGGCGCCTTTCCCTCGGGCAACGAGGGCTGGTCCCGCTCCTTTGGCATCAAAGCCGGGCTCAACCGCACTAGGCTGACAACGCCCATGCGTAATCCGTACTCCGAGCGGGTAGAATCAGAGTACGCCGGCAACTGGCAGGCCGGGGGATTCGTCAACTTTGCCTACTACAACGGCTTCTCGTTTCAGGCCGAAGCTTTGCTGGTGCAGCTGACGGGAGCATTTGAAGAGCAGATCTACACCGGCACCTCCGCTTACACGCTGACCCGCACCGCCGATTACGCCTTCCGGCAGATCCGGGTCCCGCTGCAGCTGCGCTACCAGCTTGGCAAAGGCACGGCGCGTCCCTTCGTATTCGCCGGCCCGCACCTGGCCATGGCCGTAACCCACGACGTTTCGGCTTCCGATAAGCGCTCCGATCAGGCTAACCGCACTATTCTCCCCATCGAGTGGCAGCAAAGCGCCTTTGCGTTCGGGCTGCAGGGTGGCGCCGGCCTGTATGTGGCCCTGCCCAACCTGCCGGGCTTCAGCATCGAGTCGGTGTACAGCCGCGGGCAGCAGGGCACCGACGTGCTGCACAACGTCATCTACAAAGACCTGTCCATCAGCGCCGCGGTCTACTTTTAACCGGGCGACGAATCTTACGGACAGCCGCTCTGCGCCTTTTCAGGAGCTTCCGTCCCGCTGATCTACCGTTTGCAGGCGTGACCTATCCGATAAAAACCTCATCCGGCCCGGTTGCTGTGGGCATTGCCGTTGCGCTGATCGGGCTGCTGCTACTGCTTTCCCCTTACAGGGGGCTGGCGGTAGCCTGCCTAACGGTGGCTGCGGCCTGCGTAAGCAGCTACCACGGAATTGAGCTGGATGTCGGCCGGCAGCGTTACCGCAGCTTCACCCGGGTACTGGGGGTGCATTTCGGCAGCTGGCTCCACCTGTGCCCCTGCGTACGGGTAGTGCTGAAAGCCCACTCCGATATGATGGTTCACCCCAATGGCTCCCGCTCGTTGCCAGCCGAGCGCAACGAGCATCTGACCCTGCTGCTAGCCACGCCCGGCACCTCTATTGGTCAGGTGATGGCAGAGTTTACGCTCTATCACCGGGAAAAAGCCCTGAGCGTTGGCAAGCAGCTGGCCGCGGCACTGCAGGTGCCATTCGTGGTGATGTCCGACGTGTAAAGCAGCTTACAGCCGCACCCCGATACCCGGTCCGAGCATGTAGAACCACTGCTTCGACGACAGGAAGTAGCCCCCGCCCAGGTACAGCGGGAAGGTGAGCTTGGCGTCGCGCCGCGTGGGATACACGGAGCCCAGAATCACGATGCCCAGGTCCCGCTTCACGTTGCTGTCGGACGTCAGGTTAAAGGCGTTGAGGGCCACGAAGCCGGCCCCGATCTTGTACGGCCGCAGGCGGTTGATTTTCTCGGGGTTGTAGAAGCTGAACTGCGCGAGCGTAGCCAGGGAAATGCCGCTGAAGGAGCCGTAGCCGGTCTCATCCTGGCGTTTGGTGAGCAGGCCGGCCGGAAAGCTCACGTCGATGTCGAACTTGAAGTTGCGCTTTAGCACCAGCTCCACCACCTGGCTGTAGCCCGGCTCCTGGTACTGTCCGGGCTGGTGCTTGATGGTGACCAGAATCCGGCTCCACTCGTCCAGATCGTAGGTTTTGCGCGACAGGATGCTGTTCAGGTTGAGCGGGTCGGTGCGGCAGGCTTTGTCCTGGTAGAAAGCCGCCCGGGGCGAGTTGTCACCAGGACAGACCACCACGTTGTCGACGTTGCGGATTTCAATCAGCTCCCCCTTGCTGTTCAGCGTCCGGATCTCAAACGACAGGTACTGCTTGCCAAAAAGCTGCTTGCCGTTGTCGAGTCCGTTGGGGTTAAACTGAAACACCACGTCCCGGATGGTGCGGTCGTACAGGACCGGCCCGCCGAGCTTGGTAATGGCCCGGACCGACTCGCCGTAGGTCACGCCAATAAAGTCGAGCGGGTGGGGCCGCTGAAACTCGCGGACCGACAAGGCAAAGCCGGTGGGTTGCCCGCCGTTGTAAATCACGCTTTTGCGTTTGTCGAACGTGACGGGCACCTGCACGCGGTACACCACGCGCACGTCGGTCCGCACCGAAGAGTCGGACGGGATTACCTGGAGGTCCTCGAAGTGGAAGCGGGCCTTCTGCAGCCCTTCCCCTTCGATGCGCACGTCCACGGTTTCGCCCGGGCTCACGCTGAGCGACGACGTCCAGTCCCCACCCCGATGCAGCACGCTAACCCCGGAAATCGTGGTTTTGGGGCTGATGTCGAGGTTGGTGACGTAGCGGGCCTGGTCATTTTCCTTGATGTAGAGGTAGCCTTCGCTTTGCTTGTGCGTGTTGTAGGGCCGTAGCCAGCACAGCACCCGGTCGTTGGACAGGTAGCTGCGGGTAAAGATTTCCGCCATCAGCGCCCCCCCGGGCTCTTCCTGGTCTTCGAGCCGGTAGGTGCGGCGCAGCTCAAACGAGCGGCCGTTGTCGAGAATAATTTCGACGCCCCGGCGCCGGCTTAGCTCGTCCATCGTCACGTCGCGGCGGTCCGGGGTAAGAAAGCGCAGGCGGCTGGCTTTTACCGTGAAGTCCTGGCGGAGGGCGGGCAGCAGGTAGCTGAGCTTACCATTGGGCAGCAGCGTGGGGCGCTCGGCCTGCAGGCGCAGTACCAGGCTGCGGCGCCCGAGCTGATTGGGCACGAGGTGCAGGCGCAGCGTGGCGTTGGGCCCACTCACAATCCGGTAGTCGAACTCGGTGGTGCGGGTCCACTCCCCGGTTGCCCGAATGTTGCGCGGGTTGGAGCTGGTGATTTCCAGGACCTTTTCCTCGCCCACATACAGCTCCTCATCGGCAGGCCGAAGGGTAACGGTGGTGCGGGCCAGGGGCAGCAGGGCCACGTCTTCCCGGCTTCGGGGCTGGCCGGCAGGCCCGGTCTGCTCTACCAGCAGGCGCACAAACTGGCTGCCGGTCAGGTCGCGGAACCGCAGGCGGGTACGGTAGCCATAGTTCTCGACCGTCAGGGAGTCGAGCTGCTGGTAGTCGGCAGAGCGGAGCAGGCGCAGGGGCCGCTCGGGCGAGAAGTCGCGGGGAAACAGCTTGACCTCCACCGTCTCGTCGTCGCGCCGAAACCAGAAGTACAGGCTCCGCTCCCCCTGCACGTTTACCGCGTTGCGACTCAGCTGGTAGCGGGCCGTATCGGTGCGCAGCTCCACGTCGCGGAGCAGGGAAACGGGTTCGGTCTGGGCCTTGGCCCCCTGCGGCAGCACCGCGAACAGGCCCGCCAGCAGGCTGAGCAGAAAAAGAGAAGAGCTACGCACCAGACAAAGCCTGCAGACCGGCTGAAACACTCAGCCGCCAATCAGCTACAAAATTGCCTGCCGACCAGCGGAGTTGCAACTTCTATTTTTAGCTGATAGCTATTAGCTGTTGGCCCATAGCCTTTTTGTTGTTCTGTCAACCTGAATAAAGACCGGAAAGAAGCGAACTGCCAGCAGCCAATAGCAACAGCTACAACCCTCACTCCCGCTTGCGTAAGCCCAGAATGAACAGGATGGTGAGTAGGAAGGCGGTGGCCCCCAGGCTCCACCAGGTGATCAGGGGCAGGCCGTGGCGGTAAGGCATTTCCGGTGAGTAACGGCCCAGCAGCGTGATGCCCGAAAACAGCAGGAAGGCGGCGGCCAGCAGGGCAATGATGGTGCGGCTTACCAGCTGATCGGCCATCCGCAGCAACGGCTGGTAGCCGCTCAGCTCGATCTTCAGGCGCAGGTCCCCGCGCGAGACCTTGCGCACGATCTGACGAATGTCGCCGGGCAGGGTGTACAGCAAAGCCAGCAGCTGGGAGCCGGTGTGCTGGGCTTCGCTGAGCAGATTTTCGGGTGAGTACTGCTCGGCTACGATCCGGGCGCCGTAGGGCCGCACAAACTCAAACGTGTTGAAGCTCGGGTGCAGCACCTTGCCGATGCCTTCCAGAATCACGAGGGCCCGCAAAATCAGGAACACCGCGCCCGGCACCTGTAGCTTGTAGTCGTAGATGACGGTCTGAAGCCGGTCGGCCAGGTCGCTCATGCTCATCTCCTTCACGTCGAGCACCGTGAAGTCTTCAATCAGCTCGTTGAGGTCGGCCTCGAAAGCGCGCATATCGGGAATGTCGGCCGTCAGGGCCAGGCGGCGGAAGTTCAGCGCCATGCTGCGCGCATCCTGCCGGGCCATCCCGATAAACACGCCGGCAAAGGCATATTTCTGCTGCTTGGTGAGCTTGCCCACCATCCCGAAGTCGATGAGCACCAGCGTGCCGTCGGGCCGGACGAGCACGTTGCCGGGGTGCGGGTCGGCGTGGAAGATGCCGAACTCGAAGATCTGGGTCAGGTAGATGTCCATGCCCGTCTCGGCCACCGTCTCGGGGCTCAGCCCCCACTCCAGCAGCTGGGCTTTGTCAGAAATCTTGCAGCCGCTCACAAATTCGATAACGAGGATGCGGGCCGTCGAAAACTCCCGATAGGGCTTCGGAATCGAGAAGGTGTTGTACTCGGCGTAGAGCTTCCGAAACTGCTCCATGCTGCGGGCCTCGGAGGTATAGTCCAGCTCCTTGGTCATGCTCCGCTCAAAGGCGTCCACGATGTCCTGGGGGTTGGAAAGGCCGTGGTTGCGCAGAAACCCGGCCGTGAGGCGCACCAGCTCGTGCAGCAAACTCAGGTCGGTGCGCACCTTTTCCTGCACGCCGGGGCGCTGCACCTTCACCACTACTTCTTCGCCGGTGTGGAGCCGCGCCCGGTGTACCTGCCCGATGCTGGCCGAGCCCAGCGGCTTGTCGTCGAACTCGCTGAATACTTCCTCGAGGGGCCGGCCCAGCTCGGCGCTGATAATCTCCCGGGCCACCTGCACGTCGAAGGGCGGCACGTCGCTCTGCAGCTTCTGAAACTCGTCGATGAGGGCTTCGGGCAGGATATCCGGACGGTTGCTCAGGGCCTGGGCCAGCTTGATAAAGGTGGGCCCGAGCTCTTCAATCACCATGCGCACCCGCTCCCAGCGGCTGGTGCCAAACACGGGCCGCTCGGCGTGCTGCCACGACAGCCGCCGCTTGGGCGGCACCAGTCGCCGCAGGGCAGTGCTCGTCACGACATCCTCAAACCCGTAGCGCACCAGCACTTCCACTACCTGCCGGATGCGTCCGAGGTTGGAAATTGTGTTTTTAAACATGCCGAGCAAGTTATATGTAAGCTAATGGCCTTTAGCAATTGGCTATTAGCTGCTGTCAGGAGGCTACCCATGCCGTGGCAGGGTTGCGTTGGGGCTTTTGCGGCAGCTGAGCGGGCCCCACCGATCTACACGGACTTCTGTTTTTCGAAAGGCCCGAGCCGCTGCTGAACCTTCAAGTATACAGAAAACCCCGCCCACATGGATGCAGGCGGGGTTTGTGACAGGGTACGCTAAGCTTAGCTATTGCTGTTGCCTGTCGAAGTAGAGCCGGTATGGCCCGGACCCTCGCTGGCGGTGCGCTTGGCAGCTCCGGCCGAGCCGGCAGCCGACTTCTGAGCTTTGCCGGCGGCGGTGCTGGTTTTGTCAGCAGCTTTCTTGGCACCCGTGGCGGCCTTGCTGGTGGCGCTGGCGGCAGCTCCCTTGGCCGCGGGGGCAGCTTTAGCCGAGGCCGACTTGCTGCTGCCCGACTTCGAGCCCGAGGAAGACTTGGAGCCGCCCTTTACGCTGCGCTTCAGCTCTTCCACGTCCGCATTGGTGGCGACGCCCACACTCTTCATCAGCTTGGCAGTAATCGTGTTGAACTGCTTTTCCAGCTCTTTCGCCTTGGTTTCGGAGTTCTTCTTCAGGTCATCCATGATCTTCTTGCCTTCCTGCTCCGAAAGCTTGCTTTCTTTCACAAGGGCATCGATGGCGTTCTGCACCCGGTCACTGGTGAGCGAGGCAAAGCCAACACCGGCATTGATGAACTTTTTAAACAAATCTTCCATGGTGGTTGAGGGGGGTTAAAGAGGATGGGGAAAAGAGAAAAAGCCGCTTGGAAGCCGAGAGCCGCCAAAAGTGTTATGCAAGCCTACTATTTTGCTCAAACCTACGAAAACATGTCTATATAGTTGGCAGCTAGGCTTAAAAAAATCAGATCACCCGGTTGTTCCATATGCCTGACGGCCCTTCCGGGCCGGAAAAACTGTTCTAGCCAGGGCTAGTCCTGCTTACCCGGCGGTAAAGGCGCGGGTCCGGCAAGGCAGCCGATTTTGGAGTACGCACAGCAACCCCAGCCAGAGAAACCGCACGGTGCGCAGCGGCCTGCGCTTCCCATATTCCGTGCACAAAGACTGCGGCCTTGTTCAAAGCTTCCCGGCCTTCGGGCAGAACGCGCCAGAACAGGTGCCACCAGTGCACGAGCCCCCCAAAGGTTTGCAGGGTGAGCGCCACCCCGGCGGCACGAGCCTTGTCGGCAAAGCCCAACACATCCTCGTAGAGCACCTCGGCATCCGAAATCTGAATCAGCAGGGGCGGCAGGTCGTGCAGGTCGGCCCGCACCGGCGACAGCAGTGGGTGCGACAAAGGCAGGCCACCGGCGTAGTGCGGCCCCCAAGTCCGCATCTGCAGCGCTTCCAGCAGCTGGGTTTCCTCGTGGGCCACCCGGCGCAGGGTCGTCAGCGGTAAAACCAGGTCGGTCCAGGGCGACAGGCCCAGGGCAGCGGCGGGCAGGGCCTGTCCGGCGTCGCGCAGGGAAACCAGCAGGGCCAAAGCCAGCCCGCCCCCGGCCGAGTCGCCGGCCAGGATAATGTTCTGAGGCTCGTAGCCCTGCTCCTGCAGCCAGCGGTACGCCAGCCGGGCATCGTCGAGGGCTGCCGGGAAAGGGTACTCGGGGGCTTTACGGTAGTCGATGGTGAGGGCGTTAAGGCCGCAGCGCTGGGCCAGGGCACCTACCAGGGCGCGGTGCGTATTGATCGAGCCCAGCACGTAGCCGCCCCCGTGGAAGTACAGCAGCACCCGGTGCGCCGGAGCCCCGTCAGGTCGCAGCCACTCAGCCGGCATACCTTCCACGCTGGTATCCTCCAGGTGTACGCCCCAGGGTAGAAACTGCCCCAGTGCCCCCACTTCCATGGCCAGCCGCATTGAAGCCAACGTGGGCCGCCGGCGGGCTATCGACCCGGACAGACCCAGTAAAAACTGCTTAAGCAAAAGGTGCTGCGAAGAAGGCATTCGGGTGGTGGGTTGGGTCTTAGGGTCCTGGGGACTTGGGTAAGGGATGATAGATACAGGTGATCAGTCAGGGTAATTCCTAATCCTTCATCAAACGCTCTTTTCTCCGATTCTATTCCCCTTATAGCCGCGGATGGCAATTGGAATCCAGCCTAGTACGGGAATAAAGAAGGTGAGGGTAAAGGGGTTGCGCCAAATCATGCGCAGCCAGGCCCCGGGGCTGGTCAGGTCCATGGTAAAGTCGCGGCGGCCCTCCTTCACGTACAGGCGCTCAAACTCGGTGAACATGGCCGGCCAGGCAAAGGGCAGGAAGAAGGGGAAGTAGCGTCGGTTTTCCCGGATGCGCTGCCACATCTGCGTCCACCGGTAAGGTTGCTGCCCGTGCTCTTTCACGGCGGCGTCCATCTCCGTCTGCATCCGGGCCCGCACCTGCTCCGAGAGGGCCTCGTAGTCGGCGCGGGTAAGCTCTTCGTAGGGCTTGTCGGTCAGCTCGTAGGGCCGGATCCGGGTGCCCATCACGAAGGTAAGGTTGGCCGGGTAGGCCATGTAGAAAAACCAGGGCTGCAGCAGCACCATCAGAATAATCGGTCCCAACGGCAGAAACGGAATCCCGATTTTCTTCATCTGCCTATTCAGCCAGGGCCAGCTGTAGGTGTAGGGGTTGAGGTACTCGCCGTTGATGGTGTAGTACGGCACGATGTCGGTGCGGTGCAGGATGCCCAGCCGGATAATGCTGGTGGCCAGGCGCTGCAGCTCGTACTTTTTGTTGAACCCCTTCCCGATGCCCGGCACGCCCTCGGGGTACAGCATCAGGTTGTGGTCGTTGTAGAACATCATGGTTTCGAAGTTCAGCGTGGTAGCATCCACGCAGCCGCACTTCTTCCAGAAGTCCCGCACCAGAAACGGGTTCATCAGCACCGACTGCGACAACATGGGTGCCGACAGTGGCCGGGGCAGGTCGTGGGGGCGGTCTACGGTGCGCATCAGGTGAGCCAGGGCTACCATGGCATCCCAGGGAAACGCCATGCCCGAGTGGTTGCTGGCAAAAATCAGGGGCCGGTCGGGGTTGTTGCGCTGCGGATAGTGCTCAAACCCCACCAGCTTCGACCGAAACCAGATCCGGTCGAGCATCTGCAGAATGTTGCGGTCCAGGGTCTGGGCAAACTCCTCGTCAAAATAGTCGGAGTAGATGTGCTGGTTGGCCTGAATGGCGGGCGTGGGAGTCGGCAGCGTGGGCGGGGAGGCCGTGGGCATTGGGCAGGACAACTGGTGAAACGGCAGCCAAAGCAGGCAGGGCTTCTAATGTAAGAATTTTACCGGGCCGGTTCCCGCGGCGGGGCGTCGGCAGCTGCCGGGCTAGATCTGGCGCTTCAGCTTAACGGTAGTCGTCCGCAGCTCCCCGTCGGCCCGCCGGACAATCAGCAGGAGCTGGCGGCCGTCGGCGGAGTGAAACAGCCGGCTGATCTGGGTCAGGTTCATGCCAGCCACCGGCTGCAGGTTTACCGACAGAATCTCATCATTGGTTTGCAGGCCGGCAGCCGAGGCGGGCGAGTTGGGGTGCACCTTCAGCACGATGTAGCGCCGAAAGTCGGGCCCGCTGGCCAGCAGCTCGAAGCCGCACATGTCGTGCTCGAACGGGTCGTGAAAAAGGGCATTCGGCCGGAGCAGCAGGCGGTTGTGGGGGTAGTCGATAACCAGGCGAAACCGCTTCAGCATCTCGAAGCCCACGTTGCCGTTGCGGTTGGCATCGGTGCGCAGCACCACGTTGCTGGAGTCGGGAAACGAGGTGAGCGGGGACGTCAGCCGGTACTGACCAAGCTGCAGCCCGCCGACCCGTCCCAGAAAGCCGTTGATGTTGCCGCTGAGCCCCCGCCCCAGCTGGGTGCGCAGGCGCTGGGCCGGCACTTTCAGCCGGGGGTCGGAATGCGTTTCGATGGACAGGGCGTGGCCGGCTCCGGTGTCCAGAATCAGCTTGAGCGGCAACGTCAGCGTATCCTGCAGCGTCACCGGAACCGTCATGTAGGCCTTGCTGCCTTCCAGCTCCAGCGGCACCCGGGTCCAGCGCCGGCCTTTGGGCTGGCGGTAGCGCTTGGGGTCGTGAAAGATCAGGGCCGGCTCCATCGGGTCGACCTCCACCACGAAGCTGCGGAACACGTCGAAGCCCAGGATGCCGTGAATTGTCATGCCCACGTAGCCCGACAGATTCAGCACGTCGTTTGACAGCACCAGGAAGGTAATGCTCGGGCCCACCACGCCGTTCATGGTTACCGCCACGCCGTCGGTGCGGTACGCCAGCAGGGGCTCGTCCTCGCCCAGGCCGGCCACCCGGAATTCCCCGCCAATCTTCAGGTTCAGGGTTTCGCGCAGCTTCGGGTCGGTAATCAGGGACGTCGCGACGCCGGTATCCAGCAGGAAGTTGTAGGGCCCCTGGCCGTTGAGGTACACGGGCACCACAATCAGGTTGCGCTGAAACTCGAAGGGCATCTTTACCCGCCGCGTCCCGTTGCGCTCAAACGTATAAGGCGACACCTGCGCGCCGGCCCCGCCGGCCAGCAGCAGCAGCGTGGCCACAGCTACCGCCAGCTTCCAGGCGGTACGGAATCGGGAGCAAGGTAAAAACGACCACCGCGTGGGCATAGAGGGGAAAAGCAGAGTGGGGGAAGGTAGCAAAAAAGCCGTAACCCGCCACCTGCCGGGCCTCTTAGCCAAGGTTCTCCCAGTGCCCCTGCGGGTCGTAGTGCAGCTCTCCTGCCCGGATGTGCAGGGGGGCCTCCACGTTGTTGTGGTAGAGCTGCCCGGTGCCCAGGCCCTGGGGCAACCCCGGCTGCACCCGCTCCCCCGCCAGCTGACTGATGGCGTTCAGCCCGACGTTGGATTCCAGCGCCGAGGTCAGCCACCAGCCGATGCCGCGGGCTTCTGCCTGGGTCACCCACTCCCGCGTGGCCTGGATGCCACCCACGAGCGTGGGCTTGAGAATGATATAAGCCGGGCGGACTTCGTTGAGCAGCGCGGCCTGCCGGGTCGGGTCGGTTACGCCAATCAGCTCTTCGTCGAGGGCAATGGGGATCGGGCTCTGCCGGCACAGGTCGGCCATTGCCGCCCACTGCCCGGCCCGGATAGGCTGCTCGATGGAGTGCAGGCCGAACGGGGCCAGCGCCTCCAGCCGGGCCATGGCCTCGTTTGCCGCAAAGGCACCGTTGGCATCCACCCGCAGAGTCAGCGTGGCGGGGTCGGCTACCGCCCGGATTTCGCGCAGCAGGAGCAGCTCGGTGGCAAAGTCGAGGCTGCCGATTTTAAGCTTGAGGCAGGAATAGCCCGCCGCCAGCTTTTTCTCGATCTGCTCCCGCATAAAGGCGGCGTCGCCCATCCACACCAGGCCGTTGATGGGAATGCCCGCCTCGCCCCGGCTGAAGGCGTTGTCCAGCAACTGGTGCTGCCCGCCCCGCTGAAAGTCGAGCCACGCTGTTTCGAGGGCAAAGCGCAGCGCCGGCCACTCGGGCTCTACCAGCGCCGACGCTTCGTCCCACGTCACGGCAGCGTACTGCTGCTCGTTAAACGCCGCGCACAGCCGCTGCACCCGTGCTTCGAAGCCTGGACCATACTCCGGGCTCAGGCCCGCCAGTGGGGCCGCCTCCCCGGTCCCGACAGGGCCTTGGGCGGTATCGTCGTGCAGGTGCAGGTAATAGGCGGTGTGCTCGGTCAGGGCCCCGCGGGAGGTGCGGGCCGGGAAGTTGAAGCGCAACACGCGCCGGGAGTGGCGAAGCTGAAGCATCGGGCGGTAGCAGGATAAGTGACCCGACAAATAACCGGAATTCCCGGGGCTGGTTGCCGGAAACGAAAAAGGTCTTTGCGCACTGCGCAAAGACCTTTCAAAACATACGGTGGAACAGGTCAGCGACCTGCCCCACCGCTACATCAGGAAAAACTATCGGGTGGCACCGCCCTGGTTGCTCCGTACGCGACTTGCCTGGCCCCCCTTACGGCCGGCAGCGCGTGCTTCCTCTGATGTAAATCGGTGACCACGGCCGCTTTCGTGCGACGCCTTACCGCCTTCGCTGGCAATACGGCGCTGCTCGGCCGGGTCCATGGCGGCAAAGCCCCGCAGGCTTTTTCCGGTCGTAGTAGTCCGGGCACTGGTGGTAGCGGCCGTCTTGGCTGCCCCGCGCTGAAGTGGTGAGTTGTTCATGGGAGTGTTTTTAGTTTGGAAAGGAATAGTTTGGTGGTGTCTGCTTCTGGTTCTTTGAACGGGAGTACCTGAGCTGAAGATGGGGCTTCTGACCACAAAAACGCCCTAAACCGGCCAAAATACCGCTTTGTACTGATGAGCTCTGCGTAGTTAAGCCGGACGTTGCGCGATTAATACCGCCCTTTTGCCGGGCTGCCCGCGAGCCGGTATCTTGCCGCCCCGGTCTCCGCATTTATCCCCGAAAAAGCCCCCGCACCCCCGGTTGCTGACGGCCCCGCCCGCCCAAAAAACCTGCTCTCTGGTTTAGAGGTTACCTTGCCGACCCATGACCACCGCCCGTATGTCCACCCCGCTTTCCAACGCCCCCACCCCGGCCCTCGACTTTGTCCAGCTGCTGTCCCGCTTCCGGGCCGTGCGGGAGCAAACCCAGTCCCTGTGCCGCCCCCTGCTGCCCGAAGACACCGTGGTGCAGCCCGTTATCGACGTGAGTCCGCCCAAGTGGCACCTGGCCCACACCACCTGGTTTTTCGAGACCTTCCTGCTGCGGGAGTTTCTGCCGGGCTACCAGCCGTTTCATCCCGACTACGCCTTCCTCTTCAACTCCTACTATAACTCCCTGGGCAGCCGGGTAAACCGCGCCGACCGCGGCACCCTGTCGCGCCCCGCCCTGGCCGATGTGTATGCCTACCGCGCCCACGTGGATGAGCAGATGGGCGTGCTGCTGGAACGGCTGGGCGGGCAGCCCAGGCAGCCGGCTTCGTTTGCGACGGTGTTTGAGCTGGGTTTGCAGCACGAGCAGCAGCACCAGGAGCTGCTGGCTACCGACATCAAGTATATCCTGAGCACCAGCCCCCTGCTACCGGCGTACCACCCCGCCGGCGAGCTGCCGCCTCCTTCGGGTTCGGTGCAGCCGCCCGCCTCGTGGCTGTCGGTGCCGGGCGGCGTGTACCGGATCGGCTTCCAGGAAGAAGGCTTCTGCTTTGACAATGAGCAGGGCGCCCACGACGTGTACGTGGCCGACTTTGCTCTGCAGAACCGCCTGGTTACCAACCGCGAGTATCTGAGCTTCGTGGAAGCGGGCGGCTACCAGGACTTCCGCTACTGGCTGGGCGAAGGCTGGGAGCTGGTGCAGAGTGCCGGCTGGGAGGCGCCCCTGTATTGGGTGAAGAAAGGCAAGTCGTGGTTCCGGTTTACCCACCACGGCCTACGCCCCCTCGACCTGGCCGCGCCGGTAACCCACGTCAGCTTTTACGAGGCGGATGCCTATGCCCACTGGGCGGGCTACCGCCTGCCTACCGAGCAGGAGTGGGAAATTGCCGCCCGCCACTTCGAGCCCACGGTTGAAGCCGGGGAGTTTATGGACTCGGGGCGGTTCGACCCCCAACCCCTGCCGGCCGACGCCTCGCCCGACGAGTGCCACCAGCTGCTGGGCCACGCCTGGGAGTGGACGTATTCGGCCTACCACCCCTACCCCGGCTACCAGCGGGCCGCCGGAGCCCTGGGCGAATACAACGGCAAGTTCATGCTCAACCAGATGGTTTTGCGCGGGGGCTCCTGCGCCACTCCGGCCAGCCATATCCGCCTCACCTACCGCAACTTCTTCCACCCCGACAAGCGGTGGCAGTTCACCGGCATCCGCCTGGCCCGGTAAAAGCTGGGATAAGGAACCTACTGAAGTATCCCTTATTCCACATCCGGTATCCCCATTCTTTGCTCCCCTTTCCTCCCATGAATCAAGCTGCTCCTATCACCAAAGCCACCTCCGACCTGGGCCGCCACGTG
Source organism: Hymenobacter translucens (assembly GCF_020685205.1). Classification (GTDB taxonomy): domain Bacteria; phylum Bacteroidota; class Bacteroidia; order Cytophagales; family Hymenobacteraceae; genus Hymenobacter; species Hymenobacter translucens. Next base: position 579,909 of record NZ_JAJERB010000003.1, read on the forward strand.
CTCGACGGCCTGGGCCGCACGCCCAAGCGCCTTTCGTCGATGTACTTCTACGACGACCGGGGCAGTGAGCTGTTTCAGCAGATCATGGCGTTGCCGGAGTACTATCCGACCCGTACCGAGTTTGCGCTGCTCACCACCCACCGGGCCGCCATTGGCGAAGCGCTGCGGCCCGCGACGGGGGAACCGTTCTTTCTGCTGGAGCTGGGCGCGGGCGACGGGCTGAAAACCAAGATCCTGCTCCGCTACCTGCTCGACAGCGGGGCCCGCTTCACCTACGTGCCGGTCGACATCTCCGCTGCCGCGCTGGAAGGCCTCACGGCCAGCCTGCGCGCCGAGCTTCCCGGCCTGCAGGTCGAGCCCGTGGTGGCCGACTACACCGCGGCCCTTGCGCTGATGGCGGCCCGGCCCGGCCGCAAGGCTGTGCTGTTTCTGGGGTCCAACATCGGCAACTTCCTGCCGCCCGACCGCCTGGCGTTCCTGCGCCAGCTTACTGGGCCCCTCACGGCCGACGACCGGCTGCTGATCGGCTTCGACCTGCAGAAGAACCCCCGCGTCATCCGGGCTGCTTACGACGATGCCGCGGGCGTGACGGCGGCCTTTAACCTGAACCTGCTGGCCCGCCTCAACCAGGAGCTGGGCGCCGACTTCGACCTGGACCAGTGGCAACACTACACCGACTACGACCCGCTGAGCGGGGCCGTGCGCTCCTTTGTGGTCAGCGCCCGGGCCCAGACGGTGCGGTTTGCAGCCCTGGACCTGAGCGTGGACTTCGCGGCCTGGGAGGTTATTCACACCGAAAACTCCTACAAGTTCACCGGGCCCGGCATTGCTGACCTGGCCGCCGAGGCCGGCCTGCGGGTCGAGCACTTCTTTACCGACGAGCAGGCGTATTTTGCCGATGTGGTCTTAGCTCCTCTTGCGTAGGCGCCTGCCGTTTCTGCTGCCATGTCACTATCCCCTATCAGCCTGGCCTCGGGCTATGTTCCCTTCCCGGCCCCGGCCGTTGCCACCGAGGCGGCCGTAGCGGCCGTGCAGGCTGGCCCGCTGCCGGTACTGCCCGCGGCGGGTCTGCCGGCCCTGCGCGAGGCCCTGGCCGGCCGCTTCCGGCAGCAGGGCGCCACGGTGGAAGCCGGACAGGTGATCGTGACGCCCGGCGCCAAGCCCGCGCTGTACGCCCTGCTGCTGGCGGTGCTCCAACCCGGCGACGAAGTGCTGCTGCTCACGCCCAACTGGTTTGGCTTTGCCGAGCTGGTGGCCCGGGCCGGCGGCACGCTCCGCAGCTTGCCGCTGTCGGCGGCGGATGGGTACGCCCTGCACCCGGAGGCTATTGCCACCGCCCTCACGCCCCGGACCCGGCTTTTGCTGTACTCCAACCCCAACAACCCCACCGGCCGCCTGTACACGCGCGCCGAGCTGGATGGCCTGGTTGCCGTGACCCGGCAGCACCCTGGCCTGCTGGTGCTGGCCGATGAGATTTACGACCTGATGGTGTTTAGCGACGAGCGGGTGCCGTCTCTGCTGGAGTGGCCCGATCCGCACGGTCAGCACCTGGTGGTGAACGGCTTTTCCAAGTCCCTGGGGCTGGTGGGCTGGGGAATCGGGTACCTGATAGCCCCGCCGGAGCTGGCCCGGGCCTGCGCGGCCTGGCAGCACGCGACGGGCTCCGCCGTGCCGGCACCTATCCAGCAGGCAGCTCTGGCGGCTACGCTGGCGGCTCCGGCCGTGGCCGGTGAAATCCTGGAGCGGCTAGCGGAAACCCGGGAGCTGATGCTGCAGGAGCTAAACTCGATTCCCGGGGTCCGCTACGTGCTGCCTACGGGCACCTACTACGTCTTTGCCGACCTGACCGCCTACCTTTCCCCCAACCCTGCCCCGGCAGATGCGGCGGCCCTGGTCGGGCGGCTGCGCGAGGGCGGCGTGGAGGTTGTGGACGGCAGCGGCTGCGACGCGCCCGGGTTTGTACGCCTCTCCTACGCCGTGCCGGCCGCTGACCTGCGGGAAGCGCTGGGGCGGCTCCGGGCAACCCTGACCGGGTCGGCGGCCCGCCCGTAGCGGTAGGCCGCGCCTCCGGCTTCGGGCTGCTTTTCCGGCAGTGCCGGGCGGCGCGTCCGCGGCAGTTCGACTTGTACTTTTTCAGTCAGCCCAGAAGTGAAGATGGCTTCAAGGTCCAGACCAGGTGGGTGACAGGCCGGGTCATGAAGTTGGACAAAGCCGGGAAAAACCGACGGGCTAGGCCGGCTATCAAGTCCCGGCCGGGGTAGCGGCTAATTTGCTGTTTTCGCTTACCGGGGCTGGTCCGCGTCGTACCTTTGCGGGCCCGATTTCTGCCGACCATGCCGCTGACTGCCATTCGCCCCCACATTCGCCCTACCCTGCTGCTGGCTTACCCGGTGGTGCTCAGTCAGCTGGGCCACATTCTGGTGAGCGTGGTCGACAGCGTGGTGGTAGGCCAGACCGGTAAGGTGCCCCTGGCGGCGGTGTCGCTGAGCGTGAGCGTGGGCACGGTGGTGATGGTGCTGGGCCTGGGCCTGACGATGGGCATAACACCCCTGGTAGCCGCCGCCGACGGCAAGCGCGACGTGAATGCACTGGGGGACCTGCTCGTGGGCGGGGTGCAGCTGAGCGTGCTGGCGGGGTTGCTGCTCGCCGGACTGGGCTTTGCCATTGCCCCGCTGCTGCACCTGCTCGACCAGCCCGCCGAAGTGGTGGCGCTGGCCCGCCCCTGGGTGCGGGTACTGTTTATGTCGATGCTGCCGCTGATGGTTTTTCAGGGCTTCAAGCAGTTTGCCGAAGGCCTGGGCCTGACCCGCCAGGCTATGTACCTGTCCATCCTGGCCAACGTGCTGAACGCCGTGCTGTGCTACGCGCTGGTATTCGGCAACTGGGGCGCCCCCCGCATGGGGATGATCGGGGCAGCCTGGGCCACGCTGTTCTCCCGGGTGCTGATGGCGGCGCTGATGGCGACCTACGTGCTGCGCGCGCCCCGGCTGCAGCCCTACCGCGAAGCCGCCGGTCACTGGCTGGAGCTGCACGGCCCGAGTCTGCGCCGCCTGGTGGGCCTGGGTGCACCCATCGGCGTGCAAATGATGTTTGAGATGGGCGCCTTCAGCTTTTCGGCCATCATGATCGGCTGGCTGGGCACTACGTCCCTGGCGGCCCACCAGATTGCTATCAACGTGGCCTCCATCACCTACATGGCCGCCAGCGGCATCGGGGCGGCGGCCACCATCCGGGTGGGCCGGCTGCGGGGCCTGGGCGACCCGGAAGGCGCCCGGCAGGCCGGCTTCACTTCCTACCTGCTCATCTTCCTGCTGATGAGCGGGGCCGGGCTGGTGCTCGTTGCCGCCCGGCAGTACATTCCGCTGTTCTACAACCACGACCCCGCGGTGGTAGCCCAGGCAGCCACGCTGCTGCTGATTGCGGCGCTGTTCCAGGTGTCGGACGGGCTGCAGGTGGTGGGGCTGGGCGCGCTGCGGGGCCTGGAAGACGTGAAGATACCGTCGGTGGTGGCGCTGCTGGCGTACTGGGCCGTGGGCCTGCCCTTCGGCTACTTTCTGGCGTTTCCCCTGCGCATGGGCGCTACGGGGGTATGGATGGGCTTGCTGACGGGCCTGACGCTGGTTGCCCTGGCGCTGCTGTGGCGCTTCCGCCAGCACAGCCGGGTGGCAGTGAACGAACCAGCAGTGGTCCGGCGTTAGGCTGGCAATAAGCTGAGCCACATCCGCCGCCGATTTGCCCGCGGATACTTAGCTTTAGATCCTGTTCACCTCGCATTCCAACGGGCCTGCGCCGATGCTTTTCTCTTTCCTGCTCCCGCTTACCTTTCTGCTTACGGCCCCCGCTCAGGGCCCGGCCAAAGCGCCGGCCCCGGTGAAAGCCACCATCGGCTGGCTGCCGGACCGCCCCCTGACCTGGGCCGACTTCCAGGCCAGGCCGCATGCCTCCGAGCAGCTGGCGGCGCTGACGTCCTCTACCCTCGACGTGCAGGTGGGCTGCACCGACTTCGAGTTTCACGCCACGGTGTCGGCCGTGTTCGTGCCGTCGGAATCGTGGGTGCGGGACGTGAAACGGGCGTCCCCGGCTTTGCTGCGCCACGAGCAGCTGCACTTCGACCTGACGGAGCTGCACGCCCGGCTGCTGCGCCAGAAGCTGAGCCTGACCAAGATGAACTGCATGAAGCTGCAGCCGGCCCTGAACAACATGACCAACCTGGCGTTTGCGGCCTGGAAGCGGGAAGAGTCCCGCTACGACGGCGAAACCAACCACGGTTTGAACACCGCCAAGCAGGAGTTCTGGGAAGCCCAGGTCAAGCAGCGCCTTGCGCTGCTCAACCAGTTTGCCCAGGCTCCGAAGTAACCTCGTCTGGACCGGCCGAACAACCCGCACTGCCCTTCCTGCCCGCACATCCATGGCTGAACCGCTGATTTCCTGGGCTGACTTTATGCGCGTAGACCTGCGCGTGGGTACCATTGTGGAGGCGCGGGTGTTTCCGGCGGCCCGCAAGCCGGCCTATCAGCTGCTCATCGACCTGGGTCCGGAAATCGGGCTGAAAAAGTCGAGCGCCCAGATTACCCGGCACTACCAGCCCGACGAGCTGCCCGGCCGGCAGGTGCTGTGCGTGGTAAACTTCCCGGTCAAGCAGATCGGGCCATTTCTCTCGGAAGTGCTGGTGACCGGGGTGCCCGACGAAAACGGCGACATCGTGCTGACGGCCGTGGCCGCGCCGGTGCCCAACGGCAGCCGTCTGGCCTGAGGGGCTTAGAACACCGCAGTGATACGCCGGCCAAAAGCACAGCTGAAACCTGGGTTGACTTTCCGCCTGCAGCTGCGCACAACGGGTCCGCCCTCATAATGACGGCCGCGAACCTGGACCACCAGCCCGGAAGCAAAGCGAGCGGAACAGAAGTCCCGCTCATTTAAGACAATCAATACCGCACTTTTACCCAAAGTGCCGCATCAGGCCGTTCTAATTGCTGTCAATCACTCGTCCCGAGCCTGGCGTTGTAGCGGTAATAACCGGCCGCCCCTTGTAGCGCACGTTGCCACTTCCCGGCACCCTGGCCATTAGCGCCGACGTGGCCCACACTTCCGCCGATCCTGATCCCGATACCGTGACGTCCGCGTTGGTGCTGCTTAAGCCAAAGCCCCCATATAAACCCGAGCCCGTCATACGCACGGTCTGGTTAACCGTGGCACCCGCCAGCTGCACGGGCCCCGAGCCCTTCACCTCAACGTTCACAGACGTGGCCTTCAGCCCCAGGATGATGCTGCCCGAGCCGGTGTTTTCGATGAGGACATCCGAGAATGTAAACGGATTTATGCCCCGCACCGTGCCCGGCCCAGTCAGCACCAGCCGCCGCAGCCGGGGCATGGTTACCTCGATCGTCATTCGGTCTTGGTTGGGCACGTCGCCGTCAAATTCCACGGTCCAGGTGCCGTTGTCCACGCCGGTGCGCAGCTGCCGCGCCACGTCGGCATTGCCGCCGCGCAATTCCACCTTTTGCGTGGGCCCCTCGGTCAGTACCACCGTCGAGCCGGCCTTCACGTCCAGGCCCTCGAAGCTGGCCACGTTCAGTTCCTGGTTAACCGGGTCCACATCGTCTTTGCGGCAGCCGCTGAACAGCACCAGGACCGAGAAAAACAGGCCCGTCAGCCGCAGGGAGAAAAGTTGCTTTTTCATTGTCAGAAGTGGGTTGAAGAGAAAGGTACGAAAGGCTGACTCAGCCCTCTCCGGCACCACCGGCGCGACTTAGTCCCGCTTATACTCTTTGTCCCGGTCGCCGCGGTGCTCCTCAGCATTGCGAAGCCGCTCCCGCTCAGCCCGGTGCAACTCGCGTTCGGCCTCGTAGCGTATTCTTTCCCGGTCGTCGTTTCCGGAGTAGGGCCGGTCCTCGGGGTCTACGCTGGCACCTTTTTCTACGGCCTCGGCGTGGTCCTCCAGCGCATTGGCGCGCGCCTCGGCATCGGCACGCACTTCTTTAGCCACGGCCCGGGCCCGCTTGGCATCAGCTTCGGCCTGGGCTTCGCGGGCTTCTTCGATGGCGGCGTCGGCTTCACGCCGCTTTTGGTCTTCTTGGCTGCAACTACTCAGCAGCACAGCTGCCGACAGGAGGGAGAGAACAGTGTATTTCATTGGATGCAAGAAAATCACGCCCAGAAGGCGTGGGGTGTAAGTAGGGCGTGTACGGCCTGGGCCCGGTACGTGTTAGCCCGACCGTAGCGTAGAGCCGAAGGCGCTAGCCAAGGAGCCCAGGCACGAGACGACCAAAAACTAAAACGCCCGACCACTCCAGGAGTCGTCGGGCGGTGTTGAACGCAGGGCTTACTACGCGTTAGCGCCGGGGAAAGAGAATGTCGAGGATGTCGCGGCCCACGGTGCCGGGGCGGCGACGGTCTTCTTCGCGCCAGTCATACTCGGCGTCGTACGCCCGGTCGCCGTGCAGGATGAACGCGCCGGGCTCTAGGCGGACGCCCGCCAGGTTATTGCAGCTGGTAGGCGGCGGCTGGTGGCCGGGCGGACGGTTGGGGTACCATATCCGGCACTCACCGGGCGGCGGGTAGTGACCTTTGGGTACGCCCGCTAACTGCCGGGGACCTGCCGTGCCGGCCCGGGGCAGAACTACCCGTCCCAGAATGCCACCCGCCGCGCCCGTGCTCCGGCCATCGTAACGACCATCTCTGCCGTCTTTGCCCTCTTTGTACCGCTCGTCACGGTCTTTGTCGTACTCCTTCCTGTCTTTTTCGGCCTCTTTCCTACGGTCCTTGTCGTAGTCTTTATCCTTGTCCTTGTATTCCTTCTTGTATTTGTCTTTGTCCTTTCCTTTGCCATTGTCTTGGGCCGAAGCCGCCGAGGCTGAAAGCAGCAAACCAGCAGCGAGCAGGTAATGAGCGAGTTTCATAGGGAGTGAGAAGAGATGAGGTAATGCGACGCTAACGTCCCGGCCTGGTCAAAGTTCGGGCCACAACCATCCCACGGTCGCCGACCCTCAACCCCTCTCGGCATGCATGCTTCCTTTTTCGTAGCCTGCAAAGTCAGTTCCTTTGCCCGCCATGCTGCACGATTTCCTTTACACGCCCTTCGCCGACCCGGCCACCGCCCGGCTCTATGACCGACTGGTGGCCACGCTACGCGAAGACTCTGGCGCCGGCCCGACACTGCTACTCGGCCATTTTGCTGTGGAAGCCGGCGGCGAGCCGCTGGACGCCGTCGTTATCCGTCCACACAGTATCACGGTGCTGGTACTGGTGCCCCACGGCGGCCCGCTCCAGATGCCCGCCCTAGACGACGGCAATTGGCTCCTCGACGGACATACCCTGTCCGGCTCCAGCGCCGAAGCCGACAATCCCTACGCGCAGTTCCAACGCCAAAAAGCCGCGCTGGCCACCTGGCTTCAGCCCCAGTTTGGTCCCGACCAAGCCAACCTGCACTTCATTTCCGGCCTGGTGGTGTTTGGTGCGCCCGTCACTTTTGCTCCCGAAGTTGAGGCACGCCTAAGCCAGCTGCCCGACGGCAGCTTTCAGCTGTTGGCCAATGCCGACCAGCTACCCCGCCGCCTCGCCCGGCTTGCCCGCCCCGAGATTGATATCCCGCAGGCCGACCTCACCGAATGGGCCCACAGCTTGGCGGCGGACGACATGCAACCCGTACCGGCTGCACCTTCCCCTGCTTTCCCCAGCGAGCCGGAGCCCGTTCCCGCGCCCGGTTTCCTTCGTCGCGCCTGGAGCTGGCTCGGAGCTGACGATATCCCGGCCGACACGCCCTATGGCCACCCCGCTGCCCAGGCCGCCGCCAGCACCGCCGAAATGCAGCGCCTTGAACAGCTGCAGCGCGACGCCCAAGTCAAGTTGCAGCAGCAGCTCCAGGCCCTCGAGGCCCGCGAAGCCGAGCGTGAACGGCGCATGGAGGAGCTGCGCGCCGAGCTGGCCCAGGCCCCGCCCGTCGCCTCCGAGGCCCAGGTCTTGCGCGACCGACTCGCTGCCGAAAGCCAGGAAAAAGCCGCGCTGGAGGCCGCCATTCAAGCCTCACGGGCCGAGTCCGACCGCCACAACCGCGACCTCGACGCCAAGATTCGGCAGCTTGGTCAGCTTGTGGAGCAACTAAACAACCGTGCCGCCGGTCCGACTACCGCAACCGGCAACCAGCGCCGCCGGGGTCGCCTGCCGCGGGCCGCTGCTGTGGTTGGAGCTGCCGCCTTGTTGGGGGCGGGAGCATGGGGCGTCGGCCACCTGGGCCGCACCTCGTCTACTCCTACCCCGGTCGGGGAAGCGCACGAGCCTACAGAGTCGAACCGAACTGCTGAATCGAGCCCAAACCCAGCGGCCGGGGTCCGTCAGCCTTCCCCTCCGGCAGCTGGTGCAAGCCCCGCTGGTCAGCCTCAGACTGAGCCTGCTGCTGTGGACCCCTATGAGGTGCGCTTCCCTCCCGCAGGCGGCTTCACCCGGGTAAAGAAAAACGGGGCCTACACCTTCCTGGACCAGGATGGCCAGCCCTTCTCTCGCACCTTTCTCGAAGCCCGGGACTTTTCCGAAGGCCACGCCGCCGTGCGCGACCAACGTGGCTGGCAGTACATCTCCGGCCCCGAACCGGAGGACCCGGACACTCCGCCATTCTTGTTCCACGAAGCATATTCCTTTCGCGAGGGCCTAGCCCGCGTGCGCCTGGATCCAGGCTACACTTACATCACCAAGCGAAACCTGGCCGGACAAGGCCCCTCCGTATTTCAGCTGTACGAGGCCGCCACAGATTTTGAGGACGGCCGGGCCCAGGTCACCCTGCAGCGCCGCCGCTTCACAATCGACACGAACGGCCAGCCAGTAGACTAGCCTACCGTGACCTCCGAACCTACCATATGGCTAAACGAGCTGTATGACGTCAACTAAGAGTATTCGTTCTGCCTGATTCTTTTTTGCCGCTACAACGGACTAGGCGATCTAGCGAACTTCCGCAGCGTCAAGTGCCCCACTGAATGTTTACGGCGATACCGCGCTGCAATGCGGCCGACTGCTCGTCCCGCTTCTTAGCGGGCCGGGCTCGGTACGTACACCCGGAATGTCGAGCCTAAGCCGGGCTCGCTCTGCACCTCAACCCGGCCACCCAGATTTTCGGCGGTTTTCTTAACTGTGTACAGCCCTAAACCCGAGCCGTCTACATGGTCGTGAAACCGGCGGAACAAGGCAAACAGCTCGGCCTGCTGGGCTGCTGTCAGGCCCAGGCCATTGTCCTGTACCGTCAGGCACCAGTACCCGCCCTCGGTGCGGCAGGTCAGGCGCACATGCGGCGGCCGGTCGGGGTGGCGGTACTTGAGGGCGTTGCTGAGCAGGTTGTAGAGGATGCTGCGCAGGCTCTTGGCCGGAATAGCCACCACCGGGCAGGCCGCCGCGTCAACTTCCAGCGCGCCACCGGTTTGTTGCAGCGCAGGCAGCAGATCCTGGCGCAGGTCATCCACGACGGTTGCCAGCTCCACGGGCGGGGCAGCCGTATCCGCGGCCTGGTGCAATTGCAGCACTTCCCCGAGCTGCCCCAGCGTCCGCTGAAAGCGTACCACTGCGTCGTGCATCATTTGCACCAACGGACCCGTCGGCGCCGACGGGTCGGGCAGCTCCTCCTGCAACGCCTGCACGAGTCCCTCCAGGTTGGCGATGGGTCCGCGCAGGTCGTGGGAAGCCATGTACACAAAGCTGTCGAGGTCTGCGTTCACGCGGGTAAGCTGCTGGTTGAGGTCAAGCACCTGCTGGCGGGCTTTCACCTGCTCAGTTACATCGAAGGCAAACACATACACGCCGTCGACCTGCTGGAGCTCGTTGTAGCGCGCCTGAAAGGTGTGGTTGAAGTATGCTTCTTTGGGTCCGTGCGCATCTGTCCCCACGAAGGATAGCAGCACCTCTTGGTCCTGGTGGGTCTGCCCCGTGCGGTATACGTTCCGCAGGTGCTCCCACACGGCGCTCCCGTGAAACTCAGGCACTGCTTCGAGCAAGGGCTTTCCCAGCAGCTCGCGACCGGCCAACAGCTGCTGGTAGACCGGATTGACAAGCTCATATACAAAGTCAGGCCCCTGAAGCAGGCACATGGCGGCTGGAGCCTGCAGCACAAGCTGGCTGAGCCGCTGCCGCTCCCGCTCGGCCTGGGCCAGGGCCTCGTGCTCACGGCCCTGCGCCTGCACCATAGCGCGCCGGGCCTTCACTTCCTCGGTTACATTAACTGAGCTGTGAATGATGTACTGCAGCTGACCCTGGTCGTCAAACACGGGCGTATTGCGCGGCAGCCAGTGCCGTTCCACGAAGTGCCCCGGCCGTTCCGGATCGAGCACGTCGTAGTGCTGCAGGGCCATCTGGTGGGGCTGGCCCGTGGTAATGACGAGCTCCAGGGAGGCGCGCCAGTTGCGCACGGCATTGGCCTCGGGTGCTGCCGGGTTATCGGGAAAGGCATCGAAGAGGTAGCGTCCCACCAATTCCTCGCGCCGTTTCAGGGTGTTGGCCAGGTACGCGTCGCTCGCCGTAAGAATAATAAACCCGGGCGTGACGACGATGTACGAGTCCGGCACCGTTTCCAGCGCGCGTAACTGCTGGGCCAGCGTTGTGATAGGGTCGGCAGGGAGCATAGGCACGCTTAACGTGGCCCGCGAAAAAGAGGTTAGCTAAAGGCGTCGCTTCGGTGGCGCTGACGCCTCGTCTTTCCACCCCTTCGCGGCCAAGAGAAGAGACGCGTGCTTTTTCCGGGCAAGAGCCTGGAGCCGGCTGCCTGTTTTGCCCATAGACCCTTATCCTAAAGTCGGGGCTTTCACTTATGGCCGTACGTCTCATCCGCTATTGGGTGGAAGTCCGGCTGCCCGAAGGCATGTTGCATCCGCGCCACCTTGGCGTGACTGCATACTCCCCTGACGATGTGCTCTCACTGCTCCGCGCTTGTGCTGCCTATCTCCTGCCTAACCCGCCAGAGGCTGTCCACATCGTGGTCAACGCAGATGCAAGCACCCTGGACGCGGGCTATGAAACAACAGAAGGTCACCACGTCCATCACCCCGCTGTGTGTCCACTACCGGGAGTAAAATGTGCGCCGTATGACCATCCCCACCGCGACGCTCTCCAGGCGACTCGTTGACACGAGCGGCAGCTGCTCCGCGCCCTGCAGATCGTAATCCCACCGGCCCTCGGCCACGACCGGGTTACCGAAAGAATTCGTGTAGCGCACAAATAGGTTCAGTTCGATTTTGGGCGCCACGTAGTTGAGGCTAGCCCCGGCCTGGTAGGTAAGCGTGTGCTCCTGCACGGAGCTAAAGCGCCTGCTCTGGGAGCCATACTCGGGTTTGCCGAAGTAGATGGGGTGACGCTCCGTTGTTTTTTCGCCCATTGAGAGCGAAACTACTTGCACCCCCACGTGGGGACCGATGCTCAGGCGGCTGGCCGAGCCCAGGGGCAGGTACCGGTACAGGCGCAGCGGCACCTGGGCAGTGCCAAACGAGACGGTGGCTCCTTGACCGGTTTGCTCACGCGCGTCGATGGTCACGGCGGCTACGCTCCCCAGCCCCAGCCCGCTTTCCAGGCGCCACCCGCGTGGCCATGTGAAGGATGCAACCAGCTCGCCAGTGGGAAAGGCTACGCTATTCTTTAGCATCCATGCCCCCTGAGCCGGTTCTGCCTGGACTGAAAAATTGATATTACTGACTGCGGATACGCCAAAGGCCAAGCCCCGGGGCGGCAAACCGGTCTTTAGGAAAGCAGGACTAACCGATTGGGCGGAGCACGATCCTGCCACCAGGAGCACCGTGGCCGCAATACTCATTTTTTTCTGGTAGTTACTCATTCTGGTAGTTACTCATTAAGTAAGCGGGTGTAAAAGGACAGGGAACGACCAGTCTGGCCCAATAGTATTGCGAGAGCAATAGGAGCGTTTTCCCTTAACGTAGTGCGTTTAAGCAACCACCGTTTGCCTGAACACTGAAGCGGGCTACCGTCATTCTTCCGTGCTTTGTCACTCTCTACTATTCTGTACTCCATGCCCTTCGCCACCTTGCTTGTTGGAATCGCTCTTTCGGGGGCTTTGGGGCAGGTAACGCCACCAGACTGCCACGCGCTCAGCTTTCGTAACAAAGCCTATTTTGGGGGCACGGGCGTCATCTTCGCGCAGCCTCCCAACCCAGAATTTCTGCCTCTGCCCAAGCAATACCTTGCCTTGACCCTTGCCGAGGCCACCCGCGCCGATTCCTTCTTGTTGGCGGGACTGCCTACCCAACCCAGCCGGTCGTTCGCTCGCAATCGGCTGGAGCTGTACCAATTCGACCGGCAATACTGGGGCTTCATCGGCTCGGACGGTAGCCGGCAAGTGCTAGTTCATTTGATTCGACGAGGCCCCGCCAAACGTTTTATGAAGCACTATGACCACGCCCTGCGGTGCGACGTGGTACTCATCTTTTGCGAGGCGTGCAAAGTCGACATCCGCAATTATGTGGTATCGCTCGATACCCGGCAGGTACGGGCTTATTAAGCCAACTCAACTACGTGTTCAATTATTGGCTCGTTTGAGTGAACTGCCGCCGATGAGCATCCACTAGGCTGCTGCAGGCCCGCTACGGTTCAGTTTGAGTTCAAAAAACTCGTTCACGAAATCAAAGTTCAATAAACCCCAGGAGGGATGAGTTTCGTGAACTACCTAACGTCGCAGTGTTGCCATCTGTTATACACTGGTCGTACCCCTGCTAAGCAGCACCTGTTCTGGTTTAAAAAGGCACACAGCAGATAAGCGAGCAGAGGATGGCGGCATGCGGCTCGCAGCAAATGAGCACCCGGGTAACAGAAGACAATTGCTACCTTGCCTGCTGACTCATTCACCACTGCTATGTCTACCGAATCGGCCCGTCACCATTGGGAAAGTATTTACGCTACCAAGCAGCCCGACGAAGTCAGCTGGACCCAGCCAGTGCCCAAAACCTCTTTGGACTTCCTTCGCTCCTTTGGCCTGGATAAGCAGGCCCGCATCATCGACATCGGGGGCGGGGACAGTCACCTGGTCGATTTTCTGGTTGGTGAAGGGTACGGGAATGTCACCGTACTTGACATTTCCGAACATGCGCTAAACCGGGCGAAGCAGCGCCTGGGAAACCTGGCTGACCGGGTACAATGGATAGTTGCTGATGTGCTCACCTTCCGTCCGGAAACGACCTATGATGTCTGGCACGACCGCGCAGCGTTCCATTTTATGACGACCACAGCCCAGATCCGCGCCTACCTTGCCCTGGCCCGCCGCTCGGTGCGCGCCAATGGGTACCTGACCATCGGTACTTTCTCCGAGAATGGGCCCACGAAATGCAGTGGTCTGGAAGTGCGCCAGTACAGCGAGCTGACGCTGAGCAGCCAACTTCGCCGGGGCTTTGCCAAGCTTCGGTGCCTGACCGAGGACCACTGTACCCCTTTTAACACGGTGCAGAATTTCCTGTTCTGCTCATTCCAGCGTCAACTGGAAGCCGCTAACCAGCCGGAGAGATAATTCAGAGCCATCTGCGCTGCCGGTTACGGGTCCCGGACCTGCTAGTTTCCTCAGCGCTGGGTTAGCGCAGACGAAGGACTTCCGGCTGCACGCATTTCACGCAAACGGTTGTTTGCGACGCCGCAAGGCCAAGGAGCGCCAGTTCTGCCGATGTCAGGGCTTGGGCTGGCCGGTCATCTTCACTTCCCGCATGGCCAGGCTGTCGACCACCGTGGTGTAGATTTCCTCCAGGTCCTTGCCGTGCACGGCGTAGTAGTGGTAGCTGGCCCGAAACACCGAGTCGGTGACTTCCTTGTTCCAGAGCAGCTCCTGGTGCAGCTTGTTGTAAAGGGCCCGGGACGAGTCGGCCGACAGGCGGGAGGCTTCCACGCGGGCTTCGTTCAGGTGCACCTGGATCAGAAGCTGCACCATCCGCTCCTTGGTCAGCAGCTGATCCGGGGCCTGGGCTTCCTCGGGACGCTGGCACTGGGTCAGCAACAGGCTAAGCAGCAGCACCAAGCGGGTGGGGAGAGTTTTCACGGTGGTAAAGTTAACAGGAACGAGTAGTTTAGCTTTTATGAATACGCCCGCGGCCACCCCGTTTCAGCAGCTCGTGCGCAAGCTTCGGCAGATTGAGATTCGCATCCTCAAGGCCGTCGACGCTGAGCTGCAGGGCAACTTCGGCTCGGTGTTCAAGGGCACCGGCCTGGAATTCGACGACGTGCGCCTTTACCAGTATGGCGACGAGGTGCGGGCCATCGACTGGGCCGTATCGAGCAAGGGCCACGGCACGTTTGTCAAAACCTACAAGGAAGAACGCGAGCAGCAGGTTTTATTGCTGCTCGACGTGAGCGGCTCCCAGCGCGTGGGGGCCGAGGGGCGGCGCAAAATCGACGTGGGTCGGGAAATCTGCGGGATTCTGGCTCTGGCCGCTGCCCGGCAGGAAGCCCAGCTCGGCATCTTGGCGTTTTCCAACCAGAAAGAGCTGTACGTGGCCCCGGGCAAGGGTATTCGTCACGCCTACACCCTCATCAAGCGGTTGTTTGAGCTGGAGCCCAAGGCCCAGAGCACGGCCGTGGGCGCGGGCATCAAGCAGGCCCTGGGCATGCTCAAGCGCCGCACCATCGTGCTGCTGCTTTCCGACTTTATCGACACGGGCTTTGAGCGCGAGCTGACGATGCTGGCCCGCAAGCACGATCTGGTGGTGGTGCAGTTGCTCGACAAGCTGGAAAAGGAGTTTCCGCCCCTGGGCATCATTCCGCTGCTCGACCAGGAAACCGGCCGCACCGTGTGGGTGAACACCTCGTCGGAGGCTTTCCGGAACCGCTACCAGGCCAGCTTTGCCCAGAACCGGGACCAGATCGGGCAGATCTGCCGCCGCCACCGCACCGAGTTCCTCTCCATCACGACGCAGGCCGACTACGTGGGCCAGCTGGTGCACCTGTTCCGGCGCCGTAATCAGCGGGGAGGGCGGGCGTAGCATGAGGGCACCGCGCAACTTCCGGCTGCTGGCCGGCCTTGGTTTGCTGCTCGGCGCCGGGCCGGTCGTGGCCCAGCTGCCCACGGAGCTGCCCCAGGGCCGGTTTCTGCAGCCCACGGCCCGGGTCGGCGACGTGGTGGGCTACGAGCTGACCTACCGCCACCGCCCCGACCTGGAAATAATCTTTCCCGACTCTTCCGCCGAGTTCAGGCCGTTTGAGTTTGTGCGCAAGACGGCCCGCCCCACCCGCACGCGCAAGGGCGTGAGCCTGGATCAGACTGTGTACTACCTGCGCACCTTTGCCCTCGACTCGGTGCAGCAGCTACGCCTGCCGGTAACGCTGCTGCAGGGCACGGATACGCTCACGGTAGCTCCTGCCGAGCCCGCCCGGCTGCAGCTGCTGGCTACCGCACCCCTCACCCTACCCGACGGTCCGCCGGCCCTGCAGCAGAGCACCGCGCCCCTGCCGGTTGAGCAGCAGTTCAACTACCCCTACTGGCTGGCGGCGGCGGGCCTGCTGGTGCTGCTGGTAGCGGGGCTGGCTTTGGGCTTCGGCCGCCGGCTGCGGCAGCGCTACCAGCTTTACAAGCTGCGCAAAAACCACGTGTACTTCCTGGCCCAGTATGCCCGCCACATTGAGCGGTTCACCTTGTCCCGCTCGCTCAGCAACATGGAGCGGGCCATTACCCTCTGGAAAAACTACCTCACCGGCCTCGAAGACAACGCCATCAACAGCCTCACGACCAAGGAAATTGTGGCGCACTACCAGAACGACCTGGACGTGAGCCTGGCGCTGCGGGTGGCCGACCGGGTGATTTACGGCAACCAGTTCACCGACGACGAGGTGGAAACCGATGATGCCTTCGCCCGGCTGCGTACCTTCGCCGAGCGGCGCTACGCTCTGGTCACGGCATCGTTTCAGCAATAACCGTTGGTGAAAGCCGGCCTTTCTATTTTTCCCTTCCCTGCATGCTTGAACAGCTCTGGCTCCGGTTTCTGGCCCCGCTTGTGGAAGGGCTGCGCTACGCCACGCTGACAAGCTACAGCTGGGAGCACCCGCGCCTGCTGCTGCTGATTCCGCTGATTCCGCTTTTGTTTGGCCTGCGCTGGCTGCTGGCCAGTCGGCGGCGGGTGCGGCTGGGCGTGGCCTTCGTGCCCGGACAGGTCCGGCGCGACTGGACCGCCCTGCTGCGCTTCGTGCCCAACCTGGTGCTGGGCCTGAGTTTGGCGTTTGGGGTGGTCGCGCTGGCCCGCCCCCAGCGCACCGACGAGCGGGTGGTGCAGAACACTGAGGGCATCGATATTCTGCTGGTCATTGACGTGTCGGGCTCGATGGAGCTGCAGGATTTGCGGCCCAACCGCTTGGAGGCCGCTAAGCGCGTGGCCCACGACTTTATCCAGGGCCGGGTGGGTGACCGGATCGGCCTGGTCGTGTTTGCCGGCGACGCCTACTCCGTGATTCCCCTTACCACGGACTACGAGCTGCTGCGCCAGGAGCTGAGCCGGCTGAAGCTGGGCATGATTCCCAATGACGGCACCGCTATCGGCACGGCGCTGGGCGTGGCCACCAACCGCCTGCGGGAGTCCCCGAGCCGGACCAAGGTCTGCATCCTGCTGTCGGACGGGGAAAACACGGCTGGCTCCCTCGACCCGCTTACCGCTGCCCAGCTGGCCCACGCCTACGGGCTCAAGCTCTACACCATCGGGCTGGGCAAGGACGGCATCGTGCCCTACGGCACCGACGAGCAGGGCCGGCCCCGCTTTGTGGAAACCGAGCTCGACGAAACCACCATGCGGCAGCTGGCCCAGGTGGGCGAAGGCCAGTTTTTCCGGGCTACCGACAACGGCGCGCTGCAGCGGGTGTTCCGCCGCATCGACCGGTACGAGAAATCCGAAATCAAGCAGACCCGTTTTCGCAACACCCGGGACTACTACCGGGTTTACCTGTGGTGGTGCGTGGGCCTGTGGCTGCTGTGGCTGGCGCTTAAAAACACGTTCCTCACCAACGCGCTGGAAGATTAGCTTTTCACGATGCGGAACGTGGTTGACAGGCTGATTCCTGCCCCCGGCCACATTCCCCCTTCTTCCGCGCATTTCTCCCGATACTCATTAGCACATTCCCTAAAATGTCCATTGCCGATAACCTCCGCTTTTTCCAGAATGAGCTGCACGGCACCCCGGCCCGGCTGGTCGTCGTCACCAAAACCCACCCCGTGGAGCGGCTGCGCGAAGCGTATGAGGCGGGCGCCCGGCTGTTCGGGGAAAACAAGGTGCAGGAAATGGTAGCCAAGCAGCCCGAGCTGCCCGCCGACGTAGAGTGGCACCTGATCGGGCACCTGCAAACCAACAAGGTGAAGTACGTGGCGCCCTTCGTGCACACCATTCAAAGCATCGACTCCCTGCGCCTGCTGCTGGAGATTGACAAGCAGGCGGCCAGGCACAGCCGCGTTGTTCGGGGGCTGCTGCAGTTTCACGTCGCCCGGGAAGAAACCAAGTCGGGCCTGAGCCTGGCCGACGCAGAGGAGCTGCTCGGCTCGGAGGCTTTTCGCAACGCCCGCCACGTGCAGCTGACCGGCATTATGGGCATTGCCACCAACACCGACGACGCGGCGCAGGTGCAACGGGAGTTCCGGGAGTTGCGCGGCATCTTCGAGAAACTAAAGGCCCGCTACTTCGCCGATGAGCCCGCGTTTAGGGAGTTGTCCATGGGCATGAGTGCCGACTACCGCCTGGCCCTGGCCGAAGGCAGTACGCTGATCCGGGTCGGCAGCGCTATTTTTGGCGCCCGGAACTACGGGAAGGTTGATTGATGATTGTTGGTAGCTAAGAGCTGATTGCTATTCAGTCTCGCCCGGACCCGATTTCAACAACACCCATTCAACAGTCAGCTTTTAACAATCAACTTTCAACAATCAACAAATGACCGCTCGACTTATCATTCAGCTGGCTGCTCTGCTCGGGGGCCTGGGCGTGGGCATCGGGGCTTTCGGCGCCCACGGCCTGCGCAAGATGCTGGAAGCCTCGGGCCGCTTCGAAACATTCGAAACCGCGGTGCGCTACCAGTTCTACCACGCCCTGGCTTTGCTGGCCATTGGTATTCTGTACCTGCTGCGGCCCGAGCTGCGCACCCTGGGCGGGGCAGCGTGGTGCTGGCTGGGCGGGGTACTGCTGTTCAGCGGCTCGCTCTACCTGCTATGCTTTACCGGCATTACCAAGCTCGGGGCCGTGGCGCCCATCGGGGGGCTGCTCCTGATTGGCGGCTGGATCTGTGTGCTCCTGGCCGCCCGGCAGCTGTAGTTTAGCTCCTCGTGCTTAACTGCGGCAGCCTGACCAGGCAGCCGAGAGTAAGCCCCGTATCGGCCCAATAAAAAAAGCGACCCGTGCACGACGGGCCGCTTTTTTTATTGGCTTAGTGGAGAGCTGACTAGGAAGCCTTGCGCTTCATCTTCACCTTGGTTTCGCCGGCTTTGGCTTTCACCTTGGTTTCCTTCTCGGTGGCTTCGGCACCCTTCACGTCCGAGGCCGTGGCGGTCGTGGTAGCGGCGGTTACGTCGCCCACCAGCTCTACCATGGCGTTGCCGCTCATGGAGTTCGACTCGATGGTCAGGACTTTGCTTTGCATACCCATTTTACCCGAGCTATTGAACTTGGCCGAGATGGTGCCGGTCTTGCCGGGCATAACCGGGTCACGGGTCCAGTCCGGCACCGTGCAGCCGCAGCTAACGCCGATGTTGGAGATAATCAGGGGCTGGGTGCCCACGTTCTTGAACTTGAAGGTGTGCTCCACGATGTCACCGGTCTTGATCGAGCCGAAGTTGTACTTCATCTCGTCAATCTGGATCTGCGGACCAGCTACTTTATCCTGCGCGGTAGCAGGCTTGGCAGCCGTTGACTGAGCCTGAGCAGAGAAGCCGGCCGTCGAGAGCATCAGGGCCAGAATAAGTGCTTTTTTCATGGATGGAGGGTGTTAAAAGGTTGGGGTTAACAAAAATACAGGTTTTAGCGGGCCTGGCAAATGTACGGCCAGTTTTGCCGGCGCCGGGGCAAAGCGGAATAAAGCGCGGGCAAAGCCCGGCTCTGCGGCCCCTACCCGACTACGGAATTCCCAGCGGCTGGTAAGATACGGGCTAAGTGGGCTCGGCCGCGTCGGCCAGCAGCTTCTGGTTGAAGTTTAGCAGGAACAGCCGCTCGGCCGCGCGGGTCACGGCGGTATACAGCCAGCGGGCAAACTCGGCGTTCACCATGTCCTCCTTGAGAAAGCCGTGGTCCACGAACACCGCCTGCCACTGCCCACCCTGGGCTTTGTGGCAGGTCAGGGCATAGGCAAACTTCACCTGCAGGGCGTTCAGAAACGGGTCCTTGCGCAGGGCTGCGCTTTTCTCCCGCTTGGTGGGCAGGTGGGCGTAGTCTCCCAGCACGGCCTGGTAGAGCGCGTTGCTGCGGTCGGCCGGCAGGGCGGGGCTTTCGGTGTGCAGGGTGTCGAGCAGGAGCTTAATCTCGATTTCCTCCTCGTCGGGGTAGTCCACGAAGCGGATGCGGGCGTCGGCGAAGCGGAAGCCGAACAGCTCCTGCCGCCGCACGATCTTGCTGATCTGCACAAAGTCGCCGTTGGCCAGAAAGCCCATTTCCGAGTCCTTGGGCAGCCAGAAGTAGTTGTTGCGCACCACCATCAGGTAGTCGCCCGACTCGATTTCCTCTTCCGCGTCAAACAAAGTCCGCCGGATCATCTGGTTGTAGAGGTTGGCGTTTTTGTTGGATCGGCAGATGATGGTGGTGTTCTCGTGCCCGTAGTTGCGGTACGCCCAGCGCAGGCCGTCCTCGAGCTTGTCGCCGTTCATCCGGAAGATGTCGGGGTAGCCCTTGGTGTGAAACTGGATGTGGGGCTGCTCTTCGCGCAGCTCCTCGCGCAGAATGGTGGCATTTACCAGAATACCCGACTCCTCTGCCTGGCGCATCACCTGGCGCAGCTCCACCCCATCCACCTTGGCGCGAAAGCGGTGGGCCAGCTGGGCCGGGTCGAGGGCGGGGCTGAGCAGCTGGCCCACGGGCGGCAGCTGGGCCGTGTCGCCGATGAGGAGCAGGCGGTTGGTGGGCTTCTCAAACACGTAGCCCATCAGGTCGTCGAGCAGGCCGTTTTCGCCAAAGGCCTTTTCGTCGGAAATCATCGAGGCCTCGTCCACGATGTAAAGCATGTCGGCCGTACGGTTGGGCTGGCGCTGAAAGGACAGCTTCTCCGACGGGGAGCCCGAGGTCTGCCGGTAGATCTTCTTGTGAATGGTGCTGGCGGCCACGCCCGAGTAGGTGCTCATCACCTTGGCGGCCCGGCCGGTGGGCGCCATCAGCGTGTACTTGCGTTGCATCCGGTGCAGCCACTGCACCAGGGCGCTGACGACGGTCGTCTTACCGGTACCGGCGTAGCCGCGCAGCACAAACACCTTGCGGCCCGGCAGCTCATCGCGCAGAAACTCATCAAGCCGCCCGAACAGCTCCGCCTGGTCCTGGGTAGGCTCGTAGGGGAAATAGTCGCGGACGGAATTGGTACGAATGGAAAGCATTCAGCGGGAAATTGGGCGAAGGAACGTTGGGTAGTATAAGAAATAAAAAGACGTATTGACTAACCGATGAACTTGCTACCGGAACAGCGTACGTCTATGCTCAGTTTCCAAAAAGCCGGTCATTCCGAGCATTAGTAAATCAACGAAGCGGTAGAGATGCTTCGACTTCGCTTTGCTCCGCTCAGCATAACATCCTTTTTCACGACGTCAGCACACAAGCTTAGCTGCGCTGACCTCCGGTTACTCGGCAAGCTCAGCATGATGTGCTAAAGTCAGTTTACTGCGGCTCAATCACGGCCATCGTCGCGGTGGCTTTGGCAATGAGCTTGTCGTCGCACCAGACTTCGGCTTCGCAGAAATGCAGGCGGCGGCCGGCTTTGAGCACCCAGCCTTTGGCCACAATCTTCTGACCTACGCCGGGGTTCAGGTACGACACCTTCAGCTCCGCCGTCACCATGCCATGGTCGTCGGGAATCAGGGTGACGCCCGCAAAACCGGCCACGAGGTCGGCCATGGTAGCGACGAGGCCGCCGTGGGCAAAACCGCGCTGCTGCTGGTGCTGCTGGGCCAAAGCCAGCTCGGCCTCCACCCGGCCGGGCTCGATAACGGTGAGGTCGGCGCCAATCAGGTGCATGAAGTGCTGACGGGTAAGCTTGCGGCGGATGCGGGCGACGAGTTCGGCGTCGGGGGCGGCTTGGTCGGGAGTTGTCATTGCCCAAAGGTACGGCGCCCCCTTGCCATACCAACCCGGAATTCGGGTCGTTAACCAGTAAAATGACGGTGGAGCAAGGCTTGTTTGTTGGGTGCTTTGTTTTTCCTTTGCGGCCCCGACCCCGGCTGCGCCAACTAAAAACCGGCCTTCCCGGTTGCTGAAGCGTACTGCTAGTTTTATGCCTGACTCCCCCGAGCTTCCTGACCTCCCCGACCCGGCTTCGCTGCTGGCCGCGTACGCCAACCGGGTCCGCGTCCGTGTCTGTGGGCTGCTGGTGCAGGAGGGCGCGCTGCTCCTCGCTGCCCACCGGGGGCTGCTGGCCGACGGCTCGGTGTTCTGGTCCCCGCCCGGCGGAGGCTGGGAGTTTGGCGAAACCGTGCAGCAGTGCCTGACCCGGGAGTTCCGGGAAGAAACCGGGCTGGACGTCAAGGTGGGGCGCTTTCTGCACCTGCACGAGTTTAAGCGCGACGACCTGCAGGCCCTGGAGCTGTTTTTCGAGGTGACGGCGACGGACGCCACCGCCCGCCCGCGCCGGGGCCTCGACCCCGAGCACGCCGTGGATGCCCAGCTGCTGACCCGCCTGGCCTTCATGACGCCCCGGCAGTTCGGGGCCATGCACCCCGAGCAGCTGCACCCGGTGCTGCGTCACATTATCAGCCCCGACGACGTCTACATTCCCCACCTACAGTTCCAGAAGTAGGTTTTTAGTTATCAGTTGTTCGTTATCGGTTGTCAGAAGAATTTTCACTGATACCTGACAACGAACAACTGACAACTGACTGCTACCTTTAACGACGAGTTTTCGCGCCCCTACTGATTCGTTCGTGTCTTCATCTGCTTCCGCTGTGGTTTCGGCCACGTCCCTACCCGCTGCCCTGACCCGTCTGCGCGACGAAACGCTGGACCCGGCCAATCCGGCGACTTACAACCTGTACCTGACGACCGGCCCGGCCGGTATCCGGGTGGGGCTGGCGGATATCAAGCGCAACAAGTTCGTGCTGCTCGAAGACTACGTTCTGACATCCGACCAGCCCCTGGCCGCGCAGCTGGCGGCGCTGCGGAGTCAGCACGACCTGCTGGGCCTCTCGGGCTGGAACCGGGTGCTGCTGGCGGTGCAGAACCGGGCCTTTACGCTGCTGCCGGCGCCCCTTTTCCGCGCCGGCGACGAAGCCCGCTACCTGAGCCTGCACTACGCGCCCAATCCGGAGCAGGAGAAAGTGCTGCACCACAGCCACCGGAGCCAGGATATCGTGAGCGTGTTTGCCGCCGACCGGGAGCTGGTGCGCTGGTTTCAGCGGGCCTACCCCACCGGCCGGGTGCTGCACCAGACCAGCGCCCTGCTGGAAGGCGCCGTGCACCAGAGCGAGCAGGCTGTGCCCCGCCACCTCTACCTGAGCATCGGGCAGCAGGAAATGACTTTGGTGGCGGTGCATCATAAGCGCCCCGAGTTCTGCAACGTCTTCTCGTTCAGCACGCCTGAAGATCTGATCTACTACACCATCCTGGCCATGCAGGAGCTACAGCTCAACCCCGACCAGGATGCGCTGGTCGTGTGGGGCGACCTGACCCACGACTCCGAGCTGTTCACGATTCTGCGCAAGTACATCCGCAACGTGCGCTTCGGTATGCGCCCGTTCGACCTCACCTACAGCTACCGGCTCAACGAGGTGTTTGAATACCGCTACTTCGAGCTTTACAGCCTCCACCTCTGCGAGTAGGCTTCTCCCAGGGGCAGATGGGCTTCTAACGAAAGACCCCGCCAGCGGCGTGGGCCGGCGCGAAAAGGCAAGCCTTTTATACTCAAAAGCCCCACGTAGTGCTACGCCGGGGCTTTTCCGTTTATCAGTGCTTTCTTTGCGCTCGGTCCCGGGCGACAGGCAGCGCCTGTACCGGCATCAGCCTATTTCCCACCTCAGTACACAAACCAGGATGCGCATTGCCCTCTTTCCCGGCTCGTTTGACCCCTTCACCAACGGCCACCTCGACGTGGTGCGGCGCGGGGCAGTGCTGTTTGACGAGGTTATCATTGCCATCGGCAACAACAGCAGCAAGCAGCGCTACCTGCCCGTGGAGCAGATGCAAAGCCAGATTGCCCGGCTGTTTGAAGACGAGCCCCGGGTATCGGTACAGACCTACAAGGGCCTTACTGCGGACTTTGCCCGGCAGGTAGGCGCCCAGTTTCTGCTGCGCGGACTGCGCAACACCACCGACTTCGAGTACGAGAATACCATTGCCCAGGCCAACCGGCACGTGAACCCGGGGCTGGAAACCGTCTTTTTGATCACGGCCCCGGCCCTGGCAGCCATCAGCTCCACCATCATCCGGGAAATTCACCGGTTCGGGGGCAACGTCGACGACTTCGTGCCGTTTCCGCTGCCGGTTCCGCCCCCGATCCAGTAGCGGCTAGCGGCGCGACACGATGCGCACGCCCACCAGCTTTTGGGTGTTCTTGGGGTCCGAAACGGGTAGCACAATGTAGTTGGGGGCCGTCAGGCTCAGGTTGCCCCGGCGCATCAGCTCGTCTTCGTCGGAGCCGACCAGCACCACGTCCAGCACCTTGCGGGTGCGGGCATTGAAGGTGACCACCAGCGTGGAGCCGTTCTTCTCGAACGTGTTGATCCAGTCTTCGCCTTTGGTGGTTTTCATCTGCTCAGCCGTCGGTTCGAGGCCAATGGCTTCGTCCTTGGTTTCGAGCGGAGCTCCCAGGGAGCGGCGCAGCTGGTCGATATTGCGGCCTACCAGGGCCGGCATGTCGATGGGGCTCGGATTGATGACCGTGGGCTGCTGGGCCATCGGGTCGCGGTTTTCAGAAGCATTCTGCGTACCGGTGCAGGCAGCCAGGCCCAGGAGCAACAGGAAAGGAAAGGGACGGAAGGAGCGCATACGCAACAACTAGGGTGAACTACTAAGCAAGGGTAGAAACGAAAGCGGCCGCGACGGGCAGACCACCTATTTGGCGGAAGACTGCTTCGAGGTGGAAGTACCGGCGGTTTCGCCCAGGTAATGGCGGACCACCAGCTCAATCGAGGCATACGCCTCGGGCAGCACGTTCAGCGCTTCCTGGGGCGTCATCCACCGGACCTCTTCGATGTACTCTTCCGCCTGGGGCTTCATAAGCGAGTCGTCGAGGCACTGCATGATGTACCAATTCGTTTTTTTCAGGATTTTGTTGCCGTTGTACGCATACGAGTGCCAGGTGCTGGGCAGTTTCTCGCCCAGCTCCACCTTGATGTTACACTCCTCCTCCACCTCGCGCAGGGCACCCTGGGCCGGGTCCTCGTCCTTTTTCAGCTTACCCTTGGGCAGGTCCCACTTACCGAGCCGGTAGATCATCAGCAGCATTCCATCCTTTACCACCAGTCCGCCGGCGGCTTTGGCAATGCGGAACTGATCTTTGAGGTGCAGGATCAGACGGCTCTTCTTGCGGGCCAGCATGGTCAGGGACTTCAGCTTTTTCAGCTTTTTCACCTCCATCAGGCGCAGCAGCCGGTCCACGAACACGTCGGTGACATCGCGCACGAGCACGTCCCCGGCCAGGTCCTTCGAGATAAACTCGTCGTCGGCGTTCAGGATCAGGTCGTAACGGTGCTTGGACACTTTGTCGCTGGTCTTTTTAATGATCAGCGGGATGTCGTTGATGAAAACATTCATCGCAGGGCAATCTGAAGGAAAAATGAAAGAGAAGGCAAAAGCAGAACTTCGGGCCGGATGGCAGCGTATCGAAACGCCGCGCAAAACCCAGGAACGGACGGGCAAGATACGAGTTGGCGGCAGTTCCGTTGTACGGTTGAGGCAGCACTACGGCTGAGCCGTGCGCAAACTAAGCGCCGGACCCGGAAAACCCCTGCCTGGGCCCGGCATCCCTACCTTTGCCCTATGAAGAAAATCGGTTTGCTTTCCGACACCCACAGCTACCTCGACAGCCGCATCCTGCATCACCTGCGCGGCTGCGACGAAATCTGGCACGCGGGCGACTTCGGCACGGCGGCCGTGGCCGAGCAGCTGGCGGAGGTGGCTCCGCTGCGGGGCGTGTACGGCAACATCGACGGGCGCGACGTACGCCTGACCCAGCCCCTGGTGCAGTCGTTTGAGCTGGAAGGGCTGAAAGTCCTCATTACCCACATCGGCGGCTACCCCGGGCGCTATTCCCCGGCGGCCCGGACGCTGCTGCAGCAGGAGCGGCCCGGTCTGTTCATCTCCGGCCACTCCCATATCCTGAAGGTGATGCCCGACCCGCGCCTGCGGCTGCTCCACCTCAATCCTGGGGCCGCCGGCCGGCACGGCTTTCACAACACCCGCACCCTGCTGCGCTTCGAGGTTGCCCAGGGTAAGGTGCAGGGGCTGCAGGTAGTGGAGCTGGGGCCGCGCACCGAGGCGGGCAGCGGACAATAAAAAAAGCGTCCTTCCCGCAGGAACGACGCTTTCTTTCGTATTGGCAGCAACCGACGCTGAAGACGGAGCCTTGTACCGCCCGCCGGGGCCGGCAGTACGGCGGTGCTACTCGGCGGTTTCGGTAGCCGCAGCCTTGGGAGCCGGAGCGGTGCCGCCGTTGAAGCGGGATTTCAACTCTTCGATGTCCACGTTCTTCAGAACGGGGGTCAGCAGCAGTTGCTTGATGATGCGCTGCTTGTTGTTGGCGCGGGCAATGTTCTTGCGGTGCTTCCGCTTCAGTCGGGTGACGCTCATATCCGGGTCGGTTATTGTCTTTTTCTTTGTCTTCTCCTAAAAGGAACGGCAAAAGTAAGTCTTATTTTTGAAACCAGAAACAGCTTTTCATTCCTTCTCCCCTGACCTGATGCCTGATCCGATAATTGACCTGCGCTCCGACACCGTTACCCGCCCCTCCGCCGCCATGCTCGACGCCATGCTGCGGGCCCCCGTGGGCGACGACGTGTACGAGGAAGACCCGACGGTACGGGCCCTGGAAGACGCCGCCGCGGCCCGCTTCGGGCTGGAAGCCGGCCTGTTCTGCCCGTCCGGCACCATGACCAACCAGATTGCCATCAAAGCCCACACCGAGCCCCTGTCGGAGGTTATCTGTGAGCAGACGGCGCACGTGTACCTCTGGGAAGTGGGCGGCATTGCCTTCCACTCGGGCGCCTCGGTAGCCCTGATTCCCGGCGACCGGGGCCGCGTAACAGCCGCCCAGGTGGAAGCCGCCATCCGCCCCGACGACAACGTGCACTACCCGACCTCCAACCTGGTGTGCCTCGAAAACACCAGCAACCGTGGGGGCGGCAGCTGCTACTCCATGGAAACCATTGCCGCCATTGCCGAAGTAGCGCGGCGCCGCAAGCTGGCCATGCACCTCGACGGTGCCCGCATCTTCAACGCTTTGGTGGCCACCGGGCAGCGGGCTGAGGACTACGGACAGTACTTCGACTCTATTTCGGTGTGCCTTTCCAAAGGGCTGGGTACGCCGGTGGGCTCGGTGCTGCTGGGCAGCAAGGCCTTTGTGCACAAGTGCCGCCGCATCCGCAAGGTGATGGGCGGGGGCATGCGCCAGGCCGGCATCCTGGCCGCCGCCGGCCTCTACGCCCTGGAGCACAACGTGGACCGGCTGGCCGATGACCACCGCCACGCCCGGGAGCTGGGCGCCACGCTGCAGGAGCAGTCGTACGTGGCGGAGGTGCTGCCGGTGGAAACCAACCTGGTCATCTTCCGCCTCCGCGACGAGGTAAAGCCTGAAAGCTTCCTGAACCATCTTGGTCAGCATGGCATCCGGGCCTCGTCGTTCGGCCCCCAGATGATCCGGTTCGTCACGCACCTCGACGTGGACGATGCCATGATCGGGCGCGTACAGCAGGCGTTGGTGGCGTTGTCGGCCTAAGTGCCTCTAGTCAGCAGAGCCGACGGGTGCCGGGCGCTCGTCGGCTTTGTCGGCTAAATGCAGCACCAGCAGCCCGACCAAGGCCGCCAGCAGGGAGCCGATGATGACCGCCAGCTTCGCCAGGTCGACGCGGGCGGGCTCGGTGAAGGAAAGGTTGGCAATGAAGATGGCCATGGTAAAGCCGATGCCGGCCGTAAAGCCCAGCCCCAGCAGCTTAAACCACGTTACCCGTTCCGGCAGCGTTGAAATGCCGGCCTTTACCGCCAGCCAGGTAGCCCCGAAGATGCCGAGCGGCTTGCCCAGCAGCAGCCCCAGTCCGATGCCTATGCCCAGGGGGCTGAGCAGCTCCCCAAAGGTGCCGGCGGAAAGCACAATAGCGGTGTTGGCCAATGCGAAAACCGGCAGAATCAGGTAGTTGATGGGCTTGTGCAGCGCGCCTTCCAGCTGCTCGATCGAAGCAGTCGGTATGGTGAGGGCCAGCAGCACGCCGGCAATAGTGGCATGCACGCCGGATTTGAGCACGCAGAACCACAGCCCCAGCCCCAGCAGAAAGTACAGCGGCAGCCAGCTTACCTTCAGGCGGTTCAGCACGACCAGCGCCCCGAATATTCCAGCGGCGCCCAGCAGGTAGCTCGTGTGCAGCTCGGCGGTGTAGAACAGGGCAATGATGACCACGGCCAGCAGGTCATCGATGATGGCCAGGGCGGTGAGAAACACCCGCAGGCCGAACGGCACTTTGTCGCCGAGCAAAGACAGAATTCCAAGGGAAAAGGCAATGTCGGTGGCAGTGGGCGTGGCCCAGCCGTGGCTGGTGGGCGTACCGGCATTGAAGAGCAGGTAGATACCGGCCGGCACCGCTACGCCGCCCACCGCGGCCAGTACCGGCAGCAGGGCGTGGCGCACGTCGGCCAGCTCGCCGTACAATACCTCACGCTTGATTTCCAGTCCTACCAGAAAGAAGAACACGACCATCAGTCCGTCGTCTACCCAGTGGGCCATGGTTTTCTCCAGAGGGCCCCAGCCCAGGTGGGTTTCCCAGAAGTGCAGGTAAGAGCCGCCCCAGGCAGAGTTGCTTA
Source organism: Hymenobacter translucens (assembly GCF_020685205.1). Taxonomy (GTDB): domain Bacteria; phylum Bacteroidota; class Bacteroidia; order Cytophagales; family Hymenobacteraceae; genus Hymenobacter; species Hymenobacter translucens. The sequence goes on from NZ_JAJERB010000003.1 coordinate 608,021, forward strand.
CCAGCAGCGACACTGCCGTGGCCAGCAGCAGCAGCAGGCCCGACAGCTTGCCGCTTTCGGAAAGTTCGCGGATCGGCAGGATAATTTGACGTAAGGGCATTCGGAAGGGGCAGGAAGTCTCTGCCGCCCAAAGTTGGCTGGTTTTTACGGAAGCAGCGGGGAAGGCGGCAGCACTGCTTACGGCTACTTCCTCGTATATACCGTCCGGACGGCTTTCCGCATCTTTGCCCGCCCCGTAGTGGCAGGATCTCCCCTGCTTACTTGCTTATTCCCGCCTTGGCCCATGAACCTGTTTGTTATTGGTGACGTGCACGGCTGCTTTCACACGCTGGAAGAGCTCCTGACATACTGGCGGCCTGATCAGGAGCGGCTGGTGCAGGTCGGCGACCTGATGGATCGGGGCAACTTTGCCCCCGAAACGGTGGCGCTGGCCAGGCAGCTCGAAGCCCGGCACGGCGAACAGGTCGTGTTTCTGAAAGGCAACCACGAAGTCGGGATGCTGCGCTACTACGGGCCCCAGGGCCCCTACCCCAACTGGCTCCTGTGGGGCGGGCAGCACACGATCCGGCAGTACCGCAGCTACCCCGAGCTGCTGCCCGACCACCTGACCTGGCTGGCCGAACGGCCTCTTGTGTGGGAAAACGACGACGTGATAGTCAGCCACGCCGGGTTTGCCGATACGCCCAACCCGCTCGACGAAGACAACCCCGACGGAATCCTGTGGCGGCGCGGCCCGTTGCTCGACGTGGGCAAGGTGCAGGTAATCGGCCACACGCCCACGCCCGACGGCCGCCCGGCCTTCGACCCGGAATCCCGCACCCTAAACCTCGACACCGGGGCCGTGTATGGCCGCTGCCTGTCCGCCGCCCGCCTCTCGCCCACCGGAATGATCCGGGAGCTGATTTCAATTCCCACTCACCCCATCGACCGTGCCCGAGCCTGACCTCTCCCCCGCCCTGCGCCACCTCAGCCAGGCGGACCCCGTGCTGGCCGCCATCATCCGGGACGGGCGACCGCTAAAGCCCAGTGCCCACGAAGACGTCTACCACGCCCTGCTCACCGCCATCGTGGGGCAGCAGATTTCGGTAAAGGCCGCGGCCGCCATCTGGAAAAAGGTGCAGGCTTTGTTTCCACCCGACGGCTACCCCGAGCCAGCCGCACTGCTGGCTATGTCGGATGAGGAGCTGCGGGCCGCCGGCATCTCGCGGCAGAAAGCGGGCTACCTGCGCGCCATTGCCGACTTCGCTTTGCGGGGGCAACTCGACTACACGTTTATCAACGGCCTCGACGAAGATGCCCTTACCCGCCACCTCACCGCCATCAAGGGCGTGGGCCGCTGGACGGCGCAGATGCTGCAGATGTTCGCCCTCGACCAGCCCGATGTTTTTCCCGAAGGCGACCTGGGCATTCAGAACGCAATGCGGCGGTATTACGGCCTCACCGAAACCGGCAAAGCCCTGCTTTCCCGCATGAGCCAGCTGGCCGAAGCCTGGCGTCCCTACCGGACCGTGGCCAGCAAGTACCTGTGGCAGTCGTTGGACAACACGCCGACCAAATAGCCCCGGCTATTCCGGCTCCTGGCCGTTGGCCTCGGCCCGCTTCTGGTCGAAGTACGTGACAATCATAGCCACGAAAATGCCCACAAACGGCAGGCAAAACCCGATCAGCAGCCACCGCCACAGGGAACGGTCGTTCATATGCGCAATGTAGGCCGTAATCAGCGACGACGGAATACACAGGATGAACACGAAGAACAGAGCGTCAATTAGCATTCGGCGTGGGTTCGAACAGGAAAAGAAAGTAGAAAGCAGGTGCCGGAAGCGTTGTTACGACAAGGTGCCGGCCTTAGCCTACCAGTACGCTTCCGGCACCTGACGTAGCTGTGCTTCGGGCTGCCAGCCCTCGGGCCGGAGCCGGGGATAGTACCAGCGGGCCCCGCCGGCCAGCCACTGCTGGCGGTACTGCCGGGCGGCTTCCACGGAATAATCGTGGTAGCCGAACTCGGCCCCGCAGCACTCGCAGCTGCTGTGGTCGGGCTCGTTTTCGGCGGGGCCCCAGGGCGAGGCGTCGTAGTCGAGCCCGCATACGCGACAGTTCCACATACGACCTAGCGGACCTTGCCGCGCTTGACGAGGTAGGCGTACAGCACCTTGTCGAATGGCTCCCGGATGTCGACCGGCACGAAGTCAATCTTGTACTGCCCGCAGCGCAGCACCAGCTCCTGCTCATATGCTTTCATGGCCGTGCGGTAGGCGTCGCGCACCTGGTTGGGCTGCAGCTTGATTTCCTCGCCGGTTTCGATGTCCTCGAACAGATACGGGCGCTCGGCAAAGTCGAAGTCGGCCTCGGTGGCGCGGTCCATCACGTGCAGCAGCAGCACCTCGTGCTGCTGGTGGCGCAGGTGCTGCAGGGCCTGCAGGCCGGCAGTCTGCTCCTCGGGCGAGCGGCCCAGCATGTCGCTGAACAGCACAACCAAGGAGCGTTTGGGAATCTGCTGGGCAATCTGGTGGATAACCCCGGCCACGTCGGTGGAGCGACGCTCGGCGGCGGGGCGGTCGAGCAGCTGCTGCAGGGTAAGCAGCAGCGTGTGGCGGTGCGAGGTGGTCGAGCGCACCGGCGTCTGCAGCTCCACGGTGTCGGCAAAGGTGACGAGGCCCACCGCGTCGCGCTGCTTTTGCAGCAGGGTCGTGAGGGCCGCCGCGCAGAGAATGGCAAACCGCAGCTTGTCGTGGCTGGGCTTGGGGTAGTACATGCTCGGGCTCACGTCGAGCAGCAGGTGGCAGCGCAGGTTGGTTTCCTCCTCGTAGCGCTTCACGAACAGCTTGTCGGTGCGGGCCAGCACTTTCCAGTCGAGGTGGCGCGTGCTTTCGCCCGGGTTGTAGAGGCGGTGCTCCGAGAACTCCACCGAAAACCCATGGTAGGGCGACTGGTGCAGGCCCGTGATAAAGCCTTCGACCAGCTGCCGGGCCAGGAATTCGAGGTTTTCAAACGAGCGAACAGCCGCCAGGTCCAGGGGTTGAGCCATGTGGAAAAGAGGTGAAGTAGTAAGGTGGACCGGTGATGGGCGCTGCCAGCCCCGGTTAGGGACAGCCGTTATTCAAACAGGGAGGACTTCCTTCGGTTCAGCCCGGTGAAAGCAGCCCCGCCCGGCCAGATTCCCTGGCTGATAAAGGAAGCCGGACCGGGTTAGTTCCGGTGGCCTGCCCCGGCGGGACGGAGACCAGGCAAAGATACCGTCGGCGCGGCCGAAAATCTTGCCAGCCAAATTTTTAAATCCCGTAGCATAGCTATACTTTAGCCTGAAATTCAATCATCTCGGAATAACAAAATTTACCGTGGAAGACCGTCACGATCAGGAAGAAATTTACTCCCAACGCATTAAAGCCGGCAAGCGCACGTACTTTTTCGACGTGAAGGCTACCCGGGGGCAGGACTACTACCTCACCATCACGGAGAGTAAGCGCAAGGTTCGTGACGACGATACCTTCTCCTACGAGAAGCACAAGATCTTCCTTTACAAAGAAGACTTCCTCAAGTTCGTGGATGCCCTGCAGGATGCGGTGGAGTACGTACGGGAAGAGCTGCTCACCCCCGAGGAAGTAGCCGAGCTGGACCGCCCCCGCACCTACAGCGAGGAACCGTACAACAGCGAAGACAAGTTCTAGCCTGCCTGTTGAAGCACGCTTACGCTGCTTTCGCATCGGCACCAGACATGCGCAGCGCGCCCGGATTTCCATTCCGGGCGCGCTGTTTTGCTTATACCAAGTGCCTCAATAAAAGCAATGTCATCCTGACGAAGGAAGGACCTTATCGGGATTGAACGTCTGGCGCCAGGACGGATGATGTAACAATGACTCGTTCCTCGGTGCTAGGGGCCTTGGCTACGTCGAACTTCGTTTCGCAGGGCTCAGGATGACACTGAATAAACAGCAGCACGAAAGGCTTACAGCCATCAGCTAATAGCTCCAACGACGTCAACCACCCCGCCCTGCGGGCACCCCTCCTTATTAAAGGAGGGGAACTGGCTTTCTGCTTCCGTTAGAAGTCAACAGCCCAATATTTCCGGCCCGTTCGCAATGCCGGCGGAAGCTCCGTACCTTTGCCCCTCGAATTGCGCCCCGGGGCGTAGCTTCACTTCATCCCAACTTTACCATTTCACCATATGGGTCTCCGCTGCGGAATCGTCGGTTTGCCGAACGTGGGTAAGTCCACGCTGTTCAACGCTCTTTCGAACGCCAAGGCCGAATCGGCCAACTATCCGTTCTGCACCATCGAGCCCAACGTGGGCGTGATTACCGTGCCCGACGAGCGGCTCCAGATCCTGGAGCAGCTGGTAAATCCCAAGCGAGTGCTGCCGACTATCATCGAGTTCGTCGACATTGCCGGCCTCGTAAAAGGCGCCTCCAAGGGCGAAGGATTGGGCAACAAGTTTCTGGCGAACATCCGCGAAGTCGACGCCATCATCCACGTGGTGCGCTGCTTCGACGACCCCAACATCGTGCACGTAGCCGGCGGCGTAGACCCCGTGTTCGACAAGGACGTTATCGACACCGAGCTCCAGCTCAAGGACCTCGAAAGCGTGGAGAAAAAGCTGGCCAAGTCGGAGCGCAGCGCCAAGGGTGGCGATGCCGTAGCCAAAAAGGAAGTAGCCGTGCTGCAGCGCTTCAAGGAGGCCCTGGAAGCCGGGCAGAACGCCCGCGCCCTGCAGGCCTCGCCCGAGGACCTCGAAGCCGTGGCCGACCTGCAGCTGCTCACCATCAAGCCGGTTATCTACGTGGCCAACGTGGACGAGGCCAGCATTACCAACGGCAACAACCACGTCGACGCTCTGCGGGAGCACGTGAAGGCGGAGGGCGCCCAGGTGGTGCTCGTATCGGCCGCCATTGAGTCGCAGATTGCCGAAATCGAGGACCCCGAGGAGAAGACGATGTTCCTAGCCGAGTACGGCCTGACGGAGTCGGGCCTGAACCGGCTGATCCGCGCATCCTACGAGTTGCTGAACCTGATTACCTACTTCACCGCCGGCGTGCAGGAAGTGCGGGCCTGGACGGTCCACCGCGGCGACAAAGCCCCGCAGGCGGCCGGCGTCATTCACTCCGACTTCGAGAAAGGCTTTATCCGGGCCGAGGTAATCAAGCTGGCCGACTACCAGGAGTACAAGACCGAAGCCAAGATCAAGGAGGCCGGCAAGATGGCCGTGGAAGGCAAGGAATACGTGGTGCAGGACGGCGACATTATGCACTTCCGCTTCAACGTATAGGTTTTTTAAGCTATTAGCTGATGGCTGTTAGCGAATAGTAAAAACTCATGGACGTTAAAGACAGCAACGGCAACCTGCTCGCGGAAGGCGACTCGGTTACGCTTATCAAGGACCTGAAAGTGAAAGGCTCGTCGCTCACGCTCAAGCGCGGCACGGTGGTTAAGAACATCCGTTTGACCAACAGCGCCCAGGAAATCGAGGGCCGGGCCGGTGGCAGCACGATGGTGCTCAAAACCGAGTTTCTGAAGAAGGCTTAGCAGCCGACGCTGCTTACCAGGCAGCCGGGGCCCTTACCGAGCTGATTAGTCAGCTAAGTTTAGGCTGCCGGCTGCTGGTGTGGTAATTATGCTACTGCCCCTGTAACAACAACGCCCCAACCGAATACCGGTCGGGGCGTTGCTTTTTGACCCTGGTGGCCGGGGCTTACCTTCCGGCTACTTTAAACAGCATGCCGGCCGTCATTTTATCGGTGGTCTTCATCCCGTTCAGGATGGCCATTTCCTCATAGCGTTTCGAAGGAATGCCGTTGGCAGCCAGAGCCTGGGCCAGCGTCTGACCGGCCCGGGCCGTTTTGATGCGAATCCGCTCGGGCTGGCGGTTCAGCTTGCTGGCATCGGTGAGGCGGGCAAAGCCCTGGGCGGTGTTGTTGAACGCCGGCGCATACGTGTTGAAGGCGGCCGGCGAGGTCAGGCCGATCAGCGCGTAGATCGAGTTGCCGTCCTGAATCAGGAAGGTAAGGGTACGGGCCGTAATGCCCTGATTACCGGCCTGGTCCTGCCCTACCTGGTCGGCCTGAATGGCAATGGCGGGAAATGAGTTGATGGTCGTGCGGCTGGCCTGGGGCGACTGCAGCTTGAGCTGTTGCACCAGCGCTTCGGCAGCGGCATCAAGCGAGTTGCCGGAGGCGGGCAGCAGTACGATAACGGCCTTGCCGCTGGGCTCAGCCATCTGAAACTGGCTCGGCGAGTTCTGGGTCTTCCAGCCCGACGGGACCGGGAACCGGAACTTCAGATCGGGATGGTAGAAGACATTGCCTTCCACGTAGCCTTCCCGCGGGTTGTCGCCGTAGGCCAGGCCCTCGATGCGGCGCAGGTACTGGTCACGGTTCACGGCCAGCTGCCGGCCCGACTGCTGCTCGGCCTGCGCCGCCATCCGCTTCACGTTCTGGTAGCGGTCCGCCGAGTTGGGGTGCGACGAGAGGAAAGTGGGAATGGAGGCTGCGCCGCTGCTCTGGGAGGTCCGCTGCAGCGTGAGGAAGAAGTCGGCCATGGAGGCCGGGTCGTAGCCGATTTTGCTGGAGTACTTCACGCCCAGCTTGTCGGACTCGTTCTCATCGTCGCGGCCGTATTTGAGCAGGCCCAGGCCTACCACCTGGGAGGCGGGCTGGGCAATAGAGGCTACACGCTTGGAAAGCAGGGAACCCAGGATCAGGGCCCCATTGGCGACGGTGGAGCGCGTCTGCTGCTTCCGGCCGTGGCGGGCGGTGATGTGACCGATTTCGTGGCCCAGCACCCCGGCAAACTGGGCTTCGTTGTTGAAGTGCGCCAGGATACCGCGGGTGAAGTACACGTGGCCATCGGGGGTGGCAAAGGCGTTGATAATGGGCGAGTCAACGACGGTAAAGCCCTTCACGTCGTCCGGGCGGTCGGAGATGCGGCCCATCTGCTGGCCTTTCTCATCGATGTAGCTTTGCAGGGCGGCGTTGTTGAGCAGGCCAAACTGGGCTACGATCTGGGGGTCGGGGTTAGGGCCCTGCACCGGTTTGGAGCCGGCCAGGGGAAGCAGGCAGATCAGCAGACCGCCCACGGGCAGGCGGAAGCGGGAAAGAGAGGAGAATGTCATAGTAGGAAAGGCTAACGGCGCTGCGAAGGCGCGGTGGATGCCCCTGCAACGAACCCAACGGTACGACGGTTGCACAGGCGGTTCCCATCCGGCTCTCAACTACCGGGCCAGCCACATCCTTTACCAGCTCCCTCCGCTACCGCGTGCGGGCATTCACGTTCAGGCTGCGGTAGCCGATGAGCAGGTCGGCGCGGGTGCCGGGCGGGCGGTAATACACCAGGATGTCGTACTGGTTTTCGGTTTCGTAGTGGCTGCCTTCGAAGTACACCTGGTTTACGGGCTGCCCGCCCAGTACGTAGTAATAGTTGTAGTAGCCCTGCTTGAGCAGGGCCCGGCCGGTGTACTGCTGCCGGTCCACATCGTAGGTGAGGCGGAACTCGTCCTTAAGCTGCCAGTCGGTGAGGGCGCCGAACACGTACACCGGGCCGGGGGCCTGCTGCTCGGCCCGGAGCTGGAAGGTGACGTTGGCGTAGTCGGCGTTGGTGTCGCCGTTGCCGTACTCGCGGTTTTCAAACACGCGCTGCCCGTTGATGTCGTCGTACTGGCTGTAGCCCTGCCCGGCACGGCTGCCTTCCAGCGTCAGCTCCACTTCCCGGGGGGTTGCCTGAACATCGACGCGCGAAACCCCGGCCCCGGGAGCCCGCAGGGAGCGGAGGTCGAAAAACCGAAACTCGCTGCTGGCCGGAAAGGCATTCTCAAAGTTGAAGTACTGGTAGTCGAGGCGACGGTCGGCGTCGCGTACGAACGTCGGGCGCAGGTTGGCCTTGGCATTGTCCCAGCGGAAGTTCTGGCGCAGAATCACCTTTACCTCCTGGGCCGGGTTCACCAGCTCCATGCCCCCGTACTGCACCGCAAAGTCGAGCTGCTGCATGGTGTAGCGCTCCGCCCCTGCTACCAGGGTACCCGGGGCCAGGGTCACGCCCACCGTGTTCTGGTACACCAGCACGCGGCGGCTGAGCAGGGGCGTGCCGCCGGTGCCGGTCACGACCAGCAGGTAGTTGCCGCTGAGCTTTACCCGGGGCAGCTGCAGCTTGTAGTGAAAGTAAGGCACGGCCGTGCCCACGGCCGTGCGGTAGTCGGTAATGAGAAACTCGTTTATCTCGCTGAGAAACTGCATGTCGGTAAGCACGGAAGGCTTCCAGTCGATGTCGCAGTGCACGAGCTTGGCAGTAAGGCGCTGGGAAGTGGAGCCGATCAGGTCGAACTCCAGCATCACGGGCTGCTCCTGGCTAAGCGGCACCACCGGCGGGGTAAATACCTCGTTGGGCTGGCCCGTGGGCACGTAGCACTGCACCGAGCGGATGTCGGGGTCGTAGATGTAGTCCTGATAGCGCAGCACGCGGTCGGCATAATACTCGGCCGGGCGCTGCTGACTGCCGCGGGCAGCGTTGGGGTCGGTAATAGGCGTACCCAGCGGAACGCAGGCGGTGGCCAGCAGGCTGGCAAAGAGCAGGGAAAGGCGCATGAGGCTCGGGTGCGAAGCGGGTGCTTCGCCTTCTGTACAACCCAAAAGTAGCGGAGTTTCCTTTCCGTCAGGAGCGCCCCGACTCGAGCAGCGAATAATAAACGGTGTCCAGAAACTGCCCGTTGAAAAACTCATTCTCCCGGAAATAGCCCTCCCGCACGAAGCCGCTGCGCTCCAGCACCCGGGCCGAGGCCCCGTTGCGCGGATCAATGATAGCCGCGACGGAGTGCAGCCGCAGGGTCTGAAAGCCGTAGTCCAGCGCCGCGCCGACGGCTTCCTGCATCAGACCCTGCCCCTGCCAGCGCGGATTCAGCATATAGCCGACGTCGGCCCGGAAGTGCTCGGGCTGCAAGCGGAAAAAGCCGATGGTGCCCACCAGCTGGTTGGTGTCGCGCAGGGCCATCCCCCAGTTGAGCAGCTCATTCTTCGCAATCAGCCCGGCCATCATCTCGATATGCTCGGCAGCATCCTTGACCGACGTAGCCAGGGGGCGCGGAATGTATTGCATCACCTGCGGGTCGGAGCGCATGGCAAACAGGTCTTCGGCATCGGCCGGAACCATCTGCCGCAGCATGAGGCGGGGTGTGGTCAGGACCGGGAACGGCGTGAAGTTGAGGGTCAGCATAAGGCGTTTTCGGGAATGGCGAGATGGATTAGGTTGATTTATATGATCCTGTTAGCTTGCTGACTTCCGGCTGATTAACAGGCGGCAACCGGTTGTGTGCATCTGACCAACCGGTAGAAGGGTCACTTTAAATGAACGTGAATTATGGCTACTCACGCGAATAAAGCAGAAGCAAATAAAAGTACCGAAGCGGCCAGTAGCGCCGGTACCCGGCAGAATGCGGGCAGCACAATGCAGTTTATGGACAAGCGCCCCACGGCGGTTGCGCAACGAAATCTGCAGCAGTCCATCAACAACAGCCCCCGCTCGCAACAAGGCGGCAGTGGCAGCTTTGCACCCGGCAATGCGGCAGGCACGCTGGCGGCTGGCCCGGCTCCCGTGCAAAAGAAAGAGAATAGAACCGGCCTGTCCGACAATCTGAAGGCTGGTATGGAAAGCCTATCGGGCCACTCGCTGGATGACGTTCGGGTGCACTACAACTCGGCTAAGCCGGCTCAGCTCCAGGCCCACGCCTACGCCCAGGGCACCGACATCCACGTGGCCCCGGGCCAGGAGCAGCACCTGCCCCATGAGGCCTGGCACGTGGTGCAGCAAAAGCAGGGACGCGTGAAGCCGACCATGCAGCTCAAGGGCAAGGTAAGCGTGAACGATGATGCCGGCCTGGAAAAGGAGGCGGACGTAATGGGCGCCCGGGCACTCGGTGCCGTCGCATCGATACCAGGCGTCGGCAACCAGCACGCAGCCAATGGCACCCGCCCTTTCGCTTCTCATCTTCCTCGCGGTGTTGTACAGCGAGCTGTCCGGGTCGGCACCCTGATTATGCCGCGTGCATTCCCGACTGATAAAATCAATAAGCTGGGATTATCTCAACAGGAAATTGATTCGCTAAAGCAGATGCATGGCCAACGTGACGCAACCTATACGTTCACGGATGAAGCCCACCTGGTGGACTTCCTGAAAGGCAAATCCGGGGTAGCAGCTCCTCACAAGGAAACCCACACCGATACGCAGCTTGAGAGCGGCCATGAATCCGCCGAAGCCATCCGCCACAGTATGCTATTCGAACCGGCTCCCAGCCAGTTCGGCGACCATGCCCCCGGCGCCCATTCGGTCCCGGACGGTCAGCTGCCCCCTTCGGGCCCCAGCCACACCTGGGCAAAGACCCAAAATGGGAATACCCAGGAAACCACCCTTTGGCAAACCAAACACAACCCACCGACGCTGCCAACCCAGATCAGCACCTATGGGAACCCAAACAACCCATCGATCTTTACCTCGCAGGGTATTTTCAATATGGGAATGCGGGTTCAGCCCACCACAACCAATTCCGATAAGAACAGTCGTTCCTCAGGATTTAAGTCCACTTTGGCAGGACTGCAGACCGAGACAGGAAGAGTACGGGGCCATCCGCTTGCAGTAGAGCAAACCCAACATGCTACCGACCCCAACGACAACTCTACGTTCGACGATAACCCGATGCTGTACACCAATGAGTCGGATGGTACCAAAGACTCCGGTTTCTCAACCTTTCGCTATTCCCAGATCGAGAAGCCGGCAATTACCAGCATGACCCCGTTCAATCAGGTAAATATCAGCAGCGCCCCCCAAGTCGCTACTCCCATGGGTATTCCCATGACGGACGAAATCAGACTACTGACCCGCAACACGGGAACGGAAGAAGCTTTCGTTTTCAACAATCAATCAGCAAGCGGCTATGGGCAGGTTACGAATGGCAAAAAAAGGAAGCATACGGTCCTTCGTAACCATGTCAAGCAACCCGTAAATTCGTTTCCTTCCGAAAGGCCCGTAAAACGGATGAAGAAGTCACCGGATCCGACGAACCCCTCGGAGTCCCAGTTTGAACAGCGCCGGACCGTGGCAGGCTGGGAAAGTCCGCCCCCCTCCCCCTTTCTGGGCTCCCAGCCCGCCATAACGGTTAAGATACCCGGCCGAAAGCTTCAGAACGAAGCCGTTGTACACCAGGGCAATTTCTACTACGTCGATACCGTGGACTACGACGGCTCAACCGATGAATCCACCTGCACGCTTAAGCAGTCACTATTTGACCGGTATCAGTAAGTACTCCTGCTGCGGCTGAAGCACTGCCTGCTGGCCGTTTTTTCAGGAAAATCTACCGTTTACCAAAAGCGGCGCGGCCTCCTTTGAGAAGCCGCGCCGCTTTTGTTTTCTAACTATCGTTCCCCTAGCTGCTACACCAAGGTTTCCCAGCGGCTGGTCTGGGCGGCCAGCTCCTTTTTCACCGCCTCCAATTTAAGCGTCGCGTCCTTGAGCTGGGAGGCGTTGGAATAGATGGCCGGGTCGGCCAGCTGGGCCTCGTAGGTGGCCAGCTCCTTTTCCAGGGACTCGATGCGGGCCTCCAACTCCTGCAGCTCACGGGCCGCTTTTTTGGCCTCGTGGCTGCTGACGGGGTTAGCGCTCTTGTCCGCTCTATCCACCTTGACCTCCTTGACTGCCTGCGGGGCCGGCTTGGGCGCCGAGGGGCTGGGCAGGCCGGCCTTCTTGGCGGCCTTTTCCCGGTCTTCCTGCCACTGCTCGTACTCGGCGTAGGTGCCGGGGTATTCCTTGAGCTGGTAGTCTTCGATAAACCAGATCTTGGTGGCCACGTTCTCCACGAAGAAACGGTCGTGGCTGATAACGATGAACGTGCCTTCGTACTGCTCCAGGGCCTGAATCAGGATGTTTACCGACTGCATGTCCAGGTGGTTGGTCGGTTCGTCGAGCAGCAGGAAGTTGGCTTCCGAAATCAGGGTCTTGGCCAGGGCCACCCGGCTTTTCTCGCCCCCGCTGAGCACCTTGATTTTCTTATAGACCTGCTCGCCGGTAAACAGGAAGGAGCCCAGCACGGAGCGCAGCTCCATCTCGTTGCGCTTGGAGCCGGCCTCGTTCATCTCCTGCAGAATCTCGTTCTCCACGTTCAGGCTTTCCAGCTGGTGTTGGGCGTAGAACGACATAATCACGTTGTGGCCCAGCTGGTGGTTGCCGGTGGTGGGCGCTTCCTGCCCGGCCACGAGGCGCATCAGCGTGGACTTGCCCTTGCCGTTGGCCCCGATCAGCGCGATTTTGTCGCCCCGCTCGATGTGCACGTGGGTGTCGCGGAAGATGAGCTTCTCGCCGTACTTCTTGCTCACGTGCTCCATGCGCAGGATGTGGCGGCCGGGCTGCACGGTGAAGTTGAACTTGATGTTCACGCGGGCCGCGTCGTTGGCCACGTCCTCGATGCGCTCCAGCTTGTCCAGGGCCTTCACCCGGCTCTGGGCCTGCTTGGCCTTGGAAGCCTTGGCCTTGAACCGCTCAATAAACCGCTCGGCCTGCCTGATCTGGGCCTGCTGGTTTTCAAAGGCACCCTTCTGAATGGCGTTGCGCTCTTCTTTCTCTTCGAGGTAGTAGGAATAGTTGCCGGCGTAGGGCACCAGCTTGCCGCCCGACACCTCCACAGTGCTCGTGATGGTGCGGTCCAGGAACTCCCGGTCGTGCGAGACGATGATAACGGCGCCTTCGTAGTCGGCCAGGTAGTTCTCGATCCACTTGATCGAGGGCAGGTCCAGGTGGTTGGTCGGCTCGTCGAGCAGGAGCAGGGAAGGCTTCTGGAGCAGGATCTTGGCCAGCATCACGCGCATGCGCCAGCCGCCCGAGAAGGTTTTCAGCGGCTTCTGCAGCTCTTCGGTCGTGAAGCCCAGGCCTTCCAGGATTTCCTCGGCTTCGGCCTGCATCGTGTAGCCGCCCAGGGCCTCAAACCGCTCCTGGTAGTCGGCCAGCTTCTGCACGAGGTCGTCGTGGTAGTTGTTCTCGAACTCCACCAGGATCTGGTCAATCTTCTTCTGCACGTCCAGGGCTTCCTCGAAAGCCTGCAGGGCCACGTTGAGGATGCTTTCGTGCGTGTCGTAGCTGAGCAGGTCCTGGTTCAGGAAGCCCAGGCTCACGTCCTTGCCCATCTGGATGCTGCCCCCGTCGGGCTTGTACTCGCCCACCAGAATGCGCAGCAAGGTCGATTTGCCGGTACCATTGAGCCCGATCAGGCCAATCTTATCCTTGGGCTTGATGTGAAGGCTGGCCTTGTCGTAGAGCGTCCGGGAGCCGAAGTGAAAGTCTAAGTCGTTGATGGAAATCATTTCCTGCTTTTGCTATAAGAGCGCAAAGGTAAGGGTTTGCAGGGCTCAGACCTGAGGAATGCTCAACAATGAGCCTACATTCGCCAAACCCACGCTCACCCTTTGGAGACGGGTTTTAAACAGCGAAATCAGCAGCATGAGTTCGAGCCCACTACCAATTACCAATCAGCTCGACTGGCAGTTCACTGAGAGAACCACCCACTCCTATACAGTTGCACTGACACACGAAGCCAGCGCTACTCTCCTACCCCAGCAGCGGCCCCCGGAACTCCGGCGCGACCCGCTTTTTCGAGGCCTGCTCGTAGGCGTAGGCTAAAGCCAGCAACGGCGCCTCGCCATAGGCCGGGCCCACGAACGACAGCCCTACCGGCAGGCCGTGCGCCAGGCCCATCGGTACCGTTACGTGCGGGTAGCCAGCCACGGCGGCGGGCGAGGAAAAGCCGGGCCCGCTCCAGGAGTCGCCGTTGATGAGGTCGATGCAGGGCGAGGGGCCGTTGGTGACGCCGATGATGGCGTCGAGCTTGTTTTGGCCGAGCACCGCATCGATGGTGCGGCGGGCGCCGAGGTGGCTTTTCTTCAGCGCCGCCTGGTACTTGGCGCTGCCCAAACCCTCGGTTTTGTCGGCCAGCTCCAGGGTTTCCTGCTTGAAGAACGGCATGGCCTTGGCCTCGTTCTGCCGGTTGAAGGCAATAACGTCGGTCAGCGTCTTGACCGGGGCATTGGCCGTCGAGAGGTACTTGTTGACGCCCTCCTTGAACTCGTAGAGCAGCACGTCGTACTCGGCCCCGCCCAGCGGGTCGGTCTGCTTGAGCAGCTCGACTTCCACGATAATGGCGCCCTGGGCGCGGAGCAGCTCCACGGCCTGCCTGAAAAGCGGCACGGCGTCGGAGGTGCCGGTGAGGTGCTGCTTTTCCACGCCCAGGCGCTTACCGCGCAGTGTAGCGCCGTCGAGTAGCGTGGTGTAGTCGGGCTGGACTTTGCCGGCGCTTTCCTTCGTCACGGCGTCGGCGGGGTCTTCGCCGGCCAGCGCACCGAGCAAAATGGCCGCGTCGCGCACGGTGCGGGCCATGGGGCCGGCAGTGTCCTGGGTAGCGGAAATCGGGATGATGCCCGAGCGGCTGAGCAGCCCCACAGTCGGCTTCACGCCCACAATACCCGCGCACGAGGCCGGCGACACCACCGAGCCGTCGGTTTCGGTGCCGATGGCCAAGGCGCAGAGGTTGGCGGCCACCGCCGTGCCTGAGCCGGAGCTGGACCCGCTGGGCGTGCGGTCGAGGATGTAGGCGCCCTTGGTCTGCCCGCCCCGGCTGCTCCAGCCGCTGGTGGAGCGCGACGAGCGGAAGTTGGCCCACTCGCTCAGGTTGGTTTTGCCGAGCAGCACCGCCCCCGCCGCCCGCAGCTTCTGCACGATAAACGCGTCCTGCACCGCCTTGTGCCCCGCCAGCGCCAGGGAACCCGCGGTGGTTTGCATCTGGTCCCGGGTATCAATGTTGTCCTTGACAAGCACCGGGATGCCGTGCAGGGGGCCGCGCAGCCTGCCGGCCTTGCGCTCCTTATCCAGCGCATCGGCAATGCTGAGCGCGTCGGGGTTTACCTCGATAACGGAGTTCAGCTTTGGCCCGCCCTTGTCGATGGCCTCGATGCGCTGCAGGTACAACTCGGTCAGGGAGCGGGCCGAGTGCTGCCCGCTCTGCATCTTTTCCTGGAGCTGGGCGATGGTGGCTTCCTGCAGCTCAAAGCGGTCGGCTTCCGCGGCCGGGCCGGCGCTGCCAGCAGCTGCCTTTTTCTGGTCGGGTTCGGTGGAGCAGGCAGAGAAGGGAAGCGTGGCGAGGGTGAGGCCGGCCAGGGAGCCGGTGTGCAGGAAGATACGGCGGTTCATGAGAGCGGGAAGGTTTGGCCCGCCAAGTTAAGCGCCGGGCGCCTATCGGCAACCTGCAGGGGGTCGGCCGTTTTGTATTCTGACTGGATGCTGCTTTCGGAGGGGGTAAAGGGTGGGTAAACACTGCCTATACGCAAACCACTCCGGTTGCCCCCCCAGCAATCCTACTGAACCTGCACATTTCTAAGTACCTCAGCTTCTTATCAATCGAAGCAGGCCCGGCGCTCGGCTGGCCGACAGTGTCGAAAAGCCAAGCGGCCTGGTGGCGAAAGTCCCCTGTTGGATTCCCTCGCGGCCAGACCGCACTGTTTTGGCTTCAGCCGGCTAAGGCCGCGCCTGACGCGCTACTGCTTCACCAGGCGGCTCGTCCGCAGGTGACCGTCCTCGTCCCGGATTATAATCAGGTACAGGCCCGGCTTCACGTCTTTCAGGTCAATTGCCTGATTGGTGAGCCCGGTTTTGAGCAGGCTGCCCGTGGCGGTATACAGTGAAAACTCCCGCTGGCTTTTCCACCCGACCATTATCTCATCAGCGGCCGGATTGGGGTACACCTTCAGCGACACCTCTTCCCGCTGATTGCGGGCCGCCAGTGGGCCGGCGTAGACGGTGCTCATGTAGTACAGGTTCGCCGTGGTGCCTTTAAGGATTTCATGAGGGCCGGCCGGCAGGGTCATCGTTAGTCGGCCTGCACTTACGCTCTGGTTGACGTTGTCCACTTTCACCGTGCCGCTGAACGCATCGTTGAAGACCAGCGTCAGGGTGGCGGCAGCCGTGGTGGTAAATGAAACGCTGGTGGACGACTCCATCTTCAGGCACTTGGTCAGCGTCAGGCCGTTGTAGGTGACTGTTCCCTGCGAAGTCGACAGGTTTCCGACGATGGTGTAAAACAGGCTGGTTGATCCGTCCAGGGTGAAGTTATGCACCATGTCGGAAGGGCCGGGCGTGGTACCGGGGCCACCGGGCGTAGCGGGCGCATCGCCCTGAACCGAGACGAGTCCGGTGGTATAGTTGACCAGCGCAGTCTGCAGAGGCACGTTCACCGCATGCGCAGCATCGTCGACGGCATTGTTGAAGGTCCACCGGAAGTCGCCCCCCTTTACGCGACCCGCGTACTGGATGGCCTTGGCCTGAGCCCCCGCCGGGCTGTCGGGCGTATAGGCGTACATGACGGCCGGGTTGGTGTCGAAGTTGTTGTAGGTGTTGCGCCCGTACGCCGAAACGACGGTGCTTGGGATAACCTCGCCCCGGGTAGTCGCCACGTAGGCGTCAAAGTCAACGGTGGAGTTGGGAAAGCCGGCCGCGCCGTAGGGCACAAAGCGCAGCTGCCCGGTCATGTAGTTGTCGAACGCCTTGATCGTGCCCCCGTTCTCGTTCGAGAAAATCGGCATGTTCCCATAGTCATTAACCCGCGTAGCCGGATTGTAGACATCCGAGCCCTGCATGGAGGTCAGCATTGGGTACTTGCAGTTGCGGAAGTAGTTGCCTTCCATGAACACGGAGGAGCCCAGCGTAGAGCCGGCCCCGTATTTGGCAATGCCGTCGTAGTAGTTGTTGTAGACGTGAGCTGAGTAAAACCGGACCCGGGGATGGCGGGAGTCGGAGTGGTCGTACCAGTTATGGTGGTAGGTGATGTAGAGCCCCTGCGTCGTGGTTTCGCTCAAACCCAGCAGGTTCGACTTGCCCGTATCCCAGAAGTGGTTGTAGGAGAACGTCACGTAGGTTGACCGCTTGGCATCCAGCGCCCCGTCGCCCTTGGCCTGGTCGGGGTCGCTGCCCGCCGCGCCGTAGAAGAAGTCGACGTTGTGCACCCAGACGTGGTCGTTGTCCTGCTGCAGGCCGATGTTGTCGCCCTCGTTGCTGTTGCAGTTCATCGAGCCGATGTTGCGGATCTCAATGTTGGACGCATTCTTCACCCGGATTCCCCAGCCATTTGCAACGGCATCGTTGCCCACGCCTTCCAGCGTGATGGAGCTGGTTGCCAGGTTGTCGTTTTCGATAACGAGGTCGCCATCCAGCAGGTAGCTCGGGTCGGTAATCTGCCCCACCATTCGAATAAGCAGCGGACGCGCATCGCGGCCCTTCTTGAATCCGTCCAGAATGGCCTGCAAACCCACACACGGGTTCACCGTGGCCCCGGTTACGTTGAGGGAGACCGTATTCTTGGAGTTCTGGGTGATGTAGAGAATCACCGCGTTGGGCTTCACCGTGCCGTCGAGGTTGTAGCCCCCCGGAATCCGGCCGCCGCTGAAGGCAAACCCGGCCCGGTCCTGGGCCTGCACGGTAAGGGAGCCGGTTACCGTAGCCGTACCTTCCACTCCCGAGAGGACGGGCACAATCCGGAGCGTGTACGCGCCGGGAGCCAGGCCCAGGGCATCAGCCCGGTAAAAGGAGCCGTAGTTTCGGATAAGCTGGTTGTCGATCCGCTGGTTGACGACGCCGGCACCGCTGTAGTACACATTATAGCTCTGGGCCCCGGCCACCGGCTGCCACCGCACGTACGCCGACTCCAGCCAGCCGGCGGATTCGAGAATTGTTAAGGTCTGAGCCCGCAGAACCAACGGCAAGAACAGCAACAGTAGAGAGAGCAAGTGCTTCATAAGCGGAGATAATTAGGCGGGCCGTGCCGGCGCACCAGTGGCAATAGTCTCTAAACCTACCTGTTAAACTCCAGTAAATGAGCCTTTAGAAAGTGTAACGTCCGTATATAGTTATGCAATCGATGCCGGCAACGTTGCCGAACACTGTAAACCGGCGGCTGGTCGGGCCGTCCTACTCCGAGTGGCTTGACCGAAAGCGCAGGAGTGTTCTCTAGCCAGGCAGTTCTGCGGCTAGTCCCAGGATACAATGATCTGTAATGGACGAGCACCAGCTCGGCTCTCAAAGCAGGTTGGCGCACCAGGCGTTGGGGCTAGGCTACCACCCCTCTCCCATCAGCCCGAAACGGCCGTGCCCTTGTTGCGCTGGCACTTCTCCCCGCAGTACTTCACCTCCGCCCAGCAGTTGCGCCACTTCTTGCGGTACTCGAACGGCCGCCCGCAGGTCAGGCAGATCTTGGTCGGCAGGTTGCCTTTGGTAAGCTTACGGGGCAGGTCGGTCGGCATAAAGCGTTTAAGAAGTGGAGTAGTCAGACGAAGAGGCAAAAACCATAAGCCAACAGCTATCAGCTACTCCGCTTCACTAAACTTCTGAGCCATCTTCTGCGGCACGCCAATGCTGTTGAGCATCCCGCTGACCAGACCCTGCCGCCACAGCGAAAACACCGAGTAGCGCAGGTTGCGGTTGCTCTTGATAATGCCTTCTTTCAGTCGCCCACCCTTGCGGGGGTTTTCGTCGCGGATAACCAGCACATTGGCGGCCTTTGATTTCACCTTGGTAAACAACGTTTTCTGATTCTCTCCGCCCTTTTTGCTGAGGAAAGTCAGCTTGAGGTTGTCGTACTCGGCCTGCATGGTGCCGGTAGCCTGCCGCCGGTCGAGCCGGAGCGCCACTTTTGCCCGGCGGATGTTGCCCCGCTCGAAGCGGACGAGGCGGGTGGGCTCGGTGATGGTGTTGAGCATGGTGATGGGGCCGGGCCCAAAGGTGCCCTTGCCCCGGTGCCGGCCCAGAGGGTCGAGCAGGGGTACCCAAAAGGTGGCCTCGGCCCGCACCTGGTTCTGAATCCAGCCCGTCACGTGCAGCACCGCCGGGTTACTGACCGTCATGTGGGCCGGGTTGCTGGTGATGTTGCGGATCGTGCCATTCACCCGGTTCAGCGCCATAAACCCGGTCTGGAGGGTCGCGGGCGACAGGTAGGTGAAGTACAGATTGCAGTCGGTCACCTTCAGCTCCCGCAGGTCCAGCGGAAAGGGCAGCTTCCGAAAGCTTTCGGGCGTGGCAATAGATGGCTTGGAGTTGGTGGGAAACCGCCCATCGCCGGCAAACCGGAGCAGGGGGCGGCTTATCAGCAGCTGCCGGGCCCGGACTGCGCCCCGGTGGGCCAGGGCCGCATAGTCGAGGCCGGTTACCTGCACCCGGGGCAGCCGCGCCGCAATGTGGGCCGACTGGTGCCCTTTGCGGCGGTTCTGCTCGGTCACGGTAAAGGAGGGCGTGAATGAGGTGTTTTCCAGCTGCAGCGTTTCGTAGGCCGTGGCCAGCTGCATCTTCTCGAAGCGCAGGCGGTAATACGGCGCATCCAGCATCAGCGAGCCCACGCCGGTTCGGGCGCTCCAGGCGTGGGCGTAGAGAATGCGGTTCTGGTTGGCATAGCCCGCTGCATCCACCCGCAGGTCGCGGGCGCTGACCATTGCATTTTCCACCCGTGGTGCCCGCGCAATACCTTCCAGTCGGGCCCGGGCGTCGTGCAGGACGAAGTGCCGGAGGTGGGCCCGGTCGAGGTAGGGCGCCAGCAGCTGATGCGGCGGTGGGGGCGGCTGGTCCGGGGGGGTCATCACCAGCGCCGGGCGGGTCAGCACCAGCGAATCAGCCTGAAAGCGGCGGCGCAGCAGCGCCGGCGTACGAAGACCGGTAAGGGTAAGGCGTACCAGCCGCAGGTCCACCTGCACCTTTCCTTTCCGACCGGCCGGGCCTACCACCGGAATAATGCGGAGGGAATCCAGAACGAGTTTTTGCGGGCCTGAAGCGAACTGAACTTTCCGAAAAGCAGCCCGATGCTGCGCCACCGTAGCTCCGGCTCCCCGGGCGCCAAAGCGCAGCGCGGCAGCGTAGGCAATCCGCTGGGTGTCGGCGGCCCCGGCAGCGCTGATAAGCACATCATCCAGGGCCAGGCTTCCCTGCTCCAGCCGCCCCACCGGGCGGCCGGTAGGTCCGTACTGCCCGTCCACCCGGCTCAGCCCAAAGTGGGCAATACGCAGGCCGGCCAGCCGGAACGGCAGGCGCCGGTGTAGGGGCAGGCCGGACGTGTCGCGGCCCGGTCTGGCAGGCAGGGTGTACACCCGCAGCTGCATGCCTGCCAGCGCGACACTATCAATAGGTACAACGCCGCGCCGCAGCAACGCCAGCGCCCCAATTCCCTCTACCCGGAACCGCTCCAGGTACAATGCCAGGTGGGGCAGCGTGTCGGTAGCGGTAAAACGGGCGCCGGGGGCGGGCAGCAGACTGATGCCCCGGGCCGTAAGGCTGCGCTGCCACAAACTGGTGCGCAGCCCGCTGATTTGCAGCTGGTACCGCCCCGCGCTTTGCCTGGCTACCCGGTGCTCCAGGGTGCGCTTCAGCCAGGGGTCCAGCAGCAGCGCAGCGGCCAGGCCCAGCCCGACCAGCACCAGCAGGATTCCGGCTCCCCACTTCCAGGGACGGGGGCGGTGCTTGACCGGGGTGGCGGAAGTGGCAACGGGAGAAGGTGACAAGGCAGTTACGGCGGGGAGGTGGTGTTAACGGCAAACCGCCGGCCGGCGGTTGCCTTCGCCAGCCTGGTTCCGGCAGATTGTGGGCTGACTTACTACTGACGGGCTTCCAACCAACCTGTCCGGCGCTGGAAAGTTGGGATGCGGCTCCTCATCGGCAACCGAAAATTCGACGGCTGCCGGCCCGGGATGCAGCTTCAGCTACCTGCCTACAGTCTTTGTCCTGCTTTCTTTCCCCGGGCCGGCCGGGGTTTCACAAATTAATTACGAAATAATTCGTAATCCACATTGACTATACGAAGTCCTTCGTATATGTTTGCTCTACGAAATAGTTCGTATTACTTCACCGGCCGATTTTCATGTGTGCAGATTTCCTCCCCGCCCCGGCTTACGGGGCCATGGTGCCGAAGCCAACCCTGCTTTCCCGCCCCTGCTTCTACGCCAGGTTTCTGCTGCTGGCGGCGGCGCTGACGGCCGCGCTGCCGGTTAGCGCCCAGACTACTCCGGCGCCGGCCGCTGCCCGCACCGGCAGCGGCCGCCTGACCGGCGTCGTGCTCAGCGCGGGCACCCGCAAGCCGGTGGAGTTTGCTACGGTTGCTTTGCTGGAAGCTACGGGTGACAAGCCTCTGGACGGCAGCATGGGCGACGAGCGGGGCCGGTTTACGGTTGGCAAGATTGCGGCCGGCACGTACCGGGTGCGGATCAGCTTTGTGGGGTTCGAGGAGAAAACGCTCGACAACGTACAGTTCGCCACCGACAACGCCACCGTGGATTTGGGCGAGGTGCTGCTCCAGCCCACCGTGCGGCAGCTGGGCGAGGTGAAGGTGACGGGAGAGCGGGAGCTGGTGGAAAACAAGGTCGACCGCCTCGTGTACAATGCCGACAAGGACGCCACCAACGCCGGTGGTACGGCTGCCGACGTGCTGCAGAAAGTGCCCATGCTGGCCGTCGACATCAATGGCAACCTGCAGATGCGGGGCTCGTCGAACGTGCGGGTGCTCGTCAACGGCAAGCCCTCGGCCATTATGGCCAGCAACCTGGCCGAAGCCCTAAAGCAGATTCCGGCCGACCAGATTAAGAGCGTGGAGGTGATTACCAGCCCCTCGGCCAAGTACGATGCGGAGGGCTCGGCCGGCATCGTCAACATTGTGATGAAGAAAAACAACCTCGAAGGCATGAACGGCACGGCCGCTGCTTCGGCCGGCAACCGGGGCACCAACGTGAACGGCTCCCTGAACAGCCGCCGCGGTAAGCTCGGCATCAGCTCCAGCCTGGGTCAGAACATCTTTTACAACGTGGCCACCAGCGCCTCCACCCGCACCGACCGGCTGCCCGGCGACCGGCAGAGCGTGCTCAGCCAGCGCGGCAACTTCACCAACCTGGGCGGGGGCGTGTTCGGGCAGCTGGGCCTCGACTACGACCTCACGCCCAAGGACGCGCTGACGCTGAGCGGGCGGGGCAACCACTTCCAGTTCACCCAGGACCGCACCCAACGCAGCCTCTACACCCTGCCCGCCGGAACCGACGACTTCACCCGCGACATCATCACCAAGAACCGCAACCAGAACCTGGACCTCAACTTCAGTTACACCCGGACCCTGCCCAGGCCCCGGCAGGAACTGAGCGTGCTGGCCCTGCACACCGTCAACCGGGGCCGCAGCGACTACGACCTGAGTCAGCGGCGGACCGAGCGGGAAGACTACCGCGAAGCCAGCCTAAACGACAACCGCAACCAGGAAACCACCATCCAGGCCGACTACGCTCATCCCACCGACAGCACCGGCACCGTGGAGCTGGGACTGAAGACTATCCTACGGGCCGTGGGCAGCAACTACCAGATTGACGCCGACCAGCTCGACGGCCGCGGGCCCCAGCGCCAGCCGGCCCGCTCCAACGAGTTCGACTACTTCCAGCAGGTGTACTCTTCCTACCTGTCCTACGGCTTTTCGCTGCGCAAAACCCTGAGCTTTAAGCTTGGTGGCCGGGTGGAGCACACCCGCATCGACGGCAACTTTTTGTCGAGCGAAACCCAGCTACAGCGCAGCTACACCAACCTGGTGCCGAGCCTGGTGGCGGCCTGGGACGTGACACCCAGCCAGAAGCTTAAGCTCAGCTACACCCGCCGCATTCAGCGCCCCGACATTTACTACCTGAACCCCTACGTGAACCTGAGCGACCCGCGCAACATCACCAGCGGCAACCCCGACCTGCAGGCCGAGCTGAGCAACGCCTACGAGCTGGGCTACAGCGGCTTTTTCGGTAAAAACTCGCTGAACCTCTCGCTCTACACCCGGCAGACCAACAACGCCATCGAGGCCATTTCCCGGACCCTGCCCTCTTCCGACTCTACCCGCACGCTGTTTACCACCTACCAGAACGTGGCCCGCAACGCCACCTACGGCCTGAGTGCCTACGGCTCAACCAAGCTGACGCCGAAGTGGAGTTTGAGCGGCAACGCCAACTTCTACTACCTCTGGCTGCGCAGCGAGGCCCTGCAGCTTGCCAACGGAGGCCTGATGTACAACTTCAACCTGAGCTCGTCCTACCAGTTCGGCAAGGGCCTCAGCGCCCAGTTCAACGGCTTCTTCAACTCACCCCGCACCGAGCTGCAGGGCCGCTCGGCGGGCTACCGCACCTACACGCTGGCCATTAAGAAAGAGGTATTCGACAAGAAGGGCAGTATAGCCGTAGGGCTCATCAACCCCTTTAACCGCCGCCTCACCTTTCATCAGGAGCTGGACACGCCCCAGTTTGCCTACGTATCGGACAGCTACTTCTACAACCGTCAGATCCGGCTCACCTTCAATTACAAGTTCGGCTCCCTGGATACCAAGCCCGCCCGGCCCGTCAAGAGCATCCGCAACGACGACCTCAAGCAGGGCGGCGGGGGCAACGGCTAACGCCGGGCCGGCAAGTTTGCGCCGGTTTTGCCAACCCCCGGGGCCCGCAGACAGTTAAGCAACCTATGCTTGCCATTACCTCCCTGCTGATTGCCCCCAACGCGGCCCGCATCAACCGTATCATCAAGAGCCTGGAAAAGGAGTTCGGCCTCGACGACGTGCAGGCCACCCCCGATCCGCACATCACCTACCAGCTGGCCGGCGTAGCCAAGCTGCCGGCCCTGAAGTCGGCGCTGCGCCGGGTGGCCAGCACCACCGCGCCGTTCACGGCCCATACCACGGGGCTGGGCTTGTTTCCGGGCCCCAACCCGGTTATCTACATTCCGGTGCTGCGCTCCGACGCCCTTAACCGCCTGCACCACCGCGTGCTCGACGCCACGGCTCCCTTGTGTTTGCGCACCGACAAGTACAGCGGACCGGAGTGCTGGCTGCCCCACGTTTCCCTGGCCCTGCACGACACCACCCCGGAGCTGCTGGGCCCGGTGCTGACGTATCTCAATCAGCAGACCTTTAACCTGAAGCTGGAAATCGACAACATCACGATTCTGCGCCGGCACGGGGAGCAGTTCGTGCGGGAGGACGCCTTTGCGTTTACCGGCGGCGACTAAGCCCGGCAGGCAGCGGCTTTTTTTCGGTGGGTGATGTGGCCGTTTCCGCCCCGTACCCGACCTTTACCCGCTCATCAACCCAACTGCTATGTACTCCACCGTACTCATCCTGCACTCCTGGACGCGCTGGCTGGTCCTCCTTTTCGGTCTGATTGCTTTGTTCCGGGCCTTTAGCGGCTGGCAGGGCCGCCGTCCCTTCACCGGGGCCGACAACGGCATGGGCGCCGCCTTTATCGGCTCGATGCACCTGCAGATGCTGCTGGGCCTGATTTTGTATTTCGGACTGAGCCCATTCGGGATGAAAGCCTTTGAAACTGCCGGCGGCGCCGTGATGAAAGACCCGGCCGGACGCTTCTGGGGCGTGGAGCACATTGCGGCCATGGTGCTGGCCGTAATAGCGGCCCAGGTAGGGCGTACCCTGTCCAAGAAAGCAGCTGACCCGGTTGTCAAGCACAAGAAAGCCTTTATCTGGTTTCTGATTGCCCTGGTGCTGGTGCTGCTCATGATTCCGTGGGGAGTCTGGAACCCGGCCCGCCCCCTGTTCCGGCTGTAACCGGCCCCGCTGCCCACCGCATTCACCGACCCGCCCACCCGGCGGGTCGGCTTTTTTGTATACCTTAGAGCCTGCCCCGCCTGTTGCGAACAGCCGGGCTGTGCTGGTAGAGTCGTCTGAAGAGATGCGAAGTTGAATTTTGCCGGCTGTTGTTGGGTTAATTAATTATTATTACAGCGTTATGCCAGGGGCTGCTTCCCTCAGCCGGCCTGGTTAAGATTGCCATCTTCCCGCCCACTGCCTTTCCTTTTTCCATTCCGTGCGAAAATCAGTTCCAAAGCCCCGTTTCTCGCGGGAGGAATTCTGCCATTTGATGGATGCACAGCTACAGACTCTGGAAGTCCGGACCACGACCGCGCCCCAGTACAGCGCGGTGCTGATGGCCCTGCGCCGCAGTCTGGAAGCGTACAAAACCAACAAGCCCGTTTCCCGGCTTCACTAAGCCTTGGCTGCCCGGCCAGTAGCTTTGCTCGCCTGTACCTCCTGCTTTTGAAGCGGCTGTAGAAAAAGCCGGTTTGTCCGCCTACCTTGCTGCCGCATCTATTTGGCAGCGGGCGGGACCCTGGCTTGGGTACGGCGCTGCCGCTGATTCAATCTGATGGATAGCTACGCCCCACCGGTTCCGACGCCCCATCCCGCCCCGGAGGCCCACCCCCCGGCGGCCTGCCTGAACTGCGGCCAGCCGCTGCACGACCAGTTCTGCGCCCGGTGCGGTCAGGCCGCAGCCACCCACCGCATCACGCTGGGTCACTGGCTGCACGATATTCCCCACAGCATCTGGCACGTCGACCGGGGGCTGCCTTACACGCTCAAGCAGATGCTGCGCCGCCCGGGTGCTACGCTGCGCAACTACCTGGCGGGGCAGCGGGCTCCCTATTTCCGGCCCCTCTCCTACCTGCTGCTGATTACCGGACTTATCACGCTGTGCTACGTCGTGCTGCGCCTGCGCCCCTACAACGTAGCCGACCCGGCGGTACCACCGGCCCTGCGGGCCGTGCAGGAGCGGTTTCTGGCTTTCTTCTCAAAGTACATCAACTGGTTTGCGGTACTGCTGCTGCCGCTTTCGGCGGGGGTGCTCCGGCTGTTTCTGCGCCGGGCACGCTACAATTACGCCGAGTACATCACCATTGCCTGCTTCGTGACGGGCACCTTTCACTTCTTTGCCCTGCTGGCCCTGCCGTTTCTGTACCTGCTCAATGGCACCCGAGGCGGGCAGCAGCTGATGATGGGCGTGCTGCTGGTTTCGTTTGGGTACAAGACCTGGGCCTATGCCAGCCTGCTGGAACCCTTCGGCCTTTCGACGTTCGGGCGCTACCTGCGCGGGCTGGCGGCCACGCTTAGCACCTACTTTATTACCCTCGCAGCGGCTCTGACCATCCTGGTATTGGTAAACCGGAAGGAGTTTACGGCCCTGGTCCGGCAGAAGACGGCGCCTGCCGTGGCTCATCCCCGGTAGTTGTTACCGGCTCCCTGGATAGTATGCTACTCTGTAAGGCCGGCTCCACGGCTTGCTATTCTCGATTAACTGTCTTTATTTCAGGGCGGTCCTATCCCTCCTTATATTTCTCGCTCTATGCAGTCAACCACTACTTCACCGGTTACCATTGACCCCGCCCTGGCCCGCTCCGTGCACAGCCTGGCCACGGATGCTCCGGCCCACGGGCATGCACCCACTGCCTGCCTGAACTGCGGCCACCTCGTTCCCGACCGGTTTTGCGGCAAGTGCGGGCAGGACGCGCACCATACCAAGCGGCTCACGATGGCCCACATGCTCCACGACATTCCGCACTCGGTGTGGCACGTCGATAAAGGCATTCTGTACTCGATCCGCACGATTGTCACGCGTCCCGGAACCACCATTCGCAGCTACCTGGCCGGGCAGCGGGTCGACCACTTCCGGCCCTTGTCCCTGCTGCTGCTCGTGACCGGTCTGTACTCGTTTATTGCCTCCGTACTGCACATCGACATGCTTCCTCCCCGCGACCCTGCGATGCCCGAGGCCGTGTGGCAGACGCAGAAGTCGGCCATCGAAGCGCTGTCAAAATACCTGAGCTGGTACTATGTGGGGCTGGTGCCGGTTATAGCCGGGTTTGCGCGCCTGTTTTTGCGCCGTGGGGGCTACAACTACGCCGAGTGCCTCGTCATTGCCGCATTTATTACGGCTGTCTGCAATGCCCTGACTTTGTTTTCCCTGCCCGTGTCGTATTACTACTCCGGCACTCCGGCAATTCAAAAAGTAGCCTACGTAGTCAGCGTAATAAGCATTGGGTACGCTACCTGGGCGTATAGCGCCATGCTGGCCCATACCGGCCTGAGCCTGGCCGGCCGTCTGGTGCGGGGCTTCTTTCCCTTCGTGCTGGGAGTTATTATCCCGCCTATGCTGCTCGGAATGGTTGCCGTGGGCCTGCAGTGGGACACTATCAAGCAAAGCATCAGGAAACAGCAGCAACTACAGGCGCAACAGGCGAAATCGGCCCCTGCTCCCGCCCCCCGGACGGTTCCGGCGCATCAATAGACCGCGTTTGCCGTCAGCCCGAAATGAAAAAGGCCGCCGCTGGAATCCAGCGGCGGCTTTTCTATACGTGTTAAGCGGCAATTACTGGCCCAGCACCATGGCAAACACCAGTGGGGCCACGATGGTAGCGTCCGACTCGATAATAAACTTGGGCGTGTCCTGACCCAGCTTGCCCCAGGTGATTTTCTCGTTGGGCACGGCGCCGGAGTAGGAGCCGTACGAGGTGGTCGAGTCCGAAATCTGGCAGAAGTAGCCCCACAGCGGCACCGAGGTGCGGCCCAGATCCTGGTGCAGCATCGGCACCACGCAGATCGGGAAGTCGCCGGCAATGCCACCGCCAATCTGGAAGAAGCCCACCTTGCTTTCCTCGGTGGCCTGCTTGGTGTACCAGTCGGCCAGGTAGATCATGTACTCAATGCCCGTGCGCACGGTGTGCACGTTCTGAATGTCGCCCGAAATGACGTGGCCGGCGAAGATGTTGCCGAGCGTAGAGTCTTCCCAGCCGGGGCAGATGATGGGCAGGTTCTTCTCGGCAGCGGCCAGCATCCAGGAGTCCTTGGGGTCAATCTGGTAGTACTGCTCCAGCTCACCCGACTTCAGGATCTGGTAGAAGAACTCGTGGGGGAAGTACCGCTCGCCGGCTTTGTCGGCCTGCTCCCAGAACTTGAGCACCGAGTGCTCGAGGCGGCGCATGGCTTCCTCTTCCGGAATGCAGGTATCGGTTACGCGGTTCATGTGGCGCTCCAGCAGGGCCTGCTCGTCGGCAGCCGTCAGGTCGCGGTAGTTGGGCACCCGCTCGTAGAAGTCGTGGGCTACCAGGTTGAAGATATCCTCCTCCAGGTTAGCGCCCGTGCAGCTGATGATCTGGACTTTGTCCTGACGGATCAGCTCGGCCAGCTGAATGCCCATTTCGGCGGTGCTCATGGCGCCGGCCAGGGTAATCATCATCTTGCCGCCTTCGGCCAGGTGCTTGTTGTAGCCTTCGGCGGCATCAATCAGGGCAGCAGCGTTGAAGTGGCGGTAGTGGTGCTTGAGGAAGTTGGTTACGGTCATCGAAGTGGGTTACAATGTTGACCAGAAAACCTGGTCGGGGTGTGCGGTTTACAATCAATTTAAAGCCGAAAATCGTTCATGGCAGGGCTTCTATATCGAAGATTCTGCATAGCGTACCATTGCGGCTGGGTTGCTCACAACTACGGCCCTAGCCGGGCTCCTCAATCATCAGGTTGTGGTTGGTGTAGATGCAGATGTCGGCGGCAATGTGAAGGGCTTCCTCTACCATCTGCCGGGCCGTGAGGTGGGGAGCGTGCTTTTTAAGCGCCAGCGCGGCCGCCTGAGCAAACATGGCACCCGAGCCAATGGCGGCCACGTCGGAGTCGGGCTCGAGCACGTCGCCGGTGCCGGCAATGATGAGCAGCTCGTCTTTGTCGCAGACGACCATCATGGCTTCGAGCTTGCGCAGGTACTGGTCTTTGCGCCACTCCTTGGCCAGCTCGATGGCCGCGCGGCGGAGCTGCCCGCCGTAGCCGCCGAGCTTTTCCTCGAACTTGTCGAGCAGCATGAACGCGTCGGCGGTAGAGCCGGCAAAGCCCGTCACGACCTTGCCGTCGTGCAGCTTGCGCACCTTGCGCACGTTGCTTTTGGCCACGTGCTTGTCCATGGTAGCCTGCCCGTCGGCGCCGAGGGCAATCTGGCCCTTGTGCCGAACCCCAAGCACGGTGGTAGAGCGGATTTTAGTCATGAGTCGGTAGTTGGAATGAGGACACCCGTCTGCTGGCGGGGTACAAAGCTACACCACCCGCTCCGGAAACCGAACCTGAGCGGACGGTTCGTTTGGACCCGGCCGGGCCACTCGGCTTTTGAAAGAGGCAGTTCTGCTCCCGGGTGGCCCGAAGCCGCCTTCCCGCCCCGGTTCTATTCTACCTACCTTAGATCCATGAAGCTATTCTTATCCTGTGCCGCCCTGGCCTTGCTGCTATCCTCGTGCGGAAATTTCTTTGACTCCTTCGATGAATCCGAAATTCCCGGCTACACCCGCGACTGGCTGCGCGGGGAGCAGGGCCAGACGCTCACGTTTCGCAACGGTGCCGGGCAAACGCGCACCCTGCGCGTCCGCCGCCGGGAAGAGCTGATGACGAGCTCGGGCCGAACAGGCACATCCTACTACCAGGTCCTCAATGTCCGGATCGAAGATACGGCCCCTGACTCCCTGCTGAGCGTGTCCCTGGAAGGCAACTCCAACAAAGTGAATGTTTCCCACCACGGCGTAGCCTGGGGCGCTATCAACACCCACGAAAACGGCCGCAAAACCTATGTCGAGTCGTACCGCAACGCTACCACCATCACGGGCAGCATGGCGGCCGAGGATACCACCCTGGCCGGGCGCCAGTACCGGTTCGTGGGCCGCATCCGGGGCCCGATTACGGCCCACCCCACCGACACCGTCACGGCCGTCTACATTTCCCGCTACGAGGGCGTTATCGGCTTCATGACCAAGCGCGCCGGCCTCTGGCACCGCGACTAAGGGTTTTGGGCTTCAAGCTGTAGGCTTCAAGCGGCAAGCGTTGGGGTTACAGTAGAAAATAAGGCAGTTACCCTGGTTCGCCAAACCGCCTCCTCAAACAGCAGGGCCATAACAAGAGAAGCGCCTGCCGGATAATCCAGCAGGCGCTTCTGTGTTAGCGGGTTTCGTTGGTCGAAAACCAATACCCTAAGACTCTAAAAATCAGATCATCATCCGCAGCGGATCTTCGAGCAGGCTCTTGAGCGTCTGCAGGAAGGCGGCGCCGGTGGCACCGTCCACCACGCGGTGGTCGCAGCTCAGGGTCACCTTCATGATGTTGCCGACGGCCAGCTGACCGTCTTTAACTACAGCGGTCTGCTTGATGCCGCCCACGGCCAGGATGCAGGCATCCGGGGGGTTGATGATGGCGGTGAACTCGTCGATGCCGAACATGCCCAGGTTGGAGATGGTGAAGGTGCTGCCCTCCCACTCGCTCGGCTGCAGCTTCTTGCTCTTGGCCTTGCCGGCCAGCTCTTTCACCTCGGTAGCAATGGTCGACAGGCCTTTGCCGTCGGCGTTGCGCACCACGGGCACGAGCAGGCCTTCGTCCACGGCCACGGCCACGCCGATGTTGACCACGTGGTTCTGACGGATCCGGTCGCCCAGCCACGAGGAGTTCACGGCCGGGTGCTGCTTGAGCGCCACGGCAGCGGCCTTGATGACGAGGTCGTTGAAGCTGAGCTTGACCGGCGACAGGGTGTTGAGCTGGGTGCGCACTTCCATGGCCCGGTCCATCAGGATTTCCATCGTCAGATAGAAATGGGGAGCCGTGAACAGGCTTTCCGACAGGCGGCGGGCAATGACTTTGCGCATCTGCGTTACCGGCGTGTCGGTATAAGTTCCATCGGCCGGTGCGGCAGCCGGCGTAGGTGCGGCGGGGGCAGCAGCGGCAACGGGAGCAGCCGCCGGGGCCGGAGCAGCCGGGGCGGCAGCCTGAGCCGGGGCAGGCGCGGCGGCACCCGGCTGGAAGCCTTCGATGTCGCGCGACACGATACGGCCGTTCTCGCCGGAACCGCGCACCTGGCTGATGTCGATGTTCATTTCCTTAGCCATGCGCTTAGCCAGAGGCGAAGCCAGCAAACGGCCATTGCCGGACGCCGGAGCCACAGCGGCCGGAGCCGGGGCAGCTGCAGTGGTCGGAGCTGCTGCCGGGGCAGCCGCCGGAGCCGCTTCGGCAGCAGGTGCGGGAGCGGCGGCCGGGGCGCCACCCGACTGACCGCCGAGCAGGGCCTGGATGTCGGCGCCTTCCTCGCCGATAATGGCCAGGATACCGTCAACAGCGACGGCCTCGCCTTCTTTTGGACCGATATAGAGCAGCGTGCCGTCGTCGTAGTTTTCCAGCTCCATCGTGGCCTTGTCGGTCTCGACTTCGGCCAGCATGTCGCCGGACTTTACTTTGTCTCCTACCTTTTTCTGCCAGGAGGCAATGGTGCCTTCCGTCATCGTGTCGCTCATCTTGGGCATGCGAATCACGGTTGCCTGCTTGCCATTGGCCGGGGCGGCCGGGGCAGCAGCGGGGGCCGGAGCCGCGGGTGCGGGAGCAGCAGGGGCCGCGACCGGAGCCGGGGCGGGAGCGGCAGCCACCGGGGCCGGTGCCGTAGCAGGTGCGGGTGCAGCGGCGGCACCGCCGCCATTCAACAGAGCAGAGAAGTCTTCTCCCTCTTTCCCAACCACGGCCAGAATACCATCGACGGCCACTGCTTCGCCTTCTTTCGGGCCGATATACAGCAGGGTACCCTCTTCATAGTTTTCCAGCTCCATGGTGGCCTTGTCAGTCTCGACTTCGGCCAGCACGTCGCCGGATTTAACTTTATCACCCACTTTCTTGAGCCAGGCAGCAATGACCCCTTCGGTCATCGTGTCGCTCATCTTGGGCATTTTAATGATTTCGGCCATCAGCGTGTCGCAATTGTGTTGAGCGTCAAAATTAGCCCGAAAATCCGGTGTCGCAAACTATCCTCCCCCGAATGAAACGGTGGTGTTTTCAGCGAATTTTCGCCCCTGCGGTACTTTGCCGCAACTCAGCCAGCTACGCTTTCGCAAAAGCCAAATAGTACGGAACCGGCCTGGTCGTGCCGGGGCGGCTAAGCACAGGCGGGCTAGTCGGCCAGGTGGCGCACGTCGAGGAAGCTGCGCACGCTGAACATGCTGCCGGTGTAGTGCAGCTTGTACAGGCAGAGGTTGCGGTGCTCGAACGAGTCCATGCAGCTGAGCGGGTAGTTGAGCAGCTGGCAGAGCAGCACCCGCATGGCCCGCCCGTGCATGCACACCAGCACGGTTTCCTCTTCGGGCCGGCTGCGCAGCACTTCAATAAAGGGCCGCTGCCGCTCCGCCACGTCATCCGGACTTTCGCCCCCGGGCATCCGCAGGTGGGTTTCGCCCCGGCGCCAGGCTTCCAGGATGCCGTGGTACTCCCGGTCTTCCTCAGCCGTCACGTGCGTGCCTTCGCGCACGCCCCAGCTGATTTCGTCGAGGGCGCGGTGCTGCTCGTGGGCAATGCCGGCCGCCAGAAACGGCTGCACCGACTGGTGGGTGCGCACCAGCGTGGAGGTGTGGACTTTATCGAAGGGCAGATGGCCGTATGCCGCGTGAAACCGGGCTGCCTGGGCGTGGCCGGCATCGTTGAGCGGGGCATCAACGCCGCTGCCCTGCACGATGCCGCGCACGTTGAAGTAGGTTTGTCCGTGCCGGATCAGGTATATTTTTTTGACGGCCAATTTCCCGCTAGTTTTGTTTGCCGGTGGTCAAAATAGCGTTTTCAGCGCCACTCTGTCGTTTTTTCTGTTCAAAGATACCATATGAACCCCGCCCCTCCCACTTCGCCCGACCTTGCCCAGCTCAATGCCTGGTGCCGCAACACACTGGGTGAGCACCTGGGAATGGAAATCACGGAGGTCGGGGACCGTCTGCTGAAAGGCCGCATGCCGGTCGACCACCGCACCCACCAGCCGATGGGCCTGCTGCACGGCGGGGCCTCGGTGGCCCTGGCCGAGACGCTGGGCAGCATCGGCGCCATGCTGCAAGTGGATGCGCAGAAGCAGGCCTGCGTAGGGCTGGAAATCAATGCCAACCACATCAAAGGCGTCCGCTCCGGCTACGTCGTGGGGGAGGCCCGGGCCGTGCACGTGGGCCGCACCACCCAGGTCTGGGAAATCCGCATCACCCATGAGGAAACCGACGCGCTGGTGTGCATCAGCCGCATTACCATGGCCGTCATCGACCTGCCGGCCGGCCCGGCGCCGAGGGCATGACCGAGCCCGTGCTGATGCCCTGGCCTGGCTCCGCTCCTGCCCCGCTCACCCAGATCCGGCAGCTGCTGGCGTTTGCCCTACACGCGGGCCTGCCGGTAGCCTTGTGGCGCCTGCCCGGCGCCGCCTCCCCCCAGCTGTGTATGAGCTTGTCGGCCGACGCCGCGCTGACGGGACTGTCCCCGGCGCTGGAGCCCGGCGCCCCGGCCGGCTTTGCCTTTTTCCCCTTCCGCGACTCCGACCACAACCCCGCCCTCTTTCTGCCCGCCGACGTGCTCTTGGACCTGAGCCGGCCCGGAGAGCTGCAGTTTGCCCACCAGCCCAGCAGTGCGGCCCGGCTGGAGGCGCTGCATGCTTACCTGGCTTCGGCCCCCAACGCGGTGGACCCGCTGCGCTGGCACGAAAGCCCCCAGACCCCGCCCCACTGCGCTACCCGGGCGGAGTACGAGGCGCTGGTAGCCGACGGCGTGGCGGCTATCGAGCAGGGTCAGGTACTGAAGGTGGTCAGCTCCCGGGCCACGCGGCGGCCCCTGCCCCCGGGGTTCGACGCCCTGGCCGCTTTCGAGCAGCTGCTGACGCTCTTTCCCCGGGCATTTGTGTCGTTGGTGAGCGCGCCGGGCGCCGGTACCTGGCTGGGCGCTACGCCCGAGGTGCTGGTGGAAGTGGATGCCGACGGCGTGTTCCGCACCATGGCCCTGGCCGGCACCCAGCCCCTGACGCCGGGTCTGAGTCCGCGGACGGCCATCTGGCGGCAGAAGGACATTGAGGAACAGGCCCTGGTGGCCCGCTACATCGTGAGCTGCTTTAAGCAGCTGCGGCTGCGGGAGTACGAGGAAACTGGCCCCCGCACCGTGGAAGCCGGCCAGCTGCTGCACCTGCGCACCGACTTCGCCGTGAACCTGCGCCAGGTGCCCTTCCCGACCCTGGCTACCGACATGCTGCGCCTGCTGCACCCGACTTCGGCGGTGGGCGGCATGCCCCGCGAGGCGGCCCTGCGGTTTCTGCACCAGCGCGAAGGCTACGACCGCGCCTACTACAGTGGCTTCCTGGGCCCCGTGAACCTGCCCCAGGCCGGGCAGTCCCGGCTGTTTGTAAACCTGCGCTGCCTGCAGCTGCGGCGGGAGGAAGCGGTACTCTACGCCGGCACTGGCCTCACCATCGACTCCGAGCCGGAAAGGGAATGGCGGGAAACCGAGCTGAAAATGCAGACCATCGGCTCGGTGCTGGAAGCCAGGTAACTCGCATTTTTAGCACAACTGCTCAAAATGTCATCCTGAGCCTGCGAAGGACCTTACCACCCCAGAACGAGTCGTTGCTACTTCAATCGTTCTAACGCCAGTCGTCCAAACCGGATAAGGTCCTTCGCAAGCTCAGGATGACAGCTGGTTAATTTGGACAGAAATATTTGCTTTAGGACTTGTCAGACGACTGCTTCCAACTTTTTACTAGGTGAAGCCCAACCGGTGCAGTCACTGCTCAAGCCAAACATTTGTCGTCCTTTCCGGCTTTCTTCCCGTTCGCCTCGCCCGCCGGTGCGTAAACCGGTACCGACTTTTTCGTTTCTCATGTCGCTGCAGTCCGTTCACAACATCGCCGAAATCTGCGCCCAGCTGGGCATTACCGACGTGGTTTTGTCGCCGGGCTCCCGCTGCGCGCCGCTTACCCTGGCCTTTGCCCGCCACCCCCGAATCACGGTGCGCACGGTGCCCGACGAGCGGGCCGCCGCCTTTATCGGACTTGGTATTGCCCAGGCCCAAAAGCGGGCAGTGGCTTTGGTCTGCACCTCCGGCACTGCGGGCCTGAACTACGCCCCTGCCGTAGCCGAAGCCTATTTCCAGCACATTCCCCTTGTCGTGTTCACCGCCGACCGTCCCCCGGAGTGGATTGACCAGCTCGACGGGCAGACCATCCGCCAAGCCGATCTGTACGGCGCCCACGCGAAGGGAACGTTTACTTTTCCCGCTGACCTCACCCATGCCGATGCCCAGTGGCACTCGACCCGGCTGGTATCGGAAGCCATCAACCTGGCTCAGCAGTTTCCGGCCGGACCAGTGCAGATCAACGTGCCGCTGCGGGAGCCGTTTTACCCCAAGGCCGGGGAAGCGCTGCGCTACGAGCCGGTAAAGGTGATCCGGGAGGAAGCCGGGCAGCGGGTTTTGCCGGGTCCGGAGCTGGTGACCTTGCGCCATGCGCTCCGGCAAACGCCCCGGGTACTCGTGGTAGCCGGTCAGCACCCGCACGACGATGGCCTGCTACTGGCCTTGCGGCAGTTCACGGCCGCTTATCAGATTCCCGTCGTGGGCGACGTCATTGCCAACGTGCACCAGCCCACCGGCCACAGCTTCGACCAGCGCACGGCGCCCATCGGGCACCAGGACGTGTTTTTGTCGGTACCCGGACTGAAGGCGCCCCTTCGCCCCGATCTGCTCATTACCTTCGGGCAGTCCCTGATTTCCAAGGCCCTGAAGCTCTACCTGCGCGAGGCGGCCCCGGCCCAGCACTGGCACATCCAGGCGGCCGGGCCGGTAGCCGACACGTTCAAGAGCCTGACCCGCATCATCCGCGTCGACCCAGCCTGGCTGTTTGAGCAGCTCGTCGCCACCGACAATGCTCCCTTAGGCGGGTCGATTTCGGCGGAAGACACCGCTGCGGCAGAATCGGAATACGTCAGCCCGGCAGGCACAGAGGTGGCTTCTACCGCCGCTACTCCGGCCGACCGTCCGGTTTCCGGCGCGCCGGCCCGGCTGACGTGGCCCGCCCTGGGCCGGGGCCTGAGCGAGCAGGAAGCAAAGGCCAAAACCGGCTACGCCACGCCCTGGTACAAAGCCGAAAGCTGGGCCAAAGGCTTCTTACAGGAATTCCTAGGGCAAGCGGATCAGCCGTTCAACGAGTTTAGCGGCTTTCACCAGGTTTTGCAGCTCCTGCCCGACCACGCCGCGCTGCACCTGGCCAACAGCATGGCGGTGCGCTACGCCAACATTATCGGCCTGCCCGGCAACCGCCGGATCGAGGTGTTTGCCAACCGCGGCACCAGCGGCATCGACGGCTGCAACTCCACCGCCGTGGGCGCCGCCCTGGCCCAGCCCGACCGGCCAGTAGTGTTGCTGACCGGGGACGTGGCTTTCTTCTACGACCGCAACGCCTTCTGGCACAACTACCCCGTGCCGAATCTGCGGGTGGTGCTCTTCAACAACCACGGCGGGGGCATCTTCCGCATGATTGATGGCCCGCGCCAGCAGCCCGAGCTGGAGGAGTTTTTCGAGACCCGCCAGCCCCTGACGGCCGAGAATACCGCCCGGGACTTCGGGCTGCGCTACCTGCCGGTTTCCTCCTTTGCGGAGCTGAAATCGGCGCTACCCACTTTCTTTGCACCCGGCGGCGCGGCTTTGCTGGAAGTATTTACCGACAGCCAAACCAACGCCGCGTTTTTTGAGCACTACCGCGCTGCGGTGCGTAGTGCCCTTTGAGCGCAAGGTTTCGCGAGGTAGAGCAAGGCCTCGCGAAGCCGACGCTGATTTTTTAGTTGTTCGTTGTCAGTTGTTTGTTGTCAGAACAACTTTCCCGGACAACTGACAACAAACAACGAACAACTGAATAACCCCACGCTTATGGCCGACCAAATCAACTGGACACCGATCAAGGAATTCCGCGAAATCCTGTTCTCCTTTCACGAGGGCATCGCCAAAATCAGCATCAACCGTCCCCAGGTTCACAACGCCTTCACCCCGCTCACGGTGGAGGAAATGATTGAGGCGATGGACATCTGCCGGCAGCGCACCGACATCGGCGTGGTCATCCTGACCGGCGAAGGCGGCAAGGCCTTCTGCTCGGGCGGCGACCAGAGCGTGCGCGGACACGGGGGCTACGTGGGCGAGGACACCGTGCCCCGCCTGAACGTGCTCGACCTGCAAAAGCAGATCCGCTCGATACCCAAGCCCGTCATTGCCATGGTGGCCGGCTGGGCCATTGGGGGCGGGCACGTGCTGCACGTGGTCTGCGACCTGAGCATTGCCGCTGAAAATGCCCGCTTCGGGCAGACCGGCCCGAAAGTCGGCTCGTTTGACGGAGGCTTCGGCGCCTCGTACCTGGCCCGGGTAGTGGGGCAGAAAAAGGCCCGCGAAATCTGGTTTCTGTGCGACCAGTACGACGCCCAGGAAGCCCTCGACATGGGCCTCGTGAACAAGGTGGTGCCGCTGGAAAAGCTCGAGGCAACCACCGTGGCCTGGTGCCGCAAGATTCTGGAGAAAAGCCCGCTGGCGCTGCGCATGCTCAAGTCGTCGTTTAATGCCGAGCTGGACGGGCAGGCCGGTATCCAGGAGCTGGCCGGCAACGCGACCCTGCTCTACTACCTGAGCGAGGAAGCCAAGGAAGGCCGCAATGCCTTTATCGAAAAGCGCAAGCCCGACTTCGACAAGTATCCCAAGTTCCCGTAAGCCGTTGCGGTAGCTCTGTAGACAAGCTGCCCGCCCTACATGGGCGGGCTGCTCTGTTTTCCGGCTAACAAAATGCTGCTAACCTGGTAGTAGTTACGTTCATCCCGACCAGCATTATGATGAAATTCATCCTGATTCTCCTGCTAAGCCTGCCGACCGCCGCGGCCTATGCCCAGCAGGGCACGACTAGCTCGATTAACTCGCCCGACGCCGGGAAAAAGACGATGGTAGTTGACGCCTCCTGCGGTCAGTGCAGGCTGGGGCTGCCGGGCCAAAGCTGCGACCTGGCCGTGCGCCTCGACGGCAAGGCCTACTTCGTGGACGGCACCACGGTTGACTCCCACGGCGACGCGCACGCCCCCGACGGGCTTTGCCAGACGATTCGCAAGGCCGAGGTGCAGGGCGAGTTGGTAGACAATCGGTTCAAGGCTACCTATTTCCGGCTGCTGCCGGATGCGGTAAAGGCAAAGTAGCACGGGCGCGACGCCAGCGCCAGGTAGCAGTCGAATTGATGGCGCATACTTGCGTACCAGGGCTTGGTGGCCTTTCTTGGCAGCTGGCGGCCATTGCAGGTCTCTCACCGCGTACGCTTCGCGGCCACAAATCAATTTGGCATGAAGACCTATTTCGTCGACTCCTTTACAAACCAGAAGTTCAAAGGAAATCCGGCTGCCGTTTGTATCGTTAAGCAGAAACTGGACAGCGCAACGATGCAAAGCATAGCGACTGAAATCGGGTTTTCAGAAACTGCATTTATCAGACCGCAGGCGGAGGGTTTCTACGGCATCCGATTTTACACGCCCAAGCAGGAGATTCCGCTGTGTGGCCACGCTACGCTGGCTTCCTCAAAAATTCTCTTCGACACGACAAGTCTGGAAGAAATCAGCTTCCTGAACACGGAAGGCGTTGAGCTGCAGATCACGAAGCGGGAAGGGAAGATCGTCATGCAGTTTCCGGTTTACGATACCCAGGAAACAGAGGTACCGCAACCGATGCTGGATGCCCTTGGTATCGTTGAAGCCCTTGACTGCCGGTACAGCCCCAAAAACAAGATTATCTTGCTTCAGATTGCCGACACCGCCCGGCTGGCCCGGTTACGGCCGGACTTTCCCGCGTTAGTGGCTTCCTACAGTGGCATCAACGGGGTGCTGATTACCGCCCGGTCCCCCGACGATGAATTCGACTTTCATTACCGGTATTTCTGGCCCTGGGCGGGCACAAATGAAGACCCCGTAACCGGCGGAGTACAAACTTTCCTGACGAAGTACTGGGCACTGAAGCTCAACAAGAGCCGGCTGAGAGCCTTCCAGTCTTCGCACAGAACCGGCATGATGACAACCGAGCTGCTGGCGGACAAGGTCCTGATTTACGGCGAAGCGGTGGTTACGTTTGAAGGACAGTTCAAAGCATAGTCAGCCGGCCTTGCCCCTCGGTTAACGAAAAATCTAAACCGGCTACGTCAGAACAGAGAGCCCGAGGTCCCGGTAAAAGGCGTATCCCGGCAGGAGCTGATCTACAGGGTTGACAACGCCCTCCGCGTTGCAGACGAGTCGCTTGCCAGCCCGGATCAACGTGCTCTCGCTGATGAGTTTCCGGTTTTAGGTTTGGTGAAAGAGACGTCTGTGAGGTGCCTGCTGGCGCATCTGTTGACTGGTCTCTCCTTCACCTGGGGCACATCATTAATAAGCGAAAACTGCCTGCCCCCCGGACATTCGCCTGCCGCAGGCGGGTGGCAGGGGCAGCAGCAGTAGGCCGCTACCCGACTTTATCCGGCTTGAAATCAGGCCGAACCGGCTTTGCCCAGCTTTCCCGCGGGAGCTTCGTATGCCGTTCTGGTTGTATCCTTGAATCTTTGCCCCGCGCCATTCCGCTTTTCCGTATGTCCACGCCCCTGCTGCCCACCTCCCTTCTCCTCAACGGCAATGAATTCCACTATGCCGACCTGCGGAAGTACCCTTACCGCAGTCCGGTGGAGGTGAACGGGTACGAAGCCAAGGTGCTGGACTTCTGCCGGCAGTGGCTGAACGGGGCGCTGGAGTTCAGCCACCGCACGTCCGGCTCCACCGGGGCGCCCCAGCTGATCCGGATGCGGCGGCGGCAGCTTGAAGCCAGTGCCCGTCGCACCGGCGACTATTTCGACCTGGGCCCCGGCGACCGGTCCCTGGTGTGTCTGAACTGCGAGTTTATCGGCGGCCAGATGATGCTGGTGCGGGGACTGGCGCTGAACATGCACCTGACCATCGTGGAGCCCCACGCCGACCCCCTGGCGCTGGTGCCGCCCGAAGCGGAATTTACGTTTGCCTCCTTCGTGCCCCTGCAGCTGCGGGCGGTGCTGACGGCCGGGCACGCCGAGCGCCTTAATCAGATGAAGGCTATTATGGTGGGTGGAGCGCCCGTTGAAAGCAGCCTGGAGCGCGCCCTGCAGGTGCTGACCGTGCCGGTGTACCAGACCTACGGCATGACGGAAACGGCCTCCCACATTGCCCTGCGCCGCCTCAACGGTCCGGACGCCTCGCCCCACTACCGGGTGCTGCCCGGCATCAAAATCGGACAGGACGACCGGGGTTGCCTCACGGTGCGCGCCGACGTCACCGACGACAAGCTTATTACTACGAATGACCGGATCCGGCTTATCGATGCCCATACCTTCGAGTGGCTGGGCCGGGCCGACTTCGTGATTAACTCCGGGGGCGTGAAAGTGCAGGCCGAAAAAGTAGAGCAGGTGCTGGAAGTGGCCCTGGCCGAGCTGGGGATGCCTGACCGGCGGGCCTTCGTGGCGGGCCGCCCCGATGCCCGCCTGGGCGAGCAGGTAACGGCGTTTATCGAAGGACAGCCCCTGAAGGAAACCCAGGCCCAGCAGCTGAAGGTGCTGCTGGACCAGCGCCTGGAGCGTTACGAGCGGCCCAGGGAGCTGGTGTACGTGCCCCAGTTCCGCACCACTGCTTCCGGCAAGCTCGACCGCCTCACGACCATTCGCTCAATCGCCAAAGCCCCCCGGTGGACGGGCAACCACTAGTCGGGCAGGGGGTACGGGCTCCGGGGACATACTACCGGTACCGGCCCTCCGTTTCGCTTCCCTGCCCGGGCTGGCCGGCCGGAGCCAACGTCTGCCCCGGAAATGCGTACTCACGGTCCGCAACCCCGTGCCGGCCGGTACCGGACGGCAGCTAACTTGTTTTCAGTCAAGAGTGTAAAAAAAGCCGTTGCTTTGCATTCCACCTTGCTCCACCCTCTGTTTCTATTCCCTGTTGCCTTTCATGATTAAAACAACAAGCACGGCCACGGCACTATTGGTGGCCGCTCAGCTGCTGGGCGCCTGTGCCCGCTCCGCTAACCCGGCCGAAAGCAGCCCGGTGGCCACGAGCTCGGCCGAAAGCATGAATGCCGGCGCTGTTTCGGCCGCTGCTGCCCCCGCCCCGGCAGCCGAAGCAGCCCAGGACCCCGCCAAGCCATTTCAGGTGGTAAGTGAGCAGTTTGCCGACCTGCGCGTGCTGCGCTACCAGGTTCCCGGCTTCGAAACGCTGGAGCCCCGGCAGAAAGAGCTGCTTTACTACCTCTACGAAGCGGCCCTGAGCGGGCGCGACATTGCTTACGACCAGAACTACAAGTATAACCTGCGGGTGCGCCGCACCCTGGAAGCCATCTGGGCTGCCAATCAGGAAAAGCTCGGCAGCACGTCGAACTCCCAGCTGATCGACCAGGCCAACAAGCTGAATGTGTACACCAAGCGGGTGTGGTTTTCCAACGGCATTCACCACCACTACTCCACCCGCAAATTTGTGCCGGAGTGCACCATGGACTACTTCCGGGACCTGGTGAAAAGCGTGGATTCGAGCACCCTGCCGCTGGAGTCGGGCGAGTCGGTAGGCTCGTTCCTGACCACGATGCTTCCTATCATCTTCGACCCCAACATTGCCGCCAAGCGCGTTAATCAGACGGCCGGGCAGGATCTGCTCACGACTTCAGCCAACAACTACTACTCCGGCGTGACCCAGAAGGAAGCCGAGGAGTTCTACGCCAAGAAAATCAACAAGGCCGACCTGCGCCCCATTTCCCACGGCCTCAACTCCCGGCTGGTAAAAGACCAGCAGGGACGCATCTCGGAGCGGGTCTGGAAGGTGGGCGGCCTGTATGGCGGCGCGCTGACGCAGGTCGTCTACTGGCTGGGCAAGGCGGTGGACGTGGCCGAGAATGCCCAGCAGCGGGCCGCGCTGAGCAAGCTGATTAAGTTTTACACTACCGGCGACCTGAAAACCTGGGACGAGTACAACGTGGCCTGGGTGCGCGACACGCAGTCGCGCACCGACGTGGTAAACGGCTTCATTGAGACGTACGGCGACCCGCTGGGCTACCGCGCCGCCTACGAGTCGGTGGTATCGTTCAAGGACATCGAAGCCAGCAAGCGGATCAAGGCCATCGGCGACCAGGCGCAGTGGTTTGAGGACAACTCGCCCATTTTGCCGGCGCACAAAAAGAAAAACGTGGTGGGCATCACCGCCAAGGTTATTACTGTGGTGGTAGAAGCTGGTGACGCGGCCCCGTCCACGCCCATCGGCATCAACCTGCCCAACGCCACCTGGATTCGCAAGGAGCACGGCTCGAAGTCGGTCAACCTGGGCAACATCGTGGAGGCCAACGGCAAGGCCGACGCGGGCGGCATGCTCGACGAGTTTGCGTTTTCCGACGAGGAAAAGCAGCGCGCCCGCAAGCACGCCGGCCTGGCCGGCAAGCTGCACACCGACATGCACGAGGTAATCGGGCACGCCTCGGGTCAGATCAACAAAGGCGTGGGCACTACCAAGGAAACCCTGAAAAGCTACAACTCTGCCATCGAGGAAGGCCGCGCCGACCTGGTAGCCCTCTACTACCTGATGGACCCCAAGCTGGTGCAGCTGGGCGTGATGCCCTCCCTGGAAGTAGGCAAAACCCAGTACGACAGCTATATCCGCAACGGCCTGATGGCCCAGCTGACCCGCCTGCCCCTAGGCGAATCCATCGAGGAAGCCCACATGCGCAACCGGCAGATGGTGGCCAAGTGGGCGTACGAGAAAGGCCAGAAGGACAAGGTGATTGAAAAGGTAGTGCGCGACGGCAAAACCTTTTTCCGCGTCAACGACTACGCCCGCCTGCGGGTGCTGTTCGGACAGCTGCTGCGCGAAACCCAGCGCATCACCAGTGAGGGCGACTACAACGCGGCCAAAAACCTGATTGAAACCTACGGTGTGAAAGTAGACCCCGTGCTGCACAAGGAAGTGCTGGCCCGCTACCAGAAGCTCAACATCGCACCCTACGCCGGCTTTATTCAGCCCCGCCTGGTGCCGGTAGAGCGCGAGGGTAAAATCGTGGACGTGCGCGTGGAATACCCTTCCGACTTTGCTCAGCAGATGCTGGACTACGGCCGTAAGTACAAGTACCTGCCCAACGTGAACTAGACTCGTTGTTAGTTGCTGATTGTTGATTGCGGATTGTTTCAGGTCGTATCAGAACGACCAACCATACCCTCCCAGCAATCAACAATCAGCATTAACAATCAGCAACCTTCCCCCTTATGAAAAAACTTCTCCTCCCTGCCCTGCTGACCGGCCTGCTGGCGTTCCCCGCCCTGAGCTTCGCGCAGACAACCAATGGCACCAGCCCGCGCTACGAGTACTGCGAGCTGCTCAAGACCGACAACCTGCTCAACCCGACCAACACCAAGGGCAGTGACATCTACGTGGACTTTGGCTTCGGCTTCGAGAAGTTCAGCGACAGTGACATGGCCAAGCGCGAGGTCGGAAAAATCGAGGTCCTGAGCACCCCGCTGAGCACGCTCAACTACATGGGCAAGCTGGGCTGGGAAGTGGTGCAGATCTACTCCCTGCCCAACGGCAACAAAAACCAGCAGACCACCCACATTATGCTGCGCCGCCTGACCACGGCCTCCGGACCGCGCTAGCAATCGGCCTTTATCGGGTTACCCACCACGCCAGCCTCTTTTCCGGAAGGGCTGGCGTTTTGCGTTTGGAGCGGGCGGTTTCGTTAATTGCCGTAAGGCTGATCGAGGCCCTGCTGGCTGAACAGCCGCTGCCGACCGCGCACCACTTTGTACAGGTCGCCGAGAAAGAGCTTGGCCCGGCCGTAGAAGATGGGTCCGTTGAGCTCCCGTTGCAGCTCGCCGGAGACGAACACGGGCTGCCGCCAGCCCAGCCCGGCCCCCACGGCAAACCACCGAAACGCCCGCACGTGGCTCGATACCGAGGGCTCCAGCAGCCAGATGACGGTCTTTTCGGAGTTGGTCCGGCTGCCGTCGGGCAGAATGTAGCGGGAAAAGTGGGTGCCCACGCCTACCTGTAGCGGTAGGCTAACCTCCCAGCGGGGCGTACCCACCAGCACGTATTCGCCGAAGCCCACCACGTAGCGCAGCCGGTCTTCGGCCACCGAACCGGTCGGCAGCTCGGCCGGCACCGGACGCACTGCCGGGATGCCGCTGCTCATCAGGTAGCCGCCGGCCCCGGCCCGCCACCGGCCCCGCCATTCCAGCCCAAGCTTGAGCCCGTAGATGCCCACAAGCCGGTGC
Source organism: Hymenobacter translucens (assembly GCF_020685205.1). Classification (GTDB taxonomy): domain Bacteria; phylum Bacteroidota; class Bacteroidia; order Cytophagales; family Hymenobacteraceae; genus Hymenobacter; species Hymenobacter translucens. Next base: position 651,937 of record NZ_JAJERB010000003.1, read on the forward strand.
GTGAGAATAGAGTAGCGGTTGTCAAACTGAAACACCGGCCGGCGGTGGGGCTGCCACACCCGGCTGGTATCATCGTCGGGAACCAGGCCGAGCCGGCCACCGGTAGCCATGGCGTGGCCAGCCCCGGCCAGCAGGGAAGCAACTAAAACAAGCCGGAGTAGCAGGGCACGCACGAACTACGCCTACGCATGGCGGCAAGGGAGGTTGGTGGCAGCAGTGCCGCTTAGTGGGGATTAGGGGTCGGATGACCCCGGGGGAACAGCTGGTCGGGGCAAGGCCAGGACCCCGGGGGTGCCGGCGTTAAGACCAGCTCCTTCTTCTAGCGTCGGCACATTCCCAGGTCAGCTCACCCCGCTCCGGCTACGGTTCACCCCGGCAGGGCTCCGCTTCGCCTGGTTTTGGGTAGGCCCCGCCTGGCCGTCAGCCTACTTTTAGGTCCTCTCTACTGCTGGTTATGACTTCGCTGACTCCCGACTTTCTGTTTTCGCTGGCTGGTGCCCTGGCCACGCTGGGCTGGGTGCTGCTGGTGCTGCTGCCCCGCTGGCTAGGCACGCGGCGGCTGGTGCTGAGCGGCGCGCTGCCCCTGCTGCTGGCGCTGCTGTACCTGCTGCTCATTGGCTGGCACTACCTGAGCCCGGCGGGCGGCACCGGCGGGTTTAACTCGCTGAGCGAGGTGGCGGCGCTGTTCCGCGACCCGTGGGCGTTGCTGGCGGGCTGGGTGCACTACCTCTGCTTCGACCTCGCGGTGGGAGCCTGGCAGGTGCGCGACGCCCAGCGCCGGGGCCTGCCCCACATGCTGCTGGTGCCGGCCCTGCTGCTCACTTTCCTGCTCGGTCCCATCGGGCTGCTGCTTTACTGCGGACTACGAACCTTCTTCAACCCGGCCGGCCGCGTGACGACGGCCGCCTGATCCTTGCAAAATCCAATCACGCTTAACGCCTTGCCTTATGAAAACGCTTGAGCTTTCCCTGGCCCAGTCCCCGGCTTCGATTGAAGCTGATCCGCCATCCGGTCTGCGCAGCTGGCTGCTGGTTTTGCACCGCTGCAACCCGGCACTGTCGTGGGGCGGGTGGGTGCACGTGCCCCTGCTGCTGGCCGCGCTCCTGCTGCTGCCCTTCGACGACCGAACCGTAACCGGCCTGAACGTGTGGATCAAGCCTATCAAGTTTGCGCTGGCCGGCATTGTCTTTCTCTGGAGCCTGGCCTGGCTGCTGGCCGACCTGCCGGGGGCCGCCCAGCGGGCCGTCCGCTGGATCAGCCGGGGCGTAGCGCTGAGCATGGTAGTCGAGATTGTCTGCATTTTCATTCAGGCGGCCCGGGGCACCACGTCGCACTTCAACCTGGGCTCGGCCTTCGACGGGATGATCTTCGGCGTAATGGGCATTTTCATTACGCTGAGCACTGGTCTGCTGCTTTGGGCGCTGGTGCTGATGTTGCGCTACCGGCCCTTTGGCCCGGCTGCCTACGTGTGGGGAATGCGCCTGGGCTTGCTGCTGTTTCTGGTGGGCAGCGCCGTGGGCAGCAGCATGGTCAGCCGGATGGGCCACACCGTGGGAGCCCCTGACGGCGGCCCCGGCCTGCCCGTTCTGGGCTGGAGCACCCGCTACGGCGACCTGCGGGCCGCACACTTCCTGGGTTTGCACGCCCTGCAGGTTCTGCCTCTGGCGGGCTGGCTACTGGCGCGCTGGCGGCCCAACCTCACCCGCTCCGCGCAAACCCTGGCTATTTTCCTGTTCGCACTGCTGTACGCCGGGGCAGTGGGGTTGCTTTACTGGCGCGCCGTGTCCGGCCTGCCCCTGCTGGCGCTGCGCTAGGTCAGGGAGCGGCCGCCCGCTTACGCTAGCCCGCCCACCGGCCTTTCCGGATGCCCCATGTAAAAGTGGCCGGAGCAGTCAGCCTTTCAGTCAACCGTAATTCCTAACCTTGTGCCCATGTCACAACTGCCAGTCGTTACCGCCAGCCCCCTGCCCGTAAACAGTGCGCTCCGACTCGCCCACCCCCGGGCCGGCTACGTGGATGCCTACCGGGTGAAATGCTCCGGCGTGGACTCGGCGGAAGCCGCTGGCCGGCAGCTGTTCGGCAGCTCGCCAGCCTGGGTCGGCGCCCTGATGCGCCTGCGCGACACCCTGGTTCGCCCGTTCGGCCTGCGTACGTATCCGGCAGATAAAGCGGTCCTCCCCAGCGCAGCCCTGCTTCCGAATGCCATCGTGGGGCCTTTTCGGGTCTATTCCGTTAGCCAGCAGGAAGTAGTGCTGGGGCAGAACGACCGGCACCTTGACTTTCGGGTGTCGGTACTGGTGGAGGGCACCGAGGTAGTGGTTTCAACGGCCGTATGGTTTCACAACTGGTTCGGAACCCTGTATTTTGCGCTCGTCCGGCTTTTTCACCACCTGGTGGTACCGGCTCTGCTGCGCCACTCGTTCCGGACGTCGTCTCCTTCTGCCTGATCTTTCCAGCTTCTATTCGTTTCTTCTACCAAGCCATGCTTTTTATTTCGCGCCCCCTGCTCTTCCTCTTCGGACTGCTTTTTGCCCTGCACCTGTCCTTTCCCTCCGCGGCCCAAAGGAAAGGTGCGCTAACCAACGGCACCCCGGCGGTTACCACGGCCGACGGGGTAAGCCTGTACGTTAAAATCTCCGGTTCGGGGCTGCCCTGCGTGCTGGTGCCGGGCGGACCGGGCGCCGGCACCTACGCCTACGAGGCCCTGGCGGGCAAGCCCCTGGAGGAAAAGCTGCAGATGATTTACCTCGACCCGCGCGGCAGCGGCCGCTCGGCCAGCGACCCTAAAAAAGACTACTCCCTGGAGCGGCAGGTGCAGGACCTGGAAGAAGTGCGCCAGCAGCTCCGCCTCGACAAGTGGGTGGTGATGGCGCACTCGTTTGGCGGAATCGTGGCTACGGCCTACGCCAAAAAGCACCCCGAGCGGGTACAGGCCCTGATTCTATCGAACTGCATCCTGAACCTGCCCGCCACGATGGAGACGTTTACGACCTATGGCTACGGCGTGCTGCCCGCCGCCACCCGCCCGCCCCTGGACCCGGCCACGCCCCTGCCCCAGCGCTGGGGAATGGTAATGGGCCTGCTGCACCAGCAGGGTCTCTACAACAAGGTGCAGTACGCCCACGACTCGACCGCCGCGCGCGTGGGCCGGGCTACGAAAGGCACAACGCGCAACCAGGAGTTCGGCAGCCTCGTGTTCCGCTCGCCCGGCGCCTACGTGGCCGACCAGACCGAGGGCACGGCCGGCCTGACCATGCCCGTGCTGGTGCTGACGGGCAAGGAGGACTACATCACCGGGCCCGACCACTACAAGTCTTTCCGGTTTGCCCGGCAGCAGGTGGTGGTGCTGCCCGGCCGGCACTACCCGATGCTGGAAAACCCCACGGAGTTTAATCAGGCCGTGCGGACCTTTATCAGCAAGCTGCCGCGCAAAGCGTAAACTTCCTTTTCCGCCGCTTCGCCTTTTCCCGGCCCGCCATGAACGACCGTCGCCTGCGCCTGCTGGGCATTCCGCTGCTGTCGGTGCTGATTGTGCTGCTTTCCCTGCCGGGCCAGGCTCATCCGCTCCGGGCGGGCATGGTGCTGCTGCAGTTTACCATTTCGCTGTTGTTCACCCTGGTGCTGTGGCTGGGCAACCGGGCGCTGTGGGGCGTACTGCTGCAGCGGTTTCCGGGCGTGGAGCAGACGGCCCGCCGGCTGTGGTGGCTGGTCGGGGCCTGCCTGCTGTATACCAGCGTGGCCACCCTGGCCCTGGTGGTGCTGCTTCATCAGCTGATGCCGGCCTATTTCTCACTGACGCCCCGGTTTCTGTTCAACCAGATTGCCTTCGACCTTATTCCGACCCTGATTGTGCAGCTGATCTACGAAAGCCGGCACTTCTTCGGGCAGTGGGAGCACAACCTGCGCCGGGCCGAGCAGCTCAGCCGGGCCGGGGTGCAAAGTCAGCTCGAGGCCCTGCAGAACCAGCTCGACCCGCACTTTCTGTTTAACAGCCTCAACACCCTCTCCGCGCTAATCGACGCCCAGAACGAGCCGGCCCAGCAGTTTGTGGAGCAGCTGGCCGACGTGTACCGCTACGTGCTGGAAAGCCGGAACCAGCCCACGGTGCCCCTGGCCGAGGAGCTGGCCTTCGTGGATGCCTACCTGGCCCTGCAGAAGGTTCGGTTTCGCGACAACCTGCGGGTGGAGCAGCACGTTCCGGCGGCGCTGCTCCGCCACCGGGTGGCGCCCCTGAGCGTGCAGGTGCTGGTGGAAAACGCGCTTAAGCACAACGTAGTGAGCCGGGAGCACCCGTTGTCGGTCAGCATTACGGCCGAGGACGGGTTTCTGCGGGTGCAGAACTCGTTTCGGCCCCGGGCCAGTGGCCTCGGCGCCAGCACGGGCCTGGGCTTGCAGAATACCGTGCACCGCTACGAGCTGCTGCAGGCGCCGCACCCCGTCCGCATCGAAGCCGCTGCGGCCACCTTCACCGTCTGGCTGCCCCTGCTCCCGGCCTAGGCTGGTTGTTGGTTGTTGGTTGTTGGTTGTTGGTTGTTGGTTGTTGGTTGTTGGTTGTTTAAGGAAAATAGCGGCGGATTCCCTTAAATCAATTCTTAATTGAAACCCATGACCGTCCTGCTGCTGGAAGATGAGTACCCCGCCGCCGAGCGGCTGCAGCGGCTGCTCAGCCAGGCCGCCCCCGACGCTCAGGTGGTAGCCACCCTCGACAGCGTGGCCGGCGCGGTAGCCTGGCTGACCTCGCACCCGGCTCCGGACCTTATCATCTCCGACATCCAGCTGGCCGACGGCCTGAGCCTCGATGTATTCGACCAGGTGCTGGTGCCCAGCCCGGTTATCTTCGCCACGGCCTACGATGCCTACGCCCTGCGCGCCTTTAAAGCCAACAGCGTCGACTACCTGCTCAAGCCCGTGAAGCTGGCCGAGTTGACGGCAGCTTTGCGCAAGCTCGCCGAGTGGCGTACGCCCCAGGCGCCGGCCCAGCGTCTGGAAACCCTGCGCGACAGTCTGCCCCGGCCCGAGCGCCAGTTTAAAAACCGGTTTCTGGTACGCAGCGGGGAGCAGCTGCTACCGCTCCCGGTAAGCCAGGTGGCGTGGTTCCAGAGCCGGCACGAAGTCACGACCCTGGTGGCTACCGATGGTCGCCGCTTTGTGGTCGACTACCCGCTCGAACAGCTCGAGCAGCTGCTGAGCCCCGAGCAGTTTTTCCGGCTCAACCGGCAGTTCATTGCCCACCTGCAGGCCGTGCAGCGCCTGCACCCCCACTTCAACGGAAAGCTCAAGCTCGACCTCACCCCCGCGCCCAGCGAAGACGTGCTGGTCAGCCGCGAAAAAGCCGGGGCGTTTAAAACCTGGCTGGAAGGAAGCTAATACACTGACGCTGGATGAGCAGTGTGTAAGAAATGGTGAGCGGGGCCGGGAGCTGATGAAGCTGGATAGGAAAGTTTCCTGTTCCGCGCATTAAAGCTCAACCCAGCAGCACGTTGCTCACAGTAGCACCTTCAAGCCTTACCGGTCCAGCCAGGCGCGGAAGGAGGCTACCTTTTCCCGGCTGACCAGCACGTCGCCCTCGGGCGCGGGGGGCGAAAGCACGGTTTTCAGGCGGGAGTTGGTGAAGTGAATGATGTCCTGGATGGCATCCTGGTGCACGAGGTACGCCCGGTTGACCCGGAAGAAGTGACGGGGGTCCAGCAGCTTTTCCAGCTGCTCCAGCGTCTGGTCGACCACGAAGCGACGGTTCTCGCGGGTCTGCACGAAGGTGGCTTTCTCGAGGCTGAAGAAGTAGCTGATGTTCTCGACCGGAATGATCTTCAGGTGCTCGCCCACCTTTACCACGAACTGCTTTTTGTACTGTTTCTGGGGCTGAAGCTGCTGCAGCACCTGAGTCAGCAAAGCCGGGTCGAAGGCCGGGGCCGGCGCCGTGGGAGCCGAGGCCCGCAAGGCCCGCAGCTTGTCGACGGCTCCCTGCAGCTCCTGCTCGTCGATGGGCTTGAGCAGGTAGTCGATGCTGTTCACTTTGAACGCACGCAGGGCGTAGGCATCGTAGGCCGTGGTGAAGATAACCGGGCAGCGCACCTCCACCCGATCAAACAGCTCAAAGCTCAGTCCGTCCGCCAGGTGAATATCGAGAAACAGCACGTCCGGCCGTTCGGCAGCCCCCTGGAGCAACGCCACGGCGGCTTCCACCGAGTCGGCGGTGCCGCGCACGTCCACGGGTGGGTACTGCCGGCGCAGCAGGTCGGTAAGCCGTCGTGCGGCCAGGGGCTCGTCTTCGATAACGTAGGCTGTCATTCCGATCGAATGGGGAACAGGGGGTTGCGCTGACAAAGGTGGGGAATATGGCGGATTGCTACTCTTTGGCACGAAAACCCCTCTCCATCGAGTTCACGAAACTCATCTCCCATCGCGTTTATTGAACTTTGATTTCGTGAACGAGTTTTTTGAACTCAAACTGAACCGTAGCGGGCTTTTGGTAGTCTTGTGAGCACCCCTTGGCAGCAGTTCACTCAAAGGAGGGTTTGTTTTTATAGACCTTTGCCGGTAAGTCCTGCTTCGCTATAATAGATCACCCTATGCCTACTCGTTTGTGCTTACGCGTGCTTCTGCACCTCATTCTGATTGTCACTTGCACATATTGTGGCCCAACTATCAGCGAAGAAGAACGGCAGGCTGCTGAGCAGTTGCATGACGACACCATTGACGTCACGTCATTTGACATCGAGCGGGAAAACAGCCCGGCGCTGGCAAAATGGACAGCAGTGGAAGCTGGCCGGGAAATAATCTGTACCCCGCCTGGCTGGACGCCTCACCGAGAGGATGGAACGCTCGTCATCCTTGCGCCTGATAACGCCGATAGTACGGAGCGGATCAGCTTCACTCGCTTTGAGAAAGATACACCTTCGTTGGACTATCCAGCCCTGGCTCAGCAACTAATAAATGCACCCTTTCCCGGCTTCCAGCTGGCAGAAGGGGATACAGTCAAGAAGCTGATGTTTCAGCATGATTTCGCCGTCGAACGAGATGTAAGCTTACGTGCTAAGGGCCGGGACTTTCACGCCTATTGCTTAGTGTATGTGAATGATCGTAACCTGTACCACTTCCGCATCATTTTGGCGAAGAGCCGATTAAAAGCCTATCAAGGCGACCTCATCGACGACATTGTCGGAAATCTACAGATCGATCGAAAGCACCTGATGAGGAATGACAACCCCTTACAACAGGTCATCTATCTAACAGGTCATCTTAACTAAGTCAACCATACATGTAATAGCGTAATGACTGCTGGGAGATACGGCACTTAGCGGCAATGCTTGTAGGGGATAGGACTAGTTCAGGAAAACGGTGGAATAGCTAAACCTAACGCTATCCTCACATCAGACTTAATACCGGCAAGGTCACGGTAAACTCGGTATCGGTGCGCGCCACGCGCACGGGCTCGTCGGTAAGGTGGGCATAGCGGGCCGTCAGGTTGGGCAGCCCGATTCCCAGCGACTCTTCGGGGCCCAGGCGGCGGGGGCGCAAGGTGTTCTGGACGCTCAGGGTCTGGGCCTCCGGGTCGAGGGTGATGCGCAGGTGCAGGGGCTGATCGACGCTGGCGGCATTGTGCTTGAGGGCATTTTCCAGCAGCAGCTGCAGGCTCAAAGGCGGCACGACGCAGTTAGCCGGCACGGCGGCCGGGTCGGGCAACTCGGTGCGCAGGGCCTCGCCATAGCGGATGTTCTGCAGAAACAGGTAGGACCGGGCAAACTCCAGCTCGTCGGCCAGGGGCACCACCTCGCGCTGCCGGGCGTCGAGCACGTAGCGGTACACCTGGGAAAGCTGCCGGATAAAGCGCACCGCCAGCTGGGGCTCTTCTTCCACGAGCGACGTCAGCGCGTTCAGGGCGTTGAACATGAAGTGCGGGTCGAGCTGCTGGCGCAGGGACTCGGCCTCAGCCTGGGCTTTTTCCTTTTGCAGCCGCTCGTTGCTTACCACGGCCTCCCGCCAGCCCAGCAGAAACGAGCGGCTGTGCATGAACATCGAAATCAGGGCCGTGATAACCAGTGGAAACACGTAGCCCTGCACGTAGGGGGCCGTGAACAGCACCGCCGGACTCTTGCCCCGGTACAGCACAAACCCCAGCCGTACCAGGAAGATAACCACCAGGGAGCCGCCCAGCGACACCAGTACCGTGAGCACCAGACGCTTGCCGGGCGACTGCTTCCAGCGCACGTATTTGTCGAGCCAGTCCACGGAGTAGCCGTTGGCCAGCCAGAGCCCGCAGGTGTAGATCGTGGTTAGGGTAAAGCTCAGCAGCAGCTCCCGTGGGCTGCTCAGGCACTCCAGGCAGGTGAGCAGCGTCATCGTCACGGACACGCCCAGCAATATCAGCCCCACTTTCAGCCAGGGACGCAAAGCGCGGAGCGGCGGCATCGTGGGAGCGTGTCGGGCAGGCATGGAGCAGGAATCAGGAGGTAGGGCCGGCATGGGAAGACGGGCAAGATACGGTCTGGATACAGGAGTCAGGAGCCGGAAGCCTGGAGAAAGCAAGTTGGTAAAACACGCCTCCCGGGATCAGGCGGCGCGTTTGACCCGGCTCCGACTCCTGGCTCGTTATTTCGCCGCCTGGGCTTCGTAGGATTTCAGACGGCTCAGCACCTGCCGCTCGCCCCAGGCGGGCAGCAGCGGGCTGGCGGGCCGGGCGGCGGCGAAGCGGACCTTGGCTTCCTCGAAAACCGGCTTGGCCACGTCGGCCCCGCCCCCGAACATCTTGGGCATAAAGTACAGCTGGTTGCCCTGCACCAGGTAGATGCGCGGGTTGGCCGGGTTCAGTTTTTTGGCCTGGTCCAGGGCTTCCTTGATCTGGGGCGAATACTTGCCCGAGCGAGCCATCGGGTTGATGCCCAGCCGCGCCTGGTGGATGTAGGCCTGCAGCACCAGCAGCTCCGACTCGTCGCCCTTCAGCTTGCGGGCCTGGGCCAGCGAAGCCTCGGCCTGGTCCAGGTTTTTGTCTTTCACGTCACTGCTTTCCTTACCTTGGAAGGTGGCTATGAGCAGGGCGTAGGCGCGGTGGTAGGCGGGCAGCCAGTCGGCGGGAGCGGCGGCGCTGGCCCGCTCAAACTTGCTGGCCAGTTCCTTTAACTGCACCGGGTCGCCGGTGCGGTACAGCTCCTTGACGGCTGCGGCCATCAGGTCGGTGTAGCCGGCCGGAGCAGCGCTAGGGGCAGTGGCCGGGGTGGTTTGCTGGGCGGTGGCCGAAAGGGAGGCACAGGCCAGGGCGAGGAAAAGCAGGGTCTTTTTCATGGAAGTTGGAAAGAGGTTGATGGGGAAAGGAAGACGGGGGTTGGCGTGATGATGCAAAGGTGGGCGGCGGCGCGGGCGGCGGAAAGTTTAGGTTGCCGAAGCGTCAGATCAGGCGGATGAAGCGTAGGGGCCGCTACTCCGGAGCTTCGTCGGTATTGGCGGGGCGCTTCTTGTTGATGGACACCATCACGCCCACGAACACCAAGCGCGGCGCGGAGGGCAGCACGGCCACGCTGGCGTACTTGCCGTCGGCCCCGGGCGTGGGCGCGTAGCGGTGGCCGAACACGTTCTGCCGGCCCAGCACGTTGGAGCACGACACGTGCACGATGGTGAAGTTTTTCCACAGCGTGGTCACGTAGCTGGCGTTCAGGCTGACGTCCTGGAAGCTGGGCAGGCGGCCCTGGTTGTAGCCGGCCCGGTTGGGGTCGTGGTAGGCGCGCGGACTGTTGTAGGTGTAGGTCGCGCCGAACAGCGTGTGCAGGCGGGGCACCCAGTACTTGCCGACCACGCTCAGGTTGTGGCGGGCGGCAAAGGTGGGCACGGCCCGCACCGGGTCGAGGTGCTGTTGCCGCCGGGTGTCCAGAAAGCCGTAGCTGATCCAGTAGTCGCCGTTTTTCACCGTCTTCTTGTCCCGCCACAGCACGTCCACGCCCCGGGCGTAGCCGCTGCCCCCGCTCCGGTAGCTGGCCGGGTCGTAGGGCGTCAGGGCGCTGGCGGGCGGGCTCACGTCGAAGCGCACGAGCTGGGCGTAGCTTTTGGCGTAGGCTTCCAGGCGCAGCGTGCGGTTGTCGTGGCTGCGCAGGTAGGTGAGCTGCACGTGCTGGGCTTGCTCAAACCGGAGCTGTCCGGGATGAGCGGCGCGCAGCAGAATGTCGGTGCCGGGCGTCTGATAGAAATAGCCCCAGGCCCCGGAAAGCTGGTTTTGCTCGTTTAGCTGATATGCCAGGGCCAGGCGGGGCGCCACGTTCCAGCGGCCGAGCACGGCCGAGTACTCGGCCCGCCCCCCTACCCGGCCTACGAGCTGGTTGCTGAAGGAGATGTCGGACTCGGCAAAGCCGGCCAGGCGCTGCTCCCCGAACTGAAACACCGTGTCGCGCGGCACGGCCAGGTAGCGCTGCTCGTTGCCCTGCGCCAGACCTTCAAGACCCAGCTTCAGGTTCCAGTAGGCGCTGGCCGAGTCGTTGATAAGCACCAGCCGGCCCACAACCGACTGCTCCAGGTCCCGGCGGGTCTGCTCCCGACCGGCTCCCGACTGCGCATCGCAGGTCGTCACGCTGGCCGACTGCACGTCGCGGGTGGCGGCCACGCCACTCTGCACCGACCAGCCCCGGTAGAGCGGGCTGCGGAAGGTGGCATTCAGGTAAGCATTGCGGGAAAGCAGGGCCACGGGCAGGTTGGCGGAGGACCCCGCTTCGGCCTGACGGGCCCCGATGCGCTGCTGCGTTACGGCGCCGTAGGTTTTGAGCATGCCCATGTCGCCGGTTTTCTGCCGGAAGGCCACCGACCCGCCCACCGTCTCAAATCCGGTCAGCATACGCTGGGACACCAGCCCGATGTAGGGCCGCATGTTGGTGTAGTCGCCCGTTACGGCCACCGAGGACCGCTCGTAGCGCTGCTGGTGCGACAAGCTCAGCATACCCAGGGAGAAAACGGAGATGCCCGTCTGCGTTTCCTCCACCAGATCCGAGGAGTTCAGGGCCACGATGGCCGACAGCGCCTGTCCGTACTCGGCCGAGTAGCCCCCGGTGCTGAAAGCCATGCCCTTGAACAGCATCGGCGAAAACCGCCCCCGGGCCGGCATGCCCGACACCGTAGCGTTGTAGGGCGACTGCAGCGGCACGCCGTCGAGGTACTGCCGGGTTTCGCCGGCGGCCCCGCCCCGCACGAACAGCTTGCCTTCCTCCCCGTTGCGCGTGGTGCCCGGCATGGTGTTGAACGCCCCGGCCACGTCGGCCGAAGCCCCGGCCGTCGTGACCACGTCGCGGGCGTTGAACACGGTGCTGCGCCGACTGTCGCTGGCCTCGAACGTGCCGGAGGTGATGACCACATCGCCCAGCTGGTTGCGCACGGGCTTCAGCACCAGGGCCAGGTGCCGGGCGGTGCCGTTAAGCTCCACGGGCTGCTCCAGGGGCTGGAAGCCCAGCAGCGTCACGACCAGCGGCAGGGTGCCGGTCTGCCGGGTGCTGAACCGAAACCGGCCGAGCGTATCGGTGCTGGCCCCGTCGAACGTGGTTTTCAGGAACACGTTCACGCCTGGCAGCGGGTGGCCCGCGGCGTCGCGCACGGTGCCGCTGAGCGTAGTGGAGGTTTGGGCGGCGGCGGGCCGCAGGGCCGTCAGCGCCAGCAGCAGGGAAAGGAAAAGGTGTTTCATCGGGGTAGCAGCGAAGTGATGATCAAAAGTCACCGGCTGCCGCCCGCGCTGAAACTAAAGGTTGCCGAACCGTCGGATCAGGAGGATGAAGTGTAAAGTCGTCCGAGCGTGGCGGCCGCCCGTACCTTTGCCGGCCTCACGCAAACCCTGCCGCCATGCCGCTTACCTGGACTACCAAACCTTACTCCGACCTTACCGTGCCCGAGCTCTACGCCCTGCTGCAGCTGCGCAGTGAGGTGTTTGTGGTGGAGCAGACCTGCGCTTTTCAGGATATGGACGGGCTCGACGAAAAGGCCGACCACCTGCTGGGCTACGCGGAAACCGGGCAACTGGCTGCCTATGCCCGCCTGTTCGGCCCGGGGCTGAGCTACGGGCAGGTCAGCATCGGCCGGGTCGTGACGAGTCCGGCGTTCCGGCGGTTCGGCTACGGGCGGGAGCTGCTGCGCCGTTCCCTGGCGGAGTGCGAGCGGCTGTATGGCGCCCAGCCCATCAAAATCGGGGCCCAGCTGTACCTGAAGGCTTTTTACGAAAGCTTCGGCTTTGCTCAGCTCGGGGAAGGCTACCTGGAAGACGGCATTCCCCACATCTACATGCTGCGGGCCTGACCTCCGCCCCGGTTCCGGCCGGCCTATCTTTCGTTGTGCTTACAACTTCCTTTATCCGGCTACCAGCTATGCCTGCTTTGATACTTCGCCTGGGCAGTGCCGCCGCCCTTTTGCTGCTCGGCGCAACTTCCCTCCTGGCCCAAACCGCGGATCCGGCCCCAAGTGGCTCCCGTACGACGATAACGCGCCGGGCGGTGGGCCCACGCTATACCAACGATAAAATCGATGCCTTCGTGGACGGGCACCCGACTTCAGCCAACGTGCTGGGCTTGTTCAAGCCCGAGGAAATCGTGATGACCTCGCCCCGCTCGGCAAACCAGAGCATGGAGCGGATGACCATGAAGATTGAGGTCAAGGACAAGAGCCACGTCATGCTGCGCTACTTTGCCAACAAGGCCCGCCTGTATTACAAAGGCAAGTACTACGACCACAACGTTATTCCCGGCATCAACTCCGCCCGGGTCGACCGGCTCAAATATGTCGCCGACGAAGCGCTGGGCGACTACGTGGAGGTGATTCTGTACGGGGAAGAGTACGTGGCCAGCAGGCCCCATGCGTTTCGGGCGCCGGGCGGTAAAATCCAGTACTACGACGTGGACGGCACGCTCTATTCGCTCCAGGAGTTTAAGGCCCTGCGCCTAAAAGCCGGCGGCACCCGCACCCTGATTTCGGGCAAGGAAGCCGCCGACAAGTACGGAAACCCGAAGTACGCCACGGGCGTGATGGTCATCAAAACCAGATAGCCCGGCTGCTTCTGAGTCTAGGGACGAACGGGGACGGGAAACTTCACAAACATCCGCTGAATGCCTTCGTCGATGCGCTGGGCCACTTTTTCGGGGTCCTTCGACAGCGTGCTGCTGGCCACGCCCTGCCACACCCGCTCGTTGCGGGCGGCATCCACTACCTCCACCGTGGCGGTGCCTTCCTCGTAGCGGCCTACCACCACATCCTCGCTTTTCCAGTGGTAGTTGCGCTGCCCCATGTAGCGGGGCGCGTCCTGGAAGTTGGTTTGGCGGGTCTGGACCCGCTCCTGGGTTACCACCCCGATGTTCACCCACAGGTCGGGCTTCTCGGAACGGCGGTAGCCCCGGCTTTCCAGCTCCCGGCTCACGGCCGCCTTGAGCTCGTCGATGCCGGTGCCGGGAGCCAGGTAAAAGGCCTCGTTGCGGGCGGCGGCATCCATAAAGTTGTAGGTGCGGTAGGCGGTGAAGTCAACCCCCGGCGCCTGCTCCGCCGACTTCACACGCACTGGCGAGCAGGCCGCCGCCAGGGCCAGCAGCAGGAACAAAAAAGACGTTTTCACAGGATTTAGCATTGCAGTATCAGGTTAGATAAGGAGGATAGCCGGACGGGTCATTTGCAGAACTGCCGCTGCCGCGTACGATCCATACGCAACAGCGGCAGCTGGGTAGTGGTGCCCGGATCGGCTAATCGTTGTTGCCGGTGGCGCCTTCGTCGGTGAAGTTTTTCTCGCTTTTGGGGGTGGACTGGGTGCTTTCGGCTACCTCGTTGGTGAGGGCTACGTCTACCTTCGGCCCGCCTTTCGTCCCCGGACGGCCCTTGTCGGCCGATGCCGGGCTCTTGGCCGGCGTAGTGGTCCGGCCGTTGCCGCCCTCATTGCCGCCTTGGAACGGCCAGCTTTTCTTGCGGTAGCTGAGCACGGCCGCTCCGCCGAGCACGGCCAGGGAGGCTCCGACCAGAATCTTGGTCGTGTTGCCGGATTTCGACTTGCGGGCCTTCGTATCGATGTTTCCGGCCGTCGGCGTGGCCGGGCTGCCGGTTTCGTAATTGTCGGCGTTGGCGTGGCTGCCGTAGCTGGCCCCGCTGGCGTAGGGGTTTCCTTTCTTGTTTTTCATGAGGTTGTGCATTAGTAGAAAAGCGTTCCGGTCTGCAAGGAATACCACAAGGCTGAGGTCGGAATCAGGCAGCTTGCCCGGGCATCAGACGCTGCAGCCGGCTTTTTTCTAAACGGTCATTGCCCGGGCTGGTTACAGAAAATGAGGGCGCCGCTAAGCCACCCCCGGGGCTCGGGTCAACTTCCCGTCCCACAGGTTCGCCATCGGTTCCAGCAACTGCGCGGACTTACTGCACCGGCCGGCTGGCCAGCACTTCCTGCACCAGCGTCCAGCGGATGGCGGGGTAGCGGGCGTTGTCGAGGGGCGCCAGCTTGGGCAGGCCGGTAAACATGTTGTGCAGGTACTGCATGCCCTGCCAGGGCGGAAACACGTCGTCGCTCTTGGGCATCACGGCCCGGGTAAACCGGATCATCGCGGCCAGAAACCCCAGCCCGCCGGCCCGCAGCAGCTTGAACTGTTCGCCGGTGGCGGCGGAAGCCGCGGCCTGCATGTCCCGGATGGTCGCCACTTCGCCGGCCACGCGCAGGTAGCGGGGCGTGGTAGCGTCCAGGGCCGCGGCTGCGGTAAAGGCAGCCGTATCGGCCGTCGTGGTGAAGTCCAGGGGCTGGTCGGCGCTGCCCCAGTACACGACGCGCTTCAGGTTAAACAAAACCACCGGCGCCTGTCCCGTCAGCAGATCCGTGAACATGCCGTTCAGCACCGAGGTAGCCCGGATGGGCGCCTGGTCGAGACGCTGGCTGAATTCCCGGCGCAGGTCGAGGTTGCGGTTCGAGCCCGGGGCCAGCTTGGTGTAGTCGATGGAGTAGTCGGACGGAATAAAGCGGGGCACCCCGGCGGCCACGGCCGCGTGGAGCAGCCGGCCCTGGGCTTCCACAATCACGTCGCGCAGGCCCGACAGCGCCGACACCACGCAGGTACCGCCGGCGCAGGCCTTTGTCAGGTCCTCGACGCTGCCAAAATCCACTTCCACCACCTCAGCCCCGCGCCGGCGCAACCCGTCCGGCTTTGCGCCGGCGCTGCCTTTGCGCACCAGGGCCCGCACCCGGGCACCGTGGCCAAGCAGCCGCTCGGCAATCTGCCCTCCCAAATCCCCGGTGGCGCCGGCCAGAATGATGAGGGCAGACGCGGCGTCGGGCTGCTGCGGGTTGGTAGTGGTCTGATCGGCCAAAGTCGGGGCGTTAGGTTTCCGGAAAAATCCGGTGACCTGTTAAACTCAACCGGAACGTAAAAGTTGGGCCGCCGGCTGCCGGTGCTCCCGCCCGCCGATGAAAGCGCAGCGCCGGTCGAGACTTTGCCGGCCGCAGTCGGTTAGCGGCGGCCGGGGGCGCGGGAGCTGGTATGTTTGTACTTCGCTTTCCCTTGCTGATGGCAACCTTCAACCTGCGGCGCCATATCACACCGCTGATTCATGTGCTGGTCTGGGGCCTGTTCGGACTCACCCTGATTTTGCTTAACCCCCTGCTGGGCCGCATCACCGTGCCGCCCCAGTTCTGGGTTAAGCAGGCCGTGGTGTTTGGGCTCTGGGTGGCGGCTTTCTACTTCACGGCCCGGGTCAGCGTACCGAATCTGCTGTTTCGGGGCCACAGCGGACGGTTTGTGGTGGTCTTGCTGATTACGGCCGCGGTGGTGGTGATTTTGTCGCAGCTGCTGGAGGCGGCCCTGAACCTGCGGGCCCTGCTTGACCAGGCCTTTGCGGCGAAAAAGGCGGCCGAGGGCTGGCGCCCGTCCTACCGCGCCGGCGGGGAAAGTTTGTTCCGGGTTGATATGAAGGGGATGCTGACCATCCTGCTCGTGCTGGGCATCAGCACGGCGGTGTCGGTGGTGCGGAAGTGGCAGCACGACGACCAGCGCCGCCAGGAGCTGGAGCAGCAGAAGGTTACCTCCGAGCTGTCGTACCTGAAGGCCCAGATCAACCCGCACTTTTTCTTTAACACGCTCAACAACATCTACGCCCTGACGGTCATCGACGGGGAAAAAGCCGGGCAGGCGCTGCACACGCTTTCGCGGATGATGCGCTACGTGCTCTACGAAACCCCGGCCGGCACCACGCCCCTGCGCAAGGAGCTGGACTTCGTGCAGGATTACGTAACGCTGATGCAGCTTCGCCTGAGCGATAAAGTCGCCGTCACGTTTGAGCGGCCCGCTTCCGGCCAGGAAGAGCTGGCGGTGGCGCCCATGCTGCTGCTGCCGTTCGTGGAAAATGCCTTCAAGCACGGCGTCGACGCGGGGCAGCCCAGCTTCGTGTACATTGCCGTGCGCCAGCCCGGCCCCCACACCGTAGAGCTGGACGTGCGCAACTCCTTTTTTGGCCCCGAACTGGGCGGCGGGGCCGAAGGGCCGGGCATCGGACTGGCCAACACCCGCCGCCGCCTCGAGCTGCTTTACCCGGGCAGCTACCGCCTGCAGGTGGGCGAGCAGCCTGGCACCGGCACCTTCCGGGTTCACTTACTGCTGCACGTATGACCACACTGAAGTGCATTGCCGTGGACGACGAGCCCCTGGCTCTGGGGCTGGTCTGCCAGTTTATCGAGCAGACGCCCTTTCTGCAGCTGATCGGGCGCTACGCCAGCGCCGTGGAAGCCCTGCAGGGTTTGCACGAGCACCCCGACGTGGACCTGCTGTTCCTGGATATCCAGATGCCCCGGCTGAGCGGCATGGAACTGGCCCGGCTGCTCGAAAATGGTCAGCCCGGCACCGGCCCCCGGGTAATCTTTACCACTGCCTACCACCAATACGCCCTCGACGGCTACCGCGTCGATGCGCTGGACTACCTGGTGAAGCCCTTCAACTACCAGGAGTTTCTGCGGGCCGCCACCAAGGCCCGGGCCTACGCCGAACGCACCCTCCCGCCCGCGGAGCCGGCCCCGGCGGAAGACGACTTTATCTTTCTGAAAGTCGAGTACCAGCTGGTGCGGGTCGAGCTGAGCGACATTCTCTACGTGGAGGGGCTCAAGGATTACGTGAAGGTGCACCTGCACAGCACCTCCCGCGCCCTGCTCTCGCTCATGAGCCTGAAGGCCATGGAGGAAAAGCTGCCGGCCCGGCGCTTTCTGCGCGTCCACCGCTCCTTTATCGTAGCCCTCGACAAGATCGAGGCGGTGCGCCGCAACACCGTGCACATCGGCCCGGCGGCCATTACTGTGAGTGAGCAGTACAAGGAAGCGTTTATGCAGTTCCTGAGCCGCTGGTCCTGACCCGCCCAGGAGCCGGCCGCCTTGCGGAACGCGTTGGGGTTGGCCCGGGTGCGTTCCGCAACGACCTTGCAGCGGCCCGTCAGTCCCCTCCCGTACCAGCGCCGGGGCCGACGCAGTTTCTTTTAGCCGACCGGCTGCGTAGATATACGGAAAATGCGGATCCGGCTGCCCGTTTTTGTCGTGCGCGGGGCCTGTCTGGCCGTTTTAGCCCCGCATCCGACAATTAATTTTAAAAAAGATACGTATTGCCCTCCACCCGTCGGGTACCGATGGGCCCGCCTCGAGTGCGGGGTATTCTAGCTTTTGTGCCTATGCGGTTCCGCTACGTTTGTGCTCTGCTTCTGGGGTGGCTGCTGGTGCATTCCGCCGCCGCGCAGGATCCCGACCCACCCCACGTCGTGCGGGACACGCTGCTGCTGAAAGACCCCAAAGGCCCGCACATCTCGGAAGCCTACCGCTACTACACCGAGCCGTTCGAAGTAGCTCCCAACCCTGAGCAGGCAGAAGCCCGGTGGCGGGACGGAAAGTTTAAAACCGGGCCCTGGCACAAAACCCTGAACCTGGGCACCGTGCACGAGCGGGTGTGGATGCGGCTGGCCGTGCGCAACACCGAAGCCCAGCGCCTGCGCTTCGTGTGGAGCATCTTCAACTTTACCGATAGCGCGGCGCTGTACTGCCGCCGGCAGGGCGAAACCCGCTTTACCCGCCTGGCCGCGGGCAGCTCCTGGGTGCCGGCCGCCGACCGGCAGTTCCCGGCCCGTTCAGTCAGCCTGCCCTTCACGCTGGAACCGGGGGAGTCGGCCGTGCTTTTGCTGCGCGCCGACGTGCACACCGGGGGCGTGTACCTGCCCACCTACATCGAAACGGTGGAGCACTTCCTGGCCTGGGAAATGGGGTTTCCGTTTGAACGGCACTGGGTGTGGCTGCTGGGCTTCTACCTGAGCAGCGCCCTGTTCAACCTGGTGCTGTTTGCCTTTTTGCGGGACCGGATTCACCTCTGGTACGTGGGCTACGTGGTGGGCGTAAGCCTGTTTCTGATGATGGAGGACGGCCTCGATGCGCTGATGATGCCGGCCGGGCTTTACCGCCTGGTATGGTCGGTGGGGCAGTACAACCTGATGATTCTGGCCGCGGCGGCCGGCATCCGGATCATGCAGCTGTTTCTGCGCCTGCGCAGCGGCTGGCCCCGCCTGCACCGGGCCGGCAACTGGCTGGCGGGCCTGGCGGTGGTATTCGTGGTCTTTTACGCGGCGCTGTTTCCCTGGGCTGTGGCCCACAGCCTGACGCTGGTGCGGGTGCTCAACTGGGTGCGGGAGGCCCTGCTGGTGGTCGTGTTCGGCTACGGCTGGGCAACGCTGCTGGCCGTGCTGCTCACCCGCCGGCGCCGGCAGCTGGCGGCCTTTTACGCGCTGACCTACTTCTTCTTTTTCACGGGCTTCGCGGTGTTCTGGCTCAACCACTTCGGCATCACCAGCTTCAACCCCGTGTACCCGAATACGCTGGCCTGGGGGCTGTTTCTGGAGCTGCTGGTGCTGAGTGCCCTGCTCACCGGCCGGTTCCACTACACGTTGCGCCAGATTGCCCGCCTGCGCATCCGGCAGCTGCATCTGCGCAACACCCAGAGCGCCCGCCTGATTGCAGCCCAGGAAGACGAGCGGGAGCAGCTCGCCCGGGAGCTGCACGACGCGCTGGGCCCTAATTTGATGGCCCTGCACCTGGCCTGGCAGGGACCGGCCGTGCGCGAGGCCCTGGCTTCCTCGCCCGCGGCGGCCGGGGCCGGGCAGCAGGCCGAGCAGCTTTTGCGCCGTCTGCGGGATGACGTGCGCACGTTCAGCCACACCCTGCTCCCCGCCCGGCTCGGCCAGGGCAGCCTGACGGAGTCGGTTCAGCAGCTGGGCAGCCTCATCAACCTGCACGGCGGGCCCGAGGTGCGCACCTACTGCGACCAGACCGTGGACCAGCTGCCCATCCCGCTGCAGCAGGCCACCTATCGGATTGCCGCCGAGCTGCTCAACAACGCCGTGCGCCACTCCGGGGCTACCAAAGTGCTGGTGCAGGTGCTGCGCCACCCCAGCACCCTGGAAGTGCTGGTGGAAGACAACGGGCGGGGTATGGAGCCCCGGGCACCCGGCGGGGGCATCGGCCTGCGTGGGGTGCAGGCCCGCGTTGAATACCTGCGGGGCCACGTACACATCGACAGCTCCACCCAGGGCACCAGCATCGTCGTTCAGATTCCCTGTTAGCCTTGTTAAATGTTGATTGTTGAAAGGCCCGCCTTCACCAACAATCAACATTTAACAAGGCTAACAATCAGCCAACACCCCGCTCCTCCCACCGTAACCACCTGCCGTATGATCTCACCCTGCCGCCTGCTGATTGTAGACGACCACCAGATGCTGACGCAAAGCCTGGCCGCCTTGCTCGACGGGCAGCCGGACCTGCACGTAGTCGGGCAGCTGGCATCGGGGTCGGAGCTGCTGGCCTGGCTGCCGAAACCCGGTACCCCTGCTACCGCCGACGTGCTGCTGCTGGACCTGCACCTGCCCCCGCCCGACGGCCTCACCCTATTGCCCCAGCTGCGGCAGCAGTGGCCGGAGCTGCGCGTGCTGGTGTTCAGCACCCTGGCCACGCCGGAAATCATGAATATCGTGGAAGCCGGTGGGGCCCGGGGGTTCGTGCCCAAGTCAGCCGACGCGGGGCAGCTGCTGGAGGCTATCCGGGCGGTGGCAGCCGGTGGCCGGTCGTTCCCGACGCTGTTGCGGCCCGCTCCCACCACGCCCAGCTCCGACCCCACGGCCTTGCTTAAGCTGCACCGCCTGAGCGCCCGGGAGCGGGAAGTGGTCAGCCTGGTCTGCGAGGGGCTGACCACCCGCGACATTGCCGACAAGCTGTCCTTGTCGGAGTTTACTGTCACAACTCACCGGCGCAACATTCTGCACAAGCTGGAGCTGCACAACGTGGCCGCCCTCACGCAGTTTGCCCGGGACCACGGGTTGTAGCCTGCTACCACTTCTTTCCTTCCCACACCGCCAGGGCCGCCTGATGCTCCCGCCGGATCCGGGGCAGCACGGCCGGCCCCGGCCCGGTGCCCACCCCGATAGCCGTTCCTTTTTCGCGGGCATATGGGTTGCCGATGGTACCGGCCCGGCTGTAGCGGGCAAACAGAGCAGGCACATCGTCATCGGGCTCGTCGTCCACCAGGATAACGTGCTCGAAGCTGGCGAGGGCGGTCAGGTCGGGCCACCAGTACAGGTAGCTGCCGTTCCGGCTGTGGGCTTCCGGCATAAGCCGGTTGCGGTTAAAGTAGTTGATGGCCCCGGCCTGCCCGTAGTTGGCACATACAATCAGGGTACGGGGCCGGGTGGCGGCAGGCAGGGCCTGCCAGGCCGCGTAGGTTTTGTCGGCCAGCTCCTGCCAGCCCAGCATGTCGGCGTAGTCCTGGGGCAGGGCGTGGTCTTCTCCGTCTTCCCAGCGCAGCATACCCAGGTCGCGGTACCGGGCCCCGAACTCCTGCATCGGTGCCGGCGACAGCACCGGGTAGACAAACGGCAGCAGGGGCAGCATGATCAGGACGGGCAGGGCGGCCACCACCGGCTGCACGTAGCGCGCGCCCCGCAGCCGGCTTAGCTGCCGCTCCAGCCATAGCGCCCCGAACGCGAAGAGCAGCGGGTAATAGCCCAGGGCATAGTAGCTTTTGCCGTGCAGCACCGTCAGGATGCCCAGGCCCAGCAGGTAAAGCCAGCCTACCGCGCGAAACGGCCGGAACTTGCGGTAGAGCAGCAGCGCCAGCAGCCCTGGCACCCACACCCACACCGCCGGGAAGCACATCAGCAGCTGGTCTTTCCAGAAGTCGGCCACCGACACGTGCACCAGCTGGGTGCCGTGCAGCTCGCTCATGTGGTTGAGAAACGGGATGCCGTGGCGCAGCTGCCAGATCAGGTTGGGCAGGAACAGGAGCAGCACGAGGGCTGCGGCGCTCCAGAAGGGGCGGGTGGTAAGCAGGCGGCGGTGGGGCGTGAGCAGCACCGCGCCCAGCACGGCGGCCAGGAAAAAGAAGGTGGTGTACTTGTTCAGCAAGCTTAGTCCCAGCACCACGCCCGCCGCATACAGGTAGCCGGGCCGGGGCCGCTGCCAGTACCGCACCAGCGCGTAGCTCACGGCCGTGAAGGCCAGCACCTCGAAGGAGTTGGGCTGAAACAAAAAGTTGAGCCGGGCAAAGCCGGACGCCAGGTAGCAGGTGCCGGCCAGCACCACCGCAAACCAGCCGCCCCCGAGCTTCTGGGTTAGCCGGGCTACCAGGTAGATGGTGAGGGCACCCCACAGAAACGGCCAGAACTTCACCCATACGTAGCCCCCGCCCAGCGCCTGGGTTAGCCAGGCCTGCGCCGCCAGCAAAGGCGGCACCTCAATAAAGCCCCAGGCCAGGTGGTGGCCCATGTTGAGGTAGAGGTATTCGTCGCGCTGCAGCTCGTAGGCGCCGCTGCCGAGCAGGTAGCCGATGAAAAACTTAAGCAAGGCCAGCAGCAGCGGGATCAGACGCTTCATTGGTAAGTGGGAAAGAGCAGGTTGACAAACATAGGGGAAAGCCAATAACCGAAAAAACACGGATTCCGCAGGTTTCTGCAAACTGCACCCTGCCTAGCCCGACAGGGTTGCGGGCCAGGCTCATTTAGGGGCGAATGAGCCGGCAACGGTTGAAAAAAGCATTACCAGGTACGCTATATAAAAATTATAAAATATTGTATTCAAGGCAGTTAAGCTCGTCCGTACAGTGCCCCTACCCCATGGTCCGGACGTAACTAACTGCGGTGATTTTACCGTAGGCTTACCCCACCCCGACCGCCCGGGGCCGTGGAAATTGCCCGTGCCGGCACCCCGCCGCTGCGTTAACCGATTCTGCCATGCCGACCCCCGAAGAATCAATCCCCGATCAGCCCAAGCACCAGTACGGCACGATCCCCCTCATTGAGGAGCAGGCGCTGCTCAGCAAGGAAGTGGTGGAGTCGGGCCGGGTGCGCATCGCCAAAGTGGTGCGCGAAGAGCCCCAGAGCCTGCAGGTGCCCCTCACCCACGAAGAAGTAAACGTGGAGCGCGTACCCGTCAACCAGTTCGTGGACGTGGCCCCACCGGCCGTGCGCTACGAAGGCGAGACGATGATTATGCCCGTTGTGCAGGAAGTGGTTGTCAAGCGCCTGCTGGTCGTCGAGGAAATCCGGGTCACCAAGCGCCAGGTGCAGACCACTGAGGCGGTGCAGGTGACCCTGCTTAAAGAAGACATTGTGGTGGAGCGAACCGACCTGCGGGCCGGCGCTGCACCCACGGCACCGGATAACCCGGCCCCTCAGCCCACCCGCTGATTTTTAGAGTACCCTTTTTATTTCCAATCCATCCCAACAACCAAAACCCCAACAACCATGTCACAGACCGTAATTGGAGTATTCGAAAGCGGCAGCACCGCCCAGCAAGCCATTGACCAGCTGACCGCTAAAGGCATCACGCGCGACAACATTGACGTGTCGAGCCAGAGCAGCACGGGCGATGCCACCAGCCATAGCTCCGACGACAGCATCGGCGGCTTCTTCCGTAACCTGTTCGATTCCGACGACGAAGCCAACACTTATTCCCAGGTGGCCCGCCGCGGCACGGTAATCACAGTACACGCCCAAAGCCCCCAGCTGGCGGAAAATGCCCGCGACATCCTCGACCAGTGCGGAGCCGTGGACGTGAACGAGCGGGCTCAGTACTACCAGCAGAACAGTGGTCAGCAAAACAACCTGGCCGCCGGCACGCAGACCGGTCAGACCAGCGGCGCTATTCCCATCATTGAGGAAAACCTGCAGGTGGGCAAGCGCGTGGTGGAAACCGGCGGGGCCCGCCTGCGCAGCCGCATCATTGAGCGCCCCGTAGAGGAGCACCTCCGTCTGCGCGAAGAGCACGTGCACGTGGAGCGCACTGCCGTAAACCGCCCCGCTACCGAGGCCGACCTGCGCAACTTCCAGGAAGGTGAAATCGAAATCACCGAGCACGCCGAAGTACCCGTGGTTTCCAAGGAAGCCCGCGTAGTAGGCGAAGTAACCCTGGGCAAGGAAGTGCAGGAGCGCGACGAAACCGTCCGCGACACCGTGCGCCGCACCGACGTGGAAGTCGAGCAGCTGCGCGGCGACGACGTGAACCGCCGCACTTCCACCGACAATGACACCAACCGGCAGTCGTAGCCGACTCCGCCAGCCACATGAAAAGGGCCGCTGAAAATTCAGCGGCCTTTTTTTATGCGCGCCGGGACGGCCCCTCGGCTCCACTTAGCGGCTTACCCGTTGCTGCCTGCCCTGCAATGCGCCTTTATTTCTTGGCGCGCACCGGGCTAGAATTCCGGCAGCCGGATCCGGTCCAGGTAGCCGGCCAGCCCTGCCGGGTGCTGAAACAGGTGAATAAACAGAATGTGCTCTTCGTCCCGCACGCGCCAGACCTCCGCGTAGAAGTCGCTCAGGGCGTAGAGAGTCAGCCGGAAGGAGTCCTGGCCGCGCTCGGCGAGCAGGTGCCCTGTCTGGTGCAGGCAGCGGGCCTGCTGGCCCATCGGAAGCTGTTTGAAGGCAAGAAGGTTCATAGAATGTGAGGAGGTAAACCCCACGAAGCCGGGCTCGGGTTCCGGCGCGGCCCGTCAAAAGTACGCCGTCAGTGGCAAGCCCTACCAGGGCCAAGTAGCCGGTTACCAAAGGGCTGCGCCGGCCCGGAAACGCCCCCGGAACGTGCAACGCGGGTTTCGCCGGCATCTGTGTGCATATTGCCGCCATGAAGACGATTCGCTTTCCGCACCCGCTGGTGCTGCTCGTGGGCTTTATCCTGCTGGCTATGCTGCTGAGCTACGTGCTGCCCGCCGGGGAGTTCACCCGGGTAAACGACGCTGCCACCGGCCGCGACGTGGTCGTACCCGGCTCTTACCACCGCGTGGCAGCGTCGCCGGTCAGCCTGGCCCAGGCGCTGGTCGGCATTCCGAAAGGCATGGCCGAGGCGGCCGGCGTTATCTTCTTCGTGTTCCTGACCGGGGGTGCCTTTACCGTCATCGACCAGACCGGGGCGCTGCGCCGGGGCGTCGACTGGCTGCTGACCAAGCTGCGGGGGCGGGAGGTGTTCGTGATTCCCATCATCTCCCTGCTGTTTGCCACCATGGGGGCCCTGGAAAATATGCAGGAGGAAATCATTCCGCTGATACCGGTGCTGCTGGTGGTGATGCGCCGCCTGGGCTACCCGGTCATCACGGCGGCGGCCGTCAGTATCGGAGCCGCCGCCGTGGGCGCATCGTTTAGTCCGCTGAACCCCTTCCAGGTGCAGATTGCCCAGAAGCTGGCCCAGCTGCCGCTGTTGTCGGGCAGCGGGTTCCGGCTAATCTTTCTGGCGTTGGCCCTGGTTATCTGGATTGGGGGCACAATGCGCTACGCGGCCCGGCATCGGGTGGCCCCGGAGCTGCTGGCCGCCGATGAGGAAGCGGCCCCGGGCAGCGCCGCCCGGCAGGGCATCGTCCTGCTGCTGTTGCTGCTCACCTTTGCCGCTTTCACCTACGGCGTACTTAACCTGGGCTGGGAGTTCGAGCAGATGGGGGCCTTGTTCTTCGTACTGGGCGTGCTGGCCGGCCTCCTCGGCGGGCTGGGCTTGAACGGCACCGCCGAAGGCTTTATCACCGGCTTCCGCGACCTGGCGTTTTCCGCCCTGCTGATCGGCTTTGCCCGGGCCATCTTCGTGGTGCTGGAGCAGGGCCACATCGTCGATACACTCGTGAACGGCCTTTCTGCCCCCCTGGCCCATCTGCCGGTGGCATTGTCGGCGCTGGGCATGATGGGTGTGCACACCGCCCTGCACCTGCCCGTGCCCAGCGTCAGCGGCCACGCGGTGCTGACCATGCCCATCCTCACGCCATTGTCGGACCTGCTGGGGCTGCCCCGGCAGGTGACGGTGCTGGCCTACCAGTACGGAGCCGGGCTGTGCGAGCTTATCACGCCCACCAACGGGGCCCTGGTCGCCATCGTGGCCGCCTGCGGGGTGCGCTTCGACCAGTGGTGGAAGTTTGTGCTGCCGCTGTACCTGCTGCTTTTTGCCCTGGGCGCCACGGCCGTCGTCATTGGCATTGCCATCGGCCTGCAGTAAGTTTGTCAGCTCTTAGCTGATAGCTGCTAGCCGTTAGCTTTTGTCCTAACATCAGGCTGCCGGCACAAAAAAGCGAATGGCTGACCGCTAAACAAGGCGCAGCTCGTCCGGCTCGAAGACCCGCTTGATCTTGCGCTTCTTTTCCACGATCTGAAAGCGGGCCGTATGGGTCCGCTCGTTCCAGAACACGTCGGAAATCAGGCCACGGTGGGGCGGGCGGCCCGGCTCGGCCCCCACTTCCTCCACCAGGTCGCCGAAGCTGTAGGGCGGCTTGTCGGGCAGCTCGCTGAACAGTTCCCCGCTCACCTTGAACTGCTGCTCGTCGTAGCGCAGCAGGATCCAGTCCTCGGCTTCGTCAATTTTCTCGAACACCTTGCCCAGGGGCTCGAGCCACTCGAAGGTTCGGCGGTTAGCCGGGTGAATATAGCGCAGGCCGTAGTCGGGAGTCCAGGAGTACAGGCCGTAGCGGACGGGTTGGGGGCGGGGTCGGGACACGAAAAAGCAGATAAATACGCCACCCAACACCGGGCGGCGGGTTTTGGTTTGCGCCGGACCCGATCAGGACGGGCGGGCAGCCCCCGGCTGGCAGCGTGGGCCAGCACACGTAGGGCAGCGCCGTCGTGAACGATGCGGAAGCTGATGCGCTTCTTCCGCCCGGCACGACGTCGTGGAGGCCGGTGATTCGCTGCCAGGCGTGATTTCGGTGGAACAGGGTAGTGCGGGAATCCGAAGCAGGGTCAGGCGCGGTATTCCTGCCGGCGAAGCACGGAAAATTTCCCCGCTTCCCCAGTGCGGTTGGTTCCCGCCCCATGCCGCCACTTCCGGCGACTTATCTATCTTTCGCCCCACACCTAACTTTTCCAGCCGTGGAACGCCCCGCCCCTACCCCCGAACAAGTTTCCCCCGACGCGCTGCTGGTGGAAGTCGCCTGGGAAGTCTGCAACCAGGTGGGCGGCATCTACACCGTCATTCGCTCCAAGGTGCCGGCCACGGTGCAGGGCTGGGACGACCGGTACTGCCTGCTGGGCCCCTACTTTGCCCACCAGGCCCAGAGCGAGTTTGAGGGCCTCTCCGACGCCGAGCTGGACCGGGCCACCGACCCGTTTGCCGCCGCCGTGCGCCGGATGCGCGCCCAGGGCTACGACGTGTGCCTCGGCCACTGGATTGTAACCGGCAACCCCCGGGTTGTGCTCATCAATCCTTTCCAGGCATACGACCGGCTGCCTCAGATAAAAGCCGACCTCTGGCAGCACCACGGCATTCCCACCCCCGACCACGACGACCTGCTGCATCAGGTGGAAGCCTTCGGGCTGCTGGCCAAGCTGTTTATTCAGACTCTCGCAGCCGAAAAAGCGGCGGGGCAGGCCGTAGTGGCCCACTTTCACGAGTGGATGACCGGCGTAGCCATTCCGGACCTGCGTCGGGAGCAGGTGCCGGTCCACATCGTCTTTACCACCCACGCCACCCTGCTGGGCCGCTACCTGGCCATGAACGACGCGGCCTTCTACGAGCACCTGATGCTGGTGGACTGGATGGCCGAGGCCCGGCACTTCAACATTGAAACGGCCGTGCGGGTAGAGCGGGCCGCCGCTCACGGCGCCCACGTGTTTACCACCGTGAGCGAGCTGACGGTGCGGGAGTGCATCTACCTGCTCGACCGGATTCCGGACGCGGTGCTGCCCAACGGCCTCAACATCGAGCGGTTCGTGGCCCTGCATGAGTTTCAGAACCTGCACAAGCTGTACAAGGACAAGATCAACGAGTTCGTGATGGCGCACTTCTTCCAGAGCTACGCCTTCGACCTCGACAAAACGCTGTACCTGTTTACCTCCGGCCGCTACGAGTACCACAACAAGGGCTTCGACCTGACGCTGGAGGCCCTGGCCCGCCTTAACTACCGCATCCAGCAGGCCGGGCTCGACGGTAACGTAGTGATGTTCTTTATCACCAAGCGGCCCTTTCACAGCATCAACCCCGAGGTGTTGCAAAGCCGGGCCGTGCTCGACGAGGTGCAGGACACCTGCCGGGCCATCGAGCGGCAGGTGGGCGAAAGGCTGTTCTACGCCGCCGCCGCTTCCACCGACCACCGCCTGCCCAACCTGGCCGACATGGTGGACGACTACTGGAAGCTGCGCTACCGCCGCACCCTGCAAAGCTGGAAAACCACCCGCCTGCCCCCGGTCATCACCCACAACCTGGTCGACGACCAAAACGACGACATCCTCAACTTCCTGCGCCGGGCCAACCTGGTAAATAACCAGCACGACCGGGTGAAAATCGTCTACCACCCCGACTTCGTGTCGCCCACCTCGCCCCTGTTCGGCATGGAGTACGGGCAGTTTGTACGGGGCTGCCACCTGGGCATTTTCCCGAGCTACTACGAGCCCTGGGGCTACACCCCGCTTGAGTGCGTGGCCCGGGGCGTGCCGGCCATCACCTCCGACCTGTCGGGCTTCGGCGACTACGTCCTCCAGACCATGCCCGACCACGAGGACAAGGGCATCTTCGTGGTAAACCGCCTGGAGAAAAGCTTCGACGAAGCGGCCGAGGAGCTGACGGATATGCTCTGGAAATTTGTACAGCTCAACCGTAGGGAGCGAATCACGCAGCGCAACCAGGTGGAAAGCTCCGCCGAGCTGTTCGACTGGAAAAACCTGCGGCAACACTACGACCGGGCCTACGAGCTGGCCCTGGAGCGGGGCGGAAGCACAACGGCAAATACCTACGTACTTACCTCTGAAATTTAGGATATTTCATGGGATAGGGACTGCTTCACGGTTTCTTACTTTTACCCCCTGATCTTTTTCCCGTGCGGCGTCTTCCACTTTTGCTTTTCCTGCTTCCCCTGCTGGGCTTTCCGGCCGGGGCGCACGAGTTCTGGCTGCTGCCGACCCGGTTCTACCTCACGCCCGGCGACAAAATCAACCTGCGCGTTTTCGTGGGCGAAAATTTCATGGGTGAGCGGTGGACCGGCAAAAGCAGCCGCCTGACCCGGTTTGTGCACTATGCTGCCACCGACACCGTCGATATGACCACCGCTGCCACCCGCGACGACACCCTGCGCACCGACGTGGAGTTCCGGGAGGCGGGCACCCACCTCGTTTCGTTTGCCACCAACAACAGCTTTATTGAGCTCGACGGCGCCAAGTTCACGGCTTACCTGCGCGAAGAAGGCCTCGACCAGGTCCTGGCTCAGCGGCAGCAGCGGGGTGAGGCCGATAAGCCCGCGCGGGAGCTGTACCGCCGCTGCGCCAAAACGCTGGTGCAGGTCGGCCGCAGCCAGCCCTCTGACCAGGTCTTTGCCTGCGTGGCGGGGCTGCCCCTGGAGCTGGTCCCCGAGCAAAATCCCTACGCCCTAAAGCCGGGCAGCGCGCTTACCGTGCGCCTGCTCACCGACGGGCAGCCGCTGGCCGGGGCGCTGGTGCAGGTGTGGCAGCGCAGCCCGGGAAAGAAAACAAAAATATTCAAGCTCCACACTAACCAAAACGGCCGAGTGTTGTTTCGTCTTTCCCAGCCTGGCACCTACATGGTCAGCAGCGTGCGTATGAGCCCCGCCTCTGACCGCCAACAGGCTGACTGGCAAAGCACTTGGAGTACGTTTACTTTCGCGTTCGCGGGAACTGCCGGTCATTGAGCAGCCGGAGCATTCACCAAAAAGCCTGGGCTTGCCGGTGTCTTACAACTCAATATTTTTTTTCACTACCTTCGCAACTCTCTTAAAACCCGAACCCTCGCCGGTATGAAGTACTCGATTGATAAAAAGGAAACGTACACGATAATCACGATTGACGAAAAGAAGCTGGACACTACGGTTGCGCCTGATCTGAAATCGGAATTCGTGAAGCTGAATGCCGAAGGCATCAACAACCTGATCCTGGATTTGACCAACGTTAAATACACGGATTCCTCCGGCCTCAGTTCGATCCTGATTGCCAACCGCCTGTGCAATTCCACCGGTGGATTGCTCGTGCTGACCGGCCTGCAGGACCACGTACTCAAGCTCATCACCATCAGCAAGCTCGAGTCGGTGCTGCACATTCTGCCCACCGTGGAAGAAGGCATCGACCGGATTTTTCTGCACGCCATCGAGCGTGATCTGACCAATAAGGCTTAGCTTTTCGTAAGCCGTTAGCTGTTGGCTGTTAGCTGTTGGTTTTGATGCTGACGGCCGACAGCCAACAGCTTTTTCGTTTCCGGTACTTCCATTTTTTAACGGGCTGACTACGGGCGGCCCGAAGCATTTGCTTGGAATTTGAGCTGAAAATCCTGGGTAGCGCGTCGGCCACGCCCTTCATGAACCGGCACCACACGGCGCAGGTACTGACCGTGGGCAACATGCAGTACCTCATCGACTGTGGCGAAGACACGCAGAGCCGCCTGATCGAGCACAAGGTGCGCCACCAGCGAATCGGCACTATCTTTATTTCCCACCTGCACGGGGACCATTTCTTCGGGCTGTTCGGGCTGCTTTCCTCCATGCACCTGCAGGGCCGCACCGAGCCGGTGCGCCTTTACGGCCCCGCCGGCCTCGACGAGGTGCTCACCACCCAGTTCCGGCACTCCTACACCCAGCTGTCCTTCGATCTGGAGTTTATCCTGGTTGATACCAGCCGGCACCAGCAGGTGTATGAGGACCGCCACATCACGGTGCACAGCTTGCCCATGCGGCACCGGATTCCGTGCTGCGGCTACCTGTTCCGCGAAAAGCCCAAGCGCCGCCACCTCATCAAGGACCGCCTGCCCGCCGGCCTGTCCCCGGCCCAGCTCAGCCTGCTTTCCCAGGGCGAAGACGTGCCCGCCACCGCCGAACGGCCCCGGCTGCTGAACGCCGACGTGACGGCCGAGCCCAGCCGCTCGCGCAGCTACGCTTACTGCTCCGACACGCTTTTCACGCCCGAAAATGCCGACCTGGTGCGGGGCGTGGATTTGCTTTACCACGAAAGCACCTTCCTGCACGAGATGCTGGAGCGGGCCACCATCACCCACCACTCCACCGCCCGGCAGGCCGGGGAGTTTGCCCGCCTGGCCGGCGCAAGCCGCCTGCTCATCGGCCACTTCTCGTCCCGCTACCGCGACCTGACGCCCCTGCTGCGCGAGGCTCAGCAGGAATTTGAGGCCACCGAGCTGGGCGTGGAAGGCAAGACGGTGCGCGTACCCGAGGTGCGGGACTAGGCGCAGCAGGTACTGTACTACCGGCGACGTAGCGCGAAACCCGGCGCCACTGCGTAGGTTTGTACTGCCGGACCCGGCCTAATTCTGCGTTGCCCGTGAAAACCTTTGCTCAGAAGAAGACCCAGCTCTATCTGGTGCTCAGCGGCATCTTCCTTGTAAATGCCCTGCTGGCGGAAATCATCGGCGTGAAGATCTTCTCCGTCGAGAAAAGCTTTGGCCTGACCGGCGACCTGACCGCGGGCGTGCTCATCTGGCCCGTCGTGTTTATCACCACCGACGTCATCAACGAGTATTTCGGCCGGGCCGGGGTGCTGCGCATCAGCTTTCTGACCGTGGCGCTGATTGCCTACGCCTTCCTGGTGATTTACGGCACCACCAAGCTGGTGCCGGCCGACTTCTGGCTCGACATCAACAAGACTGATGCCCAGGGCCGCCCGTTCGACATTGAGTTTGCCTACCAGAGCATCTTCCGTCAGGGCCTGGGCATCATCCTGGGCTCCATCAGCGCCTTTCTGATCGGGCAGGTGCTCGACGCCACCGTGTTTCAGCTCTTGCGCCGCCTTACCAACAGCCGCATGATCTGGCTGCGGGCCACCGGTTCCACCCTGGTCTCCCAGCTGGTCGATTCGTTCGTAGTGCTGTTCGTGGCCTTTTATGTATTCGGCAACTGGTCGTTTGAGCAGGTGCTGCGGGTAGCCAACTTCAACTACTGGTACAAGTTCGCCGCCGCCATTCTGCTGACGCCCGTCCTCTACCTCGCCCACTACCTCATCGACCGATACCTGGGCCGGGACGAGTCGGTGGAGCTGCAGCAGGAAGCCGTAGCCGACGTGAGCGTTTGAAAAAGCTGCAAGCTTTTTTCGTGTTTAATTGATCTTTTCATTAGGTCTGAGCTGCTTGCAGCTTGAGGCTCGTAGCTTGAAGCTAACTTCCCATGTCCCGTATCCTCACTGGTATCCAGAGCACCGGCCGGCCCCACCTGGGCAACCTGCTCGGCGCCATCCTGCCCGCCATCGAGTTGTCGAAAAGCGCCCAGAACGACTCGCTTTACTTTATTGCCGACCTGCACTCCCTGACTACGGTGCGCGACGCGGAACTGCTGCGGGCCAATACCTACGCCGTGGCCGCCGCGTGGCTGGCCTGCGGGTTCGACACCGAGAAGAACCTGTTCTACCGCCAGTCCGACGTGCCCCAGGTCACCGAGCTGACGTGGTACCTGAGCTGCTTTACGCCCTATCCGATGCTGGCCAACGCCCACTCGTTCAAGGACAAGAGCGACCGGCTTTCCGACGTCAACGCGGGCCTGTTCACCTACCCCGTCCTGATGGCGGCCGACATCCTGCTCTACGACGCGGAGATTGTGCCCGTGGGCAAAGACCAGATCCAGCACCTCGAAATTGCCCGCGATATTGCCTCAGCCTTCAACAGCCGCTACGGCGATACGCTGGTGCTGCCCCAGGCCCGCGTCGACGAGCAGCTGATGACTATTCCCGGCCTCGACGGGCAGAAGATGAGCAAGAGCTACGGCAATATCATCGACATCTTCGCCCCGGAGAAGGACCTGCTCAAGGCCGTAAAAAGCATCATCTCCGACAGCACCCCGCTGGAAATACCCAAGAACCCCGACGCGGACGTCACCTTCAAGCTCTACTCCCTGCTGGCTTCCCCGGCCGAAACCGGGCAGATGCGCCAGAACTACCTGGCCGGGGGCTACGGCTATGGCCACGCTAAAAAGGAGCTGTACGAGCTGATTCTGCGCCGCTTCGCCACTGAGCGGGAGCAGTTCAGTTTCTACATGAACAACCTGCCCGAGCTGGACGCCCGCCTCGCCGAAGGCGCCCGCCGCGCCCAGGCCTACGGCGCTGACGTGCTGGCCCGCGTCCGGGAGAAGGTTGGGTACGGCCGACGATAAGGAAATAGGCTGATGGGCTAACAGTCAGGGCCAGCCGGTCAGGCCACCCGTCCTGAACGGTAAGCAAAGCAGTTGGCTATAAAAAAAGCCCCGGCGTAGGCTATGCCGGGGCTTTTTCTTTTTCTAACGGCCAGCGTGATTCGCAGGCAGATGCTTTCACCAGGACCCTATCATGAGCCCATCAGGCCACCAGATTACTCCACCTGGTTTTGCTGGCTGTAGAAGCTGAAGCCCACTTTGCTGGCCCGGCTGACCTGCTGATTCTCGATTTTCTGCTTGACGCTGATTTTCTGGATTTCCTTGAGTGGGGGCGCAATCAGGTCATTGTTGACGGCGGCAATCATGGCACTTTCCACGAACAGCTTCAGCGCGTCGGGCGTCACGTAGTTGTCGGCCATGTCGTGGTCGGGCAGTTCGAGCTGCTGCACGCCTTCGATGTAGAAGTGGTTGTCGATGTTGATCAGCAGGCGGCCCACCAGGTAGCCCGGGTCGTTGAGGCGCTGGTACTTGATGGAGTCGGCCATGAAGTTGTAGGCCATGATGTGGCCGAAGAACCGGCGCCGGAAGTCGGCTTCCACGTAGGGCGTGGACATGGGCCCGTAGTCGTCGGGGAAGGTGACGATGTTGGAGTGCATCACGAATACGAGCAGGTCGCCGCTGAAGCGGATGTGAAACTCCATCTCGTTTACGGAGCGGTACTCCACCACCACGTTGGCATCCTGGGGCGTGATGCGGCGGCTGAGCTCCAGGGACAGGTCCATTGACACCTGCTTGAGCAGCTCAAAGGCCGCGCTGGTATTGCGGAAGATAGCCTGCTTGGCCGTCGACTTCTGCATCAGCCCCTCGTAGATCATGGTCAGCCGCTCCACCACCGCTACGGCATCATCGTTGGCAGCGGCGGCGGTCTGCGGGCCGGGAGCCGGGGCAGGCTCGCCCGTCGTATCTACTGGCGGGCGGGGAGCGGCTACTGGTTCCGGGGTGGGCGTGGGAGCCGTTTCGGGAGTTTTTTGGGGAGCAGGTGGGGCCGTTTTCTTCTTAGCCATCAGATCGGAATGCAGGTAATAGTAGGTCAGGCAAAGGTGCGCGACAGGTGCGCTGCCTGACAAGCTACGGCGATGCAGACGGTAAGTTAGCCTTAGGCCTCGTTGGCCTCGTTGGAAGAGGCGGATGGGACCGGCGCTTCCGTGGTGTGCTGCCCGAGCCGCGGCGGCCCCGCCAGGGCGGGCACCACCGGCCAGTCCGAGCTGTGAAATGCCACCGTCCGCAGGCCCGGGTAAGGAAAATCCGGCGTGGCGGGCAGCAGCATCGCCTCGGCCCCCGGCTGGCCTAAGGCCCCGGCAACGCTGCGCACAGCCCCGGCTGGCACGGCCTTTCGCTCCAGCTCCGCCAGCAGCTCCACCCCGCTTACTTCCCCGATGCGGGCCTGCAGCAGGGCCTCCAGGTCGTTGCGGTGCTGCACCCGCGCGGCATTGGTTTTAAACCGCACTTCCCCAGCCCACTCTGCCCGATCCAATGCCGTGCAGAGCTGGGCAAACTGCCGATCGGAGCCGACAGCCAGCACCAGCGCCTGCCCGTCGGCGGCGGTGTACACGGTGCCGTAGGGAACGATGCTCGGGTGAGCCGACCCGAGCGGCTGGGGGTCCCGGCCCGTCACCAGCCAGCTGGCCGCCTGATTGGCCAGCGACGCCAGGGCGCTGCCCAGCAGCGACACCTGCACGTAGGCACCCCGCCCGGTACGCTCCCGGCGGTACAGCGCGGTCAGCAGTGCTTCCTTGAGCTGATGAGCCGCCAGCAGGTCAACCAAGGCAACAGGCATCTTGAGCGGGGGCGTGCCGGGCGAACCATTCAGAAACATAAACCCGGCCTCGGCCTGTAGCACAGCATCGTAGCCCGCCCGGGGACTATCGGCGCCGTAGCCGGTGAGGTGGCCGTAGATCAGACGAGCGTTCAGGGCCGACAGCGCAGCGTAGTCGACACCCAGCTTCTCGGCGTCGCCGGGCTTGTAGCTGGCAACTACTACGTCGGCCCGGGCCGCCAGCTCGTGGACGGCAGCCAGCCCCGCGGGTGTGGTCAGGTCCAGCACCAGGGACTTCTTGCCCCAGTTGGCCGATGAGAAGTAAGCCGACTGGTCGGTATCGGCGGGCTCGGCGGCGGTTTTCCAGGTTCGGGTCACGTCGCCGGCCGGGGGCTCCACCTTCAGCACGGTGGCGCCCAGCTCGGCAAAAAACTGCCCTACCTGAGGGCCGGCCAGCACGCTGGCCAGCTCCAGCACCAGGAGCCCGGCCATGGGCAACCCGGCGGAGCTTTCCTGATCCGGCGTTGAAGTCATAGGAAAAGGGGATAGATAGGGCTACTTGGCCGCGGGCTTTTCTTTCTTGGGCAGCAGCAGCGACACCACCACCGAAGTAAGCAGAATCAGCCCGACCACCGCTAGGGAAAGCAGCATCGGAATGTGATAGAACTCGGCAATGAGCAACTTGGCGCCAATGAAAATCAGGATCAGCGACAAACCGTAGTGCAGGTAGTGGAAGAGGCGCATCAGGCCTTCCAGCGCAAAATACAGGGCCCTCAAACCCAGCAAAGCGAATACGTTGGACGTGTACACGATAAACGTGTCGCGCGAGACGGCCAGGATGGCGGGAATGGAATCCACGGCAAACATGACGTCGGTGGTTTCCACCATCACCAGCACCACGAAGAGCGGGGTGGCAAACAGCAGCTTTTCCTTGCGCACAAAGAATTTGCCGCCTTCCATCTGCCGGGTGATGGGCATGTAGCGGCTCAGAAACTTAACGACGGGGTTGCCATCCGGGTCTATTTCGGGCTCCCCGCCACCCGAGGCCATCTTGATGCCCGTGTACACCAGAAACGCGCCGAGCACATACAGCAGGAAGTGAAACTTGGCCAGCAGGGCCGCCCCGACCAGGATAAACGCCGCCCGCAGCACCAGGGCCCCGATAATGCCCCAGAACAGGATTTTGTGCTGGTACTGCTGGGGCACCTTGAAGTAGGTGAAGATCAGCAGAAACACGAACAGGTTGTCGACGCTCAGGGACTTCTCGATCAGGTAGCCGGTCAGAAATTCCAGCCCCGCCTGCCGGCCCATCGTGCGGTACACTAGGTAGTTGAAGGCCAGGGAAAGCGTGATCCAGAAGGCGCTCCAGCCCAGGGCCTCCCGCATGCGCACCACATGCTCCTTGCGGTTGAATACCAGCAGGTCGAGCAGCAGCATGGCCAGCACGAACACGTTGAAGCCAATCCAGAAGAGGGGGGTATTTTCCATTCGCAGGGCCAAGATACAATGCCCGGGCTATTTGCCGGACCCCTGCCGGCCCGTTTGCCCGCGGCTAGCGGAGCTCCGAAGCCGGTACCGGCCCCTCGGGTGCGTCGATACCGCGCGATGCCAGGGCCGGGGCCTGCTCGAACCGGTGAAACAGACTGGCCACCTTCATTTGCACTACCCCCAGCAGGGCTTCCTTGAAGATACCCTTCGACATCTTGGAAGCGCCCCGGGTGCGGTCGGTGAAGATGATGGGCACTTCCTTGATGCGGAATCCGTGCTTGAAGGCCAGCCACTTCATCTCGATCTGGAAGGCGTAGCCCACGAAGCGGATTCGCGCCAGCGGAATTGTGCGCAGGACCCGGTCGGTATAGCACTTGAAGCCGGCGGTGGCGTCCATGATCGGCATGCCGGTGATAAAGCGCACGTAGGCCGAGGCAAACCACGACATCAGCACCCGGTCCATGGGCCAGTTCACCACGTTTACGCCCTGGATGTAGCGGGAGCCGATAGCCAGGTCGTAGCCGTCCACGGCGCAGGCGTCGTAGAGCCGCAGCAGGTCGTCGGGGTTGTGGGAGAAGTCGGCATCCATCTCGAAGATGTAGCGGTAGCCCCGCGCCAGCGCCCACCGGAACCCGTGGATGTAGGCCGTACCCAGGCCCAGCTTGCCCTTACGCTCCTCCAGGAACAGCCGGCCGGCAAACTCGGCCTGCAGGCCCCGCACAATCTGGGCGGTACCATCGGGAGAGCCGTCGTCGATGATGAGCACGTCGAAAGCCCGGGGCAACGAGAATACCTTGCGGATAATCAGCTCCGCATTCTCACGCTCGTTGTAGGTCGGTATCAGTACAAGCCCATCATTCATTACCTCAAAGGTAGCCGTTAGAAATGAGAGGTGAGACGGCCTGAACCAGAATTTCCCCGGCCCGGCGGCACCCTTCTCTACCCCGGTAAGAAACCGGTCCGGCGGCATTAGTTGCTTGGGCTTTCGTTATTCTTTTGCCTGGCCGGGCCGGCTGCCAAGCTCAACGGCCAACTGCCGGGCGTGGCGCACGCAGTCGGGCACTCCTACCCCGGCCCGCCAGTTGGCCGCCGCGTAGATTCCCTGCCCCGCCAGCGCGTCGGCTGCGGCATGGGCGGCCCCGATGCGGTGGTCAAACTGCGGAATGGCTTTATCCCAGTAGTAGCGCCCCTGCCACAGCGGTTCCGACGCCCTGATGCCATAGCGCCGGCTCAGCTCGGCGTGCACGCTGGCTTTCTGCGTTTCCTCGGGGTCGCGGGCCTGAGCCTCGTACTGGACGCCACCTACGAAGGACGTGAACAGCACCTGGTCGGCCGGGCAGCGGCCGGGAAAGATGGAGCTGGTCCAGATGCTGCCGGCGGCGTAGGGGTTTTCCACCTTCGGGTGCAGGGCCCCGAACCCGTCGAGCGGATGCGCGACATCGGCGCGGCGGTAGGCGGTAAAGATGGCCGTCATGGGCGGGTAGTACACCGCGCTCAGCGCGGCGGCTTCGGCCGGAAACAGCGTTTCCAGCAGCTGTCCGGCCAAGTAGGCCGGCAGGGCCAGCACTACATTGTCGTATAGCTGTTCTTCGGCGGCCGGGGCCTGCACGCTATACCGGCCGTCGGGCTGGCGCACCAGGCCGGTTACTGCCTGATTACCGTGGTAGCCGGTAAGCCGGGCTGCCAGGGTCCGGGGGAGCTGCTGCAGGCCGCCCTTCACCGAGATGATGCGCCGCCGCCCCGCGCCGCCCCCACTCTTGGCCAGTCCCTTCAGCACCGAGCCGTAGGTTTGCTCAAGCCGGGGCAGGGAGGGAAACGTTTTATGCACGAGCAGCTGGTCCGGGTCGCCGGCGTAGATGCCCGAGATGAACGGGTTCAGCGCATAGTCCACGATTTCCTGATCGAAGCGGCGGCGAAAGAAGTTTCCGAGCGTTTCCTGCTCGTTTACCGGTCCGGCGGGGCGGCGCAGCTCCCGCAGCAGGTGCAGCTTGGTTTTCAGGCTGAAGAAGCCACTAGCCAGAAGGGCGGGCGGGGAGCCGGGCAGCTTCCGGTACTGTCCGCCGCGCAGCACATAGCGGTTCTTGCTCACGGCAGCCGTGTCTTCAATCTGGTCGGTCATTCTCAGATCCGCAATAAGCTCTTCCAGCTCGGGGCTGAGCTGCAGGGAATTGGGCCCGGTTTCGAGCAGGTAGGAACCGGCCTGTTCCGAGCGGATGTTGCCCCCGGCGTCGGCACTGGCGTCGAACAGATCGTACGAAAGGCCGGCTTTCTGCAGGTGCCAGGCCAGGGTGAGCCCCGATATTCCGCCGCCGATGATGGCAATGCGCATAGTTTCCGTCAGCTGATGTCCGGCAAAGGTAACACCTGCGGGCCGGGGCGCAGGCGGCGGGTTTGCGTAGCTTTGGCTTATGAACAACCCCGCTTCTCCCCTACCTGCGGCCGGCAAGGCCGTCTTCCTCGACCGCGACGGCGTGCTGAACGAGGAAATCGGCACGTACGTGTGGCGGCCCGAGGATTTCGTGGTGCTGCCCGGCGTCCCCGACGCCCTGGCCCAACTGAAAGCGGCCGGCTACCGGTTGGTTGTCGTCACTAACCAGGCCGGCATCGCCCAGGGCCTGTACTCGGCCGCCGACGTACACGCCTGCCACGCCAAGCTGCAGCAGGCCTGCGGGGGCCTTATCGACGCGTTTTACTTTGCCCCGGGCCATCCTTCGGTCAGTGAGTCGCTGCTGCGCAAGCCGGATTCACTGATGCTGGAAAAAGGCCTGGCCCGCTTCCGGCTCGACCCGGCGCGGTGCTGGCTGGTGGGCGACCGGGCCCGGGACCTGGAAGCGGCGGCCCGGGTGCAGATCCGGGGCATTATGGTCGGGGATGCTGAAGTCCCGGCCAATGCGATACGGGTGGCTGACCTTGGTGCCGCCGCTGGGCTGATCCTGAAAACCGATTTATCTGAATAGAACTTTACCGCTATTCTATCCTGCGCAAAAGCCAGCCCCGGCAGAAGGCTGGCTTTTACAGCAATACCTTAAAAAGGCTACTGGCGCACGGCAGCGGCCGTTTCGGCGCTGGCCAGTGCCGATGACGAAATCTGGGTAGCAGGCTTGGTGCTGCTGTAGGCCGGGCACCTGGTACGGCACGAGGCCAGTCCCGTAAGGCCAATAGCGGCCAAAAGCAGGATCTTTTTCATGAGGAGCGTCTTGTGGGTGATACAAAGCGGTTGACTCGCGGGGTGCGGCGAATCAATCTTCCTACCTAACGCCAGAGACGGGCATAAAATTGCACTCCTCCTGTTTTTAGCTCCGCCTGAATACGGACTCTACTTGTCAGCCAGCCCGCTGACGGTGGCCGGACACCTGCCCACCATCTGAATCCCGATCTTAACTCCCAGGTTACGAACCCGTTCGGTATCCTGGAAGATATCCTCCCCATACTGAGCGGTTATTTCCCTGGCCCTGGTCTGCATGATCGTCGTCATCAGCTTTTGCAGCACCACGTTACGCTCGGGCTTGGTCATCTTGGCCAGCGGCTGCTTGGCGTTGGTGCGCTCCAGATCGGTGCACATGTCACTGGCCATTGCCTCAATCAGCGGCCGCTCAGCCGGCGTTACCACTGAGGCGGCGGGATCTATTGCCCTTGAGCTGCCGGCCATGCCTGCGAACATGGTAATGGCCGTCGGACAGCTGCTGATCAGCCGCTGTCCGACCCGCTGGCCCACTTCCTGCATGGCCTCTTCGGGCGATTTTCCGGTGGCCTGCAGTAATTCCTGCACCTCCGCGGCGCGACTGGTTGCCACCTTCATCATCGACTGCTGCAGAAAAGCCATGGCCTGCTCCTTGGTAAACTTAGCGACCGGGTTTTTGACATTTTCCTTTTCCAGGTCCTGGCACACGGCCGTCGCCATCTCCTGTTCCAGCTTAGCCATGGCGGCCGGAGTGGGCGACTGAGCACTGGAAAGCAGGGACGCAGTACAGGCCAGCAGAATAAGCAGATAACGCAGCATAAGACGGGAAGTAGTAAATGAGTAAAAGGTAATCAGTCCAGGAAAGAGAAGTCATTGGCAGACCCCGAAACCGGTATTTCCCGGCGGGAAGCCTGCCATTCTACCGGGCGCAGCAGGCATGAAAAAGCCAGCTTCCCGCCCAAAGGCACGAAGCTGGCTTTCCTGAAAGCGGTAAGCTACTTCCCGGACGTTCGGACTTACTGCTGGTGAGCAGTGACCGGGGCGGCGCTGGCCGTGATGGTGGACGAAACCCGGTTGGCGGATTTGGTGCTCGAATAAGCAGGGCACTTGGTACGGTTGCAGGCGCCGAGACCCAGCACGGCTACCGAGGCCAGGAGAAGTAGCGTTTTTGACATGATGAGAAAGAGAGAAAGAGAGAAAGCGAAGAAATCGATATTAGGCATGAAAGATAGCAACTTACGGCCGGATCGGCAAAAGTTGCCCCGCAAGATTATTCGGCGGCCGCGAAAAAGCGTGGTGTCAGCACGAAACGGCGCTACTAACTAGGCCCGTCAGCCGGGCAAAGCAAAGCCCGGCGGGAATAACCAGCCGGGCTCGGCAACGGGCGAAAACCCAGGGTCAGCGGCTTACTGCTGGTAGCCCAAGATCTTCATCATCGACTCCCCATTCTGCTCAGGGGCAAACTCCCAGTCAATCAGGTTGCCATCCGCGTCGCGGTCGAGGATGACGTGCTTAGGGGCCGGAATCAGGCAGTGCTTGATGCCGCCGTAGCCCGATAGGCTTTCCTGGTAGGCCCCGGTGTGAAAGAAGCCCACGTACTGGGGCTCAATGGCTTCCTGGTTTTTGGTTTTGAGCTCGGGCAGGAACACCTGGTAGATGTGCTTCTCGGCGTTGTAGTAGTCCTGGGAGTCGCAGGTGAGGCCGCCGAGCTGAATCTTCTTGTACTGCTTTTGCCAGCCGTTCAGGGCCAGCATGATAAAGCGCTGGTTCAGGGCCCAGGTATCGGGCAGGTTGGTGATAAACGAGCCGTCAATCATGTACCAGAGCTCCTTGTCGTTCTGCAGCTTCTCGCCCAGGATGGAGTAGAGCGTCATACCGCTTTCGCCCACCGTGAAGATGCCGAACTCGGTGAAGATGTGGGGCTCGGGCACGCCTTCTTCCTGGCAGATGCGCTGGATGGTGCGCAGAATCTCCTCCACCATGTAGGGGTAGTCGTACTCGGGCTGGATGGAGGTCTGGATGGGCAGGCCGCCGCCGATGTCGATGGTGGTGAGCGTGGGGCACACCTTGCGCAGCTCGCAGTACTTGTGCACGAACCGGCTCAGCTCCGACCAGTAGTAGCTGGTGTCCTTGATGCCGGTGTTGATGAAGTAGTGCAGCATCGTGAGCTCGAAGCGCGGGTCTTCCTTGATCTTCTGCTCGTAGAGCGGAATGGCGTCGGCGTAGCGGATGCCCAGGCGGGAGGTGTAGAACTGAAAGCGCGGCTCCTCGTCGGAAGCCAGGCGCATGCCCACGTTGCACTTCTCCCGCACGTGGTCGTGGTAGTAGTCGATTTCGCCCAGGTTGTCGAGAATCGGCATGCAGTTCACGAACCCGTCGTTGATCAGGTCGGTGATGTCGCGCTTGTACTCCTCGCGCTTGTAGCCGTTGCAGATCACGTAGGTGTCCTTGGTGAGCCGGCCCTTGGCGTGCATGGCCCGCACGATGCTGATATCGAACCAGGACGAGGTCTCGATATGAATATCATTCTTCAGCGCCTCTTCCACGATAAAGCTGAAGTGCGACGACTTGGTGCAGTAGCTGTAGGTGTAGGTGCCCTGGTAGTCGAGCTTGCTGATGGCATCGGCAAACCAGGTTTTGGCCCGCTGGATCTGGGAGCTGATTTTGGGCAGATAGGTCAGGCGCAGCGGGGTGCCGTGCTTGCGCACGATGTCCATCAGCGGAATGTCGTGAAACCGCAGCTCGTTGTTCTCGACGCGGAAGTCGGCGGTGGGAAAGTCGAACGTCTGGGAAATCAGGTCGTGGTAGGTATCCATTGTAGGGCTTAGATCTGAGGAACTTAGGGCTTAGACGCGGGAGTTGAAACAGGAAAGGACCGTAGCTGGGAAACCGGTAGCCGGCCCGGAGGTTGCGGCGTAAACCCAACACTAGGCCCTAAGACCTAAGTCCCTAAGCCCTATCTTAGCATCCGCAAAGATACCCCGCCCGCGGGGTTTTGGTTGTGCTTTGTTCGTTGGTTGCCCCGGAAGGTCCGTGGGCGCCAAGCCTGATGGGAGTCCCACCCTTCAATCGGCAGGCATCAAACCCTCTAAACCTTTAGTTGCCCATGTAAACTATGCGCCGCATAAAGCTCATTGAAGTCCGCTCCGAGCTCGGGGCCGGAACTCGTGGAGCCAGTCTGGGAGTGGATGCGCTCCGGATTGCCTGCCTGAACAAGGGTTCGGACTATTTCCGCCGGTTTAATGCCGTGACGGTTCCCGATCTGAACCACGTGCTGTTCGATAAAAACCATTTCCCCTTCGCCAAGCACATCGACTCGGTGTATACCGTGCAGAAGGGCATTGCCAACACCGTGGAGCAGACGCTCCGCTTCGGGGAGTTCCCGCTCGTGCTGGCCGGCGACCACAGCAACGCCGCCGGCACCATTGCCGGCATCAAGGCGGCTTATCCGCACAAGACGCTGGGCGTGGTGTGGATTGATGCCCACGCCGATATTCACTCGCCCTACACCACGCCCTCGGGCAACCTGCACGGCATGCCCCTGGCCATGTCCCTGGGCCAGGACAGCCTGGATCTGCAGCGCAACGACGTGGACCCGGAAACCGAGTTCTTCTGGCGCCGCCTTAAAAACCTGGGCGAGGAAGGCCCCAAGCTGCTGCCCGAGCACCTGGTGTACGTGGTCGTGCGCGACACCGAAGCCGAGGAAAACGAGATTATCGACCGGCTGGGCATCAAGAACTTCAAGCTGCCCGAGTTCAAGGCCAAGGGCGCCCGGCGCGTGGCCCGGGAAATCTACGAGCGGCTGCGCTTCTGCGACCTGGTGTACATCTCCTTCGACGTGGACTCGCTCGATTCCCGCTTCAGCAAGGGTACCGGCACGCCCGTGGAGGAAGGCCTCGACGTGAAGGAAGCCATTGAGCTCTGCCACGCCCTGCTCGACAACGACCGGGTAATATGCTTTGAGATGGTGGAAATCAACCCGACCCTGGACTCGGAGAACACCATGGCCAAAAACGCCTTCGACATCCTGGAAGCCTCCACCGACGCCATCCTGGAGCGCCTGCGCCTGGCCGACGTGACGTCCAGGTGATTGCGGAGGTGAGAACCTGGAGCTTGGACGTACGCCGGATGCAAATGGCGTCCCGCTCTTTAATTAGTGTTTTCTAAGCTCTAGGTTCGCTGCTCTCATGGCTGGCATCCGCGTCTTCTTCCCGAACCTGAACGGGCTGCGGTTTGTGGCGGCGCTGCTGGTGGTGGTCCACCACGTGGAGCAGTGGCGCGCGATGTACCACCTGCCCGACTACTGGAGCGTGCCGGCGGTGCAGGCGTTCGGCAACCAGGGCGTGACCTTATTTTTCGTGCTCAGCGGCTTTCTGATAACCTACCTGCTGCTGGCGGAGAAAGCGGAGACGGGCGGCATCGACCGGAAAAAGTTCTACGTCCGGCGCATCCTGCGCACCTGGCCGCTGTACTACGCCGTGGTGCTGGCCGGCTTTTTCCTGTGGCCCCATATTTCCTGGCTGGTGTACCAGCCCCACACGGCCGGCATCTTCGAGAAGTATCCGCTCCGGCTGCTGCTCTACCTGGGCTTTCTGCCCAACGTCGACCGGCTGTTCTTTCCCTACTTCCCGTTTGTGTCCCAAACCTGGTCGATTGGGGTGGAAGAGCAGTTTTACCTGTTCTGGCCGCTGTTCGTGGGCTGGCTGCGCCGCCCGCTGCCAGGGCTGCTGCTGTTTATCGGGCTGTTTCTGCTGGGCCGGGAAACCTGCGTGCTGCTGCTGAACGCCGGCCCGGCTCCGCTGCAACACGCGTTTTACCTGCGCAAGCTCATCGACCTGCTGCACCTGACCCGCCTGTCCAGCATGGCCGTGGGCGGCGTGGGCGCGGCACTGCTTTTTTACCGCCGGGAAAACGTGCTGACGCCGCTGCGGACCCGGTGGGTGCAGGCCCTGACCTTGCTCCTGATTGCCGGGGCGTTTGCCGTGCCGGCCGTTTTCGGGCGCTGGGCTGATGATGCCTTCAGCCTGCTGTTCGGGGTGCTGATTCTGAACCTGGCCCAGGGCTCCACCTCGGTGGTAAGCCTGCGGGCGCCCGGGCTCGACTTCCTGGGGCGAATCTCCTACAGCATCTACATGTGGCACAACGTGCTGATTGTGGTGGCCCTGAAACTGGTGGCCTTTCTTCCCGTCGACCCGGCCGGGCAGCGGCACCGGCTGCTGGTTTACCTGCTGGCCGTTTTTATGACCCTGGCCGTGAGTTCCCTGTCGTATCTTTGGCTCGAAAAGCCCTTCTTGCGGCTTAAATCCGCGTTTGCCCCGGCTCCCCGCCCCGCCTGACGCGCCGTTTCACCAGTTCCTGACATCTGCCGCCTTCCCCGTGCAACAACTCGAATCCGACCTCAAAGCCTCGCTCAGTCAAGCCATCCACGCCCTGTTCGGGGCCGCCGTACCCGCCGCCCAGCTCACCATTCAGCCCACCCGCAAGGAGTTTGCCGGCACGTTTACGCTGGTCACCTTCCCGCTGACCAAGGCCCTGGGCAAAGGGCCGGAGCAGATCGGGCAGGCCCTGGGCGAATGGCTGACGGCGAATGACGCCCGGGTGAGCGGCTACAACGTGGTGAAAGGCTTCCTGAACGTCGAAATCGCGGATGCCGAGTGGCTGCGCCAGTTCAGTCTGCTCGGGCAGCAGCCCGGGGTGGCCGACAAGCCCCAGCGGGTGGTGGTGGAGTATTCCTCGCCCAACACCAACAAGCCCCTGCACCTGGGCCATCTGCGCAACAACTTCCTGGGCTACTCGGTAGCCGAGATTCTGAAGGCCACCGGCGCCACCGTCAGCAAAGTAAACCTCGTCAACGACCGGG
The DNA here is from genome assembly GCF_020685205.1 of Hymenobacter translucens. GTDB lineage: Bacteria > Bacteroidota > Bacteroidia > Cytophagales > Hymenobacteraceae > Hymenobacter > Hymenobacter translucens. The sequence goes on from NZ_JAJERB010000003.1 coordinate 696,789, forward strand.
GCATTCACATCTGCAAGTCGATGCTGGGCTACCTGCGCTTCGGCCACGCCGAAACCCCCGAAAGTGCCGGCATCAAGGGCGACCATCTGATTGGCAAGTACTACGTGCTGTTCGAGCGGCACTACCGCGAGGAGGTGGCCCAGCTCACGGCCGAGGGCGTAGACCCTAAAATTGCCGAGAAGCAGGCCCCGCTGATGCAGGACGCCCAGCAGATGCTGCGCCAGTGGGAAGCCGGTGATGAGGAGGTTGTGAGCCTGTGGCGCCGGATGAACGGCTGGGTGTACGAAGGGCACAACGCCACGTACGCCGCCATCGGCGTGGACTTCGACAAGTTCTACTACGAGTCCGACATCTACCTGCTGGGCAAGGAGCGGGTGGAAGAAGGCCTGCAGAAGGAACTCTTCTACCGGAAAGACGACGGCTCGGCCTGGGTGGACCTGACGGCTGACGGGCTGGATGAGAAGATTCTGCTGCGCTCCGACGGCACCAGCGTCTACATCACCCAGGACCTGGGCACGGCCGAGCTCAAGTACCAGGACTTCGGCTACGACTCCTCCATTTACGTCATTGCCGACGAGCAGAACTACCACATGCAGGTGCTCAAAGCCACGCTGCACAAGCTGGGCAAGCCCTACGCGGCCGGCATTCAGCACCTGAGCTACGGCATGGTGGACCTGCCCTCGGGCAAAATGAAAACCCGGGAAGGCACGGTCGTGGATGCCGATGAGCTGGTGCGCGAGGTGATTGCCGCCGCCAAAGCCGCCACGCTGGAAAAAGGCAAGACCGAAGGCCTGACGGAAGCCGAGCTGGAAAGCCTGTACGAGATGCTGGGCCTGGGCGCGCTGAAATACTACCTGCTCAAAGTAGACCCCAAGAAGCGCATGCTCTTCAATCCGGAAGAGTCGGTGCGGCTGGAGGGCGACACGGGCCCGTTTATCCAGTACAGCCACGCCCGCATTGCGAGCATTCTGCGTAAGGCCGCCGAGGAAGGCGTCGTCCCCGACGCGGACCATACCGGCCTGTCGGAGCTACACCCTACCGAGCGGGACCTTATTCAGGAGCTGGCCGGCTACTCGAAGGTAGTGGCCGAAGCAGCCCGTACCCAGTCGCCGGCCGTAGTGGCGCAGTATGCCTACGACGTGGCCAAGGCCTACAACCGCTTCTACACCGAGCTGCCCATCTTCGTGGAGCCCGACCCGGCCCGCAAAGCGTTCCGCGTGGCGCTGTCGGCCCAGACCGCCCAGGCTATCAAAGCCAGCATGGCCCTGCTCGGCATCAACGTACCCGAGCGGATGTAGTGATTTAGTTGTTCGTTGTCAGTTGTCAGTTGTCAGGATCGTTCTGACAACTGACAACGAACAACTGACAACGAACAACTGACAACGAACAACCAACAACTATCAACCAGCAAGATGAAAAGTGTAGCCGTTTACTGCGGGGCCAATGGCGGGGCCGATGAGATTTACGGGCAGCAGGCCCGGGCCATGGGCCGCACCCTGGCCGAGCGCGGCATCACGCTGGTGTACGGCGGGGGCCGCGCCGGCCTGATGGGCGCGGTGGCCGACGGAGCCCTGGCTTACGGCGGGCAGGTTATCGGCGTCATTCCCGACTTCCTGGCCGACCGGGAGCTGGCCCACCGCGGCCTGACCGAGCTGCATATCGTGAAGTCGATGCACGAGCGGAAGCTGAAGATGTCGGAGCTCGCCGAAGGCTTCGTGGCTTTGCCCGGCGGCTACGGCACCCTGGAGGAGCTGTTCGAGATGCTGACCTGGGGGCAGCTGGGGTTGCACAAAAAGCCCATCGGCGTGCTCAATGTGAAAGGCTTCTACAACCACCTGCTGGCCTTGCTCGACTCAATGGCCGCCGAAGGGTTGCTGCGTCAGGTAAACCGCGCCCAGACCCTCGACGACGCCGACCCCGGCCTGCTGCTCGACAAGATGCAGGCCTACGAGCCCGAAGACCTGGCCAAGTACCTGACGCCCGCTACCACGTAAGCTCCGCTTTCGGCTGATTGAGCACTACCGGTGGTTACCTCAAAGTCCATTGAACAACCACCAAAACGGCCGGTTAATCAGATCAACAGCTAGTAGCCATCAGCTAACAGCAAGCAGCTAAATCCAAATGAAAATCCCGTTTCTGTTTGCCCTGGGCACGCTGGCCGCCGCCGGCCTGGCCTGCTCCTCTCCCACCACTTCCGCTACCGTTCCCATGAACAACAACGCCACCGAAACCAGCGCTGCCTCCGTGCACGACTTTACCGTGAAGTCCATCGACGGCAAGGACGTCAAGCTCAGCCAGTACAAGGGCAAGAAGCTGCTCATCGTGAACGTGGCCTCGGAGTGCGGCTACACGCCCCAGTACAAGGAGCTGGAGGAGCTCAGCAAAAAGCACGGCGACAAAGTGGTGGTGCTGGGCTTCCCGGCCAACAACTTCGGCGGGCAGGAGCCGGGCACCAACGAGCAGATCGTGACCTTCTGCGAAAAGAACTTCGGCGTCACCTTCCCCATGTTCTCCAAGATTTCGGTGAAGGGCGACGACACCGACCCGCTTTACCAGTTTCTGGCGAAGGAAGGCCATGACGCCCCGAACTGGAACTTCTGCAAGTACCTCGTCGACGAGCAGGGCCACGTGGTGAAGTTCTACCCCTCCAAGGTGAAGCCCATGAGCGACGAGCTGGTGGCCGCCGTGCTGAAGTAAGCCAACGCAGTACCTTTATTAGCTGTCATCCTGAGCAGCGCGAAGGACCTTGTCAGGTTTGAACGACTTGCGTAACAACGACTCGTTCTGCGGTGCTAAGGTCCTTCGCGCTGCTCAGGATGACATTTTTATTACCGGTATGACTACATCAACCGCCCCGTCCATCAGTCCCGCCAAAGCCTGGATTTCGGCGTTTCGGCCCCGCACCCTGCCCCTGGCGCTGGCCAGCATCATGGCGGGTGGCTTTCTGGCGGCAGCGCACGGGCAGTTCCGGGGCTGGGTAGTCGGGCTGGCGGCGCTGACTACCATCCTGCTGCAGATTCTGAGCAACCTCGCCAATGACTATGGCGACTCCCAGAACGGGGCCGACAGCGTGCACCGCGAGGGGCCGCAGCGGGCCGTGCAGAGCGGTGCCATCAGCCCCGCCCGCATGAAGCAGGCCATGGGCCTGTTCGGGCTGCTTTCCCTGCTGAGCGGACTGCTGCTGTTGTGGGTGGCGCTGGGCGCGGCCGGGGCCTGGGTGTTCGGGGCGTTTCTGATCCTGGGCCTCTGCGCCATCTGGGCGGCCGTCAACTACACCGCCGGCACCAATCCCTACGGCTACGCCGGTCTGGGCGACCTGTCGGTGTTCATCTTCTTTGGGCTGGTGGGCGTGTGCGGTACGTACTACCTCCAAGCCCGCACCCTGCCGCTGACGGTGCTGCTGCCCGCCGCGGCCCTGGGCTGCTTTGCCACGGCCGTGCTCAACGTAAACAACATCCGTGACATCCACTCCGACAAGCTGGCCGGCAAAATCACGGTTCCCGTGCGGCTGGGGCCGGTGCCGGCGCGGCGCTACCACTGGCTGCTGCTGGTGCTGGGCTTCGGGTGCGCGGTGGTTTACGTGGCCCTCACTTACCACTCGCCCTGGCAGTGGCTGTTCGTGCTGGCGGCCCCGCTGCTGCTGCTCAACGGCCGGCGCGTATGGCAGCGGCAGGAATCGAGGCAGCTCGACCCCCTGCTCAGGCAGATGGCTCTGAGCACACTGGTATTTACCCTGCTGTTTGGCCTGGGGCAGGTGCTGGGGTAAGCGGGGCATCAGGCGCGGCGCGGAAAGTGCGGGAATGCGTGTGCAATTCCGGTGAGGGCGGCATCGTTGCAAAAACGACTCACTTTCCCGCCGCGGCACCGGCTCTGCGCCGCCTCACCTATGAAGCACCTATGTCTCCTCCTCTTCCTGGCTGTGCTGGGGGCTACGGCCTGCTGCGCCCAGTCGAATGCCCCGGCTGCCGTCGGCGGTGAGTTTGGCCCTACTGCCAACGGTCTGGTTTACTCACCCCGAACCATGAGCCGGCTGCGGCACATTGTCGATTCGCTTAACCTCCGGCATAAGGTGTGTGACCTGCGCCGGACGTACCGCAGCCAGTACCAGGGCCAGGCGCACTACGTGCTCCTTGAAGACGGCGACCTGCGCCAGGCCCGGCAGCTGCTGCAGCAAGGCATTAGCCCGGACGAGCTTAAGGGCCGGTTTCCTTTGGCCAAAGTGGAAAAGAATCTGCTCGTCGTTGGTTACCGCGAGGAGGAAGCCCCGCTTAAGCGGACTGCCACCGTCACCTACCGGAGCATTCCGTTTAACGACGCCGGTGAATATGAAGTGGAAGCAGCCGGGTCCCTGCCCGAGCCGGGTTCCGGCCGGTGGGTGATTCAGTCGGTTTCCAAATCGAAGTACCAGGACCCGTACGTGGCCGCCTTTTACTTTCCGGCCGGTCTCGCTCAGTCGTCCCTTCCGGCGCCCTATGCCAACCTGATTCAGTATGCCGACTGCCTGATTGATACGACCTCCCGGATCTACCGGGAATCGGCCCGGCGCACGGGACGCTCGTACCGCAGCGCCCTGCCCAGAACGCAGGTGGAGTTCATGACCTATGCCCACCAGCAAACCCGGCGTCCGGTCGTTGAATACGATGAGAAGCTGAGCGACGCCGAACGGGAGGCCCGCTGGCTCAGCTTCCAGGTCTGGGATTCGCTTCGGCTGGGCAGGATGGACGAGCTGGCCCGAACCGCCCGGTTTCGGGAGCTGCTGGCCAGTGCTGCCAACGACACCCAAAACGTGGGAGCTACTTCCGACGAGTTCGAGGAATACGTGGCGCGGTACCACTCCCCGCAGAAAGCCCTGGAGTTCAAGCGCAGCCGCATTGTGGTGGGTGGCTGCAGCCAGGACGATAGCCCGCGCCGGCACGCGCTGAGCATCGCGCAGCTTTCGGCCGAAACCGTGAACTGGGAAACCTTTCTGCGGGCCCACCTCGACATCATGAACGACCGGTTCGAGCGGATGTCGGATGGTAGCTACGCCCAGGCCGGGCGCAAAACCTACCTCCGCGAGCTGGAAGAGCTGGACATCAACGTTCCCGACCTTATGCTCGGCATCAGCCTGCGCATCGACAATCCCAGCCCCAACCATTACTTCGGCAGCCTGGGCCGACTGGGCCGGGCCTTGGCCGAGACCCGGCAGCCCCGGGAGCTGGAGCAGCGCCTGCTCTCCATTGTGGCCGACACCAGTCTGGACACCTACAACCGGGTTCTGGCCTATTACCTGTTCCTCAACTACACCTTCAACCTGGAGGACGAGAAGCGGCAGCGGGAGAACTTAAGCCAGCTTAACGCGGCCGTGCAAAAGCTCCCGGATTATCTGATTGCCCGGGCAGTAGTTCAGGAAAAGAAATAAACGCAAAAGCCCGGTCGCTTCCACGGCCGGGCTTTTGCGTTTACGGTTTTAGCTAGCTGGTCAGCTTAAGTGCCGGGGGCTATTCGCTGGCAGCGGGAGCGGCCGGGGAGCCACCTACGGCTGCGCCGCCTTCGGGACGGGGCCCACGGCCGCTGCGGTTGCGGCCGCCGCGCTTACGACGGCGCTGGCCTTCGCCTTCGGCGCGGGGTGGGCGGGCTTCCCCTTCTGCCCGGGGCTCCCGCGGCGGGCGCGCATCGCCTTCCGGACGAGGGGTACGCGGCTCCCGGGGAGGGCGGGATTCGCCTTCCGGCCGCGGAGCGCGGGGCGGACGGGCCTCCCCCTCGGGGCGGGGCGGGCGCACGTACGGCACCGCCGGGGCCTGACCGGCGTCGAGTGCCGCCAGGGTAGCTTCGGCGCGGGCAATCCGGGCTTTGTGCTCGGGGCTGTTATGATCGGGCGCATCCCGGCGGGGCGGGTGGCTGCCGTCGGCGCTGCGGCCTCCACCTTCCGGGCGCGGACCCCGGCCACCACCGCTGCCGCCGGAACGGCCGCCACTGCCGCTCCGCTCGGGGCGGCCGCCAATTTTGCCGCGCAGGCCGCTGAAGCGTTTCGGGTCGAATTCCGGGGCCGGGCCCAAACCCAGTTCCTCGGTGATGTTGCGCTTCTCCAGGTCGCGCTCAATCAGCTTCTCAATCTTCACGACGCGGTCCTGGTCCTGGTCGGAAATGAAGGTAATGGCGGTGCCTTTGGTGGCGGCCCGGGCCGTGCGGCCGATGCGGTGCACGTAGTCCTCGGCGGCGCGGGGAATGTCGTAGTTCACCACGTGGCTGAGCGAGTCGATGTCGATGCCGCGGCTAAGCACGTCGGTGGCGACCAGGATGGGAAACTGCTTGTTCTTGAAGGCCCGCATGATTTCCTCCCGCTCTTCCTGCGTCCGGTCGGAGCTGATGCCCCGGGCCTCGACGCCCAGCTTGTTCACCGCCTTTACGATGCCGGCCACGGCTGCCTTCTGGCTGGTGAACAAGACCATGCTCTGCACGTCCTGGGTTTTGATGATGTGCTCCAGCACGTAGATCTTCTGGCGGTCGAAGGCCATGTACAGCTGCTGGTCGATGCCGGCGGCGGGCTTGGAGACGGCCAAGCGGATTTCCTCGGGCTTATTCAGGATCTGCTGGGAGAAGTCCCGGATCTTGCCCGGCATGGTAGCCGAGAACAGCAGGGTCTGCCGCTCCTTGGGCAGCTGGCGCACGATGTTCAGGATGTCGTCCGAGAAGCCCATGTCCATCATCTTGTCGGCCTCGTCGAGCACGAGGTACTTGATCTGGTCGAACTTCACGTAGCCCATCTGCAGGTGGGCAATCAGGCGGCCGGGCGTGGCAATGATGATGTCGGCACCGGAGGTCAGGGCGCGCTTCTGCTGCTCCCAGTTCTCGCTTTTGCCGCCCCCGTAGATGGCGATGCTGCTGGCCTCCACGAAGTAGCCGAAGCCCGTCACTTGCTCGTCGATCTGGGTGGCCAGCTCGCGGGTGGGCACCAGGATCAGCGTGGAGGTGGTGCCGTGCTTGTCGTGGGAAATCTTGTCGAGCAGGGGCAGCAGGTAAGCGGCGGTTTTGCCGGTGCCGGTCTGGGCGCAGGCAATCAGATCTTTGCCCTCGAGGATTTTGGGAATGGCCTGCTCCTGAATGGGCGTGGCATTCTGGTAATTCATGGCATCCACGCCGGCCAGCAGGTCGTCGTGGAGGTTAAATTCGTGAAAGGTCAAGGTTCAGCGTACTAGGGTGAAGAAAAAGGCTGACCTTGATTTTCCGGTCAGCGAACCGCTTGATTTAAAGCAAATATAAGGATTTCCGGCTGCTGCCATCGGGCTTGCACCGACCCTTTGCGGCCTACGGTTTGGGCGGCGTGGCTTCCTCCTGCCGGGGCTGGTTGGTGTTCACGCCCGCATCCGGCGGCGCACCCGTGTTGAGCAGGTCAATGAGGTTGATGGGGTCGTAGAGGGTGCTGTCGGGCGACGATGCCATGCGCGTCGTGTCGGGGCGGGCCGCGAAGTTCATGAAGCGCCGGGCCGGGCCGTTCAAACTCACCGACCGGCTTAGGCCATCCGCCTCGTGCTCGGGAATGTAGCCGCGCCGGGCCATGATGTCGGCAATCAGGCGGAAGAAGTAGCGGGTGCTGCGGCGCAGGTCCCCGTAGGCGTCAAACGACTGCCGGGCATACTTGGGCTTGGGAATGATGCTGGCCAGGTACAGGCTTTCCTGCAGGTTGAGCTGGGCCGGCGTCTTGTCGTAGTAAAACCTGGCGGCCTCGCTCACCCCGTACACGCCCCGCTCGCCCCCGCTCCAGCGGTACTTGCTCGGGCCCCACTCAATGATGTTCAGGTACACCTCCATCATGCGCTCCTTGCTCACGAGGCGGGTGTTTTCGATCAGCCATACCACCAGCGCCTCCTCGGCCTTGCGGGCCACGGTCTTCTGCCGGGTCAGGAACACGTTCTTCACCAGCTGCATGCTCAGCGTGCTGCCGCCGCGGGCGAAGCGCTTTTCCTTGATGTTCTGGATAGCCGACTTCACAAACGCCTTTTCCATAAAGCCCTTGTGGGTGAAGAAGCGCGGGTCCTCGGCCGTGATGATGGCGTACTTCAGGTAGTCTGACACCTGGTCGAACGGCACAAAGTCGGGGTTTGAGGGGCCAACGGCGAAGGTCTTCACCGAGTCACCCCGGTCGTTGTAAGCCGTGTACTGGAACTCCTCATTGAGCTGGCGCAGGTCTACCTTGCCGAACTTGGTGATCCGGAAGTTGCGTCCGGTCAGCCCGGAGTTGAACTGCAGGCTGTCGACCTGCTGCATGTCGAGGGCCGCGCTAAGCTTGTACTGCAGCGTGCCGGTGCCCTGCATGCCGTCGACCACCGAGAAAATGCCGTGGGGCAGGGAGGCGAAGAAGTCGGTGGCGGGCGTTTCGGCCGTTTCCACCTTCAGGGCGACCAGCAGGCCGCGCAGGCGGGCACTGTAGCTCAGCGTGCTCGGGTCGAGGCGGCGGCCAAGCTCCGCGGGCGTGCGCAGCTTGATGCTGACCTGAGGGAAGGCCTCAATCTTGTTCAGCCGCACCTTCGTGCCTTTGTCGAGCGAGGCGTAATTCTGACCCAGGGTGGCAATAAAGTCCATGCCCCCGTGCTTCACCACCACGTCGGTGTCTGAAATCTTGGGGTGGTTGACGATGAAGTTGGTGGCCGCAGCGGTGCCGCGCACCGTGAGCTGCTCGTCCTCGAAGTCTTTTTCGGTCAGGCTCACCTGCAGCGAGTCGAACTGCACGCGGGCGCCGTAGCGGCTCATCACGTAAGGCAGCACCACGGGCTTGCGGTTCAGCCCGAAGAGGCTGGCCTGCAGTTCGTAGTCGCCGGGCTCCACGTGCCCGCTCACGCCCATCTGGTTGCTCACGGAATCGACTACGGAGGAGAACTGCCCCACGATGTCGCCGTCCTCAATGGTAAGGCTGGGCATCGAAAACGTAGCCTGGTGGCGGGGGCTCTGGTAGGTAACGAGGAAGTTGGTAAAGGCGGCCTCGTCGGGAATGTTGTCGAAGCCGGCTTCGAGCAGCTGGTTGAGCAGCAGGCCGTAGTTCGTGCCCTTGGTCGTGTCGCGGGCTACGACGGGCTGGCTTTTCTTCTTGAACAGAAACGAGTAGTTGTCCTGCTCCCGGGTTTTGCGGGCTGTCAGGCGGGCGTCGGCAATCTGCAGGTTGCTGAACACCGGCCGCCGCGCAAACAGGGACTTCAGGCTGATGGCGGCCGTGATGCTTTTGGCCTTCATCAGGGTGTCGCGGCCGATGGGCACCAGGGACACGCCATCGACCTGCACCGTGTTCAGGTCGGTAAAGCGGGCGGGGCCCAGGGTCAGGGCCACCGGGTACTTGCGCTCCACCTTGGTTTTCACCTGCGCCATGGCGTACTGCAGCAGCTGCTGGCGCTTGAGCAGGAACACGCCCAGGGCCACGGCCAGCAGCAGTGCTACGATGCCCAGGCCAATGCCTATTTTTTTCTTGGTTGCTGAATTCACACGAACGGACAGTAGGGAAGAGAAGCGGCTGGCCTTGCGAGTATCGTGCCGAACGCCCACCCACGTACGCAAAGGTAGCGAAAACGGCTGCGCTTGCCCTAGCTGGGCCCTGCCTCATTTGCTACCTTTGGCCGCAGCAGCCGGGGGCCCGGACAGCAGCTGCCGGACCGACACCGCCCCTTTCCCGGCTTCCCCGTCCCCTATGTCCACTTCTGTCGCCGACATTCTCGCCCCCCTGACCGCCCTTTCGCCGCTCGACGGCCGCTACCGGCGGCAGACCGAGCCCCTGGCCCGCTACTTTTCCGAGCTGGCGCTGATGCGCTACCGGGTGCTGGTGGAAGTTGAGTACTTTATTGCCCTCTGCCAGCTGCCCCTGCCCCAGCTGGCCCCGGTCGACGCGGGCGTATTCCCGGATCTGCGGGCCATCTACCTGCACTTTTCCGGTGCCGACGCCGAGGCCATCAAAGCCCACGAGCAGGTCACCAACCACGACGTGAAGGCGGTGGAGTACTTTCTGCGCGACCGGTTCAGCCAGCTCGGGCTAAGCCAGTACCTGGAGTTCATTCACTTCGGGCTCACCTCCCAGGACATCAACAACACCGCCGTGCCGCTGAGTTTGCAGCAGGCCCTGATCGGGGTGCTGCTGCCGGCTTACGCCCAGGTGCGCAACCAGCTGGCCGCCCGCGCCGCCGAGTGGGCCGCGGTGCCCATGCTGGCCCGCACCCACGGGCAGCCGGCCTCGCCCACCCGCCTGGGCAAGGAGCTGGCCGTGTTCGTGGCCCGGCTTGATGCCCAGGTGGAGCTGCTCGGACAGGTGCCCTTCGGCGCTAAGTTCGGCGGGGCTACCGGCAACTTCAATGCCCACCACGTAGCCTACCCCCAGGTCGACTGGGCCCGGTTTGCCGACCAGTTCGTGAACGGCACGCTGGGCTTGCACCGCAGCCAGCCCACCACCCAGATCGAGCACTACGACCACCTAGCTGCCACCTGCGACGGGCTCAAGCGCATCAACACCATCCTGATTGACCTGGCCCGGGACGTGTGGCAGTACATTTCGATGGGCTACTTCCGGCAGACCGTCAAGGCGGGGGAAGTGGGGTCCTCGGCCATGCCGCACAAGGTGAACCCCATCGACTTTGAGAATGCCGAGGGCAACCTGGGCGTCGCCAACGCCCTGCTCGAGCACCTGGCCGCCAAGCTGCCCATCAGCCGCCTGCAGCGCGACCTGACCGACTCTACCGTGCTGCGCAACCTCGGCGTGCCGCTGGGCCACGCCCTGATTGCGCTGAACGCCCTGCGGCGGGGCCTCGACAAGCTGGCCCTCGACGAGGAAGCCCTGCACCGCGACCTGGAAGCCAACTGGGCCGTGGTGGCCGAGGCCATTCAAACTATTCTGCGCCGCGAAGCGTACCCCGACCCCTACAACGCCCTCAAGGTCCTGACCCGCACCGGCGGCGCCATCACCCAACAGACGATGCAGGAGTTTATCGAAACGCTCGACGTGCGCGAGGAAGTAAAGCAGGAGCTGCGCGCCATTACGCCCCAGAACTACGTGGGAATCTGACCTCAACCGCCTCTTACCGAACTTTACAGAGCGGTACTGGCCCTGGAGGCGCCGGGCCAACAAGTGCGCGCCCTGCCGTTGCCACCACGGCAGCTCTGGACGGGGTAGGCCCGCGGCCGGGCCTTTATCCGATGCGGTGCGGCGAGAGCACGGGGCAGCTGGTAGTCGACTAACTTTTCAGAAGCGCGGTCCCGGCGTCAGGATGGGGAAAAAAGCACTAAGTACTACGCTGGATCAACGCCCTGTACTACCCTGTAACTGCTCTGAGGGCTGGCTTCCGGAAAGTCAGCCCTCTTTGTTTTCCGACAATATTCTATTTCAATCTAACCTTTCTTATACTTAGGAACGCAAACACCGTCCGCTCTTTTACGCCCCCTCCACCGTCACTCGCCAACTTAACCCGTACATGACTGATGAAGAATTAATTACGCAAAAAGTCGCTGAAGTTGCTGCCACTGCCGACCTCTACCCGGGCGTCGTCATTGTGCTGAACATTCATACCAGCTCCGTGGAATATATGTCGAAGCGCGGGCTGCTGTTGCTGCGCACTTCCATGGCCGAGCTGCGCGCGATGGGGCCGGACTACCACGTCCGCTTTTTCAACCAGGAAGAGGCTCAGGACTATGTGCCACTGCTGTTTGGCATCATGGAGAAAAATGACTTCGAAACGGTCATCTCCTTTTTTCAGCAGGTGCGGACTACCGAAGGCCCCGAATGGAGCTGGTATCTGAGCACCATCAAGCTGCTGGCCCAGGACACCCAGGGGCAGCCCCTGCTGTTCATCTGCTTTGCCAGCCCCATCGACCCTTCCAGCCACGTCACAGCCAAAGTGCAGCGCCTGCTCGACGAGAACAACTTCCTGCGCACCAATCACCATAAGTACGCGCTGCTCACCCGCCGGGAGTGCGAGGTGCTGCAGCTGCTGGCCCTGGGTAAAAGCTCCCAGGAAATTGCGCTTATGCTGAGCGTGTCGGCGCAGACGGCGGAAACGCACCGCCGCAACATCCGCCACAAGCTGGAGCTGCACTCCACCTTCGACCTGGGCATGTACGCCCGGGCCTTCAATCTCATTTAATTCCCGGTTCGGCCGGTCCGACCGTACAGGGTTGGGCCGGCCGATGCCCGGTTTTCTTCCCCACTGGTAGGGCCGGTGTGGCTTATTGGTCTTTGTCGAAGACGGGTGCGCCGGGGATATCTTCCGCCAGCAGGCGCGTGATTTCGGTTGCCTCAAAGCGCAGCGTGTCCAGCCGCAGGGCGAGCAGGGCGGGCGTGCCGTCTTCGCCGGCGAGCGTGGCAGCGGCCTGATCTTCCAGGATGTTTAGCCAGCGCTGCTGCCGCTCGGGCAGAGCCCGCCGCAACGTGGGCAAAGCCTGCCGCCAGAGCCGGGCCTGGGACCACCGCGCCTGGCACCGCGCCAGCTTTTCCCGGGCCTGACAGATTCCCAGCTCAAGCTCCTTCAGCCGCGCGCTCAGCGTCCTGCGGTCGGCCGCCGACAGCACGGGTGCGGGCAGCGCCGGGGCCGTTCCATCGGGTCCCGGCAGGGCCAGCACCAGCGGGGTTAGTTTTTCCAGGGCCGGCAAAGGCAGGCGCCGCTTCCCGCGCTCATCCATGGCAACCATGGAGCGCGTTACGCCCAGCAGGCCGGCCAGGTCCCGCTGCGTGAGGCCGAAGTGCGCCCGTACCCGCTGCAGGGTCGAATAATGGGCCCGGGGGCCTTTCTGATAGGAAAACTTAACCATCGGTACGGTAAAATGATAGAAATAACGACCGGGCCTAAGTTGTGACAAAATGATCTGTGACAAAACGTTTTGTCACAGATCATTTTGTCACAGGTTTCCCGGCCGGCTCAGGCCCGCCGATTTTCGGGTCCGGGTAACCAGCTACTTCGCCCCGTCGGCTACCTTTGCCGGATACTTATCCTTCGCATGGCCGAACTCAACGGTATTACTGTTCATCCCAACTGCCGCCATTTCCGGGGCGACATTCCCTGCCGCCCCAACAAAGAGCACGGCTACCAGTGCACCGGCTGCCCAGTGTACGCGCCCGTGCAGCATCGCATCCTGATTATCAAGCTGGGCGCCATCGGGGACGTCATCCGCACCACGCCCCTGCTGCGCCGCCTGCGCCAGGAGTACCCCGACGCCAAAATCACTTGGCTCACGCTTACGCCCGCCATCCTGCCCGCCGGGGCCATCGACGAGATTCTTAAGCTGGACCTGCCCAGCGTGCTGCACCTGCAGGCCCGGGAGTTTGATCTGCTCTTGAACCTGGACAAGGACAAGGAAGCCTGCGCCCTGCACGACTCCATCCGGGCCGCCCGCAAGTTTGGCTACACTCTGCACCCCAACGGCGTGGCCTGGCCGTCGAACGAGCTGGCCAACCACAAGTTCCTGACCGGCGTGTTCGACCAGCTGAGCCTGCAAAACCAGAAGCCCTACGTCCAGGAAATCTTCGAGCTCTGCGGCTTCGAGTTCCAACACGAGGAGTACGTATTTGATAACCATCAGGACAAGGGCTACCGTTGGGACCTGCCCACGGGCAAGCCCCGCGTGGGGCTCAACACCGGCTGCGGCGACCGGTGGACCACCCGGCTGTGGTCGGACGAGAAGTGGATTACGCTGATCCGCCAGCTGCAGCAGGCCGGCTACGCACCGGTGCTGCTGGGTGGCACCGCCGAGCACGAGCGCAACGTGGTGCTGCACGAGGCCACCGGCGCCGCGTATCCCGGCACGTTCCCGTTGGAGCAGTTCATCAACCTGATGCACCAGATGGACCTTATCGTGACCCAGGTGACCATGGCCATGCACATCAGCATTGCCCTGCAAAAGCCCACGGTGCTGATGAACAACATCTTCAACCCCTACGAATTCGACCTCTACGGCCGGGGGCAGATCGTGCAACCCGACCGGGAGTGCGTGTGCTTCTACCGGGGCTCCTGCAAGCTGGGCACCAGCTGCATGGAAGATTTGCCCGCCGACAAGGTATTTGCCGCCGTACGGGCCAGCCTGCCGGCCGTTCCGGCATCAGCTTAGCAGCTCGGGGGCGTCGTGCGGTTGGCTTCCAGCTGGGCGAGGTACTCGGCCGGCAGGTGGGCACGCACGATGTCCTGAATGACGGACAAGGGCAGTTCCTCGGCCCGCTTAAAGTTCAGGCAGCTCTTGCCGCCCTTGGGCCGGGGCGTCGCGGCCTCCAGCTTTTCCCGGTGCCGGCCCGCAAACACGTAGAGCGGCATCAGGTACAGGCTGATGTAGTTTTTCTGGCTGGCCAGGGCCACGTAGCTTTCCTTGCCGGCGCTGTACTGCAGAAACTTTGGCCCGATCTGCTCGGTGTAGCCGGCCGGCATGGCGGCCCGTACGGCTTCCCACACCTGGCGCACCGGCTCCTGCCGCTCCGGGGGCAGCATTGCAATAAAGTCGTCGAAAGAGATAGAGTCGGTGGAAGTGCTCATTTGGCCAGCTAAGTTGATTTCACCGCAAAATAACGTTCCCGGCTAAGCCAGAAAGCACCGGTTGGCAGGCTATTCCGGCTTGCCCGGACTGGTCAGGCCGGCTACGGCTTTCAGCGCCCCCACCATCTCGCTCCAGGAGAACTGCTTTTTCTGCTCCCGCACCCCTTCGGTAAAGGCGGCTTCGCGCTGGTGCTGGTAGAAATCCAGGATGGCATCGGCAATGGGGCTCGGCTGGGCTTTGGTGACGTAGCCCACTTTGCCGGCCGGAATCAGCTCGGCCAGCCCGCCCACGTCAGTAACCAGCATGGGCCGCTCGAAGTGGTAGGCAATCTGCGACACCCCGCTCTGGGTGGCGTTCTTGTAGGGCTGCACCACCAGGTCGGCCGCGCAGAAGTAGTCGACTACCCGCTCGTTGGGAATAAACTCGGTGGCCCGCACCAGCCGGCTTTCCAGGTGATGCTGCCGGATCTGGGCTTCGTAGGGGGCGGCATCCTCATAAAACTCCCCGGCAATAATCAGCTTGACGGGCAGGGCGGCCAGCCGCGGGTCGGCCATAACGTCCAGCATCAGGTCGAGGCCCTTGTAGGCCCGGATAAACCCGAAAAACAGCAGGTAGTGGTAGCCGGGGTCGAGGCCCAGGGCCTGCAGCGCCGCTGCCTTGGGCTTGAGGGCGCCGAAGTTGTCGTACAGCGGGTGAGGCTGGTAGCGGGCCGGCTGCTTGAAGTGCAGGCGGCGCAGATCAGCCAGTACCGAGCGCGACATCGTTACGAACCCGTGGCAGGCACCCAGAAAGTACAGCGTAAACGGCCGGTCCCCGGGGCGCTTCTCGTGGGGTATTACGTTGTCGGTAATGGCCACGACCCGGGTGTGGCGGTTGCGCCGCAAAAGCCGGGCAATCGAGCCCAGGGCGGGCCCCATAAACGGCAGCCAGAAGCGGAATACCACCAGATCGGGCTTTTCCCGGCGCAGCTTCTGCCCCACCGCCCACCACGAGAGCGGATTCACCGAGTTGATGCTGACGTCGATGTGCAGGTCGGTCGGGCCGGGCTCGGTGCTGAGCTGGGTCTGGCCCGGAAACAGAAACGTGGGGTACTGCAGGCTGAACGTGACGATGCGCACTTCGTCGCCGGCCTCGCGGAAGGCCCGGGCCAGCCGCTCGTTGTACGTAGCCAGCCCGCCGCGCAAAGGGTAGGCCGGCCCGATTATCACGACGCGCATAAAGTCAGTTGCTAAAGCCTACCGGATGTTGAGCGTATCCCGGATCAGGTACTCGTTGCGCCGGGAGCCGCTGAGCGACACCATCTCCGCCAGGAAGCCGGCCAGGAACAGCTGCATCCCGATGATGACGGCCACCAGGGCCAGAAAGAACAGGGGCTGGTCCGTGACGCCCCGGGCCCGCAGGTTGTTATAGGCCAGGTACCACTTCTCGCCTACCAGCCAGAGCGTAATCAGCATGCCCAGCAGAAACGAAACCGAGCCCATCGTACCAAAGAAGTGCATGGGGCGGCGCCGGAACCGGCTCACGAAGGTGATGCTCAGCAAATCCAGGAAGCCATACACGAAGCGTTCCAGCCCAAACTTGGTGGTGCCGTACTTGCGCTCCTGGTGCTGCACCACCTTCTCCCCGATGCGGGCAAAGCCGTTCCACTTGGCAATGACCGGAATGTAGCGGTGCATCTCGCCGTACACCTCGATGCCCTTTACCACGCGCTGGTCGTAGGCTTTCAGGCCGCAGTTGAAGTCGTGGAGCTGAATGCCCGAAATCCACCGCGTCACGCCGTTGAACAGCTTGGTCGGGATGGTTTTGGTAAGCGGGTCGAAGCGTTTCTTCTTCCACCCGCTTACCAGGTCGTAGCGGTCCTGCACAATCATGCGGTACAGCTCCGGCAGCTCCTCGGGCGAGTCCTGCAGGTCGGCGTCCATGGTGCACACCACCCGGCCACGGGCGGCCTCGAAGCCGGTATGCAGCGCGGCCGACTTGCCGTAGTTGCGGTTGAAGCGGATGCCCCGCAGGTGAGTGTCGGTTTGCGCCAGGGTTTCAATTACCTCCCACGACGTATCGGTGCTGCCGTCGTCAATGAGAATCACTTCGTAGCTCAGCCCGTTCTGGGTAAGCACGCGCTGAATCCACTGGGTTAGCTCCGGCAGGGACTCCGCCTCGTTGAGCAGGGGAATGACGACCGACAGGTCAACGTCGAAAAACGGGAAGGAATGATTACTCAAACTCGGGACGGGTGCGCTTGGTAATGGCCGAGATAATCAGGCTGATAACAAAGCCGCCAATCAGCGAGCCGATAAGCGCCATAACCAGCATCATCGGACCCGTCATCATCGACTGGGACATGCTCATAGCCTGATCAATCTGCTCTTCGGTCAGCTTGCCGCCTTCTTCCAGCTTGGCACGCGAAGCCTCTACGGTCCGGGCCAGATAGGTATTGTCGATAAAGCTGACGTAGATGTACGTGAAGATTCCGCCTAGCAGGCCGGTAATGCCGGACAGGATAGTACCGATGCTCAGGCCCTGCCCGTAGCGCATAAATCCGCCATTGTGCTGCTTGAAGTAGTTGTGGGCCATAAAAATACCACCTACCAGCACCGCGAAGCTCAGCCACTTCAGCGGGCCCTGGTCGTTATGGGTACTCATCAGGGCAAAGGAGATAATAACACTGATAACGCCTACAATAAGGCCGTAGCGGACGCCGACCGAAGCCGGGGTAACCTGGGTGTTGTTGGTAGTCGTGTTTTCCATATGTAAGCAGGGATTGGTTGTTTGGTGGCGAAAGAACAAGATTATTTTCGAAAGAATATGCCCCCGGGAATACTGAGCAGTAGTCCCAGAATCAGCTTCTTCGTGAATTCATCAGTAGCCAGGGGCTCGGGCGTCGAAGCCAGGTCATCTTTTAGCTTCTCAAACCGCTCGGCGTCCCCGGGCTTTTTGACGAAGTCCTTGCGGCTGGCTTCCATAACCCGGCGCATTTCCACCCGGTTCTTCTCCATCAGCTCCGGCCCTGTCGTCTTCGCAAAGCCATACACGCCCAGCGCCGACAGCGACGCTAGTACCAGGGCAGTCAGCACACCGGTGCCCATTGCGCGTCCCAGGCCCGGGCCGTTGGGCTGGAAATAGCGACGCAGAAACCACTGGCTGCCTACTACGGCTACCGGCACCACCAGCATGCTCATCAGCCGCTTGGGCCCGTAAGGGTTCTGTCCCCCGAGGTACAGGCCGATCAGCCAGAGCAAGGAGAGGATGCCGGCCCCGAGTCCGAACACGAAAGCGGTACGGAGAACGGGATGATTGCGCGAAGCGTCGGAAGTCACGTGGGCTCTGCAGAGTGAAGCGGCAAGATAGGGTTGTTTCCTTGAATTAGGATGCCGGCAGGCCTCAGGCCGCCACGTTTACCGGGGCCGCCGCAGCCTTGCGGTTACCAAACCGCAGCAGCAGCACTTCGGCCAGCAGACAGGCCAGCGCCGCCCAGATGCAGTAGCGCCAGAGCGGAGTGCCTACCCGTTCGGCACGGTACCGGGCGGCCACGGTAGCACCGTTGCCCGGCTCGTATACGTGCACATTCGGCCGGCTGGAGCCAATGAGCTGCCGGAGCTCTGCCGCCGAGTACGACGCCAGCTGCGACTCGCGCTTATCGAAGTTCAACGCCAGCGTCGTCACTGGCCGGCCGTTGTGGGACAGCGTGTAAAAGCCCGGCTGCTCCGCGCCCGGCGGCACATCAAACACCACCCGACCCGCCTGGGTCCGCTGCGCAGGAATAAACGCTAAGCTGTCCTTCTGCAGCTTGAACACCTGCTCGGCGGAAGCAGTGGCCGGTACGGTCAGGGAAATGGCCCGCTGATTTAAGCGGTACGCCGGCTGCTGGTCGTTGCGGTAGCTCTGCATGGCCAGGCGATACAGCACGGGTACGAACAGCGCCTGGGTCGGGAAGTCGCTGTAGCCCCCGCCAAACGGTGCCGCAAACAGATACACCATCCCACGCCCGCTGGTAAATCCCGCCAGGTAGCTGTCCCCGTCGCGCATGCGCAGTATTTCGGTACCTGAGCGTGACCATTGCAGCACCGGCGACGCTTTCGGCATCACCGTGCGGGGGTTCTGCTCGGCAAATACGTCCTGGAAGAAAGGGTTCTGCCGGCTTGGAGCGGCAATATCGCGTAGTACGGGCGTCCCCGTGGGCTGCCATTGCACGGTGCCCACGCCCAGCTCCCGGAAAAGCTGGTTGTACGACTCCCGGGCCGCTGCCCCGGCGGGAGGCACTACCACGACGGTTCCGCCTTGCTGCACCAGCCGACGCAGATTCTCCCGCAGTCCGGCATCCACCCGCTCTACTTCTTCCACCACAGCCAGATTTGCCGAAGCCAGCTGCTGATAGTCAACCCGGCCGGCTCTGCTTCCGGTATAGGCAAACAGCGGCTCGTTGGTGTACACCCCCGCCACCGCTGCCTCCTGTCGGCCCGCCACGCCCACAATCCGGATTTTCGGCGAAGGCTGGAGCGTAAAGTAGTAGGTATTGTCAAACGAAACGGGCAGGTCGGTGACTTCCACCCGGCACTTCTGAATCTGGTCTGACGTTAGCCGGACTTGCACCGTACTGGTGCTGGTTGAGCCTGCCGCCACGCTGGTCCGGAACGAGGCCTCCTGCCGGCCCTCCACGAAAAGCTTTACCTGACAGTCGGCTGCGGGCGCGCTGCCGCCATTGCGCAGGCGTACCCGCAGCGTCAGGTCGGCGCCGGTGCGTACAAAAGCATCCTCCAGGGCTACGCTGTCGACGTACACGTTCTGGGCGGCCTTCACCCCCAGCGGCACCAGAAACACTTCCTGCTCCTTATCTATTTCTTCGAGGAGTTGGGGCGAGAAGCTGTTCTTCTGAAAATCGGAAAAGATAAACACCTGCCCCGGCTGCCGTCCTGCCTGCACCTTATTCAGGTCGGCACGCAGACTGCCGGAATGACCCGAAACCCGCATTTCATCAATCGTAGCCTGATACGCTGCCCCTGACACCGATTCCCGGCCGGATCCGGCTATCCGGAAACGGGCAGAAGCGGGCATGGCGCGGACGAGGCTACGAGCCTCCTGCTGAGCCTGCTCAAAGATTGGCTGTCCGGTTTCATTCTCAACCTCCATGCTGGGGGAGGAATCCAAAACGACGGCCGTGTGTCCGCCTGCCTGTTCATTCTGAAGAGGTGCCGGGATAAAGGGCAGGCAAAAGGCCAAAACAAGGAACGTCAGCGCGCCCAAGCGGGCCAGCAATACCAGCAGGTGCTTTAGGCGTCGCTGCCGGGCCGTCACCAGCTTCACCTCCCGGATAAAGCCCACGTTGGTGAACAGAACCCGTTGGGGACGCCGTAGCTCAAAGAAGTGCAGCGCAATCGGAATTGCTAGGCTCAGCAGACCCAGCAGAAACCAAGGATAGGTTAAGGACATTCAGATAGCAACGTTGATCCGGGAAAGATAGAACAGTATCCGTATACCAAACGTTTTGCAGCTCCAGGTACGTCCCTGGCATCTGCAGGAAAGGGTTCTAAAGCCGGCATCCAGCGCGATTCAGCCGCACAGCTGGGGCGGGGCCAGCGGGGGGCTGTAAACGCAGACGAGCCGGCTGCCGCATCTCACCCGAAGGGAAACGCTGGCAGCC
>NZ_JAJERB010000004.1 GCF_020685205.1 Hymenobacter translucens
AGACCTAAGACCTAAGACCTAAGACCTAAGACCTAAGACCTAAGACCTAAGACCTAAGACCTAAGACCTAAGACCTAAGACCTACCTCACCGTAAAGTTGCGGGAGATGTTGAAGCCGAAGTAGATGTCACCTTTGCTCCAGCGGCCGGTGGTCTGAGGAATAAAGTAGGGCTCAATCATTTCCTGGGCGTTGGCGAAGTGCAGCTGAAACACGTGCCCCCCGGTTTCGATGTCGAAGCCCAGGGCCAGGGAATTGCGGTAGTTGTCGGCGGTGTGGCCCGGCAGGAGGTAGAAGTAGTCGGCCGTGAGGGCCACGCGCTTGGTGAGCTTTTGCCGGGCCGCAAAGCCCAGGGCATACACGTCGTTTTCCTCCGGTCGGGTGCTGACCAGGTTGCGGTGAATAAGCGTGGGCGCCAGCTGCACCGATAGCGCCGGGCTGAACTTACGGGCAATCAGAGCCTGGTAGGTGTAGGTGAGGCGGTTGCCGAAGCTGCGCTCCTGGTCGGGGTAGCGCAGCGTGTTCAGCGCCGAAGAGGCCAGCAGCGTTACCGTTACGGGCATGGCGCGCGGGCCGGTGCCCTGGCGTACGGCCTTGTACTTGACAAACCCGTCGTAGGTCTTCTGGAACGAGCTGCGCCCGATGCCCACCGTTACGCGGTCCGTGATGCCGTACTCCAGCCCCAGGCGCAGCGCGGCCTGATCGAGCCCGAAGAAGTTGTAGGCCCCGCTGTTCAGGGCTCCGAACCGGTGCGAAATCAGAAAGATCATGGTGCCGCGGCCGGCCGTTTCCACCGACTGGGCGTTGATAACCCGGGTGCCTTTGAAGGTGGCGAAGGTGTAGTCGGTGCGGGTGCTGTCGACGGTTTGCTTGTCCAGATCAGCCAGCAGGTCGTCCTGGGCGTAGGCGGCGGAGCTGAAAAGCAGGCCAGCGGCTAGAAAAGCGGCCCGGAGCCACGAAGAAGCAGACTGGGGTAGAGGTAGCATCACGGAGCGGTGGTTTTAGCGGGAACGGGGCTGCACGACAGGTTCACAGTCACGTCGACCGTCTTGGCAATATTGTCGCGGACCAGGGCGGGAATCTCGATGTTGTAGTCGGCCGGGGCCACGCCGAATCTGGCCTGCACCAGCAGCTGGTTGTTTTTCAATTCCAGAGTGCCGGGCACTTTCACCCGGCGCTTTACGCCATGGATGGTCAGGTCGCCTTCCACCTGCACGCTCTGCGGACCGGCCGCCGTCAGCAGGGCGGGGCTGAAGTTGACGACCTTGCCGGCAAACGAGGCCCGGGGGTACTTTTCCGACTCCACGTAGTTCTCGTTGAAGTGCTCCTGCATCAGGCTGCGCTTGAACACGAAGCTTTTCATGGGCACCGTAAAGGCTACCTGCCCGGAGCTCAGGTCCAGCAGGGCCGCTACCTGGGTGTTCCGGGCCTCGATGTCCTCAACAGGCGTGGCTGAGAAAAACGTAATCAGGCCGCTGCGGGTGGAGTAGCGCGCCTGGGCCGAAGCCGGCACGACCAGCAGCAGCAGAGAGGCAAACAGGAAAAGCTGTTTCATGAAGGAACGACGTGAGAACCGGACGCGGAAGGCCACCCGCAGCGGGCTAGTTATTCTGGGCGCCGTTGCGGGCCCAGGTCCGGATAATGGCCACGTCGCAGGCGTTGATGCGGGGCGCGCCTACCGGCATAGGGTTGAAGCCGTTGCGGTGGGCTACTGTGCCGGCCAGCGTGCCGCTTAGGGCGTTGCGCTGCAGGGAGGCAAAGGTTTCCAGGTCAATGTTGCCGCCCAGGGAGTTGCCGCGGGTGTGGCAGCGGTAGCAGTTGGCCTGCAGGATCGGCAGCACGTTGGCAGAAAACAGGACCGCGGTGGTGTCGCAGGGCCCAATATTCGGCTTGGGCGGAAAAAGGTCCTCCTCGTTGTCGTAGGAACAGCCCGAAAGGGCCGAAAGCACGCTAAAGAACAGAGCACTCAGAAGCAGTAGGTAACGCATGGGGAAATGGGAGGGTAGGAACAGGAGGGCACCGCCGTAAACTAAATAAGAAAAGGCACTGAATTGTTAGAGCCGGACCGCAGCCCGGAGAAAAGCTACTGAATATTCCGCAGCCGGGGCGCAAGCTCCGGGCCAGGCTGCAGCAAAAAGGCCCGGCTGCAGCGCAGCCGGGCCTTTTTCAAAGCGTGTAAGCCGAAGCTTATACCGTCGTGGTCGACAGTTTCGGCGCGTCGGTGCCGGTCAGGTCGGTCGAGGTAGTCGTGCCCCGCTCCCGGGCCTCCTTGCGGCCGTAGGTATCGAGGATGATAGGCGTGGCGATGAACAACGACGAGTAGGTGCCGAAGATGATACCCACGATCATCGTGAACGAGAACGAGCGCAGCGTCTCGCCGCCGAAGATGAACAGCACGACTACTACCAGCAGTACCGTGGTGAACGTAATCATCGTGCGGGAGAAGGTGCTGTTCAGGGCCGGGTTTACCACCTGCGCAAACGTCAGGTTGGGGTTTTCCCGCAGGTATTCCCGGATCCGGTCGTAGATAACTACCGTGTCGTTCATCGAGAAGCCGATGATGGTGAGCACGGCGGCCACGAAGATCTGGTCCATCTCGTAGTTCAGGCCAAACAGGCGGGCGAAGGGGAAAGCGGCAATTACGAGCAGAGCGTCGTGGAACAGCGCGATTACGGCCGCCATCGAATACTGCCACTTCTCGAAGCGGAACAGCACGTACACGAAGATGCCCAGCAGAGTCAGGCCCAGGCTCAGCACCGAGGTGCGCTTGATGTCGTCGGCGATGGTAGCGCCTACTTTCGAGGTGCTCTGCACCACGGGTCGGTCGGCACCGTACTGCTGCAGGCCCTTGTCGAGGGCGGCGCGGACTTTCTGGTCGGCCGCTACGCTTTCATCGGCCGAGAGGTAGCTCGTGGTGATGCGCAGGCGGTTTTCGGCGCCAAACGTCTTCACCTCCGTGCCGGCGTTCTGGAAGTCATCGGCCAGGGCCTCGCGCACTTCGGAAGCTACTTCCGGCTTGGCGAAGTCAACCACAAAGCTGCGGCCGCCGCGGAAGTCGACGCCCAGGTTAGGGCCACCCTGCACGGCCATCAGCGCGAAGCCGGCCACGATAACCACGGCCGAGGCGATGTAGGCAATCTTGCGCTTGCCCACGATGTCGAAGTTTACATTCTTGAACAGGTTGCGGGAAAGGAACGTGCTGAACGTGATGTTCGACGTTTCCTTGCCGCGGGTCAGCCACTCGATGATGAGGCGCGATACGTACACGGCCGACAGGAACGAGGTCAGTAC
This sequence comes from Hymenobacter translucens, assembly GCF_020685205.1. Classification (GTDB taxonomy): domain Bacteria; phylum Bacteroidota; class Bacteroidia; order Cytophagales; family Hymenobacteraceae; genus Hymenobacter; species Hymenobacter translucens. The sequence goes on from NZ_JAJERB010000004.1 coordinate 3,290, forward strand.
GCCGATGCCCAGGGTGATGGCGAAGTTCTGCACCGGACCCGTGCCGAAGAAGCCCAGGATCACGGCAATCAGCATCGTGGTCACGTTGGAGTCGAAGATGGCCGTAAAGGCGCGGGAGTAGCCCTTGTTGATGGCATCCTTTAAACTCAGACCGTGGTCGAGCTCTTCCCGGATCCGCTCAAAGATCAGTACGTTGGCATCTACCGAGGAGGCAATTACCAGGATCAGACCGGCAATACCGGGCAGGGTGAGGGCGGTGCCGAACTGGGCGAGCACGCCCATAATCAGGAACATGTTGAACAGCAGGGCCAGGTCGGCTACCAGACCGGCGCGGCCGTAGTAGATAGCCATGAACACCATGATGATGACCAGACCAGCCAGCGACGAGTAAAGGCCCTGGTTGATGGCCTCACGGCCGAGCGAAGGACCTACGACGGCCTCTTCCACGATGCGGGTAGGGGCGGGCAGCTTGCCCGACTTCAGCTTGGTAGCAAGGTCCTGGGCTTCCTCGATGTCGAAGCTGCCGGAGATGCTGGAGTTGCCGCCGGCAATTTCCGACTGCACCACGGGGGCCGACTGCACCAGGTCATCGAGTACAATGGCTACCTGGCGCTTGGGCGTCTCGGAAGCGGCAGCGGCGGTGATTTTCTCCCACTTGCGGGCACCAGCCGGGTTCATCTGCATCGATACCTCGGGGTGGCCGGTCTGGTCGTAGTCCTGGCGGGCGTCCGAAACGGCATCACCACCAAGCGGGGCCACCGCGTCCTTCGACTTGCGGATGGGGTAGAGCACGAGGAACTCCTTGCCGTCGATTACATCGGGCTTGAAGGCCCACAGGAAGGTCAGGTTGGCGGGCAGCGAGGCGCGTACTTCGGGCAGGGCCAGCAGGTCGTTTACCTTGGCCGTGTCGCGCAGGTTGGCGGCAATGGTGCCGGGGCCGGTGGCGGTCAGGTACTTGAACAGGCCCTGGCCCTGGTTGGCCGCAGCGGCAGCCGTGTCCTGGGCAGGAGTCTTCTTTTTAGCCAGCTGGCTGGCCAGGGAGGTGCTGTCGCCTTGGGCAGCGGCGCTGTCGGTTGCGGCGGTAGTGGTAGCGGGCGTGGCCGAGGTTCCGTTGGCTTTCTCACGGGCTACGATCAGCTCGTTAGCGGCGCTCAGGTAGGGCGAGAACTCGGCGGGCTGCCATACTTCCCAGAACTCGAGCTTGGCCTGGCCCTGGAGCAGCTTGCGGATACGGTCGGGGTTGTCGACGCCGGGGAGCTCGATCTGGATGCGGCCGGTGCCCTTTACCCGCTGGATGTTGGGCTGGTTTACGCCGAACTTGTCGACGCGGGTACGCAGGATGGTGAAGGCGCGCTCAATGGCTTCCTCTACTTCCTTGTTGATGGCGCCGATGATTTTCTCGTTCGACGAGTTGTAGTCGATGCCGCGGCTCTTGTTGGTGGTGTTGGCGAAGATGCGCGACAGCTTGTCGCCGGGCGCTACTTCCTGGTAAGCCTGGGCAAACAGGGCCGTGAAGGGCGTCGACGCGTTGGTCTGCTGCCGCTGCTGGGCCAACGCCAGCGCCTTGTTGAAGTTCGGGTCCTTGGAGTTGCCGGCCATAGCCCGCACAATCTCCACCGGCGACACTTCCAGCGTCACGTGCATGCCGCCTTTCAGATCGAGGCCGAGGCCCAGCTCGCTCTGGCGAACATCCTTATAGGTGTAGTCGACGCCGAGCACGCTTACTACGGGGGCGCGCCACACCGAATCAAGGTAGTGCTGACGCTTAGCCTGGTCGATCTGACCGTTACGGGTGGCATAATCCGCCGCCTGCTTCTGCACTCGCCGCGACACCATCGTGAACGAGAGGAAGTAAATGCACAGCACCGATACCACGGCCGCTAGTGCGATAATAAGACCTTTATTACGCATTGAAAAAATGAAATGAGGTACTCTGAAAAATGCAGGGAAAGGGGCTGAGCAAGGTCAGCCGCGGGGTGCGCCGGGGGCGCGAAGCCAGGAAAAGGCGCGGGGTGCCCCGCCGTTACGGAGCGTGGGGCGAAAGAGCGGCTATCAGGAGCCGGGTCCGGAACAGGTTGGGCAGGGCGCACGGCCGGGCCCGGGCAACGGAAAAAGCCAGCACCCGGCGGGGCAGCAGTCCGGCCAGAAAATCAGTTTCGGGCAGCCAGGCCTGGGCGGCCGGTGCCACCCACAGCGCCAGGGAAGCCGTGGCCTCCAGCATCACCTTCTGCTTTACCACGGCCACCTTGGGGGCCTGGCCCACCCGCGTCACCTTGCCCGAAGGCAGGCGGAGCGTAGCCACGGCCTGGTGGTTCAACGACAGCACGAACAGCAGGGTAGCCGTCAGCAGTGTGAAGCGCAAGCGAGGCAAAAACGTGGTCAGGGAAAGCAACATTCTCAGAGCAATGGCTACAAATATAGCCAAATTGGCTGCCCAACGCAAAACCGTCGGCGCGGCAATTGCTGGGCGGCCGCAGGTGCCCGTAAGAAAGAACGCCCGGCTGCGGGGCCGGGCGTTCTTTCTTACTATATAAGGAGTGGTAAGCGTGCCTGAACTAGCCGGCCTGGTTGCCGGTAAGGACTTTGCTGCGCAGAAAGGTGGTCAGCACGTCCAGGCCCTTGTCGAAGTGGTGGTTGTTGGGAATGATGATGTCGGCGTCGTGCTTGAAGGGCTTAATGTACTTCTCGTAGGTGGGGGCCACGTGGTTGGTGTAGCGGTACAGTACGTCTTCCATGTCATAGCCCCGCTCGTCCCGGTCGCGCACGATGCGGCGCATCACTTTCACGTGCTCCTGGGCATCGATGTATACTTTCAGGTCGAGCAGCCGGGCCACTTCCTCGAAGTAAAACACGAAGATGCCTTCCACCACCACGATGGGTGCGGGACGGAACACGAGGTCCTTGGGCTCCACGTTGGGGTTGTTGAAGGTGTACTCCTTGCGGCGCACCTCTAGGCCTTTGCTGATTTGCAGCACGTCGGCGGCGTAGGCAGCCGAGTCGATGGAAGCGGGCAGGTCGAAATTGGTGACGCCGTTGTGGTCCACCTGCTGGGTTTCGCGCGGGTGGTAGTAGTTGTCCTGGGAAATCAGACAAATCTGCTCCTCGGGGAAAGAAGCCAGCAGGCGGCGCAGGAAGGTAGTCTTGCCGGAGGCGCTGCCGCCCGTGATACCGACGATGAAAGGATGTTGCATGGAGTAGAATCTGGCCCGTACCGGCAGGGCAATCGTGCAAATTTAGAAAAATAGCCGGTGCGGCAGGCAGTAAAACTCCCGGGTCCGGGGCCCGGACCGGAATTTTCGGCAGCCGGTGCCTACGAGCCCGGTGCCGCCTGTCGGAGAAAGGCCACCAGCCCGGCCACGGCGCGGGCCCGGTGGCTGAGCGTGTTCTTCTGAGCCAGGGACATTTCCGCAAACGTGACGTCGTGCCCGGCCGGCTGGAAGATAGGATCGTAGCCGAAGCCTTCGGCGCCGTGGGCAGTTTCCGTGATGCGGCCGTCAACGGCGCCTTCGAACTCGTGCTGCTGCCCGTCGGGCAGAATAAGGGCTACCACGGTCCGGAACCGGGCGCGGCGGTTGCCCTGGCCCTGCAGCTCGGTCAGGATGCGGGTCATGTTGTCGGCGGCGCTGCGCTGGGGGCCGGCGTAGCGGGCCGAATACACACCCGGCGCCCCGTTCAGCGCTTCCACTTCGAGGCCGGTGTCGTCGGCAAAGCAGGCGGTGTGGTAGTGCTCCCACACGTATTCGGCCTTCTGCCGGGCGTTGCCCTCCAGGGTGTCCCGGGTTTCGGGCAGCTCCTCGGTGCAGCCGATGTCGCGCAAACTCAGCAGCTCGATGCCGGCGGGCAGCAGGGCCCTTACCTCGGTCAGCTTGTGGTCATTGTTGGTAGCAAAGCAAAGGCGCATGGATGGTAAAGTTAGGAGGTAGTAGACGAGTGAAAAGGCGGGCCTGGTCTTGCCCCTGCCAGGGCACGCAGGCCGGAAACCGGGGCAAAGGTAACGGCACAAAAAAACCGGCGCTGCCCGCCGGTCTGCTTCAATTAAGCTTATAAAACGGTTCCCGCTACCGGAACATCGATTTGATGCTGCCCCAGGAGCGCTGCACGGCGCTGGGCGTCTGGGAGAGAACCGTGGTGTAGCTCTGGTCGCCGGTGGAGGTCCGCACCAGCAGGCGGTAGGTGAATGGCCCGCCTCCGGCGCCGGGCGTGCCGCGGTACACATTCGCGTCCACGTACTGGTAGCGGCGCTGCCCGTTGGGCGAAATGGCGGAAAGCCGGGAGTACGTTGATTCGCTGCTGGCTTTGCGGTAGATTTCAAAACCCTGCACGCCGGCTTCATTGGCCAGCTCCCACTCCACGCGCACGTTGGTGCCGTCGTAAGATGTCTGGAAGAATGTGACGGTGGCCGCCAGGGCCAGGGTGGTGCACAGTCCGAGCAGGAGCAACAGGAGCGTAGCTTTTCGGGTCATGTGGCGGTGAAAAAAGGCACTTTAGGGTGGGGAGGGCCTAGTCAGGTATCAAAAATAACGAAATTCCGATAAGATGTTCTTTCTAGCAGAGAAATATACAAAACTAGGGGCCGGGTTTTTGAAATTCCGGCGTAACGTGTACTTTTGCAGTCCCTTCCGCAAAACCGGCAGGAAACGAAGGTATTAACCGGCAGCCCCGACCATGAAAAAAGACACTCATCCTCAGTATCGCGAAGTTGTATTCCAGGATACCTCCAGCGACTTCAAGTTCGTGACCCGCTCTACGATGAGCTCGAACGAAACCATCACGATGGAAGACGGTAAGACCTACCCCGTCATCAAAGTGGAAGTTAGCAGCGCTTCGCACCCCTTCTACACCGGCAAAAACGTGTTCATCGACACCGCCGGCCGCGTGGAGAAGTTCCGCACCCGCTACCAGAAGAAGTAATTTCCGAGCCGCAAGCTGTAAGCCTCAAGCTGCAAGCTGCTGTTCTACAAGCTCCCGCCAGCAGCAACGCTGGCGGGAGTTTTTGTTAGCAGCGCCGAACTTTTCCTTTGCGGCCTTCCGTGTTGGCTTGCAGCTTGTAGCTTGCAGCCTGAAGCCTTTTCCGCCATGAACATCCTGCTTTTCGACGACCCGGCCATTCGCCCCAACCTGCTGCCCTTCACCTTTACCCGCCCGGTAGCCGCGTTGCGCTGCGGCATTCTCACTATTGCCGAAAAATGGGAGCATTGGCTTGGGGAGCCGGCCAACTACCTGACCGAAGCGTACTTGCAGGCCAAGTACCCGGCCGGCCCCACCAGCGGCCCCGCCCTGGTCATCAACGGCGCCGTGTGCCCCGACGAGCCCCTGGTCCGGCAGATTCAGGCCCTGGCCCCCGGCCACGCGCTGGTCGACGGCAGCCTGCTGGTGGCGGCCCGCATCGAAGACGCCGCCCAGGTGGCCGAGCTGATTCAGAACGGCTTCTCTGCCGTAGAGGAAGTGGTGGAGCCGGTCGTCGCCATCAGGGAGGTATGGCACCTGTTTCTGCAGAACGGCGCCCAGATCCGGCAGGACTTTGCCCGCCTCACCGAAGGCCGTACGTCTCAGCCGGTCGGCGACGCGCATACCATCGTGTATGCCCCCGAAAACATCTTTATCGAGGAAGGCGTCAAGATTCGCGCGGCCATCCTGAATGCGGAGGACGGCCCGATTTACCTGGGCAGGAACTCCCAGGTGCACGAGGGCGCTATCATCAAAGGCCCCCTGGCGCTGGGCGAAGGCGCCCACATCAACGCCGGAGCCAAGATGCGCGGCGACAACACCATAGGACCCCACTGCAAAGTGGGCGGCGAAGTCGGCAACAGCATCCTGATGGGCTTTTCCAACAAGGGCCACGACGGCTATCTTGGCAATTCCGTCATCGGAGAGTGGTGCAACCTGGGCGCCGACACCAACACGTCGAACCTGAAAAACAACTACGCCCCGGTTAAGATCTGGAGCCACACCGCCGGGCGCTTCGTAAACACCGGGCAGCAGTTCTGCGGCCTGATGATGGGCGACCACAGCAAGTGCGGCATCAACACGATGTTCAACACCGGCACGGTGGTGGGCGTGGCGGCCAACATCTTCGGAGCGGGCTTTCCGCGCACCTTTATTCCCTCGTTCAGCTGGGGCGGCCCGGCCGGCTTCGAAACCTTCCGCCTGCCCAAAGTGGCGGAGGTGGCCGAGCGGGTGATGGCCCGGCGCAAGCTGGCCTACGACGAAACCGAGCAGGCCATCATGCGCCACGTGTACGAGCAGACCGCCAAAGACCGGGCCTGGGAGCGGACCGCCGGAGCGGCCGAAGCCAAGCCTACCACCGAGCAGTAGCCATGAGCAACCCGCAGCCTCTGCAGGGCCCGAGCCTGGCGCTGGCCGTCTTCCTGACGGCGGCTTTGTTTGGGGGCGCCTTTTTCGCCTTTTATCAGTCCGTTACCGCCGGTATCGTGGCCGAGATAGTAACGGCCGCCGGGGTCTGGGCCCTGCTGCAGTTTCTGCGCCGCCCGCTGCCCACCGGTACCAAAGTTTTTGGGGCCCTGCTGATTGCCGGTTTAACGCTGGCCGTGCGGGTCGGCCTGCTGTTTGTTTTGCGCACTTACTGGGCCTAGCGTATGCGTTTTGTTCATATTCCCGGGCAGGTGGAGGTAAAGCGGGTGCTGGTGCAGAGTGTGGAGCGCAACCACGTGGCCCACGCCCAGCTGTTTCGCGGGGCCGAAGGCTCGGCGGCCCTGGCGCTGGCGCTGGCCTACGCCACGTTTCTGAACTGTGAAAGTCGGGAGCCGGGCGACCAGGATTCCTGCGGCCGCTGTCCGGCCTGCCAGAAAACCGACAAGCTCGTTCATCCCGACCTCAACTTTATCCTGCCCGTCACGACCACCAAGGCCGTGCCTAAGGATGCCGTCAGCAGCAAGTTCGCGGCCGACTGGCGTGCGTTCGTGCTGGAAAACCCCTATCGGGGCCTCAACGACTGGATGCAGCACATCGGGGCCGAGAACAAGCAGGGCAGCATCTCCAAAGAAGAAAGTCTGCAGCTGCTGCGGCTGGTGTCGCTCAAGGCCTTTGAGGGACAGTTCAAGATCGTGGTTATCTGGTTGCCCGAGCTGATGCACCCGGCCGCGTCCAACGCCGTGCTTAAGCTACTGGAAGAGCCCCCGGCGGCTACCGTGTTCCTGCTGGTTAGCTACGCGCCCGAGCAGCTGCTGCCAACCATTATCAGCCGGGTCCAGCCCGTAGTGGTGCGTCCGCTGTCGGAGCCTGAAATCACCGATTTCCTGCATGACGAGCACCAGGTGCCCGAGGTAAAGGCCCGGCAGATTGCCCAGATTGCCGACGGCAACCTGGGAGCAGCCCTGGCCGCCCGCGAGACGTCCGCCGCCGACAACAACTACTTCGACTTTTTCACGGAATGGATGCGCCTGTGCTTTCAGGACAACTTCAAGGTGGTACTGGAGAAAAGTGACGAGTTCCAGAAGATGGGCCGGGAAAACCAGAAGGAGTTTCTGCACTACTCGCTGAGCCTGCTGCGCAAGGTGCTCCTCTTCGGCATCGACACCCAGTTGGTGCCCCATTTGCCCGCCAACGAGCAGCAATTTGTAAGCCGCTTCAGCCGGTTCGTAACCATGCGCAACGCCGATCAGCTGACCAAGGAGCTCAACGACGCGCACTACCACGTGGAGCGCAACGCCAACCCGAGGATGGTATTCGTGGATACCTCGCTGCGCGTGGCTGAACTGCTGAAAATGGCCTCCTGAGGCTGAAAGCGCTGAAAAAGTATAGTTGCTAAACAACTATAGCCCACGCTAAACACCGTATAGCCACTCCCCCCGCGCTGCCCTTCGTAACTTTGCCCGGGCCAACGCCGGGACAAGAAACAAAATCGGCGGAGCCCGGCCAAAAGCTGCTTCCGGCTCGGTCCTGATCTGAATCCCGCTACCTGACTTTACCTATGAGACCTATTCGTATCGGTACCCGCGGCAGCCGCCTGGCTTTGTGGCAGGCCCACCACGTGGCCGCCTGCCTGGAGCGGGAGCAGCTGAGCACCGAAATCGTCATCATTACCACCAAGGGCGACGTCGTGCTCGACCGCAGCCTCGACAAGATCGGGGCGAAGGGCGTGTTCACCGAAGAGCTGGAAATAAGCCTGCGCACCGGCGCCATCGATATAGCCGTGCACAGCGCCAAGGACGTGCAGAGCTCTATCCCCGACGACCTGGAGCTGCTGGCGTTTATGGAGCGGGAAAAGGTAAACGACGTGGTCGTGAGCTACGACCCAAACTTCTCCCTGGACCAGCCGGACATCATCTTGGGCACGAGCAGCACCCGCCGCAAGGCCATGCTGCGCCGCTATTACCCGCAGGCGACGGCCGCTGAAGCCCGCGGCAACCTGCAGACCCGCCTGCGCAAGCTTGAAGAGGGGCAGTACCACGCCCTGGTGCTGGCCTACGCCGGAGTGCACCGCATGGAGTACGACTCGCTGATAACCCACGTGCTGCCTGAAACCCAGTTCATTCCCGCCACCGGGCAGGGCAGCGTAGCGGTAGAGTGCGCCCGCAGCCTGCGTCCGGAGCTGAAGGCGACGCTGCAGCGCATCCTCGACCATCCCGCTACCCATACCTGCCTGCGGGCCGAGCGGGCGTTTCTGCGCACCATGGAAGGCGGCTGCAGCATTCCGTCTTTTGCCCTGGCTACGCTTGACGTCACCGGCACGCTGGCCTTGCGCGGCGGCCTGATCAGCCTCGACGGGCAGGAGTATATCGAAGAGCAGTTCAGCACTTCCGAGCTAACGGAGGGCCCCGAAGCAATGGGCGTGGCTCTGGCCGAAAAGGTGCTGGGCCGCGGCGGACGCCAGATTCTGGACGCCATCCGGGCCGAGCGGGCCGTGTAACTTAGCGCCGGGTAAGGGCTGCCTCGTCAGCAGGCCGGGCCGGACCCTTGACTTTCTCGCGAATCCAGTACAGCAGCAAAGCCAGCACGGCTCCGCTGGTGTCGGCCAGCATGTCTTTCTGGGCATCCCAGATGTCGCCCTGGCTGCCCAGGAAAGCTGCGCCGGCGGAAGGGTCGCTCAGGTCGGCGTAAATCCACTCAATCAGCTCGTAGGCCATGGCCACCGTGCAGATGGCAAACAGGGCAAACAGGTAGGCAATGCTCCGCACCCGGATGGCCCGGTACCGGTCAAGCAGCTCCAGGATGGCAAAAGCATAAAAGCCCACGCTCACGTGCGCCACCCGGTCGTACATATTGCGCTTAAAGCCGAAGAGCTGGTTAAACCAGTCAAACGGCACCCGCTCGAAAGTATAGTGCCCCCCAATGGTGTGCAGGAAAATCAGCACGCTCATCAGCCCGTAAGCCAGATTGGAGAACCGGATTCCCCGCCGGTACAGCACGGCCAGCCCCACCACAATGGCGACAATAGGTGCGTTTTCGGCAACCCAGGTGCCCCGCTCGTACGGATTGATGGCCAGCGCGACGAAGAGCACCAGGTAAGCCAGCAGCAGGAGTTTGGGAAGCCAGGGCGAAGAAGCCGGAGTAGGAGCGGACGGTGACATCAGGCGGGGATAGGTAAGCTGGTCGGCCTGAGTACGGCAATTCAGCGAAAACGCTATGTTGTATCCCAAAAAAACCGTCCTGACTGCGGGCGTACTTTCGTGTGAGCCGTAGTGTACAGACCCTATTTTCAGCTGAGCTACGCGCCCGGCCGGGGAAACCCGCTAATTTCGCGGCCAGCCTTACCTAAATACGTCGTCCTTATGAAATTCATTTTTCGCCTGTCGGTACTGCTCAGCGTGTTCGTGCTGCTGGCTGCCTCTGTCGCCGTGGCCGCTAAAAAGCCGAAAAAAAGCCGGAAGGACCAGGTCGTTACCATCAGCACATCACAGGGCGACATCCGGCTGATTCTGTTCGACCAGACGCCTCTGCACAAGGCCAACTTCCTGAAGCTGGCGGAAAGCGGCTTTTACACCGGCACCACGTTTCACCGCATCATCCCGGAGTTTATGATTCAGGGCGGGGATGCCAACTCCAAGGACGCCGAGCCCGGCAACGACGGCATGGGCAGTCCGGGCGAGGCCACGATTCCGGCCGAGATTCTGCCCGAGCTCAAGCACAAGTATGGCGCGGTGGCGGCTGCCCGGCAGGGCGACTTTGTGAATCCGCAGCGGGCCAGCAGCGGCTCCCAGTTCTACATCGTGCAGAACCATAACGGCGTGCCCCACCTCGACGGTCAGTACACCGTATTCGGGCAGGTTATCAGCGGCCTCGACGTTATCGACAAAATTGCCACCCAGCCCAAAGGCGCCCGGGACCGGCCCACGACCGACATCAAGATGACGGTGAAAGTCGAGAAGCTGAAAAAGAAGAAAATCACCCAGCTCTACGGCTACACCTACGAATAGCGACCAATGAGCTTCCGTATCCTGATAACGGGCTCCAACGGCCTGCTGGGCCAGAAGCTCGTGTACCTGCTACATCAGCAGCCCGGGGTCGGGCTGATTGCCTCTTCCCGGGGAGTTAATAAGCTGGCCCACCTGCTCCCGGACGTGCGCTTCGTGCCGCTCGACGTAGCCGACCGCACCCAGGTACTGCAGGTGCTGGCGGAGCTCAAGCCCACCCACGTCATCCACACAGCCGCCATGACCAACGTGGACGAGTGTGAGCTGAACCATGAGGGCTGCTGGATGCAGAACGTGACGGCCGTAGAAAACCTGGTGGCGGCTTGTGAGCAGCACCAAATTCACCTCATCCACCTCAGCACCGACTTTATCTTCAGCGGGGAGCATGGGCCCCTGGCGGAAAACGACGAGCCGGCACCGGTGAATTTCTACGGGGAAAGCAAGCTGGCTGCTGAACGGGTTATCCAGGCCTGCACCGCGCCCTGGGCCATTCTGCGCACCGTGCTGGTCTATGGCACCGCCCACGACTATGGCCGCACCAACATCGTAACCTGGGTGCGCGACTCGCTCCGGGCCACCAAGCCGATCAAAGTGGTGGATGACCAGTTCCGGACCCCCACCCTGGCGGAGGATCTGGCCCTAGGCTGCTGGCTGGCGGTGCAGCAGCACGCTACCGGCATTTTTCATATCAGCAGCAGCGAAGTTCTTACTCCCTACCAGATGGCGCTGCGGGTAGCCGACTATTTTCAGCTGGACGGCCGCCTGATCGAGCGGGTTGATGCCGGCAGCTTCACTCAGCCCGCCCGGCGACCTTTGCGCACCGGGTTCATTATCGACAAGGCAAAGCGGGAGCTGGGGTTTCAGCCCCGGACGTTTGAGGAAGGAATTGCCCTGGTGGCGCGCCAGATGGAGCCCTAGGTAGCCGGCTGAACCCTTCGAAATGGGTATGACGCAAAAAAACCGCTGGCAAAACCAGCGGTTTTTTTACACACCTATTGCAACAATAAAAAATCTTAATAACCCTTCACTGTAATTGGTCACCAGTAGGTTTCAGGTTACTGGCGTGAGCTTTTGGGGCTCCTAATTCTGTCTGCTAATCAGTTAATCGTCTTTCTCTTTTTCGTTTGATTCAGCCTGAATGGTGCCGACCAGAAAGCCGTCAACCAGCATGGCGGTACCATTGCGCAAAGCCGCTGCCCCCACCAGGTAGGAGACGATTTCTCCATCCAGCGTCTGGAACCCTTCCGGTACGGGCAGAACAACCGTCTTTTGCAGCGTCGCCATTTCTAGCACGAGGCAATAGAGCGCTAAGCCCTGGTAGTACTTGGTGAGTAAGGTTGCCATACAAGCTCCGGTTGAGCGTCAGCAGAACAGTGGCGGCCGATAAGCTGTAACTCCCTGTTGACATGACAATATTACGGCAGTCCCTGGCCGAGAGAAAGGATGATATTCCCTGAATCGTGACTAGGATAATCCTGGTTTTAATATGAAAAAATCAATCTTGTCGGACGGGGTATCTGCTATATAGGTAGTGTAAAATCCAACTCTGGCTTATAAACACCACGGATTGACCCCCTCATCCTGTGCTGGGAGAAAAGGCAGTTATACCGGTTCAGACCCTTAGCTGTGACATATACCCTACCCTCGGGGCCGGCTGGCCAGCTGCTGTAGGGCCAGAGTTGTGAGCAGGATCAGGAGCACCGGGAACACCACCAGCCACCAAGCCGTGGGGGTCAGCCGCACCAACGCCAGCGTCCGGCCCCAACTGGGCACCTCGGGTGGCAGCCCTACGCCCAGAAAGGATAACGTGGTTTCCAGCCCGATAAGGCCTGCAATACTTAATGGGAAGCTTGTTTTGACCGGCCGTAAGGCATTGGGCAGCACATGTCGGACCAGAAGCCGAAGCTCCGGAATACCGGCCGCCCGGGCAGCCTCCAGGTAGGGGAGCTGTCGAACCCGGGCTACCTCAGCCCGCACCAGCCGCGCCGTACCCACCCACGACGACAACGCCAGTACCAGGACTAGTGTGGGCAGGGAGGGCTCAACCACGGCAGCCAGCGCCAGCACCAAAACCAGCCGGGGTATGGACGACACAAGGGTTATGCATGCCTGCAGCAGGGAATCAAGCGGGATAGGGACCGGAGCGGACAGCCGTTTGACCTGCAGAAGAATTCCACCAACCATGAAAAAGCCAGTGGGGATAGCCAGCAGATACAGCATGCGGTAGGAACCCCAGTAGCAAGGCAGCGCAGCCAGAGTAAAAAGTACAGCCGCTCCCGCCGCCACCAGCCAGCCGGTCTTTACCCGTAAGCCACTGTTGCCCCAGAAACCTGCGCTGCTTCCGCTGCTGATACCGGCCAGGGCCGCAAGCAGGGCGGCGGGCAGACTGACCAGCAGTGCCGTGCGGGTGCCGTACAACAATGCCGTCAGCACGTCCCGGCCATACGGATCGGTGCCGAGCAGGTGGCCCGGGTGGCTAAACTGACTTACCTGGGGCGGCATGGCAATGTTGGTCAGGTCAACGGTATCAGGAGAGAAAGCCAGCGGCAGGTAGGGTACGGTCAGGGCCACGGCCAGCAGAAGCAGCAGCCAGGTTAGCGCCAGCCCGGCCCCCCAGCGTCGAGCCCTGGTCATGAAGCGGGGCGCAGACGAGGGTCTGCCAGCTGATAAAGCCAGTCGGTAAGGATATAGGCTGCCAGCCGGATTGTGGCCAGAAGCAGCACGCCAGCCAGCAGCACGGGAAAGTCGCGGGCAGCAGCTGCCTCGGCCAGCGCCCGGCCCATTCCCGGTCGGGCAAAAACGGTTTCTACGACCACCGTCCCGGCAACCAGCGCCGGCAATAGCTCGGCCAGAACCGTCAGAAACGGCAGCCAGGCATTGCGCAGAGCATGTTTTTGCTGGACCCGGGAAGTCGAAAGTCCCTTCGCCCGGGCCGTTGTAGCGTAGGCCTGACCAAGCTCGTGCTGCAGGGCTGCATCCAGCTGAAGAGCCAGCCCGGGCGTGGTTACCAAGACCAGGCAGGCCAGCGGAAGCGCAAGATAGTACAGGTAGGTGCCGAGCTGCTGCCACCAGACCGCTTCCGTAGCAATCCGCCCCTCCCCATACGCCGGAAACCAGGCCAGCACGTCGGGGTTAGCCAGCAGCAGGAGCAGGAGCAGCGCCACTACGAATAGCGGAAGGATATCCAGGAGGGAAAGAATACTGCGCAGAGCCGCCTGCCAGCGGGGGCGGGTAAACACGCCCAGGGCCAGGGCCAGCGTAGTAGCCAGAACCGCAGCGCCAACTGTCAGGGGTAGGGTGTGCCGCAGCGAATCAAGCAGCACGGAGGTAACCGGCTTACTGTCGCGGTAAGAAAAGCCGAAGTCGCCCCGGCTTAACTGCTTCACCCAGCTGTGATACTGGTTGGCCGTTCCATGCCACTGCCAGCGGCGGGCAGCGTTCGGGTTCAGGTAGCTCCGCTCAAGCGTAATATAAAACAGGGGAGCATCAAGTCCGTAGCGGTGCCGCATCCGCTGCTCGGTCGCGCGGCGCTGGCTGGTCGGGTCGGTAAGGCCGATGGCATCAGCCTCCAAAGAGGGCAGCGGGGGAGCGGCGCCCAAACCCCGGCTCAGCAGAAAGATGAGGGACAGAACCAGCCACGCGGTGGGCACCAGTACAACTACGCGCCGCCACAGGTAGATACCCATATTAGTGGCTGTCGTCCGGCCGGCTGGTAATAGCCATTACGTTATACCCGGGCGGCAGCCCGGAAATCTGCAGGTTGGCTAGCCGGCTGGCCGCCACAATCTGGTAGCGGTTAAAGTACAGCACGGTCAGCGGACATTCAGCCTGCAGCAGTGCCTGAAGCCGGCGCAGCAGCCGGGCCTTGCGCTGCGGGTTCTGCTCGGTAGTAATCGACTTAATCAGCCGGTCGGAATCCGGGGTGCCAAACCGCGTGAAATTGCCGCTGCCAATGCTTTCCGTGTGCAGAATTGGCGCAAAGTTGTAAACGAAGGGGTTTCCCGTCATGCTCCGTAGATACAGATCATACTCCCCGGCCCGGAGCCGGCCCGATAGCACCGAAGACTCCGTCGGATGCAGGGTTATCGGAATACCAAGCTGGGCTGCAGCCGCGCGTAATTGTAAGCCAATTGCCTCGTAGGTGGGCTCGCCGGCCCGGTAGCTTAGTCGCAGGGCCAGCCGCTGCGGGCTCTGACCGGGCCGCTGCCGCTCCCAGCCCGTAGCAGTGCGCTGCCAGCCGGCGCGTACCAGCAAGCGGCTGGCCTCCGTTGGGTCGAAGGCAAAAGGGCGCAGGCTGTCGTTGTAGAAGGCTTTATTTTCCGGATTGATCAGTCCGACGCTCCGATAGGCATGCCCCTGCTGCGTGGCCTGGATAAGCTGGGGGACGTCAAATAGGTGGCTGATGGCCTGGCGGGTAAGTCGGTGTGCCAGCAAGGAGCTGCGGGTATTAAATCCGGCCACCGTCATGTCGTAGGAAGGAGCCGTGTAAAAGGACAGCTCCGGGTGCCGGGCCGAGTCGGCCTGCAGGCGGCCAAACTCCCGGGCCGGCATACGCGGGTACAGGTCAACATCTGCCCGCCGCATGGCCAGCAGGGCCGTAGCGTCATCCGGGATAACGTGAAACTCGATTTGCTCGGGACGCGCCTGGAGCTGGGGGGCGGTTTGCTGCAGGGCCTGACCCCACCACCGGGGCTTGCGCCGGAATTCCAGCTGCTGCCCGGTTTTCCAGCTCGCCAGACGGTAAGGCCCGGAGCCCGGCAGCGCATCCGGGTGTTGCCCGATCTGCGCCGCTTTATAGCGCTGCACGAATGGGGCAACGTCAGGGTAGTGGCGTAGGGCGAGGCTGTCTTGTTGCAGAGCGGCGAGCGGAACCGCACCCAGCTTGTTCTGCGGGTCGAGATAGTGAGCCGGCAAGATGGGGAAATCACCGGAAGCCAGCACCAGCTCTGGGGCGGCTCCTTCGCACACCAGCGTAAACCGGCGGGAGTCGAGCGGGTCGGGTTGCAGGGCAGTAATAAACCCAAACTGGGCGCGGACTTCCTCGTTGGGAAGGTCGGGGCAGTTCATTACCTTGAGGGTAAACTCCACATCCCGCGCCAGAACAGGCTGACCATCGTCCCAGCGGGCAGAGTCGCGCAGGCGGTAGGTAATCAGCGTCCGGGCGCCCTGGTGCCGAACGCTTGGCATGGACTCAGCCAGCAGGGGAACAAAGCGCTGCTGTTCGTAGTCGACCGTTAGCAGGCTTTGGTAGAGCAGGTTTACGCCCTGTCGGGCATTTTCATTAGGCTGAGTGAGCGGGTCAAGCGTTTCGGGGTCCCGAATCCAGCGTACCCGAAGGGGAAGCTCCCGGCTGGCCGGGGAAGAGCTGCACGAACTTGCTTCCGCAAAAACAACCAGCAAAAAAAGGCTTGTAAAGAGTCGAATCATAGGCTCGGGAGGCTGCGGAGGCCGGGCAAGTTAGCCAAGATTCATTTTCGCTGGCTTAGCTACAGGTAGGGCTAGCCCCGGTCACCCCAACCAGTGTTACCGCTGTCGGTTGGCGGAGTCGTTGGGGGGACAACGATAGGGGGGGTATCACCATCAATCTGACTGGGGGACGTAGTCGGCGACCCTGTCAGCGTGGCAATCTGGAGAATAATGATGGTTAGGAGCTCGAACATGATGCAGTGGTGGAGGTCAGGTGATTGAACTACACAAAGTTGCGGTTAGTGCTCCCGGGCAGAAAGGACAAAGCTACCCAAAAAAAGACAAGGACTTAACTTGTAAATATTTATAACTTATAAAGATATTTTTATAAAAACCAAACAGGCTGGTTCACAAAGGGGTTAGTATGAATTTATATCTATGAAATATGTGTACAATTGTGACATTAAATAAAGTATTAAGGTGTAACCGTCCAGTTTGCAAAGAACTATAGTCGTGCAGCGCCTAACAAGGAAGAAATTCCTTTTTGGGTGACATCGATTTTAGCGCTTGTATTGCCTCTATTACTAGTTATAAAGCAGGATTTGCGTAGTTTGATATGGAAGAACTGAGAAATTTAGCTCGAATTGTGACAGGGCGCCGCTTACAGACTCTCCCCCTGGTTGACTTTAATATAAAGGCCGCCAACAAGGAGCTGCAGCTGCTGAACCTGCTTAAGGAAGACGACACCAGCACCCAAAACCAGATCAGCAAACAGCTTTACAACAAGAAGCAGGGCGACAGTGTCGCGTTCCGGAAGCTGAAGTCGCGGGTCGAGCATAAGCTCCTTAACCACCTGTACTTTCTAGACCATACCGACCCCCGGCACAGCGTGTCGCGGCGCTTCGAGCTCCAGTGCCTGGAATTGTTTCACCAGAGCAGCGTGCTGCAGTGGGAAAGTGAATATTCCCTGGCCGAGCGGCTGCTGCGCAAATGCCTGCGCCTGGCCCAGGAAGGCGAGTTTACCCGCTATATCGTGCTGGCTTTAAACGAGCTGCGGGACCTGTACGCCGAGAAGCGGGAGCCGGCCCGTTACCGCGCCACCATGGAACAGCTCAAGCACTACCGGCAGGTGCAGGAGTGGGAGGAAGAAGCCTCGCAATTGTACTGGGACACCAAGATGATTATGATCCGGTCGGTAAAGCTGCGCTCAACCCTGCTCGACGATCTGCCCGGGTACATTCAGAAGCTGCAGCACCTGCACGAAAAGGCCCGGACCTTTTCAACCTTCTACTATCACTACCGGATGCAAATAACCCGGGAGGAGATGGTCGGCAACTTCGACGAGATTATCCGCATTACCAGCGCGGTTGAAGAGCAACTGGCGGCGGGGAAGATCAACAAAAAGCGGTTTGACAGCCGTTACAACAAGTTCATGAACATTTACGCCCTGCTCCGGAACCGGCAGGCGCAGAAAGGGCTGGAACTGGCCGAAGGATACTTCAAGGACTTTCACCCTTCATCGGGCAACTGGTTTTACTTCCTGGAGCATTACCTGCTGCTGGCTTTGCACGCGGGGCAGTATTCGCAGGCCCACGAATTGATGCGCCTGGCCCACAAGAACACCTACTACTCCAAGCAGCGCGTGGCGGCTCTGCAGCGCTGGGACCTGTACGAAGCCTATCTGCATTTTATCTCGCCCGAAGCTTCGTCGCTGCGCCTGATGCACTTTGCCCAGTTCGTGCAGACCGTCCCGGACTATAGCCGCGACAAGCAGGGCTACAACGTGGCCATCCTGATTCTACAGTTTCTGTATTATCTGCGTCGCAACGACGAGGAAGCCCTGCTGATGCGTCTGGAAAGCCTGCGCAAGTACGAGCAACGGTGGCTGCGCGACCCGGCTACGCTGCGGAGTCAGCTGTTTTTGCGGCTGCTGGTGCTTACGGTGAAGGAAAATTTCCGGGCCGAGGTCTGCGAGAAAAAGGGCCAAACGTTACTCGCCCGGTTGCAGGGAGCCCCACAACCGGGCGAGGCGTATGCCGAGACCGAGATTATTCCGTATGAAGATCTGTGGGCTCTCACCCTAACAATCCTGCGTAATCATACAGCCGAGCCGGCTGGTGCTAGAAATAAGCTTAACGGAGAGTAACGTACCGATATAGATTAGGGACGGGCGGCCTGGGCACCGGGCGTGGAGGCGGGAGCAACGCCGGCAATGGTCATGTAGCGCTGAAACTGGACCTCGGTGAGGACCGTCTTGAGCTTCTCCGTGTATTCTTCTTGTACGACGCGCAGCTTGTCCTGCTGCATTTTTGGATCATCACTGTACATGGTGGCAATTTCCTGTTCCTGCACCAGGCGCTCGTAAGTGAAGCGGCGAACCTGCGCCGTACGGGCATCATCAAGCGAAATCTGCGAAGCCAGCTTACGAGTGGCCTCGGTGGCCTGGGCGCGCAGGTCACCGGCGAAGGAGGGGACGGCCTGCAGCGTCTGGAAGCTAACGGCCAGCATTACGAGGAGTACGAGCTTTTTCATAGCGAAGAAGATTGATTGGGTTATTGTGTTTCGATGAGGCAAATAAAGCTATTAATTATTAGACTAGTTCAATTCCGATAAAAATTATTTTCTTAATAAAAGAACCATTATAATTATTTTTATAAAAATGTAAGCACATCAATATGAATCATTGAAACAGATAAACCCCAGCTTACCAAGATGTAAATTCTTGACAAACTGGGGTTTATGTAGAAATGAGGCGCCGATTTGCTACAATAGCGCTTGCATCGGTGAAACAGGGTGTAACTGGACTACACCGGTCTACTTGCCGGTCACTTTAAATTCTGTTCTACGGTTCAGCTGCCGTCCTCCTTTCGTAGAGTTGGGGGCTACAGGCTGCGTATCGCCGTAGCCAGCGAAGGAAAGCCGGCCCTGGGCGACACCTTTCTGGAGTAGATAGTCGACGACGGCCTTGGCCCGGCGCTGGGAGAGGTCCTTGTTGTAGGCGGACTGGCCCACGTTGTCGGTGTGGCCGGAGATTTCCAGCCGGAGGTTGGGTGTTTCCGCCAGTAGCTTCTGCAGCCGCTCGAGCTCGGCCGTGCTTTCCTTGCGCAGCGTAGCCTTGTCGAAGTCAAAGAAAATATTGTTGAGTACCACCTTGACGCCCACATCCAGCTTTTTTAGGGCAATGTCCTTCGTGACCTGAGCATAGGCTGCCCCCTCGGGCAGGTCGAAGTTCTCGGAGTGAAACAGGTAGCCCTCCTGCCGCACCACGATGCCGTAGTTGATGCCCGAGGGCAACGACACCAAATAGCGACCCGACTGGGCATTGGATCGGAAAGACGCAATAATGGCATTGCGGGAGTTGTCGACCACGTCGATAGTGGCTTCCAGGGGCTGCTTGGAGGCTTCGTCGGTGACCACGCCTTTCAGGATAGTAACCTGAGCCGTGGCAATGGCGACGGGCGGAGCCAGCAGCGTTTCCTTTACCGGCTGGGCGCGGGAAGCCAGAAGTTGATCTTCCTGGGAAAGCAGCGGCTGTTTCTCCGGACCAAGAAACGTTACCTGGTAGATGTCCTTGCTGCCTTCGCCGGCGTCGCGGAACGAGGAATAGTAGCCGTGCCGACCCGAGGCCGATATTACAAAGAACACGTCATCGTCGGGAGTGTTGATCGGCCAGCCCAGGTTCTCGGGCACGCTCCAGCGGCCGTTCTCGAACACTGACTTAAAGATGTCGTAGCCCCCCATGGAGTTGTGGCCTTCAGAACTGAAGTACATGGTTTTGCCGTCGGGGTGCATGAACACGCCTTCCTCGCCGTAGGGCGTATTGATAACGGAGCCCAGGTTTTGTGCCTTGCCCTTGCCTTCAATCTCAATGCGGTAGATGTCCCGGCCCCCGAGCCCGTCTTCCTTTTTGTCGCTTACGAAAAACAGGAAGCGCCCATCCGGCGAGTACGAGGCCGACGACTCGTGGGCGTTGCTGTTGATGCGGGAGCCCAGCTTTTGCGGCTTGCCCCACTTGGCCCCGCGCAGCTCAGCCTGGTTCAGGTCACCCCCATTGTCTTCCACGTACACGAGCATGCGCTGTCCGTCGGGCGAGAGGCCCACGGTAGCATCGTGGCCTTCGGTATTGATTGGAGCACCCAGGTTGGTCGCCGGGTTCCAGCCGCGGGCGGAGCGGGTGCTTTGGTAGACATCTTCAAAAAAGCCACCTGTTTGAGGGTCCGACAGGCCTCCGCTGGAGTTGTCGCGGCGGGAGGTAAACAGAATAACGGATTCATCCGCCGTAATAACCGGGCTGTACTCGGGGTAGGGCGAGTTGATGGTGGCGCCAATATTATCGATAAACACCCGCACCGGCTTTTGCATAAGCTTACGGCCGTTTTCGCACTCGTGTATCTTCTTGGTGATGTCGCCCTGGTCGTAGCCGGCTGCTTTGCCGGCAGAAGGCTGAGCGGCCTTGTACTCGGCAATGGCCTCGTCCCACTTGGCATTCAGATGCAGACCGTCGGCCAGCAGGTAGTGAATGCGCGGGTCCCCGGTAGGATTCAGCTGGTAGGCTTTCTGCAGGTAGGGCAGGGCCCGGCTCTTGTACTCCGAGTGCAGGTAGCTGTCGCCAATGCGCAGGTTGAGGCGGAAGTTGTCGGGGTTAAACTTCTGGGCCACCAGGTAGTGCTGCAACGCTACCTCGTAGCGGCCCGGGTCCGACTCGTAGGCTTCGTCACCGAGCTTGAGCTCCCGTTGGGCATTCTTAAGTCCTTCTTTGTCGCTGCCAAAACGGTCCTTGCTGAACTCCACGCTCTGGGCGTGGACGGCCGCTGCCAGCAGCAGGGCCCCACAGGTAGAAAGAAATCGGAAAGCTAAACGCATAGATAAGGGAAAAGCGCAGGTAGGATCAAAAAAGAAAAAGCTGACGACAGGATCAGGAAAGACTTACCGGGTTACTCACAGCCAGCAGCGGCAGCGTAGTTGGTGGCCGTCTGGAGACCCAGGTCGGAGGCTTTGCGCCAGTCGGCGCAGGCCCCGTTGGCGTCGCGCAGCATTTCGCGGGCATTGGCCCGGTTGAGGTAGGCTTCGGCGTAGTCCGGGTTCAGGGCAATGGCCTTGTCGGCGTCGGCAATGGCTTTTTTGTAGTCCTCGAGCTTGAAGTAGGCGGCGGAGCGGTTGTTCCAGGCGAAGGCGTAGCTCCCGTTCAGGTCCACGGCCTTGCTGAAGTCCTCAACGGCCCCTTTGAAATCTCCACTCTCAAAGCGGGTGCTGCCACGGTTGGTGTACGCCGTGGCGTTGTCGGACTTCTTCTGCAGGTAGTCGTTGTAATCGGCCAGGGCTCCTTTGAGGTCTCCGGCCCGGCGGCGGGCGGCAGCGCGGTTGAGCAAGGCCGGCAGCAGGTCGGGCTGGAGGCTGAGGGCCTTGGAGTAGTCCTGCACGGCGGCCGAGAAATTGCCCAGCTGCCGCTGGGCGCTGCCCCGGTCATGGTAGGCGTAGGCGTAGCCGGCATCGGCTTTCAGGGCCTGGTCGAAGTCGGCCTTGGCGGCCTGGTACTCGCCCTTTTCGAAGCGCAGCGCTCCCCGGTAGTACCAGGCGGGGGCATAGTCGGGTTTTACCTCAGCGGCTTTGCTGTAGTCCTGCTCGGCTTCGGGGCGCTGGCCCAGGGCTTCGCGGGCCTGACCCCGGCCAAAGTAAGACCCGAACCCGGCCGGGTCGAGCTTAATGGCCTGGTCGTAGTCCTGCACGGCCGGGGCATACTCCTTGAGCTCGTAGCGGGTGGTAGCACGGTTGTAGTAGGCCTTGGCAAAGTCGGGACGTACTTTCAGGGCCTGGTCGAAGTCCGCCAGCGCAGCCCGGTAGCTTTTCTGGTTGTACTTGGCTACTCCGCTGTTATAGAGCTTTTCGGCCAGCTGGGCGGGGGGCAGGGTGCTGGCACGCACCGTATCGACCTGAGCCTGCACGGCGGCTCCGGAAAGGCCGAAGGCAGCCGTAAGAAAGATGGTTCTGAGCATAGCGCAAAGGCGGCATGTGCCGGCCGTCGCTAAATGTAATTTATTTGCGCGAAGACCGCACGGCGAACAAGCCTTTTATCGGTGAACTGGGACTTTCCGGTTGCTGCTGGTTCGGGTTGAGACAGGTCGGTTCGGCCCCATGTGAGATTTCCCGCGGCCAGCATCGAGTGTCCGTAAGCACTTACAGCATGGGAGAGGACGCAGAAACCTTTCCCGCGCATTGGCACTTATACATTGCGTATTTTTGTGCGGCCCCCGGGCTTACCTCTTATTTTTCACCTTTCACGTTTATATACCAATGGCCACCTACCCTGAATATATGGTAGCTCCTATCCGGCAGGACCTCGTGGAGGCCGGCTTCGAGCAGCTCATGACCCCTGAAGAAGTTAGCTCTGTACTCGAGAACACCAGCGGCACCGTGCTGCTGGCCGTGAACTCGGTGTGCGGCTGCGCCGCTTCCAAGGCCCGCCCGGCCCTTAAGCTGGCCGTTTCCAGCGCCGAGAAAAAGCCTGCCAAGCTGGTAACGGTTTTTGCCGGCATGGAAACCGACGCCGTTGCCGAGGCCCGGCAGCACCTGCTGCCTTACCCGCCTTCCTCGCCCTGCATTGCCCTGTTCAAAGACGGCGAGCTGGTGCACATGATTGAGCGGTACCACATCGAAGGCAACGACATGATGCGCATCGTGGACAACCTGCACGGTGCCTTCGAGGAGTATTGCTAGCGTTTTTAGGTCTTAGGGACTTAGGGCTTAGGTCTTAGTGCAGACGCCCAATGAGAAAAAGAAAAGGGCCCGCAACCGAAGTTGTGGGCCCTTTTCTGTAACCTGACGTCAGCAGGGCAGTAGCACCCTAAGACCCTAAGACCCTAAGACCCTAAGACCCTAAGACCCTAAGACCCTAAGACCCTAAGACCCTAAGACCCTAAGACCTACAGCCCCAGCGACTTGAAGAAGGCTTCCTGGTTGGGCTCCCGGCCGAGAAACTCCTTGACGAGATTGTACTCCTCGTCGGTGCCGCCCCGGGCCAGGATCATATCCCGGTAGCGCAGGCCGGTTTTCTTGTCCATTACGCCGTTCTTCTCGAACACGGAGAACATGTCTTCGGCGTACACTTTCGACCACATGTAGCCGTAGTAGCCGGCGCCGTAGCCGGTGAGGTGGCCAAACGAAGCCTGCATGTTCGTGCCTTCCACGTAAGCGAAGGGCGTCAGCTGGTTTTGCAGGCGCTTCATCACGTCGGTAGTGGTTTCGGTGCCGTTCGGGTCAAACTTGTCGTGCAGGGTCATGTCGAGCGTGCCGTACAGGATCTGCTGCGAGGCGCCCAGGCCCGAGCCCACGTTGCGGGCGGCCCACATCTTGTCGTAAAGCGGCTTGGGCAGCACCTCGCCGGTCTGGTAGTGCTTGGCAAACGTCTTCAGGGCGTCGTAGTTCCAGGCCCAGTTTTCCAGAATCTGGGAGGGGGCCTCTACGAAGTCGCGCTTTACGCTCGTGCCCGACTGGCTCGACAGCTCGGCGGTGGTGAGCAGGTTGTGCATCACGTGGCCAAACTCGTGGAAGAACGTTACCACCTGGCCGTGGCTCATCAGCGCGGGCTTGCCGGCCGTGGGCGGGTTGAAGTTGCAAAGCAGCACAGCCTGGGGAAGCTGGTAGCCCTTGGGCGTAGCCTTGCCGCTGCTCACGCCAAAGCAGGCGGCGTGGGTGTACTTGTTGTCGCGCGGGAACAGGTCAATGTAGAATCGGCCGATAAGCTTGCCGTCGCGCTGCACTTCGAACATACGGGCGTCGGGGTGCCACACCTTCGGGTCCTTCACTTCGTTGAACTTCAGCCCGAACAAAGACTGGGTGGTCTGGAACAGGCCGTCAATAACCTTGTTTGCCTCGAAGTACTCCTTGATCTTCTCCCCGTCGAGCTGGTACTTGTCCTTCATCAGCAGGTTGCTGTAGAACGAGGTTTCCCAGGGGTTAATGGTCTTGGCGCCGGGGTCCTTAGTATAGGCGCGCTTCACCGTCAGCAGCTCCTCGAGGTCCTGCTGGCTTTTCTGCTTGACGCGGTCCACGAGCTTGGTTTCGAAGGCCCACACCGTTTCCGGGTTCTTGGCCATGCGGCTGCTGGTCTGGTACGCGGCGTAGGTTTTAAAGCCCAGCAGCTGCGCCTTTTTCTGGCGCTCAATCAGCAGCTTTTTCAGCACGTCCAGGTTTTTGTCGGCCGCGCGGTTGTTGTAGAGCGTGTAAAGCTGCTTGCGCTGCAGGTCCGACTCGGCGTAGCGCATAAACGTGCTGTAAGCCGGACCGTCGAGGCCGATGCGGTAGGCGTCGCCGGCGCGGGGGCGGCTTTTCTTATAGTCCTCGGGCAGGCCTTTCATGTCGGCCTCGTTCACGAGCAGGAAGCCCTGGTCTTTGGCGATGTTGCCGCCGAATTCCAGGCTCAGGTCACCGATCCGGTCGTTGATGGCCTGCAATTCCTTGCGCTTCTCGGGCGTCAGGGCAAAGCCGTTGCGCTCGTAGTCCTCGATGGTCTCCCGCAGGAACTTCTTCCGCGGGCCGGTCAGGGCCTGGGCTTCCTTGGTTTTGGAGTAGTCCTTGACGGCCTTGTAAAGCTGCTCGTCCAGCTCCAACTCATTGCCATACTTACTGATAATGGCCAGGCTTTTCTGGGCCTGGTTGCGGATGGCCGAGTCGGGGCTGGCGTTGTAGAGGATGCTGATGGGCCCGGCCACCCGGCCAATGTTGTCGCCCAGGTCGTCGAGGGCAAGCATCGTGTTGGTGAACGTCCGCTTGCCGGTCGGAACCTTGTAGATGGCATTCAGGGCCGACTTCGTGGAGCCGATGATGCCGGTGGTAGCCTGGGCAATGTCGGCCTTGGTGGCTTTCTGAAAGTCGATAACCTGGTTGAAGCCCGGCGTGAGCGGGTTGGCTGCGGGGGCCTGCGGACCGGCGGCAACCGCCGTAAAGCCGCTACCCAGCGCTGCGGCCAGAGTCAGGGCAACCCAGGCAGTAGAGTACGTCATACTCATAAGATGAAGTGGGAAAAAAGAAAGAAGGTCGGGCAAGGTAGCCACAATTCGAAAGACGCGCTGCCCGGCCGAAAGCTGCAAACCTGAAAAGCAAAAAAGCTGTTCCCGACGGGCGGGAACAGCTTCTAAGGCTTGGAGCAAGTGGCGTTTAGTTGGCGTACTCGCTCAGGAACTTGATGCGCATCAGCCGCACGTCTTCCTCGGTGTAGTCGTCGGTGCCCAGCTCACCCAGCGCTACCGCAATGTTGTCGGTGCTGGCCTGCAGGAAGTAATCGGTGATTTCGTCCTGCCGGTCCTGGTCGAGCACTTCGTTGATGTAGTAGTCGAGGTTGAGCTTGGTGCCGGAGTAGCAGATGTGCTCAATCTCCTCCATCAGCTCCCGCATGTCGATGCCCTTGGAAGAGGCAATTTCCTCCAGGTCCATCTTCTTGTCGATCTGCTGAATGATGTAGATCTTGATCTTGGACTTGTTGACGGCAGACTTCACCACCACGTCGGCGGCGGTCACGATGTCGTTTTCCTCGACGTACTTCTGAATCAAGCTCAGGAAGGGCTGGCCAAACTTCTGCGCCTTGCCCTGGCCGACCCCGCCCACGTGGGACAGATCTTCCATCTTGATGGGGAAGGTAGTCGCCATTTCCTTAAGGCTGGGGTCCTGGAACAAGACGTACGGCGGCAGGTTTTTCTCCTTGGCCATCTTCTTGCGCAGGCTCTTGAGCATCTCGAACAGCGTGGCGTCGTGCCCGGCGGCCTGCTGCACCTCTTCCTGCTCCTGCTCCTGCTGCACTTCCTCGTCGAAGTTGTGGTCCTTGGTGAGCTTGATGGAGTGGGGACTTTCGATAAAGTCCAGGCCCTTCCGGGTGATTTTCACCACCCCGAAGTTGTCGATGTCCTTTTCCAGGAAGCCGTTGAGCAGGGTCTGCCGGAGCAGGGAGTGCCAGAAAGCGGCGTCGTGGTCTTTGCCCTGCCCGTACACCGGCAGCTCGTTGTGGCCGTAGCTTTCGACGTGGGCATTGTTCATGCCCATCAGCACGGTACCGATGTGCTCGAGGCCGAAGCGCTGCTCGGTGGCAACCACCGCCTGCAGCGCCATCAGCACCTCATCCTTGGCCTCAAACCGCTCCTTGGGGTGGCGGCAGTTGTCGCAGAAGCCGCAGTCCTTCTCGAAATGCTCGCCGAAGTAGTGCAGCAGCTGCTTGCGCCGGCACACGGCCGAGTCGGCGTAGTTGGCCATTTCCTGAAGCAGCAGCTTGGAGTTGTCGCGCTCGGTCACGGGCTTGTCCTTGTTGAACTTCTCCAGCTTCACGATGTCGTCGTAGCTGTAGAACATCAGGCAGTTGCCCTCCAGGCCGTCGCGGCCGCCGCGGCCGGTTTCCTGGTAGTAACCCTCAATGCTCTTGGGCGTGTCGTAGTGAATCACGAAGCGCACGTCGGGTTTGTCGATGCCCATGCCGAAGGCAATGGTGGCCACAATCACGTCGGCTTCCTCATTCAGAAACGAGTCCTGGTTCTGCATCCGCACCTGGGGGTCGAGGCCGGCGTGGTAGGGCAGGGCCTTCACGTCGTTGACGCGCAGCAGCTCGGCAATTTCCTCCACCTTCTTGCGCGACAGGCAGTACACGATGCCGGCCTTGCCCTTGTGCTGCTTCACGTACTGAATCAGCTGCTTTTTGGTGTTGTGCTTGGGCCGCACCTCGTAGTAGAGGTTGGTGCGGTTAAACGAGGTTTTGAACACCGACGCATCGTCCATCTGCAGGTTCTTCTGGATGTCGAGCTGCACCTTGGGCGTGGCCGTGGCGGTGAGGGCAATGATGGGCACGTGGCCGATATTGTCGATGATGCCGCGAATCTTACGGTATTCAGGACGGAAGTCGTGACCCCACTCCGAGATGCAGTGGGCCTCGTCGATAGCGACAAAGGAAATAGTGGCCTTCTGCAGAAAGTCGATGGTTTCGTCTTTGGTCAGGCTTTCCGGGGCCACGTAGAGCAGCTTGATGTCGCCGCTGATAACGTCCTTCTTGACGCGGTTTACTTCCGACTTGGACAGCGTGGAGTTCAGGAACTGGGCATTGACCCCGAACGCGTTAAGCTGATCCACCTGATTCTTCATCAGGGCAATGAGGGGGGAGATGATGATGGCGGTGCCGGGCAGTACCAACGCTGGCAGCTGGTAGCACAGGCTTTTACCGGCGCCGGTGGGCATGATGACGAAGGTGTTGCGGCCCTCGATAACGTTCTGGATGATGGCCTCCTGGGTTCCCCGGAACTGACCGTACCCAAAAACTTCTTTTAACTTGCCTTTCAGATCGGCTACCGGCTTCACTGCTTCTTTGACGGCTGGAATGGAATTGCTCACTTGCTCGTAGAGGATTGAGATTCGAGAAACGCCCCAGTGCGTTGCAATCTCAATCTATACAAATTTAGATTGAAAGCACAGAACGACCTCAACCTTATTGCAAAAAAAGTGCTTTTCGAAGAAGCCGAGGCCATTCAGGGCGTGGCGGCTGCTTTGGATAGCACTCCCGACTTCGCCAACTGCGTAAAGGCCATTCTGGCGCTGCGGGGCCGGGTCGTCGTAACCGGGGTAGGCAAGAGCGCCCACATTGCCGGCAAGATGGTGGCCACGCTGAACTCGACGGGTACGCCGGCCCTGTTCATGCACGCCGCCGACGCCATTCACGGCGACCTGGGCATGATTCAGCCCGAGGACTTCGTCATTGCCATCAGCAAAAGCGGCGACACGCCCGAAATCAAGGTGCTGGTACCCCTGCTCAAGCGCAAAGGCGTGCCGCTGGCAGCCCTGGTGAGCAACGCCGACTCCTACCTGGCCGTGCAGGCTACCTACGTACTGCACGCCCCCGTAACCCGCGAGGCCTGCCCGCACAACCTGGCGCCTACCACCAGCACCACCGCGGCCCTCGCCCTGGGCGACGCGCTGGCCGTGTGTCTGCTCGAGGCCCGGGAGTTTACCACCGCCGACTTTGCCCGCCTGCACCCCGGCGGTACGCTGGGCAAGAAGCTCTACCTGAAAGTAGGCGACCTGAGCCGGCAGAACCAGGCCCCGCAGGTCACGGAAAACGCCCCGCTGCGCGACATTATCCTGGAGATATCCGGCAAGCGCCTGGGCGCCACCGCAGTGCTCACTGAGCCCGCCGGTGCCCTGCTCGGCATCATCACCGATGGGGACCTGCGGCGCATGCTCACCAACTTCACCCGGCTCGAAGACATCCGGGCCCGCGACATTCTCACGGCCGGGCCCGTCACCATCGATGTGGAGGACTTTGCAGCCGAGGCCCTGGCCCGGATGCAGGAGCGCAACATCACCCAGCTTATTGTGCTCGAAGACGGCCGTTTCAGCGGCTTTATTCACCTGCACGACCTGCTGCGCGAAGGACTGGTATGAGAAGCTGCGGCGAGGCCAGCCGGCGTTTACGTTTTGAATGCGCCAGCCTGCGTCAGCTGAACCGCTGCTTCTTGGCTACTCATCCGGAGGCTTCCTGTCCACCTCAGTACTTCCCGCTACCTTTGTCTTTCTTCCGGGTCCGGTATCCCTTCCGTCCAGGCTTTTGAAGTACTCTGCTATGCAAGAAAATACCTACCTCGTGGTCATGGCCGGTGGCATTGGCAGCCGCTTCTGGCCTTTTAGCCGGACGCACAATCCCAAGCAGTTTCACGACGTGCTCGGCGTAGGACGCTCGATGCTGCAGCTGACCGTGGACCGTTTCGAGGGCATCTGCCCGCCCGAAAACGTGTTCATCGTGACGCACCGCGACTACCGCGAGCAGGTGCAGCAGCACCTGCCCCAGCTGGCCCCCGAGCAGATTCTGATTGAGCCAATCGGCCGCAACACGGCGCCCTGCATTGCCTACGCCAGCTACCGGATAGCCCAGCACGACCCGAAGGGCGTCATCATCGTGTCACCGGCCGATCATGCGGTGCTGCACGAAGACGAGTTCCGGCGCGTGATAACCCAGGCCGTAGCCGGCGCCCGCACCAACGATATCCTGCTGACCCTGGGCATCCAGCCCTCCCGCCCCGACACCGGCTACGGCTACATTCAGTACCTCGACCAGGATGAGGCCGGCCATGCCTTCCCGGCCGGCTTTAAAAAGGTGAAGACCTTTACCGAAAAGCCGAATCTGGAGCTGGCCCGCATGTTTGTCGACAGCGGGGATTTTCTGTGGAACTCCGGGCTGTTCGTATGGCGGGCCGACGTTATCATTCAGGCCTTCCATCAGTACCTGGGCGACATTGCCGAGGTATTCGACGAAGGCGTGGAGCTGCTGGGAACTCCGGCCGAAGAGGAGTTTATTGCCGAAGCCTACTCCCGCTGCCGCAACATCAGCATCGACTACGGGGTGATGGAAAAGGCCGACAACGTGTTTGTGCTGCCCGCCGACTTCGGCTGGAGCGACCTGGGCACCTGGGACTCGCTGCACCGCATCGGGGAGCGGGACGAGCACGGCAACGTAGTCGACGGCGACGCCTTACTTTATGACACCCAAAACTGCGTGGTGAAAACTCCGTCGGAGCGGCTGGTCGTGCTGCAGGGCCTGGATGGCTACATCGTGGCCGAGTACGACAACGTGCTGCTGATCTGCAAGCGCAGTGAGGAGCAGCGCGTCAAGGACTTCGTGGCCGACGTGCGGACGAAGAAGGGGAACGGGTACAATTAAGAATTCGCTTTTGGCGAGTTCCGCTCGTTGGGCGGTATCTGATTCGGTTTGAAACAAAAAGGCCGTTCAACTCCCGGGTGGAGTAGTTGAACGGCCTTTTCAATTCTTAATTGCTAATTGTTAATTCTTAATTGGCGCAGCCGAAAGCCGCTGGCGAAGGACTTCAAACAACATGATTCCGCTGGCGACGGACACGTTCAGGCTCTGAATCTGGCCGGCCATGGGAATGCGCAGCTTGGCATCGGCCAGCTTGAGGTACTCGGGCGAGATGCCGTCCTCTTCAGATCCCATCAGAATGGCGACCGGACCGGTCATGTCCACGGCGCCGGCTTCGAGGCTGGCATCCGCCTTCTCGGTGCAGGCTACTACCGTCACGCCCGACTGCTGCAGAAACGTGATGGTGTCCTTTAGGTTGGGCTCCCGGCAGACCGGAATCAGGTTGAGGGCGCCGGCCGAGGTTTTCAGCGCGTCGCCGTTGATCTGGGCTGCGCCCCGGCTGGGTACCACGATGGCATGCACGCCCAGGCACTCGGCATTACGGGCAATGGAACCGAAGTTGCGCACGTCGGTAATCCGGTCGAGCAGCAGGAGCAGGGGCGTTTTGCCCTCCTCGTACAAGCCGGCCAGAATGCTGTCGAGCGGCTGATAGTCGATGGGCGACACGAAGGCCACGGCACCCTGGTGATTTTTACGGGTCAGGTCGTTGAGCTTCTCGATGGGCACCAGCGACATGGGAATGTTGGCCGCTTTGGCCAGCTCACCAATCTCCTGGGTCATGCTGTTCTTGGTGGCGCGCAGCAGGTAGATCTTCTCCAGTGTGCGGCCGGCCGTCAGGGCTTCCAGGATAGGACGCAGGCCAAACAGCATCTCAATGCTGCGGTCGGCGGCCGGGCGGTGCGGGTAGCGGGGCTTGTAGTCGCCCCGCGGCTCCCGCCGGTCGTCGCCCCGGCCTTCGCTACGGTTGCCACCCCGGTCATCCCGGCGGGGCTCGGCCCCCCGGTCGTCGCGGCTTACCGGGCGGTTTTCGTTGTCGTAGTATTGACGGCGCTCATTCAGCGGGCGGTCGGGGCGGTCTGTCCTTTTCTCCATTGCTCCACAGTGGCATACCAGAGCTGTTCGTACTCGGGCCGGCGCACCAGTTCATAGTGTTCGGGAGCAAAGGTACTGGGTTTGGGCCGGAACGTATAGGTGCCGGTTCCCACGGCCGGGGTGCGGTAAACCCAGCGCTCCTCCCCACCGCCGCGGTACACCACGTCAGGCGGACCCAGCACAATGTAGAGCATGCCCCGGTCGGTCATCCAGCCGGCCTTGTGCGCAGTGAACAGGCGGTTGGCTTCGGCCACGCGGGCGTAGTATGTGCGAATCAGCTGTCGGGCAATGGTCTGCTGGCCGGTGGCCGTTTTCAGCCAGAACTGGTCTACCGCCCGCTTGGTTTCGGCCGCTTCCCGCATGCTGCGCCGCTCGGTGGAGGTCGTAATGTAGATCAGAGGTTGCAGCAGGTCGTTGGGGGTGCTGACCTCGGGATACTGGCTGTCCTCCACCAGAAGTCCCAGCGCCGGGTTTTCGGAGCCCACGCGCAGGCTATAGACCCCGGCGGCAGCAAGGCGGGCCAGCTGCCCGGGGCGTAGCAGCAGGGAGTCGCGCACGGTCAGCGTGCGGGAAGTAGGCGGCTGAGTGGCCGGGTTGGTCATGGGCGGCAGGGCCGGGGCAAAGATGGCCGCCAGCTGCTTGAGGCTGGCGGGCAGCTCGGGGCCAAACGAATTCACCCCGAAGGATTCTCCGGTCCGCACGTAGCGCCGCAGCAGCGGCTCACCCAGGGAGTCGGTCAGAATAAACGAGCGGCGCAGATGGTCGGTGGTTATAGTGAGCCAGGCTTCCCCATCGGTTTCGCCCCCGGGCTGTTCTCCCCCCGGCTGGATGCTGATCACCTGTCCGGGAGCCAGGCGGCTGGCCGGCAGGCTGAACTCCACCCAGGCGGCTTCCCCGTCGCGCCGGGTGCGACGGCCCAGGCGGCGCACCGAATCCTGCCAGACAGGGCGGCGGGCATCATAATCAGGCCATACAGTAAGCCAGAGCGCCTGCCCGGGCCGGAGCACCGTGGCCTGCGGAAAGCGCAGGTACACCCGCACGCTGTCGGCCTCCCGGCGGGTATCGGCCAGCACGCGCCGCGCCGACTGGTACTGGGCGGAAAAGTCGCGGCGGGGTGCCGCCCCGGCCTCGGGTGCCAGGCTTACTTCCCAGAACAGCAGTGCCAGTAGAAGTAAAAAACGTTGTTGCAGAGGCATTGCGCCGAATAAGTTAATTGGATGGGCCAGAGCGAAGGTAACCGGAGAACCCGACTAACGCTCTCAGTGCCCTATTCATACGCAGCCGATCTGAAGGGACGCAAAAAAGCCGGTCTTCTGTTGAAAGAAGCCGGCTTTTTTGCTGCCAGAGCCAGGGAAGCTCTAGCGCGGATAGTACTTATTGAGCAGCTCCGCGGCCTTGGAAGCCCGCTGCTGGTCGTTAAGCTGGGAAGCCGCCTGGTACACGCTCTGCAACGCCAGCAGGTTGGTTTGCACCTCCGTGTCGAACAGGGTACTGTTGTGCGAGTAGTAATAGGCCAGGGACTGCTCGGCCCGGTTGACCATCGTATCCATCAGCTCATTTGCCTTTTTCGTTTCGCCCACTGCCACCAGCGGCAGCACGAACTGAGGCGAGTAGTAGTCGTAAGGAATGCTCTTGTCGGGCATCACGGCAAAGCACCGGTCAATAACCTCCTTGGCCTTGGCCGTGTCGCCTTCGGCGAGGTAGGCATTGGCCAGACGGGAAAACTTGTCGCGGTAGTTGGCCGGGAAGCGCAGGTTGTTTTCGTCGTAGAAGATGTTCGGGTCATTCAGGCCCCGGAAGCTGAACGTGCGCATCATATTCTGATACATCAGGTCCTTGGCCACGTAGCCCTCGGCGTTGCCGCGGGGCTCGTAGTTCGGGTCGCGGGCCGGCAGGATGCGGTAGGCAAGGCCTTCGAGCTGAAAGTAGGGCTGCAGGTTCATGAAGTCGGCCGTGTTCACCGTGCTCGAGAAGTAGATGGGCCGCTTCCAGTTGTTGGTCGCCAGCATATCCAGAATCACGAGGTTCTTTTTCTCGATGGCACCTTTGCCCATGTCCCACTCCATGCGCGACACCAGCTGGCCCTTGCGGTCGGGCGCCAGCAGGTTCATGGCCTTCACCGCCGTCGTATCCACGTTGAGGTAGAACTTGCGGGTAGGATACGACAGCAAGGGGCGGCCGCTCTGGGTCTGCACCTGCAGCAGGGGGCTGTTCTGCTGTACCAGCTGCACAAACTCCTGCAGGTTCACTTCGTTTACCGCCGGGTTTTCCACGTAGGGCAGGTAGTCGTTCGTGCCCTGGGCGTAGTGCTGGTTCTGCATCGAAATCGGCAGAGGCTCCGACTTATAGGAGCGGCGCTTCATCTGGTCGATGTACCAGTCGGTATTCAGGTAGCTGAGCACAGCCACCCGCACGTCGGTCCGGACGCCTTCCACTTCCTGGGCGTACCAGAGCGGGAAGGTGTCGTTGTCGCCGTTGGTGAACAGGATGGCGTTCGGAGCGCAGGAGTTGAGCAGGTTGCGGGCCGAGTCCACCGAGTTGTAGCGGTCCGACCGGTCGTGGTCATCCCAGCCCTGGGCTACCATCAGGCCGGGGGCCAGCAAACCCAGCAGCGTCACCACGCCCGCCCGCAGGCCATCTGACTTCAGCACCGGACGCAGCAGGTCGGCCAGCGCCAGCACGCCCAGTCCGATCCAGATGGCAAAGGCAAACGTGGCCCCCGTGAAGGTGTAGTCCCGCTCCCGGGGCTCGATGGGCGGCTGGTTGAGGTAGAATACAATGGCCAGGCCGGTAAACAAAAACAGCAAGCCTACGATGAGGGCGTTGCGTCCGTCGCGGCGGGCGTGGTAAAACAAGCCCAGCAAACCCAGGATCAGGGGAATGGCGAAGAAGTTGTTGCGGGCTTCACTGTCGGCAATCCGTTCGGGCAGGCCGTTCTTGCCGCTTTCCCAGGGAGCCAGTACGCCGGAGTTCTGCACGTCGCCTTCACGGCCCACGTAGTTCCACAGGAAGTAGCGCCAGAACATATGACCCATCTGGTAGCGGAACATGAAACTCAGGTTCTGGCCCATCGACGGCTTGACGCCCTCCTGAATGTCAACCCACTTCTTGTAGTTGTAGATGTGCTCCGGAGCCGGGCTGTAGATGCGGGGCAGCAGCATCTTGTCCTCGTCGCGGTAAATGGTTTCAAGGCGGTTTTCAGCTACCACGTACTTGTCGCCCTTGCGCACGTAGCGCGGGGCACCTTCCTTCTGGTCGATGGCCTCGGCGTTGAACTGGGGACCGTAGAGCAGGGGCCGGTCGCCGTACTGTTCGCGCTTGAGGTAGCTCACGAAGCTGAGCACGTCCTCGGGGTTGTTTTCGTTGATGGTGGGGTGGTAGCTCGACCGGATCGGGATGATCAGGTACGACGAGTAGCCGATCAGGATGAAGACCAGACTCAGCAGGGCCGTGTTCAGGACCCGGCTGCGCTGCCGGATGGAATAGCGAAAGCCCAGCCACAGCAGCGTGCCGAAGACCAGCACGAAAAAGATAATGCCGGAGTTGAACGGCAGGCCGAAGCTGTTTACGAACATGACCTCGAGGCTACCAGCCAGGGAAGGAAGTCCGGGTATAATGCCGACCATAATCACGCCCACAATGACGCTGCTCACCAGAAGCGTCAGCACGGCGCCCCACAGCGTGGGAGTATTGGTGCGACGGTAGTAGTAGACCAGGCCCAGGGCCGGCAGGGTGAGCAGGTTCAGCAGGTGCACCCCGATGCTCAGGCCTACCACGTAGGCAATCAGGATCAGCCATTTGTCGGAATCAGCTTCGTCGGCGCGGTTGTCCCACTTCAGCATAATCCAGACGACCACGGCCGTGCATAAGGACGACATGGCGTATACCTCGCCTTCCTCGGCATTAAACCAGAACGAGTCGGAGAAGGCGAAGGCCAGGGCCCCAACGGCGCCGGCACCCAGAATCAGCAGGCTCTGCCCGAAGGTGGGCTCCAGCAGCCGGTCGTCGCCGGGAGTTGTGCGGGCCAGCACCATCTTCTTGGCCAGCATCGTGATAATCCAGAACAGGAACAGCACCGAAAACGAGCTGCTCAGCGCCGACAGGGCGTTCACCAGCACTGAGACCTTCGTCACGTCGCCAAAGGAGAGCAGCGACATCAGGCG
Source organism: Hymenobacter translucens (assembly GCF_020685205.1). Classification (GTDB taxonomy): domain Bacteria; phylum Bacteroidota; class Bacteroidia; order Cytophagales; family Hymenobacteraceae; genus Hymenobacter; species Hymenobacter translucens. Next base: position 38,002 of record NZ_JAJERB010000004.1, read on the forward strand.
GCCCAGCAGCAGGAAGGTAGGCGCCCCGGGAGGGTGGGGAACCAGCAGTTTGTAGGAGCAGGCAATGAACTCGCCGCAGTCCCAGAAGGAGGCCGTGGGCTCCAGGGTAAGCAGATACGTGAGCGTGGCAATGGCAAACACAAGCCAACCCACCAGATTATTCAGGCTTTTGTAACTCCGCATATTTACTTTTTCAAAGAAGGGCCAAAAGTAGGCAATAAATCCGGCCGTACCGCACCGGCACGGGCACCGCGGCTGTCGAAGAATCCCGGGGTCCCCGGGCTGCGGGCCTTGCCTTTCGCAACGCTTCCGCATGGCCCGCTGGTATGGCCGCCAACCTGGGCCGGCTTGCGTATCCGCAATGGGCAGGCAGCAAAAAAGGCAGCCAGGGTCTCCGGCTGCCTTTCGAATACATCGGCTGAAGCCGGAGGTTAGTTCTGAAGAATCAGGCGCTTGGTGCTCATTACTTTGTCGCCGACGACCAGGCTGTAGAAGTACATGCCGGCGGGCAGGTCGGTGAGGTCCACATGAATGACGTCCATAGCCGATTCGGGCTTCAGAGCGAGGGTGCGTACTTCGCGGCCCAGCACGTTGGTCAGGCGGAGCTTGTAGTCCTGGCCCTGCTGGCCAACCGATACCGACACCATGCCCTTGGAGGGATTAGGGTATACGCTAAGCGTAGGCGTGTTCGGCCGGGCCTGCTCCGCCGGCGTGGCGTTGGAAACCGTGATAGTGCCAAACTGGCCGAAGCCGGGCCCTCCGTGGGCCGTGCAGTGGTAGGGGAAAGCCCCGACGGTGTTGAATGTAATTGACCGGGTAGGGTTGGCGGAATTCATCTGGAAGGTCGCCCACGCGCCGTTGTCCGAAGCCGTCGGGTGACTTGAAAACCCGACGTACTGCCACGTAACTACATCCCCGGGCCGGATGGTAACGGCCTGGGGCGAGTAGAAATTGTCCCCTACCTGAATGGTAATGGTAGCTGCCAGGGCGGAAAGCTGCCCGAGCAGTAAGCCAATTAGAATAAATAAGCGGGTAGAGGTTTTCATGGCATTCAACGTGCGTTGGTCCGGTCCACAGGGTTCCGGTGCTGTTCAAATATACGGATGGGCGAAGCGTGACAAACCAGGCTGGGGCGTCCGACTTACCCGGTAAAGTCAAGTACCGTGCCTTTTTCCGGTTTCTGATAAAGCAGATGCTGTTTTAGAGCCAGGGGTTGCACAAAGGTTTAATCTGCGTCAGCACCTAAGGAAGAGACTGGGTTCTTCTGTCTCTGAAAGCTAGCCCTAAAAGTTGGTTGCTTACTATATAAGACGAACAAAGTTTTCAGGAAATCCTCTCAGCAGTAGCGGATTTCCTGAAAATTAAATGTCCGGGTTTGTCCGTCAATCTCCACCAGCAGCCGGCCAGCTTCGTCGACGTCGACGATTCGGCCCTGCACCTGCTGCCGGTCTACCTCAAAGCAGTGCAGTTCCTGAAAGCGGTAAAGCAGGCGGCGGTACTCGTGTTGCAGGGCAGCGCTGTGCCCGCCCCGCAGCTGCAGATAGCGCCGCTCCAGGGCTTCGAGCAGGGCCGTGGCCAGCGGAGCCAGCTGGTAAACCTTGCCGGTAATGTGGCTTAGCGACGTAGCGGTAGGGACGGAAAACGTCTGCTGGTTAACATTTAATCCTATTCCGACTATACTATGTTGAATCTTAGCGCCGCTTAATGTGTTTTCAATCAGAATGCCGCCTAGCTTTTGGTCTTTGAAAAAGATATCATTGGGCCACTTCACCCGAAGCGCGGTGGAAGTGCCCAGCAATTGCCGGGCCCAGTCGTGCACGGCCAGCGCCACAGCCTGACTTAGCTGAAACTGGTCGGCAGGAGCCAGGAAAGCAGGCTTCCAGACCACCGAAAGCGTCAGGTTTTCGCCGGGAGCCGCTTCCCACTGGTTGCCTCGTTGGCCCCGGCCGGCCGTCTGTTTGTCGGTAATAACGGTGCAGCCGTCCGTGGCGCTGTTTTTGACGAGCAGCAGCTGGGCCTCGGTGTTCGTCGAGGCGCATTCGGTCAGCCAAACAAGCTGTTGGCCCGTGAAAAGGGTTTGGGGGGAAATAGCCTCCACCTGATTTACGTACTTTGTGATGTTCAAACCTAATAATACCCTATGAAAAGTACCCTGGTTCGACAGGATTCAGACAGATTGGCAGATGTAGTGGTGCGCGGCATGCAGGATAAGAAAGCCGTCGACATCGTGGTCCTCAATCTTCAGGAGCTCAAAAACGCCGTTGCCGATTATTTTGTCATCTGCTCGGCCTCGTCCGACACTCAACTCGACGCCATTGCGCGCTCCGTGGAAGAGGAAGTGGAAAAGGCAATGGGTCAGAATCCCTGGCAGACCGAAGGCCGCACCAACCGCGAGTGGGTGCTGCTCGACTACGTGGACGTCGTTGTGCACGTATTCCTGCGCGACCGGCGCCAGTTCTACGCGCTCGAGGAGCTGTGGGGCGATGCCGAAATCAAACACATTGAAGAAGAAACCGCCGCTCTGTAAAATATTACGGGGCCGCGCGCGTCTTATTCCTAACAAACCCTTGGGCGGCGTGTTCCGCCTTTGTTTTCGTTTAGCAATTCGTATTCATGCCTGATATAACCCCCAAGAAGAAGAAACCCATGCTGCCTGCTCCCGGTCCCCGGCCAAGCATGCAGATGTGGGCACTGGCTGGATTGGTAGTGTTCATCCTTGGGGTGATCTACTTCAATCGCAGCAATTCGACCATTGAAATCAAACAGCAGCAGTTCAAAACCATGCTGCTGGCTGGTGACGTGCGTGATGTGACGCTGGTAAACGACCGGATGGTGGAGGTGACGCTGAAGCCGGAAGTGGCCCGCGGCCCCAAGTACAAAGCGGAGCTTACCCGTCGCGGCCCGCTTACCTTGGAGCAGGGCCCGCAGTATAGCTTCCGGGTAGTGGACGGCAAGACGTTTACAGAGTTTCTGGAGCGTACGCAGGCCGGGCTTCCCGAGAGCCAGCAGATCGGCCTGAACGTAGCCCCTGACCGCCAGAGCTACGGTGACCTGATTACGAGCTGGGGCTTTATGCTGCTGCTCTTCGTGGGCTTCTGGTTCCTGATGCGCCGCATGAGCGGTGGGGGTGGACCCGGTGGTCAGATCTTCAACATCGGCAAAAGCCGCGCGGCCCTTTTTGAGGGTGGCGACAAGGTAAAGGTGACGTTCAAGGACGTGGCCGGCCTGGAAGAAGCCAAAGAGGAAGTAGAGGAAATCGTGGAGTTTCTGCGGAACCCGTCTAAGTTCACCGTCCTCGGTGGCAAGATTCCGAAAGGAGCCCTGCTGGTCGGTCCTCCCGGCACCGGCAAAACTCTGATGGCGAAAGCCGTGGCCGGCGAAGCCGACGTGCCTTTCTTCTCGCTTTCCGGCTCCGACTTCGTCGAGATGTTCGTGGGGGTAGGAGCCGCCCGCGTGCGGGACCTGTTCAAGCAGGCCAAGGCCAAGGCGCCCTGCATCATCTTCATCGACGAGATTGACGCCATTGGCCGCAGCCGCAGCCGGGGCAATGTGCCCGGCGGCAACGACGAGCGCGAGAACACCCTGAATTCCCTGCTGGTGGAAATGGACGGTTTCGGTACCGACTCCGGGGTTATTATCCTGGCCGCTACCAACCGCCCCGACACGCTCGACTCGGCTTTGCTGCGTCCCGGCCGCTTCGACCGGCAGATCAGCATCGACAAGCCCGACATCAACGGCCGCACCCAGATTTTCGACGTTCACCTCAAGCCCCTGACTTTGGGCCCCGATGTAGATGCGCGTAAGCTGGCCGCCCAGACACCTGGTTTCGCCGGCGCCGAAATTGCCAACGTCTGCAACGAAGCCGCTTTGATTGCCGCCCGCCGCGACAAGAAGATGGTGACGATGCAGGACTTCACCGATGCCGTAGACCGTGTAATCGGTGGCCTGGAGAAGAAAAACAAAATCATTTCGCCAAGTGAGAAGCGGATTGTGGCTTACCACGAGGCTGGCCACGCCATTGCCGGCTGGTTTCTCGAGCACGCCGACCCGCTGGTGAAGGTTAGCATCGTACCCCGCGGAGTGGCGGCTCTGGGCTACGCGCAGTACCTGCCCCGGGAGCAGTTCCTCTACAACACTGAGCAGCTGACGGACGAGATGTGCATGACCCTGGGCGGCCGCGCCGCCGAGGAGCTGGTATTCGGTAAAATCTCCACGGGGGCCCTGAGCGACCTGGAGCGCATCACCAAGATGGCCTACTCCATCGTGACGATGTATGGTATGAATGCCAAGCTGGGCAACATTTCCTATTATGACTCGAAGGGGCAGAATGAGTACGGCTTCTCCAAGCCCTACTCGGAAGCCACTTCGCAGATGATTGACGAGGAAGTGCGCACCATTATCGAAAATGCCTACATCCGCACCAAGGAGCTGCTGACCGAGCGTCGGCACGAGCTGGAGGTGGTAGCGAAAGAGCTACTCGAAAAGGAAATCCTGCTGCAGGAAGATCTGGAGCGCCTCGTCGGCAAGCGTCCGTTCGACAGCCAGACCACCTACCAGGCCCACATGGCCGGCACGGACCGCAGCGAAACGCTGAGTGAGCGGAAACAGGAGCACCCCCTTCCGCTTGGCAATGACCTGCCGGACCTGAACCTGCCCGGCGTGGATTCCAAGCCGGAGTCAGGCAGCAACTCCGACGTATCGAGCGGCAGCGCCGTGACTCCCCTGTAGCTTTCGCCACTGATGTAAAAAAGCCAGCCTCACGGGGCTGGCTTTTTTTATGGGCCCTTTGCGGGCAGGCGGCAAGCTTGCTGGTTCGTTCTATCTTTGAACCCCTCTGGGGCCGGAGCTGTCCGGCCCGCTGTGGTACTACTATGTCTGATTCCGCCCGCGAAAGTATCCTGCGCCGTATCCGCGAAGCCCTGCAGCAACCCTCCCCGGTGTTGCCCCGGCCGGAGCAGACTTCGTCTGTGCATCCGCCGGCCGCCGAGGACCTGGCCGTGGCTTTTGCCGAAAGCTTCGTGCGGGTAGGAGGCGTGTTCTACTACTGCGAGTCGGAAGAGCATTTCTTTGACCAGCTCTTCACCCACAAGAAGGACAAGAGCCTTGACAGCCTGTACGTGTGGGAGCCCGAGCTGAAAAAGATGCTGCACGCCGGCGGAATCGGGTTTGTCGGCGACGAGAAGGACTTCCTGAAAAAGGCCGACGCTGGCCTGACGACCTGTGAGGCCCTGGTGGCCCGGACGGGCAGCGTGCTGGTGAGCGGGGCGCATGCCGGCGGGCGCCGCCTCAGCATCTACCCCGACCAGCACCTGATTCTGGCCCGCACCTCCCAGGTGGTAGCCGATATCGGCGACGCCCTGACCCTGCTGCGTGGCCGGTACGGCGCCAAGCTGCCTTCGATGATTTCGCTGACGACCGGGCCGAGCCGCACGGCCGATATTGAGAAAACGCTGGTGCTCGGTGCCCACGGCCCGCGCAGCATCGTGCTGTTTTTACTGGATGACGCTCCCGACCCAACTGCCTGACCTGGCTTTGCCCGCCGGCAAGCAGGTGTACTTTGCTTCCGACTTTCACCTCGGCGCTCCCACCGCGGCCAGCTCGGCTGAGCGGGAGCGGCGCATTGTGCGCTGGCTCGACAGCATCGCGCCGGATGCGGCGGCCATTTACCTGCTGGGCGACATTTTCGACTTCTGGTTTGAGTACCGCCACGCCATTCCCCGGGGATTTATCCGGCTACAGGGCAAGCTGGCGGAACTGACGGACGCCGGTATCCCGGTCACGTTCTTTACCGGCAACCACGACATGTGGATGTTCGACTACTTCACCAAGGAACTGGGCATTCCGATTATGCGCCACGCGGTAAGCCAGCGGATAGGAGGAAAGATGTTCCACATCGGGCACGGCGACGGGCTCGGCCCCAAAGACCACGTGTACAAGGTGCTCAAGCGCGTGTTTGCCAGTCCGGTGGCGCAGTGGCTGTTTGCCCGCCTGCACCCCAACTTTGGAATTGGCATTGCCAACGCCTGGAGCCGGCGCAGCCGCATTCAGAACGCCGAAGCGGACGCCAAGTATTTCGGGGATGATGAGTGGCTGCTGGTCTATTGCCGGGAGCAGGAGCAGCGCCAGCACCACGACTACTACGTGTTCGGCCACCGTCACCTGCCTCTCGACGTACCCGTAGGCCCGGGCAGCCGTTATGTGAACCTGGGGGAATGGGTCAATTATTGCTCCTACGCGGCCTACGATGGAAAGCAGCTGGAACTACGGCATTTTGAGCAAGGGCAGAAATAAAAGCGCAGCGCTTAGAACGCAGAAGAAGGCACTGCGTCTGGCAATGGTCTTGGTTCTCAGCTGTCCGCTCTCAACGCTGACGCATGCCCAGACCACGGTGCCGGCTGCGGCCTCCGTTGCTCCCGCCTCGAGGGTAGCCCCCGTTTCGACCCCGGCGCCGGTGGCAGCCCCCAACGCCGCCGTGCCTTCTTCGGCCACCTGGGCCCTGGTGCAGACGATTAAGCTGACGCAGCCCGGCTCGGCCTCGCTCGACCGGCGCGGCAACCTGTACGTGACCGACCGCGACGATAACATTCACCAGTACGGCCCCGACGGGCAGGCCCTGAACACGTTTTCGCCCCCGCTGCCGGGGCATACCGCCCAGCTCGAAGCCTGGAACACCACCAAGATCCTCGCGTTCTACGACGACCGGCAGGAGATTTTGCTGCTCGACCGGTTCATGAGCCCCATTGGCCAGTTTCGCACGGCCGAGTTTATTGACGGCATGGTGCGGGCTGCGACCCTAGCGCCCGATGACCGGATCTGGCTGCTCAACGAAAGCGACCTGACGCTCCGCCTATTTGACCCCACCCAGCAGCGTCTCGTCCGCAGCACGTCGCTCGATCTGCTGATTGGCCGCACCCGCCCCGACTTCCGTTTTCTCCGTCAGTACCAGAACAACCTGTATCTGCTCGACCGCCAGAGCGGCGTGTATGTATTCGACAACCTGGGCACCTATCGAAAAAAACTGCCCTTCCTGAACCTGAGTGCCATTGGCTTCCGGGGAGACGAGCTGTACTTTCTGGCCGACGGCGCCCTGCACTTCTTTCACCTCTACAACCTGACCGAGCGTACGATGCCGCTGCCCGTCGTGGTGGGCGACGTGCGTCAGATTCTGATTGGGGAAGGATATGTATATGCGCTGAATCCCGACGGGGTGCAGGTTTTCCGGTGGTAGCATTACCCGGGTTAGGAAAAGCACCGGAGAAGGACCGGAAACAGCATTGACCGGACTGGATACGCCGGCTGTTAACTGCATCTGCGGGGGGTAGTTGTTTACTGCCACCTATCCGGTTGCACGTTTGGGCAACAGGAAACGAGTTTCGGTTATCTTTAGCCAATGACTCACCCGTGCAGCGCCCACCCTGCTACTTCAGCCCCCTGACCGATGCTACGTTTCCGCCGGGCGGGTTTCTGCTATTCCTTTCTAACTGCTCTGACGCTGGTCCTGGCGACGGCATTAACCCCGGCGCGGGCCCAAACGGCTGGAAGGGCACTGCCCGAAGGTAAAATTGCTCCGGCCGTTTTACGACGTATTCCGATAGGCTCCCAACTCCCGCGGCTCTGCATCCAGGTGCGGAACCGGGCTGCCTTTGAAACCTGGGCCCGGCAGCATCTGCCTGAACTGACTATTGCAGTGGTGCCCGGTCAGAGCGACCTGCTTCAGCTAACGGGCCTGGTCGCCGGGGAGCTGCCGGTGCTTTCGGCCTGCCCCTGGGTTGTTTTCGTGGACCTGCCCGACCGCCGCGCCCGCGAAGAGCGGCTAGTGCCCGGGGCCAATCTGACGGTCAACCGGGTGGCGGCCCTGCACGAGCAGTTTCCGGCACTGACGGGGCAGGGAATGGCTGTTTCAATCAAAGAAAGACCATTCGACCCCGCTGACCCTGATTTGAAAGGCCGGGTGCTGAACCCCACTGCCATTCCGGGTCCGGCTACCGTGCATGCTACTACCATGGCAAGCATCGTGGCCGGGGCGGCAAACACCGGGCCCAATGGGCGGGGCGTTGCCTGGCAGGCCAGCCTTGCAAGTTCGGATTTTGCCCGGCTGCTCCCCGACGATGCCCAGCCGCTGCTGCAGGCCGGTATATCAGTGCAGAACCATTCCTACGGCGTCGATATTGAAAATTTTTACGGGCTGGAATCCCGCGCCTACGACCAGCAGACAATCCAGGTGCCGACGCTGCTCCACGTCTTTTCCTCCGGCAATGCGGGCCGCGACGCCAGTGCCGATGGACGCTACCGCGGGCTGGCGGGCGCGGCCAACCTCACCGGGCAGTTCAAGCAGTCGAAGAATACGCTTAGCGTTGGCGCTACCGATGCTTCGGGTACAGTATCGCTGCTCAGTTCCCGGGGACCGGCCTACGACGGGCGAATCAAACCGGAGCTGGTGGCCTATGGCGACGGCGGTACGTCCGATGCGGCGGCACTCGTTTCAGGGGCCAGTGTTCTGGTGCAACAGGCTTATGGTCAGCCCCGGGCGGGCACGCTGCCTCCGGCCGCACTGGTAAAAGCCGTGTTAATCAACAGTGCCGACGATACCGGCCGGCCCGGCCCCGACTTTGTCGCCGGCTTCGGGCAGGTCGATGCGCTGGGTGCCGTGCAGACGATAACCGAAAACCGGTTCACCAACAGCACCGTGGCCACCCAGGCCACCCGGGCGGTTCCCGTTTCAGTCCCGACCGGAACCTACCTACTAAAAGCCACCCTGGTCTGGCACGATGCCGAAGCACCGGCCGGTGCCGCGCAGGCGTTGCTCAACGACCTCGACCTGGAGCTGGTTAACCTGGCTTCGGGGCAGCGCTGGCAGCCCTGGGCGCTTAGCTCGTATCCGCATCCCGACTCCTTGGCTCTGCCCGCGCGGCGGCGCCCCGACCACCTCAACAACGTCGAGCAGGTCACGATAACCTTGCCTGCCGCCGGGGCCTACGAGCTGCGGGTACGGGGGCAGAGCCTGATGGGCGCCTCCCAGGCGTTCAGCATTGCCTACGAGCTGGAAAGCGGCCTGACTTGGGTTCAGCCGGGTAAGACCAGTCACTTCCGGCCTCTGGAAACCAACATTCTGCACTGGCAGTGGCGCGGTCCGGCCACCTCTGCCCGACTGGAGTACCAGCCCGTGGGCCGTACCGGCTGGGAGCTGCTGAGCGGCAGCGTGAATCTAAGTCAGCAATACTACGTGTGGCGTGTGCCGGATACGCTCACGCTGGCCCGGGTACGGTTGGTGGCCGGCAGCAACGTGTATCACTCCGACACCTTCAGCATTGCGCCGCCTTTGCTTACCGGGTTTGGCTACGTGTGCCCCGACGCGGTGGCACCCCGCGAAGCGCTGCTTCACTGGAACGCCCTGCCCGGCGTGGCGCGCTACCAGGTCTACCATCTGCGCGGGCTTTACCTGGAACCCCTGCTACAGACCGCCGATACGGCGGTGGTGCTTACCCAGGGCCAGCTGGGCGTGCGCCAGTACGCCGTAACGCCGATCCTGCAGGGACGGCCGCTGGAGCGCAGCCGCACGGTCGACTTCATCGGGAATGGCATTGGCTGCTACATTCGCTCCTTCGTCGCCCGCGAGGCCGCTACCAGCCTTGTTCGTTTCGATCTGACGCTGGGGAGCGTGTTCCGCCTCCGTTCGGCAACCCTGGAAAAGCTGGGCCCGGATGGTTATCAGCCAGTCCAGACTTTGCAGCCAGTCGTGGAGTTGGAGATGGCTTTCACCGACCTAAATCCCGCTTCGGGACCCAATACCTACCGCGCCCATGTGCTCGACGTGGCTGGCAATTCCTATTACAGTCAGCCCGAGACCGTTCAGTACGTAGCCTCGGATGATGTACAGGTTTACCCGAACCCGGCCCCGGCCGGTACCGCGCTGCAGGTTATTCAGGGTGAAGGTGGGGCAACGCAGCTGCAGCTTTACGATCTGCTCGGCCGCCTCGTCCGGGAAACTAGTGGCGAAGGGCAGGTCAAGCTGCTTGACACCAGCGGACTGAAAAAAGGCGTATACGTGCTTCGGGCACGTACTGCCAGCGGGCAGGCGTTGCAGCGCCGGGTGGTGGTCCTGTAATCAGGCAATACGATAAGGCACCTGAGGTATGCCTCGCTGAATAGGGAATAAACAGTTCGTGAGCCTGGTCGACCGAGCCGGCCGCCACGCCCCAAGGCAAGGGCGTGTGATGCGCCTTTTCGGATTCGAAGACCAACTGCGTAGTGCCGATGCCTAAATTCTGACGCACGAAAAAAGCCCGACCTAGGCAGGTCGGGCTTCTTCTGCATAAGCTTCGGAAGCTTAGTACACGTAGCGCAGAGCGGTTACGTCGTTGGTGTTGAACGGACGGTTGCTGCCCGAGCCAATGCAGGCCAGCATCCAGGAGTTGGGATCAGCGCCGGTGGGAGTGCCGGGAATGTGTACGGCACCTACGGTGCTGGCGCCTTCGTTGTAGTACGAACCGCCGCAGCTGTACTGACGGTTCATGTAGTCGGTGTGACGGAAGCCGATGCAGTGGCCGATTTCGTGGGCAAGGATAGTAGCAATGTACGTGCTGGCGTTAGCCGTGCCGATTGCGCCCGAATTCACTTTAATAGAGTTGTATGGATTGCCATACGAGGGGAATCCAGCCGAAGCCAGGTAGGTAGAGCCTGAGGGAGCCTGCGTCAGTACGATATTGCCACCCGACGAAACGCGGGTAAAGCGAATCAGCAGACCCTGGGCATTGTAGCGACGGATAGCCTCGTCGGTAGCCGTCACGTAGGCTGAAGGTAAGGTAGTCGATACGCGTACGCTTATAGTGCGGCCCGAGCCTACGCTCACCAGGTTGTTGGTGCGGTACTGCTCTTCCTCACCTACGCGCATCAGCTTGTAGTCAGGCTTGCTTTTCAGGTCAGCATCCGACAGGAAGATGTCACCTTCCACCAAGACGCCGCCTTCAACTTTTACCGCGTTGGTTTTGCTGAAGCCCAGCTGCTGGATCTGGCTGATGGTTTCAGCCGACAGCTCGTCCTGAGCTAAAACTTCTTCTTTCTTCGAGCAGGAAGAGAATGCTGCCAGGGAGAAGGCAGCGATAGTGAGGGTTGGTAGAATTTTGGGAAATTTCATACTGGTTTTGGTTGGGTTGTAGAATGGTTTGGTGAAGATTGGATGAATTATGCGCAAAATTTGGGGAGAAAAATTGTGAATGTCAATGTATTTATAATGTAACTTTAAAATTAATTCAAAGTATGCGCGCAAGTGCGGGTGCAATCCTTAGGTAAGAGGCATTTTAAGGCTAATTGAATAATAGCAGGTTCCTGTAATCCGAAGTGCCAGTAGCCGGCAAGCCCGGCTACTTCGAACTCGTCGGTAGCAGCGGGCTCAGGACAGGAGCTGGATCAGCCGGATTTTCGTGGGCCATATAAGGGAAGTCAGAGATGCAGTCACCGAGCGAGCTGTCAGGTTTACCGGCGACTTAGTCTGACTTCAGCTCCCAGGCCGGCCGCACAGTGGCAGCACGCGTAAAAACCGCTCCACACCAAACTAGGGGCCGGTTCGGGAGCCGGGCAAAGGCCTTGACGAATTGCGTATATTTGTTGAAAACCGATTCTGTGCGGACTTTGCTTCCGCCTCACGATATATCTTTCAAGCCGTGGCTTGTACTTCTTGTTCCTCCGGCGGCGGCTGCTCTACCGACAAGGTAGGCGGCTGCGGCTCCAAAGGTGGTTGTAGCTCAGGAGGCTGCAACCGCCTCAATGTATTTGACTGGCTGCAGGACGTTGACCTGCCCAGTGACTTCAAAGAGTTCGACATTGTTGAAATCCGCTTCAAGGGCGGCCGCAAAGACTTTTTCCGCAACGTCAACCGCATTCCCCTGGTCACCGGCGACGCCGTCGTGATTGAGGGTGGGGGCAATGGCTGGCACCTGGGCCACGTGTCGCTGAAAGGCGAGCTGGTGCGGCTGCAGATGCGCAAAAAGAAGGTGCCCACCGACTCCAAGGACATCCGCGACATTCTGCGTGTAGCTACCGAGCAGGACGTGGAGCGCTGGGAGGCCGTGCGCGACCTCGAAACCGGCACCATGTTCCGGGCCCGCTCCGTGGTGGACGAGCTCAAGCTGAAGATGAAGCTCTCCGATGTAGAGTACCAGGCCGACCGAACCCGCGCCACGTTCTTTTACTCGGCCGAAGACCGCGTCGACTTCCGCGACCTCATCAAGCGCCTGGCGGACGAGTTCCGGGTCCGGGTGGAGATGCGGCAGATTTCGCTGCGTCACGAAGCCGGCCGCCTCGGCGGTATCGGCTCCTGCGGCCGGGAGCTGTGCTGCTCCACCTGGCTTACCGACTTCAAAAGCGTAAGCACCACCGCCGCCCGCTACCAGAACCTGAGCTTGAATCCGGCCAAGCTTTCGGGGCAGTGCGGCCGCCTGAAGTGCTGCCTCAACTACGAGCTGGACACTTACCTTGACGCGCTGAAGGACATTCCGCAGGTGCAGCGCCCCCTGCTCACCGAGAAAGGGGAGGCCTTCCTGCAGAAAACCGACATCTTCAAGAAGCGCATGTGGTTTGCCCTGCGCGGCGACAACAACTGGGTGATGCTGGACACGGCCCGGGTGCGGGAGATTCAGGACATGAACAAGCGCGGAGAAAAGCCCGAAAGCCTGCTGCCCCCGATGCGCGAAGAAGACCGCGAGCCGGAGGTGTCGGCCATCGTGGAAGGCAACCTCGACCGTCTGGACGACAAAGTAAAGTCGGCCAAGCGCGGCAAGCGCAAGAAAAAGAAGGAGGGGGCACCGGCCGAAGAAGGTGCCTCGGCATCGGCGCGGCAGTCGGCACCCCGGACCATTCCGTCGAAAAACACCATTGCCCGCGAAAAGCCCAATGATGTGGCTCCCGGGGCTGACTCTGAGGCACGCCGCCCGCGTGGTGCGGCTGCCCGGCCGCTGAACCGGCGCAACAACCGCGGCCGGACCGACGGGGCCGCCCCGGACGGCACCTCGCCGGAAGGCCCGCGTCCGGAGGGTGGCCGCCGGGAGGGTTCCCGTCCGCCCCGCAACCCCGACAGCCGCCCGCCCCGCAGCGCCGCTCCCGGCAGCGGCGGTGAGCGACCGGCTGCCGAAGGCTCGGGCGAGCGTAGCCCGCGCACCGGCCGCAGCTCCCGTCGGGGTTCCCGTCCGCCCCGGACCGGGGGCGGCGAAGGCTCTTCCACTCCTGCCCCCAGCGCCTCCTGAGTATGACCAACGTATTTCGCTTACTGCTGCTGGCTGTGCTGCTTCTGAGCTTGCCGGCCTGCGACCCGAACGGGGTGTATGAGAAGAATATCGACTTCGATGAGTATACCTGGGGCGTGCAGGTGAAGCCGGCCTTCACGTTCGAGATTCAGGATACCACCCAGCGCTACGACGTGTACTTCAACGTGCGCAACGCCTCGGCCTACGGCTACTATAACCTGTACCTGAAGCACACCCTTACTGGCCCCGACCAGAAGCCGATTTCCCAGCTGCTGCACCATATGCTGCTGATGGATCCCCAGACCGGAGAGCCCCGCGGCGACGGTACCGGTGACATCTTCGACCATTCCTTTCTGGCGTTGCGCAACCAGCAGTTCCGGCAGGCAGGCACGTACAAAATTGTGCTGGAGCAGTACATGCGGCAGGAGCAGCTGCCTGGCATCATGGCCGTGGGCGTGCGGGTAACCAAAGTAGCCGCTCCGGCGAAGTAGTCGGTTCAATCAAATTGTAAAGCCCCCAAATTGGAAAGCCCCGCTGGTGTAAACCGGCGGGGCTTTTTGTGGGTGGACAGGCCGCCGGAAAAGAAAAAATCCTGTTCCGGCTGAGCCAGAACAGGATTTTGCTAGTAACGACAATGACAGTCGTTCAGGACCAGCGGACTATTGGGTGATGCGTACATTGACAGCATTCAGGCCCTTTTTGCCCTGCTGTACCTGGAACTCTACGCGGTCATTGTCACGAATAGGCTGCATTAAGCCCGAAGCGTGCACGAAAACGTCTTCACCACCGCCATCCGGCGTGATGAAACCAAAACCTTTGGTTTCATTGAAAAACTTTACAATACCGGTGCTCATACTAAAAAAAATGGGGTGATGTGAAAGAATGGCGTAAAGGTAAGGCTTATTTTGAGTAGGACCGGGAAACCCGGCGTTTCCGCCGCCGGTGCCGGTGGCGGGATTTGTAAAAAGGGCGCTTACACGCTGGAAAGAGGCTATTTAGGGGGTAGTAAATATTTCAAATAATAATTAATCGGCCTGAATTATCGAGCCAAAGTCCGGTTTTGCAGCTACTTAGTCGGAAAAAGCAAAAAGCCCCGGCCCTACGCAGCACGTAAGACCGGAGCCCATAGTAGCTCGGCAGTAAGTCGCGGTAGGCGGGGAGTTAGATGCGCTCCACTTTTACCGCGTTGAGGCCTTTTTTGCCTTCGATGACATCAAAGCTAACCCGGTCGTTTTCCCGGATTTCGTGAATCAGGCCGGTCTGGTGCACAAAAATCTCCTGGTTGTCATCATCCTGCACGATAAAACCAAAGCCCTTAGCCTCATTGAAAAATTTTACTTTACCCGTTTTCATAATTAGGTATTGTAGAAGTGTTGTGGTGAAAGAATGGCGTAAAAATACAGGTATTTACTATCCGCGTTTCAGCGCCCCGCCGAGAAGGTCTAAAAAAAGTGCGACCCGGCTGCCCACGGCCTGGCTGCGGCCGGCCTGCTACCTCAACTATCAACCGGGGGGTGCGTAAGTCTCTGGTACTACGCTGTTGCTTTTTCAGCTCACCTTACCATCCTGCTTATGTCCACTACTCCCAATCAGCAAGCCCAGCCCGGCCAGGGCGCTTCGTCTGCCCCAAACCAGAACCCGGCCCAGGACGCTGCCGCCAAAGGCGACGACCAGGCCGTATCGGTTTCCGGCGACGACCTGGTATCCGCCGAAATGAATGCCGGTAACGGCGGCGTAGACGCGGAACAGGGCGCCACCGAAAACCGGGAAGCCGACCCCAAGAACCTGCACTAAGTCGGGCTTGAAACAAAAAATGCCCCTTCTTAACGGAAGGGGCATTTTTTTGCCTGCTACCCGAGCCTAGGCGCTTGGGGTGAATTGCTGTTGATAGTCCTGGGCGAACTGACTGATGGTGCGCGGGGCGCAGCCGCTGAGCCGCTCCACGTCGTCGGTGACGCGGGCGGCGTAGCCGGCTTTGCAGAGGGCATTGAGTTCGAGCAGGGAGTCGCGCAGCCAGGCCGGAGCCTCCGCCATGCCCTCCCGCGCCGCTTCCTCAGGCACATCCACATACTGAATGGGGCGGCCACTGGCCTCGCTCAGCGCCTGGGCCACCGCCTGCACCGACAGTGCCTCGGGACCAGTTAGCTCATACGCCTGGCCCTGGTGCTGGGTGATGTCGGCAGTGAGAATGGAGGCGGCCACGGCGGCAATGTCGCGGGCATCGATATAGGATACCTGGCCTTCCCCCAGGGGCAGGTAGATGCGGCCCTGCTGGCTGATGGACTCACCGTGATGGTGAACGAAGTTCTGCATGAAGCTGGTGGGGCGCAGCAGGGTGAAGGGAACCCCGCTCTGGGCCAGATAGTCTTCTACTTCGCGGTGCCAGCGCCCCAGCTGGATGCCCGGCTCGGCGTCGGCTCCTGAGGCGGAAAGCTTCACGATATGCTGCACGCCGGCCTCCCGGGCCACGTCGATCAGGCGCTTGCCCTGCTCCACTTGCTCCGGCGAAAAGGGCGTGAGCAAAAAGACCCGCTCTACGCCGGTGAGGGCCACATGCAGGGAGGCCGGACGGTTGAAGTCCAGCTCGACCAGCTGAATTTCGGGGTAGAGCTGCCGGAGCCGGTCGCCCTTGATGATCGAGTGAACCCCGGCGCGGACCTGCGCCCCCCGGTTGGTAAGGGCCTTCACGACCTCGGAGCCTACCGTGCCGGTGGCGCCCGTCACGAGAATTGGATGTGCCATAAAAACAAAGAAAAAACGGTTCGGAAAGAGGCTAACGGCAAAGCCCCGGGTTGCGGTCAGGCTCTGACGTTTGAATAGTAACCGCCGCGCCTACTTTTTGTGCATGGCTTTATACAGCTTGCCTTTCTCATTGCTGAGCACGAAGTCGGTGTTGTTAAGGAAAACCAACGCCTCGGCCTGTCCGCTGGAAGGCACCGGCAGGCAGCTTTTCCGGCCGTCGAACAGCTTGCGGCCGGGCTGGAGCTCAATCAGGTACACGTGGCCGTAGCCGAGCAGGGCCACCGTGCGGCCGTCCGGGCTGATGTCGGCCGCCGTAATCCAGGTATTGATCTGAATGCTGTCGACCAGGGCGGCTACGTGCATGCCGGGCAGGGCCGGCAGCTTGTACTGCTTTACCCACTGGCTCTGGCTGCGGTTTTTGGTGAACAGGTACAGGCTGTCGTTGTGAAAGAAAAAGGCTTCGCAGTCAAAGTTGCGGTCCTTTTTCTTGGGCGGAAAAGCTTTCTGGTCGGGGTAGCTGAAGGCAATGGTATCGATGCGGCGGTAGTCGGGGCCGCTGAGGCGGTAGATGGCCAGCTTGCGGCGCTTGTTCTGGTTGTTGCCGAAGTCGCCGATAAAGAGGTGGCCTTTGTCGTCCTGGGCCAGGTCCTCCCAGTCGATGTTGGTCAGGTTGCCCAGGTCGAGGGTGGAAAGCAGGTCACCCTGCTGGGTTACCTTGTAAAGGGCGGAGGTGTTGCCCCCGTCGCCGTGGGTCCACAGGTCGCCTTCCTCGTTGGCGATTTCCAGCCCGGAGCTTTCGACCACCTTGCCTTTATGCAGGTGTCCGATCTGCTTGATGGTGTAGTCCTGACTGATCCGGTCGAAGTTGCCCCGGCCTTCGTCGCTGGCGCAGCCGCACACCACGGACTGCAGAAATATCAGAATCGGGAACAGCTTGTCGCGGAGCAGAAAGAGCATAGGAAAAGAAAAAACGGGGACCTGATTCGGGGGAAGCAAACCAGTCGTGTTACGAAACGTGCCGGCCGACGGGCATGCGCCAAGCCGGGCAAGGAAGGAAATTCGCTTCAAACAACCGCGCGGCCGGGTCGGGCCATCAGCTGCCGGCCCCGACTGCTTTTTTCCGGCGTACAACGGCCGGCCAGGGATATCTGCTTATAATATAGGTAGATAATGATTTCAAATAGCTGCTGGCACCTACGGGAAGCCTGGCAAAAAGCGGTATATTGTGCGAGTTTGCACCTTGTCCGTTCGGTTTGCCTATGCGCTTTCTTTACTTCTTTCTGCTTGCTTTAAACCTGGGAACCGGGTCGGCCCTGGCTCAGAATTCCTCTCAGCCCGAGCTTTCGCCCCCCGTCCAGCCCGCCGATACCACCCGCCCTCAGCCGCTGAGCCAGGTCGGGGTGCCGACCCGGCCCGGCATGCTGCTGTTGCGCAAAGCAGCCATGCCCCGGGTGGTCGTGCCGTTGTCGCTGATTGGTCTGGGCCTGATCAGCCGCAATGAAAATGTGTTTGATGAAGCCAAGGAAGGATTTCAGAAGCAAAGCCAGAGCGTGTTTCGCGGCTTCCGCACCAGCCTCGACGACTATTCCCGCAAGGGGCCCATCGTAGCGGCGTATGCGCTGCAGGTAGCCGGTGTGAAGGGCGAGCGGGGCGTAGTGCCGTTCAGCATCATCTGGGGACTCTCGCACGCGTTGAACTCCGGCATCGTGTGCAACCTGAAGAACGTGGTGGCCGAAGCCCGCCCCGACAACCCAACTGACCTAAGCTCGTTTCCCTCGGCCCATACCGCCGATGCCTTCATGACGGCCACGCTGCTGCACGAGCAATACTACAAAACCAACCCCTGGATCAGCGTAGGCGGCTACTCGATGGCGGCAGCAACCGGGGCTATGCGCATCATGAACAACCGGCACTGGGTTACCGACGTGCTGGCCGGCGCCAGCATTGGCTTTCTGTCGGCGGAGGCGGTATGGCACCTCTACCCGGCTGCCGCCCGCCTGCTGCCAACCAAGCTGGGTCAGAAGCTGCTGCTGGTGCCTACCTACGCCCCGGGCGGTACGATGGGCTTCACGATGGTAGTGCGCTAGAAACGAAGCGCGCTTGTAAGGTCGTGTGCCGATGGGCCGGCAGAGCCGGTAGCCCGGGCCTGCGCAGCCATTCGCTCGGAGCAATCAGCGCAGCATAAAACAAAAGAAGCCCCGGCGTATGCGTGCGTCGGGGCTTCTTTTCTTTATCCGGCCCAACTACGCACGGTCGGCTTCGTCCTGCGCCTTTGTCGTGGCAATTGGCATCGTGGATTACGGCTTCAGATAAGGGCGGAGCTTTTCCAGGTTGGCGGGATCGAGGATGCGGATCTGCCTGAGGTCGTCGGGGGAACGGAAGGGGCCGTGCTGCTGGCGGAAGGCTACCAGCACCCGGGCCAGGCGCGGGCCTACGTAAGGATGTACCCGGAGCTCTTCAAATGAGGCGTTGTTGACGTCGAGCGGGGCAGCGCTGAAGGAGGGTGCTACAAACGTGTACTTGCGCAGGCTGTCGATGAGGTCGGGGGCCAGGCCGTAAATTTCCCCCACCTGTTCTTCGCTGACGAAGCCGCCCAGGCGCGTCCGGTACTGCACCACCCGTTTCGACAAGCCCCGACCAATGCCCCGGATCTGCATCAGCTGGGTGGTGTCGGCCGTGTTCAGGTCGAAGGCCGTCAGGTGGGTGGGCTTGCGCGGAAACCGATCCGGGAACCTGGAGGCGAACGGCTGGCCCCCGGGCCGGGGGCCATTGGTCGGGTAGCGGCGCGTGAGCGTTTCCCGGGGCGGCAGCTGGTCGGGCAGCTGCATGTAGGGCGCCAGCCGGGCATAGGTGGAATCGGCCAGCCCATAAGTGCGTTTGATCTGCTCTTTGGCCTTGAAGCCGCCGATGACGTCGCGGAAGCGCACCAGCCGCTTGGCCAGGTAAGCCGGCAGACCCCGGGCTTCCCAGTCGGTGGGCGTCAGCGTGTTCGGATTGAACGGGGCCAGCACCACCTGGGGCACCGGGGTCCGGCGCGGGTAGCGGCTGGGGTAGCGGGCCGGAAACCGCCGGGGCTGACGCTGAGCAGCCAGCTGGGCGGCCAGCTGGTTGAGGTGTCGGGCATCGGCAGCTGGCATGTATGTAGGCAGCGCCGGCTCCAGCAGCCAGGGCAGGCCCACCAAAACCAGCATGAGCACGAGCAGGGCAAGCAGCCCCGAGGTTTCGCGGCGGGAAAAGCCGAAGTGGCGGCGAATAATACGGCGCAGGGCCGTCAGCACCGACAGCCGGGGAGTAACAGGTAGCACGGGAATAGCGGTAAGGGTATCGGCACTAGAAATAAGCAGGAGTAATATAGCCAAAGCCACGTATTGCGCGCAAAAATTTATTTGCGGGTGCGCGGCGGGTTCGGCGCCCAGTAGCGGGGCCTCGTTTTGGCAGCCGCTGCCTTCCGTAAGCCACTGCCCCTGAACCGGGGCCCGGCGTTGCCTGCGGATGCCCGGGCCGATAAAATCGCCGGGCTGACAGCGGGGGAGAAGCCAGGGAGCCGGCCCGGTGGAGCGCAATCAGCCGGAATGGGCGGGCCGGATTGCCGAAATGGCGGCGCAGCCGTATTATTACAGTTCCTTCCTCCGTTTCATCCACCCGCGTCATGGCTGCCCCCGTCATTCCTACCACCGAGTTTCTCGACCGGCTCTCCGCCGACCTGCAGGCTATCCGCGAAGGCAGCGTGCGACGCTTTCGTCAGCTGACCGACGACCAGCTCAACCGCCGCCCGGCACCCGATAAGTGGAGCGTGGGGCAGTGCCTGGAGCACCTCAACATCACGGGCGGACACGTTCTGCCCGTAATGGCGCGCAAGCTCAAGCAGGCCCGGGAGAAGGGCACGCGGCCCGCTGCTACCGTCAAATCAGGCTTTATTGGCCGGAAGATGATTGAGGCAATGCAGACCCCGGCCAGCGAAAAGCCTATGAAGTCGCCCCAGCAGTACGCGCCCAGCGGTAGCCGCCTGCCCCGGACGGTAGTAGAGGTTTTTAGCCGGCAGCTCGATGAGCTGACCAACATGGTACAGCAGGCTAAGCAGGTCAACGCCAACGCCATCCGGATTCCGAACCCGATTATTCCTTTGCTGTACCTGCGCCTCACTGATCAGCTGGAGCTGCTGGTGGTGCATCTGCAGCGCCACGTGGCCCAAGCCGAGCAGGTACTGGAAAGCACCGTGCTGGCCGGGCAGGCAACGGCCAACCGGTAAAAGAGCTCAGCGCTAGTGCGGGTGCCCGGCTTCCCGGGCACCGGGCAGCTTAGCCGCCTGGGGGAGCAGGGCCGTGGGCACGCGGGGAAAGTGGTGATGCACGTGGTGAAAGGCAAAGGAAGACACCACCGGCGTCCAGAACTGGGCTACGGCCGCCGCGGCGTGGGCTGCCGGATTCTCGGGCGCCAGATGATGCGGAATGTAGGACGCCCAGATCGGCATGGTCGCGCTCATGAAAAAGGCCACGCCCCAGTACACGAGCCCGGCCAGGGAACCGGTGAGCAGGTACAGGCCGATAAAACATGCCAGCAGCAGGAGCGTCAGCCCGGTTTCGATAAATTGAATGCGGCGGGTTTTGGGTGCAATGCGCAGGGACTCGCGGCGCAGCATCAGAATGTGGTAAGGGCCCTGCCAAAGCACCCGGCTAAACTGCCAGGTGGCCGGCGCACCCTCAGGGTCGTCGTCGGTGAGGCAGCGTCCGTGGTGGCGCAGGTGGGTAACCTGCAGGCCGTGCCCGCTTTTCAGAATCAGCAGTCCGCTTAAAGTCAGTACCAGCTTGTTGCCGGCTTTCGGCAGCCGGAGGGCGTTGTGCATGGCATCGTGCATTTGCACAAACGCAGCCAGACACACCACTACCGCCAGCGGCAGGGCCAGCCACCACCAGCCGGCTATGGCCGCTCCCGCGTACAGGGCGGCCAGCACCCAGGGCCGGGCCAGTTCCACCGCCTGCTGCGTGGGAGTGAGCTGTAAATGAGCGGAGTCGGCAGCAGAAGTCATGGGCAGGAAAGTGAAAGGCGGAGCCGGCTGCGTAACGGTCGGTGGCGGAAAGCGACGGCGGCTGAAGAAAGATACCACCGCTGCCGCTGCCGGACAAGCAGCAGCTACATCAGCCGGGCAAGGGAGAAGCCCGCAAAGGCCGCCAGCAGGCCCAAACTCACGCTGCCGGCCGTGTACAGCGCCAGCAACGCAACTTCGCCGGTGCGGGCCAGGGTGAGACTTTCGTAGGCAAAGGTGGAAAAGGTGGTAAAGCCCCCGCAGAAGCCGGTGGTCAGAAACACCCGCCACGAGGCCGAGGCGCCCGGGGCCCGCTCGAAGAACCCCAGCAGCAGCCCGATCAGCAGGCAGCCGGCGAGGTTCACGACAAATGTGCCCAGCGGGAAGCTGACCGGGAAGTAGCGCAGAACGTACTGCTGCACCCAGTAGCGTCCCACCGACCCCAGGAAGCCTCCCAATCCAATCAGCAGCGTGGTGCGGTTCATCGTGTAACGCGAAGGGGACCTCCGCTCAGGGCGTTCATACAGCCGGGAAAGTCCGGGTCAGCGGCAAAGCTAAGGGCTGTTCCGGTCTTACCTGATACCAGAGCCGGCTACCCACTCGTTGGAACCCGGGCAATTGTGCAGCTTTGCCGGCGCCTGCCTTCGTTGGTCAGATAAGTTGCCCTGGCCGTGTGGAATCCGCCGCCATCCGGCATCAGGCAGGAGTCCGCCTTATCCTTTACTTATGCGCGCTATCTTCCGGTTTGCTTCGCTCCCCTTCTTCCTGCTGCTGATGCTGTTTTCCGCGGGCTCGTCCCAGCCTACGCCCCCCGGTAAAAGCCCGAACCCGGCCGCCTGGAAGAAGATTGACCTTTTGCTCGGCAAAGGCCAGACCGCTACGGCCGGCAAGCTGGTGGAGGAGCTTTATCTGGCTGCCCGCGGCCGGCAGGATACACCCGAATACCTGCGGGCCCTGCTGTACAAGCTGCGTCTGCTCGAAGAGAAAGAGGACGACGACGAGGTAAAGGCCATTGCCCTGGTCGAAGCCGATCTGAAAACGGCGGGGTTTCCGGCCCGACCCATCCTGCACAGCCTGCTGGCCCAGCTCTACGCCGGTTATTACGAACAGCACCGCTACGAGCTGCACGACCGCACCATAATTGCTGACCCTGCGGCCACCGCACCCGGCGCCGACGTTGTGACCTGGGATGCAGCCCGCCTGGGCACGGCCGTGCTACGTCACTACCGCGCTTCCCTGGAAGAGCCCGGGCGCCTGCAGCAAGTAAGCGTAGCCGCGCTGGGCTACGCGGTACGGCAAGGCAATGCCGAGGGCCGGGCCCGGCGCCCCACGCTCTACGACCTGCTGGCCCACCGTGCCGTCGACGGGCTGGGCAATGATGAATACTACGTAACCCGGCCGGCCGAGCAGTTTGAGCTGACCGATCCGGCTTTGCTGGGGTCCGCCGCCGACTTTAGCCGCCTCCGCCTCACTGCTCCCAAAGCCGATTCCCTCAACGCCCGGCTGCTGGCTTTGCGGGTGCTTCAGCAGCTGATTGCCTTCCGACTCACCGATGCGGTCAACCCCACCGCCCTGGCCGACGTGGATCTGCTGCGCCTGCGCTTCGTGCAGGCGCACGCCGAGCTACCCGACGAAGACGAGCTAGTGGGGGCGGCCCTGCGCCGGGCGGCCGAGACGTACCAGGCTTTGCCCATCAGCACCGAGTTCCTGGCTGAGCTGGCCGACCAGCTGGAGGAAGCCAGGCCGGCCGAGGCCCGGGAGGTAGCCTTGCAGGCCGAAAAACGGTTTCCGAAGTCGCGCGGGGCGCAGCTGGCCCGGGCCGTCCGGCAGCGGGTCGAGGAAGTAGAGCTGGGCTTTGAAACGGAAGACGTGCTGCTGCCCGGCCAGCCCTGGCAACTCAGGCTCAACGTGCGCAACGTGACGCGGCTGTACGCCCGGGCCTATCGGCTGAGTACAGCACAGGACGTGCGCAGCCTCCAGCGCCGCACCCGCGGCGACGAAGCGTTTCAGAAAGCCTATGCCACCGTGCTGGCTTCCCCACCCGCCGCTGCCTGGACACTGGACGTGCCCGGCCCGGCCGACTACCAGCAGCACAGCGTACAGCACGCCGGACCCGCCCTGCCGCTGGGCCGCTACCTCATCGTCCTGAGCACCACCGACGAAAACCCAACCCGGAAGCGGACTGGCGTAACCACGGCATACACCCAGGTGCCCGTCAGCGAGCTAAGCCTGGTGCGGCGGGCGGCGGCTGCCGGTGACGGCCCGGATCTGCTGGTGCTGCACCGGAAAACGGGGGCTCCGCTTGCCGGGGTCGGCGTGCTGCCCTTTTTTCAGTTTTACGACCAGAGCGCACGCGAATACCAGCAGCGCCGGGGTACTGGGCTGACCACCGGTGCCGACGGGCAGGTTACGCTGCCGCTGGCACGCACGACGGAACAGAACATCATGCTCCAAGCCATCCTGCTTACCAAAGGCCGCGACTCGCTGCTGGTAACCGAAGGCGGCTACTACCACGGAGCTGGTCGGGGGCGGGGCCGGCAGGAGGAACGGCCCCAGCGCCGCAGCTTCCTGTACACCGACCGCGCCATTTACCGGCCCGGCCAGACGCTTTATTTCAAAGGTATCCTGACGGAAACCCTGGCCGGCAAGTCCGGGCTGCTGACCAAGCTGCCGATAACGGTGCGGCTGGTAGACGTAAACGGACAAACGGTGCAGACCCTGCCGTTCACCACCTCCGACTTCGGCTCGTTTCACGGCTCCCTGGTTTTACCAACCGGCCTGCTGAACGGCGAAATGAGCCTGCAGACCGAGTATGGCAGCATCGGCTTCGCGGTGGAAGACTACAAGCGCCCTACGTTTCAGGTCACCTTTGAGCCCGTGCAGGGTACGCCGGTGCTGGGGCAGGAGCTGACGCTGCGCGGCAAGGCGACAGCCTACGCCGGTCAGCCGGTGGACGGGGCCACGGTGCGCTACCGGGTGGTGCGCCGCACGTTCTGGCCGATGTTCGGCCGCGGCTACGGTGGCTACAATCCGGGTCGGGGAGAAGCCGAAGTAGCCCAGGGAACGGCGCAGACCGACTCGGCCGGAGGCTTCACCGTGAAGTTTACTGCCAAAGGAGAGCCGGGCCTCCCGCCGAAGCGCGGACTCTGGCAGCCGGGCTACCTGTTTGCCGTCACCGCTGACGTCACCGATGCCGCCGGGGAAACCCGGACCGGGGAGCAGGGCGTGAGCCTCGGCACCAATGCCCTGACGTTGCGCCTGAGCGTGCCCGATAAAATAAACCGCGAAGATCTGCCGGCGCTGCGTTTGATGAGCACCAATGCCACCGGCGAAGCCCTGCCCGCCCGCGGCACGCTGCGTCTGTTTCGCCTTACCCCCCCGGCCCGGGCTTTCCGTACGCGGCTGTGGCAGCGGCCCGACCGGGAGGCCCTGAGTCGGGAAGAGTTCCAGCGCCGGTTCCCGCTTGATGCCTATGCTGAGGAAGACAACGACAGCACCTGGGTCCGTACGCTGGTGCTGACTCAGGAATTCAATACCGAAAAAGGCCCGGCGCTGACGGCCCTGGTTCAGCCACTGGCCCGGCAGCTGACCGGCCGCTATGTGCTGGAAGCTACGGCGGCCCCGGCTTCCGTTACCGGCGCGCCGGCGGTGAAAGCGGAAGCCATATTTACGCTTTACTCCCTGGCTGCCACCACGCTGCCCCTGCCCATGCCGCATTGGTTTGTGAGCCTGCAGGACAGCGTGGAGCCGGGCCGGGCGGCGCGGTTTCTCGTTGGCAGCTCCGAAGCCGGGGCCCGCCTGCTGCTCCAGGCCGAAGCGAAAGGAGAAACGGTGCGTCAGGAGTGGATAACGCTGGCGGCGGGCGAGCAGCGCGTGGTGGAAGTGCCCACGACGGCCCGGCTCAATGGCGGTGGGCTTTACGTGCACCTGACGCAGGTGCGCGACAACCGGGTGTACACCCACACCGTCCAGGTGGAGGTAACTACGCCCCCGGCCCCGCTGCAGCTTAGCATTGCCACCTTCCGCGACAAGCTCCAGCCCGGGCAAAAGGAAACCTGGCGGGTTACGATTCACCAGACCGGCGGCCAGCCGGCCCAGGCGGAGCTGATGGCTTCGCTCTATGATAAGTCCCTGCATGTTTTCCGCCTTCATTCCTTTGCCGAGCTGACGTTGCCGAAGGCGTATTATCCGCCCGTACTGGCCTGGAACGGACGGTTTGGTACCGGCGGATCAAACGAGCTGTTTGGCGACAACGTCGAGTTTGGGGTACCGCCGGGCGCTGTTTATCCGCACCTTAACTGGTGGGGTTACTCGTTGGGCGCTGAGGAAAGCAGCAACGACTATCTGCTTCTGGAAAATAAGTCTACTACCAGATTCACTCCGCCAGTTGTCAAGAAGGATGAAGAAGTGCTGCAGAGTCGTACCCTGGCCGGTAAGGCCGCGGGGGTACAGATTCGCGGCAGCGTGGCAGCTGCCGCGGCTCCGATGGACGCTATGGCCATGCGGGAATCCGACGAACAGCTCAATGAAGTGGTCGTGACGGGAGTCGACCAGCCAAAGCGGGCGCAGCCGGACCTGAGCGGGGTGCAGGCCCGCAAGGACTTCCGCGAAACGGCCTTCTGGCTGCCCGAGCTGCGCACCAATGCTCAGGGCGAAACGGTGCTCGAGTTTCAGATGCCCGAAGCCGTGACGCGCTGGCAGCTGCTGGCCTTGGCTCACGATCAGCAGCTGCGCACCGGCCTGCTCCAGCGCGAGCTGGTCACCCAGAAGCAGCTTCAGGTCACGCCCAACGCCCCGCGCTTTTTCCGGGAGGGCGACCAGCTCCGCCTCACTGCCAAGCTCAGCAACCTCACGGAGACCCCGCTGCGCGGCACCGCCCAGCTGTTTCTGCTTGATGCCCGCACTCAGCAGCCTCTGGAAAGCCGCCTGCTCAAAAGCGCCGCCCAGCTGCCGTTCGACGTGAAAGCCAACCAAAGCGCCGCCCTCGGCTGGGACTTCGCCCTGCCTGCCGACTTCGACGTGTCGGCCATTACCTACCGGGTGGTGGCAGCGGGACACTTAGTAAGCGGGAAGGAAAAATCAGATGCCGATAAAAAGGCCCGCCGGAAAGCCAAAAACCAAAAGCTGGAAATCACCAGCCAGCAGTTCTCCGACGGCGAGGAAAATACCCTGCCGGTGCTGCCGAACCGCCTGCTGGTGACCGAAAGCCTGCCGTTGCCCATCGTGGGGCCGGCCACCCGGGAGTTTGAGCTCACCAAGCTCAGCAGTACCACCTCTCCCACCCGTCGCAACCATGCCCTCACGCTGGAAATGACGGCCAACCCGGCCTGGTACGCGGTGCAGAGCCTGCCGTATCTGATGGAGTACCCGTACGAGTGCTCCGAGCAAATCTTCAGCCGCCTTTACGCCAACCTGCTGGCTTCCCACATCCTGCGCAGCAACCCGCGCTTTAAAACCGTGCTGGCCGAGTGGCAGCGCGCCGCCCAGGCCGGCGACAAAGCTGCCCTGAGCAGCAAGCTGGAGCAGAATCAGGAGCTGAAGAACCTGCTGCTGCAGGAAACGCCCTGGGTTCGCGACGCGCAAAGCGAAACCGAGCGGATGCGCCGCCTCACCGAGCTGTTCGATGAGCCCCGCCTGCAAGCCGAGACGACCCGGGCCCTGACCAAGCTGGGACAGATGCAGTCCCCGACCGGTGCTTTCCCGTGGTTTGAGCGGATGCCCGACGACCGGTACATCACCCAGCTGATCGTAGCCGGGTTCGGTAAGCTCCAGCGCCTCGGTGCTTTCCACGCCCAGCAGGACGAGCAGGCGCGCCCGATTCTGCAGAATGCGCTGCGCTACCTCGACGAACGGCTCCAGCAGGACTATGCTGAGCTACGCCGCCAAAAAGGAGTTAACCTCAAGCAGGACCACCTGGAGGATATTCAGATTCATGCGCTGTACGCCCGTAGCTTCTGGCCGAAGCCGGCCCCGGTCAAAGCCGCGCAGCCCGCCCAGGCCTACTACCAGGAGCAGGCCGCCACGTTCTGGCTGACCCGCACCCGCTACCTCCAGGCCCAGACAGCCCTGGCGCTGGTCCGCGCCGACCAAACCAGCAAGGCCGCCTCCGACATCCTGCGGGCCCTCGCCGAAAATGCGCTTCACTCGCCCGAGCTGGGCATGTACTGGAAGGAGGTGCGCGGCGGCTACTACTGGCGCGATGCGCCCACCGAAACCCAGGCTACGCTTATTGAGGCCTTTGCTGAGGTGAAAAACGACCAGAAGTCGGTGGATGAAATGAAGCTCTGGCTGCTGAAACAGAAGCAGACCCAGAGCTGGGAAAGCACCCGGGCCACCGCCGATGCCTGCTACGCCCTGCTGCTGCGCGGCTCCGATTGGCTCGCGCCTACCCGGCCGCTGCAGATCGTGGTAGGAGGGGAGATTGTGAAACCAACCAGCCAGCAGGCCGGCACCGGATACGTTAAAACCACCTGGACGGAGAGCGAGATAAAGCCCGCGCAGGGCAAAGTCAGCGTCACCAAGCCCGACGCCGGGGTGGCCTGGGGCGCGCTGTACTGGCAGTATTTTGAGCAGCTCGATAAAATCACACCGGCCGCCACACCGCTTAGCCTCGAACGGCAGCTGTTCCGGGAGCAGGCCACCGCCGGCGGCCCCGTGCTGGAGCGCCTCACGGCCAGCACCCCGCTAAAGGTCGGCGACGCCCTCGTAGTACGCCTCGTGCTTCGTACTGACCGCGACCTGGAGTATGTGCACCTCAAGGACCAGCGGGCGGCTGGCCTCGAGCCGATCCGTCAGACCTCGGGCTACCGCTACCAGGGTGGGCTGGGCTACTACGAAAGTCCCCGCGACGCGGCCACCAACTTCTTTATGAGCTGGCTGCCCCGTGGTACGCACGTGTTTGAGTACCGGCTGCGGGCCGCCCAGAGTGGGGGTTTTTCGGGCGGGCTCAGCCAGATTCAGTGCCTGTATGCACCGGAATTTACCAGCCATTCGGCGGGGCAGCGCCTGCGGATTGCGCCCTAGCCAAGTTGGTTAGCAACGCGAAAAAATTATACAATAAAAACGGCGCTGTCGAGCTGTGAGGCGCGTTCCGGCGTGCTAACCGTGAATTTGGCTTGCTGGTTGAGGGTCTGGCTACTACATTTGCCATTTCCCAGCCACTAAGAATGACGCCAATGTACAAAAACTACATGCTTGCCGGCCTGCTCCTTTGCAGTGTTTCGGCGCTGGCTCAGGGTGAGAAAAAGCCTGATTCCGCCGACCGTAAAGGTCAGGTTGCCCTGCCCGTTTCGCCCACGTTGCCGGGCGAAGAAAAGCTCTCGGTCCGGGAGCGTGCCGAACGGGATTTCCTGATGCCCATCCGCCGCAAGCAGGCCCAGAAGGTGGCAGCGGCCCAGGCCGCCGCGGCCGAAGAAGCCGCTGACGGCGGCGACATCACGGCCCGCAACGATGAAGCTGAAGAAGTAACGGAAGCCGCCGCCGTGGTTGAGAAACCGGCCGTCGTGCACCGCGCCCGGCACTACCGCCGTTCCTCCTCGCGCCGCCACCACACCTCGGCCAAGAAGAAAACGACGACCAAGAAAAAATCCGGTTCCCGAAAGCGCCGCTAGCCCGGCGCCGATACCCGAAAACAGCAAGGGCGAGCCGGTTGGCTCGCCCTTGCTGTTTCTACTGAATAGTCTAGGCTCTGAGTTCTCAGTCCGAAAAACTAAGCCATCTGGGGCATCAGGCGCAGCACCAGGCCGTCCATGCGGCTGTTCACGCGGATCTGGCAGGACAGGCGGCTGCCGGTGCTCATGATAGGAAGGCTTTCCAGCATGTACATTTCCTCGTCGCTGGGCTCGTCGAGGGCTGGTCCCGCCAGCACCTCGATGTGGCAGGTGCCGCACAGCGCCATGCCTCCGCAGGTAGCCTGGATATCGTAGCCGCTGGCCTTGAGCACTTCCATCAGGCTCAGGCCCATGTCGGTGGGTGCTTCAACTTCGCGCCGCTGGCTGGGCGCTTCCTCCACGTACACGCGGACTACATTATCATCAGTCATAGTTAAGGGGAATTGGGCGGAAGAGCGCGGGGGTGGGGCGAAAGTTGACGGCACAAAGCTAACAGCCCACTGCCAATCCCCAACCAAGCCGTTCTTACATGGTCGGTACGCCGTTCACGGTGGTATACTTCAGCACGTACTTTTTATCGGGGTAGATGTGCTTGTAGGCGCCCTGGGCCATCAGCGCGGCCTCGTGGAAGCCGCATAAAATCAGCTTCAGCTTGCCGGGGTAGGTGTTGATGTCGCCGATAGCGTAGATGCCGGGCTCCGAGGTGGAATAGTCCAGCGTGTTCACCTTCACGGCATCATCTTCCAGCTCCAGGCCCCACTCGCCGATCGGGCCCAGCTTGGGCGTAAGGCCGAACAAGGGAATAAAGTGGTCGACATGGAGGGTTTCCTTCGCGTCGGCCGGGCCGGTGATGGTAACGGCTTCAAGCTTCTCATCGCCGTGCACGTGGGTCACGTTCGACGACAGCACCAGGCGCACCTTGCCGGCATCGTGCAGGTGCTTCACCTTCTCAGCCGACTCGGGCGCGCCGCGGAAGATGGTGCCGCGGTGCACCAGGGTTACTTCCTTGGCCAGGTCAGCCAGGAAAATGGTCCAGTCGAGGGCCGAGTCGCCGCCGCCGGCAATGACGAGGCGCTGGTCGCGGAAGAAATCAGGGTCACGCACCATGTAATGAACGCCCTTGCCGCCTTCGAACTTCTCGAGCTCGTCGATGGCAGGCTTACGGGGCTCAAACGAGCCCAGGCCCCCGGCAATGGCAATGGCTTTGCACAGAATCTCGGTGCCGTCGGAGGTAATCAGTTGGAAGGTGCCGTCGTCGAGCTTGGCGAAGCGCTCCACCCGCTCGCCCAGCGTGAAGGTGGGGTGGAAAGGCTCGATCTGCCGCATCAGGTTTTTGATCAGGTCGCCGGCCAGGATATCGGGAAAGCCGGGAATGTCGTAGATCGGCTTCTTGGGATAAATCTCGGACAGCTGACCACCCACCTGGGGCAGGGCGTCCACAACGTGGCAGCGCAGCTTCAGCAAACCCGCCTCAAACACGGCAAACAGCCCCACCGGGCCGGCTCCGATTATACAGATATCGGTGGAAACAGACTTCATCATGAGCAGTTAAAAAACGAATGAGTGGCGCGGGGCCGATTCGTAAACAACCAAACCCGCCGAATCGTTGGGTTCAAATCAAAACAAAAAAAGGCCCTTAGCGTGTGCCAAGGGCCTTTTGTGTGGTCGTGTAAGGAGTCGAACCTTAAACCTCCTGATTCGTAGTCAGGTGCTCTATCCAGTTGAGCTACACAACCTTTTCCCCTTAAGGGAGTGCAAAGATAACGAAGCAGTTTTTAGTCAAGCAACCTTTCACCGCTAATTTCTCCCGATTAATGCGGAAAAAGTCAGCAACGTGTTGATTATCAGTTTTGATTTTTTAACTGATTTTGGGTGCTCCGGTTCAGGGCCCGCTTCAGGGCGTTGTTGAACAGCACGTACAGCCCCAGCAGGGACACCAGCACCAGCACGGCCACCAGGATCTTGCCGATGGTGCCGGTTTCGGGGTTGCGGATAAGCGCGAATACGTCGCTGGCCTGGGTGCCGACCCAGTAAAAAAACAGGCTGCGGGGCAGCATGCCCACCACCGAGCCCAGCAGAAACCGCCGCCGGTCCACCCCTACTACGGCCAGGATAAACGTCATCAACGCAAACGGGGTCACGGGCGAAATCCGGGTCAGCACAATCAGCTGCCAGCTGTCGGCCTTAAGCTCCCGCATCACGGCCTCTACCTTGGGGAAGCGGTGCAGAAAAGCCGTCATCTTGCCGTGGTCCAGGGTAGACGCCACCTGAAACCCAACCAGCGACGCCAGGGCGTAGGCTGCCAGCATCCCCAGAAACCCTGACCAGCCAAAATAGAAGCCGGTGATAAGCACACCTACCGTCGTCGGCATGAGCGCAAACGACATCAGCACAGCCATAACAACAAAGTAAAGGACGGCTTCCAGCAGGGTGAGCTGCTCGAGCAGACCCTGGTTCTGGTAAAGCAGGACCGAAACGAAGGAAACGCCCACCAGCGGCATGCCCGACAGAAACAGCATCGAGAGCAGGGTGGAGGCGTTCTTTTGGAGAAGCTCTTTGAAAAAAGCCATGGGAAGGGCAGAAAAACAATCGGGCCGGCTAGGAGCAGCCGGCCCGAAGGTAGAACGTAAGATGCAGGCGGAAGGCTGCGCTAGCTCGTCGGCAAGCCCGCACCGGCCCCGTCGGATGGAAGCGGCGGCAGAGTTTTGTCCGGCCGGCCTGCTTACCTTTGGCGCCCAACCACCAGGTTTCCCACGTACTTTTCGAGTCCCACAGCCTCACCCATGAAATTCGGAACCAAAGCCATTCACGCCGGCGTGCACCCGGACCCCACCACCGGGGCCATCATGACGCCCATCTACCAGACCTCGACCTACGTGCAACGCTCCCCGGGTGACCACAAAGGCTTCGAGTACTCGCGTACCCACAACCCCACCCGCACCCAGCTGCAGAACGCTCTGGCCGCCCTCGACAACGGCAAGCACGGCCTGGCCTTCGCCTCCGGCATGGCCGCCACCGACTGCGTGGTCAAGCTGCTCAAGCCCGGCGACGAGGTGATTTCCACGAACGACCTGTACGGCGGCTCTTATCGCATCTTCACCAAGGTGTACGAGCCCCTGGGCATCAAATTTCACTTCGTGCCGATGCATGACATGGCCGCCGTGCGCGAAAAAGTAAATGAGCGGACCCGCATGATCTGGGTGGAAACGCCCACCAACCCCCTGCTCAACGTCATCGACATTGCCGCCGCTTCGGCCGTGGCCAAGGAGGCCGGGGCCTTGCTGGTGGTCGACAATACCTTCTCCACGCCCTACCTGCAAACCCCGCTGGAGCTGGGCGCCGACATCGTGGCGTACTCCCTGACCAAGTACATGGCCGGGCACTCCGACACGGTGATGGGCGCGCTCGTGTACAACGACGACCAACTGCACGAGCGGCTCAGCTTCTACCAGAACGCCTGCGGCGGCACGCCCGGTCCCCAGGACTGCTTTCTGGTGCTGCGCGGCCTGAAAACCCTGCATATCCGCATGCAGCGCCATTGCGAGAACGGCCGGAAAATAGCCGAGTTCCTCAAAGCTCACCCCAAGGTGGGCAAGGTGTACTGGCCGGGCTTTGCCGACCACCCCAACCACGAGGTAGCGGCCAAGCAGATGAACGACTTCGGCGGCATGATTTCCTTCGTGCTGGAAGGCGACCGGAAAGAGGACGCCGTGGCCGTGCTCGAAAAATTTGAGCTGTTCTCCCTGGCCGAAAGCCTGGGCGGTGTCGAAAGCCTGTCGGGCCACCCCGCCACGATGACCCACGCCAGCATCCCAGCCGAGGAGCGGCGCAAAGCCGGCCTGTCTGACTCCCTGATTCGCCTAAGCGTAGGAATTGAGGACGCGGACGACCTGATTGAGGATCTGCGCCAAGCCATCGGGTAAAACACCCCGCTTAGCACCTTGTGCTGAAAGCCGGCCTTTATCTACGGATAGAGGTCGGCTTTTTTGCGTTCGGCCGTCTGATGCGGCACATCTGCCCCAGCCAGGGCAGCGTATGTGGCTTCCCCTCCAACAGCTCCATCCGCTATGCGCATCCTGCTCTTTTTTCTGTGGCTACTAACTGCCTGCACCACCCCGGCCGCCGACCCGGGTACGCCCGCGAATCCGAATTCCTCAGCCAGTAACTTTCTTGCTCTCGGCGACTCCTACACCATCGGCGAAGGTGTAGGGGAGGCCGACCGGTGGGGCGTGCAGCTGGCCCGGCAGCTGCAGACCGAGAAAATCACCACGCCGGACATCATTGCCCGCACCGGCTGGACGACGGCCGAGCTGCTGTCCGCCATTCAGGCCGCCAACCTGCAGAAAACCTACGAGCTGGTTTCCTTGCAGATTGGGGTCAACAACCAGTTTCGGGGGCAGTCGGTAGCCACCTATCAAACGGAGTTCCGGCAGCTGCTGCAGCTAGCGGTACTACGGGCCGGTGGCCGGCCCCGGCGGGTGTTTGTCTTGTCAATTCCCGACTGGGGCCGCACGCCTTACGCCCAGGGCCGCGACCAGACCCGCATCAGCACGGAAATCGACCAGTTCAACGCGGTAGCCCGACAGGAATGCCAGCAGGCCGGCGTTGCCTTTGTCGATATTACGCCCCTGACCCGGGCCGCGGCGGGCGATGCCACTCAGTTCACCGCCGACAGGCTGCACTACTCGGGCCGCCACATGCAGCAGTGGGTTCAGCAGGCCTTACCGGTCGTGCAGGCCCTGCTGAAGTAGCTCTGAGTTAAGGCATCGTAAGGCAGAGCTGATGCCCCGGTCAGCGCCTCACGGTCGCGAATGGTCTGCTGCCGGTTGCTGGCAGCAGCAGTATCAGCAGGCCGTTTAAACGCTTGGCCTGGGTGAAATGAAGTGGGGCTGCCGACCAGGATTTGCTGGTCGGCAGCCCCGCACTGGATACGGCCGGTTTACTTGGTCGGCGTCGCCGTAGTGGAGTTGGAGTCCAGAATCTTGAGCAGCTCGTTGAGCTTGGGCGTCAGGATAATTTCGGTGCGGCGGTTCAGAGCCTTGTTGGCCGGGCTGTCGTTGGACGCTACCGGAATGTACTGCGAGCGGCCGGAGGCGGTAATGCGGGCCGGGTCAACGCCGCCGCTGGTGATGAGGCGGGCAATTTCGGTGGCGCGCAGCACACTCAGATCCCAGTTGTCCTGCATAGCGGCGGTAGGCCGGCTGAAGGCCACGTTATCGGTATGGCCTTCCACCACCACGTTCACATCGGACTGGGTTTTGAGCACGGTGGCCAGCTGCTTGAGGGCTTCCTGACCCTTGGGGTCGACTTTGGTGGAGCCCGACTTGAACAGCAGCTGCTCGGAAAGGGACACGTACACTTTGCCGTCCTTCATCTTTACCTGCAGGTCGGTGCCCTGGAAGCCACGCAGCGCATTGCTCACACTGGCCTTCAGGTCGTTGACCGCCTTGTCTTTGTCGGCCAGGGCCTGCTGCAGCTCCGCCATGCGGGCTTCACGCACCTTCAGGTCAGCGTTAAGCTTGTCAACTTCGGATTTGGTGCGCTTCAGGCTGGTGTCCAGTTCGCCCAGCTCGGCCTCGCGGCGGGCCAGGTCCCGGGCCATCTTGTTGTAGTCGGTAGATTTATCGGCTAGGGCCCGGTCACTGTTCTTGAGCAGCTTGTCGTAGGAGTCCGTTAGCTGGGTGTAGAGGGCGCGGGTGCGGCGCAGCGCATTTCCGGTCTGGGAAGAGTCATCGGTGAGGCGCTTGTTATCAAGGCGCATCTGGTTGAGCTGGTCGTTGACCTTCTTTAGCTCCGCCACGGCCTGCTGCTGCTGCCGCTCCGCGTCGGCCCGGGCCTTTTCCGTCGACTCCTTCTGCGCTTTCAGGTCGTCGTACTTTTTAAGGGTAGTACAGGCCGGCAGCAGTAGGGCAATGGCCAGCACGGCCGCAGGGCCGGAAAAGGAAAGTGTTTTCACGATAAAGACAGATTGCTGAACACGTTGGCGAGGCTGCCAAAACCAGACGCTACCTCCCTGGGGCAAGTTACTGAGTTACGCCCGCATCTGCCAATGTTGCGCTCCGGCAAACCGAAATCAATCTATCTTTGCCCTTCTGCGGTGATTGAAGCAGCAAGCTTTTTTAATCGAAAACAGAAGAAACTTGCGGCGTACCTTCGCCTTCCATTTTTTTACACCTTAACAACGGCTTAAAGCCTGCGGCTTGAAGCTATCCATCAGTAGCCCTCACAATAATGACCTGGTTTAAGCGCGTAGAGAAAGGAATCGTCACCCCGACGGATCAGAAGAAGGAGACGCCGGACGGGCTGTGGTACAAGTGCCCGGAGTGCAAGACTGTTGCCACCATGGCCGAGCACAAGCGCCTGCTATACACGTGTGCCAAGTGCAACCACCACGACCGGATAGAGTCGGCCGAGTACTTTGATATTCTGTTTGATGAGGGCAACTTCACCGAGCTGGATGCCAACATTACCTCCGGCGACCCCCTGCAGTTTGTGGATACCAAGCCCTACCCTCAGCGCGTGGCGGCTACCCAGAAGCAGAGCGGCCTGAAGGACGCCGTGCGTACGGGCCATGGGCTGATCAACGGCCTGCCCCTGGTGGTAGCCTGCATGGACTTCAAGTTTATCGGGGGCTCGATGGGCTCGGTGGTCGGGGAGAAGATTGCCCGCGCCATCGACTTCGCCCGCCAGAACCGGATTCCATTTCTGATGATCAGCAAGTCGGGTGGGGCCCGGATGATGGAAGCCGGCTACTCGCTGATGCAGATGGCTAAAACCTCGGCTAAGCTGGCCCTGCTGTCCGAAGCCGGCCTGCCCTTTATTTCCATGCTCACTGACCCTACCACCGGCGGCGTCACGGCCTCGTTCGCTATGCTCGGGGACTTCAACATCGCGGAGCCGGGCGCGTTGATCGGCTTTGCCGGCCCCCGCGTCATCAAGGAAACCATCGGTAAGGACCTACCCAAAGACTTTCAAAGCTCGGAGTTCGTGCTCGAACACGGCTTCCTGGATTTTATCGTCGACCGCAAAGACCTTAAACAACAGCTCACTGACCTGCTCACCATGCTGCGGCCGGTGGAAGTAGCAAGCCCGGTTGCCGCCCGCCCGGCCTAGCCCCGGCGGCGGATCCAAACATTTCGGCAAGCTTTTTGGAAAAGCCTGTCAGACGTGCCTTCCCGGCGTCTGGCAGGCTTTTTTGCTTGCCCGCATTGAGTAGACCGGCTGGCTGACGAGCTATATACTGGTTTTCGAATTGCGAACATTTTAGGCCGAACTGTAGTAAGCACGTCCAGATTCTCTCCCGATTCTTCACTCAAGTACCCTTCCCATGAAATCTTCAAAATCCCTTCTTTCGCTCTTTATGGCCCTCACGCTGCTGTTGGGGTCGTGTGCTTCTTCTAAAACTGCCGGCAGCGGCGACCTGTCGACGTCGAACGGCACCGGAGCCCGTAAAACCGGCATGAGCAAAACCGCTAAGGGCGGCGTGATTGGTGCCGGTACCGGCGCTGCCGCGGGAGCCGTGCTGGGCCGCGTGATTGGCGGCAAAAATGGAACGGCCGCCGGCGCCATCATCGGTGCCGCCGTGGGTGGTACCGGTGGTGCCCTCATCGGCCGCCGCATGGACAAGCAGGCGGAAGAACTGCAGCGCGACATGAAAAATGCCCGCGTAGAGCGCGTTGGCGAAGGCATCAAGATTACGTTTGATGCCGGTATTCTCTTCGATACCAACAAAGCTGACCTGCGCGCCGCCTCAGTGGCTGAAATCGACAAAATGGCGGAAGTGCTTAAAAAGTACCCCGACACCAACGTGATTGTAGAAGGCCACACCGACAATAGTGGTTCCGATGCCATCAACCAGCCCCTTTCGGAGCGTCGTGCCCAGGCAGTAGCCCAGGAAACGATTTCCAAAGGCGTTGAAGCCAGCCGAGTACAGACCCAGGGCTATGGCTCGTCGCAGCCGGTGGCCGATAATACGACGGCTGAAGGCAAGCAGGCCAACCGCCGCGTGGAAATTGCCATCTTCGCCAACGAGAAAATGAAGAAGGCCGCTGAGAACGGTACGCTGTAAGCAGCATCTGCCTTATCCGCTTTGCAAAAAGACCGCACCACTCGTGCGGTCTTTTTTGTATCCAGCTGGGGCAATAAACCAGCTTCCGTAAGCAGAAAGGAGAGTTTACGAGCTAGCCGGCAGCACTGGTCAGGAGGTTCTGCTGATCGGGTCGGCAGCCACGCATCAGCGGTAGAAACCGGTGGGTAAATACGTCGTCTACAGTTGAGGCTACGAAAAAATAAAAAATATATTTCGCCAAATAAAGGCCTTTAATAAGCTTTAAACGCGCATTTTTGTGCTCCGCTGACGGAATCTCTGTTTTTGGCACTGTGGTTGCAAAAGACCTTTCAGCAGAGGGTAGCCAAAAAACATAAACCTTCGTACGGTAACCCTGAATTTTCTGCTCTTACCAAACCTCCTAATTAAAAGGTCATGAAAAACCTCCGTTCGTATTTCGCAATGCTGCTGGCCGTGCTGCTGCTCGGCAACAACTTCGCTCAGGCTCAAACGACTACCACGACTGCCAAGAAGCCCTGGAGCAAAACGGCTAAAGGTGCCGTAATCGGTGGCCTGGGTGGTGCGGCCGGTGGTGCCGTACTGGGCCGCGTGATTGGCGGTAAGTCGGGCACGGCTAAAGGTGCTATCATTGGTGCCGCAGTAGGTGGTGCCGGTGGTGCTCTGATTGGCCGCCGCATGGACAAGCAGGCTGCTGAGCTCAAGCGCGACATGGCAGGTGCCCGCGTAGAGCGCGTAGGCGAAGGCATCAAGATCACCTTCGACTCGGGTATCCTGTTCGCCAAGAACTCTTCGAACCTGACTTCGACTGCTCAGGCCAACATCGCCAAGCTGGCTGAGACCTTGAAGAAGTATAACGACACCAACGTGCTGATCGAAGGTCACACCGACATCAGCGGTAGCGATGCCATCAATGATCCGCTGTCGCTGCGCCGGGCCCAGGCAGTGGCTAACTACGCCCAGGCTCAGGGTGTTGAAGCTTCGCGCTTCGAAACCAAAGGCTACGGCTCGCGTCAGCCCATTGCTGACAACTCCACCGAGGCTGGCCGCGTTGCCAACCGCCGCGTAGAGGTTGCCATCTTTGCCAACGAGAAGCTGCAGAAGGCTGCCGAGAAAGGCACCATCTAAGCTCCCTCACCTCGAGAATCCGCAATCGGGCGGCACCGCAGGGTGCCGCCCGATTTTTTTGTGCCTGCCCATGTGGTGTGCTGGCAACCCCGGTTCAGCTTCGGCGGTACATGCACTATGACCTCTGAACCGCCCATCAGCTACGCTGCCGAGCCCGCTGCCAAAACCTGGCAGGACCACCTGATCCTGCACGAGTTCTACGGCCCGCTGCCGCTGGAACCCCGGCGCACCCCGATGCGGGAGCTGATTTCAACGTTGCTGTCGCACCGTACCACTCACCGCGACGAGGAGCTGGCCTACACGCGTATGCTCGAAACATTTGGCGACTGGGAGGGCGTGATGGCGGCCCCAACGACCGAGCTGGCCTACGCCATCCGGACCACCCGCTGGCCCGACACCCAGGCTCCCCGAATCCAGGAGGTTTTGCGCCGCATTAAAGCCGAGCAGGGCAAAATATCCCTGGACTTCTTGGCTGACTGGTCGACTGAGCAGGGGCTGGAGTGGCTGATGGCTATGCCGGGCATCGGGCTGAAAACGGCTTCGCTGGTACTGCTGTTCAACTTTCGAAAGCCGGTGCTGCCCATTGATACGCACGTCCACCGGGTTGCCCAGCGGGTGGGCATGATCGGTCCTAAAGCATCCGCCGAGAAAGCGCATAAGCTGCTGCTCGATATGCTGCCGCCCGACCCCGTAGTGCTGCTCAACTTTCACAAGCATAACTACTGGCACGGCCAGCACATCTGCTTTTTCACCCAGCCCGATTGCCCCCGGTGCCCACTCAAAGATTTCTGCAACTACTACCTGGAGCACTACGGTCCGGCTACTGAGGAGGCATTGGCGGCTACTCCTAGTCACTGGAACCCGA
The DNA here is from genome assembly GCF_020685205.1 of Hymenobacter translucens. Classification (GTDB taxonomy): domain Bacteria; phylum Bacteroidota; class Bacteroidia; order Cytophagales; family Hymenobacteraceae; genus Hymenobacter; species Hymenobacter translucens. Next base: position 76,673 of record NZ_JAJERB010000004.1, read on the forward strand.
CCTGGGGTGAGCTGCAGCACTAGCCTTGCGTGCGGTTTTACTGCAGGCTCCGGATTTTGGCCTCCAGCTCATCGACAAACGGGTGGAGGTAGCTGGGAATGTTCGCCTTCTGCGTATCGATCAGCCAGAAGCGGCGCTGCCCGTTATCCTGTATCTCCACGTAGTAGCCGCCTCCGTCGGTGAAGTCAGGCTGACCGATGTAGCCGTTGGAATGGCTCAGAAGCTGAGCAGGGACCTGCCCGGGCAAGCCTGCCACTACTTGGTACTGCCCTAGCGTTTTGGCTAACTGATAATCACCATTGTAGGCGGCGTCGGGCGACGGATATCCATCTTTTATGTCTTCGTGAAGCTGCCCGGCAGCTTTATCAATCCTGAAAATATCAATGCAGCTTTCGCCCAGGCAGTAGCCATGAAACCAGCCGAAAACCATCGTATCCACCGGGGTCGGCTTGGCACAGTCTTTTTCACAGGCGGGCAGGACCAGGGCGAAAGCGGCTGCCGTCAGAAGGAGTTTCAAAGAGGTCATGGAAATATAAGTTAAAGTAGAACCACGACTTTAAGAGCATTCCCCAGCCACAGAAGTTGCATGGAAAGCCACTTTGCCCGCTCAGCCCGGCTTGTTGTCTATCTTTACTGAACCTATGCGTCTTGTTCACCACCCGGTACTCTGCAACTACTACGTCACCTACCGGTGCAATGCGCGCTGCTCGTTTTGCGACATCTGGGAAAAGCCGTCCCCCTACATTCAGCTGGCTGATGTAGAGCAGAACCTGCGCGACCTGAAGCGGCTGGGTGTCAGCGTGGTTGATTTCACGGGCGGGGAGCCCCTGTTGCACCGACAGATTCATGAGTTTGTGGGCCTGGCGCACGACATGGGCTTTATTACCACGCTCACGACCAACTGTCTGCTGTACCCGAAATATGCCGAGCGGCTGCGGGGTAAAGTTGATATGCTGCATTTCTCGCTTGATGCTTCCGAAAAAGAAGTGCACGATAAGGGCAGGGGCGTGGCTTGCTACGACTTTGTGCTGGAAAGCATCCGGGTTGCCCGGGAACTGGGCGAGCGGCCGGACATTCTCTTCACCGTTTTCCGCGAAAACCTGCACGATCTGGAAGCCGTGTACCGCGATATTGCCCGCCCCAACGGGTTGGTTTTGATTATCAATCCCGCTTTCGAATACAACGCCGTAGCTACCGGCGAGCAGCTGACGCCCGAGGAACTCGACTACCTTTCCGCCTTTGGCAAGCGCAAGGGCGTGTACCTTAATGAGGCTTTCATTCAGCTTCGCAAGGATGGGGGCAACCACGTGGCGGCGCCGGTCTGCAAAGCAGGCAGCACGACGCTGGTAATTTCGCCCAGCAACGAGCTGGTGCTGCCTTGCTATCACCTGGGGGAGCAGAAATTTCCCATCGGGGGCCAGCTCTACGACCTGTATCATACCCCGGAGGTGCGGCGACAAATTGCGCTGGAAGGGCGGCTGCCCCAGTGCGAAGGCTGTACCATCAACTGCTATATGCAGCCCAGCTTTGCCGTGGAAGTAAACAAGTACTTCTGGCAGGCCCTGCCCAGCACCCTGCGCTACAACCTGAACAAAGGCACCTGGAAGCGGATGCTGGCAAGGTGAGCCTAAGCCCAATTTGGTTGAATCAGGTAAAAAGCCGCAACTTCAGGGCCGCTCAACGTTACTGCTATGCCGCTTATTCTGCCAGTTCATGGAATTCTGCCCCAGTTGGGTACCGGTTGCTACGTAGCTGAAAACGCTACGATTATTGGCGACGTCGTGCTGGGCGCGGAATGTACCGTGTGGTTTAACGCCGTCATCCGGGGCGACGTGAATGCCATCCGCATCGGCGACAAAACCAACGTGCAGGACGGAGCCGTGATTCACTGCACCTACCAAAAGGCGGCTACCACCATTGGGTCGCGCGTCAGCATCGGGCACAAGGCTATTGTGCACGGCTGCACCATTGCCGACGACGTGCTCATTGGCATGGGTGCCATTGTGATGGATCAGGCAGTAGTGGGGGAGGGGTGCATCATTGCCGCCGGGGCGGTAGTGCTCGAAAACACGCAGTGTGAGCCCGGCTACCTCTACGCTGGCGTCCCGGCCCGACGGGTGAAGCCCGTGAGTGAAGAGCAGCGCCAAACCATTAGCCGCACCGCCGACAACTACGTGCTGTACGCTAGCTGGCTGTAATCCAGCAACCTTTCTGCAAGTGTGTTGATGGGGAATTTAGCGAGCAACTCCTATTGCCTGCGCGGGCCCGAGTCGGACGTGGGGAGGCCCCGTATGGCGGAGCTTCAGGGTAGAAGAAATCTTTGTAATTAAAATCGGCCTGCCTCTTTTATTATAACTCTATTTATATACTTTTGCAATCAACAGCTATACCATCAGATGCAGGCTGTAGTGATTCTGTACTTTACTTCAGTTCTTTTTTCCTTCCTTTTTCTCTTTCTTACCATTTATGAAGAAGTTCTTCTCCTATCTGTCCGTTGCTGTTCTCTCGGCCGCTTCGCTTTCCTCGTGCAGCCGCTCGAACTATGCTTTCCAGCCCGGCACCTCGCCCTACCACGCGTCGCAGGCCGTAACGGCCGCTGCTCCGGCCGCGGAAGCCACCGCCTCGGTGGAAGCTGCTGCTCCCGTAGCCATAGAAGCCGCCCCGGCTCAGGTGGCTGCCAAGGCACTGGCCGCTCCCGCCAAGCGTGTTGCTTCTCCCCGGGCCGTAGCTGCTCCGGTAGCTGCCAAAGCCGTTGAAGCTCCCGTTGTCGCTGAAAAAGTGGCTGCCAAGGCTCCCGTTGCTCCGGCTGCCCCCGCCGCTGAAGGCAAAAGCCAGATTGTTGCCGCTGTACTGGCTTTCCTGGTAGGCTGGCTGGGCGTACACCGCTTCTACCTGGGCTACACCGGTATCGGCATCGTTCAGATCCTGACGTTCGGTGGTTTCTTTGGCATTTGGCCGCTGATTGACCTAGTTCGCATCTGCATGGGCTCCCTGAAGCCGAAAGGCGGGGACTATGCCAAGAAGTTTGGCGACAAGTAAGTCTCGCTGCTCCGGCTGGCATAAGCCAGAATACTAGTGAGAAGGCTCCTGCGCGCAGGAGCCTTTTTCGTGCGGTTTTGCGGGGGATTAGGGGCCGCAACGGTGGGCTGCTGGCCGTAGGCGCCGCCTACGCGCCCTGCGTAGGGCCACAAAAAATTTGATCTGCCGCAGATAGTATCGGGCTGAAAATCTGGCGTGTATCAGTAATGCTAAAAAAGTAGGGTAACTACGATTGAAAAAAAATCTTCGACTTAAGGCCTAGGTACAATTAAATCAAATACTTTTACCATCCACTTATGCTGCGTGTTTTTCATAAGCCCGCCAGTGTAGTGTTTAACAGGTTTGTTTCTTCTAACTAAACTCACTTTCATCTCATCCTAACTTTCCCATGAAGAAGTTTTACACCTACTGCTCCGTAGCTCTGCTAAGCGCCGCTACGTTGTCGTCGTGCAGCCGCTCGAACTATGCCTTCCAGCCTTCCGGCCCGGCTTATCATGCCACTGTAACTCCGGCCGCTCCTGCCCCGGCTGTTTCGGAGGCAACGGCCAGCGCTTCGGCAGCTGAGGAAGCCCCGGTAGCTACGGAGACGCCGGCTAAAGCAGCAGCCAAGGCGCTGGCCGCCCCGGCCGCCAAGTCGGTTGAAACGAAAGCTCAGGTTGTGAAAAAAGCCGTGGTTGCGTCTGAGTCCGCTTCCAGCAAGGTAGAGGCCAAGCAGCTGCTCAAGCAGGTGAAGAAGGCTACGGCCAAGGCACCGGCCGGAACCACGGCTGAGGGCAAAAGCCAGCTGATTGCGTTGATTCTGGCGTTGCTGGTGGGCTCGTTTGGGGTGCACCGCTTCTACCTGGGCTACACCGGCCGGGGTATCCTGTTGCTTTGCCTGACCTTGTTCGGCTGGATCCTGTTCGGCCTCGGGCCGCTGGTAGCTTTCGTTATGGCTATCATCGACGCCGTGAACATCTACCAGGGTGAGCTGAAGCCGGCCAACGGCGACTACACGGAGAAGCTCAATGACAGCTCCAGCTCATCGAAGTCCGACACCAAAACGGACTCCAAGAAGAAGTAGTACTTCTGCGCTTGAGTGAAAAAGAGCTGGGGCTGTGCGTCCCGGCTCTTTTTTCTTTTAGGTGACGGCCTGCTTATCACCTGTCGACTGAAGCCTTGCGCCCAAGCCAGGTATGCCTCATTTCCAATTCTTTGTTTATGACGAAAATCTACACCTATTGCCTCCTGACTCTGCTCAGTGTGGCTTCGCTTTCCTCGTGCAGCCGCTCGAACTATGCTTTCCAGCCCGGCACCTCGCCCTACCACGCGTCGCAGGCCGTAACGGCCGCTGCCCCAACGGCTGAAGCCACTGCCTCGGTGGAAGCGGGCGTCCCCGTAGCGGTAGAGGCGGTTCCGGGTCAGGTAGCCGCCAAGGCACTGGCAACTATGGCTGCGCGTGATAAGGCCGCCAAGCCCCGGCAGTCGGAAAAGGTGGCTAAGCGGAAGCAGGAGCGGAAAGTCCTGATCCAGCACTCCAAGCTGCTGGTGCAGGAAACCGGCCAGCTGCTGAAAGCCAAAGAGCTGGCGGGCGACAGTGCGCCCGCTGGTAAAAGCCAACTGACGGCTCTGCTGCTCTCAATCTTCCTGGGCCCGCTGGGGGTCGGACGCTTTTATCTGGGCTATACCGGGCGGGGGTTGCTGTACCTGGGCCTGGCACTCGGCGGATTCGCTATTTTCCTGCTGTATGTGACTCTGCAGGCCGCCAGCTTTGCCGCTGCGGCCGGTGGGGCCGATACCGTGGGCGCCGGGCTCGGTATCCTCGGCGCGCTGCTGCTGCTGGGCATCTTTGTGCCGTATTTCACGGCCTGGGTGCTGTCCATTATCGACAGTATCCGGATCTACCAGGGGAAGCTGCTGCCGAAGAATGGCGACTACGCTCAAAAGCTAGGCGGAAGCAAAGCTGCCGAAGCCGGCGACGCAACGGGGAAGTAGCCCTCTACATATGCCTACGGCGCGCATGCTGGCAGATTCAGTAAAACCGAACGCCTACTCCGGGCGTTAACCCGGAGGCTCTTACTTGCTTATTACATCGATGTCTCCCGGGATGAACCGTGCTGGTCTGTATCTACTGATTTCGATGTTCAGCGCGGCCGCCCTGGCTTCGTGCAGTCGCGCCCACTACGCTTTTCGCGCCGGTACCCCGGCCTCCCCCGGCCCCGACCCTGAAACGGAAGCAGTCAGGCCGGCGCCCCCGGTTGCGGAAGCAGGTAGTACGCCCGGGCCCGATTTAGCTATTCGGGAGATGCAGCCAAGCCGGCAAGCCACGCACGCGCTGCTAGCAGCAGCACAGCCTACTCGGGTTAGACTAGAAAGTAGCGTGGAGAGCAAGCCGCCCCGTCCCAAAAAGACCAAGAAGGCCAAGGGCGAAGTAAAAAAGCTGCCGGTTACGCCCCCGCAGTCGTCGAAAAGCCAGATTGTAGCCCTGGTGCTGGCAGCCGTTTTCCTGACCGGCATGCTGGGCGTGAGTCGCTTTTACCTGGGCTATACCGGCCGGGGCCTGCTGTATCTGGGGCTGTGCCTGTTTAGCTTCGCCACGTTCTTCTTCACTTTCGGGCTCGGGGGTATCGGTTATCTGATAGCGCTGACTCTGACCATTATCGATGCCGTCCACATATTCCGGGGCGACTTAAAGCCCAAAGGACGCGAGTACACGGTCAAGCTCAAATAAGACGACCGTAATGCAAAAAAAGGCCGGCTGCGCAATGCAGCCGGCCTTTTTCATACTGTGGGAAGTGTGCTTAGGCGTCGAGCGGGAGGCCGTCGGCGGGGTCCATCTCGGCGGGGGTTATCACCCGTACCTGCACCAGCTCCACCGTCCGGCGCGAGCGTTTCAGCACCCGGAACTCGTAGGGGTCGACCACGGCTACGTCGCCGACTTCCGGAATGCTGCCGTAAATCACATTGAGCAGTCCGCCCACGGTTTCGTAGTCGTCGCCTTCGGGCAGGGGGAAGGGCAGGTACTCGTTGGCGTCGGAAATGGCTGTGGAGGTATTCACGCGGTATTCCACTTCCGAAACCTTTTCCACCACCGGTACCTCGTTGTCGTACTCATCCTGGATTTCGCCCACGAGCTCCTCCATAATGTCTTCGATGGTCACGATGCCGGACACGCCGCCGAATTCGTCGGAGACGATGGCCATGTGCATGTGCTTGCGCTGGAACTGGCGCAGCAGACGGTTGATTTTCTTGGTTTCAGGCACGAAGTACGCCGGCCGCATGATTTTGGAGAGTACGATGGGCTCATTGCGGCGAATAATCTGGAGCAGATCCTTCACGTAGAGCACGCCCACGATGTTGTCGATGCTTTCCTCATACACCGGAATGCGGGAGTAGCCTTCGCTGTACACCGTTTCAAGCACCTCATCCTGGGGAGCATCCACGTCGATGGCGGCAATTTTGGTGCGGGGCACCATGATCTGCTTGACCATCCGGTCGTTGAACTCGAATACGTTCTCCAGCAGTTCGTGCTCGGAATCCTGAATCTCGCCGCTTTGCTTACTCTGGTCGAGCAGCAAGCGCAGCTCCTCGGCGGAATGGGCCTCAGCTCCGTGAATCGGCCGGATGCCAAGCGCCCGCAGAATCAGACTGGAAAGCCAGTTAAGTAAGATAATCGGCAGCTTGAACAGCAGATAAAAGCCATGGAGTGGCGCGGCGACAAACAAGCTTGTGGACTCCGGGCGCTGAATGGCCAACGACTTGGGAGCCAGCTCGCCAAATACGATGTGCAGAACGGTAATCAGGGCAAAAGAGGTAGGCAGGGCAATGCGATGCGCTAGTTCCGGGCTGACGTCCAGTCCCAGTGCGGCTACAATAGCCAGAATAATCTGGGATACGACGCTTTCTCCAATCCAACCCAGGCCCAGCGAGGCCAGCGTAATGCCGAGCTGCGTAGCCGATAAGTAACCATCGAGGTTATGGAGAATGCTTTGGGTGAGCTTCGCGAGCCGGTTGCCCTCCTGTGCCCGCAGGTCGATTTGTGAAAGCCGAACTTTGACAATCGCAAACTCGGCGGCCACGAAAAAGCCGTTCAGCAAAACGAGCAGAACGGTAAAGAAAATATTTAAGATCATAGGTTCGGAAAGTCTGGCTCTGACGGCCGAATTTCCATTTCATTACAAAAGTACGGGATTCTGTCCAAGCGGTTCGGCGCCGGAACTTGCCTTCGGGCTGCCGCCGCACCCGAAGGGCCGCTGCCGGGAAGAAGTGCAAACAAAATCAAGTGAAAATAAATCCGGGTTTCGCGGCCTTGGGTCCAACGGGTGTGAAAAAACGGGGTTGACAGCGCCGATGAGCGGGAACACGGCCGAGATTGTGACTCTTCCTGCCGTACTTTGTTTACTGCTTTCCCAAGCAAGCTTCTAATGCTCTTTTTCTCTATGTCTTTTTTAAACCGGATTGTACTGCTCGTACTGCTGCTGCTACCCGTGGCCGCCAGCCGGGCCCAGGTCCTGACGCCTACCAAGCTTTCCGTGGCGCTAAGTCAGCCCGCGGCGAAAGTGGGCGAGGAAGTCGACCTGATCGTGAATGCCCGCATGGATGATACCTGGCACCTCTACGCCACGGACTTCGATCCCGACCTGGGGCCCACTGCGTTCACGTTTACGTTCACTAAAAGCCCCGCCTATGAGCTGGTGGGTAAGCCAAAGTCCATCAACTCCAAGCACGAGTACGACGATGTATTCAAAGGCGAGGTGGCCTACTTCGTAAAAACCGGACAGATCCGCCAGCGCATCCGCGTGCTTCAGCCCGGCCCGCTCTCCATCAAAGCCGACGTCGAGTACCAGACCTGCACCGACACCGACGGACGTTGCATTCCGGGCTCCGAAACCCTCACGTTTGGGACCATCACCGTCAGCGGAGTTGCGGCCAAGCCTACCGGTGCCGTTACCCCGCCCGGCGCCGGTCCGGCCACCGCCACGGCGGCGGCTCCAGCCCCGGCCGCTTCCCCGGAAACGTCCGCTGCAACTACCCTCGGCGCTGCCGATGCTGATTCGGCTGCCAGTTCGCTGACCGCGCCAGCCGCTGCTGAAAATGCCGCGCCGCCTGCTTCCGAAACTATTGCGGCCGCAGCGCCGGCCGCCCTGGCCGCGGCGGAGCCGCAGTCGGCTCAGCCGGTACTGGGCTTGTGGGAGTACCTGGTGCTGGCCTTCGGGGCGGGGTTGCTGGCCGTCATCATGCCCTGCGTGTACCCCATGCTGCCCATGACGGTGTCGTACTTTACCAATACCAGCGGCTCCCGGGGCCAGTCGATTGCCAAAGCGGTGGTGTACGCCCTGTCCATTATTGCCATTTACACCAGCGTGGGCGTGCTGCTCAGCGTGCTGTTCGGAGCCGATGCCGGCAACGTCATCAGCTCCCACTGGCTGCCCAACGTGCTGTCGTTCGTGATTTTCATTTTGTTTGGCCTGTCCTTTCTGGGGCTGTTTGAAATCAACGCGCCCAGCGCCCTGGTCAACTCCGTCGACAAGCAGGCCGACAAAGGGGGCTGGTCCGGACTGTTTTTCATGGCCGCTACGCTGGTGCTGGTGTCGTTTTCCTGCACCGTGCCTTTCGTGGGCTCGGTGGCCATTGCCTCGGCCAACGGGGAGCTGCTGCGCCCCACGCTGGGCATGCTGAGCTTTTCCCTGGCCTTTGCGTTTCCCTTCCTGCTGTTCGCCCTGTTTCCGTCCTGGCTGAAGAGCTTACCGCGCTCCGGCGGCTGGCTGAACACCTTTAAGGTAACGCTCGGCTTTCTGGAGCTGGCCCTGGCCTTCAAGTTTCTGAGCTCCGCCGACTTGTCCTACCACTGGCACCTGCTGCCCCGGGGGCTGTTTCTGAGCATCTGGGCCGTGCTGGCCGCGCTGCTGGGCTTTTACCTGCTCGGCAAGATTCGTTTACCCCACGACGACGAAACATCCCGGGTGAGCGTGCCGCGTCTGCTGCTGGCCGGCGTCGTCTTTACGTTTTTCCTGTACTTGGTGCCCGGTTTGTTTGGCGCCCCACTGCCGGCGCTGTCGGCCCTGGCCCCGCCCCCGGCCCGTACCGATTTTGTGCTGGGTGGCAGTACGCCGGCGGTAGCGGTAGGCGATGCGCAGACCAGCCTGTGCGAGGCCCCGCGCTACGCCCAGGATCTGGAGCTGCCCCTGAACCTGCCGGGGTACTTCGACCTGCAGCAGGCCCTGCGCTGCGCCCGGGAAAAGAACAAGCCCGTCTTCGTTGACTTTACCGGCCACAACTGCGGCAACTGCCGCAAGATGGAAGCCAGCGTGTGGAGCGACCCGGAGGTGCTGCGCCGCCTGCGCGAGGACTATGTTATCGTGGCTCTCTACGTAGACGATAAGACTGAGCTGCCGGCCTCCGAGTGGTATACGTCGAAGCGGGACGGCCGGGAAAAACGCAATCTGGGTGAGCAGAACCTGGACTTTCAGATCAGCCGGTTCGGCGCCAATGCCCAGCCGTACTACGTAATTCTGTCGCCCGACGGGAAAAGCCTGGTGCCGCCCGTGGCCTACGACCCCGATGTGACCCACTTCGTCAACTTCCTGGATGCCGGCCTGCGCAACTACCGCCAGCAGTCGGCGCCGGTTGCTGCCCGCTAGATTCCCACACTTTCGCCAACCTTACTTCCTGCCATGCGAAACCTCGGCCTCTCTTTTCTCTTTCTGCTGCTAACCACCGCTCTTAGTGCGCAGGGGCAGCCGGCACCTGGTACGGCGAAGCCCGATGCCTCGCGCATCACCCTGGTTATTCACGGCGGGGCCGGCACCATCACCCGGGCCAACATGACGCCGGAAAAGGAGAAGGCCTACCAGGAAAAGCTAAACGAGGCCCTGCAGGTGGGCTACGCTATTCTGAAGAAGGGCGGTACCTCGCTGGATGCCGTGGAAGCTACGGTGCGCGTGATGGAGGACTCGCCGCTATTCAATGCCGGCAAGGGCGCCGTGTTCACCCACGAGGGCCGGAATGAGCTGGACGCGGCCATTATGGACGGTAAAACCGGCAAGGCCGGGGCTGTAGCCGGCATTACGGTGGTGCGCAACCCCATTTCTGCCGCCCGGGCCGTAATGGAGAAGTCGGAGCACGTGATGATGGTGGGGCCCGGGGCCGAGCAGTTTGCCCGGGAGAAAGGCCTGGAAATCGTGGAACCGGCGTACTTCTACACCGAGGCCCGGCACAAGCAGTGGGAAACGGCGGTGCAGAAAGACAAAAGTGCCGGCACTGCCGACCAGCTCAGCGCGCCGACCAAAGCCGTGCCGTCGGCTGCACCGGTGAAAACCAAAGTGAAGGTGAAGATCGGCAAGCCCCAAAGCAGCGTGGAGGATCAGATCTTTACTGAGGGCCGCAAGTTCGGCACGGTGGGCGCCGTGGCGCTGGATCAGTATGGCAATCTGGCGGCGGCCACCAGCACCGGGGGGATGACCAACAAGCGCTACGGCCGGGTGGGGGATGCGCCCATTATCGGGGCCGGCACCTACGCCGACAATGCCGCCTGCGCCGTTTCGGCAACCGGGCACGGGGAGTTCTTTATCCGCTACGCCGTGGCCCATGATATTGCAGCCCGGATGCAGTACAAAGGTCAGACGGTGCAGCAGGCCGCCGGCGACGTAGTACTAAAGAAGCTGGTGGAGCTGGGCGGGGAAGGCGGCGTCATCGCGCTTGACCGGGAAGGCAACTTCGCCATGCCCTTTAACTCGGAAGGCATGTACCGGGGCTACATCAAAGCCAATGGGCAGAGCGAGGTGCTGATTTACAAATAAAGCAGCGAAACGCCTTTTATCTGACGAGCTGTATAATCGTGGGCATAATTTCCGTTCTTTGCCCGCATTCAAGGCATAGGCCTCGTCTGAAAACTCAAAAAGGCTGCACCCACCCAGATGCAGCCTCTTGAAAGAGAACATATCCACCCAGATACGTTCCGTTTTTTCCCCCTCACAGATCCCCCTTGTGCAGAAGAAGGACTTCAACCTTCTCGAAGTTGCCAGCAGCGTTCCGGGCACCCGATCTCCTCAACTCCACCCCTGGAAAAGGAGAGATGACAGGACTGCTTCAGCTTTTCTACACACTACCAGCGCCTTTCGCGCTGGATTGTAACAAATGTAGTAGAGTCACTGATATAATAAAATAATTTCATTCAATTGGATAATAATTTACAATAATTCTATAAAATATGCTTTCTTGTTAAAACATAGTCAATGAACGGGTAAAAAAATGGCGCGTAATTACGAACTTGACGAGACGGACCGTAAAATACTGTCACTTCTCACGGAGGATGCTAAAATCCCGTACACAGAAATAGCCCGCAAGGTGCATGTGTCGGGGGGGACCGTACACGTGCGGATGGCTCGTCTGGAAGAGCTGGGCATTGTAAAAGGAGCCACCCTGAAGATCGACTATCCCAAGCTCGGCTACGGCGTAAATGCCTTTCTGGGCATCTATCTGCTGAAAAGCTCGGTGTATGGCAGCGTGGCCGAGCAGCTGCGCGAAATTCCGGAGGTGGTCAATATCCACTTTACGACCGGGGCCTACGGCATCTTTGCCCGCATCGTGTGCCGCGACACCCAGCATCTGCGCGACGTGCTCCACGACCGGGTACAGCTCATTGAAGGCATCGAGCGGACGGAAACGCTAATTTCACTGGAGGAAACCCTGAGCCGCCCGATTCAGCTGATGTAAGGGCAGCAGGACGCAGGTTGCAGCAGGCATTTCCGGATTGGGTTGCCCCGGGCAGTGTATTTACTTATATTTCGTAGTAAAATAGCTGCTGTCAGGAGTCTACCGCTGCATATGAAAGCTTACCTCGTCGCATTGCTTGTTTTCGGAGCAGCTACTGCCGGGCTGGCCCAAAGCCTGCCGGCCGTGTACCTGAACGCCCACGAGGAAGAAACCGTCCCGGACAGCGCCACGCACTACCGCATTGTGGACCGCCGCAGCGGCTCCGACTATCCCGTCCGGGAATACAACCTGTCCGGCACACTGCGGCTACGGGGAACCCTGAGCAACATCGACCCACCCATCCGCAACGGGCTGTTCACCTGGTACCACCCCAACGGGTCGAAAGCCAGCCAGGTGCACTACCGTGACGATGAAGCCCATGGGGTGTACGTGGCCTGGTACGAGGATGGGCACATCAGCAGCAGGGGCGAGTACGAGGACGGGCAGCGCACCGGGCGCTGGGTAAGCGTGCATCGCAACGGGCAGAAGCGCTCCACCGGGGCATACGTGGCCGGGCGGCAGCACGGGGAGTGGCGTTACTACTTCGATAACGGGCAGCTAAGCGCCGTGGAGCAGTTCAATCACGGGCATAGCCTGGCAGTAGCCTTTTATAAGTCCGACGGCAGCGTGCTGGCGCGTCCCCTGGCCCGGCGGCAGGCCCCGGAGTTTCCCGGCGGCGAAGCGGCGTTGCTGCAGCACCTGGCCCGGGCTACGGTGTATCCCAAGTCGGCCCGGCGCAAAAACATCAGCGGCAAAGTTTACGTGACGTACACCGTGGGAGAGGACGGGCGCGTGGGACAGGTGCGCGTGGTGCGGGGACTGGCCCCCGAGGTCGATAATGAGGCCCGGCGGATCGTGGCCAACCTGCCCGCCTTCCGGCCGGGACGGGAGTACAACGTGCCCACGGCCATGACGTTTACCCTGCCCATCATCTTCGGGCCCTCGTTTAGCTTGTTTGGCGAGGCCCGCCCCCTGCATACCCGCCCGATTGAGGCCCGGGCCGGCTACCCCGACGAAAGCTACTGACGGCCCGCGCTTAGCTACTGGCGTGCAGCGTCACCCTCAGCCCGGTAACCACATAAGAACAAAGCCCCCGCTCCAAATCCTGGAGCGGGGGCTTTCTTGTAGTCAACCGGATGCTGACGCGCGGGTCAGCCCGATATTAGGCCGTAACCTGGGCGTCGAGCTTTTGTGCCAGCACGTGCTTGGGTACGGCACCAACCTGCTTGTCGACGATCTGGCCGTTCTTGAACACCAGCAGCGTCGGGATGCTGCGGATGCCAAACTTGGCTGACGTCTGGGGGTTGGAGTCCACGTCGACTTTGCCAATAATGGCTTTGCCTTCGTATTCGCCGGCCAGCTCTTCTACTACCGGGCCCACCATGCGGCAGGGGCCGCACCATTCGGCCCAGAAGTCGACGAGTACAGGTTTATCGGAGTTGATGATCTGGTCGAAGTTAGCATCGGTAATTTCGATGGCTTTATGTCCCATGATTGTAGGGTTTGGGTGATGGGGTTAATCAGAAGTGCTTACGGGGATTGGGGCCGCAAGGTAGCAGATTGCGAGGTTAACAAGATGCAAGCCGGAAAGTTCAGTGCGCCAGAGTGGCAGAGCACCGCAAAAGTCCGGCTGGCCCGGGGCGCTCACCCTAATACGTTGACCCGCAGATTACGGCCCGGTAAGCGACGCCCCATTTCACTTGTCGAGAACGTACGCCAGCGTCCGGGCTTCGGCCTTGGCCCGCGTGCGGAGCTTGTAAAACACGTAGAGGTTGAAGAAGTGCATGGCGCCCAGGATCAGGATGATGGTGCCCAGCTTGATGCTCAGGGTTTCCACGGTCTGCTGGTAGCTGATGATAGTGTCGTGGCTGCGCAGAGTAAGGGTGGCGTAACCGATGTTGATAAGGTAAAAGCCGGTCAGCAACAGCTTGTTCACGGAGTCGGCCAACGCCTCATTGCCGTGGAAGATGTCGACCAGAAACGTGCGGCCGTTGGTAAACAGCGTGCGGGCCACCCAGATGGTCAGCAGCACCGAAACGAGGAGGTATACAGCGTACACCAGCAGATAGTAGTTCATGGCGGTAAAGGGTTAAAAGTGAAACGAAAGGTGGCCGGATGGCCGGGAAAGACTAAGTCAGCGCCGCAACGGCCTGGGCGCAGGTAGGGTAGCGGAAAGCAAAGCCCAGGTCGAGCAGGCGCCGGGGCACCACCTTGCGGCTTTTCAGAATCAGCTCGGTTTCGGTGCGCAGCAGCACGGCTCCCAGCGTCAGCAGCCACTCGGGCTGGGGCAGGCGCAGCCAGGGCCGGTAGTGCCGGGCCAGCAGGGCATTGAATTCCTGGTTGGGCAGCGGAACGGGGGCGCACACGTTGAAGGGCCCATCCTCCGTGGTCTGAGTAGCCAGAAACTCCACGGCCCGGCAGAAGTCCTCGATATGCAGCCAGCTAACCCATTGGCGACCCGTCCCCTGGGGCGTGCACAGACCAAGCCGGGCCAGTCGCGCCATGACCGGAAAGGCCCCACCATCGGTGCCCAGCACGATGGACGTGCGCAGGGCCACCCGGCGGGTGCGGGGCGTCGGAACCGCCGTGAAGGCCGCTTCCCAGGCTGTAGCTACGTCAACCGAAAAGCCCTCCCCGATAACGCCGGTGGCTTCGGTATTGGCCGGGGCCGTCCCCGGGGTATCGGCATAGATGGTAGCCGTGGAAGAGTTAAGCCACACGGCTGGTGGATTACGGCAGCTGGCTACGGCCTCGCCCAGTATCCGCGTGCTGTCGACCCGGCTGGCCAGGATTTCTGCCCGGTTGCGGGCCGTGTACCGGCAGTCAACTGTCCGGCCTGCCATGTTAATCAGGATGGCGGCTCCTTCCAGCTCCGTAACCCAGGCGCCCAGCGTGCGGGCATCCCAGGCTACTTCACCCTGGGCAGGGCGGGGCGTGCGGCTGAGCACCGTCACCCGGTAGCCCAGCGAAGTGAAATGGCGGTTGAGGTGACGGCCAAGAAACCCGTTGCCTCCGGTAATGACCAGTCGGGGCGCAGTAGTTGGAAGGGAGGTCATAGCACGAAAGGATAGAATGAAGATTGGTATTGTACTTTCAGAAAAATTTGAAAATGAGAAGTCAAAAAAATAGCTATCACGGGCCGGGGCGCATGAGCTTCATGAACGTGCTCAGAAACCAGTTCTCGTCGGCTTTAATCAGGGTAGAGGCGGTGCGGTCGGCTAGGTTAGCAAAGCTCTGGATGCTGCTCATCATCTGCGTGAAAGCCGCTGCTTCCTCGGCCGAAACGGTCGGGGAGGGCTCCACTTGGTTTATTTCCCCCAATACCCGCATCAGGGGCTCCAGCTCCCGCTTGCGCCGCTCTTTCAGAATCAGGGTGGCTACTTTGTAGATGTCTTTTTCGGCCGAGAAAAACTCCCGCCGCTCCCCGGGTCGCAGCTCCTTACGCACGATGCCCCAGTCCATGAGGGCGCGCACGTTCATGTTGGCGTTGCCCCGGGAAATCTGGAGCTGATCCATAATGTCCTCGGTGCTCAGCGCGCCTACCGACACGAGCAGCAAAGCATGCACCTGCGCCATCGTCCGACTCACACCCCAGGCCGAGCCCAGGGTGCCCCAGCCTTCAATGAATCTGCGCTTGGCTTCGTCGAGTTGCATGGCGTAAATGTATACGCCGTTTTTGAACTTTCAATAAAAAATGAAAGATTATTTTGCCCGCCGCCACCGCCCTTCCGGAAGGTCAGGTTTGTGGTGTCCGGAATTCCTTCAGAGGCTGGGCTGACAGGCTATTTGCCCAGGGTTGCCGCGCTGTAGGACTGGTCCAGGGCATCCAGGTCGGCCTCGCCCTGCTGGCGCCCGACCCACTGCCAGGCCGCTTCCTCGCCCGGCGATACAGGTGCGGTTACTTTCAGGTAGCTGGCCTTGGCCGCGTCCGGCACCAGCAGCTGGCACGGATAGTCACCGACGTTTCCCAGGCAGAGGCGCATCATGCGGGCATAATAGGGCCAGGGGAGCTGCAGGTATTGGTTGGCTCCCAGCTGTCCCACCTTCTTCCCATCGAGGTAGACCGGCACGGGTGCCGCCGATGCCGGCCCCTGCCGGTAGAGAAACACCACGGCCGTGTCGGGCCGGGCCGGGTTGGGCTGCAGAAGATCGGGGAAGGCGCTGCTTTGCCCGGTACGCATGTCGACGGCGTAAGGCGTAGGCTCCCCCGTCTGGTTCTGATAATAGACCGGGGCCAGGCCCACTGCGGCCGCCCGGATCTGGGCTTCGTAGCGGCGGCGGACATACTCCAGGTCCAGGGGCTTCTCCCCGATAAACGTGAAAAAGCGGCCCTGCCGGACCAGCGGGAAAAACGCGCCTTTGTGCTGGATGAACAATTGCTGACCGTCGGAAAAGCCCCAGAGCTGTTCCGGAAGCCGGGGGCGGCGTCCCTGCGCGTCGGTAAGGACGGGCTGGAACCGGGCCACGCCCGCCCAGCGGCGGCGGCCCGGCCGCTTGCGGGCCAGCCGGAGCGTATCCATGCGCAACGTCAGCAGGGTGTCGGGGCGGTTAGCGAGGAACTGCTCGAAGCTGTGGTAAACTCCCCGGCGGGGAGCTTCGCGGCAGATGGCGGGCAGGGCCGGGAACCGGTTACCCGGGGCCGGCTCAGCGCCCGTAAGCTGGGCCAGGGTGCAGGGCACTACTCCGGGTGCCGGGGTCAGGGGCGAGGCGCTGATCTGCTCGAGGCACTGCCGGAACAGCTGGGCAAGGTGTCCGGCATGGCGGCCCGTGGCTTCGAAGGTGGGGCGAATGGTATGCGCGGCGGCGCTGCGCACCAGGTGGTAGCCGTCGGGCAAATGCAGGTAGGCATCCACGGCCAGCTCGGCCCGGGCTTCCTGCCGGGGCCGGGAAACATCCTCGCTGATGCGCAGCTGGCGCAGGCACAGCACGAGTGCTGTATCGGTAGGCCGGGCCGGCAGCTCCCGGTGCAGAAAGCTGGTAAGCTCCGCTTCGAGGCCATTGCGGAACAGCACGGCGGCGGGCCGGTTTTTGAGGCCCCGGTGCGTCAGGCCGATGGTAGGCTTGCCGGGCCGGCCGTCTATCACCTGCTCGACATGCACCCGCTGGTGCGAAAGGACCAGCTGCTGGGAGCCTAAATCGAGGTAGTACACCTGGGCCCGGGCATGCTGCGCCGACAGGCAAGCAGATAGAGCAGAAAAGAAGAAAAGACAGTAGCGAAGCAGGGCCGACATGAACGAGCAGACTAAACAGTTTAGCCCGGAAGTTAGATGAATGCCCGAATATTTACATCGCGTTGAAGGCAAAATTTTGCGTCGTTACGACAAAATAGACCCGGGGCGATGAATAGGGCAGCAGCAGCGGCTTTCTGCTCACCTGCCGGCCCGGCCCACGCGTTGCTGTTCAGGTGCATCGCCTGAACAGCAACGCCGTACCTGTTGGGGCACGGCGTTGCTGCTTGACGGAATGGCTGCGCACTAACCGGCCGCTTAAATCAGCTGACAGGCGTCGATTTCCATTTCCCGCATCCGGCGGATAAACTCCTTGGGCTCGATGCGGTAGCGGCGGGAGTACGTGTCCACGGCCAGGTGCTCGTGGGGCTCGGCAAACTTGATTTCCAGCTTCTTGGAGCCGGCGCAGCCTTCCACGGCTTCCATGAACCGGTCCATGAACGGCTCGGTGATGGTGCGCAGGTCGAGCTGGACGCGCACGCCGTTGGCGAGCTTCTCGGCCACGTTGAACAGGGGCTCCATGGTCAGGATCTTGAACTCGAACTGGTCGGAGTCGCGGAAGCGCTGGGCGTACTTGCCCCGGATGTACATGGGCGGCACCTGCTCCTTGTCGTAGTTGCGCGGGTTAATGAGGCCCGAGAACTTGCTGTAGTCGTCGCGGAACAAGGCCAGGTTCAGGGAGGAGTCGTAGTCTTCGATGTTGAAGCTCACGAAGGGCTGCCCGGTCTTGGTGGTCTTGAACAGCACATTTGAAATCAGGCCCGCCACGGTGATGTCGCGGTTCTTGTAGCTTTCAATCTTGTCGAGCCCGCAGGTGCAGTAGGAGTCGATTTCAAGCTTAAAGTCGTCGAGCGGGTGGCCCGAGAGGTAGAAGCCTACCACTTCTTTTTCGCGGCGCAGCTTCTCAGTGGGGCTCCAGGGCTCCATGTCCTGAATCTTGGGCATCGGAATGGCCATTTCGCCGCCCCCGCCGCCGAATAAACTCTGCTGGGCCGACTCTTTGGCCGCCTGGTGCTGCTGGCCCACCTTCATGGCCTTCTCGATGACGTTCTGGTCGCCACTCGGGGCCTCGATGAACTGGCGGCGGTGGTAGCGCTCAAACGAGTCGAAGGCGCCGGCCTGGGCCAGACTCTCGAAGGTTTTCTTGTTTACGGCCCGTAGGTTCACCCGGCGCGCGAAGTCGAAGATGTCCTGGTAGGGACCGGCCTTCTCGCGCTCCTTCACCAGCTCTTCCACGGCGGCTTCGCCGGCGCCCTTCACGGCAGCCATACCGAAGCGGATCTGGCCTTTCTCGTTGACGTTGAACTTCAGGATGGACTCGTTTACGTCGGGTCCCAGCACCTGCACGCCCTGCTTGCGGGCTTCCTCGATAAAGAACGTCACCTTCTTGATGTCGCCCATGTTGTTGGTGAGCACGGCGGCCATGTACTCGGCCGGGTAGTGGGCCTTGAGGTAGCCGGTCTGGTAGGCCACCACGGAGTAAGCCGCCGAGTGGGAGCGGTTGAAGCCGTAGGCCGCAAACTTCTCCATCACGTCGAACACCTCGTTGGCCTTTTTGGCCTTGATGCCGTGCAGCTTTTCGGCGCCCTCGCAGAACTTCTCCCGCTCCTGGGCCATCTTCTTCATGTCCTTCTTACCCATGGCCCGGCGCAAGAGGTCGGCGCCGCCGAGGGAGTAGCCGGCCAGGATCTGAGCCGTCTGCATGATCTGCTCCTGGTACACCATGATGCCCTGGGAGTAGTTCAGGATGGGCTCCAGCAGCTCGTGGGGGTAGTCCACGACCTCGCGCCCGTGCTTGCGGTTGATGAAGTTCGGAATGAACTGCATCGGGCCCGGGCGGTACAGGGCGTTCATGGCAATCAGGTCCTCGATGTTGGTCGGCTTGAGGTCCTTGAGGTACATGCGCATGCCCTCGGATTCAAACTGGAACGTGCCGATGGTGTCGCCGCGCTGGTAGAGCTCGTAGGTTTTCTGGTCATCAATCGGAATCTCGTCGATGTCGATCTTGACGCCGTGGTTTTTCTCGATCAGGTTGATGGCGTCCACGATAATCGTGAGCGTCTTCAGCCCCAGGAAGTCCATCTTGAGCATCCCGGCACTCTCAATCACCTTGCCGTCGAACTGGGTTACCAGCAGGTCGGAGTCCTTGGAGGTCGAGACGGGGATGTACTTGGTGATGTCGTCCGGGGCGATGATGACGCCGGCGGCGTGGATGCCGGTGTTGCGGACCGAGCCTTCGAGGCGCTCGGCCAGACGCAGAATCTGCCCGCGCAGGTTGTCGGGCGCGTCGTCGCGGCGGATCATGTCGAGCTCCTGGTTTTCGGCAAAGGCCTTGGCCAGCGTCGTGCCCACCTGCTCGGGCACCATCTTCACCAGGTCGTTGGCCACGGGCAGCGGCAGCTCCATGGCCCGGGCCACGTCCTTGATGCTGGACTTGGCGGCCATCGTGCCGAAGGTGATGATCTGGGCCACCTGGGTCTTACCGTACTTGTCGACCACGTAGTCGATGACTTTCTGACGGTTCACGTCGTCGAAGTCAATATCGATATCGGGCATGCTCACGCGCTCCGGGTTGAGGAAACGCTCGAACAGCAACGAGTACTTGATGGGGTCGATGTTGGTGATGCCCACGCAGTAGGCCACCGCCGAACCCGCTGCCGAGCCCCGGCCCGGCCCGACGGCCACGCCGATGCTGCGGCCGTGGTTGATGAAGTCCTGGGTGATGAGAAAGTAGCCCGCGAAGCCCATCGTCTCTATCACGCGCAGCTCGAAGTCCAGCCGCTCCTCGATTTCCGGCGTCCGCTCGGAATAGCGCGGGGGCTTGCTGAGCGTGACGATGCCCTTGCCGGCGCTGGGCCCAAAGGCACCCACGTACGTCAGCTCCCGCAGGAACTCGTCGGCGTTGGCAAACGCCGCCGGAATCGGGAAGTTGGGCAGCAGGATGTCGCGCTGCAGCTTGGGCGGCGTGATCTTGTCGACAATCTCGTTGGTGTTGTCGAGGCTCTCGGGCACGTCGTGAAACAGGGCCGCCATCTCGGCCTGGGTCTTGAAGTAGAACTGGTCGTTGGGAAAGCCGAACCGGGAGCGGGGCTTGGGCAGCTGCATCTCCTCATCGATGCGCATGAGCTGGCGGCGCACCTGGTCGTCGCGCCCGGCCAGGGGGCGCAGGTTGTCGAGGTGGTCGTAGAGTACCTTCTTCTCGCCCGAAATCAGCCGGAAGTACTTGGTCTGAAAGTCACCGACCGGGATGCTGTACTCCTCGCCGGTGTTCACGCACAGGAGCAGGTCGTGGGGCGCGAAGTCCTGCTGATCGACGTAGTGGGAGTCGTTGGTGCAAATCACCTTGACATTGTACTTCTGGGCCCAGCGCAGCAGCACCTGGTTGAGGTCTTCCTGGCTTTTGCCGGTGCTGTCGATGTTCTGGATGCCGTGGCGCTGAATCTCGATGTAGTAGTCGTCGCCGAACACGTCGAGCCACCACTTCAGCTTTTCCTCGGCCTCAGCTTCCGTCTTCCACAGCAAAGCCTGCGGAATTTCGGCGCCGATGCAGCAGGAGGTGGCAATCAGCCCCTCATGGTACTGCAGCAGCAGCTCCTTGTCGATACGCGGGTACTTGGAGTATACGCCCTCGATAAAGCTCATTGAGCAGAGCTTGGCCAGGTTGTGGTAGCCGGCCTGGTCCTTGGCCAGCAAAAGCTGGTGGTGGCGCACGTCCCGCTCGCCCTTCTCCCGGCTGAAGCTCTTCTTGTGCCGGTCTTCCACGAGGTAGAACTCGCAGCCCACGATGGGCTTCACGTTGTGCTTATTGGCCTCCGCCACGAAGTTGAACGCCCCGAACATGTTGCCGTGGTCGGTGAGGGCAACGGCCGGCATGCCGTCCTCCTGGGCCTTTTTCATCAGCTTGCTGATGCTGGCCTGCCCGTCGAGCAGGGAGTATTGGGTGTGGCAGTGGAGGTGGGAGAACGTAGGCATAGACGAGTCGGCCCGCCCATGAGAGGACGAAGCGTCAGGTAAAGTTACCCACGAAAAACCGCCGGAAAAAGAGTGCGTGCCCCAGGATTTTGTGTATCAGCCGCAAAGGTTTCGGCCGGTATCGGGCCGGGAGGCCACTATACCTTTACGGGTCACCAAGCGGCTATTCCTGCGGCAGCGCGGCGCCCGGCGGCTACTCCACCACCTGCTCGCTCAGCGGGGTGTTGACAACTACCTTATCCGGAGTGGAAGCGGCATCTGCGGCGGGAACCGGGGCCGGCTGAATGCGGCGGATGACGAGCAGACTGACAACGTTGGCCGCCGCCGCAATGTAGCCCACCACCTCGTAGTGAAGGAGCTGCCCCGTACTGGTCTGCACCACGATCAGGCCGGCCAGGTAGGCGGCTGCCCCGGCGGCCAGCTGTTGAATCGACGTGTTGAGGCTCATAAACGAGCCCCGCTGCCAGGGCGGCACCACGGTGGTCGCCAGGGCCGTGGCCGGCACGTAACGTCCGCCCATCACGGCAAACATGGCCGCCGTCAGGGTAAGCACAATGGGCAGGGGCGTGGGCGTGAGGCGGGTAATAATCAGCAGCACCGGTACCGTAGCCACGGTCGCAATGGTGAAGATGAGCACTTTGCCGTGGCGGTCGGCCAGGCGGCCAATCAGAGGGGATGTGAAGAAAGTAAGAGCCCCGCCGACCAGGTACACGTAGCCCAGCTGGCCCACCGTGAAGCCCACGTTACCAACCAGGGAAGGGCTCAGAAAGGAAATAACCGTGAACTGCCCCAGTACCAGCAGAGCCGTGAGCAGCAGAGCGTAGCGCACCGAGCTGCGCCGAAAAAGGCCCAGCACGTCCGCAATCCGCTCCCGTGGTGAAGTAACCCGGGAGCTGATATGACCGGCCATGCTCGGCATCACGAAGTAAATGACGGCCCAGACCAGCAGACTCAGCCCGCCCAGCACGAAGAAGGGAAGGTGCCAGGAAAAGCGGCTGGCCAGAAACAAGCCGAAGGGAATGCCCAGCACCGAGGCCACCGAGAAGGCGCCCATCACGATGCCAATGGCCTGTCCCCGGCGGCCTTCCGGCACGGCGTCGCCAACAATGGCCAGCACCAACGAGCCCAGGACCCCGCCAAAGGCGCCCGTTAGTACCCGGGCGGCCACCAGCCAGTGGTAGGTGGGCGCCAGGGCGCAGGCAACCGTGCCCAGGCCAAAACCCAGGTAAAGCGCCAGCAGGGCGGTTTTGCGGTTGAACCGGTCCAGGAAAAAGGCGGCAGCCAGCCCCGTAGCGCCCGCGCTGAAGGTGTAGGCGGAAATGACCAGCCCGAACTGCCGGGGCACGATGCCCAGGGCCGGCATCAGCTGCGGGCCCAGGGGCATCATAATTACAAAGTCAAGGATATTGGTGAACTGCACGGCCGCCAGTAGCGCCAGCAGTAGTTTCTCATTTTTCATAGCATAAGCTCCGGCCGAAAGGGCGGACATAGATGGGGACAACCGGGCGGGGCAGGCTTTGTTAGCCGAGCCGGCAATCTGTTGGGGCGGAAGAACAAGGGGAGAGCAGGCCGGGGTGAAGCTTGCCGAAGCAGAAACGACTGCGGCTGGTACGTGGGGCAGGTACCCGGCGTTGGCTGCAACTGCTGCTACGTGCCCGCAAATTTACCCTGCTGCCGGTTAAGCAGCAGCAATTGGGTTTAGTAATCGTCAGGAAGCTGTTTTGTCCGTCCCGGAGCACCCCAGATTCACCGGACAGGGCCGGCAGCCGGCAAACAAAAACAGCCACCCGGTTTCGGAGTGGCTGTTTTGGGTAAGCGCTGAAAGAGTTACTGCGGGGCCTGTACGACCAGCACCTCGCCGGGGCGCAGGCTGGAGTCGGGCTTGTTGCTCCAGGCCAGGATGTCCTGCACCTTCACGCCATAGCGGCGGGCAATGCTGTAGAGCGTTTCGCCCGCGGCTACCGTGTGCCGGGCCGGCGCCGCCGGAGTGGCAGCAGGGGTAGAAGCAGGAACGGGGGCGGGAGCCGTAGCTGCGGGCACCGGGGGAGCCACCCGCAGGGTCTGCCCCAGGCGCAACGACGGATTCACGGGCAGGTTGTTCCAGGCTACGATGTCGGCGGGGCGCAGGGCAAAGCGCCGGGCTACGCTGTAGAGGTTCTCGCTTTTCTCCACCACGTGCAGGCCGTTGGCCGGTACCGGCTCCACCTTGGTAGGCGGAACGGCGAACGTAGGCGGCACCGGCGCCGGCAGGGTTGCTGGTTTGGTCGCGGATGCGGCCGCAACCGGCGCTGGCTCTGCTTTCGGCGAGGCAACCGGGGCCGTAACCGGGCTGGCAGCAGGTTTCGCGACGGGCTCGGGCGCCGCAGCAGCGGACGGAGCTGCCTGAGCAACGGTGCGCTCGGGCTTGGGCGCCGGGGCTTTAGCGGCCGGCTCCGGGGCGGCCACGACGGGCGCCGGGGCCGGTTTGGCAGCTGGCGTGGCGGCTACCGCCTCGGCCTGGGGCTCATCGGCCACGGGCGTCGGCGCCGGCAGCTCCTTGCGGACAGGCTTCGGCGCGGGCGCTGACGGTGCGGAGGAGGTGGCCGTTACGGGAACGGATGCTTTAACCGGGGCGGTGGTGGGAGCAACCGGAGTAGGGGGCAGGTCGTTCAGGTTTTCCACTGCGGCATCGGCCTGGGCTACGCCGGCCGCAGCGGTGCTGTCGGCAGCCGTATCCGGGGTTTCATCTTCCAGCAGGCGGGCTTCGGCCGCGGTCTGACCCCGGTACGGCTCTACCTCGGCGGGCTTCTGCTTGCGGTTGGGCTTGGTTGCGGGCTCGGCAGGCTGCGGGGCGGATGCTGGTTGGGCGGCGGCAGTCGGGCGGGTGGCCGGGCGCTCAAAGGCGGCCAGGGCGCTCTGGTCTTTGCCCTCGGCATACTCCACGGCTACTTCCTTGGGGCGGGTGTGCTGCATCCAGAGCAGGCGGCCGGGGCGCAGCTCCTCATTGCGGGCCATGCGGTTCTTGCTTTGAATAGCCTTGGCGCGTACCCCGTACTTCTGCGAAATCAGCGTCAGGCTTTCCCCCGGCTGGGCCACGTGGTACTCTACCTCCGCCTTGTCGCGCTTGGCCTGGGTGTAGTAGGGCTGGCCGGCAATGATGTTATCGAAAGCAAACAGGTCGTTGAGGCGCATGAACTTGCGCATCTTCATACCGGCTCGTTTGGCCAGGCCTTCCTTGCTTTCCCCGGGCAGGGCAATCAGGGCCCGCAGCCCGTTTACGCGCACAAACTCCACGCTTTGCGGATCAGGGGCAGGCTCATTCAGCAGCTGCCCGCGGGTGGCGATTTTCTGCTGGGCGGCCATGGCGGTGAGCTGCAACGGGTCGGTGACGGGCACCAGCACCGTGAAGGGGCGGTCGGCGGGAACGGCGGCGCCGGGCAGCAGCCAGCGGTTGTGCCGGGCCAGCTGGTCGGGGTTGGTTTGCAGGGCTTCGGCAATGGCGGGCAGCTTCTGGCCGGCCGCAGCCGGGAACTCCCGGATCAGCAGCGCCGGCTTGGGGTTGAGGCCGCACACCGGCTCGAAAGCCAGCTTGTGGGCCAGAAACGTCAGCAGGTACGCCGGGGTCTTTTCCGTGACGTCGGCCAGGGTGGCGTCGTAGTCAGTGGGCAGGGTGTAGGGCTTGGCCCCGGTCAGCCCCAGGTTGTAGCTGAGCAGGGTGTTCAGCCAGTTGTGGAACGTGCGGTTGTTGCGCAGCAGGTACTTGGCGGCCGCCCGGGAAGATGCCACCACGTGCTTGCGCTCATCCACCACGTCGTTGATCAGCAGGCCGAAGTCCAGGCCCGAGTCGCGCTTGAACTGCCAGTAGCCCACCGCGTCGTGGATCGACTGGGCCTCGCCCTGCAGGCCACTTTCCTGGATGGCCAGGTAGCGGAAGTCGAGGGGCAGCCCCTCTTCCTGAAACACCCGGTCGATAAGCGGAAAGTAGGCGTCGGCCAGGGTCACGTGGGCCTGAAACGAGGGCTGGTGCTTGGTCAGGGCGTCTACCTTCTGCTGAATGGCGGCGCGGGCGCCGTCGTTGAGGCGCAGGCGCAGGCCGGCGAACGGGATTTCAGTGGGGACTACCACGCGCTGCTGGCTAACTCCGAGCAGGGGCAGAAGGCAAAGAAGCAGGGTAAAAAGTCGGGTCATAAGCGGTCAGAATAAGCGGGTTCCGCCTCGCACGCTGCGTCCACAGAACCCCTCCGCTTACAAAGTAGGGGAAAATTAGTGGTTGAGTCAGCCTTTTTGCACCGAAAATGGTGTTTTCTATTGATACCTCGGCTCCCGCCGCGCCACCCAATGCCTCCGGTTCGGAGAGGGGTAAAACCAACTTCGCCCCACCGGGCTCCGGTGGGGCGAGGAAGTAGGACAGCCGCCGTACTAAAAGCAGCGCGAAGGACGGGCGGCTACTGCCCGCCGCCGGGCCGGGGCTGCCAGCCCCCGTCGGGGCGGCCTATGCCATCCGGGCGACCCATGCCGCCGGGCCGGGCCGGGGTATCGGGGCCGGCGCCGTTGAAGCTGCGCAGGTTGTAGGTAAACATCAGCATCAGGTAGCGCTGCAGAATGTTGGTTTGCACGTCCTCGATGTAGGCGGCATTCACGTTGCGGCTGATAGCGTTGTTCTGGCCCAGCAAATCAAAGGCGTACAGCTTGATTTCGCCCTGCTGGTTGGCGAATATCTTCTTGCCGATGGAGGCATTCCACAGCACGAAGCTCTGGTTGAAGCCCGCCGTCAGGCCCCGGTACAGCTGGTGGTTGACGTCAGACTGCACCGTGAGGCCCTTCACGACAATCCAGCTGAAGCGCAGACCGGTGTTCTGGCGGAAAAACTGGCTGTTGCTGGTCGTGCGCAGGGTGTTGCGCACGTAGTTCTGGCTGGAGTTCGACGAGAGCGTGAAGTCCAGCTCGGGGCTGATGTTGCTGCTCAGCACCACGCCCAGGCCGGCCGAGGGCACCCGGCTGTAGTTGAGCTGGCTGTACACTAGGCCCGGAGTCTGGGTGTAGCTGGCGTTGGCGTTGATGTTCAGGTTCGACTTCATGAACGTGAGCGGCAGGCTGTAATTCATAAAGGAGCGCAGGGCGTACTGCTGGTCGAGGTTGACCGGGCGGGTCAGCTGCCCGCCGGCCGGAATCAGGATGCCGCTTTCTACAATGGGCCCCTGAGTGGCGACGATGGTGTTGTTGGTGATAAAGTTGTTGGTGTAGGAGCCGTTGAGCACCGCGAAAAACGAGGTCGACTTTTCCGGCACGGCCGAGGAGTAGCGCAGCACCAGGTTGTGCTGGTTGCTCTGGCGCAGGTTGGGGTTGCCGGTCGTGAGCTGCAGGGGGTTGGCATTGTTCACCACTTCCTGCAGCTGGCCGATGCTGGGGGCGTTGGTGCTCATGCGGTAGAACAGGCGCAGGTTCTGCTGCTTGTTGAAGTTGTAGCGCAGCATGGCATTGGGCAGCACGTTCAGGAAGGTGCGCTCCGTGGTAGCTGGCCGGGGAAAGTCTTGGTCGCTGCGCAGCTGGGCGTGCTGCACCGAGGCGCCCACCATCCACTGCAGGTCCTTGTTCTGGTAGCGGTAGGTCAGGCCCCCGGCGTTGGTGACGTACTGACTGGTGAACACGCTGCTAAGCGTGTCGTTGAGCACGCTGTAGCGCTGGTCGGAGTTCGAGAAGTCGTAGGTTTTCTTGTCCGAGTCGTTGGGCGTGTACGACAGGCGGTACTCGGCCTGGAGCTGACTGAACTGGCTGATAGGCTCGGTGAAGTTTACGCTGCCGTCCCAGCGCCACCCCACCTGATCCAGCTCCGAGAACTGGTTCAGCGTCGTGTTGACGCCGCCCTGGGCCGAGGTGGCGGAGCGCAGGTTGTTGTCGCCGTCCTTGGTGTTGTAGCTCGTATTCAAACCCAGCGTCACGGTGCGGCCCCGGGTAGCGAAGCGGTGGCGGAACAACAGCTGGTTGCTGGCCGTGATGCCGGTCAGGGCCGAGCGGTAGTCGCTGTTGTTGGTGCCCCGGGTGGTTTCGAAGGCCGCGTCGCCCACCTGGAAGGTGCGGCCGTTCAGACCGCTGCTGCCGGTGTTGCGCTGCACCGACAGGCTCGGCCGCCACGACAGGGTGTTGGCGGTATCGAACTTGTGCTCGAGGCGCAGGTTGAAGCGGTTGTTGATGTTGCGGCTGGTGGCCAGGGAGTTCTCGGTGTAGCGTAGATCCTGGGTTGAGCCTTCCGGGGCAAGGTAGCGCCGGGCCAGGTTGGTGCGGGTGGTGTTGTCGGTGAGGTTAAAGAAGTAGCTGCCCGAGACTTCGGTTTTCTTGCCCCAGTTGTCGGAGTAGTTCAGGCCGAGGGCGTGGGTTTTGGAAATGCCGCCGGTCTGGTTCACCAGAAAGTCGCCCGCGTTGTTGCCGCCGCCTGGTCCGCCCGGCCCGCCCGGACCGCCGCCCGGCCGGCCACCGCCCGGGCGCCCGCCGCCCCCGCCACCCCCGCGGGAAGCGTTGCTGCCGACCACGCCGAGCAGGTCCTCGGTTCCGAAGTTCTGCTCGTTGATGTTGTTGCTCTGCGCTACCAGGGAAATGCGGCGCGTGCCTTTAAAGGAGTTGATGTTGCCGTTTACCCGGTACCGGTCGTCCTGGGGGCCGTAGCCGGCCAGCACCCGCCCGAACTGCCCGTTGCGAAACTGGGGCTTGGTAACGATGTTGATGGTTTTCTGCTGGTTGCCGTCGTCGAACCCCGTGAACTGGGCCTGGTCGGAGGCACGGTCGTACACCTGGATCTTGTCGATTACCTCGGCCGGAATGTTTTTGA
Source organism: Hymenobacter translucens (assembly GCF_020685205.1). Taxonomy (GTDB): domain Bacteria; phylum Bacteroidota; class Bacteroidia; order Cytophagales; family Hymenobacteraceae; genus Hymenobacter; species Hymenobacter translucens. The sequence goes on from NZ_JAJERB010000004.1 coordinate 104,447, forward strand.
GCACGGCGTCGGGGTCGTTGCCGAAAAACTCCTTGCCATCTACCAGCACCCGCTGCACCTGCTCGCCCTGGGCCTGCACCCTGCCCGAGGCGGGGTCTACCGTCACGCCGGGCATCTTGGTGATGAGGTCCTGGGCGTTGGCGTCGGGATTTGTTTTATAGGAGCCGGCATTGAACTGGGAGGTGTCGCCCTTCTGCACGGCCGAGGCCGCCCGGCCGGTTACTTCCACTCCCTTAAGTTGCACCCCGGCCTGCAACGCCACGGAGCCCAAGGCCAGGGGCTGGCCGCTGAGCTGCACCACGCGCTGCAGCGTCTGGTAGCCCAGAAAGGACAAGGTCAGCCGGTAGCGACCGGGCGTGAGGCCCTCGATCCGGAAGTTGCCCTGGGCATCGGCAGCTGCCCCGTTGCGGGTGGAGTCGGCCAGGTTCGTGGCCAGCACGTTAGCCCCAATCAGGGGGGACTGGTCTTTGGCGTCTACGGCCCGGCCGGAAATGGTACTGGTCTGGGCAGAAGCGGCCGTGAGGCCCAGCCACAAAGCCAGGAAAACGAAAAGGAAGCGTTGTTGCATCAGGAAAAAGAAAGGAGCATCATCGGGTATAGACGCAAACGCGCCCCGAACGTTTGCCGGCCCGGACTTGTGCCTGCCTGTTAATCGACGGGCAACCTGGTTTGTTCGGCCAACCGGGCAGTTCTACCGCTTGCGCACCAGGAATAGTCCGTCGCGCAGGGGCAGAAAAACATTCTCGACCCGCGCATCGGCCTGCACTTTGTCATTAAAGGCCCGCACCGCGTGCGTGTCTTTGTCCGACGGCTTCACCGGGTACGAGTCCACCACCTTGCCGCCCCACAGCACGTTGTCGACGAGGATAAACCCGCCCGGCCGCACCCGGGGCAAAACCAGCTCGTAGTACCGGTCGTTGTTGATTTTGTCGGCATCGATAAACACCAGGTCCCAGGTTTCAGCCAGGGTGGGCAGCACCTGCCGGGCGTCGCCGATGTGCAGGTGCAGCCTGGCCTCGAGGCCGGCGGCGGCCACGTAGCGCCGGATGCGGGTTTCCAGCTCGGGGTTCTGCTCGATGGTGTGCAGCTCCCCGTCCGGGGCCAGCCCTTCGGCCAGGCTAAGGGCCGCGTAGCCCGTAAACGTGCCGATTTCCAGCACCCGCCGGGGCCTTACCATGTGGCTGATCATGCTCAGCAGCCGCCCCTGCAAATGGCCCGACAGCATCCGCGGGGCCAAGACCTGCACGTGGGTTTCCCGGTTCAGTCGGGCCAGCAGCTCGGGTTCGGGCGAAGTGTGGGCTTCGGCGTAAAGCTGAAAAGGGTCGTCGGAGTTAAGCACGGGCGCGGGAATGGCCTGCAAAGATACTAGCGGGCATTCATGATCCGGGAGCAGGCGCCGGACCGGTTGCTGTCCGGCAACTTCGGGAGGCAGGGCTGGATGAACGCAGGACAGCTTCGTGGTTTCCGGGCGCGCAGGTATGCAGTCATGGTGCCCAGACCCGGCCGCTCGGACCACCTGCCATCGGCCGGCTTCCCTTACCAAATCCGGTTGTTTACCGGTGCCCGGTCAGCTTTGGCACTAATTGCCGGTACCAGCATTTCGGGTTATCTTAGCTTTCCGCGAATCAACTCTTTCGTCGATGCTGAACCTCTACCGTCTACTGCAAGGGCTTTGCCCGCTCCTCGTCCTGTTTATCCCGGTCCGGCTGGCTACTGCCCAGGGCGTAGCCATCAACGCCGACGGCTCGGCAGCCAACAGCAGCGCGATGCTGGATATCAAAAGCACGACCAAAGGCCTGCTGATTCCGTCTATGACGCAGGCGCAGCGCGGCAATATTCCCAGCCCGGCCTACGGCCTGCTGATCTATCAGACCGACAATACGCCCGGCTTCTACTATAACAGCGGCGCCCCGAGCCTGCCGGTCTGGACCTTTCTCAACCCGGCCCAGGCCAATACGGCCGTAACCCTGAGCGCAGCGGGTGCGGTGTCCGTTACCAACGCCGCCGGCACCGTCACCTCCGTCGGGCGGACCTGGCTGGCCGGGGGCAACAACTTTGGTACGGGTGGCGGAAGCTACAGCCTGGGTACCGTTTCCAACGACAACCTTGACCTGCTGACGGGCAACACGGTGCGGGGCCGGCTCAGCACCACCGGGCAGCTGTTTGTTGGGGGTGTCTCGGCCCCCGTCAGCGGATCAGTGCTTAACGTCAGCAGCAGCGCCAACGAGCGGGCCGTAAGCGGCTACAGCACCAACAACGGAGCCGGTATCTACGGCCTCCTGCACGGGGCCAGCACGACTACGTTCGGAGCAGTATATGGCGAGAACATTGCTATCGGGGCACCCAATTCTTCCGGGGTCCGGGCACTGAACGGCACCAGCACGGCTGGCAACGCTTGGCACGCCACTGGCAGCGTCGGACCCCGCACCGGGCTGTTTGCCGCTGCCAACGGCACCTATGCCTACAGCACCGGGGTGTACGGCTATAGCCCGGGCTTGGCGAGGCGCAACGCCGGCGTAGTAGGCGACGAGGGGGGCTTTGCGCTGGGTGCCCTGGGGATGTACTCCTCCTCCGGCAACGACTATGGCGTCTACGGGTTCGGCAGCGGGTACGAAACCGGCACGACGGGGGGGCGCTCCGTACCCGGCGGCACGGCGCGGGCCAACGCCCACATCGGCCTTGGTATCTCGGGTGGCGTGATGGGCGGCTGGGTCCGGGGACAGGTGTACGGGCTGCACGCGCGCGGGGAGCGGTACAGCCTTTACGTGGATGGGGCGGCCGTTATGAACCAGCCCCTCACTCAGCTCGTGACGGCCGCCGACGGCCAGCGCGTGGCCACGTACGCCGCCTCGGCCACCACCGCTGACGTGTCGGCCCGCGGCCGCGCTGAATTACGCGAGGGGCAGGCATTTATTCCCTTTCCCGCCGGCTTCGCCCAACTGTTGCTCAACCCGCAGGAGGCCACTATCACCGTTACGCCCGCCGGGGAGACGCGCGGCGTATTCGTGGAGCGCGTAGTGGAAACCGGCTTTTACGTGCGTGAAAATCAGCAGGGCCATTCCCGGGCGCTGCTGAACTGGACCGCCACGGGTACCCGCCGTGATGTAACGGACCTTGCTCCAATGTCGGCTGAAGTGCTTGATGCGCAGTTCGACCCGCGGATGCGCGACCTGATGCACAATGAAGCCGATACCGCCGCTCCACGCCAGGCCATCTGGTGGGACGGCCAGCAGGTGCGCTACGACCAGCCGCCCGCCCATCCACGACCGACCGAGCCTGTGGCGCCAAGCCCCACCGTTTCCGGAGCCCCGGACCAGCCGTAAGATCCGTCTTACATATTCCTGCTCGCCTGATTTGCGGTTGAGAAATACATACAAGCTAGGGCCGGTCGGCCGCTAGGTAGATGTGGGCGCGGTGGTAGGCCAGAAACTCCAGCCCAACCTGATGAGCGGGTTGTACCGTCAGGCGGCCTGGCAGGCCCAATAGCGTAAAGTCCTCGTTCACGGCAATGCTGCCGAAGTCGAACAGCACATGGTGGTTGGGGCACAGGCAGAGCACGTTACTCAGCAGGTCGGGGCCGTGGTGCGGGGCGCCAAGCGGGCGGATGTGCGCGGCTTCGGCGTAGAAGCCCGCCGGCGTCGGCAGCCGCTCATTGCATACCTGGCAGCGGTACGCATACAGGTCCTTTACGGCCCGGGTCAGCGCAGTGTCGCGAATGATGCGCGAGGTGGTAGCCAGGTAGCGGGGCGCCGGCTCATGCACCTGTTCTGCCTCATCAAACAGACTGTACGTCCGGCGCGGCCCCTGCTCCGGCCCGGATTCCACCAGCGGCTCCAGCCGGAACCGGTACACCATAAAGCCGGACTTGCCCTGCCGGTACTCGGTGCTGACGACCCGGAATAGCCCTTCGTAGCGGAACCGCTGCTCCCCGGACGACGCCACCTTCCGGAAAACCCGGACCGGCCGCCCGGTCACCTGGCTGCGGTACAGGCCCAGGTTGGCGTCGGTCAGGGTTTGGTCGGCGGCCTGCTTGCCGGTGTTCTGGTCGCGTCCGCCGTGGCCGGTGTACAGCAGGTAGTCGTCGTGGATTTCGTCGTCCTCGTACTTTTCCGACAGCACGATGCTTTCGGCCCCGGCGGCCTGGGTGGCGCAGATGCCGGCCTGGCGCGGGCGGTGCAGCCCCCGCAACGACAGCTCCAGCCGGGAGGCGAATAAGTCGCCCGCCCGGGCCGTGCCGACGTGGCCGAAGGTCCCTGCCATTATTATTTACCCTGGGGCACGTATTCGAGCAAGCTCAGGTAGTCCTCGTGCAACACGTCGTTGGCCAGCTCGCGCAGCTCGGCGGCGGTGATGCCCTTGATCAGCTCGAAGATGTCGTTGAGCGACTCCACCCGGCCCAGGTCCAGGGTGCTTTTGGCCAGCAGCTGCATCAGCCCGCTGTTGCTTTCCTCAGCCATGGCCAGCTGGCCCATCAGCTGCTGCTTGACGACGTGAAGCTGGGTGGTGCTGAGGGACTTTTCGCGCAGCAGCTTCAGCTCTTTCATAATCAGCTGGATGGTGCGCTTGACCTGCTTTTTCTCGGTGCCGAAATAGATGCCGAACGAGCCGGTGTCGGTGTAGGGCGCGTAGGTGGCGTCGATGGTGTACACCAGGCCGTACTTTTCGCGCACGGCCAGGTTGAGACGGGAGTTCATGCCGGGGCCGCCGAGCAGGTTGGTGAGCATGAAAAACGGAATCCGCCGCTTGTCGCCGATGGCGTAGGCCGGGCCCCCGATCAGGCAGTGGGCCTGGGAGATGGGCCGGCTCTCGACCCGCTCCACCCGCTGGTACGAGCCGAACGGAGTGCGGGGCCGGGCGCCGAGCTTGGCCGGCAGCGGGGCCAGAAACTTTTCGGCCAGGCGCTTCACCTCCGTAAACGGCAGGTTGCTGACCGAGCTGAACACCAGCCGGTCGGTGCGCACGTTTTCCTTGAGGAAGTTGAAGAAGTCAGCCTGCTGAAAGCCCGACACGCTTTCCCGGGTGCCCAGAATGTTGTGGCCCAGGGCGTGGTTGCCGAACACCACCTCGTCGAAGTCATCGACGATGGCGTCTTCGGGGGCGTCGTTGTACATGGCCATTTCTTCCAGAATCACCCCGCGCTCCTTCTCGATTTCCTTTTCCGGAAACACCGAGTTGAAGGTCAGGTCGGTGAGCAGCTCGAAGGCCCGCTCGAAGTGGGTGCTGAGCAGGGAGGCGTAAAAGCAGATTTTCTCCTTGGTGGTATACGCGTTCAGCTCCCCGCCCACGGTTTCGAGGCGGTTCAGGATGTGAAAGCTCTTGCGCTTCTCGGTGCCTTTAAAGGCCATGTGCTCCCAGAAGTGGGCCAGCCCCTGCTGCTCGGGCCGCTCGTCGCGGGAGCCGATGTCGAGCAGAAAGCCGCAGTGCGCAATCTTGGTGTGCAGGACTTGCTTATGTAAAACCCGGATGCCGTTGGGCAGCTCGAGCAGGTCGTAATCAGACATTCAATAGGGACTTAGGGCCTTGGGGACGTAGGGTCTTGGAAAACCCCGTCCCAGCCTGAGGTAACCATCCGCGGGGCAGGTAGGTTTCGGGCAGCTACAAAGGTACGGAGGGTTGATGTGCTGATGTGCTACTCTGGAAAATGTGCTGACGGCAGGCGGGTTGCTGGTTCCGGTCCTGTCATCCTGAGCACATCAGCGCCCTTCTGCTTCCGCCAGCACGGCCAGCAGCTGCCCGGTTTCGATGCCGTGGGCGCAGTGAAAGTGGCCCAAAGGGCAATTCTGGTAGCCGTGCAGGCCGCAGGGGCGGCAGGCCAGCTCCTCGGGCAGCTCCACGATGCGGGAAAACGGGCTTAGCGGACCAAAGCCAAACGCCGGCACCGTAGAGCAGAAGATAGCGCAGGTGGCGGCGCCCACCGCCGAGCACAGGTGCATGGGCGCCGAATCATTCACGTAGCTGAGTACCGCGCCCCGCATTAAAGCCGCCGAGGCCAGCAGGGAAAGCCTGCCGGCCAGGTTTACCGTGTCGGGCCGGCCGCTGGCCAGCAGCAGCTCCTCGCAGGCGGCCACGTCGGGCGGGCCGCCGAGCAGGTACACCCGATAGTGGGCGGGCAGGGCGGCCAGCAGCTTCAGCCACTGCTCTTTCGGAAACTGCTTGGTAAACCACACCGACGTCGGCGCGATGCAGATGTAGGGCCCGGCCGCGGCGTACGGGGCCGCGGCGGCTTCGTCGGCCGGGGTGGGGTAGAGGCGGGGCGGGGTCAGGGGCTCGTTGCCGCTGGGGTCGAGCAGGCGCAGGTTGCGGGCCACCTCGTGCAGCCCCGTCCCGATTTCGTGGGGCACAACGCGCGTAAAGCGGAACGCAAAGGGGTTTTTATCGAACCCGACCCGCACCGGGGCGCCGGAAAACGCCGTGACCAAGCCCGTGGACGCAAACCGCTGCAGGTTGATGACTTCGGCATACCGGGTGGCCCGGATCCGGCCCAGGATCTTCAGCAGGCCCGGGTACTTGTCTTTCTTTTTGTCCCAGACCAGCACCTCCCGCACCAACGGATGGCCCTTGAGCAACCCCTCGTTGCCCTTGCGCACCAGAAAGTCGATAGGTCGGTTCGGGGCTTTTTCGTGCAGGCGCTCCAGCAGGGCCGTCGCCAGGATGACGTCGCCGATAAAGGCGGTCTGAATCAGAAGCACGGCGCCGGGAGCAGAAGAAGGCAGCATAGACCGGCAAAGATACGGCCCCGGGCCTGGGCGCGTGAAGCCAATCTATATAACTTGCAGCCCGCGCCCCGTTGGCGCGTCCCTGCCCACTCCCAACCCCTGCTTGCCATGCGCTACGGCTCGATCTCGCCCGACTTGTTTACCCAGAACCGCCGCCGCTTCGTGCAGCAGCTGCCGCCGGCTTCCCTGGCCATCTTCCAGTCGAACGACGTGATGCCGACCAACGCCGACGGCACCATGGCCTTTCGCCAGAACAACGACCTGTTCTACCTCTCCGGCGTCGACCAGGAAGAAAGCATCCTTGTGCTGTTCCCCGACGCTAAGCTGCCCCAGTACCGCGAAATCCTGTTCCTGAAGGAAACCAGTGAGCATATCTTGGTCTGGGAAGGCTACAAGCTGACCAAGGAAGAAGCCCGCGCCCAGTCGGGCGTGCCCACCATTATGTGGCTCGACTCATTTAAAACGGTGCTGCCCGCGCTGATGAACGAGGCTGAAAACGTGTTTCTGAACACCAACGAGCATATCCGCGCCGTGGTGGAAGTCGAAACCCGCGACGCCCGCTTCGGCAAGTGGCTGCGCGAGGCGTACCCCCTGCACAACTACCGCCGCGCTGCGCCCATTCTGCACCACCTGCGGGCCATCAAGAGCGACGAGGAAATCCGGCTGATGCGCGAAGCCGCGAATATCACGGAAAAAGCCTTCCGCCGCCTGCTGGGCTTTGTGAAGCCGGGCGTATGGGAGTACGAGATTGAGGCCGAGCTGCTGCACGAGTTTGTGCGCAACCGCAGCCGGGGCCCGGCCTATGGCAGCATCATTGCCTCGGGGGCCAGCGCCTGCATCCTGCACTACGTCAGCAACGACCGGCAGTGCCAGGACGGCGACGTGCTGCTGCTCGACTTCGGTGCCGAATTCGCTAACTACGCCGCCGACCTTTCCCGCAGCCTGCCCGTGAACGGCAAGTTCACCAAGCGCCAGCGCGATGTGTACGAGGCGGTGCTGCGGGTGATGAAGTTTGCTACCGCTCAGCTCGTGCCCGGCAACAACATCGAGGACTATCACGCCGCCGTAGGCCGGCAGATGGAGCAGGAGCTCATCAGGCTCGACCTGCTCAACGCCTCCGACGTCAAAAACCAGGACCCCGCCGCTCCGCTTTACAAGAAGTACTTCATGCACGGCACCAGCCACTACCTGGGCCTCGACGTGCACGACGTGGGCGCCAAGTACCGCACCTTCGAAGCCGGCATGGTTTACACCTGCGAGCCGGGCATCTATATCCGCGAAGAGGGCCTGGGCATCCGCCTCGAAAACGACATCCTCATCACCACCGGCAAGCCCGAGGACCTGATGAAGAACATCCCCCTCGAAGCCGACGACATCGAGCGGCTGATGAGTTCTAGGGCTTGATTTAGGTCTTAGGGACTTAGGTCTTAGTTCGTTCAAAGAAAAAGGGCCCGCAACCGAAGTTGCGGGCCCTTTTCTGTAACCTGACGTCAGCAGGGCAGTACCATCCTAAGACCTAAGACCTAAGACCTAAGACCTAAGACCTAAGACCTAAGACCTAAGACCTAAGACCCTAAGACCTACTTCGTAATCTCGCCCATCACGTTGGGCAGCACTTTCTGCAAGGCAGTGAGCTGCTCCCGGGTGAAGTTGCCGTTGATGGCCAGCAGCACAAAGGAATCGGGAATATTCTCCTGCTGTCCGCTGACTACTACTTCCTGCACCTGCTCGCCCTGCATGCGGGCGGCGTAGCGCAGGTTGGTGCTGCCCGCATCGGGACTTACCGGAATCTGGGTGTACCGCTCGTTGCTGAGCAGCCCGTCGACTTCCGTGATCAGGCCGCGGGAAACCAGCTTCTCGGAGGAGGAGCTGGTAGGTGCAAAGGTGATGAAGCGCACCCCGCGGATGGCGCTCAGCGCCTGGGTTACGTTGTTGTCGCCTCCCCATTTGCCAAGGCGTCCCAGCAGCAGGCGGGTCGTCAGGTCGGCATTCCAGTCGCCGGCCCGGAAGCCGGAGCGGTTCTGATACTTGTTAAAGAATTCGGCCACGGTGCGGGCGGGCTGCTCGGGTCCGGCGGTGCGGCAGCTGGCGGCCACCAAAAGGCCAAACAAGGCCAGAATGGATAGAAAGCGGGTTTTCATAGCAGAAAGAAAAGCGTGTGAAGAGCAGATTGATTTGCCCTGCATACGCACATCCCGCCCGGCTGTTGGCTTTGCCCACCTGCTGCCCTGCTCCCGGCCCGGCCGGGCCGGCTAGTCAAACGCCACGGAATTCACAAAGAACACGTCCCGGGACGAGCCTTTTTCGGGGCGCACGTGCTGGTAGCCGTAAGCCAGGAACCGGCTGCCGTACCACGACAGCAGCCCCTCGTGGGTGGTGGAATTGGGCTTTTCCTTGGCTCCCTTCAGTGAGGTGACAATCGGCACGTCCAGGTCGTTGGGCGAGGATACGGTACGGTCGATAATCTTGTAGCGGATGCGGTGCTCGTCGAGGTAGGCCAGCACCAGGCGGTTGCCGTCGGGCAGGGGGCGAACCCGCACGTTCTCGACCAGGTTGTAGTTGCGCACGTCCTTCAGAACAAAGGCATTGTCCCAGAGCAGGTTTCCTTTTTTGTCGAACCCGCACACAATGGCGTGGGTGGTACGGTAGCCGTCGAACGTACGGGTCGATGCCATCAGGCCGTAGCCGTAAGTGTCGTAGCGGTAGTGGGGGTAATACACCTCAGCCACCATCACGTATCCGTCCTGAAAAGGCATCAGGTCGTGGGTGAGCAGGCGATAGCGCAGGCGCAGCTGCTTGGCCTCGGCGCGCAGCCGGGCGCTGCGCTGCCGGAGCCGCTCCTCCCGGGCCGGTTTCATAAAGTCGAAGAAGTGCTTCAGGTTGATGAAGTCGTAAAAGCGCAACGACTCCCGCACGCCCGTCGGGGTGGTGCCGGCGGTCAGGTCGGCCGAGAAGATGCCCTGGGAGTAGCGCGTGTCGCGCAGCGAGTAGGTGCCGGCCAGCAGGCGGGTGGTACTGTCGGCCCGGGGGCTGATCTGAGCCGTAATCAGGCCCCGCTCACTTTCCGTCTGCACAAACTCAGAGTGCAGCAGCTGCCCCCGGGCCGAGAGCTGCTTGACCTGCAGGCGCGACTTGTAGCCGTTCGACTGGCTCATCACGAACTCGGCCCGCTTGGTGGTAGAGTCGGCCAGGAAAGTGAGCTGGGCGGGCATCGGCTCGTACACCGAAGGCAGGAACTGCATCGTGCCGGCTTTCAGATCCAGGAACACCACGGTCAGGTGGCGGTCCACCATCACCGTCACGAACAGATTGCCTTCCAGGGCCTTCAGGTCAAAGATGTCCCGGCTCAGGCGGGTGTCGAAGGAAGCGGCGCGGATCAGCCCCTGGCGGCCGTCGAGGCTGGCTACCCACAGGCGCTGCGGGGCGTATTCCGACTGAAACAGGGCGTACACATTGGTGCCTTCGGCGCAAAGCCGGGAGAAGGCGTACTCCTTGGGCACGTCGATCGGCCTGGTCCACACTTCTTCCAGGGCCCGGTTGTACTTGCGGAAGCTGAACGTGCCGCGGTAGGACATCAGGTTTTCCTGCTCTACCAGCAAGATCAGGCTGCTGTCGGCAGGCAGGGCCTGCACCCGTACCTCACTGTTGTACGAGTCCAGGGGCAACTCAATCCGGGCGGGCTGGGCCGGCTGAGACCAGCCCGGCAGCGCAGCCAGCAGCACCACAAACAGAACTCCCAAAGTGTGTTTCATAGAGGATGCGCCGTCAGGTAGGGCGCGGACCTCTAAGATACGGCAAAACGCGGCGACCCGCCTACCTTTTTCACCCGCTTCCGAATTGGATTCCGGGGGGCTGATGTAGCCAGGCAAACCTAGCTGCCCAGCTCCAGGATCAGGTCAAACTCTTCTTCCCGCAGCGGCATCACCGACAGGCGGGACTGGCGCAGCAGCCCAATCTGGCCCAGGCGGGCATCCTGCTTGATCTGGGCCAGACTGACGGGCCGGGGCAGGGGCTGGTGGGGCTGCAGCCGGACGGCCACCCAGCCACTGTCGGCGCCGGCGGTGGCATCGGGGGCGGGGGCGGCGGCAACCCGGGCCACGCCCACCACGGTTTTCTCCGTGACGCTGTGATAAAACAAAACCAGGTCCTGGGGCTGCATCTGCTGCAGGTAGTTGCGGGCCTGGAAGTTGCGCACCCCGGTCCAGTCGGTGGCGCCGTCGCGGGTAAAGTCAGACCAGGAGTAGGCGGCGGGTTCGGATTTAACGAGCCAGTAGTTCATGCCCGCAAATTACGCAGGAACCGTCGGGCTAGGGCAGGCGGCGCGCCTTGAGGACGTCGTTGGCCAGGGAAATCAGCTCCAACCGGTAGCTCACCACCTGCCCGCGCATCGTATAGGTGAGGCGGTAGGTGCCGGCGCCCTCCTGCTCCCAGCGTCCGGGGTAGGTTTCGGGGGCATCGGCCGGCGAGGCTCCGTAGGCAGTAAGAACGCCTCCATCGTCGAAGCGGAAGCCTTGCCGGGGCCAGGAGGGCGGAAAGGCGTAGGTATCGGGTCGGTACACCTGTACGTCGGAACCCGCCGGCCGCTCTTCGTGCGACTCCAGCCAGGTCCGGCCCGTCAGGTCCGCCGGAGCAAGTAGGTCGGCATCAGGCTGGCAACTCAGCAAGGCGCCAATCAGGCAAAGCAGAAATAAGATCAGGGTGCGCATAGTCAGGAAGGAACGTACCTCCCCATGATTTCAGTATGCGCGGCGGGGTTGCAAGCGCTAGGGCAGGCGCCGCACTTTCAGCACGTCGTTTTCCAGCGACACAATCTCGAGGCGGTAGTCGGGCTCCCGGTGGTCGTCGAGGGAAATGCGCAGCACGGTGCTGCTTTCGGCCTTCCAGACGCCCCGGTGGCCTTCCAGCCCATCGGTAGGGGCAATGTCGTACTGCGTGAACAGGCCGTTGTGGTCGAAGCTGAAGCCGGTGCGCCCCCGCGACGGCGGAAAGGCGTAGGTGTTGGGCCGGTACACGCGGATGTCGCCCTGGTCATCTTCGTGGGCATGCAGCCAGGTGCGCTCGAGCATTTTCATCTGTGGCAGTTTACGGGGGTCGGGGTTGCATGTGCCCGCCAGCAGGACTATACTAAGGCAGCCGAGCAGAAGGAAGAGGCGCATAAACGAAAAATAGGAGGGAAGTCAGACAACAGGCCCGGCCGCCGCGTAAAGCGAATGTACGACATTGCCCCGTACCTTTACTTCCGCCACCCGGCCCCGGTTGCGGGCCACAGCCACTATTTGCCTTGGACAACCGCGCCCTTACCCGCGCCTTCCGCCTGGCGGCTTCGCTGCTGGAGCTGCATGACGAGAATCCCTTCAAGATCCGGGCCTACGAAGGCACCGCCGCCGTGCTTGAGCGCCTGGAGTTTCCTGTTGCCGACCTCGACCGCACCGGCCTGCCCGACCGCACTGGTCTCAGCAAAACCGCCGCCGCCCGCGTGGCCGAGCTGCTCGATACCGGTACTTTCCCCGAGCTGCAGCGCCTGCTGGAAATCACCCCGCCCGGCGTCGTGGAAATGCTCAAGATCAAGGGCATCGGACCCAAGAAAATCCGCGCCCTGTGGCGGGAGCTGAACATCGAAAGCCCCGGGCAGCTGCGCGAGGCCTGCGAGCGGGACGAGGTCAGCAAGCTCAAGGGCTTCGGCAAGAAAACCCAGGAAAGCATTCTGGCGGCACTCGAGTTCACCCAGCAAAGCCAGGGCAAGCTCCTGTATCCGCAGGCCGAGGAACTGGGCGAAGACCTGGCCCGCCGCCTGCGCGACGTGCTGGGCACCGGGCAGGTGGAAGTGGCCGGGGAAGTACGCCGCCGCCTCGAAATCGTAGAAACCATCGTGCTGGTGGCCGCTACTACCCAGCCCTGGTTGGCCCACGACCTGCTCAATGCCCTCGATGGCCTTACGCCCGACCCCGTGCGCTCGGGCCCGTTTGCCTGGCGCGGACAGGCCACGGCCTCGGGTGTAAAGGTAGAAGTGCGGATGGTGGCCAAGGAGTGCTACACCAACGAGCTGTTTCTGCTGACCGGCACCGAAGCCCACCTGAGCGAGCAACTGCCCCAGGCCGGTCCAGGCCAGGCGGGTACGCTGCGTCAGCTGCTCAAGCGCGACAAATTCTACCAGGAAGAAGCCGTTTACCAAAAGGCAGGGCTCCAGTATATCGTGCCCGAGCTGCGCGAGGGGCTGGGCGAAATTACCCTAGCCAGCGAGCAGAAGCTGCCCGCTCTGCTCGTAGACAAAGACCTGAAAGGCAGCCTGCACAACCACAGCACCTGGTCGGACGGGGCCCACTCCATCCGGCAGATGGCCGAGTGGCTGCGCGACCACGGCTACGAGTACCTGGGCCTCTGCGACCATTCGCAAGCCGCGCACTACGCCAATGGCCTCAACGCCGAGCGGGTGCGGCAGCAGCAGCGCGAAATTGACCAACTCAACCAGGACCTGGCGCCGTTCCGCATCTTCAAGGGCATCGAAAGCGACATTCTCGGCGACGGCGCCCTCGACTACCCGCCCACGGTGCTGGCCTCGTTTGACTTTATCGTGGCCTCGGTGCACAGCAACCTGAAGATGGACGAGGCCCGGGCCACCGAGCGGCTGCTGCGGGCCATTGCCAACCCCTACACTACCATGCTGGGCCACCCCACCGGCCGCCTGCTTTTGCGCCGGGAAGGCTACCCGCTCGATCACAAAGCCATTATCGACGCCTGCGCCCGGCACAACGTCATCATCGAAATCAACTCCAACCCCTGGCGGCTGGACCTCGACTGGCGCTGGGTGCGCTACGCTCTCGACCAGGGCGTGCAGCTCAGCATCAACCCCGACGCCCACCACACCGACGGCTACGCCGATATGCGCTACGGCGTAATGATGGGCCGCAAAGGCGGGCTCACGAAGGAAATGACGTTCAACGCCAAGTCGGCCGCCGAAGCTGCGGCATATTTTGAGCAGCGCAAAGCCGGCATCAAGCCCGCTGAAGAGTTTAAGGCGACGCTGTTTGGGTAAAGGAGCGGCAAGCTTCAAGCCGCAAGTTTTTTTCGTTCGGCTGTAAGGAAGCATCGCGCCAGATAAGGGCCTGCACAACCCCTCCTCATCTGTGTTCAAGCGTAAGGTTTGCAGCTTGTAGCTTGCGGCCTGTAACTCTCATCCATAAAAGCTTGCAGCTTGTTGCTTAAAGCTTGCGGCTTAACCATGAAGATTCTCATCCTGCGGTTTTCCTCTATCGGCGACATTGTCCTCACCACGCCCGTGGTGCGGGCTATCCGGCAGCAGGTGGCCGGGGCGCGGGTGCACTACTGCACGAAGCCCGCCTACCGGGTCATTCTGGCGTCGAACCTGTACGTGGACAAGGTGCACTGCCTGACCGGCTCCCTGGCCGAGCTGGTGGCGGAGCTAAAGGCCGAGCAGTTCGATTTCGTGGTGGACCTGCACAACAACCTGCGCACCACGCTGCTGAAGCTGCGGCTGGGCGTGCCGTCAGCCTCGTTTGAGAAGCTCAACCTGCGCAAGTGGCTGCTGGTGCGCTTTAAGTGGAACACCCTGCCGCCCGTGCACATCGTGGACCGCTACCTGGCCGCGGCGGAGGTGCTGGGCGTCCGCAACGATGGGCGGGGCCTCGACTACTTTATCCCGCCCGCCGACGAGGTTGACCTCGAAACCCTGCCGGCGGCGTTTCAGCACGGCTACGTCGCCTTTGCCATCGGGGCCCAGCACGCCACCAAGCGCCTGCCGGTGGAGCGCATTATCGAGCTGTGCGCCGAGCTGCGCCGGCCCATTGTGCTGCTCGGCGGCCCCGAGGACGAAAGCACCGGCCACATCATCGAGCTGGCGTTTGAGAAGAATGCTGCCCCGGCTCCACTCCCGGCATTGCCGGGCTTTCCTGCGCGGGCCGATGCACCGGTTCGCGCGCTTCCTCACTCCCTGATCTACAACGCCTGCGGGCGCTACAACCTGAATCAGTCGGCCTCTCTGGTCAAGCAGGCCCAGCTCGTGGTCAGCCACGACACCGGGCTGATGCACATTGCAGCGGCGTTTAAAAAGGAAATTTTCAGCGTGTGGGGCAACACGGTGCCGGAGTTTGGGATGTACCCCTACCGTACCGAGTTTCGCATCCTGGAGCGCCCGAATCTGTACTGCCGGCCCTGCTCCAAGATCGGCTACGAGAAGTGCCCCCAGGGCCACTTTAAGTGCATGCGCGAAATCAAGTTCGACCTCGACCTGCCGCCCACCCAGGACGGCCGCTAACCAGCTGCTTTTACTTTATGCCCGACGTCTGCCAGCACCTCGCCTCGGTTCAAAGCCTGAAAACCGCCCCGGAGTACGTCTGCCCTGAGTGCGTGGCCCGCAACGAAACCTGGGTGCACCTGCGCGTGTGCCAGGAGTGCGGGCACGTCGGCTGCTGCGACTCCTCTAAAAACAAGCACGCCACCAAGCACTTTCACCGCTCCGGCCACGCCGTGGTTGCCTCCGCCGAGCCCGGGGAGCAGTGGCTATGGTGCTATGAGGACGAGCAGATGGTAAAGTATTAAGACACATTCTCTCCGCCTGCCGCCGGACCAACACAAAAAGGCCCGGCTACTGCGGTAGCCGGGCCTTTTTGTAATCGAGAAGCCGTGGGCTACCCAATCTGGCTGAATCCGCAGTAGCTGTGCAGCACTTCGGGCAGGCGGATGCCGGCTTCGGTCTGGTTGTTTTCCAGCAGGGCCGCTACGATGCGCGGCAGCGCCAGGGCCGAGCCGTTGAGCGTGTGCAGCAGCTGGTTTTTGCCGTTCTCAGCCCGGTAGCGCAGCTTCAGGCGGTTGGCCTGGTAGGTTTCGAAGTTCGAGCAGGAGCTGACTTCCAGCCACCGGCCCTGGGCGGCGCTCCACACTTCCAGATCATAGGTGAGGGCCGAGGTAAAGCCCATGTCGCCCCCGCAGAGGCGCAAGACCCGGTAGGGCAGCTCCAGCTTCTGCAGCAGCCCTTCGATGTGGGCCAGCATGTCTTCCAGGGCGGCATAGCTTTGGTCGGGGTGGGTGATCTGCACGATTTCCACCTTGTCGAACTGGTGCAGGCGGTTCAGGCCGCGCACGTCGGCGCCCCAGGAGCCGGCCTCCCGGCGGAAGCAGGGCGTGTAGCCGGCGTTGCGGATCGGCAGCTTGTCCTGGGCCACGATTTCGTCGCGGTACAGGTTGGTGATGGGCACCTCGGCCGTCGGAATCAGGTACAGGTTGTCCTGGGCGTCGTGGTACATCTGGCCTTCCTTGTCGGGCAGCTGGCCGGTACCGTAGCCCGAGGCCTCGTTGACCAGAATCGGGGGCTGCACCTCGAAGTAGCCGGCGGCCAGGGCCTGGTCGAGAAAGAAGTTAATGAGGGCGCGCTGCAGGCGGGCACCCTGGCCCTTGTACACCGGAAAGCCGGCGCCGGTAATCTTGTTGCCCAGCTCGAAGTCAATGATGTCGTACTTCTTGATCAAATCCCAGTGGGGGAGGGCTGAGGCCGCCAGCTCAGGCTTGGCGCCTACTTCACGCACTACCTCGTTGTCCTGAGCCGAGCGTCCTTCGGGCACCGAGCTATGGGGCAGGTTGGGCAGCTTGTAGAGCGTGTTTTGCAGCTCCTTTTCCACTTCCAGCAGCTCTTCGGCGTGGGCTTTGGTTTGCCCCTTCAGCTCGGCGGTGCGGGCCTTGAGCGTTTCGGCCCCGGCCTTGTCGCCCGACTTCATCAGGCCCCCAATCTGCCGGGCCAGCTCGTTGGCTTCAGCCTGGGCTGAGTCGTGGGCGGTTTGCAGGTCCTTCCGGCGCTGGTCGAGGCTTAGGATGGCCTGCACGTCGGCCTCGGCGGTTTTGTAGTGCTTCTTGGCCAGCCCGGCCAGCACCAGGTCGGTTTGCTCTTTAAGAACGGAAACTTGCAGCATAAGGCAGAAAGCGCGGTTTAGTCGGTGGGCAAAAGTAGGGAGAACAACCGGAAGGGCCGGCGCCCCGGCGTGCACTTTGCAAAGCGGGCCTGTAGCGGGCCGCGAGGAGCTGCCTGGATGGGGGCCGGGACGCCAAATAAAGCGGCGTTGCAGGCAACTCAAAATTCGCGTATCCCGTTTGGCAGTTTGGGCGTATTACCCTAACATTGCGTTAGCAAGCCGGCGGCTGATGCCGGGCCCGCAGCAGTTTACTGCGCTCTTGGCCCGCTCTTATTTCCAGCGCCTTCCCTCGTTATCACCCCCGTTTTTCCCGAATCCTGTGCTTCGCGCCGCCCTGCGGTAGCCATAAGCGCCCAGACCGGCCCGTGCTGTTTGATTCTGGTTTCGTACCCGCCTGATTTTCCCTCCCAGTTTAGTGTATGTACAATATTGAAGAGTTGAAGGACCGCCTGCTTTCCGAGCTAAAGGAAATTGCAGAACAACTGAACGTCGGTAACTTCAAAAAACTCAGCAAGCAGGATCTGATCTACAAGATCCTCGACCAGCAGGCCGTTACTCCCGACGACCAGCTGCCCAAGAAAACCCGTCCGGCGGCGGCTAAAGCCCCGGCCGTCGAACAGCCCTTCTCGGATGTGGCCGTTGCGGCTGCCCCGGTGGCGGTAGCTGCTCCGGCCACGGCCGCCCGTGCTCCCCGGGCCGCCGCTCCCCGCCGCGAGTCCAGCACCCTGCGCAACAGCCGTGTGGCCGCTGCCGTAGCGGCCGTGCCGGTTGACGCACCGGCCCCGGCCGTAGAAGAAGCTACGGCAGCCGCGCCGGCTCCCGTAGCAGAAGTTGCGCCCGACAATGTGCCAGCCGCTGCTGAGACTGCGGAAGCGCCGCGCCCGGTTAAGCTCTACCAGCGCCCCGAGCGCCGGCCCCGCAACGATGCGCCCCGGGGGCAGGACAACGGTCAGCCCGCGCCGGCCCCCGCAGCAGCCGAAGACAACCCCACCTCCCTGACTCCGGAGACGGAGCCGACGGGTGCCACCACCAGCTTTACCCCCGAAGTAACGGCCCAGGTGCCCGCCGACCAGGCGGCTCCCGAAGTGCCGGCGGCAGCGCCCTCCAACGGGCAGGCCGATCAGCACGGCCGCAACGGCCGGGAATTCCGCGAAAACCGGGATGGTCGTGAAAACCGGGACGGCCGGGAAAATCGCGAAAACCGCGACGGTCGTGATGGACGTGATGGACAGGTCCGGGAAAACCGCGAAGGCCGTGAGCCCCGGGGCGATGCTCCCCGCGAGCCCCGGGAAGGCCGCGAGATGCGCGACCAGCGTGAGCCCCGGGGGCTGCGCGACCAGCCCCGGGAAGGCCGCGAAGGTCGTGAGGGCCGCGAGCCCATGCGCCGGGAAGACCGGTTTGCTGCCCGCGACCTGCAGCGCCAGCAGCGTCAGGCCGAGCGCCAGGCCCAGGGCGAAGGCCAGGGTCCGCGGCAGGGCGACCAGCCCGCCCGGCAGGGGGAGCAGCGGCCCCAGCGCAACGAAATCGACATCGTACTGCCCAGCGAAGGCACGCTGGAGATGATGCCCGACGGCGGCTACGGCTTCCTGCGGTCACCTTTCTACAACTACCTGGCCTCGCCGGACGACATTTACGTGGCGCCCCAGCAGATCAAGCAGTTTGCCCTCAAGGCCGGCGACACGGTGAAGTGCACGATCCGCCCGCCCCGCGAAGGCGAGAAATACTTTGCCCTGGTCGGTGTAGAAGGTATTAACGGCCGCTCGGTGGAAGAAGTCCGGGACCGGATTCCCTTCAGCCACCTCACCCCGCTGTTTGCCGAGGAGCGCCTCAAGCTCACCACCAAGTCGACCCTGCTCAGCACCCGCATTCTCGACCTGTTTGCTCCCATCGGCAAAGGCCAGCGCGGCCTGATCGTGGCCCAGCCCAAAACCGGTAAGACGGTGCTGCTCCAGGAAATTGCCAACGCCATTTCCGAGAATCACCCCGAAGTATACCTCATCATCCTGCTGATTGATGAGCGTCCCGAGGAAGTGACGGACATGGCCCGCTCGGTGAAAGCCGAGGTGCTCAGCTCCACCTTCGACGAAACCGCCGACCGTCACGTCAAGATTGCCTCCATTGCCCTCGACAAAGCCAAGCGCCTCGTGGAGTGCGGGCACGACGTGGTGATTCTGCTCGACTCCATCACCCGCCTGGCCCGGGCCTACAACACCGTGCAGCCTGCTTCCGGAAAGATCCTGTCGGGCGGTGTGGACGCCAACGCCCTGCACAAGCCCAAGCGCTTCTTTGGCGCGGCCCGCAACGTAGAGGACGGCGGCTCGCTCACCATCATTGCCACGGCCCTGATCGAAACCGGCTCCAAGATGGACGAGGTAATCTTCGAGGAATTCAAAGGCACCGGCAACATGGAACTGCAGCTGGACCGCAAGCTGGCCAACAAGCGCATCTTCCCGGCCATCGACGTGCCCGCCTCGGGCACCCGCCGCGAAGACCTGCTGATGGACCGCGACGAGCTCAGCCGCATCTGGATTCTGCGCAAGTTCATGGCCGACATGACGGCTTCCGAAGCCATGGAGTTCCTGAAGGACCGCATGAAAGGTACCAAGGACAACACCGAGTTCCTGACCTCGATGAACGGCTAGCCTCCCGGTTCAGCTTTCAATAAAAAAAGCCCGCTACAGCAATGCAGCGGGCTTTTTTGTGCCTTGTTTTCCTGCCGGTCAGGTGGCCGACCAGTAGCAGACCATGAACAGCACGAAGCGGTAGGGCACCAGGAGCACCAGCAGGAAAGCCACGCTGTAGAGCAGGCCTTTGCCCCAGCGCAGCAAGGCGGGTTGGTGAGAGAATGCTCCCTTAAAAAACAGGCTGGCGTAGGTAATCGTCAGCACCAGCATCACCGGGCTGATCAGGTCATCATTATTGAAGAACCGGAGCAGGGGCGGAATGCCTGTGGATACCCAGGCCATCAGTGACATCAGCGCATACAAAAGCAGAATGCCGGAGAAAAGGTACGTGCTAACCATGATCCACTCGACGAAGTAGCGCCGCTGCCGCCAGAACATCAGCCATAGCGGAACCATCAGCAGCGGAATAAACAGGAAAACCAGGCTCTTGGAGTAGCTGTGGGCCAGAGCGTCGAAGGCCGGGGCAAAGGTTTCGTAGGCAGTGCCGGTCCGGGTAAGGTGCGCTTCGACCAGGCGCTGGGCAAACCGGTTAAACCCGTTCAGGGAGTGCAGCTGGCTTTGCAGCCCTGACTCGAACGGGCTGAAGTGCGACACGCTGGCCAGCAGGTAGAACAGCAGGTTGGTAATCAGGAACAGCTGCACCGGCGGGGCGTGCCGCACACGCCGGCCCAGCAGCCACTCCGCCGCTAGCAGGCCCGGCCGCCGGAGCTGGGTCCACAGGTCACGCAGTACCCGCAGGTCGAAGTGCGTAACGGTGTCGATGGTGTGCTCCAGGAAGTGCTTGAGGGCGTAGTCGTGGCGGTGCAGGCGCTTTTCGCCGCAGGCGTGGCAGTAGGCCCCGGCCAGCCCGGTGCCGCAGCTGACGCAGGCTTCCGGCGCCGGCGCGGCAGATGAGGTGGTGGAAGCAGCGGGTGGGTGCGTCAGCGTCGGGGTTTCCATCAGAAGGCTGGTTGCCAGGATAAATCCGGTAAAAATTGCCCTTTCCCGGCCTTATTTCCTAGCTCTGGGCCGCTGGGCGCTGAAACTTGCACCGGCCGGCGGCAGTAAAGACCTTTGCACGCCATGGAAAACAACCCCGAGCTTCCCGAAGTCCTGTACATCTACGACCCGCTCTGCGGCTGGTGCTACGGCATGAGCCCGGTCATCCGGCGCGTCAAGAACGCGTTTCGGGGGCGCATCACGGTATCGGTGCTGAGCGGCGGCATGGTTACCGGCGACCAGGTAGGTCCGATCCGGCAGATGTGGCCCTACATCAGCAGCGCCCTGCACAACGTGGAGCAGGCCACCGGCGTCACGTTCGGCGAAGCCTACCAGCAGCTCGGGGCCGAAGGCAGCTACATCCAGGACTCCGAGCCGCCCTGCCGGGCCCTGACGGTGTTCCGGCAGCTGGACCAGCAGAACCGGGCCATCGACTTTGCGCACGACATCCAGAAAGCCCTGTTTGAGCACGGCCACGATCTGAATGACTCAGTGGTGTACGAGGCCCTGGCCGCCGATTACGGCCTTGATGTAACGGAGTTTAGCCGGGAGCTGGCCCGGCCCGAAACGGCCACCGCTACCCGCCAGGAGTTTGCCGCGGTGGGCCGCATCGGCGTGCAGGGCTTCCCCACGGTCATTCTGCGCGTCGGGGCGCAGGGGTACGTGCTGGCCCGCGGCTTCCAGCCCTACGACCATTTCGCGGCCGGGCTGGAGCAGGCCCTGCAGGACCTGGCCGACGGTAAATAAAATTTAGCCGCCGAAGGAGCCCAGACGCACCACCTGCTTTTTCAGGGGCGACCAGGCAATGCGCCGCCGCTCCTCCTTGCCCACGAGGTACTCGAAGCTCACGGCGTCGGCGCGCTGCTTGAGGTCGTCCCAGGTGGGGCGCTCCAGCTCCCCGTTTCGGTAGGCTTCGCCGGGGCTGATGGCAGGCCGGTGAAAGTTCTGGTCGGCGAAAAAGCTGTCCATCCGCCGCCGGATAAAGGCTTCGCGCTGAGCCGGCGTGGCCGACGGCGTCTTGAGCTCATACACCAGCGCGGCCTCCAGGTCGGCGGCGGGCAGGGCCTCGCGGAAGATTACCTGGCCGGCGTGGTCGGTGATGGTAAACGTGGCCTCGCCTTCGAGCACCGACGGGCCGCGCAGCTGCAGCGTAAACAGGTCGGGCGTGCCGGGAGAGGAGAAGACGTGGCGCCGGCGCACGGTTTTAAGCGTATCGGAGTGGGCATCAACCTGGGAAGCCCCGGCGGTGTCGAGCGGCTCTACGGCCACGGGAGCAGGCGGGGCGGTGGTAGTCGGGGCCTCTTCGTTGCGGGAAGAATCGGGGGCCGAGCAGGCAGCCAGCAGCGCCACCGGCAAGGCCAGCAAAAGAGTTGTGCGCATAGCGGGTTTCATTAAGCTACGGAAGACTAGTATACGCCCGGCGGTTTCAGGCCCTACAGGGAACGAAGCAGCAGAATGGCTATGAATGCTCCGCTCATACACAGCGACGATACCTGATTCATCTGCATGGTATGCTCGAAGTCGGCGGCGGCGGGGTTGCGCCACACCTGCCACACCCAGCGGCTGAACAGAAAAACGACCGGGCCGGTAGCCACCAGAAAAATCAGCAGACTGCGGGTTTCCTGACGCAGCAGATACGCCAGGGCCAGCACCGAAGCTCCTACCAGTAAACCCACCCCGGCAAAGACGAACGTGCCCCGGATGCCCAGCACCAGGCTCAGCGTCTGGTCGCCGCGCTGCCGGTCTTCCTGGTGCTGGTATACCTGCGTCAGCGGATAGGATCCGCACAGAAACAGCGTGCTCACCAAAGCCAGCAGCAGGTTGGTGGGCTCCCGCAGCTGGGCCAGGTCCGCGCCCGTGCCCAGCTGGGTGAGCAGAAAGGTAAAGGCGCCCTGAAATACGACCACGACGGCCGTGCTGATGAGCGGATACTTTTTCAGGCGGATGCCCTCGTAGCTGTAGGCTTTCGAGACGAGCAGGTACACGAGCAGGCCGGCGGCAAACCACGGGGAAAGCAGCAGGGCGCCGAGCAACGCCAGTGCGTCAAACAGCCAGACCAGGTGAATCAGCTCCTCCGACACCTTGGGCGGCTGCTTCAGGCCCCCGATGCTGCCCTCGTCCCGGTCGTAGTAGGAGTTGTAGCCGTTGGAAGCCGGATACGCCAGCAGGTGCAGCACCACAAACACGCCCAGAGCCCGCCAGGGGCTGAACGGCTGCGGCAGGGCGCTGAGGCCAAACCAGAACACCGGCATCAGGTACACCGAAAACGGTATCCGCAGCAGGGGCAGGGCGTTTTTATAATTAGTAATTGACAATTAGTAATTAAGAATTGAGGGTGGAGAAAAGTTTGGGCTGCAAAAGGTGAGTAAAAGCCGCAAATAGAGTCAGCCGGTGCTTAGCCAGGCTGACTTTCAATTCATGCTACTGACATGTTAGGCTGATTCAATTCTTAATTGCTGATTCTTAATTATTCATTAAAAATAGGCCAGCCCACCAGATACGTAACCTGGGACCCGGACCAGTGCTTCACCTTGCCGGCCTGCCAGTGGAACTGACCGGCGGGGTCGGCGGCGCGGGCCAGGGCCAGGAGCTGGTCGGGCGGGTACATGCGCAGAATGGACACGGTACCGTCCCAGATGGTAAACAGCGGAATCAGCGGGATGATGTAAGTGAAGAACAGCCGGCTCAGGCGGAAGGGCCGCATAAAGGGCGTCGCCAGCAGCTGGAGCACCGGCAGAATCGTCCATGCCAGCAGGATTTCGTGCCAGTGCTTGCCGGCGCCTTCGAAAATGCCGATACCGGCTTTTTGCCGGACGGCATCCGCCAGCAGCGCCTCGGCGGCAGCGGGGGGGAAGTGGTGGAAGGCGGAAAACACCGTCCGGAAGCCGGTTAGGTTTGCCGGCACATTCAGGGCGTCCACGGGCGCGGGGGCAAGGCCAAGCAAACCCTGGGTGCGCCGGGCCAGCAGCTCCCAGGCGGCGGGCTGGGGGTAGAGGTCGGTGAGGGTGACGCGCAGATCGGCCAGCCCGGGCTGCTTTTGCAGTGTAAGCGCCACGCCTTCGGTACCGCCCCCCGCCCCTGCGCACAGCTCCAGTAAATGCTGCTGGCCGGTGGCTTCCAGAGCTTCTTGCAACAAAGGCACGATGGGCTGGTAGATGCCCAGGTGGCTGATCATAAAGCGCAGGTAGTCCATCATGCCTGCCCGGATGACGCCGGGAAAGCAGGGCAGGTCTTCAAATTCGAATAGCTGGAGCCGAAGGCGCATGAATAGGGGAGTAGGCTCTACCGGAGCCGGGTTACTGCAAGCTTACTAAGCCAGGGGCATTTTGTTTTGCGGCCGCGTTGTGTGCTTCGCGCCCGGCCCAAATAAAACGGTGCGGTAACGCCAGCCAGTTACGGCCAGACCAGCCAGCAGGTAAGGAATTGCGGCCACTGGGAAATACAGAAAGGGTTCAAGTTTGGACGGCTGCGGGAAAAAGGGTGTTTTGGCCGGCTTGGTCAGCAAGGCTACCGCCAGGGCAGGCAGACACAAAGACAGACACCGCGTAGGCCACCAGAATCAGCCCGGTAGTTCCTGTCAGCCGCCGGCGCTGCGTAGCTTGGTGAACGGCCCGGTGCAAACCCAGGCGGAGCAGGAAGGCCCCGGGCACCGAGCTTACGGTGGCCGCCACGGCAATACAAATTGATAGGGTCAGCAGCGTAGCGTCGACCGGGCGGGCGTCCGACGTTTCAGGTTCCGTTAATGAAGCGAATAAGATAATCAGCGGGTAGACCAGAGTTCCGGCCAACAGGTTTTTCCCCAAAGTTCCAGGGATGCAACTGATTTAGACGAATTGAGCATACGAATCGGCCTTATTCAGAAAAAATATGCAGCCTCAATGATACAAACCCACCGGCTTCTACGTTACTTTGCAGCACAAAGCACTCTGAAAGCATGAAGCCAGCCGTCGACCCATTAGCCCAGCTCACCGAGATTCGCGCCATCATGGAGCGGTCCTCGCGGTTTATTTCCCTCAGCGGCCTCTCGGGCGTAGGGGCCGGGGTGGTGGCACTGGCGGGCGCGGCGTTTGGACATTGGTACCTGCACAACCAGTTCGAAGGAGCCGGTAGGGGCGGGGAGTACGGCAGTTCCGTCGTCGATGCCTCCGGGTTTGTGCGCCTGATGGAAGGCTCCGAGGCCGACCGGCTGGCCACGCTGCCGTTTCTGCTGGCGCTGGCCGTGGGCATTGCCGCCCTGGCCACGGTAGTAGCCTTCTGGTTTACCCGTCGCCGGGCCCGGCGCGAGGGGCTGCCGCTGTGGGGCGCCGTGTCGCGCCGCCTGTTCTGGAGCATGGCCGTACCCCTGGTGGTGGGCGGGCTGTTCTGCATCCAGCTTTACCTGCGCGGGGCCGCCGGGCTGGTGGTGCCGGCCATGCTGCTGTTCTACGGTCTGGCGCTGCTCAACGCCAGCAAGTACACCGTCGACGAAATAAAGCTGCTGGGCATTAGCCTGCTGGCGCTGGGGCTGGTGGCCGGTTTGCTGCCCAACTATGCTTTCCTGTTCTTTGCCCTCGGTTTCGGGTTTGGCCACATCGGTTACGGCCTGATCATGTACAACCGCTACGAACGTACGCCCCGCCCGCAGTGAAGCACCTCATCCATACCCTCAATAAGGCGTTCGACAACCGCGTGCGGCTGGGCGTGATGGCCGTGCTGATGGCCAATGACTCGGTGAGCTTCAATGAGCTGAAGGAAGCCCTGGATCTGACCGACGGCAACCTCGCCAGCCACGTTGCGGCCCTCGAAAAGGCCGAGTACGTGCAGGTCACCAAGCAGTTTGTGGGCAAGAAGCCAAATACCACCTACTCGGCCACGGATGCGGGAAAAACGGCCTTCAAAGACCACCTGACAGCCCTGGAAAAATTGCTGCGCAGCTGAGGCGCCCTTTTTTTTGTCTTATCACTTTGAAACACAAAGTTCTTTTTAAATAAAACCTCTCATCTATGACCACTTATTCTGCCCTGGCGCCGGCCGCCACCCGCCCGGCCGCCCCGCCGCTCACGATTCTGCAAAAGGTGCTGCTCCTGCTGGGCGCGGTCCTGTTCGACGGCCTGTTCTGGGAGCAGCGCGCCGCCCTGAACATGCTGCTCTTTACGCTCTTCGTCGTGGCGGCCGTGCTGGCCGGCCTGCCGCGGCACGCCCCGCAGTGGCGCTCGGGCTACTTCTGGCTGACGCTCGGCGGCACCGCGCTCAGCGCCCTGATGGTGGCCGTGTACGGCTCCAGCGCCGCGCTGCTCGCGTGCTGGGCTTCCCTGACGGCCTGGCTGGGCTACGTCAACCAGCCCAAGCTGAAGCTGGTCGGCTTTGCCTTGCTGACGGGCTTAGGCAACGTCTGGAACGCCGCTGACCGGCTGCTGCAGCTGGTGCGGGTGCCTCACAACCTGAGCGGGCAGATGAGCCGCTCGCGCTATTATGGCCGCCTGCTGCTTTTGCCGCTCGGTGCCCTGCTGCTGTTCCACTTCCTGTTCGTGCTGGCGAATCCCCGCTACGCCGCTTTCACCGGCCGCCTGCTCACGTTGCTGGGCAACATCCTTACCCGCATTTTCGCCCATCTTTCCGTGCCCCACCTGCTGTTTATGCTGCTGGGGCTGCTGCTCACGGCCGGGGCGCTGCTGATCCTACCCCTGCATTTCTTTACCGACCAGGAATCGGCCTTCGGAGAGTTTGTGCGCCGGCAGCGCGACCGGGTGGCATCCTTCGCCGTGCCCCGGCCCGACTTTCGCACCCAGACGTTCCGGGTGCTGGACCTGCGCAAGGAGTACCAGATTGCCCTGGCCATGCTGGCTTTGGTAAACCTGCTGCTGCTCGTCGTCAACGCCATCGACATCCGCTGGCTGTGGTTTGGCTTCGTGCCCGCCCCGGGCTTCGACCTGACGCAGTTTGTGCACGAGGGCACCTATGTGCTGATCCTGAGCATCCTGGTGGCCATGGCCATTGTGCTGCGGTTTTTTCGGCGCAACCTTAATTTCTACCAGGCCGGGCTGCCTGCCCTGCGCTGGGCCGCCACGATCTGGATTGTGCAAAACATGGTGCTGGCCGGGTCGGTGGGGCTGCGCAACTACTACTACATCGTGCACACCGGGCTGGCCTACAAGCGCATCGGCGTCTACGGCTTCCTGCTGCTGACGTTGTTTGGCCTGATTACGATTCTGCTGAAGATCTGGCAGCAACGCTCGGCTTACTCCCTGGTGCGGCTCAATACCCTGGCCGCCTACGCCGTGATGCTGCTTTTCGCGGTGGGCAACTGGGAAGCGTGGATGGTGCGCTACAACCTGCAGCCCCGGTTCCGGCAGGTCGACTATGGCTTTCTGCTCGACATGCCCGACCGGATTCTGCCCCAGCTGGCTGCCCGGGAAGCTTCCCTGACCGGCCGCGCGCTGAACCGCGACAATGGCTACGGCCGCTGGGAAACCCTGCCCCTGGGCGAGGCCCGGTATCACCTCCACGCCCGCATCCGCGCCTTTCAGGCCCAGCAAGGCCGGCGGAGCTGGCTTAGCTACACCTGGGCCGACTACCAGGCCGCCCGCTACTTCGACGCCCACCCCGCCACCGACGTTCGCTATGCTGCAGTTTGCCATTAGCCTCGGAATGGTGCTGCTCTGCGGGGGCGGAGTGGCCATGCTGGCCGTGCTGCTGGGCTGGCAGGAGCAGGCGGCGGCTCCCGACGTGCGCCGGCAGCGCCTGTTGCTGCTGGTGCCGGCCGCCAGCGGCGTGCTGGCCCTGCTGCTGCTCGCCGTGTTCGTGCTCATGATGCTCTGGTCGCCGCAGGGCGCTGATCTGCTGGCAAGCCTGTAAGGAAGAAGCTTTTGCCAATGACCGACCCTCTCCCGCGCCAGCTGCCCCAACCCGTAACCTTGAACTTCTACCAGCGCCTGGTCCGCCAGTTGATTGCAGCGGCCTTCAACCATGTACTGATACCAGCCTTATGGTGGCTCTACGGACCCCAGGACACCCAGGCCCTGGGCGACTACCTGCCCCGGCTGCCCATCGGGACGCTGGGCCGGGGCGTGGCCGACCTGCTGGTCCGGCACGAGCTGCAGCTTATTCCGCACTACCAGGACCACGACCTCAAGCACGTGCTGCTGGGCTACGACATGACGTCGGAAGACGAGCTCCGGCTTAAAGCTTTTATGCTCGGTAACGGCGACTGGTCCCTGGCCTGCCTGGGGCTGCTGGCGTTTGCCCTGCTCACTCCCGAGCTCTGGCCCGGCTTGTACCTGCACTACCGCCGGGGCCGGCGCACCCAGTCGGTCGTGCACTGGCGGCTGGCAGATTATGCTGCTGAGTCAGTGGAAGCCCTGCGTTACCAGATCGGCTTCTACGAAGCGCAGGAAAACTGACTTAACTGCCGCCTTGCCAGTCACAGCCATCAGGCTGACAATCTTCAACCCTTATGCCCGTATCCTATGCTGACTGATGCCCCACTTTCAGATCGACTGCTTGCTTTTGCATTGCGGGTAGTGCGCCTGGTTCCACCCCTGGCCTGGTGGGCGCTGGCCGGGCTCGTGCTGGGGGTGCTCAATACCTCCCTGCACCAGGAGCTGTGGCCCAACACGCCCGGAGCCAGGTATTTCTTTACCAGCCTGAGCATCGTCAGCGGAATGTTGCTGCCCTGGCTGGGTGCCCGCACCTGCTGGCGGGTGGCCGATACGCTGCCGTTCGGCTTCTGGCAGGTGCTCTGGCGGCTTACCGGCGTGGGAGCGTACGGCGGGGCCTGCGTGGCAACGCTGCTGGGGTTGATAGTTCTGGCGGTCAAACTTTAGCGGCGTGGGGTAGGGCGGGTGGCCGGCAGCACCGGAATTTTACGTTCTTGCCGACCCTCACCCTGCATTCTGTTCCTGATGGCCCGAACCGCGCTGCTGCTCCTTCTCGCTCTGTCCTTGCTGCTGGAGCTGACCCTGGCCGTGGGCGGCTTTGTGATGCCCGATGTGCTGCTGGCGAAGTTTGGCGTCGGCAACACCCCGGATACGCAGTTTATGGCCTTCGTCCTGGCCTGGCTGCTGGTGTTTGTCTCCCTGATGATCGGGCTGGCGCTGGTCTGGGCCTGGCGGCGCCACCCGGGCTACCCGGCCCTGTGCTACGCGCTGGGTTTCTGGTGGATAGGCATCGGGCTGGGCCTCTACCTCGGCTACGGGCGCTTCGACAATCTGCTGCTGGATACAGTGAAGGGGCTGCTGCTGGTAGGAGCAACCCGGGCTAGCCGGCAGGCGACTCTGGCCGCAACGGCCGGCCGCTAAGCCCGACTTTGTAGCCGCCGGGCCGCGCCCGTCTGGTATATTTGTAGCTCCTTTTCCGATCTTGTGGTCCGCCACGGCTCAACGTGACCTGAATGTCCGCTCCCGACCAGACTCCAACCACCCCCGAATCCCGTCCGCGCCGCCGCTGGCCCAACATCCTGACGCGGTCCATCTGGGGCATTTTTGTGGTCGGGCTGGGCCTGTTTCTGCTGTACCCGATTCTGGTCAGCACCAACTTTCTGTTTCTGTTCGGGAAGTCGCCAAGTCTGGAGGACCTGGAAAACCCCCGGGTCGAGCAGGCCTCCCAGCTCTACACCTCCGACGGCGTGCTGATCGGCAAGTACTTCCGCGAAAACCGGGTGCCGGTGCCGTTCAGCAAAATGTCGCCCCTGCTGGTAAAGGCCCTGGTGGCTACCGAGGACGTGCGCTTCTACGAGCATTCCGGCATCGACCCCAAGGCCATGGTGGCGGCCGTAGCCGCCACGCTGCGCGGCGAAAAGCGCGGGGGCTCCACGCTCACCCAGCAGCTGGCTAAAAACCTCTACAACACCCGCCGGGGCCAGACCCGGGGCGGGCTGGGCTACATCCCCGGCGTGAGCCTGATTGTCGCCAAAACCAAGGAGTGGCTGACGGCCGTGGAGCTGGAAAGCCGCTACACCAAAGAGGAGATTCTGCGGATGTACCTGAACACCGTGGAGTATGGCTCCAAGGCCTATGGCATCAAGGTGGCCGCCAAAACCTACTTCAGCACTTCGCCCGACTCTCTCAGCCCCGAGCAGGTGGCTACGCTCGTGGGCGTGCTCAACAACCCGACCGCCTACAATCCCCGCTTTCATCCCGAGGCCTCCCGTAAGCGCCGCAACGTGGTGCTCGAGCGCATGGCTCAGGCCAGACTGATTTCCGAAGAGGAAGCCAACCGCCTGGCTCAGGAGCCCATTGTGCTTAAGTACCAGGTGGAGCAGCACATCGACGGACCGCCCACCTACTTCCGCGGGGCTGTAAGTCAGTTCGTAAACAAATGGTGCGAAGCCAACGGCTACGACATGTACCGCGACGGACTGCGCATCTACACTACCATCGACTCGCGGATGCAGAAGTACGCCGAGGAGTCGGTGAACAGCCGGATGAAGCGCCTGCAGCGGGAGTTCGACAACTTCTGGCGCAACCGGGGCGGCAACCCCTGGGTCGACGACGAAGGCAAGGAAATCCCCGACTTCATCGAAACCCAGATGAAGCGCACCGAGGTGTACAAGTCCCTGGCCAACCGTTACAAAGGCCAGCCGGCCCACCTCGACTCGGCTTTGCACGCCAAGCGTCCCATGAAGGTGTTTACCTGGAAAGGCGACGGCGACACCACGCTGGTCATGTCACCTATCGACTCCCTGGCCTACTACAAGCACTTCCTGCACGCGGGCATGATGACGATGGACCCCTTCACCGGCTACATCAAGGCCTGGGTGGGCGGGCTGAACTACCGCTTCTTTCAGTACGACCACGTCAAGCAGGGCAAGCGCCAGGCCGGCTCCACCTTCAAGCCCTTCGTCTACCTCACCGCCATCGACAACGGCTACTCGCCCTGTGACCGGATCCGGGACGAGCGCGTGACCATCAAGTACGTGGAAGACGGCAAGGACATGGAGTGGAAGCCCGACAACGTGACCCGCGAATACACCGGCATTAACATGACCCTGCGCCATGCCATGGCCCGGTCGGTGAACTCCGTGACGGCCCAGCTAACTGAGCTCGTGGGCTGGGACAAGGTGGGCGAGTACGCGCACAAGGTGGGCATTACCAGCAAGTTGCTGCCCGTGCCCAGCATCGGCCTGGGCTCGGCCGGCGACGTAAGCGTGTACGAGATGGTGAATGCCTACAGCACCTTCGTCAACAACGGCTTCCGCACCGAGCCGCTTATCGTGACGCGTATCGAGGACCGCAACGGCAACGTAATTCAGCAGTTTGACCCCCGGCAGAAGCGTGCCATCTCCCCCGAAACAGCTTGGCTGATGCTGTACATGCTGCGCGGCGGCATGGACGAGCCCGGCGGCACTTCCCAGGCGCTTTGGGACTACAAGCTCTGGCGCAACAACAACCAGATCGGGGGCAAGACCGGCACCACCTCCAACTATTCCGACGGCTGGTACATGGGCGTTACCAAGGACCTGGTGACCGGCGTGTGGGTAGGAGGGGAGGACCGCAGCATTCACTTCTTCCGCTCCCAGCAGGGCGAAGGCGGCCGCATGGCCCTGCCCGTGTTCGGCACCTACATGGAGAAGCTGTACGGCGACGAGTCCCTCGACATTACCATGGGCCCCTTCCCCAAGCCCCAGACCAAAATCAACAAAAAGTACATCTGCTCGTCGCCGGCCGAGCCCCGCAAGCGCAAGGCCATTGCCATCGACACCGTAGCGGCCGACGACCTGCTGGAGCAGCTGAACAGTGGCGCCGTGCCCGTGCCGGACAGTCTGTAGCGGTAGCGCCGCCTGCTCGCCCGTCGTATCCGGTCCGGGAACTACTTTTTCTGCGCGTAGGCCACGCTGTCCAGTACGATGCGCCCAGGCGCGGCCGTGAGGTGGTAAGTGGCCTTGAACTGGCTGGAGTCCACTTCGGCAATACCGCGCTCTACCAGCTCCGCCAGGCTTCGGGTCGAATCCTTCCCCGGTGGCCGCAGAAAACGGAAGTTCACCAGCATATAGTCCTGGTTGACCAAGCGCAGGCGGGCTACCAGGGAGTCAGGATACGCGCTGATTCTGCCCCGGTAGGTGTAAAAGCCCCCGTCGGAAGCGGAATAGCCCTTCTGGTGATTTTTGATTACGACGGGCAGCTTTTCCAGGAAGACGGAGTCGCTGCGAATGGTAAGCCGGTTTTCGTGGTACCATCGGTCGGTGGTATCCTCGGGCGTGATGTCGGCGTGGCTCGGGCCCATGCTTTCCAGGCCCACGTAGAAACCGGAAGCCGGTAGCGCCAATGGCTTCGGGGCCGGGTTGCAGGCGGCCAGCACCAGTAAGGCAGGCCACAGTTTCCGGCTGAGCATTACTCTTCCTTGGTGTAGAACGACTCCAGCGCGGCACCCAGGTGGGGATACTCGAACGTAAAGCCCTGGCGCAGCACTTTGTCGGCACTCACGCGCTGGGAGGCCAGCACGATCTCGCTCATCTCGCCCAGCACCAGCTTCAGGCCGAAGGCCGGAACCTTGGGTAGCACCAGGGGCCGGTGCATCACGGCGGCCAGGGTTTCGGTGAACTCCTGGTTGGTGACCGGGTTGGGCGCCACGGCATTGTACACGCCTTCCCACTGGGGCTCTTCCAGCATCTGCAGCAAAAGCCGGCACAGGTCATCGATGTGAATCCAGGACATAAACTGCCGGCCCGAGCCCAGCGGGGCACCGGCCAGCAGCTTGATGGGCCGGGCTATCTGGGGCAGGGCGCCTCCTTCCGTGCTCAGCACAATGCCGATGCGGGGAATCACGGTACGGATGCCCAGGGCGGCGACGTGCCGGGCCGCCTGCTCCCATTCCTGCGTCACGTCGGCCAGAAAGTCGTGCTGTGCCGGGGGCGTTTCCTCGTGCAGCAGCTGGCTGCCGGTGTCGCCGTAGATGCCGATGGCCGAGGCCGAAATCAGCGCCCGCACGTGATGGTCGCCCCGGCCCAGCGCCTCGGCCAGCAGGTTGGTGCCCTTGCGGCGGCTGTCCATGATGTCGCGCTTCCGCTCATCGGTCCACTTGCCATCCGACACGCTGGAGCCGGCCAGGTTGATGATGTAGTCGGCATAGGCAATGGCAGCCGGGTCGAGCTGGCCTTTCTCGGGGTCCCAGCGGAAGCGGCGCACGCGCCCGGCTTCGCTGTGGCGGCTGAGCAGCGCTACTTCGTAGCCCGCGTCAATGAGCAGCTCCGACAGGCGGCTGCCAATCAAACCAGTACCGCCCGTAATCAGGACTTTTCGCGACATGTTAGAGAAGCCGGAAGCCGGGGCTTTCAGCGGATGGCGTTTACCAGGATGGGAAAGAGAAAACAGACCGCAAGCTACTCGTTGGGCGGCAATAGCCAACCGTTCAGCTTATTTTCCCAGCTGCCGCAGAAATTCGGCCCGCAGGTCGGCATCAGCGTTGAAAACTCCGCCGTACTCGGCCGTAATGGTGCTGCTGCTGGTATCGTTCACGCCCCGGCTCATCACGCACAGGTGGTCGGCCTCAATGAGCACGGCCACGTCGTCGGTGCGCAGGCTTTGTTTGAGTTCCTCGGCAATCTGCCGGGTCAGGCGCTCCTGCACCTGGGGCCGGCGGGCGTAGTACTGCACCACCCGGTTCAGCTTCGAGAGGCCCACCACGTTCTTGCCGGGCAGGTAGGCCACGTGGGCCTTGCCGATGATGGGCACGAAGTGATGCTCGCAGCAGGAGAACAGCGTGATGTCGCGCTCAATCAGCATCTGCCGGTACTGGTAGCGGTTCTCAAACAGCTTCACGTGGGGGCGATGGGCGGGGTCGAGGCCCCGGAACCACTCCTGCACAAACA
Organism: Hymenobacter translucens; assembly: GCF_020685205.1. Lineage (GTDB taxonomy): Bacteria > Bacteroidota > Bacteroidia > Cytophagales > Hymenobacteraceae > Hymenobacter > Hymenobacter translucens. The sequence continues at coordinate 137,529 of NZ_JAJERB010000004.1, forward strand.
TCTTGGCAACCCGGCGGGGCGTACCATCGAGGCTGTCGTCGGTGAGGTCCAGGCCCAGCACCGTCATGATCTCGCGGAAATGCGTGGCGATGGTGTCAATCTTCTGCTCATCGCTCAGGGCAAAGGCATCGGGGCGGAGCGGGGTGCGCAGCTCGGCGGGCAGGTGGGCATCGGCCAGAGCCGACGCTTCGGGCACGGAGTTATCCATGGTATTCTACAAAGTTGCGGTCCGTCTCGTAGAGCGTAACCGACAAGGCGAGGTTGGATTCGAGGTGGGGCCGGAGCCGGAGCCAGATGACGCGGGCAATATTTTCGGCCGTGGGGTTGAGGGTGCGGAAGTCTTCCGTATCCAGATTCAGGTTGCGGTGGTCAAAGGTATCCAGAATCTCGCGCTTGATGAGGTCGCTGAGCCGCTTCAGGTCGTACACGTACCCCGTGTCCGGGTCGACCTCCCCAGTCAGCCGGACCGTCAGATTGTAGTTGTGGCCGTGGTAGTTGGGATTGTTGCACTTGCCGAAAACGCGCTGGTTCTGCTCGTCGCTCCAGGCCGGGTTATGAAGCCGGTGAGCTGCGTTGAAGTGCTCGGTACGTCCTACTGTTACTTGCATAGAGGCTTAGAACAGGGCGACCCGGGATTTGGTTGTTGTTCTGCTTATAATCTTCCGGTTTAATTATTAAGGTTTCATATGTAAGGACAAATTCTTGAAATACACTTGGATAAGGTTGTTGTATAATAGGATTTAATCAACAAAAACCGAAATCAAATCAAAAAAAGCGGGTCTTAGTCGCTGATATGAAAGCAGTCTGGTTAAATTTGGTGAACCGGATTACCTGCGCCGGTGCCGGATCCTTCTGCAACACCATTTTTCAATCAGACCATTTAGTATGAAACCAGGCGTACTCCTCTCCTTGCTTCTTGTCTTCTTCCTCTCCGTGACGGGCTTCGCCCAGAAGTCGCCCGTGGACGAGACGGATATGGCAATCAAAGGCATTCCGCGTAAGGGCCAGCGCGTAACTATCCAGCTGGATAGCAAACGTGTGGATGACTCGTGGAAAAAGCAGCTCGACGAACGGTTTGGCGGTAAGGTAAAGGCCGACAAAGGCATTTACCAGATGACGGCGGTGGTGATTGAGGACATCTCGAAAACGCCGATTACCATCATCAGCAAAGTAGACGCCGTTCCCACCGGTACCACCGTGTGGTGGTCGATTGACCTGGGCAACGCCTACCTGAGCAAGGATGGCACCCCCGCCCAGTGGAAGGCTTCGGAGAAGTACCTGAAGGACTTCGCCCGCATGCTCTACCGCGAAGACCTCGCCATCCAGGTTTCGGAAGCTGAAAAAGCGCTCGTTTCTTCTCAGAACAACCACATGGCCGTAATTGCCAAGGCTGACGCTATCAAGAAGGACATCGAGAAGAACAAGGCCAAGAAGGCTGAAATTCAGCAGATGCTCGCCCAGAACGCTGCCGAACTGCTGCAGTACAACAACCTCATCGACTCCAACCTGAAAGAGCAGGAAGCCGCCCGCGCCGACATTGTCAACATGCGCGTGGCGCTTGAAGCTGTCAAGGAGCGCATGAACAAGATCGAGTAGTCCTGCTACTTCGCTTCAAGCAAAAAAGCCCGGCCTCTGCAGGCCGGGCTTTTTTGTGCACTCCGGTGACGCTTACTGCATGGCAACCCGGACCTGCTGCTCGGCGGCTTTCTCGTCTTTCCAGCCCATCACCCGCACTTCCCCGTCGTTCCCGCGGTGCTGAAACCAGATGCGCAACGACTCCTTGACGCTGGGGTACTGCTTAAGCAGCTCTGCCCAGGTGGTAATGTCCGGGAGGATGCGCTGGCTGGGCCGGGCTGGTACGGCCAGCACCACCTGCTCCAGCATGCCGGCATTGTCGAGCAGCAGCAGACCAACGGGCAGCACTTCCACCACTGTACCGGCCGGCTGCGTTTCGGCGAGCAGCAGGATCGGCAGGGGGCGAGAAGGTACCGCTGCGGAATGGGTGCCGGGCACGAACCCGTAGTTGCCGGGAAAGGGCAGAAACTCCACCTGCCGGTCCGTACCAGCCCGCTGCACCCGCCGGAATTCACCGGTAGCCGGGTCGTAAAGCTGCTCGTGGTTGGTGCCGGCCGGAATCTCGACTACCATCTGCAGCAGCTTGCGCTCCGTCGAAAACGTGGGCAGCTCGGTTAGCTTGGGCTTGCAGGCCGGTAGAGCCGCGGACAGCAGCCCGGCCGTAAGCACCACAACAGGAATGCGCATAGGCAGGAAAAGGGAGTAGCCATTTAAAAGCCGGGGTCCGCACGCTGCGGCGCGGACCCCGGTCGGAAGCTTGGTTTACTGACCCAGCTGCTCGTCCATAAGGGTAAACGGGTTCAGCTGGTCCAGGCGCAGCACAAAGCGGACCTGGTCGGTAAAGTTCTTGAAGTTGCTCGGCAGCCCGTTGCTGTACTGGGAGCCGGCTACGGGCAGGTAAATACTGACGACGTTCTTAATAAGCGGAAACGAAAGACCGGCGTCGTAGTAGAGGCGCTGGGGGTTCCGGCCGGCTGCTACCGTGAATTTCTCTTTGGTGGCACCAAAGTCAGCAAAGACGGAGTAGCTGGTGTAGGGAATGGTGGCTTCCAGGTTCAGGGTAGAAAGCCACCGGGTGCTGCCTACCGGCATATACGCCTTGAAGGCTCCGTCGCGGTTGTCGGTCTGGTGCAGCTGGGCCGTGAAGGTCTGGGAAATCTGCTGCCGGTCGAGGAAAGCCGTCTGCCGCCGGTAGTCGGGGCTGCCGCTGAGCCCGATTACGAACGGGGCCTGGTTTTCATCCTGCAGGAAGCGGCCGCCGAACAGCCGGACCCGCACGCTGCTTTTCGGCGAGTAGAAGAACTCATAGTTGGCGGCAGCCCGGATCATCCGGCCCTGCTCGGAAAAGTTTTCTACCGAAAGGTCCGGCGTAAGCTGGTTGAACTCCACGTGGGCGCCCCACTTCTGCCGGGCGTGCCCGCCCCGCACCTGGTACTCCACGGTCTGGATGCTGGTCGTGAGCTTGGTATCGTCGGAGCGGATGGCGGTGTTGGCCAGGCGGAGCAGGTGCTGCGGAGCGTCGAAGGCATCGTGGGGGAAGCGGAAGGTAATGGCGGGCTCCACCTTCCGGTACCGCTCATACCGCTGCACCGTGGCGCTGGTCACAATCAGCCGGGAATACTGGCTGGGCAGGATGTTCAGCTTGAGCGTGGCGCTGCCGTTGAGCTCATTGCGGCTGAAGCTGTACATCGGCATCACCACGAAGTTAAAGCGCCGGGTGATGAGCGGGCTGTTGTAGAACGCCGCGCCCAGCATGAACTTGTCGGAGGTGTTGGCGCCCAGCACGGGCAGGTAGTTGAGCGTACCCCGGTCCCACCGCTCCACGCTGGCCAGGGGCTTGATCTGGATAGGCTCAAACTTGCGGAAAGCGCCGGTCACCTTCATCCGGTCGTTGCGGCGGTTGAGCTGGGGCGTCAGGTACTCGGCGTCCACGACCACGGCGGCCACGCCTTCGCGGCGGAAGTCGAGCTGGGTGTCGAGGTCCTCGTCGGTGCGGCCAAATACCGGCGTCCAGAGGGTCTGTAGCACCTTGCCCTGGGCATCCACAGTGGATACGGGCACGGCAAACGGGGCCGGCGACTCGTTATGCACCAGCACTTTTACCTGCGTGTCGGTCACCTGCATATCCGAAAGCGCGGCGTCGTAGCGGTTCTGAGTGGTCAGCATGTCGGTGAAAAACCAGTCGAGCTGCTGCCCGGAAGCTTCCTCAAACACGGCCTGCATGTCCTCGGGGTAGGGGTGCTTAAACTTCCACCGGTCAAAGTACAGGTGCATGGCCTTGTCAAACGTGTCCTGACCCAGGTAGCCGGCCAGGTACTTCAGCAACGACGCGGTTTTGGTGTAGACGATGATGCCATAATTGAGCTTGCCGTAGTGGGCGCTGGCTACCCCGCTTACCGGCTGGTCCAGGCCCCGCCCGGCCACGGCCTGGTAAGGCACCTGGTTGATAGCCGTAGCTGTCAGGCCGCTCAGGCCAAAAGCCCGGGCTACCTTATCGTTCTTGAGCACCGCGCCAAACTGACCGGCGTAAGGGTCGTCGCGCTCGGCAATTCGGTTTTCCAGGTAGGAGTTGACGCCCTCGTCCTGCCAGGCGTAGTCCCGCTCATTCGAGGCCAGGATGCCGTAAAACCAGTTGTGGCCCACTTCGTGCACAATAGCCTCGGGCTCGGTCACCGTGACCATCGGGTATTCCATGCCGGAACCGGCGCTGAGGGCCCCGTCCACGGCCGTGGCTGCGGAGTACGGGTACTCGCCTACCCACTTCGAATAGTAGGTAATGGCGTCGTTCACGTCCTGCAGGCCCTTGATCCATTTCTCGGCGTCCTTGTTGGTGAACAGCACCCAGGAAGTAACCTGCCGGCCCGAGGCCAGCGTAACGCCACCTTTGAGCACGTTGAAGCGCTTATCGGCAAACCAGGCAAAGTCATGCACCCGGTCCTGCGTGTAGCGCAGGGTTTTGGTTTCGGCCGCGGAAGCCGGGAACGTTACCGCCGTGCCGAAGTCGTCCGCGGTTTTCTTTTTGGCGCCGGCCTCGGCCAGCTGGTCCATGCGGGCCCGCTCGTCGGGGTTCTGCAGCTCCCCGGTGGCGCCCACCACGTAATTGGCCGGCAGCGTGATGCGCACGTCAAACGATCCGAACTCCGAGAAGAACTCACCCTGGTCGAGGTAGGGCATCGGGTGCCAGCCTTTGCGGTCGTATACGGCGGGCTTGGGATACCACTGGGTTATCTGGTACGACTGGCCCACGTGGCCCATGCGCGAAAAGGAGTCAGGCAGCTTCACGCGGAAAGGCGTGGTGATGGTGATTTTGCCGCCCGGCGCCAGGGGCTGGGGCAGAATCAGCTTGGCCATGTCAGGGTTGGCCGGGTCCAGGGCAAGCTGGGCCGCCTGGCCGTCCACCTTGAAGTCGAGCTGGTCGATGAAGCCCCGCTGGCTGTCCTTGGCAAACTCAAACTTCAGGCTGCCGTTGCGGCGCTGCTGCCGGGCAAAAGCCGTCGAGTTGTCGCGGTAGGCGTTGGGCCAGAGGTGAAACCAGATAAAGGTGAGCTGGTCGGGTGAGTTGTTGGTGTATTGCAGCTCCTCCTTGGCCGTCAGCATGTGCTGCTGGTCGTCGAGCGCCACGTCGATGGAGTAGTTGACTTCCTGCTGCCAGTAGCCGGCGGGGCGGGCCGCCTGCGCAATCGATACGAGGGGTAGAGCCGTCAGCCAGAGGCCAACGAGTAATTTTTTCATGCGCAAAGTGCTAATGTCGGATTGAATACCCGCGAAAGTACGTCTTCGGGGCCGAAAAGGTGTGTCCGGGATAACCCCAACTCGTCCGTCACGTTACCGGAGGAGCAGTACCACAATCCACCTAATACTTTGCCCACATGGAAAAGAAAGATGTTCAACACCAGGTTCACCTCGATAGCGCCGTTCACCTTCTCAGCGGCGACCTGGCCGAAGCCCTGACGAAATCCGGCCTCGACAACCAGCTGCAGCGCTGGATCGAGGATCTGAAAGAGCAGAACAACCCCGATATGCACCAGCTGATCCAGGATCTGCAGTCACTGAAGGCGCACTTCGGCGGCACGTCCACGCCCGATGGCGACCTGGTAGTACAGCTGATCAGCCGTATGAGCACGGAGACGGCGCGGCTGGCAACCTTCGCGACGGGCAACACCCGCCCGCGGGTAGAGAAGCTCAGCGAGGCCCTGGCCGCCGCCGCGCAGCAGCTCAAGGGTGGCGAGTCGAACTTCGACCCCAGCATTCCCCAGGATATGTCGTCGCACAAGCCGATGTAGGCTTGCCCACCGTAGCATAATGCAAAAAGCCGGCTTCCCGCGAGGGGAGCCGGCTTTTTGCTGGGCCCGAAGGCCGAAGCAATAACTAGTTGCGCTTCTCTTTGATACGAGCTGCTTTGCCCGACAGGCCGCGCAGGTAGAACAGACGGGCACGGCGTACTTTACCGCGACGCACCATCTCGATTTTGTCGATGTTGGGCGACAGCAGGGGGAAAATCCGCTCGGTGCCGATCTGGTTGGAAATCTTCCGGACGGTGAAGGTCTCGCCGTTCGAGTTGGGGTTCTTGCGCTGGATAACCACGCCCTGGAACTGCTGGATGCGTTCCTTGTTGCCCTCGCGGATCTTCACGTGGACGTTGATGGTGTCGCCAGCGGCGAAAGCGGGGAAGCTGGCGCGGCGCTCCTGGGATTCCTGCTGGATAAAATCGAGTAATACGCTCATGGCTGCAAAAAACTGAATAGGACGACGCCGCCGCCCGTGGGTTCTAGGTAAAAAGAGGCGCAAATATACTCCTCTGTTTTGATGAATGCAAGTCAGTAAGTGAATGAGTAAATGAGGGAATGCGTGATTTATTTGAATCGGCGCTGTTTGGCCACAAAATCCACGGTTCTCATTTAGGTTTCACTTATTCGCCCAGCAGGTCGGGGCGGCGCTGCCGGGTGCGCTGCAGGGCCTGCTCGTGCCGCCAGGCTTCCACCAGCGGGGTGTTGCCCGACAGCAGAATGTCCGGCACCGACTGCCCGCGCCACTCGGCCGGGCGGGTGTACACCGGCGGGGCCAGCAGGTTGTCCTGAAACGAGTCGCTCAGCGCCGATTCCTCGTTGCCCAGCACGCCTGGCAGCAGGCGCACAATGGCATCGGTCAGCACCGCCGCGCCCAGCTCGCCCCCGCTCAGCACATAGTCGCCGATGCTGATTTCGTGGGTGATGTAGGCCGAGCGAATCCGCTCGTCTACCCCTTTGTAGTGCCCGCAGAGCATGATGATGTTCTGCAGCAGGGAAAAGCGGTTGGCCAGGGGCTGACGCAGCGTTTCACCATCCGGGGTGAGGTACACCACCGCGTCGTAGGCGCGCTCGGCCAGCAGGCCGTCCAGGCAGGCGGCAATGGGCTCCACGCGCAAAACCATGCCGGCCCCGCCGCCAAACACGTAGTCGTCGATCTGTCCGTGCTTGTTGATGGCAAAGTCGCGCAGCTCATGCACATGAATCTCCACCAGCCCCTTGTCCTGGGCCCGCTTCACGATGGAATGGGCAAACGGGCTGGTCAGCAGATCAGGCTGGCAGGTAACAATGTCGATACGCATGCTTGAAAGCTCCAAGCTGCAGGCTTCAGGCTGCAAGCGTCGGCCAGGAAAGGCTGGCGGCTTGCAGCTTAAAGCCTGCAGCTCCATTAGGGTTTTTCGAACTCGTCAGGCTCGTCCCGCTCCCGGGAGGCGGGCGTCAGGTACACGTCGAGCAGGCCATCGGGCAGGGTTACGTAAAGCTTCTTCTCATCCTCATCGGCATGCGAGACCAGCTCATCCACCACCGGAATCAATACCTCCACGCCCTTGTAGCGCATGGCCATCAGATCCTGCTGGGTCATCTCGTAAAAAGCCTCGACCACGCCCAGCTCGCCCAGCTGCTCGTCCACGACCGTAAAGCCAATCACGTCGTGAAAGTAGAACTGGTCTTCGTCGAGCTCGGGCAGCTCGGCCAGGGCCCGGTAGAGGATGGCGTTGCGCAGGGGCTCGGCCGCCTCAATGGTGTCGATACCCTTCAGCTTAAGCAGAACGCGGTCCTCGGTCTGGGGCTGGATGCGCTCCACGGCATAGGGCACGAGCTTGTCGGGGGCCGTCGGCAACGCCAGCAGCACCGACTTCACCTTGCGGTAGGCGTCAAGGTCATCCACGTCCAGAAAGGCCACCATCAGGCCCCGCAGGCCGTGGGGCTTCACAATGGAGCCAAGCTGATAATAGTCGTCGAGGTTCATGGCAGTAGGGCAGAGGTGAAAAAAGTTGAGAGTTTAAGAGTTGCTGAGGCGGTTTAACCCGGCCGGCAGCAACTCTTAAACTCTCAAACGGCTGTTTCCTCGAAAGGAGACTAAGCGCCGGCTTCCTCGGTGGTTTCGGCCGGGGCAGCAGCCTCGGACGTTTCGCCTTCGGCAGCAGCGTCAGCCTCGGCTACGGGAGCCGGAGCGGGCGTGTTCTTCTTGCGGATAGCCTCGGCGCGAGCCTCACGGACCTTGGTTTCAGCGGCCAGCTGAGCCTTGCGGGTCTCATCCTTAGCCGAGCCCAGGGTGGTGCGCTTGCCTTCGATCTTAGCGTCTTTCTGCTCTTTCCAGTCGTTGTAGCGCTGGTCGGCAACCTCCTGCGAGATTGCGCCTTTCAGCACACCCAGCTGCAGGTGCTTGCGGTACAGCACGCCGCGGTACGACAGCATGGCGCGTACGGTGTCGGTCGGCTGGGCACCCTTCATGATCCAGTCGAAGGCTTTGTCGCCGTCGAAGTTGATCGAAGCCGGGTTGGTGTTGGGGTTGTAGGTACCGATCTTCTCGATGAAGCGGCCGTCGCGGGGCGAGCGGGCGTCAGCAATTACGATGTCATACTGTGCGGCTTTCTTGCGGCCGCGGCGGGCGAGGCGAATTTTAACTGCCATAAACCTGGTGGGTTAAGCGACGGAACCCGTCCGTCTGGTTGAAAATGAGGTGCAAAGGTAGGGAAATAATGAGTAATTAGGAATGAATAATTAGTAATTGCTGCCTGAACAGGCGGGAATAGTGGCTCGTCGGCTTGTCATGGGCTGGCAGCAACGGCAATGAAAAAGCCCCGGCGTGCGCGTACGCCGGGGCTTTTTCGGTAACAGGAGAAAGGGCGGGTAATTGGCGCGCTAAGCCGCGGCGCGCAGCTTCTCGGCCTTTTGCTTTTTCTTGATCTTGATAATGCCGGTTTTGTCGAGCGTCCAGATTACCGGGTAGGTGGGGTCCACTTCCCACCACTTCACGCCGAAGTTCAGGCGGTTGGGCAGCTTGTGGTGGTTGTTCTGAAACAGCTCCCCGCCGGTGAGAAAGTCGAAGAACAGGGAGTTGCGCGACTTGTCATGGTTATCGAAATTCTGGTAGCCGTACTTGTGCCCGCTCCAGTTTACGATAGCGCCGTGGATGGGGCCCATCAGGAAGTGAATCGGCAGCAGCAGATATTGCCACCAGGCCGTGGCAAAAGCTACGTAGAACAGCACGTAAGCCGTACCCCAGGCCAGGCGGGAATACCACTTATCAGCGTAGCGCTCCATCACGTTCCACACCGGGTAGTCGCCCTCGAACCGCTCGGCGGCAGCGTAGTTGCGGTTCAGCACATCGTTGTAGATGTTCTTGGTCTTCCACATCATCGTGAAGGCATTCGACGAGAAGTGGGGCGAGTGCGGGTCCATCTCCGTGTCGGAGTAGGCGTGGTGCATACGGTGCAGCAGCGCATACGCCCGGGGCGAGAGGAAGGAGGAGCCCTGGCAGACGTAGGTGAAGGCGTAGAAGAACTTCTCCCAGAACGCGTTCATCGTGAACATTTTGTGAGCCGCATAGCGGTGCAGGTAGAAGGTCTGCACAAACAGCGACAGGTACCAGTGGGCGACGAAAAAGATGAGTATAGGCATAAGCCGAAAAAGGTTGGAGGCTGGGTTAGGCAAGCAGCCGGTGCTGGCAAAAGCACAACGGGCAGGCGGAAGTTCACGCCGCGGGTGCAAACCTACGGCCGGACCAGCCCTGGTTCAATAAAAGCGGCTAAAAGGCCAAAATGTTGTTCAGACCCCGAAGTCTACTGCGTGCTGCATACGGCCTATACTATTTAAACGCCCCCGCGCCGCCGGGTAGCAGCACAGGGGCGTTTAAATAGTATAGGCCGTTAACCGGCAAAGGCTCCGGCTACTTCCCAGTGCGCGATATCCGGCAGGGGCGCCTCGATGCGCATCAGTTCCCCGCCTACGGGATGCTTGAACTCCAGGCGCCGGGCGTGCAGGGCAATGCTGACGTCGGGCAGGGGGGCCAGGAAGCCGTATTTCACGTCGCCCACGATGGGCGTGCCCAGGCCCGTAGCCAGCTGCACCCGGATCTGGTGGGGCCGGCCGGTAATGGGGTTCACCTCAATCAGAAACCGGTTGCCGGCCGGCCCCAGCACCCGGTAGTCGAGCTCGGAGCGCTGCCCCTGGGGGTGGGCCTGCGTGTAGGCCTTGGTGACGTTGCGGATCGGGTCTTTGACGAGCCAGTGCGTCAGGTGGCCGCTTTCAGCCTCGGGCCGCTTGCCTACCAGCGCCCAGTACGTCTTGTGCATGTGGTTGTCGCGGAACATCTCGTTTAGCCGGCTCAGGGCCTTGGAGGTCTTAGCCAGCACCACGACGCCGCTCACGGGCCGGTCGAGGCGGTGCGCCACGCCCACGAAGGCAGCGCCGGGCTTCTTGTACTTGAAGCGGAGGTATTCGGCGGCTTTCACCGACAAAGGCTCGTCACCGGTATTGTCGCCCTGCACGAGCAGGCCGGCGGGCTTGTTGATGACGAGCAGATGATTGTCTTCGAACAGAATTTCCTTCTGCTCCGACCACAGATTGGGGCGGTTCACGCGGTAGAGTTAAGCGGACTGAGTTTTGGCCGCAGGGGCGGCAGGAAGGGCGTACCGGTTGAGGCGGCGCAACAGGGACAGGCAGGGAAACCGTCCGACGAGCAGGTAGTGAGCAGGGCGGGTTCCCTGCTGCTGCACCACAAACCCGAAGCCTTGCACCCGCACCAGTACCCCGACTGTAGCAAAGATAAGCTGATGCCCCGGAAATTGCCGGCGGTACTCCCCAGGAGCGCTCCGCCAAGCTGGTCCTGGCAGCCGACCAGAAGCGAATCCCTAGTAAGCTTCGTCCTGGGTGGGGAAGTCGCGGGCTTTCACGTCGCTCACGTAGCGGGCCACGGCGTCGTGCATCAGGTCGCCCAGGTCGGCGTAGCGGCGTAGAAAGCGAGGCTTAAACTCCTTGGTGATACCGAGCATGTCGTGGACCACGAGCACCTGACCGTCCACGTCGGGGCCGGCCCCGATGCCGATAACCGGGATGGTCAGCTTCTCGGCTACCTGCCTGGCCAGGGACGAGGGAATTTTTTCCAGCACGAGGGCAAAGCAGCCCAGTTCCTGCAAGAGCTGCGCGTCCTCAATCAGCTTCTGGGCTTCGGCGTCTTCCTTGGCCCGCACGGTGTAGGTGCCAAACTTGTAGATGCTCTGGGGCGTCAGGCCCAGGTGGCCCATCACGGGAATGCCGGCGGTGAGAATCCGGGTAATCGACTCGCGGATTTCGGCCCCGCCCTCGAGCTTAATGCCGTGCCCGCCCGATTCCTTCATGATGCGGATGGCCGAACGCAGCGCCTCGGAGGAGTTGCCCTGATAGGAGCCAAACGGCATGTCGACGACCACAAAGGCCCGCTTGACGGCCCGCACCACGCTCTGGGCGTGGTAGATCATCTGGTCGAGGGTGATGGGCAGCGTGGTTTCGTGCCCGGCCATGACGTTAGAGGCCGAGTCGCCCACGAGCAGCACGTCGATGCCGGCGCCGTCCAGGATCATGGCCATGGAGTAGTCGTAGGCCGTGAGCATTGAAATCTTTTCGCCCCGCTGCTTCATGGCCAGCAGCTGGTGCGTGGTCACGAGCTTGACTTCTTTGTGCTGCGACATGCTAGTCTGGTACTTAGTGCTTGGTAGGTAGTGCTTCTGGGGCTGAGGGCCGCAAACAGCGGCTCAACCACAGGCCAAAGCTGGGAATTTTTCCTGAACCGGGCCTCAATCCATTCCGCTGCTGCACCGCCGGGCGGAGCTCTGCCGGGCCGAACTGGGGCGGCACCGGGCAGCTGAGGCTACCGGTTCAGGAACGAGCGGTTGCGGTTCAGCTTCAGGTCCTGGAGCAGCGACGATTTGGCCGCAATGGTCACAAAATAGCCCTGGCGCGGCCCCAGCGGCACCCAGTTGCCGGTAATCTGCCAGCAGTGCAGGTCGCGGTACAGATCCAGCGAAGGCGCCACGATCTGCTTGTTGACGAAGTCGTAGCTGGCGTTGTAGCCGATGCGGAAGTTGGGCGTCAGCTTAATGGAGCCGGTTGTGGTGAGCGACACGCTGGTGTAGGCCGAGGGGCGGATGCGGCTGGCCGTGCCGGGCAGGGGACCCGGGTCGGAGTAGTTGGCCGAGAACATGCTGTTGAGCTCCCAGGGAATCTCGAAGTCCACGTAGTCCTCGTAGGGGTCGGTGCGCCGGGGAGCTCCCAGGGCCGGATCGTTGAGCGGCGCCACTTCACGTCGGATGGTCGACTTCTTTTGCCGGGACGAAGGGTTGAAGGCGTAGTTCAGCGACAGGGTGGCGCCCATCAGCCGGGCCAGACGGCGGCTGCGCTGCTGCCACAGGTACCGGTCGATTTCCCTGCCCGTGGAGTCGCGCTGATAAAAGCTGAAGCCCGAGGAAAACGTGACTCCCAGCTTCTGGGCCACCTGGGTGTGGAAGTTTACCGACAGGGGCTTCAGCCGGAAAGAGTCGGCGGCCAGGTCGTACAGCACGTTCAGATCAAGGCCGTCGATGATGCTCACTTTCTTGAAGGGAGTGGTGCCGGTGGTGTCGTTGCGGTTGCGCACCTTCATTTCCACCTGGTTCTGGATCAGGAAGGACAAGGTGCTCTGCTGCTGGCCCCCGGGCAGGTCGTAGCCAAACGAGCCGCCGTTGAAGCGGGAGTACGTGCGCTGCCCGTACAGCTGCCCGTTCGGACTCTGCAAATCCAGAAAGTCGATGTTCTGGTAGAAGTTGGGGTTGCTGGTAAAGTCGGGGGAAAAGGAAAGCGCGACGGAGGGCGTGACCTTGTGCCGGACGGCCTCCACTACTTTGCCCTTGATGGGCACGATGCCGTAGAAATTGGTGGCCAGGCTTACGTTGGCCGAGCCCCGGTACACGCGGTTAAAGCCCCGGACCGTATCGATGCGCACGGCGCGGGCCGCCGCAATGTACTGGTAGTCGAGCCGTTTGTTGTACCACGACTCACCGTAGTCGATGGACGGGGAGAGGTTCAGGTGTTTGAGCACGGTGTAGCTGCCCAGCGTGATCTGGAACGTGTGCTTTACCCCGGAGCGGGAGTTGCGGAGCAGCGGGGCCAGGTTGCCTAGGCTTACCGGAATCTGGGTGCCCGTGCTGGTGCCGCCAAGCAGGGGAATGCCGTTTTCGAACTGGCGGGCGCCCACCTGGTTGGAAATCTGGTTTCGCCCGCTCAGGGTGTAGCCGATGGCGAACTGCTCGTAAAACCGGCCCCGCGGGGTGATGCCCAGCAGCTCGTACGGGTACTGCCGCGCCACGCCCACGGTAACGTCGGGCAGGGTGAAGTCCATGGCGCCCGTCTGCGTGTTCTGGTTCTGAGTCAGGTTAAAGCTGTAGTTGATGGGCGAGTTGCGGATCTGCTTCTGGTAGCTGATGGTGGAGTTGAACACCGCGCTCAGGTAGTCCCGCTGGTCTACGGAGTTCTGCTCGTTAAAGGAGTTGCTGCCCGCGCCCACGCTGGCGGAAAACCGGCCGCCGCCGGGCCGCGGGGTGGGCGTATGCCCCCAGTCGATCCAGAAGCTGCGCGGGGAGCGGGGGCGGATGTACACCGGGCTGGTGTTGGCGTCGTTGGTTTGCAGAATCTTGGCGGCGGGGCGCTGGCTGTAGCGGAAGCTCAGGCGCCCGGTGTAGGTGTAGCGCTTGATGTACTGCATCTCGGCCGTGGTATTGAACCCGCCCCAGTCGCGGCCGGCGCCGGCGTACACGTCGCCGGTCAGGCGCACGCCGATGTAGTCGTTGGCCGCCCAGTAGTAGCCGCCGTTGCGCAGAAAGAAGCCGCGGTCGGTGCTTTGGCCGAAGCTGGGGATAATCAGGCCCGAGGCCCTGCTTTTGGCCGGCGTGGGAAAGTAGCCGAACAGAAAGCCCAACGGCGTCGGAATGTCGCCGATGACGAGGTTGAACGGGCCCGTGACCACCTTTTCCCGCGGAATCACCTTCATCTTGGAGGCGTTGATAAAGAAGTGCGGGTGCTCGAGGTTGCAGGTGGTATAGCGGCCGTTCAAACCGAAAATCTCGTTCCGCTCGTTTTTCTTAACCACTTCAGCGTGCACGTAGCCCTCACCTTCCTGGGTTACGGCTTCCGAGATCTTGCCTTTGCGGGTTTTGAAGTTGTAGTTGATGCGGCCGGCGGTGTACACCGAGGCGCCCTGCTTGAACACGGGCTTGCCCCGCACCTTGCCGGTGGAGTCCTGGGCGCCCTCGGCCGTGAGCAGGTTGCGGCTGTAGTCTACCGTAATCAGAGCCGACTTCAGGGAAATGTCGCCGTAGTCGATGCTGGCTTCCCGGTACAGCCGGGCCACCTTGTTCTGCACCTCGAAGCGGATGGAGTCCTTGGCCTGGTACTTAACGGTGGTTTCCACATCGCCCTTCGGGGCTACCGACGCGCGCAGCGAATCGGCATTGCCGCTGACGGCGGTGCGGGCCGTGTCGGGACCGATGCTGCGGGTGGGGCGGACCGGGTTAGGTTGTCCGTCGGGTCCCCGGGGCGTGACCGGCGGCTTGATACCCTTGGGCGCCTGGGCCCGGGCGTGGTGCGCCGAACCCAGGCCGGTCAGCAACACCAGCAGGAACACCAGCCCCGCCGGGGCCGTAAAACGGCGAAACAAAGACAAGCAGAACAGCGCGGTGAGGGCCACGTGGTTTTTAATCGTTTATTTTGTGGCTGTTTGCAAAGGTAGCGCCTAGCTGACCCAACTAACGAACACTGTGCGGAATATTGTAGCTCTTGGCGTGGCGGCCCTTTTATTTGTGGCCGGCCCGTCGGCCGTGGTGGCTCCCGGCAAAGCCCATCCTTCCCCGGGCAAGTTTCGTTTGCGCACCGTCGTGCTCGATGCCGGCCACGGCGGCAAGGACCGCGGCTGCCACGGCGTGAAAGCCCGGGAGGCCGATGTGTCGCTGAAGATCATCCTCGCCCTGGGCCGCCTGATCGAGGAAAACCAGCCCGGCGTGAAGGTGGTGTACACCCGAAAAACCGATGTCTTCGTGGAGCTGGCCGACCGTGCCGGCATCGCCAACCGCCATAATGCCGACCTGTTCATCTCGGTGCACTGCAACTCCGGCCCTTCATCGGCCTACGGCACCGAGGTCTGGACCATGGGTACGGCCAAAAGCGCGGCCAACCTGGCTTTGGCCAAGCGCGAAAACTCGGTTATTCTGCAGGAAGAAAACTACAAGGAGCGCTACAGCGGCTTCGACCCCAACTCGCCCCAAAGCCACATTCTGTTCTCACTGTACCAGAGTGCCCACGTCGAGAACAGCCTGCGCTTCGCCGACCGCGTCGACCGGCAGCTGCGCACCACGGTGGGGCGAAAGTCGCGGGGCGTAAAGCAGGCCGGCTTTCTGGTGCTATGGAAATCCACGATGCCCTCGGTACTTATTGAAGCAGGCTTTTTGACCAACCGGGCCGAGGAAAGCTACCTCAACGATAAAGCCGGACAGTCGTATATGGCTACGGGCATTTACCACGCTTTCCGGGACTATAAAAAAGAGCTGGAAGCCATGAACGACGAGTAACTGACGGTTCTGTTAGCTTTACCCGTAAGTGCCTGCCTATCAATTCATCTATTCTTCTTCGCACCGTGTCGAAAGAAATAAAAGTAGCTCTCCTGGCCATCGTGGCTTTGGTAGCTTTATATTTTGGTTTCCAGTTTCTGAGGGGCAGTGAGCTGCTCTCCTCCAACCGTACCTATTTCGCCAAGTATGCCAACGTAGACGGGCTCACCGTGGGCAACGCGGTTATGCTCAACGGCATCAAGGTGGGGCAGGTCAAGGAAATGCAGCTGCTGCCCAAGGAGGGCAACAGTATCAGGGTTGCCATCGAGATGAACAAGGACATCGTGGTAGGCGACTCCACCGTGGCCAGCCTGTCGGGCTCCCTGCTGGGCTCCAAGACCATTACGCTCTTCATGGGCAAAAACTCGAAGATGTATAACGGGGGCGAGGAGCTCAAATCCTACACCGTAGCCAGCATCACCGACGCCTTCCAGGCTAAGGCCCTGCCCGTGCTCGGCACGGTCGACTCCACCCTGATCAAGATCAACGGCTTTCTGAATGCCGACTCCAAGCAAAGCGTGCAGCAGACCCTGGCCAACGCCCAGGGCACCACGGAAGCGCTGAAAAACCTGATTCTGATGAATCAGCGCAACGTAAACAAGATTACCGGCAACGTGTCGGAGCTGACGTCCTCGCTCAAGCTCACCATGGCTAAAGTCGACAAGCTGGCCAACAACCTTTCCGCTATTACCGATACGCTGAAAGGCGCCCCCATCGGCCAGACCATCGCCGACCTGAACGTAGCCGTAACGGATGCCAAAGGAGCCATTACCCGGCTGAATGAGGGCATTACCAGCACCAAAGGCTCTCTCGGCAAACTCATCAACGACGACTCGCTTTACGCCAACCTGAATGCCACGACCATGAATGCCAACGCGCTGATGGTGGATCTGAAAGCTAACCCCAAGCGCTACGTGCACTTCTCGGTGTTTGGCGGTGGCAGCAAGGAAAGCAAGAAGAAAACCGAGACGACCATCAAGCCCAACGGGGAAGTGGAAAAGGAAGTGAAAACCAAGCCCGCCACCGGCATGACCGTGCCGCCCCGCTCCGGCGAGTAAGCGCCGCAATCTACCGTTCAGACGAAACCCCTACCTTTGAAATCCGCCCCCGGGCGGATTTTTTTGTGCACGCTCACGGTGCAATAGCGAGGTACACGAAAGCTGATTTCCCGTTCGGTCCGCGCCGGTAAGGCACCGGCAGAACAGCAGCTTCCGGCTTCACGATTTCACCAACTTCCCACTTCCCACCCACCATGGACGTCGAATTCAACAAGAACGAAGACCAACTCAAGCAACTCAGTTTCCAGCTCCGGCAGCGCCTCAAGAAAGTACACCTGGGCGGGGGCGAAAAGCGCATCGAAGCCCACAAGGCCAAGGGCAAGCTCACGGCCCGGGAGCGAATTGACTACCTGCTCGACAAGGGCGCCGAAACGGTCGAAATCGGGGCGTTTGTGGGAGAGGGAATGTACAAGGAAGAAGGCGGCTGCCCCTCAGGCGGCGTGGTTGTCGTCATTGGCTACGTGCAGGGCCGGCAGTGCGTGGTCGTCGCCAACGACGCCACCGTGAAGGCCGGGGCCTGGTTCCCGATTACGGCTAAAAAGAACCTGCGGGCCCAGGAAATCAGCATCGAGAACAAGCTGCCCATCATCTACCTCGTCGACTCAGCCGGGGTGTACCTGCCGATGCAGGACGAAATCTTTCCCGACAAGGAGCACTTCGGCCGCATCTTCCGCAACAACGCGGTGATGAGCAGTATGGGCATCGTGCAGCTGGCCGCCATCATGGGTCCCTGCGTTGCCGGGGGCGCCTACCTGCCCATCATGAGCGACGAGGCCATGATTGTCGACCAGACCGGTTCGGTGTTCCTGGCCGGCTCCTACCTGGTGAAGTCCGCCATTGGCGAAAGCATCGACAACGAGACCCTGGGCGGGGCCACCACCCACTCCGAGATTTCAGGGGTCACCGACTACAAGTTCCAGAACGACGAGGAGTGCCTCGACCACATCCGCAACATCTTCGACAAGATGGGCGCGATGCCCACGGCGGGCTTCAATCGTGCCCAGCCGGCCCTGCCCGCCGAGAAGCAGGAGGAAATCTACGGCCTGCTGCCCCAGGACCGCGCCAAGCCCTACGACATGATGGACATCATCCGCCGGCTGGTCGATAACTCGGAGTTTGAGGCTTACAAGGACGGCTACGGCCAGACCCTGCTTTGCGGCCTGGCCCGCATCGACGGCTGGGCGGTTGGCATCGTGGCCAACCAGCGCAAAATCGTGAAGAGCAAGAAAAGCGGCATGCAGATGGGCGGGGTTATCTACTCCGACTCGGCCGACAAGGCGGCGCGTTTTATCATGAACTGCAACCAGAAGCGCATCCCGCTGGTGTTTCTGCACGACGTGTCGGGCTTCATGGTCGGCTCCCAGAGTGAGCACGGCGGCATCATCAAGGACGGCGCCAAGATGGTGAATGCCATGTCCAATTCGGTCGTGCCGAAGTTCTCTGTCATCATCGGCAACTCCTACGGGGCCGGCAACTACGCCATGTGCGGCAAGGCCTACGACCCCCGCCTGATCGTGGCCTGGCCCACTGCCCAGCTGGCCGTGATGAGCGGCGCGGCGGCGGCCAACACGCTGCTACAGATTCAGGTGGCTTCGCTGAAAGCCAAGGGCGAGGTCATCACTCCTGAAGCCGAAAAGGAGCTGCTGGACCGCATCAAGAGCCGCTACGAGGAGCAGTTGTCGCCCTACTACGCCGCCGCCCGCCTCTGGGTCGACGCCATCATTGACCCGCTCGAAACCCGCAAAATCATTTCCCAGGGCATCAGCATGGCCAACCACGCGCCAATTGAGAAGGCGTATAACGTGGGTGTGATTCAGGTGTGAGGTAGCTAAGCTTAACAGAGTCGATTTCCAGCGGCCCGTCGTAACAACTTGTTGCGGCGGGCCGCTTTCATTTCGGAGGGCACTTGGCCACTCCCTGGCAAACTCACCTTGCCATTGCCCCAGCCCGCTTTTTTACCTAATCTGCGGCATCAATTAATGATCCTGCTATGCTCCGCCTCATCCGCACTACCTCCGCCAACCCCGACTTCCGCGCCCTGGTCGCTCTGCTTGACCACGACCTGGCCGTGCGCGACGGTGAGGACCACGCCTTTTATGCTCAGTATAACCAGGTCGACGCCATCAACCACGTGGTGGTGGCCTATCAGGACGACAAGCCGGTGGGCTGCGGGGCGTTCAAGGAGTTTGAAGCCGGGCAGGTGGAAGTGAAGCGGATGTACGTGCTGCCCGAGCACCGGAGCCAGGGCATTGCCGGGGCGGTGCTAGCTGAGCTTGAGAAGTGGGCCGGGGAGCTGCAATACGCTGCCTGCGTGCTGGAAACCGGTAAAAAGCAGCCCGAAGCCATCCGGCTCTACGAGAAAAGCGGCTACAGCTACATTCCCAACTACGGGCAGTACGCGGGCATCGAGAACAGCGTGTGCATGCGCAAAGAGGTAACCCCGGCGTAAGTGGCCGGCGGGGTGTCGACAGTGGGCAAATGCCTGCTATATTCGGTCGGCTCTATTGTCTTCCGAAAACCTCCCGCGCATGACGACCGACTACCTTATCAGCGTCCGCAAGCAGTTTGCGTACTATCAGCAGCTGGGCGAGAAAACATTCGCCCAGCTGTCCGACGAAGCCCTGTTCTGGCAGTACAACGCCGAAAGCAACAGCATTGCTACCATCGTGCAGCATATGGCCGGCAACATGCTTTCCCGCTGGAGCGATTTCCTGACCTCCGACGGCGAAAAGGAATGGCGCAACCGCGAAGCTGAGTTTGAGCCCGTTATTCAGTCCCGCGCCGAGCTGCTGGACCGGTGGCAGGACGGTTGGCAATGTCTCTACGCCGCTCTCGACGCGCTCAACGAAACCAACTGGCACAGCACCATCTTTATCCGCAACCAGGGCCATTCCGTGGTCGAGGCCATCAACCGGCAGCTTGCGCACTACCCCTACCACGTCGGACAGATTGTGTTTATCGGCAAGATGGCGCAGGACGCCGACTGGACGTCCCTTTCCATTCCGCGCGGCAACTCCCAGCAGTATAACGCCGAAAAGTTTGCCCAGCCCGCGCGCAAGGCCCATTTCACGGACGAGTATTTGGGTAGCAAGAAGGAGTAGCCGGTTTGCAGGGTCGCCCGTATAGGCTTCGACCTACTTATCGAAGACTATGGCCAAAACGACCATTGCCGAGCTGCTCGTGGACACCCTGCAGCTGGCCCGCGTCAAACACATCTACGGCGTGGCCGGCGACTCGCTGAATCCCATTACTGACACGCTCCGCACCCGGGAGGGCATCGAGTGGCTGCCGATGCGGCACGAGGAAACCGGAGCCCTGGCCGCCGGGGCCGAAGCCCACCTCACCGGCAACCTGACCGTCTGCGCCGGCTCCTGCGGCCCCGGCAACCTCCACCTCATCAACGGCCTCTACGACTGCCACCGCAGCCGGGTGCCGGTGCTGGCCATTGCCGCCCAGATTCCCGTCGGCGAAATCGGAGGCAACTACTTTCAGGAAACCCACCCCGAGCTGTACTTCCAGGAGTGCAGCCACTTCTGCCAGGTTATCTCCTCGCCCGAGCAGATGCCCCGCATTCTGGAAATTGCCATCCAGACCGCCCTCACCAAGCGGGGCGTAGCGGTGGTTATCATCTCGGGCGATGTGATGAAGATGGAAGTGGACAAGGTGGAGCCAAAGATTCCGGCCCTGCGCGGCTTTTCCCGTTTGCGGCCCCAGGATGCCGACCTGCAGGATGCCGCCGGCTTGCTCAACAGCGCCGGCAAGGTGACCATCTTTGGGGGCGCGGGCTGCGCGGATGCCCACACTGAGTTATTAGAACTAGCCGAAGCTCTGAAAGCGCCCATCGTGCACGCCCTGCGCGGCAAAGAGTTTATCGAGCCCAACAACCCATACGATGTGGGCCTGACCGGCCTGCTGGGCTTTGCCTCGGGCTACCACGCCATCCGGGAGTGCGACGTGCTGCTGCTGCTCGGCACCGACTTTCCCTACCGGCAGTTCTACCCCGAAGATGCCAAGGTGATTCAGGTGGACGTCCGGGCCGAGAACCTGGGCCGCCGCACCCACGTGGACCTGGGTTTGGCCGGCGATGTGGGCGAAACGTTGCGCGGGCTGCTGCCTCTGCTCGATGTCAAGCAGGACCGCGACTTTCTGGATAAGGCCCTCGACCACTACAAAACCTCCCGGGAGAACCTCGACGATATGGCCACCGGCACGCCCGGCAAGCCCAACATCCATCCCCAGTACCTCACCCGCCTGCTCAGCGACCTTGCCACGGAGGACGCCATCTTCACCTGCGACGTGGGCACGCCCACCGTCTGGGCTGCCCGCTACCTGAAAATGAACGGCAAGCGCCGCCTGCTAGGCTCGTTCAACCATGGTACCATGGCCAACGCCATGCCCCAGGCCATCGGCGCCCAGCTCGCCTACCCCGGCCGGCAGGTGATTTCGATGTCGGGCGACGGGGGCTTTGCCATGCTGATGGGCGACTTTCTGACGCTGAAGCAGCTGAACGTGCCGGTAAAGATTGTTATCTACAACAACAGCGCCTTGGGCTTCGTGGAGCTGGAAATGAAGGAGGCCGGGCTGGTCAGCTACGGTACCTCCCTGACCAACCCCAACTTCGCCGAGCTGGCCACTGGCTGTGGCGTGAAGAGCTTCCGGATCGAAGATCCCGCCGACCTATCCGCCCAACTCGCCGAGGCCTTGGCCTATGACGGTCCGGCGCTGATTGACGTAGTCGTGAACCCGCTGGAGCTGTCGATGCCGCCCACGATTGAGGTCAAGCAGGCGGCGGGTTTCAGCCTTTATGCCCTGAAAGCCGTCATGAGCGGGCGTGGGGATGAGGTGCTGGAGCTGGCGGCCAGCAACCTGCTGCGCTAAGGCCCGGTTCACCTTAAAACACAATAACTGCTTACCCCCGCGGCTTTTTGTGCGATATTGCCACTTAATTGGCCGCTGCCGGTTGGGTGAACGATAGTTAGGCCGTACGCTGTTGCTAAACGATGGGAGCTATCCGGCCGGGAGCATATGTTGCCCAGGCCGCGTACCCGGCTCCGAATACCCTGAGCGGCAGGTGCGCCGTGCTTCTAGATTGAATGACGAACAAAGAGATTAAAGCCCTTATTTCCCTGCTCGACGATCCGGAAATCGCGCCGCAGATTCAGGAAAAGATTCAAACCCTGGGCGAGAGTATTATTCCGTTTCTGGAGGAGTCCTGGGAAGAAAGCCTGGACCCCCAGCAGCAGCAGCGTCTTGAAGACCTGATTCACAACCTGCAGTTCGATGGCCTGCAGCAGCGCCTGCGCGTGTGGCGCGACTCCGGGGGCGAAAACCTGCTCGAGGGCATGTGGTTGCTCAACTCCTACCAGTACCCCGACGCCGACCTGCAGGCCCTGAACCGGGCCATCGAGCAGCTGCGCTTCGAAGCCTGGACCCTGCTGGGCGACACCCTGCACCCGGCCGATCAGGTGCAGGCCCTCAACTACGTGCTGTTCCGGACCCATAAGTTTTCGGCCAACACCCAGAACTTTCATTCCCCGGCCAACTCCATGCTCCATCTGGTGCTGGAAACCCGGCGCGGCAATCCGCTTACCCTGTGCGTGATTTACCTGCTGGTAGCGCAGCGCCTGGGCTTACCGGTGTACGGGGTGAACCTCCCCAACCTGTTTGTGCTCACCTACCGGCCCGCGCTGCCCGGGGCCGAGCCGTTTTACATCAACTGCTACAACCGCGGCCTCATTCTATCCCGCACCGATATCGAGCACTACGTGGGCCAGCTCAACCTCTCGCCCAACGACATCTTCTACGAGCCCTGTTCCCACCTCGACATTGTGCGCCGGGCGCTGCGCAATCTGGTGCTGAGCTTCGAGAAGATGCAGGAGCCGCGCAAGGCCGCCGAGGTAGGCAAGCTGCTGGCCATCCTCACCGATGAAGAGCAGCCCAACCCGGCTGCGGAAAGTGAGGAAGCCGATGAGGACGAAGACGAAGAATAGCGTCTGCTTTAGAGCTTCCCGGTGAATAGAGAAAAACAGCAAGCCCCGATGTACCGCGTACATCGGGGCTTGCTGCATGAATAGAAATGCGGTTAGCCGTTAGGGCTTCTTGATCAGGCAGCCGGCGGCGCGTCGGTCGGTTACCGCAATGGTTTTGCCGGCCAGCAAGCTTTCCAGAGCCTGGTTCAGATACCGGTCCTTCACGTAGGCCTCTACCTGCGGGTTATCGTCGATGGCACCTTTGTAGCGCACCACAAAGCCATTGCCAGCCGGTTGCAGGACCACTACCTCCGGGGTTTTCGTGGCGCCCAGCAGCGTTGCTACTTTCTGGGTCTCATCGGTCAGATAAGGAAAGTCGGAGCCGTCACCGGTCGTTTTGAGCTTTATCTTCTCCACGTCAGCATCCAAAGCCGTGGCTTCCAGGTTGATGGGCGCCTTGATGAACAGAAACTGCACGCCCCGGCTGCTGTAAGCCGAATTCAGGGTGTTCAGACGGGTCTGGTAGAGCTTGGAAAAAGCACAGGACGGATTCACAAACACCACCACCACGGCCTTGCTTCCGGCGAAGCTGCGCAAGTGCATTTCCGTATTGTCGCCGGTGCGCAGGGCGAAATCGGTGACCGTGGAGCTACCCGACTGGGCCTGGGCCACGCCAACGGCGACAGTGCAGAACAGCAGCGCCGCAGCGGCTACAATGGAAATTCGACGAAAAGACATGGGAGCAGGAATCAGAGGGGGAGCGGAACAGAGGCGGTTTCGAGACAGTACGTAAGCACGTAGTCGGTGGCCAGCCGCTGGTAATGAATCTGGTGTTGGCTGCGGAAGTTTTCTACGAGCAGGTGCCCCGTCAAAACACCTGCCTTCCGCAACCTGAACGGGTCGAGCAAAAGCTGCTCTCTGAACACCAGGCCCCGGCGGCTATGCAGCTTGTAGAGCGTCTCCTTGGCACTCCAATAGAGACTAAACTTCGCTGCGTCGTCGCCGGCGTCGGCTCGTTCCGATTCAGCTAAGAATCTGGGAGCCAACTTTTGCGCTTTCTCCCGGATGCACTCAACATCTGTGCCAACCCGGCCCCGGGTGGAAACAACGGCGGCCACCCAGGCGCCGGAATGGGAAAGGGAAAGCGCCAGTTCAGGCTGGTGCTGAAAGTAGGGACGGCCGTTTTCGTCGTTGCCGATGGGGGCATCAACTGCGCCGGGCAGCGTCCGGAGCACGGTGTGGGCCAGCACCCGCCCGGCCAGCCACTCGGCCCGGCGCTGGGCATGGGTAATTGGTGGCTGCCGGGTTTCATACTCGGCGGCGTAGGGGAGGAGAGGCAGCAGCGCCGACGGCTCCTCCGTAAGCTGCCATAAACCCAGGGCGGCGCAATCGGACAGAGGCTGGATGGAATGAAGCGGCATAGCGGGCGACGGGCACGAACCCGGTCAGCAGATCAAACCTGGGAAATCCGGGGCTAACTTACGCCCTCAATTCTCATCCCTGGCACCATGCCCATGCTTTTTCGGCCGGAGGTAGCGAAAGTGGCCCAGCTCAGCGGCCACCGCGACTGCGTGTACGCCCTAGCCGGCACGCCTACCGGCGACACGATCTACTCGGCCGGGGCCGACGGCTTTGTCGTGGCCTGGAGCGTGACGCAGCCCGAGCAGGATGGGGAATTGGTAGCCCGGGTCGAAAACTCAGTGTATGCGCTGCGCTGCCTGCCGGAGCGCAACCTGCTGCTCATTGGCCACAACTACCAGGGCGTGCAGGTTATCGACCTGGCAGCCCGGAAGCTGGTTTTTGCCACCGCCCTGCCGCCCCTGGCCATCTTCGACCTGGCGCACTCTGCCGTGCGGCAGCGGGTGTATGTGGCCCTGGCCGACGGAACCCTGGCCGTGCTGTACGCCGACGATTTCCGGGTGGAAAAGCTGATCCGCCTCGCCGACAAAAGTCTGCGCTGCCTGGCCGTGCACGAGCAGCGCGGTGAGCTGGCCGTGGGCAGCAGCGACGCGCTGATCCGGATTCTGGACCTGACTACGCTGGAAGTAAAGCGCGAGCTGCCGGGTTCCACCAATTCCGTATTTACCGCCGCCTACTCGCCCGACGGCCGGTGGCTGCTGACGGCGGGCCGCGACGCTCACCTGCGGATCTGGGACGTGCAGCGGGGCTACGCCGAGCACCACAGTATCGTAGCTCACCTGTTCGCCATCAACCACCTTGCTTTCAGCCCCGACGGGCAGCTTTTTGCCACCTGCAGCATGGATAAGTCGATCAAGGTGTGGGATGCCGACGACTTCCGGCTGCTGCGCGTGGTGGATAAGGCCCGACACGCCGGGCACGGCACTTCGGTAAACAAGTTATTTTGGTCGGGCGCCCAGAATAGGCTAGTTTCGTGTAGCGACGACCGCAGTCTGGCCGTGTGGGACGTGAGTCGGGGAGAAGTTAGGAGCTAGAAGTCAGGAGTTAGGATATAAAAATGGTTGCACTCAGTGCGTGCAAGCCCTGTCTTAGCTCTTTGCTGATTCCTGCTTCGTCCTAATTTCCCGACAGCCGCACGCTTGACTCAGACTCCTGGCTCCTAACTCCTAGTTCTTAGCTCCTCCATGAAAATTACCGCCCTCGACATCCGGCAGAAAACGTTTGAGAAAGCCTTCCGGGGTCTTGACCAACACGAAGTGCAGGCCTTCCTGCTCACGCTTTCCCAGCAGTGGGAGCGGATGGGCGACGAAAACCGCGAGCTGCGCCTGAAGCTGGAACACGCCACCCAGGAAGTGCAGAAGATGCGGGAAGTGGAAACCTCGCTTTACCGGACCCTCAAGACGGCGGAAGATACCGGCAATAGCATTACGGAGCAGGCCTCGCGCGATGCCGAGCTACGGGTGCGGGAAGCCCAGCTGAAAGCGGACCAGCTGCTGTCCGACGCCCGGCAGCGGGCCCGCTCGGTGCTCGACGATGCCTACAAGCAGGCCGAGAAGACGGTGGTGGATATGCAGACTGAAGTAAACGGGCTCGGTCAGGAATGCCAGCGGCTGGAGCAGGTGCTCGAAGGCCTCGTGCGCGACCTGCAGCGCCTGGGCACCGACGCCTTGGCAAAAGTGGAAAAGGCCCAGGCTCGGCCCAAGCCCTCGACGGCCGCCATCCTTTCCCGGGCCGCGAACGTAAAGGTGAATCGTCCTGAACCTTCACCCGAAACCCCTTCGCCCGTGTTCATAAGCTCCTCTTCATCTTCTGCAGCCGCTGCCATTGCCCCCACCGCCCCGGGCGCGCCGGCCGGCCGCAGCATCGACCTGCCCACTGACCGTCCCATTGGCCCCCAGCCCGGGCAGAACCCGCAGCCTCAGCCCGGCGCACCGGAGTTTGACCCCACCCGGCCGTCGGAAAATCCGGGCGTTTCGGAGCCTTCCCGCATCTACCAGCCCGAGCCCGCCCGGGTGCCCGAGCCGACTGGCCCGCAGGTTGAGCCCACCCGCCCGGATATCCAGCCGGTAGGCCCCAGCCGCCCGGAAATCGAGCAGCCAAGCCCGGCGCCCCAGCCCGGTGGCAACCCCGGCATGGTCGTAGCCGAGCCCGTGGAGGCAGAAAAATCGTTTTTCGACGAAATCTAAGCATCGATCAGCACCAGCTGATTCCTTAAAGCCTGCCCCTTGGGGCAGGCTTTTTGGTTGGCAGCCCGCCCCAGCGCCTACCTTTGGGCCTGACGGCCTGCCCCGGCCCTTTCTCACCTCTTAACATCACGACCATGGGCCAGATTGCACTGGAAGGAATGGAGTTTTTCGCCTTTCACGGCTACTACGACGAGGAACAGAAAATCGGCAACAAGTACGGGGTCGACCTCTACATCCGCACCGACCTGTACGGAGCCGGGGCGTCGGACAAGCTGCAGGAAACGGTGAACTACGAAGTGCTGTACCGCATGGTAGCCGAGGAAATGCGGGCCCCGGCCCGCCTGCTCGAGCACGTGGGCTACCGGGTGATGGACCGGGTGATGGTCGAGTTTCCGCACGTACGGTCGGTGAAGGTGTGCGTGTCCAAGTTCAACCCGCCTTTGGGCGGAATCTGTCACCGGGCCCGGATTACGCTGAAGCGCCGCCGCGCCGAGCAACCTAGCTAACCTTATTTCCATCCTTGGATAAGCTGCTGGCATTCATGCGGCTGACCGGAGGCGTAAATTATATACGAATAAATTCGTAGTAGCTATTGCATCTACGATGACGTTCGTATATGTTTGCTGTACGAATACCTTCGTACGCACCTAAACCTGACGCAATGAGTAAGCCGCATATCCCGAAACCAACCGAGTCGGAGCTTGAAATCCTGCAGGTGCTCTGGCAGCACGGACCCACGACCGTTCGGTTTGTAAACGACGAACTGAGCCGCAAGCGCGACATCGGCTACACCACCACCCTGAAGCTGTTGCAGCTGATGCTCGACAAAGGGCTGGTGTTGCGCGACGACGACAGCCGCACCCATGTGTACCGCGCCGCAGTGCGGGAAGAGGAAACCCAGGGCTTGTTGCTCGACCGGCTGATGAACTCTGCTTTCGGTGGTTCGGCCCTGAAGCTGGTAATGCAGGCATTGGGCAACAAGCGCACCTCTCAGGAGGAGCTGCAGCAGATCCGGACACTGCTCAATAACATGGAAGAACAGAAAGGCGCCAACGAGAAACCCGACTCCAATGAACTGGCTTGAAACCCTTCTCTCGCCCGCGCTGGTACGCGCCATGGGCTGGACCATTGTGCACTCCCTGTGGCAGGGTACGGTTGTGGCCCTGGCCCTGGCGGGCCTGCTGCTCGTGCTGCGCCGCCACTCCTCGCAGGTGCGCTATGGCGTGGCCTCGGTGGCTTTGCTGACGATGCTTGGTTTGGCTTTGGCGACGTTTGTGCGGCACTACCAGGTAGCCTCCGCCGAAGCAGCTGCGGAGGCCTCGGTTCCGGCAGAAGTACTGCCAGCGGCTGCTAACCCCACCGCCTCCTACGCCTTTATCAAGCGTCCCGCGGCGGAAGTACCGGTCGTGGAAGAAAGTCAGTCGCCGCTGCGGCTCGAGGCCTGGCTGCCTTACTTCGACCACAACCTGCCCCTGATTGTAACCGCCTGGCTGCTGGGGCTGCTGGCCATGACCCTTCGCCTGCTCGGCGGGCTGGCCTACGTGCAGCGCCTGCGCCACTACCGGGTACGGCCCTTACCGGCCGAGTGGAACCAGCGCCTCGCCCAGCTTAGTGCCCGCGTGGGCCTGCGCCGCCCGGTGCGGCTGCTCGAATCGGCCCTGGTGAAGGCCCCGCTGGTAGCCGGCCACCTCAAACCGGTAATCCTGCTGCCCCTCGGTACGCTTTCCTGGCTGAGCCAGGCCCACCTCGAAGCCATTCTGGCGCATGAGCTGGCCCACATCATGCGCCGCGACTACCTGATGAACCTGCTGCAGTCGGTGGCCGAAATCCTGTTCTTCTACCACCCGGCCGCCTGGTTTATTACCGCCTGCCTGCGCACCGAGCGCGAAAACTGCTGCGACGACGTCGCGACTACGCTCTGCGGCGACCCGATGGTGCTGGCTCAGGCCCTCACGACGCTGGCCGAGCTGGGCCTCGACGTAACTCCGGTGCCCCAGCTGGCTATGGCTGCCGTCGGACCGGACGGCTCCCTGCTGGGCCGTATCCGGCGGCTGGTGCAGCGCCGCGCGGCTCCCACGTTCTCCGAAGGCTTTATGGCGGCCCTGGTGGTCGTGGTCGGGATGGCCCTGCTCGGGCTGAGCTCAGTGGTTTCGCTGGCCGCGCCCCTGTCGTGGGTACACAAAACGCGGGTAGCTCTCCATATTCCCTTTTGGCGCGATGATACGCAGACCCAGCCCGCAGCGCCGGCTGCCCCGGTCAGCCCACATCCGGCCGAAGCCCGGGAAGCGCTTGAAAGCCAGGAAGCCCGCGACGATGACGGAGACCGGAAGAAAAAGCGCCGGGCCAAAGACACGAGCAGCACCGTCATCATTCGCGACGAAAACCGCCGCCGGCGGGAAAGCGACCCAGCCGTGGTTATCAAGCGCGACAAGAAAGGCCGGGTAACCGAACTGTACGTGGACGGCCGCCGCATCGAGCTGGATGATGCGGATGACAAGAAAACCAAAGGCACTAAAACCGAAATCATCACGCTGGCTCCTGAGAAAAGCCGTCGGACACGCACCAGCGTAAGCAACAGCTCGTCGTCGGTTTCCTACGGGATGTCGGACCAGGACCGGGAAGCCCTGGAGCGCGGACTCCAGCGCATTCAAAGCAACGCCGACCGCATCACGATTGACTCGCGCAGCGCCGGCAAAACCTACGTGTACCGGGATGGCAGCCGCGTGGAAGTGCGGAGCAGCAGTGCCGACGCCGGGGCTGCGTCGTACCGCAGTCAGGAAAAAGCGCTGGTTGAGGCCCTGAATGCCCTGCGCGCTGTGGAGCGCAGCGAATCCCGTCCGGAAATCCGCACCAAGATTCACCGGGAGCTGGAAGCGCTGGACCGGCAGCGCGAAACCCTGCGCCGGCTTGATGAGCACAGCCGGGAGCGGACCCGGCTCGAGCGGGAGCAGGCCCAGGCCGAGCGGGAAAAAGTCCGCGCCGAGCGGGAAGCAGCCCGGGCGGAACGGGAAAAAGCCCGCGCCGAGCGGGCAAAGAAGATGCACCAGACGGAGGAAAAGGTGATTGACGAGCTCGTAAAAGAAATGCTCATCAAAGACAAGGAGAACTTCCGGCTGGTAATGACGAGCACCGAGCTGACCATCGATGGTGAAAAGCAGCCCGCCGCCGTGCACGAGAAATACCGCAAGATGTACGAAGAGGGCAGCGAGCGGCAGATCGGGGCCAGCAGCTCCGTGATTTTCAGCAACAGCGGCAGCGCCAAGAACCGCATCTACAGTGACCGGGCCTCTTCCCCTTCAGCTTCCTATGGCCCGGGTAATCACTACGTGCGCGTCCCCACCCCGCCGATGTCCCCCCGGCCGGCCAAAACGAAAAGCGTGAAGGTAAACTCGGTGTCCCTGGGTGATGAGCTGCGCAAGGACGGTCTGATTGGACGCGACGACAAAAGCTATTCCGTTCAGCTCAATTCTACCGGCTTTACCGTGAACGGCAAGCGCCAGTCGGATGAGCTGGCCCGGAAGTACCGTACGCTGATGGGTAAAGGTGACGAGAAATCCTTCACCATGGACATCGTGGTAAACGAAGACTAAACGTCCTGATTTGCACGCCCCCAGGGGCCCGGCAGCCATGCTGCCGGGCCCCTGGCCTTTTTTAGCCGGTGCCCTTCTGCAAACATTTTGCGCACCGGCAAGCAACGATTAGTCGCCTTATTCCATCTGTCTCCCTACACCGCCCGCCGTCACCAGTAGTCTATGCGCCTTTTTACCGCCGTTTGTTGTCTTGTTGTCCTGGTAACAGGGGCATTTCAGGCCCAGGCCCAGACACCGGCCCCACCCGCCGCCAAGGGACCCCGCCGGCAGCTCACGGCTCTGCGCCTGACCAAGCCCGTAAAGCTGGACGGCGTGCTGGATGAGGAGGCGTGGAAGGAGGCCGAGGTAACCTCCGACTTTATTCAGAACCGGCCCAACCCCGGTCCCCACGAAAAGCACCCCACCGAAGTACGGATTCTCTACGACGACGCGGCCCTGTACATCGGGGCGGTGATGCACGACGTGGCGCCGGATTCCATTTTGCGGGAGCTGACGGGCCGGGACAACTTCGGCAACAGCGACTTTTTCGGCATCTTCCTCGATACCTACCACGATAACATCAATGGCTACGGCTTCTTTGTGACGGCCGCCGGCGTGCAGATGGACTCGCGCTATTCCCCGGCCGGGGGAGAGGATTTCAACTGGAACGCCGTGTGGGAAAGTCGTACCACCCTGCGCGGCACCGACTGGGTGGCCGAGATGCGCATTCCGTACTCGGCAATCCGCTTCAGCACCGCCGAGAAGCAGGTCTGGGGTTTGCAGTTTATGCGGCAGCGCAAGCGTGAAAACCAGGCCTTCTTCTGGAGCGAGGTAAAGCCCGAAGTTGACGGCTTCGTCAACCAGTGGGGCGATTTGCTGGGCATTACGGGCGTGAAAGCACCGCTGCGCCTTTCACTCACGCCCTACGTATCGGCCTACGCAAACCACTATCCCTATAAGGAGCAGGGCCAGCGCAACGTGAGCTCGTCCTTTAACGGCGGGGCTGACATCAAGTACGGCATCAACGAAAGCTTCACCCTCGATGCTACGCTCGTTCCCGACTTCGGGCAGACCCAGAGCGACAACGTCGTGCTGAACCTGTCGCCGTTCGAGGTGCAGTTCAACGAAAACCGGCAGTTCTTTACCGAGGGCACCGAGCTGTTCAACAAGGGCAACCTGTTCTACTCCCGCCGCGTGGGCGCCCAGCCCCTGGGATTCAACGACGCCGGAAAAAGCCTGCGCAAGCGGGAGCGGCTGCCCGACGGCACCTGGCGGCCGGGCGAGGAGCTGATCCGGAACCCCGGGGAAACCCGCCTGCTGAACGCCACCAAGATCTCGGGCCGCACGAGCAAAGGCCTGGGCATCGGGGTGTTCAACGCCATCTCGAACGACGTGTTTGCCACCGCCCGCGACAGCGCATCAGGACAGGAGCGCCTGATTCAGACCCAGCCGTTTTCAAACTACAACATTGTGGTGCTGGATCAGTCCCTGAAAAACAACTCGTACGTGTCGCTTATCAATACCAACGTAACCCGGGCCGGCCGTACCTACGACGCCAACGTGACGGGCGGGCTGTTTCGCTTTGCCAACAAGAAAAACACCTACGCCGTCGACGGGCAGGTGGTGTACTCCCGCCGCCGCGGCAACGTTTTCGGCTCCGATACGATGGAAGTCAACAACAAGAACGGCTATAAGTACCTGGTGGGCGTGGGCAAGATTGGCGGGCAGTTCACCTGGCGGCTCAGCCAGGGCATTGAGTCCGATACCTACGACCCCAATGACCTGGGCATCCTGTTCAACAACAACTCCATCAGCCAGGTCGCGGAGTTCAGCTACAACAAGTACAAGCCCTTCTGGAAGGTCAATAACTTCTATTCCTACCTCGTGGTGGAAAACGAGTACCTGTACAAGCCTACCCGGTTTCAGAAAACCGGCATCTACAGCGGCGCCAATACCACGTTCACCAAATCCTTTCTGACCGTAGGGGGAAACCTGAACTACTCACCGAAGTCGGACGACTACTTTGAGCCCCGCATGAACCCGATTCGGGGCAACTACTACGTGCGGGTGCCCGGCAACCTGGGGCTGAGCGGCTTTGTCTCGTCGGACTACCGGAAGAAGCTGGCGCTGGACGTGAGCGTGTCGGGGCGCTGGTTTGCGGCCGACGGCGACCGGACCGGCCGCGCCGGCTATGGGCTGAACATCAGTCCGCGCTACCGCGTCAACAACAAGCTGAACTTCCGGTACAGCTTCGACTGGAACCAGAGCCTCAACCAGATTGGCTTTGCCGGGGGCTTCGTGGGAGCCAACCGGGATACCACGCTGCTGGGCCGGCGGCAGGTGAATACGGTCGTTAACACCGTTTCAGGGGCTTACACCTTTAACAACCGGATGTCCTTTACCATCCGCACCCGCCACTACAGCAGCAATGTGCAGTACCGGGACTTTTTCCGCCTGCTCGCCGACGGCCGGGAAGTGCCCCAGGCTTCTGGCAACCGCAATACCACGTTCAATGCCTTTAACATCGATGCGGTATACTCTTGGTGGTTTGCGCCGGGGTCCCAGATCAGCGTGGTCTGGAAAAACGTGGGCTCTACCTTCCTGAACGCGGAGCAGGCCACGCCCCTGTATTTCGAGAACCTGAATAACACCATCAACACGCCCCACAATAACTCGGTGTCGATAAAGGTGCTGTACTACCTCGACTACCTTGACGTGCGCAAATGGCTGGGTTCGTAGCCGGAGCGAGGCTTGCTTAACCAGTGAACGGCTATGCTTACGCACCTTGGCACTGTCAGTCTGCTCGTCTCCGACTACGACGAGGCCATTGCCTACTACTGCGGGGTACTGGGCTTTGCGTTGCTGGAAGATACGGACCTCGGAGCCGGCAAGCGGTGGGTGCGGGTAGCGCCCGGGCCTGACGCGGCTACTTCCCTGTTGCTGGCGCAGGCCACTACCGCCGAGCAGAAAGCGGCCGTCGGCAGGCAGGGTGGGGGTAGAGTGTGGCTTTTTCTGCACACCAACGACTTCGCCCGCGACTATGCCGCCCTCCGGGGCCGGGGCGTGACGTTTCTGGAAGAGCCCCGGCACGAAAGCTACGGCAGCGTGGTGGTGTTCCAGGACTGCTACGGCAACAAATGGGACCTGCTGGAGCTGAGACAACTATAAGCAGAGTTGGCTTAAAAAATACGGCGTGCTGCCTATAGTCCCAGCAGCTCACCGGCCGCCCCGAACGGGGACTGCTGCCCGGCCTTTACCCGCGCCCGCACGGTTTCGAGCCGCTGCTGTACGGCGGGGCGGGCATAGAAACGCTCTTCCAGCCCGGCCCGGATGGCCTCGTGCAGCCAGTGCAGGTTTTGTTCCTGTCGCCGCCGCTGAAAGTAGCCGCTGGCCTGGGTCTGCTCCACGTACCGCTCCACCACCGCCCACACGTCGGGCACGCCGGCGCCGGTCAGGGCCGAAGACGTAGTCACCACGGGGCTCCAGCCCGACAAAGCCAGGGGGAACAGGTGCAGGGCATTCTGGTACTCGCGCCGGGCCCGGCGGGCTGCCTGCTCGTTGCCGCCGTCCGCTTTGGTGATGGTCACCGCGTCGGCCATTTCCATGATGCCTTTTTTGATGCCCTGCAGCTCGTCGCCCGCCCCAGCCAGCATCAGCAGCAGGAAAAAGTCGACCATGCCGTGCACGGCGGTTTCGCTCTGGCCCACGCCCACGGTTTCGATGAACAGCACGTCGAAGCCCGCGGCCTCACACAGAAGCATGGTTTCGCGGGTGCTGCGCGTGACGCCGCCCAGGGAACGGCCGGCCGGGGAAGGGCGGATAAAGGCGGCGGGATGGGCGGCCAGCAGGTTCATGCGGGTTTTGTCGCCCAGGATGCTGCCCCCGCTGCGCTGGCTGCTGGGGTCTACGGCCAGCACCGCGAGGCGCTTGCCCAGGCTGCCTACCAGATGCAGCCCCAGGGCCTCGATAAAGGTACTCTTGCCCACGCCCGGCACCCCCGTGATACCCACCCGGACCGAGCGGCCGGTATAAGGAAGCAGCCGGTTAAGCAACTGCTGGGTGAGGTCCTGATCGGTGGGTAACGTGCTTTCGGCCAGGGTGATGGCCCGGCTGAGCAGCACCCGGTTGCCGTTCAGGATGCCTTCGGTGTACTCGTCAACGGTGAAGCGCTTGGCCAAGGAGTAGAGGTAAAAGGAGAAGGTGGCCGGAACCGGCGGCGGATTAGAGAACGGGGCAGGCGGGAAAAAGGCCGGGCAAAGGGCTAAAACCTCCCTCCGGCTTGGCCCCGACGAATAAAATTAGCTAATTGGCTCCGTTTTAACCGTTGTAACTCTACCCCGTCCTCGTGAACTTCAAATCTACTGCCTCGCTGGCGGCTCTGCTGCTGGGCGCGCCCCTTATGCTTCGTGCCCAGAATGAGTTGAGCAACTTCACGGCCACCGGCCGGGGCGGCGTCGCCAACACGTTTGCTTCCGACTATCAGGCCATCGGCATCAACCCCGGCAACCTCGGGCGCATCGGCGGCGCTAAAGTTGCCTTTACCGTCGGGGAGTTTGGGCTCGGCGCCGGCACCCAGTCGCTGACCCGGGACCAGTTCAGGAATTTTATCTACGACTACGAGAAGGGCCTGACCCGGGACGATAAGCTTGCCCTGGCAAAAGCTTTTACGTCGGATAACGCTCTGAACGCGAATGCTGACGCCACCACCTTCGCCCTAGCCGTGGCCATTCCGAGCCTGGGTACGG
Source organism: Hymenobacter translucens (assembly GCF_020685205.1). Classification (GTDB taxonomy): domain Bacteria; phylum Bacteroidota; class Bacteroidia; order Cytophagales; family Hymenobacteraceae; genus Hymenobacter; species Hymenobacter translucens. Next base: position 171,953 of record NZ_JAJERB010000004.1, read on the forward strand.
TGGCCATCAGCAACCGGCAGCGCATTGCCAGCCACGTGGCCCTCAACCAGAATGCGGCCGAGATTATGTTCCTGGGCAAGAACGCGCCCATTGTTACCAACAACTTCAACCCCGACGGCACGCCTAAAAATGTCGCCACGCTGCCCCAGCTGTCTTCGGCACTCGACGGGACGGCCCTGCAGCTGGCCTGGTACAATGAGTACAACATTGCCTACGGCAACCGGGTCATCGACAAGCCCACGTTCCAGCTATCAGTAGGCGGCGGGTACCGCTATATTCAGGGCATCGGCGTCGTGGATGTGCGCATCGACGGCGGCGCGGTAGAGGCGTACAGTGCCCTGTCGCCGTTGTTCAAGATAAACTACGGCAGCCTGCAAACGAACCCTAATGCCTCGGGCTTCAACTACCGGACAAACGCTGGGGGCCTACAGCCCGTGGGCACCGGACACGGCTTCGACTTTGGCGTGGCAATGGAAGCCGGTAAGGCCTTGCGCCTGGGCCTGTCGCTCACGGATATGGGAAAGATGACCTGGGAGGGAAACCTGCTCACGGCCAACGACCAGAAGCTGCGGTATCTGGAGTCAGAGGGGGTAAACAGCTACAACTTTATCAAGGAAGCTGCTCAGCTCTTTGCCGGCGGCACGGAAAGCCTGTTTCAGTACCAGGCCCAGTCGAAGCGCACGGCCTCTTTGCCCACCAAGCTGCGGGCCGGCGCGGGCTTCCGCATCAGTGAGTACTTTGAAACCGGTCTTGACGTGACCCTGCCCATGAACAAGGTAGCTGGCAACCTCTCGTCGCCCTTCGTTGGACTCGGCGTGGACTACAAGCCGACGCGCTGGGTACGGCTGAGCAGCGGCGTGACGGCGGGCGCGGGCTACAGCGTGAGCGTGCCGCTGGGCGTCACCTTCACGGCCGGCCCTTACGAGGGCGGCATCAGCACCCGCGACCTGACCGGCCTGCTATTCACCGAGCATCCCTACATCTCCATGGCCGCCGGCTTCCTGCGTTTCAAGTTCGGCAAAGTCGAGTAGGGTCCTGTCTTTTCGGCCCTATATCCACCAAACCAAAAAGCTGATTCCGGCCCGCTGCGTACTGCAACGGGCCGGAATCAGCTTTTTGGGCTCAGGAGCCGGATGCGGGTGGGTGCGTCAGTATAGAATAGATGCTGGTTCGGGTACGCTTCCAGAAGCCTAAGCCCGTTACGTCATCACGTCAGGGCTTTACCACTTCCCGAATGAAGTTCGGAAGGCCCAGCTTGCTGCGGCGTCCCTCCAGCTTTAGTCCCATGTCGACAAACCCGCACTTGAGGCCGCTGGCATTGGGATTCTCAATCACGCCCAGGTAAGGGTTGTCTTCCCGCGCCACGTAGATGCGGCCATCGGGACCGAGCTGCAGGGAGCCAATCTTGCGGCGGCCCGGGCTGCCGACGGCCACGGCCTGGCCGCTTTTAAGGTCAATCTGCCAGATCTGCGCCTTTTCGGGCTGGCCCGTGCGGTTAATTTTGGCGTTGCTGGTGCCGTAGAGCTTGGTACCGTCGGGCGAGAACTCCACGCCATAGGCGGCTTCGTAGGGACCAAACGAACGGGGCTTGCTGACAACGCCGGTGCTGGTATTAAAGTCGAAGACCTCGAACTTGTTGTTTTCCCGCCACAATGCGGCGGCCAGCTTGGTACCGTCGGGCGAAAACTTCAGGCAGCCGATGGCGTTGCGGCCCGGGCCGGCGTTCATGCTGCCCACGTTGCTCATCAGCGGCTTGCCCACTACGCCATCGGCCGTAACGAGGTAGGACACGAAGGCATTGGAGTTCCAGCGGTGCGCCACAACCCAGACGTCGCGGCCGTTCTTGTGGCGTACGGCGGCCAGCTTTTCCGCTACCGGCGTGATGAGCAGGATGTTGGAGCGGGGCAGGTCGCCAAAGCCCCCATCCCGGGTCATGTCCACCACAGAGTAGCGCAGGCCGTTGCTGTTGCCCTCGGCGGTGGTGGTAAAAATGTAGAAGATGTTGCCGCTGCCGGGGTCGGGCACGATAAGCGCACTCTGGCTGCTCGATTTGCTGCCCATCAGGTTGCGGCCGTTCGGCATCACCTCGTGCTTACGGTTCCAGACGGTGACGCCATTGGTATAGAACAGCAGCTGACCGCCTTTGGTGGTAGCCACGGCGCAGCCTTCGTCGGTGGTAAGCTTGCCGTCGCCCAGCGCTTCTGCCGGGCCGTCGCCGAAGGTGACGCCGGCCTCACTGCCGAAGTACCAGATTGATTGCTCGCCCTGGGCCCGGGCCACGGCTGCCGGCAGGGTGAGGAGCAACGTCAGAAAAAAGAAAATTCGCTTCATACGGGGGAAGTACGCGGAATTAAGCAGGCCGCGTCCTCAAAGAAACACAAAACACAATTCCGTGCCAGAAATGCCCGTCGGTCTGCCTTACACCTCCCATTCGCCGGCCTGCAGGCGGGGCAGCAGCTCGCGTACAATCCGGTAGCTCACGCCCCACAGGTAATACTCGCCGATCCGGTAAAACGCCACCAGCAGGGGCCGGCTCTGCCCGGGCAGCAGCACCGACTCAGCCGCGTGCCGGCCGGGCAGCAGCAGCTCGGCCAGGGATACTTCGAGCACTTCTTCAATCTCCCGAGCCTGCCACTGCCACTTTTCCGGCCGGGTGATGCGGCCCAGAAACGGGCTGATCCGGAACCCGGTCGCCCGGGTTTGCACCACCGGCAGCTCCGCCAGCAGCTCCACCGCGGTAGCCGGCAAGCTGATTTCTTCTTCCGCTTCCCGCAGGGCCGTGGCCCGGGCGGAAGAATCGTTCGGATCCCGCTTCCCGCCGGGAAAAGCCAGCTCCCCGCCGTGGGCCCCGTGCATGGTACGCCGGATTAGTACCAGGATCAGCTCTCCCGCCGCATTGCGATACACAGGCACCAGAACGGATGCTTCGCGCAGTGGGATAGTCGGTTCAGAAGATGATGAGCCGGAAGTCATATGCTAAAGCTACACTTGCGCCGGAGTAGCCAGAACTGCCAGCAGCCGGGCCGGCTCGTCGACGTACAAAGCCAGGTGCGGGGCCTTTTTACGCAGGCCATACGGGCCGGACGCAGCCACGGGTTCGTGCAGGGTAAGCAGCACGTTCGGGGCAGTTACCAGGGGGCCGGCCAGGTTCAGCAGCTCCGGAAGGGCTGGCAGCTCGCGGATAGGAACAGCGCTGGCAATGGCCGCCCGGGGCAGCCTGACCCGCCACAGCAGCCCAACCCGAAGCATGAGCACCTGTTCCTGAACCAGGACCGGCCGCTGCCGCACGGCGTGCAGATGGCCCAGCACGAACAACAGGCTGTAGGCGCTCAGCCCCAGCAGCGCCCACGCCGCGCCCGGATGCCAGCGCATCACCAGCAGGTGCACCACGGTCATTTCAACTACGGATACCAGCAGCAGGGTAGCCATGATAGCCGTAAATGCCGATTCCCGATGCATGGAAAAAGAATGGGTGCTTTGGCTGGCCGGCAGCGGGGCTGGCGTCAGCCAGAACAGCAGGGCATAGCGGAACATGGCTACTTCGCTTACCACGGGGGCCAGCGCCGAGCCGAATACCGTTCGGAAGCTGCTGGCGAGGTTGTCGGTGAAGTCGGGGTAGTGGAGCCGGGCCGCCCGGTAGGCGCGCAGCACCCCCCGCAGCCGGACGAGTACCAGCACCGTGAGCAGCGGCTCGGCCACGAGCAGCAGGTTGCGCAGCCAGCCCACGTACTGCTGCCCGTCCGGAGGCAGCAGCCAGGCGGCCACGCCCAGGGAAAGTGTAAATACGACGGCGACAGTGCTAAGCGGCAGCTGGTAGCGCCGGGCCACGAAAAAGTAATACAGCGCCGGAATGCCCACCGTCAGGTCGACCGTTACGGCCAGGGCCATCACCGGGCCGCGCAGCTGGAACGCAGCGGAGTGGGTAACCAGCCATTCGGCAGCCCCCACGAGCAGGCTCAGGAAAAGGAATTGCAGCAGGTACCGGCTGCGGAAAGTGAAGGGGACCGTCATGGCTGGGCAGGAAGTGAGCGGGTTCCGCTGCATAGATAGGTACCGTTGCGCAAAACTTCCCTAAATGCCTACCGGGGCTTCGATGCTGGACCCGCTGCCGGCAGGTTCAGGGTGTAGTCGCCTTGTTCGGGTACCAGAATGGGGGGGAGCGTGCGGTGCAGCTCGAAGTAGGCGTAGCCCGCCACCAGGGACTGCCAGAACGCCGCGTGCCGGCTCAGGGGCCGCGCAGCCAGGGCTTCGGGCGTCAGGGCAAACGGAAAGATGTGCACCGGCAGGCTCTGCTGACCGGCCGCCCGGGCTTCCAGGGCCAGCAGGTACACTTCCTCGATGCCGGCGTCGGTGATGGGCAGGCACCCGATGGTGACGTTGGAGCCGTGGATGAAAATGTCCCCGCCGGGCTTGGCGCTGCCCAGCTGCCGGTCCACGGCGTTGGGGTAATCGAGCCCGAGCGACAGGTGGTAGAGGCTGCTGGGGTTGAACCGGTCGATGGTGTAGAAGCCTTCGGGCACCTGACCGTCGCCTTCGCGGCGCTTTGGGCCCAGGCTGCCCGAGCAGGCCGCCAGCGGGTAGCTTTTCAGCAGCGCAAAGCAACCCTCACCCTGGTTGCGGGCCCAGACTTCGAGGTGGGGCTCGATCTTGAATACCCGAATAAAAACTTCCAGCCGGGCCGGGTCGATATGCTGACTAACCAGGCGCCGGCGCAGCGCCGGCCAGCAGCGGGCGTAGGCCGACCGCACCCGGGGGTACATTTGCTGCTGGAGCCGGAAAGCCGGTTCGGGGGTTTGGCTGCTCAGCAGGGGCAGCAGCAGAAAGGCCAGGATCAGGCGCCGCATGGTACAGGTGGTCCGCACGCCGCGTTCGGGTTGCTACCGCAGCAAACCCAAGGGGTGCGAGAAACCAGGAAACGGACAAACCTGAATATTCTGTATACCAGTGCTGCTATATGCCGGGGTATAGGTTTAGCGGACTTGGAACGGGTAAGCTGGCAGGATAAGACCAAGCAGAAATCAGGAGTGCACGGTTGGAGTGGGTTAAGTTTTAGGAGGCTTCTGCTGCAGCGGCCCGGCGGGGCAGCGGGCTTCCGGGCCGGTAAGAGAAACCCGGGGCGTTCCTCGTTTTGCCTTATTGTACTTGTCCAGTTAGCAAATCGGCCTTTTGTTGGCTTACTTGGGGCTTCTGATTGCCTTACTACACGAGTAATACCGGCTAACTGCCGTTTTACGCTTCAAACACGAATGCCCTTACGAGAAGAATTTGAGCAGCAGGGAAACTGGCTGTTCCGGAGAAGAAGCTGGCTGCCCGTTGTGGTTTTGTACCCGTTGGCCGGAGTCCTGATGGTAGCGTACCCGGAGGCTACCTACGACCATATTACCAGCCCCACGTGGGGAATCGTCTGCCTGCTGGTGGGGCTGCTCGGCCTGGCCGTGCGGGCCCTGACCATTGGCTGCACGCCCGGCGGCACCTCGGGCCGCAACACCGACGAGGGGCAGGTGGCCGAAACGCTCAATGAAACCGGCATCTACTCCGTGGTGCGTCACCCGCTGTACCTGGGTAACTTTCTGATGTGGCTGGGACTGTTTATGATCCTGGGCGTGTGGTGGTTTGTGGCGTTGTGTACGCTGGCCTACTGGCTGTACTACGAGCGGATCATGTACGCCGAGGAAGAGTTTCTGCGCCGCACCTATTCGGCCCGGTACGAGGCCTGGGCCAGCCGCACGCCGGCTTTCGTGCCCCGCCTGACGGGCTGGCAGCCAGCCTTACTGGAGTTCTCGTGGCGCAACGTAATGAAGCGCGAGTACAACGGCCTGTTCGCCATGGTCGTTTCCTTTGTGCTTATCAACGCCATCAGCCACCTGCTGGTCGACAAGCGGTTCTACATCGATCCGCTCTGGCAGCTGGTGCTGGCCGTCGGGGCGGTGATTTTCCTGGTGCTGCGGACCCTCAAGAAGAACACCCAATTGCTGGAAGTTCCGGGCCGCTAGCCCTGGCAGGTGCCCGTTCGGCCGAACAGTGGCGGGAGTGCGGGCGTATGGAACGCGGCGGCTGCCACTGGCCGTTGGTGGACTCTTGCCATGACTACTCCGCGCGGATGGGTGCTGCTGGGCGCTCTGCTGAGCTGTATTAGCTGTTTTTGCGGATCAACCCGGGCGCAATCGGCAAGCAATCCGCTCCGGCGTTCGCCCGGGCAGCTGATGGTGGTCGGCCATGCCGGTTCGGGCTTCTTTACCCCCTTCAACCCGTTCAACCCCCTACCGCCCAGCAGCCTGCGCAGCGTGCTGCAGGCCCTGGACCGGGGTGCCGAAGGAATAGAAGTAGACCTTGAGCTGAGCCGCGACAGCGTGCCCGTCCTGTACCACGACGTGACGCTGGAAACCATGACCAAAACCGGTCGGGGCTGCGTGAGCGAGCAGACGGCCGCGGCCCTCATCCAGCTGCAGTTTCAGGGCGGCTGGCCCTACGATTGGTTTCACCGCGAAAAGATGGTGACGCTTGACACGTTGCTTGGCCGGCTGGAAAAGCGGGGTCGGCCGTTCCCGTATCTGCACCTCGACCTGCACGAAGACCTGCCCTGCCTGAGTCCGGTCCAGCGCCAGCGCCACTCGGCGGCCCTGGCCCGGCAACTGGTGGCTCTGCTGCGCCTCTACCACGTGCCGGCCGAGCGGGTGCTGGTGGTTTCCGACCAGCCGGCCACGCTGGCGCGGGTGCATCAGCTATGGCCGGCCGCGACGCTGGGCTTCGAAGTCACCCACGACTTTGAGTCCCAGCTAACCCAGGCGCTGGCGCAGAAGGTGCAGGCCGTGGTGCTGAGCCAGGACCTCACCACACCCGAAAACGTAGCCCGGGCCCACGCCGCGGGCCTGGCTGTCATCACCTTCGGAGGGCGGTCCGGTCGCCTGATGCGGCGGCTGATTGCTGCCGGGCCCGACGGCTATGAGGCCGACAACGTGCCCAAGCTCCTGAAGCTGCTGGGCCGCCCCCGGCCCCGGCGGTAGGAGAGAAGCCGGGCGAAGCGGCCCAGGCTCAGCTTGCAGGAGCGCCGGGTTCTGTGCTTCTTGAGCGATGCCTTTATCTGCCGCACCTGCTTACCTGCCCGACGTGCTGGGCCCGGACTTCGAGCAGCTCACCCTGCCTCAGCCCGACGACTACGAGGGTACGGTCCGCAGCACCCTGATCCGCCGCCGCTTTACCGGCCCGGCTTCCGACCGGGCCGTGCTGTACATCCACGGCTTCACCGACTATTTTTTTCAGCGGGAGCTGGCCCGGCAATGGGAGAAGCATGGCTACCGCTTCTATGCCCTTGACCTGCGCAAGTACGGCCGTTCCCTGCTGCCCCACCAGCGTCCCAACAACGTGCGCGACCTGACGGAATATTTTGCGGACCTCGACGCGGCCCTGGCCCGGATCGGGGAGGAAGGCGCCCGAACGGTGGTGCTGAACGGCCATTCCACCGGCGGCCTGATCACCGCATTGTACGCCCGCTCCGGTTCGCGTCGGGGGCAGGTTTCGGTACTGGTTTTAAATAGCCCGTTTCTGGAAATGAATCAGCCCTGGCTGCTGCGCAAGGTGGCTATGCCGGTTATCAGCCGGCTCGGGGCGCTCTATCCTGATTTGCCCATACCGGCCCGGCTGCCGCCCGGCTACGGCGAAAGCCTGCACCAGAGCCGGCACGGGGAGTGGGACTACAACCTGACCTGGAAGCCGATTGAGGTGTTCGCAGTGAATGCCGGCTGGCTGCGGGCCATCCGCGCCGGGCACCGGCAGGTAGCCCGGGGGCTCGGTTTGCCGCAGCCGGTACTCGTGCTGCATTCAGCGCGCACCGTGCAGCGCTATCATCCCTTCAACGACGAGTATTTCAGCGCCGACGGAGTGCTCAATGCGGAACACATCCGCACCCTGGCTCCGCAATTAGGCTCCCGCGTGACGGTGCAGGGCATCGAAGGCGGCATGCACGATCTGGTTTTGTCCCGCCCGGCCGTGCGGGAAAAGGTGTACGAGGCGATGTTCCGCTGGCTCGCAACGGTGCCCGGGTAAACAAGGGGCAAGCCAATATTGTCCTGTAGCGGGCGTTACGATGCCGACCAGTGGCCGGGAGTTAGTATCTACGCATCCGACTCATCCTTGCGGGCCCCGGGTGGTTTACTATCTTAAGGGCCTCGGCTCTTTCATGTTACACGCAGACCTGATTCGACTTTACGCAAGCGTATGCAGAATTATTATCGGGTGCTGGGGGTAGCGCCCACGGCCACGGCCGCCGAAATCCGGCTGGCGTACCAGCAGCGTAGTGCTTACCTGCAGCCTCTGGTGGCCGACCCCGCTTTCCGCACCCAGCTGGAGGACCTGAAGATCGGCTTTGAAATCCTGGCCGACCCGGGGCGGCGCTACGCCTACAACCTGCTGCTGAGCCAGGAGCCCCCGCCGCCCCCGCCCGTCCGCCGCCTCGATCCGGTGCGCCAGCTGATGCAGCGCTACGCGCCCATTGCCCGCTGGGTGAACCTGCTGTTTCTGGCCTTCTGCCTGTTGCTGGCATTGGATTGGGCTCTGCCCCTGCGCGAACACCAGGGCGAAGAAGTCGTGGGCCGCGAGGTCGTGTCGGTGTCCTCGTCGGTGTCGGACCCGCAGTCGGCGTACGACATCAAGACGCCGCACACCAGCTTTCGTCTGCACAGCGACGAAGCCTACCGCGTGCGGGAGGGAGACCGGATTACGGTGTGGAGCACGCCCATCCTGCACATTGTGCGGGAGCTCAGCGCCCCGTCCTCGCCCGATGGCCCCGAGCCCTTTCTGCCGTACAGCGGTATTATCTACAACAGCACCCTTAGCCTGATGCCCGTCTTGCTGGCCGTGGTGGCGGGTATCGGCCTGCTGCCGCGGCGCTCGGCCGAAACGCAGGTGAACACTGCCGCGGCCGGGGTGCTGCTGTTCGTGCTGACCCTGCTGGTGGTGGTGTGGTTCTGAAGGCAGGCCAGTATCCGTCTGAACCCTGAGCAGAACGAACCGTTAAACCGGTCAGCCTTTTTCAACCGATCTGACCACCGTACCGATGAATTCCAACTTCAACTATGCACCGCACCTGTACGCCCTGCTGCGTATCGTGGTCGGGCTGCTCTTTGCCATGCACGGCAGCCAGAAAATCCTGGGCTTCCCCGGCGACAAGCCTCCGGTAGAGCTGGCCTCCCAGATGGGCCTGGCGGGCATTATCGAGCTGGTGGGCGGGCTGCTCATTGCCGTGGGGCTGCTCACCCGTATATCCGCCTTTCTGTGCAGCGGCCTTATGGCTGTGGCCTACTTCATGGCTCACGCCGGGGATGGACCCCTGCCGATTCTAAACCACGGCGAGCTGGCCGTCATCTACTGCTTTGTGTTCCTCTACATTGCCGGGCGGGGCCCGGGCCCCTGGAGCATCGACAGCATGATTGGCCGCAACCGTACCGTGGATGCCAACCGGGTAGCGTAGGCCGCTGGCCTTCTTCCAAAAGCATTCCGCTGACCAGCCCCGGCTGCGTGCTGCCGCGCACGGAGTCGGGGTTCTCTGTTGCCCCAGTTCCCAGCCCGCAGTCCAGGGTTACCGCCGGCAGCTCAAATCCATTTCCCGGATTTGCGGTTATTGCAGCAGGAGGCTGATGCCGGCACATTATCCGATCCGCGCCGGCCGCCGTCCCTGTCTGAACCTATCAACCAAACCCTTGCTGACCCGCTATGTCTTTTACCTCTGCCCGCCCCGAAGATCTGCTCATTGATGCCGCCCGCCGGGGCGACGTGCCCTACCTCCAGCAACTGCTGGCCGACGGCACCGTGGATGTGAACGTTCAGAACGGCAAAGGCTTCACTGCCCTTATCGTGGCCGCCTACGACGATCAGGTGGAAGCCACCAAAGCCCTGCTCGCCGCCGGCGCCGACCCCAACGTGCAGGACGTAAGCGGCAACTCGGCCCTGATGGGCGTTTCCTTTAAAGGCTACCCCGAGGTGGCCCGCCTGCTCATTCAGCACGGCGCCGACCTCAACCAGCAGAACGGCAACGGGGGCACCGCCCTGATGTTTGCCACCCTGTTCGGCCGCCACAACATCGTGCCCATTCTGCTCGAAGCCGGCGCCGACACCACCATCCGCGACGTGCGCGGCCTGTCCGCCCGCGACCTGGCCGTGCAGCAAGGCAACGAAGAAGCCCTCAAGCTGCTGCCTCAGGAATAAGCTAGGATTTGAATAACAATGCCCGCCCGCGCTCCTCTCTGAAACGCGGACGGGCATTTTGCTTGCCTGTAAGTGAGTGTGTACAAAAGCTAGGGCAGGGGCTCCCAGGTGACGTCGGCTACGGCGGAGGTATTCGTGGAGAGGTACTCGTTGTAAAGCTGCTGGGCCGGGCCCTGTTCGGGCTCACTGCCATCGGAGTGCAAAACCAGCAGCAGGTCCTGGGCACCCAGGCCCAAGCGGGAGGTAAGCTGCTGGCGCAGGTCGTCAAACGAGTTAGAGAGTCCGTCCTGGAGCTTTACGACGGTGAGGTGCCGGCCGCCCTGCTCGACACGGGCAAAGACGCCCGCGGGTCCGGTAGAGAAAGTGTCTGAGGTCATAGCGTTAGTAGGGGTTGTTTTCTCCGGCATACGCAAGGACCGCGGGGCGGTATGGGAAAAGCACGCCGGACCAGGGGTAAGTAGTTCGCGCTGCTATTAGCAGGGGTGGGGCCTCCATATGAATACTGGCGCCTTTTGAGGTAGTAAGACTAGCCAACAGTAAAAGAGCATCTACCTGCTTAGGTAGATGCTCTAAATAATCAGCTTACTGCCTTTATACGCCGGTAAGAAGTAATGTGTAGCTGGGGAAGTTGGAAAGCGTATAAAATCTATTGCTCTTTCAGCTTCTGCAGAATCTCCTGCGCCGCTACGGCAATGACCGTTCCCGGCCCATAAACCCCAACCACGCCGGCCTGATACAGGAAGTCGTAGTCCTGGGCGGGGATGACGCCGCCGGCAATGACGAGGATGTCTTCGCGGCCAAGCTTGCGCAGCTCCTCGATCAGCTGGGGAATCAGGGTTTTGTGGCCGGCGGCCAGGGAGCTGACGCCCACCACGTGCACGTCGTTTTCGGCGGCCTGCCGGGCTACCTCGTCAGGCGTCTGGAACAGGGGTGCGATGTCCACGTCGAAGCCCACGTCGGCAAAGGAGGTGGCAATCACCTTGGAGCCCCGGTCGTGGCCGTCCTGGCCCATCTTGGCGACCATGATGCGGGGGCGGCGGCCTTCGCGGGCGGCGAAGTCGTCGGTCATCTGCCGGGTGCGGGCAAATTCCTCGTCGTAGTTCATTTCGGAAGAGTACACGCCGGAAATAGCGCGAATCGTGGCCTGGTGGCGGCCGTACACTGCTTCGAGGGCATCGGAAATCTCACCCAGCGTCGCCCGCAGGCGGGCCGCCTGCACGGCCAGGTCGAGCAGGTTATTGTTGATTGTTGATTGCTGATTGTTGGTTCCTTCCTGGGCGGCTTCGGTCAGGGCATGGAGGGCCTGTTTCACCGCATCGTTGTTCCGCCCGGCCTTGATCTGCTTGAGGCGGGCAATCTGGCTTTCGCGCACGGCGGCGTTGTCGATGTCCAGCACCTCGATCTTGATTTCCCGGGCCTGCTCCTCGTCGGTGAGGCGGTATTTGTTTACGCCGACGATAACTTCCTTGCCCGAGTCGATGCGGGCCTGCTTGCGGGCGGCGGCTTCTTCGATGCGCATCTTGGGTAGACCGGTTTCGATGGCCTTGGCCATACCGCCCAGCGCCTCCACTTCCTGAATCAGCGCCCAGGCTTTGTCGGCCAGCTCGTGGGTGAGGGTTTCCACGTAGTAGGAGCCGCCCCAGGGGTCCACCACTTTGGTAATGTCCGTCTCGTGCTGAAGGTAAAGCTGGGTGTTGCGGGCAATGCGGGCCGAGAAGTCGGTGGGCAGGGCAATGGCCTCGTCGAGGGCGTTGGTGTGCAAGCTCTGGGTGCCGCCCAAAGCCGCTGCCAGGGCTTCGACGGCGGTGCGGGCCACGTTGTTGAACGGGTCCTGCTCGGTGAGCGAGTACCCCGAGGTCTGGCAGTGGGTGCGCAAGGCCAGGCTTTTTGGGTTCTGGGGGTTAAACTGCTTCATCAGTTTGGCCCAGAGCAGGCGGCCGGCCCGGAGCTTGGCAATTTCCATGAAGTGGTTCATGCCGATGGCCCAGAAAAACGACAGGCGGGGCGCAAACTGGTCGACGTCCATGCCCACGGCGAGGCCGGCCCGCACGTACTCCAGGCCGTCGGCCAGGGTGTAGGCCAGTTCCAGGTCGGCGGTGGCCCCGGCTTCCTGCATGTGGTAACCGGAGATGCTGATGGAGTTGAACTTGGGCATGTTCCGCGCCGTGTAGGCGAAGATATCCGCAATGATGCGCATGCTCGGCGTGGGCGGGTAGATGTAGGTGTTGCGCACCATGAACTCCTTGAGGATGTCGTTCTGAATGGTGCCCGCCAGCTTCTCGGGGCTCACGCCCTGCTCCTCGGCCGCCACGATGTAGAACGCCATAATCGGCAGCACTGCCCCGTTCATGGTCATGCTCACCGACATGTGGTCCAGCGGAATCTGGTCGAACAGAATCTTCATGTCCTCTACCGAGTCGATGGCCACGCCGGCCTTGCCCACATCGCCTACCACGCGGGGGTGGTCGGAGTCGTAGCCCCGGTGCGTTGCCAGGTCGAAGGCCACGGACAAGCCCTTCTGCCCGCCAGCGAGGTTGCGACGGTAAAAGGCGTTGCTTTCCTCAGCTGTGCTGAAGCCCGCGTACTGCCTGATAGTCCAGGGGTTCTGGACGTACATTGTGGCATAGGGCCCGCGCAGGTAGGGCGCCACGCCGGCCCCGAACCCGAGGTGGTCGAGGTGGGCCGCGTCGGCGGCGGTATAGTGGCTTTTCAGCGTAATCTGCTCGGGCGTGCTGGTTTCCGTGGCCTCCGCCGGTGCGGCGGGCAGGGGAGCGGCGTTATAGGCAATCCGGGAAAAGTCGGGCTTCATTGGAGCAATTCTTAATTAGCAATTAATAATTAGTAATTAAGAATCAGGAAGAATTTCGAGCGAACAGACAGGACGTCTGGTCAGAATTCTTAATTGCTAATTCTTGATTACTAATTGATTTCACCTCCCCTGCAGGCGGGCCAGCACGTCGTCGGTGCTGTAGCCGTCGACGGTGAATTCCTGGAAGCCAAAGATGTGGACGGCTTCCTGCATCGTGGCCAGGTCGGCGGTAAGCAGGGTAGGGGGCACAAACGTGGTGTCGTCCTCGTGCACCCGGGCAATGGTGCGGGCCAGGACGCCGTACTGCTCGGGCGTGGCGTACATCAGCGTGGCCGCCTCGGGCGAGGAAAACAGCACCGACAGCGTGCCGGGCGGGTGGCTGGCCAGCAGGTCGGGGCGCTCCAGGCCGGGCAGCATCCGCAGAAAGCTCTGCATGATGAGCTGGTTGGTGTGGGGCCCCAGCAGCACTATGGCCGCGCGCTTGCGCTTCTTTTCCCGGCGCTGAAAGTGCAGGGCCGTGGCCAGGCGCAGCACCTCCGTCGGATACGCGGCCCGGGTGGTGTCGAACTCCCGGCTCCGCAGCAGCTTCTTGGGGTTGTAGTCGAAGTCTTCCTTGGGGTTCTGAAACTTGTTGGTACCCACGACCACCTGCTCGCCGGCGGCAATGCGGCTGAACTGCACCTGCGCCGACTCCTGGATCTGCTGCATCACAAAGCCGATGGCGTGGGGCAGGCCGCCTTCGGCCTCTACGCGCTGGAACAGCGCCCAACCCTCGCGGGCCAGCTGGTCGGTCAGCGTCTCGATGTAATAAGAGCCCGCGGCGGGGTCCGTAACCCGGTTCAGCAAAGCTTCCTCGCGCAGCAGCACCGGCAGGTTGCGGGCCAGGCGCTCCGAAAACTCGTTGGGGCCGTGGTAGATGCTGTCGAAGGGCGCAATGCTGATGCCCTGCACCCCGCCGAGCACCGCCGACATGGCTTCGGTGGTCGCCCGCAGCAGGTTGTTGTGCGGGTCGAGGGTAGTCTGGGTCCAGGTGGCGGTGCTGGCAAACACCGCCGGCAGGCCAGCCGCTACGGGCAGTCCGTAGGCGTCGAGTAGGGTAGCCCAGAGCTGACGCAGGGCCCGCAGCTTGGCAATTTCAAAGAAGTAGCTGGTGGCAATAGCCGTGTGCACGTGCAGGGCGGCCGCTACGTCGGCCAGGGTGACGGTCTCGTCCGGAAGCTGGTCGAGGTAGGCGGTGGCGGCGGCCAGGATAAAGGCCAGCTGCTGGGAGATGCTGCCGCCCCGGTTGGCGAAAAACGCCCCGTTTAGCGTCAGGGCCCGAAAGTCGGGCATGGCGCGAGTCAGCTCCACCACCGTGCGCAGCTCGCTTATCTGCCGGTGCAGGTCGGGGCCGTGGTCGGTGATGGGGTCGCACTGCAGAAACCCCCGCAGGGTGGGCGTTCCCGTGGCCAGCAGACGCTGCACAAACTCGCCCGACCCGCTGCTGATGGTGAAGCCCACGTAGGTGGAGGTAAGGGGCAGCAGCTGGTGGAGGTACGACACGTCGAAAGCAACCGGGTTGGCAATGACGAAGTGCGCTCCGTCGGCGCCCCGCTGCAGGGCCCGGGCAGCCCGGTCGATGGCGGCGCGGCCGGTGTGGGTGGCGCCCACTGCGTACGTCGGCACGTTGCGCCAGGCAGTGGAGGCGGGCACCTGGGGAGCGGGCAGGCTGGCCAGGTTTTCCAGGGCCTCGCGGTGGTAGAACGGCTCCACGGCAAAGCCCTCCGGCGTGTTCCAGGCCAGCGTGGCCGGGTCGGCCCCCTTCAGGTCGCGGCGGATGCGGTCCTGCCAGGTGGCGGTGGTCACGGGTTCAAACTCGGAAAACGAAACGGGAACCGGGGGAGGCGTATCGGCCATAGCTGCGGGAAGAAAATAAACCGACTATACGGGGAGAACAGGGCCTAAAGATACCGCTTCATGGTTAGAAAGACGGCCGACCGCACTGCCTCCGAAAATAAGCCAAAGCCAGCCGGGGCATTACGGCTGACCTGCCTTTCCGGGCTGCTGCGTTGAATTTTGGCGCCATGCCGCCGGAATTCTTGTCCGGGCGCCTCTTCCTGCCGGGGCCTATGCACACGAAAAAGCCCGGCTCCGGCGTTGCTCGCGGCCCCTGCCTTACCTTGTCCTTTGTCTATGCGCAACTGCTACCTGCTCATTTGCCTGCTGGCCGGGCTGCTTTGTGGCTTCACCGCCCGGGCCCAGGGCGTCCAGATTGACTCGGCGGCCCCGGTCGATTCATTGGTCGACAACATGCTCGTGGGACTGGGCATCCGGGTAGGCAATGTAAAGCTGCGGGCCGAGCGCAGCAGTATGGGCAGCTTCGTTATCGACACGCCCATTATCGGAATGCAGCGCGGGGTGCTGCTTTCCACCGGCGACGTGCACAGCATTGCCCAGGCCAACAACTCACCCGGCACCAGCGGCTTTGCTGCCGACCCTACGGTCAAGTTCAAGCCCGACAAAGACCTAGCCCGCATCTGCCGCTGCCGCCCCCGCGACCAGGTAATTCTGGAGTTCGACTTTGTGCCGGCCCATAATACCGTGTTCTTCCGGTACATATTCGCCTCTGAGGAGTACAAGGAGTACGTGGGCTCCAGCTACAACGACGCCTTTGCCTTTATCCTGACCGGCCCGAAGGTAAAGCGGCGCAACCTGGCTGTGCTGCCCGGCACCGGGCGGCCCGTCACCATCAACAACATCAACCAGCACCGCCGGTCGGAGCTGTTCCTCAACAACGACTACTTCCTGAACTACGGGATGCTGAAAAACATCAAGCAGCGGCCCCGACTGTCGATTTTCCGGCGACTGTGGAATTACCTCTTCAACCGCGCGCAGGACAACCCGGCGGGGTTTTACGTGCTGCGGGGTGAGAAGAAAAAGCTGAATCAGTCTTTGGTGAGCCGCCTGGAGTATGACGGCTTTACCCGGGTGCTGACCGCCTCGGCCTACGTGCAGCCCTGGCAGCTTTACCACCTGAAGCTGGTCGTCGGCGACGTGGGAGACGCCATCTTCGATTCGGGCGTGTTTCTGGAGCAGGGCTCTTTCCGCAGTGTGCGGGACACGCTGGAGCCGGGCTTTGCGGCGTACCGCGACCTGAGCCGGGTGATGAACTGGGACAGTATCTTCGGCCGGCTGAAACGCCCCCTGGTGCTGGCCCCGGCCGGCCCCGACTGGTCCCTGACGACCGTGGGCTTTGGGGTGGACGAGTACCGCCTGGGTCCGGCGGAATGCACCCGCCTCACGGCCCTGGCCCGCTACGCGCTTACCCATCCCGGGCAGCTGCAGATCCAGGGCTTTACTGACAACACCGGCTCGGCGGCGCATAACAAAGAGCTGTCGGAGAAACGGGCGCTGTGGGTGATGTACTACCTGGCCCGGCAGGGCGTGCCGCGCAGCCGCATGCTGTACCTGGGCCTTAGCGACGAAAAGCCCGTGGCCGCCAACGACGACGAACAGGGCCGGGCCGCCAACCGCCGGGTCGAGATTTCGCTTCTGGAAGACTAGTCCGCGCGGAAAACGGCCACTCTGAGCCCGGGAAAGCGGTGGTGCCGGTGCCTGATCCGGTTTCGGGAGCGGGTTGGTAGCCTGAATTTGAACGGCGGCGTTACCTTTGCCGTTCTGCTCTCTCAAATCCCTGCCCTCACCGTTCCTATGCACTTTCTTCGTACCCGCTCCGCAGCCCTGAGTTTGGCTCTGGCCCTGGCGCTTTCCTCGGCCTGTCAGCGGGCCGGCTACGTGGCCAAGCCCGCCCTGGCCCCCGTCACGGCCCAGCGCGTGGAAAGCTCCCTGGCCGACGACCCCCGGGCGGCGGCCACCATTGCTCCGTACCGCGAAAAAGTAACGCAGCAGATGAGCGAGGTGCTGGGCACGTCCCCGGTTCCCATTACGAAAAACAACGGGGAGTCGCCCCTGGCCAACCTGGTGGCCGACGTGCAGCGGGCCCGCGCCAGCCGGGAGCTGAAGCAGACCGTGGACCTGGGCGTGATGACCAACGGGGGCCTGCGGGCCAGTCTACCGGCCGGGCCTATCACCATGGGTTCGGTGTTTGAGCTGATGCCGTTCGAGAATGAGCTGGTGGTGCTCGACGCGCCCGGCGCCGTGGTGCAGCAGCTGTTCGACTATGGCGCCCGGGTGAAAATGGCTTTCTCGAACTCGGTTTATACCGTGGGACCCGACGGCAAAGCCAGCCAGATTCTTATCGGCGGCCAGCCCTTCGACCCTGCCAAAACCTACACCATCGCCATTTCCGACTACCTGGCCGGGGGCGGCGACCAGATGGAGTTCTTCAAAGCCATCAAGCCCCGCAGCACGGGCGTGCTGCTGCGCAATGCCATTGCCGACCACATCCGCCAGCTCACGAAAGAAGGCAAGCCGGTCGAAGCCCGGGTAGAGGGCCGCGTGAAAGGCTAATGCCTGTCCGCTCAAGCGCCCTTTCTCTGTTTAAAGCACTTTCCCACAGCAGCACCTATCCATGAAGCGCCGCGACTTTCTCCGTAACTCCCTGCTGGGCACCGCCGGCCTCACCGTACTGGGTGGTCTGGGCAGCTCTGCCGTTGCCGCCGGCAAGGCTCCCGTCAAGCTCACCATCCTGCACACCAACGACATGCACTCCCGCATCGAGCCGTTCCCGGCCTCCGACCGGCAGTTTGGCAACATGGGCGGCATGGCCCGGCGCGCCACGCTGGTTTCGCAGATCCGGGCCCAGGAGCCTAATGTGCTGCTGCTCGACTCGGGCGACATTTTTCAGGGTACGCCTTACTTCAACTTTTTCGGCGGGGAGCTGGAGTTCAAGCTGATGACGCAGATGGGCTACGACGCCTCCACGCTCGGCAACCACGACTTCGACAACGGCCTGGAAGGACTGAAAAAGCAGCTGCCCCATGCCGGCTTCCCGTTCCTGAGCGCCAACTACGACTTCTCCCAGACCATTCTGGCCGGGCAGTTCAAGCCCTACAAGGTGTTTGAGAAGCAGGGTTTGCGCATCGGCGTGTTCGGCATCGGCCTGCAGCTGGCCGGTCTGGTCAGTGACCGGAACTTCGGCGCCACCAAGTACCTCGACCCGTACCAGACCGCCAAAAACATGGTGCAGCAGCTGCGCGGCCCCGAGAAGTGCGACATGGTCATCTGCCTTTCCCACCTCGGCTACAAGTACGAAAGCGCCAAGCCCGACGACCTCAAGCTGGCCGCCCAGGTGGCCGGCATCGACCTCATCCTGGGCGGGCACACCCACACCTTCCTCGACCAGCCCGTGCCGGTGCAGGACCCGAACGGCCGCCGCACGCTCGTCAACCAGGTAGGCTGGTCGGGAATAAATCTGGGCCGGCTGGACTATATTTTTGAGCTCGGCAGTAGGCGCCCGGCGGTAGCAGCCACCACGGTGCTGCCCGTACGCGAAGTCTGAGAAATGCAAGGGGTTCGACGTTTTTTTGTCTCCTGACTTTTCCACATTTTTGCCTCCCCCTTAAAAAAACGAACGCCCTAAACCCGTGTTCGGACATTCCTGCTCTTCCACACCGTTTATTGCTTTTGCCCTGATTTATTGATGCTGAAGGATTGCCGAACCGTATGGGCCAACTGTCTTCGCATCATCAAGGCAAACATTGGTGAGCAGAGCTACCGCACGTGGTTTGAACCTATCGTGCCGGTTCAGCTCCACCAGAATGTGCTCATCATTCAGGTGCCGAGCCAGTTCTTCTATGAGTGGCTGGAAGAGCATTATGTGGACGTGCTCAAGAAGTGCATCTACCAGGAGCTGGGCCCCGAGGGGCGACTGGAGTACTCAATCGTAGTCGATCAGGGCAACGGGCAGAACAAGCCCCGGACCGTCAACATCCCGACAGCCCGCAAAGCTGAGCCGTCGCGCCCGAGCACCGACGCGGCCTACGTAGCCGCCGGCGCCCTCACGGCCTCGGCCCGCAACGTGGCCGCCGCCGCTTCGGCTCCGGCCCCGGACGTGGCAACCCTGCGCAACCCGTTCGACGCGGCCAAGGGCATCGACCGCAACTACCTCAAGTCCCAGCTCAACCACAGCTACTCGTTCGAGAACTACATCGAGGGCGACTGCAACCGCCTGGCCCGCTCGGCCGGTCTCGCCGTGGCCAACAAGCCGGGCACGACTTCCTTTAACCCGCTGATGATTTATGGCGGGGTAGGACTGGGCAAGACCCACTTGGTGCAGGCCATCGGCAACCACATCAAAAGCACCTCGCCCGACCGGTTTGTGCTCTACGTGTCGGCCGAGAAGTTCACGAACCAGTTTATCGAAAGCCTGAAAACCAACTCGGTGCAGGACTTCGCCAACTTCTACCTGCTCGTCGACATCCTGATTCTGGACGACGTGCAGTTTTTGTCGGGCAAGGACAAGACGCAGGAGATGTTCTTTCACATCTTCAACCACCTGCACCAGGCCGGCAAGCAGATCGTGATGACCTCTGACCGGCCCCCGCGCGATTTAAGCGGGCTGGAAGACCGGCTCCTGTCCCGCTTTAAGTGGGGCCTCACCGCTGACCTGCAAAGCCCCGACTTCGAGACCCGCATTGCCATCGTGCAGAACAAGATGCAGCAGGACGGCATCGACATTCCGCCCCAGGTAGTGGAGTACCTGGCCCACTCGGTGAACACCAACGTGCGCGAGCTCGAAGGCGTGCTCATCTCCCTGATTGCCCAGAGCAGCCTGAACCGCCGGGAAATCGACCTGGAGATGGCCAAGCAGGCGTTGCGCCACATCATCGAGGAAATCGAGGCCGAAGTAAACCTGGACTTCATCCAGAAAACCGTAGCCGAGTACTTTAGCATCCCGGTAGACCTGCTCAAGGCCAAGACCCGCAAAAAGGAAGTGGTGACGGCCCGGCAGGTAGCCATGTACTTCGCTAAGGAGCACACCAGCCACTCGCTGAAAAGCATTGGTATGCAGTTCGGCGGCCGCGACCACAGCACCGTTATTCACTCGGTGCAGACCGTTTCGGACCTGATTGACTCCGACAAGAGCTTCCGCAGCACCATCCAGGAGCTGCGCAAGAAGTTCGCCGGCAAGTAGAGCCACTCCGAATAAACGTTAAAAGCAGAAGCGGCAGCTCCCGGATGGAGGCTGCCGCTTCTGCTTTTCAAAACCCGGAGTTAGCGCCGGGGCTGGGGCGCGGTTTCGTTTAGCGGAATGTTGTACTGGGCGGCAAACTGGCGGATTTCGCCCCGGAAACGCTCCCGGCGCTTGGGGCCCTTTACTTCGCGCAGGCTGAGCGTGTACAGGTCGTTGGAGCGCAGGCGCAGGCGCAGCTGCATGGGAAGCAGGTCCAGAGCTTCGATGGTTTCGGCGGCAAACACCTGCTTGGGCCGGAACAGGCCGCTTTTGTGCACGATGTAGCCGGGCGTAAACTCCAGGTAGCTCTGGGTGCCGAAGATGGGCGCGTTGTGCACCAGCACATAGCCGATGTACACCAGGCTGAACACCAGGAATACGTAGTGCAGGAAGTGGTAGTCCTGCACGCCGGTGTTGGAGTAGATCAGAAACAGGGTGTAGGCCACCCACAGGCCGCCAATGGCCATTTGCCCCCAGAACGGAACTTTCGAGGTGTCAGCCGGGCGCAGCCGGATGCGGGTGGTTTTGGTAACGCGGGGCATAGAAACAGGTAGTCTGGGACAAAGTAAACGAAAAACCGGCAACGCCAGGCGCGCAGCCGGTTTTTCGGTTGTTAGTGACTAGTTGTTCGTTGCTCGTTGTCAGTTGTCAGGATTGTTCTGGCAACTGACAACTAACAACTGACAACGAACAACTCACTTCAACGTCGCCGAAGCCAGCTCCATTTCCGGCACGGCGCTCAGCAGGGCGGAGATGGGGCAGTGCAGCTTGGCATTCTCGGCCTGCTTCTGAAACTCTTCCTGGCTGATGCCGTCTACCTCGCCTTCGGTGGTCAGCGTGATTTTAGTCACTTTCGGTATTTCGCCGGAAGTGTCGAGCGTCACTTTCGACTCGGTCCGGATTTGCTTGACCTGGGCGCCGGCTTTGGTGAGCTGCCCGGTCAGGAACATGGTGTAGCAGCCGGCGTGGGCCGCGCCGATCAGCTCCTCGGGGTTGGTGCCCTTCTCGCCCTGGAACCGGGCTCCCACGGAATAGGGGGCCTTTACCGTGCCGCTTTGGGTCGAGATTTCGCCGCCGCCTTTGATGTCGCCGTTCCAGACGGCGTTTCCGCGTTGATTGATCATGGGGAGTTTGTGAGATGGTGAAGTTGTGAACGGTTGAGTATACTGCCGGAGCCGCAGCTGAGTTGGTAAGCTGTAGCTTTAGGGCCTTGCCCGCCCGTTCGTTTTCTTTCAATGAATCCACCCGTCCCATCCGACTTCAGCATCCGGGCCCGGCTTCGGCGGGTTATCATCTGGCTGGGCTGGATTGGGGTTATTTTGTTCGTGGCGAACATAGTGACAGACAACTGGACGTTTGAAACTGTAAGCCACGACCTGCTGCGGGCTTTTGATTTAGTTATGTTCGGTTTATTTGCTCTCTGGCCCATCAGCGTGTGGCTCCAGTTCAAATCCCGGCTAGGCGACACCCTGCGGGCTATTGTGGCCGGTCTTCTTGTCCTGCTGATAATTCCCTGGGGACTGCTCTGCGCCCTTTTTATGGTTACGGAAGACGACGCGCCGTGGGAAGACCAGCTAGTGCAGTATGAGTCGGCGCTTCCGCCGGTTTGTATCGTGCAACAATCCTGGAATGGCTTCGCAACCATCGACACAAAGTACCGGGTCGTGAAAATCACCCCGCTGTTCGGGTTCTGGCAGCGGGTAGAGCCGGCCGACCCGGTGCGCTATCCGGAAGTGCATTACCGCCCGCTGGGTGTGCCGGATTAGCAGGGCCCGATCGTACTTGATGCCTGCCCGGCTCACTCATTCACTATCTCGCTTATTTACTGCCTATGGGTCTGAAATCCGCTCTTGCCCGCCCGCTGGCCGCCTTTGTCAACTACCAGCAGCAGCAGTGGCTGTGCGACCCGGTAGCCACCCAACAGCGGGTGCTCGGTTCGATTGTCCGCGCTGCCGCGCCTACTTCGTTTGGGAAAGACCACGACTTCGGCGCCATCCGCACGGCGGCCGACCTGGCCTCCCGCGTACCGGTGCGCGACTACGAAGCCCTGGCTCCGTACTTCGACCGAATAAAGCAGGGCGAGGAAAACGTGCTCTGGCCCGGCAAGCCCCTGTATTTGGCCAAGACCAGCGGGACCACGTCCGGCACCAAGTACATTCCCATCACCCAGGCCAGCATCCCGAACCACATCAACGGAGCCCGCAACGCCCTGCTCAACTACGCTTACCGCACCGGCAACACCCGCTTTATCGACGGTAAGCTGATTTTCCTGTCGGGCTCCCCGGAGCTGGAAACCGTGGGCGGCATTCCCACCGGCCGGTTGTCGGGCATCGTGAACCACCACGTGCCGGCCTACCTGCGCCGTAACCAGCTGCCTTCCTACCCGACCAACTGCATCGAGGACTGGGAAACCAAGCTCGACCACATCGTGGAGGAAACCCTGCCCGAAAACCTGACCCTGATTTCCGGCATTCCGCCCTGGGTGCAGATGTATTTCGACAAGCTGGTGCAGCTGACCGGCCGGCCCGTCAAGGACATCTTCCCCCGGTTTGAGCTGTTCGTGTACGGAGGCGTCAACTTCGAGCCCTACCGCAAGAAGCTGTTCGAAACCATCGGCCGGGAAGTCGACAGTATCGAGCTGTTTCCGGCGTCGGAGGGCTTTCTGGCCTACCAGGACGAGCCGGGCAACCCCGGTCTGCTGCTCTTGCTCGACGCGGGCATCTTCTACGAGTTCATCCCCGCTGAGCGGTTTTTCGAGTCCAACCCGCCCCGCCTCACCATTGGGGAAGTGGAACTGGATCAGCAATACGCGCTGGTGCTCAGCTCCAATGCCGGCCTCTGGGGCTACAGCCTCGGCGACACGGTGCGCTTCGTGAGTCTGAACCCCTTCCGCGTGGTGGTGAGCGGGCGCATCAAACATTTTCTGTCGGCTTTCGGGGAGCACGTCATTGGGGAGGAGGTGGAGCAGACGCTACGCGAGGCCATGAGCCGGTTTCCGGAAGCCGAAGTGGTGGAGTTTACCGTTGCGCCCCGGGTCAGCGCCGACCCGGCCGAGCCGTCGCGGCACGAGTGGCTGGTGGAGTTTGCCCGCCCGCCCCACGACCTTACTACCTTTGCTGCTGCGCTCGACGAAGGCCTGCGCCGCCGCAACGCGTATTACGACGACCTGCTAACCGGCAGCATCCTGGCTCCGCTGCTCCTGACGCCGCTGCCGGCCGGCTCGTTTCAGCGCTACATGAAAAGCCTGGGCAAGCTGGGCGGACAGAACAAGGTGCCGCGCCTGAGCAATGACCGGAAGGTGGCCGATGGGCTATTAGCCTTCAATAATGTGCCCGGAGATGAGGACAGGTAGAATAGCTATTTCGGCAAGTGCAGATGACGAGGAGTGGTGCACTTTCGACGTGACCGTGACCTATGACACGATTGAAGCCCACATGCATTTTGATGCCTACACCGATGACTGGAGCGAGTTTGGCGGCAAGCTGATGAGCTTTCCAAAGAATCCGGCGGATAGTGTGGTTTTCGAAGCCGGCATAGATAGCAGCGGCTATGACTTCCTGGTTCTCAAAGCGTATTGCTATGATGCAGCCGGTCATGCGGCCGTAAGTGTCCTGCTTGACAACAACCAGGACCTGCCCCGACGGTGTCGGCTGGAATTCTCAATACCGGCGGATGCCGCCTCTATAAACCTGTTGGGAAGTATGCTATATAATTGGAAAGTCGAGCACAGCTCTGAACTACTATGGGAAGCCCAAATCAGCTAATCAAAACCCGCCTCCACGCCGCCTGCCACGCCTACGTTCAGGACCGGCTCGACGCTATCCAGGCCGCCATCGACGCGGCCCAGGAATCAGCCAACTCCGAAACCAAGAGCAGCGCCGGCGACAAGTACGAAACCGGACGGGCCATGGCCCAGAACGAGCGGGACCGGAACCTGGTGCAGCTGGCCGAAGCCCGCAAGCTGCTGGCCGAGCTTACCCGCATCGGCCCCGCCCGGCCCCACGACACAGTACACCCCGGGGCGCTGGTCCAGACCAGCCTGGGCACGTTCTACATCAGCATCAGCGCCGGCAAGCTTACCATCGACGGGCAGGACTACTTCGCCGTGTCGGCCGCCGCGCCGGTAGCCGCCGCGCTGAGCGGAAAAGCAGCCGGGGAGCAGGTCGTCTTCAATGGCAAGCCCGTGCGCGTGGAGCAGGTATGGTAAACCAGTCCCACCCAACAGGCAACAGTATTTCCAGGGCTATTTGCCACTCAATGAAAAACACGATTTTGCTAGTAGGTGTGGGCTGCCTGCTCGGTGCCTGCTCCGGTCCGGCAACTGACGTATCGGAGCAGGTCGCTGCGGTCCAGCCACCGCCCCCGGCCGTAGCGGCGCCCTCCCCGCCGGCCGACGCCTTTCTTGACCCGGCCAAGTTTCGGGTGGCCCGGCGCGACTCCTTTACCGTCGGGCCGGAAGGCGCCTACGACTACCGCGACAAGCATCTGGTGAAGCTGACGGCGGCCGATGAGCAAAAGTATCTGCAACGCAGGATCAAGCACAGTCAGCACCAGCCGTATTACTTCTACACCATCCACGAAAACGCCCCTTCCCGACAGGTCATTACCGTGCTGCGCGACGACGGAGAGTACAAGCTCGACCTGCTGCGGCTCGTGTACGATGCCGAGCACAAGCTCATCAGCAACCAGGTAGTGGCCTACTATGCTGGCGACGGGGGAGTGGGCGAGGATGCCTACGGCCGCTTCGAAACGCCCACGACGTTCCGGTTTACGGAAGTTATGCGGGAAAACACCCGCGACGACCAGGATACGATGGAGTACGAGATAGACTCGGTTGTGACGCGCTACAGCGTGAGAAACGAGCGGTTTCGGGTCAGCAAAAAGCAGAAGTTTCACCGCCATGCCATCGAGGTGGCCAAGCAGGAATAAGCTCTATCGGCAACTGCCCGGGCTTGGCGTACCTTTGCCGCCGTTCGGCTCTCCCACCTTCCGCTATGCCCACCCTTACTCCTAAGCGCGTCACCCTGCTCGGCTCCACCGGCTCCATCGGTACCCAGGCCCTCGACGTGCTCCGCGCCCATCCCGGCCGCTTCACCGTCACGGCCCTCTCGGCCCAGTCGAATGCCACCCTGCTGGTCGAGCAGGCCCGGGAGTTTAAGCCGGCCGCCGTCGTTATCGGCGACGAGCAGAAGTACGCCGAGGTAAAAGCCGCGCTGGCCGGTCAGCCCGAAACCGAGGTGCTGACCGGGGCCGCTGCCCTGGCCGACGTAGCCGGCCGCGACGACGCCGACGTGGTTTTGACCGCCATGATGGGCTACGCCGGGCTGCTGCCTACGGTGCGGGCCATCCGGGCCGGCAAAACCATTGCCCTGGCCAA
This sequence comes from Hymenobacter translucens, assembly GCF_020685205.1. Taxonomy (GTDB): domain Bacteria; phylum Bacteroidota; class Bacteroidia; order Cytophagales; family Hymenobacteraceae; genus Hymenobacter; species Hymenobacter translucens. Next base: position 197,453 of record NZ_JAJERB010000004.1, read on the forward strand.
CAAGGAAACTCTGGTCGTGGCCGGGCAGCTGATTACCGACCTGGTGAAAAAGCATGGGGTGGGCCTTTACCCGGTCGACTCCGAGCACTCGGCCATTTTTCAGTGTTTGGTAGGAGAGGAGCGCAACCCGATTGAGAAGATTATCCTCACGGCCTCGGGCGGGCCCTTCCGGGGCCGTTCTACTGCCGACCTGGCTCAGGTGACCAAAGCCCAGGCCCTGAAGCACCCGAACTGGGACATGGGCGCCAAAATCACCATCGACTCAGCCTCGCTGATGAACAAGGGGCTGGAGGTAATTGAGGCGAAGTGGCTGTTTGGCCTGCGCGACGACCAGATCGACGTGGTGGTGCACCCGCAGAGCATCATTCACTCCCTGGTGCAGTTCGAGGATGGGTCGCTGAAGGCCCAGCTCGGTCTGCCCGATATGAAGCTGCCTATTCAGTATGCCCTGGGCTACCCCGACCGGCTGCCTTCAAGCTTTCCGCGCTTCTCGTTTCTCGACTACCCCCAGCTTACCTTTGAGCAGCCCGACGGCGGCACGTTCCGCAATTTGCCCCTGGCGTTTGAGGCCATGCGCCGGGCCGGCAACGCGCCCTGTATCCTCAACGCCGCCAACGAAATAGCCGTGGCGGCCTTTCTGCGCGACGAAATCGGGTTCCTGCAAATGTCCGACCTGGTGGAAAGCTGCCTCTCAAAGGTTTCGTACCTTGCCGAACCAACCCTGGACGACTACGTGCTGACCGACTGCGAAACGCGGGCTATGGCGCAGGAGCTGGTCAGGAAAGTTTAAATGTTGATTGTTACTTGTTGGTCGTTGCTTATTAGTCGTTCCGGGAATATGCCGGCTTGCAACAATCAACAACCGACAATCAACCTACTACCACTCATTCACTGATTTACTGTTTTGGAAGGATTAATCATGGCCGGCAACCTGTTGCTGGGCCTCTCCCTCTTGGTTGGCCTGCACGAGTTCGGGCACTACGCCGCCGCCAAGTTCTTTAAGATCCGGGTTGACAAGTTTTACATCTTCTTCGACTTCCTGTTTCCGCTGCCGGGCGTGCTCAACTTCGCCCTGTTCAAAAAGAAAATCGGCGACACCGAGTACGGCCTCGGCTGGTTTCCGCTGGGCGGCTACGTGGCCATCCACGGCATGATCGACGAAACCACCGATGCCGACCAGCTTGCCTCCGAGCCCCAGCCCAACGAGTTTCGCTCGAAGCCGGCCTGGCAGCGCCTGATCGTAATGCTGGGTGGAATCATCATGAACGTGATTACCGGCATCGTCATCTTCACGGTGCTGACCTACACCCAGGGCGAAAGCTACCTGCCGGCCTCAGAAGTGCGCTACGGCATCGTGCCCAGCAAAGTGGGCGAGGAAATCGGCTTCCGTAAGGGCGACAAAATCGTCAAGATCAACGGCCGCCCGTTCCAGGAGTTTAACGACGTGTACGACCCCAACGTGCTGCTCGGCAGCCGCAGCTACTACACCGTGGAGCGCGGCGGGCAGCTGATCGACATTCCCGTTCCGGCCGACTTCATGGACCGCATGGCCGGCAAGGACGAAACGCCGTTCGTGGCCCCGCTCGACCCGTTCGTGGTCGACGAAATCAGCCCGGGCATGCCCGCCGCCAAGGCCGGCCTCCAGCCCAACGACCGGATTCTGCGCGTCGGCAACCAGGATATTCAGTTCTTCCCCGAGCTGACCGCCGCCCTCAAGGCCAACGCCGGCAAGCCCACGCCCTTGCTCGTGCAGCGCGGCAGCGAAACCGTAACGCTCAACGCCACCATCGACGAGGACGGCAAGCTGGGTTTCCGGCCCAAGTCCCTGCTACAGTTCTCGAAGCGCGAGTACGGCTTCTTGGAGGCTATTCCGGCCGGCACCAAGCAGGCCTTCGGCATCGTCACAACCCAGGCCAAGGCCCTGGGCAAGATCTTCAAGGGCGAGGCCTCAGCCCGCAAGTCGCTGGGCGGCCCGATGGCCATTGCCCAGCAGTACGGCGGCAAGTGGGACTGGCTGCGGTTCTGGACGCTGACGGGCATGCTCTCGATGGTGCTGGCGCTGATGAACATTCTGCCCATCCCGGCCCTCGACGGCGGCCACGTGCTGTTCCTGACCTACGAGATGATTGCGGGCCGCAAGCCTTCCGACAAGTTCCTCGAAAACGCCCAAAAGGTGGGCATGGCACTTATTCTGGGTCTGATGGCGTTTGTGCTGGTCAACGACTTTCTTAAGTAGAAAGCCAAACCGGAACCGGCGGGGAGCAGACTGCACCGGCTTGGTCCGGGCGGCCTGCTCCCCGCTTTTTTTGAGCTGATAGCCGGTAGCTGATGGCTGTTACCCCTGTTTCTGGAAATCAACCAGTCACCGCCAAGTCTAGACCCGTTTACTTCTGGCCAGTTACCTGATGACTTCTCCGCTTTTTCTGCGCCGCCTTGTGCTTTCCGTTCTGCTGCTCCTGACCGGGCTGCGGGCCGGGGCGCACACCTACCACGCCAGTATCATGGACGTGCGCTACAACGCTGGCAAGCAGCAGCTGGAAGTGGCACTCAAGGTTTTCACCGATGACCTCGAAAAAGCTTTGTCCACGGGGCAGCCGGCGCCCGTTACGATCGAGCAGCTATCCAGGGACCGGCTGAATGCCCTGGCCGAAGGCTACCTGCGCCGCACGGTGCGCTTCGGTACCAAACCCGGCGAGACCCTGCCGCTACAGCTGCTGGGCGTGCAAAAGGAGTCGGACGCGCACTGGGTGTATTTCACCGTGAAGCCACCTAAGCCGGTCAAAGGCATCTACCTGCAGCACCGCCTCCTGCTCGACTCCTTTGAGGACCAGATGAACATCGTAAACCTGGAAGCCGGCGGCAAAAAGCAAAGCGCCCTGTTCCGCGCCGGCGAAGAAAGCCAGAAGCTTATGTGGTGATTTGGGAACTAGTGTAAATGAAAAAGGCCCGCTCCGAGGATTCGAAGCGGGCCTTTTTTGATGCAGCCATCTGATCTAGCAGTCATCCTTCATCTGACGTCCGCCTGCGAAGGACCTTGGCACCGATAAACGACAAGCGTCCGAACGATTAATGTACTGACGACTCGTTCTGAAGTGATAAGGTCCTTCCTTCGTCAGGATGACAATGCCATAAGCTAGAACAAAAAGGCTTGCCGCTCAAAAGACCTACTTCCAGTCGATTGCACCGGCGCCGGACTCTTTGCCGGGGTCTCCTTCGGGCTTGATCAGGCGAAACTCGACGCGGCGATTGATGCCGGCGTCTTCCTCCGTGACTTCGGGCTTCAGCGGCTGGGTGCTGCCCAACCCCATGCTTTCGATGCGGTTGGGCTTGAGCTTGCCCTTGGCCTCGATGTATTTGCGGATGGCCTCCGCCCGGTCCTGCGACAGTTTCACGTTCTCATCGGGGTTGCCGCGGCTGTCGGTGTGGCCCGTAATGCTGAGCTTGAACGTGGGGTGGTCGACCAGGAAGATGGCAATCCGGTCGAGCGTAGCCTGCATCGACGGCCGGATGTTGGCTTTGCCGGGGTCAAACTCGATGTTCTTGAAGATAAGCGGCAAGCGGTAGTCGATGGAGTTGGTGAGCAGGGACATCACCGTGTCGCCCTTCAAGGCAAACTTCTTTTCGATGCTGAAAAAGTCGTTGCTCTGAATCAGCATCACGTAGTGGGAGCCCTCAATCAGGTCGAAGTCGAACGAGCCGTCGGGGCGCAGATACTTGCTGGCCACCTCGATGCCGTTGTCGGTGTCGATGATGCTCACGATGCCCTTCATCGGTTTCTGGTCCACGGAGTCGAGCAGCGTGCCTTCCACGTGGGTCGTGGCCAGGGGCTGGGCTTCCATGGGCAGGGGAAACGAGTAGAGGTCGAGGTTCTGCATTTCCTTTTCCTCGGAGCGGGCATAGTACAGGTTCTTTGACTCCGCGTCAATCGTGAAGTAGTACTCCGAGCCTTTGCCGTTCACCAGCGGACCGATGTTGCGGGGCTCCTGCCACCGCCCTTTCACACGGTAGGTTTTGTAGATGTCGAAGTCGCCGAAGTTGAGCAGCTGCCCGCGGGAACTGAAGTACAGCACGTGGTAGAGGGGGTGGTAGTAGGGGCTGACCTCACTTTCGCGGGTATTCACCACCGGGCCCAGGTTCTCAGCCTTGGCCCACTGCCCGTTCTTGAGCTTGTAGGTGTACCAGATGTCGGACATGCCGAAGCCGCCGAGCCGGTCGGAAGCGAAGTACAGCGTGTCCTCGCCCGGCGACAGGGTGGGCTGCGAGTCCCAGGCGGCTGAGTTTACGCCGGCGCCCAGGCTTTTGGGCGTGGTCCACTTGCCGTCCTTGAAGTTCGACACGTACAGGTCGCAGTTGCCACGGCAGGTGGGGCACTCGCAGCGGGCAAAGTACAGCGTGCGGCCATCCTTCGAGAGGCAGGCCGAGCCTTCGTTGTACTGGGAGTTGATAGGCTTTGGCATGGGCACGGCATCGTTCCAGGAGATGCTGCCGTCCTTGCGGCTCATGTACAAATCCTCGTCGGCGGTGGTGTTGAGCAGGCCGCGCTGCTTGCGCTTCGAGGAGAAGATAAGCATGTTGGCCTCGGCATCGAGGGCCGGGCCGTAGTCGGGCGCCGTGGAGTTGATGGCGTCGCCCATGGTGGTATACACACCCTTGGGCGGGTGGAAGGTGGCAATGCTCTTGCGGTACTCCACAATGTCGTAGTACGTCTTGAGCGGCACGTACAGGTCGGTTTCCTTTTGCTCCAGCGAGTCGTAGTACAGCTGAATCTTGCGGATGTCCTTGCGGGTGTGCTTGAGCGCAAGGCGGTAGTAGGCCTTGGCGTTTTCCTCGTTGCCGGTACGCTCCCAGAGCTGGGCCAGGCGCCAGAGCAGGGGCGTGTCCTTGTAGAAGTTCTCGATGCCGAACTTATGCACGTAGGCGTCGAGCAGATTGCGGGCGGCCACCCAGTTGCGGCGCTTTTCAGCTTTCTGGACGGCCTTGAGCTCTTTTTTGTTTTCGTAGTACGCCAGCCGGTTGATGTTGGAAAACTCCGGGGTAGCGTCGCGGCGGGGCTTGATTTTCCCCGTCAGGCGCCGCTGCTTCATGGGTGGCAGCGTGCTCTTCTGCTGGGCAGATGCCGCGCCCAGGCCAACCAGCAGGAAGAAGGCGAGCAGCAGCGGGAGAAAATAGCGGGGCATAGAATCCAAAAATAACAAAAGCAGCCCGAAGGAGCCGCCCCAGCATCAAAAGTATAAGTTTTTCACGCATCCATTGCAGGGTTCATAATGTGGGCGTCGTCGGCCCGTCTGCCGGGGTGGCGGCCTGGGCCCCCGGAAGTATGCCGCCTTGGCCGGACCTGGAACCCAAACCCGCCCGCCCGGGGCGTGGCACAGCGCTTGCCATTCCAGTACCTTGCACCAGCAGCCCTTTTCGGGGCTCCTGTGCGGCGTATGTTAATGCCATTCTGGCACCGCCTTTCTCTTCTCCGCCTGCCTTATCATGAGCCAAGATTCTTTTTCGGGGAAACCCGCTCTATCCCCGCTATTCCTGATGTCAGATGACCCGGCCGAAGTGGTGTCCATCATTGCCGGCGACCCCGAAGGCTTTGAGCCGGGCGCCGAAACGCCCACGGAGCTGCCGCTGCTGCCGGTCCGCAATACGGTGCTCTTCCCCGGCGTGGTGCTGCCCGTGACGGTGACGCGCAAGAAAAGCATCCGCCTCGTGCGCAAAGCCTACCGTGGCAACAAGATTGTGGGCGTTGTGGCCCAGAAAAACACCCAGAGCGACGACCCCACCCTGGCCGACCTCTACGAAGTAGGCACCATGGCCCGCATCCTGAAGCTGATTGTGCTGCCCGACGGCAACACGACCATCATCATTCAGGGACAGAGCCGGTTTAAGGTGGAAGAAGGCACCCAGGACACGCCTTACCTTGCGGCCCGGGTCAGCTACCTGCCCGAAACGTTTCCCAACAAGACCTCCAAAGAGGTAAAGGGCCTGGTCGCCTCGCTCAAGGATGCGGCGGCCAAGATGCTGCGCCTCAACCCCGAGATTCCGCAGGAAGCCCAGGTGGCCCTCGACAACATCGAGTCGCCGGCCTTTCTGACCCACTTCCTGTCGTCGAACATGAACGTGGAGGTGGGCCTCAAGCAGAAGCTGCTAGAAATCAACGACGGGGCCGAGCGGGGCACGATGCTGCTGGAGATGATGCTGAAGGAGATTCAGCTGCTCGAAATAAAGCACGAAATCCAGACCAAGGTCCACACCGACATCGACCAGCAGCAGCGCGACTATTTCCTGCGCCAGCAGATCAAGGTGCTCCAGGATGAGCTGGGCCAGGACAGCCCCGACCAGGACATTGCCCGGATGCGGCAGCGCGCCAAAGACAAAAAGTGGCCCGAGGCCGTGGCCAAGCACTTCGGCAAGGAGCTCGACAAGCTCAGCCGCCTCAACCCGATGGCCGCCGAGTACCCGGTAAGCATGAACTACGTCGAGTTTCTGCTCGACCTGCCCTGGGGTGAGTATACCAAGGACAACTTCAACCTGAAGCGCACCCGCAAAATCCTTGACGCCGACCACTACGGCCTCGAAAAGGTGAAGGACCGCATCATCGAGTACCTGGCCGTGCTCCAGCTCAAGCAGGACATGAAGGCCCCCATTCTGTGCCTATACGGCCCTCCCGGCGTGGGAAAAACCTCGTTGGGCCGCTCTATTGCCCAGAGTCTGGGCCGCAAGTACGTGCGCATGAGCCTGGGCGGGGTGCGCGACGAAGCTGAAATCCGCGGGCACCGCAAAACCTACGTGGGCGCCATGCCCGGCCGCATCGTGTCGCAGATCAAGAAAGCCGGGGCCTCGAACCCGGTTATCATCCTCGACGAAATCGACAAGGTGGGCTCCGACTTCCGCGGCGACCCCAGCTCGGCCCTACTGGAAGTGCTGGACCCCGAGCAGAACGCCACCTTCACCGACAACTACCTCGAGGTAGAGTACGACCTAAGCAAAGTTCTCTTCATTGCCACCGCCAACTCCCTCGACACGATTCACCCGGCTCTGCGCGACCGGATGGAAATCATCGACCTGACCGGCTACACGCTGGAGGAGAAGACGCAGATTGCCAAAAAGCACCTTTGGCCCAAGATGCTGGCTGAGCATGGCCTCGTGCCCAAGGACGTGAGCATCACCACTCCCGCCCTGCAGCGCCTCATCGACGACTACACCCGCGAGTCGGGCGTGCGCAGCCTGGAGCGCAAGATTGCGGGCGTGGTGCGCAACATCGCCAAGCACAAGGCCATGAAGGAGGAGTACCCCGAGACGCTGGAGCCCAAGGACGTAACCCGCATTCTGGGCGCCGCCATCTTCGACCGGGACCTGTACCAGGACAATGACACTGCCGGCGTGGTCACGGGCCTGGCCTGGACCAGCGTGGGCGGCGACATCCTCTTCATCGAGAGCTTGCTGAGCCGGGGGAGGGGCAAGCTTACCTTGAGCGGGCAGCTCGGCGACGTGATGAAGGAGTCGGCCATAACCGCGCTGAGCTACCTGCGCAGCCGGGCCGAGGAGCTGGGCATCGACTACCGCCTGTTCGACCAGTACGACCTGCACATTCACTTTCCCGAAGGCGCCGTGCCCAAGGACGGGCCCAGCGCCGGCATTGCCATCTTCACCAGCATTGCCTCGGTGTTTACGCAGCGCAAGATCCGCTCCCACCTGGCCATGACCGGCGAAATCACCCTGCGTGGCAAGGTGCTGCCGGTGGGCGGCATCAAGGAAAAGATTCTGGCCGCCAAGCGGGCCGGGGTGCGCGACGTGATTCTGTGCCAGAAAAACCGCAAGGACATCGAGGAAATCCCCGCCGAGTACCTCAAGGACCTGACCGTGCACTACGCCGACCGCGTCGACGACGTGCTGAAGGTGGCCCTGCTCGACGAGCTGGTGGCCCACCCCATCAAACTGACCGTGCGCGACGAGCCCAGTCCGGCCCCGGCCGCCAGCGTAGAGGTGCAGTAGCAGGCCCGCACCCCGGCTTTTGGGCCGGGGCGCCGGGCCGGGCAGAGTAAATTGGCTGGTATCGGGTAAAGGCAATAAAATGCCTGACCCGCCTGTTTGGTACCCTGAAGCCGTGCGCGGTGGAAAGCCGTACTGCCCGGAAAAGGCCGTATCTTGGATCAATGAATAAACTGCTACGCCGCCGTCTGCTGGTTTGTGTAAGTGCCCTGGCGCTGGGCTTCGGGGTAGCCCGGCCCGCCGCCGCTCAGCTGGGTGGTCAGCAGGCGTTTTCATTTCTGAACCTGCCGCCCAGCGCCAAGCTTGCCGGGCTGGGTGCTACCAACGTCAGCTCGCGCGATGCCGACGGCACCATGCTGTACGCTAACCCGGCTTTGCTCAACGCCGAGATGGACGGCCGCCTCACCCTGGGCTTTGTGGACTTTCTGGCGGATATCAAGCAAAGCACCGCCACCTATGTGTTTAATACGCAGAAGGCGGGGCGCATTGGCGTGGGGCTGACGTACCTGAGCTACGGCAAGTTTGAGCAGCTCGACCCGGCGGGCAACAGCCTGGGCGAGTTTTCGGTCAACGACTACGCCCTGAGCGTGTCGGACGCCTACACCAGCGGCAACTTTATCCTGGGCGCTACCGCCAAGCTGGCCGTGTCGGGTATTGCTGGCAACCACTCCGTAGCCACCCTGGCCGACGTAGGCGCGCTGTTCAAGCACCCCAGCCAGGACTTTAATGTGGGCCTGACCGTGCGCAACGTGGGGTATCAGCTCAAGCCCTTCGCCGGCGCCGACCGGGAGCCGATGCCCCTGGACGTGGCCATCGGCACGTCGTTTAAGCCCGAGCACATGCCCCTGCGCATCTCCATTACCGCTCACCACCTGCAGCAGTTCGACATCGTGTACCTCGACCCCACCGTACGCGGGCAGCTCGGCGAGGACGGGGAGGAAATAAAGCCCAAGAAATCATTTGGCGACAAGCTGGCCCGGCACTTCGTAGTGGGCGGGGAATTTATCCTCGGCAAAAGCCTGAACGTGCGCCTGGGTTACAACCACATGATGCGGCGGGAGCTGCGCCTCGAAAACACGTCGGGCGGGGCCGGCCTCAGCTTTGGCCTGATGCTGCGCCTAAGCGAGTTTCAGCTCGATTACACCCGGGCCTACTACCACCCGGCCGGTGCGGCCAACTACTTTACCGTGGCCCGCAACTTGGACTCCCTGTTCAAGAAAAAAGGCGGGAACTAGCGCCGGTTCGCTGGTCAGCCCATCTGCGGCCGGCGTCCCCGCGTATGCTTGCGCGACCTTCTATCCTTTCCTATGCTCGATTCCAACACGTTTCTGACCCCGGCCCAGATTGTGGCCGAGCTTGATAAGTACATCATTGGCCAGCACGATGCCAAGCGCTACGTCGCCATTGCCCTGCGCAACCGGTGGCGCCGCCTCCACGCCCCGGCCGACATGCAGCGCGAAATCGTGCCCAACAATATCCTCATGATTGGGGCCACGGGCGTGGGAAAAACCGAAATTGCCCGGCGTCTGGCCAGTATTGCCGACGCTCCCTTCACGAAAGTCGAAGCCTCCAAGTTTACCGAAGTAGGCTACGTAGGCCGCGACGTGGAAAGCATGGTCCGCGACCTGGTGGAGCAGTCAGTGAACATGGTAAAGCAGCGCCGCAAGGAGGAAGTAAAGGTGCAGGCGGCCCAGGCTGTGGAAGACATCATCCTGGACGCGCTGATTCCGCCCGTCACCGGTAGCACTTCGCGCCCGGACGGGGCTGGGTTTGGCAGCGCCGACCCCAACGCCATGCCCGATTCCGACCACGAGCTGAATGAGCGGACCCGGGAGAAGTTCCGGCTTAAGATTCAGAGCGGGGAGCTGGATGAGCGCAAGATTGAAATCAAGGTGCAGCAGAGCACCAACCCCGGCATCGGCGTAATCGGCGGGCCCGGGGGCATGGACGAAGCCTCCTTATCCGGTCTGCAGGACATGCTCGGCAGCATGCTGCCCAAGAAAACCCGCAAGCGTAAAGTCACCATTGCCGAAGCCCGCCGCATTCTGCTCGATGAGGAAGCGGCCAAGCTGATCGACATGGACGAGGTAAAGGACGAGGCTATTCGCCACGCCGAGAATGCCGGTATTATCTTCATCGACGAAATTGACAAGGTAGCCAGCCGGGGCGGTAAAAGCGGGGGCGGCGGCCCCGACGTCAGCCGGGAGGGCGTGCAGCGCGACCTGCTGCCCATCGTGGAAGGCTCGGCCGTGAGCACCAAGTATGGCATTATCCACACCGACCACATCCTGTTCATTGCCGCCGGCGCCTTCCACGTCGCCAAGCCCAGTGACCTTATTCCCGAGCTGCAGGGCCGTTTTCCCATCCGGGTAGAGCTACAAAGCCTGACCAAAAACGACTTCTACCGGATTCTCAAGGAGCCCCGTAACGCCCTCACCAAGCAGTACGAAGCCCTGCTGCAGGCCGAAGACGTGGTGCTTTCCTTTGATGACTCCGCTCTGGAGCGCCTGGCGGAAATTGCCTTTGAGGTAAATGCGGAAGTGGAGAACATCGGGGCCCGCCGCCTGCATACGGTGATGAGCCGCCTGCTCAACGACATCTTGTTCGACGTACCGGACAAAATCGGTCCTCACGCTCGTATCCTCATCAACCGGGAGCTGGTCGATGAGCGGCTGCGCGACATGGTCGGCAACCGGGACCTGTCCCAGTACATCCTGTAGGCCCGGAAGCCGGTTGGTATTCCGACGCGAAGCGCAAAAGGTGGTCTGTCAGGCCACCTTTTGGTTTTTGGCAGGATTCCCTGAGTTCCGGAAGCAGGTGGCTGGGGCCAGCCAGGGTAGTGCTCTTCCGTCCGTTGACCCAGGCGCTGGGCAGCAGGGGAGGGGCACTGTTTCCGGCAGCCGCCGCTGATTTTCCGTAAAACCTGATTCGACTTTCGCTGCGCCATGAACTACTACATCATCACCGGAACCAGTCGGGGGCTGGGCAAGGCCCTCACTGAAGCCCTGCTGCCCCGTCCGGATACCACCGTCATCGGCATCGGGCGACGGGCCACCCTGGAGCATCCCAGCTACCAGCACGTGCCCCTCGACCTGGCCGACCTGTCGGCGGTGGAAAGCAACGTGCCGACCTTCCTGCGTAGCCTCATCGAACCCGCCAGCATTACCCTGATCAACAACGCCGGTGTGCTGGGCGAAATCGGCTACCTCGGCGAGCAGTCGAACGACCACCTGAAGCTCGTATTCCGGGTCAACACGGTAGCGCCGGCTATCCTGATGAACGCCTTTATCAGTGCCTTTGCGAGCCTGACGGTTCCCCGCCTTATCCTCAACATCAGCAGCGGGGCAGCTCAGCGGGCGGTAGACGGGTGGGCAGCCTACTCGGCGTCCAAGGCTGCTCTGGACTCTCTTTCCCGCACCGCCCAGAAAGAGCAGGACCTGCGCGCCTCCGGTATCCGGATCCGCAGCCTGTCGCCGGGCATCATCGATACTACCATGCAGGCGCACATCCGGGCAGCTGACCCGGCCAATTTCAGCGAGGCCAGTCAGTTTGCCGCTTACCACGCCCAGGGGCAGCTCGCCTCGCCCGAGTCGGTGGCTGCCCGGATTCTCGCCTGGCTGCAGCGTCCCGGGACTATATCCGACGAAGTCGTGCTGCACCTGCGCGACCTGGGCTAACCCGTCAGGCGGGAAAGGCAGCATAAAAAAAGCCCCAGCCAAGGCGGCTGGGGCTTTTTGCTCTGAAGTCAGATTGGGTTAGTTGTAACCGGGGTTCTGGGTCAGGTTGGGGTTCTGCTGGGTGTCGATCTGCGGGATCGGGAAGATTGCCTTATCCGAACCGTAGTTTACCCGGCTCGAGTTGCGCTTGTAGCGCATCAGGTCGTAGTAGCGGTGACCTTCGAAGGCCAGCTCCAAGCGACGCTCGAACAGGATGGCATCAATCAGCGCCTGCTTGTTGGCGAAGCTGGCGGCCGTGTAGTCGGCATAAGCCGGTACGTTGGGCAGCGAGCGACGACGAACCTGGTTGAGCAGGACGATGGCTGCCGCGCTAACTCCGGCATCCGTCTGAGCCAGACCTTCCGCACGGTTCAACAGCACCTCCGAGTAGCGTACGATCGGCACGTAGTCGAACGAGGAGTTGTTGTACTTCAGCGTGAAGACGTTCACAGTCGTGGTAGCCGGGAACGTGGGCGGGTCCAGTAGCAGGGTCCGGCGACGGTCCTTGCTGCGGAACTGCGTCGAGTCGATGCGGGCGTAGGGAGTCACCACAATATCACCGCGACGCAGACGGCCATAGTGCTGACCGAGAGCGTTGTTGGTGTTGGGGTTATCAGCCGAGTTCATGGCCACCGAGAAGATCGACTCGCTGGTCAGGCCGGCACCGGCAGCACCGATGGCCATGAAGGGAGTAGCGGGGCTCGGAGCCAGGGTATGACGGGCGCCGGTGATAACAGCACCTGCCATATCACGTGCCTCAGCATACTTGCCTTCGTACAGGTACACGCGCGACAACAGCGAGCGGGCGGCATCCTTCGTTGCCCGGGCCGTTCTGTCGAACGGGGTAGCGTAGGTTTCCGGCAGCGCCGTGATGGCGTCGTTCAGGTCCTTTTCGATCTGCTCATACACCTGCTTTACCGTGGAGCGGGCCAGGTTCTGCGAAGGGTCGAAGGCAGTCGTTACGTCGGGCGCAACCAGCTGCAGCGGAACCCCGGGGTGCGAAGCATCAGCCGTGAAGTTGTACGGCTGGGCAAACAGGTTTACGAGATGGAAATACACCAGCGCCCGGATGAACTTGGCTTCGCCGATGTACTGGGTTTCCAGGGCAGCAGGAGCTTTGCCGGCGTTCTTGGCAATGCCCTGTAGGAAGAAGTTAGCACCGTACAGCGTACGGTAGCCACCGGTCCAGGCATTCTGAGCGATAGCGTCGTTGGGCAGCTGGGCAAAGTTGGAAACGTTACCAAAGAAGGCGGCAACGTTCGTGTCGTCGCTGCGGATGTCGCTATAGATCAGCGCACGGCCGCCGAGGAATTCGGCGTTCTGCAGCTGGTCGTACATACCCGTAGCCGTCTTGGAGATGCGGTCAGCGTTGGCGAAGGCATCCTCTTCAGTCAGCGCGGTGGGCGGGTCCTGGGTCAGGACGTCGCAGCTGCTGGCTGTGGCGAGCAGAAAGGCCGCGAAGGCTGCATTCCGCAAAGTGGAGTTATGAATCATACGGTTGGAAAGAAGCAAAAATTAAATACCCAGGTTGATGCCGAACGTGAAGCTACGGGGAGGCGGCAGCGAGCGGCCGTCGATACCGTAGGCAATGTTGGCACCCTGACGGGTGTTAGTCGTGCTGTTGTTGGTGTTTACTTCCGGATCGAGGCCAGTATAAGCAGTGAAGTTATACAGGTTCTGAGCCAGGCCGTAAATCCGGACATTGTTCAAACCAAGACGCTTGATAAGAGGTTCCGGCAGGTTGTAGCCAAGGCTCACCTGACGCAGGCGCAGGAAGTCGCCCTTCTCTAGCCAGCGGGTCGAAGCCTGCACGGACTGCACGTCACGCAGCACGAGCTTCTGAATGTCGGTGTTCTGGCCGGGAGCCGTCCAGCGGTCCAGGATTTCCGTGCTGTTGTTCTGCAGGCTGTTGCTCAGCATGGCCTGACGGTAGCCGTTGTAAACGAGGTTGCCGCCGGAGTACTGCAGGAACACACCCAGCTCAAGGCCTTTGAAGCTGAAGGTGTTGTCGAAACCACCCGACCAGGTGGGGTAGCCCGACTTCTTCGTGTACTTGAAGTCAGCAGCGCCGATGGGGGTCGTAACCTCACCAGCGGCGTTCAGCCAGCGGCCCTGCGTAGCATTGGCGTTGGTCGTGTAAGCCGCATCGTACTGCTTGATGTTGCCATCCTTGTCGTAGAACTGGGCGTTGCCGTTGGCGGGGTTTACACCAGCCCACTGGGGCAGGAAGTATACACCCAGGCTGCTGCCCACGCTGGCGCGGTTGTTAGCGGCAATAATGTCGGTCGGGGTAGCCAGCTCAACAATGCGGTTCTTGATGATGGCCGTGTTGAAGGAAGAGCTCCAGGTGAAGCCGCTTTCCGTGCGCACGTTCACCGTGTTCAGGGTCAGTTCAACACCACGGTTGTACATCTTGCCTACGTTGCGGGCTACCGAAGCACCGGGGATACCAGTGGTGCGGAGTACCGGGGCATTCAGTACCAAGTTGTCGATGTTGTTGTTGAAGAAGTCGAAGGTCAGGTTCACGCGGCTGTCGAGCAACGAAGCATCCAGACCCAGGTCAAGCTTCTTGGACGTTTCCCACTGCAGACCGGGGTTACCCACTTGGCTGATCGAGAAACCGTTTACGTCGGCGTACTGGCCGCCGCCGATCAGGGTGCGCGAAGCGTAGGAGCCCAAGCCGTTGGAGTTACCAACCACGCCGTAGCTACCACGCAGCTTCAGGTCATTAATAACGGAGATGCCCTGCATGAAGCTTTCCTCCGAGATACGCCAGCCCAGCGAACCACCTGGGAAGTAGCCGCGCTGGTTGTCCTTACCGAATACCGACGAAGCGTCAGCACGTACCGAGAACGAAGCGTAGTACTTGTTTTCGAAGCTGTAGTTGGCGCGGCCGAAGTACGACTGGAAGCCGTTGGCGAACTCAGTGCCGCCGCCGGTCAGGGTACCGGAGTACAGACCGTCGAGGATCGACTGGAACTTGGGGTCAGCGAAGTCGTTGGCTACGCTGTAGATGCGCTTGGTTTGCGTCTCCTGGTATTCTACACCGGCCGTCAGACCGATCGTGTGCTTTTCAGCGAACGTGCGGTCGTAGTTGGCGTAGTTCTGCCAGTTGAACTGAGTCAGGGTGTTATCGTAGTCCTGTACCAGACCCTGACCAACCTGACGGCCCAGGCCGCCGAGGATGGGGCTGTTGTACTGGTCCTCGAAGTTGTTGGTATGGTCGATACCGTATTTCGTGGTCAGCTGCAGGCCTTTGATGGGCTCTACCGTGAAGTAACCGTTGCCGAGCATACGCTGCGAGGTGTTGTCGTTGCGGTTCTCGCGCAGGATGCCGGGGATGTGGTAGTACGCGTTCGGAGCATAGCTGCTCGGAATCAGGTTGTTACCGTTGCCTAGGTTGCCCAGGTTGTTCAGGTAGTAGGTGCCGTCCGGATTGTAGGCCGGTACGTTCGGGGGAGCGGTGTAGCCCGAGATGGTAGCGCCAGCCAGGGCGTTCTCGTTGTTTACACCCTGGTTGTAGGCTTTGCTGTAGCTCAGGCTGATGCCGGCCTTCAGCCACTTCTTGGGGGTCAGGTCGAGGTTCAGACGCCCGGAACCACGACGCAGGCGGTTCTGGATGATGAGGCCCTGCTGGTCGTTCCAGTCACCCGAGCCGTAGTACGAAGCGAATTCGTTACCGCCGGAAAGAGCAATCTGGTAGTTCTGCTGGGTGCCGTTACGGAAGATCTCGTTGATCCAGTCCGTCTCGTCCGGCACACCGTCGCCGTTCGTGTCGATCGTAGCTGCAATTACGGCCGGCACGCTGGTGTTGCCAACGTTGCCGGGAGCACCTACGCTACCAGCGCGGGCGTTAGCGGCCTTTTCGTTGGAGATGGTAACGAAATCGTTAGCGCCGAGAAGCTCGGGGCGGCGAACAGCCTGCTGGAAGCCGCGGTAGGTGTTCAGCGAAACGCGGTTCTGACCGTTCTTGCCACGCTTGGTGGTAATAACGATAACGCCGTTGGCAGCGCGCGAGCCGTAGATAGCTGCAGCCGAAGCGTCCTTCAACACGTCCACCGACTGAATGTCGTTGGGGTTGATATCAGCCAGCGGGTTGTAGCGGCCACCCAGTACGTTGGTCTGCTCCGCGGTATTCAGCGGTACGCCGTCCAGTACATACAGGGGCTGGGAGTTGTTGCTGATCGAGTTGGCACCGCGGATACGCACGGCAGCCTGGTCGGCAATCATACCGCTACCAATGTTGATGCTCACGCCGGCCATACGACCCTGCAGTGCCTGATCAACACTCGTTACGGGCTGAAGCAGCAGCTTCTCCTCTTTTACCTGAGCTACCGAGCCGGTAATGTCTTTGACATCCTGCGACCCGCCGTAGCCGGTTACGACTACTTCGCTCAGGGTTTTGGTGTCGGCAGCCAGACCAATGTTGATGGTGTTGTCGGTGCCGATGGTGCGCTCCTGGGTGATGAAGCCGATGGAGCTGAAAGTGAGAACGCCACCTGCTGCCGGGGCAGTGAGGCTAAACGTTCCATCGGAGTTGGTCGAAACCCCGTTCGTGGTGCCTTTTAACAGCACCGTTACACCGGGCAGGCCTTCGCCGGACTGCCGGTCGGTCACACGGCCGGAGATGTTCCGGTCCTGAGCCATTACCTGCTGTAGCAGGGTAATCATGAGCAGAGCACTCATGAATAGAAATTTTTTCATGCAGAGAAAGGTGAGTGAGAAAAGAGTAAGGAAATAAGGACCGCCAGAAGCCAGCCTTTATTTCATAAAAATAGGCAACATTCAAGCAATGCAAGAAGGAATGGTTACTTTTTTATGAACTGACGAAAAAAAAGTCTGCGTTCGTCCTCTTCTCAGGCAACCATTAGATAATTTGACTTTAAGATCATTTGCTATTTTCTATACTGAGAATTCGCCCGATTCCGGGTAGGTTAAAAATCAAAATAACCTGCTTTAAAGCGCGTTATCACCCCGTAACGCTACTTCCAGCGCTGGCCGGTTAGCCGTAACGCACTTGCACATTTGCCGGACCTTGATTTTTAAACGGCCAGGGTCCGGCGCATTTGAAACCTGCTATACTTTTTCTTCGGGGATAGCATTTTACGGAGCTTTACCTTATATCAGCGCCCGAAATCAGCGGCGGAACGGGCGTGTCAGCCACAAAAAAGCCGCTGCCCGGAAGGACAGCGGCTTTTAGTTAATCGGCTTTTGCAGCTTAGCGGAACACTGCGACGGCCGCGAAAGGCTCCCGCGACAACGTGCCGGAAGGCGATGGGAACGTGCCGGTCAGCGGAGTGAGCACGATCCGACGACCATCCTTCAGGATGTAGTCGAAGGTGAACACAATCGCATCGTTGCGAACCAGAAAGTTGTTCGTACGCGTGGGATCCTGCTCTTTGGTGGTGCTGCCGGGCTTGATCGGATATACGGTCGTCAGCGCAGCACCATTGATTCGCTCCAGATCCCGGAGCGCCTCATCACTGTTCATGGTGATGGTAGCCGGGAACGAGCTAACCTCCTTTACCAGCAAGCGGGGGCTAATCTGGGTACCACGACGGTAGCTGCGGTACACGGCAATCCGGTCAATCTCCACTTCACGCTGGTCACCCGGGTCGATCGTAAACTCGAACACCGGCCGCGTAGGGTTGGAGTTCGGGGCCGCGGCGCTTTGGCTAATGGGAAAGTAGTCTTTGCCGGGGGTAACCCGGGGAAACAGGATAGGAAGGTCTTCGGTCTCCGGCGCCGGGAGCTTGTCTTGGTCGGTGCACGAGGAGAACCCGAGCATACTCGACGCCAGCAGCGCGAGGGCAAACAGGGTCTTTTTCATAAAATAGTCAAAAGTGAGGTTTCGTGGATGCACAATGATTTATTGAACATCCCAGAAAATGCGGTCCGTCAGCACATTGGGCTGTTTGGGCGCATTAGGATTGGTCGTCAGGTCGTCCTGACGGTAAAGCAGACGGCGGGGGAAGCCACCGCTCGAAGCCGTTTCGTTGTCGTCATCGTCCTCCGTGCCACGGGCCGGATCTGCATTGCCGGGCACCTTGATACGGGGCAGGTAGGTGCGGCGGAAGTCAGTGTAGATATCCAGTCCGAAGCCAAACGAGGCAATGTACTTCTGCTCCATAATGATGGCCAGCTTGCCCTGCGCGGTAGTGGCGGCGTTGTAGGCAGCCATTTCCCGCGTCACATAGGTGTTGATGGCGGCTGCCGAAATCTGGGGCACCGGCAGCGCGGATACACCCACGCCGGCCGGGGAAGTTCCTTCGGCGGCAGCAATCTGGTTTACCTTGGCAAACGAAGCGCGGATGGCTTCTTCCAGGGCGACACCAGCGGCGGTAGCATCATTGAGTACCATCAGGCGTACTTCGGCTTCGGTGTACTTGCGGCTGAAGTACGTGAGCAGACGCTGGGCAACGAGGCCGCGGCCAAAGTCAGAGGTGGCGTTGCCGCCTTCGCCGTTGTCGAAGCGCCCGCCAATGGGGTACAGACCGGGCAGGGTGCGCACGTCGGCATCGGCGGCGGCGGCGTTGCGGCCGGTGCTGCCAAAGCGGCGCGAGATAAACAGACGGCCGCGGTTAGCAGGCTCCTGGTAGTCTACGTTGGTATTTTCAACCGTGGAGCGGTTCTGGTTAAAGAAGTAGTAAGGCAGGCGGGGGTCCCGGGGTGCCCGGGTCGTGTTGCCGGCGCTGGTACCGCGCATCCGCTCATAGAAGTGAATGCCGATGTGGTTTTCGCGGCCTACGTTTACGTAGTCGGCCAGGAAGCCAACGTTCCGGTTTTCCGGCGTGGTAGTGCTGCCGTACTTCACTTCAAAGTCGTCCTGGGCCGTCAGCAGGTCCTGGCCGAGCAGGGTCGTAACGTCGGCGCTGACGTCACGGGTTTTGCGGATCTGGTTGTAGAGCTTCAGCTTCAGGCTCCGGCCGAAACGGGACCATTTCAGGGCATTGCCACCATAGATAATGTCGTTGGATGGCGTCACTCCTCCCTTGGCCAGGTTAGCCAGGGCTTCGTCAATCAGCGAGAACAGACCCTGAATACCCAGGGTCTGGTTGCCGTTGTAGATATCGGAGTCCTTATCGAAGCGGGGAGCCCGGTTGGAAGCGCCCTGCAGCGCCTGGGAGTAGGGAATGTCGCCCCACATATCCACCATCTGGCTGACGACATAGGCTTTCTGCAGCTGGGCAATACCCAGGAACGTCCAGCTTTGCTGCGCAGTAGCCTGCCTGATGATCTGCTCGTTGTTATTGAGCATATCGGTGTACAGACCCGACCACTCGTTGTTGAACGAGTCGCCCGACTGAGAGAAAGTACCGATCGAGCGGGAGTTGGACAGCTGGCCCATCAGGGCGGCCGTCGGCTGGCTCAGGCCGTTCAGGTTAAAGCCCAGGTACGTGGCCATCGCCACCTGGGTCACCGGCAGCAGCTGCTCGTTGGTGGCCGAAATCGGGTGAATCGGGTCAACGTTGACATCGAAAAAGTCCTTGCACCCCGGTGCTGTGAGGAGCAGGCCCACCAGGCCCAGGCCGGCGGAAAGTTTACGGATTCTCATCGTATATAAAGTCGAAAAGTCAGATTAGAAGTTCACGCGCAGGTTCACGCCGTACCGGGTGGTGTTGGGCGCGTTGGTGTACTCGAAACCCTGGGCGTTGCTGGAGCCGAACGTGCTGGTTTCGGGGTCGAAGTTGGTGTACTTCGGAATGTTGGGCGAATACCACCACAGGTTGCGGCCCGACAGCGAAACCGTCACGCCGTTGAAGGGAGTTTTCTCCAGCATCGTCTTGGGCAGGCTGTAGCCAAGCGAGATTTCGCGCAGACGTACCGTGGTAGCATCGTACACCGAGAACTCGGCCGGGGCGTTGATGGCCGCCGAACCAAGACCGGGAACACCACTGAAATAGTAGTCGTTCACCGTGATGGGGGTCGTATTCGGGATGGCCACGCCGTCGCCGTTGCGGATAGGCTGGCGGGTGGCTACGTCACCCTGTACCCCTTTGATGATAACCAGCTTCTCGCGGTCCTCGGTGTCCTTCGTTACACCCCGGCCCAGCATCTGCTCCACGGTGGTCGAATAGATGTCGCCGCCCTTGCGGAAGTCAACTAGCACACTCAGGTTAAGGCCTTTGTAAGTGAAGTTGTTGATGAAGTTCATCTGGAAATCCGGGTTTGGGTTGCCGATGATCTGGGGGTTGGGGTCGTCAATCGGGCGGCCCGTTACCGGATCAATCAGCAGGTTGCCTTTCTCGTCGCGGGCGGCTACCGAGCCGTAGAACACGCCGTAGGGCTGACCCGGCTTCAGCAGGGCCTGAATAACACCCGAGCCGAAGCTGCTGCCGAACGGAATCTGGTCGATGCCTTCAGCCAGCTCCACCACAATGTTGCGGTTGCGGTAGAAGTTGTTGGTGCTGGACCAGGTGAAGTCGTTCGTTTTAATCGGAACCACGGTCAGCGAAACTTCCTGGCCCTCGTTGCTGAGCTCACCGAAGTTGGTAATCTCTGAGCCGTAGCCGGTAGCAGACGGCAGAGCCCGGGGGGCAATCTGGCTGGTGGAGCGGCGCTTGTAATAGGTGCCCGTGAAGGTTACGCGGTCCTTGAGGAAGCCCAGGTCAACCCCTACATCGATGTCGGAGGTGAACTCGGGCGTCAGGGCCGGGTTGCCGATCTGGCTGGAAATGCCCAGGCCGACGATACCGTTGAAGGGGAACTGGGTGCCCAGCTGCTGGCCGGGGTTGCCGAAGCCAGGGTTGATGATGTAGCGCGTGGGGCCGGCATCATAGGGCGAAGCATCGCGACCCACGCGGCCGTAGCCGGCACGCAGCTTCAGCAACGTCAGCCAGTTGTAGTCGAGCTTGAACGCTTCGTTGACGAGCAGCGAGCCGTTTACGCTGGGGTAAAAGAACGAGCGGCCGCTGTTGCCCAGCTCCCCGTTCTTGTTCAGCGTCGACGACCAGTCGTTACGACCCGAAACGGTTAGGAACGCAAACTCCTTATAGCCCACGGTAGCGTCACCAAGGATACCCATCAGGCGGCGCTTGGAGTAGTCGTAGCCGTTGGTGCCCTTCTGCTCGGTGTTTTCGATGTTGTCGATGCCGAACACGATGATGTTGCTGCCCTGGAAGGCAGTAAACTCAAACTTGCGCTGGTTGATGTTCTGGCCGACCGAGGCGCGCAGGCTGATGTCTTCCGTCAGGTTTTTGTCAACGGTCAGCAGCAGGGTCTGCTCCAGCTCGGTGTTCTGGATGTTGTCCTCCAGTACGTTGCCTACGCCGCCGTAGCCCAGGGAGCCGGGACGAACGGTGGTACGGCGCAGGTCGGTGTAGGTGTTCAGGCCCCCGGAGTAGCTCAGCGTCAGCCACTCCTTGAAGGCGTAGCTCATGTTCACGCTGCCCACCACGCGGTCAACCCGGGAGGTGTAGGCGTTGTTCTCGGTGCTCCAGATGGGGTTGTCAGCCTGCTGCGACAGCCAGCCGAACAGCGACTGTTTCGTAATCGGGTCGATGTAGGGCAAACCCTGCAGGTCGAGGTTACGGGGCAAGAACAGCGTCCGGGCAAAGGCCGTGGCGTTACCAACGGCGTTGTTGGCGCCCAGCTGGGGGCCGCGCTGCTCCGAGTTGGTGTAGCCGACGTTGCCGCCTACGGTGAGCTTGTTGAAAGTGCCCGAACCGCCGGCACTCACGTTGTTGCGGATAAAGAACGAGTTCGGGATAATGCCTTTGTTGTCGGCACGCGACAGAACAGCCGAGAAGCTGGTATTGTCGCCGGAGCCGGACAGGTTGATCGAGTTCTCGAATACGTGGCCGGTTTTGAAGTAGTCCTTTACGTTGTTCGGGTAAGCCTGATAGGGAATAACGGCCGTGTCCGCAATGCCTAGACCCACGTTGCCTGCCTGGGGGTGAGGAATGGTGGTCGGGGAGCCGGGGCCGCCGAAGCGGGGACCCCAGGAGCCGTTCGTAGTGAACGGGCCGGTAAAGTTCGCCCCGTTGCCGTAGGAGTTCTGGTACTCGGGCAGGCCGGCAAGCTTTTCCATGGAGTAGGAAGTGCTGTAGCCAACCTGCACGCCTTTGGCGCCGCGCTTGCCGCTGCCGGTTTTGGTAGTGATAACGATAACGCCACCAGCCGCCCGGGAACCGTAAAGGGCCGCCGCCGCCGCACCTTTCAGTACCGTGAAGGTTTCAATGTTGTTGGGGTCAATGTCGGCCGTACGGCCCGAGTAGCCGGCACCGCGCACGAGCTGGTTTTCCGACTCGGTTTGGGAGTTGTCGTACGGCACGCCGTCTACAATAAAGAGCGGCTGGTTGTTGCCCAGCATCGAGGTATTACCGCGGATGGTGATGCGGGAAGACGAACCGGGGACCCCGCTCGACGAGACAATGTTTACGCCGGGCACTTTACCGGAAATCGTGCGCAGGATGTCGGGCTCCGACTTCTGAACAACCTGCTCGGTTTTAATCGTGGAAACAGCGTAGCCAACTGCCCGCTCCTCCCGCTTTACGCCGAGGACGGTTACTTCATTGAGTTGCTTGGCATCCACCGCCATGGATACGTCGATGGCGGTGCTGGTAATTGGGCGCTCTAGGGTGGTGTAGCCCAAATACTTGAAAACGAGGGTGGTTGCATTGTCTGGCACGGCCAGAGTGTAGCGTCCGTCAGCGTTGGTGGCAGTACCAATGCTGGTGCCTTTCACCAGCACACTCACGCCGGGCAGACCGTCGTTGTTGCTGGCGTCCAGGACACGTCCGGAGATAGACCGGTTCTGGGCCAGTGCCTGGCCGAACAGAACCAATACCATCAGCAGACTGAGCAGTAAGGGTTTTTTCATGAAAAAAGGGGGGAAAAATGGAGGAATAGGCTAGGCCTTGGGGGTGGTTCTTTGTGGCTAAAAATAGGGCAATTTTTCCTGAAGGTAATAAGATAGGTCCTGCCGGAGCTTAAAAAAATAAAATGCCCGGGTCCGGCTGGTCAGCCATTACCAGCTGTTTTTCAACGGGATATCCCGATTTCAAGAAAAAAACCAGGGAGTAGCGGCTCAGAAACCTGAAGAGGGGTCTAGTCCCGACTACTCATCCGGCGGCGGAGCCAGCCCTGCTTCCTGCGAGCAGAGGGCCCTAAACAAAAAAGACCTGGCCCATCAGGACCAGGTCTTTCTTAGGATGGCGTCTACCGGTTTAGCGGTTCACCGGCGTCTTGTCAAACAAGCCGGGGATAGGCTTGGGTACGTTCGGGTTGGTGTTCACTTCACTCTGCGGGTACAGCAGACGCTGGGGCAGGCTGGGCGAAGCACTGTTCTTCTTCGGTACGCCAATCAGGTTGTCCGTCCGGCGCAGGTCGTGGAAGGGCTCCAGCTGACCAATCATCGACAGGTACTTCTCGGTCAGGATTTCCTTGAGCATCGCGGCGGCGGGCGTCTGGCCGGCTACCCGGTTCATCAGGCCACCGGCTGCGAAGTCAGCCAGTACATACGGAGCATAGGCACCCGGTCCGAACTTCGTCTCGTTCTCACGGCGAATGTTGTTGAGTGCCGCCAGAGCGCCGGCCTGGTCGCCGGTACGGTTCAGGGCTTCCGCCAGGATAGCCTGGGTCTCCACGTACGTCAGCAAGGGAGCATCGGCATCCGGTGCAAAAGCGCCGTCTACAAAGTTGGGGTCCAGCGAGTAAATCTGGTCAGCGATGTAGAAGTAAGAGAAACGGGCCGACTCATCCGTCTTGGCATTGGCCCGGGTGCGGCCACCGGCGGAGCCGACGCTGTCGAGCAGGGCCGCAGCATGGGCCCCTTCGGCCGACATGTAGCCAAACCGGTTGATGTCGATGAAGTCGTAATACGGGTTCAGGTCACCACTGACAGACGTACCGTTGTAGGGCATGATCATGTCGTTGGCGCTGCTCGTAATGCCCAGGCGCGCTTCCGAAGCAGCACGGGCGTAGTCTTTCACGTGCAGGTAGTGACGGGCCTTGAGCGAGTGCGCCGCAGCAGTCCACTTCGGTACCGATCCGCCGTAGAAGATGTCCCGGCTCCGGTCCCATACCCCGTTGAGGGGCAGGTTGATGATAGCCTGGTCGAGCAGCGTCTGGGTGGCGGCATAAACGGAAGCCTGCGAATCAAACTTGCCGGGAGTGCCGGGCCGCAGGGCCTCCGAATAGGGAACGTCGCCCCATAGAGCGGTGATCTGGCCCACAATCTGGGCTTCCACTACCTGAGCCACGCCAAGCAGGGCCCGGTTGTTTACGGCCTGTGCCTTTTCTTCTACCAGACGGGTCTGGGCCAGCGTGGTCGCATAAGCCAGGCTCCAGGCGTTGTCGTAGTCGCCGGCCGCGGTATTGTAGAGGTCCAGACCCAGGTACTGACGGTCAGCTCCCGTAAAGAAGCCACTCCAGATACCTACCTGGCGGGGAATCTCGCCGCTCATAAAGAAGCCTTCGCTGAGCTGGGCAGCGGTGAGCTGCTGATCGGCGGGAGCATCCTGCGGAGCATTGGGATTGATGTCGTTCCCGTTGATGAACTTGTCGCAGCTGCCCAAAGACAGGCCCAGGGCCGCCAGCAGCACGTATTTCGTGAGGTTTTTCATGTTGTGAGTTCTCCGATTACTAGTAGGTGAACTTAATGGAGAAAATCAGCGAGCGGGTGCTCGGGTTGTTGAAGTAATCCAGACCACGGCCATTGGATACCCCGGTCAGATTGGTCTCGGGGTCAACGCCGGTGTAGTCCGTCCACAGGTACAGGTTACGACCGGTTACAGCCAGATCGATGCTGCCCAGCTTGGTCGCATTGCGCAGCCATTCCTGGGTGATGCTGTAGTTCAGCGAAACCTCGCGCAGACGGGTGTAGCTCACGTGCTCCACGAAGGGCTTGGCCGGGCCGCCGGAGAAGCCGTTGCCCAGGCCGTTGCGGTACCACTGCTCGTCGAGGGCCACGTCGCCGGCACCGAAGTTACCAATGCGTCCGCGGAAGGTATGGTTCCCGTTTACGGCCGGATAGGCCTGCGCTACCGTCTGGCCGTTGTACAGCTTCAGGGTAGCAGCCTGGGCCGCCGATACGGTCGTTTCCTCTTCCAGCTCGCCGGAAGTACCGAAGAAGTACAGGGCGCCCTTGGTGCCGTTCCACACGTCGAAGCCGTTTACGTGGTCGATGAGCACGTTCAGCGAAAGGCCCTTGTAGGTGAACGTGTTGTTCAGACCACCACGCCAGTTCGGGTTGGGGTTGCCAATCACGCGCTCGGTGCCGCCGTCAGCCAGGGTCGGGAAGCCGTTGGTATCCACGATGTAGTTGCCGCTCTCGTTGTAGCCGAAGTCCGTTCCCCAGATTACACCGAGGGGCTGGCCTTTCACGGCGCGGGAGGAAGTGCCGGTGAAGCCGGTCAGGAAGATAGACTCAGCGCCGGCCAGTTCGGTTACCCGGTTGCGGTTCAGCGAGTAGTTGGGCGAAAGGGTCCACTGGAAGTCAGCCGTCTTGATAACGCTGGCGTCAAGGTTTACCTCAAAGCCGCGGTTCTGGATGGTGGCTACGTTACCGTTGGTGTTCTGGAAACCGGTCGAAGCGGCTACTGGTACGCCCAGGATTGCGCCTTCCGTTTCGTTGGTATAGCCCGTCAGGCCCAGGCTGATGCGGTCATCGAGGAAGCGCAGATCGACGCCACCTTCAATTTCCGTCTTGCGCTCAGGCTTCAGCAGGCTGTTGCCCTGCGTCGTGGAGCGCACGAAGCCGCCACCGTAGTTCGAGGCATCCAGCGCAGTGCCCCAGCCGTCGGCCAGAATCGTGCTGCCGGCGCCCGTGTAATACGTGCGGGTCAGGTAGGGAGTAGGCTGTACACCAACCTGGCCGTACGAAGCGCGCAGCTTACCGAAGCTCAGCACGCTGTTTTCCGACAGGGCGGCAAGTTTGGTGAACTGCCACGCTACCGAGGCAGCGGGGTAGATGAACGTGCTGTTGGCTTCCGGACCAAAGGTCGACGCCTGCTCACCACGAACCGTACCGTTCAGGAACAGCTGATCAAACAGGCCCAGGTCCACCTGGCCATAGAGGGCCGCCGTGCGCTGCTCTACCACGAGGTTGAAGGGGGTCCGGCTGGTGGCCGGGGTGTTGCTGAGCTGCGGGGGCGAGAAGGGGTTGATAAACTGCGTGGCCGTAGCGCCCACCTGGGAGCTGCGACGGGCGTTCAGGTTGTAGCCAACCAGACCGGTCAGGCTGATGTTTTCACCGAAGGTGGTCTGGGCGCGGACAATCAGGTCGTTGTTGAACTGGTTTTCCTGAATAATCTCCTCGCGCAGAGAGCCGTTGATGGCGGCGGTAGCACCCACGGGGAAGTAAGCCCGGCGGTTGTCGTTATAGGTGTCGACACCGCTCCGGTTGAGGACATTCAGCCAGGGAGTAATGTCGTAGGTCAGCTCCAGGGCACCCAGGAAGCGGTTGATGCGGCTCTGGTTGAGTACCCGCTCCAGCGTCCAGAGGGGGTTGTCGTAACCCGCCCGGGTGATGCCATCGGAAGCCGTGGCTGCACCCAGCTTGTTGCGGTACGATACCTGACGGTCGAGGTAAACGTTACCAGCTGCGTCGGTGTAGTCACCCACGTAGCGGCTGTTGTCGTAGTCGGGCGAGGTGCGCAGGCCACCGAGGTAGATACCGCTGGTGTTGGAGCCCTGCTGGGCCCGGTCGGAGCGGGTGCGGATGTAGGAAGTGTTAACCGAGGCGCGGAACTTGTCGGTCAGCTGACGGTCCACGTTTACGCGGGCCGTGGTCCGGTCATAGTCGGAGTTGAAGCGGGCAATGCCTTTCTGGTAGGTGTTGCCCAGGCTCACGTAGAAGTTGCTGCGCGTGTCGCCACCACTGATGGTGCCGATGTTGTCCCAGGTGTAGCCGTTGGTGAACGGGGCACGGCCCTGATCGTAGGTGTCCTTGCTGTTTTTGCCGCCGTGGGGGTTGGCCGCCGTGCCGTTGGCAACGGCGTAACGGCGCGTACCGTCGGGGAACGTCACGTAGCCCTGGTAGCCAGGAGCCGTGGGCGAAGTGATTTCGGTGTCCGGGCCGCCGGTGCGGTCGGCAATCTTATCACCCCACGAAGCCGAGGAAGTGTTGTTGAAGCGGCCGCCGGCACCCTGTCCGTAGGAGCGCTGCAGGGTAGGAACCCGGTTGATGCGGTCCACGCCGTAGCTGGTGCGGTAGCTTACGTTGAGCTTGCCATCGGCGCTTTTGCCGCGCTTGGTGGTAATCACGATTACGCCGTTGGCGGCGCGGGTACCCCATACGGCGCTGGCAGCAGCACCCTTCAGGATTTCCATCGAGGCAATGTCGTCGGGGTTGATGTCGTTCAGACGCGAGGACTGCACAACGCCGTCTACCTGGTTGGAAGCGGCACCGCCGTCGCTGGCCAGAATGCCTTCGTCACCTACCGACGTGTTGAAGATCGGAATACCGTCGACTACGATCAGGGGCTGCAGGTTGCCGGTGATGGTGCTGGCGCCGCGGATCTGAATGTTGGCGCTGGCACCCGGGTCGCCCGAGGTGCGGGTAATGAGTACGCCCGGCGTCTTACCCGACAAAGCGGTAATCACGCTGGTTTCGCCCGAGCGGACGAGGGCCGTACCCTGCACCGTGGATTGAGCAGTGCCCAGCTGGTCGCGGTTGGCCTCCAGGCCCAGGGCCGTGACGACAACTTCGCCGAGCTGCTTGTTATCGGGCGCCAGACCAATGTTGATGGCCGCGTCGGAGCCAATAGGGCGGTCGATAGAGGTATAGCCGATTGAGCTAAACGTGAGGGTAGTGGCCGAGGCCGGCACGCTTAACGAATACGAGCCATCGGCATTAGTGGAGGCCCCTACAGTGGTACCCTTGACCAGCACGGTCACGCCCGGCAGGCCTTGTCCCGTAGCACGGTCGGTAACCCGTCCCGAGATAGTCCGGTCCTGCGCCACTGCCTGCTGCAACAGGCAAGTGAGCAAACCAAACAGGAATAAAAGTTTTTTCATTTGAGAAAAAAGTTTGGTGAGTGATAAGAATGAAAAGGTGAACAGTGGGGGCAAGTATAGCTCAAAATGAGCAATGCCACAGAATGAGGTAATAAGTAGAATCGGCTATAGCAGTTTGGAATCCCACTTTTTCTCATCGATAGCGCGGCTGCAGTCGCAGATTAAATGCTTTTCTGCAATTCAATCTGTAAATCGTTAAAAGAGGGGCCGAGCAGGAACGTATTTTCGCAAGATTTTGGCCCTGCCGCTATAACAATCGCAATTTTAAGCTAGGTTTGGCCTAACACAGTGTTTCACTCACAAACCATTAATCACCAAATGAAAAAAATTTTATTGCTGTTTAGCCTGATGCTCTTCAGCGCCCTGTTGCAGCAGGTCGTGGCACAGGACAGAAGCATCTCGGGGCGGGTCACGGACCGCGCCACGGGACAAGGCCTGCCGGGCGTGACCGTGCTGGTCAAGGGTACCACTGTAGGGGCCTCCACCAATGCCGATGGCTCCTTCTCGCTGAGTGTACCGGCCTCGGCCACTACCCTCACGTTTAGCTCGATCGGTTACACCTCTATCGACCGCCCCATCGGCTCCGATGCCACCATCAACATTGGTCTGGCAGCTGACACCAAGCAGCTCGGCGACGTAGTGGTAACTGGTCTGGCATCGTCCATCAAGCGGGAAAACCTGGCCAACGCTGTTACCACCATCTCCGCCAAGGAGCTGACGGGCAGCACCCGGCCGGTAAGCGTGGACGCCGCTCTGAGCGGTAAGGTAGTTGGGGCCAACATCGCGCAGACCAGCGGTGCCCCCGGTGGGGGCGTGGCTGTTCAGCTGCGTGGTATCTCGACCATCAACGGCTCGTCCCAGCCCCTGTACATCATCGACGGGGTGTATGCTGTAAACGAAGCCATTGGTAACGGTGCTGGCTCGGCCGCCTTCTCGGGCGCCTCTTCCGGAACCACCCGTACCACCCAGGACAACCCCCTGAACCGCCTGGCTGACCTGAACCCCAACGACATCGAGTCGATTGAGGTACTGAAAGGCCCCAGCGCGGCTGCCATCTACGGTACCCGGGCTAACGCCGGGGTAATTATCATCCGCACCAAGCGTGGTGCCGCCGGCCAGACCCGGGTGAGCCTCACCCAGGACATCGGCTTCTCCCGGGCTATCCGCCTGCTGGGCAAAGAAGACTGGACTCCCGAGAAGATCGACAAGTTCTACAGCGGCGCGGCTGCTGCGGCCGAAAAGGCTGAGTTGGCTGCCGCCCAGTCTGCCGGTAAGATCTACGACTACGAAAAGGAAGTTTTCGGCAACACCGGCTTCCTGCGCAACACCGGCCTGAGCATCTCAGGTGGTACGGACCGCACCAAGTTCTTTGCTTCAGCCAGCACCTCAGACGAAGAGGGCATCGTGAAGAACACGGGCTTCCAGCGTAACTCGGTTCGTTTGAACCTGGACCAGAAGATCGGTCAGCGCCTGGACCTGGGTATTTCCTCGAACTACATCAACTCCAACAACCGTCGCGGCTACACCGGCAACGACAACCGGGGTATCAGCCTGGGCTACACCCTGGCCTACGTACCCAGCTATAAGGAGCTGCACAAGAATGAGCTGGGGGTTTTCCCCGATGCTCCCACCGGCGACAACCCGCTGGCCGTAGTAGAGCGGGCTATCAACGAGGAAGAAACCAACCGCTTCATCCAGACTGGTAGCGCCACGCTGCGCATCATCGACAAGGAAAACTCCTCGCTGCGCCTGACGGCTCAGGGCGGTGTTGACTTCTCCAACAGCGCTGCTATCCTGGCCCTGCCGGCCGACCTGCAGTCGTCGCGCAACTCGAACAACCCCGGTGCCGTTCGCTTTGCCCGCAACAACTTCCTCAACACCAACCTGCAGGCTTTCCTGATCTACGACTGGAAGCTGCTCGACAACAACCTGAGCCTGACCTCCCAGTTGGGTACGGTTCGTCTGGACCTGAACCAGGACCTGACTTACACCCAGGGCGTAGGCCTGGCTCCCGGCCCGCTGACTCCTAACCGTGGCTCCATTATCACGCAGGATGCCTTCCTGCAGCGTGAGTCGGACGTGGGCTTTATCGGTCAGCAGGAAATGAACTTCAAAGACCAGATCATTGCTACCGCCGGCGTACGTTTCGACAAGTCGACCCGTAACGGTGACCCCGAGAAGCTCTACGCTTTCCCCAAGGCTTCGCTGGCCGTGAACGTGGCTAACTTCGAATTCTGGACGGTTGACCAGGTAAACCAGGTGAAGCTGCGTGCTGCCTACGGTGAAACCGGTGGACCTGCTTTCTTCGGTGCTACCTTCTCGCCCCTGGGCCCGATTTCTACCGGCGGCCGTGGCGGCTTCCTGCCCTCCACGCTGGTAGGCAACGCCGGCATCGAGCCGGAGCGTGCTACCGAACTTGAGTTTGGTGCTGACCTGGGTTTCCTGGAAAACCGCGTAACGCTGGAAGCCAGCTTCTATAACAAGGAAGTAAAGAACCTGGTGAACACCTTCGTACTGGCTCCGTCAACCGGCGTTTCCTCTATCCGGGCATTCCCCGTAGGCGACCTGCGCAACCGTGGCATCGAACTGGCGTTGGGCGTAACTCCCGTGCGCTCGGATAACTTCAGCTGGACGTCCACGACCCAGTACTGGCACAACCGCTCGGAAGTAACGCGCATCACGGTGCCTACTTTCATCACCGGTACCGGCTTCGGCTCGGCCTTCGGACGCAACTACTTCAAGCTGGGCGAGTCGCCTTCGCGCTGGTACGGTGTTCCCGCAAACGCTACGACGAACCCCGATACCCCCAGCAACCTGACCCGCTACGAAGACGCTCAGCCGGACTTCCAGATGTCGTTCCTGAACTCGTTCACCGTCCTGAAGAGCTTCGACATCTCCTTCATGGTGCATTGGAAAAACGGTGGCTACATCTCCAACCTGAGCCGTCTGCTCCAGGATGAAGCTGGTACCACGGTTGACTGGAGCGACCCCAGCGGCCGGAACGACGGTCAGACCATCGGTCAGTTCCGCGCTGGCCAGGCCGGCGTAGATGCCCGTCAGTTTATTGAGGATGGCAGCTACGTGCGTCTGCGCGAGGCTTCGATCTACTACAGCGTGCCGTCGGGTGTTCGCACCAGCCTGTTCAAGAACTATGTGCAGAACATCCGTGTTGGCGTATCGGCTAACAACCTGCTCACCTTCACGGACTACACTGGCTATGACCCCGAGGTTTCCAACTTCGGTGCCACTTCCAACTTCGCGCAGGTTGACGTAGCTGGCTACCCCAACACCCGTCGTCTGTTCTTCCACCTCGGCATTGATTTCTAATTTTTGCTAACTCTTCCAATGCATAAGATCATTTTCCCATATCAGAAGACCCTTGCGGCCGGCGCACTTGCGCTCCTGCTCGGTACGTCTTCGTGCAGCTTCTTCGAGACGGAGGCTGTAACCGACCCCAACAACATCAGTATCGAGAGCGTCCTGCAGAATGCTAATCAGTCGCAGATCAACGCCCTGGCCGTCGGCCTCGAAGCTTCCCTCCGCCTAGGTCACGTAAGCAACGCGCCGAACAACCAGGTTGTCGGTACGTTTGGCCGGGAGGTGGTTGTAATGGCTGGCACCGAGTCGCGCTGGTATACCGAGCTGCTCGGTACCCGCAGCGCTACCCTCGACGATGCTGCCTACTACAACGCGGCTTACTCGGACTTCGCCCGTGTTCGTCGGGCTGCGCAGATCTTCCGCGAGTCGGCGCAGAACGCCCAGATTCTGACTGCTCCCCAGAAAGCCGGAGCTGCTGGCTTTGCCCGCACCTACGAGGCGCTGTCCAAGCTGCACATCCTGATTCTGCAGGGCGGCGAAGGCAGCACTGATCCTAATGCCGGTGGCATCCGCATCAACCTGGATGACATCCGCAAGCCGGGTAAGTTCGTGTCCTACGCTGAAGCGCTGACGCATCTTCGCCAGCTGCTCGATCAGGCTGCTGGTGAGCTTGATCAGGCCGGTAGCACGTTTGCTTTCCCGCTGTCGTCCGGCTACGCCAACTTCAACACCCCGGCTGACTTCAAGAAGTTCAACCGGGCACTGGCAGCCCGCGTAGCTCTGTATCAGAAAGACTACGCCGGTACGCTGACGGCCCTGGGCCAGTCCTTCTACAGCCGTACGGCCGCTCTGACCCTGGGTCCGAAGATTACCTTTGATCCGGGTGCCGCAAACAACTCGGGCAATCCGTATTTCCAGCTCTCTAACTCGAATGCCGCTACGGTGGTAACCGTTCCGGATAACTTCCAGGCCGAGGCTGAAACCGGTGATACCCGCCTGAACAAAGTAGCCCTCCGCACCACTCCCCGCCGGGTAGGCACGGGACCAACGGCTGTCGATGGTAACTACGAGCCCCGGGTATTTGCTTCGCAGACCACCCCGCTGGATATCATCCGCAACGAGGAGCTGCTGCTGATTGCTGCGGAAGCCCGGGCCATGACGAATGACTACGCCGGTGCCACGCTCGACATCAACGTGGTTCGCACCGCTGCTGGTCTGGCCCCCACGGTTCTGACGTCGGCTAACGCCCTCGACGTGATCCTCAAGGAGCGCCGCTACTCGCTGTTCTACGAAGGTCACCGCTGGCATGACCTGCGCCGTACCGGCCGCCTCCGCACGGAGGTAACCCCGGCCGGCGTAGTGGGTGTTGTAAAGCCCCAGACCCTTATGTACAGCGCTACACCATTCCGTCTGTACACCCGCATGGAGCGTCCGGTTGCTGAGAAGCAGTGGGACATTGCCAACCCGTAACGGAAACCACGCTCACGAAAAAGGGCTGCGCAACTGCGCAGCCCTTTTTTTGTGTCCTGACTTCAGGTTTCGTAAAACTCAGCTCTGCATCAGAAAGCCCCGGATATACTCGTCCAGATCCCCGTCGAGCACGTTCTGCACGTCGGTCCGCTCGATGCCGGTGCGCAGGTCCTTGATAAGCTTATAAGGGTGCAGCACGTAGTTGCGGATCTGCGAACCGAAGTCGATGCGCTTCTTGCCGGCTTCCACCTTGTCGCGCTCGGCGTGGCGCTTGTCCATCTCCAGCTGGTAAAGCCGGGACTTGAGCATGCGCAGAGCGTGCTCTTTGTTCATAAGCTGGCTGCGCTCAATCTGCACCGCGATGATGATGCCCGAAGGCGCGTGGGTAAGGCGGACGGCGGTTTCCACCTTGTTCACGTTCTGCCCCCCGGCGCCCCCGGCCCGGTAGGTGTCCCAGCTGATGTCGGCCGGGTTAATCTCGATCTTAATGGTGTCGTCGACCACGGGGTAAGCAAACACCGACGCAAACGACGTGTGGCGCCGGCCGCTGGAGTCGAACGGGGAAATGCGCACGAGGCGGTGGACCCCAATCTCACTTTTCAGGTAGCCATAGGCAAAGGCGCCGTCGATTTCCAGCGAGGCCGACTTGATGCCGGCACCTTCGCCGGGCTGGTAGTTTACCTGGCGCACGGCAAAGCCGTGCTTTTCGCCCCACATGATGTACATGCGCATGAGCATCTCGGCCCAGTCCTGGCTTTCGGTGCCGCCCGCGCCGGGGTTGATGTCGATGATGGCGGAAAGCTGGTCTTCCTCGTCGGAAAGCATGCGCTTGAACTCCAGCTGCTCGACGGCCTTGAGGGCTTTGTCGTACTCGCGCTGGATTTCGGCTTCCGGAACTTCCCCCTCGCGGTAGAACTCAAACAGCACCTCCACGTCGCCCACGGCGGCCAGCACGGCTTCGTAGTCGTCGGTCCAGACCTTTACGGCCTTGATTTCCTTGAGCACGGCTTCGGCTTTCTTGGAGTCATCCCAGAAGTCGGGAGCGGTGGTTTGCTCCTCGGTGGCGGTTACCTGGGCTTTGCGGTTATCGTAGTCAAAGATACCTCCTCAAGGCCTCAGCGCGGCCCTTCAATTCCTTAACCTGGTCCTGGGTCATCCGGAAAAAATAAGTGTGAAAAAAGAATGCTACTCGGGCTGCAAAGGTATCCAAACGAAAACGCCCGCCACCAGTCCAGGACCGGAAGCGGGCGTTTTTAGCCGGATTAGTTTACGCTACACGCTCACCATCCAGTTGTGCGTATCGGGCGCCTGGCCGGTGCGGATAGCATCCAGGGCCGCCGAAACGCGCTTGGAAAAGGCATTGGCCGGGGCCGTGGGCAGGTCATGGTCCTGACCCCGGAAGCCGATGGTGGCAATCGGGGCGATGGTCGCGGCCGTACCCACCCCGAAAGCTTCCTGCAGGGTGCCGTTCTGGTGGGCTTGGAGAATTTCGTGGATCGAGATTTTGCGCTCTTCCACCGGCATCCCCCAGTCACGGGCAATGGTCAGCACGCTTTTGCGGGTGATGCCGTCCAGAATAGAAGTACTCAGCGCCGGCGTAATCAGGCGGCCGTCGATGACGAACATCACGTTCATGGTACCCGACTCTTCCACGTAGGCATGCTCGGAGGCGTCGGTCCAGAACAGCTGGTGGTAGCCTTCGTTCTGCGCCAGCTTGGTGGGCCACATCGAAGCACCGTAGTTACCGGCCGCCTTGGCGTAGCCGGCGCCACCCTCGGCCGAGCGGACAAACTTCTCTTCGAAGCGCACCCGCAGCGGCTTGTTGTAGTACAAACCCACCGGGCAGGTGAAGATCATAAAGCGGTACGACTCGGAGGGACGCACGCCGATAAAGCCGTCGGTGGCAAACATGAACGGGCGGATGTACAGCGCGCTGCCGGGCTTGTCGAGCACCCAGTCAGCATCGAGGCGAATCAGCTGGGTGAGGCCCTGCATAAACAGCTCCTCGGGTATGGCCGGCATACACATCCGCTCAGCCGAGACGTTGAGGCGGTGCAGGTTGTCGTAGGGCCGGAACAGGGTGATTTCGCCCTCCGCATTCTTGTAGGCCTTCATCCCTTCAAAGATGGCCTGCCCGTAGTGCAGGGCCGAGTTGGCCGGGCTGACGGCCATGTCGCCGTAGGGCACAATCTGCGGGTCCTGCCACTCGCCGTCGTGGAAATCCACGGAAAACATGTGGTCGGAGAAGATTTTGCCAAACTCAATATGTTCGGGGTCCAGCTCCTGGCGACGGGAAGCGGTAGTGCGCTGGGTCCGAATGGTAAGGGTGTCGAGCATAAGCGTGAGTGGGAGTGAGAAGCCGGCTGGCGGGAAGGTGGGATTCCTGAAACGGAGGGCCGGGGCCGCCCGTTGCTGACCGGCAAGTGGGAGATATGACCTTTAACTGAGAAGTCCTGAAAATGAATCAATCAGGGAAATAAAAATGCTTACATACGGGGCCGCCAGCTAACCTCTTCGGCACCCAGGTCGTGGGCCATCTGCCGGCTCAGCACAAACAGATAGTCCGACAACCGGTTCAGGTACATCACCACCAGCTCGGCTACAAACGCGTCTTCCTGCAGACTGATGACCAGCCGCTCAGCCCGGCGACAGACGCAGCGGGCTACGTGGGCAAAGGAAACCGACTGGTGGCCGCCGGGCAGGATAAAGACGCGCAGCTCCGGCAGCACCTCGTTCATGCGGTCCATCTCCTGTTCCAGCAGGCGGATGTCTTCGGCGTGCAGGTCCGGAATCTTCATCTTCGACTTCTCGGGGTCCGAGGCCAGGGAAGAGCCAATCGTAAACAGGCGGTCCTGAATTTCCTTGAGCAGGTCGCGGCGGGACGCATTCACGTCCTGGTCGCGCAGCAGCCCAATGTAGGAGTTGAGCTCATCGACCGTACCGTAGCAGTCGATGCGCAGGCTGGACTTCGGCACGCGCGTACCGCCAATGAGGGAAGTGAGACCCTGGTCGCCGGTCCTGGTGTAGATCTTCATTGGCGGGTGCGGAAGGTAAAGGGGAAAGGATACCTGCTGAAAGCGTGTTCGAGGTAAATTGTTGTAGTCGGCCAGGCAAATGCCAAAATTTTCAGCCCGGATCCCGGAAAGTAAGCTGCCGGGGCATCGTACTCTCTTGGGTGCGGCAGCTACGCGCCGGCGGGGTGATGGGTCGCAATATCGGTGTTGACCAGGTCGGATTCCACGAGGCCGTCGCGCAGGCGCACGATGCGGTGGGCGTAGCGGGCAATGTCCTCCTCGTGGGTTACCATGATGATGGTGTTGCCTTTGGCGTAGAGCGCCTCAAACAGGTCCATGATTTCGTGACTGGTCTTGGTGTCGAGGTTGCCGGTGGGCTCGTCGGCCAGGATAATGCTGGGGTCGTTTACCAGGGCTCGGGCAATGGCCACACGCTGGCGCTGACCACCGGACAGCTCGTTGGGGCGGTGCTTGGCCCGGTCGGCGAGGCCTACGCTGCGCAACGCCTCCAGGGCGCGCTCCTGGCGGGCGCTCTTGCCGTAGCCGGCGTAGATGAGCGGCAGGGCCACGTTGTCGAGCGAGGTAGCCCGGGGCAGCAGGTTGAAGGTCTGGAAGACGAAGCCGATTTCTTTGTTTCGTACCTCCGCCAGCTGGTTGTCCGACATGTTGCTCACGTCCTGCCCGTTGAGCACGTAAGTGCCGCCGGTGGGCGTGTCCAGGCAGCCTACGATGTTCATCAGCGTGGACTTGCCCGAGCCCGAAGGGCCCATAAAGGCTACGTACTCGCCGCGCTGAATAGAGATAGTGACGGAACGCAGGGCGTGAATCCGCTCGGCTCCCATCTGATAGATCTTGGAAATATCGTTGGTTTCAATGACGGGGGGCAGCATAGCAAAGCTAAGTTATTGCCAGGAGGCCGCCGCCGCAGCCTGAGCGGCGCGCCGTTGGTCGTACTGGGCGAGAAAGGTAGCGTATTCGGCCGGGGCAAGCAAAGTACCCAGTTTCTCCACCGACGTTGCAGCGTACTCCCGCAGGCCGGCCTGCACCGCCGCAAAGGCATGGGCCCGGAGCATCGGCACTGATTCTGGCGCGTACTCAATGCCCCGCAGCAGGATGGAATAAGCTTCGAGAGGATTCTGCCGGCGGGCAAAGAAGTCGGCCCCGGCCAGCATACCCGATTCCTGAAACGGTGCCTGAAAGCTCAGCTGCTGGTAAAGCCGGCCGGCTTCGTCGGGGCGGTTCTGCGCCTCAGCCAGGGCGGCACGGAAGTACAGTCGCTCGGGCTGGGCGGCCGGGCCGAAGTAGCCCTGGCTGAGCAGCCTGTCGAGCTCAGCCGGCAGCTTGGCTTGGAGCAGGTAGTGCCCCCGCAGCACGTTCCAGGCCGAGGCGGAAGCGGAGCGGGTGCGGGCCGCCGGGGCAAAGCGCTGAATGACTTCGGCTACGGCAGCCAGCTGACCCGCCTGCAGTGCCCGCGGCACCTGGGCCAGCAGCGCCGCCTCCCGGGCCGCCGGGCTTTGAATGGCGGTAGCCTGGGCCAGCAGACTTTCGGGATAGAAGCTGCCGCCCCGCAGCACCAGGTACTGCGCCCTGGCCGAGTCGGGAACCTGAGCCAGCTGCTGGGGCGTAAGATTTAGAATAGTGAGCAGGCCCACCGCCTGCCTGACTACGGGCATATCCTTCTCTTTGGAAGCCCGCAGGGCCTCGGCTTTGGCGGAATCGGGCCGGGCGGTGAGCGCCAGGGAGTAGGCATGGGGCAGCGCGGCCGTGGTAAAGCCGTTGGATACGGCCCGGGCCAGCAGGGCTTCGGCCGAGGTGTACTGCTGCTGCTCCAGCAGCCAGAGCCCCCGCATCTGCTGGTAGTAGGCTGCGCTGGGTGTGTTGTTGCCGCCCAGCAGGGGCAGCAGCAGGGCCTGCGCTTCCACGGGGCGGCCCCCATAGTGCAGCAGCAGGCTTCGCAGCAGCGTCAGCTGTTCGAAGTAGGCCTCGTTGCCGGGCCGGGCCGAAAGCGTAGCCAGCATGGGCAGCATACTGGTGTCGCGTGCCGCTACCTGGTGCAGGCCGGTATGGTAGAGCCGCCCAAATGCCGGCAGGTCCAGGTCGTGGTTGGGTGGTACGTCGGCCTGGGCCGGGCCTGGCTGACGGAGCAGGCGACCTAACAGCAGGGCATTGCTTTGCAGGGCGGGCTCATCGGCGTCCTGCCCTTTCAGAAATTCCGTTGCGGCCGGCAGCTGTCCGCTCTGGATCAGGTATGCCAGCTGGTTGACGCGCAACACCGGGTCGTCAGGGGAGGCGTCTTCGGCCCGGGCGCGGTAATAGGCAATGGAATCGGTGAGAAACGAGCGGCCAAACAGCTGAGCCAGGTTGGTGGCCAGCGGGGCGCTGTCGGGTGCGTCGCGGATACCGCCCCGCAGCACATCCAGGCGGTCGAAGAAGTCGGCCTGCTCGTTGAACAAAGCCGCCAGGCGCAGGGAAATCCGCTCGGACGGCTCCCGGCGCAGGGTCCGGCGCAGCACGTTAATCTCGTTCTGCCGCTGCCCCCGAAACCGGTACAGGGCCGCCCGGCCCAGGCTGGCCTTGTGGTTGAAGCGGTCCAGCACGTCGCTCTCGGCGTAGTAGCGCTCCGACAGCAGCGCCAAGCCTTCGTTGTCCGGCTGCTGCTCGCTTTGCAGTCGCACCAGGTCACCGAGGTTGTTGTAGTAGCCCGCGCTTACCTGGTCGGTGAGGGCGAAGTTGTAGCGGTAGATAATCAGAAACAATCCGGCTATGCCCAGCAGGTAGGCCGCATAAAACGGAAAACGCCGGGGCTCAAACACCACCCGGTACACGCGCAGCCGCTGCTTGATCAGGGGGGCAAAGTTTAGCAGGATATACAGGAAGAAGGCCGCCCCGATGGCCAGTAATGCCCAGGCCGTAAAGCTGCGGGCCGCGTCAATCAACGGGGTGTTGAAGCTGGCAAAGGCGTAGCCCAGGGCCGCCAGGGCCAGGCCAGCCACGGCCAGGTACAAGTGGGCCGCCCCCGGCCAGAACGGCACCCACGCCCCATACGAGGCGGCACGCCGGGGCAGAAACAGCCAGCCGATAACCACTGCCGGCAAGAGTAGCACCAACGGGTCGAAGCGCAGGCCGGGCAGGATGAATAGCTCACCCTGATTCAGAAAGTACAGCAGCAGTATGCCCAGGTACAGGCCGCTGGCCAGCACGAACGGCAGCAGGCCAAAGCGGCTGCCGGGGTTTTCGGCCTGGGTATTAAACCAAAGCAGCCCGTGGATATTCTCAATGGCGACCCAGACTACCAGCAGAGCCACGGCAGCTGCCCCGGCGTACGTAGCGTAAGCGGCCAGGTGCAGCACGGTAATGTCGGCGGGAAAGCCGCTTTGCAGAAAAATCAGGACACTCAGCGCGGCAATCAGGCCCGTAAAGGCCAGCAGGCGGCGGAGCAGCGGAACGTCGGTCCAGAAAGCGTGGAACACGTAGGCCGGCAGCCCCAGCGTGAGGAGGGAAAGCAAAAGAAAATACTGCTGCTGGGCGCTGAAAATACCGAGCTGGTCGGTGTTGAGCGACATCAGCAGAAAGATGACCAGGGCCATGCCGGCTACAAACGCCATCCGGGGCAAGGCAGTAATGGCGGCCAGGAAGTATGCCAGGCAGCCGGCCAGAATCAGCAGGAAAACAGCGGCTGCCTCGGGCTGCACGTAGGGCCCGGCCACGTCGTAGGTCTGGGTGATAAGGTAGCCGTTGACCTGCAGGGGCAGTTCGGCCAGCCCGATCCGGACGGGCGTCAGCGGCACCGGAACCGGGGTTAGCTGGGAGGTAGCCTGTAGCGGCAGGGTGCGGTCGGCGCCGGTTGCGTAGTGAAACAGGGCCAGGGCAAAGGCGAGCAGGACCAGCACGGCCAGACCGGCCAGGGGCCCGCGCCAGGGGGAGCGGGCGGGGGAAGCGGGGAGGAGCGCCAAGCCTTATTCCAGTACTTTCGGTACGCGGAAATAGTCGGAGTCCTTGCGCGGGGCATTGCGCAGGCCTTCCTGGTGCGTCACCGAGTTCAGGGCCTCGTCGGGGCGCAGCACGTTGATTTCGTGCGAAAGGTGCACCAGCGGCTCTACGTCGGTGGTATCCAGCTCACGGAGCTGCTCTACCCAGTCGAGAATCTTGTTCAGGTCGCCGAGCATCTGCTGCTCTTTGGTAGCATCGAATTCAAGGCGGGACAGGTGGGCCAGTTTGCGCAGGGTGGCAAGGTCAGTACTCAAGGGAAAGCAACGTTAAGAGACGGAAGAAGAGGGAAGGGGCTGGGAGCCGGCCCGCTGGGCTTGGCGGGCCGCTTTGTGGCGCAGGTTTGGCCGGGGCAGGCGGGAAGCCTCGGGGATGCCGGCGTCCTCGGGCCGAAACTCACTGGCAATGGCGTTGTAGGCCTGCTGCTTGAGGGCATCCGCATCTTCCAGGGTAAGCCCGGTCGTCGGAATCGGCTCGTGCAGCACCACCCGGAGCGGGGAGTAGCGCACCCGCAGGGAGCCTTCCACATCGGGCAGGAAACGGTGGTTCAGGGGCATGGAAACCGGCACTACCGGTACTCCGGCGCTGATGGCGAGCTGAAAGGCGCCCACCTTAAACGGCAGCATCTCTTCGCCGGGCTTGGTCGAGATAGTACCTTCCGGGAAGATGACGACCGAGCGGCCGGCGGCGAGGCTTTTGCGGGCCTGCACGATGGAGCGGCCCCGGCTCACGGCGCTTTCGCGGTTCACGGTAATGTAGACCTGCCCGAAGATGGGGCCCCAGAGCGGCACTTTCGCCAGGGAGCTTTTGCCCACAATGTTCAGAAAGCCCGGAATAGCCTTGAACAGCAGAGGAATATCAATGTAAGAGCTGTGGTTGGCCACGTACACGCAGGGCTGGGTCGGGGGAAGGGGCTTTTTGATGACCACGTCCACCGGCATGCCCCACATGCGGATGATAAAGATCGACCAGCTGCGGTTTAGCTGGTGCAGGTGGCGGTGCCAGGCCGGCTTGCGCACCAGCACCAGCTGCAGGGGGTAAGTGACCACGAAGGGCAGCACAAACCAGAAGGTGCTCCAGGTAGTGTAGAGCCGGTGACCAATAAAACGAAGCAAACCAGGCATACGACAAAGGTAGCGTAGAACTCGTAGTGCGCCCCGGTTCCGGGTTCGCACCTCTAAAATACACAAGATTAGCAAGCCTGAAAAGCCCGGCCCTTTGCTGAACGCACTACTGCTCAGCTGAAATCAGCGGCTGGCCAAGACTTTTTCAGCTTTCAGCAGGCCGGCCACGCTGATGGCGTCGGTGATGCGGTTGTCCATGGCCATGCGGACGGCTTCGGCCAAGGGCAGCTTCCAGAGGCGCAGGTCCTCGGTTTCCTCGGGCTCGGTTTCGCCCGGGGTCAGCTCTTCGGCCAGAAACACGAAGCCTTCTTCGTCGGTAACGGAGTTGGAGGTGTGCAGGCGGGCAATGTTGGTCCAGCGGGCGGCGCTCAGGCCGGTTTCTTCCCGCAGTTCCCGCCGCGCCGATTCCAGGATGTCGAGCTCCACCGGGCCTCCGCCCATCGGAATCTCCCAGGAGTACTCGTTAAGCGGGTAGCGGTACTGGCCCACCAGCCAGGTGTTGCCCTCGGCATCCACCGGCACGATGCCCAGGGCCTTGTTTTTCATCGACACCACCCCGTAGATGCCTAGTCCGCCCGCCGGGTTGATCACCTGATCTTCCCGCACGCTGATCCAGGGGTTCTGGTAGCGGACTTCGGTGCTGAGCACCTGCCAGGGGTTGTGGTTTTCGTCGAAGGGGAAGCCGGGCACGTGAGGCATAAAATGGATAGCAGAATAAGTGCGGCACAAAGGTAAAGCGTAGCGCCGGGCTATTTTCATTCGCAGCGCAGAAGCCAGCTTCCGGCGAGTAAATCCTGCCGTTCATCCAAAAGTTGAAACTAAGCCCCTGAGGGAGAGTATTTTTGTATCAGTAATAAAGACCAGCGCAGTGGAAGTCTGTGGAAAGGAATACTTCTGCTGCGTCGCGCCGTCCCGGTAGTGAGTAGGGTGGATTTTAGTTTTTACCGGACGGCGCCGGTTCAGGCCGCTACTGATTCAGTAGCGGCCTTTTTTATGCCGTTTGCCTTAGCCGGGAGGAGTCACGCACAGAAGCCGTGCCCAAAACCTGCCCGCCGCCGGTGCGTACCAATCAGGGAAGGCCGCAAACATCCCGGCCCGCACCGCACCCCTTATGGCCAATCAACCAAAAAACCAGTCCAACCCCGAGCCTCAGCCCGGTGACCCGCTCTTCAACCTCAAGCACGCCCAGGCCGAAGCCGAGCTGCAGCAGAACACCGGCGGCCTTGGCCCGACCACCAATGTGTACATCACCACCGACGAAGAAGACTCCATGGATGATGGTCCGCGCGACAAGCAGGGCCACCGCCGCGGCGAGCCGGATGGTCCGGAAACCGGTACCACGGCCGGCCGCCACTAAATAGCCCGGGACTTGGTCCCAACCAGAAAAAGCCTCTCCGGTCGCACTGCGGCCGGGGAGGCTTTTTTGCGTTCGGGGGCGGGGCGGCTGCCGGCGGGTTGTAGCTTTGCCGGCTATGCTACTTGCTTCCTACTCGGGCCGGCCCCGCGAGGCGGGCCTCGACGAAGCCGGCCGGGGCTGCCTGGCCGGCCCCGTATTTGCCGCCGCCGTAATCCTGCCCCCCGATTTCGCCTGCGCCTATCTGAACGACTCCAAGCAGATGACGGCCCGGCGCCGGGAGCTGGCGCGGGCACAAATCTGCCGGGAGGCTGTAGCCTGGGCCGTGGCCGAAGCCTCGCCCGATGAAATTGCCTCCATCAACATCGCCAACGCCAGCTACCTGGCCATGCACCGGGCCGTAGCCGCGCTGGCCGTAGCGCCCGAGTTTCTGATTGTGGACGGCAACCGGTTCAAGCCCTATCCCAGCCTGGAGCACTGCTGTCTGATTCAGGGCGACGCCCGCTACCAAAGCATTGCTGCCGCGTCAGTTCTGGCCAAAACGTTCCGGGACGAGCGGATGCGGGAGCTGGCGGCCAAGTTTCCCGAGTACGGCTGGGAGCAGAACGCCGGCTACCCCACCGGCCGGCACCGCGACGCCATCCGCACCCACGGCCCCACTCCCCACCACCGCATGGGCTTCCGGCTACTGTGAGAGGAGTGACGGAAGCGCGGAGCAAGCGTACTGGTAGCGGTAATAGGTCAGCCGTCCTGGGTGATACCGAAGCCCTTTTCAACAGCAAAGCCCCGGCGTACGCATACGCCGGGGCTTTTATAACAGAAGATTTTGCTTACTGCTCAGGCGGGTGGTATCGGAACCCATACTGCAGCAGATGCAAAACTAGCTTTCCTTGAGCTGTAGCAGGTCGAGGAAAAGGCTGAAGCCGTCGACGGTCGAACCGCCTTCACCGAACTTGTCGAAGTTGAGGGGCTTGATGATGTAGCCGCTGACGGCCAGGTCCCGGGCTTTCAGGCGGTCGGTTTCCAGGTCGGAGGTGGTCATGATAAACACGTTCAGTCCTACCATCTCCGGGTCCGAGCGCAGGGCTTCGAGCAGCTCCAGGCCGTTCATGCGGGGCATGTTGATGTCAAGCATCACCACGCTGGGCTTGTCGATGCGGGTCTGGCCGCCCTCACCGCGCAGCATACCCAGGGCGTCGCGGCCGTTGCGGGCAATGTGGAGGGGGACAGTAATGTTGTGCTTGCGCAGTTCACGCTGCACATTCATAATATCCATCTGGTCGTCTTCGACGAGCAGAATACTGGGTTGATGAAGGTCAGAAGACATACAGTTCGGAAAGGAAACGCGGCGGGGCAGAAGGTTTCTGTGGGGGTATACGCAAAACTGACAGCTTAGGCCACCTGAGGAGTATCTACGGCCGCTCCGCGCTTCAGCATGGCCAGGCTTTCCTCTTTCGGCCAGGTAAATACAAATGTGGCGCCCTTGCCCTCTTCCGACTCCACGTGGATGCTGCCGCCCTGCCGCTCCACGATTTTCTTGACGATGGCCAGGCCTACCCCGGTGCTTTCCAGGGTGTCGCGCTCAGTCAGCGTCTGGAAGATGACGAAGATCCGCTCGTGGTACTCGGGCGCAATGCCAGGGCCGTCGTCGGCCACAGAAAAGATGTACTGCTGCCGGTCTTCCCGGCAGGAGATGCGCACGGCTCCTTTTTCGGGCTGATGATGGTACTTCAGGGCATTGCTGATAAGGTTGGTAAACACCTGCTGGAGCTGCACGCGGTGGGTAAACAGGGTGGGCAGGTAGGTGGGCAGCTGCACCCGGAATCCTTCGGGCGGGGCCAGGGAGTCCACGATTTCGGTGAGCAGCTCCCGCACGTTTACCCGCTCGGTGGCCTGCTGTACCCGTCCCACCCGGGCCAGGTCCAGGATGCCGGTAATCAGGCTTTCCATGCGGTGCACCCGGGTGCGCATCAGCACCAGAAACTCGCGAATGTGCTCCGGCAGCTCCTGCCCCATGTCTTCCTCAATCCAGCGGGAAGCACTTTCAATACCGCGCAGAGGGGCCTTCAGGTCGTGCGACACCACGTAGGAGAACTGGTCGAGCTCCTTGTTGCGGCGCTCCAGCTGCGTGAAGCTCGAGCCGATGGTGCTGGCCATCACGTTCAGCGACGAAGCCAGCTCGCTCAGCTCGTCCTGGTCGGTGTCCTGGATGCTGGTCTGGTAGTCGCCGCCGGCAATGCGGGTGGCCAGTCCCACCATGCGGTTGATGCGTTGGGCAATCAGACGGGTGATGTACATGGCCCAGGCCAGCCCCAGGATGATGGCCGTCACGGTGAGCCCTAAAGAGATTAAGCGGGTCTGGTTGATGCTTGCCGCCAGCTTTTCGCGCAGCTGGTTCCGGTTGCGGAACTCGGTGCTGTCGAACGCCTCGAACAGGATGCGGATCTGGTCCACGAGCTGCTTGCCGGTCATGTTGTCGCTCAGAACCCGGTGCTCCAGGCCCTCCATGCCGATGTGGTTGGGGTCGCGCCGCCGGGCTTCGCGCTTCTCGCTGATGAGCAGGTGGGTGTAGGCGGCCCACTGCTGGTACAGGCGCTGGGCCCGCACCAGCCGCTCGTACTGTTCCGAGCCGGTTTCCAGGTTTTCGCGGAGGCGGGCAAACCGGCTCAGCAGCTCCCGCTCGCCTTCGTAGTAGGAGTCGAGCAGCTGCTCGTTGCCCATGAGCAGGTAGCCCCGGAAGCCGGTTTCCATGTCGATGATGTTGCGCAGCAGGGTGGTGCCATCCGACGTAATCTGCTGCGACGTTTCCACGCGCTGGGAGTTGCGCAGCACCTTGCGCGAAAGCTGGTAGTTGATGAATACCACCACCGCAAACAGCAGGGAAATGGCCAGGAAGCCAGCAAAGAGTTTGGTAGAAAGCTTCAGTTTCA
Organism: Hymenobacter translucens; assembly: GCF_020685205.1. Lineage (GTDB taxonomy): Bacteria > Bacteroidota > Bacteroidia > Cytophagales > Hymenobacteraceae > Hymenobacter > Hymenobacter translucens. The sequence continues at coordinate 242,309 of NZ_JAJERB010000004.1, forward strand.
TAGGCAGGTGCCCAGGGATAAAAAGAAGAAGTTAGCGGGTCTGCTCCTGCAGCTGGTGCAGCAGCCGGGTTACCCGGTCCGCCAGTTTTTCGACGGCCGGAAAGCCTTCCCGGGCCCGCTCGGCCTGCCCGCGTTGGTACAGGTCCATGAGCTTATTGGCTTCCTGGTGAATCAGGGTGTGTACGCGCTCCAGCTCCAGAAAGTCGGGGAAGGGGCGAAGCTGGTCCTGCACCGGCTGCTGCAGCCACTTGCCGAACGAGCACTGCAGCGGGTCGCGGATGGGCGCCTCGGCCATTGGGCTGCCGTAGAGAAAGGAACGCAGCTTGCTTTTAAAGCCCAGGTGCTTGATCAGCGCTTCGGTGAAATCGGGTTTGGAGTCGTGGGTCATGTCCTCAGTCTATCAGGCGCGGGGTGGCGGGCCGGATGGTCAGAAAATAGGCCGGCTTTACCGGCAGTCCAAACCAGGGAGCCGGCCGGGGCGCGTGGCTTGCCCGGGAGAATTAGCTAATTTCGCCGCTCATCCCGGCTGCGTTTCAGCCGGGCGGCTCAGCGCCCGGCGTCCTTTCCGGCTTTACCTCCGGAAGCCGACCGCCGACCGTCGTGCTTGTTGTACTCCGAAGCCGTAAAAACGTTTTCCTGACCTTTTCCCGCCCACCCCAACTTTCCCGCATTTCAACTCCCATGGCCGAAGAACTCAAAACCGTAGTCCTCAACGATGTGCACCAGCAACTGGGTGCCAAGATGGTGCCTTTCGCGGGCTACAACATGCCGGTGCGCTACTCCTCCGACCTAGAAGAGCACCACACCGTGCGCCGGGCCGTCGGCATCTTCGACGTATCCCACATGGGCGAGTTCCGGGTGCGCGGCCCCCAGGCCCTGGACCTGATTCAGCGCGTCACGTCCAACGACGCCAGCAAGCTCACCAACGGCAAGGCCCAGTATTCCTGCCTGCCCAACCACGAGGGCGGTATCGTCGATGATCTGCTGGTGTACAAGCTGGCCGACGAGGACTACATGCTCGTCGTGAATGCCTCCAACATCGACAAGGACTGGAACTGGATTCAGCAGTTCAACACCGGCGGCGCCGAGCTGGAAAACGTATCCGACCAGATCAGCCTGTTTGCCGTGCAGGGCCCCAAGGCGGCCGACGCGCTGCAAAGCCTGACCGACGCCGACCTGAAAAGCATTCCTTACTACTCCTTTGTGCAGGGTACCTTTGCCGGGGCCCCGGACGTCATCATCTCGGCCACCGGCTACACCGGCGCGGGCGGCTTCGAGCTGTATGTGCCCAACGAGCACGCCAAAGCGGTGTGGGAGCGGATTATGGAGGCCGGCAAAGCCTACGGCATCAAGCCCATCGGCCTTGGCGCCCGCGACACGCTTCGGCTGGAAATGGGCTACTGTCTCTACGGCAACGATATCGACGACACCACGTCCCCGCTCGAAGGCGGCCTGGGCTGGATTACCAAGTTCACCAAGGAGTTCACCAACTCCGCCGCCATCAAGCAGCAGAAGGAGGAAGGCATAAAGCGCAAGCTCGTGGGCTTCCTGCTCGATGGCCCCGGCATTCCGCGCAGCCACTACCCGCTGGTCGATGAAAACGGGGAGCCGGTTGGCGAGGTGACGTCCGGCACCCAGTCGCCGAGCCTGAGCAGGGGCGTAGGCCTGGGCTACGTGAAAACCGAGTTCAGCACCCCCGGCAGCCGGATTTTCGTGCAGGTTCGCGGCAAGAACTTCCCCGCCACGGTGGTGAAGCTGCCCTTCGTGCCCGGCACCGAAGAAGTGAAATAAGCAGGCTGCGAAGCCGGGAAGTGGTGAGTTTGACGTTCGACCCGCTGGTCGGGCGTCAGGCTGACCACTTCCTTGTTTCCGGCCCTTCCAACGCCCACCATCAACATCCCCCTTATTCCCTTCATGCCTTCCATCGACGTCTGCTTTTCGCCCGAGTTACTGCCGCTTTCCGACCTGCGCGGAAAGGTTGCCGTTATCGTGGATATCCTGCGGGCCAGCAGCACCATCGTCACCGCGCTGGGAGAAGGCATCAGCCACGTGTTTCCGGTGGCAACGCTGCCCGAATGCGCCGCGCTGGGCCAGGAGCAGGGCTGCCTGACGGCCGCCGAGCGGGACGGGGTGCCCGCCGCCGGCTTCGACCTGGGCAATTCGCCCTTCAGCTTTCTAACGGATGGCCGGCCCCATGCCGGCCGGGCGCTGGCCATCAGCACCACCAACGGAACCACAGCCCTGCGCCGCTCCCACGCAGCCGCGCACATCGTAGCCGGCGCTTTTCTGAACCTGAGCGCCGTGGCCGGCTTTATCCGTAGCCAGCAGCGGGACGTGTTGGTGGTCTGCGCCGGCTGGAAAGGCCAGTTCTGCCTCGAAGACACCGTATTCGCCGGGGCCCTGGCCGCGCGCCTACAGCACGGGTTTGACATCAGCTCTTCCGACGCTACCCTGGCGGCCCTGCACCTCTGGCAGCAGGCCCAGGCCGATTTACCAGCTTACCTGCTGCAGTCGGCCCACGTGCGCCGCCTTAATTCCCTCGAGGCCAGCCAGGACTTTGAGTTCTGCATGCAGATCGACACCTATGCCCACGTGCTCCCAGTCTGGGAAAACGACCGGCTGGTGCTGGCGCAGGGCTTATAGCAGGGGCTTTTCGGGCAGGCCGGGCTTGGGCCGCTTGTCGGGCTGGCGCAGCTTCTCGTTCTGCTGGTGGCGGGTGGCGTCGCGCTGGGTTTTCTTGGCCAGGTTCTTTGCCAGGGCTTCAGTCAGGTTTACGCCCGTTTGGTTGGCCAGGCAGATAACCACGAACAGCACGTCGGCCAGTTCATCGGCCAGCACCTTATCCTTGTCCGACTCCTTGAACGACTGCTCCCCGTACTGCCGGGCAATGATGCGGGCCACTTCGCCCACTTCCTCCGTCAGCATGGCCATATTGGTCAGTTCGTTGAAATACCGGACGCCGGTGGTCTGAATCCAGGTATCCACGGTTTTCTGCGCTTCTTCGATTGTCATAGGATAGTCAGGTTAGGAATTGCCGATGCGCTCCTCACTGCAAGGGCTGAAGGTAGAAACCGGGAACACGGGCCCCACAGCCAGCGCGCTGTCCTAGATTTTACCGACCGGCGAATCGAGCACAATGGTAACCGGCCCGTCATTCAGAAGGCTGACCTGCATGTCGGCGCCAAACTCGCCGGTGGGCACGGGCTGGCCCAGCAGCTTTTCCAGCATCCGCACGAACTGCTCGTAGAGGGAAATGGCAAGGGGTGGGGGCGCGGCCCCGATGTAGCTGGGGCGGTTGCCCTTGCGCGCATCGGCCAGCAGCGTGAACTGGCTGACGACGAGCACCTGCCCGCCCACGTCCTGCACGCTCCGGTTCATTTTGCCCTCCTCGTCGGAAAAGATGCGCAGCTGTACGAGCTTGCGGGCCATCCAGTCGAGGCTGGCGGTGTCGTCGTCGGGGGCGAAACCGGCCAGCACCAGCAGGCCGGGACCAATCTGCCCGGTGATGCGCCCTTCCACTGTGACGCTGGCGTGGCGCACCCGCTGAACTACCGTGCGCATAAGGAAAAGAAAGCTACGTTGGGAAATAGGCTGGCAAGCATCCGGCAAGTATAAGGCAGCATCCGTTAAGACTCTTTCTGCGGCATCCTTGCTTACTTGCCGCCGTGTTGGCCCGGCCCCCTCAATCATCTGCTTTGCGCACCATATCCTGGCTGGGCCCGGCGCTGCTGGTCGTGGCCGCCGTGCGCCTGCACGGGCTGTCCGCCGCTGCCCTGCCCGACTACGACTCGGTGCGCAACTGGCAGATTGTGCGGGAAGTGGCCGCCGGTAACCTCAGCAACCTGTTTCATCACGGCAGCCCGGGCTTTTCGCTGCTCTACGCCCCAGTAGCCTGGTTTACGACCAGCTTCCACGTCTTCCAGTACCTGAATGCCCTGGTCGCGGTGGCTGCCGTGGGCTGGCTGGCTGTTTTCATCCGGCGCGAAGCGGCGCTGCCTGCTCTCGAAGCCGGCCTGCTGACGGTGCTGATGGGAACCTCGGTGTTTCTGACTTTCTCGGGCCGCGACTTTACCATGAGCTCCTGGAGCCTGCTGGCTTTTACGGGCTTGCTGCAGGCGTACTATCAGCGCCTGCGCGCGCCGAGCCAGGCTGCTTTGCTTCGCAGCGTAGCCTGGGTGGCGGCCGGGCTGAGCATCAACTACAAGTTTCTGCTGATCCTGCCCATCCTGGCGGTGTTCGAGCTGTGGCAGCGCGATGGGCAGCTTTGGCAGCGCGGCAGCTGGTGGCGGGTCGGGCTGATTCTGTTGCTGCCCTATGTGGTACTGGGGGCGGTGGGCGTGGCCGGGGGCTTGCCCTGGCACCGCTGGCCGGCAGTGTACTATAACATCATCAACCCAGGCGCTGCCAACCCGGCCGGCCGCATCGACAAGGTTCAGCTCGACCTGCTGTACTACCCCCGCTTTTTGTGGGATTTCGAGTCGCCGCTGGTGCTGGCCACGCTGGTAGCCGTGCCCCTGCTGTGGCGGCGGGAGCTGCTGGGCAACCTGCGCCGCATCAACCTGGTGCGCTACCTGGCCGGGTGGGCCTACGCGTTTCTGGCAGGCATGTCGCTGCTGCTGAAGGCACCCCGGGGGCTGCTGCTGGTGTACGCGCTGTTCTGGGTGCTTGCGTTTCTGAGCGTACGTCGGCTGGTGCCGGGGCGGGGCCTGCTCATCGTGGTGCTCGGCGCCATTCTGCTCAACGTCATCAGGGTTCAGCGCGAAATCTACGCCTACACGCCCAGCAGCTACCCCCGGGTGGCGACCTGGCTGCGGGAGCAGGGCGCGACGGGCGTCGTCAGCACGGTCGGGCAGGGCGCAGCTCCGTTTCTGGAGCCCGGTACCCGGCTGGCCGTAGTGCTGGACGAGCGGCAGCTACCGGCCCTGGCCCGACAGGGCTACGATTACGTGCTGCTCGACAACTACTGGCACGTGACGAACGTCGCCCGGTTTGACTCCCTGCGCCGGGAGCCGCCCCTGAAGGTCTGGCCCGAGCCCATGCTGACTTCTCCGCTGCTTTATCTGGAGCATTCCGAGTTCACCGGCCTGAGCTACCGAGCCACCTTGTCCCGGCAGCGGGCCGCGTCCCGGGACCCGTTTCAGCTGCAGCTCTACCGTTTGCCCCGAACGCGGTAGGAGTGGGTCCAGACGAAAAAAGGCAGCCCCGCAGAGCTGCCTTTTTTGGTTGCCGTTCGGGCCGCTTAGGGGCGGGCCGTGGTCGGCAGGGTGTTGGGGTCCACGAAGGGGATGCTGGCCTTGTAGGTCGTGTTCAGCACCCGGATAAACTCGTTGGCCAGCAGGGCATTGCCCCGGGGCGTGAGCGAGTACATATCCAGGGAGTAGATATTGCCGCGCACCGGCTCGGTGGTGTACAGCACTCCGTTAAATGAAATCTGGTTGGCAATCTTGTTAAAGAAAGCCACTTCCAGATCCAGATAAGGCAGCTTGTACACGTTGTCTGCCAGACGAATCAGCTCGGTGTTCAAAGCCTTGAGAGCCGGGTTGATGCGGGTGAACTGGAACTCGTCGAGCACGTCGCGGCGCACCAGCGGGTTCAGGCGGTCGAGGCCGTAGCGGGCGGTGCGGGTGCCGCCACCGGGCATGGTCACCGTTTCGGCCCGGCCCAAGCGGGCCAGGCCGCTGGGAAGCACAAAGTCATTGTCGCCCGCCTGCCGGACGGAGTTGGCCGGCGCAGCAATGATAAAGATAGTGTCATTAGGGAAGCGGCTCTGCACTTCGCGCCGGGCGCCCTGCTTCAGAATGGGGAGCCCGCTCAGGTCGGGGTTCAGGGCAATAATACCTTTGCGGCCCCCGGCCGTGAGGCGGTCCAGAATTTTTTTGGCGTTGGCGTTCAGCGTGCTGATGGACGGCACGGTGCCGCATTCGCCCCCGCTCAGCACGTAGGGAATGGCGTCGCCCATGCCCATGAAGAACGTGAAGAAGGTTGCGTTGGCGCTGACGTCCGTCACGGCCTGCAGGTAGGTCCGGTTGTCGCCAGCCGGCAGCAAACGCTCAAAGTAGGGATTGAACTGGTCGACCCGGTTCAGGTTGGCTTCGTTGCCGAGGCCAATCGTTTCAATCTGCGTGAGGCGAATACCCGGCACCCCGAGGTTCTGGGGGAGAGTGGTCTGCGACCGGGGGTAGAGAAACACGGTGTCGGCTCCACCACAGGCGGCGGCGTTGGCAAAAAACGGCCGGCCCCCGCGGTCAGGCCTTACCCGGGCAGTGATGGGCACGTTGTTGGCGGTGTAGCCGACCAGTCGCAGGTAGCCGGTGCCCTGCTCGGAAGTCAGGGTGGGCTGGGTGAACGTCACCGGCTGACCGGTCTTGGCCAGCTGCTGGGCCAGCAGGTTCGGGTACGAGTACTGCTGGGAAGTCGGCGTGAGGCCGCCTTCGCTGAAGCCGGCCGTGTAGGAGTCGCCCACCGCTACGTAGCGGCTGAAGTCGGCAGCGCCCGGCGAAGGAGTAGGGACGTCCTGTTCGGGCGTACAGCTGCCGAAGCCCAGAGTGCCCAGGGCCAGCAGGAAAGTTGCCCGCAGGGCAGCAGAAGCAAGAAGTTGTTGCACGATGGTCCGGCAGTCAGAAGATTAAAACGAATACGACAGGCCCAGCGCGGCCGTGTGCACCTGGGTGCGGTAGATTCCGCTCACGTTGGGGTTGCCCAAGTTGGAGGGGTTGATGCGGGCCTGGCGCTGGCCGGCCATTTCAAACGAGTAGCCGGCGTCTACGGAAATCTTCTCGGCCAAACGCCAGCTCAGCCCGAGCGAGCCGCCCAGCTTGTTGCCGTCCGGAAACTCCGGGTTGATGTACTCGTCGCGGACCGGGCTTTCGTCGTAGGTAACGCCGGCGCGCAGCGTCAGGGCATCGGAGTAGGAGTACTCCCCGCCGACCCGGAACGCCATGGCATCTTCGTAGCGGCGAACCTTCTTGATCTGGCTCGGCGTGGCTTTGTCGAGGGTGAAGTTGACGGAGTCGTAGCGGCTCCAGCCCGTGAGGGTAAAGTCGAAGGTGATAAGCGTCTTCTTGCCCAGCTGGTTGGCTACGCCCACCGATAGCGCGCCGGGGAGCTTCACGTCGGCGCTGAGCCCCGATGTGTTGGGGTAAGCCACCTGATCCTGCTCGGCTACGCCGGTGAACGTGGCCTCGCCGTTGCGCATCTTCAGCGTGAGCGGGGACCGGAAGCTGATGCCGAACGACAAGTCTTCGGACGTGCGGCCGTAGAGCCCCAGGTTGTAGCCGGCACCGCCGCCGTTGCCGGTGAGTACCGCCTCGGCGGCAGGGTTGTCGTACTGGCCCAGGCCGCGCTGCTGGCGGATGCCGCCGTAGGCGTACACCAGGCCGGCGCCCACGCTGAAGTTGTCGTTGATGCGGTAGGCAGCCGTGGGCTGCACAAACACCGTGCGCAGCCGCGACTCCTGTACCACGCTACGGCCTTCCCAGTTAAGGGGCCAGCGGGTATCATAGCCGAAGGGCGTATTCACGCTCAGGCCAACGCTAACCTTTTCCGTAACCGAGTGGGTCGCGTACAGGTAGCCGCCGGCAAACGGCTGGGTTTCCTGCTCAGCCAGCAGAAAAGAGTTGGTGCCCAGAAAAGACGTAGGCCGGAGCGTGCCCAGGCCGCCCACGCTGATATGCGTCAGGGAGTCGAGGCCGCCGAGAGCGCCGGGGTTGTAGAAGATAACCGAAGCGTCGCGGGTATACGCGGTGCTGGCCCCGCCCAGACCCAGAATGCGGGCGCCCTGGGGACCGTTCTGAAAGCCGCCCCCGGCCGCCGAAAGAGAAGAAAAGAGCAAACCAAAAGAAAGGTAGCGAAGCGTCATGCAGGCAGGATTTCGGAAGTAGGGTGTAAAAGTAACAAACCTGCGCTACAACTCTCGCACCCCGGCGCATTTACCGGGCCTGAGCAGCAGGTCGGTAGCCCGGCTCACACGGGCGTACCGGGCGGCGCAAGGTCCCTGCTACCGCCGGATTTTCAGGCTGTCGAGCCGCTGCTGGTAGCGGCGGGCGTTGCGGCGGTGCTCGGCGTAGGTTTCGGCAAAGTCGGAGTAGCCGCTGCCGTCAGGGCGGGCGCAAAAGAAAAAGTAGCGGTGGGCGGCCGGCTTCAGCACCGCGTCGAGGCTTTGGCGGTTGGCCGAGGTAATGGGGCCGGGCGGCAGGCCGGCGTGCTTGTAGGTGTTGTAGGGAGAGTCGGCCAGCTTGTCCTTGTTCAGCACCCGGCGCACCCCGAAGTTGCCGATGGCCCAGAGCAGGGTGGGGTCGGCCTGCAGGCGCATCCGGGTGCGCAGGCGGTTCAGGTACACGCCGGCAATGACGGGCTTGTCTTCCGGCTTGGCTGTTTCGCGCTGCACGATGCTGGCCAGGATGTGCACTTCGGCCGGGCTCAGCTTCAGCGAGTCGGCCCGCCGGCGACGCTCCGCGTTCCAGAACCGCCCGTGGACGGCTGCCGCCGAGTCGAGAAACTGCTCGGCCGAGGTATCCCACAGCAGGCGGTACGGCCCGGGCAGGAACATCGTCAGAATGGTGGTCGTGTCGAGCCGGTAGCGCCGGAGCAGCCGGCGGTTATCGGCCAGCAGCTCGCGCAGCCGGATTGAGTCGGCTTCGAGCTGGATGCCTACCTGCCGGGCCAGCTGGGGCTTGTACTTAAAGGCGTTGAGCATAAAGGCCACGGTGTCCTGCCGGCCCTGCATGAGCATATCCAGTAGCGCGTCGTTGCCCAGGTCAGGCGTAAGCAAGTACCGGCCGGGCCGCACGTGGGCCGGGTACTGCCGCTGCCCGGCCAGCCAGCGGAACGTACCGGGCTCGACGAGCAGCTCGTGCGTTTCCAGCGAGTCAAGCACCGCCTGATACGACGAGCCCGTGCGGATGTAAAGGTAGGCGGGGCCAAAGGCCGAGGGTGCTACGTTGGGCTTCCAGAGCACCCGCCACGCCCCGTACAGCGCGCCCAGACCCAGCACCAGCAGCAGCAAAACCAGGGCGACGGCCACGCGGCGCCAGAGCCGGCGGGAGGAAGACGAAGTGGACTGGGGCAAAATAAAGTGGTTACTATCCCTTAGTGGCTTTGGCAACGACGCGCTGCCACACAAAAGTAACCTCATCGGCCGATTGCTGAATCTGAAAGGCTTCAGCCGCGCCGGCCGGGGCCTTGGCAAACTCGGTCTTCAGCGCCTGCAGCTGTTCGGCGGTGCAGCCGGACTTGGCAGCCCAGTCGGCCAGGTTTACGCGGGCTTCCCCGGCAATGGGCTCCACCGTGTGCGCCCGCAGGCCGGCAGCTTCCAGCTCCTGCCGCCATTCCTGCGGGGCCAGGTTGCGGCGGTGCGAGGGGTCGCGCAGCAGCTCGATGTGGTTTTGCCAGCGGCTGATTTCCGGCGCGTCGTTGGGCACGGTGGTATCGGCCAGCAGCAAGCGGCCCCCAGGCTGCAGCACCCGGGCCACTTCGGCCAGAAACGCGGGCACCGACAGGAAGTGGTGGGGCGCAATGCGGCAGGTGACCAGGGTAAATGCAGCGTCGGGAAACGGCAGGGCCTCAGCGGCGCCTTCCAGCCACGTCACGTTGGTCAGGCCGCGCTCCTGCTGCTGCCGGGCCGCCTGGGCCAGCATGCCCGTCGATACGTCCAGCCCAACCACCGACTGCACATGCGGCGCAAACGCCAGGGCCGTGAAGCCCGAGCCGGTGGCTACGTCCAGGGCCACGTCGGTAGGCTGGCAGTCGGCGTGGTCGAGCAGCCAGTTCAGCGAGGTTTCGGTCCACGCGTTCCACTGGGCATTGTACTGCGCCGCCTGCCGGTCGAACTGTTCTTTTGCGGAAGTCATGGTCTTAAGGAGCTAAGGTGAGAAATGGCCTGGAGTGGGAACGGAGCAGAACGTGGCAAACAGGGGTGGTGGTGAAATGTAAACGGGCTGCGGGGCAAGGTCATTTCCTTTTGGAAGCCATTCCGGTCTGTCCGCTATCCGAATACCGTTGGCTTTGAAAGGAATGTCCATGTAAAGCAAACGGACATTCTGACCTTCCGCACAATCCACCCATTAAAAATCACCCGTTGACCAGCGCAGCTACGGAGGCTTCGAGTTCTTTGCGGCGCTGCTGCCGCTCGATTTCAACCGGCGGGGCCGAGCGGACTTCACAGTCGGGAATCGGGCACCGCTCACAGGTTTCGTTGACCACCTTCAGCGGGATGCTCACGTCGTCGATAAAGCGCACCTTCTGGCGCAGGTTGTCGTCGCAGAGCAAGCCTACGGTTACGCTCACGGCCGGCTCGGTGGCGGTGCCCGCCCGGGCCAGGGTCAGGCAGAGGTACTCGTCGTCGGTACCGAAGTAGTGGGAGCGTTGGGCGCCGATGGCCGTGTTGGGGGCCTCGGTGGTTTGCTGACGCAGCTCGGCAATCAGGCGCAGGGAAATCCAGCGGCGGCAGTAGTGCTCGTTCAGCTCGTTGCCGTGGGGATTGTGCAGGCGGGAAAGGTGCAGCTCCTTGGTCAGCACGTAAGGGCCGGCGGCCATGTTCTGGTCGAAGCGCAGAAAGAACAGGCTTTGCAGGCCGAAATGGCGCGGCAGCAGGTTGGTCAGGCGCTGCATGAACATCTCCGGGCTTACGTCATACTTGGTCATCAGCCCCAGCAGCAAAGCCGGGTCCCACTTCTTGTTGGCAAACAGCTTCTGCAGGTCGCGCACCAGGCTTTCCTCTTCCATCAGCAGCGCCACGGCAAAGTAGGAGGCCTTGAAGTTGTTGAGCACCTCGTCAAACGATCGGACCGGAAACGTGGCATTCACGTAGGGGCGTTCCTTGAGGCGCAGGTAGTTGAAGGCTACTTCCCGCCCCAGCACAAAGGCTTCCTGGGCCGTAGTCAGGCCCGGGCGGAGCAGCAGGCGGCGGCTTTTCGGCTGAAAGACCGACCGGAGCCGGCTCAGCGTCGGGTGCTGGCCCAGGGTTTCGCGGTCCACGGTGTAGCCGTACTTGTCGGTCAGCACCCGGGCCAGCTGGGCGGTGTCGAACGGAGCGGTGGCCGTCAGCTTCTGCTCCACTGTGAAGGTGCGCACGTCCTGCTCCAGCTCCTCGAAGTAGTTGTCGTGCATCTCCTGGTAGGAGCGGAGCGCCGCCAGAAAGAAGTGCTCCTGCCGCATCTCGTAGTTGCGGGCAATTTCAAACAGCGTGCTGATAAAGGCGTTCATCTTGGCCGGGGCGTCGGCAATCAGCTCCACGATGCGGATGGGGTCAAGCCCGAACATGTCCATCGGAAACTCCTTGAGCAGGTTTGACTGCAGCAGCTCCGAAATCGGCTCCAGCTTCCGGCTCAGGGTTAGGGAAGTGAGCTGGTCGTAGGTTACGCCCAACACCTTGCTCAGGCCCAGAATCTTGTCGGCCTTGGGGTATTTCTTGCCTTTCTCAATCTCGTTGAGATACGACACGGATACGTCGCAGGCCCGGGCCAGCTCAGCGGGGGTGAAGCCGCGCTCCTGCCGCAGCTCACGCAGCTTAAGGCCAAAAATGAGCCGGACTACCTGGCCGTGACTAAGCATAGAGAAGGAATTTGAATTCAATGAAACGGCCAGCCCGACGTAAGACACACAAATCCGGCACGGGCAGGGGAGGAAAAAATGGTGGCGGGTAAAGCCCAGCCGAAGTGGTAAAACTACGCGCTAATAGCGATTTTAAAAAATTAGCGAATTTTCGCTTGTTTGTTAAAATTCGCTTAAGTACGTTTGGTCCACACGCCAGTCTTCCACCACAACCACTCGTAGTATGCTTTTCACCGAGCCCAACGTTATGGCCCCGCCGCCCACCTATCTGACGCCCGAGCGCGTTAAAATCATTGGGGAATACCACCCGGCGTATGCCGAAATCCTGACACCCTCCGCCCTGGCCTTCGTAGCCGAGCTGCAGCGCCGTTTTGACCGCACCCGCCGGGAGCTGCTGCAGCGCCGCGTAGCCCGGCAGCGGGACTTTGCCGCCGGCATTCTGCCCGACTTTCTGCCCGAAACCCGCCTGATCCGGGAAAAGCCCTGGACGGTGGCCCCGCTCCCGGAAGATTTGCTTGACCGGCGGGTAGAAATAACCGGCCCCGTGGACCGGAAGATGATTATCAATGCGCTGAACTCCGGCGCCAAGGTGTTTATGGCGGACCTGGAGGACTCCAACTCGCCCACCTGGACCAACGTGGTGGAGGGGCAGCGCAACCTGCGCGACGCCGTGCGCCGCACCATCTCCGTGAGCACGCCGGCCAAGGAGTACCGGCTAAGCGAAACTACCGCCACACTTATCGTGCGGCCCCGGGGCTGGCACCTGGTGGAAAAGCATGTACTGGTGGATGGTGAGCCCATCAGCGCCTCCCTGTTCGACTTCGGGCTGTACTTTTTTCACAACGCCCACGAGCTGCTGGCCCGGGGCTCGGGGCCGTACTTCTACCTGCCCAAGATTGAAAGCCACCTCGAAGCCCGCCTCTGGAACGACGTGTTCGGCTTTGCCCAGTGGGCGCTGAAAGTGCCGAAGGGCAGCATCAAGGCCACCGTGCTGATTGAAACCCTGCCGGCCGCGTTTGAGCTCAACGAAATCCTCTATGAGCTGCGGGAGCACTCGGCGGGCCTTAACTGCGGGCGCTGGGACTATATCTTCTCGTACATCAAGCGACTGGGTTTGAACCCCGCTTTCCGCCTGCCCGACCGCGCCCAGGTGACCATGGCCGTGCCGTTCATGGCTGCGTACTCCCAGCTGGTTATTCAGACCTGCCACCGCCGCGGCGTGCACGCCATCGGGGGAATGGCCGCCCAGATCCCCATCAAGAACGACCCCGAGGCCAATGAGCAGGCCCTGGAGAAAGTGCGCCAGGACAAAATCCGGGAGGCCCGCAACGGCCACGACGGCACCTGGGTAGCTCACCCCGGCCTGGTACCCGTGGCGCTCAATGTCTTCGACGAGCTGATGCCCGGCCCCAACCAGCTCCACGTTCTGCGCGAAGATGTGCAGGTAAGCGCCGAAGATCTGGTGCGGGCCCCGGAAGGCACTATTACCGAGGAAGGGCTGAAGCTCAACATCGACGTGGCCATTCAGTACCTCGAAGCCTGGCTGGGTGGCAACGGCTGCGTGCCCATCTACAACCTGATGGAAGATGCCGCCACCGCCGAAATCAGCCGGGCGCAGGTGTGGCAGTGGCTGCACACCCCCGGCACCACCCTGACCGACGGCCGCCCCGTGACGGTGGAGCTGTACCGCTCCCTGGTACCGGGCCAGCTCGAGAAAATCCGGGCGCTGGTAGGCGAGGAGCGCTACGAGCGGGGCCACTACCTGCAAGCCACCCGCCTGTTCGACCGTCTCGTGACCAGTGAGCAGTTCATCGAGTTCCTCACCGTGCCGGCCTACGACCAGTTGGCATAAGAACGAAGCTTCCCTCCTCAGCTGAGGAGGGAAGCGGTTCGACTTCCATTTCTTGCAGCTTAAAAAAAGCCGGTTTTCAAGCCAGCCTGGCCGCGCTTTGCCTACCCTTTTCCACCACCATCCTCTTCAATCCTCCATTCCATGAACAAGTCCGAACGAATTGCCGCCCTCAACCACTACTGGCAGACCAACTCCCGCTGGAAAGGCATTGAGCGGCCGTACACCGCCGAAGATGTCGTCAAGCTGCAGAATACGGTACACATCGAGTACAGCCTGGCCCGGCAGGGCGCCGAGCGGCTGTGGCAGCTGCTGCACACCGAGGAGTACGTGGCGGGCCTGGGCGCCCTTACCGGCAACCAGGCCGTGCAGGAAGTACAGGCCGGCCTCAATGCCATCTACCTCAGCGGCTGGCAGGTGGCTGCCGATGCCAACGGCGCCGGTCAGATGTACCCTGACCAAAGTCTTTACCCCGTCGACAGCGTGCCGAGCGTAGTGCGCCGTATCAACAACGCCCTGCTCCGGGCCGACCAGATTCAGAACCTGACCGGCGACGGCGACGTGCACTGGCTCGTGCCCATCGTGGCGGATGCCGAGGCCGGGTTCGGCGGCAACCTGAACGCGTTTGAGCTGATGAAGATGATGATCGAGGCCGGGGCCGCCGGCGTGCATTTCGAGGACCAGCTTTCCTCGGCCAAGAAGTGCGGGCACCTCGGCGGCAAGGTGCTGGTGCCGACGCAGGAAGCCATCAACAAGCTGGTAGCTGCCCGCCTCGCCGCCGACGTGCTGGGCGTGCCCACCCTGGTCGTGGCCCGCACCGACGCTGATGCCGCTGACCTTATCACCTCCGACGTGGACGAGCGGGACCGGCCCTTCGTGCTGCTGGAAGAAGGCCGCACCAGTGAAGGATTTTACCGGGTACGGCCCGGTGTCGAGTCCTGCATTGCCCGCGGACTGGCTTACGCCCCCTACGCCGACCTGCTCTGGATGGAAACCTCCCACCCCGACCTGGAGCAGGCCCGGGCGTTTGCCGAGGCTATTCATGCGCAGTTCCCCGGCAAGCTGCTGGCCTACAACTGCTCCCCGTCGTTTAACTGGGCGTCCAAGCTGAGCGTGGAGCAGATGGAAACGTTCCGGGAGGAGCTGGCGGCCCTGGGCTTCAAGTTTCAGTTTATCACCCTGGCCGGCTTCCATGCGCTCAACACAAGCATGTTCGAGCTGGCCCGGGCCTACCGGGAGCGGGGCATGGCCGGCTACTCCGAGTTGCAGGAGCGGGAGTTCAAGTTGCAGAAGCATGGGTTCAAGGCCGTCAAGCACCAGAGCTTCGTGGGCACCGGCTACTTCGACGCCGTGCAGAGCGTGGTATCAGCCGGCAAGTCGAGCACTAATGCCCTGGTGGGCTCCACGGAGGAAGCGCAGTTCCACGGGTAGGCTCTTTGCCAGAACAATCAAACAAAAGCGCCCGGCTAAAACCGGGCGCTTTTGCGTTTTATATCTAAAAATGAATCCTAAAACGGATCGGCCACTAGGGTGTAATCCAGCTTGTGCCGCTCGGCGGTTTCGCGCAGGATGGTTTTCTGCCAGGGCCGCAACACCTGCTCGGCCCCTTGCTCCACGATGTCCGCCACCAGGCGGTTCGACAGCACCAGGTTGGCCACGTAGCCGTTGATGTCGGTGGTGATGTGCGTTTTCAAAGTCATCAGCAGGTTTTCCCGGGCGTCGGCGCGGGCGGCTTTTTCCCCGCTCAACCGGCGGCGGAACGGGAAGCGGCGCTGCTCGGCGGGCAGCTGGGGCTCCGGGACGGGTGTAGTGCCGGGCTCCGTGAGGGCGGCCAGCTGGTCGAGGTAGGGCGAGCGTTTCAGCTCGGGGTGCAGGCCCCGGGCATTTTTCCAGTCGTTAAGGCTACGCGGGGCTTCGCGCACCAGCTCGGGCAGCCGGTCGTTGGCAAACACCATGTAGGGCGGCCGGTCCAGCTCCCGGGCCAGCCGGTCGCGGAGCATGTACAGGTCGCGGAACAGGGGCAGCTCGTCGTGCTGAATCCGGTACTTGCCGGCTACGCGCAGGTAAGGCCGCTCGTCGCGGGAGTAGCGCACTTCCTCCAGGGCCGCGTTTTCCTCGGCGGCCCAGTGCGTGCGGCCCAGGGCCTCCAGCTTGGCGGCCAGGCGGTCGGCCAGCTCAAACAGGTACAGCACGTCGTTGGCGGCGTACAGCTTCTGGGCTTCGGTGAGGGGGCGCTTCAGCCAGTTTGACTTCTGCTCGCCTTTGTCCACCTCCAAACCCAGCTCGCTCTGAATCAGGCGGCCCAGGGAGATGTTGTTGTCGGCCTCCGCCAGCAGCGTGTACTGCACGCTGGTATCGGTGATGTTGCGTACGTGCACGCCGAACAGCTCGTCGAGCAGCAGGATGTCGGACTTGCAGCTGTGAAATACCTTTTCCACGGCCGGGTCGCGGAGCACGGCCCAGAGCGGCTCCAGGTCCCGGGCCTGGTCGGTCAACGGAATCGGGTCGATCAGGTACACGGTCTGGCCGTCGAAAACCTGGATCAAAGCCAGGTTGCGCCCGTAGCGGTGGCGCATATCGTCGAACTCCAGGTCGACGGCCAGGCGGGGGCGGGTATGCAGGACCTCGGCTGCCCGTTGCACGGCCGCCGCAGAGGTCAGGTACTGAATGTCAGTCATTAATTGCAATAAGAAGGAGCGAAGCGGTAGTGCCGCTGACTGTCAGGCGGGAGCCGACGCGGAAAGTGGCTGCCGGACCGGGTAAAGGTAACAATTGAGGTGAGGGAAACCCAACGACGGCGGACGGGCAAGGTAGGGGGAAACACCGTTCAGGGCCGCATAGTGCAGGCCCAAAACAGGCAACCGGGCTTATTTGTCGGACAACAGCAGCTGGGGCGCGGTGCGGCCGCCACCCATAATGATAACCTTGGCGTTGGGCGAAGTGGCAATTTCGCGGTTGGCTTTGATGGTTTCGTACTGAAGCAGCTTGTCGCTCAGCTCTCCGCTGATGATTTTCTGGTAGTCGGCAATGCCCTGGGCCTCTACGCGCTTGCGCTCAGCTTCCTGGCGCTCCTTCTGCAGCACGAACGGCATCTTCTGGGCGTCCTGCTCGGCCGAGATCTTGCTTTCGATGCTGCGCTTCACCGATTCCGGCAGCTGGATGTTACGGATCAGCAGCTGCTCGAGCTGCAGGCCCCGCGCCCGGAAGTCTTTTTCGATGCTGGTAAAGATGCGGGTCTGAAACTCGTCGCGCCGGGTGGAGTAGAGCGCCACGGCGTCGTAGTAAACGGCATTGTCGCGGATGCGGGTGCGGGTAACGGGGCGCACGATGGCGTCCTGGTAGTTCGCACCAATGGTTGACAGGATGCGGGGCGCTTTGTCGGGCAGCACCCGGTAGAGCACCGTCAGGTCGATAACGACTTCAAGGCCGTCGGCGGAAAGCACCCGGATGGCGTCGTCGCCGGCCCGCTGCCCTTCCTCGCGCTGGGCCGACATGGTGTAGTTCTGGGTTTTGGTGTCGAAGTGAGCTACATCGACCAGGGGATTGACCACGTTCAGGCCGCTGGTCAGGATGCGGGGCTGCACCTGCCCGAACAGCGTCTGCACGCCCACCTCGCCGGCTTCAATCTGCACGACGGTGCTGGCTGAAAGGCCGATCAGCAAAAGCAGGGCGCCCAGGAACGTCAGCCCCTGCCGGAACCGCTCAAAGCCGGGAGAGAGTTTGGCAGCGTTCAGGCCTACGATAAGCAGGACCAGGCCCAGGAAAGTTAACGTCATGACCTTAGCGAAAAAAGCCAGTCCGATACCGGAAGCGGGCTAACCCGGCGAAAAGGTAAGCACTTGGCCGGGATTACGCCCGGCCGCTGCCGACGGGAGCATGTCAGGCTTCGCTGTCGTCTTCGTCCTCTTCGTGGGAGCTGAAATCCAGCTCCCGGGCCACTTCCAGGGCGTCGGCAATAACTTCGTCCATCAGCGGCCGGGTATCGGCGTCGAGGGTGCGCTCAAACAGGTTCAGCAGCTGCTCCCCGTCGTCGTTCACGTAGAGGTTGGTATAGAGGCGCTCAAACAGCTTGGCTTCCTTGGTAATAGTCGCGTCGATGTCGGCCACCGATTTGGCTTTCAGCGCCCGGTGCAGCACGTCGAGCACCCGGCGGCTTTCCTCGTTGTCGCCCAGGTCGGCCAGCAGCTTCATCAGGGACATGGCCACGGCGAGCCGCACCCGCTCGAAGCGGAAGGGCAGGTCAGCCCGGCTGGCCTGCTGGAACGTGGTGTAGGCGGTGCGCTCAGCCGGCGAGAGGTAGCGGGCCGCGTCGGCATCAGAAGAAAAGGCGGCTTGCAGCAGCTGCTCAAAGGCTTGGGTACTCATGGCAAAGCGAAAAGTGGGGTGGCGGCCCGGGCCGCACAACCTAATGGGCCAAAGATACGATTGGAAGAACAGGACCCGGTCCAGCGGCCGGGCCGGCTTTCATTCATCTATACGTTCTATACCATGACACACAAAACCAAATGGCTGCTTTTCTCCCCGCTCGGGCTTGTAACCGTTGGCGCCGGGGCTTGCATGATTCAATGGTCGGGAGCTATGAAGGACCGCAATGCCCCGACCCGGGAGTGGGTAGCGGCGGGCACGGCTGCGCTGGTGGTTTTCAACGCCGGCCTGAGCCTTTTCGGGCGGGGTGTGGCCGAAAGCGTGCTGTACCAGCTGCGGGAGAAAGACGCCCCGGACCGCGCCAACGGCGGCCGCTAAGCTTCTTCCGGCAGGGTAGGCGAGGCACCCCCGGCCAGGCGGCGCTCCTCGTCGTTTTCCAGGTCGTCGAGCTCGATGTTCAGGGCGTCCACCGAAATCAGGATTTCCCGTAGCGACATGGCCAGGGATACCAGCAGGGCTATTAGGCTGCCGCCAAACACCGCCTGCCCGGCTTTCACCTGATCGGCAAACAGCAGAAACATGGCCAGCACGCAGCCGAACATGCCCGCGCTGCCCACGGCCTGCATGTTGCGGATAATGACCAGCCGGCGGCGCAAACTCTGAATCTGCTTCATCAGGTGCGCACTGTGAGTGGTCTGGTACTGCGACTTGAGCGTGCGCACCCGGTTAGCCAAAGCCAGAAACCGGTTGGTGTAGGCCAGCAGCATCAGTGAAAGCGCCGGAAACAGCAGGGCCGGGGTGGTGAGCGTGATTTGCATAAGCCAGGAGCAGGGCCGGATAACGCCCATACGCGAAAGTACCCCGACGGCTGCAAAGCCTAGCTGCCGGCTGCCCCAAACACTACTGATCCTGGGTGAAGGGAGCAAGGACGGGATAGGTACGAACCGATATGTCTCACATTTGAGACTTTTGTGTAGTTTTGCGTATCGCCATGCCGGACACCCAGCAAACTATCATCGACGCCGCCATCCTCGTGTTCAACGAGGACTATTCAGCACCGCTGGAAAAAGTAGCGGAGCGGGCCGCCATTACCCGGCGCACCCTGCACCGGTACTTTACCGGCCGCGACGAGCTGCTGGCCAGCTGTGCCCGCGACATGCAGCGCCGCTGCAACCAGGCCATGGCGCAGGCGCTCGACAGTTCCGACGTGCCCCTCGTCCAACTGGAAAACATGCTGTATGCGGGCGTGGAGTGCGGAGCCAAGTATTCGTTTCTGAGCAAGCTGCACAACCGGCCGGAGCACCTGCACAATCCGCAAAACCCTAACTGTGCGCATTATGATGCCATGATGACCCGCTACCGGGGAGTGGTTTCCTTTCTTATCGATGAGGGGACAATCAGCCGGGAACTTACGGTGGAGTGGGTTACGATGCTGTTCCGCAGCGTGATATCGGCTACCGTGAATGCGGAAGCATCCGGTACGGTAGCCCGGACCAGCTTAAAGCACTTCGCCTGGTTTTCCTTCAGCAAAGGCATAGGCGTCTGATTTTTTTTGCTAACTCATGTCACATAATAGAGACAAATAACCTTTAAAAGAGACGAAGCATGACTGCAAAAGCGCAACTTCAACCAAAGTTTGATGTGGTAATCATTGGCGGGAGCTACGCCGGTCTTTCGGCCGGGCTGGCCCTTGGCCGGGCCATTCGCAATGTGTTGATCCTGGACAGCGGCCGCCCCTGCAACCGGCACATGCCCCATTCGCATAACTTCCTGACCCAGGATGGCAGCACCCCGGCCGCTATTGCCGCTCAGGCTAAAGAACAGGTACTGGCTTATCCGACGGTGCAGTTTCGGGCCGATGCCGCGACGCGCGTGGAAGGAAAGGATGATAGCTTCACCGTGACAACGGCGGGCGGCCTGGTGGTGCGCAGCCGGAAGCTGCTGTTTGCAACCGGGGTCCGCGACCTGTTGCCCGCGGTTCGGGGATTTACGGAGTGCTGGGGCATCTCGGTTATTCACTGCCCTTACTGCCACGGCTACGAGTACCGAAGCCAGGCCACGGGCATCCTGCTGAACGGGACCATGGCGTTTGAGCAGGCGCGGCTCCTTCGCAACTGGACCCGAGAGCTGACTATCTTCACCAACGGCGAATCTACCCTGGACGCCGAGCAGCGGCAGCAGCTGGCCGACTGGCAGGTGTCCGTAGTAGAAACGCCCGTACAGGAGCTGGCTCACCGGAACGGCTACCTCACGCACGTAGCCTTATCCGACGGGCAGCAGCTGCCGCTGACTGCCCTGTACGCGCGCCCGCCATTTGAGCAGCACTGCCCGTTGCCCCAGGCACTGGGCTGCCTGCATACCGAAGCCGGCTACCTCCAGGTAGATGAAACCCAGCAAACCAGCCAGCCCGGCATCTATGCCGCCGGCGACGCTACCACTCCCCGGCGGGCCGTAACCATAGCCGTGACGGCGGGCACCCTGGCCGGCATTGGCATCAACCATGACCTGCTGGCCTCGCTCTGATGCCTGCTTAAACGCACCTTCATCGGTCTGCCCGCGCGATAAAAAAGTTGCTCCGGGTAGGATTGCAGCGTAAGTAGTGGAAATTCGAATCCCGGGAGCCGGAAGTCCGCGTTTAAGCTCCCGATTGGTCGTGCAGCGGCACAATCCCTGTCCGGCGTACATTCCCATTTGCCTGTATGAAGAACATTACTATCGCCGGCGGCGTACGGCATCGCCTGCTACTGTTGCTGCTCGTGCTGCTGCCCCTGGCTGTAGCTGCTCAAAACAATCCCTCCGCCGGCCCCCTGCTGACCCCCACCCAGTTTCTGGGCTACCCGCTGGGCTCCCGGTTTACCACCCACGCCGAGCTGCTCCGCTACGTCGACCACGTGGTGCAGCACAGCCCGCAGCAGATGCGGCTCGTGTCCTACGGGCGCTCCTACGAGGGCCGGCCGCTGGAAGTGGTGCAGATTGCCTCGGCCGAAAACCTGAGCCGCCTGGAGGAAATCCGCCGGGCTAACCTGCAGCTGACCGGCCAGGCAGAAGGCCGCCCCACCGGCCGGCAGCCGGCGCTGGTATGGCTCAGCTATAACATTCACGGCGACGAGGCCGTGTCGAGCGAGGCGGTGATGCAGGTGCTCTACGACTTGGCCAACCCCCAGAACCCGCAGGCGGCACAGTGGCTGCAGAACGTGGTGCTGCTCGTGGACCCCTGCGTGAATCCTGACGGACGGGAGCGGTACGTGCAATGGTACAACCGGGTGCGCAGCACAACGCCGAATGCCTCGCCCTACGCCTGGGAGCACCAGCAGCCCTGGCCCGGGGGGCGGTTCAACCACTATTACTTCGATCTGAACCGCGACTGGGCCTGGCAGACCCAGCAGGAAAGCCGGCAGCGGGTGGCCCTCTACAACCAGTGGCTGCCCCAGGTGCACGCCGACTTCCACGAAATGACGGCCGAGGGCGCCTACTACTTCTCACCCGCCGCCAAGCCCTACCACCAGGACATCACCCCGTTTCAGCGCAGCTTTCAGAACGTCATCGGTGACTACAACCGCCGGGTGTTCGACGCGAAAGGCTGGCTGTACTTTACCCGCGAAACCTACGACCTGTTCTATCCCAGCTACGGCGACACCTGGCCCACCTTCAACGGCGCCATCGGCATGACCTACGAGCAAAGCGGCGGGGGGCGGGCCGGCCTGCGCTACGCCCGCTCCGACGGCGACACGCTTACCCTGGCCCAGCGCGTGCAACACCACCACGCCGCCAGCCTGGCCACCATCCAGGCTTCGGCCGACCGGCGCGAGGAACTGGTCCGCGAGTTTCGCAAGTACTACGATGATGCCCGCCTCCGGCCCAAAGGCGAGTTTAAAACCTTTGTGCTGAGCGGCACGCCCGAAGGTCTGCGGGGCGTTACGGACTACCTCGACCGGCAGGGCATCCGGTACGGCTACGCCTATAAAGGCCGCAGGCTGCGCGGCTTCGACTACGCAACCGGGGGCGATGCCAACCTCACGCTGAAGCCCGAAGACCTGGTTGTTTCCATGTACCAGCCCAAGTCGACGCTGGTGAAGGTTCTGTTTGAGCCCCGGGCCGCGCTGGAAGACTCCCTGACTTACGACATTACCTCCTGGGCCATTCCCTACGCTTACGGAGTGAAAGGCTACGCCCTGCGTACCCGCCTTGAGCCGCAACATCCCAAGGACTTCCCCGGGGGCAAAGGCCACACGGGGGTAGGTGTAGTTGGTGGGGCAAAGGTTGTGCCTTATGCTTACGTAGCCCGCTGGAACACTATGTCGGACCTGCGGTTCCTGAGTCGGCTGCTCCAGCAAAAGGTGCGGGTGCGGGTGGCCCAGCGTCCGTTCGAGGCCGAGGGGCAGCAGTACCAGCCCGGTACGCTCGTCATCACCCGGGCCGGCAACGAAGCCCTCGGCACCCGCCTCGACCAGCTTATCCGGGCCCAGGCCGATTCGGCAGGTGTGCTGGTGCAGGCAGTGCAGTCGGGCTTCTCCACGTCCGGGGCCGACCTGGGCTCGGGCTACGTCCATTCCCTGAAAGCTCCGACTGTGGCCGTTGTGGCCGGACCCGGCGTGTCGCCCACGGCCTTCGGGGAAGTCTGGCACTTCTTCGAGCAGCAGCTGGGCTACCCCGTCACGGTACTGGGAGCCGACTACCTGAGCAGCGTACCCCTGGCCCGGTTTGATGTGCTGATTCTGCCCGACGGGGACTACACGGGTATCTACCCGGAGCGCAGCCTCGAAAGCCTGAAGCAGTGGGTGCGCGGGGGCGGCCGGCTTATTGCCATGGAAGGAGCTGCCGGCTTTCTGGCCAACAAAAAGGACTTCGCCCTGAAAACCAAAGCCCCCGACAGCACCGTGGCCCGGCCCCAGCCCGAGCAGCTGCTCCGGCGCTACGCCGACGCCGAGCGGGAGCAGATTCAGCAGACCGTGCAGGGCAGCGTGTACCGGGTGCAGCTCGACAACACCCACCCGCTGGCTTTTGGCTACGGCTCCTCGTACTACGCCCTGGTGCGCGACACGCTCAACTACCGTTTCCTGGGCCCCGGGGGCTGGAACGTGGGTGTACTGCGCCGCAATGACTACGCCGCCGGCTTTGCCGGCAGCAAGGCCCGCCGCAAGCTCACCGATACGTTTGTGCTGGGAGCCCAGGAAATGGGGCGGGGTCAGGTGATTTACCTGGCCGATAACCCGCTGTTCCGGGGATTCTGGCAGGGCGGCAAGCTGCTGTTCGGCAATGCCCTGTTTATGGTGGGCCAGTAGTCAAAACAGAGCAATAAAAAAGCCTCTCCATTGCGGGAGAGGCTTTTTTGCTGGTAAGCCGGTACGGCTAGTCTACTACGTCGGTGGCGGTGTTCTTCACGGCGCGGCCGGCTTTCTTGGCTACGTGGCCGGTTTTCTGGCCAGCGCGCTTTACGACGTGGCCGGTTTTCTTGCCGGCGTATTTGGCACCCTGGCCGGTCCGCTGAACGACAGTGCCGGCCTTGGTGCGGCCGGTGCGGGTGGTGGTTTCGGTTTTTACCGTGCCATTGCTACGAACGTCGGTTTCGCTTTTTACTTCGCCCTGGGCGAAGGCAGCCGTGGAGAAAGCCAGGGCGGCGGTAAGTGCAAGAAGAGTTTTCATGATTTAGCAGAGTTAGGGGACAATGCCCCTTATACGCTGCCCCCGGAAATAGTTGGCCCGCGCCTGACTTAGTGCCCAGCATGACGCGTCAGGGCAGCAGGAGGGAACTGTCGCCGTAGCTTAGAAAGCGGTAGTTGTGCGCCAGGGCGTGGTCGTAGACATTGCGCCAGCCGGAACCCAGCAGCGCCGCTACCAGCAGCAGCAGGGTACTTTCAGGCTGATGAAAGTTGGTGATGAGTCCCTGAATCACGCGGAACCGGTAGCCGGGGGCAATCAGCAGCTGGGTGGAGGCTGCAATTACGGGGGCTCCGGTGCGGTCGAGGAAAGCAACTAATGCTTCCAAAGCCGCACGGAGCGGCACTTCCTCGGCGTGGGCTTCGTACGGGTCCCACTGGCTTACCTGCAGCTCGGAAGTGTCAGGCTCCCGCACCAGTCGGGCCCCCAGCCAGTACAGGCTTTCCAGGCTGCGCAGGCTGGTCGTGCCCACCGCAATGATGGGCCGGCCAAGCTGGACTAGCAACTGCTCCAGCAATTGACGGTCAGCCTGAATGGGCTCGGCGTGCATGGGATGGTCGGCCATCTGGTCAGCCTTGACGGGCTGGAACGTGCCGGCGCCAACGTGCAGGGTGAGGTGGGCCGTCTGGATGCCCCGCGCTGCCAGGTCGGCCAGAACCTGGTCGGAGAAGTGCAGACCGGCGGTGGGAGCGGCTACGGCGCCTTCGTGGGCGGCGTACACCGTCTGGTAGCGCACGGCATCTACGTCGGTGTCGGCGCGGTTGAGGTAAGGGGGCAGGGGCAGGTGGCCGGCTCCGCGCAGCACTTCGGCAAACGGCAGAGCGGCCGGCTCCCAATGGAACTCAATCAGGGAGTAGCCCGGGCCGGATTCAAGCCGCTCGGCGCGAAGCAGGGCTGGCTGGCCAGCCGCTTCAAACGAAATGAGCACCGCCCCGCTTTTCCAGCGCCGCCCGTTGCCAACCAGGCATTTCCACACGCAGCTCCCGGTCTGCTGCATGGCGGGCTCTATCGCGCGGTGTGGGGCTACCGGCTCGAGGCAGAACAGCTCCACCGCCCCGCCCGTTTCGCGGTGACCGAGCAGTCGGGCCCGCACCACTTTCGTGTTGTTGAAGACCAGCAGCGCGTCGCCTGGCAGTAGGTCGGGCAGTTCGGCAAAGGTGTGGTCGGCCAGCTGCCCGCCCCGGCTCACCAGCAGCCGCGACTGGTCGCGGGCGGCCAGGGGCTCGGCGGCAATCCGGTCGGCAGGCAGGTCGTACGTGAAGTCGTGAATGGAAAGCTGGCGGGGGTCGGACATGGCGCAAAGATAGCGCACCGGCCCGCCCGCTGCTGCTGAAAAGCAGGCCAACAAAGGCAGCACCCGTGGCCCGTGAAAAAGCTGTGACAAACCAGTCGGTGACAAAACGTTTTGTCACCGACTGGTTTGTCACAGAAAAGTCAGCGCGTACAAGCCACGCAATTGGTGGCGCTACCGGGCTACTTGGCTTTCCGGAAAATCATGAGGTGCTGCTGGGGCAGGGCTTCGATGCTTTCCACGAAAGTCAGCCCCACGGCGGCCATTTCGCGCTTGGCCTGCTCCACGCTCATCTTGTGGATTCGCTTGATCGGTACTTTGGGATCTTCGGCCCGGTACTCCACCAGCGCCAGGCGGCCCTCCGGCTTCAGGCTGGCCCGCACTGCCCGCATCATCTCCCGCGGAAAGTCAAACTCGTGGTAGGCATCCACTACCAGCACCAGGTCCACGCCGCCCGCCGGCAGGTTCGGGTTTTTGGTGGTGCCCAGCACGGGCTCCACGTTGGTAATCTGCCGGGCCGTGCGGGTCTGGCGCAGAGCCGTCAGCATTTCCTCCTGGATGTCGACGGCCAGCACCTTTCCCTTGGGCACGAGCGGACTGATCCGGAAAGTAAAGTAGCCGGTGCCGGCGCCCAGGTCGGCCACTACGTCGGTGGGCTTCAGCTTAAGCTCCCGGAGCAGAATATCGGTGCCTTCTTCCTGCTGCCGGTCGGCCCGCTCCAGCCAGTCGGCGCCTTCGTGGCCCATCACGTGGGCAATCTGCCGGCCGAGGTAGTATTTGCCGATGCCGTTGGGGTCGGCCGGGGGGCGCACTTCGTAGCCGCTGGTATCGGGCGCCAGGCTATGCCGGCGTTCCATCAGGCCGGCGGCCGTGCTTTCGGTCGGTGGCTGGGTGCAGGCCAGGGGCAACAGCAGAGAGGCGCCCAGCAGGGGCAGCCAGCGGGAGGCAGTCAGGTTCATGCGGGGAGGTAAAGCAACCGGTTGAAAGCAGAACAGCGGGCGGGAGAGAAGCGTTCGACAGGCGCTGAAGCCGGAGCGAATCCGGGGATACGGATATATTTTGCTATTTAGGATCAGGGGTAACCGAAAAAGCGGCCGCAAAATGCCACTTTTGCCTGACGATTTCTTTCTTTGCCCGTACAAAGGCCATTTTCCAACATTCACCCATTTTTATTACCATGATGAAGCACCTTTCCGGAATCATGCACAAGCTGACGGTTATCGTAGCCGCCACGCTGGCCCTGAGCAGCTGCAACCGCGCCCAGTACGCCATGTTGCCCAAGACTACTCCCTACCACCAGTCGTACCGCACGGCACCGGTGGCGAAGCCTGTTGCTCAGCCTGAGGAAGTGAAGGCAGTCCCCACCGAAGTAGCTGCCGTTGAGGCTCCGGCTGCCCCGGCTACCCCCGTTGCGAAAGTTGCCACTCCGGCCCCGGCCAAAAAGGCGGTAGCCGCCACCGTGGCTGCACCCGCTGCCAAAGCCACCGCTACGGCCAGCGTTGCCAAGAGCAAGCCTGGCTTCCTGCAGAGCGCCGCTACCCAGAAAGTGCTGAAGAAAGCCGACAAGCTGGCCGGCAAAGTAGCCACCAAGTTCAACCAGCACCGCGAAACGGCTTCGGCCAGCAAGCTCGACGGCAGCCTGCGCAACGGCATCCTGCTGCTGCTGCTCGGTTTGCTCATCGAGGTTATCGGTGCCGTACTCGGCGGCGCGGTTGGTACGCTGCTTTACCTGGTTGGTGCCATCATCGCCATCATCGGCGTGGTTCTGATCGTGCTTTACATCGTCAATCAGCTGTAGAACGACGCTGATTACAGCAAAAAGCCCCGGCTGCATCGGCAGTCGGGGCTTTTTTTGTGGGCCGCAGTACGGGGCTGGTGCGCGGTGGGCTGCTGCCAGCTACCCCACACCGGCCGCTACATCGGGTCGACGTCGGCCACTAGGCGGGCCTGCTTGAACTCCTTCTGGTCTTTCACCACGTTCATGGCCTCTACAATCTGGGCCTTGGCGTGCTTGAGGACGGTGTGCTCCCGATCGAGCTTGATGGTGATTTCCTGCAGGTAGAAGTTGCGGATGCGGAAGATGTAGGGCGCCTCCGGGCCCAGCACCGCCTCCCGGCCCAGGCGGTCAACGAGCTGCTGGGTGAGCAGAATGGCCGCCTGCTCGGCTACCGACTGGTCCACGTGCTTTACCGTCATCCGGATCACGCGCATAAAGGGCGGGAAGCCGTATTCCCGCCGCTGGGTGATTTCGTAGTCGTAGAAGTCCAGGTAGTCGTTGCGCATCACCTTGTCGAAGATAACCTGGGTGGGGTCCTGCGTCTGAATCAGCACCTTGCCCTTCTTGCCTTTTCGGCCGGCTCGTCCGCTGACCTGCACAAACATCTGAAACGCCCGCTCGTGGGCCCGGAAGTCGGGGTAGTGAATGATGGAGTCAGCATTGATGATGCCTACCAGGCTTACGTTGGCAAAGTCAAGGCCCTTGGTGACCATCTGGGTGCCCACCAGCACGTTGGTGACCTGATTTTCGAAGTCCGCAATAATCTGCTGATAGGCGTTCTTGGCCCGGGTGGTATCGAGGTCCATGCGCTGCACGTTAGCCTGGGGCAGCATGATCTTGAGGTCGTCCTCGATCTTCTCGGTGCCGAAGCCCACGGTTTTCAGGTTGCGGGAGCCGCAGGCGGGGCATTCTACCGGCATCCGGTCGTTGTAGCCGCAGTAGTGGCAGCGCAGCTCGTGGCTGTGCTTGTGGTAGGAGAGGCTCACCGCGCAGTTCTTGCACTTCGGAATCCAGCCGCAGTCCAGGCAGTTGATGAAGGGCGAGTAGCCCCGGCGGTTCTGAAACAGAATCACCTGCTCCTTGAGGCTGAGCTTGGTTTCGATTTCGGTGAGCAGCTCGGGCGTGAAGTGGTTGAGCAGCTTTTTCTGGTCCCGGCTCTTACGGGTGTCCACCAATTCGATGTCGGGCAGGCCGGCCTCGCCAAACCGCTTGGTCAGCGTCACGAGTCCCCAGCGCCCGGCCCGGGTCTGGTAGTAAGTCTCGACGGCAGGCGTGGCCGAGCCGAGCAGGGTTTTGGCACCCTGGAAGTTGGCCATCATCAGCGCCACTTCCCGGGCGTTGTAGCGTGGGGCCGGCTCGTACTGCTTATAGGAGCTTTCGTGCTCCTCGTCCACGATGATGAGCGAGAGGTTGTCGTAGGGCAGAAACACGGCCGAGCGTACGCCCACCACCACCTGAAACCGGCCCGATAAGACCCCGTTCCACACTTCCACCCGCTCGTTGTCGGAGAATTTGGAGTGGTACACGCCCAGGCGGGAGCCAAACACGCGCAGCAGGCGGGTCACGATCTGAGCCGTAAGCGCAATTTCAGGCAGCAGGTACAGCACCTGTCCGCCCCCGTCGAGGGCGTTGCGGATCAGGTCGATGTAGATTTCCGTCTTGCCCGCCCCGGTCACGCCGTGCAGCAGCACGATGTCGCGCTGCCCGAACTGGCTCATGATGTCGTCGCGGGCGGTGGTCTGGGCTTCGCTCAGGTTGAAGGGCAGCTTGGCCTCGGGACTGTCGTCGAGCGGAAAGCGCGACACAATCACGTCAAACTGCTCCAGTACCCCGTTTTTGATCAGGGTATTGACGGCAGAAGGGGAGAGGTGGGGGCTGCTGGTAAGGGCCGCCTTTTCCATGCCCCGGTGGTTGGAATGCACATCCTGGTACACCGGCACGCGCTGCAGGTAGCGCATCAGCACGTCGAGCTGCTTGGGCCGGGTAGCCAGCTGGGCAAACAAGGTTTCCAGGGAGTTTTCCTCGACGAAGTGGTGAGCCAGGCGTACCTTCTTCACCACCTTGGGCGTGTACTTGTCGGCCAGGTGCTCGAACAGAAAGATGACGTCCTTCTGAATCAGGGACTTGATAACCTTGTGAAACGAGCTGATGCCCAGAATCTCGCCGACCTCGGTGAAGGTGAGGGCCTTGCCGTCCTCGGAGCTGAGCACCTCCACCAGCTTCTCCTCCTGCTCGGAAAGCGGGTAGGGGTTGTCGGACGGTACAAACGCCGGGTGCAGCTGGATGCGCGACTCCGAGCTGAGCTTCAGGGCCGAGGGCAGGGCGGCGTTGATGACTTCGCCCAGGGTGCAGAGGTAATAGTCGGCCATCCAGCGGAACAGCTTGAGCTGGGGCTGGGTCACCACGGGCGCGTCGTCGATAAACTCGAGGATGTACTTGGCCTGGTATTCCTTCGGCGCCTGCTCGTGCACGGCCGCCACGATGCAGCTGAGCGTCTTCTTGGCCCCGAACTGCACGATTACCCGGCCGCCCACCACCACCTGGTCGTTTAGCTCGTAGGGCACGCGGTAGGTGTAGAGCTTGGGCAGGGGCAGGGGCAGAATCACGTCCGCAAACAGTGTGACGCGGTCCACGGAAGCCGGCTCCGGCTGAATAAAATCAAAGGTGAGGCTCAACGGGCAGGGGCAAGGGAAACCGAACGGTAAAGGTAACCACGCCGGGCAATGCAATGCTTTACTTTTCGGTGCGGGCCGGGCATTTTGCCTGAGCGGCCCACTATATTCCGAGCGGCATCAGAGCTGGGCCAGCGCCTCCGCCACGGTGTGCACGGGCTGCCGGCAGGTGCGGTCGAAGCACACGTAGAGCGTGGTTTGGCCGTTTTGGGCGGTGCGGTGCCGGAGCAGGGGCAGCTCGCTGGCGGTAGTGGTGCCGGCCAGCACGGCGTTGGGCAGAAAGTGCCGGCTCAGCTCCCGGCGCACGTCTTCCGCTTCGGGGCCGACGATGGCAATTTCGGCCGTGGGCCAGAGCAGTGCGGTGTAAAGCGAGGCCCAGTTCGTGAGGTGCTGGGGCTCCTGCACCACCAGGTTCTGTACTCGCCCCAGCATGGTAGTGGCCAATTCGGTGTAGCGAGTGTTTTCCAGCAGCAAGCCCAGCCGGTGCAGGTTGTGGGCCATAACTGAGTTCGAGCCGGGAATGACATTGTCGAACAGCTCCTTCTTGCGGGCAATCAGCGTTTCGCTGCTGTCGTCGGTATAGAAGAACTGTTCTTCGGCCGGGTCGAAGAAATGGGCCAGCACGTACTCCAGCAGGGTTTCGGCGGCACGGAGCCACGCTTCGTCAAACGTGGCTTCGTAGAGGCTGGTGTAGGCCTGGATGAGCAGGGCATAGTCTTCCAGAAAGGCGTCGATGGTGGCGCGGCCGGCTTTAAAGCTGCGCTGCAGCTTCCCATCCCGGTACAGGCTGCCCTGGATGAACCGGGCGTTGCGCAGGGCCAGGGCCAGGAACTCCGGCTCCCCGAAGGCCCGGTAGGCATCGAGCAGCCCGCTCAGCATCAGGGCATTCCAGCCCGTCAGAACCTTGTCGTCGAGGCCGGGCCGGACCCGCTCTTCCCGGGCGGCCATGATCTTCTCTTTCCAGCCCTGCACGAGGCCGGCTACTACCGCCGGCGCCAGCTCGTGCTCGACGGCAAAGTCGGCGTCCGACTGGCGGCGGTGCAGGATGTTGCGGCCGTGCTCCCAGTTGCCAAGGGCCGTGCAGTTGTAATACGCCGAAAACAGCGTTTCCTCGTCGCCCAGAATCTGCTGCAGCTCTTCCCGGGTAAACACGTAGAACTTGCCTTCCTCGCCCTCCGAGTCGGCATCGAGGGACGAGTAGAAGCCGCCTTCCGGGCTGGTCAGCTCCCGCCGTACAAACGCAATGGTTTCGTAGACGACCTCTCGGAACAGCTCATCCTGCGTCACCTGGTAAGCCTCGGCATACAGGCTAACGAGTTGCCCGTTGTCGTAGAGCATCTTCTCGAAGTGGGGCGCCAGCCACTCTTCATCCGTCGAGTAGCGGGCAAAGCCCCCGCCGGCCTGGTCGTAGAGGCCGCCCCAGGCCATTTCCCGCAGGGTGAGCAAGGTCTGATTAAGCGCTGGTGCGGTGCCGGTGCGGGCGTGGCTGCGCAGCAGAAACCGCCAGATCGAGGGCATCGGAAACTTGGGCGCGTGCCTGGTGCCGCCCCGCTCCCGGTCGAAGCGGGCGCTCAGGTTGTAAAGCAGCAGCCGGAACCGCTCCTCCGTCAGCCCGGATTCCGACACTTCAGCCCGATACTTTTCCAGGTCACTGGCGCGCAGGGCCTGGGTAAGCTGTTCGGCCGTATCGTCGAGCTCCGCCCGATACTCCCCGGTATAGGCGTCGGCTACGTTCTGCAGCAGCTGGGCCCACTGCTTAGGTGGGAAGTAAGTGCCGCCGTAGAAGGGCTTGGCATCCGGGTTCAGGATAACGTTCAAGGGCCAGCCGCCGGAAATGCCCATGGCCTGCACCGCGTCCATGTACACCTGATCCACGTCGGGCCGCTCTTCCCGGTCTACCTTGATGCAAACGAAGTGCTGGTTCATCACCCGGGCAATCTGCGGGTTCTCAAACGACTCCCGCTCCATCACGTGGCACCAGTGGCAGGCCGCGTAGCCGATGCTGACCAGAATCGGCTTCTGCTCGGCCCGGGCCTTCTCCAGCGCCTCAGGGCCCCAGGGATACCAGTCCACCGGGTTGTGGGCGTGCTGGAGCAGGTAAGGGCTGGTTTCGCTGGCAAGGCGGTTGGTGTGGGCAGGTTGAGCAGACATAGTGGAGAGGAGGTGACAAAGCAAAACCCGGCTGGAAGGCCGGGCTTGCTTGTACGATTATCAGGAAGGTTGGTCGCCGGCCGCAGGCTTTTTGCGGGGCGGCCGTTTGCGGGCGGCGGGCTTGGCTGGAGCCGCCGGCGCTGCTTCGGCCGCTGGCGGGACAGGAGCCGGAGCCGCCGGTTCGGGCTTCTTCTTAGCCCGGGACGGCCGGGACGCTTTGGGTTTCGGCGCCGGCTTAGCCGGGGCCTCAGCCGGAGCTACGGGAGCCGGCTCAACGGAGACAGGTTCTGCTGCCGCAGGAGCTGGTGTTGCTGCCGGCGGGGTGGGCGCTGGAGCTTTCGGTGTTACTGGCGCATCGGCCACATCCGCATCGGGCTCGCGCATGGAGCCGAAGCCGTAGGGCTTCGTCGGGGCCGGAGCAGGGGCAGCGGGCGCTTTGCGGCGCGAAGGCCGACCTTTCGGCTCCGCAGGCTGGGGCTCGGCTACGGGTACGGCATCCGGTTCCGTGGCGGCTTCAGGAACAGCTACGGGCACGGGCTGTTCCGGTGCTGCCTCAGGTACTACGGTTGCTTCGGGTAGAGTTGGCACTGCGGGAGCTTTACGGCCTCCTCTCGAGCGTCCCTTGCGGGGCGCCGGGGCCGGTAGCTCAGCCGGAGCCGGCTGCTCCAGGGGCTGCTCTTGCACCGGCTCGGGGCTAGGCTCGGGAGCCGGGGTAAAGTCGGTTGCTAATGACTCATTGAAGAACCGCTCCGAGTCGGCGGAGGAATACACGGCGCCTGATGAAGCGGGTTGCGCCGGAGCGGCAGCTTCAGCGTCAATAGCCGGTAACGCGTCGGCGGGTAGGGGCACTGTGGCCTGAGCGGAACCATCCGCCTGGGCGGCCAGCAAGGCTGCTTTCTTGCCCCGGTTGCGCTTGGCGCCACCCCGGGAGCGGCGCTTCCGCTTTCGCCCTCCGGTGGGCTGCTCCCCGACGGGGCCGGATCCTTCTTCCCCTTCCTCCGCGTCGTCGGATGATTCGGGTGTAGCGGCTTCGGCCGGCTGCTGTTGCTGCAGACGCTCCTTGACGGCATCCCGCCAGTGCTTGGCTGGCGCCGGCGCTCTTTCCGACGCAAGAGGGATTTCCACGTCGTCGGCCGCTTCCGTTACGTGCAGAGCCGTTTCACTGCGCTCCTCAATGTCGATCCGCTCTTCGTCATCCTCCAACTCGGGCACGGGAGCTGGCTTGGGAGCTGGCAGGGCCTGAATCTGGGCCTGGATACCGGCAATTTCAACCTGCACGTCGGCCTGCCCGGCCAGGCGCTCAAGGCGCTCCAGCGTGGCAGCCAGAAACTCGGCGTGCTCGGGGGCGGCCGGGTGCAGGGGCCGGTGGGTCAGGGCCTGCCGCAGCGACCTCCACTCTTTTTTGAAGCGTCCGAAGCTCTGGTCGAAGTAAGTATGGGTAAACTTCTCCCACACGTAGTTCTCCGCAACTTCCGACGGGTGCAGCATATCGGGGCCGTAGAAGCGGTAGTCGCGCAGATCGTCCATCAGCAGCTCGTAGGCCGGGAAGTACGATACGTCGGGCAGCAGCTCGCTCAGGTAGTGGCAGGCCACCCGCAGCACCGACTTGCTCACCGAGTTCAGCGGCAGCGTGTCCTTGAGGTGACGCACGGGGCTTACCGTCAGAATAAGCCGCAGCTTCGGGTTCAGCCGGCGCAGGCGGGCATGCGTTTCCGAAAGGCTGGCCACGATGTCCTCGGCCGACAGCAGCTCCCGGTCAAACCGCTCAGCGGGCACCTTGTGGCAGTTGCTGACGATTTCATCGGTTTCCCGCAGGCGGTAGGCGTAGGCCGTCCCCAGCGTCAGCACTACCACGTTGGCCGTGCGCAGAAACTCGCCGGTCTGCTCCACCAGCGTCTGAATGCGGGTCAGCAGCTCGGGCGGGGAGTCGGCGCCTATGGTAGCGTGGAAGTCGTAGCTCTGCCACCGGCCCCGGGCTTCTACCAGGTGCTGCTGCCAATCCATATCCTCGCCGGCCGCCGCCCGCAGCAGCTTGGCCGCCGCCAGCGGGTTGAACACGGTGCCAAAGGGATTCACCAGGGTGGGGACTTTATAGTCGGCCAGCCGGGCGCCCATGACGTCGGAAAAGCAGGAGCCGATAGTCAGCACCCGCGCCCCCGGGGGCAGCTGGTTTGGATCGGGCGTAAGCGGTAATTCGGTACGAAACATTCTGCGAAAATAAGGCTGGAGGCCAGCCAACGGAAGGGCAACTTACTCAACTGCGCCCCGTCGGCCAAACCGCCCCCCACTGAAGGGCGGAAACCGGGACGTCGGACTCTGTACCATACGGTGGCCCGGGGGGCGGCAGTTTGGCGGTAAGCCGGGGAAAGGGTAACAAAAAAGCCCGGCCAACGGGCCGGGCTTTTCGGATGGAATAGCGGGCAGCTTATTCAGCTACTACGTTGAAGCGAACCTGGTGCTTCACTTCCTTGTGCAGGTTGAGGGTAGCAGTGTACTCACCGGCAGCCGTGGGCTCCTGGTCGAACGAGATACGCTTGCGGTCAACCTCAATGCCTTTGGCCTTCAGGCCTTCGGCAAGCTGCAGGGTCGTTACGCGACCGAAGATTTTGCCGGTTTCACCCACTTTGGCGCGGATGTCCAGCACCGTGTCGCCAATCTGGCTGGCAACGGCTTCGGCGGCAGTTTTGATCTTCTCAGCTTTGTGCGCAGCCTGACGTACGTTCTCGGCTACGATTTTCTTGTTGGTCTTGTCGGCCAGGATAGCCAGACCCTGGGGGAGCAGGTAGTTACGACCGTAGCCGGGCTTTACCGTCACGATGTCGTTCTTGTAGCCCAGGTTCTTGACGTCGTCTTTCAGAATTACTTCCATGTCAGTTTTTTTGAAGGAGCTAGGAGATAGAAGCTAGGAGGCAGAATATTCTGGCTCCTAAACTCCCAACTCCGGACTTCTAAGCTTCTATTTCAGCGAATCAGTTACGTAGGGCATCAGCGCCAGGTGGCGGGCTTTGGCTACGGCCTGAGCTACTTTGCGCTGGAACTTCAGGCTGGTGCCGGTGATGCGGCGGGGCAGCACGCGGCCCTGCTCGTTCACAAACTTCAGCAGGAAGTTCGGGTCTTTGTAGTCGACGTACTTGATACCGGCTTTCTTGAAGCGGCAGTACTTCACGCGCGTATCCTGCTTGTGGATTTTCTCGTTGGCGAGGCTCATCTTCTTATTGGGCTACGGCTTCTTGTTCTTTTTTAGCTTTCTGCTGGTTCATCTCACCGTTGCGACGGCGCTGGTTGTACGACACCGCGTGCTTGTCGAGCACGGTGGTCAGGAACCGGATGATCCGCTCGTCGCGGCGGAAAGCCAGCTCCAGAACGTCCACGATGTTACCCGAGCCAGTGAATTCCACCAGGAAGTAGTATCCGGTGTTCTTCTTCTGAATCGGATAGGCCAGTTTCTTGAGGCCCCAGTTTTCAGTGTTGATAATGTCGGCGCCATTTTCCTTAAGCACCT
Source organism: Hymenobacter translucens (assembly GCF_020685205.1). Classification (GTDB taxonomy): domain Bacteria; phylum Bacteroidota; class Bacteroidia; order Cytophagales; family Hymenobacteraceae; genus Hymenobacter; species Hymenobacter translucens. The sequence continues at coordinate 277,124 of NZ_JAJERB010000004.1, forward strand.
GCGAGAACTTCTCGATCGTCTCTTGCACCTGACCCTCATTGAGGACGGGAGTCAGAATGAAGACCGTCTCGTAATTTCTTACTTCCATTAGACGGGATGAAAAAATTAAGTTGAAAAAAAGTAATGAGCCCGCAAAGGTAGGTAAAACCCAGAAAATCTGGAACAAGCCAGCTGATTTATTTCCGAATGGTAGAAATACCAGGTTTGCTCAGGCACCGGCAGGGGAGAGGAAGCTCAACCGCAGGGGGCCTGTGCCGGAATGCTGGTATAGCTAATCCTGTTCGCCTAGAAACTAAGGTGGATAGCTGATAGTTAAGCTCTTTGGGAGGGCAGAGCTGAGCACTAGCAGCCGCGAAATTTGCATTCGCGTTGCATGCCTTATAATAAGGTAAGCGGAAATCGTGGATTTTAACGGGGTTTGACGGCTTCCGGCTTTCCCAAAAATTGGAATTCTGCTTTTGTTTCCTGCGATTCCCAACCTACATTTGTGCCCTTGAAGCACCCCTGCGTTTCTTTTCCCCAGTCACTTTGTGCGATGGATAGCATCCGACTTCGTTCCCTTCCTCACCTCCTTCTTGCTCTCTTTCTGACCTTTGCCGCCGTCGGTTCGGCGTCGGCCCAGGAACCGGCCGCCGGTGCGGTCGGCCAGGCTCCGGCAGTAAGCAAAGAAGGAGTGACTCCCGGCGCCACCGCCGGCGCGGCTCCTGCCGCCGCCGCGGGTGCCACCACTGGCGATGCCGCTGCCATTGCCGCCGGCGACGCCTTGTTCAAAGGCAACTGCGCCCAGTGTCACGCCATCAACGACGTGGTAGTTGGTCCGGCCCTGGCTGGTATTGCCAAGCGCCGCCCGATGTCCTGGCTGATTCCCTGGATCCGGAACTCAAGCAAGGTGGTTGCCTCCGGCGACGAGTATGCCGTGAAGATCTTCAATCAGTACCAGAAGCAGCAGATGCCCAGCTTCCAGCTGACGGACGCTGAAATCACCTCCATCGTTTCCTACATCACGGCTGAGGAAGGCAAGTCGGCCGGTGCACCCGGCGCCGCCACCGGCATTAAGGCCGCCGACGGTACCGAAACGCCCGGTACGGCCGCCGCGGATGGCGGTTCGTCCCAGACCATGGACATCCTGCTCATCGTGCTGGTAGTCGTGCTGCTCGTGCTGATCGTGACGCTGGTGATCATCGCCAACATCATGAAGGACGTGCTGCGGGGCCGCAAGGACCTCGACGGCCGCGACGTTGAGCTGCTCGACCAGCGCTTCGACTTCTCCAAGATCTATAAGTCGAATGTGGTTCGCGGTATCGTCGCCACGCTGTTCGTGCTGGTGGTACTGTACCAGTCGCTGCAGGGCGTGATGGCCATCGGTATCCAGCAGGGCTACCAGCCCACCCAGCCCATTGCCTTCTCGCACAAGCTGCACGCCGGCGAGCACCAGATCAACTGCGCCTACTGCCACACCTCGGTGTACAAAAGCAAGAGCGCTAACATTCCTTCGGCCAACATCTGTATGAACTGCCACTCGCAGATCAAGACGGAATCGCCTGAAATCAAGAAGATCTACCGCGCCATCGAGCGTAAGCAGCCAATTCAGTGGGTGCGGATTCACAACCTGCCTGACCTGGCGTACTTCAACCACGCCCAGCACACGCAGGTGGGTGGCATCGAGTGCCAGACCTGCCACGGCCCGATCCAGAACATGGAAGTGGTGTACCAGTATTCCCCGCTCACGATGGGCTGGTGTATCAACTGCCACCGCGAGACGCCCCTCAACACGAAGGGCAATGCCTACTACAACAACCTCGTGAAGCTGCACGAGACCAGCAACAGTGCCAAGCCCTTCACGGTATCGTCGAACGGCGGTACGGAGTGCTCGAAGTGCCACTACTAATTGGTGCGTAGGGTTCGGCAGCGCCTCGACAGGCCTCCCGAACCCTGCTTTTTGCCCCACAGACGTTACTAAAACAAGCCTTACTTGCGGGCTGAACCCGGTCGCCTAATCACGGCCGCAGTCCCCAAGACCCTAAGTCCCCATAACAAATGCAAGAGTCGCCTAAGTACTGGAAGGGAATTGAGGAACTGGAAAGCTCGCCGGAGTTCATCAAAAACGCGTTCAACGAGTTTGACTATCTGCCGGTAAGCGAGTCGCACGGTTCCTCCGATGCAACGGTAGCCCCGCGACGTGACTTTCTGAAGCTCATGGGCTTCGGCATTGCCGCCGCCACCCTGGCCAGCTGCGAAACTCCCGTTCGGAAGGCAATTCCCTACCTGAACAAGCCCCAGGAGGTAGATCCGGGCATCGCCAACTTCTACGCCTCTTCCTACTTCAACGGCAGCGAGTACAACAGCGTGCTGGTGAAAACCCGGGAAGGCCGGCCGATTAAGCTGGAAGGCAACCCCAACTCCCCGGTAACCCGCGGCGGCCTGTCGGCCCGGGCTCAGGCCTCCGTGCTGAGCCTCTATGACCAGAGCCGCCTGCAGAACTTCACCATCAAGGGGAAGGCTGCCGAGCGCGCGCAGGTTGACCGCGAAATCATGACGAAGCTGGCCGGCACCACGGGCCGCATCGCCATCGTGTCGCCGACCATCATCAGCCCCTCCACCAAGCGCGCCATTGCCGCGTTTGCCGGCCGCTACGCCAACACCGAGCACGTTCAGTACGACGCCAATTCCCAGAGTGGCATCCTGCGCGCCAACGGCGGCGTGCTGCCCTCCTTCGACTTCAGCAAGGCCGACATCATCGTCAGCCTCGCCGCCGACTTCCTCGGTACCTGGATTTCGCCGGTAGAATACGCTGCCCAGTACATCACCAACCGCAAGGTATCGGCCGACAAGAAGACCATGTCGCGCCACTACCAGTTCGAGCCGTACTTCTCGCTGACCGGCTCCAACGCCGACGTGCGCGTGCCGGTGAAGCCCTCGGAGATGGGGGCCATAACGGTTGAGCTGTACAACGCCATCGTAGGCGGTGGCACTGCTTCGCCCCGCGTCGCCAAAGCCGCTAACGACCTGAAGGCCCACCGGGGCCGCAGCCTTGTGGTTTCGGGCTCGAACAGCGCCGCTGAGCAGACGCTGGTAGCGGCCATCAACGCCGCCCTCGGCAACGTTGGCGCCAGCGTTAACACCGCTACGCCGTCGATGCTGCGCCAAGGCGATGACGCCCGCATGCTGCGTCTGATCGACGACATGAACCGCGGCACGGTAGGAGCAGTAATCTTCTACCACGCCAACCCGGCCTACGACCACCCCCAAGCCGACAAAGTAAAGTCGGGCCTGGCCAAGGTGCCGTTGACCATCTCGTTCAATGAGAAGGCGGATGAAACTGGCTCGCTGTGCACCTACGGCTGCCCCGACCACCACTACTTGGAGTCGTGGAACGACTTCGAGCCCCGTCGCGGCTCGCTGAGCCTGGCTCAGCCCGCTATTTCCCCGCTGTTTGCCACCCGTCAGGCGCAGGACTCCCTGTTGACCTGGGCCGGCAGCAATCAGAGCTACTACAACTTCCTGCGCGAGAACTGGCGTGGCGTTCTCGGTGCTGGCAACTTCCAGGCTGCCTGGGACAAGGCCGTGCACGATGGCGTTGCCACCGGTACCGCCAGCCCGGCTCCTACGCCCCAGATGGCCCCGGCCATGAGCGTAGACCAGGCCGTGGCCGCTATTGCTTCGGCTCCCAAGCCCTCGGGCACGGAGCTCGTACTGTACGAGAAAGTGGCTATCGGCAATGGCTGTGATGCCAACAACCCCTGGCTGCAGGAGCTGCCCGACCCGGTTTCGAAAGCTACCTGGGGCAACTACGTGGCTGTGCCGCGTAAGATGGCCGAGGCCAACAAGTGGGAGCAGGGCGACGTGCTGAAGGTTACGGCCAACGGCAAGGCGATTGAGCTGCCCGTACTGGTGCAGCCCGGTCAGCCGGCCGGCTCCGTCAGCATCGCCATCGGCTACGGCCGCGAGAAGGCCGGTAAGGTTGGCAACAAAGTAGGCGCCAACGCCTACCCGCTGGCTACCGTGCGCGACAACGCCCTAGTGTACATGACCGGCGTAACGCTGGAGAAAACCGGTGCTACCTCGCCCATTGCCCAGACCCAGACCCACCACACCATCATGGACCGCAAGTCGGTGGTGCAGGAGTCAACGCTGGCCAAGTACATTGAGAACCCCAAGGAGGTAACCGAGTACGACAAGATTGCTACGCCCGAGGGCCTGGAGAAGCCCAACAAGGTTTCGTTGTGGCAGGACTACGAGTACAAGAATCACCACTGGGGCATGGCCATCGACCTCAACTCCTGCATCGGCTGCGGCTCGTGCGTAGTGGGTTGTCAGGTCGAGAACAACGTGGCCGTGGTCGGCAAGCAGGAGGTTATCAACCGCCGCGAGATGCACTGGCTGCGGATCGACCGCTACTACAGCTCCGACGCCAGCAAGAAAGACTTCGCCACCAAGGGCAAGCTCGACACCTACGCGGCTATGGAAGATCCTTCGGAAAATCCGTCGGTGATTTTCCAGCCGATGCTGTGCCAGCACTGCAACCACGCTCCCTGCGAAACGGTGTGCCCGGTACTGGCTACCACGCACAGCTCGGAAGGTCTCAACCAGATGACCTACAACCGTTGCGTGGGTACGCGCTACTGCGCCAACAACTGCCCCTACAAGGTGCGTCGCTTCAACTGGTTCTCGTACTACTCGAACGAGAAGTTCGAAGACGTGAACGGCCACATGTTCACTGACCTCGGCCGCATGGTGCTCAACCCTGACGTTACGGTTCGGGCCCGCGGTGTAATGGAGAAGTGCTCCTTCTGCGTGCAGCGTATTCAGCTCGGCAAGCTCGAAGCCAAAAAGGAAAAGCGTCGCCCGATGGATGGCGAAGTGGTAACGGCCTGCGCCCAGTCCTGCCCTACCCAGGCCATCGTCTTCGGCGACCTGCGTGACCCCAACTCCCGCGTTGCCCAGATCTGGAAGCGCGAGGACGGCGAACGGGCCTTCAAGGTTATCGAGGCTATCAACGCTCAGCCGAACATCACGTACCTCACCAAGATCCGCAACGTCGAAACCAAAGAAGTTCGGAACGCTTAATTACCGGATTGCAGGGTGCCGGGGCTCAGCTTTCCACCAGGGAAGGTCAGAGCTCAGAAAACACCAAGCCCCTACGACCCTAAGTCCCCAAGACCCTAATCAAATAACCATATGCAGCATGTATCAGCCGTAAGGGAGCCGCTCGTAACGGGTGGTAAAACTTACCACGACGTCACGCAGGACGTGTGCCGCCAGGTTGAGGCCAAGCCGAACATTCGGTGGATGGCGGCCCTGAGCGTAGCACTCTTTTTCCTGGGCATCTTCCTTTACTCGGTGTACCGCACCCTGTGGTACGGCATCGGAGAGTGGGGTCTGAACAAAACGGTGGGCTGGGCCTGGGACATCACCAACTTCGTGTGGTGGGTGGGCATCGGCCACGCCGGTACGCTGATTTCGGCCGTACTGCTGCTGTTCCGCCAGAAGTGGCGCTCCTCGATCAACCGCGCCGCCGAGGCCATGACCATCTTCGCCGTTATCTGCGCGGCCATGTTCCCGGTGCTGCACATGGGCCGTCCGTGGCTGGCGTATTGGGTATTTCCCTTCCAGAACACGTTTGGCTCGCTGTGGGTAAACTTCAACTCCCCGCTGCTATGGGACGTGTTCGCCATCTCAACGTACTTCACCGTTTCGCTCGTGTTCTGGTACACGGGCCTGGTGCCGGACTTCGCTACCATCCGTGACCGGGCCAAGGGCCCCATTGCCAAAGTAGCCTACTCGCTGCTGAGCTTCGGCTGGACCGGCTCGGCCAAGCACTGGTCGCGCTACGAGACTGTCTCGCTGATTCTGGCCGGCGTGTCGACCCCGCTGGTACTCTCGGTACACACCATCGTATCGATGGACTTTGCCACCTCCGTCGTACCGGGCTGGCACACGACGATCTTCCCGCCCTACTTCGTGGCCGGTGCTATCTTCTCGGGCTTCGCCATGGTGCTCACCCTGATGCTGATCACCCGTGTGGTGTTCAAGCTGGAAGACTACATCACACTCGAGCACATCGCCCTGATGAACAAGATCATGATGATCACCGGCTCGATCGTGGGCGTGGCCTACATCACCGAGTTCTTCATTGCCTGGTACTCGCAGGTGGAGTTTGAGCAGTACGCCTTCATCAACCGGGCCACGGGTCCGTACTGGTGGGCTTACGCGGCCATGATGACCTGCAACGTGATTACCCCGCAGCTGGTGTGGATCCGCAAGGTGCGCTACAGCATTCCCTTGACCTTCATCCTGTCGATCATCGTCAACATCGGCATGTGGTTCGAGCGTTTCGTGATTATCGTCACCTCGCTGCACCGCGACTACCTGCCCTCGAGCTGGGTGATGTTCTCGCCCACCATCATCGACATCGGCATCTACGTGGGTACGCTGGGGCTGTTCTTCACCTTGTTCCTCTTGTTTGCCAAGTTCTTCCCCGTCATCAACATGGCCGAGGTGAAGACCATCCTCAAGTACACCGTCGACAACGGCCCCACTTATACCGGTGTCGACCCCCACGCAAACCACGGCCACCAGACTACCACCCACGGGGTTCCTGCCAACGCTCCGGTAAACTACAATAAGCATGACTAAGCGCTTCGCCCTCGGCATCTTTGAAGACGAAGATGTGCTCCTGCACGCGGTTGAGAACATCCGCGCGGCGGGTGTGAAGATCTACGAAGTGTTCACGCCCTTCCCGATTCACGGGATGGACGACGCCCTCGGAATCGAACGGTCGCGCCTGCCTATTGCCGCTTTTTTCTACGGTATGACCGGTCTGGCCTTTGCCCTGTGGATGCAGATCTACATGCTGGGCTTTGACTGGCCGATGATTATCGGTGGCAAGCCCCACATTGCGCTGCCCGCCTTTATTCCGGTTTCCTTCGAGCTGACGGTGTTTTTCTGCTGCCACGGCATGGTAATCACCTTCTACACCATCAGTGGCCTGTACCCGCGCTGGAGAACCCCCGTTCTCGACGTCCGCTCCACCGACGATAAGTTTGTGGTAGCCATTGAGCTGAACGAGAAGTCGGACCTGAACGGCCTGACCAAGCTGCTGCGCGAGAACGGTGCATCGGAGGTGAACGAAAAAGAAATGACTAAGAACTAATGACGCATTCGCTGAAACTAGGTCTGTATTCGTCGGCTATCCTGTTTGGCTCGGTCCTGACCGCTGGCTGCAACCGGGCGGATGACACGGGTCTCGAATATGCTCCGCAGATGTACGAGCCCATTGCGTACGAGCCCCTGAAGCAGATCCATACCAACACGGTAAACCCCCAGGGTATCAACATGCGCACTCCGGTAGTGGGCACGGTACCCCTGGGCAAGCTCGACTACTACAACCACATCCCAAAGGACAGTGTAGGGGGAGCTCAGCGCCGACTGCGTAATCCCTATCCCTACACCAAAGCCAACCTCGAGGAAGGCAAGGTGCTGTACACCCGCATCTGCTCCCACTGCCACGGTGAGAACGGCGACGGTCAGGGCCTGGTAGGCGTGAAGTACAAGGGTGTGCCGAGCTACGCCAACGGGCAGTATGCTACCATGAACGATGGGCACATCTACCACGTGATTGTATGGGGCAAAGGCCGCATGATGCCGCATGGCTCGCAGGTAAGCCCCGAGGAGCGCTGGAAGATTGCCATGTACGTACGGGTGCTGCAGAAAGGCAAAGGCCCCGAAGGGCTGGCCGATCTGGTGAGCGTAAAAGACCAGACCACGCAGATGACCGATCCCACGAACCAAAGCCCGGTTCGGGAAGCACAGGCAGACAAGGAGTCAGCTACTCCCGGACAGGGCGGCGACCAGGCACGTAACGGAACCGCGAACTAACTCGATATGGCAACTCTGACGCATCACGAAGGCGCCACGGCTGAACACCTGGAGGTATCGCCGCGGACCAACCGCAATTTCATTTTCATCATCGTGGCCGGGGTCGTTCTCCTGGCCATCGGCCTGATCATGTCGGCCATGGGCATCGGCTCGGGTCATCATGAGGCTGCTGCCGGCGTAGCCCACGGGGCCGGCGCCGTGCAGAATGCCGGCCACGCCGCTCCGCACGAAAGCCCCACCTGGCTGAAACGCCTGATCGTGAGCCTGTGGCACAGCAACGTCTTTTTCATCGGCGTTTCCACCATCGGTACCTTCTTCGTAGCGCTGCAGTACGTAGCCTACGCCGGCTGGTCGGTTATGATTAAGCGCATCAACGAGGCCATGAGCGCCTGGATTCTGCCCGGCGCTATTATCATGCTGGTGGTATTCCTGTTCGGCCGCCACGACCTGTTCCACTGGACCCACGAAGGGATCATGGACCCTAAGTCGGAGCACTACGACGCCATCATTGCCGGCAAGAGCGGTTTCCTGAACCTGCCCTTCTACCTGATCCGCACGGTGGTGTACCTGGCTATCTGGTGGTTCTTCTCCCGCTGGCTGCGCAACCTCTCGCTGGAAGAAGACCTGCACGGCGGTACCGAGTACTTCCACAAGAGCATCAACGTAGCCGCCCTGTTCCTGGTACTTTATGCCGTGACCTCGTCGATGTCGGCCTGGGACTGGGTGATGTCGGTAGACGTGCACTGGTTCAGTACCATGTTCGGCTGGTATGTATTCGCCTCCTGGTGGGTAACCGGCATTGCCGTAACGACCCTGACCGCCATCTACCTGAAGCAGGCCGGCTACCTGAAGTTTCTGAACTCCAACCACCTGCACGACCTGGGCAAGTTCATGTTCGGCTTCAGCATCTTCTGGACCTACGTGTGGTTCTCGCAGTTCATGCTGATCTGGTACGCTAACCTCCCTGAAGAGGCCGTGTACTACAACCAGCGCCTGGGCGGCTTCAACGGCGCCTATACCTGGATCTTCTTCTTCAACCTGATCATCAACTTCGTTTTCCCCTTCCTGGCCCTTATGCGCCGGGACGCCAAGCGGCAGATGATCATGCTGAAAATCGTTTGTATTGCCATCATCATCGGTCACTGGTCGGACTTCTATTTAATGTTCATGCCGGCAACTATGAAGGGCGACAACGGGTTTATCATTGAGATCGGCGTAGCCCTGATTTTCCTCGGTGCCTACCTGATCCTGTTCACGAAGCGCCTGGCCTCGGCCGCCCTCGTGCCGGTGAATCACCCCTTCCTCGACGAGAGCATCCACCATACCACCTAATAAAGAAGGTAGGAGTTAGACGCTAGGAGCTGGTAGTATACTGTTTGTTCTTCCCGCCCCTGATTATTCTAGCTCCCAACTCCTAGGTTCTAACTCCTGAAAAAATGATTGCACTCGGTATTCTTCTGGTTCTGGTGTTGCTGCTGGTCGTGTTTGGCCTGTTGTTCCGCCTCCAGATCCTCACCTCGATATTCTCGGGGAGCTTTACGCGTGATATTGGCATGAGCAACCGCGTCAATGCCATTCTGATGCTGGTCTTCCTGATTGTGGGAGGTGCTGCCTTCGCCTGGTCGTTCGTGGACAGCTACGACAAGATGAACCCGCCCATCGCCTCGGTACACGGCTACGAAATGGAGCGTCTGTTCTGGACGACCATGATTGTTATTGGCATCGTGTTCGTGCTGACCCAGATTCTGCTGTTCTGGTATTCCTACAAGTACCAGCACCAGGAAGGCCGCCGCGCGTTCTTTTTCCCGCACAACAACAAGATCGAGATTATCTGGACGGTAATTCCGGCCATCGTCATGGCGGCACTGGTATTTGCCGGCTGGAAGGAGTGGACCAAGATTACCGGTCCGGCCCCCAAGGATGCCGTGGTGGTAGAGGTTATGGGCAAACAGTTCAACTGGCTGGTACGCTACCCTGGTCGCGACATGAAGCTGGGCGTCGTAAACTACCGCCTGATTGACGCTACCAACGAGTTTGGCTTTGACCTGACCGACAAGAACGCCTTGGACGACTTTACTGCCGGCGAGGTTCACGTACCCAAGGGTCACCCCGTGCTGCTGAAGATTCGCTCGCGCGACGTTTTGCACGCCGTCTATATGCCCCACTTCCGGGTGCAGATGTACGCCGTCCCCGGCATGCCCACCAAGTTCTGGTTTACGCCGACCAAGACGACCGACGAGATGCGTGCCCAGCTGGGTAAGCCGGACTTCAACTACGAGCTGGCCTGCAACCAGATCTGCGGTCGTGGTCACTTTGCCATGAAGTTGAACATTGTAGTCGACGAGCCCGACGACTACGTGGCCTGGTTTGCCCAGCAGAAGTCGTTCTCGGAGCAGAATCCGGACGTACTGGCTGGATTCAAACAAAAGACCAACAAACTAGTTGAGAATGAAGCGGCTGCACCCGCTGCTGCGGCAGTGGTAACGCCTGCTGCTAACGCCTCGCTGTAACCGCATAATTTAACGCAAGCTCTTCCTATGGCTGCTACCAATCTTCCCACCAACGCCCAAGCGCAGGGTGGCATCGGGGTAACCGTGCCGCACACTGAGCACGACGAGCATCACCACGATGAGCACCACGAGCAGCACTGGCTGTTCAAGTACGTGTTCAGTCAGGATCATAAAGTTATTGCCAAGCAGTTCCTGATTACGGGTATCTTCTGGGCAATCTTGGGCGGCACGCTCTCGAGCCTGTTCCGTCTGCAGCTCGGCTGGCCCGAGTCAACGTTCGAGTGGCTGTCCCCGTTCCTGGGCCGCTGGATCGAAGCCGGTAAGCTGAACCCGGAGTTCTACCTGGCTCTCGTCACGATGCACGGTACCATCATGGTATTCTTCGTGCTGACGGCCGGTCTGAGCGGTACCTTCTCTAACTTTCTGATTCCGCTGCAGGTGGGTGCCCGCGACATGGCTTCGGGCTTCATGAACATGCTCTCGTACTGGTTCTTCTTCCTGTCGAGCATCATCATGTTTACCTCCCTGTTCCTGGAAACCGGCCCGGCTTCCGCTGGCTGGACAATCTACCCCCCGCTGAGCGCCCTGCCCCAGGCTATTCCCGGCTCCGGCATGGGTATGACGATGTGGCTTGTGTCAATGGCGCTGTTCATTGTTTCCCAGCTGCTGGGCGGTGTTAACTACATCACCACGGTCATCAACCTGCGGACCCGCGGCATGAGCATGGGCAAGCTGCCCCTCACCATCTGGGCGTTCTTCCTGACGGCTATCCTCGGTCTGCTTTCTTTCCCGGTACTGTTCTCGGCAGCCCTGCTGCTGATCTTCGACCGTAGCTTCGGCACCAGCTTCTTCCTGTCCGACATTTACATTGCCGGTCAGGCGCTGAACCACCAGGGTGGTTCGCCCATCCTGTTCCAGCACCTGTTCTGGTTCCTGGGTCACCCCGAGGTGTACATCGTAATCATGCCCGCCATGGGTATGGTGTCGGAAATCCTGGCCACCAACGCCCGTAAGCCGATCTTCGGCTACCGCGCCATGATTGGCTCCCTGCTGGGCATCTCCCTGCTGTCGTTCGTCGTGTGGGCTCACCACATGTTCGTAACGGGCATGAACCCCTTCCTCGGATCGGTGTTCATGTTCCTGACGCTGATTATTGCCGTGCCCTCGGCCGTGAAGACGTTTAACTGGCTGGCGACGCTGTGGCGTGGCAATATCCGCTTCACGACGGCTATGCTGTTCTCCATCGGCTTCGTGTCGCTGTTCATCTCCGGTGGTCTGACGGGTATCATCTTGGGTAACGCCGCGCTGGATATCCAGATGCACAACACGTACTTCGTGGTAGCTCACTTCCACCTGGTAATGGGTTCGTCGGCCTTCTTTGGTCTTTTTGCCGGGGTGTACCACTGGTTCCCCAAGATGTTTGGCCGCATGATGGACGAGAAGCTGGGCTACATCCACTTCTGGCTGACCTTCCTGGGCGTATACCTGGTGTTCCTGCCGATGCACTACGTTGGTATTGCCGGCTTCCCCCGCCGCTACTACGCCTGGACCGGCTTCGATGCCTTCAGCCAGTTCGCCGACATGAACAAGTTTATCTCGATAGCGGCTATCCTGGCGTTCTTCGGTCAGTTCATCTTCATCTTCAACTTCTTCTACAGCATCTTCCGCGGCCGTCGGGCAACCGAGAACCCCTGGAACTCGACCACGCTGGAGTGGACCACGCCTATCGTTCCCGGTCACGGCAACTGGCCCGGCGCAATTCCCGCCGTGTACCGCTGGCCCTACGACTACAGCAAGCCCGGTGCTGCCGAGGACTTTATTCCGCAGAACGTGCCTTACTCGCAGACGCAGTCGTCGAACCTGCCCTACGAGCGCGACACAGCTGAATAAGCTCGATTGCACCAGAAGTCCCAAAGCGGGCCGCCGAAGCACGGCGGCCCGCTTTTTTTTGCCTTTCAGTTAAACAAAACCACTGGAAACACACCGGGCTACCGGTGGTTTTTCCAGTAACTAGCTTAACCCAGTAAGATGGAGAGTCCGGCCTTTGTGCAGCGGTTTCGGTTGGTGGGGTTACTGACCGTCGTTTCAATTTACCTGCTGATCCTGGTGGGCGGCATCGTGCGCAGCACCGGTTCCGGCATGGGCTGCCCCGACTGGCCCCGGTGCTTTGGAAAGTGGATTCCCCCGACGCGCATCGAACAGCTGCCGGCAGGCTACAAGGAAGTGTACGCCGCCCAGCGGGTTGCCAAAAACCAGAAGCTGGCCCGGACCCTGGAGCGGTTCGGCTTTCATCAGGTGGCTGCCAACATCTTCCGGAACCCGAGCCAGTACATTGAAACCGACTTCAACCCCACCAAAACCTGGATTGAGTATCTGAACCGGCTGCTGGGCGCTTTGATCGGCATCTTCGTGTTCCTGACCGTGGTGCTGGCGTTGCCCTACTGGCGGCGCGACCGAGCCGTCTTCTGGCTGGCCTTCTGGTCATTTATCCTGACCGGGGTGCAGGGCTGGCTTGGCTCCCTGGTAGTATCAACGAACCTGCTGCCGGTGATGGTGACGATCCACATGGGCCTCGCTCTGCTGATTGTAGGCATGCTACTGTACGCCGTCAACCGTTCCCAGCGTGAGCAGGAGGGGCCCCAGCCCGTGTCGTATTCGGGAGCGTTGCTGCTGGCGCTGGGCGGCGCGGTGCTGCTCACCTTCGTGCAGATTGTAATCGGCACGCAGGTACGGGAGGAAGTGGACATGGTCGCCTTTGGCGCGCACTACGCCGACCGTGCGGCCTGGGTAGAGCAGCTGGGCAACATCTTCCGTTTCCACCGCAGCTTCTCGATCCTGCTGGTGCTGGTCAACGGCTACGTGGCGTACCGGCTTTACCAGCTTGGCTCGGCCCGGCTTAATCGGCTGGCGACTTTTATCCTGGTATTGCTGGTGCTGGAGGTGGTGGCGGGCATCACGCTGGCGTACCTGGCCCTGCCGGCCCTGGTGCAGCCAGTTCACCTCACCCTGGCGACCGTTCTGTTCGGCGTGCAGTTCCTGGCCTTCGTTGAGCTGCGCCGGGCAATGAAATCCAGGCGGCAGCCCGCTTATCCGAGCGTTGTTGCGTAACTTTGCGGCCCATTCGGAGACGGCCCGGCGGCCTGTTCTTTCCCCTTCTTAATGCTAAAACTCAGGGCGTACTTTCAGCTGGTTAAGTTCCGGCTTTCCATCACGGTCGCGTTTTCCAGCGCAATCGGCTATCTGCTGGGAGCCCGGGAGCTAAACTGGAGCAGCGCGCTGCTGGTGATGCTGGGTGGCCTGCTCGTAACGGGCTCGGCCAATACCATCAACCAGATCCACGAGAAGGAACTGGACAAGCTGATGAAGCGCACCCGGAAGCGGCCCTTGCCCACCGGCGTGCTGAGCGTCACCGAAAGCTGGATATTCACCCTGGTTACGGGCGTTGCCGGCCTGCTGCTGCTGGGGTTCTGGTTTAACTGGCTGGCCGCGGCGCTGGCGCTGCTTTCCCTGATCCTTTACGGCTTCGTCTATACCCCGCTCAAGACCATTTCGCCTATTTGCGTCTTCGTCGGCGCCATCCCCGGCGGGCTGCCGCCGCTCATCGGCTGGGCGGCCGCCACGGGTATGATCGGGGTGGAGGGCTGGATCCTGTTTGGTATCCAGTTTATGTGGCAATTCCCGCACTTTTGGGCCATTGCGTGGGTTTTAGATGAGGACTATAAGCAGGCGGGCTTCAAGATGCTGCCCAGCCCCGGCCACAAGGATTTGCGCACTGCCTTTCAGATCATGACCTATACCATGCTGCTGATTCCGCTGAGTCTGCTGCCCCTGCAGTTTGGGATGGCGGGCAAGACGTCGGCGCTGATTGCGGTGGTGTGTGGGGTGCTGTTTCTGATGCAGACCCTGTATCTGATGCGGACGGGCACCAAAAAAGCGGCCATGCGGATTATGTTCGGTTCCTTTTTGTACCTGCCCATCGTGCAGATTGCGCTGGTACTCGACAAAGTTTAATTCTTCCTGATTATGCATCCTTCCGAAACATTAACGCACAAGGAGCCCGGCACCGGCCTGCATCCGATGCGTCTGGTGCTCATCCTGCTTATCATCAGCATCGTGATGATGTTTGCCGCTTTTACCAGCGGCTACATCGTGCGGCGCGAAGAGGGCAACTGGCTGGAGTACGCCCTGCCAGGGTCCATGCTTTACACGAGCATCATCATTGCTCTCAGCTCGGCCACCGTGCAATGGGCCTGGGTGTCAGCGCGTAAGGACAACGTCCGGCAGGTGCAGATTGCCCTGGTGCTGACCATGCTGCTGGGCGTGGCCTTCCTTTACGGACAGTGGCAGGTGTGGGGCGAGCTGGTACAGAACAAGGTGTTCTTCGGCGGCACGGATTCCAATCCGGCCGGCTCCTTTACGTATGTGCTGATGGGCGTGCACGGATTTCACCTGATCACCGGACTAATTTTCCTTTTAATCGTATTGGGCAAAAGCTTTCGGTACCAGGTGCATTCGCGCCAGATGCTGGCTATTTCCAACTGTTCCATCTACTGGCACTTCCTGGGTGGGCTTTGGTTGTACCTGTATTTGTTCCTACTTTTGAACCACTGATTTCGTCTTTACCTGCACGCTATGTCCACCATTTCCACGACGCAGACCTATTCGCCTACCTCGCATGAGCAGCCGCGCAGCGGCACCTGGGATGGAGGCAACGAACCCTTCAAGGCAAGCTATGGCAAGCTGATGATGTGGTTCTTTCTGCTGTCGGATGCCTTCACGTTCGCGGCCTTCCTGACCACGTACGGCCTGATGCGGCACCGTCACCTGGCTTTCACCGGCAAACCCGAAGATTTCACCTTCTCCACGGCCTACTGGCCTATTCCGGACAAGGTATTCAACTCGTTCCCCGGTTTTCACGGGGTGGATCTGCCCCTGGCCTTTGTGGCGTTGATGACGATGATTCTCATCTTCAGCTCCGTGACGATGGTACTGGCCGTAGAAGCCGGCCACCGTATGGACAAGGCGGACGTGCAGAAATGGCTGCTCTGGACTCTGCTGTTCGGCACTACGTTCGTGAGCTGCCAGGCCTGGGAGTGGAGCCACTTCATCGGCGGCACCGATGCCGGCACCCGGATGGCGGACGGCAGCATCTTCCACGGCGCTAACTTGGTCACTAACCAGTACGGCCCCCCGCTGTTTGCCGACCTGTTCTTCTTTATCACGGGCTTCCACGGTACCCACGTATTCAGCGGCCTGTGCTTGCTAACCTGGGCCTTTATTGCCACGACCAACGGCACCTTCGAAAAGCGCGGCCACTACGAGATGGTCGAGAAAATCGGTCTGTACTGGCACTTTGTAGACCTGGTGTGGGTGTTCGTCTTCACCTTTTTCTACCTCGTCTGATTCTTAATTAGTAATTGATAATTGGTAATTAAGAATTTGAGTCGGCTGCATCACTGCTCCTCACTTCCTGATTGCCAATTCTTAATTCCTAATTGTTAATTCTTAATTAAAAAGCAATGGCTCATCACGCATCAACCGAACCAACGCAGCTTGGCGAAATTCCAAAGCCGGTTACCGGCTGGATCTGGAAAACCTTCTTCATCCTGGTTGGCATCACGGCCCTGGAGTTCGTGTTCGTGTTCTTCATGGACGCCGGTACCCTGCGCAACTCGATCTTCATCATCCTGACCATCTTCAAAGCGTTCTACATCGTAGCGGAGTTCATGCACCTCAAGCATGAGACCAAGGGCCTGATCTGGACGATTATGATTCCGATGGCGCTGCTGATCTGGCTGCTGGTGGCCCTTATCACCGAAGGCTCCTACGTGGGCGAAGCCATTCAAAACGCCTTTAACTAACGGATGAGGCCCAAACAGACCTTGCTGCTGGGCCTCGTCCTGCTGGTGCCCGTACTGGCTTTTCTTTTTCTAAAAACCTTCGGGACCAACCACTACGCGCTGCCAACCTATCTGCCCGACCGCGTCGATTCGACGCAGGTTGGCGGGGGCTGGCAGCGCGATACTGTTTTTCACCAGCTCGCCGATTTCCGTCTGCCCTCTCAGTCGGGGCGGATCGTGACGGAGCAGGACCTGAAGCAGGGGCTGTACGTGGCCAGCTTTTTCTTTGCCACCTGCCCCGGAGCCTGCCCCCGGGTGAACAGCCAGCTGATGCGGGTGCAGGAGAAATTCCGGCACGAGCCCCGGGTGAAGCTGGTTTCCTTTACCGTCGACCCCGAGCATGACTCCGTGGCGGTGCTGTCGCGCTACGCTGAGCAGTACGGTGCCATTGCCGGCAAGTGGTTTTTCCTGACCGGAAACAAAGCCGACCTTTTTCGGATTGCTACAGAGGAGTTCCGCCTGCCCGCCCCGACCGGGGCCGGTCCGGGCTTGGTACACAGCCAGAACCTGTACCTCGTCGACAAAGACCAGCGGGTGCGCGGCATCTACGACGGCATGAAGCCCAAGGAAATTCAGCGCCTTATCACTGAGATGAGCATTCTGCTCTACACGTATGACCATGACAAGCCCCGTTCTTGAGCCTGAAGTAAACTACACCCGCTACAAGGTGATAATGGGCGTACTGGCGGCAGTCGTACCGCTGCTGGTGGGCATTCTGTACTCCTTTCCGGGCGCCTTTCAAATCGAGGGGGTGGAAGTGAAGTTTCTGCCCAAGGTTATTGCCGTGCTCAACTCCCTGACGGCGGTAGCGCTGGTGCTAGGCTATTACTTTATCCGGCAAAAGCAGGTGAACCTGCACCGGGCCATGATGGGCATTGCCTTCGGGCTGGGAGCAGTATTCCTGCTCGCCTATGTCGCCTACCACTCCCAGGTGCCGTCCACCAAATTTGGGGGTGAAGGTGCTATACGGGGTGTATACTACTTTCTGCTGCTGACGCACATCCTGCTGGCTATTGTGACGGTGGGTCTGGTGCTGTTTACCCTGTACTTCGCCCTCACGCGGCAGTTTGCCCAGCACCGCCGCATTGCCCGCTGGACGTTCCCGATCTGGCTGTACGTGTCGGTAACCGGCGTCATCGTTTACTTTATGATTTCGCCGTATTACACCTGACCGGCCGGAAACTTTGCTGCCCGGGGTATGTTAGCAAGTACCGGCCATTAGTGGCCCTGACCGTGAGAAGAGATATGAAAAAGTTTGTTTCAACCGCCGTGCTGACCCTGCTGCTTGGGTTTATGCTCGTGCTGGCCCCGGCTACCGCTTCGGCCCAGTGCACCATGTGCAAAACCCAGGTAGAAGCTTCCCGCACCGAGAAGGACGGCTACCAGAACTACTCCGGCCTCAACCGCGGGATTCTGTACCTGATGACCGTTCCCTACCTGCTGATGGGCGTGGTGGGCTTCTTCTGGTACCGCAGCACCCACCAGAAAAAGAAGCAGGCAGGAATTTAAGGATGCCTTCTGGGTAGCGCTGCCTGACCAGCGTCCCGCGTATCAGTGTCGCTTTTCGTTTCGCTGGTCAGCCTGGCCCCGCCGGGCGTTCCATACTACTGCTTCCACGGAACTGACTTCAAAGCCTGGTTGCAGCCGGTCGTAATAGCCGTTAAAATAGGAAATGCCGCCAAATGGCGGCATTTTTGTTAGGGGCCCGCTGCACCTGCTGCCCGCCTCCCGGAACGGCCAGACCACTACCCGACTTGACTTTTTCGCGCTTTTCCCCCTTTGTGCTGTTGCTTGTCGCCCTGCTTTGCCTGGCGGGGGCTTATCTGAGCAATCAGTACGGGAAGGCGCCCAACGTTTTGCTCCGGGCCGACACGGCCCGGCTGCAGGCCCTGGTAGGGGAGGCCGAGCGCACGGCCGGGCGCGAAGCCGCTGAGGTGGAGGCGCGGCTGCGCCAGGGTGAACTGCGGTTCGGTAGCCTGGTGGGCGTTACCACGTACCCCTGCTTTGTATTCCGGGGCGACCAGCTGCTTTACTGGTCTGACCACACCATGCGGCCGGAGCCCGAGAACGTCAGCCAGAACTTCCGGGAAAAGCTGGTGGAAATGAAGTTCGGGCAGTTCCTGGCCCTTCGGCGCATGGCCGGGGCTTACGTGATTCTCACGTACGTGCCCCTGGAGCAGTTTTACGGCATCAGCAACCGGTACCTCCGGGATGGCGCTGAGCATGCGCTGTTCCGCGGCCTGAACGTGCGCCTGACCGTCAATAGTGCCAACACCCGTCTGCCCCGGCTATACTCCCAGCAGGGCAGCTACCTGTGCTCGGTGGAAAGCCTGCAGCCCAACCCGTTCACCGATAAGTACCTGCCCTTGGCACTGCTGATCCTGGGATCCGGGCTGTATATCCTAAGCTGCCTGCAGCTGGCCAGGCGGCTGTTTCGGGCCCGGCGGCCAGTGGTGGGCACGGCTGCCATGGTCCTGCCCCTGGTGGCGTTCCGGGCCGGCCTGCTGTATTTTGGGCTACCTTTCTCGTTCATCGAGCTGCGCCTGTTCGACCCCCGCCTGTACGCGGCCTCGTGGCTGGCTCCCTCGCTCGGCGACCTGCTGATAAACGCCCTGCTCTTGCTGGTCGTGGCCTACTACGGGCTGCTGCTGTTTCGCCGCGCCGCGCTGGCGGCCCGGGTCCGGCGGCTGCAGGAACTGGATCTGCGGATTGGGGTGGGGGCTGTGGCGGTGCTGCTGTTCTGGGGCCTGCTGGTGCTGCTGTTCACGTTCTTCTCCAACAGCGTCGACAACAGCCAGCTGGTGCTCGACGTGACCCAAAGCATCCAGGTGTCGAGCTTCAAGCTGCTGCTGTGCCTGGCCATTGTGCTGCACACGGGCGGCTACATGGTGGGCTGCTATATTCTGACCCAGCTGTTCATGGCCTCGGTGCGAATCGAAACCCAGGGGGCGGGGGTACTGCTGCTGGGCGTATTTGCGGGCCTGTTTCTGCCCCTGGGACTGGTGCTGGGCATTGCCAGCCTGGCGCTGCTGGGAACCACGCTGCTGTTCTTTTTCCTGATCCGCCTTACCGGCCTGTCGCGCGTGGCCAACGTGGTGCCCTACCATGTCTACATCTTTATCTTCCTGATGCTGGGCGTAAGCTCAGCGGTGGGAGCATTGGCGCTGTTCGAGCACTTCGACCGGCAACTCGTGCTGAACAAGCAGCGGCTGGCGGGGAATATGCTGGTTGATAACGACCTGCAGGGCGAGTATCTGCTGGCCGAGCGCACCCGGCAGATGGCGGCCGACCCGCTGGTGCAGCGCATGCTGGCCAGTCCGTTTGCCAACCAGGACATGGTGCGCCAGAAAATCGTCAAGTACTACCTGCGCGATTACTTCGACAAGTACGAGGTAGCCATTTCCATCTTCGACGCCGCCGGCCGGCCCATCAAGGGCGACAGCATCCAGACCATCAGCAAGCTGCGCCACCGCATTCAGGGCACGGCCACGTCCACCGACCAGTTCAACCTCTACCTGATCCGGACCAGCAACCCGTTCAGCACGCGCCGGTACGTGATGTTCGTGCCGGTACGCACTTCCGAGGGCACGGTCAGCACGGTAGTGCTCGAGTTAATGCTGAAAAAGCTGACGGCCTACAGCGTAGTGCCCGAGCTGCTCGTGGACCAGAAGTTCTTTCAGCCCAGCCTGGGCTCCGAGCTTAGCTTCGCGGGCTACGAAAACGGCCGCCTCGTGTACAACGAGGGCGAGTTCGACTACGTCAACAGCCTGCCGCCGGGGCTGCTTACCGACTCCCGGATATTCAGCACCGGCCTGTCGGTAAACGGCTTTCATCACCTGGCCGTGCGTGGCCCCCAACGCCGGGTTATGCTGGTCACGACGGCCACCTACTCAGTTGCCGATGGGCTGGCCAACTTTTCCTTTCTGTTTCTGCTGCACACGTTCTTCTGGCTGCTGGGCATTGGCGTGTACACGCTGGCCAAGGGGCGCTACCTCGACGTGTTCCGCACCAATCTGAGCACCAAGATTCAGCTGTTTCTGAACTTCGGCATTCTGGTGCCCCTGCTCGTGGTCAGCGTAGCCACCGCCAGCCTCGTTACGTCGTCGTACAAGCGCGACCTGCTGCGGACCTATGAGCGGCGGGGGCAGGCCGTGCAGGAAAACCTGCTTAAGGGCCGGGGCCTGCTTACCGATTCCGCCAGCCGGGCCGAGCTTATTGAGCTGACAGAAAATGTGTCTACGCTCACGGAAACGGACATAAGCCTTTACGATGCCCGGGGCCAGCTACTCGTGAGCAGCCAGCCCCTGATTTTCGAGCTGGGCCTGCTTAGCCCGCTCATGAACCCGCAGGGACTAAGTGCCCTGGCCGAGCGGGGGCAGCGCCGGGTCCTGCTGCTGGAAAAAGCCGGTAGCCTGTCGTTTAACGCCCTCTACCTGCCTTTGCGCGCCGCAGGGGCCCGGCCCGGGCAGCCCGAGGTTGTGCTCGGCTATGTAGGAATTCCCTTTTTCGACTCCGAGAAAGAGCTGGATACCAAGCTGATCGAGCTGATTACGACCATCCTGAACATCTTCACGGTGATGTTCATTCTGTTTGTGCTGCTCACCTTCGTGGCATCGCGCCTGCTCACGGCTCCGCTTAAGCTTATCACCGAAAAGCTGAAGCAGACCACCCTTACCGGTCAGAATGAGATGCTGTCCTACCAGGCCTCGGACGAAATCGGGCTGCTGGTGAGCGAGTACAACGCCATGCTGCTGAAGCTGGAAGCCAGCAAGCAGGAGCTGGCCACGCAGGAGAAGGAAGCGGCCTGGCGGGAAATGGCCCGGCAGGTAGCCCACGAAATCAAGAACCCGCTCACGCCGATGAAGCTTTCCCTGCAGTTTCTGCAGAAGGCTATTGCCGAGCAGCGGCCCAACGTGAGCGACCTGATCAGCCGCATTTCCCAGACCCTCATCACTCAGATCGACGTGCTCTCCGACATTGCCACGTCTTTCTCCACCTTTACCAACCTGCCCGCCATGAAGCCCGAGCGGCTCGACATCGTGCCCATTCTGCGGCGCTGCGTGGGGCTGCACCAGGGCGAAACGGTAGGCGGGGCGATTCACCTGGTGCTGCCGGAAGGTGCCGAGGACCAGCAGTTCAGCGTATTCGCCGACGAGAACCTGCTGGTGCGCACGTTCAACAACCTGCTCATCAATGCCATTCAGGCGGTGCCGGAAGGGCGGGTACCCGAAATAGAGGCCCGGATTGAACCCGTCGGCATCGACCGGGTGCGGATCTGCATTCAGGACAACGGCGCCGGGATTCCCGAATCGGTGCGCGATAAGGTGTTTGTGCCCAACTTTACGACCAAGGAAACCGGCTCCGGCATCGGGCTGGCCGTGGCCCGGCGCGGCATCGAAAGCGCCGGCGGCACCATCTGGTTTGAAACGGAAGAGGAGGTCGGCACCCAGTTTTGCATTGAGCTACCCCTGGCGCCGGAATAGAATGAATGCGACTCCCTTGCTGCTCGTCGGCAGTGCCCGCCACGAAAGCCAGGCCGGAGACTTTGCCCGCCGCCTGCTCGCCGGTACCGGCTACGCCACCATCAACCTGTTCGACCTGCGGATCGCGCCCTACGACTACCAGCACGCGTATCCACCCGACGACCAGTTTGCCGAGGTTGTCGACGAACTGCTGAAGCACCCGGTGCTGGTGCTGGCCACGCCGGTGTACTGGTACGCCATGAGCGGCCCGATGAAAACGCTTTTTGACCGCCTCACCGACCTCACCAAAACCCGGAAACCTGCCGGCCGCGCCCTGCGGGGCAAGTTCGTGCTGCTGGTGGCCACCGGCTCGGACGAAGCGCTGCCCGCCGGTTTTACCGTGCCGTTTGAGCGCACTGCTGCCTATTTTGGAATGCAGTTGCAGGGCAGCTTTTACGCCTCAACGCGGGTGCCAGCAGGCCCGGCCGGGCAGGAAACGCAGCGGCGGGAGTTTCAGGAACTGCTTCGGTTTAACGCCGGCCCGGCGCTGCGCTAGCGCAGCGGCTGGAAGTGGCACGAATAACCAGCTAATTTGCGTTGTGGTGCAAATGCCCGCGCCCGGCGCGTCACCTTGTCGTTTTCCATGATCAGCAGTCTTACGCCCCGCTTCCTGCGCGCCTGCCTGCTGCTGTTTTTCCTGCTGCCAGCCGCAGCCAGCCTGGCTCAACAGCTGAGCCCGGCTTCGTCGCGGCGCTGCCGCTGGGTGCGCGTGCCGGCGGCTGACACCACCGGTTTCCAGCTGGCCGATACGCTGACCGTGGTGCCGGGCTCGGTAACGGCCAACGGCCGCCCGGTGGTGTACCAGGAGCGCACCAACCGCTACCGCCTGCTGCCCGCCGACGCGCCGCGCCCCGACTCCGTGCTGATCTGTTACCGGGTGCTGCCGCTAAGCCTGACCCGGGCCCGGTACAAGCGCCCCCGCAGCCTGCTCGATACGCTCGGGTTTCTGCGCCGGCCGTTCACCTACGAGGACTTCAGCCAGAAAGAACAGATCCTGAACACGCCGGGCATCAGCAAAACCGGCAACCTCTCCCGGGGCGTTTCCTTCGGCAACACCCAGAACGTGTTCGTGAACTCGGCCCTGAACCTGCAGCTCGAAGGCAAGCTCACCGACAACCTGACTTTGACGGCCGCCATTACCGACCAGAACGTGCCGTTCCAGCCCGAGGGCAACACCCAGAACCTGCAGGAGTTCGACCGGATCTTTATCACCCTGACCCACCCGCGCTGGAACCTGACCGCGGGCGACGTGGTGGTGCGCAACAAGCCCGACTACTTTATGCGCTTCTACAAGAACGTGCAGGGCGCGGCCATCGAAACCAACCTGGGCCAGGGCACCCGCAAAAGCAGCACGATGGTAGCCGCGGGCGTGGCCAAGGGCAAGTTTGCCTCCATCGACGTGCTGCCGATTGAGAACGTGCAGGGGCCGTACCGCCTGCGCGGGCCCAACGGGGAGCAGTTCATCATTGTGCTGGCCAACTCCGAGCGGGTATACCTTGACGGCCGCCTGATGACCCGGGGCTTCGACTTCGACTACATCATCGACTACAACCAGGCGGAAATCACCTTTTCGCCCCGCCACCTCATCACCCGCAACTCCCGCATCAAGGTTGATTTCGAATATTCCGACTTCAACTACGCCCGCTCGCTCTACCATGCCAGCCATTACCAGCAGCTCGGCCGGCTGAGTTTGCGGGTCAACTACTTTCAGGAAACCGATAACCCCAACAACTCGCCCAACCTGATTTTGAGCGAGGCCGACAAGGAGCTCCTCACCCAGATCGGCGACAACGTGAACTTGGCCCAGACGCCCGGCGCCGAACTTGTCGACTACGACCGGCGGCAGGTGCAGTACAACCGGCAGACCATCCAGACGCCCGGTGGGCTGCCCCTCGACATCTACACCTACCCGCTCACCGACACGCTGCGGAACGTGTACAACGTGCGCTTCACCAACGTGGGGCCCAACCAAGGCGACTACCGGCTAAGCACGGCGTACCGCAACGCCAACGGCCGGGTGTACGAGTACGTGGCCCCAGTAAACGGCGTGCCCCAGGGCAGCTACCAGGCCGTGCGCCTGCTGCCGACGCCCCTGCAGAAGCAGCTCGTGACGGTGGGCACCAGCTATCAGATCGACTCGACGGCCAGCGTGTTTGTGGACCTGGCTTCCTCGGCGCTGGACGTAAACCGGTTTTCGCCCGAAAAGCAGCAGGGCCGGGCCTTCCGGGTGGGCTACGCCGTGCAGGACCGACCCATCAGCCTGCCCATCCTGCGCGACTACCGCCTGCGCAGCGCCCTCGACTACGAGTACACCAGCCACGACTTCGCGCCCATCGACCGGTACCGCGACATCGAGTTTGACCGCAACTGGAGCACGAGCAGCACCGTGACCGGCAACGGCAACCGCCGGGTGGCCCGCGAAGACAACATCCTGAACTTCGGGCTGGGAGCCGTCAAGGACGTCAACAACAACATCTCCTACCGCTTCAGCCGCCGCTACCGGGTCGGGGAAGTGGACGGGGTGCAGAACTGGATTGACGGAGCCCGGCAGATCGGACCGGTGGAACTGCGGGGCGGGCTTTTTCTGCTGGACTCCGACGCCGGCCGCTACCGTTCGACTTGGAGCCGGGGCGAGGTGACGGGCCGGTATGCCAAGGGCCCCGTCGTGCCGGGCTACGCGTATCGGTTCGACAAAAACCGGGTCGTGTCGCCCCAGGGCGACACGGTGACGTCGGTAAACTACTACGATGAGCACGCCGTGTTCGTGCAAAGCCAGGACAGCGCCCGCACCCAGTACCGCCTCGACTACGCCTACCGCCGCGACCAGGCCCCGCAGCAAAGCGAGCTGCAGGTGCGGGGCATTGCCCAGACCTGGCAGGGCAGCCTCTCGACCCGGCTGGGCCGCACCCAGGACCTGCACCTGCTGGCCACCTACCGCAACCTGGCCGTGCGCGACAGCGCCCGGGAGCGGACCGTGCTCAGCAAGCTCGACTGGAATGCCTCCTTCTTTAAAAACCAGCTGCGCTCCGAGCTCAGCTACAGCGTGGCCACCGGCCGGGAGCTCAAGCGCGACTACTCCTTTCTGCCTGTGCCCAACGGACAGGGCACTCACTACTACCTCGGCGACCTGAACAGCAACCAGCGCGAAGACAAGGAAGAGTTTTCCGAAGCCCCGGCCCCCGACGCCATTTACCGCACCCACATCAAGGTGTTTCTGCCCACCGACGAATACATTCTGGCCTTTACGAACCGCTTCAGCTACCGCCTCACGGCCAACGCCCCGGCCGCCTGGCGCGACCAGCCGGGCCTGCGGGCCCTGGCCGCGCGGTTTTCCAGCATCAGCTCCGTCGTGCTGGACCGGCGCACGACCGAAACTGACCTGGCGTCCCGGCTCAACCCGTTTGCCCTGCAGACCGAAGACCAGTTTCTGCTTTCCCTCAACAAGCTGCTGCGCACCACGCTGTACTTCAACCGTTCCAATCCGATTTTCGGGGCCGAGGCCAGCGTGCAGCAAACCCAGCAGAAAGTGCTGCTCACCCAGGGTACCGATGTGCGCAACCTCAGCAGCCAGCAGGTGCTGCTGCGCCGGACGCTGGCCCAGTCGTTTACGGGACGGGTTACGGCAACCCGCAGCATCCGCGAAAACACATCCGACTACCTCGATGCCCGCAACTTCCGGCTGCTGATCTACGAGTTGGCGCCGGAGGTCAGCTACCAGCCTTCCAACTCCCTGCGCTTTACGGGCACCTACCTGCGCACGGCCAAGCGCAACACCTTTGAGGGCGCCGACTTTAACATGCAGGGCATTTTCGACGAGCTGGGCATCGAAACCCGGGTCAGTCAGGTGGGCAAGCGCACGATTTCAGCTACTACGCGCTACGTGAAGGTGGGCTTTGCGGGCAACCAGGGTTCGTTGGTGGGTCTGGAGATTCTGAACGCGCTGCGGCCGGGCAGCAACTTCACCTGGAACCTGAACCTGGAGCAGCGCCTCAGCAACGGCCTGAACGTGACCGTGGCCTACGACGGCCGCAAACCCAACGGCCTGGCCCCGATTCATACGGGCCGGATGCAGGTGTCGGTGCTGTTTTAGAGTTTTTTAGTTGTTCGTTGTCAGTTGCCAGTTGTCAGTAAAAGGTGCGCTGACAACGAACAACTCACAACGGACAACTCACAACTATCAACTTACTTCCGCTCCACCAGCTTGCGGATGCTGCCCACCACGGCCAGCTCCGTCTGTCCGGCTGGGGCTTTGGCCAGGTCAAGCTGGCGGATAGCGGCGGCCTGCCAGGCGGCAGTGGGCGCCTGGCCTTTTTGCAGCATGGTCAGGCGCTCCAGGCCCAGGGCAGCTATGGTGCGCAGCTGCACCGAGAGCGGGGCGTACTCCCACAGCGACGAGCCGGCCAGCAGCAAAGGCTGCAGGCGCTGGTCGTTGGCCTGCCATTGCCGCAGCGTCGCCGACAGGCTGGTAATCTGCACCCGGGTGCCCGGCGTCAGCGTAGTTCCGGCGGTGGTCGAGTTCAGGCTTTTAAGGAGGGAGTCCACTTTTACCGCAAACTGCCGGGCCACCTCCGACTCGGCCGGCGCCGCGTCCACCAGGCGGTTCAGGGGAGTCTGGGTGGTGTACTTGAAGCCCTGGAAGTGGCGCTTGTATTCCTTGACGGGCTCCAGCACGCTGGCCAGGGTTTGCAGCGGCGCCACGTCTTTGCCGCCCGCCAGCTGGGTGAGAATCTGCTCCGGGGCGCGGCGGTGCTGCAGACCCAACAATTCCAGCTTATCGGAAACCAGCGCCAGGCGGCGGTACATATCCGGCACGTTGCGCACCGAGGCGGGCGACCAGAACCGCTCGGCCACGGCCGCCGCCCGGGGCCAGATGCGGCTGTCCAGAATCACGGAATCGGCAAACTCGGCCCACATGGCGGCCTCGCCGCCCAGAATGCGCTGCTGCTCGGCAGCCGTGAGGCCGGCATCGGTGGGCATTGGGTCGTTGAGGTAGTGGGAAGCGGCACCGTAGTTGAGGTCGAGGTAGTAGCCGTTGGACAGCAGCGCGGAGTGGCCGGCTTTTACGGCTTCAATCAGCCCCTTGCGACCCCGCCAGCTTTGAATCACGGCATCCTCCGGCAGGCCCGGCCCCAGGATTTCGTCCCAGCCGATCATCTTCTTGCCCCGGGCCGTGACCAGCGTCAGGATGCGGCGGTTGAAGTAGGTCTGCAGGGCGTGCTTGTCGAGCTGCCCGTTGGCTTTGAGGTAGCCCTTTTCCTTGGCAAAGGCCATGATGCGGGGGCTGCGCCGCCACTGCCGCCCGTCGTTTTCGTCGCCGCCGATGTGGAAGTAGGGGTCGGGAAACAGCGCCGTCATTTCTCCGAACAGCTTGTCGAGCAGGGCGTAGGTGGTTTCCTTGGTGGGGTCCATGGCGATGTTGAGCACGCCCCAGCGCAGCGGAATACCATAGGTGGAGTCGTTGGCGGCCAGCTCCGGGTAGGCGGCCAGCCAGCTGGTGGCGTGGCCGGGCACGTCTAACTCCGGCACCACCCGGATGCCCCGGGCGGCGGCGTAGGCCAGCACTTCGCGCACCTGGTCCTGGGTGTAGTACTGCCCACCGGAGCCGACTTCGTGCAGGCGGGGCAGCACCCGGCTTTCCACCCGGAAGCCCTGGTCGTCGGAGAGGTGCCAGTGCAGCACGTTCATTTTCACCGCGGCCATGCCGTCGAGGTTACGCTTGATGACCGGCAGCGGCATGAAGTGGCGGGCCGCGTCGATCAGCAAACCCCGCCACGCAAACCGGGGCTTGTCGGTAATGTCGACTTCGGGAAAGTAAAAGCCCTTTTTGTCAGAGGTCAGCAGCTGCTCCACGGTGGCCAGGCCGCGCAGTACGCCCAGGCTGGTAGCGGCCTGCAAACTCATGCCCATCGGCGTCACCCGCAGGTTGTACGACTCATCCTCGCCCAGCCGGACCTGGCCCGGGCGGCCGTAGCGAATGGTGAGGCCGGTTTTGGCTTGGTCGCCTTTTGTCTGCCGCGCCAGGCGGGAAGTGAGGCGGGAGGCCGCCGCGGCCACGGCCGGGTCGGTGGTGGTTTCGAGCTGCACCCCCAGGCCGGCTTTGGCCAGGTAGCGGCCGGCGCCCCAGCGCACCTCGGTAGGCACGGGCATGAGCTGGTGCTGGTTGGCAGGGGCAACGGGTGGGGCGGCGGGGCGGACCGGAATGGGAGCTGGCGGACCGTTCAGAAACCAGAAAAGGCTGGTCAGCAAAGCCAGGAAATGCGGCATAGGGGTGGGGGTAGGGCGGGAAAGATAGGTTGGCCGGGTACGCAAGCCAACGCGGGAAAGGCGTAAAAAAACGCAACTCCCCGGAAAAATTCGGAATTTGCCCGCTCCGCCGCCTTGTCCGGGCGGCCGGCTCTACCTGCTATGTCCTTCTTCTCTTCTCCTTCGCGGCTGGCCTGGCTGTTCTGCGCGCTTTTCGTCGTGCTGGTTTCCTTCTGGTACTACCCTAAATGGAAGCAGTCCCGGGCCGAAGCGTCCATCAGCTGGGATGCCTCGGGCTACTACATGTACCTGCCGGCCACCATCGTCTACCAGGATCTGAAGCAGGTAAAGTTTCTGCCGGAAATCACCCGCAAGTACGAGCCCTCGCCCATCTCCGACCAGATATTCAAGCACGAGAAGAGCGGCAACTACGTGATGAAGTATTCCTCGGGCCTGGCTTTGCAGGAGCTGCCGTTTTTCCTGGTGGCCCACGCCCTGGCCGAGCCCCTGGGCTTTCCGGCCGACGGCTTTTCGCCACCCTACCAGTTTGCCGTGCAACTGGCCTCGGTGCTGGTGTGCCTGCTGGGGCTCTGGCTGGCCCGTAAGGCCCTGGTACCGCGGTTTGGAGAATGGCCCACCGCCTTTGCTCTGGTGATTCTGGTGGTGGGCACCAACTACCTCGACTACGCCGCCATCAACGGGGCCATGACCCACAACTGGCTGTTTACCTGGTACACGGTGCTGCTGCTGCTGGTGCCGGCATTCTACCGGCGGCCTTCCGTCGGGCGGGCCCTGGGAGTCGGGGCCGTTATCGGCATCATGACCCTGACCCGCCCCACCGAGCTGATGGCGGTGCTGATTCCGCTGCTCTGGGGGCTGCAGCCCAGCATGGCGAGCGTGCGGGAGCGGCTGGGCTTCTGGCAGCAGCACTGGCTTAAGCTGGTGTCGGCGGCCGTAGTCGGAGCCTTGTTTATCAGCATCCAGCCATTGTACTGGCACTACGCCACCGGCGACTGGATTGTATACAGCTACCAGAACCAGGGCTTCAGCTGGCTGCGGCCCCACCTCTGGAACGGCATCTTCAGCTTCCAGAGCGGCTGGCTGACGTATTCCCCGCTTTCCGTGCTGCCGCTGCTGGGCTTGCTGGTGCTGCGCCGGCAGGAGCAGGAAGGGTTCTGGGCCATCCTGGTGTTTATGCTGATTGCCATCTACGTGGCCTACGCCTGGGACATCTGGTGGTACGGGGGGCGGGCCATGGTGCAGAGCTACGGCGTGATGGTGTGGCCCCTGGCCGCGCTGATGCGCTGGCTCGGCAGCCACCGCCGCTGGGCGGTAGCGGCGGCAGTTTTCGTGGGCCTGGGCTTTTACTTCAACCTCTGGCTGACGCACATGTCGCACCGGGGCGGGGGCTACTACGCCGGGGAGATGAGCCGGGCGTACCTGTGGCGCATCCTGGGTCGGTTCGACATTCCGAAGGACGCCGCGCTGCTGCTCGACAGCAACGCCGAGTACACCGGCACGCCGGAAGCCCAGGAGCTGCTTTTGACCAAGGACTTTGAAGGAGCCGACTCCGTGAACTGCGCCGGCCCGGCCCTGAACGGGCGCTGCTCCCTGGCCCTGGACGCCACGCATCAGAACAGCGAGGAATTCGTGGTGCCGATAAAAGAAGGGCAGTACGACTGGGTCCGGGCCTCCGTGCTGGCCCGCTGCGACCAGAAGGAGTGGGATGTGTGGAAGATGACTCAGTTCACCGTGCGCTTCCGGCAGGGAGATAAGGTGGTCAAGGAGCGGATGGTCCGGCTGCAGCGCGCCCTGGAAGACAACTGGCCCGCCACCCTGCACATCGACGTGCACGCTCCCCGCCAGGCCTACGACAACGTAACCGTGTCGCTCTGGAACGGCGGCGGTACCAAACGCATCCAGCTCGATGACCTGAAGCTGGAGGGAATCAGGGAGTAGTTGTTGGGGTCTTGGATGGTGTTTTTGGTATTCGGTGCTGGGAACCGTTGCTAGTTAGCTCCGGCCAGTGCTTCGTAAATGAACCACCAAGCAGGGTGCCTTTTGGGCGAATCTGTGCTGGTTCGCGCCAGTCTCATTCTCATCGAGGTGGACAGCAACCCTCCCGGCTCCCAAGCCTTTTCTCAGCCCCTGGCATCAATTGTCTGGCACCCAAAACCAACAACCAAGCCCATAAGCCCCCAAAGCCTAAATCAGCCCCCGCGACTTGAATTCGAGGTAGCGGTTGATAGTGTTGATGGTCAGGTCCTGGGGCGGGGTGAGCAGGGCGTGGATGCCGTAGCGCTGCAGCTCCAGCACGATCTGCCGCTTTTCCTGGGCGAATTTCTCAGCAATGGTCTGGTTATAGACGTCCTCGGTGGTTTCGGCCGGGGTGTCGAGGTAGTGGCGCAGCTCGGTGTTTTCAAAGAATACGACCAGCAGCAGGTGGTCCTTGGCGATGCGGCGGAAGTAAGGCAGCTGGCGCTGCAGGCCGTTGAGCGTCTCGAAGTTGGTGAACAAGATCAGCAGGCTGCGCTGCCGCACCTTGTGCTTGAGCGTGGTATAGAGCAGCTCGAAGTCGGTTTCCAGGTACTTGGTGCGCTGCTTATACAGCACTTCCAGCAGCTTCTGCATATGCCCGCTCCGGCGGTCGGCCGGCACGATGGAGCCCAGGCGGTCGGAGAAGGTAACCAGGCCAGCCTTGTCGTGCTTGAGGATGGCAATGTTGCTCACGACCAGCGTGGCGTTGATGGCGTAGTCGAGCAGGCTCAGGCCCGCGAACGGCATCCGCATCACCCGGCCCTTGTCGATCAGGCAGAATACCTGCTGGGCCCGCTCGTCCTGAAAGTGGTTGACCACCAGCGTATCACCGCCGGGCTGGGAGCGGCGGGCCGAAGCTTTCCAGTTGATGGTGCGCGGGTCGTCGCCGGCTACGTAGGGGCGGATCTGCTCAAACTCCATGCTGCGGCCCACCCGGCGGATGCGCTTCACGCCGGCTTCGGTGAGGCGGTTGCTGATGGCCAGCAGCTCGTACTGCCGCATCTGCAGAAACGAGGGGTATACCGGCACCATCTGATCCTGGTCGTAGCGGAAGCGGCGGCGCACCAGCCCCAGGAGCGAGGACGCCAGCACGTTTACCGCCCCAAAATGGTACTCGCCCCGCTTCAGCGGGCGTAGCTGGTAGCGGATAACGGCCGTCTCGGCCGGGGCCAGCCGGTGGCGGAACAGCACGTCGCGGCGCTGAAACTGATGGGGTATCTCGTCGATGGTCTGCACCCGCACCGGGAAGCGGAAATGGTTTTCCAGGTAGATGGCCACATCGTTGTCGGAGCCGTTGGCCAGCTTCTCGCCCAGGGTGCGGCGGGCAAACACGTGCCCGGCCCCGGTTTTGCCCGGCAGAAACAGCAGCAACGCGTCCACCACCGTCAGCAGCGTCAGCAGCACCAGTACGCCCTGAACCGGGCGCAGTAGCGCCGGCAGGAAAAACGCCGCCACAAACCCGGTCGTCACGGCCGCGAGAACCACGAAAAAGCGTTGGGTAAGGTAGAGGCTGCGCATCAGGCAAATTAAGTAGTCGTTCAAAAGTAAACGAGTTGTCAGTTGTCAGTTGTTAGTCAAAGGGTTAAACCAGAGCTGACAACGGACAACTGGCAACGGATAACTTAGTAGCGCGGCAGAGTTGTCCGTCGGGACGAGTGACTAGGGAGGAGCTTAGCGCGGCACCTCGATCTGCTGGATGATCTGGCGCACAATCTCGTCGGTGCTGACGCCTTCCATCTCCCGCTCCGGGGTAAGCAGAATGCGGTGGCGCAGCACGGCCGGGGCCAGAAACTGAATGTCTTCGGGCGTCACGAAGTCGCGGCCCCGCAGCGCGGCCAGGGCCTTGGCGCCGTTCAGCAACGCCAGGGAGGCCCGGGGCGAGGCGCCCAGGTACAGGCCCTTGTGGATGCGGGTCTGGCCCACGAGCCGGGCAATGTACTCGAGCAGCTTGGGCTCCACGTGCTGCCGGCGCACCTGGGCGCGCAGGGTCTTTATCTGGTCGGCGCTGAGCACCGGCTGCACTACGTCGAGGGCGGTGGAGCCAAAGCCGGCGTGGTGGCCCTGCAGAATGGCTATTTCCTCTTCAGGGGTGGGGTAGCCCACGTTCACCTTAAACAGAAACCGGTCGAGCTGGGCTTCGGGCAGGCGGTAGGTGCCTTCCTGCTCGATGGGGTTCTGGGTGGCCAGCACCAGAAACGGCTCCGGCATCGGATAGGTCACGCCGTCCTGGGTGATGTGGCGCTCCTCCATCACCTCAAACAAAGCCGACTGCGTTTTGGCCGGGGCCCGGTTTATTTCGTCGATGAGCACCACGCTGGCGAAGATGGGACCGGGGCGGAATTCAAACTCGGCTTTCTGGGGCCGGAACACCGAGGTGCCCAGCACGTCGGAGGGCATCAGGTCGGGGGTGAACTGCAGGCGGCTGAACGGAATGGACAGGGTGCGGGCCAGCAGCTTCGCGGTCAGCGTCTTGGCTACGCCCGGCACGCCTTCGATCAGCACGTGCCCGTCGGCCAGGATGGCGGTGAGCAGCAGCTCCACCAGGTTCTGCTGGCCCACAATGACCTTGCCCAGCTCGGTGCGCACGGCCTCGGTGGCCTGGCGCAGCTGCCCGAAGTCGGCCTGCGGGGCAAACTCCGGGGCCGGGGCGCCGGACGGTACGGAGGGTAATTCGGAAGAATCGGCAGGCAGTTCGGGCTGGATATTTTCGTTTTCCATAAGGGGAAGGTAGCAGGCTAAATCAGCGGGACCAGGTAAAACGGTCAAGTAAAAGGAAAGCCGGAGCGGCGAAGCGCATCAGCCGGCGTCGCGGCGGAACTGGCTGATGGCCCGGCTCAGCAAGAGCAGCTCGTGGTCGGAAACCTGGGGAGCGGTGCGGGTCAGGTTGATCATCCGCAGGAGTTGGTCGAGCCGCTCCCGGGGCACCCCGGCCTTCTGGGCTACCCGGTCGCGGAAGTTTTCATCGTTGAGGTCGGTGGTGGGCTCCTGAAACCGGGTGCGCAGGTACTCCAGAAACAGCAGAATCTTCTTTTCGGCAATCAGGGCGTGGTTGCTGCCCTGCTGGTAGAGCGAGGCCACCGTGCGGGTAAACTGCAGCGTGGTGTTGGGCAGGGGCGTAATAACGGGAATGATGCGCTGCCGCCGCCGGGCCTCTATCAGCACGAACAGGGCCGTACCCAACAGCGCCAGGTACAGGGCCGTGCGCAGAGCCTCGTGGCTGAGCAGCACCCGCAGCAGGGACTGCTGCCCCGCCCGGCCCTGCTTCTGGTACTCATCCCAATACACCTGGCGGCCCGTGGGCAGGTAGGAGAGGGCGCCAAAGGCAAAGTCGCCGGTGCGAGGGCGAAGCACGAACTCGTTGGCAAAGGCAATGGGCACCGAGCACAGGTAGAAAGAGCCTTTGCCGTGGGGCACGCGCAGCAGCACGGGGCGGTTGCGCTGGTCGGTAGCCAGCACGGTAGCGGCTTGCGTCAGGCTGTCGGCCACGAAATAGCTGCCGCTCAGGGTGGTGGGGTAGCGGAAGCGGCGGCCGGTCAGCAGGGCCGGGTTGGTGAAGCGCAGCGTCACCGAATCAGAGCGGACGGGCGCGACGCTCACGCTGTCGGTCAGCTCGTAGGCCACGTCCTCGTCGGTCCGGATGGCAAGCGTATCGGCCAGCTTGTAGTCGAAGGTTTCGGCCGCAATGAAGACGTCGTTGCCCCGGGCTGTGAAGTCGAGCAGGGCCTGGGCATCGAGCGAGTCGACCCGGAAGCTGCCGTCGATAAACAGGTAGCTGGCTTTCGGCCGGGGTGGAACGTCGTCGGCTGCGTCCTCACCCTCCGTCTCAACGACCACCACCTGGTTGAAGATAGGCTCCCGCACGCTTTCGACCGGGCCGCCGAGCAAACCGGGCAGCAGCTCGAACAGGGCGTAGGTGCCGTAGGGAATCTTGTCTTTGTTGATAAAAGTGGTGCTCCGGTTCACGGGCTTGGGCCGGGAATTTTCCACGTACACCAGGCCCGCAAACA
The DNA here is from genome assembly GCF_020685205.1 of Hymenobacter translucens. Classification (GTDB taxonomy): domain Bacteria; phylum Bacteroidota; class Bacteroidia; order Cytophagales; family Hymenobacteraceae; genus Hymenobacter; species Hymenobacter translucens. The sequence goes on from NZ_JAJERB010000004.1 coordinate 311,221, forward strand.
GCAGCAGCAGCCCGAGCAGGTACCAGATCCGACGGTCTTTGATCATGCTACGCGGCGGGAAAGCTGGTGAATGAGTTCGTGCCGGCTCTGCCGGGCCAGCTCGTAGTGCGCCGGCGTCAGCGTAAGCTCCCCATACCAGGCAAACTCAAACTGCCGGGCCACCACGGCAAACGCCTGCCGGAGCGGGCCGGCGGGCAGCTCGGCCAGAAAGTGGGCGTTGGTTTTGTCGGGCTGCCACTGCAGCAAGCCCTGGTCGGTAAGCTGCTTGAGCGCGCCCAGGTAGCCCAGGCGCACGGCCAGGCGGTAGTCGCCCCGGGCTTCGGCCTCGGTGAGCAGGGTGGGAATGTCCAGCTCGTGAATATTCTCATGCTCGGCGGTATAGGCCAGGGGCAGCCGGCGCGGGGCCCGGCCAAACGCGGCGGTCAGGTCCAGGTCGAGCAGCTGCAGAATCACGAAGACCAGCAGCACCAGCAAGGCGGCGTAGAGCACGTAATTCCAGCCCTTGCTGCCGGCAGTGCCGGTCACCGGGCGCTGCATCCGGCTAAAAAACCGCTGCCAGAACCGTTGCCAGGCGCTGGTGGCCGGCTTGGCGGGCTCGGGCGCGTACTGCAGCTCCCGGTCGGAGCGCAGCGCAGCCAGCTGGCCCGCGGCGGGCCGGCGGATGGTCAGCGTCGTGGTATCGGCCCGCTGCGGCCCCGCCGCCCAGGCCGCCGGGCGGGTTGGCACGCCCAACAACAGCAACCCCAGCGCCAGAACCCGCAGCAGCGGGGCGGCCGAAGCCGGCAGCATAGCAAGGTGAAAAAGCAAGGCAGGCAGCGTAAGGGTGGAAAGGATGGTGGTTAGTTTGTAGTTGTCAGTTGCTGGTTGTCCGTTGTTCGTATCGTTCTGACAACTGACAACTGACAACTGACAACTAATAACTAAAACCTAATACTCGCCTTCGTGCTCGTCGGGGCGGTACCGGTCCTCGGGCTGGGGACCGACAGCCGGGCTGCGCTGCCCGATCTGCCCGACCAGGGCAAACAGGCCCTCTCCGTCGCGGCGCTCCACCAGGTTGAAGTACTGAAAGGCCAGCGTCAGAAACAGCAGCGGGTAAAGCATCAGCATGACCGTGGTGCCCAGCGCGTTTGAGGCTACCAGCAGCAAGCTGTTGGTTGGGGCCTCACCGGTCTTCAGCATGTTCGTGATATTCATAAAGTACTGCGGAATCATGGCGAAGAAGGACAGGAAGCCGATGATGATGCTCATCACCAGCAACAGGCCGAACGTAGACCACCACTTGCCCCAGATCAGGTAAAACGAGCGGCGAAGCGCCGCCACAAAGCCCTGCTGCTCCCGCATCCAGATGATGAAAAACAAGCTCAGCGTCACCATCAGGTAAGGAAACACGACGTATTCCGCCAGCATTATCAAAACAAAGATACCCGGGTATTCCCGGGCCGGGTACAGCGGCAGCAGCACCAGAACCAGCAGGGCCACCATCCCGATCGTAACCCCGATTCCGCTTAGCAGGCGGCTTTTCACCAGGTTCCATACTTCCACCACGGTCACTTCCTCTTCAGCGGGCTTGTCCATGCGCAGCAGCAGGTAGCCGTACACGGTCAGCGACATGACGGTTCCGGTCAGGATGCTCAGCAGGATCACCAGCAGGTAGGTGGGGCTGCTCATAAAGCGCAGCATCGGCTCCATCACCGAGTCCCCGGCGCGGGTGGCCTGCTGCAAATCCTGCATGTAGCTCTTCATGCCCATCTGCGTCAGGCCGTTGGCAATGCCCGTCAGCAAAACCACGGGCAGCACGATGTAAAGCAGGCACTTGCCGAAGGGGCGGTAGTGGGCCCGGATGAAGTCGAAGGTGGCTTCAATCTTCTGCCCGAACTCCCGCTCCCGCATGAAGTCAGAGGTCTTGTTAAAGGGTAGGCGTGGCATGCGAAAAAAGTAGGGATGCAGGATATAAGGTAAGGGAAATCAGCTTTCGGCCCGCAGGCGGCGCTGTAGCCGCAGCGGGTAATAAACGAAGTACCACAGAATAAAGGCCAGGGAGAGGCCGATGATAAGCAGGCTCACCGCCACCGGCATTTCGGTGTGGCGGGTCACGAAGCTTTCCAGAAAGCCCGCCACCACGAAGATCGGGACGAGGCCGATGGCCAGCTTGAGCCCGTCGCGCGAGCCCCGCCGGAACGACTCGGTGCGGGAGTAGGTGCCCGGGAACAGCAGGCTGTTGCCCATCACGAACCCGGCCCCGCCCGCCAGCACAATGGCCGATATCTCCAGCGTACCGTGAATCCAGATGGTCAGCACCGACTGCGTACCTACGCCCTTGGCGAAGAAGAAATACTGAAACGAGCCCAGCATCACCCCGTTCTGAAACAGCGACAGCGCCGTGCCCACCGACAGCAGCGCGCCCATGGCGAAGGTGCGCAAAGCCACGTAGATGTTGTTCAGGGTGATGTACAGAAACATGATTCCCTCACCCTGGCTTTTGTAGACCGCCATCGGGTCGCCCTTCTCGATGTTGCGCAAAGTCTGGTTTACGTACTGGTCGCCCAGCACCACGCGCACGAAGGTGTCGTCGTAGGCCGCCGACAGCGCCCCGATGCCGGTGGCGACCAGGAAAAAGACCAGGGCCCAGAACAGCTGCCGGTGCGAGCGGGCCACCAGCAGGGGCAGCTCCCGGGTCCAGAACGGCCCAAACCGGTTGCTGCGCTCCTTTTTGCTTTTGTAGAGGGCCTGGTGTAGCTTGCCCGTCAGGGCGTTCAGGTACTGCGTGGTGGTAGAGTCAGGGTAGAAGGTGCGGGCAAACGAGAGGTCGTCGGTCAGCTCCACGAAGCGGGCCGCCAGCTCATCCGGATTCGCCGCCGGCGTGGTTTCGTAGCGCTGCCACTTCTCGGTATTCTGACGCAGAAAAACAGCTTCACGCATAACCCTTCACCTACTGGCACAACCGGGGCACCAGCGCCCGGAGCATCGGTCAAATATACCGATAAACCCACACGGGGCGCCCTAATCCTCTACTTTATTCCGGCATGAATACCATCCGCATCCAAACCGCCCAGAACGTCAGCGTCGAGTACGAAGTAGCCAGCGTGGGCGACCGGATCATTGCCACCATCCTCGACTACCTGGTTATGTTTGGCTGGATGGTCGTGTGGGTACTGATTCTGGGAATTGTGCTGGGGGGCAACGGCACGCGGAAGTTTGATTCGGAAAGCTCTAACCTGACCATCGGGGTGCTGGGCGTCCTCATTATCGGGGTGCCCTTCGTGTTCTACCACCTGGTGTGCGAAATCTTCTTCAGCGGGCAAAGCCTGGGCAAGCGCGCCCGCGACATCAAAGTAGTACGCCTCGACGGCGGGCAGCCCAGCGTGGGCGACTACCTGCTGCGCTGGCTGCTGCGCATCGTGGATACCGGCATTGGCAGCGGCGTGGTAGCCGTAATCACGATTCTGCTCAACGGCCGGGGCCAGCGCCTCGGCGACCTGGCCGCCGGCACCACCGTGGTACGGCTGCGGCCCATGGCCCGGCCCGAGCCGATGGGCGTTTCACTGACCCCGCCCGACTACCAGGTGGTATTTCCCGAGGTCACCAAGCTTTCCGACCAGGACGTGGCCGTGCTGCGCAAGCTGCTGGTAGAGGGACTGCAGCGCGAAAACTACCTGCTGCTCAACGAAGCGGCCACCCGCGTCAAGCAGCTTACCGGCATCCATACCGACCTGGCCGACGAGCCCTTCCTGCGCACCGTGCTCCGCGACCACGCCCACCTGGCCGCCACGCAATAGCCGCCGTACCGTCGACCCGTTTGCCTGATAATAAAAAAAGCCCTCCGAAACGTTCGGAGGGCTTTTTTAAGGGGTTGCGGGTTGCTACTTGAGCACGATGGTCTGCCGCACGCCGGCCGGCTGACCGTCGATGGACAGGTGCAGGAAGTACAGCCCGGCATGCCCGCGCGCGTTCCAGCGCACCTGCTGGGCGCCGGCCGGCAGCATGCCGGCCCGTACTACCTCAACCTGGCGGCCCAGGGCATCAAACACCGTTACGTCCACGCGGGCCGATTTCTCAAGCCGGAACGCAACCGTGGCCTGGTTGGTAGCCGGGTTCGGATACACGCTCATCTCCAGGGTAGCCAGCTCGGCGCGGCGCGTGCCGGTGACGACGCCCGTAGCCGCGGCCACGGCAATATCCCGCACGGCGCTGCCCTGCCCGATGGCGCCCACCAGGGTGGTGGCACCGTTGGTCAGGTTCAGGGTATAAAGCGAGCTGTTGGCCGAAGCAGCCGAGTTGGTAACCAGGTAGGCCGTGTTGGTGCCGGCGGCGGGGCTGTAGATGTCGAGGCTCACGCTGGGCATGGTGGCGTTCAGCGTCAGGCCCGAGCTGCCCAGGGTGTTCAGGGTACCGTCGTTCGGGGGCACCTGGGTGGCCAGGATGTTGAGGGTGCGGTCGTAGTCGTAGAGCGTGGTGCCCGACGTGGCCGTGGCGCCCATGAAGCTGTTGGTGTACGCAACGGTGGCAATGGCCGGGGTAGCGGCGGCGTTGGCATCCGTGGCGGCGTAGGCCAGCTGGGTATCGGTGGCGGCAATGGCGCCGGTGGTGGGCACGAGGCGGAAGTTGGCGCGGTTCGAGCTGGTCACCCGGATGCGGTCCACGGTGGGGTTGAAGTCAAAGCCGATGACGTCGGTGGCTGCGGTGCCCAGGGGCAGCATCACGGCCGGACCCACGGGCGTAGCAACCCCGGTCGTGGCATTGAGGGTGTAGACGGTGGCCATCTGGTCGGCGGCGCGGTAGCCCAGGCCGTAGAGCACATTGGTAGCCGGGCGCACGTCAATGCCCACCAGGGTCTGGTCGGCGGGAATGCCGGTGATGCCAGTGGCCGTGCGGATCAGGCCCGGCTGGGCGGTGTCGAAGGTGAGCAGGTTGGTGCCACCCAGGGCGTAGGCCAGCTGGCCGGTAATGGCGGGCAGGGTGGCCGGGCGGCTGATGGCGAAGGCAATGTCGGTGACGATGGTGCCGGCCGGGCCCACGTTGCCCACCAGCGTCAGGCCCGCGCCGGTCATAAAGTCCAGCGTGTAAAGCTGGGTGGGCATGGCGGGCGGCATGCCCGGAGGATTCTGCGCCATGGTCAGGTAGGCGCTGTTGGTCCGGGTGGTGGGGTTGAAGTAGATATCCAGGTCGGTGGCAATTCCAAACAGGTTCCTGCCGAACGCGGTGCGGCTGTTGAGAATACCGTCGTTGGGCGGATTCTGAACGGTGTAGCGGCTGTTGGCCTCGTCGATGTCGTAGAGCACGGTGGTCGTGGCGCCGATAAACGAGTTGGCGTAGGCCACGGCGCCGATGCCCGGCGTCTGGCCCGCGTTGGCATCCGTAGCGGCATAAGCCAGGTTGCCGTCGACAATGACCGCGCCGTTGTTGGGGTTGAGACGGAAGTTGGTGTTGTTCGAGCCGGTCACCCGGATGCGGTCCACGGTAGGGTTGAAGTCGAAGCCGATCCGGTTAAAGTTGTTGCCCAGGTTCAGCGGCTGGAGCGGTCCTACGGCGGTGAGCACGCCGGTCGTGGGGTTCAGGGTGTAGAGCTGGACTTGGATGTCAGTGAAATTGTAGCCCAGGACAAACAGCTCTCCGGTGTTGGGGCGCGAGTCGAGCCCGACCAGCGTCTGCCCGGCGCCCCGGCCGGTGATGGCCACGGTGGCGGTAAGTACGCCCGGGTTGGTAGCGTCGAAGGTGACAAGGGAGCCAGGAGTGGCGCCAAGCGTGGCGGACAGGCCATAGACGGTTTGCGCGGCGGCCGGGAGCGAAGCGGCCCCGGCCAGGATGGTTCCGACCACGATGCTTTTCAGGGCAGTAGTCCAGCGGGTAGAGGTTGTCGACATAAGGAAAGAGGTGGTCAGGTAGTTGAATAAAGAAAACCGTAAACCCATACGACCAGCCCGCCCGCTGCGGATTGCGGCCCGCCCGGCTTTGCCGGCCTTTTCTGCGCCGGCCCACCGGTTCAGCTTGACTGCTTGCGGCTTCCGGCACCGGCGGGTGCATAAAAAAAAGCCGCCCCCGAAAGGAGACGGCTGGAAAAGCAAGGAGTAGGACCGGCTACCACGGCACCGATTTGCCCTGCCAGGTCAGGAAGGAGCCGTTTTCCTCGGCGTGCAGCTGGTCGGTGAGGCGGATGATGCCGCGGGCGGAGTCAGCCGGGGGCAGGGAGGCGCCTTCGCCGCCCATGGCGGTGCGCATCCAGCCCGGGTCAATCATCACCGAGATGATGCCGTAGTGCCCGGCTTCGGCGGCCACCGTGCGCATGTACATGTTCATGGCGGCCTTGCTGGCGCTGTAGTGGTAGTGGGTTCCGGAGGCTTTCAGCTCCAGGGAGCCAAGGCCCGACGACAAACTCACGATGCGGGCCCTGTGGGCGGCGCGCAGCAGGGGCAGAAACTGCTGGGTCACGAGCAGGGGGCCCACGGCGTTAGTGCCCAGCACCTGCATGGCCTCTTCGTAGCGCAGCTGGCCCAGGTGCTGGGTGTCGGAGTCGGCGCCGATGTCGGAGCCGGGGTGGCCGGGCAGGATGCCGGCGTTGTTGATGAGAATGTCGAGACGGTCGGTGCGGTCGGCTACGGTCTGGTAGGCAGCTGTCAGCGAAGCCGAGCTGGTGATGTCGAGGCCGACGAGCACGAGCTGGTCGCCGTGCTGGGCTTGCAGGGCCTGCAGGTCGGTGGCTTCGGCGGGCTGGCGGGTGGCGGCAAACACCTGGTCGCCGCGCTCCAGGTACTGGCGGGTGAGTTCGAGGCCGAGGCCGCGGTTGGCACCGGTGATAAGGACGCGTTTCATAAAAGTCAGGCTGGGTTGTGGCAGAGGTTGGAAAAGCGGGTCGAAGCCCGTTTGGAACGGAAGTTTAGGTAAATAAAACCCGCTTTTTGGTGGCTTTAGTGGCCCCGGCGCAAAAAAGCCAGCCGGGAACGTTCCCGGCTGGCTTTTTTCTGTTCGGTCCGCTGCCGGGGCTAGACCTATAATGATTTAGACCGTCATGCAGAGCATGTGGCGCATCAAGCCAGGGACGAAGCATCCCGCGTGCTGACGCCGGAGTTAGTAATCCAACGACGCACGCGAGATTCCTCGGCTGCGCTCGGAATGACTGCCTTTGGGGTAAAGCTCTCCGCTGCTGGTGCGAGTTTAGCGCCGCGCAACTCGTGCCGGCCTTCCCGGGAAGCGGTGCGCCCCCGTCGGCCCACGTCGCCTGGACGACTCCCCGACGGCGCGGTTCCGGCTTGCCGCTGCCGCGGCAGGGGAGGCTGAGCCTCCCCATCAGGGCTGGGCACTGGTTACGCTGCGCTAAACCCGGCGCCAGTGCCGTGCCTGCACTCAGGCGGCTGGGGGCAGCAGGGAGGCCAGCGCGGCGGCTTCGGCTTCCAGGGCTTCGGCCTGCAGGCGTAGCAGGTGGTAGCGGGCACTCAGGTCGGGCGGCAGGACCGGGCGGCGCAGGTCGAGCCAGCGGTGGCGAAACCAGCTTAGCCAGGCAGCCCAGGCGGTATCCGGGTCGGGCTCGGCGGCCAAACCCGGGTCGGGCGGCAGAGCGGCGCGCAGGGCGGGCAACGCCGCGGCCCAGCGGGAGGCCACGGTGGCCTGGGCTTCGAGGGGGCGCAACTGGGCGCGCAGGCGGCCCACGGTGTGCCGGCAGTGGTCGATGCGGGAAAGCAGGGGGGCGGCCTCGGGTGAGGAGAGCGCCAGGAGCGGGGCCGTAGCCGAAGCCAGCCGCAGGACGGCAGGGGCGGCCCCGGCCGGGGGCAGGTGGCGAAGCAGCGGAGCCAGGGCTTCGGCGGTGGCTTCATTAATTCCCCGCCGGCCGGCTTCGAGGTGGCTTACTTTCACCTCGCTCACACCCAGCCACCCGGCAACTTCCTGCTGGGTCAGGCCGAAGTACGCCCGCAGGGCCGCGACCATCCAGCGCTTGGGCGCCACCAAGGTCGCTGAGCAGGAGGTGACGTATTACGGCGAGCAGCCCAAACGCAACTTCGTGTTTGAGTTAACCAAATCAGCCTGGGCCGCCCGCACCACGAAAGCCGGAGCACCGGCCGCTTCCTCGTGGTTGGTGGTTTTGTAGTGATTCGCTCGTTTAGCTTTCCGGCCGTTCCACCGAATTGACGGGGGCACCCCGCTGAGCCCTTTCCGTGACTCCGGAACCCCTGCGTCAGCACCTAATTTGACTTTGTGCCCAGGTCGTCAAACGTCTGGTGCCCTCCCGCTGCCTTTACAGCCCACCTTCTCGGTGCACCAGGCCGGGCGGTGAGTTTTCGGCAGCGCGTACTCTCTTGCGAGCAGGTAGGAATGTAAGTACATCCTCAGTGTGGCAGAATCGACCGTCGACGCACCAGCACAAAACCCAACGCCAGCACTGCCGTCACGCTCAGCAGCAGCTTGCTAAGGCCACGCCGGACCGTAGGCATTTCCGACTGGCTGGTAAAGGTATGCTGGGGCTCACGCGCGTAGTCGGCATGCGTAAAGTCAACTTTGCGGAAAAGCAATGGGTAGTAAAATGCCCGTAGCGAGTCGTGGTAGCGGGCCGCGCTGCGCTGAAACGCCAAGTGGGCAGGCAGGTCCGAACCTCCCAAAGCGTTGAAGCTGGTTTGAGCAATGATGGCGGGAGAAAACAGATTGAGCGTTTCCACTAAATCGTAGCGCTGCTGCAGGCCCTGGGCGTACGCGCGGGCCTGGCTGGCCACGGCTTGGTCGCCAAGATGCTGGAAGGCATAGTACCAGCGCCACGCAAACCGCTCCCGGATGATGGTCGTATCTCGCCATTGGGGGTACAGGCCGAAAAAGCGGTTCATGGTCTGCGTTTTGGGCTTATCCCAGCCGGCATGGATTTCCTCCCGCTGCCGGATGGTCAGCTCGATGCCCTGCGGCACGGGGCGGGCAGCTGCCACGCCGAGGCTGAGCAGGCTGGGCACCAGCACCACCAGCACCAGCCACACCCCGAGCAGGGCCACGGCATTCACGGCCGAGGCTCGCTGCCAGGCCGTAACGACCAGCGCCACGCCAAACCAGAAAAGGCAATAGAGCGTGCTCATCGCCAGCCAGCTTGGCACGCGGATATCGAGCGGCACGCCGGCCCAGGCCATGCCGACCCCGGAAAGCAGCCAGGCCAGGGCCATCACAATGCCAGCCCGGAAGGCGAGCTTGGCTCCCAGCACCGTGGCCGGGCGCACGGGCTGAGCCAGCAGCAACGTCAGAATGCCTTCTTCCCGCTCTGCGGACAGCAGATTGAAACACAGCGCGATGATGAGCAGCGGCAGCAGGTACACCAGTACAAAGGCCAGGTCGAAGTTGCCGGTGAGCGTTTTCATCGGGTTGGTGTTGTCGCTGGCGTAAAGCTGGTTGTGCAGCCCCAGCAGCCGCAGCTTCACGTAGGTAGGGTTCACGTCGCGCAGTCCCAGCGAGAGAGCCGCCCACGGGTCGGGGTGGTGCACGGCGAAGGTGGAATGATAGTAGCCGATGTCGCCGGCATCGGTCGGGCCGGGAAACTTCACTTTCAGCTCCTCAACGTTGCGGTGGGTGAGCTCCGGCAGGGTGGCCAGCTGCTGGCGCTGGCGCTCGATTTCAGTGGTGCCGTAATAGATGCCATACAGACCCGTGGCCAGTAGCAGGCCACAGAGCAGCACCAGGCCTTTGGCAGCGCGGAAGTGGCGCCACTCATAAGAAAACAGAATCCAGAATACGCGCATCCGATTAAGCAATAGAGGTTTTGGAAATCAGCCGCAGGCCCAGCCAGCTCAGGACCATCGCCCAGAGCAGCAGCGCGGCTACCGGCAGGAAAAGGTGCGGCAGGGCCCAGTGTAGGTTCGGCGCCCGGTAGGCAAAAACGGGCAGTTCGCGCCAGGTGTGCGCGTCCAGCCGGCGCTCCTTGTCACCGTAGCCCATGCTTGCCTGCAAACCGTTCAGGCGCTGCACCAGCCCGTAGCGGTAGGCTTCGGCGGCCTGCTGAAAGTGCACGTAGTGCGTAAAGTCGGAGCCGGCCAGCCCCATCGACAGCGGCCGGATGGCCTGGTAGGGATTAAGCAGGCCGGCCCAGTCCGACAGGCGGTTTTGCTGCTCGTAGGTGGCATTCAGCGCCGCGAAATGCTGCTGATATACCCGTGCGGAGTATGCTTCGCCAGCCGCCATCTGTACCCCGGCCACGCTCACCGGCAACTTTTCCTCGGAGTCGACGCCGTACTTTTTCAGCAGCGCGGCCTTGATGGCTGCGGCCCGCTGGTCGTGCGGGTCGTGGCCATTCACACCGTGCTGCGCTTCCTCGTGCACCTCGGCATCCATCTGGGCTTTGGTGATGGTGGGGTAGAGCGACGCGCCCAGGTTAGCCGTGGCCTTGGGCAGGATAATGCCGCCCAGGATCCAGAGGCCGAGCAGGGTAACCAATGCGGCGCGGGAGCTGGCCTGCCGGGCCGACACGACCACCGAGCCTACCACGAACAGGAAGAAATACACCGCGTAGCTGAGCCCGAACAGCACCAGTCGCGCCAAAAGGTCCGTGTTCGAGGCAAACTCTTCGCCCGTGAACAAAAGCGCGGCGGCCAGGGCCAGGGCCGGCGCCACCACCAGTGCCACGGCCTGGCAGTAGCCGCGAATCTTGCCCCAGGCCACCTGCCGCAGCGTAGTACCCTGGGCCAGCAGCAATTGCAGCGTGCCGGTTTCCCGCTCTTGGGTAAATGCTCCGAAGCAAAGGAAAATGATGAGCAGGGGCACGAGCAGCTGTAGCACGAAGGCCACGGTCATCTCCCCGAACCGAATCAGAGAGCCCGACTGCTGGGCCTGGCTGAAGTTGACGCTGTTCTGCTGGTGGGCTTCCAGGTACACGGCGCTGCCGGTAAACGAGTCTACGCCCGCATCCAGCAAGCTAAGACCCGACCTGGGCCGGAAGGCAAAGGAGCCATAATGGGCCACGCGGTGCGGATGCCGCGCCGGCTGGTTGCGGAACTGGTCGTTAACCGTGGTTTGGGCCAGCTGCCGCTCCCGCTGCAGGGTGCGGAAGGAGGCGCGGCCCACCAGCGTGGCGGTGAGCAGCAGGGCCAGCACCAGCGCGCTCAGCACCACGAAGCGCCGGTCGCGCAGGGTGCTGATGAATTCTTTTTGGGCAATGCTCTTCATCGGGGGCTAGTTCATGTAGGTGAGGTAGAGCTGTTCTAGCTCTTGGGCGTTGAGGGTGGCCGTGGGCCGCACGTCTACCAGCTCGCCTTCGCGCATGATGCCCACGCGGGTACCGACTTCCTTGGCCCGGAAGATGTCGTGGGTGGCCATGAGCACAGCCGTGCCCTGCCCGCTGAGGCGGCGCAGCAGCTCCGAGAATTCGTTGGATGCCTTGGGGTCGAGGCCAGAAGTGGGCTCGTCGAGCAGTAGCACCTGGGCGTGCTTGGCCACGGCAATGGCAATGCCCACTTTCTGACGCATGCCCTTGGAGTAGGTGCCCACCCGTCGCCGGGCTGCTTCCGGGGGCAGGCCCGCGTCGGTGAGATAGTCAAGCAGTTCCTGGTCTGCATACTGAAAGCCCGCCAGGCTGCTGAACAGGGCCAGGTTTTCCAGGCCCGTCAGGTGGGGATACAGCATGACATTTTCCGGAATGTAGGCCAAGTGCTTTTTGATTTCGAGCACATTCTTAGCCACTTCCAGTCCGTTGACAAAGGCCGCGCCCGAGGTCGGCTCGACAAAGCCCAGAAACAGGTTAATGGTGGTGGACTTGCCCGCGCCGTTCTGGCCCAGCAGGCAGAAGATTTCGCCGGGGGCAATCTGCAGATTCAGCCCGCGCAGGGCCAGTTTGCCCGGGTACTGCTTGCGCAGCTCCCGGGCTTCGAGGAGGTAAGACATAAAGTTGGAAATCAGGGGGTAAAGCCGCGGAGCAGACGAAGCGTTGGATGAAGGACCGCGCGCCGGGCGCTTAAAAAGTGTAGGCCAGCGTGGCCATGAAGTTGCGCGGTGCGCCGGGGCTCACGCGGAAGAAGTCATACCCACCGACGAAGTAGTGCTTGTCGAGCAGGTTGCTGGCGTTCAGGTGAAAGTTGAATCGGTTGATGGTGTAAAAAAGGCCCGCGTCCAGCACGGTGTAGCTGGGCCAGTAGCCCCAGTACAGCTCACCCTGGGCATCAGGCACGCGGTTTTCCATGCGGCGCCGGGCCACGTAGTTGCCGCCCACGGCTACGCCCAGGCCGCGCAGGGCCAGGGCGGAAAACGTGTACTTGGTCCACAGGCCGGCCAAGTGGCGCGGGGCATTGGCCAGGGGCTGGCCGTTCTCGGCGGCCACGTCGGCGCGCAGCACCTCGGTGGCGTTGAAGGCGTAGCTGGCGTTCAGGCTCAGGGTGGGCAGCACGTTGCCGGTCAGTTCCAGCTCCGCCCCACGCGAGCGGGCCACGCCGTTCTGGCGGTACTCCGGGCTGTCGAAGGCCGTGATGTTGCCAGTGCTCACCAGCTGGTTGCGCTTCTCAATCTGATACACAGCCACGGTAGCCAGCAGCGCCTTCTGGAAGAACTCGCCCTTGAGCCCGGTTTCTACCTGGTAGCTGGTTTCAGGACGAAACGCCGAGCTGCGGCCGTACCGCTCCGGCGTACGGATGAATTCGGGCTTCAGCGGCCGAAAGCCGGCGCTGTAGGAGGCGAAGTAGTTGACATGGTCGCTCACCGCATAGGTGAGGCCGGCCCGGGGCAGCAGCTGACGCTGGGCAATGGTAGCTGAGCCGTTGTCGCGCTCATCGTTGAACATTTCGTAGCGCAGACCCAGCAGCAAACCCAGGCGCGGGGTCACGGTAAGCTGATCCTGCACGTACACGCCGGTGGTGTGGTACTCGGCGTTGAGGTAGTCTACAAAGAACTGCGGCAGGGGCCGGCGCACGTACTTGGTGGGGTCCTGCAGCTCGTACACGGGCTTATCCAGGTTCAGGGTCAGCGGCGAGGTCACGCCGTTCACCAGCTTCTGCCGCGCTTCCCACATGGTGCTTTGCTTGTCGGTGGTAAAGCGGATATAGTCCAGGCCCGCCACCACTTTGTGGCTGATAGAGCCCGTGGCCTGGTTCAGGGAGAAGTAGGCGGCCAGGTTCTTGGTGTACTCTTCGGCCTGCCGGGCAAAGTAGCGCAGGTTCATCACCGTGTTGGCCGGCGCGTCGGCATAGGTGTTCAGGGTACGGTGCTCGCTCAGGTCTTCGTTGTAGGTAAAGTCGAGGTAGGACGCATTAAAGGATAACCAGTCCGCGAAACGGTGATTGAGCGAAGCGTTCAGGTAGTAGGTGTTGGTGCGGAAGTAGTCGCTGGGCTGGCTTAGGGTAAACGAGCGGGGCAGCGCGTACAGGTCGCCGCCGCGCACTACCTGGCCGCGGTCGAGGTAGCCGTCCACGCGGGTGTACACCAGCTCGGCGTTGACGGTGGTTTTGTCTGAAGCCAGGAAGGTCACCGTTGGGGCCACCATTACCGAGCGGCTGTCGTTCACGTCGCGGAAGGTGTTGGACTTCTCATAGCCCGCATTAAACCGGTAGAGCACGTTGCCACGCTCGTTGAGCGGGCCCGTCAGGTCGGCGGTGGTGCGAGTGGTGTTGAACGAGCCGGCCGAGAAGCTTACCGCCTGCCGGGCTACGTCGAGCGGCTTTTTGGTGACCATGTTCACCGTGCCGCCGGGGTTGATGTCGCCGTACAGCGCTGAGCCCGGCCCTTTAAGAATCTCCACCCGCTCCAGGTTCACCGTGAGCGGCGCCACGAAAAACGAGTTGCCGTAGCTGAAGCCCGAGCGCAGGCCGTTCAGCAGCCGGAAGCCGCTTTCGTAGCCGTTGCGGAAGCCCCGGATGGACAGGTCGTCGTAGTGCGAGTACTGGCTTACGCCGGCTACGTTCTTCACCACATCGGGCAGCCGGAAGGCCTGCCGGTCGTCCATCAGCTCCTTGGTTACCGTCGAAATCGACTGCGGTACATCCTTGGGGTTAGCGGCTGTTTTGGTGCCCACAAAGCTGTAGGCGCTCTTGTAGGTGGTTTCCTTGCGGCCCAGCACTTCCACTTCCTGCAGGGCGTTGGTGGTGGCTTGCAGCACGAAGTCCACGGTTAGCGTTGGCTGCTCGGCGCTGAGCCGTACCGTGCGGCGCTGCTCCTGGTAGGCCAGGCTGCGGGTGATGAGGGTGTATTCGCCTAGGGGCAGATCCAGCGAAAAGTGTCCATCTGAGCCACTAAGCGCGGAAAAGCGGCCCGCTGATTCCAGCACTGAAACGCCTTCCAGGCCCCGGCCGCCGGGACCGGTGATATGACCATCGAGGTGACCGGAAGCACCTTGGCCAAGAGAAAAGAAAGGGCATAGCAGCCCTAAAAACAACAGGAAACGAAACATAAAAGCAAGGGTTGACCTGTCGTAGGCGTCGTGCGGCTACGAGTGGGTGAAGTCAGAAATAAGAGAGCGGGAATTGCCCCTTTGCCGGGGCAGGCGCACAAGCGGGCTCTGCTACACGGTCATCGGCCCATAAGCCAACCTACTACAGCAGCGTCACGCTGCCGTAATGGGGCAGCGTGATGCACGTGCTGTGGCCACACAGCAGGGAGCATTTCCCGTAAGCAGCAGAGCAAGGCAGCTTCGGCTCCACGCGTCGCCCATAGCCCGGCAGGCTATTTCCCATGAAAAGGCTATCCGGCTGCCCAACGACAGCACATGCTAAGCCCTGTCACCATGTGACAGAGCATCCATAAAGCAACAGGAGCTGAGAGCCGCCTTAGGCTGTTGGTGGCCCGCGCAGTTGGGCGGGTATGCGTGCAATCCAAGGCGCTGTTGCTACCGTGGGCACAGGTACTGAGGCAAAAAACAGCGGGACCGCCTGCACCGGTATCATCACAGGAGCACCCGGTAAAAAGGGCACGTCGTAAAAGTGATCCACGGCACAGTGCTGGTGCTGGCTGCTCACCAGGGCTTTGCCCTTGGTTTGGAAAGCCGGCGCCTGCGCCGGTTCCTCGGTGGTGTGGCTGTGCGCGTGCAGATCCAAAACCCATGCCTCGGGCAGCAGCGTCCGCGTCAGGCAGAGCAGCAGGAGCAAGGCGATATAGGAGCGCAGGGCGAACACGGAGCAAAGATGCGGCAGAAATGCGGAAAGCAAATGGTGTTTCTTGCCCAAGGGGCGCAGTCAGCAAAAACGCTCGTTTTGTGATCTACTGCCAAAGAGTGCTTGCGAGTTCAGTAAGGGGTGCTAAAACTGACTAGCCACGCTCTTTGCCGGCGGAGCGGAAACAAGCGTGGCTAGTCAGTTTTAAGATTAATGCGGCAGCAACGGTCCCCCGCGGAGCTCAGGCATGCGGGCGGGCCCGGGCCCGGCGGGGTGCGGGAGGCGGCCTACCGGTCGCGGTCGATGCGCACCACCCGGGTTTTGGAAAGCCGGTCGTGCAGGCCGCTTTCCGGGTCGCCCAGAAACGAGAAGGCTTCGAAGGGAATAAGCCGGCACAGGGAGCGGATCAGCGCGGCGCGGGTGGTAATCCGGGAACCGTCGGCCATAATCACGCGGGTGCGGGTAAACAGCTTGCCGATGGTGCGCCCCGTGGTGGCTTCCAGCACGAAGTAGTAGAGCGACAGCAGGAGCATGCCAACCAGGGTGCTGAAAGGCCCCTCGAGCCCGTTCAGCAGGTGGACGTTGCCCGACATGCTCAGGCCGATGCCAACCAGAATGCCCGCCCCGATGCAGCCCAGGTAAAAGGCGGCTATGTCGATCAGGTAGTTGCCGAAGCGCTGGCCCTTGCCGGCCGGAGCCCAGTCGATTGGCACGGTCAGCTGGTCAGCGGCGAATACGTAGTCTTGTTGCATAGAATGGAAGTTGGATTAGCCATCAATATGCATAGAAAACCAGCCGGCTGCAATAGCCCCCGGCACAGTCGGGCGGTCCCTAGTCCCAGATGTTGTTCGCAGCCGTCAGGATGAGGGGCTGGCCGTCGGTAATCACGATGGTGTGCTCGTGCTGAGCCACGAAAGAGCCGTCCTTGGTGACCAGCGTCCAGCCATCGTTGGACTGGTGGGCAAACGTGGCCCGGGTAGAGATAAACGTTTCGACGGCCACCACCGAGTTCTTCTTGAAGCGCTTCAGGTTGTGGCGGTCGTAGTAGCACGGAATTTCGCTGGGCTCCTCGTGCAGGCTGCGCCCCACGCCGTGCCCGACCAGGTTCTTGATCACCTTGTAGCCGGCCCGGCGGGCTTCGGTTTCAATCAGGCGCCCGATCTCGGCGATGCGCACGCCGCCCCGGATCTGGCTGAGCGCCGTGCGCAGAATCTGCCGGGAGGCATCCACCAGGGGCTGGTGCTGGTGCACGTCGGCGCCCAGCACAAACGAGCCGCCGTTGTCGGCCCAGTAGCCATCCAGCTCCGCCGACACGTCGATGTTGACCAAGTCGCCTTCCTGCAGCGTGCGCAACGCCGACGGAATACCGTGGGCCACTTCGTTGTTGACGCTGATGCACGTCCAGCCGGGAAAGCCATAGGTAAGCTTCGGGGCGGACTTAGCACCCTGACCGGCCAGCAGCTGCCCGCCGTACTCGTCCAGCTCCCGGGTCGTCATGCCCGGGCGGGCGTACGCGCGCATTTCCCGCAGCGTGGTAGCAACGGCCTGACTGATTCGCTGGAGCCCGAGCAGCTCGGCCTGGGACGTGATAGACATAGAAGTAGAAGCGTAAGGGTAACCTGTCATCCAACAGCCGGCCATCCGCCGGCTTGGGCCGCAAGATAAGCAGGCTGCTCCGGCTCGGCCGGGCTGAGGCTTTTCAGAGCCAACCTATTGGTCCGCCCGGGACAACGGCAGGAACCGTCTGCATTCCCCTCACCAGCCCCCGGAAACGAGCAACGCCCTTCTCCGGATTAGTAGAGAAGGGCGTTGACTTTTTGAAATCAAGCCTGCTGCGCGAAGAAAGGAAGGCTCTTCCCGGCACTCAGGATGACGAGCGGGCTAGCCGGCTGCAATAGCCTTGCGCTTACTGGTACGGGGGTGGCGCTCGTCGGTGCCCTGGGCCAGCAGCTCGTCGTCGCGGTCGGTCTTCTTGATCGTCCAGCTCAGCGAGTACAGGTCGCGGCGCCGGTCGCGCAGGTTGCGCACGGCCCCGCTGGTGTTCAGGTCCTTGAGCAGATCCAGGTCGAGGTCGGCAATCAGGGTCATCTCCGTATTCGGCGTGGCCTCGGCCACGATGGCGTCGTGGGGGAAGGCAAAGTCCGAGGGGCTGAACACGGCGCTCTGCGAGTATTGGATGTCCATGTTCTCGACCCGGGGCAGGTTGCCTACCGAGCCGGTAATGGCCACGTAGCACTCGTTTTCGATGGCCCGGGCCTGGGCGCAGATGCGAACGCGCTGGTAGGCGTTCTTGGTGTCGGTCCAGAACGGCACGAACAGGATTTTCACGCCCTCGTCTGATAGCATGCGGGCCAGCTCTGGGAACTCCACGTCGTAGCAGATCAGGATGCCGATCTTTCCGAAGTCGGTTTCAAAGCAGCGCAGCTTCTCGCCGCCCCGCATGCCCCAGTAGGAAGCCTCGTCGGGCGTTACGTGCAGCTTGTACTGCTCGTCCACGGTGCCGTCGCGGCGGCAGAGGTAGGCCACGTTGTGCAGCTTGCCGTCCTCGTACACCGGCATTGAGCCGGCCACGATGTTGATGTTGTAGCTTACCGCCAGCTCCATCATCTTAGCCTTGATGGGCTCGGTGAAGGCGGCCATGGCCCGGATAGCCACCGAGGGCGAGTCCTCGTTGGTGAGGGCCATCAGCGGGGCGTTGAAGAACTCCGGGAACATCACGCAGTCGGACTTGTAGCCCGACACGGTGTCCACGAAAAACTCGATCTGCTGCAAAAGGTCTTCCAGGGAGCGGGTGGCGCGCATCTGCCACTGCACGATGCCGATGCGGACGTTGCTTTTCTGGTTGCCGATGAGCTTTTCCTCTTCCTCGTAGTACACGTTCAGCCATTCCAGCAGGGTGGCGAAGGCCTTGCTTTCGGAGTCGTAGGGCAGGTAGCCGCGGATGATCTTGCGGACGTGAAACTCGTTGGAAAGCTGGAAGGTGAGGATGGGGTCGACTACTTCCTTGTTGCGCACCATCTCCACGTACTTGGCCGGCGTCATCTCGTTGGCATACTGGGCGTAGCCGGGAATGCGTCCGCCCGCCACCATGGCGCGCAGGTTCAGGTTTTCGCAGAGCTCCTTGCGGGCGTCGTAGAGGCGGCGGCCCAGGCGAAGGGAACGGTACTCGGGGTCCACGAACACGTCGACGCCGTAGAGCGTGTCGCCGTCGGCGTTGTGGGTGTCGAACTTGCCGTTGCCGGTAATCTTGGCGTAAGTGTGCCGGTCGCCGAAGTCGGAGTACTGCACGATGATGGCCAGGGCGGCGGCTACGAGCGTGCCGTTGTCCTCGATGCCGATCTGGCCCTCCGGGAACTTGCGCAACAGGGCGCTGAACTCATCGGCCGACCAGGAGCCCTCCATGTTGGAGTATACCTTGTCCATGATGGCCTTTACGGCCTTGAAGTCGGAGCGGCGCAGGGTACGCAGCACCAGCTTGTGGGCCGGTACGGCGGTGGGGGTGAGCCGCTCGGTGGGAGCGGGCTTGTCTACTTTTTTGGCATGGCTGCCACCGGCCTTGCCATTGGAACTTGTGGCCATATAAATCGAAAGTGAAAGTGTCGGAACGGTGGGGCAAAGATACCCGGCGCGAGCGCTACGGTACCTTCTTACGACGGGCTAACAACTTCGGTGGCAAAATAGCTCAGTCGACCACATACCGCGGCCTTGCCAAACCGGCCTTTACTGCCGCACTACCCGGCGCACCGCCACACCCTGGTCGGTTTGCACCGTGAGCAGCATTACGCCCCGGAACTCCCCGAATGCGGCCGCGGGTACGGCCGCCCCCGCCTGCTGCACGGGCAGCGGCAGCGCAAACAGTACCCGCCCGGTCAGGTCGGTGGCTTTGACCGTCACGGTGGTACCGGTCAGGCCGGCCAGCTGCAACGGTCCCGTGCCCAGCGGGTTGGGATACACGGCCACGGCGGCTTCGGCGGCGGAAGCGCGGGTAGCAGTGCGGACGATGCGGCGGTACCGGTCGCGGTACTGCACGGCGGTAATGGTTTCGCGGCCGGCCAGCACCTGGGTTGTGATGGTCAGCACCGGCACGTGGTGGGTTTTGGCCAGCCACTTGTACTCCCGGGTCAGGGGCACGTCGAAGCCGGTGCCGGGGGCGCCCCCGAAAGCAATGCTGTCGTGGTCGGCAAGCTTGCTGACGACGCGCACGGTCTGAAACGTGCCGAACGGCGTGGTGAGCGTGCCCCAGGCGTCCACCGTGTTTACGCGCTTGCGGCGGCGGCTGAAGTAGCCGGTGGCCGCCAGCGCGCCCGGCGTCTCAAAATACGACCGGCTGGAGTCGGGCCGGCTGGCGAAGCTGAGCGGAAACCGGTAAATGACGTCCTGTTCGGCCTGGCTGCGGTAAGTGAGCGGCACCTGCAGGCCGCCGAGCGTGCCGCCGAAGCCCACCGAGCGGTAGTCCTGGTTTGCCGCCGTGGCCGCCGAAACGCTGTAGAACTGGTAGGGGTCGGTGATAACGGGCAGGCCGGGACCGGCTAGGGGCAGGGGCTCGGGCGAGGCCACCGTGGCGCGGTTCACGCCGCCCAGCACCCCGAAGGTAAACTGGTAGATGGGTGCCCCGGTAGCCGCCACGGAGATGTAGCGGTCTACGGTCTGGGACGTGGCTACCAGCGTGCTGTAGTTCCAGGTCTGGTTGGCTCCGCGCTGGGTGAGCAGGGGCGCGCCGGCCGGCAAAGCGGCCGCGGCCTGACTGATCCGCATCGTGTCGACCGGCAGGGCCGTCGTCACGGCCGGCATATCGGTACGGTCGATGATGGGAGAAACCTGCGCCCGGGCAACCGTAGCCGCCGACAGCAGGAAGAGAAGAGAGTAAAGGTTTTTATGCATAGAAGCGTGGTTCTGAAGGCGAAGCGAGGTTAAATATACGGCCGGCGCCCGTAATAAGCGCCAGCGTCGAGCTACGCTCTCAGGCAGTGGTATTAAACGAACCAGGGCCACCCGTTGTCGGATGGCCCTGGCTGGAAAGCGGATTGGTGCCGGCTTAGCTGATCTGGATTTCGGGAATCTCCCCTTCAGGCACGACAAGCTTGCCTTTGGTGGCGGCCCGGATCTGCTCCACCGTAACGCCCGGAGCCCGCTCCCGCAGCACGAAGCCGTCGGGCGTCACGTCGAGCACGGCCAGCTCGGTCACGATCTTCTTGACGCAGTGCAGGCCGGTGATGGGCAGGGTGCAGTCGGGCAGGAGCTTGCTGCTGCCGTCTTTGGCTACGTGCTGCATGGCCACGATGATGTTCTTGGCCGAGGCCACCAGGTCCATGGCCCCGCCCATGCCCTTCACCATCTTGCCCGGAATCTTCCAGTTGGCAATGTCGCCCCGCTCCGAGACTTCCATGGCGCCCAGGATGGTGAGGTCCACATGCTCCCCGCGGATCATGCCAAAGGAGTCGGCCGAGGAGAAGATGCTGGAGCCCGGCAGCGTGGTCACGGTCTGCTTGCCGGCGTTGATGAGGTCAGGGTCTACCTGGTCTTCGGTGGGGAAGGGGCCCATGCCCAGCAGGCCGTTCTCGCTTTGCAGCTCCACGTTGATGCCGGCGGGAATGTAGTTGGCGACCAGCGTGGGAATGCCGATGCCGAGGTTGACGTAGGAGTTGTTTTCTACTTCTTGCGCAATGCGCTTGGCAATGCCGTGTTTGTCGAGCATGGATCAGGAATTGGACGGGGTGGGCGGTAGAAGAAAGGTGCGGCGGAGGCGGCGCAGCTCAAACCACTGGGCGATGCGCACGCCGATGAGCAGCGTAAGCAGGCCGGGGATGAGTAGCAGCAGAATCCAGGTGTTGGCCTCGTTGTAGGACGAATGCGTGAGGTTGGCCAGGTTCACCATGAAGTCGGTGCAGTACCAGAAGGCCAGACGGATAAGACGAAAGATCAGGTGCAGCACACTACCCATGACGCAGGGATTTGAGACGACGGATAAGCACCATGTTGCGCAGGGCGCCGTAGGTAAGCCAGATCAGCAGCAGCGGAATGAAAACCAGATAGAACGCAATGTTAAAAGCGGCATACAGGCCCATGCCGCCCAGCGACAAAGCCATGATGGTGAGCACGTACAGCGGGCGCAGGCGGAAATAAGCCGGGCTGTTGGCCGGCGTGGCATGCGGGCAACCGTAGTGCTCACAGTAGCGGGAGCACCGGTCGGGCAGACGCTTCTCCGTTGGGGCCGGGCTGACGGTGTTCACGTAATAGCCGAAGGCCATCGGCAGCACCGATAGCAGCACTACTACACAGATCAGTAAAAGCCGGGTGGAAAAGGCGAGGCGCATAGCCGGTTGGTCAGGCTGAAAGGCTAAATCGCGGCCCTAACCGTCCTTTGCTCAATCCGCTTCTCGTAGTCTTTGCCCTGGAAGATGCGCTGCACGAAGATGCCGGGGGTGTGAATCTGGTTGGGGTCCAGCTCGCCGGCGGGTACCAGCTCCTCGACCTCTGCCACCGTGATTTTGCCGGCCGTGGCCATCATCGGGTTAAAGTTGCGGGCGGTGCCTTTGTAGATCAGGTTGCCGGCGGTGTCGCCTTTCCAGGCTTTCACGAAGGCATAGTCGGCGCGCAGGCCGGTTTCCAGCAGGTACATCTTGCCGTTGAACTCCCGGCTTTCCTTGCCTTCGCCCACCTCGGTGCCGAAGCCGGCGGGGGTGTAGAAGGCCGGGATGCCCGCGCCCCCTGCCCGGCACCGCTCGGCCAGGGTGCCCTGCGGAATCAACTCGACTTCCAGCTCCCCGCTCAGCAGCTGCCGCTCGAACTCGGCATTCTCGCCCACGTAGCTGGAAATCATCTTTTTTACCTGCTTGGTTTGCAACAAAAGGCCGATGCCGAAGTCGTCGACGCCGGCGTTGTTGCTGATGCAGGTCAGGTTTTTAACGCCACGGCGCAGGATTTCCTGGATAGCGTTTTCGGGGATGCCGCACAGGCCGAAGCCGCCGAGCATCAGCGTCATGCCGTCGGTGAGGCCGTGCAGGGCTTCCTCGGCGTTGGCTACTACTTTGTTGATCATAAAATGAGTGGGAGGTTTGCAAGCAGCAAGGTAGAATTTCTCGCCCTGTTTCGCAGAGTCACTACCGTGAGTTACGGCAAACTACGCCGGTTTCCACTCCTGGCCGCCGCGGAACGTCAGCCCCCAATCAGGTGCTCCCGGGCGGCGTCGGCGTCTTTGGCCAGCTGGGTTTTCAGCGCGTCCAGGCCCTCGAACTTCTGCTCGTCGCGCAGGCGGGCCACAAACTGCACCGTCAGGGGCTGGTCGTACAGGTCGCCGTCGAAGTCGAGCAGGTGGGCTTCCACGGTCTGCTGCAGGTCGCCGCCCACGGTGGGGCGCACCCCGATGTTGAGCATGGCCGGATGGTGGGTGCCCGCGGCAGTAGTGGCCATCACGGCATACACGCCCCGGGCCGGCACCAGCTTCAGCGGCTCCGCGCACTCCATGTTGGCCGTGGGGTAGCCGATGGTGCGGCCCAGCTGCCGCCCGCGCACCACGGTGCCGGTCAGCGGGTAGGAGTAGCCCAGGTGACGGTTAGCGGTCAGGATGTCGCCGCTTTCCAGGGCCCGGCGGATGCGGGTGCTGCTTACGGCCAGGGCGTCTACGTCCTCCCGCGGAATTTCCTCTACTTCCAGCCCGTAGCGGTCGGCATGCCGGGTAAGGTAGTCGAAGCCGCCTTCCCGGTTTTTGCCAAACCGGTGGTCGTAGCCGATGACGAGCTTTTTGGTGCCCACCGTATCGAGCAGCAGCTGCTGGATGTACTGTTCCGACGTCATTTCGGAAAACTCCTTCGTGAAGGGCACCACCAGCAGGTAGTCGACGCCGAACTCCGCCAGCCGGGCCGTACGCTCTTCCAGGGTGGAAAGCAGGCGCAGCTCCAGCAGCTCGGGGTGGGTGAGGGGCGGCCCCAAAACCAAGCGGGGGTGGGGCCAGTACGTAATGACGACGCTCGGGCCGCCGGTTTGCCGGGCAACTTCCAGCAGGCGGCGCAGAATCTTCTGGTGACCCAGATGAACCCCGTCGAACGTGCCGCTGGTCACGACGGCCTGGGAAAGGTGCGGGAACTGCGCCGGGTCCTGAACGACTTGCATCTGCGGAGGTGGTGAGAGGGTGAGGGATGAGTTTGCGCAGCTACCTTTTACGCAGGCGCATCGGTTGGGTCGGGAGCCGGGTTGTTGGCCTCGTAAAACTCCAGGCCGGCCCGGCGCTCGGGCTTGCGCTGCCGCTGCTGCCGGGGCGGGCGTGCTTGCTCGCCCTCGGGCCGGGGTAGGCGCAGCGCCTCGATCTGCGTCATCGTCAGCGCCTCTTCCACGCGGTAGTCCCCGATGCGGGTGCGCACCAGCTTGGTGAGGTGGGCGCCGCAGCCGAGGGCCAGGCCAAAGTCGCGGGCCAGGCTGCGGATATACGTTCCCTTGGAGCACACCACCCGGAAGTCAACCTCGGGCAGCGCCACGCGGGTCAGCTCGAAGGCTTTGATCGTGACCTGCTTGCTTTTGATTTCGGCTTCCCCGCCGCGCCGGGCTACCTCGTAGGCGCGCTCACCGTTCACCTTCACGGCCGAAAACAGGGGCGGAGTCTGCTCAATCAGCCCTACGAAGTCGGTCGTGGCCGCTGCCACCTGCTCCGGCGTGAGGTGCTGCCAGGGCAGTTCGGCGTCGACGGCCGTTTCCAGGTCGAAGCTCGGGGTAGTCTGGCCCAGGCGGAAGGTGCCGGTGTATTCCTTTTCCTGGGCCTGGATCAGGTCAATCTGCTTGGTCTTTCTGCCGGTGCAGAGAATCAGCAGGCCGGTCGCTAGCGGGTCAAGAGTGCCGGCATGCCCGATTTTCTTGACCCGTAGCGTGTTCTTGACTTTGCGCACCACGTCAAACGAGGTCCAGGTCAGGGGCTTGTCGAGCAGCAGCACGGCGCCATCTTCTGAGCTGATAGCGGCAAGCGGCAAGCTCCAAGCATCAGTTCTTGGCTGTGCTGCTGCCTGTTGTTCGCCTAAAGAGCTTGCAGCTTCCTTTTCCTCACTCATAGCAGCTGCAGGTTGATGCCCAGGGCCAGCATGAGCAGCAGCAGGCCGCCCACGATAATGCGGTAGATGCCAAAGGCGCGGAAGCCGTACTTGGCCACGAAGCCCACGAACAGCCGGATGGCAATCAGGGCCACGATAAACGCTACCACGTTGCCCAGCGCCAGCTGCCCGAGCTGCTCCCGGGAGAACAGGTCGGCCAGCTCCACGCCGTGCGAGTGGGCTTCCTTGTAGTAGTCGTACACGTCCTTGACCGCGGCGGCGGCCATAGTGGGCATCGCCAGGAAAAAGGCAAACTCAGCGGCAGCCCGGCGGGTGAGCTTCTGGGTGAGGCCCCCGATGATGGTAGCCGCCGAGCGGCTTACGCCCGGCACCACGGCCAGGCACTGAAACAAGCCGATGAGCAGGGCTTGCTTGAAACTGGGGTTCGTGACTGGGCGCCCGCCCTCCTCGGATTCCTGCTGCGGAAACCAGCGGTCCACGAATAGCAGCACAATGCCTCCGAGCAGCAGCATGGCAGCTACCGTGGGCACGGAGTCAAGCAGCGCGTCGATGTGCTTTTTGAGCAGCAGCCCCACCACCACAATAGGCAGGAAAGCTACGAGCAGCTTCAGGTAGAAGTCAACGCTCTGAAAAAAGCGCCGCCAGTACACGGCAAACACCGACAGGATGGCCCCAAGCTGGATAACGACCAGAAAGAGCTTGGTAAAGGGCGTCGCCGGAATGCCCAGCAAAGCCGAGGCAATAATCATGTGCCCGGTGCTGGAGATGGGCAGGAACTCGGTGAGTCCCTCCACAATAGCCAGAATCAGGGCTTGCCAGTAAGTCATCTAGGGGCGCTTGTAGGCTGGGCGGGAAGGGACGGCCGGGGTCGTGGGCGGAACGGGCGTCACCGGCGTAGCGGACGGGCCGGCGACCGGAGCACCCGGGGTCAGCGTAGTCGGGTAGGTCGAATCAGCTGCTACGTCGCCGGACCGCTTCATAATGGCAAAGAACTCAATAACGAAGCCGATGAACAGCAGGATCGGACCCAGGGTGATGCCCAGGAATCCTTCGCCGTAATCCTCGGTATCGAGCGTCATGGTAATAAAGCCGGCGGCCAGCACGGCAATGCCGATGAACATCAGCCGGTAGTTGGCCGGCCCAAAGGCTAAGCGGGAAGGTTGTTTCTGTTCCATGTTGTTGGGGACTTGGGACCTTGGGGACCTGGGGTCTTGGATTTCGTTGTGCTGATGCTCAATTGCGTGCATTCGAACATAAACCAAGATCCTAAGACCCCAAGCCCCTGCTAACTACTTAATACAAATCATCGAGCGACATGCGCAGGTACTTGCTGACGGCGCGGTAGGAGCTCAGGAAGCCGATGCCGGCGCCCAGGGCCAGCAGCCCCAGCAGCAGCACGCCAATCAGCCGCTCGTCGCGCAGCAGGCGCAGCTCCTCCACTTCCAGATATGCGTACTGCAGCAGCGCCAGCAGGAGCAGCGCCGCCAGCGTGCCGCTCACCAGGCCCTGCAGCGTGGCGCGGCGCAGAAACGGGCGCTGAATAAACAGCGACGTGGCCCCCACCAGCTGCATGCTCCGGATCAGGAACCGCTGCGAGAACAAAGCCAGGCGAATGGTATTGTTGATAAGTACCACCACCACAAACGTCAGAATCACGGCGAAGCCCAGCAGCACCAGGCTGAGCTTGCGCACGTTCTGGTTGATGGAGGTAATCAGGCTTTGCACGTACTGCACCTCGTGCACGCCGCTGGTAGCCCGCAGATCGGCCTCGATGCGACGCAGGTTGGTGGTATCGGAAAAGTCGGGGTTGATTTTGAGCAGGTAGGCGTCGCGCAGGGGGTTGTCGCCCAGAAACTGCTTGAAGTCTTCGCCCGTCTGATCGATAAACTGCCGGGCGCCTTCTTCCTTCGACAGAAAGCGCACCTGCGGCTGGCTGTTCTTAAAGGCAATGTATTTCTTGGCGCTGAAGTCCTGCTGCAAACGCAGCAGCTGGGCATCGGGCAGGTCCCGCTCCAGGTACACCTGCATTTCGATGTTCTCCTTCACCACGTTCGACAGCTTGTGGGCGTGGATGAGCAGCAGCCCGAAAAGTCCAATCACCAGCAAGGCCAGCGTGATGCTGAACACCACCATCGTGTGGGGGTAGCTGCCGAGCTTTTTCTTGCGAACGGGCGGACGATTCAACTGAGCCATACGGGCAAAGGTACTTGGTTGGGCTGATTGTTGACGGCTGATTGTTGATTGTTGCCCGGAGCGGGCCGGTTGGCGCTGGCCTTTAGAAGTTTGGGTTCCGGCAAGCCAACCCGCCGGCTCCGCTTACCGCGTCCGGCTGACAACAATCAACAACCAGCATCCAACCATCAGCTCCTACATCACCGTGCGCGGGTCGTCGTCGACGTTGAGGACCTCGCGGGCTTTGCGGGCATTCACGTCGCGGCGGCGCAGGCGCTTGCGGGCAAACAGCTCCTCGAGCGTATCGAACTGCTCGGTGTGCAGCACGCTGACGCCGGCCCGGGTCTGGATGGTTTCCAGGTCGCCGCCCCGGGGCGTGGTTTCGTAGCGGAGCTTGGCCCGGAACTTTCCGTCGGGGCGCAGGTAGTATTCCAGGCTTATGTCGCCTACCAGGGAGGCCTGGCCGGTGGTAGGCGTGCCGGGCACCGGGCTGGTATTGGTAAAGCCGCCTTCCCGCGTTACCCGCAGGCGGCCGTTCAGCAAGCTGTAGCTGAGGCGGACCTGCAGCTGCTGCAGCTGCTCGGCGGTGATACCGTTGATGTTGAAGTCGATTTCCAGGTTCTGGTCGATCTGCGAGGTAAGCAGGCCCAGCTGGGTCGACAGCACCTGGCCCAGGCTGTTGGAAACGGTATTGTCGCGTCCCTGCAGGCTGATCTGGGTGAACTGGCCCTGGGGGGAAAGCTGCTTGAATACCAGCAGGCTGAACACCTGCCGGTTCAACTCCTGCTCGTCGTTGCGGAGCTTGGACACGAAGTCGGCCAGGTCGCCTTCCAGCCCGGATGGCGCGTCGTTGAATTCCAGCCCAAGCTTGATGCTGGGCAGCAGAATAGGACCAGTCAGGTTCATTACCGCCGTCACGGGCACCACCGCGCTGTTGCTGGAGCCGCTGCTGATGCCCGACAGAATAGGAGCCAGGGAAGTGCGCTGGGTGTAGGCCGCCGTCACGTTCATTTCCCCCGCCAGCGGGTCCCCGTTCCAGGAAATGGTGCCGCCGGGGCGGACCACGAACTCCTTGTTCACGAGGCCTTGCAGGGTGAAGTTGTACGCGCCCCGCACAATCTCAATCTGCCCGTACATGTTAAATTCACCCCGGGTATCGATGTTCATGCGCAGCTGGCCGGTGGCAGCCCCCCGGATTACGTCGCCGGTGCTTTCGTCGAGCAGAATTTCCACGTAGGCGTCTTCCGTCACGCTCAGGTTGAAGTTGAGCTTAATACCGGACAGATCCACCTTGCCCACTGACACCGCCCGCTTGCGGGTCACGGTATCCGGCAGGTTGTGGTTGACGAACCGGATATAGCTGGCTTGTTCGGCCTTCGCGGCGTTGTCGAACGGCAGCGACATGCGGGTGCCAGCCTCGCTGCGGGCCGTCACGTTCACGGTCAGGTTGTCGGGGGTACCGTACACTTCGGCTTCACCGGTAGCGTAGGCCGTGCCGAAGTACAGCTCGTTGTCTTTCCGGGTGGTATTGAGCACCTGCAGCTTGCGGAACTTGCCCCGCAGGTCCAGGCGCATGTCCTCGAAGCCCCGGTGGAAGATATTGCCGTCGATCGTGCCGGTGTTGCCCAGCACGTCGCGTACGCTCACGTTGCGGAAGGCAATCCGGTCCTCGGCAAAGCGAATCCGGTCGGAAAACGAATAGGTGGTACCGAGGTAGATAAAGGTGAGGCGCCCGTTGCTTACGTCGACGTTGCCGCTCAGGATAGGCGAAGCCAGGCGCCCGGTCAGGCGCAGGGTGCCGTCGGCCGTGCCGCGCAGGTTGCGGAACAGCGTGTTCAGCAGGGGCTCGGCCAGCTTGATGGGCGCTTTGTTGAACACGCCTGTCAGGTTAAGCTGGTTTACCGTTTCGCGGGGAGCGTAGGTGCCGGCTACGCGCACCACCCGCTCCTGGTCGCGCAGCACGTCAAGGTCCACAAGCAGGCGGCTGGTGGCGTTGTCCCAGTCGCCCTGCCCGCGCACATCCCCGATGAGGGTATTATCGAACTTCAGCGAGTCGATGCCCAGCTTGCTGTTGATAACCAGGGCTCCATACACCCCGCTCAGCGTTCCATTGGCATTTACCCGGCCGGCCAGGCGCTGCTGGGTAAGGGAGCTGAGTGTGTTCAGGTCGAAGTTGCTGACGGCCAGCTGCAGCTGCTTGGAGGGGTCGGCCGAGATAAAACCCTGGGCACTGACCTGCTGGGCGCCGTTGGAAATAGTCAGGTTCTTGATGTCAAACTCCTGGCCCAGCCCCGAGATAATCACCGAGTTTTCTGCCGCAATGGTCCACTCCTTGCCCAGCAGGTTCACCCCCGACTGGCGGAACACCACCTGGATGGCCCGGGGCAGGAATTCCAGGGAGCCGTTGATAGCCGCTTTGTTGGTCGTGCCGGTCTGGGCCAGGGAAGTCGAGAAGTTGATGCGCTCCTGGTCCCACACGCCTTCCACGTAGAATTTCTCGGTTTTGCCCAGCCCCGGCAGGCGCTGCCGCTCCGAGGTAATGTTGGCCTGGGCCAGCACCTCGGGCTGGTAGGGCAGCTTGGAGGTGGTGAATTCGAAGTCGGTATTCACGGCCCGCACGCTGTCGTACTGGATGCCGGTGATGTGTCCGCCCAAACTGAAGATAGAGGTATTACCGTTGCGGAACGAGCCGTCCAGGCGGGAGTAGTCGGACACCTTGAGGCCGGGCACGAATACCTGCAGGGCCGGGTTGGGCCGCTTCAGGTACAGGTCGAGGGCAATGCTGTAGTCGGGGGTGGGCAGGCGGCGCTTGCGGCGGTAGTAGGCCGCCGTGGCCGCGTCGTTGCTTTCGAAGTTGAGGCGGTATTCTTCCAGCAGCACCTTTACGTCGCGCGCCACCCGGGTAAAGCTGAAGTTGCCCACCGCCGTCAGATCGGCCAGCTCCGAGCGGATGGCCAGGCGGCGGTTCCGGTCGGCGTCGCGCCGGGAGTACACGTCAAAGGTGTCGACGGCCATGGTGCGGCCATTGTAGCCCAGCGTGGAGTTGCGCAGCACAATGGACCCGATCAGGTTATCGATCTGCAAACCCTCAAACTCGACGTCAGCGGTAGTGGCAAGCGTGATATTCTGCTTGGTCAGGCCCAGCGCCCGCAGGTTGGATTTGCGGATCTTGGCTTTCAGGTCGAAGGCCTGCCGGCCCCGGTTCAGGTCGATGCTGCCGTCGGCGGAGGCCTGCAGGTTCGGGTCGTTGATGGCCAGCTTGCCTTCGAAGGCCTGGCGGCGGAACTGTCCGTTGGTGACGATGTTGCGGTAGCGGTAGCCCTGCAGCCAGATGCTTTGCACGTTGGCGTTGGCTTTCAGGCGGGCCTCCTCGGGCGTGAAGCCTACGCCTTCCACCCGGCCGTTGAAAGCCAGGTCCCGGATGGTGGTTTCGTCGCCCAGCAGCTTGCCCAGCTGGAAGCCCGTCGTCTTCACCTGTCCTTCGTAGGTAGAGTAGCGCGGGTCAGTCTTAAACTTGATGTTGACGTCCGATACCACGTCGCCAAGAGCGGTACGGAAGGCGCCGTTGGCGACAAAGTCGTTGTAGAAGCCCAGAAACTGTCCCTGCAGGCGCACCCTGCCCAGACGCTGCACGTAGGCATAGCCGCCGGCCGGCACGTAGCGGCGAATGTCACGCCCGTCGATAACCGAAGGCTTAAGGCGCATGTCCACGAAGCTTTCCTTGAGGTCGGGCAGGCCTTCCACGGCCACGTTGCCTACTACGTGGGTGTTCTTGCCATAGCGGATATCCAGGTTGCGGGCCGAGAACTTGCGCACGTAGCCCTTGGCCTCGCCGGAAAGCAGCACCGTCTCGTTCAGGTCCCGGATTTCTGGCTGGGGCGCAAACTTGGCAATGTCCGACGAGTACACCCGGGTCGGGCCGAGGCGGGCCGTGACCTTCACCGAGTCGTTGAAGTCAACGAAGTTGAGGAAATGCTTGTAGTCGAAGCGGACGTAGTCCTGCAGGTGGCTGCGACCCACGTGCAGGTCGGTTTCGGCGAATTCCCAGAAGGTGGGCGTGAACACCATGTTGGCGTCGAGCCGGTGCAGGCGGGTGCCCGAGGGCGTGTCCACGGCCCGCAGATTGCCGATGTGGGTGGCAATCGTGTCGCCGATCAGCTTGATGTGGTGAAAGTCGCCGTAGATGCTGTCGACGCGCATGTGGCCGTAGTCGATGGTGCGGCCGTAGCTGGGCTCGCGGGGCAAATCCTGCCGGTCGAGCACGAAGCGGCCGTTGCGGATGCCCAGGCTGCTGAGCTTCAACTCAAAAGGCGTACTGGCTTTCGTGGTGTCCGTCGGGCCCACCAGGCGCTTGACGGCCAGCAGAAACTGGTCGAGGTTGGTTGTCTCAGGCGAGCCGGCATAGGTTACCAGCGCGAAGCGGGGCTCTTCCAGAATCAGCTGGTCTACGTGCAGGCGGGTGGGGTCCAGCACCGAGAACATGGCGATGTCGGCGTCGGCGCGGCCAATATTGAACAGTTCCCCGCCCTGCCGGTCGAGCACTCGCACGTCTACCAGCAGCAGGCGGGAAAACGGCCGCAGGTCGACCCGGCCGATGGTAACCGGAAAGCCCAGCTTGTCCGACAGCTTACCGGCGACGGTGTGCGCAATCCGGGTCTGCACGCTTGGTACCCGCAGTGCCACCAGCACGCCGCCCGCCAGCACGACCAGCAGCAGCAGCACCGAAAGCAGGATGGTCAGCGTAAGACGAAGGGGACGGGGCACCGGAACGAAAGCTTAAAGTAAGTGGGCGGCTTGGTAAAAGAGCGGAAAAGCAGTGGGGGCGTTGCCTGTAACGAAAGAAGGCGAGGTTGAACGTTTTAAACGACCTTTGCAGAGAAAATATGCGGCGCCGCCGACAAGCAGCAGCCCGGCCCGCCGCGCAAGCCTGGTTTAACTATGTCATTTCCTGTAATTCTGGCCATTGAATCCTCCTGCGACGATACGTCGGCGGCTGTCATGGCCGGGGGCGAAATTCTTGCCAATGTGGTGGCAACGCAGCAGGTTCACGAACAATACGGGGGGGTAGTACCGGAGTTGGCGTCGCGGGCGCACCAGCAACACCTGATTCCGGTTGTAACGGAGGCACTTCGCCGCGCAAAGGTAGAGAAATCAGACCTTGACGCCGTCGCCTTCACCCAGGGCCCCGGTTTGCTGGGTTCCCTGCTGGTAGGCGGCATGTTCGCCAAGTCGTTTGCCCTGGCGCTGAACAAGCCGCTGATTGCCGTCAACCACATGCGGGCCCACATTCTGGCGCACTTTATCCGCCCGCCCCGGCCGGTGTTTCCCTTTCTGTGTTTAACGGTTAGCGGCGGGCACACCCAGCTGGTGGTCGTGCGCAGCCCGATGGACATGGAAGTGGTGGGGCAAACCATCGACGATGCCGCCGGCGAGGCCTTCGACAAAACCGCCAAGCTGCTCGGGCTGCCTTATCCCGGCGGCCCCCACCTCGACCGGCAGGCCCGGGAAGGCAACCCGACGCGGTTTCCGTTTCCGGTGGGCGCCATGCCCGGCTACGACTTCTCGTTCAGCGGGCTGAAAACGTCGGTACTTTACTTTCTGCGCCAGCAGACCGCCCAGAACCCGGATTTCATCGCCCAGAACCTGTCCGACCTCTGCGCCGGCATTCAGCATACCATCATTCAGACGCTGCTGCGCCAGCTCGTCCGGGCGGCCACCGACCTGGGCCTGACGCAGATTGCCCTGGCCGGGGGCGTAGCGGCCAACTCGGGCCTGCGAACCGCCTTGCAGAATCTGGCGGGCGAAAAAGGCTGGGAGGTGTTTATTCCCGATTTCGAGTTCTGCACCGACAACGCCGCCATGGTAGCCATGACCGGGCACTTCCAGTTCGAGGCCGGGGATTTTGCCACCCAGCTCGTCAGCCCCGACCCGCGGCTGAAGCTAAGCTGAGGATCCGGGCTTCAAGCTGCAAGCTCCAAGCCGCAAGCTTTAAGTCGTAGCATTAACCCCACACCCGAATACCCAATACCGTAGCACTAACTCTGTCCGGTAAGCCTGGGAATTCCGCGCTACTTTTGACTCCGGCCAAGCTACGCTTTTGCCAGCCGCGTAAAAGTCCGGGGCAGCGCCATTCCGGAGCCTGTCCGCTTCCGCGGTGCCGTCAGCCGCTGCCCGGCCCTTCTTCAGAACAGTACCATGAGTAAAGACACCGCCCCCAAGAAAGTCAACATCCTGAACCGCCGGGCCAGCCACGAATACACGTTCCTGGTGAAGTACGACGCGGGCATGATGCTGCAGGGCACCGAAATCAAGAGCATCCGCGAAGGCAACGTGAACATGCAGGACGGCTTTTGTGCCTTCCACGCCGACGGCAGCCTGTGGGTCCACAACCTGAGCATCTCGCAGTACACCCTGGGCACCTACAACAACCACGAGCCCAAGCGGGAGCGGAAGCTGCTGCTTAATAAGCGCGAAATGCGGCAGCTGGCCGATAAAGCCAAAGAGCAGGGCCTCACCATCGTGCCCATCCGCCTGTTCGTCAACGACCGGGGCTTCGCCAAGCTGGAAATTGCCCTGGCCAAAGGCAAAAAGCTCTACGACAAGCGCGAGGACATCAAAGCCAAAGACCAGAAGCGCGAAATGGACCGCGCCAAAGAGTATTAAGGGCAAACCCGAGCCCGGGCGGGGCGGTTTTTCCGCCGGATGTTTGGCCGGCTGGCTTTTAAGCAGGAGTTTCGTAGGAATTTCCCCGCAGTGCCTGCAAGCGGAAGCTTCTGATGCTGGCTCTTTTGCCACTGCGCCATCTTACAATTTCACCAATTCCCTTCTGTGGAACACGGAATCTGCGCTTTGAGCGCCGTGCCGGTCCGGGCCGAGCCCTCCGACCGGGCTGAGCTCGTCACCCAGCTTATTTTTGGCGAGTGCTACTCCATTCTGCTCACCCAGGGTGCCTGGCACCAGATCCGGATTGCGGCCGACCAGTACGTGGGCTGGATTGACTTCAAGCAGCACCTGCCCGTCTCGGCCGAGTATTTCCAGGCCTGGGGCGCCGAAGACCATCCCCGCAGCCTCGACGTGGTGCAGATGGTGAGCGACGCCACGGTGCGCATTCCGGTGGTGCTGGGCAGCCGCCTGCCTTTTTTCGACGGCATGACGCTGCGCCTGGGCGAGCGGAACCTGTTCTACAACGGAGCAGCCACCAACCTGAGCTACAACCAGAACGGCCGCCGCGCCGCCCAACTGCTCAAGATGGGCCAGCACTTCCTCAAGGCGCCCTACGTGTGGGGCGGCAAGTCGGTGTTCGGCATCGACTGCTCGGGCCTGATGCAGCAGCTCTACGGGCTGGTCGGGATTCAGCTGCCCCGCGACGCCCGCCAGCAGATCGACCACGGCCAGCCGGTGCATTTCGTATCCCAGACCCAGCCCGGGGACCTGGCGTTCTTCGACAACGCCGAGGGCAACATCGTGCACGTAGGCATGCTGCTCGACGATCAGCAGATTCTGCACGCCAGCGGGGAAGTCCGCATCGACCCGCTCGACCACAACGGCATCTACCGCCGCGACCTGCAGAAATATTCCCATAAGCTCCGCCTCATCAAGCGCCTGCTGCCGGAGTAGGGGGTGCCTGCGTGCGCCGGAATCCAGTGGGAACTGCGCAAGCCGGGCCCTGGACCGCCTGCCCTTCTTCGTCGGGGCGCTCCGGTACCGGAACGCAACTCAAACCGGCCTGCTGTTGTTAATACGCTTAGAATCATCTAGCTTTCGCTGTACCCGATGATTCCACCCTGAGCGTATGGATCAAAAAGTTCTTGTCCTGAACGGCGACTACACGGCTATTACGCTTTGCAGTGTGCAGAAGGCATTTGTGTTGTTGTTTCTGGATAAAGCCGAGATGATTGCCAAGTCGGAGCACGGCACGCTGCGCTCCATCAGCCAGAGCTTTCCCAAACCCAGCATTATCCGGCTGCAGCGCTACGTGCGGGTACCCTACAAAGGCATTGCCCTGAGCCGGCACAACATCATGAAGCGGGACCATTTCGAGTGCCAGTACTGCGGCTCGACGAAAAACCTGACCCTCGACCACGTGGTGCCCCGCTCCCGGGGCGGGGAATCGAGCTGGACCAACCTGCTGACCGCCTGTGCCCGCTGCAACCATGCCAAGGGTCACCGCACGCCTCAGGAGGCGGGGCTTACCATCCGGCAGCAGCCGAAAAAGCCCACGCTCACCGGTTTTCTCAAGCTCAGCGCCGGCACCATCGACCAGAACTGGCACGCGTACCTGAACTGATGAGTTGCGTATAGGGTTAGGCAGGCTACCTTCGCCTTCTTTTTCTGACCCACCCCTATATGCACGCACCCAAGTTCGCGGCTTCGCGCTCGTTCCATACGGAGCTCAAAACCCGCATCAACGACTACTTCGCCGAAGTAGGCCACTCCACTACCGGAAACTACAGCCTGTTCATCAAGGCCGTGATTCTGATGGTGGGGTTTTCTTTTTTGTACATCCACCTCGTTTTCTTTACGCCCGCCGCCTGGCTGGGCATTCTGGAGTGTATTCTGATGGGCGGCGTCGGCGCCGCCATCGGCTTCAACGTGATGCACGACGGTGCCCACGGCAGCTTCAGCAAATACAAGTGGGTAAATGAGCTGGCCTCGTTTTCGCTGAACGTGATGGGCGGCAACAGCTTTATGTGGAACATGAAGCACAACCTGATTCACCACATGTACACCAATGTGGACGGCGTAGACGATGACATCGACGTGCAGCCCTGGATGCGGATGAGCACCACCCAGCCCCGCCACTTCATGCACCGCTTCCAGCACCTGTACTTCTGGTTTCTGTACTCCCTGCTGTACATCGCCTGGATTTTCGTGATGGACTACCTGAAGTATTTCAAAGGAAAGATCGGAGGTATGCCCATCAAGAAGATGACCTACGTCGACCAATCGGTGTTCTGGGGCTTTAAGGTGCTGCACCTGTTCCTGTTCGTAGCCCTGCCCATCTACATGGTTGGCTTTCTGCCCTGGCTGGTCGGCTTCCTGGTGTTTGGCAGCGTGGCCGGCTTTACCCTGAGCCTGGTGTTTCAGCTGGCCCACACCGTGGAGCATGCTGACTTCCCGATGCCCCACGCCGTGACCGGCAAGATGGAGGACGAGTGGGCCGTGCACCAGGTGAAAACCACCGCCAACTTCGCCACCGATAACAAAATCATCAGCTGGCTGGTGGGCGGGCTCAACTTCCAGGTCGAGCACCATCTGTTCCCGAAAATCTCGCACGTGCACTACCCGGCCATCAGCAAGATCATCCGGCAGGTGTGCGAGGAATTCAACGTTACCTATAACGAGTATCCCAAGATGCGCTACGCCGTGGCTTCCCACGTGTCGTTCCTGCGGCAGATGGGCCGCGACTAACCCGGCGTAAACGCAGAAGAGCCCGGCCCGGAAGCAATGCTTCGGAGCTGGGCTCTTTTTTATGCGCGGACTACAAAGTCCATGCGACATGTTGCGGCTAAGTGCCGGCTTAGAAACGGTTCGGCTGCGGGCGGGCCGGGGAACCGGCAAACCGGAGCAGGTCCTGATTCAGCCGGTCTTTCTCCGTGATGAACAGACCGTGCGGAGCGCCGTCGTATTCCACGTACTCGGCGTGGGGCAGAAACTCCTTCATCCGGGCCCCGCTGACTTTAATCGGTACGGTTTCGTCGGCGGTGCCGTGGACGACCAGGGCCGGCACCTTGATAGCCTGTAGATCCTGGCGGAAGTCGGTGGCGGCAAAGGCGTACACGTCCTGCTCGGTGGCCCGGGGCGAGGCCTGCTGGCAGATCGACTGCATCCAGTCGAGCGTGGGCTGGCTGACGGGGTGGCTCAGGGTGCCCACGCCGAAAAACTGCTTGCCGAAGGTGGTCAGGAAGTCGAACCGGTCCTTGTGCAGGCCTTCGATTATCTTGTCGAAGTTGGCTTTGGGCGCCCCGTCGGGATTATCGTCGGTCTGCAGCAGGAAAGGCGTTACGGAGGCCACGAAGGCTACGCGGGCTACCCGGGCGCCGCCGTGCCGGCTCATATAGCGGGCCACTTCGCCCCCGCCCATCGAGAAGCCCACCAGCGTCACGTTCTGCAGGTTCAGCTCGTCGAGCACGGCTTTCAGGTCGTCGGCCAGCGTGTCGTAGTCGTGGCCGTCCCAGGTTTTGGTGGAGTTGCCGAAGCCGCGGCGGGTGTAGGCAATTACGCGGTTGCCGTGCTTGGGCAGCTCGGCCAGCTGGTACTCCCACATTTCGTAGGAAGCGGGCCAGCCGTGAATCAGCACGATGGGGTTGCCCTGGCCCTGGTCGATGTAATGTAGTCGGACGTCTTCACCATTGGTATCCTGGCTTACTTTAATGTAGCTCATAATAGGAGGGAGGTTTTGGTTGTTGGATACCTCTGCTTACTCCCTAAGCTCAACCGGAGTTGGTGCCTGAGCAAACATAAAAAAGCCACAGACGACCAAGCCGCGCCCCGGCCCGGTGAAAAGCACCAGATCCCGGATAAAGCGGCGGCCCTGCCCCAAATTTTATACAGTTGAGCTTTGCTGCCCGGCGGCCGTTCAGCGCATGATCTTGCCCTGCAAGTCCCAGTGGCTGTGCCGGACGGCCATGCTGCCCGGCTCCCGCTTGATGGTGCGGGTGTACCGCTGCCCGGCGATAAGCCCGTCGGGGCGGCGCTTGCCGAAAAACAGCAGCACCGGTTCTCCGTGCTCGTTGGTGACGAAGGTGATGTCGTAGCCCTTGAAGACGTCGTCGATGGAGGTGGATGGCTCAAAGGTTTTGCTGAGCTTCTTTTCTAGTTCGCGGTGGAGCGGCATAGGTCGGTACGGGAGTGGTGGTAAATGCCCTATTCTTCGACGGTGGTGGGGTGGGCAGCGGGGAAGCCGGCTTGCTGCAGCGCCTTTTTAATGGCGGGCCAGTCCGGGTCGGAGCTCGTGGCGGAGGTCACGATGGCTTCGCCGGCTTCGAGCCGGTCGACGAGCAGGTTATGGCTCATCAGAATTTCGCGCACCGCTACCAGCTGGTCGGCGGCAGTCATGGCCGGCAGCTCGATGCGGTAGCGCACAATCTGGGTGAGGTGGCCGGAGGGGTCGGGAGGGAGGGTGGACATGGTCGGAATGTTAGCTTCTTGAGCCTCCTACGGAATTAAGCGCCCGCAAGGCTGGTACTGCCGGGCTAGGCGCGCTGGGCCGTTCGCGCGAATCGTTTCCTGTGCCGCCGTGAACGTCCTGCTCCCGTTCGGTCTGCTAACCTCCGCTCCCCTCCAGCCGTCAGCCGAGCTTCGGGCCGTGCTGCGGCAGGCGTTCGGCTACCCGGCGCTGCGGCAGTACCTGACCCATCCCGGAGCCCGGCCTCTGGTTTTTCGCTACGACGCGAGGCCCGTCTACCAGAACCGCCCCCTGTCGCGTCCCACGTTCGACGTGCCCCTGCCCGGCCAGCCGACGATCTGCTACGCCGCCGCGCCTCAGGACAGCCTGGATAAGCGCAACGTCTTTATCGTCGTCAGAGAGCTGCGCATCGACCGCGACCCGGCCGTGGTACGCCAGCTGATTCCCTATGAGGGCGTGGTGGGCCGGTTTCGGCTGGGAAAAGGCCCGAAAGGGGAGTGGCGGGTACGCAAGGCGGAGGTTGTTGAGCAGTAGTACCTTACTAGGGGCTAGTCATTCCGAGGCGGTGATGGGTAACCAGCCGGCTCTCATCCACTAAAGAAGCAGCAACAACCCGCAGTTCACCCTCGGAAACCTGCCCCAAAGTCTCTATCTTTGCGCCCCCGCCAGGGTGGCGGGCCTGGGCTTGAAGCTCAGGGAGTTACTCATAACGCGCCCGGTAGGTGGCCCTGAGCCGGACGTGTACAGAAGGGCCAAACAGTTTTATGGCAGTAGAAGTAGTAGACAACTTCGATTGGGACAACGTCGCCGCAACCGGCTTCGGTGGTAACTATACCCCCGAGCAGCGCGCTGAGATGGAGCAGATGTACGGCGACA
Source organism: Hymenobacter translucens (assembly GCF_020685205.1). GTDB lineage: Bacteria > Bacteroidota > Bacteroidia > Cytophagales > Hymenobacteraceae > Hymenobacter > Hymenobacter translucens. The sequence goes on from NZ_JAJERB010000004.1 coordinate 349,455, forward strand.
CCTTGACGACCGTACAGGAAGAAGAAGTAGTGAAGGGCACCGTAGTCGGCATCACCGACCGCGACGTGATCCTGAACATCGGCTTCAAATCCGACGGCCTCGTGCCCCTGTCCGAATTCCGCGACCTGGTAGACCTGAAAATCGGTGACCAGGTGGAGGTATTCATCGAAGACCAGGAAGACCTCAACGGTCAGCTGATCCTGAGCCGCAAGAAGGCGAAGATCAAGCAGGCGTGGAAGTCGATTTACGACGCTCTGGAGTTCGACAACATCCTGGAAGGGGTGGTTAAGCGTCGTACCAAGGGTGGTCTGATCATGGACCTGGAAGGCGTAGAAGCCTTCCTGCCCGGCTCGCAGATTGATGTGAAGCCCATCCGTGACTTCGACATCTATGTAGGTCGCCGCATGGAAGTGAAGGTGGTGAAAATCAACGCCGCTTTCGACAACGTAGTAGTATCGCACAAAGTGCTGATCGAGAAAGACCTCGAGAAGCAGCGTGAGGCTATCCTCAACAACCTGGAGAAAGGCCAGATCCTCGAGGGCGTCATCAAGAACATGACCAACTTCGGCGTGTTCATCGACCTCGGCGGTGTTGACGGCCTGCTGCACATCACCGATATCTCGTGGGGCCGCATCGCGCACCCGAGCGAAGTGTTGCAGCTCGACCAGAAGCTCAACGTTGTGGTGCTCGACTTCGACGAAGCCAAGAAGCGTATCTCCCTCGGTCTGAAGCAGCTGACTCCCCACCCGTGGGATTCGCTCGTGGCCGAGATGGGCGTAGGCTCGAAGGTGAAGGGCCGCATCGTGAACGTAGCCGACTACGGCGCGTTCATGGAAATCATCCCCGGCGTGGAAGGCCTCATCCACGTTTCGGAAATGAGCTGGAGCCAGCACCTGCGCAACCCGCAGGACTTCATCAAGCAGGGCGACGTGGTAGAAGCGCAGATTCTGACGCTGGACCGCGAAGACCGCAAGATGAGCCTCGGCATCAAGCAGCTGACCGAAGATCCCTGGACCCGTGGCGACTTCGGCACGAAGTACGCCGTTGGCTCCAAGCACAACGGTCTGGTACGCAACCTGACCAACTTCGGCCTGTTCGTTGAACTGGAAGAAGGTGTGGACGGCCTCGTGCACGTTTCCGACCTGTCGTGGACCAAGAAGATCAAGCACCCCTCCGAAATGGTGAAGGTGAGCGACCGTCTGGACGTGGTAGTACTGGAGCTGGACGTAGCCAACCGTCGTCTGGCCCTGGGTCACAAGCAGCTGGAGGAAAACCCCTGGGATACGTTCCAGACGGTGTTCACCCCCGGCTCGGTGCACCGCGCTACCATCACCGAGAAAACCGACCGTGGTGCCGTGCTCGAGCTGCCCTACGGCATCGAAGGCTTCGCCTACCCGAAGTCGCTGCAGAAAGAAGATGGCTCGCAGGCTGAAAACGGCGAAGCACTCGACTTCCGCGTAGTAGAGTTCTCGAAGGATGACCGCCGCATCGTGCTTTCGCACACGGCCGTGTTCAACCAGGCTTCGGAAGACGAAGGCCGCGCCTCGAAGTTCGCCAAGAAGAAGCCTGCCGGCGGTGCCGGTGCTGCTCAGGGCGAAGGCAAGATGAGCGACCTGAAGAAGCCCGCCACGGCGGAGAAGTCGACCCTCGGTGACCTGGATGCCCTGTCCGCCCTGCGCGACAAGATGATGGGCAATGAGCGTCAGGCCGGTGAGCAGAAGCTCCAGGCCAGCGCTGCTCCCAAGGCTGCTCCCGCTGCCGAGGAGGCTGCTCCCGCTGTCGAAGGTGGTATCCTGGCTGCCGTAACCGGTGCCGCTGCTGCCGCTTTCGACAAAGTATCGGAAGTAGCCGGCGACGCTGTTGAAGCTGCTACCAGCACCGACGCTTTCGCCAAAGCCAAGGAAATTGCCGGTGACCTCGCCGACCGCGCTACGGAAGTAGCCGGCGACGTAGTGGACCGCGCCAAGAACCTGGTTGCCGGCGACGACGAGGCTGACAAGAAGGACGAGGAGAAAGCCTAAGCTTTCCTGACGCCAACCAAGAGAAGCCCCGGCCGCCGCCGGGGCTTTTTTTGTGGCTTCTTATCCAGAAACGCCGGGGCTGGCCAGGAGCCTGTGCTGCTTGTGCCAGAAAGCCAGGAGGTTAAAAGCCCCGGCTCAAAAATCAGCCCGTGGTTTGGCGGAAGCCGGATTATGGTGTAAGTTTGCAGCCTGTTACCCGGCGACGTGACCGAGTGGCTAGGTAGAGGTCTGCAAAACCTCCTACAGCGGTTCGAATCCGCTCGTCGCCTCTTTTTCCTGTTTACCTGTTTTCATTGAAAGTGCCCCAGCTGATTAGCCCCAGCTGGGGTTTTTTGTTTTTAGCCGGTTTGGGTTTTCAAGAAGAGCTGAGTGCCGCAGGCCGGGCGCCAGATAAAGGCCGGATCACGCTGCAAAATGGTGCTGGGAGCTTGACAGCGGCGAAAAAAACGGGAAAATGGGTTTCTCAAAACAGAATCCCTACATTACATCACCCCGTACAAACGCCCACAAAACTCTCCTTTCCCAAGCGCAGGACTTTTATGAAGATTATTGACCTCCGCGCCATGCGCGGGCCCAGCTACTGGTCTGTCAAGCACAATAAACTCATTGTGATGAAGGTCGACCTGGAAGACTACGCCGACCAGTGGTCCAACGCGGTGCCCGGTTTCGCCGGCCGCCTTACCAAGCTGTTTCCCGACCTCGGCAAAAGTCAGAACAACACCGAATCCACCAAGCAGTCGGCCAAGCATCCGCCGCTGACCAAAGAGCAGCTCGCCGACGGCGAGCCCCTGGGCCACGTTATTCAGCACGTTGCCCTGGAGCTGCAGCGCATGGCTGGCATGCCGGTGTACTGGGGCAAATCATACCCGGCCCGGGAAGAAGGAGTAGAGTTTGTGGTGTTTGCCTATCAGGAGGAGCGGGCCGGCCGCCGGGCCGCTGAGGCCGCCGTGGAAATCGTGGAGTCTCTCTGCACCAAGCAGAAAATCGACGTCCGGCCCATCATTGATGAGCTGCACGAAATCCGGGAAGACGAGTTCTTTGGCCCCAGCACCTGGAGCATCGTGGCCGAAGCAGCCTCCCGCAACATTCCCTACATTCAGCTCAAGAACAGCTCCATCATCCAGCTGGGCTACGGCTGCAACCAGAAGCGCATCTGGGCCACCACGACGTCGTACACGTCGCACGCCGGGGTCGAAATTGCGGGCAATAAAAACCGCACCAAGGCTATGCTCAAGGATGCCGGCGTACCGGTTCCGCGCGGTACCACGGTGTACTCGCCGGAAGGCCTGCGCGACGCCATCGAGGAACTGGGCTTTCCCATCGTCACCAAACCCCTCGACGGCAACCACGGCAAGGGGGCCGGCATCAATATCACCAACTGGAAAGACGCCCTGGCCGGCTTCAAGGCCGCCCAGGTGTACTCCGATGCCGTCATTGTCGAGCAGTTTATCGAAGGCTTCGACTTCCGCCTGCTGGTGGTAAACGGCAAGCTCGTAGCGGCTGCCAAGCGCACTCCGGCCGCCGTTACCGGCGACGGCAAACGCTCGATTCAGGAGCTGATTGACGAAATCAACAAGGACCCGCGCCGCGGTGTGGGCCACGAAAAGGAGCTGACCCGCATCAAGGCCGACAAACACACGATGGCCATCCTGAAAGGCCGGGAGCTGACGCTGAAGTCGGTGCTGCCGGCCGGGGAGACGCTGTACCTGAAAAGCACCGCCAACATCAGCACCGGCGGCACGGCTACCGACGTCACCGACCTGGTAGATCCCTACAATGTGCTGCTGGCCGAGCGCGTGGCCGGCATCGTGGGCCTCGACATCTGCGGCATCGACCTGCTGACCACCGACATTGCCATTCCCCTGAACAAGACCCGGGGCGCGGTGATTGAGGTCAACGCGGCCCCCGGCTTCCGGATGCACGTGGCGCCCACCGAGGGACTGCCCCGCAACGTGGCCGCGCCCGTGGTGGACATGCTGTTCCCGCCTGGCTCCACGAGCCGTATTCCCATCATCGCCATTACGGGCACCAACGGCAAAACCACCACCACCCGCATGATTGCGCACATGGTGGCCGCCCAGGGCTACAAGGTCGGCTTCACGACCACCGACGGCATCTACATTCAGGGCGAGCAGCTCGAGAAAGGCGACTGCACCGGCGGGCAAAGCGCCGAGTTCGTGCTCAAGGACCCCACTATCAACTACGCCGTGCTGGAAACGGCCCGGGGCGGTATGCTGCGGTCGGGTCTGGGCTTTCACACCTGCGATATTGCCGTGGTGACCAACGTAGCGGCCGACCACCTCGGCCTGCGCGACATTCACACGGTCGAGGAAATGGCGGCCGTGAAAGGTGTGGTGCCCCGCACCGTGCGCAAGAACGGCTGGGCCGTGCTCAATGCTGATGACGACCTGGTGTACGCCATGGCCAAGAACCTCGACTGCAAAGTGGCGTTCTTCAGTATGGATGAGAAGAACCCCCGCATCCTCGACCACGTGGAGCAGGGCGGCGTAGCGGCGGTGTACGAGGAAGGCTACGTCACCATCTACAAGAACAGCTACAAGCTGCGCATCGACCGGGCTGCCGAGTTTCCGATTACGTTCGGGGGGCGCGCGACCTTCAACATCGAGAACTCCCTGGCGGCGGCGCTGGCCGGCTACCTGGCCGGGTTCGGGCGCGACGAAATCAAGATGGCCCTGCGCACCTTCATTCCCTCGTCGTCGAAGACGCCGGGCCGCATGAACGTGTACAAGTTTCCGCAGTTCGAAGTCATTGTCGACTACGCCCACAATACAGCCGGCATCGAGAAGTTTGCCGAGTTCATGGAGAACACGCCCGCCACGTACAAGGTGGGCATCGTATCGGGCCTGGGCGACCGCCGCGACGAGGACACCATCAGCTTTGCCCGCATCTGCGGCCGCATCTTCGACGAAGTCGTGCTGCGGCAGGACCGCGACCTGCGCGGCAAGTCAGCCAAGGAAATTGCGGGTCTGATGACCAAGGGCCTGCGCAAAGACAAGGAGGACGTCAAGATCACCGAAATCGAGCGGGAGACTGACGCCATCGACTACGTGCTGCAGAATGCGCAGCCGGGCTCGGTTATCACGATCCTGACCGAGAACATCAGCGAAACGACCAAGAAGCTCGAAGCCTACGAAGCGTCCCTGATGGAGTCGACCACGGCCTAGCGGCGCAACCCAATTCGCATAAAAAAGGCCCCGCTGTGCAGCGGGGCCTTTTTTGTCGATGTCCGGGAAGACTAAGCCTTACTTCAGCGTAAAGGTGGTTTTGCCGATCATCACGCCCTCGGCGTACAGCTCCACGGTGTGCAGGCCGGTTTTGTAGGTGGCGCCCTTGGCGTACACGAACTGCACGGGCTGGCGGGTGTTGTCGAACACGAGGTCCTGCTTGGCGGTGTAGAAGGCCTCGGAGCCGTCAATCATGAAGGTGCCGCCCCCGGTGCTCAGGTTGTACAGGGCCGCGCCGTCGGGCTCGATCAGGCGCATCATGATCTGCTTGGTTTCCTTGGGTGCCACGTCATTGCGGGCCAGGTTAAAGCTCACCTTGACTTTCTCGACGCGCTTGGCTTTAAACTCGTTCTCGTCGTCGTCCTTCTCCTTGTTTTTGGAGGTAACGATGCCCACGCGGATGTTCTCGGCCTGGAGGCGGGAAGCCACCGTCACTTTCTCCTGCAGCTCCTGGTTGGTGCGGGCGATGGTGCTGATGGTGTCGGTGAGCTTGTTCTGGCGCTGCTTGAGCGTGGTCGTCTCGGTGTAGAGCGTCTCGTTGTCGCGCTTGAGCTGAGCAATTTCGTCGTCCTTCTTGCGGAGCTGGCCTTCGAGGTTGGAGGCCCGCTGCTGGAAGCGCTTCTGGTCGGCAATGGTGAAGCTGCCGGCTTTAAAGGAGCGCAGGCGCAGCAGGTCGGCGTTGATGGAGGCAATCCGGGCTTCCAGGGAGTCGTTGGCCAGACCCATGGTCTGCACCTCCTGGCTTTGGCGCTCGAAGTCGGCCTTCAGGGCTTCGTACTGGCGGATCTGCTCTTCCAGCTTCACGTCCTTTTCCTTGACTTCGGTGGTGAGCTGCTCATTCTGCTTGGCTTTCTGCTGGTTCATGTAGAAAAGCAGGCCGTTGATACCCAGCAAAACCAGAATCAGGGCTACGCTCAGCAGCACCCGATTATTATTCCGGGGAGCGGGGGTCTCGTTTTGTTCCATTGCAGAAGGTGATTAAGTGGGTTGCCGGGTGGAAGTGGCAGGAAAGTTACCTTTACTCACAAAAATAAAGGGATTGGTTGCCCGGGCAAGTTTAGCGGAAAATACTCCATCAGCATGAAAACGGATTTAGAGCTCAACGAAACATACTGGCGGCAGCGCTACGCCCAGGGGCGCACGGGTTGGGATACGGGCGCCATAACGCCGCCGTTACGGGATTATTTCGATCAGCTGGGTGAACCCGACAGCCGCCGGATTCTGATTCCCGGGGCCGGCCGGGCCTACGAGGCTGAGTACCTGCATCATCGGGGCTGGCCCGAGGTGTACGTGGCGGACGTGGCACCGGAAGCACTGCACGACCTGCAGCAGCGCGTACCCGGCTTCCCGGCCGGCCACCTGCTGCTGGCCGATTTTTTCGAGCTGCCCGCCGAGCCTTCTTTTGATCTGATTGTGGAGCAGACTTTTTTCTGCGCCCTCGACCCGGCCCTGCGGCCCACCTACGCCCGCAAGTGTGCCGAGCTGCTGCGCCCCGGCGGCACCCTCATGGGTTTGCTGTTCGATACCGATTTCGGGCCGGGCGCTGAGCCGCCCTTCGGGGGCACCCGCGACGAGTACCGCGCGTACTTCGAGCCCTGCTTTACCTTTGTGCACTTCGAAACTGCCCACAACTCTATCCCACCCCGGCAGGGGCGGGAGCTGTTTATCTGCCTGCGCCGGAAATAGCGCCTGCCCACTTTTCTGGTTTCACCACTCATTCTCCGGGCCCGGCCCGAGGCTACTCATCCTATGCTCACTACCCTGACTTCCGCCCTGCCCAACTTCCACCATACCGACTCCGGCCAGTTCTTTCTGATGGCGGGTCCCTGCGTGATTGAGGGGGAGGACATGGCCCTGCGCATCGCCGAGCGGGTAAAAGACATCACCGACCGGCTCCGGATTCCCTACATTTTCAAGGGCTCCTACCGCAAGGCCAACCGCAGCCGCCTCGACTCCTTTACCGGCATTGGCGACGAAACCGCGCTGCGCATCCTGCAGAAGGTAGGCCGCGAAATCGGGGTGGCGACTGTCACCGACATCCACGAGTCGGACGAGGCGGCGCTGGCGGCGGAATACGTGGACGTGCTGCAGATTCCGGCTTTTCTGTGCCGGCAGACCGACCTGCTGATTGCCGCCGCGAAAACCGGCAAAGTCGTGAACGTGAAAAAAGGACAGTTCCTGAACGGCGAGGCCATGCAGTTTGCGGTGGACAAGGTCAGGCAGTCGGGCAATGAGCACGTGATTCTGACGGACCGCGGCAACTCCTTTGGCTACTCCGACCTCGTGGTGGACTTCCGGAACCTGCCCGCCATGCGCGCTTTCGGCGTGCCGGTAGTGATGGACGTGACCCATTCCCTGCAGCGGCCCAACCAGGCCAGCGGCGTCACGGGCGGGCAGCCGGCCCTTATCGAAACCATCGCCAAAGCCGCCATTGCCGTAGGCGCCGACGGGCTGTTCATCGAAACCCACCCCACGCCGGCTACGGCCAAGTCGGACGGGGCCAATATGCTGGCCCTGGATAAGCTGGAAGACCTGCTGGTAAAGCTGACCCGGGTACGGGAAGCCATTCGCTAGGGCCCCACCCGGCGGCAAAGTCAAGCGCAGGGCTTAACCTTTAGGGGCAGGCGTCGTTTCAGTGGGGCATAACATAGATGTTCCGCAATGAAACGACTCTTTCCTCTCTTCCTGTTTGCTTCCTCCCTCACGCTTACTGCTCCTGCCCAGGCCCAGCAGGTTGATTCGCCGTACAACCTGAGCTGGAAGGTGGACCTGCCGGTTACGCTAGGTCTCACCGCTATCAGCAGCACCGGCCTGTACCTGAACCTGCAGAAGGAAGGACTGACGGATGCCGAGGCGCTGGCCCTGGACAAAAACAACGTCCCGAAATTCGACCGGTTCATAGCCGGTAACTACGATGAGGGCGCCCGCACGATTAGCGACTACCTGCTCATTGGCTCCGTAGCGGCCCCCCCGGCTCTGATTGCGCTGAACCCCGGCTTCCGGGGCAACCGCGGGCAGCTGGCCGGACTGTTTGTGGAAACGATGGGCGTGACCACCTCCATCTTCACCATGAGCGTAGGCAACATCTACCGCTACCGGCCGCTGACGTACAGCTCGGAGCCCAAGATGAGCGAGCGGACCCGGGCCAACGCCACCAATTCGTTTTTTGCCGGGCACACCGCGGCAGCGGCTACGGGCACGTTCTTCACCGCCAAAATCTTCAACGACTTCTACCCCGATTCTCCAGCCCGCCCCTACGTATGGGCCGGGGCTGCCCTCGTACCTGCTGCCGTGGCATACTATCGGATTCAGGCCGGCAAGCATTTCCTGTCCGACAACATTGTCGGCTACACCGTGGGCGCGGCAGTCGGCATCGTGGTACCGCAGCTGCACAAAACGGCCAGCCGGGCCGGCATTTCCTGCGTGCCCATGTCGGGCTACACGCCCAACGGCTATGCCTACAGCGGGCTTCACCTGACGAAGAGGCTTTAGATCCTAGTTGTCCGTTGCTGGTTGTCCGTTGTCAGAACGATCCTAACAACGGACAACTACCTAGTTAGAATCGCAGCGTGAAGTGCTGCTTAGGCTGATTTTTCCGGAAGAACACCAGGCCTACGAAAAACAGGTCCACGGTCAGCATCACCTCGGGGTGCTGCCGGATCGTCTGCCAGGCCCGCTCCATCTCCGCCGACCAATGAATGTCGTCGAGGACAAAGACGCTGCGCTCGGTGCGATAGGGGAGGCACTGCTCGAAGTAGCGCACGGTGGGCTCGTAGCGGTGGTTGCCGTCGAAAAAAGCAAAGTCGATCGGACCGGGAAGGGCAGCCAGGGCCGGAGTTAGCGTGTCGTCGAGGTTGCCTTCTACCAGGTCGATGTTCGGTAGGCCAAGCTTCCCGAACGTGTGGCGGGCCTGGGCGGCGGTAGCCGGGCAGCCTTCAAATGTAACCACCCGGGCCCCCGGGTTCGGTGACGCCAGGTAAGCAGTGGTCAGCCCCAGGGAAGTGCCCAGCTCCAGGATGGTAGCGGGCCGGAAGTGGTTAACGAGCCGAAACAGCAGCTGCCCGAACCGGGCCGGCTTGGCCGCGTGGCGGGCAATATCGCGGAGGCGACGCTGCCGGCCCGCTCCCAGGCGTGAACCCGCGCCAAAGTCACGGACCGTGATACTTTCCGGACTGCTGAGCAGCTCCCGGCGTCGGGCCTCAATGCCGTTGAAGGGGGCGAACTGCCCGTCGTGGTGGATTACGTCGTTGTAGAGCCCAAAAACGAACGGGGAATGCAGTCCATGTGCATTCCCCGAGCGGAGCCAAAACCGGAAGTAGCTGAAAACCTGGTAAAGCAAATGACAGGACTTATGACGTAGGAATTAGGTCTTGGCAAGGGGCAGTCGGCAAGATTTCCCCTTGCTAAGACCTACGTCCCAAGGCCCCACGACCTAACCTAATTCAAACGGTAGGGAACGACGAGGGTGAACTCGGGAATCTGGACGGTGAACTCGCGGCCGTCGACCACACGCTCCATCTGGTAGGTGCCCAGCATCTTGCCCAGCCCGGTTTTAAGGTTGCAGCCCGACACATACTGATGCGACTGGCCGGGCTCCAGCACCGGCTGCTGACCGACCACGCCTTCGCCCTCTACCTCGCGTACCACGGCATTGGCATCGTGGATGTACCAGTGCCGGCGCAGAAGCTTGACAGTATACTCACTGTCGTTGCGAATATCAATTTTATAGGCAAAGACGTAGTGTTCCTGACCGGGGCTGGAATAGTCCGGCAGGTAGTTGGTCGTAACGCTGACAGTTACGCCCTGCGTAGTCGTCGTATTCATTGCAGTAGTGCGGTGGTGCGTTTGACTAACAGTAGTCTACGAATTTTGGTTTATCTACGCAGCCGGGGTAGCCCCCGATTTACCAACTCCCCAGAAATTCGCTTTTATGCAGGTAAAGATAGAAGAAAGTTGGCGCCAGCAACTACAAAATGAGTTCGAAAAGCCCTATTTCAACGAGCTTATTTCCTTTGTCCGCAGCGAGTACGCCGCGGCTACGGTGTACCCACCCGGACCCAGTATTTTCCATGCCTTTGACGCCTGTCCGTTCGACGCCGTCAAGGTCGTGATTCTGGGGCAGGATCCGTATCACGGTAAGGGGCAGGCCAATGGACTGGCTTTCTCGGTATCCGAAGCCGTGCGCACCCCGCCTTCGCTGCAGAACATCTTCAAGGAACTCAAGGCCGACCTCGGCATCGATACCCCGCCCCACGGCAACCTCGACCGGTGGGCCCGACAGGGCGTGCTGCTGCTCAATGCCACGCTCACGGTGCGGGCCTCGGAGCCCGGCTCCCACCAGAAGCGGGGCTGGGAGCAGTTCACCGACGCGGTTATTCAAAAAGTGTCCGACGAAAAGGAGCACGTCGTGTTCATCCTCTGGGGCGCCTACGCGCAGAAAAAGGGCGAAATCATCGATGCCAAAAAGCACCTTGTACTCAAAGCCGCTCATCCTTCGCCCTACGCCGCCGACAAAGGCTTCTTCGGCTCCCGCCCGTTCAGCAAAACCAACGCCTACCTGCAGGAGCACGGCCTCGAGCCGATTCAGTGGTAAAGTAATATCGAGTGCTTGGTGCTTCGTTCTTAGGGAACAGCACCGTCTCTAACTAAAGGGGGCCAAAAGACCGTCATTCCGAGCGGAGCCGAGAAATCTCGCGTGCTGATATTGGATTAGTAACTTCTGCGTCAGCACGCGAGATGCTTCGCCAGCGGTTCTGCATGACCTCCAGGATACAGCATCAGTGGCACGAAAAAGCCCCGTCGGGATTCCGACGGGGCTTTGTGCTTCGAGAAAAAGCTAACAGCCTTTACGTAGTAGCCAACAGCTTAGTTAATCAGATTGAACAGGCGGTTCCAGCGGATTTTGCCGAAGCCGCTGCCGTAGGGGTCTACCGACATCCAGATCAGCACGGCCTTGCCCACGATGTGGTCTTTCGGTACGAAGCCCCAGTAGCGGGAGTCGAGCGAATCGTGGCGGTTGTCACCCATCATGAAGTAGTAATCCTGCTTGAAGGTGTAGCTGGTCAGGAGCTTGCCATTCTGCAGCAGCTGCCCGTTCTGGAAGGTGAGGTTCTCATTGCGCTCGTAGCGCATAATGATCTTCTGGTAGAACCGGGTGTTCTGGGGCGTCAGCTGGATCGTCTGGCCTTCCCGGGGCAGTTGAATCGGACCGTAATTGTCGCGGTTCCAGTTAAGCGCCGGGGGCAGGGTAGGCATGTTCTGGGGGTAGTTGGGGTCGTAGTCGGGGTTGTTGGGGAAGGTTTCGGGCTCAGGGTTGCCGGCAGTAGCCTTCTGTTTGATAACGCCCTTCACGTAGGGCTGCTGGCGGAAGTACTCGGCCGTGGCCTCGGTGGTGTTCACCACGTAGCCGGGGCCCATTTCCGTCATCTGCGGCTCGGGCTCCCCGGTGGGGCTGTTGAAGTTGATAACCCCGCGCTCCTTGAAGGCGCGGCGGATGTCGTCGTTGGGCTCAGGCACCTGCAGGAAGTAGCTGGTCTGCATCTCCACCGGATTCGCCACCGGCTTGCCGTTGATAAACACCTGGGTGTCGCGGACCTCCAGCATGTCGCCGGCTACGGCCACGCACCGCTTGATGTAGTTGGTGCGCAGGTCCGCCGGGTGCTGGCTTTCGAAGGGCACGTTGAACACGACTACATCATTACGCTTCACCTCCGAAAAGCCGGGCAGCCGGAACGAAGGCAGCTGAATGGCATCGGAGTAGCTTTTCATGTCCGTGCCCCACACCGTCTGGTGGGTGAGCGGTACCTGCAGGGGCGTCTGGGGCGTGCGCGGGCCGTAGTGCAGCTTGCTCACGAACAGGTAGTCGCCCACCAGCAGGGAGTGCTCCATCGACGGGGTCGGGATGGTGTAGGCTTCAAACGTGGCCCAGCGGATCAGCGTGGCCGCTACGACGGCAAAGAGAATAGCGTCGCCCCACTCCCGGAAAAAGCCTTTGGGCTTCTTGTGCTTGGAAGTTTCGGTGGTGGGGGCTTGCCAGGATTGAACGGCCATAACGGGGGCGAAAAGCAGGTAAGACAAAGTCCGGCGGGGCCGGCCTTTGGATGAACGTCGAAATATCTGAATTAATTACCTGCGGCTACAGCCCCAGCAAATCCTTCATGCCAAATACGCCGGGGCGGCCGGGCAGCCACTCGGCCGCCAGCAGGGCGCCGTGGGCGAAACCCTCGCGGCGGTGGGCCTCGTGCTTCAGCTCGATGGAGTCGTCGGCCGAGGAGTAGGTGACGATGTGCGTGCCGACCACCTCACCGGTGCGCTCCGACAGCACCGCCAGCTCGTGCGCGGCGGTGGTCGGCTCGTTGCGCCAGCTTGTTTTGGTGGGGAAGTTGCGCAGGATGCCCTGGGCGGCCGTCAGGGCCGTGCCGCTGGGCTGGTCCACCTTCTGGGTGTGGTGAATCTCGGTTACCTGCACGTCGTAGCCCCCGAACTGGTGCATTTTGGCCGCGACGTACTCGTTGAAGTGAAAAAACAGGTTCACGCCCACGCTGTAGTTGGAGGCGTAGAAGAGGCTTCCGCCTACTTCCTTGGTCAGGGCCCGGGCTTCCTCGAAGTGGTGCAGCCAGCCCGTGGAGCCACAGACCACCGGCAGCCCCTGGCGCAGGCAGGCCTGGATGTTGGCAAACGCCGCGTCCGGGTGGGTGAACTCGATGGCGGCATCCACCTGGCCGGGGCCGAAGTCGGTAATGCGGGCCTCCGGACGGGAGGGGTCGATGATGCCGGCAATCTGGTGGCCCCGGGCTTCGGCCTGGGCGGCAATTGCCTGGCCCATCTTGCCGTAGCCGATAAGCAGCAGCTTCATTTAGAGGAGCGGGTTGGTTTGATAGTAAAGGAAACGGCAATGCCCGGGGTGGGAGCCAGGGTGGGCATGCGCAAAATGGTGGGCTCCCAGTGCATGCTCAGGTCGTCGCTCACGTCGAAGTCCTGGAGGTGGGCGTCTACCAGGGCATCCACAATCTGCATACCGTAGGCCAGGGCCGTGTAGCCGATCCACAGGTCGCGCTTGCCGCGGTAGAAGATTTCCCCGGTCTTCACGTTGTCGGCGGTGCGCTCCTGGCTGGACCGAGGGCCTTCGTCGATGGTGGTAGAGTCTTTGTCGGTGCGGGCGTCGTAGCCACGCTGGTACTCCTTGAACAGGCGCTGCAGGTAAATCTCGTTGGCAAGCGTACCACCCACGGCTCCGTACACCAGGGGCAGCTTCCAGTATTTGCGGTTGTAGATCTGCCCGGCCCCGGGCAGCAGGGCCGAAAACACCGCTGCTTTCGTGGGGCGCGTCACCTGAAACCACAGCAGCTTCTCGGTGCGCCGGGTTGAGTCCGGCACCGCCGGCGTGCTCACCGCCACCGAGTCGGGCCCGGCCGTGACGGTGGCCTGGGCGCACGCGGCCTGCGCTACGGGCAGCAAAGCCAGCAACAGCACTCCGGCGCGCCAAAAACCGCTCGTCATGATAACTACGTTAGGCCGGCTGCAGGATGTGCAGGATGCGCTGCATGTCCTCGACCGAGTCGAAGGCAATCTTGATTTCGCCCCGGCCTTGGGGGCCCGGCTTCACCTGCACCCGGCTGCCGAAGCGGTCAGAGAGGTGACGCTCAGCCCGGCGCAGCTCGGCAACGGGCACGTTGGCTTCCTGCTGTCCGGCGGGCTGCTGCTGGGCCGGAGCCGCCGGAGCGGGGGAGGAGCCGCCGTTGCGCACGAGCTGCTCTACTTTGCGTACCGACAGGTCCTCGGCCACGATGCGCTGAAACAACGCCAGCTGCTGCTCTTCCTGGTCGATGTTGATCAGGGCGCGGGCGTGGCCCATGCTGATGACGGCATCGCGCAGGCCGATCTGAATATCGGGCGGCAGCTTGAGCAGGCGCAGGTAGTTCGTAACGGTCGAGCGGTTCTTGCCCACCCGGTCGCCCAGCTCTTCCTGCTTCAGGTTGCACTCGCTCACGAGGCGCTGGTAGCTCAGCGCAATTTCAATAGCGTTAAGGTTTTCCCGCTGGATGTTCTCAATCAATGCCATTTCCAGCATCTGCTGGTCGTCGGCCTTGCGGATGTAGGCGGGAATGGCTTCGAGGCCGGCCAGCTTGGAAGCCTGCAGACGCCGCTCCCCGCTGATGAGCTGGTAAGCGTTGGTGCCGGTCTGCCGCAGCGTAACGGGCTGGATGATGCCCTGAATGCGGATGCTCTCGGCCAGCTCCTGCAGCGCTTCCTGGTCGAAGTGCGTGCGGGGCTGGTAGGGGTTGGCCTGAATGTGTTCCACCGGAATCAGGCCCACGGAGTTGACCGGGTGGGACACCAGCCGCTCGCTCTTCTTTTCGTAGCTGCCTTCAATCAGGGCGTTCAGGCCGCGGCCCAGGCCCCCAATCTTGCGCTTTGCGGCGGCGGGAGCCGCCGGCGTCTGCTTCTCTTCGTTCTTCTCTGACATACCTGCATTCAACTCCCACCCATTACCGGGCGAAAGCGGGATTCAAAAATACACAAACGCCGGGGATGGGACCGAAATTTTGTTCCACGGAAACGAAAAAACCGTGGAACACTCCGGGCCGGTGGCGCGATGGTACCACAATGCCGAACCCGGGGCATGGGGCCTGGTATGCGGGGCGGCAGAAGGGCGATGCTGCAGGTCAGGGCCGCACAAGCAGCTGGCGGGAGGCTACCTGGTCGTCAAACCAGATGCGCACGGTGTAGATGCCGGGCCGGATACCGGCCAGGGGCACCTCTACTGTGCGACGCCGCCCAATCTCCCCCTGATGTACCGTGCGGCCTACCGCGTCGAGCACGGCATAGCGGCCGCTAGCGGGCACGTCGGCCAGCTGAATCGTGGCATGTTGCGCGGCCGGGTTAGGATACACGCTTACCAGATCAGCGGCCGGGCGAACCGGGGTCGTGCTGGTAATCACGCCCGTGGAGTCGATGCGTACAGCATAAGAGCGCAGGTTTTTCGCAATCGTGAGCGTACCATTAAAGTCGAGCACGGCCAGGTCAGCGCGGCCGTCGTTGTCGAAGTCCTGCGCCCGGTAGCTGGCCGCGCTGCCCCCCACGTTGAGAATGGCGCTGGCGTTGGTGAAGTAGTTGTTGCCCGTATTCAGAAACAGCTTGGGTTGCCCGCCCTGGGTGCTGGCCACAAAGTCCGTCCAGCCGTCATTGTTGAAGTCGGCAGTTTCAATCCATTTAATCCAGGCATTGGTGGTTGGCCAGCTCTGGGGAATACGAGCGGTGTAATCCGTAAATGTGCCGTTGCGGTTGTTGACCAGCAGCTGCAGCTGACAGGTCTGATACTGATTCAGCGTCGACAGCAGCAGGTCAGGCCACTGGTCGTTGTTCACGTCAAACACGCTGATGGCTACTGTGCCCCAGGTTGGCCCGCCGTAGCGGTTGGGCAGGGCAGGGCCCGGCACGAAGTTGCCGGCTCCGTCATTCAGCAGAATCAGGTCGTTGGGGAGCCCGCTGCCATCAAGTGCACCGAGCACCAGATCCTGGTCATTGTCGCGGTCGATGTCGGCAAAGCGGCTGGCCATGTAAACGTCGGTCATCGAGGCAATTCGCGCGGGCAGCCGGCTGGTGTTGACGGTGAACTGTCCCGCACCGTTGTTGAGCAGCAGCCGGGGCCCGACCCGCTGTTGGTTATAGATGTTGCACACGTACAGGTCCTGGTCGCCGTCATTGTCCACATCAGCCACTGCTACGTGATGGGAGAAGTCATCGATGGCCGGGATGTTGCTGGCAGCTTCTACCAACTGTCCCCCGCTGTTTTGCAGGTAGAGGCGGTTTTGCCCGCCGGGGAAGGGCATAACATCGGTACCATGGTCGGCAATGAAAAGGTCGGCCCGGTTGTCGCCGTTGAAGTCAGCCACCGCGAAGTCGCGCGGGTGTACCATGGTGCTGGTCCCCACAAACGGCGCGTCGCTGGTGAAGCTCAGGTTGCCGTTATTGCGCAGGGCCTGTAGCGGGGCGGGGGAAGCCGGCAGGGTGGGCGGCCACACCAGACGAGCGGCGACCAGATCCTTGCGTCCGTCGGCGTTGTAGTCGATAACGCTCAGCTCTTCGGCCGAGCCGGCGCCGCTGGGCAGCGTCAGCTGACTGTAAGTGAAGAATACCCCCAGATTGGTCGTCAGGATAGGCTGCGGATCGGCCGCTTCCACGGCAGTGCCCGACCCGCGGGTAAGGTGATGACTGTTGGGCGTCAGGTCGCTGATAACCTGGCCGGTGCTTTCGTTCATCGGCCAGTTGGCCAGCAGACCGGCTTCGGTGCCGCTGAGTTGGAGGTTCATGTTCGCCTGCAGGCTGGCCGCCGGCTGGGCCATGCTCCACACCCGGGCCTGCCGGATAGCTCCGTTCAACCCGCAGCAAGTGGTTTGCCTGCCGGGCGTAGCGCCCGAGCCCACCGCGAAAGGCACGCCCGGGCTGGCCATTGGCGCACCCGGGCTGACCCGGGTGGCTACCTGCACCCCGTTGACGTAAAGGCGCAGCTGCCCAGCGCCCAGCGTACCGGCCAGGTGGACCCAGGTGTTGAGCGGCAGATTGGTGGGTGAAGTGGCCGACGCGTACGAGCCGGGGGCTCCGGTGGTCTGCACCAGCTCCGCCTTTAGTCCGGTCGCGTCCAGCGCCAGCACATAGTTCTGAAAAGGGTCGTTGGCCCGTGGGTTGTACGTCTTGCCCAATACCACGGCATAGGGTGAGGACGCCCTTAAGTACACCCAGGCTTCCATCGTGAAGGCCGTTCCCAGATTCAGGGTGCCGGTGCCGGCGGCCGTCAGCACCTGGTTGCCATCAAAGCTCTGGCAATAGCGTTGCGTAGGCTGGCTGTGGGCACTAAGGAAGCCCAGCAGCAGTCCACATACGAGGTAGATTTTTTTCATGTCCGAGGTGGGAAGAGCAGTACGTGAGAACAGTTTCGTCGTCGCCAGCCGGGAGGCATAGCTTCCACGATAGCGAATATCAGCATTTCCCCGCTGTTTTTTATACCGGCAGGAGGTGTGTAATGACGTCTGTCGGCCCCTGCGCGCAGCCAGGAAAGCGTGCGGCGGCCCGCATCTTTCTTCCCAAGCGTGGCTGGGCGCCCTCGATCTGCCGGCATCCGTGATGAGTGAGCCGCACGAAAAAAGCCCGGCCAGATGGCCGGGCTTTGCATAACGCAGGCTCTGCAATACGCTAGGCGGCGTCTTCGGCCGCTTCTTCCGGGGCGCCGGCGGCTTCCACGTTCTTTTCCACGATTTCGCGGGCCAGGTTCAGGTAGCTGATGGAGCCTTTGCTTTCCGCGTCGTGCAAAATCACGGGGATACCAAACGAAGGCGACTCCGACAATTTCACGTTGCGCGGAATAATGGTGTCGAACACGAGCTGCTGGAAGTGCAGCTTTACTTCCTCCACTACCTGGTTCGACAGGCGCAGGCGCACGTCGTACATCGTGAGCAGGATGCCCTCGATTTCCAGCTCGGTGTTCAGGCGGCTCTGGATGATCTTGATGGTGTTGAGCAGCTTGCCCAGGCCTTCGAGGGCGAAGTACTCGCACTGCACCGGGATAATAACCGAGTGGGCGGCCGTGAGGGCGTTGACCGTAATCAAACCCAGGGACGGGGAGCAGTCGATGATGATAAAGTCGTACTGGTCGGCCAGGGGGCGCAGGGCCTCCTTCATCTTCTCTTCCCGGTTGGGCAGGTTGATCATCTCCACCTCAGCGCCCACCAGGTCGATGTGGGAGGGCATCAGGTCGAGGTGGGGCAGCACGTTGGTGGTCAGGATGATGTCCTGGGCGTTGATGCCATCCACCATGCACTCGTAGATGCTGTTCTGAATGTCTTTCGGGTCGAAGCCCACGCCGGAGGTCGCGTTGGCCTGCGGATCGGCATCTACCAGCAAGGTCCGATACTCCAGCGCAGCCAGGCTGGCGGCGAGGTTGATCGAAGAGGTGGTTTTGCCCACCCCGCCCTTCTGATTGGCTACCGCGATGATTTTTCCCATGAGTTGAAGAAGCTGTTAGCTGATGGCTATTAGCTGTTAGCTAAACAGGTGTAAGTCGGACAAAAAAGCTAATAGCTATCCGCTACCAGCTAAAAGCTGATTTTCTATAAAGTTACCGTTTCCCCGATTTTCAGCAACACCAGCTCCTTGCCGGCAGCCTGGGCCTTGGTGCGGGCCTCGTCGTGGTTGATGCGGATGGGCGGAAAGGAGTCGTAGTGCATCCCAATGATTTTCGGGGTCCCGGTCCACTCGGCGGCCACCAGCGCGTCGTCGATGCCCATCGTGAAATGGTCGCCGATGGGCAGCAGGGCGAAGTCGAGCGTATGCCGCTCCCCGATGATCTTCATGTCGTAGGTGAGGGCCGTGTCGCCGGCGAAGTAGAAGGACTTGCCCTCGGCTTCCACGATAAAGCCTGCGGCCAGACCGGCGTAGGAGCCGTCGGGCAGGGAGCTGGAGTGGGCCGCGGCCACCAGCTTCACCGTACCGAAGGGCAGGCGGGCCGTGCCGCCCAGGTTCATTTGGTAAGTTGTTTTAAGGCCCTTGTCGGTAAACCAGCTCAGCAGCTCGACCATGCCCAGCAGCTCGGCACCGGTGCGCAGCCCGATTTCGACGGCGTCGGC
Organism: Hymenobacter translucens; assembly: GCF_020685205.1. GTDB lineage: Bacteria > Bacteroidota > Bacteroidia > Cytophagales > Hymenobacteraceae > Hymenobacter > Hymenobacter translucens. The sequence goes on from NZ_JAJERB010000004.1 coordinate 368,343, forward strand.
AACGTGGTCGCCGTGGCCGTGACTCAGGAAAATATAGTCGGCTTCAATGGCATCCACGTCAACATCTTTCGCCAACGGGTTGGGCCGGATGAAGGGGTCAAAAAGCACTTTGCTGCCGCCGGTTTCGAGCAGAAAGCAGGAGTGCCCGTAATAGGTGAGGTTCATGGTAAAGCAGTTAACAGCTGGCGCCGGGAGGCCCGATTCTCAACAAAGTAGCCCGGTAAATCAAACTGCTGACGGAAAGACGAAAGCCGCTAGCCGAAAGCTAGGAGGGATCCGCTTAGTTTTGCACAAATATACGTGATTCCCCCGTTCCCATGCTTTCCGTTACGCGCCGTTTTGCCGGTTTCCTGGTTTCCCTGCTTCCGCTGCTGGCAGGCTGTTCCGGCCCGGCCGAGAGTACCGACAGCCGCCGCGTTTTCCGCTACAATCAGCCCGAAAGCCTGACTTCCCTGGACCCGGCCTTTGCCCGCAACCAAGCCAACACCTGGGCCGTGACCCAGCTCTACAACGGCCTCGTGGAGCTCGACGACCAGCTTAAGCCCGGCCCCTCGGTAGCCCGCCGCTACGACATCAGCCCCGACGGCCGGCGCTACACCTTCGTGCTCCGCCCGGACGTGCGGTTCCACGACGCCGACGTGTTTCCCGGCGGCAAGGGCCGGCGGGTGGTAGCGTCCGATTTCGTGTACAGCTTCCGCCGCCTGCTCGACCCCGGCACGGCCAGCCCCGGCGGCTGGATCTTCCGCGGCAAAGTGCTGGAGAAGCCCGACGGCGAACCGTCCGATACCTGCTTCGTGGCCGTGAACGACTCCACGCTGCGGGTCTACCTGAAGGAGCCCTTCATCCCGTTCCTGGGTATCCTGACGATGCCCTACGCCTACGTGGTGCCCCGGGAGGCCGTGCAGAAATACGGCAAGGACTTCCGGGAGCACCCGGTGGGCACCGGCCCGTTCCGGTTTCATCTCTGGGACGAGGGCAACGCCATCATCTACCACCGCAACCCGGGCTACTGGAAAAAGGACGCGCAGGGCCGGGCCTTGCCGTACCTCGACGCGGTGCAGATCAGCTTTATCCAGGACCGCAAAACCGAGTTTCTGACCTTCACCCAGGGCAAGCTCGACTTTCTGAGCGGGGTGCGGTCCGGCTCCCGGGATTTGATTCTGTACCCCGACGGCACGGTGCGGGAAGACTTCCGGGGCAAGTTCCGGTTTGAAAAGGTGCCGTATTTGAACACCGAGTACCTGGGCATTCAGCAGGACCCCACCAACCTGCGCGGGGCGGCGGCTAACCCGGCGCTGCGCGACAAGCGGGTGCGGCAGGCGCTGAACTACGCCCTCAACAAGCCCGAGTTCCTGGCGTACTTCCTGAGCAACGTGGGCAAGCCCGGCAACTCCGGCTTCGTGCCCATGTCGCTGCCCTCGTTTAACGCCCAGCTGGTGCCGGGCTACACCTACCAGCCGGCCAAGGCCCGGGAGCTGCTCAAGGCGGCCGGCTACGGGCCGGGCGGCAAGCCCCTGCGCCTGCGGCTGAACACGGTGGCCGAAACCAAGGAGTACGCCGAGTACTACCAGAAGAAGTGGGCCGAAGTGGGCATTCAGGTCGACATTGACGTAAGCCAGGGCGCGGCCCACGGCGAAATGATTGACAACGGCCGGGCCGCCTTCTTTACCCGCAGCTGGCTGGGCGACTATCCCGACGCCGAAAACTACCTGGCCCTATTCTACAGCAAGAACTTCGCCCCGGCCGGCCCCAACAAGACCCACTTCAAAAATGCCGCCTACGACCGGCTCTACGAGCTGGCCAAGCTGGAGCAGGACACTGAGAAGCGCTACGACCTGTACCGGCAGATGGACCGCATCATCGTGGAGGAAAGCCCGGTCATTGCCGTGTACTACGACGAGCTGGTGCGCCTGACCCAAAACAACGTGCGTGGCCTCACCCCCAACCCCATGAACCAGCTCGTGCTGGAGCGGGTACGTAAAGAGTAGCCTTACCCCGGCCCCCTCTCCTGAGAAGAGGAAAGCCTGGCGACAGAAAAAGAGCCCGCGTAACTGCTTACGCGGGCTCTTTCTGGTACAATCAATTCAAAAAGAAGGAGGGCCGATACGCAACCCCCATTGTCCAGGCAAGTACCTTCTAAGCCCTAAGCCCTAAGCCCTAAGCCCTAAGCCCTAAGCCCTAGTGGTCCGACACGACCGGCACGCCGATCTGCTTTTCCAGCTCGTCGCCGAGGTATTTGAGCAGGTCCTGGAGCGGTTGGGGAGCGCCTTCCTCGACCTGCACGGTCTTGGGCTTGCCGTCGGGCTGAATGATGGTGATAATCGTAGCGGGCATGTCGGTGGCGCCTTTCGAGTACAAATCCTGCAGGCCGGCAAAGTTCAGCTCCCGGGCCTGGCTCAGCACGTTGCCCACCACGGCGGGCGGCAGCTGAAGCTGGGCGGCGCCCATCCGGGGCACGTTGCGGTAGCCCAGGTAGGCCACCCGGCCATCGGGGTAGATGGTGGCCTCGTAGTGGGGGCAGGAGCCGTAGCAGGGTGTCTTCTTGAACACGATGACGGGAGCTTCCTCCGCTTCCTTTGCCTTGGCTACCGGCTTGGCAGCAGGAGCCACCGACTTCGTGGCGGCTGCCCTGGGCTTGGTTTTCGCCTTGAGCTTCTTCACCGTTGCCGGCTTGGCTTTACCGGACGCGGGGCGGGTTTGCTGGGCCTGGGCCGAGGTGATAAGCAGCAGGAGAGCAAGCAGCAGGGAAAGACAGGAGCGCATAAGGGGGCAGGTTAGGGTTGCCGGCCGGATTCCAAAAACCGGGCCGCGGTGGGAACGGGTAAATGTAAGGGTCCGCTCGTTTACGCGCATTGCAGTAAGGATAGCCATTTGTGTGGGGCGAAGGTCGATTCTTGGGGCAGCTCTGACGCACACGAAAAAGCCCTTCCGCACGGGCAGAAGGGCTTTTTATTCACTTTGATACAAACTATTTGCCTTTGTTCTTGGGCTGGCTCTGCTTTTTGGCTTCGGCTTCGCGCTCCTGCGTAGCTTTCATGGCTTCAGCGAGGCGGGCCTGGAAGCCACTGGGCTTTTTGTCCTTGTTCTTGACCTTGTTGGCTTCGAGCTGGGCGCGCAGCTTGGTTTCGTCCACGAAGCGGCGGGTAAGGGCCTGCTGGGCAAAGGTGACGACGTTGGAGATGAAGTAGTACCAGGTGAGGCCGGCGGCGAAGCTGTTCAGCACGAACAGGAAGATGAAGGGCATCAGGTAGCTGTAGAACTTCATCGGCCCCTGCATGGCGGTGTTGAGCTGGTTGCTCTGCCAGGTCATCAGCAGGGTCGAGGCTGTCATCAGCAGCGTGAACATGCTGATGTGGTTGCCATACCACTTGATGTAGAAGGGCAGCTTGGCGAATACGTCGTACGAGCTCAAATCCTTAGCCCACAGAAACTGTTCCTGCCGCAGCTCAATAGCGTTGGGAAAGAACTGGAACATGGCAAACAGGATGGGCATGGTAAGTATGGTGGGCACGCAGCCGGCGAGCGGACTCACGCCCATCGTGCCGTAGAGCTTCATCGTCTCGCTCTGCACCTTGGTCTGGTCGTCGCCATACTTTTCCTTAATCTCGTCGATTTCCGGCTTCAGCACCTTCATGCGGGCCTGCGACACGTAGGTTTTGTAGGTCAGCGGCCAGGTTACGAGCTTGATGAGCACCACCAGCAGGGCGATGATAATGCCGTAGGAGCTGATGAACTGCTCCAGGATGTGGAACACCGGCAGCACCACGAACTGGTTGATCCAGCGGAACAGGCCCCAGCCCAGGTGCACGTTCCGGTCGAAGCCAGGGGCTACCTCTTTCAGCAGGTTAAAGGCGTTGGGGCCGAAGAAGAAGCGAAACTGGCCCTTGCCGCCCAGCACATCGGCGGCCGGAATAGCCAGCGTGGTGCTCAAGGTCTTGATAAAGGTGGAGTCGGCCAGGTTCACCGTGGAGTTGAACTGCCCCCTCGGGAACTGGCCGTCGGCAATGATGCCGGCCACGAAGAAGTCGTGCTTGTGGGCCGCCCACTTCAGCGGCTCGTCTATCTTGATTTCCTCGGGCGTATCGCTGGCCTCGCCCAAAGAGCCGTGGTCGTCGTTGGCCAGATAGTGGTTGATGACGGAGTGGTTGCGGTTCTGCTGCAGGTCCTGCTCGGTCTGGCGCACGCGGTCCACGAAGGTGAAGGTAAGCGGCTCCGGGGCCAGTACGGCATTCAGGCCGGGCATCCGCACGTCGTAGCCCACTTCGTAGGAGTCGTTGAACAGGGTGTAGGCCTGCTCGATGCTGCCCCCGGCCACGGCGGCCGTGAACGTCAGGCGCTGCCCCTGCCGCTGCCCAACCGTGACCGGCTGGACGGCCGACGGCTGGAAGAACAGGTCGGAGAAGCGGACGGTACGGCCGTCGGTGGTGCGGAAGCGGGTGTCGATCTGGGCGCTCTGGGCGTCGAACAGGTCGAGGGGCTTGCCGAAGAAGGTCTTGTATTTGTTCAGGCGCACGGCTTCCACGCGGCCACCCTTGCTTGAGAAGGTCAGCGTCAGGTTGTCGTTGGCAAGCTGCAGCTGCTGGGCCGCGCCCTGGGCCGCCGAGGCAAACGAGCCCAGCTGCCGGGCGGCCGTAGCCGAATCGAGGGCGGCGGGAGCCGCCGGGGCACCGGAGGTGGTGGTAGCAGCGGCTACCGGCTTGTCGGCGGGTTTGTCTTCCGGCTTTTTAGGCGAAAAGAAAAACAGGTAGACGAGCAGCATGGCCGAAATCAGAAACAGGCCGGTTGCTTGGTTTTTGTCCATTTAGGTACTGACTGAGGGAAGTAAAATGCGCCGGAGCGCTAAGAGAAGCTGGAAGGTCAGGAGCGGGGAGGTTAAGGTCCGGCGCAGCACCTGACGGAAGGGTACGAAGGCCTGTCAAAAACCCGGCAAGCCCGGCCGGTTACCTGCAATGGCAGGAGTTTTTGTTGGTTTTCAGCGTATTCGGACGAAGTGACAGAGGCAGGAGCTGCTGCGCAGGGGTTCTTTGGGTAGCTAGGAGCCAGGAGTTCGAAGCCAGGAGGGAGAAAAGAAGCCGGGCCATTTCATTCTAACTCCTGACTTCCAGCTTCTAACTCCTCTTCTCAAAACTCATTTTTATGGTGCTGAATGGCTGCTTTCACGAAGCGGGCAAACAGCGGGTGGGGCGTTTCGACGGTGCTCTTAAGCTCGGGGTGGAACTGCCCGGCCACAAACCAGGGGTGGCCGTTCAGCTCGATTACCTCGACCAGACCGGTGTCGGGGTTCAGGCCCGAGGCTACCATGCCGGCTTCCTCGAAGGGCGCAAGATACTGGTTGTTAAACTCGTAACGGTGGCGGTGCCGCTCACTGATGTGGCTGCGGCCGTAGGCTTTGTAGGCCTTGGAGCCTTTGCGCAGCTCGCAGGCGTAGGCGCCCAGGCGCATCGTGCCGCCCTTCTGCGTTACTTTTTTCTGCTCCTCCATCATGGCAATGACGGGGTTGGGCGTCTGCGGGTCCATCTCGGTGGAGTTGGCTTTCTCCAACCCCAGCACGTGGCGGGCAAACTCCACGGCGGCCACCTGCATGCCGAGGCAGATACCGAAGAACGGAATGTTGTTTTCGCGTACGTACTGCACGGCGGCCACCTTGCCCTCGAAGCCCCGCTCCCCGAAGCCCGGGGCCACCAGCACCCCGTCCACGCCGGCCAGCAGCGTGCTCACGTTCTCGGGGGTGATATGCTCGCTCTGAATGCTACGCACCGTCACCTTGCACTCGTTGAGGGCACCGGCGTGCACGAAGGACTCGTTGATCGACTTATAGGCGTCGGGCAGCTCCACGTACTTGCCGACCAGGGCAATGGTCACTTCCTCGGTGGGGTTCTTGAGGCGGCCCAGGAACTCCTTCCAGATGTCCAGGTCGGGCTGGGCGGCTCCGCCGGTCAGCTTAAGCTTCTTGATAACCCGCTCGTCGAGGTGCTCCTTGAGCATGAGCAGGGGCACGGAGTAGATGCTGTCGGCGTCGAGGCTTTCGATAACCGAGTTGATCTTCACGTTGCAGAACAGCGCAATCTTCTTGCGCATCTCCAGCGGAATCTGGTGCTCGGAGCGGCACACCAGGATGTCGGGCTGCAGACCGGCGCTGCGCAGGTCGCGCACCGAGTGCTGGGTAGGCTTGGTTTTGAGCTCCCCGGCCGCCTTCAGGTAAGGCAGCAGGGTGAGGTGAATGACGAGGGAGTCGTTCGGGGGCAGCTCCCAGCGCAGCTGACGCACGGCCTCCACGAACGGCAGACTCTCGATGTCGCCGATAGAGCCCCCTATTTCGGTGATGACCACGTCGAACTCCCCGTGCTGGCCGAGCAGCAGCATGCGCCGCTTGATCTCGTCGGTGATATGGGGCACTACCTGCACCGTCTTGCCCAGGTAGGCGCCTTCGCGCTCCTTGCTGATGACGTGGTTGTAGATACGGCCGGTGGTGACGTTGTTGGCCTGGGACGTGGGCGTGTTCAGAAACCGCTCGTAGTGGCCCAGGTCGAGGTCGGTTTCGGCCCCGTCGTCGGTCACGAAGCATTCCCCGTGCTCGTAGGGATTCAGCGTGCCGGGGTCGATGTTGATGTAGGGGTCGAACTTTTGAATCGTTACCCGGAAGCCCCGCGCCTGCAGCAGCTTGGCCAGGGAGGCCGAAATGATACCCTTGCCCAGGGACGAGGTGACCCCGCCCGTTACAAAGATGTACTTGGCGGAGCTTACTGCGGAAGTGGGTCGGTCTGGCATAGCAAATCGGCCGCAAAGGTAGGGGAATAAGTGGGAGGCACGTAGCGAAGAATCAGAAGCTCCCGGGAAAACTCGCCTGCTTGCCCGGCGCAGTAAGCCGGCCTCACCCGCCCGGTCCGGCCGGGTGAGGCCGGGGAATCCCGCGGGCAGTTGCCGGATTTCTAATTTTAACGTCAGATTGCAGTCTAAATCACCCGCCCTATGCTGCGCCGCCTGTTCCTGACCCTGCTGCTGCTAAGCGCTTCGCTGTCTTCGGCGCTGGCCGACGGCGGCCGAAGCCCAGCGGCTGAAACGCCTTCCCGCCGGAGCAAAGGCCCGCGCTGGCTCCGTAAGCTGGTGACCCGCTCCCCGGTGCTGAGCCGGCACCACGTGGGCCTTTGCATCACCGACGTAGCGTCCGGGCAGCCTGTGTACGCCTACCAGGCCGGGCAGTACTTTATCCCGGCCAGCAACATGAAGCTGTTCAGCTTTTACGCCGGCCTGCGCCTGCTCGGCGACTCCCTGCCCAGTTTGCGCTACGTGGTCCGCCACGACTCGCTTTTGTTCTGGGGCACCGGCGACCCGACTCTGCTCCACGGCGACGTGCCCTCGCGCCGGGCGTTCGAGTTTCTGCAGCGCCGGCCCGAGAAGCTGTTTTACACCACCATCCCCTGCGTCGAGCCCTTTGGCCCCGGCTGGAACTGGGACGACTACAACTACTACTACCAGCCCGAGCGGGGGCCTTTCCCGATCTATGGAAACGTGGTGCGCTTTGCCGCCAAGGCCGGAGAGGCCCGCCCCCGCATGGTGCCCCGCTCGTTCGCGGCGCAGCTGGAGCCGGCCCCAGCCACCCTGCGCACCGACGACCACGTGCGCCGGGCCCCGCTGGAAAACAGGTTCTACCTGCTGCCTTTCACCAAGAGCTGGATCGACGAAACACCCTTCCGCACCAGCCCCGAGCTGCTGCTGAGCTTGCTGCGCGACACCCTGCGCCGGCCCCTCGGCATGGTGCCGTGGAAGCTGCGGCCCCGGGACAGCATCCGCACCCTGGCCGGTTTGCCTGTCGATTCGCTGTACCGGCGCGTGCTGCAGGTAAGCGACAATTTCCTGGCCGAGCAGTTGCTGCTGATGTGCTCGGCCCGCCTGAGCCGCGACTCGCTCAGCACCGAGCGCGTCATCCGGACCGTGCGTGGCCGCTATCTGAAGGATCTGCCCGATGCCCCGGTATGGGTGGACGGCTCGGGCCTGTCGCACCAGAACCTCGTCACGCCCCGGATGCTGGTGGCGTTGCTGCTCAAGCTGCACAAAGAGGTGCCGGAGCAGCGGCTGCTGAGCTTGCTGGCGGCCGGGGGCGGGCACGGCACCCTGCGCCGGGTGTACCGCGACCCGGCCGGGCCCTGGCTGTGGGGCAAGACCGGCACGCTGTCCCACGTTCATAACGTGTGCGGCTACCTGCGCTCCAGAAAAGGCCGGCTACTGGCCTTCAGCTTTATGAACAACAACCACACTCTCGAAACCGGTGAGGTCCGCAAGGAGATGGAACGAATCCTGACCCAGGTGCGGGAGCGGCTGTAGCCTCCCCGGCGAAAAGCGTTGGCATAGCCGGGAGAAGGAAACCCGCGGGCAGCTACGCACAGGGCCTTTGGGCCCGCGCCCCGGGCTGCCGGCTGCGGAAAGAAACAGCTGCCGGTTTTGCCCTCCATCAGCAGAATAGTCGATGTAAAAGCCTACAGGCCGCATTCCCTGCGTAAATTGCGGGCTGTGCTGCTACGTCCTCTTTACCTTCTGCTCCTGCTCGTGTGGGGCATGGCCCAGCCCCTGGCCTGCGCCCAGTCTGCCAAGCCGGCCGCCCCGGCCGATACCCTTCGCCCGGCCCGGCTGCCCTGGCTTGATTCCCTGTTGAATGAAGCGCCCGCCCTGCGCCAGCACCAGGTGGGCCTGAGCATTGCCGATGCCGCCACCGGCGAAGTGCTGTACGAGCTCAATGAGGCGCGGTATTTCACGCCGGCCAGCGTGATGAAGCTGTTCAGCTTTTACACCGGCCTGCGCCTGCTCGGCGACTCCCTGCCCAGCCTGCGCTACTTCAGCCGCGGCGACACGCTTTTCTTTCAGGGCACCGGCGACCCCACCTTCCTGCACGGCGACGTGCCCTCACGCCGGTCCTACACGTTCCTGGCCCGCAGGCCCGAGCGGATGCTGGCTTATTGTACCATTGCCACGCCGCCGGTGTATGGGCCGGGCTGGGGCTGGGACGACTTCAACTACTACTTTCAGCCTGAGCGCACGGCCTTCCCGATTTACGGCAATACCGTGCGCTTTTACGCCAACGCCCCGGTGCCGGCCCGGCCCAGGGGAGTGCCGGCTCCGCAGCGGGTGCGGGTGCTGCCCCACGTGTTTGCCCCCCTGGCCGGCGTAGCCGACGCCGAAGCCCGGCTGGGTCATGACCCCGACGTACACGTAACCCGAGTGCAGCTCGAAAATCGTTTCACCTACTTCACCGCCCCGAAAAAATGGGTGGACGAGGTTCCGTTCCGCACCAGCCGGGGCCTGCTGCTCCGCCTGCTCGGCGATACCCTGCGCCGCGCCGTGGTGGGCACCACGTGGAAGCCCCGCCCCGGGCGCGACTCGATCCGGGTGCTGACCGGCCTGCCCGCCGACTCGCTGTACCGCCGGATGCTGCGGGTCAGTGACAACTTTCTGGCCGAGCAGCTGCTGCTGATGTGCGCCACCCGCCTGGGCCCTCCGCGCGACTCGCTTAGCACCGTTCGCGTCATTCGCTATGCGCAGCGCCACTTCCTCGACTCCCTGCCCGACAAGTTGCCCTGGGTGGACGGCTCGGGCCTTTCCCGCCTCAACCTCGTCACGCCCCGCACCCTCAACGGCCTGCTGCTGCTGCTGCACCGCGAAGTGCCGGAGCGGCGCCTGCTGAGCTTGCTGGCGGCCGGTGGCGGGCAGGGGACCCTGCGCCGGCGCTACCGCGACGCCAACGGCACCTGGTTTTGGGGGAAGACCGGCACCCTGACCAACACCTGCAACCTGGCGGGCTACGTGCGCACCAAGAGCGGCCGTCTGCTGGCCGTAAGCTTCCTGAACAACAGCATCCCTGGCGACGACCAGGCCGTGCGCAATACCATGCAGCGGATTCTGGGCCAGGTGCGGACGCGGCTGTAGTAAGAAAGCCGGGCAAGTGAGCCGAATGCCCGGCCCGCTTGCCCCGGGTTGCCGTGCGGTCTTGGAAGAGAAACGGGAAGAGCCAAGCCCCCGCATAGTGCGGGCGGAAAGTGAATAGTGCGGGGTACGGAAGCATTCAATTAGTAAAACATACCGTTCGAACAGAGAAGTAAGCTGGACAGCAAAACGTGAGGCCGGCGGAAAGGCAGGAAAATACTTTTGTGCCAGCTCATCCATGATGTAAGAGGCGCAGCCTTGTGTAGCGTCATTGGCCGGGTGTGATTTTCAGTCCTTTCCTTACTCTTTTATGTTGCCATTTTACTTCTCGGCCCGCACGCTCCGCATCCTAGCTACGGTCGCTCTGGGCGCCTTGCTGCCTGCTGCGGTTCTGGCCCAGGCTCCCACTATTGCCTCGGTTAATCCCTTTAACCCATCAGCTGGGCCAAGCGGAACGACCGTCGTCATTACCGGCACCAACCTGCTGCTGACGTCTACAGTGCTGCTGAACGGGCAGACGATGCCGATTTCCGCCCGCACCGCCACCACGGTTACGGTTACGGTACCGGTAGCGGCCAACAGCGGCAGGGTACGGGTGACCACGCCCGGTGGCACGGCGCTCAGCACGCCGCGGTTTCTGGTGCAGCGCGCGTCGTCGGGCAGCACGGCTTCGCAGGTAGGCACGGGCTCGGTTAACTCTATCGATATCGGCGCGTATTCCACGCCCACTGCCACCGACCTTGATGGCGACGGTCTGGTAGATATGCTGGTGGGCACCGATGCCGGAACCATCATTCGCTACGAGCAGTACCCGGTGGGCAATGCCAATTACCCGGGCTTTATCACGCCCGGCACAACGCTCACGGCTAACACGACCAGTGCGCCAACGACTTTTGGGACTCTGGATGTAGGCAATTTCGCCAAGCCTACCGTGACGGACCTGGACGGGGATGGCTTGCTGGACCTGCTGGTAGGGGAGGGGACGGGCACGGTGCTGCGCTTCGAGCAGACTGCCGCCGGTTCCACCCAGTTCAACGCCTTTGGTGCTATCACGACGGCAACAACGGTGGCCTCTGGCACGGGCCTGGGCCAGTATGTAAAGCCTACGATAGCTGACATCGACGGCAATGGCCTGCTGGATATGCTGGTAGGGGGAGAATCGGGCCGCATTCTGCGCTACGAGCAGACGGCTGCTAACTCGGGCTCCTTTACGCTGATTGGCAACCTCACCACGAACGGTACGAACGTTATTGACTCGGGCGTAACGGCCAACGGAGTATCCAAGCCGCAGATTATTGATTTTGATGGCGACGGTCTGCTGGATCTGCTGATCGGCAACGTGGATGGCTTCGTGCAGCGCTACGAGCAGACAGCCATCAACTCGACTAATTTCACGCTGGTCGGAAACCTAACGAACGGCACCAGTGACCTGGACGTGGGCGGCTATGCGGCACCGGCAGTGGCTGACCTCGACGGCGATGGAATCCTGGATCTGTTCATCGGCAATACGGATGGCACCGTGCTGCGCTACGAGCAGGCTGCTGCCGCGCCCAACCCGCTGCCCGTCAAGCTGACGGCCTTCTCCGGGCAGGCTGCTGCCAACGCCAACGAACTGCGCTGGACCACGGCGCAGGAAGTGAACAGCGCCGCTTTCGTGGTAGAGCGCTCGGCTGATGGCGCCTTGTTCAGCGCTGTAGGGGAGGTTGCCGCCGCGGGCAACAGCACCGCCGCCCGCAGCTACACCTACTTCGATGCCCCGGCCACCGGGACCCGCTACTACCGCCTGCGGATGGTGGACCTGGATGGCACTACTGCCTATTCGCCCATCGTCGCGCTCGGCCGGGCTGCCGCCGCGGCCGCGGCGTATCCTAACCCCTTCGCGGAGGTGCTGAACGTGGCCCTGCCCGCCGGCGACGCCCCCCAGCCCGCCACGGTAATGCTGCTGACCCTGACCGGCAGGGCCGTGTACAGCCAAAAGCTGGAGCTGAGCGCCGTGCCCCGGACTCTACCTGCCCTGCCCGCTCTCGCTCCCGGCATCTACCTCCTGCGCCTGACCACGGCGGCCGGCACCACGACCCAGCGCCTGACCCGCAACTGATTTCATCCAAATTACCAAGAAGGCCCCTTCCTCAGGTTGAGGAAGGGGCCTTCGGGCGTTAAGCGGATGCATGAGCGTTAGGGAAGCAGTGCGGTAGTCTGCTGCAATATGCGGAAAGCCAGGACCGATAGGGCAATGGGAAATGAGCTGCAATCCGCGTCGGTTAGCAAATCAGGCTGGCCAGGGTGGTGCCCAGGGCGGCGCCGCGTAGGTTGGTCGCCACGATTTTTCCGCTGGGGTCCACCAGGAAATTTTGCGGAATGGCCTACACGTTGTAGAGCTTGGCGGCATCGGCCTGCCAGTCCTTCAGGTCCGAAACCTGGGTCCAGGGCAGCTGGTCGTCCTGGATGGCCTTCAGCCACTTGTCCCGGGCCTTCTCGGTGTCGAGCGACACGCCCAGGACCTCGTCGAGCTGACGGCCCGGCCAGCAGCAGCGCGAGGAGCGTGTTTTTCATTTGCGTAAGATCAGGATAAGATGCCGGAGAAGGATGGTTGCGCTCAGCGTCCCGGGCAAGGCTGATTGGTCAAGACCGTGCCCGGTCAAGGACCGGGACCAGCCGACGGGAGTTGCCTGGCTTGCCGGCATTGGCGGCTGCGGCAAGCTGCCGCTGAGCGTTCAGCCGCAAGTTGCCTAGCAGGTCTGGTGCAGCCAGATGTAGCGCCGGCCGTTCCAGTAGATCATGCCGCCGCCCTGTTCTTCTTTGGTAAGTTCGATGGTAGGCCGCTTCAGGTATATCGTGCGGGTGTCGCCCAGGTCGCCGGAAGGCGTGAAAAGCACCTCGTCGGTCGTGCGGCCCCGGTACACGCGCCAGTGGTCAGCCCAGGCAAGGTCGCCCTGCAGCATTTCGCGGCTGGTGTTCCGGCCGGTGCCCAGGATCTGGTGCGGCGCCCCACCCTGGTGCAGCATCACGATGCCCCGGCTGCCGGTGGCCCGGCGGGAAACCAGAATAGCTACGTCGGTTTTGCCGTCCCCGTTGAAGTCGGCGCTCAGGAAACCGGGCTTGGCATAGGCCGCCCGGTCGAAGGTCCTGCCCAGGCCGGCTTCGGTCCATTGCGTCTGCGCCCAGGCCGGCAGCACCGGGGCAGAAGCCGGCTTGCTCAGGGCCAGCAGGCTGGTTAGGAGGAATGTCAGCATATGTACTGCTATGTTTTTAGTTGTCAGTTGTTTGTTGTCAGTTGCCAGTAACAATACGACCTGACAACGAACAACTGACAACTGACAACTGCCAACCGATTTAATACAGCACCCGAAACTTAATCGTGTGCTCCACCTCGCGCAGGGCCTGGATTACTTCCTGGTCGTACTCGCGGTTGATGTCGGTGATGACGTAGCCGATGTGCTCGTTCGTCTTCAGGTACTGCCCCAGGATGTTGACGTGGTGGGCGGCCAGCACGTTGTTGATCTGGGCCAGCACGCCGGGCACGTTGGCGTGGATGTGAATCAGGCGGTGGGCCTGCTGCAGCGGCAGCTGGATGTTGGGAAAGTTGACGCTCTGCTGGGTGTTGCCGGTGTTCACGTACTGCATAATCCGCTCCGGCACGAACTCGGCGATGTTGCGCTGGGCCTCGGCGGTGCTGCCCCCGATGTGGGGCGTGAGCAGCACGTTGGGCAGGCCGCGTAGCTCGTTTTCAAATGTTTCGTGGTTGGTTTTGGGCTCGTAGGGAAACACGTCGATGGCCGCCCCACCCAGGTGGCCGGAGCGCAGGGCGGCAGCCAGGGCCGGCACGTCCACCACGTGGCCGCGGGCGTTGTTAAGGAACAGCGCCCCGGGCTTCATCAAGGCAAATTCCCGGGCCCCGATAAAGTTCTCGTTGTCGGGCCGGCCGTCGATGTGCAGGGTTACCACGTCGGCCTGCTGCAGCAGCTCGTCCAGGGTGCGGCACTTCACGGCATTGCCCAGCTGCAGCTTCTCGGCCACGTCAAAGTACACCACCTTCATGCCCACGGCTTCCGCCACCACCGACAGCTGGGCGCCGATGTTGCCGTAGCCCACGATGCCCAGGGTCTTGCCCCGGATTTCAAACGAGCCGCTGGCCGATTTATCCCACTCCCCGGCGTGCATCCTGGGGTTCTTCTCAGGGATGCGGCGGGCCAACACGATGATTTCACCCAACGCCAGCTCCACTACCGAGCGGGTGTTGGAAAACGGGGCGTTGAACACGGCCACGCCTTTCCGCATGCAGCCGGTCAGGTCGATCTGGTTGGTGCCGATGCAGAACGCGCCCACGGCAATCAGACGGTTGGCGGCTTCCAGCACCCGGGGCGTCACCTGGGTTTTGCTCCGGATGCCCAGGATGCTTACGCCCTCGATGCGCTCCACCAGCTCGTCCTCGTCGAGGCCCCCGGGCACGGTATCAACCTGGTAGCCTTCCTGGCGGAACAGCTCGGCGGCACGCGCGTCGGGGTTTTCAAGGAGCAGGACGCGGATGCGGTTTTTGGGGTATGAGAGGGTCATCGGTAGCTTATTCTGATAGAGGAATTCGTCGAAGGAGGGCGCCACCTCGTCGGCCCGGGCCACCACGGCGTCGCGGGTCACGTTTTCGGTAAAGGCGTAGAAGCGGTTGGCCAGTCCGGCCTCCCGGATCTGGTAGTCGGTGTAGCCGTCGCCGAGCACGTACACGTCGCCGTGCAGGTCGAGGCGGCGCAGCTGCTCGATCTTGCCGCCGTCGCGGCTGAGCACGTTGTCGGGGTCGAAGCCGGTGATGCGCCCCTCGGCATCGAAGGTGAAGGTGTTGGCCAGCACGTGCTCGGAGGTGATGCCGAAGTCGGCCACGACGGGCTCGATAAACTCCCGGAACCCGCTGCTGACGATATAGATCCGGCCGGGAAACTGCTCGAAGAAGCTGCGGTTGCGCACAATGCTTTCCGAAACCTTGCCCTTGAGCCGCTCCACCAGCAAAGGCAGATGCTCGCGCCGGGCCGGCAGCAAGGCCAGGCGCTGCTTCAGGGATTCCGCAAAGTTCAGTTCCCCGCTCATGCCCCGGTCGGTGAGGGCCCGGATCTGCCCGACTACGTTTTCGCGGTCGGGATGCCCCTGGAGCGCCACGTCGGCCAGCTCGTCGAGGCCCTCAACCTGGGTAAAGGTGCTGTCGAAGTCGATAATCAGATAAGGTAAGGCAGCGGCGTCGCGAATCGGCATAGTGGGGGCAATATCGGGCGGAAATGACGGGAAGCACGCGACCAGTGGAAAATTATGCCCGCGCTGCCAACCGTTGAGCGGCCCGGACGCTCTCCTATCGTACCGTGCTTGCCGGTATCCTTGCCGGGCCGGCAGTTTGTCATACCTTTTTCGTTTCTGGCTCCAACGGCCCCTTCCTGTACGTATGCAGAAAACCTTGCTCGTCCTCACTTTGCTGACCGCTCGCCTGGGTTATGGGCAGCACACGGAGCTTTCGGTGCATTTAAACTCGGGCTTCGGCTCTTTTCGGGGTGCTTCGGCCACCGAACGCTCCTCCATCGTCGTGTCGTCGCAGCCGACGACCGGCCCGGCGGTCTACACTTACAACCCCTACGGCAGCGAGTGGGCAATGGGGTACGGGCTAACGGGACAGGTACAGCGCGTGGGCCAGCGGCAGCGTCTGGTAGGGGTGCAGGCGGGCTACGAGGCGCTGCAAAGCCGGGTGCACATCCGGCGCGTGTTCCACACCATGCACGACGGCATCGCGGCGACGGGTAGAACGATCCTGACGAATCACTTTCTGACGGTGCACCCCTTCTATGGCTACCGCGCTCAGCTGCGCTCCGTGGCGCTGGATCTAAGTGCCGGACCAGAGCTGGCCGTGCTGCTTCACAGCCGGGAGCAGGGGCAGGCGGTCACCGAGCAGGGGGCGTCGTACGGCACAAGCCGCCAGCTGGAGTCCATGCCCCTGGACGTGCGCGCCCGGCTCAATCTGACGGCCGGCTACCGTCGGCTCAGCGTTTCGCTGGGCTACTCTTACGGCCTCACCAACTACTCAGAAGCCCAGCCCGGCGGCCCCGGCGAGCTGTACTACCAGTTTTTTCGGATCGGCACTGCTTACCGCATCGCAGGGAAGTAGCCAGCAACGGAAGCTTGAAATAAGAAGTGGCGATTCACCTTTTTGCGCTGCTTCGGGCCGGGGGGCGCCCGGCAGACAAGGCCGGGCGCACGGCTTTCGGGCGGGAGCTTATTCCGTCACCGTCCTTTCTTTATCTTTGACCCGTCCTTCCCGGCCCGGCCCGGTCCGAGCTGAACCGGGAAGGGCTTGCTGTTCACCTTACCATCCCACCACCTTCCTCACATTCGTTTACTAAGCCCTTCCTCATGGAAAACACTTTGACCGGCCTGCGAAACGGCGTCCTGCACAGCGACGAAGTTCAGTCCTTGTTCCAACACGCCAAGGCCAACGCCTACGCCCTGCCTGCCGTGAACGTGACCGGCACCAACACGGTGAATGCCGTGCTCGAAACCGCCAAGGCCGTGAACTCCCCGGTCATGATCCAGTTTTCCAACGGGGGCGCCCAGTTCTTCGCCGGCAAGTCGATTGCCAACGGCGACCAGCGCGCCAGCATTGCCGGCGCCATCTCGGGCGCCCAGCACGTGCACCTGATGGCCGAGCTCTACGAGGTGCCCGTGGTGCTGCACACCGACCACGCCGCCAAGAAGCTTCTGCCCTGGATCGACGGCCTGCTGGCTGCCGGCGAAAAGCACTTTGCCCAGTACGGCCAGCCCCTGTACAGCTCCCATATGCTCGACCTCTCGGAAGAGCCGATTGAGGAAAACATCGAAATCTGCAAGCGCTACCTGGAGCGCATGGCCAAAATCGGCATGACCCTGGAAATCGAGCTGGGCGTGACCGGCGGCGAGGAAGACGGCGTCGACAACTCCGACGTGGACTCCAGCAAGCTCTACACCCAGCCCGAGGAAGTGGCCTACGCCTACGAGCAGCTGAGCGAGGTAAGCAACCGCTTCACCATCGCTGCCGCCTTCGGCAACGTGCACGGCGTGTACAAGCCCGGCAACGTGAAGCTGCAGCCCAAGATCCTGAAGAACTCCCAGGAGTTTCTGCGTCAGAAGCTGAGCATCGAGGAAACCCTGCCCATCGACTTCGTCTTCCACGGCGGCTCGGGCTCGAGTCAGGAGGAAATCCGCGAGGCCATCAGCTACGGCGCCATCAAGATGAACATCGACACCGACCTGCAGTGGGCGTTCTGGGAAGGTATCAAGGACTACTACGTGAAAAACGAAGGCTTCCTGCAGGGCCAGATCGGCAACCCCACCGGCGCCGACTCCCCCAACAAGAAGTACTACGACCCGCGCGTATGGCTGCGCAAGGGTGAGGACACCTTTGTTACCCGCCTTAAGCAGGCCTTCGAAGACCTGAACTGCGTGAACCGCCGCTTCTAGCCTTCCGCCTGACTTACCTAGGAAAAGCCCCCGCTGGTCGGGGGCTTTTTTTGTGCGCCTCTGAAAATAAAGCCGGCCTGAGAATCTGTTCGGAAGCAGGCAGGGGGCAGATTTTCTACCTGGATAAGCCAAGCCCGGCAATATCAAAAATCCGGCGTGGGAGTATACAAAGGCCGTTCTACCTAGAGTCAAGACTCCTATGAGCCGGAAATCGAAACCTGAGCAGGTCGAGTTTGTCCTTGAATCCGTCACCCACCACGGAACTGCTGAGGGCGTAGAGGAGCTGACCCTGCACACCAACGGCGGGGATATGCCGGCCCGCTACCACCCGGCCCCGGCCGGCACCCCGGCGGTGATCTGGGTGGGCGGGTCGGGAGGCGGCCTCGACGGCCCGGCCGGGGGCATGTACCCGCGCCTGGCCGGGCAGCTCAGCGGCCGGGGCGCGGCCTCGCTCCGTCTGCACTACCGCCGCCCCAACTACCTCGAAGACTGCGTGCTGGATACCCTGCTGGCCGTGCAGTACCTGGTGCAGCAGCGCGGCCACCCGGCCGTGGCACTGGTCGGGCACTCGTTCGGCGGGGCCGTCGTCATTGCCGCCGGGGCGTTAAGCGAAGAAGTGAAAGCCGTGGTGCCGATGAGCAGCCAGACCTACGGCACCGACCTGGCCCCGCAGGTCAGCCCCCGGCCCCTGCTGCTGATCCACGGCACCGACGACGAAATCCTGGCTCACCGTTGTTCCGAAGACATCTACCGCCGGGCCCGGGAGCCCCGGGAGCTGCTGCTCTACCCCGGCTGCCGCCACGGCCTCGACGAGTGCCGGGAGCAGGTGGACCGGGACCTGGTCGCCTGGCTGACCCGGCAGCTGTTCGGTCAGGGGTAGCTGCCGCGACGTCAGCGGAAGTCCCGAAAACGCTTTTTGCTGAGCTCGTAGCCCACAATGGCCGGGATGTAAAAGCTGATGTCGGCCAGGAGCTTGGCCAGCAGAATGCCGCCGGCCAGGGAGCCGAGCCACCGCGGCAGGTAGTACATCAGCGCCGGGCGAATCAGAAAGCTGTCGGCCAGCTCGGCCAGGCCAAACTCCACGGCCAGGGCCCGGACATTGCGGGCAAAGGTTTTCACCGTGTAAGGGCGGCCCAGGGCCCGGCGCTGCCGGTAAGCTAGGCGGGCATCGAGCAGCAGCAGGTAGCCAAAGTACACCACGTTGCCGGCCCAGGTGGCGGCCAGGGCCGCCGCGACGCCACTGTGGGTGCTGCGAAACGCCAGCAGCGCCCCCGCCAGGGTGGCTGCCGCCGAGAGCAGCTCGGCGGGCAGGTAGCGGCGCAGCCATTCCAGAATCAGGGGCTTCATGTGCTCTTGTACGGAACGACGCCCGGCGGATAGAGGCGGGGGGCGGTTGCCGCGTGGTAGCGGCGTGAGGCCGGAGCAGCGGCTTGGTGCTGCTGCCAGGTGAAAAGCCTGATCCGGCAGTAAGGGTTAAGCAGAAGCTGGTTTCGTCAGACTGGCCGGCTTTCGGCGGGCCGGGGCGTTCCGGCCGGAAAGCATAAAACCCGACCGGGTAAAAGTGGTTATTTGCGGTATGCAGGTTGCCGTGACGCCCGATGTGGTAGTGCTTTTTGCCGTCCTGGCCCAGGCCGTATTTGCGGCCGGGCTCTTGTGGCTGGCCCCGTACAACCGCCTGCCGAACCGGTTTCTGGCGTTGCTGCTGCTGGTTATTGCCCTGTGGGTGCTCGACGGGTTTTTCCGGGTGGCCGGCATCTACGGGCAGAACCCCGACTGGTACTTCCTGCCCATCTATTACTCGTTTGCCTTCGGCCCCTGCTGTACTTCTACGTGCAGAGCCTGGTAAACCACGACTTCCAACTCGAGCAGCGGCACTTCTGGCATTTCGGGCCGGTGCTGCTTCAGGCCGGGCTCTACCTGTGGCTGTGCCTCCAGCCGTATTCGTTCCGGCTATGGTTCTGGGAAAACGTGCACCGGCCCTACACCTACCGCATTGAGTTTATCGGCACCTGGTTGTCGCTCATCGTTTACCTGGCGTTAAGCCTGCGCCTGCTGCGCCGCTACCAGCAGTGGCTGCCCGATAACTTCTCGGAAACCTCCCAGCTGCGGCTCACGTGGCTGCGCGTGCTGCTCGGGGTGCTGGCCCTGGTCAGCGCCCAGTGGCTGGTGGAAGTGCTGCTTCGGGAGCTTTACAACGTGTACTACGCGTATGACTACTCTACCTGGCTGCTCGGGGGCGTGGTGCTGCTGATCGGGAGCGTCGGGCTCCGGCAGGCCGACATGCGGGCCGTCAGCTTTGCGCCCGAAGCCGCATCCGGGGCGCTTGCCGTACCTCTCGTCCCGCCGAATCCCGCGGAGGCCGGCACGACCACCGCAGCGCCGACCGCTCCCCGGGAAGCTGCCGTGGACCCGGCCGTGCTGGCCAGGATCCGGCGTGCTCTGGAAGACGAGCAGCTGTACCTCAACCCGACGCTGACCCTGGCCGAGCTGTCGGCCCACACGGGGCTGGCCTCCCGGCTGATTTCATTTACCGTGAATAAAGGCTTTGGGCTGCCGTTCAACGATGTGGTAAACGGCTACCGGGTAGAGGCCGTAAAGCGCCGCCTCGCCAATCCGGCCGACGTGGCCCGCCTCACGCTGCTGGGTATTGCTTTTGAGTGCGGGTTCAACTCCAAAACCACGTTCAACCGCATTTTCAAGCAGTTTACCGGCCTGGCCCCGAGCGACTACCGTCCGCGCTAGCTGTCGGCAGCAGGGCCCGGATCATGATTCGGGACGTCCCGGAACCGGATCCGGGGCGCGGACACCCGGCGGCTCGCCCACCTTTGGCCCGTACTCCCAACCGACTACGGCCATGAAAAAAAGCTTGCTCCTGCTGGCCCTGCTGCCGGCTACCTCAGTTGTCAGCCAGGCCCAGACCGCTGCCTGGACCGACCACACCCGCGCCCTGCCCGACAAGCTGCGGCAGGTGCCGGTGGGCCTCTTGCTCTGGCACACGCCGAATCCGAACTATCCCGTAGCCGACCCCGACAAGCCCGGGCAGTACGTGTGGAAGCACCAGACCATGATTCGCTCCGAAGCGGGGGAGGAGCTGGAGGTGGTGGAGTGCGGCAGCTTTATCTGGTACAGCGCCGCGGGCTGGCAGGCCAACATGCGGGAAACGCCAACCGAGTTTGCCGAGCTGTTCAACTGCCCCGGAGGTCGGCTCCGCCCGGGTGTCACCTACACCTTCGCTAAAAACTACCGCTATGCCAGCAGCGCCCAAAGCCTTTACGGCGGGGATGCCCTCTGGTATATTCTGGCCAAAGACAAGGCTGGCAAGCTCTACAAGGGAATGGGGCTGATTGAAACCGAGTCCACCGTGCGCTAGCCCACAGGGTATGCCGCTGCCTGCTTTACTGTTCATGCCATGAACCCCTTGAGCCTGCTTCTGTTTGCCAGCCTGCTGCTGGCTTTTCGCTCCGCGCCTGCCCCTGCTGTTTACCAGGTTAGCCCGGCCGCCTCCCGCCTCACCTGGACCGGGTATGCCGAAACCGGCACCTGGGCTCCGTTCGGCACCCTGCTGCTCCGGCGCGGCTCCTTTACCTACGACGGCCGTCGGCTGCGGCGGGGGTACTTTGAGTTTGATATGACCACCATCACCCACGCCGAGGAGAAGCTGCAGGAGCACCTGCGCAATGCCGACTTTTTCGACGTCGTGCGTTTCCCCTCGGCGGTGTTTAAGCTGAATGAAGTGGTGAACGGCGAAGCGCGGGGCTTCCTTACCGTGAAGGGCATCACCCGGGCCATTCGTTTTCCGGTATCGGTAACCCGGCAGGGCGGCTCGCTGCGGGTGCACGGCACCGCTACCATCGACCGAACCCGGTTTAGCGTCAACTACAACTCCAGCTCCTTTTTTCAGAACCTGGGCAGCTACGCCATCCGCAACGACTTCCAACTCGCTTTTGTCTTGGTCGCCAGCCCATCGAAGTAGCTTTACCGGCGCGCACTGCTTGGTCGGGTCATAAAAAACCGGGGCAGCTTCCGGGCCCAAGACTCCGAAAACTGCCCCGGTTTAGGTGGGCGACCGGCTAGCGGCGTTTGCGTAGGCGGTTCAGCGCGTAAACGACGCCCCCGGCCAGCAGCACGGACGCTCCTCCGTCAATGGGCACCGAGGTAGGCGTGGAGGGCGTCGGAGTCGGACCTCCTGAGTCCGGGTCCTGGGCCTGGGAGGTCATCGGAACCAGCAGGAGCAGCGCCAGCAGGGCGACGCCGGGCAGAAAGGCAAAGAGTTGCTTCATAACAGTCCGCTTTCAGGGTGAAAAAGCAGGTAAAGCCCGCTCCTGCGACGGGAGCGGGCTTTGACCTTATTCGATGACCACACGCTTGGTAGCCGTAGCCGCACCAGCCTGCACGCGCAGCGTGTACACGCCTTGCGCCAGGCCCGAAGCATCCACGAGGGTGCTGGTGCCGGTGGCGTTCAGGGTGCGCACCGTCTGGCCCAGGGCGTTGAGCAGGGTCAGCTGAGCCGAAGCGGCACTGGCCGGCAGCAGGACCCGGAACTGGCCGTGGGCCGGGTTCGGATACAGCTGCACCTGCTGGCTCAGCACCTGCGAGGCCGTCGACAGGGCCCCGGTGCTGCGCAGCTCCAGGTAGAAGCGCCCGTTGGCCGTAGTGCCCGTCGTCTGGAAGCTGTAGCGCGTCGTGCCGGTCAGCAGCGTGCTCGTGCCCAGCAGATCGTCGCGCAGGGTCACGGTCGTGCCGGCGGCCAGGTTCAGCAGCTCGGCCACAGCCAGCGTGTACTGACCAGCCAGCGGCACCTGCACCGTCAGCGGTACCACCGTTGCCTGGTTGCCCAGCTCAGCCAGGCCCTGAATCGAGAGGCTCTGCCCGGTGCTGGCCATGGCCGAGAGGTTCAGGCTCGTTGTGTTGCGCAGCTTCTCGGCATCAAAGCCATTGTCGAGACCGGCGGTGGCACCAGCTTCCACATACACGAACAGCGCATCCTGACTGCTGCCGCTTTGCAGCTGCAGTTGCAGGCGGGGACGAGTGTCGGGGGCAGAGCGGCGGAACGTAGCTTGATCGGCGTAGCTGGTCACACGGTGGCCGTTGCGCAGCGTGAGGGTACCAGTGGTTTGACCCGGAGCTACCCGCACGAAGAAGCCCTGGCCGCTGGCAATCAGCGGGCCGCCCGAACCCATGCCGTTGATGTAGGAACGGTACGAGCCGGTGTAGGTGTCGCGGCTTTCGAACACGTACATGGTCCCGGTCAGACCGGTGCGGTCAGCCAGGCCCACCAGGTTCCAGTCGATGGGAGCCGGGTAGGGGTTGCCCACCAAGTGCCAGCCGGCAGCGGCGGCATTGCGGGTCGTGTCACCATTGCGGGCCAGCGACATAGCGTACGTGCCCGAGTTGAGCGTGCCGACGAAGTCCACGGTCTGGGAAGCACCCAGGTTCACCGTGTAGCCCCGGCCCACGACTAATGCATCAGAAAGAGAAGCCGGCGAGAACCAGCCTTTGTCAAAGGCCGACAGGTTGTTCAGGGCGGTGCGCACCCGGGTCTGCTCGTAGCCGAACACCGTGGGGAAGGAGCTTTCCGTCCCCGGGGTGCGGGACGTGTTATAGGCTCCGTTCACCACGGGAGTAAAGGCAGCTGTGCTCAGGTCCGCTACCGTCGAGTTTGCGACCGGCGAAGAGAAGTGGCGGTAGCCCAGGCCCGGGTTCAGCGTAGGGCTGATGTAGCGCTGCACAACCGCAGTGCCACCAGTCACGACACCCGTCAGGTTGTTGACGACCAGCGCCGTGCCCGTGGCATCACTAAGCAGCGTCAGCGTCTGACCGCCCAGGTCCACATTACCCGAGCCGGCAATAATGAGCGACTCGCGCACGCTCAGCGCCTGGCTCAGCGTGAGCAGGCTGGCGTTGAGCTTGGTCAGGCTACGAACCTGCGCGGGCAGACCGTTGCCCGTTACCTGGGCGGTGGCCCCGGTGTAGGTGTAATAAGCATCCGGGCTGAACGAACGGAAACCACTGAGCTGAACAGCCCCGGCGTTGCCCGAAGCGGTGATGCCGCCCGCGTCGCAGATACTAAGCTGGGCGCCGGACTGTAGCGTAAACGAGCCGGCGCCGGTGATGGGCTGGCAGTTGGTAACCAGCTGCCCGCCAGACTGCACCGTGAACGAACCAGCTACGGAAAGCGGGCCATCCAGCCGAAGTGCACCGGACGACGTGATGGTCACGTTGTTGTAGGAGCCGCCGGTGATAATCTGGGCACTGGTCACCGTCAGGTCACCGGCCGTGACCGAGAAACTCTGGCTGCTGGTGGCCGTGCCGCTGGGCGTCGTCACGCTGATCGTGCCGCTGGTAGCTCCCGTAGGTACGCTCACGGTGATCTGCGTAGCCGAGTTTACCGTGAAGCCGGGAGCAGCAGTGCCATTGAACGCTACTGCTGTGGTACCCGTCAGGTTCGTGCCGCTTATCGTGACGCTGGTGCCCGCTGGCCCGCTGCCGGGGGTGAAGCCACTAATGGTCGGCGCGCTTGCCGTAACGGTGAAGGGCGTACTGCTGAAGGCCGTGGCACCGCCGTTATTCACCCCGATCGGACCCGTAGTGGCGCCGGCCGGTACGATAGCCGTAATCTGCGTGGGGGAGTTAACCGTAAAACTGGCCGTGCTCGAGGCCTGATTGAAGGTGACGAACTGCACCCCGACGAAGTTGCTGCCGGTGATGACGACCGATGTGCCGGCCGGACCACTGGCCGGGCTGAAGGAGGTGATAACCGGATTGGCAAGCACCTGGAACGAGTTGCCGGAAGTGCCTGTGCCGCCGGGCGTGGTTACCCGAATCAGGCCGGTGGAAGCACCCGACGGCACGGTGACCGTAATCTCAGTGCCGGTGCCGTTAACCGTAAAGATGGTCGCGCCGGTGCCGTTGAACGTCACGGCGGTAGCGCCGGTGAAGTTGCTGCCGCTGATGATGACATTGCTGCCTACCGGGCCGCTGGCGGGGCTGAAGCTGCTGATAGCCGGGGCCGGGGCAGTCACGGTAAAGGTGAGTCCGCCGCTGCTGCCGCCGGGAGTGGTTACCGTAACCGAACCGGTGGTAGCGCCGGTCGGGACATTGAGAACCAGTTGCGAGGCCGAGTTGCTGGTAAAGATCGTCTGGGCCGTCCCATTGAAGCTAACCGAGGTGGCACCACTGAGGTTGGACCCTGAAATTGTGACGCTGGTACCTACCGGCCCGCTGGAAGGGCTAAGGCTGGTGATGGTCGGGCTGACTACGGTCACGGTGAAGTTGCCGCTGCTCGTCGCCGTACCGCCCGGGGTCGTCACCGTGATAGACCCCGATTGGGCACCGACCGGTACACTCGTCGTGATCTGGGTGCCGGCGGCATTCACGGTGAAGCTGGCGCTGGTACCGTTGAATGCTACCGCCGAAGCGCCGCCGAAGTCGGTGCCGTTGATGGTGACACTGGTCCCGACTGGCCCGATGTTGGGCGAGAAGCTCGTGATAGTAGGAGCCGGGGCTGCCACCGGGGTAATCAGCAGGCTGCTGGAAGCCGATGTAGCCAGGGCATAGCTAGGGGTGCTGCCACTGGAAAGCGCCGTGGGCACGACGTAGCTGGAGCCGCCGCCCCCGCCGCCGGAAGGAGTAGCGCCGCCACCTCCGCCGCCACCGCCGCCACCGAAGTAGCCGCCGCCACCGCCGTGGCCGCCGATTTCACCAAAGCCGCCGGTACCGCCGAGGCCGGCTGAGCCCGTGTCGCCGTTGCCGTACATAAAAATAGGGGCAATGCCGCCGGCGCCACCGGCCGTGGTAGTGCCCGCCCGGCCTCCGGCCGAGCCGCCGGTTCCATCTTCCCCGGCGTTAGAGCCGGGAGCCCCGCCACCACCGGCTATAACCAGGCGCTGGCCGAAGGTGCTGGTCAGCGTTCCGCTGCCGAAAGGAGCGGCGCTTGTGGCGCCCGTGATGCGACGCAGGTCGGTAGCGCCGCACCCGCCATTGCCACCAATCCGGCTGCTGTTGGTGTTGCCACCCTGACCGCCGCCATTATAGCCACCCGCACCGGGGGCGAACGGAGGGGAGGCAAAGGCCTGGCCCCCCGGACCCCCGACGACCACTGTGAGTACTTCGCCGGGAGTAACGTTTATGAGGGTATTGACAAGGCCGCCGCGGCCGCTCATAAAGCCCGAGCCCTGGGCCGTTACCTGCAGGCGTGTCATGCCGGCCGGCACGGTGTAGGTCTGCGGCCCGCCGGTGAAGCTGAAAGTAGTGGACGGGCCCGTGGCCAGCACTGTAAAGCTGGCGCTGCTGGTAGCCGTGCCGCCCGGGGTGGTCACGCTGATGGTGCCGGAGGTAGCGCCCGAGGGAACCGAGGTCGTAATCTGGGTGCCGGCCGAGTTGACCGTGAAGCTGGCGCTGGTCCCGTTGAAGGCCACCGACGTAGCCCCGGCGAAGTCGCTGCCGCTGATTGTGACGCTGGTGCCTACCGGCCCAATCGAGGGCGTAAACGAGGAGATAGCAGGGCTGACAAACACAGGCGTCAGCATCACGCTGCCGTTGCCGGTATTCCTGAGTCCATACGTCGGCGTGGTGCCGGCTGTGACGGCCGCGGGCTCTACGTAGCTGGAACCGCCGCCGCCGCCGCCCCAGAACTGGAAGCTGCTGGCTCCTCCTGCTCCGCCGCCACCGCCGTAGTAGCCGCCGCCGCCGCCGTAGCCGCCGCCGCCATTGGTAGCATTGCCGCCGTTACCGCCCTGGCCCAGGGAACCCGTCCCGCCTGTTACAGCGGGTTGGCCGCTGAACCAGCCGCCATTGCCCCCTGCCGATGTAGTACCCGGCTGTCCCCACTCGGTGCCGGTGAAGCCCGCCGTTCCGGCATTGGCGCCCCCGCCGCCCGCGCCGCCGGCAGTAACCAGGCGTCGGGATAAGGTACTGGGCAGCGTACCACCGGCCAGCGGGCTGGCGGTGGTTGCGCCGGGGATACGACGAATATCGGTAGCGCCAGCCCCGGCCCCACCGTGGTTGGAACCTGAGCCGGGCGACCTAGCCCCCCCATCGCCACCGCCGTTGTAGCCGCCTGTGCCGGGCGAGAACTGGTTGCCCATCTGGGCACTTCCACCGGCCACGATGGTGAGAACCTCGCCGGGTACTACGGTGATGCTGGCCGTGACGAGTGCGCCCTGGCCGCCGTTCATAACGGCGGTGCCGCCGGGGATGCCGGCACCGTTAGCCTGAACCTGCAGGCGGGTTACGCCGGCCGGTACGGTATAAGTCTGGGGCGAAGCCGTAAACGAATAGGTGCTGGTCGGGCCCGCGGTTAGGACGGTGAAGCTGCCGGTACTAGTAGCGGTGCCGCCGGGTGTAGTCACGCTGATAGGGCCCGAAGTAGCGCCAGCAGGAACAGAGGCCGTAATCTGAGTAGCTGAGTTCACGGTGTAGCTGGTAGCGGCAGTGCCGTTAAAGCTGACCCCGGTAGCGTCCGTGAAGTGGGTGCCTGTGAGAACGACACTCGTGCCCGGGATGCCGCTGGTAGGAGAGAAGCTGCCGATGGTGGGAGGGCTGGCTGTTACTGTGAAGCTGACGCCGTTGCTCGTGCCCGCGGGTGTGGTTGCCGTCACGTTGCCGGTGGTGGCCCCGGAGGGCACTACCACGCCCGTAATCTGGGTGGCGTTTACCACCGTGAAGCCGCTGGTGACAGTGCGGTTGGCGGTGCCGCTGAAGGTGATGGTGGTGGTGCCGGTGAGGGCCGTACCGTTCAGCGTGATAGTGCTGCCCACCGGGCCGCTGACGGGATTTAGGGAAGCAAGCGTAGGCGCAGGTGTGGCCGTGGTGTTGAGCAGTACGCCCACCGTTCCGGTATTGTAATTGCCGACGGCAATGTCCTGCTTGCCGTCCGCGTTCAGATCGTTCAGAATTACCCGGCTCGGGTAGCTGTTGGCGCTGGTGCTCAGCGTCGTCTGGCTGCCCAGTCCACCGGAGGTGAGGCCAAGCCGCACTCCTGCCTGATGAAGCTGGGCGATGGAGAATACCACGTCGGCCAGGCCGTCGCCGTTCACGTCGCCCACAGCCACGTCCGAAACCTGTCCGGAGCCGGCTGCTCCACTGCCACCTACGAAATAGGTGGTCATCGTGCCGAATGAGCCGGCACCCTGGTTGGGAATCACGCCCACCGTATTCAGTGTGTTGCCGACGACGACATCAGGAAGACCGTCGCGGGTGATATCAGCCAGGGCCAGCGACGATGGAGAGTCGCCTGAGTTGTAGGCGTAGGTACCCTCAGGGGTTATTTTAATAGGTGTGCCGTAGCCGGCACCGACTGATTTGAGCATCACCCGTACGCTGGCCTCTGCAAACCCACCCCCGCCGCTGGCAATGACCAGATCGGGCCGGCCGTCGGCATTCACGTCGCCGACCTCAACATCAGTTACACCGCTTGTGCCAACATTGTATGAAACCGCTGTGCCAAGCCCGCCGGAGGACAGGCGGGGCATCACCCCTACCGCGTTATTATGCGCAATGACTACGTCTAGCAGGCCGTCGGCCGTGACGTCAGCCAGCTGGAATCGAAGATTGGAAGTGTTGAAGCTGGTTGTATAACTGACGGCAGTTCCAAACGTGCCATTGCCGACCCCGCCGGAGCCCAGACCAGGGAATACCACGATTACGTCAGCGGGGGCGTTAGTCGCTACAACCATATCCAGAATGCCGTCACCGGTAATGTCGTTGAGCGCGACATCGGAGGCATATGAACTGGTAGTGTACTCAACCCGAGCAGCGTAGCCGCCGCCCGACTGTCCGAGCAGCACGCCTACCCGCTTCTGGCCGGGGCGGGTGTAAACCAGATCTTTCCGGCCATCGCCATTAAGATCGGCCGCGGCTACGGCGCCTGTGTTGCCGGTAGTGCTGTAGGTGCTGACGGCGCTGAAGGTCTGGGCCGCCGCCCGGGTGCCCAGCAGGCCCAGCAGCGGCAGCGCCAGCAGACCCGGCCTCAGGCGCCGAAGAAATGTTAGAGTAGGAGTGCGTCGCATATGATACGGTGAAGCGTGAAGCGGAAAAAGCCAACAAAATTGGAGAGACGGGGATGCGTAGGCAATACCTACTTTCAGGTATTTTCACTAGAACTTCATTTCATTGTGCTTTTGCAAGCCTGGCAGTAGGAGCCCTGATGGACTACCCATACTGGCCGCCGCGAATTCATTTTGTGCCGACCCCGGGCGTAGCTTTGCCCGATGAATTCACCTTTGCGCATACAGGCCGCCGCCGCCATCGATATTCCCCATCTGAACCAACTGGTCAACAGCGCCTACCGGGGCGACGCCTCCCGCCGGGGCTGGACCACCGAGGCCGAGCTGCTGGACGGCATCCGGGTGGATGAGCAGGGACTGGCTGAGATGCTGGCTGACCCGGCTGTCACGATTCTGAAAGCCGAAAATGAGGAAGGACGGCTGCTGGGCTGCGTGTACCTGAAAAAGCAGGACGCCAAGCTGTACCTGGGCATGCTGTCCGTGGCGCCCGACCAGCAGGACCGGGGCCTGGGCAAGCAGCTGCTGGCCGCTTCCGAAGACCACGCCCGGGCCCTGCACTGCACGGCCCTCACCATTACCGTTATTTCGGTGCGCGCCGAGCTGATTGCCTGGTACCAGCGCCACGGCTACGCACCCACCGGCGCCACCGAGCCGTTCCCCAACGACCCCCGGTTTGGCATTCCGCGCCAGCCCCTGCGGTTTATCGTGATGGAAAAGTCTTTGCGCTGAGTTGTTAGTTGTCAGGTGCTAGGTGTTCGTATCATTCTGACAACTGACAACTGACAACTGACAACCAGCAACAGACAACTGCGCCCGGCTACGTATAGGCAGGTAACTTTCCGGCGAACATGGGCAAGAACACCCGCAGTATTCAGTACTTCTTCTTTGGGCAGGACTTTGCCGACGGCCTCCGCATCACGCTGGTGGTGCTGGTGCCGGCCCTGCTGGCATCCTACTTCGGGCAGCTCGAAACCGGTCTCACGGTGGCGCTCGGGGCGCTGTGCGTCAGCATAACGGACCTGCCGGGCCCGGTGCTGCACAAGCGCAACGGCATGCTCTACGGGCTGCTGTGCATGGTCGTAGTGGCGCTGATTACCGGCTTTGCCCGCCTGCACAACGCGGTGATGGGCGTCGAGGTCATGGCCTTCAGCTTCCTGTTTACGCTGTTCACGGTGTACGGCACCCGGGCCGGGGCCGTGGGCTCGGCGGCCCTGCTCGTCATGATTCTGACCATGGACCTGCCCCTAACGCCGGCCCAGGTGCTGCTGCACGCGGCCCTGGTGGCGGCGGGCGGACTGTGGTACATCCTGACCAGCGTACTGTTTTTCCGGGTGCAGCCGTACCGCCCGGCCCAGCGCGCCCTGGGGGAGTGCATTCATGCCGTGGCGGCTTTTCTGCGCATCAAGGCCGAGTTCTACCAGGTTTCCACCGACCTGGCCGCCGACTACCGCCGGGTGGTCGCCCAGCAGATAGTGGTAAACGAGAAGCAGGACGCTGCCCGGCAGCTGTTGTTCAAGAGCCGGGAAATCGTGAAGGACTCCACCAGCAAAAGCCGGGCGCTGGTACTGGCGTTCGTCGACGTGGTAGACCTCTACGAGTACATCACGGCCACGTACTACGACTACACGGCCATCCGGGAGCGGTTCGGTCCTACCGGCATTCTGGAGGAAGTTGCCGCGCTAATCAAGCTCTTGGCTGAGGAGCTCGATGCCATCGGCCTGGCCATTCATGCCGGCCGGCCCTATACGAGCACGCTCGACGTGAACGGGGAGCTGGAGCGCCTCAAGCGCCGCATCGATGCCGTGGCCGAAAACGACAAGGACCAGCCCACGCTGGTATTGAAGAAGATTCTGGTGAATATCCGCAGCCTGCAGCAGCAGGTGCAGCGGGTGATGCACTACTTCAGCGGCCCCGGCGGCAAGCCCCGCCGCACGCTCGAGAACCTGGAGCTGGGTCGCTTCGTGAGCAGCGAGGACTACCGTCTGGAAGTGCTTACTGACAACCTGACGAGACGCTCCAACGTGTTCCGGCACGCCCTGCGCATGGCAGTGGCCTGTACGCTCGGCTTCGTGGTGGCCAAGCTGATGCCCCTGGGTCACCACAGCTACTGGATTGTGATGACCGTGGCCTTTATGCTCAAGCCGGGCTTCAGCCTGACCAAGCAGCGCAACTACGAGCGGGTAGCAGGTACTCTGGCCGGGGGCGCGGTGGGCGTATTGATTCTGCGGTTCGTGCCCAACGCCACCGTGCAGTTCGGCTTTATGCTGTGCTGCATGCTGGCCTCCTACAGCGCCCAGCGCCGCTACTATTTTGTGTCGGTGTTCTTCATGACGCCCTTCATTCTGATTTTGTTCAGCTTCCTGGGCATCGGCTACCTCAACCTGCTCGAGGAGCGCGTCATCGACACGCTCCTCGGCTGCACCATTGCCTTCAGCGCCGGCTACCTGCTGTTCCCGACCTGGGAAGCCACCCAGCTGCGGGTACATATGCGCGAAGTGGTAAAAGCCAACCTGCGCTACCTGCAGCAGCTGGCGGCCGGCCTCGCCGGCCAGCGCCCCGCCCTCACCGACTACAAAGTAGCCCGCAAGGATGTGTACGTCAGCTCGGCCAACCTCTCGGCCGCCTTTCAGCGGATGCTGTCGGAGCCGGAAAGCAAGCGGCGGCAGAGTGAGGCGGTGCAGCAGTTCGTGGTGCTCAACCATATTCTGTCGGCCAACATTGCCGCGCTCATGGGCGCGCCGGGAGCTGACGCGCCGGGGCCGCTCCGGCTGCCGCCCGAGGGCGTGCGGCCCGTAAACCAGGCTCTCGCCGCCCTGGCGGAAAGCCTGCAGAAGCTCGACGAAGCCGCCGCGCCGCTGCCCGACAAAGTACCCGCCCTGCCAGCCCAGCCGGCGGCGCCCGGCCCCACGCCCGACGACCAGCTTTTGCTCGAGCAGCTGGCCTTTCTGCAGAAAGTCAGCACCGACATCCGCAAGGTGACCGACCAAGTGCTGGCGTGAGGCGGGCTTATTCGCCGGCCATGCGGGCTTTCTCGGCCCGGGTGGCGTCGTAGCGGACCCCGCCGAACAGGTAAAGCATGATGGCCCGGGAGTAGCGCAGCACCAGGGGCGTAGTCACCAGCACCACGATGGTAACCGTCAGCACGTACACCCACACGGCCGGGTCGCCGAAGGCGTAGTAACAGAGCAGGCCGCAGCCCAGGAAGATGGCCACCGAGAAGCCGTAGCTCACGAACATGGCCCCCCAGTAAAAGCCGGGCTCCGGCTCGTAGGTTTGGTTGCACACCGGGCACTGGCCCGGCATTTCGGCAAACTTGGTCAGGTTCAGGGAAGAGTAGGAAAACAGCTTGCCTTCGTGGCAGCGCGGGCAGCGCAAAGCCAGGAGCGAAAGGGCAGAAGATTGAATGTGAGCCATAGTCGTTGAAATTCGATGGGCGGCAGACTGAGTTTACGGACCAGACCCCGGTTCGGCCACTGCTGACCGGCTGGTGGCGTACAGCCCCGGCTAACCAGTGCCTGGTACGATGCAAAGTTCCGCCTTTCCGCCCGCGCCCGCACGAGTTGTTTGCGGGCAGATGCAGGACAAATCAACGATGCTGGCGGTAGGCCTCGGGCGTGATGCCGGTGTGTCTGCGGAAAAAGCGCACGAAGTAGGACGCATCGTCGAAGCCCAGCTGATCGGCCACTTCCGCCACCGACAGCGCCGAGTGCAGCAGCAGGCGCCGGGCTTCCACCACTACCCGCTCGTGAATCAGGGTGCTGGCCGTTTTGTTGAGCAGGCGGCGGCACACGGCATTCAGGTGATTGGCGGTGAGGTGAAGCTGGTCGGCGTAGTCGGCCACGGCACGGCGGGTGCGGAACTGCTCGTTGAGCAGGCGGCCGAACTCCCGTACCTGCTGCCGCCCCAGGGCCGAAGCCGGCTGCGCCGGGTGTGGTGGGTAGTGGCGGCAGGCCAGCTCCAGGCACAGGTGCAGGTAGGAGCGGAACACCTCGGCCTGGTTGGCAAACGGGGTGGTGCTTTCCGCCAGCATCCGCTCCAGCAGCCAGCTGAACTCGGTTTCAGCAGGCGGAAGGTACAGTACCGGCGGAGCGGTGCTGGCGAAAAACGGGTACTCGTCGAGCACACTGCCGGGGTAGCGCAGCAGAAAGAAGTCGGCGTCGAAGAACACGATGAAGCCTTGCACGTCGGCCGACAGTTCCCAGCTGTGTACCTGCCCCGGCGTCATGAAAAACAGGCTGCCGGGCCGGATTTCGTAGGGCAGCAGGTCGATGGTATGGGTGCCGTGGCCTTCGGGAATGTACAGCAGCAGGTAGAAGTCGTGGGCGTGGGGCACGCTGACGCCGGGAAACCGCGCCACGTGGGTTTCAAGCCGCTCGATGTAGTAGGGCCGCCGCGCCTGCCGGGGCTTGGGAAACGCGGTAATGGCGAATACGGGCGGCGCGGCGGGTTTCATGGAGGGTTTTAGTTGCCAGTTGTTCGTTGTCCGTTGTCAGAACCAGACGTTGGGCATGAATGAAAAGAAGCGTGACAAAAAGCCTGATCAGGCCTGCTCGCAGCTAAATTCTAACAACTGACAACTGACAACCGACAACTGACAACGAGCAACTAACAACGAACAACCAAATCAGCCTCCGGCCCGACTCAGCAGGTCCAGGTCTTCGGCGCCCAGCTTAAGCTCGGTGGCTTTCAGCAGCTCGGTTAGCTGTTCTGCGCTGGTAGCGCTGGCAATCGGGGCGGTAAGGCCGGGCTGGGCCATCACCCAGGCCAGGGCTACCTGCGCGGGCGTGGCGCCCAGGCGCCCACCTACCGTGTCGAGGGCAGCGAGGATGCTCAGCCCTTTTTCGTTGAGGTACTTCTGGCCCACGCCGCCGCCCCGGGCGCTTTTCTGCAGGTCGGCTTCGGAGCGGTACTTACCGGTCAGGAAGCCCGCAGCCAGGCCGTAGTAGGGAATCACCCCGATGTTTTGCTCCCGGCACAGGGGCAGCAATTCCCGCTCAAACTCGGCCCGGTCGTAGAGGTTGTACAGGGGCTGCAGGCTTTCGTAACGAGGCAGGCCGTGCTTCTGGCTGGCTTCCAGCGACTCGCGCAGGCGGGCCGCCGTAAAGTTGGAGGCCCCGATAACCCGCACCTTGCCCTGCTGCACGAGTTGGGCGTAGGCTTCGAGGGTTTCCGCTACCGGCACCGTGGGGTCGTCCTTGTGCGACTGGTACAGGTCGATGTAGTCGGTCTGCAGGCGCTTGAGGGAGCCTTCCACGGCCCGCAGAATGTAGTCTTTGGCGAGACCCTTGTTTTCGGCATTCACTTCCCAGCCTACCTTGGTGGCAATAACCACCTGGTCGCGGCCCCCGCGCTGCCGGAGCCACTTACCGATGATGGTTTCAGACTCCCCGCCCACGTGACCCGGCACCCACACCGAATAGCCGTCGGCGGTGTCGATGGTGTTGCCGCCCCCGGCCACAAAGGCGTCGAGAACCTGGAAGGAGGTTTTTTCGTCGGCCGTCCAGCCAAATACGTTGCCGCCCAGCACGAGCGGGGCAATCTGCAGGCCGGAGTTGCCTAAGGGTCGGGTTTGCATAGCGAAGTCAGTAGTAAAGCAGGCAGAGCCCAAACGTACGACTGCCGCTGCCGCCATGTTGTAAAACCGCGGCAAGCTCAGCGGCCCGCTACCGGAGCAGCACCAGGCGCTGGCGCTGCCCGTCGGCTTCGGCCCAGTACACGCCCGGCGCGGCGGGCTGGTTGGCACTGGTCCGGCCGTTCCACTCCACCGAATGGCTGCCGGCTCGCTGGAGCCCGGGCGTGAGGGTGCTGACGAGCTGACCGGCGGCGTTGTGAATCCGGATGGTCGTGCTGCCGGCGGTATGCCGGGTGTAGCGCAGCTGGGTGCCGCCGCCAAAGGTGCGGTCGGAGGGAGCTTCCAGGGTCAGGGCCTGCGGGGCCATATCGGCGGCAGGCTGGTTGTTGATGCGAAGGCCCTTCACGATGATGCTGACCGGCTTTTTCTCGAGCAGGAAGCGCAGGCGCAGCTGCTGGCGGGCGGCATCGTAGCGCCACTCCGTAGCGGGCACCGTCTCACCATCGAGGCTGATGCTGGTAGGCGCCGCCGCTACCCGGGGCAGCAGCAGTTCTAAGGTCCGCCACTTGGGTGCGCCGGGGTAGCCGTTGCCACTCGTGGCTACCTTGATTTCGGTCTGGTTGACCGAGGTAGTGCCCGCAAAGCGGATCAGCTCAAACAGCTTGGTTTCGGCCGTCTGGGCTGATTTGCCGTCGTCCTCATACATCGTAAAGTTCGACTCCGCCACGCTGGGGTCGGCGTAGTAGCGCACCCGCAGCGTGTCGGTGCTGTACTGGGCCGTAGTGCCGACGTAGGGCGCCAGGGGCAGAAAGGCGCCGGCCCGTACCAGCAGCGGAATCCGGGCCAGCGGCGCGGCTACGCTCACCGTCTGGTCTCCGGGCAGCGTCTGCTGGGTGTCGAAGTCTATCCAGGAGCCGGCCGGCAGCACCACGTTGCGGCGGCGCTGCCCCGGGTTCATGACCGGGGCCACCAGCAGGTTGGGCCCCAGCAGGTACTGGTCGTTCAGGTTATTCAGGTTCGAAACGCTTGCAATAGAAGCAGATCTTTCTCGGTCATTAGCCCCGGCTACTATCGGCGTGCCGGTGCCGTAATTCATCGGCCGGGCCAGGGGCGTGCCGCTGACCGTGTTTTCCCAGGCCAGGGTGTAGAGGTAGGGCAGCAGCTCGTAGCGGCGGTGGGCGTAGTCGCGCACGATGCTCTTGTAGGGCTCGGGGTAGTAGTAGGGCTCGGGCGGCACGCCTTCGCCGTGGGGGCGCAT
Organism: Hymenobacter translucens; assembly: GCF_020685205.1. Classification (GTDB taxonomy): domain Bacteria; phylum Bacteroidota; class Bacteroidia; order Cytophagales; family Hymenobacteraceae; genus Hymenobacter; species Hymenobacter translucens. The sequence goes on from NZ_JAJERB010000004.1 coordinate 403,558, forward strand.
GATGGGGCAGAGGCTGGCCATCTGCAGCCAGCGGGTGTACAGCTCCGGGTCCACGGGCCCTACGCAGAAGCCCCCGGCGTCGGAGTGCATATAGCCAACCCCGCCCATGCCCACACCGAGCATGATGGGCACCTGGGCCTGGTAGCCCGACCACGACCGGTTGATGTCGCCTGACCACGGAAACACGCTGTTGCGCTGCATGCCCGCCCAGCCCGACCGGGCCAGGTTGAACAGGCGCTCATCGGGAAACTCGCGGCGGTAGTTCTCGGAAAGGATGCCGGCCCAGGCCTGCCCGTAGGCGTTGTGCACGGCCCGGGTCGAGCCCGGCAGGTGCTGCATGTCGGCGGGGTGGTTTTCCGGCTCGCCCAGGTCGCTCCACCAGCCGCCCACGCCTTCGGCGCGGTGCTTTTTGTAGTAGCTCCACAGCCAGGCCCGGGTGTCGGGCTTGAACATGTCGAGCAGGGAAGCCGGCCCGGCCCAGAACGAAGCCACCGTGTAGGGGCGGCCCCGGTAATCGGTGCCTACCAGCCCGCGGGCCCGTACCTCGGCGTCGTTGCGGGAGGCGCGCATCACGTAGGGCTCGGTTATCAGCACGGTTTTGATGCCGGCTGAGTCGAGGCGGCGCATCATGGTGGCGGGCTTCGGAAACGCCTGGTAGTCCCACTCCAGGTTGCCCTGGTCGCGGATGGTGCCAAACCAGTAGAGGTCGAGCACCAGCGCGTCGAGCGGGAAATTCTCCCGCCGCATCCGCCGGGCCACGGCCTCGGTTTCGGCCTGACTGCGGTAGCCGAACCGGCTTTGCAGCAAGCCCAGCGCCCAGCGGGGCGGCAACGGCTGGCGGCCGGTCAGGCGGGTGTACTTGTCGAGGATATCGGCGTACGACGAGCCGGCAATGATAAAGTAGCCCAGGTTGACGAGGTTCTCCCCGCTGTACTCGAGCACGTCCTTTTTTGTGGCGCCCAGGTCGAGGGTGGCGGCGGCGTGGTGGTCGAAGAACAGCGCGTAGCCCCGGCTCGATACCACCACCGGCAAGGTAATGCCCAGGGCCGGCTCCCCGTTCTGGTAGGCGTAGTGGGCTTGGTTGTACAGTTCCAGCTTGCGGCCCCGCCGGTTTTGGGGCAAAGCCCGGGCCCCGGTGCCATAAAGCTGCTCGCCCGGCTGCAGCCGGAACGAGACGCCCGTCCCGCCCGGCCCGGAGGCTTCATTGGTGCGCCGCTGAAACGCACCGCCTGCTTCCGCGACCAGGGTTTCAGTGCCCTGCCGGTAGGTTACCCGCAGAGGCGACTTCTGAACAATAATCGTGTGACCTGGACCAACGGGCCATTCCAGCGCGGTGGCGCTGACCTCTGTGCTGCCGGTTCGTGGAGTATCCGGCTCCTGCACCACGCTCACCGACGCATCCGGCTTTACTGCGCTGCCCGCCGGGAAGTACTCGACCCGCACGACGCCCTCCGACCAGGGCCGGACGCGCAGGGTACCGCCGTCGGTGCTTTTTACGGTCAGGATGCCGTTGGCGTAGGTGTGGGAGCGGTAGCTGCCGATGCTGACGGGCGGGGCTACGGGCCGGGCAAACGGGTCCTGGTCGGGTGGACCGCCGCCTTCGCGCTGGGCAAGGGCGGCGCTGGGCAGCAGGGGCAAAGCCAGCAGGGAAAGGCGAATCAGGGAGCGGCGCAGGGGGGCGGGCATCGGCGGGAACGTGAATAAACGAAGCAAGATAAGGGCTTGGGTTGGGCCGGGCTAACTTTCCCAGCAACGAGGCGGCCAAATCCGGCGTACAGCTAAGCTCCATTCCAACCCCTACGACCATGGCACTGTCCTCTTCGAACGTCAACGACCACCTTTACTCCACCAACCTGGCCCTGGGCGACCTGTTCAACAACCACACCTTTGCCCACGACCCCAGCGGCCTCATTCCGATTATCGACAGCTGGGTGCCGTACCTGCAGAACTCGCCCAGCTCGGTGACGACCACCGCCGCCTCGGCCCTCACCCGGTTGCGGGAGATGATTCAGAACGGCGACCGGGTCGGAGCCAGCGCCCTGCTCCAGACCCTGGGTGAACAGGCGTCGCGCTCGGCCAGCAACGTGCACGAATGGGCCGGCAACCACCTCCACAACGGCATTGGCGACCAGATGCGCCACCTCGGCCAGCTGCTCATCATGGCCTCAGGCAACCTGAAAACCTACGTAGCCTAAAGCAAGGTCACGCGGGGTGAAGCAAAGTTTCGCAAGGTGGGTTCAAGTACGCCCTTGCGAAACCTCCTTTTAACAGCGCGAAACCTTGCGCGCGAAATCCGAAGCCCGGCCGCTCCCCGCAGCCGGGCTTCTTTGCTGTATCCAATTTTGCTGCATATAGAGAGCAAGCAGCCAGGGTTGTTTTGGGATATACACACATCGAACCTACCCCGGCCTTTCAGCGAAGGAAGCGTGAGGAGGAAGCAGCGGAAAAGTACCAATGGAGAAAAGATATCAGCGGGGCAGGGGCAAGCCTTCGTCTAACGACGAACCACCCCGCCCTGCGGGCACCCCTCCTTGAAAAAAGGAGGGGACTTACCACCTGGCTACATCCTTTCCCGGAGCAGGAAGTAGACTCCTGACTCAATACCCCTGCGCCGTATCATCGCCGCGGGGGTCGGCGCCACCCTGAAGCTGGCCTTTGGGGCCTACTTTAATAACGTCGATGCGGCCCCAGGCACTACGGGGCTTGAGCACGTAGCCCCGGGCGCGGAGCGAGTCCTGGACGACGGGCAGCAGGGCGCCTTCCTCTACGTCGATATGGTCGGGCAGCCACTGGTGGTGCAGGCGCGGAGCCGCCACGGCCTGCTGGGGGTTCAGGTTGTAGTCGACCACGTTCAGGATGGCCTGCAGCACGCTGGTGATGATGGTGGAGCCGCCGGGAGTGCCCACGACCAGCGCCAGCTTACCGTTGCGCGTCAGGATGGTGGGCGTCATCGAGGAAAGCATCCGCTTGCCGGGGGCAATGGCATTGGCCGTGCCGCCCGTCACACCATACATGTTCGGAACGCCGGCCTTGGCCGAGAAGTCGTCCATCTCGTTGTTGAGCAGAAAGCCGGCCCCAGCCACTACCACTTTGCTGCCGTATCCCCCATTGAGCGTGGTGGTGCAGGCCACCGCGTTGCCCTGGGCATCCACGATGCTGTAGTGGGTGGTCTGGTCCGACTCGTAGCCCGGCAGGCTTTTCCCGGCCGTCACCTGGGCGCTGGGCGTGGCCCGGTAGGGCAGGGTGGAGGCCATGCGCTCCTTGTTGTACTGCGGGGCCAGCAGCTGGGCTACCGGCACCCGGCCGAAGTCGGGGTCGCCGAGGTAGGTGGCGCGGTCGGCGTACACCCGCCGTTCCGCTTCGGTAATCCAATGCACGGACTGGGGCGAGTGCCAGCCGGCTTGGCGCAGGTTGTAGGGCTCCAGCATCTGCAGCATCTGCAGCAGCGCCACGCCCCCGGAGCTGGGCGGCGGAAAGGACAGCACGTCATAGCCCCGGTACGAGCCGTGCAGGGGCGTGCGCCACCGGGGCTGGTAGGCGTCGAGGTCTTTCCGGGTGATGAAGTCGTCGCCAAACCTCATTTCCTGAACAATCAGGTCAGCGGTTTTGCCGCCGTAAAAGCCAGCCCGGCCCTCATCCCGGATCCGCCCGAGGGTCGCCGCCAACTGGGGCTGCTTGAGCGTGTCGCCGGCAAGCCAGTCGATGTCGTGCAGGCGGCCGCCGTCGAGGTAGCGCACGTAGGGCGCCGCGCCCCGGGCCTGCTCGGCGAGGTCTCCTGCGAAGGGAAAGCCAGCCGGCAGCTCGTTGGTTTCAAAGAAAATTTTCCGGTTTGCGTTCAGGCCGGCGGCTTCTTTCTCCGTGAGCTTCACGCCCCGACGGGCCAGGTCCACGGCCGGTTGCACCACCGTTTTCCAGGGCAGGCGGCCGAGCTTCTGGTGCACCTCTACCATGCCCGCCACGGTACCGGGCACGCCCACGGCCTTGGGTCCCCGGGTGCTCATATTGGGAATTATGTTGCCCTGGGCGTCGAGGTACATATCCCGGGAAGCTTTGGCCGGGGCGGTTTCGCGGAAGTCGAGGGCACCTTCCGAGCCGTCGGCCGCCCGGTACAGCAAAAAGCCGCCCCCGCCGATGTTGCCGGCGGCGGGCAGACACACGGCCAGGGCAAACTGCACCGCCACCGCCGCGTCGTAGGCGTTGCCGCCCTTCTGCAGAATCTCCACCCCGATGCGCGACGCCTCGGGGTGGGCCGATACCACCATGGCATGCTCCGCCACGACCGGCGCGGCCGCCGGGGGCACCGGCGTAGCCAGGCCGGCAGAAGTCCGGGGTTCGGAAGCGGTGCAGGAAAGCAGCAAAAGCAGGGCCGAGGGCGCTAGGCGAAGTTTCATGCGGTGAAGATAGGGTCTGGCCTTTGGCCCGCCACCACCTGAATTCCTCGGAAATCAGAGGCGGATAACTTGCTTATTTATTTACTACCCCGGGAAGTGTAGCTTTGGCCCAAACCGCTCCGCTATGAACTCTGCCGCCGAAACCCCCGAACTTTTCCCCCTGCCCCTGGTTCAGCAGGACGCCTGGCTGGCCCCGTTCGAGCCGGTGCTGCGGGCCCGGCAACTGCGACTGGCCCGGCGCATCAGCGAAATAGAAGCCTCCTACGGCTCCCTGGCCCGCTTTGCCACTGCCCACCAGCGTCTCGGCCTGCAGTACGACGCCCGCCGCCGGGGTCACTGGTTTCGGGAGTGGGCACCCCAGGCCCAGGGACTGTTCCTGGTTGGTGACTTCAACTTCTGGAACCGCGAGGCCACGCCTTTGCAGCGGGGCGCGGACGGCGTGTGGGAAGTGTTCGTGCCCGATCAGCCTGAGGGCGGGCTGGTACACGGCAGCCGCTACAAGGTGCACGTCGTGACGACGAAAGGCGCGCAGGACCGGCTGCCGGCTACGCTGCGCCGGGCCGTGCAGAACCCGCAGACCCACGACTTTGCTGCCCAGGTGTGGCGCCCGGATCAGCCTTTCGCCTGGACCGACCAGAAATTCCGGGTCGGCAATTACGTGAAGGAGCCCTTCATCTACGAGGCCCATGTGGGCATGGCGACGGAGGAAGCCAAAGTCGGCTCTTACCTGGAGTTTGCCGAGCAGGTGCTGCCCCGGGTGCAGGCCCTGGGCTACAACTGCGTGCAGCTGATGGCGGTGATGGAACACCCGTATTACGGCTCGTTCGGCTACCACGTGGCCAACTTCTTTGCCGTGTCGTCGCGGTTCGGGACGCCCGAGGAGCTTAAGCACCTGATCAACGAAGCCCACCGCCGCGGCATGGCCGTGCTGCTTGACGTGGTGCATTCCCACGCCGTGAAAAACGAGGCCGAGGGCCTGGCCGACTTCGACGGCTCCGGCGGGCAGTACTTCCATGCCGGCAAGCGGGGTGAGCATCCCGGCTGGGATTCCCGGCTGTTCGACTACGGCAAGCCCGAGGTGCAGCAGTTTCTGCTGAGCAACCTGCGCTACTGGCTTGAGGAGTTTCACTTCGACGGCTTCCGCTTCGACGGCATCACCTCCATGCTCTATCAGCACCACGGCGAGGGCGTGGCGTTCAGCAGCTACGACCAGTATTTTGGCCCCGAGGCCGACGAAGACGCCATTCTCTACCTGCAGCTGGCCAGCACGCTGGTCAAGGGCCTCAAGCGCAGCGCCCTGCTGATTGCCGAGGACATGAGCGGCATGCCCGGCCTGTGCCGGCCCATTGCCGAGGGCGGCATTGGCTTCGACTACCGCCTCGGTATGGGCATTCCCGACTACTGGATCAAGCTGCTCAAGCACACCCGCGACGAAGACTGGAACCTGGGCGAGCTGTGGTACACGCTTACCAACCGCCGGGCAGGCGAGAAGACGGTGGCATACGCCGAGTCGCACGACCAGGCCCTGGTAGGTGACAAGACCTTGTCGCACTGGCTGATGGATGCCCGCCTCTACAGCAACATGCACCGCACCGACCCCGACCTGGTAGTGGAGCGGGGCATGGCGCTGCACAAGCTGATCCGGCTTATCACGCTGGCTCTCGGCGGCGAGGCCTACCTGAACTTTATCGGCAACGAGTTTGGCCACCCCGAGTGGGTCGACTTTCCCCGGGCCGGCAACAGCTGGAGCTATCAGCACGCCCGGCGTCAGTGGTCGTTGGCCGATAATCCCGACCTAAAGTATTCCCAGCTGCTGGCCTTTGACAAGGCGATGGTAGGGGTGGTCAAGGTCGGTCGGGTACTGAGCGCCTCCCCCCGGCAGCTCAACCTCGACCCCGAAAACCAGGTGCTGATCTTCGAGCGGGGCGGACTGGTGTTTGTCTTCAGCTTCCACGTCAGCCGCAGCATACCCGACTACCGTTTTCTGGTTTCCCGGCCCGGGGGCTACCGGGTTGTACTGACTTCCGATGCGGTCGAGTTCGGCGGCTTCAGCCGCGTTGATGACGGGATTCGATACGAAACGTTCGGGGAGCAGGGACGTCAATTGAGCCTGTACGTTACCAACCGCACGGCGCTGGTGCTGGCCCGCTGCTGAGAGTGCTCTACAGCGGGTCTATATGATGAAAATGTTATTTTATCTTAAATAAGATTAAATATTACTTTACTATTTCCGTTCAACTGACTACTATTGCCAACATGAACGGTTTCCACGGAAAAAGAACAGGGAATCCGGCCATAATTTAAGACAAAGCACGGTGTCGACTTCGGTTGCTGCCAACTAGTCTACGCGTACCTGCAGCCGCTCCGGTTCTGACTGGAACCGCTCGGTCAGGCGCTTTGGTGGGTAATTACGGCTCCGGCTGCAATGCCCGCTTCCCGACCTGCCACTTCTGCTGACAGAAGTCCCCGGTCTTTTGGTGATGCCTAAGTTTCATTCTCTGAGCTGGTTATCAGTGTCAGATAATGTCGTCTTCTGGTCGGTGCCCGTGTGGCGTCGCGCTTCCCTGACCTGCTCGGCTTGTCCGGCCGAGGCATTTAATCCGACCCCGCGTTTCCGGACCCGGGCGGGACTCACCAATCTACCCACCGTTATGAACGTAAGACTGCTACTGCTTAGCTGGATGCTTGGGTTACTGTTTCTGGTTGCCCCCTCTTTAGCGTATTCCGCCCCTGTCGGGGCTGCTGCCCGTTGGGACAGCTCTCCGTCGCCGGTTATTACAAGTCCGGCCCAGCTAAGCGCCGTCAGTACGACCACGCCGGGTATCAGCGGAACGTCGACGGCCAATGCGCTTATCACCGTGGTAATTGACAATGTGGTGGCCGGCACTACCAACGCCAACTCAAGCGGCCTGTGGAGCTGGACGGTGGCGGTGGGCCTGAGTCAGGGCTCCCATACGGTGCATGCCACCGCGACTGTAGGAGTCAGCAGCCCCAGCCCCACGATTACCTTCCGCGTCGATACCGTGGCTCCTGTGGTCACGGCCGTGACCATCCCGGCCAACGCTACCTACACCGCTGGTCAAGCCCTGACCTTTACGGTGAGCTTTTCCGAAACCGTGCTGGTCACGACCAATACCGGGGTGCCGTACCTGAGTTTGACCGTTGGGAGTACGGCCCTCACGGCTGCTTATGTAAGCGGGGCGGGCACGACGGTGCTGACGTTCCGTCACATCCTGCAGCCGGGTCTGGTCGATCCTGATGGGGTTACCCTGGGCAGTGCCATCACCCTGAATGGGGGGCGCATCCGCGACGCCGCGACCAATAATGCTTCCCTCACACTGACCGCAGTGCCGTCGACGGCGGGTGTCCGGGTGGATAGCTCTCCTCCGACCGTTGTGTCGATGAGCCGGCGGGTGCCGATCAGTGCCACAACCAATGCCACCACGCTGGTGTACCGCCTCTCCTTCAGTGAAAGCGTAACCGGCGTTAACCTGGCGGATTTTACGTTGCTGCTTACGGGTACGGCCTCCGGCATCCTCAGCTCGGTTTCGGCCGGGAGCGGTACATTCATGGATATCACCATAACCGGTGTCGGGGGCAACGGCAGCCTGCGCCTGCACCTGAACAGCAGCGGCACCGGCATTGCCGATAACGCCGGTAACGCCATTAGCGGGGGCTTCAACGGCCAGGCCTACACCATTGACAACGCCCCGCCGGTGGTTACGGGCGTAGTGGATAAAGGCGTGTATGCCACGCCGGTTTCCATCAGCTTTAACGAGGGCAACGGTAGCCTGAACGGTAGCTTCTTTGGCTCGGGCTCGGTGGTCAGCGTCGATGGAGCTTACATTCTGGTCGTGACGGACGAGGCAGGCAATACCACCACCATCAACTTCACCATCGATACCACCGCCCCCAGCGGCACCGTGCTCATCAACGGAGGCGCGGCCCGTACCAACACGGCCAGCGTGACCTTGACCGTTACGGCCAGCAGTGCCACCCAGATGCGCTTCTCCAACGACAACAGCACCTATAGCGCCTGGGAGCCCGTAACGTCTTCCCGAACCTGGGGGCTGAGCACGCCTGACGGTCTGAAAACCGTTTATATGCAGCTGCGCGACGGGGCGGGCAATATCTCCCCGGTCTTTACCGATAACATCGACTTCGACGGCACTCCCCCGGTGTTAACCATCAGCAGCCCGGCCGGGAGCGTGACGACTACCAGCCCGATTCCCTTAACTTTTGTCTTCAGCGAAGCCATAACCGGATTTAACGCCGGCAGCATCGGGCTCAGCAGTGGCACGCTGTCAGGGTTCAGCGGGAGCGGAGCCAGCTACAGCGCCGTGCTGACTCCGGCCGGCAACGGTCCGGTTACCGTCAGCATTGCTGCCGGGGCCGGGCAGGACGCTGCCGCCAACGACAACCTGGCCGCCGCCTTTACGGTGGAGTACAGCTCGTTTGTGGGCTGGACCGGCAACACCTCGTCAGCCTGGAACCTGCCTGCCAACTGGTGGGGCGGGATTGTGCCCGGGGCCGGCGAAAACGTGGTAATTCCGGCCGGGCTGGCCCGCTACCCCGTGCTGTCCTCGGGCACCATTACGGTCAGGAGTATGACGATTGAGGCCGGAGCCGTATTCGGGCAAAGCGGGGGCACGCTCGACGTGAAGGGCGACTTCGTCAACCACGGGACCCTGAATGCCCGCGGCGGCCTGATTCAACTCAGCGGCCCGGCCCGGCAAACCATCGGCGGGGCCAGCACCAGCCGCTTCTTCGACCTGACGGTAGGTCCGCAGGGAGTTATTCAGGCAACCCCGGCGGCTGTGCGCCACGTCCTGCAGCTCAATGGCGTGCTGCTTACGGACGGATTTCCACTGACCTTGATTTCTGACAACAGCGGCACTGCCATGGTCGTCAACAACGGGGGGGTGGTAAGTGGAAATGCTACCGTGCAGCGCTACATTGACCCGACCCTGAATGCCGGGCTGGGATACCGGCACTATTCCTCCCCGGTGGTAGGAGCAACCGTGGGCAGCCTGGCTACGGCCGGCTTTGCGCCCGTCGTGAATGAGGCCTACAACACGGCCGCCAACCCGGGCGCCGTCAACCCGTTTCCCACTGTTTTTGGCTACAATGAAAGCCGGCTCACGGCTGCTTCGGCCACTACCCGCGCCTTTGATTTCGGCTGGGAGTCGCCGGCTGCTCTGGGCAGTGCGCTGGTGCGGGGCCGGGGCTACACCGTGAACGTGCCGGCCACCGCCACCGTCAGCCTGGTGGGTTCCCTCAACAACGGCCCCGTGACGGTGACCGGGCTGGGCCGGGGCGAAACTACCAGCTCGGGCTGGCACCTGCTGGGCAACCCGTATGCCGCGCCCATCGACTGGGACCTGCTCACCAAGCCCACCGGCATGCTTCCGACCGTGTACGTCTACCGCTCGGGCACGCAGTACGGTGGCGGCTATGCCACCTACCTGAACGGCATCGGCGACCTGACCGATGGCGTAATTCCGGCTATGCAGGCCTTCTTTGTACGGACCACGCAGCCCGTGTCCAGCTTCGAGTTCACCAATGCCGCCCGCCTCACGAGCTATGCCAACCCCGTGTTCCGCCGCGGCACCGCGGAGCAGCGGCCGGTGCTGCAGCTGGCCGCCACCAACCCGACCGGGCAGAAGGACGTCACCTTTGTATACCTGGAAACCGGGGCTACGGCCGGCTTCGACGCCGCCTACGACGCTCCTAAGCTGCTGAACGGCTTGGTGCGCTGCTACACCCTGACTCCGGCAGAAGAAGCGCTGGCCATCAACGGGCTGGGCTCCGTCGGCACGCCCCAGTCGCTGCCCTTAGTGGTGGAAGGAGTTGCCGGTAACTGGCAGTTCGACGTGGAAGCCCTGCTGAATGCCGGCCAGCTGACCGTGGAGCTGGAAGACCGGGTGCTGGGAACGCGGCAGGTGCTGACCAGTGGCCGCCGCTACGCTTTTGCCCACTCCGGCGGGCAGAATAAGACCCGCTTTGTGCTGCACCTGAACGCCGGACGCGTCACGGTGCAGCAGGGGCCCGGGGCCGGGCCGGCGGTGGAGGTATTTCCCAACCCCACCAATCAGGAGCATGGCGTGAAGGTGCGGGCAAGCGGCCTCAGCGCACCGGAACTGACCATCAGTCTCTACAACAGCCTGGGCCAGCTCGTGCAGACGCAAACCGTGCGCACAACTCAGGGTAGCGCCGAAGCTGTCCTGGCAACCCGGTCCCTGGCTGCCGGAGTGTACACGCTGCAACTGCGCCACGCCCAGGGCCAAACGGTGAAAAAGCTACTTATTAACTAATCTGCTATCTACTAAACGAAAGCAGCCCGTCGTACCCGACGGGCTGCTTTCGTTTGTAACCGGCCACTGGGTTTAACTGCGCTTCAGGCCGGCCAGCAGCATCTCCACGGCCTTTGCAATACGGCGGGAGCGGGTTTCGGGCTTTTTGGCTTCCGCTATCCACTGCGCGTATTCCTTGCGGTGGGTGTAAGCCAGCTTGTCGAAGATGGCCCGGGCTTCGGGCACGGCGTTCAGCGCTGCTGCCAGCTCCTCGGGTACGTCCACCACGCGCTCGGCCGTATCCCGGGAAAGGCTGATTGTGACGGTGTCGCCGGGGTGCTTGCCGATGGCCGCCCGGGTGGCTTTGTGAATCAGCAGAATGTGATGCCCGCCCATGGGGGAGAGGCTGGAGCTGAACGGATACCCGTCGATGGTACCCCGCACCCGTACCAGAGCCCGGGTGCCGAACAGGGCCGGCACGTCGAGCGGGGGAAGGCAGAAGGCGCCCCCGCTATTGTGGCTTTCCATAACCGCCTCGAAGGAATGCACGTCGTTCATGACCAGCTACCCGTAGGTAATTAGGCTGTAGTAGTTTCCTGAAGCGTGCGCAGCACCTCGGCGGCCAGCTGGGCCGTGTCGGCGCCGGCCGGCACGACCCGCAGCCGCTTGGGCGTGAGGCCGTAAAGCGAGGTAAGCTGCTCGGCCAGGGCTTCGGTGGCGGCCAGCACCGCATCGGCCCGGCGCAGCACGAGCCGCTCCAGCTCCAGCACCCAGCCCCGGTCGGCCAGCGTGTTGCGGTCGGTGGCCAGGGAGGTGACGTGCAGCACCAGGGGCTTGCCGGTGCGCTGCCGGATTTCGAGCCCCGCCAGCCACGTGGGCCAGTCGGCGGCGTAGATCAGCCCAAACGACTGCGTTGCCGCCAGCCGGGTGGCAAAGCGGGCATACTGAATTACCCGGAAGTTCAGGTCGCCGGCGGCCTGCTCGGGCTGCAGCGAAGCCAGCGCCTCGGCAAAAGCCGTGGAAGGCTCCGCGGCCCCCGGGGTCGGGGCCGCTTCGGCGGTGATGGTGCGGGAATCAGAGCCGACGGCGCCGGCCGCCGAGGCCGGAACGGCAGAAGTGGGCGCAACCTGATTCTGGTCGGTTTTCGAAGTGGAAGAAACCTGGCTGCTGCCGCCCACGTAAGGCGCGGCGGGCGACTGCCACTCCTGCGCGCTGCGGGCGGGCAGGGGAGCGGCGGCTTCGAGCTGCTCGGCCGAGAAGTTGCCCAGACCAGTCAGGGAGGCACCGGCGCTGAGCTCGGCTCCGGCCGCGAGGTGGGGGACAATGACTGCTACCGTTGCGTGCTGGGTTAGCTGCTGAGCCAGGGCCAGGCTGGCCGGGGCACCGGGTTCTCCGCTTCGGGGCACGTCGTCCCAGCCCAGGAATAAAACCTGGAGGTGTTCATCTTTCATAATCAGTTCTGAGCGGAACGTAGTCCGTAGTAGGCGTGGGAAAGTCAGTTAAACCGCTGAAAACGGCTTTCCCGTAATTCGCTGCTAATGTTAAATAAAAATAGCGGGAATCATTTTTACCTTGCGCACTTAATCATTCCGGACCGGCAAGAATTTTCTGCATAGCCGATCCGGCCATTTTTTCCGGGTCCGCGGTACCTGCTTCCGGCAATGCCGGAATTTTTTTGCCCGTTTACCCCGACCATCCACTCCCATGAGCGAGACGACGATACCCGAGAATAACTACATGATCAATGACTTGGCCGCCCGGGCCAAGCAAGAGTTTTTCGCCGGTCAGGTGTTGTCCTGCCAGCAGCAGGGCAATGACTTCGTTTTCACCTGCGACAACGGCGTACTGCTCACCCTGCAGGTCGTGACCGACAAGATCCTGCGCTTCCGCTACACCACCGACGGCGGCTACGCCCCCGACTTCAGCTACGCCGTGCCCACCGACCGGCCCCGGGAAACGCTGGAGTTTCTGGAATTCAAGGAAAAGGACGACCACTACCGCATCACCACCGAACGGCTGATCTGCACCATTGCCAAGCAGAATCTGGAGTCCCGCATCCTGAACCGCTCGGGCCTGGTGCTCAGCGCCGACGAGAAAGGCTTTCACTGGGAGTACGACGACGAAAGCGGCAATGACATCGTGAAGATGAGCAAGCAGGTGCAGAGCGGCGTCCACTACTACGGCCTCGGCGACAAGCCCGACAACATGAACCTGCGGGGCAAGCGGTACACCAACTGGGGCACCGACACCTACGGCTACGGCAAGGGCTCCGACCCGCTGTACAAGAACGTGCCGTTCTACCTGGAGCTGCACCAGAAGATTGCCCACGGCATCTTCTTCGACAACACCTTCAAGTCGTTTTTCGACTTTGCCGCCGAGCGGGCCGACGTAACCAGCTTCTGGGCCCAGGGTGGGGAGATGAACTACTACTTCATCTACGGCCCGTCTCTGCTCGAAGTAACGGAGGAGTACACCCGCCTGACCGGCACACCCGAGCTGCCCCCGCTGTGGGCTCTGGGCTACCACCAGTGCAAGTGGAGCTACTTTCCCGAAAGCACCGTGCGCCAGATTGCCGGCGGCCTGCGCGACCGGCAGATTCCCTGCGACGCTATCTACCTCGACATCGACTACATGGACGGGTACCGGTGCTTTACCTGGAGCCCCGAGCATTTCCCCGAGCCGAAGAAGATGGTGCAGGAGCTGGCCCAGGACGGATTCAAGACCATCGTCATCATCGACCCCGGCATCAAGATTGACCCCAAGTACCCGGTTTACACCGAAGCCCTGGCCAACGACTACTTCTGCCGCCGCGCCGATGGTCCGCTGATGAAGGGCTCGGTGTGGCCCGGCCTGTGCAACTTCCCCGACTTCACCCGTCCCCAGGTGCGCGAGTGGTGGGCCGGGCTGTTCAAGGGCCTCATTGCCGAAGACGGGGTGAAGGGCGTGTGGAACGACATGAACGAGCCGGCCGTGTTTGAGAAAGGCACCTTTCCCGACGATGTGCGCTTCGACTACGACGGGCACCACGCCTCCCACCGCAAGGCCCACAACATTTACGGCATGCAGATGGCCCGGGCCACGAACGAAGGCGTGAAGCGCTTCAGCTACCCCAACCGGCCGTTCACCATCACCCGCAGCACGTATTCCGGCGGGCAGCGCTACTCCTCGGGCTGGACCGGCGACAACATGGCGTCCTGGGAGCACCTGTGGCTGGCCAACATCCAGTGCCAGCGCCTGAGCATCTCGGGCTTCAGCTTCGTGGGCTCCGACGTGGGCGGCTTTATCGACACGCCCGACGGGGAGCTGTACGTGCGCTGGGTGGCGCTGGCGGCCTTTCACCCGTTCTTCCGCACCCACTCCAGCGGGGACCACGGCGACCAGGAGCCCTGGAGCTTCGGCGACCCGTACACTGGCCTGGCACGGCAGTTTATCGAGCTGCGCTACCGCCTGCTGCCCTACATGTACACCACCTTCTGGCAGTACGTGCAGCGGGGCACGCCCATGCTACGCCCCCTGGCCTTCCTCGACCAGACCGATACCGATACCTACCTGCGCATGGCGGAATTTGGGCTGGGCGACCACCTGCTCGTGTGCCCCATCACCCAGGCCGGAGCCGACGGCCGCTGGATGTACCTGCCCCGCGGCGACTGGTTCTACTACTGGACCGACGAGCCCCGCACCGGCGGCGCTGAGGTGTGGGCCAGCGCCCCGCTCGACCGGATTCCGGTATTCGTCAAGGCCGGCGCCGTCATTCCGATGTACCCGGTGATGCAGTACGTGGGCGAGAAAAAGGTGGAAGAGCTGACCCTGCACGTCTATTACAAGGAAGGCGAGGAAAGCAGCGTACTCTACGACGACGGCGGAGAAGGCTACGGCTACGAGCAGGGGCATAGCACTACCCGCCGCTTCACCGTCGAAGGCGCTGCGGAGAGCCTCACGCTCCGCCAGCACATCGAAGGCGACTACCAGCCCACCTTTTCCACGTTCCGCGTGGTGCTGCACGGCCTGCCGTTCGGGGCCCTCAAGCTCACCGTGGACGGCAAAACCACGCAGGCGACCAAGCATGCCACTGAAACAGGCCTCTCACTTCCCGATGTGGTGGTAGCGGCCAGCTTCGCGGAGTTGACGGTACGCTAGCCTCCGTTTAGGAAAAGAAAAAGCCCCGTAGAACCTGTCTGCGGGGCTTTTTGTGCAGTAATAAGGCCGTTTGCTTTTTCAAAACAGTCGACAGGTAGTTTGGGCTTGCAACGGAAAGGGCCGCAGCCACCCGGCGCGGCCCTTTCCGTTGCAGCAGGTGGCGTTACAGGTTTTCGCGCAGGTACTGGTACACCTCCGGGTGAGACAGCAGTCCGGCGTGGCTCTGCCGGGCAAACGTGCGGGTGCTGACCGTAAAGTCGGGACCCAGGGCGGGGTCGCCGAAGGTGCGGCCCAGGGCGCTGCCCCCGCCCACGAGTCCGTCGCCGAAGTAGTGGTCGAGGGCAGAGCCCACGGCTTTGAGCAGGGAGCCCACCAGCACGTGGTAGTGCACGCCCGGCAGCGGGGGCACCGTGGTGCGCGGGGCCGTCAGGATGTCGTCGGCGTGCTCGTCGCGCCAGTCTTCCTCCACCAGCAGGGCATGGCGCAGGTCCTTGATGCCGTTGCTGCGCTGGTCCATGGCCCGGCTCAGAAAGCGGGTCGGCGCCACGTTGATCTTGCGCAGCATTACCGAGGTGAAATGACTGTTCTGCTCCAGAAAAGAGCCTTCGTTGGGCACACCAAGTAGGAATACCGACCGTAGCCGGCCTATCCACGGTGCCGCCGGGCCCGGTCGGGTGCCGTAGTAGCCCGCGCTCCGAATGACGAGCCCGCCCATCGAGTGGCCCACCAGCACCAGGTCGCTAATGGCGGCAGGGTAGGCTGCGAGCAGCTGGGTCAGTAGCTGACTGAGTTGCTGGCCGTTTTCGGAGATGTGGAGGCCGGTGTTGTAGCGCAGGTACAGGCAGCGCACTCCGGCTTCGCGCTGCAGCAGGGGGCCGTAGCGGGGCGTATCGGGCGAGCCGGACTGCCAGATCATCTCGTCGCCCATCAGCCCGTGCAGAAACAACACGGTTTTCTGGGCTACGCCCTCCAGTCGCAGGCTGTCGACAGAAACGTCGCCGGCGTGCAGGCGGAAGCTCATCCGGATGGCCCGGTGGTCGTGGCGGGCGGCCAGCTGATCACCAATGGCGCCGTTGAGGATGGGCAGCGTAAAGTGACGATACGACTGTCCGGTGTGGTAAAGCTGGTCGAGCCCCCGGGCCGAAAGCGACACGGCCCGCCGGGCCGCCGCTTTCACCTGGTGCCAACGCGAAAGCGGCCCGGTGCTTTCGTCACCGGGCCGCTCGTTGTGCATTGAATCTGCAGGGTCTATCTTCACTGAATAACGAGCTTGCGGGTCAACGGGCCCCGCGGCGTATCCAGGCGCAGGGTGTAGATGCCGGCGGGCCGGCCCTGCAGGTCTACGAAACGACCCGCTCCGGTGTTGGCACCGGCGCTCTGCCGCAGTACAACGCGGCCGGTAGCATCACTTACGGTGAGCGGGGCGGTGAGGATAGCGGGCTCCTCGGTGGAAGTCAGCGTGAAGCGGCCGGTGGCGCTGGGGTTGGGGAACAGGGCCAGCTGCGCGTTCTGCTTGGCATCTCCCGTCGACAGCGGACCGGCCGTGCCTACCATCGTAATCTCGTCCACGAACAGGGCGGTGTTGGTATTCAGGTTTTCGGCCATACCGGAGCTGAACAGGATGTACAGCGAGTCAGCGGTCTGGTTGGAGTAGTACGTCAGGGGCAGGTTCATCAGGGCGTAGGCGGTGCCGGGCGTGGCCGTGCGCAGCAGCATGGCGCCATCGGCAATAACCTGGGTGCGGTTACCGATCCGCTTGGAAAGCACCACGTTTACCGTGGCCGAGTCGTCCTGAATGCCGGCGACGGGACCCGTGCGCTTGTAGTAGAACTGCATGCTGGCCGGACGACCGGTGTAGGGGATACCCCCGGGGAAATCGGCCGACTCGCTCAGACGGGTTCCCAGGATCAGGAAGCCCGGGAAGGGCACGCCTAGGAAGCTGTTCTTGTTTTCCAGCTTGGCCGCGAAGGTGCCGCCCTGCTTGTCGGTGGTTTTGGTGGTCGTGCCAGCCGGAATCGGGAAGCCGGCTACGCGCAGCACGTCGTCGAAGGTCTGCCAGCCGGTAGGAGCCTCTGCCCCGTTGCGAACTGCCCAGGTGTCGAGGCTGGAGTTGGTAAACGTGGTTTGGGCCGAAGCCGCACCGGCCCACAACAGGGCACCGGCACAAATAAGGCTGCGTAAGAAGTTTTTCATAAAAGGGTATCAGGTGAAATTTCAGACAAAGGTAAGATGCCAGACCCGGACAAAAGGTTGGACTATCAATGTAAATTATTTACTGATTCATTGAAAATTATAGATAATGAGCTGTGAACTAAGGCTTTGAGTTCTCTTTCGCCGGGCCAGTTTTTCGCAGCCCGAGCCGGGCCATGACCAGTCCGCTCAACGTGCCGACGATAAGGCCGCCGACGTGGGCCGCGTTGTCGGTATTGCCTTCCAGGCCCGCCAGCAGGTTCGACAGCACAAAATAGAGGACAAACCAGAGCAGGTGCCGCCGGTCGGAACGGGGCACGTCTACGGCCCGGGTGAGTAGCAGCATCAGCAGCAGGCCGTAGAGGCCGAAGATGGCCCCCGACGCCCCCACCGAGTTCAGTCCCTGGCTGTGCCACCACAGGCTGAGCAGGCTGCCCCCGATGCCGCTGAGCAGGTAGGCGCTGAGCAGGCGCACCCGCCCGATGAGGGGCTCGATCAGAAAGCCCAGCAGCAGCAAAGCGCCCATATTGAGCAGCAGATGCGCCAGGCCCGCGTGCAGAAAGGTGTTGGAAAGCAGGCGCCAGGGCTGCCCGTGTAGAGTCAGGGGAGAGAAGTTGGAGCCCCAGCTGATCAGCTCCCGGCCCGAGGGATTCAGTACGTGGACCCCGCCCAGGGCCATCAGCCCGAACAGGAGCAGGTTCAGGTTGACCAGGATGGGCGTCACGAAATAGTCGGCCGAGGGCCAGAACAGCCCGCGCGCGATGCCGCCCAGCAGCTGGCTCCAGGTAGCCTCGGTTTCGGGCGGCCGGGCCGGGGCGTGGGCTGCGGGCAGCTCGGCCGGAATCAGCTCCCGCCGCTGCAGCTCCCGCACGGCGGCCTGCACCACCGGCACCGGATAACGGTAGGCGTGCTGCGTCAGGTACAGCAGCTCGGCATCCGTTTTCTGGGCGAAAATGGGGTTCGGCTCGGGCGCAGGATTCATACGAGGAAGTTAGAGCTGAGAACGTGGAGGTAAGAGCGTAGCCTCTGACGCGTCAGGAAGTTTAATTCAGAACAGGTGTAGGTTCTTCGCTCTGAGGGTCCAGGCCCTGCTTACCCGGTGTTACAGGTTAACCCGGATGCCGGCCTGCCCGGACCGGGAAGTAGCCCGGAGGCGGGCCAGCAGCGGGTCCAGCTCCACCAAGTCCTCCTTCACGTCCTGCGTCAGAACCGGTACGCCCTGGTTAAAGTTGCCGCGCATCCGGACCAGCAGGCTGAGGCGGCGGCGGGCAATGTTCTGCATCAGGTCCATGCGCTCCTGCATTACGGGCTTCAGCTTGTGGTCGTACACCAGGGCGCTGGTCAGGCGGCGCCACTTGTCGTAGGTCATTTCGGCCTGGGCCGGAAAGGTGGAGTCGACGGGCGCCAGAGTGGCCTTTTTGATCAGAAACGCCGACGGGTTTTCAGCCTCCCAGAAGCGGCGAGCCAGAATCAGGTACTTGCGGGTGGCGGTGGTATCGGTCCGCTCCCGGGCCGACACGGCCTGCCGCTCCCGCACCAGGTCGGCGGCGGTAAGCGAGTCGAAGGTGGGCAGCATGTGCGTTTCCACTGACCGCAGCTCCAGGGGCGGGGCCGGCTTGGTGGACTTGGCCACCGGCGGGGCTTTGGGCTGCGACATCACCCAGTAGGTAAGCAAGCCCACCAGAATCAGCCCCAGCACACCGGGCAGGATCCAGGCGGGCAGGTTGTTCTTTTCTTCTACGTACTCCAGGGGCTGGGCCGGGGCAGACGCGGTGGCCGGCGCGGGCGCCGGGGAAGTAAGCGGTACTCCCCGCCGCAGCAGCTCCCGCCGGGCCGAGGCGACGAGGTCGGCGTGGTAGTAGCCGGGGTTTTTAACAAAGAACAGCAGCTCAGAGTCGGTTTTCCGGGTGAGGAAGTCGCCAGCGGGTGGTTGGGAAGAAGACATAACAAGGGCCCGGGGCCGGGATAGAGAGTCGGATGAACAGACAAGTTGGGGAAAAGACGGCGAAAAACCCGTTAGCTCGACAGGAACAAGGCTTTTGGCCCTGCGTATAGTCTTGCTCAACCCCAAGACCGGCGTAACCGGCTGGTCTTCGCAACCAACCTTTAGCCATGAACAACGACGAGCAGCAGCCCCGCGACGCCAGCGGGCAGGAGTCGCCCCCGGCCGGGCAGACCAGTAAGCGGCAGCCGGAAGGCCGGCAGTTTGCCAGTCGCCGCAGCAATGCCCTGCGCGGCCTCAACGCCGACGACAACTCCGGCAGCGGCGGCACCGAGGGCGGCAAGGAAATCAAGGGCTCTGACGTGAGCAAAAACCGCCGCAACTACAAAGCCCCCGGCAATGCCGACCGGGGCCACGTGGGCGGCAGCACGGTATCGAGCGGTACCGGCGTATCAGGCGGCGAAACCGGGCAGGTTAACCTGTAGGCGTTTTCCGGTAGCAGGATATAGGTATTGGGTAGATGGATTGGTTAGGGCTGCGAGCAAGGTTTTTCCCGGCGAAGCCTGATCAGTCTACCACCCACTGTCCCCTTGCTTTAAAGCCTGATCATCCTACTACCAACTACTTACTACCAACTTCTTTTCAACCTTTCCCAGCTATGAACAACGAAAAAGCAAATCCCAGCGCCGAGGAGTCGACCGGCGCCCAGCGCGTCAGCATGGCCAACAGCGGCCAGAACCAGTTTCCCATCAAGAAGAAGCCCGGCCAGCAGCCCCTGCAGGAAACCGGCAGCCACGACCGGAAGCGCGCCATGAAGGATGGCGGTGCCGACGAAGGCGAAAACGCCGGCGCCGAGGGCAACAACCATAAGAATTAGCTGGTTGTTAGTTGTCGGTTATCAGTTGTCAGTCTTTTAGAACGATACTAACAACGGACAACAAACAGCCAAACCAAGCCGCTGCCTCCGGGTGGCGGCTTGGTTTTTGTCCGGGTGGTTCGGACTCAGCCAGTATCTTGGGGCCAGATGCGCGCTTCTCTCCTTATTCGTCGGCTTCTGCCCGTTTCCGGCCTGCTGGCTCTGGCTTTTACGGCCCCGGCCCAGCCCGGCAATCCGCTGCGCCGCCTGCTGAAGGCGGATACCACCCGGTTCGGGCGGGTGCTGCGCCAACCGGATGCCTACAAGGTGCAGATTCTGTACACCCGCATTGACCGCGACGCCCAAAACCGGCCCCGGTTCAAGTCCTTTAGCTACCGCCTGCGGCCGAGCGAGTATTTTTACCCGGCCAGCACCGTGAAGCTGCCCGCCGCCGCGCTGGCGCTGGAAAAGCTGCACCAGCTGAAAGCCCGGCATCCGGCCCTGCATCCCGACTCACCCCTGCGCATCGACTCGGCCTTTGCCGGCCAGACCCGGGTGCTGCGCGACACCACGTCGGCCACCGGCCGGGGCAGCATCGCGCACTACATCCGCAAGGTGCTGCTGGTAAGCGACAACGATGGCTTCAACCGGCTCTACGAGTTTCTGGGCCAGCGGGAGCTGAACGAGGGCCTCGCCCGGCGCGGCTACCGCAACTTCCGGCTGATCCACCGCCTCTCGGTGGGCGACCAGGAGCCCGGTTCCCGCCACACCAACCCGGTCACCTTCTTTGCCGATACGGCCCTGCAGCAGCCCCTCTACCAGCAGCCGGCGGCGTTCAACGAGGCGCCGTTTCCGCAGCTGAAGCTGAGCGGGGAGCGGGTAGGGGAGGCGTACCTGAAAGGGGATAAGCGCGTCAACGAGCCTTTAGACCTGAGTTCCAAAAGCTACCTGGGCTTACGCGAGCAGCAGCAACTGCTGCGGGCCATCCTGTTTCCGGAAAGCCTGCCCGCCGCCCGGCGGTTCGACCTGGGCGAGGAAGACTACTCGTTTCTGCGGCGCTACATGTCGGAGCTTCCCCGGGAAAGCCGGTTTCCAAAGTATCCGGTGGGCGAGTATCCCGACAACTACGCCAAGTTTCTGCTGGCCGGCGGCGCGGCCGGACCCCTGCCGCCGGGCGTACGTATCTTCAACAAGATCGGCCAGGCCTACGGGTTCCTGATCGACAACGCCTACATCGTGGACCCGGCCAACGGCGTGGAATTCATGCTCAGCGCGGTTATCTACACCAACTCCGACGGGGTGCTTAACGACGACCACTACGACTACGACACCATCGGCTTTCCCTTCCTGCGCGACCTGGGCCGGGCCGTGTACGACTACGAGCTTAAGCGCCCCCGCCGTCACCGGCCCGATCTGAGCCGGTTTCAACTCAGCTACGACGAGCCGCTGAAGCCATGACCGAGCCCCAGCCCAACCCGTACGGCCTGCGGGTGCTCAGCTCCCCGGCGCAGTACCGGCAGCAGGCGGCCCGCCACCCGGCCCGGCAGCTGGTGAACCTGGCCGAAGCTATTCCCGGCCTCCGGCTGGATATCCGCTACGCTACGGCCGACAACCTGCTCGGCTATCCGCTTTACCAGCAGGCCCAGGCCTGGCTGCGCCGCCCCGTGGCCGAGGCGCTGAAGCAGGTGCAGCAGGCCCTGGCCGCGCACGGGGCCGGGCTGGTGGTGTACGATGCCTACCGGCCCTACAGCGCCACGGTGCTGATGTACCAGAAGGTGCAGAACGAGGATTACGCCGCCCCGCCCTGGCGCGGCTCCCGCCACAACCGGGGCTGCTCGGTGGACGTGGGCCTGGTAAACCAAGCCACCGGCCGCCCGCTGCCGATGCCCACCGCCTTTGACGAGCTGAGCCCCGCCGCGCACTCCGCCTACGAGCCCGTATCTTCCGAAGCCCGCCGCCACCGGGCGCTGCTGCTGAAGACGATGGCGCAGTTTGGCTTCGTGAACTACCCCGGCGAGTGGTGGCACTTCGACTACGCCCAATGGGCCGAGTTCGGCCTGCTGGACCTCTCGTTTGAGGAGCTGTAGCCCCACTAGCGCGGACTTTATAGTCCGCGCCGGCACGAGGCCATAATGCGCGTCACCCACGGGTGGTTCGGCAAAAAGCTCTGACGGAAAGCCTGTGACAAACTGTGTTGTGACAAAACGTTTTGTCACAACACAGTTTGTCACAACCAGGACCAGCCTATTTTGTGCGCGGCGCTGCCGGGTTATGGCGTAATTTGCGGCCTGTTCCACCCGCCTGTGCTGATGCCCCGTTTCCTGCCCGCTTCTCTGCCTGCTCTTTTCCTGCTGCTTGTATTGCTTACCGGCTCCGCCGCCCGGGCCCAGGACGTGCCGCCCAAGCGGGAACTGCGCGGGGTCTGGATTGCCACCGTGGAAAACATCGACTGGCCCAGCTCCCGCACGCTCACGCCCGAGCAGCAGCGCCGGGAGTACCGCCGGATGCTTGACGTGCAGCAGCGCAACGGCATCAACGCGGTGTTCGTGCAGGTGCGGCCCGCCGCCGACGCTTTCTACCAGAGCGACCTGGAGCCCTGGAGCAAGTGGCTGACCGGCACCCAGGGCAAGGCCCCCAGCCCATACTACGACCCGCTGGTGTTCATGATTGACGAGGCCCACGCCCGGGGCATGGAGTTTCACGCCTGGTTTAACCCCTACCGGGCCAGCATGGACTCCGTGACGCGCCGCCTCGCGCCCACCCACCCGTTCCGCAAGCACCCCGAGTGGTTTCTGCGCTACTCCGGCAAGCTGCTGTTCAACCCCGGTATCCCCGAGGTGCGCAGCTACATCACCCAGGTGGTAATGGACGTGGTGCGGCGCTACGACATCGACGGCGTCCACTTCGACGACTACTTTTACCCGTACCCCGAGCCCAATCAGAAGCTGCACGACGAGCAGGCGTTTCAGGAGTTCAACGACGGCTACACCAACCTGGCCGACTGGCGGCGGCATAACGTGAACGTGTTTATCGAGAACCTACACGACTCGATTCAGAATACCAAGCGCTGGGTGAAGTTCGGCATCAGTCCGTTCGGGGTGTGGATGAACAAGTCGGCCCACCCCGACGGGTCGGACACCCGGGCCGGGCAGCCCACCTACTCCAACCTCTATGCCGACACCCGCCTGTGGCTGCAGAAAGGCTGGATTGACTACATCCTGCCCCAGCTCTACTGGAGTACCAACTTCAAGCTCGTGCCCTACGCCGTGCTGCTGGAGTGGTGGACGCGCAACCGGTTCGGGCGCCACCTCTACGCCGGGCAGGGCGCCTACCGGATGCTCGAAAACACCCGCTCCGACACCACCTGGCGCAACCCGCGGGAGCTGATGCGCCAGATTCGCCTGAACCGCTCGTACCCCAACGAGGTAAGCGGGGCCGTGTTCTTCAGCTCCAAGTCGCTGATGCGCAACCCCCTGCACACCTCCGACTCGCTACGGCTGAACATGTTCCGCTACCCGGCCCTGATTCCGACCATGCCCTGGCTTGACCAGCAGCCGCCCCGCCCGGCCCAGAACCTGACCTTGAACCGCACCGAACAAGCTGTGGCTTTGCAGTGGCAGCCCGGCCCCGCGGCTCCCGACGGTGACGAGGCCCGCTACTACGTGGTGTACCGCTTCGGCCCCGACGACCAGCCTTCCCCCGCCGACCCGCGCTTTATCGTAGGTCTGGTTCAGCAGCGCGGCACCGCCATTCCCGGCTTTCAGGATACCACCGCCCGGGCCGGTACCGAGTACGCCTACTACGTGACGGCCGTGGACCGGCTCCACAACGAAAGCTCGCCCATCCGCCTCAGCACCGATGCCCGGGTGAATGCTGCGGCCCTGGCCGCCAAGGCGGCCGCCCCGGTGGCGGTACCCAGCCCGCCGGTAGCCGCCGCGCCCAAGCAGGTCGTGAAAGCCAAAACCACCGCCGTGCGCACCGAGGGCGACACCGTTACCAAGACCAAGGTGAAAGTCAAGAAGAAGCGCGGCTTCTTCGCCCGCCTGTTCGGCCGGAAGTAGAGTAGGGGCCGGTTTAAGCTTTACCCAAAAGGCGGTCATGCAGAGGCGCAGCCGAAGCATCTCGCGTGCTGACGTTGTTGGGAGAAGAGCGTCATGCTTCGACAGACTCAACATGACCGCCTTTTAGGATAAGGGCCGGACAACCGTCCCGGCATCTAAAATCCGGGCGCCAACCTGCTCAACCTGCTGACACTACCCCTTGCCACCCCGGCAAGGGGTTTTCTTGTGCTATTCTTGCCGGTTCACCGTCTGCCAGCATGCAGTGGAAGAACTGGTATAATTCAATTGTCCGATACAAACTCTCTTGGGCTGTAGGCGAGGCTCCCGATTTGCAGTTCCTACATGAATAGTGAGTCGTCACTCATTCCGAAAACTGACGGATCTTCCGGCAACGTTCCCGACATCGTTTGCATAAAATTATCTGCTCTTATCCTGCCGTTTATATCTGAATACCTCAACCTTACTGATGCGGGATAAGCCGGGTACATAACCGGCTATCCTGTGGCAAATCAAATTCTCACTATACGGTTAGCTCATGAAAAACTGGTTACTCCTGATTGTACTTGTGCTCAGCCTTGCCGGGCACGCCCGGGCCCAGCAGGCCCGGCGCCTGACCGGCCAGGTGCTCGACGACGCCAATGGCCAGGGCCTGCCCGGCGTCACGGTTGTGGTCAAGAACACCACCACCGGGGCCAGCACCGACGGGGACGGGCACTTCACGCTGGACGTGCCCGCCGGCGCGGCCACGCTCGTGTTCAGCTACGTGGGCTACCTGCCCGTGACGCTGCCGGTGGGAGAGAATGCCACCGTGAAAGTGCGCCTGAAAGCCGACCAGAAAGCCCTCGACGAGGTCGTGGTGATTGGCTACGGCGAGGTGAAAAAGAGCGACGTGACCGGGGCCATTGTCTCGGTGAAGGCCGAAGACCTGAAGAAGGTGCCGACCTCGAACGTGATGGAGTCCCTGCAGGGCCGCTTGCCCGGCGTCGACATCACCCGCTCCAGCGGGGCGGCCGGCTCGGGCGTGAACATCACCGTGCGCGGCAACCGCTCGTTGAGCGCCAACAACGGCCCGCTGTTCATCGTGGACGGGGTGCAGTACAACTCGATTCAGGACATCAACCCCAACGACATCCAAAGCATGGAAGTGCTGAAGGATGCCGCCTCCACGGCCGTGTACGGGGCCCGGGGCGCCAACGGGGTTATTATCGTGACCACCAAGAAGGGCGCGTCCGGCAAGACCACCGTTTCGCTGAACTCCTACATCGGCCAAAGCGAAGTGGTTAGCTACCCGGCCGTGCTGACCGGCCCCGAGTACATTGCCCAGAAGCGCGAAGCCAACCGCACCACGGGGTTGTGGACCAGCCCAGCCGATGACCCCAAGATCTTCGGGGCCGCCTACCAGCGCGAAGCCCTGGCCAGCGGCGCCTGGACCGACTGGTCCGGCCTGCTGTTGCGTAAAGGCGTGCAGCAAAACCACCAGGTCGGCATCGGGGGCGGGGGTGAGAATACCAAGTTCTACCTCTCCTTCGACTACTTCAACGAGAAGGGCGTGTTCCGCCTCGACCAGCTGCGCCGCTACACCACCCGCTTCAACCTGGAGCACGCCGTGAGCAGCAAGGTAAAGGTGGGTTTGCAAAGCCAGCTCACCTACTACAACCAGAACGTGCGCCGCGACCCGCTCAACCTGGCCAACAAGATTGACCCGCTCACCACGCCCACCGACGGCAACGGCGTGTTTCAGAACATCCTGCAGAACGGCCGCGACATCAACCCCCTGGCCGACGAGCAGCCCGGCAACTACGAAAATAACGTGCGCACCACCCGCACCTTCCTGACGGCGTTTGCCCAGTACCAGATTGCCACGGGCCTGAGCCTCCGCTCGAACCTGGGCCTGACGCTGGCCAACGCCCGCACCGGCATCTACCGCGGCTCCAACACCATCGACATGGCCGGCTCCACGCCCCAGTCGTTCTACGGCGTCGACTTCACCACCAACTGGAGCTGGGAAAACATCCTGAACTACAGCAAGACCTTCGGCGACCATTCCATCAGTGCCACCGCCGTCTCGTCGCTGCTCACCTTTAATACCGAGCTGCAAACGGCACAGGGCCGCAACCAACTGCTGGGCTACCAGCTCTACTACGCCCTGGCCAACGCCAACCAGCAGATGGGCATCAACAGCGCCTATGTCAACAGCAAGCTGATTTCGTTTACGGGCCGGGTGCAGTACGGCTACAAGAGCCGCTACCTGCTCACGCTTACCGGCCGGCAGGACTACTCCTCGAAGCTGGCTGCCGGCCACAAGGGCGCCTTCTTCCCCTCGGCCGCCGTGGCCTGGCGCATCATCGATGAAAGCTTCCTGCAGGGCCAGGACATCGTGTCGGACCTGAAGCTGCGCGCGTCCTACGGCCTGGCCGGCAACTACGACGTGCCCGCCTATTCGTCCCAGTCCCTGCTAACCCGGATTCCCTTTGCCTTTGGCGACAACTCGGCCCCGGCCTACGTGTTTGCTTCCCGCATCGGCAACCTCGACCTGACCTGGGAAAAGTCGACCACCAAGAACGTGGGCCTGGATTTCGGCCTGCTCGGCAACCGCCTCACCGGCTCGGTGGACGTGTACGAGACGCTGACCCGGGACCTGCTCATCGACCGGTTTCTGCCCGCCACCTCGGGCGTGGGCGTGATTACCCAGAACGTGGGCCGCACCCGCAACCGCGGCATTGAGCTGGGCCTCAACGGACGGGTTATCGACAACGAGCACGTGAAGTGGAACCTGGGCGCGACCTGGTTTAAAAACCAGGAGGAAATCCAGCAGCTCGCCACCGCCGCCGACGACATCGCCAACGGCTGGTTTGTGGGCTACCCCACCCGCGTGTTCTACGACTACGAGAAAATCGGCATCTGGCAGCTGAACGAGGCCGATGAGGCGCGCTCGTTTGGGCAGAAGCCCGGGCAGATCAAGGTGAAGGACCAGAACGGCGACGGGCTGATTACGGCCGCCGCCGACCGCAAGGTGCTGGGTTCGGCTTTGCCCAAGTGGAGCGCCAGCCTTAACTCCGACGTGAGCTGGAAGGGCTTTGATCTGTCGATGCAGTGGTTTGCCCGCTACGGCCAGCTCATCCGCTACGAGTACGACCAGCTCTGGGACCCGCAGGGCGTGGAAAACTCCTCGAAGCAGGACTACTGGACCCCCGAAAACCCCACCAACAGCTTTCCCCGCCCCGATGCCAGCTTGTCGAAAAGCACCTTGCAAAACAGCCTCTACGGCAACACCCTGGCGTACCGCGACGGGTCGTACCTGAAGCTGCGGGCCGTGACGCTGGGCTACTCGGTGCCGGCCGGCGTGCTGGAGAAAATCGGCGTGTCGTCGGCCCGGGTGTACGTGCAGGGCAAGAACCTGTGGGTCGTGAGCAACATTCCCGACTACGACCCTGAGCGGGCTGCTTCGGCCGCTACCTCGGCGCCCGAGCAGGTATTCACGTCGAGCACCTCCTCGGCCGGCCTGGCCGTGGGCCTGTCGCCCTTGTCGAACCCCATTCCCCGCCTGGTGCTAGTCGGCGTCAACCTTTCCTTCTAATCGTCAGCCCTTCCTGAATATGAAACTCCTCCACGTTCGTCCCTACCTGATGGCGGGTCTGCTGATGCTGGCTTTGCCGGGCTGCGAAAAGGCCCTCGAAGAATACAACCCCTCCGGCCTGACCGCCGACAGCGTGTACACCACCCCGGCCGGGTTTGAAACCCTGGTGAACGGCGCCTATTCGTACGCCCGCTGGTGGTACGGCAAGGAAGACGGCTACAGCATGTCGGAAATGGGCACGGACCTCTGGCTGCGCGGGGCCGGCGACGTAAACCCCGACCTGACCGAGTACACTACGCTGCAGTCGTCGTCGAGGGCCAGCACCGAGCTGTGGGGCCAGCTCTACGCCGCCGTGAACGTGTGCAACGCCGGTATCGAATACGTGAGCAAGTCGGGCCTGACCGACAGCCAGAAGAAGGTGCGCGAAGGGGAGCTGCGGTTCCTGCGGGCGTTTTACTACTGGCACATCGTGGAGCAGTGGGGCGGGGTGCACTTCACCACGTCGCCCACCACGTCGGTGCAGACGACGGCCAACCGCACCCCGGTCGAAGCGTTCTACACCCAGATTTTCCAGGACCTCGACTTCGCCGTGGCCAGCCTGCCCGCCACGACGTCGGATTACGGCCGGGCCACCAAGCCCGCCGCCGAGGCCTTCCTCGCCAAGATGCACCTGACCCGGGGCGAAGCCGGCATGCCCGACGCCCAGCTCCACAACCAGCAGGCCGCCACCTTAGCCGAACGGGTCGTGACGGCCTATGGCCTGAGCCTGCAGCCTACCTACGCCGATCTGTGGAACATGACGAACCTGCAGAACAAAGAAATCGTCTGGGCCATCAACTACTCCAAGGACTTGAGCATGAACGACCTGGCGGATGCCACGCTGTACCCCGGCGGCCACCCCCGGGGCAGCCACAACGGCCATCTCCACTTCCTGATGAAGTACGACGACCAGCCGGGCATGGTGCGCGACGTCGCCAATGGTCGTCCGTTTAACCGCTTTATGCCCAGCCGCTTTCTGCTGAACCTGTTCGACGAAACCAAGGATGCCCGCTACGACGCCTCTTTTAAGAGCGTGTGGTACGCCAACGTAGCCGTAGCCGGCCGCCTTGCCGTGGGCGACACCGCCATCCTGGCCACCAAGAAAGCCATTCCGGCCGCCGTGGCCGCCACCAAGAAGTACACCATCTGGGATGTAAACCGGGTGTATAATGCCGCCGGGCGGGCCGCCAGCGACCGGCTGCACTACGTGACGCTGAAGAAGTTTGAAGACGTTACCCGCCCTACCCTGAACGAAGCGCAGAGCTCCCGCGACGCCTACGTGATTCGCCTGGCCGATGTGCTGCTGGTGGCTGCTGAGGCGCAGTTCAAGCTGGGCAACGTGGGGGCCGCCGTTACCCACATCAACACCGTGCGCCGCCGCGCCGCCAAGCCCGGTCAGCAGGCCGCCATGCAGATTTCCGCTGCCGACCTGTCCATCGACTTTATCCTCGACGAGCGTGCCCGGGAGCTGGCCGGGGAGCAGCTGCGCTGGTTTGACCTGAAGCGGACCGGCAAGCTGGTGAGCCGGGTGCGGGCCCACAACCCCGAAGCCGGGGCCAGCATCCAGCCCTTTCATATGGTGCGCCCCATTCCCCAGCGTCAGCTCGACGCCATCACCAACAAGGACGAGTTCAAGCAGAACCCGGAGTACCGGTAGAAAGCAAGTGTAATAAGTGAAGTGTGAAGAGAAAAACCCTCTGGAATATTTCCGGAGGGTTTTTTCGCGTCTGACGGGTTAGAAAGCAGATGACAGGCCGTGAAAACAAAAAAGGAGGTGCCGGTCAGGGCACCTCCTTTTGCAATAAGCCCACCGGCCAGCTACGAGCCGATGACGCTGATGATTTTGTTCAGGTGAGCAACTACGCCGCCGGTATCGGACGGGGAGGGGTTGCCCAGGATTTTACCCAGGGAGCAAAGCAGGTTGCCCAGCAGGTTCTTGTTCGACTGAGCGGGCGAAACGCTCAGCAGCGGGTTGGTGGTCGTGGAAATAACCGCGCCGTTCAGGTTAAACTGCATCGGGCCATAGTTGATCTGCAGGCCCGAGCAGCTGCTGGAAATCTGCGACAGCGACAGCGGAATCCGGACCGGAAGGGTGCCGGCACCAAAGTCGGCCGTGCTGCCGTTCAGGGTGCCCACGGCCATGATGGTGCCATTGACGACCTCATAGGCCGTGATGTTCAGGCTGCCGTTCAGCAACGGACGGTACTCGGTGCGAACGATGCCGGTATTGTCGGTGTAGGTGAACGGGTAGGTGCCCGTTACGCCCGAGGTGACGGTCTTGCCCTGGGTCAGGGAGTTGAGGCTGCCGTCGGTGGCCGTAATTTCAGACGAGGCGGGTTCAACCTGGTTTTTATCACAGCTGGAGGTGCCGGCAAGCAGCAGCAGAAAGGCGGGGAGGATGGCTAGTCTTTTCATGATCCTGGTGTGGTTAAGGGTGAATGAAAGGAACCGGTAAGATGCTGCTGATACGCGGCTGAAAATGGGGGTGTTGTTACTGTCGGGGTTGGCCGAAGGGCCGGGCTCCCGGCAGGGCGCGGGCTCCTGTCCGGTTCTGTGATGCTTGTAAAACTGGCAAGAGACAGTGAATCAGATGATTGAAGATGCGCCGGCGGGCAACCGGATTTCGCTGCAAAACGTGGCGCGGCGGGAGTAACAAGATTTTGGCCCTTGGCCGGCCAGCCGACATCTTCCGGCCGGCCAGAGGGTCGAAAACAAAAAAAAGCCCTTCCCACACCGTGGGAAGGGCTTTCTGACGTTAATAGGCAAACCCGGCCAACGGCTGCCAGCCGTCAGCCCAAAGTTGATCTACAGCGTGCGGTAGTCGAACTTGACGCGGGCAATGGAACCGGCGGTGCTCGGCTTGATGCCGGTAATGCGCAGCACCATTACCTCGGCCGTTCCCCGTACACGTACCGCGTACACGTCGCCTACGGCAACGGCCGTGCCCAGGTCAGCGGTGGTTGTGTTCTGAAACAGCAGCAGACCAATGCTGTTAGCCGTAGCTCCCGTAAAGGTAGCCAGGTTGCCGCCCGGGATTTTGTAGAAGCGCGTTGTGTTGGGGGCCGTGATGCTCACCGTGCTACCCGAAACGCCGGCGAACAGCAGGTCCTTGGCCGTCACGGCATTGGCCGCCGGCTCGTTAAGGCCGGTTCTCAGGTTAAACGCGGTGGAGTCCGGCGTGGAGCCGGGGCCGAAGGTGATGCGGCCCGAGCGGGTGGTGGTCGAGAACGGCGTGGCGTTGGCTACCGTTATCGGGGCCGTGGTCAGCGTGGTAGACTGGGCCTGGGCGTAGGCGGTAAACAGGAAAGTCACCTGCTGGCCTACCGTAGCCGTGGTCGGAATGCGCAGGTCGATGGTGCGGGCATTCGTGGCTCCGGCAGTCGGGTTGCGGACTGAGCCGATGCGCACCGGGTTGGCGGTACCAACCCGGGAGAAATACGTCAGGCTGTCCACGGCCTTAAACAGCTGGAACGTGGGCGTAGCGGTAGGTGGCGGGAAGGTGGAAACCCCGTTCTCGTTCAGAATGATGGAGTAGCCGATCAGGTCACCTGCCATCTGGGCCGTGGCCGAGAGGCCGTTGCGGTACGTGGCGGGGGTGGTGCCGAACTTCAGCGTAGGAGCATTGGCAACCGAGTAGCTGAAACGCCGCGTCCGGGAGCTGCCGTTCTGGAAGTTCAGCGTCACGTCGACCCGTACCAGGGTGCCGTTGGGATACGCCGCGGTGGTAGGCACCGTGTACGGCACCTGCATCACCTGCTGCCGGTAGGTGGTGTTGTAGGCGCCGGCCGCCGGGAAGGTGCCGGTCACCGAAGAGTCCTGCTTGGTAGCCTGAAACACGGTAACGTCGCGCAGCTGCTCGGCTTCGGCGTAGGCGACCAGTATTGGGATGGTTTCGCCGGGGGCATACTTCGTCGCCAGGGCGGCGTTGGGCAGGCCCAGAATGGCCTGTCCCGGCTCACCCTGGAGGGTGAAGTAGTCGTCCACTTCTTTTTCGCAGCCCATGGTGAGCAGGGCCAGCAGGGGCAGCGCCGCGGCCAGCCCCCAGGAGGTAAATCGTTTCATATGAGGAAGATGAAAGCCAGAGAGTTTAGAAACCGAAGCCATTAGGGACGGTCAAACCACATGGGAGCCGTGATGTAGTCGCCTTCGGAAATGGCACCCACGTCGCTATAAGCCTTCAGAATGGCGTTCGGGTTGTACAGCACTTCGGTGGCCCCGGGCAGCATCCGGCGCGGGAAGCGGCGGGTCGGGTCCGTCTGGGTCGAAATCTGCGTGTTCACCGAGTTGGCGGGGTAGGCGAAGTTCACGTAGATCGAGTTGCTGTAGTCGTAGCGGCGCACGTCCGTCCACGACTCCGGGTTCAGGAACAGGGCAATGTACTTCTGCTCCATGATGTTGCGCAGGGTCAGCGCCGCCTCGGTCTGGGCCACGGCTGCGCTGCTCAGATACGCCGTAATCTGCGCCTCGGTGATGACGGGGTAGGTAACGGTAATGGTAGACTGCGTGGCAGTTCCGCCCACGCCAATCTTACGCATGTGGGCCCGGATACCTTCGCGGTACGCGGCCAGGGCGCGCGTCTTGTTGCCGGCCCGGAAAGCGGCCTCCGCCTCGATAAACTTCTGCTCGTGGTAGGTAATCACCTCAAAGTAGCCCAGGTCGCGGGCGTACCAGCTGGCGTAGAAGTCAGTCAGGGTGCTGCCCGGAGCCAGGTTGCCGGTTATACCGTTGCCAGGGTCAGCGCCGGTGCTGGTGGTAGGCGCCATGATGCCGAAGCGGGGGTCAATCACGCCAGAGTAGGTAGTGCCGTTCAGGTACTTGATGAAGTTGGCCGAGAAGGTAGCCGTGCCGAAGTTGGCGCGCGTGGTACCAAAGATATTGGTCGTGCCCGTCAGCGGAGCTACGGCCACCTGGTACTGCAGCTGGGCATCATCAGCGGAAGACGTGAAGCCCTGGTCGCACAAAGCCAGGATAGCGTTGGGGTCGTAGGAGCTCTTCTTGGTGAGGTGGTTGAGCTGACGGGCTTTCAGGGCCCGGGCCAGCTTAATCCACTTCGTGGTGTTGCCCTGGTAAAGAATGTCGCCGCTGATGCTGGGCACGGTGGTGTACAGGGGACGCAGGTTTTCGGAAGCAGGCTTGGCCATTTCCGCAGCGCCCTCGTCGAGCAGCTGGTAGATGTTGCTGTACAGCTGCTCCTGGGGGTCGTACTTGGGCGTGTAGTTGGCCCCGCCCTGGTACGCTTCGGAGTAGGGTACGTCGCCGAGCATGTCGGTGAGGTGAGCCAGGATCATGGCCTGCATGATCTTGCCGGCGCCCACGTAGTAGGGCGAGCCTTCCTTCTGCGCCTGCGCCTGCATCAGCGGAATGTTGCCGCCGGAGTAGAAGTAGGAGTAGTTGAAGGTGTTGGTGCTCTGCGCCGTGGTCAGGTAGTACTGGTCGTTGCCGAGGCTGTTGCGGGTACGGCTGACCAGGTACTGAGAGAAGTAAGGCGTACGCAGGGCCGAGAACATCTGGGTCTGGATGCCGTTGCTGATGATGCCCGGCAGCAGGAAGTTCGGCGTGGCAACGGTCGGGTTATTCGGGTCGGTGTTGACGTCGAGAAACTTCTCACACGAGGTGAGCGCAGTTCCGCCGATAGCCAGGCCGAGGAGGAGAAGGTATTTTTTCATCGGAGAAAGTCTTGTTGATAGTTGGGGTAGTTGATGGTAGATTGTCAGTAGTTGATTGTTGGCAGATGATGGCCGGTCACTCGGGCCATAAGCATCAGCTTTTAACAATCAACAAGCAGCAATTACCAATCAGCCACCATCTAGAAAGTGACGCGCAGGCCCATGTCCACACCACGCGTGGCCGGAACGTTGCCGAAGTCGAAACCGTTCGCGCCGCCGCCGCGCACACCGGCGCCGGCCGCTGCCGTTTCGGGGTCGGCGCCGCTGTAGCTGGTCAGCAGCATCAGGTTGCGGCCGGTCACGCTCAGCTCCACGCCCTTCAGGAACTTGGTGTTGTCAAGCAGTGAGGCGGGCAGGGCGTAGCTCAGCGTCACGTACCGCAGGCGGGTCCAGGAAGCGTCCTCCACGAAGGCCGTACCTATCCGGCCCAGGATGGACTGGTAGTAGGCCTGCGTCAGCTCCACCGAGCGGGTGTTGGGAGCATAGCTGCCGTCGCTCTGACGAACCACGCCGTCGAAGACCACCTGCTTGTACCGGTCGGTGGTCCGCTCGCTTAGGCCGGTAGCCGTCGAGTACCAGTCGTTGCCGTTCACCACGACGCCGCCCTTGCGGAAGTCGAGCAGGGACGTCAGCGACAGCCCCTTGTAGGAGAACGTGTTGGTGACCTGGGTTGTGAAGCGGGGAGCCCGGTTGCCGGCGTACACAAAGGTGCTGCTCACGCTGGGGTAGCCGCTGGCACCAATCAGGATCTTGCCGAAGTCGGGGCTGTTGGGGTCGGTTACGCGCACGAAGTCGGTGGCGGCCACGCCCGTAATCGGCTGGCCGGGGAAGGCGCCGCCCTGGTGCACGTCGGTGATAAAGGCATCCGACTGGTACACCACCGTCAGCACCGACGGCAGCTCCTTGGTGCGGTTGGTGTTGTGGTAGAAGTTGGCGCTGATGTCCCAGGTAAAGCCGCCCGCGTCCTTGATCGGCGTACCGTTCAGCGAAATCTCCTGACCTTCGTTGGTTACCGTGCCGCCGTTGATGTACTGCAGAATAAAGCCCGTGGCCTGGCTTACGCGCGGGGCAATGAGCTGGTCCCGGGTTTCGGAGTAGTAGTAGTTGAAGTCGAGGCCCAGGCGGTTCTTGAAGAACTGCAGGTTGATGCCCGCTTCCTTGGTGGTGGTGCGCTCAGGCTTGAGCAGGCGGTTCGAGCCAAAGAAGCCGTTGCGGAAGCCGCCGCCGATGTAGGTCTGAGCCGCCAGGGGCGAGTCGACGCGGTACGGGCCGGTGTCGCGGCCCACGTTGGCGACCGACGCCCGGATCTTGCCGTAGTTCAGGATGTTGTTCTGCTCCAGGCCCAGGGTTTTGGTAAACTCGTAGCCCAGACCGATGGAGCCGTACTCGAAGGGCTTGCCGAAGTTCTTGTTCAGATCGGGGCGGGGCAGGGTAGAGGAGTGGTCCTGCCGGGCCTGCAGCTCCAGGAATACCTGATCGAAGGCATTCACCGACAGACGGCCGAAGAAGCCGATCAGGCGGCGCTTGGCATTGCGCTCCAGCGCGTTGCGGTTTACCGTGTTGTTGATGCTGGCAAACTGCGGGTTCTGGAAGATCAGGCCGATGTAGTCCACGATGTTGGCCTGGCTTTGCTCAATGGTGTTGCCCAGCACGAGCGTGCCGCCGAAGTTTTCGTTGATGCGGCGGTTAAAGGAGGCCAGGGTGGTGGCCGTCAGCAGGCGGGTCTGGTCCACGGTCTGGGCAATGCCGCCGTTCTGGTTGTTGATCTGCGACGTGCCGACTGCCCGCACCGACTGGGCCCGGGAAGTGTAGAAGTCAGTGCCGATGTTGTGGCTCAGCGTAAACCAGTCGGCCACCTTAAAGCTCAGCTGGGTGTTGCCGATAAAGCGGTTCGTGCGGTCGGTCTGGGGGTTGAACTCGGCCGTCCAGTAAGGGTTGTCGGCATCGGTATCGGTGCCGTTGCCGGGCGCCAGCAGGCGGCGGCGGGTACCGTCGGGGTTCAGGTAGTTGCGGGCGTCATCGTTGCGGGGCCAGTTGAGCATGCTCATAAAGAAGCCGCCGGTGCTGCCAAACAGGCCCGGGCCCTGCAGGGGGCGGGTGCCGCCCGACGTCAGGTACTGGGCCGAGGCGGCCGCGGTGAACTTGGGCGAAATCTGGGCGGTACCGCTTAGGCGCACCGTGCTCTTGTCGTACTTGCTGTTGGGCACAATGCCACTCTGCTGCAGGTTCGAGGCCGAGAACGTAAACGTGGCCTTTTCCGAGCCACCCGACATGTTCAGGAAGTTCTGGAAGCTTTTGCCGGTGCGGAAGAAGTTGCCCAGGTTGTCGTACACTTCCTGGCCGGGAGCAAACCGGGGTCCCCAGGAGCCCCGCACGGTGGGGTCGTAGAGGCCGGCCGTACCCTGCTGGTACTGGTCCTGCAATTTGGGCAGGCGGTTTACGCGGTCCACCGAAAACTGCGTCCGGTAGTTAAGCGTGGTGCGGCCCGCCTGGCCTTTCTTGGTGGTGATGATGACGGCGCCGTTGGCGGCGTTCAGACCGTAAAGGGCCGCGGCGGCCGGGCCTTTCAGCACCGTGATGCTGGCAATGTCTTCGGGGTTGATGTCGCCGGCCCGGTTGGCGGCGCCCACCGAGCGGCCGAGCAGGCCGTTGAAAGCCGAGCCCCCGCCGGGAGCGGTGCTTTCCTGAAACGAATTGTTGTCCATGATCATGCCGTCAATCACGAACAGAGGCTGGTTGTTGCCGTCGAGCGAGGTGCCGCCCCGGATAACGATGGCCGCGCCTTCGCCGGGTCCACCGCCGGAGGAGGTGATGTTGACGCCGGCCACTTTGCCCTGCAAGGCATTGACCACGTTGGTCTGGCGGGAGTCGATGATGTCCTTGGCTTTCACTTCCTGCACCGAGGTCACGATTTCGCGCCGGTCCTGGGCAATGTTGTAGGCCGTTACCACTACCTCTTTCAGGTTGCGGGTGTCGGCGCCCAGGCTTACGTCGAGGGTGTTGTCGGCGCCTACGGTGCGCTCGATGCTGGTGTAGCCGATAAAGCTAAAGACCAGGGTAGCGCCCTCCGGCACGCCGGGCAGGGAAAAGCGACCGTCGGGGCCGGTCTGGGCGCCGGTAGTAGTGCCCTTCACCAGTACGTTAGCCCCCGGCAAAGGGCTGCGGTCGTCCGCCGACAGCACGGTGCCCGTGATGGTGCGGGTGGTTTGGGCAAAGGCGCCGGGCGCAAATAGCACGCCC
The DNA here is from genome assembly GCF_020685205.1 of Hymenobacter translucens. Classification (GTDB taxonomy): domain Bacteria; phylum Bacteroidota; class Bacteroidia; order Cytophagales; family Hymenobacteraceae; genus Hymenobacter; species Hymenobacter translucens. Next base: position 439,950 of record NZ_JAJERB010000004.1, read on the forward strand.
AGCGTCAGGAAAAACCATAGAAGTTTTTTCATGGGTAAGGTGATAGGTGGGAAATGAGTGAAGGTGGGAAGCGAAAAACGGCGGCCGTCGAAGGAACGGAACGGTTTCAGAAACTGAGAAAAGAAGGCTGGTGATGGAGCGGAAGGAAACAGACTTGTCCGGGAATAGTCAGCTAAAACCGGGGGCGTGGGAAAAAAAGCAGCTCGCTTTCGGTTGGAGTCTGATTTTTTTCGCTTGTTTCCAGGATTAAAATTGTGTTTAAAGCTAAAAAGGGCCGAAGTGAGTACCAACTAATCAAGCAACTTTCTTCGGCGGCGGCGGAACCCGAAATGCGCCTGAGCGCCGGCTGCCTCCTGCTCTGACCACCGCCGGCACCCGGCCCCGACTCGCCGGCCCGTAACTTACATGCTGATATGCAAAGCACTACCCAGGCCGCCCGCGAAACTACGGGCGCGCTTCCCCTGGCCGAAGCCTCCCAGCCGGCCCGCCTGATTTCGCTTGATGTTTTTCGGGGCATCACCGTCATGGCCATGATTCTGGTGAATAATCCCGGCGACTGGGGCCACATCTACGCCCCGCTGGAGCACGCCAAGTGGCACGGCTGCACGCCCACCGACCTGATTTTTCCGTTTTTCCTGTTTATCGTCGGCGTGTCCATCGTGTACGCCCTCGACTCGGCCCGCCGGGGCCCGCACGGCCCGCTGGTACGCCGCATCCTGAAGCGCAGCGCCATTCTGTTCGGGCTGGGCTTGTTTTCGGCGCTGTTTCCTAAGTTCGACTTCGCCACCGTCCGCATCCTGGGGGTGCTGGCCCGCATTGCCCTGGTGTTTCTGGCCTGCGGCCTGATCTTTCTGAAAACCGGCTGGCGCACCCAGCTCGGGCTGCTGCTGGGCATTCTGGTGGGCTACAACGTGCTGCTGCAGGTGGTGCCCGTCCCCGGGTTTGGCCCGGCCAACCTGGAGCCCGCCACCAACCTCGGCGCCTGGCTTGACCGGCTGGTGCTGGGCGAGGCCCACCTCTGGAAATTCAGCAAAACCTGGGATCCGGAAGGACTGCTGGGTACGCTGCCCGCCATTGGCACCGGCCTGGCCGGCCTGCTGGTAGGTCAGTGGCTGCGCCGGCCGGTTCCGGCGGCCGACAAAGTGGCCTGGCTGTTCGTAGCCGGGGGCGGGGTGCTGCTTCTGGGCCTGATCTGGAACGGCTGGTTTCCAATCAACAAAAGCTTGTGGACCAGCTCCTACGTGCTGTACACCGGCGGAATCGCCATGGCCGGGCTGGCGGCGCTCTACTGGCTGTGCGACGTGCAGGGCTACCGGGGCTGGACCAAGCCGTTTCTGGTGTACGGCGTGAATGCCATTACCGTGTTCTTTTTGTCGGGACTGATTCCGCGCATGCTCAACCTGATCAAGGTGGCCGGGGCCGACGGCAAGGAGGTCGGGCTGCGGGTGTGGCTGTACGACACGTTCTTCGTGCCTTATTTCAGCCCCGTGAATGCCTCCCTGGCCGGGGCGCTGACGGTCGTGCTGATCTGGCTCGGCATTCTGTGGTGGATGTACCGGCAGCGTATCATCATTAAAGTATAGACAAGCAAAGCCCCACCCGGAAAACTATTCTACAGCGCGGGCGGTACTGCATACACTGGCAAGCGCCCCGGTTTGCCTTCATTTCCTGACGATGCTAAAATCAATTTTATCGGCTGGTTCCCGCCGGGTCCTGTGCGTGGCGCTGGGTGCCCTGCTGCTGAGCACCCCGGCCGTACTGGCCCAGACGGCCCCCGCTACGCCCGCTTCAAGTCCCACCGCCCCGGCCGAGCCTTTGGCACCCGGCCTGCGCAAAGCCTCCGAAGAGCTGCTGCAGGTGCTGCAGATGGAGAAGTTTACCACGGAAAGCATCAACCAGATGCTGACCATGCAGATTCAGCAGCGTCCGGGCCTGGAAGTAGTGGAGCCGGAGATGCGCGCTTTCATGAACAAGTACATGAGCTGGAATGCGCTGCGGGAAGACATGGTGCGGCTCTACGCCCGGGAGTTCACGGAAAAGGAGCTGCGCGACCTCGTCAAGTTTTACAAGTCGCCGACCGGGCAGAAGTACGTGAGCAAGCAAAGCTCGCTGATGCAGTCCGGCATGGAAATCGGGCAGCGGCGGGTGCGCGAGAACATGCCCGAACTGCAGCGTACGGTGGAAGAAAAGATGAAGTCCCGGGCCCCGGCCGGCCAATAGCCCTGCTCTGACTCCAGAAAGCCCCGGCCTTTCACTGGCCGGGTTTTTTGTGTGCCGTTGAAGAACCTAGACCGCAAGCGTATAGCCGGCGAAATCCTGGCGCAGGCGGGTTTTGAGCAGCTTGCCGGTGGCCGTGTGGGGCAGCTGGTTTACGAACTCCACCGCGTCGGGCTTCCACCAGGAGGCCACCTTGCCGTCGAAAAAAGCCAGCAGCTCTTCCGGGCTCACGTCCTGCCCGGGCTTGCAAACCACGATCAGCAGAGGCCGTTCGCCCCACTTCGGGTGGGGTACGCCGATAACGGCGGCTTCGGCCACGGCCGGATGGGCCACGGCCAGGTTTTCGAGGTCGATGCTGGAAATCCACTCCCCGCCCGACTTAATCACGTCCTTCGACCGGTCGGTAATGTTCAGGAAGCCGTCCGCGTCGATGGTGGCCACGTCGCCGGTGCGAAACCAGCCGTCCTGGGTCAGCTCCCCGGGAGAGGAGCTGCGGAAGTAGTCGGCCACGATGAAGGGGCCGCGCACCAGCAGGTCGCCAAACGCTACGCCATTGTGGGGCAGCTCGGCCCCGCTGTCGTCCACAATCTTCATGTCGACGCCAAAAATGGCGCGCCCCTGCTTGGTTTGGATGGCGAACTGCTCGTCGGGGCTGAGGCTGAGCTGCCGGGACTTCAGGGTGTTGACCGTACCCAGGGGGCTGGTTTCGGTCATGCCCCAGGCGTGACGGATGGTAACGCCCAGCTCCACGTCGAATGCCTTCAGCAAGGCCGGCGGACACGACGAGCCGCCCACAATCATCTTGCCCAGGGTACTGAACCGGGCCTGCTTTTCCCGCATAAACGTGAGCAGCCCAAACCAGATGGTGGGCACGCCCGCGCTGAACGTGACGCCCTCGGCTTCGAACAGCTCAAACAGGCTGGCCGCGTCGAGGCCCGGGCCGGGCAGCACCAGCTTGCAGCCAATCAGGGGCGCCAGGTAGGGAATGCCCCAGGCGTTGACGTGGAACATGGGCACCACCGGCAGAATCACGTCCCGGACCGAGCAGTTAAAGCAGTCGGGCAGGCCGGCGGCGTAGGAGTGCAGCAACGTGGAGCGGTGCGAGTACAGCACGCCCTTGGGCTGGTCGGTGGTGCCGGAGGTGTAGCACAGCGACGAGGCCGTGTTTTCGTCGAACACCGGCCAGTTGAACCCGGCCGGTTGCTCGTTGAGCAGGTCTTCGTAGCAGAGCAGCAGGGGCAGGCTGGTGTCGGCGGGCAGGTGGGCCTGGTCGCTCATTAGTACCCAGCCCAGCACGTGCGGACAAGCCGGAGCCAGCTTTTCCACCAGAGGCAGAAACGTCAGGTCAAAGAAGATATAGCGGTCCTGGGCGTGGTTGATGATGTACACCAGCTGCTCCGGAAACAGGCGGGGGTTGATGGTGTGGCACACCGCGCCCATTCCCGAGATGCCGTAGTACAGCTCGAAGTGGCGGTGGTTGTTCCAGGCCAGGGTGCCCACCCGGTCGCCCATGCTGACGCCCAGGGCTGTGAGGGCGCCGGCCAGCTGCTGGCTGCGCCGGTGGGCGTCGGCGTAGGTGTAGCGGTGGATGCCGCCCTCGGTCAGCCGCGTCACGATTTCCGTGTCGCCGTGCCACTTGGCGGCGTGCTCAATCAGCCCGGCAATGCGCAGGGGCTGGCTCATCATCAATCCTAGCATTGGGCGGAGTTGGTGGGTTTGACGAAAGAAAGCTAGGCGTTTTGGCGTTGCGGGCCAAGCTCCCAGCTCAACCCGGTCGCCCCGCCTTTGCCCCCAACAGCCGGCATCCGGAATAAATGTTTAGCCGGCCGCTCCCGGCTGCGGGCAGGAAAGCCGCCGCTAAATCGACTCGTATTCATTGCTAACGATATATTCTATATTCTAAAGCCGCTACTTAAGCAGGCTTCTCTATCTTCCGGCCTCCTCCGGGGACCTGAGCTGCCAGTGCTTACGCTGCGGCCGGCACCTGGTAAGCACTGAAAAAAAGCAACTCACCCATTACCAAACCCAATGAGAGCAGCCGTAAATACCTCGTATGGCCCCCCGGAAGTTGTGACGCTGGCGGACGTACAGAAGCCGGTGCCCGGTGAGCAGGAGGTGCTCATCAAGGTGTACGCAGCCACCGTCAACCGAACCGACTGCGCCTTCCGCAGCGCCGAGTACATTGCTTCCAGGCTGTTCAGCGGGCTTTTCAAACCGAAAAACCACATCCTCGGCAACGAATTCGCCGGGCAGGTGGAAGCGGTAGGGGGCGGCGTAACCCAGTTTGCCGTGGGCGACATGGTATTCGGCTACAACGACCAACAGTTTGGGGCCCATGCCGAGTACCTGACGATGCCCGAGCAGGGCTGCCTCAGCACGATGCCCGCGGGCCTGACGTATGAGCAGGCGGCGCCGCTGTGCGAAGGCGGGCACTATGCGCTCTGCGACATCCGGGCGGCGAAGGTGAAAGCCGGGCAGCACGTGCTCGTGTACGGCGCTACCGGGGCCATCGGCTCGGCCGCCGTGCAGCTGCTCCGGCACTTTGGCGCTTCGGTTACGGCGGTGTGCGACACCCGGAACGTTGAGCTGGTTAAGTCCCTGGGTGCCCATACAGTTATCGACTACACCCGGGCCGACTACACCCAGGCCGGGCAGACATACGATTTCGTGTTTGATACCGTAGGCAAAAGCTCGTTCGGGCAGGCCCGCAAAGTGCTGGGCCCCCAGGGAATCTATATCTCCACCGAGCTGGGCAAAAGGTTTGAAAACATCTTTTACGCCCTGAATGCCCCATTCTCGCGCGGCCCGAAAGTGCTGTTCCCGATTCCCTCCATGAGCCAGGCCGACGTGGTGTTGTTCCGGGAACTGGTCGAGTCCCGGCAGTACCGCGCCCTGATTGACCGGCGCTACCCCCTGGAGCAGATTGTGGAGGCCTACCGGTATGTGGAAACGAGGCAGAAAATCGGCAACGTCGTTATTACGTTCAGTTAAGCCTGTTTAGTAATCAATAAGTAAAAGCGAGTCAGTGTATTAGGTGTTCAGGTGCGGATTTATTTTCATCTGTAAGGAGTTGCTGCGACCGGGCGCGAAGGGGGGGAGAAGAAGTGGAACGTGACCCGCGGCCCGGTCCGTGCGTATGGAACCGGTATGGGTCCTTACTCTATCCTGATCTTTCTGAGCATTGCCGTCATTGTATCGTACCTGTTCGATATTGCCGCCCGTGCCACCAAAATCCCGTCGGTGCTCATGCTGCTGCTCACCGGCATTGCCCTCAAGCAGACCGCTGACCAGCTTGATTTCGAGCTGCGGCTACCCCTGGTGACCCTGCAGCTATTAGGCATCGTGGGCCTGATTATGATCGTGCTGGAAGAGTCGCTCAACCTGAAAATCATGCCGGGAAAAGGCCCGTTGATCCGGCGGGCGTTTGCGGCGGCGGCCCTGATGCTGCTGGGCCAGGCCTTTGCCATTGCCGGACTGCTGCAGTGGTATCTGGGGCCGGGCGTATCCTTTCAGAGCTGTTTGCTTAATGCCATTCCCCTGGCAGTAGTCAGCTCTGCCGTGGCTATTCCCAGCGTGGCCTCGCTTGGCGGCGAGAAGCAGGAGTTTATCGTGTACGAAAGCACGTTTTCCGACATTCTGGGCATTATGTTCTTCAATTTTGTGGCCCAGGACAACTTTGCACAGGGCATTTCTGCCCTCACCTTCACCCGCGACCTGCTGGCTGTGCTGATAGTGTCGGTGCTGGCCACGGCAATCCTGGCTTTTTTGCTGGACCGCATCCGCCTGCACGTCAAATTTATTCTGATCCTGGCGTTTCTGATTCTGATCTACTCCCTGGCCAAAAAGCTGCACCTTTCGTCACTGCTGGTGGTGCTCGTGTTTGGCGTCATCGTGCGCAACGCCGATCTGTTCCTGCGCGGACCGCTGCGGCGCTGGTTTAACCCCGAGCGCCTGCAGGAAGAGCTGCATCAGATGCAGAGCATCACGGGCGAGGGGGCCTTTCTGATCCGGACTTTTTTCTTTCTGCTGTTCGGCTACTCGATTTCACTCACCGGCATTCTGGACGTTCAGCTCCTGTTGCAGGGGCTGCTGATAGTGGCCGTGCTAACGCTGATCCGGTACGTGTACCTGCGTTACATCGCCCGCACAAGCCTGATTCCGGAAGTATTCATTGCCCCGAAAGGGCTGATTACGGTGCTGCTGTTTTACAGCATTCCGGCCAAGCACCTGATCGGGGAGGTCAGCGAAAATATTTTGTTTATCGTAATTCTGCTGACCGGCGTGCTGATGCTGATCGGTTTGCAGCTGACGGGCAAACAGGAGCCGCCACCGATTGGAGAGTACTGAGGTAAGCTCCGTAACTGGTCTGCCTGCCGCTACGTGGGTGTGTCCCTAGTGAGCGTCCGGGTTTACGCTTTCCTGTCTGCCCCGGCACTAATGCGTCACTGGGCACTGGTCGGAGTCCAGCAGTTGGCACCCGCCTGATCGTCCGGAGATTTCCTGCTCAAACCACCGCTTATCCTAGCCGGTACCACAAGTCAGGTCCTCCCTCATCGAACGCGACCCCGCCCTGGTTGTATACCCAGGCCACGGTGGTAAATGGTTATGCGCACCCCTTGCGAGTGCATTGTTGGTTCGAAGGTGACGAGCGGGAACAGCCGCCTTTACATGCTACGGTATCCAGCTGATCTTCAGCTTACCGCACTACTTCCAGCCAGCCCTTGGCGGAACCGTCGGGGGTGAACAGGTGAAAGTAGTAAATGCCCTCAGCTAAGCCGGCAGCGGTCCAGTCGTTCCGGTAAGCGGCTGTTTCATACACCAGCCGGCCCCATTTCGAAAACACTTTAAGCGTGGGCGGCTCGCAGCTCAGCTGCTGCACGAATGTGTCGTTGCGGCCGTCTCCGTTAGGGGTGATAATATTGGGCAGGGGCTGGGGCGCTGCGATGGTAAAGGAGCCGTACTCTACCTGGCTGGCACAGGTGAGGCCGTACCGGGCGGTGAGGGTTGGCGTGTAGGTTCCCGGCTGCCGGTAGGTGTGCCGGACCTGCAAAACGTAGCTACTTGCCGAATACGTGGTGTCGGTTCCGTCGCCGAAGTTCCAGGTATAGGTTCCGATTCCGTACGCGGTCGGAGGAAACGTAATCGTGAAAGGAGCCACTCCCCTAAAGTCCGGGTTAAAGACGCAACGGGGTAAGTCAAGGTCTTTGAAAACGTTGCCGGCCTGCGGCACGAGCGTCACCTTGCGGATATCCTGGGCGGTGCAGCCATTGGCCGCCGTGTAGGTGTAGTACAGAAAATTGTCGCTCGGGCCCGAAACGAGGCGCAGGACGGCAGCCGGGTCAAACACGCCGGCGCTGCTCACGCCCCGCCCGCTCCAGGTGCCCCCGGTGGGCGAGGCGCCGCGCAGCTGGAAAGGTGCCGCCGGCATACCACACAGCACCGTATCCGGTCCTGCCTGCACGATGGGCGCGGGAAGCACCGTAACCGTCCGGGTTCCGGTTCCGCACTGGGTGCTGTTTAAAAAGGAATAGGTGATGGTGTGCTGACCCGGTCCGGCCTGCCGGGGCCAGAAAAGATTGCCCGAAACCCCAGGGCCAGAGAAAACTCCACCCGCGGGCAGGGCACTCAGCAGCACGGAGTTGGGCTGGTTTTCGCACAGAGCGGCCGCATCTGCAACCGTAATGACGGGCATAGTAGGCGGCAGCACCTTAATAGGTAGTGAGCGGGTCGGGTTGGAGCAGGAGGCGCCCGGCGGGGGCGAATAGGTGAGGGCGTTCAGGCCGATGATGCCCAGGCTCGGCGTGAAATAGTAAAGCCCGCCCGTTAGGGTTACCCCGGGCCCGCTCCAGGTGCCGCCCGCCGGACTACCACCCAACACCCGGGGCTCCGAATCCCTGCAAAGCGTAATTTCCGGTAAAGCGCCCGTGGCTTCGCCCGTAAGCTCGATCTTCAGCGCAACATCGTTGCAGTCCCCCCCGGATTGATTCGTCTGCGAGTAGTAACGGGCCCCGGATGGCATTGGAAACTGCCGACCCGTGCAGCCCCCGCAGACTGACTGATACAGGATTCCGTTTCCATCAAACCGGCTGTCCCCATGCCGGTGATTGCCTCCGTAAAAGGAGGAAATGGTTGTTTCGAGCGCCACGGCCTCCTGGCTGAGGCGAAAGACGATGATGCCGCTGCCCACGTAGATCCGTTCACAGTCATCCAGCCCCAGAGCGCTTACACCCAGTACGGTGCTTGCCGGATCAACCGGATTGCCAAACCGGGTAAGAAAGAAGCTTTGGCGCAGGTCGGGGCTAAGCTTTTGCAGGAATGTAGTGCCTCCCGGGGTTGTAAAGCGACCAGGTGAAATGGGCGTCAGGTGGGAGGTGTATCCCAGCACAAAGACGTTGGAAGCGCGGTCGAGCTGGATAAACTGCGCCCGGTCCGGGCCGGTAAAGCCGAGCCGACAGGAATTCTGCAGCGCTTGGCCGCTAGCGCTGAGGCGGGCCACAAAGCCGTCGGTGTTGCCGGTGCCTGGCGGTTGGTAGGCGCCGGCCGTGACGGGAAAGTCCGGGCTGCTGGTGCTGCCGCACACGTACACGTTGCGGGCTGCATCCAGCTGAAGCGCGTAGGCGGCATCTGCATCATTGCCGCCCAGAAATGTGCTCCACTGCAGCGTGCGCAGGTCTGCACTGAGCTTACACACAACGGCATCCGACGGGCCGCCCCGAAAGGTGGTGGCATAGGACCCCGCCGTCATGGCAAAATTCGAGCTGTTGGTGTGAGAGGCCAGCACCACGTTGTTGTCGCCATCAACGGCTATGTCGCCCGTGTAGAGACCAGCTCCACTCGTTATTCCTTCGTTGCCCGCGCCGCCCAGGAAAGTAGCGGCCCGCAGGGCATTGCCACCCGCGCTCAGCCGGGCCACGAACAGGTCTGAGCCATTCGCATACTTCAGATAGGCATCACCGGGACTGATTGCCTGCCCGCCGTTAAACGTCGGATCAAAGCAGCCCGCAGTCGTGGGAAAGTCGGTGGAGCTGGTAGTACCAAACACGACGAGCTCGTTGTTGCCGTCGACCACGAGGCGGTGCGGGGAGTCGGCGGAGCGTCCACCCAGATACGTGGCGTAGATCCGGGCCGCCTGCCCGCTGACCTGGGTGTTGTACTTGATAATGCCGACGTCAATACCATTACTGTAAGTCTGGTCGTAGGCACCCATAGAAACCGGGTAGCCCTGACCAAACGCCAGGCTGGCCGAATACAGGTTGCCCTGCGCATCGTAGGTGGCCGTAACGCCCCAGTTGTCGGCAGTAGAGCCGCTGTAAGTCGCAAATACCACTGTGGGGTCGATGGTGAGGGCTAGGCGCGGGTCGTAGGAGCCGAGCTGAAAGCGCACCACGTTGCCGGCCAGCTCGTAGGCACACGGTACCGGGTGGCGCCGCCCGTCGGCGCCGGTTTGCCAGGCCCGGGGCGCCAGCTCGGTTACGGTGCCCACACTCGTCTCAATCAGGAGCTGCTGGTTGTGAAGCCGCAGCCGGGTGGCTCCCTCGTAGCGCAGCTGAATAGCCTCGGGGCTGGCGCCGGGCTGCACCAGAAAGTCATATTCCAGGTTGCTCTGCTGGTTTTCGTACACTACGGCCTCAATGCCCGGGTACAGGTTCGGATAGCGCACCCGCCGGAAAGCCGGTACGTCGTGGGCCCACCGGGTGGGGTCGGCACCCAGAAAGTAGTTATACCGAACCGACAGGGGCATTTCCGCAACCGGCGTAGTGGGCTGACTGCCGGCAAAGGTCATGGAGTACGCGTGGCAGCGCAGCAGAGAGGCCTGGCTGGTATGGCCCCTGGCAGAGTCGACGGGCATCGTTCGGGGGTCGAATAGGGCATAGGTAAACCCACTGGACTCGAGAAAGAGACGTCCGCTCGTCAGCGCCGCGCTGAACTGTGCCTTCGCATCCCATTGCCCCTGGTTCTGAATGAACTCCACCGTCTGAGGAGGTGACCCGGAGGCCAGGAGCGAGGTGCGGGTCAGCAGCAGAAACGCCAAGAGCAGGAGGGCTTTTTTCAGATACAGCATAGGGTAGGGCATTCGGCGGCTTCTCTGCATGTTCCGGATCAGCCGGAAAGATGGGGCAGCAGCAGCCGAATATGCTCCGAACTATCCGCCGGATCCGACTTTTGTTTTCCGGGATATGTGAGGTATGCGCCTGAGCAATAGTTGGTTGTCTGATAATTTATCTGACTTTTGCTTTGCACCACTACTTTGGGTTATTCCCCTCGGATCCAGGGTCGGGCTCTGGTTTGTTGGTTTCATGCAGCACAGGCAGCAAAAAGCCCCGGCATACGACGCTGCCGGGGCTTTTTGCTGCCTGAGTTACGGATAGGTTTCGGGCTTCTGGTAGATAGTAGCCGCTGCCTGCTCTAGGGCTTAGTTCTCTTTATCGACCGGTGCCTCCACCTTGCCCCGCTCCGATACCACGGCATCAATGGCCAGCTGCAGAATGTGGCTGCGCACGCTCAGGTCGCTTATTTTGTTGTTGCGCCGGGTCGGGTTTACGCGGTTAGACAGGAAGATGACCGTCAGGTCGTATTGCGGGTCCACCCAGAAATAGGTGCCGGTAAAGCCGGTGTGGCCGAAGCTGCTCTGGCTGGCATTTTTGGCCGAGTTTACCGATGGGTTGGCCGCGGGCCGGTCGAAGCCCAGGGCGCGGCGGTTGTCGGGGCAGAACTGGCACTTGGTGTACTCGGCCACGGTTTCGGGCTTGAGCAGCTGCTGCCCGCCGTACTTGCCGTTCCAGGCGTAGAGCTGCACCAGCTTGGCCAGGTCGTTGGCGTTGCCGAACAGGCCGGCATGGCCGGAAAGCCCGCCCAGCAGCGCGGCGCCTTCGTCGTGCACGGTGCCGTGGAGCTGGCTGCGCCGGAACAGCGAATCGTACTCGGTGGGGGCAATGCGGGCCAGCGGAAAGCGCCGGGTCGGGTTGTAGCCCAGTGTCGTGGCGCCCAGGGGCCGGTAGATTTCCTCGGTCACGAACTGCCCGATGTTCCGGCCCGCGGCCGACTGCACAAACTGTGGATACATGATAAACGACAGGTCGGAGTACACGTAGCCGGGCTTCTCGTTGAGCGGCGACTCGGCAATGGCCTTGGTAATCAGCTCCGGGAAGTTCTTGCGGGCCCACAGGCCATTAGCCGCCTGGAGCGGGAAGCGGGCCGAGGAGTCGGCGCGGAAGTAGCGGCGGCGCAGGGTGCCGTCCTTGCGGGTGTAGTCTTTCCAGAACGGAATCCAGGACTTCAGCCGGGCCTGGTGGGTGAGTACGTCGCGCAGCTTCAGGTCCTGCTTGTTGGAGCCCATAAAGGCCGGGAACAGCTGGCCCAGCGTCAGGTCGGGGTTAAACTTGCCCTGGTCCTGCAGCTTCATCAGCGCCGGCAGCGCGGCCGATACTTTGGTTACCGAAGCCAGGTCGTAGAGGTCGGTGTTGCGCACCGGGCGGCTGGGCCGGCCGGCCTGGGCGGGGGCATCGGCAAAGGAGTGAGTGCCGTAGCTTTTGCGCAGCACCACCGTGCCCTTGCGGGCAATGACGACCTCGCAGCCCGGAAAGGCCCGGGCGGCCAGCGCCTGATTGACCAGGGAGTCAACCCGGGCTTCGAGGCTGTTGCTCATGCCTACGGCCTCGGGGAAGCTATAGCGCAGTCGCATGCCACCGGTGGTCGTGAGGCCCACGCCCTGGCGGTACTTGTCCGTAACGGTAACCGGCAGCTTGCCGCTGGCCCCGATGCCGCCGAAAATCACCTGGGCGGTCAGCTCCTGGGCATTGCGGCTTTCCTGATAGGCCAGCACCGTCGCATCGGCCCGGTCGAGGTCCCGCACCTTCGCCACGGCGTAGGCGCTGCCGAACACGCTCACCACCATCCGCTGACCCTGGCCCACCAGCTCATGCAGCAGCACGTTGGTTTCGGGCGTCACGCCGAAGTTGGTGGCGGGCAGGCGGCCCAGGTTGTTGAGGCCCACCAGCACCAGGTTGTAGGGCTTGAGCGCGGCCCGCATGGCCGTCAGCTCGTCGAGCGTGGGCGCGGCGGCCAGCCAGAAGTGCCGGGCCGGGGCGTAGTCGGCCACCATGCGCTGAAAGTCGGTCGTGTCCTTGGTGCCGATGGTGAGCGTGGCGATGCGCAGGGTGTCGAGGCGCTGCAGGGGTAGCAGGGTACGCTGGTTGCGCAGCACCGTGATGGACAGCTCGCTCAGCCGCTGGCTCAGGTACTGGGTGTGAGGCGTGTTCAGGTCCCGGTAGAGCGTCTTGAGCTCGATGGGACGGTACTTGTCGAGGCCCGACCACTGCTTCAGGGCCAGCACCTTGCGGCAGCGACGGTCAATTTCCTCCTGGGAGATCTGGCCTCTGTTGATGGCCTCCCGGATCATCTTCAACGCCAGCGGAATGTTTTTGGAGAACTCCAGGATGTCGTTGCCGGCCAGCAGGGCCCGCAGATCGGCCTCGCCGGGCGGAAACATATTGATGACGCCCTTCATGTTCATGGCATCGGTGAAGATGACGCCCTGAAAGCCCATCCGCTCTTTCACCATGCCCGTGACAATCGGCCGGGAGAGGGTGGAGGGGACGCCAGTGCTGTCGAGGGCCGGAATGTTGAGGTGGGCAATCATGATGCCGCCCAGGCCCCGCCGCATCAGGTCGCGGAACGGAAACAACTCCAGCGTGTCGATGCGACGCTTGTCGAGCCGCAGCAGGGGCAGGGCCAGGTGGGAGTCGGTATCGGTGTCGCCGTGGCCGGGGAAGTGCTTGGCCACAGCCAGCACGCCGTGGTCCTGCATGCCCTTCATGTACTGGTAGCTCTTGGCCGTCACGTTTTCGCGGTTCTCGCCCCAGCTGCGGAAGCCGATGACGGGGTTGGCGGCGTTGTTGTTCACGTCGACCACCGGAGCAAAGTTGACGTGCATGCCCAGGCGCTTGAACTGCCGGGCCACTTCCTCGCCCATGTCGTAGATCAGGCTGTTGTCGCGTACCCCGCCCATGCTCATCTGGTATGGAAAGCGCACCACGCTGTCGAGGCGCATGCCCACGCCCCACTCGGCATCCATAGCCACCAGCAGCGGCACTTTGGCCTGGCTCTGGTAGCGGTTCAGCAGCTTGCTTTGTCGCACCGGCCCGCCCTGGAAGAAAATCAGCCCGCCAATGCCGTACTGCTGAATCAGGGCAGACACGGAGTCCTCGTCGATGCGCTTGCGGTTGGAGTAGGCCGCCACCATGAACAGCTGCGCCACCCGCTGGTCGGGCGTGAGCGTGGCCATCACCGAATCAACCCAGCGGGAGCTGGTTTGCTGGGCGGCAAACGGTACGGGCGAAGCGGCCGGCCTGCTTAGGCGGAGCGCAGTGGCCGGCTTGGTGGTAGTTGGTTTCTTGAGGGCGGGCTTGCGCTGGGCCTGAAGCGTCAGGGGCGAAGCCACGAACAGCAGCAACAGCAGCAGAAGGGAGCGGGAGGTCGACAAAGCAGATGCGGAATTGGGTGAGGAAGGCAAAAATACACCAGTTGCCGCAGCATCGCGTCAGCAGTGTGGGCGGCGCGGCTATTCCGTCGTTTCGGCGGCATCTTTCTGAGCAGAGGATGAATTAACCGGGCCCCCTCCTCTGCCTGGCGGGGCTTCAAGCCTAAGCAGGCAGGCCCAGCAGGTAGAGCTTGTTGGCCCGGCCCGTAATCCGGCCTTTCTCCCAGTGGTAGCCTTCCGTCGGCAGCCCCTCGAGCAGCAGGTCGAGGTCGGCCAGGGTGTAGGTGCGGGCGTTGGACACGGCCCCGTCCCAGGCAAAGCACACCGGCACAATGGGCAGCAGGTACGTGAAAACGAACTGCCGCCAGGTCAGGGGCCGCACGAACGGAGTCAGCAGAAAGCTCATCAGGAAAATAGCCGGCAGGGAAATCCACCAGAGGGGCGTGGGCAGGCTGTTGTCGCTGAGTTCGAAGATGCAGATGGGCTGCCGGCCTGCCTGGGCGTCCTGCAGAATCCGGCGGGCCGTAACCGGATTCATGTGGTGGAAGCTGCCCACCATGGTTCGCACCCCGGTTAACTCCGGACTTACGCTCGTGGCATCAACCGAATCGAGGGCGTAGGAAAGACCGGGAATGCAGCTTTGGTTGAGTTGAGCGGCAACCTCGCGGTTCGGATACAGGTCGGTCAGCACCAGCTCGAGCTCGGGATGGGCCCCGGCTGCTTGCAGCTGCTCAAACACAGCGGGCATCGGCCCGCCGCTGCCCGAGCACAGATCCACAATGGCCGGGCGGGGCGAAGCCGCCAGCGCCCGGCTCAGCAGGACGGTCAGCTCATCGGCCGAGCCCAGGGCGCGGTGCATCACCACAATCAGCTTGGTGAGGCAGGTCCGGATCCAGTTCGGGAACCACGGAAAGTCTTCCAGCTCAAACAGGTGAATTCGTTTCATGCAGCGGGGCGTTGGGGCCCCAAAGGTGGCTTGGGGCAATCAGTTATGCCAGCTTCTGACTGTTTCTTTCTGTCACAGGTGCGGGTTGTTTGCTTTGCCCGCCGCTTTACGTTCCTGCGGATAGTCCCTGCGGCCGGGCAATTTCTGGCCGGATTTTTTCTTGGCCCGCTCTGCCCGGGCCGCCGGCCCGGGCTACTTTTGCCCGTCCGGTATATGCTTCGGGCAAAATCCTCGTTCTTGAGAAGCCAACCGGCCGTTTACCTTATTCCATTCCTATGCGTTCCTTCCTTTCTGCGTTTCACTTCCGGCTCGGCCTGCTGCTGGTTTTGCTGGCCATTGGTTTCTCTGCCCAGGCCCAGTACAAAGTGCGCGGCGTAGCCCTCGACAAGGATACCAATGAGCCCGTGCCCTTCGTCAGCATTGGCGTGCAGGGCACTACCATTGGTACGGCCTCCAACGCCAACGGCGAGTTTGTGCTGAACCTGCCCTCCTTGCCCCAGACCCTGATTTTTGCGGAAATCGGCCACGTGCGCGACACCGTCCGGGTGACCAGCGTCGACCAGCCCCTGACGGTGAAGATGGCCTCGGCAACCATTGCCCTGCCCGAGGTGAAGGTGGCCAGCTACGCCTACCAGCTCGTGGACCGGGCCTTCCGGCAGATGCAGCGCAACTACAGCCAGAAGTTCTACGGCAAGGCCTTCTACCGCCAGGTTACCCGCATCGGCAACAGCCCTACCGAGCTGCAGGAAATGGTCTGGAACGTGAAGTCCAACAACGCGCGCATCGAGGGCACGTCGATGGCCCAGGGGCGCTTCGCGGCGGTTTCCTCGCTTATGGACTTCACCAACTTCTCGCTCTACACCAAGTCCTACGGCCTCTACGACGAGCGGGCCGACAGCACCAAGTCCCTGGCCCTGCTCAGCCCCAACGTGGTGAAAAACTATCTCGTCGAGCTGGTGGGCATCGTGGAGAAAGGGCAGGGCGGCGTGGCGGAGCTCTCGTTCCAGACCCGGCCCGAGCTGAAAAGCCGGAGCCAGGGTACCATCTGGATCGACATCGACACCTACAAGGTGATGCGCTACCAGATGACCTCACCCAACTTCCCGCTCAGTACCAACAACCCGACTTTCAAGTTCAAGAACACCCAGCTGGAAGTAGAGATGGTATTTCAGGATACGCCCAAGGCGGCTTCCCCGATTGACTACATGAAGGTGAACCTCACCACCGACCTGACCCGGCCTTCCAAGCCCGACACCAAGCTCGACGTGTCCTCCTTCACGTTCTTCTTCGACACCAGCGAAACGCCCGTGGGCGCCACCTATGCCCGGGTCACGTCAACCGAAAAAGACCGGGAATCCATCAACAAAACCAAGTACGACCCGGAATTCTGGGCCAATAACCCGGTGGTGAAGCGCACTCCGCTGGAAGACGAGGTCATTCAGTCGTTTGAGAAAAAGGGGGCCTTCGGCACGATGGTGAAGCCCAAGAAAGCTGCATCCCCGGGCTCGGTTCGGGTTCCGTAGCCTGACCGAAACCCAGTGAAAAAGCCCCGGCGTTACGGCCGGGGCTTTTTTGTGGAGCCGGTGGCGGGCAGAATAAGGGAATGGGAGAGGAATGCTATTTTTGAAATTCGCGCTTCCGGCTGCCTCACCGCTCTTATCCGTTTTCCCGTGCTAAACCTGTCCTTCCTGCCCCGAACTGCTGGCTTCGCTCCGGCCCTGAGTTGTCTCCGCATCCTGGCCTTGAGCGTGGGCCTGCTGGCCGGACTCTCCGGCCAGCAGGCAGCGTATGGGCAGCAGGTCGGCGCCGGCGCGGCCTATTCGGTTGCCATCCGCGCCGACGGCACGCTCTGGACCTGGGGCGACAACCGGTACGAGTCGGGCTGGAGTGATGAGAAAGACAAAGTTGAGCCGCCGGTAGCCCTGCTTAGCGGCACCACCTGGCAAGCCCTGGGCGCGGGCGAAACCCACACCCTGGCCGTGCGGACCGATGGTACGCTCTGGGGCTGGGGGCAAAATCAGCGGGGACAGGTCGGCAACAATACGACCAGCTACCGCCCGACTCCCACGCAGCTGGGCTCGGCTACGAACTGGCGTAGCGTAGCCGCCGGTGCAGCTCATTCACTGGCGGTGCGCGCCGACGGGACTCTCTGGACCTGGGGCGATAATCAGAAAGGGCAGCTCGGCGACCCCACGGTTAATCGGGCTTCCAGCCATGCTGGCGAAATACAGCCCAAACCCGCCGCCAGGGGTAAGACAACCAACGCGAAGCCGGCGGCCAGTCCGCCCCTGGTCAACAAAGCGTATCGGGCTGTGCCGGCGCAGGTCGGCGTGGCTACCTGGCAAAGCGTAGCGGCGGGCGGCACCTACTCGCTCGGGGTGCAAACCAACGGCACGCTGTGGGCCTGGGGCTCCAACCCGGAGCTGGTAGCCGACGATCAGGAGCAATGGGGCTTTCCCGGCGGGCAGGAGCCGAAGCCGGAGCTTGCCGTTCCCGTCCGGGTTGGCAGCGCTACAACGTGGCAGCGCATCGACGCGGGAAGCAACCATGCCCTGGCCCTGCGGCAGGATGGTACGCTCTGGGCCTGGGGCAACAATCAGGCGGGGCAACTGGGTACGGGCACCAACACCTTTGCCAAAGAGCCGGTGCAGGTTGGCACGGGTACCACCTGGCAAAGCATCGCGGCGGGGGAAAGCTTCTCCCTGGCAGTACGGGCCGACGGCACGCTCTGGGCCTGGGGCAACATTGCGTATCATAAGCCGGGGACACCCGGAAATGACTGGACAACCCCAACCCAGATTGGCACGGCGACCACCTGGGCCACGGTAGCCGCCGGCTCCAAGCACGCCGTGGCGACGCAGACCGATGGCACCATCTGGTCCTGGGGCGACAACGGCGGCGGGCAGTTGGGTCATCAACCTTCCACTCACGTTTCAGACAGCAGAGTTGGCACCTCACCGGAGTTAATTACCGAGCTCAGCCCGAAAGCCCGCTAACGGCTTATTCAGGCTGAGCTCGTAGTAAACAAGCAGCTCCCGGCAGTGGCGCCGGGAGCTGCTTGTTGGAAGACCTAAGCGTAAGACTACTGGCCCCCTTTCTGGTCGCCACCGGCCGTGGACTGGCGGGTGGTGCGGCCTTCGCCCTGGACGGGAGCGGGGGAGCCATTGTCCGGCGTATTGGAAGGGACCGGAGAAGGCTGGTTCACGTTGCCGTGGTTCACGCCGGAGTTCACGTTCTGGCGCTGGTCGGCAGCCGAGCCGGTACCGATGGGCTCATAGGCCTCGTCGCCGCCGTTTACGCTGTCGGCGTTAACTTCCATGCTGGTAGCGGGGGGAGCGTCGGAAAAGTCGTTGACATTCTGCCGGTCCTGGCCGGGGGTGCCGGCCCGGTCGCAGGCGGCCAGGGTTGCCGAAGCGCCCAGCACGACGGCGAGCAGTAAGCGCTGCGTCAGTTTCATAGGAGTTGGTATTGAGGTTGAAAAATAGTGCGGAAGTTCCCTATACGGGAAGCGGCGGGCAAAAGCCGAAGCCGGCCGCGCTTACCTTTACGCCATGCCCGTCCCAGCCCTGATGAACTGGAGCGGGGGCAAAGATTCCGCCCTCGCCCTCTACCACGCCCTGCGCGACCCCCGCTACCAAGTCAGTCACCTGCTTACCAGCGTGAATGCCCACTTCGAGCGGGTTTCGATGCACGGAGTCCGGCTGCCCCTGCTCGAAGCCCAGGCCCGGCGCATCGGCCTGCCCCTGGTGCAGCTGCGGTTGCCCGAGATGCCCGGCATGGCCGAATACGAGCTGCAGATGCAGACCACGTTGGACCCGCTGGTGCGGGCGGGAGTCCGGCATTCCATCTTCGGCGACATTTTTCTGGAAGACCTGCGCGCCTACCGGGAGGAGCAGCTGTCCCGGCTCGGAATGCAGGCGGTATTTCCGCTCTGGCAGCGCCCCGGGGCCGACATCCTGCGCGAATACCTCGACCTGGGCTTCCGGGCCGTGGTCGTCTGCGTCAACGACCAGCACCTCGACGCCAGCTTCTGCGGCCGCCTGCTCGACCGGGAGTTTCTACGCGACCTGCCCCCGGGCGTGGACCCCTGCGGTGAAAACGGCGAATACCACAGCTTTATCTTCGATGCTCCATACTTCAGCTCCCCCATCGGCTTTGAGCGGGGCGAGCTGGTGCGCCGGACCTATCAGCCGGCCAGAGCGGGTTCAGGGGCTGACGACGTTCCCGACCCGTTTCAGGCCGGATTCTGGTACTGCGACCTGCTGCCCGTAGAGGGTAATTAAGAATTGGTTCGGGAGCATCTGCCCGATATTTTCCTTAAACAACCAACAACCAACAACCAACTCACCCCGCCTCCCAGCGCCCGTTCTGAAACCGGCAGTTGGTGGCTGCGCCCCCCTCACGGAGCACCCAGTTGCCGGGCCGGCCCAGCCAGCTCAGCGTGCCGTCGGGCCCCGCCACGTGGGCAAAGTCCAGGGAGCAGACGTCAATGCTGGCGGGCTCCACGCGGTTTACTACCAGATGCTCCACGTACTGCAGCTCCAGCTTTTCCTCGTCGATGCAGCGTGGGTGCAGGGCCAGGTTATGGGCCGGACTGGGCATGGCGGCCGACGGATACAGCAGCCCGTCGAAGGCCTCACCGAGCTGGCAGGCTTCGGCAATGGCCGCCGACAGCCGGTAGTGGTGCTCCTGCCCGGGTCCGGCTGCGCGCGTAAAGGCGCTGGTCAGAAACTCAGCCAGGGGCCGGACGTGGTCGGGCAGCTGATTCAGGGCTTCGCACAGCGACTGTTCCCGGTCGGCGTGGGGGTCGTCGGCGCATACGTCGGCGTAGCCAAAAGAACTAATGCGCAGCGGCGTCCGGGTTTTCCAGCGGGTGATGACAATCTTATCGCCCCGCTTTACGCCAGCCTCGAAAAACGGCGGGTGCCAGGTGGCGCTGCAGTAGAACATGGGCGAGCCCGCGCGGTTGGCCCGCTGGTCGTGCTGCACCCGGTCGGCAGGCGGGTACGACACCTCGCTCAGGCGGGCGGGCAGCTCCTCACAGGGAATGCCGCGGTACAGCAGCAGACCAGGCGCAAACGCGATGCTGCGCAGGGTCTGTCCTTCCAGCAGGGCCCGAATCCGGGGCAACAGGTCTTCCACGGAATGCTCCCGCAGGTCAAGCTCCTCCAGGGCCCGGATTTGCTGTTCGACGTTGTTAGTAGTATCCGAGGGGTGGGAAGCGGAACGCATGAAGCGAATCGGGAATTAAAGCAAGGGGATTGGGGCGGATTACGGATAGGATAAAAGCAGAGCAGGAACCAGCGGCGTAAGGGAGGCTGCCGCGTAAAAAAGCTACCGGCCTGCCTTCTCGTCAGGGATGAAAGTGGCAGGCCGGTGGTTGAAAAAAATCAGAAGCTCACTAGAGGATATGGGCGCGGTCGGAGCGGGGGCCGGTGTAGCGGCCGTAGGTCCGGCGCTGTTTCTTCTGGCGGCGGTTGAATACCAGGAAGGCGACGGCGCCGGCCATACCGGCCCCCACTACCCACCAGGGCAGGCGGCTGGCGGCGGGTGGGGGCACCGATACCACGCCGGTTTCGTTGGCCAGGGCCGGCTCATTCACGTAGCGGCCGCGGGCCGGAATCACCTGCTCGTCGAAGTGCTGGGCCATGTCGCGCAGGCCCTGCTGCAGGGTTTCGCCGTGCATCGGGATGCCGTGCCCGGTGGCGGCCACCCGGGGTTCCAGCGCCGCCAGCAGCCGTACCGACTGCCGGGCCTGCTGCCAGTCGGGGGTAAAGTAGGCTGGCGGACCGTGTACTTCCTGCTCTTGGGTAAAGGTATACCAGCCTGATTCAGCCCGGACCGTGGTAAAGGCGTCCCCGGCAATCAGGGTGCGGTCGGCGTCACGGAAAAAAGACACGTGTCCGGCCGTATGGCCCGGTGTGTGAATCCAGCGCCAGCCCGGCAGAAACGGCACCGTGCCATCGGCCGGCAGGGCCAAGGCCCGGGAGCCTAAGTCGAGAGGCTTCTTGGGGTACAGAAACGACATGGCGGCCATAGCCCCGCCGCCTACCGTGGGGTCGGGTGGGGGATACGACGAGCGGCCCGTGATATAGGGCAGCTCCAGGGTATGGGCATACACGGGCACGTCCCATTCCTCGGCCAGCGTTTTGAGGGCACCCACGTGGTCGAAGTGGCCGTGGGTCAGCAAAATGGCGGCGGGCTTGTTGCCGTGGCCGAACAGGGCTTCGGCGGTGCGGCGCAGGCGGTCGGCCGAGCCGGGCAGGCCGGCGTCAATCAACACCCACAAACCGTTGGGAGCTGTGCCTTCGCGCACGTAGTACAGGTTGGCAAACACATTGCGCAGGCCCCAAACGCCCGGCACGACGGCCTGCAGCGAAGGGGTGGTAGCACGGGTGGCATGGTTGGTCATGAGAGCGGGGCTTTGGTGAAGAGAGAGTGGCAGAGCTAAGATCCTGGAACGAAAAGCGTAGAAGCGAAACAGGTAAAAAGGGTCGCGCCGTTACCTGGGGCAGGCGCCAGCACACTTCCAAGCGCTGAGTTCTACGTTCCCGGATTGGAAGAAAAGGGCATAGCGGTTATACTCACTTACGGGCCGGAGGTTGGCAAAAAAAGCCTTTTGCAGCCTACTGCTGAGCTTCTGGCCGGGGTGTTGAAGTCGGGGCCTCGCAGCTGCAGAGGAGTTCGGGGCGGGGCGGCGTGGTTTTGTAGTCGGGCAGCGAGACTTCCTTCATGTACACCACGTCGAGCCGCCGGAGCGGTGGGTGGGCCGGGTTTTCGTGCCAGATGCGCAGCAGGTAGTTGCAGTAGTAAGGCCGCATCCAGTTGTTTTCGACGAACAGGTAGTTTTCCGAATACTTGCGCCACCGGTCGTTTTTGAACAGCGCCACCACCGAAGCCGGCTTGGCACTGGTGCGCAGCCGGCCCCCGCGGTTCAAGTCCAGGTGCTGGCCGGTGGTGGTCGTGCCGTCGAGGATGTACCAGCCGTCGTCCTTAAACACGGCCGGGGCAAACATGCCCCAGTGCTGGTCGACGCGGAACAGGTAGCCCAGCCAGCGCAGGTGGTCCGACATATACCACTGCGGTCGGCCCAGGGCTTCCACGTTCCACCAGCACACGTACAGCAGGATCGAGCTTACCACGGCCGTGCGCACCCCGCGCAGCAGGCGCCGCCCGCCTTCCGAAACGGTCAGCGTCGACTCAATCCGGATCTGCACCGGGCTGCGCCAGGACGTGAGGCGGGTAGTATGGTGCGTAAACCGGGACGTCTGCCGCCGAAACCAGGCTTCGAGGCGGTCCATGGCCAGCGGCGGCAGCAGCGCCAGCACCGAAGCCATGTTGATCAGGAAAAACAAGCCCACGAACAACGTCAGGCTGATGCCCAGGTGGAAGCTGTACAGCACGCCCACGAACAGCAGCCGCCACCACCGAACCCCAAACGGAATAAAGAGCACGAACGGCAGCAGCAGCTCGAGATAGTAGGTAGCAAACGTGAGGAAGCGGAGCAGGCCGGGGTAAGGATAAATCAGCCGGCCCCCGGGCATCAGCACCTGATCCAAGCTCAGGGCGTAGTAGATGGCGGTGCCGTCCCGGGTCCATTCCGGCGCGCTTTTCAGCAAAGCCGTACACCAGTACACCAGTGCCAGCTGCACGATGTAGGCCAGCGTCGCGGCACTGGCGTAGGCATAGTCGACAGGCCGCTCCTTGTTCCGACTGTCAAGTGAGTACAGCCGGCCCCAGGGCAGAAACAAGCCCCAGAACAACAGCATCCGCAGCAGGTCGTCGCCGCCCTGTCCGATCAGGGGGTTGCGGTTCTGCACCGATACCAGCATCAGCCAGCAGAACAGCGTGGCGGCGCGCGTCTGCCAGCCCAGCAGCAGGGCCAGGGCCCCCAGCGCGGCCAGCAGAAACAGGATGGCCTGCACCTGCCACAGCCCGCTGATGCCGTGCAGGGTAATCTGATACGGGTTCCAGCACTGCTCGTACAGCACCGGCAGGGGCAGCACGCCCATATTGGCGTAGTGGGCTTCAAGGTCGGTGCTGCGGATAGCCAGGTCCGTCAGAATGACGGCGGCCAGCGCAATGCGCATCAAAGCCAGAGCCCGCAGGTCCAGTACAAAAGGCCGGCGAAGAACGGCAAACAGTCCGGGCATAGGCTGCTGCGGAAAGGGAATAAAGGAAGAGAAACGACGAGAGGGCGAGAAGGTCGTCATCGGGTTGATGAACGGCCTTTTCGCCCTCTCGTTTACAGCCGGCCGGTATGAAGCCGGCTAATCTGTGCTTTAGCGGGTCGTGGAGCCGCTGGTCGTGCCACTGGTAGTACCGCTGGTCGAGCCGCTGGTCGTTCCGGTAGTGGTACGGCCGGAGGTGGTGCCCGACGTAGAGCCCGAAGTGCTCATGCCGGTTGTCGAGCCGGAAGTAGAGCCGCTCGTGGTACCGGTAGTGGTCGAGCCGCTGGTGGAGCCGTAGCCACCGGTGGTCGAGCCGCTGGTGGAGCCCGACGTGGTGCCCGTGGTCGTGCTGCCGGACGTGCTCATGCTGCCCGAAGTAGCGGAGCCGGAGGTGGTGCCGCTCGTGGTGCCGTCGTTCATCGTGCCCGAGCCGCTGGTGCCCATATCGGAGCTGCTGGAGTTGGTAACCCCGGAGCCGGTCGTGCTGGCGTCATCGGTAGTGGATTCGGTGGTGCTGCAGGAGCTGGCAAACAGCGCGGTCGACAACAGGGCGCTGAGCAGGAAGCTGGACTTTTTCATAGCGTTCAGGTGAATTGGGGGTTGGGAGGGTTGTGAAAGCGCCCGTTGAGCGGCGCGGGGTGCTTTACGTGAGATATTCGAAAATTGCTACATGCCGGGCAAAAGATTCTTTAAAAACACGTTTGCGGCGGCACCGGTTAAGCGCCTTGAGAAGACAAAAGGGACGATTACCCGCTGGCAATCGTCCCTTTTCTGGGTTCACCAAAAAGCTAGGTAGCTTAGAGGCCGCCGGTCGTGCTGCCGCCGGTCGAACCGCCGCCCGTGCTGCCACCCCCGCCGGAGGTAGTGCCGCCGGCCGTCGTGCCCGACGTCGAGCCGCCCATGCCGCCACCCGACGTCGAGCCGCCAGCCGTCGTGCCGCTCGTAGACCCGCCGGCCGTGGTGCCCGAGGTTGTGCCGCTGGTGGAGCCGCCCATGCCGCTGCCGGAAGTAGAGCTGCCATCGGTAGTGCCGGAGGTAGTACCGCCAGCCGTGGTGCCCGACGTCGAGCCGCCACCCATGTCACTACCCGAGGTAGTGCCCGAAGTGGAGGCCCCGCCGGTCGAGCCCGACATGTCGCTGCCGGTCGAGCCAGCCGAGGAGGTTTCTGCGTCCATCGAGCCCCCGCCGGTAGTGTTGCTGTTGCCTGCGCCTTCCCCGTCGCCACCGCCGGTCTGGCCGTTGCCACAGGAAGCGAAGGTGAGGGAAGCGGCTGCCAGAGCAGCCATGATGGTTAGCCGAGTCGTTTTCATGGTGTTAAAGGTGAGGTTGGTTGAAAGAATAGTGCGTGATTTTGAACGCCCTATACGGGAAAGCAAGGTCGTGCAACCGTAAAAGCAGGGCCCGAATAAATACGGATTTTCACCTTGGCGGTCTACTGGTTACAAATACGGAGTACCCAAGGCAAAGCAGCCCCCGTGGCCTCCGGGTTAGTTTGGGGCAGGTTTGCCCCGTTCTTCGTCAGTCAACCAGGATTCGGAAGGCAGCCTGAACCCGACCGGGGCCGGCGCGTATTGCGGGCTGGTATCTTTTCCGCGAATACGCTGTTAGTACAGCTCCGGCCCTTCGTCTGCCCCCGCCATGACTTCTACTCCCGCTACCATTCTGTTCGACGGCGTCTGCAACCTGTGCAACGGCTTTGTGCAGTTTGTCATCAACCGCGACCCGCACGGCCGCTTCCGGTTTGCGGCTCTGCAGTCAGACGCCGGGCAGGAGCTGCTGCGGGCCCACGGTGCTTCGGCCGCGGTGGTGGCCCCCGAAACCATAATGCTGGTTGACCAGGGCCGGGTGTACTCGCACTCGGCAGCCGTGCTGCGGATTCTGCGGGGCTTGTCGGGACCCTGGCCCCTGATGTCCGCCGCCGTGGTAGTGCCGGCTTTTATCCGCGACGCCGTGTACCGCTTTGTGGCCCGGCACCGCTACCAGTGGTTTGGGCGCGAAGAGTCCTGCATGCTGCCAACCCCTGAGCTGGCCCGGCGGTTTTTGTAGTTGGTTGATTGTTGATTGCTGGTTGTTGCACGAGGCCTCGAATAATCAACAATCCGCAATTACCCACCCTGCGCGGCCAGCAGAATCTGCAGCTGCCCTTGCAGGGTAGGTACACTCCCAAAGAATCCGGCTTCAAACTCCTCCACAGCCCAGGCGGCCTGTACCACCGTGCGGGTTCCCGTGGCCGTGAGCGTAACGGCATTAGCCCGGGTGTCGTGCTGCTGACTAACCCGGGTCACGAGTCCGCGGCCTTCCAGCAGGCGCAGGATCTTGCTGGCCATCATCTTGTCGATGTGGGCGTGGGCGGCCAGGGCGACCTGGGTAACCGGTTCCCGCTGCTGGCTAAGCCAGTACGCGGCGGCCAGCACCACGAACTGGGCGTGCGTGAGGTCGAAACGGGCCAGGGCCTTTTTCAGCTCCCGCTGCCACAGGTTCGTGGCCTGCCAGAGCAGAAACCCCGGGCTGTCGTCGGGATTTTCAAATGAGAACAGAGGATTGGCGGAGCTCATCAGCAGGAAACAACAGGGTTAAAGTAGAGTCTGGGGACTGCTCTGTTGAGCAGCCTAGGCCCTTGGGGTAACTCAATCGGTCCGGAATTAGAAACCGGGTAGTGGTAAAGTGAGGCGGGGTTACCATCTTCGGGCCTGAATTGCCTGAAAAGGGCATTCCTGATCTTGGTAAACGTGTTTACTATAATCGCGGTTACTATTTTTTTGTGGGCTACTTTAGCTGCCCGCGTATTCGCTCCGACTTCCTTTTTTCTGCTATGAAAGCCCTTCAGCTCTCCGGTATCAACCAGCCCGTCGAACTCTGCGAAGTACCCACGCCGGCACCCGGGCCGGGGGAAGTGCTGATTCAGCTGCGGGCCGCTGCCTTAAACCACCGCGACGTCTGGATTCAGAAGGGGCAATACGCCGGGCTGCGCTTTCCCTGCATCCTGGGCTCCGACGGAGCCGGGGTCGTGACAGCCGTCGGGGAGGGAGCCGACCCGGCCTGGCTGGGGCAGGCGGTGGTGCTGAACCCCGGCCATAACTGGGGCCCGAACCCCGCCGCCCAGGCCAAAAGCTTTACCATCGTGGGGCTGCCGGGCCAGGGCACCTTCGCCGAGTACCTGGCGGCTCCGGCGCGCTACGTGCATGCCATGCCGGCCCACCTCACCTTTGAGCAGGCGGCAGCTTTGCCGCTCGGGGGCGTTACGGCCTACCGGGCGGTCTTTACCCGGGCCGGACTGCAAACCGGGGAGCGGGTGCTGATAACCGGCATCGGCGGGGGAGTGGCCCTGCTGGCCCTGCAGCTGGCCGTAGCCCGGGGTGCCGATGTGTGGGTTACGTCGGGCTCGGCGGCCAAGCTGGAGCGGGCAGTAGCGCTGGGAGCCCGTGGGGGCGCCAACTACCACGACGAAAACTGGGCTGCCCGGCTCACCCAGCAGGCCGGGGGACCGTTCGACGTAGTAGTGGACAGCGCCGCCGGGCCCGGCTTCAACAGCCTGCTCGACGTCGCGGCTCCCGGCGGACGCATCGTGTTCTATGGCGGCACGCTTGGGGCCATTCCCCAGGTGCCGCCGGCCAAGATCTTCTGGAAGCAGCTTTCCGTGCTGGGCTCTACGATGGGCACCGAGGAAGACTTTGCCGAACTCATGGCCCTGGTAGCCGAAAAGCAGCTGGTGCCGGTAGTAGACGAGGTGTTTGAGCTGAGCGAGGGCGAATCGGCGCTGCGCCGGCTCGATGGCGGGCAGCAGTTCGGCAAGGTGGTGCTGCGAATCAGGCAGTAGCGTTTTTCTGGTGTTCCCCGGATCGACAGCAACCCACCTTGGTAGAGCCGTAAAGTTTTTTTACTCGCTTCGCAAGTGCTTGAATAACAGTTGAATAATTTTGGTTTTTTGAGGCTGTAAAATGCCTGAAAAGGAATTTGCGGGGGGCGTTTTCTGTTTACCAATCAGCTGCAAGTAAGGACGCTGAAACGGAAGAAAACGATATGAAAAACGCTGCGGAATACCTCGAAGGACATGTTTTTGAAGCCCGTCGCCCCCGGCGCGACCTTCAGCCGGTGGTTAGCTACGATGATGCCGTGCAGGCTATTGAGCAGGCCCTGGCCGATGCCGAAAAATATAAGTATCTGCTGATGCGGGCCCTGCGCCGCCACGCCGACGACCTTAAGGCCCCGGTAACGCAGGAAGAAGCCACCATCCGGCCCATGTACCTTGACATGGCGGCCTAATCCTTGTCCTGAAACTGAACAGCAGCCCCGTGAGGGCTGCTTTTTTTATAGCCGACTGCTAAAAATCAAGTCCTGCTGCTTCAACCCGCCGCTGGTTGATTCGTAGCCTAGCCGGACCCGACTGTACTTCCTATGCCACTGCTATTTCGCTTCTGCTATTTCAGCCTAGCCTTTTTCCTGCTTTTCAGTGGTTCCGCAGCCCGGGCCCAGCGTTTTGCCGCCATTGGCGACTACGGCCAGGCCGGGCCGGCCGAGCAGGACGTGGCAACGCTGGTTAAAAGCTGGAACCCGGACTTTATCATCACCCTCGGCGACAACAACTACAACGTGGGCGACTCGTCTACCATCGACGCCAACGTGGGCCAGTACTACCACGAGTACATTGGCAACTACCGGGGGAAGTACGGCCCGGGGGCCGCTGAAAACCGCTTTTTCCCCTCGCTCGGCAACCACGATATGTATACCCGCGACGGGGAAGCCTATCTGCGCTACTTCACCCTGCCCGGCAATGAGCGGTACTACGAGTTCGTGAAGGGCGACGTGCATTTCTTTGTGCTCAACAGCTACGACTCCGAGCCTGACGGCATTAGCTCTACTTCCCGCCAGGCCCGGTGGCTGCAGCAGGAGCTGGCCGCTTCCCAGTCGCGCTGGAAGGTGGTGTACTTTCACCACGCCCCGTACTCCTCCGGTTCCCACGGCAGCACCACCACGATGCGCTGGCCTTTCCGGCAATGGGGCGCCTCAATGGTGCTGGCCGGCCACGACCACCACTTCGAGCGGCTGCGGGTCGACGGGCTGCCGTACTACGTGAACGGCCTGGGCGGGAAAAGTCTGTACTGGCTGCGCCCCCGCCCGGTAAAGGGCAGTGAGGTGCTCTACAACGCCGACTATGGCGCAATGCTGCTGCAGGCTACCCCCGATAGTCTGACGGTGCAGTTCTACACCCGCACGGGCAAGCGGATTGACTCGCACACCCTACTTCCGGGGCCGCCAAATGCAGCGGAGCTCTACCTGGTCGTGCCTAACCCGTTTCGCGAAACCACTACCGTGGAGTTTTCCCAGCCCGCATCTGGACCCGTGCAGCTGCGCGTGCTCGACGTGACGGGAAAGGTGGTAGCCCGGCTGTACGACGGCGAGCTAGGCGTGGGCAAGCACCAGATTATCTGGGAGCGGGGCAGCCTCAGGGCGGGTGTGTACTACGTGCACCTCATCAGCGGCTCGACGACTCAGGTTGCCCGGGCGGTAGCGCAGTAAGCTTTTTGTTAGACATAAGCTCTGAGTGCTTATGTCTCAACATCGAACTCTTAAAATAAGCCTTGGCCGAGGTACCGGGCCAGGTCCGCAGCCTGCTGGCGCAGCTCAGGCACGGCCGTAGATTCAAAGTAGGCTGGGCGGCGACTGGGGCCGAGAGTTGAGAAGATGGTAGAAGCCTCGCCCCGGGCGTTGATGAGGGCACCGTGCGCATCGGTTACCATGCCCAGTCGCAGGGAGTCGGAAACCAGCTGCCCGGTTTCGCGCAGCTCCCTTACCAGCGGGTCGGCAATGCGGCTGTAGTCGAGCAGGGGGCCGGTGCAGGTGATGATATGGCGGGCCGTGAGCCACTCGGTACGGGGCCCGCGGCTGATCTGCACGGCCAGGTAGCGGCTGCGGGGCAGAATCTGCCGCACCCGTCCGGCGCTCATCCGAATCTGTCCGGTGGTCAGCATATCCCGGATAATGCGGGCGTTCTGAGGCGGGCTCCGGTGGCGCAGCGTGGTCCACAGGGAAGCCAGGTGGCGCAGGAACCGGGCCTGCTCGGCTTCGGGCCACGCCGCCCAGATCTGACCCAGGTGGGGGCGGAGGGAGTCGAGTACCGCCCGCCAGTTGACGCCCTGTTCCGCCGCTAGCCGCACTTCTTCCCGCAGCACCCGCACCACGGCCCCTATGTTGGTAAGGCCGGCCAGCTTGTCGGCGTAGAAGTCGGGGTAGTGGCTATGCACGCGGCTGTGCTCCATTGGCCACCGGCCGTGCCGGGACACCACTTTAATCGGGCCCTGGTGGCCGGTAGCCCGCAAACCCAGCAGCACGTCCACCGCCGTCAGGCCCGAGCCGATGAGCAGGATGGAGTCCTGGGCCTCGATGCTTTGCAGGGCGCCCGGGGCCCAAGGGTCGGGGTGGTAGGTGGGGTGAGCCAGGTACTCGGTGGCCGGACCCGCGGGCGGCGGGGGCGGAAAGTTGCCCAAAGCCAGCACTACGCGGTGGCTGCTGATTTCCCGGCCGTTCGCGAGGCGGACCGTGGCAGTCAGGCCGTCGGCATTGACGGTAGCTCCGACGGCAGACTGGTGGTGCCAGAAGAAGCGGACGCCATTGGCGGCCGGGGCGGCCAGCAGCCCGGCCGTCAGCTCGCGCAGGTAGTCGCCGTAGGTCTGGCGGCTGCAGAACTCGCAGGCGGGCAGCTGCTTTTCCCGCAGCCAAGAAGCAAAGTGGGCGGGCTCGTCGGGAAAGGCGCTCAGGTTTTGGGTGCGCACGTTGAGCAGGTACTCGGGGCGGGCCGCTGAGTACGCCAGTCCCGGGCCGGGGGCGGGGCGGGGCTCCACCAGGTGCACGTCGCACGCGTACGGGCCGCCAGGCAGGCGCGCCAGCTGCAGCGCCACCATCGACCCGGAAAACCCGCCGCCTACAATCGTAATGGTTTGTCGCTGCACCGTGGTGGAAGTGTGTTGTACCCTGAACGAGCCCCTAAGTAAAGCAGGATTGGCAGAACGTGGCCCTGCTTGCGCCGTGGCCTACAAACGGCAAGCCCGGCCGTGGGGTTAGTACGGCCGGGCAGCAGTGAGCCGGTTTTGGCTACAAAAGGCGTGGAATAGGTTTAATAGTAGCTGCCGCTCACCAGATAGTTCTGCACGTAGTCCCGGATTCCATCCTCCAGCCGCGTGAACGGCTGCTCGTAACCGATGGTGCGCAGCTTTTGCATGTCGGCCTGGGTGTAGTACTGGTAGGTGTCGCGGATGTCCTCGGGGGTGTCCTTGAAGGTGATGTCGGCGGTACGGCCCAGGGCCTCAAACGTGTTCAGGGCCAAATCCAGGAAGGTGCGGGCCTCGCCCGAGCCCAGGTTGTAGATGCCGGAGTTCTGGCGGTGGCGCATCAGAAAGTAGCATACTTCGGCCACATCCTTCACGTACACGAAGTCACGCATCTGCCCGCCGTCAGTGTAGTCGGGATTGTGGGAGCGGAACAGCTCCATCGAGCCGGTGCGCTGAATCTGCTGGAAAGCGTGAAATATCACCGAGGCCATCCGGCCCTTGTGGTACTCGTTGGGGCCGTACACGTTGAAGAACTTCAGCCCGGCCCAGAAGAACGGCTTTTCCTCCTGCTGGATGGCCCAGTTGTCGAAGTCGTTCTTGGAGTCGCCGTACGGATTGAGCGGGCGCAGCAAGGGCAGAATAGACTCATCGTCCACGTAGCCCAGGGAGCCGGAGCCGTAGGTGGCCGCCGAGGAGGCATACACCAACGGCAGCTGGTAGCGGCAGCAGGCCTGCCACATCTGCTTGGAATAGTCGAGGTTGAGCAGGTTGAAGATTTCCACGCTCTTTTCGGTGGTGTCGGTGCGGGCGCCGAGGTGGAAGATGAACTCAACCTCCTCGTGGTGCTGGTCGAGCCAGTCGAAAAACTCGTTGCGGTCCACGTACTCCCGGAGGCGCTTGCCCTTCAGGTTGGCCAGCTTCCGCTCGACCGTGAAATTGTCTACCACCACGATGTCGTTGAAGTTGGCGGCGTTGAGACGGGTAACAAGGCCACTGGCAATAAAGCCGGCGGCTCCGGTGACGACTATCATAGGAGGTGGTATTTCAGGTTTTCAGGAGCGCGAATTACTAAAGCTAGCCGCTAGAAGTTAGCTCCCCTCCTCAGATGATGTTGCGCATCAAGCAAGGAGGGGCCGGGGGTAGTTGATACTCGTTGAATGATTGTTAGAGCTAGAATTAAATCTATAAGTCGTTCAACGCCGGTAAACCACCCCGCCCTTCGGGCACCCCTCCTTGCTTGATGCGCAACATCATCTGAGGAGGGAAACTAGCTTCTAACCCGCTCTTGAGCTTGGGTTGGGCAATAGGCTACGGGTCCAAAAGTAGAGAAAAACCCTGCTACTGCCTTTTGCCGGCGGCCGTTACCTTTGCCTATGCTTTCATCTGCCCTGCGGCGGCTCGGCGGGCTGGCCCTGCTGGCTTTGCTGGCCGCCTGCCACGCCGACCCGCCCCCCGCCACCGACCAGCCCGCTGCCCGCCGCACGCTCACCGACGACCTGGGCCGTAAGCTGAACGTGGTGAGCACGCCGCGCCGGATTATGGCGCTGGCTCCGTCGATGACCGAGATGCTGTACGCCGTGGCCGACACCGCCACCATCGTGGGTCGCACCCAGGTCTGCGACTTTCCGGCCGCGGCCCTGCGCAAGCCCGTCGTGAACAGCTACCCGCTGGATCTGGAAGGACTGGTGAAGCTTCATCCCGACATCGTCTTCACCACCGACGGCATCACCTCCCTCGACGACGCGGCCCGCCTGCAGCAGCTCGGCATTCCGGTGTACTACCAGAAGTACGACCAGGTGGCCGACGTGCTGCGCGGACTAACCGATCTGGGTCGGATTCTGGGGCGGACTGAGCAGGCCCGCCGCGTCACGGATTCGCTCGGGACGGCGCTGAAGGCGGTTCAGCAGCTGCCTAAGTCTGGCAAAGGTCCGGCGGTGCTCGCCATCACCTGGCAGGACCCGATTTACGTCTACGGGCAGAACACGCTGTTTACCGACAAGATCAGCCTGGCCGGGGGGCGGAATGCGGTGGTCGAAAAGTTTGCCCAGCCCTACCCTGCCCTCACCCGGGAGTATATTCTCCAGCTCAACCCCGACGTGCTCATCGGCGGCTCGTTCGGCAAGCTGGACAGCACCTTTTTCCGTAAATACCCCGAGCTGCGGCAAATCAAAGCCTATAAAGCGCGCCGGGTCTACGGCATTACCGGCGACCTGATGGAGCGGCCCGGCCCGCGGGTGGTGGAATCGGTGCGGGAGCTGCACCGGCTGATCGGGGCCCCGCCCGCCCCATGAGGCGCCGGCCCGGTCCCTGGATTCTGGCTTCCCTGCTGCTCCTGCTGGTGCTGCTGGTCGTGGGCCTGCGGGTAGGCTCCTTCGCGCTCGACTATGCCTTTATCGGCCGCACCCTGCTGCACTACGACCCTTCCGACCCGGCCCAGCTCGTGCTGGTGCAGCTGCGCCTGCCCCGCCTGCTGCTGGCGCTGCTGGCCGGGGCCGGGCTGGCGGTGAGCGGCTACCTGATGCAGGCCATGGTCAACAACGCCCTGGCCGACCCCTACCTGCTCGGCACAGCCTCGGGCGCTTCGCTGGGCGCCATTCTGTGCTTTGCCCTGCTGCCCGACGTGATGCTGCACGGCTTGTACCTGCCGCCAATAGCGGCGCTGGCCGGGGCGCTGGGCACCACGCTCGTGGTAGTGGCGCTGGGCACCCGGCAGGGGCGGATCATTCCGGCTCAGCTCTTGCTGGCCGGGGTAGCCCTCAGCTCCCTGACTACCTCCATCGGCGGGCTGCTCACCTTTCTGTCTACCTCCGAGGGCAAGCTGCGCACGGTCGTGTTCTGGGCGATGGGCAGCTTTGAGCGGGCCGGCTGGGACCTGCTGCCTTACCCGGCCGCGGCCCTGGCGCTGGCCCTGCTGCTGTTTGGGTTTCTGCAAAAAGATTTGTCCATCCTGCTGCTGGGGGAGGAGCGGGCTCAGGCCCTGGGCGTCGACGTGGCCCGCACCCGCTGGATTCTGGTGCTGACGGCCTCGGCGCTGACGGGCTGCGTGGTGGCGCTGTGCGGGCCCATCGGCTTTGTGGGGCTGATGGTGCCGCACCTCACCCGCTGGCTGCTGGGCGTCACGGGCCGGATGAACCTGCTGTTCTGCGCCCTGCTCGGCGGCAACTTTCTACTGGCCTGCGACCTGCTGGCCCGGGTGCTGTATCCGCCGGCCGGTTTGCCGGTGGGGCTGATTACGGCCCTGTTCGGCGTACCGTTCTTCGTATATTTGCTGCGGCGAAAAGGGTCTTAGCGTCTTGGTTGTTGGAGCCTTGGATGATGTTCAGCAGTGTTTGTACTAAACATTCTTGATTCAAACACGAAACCAAACATCTGTTATCCAAGACCCTAAGACCCCAAAAATCCAACACCTCAACGAATGATTTACGTCAGCCGGCAGGAGCACTTCAACGCCGCTCATAAGCTGCACAACCCCGCCTGGACCGATGAGCGCAACCGCGAGGTATTCGGTCCGTGCGCCAATACCAACTGGCACGGCCACAACTACGACCTGATCGTGACGGTGAAAGGCCAGCCCAATCCCGAAACCGGCTTTGTGGTCGACCTGAAGGCACTGTCCACGCTTATCCGCCGC
This sequence comes from Hymenobacter translucens, assembly GCF_020685205.1. Taxonomy (GTDB): domain Bacteria; phylum Bacteroidota; class Bacteroidia; order Cytophagales; family Hymenobacteraceae; genus Hymenobacter; species Hymenobacter translucens. The sequence continues at coordinate 473,440 of NZ_JAJERB010000004.1, forward strand.
CACATCACCGACCAGGTCGACCATAAGAACCTTAATCTCGACGTGCCCTTCATGGCCGGCAAAATGGCCAGCACCGAAAATCTGGTGGTGGCTTTCTGGGAAATCCTGGAGCGCGAGCTGCCTGGCATCACCACCGCCCGGCTCCACTGCATCAAGCTCTACGAAACGCCCCGCAACTTTGTGGAGTACTACGGTTCGTAGTTAATTAAGAATTAGGAATTAGGAATTAAGAATGGATGCGCGGACGCCTGATTTCCGCAGAATCGGTTCCTGATTGTTAAGCCTCCCGATTCTTAATTCCTAATTCTTAATTCTTAATTGAAGATGAAATACTACCTGATTGCCGGGGAGCGGTCCGGCGACCTGCACGCTTCCCACCTCATGCGGGAGCTTCGTCAGCAGGACCCGGCAGCTGAGTTCCGCTTCTGGGGCGGCGACTTTATGCAGGCCCAGGGCGGCGAGCTGGTGCGCCACTATCAGGAGATGTCCATCATGGGCTTCTGGGAGGCGGCCACCAGTGTGCTCAAGTTCCGCGGCTACCTCCGGGAGTGTGAGCGGGATATGGTGGCCTACAAGCCCGACGTAGTGATTCTGGTGGATTACGCCGGCTTCAACATGCGGGTAGCCGCGTTTGCCAAGCAGCTCGGCATCAAGGTCTTCTACTACATCTCGCCGAAAATATGGGCCTGGAACCAAAGCCGGGTGCATAAGATCAAGGCCGTTGTAGATCGGATGTTCGTGATTCTGCCCTTCGAGTCGGAGTTCTATGGCAAGTTCGACTACAAGGTCGACTACATCGGCAACCCTACCGTGGACGCGGTGGCCGAACACGTGCCCACCAATGACTTCCGGGAGCGAAACCAGATTCCGCTCGACAAGCCCATCATTGCGGTGCTGCCGGGGTCGCGCAAGCAGGAGATTGAGGAAATCCTCTACGTGATGCTGTCTATCCTGCCGCCTTTCCTGAACTACCAGTTCGTTATTGCGGCCGTGGGCAACCTCGACCCCGGCTACTACCGCAACTTCCAGCGGGGCCAGAACATCAGCATCGTCTTCGACCAGACCTACGACCTGCTTCACCACGCCGATGTGGCCATGGTTACCTCCGGCACCGCCACGCTGGAAACGGCCCTGCTCGACGTGCCCCAGGTGGTGTGCTACCGCACCAGCGCCGTGTCGTATGCCATTGGCAAGGCGGTCATCAAGGTGCCGTTTATTTCCCTGGTGAATCTGATTGCCGGCCGCGAAGTCGTAAAGGAGCTGATTCAGGGCGAATTCACGGCCCGCAACCTGGTGCAGGAACTTAAAAAGCTCACCGAAGACCCCGCCTACATAAGCCACCAGAAAGCCGGCTACGCCGAGCTGCGCGAAAAGCTTGGTCGCCATAACGCCGCCCGCAAAGCTGCCGAACTGATGGTAGGATATCTGAAAAAGTAGGGCACTTCCCTATACAGCCGTTTGCTTACCCGGCCTTCCTTTCGCGCTCTGGGGCGGGAGGAAGGCCGTTTGCATGTCAGCCCGGTGCCGGGTGGGCAAGACCGGCTATGGTCACCGGAGTTGCGTTTCGGCTGGCCAGCTTAAGTATAGTACAATTGCAGACCCAGCAGAAGGCGTTCATTCAGCGTGGTTGCCATATACATTCTGCTCAGCGGGGAGGTAAGACAGGGGAAGGTAGAATTTAATTAGGTAAAGTTTTATCCAATTTTATTGTTGATGTAATCAGTTGATAAAAAGAGTGTTGAAAAATTTTTAACGTAAAATTCAGGAATATTTTGGGAAAGGCTCGTATGAGGGCCGGTGGAGTTGGCATCTGATTTGGAAGCGCCGCTTCCCGCTTTACCACCTAAGTCAAATTCACTTTCCCACTAATATGAAACTCACAACCTCTTTCAAGAGCATCGTGGCTGCGGCCTCCCTTGCTAATTTGAGCATAGTTGCCCTTACCGTTGCTCCCGCGCTGCTGCCCTACCAGGCAATAGCCCAGACCGCCGATGCTGCAGCTCAGGCAGCGGGCATCGTGAACCGGATGGAGCAGTTGCTGGGCGGCCTGAACAACGGGCAGCGCGACGGACTGCGTCAGATTGCCAACACCTACGTGCGGGACCGGGGCCAGAATGAAGCCGGTGCCCGTACCCAGTTCGAAACCAACCTGCGCTCGGGCGCTACGGCCGAGCAGTTCCAGCTCTACCAGAACAACCGCGAGTACGTGCTCACGGGCAAGGGCCCGCGTCCGACGGAAGTACGCGGCCCGCGCACCCAGGGGGAAGCTGCCGGTGCCATTACCAACCGCTTCGAGCAGCGCTTCGGCGAGCTGCACACCAATCAGCGTGACGCCATCCGCCAGATTGCCGAGACTTACGTGCGGGACCGGGGCCAGAACGAGGCCGGTGCCCGTGGGCAGTTCGAGGCCGGGCTGAAGACCCTCGTCACGGCTGAGCAGTTCCAGCAGTACCAGAGCAACCCGGAGTTCTTCCTTAACGGCCGCGGACAGCGGACCGGAGGAACGAAAACCCAGCCTCAAACTCCGGGAGCGCTGTATCAGACTTCCGGCGAGGCCGCGGCCCAGGGCCAGAATGGAGAAAATCAGACGGCTACGGCTGCAGCTCAGGCAGCAGGTATCGTGAACCGGATGGAGCAGTTGCTGGGCGGCCTGAACAACGGGCAGCGCGACGGACTGCGTCAGATTGCCAACACCTACGTGCGGGACCGGGGCCAGAATGAAGCCGGTGCCCGTACCCAGTTCGAAACCAACCTGCGCTCGGGCGCTACGGCCGAGCAGTTCCAGCTCTACCAGAACAACCGCGAGTACGTGCTCACGGGCAAGGGCCCGCGTCCGACGGAAGTACGCGGCCCGCGCACCCAGGGGGAAGCTGCCGGTGCCATTACCAACCGCTTCGAGCAGCGCTTCGGCGAGCTGCACACCAATCAGCGTGACGCCATCCGCCAGATTGCCGAGACTTACGTGCGGGACCGGGGCCAGAACGAGGCCGGTGCCCGTGGGCAGTTCGAGGCCGGGCTGAAGACCCTCGTCACGGCTGAGCAGTTCCAGCAGTACCAGAGCAACCCGGAGTTCTTCCTCAACGGCCGCGGACAGCGGACCCGTCGCTAGACGACCGGATATTCAGAAGCAAAAAGGGGAGCCGGATTCGGCTCCCCTTTTTTATTGACTTGACCATCCAGGCAAACTGCTCTTCAGGGTTTCTGGGCTATTAGCCTCACCAGCCGGTGCGTCTCCCGGGTGAAGTCGGCCACACCCACCGGCTCCTCGTAGCGCAGAACCTGAAAGCCCGCGGCCGTGTACAGGTTCTTCAGCTCGTTGGTGGCAAATCCTACTTGCTTGCCCAGTTTGCTGCCCCATACCTGGTTCACGTCGGCGTGAAAGTTTTCGAACACCACCAGGCCGCCGGGCCGAAGTGCTTCCCAGGCCCGGGCAGCGTGGGCGTCTTCGTCGGCATAGCACAGAAGCACAAGGTCCCATTTGCTGCCCCAGTCGTAGGTAATGGTGTTCTGCTCTATCGTGGTGAGCTGCACTCCCTGCTGAGCGGCCCGCTCCCGGGCAAATGCCAGCGCCTGGTCAGCTACGTCGACGCCGGTTACCTGCCAGCCCTGCCGGGCCAGGTACAGGGCATTGCGGCCCTCGCCCATGTTCACGTCCAGCGCCGCGCCCGGGGTACGGCCGCTCACGGCGTCGACGAGCAGTGTATTTGGTTCGGGGTTAAAGCGGGTCTTTCGCCATTGCTTATCCAGAAAGGCCTGATTCCAGCGGCGGCGCTGCTCGGCCAGTTCCTGCTCGGCACTGTGTACAGTAGAAGGGGAGGAGTTCATAAGCAGAAGGTAAGGCAACCTAGGAGGCTATTGAATGCGGCGAGTACAATAGAGCAGCTTTTGGGTTAGTGAATAAGATCTTGCCGGACTTCTATGGCGCCACAAACTAAAACTACCGTCGGCGAATAACTCATTCTGCCACCTGTATGGTCACGACTAGCGTTGCTACCGCCGCTATTAGGAAGCCCCGGTGGATTGACGCGGAAAATATATGGCTTGATGTATGAAAACGGAACCATCGAAAGCCAAGCCACTAGGCAACCAGCAGGATAAAGGCAATGACCTAAACGAAATTCATAGTCGGCTATAAAAACGAAGAGGCCGGAAAGTAACGCAACTTTCCGGCCTCTCTGGCAATGTTACTCGATGTCTGCTACGCCGCGCGCAACTGCTTCAGCGGCGACTTCTCGAACTTGCTCTGGGCGTAGTCCAGGTCGATGACCAGCTCCTGCACGCCTTCCTCGGAGGGCATGTCGAACATGGCGTCGGTCATGATACTCTCGCAGATGGAGCGCAGGCCCCGGGCACCAAGGCGGTACTCGTCGGCCTTTACCACGATGTACTCCAGCGCTTCTTCCGAGAACGAAAGCTGGATGCCTTCCATCTCGAACAGGCGGTTGTACTGCTTCACGATCGAGTTCTTGGGCTCGGTCAGGATCTTGCGCAGGGTAGCGTGGTCGAGCGGGTTGAGGTGGGTGAGCACCGGCAGGCGGCCGATCAGCTCCGGAATCAGGCCGAACGCCTTCAGGTCCTGGGCCGTGACGTAGCGCAAAAAGTTCTGGGTGTCAATCTTGTCTTCCAGAATCGTCTTGGCAAAGCCGATGGGCTTGGTGTTCAGACGGTTTTTGATGATCCGGTCGATGCCCACGAAGGCGCCGCCGCAGATGAACAGGATGTTCTCGGTGTTCACCGTAATCATCTTCTGCTCGGGGTGCTTGCGGCCGCCGTGCGGGGGCACATTCACCGTAGTGCCTTCCAGCAGCTTCAGCATCGCCTGCTGCACGCCTTCGCCGCTCACGTCGCGGGTGATGCTGGGGTTGTCGCTCTTGCGGGCAATCTTGTCAATCTCGTCGATGTAAACGATGCCGCGCTCGGCCGCCTCCACGTTGTAGTCGGCCGACTGCAGCAGGCGGGTCAGGATGCTTTCCACGTCTTCGCCTACGTAGCCGGCCTCGGTCAGCACGGTGGCGTCGGCAATGCAGAAGGGAACCTGCAGGATGTTGGCCAGCATGCGGGCCAGGAAAGTCTTGCCGGTGCCGGTTTCGCCCACCATGATGATGTTGGACTTCTCAATCACTACATCATCCTTCTGGGGCTTCTGCATCAGGCGCTTGTAGTGGTTGTACACCGCTACCGACATCACCTTCTTGGCTTCGTCCTGGCCCACCACGTACTGGTCGAGGTAGTCCTTCATTTCCCGGGGCTTCACCAGGTTGAACTTCGGCGTCTTGCTGTTCGAGCGGATTTTATTTTCCTCGTTCAGAATCTGCTGGGCCTGACCTACGCACCGCTCACAGATGTGGGCGTTGATGCCGGAAATCATGACCGAGACGTCTTTTTTATTCTTGCCGCAGAAGGAACACGTGATATCTGCCATTGGGGAGGCGCTCGAAATAAGGGTAGAAGAGGGTAGCTGCCGCGAAGCAACATCAAAGGTACGAAAAGGCCAACGCCCTGCGCACGAAAAAAAGTGCCGTTCAGGTGGCTCCTTACTTTAATAGAACAAGAAGCCCGCCTTCGGGTTGCAACCGAAAGCGGGCTTCTGTCAAGTTAGTTACCGGAGAAAGCTCCGGCTGGATAAAAAGGCAGTTAAGCCGATTTTTTCTCCAGCACCTCGTCGATCAGGCCGTACTCTTTGGCCTCGTCGGCGCGCATCCAGTAGTCGCGGTCGGAGTTGTCGTGCACTTCCTGGTAGGTTTTGCCGGTGTGCTTGGCCAGGATGTCGTATAGCTCCTTCTTAAGCTTGAGGATTTCCCGGGCCGTAATTTCAATGTCCGACGACTGACCCTGCACGCCGCCCGAGGGCTGGTGAATCATCACGCGGGCATGGGGGAGGGCCGAACGCTTGTCCTTGGCACCACCGGCCAAGAGCACGGCGCCCATCGAGGCAGCCAGGCCGGTGCAGATGGTCGCCACGTCGGGGCCCACGTACTGCATGGTGTCGTAGATGCCGAGGCCGGCGTACACCGAGCCGCCAGGCGAGTTGATGTACAGCAGGATGTCCTTCTTGGCGTCAACCGACTCCAGGAACAGCATCTGCGCCGTGAGGATGTTGGCAATATAATCGTCGACGGCCGTGCCCAGGAACACGATGCGGTCCATGATCAGGCGGGAGAATACGTCGATTTCGGCAAAGCGCGTGGGGCGTTCCTCAATAACCGAGCGGGTCATGCCCGTAATCAGCTGGTTGGACTGCCCTTCGATGTGGTGCAGGTACTGGTCTACGCCCAGGCCGCTCAGGCCCTGATGCTTAACGGCAAACTTGCGGAACTCTTGTTTATTCAGCATGATGGGAAAGAAGAAGATTGGAGATGGAAGCTAGGCGAGCGGAGCAGAAAGTAGCCGGCAGGAGGATTTGGTCCTAGCTCCTGACTTCTATCTCCCGGCTCCTGTCAACAAAAAAGCCCTGACGGCAAGTAAGGGCTTTTTTGTTGGTAAGAAAACGGACGGCTAAGGTTAGCCGGCGTTCTGACTCCGGAAGTCCTCGGCCGAAATCAGGTTGTCAGTAACAACAACTTTGCCGCGCAGGTTTTCCAGTACTTTCTCTGCCAGAATGGCCTCGTACTCGTTTACGTAGTTCTTGCCGTTCTCCTGCTTGAGGTAGTTGTCGGCGAAGCTGCGCACGCTCTCGCGCAGCTCCTCGTTTACCTCGGGCAGGTTGAACTGGCCCATGATCTTGTCCATGGTGCGCTCCACGATTTCCTCGTTGCTCACCTTCAGGCCCTGGTCCTCAACTACTTTGTTGCGGATCATCGACCACTTCAGCTCCCGCTCATAGTCGCTGTAGTGCTCCTCCACCTGCTCGGGAGTGAGCTTGCCCTGGTTGGCGCGCACCAGCCATTTCTTGAAGAACTCGGTGGGTACCGAAATCGTGGTGTTGTCCACCATCTGGTCGATGATCTGACGATTCAGCAGACCCTCGGCCTCACGGTCATAGTTTTCCTGCACCGTGGCGCGGACTTTCTCGTCGAACTCCTCTTTCGAGGTCACGATGTCCTTGCCGAATACCTTGTCGAACAGCTCCTGGTCGAACTCGGGCTTGTCGGTGCGGTTGATTTTCTCCACTGTCAGCACGTACTCGCCGGTCGCGGCGCCGGCGGCGTCCTTCGACATGCCGGAGAAGTTGGCAATGGCCGATACGTCACCGCCGAAGGCGTCCTGCAGATCAAACGTGATGGTGTCGCCGGGCTTCACGCCCACAAACCTCTCCACGCCGTTCTTCACCTTGTTGATGGGCAGCAGCACGGTCTGCTCGGTGTCGGCGTCGGCCTTCTTGAGCTTACCGTACAGGTAGTCACCGGCTTCCGACGTTTCGGGGTTGGTGCTCTGGCCAAACTGACGGCCGATCTGGTCGTAGGTTTCCTGCAGCGTGGTTTCATCAACGCTCACCTGGTGGCGGTTCACTTTCAGGGCCTGGTCGGCGGGCAGCTCGAAGTCGGGCAGCAAACCCAGCTCAAACTTGAAGTCGAAGTCCTTGTCCGTGTCGAAGTTGACGGTGCTGTCAACCGGCAGGGGCTCACCCAGGATCTTGATGTTGTTTTCCTTGATGTAGCCGTCCACGGCCTTGCCCAGCATGCCGTTGATTTCTTCCACCAGCAGGCTCTTGCCGTACATCTTGCGGACCAGCGCGGCCGGTACTTTGCCCGGGCGGAACCCTTTGATCTGCGCTTTCTTGCTGTATTCCTTGATCTTCTCGTCCACTGCCTGGCCGTAGTCGGCTTCGGTCAGGTGTACTGTCAGGATGGCACTAAGCTGGTCGTCGTTTTTGTCGAGGGTAATGTCCAAAACGGGGCGTTGGTTAAGGGTAAACAAAAAGTGGCGCGAGGTTCGGGCTGGTCCGGGACCGGCCACGGGGCCCTGGCAGAAAAAGAAACCCCCAACGGGTGGGTTGAGGGCTCAGGTACTGTTTTTACGCTGTAAAATAGTGCGGATGGAGGGACTCGAACCCACACGCCTTGCGGCACCAGATCCTAAGTCTGGCACGTCTACCAATTTCGCCACATCCGCCGCAAGGCCTTTTGCCTCGGGGGCGCAAAGCTACACAAGCAGCCGGGAATATCAAACGCCGGCCCGCTGATTGCTTGGAAACCAGAGCGGCCCGCGCCGCACACTTCCGAAACCCCGGCCTAACTCAACCTTTTCCGGCGCGGGCGTTGTTACAAACCTGAACCCGGCATCGTACTTTAGCAGATATTGACTGCGGCCTTTGTGCCGCCCCGTGCCCATGGCTACTCTGATTGACCCCGAAGTTGAACGCAACGAGATTCTGCGGCATTACCGCCGCCTGCTGCGCACTGCCAAGCCATTTTTGCAGGGCAACGATGCCAAGCTGATCAAGAAAGCCTTTAACACGTCCCTCGAAGCGCACAAGGACATGCGCCGCAAGTCGGGGGAGCCCTACATCCTGCACCCGCTGGCCGTGGCGCAGATTGCCGTCGAGGAAATCGGGCTGGGCACCACCAGCATCGTGGCGGCTTTGCTGCACGACGTGGTGGAAGACACGCCCTGGGAAATTTCCGACGTGGAGCGGGAGTTTGGCCCCCGGGTCGCGCAGATTGTGGACGGGCTGACCAAGATTTCCGGGGTGTTCGAGTACGGTACCTCCGAGCAGGCCGAGAACTTCCGCAAGATGTTGCTGACGTTGTCGGAGGACGTGCGCGTGATCCTGATCAAGATTGCCGACCGTCTGCACAACATGCGGACCCTGGACTCGATGCCCCGGCACAAGCAGCTCAAGATTGCCTCCGAAACCATCTACCTCTACGCCCCGCTGGCCCACCGCCTCGGCCTCTACGCCATTAAGAGCGAGCTGGAGGACCTGTACCTGAAGTACACCGACACCGAGGTCTACAAGGAGCTGGTCAACAAGGTCCGGCAGAGCCGCAGCGCCCGCAACCGCTTTATCAAGGACTTCGTCACGCCCATCGACGAGGAGTTGAACGCCCAGGGCTTCGGCTTCGAAATCAAGGGGCGGCCCAAGTCCATCTACTCCATCCTGCGCAAGATGCGCAAGCAGAATATCACCTTCGATGAGGTGTACGACCTGTTTGCCATCCGCATCATTCTCGACGTGCCCCAGGAGCAGGAAAAGGCGGCCTGCTGGCAGGTGTATTCCATTGTCACCGACTACTACCAGCCCAACCCCGACCGCCTGCGCGACTGGGTGAGCACGCCCAAGGCCAACGGCTACGAAAGCCTGCACACCACCGTCATGTCGCGCTCCGGGCAGTGGGTGGAGGTGCAGATCCGCTCCCGCCGCATGGACGACATTGCCGAGAAAGGCTACGCGGCCCACTGGAAATACAAGGACACCGGCTCGGTGCAGCCCGAGTCCAGCCTCGAGGCCTGGATTATGAAGGTGCGGGAGATGCTGGAAACGAATAATTCCAGCGCCCTGGAGTTCATGGACGAGTTCCGCCAGAACCTGTTCGTGAAAGAGGTGTACGCCTTTACGCCCAAGGGCAAGCTCATTATCCTGCCCGACAAGGCCACGGCCCTCGACTTTGCGTTTGAAATTCACTCCCAGATCGGCCTGCAGTGTCTCGGGGCCAAGGTCAACCAGAAGCTTGAGCCGCTGAGCTACCAGCTGCGCAACGGCGACCAGGTTGAAATCCTCACGTCCCAGAAGCAGCGGCCCACCGAGGAATGGCTGAAGTACGTCATCACCTCCAAGGCCCGCACCAAGATCAAGGAGTACCTGCGCGACGACAAGCGCACCAAGGCCGAAGATGGCCGCTTCCTCGTGGAAAAGCGCCTGCAGATGCTGGGCGTAGAGCTGACGTCCGACAACCTAAACCGGATGCTGGCCCACTTCAACGTGGCCCACCAGCAGGAGTTCTTTTACCGCCTGGCCATCGGGCAGATCGACGGGCGGGAAATCAAGGAAAGCATGTTCGACCCCAGCGTCCCGGCGCCCAAGCTGCCGTCGATGCTGGAGCCCAAGGCGTTTGACCAGGAAGTGCAGAAAATCCGGGGCGTCCGGGCCGATATGCTCGTCATCGGGGAGCACACCAACAAGTTCGACTACACTATCGCGCCCTGCTGCAACCCGATTCCCGGCGACGACGTGTTCGGCTTCGAAACCGAGGCCGGCATCGTGATTCACCGCACGTCCTGCCCCAAGGCCGTGGAGATGATGTCGAACTACGGCAACCGCATCGTGCGCGCCAAGTGGACCGATCAGCTGGAGCTAGCGTTCCTGGCCGGCATCCGCATCAAGGGCTCCGACCGCGTGGGCCTCGTCAACGACGTGACGCGGATTATCTCCAACAGCCTCAAGGTAAACATGCGCTCCATCACCATTGATTCGGACGACGGCATCTTCGAAGGCCAGATTATGGTGTTCGTCAACGATACCGACCACCTGCAGAAGATGATTCAGCGCCTGTCCAAAGTCAACGGCGTGCTGCTGGTCGAGCGGTTCGATACCTGATCTGCTGGGCTGCGCGAAAAGCTTGGTTACAGGCTCGTTTGGGCTGGTTCAGGGATTGAAAAGCAGGGGAGGAAGAGCTGCTTTTTTAGATAGGTTCTTAGAAGTCCTAGGGCGTCCTAGGTGGTACAAAAGATTGGCAGGAGCAGGTTAGGGCCGGGTGAACTGTTCCGGTGAAGCGGTGTTTGTGCTCTATTCCTTTAGTACCTTTGTTACTCCTTATATATAAGGTTACCGAATGCTCGATCCCGAGAAGTTTGCCGAGGTGAAAAAGATCTTCACCGCCTACCTGGAAAACAAAGGCCTGCGCAAGACCTCCGAGCGCTACGCCATCCTGGAAGAAATCTACGCCCGCTCCGGTCACTTCGACGTAGAAGAGCTGTTTGCCGGCATGAAGGCGCAGGGGCTGCAGGTCAGCCGGGCGACGGTCTACAACACGCTTGATCTGTTGGTCGAGCATGGCCTGGTCAGCAAGCACCAGTTTGGCCGCAACCTCGCCCAGTACGAGAAATCCTACGGCTACCGGCAGCACGACCACGTCATCTGTACCGAGTGCCACAAGGTGGTGGAGTTCTGCGACCCCCGTATTCACGGCATCCAGACCATGGTCGGCGACCTTTTGAATTTCCATATCTTGCACCACTCTTTAAATCTATACGGCATCTGCGGCGACTGCCGCGCGAAAGCTGCCCGCATAGCAAGCGAATGAAAACAGAATCTACCGTCCGCAACGGCATCCTCAGCATTACCCTGACCGGCGACCTTATCGGCAGCCCCGACACCCAGCAGCTTCTGCAAACGGCCAACGACCACCTCGGCGAGTCCGTGATGCTTTGCACCGTGGACCTTTCGGGAGTGCGCTACATCAACAGCACCGGTATCGGCATGCTGGTTTCCCTGCTCACCAAGTTCCGGAGCCGGGGCGGGGAGCTGGTTTTGATTAACCCCGCCGACCACCCCCGCAAAATGCTGGCCTTGACCAAGCTCAACGCCATTTTCACCATCGCAGAAAACGAATCGGCCGCCGCCGATTTACTTAAAGCTTCGAGCTAATGCCGGTAGATGTTCTGGTAGGATTACAGTGGGGAGACGAGGGGAAGGGTAAGATTGTCGACGTATTGGCGCCTACCTACGACGTAGTGGCCCGCTTTCAGGGCGGCCCCAACGCGGGCCATACCCTCACCTTCGACGGCATCAAGCACGTCCTGCACCAGGTCCCGTCGGGTATTTTTCACGCCCACATCCTTAATGTAGTCGGTAATGGGGTCGTTCTCGACCCCTTTGTTTTTCGCACCGAGCTGCAAAAGCTTACCGATAGGGGAGTGGACTGGTCCCGGAACCTCTATATCTCCAAGAAGGCCCAGCTGATCCTGCCTTCGCACCGCTCCCTTGACCGGATTTCCGAGGAAGCCCGGGGCGGGGACCGGATTGGCTCCACGCTGAAAGGCATTGGCCCCACGTATCAGGATAAGGTTGGCCGCGCCGGCCTACGGGTAGGCGACATTCTGCTGCCTGATTTCAAGCAGCGCTACCAGGATACCGTAGCCCGCCACGCCCAGCTGGCGTCGTTTCACGGGCGGGAGCTGGATATTGCCGCTGAAGAAGAGAACTTCTTTTCCGCCGTCGAGTTCCTGCGCGGCTTGCAGCTCACCGATACCGAATACCTGCTCAACGACCTGCTCAACCAGGGCAAGCGGATTCTGGCCGAGGGCGCTCAGGGCTCTTTGCTCGACATCGACTTCGGTACCTATCCGTTCGTGACGTCTTCAAGCACCGTTGTTGCCGGTGCCTGCACCGGCCTGGGCATTGCCCCCCGTCATATCGATAAGGTATACGGTATCACCAAGGCGTACTGTACCCGCGTGGGCAGCGGGCCGTTTCCCACCGAGCTGCATGATGAAGTAGGGGAGCAGATCCGCCAGGCCGGACGGGAGTTCGGTTCCACCACCGGCCGTCCGCGCCGCTGCGGCTGGATTGACCTACCGGCTCTGCGCTACAGTATTATGCTGAACGGGGTCACCGAGCTACATCTGATGAAGGCCGACGTGCTCGACGAATTCGCCGAAATCAACGTCTGCACGCACTACCGTACGGCCGATGGGCAGCAGACCGAGCAGTTTCCGGACCTGGCCGGACTCCAGGAAGCTGCGCCGGTGTATACCGCTTTGCCCGGCTGGCAGCAGAATCTGAATCTGGTAACCGACCATGAACAGCTGCCGGCTCCCTTGCTGAGCTACGTGCAATTTCTTGAAAGTCAGCTGCAAGTGCCGGTCCGCATCGTCAGCGTAGGCCCCGACCGGGTGAGCACGCTCCACCTCAACTAAAAAAATCCTGGGTCAGGTCTTGCTTTTGCCTGGCCCAGGATAGTACCTTTGTCATCCTGATTCGGCAAAAGGCTAGCCAGGAAGTGCGAAACGAAAACTTTTTTCATCCAGCCCTTGCAATCGTCAGAATCACCTTCTACTTTTGCACTCCCAATCCGAAACGCGGTGCGGAAAAAAGACATCAACGTCTTTGAACTTCTTTCCCGGGATGGTTTGTTAAGCCCACTGTCAACGAAGCGCAATCTTCA
>NZ_JAJERB010000005.1 GCF_020685205.1 Hymenobacter translucens
CGAGCTGAGCGTGTACTCGCGCTGGGGCCAGCGCGTGTTCTACAGGGCCGACTACCACAATGACTGGGATGCCAAGGGCCTGCCTGAGGGGGCCTACTACTACCTGCTCAAAACCAGCGATGGAAGAGCCGCCAAAGGATGGATGCAGGTGAAACCGTAACTTATAGCAGGGTGCCGGCCCAGGTTGTTTCTGCTTCCTGCTCTTCATCGGCAACCTTCGCCGGGAAATCCGCATCCATCTGGTAGCCCTCCCCTTCCACCCCGCTCAGATCTTATCTTTGTAGTGATGACTATACCTTCTCTTGTTCGCTGCCTTTGCCTGCTGCTGCCGCTGATTTTCAGTGAAGCAGCCCGTGCGCACGGGTCTGATTCGCCAGCGGCCAACCCCAGCCTGGAGTTTGTGGAAAACCGGGGCCAGTGGAACAAGCAAGTGCGCTTCAAGGCCGATTTGCCCGCCGGACAGCTGTTTCTGCGCAACACCGGCTTCACCTACCAGTTCGTGGACCCGGCCGCCCTGCGCGACCATCACAACCACAAGCTGAAAAAGGTAGCTGACCGCCTGCGGGCTCATGCCTATACCGTGACCTTCGAAGGCGGGCAGCCGGCTCCCGGGTTCCTGCCGGCCGAGCCAACTTCCGCCACCCGCAACTACTTTGTGGGCAACGACCCTGCACACTGGGCCCGGGATGTGCGCGGCTACCGCCAGGTAACCTACCAGGATGTATACCCGGGCATCGGGGTGCACCTGTACGAAAACCAGGACCAGCAGCTGGAATACGACTTTCTGCTGCGGCCCGGTGCCCTGCCCGAGACCATCCGCCTGCGCTACGACGGCCTCGACCAGCTTCGTCTGGAAGAAGGCCGGCTGCTGCTCCAGACCAGCGTGGGGCAGGTGCGGGAGCTGGCACCAAAAGCCTGGCAGACCATCAACGGACAGCGCCGCAGCGTGCCATGCACCTTTGTGCTTTCCGGTAACGTGGTGTCGTTCCAGCTGGGCCGCTACAACCGTCGCCTGCCTCTCGTCATCGACCCAACCGTCGTTTTCTCGTCGTTTACCGGCTCCAGCGTCGATAACTGGGGGTTCACGGCCACGTACGACGAGCTGGGCAACATGTACACCGGCGGGGTCGTGTTTGAGGCCGGCTTCCCGGTTACCGGCGGGGCCTTCGACGTGACCTACAACGGAGGCGTCGACATCGCCATCATGAAATACAACACCACCGTAACCGGCGGGGGCGCGCGACTCTGGGCCACTTACCTGGGCGGCAGCAGCACGGATGCCCCCCACAGCATGGTGGTCAACAACCAGGGCGAGCTGCTGGTCCTGGGCTCCACCGGTTCGACCAACTATCCGATTACCAGCGGGGCCTTTGACGGCACCTTTAACGGGGGCACCAACGTGGAGCCGCTTTCGGGCCTGCCTTATCCCAACGGGTCGGATATGATTATCAGCAAGCTCAGCGTGGCCGGCAACCAGCTTCTGGGCTCCACCTTTCTTGGCGGAGCCGGCAACGACGGGGTTCAGCTGACCGGGGGTGTGTCGCTGGTGCAGAACTACGGCGACCAGTTCCGCGGCGACATCATTACCGATGGCGACAACAACGTGTACGTGGCTTCCTGCACGAACAGCTTCAACTTTCCCACGTCCGGAGGCTTTTCCACCACCAACCGGGGCGGGGCCACCGATGCCGTCGTATGCAAGCTTTCGGCCGGGCTGACCAGCCTGCTGTGGGGCTCCTATCTGGGTGGCTCGGGGGCGGATGCGGCGTATTCCATTCAGATTGATGCCGGCCGGAGCGTGTACGTGTGCGGAGGTACTACCAGTGCTAACTTCCCGGCTACGCCCGGCAGCTACCGCTCCGCCAGCCAGGGCGGCATCGACGGCTTCGTGGCCCACATCAGCGCCAGTGGCTCGGTCCTGCAGCAGGCCACCTACCTGGGTACGCCCAGCGCTGATCAGGCGTATTTTCTTCAGCTCGACGCGGCCAGCAACGTGTACCTGCTCGGGCAGACCCGGGGCAGCTACCCCATTACGCCCGGGCTGTTTTCGGTAACCAACGGCCGGCAGTTTATTCACAAGCTCACGCCTACGCTCGGCAGCAGCATCTACTCCACCGTGTTCGGCAGTGGCCGCTCCGCCGCTCCCGACATTTCCCTGTCCGCTTTTCTGGTCGACGACTGTGAGCGGATCTACGCCTGCGGCTGGGGCGGGGAAGTCAACTACGAAGGCACGACCAACAACCTGCCCGTCACGGCCGGAGCCCTGCAGACCTCAACCGATGGCGCTGACTTTTACCTGGCGCAGTTCACCGCCGGAGCCACCGCCCTGCAGTACGCCACCTTCTTCGGGGGGCAGGGGCCGGTGGGGGAGCACGTCGACGGGGGTACCAGCCGGTTCGACAAGCGTGGTATTGTCTACCAGGCTGTGTGCGGGGGCTGCGGGAGCTCCTCATCCTTCCCCTTTCCTCCCGACGCGGGCTCCTACACTACCCGCAACGGCAGCTCGAACTGCAACAACGCCGCCTTCAAGATTGACTTTCAAAGCAGCATCGCTAACCCCGGCCCGGCCCGCTACGTGTGCGTAAACAGCGGCCCGATTCTGCTCGGCGGCTCCCCGGCCGGTGGCGTCTGGAGCGGGCCCGGCGTGACGGCAGTGCCTGGAGGAGGCTACCTGTTTACGCCCACCGCGGGTCTGATGGGCCGCAACACCCTTACCTACAGCGTCAATACCACCGGTACCTGCATCAGCACCCGGCCCCTGCGGGTAACCGTTACGCCAGCCGTGCCGGCCACTATCAACTTCGGAACGGTGCCGGTGCTGTGCCAGAACGGCAACAGCGTCACGCTCACGGCCACGCCGGCCGGGGGCACCTTCAGCGGCCCCGGCGTGAGGGGCACCACCTTCGACCCGGTGCTGGCCGGCGTGGGCAGCCACACGCTTACGTACACCCTCTCCGATACGCTCAGCTGCAGCGTCGCGACCCAGACGGTGGTTATCAACCCGCTGCCAGTCGTGTCGGCGGGACCGGATACCGTGCTCTGCGCCGATCAGACCAAACCATTCCAGCTGGCCCGGGCCTCGCCTGCCGGGGGCACCTGGAGCGGCACGGGGGTTACGGCCGGGGGACTATTTACGCCTCCCCCCACGGGCGGGCGGGGCGCTATCATCACGCTTCGCTACTCCTATTCCCAGCTGGGCTGTGAAAACTCCGATACCAAGCAAATCCTGCTGGCTCCGGTTTCGGGCTCCAACGCCGGCCTGAACATTCCCGTGTGCGAATCGGCACCGGAGTACACCGGCCTGGCTCCGCTCACCGTGCAGTTCGAGCCCATCCTGCCGGGCGGAACGTACCAGTGGGAATTCGGCGACGGCAACACGTCCTCCGAAGTCTCCCCGACCCACGTCTACCCCGAAGCCGGCTCTTACCGCGTCAGGCTCACGGCCCGCTACGCCAACTGCGTGGTGGTGACGCAGTTTGCTCCGGTGGAAGTGGGCGAGGTATTCGTGCCCAACATCATCACCCCCAACGGCGACGGCAAGAACGACGCTTTCATTCCCCACTTCAGCTGCCAGCCCGCCCGGCTGCAGGTCTTCAACCGCTGGGGCGCCAAGGTTTTCGAAACCGATAACTACCGCAACAACTGGCGGGGTACCTCTGGCACCGAACCCAACGACAGCAATGCCACCCTCGCCGACGGGGTGTATTACTACCTGCTGCGCGATGCCGAAGGCCGTTCGGTGAAAGGCTGGGTGGAAATCAAGCGGTAAACCCGTTAGCATCGGTGCCAGGCGCCCCACTCCCTTAACAGGGTGGGGCGCTTTTATTTTTCGGGTTCCGGTCCGCCTCGCCTGGTTGAAGACTACATTTGATTGGAATTGACTGCTATCAACAAATAATTAAAGCATCTATGCTTAGAAAGCTACTTTATGGAGCCCTGCTCGGAGCCCTTTGCCGCATCCCGGCACTGGCCCAATCCGGGCCGGCGGCCGAGCCGAGCCTGGAGTTTATCCGGAACCTGGGGCAATGGCCGGCTCCCGTTCAGTACACGGCTGATTTTAAAGGAGGACGACTGTTTCTGGAACCCAGCGGACTTACGTACTCTCTGCTGTCGGCCGTGCCCCACGGCCACCAGGCCGCTGCCATGCCGGACGCTACCACGGAGCTGAAAGCCCACGCGGTGCGGGTCACGTTCGTTAACGGTCGTAAACAACCGGCCCTCAGCGCGGCAAACCAGACGGCGGAGGTGCGCAACTACCTGCGCGGCAACGACCCGCAGCACTGGGCCCGGGCAGTACCCGGCTTCCGCCAGGTGCGCTATGCCGATATCTGGCCGGGTATCGGCGCCCACTTTTACGAAAATCAGCGGCAGCAGCTGGAATACGACTTCGAGCTGGCTCCCCGCACCGAGCCGGGCAGCATCCGGCTGCAGTACGCCGGAGCGGATGGCCTGAAGCTGACTCCCGAAGGCAGCCTGGAAATCCAAACGTCGGTGGGGGTGTTGCGCGAGCTGCCTCCCCGGGCCTGGCAGACGGATGCGTCCGGCCGCCGCCAGGCAGTGGCGTGCTCCTATGTGCTCGACGGGCAGACCGTCGGCTTTGCCCTGGGGGCGTACAACCGGCAGCTGCCGCTTACCATCGACCCTACCATCGTTTTTTCCAGCTACACCGGTTCCACCGCCTCGAACTGGGGCTTCACCGCGACGTACGACGCCCAGGGCAACATGTACTCGGGCGGCATTGTGTTCGGGGCCGGCTACCCGGCCACCCCCGGCGCCTTCCGCACCACGTTCGGCGGCGTAATGGACATTGGCATCATCAAGTACAATACCGCTGCCACGGGCCCGGCCGCCCGGGCCTGGGCAACCTATATAGGAGGCGCCCAGGCCGATTTTCCTCATAGCCTGGTAATCGGCAGCCAGGGCGACCTTTTCCTGCTTGGCACTACTTCCTCCACCAACTACCCTACTTCCGCTACGGCGTTTGACCGGTCCTTTAACGGTGGCACCGGCATCGACCCGTTTGGGTTTGGACCGCCGTATGATCTGCCCGGCGGCTCCGACCTGGTGGTGACGCGCCTGAGTGCCAATGGCAGTACGCTGCTAGGCTCTACCTTCCTGGGTGGTTCCGCCAACGATGGCCTGATGCCACCCGGGCTTACTCCCCTCGTCCGCAATTATGGCGACGCTTTTCGCGGCGACATCCTGCTTGATGCGGCCGACAATATCTACCTGGCGTCGAATACGGCTTCCCCAAACTTCCCCATCACCAACGGGCTGGGCGGCTCGTACCGGGGCGGCACCCAGGATGCCGTCGTCTGCAAGCTGGACCCCACTGCCAGCACCCTGATCTGGAGCAGCTTTCTGGGCGGCTCCGGGTCCGATGCGGCGTATTCGCTTCAGCTGGACGGGCAAGGCAGCGTGTACGTGAGCGGCGGCACCACGAGCACCAACTTTCCCACAACGCCCGGGACGCTCCACCCGGCTGCCCGGGGCGGCGTCGACGGCTTCGTGGCCCGGCTTAGCGGCGCGGGCAACCTGATCCAGAAGGCCACCTACCTGGGCACACCGGACTTCGACCAAGGCTACTTTCTGCAGCTCGACGCGGCGGGGCAGGTGTACGTGCTGGGGCAGAGCCTGGGTAGCTATCCGGTCACTCCCAATGTGTATCAGAACCCCAACAGTCGGCAGTTTATCCATAAGCTGGACCCGGATCTTACCACGACGGCCTTTTCCACCGTGTTCGGCAGTGGACGGCCCTTGATTGACATTTCGCCTACCGCCTTTCTGGTCGACCAGTGCAACCGCATCTACGTGAGCGGCTGGGGCGGGGGCGAAAACGGGCAACCGCCCTTTAGCAATAGCACAGCCATCAACCTGCCAACTACTGCCAATGCCGCGCAGCGCACCACCGACGGTGACGACTTCTACCTGCTGCAGCTCGCCCCCGATGCCGCCCGTCTTGACTATGCCTCGTATCTGGGCCAGACGGGTGGCATCGGCGACCATGTGGACGGGGGCACCTCCCGCTTCGACCCGCGGGGCTACGTGTATCAGGCCGTTTGCGCCTGTTCCTCCACGGGCAGCGCCAGCTTTCCGGTTCCGCCCGGAGCCAACACCTATTCCCGGGTTTCAGGCAACGGTCAGGAGTGTAACAACGTGGCGTTCAAGTTCAACTTTGAAACCGTCACCGTTACTGCTGGCACCGACCGGACAGTGTGCGAGGCCAATCCCGTTCCGTTGACCGGCTCTCCCGCCGGCGGCGTCTGGACCGGGCCGGGCGTATCGGGCTCCGTAGCGGCTGGCTTTGTCTTTACCCCCACTCCGGCCCTGCTGGGCGTGCAGACCCTCACCTACACCGTTAGCGGTTTTGGGCCTTGTGGCGGGGTATCCACGCTGCGCCTGACAGTGGTTCCTACTCCCACGGCAGCTTTTCTGACCCCAACCCAATCTTCCTACTGCATCAGCACCGTTACGCCCGGCGTTACGCTGACTGCTACGCCGGCCGGCGGTACTTTTTCTGGCCCCGGCGTGACCGGCACGCTGTTCAACCCCTCGGTTGCCGGACCCGGCACCCATGTGCTGACCTACACGGTGAATGCCAATGACTGTACCCTGCAGGCTACCAAGCAGGTTACGGTCATTCGGGCAGTGGCTGGGCCAAATATTACGGCGTGCACCAACGGCGCTCCGGTTACGCTGGGTGGCACCCCGACCGGCGGCGTATGGAGCGGCCCCGGCGTATCGGGTACCTCGGGAAGCGGATTTGTGTTTACGCCCGCGCAAGTCGGCAGCTTCACGCTCACCTACACGGCCACGGGCGCCGAGGGCTGCACGAGTGCTGCTACGCTTTTCGCCCAGGTCTTGCAAGCGCCCAACTTCACGCCGCCGGTGCTGCCAACCTTCTGCCGCGCCAGCACCACCCCGGTTCCCCTGACGGCGGGCGCCATCTGGTCGGGGCCCGGGGTGCAGAGCGGCTTTGCGGGCTACACGTTTACCCCCGCTGCCGCCCCGGCCGGCACCTTCACGCTCAGCTACCGCACCGGCTTTGGCATCTGCGACCAAACCGGCACCGTGCCTGTCACCGTCAGCAGCCCGGCGGTTATCAGCATGCCGCCCGATACGGTATTGTGTCCGGGCGTTACGCAGCCATTCCGGCTGCGGGCAGCACCGGCGGGTGGCACCTGGTCGGGACCCAACGTTACCAGCGCCGGGGTGTTTACGCCCCCGGCCGGGTTTACCGGCCTGGTCACGCTCACCTACAGCGTTACGACCGGCGGCTGCACGACTACTGCGGTTCGGCGGGTGAGTGTGGCCCCGCCCCCGCTGTTTCCGGCCCAGTGGGAGGCAGCCCTGTGCGCCGAAGCCCGGCAGGCCCCGCTAACCGTCCGCTTCTCCGACCCCTTCAACAGCTTTTCGCCGGTACGCTGGGACTTTGGCGACGGCAGCCAGGGAACGGGCAACAACGTGACCCACGTGTATGCATCACCGGGCCGCTATACGCCCCGGGTCATTCGACCGTTCAACAACGGGCTGTGCAGCGTTCAGCTTGACTTGCCCGCTATAGCCGTTACCGAAGCGTATCCGGTGCCCAATATCATCACCCCCAACGGCGACGGCAAGAACGAATACTTTGTGGCTACCAACGGCTGCCCCGCCGGCCTGCAGGTGTTTTCCCGCTGGGGCAACAAGGTATTCGAGGCCGCGCAGTACCGGAATGACTGGAACGGCGCCGGGCTGGCCGACGGGGTGTATTACTACCTGCTGCGCGATGCCGAAGGCCGCACGGTTAAGGGCTGGGTGGAAATCAAGCGGTAACGGAACCGGCCCGCCCGGGCCTTCTTGCTGCGGACCTTGCGTGGCGCAGTATTTTGACGTATCTTTGCACCGCAAACTGAACTAGAAGAGGGGACACGCTGTCCCCTCTTTCTTTTGCCACCTTGTCCATCGCTCATGAACTTTGACCGCGCCCACCTCATCGAAATGCTCCAGGAATGCCTGCCCGGGGTAGATGTGTTTGTCGTTGGCCTCACCGTTTCCGACTCCGCCGTGCGGCCTAAAGTCACCGTCATCCTCGACGGCGAGCAGGGCGTTGGCATCGACGAGTGCGCCAAAATCAGCCGCCGCCTGGCCCGTCGCATCGACGAGGCTTACGGTGAGGACACGATGTACTCGCTGGAAGTAACCTCCCCGGGAGCCGACCAGCCCTTCACCGACAACCGTCAGTATGCCCGCCACGTGGGCCGCAGCCTGAAGCTGAAGATGACCGACGGCACCGAGAAGATCGGTCTGCTCGAGGGCGTCGAGGCCGACGGTATTCAACTGGCCGAGGAAGTCAAGGAAAAAACCAAAAAGAAAATCCTGCCGGCCGTGCTGGTGCCGTTCACCGACATCGACCAGGCCAAGGTTGTTATCTCCTTTAAGTAAGCCGTGAGCTGGCGGCGCAAGCCTTCAGCTCTTTGTTTTCCCTATCACCCCACCTCTGTCTGCCGGCTCCGGGCCTGCCCTAACCAGCGCCCGGCCAAAGTCAGCAGCCAACAGCCTTAAAGCCATGACCAGCAACGTCCTGATCGAATCGTTCGCCGAGTTCGCCCGATCCAAGAACATTGACCGCCCCACGATGATGAGCATCCTGGAGGACGTGTTCCGGACCATGATTCGCAAAAAGTACACGACTGACGAGAACTTCGACGTCATCATCAACGTGGACAAAGGCGACCTGGAAATCTGGCGCAACCGCGAAATCGTGGACGACGACTCGGAGGACATCTGGGACTTCGACAAAATTCCGCTGGCCGAAGCCAAGAAGATCGAAGCCGACTTCGAGGTGGGCGAGCAGGTAGCCGAAGAGGTGAAGCTGGAGGATTTCGGCCGTCGCGCCGTCCTCATGGCCCGCCAGACGCTGATTCAGCGCGTGAAGGACCTGGAGCGGGATAACCTCTACCAGCAGTACAAGGACATGGTCGGCGAAATCATTGCCGGCGAGGTGTACCAGGTGTGGAGCCGCGAGGCCCTGATCCTGGACAAGGAAGAAAACGAGCTGGTGCTGCCCAAGGCCGAGCAGATCCCCAAAGACCGCTACCGTAAGGGCGACACCGTACGGGCCGTCGTGCACCGCGTCGAAATCATCAACGGCACGCCCAAGATTATTCTCTCGCGCGCCGCGCCGGCTTTCTTGGAGCGTCTGTTCGAGCAGGAAGTGCCGGAAATCTACGATGGCCTTATCACCATCAAGAACATCGTGCGCGAGCCCGGTGAGCGTGCCAAAGTAGCCGTTGAAAGCTACGACGACCGCATCGACCCGGTGGGCGCCTGCGTCGGTATGAAAGGCTCCCGGATCCACGCCGTGGTGCGGGAGCTGGAAAACGAGAACATCGACGTAATCAACTACACCGACAACCTCGAACTGTACATTCAGCGCGCTTTGTCGCCGGCTAAAATCGGCTCGATGAAGATTAATGAACAAACCGGTCGGGTATCGGTGTTCCTCAAGCCCGATCAGGTGTCGCTGGCCATTGGCCGCGGCGGCGCCAACATCAAGCTGGCCTCCCGGCTGGTGGGCATGGAAATCGACGTGTTCCGCGAAGCCGGTGACTACGACGAGGACATCGCCCTGGACGAGTTCCAGGACGAGATTGAGGCCTGGGTGCTAAACGAGCTCAAGAAGATCGGGCTCGACACCGGCCGGGCCGTACTGGCCGTCAATAAAGAAGACATCGTGCGTCGCACTGAACTGGAGGAGGAAACCGTCGAGGACGTTTTCCGCATCATCCGCCAGGAGTTTGGTGACGACGAGGAGCAGGAAGAAGAAATCAAAGCTGAAGACGCGCAATGAGCGCGCCGCGGCGAGACCGGCAAAGGCGTTGAAATGGTGCTGAATGGCATGATTTCAACGCCGTTCGGCATCATTTAATATAGTACCTTTGCAACTGAATACGAGTATCGTTCGCGAGCACAGAATGGCGGAAGCATCATCCAAGAGGCTACAACAGGCAGCCAAAGACCTGAATATCGGAATGGCCACGGTGGTAGAAACCTTGGCCAAAAAGGGGCATCAGGTAGAAAACAAGCCAACTACCAAGCTAACTGCCGAACAGGTGGGTTTGCTTGAGAAAGAGTTTGCCTCTTCGGCCCAGGATAAAATGGAGGCCGCCCGCGTAAGCCAGGCGAAGCGCCAGAGCGAGTTGGAAGCGGCCCAGAGCCGTCCAGAGCCCGTTGCCCCCAAGGCAGCAGCCCCGGCTCCTGCGCCCACCCCAGCCCCTGCTCCCGCCCCCAAGCCTGCTGAGGAGGCCCAGCCGGCGGCCCCTGCTCCGCAGCCCGCCCCGGTTGCGGCCGTGCCCGTTTCTGCCCCCGCCGCTCCGGCGCCCGACAGCACTCCCAAGGTGCCGGGCCTGAAGGTGCTGGGCAAAATCGAGCTGGATGCCAAAGGCCGGCCCGTACCGGCCAAGCCGGCAGCCCCCGCCCCTGCTCCCCAGCCAGCTCCCGCCCCCGAGCCTGCTCCGGCGCCCGTTCCGGTGGCCGAGAAGCCTGCTCCGGCCCCGGTGGTTGAGGCCCCAGTTCCGGTAGCGGAGAAGCCGGCTCCGGCACCTCAGCCCGAACCAACTCCGGCTCCGGCCGTGGCTCCTGTTGCTGCTGCTCCTGTAGCTACGGAGCCAGCCGCTCCGGCCGCTGATGCTCCCGACGCGGGAGCTCCGGCGGAGGACGCGGGTACTATTGTCGCCAAAGCCGATCAACTCAAAGGCCTGACGGTACTGGGTAAGATTGAGCTTCCGCTTGACTCTTCCCGCCGGGGTGGTGCCGGCAACCGCCGGCCCGTGGCGTCTTCCGACGTTCGGAAGAGCGGCCTGAGCCCCGATGCCAAGAAAAAGCGTCAGCGCCTGCCCGGCCCTGTTACCTCGGGTCCCGGCCAGACGGGTCAGGCCGGTCAGGGGCCCCGCCCCGGTGGTCCGCGCCCGGACCAGGGCAACCGCCCCGGTGGTCCCCGTCCGGGAGGCCCCGGTCAGCGCCCCGGCCCGGGTGCTCCCGGCGCTCCGCGTCCGGCCGCTACGCCCGAGCAGAACGACAAGCAGATTCAGGAGCAGATCAAGGCTACGCTGGCCAAGCTCAGCGGCGGCCGGGGTGGCAACCAGAACAACCGCGCTAAATACCGCCGCGACAAGCGGGCCGGTGGCGCCGAAGACCGCGAAGCCCAGCGCGCTCAGAACGAGCTGGACGCCAAGACCCTCAAAGTAACCGAGTTCATCTCGGCCAATGACCTGGCTTCGCTGATGGACGTATCCGTGAACGAGGTAATCAAGGTGTGCCTTAACATGGGCATGTTCGTGTCCATCAACCAGCGCCTCGATGCCGAAGCCATCACGGTAGTTGCCGACGAGTTCGGCTACGACGTGGAATTCCTGTCGGCGGAAGAAGAAGAAGTGGACCTCGGCATCGAGGAAAACGAAGAAGATCTGGCTCCCCGGGCGCCTATCGTTACCATCATGGGTCACGTCGACCACGGCAAGACCTCGCTGCTTGACTACATCCGCAACGCGACGGTAGCCAAAGGCGAAGCCGGTGGTATCACCCAGCACATCGGTGCCTACGACGTAACCACGGAATCGGGCCGCAAGGTGACCTTCCTGGATACGCCGGGTCACGAAGCCTTTACCGCCATGCGTGCCCGTGGTGCCAAGGTCACCGACATCGCCATTATCGTGGTAGCGGCCGACGACTCGGTGATGCCCCAGACCAAGGAAGCCATCAACCACGCCCAGGCAGCTGGTGTTCCGATCGTAATTGCCCTCAACAAGATTGACAAGCCCGGCGCTAACCCCGACAAAGTGCGGGAAGAGCTGTCGGCCATCAACGTACTCGTCGAGGAATGGGGTGGTAAGTATCAGTCGCAGGAGGTTTCGGCCAAATCCGGCGTGGGTATCAACGACCTGCTCGAGAAAGTTCTGCTCGAAGCCGAATTACTCGACCTGAAGGCAAACCCCAAGCGCAACGCCGTAGGTACCGTTATCGAAGCCTCGCTTGACAAAGGCCGGGGCTACGTAACCACCGTGCTGGTGCAGGCCGGTACCCTGGAGGTGGGCGACATCGTGCTGGCCGGCTCGCACTATGGCCGCGTAAAGGCCATGACCGACCACCGCGGCAAGAAGATGAAGAAGGCCGGCCCGGCTACCCCGGTTCAGGTACTTGGTCTGACGGGTGCTCCCCAGGCTGGCGACAAGATCGTGGTGATGGATACCGAGCGCGAAGCCCGCGAGCTGGCCACCCAGCGTCAGCAGCTGGCCCGCGAGCAGAGCATGCGCACCAAGAAGCACATCACCCTGGATGAAATCGGCCGCCGTCTGGCAATCGGTTCGTTCAAGGAGCTCAACGTGATTGTGAAAGGTGACGTGGACGGCTCGGTGGAAGCACTTTCCGACTCCCTGCTCAAGCTGAGCACGCCGGAAGTAAAGGTCAACATCCTCTCGAAGGGTGTGGGTGCCATCTCCGAATCGGACGTGCTGCTGGCTTCGGCTTCCGACGCCATCATCATCGGCTTTCAGGTACGGCCCTCGCTCAGCGCCCGCAAGCTGGCCGATGCTGAACAGATTGATATCCGCCTCTACTCCATTATCTACAATGCCATCAACGAAGTAAAGGATGCCATGGAAGGCATGCTGGCCCCGACGGTGCAGGAAACGATAGTGGCCAATGCCGAGGTCCGGATGGTGTTCAACATCACCAAGGTGGGCAGCATTGCCGGCTGTATGGTAACGGACGGCTCGTTTACCCGCAACACCCGGGTTCGGGTGGTACGCAACGGTATCGTGCAACACTCCGGCGAGATTCAGGCCCTGAAGCGCTACAAGGACGATGTGTCAGAAGTACGGCAGGGCTACGAATGCGGTATCTCGGTGAAAGGCTTCAACGACCTGCAGGAAGGCGACATCATCGAAGGATTCGAGGAGAAAGAAGTAAAGCGGACCCTGTAGTCTTACAGGCTGTCCTTCCGAAAGCCCCGTCTCTTGCGAGACGGGGCTTTTTGTTTGCCGGGCGCACTAGGTTACCGTCACATGATCGTGTGATTGACAACGGCTCCCCAACTATTTATTTTTGCATCAATCAAATATAAAATTGACCAGTAGGCAAGCAGCACCCCGTCCTTCAGCTTTTTTGCCTGGCAGGGTTGCCGTCCTTGCTCTCCCTTCACCTCTCCACCCACCCTATGAAAACAGCATTTATCCTTGCCGGGGCGCTGGCTTTGCTTCCTCTGGCCAGCCAGGCTCAGTTTGGTTACCTGACCTCCGCCGTAGAGCGAGCAGCCGAGCGGGCCGCTTCCCGTAAGATTGAAGATGCCGTGGAGCGTAAGCTCACGGAGAAAACCGAAGCCTACTACAACAGCCTGATTACGGATGGCCGCTTTGTGTCGTACCGCATGCAGTTTGAGCCGGGCACGGCCACCCTCCTGCCCGACGCTCAACCAGTTATTTCGTCCCTGGTAAAAGTGATGAAAGACAGGCCCGGCATGAAGCTTACCATTGAGGTGCACAGCCTGCTCGAAGGCGACGCCGTGGCCAACCTGGCGCTAAGTAAACGTCGCGCCGAGGTTATCCGGGCCGCATTCGTGCAGGCCGGCATCCCGATTCAGCGTCTGAAAGCCAATGGCATGGGTGAGAAGGTACCCCTGAGCACCGACACGGCGGACGGGCTTGATGCGTTAAATCAGCGGGTAGAATTTGTAAAAGGTGAAAGTTGATTCGTACTGCTAGCGGCTAGCAGCGACATTTTCAGCCCAGCGGCGGTTACGGTGACTTCGTGGCGGCTGGAAATGCGAAAAGCCCCGGCGTCCTGCGCCGGGGCTTTTTATTGGCGGTTCTGCCAGCCCGGAGGCTTAGAAAAACAGAAACCGTTTCTTTTTATGGTTCAGCGGCTTGCCCTTCGGGTTAATGCCAGGGGCGGGGCGGGATTCCCCGCGCTTCTGGCTGGCGGTGCCGCGCTTATCTTTGAACTTGCGGACGGTGAAGCCGCCGGAGCCCTTCTCATACTGACGGGCCGGCCCGGCCGCCCGGCCAAGGCTGGTGTTGCCGGTACCACCGCCGGCACGGGCCTCCAGAATCTCGATCTGCTGGTCGCGCTTCACCTCGTCGGGGTTCATGCTCATCCGCTGCTGCATACGGGCAATGTCCTCAGCAGAGGCTTTTTTCTGCTTGCGCAGACCGGCTTTGTTGGCTTGCTTGACCTGCTCTTCGGTGGAAGGCGCGGGCGCTGACTGGGCAACCGCGTGCTGGGCCAGCAAGCTGGCAGCGGTAAGCAGGGAAGCAGCAAACAACTTCTTCATAAACAACAGCGGGGTGTGGGGTGGCAAAGAAAGTTACCGGGCAAAAGCAGCTTGTATACAGCGTCGTCAGGCCAGCAACCGGGGTCGGGCAAAGTTAGTTCAAAAGTTTAGATAAACCAGGCCTAGAACTTGTAAGTCAACCCTATACCCAACGCCTCCTTAAACTGGATGCGGCGGCCCCGGGCGTCCGGAACCCCATCCCTGTTTCTGTCAACGGGCACCAGCACATCATCGTCGTACACCAGGGTTGTAGCTACGCTGGCGCTGATGAATTTGTTGACCTTGAGGTTAAGCAGCGTCTCCCAGTTCACGTCGATATTTTCGGGGCGGTGCAGGTAGTTGCTGAACAGGTCGAGCTTGGTAAACAGCGTCACGTTCTCGAACACCGGGCGGCGGTAGCGGGCGTTGATGTACGCTCCCAACTCTTTGCGAAACAGCTGCCCGGTTCCGGCAATCGGCTGCCCGTCGGCCCCGCGCCGCGCCGGCTCCACCCCAAAGGCCCCGACATCGGCCAGCTGCTGGTCGGCCACGATGGTAAACTTGCCCGTGAGCGGCGACACAAATACCGAAAGCTGGTCGTTGGGCTTGTAGTCGATGCCGAGGGAGGCCAGCACGAAGGCCGGGGCAAAAAACCGGGACAGCAGAGAATCGGGCTTGTTAATAAAATACGTGGGCGTGAGCTGGGTTTTGAGGTTGAGCTGGGCGGCGTAGTACAGCGTATTGGTGAACTGGTGCCCAAACTTGGCATTAAGCTCCACCCGGTCGTCGTTTTTGCGTACCCGGGCCTTGCCGGGCTTGAGCGTGCCGTAAACTACATCGAGGCTTGCATCGAAGGTGCGGTGACCATTGCGGTGGTGGGCAAAGGCATTGCCCAGGGCCAGCAGGGACAGGGAGCTTTCGCCGCCCGGGGCCCAGTTGCTCAGACTCACCTGGCTGAAGTTGACGGTACCGGTTCCACCCCGGCGCCAGCCCTGCACCGTATCGGGCGCGGCAGCGGCAGCCGGTTCGGGCGTTTGAGCTAGTGCCGGAGCCGCCGCCAGCAGCCAGAAGGCCAGCAGGATGCCGGTCCAGATAAGGCCTGAAGTAGAGTGCGTCATGGCGCAAGATGCAGAATATGCGCGTGGCGTACCACCAGGCTGGTTTACGGGCCTAGCGGGCCGGTCCGCGCAGGGCGTCGCGGATTTCCATCAGCAGCACCTGCTCTTTCGTAGGGCCGGGCTCCGCCACGGGCGTTACTTTCATAGGCTTCTTGAAGCGGTTTGCCACTTTTACAACCCAGAAGATGACGAAGGCAATGATCAGAAAGGAAATCACTGCCGTTAGGAAGTTGCCGTAGTTCAGCGTGGCCGCCTGGGCGTCCTGGGCTGCTTTCAGCGAAGCATAATGCTGCCCGTTCAGCGCCACAAACTTTTCCTTGAAGTCAATGCCCCCGGTGAACAGGCTTAGAATGGGCATCAGGATGTCGTCGGTCAATGACTTGACAATACCGCCGAAGGCCGCACCGATGATAACGCCCACCGCCAGGTCGAGCACGTTGCCTTTGGAAATAAACTCTTTGAACTCGGATACGAAGCCCATGCGTCGGTTGTGAAGGAAAAAAAGAGAACAGCGGAGGGTATTACGCATGATTCAATTCCTTGGTCGAACTTCCAAATCGCGTGGGGGTGCGCCCAGCTCCTGATGCGAATTCAGGGCAACCGTTTTGCGCTATCTTTGGGCCCGTTTGGTTTTTCCCACCTGCCCCGCTTCGCATGACTACCTTCGAAAACCTGCTTACCGACCTCGACGCCACTACCGGCATCCTGACCGTCACCCTGAACCGCCCCAGCAAGCTCAACGCGCTGAACGCGGCCACCATTGAGGACATTCGCAGCGTGATGCAGCAGGCCCTCGACGACCAGGTCGTGCGCGGCATTATCCTGACCGGCAGCGGGGAAAAGGCGTTTGTAGCCGGGGCCGACATTGCCGAGCTGGCCGCCCTCGACGAAAACAAGGGCCGCCGGGCCGCCGAGCAGGGGCAGGAAGCCTTCTGCATGATCGAGGAAAGCACCAAGCCCGTCATTGCCGCCGTCAACGGCTTTGCCCTGGGGGGCGGCTGTGAGCTGGCTATGGCCTGCCACCTGCGCGTAGCTTCGGACAACGCCCGGTTTGGACAGCCCGAAGTAAACCTGGGCCTAATTCCGGGCTACGGCGGCACCCAGCGCCTGCCCCAGCTGATCGGCAAAGCCAAGGCCCTGGAGCTGTTGATGACGGCCGACATGATCAAGGCGGACGAAGCCCTGCGCCTGGGTTTGGTCAACCACGTGGTGCCCCAGGCCGAGTTGCTGCCCTTCTGCCAACAGCTGCTGGCCCGCATCCTGACCAAGGCCCCGCTGGCGCTCGGACTAATCATCGACGCCGTAAATGCCCACTACGACAAGGAAAAGCACGGCTACCAGACCGAGGCCAACGCCTTTGGCCGCCTGTTCAGCTCCGAGGACTTCAAGGAAGGCACCCAGGCCTTTCTGGAAAAACGCCCCGCCGCGTTCCGCGGGAATTAGTAATTGATAATTAGTAATTAGTAATTAAGAATTGGCAGGACCGACCCAAACCGAATGAATGGACGAAAGGCCAGCAAAACAGGAATTGAAGCCCGAGGTGCTGCGGCACCCGCAGCTTCAATTCCTAATTCCTAATTCTTAATTACTAATTAAATACGGATGAGCGTTGCCAGAAAGCTGGTTGGCCAGACCGCCATTTATGGCATCAGCAGCATCGTGGGGCGTGTGCTCAGCTTTTTGCTGGTGACGGTGTATACCCGGCGGTTCGCGGCCGAGGAGTACGGCATCGTGACGGAGCTGTACTCCTACATTGCCTTTTTCAACATCCTGTTCACCTTCGGGATGGAAACGGCTTACTTCCGGTACGCCAACCGTCCCGATGCCGACCGGCGCCTGCTCTACGACCGGGTGTTCAGCCTGCTGCTGCTGACCAGCACCCTACTCAGCGCGGGCATGATGCTGGCGGCCGAGCCCCTGGCCGACGTGCTGCAGTACGACGCCAGCCAGGCCCGCTACTTGGTGTGGCTGGCCCTGATTCTGGGCATCGACGCCGCCACGGCCATTCCGTTTGCCCGGCTGCGGCTCGAAAACAACGCCAAGAAGGTAGCCGGGGTCCGGTTTCTGAACGTGCTGGTGTACCTGGGCCTGAACCTGTTTTTCGTGGTGCTCTGCCCCGACGTGCTGGCCGGCAAGTACCTCCCCATTCTGCAGCCGCTGATTGCCCGCATCTACAACCCCGGGCTGGGCGTGGGCTACGTGTTTCTGGCCAACCTCGTGGCCAACGCCCTGTACATTCCCTTCCTCTGGCGGGAGTTTACCGACTTCCGGTTCCGGCTCGACCTGTCGGCGCTGCGGCCCATGCTGAAGTATGCCTACCCGCTGATGTTTATGGGCCTGGCGGGCATGGTAAACGAAACGCTGGACCGGCCTCTGCTCAAGTACTGGCTGCCCGAAAACTTCTACCCGGGGCAGTCGAACATGACGGCGGTAGGCATATACGGGGCCTGCTACAAATTTGCCATGTTCATGACCCTGGTCATTCAGGCGTTCCGGTACGCGGCCGAACCGTTCTTCTTCGCCCAGAGCACCGACAAGAACTCCCCGGCCACGTTTGCCCTGATTTTGAAGTGGTTTACGCTATGCTGCACGTTTATCTTCGTCTTTATCAGCGTCAACGTTGAGGACTTTGCCTGGTTTCTGCTGGGCCGGCCCGAGTACCACGCCGGGCTCGACATTGTGCCCATTCTGCTGCTGGCCAACCTGTTTCTGGGCGTATACTACAACCTGGCGGTGTGGTTTAAGCTGACCGACAAAACCTACTTCGGCACCTACATCAGCTTCGGTGGGGCGGCCCTGACCATCAGCCTCAACTTCCTGCTGATTCCGCTGCTGGGCTACATGGGCAGCGCCCTGACCACCCTGGCCTGCTACTTTATGATGGCGGCCGTGTGCTGGTATCTGGGCAACATTCACTTCCCGGTTCCTTACCCTGTGCTTCGACTCAGCCTCTGGCTGGTCGTGGCCATCGGGCTGGTGGCCGTAGCCTGGTTTGTGCCGGTGGCCGACTACTGGCTGCGCCACGCTTTCCACCTGCTGCTGTGTGCCCTGTTTGCCGGCCTCGTGTTCTGGGTGGAGTGGGTGAAGCGGGAGCAGCCCCTGCGCGTAGCCTGACCTTTTCGGCCGGCGGCAACATAGGATTTCTGGTATGGCCCGCGCCGGCTGCTATCTTTGCCCGGGGCAAAACCGTTGTTGCCGCACTTCCTATGCAGATTCCCGTTATCAACCGCTCCCGCCATCCCCTGCCCTCATACCAGACAGCCCACGCCGCCGGCCTCGACGTGCGGGCCAACCTGGATGAGCCCCTGCTGCTGCGTCCGTTGCAGCGGGCCCTCGTACCGACCGGCCTGTACATGGCTATCCCGGTGGGCTACGAGGCGCAGGTACGGCCCCGCAGCGGCCTGGCCTACAAGCACGGCATCGGCATCGTGAACAGCCCCGGCACCATCGACGCCGACTACCGCGGGGAGCTGAAGGTGCTGCTGGTGAACCTGTCGGACCAGCCGTTTGAAGTGGTCGACGGGGAGCGAATTGCCCAGCTGGTCGTAGCCCGTCACGAAACCATACGCTGGGAGCCGGTCGAGGAACTCGACGAAACCCTGCGGGGCGCCGGCGGCTACGGCAGCACCGGCACCCGCTAGCGCCCCGGGGCCCTGCCCAACTGCTGGGCCCGCTTTTTCCGTATGGAGCGTATCAGGACCGGGGCCGTACGCCCGCAATGGCAAGGATTCAAGCCGGGCCGCCTACCTTTATCCTGATAATTGCTTCTTTCTCAACCTCAACACGTCTTTTACCTTTCCACTACGCTTCTTTTTCTTCTATGAAAATCATCGTTCCGATGGCCGGCATGGGCAAACGCATGCGCCCTCACACGCTTACCATTCCCAAGCCCCTGATTCCTATTGCCGGTAAGCCCATCGTGCGTCGCCTCGTGGAAGACATTGCCAAGGTGTGTGGGGAGCAGGTCGACGAAGTAGCCTTCATTATCGGCCGCTTCGGGGAGACGGTAGAGAAAAGTCTGATTCAGATTGCCGAGTCCGTGGGTGCCAAAGGCACGATTCACTACCAGGACGAGCCCCTGGGCACCGCCCACGCCATCCTGTGCGCCCAGTCGGCCCTGAGCGGCCCGGTAGTAGTAGCCTTCGCCGACACCCTTTTCAAAGCCGACTTCACCCTCGATTCCAGCGTGCCCGGCACCATCTGGGTGCAGCGCGTCGATGACCCCAAGCCCTTCGGCGTGGTGAAGCTCAACGAAGCCGGCCAGATCACCGACTTCGTGGAAAAGCCCCAGGAATTTGTATCCGACCTGGCCATCATCGGCATCTACTACTTTCAGGACGGCGAGTACCTGCGCCAGGAGCTGCAGCACCTGCTCGACAATGACATCAAGGACAAAGGCGAGTACCAGCTCACCAATGCCCTGGAAAATATGAAGAACAAGGGCACGACGTTCGTGCCCGGCCGCGTTACCGAGTGGCTCGACTGCGGCAACAAGGACGCTACCGTGTTCACCAACCAGCGTTACCTCGAATACCTGCAGGAGCGGGGCGAGGAGCTGGTATCGTCGTCGGCCAAGGTTACCAACTCCGTTATCATTCCGCCGGTATACATCGGCGAGGGTGCCATCATCACCGACTCGGTGGTAGGGCCCCACGTTTCGCTCGGCGACCATTCCGACGTGCGCAGCTCGGTTATCAGCAACTCGATTGTGCAGCAGTCAGCCACAGTGCTGCACGCCAACGTGACCAATTCGATGATCGGCAACCATGCCACGGTCACGAGCACGCCTAACGACCTGAGCCTGGGCGACTACAATACGCTGCGCGTGTGACAAAACCGGGCTTGCTGATGTTAGCCAGTAGTGCGGGCCCCGACTTGCGGGGTTCCGTTATTCGCGTTTCCTTTTTGACCAGCGGGCTGCGGCCCGCGCTACTGCGCCCATGAGTCGTTTTCTTTTCCTCTTACTTGCGCTGGGAGTGTTGGCCGGTCCGGGCTACGCCCAGGCTCCGGCCGCGAAGCCCGACGCCCCGACGGTTGCCCCGGCCAAGCCCAAAAAGCTGAGCCGGCGCGAGCGGAAAGAGCTGGCCCGCCGGGCTGAGCTGGAAAGTGCCCAGCAGCAAACCCGCCCGCTGTCGGAAAAGGACCGGGAAATGAGCGAGTCCTATTTCGTGGAGGGCGTCAAGTACGTGCTGCTCGAAGACTACAACAAGGCGTTGGAGCGGCTGCTGAAGGCCTATGCCCTGAACCCAACCAACGCGGCCATCAACTACAAGATTGCCGAAACCAACCTGCTCAGCGGCAACCTCAAGGACGCTACCAACTTCGGGCTGATGGCCGTGAAGCTGGCGCCCAAGAACGCCTACTACTACCTGCTGCTGGCCCAGATCTACACCTCGCAGAAGCAGTACGACCAGGCCGCGCAGGTGTATACCAGCCTGATCCGGGACGTACCGGAGTCGAACTACTACCTGTTCAACCTAGCTGACCTGTATATGGCCCAGGGCAAACTGAATGAGGCGCTGGCTACGTTTGAGCAGGCCGAGAAGCAGTTTGGACCCCTGGATGAGGTATCGTTCAAGAAGCAGCAGATCTACCTCAAGCAAAACAACCTCGACAAAGCCCTCAAGGAAGGCGAGTCGCTGATTGCCGCTAACCCCGACGAGGTGCGCTACGTGCTGGCCCAGGCCGAGATGTACGCCACCAACAACCGCCTGCCCGACGCCATCCGCGTGGCCGAGCAGGCCCTGCGCCAATATCCTGACAACCCCCAGGCCCGGATGATTCTGGCCGACGTGTACCGCATTCAGGGCAATACCGCGGAGTCGGAAAAGCAGATCAAGCTGGCGTTCCAGAGCCCCAGCCTCGACATCAACGAGAAGGTGCGCATCCTGGTCGACTACATCAAGCAGCTGCCCAACCCTAAGCTCAACGCCACCGCCCTGGAACTGGCCGACATCACCACCAAAACCCACCCCAAGGAAGCCAAGGCGTTTTCGGTAGCCGGCGATATTCAGGTGCTAACTGACCGCAAGAAGCAGGCCCGCACCACCTACCTGCAGGCTATCCGGCTCGACAACTCCAAGTTTCAGCTCTGGCAGCAGGTGGTCTTGATTGACGCCGAGCTTAACGACATCGACTCCCTGCAGCGCCATACCGACCGGGCCCTGGAGCTGTTTCCGAACCAGGCTCCGCTGTGGTACTACAACGGCGTAGCATTGATTCTGAACAAGCAGCCGGCCCGGGGCGTGAAGGCTTTGGAGTACGGCCGCAAGCTGGCGACGGACAACCCCGAGCTGCTGGCCCAGATTGACACCCAGCTCGGCGACGCCTACCACGAGCTCAAGGACCACGGCAAGTCGGACGCCGCCTACGAAGCAGCCCTGACCTTCGATGCCAACAACGCCCAGGCGCTGAACAACTACAGCTACTTCCTGTCCTTGCGGCGCGAGAAGCTGGACAAGGCCCGGGAAATGGCCGGGCGGCTGGTAAAGCAGTTTCCCGACAACGCCACCTACCTCGATACGTACGCCTGGGTACTTTTCCAGCTCAAAGACTACACCGGTGCCCGCCAGAATCTGGAAAAAGCCCTGGTTACGAGCACCGACGCCACCATCATCGAGCATTATGGTGACGTGCTGTTTCAGCTGGGGGAAAAAGATAAAGCCCTGGCCGAGTGGCAGCGGGCCAAGAAAATCGGGGGTGCGTCGCCCTTAATCGACCGCAAGATCAAAGACCAAAAGCTGTATGAGTAAGTATGTTTCGCTGGGCCTGCTAGTAAGTGCCTTGGTGCTGGGGAGCTGTACCCGCAAGGCCGTACCCACCCAGTCGAACGCGGTTGTGAAGACAACGGATATGGCCGGGGCCCGCAACCTGGACTTCCGCTACCTGTCGGCCAAAGGCAAGGCGCAGATCAAGTTCCAGGGCAACGACCAGAACGCTAACATTAACCTGCGCATGCGCAAGGACAGCCTGATCTGGGTGTCGGTCACGCTGTTCGGCATTGAGGGCGTGCGGGCGCGCATCACCCCGGATTCCGTGCTGGTCGTGAACAAGCTCCAGAAAGAGTACTACGCCGGCAACTTCAACTACCTCAGCCAGCAGCTTAACGTACCCGTCAACTTTGCTCAGCTGCAGGCCCTGCTGCTTGGAGATTTCGTGCCCGCCCCAACCGACGTTACGCCCACCATTACTACCGAAGGCGACGTGAAGCGCGTGCAGTACCAGCAGGCCGCCCTGCTGATTGAGCAGCTCGTGTCCCAGACCCCGGGCAAGATGCAGAAGCTGACCGTGAACGACCAGCAGTCGAAAAACAACCTGACCGTCAGCTACTCCGACTTTCAGCCCCTGGCACCTACCAAGCAGACCTTTGCCCACCTGACCAAGCTGGAAGTAAAGCCGCCCCAGGGCGCCACCTCGTCGGCCACCATCAACTACCGCAACGTGGAGGTTGACAAGGAGCGCCTGACTTTCCCGTTCTCCGTTCCTTCCGGCTATGCCCGCAAAAAGTAGGCGCTGGCTGACCCTGGCCCTGGCGGCTCTGCTTTTGCTGCAGACAGGCGTGCCCCAGGCCCAGCAGCGACGCCCCCGCCGGAGCAGTACCAGTACCAAAACCAAGGCGCAGCTAGAGCGGGAGCGGCGCAATACGCTGCGCCGGATTCAGGAAACCAGCCGCATCCTCGAGCAGACCCAGCGTCAGAAACAGGCCTCGGTCGGGCAGCTCAACGCTCTCAAGGAAAAGCTGGTGGTGCAGCAGGGCGTGATTCGCAACATCGAGTCGGAGCTGAAGTACATCGAGTCGGACGTGGTGCAGACGGCCTCCCAGGTGCAGCAGACCAAGCAAAGCCTGGAGCAGCTGAAAGCCGAGTACAGCCAGCTGATTTACACCGCTTCGAAGACGGCGAACAGCTACAACCGCATCATGTTCCTGTTCGCAGCCGAGTCGTTCAACCAGTTTATGCTGCGGCTGCAGTACATCCGCCAGTATTCGGAGGTGCGTAAGGCCCAGGCTGCCCAGATCACCCAGACCCAGCAGCAGCTCAGCCAGCAGCTCACCGGCCTGACCCAAAAGCAGAAGCAGAAAAGCTCGCTGCTGACCACGCAGATTTCGGAAAGCCGCAACCTGCTCACGCTGAAAACCCAGCAGGACCAGGTCGTTACCAAGCTCAGCCAGCAGGAAGAGAGCCTGCGCCAGGAGCTGGCCGCCCGCCAGCAGGCCGTGCAGCGTCTCGACAACCTGATTGCCGTGCGGGTCCGGGAAGAAATTGCCCGTGCTGCCCGGGCCGCGGCCCGCGCCGCCGCCGCCAAAGCCGCCCGGGCCGCCGCCGCTGCCAATGCCCGCGCCAACACGCCCAGCCGCCCCAGTACCGAGTCGGCTTCGCGGACGGCGGCCAGCAACGCCGCGGCCGAGGACGCCGCTGCGTCCGAAGCCACCCGCGTGGACCGCGTGACACTGACCCCGGAAACGGCGGTGCTGTCGTCGTCTTTCTCCGACAACCGTGGCCGCCTGCTCTGGCCGGTAGGCCGGGGCTTTATTTCCCAGCACTTTGGCCGCCACCCCCACCCCGTTCTCAAGCACGTGGTGGTCGAAAACCGGGGCGTGGATATTCAGACCGGAGCGGGAGAATCGGTGCGGGCCGTGTTCGACGGACGGGTGCTGACCGTGGCCAGCATTGCCGGCATGAACAACATCGTCATGATCCAGCACGGCGAGTACTTTACCGTGTATGCCAAGCTGCGGACGGTGAATGTGACCGAGGGCCAGCAGGTGAAGATGCGGCAGAGCATCGGCACGGTGTACACCAACTCGGAAGGCACCTCGGAGCTGCAGTTTCAGGTGTGGCGCAACAGCTCCAACCTCAACCCCGAGAACTGGCTGGGCCGCAAATAGGCCGGCTTCCTTACCAGAGCGGACAAAAAAAAGCACCGTGCAGCGCACGGTGCCTTTCTGAGCTATGAAAACAAACTTAGCTACCGATCAACGGGCAGCTAAACCAAAGCAAGTCGTTAAGACGCTGCAAAGTTCCACTGCCATCAGCCGATAACATTCCGAAAGATAATTAGACATTTCGGCTACCCCACGGCCAATTCGCCGAAATGCTGATTTTTCTCGCTCAACGACCAGCTTTTGTTTGCGGTGGTGACGCCGGCCAGGCTCAGACCAGGTTCAGGCGGCTCATCAGCGCCAGCTTGTAGGAGCTGCCGATGGGAATGGGGAACAAACCAGACGTATGGTTCGGGCCCCGCTCATTCTCAATCACGGCCGAGTCGGCTTCGATGGCGGTAATCCGGTCGAGGCGGACGATGTACTTGCGGTGCACCCGCAGAAAGTCGCGGGGCGGCAGCTTGGCTTCCAGCTCCTTCATGGTGCTGTACACCGTGAACCGGTCCTTGCCCGCGTAGATGTTGACGTAGTCGCCCAGGGCTTCGACGTAGCGGATGTCGGCCGTATCGATGCGCACGAGCTTATGCTCCTGCTTGATGAAAATCTCGCTCCGGCTGCCCATGTACAGCGACTCGGCGGCGTTGTTGGCCATGCGCAGCAGCCCGTCGAGCTTGCGCTGCTCCTGCTCCAGCTGTAGCCGGGCCCGGCGCAGTTCGAGGTGCGACACCACTTCCCGGGCCAGGATCCGAAGCGCGTCGCGCTGGTTGTCGTTGAGCCGGCGCGGAACGGTATCGATGGTGCAGATAGTGCCCAGAGGCTGGCCCTCGGGCGTGACCAGGGGCGCACCAGCGTAGAAGCGGATGTTCGGATCTTCCTGCACCAGCGGGTTGGAGCTGAACAGCGGGTCCTGGGTGGCGTCCTCAACCTCAAAGATGTCCTCGGCCAGCATTCCGTACTGGCAAAAGGCCAGATCCCGCTTGGTGCTGGTCAGGTCGCCCAGCCCGGTGTTGGACTTAAACCACTGACGGTCAGCATCAATCAGGGAAACCAGGGAAATCGGTGTACCGCAGATGTACGCCGCCAGCCGGGTCAGGTCATCAAAAATTACTTCGGGCGGCGTATCCAGAATCTGGTAGCTGCGCAGCGCTTCAAGGCGCTCCGCCTCATCCACGGGACGCTCCGAAAAGGCGTGGGAGAAAAAATTGGTAGCGGCTGGGGGCGTTTTTGCGGGCATTTACTGGTACTGGGATGATGGTAGGGCCACCGGGAGAAAAACGACTGGTACCGGGAGCAGAACGACGGCCAGCTCAGCGGGAATCTATTCTGGAATTCGGGCGCTGAAACCAGGGATACTCCCGGTAAAGACAGGAATCTGCCCGTTGTAGTTAGGGTAAACTTACGAAAAATGCGGCAAGCAGGATGGTGCCCGCAACATGACGCTGTGAACCGAGGGGCCGGTCGTCGGCTACCGATAACATGAGCAGGCAGTTGCGCTGATCTACCTCCATTACGGCCCTGCCCCAGCAAACAAGCCGCTGCCGCCCGCCCTTCCCGGCCTGGCGGCCTGGGCGGGGTTCGTACGACGTTCGAAAATTATGGAATACCTTTACAATCCCAATCGGACAGCAGCTGCGTATACTAGGTTTTGCACCCCAAATAGCCGGTTCGGCACCCTCCCCTATGACACTCACCTCCCTTTTTCTTATCGGCAGCTTCGGCACGACCGAAATCCTGCTGATTGTTTTAGCTATTATTCTGTTGTTTGGCGCCAAGCGGATTCCGGAGCTGTTCCGGGGCATGGGCCAGGGCATCCGCGAGTTTAAGGATGCTTCCAAGGAAGAGAAGCCCGAGTACCGCGACGGCCCGGTAAACCCGAATGACCCGACGGCCCCGCGCCGCTAACCCCCGCTGGCCATGAACACTCCCTTTCTTCTATTCCTGGAAGGCATCGGCGGTGGC
Source organism: Hymenobacter translucens (assembly GCF_020685205.1). GTDB lineage: Bacteria > Bacteroidota > Bacteroidia > Cytophagales > Hymenobacteraceae > Hymenobacter > Hymenobacter translucens. The sequence goes on from NZ_JAJERB010000005.1 coordinate 26,246, forward strand.
GAGCTGATCGTAATCGTCCTGTTTGTTTTGATCTTTTTCGGGTCCAAGCAGATTCCCGAGCTGGCCCGCGGGCTCGGCAAAGGCATTCGTGAGTTCAAGGATGCCTCCCGCGAAATCCGCAGCGAGATTGAGAATGCCGGTCAACCCAAGGTGCCCACCCAGCAGCAGTACAGCAACAGCTACGTAGCGCCTGAAACAGCGCCCGCGCCCCTGACGGAGCCGGAGCAGCCCGCTTCCTACGCCGCGCCCGAAACCAACCTTGCGCCGCCCATGGACGGGGGCATTGCTCCTACTCCCACCGAACGGCCCCGACTCGACCAACAGTCCAACTAACTTTTCGATTTGAGACGCTTTAACTCCCTCACGGAAGTTCGCTACGAGCTGACGACAGGCACGCTGACCTGTCGTCAGCTCGTGGAGTATTACCTGGATAACATCCAGCGTACCACCCACCTGAATGCCTACCTCGAAGTCTTTGCCGACGAGGCCCGGGCCCAGGCCGATGCCGTCGACGCCAAGCGCGCTGCCGGTACGGCCGGCCGCCTGGCTGGTATGGTACTGGGCCTGAAAGACGTGCTGGCCTACAAGGACCACGCTCTGCAGGCCAGCAGCCACATCCTCGACGGCTTTAAGTCGCTTTACTCCGGTACGGCCGTGCAGCGCCTGCTCGATGAGGACGCCATCATCATCGGCCGGCAGAACTGCGACGAGTTTGCCATGGGCGCCTCGAATGAGACATCCTATTTCGGTCCGTCCCGCAATGCCCTCGACCCCGACCGGGTTCCCGGCGGCTCTTCGGGCGGCTCGGCCGTGGCCGTGCAGGCCGACCTGTGCCTGGCTTCTATCGGCTCCGACACCGGGGGCTCGGTGCGGCAGCCGGCGGCCTTCTGCGGTGTCGTCGGCTTCAAGCCCACGTACTCGCGCATCTCCCGCTACGGCCTCATTGCCTACGCCTCGTCGTTCGACCAGATCGGCACGCTTACCCGCTCGGTGGAGGATGCCGCCCTGCTGCTCGAAGTGATGGCCGGCCCCGACAACTTCGACAGCACCGTAAGCCAGCAGCCGGTCCCTGCTTATTCTGAGCTGCTCACACCGGCTCCCCACTACCGGATCGGCTACATCCGTGACACGATGGAGCGGGCGGGCCTGGATCCGCAGATTAAAGAGTCCGTGGAAGCCACCCTGGAAACCCTGCGCAGCCAGGGCCATGTGGTTGATGCCGTGGATTTTCCCTATCTTGACTTCATGGTGCCCACGTACTACATCCTGACCACGGCGGAGGCCAGCTCGAATCTGGGCCGCTTCGACGGGGTGAAGTACGGCTACCGGGCTCCCGACGCCACCGACGTAGAGTCGCTCTACAAGAAGACCCGGGCCCAGGGCTTTGGGCCGGAAGTACAGCGCCGCATTCTGCTGGGCACCTTCGTGCTGAGTGCCGACTACTACGACGCCTACTACACCAAGGCCCAGCGCGTACGACGGCTGATCAAGGAAAAAACCGACGAGCTGCTCCGCCAGTACGACTTCCTGGTACTGCCCACCACGCCTACCACGGCTTTCCGCCTGGGCGAAAACCAGAAAGACCCGCTGGCCATGTACCTGGCTGATATCTTCACCGTGCAGGCCTCCCTGGCCGGCGTACCCGCCATTTCGGTTCCGGCCGGCGAAGATGCCGATGGCATGCCCATTGGCCTGCAGGTGCTGAGCGGCGCCTTCCGGGAAGAGCACCTGCTGGCGTTTGCCAGTTCATTGGCTGAATCCCTCACCCCAGCCATTCCCTGATGAAAAAATCGTTGTGGCGTGCTGCCCCCTTCCTCTTTCTGGCTGCTATTTCCCGCCCGCTGGCCGCGCAGGAGCTTCCCGAACAGAAACCGGCTGGCAGCAGCTCCGACGATACCACCCGGGTGGAGCTGCAGCTCCAGCTGCGGGGTGATTCTCTTGTAGCCGAGCCCCGGCCTTCCCTGGATTCGCTTCAGCTGCTGTGGGCCCGCACGCCCCCGACGATGCGGGAGCTGGTCGGGGACCGGATCAGCTGCTTTGAAACCGACGTGCCCCACCAGTTCAACGGCACCGTCATGGCCTTCGTGGAGTATTTCACGATTCGTAACCGGAAGTACACCCAGCGCATCCTGGAGCGGCAGAACCTGTATTTCCCGCTGTTCGAGAAATACCTGGCCAAGTACAAGCTGCCCCAGGATCTGAAGTACCTGGCGGTGGTGGAGTCGGCCCTGTTGCCCCAGGCCCGCTCCAAGGTCGGGGCCGTGGGCCTTTGGCAGTTCATGGGCCCCACGGCTTCCGACATGCGCCTGCAGCGCAACGAGTACATCGACGAGCGGATGAACCCGGAGAAGTCGACTGAGGCGGCGTGCAAGTACCTGCGCGACCTGTACCGCATGTTCGGCGACTGGGAGCTGGTGCTGGCGGCCTACAACTGGGGCGGGGGCAACATGCGCCGGGTGATGAAGCGCACCGGAAAAACCAATTTCTGGGACCTCTACCCCCACCTGCCTAAGGAGACTCGCAACTACGTGCCCACCTTCACGGCCCTGCTGTACACGATGACGTACGCCAAGGAGCACAACCTGCACGACGAGACCCTGCAGTACCAGTACGCCGAAGCCACCGACACGCTCATCATCTCGAACCGTTCCCTGGATCTGCGCAAGTTCGCGGCCCAGTTCGGCCTCGACTCGTCCGCCATTCAGCGCCACAACCCCGAGCTGCGCAAGCACTACATTCCGGAGACGTTCCGCAACTACAAGCTGACGATACCCACCTGCGTACGCACCGAGCTGGCCGTGCAGGACCGCAACACCCTGCTCGACTTCTGCAAGGTGACGCTGCCACCCCCGCCCGTGCTGCAGCCCCGCATTCCGGGTCTGGAGCCGGTGGATTCTACGGCCAGCACGGCCGTGGCCGCCGCCGAAAAATCCGAAGCCGACAAGCCCAAATACCGCCGCGTCTATCACCGGGTGCGCAAGGGTGAAACCATTGGCACGGTAGCGGAGCGGTTTGAGGTAAGCTCGGCCCAGCTGCGCCGCTGGAACGGCCTGCGCAAGGGCAAGGCCCTGGCTCCGCGCCAGGAGCTGCTGGTTTTCGTACCGATGTCGGAAACGGCTAGCCAGCCCGTGGTAGCCCGTAAAACTCCGTTGCCAGCGGTGAAAGCCGTTGCGGTAGAAGCAGTTGCCGCTACTATCCCCGCCGAGGAGCCGGCCGTGCAGCCAACGGCGCTGGCCGCCTCCGACTCAGCAGCAGTTGCCGTGGTGAATACCACTCCATCCGAACCTCAGCCGCACCCGGCCGTGGCAACGGCCCACACCAGCAGCCGTCCGACCCGGCCCGCGAAAGTGCCCGTAGCCGTACCGGCCGACAACAACGTCCCCGAAATCCCGGTGGTGAAGCCGGTCGTAGCCCGGGCGGCGAAAACCGAAAAGTCCACCCGCCCTGCTCCGGTGGAAGTGGCGGCTGCCCCGGCCGATACCGCACCGGAGGCGCCGCTTGCCACCGAGTACGTCGTGCGCAAGGGTGACTACCTGACCCGCCTGGCCCGGGAGCGGAACCTGACCGTAGCCCAGCTCGTGGCCTGGAACAAGCTGAAGTCGGAAACCGTGGTACCCGGCCAGAAGCTGCGCCTGACGGCTCCGGCCGACGAGGATAAGTTTACGGCCGTAGCTGCCGCTAGCCGGGCCACCCGCCCGGCCCGCGCTGCTGCCGAGCCGGCTCCGGGTAAGCTGCCCGCCGGTAAAATCCACCTTGTGCAGCCCGGCGACACGCTCTATAACATCTCCCGCCGCTACCCCGGCCTCACCGTGGATCAGCTGCGCAAGCTCAACAACCTGACTTCCGACGAGGTAAAGCCCGGCCAAAAACTGCTGGTCGCCAGCTAAGCTCCGTTTACCGCAAAGCCTCCAAGGCCGCTGAAGCTCCTTCAGCGGCTTTTTTTGCGCCTTAATTTCGCTTCTCATTCGGCCGGTCAGGATACTCGGCATGCCGCCTAAACTTTGATTCCGGCCATTTTCGGCCGAACTTGCCGAAAGGCCCGGCGCGCCCGGCCCGGCCTTTTCAGCTTCGACTCTCCCTTCTCATGCTCAAGATAAACAAGCAGGACGCCCTCAACTACCACTCGCAGAGCCCCGCCGGCAAGATTGAGGTCGTGCCGACCAAGCCTCTCAGCACCCAGCTCGACCTGGCCCTGGCCTACTCCCCCGGCGTGGCCGAGCCCTGCAAGGAAATTGCCGCCGACAAGGACGCCGTTTACAAGTACACCGCCAAGGGCAACCTGGTGGGCGTCATCAGCAACGGCACGGCCGTGCTGGGTCTCGGCAACATCGGCCCCGATGCCTCCAAGCCGGTCATGGAAGGCAAGGGGGTACTGTTCAAGAAATTCGCCGGCATCGACTGCTTTGATATCGAAATCGACGCCACCGACCCCGAGGAGTTTATCCGCATCGTGAAGTCACTGGAGCCCACCTTTGGCGGCATCAACCTGGAGGACATCAAGGCCCCCGAATGCTTCCGCATCGAGACGGCCCTGCGCGAGCAGATGAACATCCCGCTGATGCACGACGACCAGCACGGCACTGCCATTATTTCATCGGCCGCTTTGCTCAATGGCCTCGATATCGTGGGCAAGAACATCGGCGAGATTAAGATGGTGGTAAGCGGGGCCGGCGCGGCAGCCGTGTCGTGCATGCGCCTGTACGTGGCCCTGGGGCTGAACAAGGAAAACCTGGTGGTCTTCGACAAGGACGGCATCATCACCCCGGCCCGCACCGACCTTGACCCGCTTCAGCTGCAGTTTGCTACCACCCGGCCCATCACCACGCTGGAAGAAGCCATGGACGGCGCCGACGTGTTCGTGGGCCTCTCGGCCGCCAAGGTGCTGCCCGCCGGCTTTCTGCTGAAGATGGCCGCCGACCCCATCGTATTTGCCCTGGCTAACCCCGAGCCGGAAATCGGCTACGAGCTGGCTACCAGCACCCGCGCCGACCTGATTATGGCCACCGGCCGGTCCGACCACCCCAACCAGGTCAACAACGTGCTGGGCTTCCCCTACATCTTCCGGGGCGCCCTCGACGTGCGGGCCACCGAAATCAACGAGGCCATGAAGCTGGCGGCCGTAAAGGCCCTGGCCGAGCTGACCCGGGAGCCGGTGCCGGAAATGGTCAACAAGGCCTACGGCGACAATACCCTGGCCTTCGGGCGCGGCTACCTGATTCCGAAGCCCCTGGACCCCCGCCTGATTACGACCATTTCGCCGGCCGTAGCCCGGGCCGCCATGGAAAGCGGGGTGGCCCGCCTGCCCATCGAGGACTGGCACGCCTACGAGGACGAGCTCCGCGCCCGCCTCGGCGTAAACCAGAAGCTGATGAACCGCATTACCTCCGCCGCCCGGGCCAATCCCAAGCGCGTGGTGTTTGCCGAGGCTGATAACTACAAGATCCTCAAGGCCGCCCAGATCCTGCACGACGAGGGCATTGCCCAGCCCATCCTGCTCGGCAACCGCGAAAAGATTGACGCCATCGTGCGCGCCAACTCCCTCGACCTGGAAGGCTGCACCCTGATCGACATCCTCAAGGAAGACGCCAAGCGCGACGAGTACGCCGCCATCCTGTATGAGAAGCGCCAGCGCCGGGGCATGACCCTCTATGAAGGCCGCCGCCTGATGCGGGAGCGCAACTACTACGCCGCCATGATGGTGGAAACCGGGGAGGCCGACGCCTGCATTACCGGCCTCACCAAGGACTACGGCAAAAGCATCATTCCCTCGCTCCAGGTTATCGGCACCGAGGATGGGGTAAGGCGGGTGGCGTCGATGTACATCATCCAGCACAAGAAAGGCCCGTACTTCTTTGCCGACACCACCGTGAACATCAACCCCACGGCTGAGGAGATGGTGGAGATTATCGGGCTGACGGCCCGGGCCGTGCGCTTTTTCGACGCCGAGCCCCGGATGGCCGTCATCAGCTATTCCAACTTCGGCTCCAACCCCGGGCCCCTGCCCGAGAAAACCCGGCGCGCCACCGAGCTGGCCAAAACCCGCTTCCCGGAGCTGCTCATCGACGGGGAGATGCAGGCCAACGTGGCCCTGAGCCCTCAGCTGCTGCAGGACCACTACGGTTTCAGCCCCCTGGCGGAGAAGGGCGCCAACACCCTGATCTTCCCGAACGTGGAGTCGGGCAACATTGCCTACAAGGTGCTGCAGGAAATCGGCGGGGCCGAAGTGATTGGGCCGGTGCTGATGGGTATGCGCAAGCCGGTGCACATTCTGCAGCTTGGCGCCTCGGTCCGCGAAATCGTGAACATGGCCGCCATTGCCGTTGTCGACGCCCAGCAGGGCCGCAAGGCACTGTAGGGCCCGGCGCCGGGAGCTCAGCATCCGGAATGAGGCGCAGGCCGGGCTTGCCGCGGCGGGTTCCGGCCGGTCCGGCGAGTTGCCGGTCTGGCGGTTGAGCTTTTTCTTGCCACCGGCGCTTTTCGGGGAATTACTGGCTAAGCTTCCGGTGTTCCGCTGATCAGTGCCGATTTCTTAACTTTCCGATTCTCCCCTGCACCCAGCCCTGGCCTCCCGGGGCCCGAGACCCACTGAATGTTCGCATACATCGACGGTAAACTAGCTTATAAAGACCATGCCCAGGCTATTCTGGACGTGAGCGGCGTGGGCTACGAGGTAAAAATTTCGCTGGCTACCTACGCCAAGCTGCCCACTGAGGGCGAAAAAGCCAAGCTCTACACCTACCACCACGTCAAGGAAGACGCCCAGACGCTTTACGGCTTCTTGGACCCCAACGAGAAGGCCCTGTTCATGCACCTGATTTCGGTGTCGGGCATCGGGCCGGGCACGGGCATCGTGATTGTGTCGTCGATGTCGGTGGGGGAGATTCGCCAGGCCATTGTGCAGGAAGACGTGCGCTCGATCCAGGCCATCAAGGGCGTGGGACCCAAGACGGCCCAGCGCATCGTGCTGGACCTGCGCGACCGGCTCCGCAAGGACGAGCTGCTGGCCAAAGCCGGCGTGGATACCGTACCCCTGGCCCGCCAGCACAATACCAACCGCTCCGAAGCGTTAGCCGCACTGGTTACCCTGGGCTTTGCCCGCGCCGCGGCCGAGAAAACCCTGGACTCCATTCAGCACAAGCACGGTAACGACCTCAGCGTGGAGGAATTAATTAAATTTGCTCTTAAGTCTCATTAGAATTTTTCCGCGGCTCCGCGCCCGTCCCAGTCCTTGAATACCGGTAAGAAGACGTTTGTCGCCTCTGTTGTAGTTGTTACGTCGCTCGTGGCGTGGTGGTCGAGGGCGGAAACTGCCGGTGCTGCTCCCTTTGCATTTCGCCAGCTCTGGTCCTGGCTGCCGGCCGCAACCAAAGCCGGCCGCCTGGTCATGCCGCCCGACACGCCCCGTACGGTACTGCCCGATACCAGCCGGTACCGGCCCAGCCGCCGGCCCAAGGTAGCCCCCGACGACCGGGCCGGCACCCCGTTCTCGCCCCAGCGCCGCCGCTCCCCCCTGGTGCTGCCGCTGCCGTCGAACATCAGCCTGCAGGTAACGCCCGACGACAGCCTGGAATACTTCGACGTGCAGGAGCGCGTGGGGCAGGAGCTGCTCTACCGCGACCCGAGCCTGATGACCTTCGAGGAATACTCGCGCTGGCAGCAGCAGCAGGCCATCCGCAACTACTTCCGCGAAAAGGCCGCGGGTGGCGTCACCGGTGACCCGGCCTCCCCGGCTACGGCCAAGCGCCTGATTCCAAAGATCTACCTGGGTCCCATTGCCGACCGCCTGTTCGGCGGCAGCTACGTCGACATCCGCCCCCAGGGCGCGGTGACGCTGCGCATGGGCGGACGCTGGAACCGCAACCAGAACCCCACCCTCACCCTGCGCCAGCAGCGGGTGGGCGACTTCCAGTACGACCAGAACATGAACCTCAACCTCACCGGCCAGATCGGGGAGAAGCTGAAGCTCACGTTCAACTACGACACCAAGGCCGCGTTCGACTTCGAGAACAACATGAAGCTCGACTACACCGGCTACGACACGGACATCATCCGCAAGATCGAGCTGGGCAACGTGAGCCTACCCCTGACCAACTCTCTGATTCAGGGCGGGCAGAACCTGTTCGGCGCCAAGATGCAGATGCAGTTCGGCCGCCTGGGCGTAACCACCGTGGCCAGCACCCTGCGCGGCACAGCCGACGAAATCCGGGTGCAGAACGGCGGGCAGAGCCGCTCCTTTGAGCTGAAGGCCAGCGGCTATGAGCGGGACCGGCACTTCTTTCTGACGCATTTTTTCCGGGAGCGGTACGACGGGGCCCTGCGCAACCTGCCCACGGTGCAGTCGGGCATCAACATCACCCGCCTGGAGGTGTACGTGACCAACGACAACCGCACTACCGACAACCTGCGCAACGTGGTGACGCTGATGGACCTGGCCGAACCGGTGCGGGTGTACCGCAACCCGGCCACCATCCGCAAAGGCGGCAGCTCCCGGCGCACCCCGGCCGGCAACAACAGCAACTTTTTGTTTTCCCGCGTTCTGGCCGGGGGCACTGCCGCCCGCGACGAAAGCCAGGTGGACGATTACCTGCAACGCCCCAGCGGCCTGAATCTGGCCAAGAGCATCGACTACGAGCGGGTGCGGGCCCGCAAGCTGGACCCGCGCGAATACACCTTCAACGCCCAGCTGGGATACCTCTCGCTCAACACGCCTCTGCTGCCGGAGCAGGTGCTCGGGGTTTCGTTTGAGTACACCTACAATGGTATTCCTTACAAGGTGGGTGAGACGGTGGAAGACTACGCTACCGTGGGCCAGGACCAGGTGATTTACCTGAAGATGCTGAAGGCCACCAACCCCGGCGTCGGCATTGCCGAGCGGACCCTGAGCCCGGCCACCGACTCGCTCAGCGCCCTGACCGGCAACCTGCCAACCTGGGACCTGATGATGAAGAACATCTACGCCCTGAATGCCAGCCAGCTGAACCGCGACAATTTTCAGCTGCAGATCGTGTACAAGGACGACGAAACCGGGGTTGACTTGATTTCGCTTAAGGAAGGGGCCCTGATTGCCAACAAGCCGCTGATTGAGGTGCTCAACCTCGACAACGTGAACCCCAACAACGACCGGAACGCCGACGGCAACTTCGACTTCATTCCCGGCATCACCATCGACCCGGAGCTGGGCAAGATCATCTTTCCCCAAGTGGAGCCGTTTGGCTCCTACCTGCGGGCCCGGTTCGACACGACCGGCGCCCAGGGCGGCGTGGCAGCAACGGAGCGCCTGCTGGCCCAGAAGTACGTGTACCAGGAGCTCTACAACCAAACCCAGAGCGACGCCCAGCAGCGCCAGGAAAAAGACAAGTTCTTTCTGAAGGGCCGGTTCCAGGCCAGCACCTCCGACGAAATCACGCTGCCCGGCATCCGGGTTGCCCAGGGTTCGGTACGGGTGTACTCAGGCAGCACCCTGCTCGAGGAAGGCCGCGACTACCAGGTTTTCTACGATCAGGCCAAGGTTAAGATTCTGAACCCAAGCTACCTGAACTCGGCCAACGAGTTGCGCATCGACTTCGAGAAAGACGCCATCGTGCAGGTGCAGCCCCGCACCATGCTGGGAGCCCGCTTCGACTACAAGCTTAACCAGGACGTCAACTTCGGCGCTACGGTACTTCACCTGCTGGAAAACCAGGCCCCGGGCATCAACCGCGTCAACATCGGCGACGAGCCCGGCAACAACACCATGTACGGCTTCGACGTGAACATGCGCCGGGACTCGCGGGTGCTGACTAAATACCTCGACGCCCTGCCGCTGATTTCAACCAAGGAGCCGTCGTCGGTTTCGTTCGGGGCAGAGTTTGCCCAGCTCGTGCCAGGCCGCTCCAAGCTGGGCCGCGGCGAAAACGGCGTGTCCTACATCGACGACTTCGAGAATGCCCGCACGCCCTACGCCCTGGGCGGACTAAACGTAAGCACCGCGTGGCGGCTGGGGGCCACGCCCCTGCCCATTGCTGGAACCAGCTCCACGCCCAGCCTGGGCGTGAACAACCGCCGGGCCAAGCTGGCCTGGTATACCATCGACCAGACCTACTATACCGGCGGCCCCAGCATTCCGGGCAACATCACCACTGCCGATCTGGACAACCATTACATCCGCGGCATCCGGCGCAACGAGGTATTCCCGAACCGGGACCTGGGCGCCACCGGCAACGGCTTCGAGTACACGACCGACCTGGCGTACTTCCCCCGGGAGCGGGGCCCCTACAACTATAACCCGGGCGTGACTCCCGACGGCAAGTTCCTCAGCAGCCCGGCCATCAACAACTTCGGCGCCATCAGCCGGGAAATCACCTTCGACACCGACTTCGACAACGCCAACGTCGAGTACATGGAGTTCTGGCTGATGGACCCCTTCCTGCCCGGCCGCAACGGTCAGGTCAACGACTCGGAAAACCCGCCGACCAACAACACCCGGGGCGGTGACCTGTACCTCAACCTGGGCTCGGTGTCGGAAGACGTGCTGAAGGACAGCAACCAGCACGAGTTCGAGAACGGCCTGCCCACCTCGGCCGACCCGACGGACATCGACCAGAACACCAAGCCCACCATCTGGGGCCGGGTGACGCGTCAGCAGTTCCTGACCGACGCCTTCAACACCACGCCCGGCGCCCGGGCGTTCCAGGACATTGGTCTGGAAGGACTCAACGACAGCGAGGAGCGCAGCTTCTTCCAGGGGGTGTACGCCCAGGTAGCCGACCCCTCGGCCGACAACTTCCGCCACCACCTCGACGACTTCTACAGCAACGGCCGCGACGTGAAGATCCTGGGCCGCTACAAGCAGTTCAACGGCATGGAAGGCAACTCCGCCGAAAACAGCCAGCAGACGTCCACTGCTTTTCCCGACAAGGAAGACCTGAACCGCGACAACGTTATTTCTGACATCGAGCGGTACTACGAGTACCGGATTCCGCTGCGCCCCGACAACGGCGGCCTGAAGGTGGGCGAGAACTACGTGGTGGATAAGGTAACCAACGTCATCAAGGGCGAAGAGGTGTCGTGGTACCAGTTCCGCATTCCCATTCGCCAGTACACCGGGGTGCGCGGCACGCCCGGCAACCAGCCCTTCGGCTTCAAGTCGATTCGCTTCGTGCGGATGTACCTTACCAACTGGGAAGAGCCCGTGGTGCTGCGCATGGTGCAGCTGCAGTTTGTGGCCAACCAGTGGCGCCGCTTCCTGAGCAGCATTGCCGAGCCCGGCAAGCCCAACATCAACGCGGACGCCGACGCCGACGCCTTCGACATCTCCACCGTGAGCATCGAGGAGAACGGCCTGGCCAACGCAACCGGCAACGGCGCAATTCCCTACCTGCTGCCGCCCAACATCCAGCGGGACCGGGAGTACGGCTCCAGCACCGTAAACCGTCTGCAGAACGAGCAGAGCCTGCGCCTGTGCGTGGAAGGGCTGCGCCCCGGCTACGGCAAGGGCGCCTACAAAAACGTCAACATCAACATGCTGCGCTACAAGCAGCTGCGCCTGTTCCTGCACGCCGAAACCCAGGACCGCAGCCTGCAGGACAACCAGATGCGGGGCTTCGTGCGCATCGGCACCGACTACACCCAGAACTACTACGAGTACTCCCTGCCCCTGGCCATTACCCGCCCCGGCGCCACGCAGCAGCGCGAGGTATGGCCCGAGCAGAATGAGATTCAGATTTCCTTCCAGGCCTTTATCGACGCCAAGGCGGCCCGCAACCAGGCGCGCGTGCCCCTGAACATTCCCTACGTGGTCCAGCTGCCCAGCGGCGCTACCATCACCATTGTGGGCAACCCCGACTTCAGCGCCGTGCAGGGCGTGCTGATCGGCGTGTTTAACCCCAGCGCCAACAATGCCGAGAAGTCACTGTGTTTGTGGGCCGACGAGTTCCGGGTGTTTGACTACGAAACCGACAGCGGCTGGGCGGCTACTGCCCGCTTCAACACCAAGCTGGCCGATATTGCCAACGTAACGGCTACCGGCAGCTATACCACCGTCGGCTTCGGCGGCCTGCAGGACAAGGCGCCCCAACGCTCGCTCGACAACATCACCCGCGGCGACCTGAATGCGACCATTGCCGCCGATAAGCTGCTGCCGGCTTCGCTGGGCCTGCGCATCCCGGTGCTGCTGCAGGCCGGCCACGAAAGCCGCACGCCCAAGTACGACCCGCTTGACCCCGATACCAAGCTCACGCAGTCGCTGGAGAAGTTTGAGACGGCGGAAGAGCGGGCGGCGTACCGCAACGAGGTTATCGACCAGACCAACAGCCGGAGCGTGAGCGTGCTGAACGTGCGCAAGGAGCGCATCAACCCCGAAAAGAAGGTGCGGCCCTACGATATCGAGAACTTTGCCGTCAGCTACACCCTCACCGAGCGCACCCACAGCGACATCCGCACCGACCGCGACTATACCCGCGCCTACAACGGGGCCCTGGCCTACGTGTACCAGACCACGCCCAAGAACTATACGCCCCTGGCCAAGGTAAAGCTGCTGGACAACCCCTACCTGAAGATGTTCCAGGAGGTCAACTTCACGCCCCTGCCCTCGCGCTTCTCGTTCCGGGCCGACCTGGACCGGCGCTACAACGAGCGGCAGCTGCAGCGCACGCTGACGCCCGGGGACGTGCCAACCACCCGGGACATTCCGGCTATCTACCAGAAAAGCTTCTTCTTCAACCGGATCTACGACCTGAAGTGGGACCTGACCAAGAGCCTGATCTTTGACTACACGGCCAACAACCGGGCAGTTATCGACGAAGGCGCGGGCCCCAGCATCGGGGACAGCCGCACGGCCCAGCTTAACCGCGACTCGCTGCGCACCAACCTGCTGCGGGGCGGCCGGACCACGAACTTCAACCAGACCGTGGCCCTCACCTACCGCCTGCCGCTCGACAAGTTTCCGCTCACCGACTGGCTTAGCGCCGATACCCGCTTTGCGGCCAACTACAGCTGGCAGGCCGCTTCCACCGCGCTGCGGGCCCCGTTAAACCCGGCCAATCCGAACGATACGAGCACCGTGGAGCTGGACCTGGGCAACACCATCCAGAACAACCGGGAAATAAGCGCCAACGGCAAGATTGATCTGGTGAAGTTGTACAACAAGGTGCGCTTCCTCAACATCATCAACAATGCACCCCCGCCCAGTGCCAGCGCCAGCAAAAGCATTAAGCGCGGCTCTACCGCCGCGGTGCTGGGCCGGGTGCCGGCGGCGGCAAAAGACCGCACGGGTGCCGCCCCCGCCGCCGACACGGCCAAGGGCCCCGAGCTGCGGTTTGTGAAAGCAGTGCTTCGTTCCCTGATGACGGCACGATCCATCAACTTCACCTACACCCGCACCGACGGAACCCTGCTGCCAGGCTACCTGCCGGGTACCCGGTTCTTCGGCCTCAACGACCGGTTCGATGCGCCCGGCGTGCCCTTTATCCTGGGTCACCAGTACGAGCTGGAAGACCTTTACCAGCGCGCCGACAGCCGGGGCTGGTACACCCAGCGCAGCGAGTTCCTGAATACGCCCCTCAGCTCCCTGCTCACCCAGAACATCACGCTGCGCACGGCGCTGGAGCCCTTCCGCGACTTCAACATTCAGGTGGATGCCCGCCATACCCTGGTGCGCAACCGCGAGACGTTCAAGCGCCTGGCCGTTGATACGACGACGCTGCAGCCCTTCCCGGACCGGCGCCTGGCTCCCAGTCAGGCTACCAGCACCGGCTCGTTCGGCTCCTCGACCATTACCCTGCAAACGTTCTTCGGCGACCGGTCGGCCAATGGCAACATTTCCAAGGCCTTCAATCAGTTTATTCAGAACCGGGGCATCGTACAGCAGCGCCTCAGCCAGGCCAACACCGTGACTGACCCGATCAGCGGGCAGCGGGGCCGGTACGGCTACAACTCTCAGGACGTGCTGCTGCCGGCCTTCCTCGACGCCTACCACGGCCGGTCGTCGGATGGCTACAAGGCGGAGAAGTTTGACCTGTTCGGCAAGCTGCCCCTGCCCAACTGGCGCATCGACTACAATGGCTTGGCCGAGCTGCCCTTCATGAAGCGCTACTTCCGCTCCATCACCCTGAACCACGCCTACAGCTCGGCTTACAGCGTGCCCACCTTTACCAGCGCCAGCCGCTACACCCGGGAGCCCGACGATCTGCCCTACCTGATCAACCCGACCAACAATCAGTTTATTCCCTACTACGTCATCGGGCAGGTCACCATTGCGGAGCGGTTCGCGCCCCTGATCGGCCTGAACTTTCAGACCCTGGAGAAAGTAACCGGCCGCCTGGAGTTCCGCACCGACCGGAGCGTGGGCCTGAACACTACCAACGCCCAGGTAACCGAGCTGTACAACGAAGAGCTGGTCATCGGCTTTGGCTACGTAACGAACCGCTTCAAGGTGCCCTTCAAGATTGGCGGGGAGCAGAAGGTGCTGCGCAACGAGCTGACTGCCCGCCTCGACCTCTCAATCCGGGACAACACCACCATTCAGCGGTCTATCCTCGACGTGGTCGACCCGGATAATGCGCAGGGAGAGCCGGCCAGCGTGGGCCGGGCTACCAGCCAAACCACCAACGGCAACCGCCAGGTGCAGATCCGGCCCACCATTGACTACGTGCTGAATCAGCGCCTGAACCTGCAGTTCTTCTTTACCCGCACCGTAACCGAGCCCCGGGGCGTGAATGCCTTCAAGAACTCAGCCACCGAAGCTGGCCTCCAGCTCCGCTACAGTCTCTCGCAATAGGTTTGCTTCCGGACAACGGCAGCCCGACTTTCCCGTCTACAGGACAGGCAGTTGGGCTGCCGTTGCGTTTGCGACACGCGGGGCTTGCCCGCACCTGCCAACTTTCTCTTACTTTTGAGCACGGTGCCCCGGTGCCGCAACCTCTTATCAAACCTGCTCCCATGAATCTCCCTGCCAACCTGAAGTACACCAAAGAGCACGAGTGGATCCGTATCGAAGGCGACGCCGCCTACATCGGCATTACCGACCACGCCCAGCGTGAGCTCGGTGATATCGTATATGTTGACATCGACACGCTCGACAAAGAAGTTGCCCAGAACGAAGTGTTCGGCACGGTTGAAGCCGTAAAAACGGTTTCGGACCTGTTCAGCCCCATCTCGGGCACGGTACTCGAAATCAACAGCCAGCTGGACGGCAGCCCGGAAACGGTGAACTCCGACCCTTACGGCAATGGCTGGATGATCAAGATGTCGGTGGGCAACCCCGCCGAGCTGGAAGGCCTGCTGAGTGCCGAAGCCTATGGTGAGCTGATTGGCGCCTAACCGCTCCACTGCCGCCTTGTCGTCGCCCACGCCGCTCCTGCCCCCCGGCCGCCCCTACGCGGCGCTACCGGCGGCATGGGCGGCGTTGGTATTGGTGCTTACCCTGACGCCGGCCGACGACATGCCGGAGGTACCCAAATGGGAACTGCTGTCGTTTGACACCGCTGCCCACGCGTTTGTATTCCTACTACTGGCGGCCCTGCTGTACTTCTCGCTTCGGCGGCAACAGCGCTACCCGGCTTTGCGCCGCCATGCCTGGCTGCCGGCCCTGCTTGGCTCAGTTGCCTTCGGGGCCCTCATCGAGGTGCTGCAGATGACGATGCGCCTGGGCCGGCATGGGGAGTGGTCCGACGTTATCAGCGACGCACTGGGGGCCGGGGCCGGCGTCCTGACCGGGTGGGTGCTGATGCGTGTTTTCCGGCTTTAACCTACTCCGTATGCCCAGCCGCACACTGCTTTTCCCTGGTTGGTTTGACCGTCGGCTGCTGACCATGCTGACGACGGCCAGCCTGACTATGGCCTTCTCGCCCGCCGCGGCGCAGGATATGGCCCGGGTCCGGCAAACGATTGAAGACCTGACCGCTCCCCGCCTGCACGGCCGGGGCTACGTGCAGCGCGGCGACCAGCAGGCCGCCGACTACCTGCGGCAGCGGTTCCGGGCGGCGGGCCTGCTGGCCTTGACCCCGAACTACACCCAACCGTTCCGCCTTACCGTCAACACCTTCCCCGGAACGCTCAGCCTGGAGCTCGAAGGGACCGGGGACCGTCAGCAGCTCCGGGCGGGGCATGACTTTATTGCCGAGCCTGGTTCGGGCGGGGGCAAGGTCAGCGGACCGGTCGTGTACCTCGATACGCTCGTCTTCAGCCAGGAGGAGGCCGGCCGCCGGTTTCTGGCCCAGAGCCTGCGCGGCAAGGTGGTGGTGCTGCGCCACCGCGACGCTGAGCGGGTGCGTAATCTGCCCGACGCCTTTGCCCGCCACCTGAACCAGGCCGGAGCCCGGGTAACGCTGTTTCCGACCAAGCTTACGGCCTCCCTCTCCGACCAGCAGCAGCCCCAGCCCCAGCTCCAGGTACTGGCCAGCCGCTGGCCGGCGGGCACCGCACGCGCCACTATTCGGGTAGAGGCGAAGCTTGCCGTCGACTATCCCACCCAGAACCTGATTGGCTATGTGGCCGGCAGCGTGAAGCCCGACTCGTTTCTGGTAGTAACCGCGCACTACGACCACCTGGGCCGGATGGGGCGACAAGCCTACTTTCCGGGTGCCAACGACAATGCCAGCGGCACGGCTATGCTGCTGGAGCTGGCGGCTTACTATGGCCGCCCCGAGCACCGCCCGCCCTATTCCATCGTCTTTATTGCCTTTGGGGGCGAGGAAGCAGGGCTGCTAGGCTCCCGCTATCTGGTCAGCCACCCGGTGCTGCCGCTGGAGCGGATCCGCTTTCTGGTAAACCTGGACTTGCTGGGCACCGGACAGGATGGGATAACGGTAGTGAACGGGCGCCTGCACGAAGCGCAGTACCAGCTGCTCACCCGCCTGAACGCGGGGGGCGGATACGTTGCCCAGCTGGCGCCGCGGGGCCGGGCCGCCAACTCCGACCACTTTCCTTTTTCGGAGCGGGGCGTACCGGCATTTTACTTTTACACCCGCGGGGGCTCCACCGCCTACCACGACGTGTTCGACCAACCGGCGGCGCTGTCCCTGGCCGCCTTCCCCGGGGTCTTCGCCCTGATCAACGGCTTTCTGGCCGCGCTGCAGCCCAAGCCTTAGGCGCCCTGCTCTGCTACAGCATAGAGTAAGGACAAATAAAAACCGGGACAACTGCCAGTGGCAATTGTCCCGGTTTTTATTTGTCTGCTTGCGCGACTATCGTTGCTTAGCCATTCGTCTTGAACGAGCCCATGATCTGCTTGGCCACCGTTTCCCACTCGGGCTTCTGGCGGTCGGCGCAGGTGAAGGTGCACATCAGCAGCTTGCCTTCCACGTCGGTGAAGAAGATGAAGGTGTACACTTCGTGACCAAGCTCGGGCTTCATCAGTTCCATGTAACCAACCTTGCGGCCGTTTACGGACTTCACACCATTGCTGAACCACTTGGCTTCCTTGTACTGCTTGGTGTACGTCTTGTAGAACGTATCAGCGTACATGTCAATCATGTCCTGATCGGCCGTGTTGTCGGTGTACGAAAAGGCGATGCTGGCCAGGTTGTTATTGGTGTAGATGACGCTGGGGCGGCTTTGGGCCTTCGCATAGGCGAAGTCCATCTGCTGCTCGCTCATGACCTCAAACCCTTTCGGAATCAGAATCTCAACCCGCTCACTCAGCACGCGCTTTTTGATCAGTTCAACCTCAGCGGCGGGGCGGGCAGCCATCAGCACCAGCATCAGGCTAAGGATGGGAAGGAGTAAGGCTTTTTTCATAGTCGTAGGCTGAAAAAAACGTGAATTCTAAGTGAAAGTGGCCTCCGAAACCAGAAGTGGTGGTCTGTTCGGATAACACAATTTACGCACAAAAACTTAAGCCGCAAGTATTTCCCCGGA
Source organism: Hymenobacter translucens (assembly GCF_020685205.1). Lineage (GTDB taxonomy): Bacteria > Bacteroidota > Bacteroidia > Cytophagales > Hymenobacteraceae > Hymenobacter > Hymenobacter translucens. The sequence goes on from NZ_JAJERB010000005.1 coordinate 44,081, forward strand.
AATTTTTTATTACCCGGACCTGAAACCTTTTCAAACAGCGTAAAAGCCTGGTTTATTGACCTTCTATGCTATCTACGGCAAGCCCGAATATTTGGATGTTTTAACGGTTGGAGAAATATAGATTTTTTTGTTAAGGGTGCATAGGTGTAGTGACATTAATACAAATAATGCAATTCCAAGAAACACTACCATTCCTCCCGGAGAAGCTTATCCTACAGGATGTTGTTGATCTGTTCCTTGATCTTTTCCAGCTCTTCTTTCATGCCAACCACCAAATGCTGCACAGTTGAATCGTTGGCTTTGGAGCCAATTGTATTGATTTCCCGCCCGATTTCCTGGGCAATAAAGGCCAGCTTCTTGCCCGTGGGCTCGGGCAGCAGTACGGTATCGGCAAAATAGTGCAGGTGGCTGGCCAGGCGCACTTTTTCCTCGGCGATGTCAAGCTTCTCGATGTAGTAGATCAGTTCCTGCTCGAACCGGGACGCGTTGAACTGCTCACTGGTAGCCAGCTCGCTCAGATGAGAAAGCAAACGCTGCCGGACGTGCTCTACCCGGGTGGGGTCGTGGCGCTCCACCTCAGCCAGCTGGGCGCGGATGGCGCTTACGTAGCTCAGGATCTCGGCCGTGAGCGTCTGGCCCTCGTCGTGGCGAAACTGATTGGTAGCGGCCAGGGCTTCCTGAAACAGGGGCAGCAGCTCTTCCCAGGGCACTTCCTCTTCTTCCTCGGCCGGCGCCGCAGCCGACTGCGACTGTACCACCCCGGGCAGCTGCAGGGCCAGGGCAAACAGCTGGTCCTTGGGCGCCCCTACCAGATCAGCTGCTTTTTCCAGCTCCTGGTAGGCCGCCTGCAGCAACTCGGCATTGACTACGCTGCCGGGCCGGGCCGCCGCGCTGCGGGGACGCACAAAGTCGAAGTTCAGGTTGACTTTGCCCCGGATCAGCGTTTTGGTGATCAGATTGCGGATTTCCAGCTCCCGGTCGTTAAGAAAGCGGGGCAGGCGCAAGGTCAGATCCAAGGTTTTGGAATTCAGAGACTTGATTTCGACGGTAGCCGAGTAGCGCTCGGTGTCGCGGTGGGCAAGGCCGAAGCCGGTCATGGATTGAAGCATACAAAGCAGAGAAAAGCGGCAAACGGAAGGTGGGTCTCAAAAGTAGGCGTTCGGCCGGTAAGACAAACGGTGGCTGCGCCACCCGGGGGCGGGCCGACCGGCGGTAGAAGTCGGCTAACCGCCGGAAACGCTTAGCTTGCGCGCCGTATGAAGGCTCGCGTGCTGATGCTTCCCAAGTGGTATCCGAACCGCTACGACGACCAGGACGGAGACTTCGTGGCCCGGCATGTGGCGGCCATTGCGCCCTACGCCGAGGCAGCCGTGCTGTTTGCCACCGTAGCGCGCGGGCCCCTCCCCCACCTTATCGTAGCCGAGCCCGACCTGCTGGGCCCAATGCCCGTGCTGCGCTACTACTACCGGGCCCGGATTACGGGTGTGACCGCCATCGACAAGGTACTGAAGCTCGGGCTTTACTTCTGGTGCCTGCTGCGGGGCTACCGGGCGCTTTGCCGGCGCTGGGGCGCCCGCCCCGCCCTCGTCCATGTGCACGTGCTGCTCCGGACCGGCCTGTTTGCGGCGGCGCTGCAGGTGCTCACCGGCATACCCTACCTGATTACGGAACACTGGACGCTGTACCTGCCGGGCAAAGCGGAAAGCATTGGCTGGCTGCGGCGGCAGCTTACGCGGGTAGTCGTGCGCCGGGCTGCGGCCTTGCATACCGTCTCGGACAACCTGCGCCGGGCCATGCAGCACCTGGGAATGGCAAACGAGCTAACCCTGACGATTCCGAACGTAGTTGACCTGACGCTTTTCGAGTTGGCAGCGACGCAGGCGGAAGCACTACCACCGACCGGCGGAAAGCTGCTGCACGTGGCCGCCTTCAACGAACCGGCCAAAAACCTGACCGGCATTCTGCGGACCGTGGCCCGGCTGCGCCAGCACCGCCCAAACCTAACGCTGCGCATTGCCGGTTACGGCCCCGACGAAGGCCGGGTGCGGCAGGTGGCAGCTGAGCTGAGCCTGCTCGACGGTGCCGTGCAGTTTCTGGGCAAGCTCACCCAACCCCAGGTAGCCGCCGAGATGCAGCAGGCCGACTGCCTGGTGTTATTCAGCAACTTTGAAAACCTGCCCTGCGTGCTGATTGAAGCCCAGGCTAGCGGCCTGCCCGCCGTAGCTACCCAGGTGGGCGGAGTTCCTGAGCTGCTCCCACCCGACGGCCGGTATGGCCGCCTGGTGCCGCCGGGGGATGAAGCTGCCCTGGAACAGGCCCTGGAGGATGTGCTCAAAGCCAAGCTTACCTTTCAGCCCGAAATGATGCGCACGCACGCCACGGAGCATTTCGGCTACGCGGCCGTGGGCCGGCAGTTTGCCGCTTTATATGCGAAGCTACTGGCCAAGACCTCTTTTCCTGATTCCCCCACCCGGCCGGCATGATCAAGCGAATCCTGCGCAACTTCGCTACCCGCCTGGCCACGGCCCTGCTCAGCTTCGCCATCGTGTGGCTGACGGCCCGCTACCTGGGCGCAGCCGGGCGCGGCGACGTAAGTCTTTTCGTCACCGACTGCGCGGCCCTGCTGCTCTTCATTGGGTTGCTGGGCGGCTCTTCCCTGATTTACCTGGCCCCCGGGCGCAGCATCTGGCACCTGCTCGTGCCGGCCTACGCCTGGGCGCTGGTCGTCTGCACCGGGGGCACCCTGCTGGTGGGGCTGCTGCGGGACGTATCGGTCAGCTACGCCGGGCACCTGTGGGCCCTGGCCTTGCTGCAGGCTTTTTTCTCCATTAACACGTCCCTGCTGCTGGGTCGCCAGCGGGAGCAGGCGTATAACATTCTCACGGTGTTGCAGGTGCTGCTGCTGGCCGGGCTCCTGCTGCTGGCGTTTGCCGGACTTCAGTGGCGTCAGGTTCCCGTGTACTACTACGCTACGTATGCCGCCTACGGACTGCCTCTGCTGCTGAGCCTGGCCGTCCTGGTCCGGCTGCCGGACCGGTGGCAGGGCGGCGCCGGCCTGGGTGCTACGGCCCGGGAGCTGGCCCAGCACAGCCGGGGGGCTCACCTGTCCAACATCCTGGCCTTTGCCAACTACCGCCTTAGCTACTACTTTGTGGCCCACTATACTGATGCCCACTCCCTCGGCGTGCTGTCGGTGGGCGTGGCGCTGGCCGAAGCCATCTGGATTATTCCCCGCAGCACGGCCCTGATTCAGTACGTGGACCTGGTCCATGCCGCGGACAAGCACGCCCAGATTGGCCCCACGCTGCGCATTGCCCGCCTGACTCTAGTAGTAACGGCAGGCGCCGTGCTGGTGCTGTGCCTGCTACCGGCCCCGGTGCTGGCGGCGGTGTTCGGGCCGGAGTTCGGGGCGGCCCGGCCCATTATTCTGCGGCTGGCTCCCGGCGTAGTGGCCATCGGGGTGAGCGTGATCTGCAGCACGTACTTTGCCGGCCTGGGTCATTACCGGGTCAACAACCTGGCGACGACGGTGGGGCTGCTCGTGACAATACCGGCCTGCTGGCTGCTCGTACCGCGGTTCGGCATCGGGGGCGCAGCCGTGGCTACCACGCTTTCCTACCTGGCTTCGACCGGCTACCTGTTCTACCAGTTCCGGCGGGCTGCTGGGGCTGGCGTGCGGGCGTTGCTGCCCGGCACGGCCGATGTGCGCTACGTGCGGGAGCTGCTGCGAAACCGGCGGCCCGCCTGATTACTGGTCCGGGCCAAGCGGGCGGACCGTCACCTCAAAGTACGGAACCGGGTCGGGTAGCGGAACGGGGGCCTGGACCGGCAGGGGCTGCGGGGAATACAGGGCACAGAGGGTGTTTTCTACCTGGACCAGCTGCCCCGCAGCCGCGGCCGGCAGGCCGTCGAGGATGCCGGCCAGTACTTCCCACCGGGGTTGCCCGGGCTGGCGCGACGCATCATGCCATACGACGACCGTGCCCGGGTGCACCAGCTTCTCGAACACGCGGCGGGTATCGGTGCGGACAGCTTCGTAGCGGTGGTCACCGTCGATAAACACGATATCATACTGCTGCCCAAGGCCCGCCAGGTCGAAAGTGGCGGAGTTGCCGTGCAGGTGGCGCACGTTGGGCCAGGGCCGGGAAAAGAAGCCGTGCAGATCGATGTAGCGGTCCGACATGCCCAGCGCGCGCAGCTCCGCCGCCGACAGGTTGAGCGTGTGCACCTCCCGGGCCACTGCTGCCACATTGGCGGCACTTTCGCCCCGCCAGGTTCCGATTTCAAAGTAGCGGCAGCCGGGTACCCGCCGGGCCAGGGCCCGGAGCAAAGCCAGGTCGGTGGGCAGGGAGCCGCCTTCGCGGAACGCAAACGGCCGGACGGTCTCTCCCGCCGGGGGCAGAAAGTGCGTCAGCGGGACGAGCGGCAGGCCGGCGGCGGTAACCTGACGTTCGGGGTGCAGCCGGGCCCGCTGCTCCCAGGAAGCTTCGTCGGCGGCCAGCACGTGGTTGAGAAGCCAAGGGTTGCGCACCAGGCTGCTCAGGCCCCGTAGCGTTTTAACAAGACGATTGGAAGTGGACACGCCGGCAAGTTAGGAAAACACCCAACTCGTCCGGCCAGGCCATGCTGCCCACCAACCTATCGGGTCCGTTATGTTCGGAATGTTGAAAGCTGGAAAATTCCGTATTAAACCTATACATTGACGCTGACAAAGCGCCTCAGTACTAAGGCCATCCGCCAGCAGTTGTTCCACCCCAATTCATAACCACCTATGAAGAAACCTCTACTCCCTGGCATCCGGATTTCAAGGCTGCTGCCCGCAACAGCTGCCTGGAGCGCTCTGCTGCTGATTCTGGCGTTGCTGACCAGCACCCGGGTCCTGGCCCAGGCGCCCGCCAACGACAACCCCTGCGGGGCCGTGCAGCTAAGCCTGAACGGCAGCCTGTGCACAACGCCGACAGTCGGCACCAACGTGGGGGCCACCACCACGACCATCAACGGTACCGTTGCCAACACCTGCGGAGCCTTCAACAACCAGTCGCCCAAGGACGTCTGGTACAAGTTCACGACTGATGCCACCGGCAACGGCAGCGTGGGTGCCACGATTACCGTGACCGGCAACCCGGCCGGCCTGATCCGGCTGTTTTCGGCGCCCTCCTGCACCGGCACCTTTACCCAGATTGTGTGCAGTGCCTCCAATGCCGCCAACACGGCCGCGCCCCGCCTGGTAACCGGAGCTTTGCAGCCCAATACCACGTACTACGTTCAGGTTGCCGGCTTTACTTCCACCGACACGCAGGGTCAGTTCACCATCTGCATCACCGACCCGCCAGCCTGCGGTGCCCCCGCAGTGCTGGGCGTAACGTTCCCGACCGGCACCTCGGCTTCGGTCAGCTTTACCGCCGGCCCGGGCAATACCACCTTTACGGCTACCCTGCAGGGCGGTGGACCGGGGCAAACGGTTCCGAATGCTACCTCCCCGGTGCTGTTTAGCGGCCTCATCCCCGGCAACACGTATTTTGTCTCGATCAGCACCACCTGCGGGGGTAACACGCTGAACTCGCCGTTCTTCAGCTTCACGGTACCGCTGCTCAATGATGAGCCCTGCGGTGCCATTTCCCTGCCCATCACCGGTACCTGCACGCCCACGACCGGCACCACCTTCGGAGCCAGCACTACCCCCCCCAACGGCTACACCAACCCGGCCTGCGCCGCCGACGTCAGTCCGATGGACGTGTGGTACCAGTTCACGACCCCGGCCACCGGCGGGGCCAGCACCAGCGCCACGATTTCCGTAACCGGCTCTCCGGCCGGCCAGATCCGCCTGTTTTCCGGTGCCTCCTGCGGCGGGCCCCTCAACCAGCTGGCCTGCTCGCAAAGCCCCTCCGGCCCGGCCCTGCCCCTGAGCTCAACAACCCTTACGCCTAATACCACCTACTATGTGATGGTGGCCGGCTACAGCGACAATAGCCCCCGCGGGCAGTTCACCATCTGCGTAACCGGTGCGGCGGCCTGTCCGGACCCGACCAACTTCAATGTAGTAAGCACCTCTACTACCACGGCTAACGTCACGTTTACGCCGGGTGCCAACGCCACCAGCTACAACATCACGTACGCGCCCCAAAGTGGGGGAACGCCCGTTACGCTCACCGCCACCGGTTCCCCCGTACAGCTCACGGGCCTGGTTTCGGGTACCACCTACAACGTGACGCTGCAGAGCGTCTGTCCGGCCGGGGTGGGCTCGGTGCTGACGAAAACCTTTACGGCGACCTCAGGAGCGCCCAGCAACGACGAGTGCGTAAGCGCCACGCCCATTAACAGCGTCGGCATCGGAAGCTGTGGGGGACTGGTGCAGGCTTCCACCACCGGGGCCACTGCTTCGATAGGAGCCCCGAACCCCGGCTGCGCCACGTTTGTCAACTCCGACGTGTGGTTTAGCGTGGTCGTGCCATCTAATGGCATTCTACAGGTAGAAACCGGCCCCGTCGCCGGCAGCCGCATGAATGACACCGGCATGGCATTTTATACCGGCACCTGCGGCAACCTGACGCTGATCGGCTGTGATGATGACAGTGGTACCGGCAGCTTCTCTCTGCTGCGCCGCACCGGGCTCGTGCCGGGCAGCACCCTCTACGTGCGGGTATGGCCTTTCGGCAACTTCCCCACTGGCGACTTTACCCTCTGCGCCCAGAGCGACGTGCTGTGTCCCAACGTGACCAACCTGGCCATCAACAACGTCACCAGCACCTCTGCTTCGCTGGCGTTTACGGCCCCGCCCGCAGCCAGCAGCTACACCGTAACCTACACGCCCCAGGGCGGTACCGTCACGGTTCTTACCCCCAATGCGACCAGCTCACCCGTGCCGCTTACCGGCCTCACGCCCAACACGGTGTACACGGTTACGATTCAGTCGAACTGCACTGCCGGCCAGGGCCTGCCGCTGGCACTGACGTTTACCACCGCCCCGCCGGCGCCGGCTAACGACAACTGCACCGGTGCGACGGCGCTGACCATTGGCACCACCTGCACCCCGGTCACCACCACCACCTTCGGCGCCACCCCCTCGGCGGCTCCGGTACCGGCTCCCACCTGCGGAACCGGCGTCGTGAACGACGTGTGGTTTACCGTGACGGTACCCGCCAACGGTGTGGTACAGCTAGCTACCGGCGCGGTGAGCGGCAGCCCGGTTTCCGACACGGGCCTGCAGCTGTACTCGGGTACCTGCGGAGCCCTGACCTCGCTGGGCTGCAACGACAACTTTGGCAGCAGCCTCTTCTCGCAGGTGCGGGCGACCGGTCTTACTCCGGGCAGCACGGTATATGCCCGGGCGTGGCAGATCGGCAGCGCCGCCGGCGGTGCCTTCTCCATCTGCGCCGTCACCGACCCGCCCTGCCCGGCCCCGAGCAACCTCACGGTAACCGGCATCACAACCACGTCGGCTACCGTTGGCTTTACCACGCCCAGCGCCGGCACGAGCTACACGGTGACCTACATGCCCCAGGGTGGTACGGCCACGACCATTACGCCAGCGCCGACCGGCTCGCCCGTCGTACTCAGCGGCCTACTGCCCGGCACCACCTATATGGTCAGCATCGTGAGCAACTGCGCCCCGGGTGAAACCTCCCTGGCGGCCACGACGACTTTCACCACGCTGACACCGCCTGCCTGCCCGGTGGTCACCGGGCTGACGGCCAGTAATATCACGACCACTTCGGTGCTGGTGAGTTTTATACCCGGCGCCGGCAACACGAGCTTTGAAGTAACCTACCTGCGCGCCGGAGCCTCCCAGCCGGTGCCCGTACTGCCCGCCCCAACCGGCTCACCGGTCACCATCACCGGCCTGCTGCCCAATACGCAGTACACGGTCTGCGTGGTCGGCCAGTGCGGCAGCCAGATGGCCCCGGTAACGTGCGTCAACTTCACCACTGCCGCTTTGCCTACCTGCAGCGCGCCGACGAACTTGGCTATCAGCGCCGTAACCAGCACGACGGCCGTAGTGAATTTCACGCCCAGTTCCTCGGCGACGAGCTACACCGTAACCTACACTGCCCCGGGGGGAAACCCGATTACGGTAACGCCCGCTCCCACCGCTTCGCCGGTTTCGCTGTCGGGCCTGACGCCGAACACGCCCTACACCGTGACCGTGGTGAGCAACTGCGGCCCCGGCCAGACCTCAGCCCCCGTCACGACTACCTTCACCACGACGGCGCTGCCTGCCTGCCCGCCGGTGACGAACGTGGCGGTTGGCAGTATTACATCCACCACTGCCAGCGTGAGCTTTACTCCGGGAGCCGGCAATACCAGTTACCGCGTTTCCTATGTGCCGGTGGGCGGGACCCTGCCGGTGTTCGTTACCTCCGCAACTTCGCCGGTTGCCATCACCGGCCTGCAGCCCAACACCCAGTACTCGGTCTGTGTGAGCAGTGACTGCGGAGCGGGCTTTACCGGAACTCCCGTGTGCACGACGTTCGGCACCCTGCCGGGCACGGCCACCTGCGCGGCCCCAACCAACCTGGCGGTATCGGCCGTAACGGGCACGACGGCCCAGGTTACGTTTACGCCCAGTGCCTCGGCCACGGGCTACACTGTTACCTACACGCGCCAGCCCGGCGGCACCCCGATTGTCGTTCCGGCTACCGGTTCGCCGGTCAACCTTGCGGGCCTGCAAACCGGGTCGAACTACACGGTAAGCGTGGTAAGCAACTGCGCCGGCGGTCAGACTTCGGCGGCTGTTACGACCACGTTCTCAACTTTGATTGTGGTGCCTACCTGCCCACCAGTTACCAATCTGGCGGTAAGCAACATCACGCCCTCAGGCGTTACGGCAAGCTTTACCCCGCCCGCGGGTGGTACGCTCTACACGCTCACCTTCACGCCTCCGGGCAGCACGCCTCCCATTGTTCTTACGACGGCCAGCTCTTCGCTAGCGGTAACCGGGCTGGCTTCCAACACGCTTTATTCGCTGTGCGTGACGAGCAGTTGCAGCGGTCAGGCGGGCATTCCGGTGTGCATCAACTTCAGCACCGCGGCCGGGCCCGTTCCGTGCACGCCGCCTACCAATCTGGTGGTAACGAACGTGACCAATACAACTGCGACGCTTACGTTTACGCCGAGTCCTTCGGCGGTAAGCTACACAATCGGCTACCAGGTGGCCCAGGGACCGATTCAGACCGTCCCGGCAAACGGGTCGCCATTCACGCTCACGGGCCTGACGCCAAATACGGCCTACACGCTCAGCATTGCCAGCAACTGCTCGGGTGGCCTCGCATCCATGCCCGGCCAGCCGGTGGCTTTCACGACCCGTCTCACCGGAACCGCTAACGGAGCCCTGGCCGAACTGGTGAACCTGTACCCGAACCCGGCCCAGCGGGCGTTCCAGCTGGAAGTACCTGCCGCGCTTACCCGGAAGGCGGTGCGTGTAACCCTCCTCAACACCCTGGGCCAGCAGGTGCAGCAGCGCAGCCTGCCGGCTTCAATGGGTGGTCAGAAGGTTGAGTTCGACGTTACGAACCTGCCCCGGGGCGTATACTCGGTCTTGCTGAGCACCGCCGAGGGTACCGTGGTCAAGCGCCTGGTAGTGGAATAGCCAAGCACGCCATCCGCAAAAAAGCCTCCTGACTGTGGTCGGGAGGCTTTTTTTGTTGGAAACAAACGTCCGGTGCTGCCTAGCTGATGGGCACTTTGCGCAGAATGGCCTCGATCAGGTCCTGGGTGCGGATGCCATCGGCTTCGGCTTCGTAGTTCAGCAGGATGCGGTGGTTGAGCACGTCGCCGGCCACCTCCTTGATGTCCTCGGGCAGCACGTAGTCGCGTTGGTCGAAGAAGGCCACGGCTTTGGCGGCACGGTGCAGGGCAATCGAAGCCCGGGGGCTCACGCCGAACTGCACGTACTGGGCAAACTCGGCCAGGTCGTAGTCGCCGGGCTTGCGGGTAGCAAATACCAGCTCGATGATGTACTTCTCCAGCGTCTCGGAAATCTGCACCTGGTTGATCAGGCTGCGGACGCCAAAGATGTCGTCGCGGGTCAGGATGGGGTTTACCTCGCTCACGTAGCTCATGTTGGCCATGCGGCGCATCACCTCCAGCTCATCGGCCTTTTTCAGGTAGTCGACATACACCTTCATCATGAAGCGGTCTACCTGGGCTTCGGGCAGCGGATAGGTGCCTTCCTGCTCGACCGGGTTCTGGGTGGCCAGCACCAGAAACGGCAGGTCGAGCGGGTAGGTGGTTTCGCCGATGGTGACCTGCTTTTCCTGCATGGCCTCCAGCAGGGCGCTCTGCACCTTGGCCGGGGAGCGGTTTACTTCATCGGCCAGTACGAGGTTGGCGAAGATAGGCCCCTTCTTCACCTCAAACTCCGACTGGTTCTGGTTGTAGATCATGGTGCCCACCAAGTCGGACGGCAGCAGGTCGGGCGTGAACTGCACCCGCTGAAAGTGCAGGTGCAGGACCTTTGACAGGGTGCTGATAGTAAGAGTTTTGGCCAGGCCGGGCACACCTTCGAGCAGGATGTGGCCGCCGGTGAACAGGCCGATCAGCAGCCGGTTGATCATATAGTGCTGGCCCACGACCACCTTGCCCACCTCGGCAAACACCTGGCGGATCTTTTGTTGGTACTCGTCGGGCGAAAAAGCGGGGGCCGGCACGGCGCCGGCAGCGGAAGAATCCATAAGAAGAAAAGGGCTGGCCAGGTAAAGGTAAAGCAAAACGAACGGGGCTCGTGCAGCTGCCGGCCCACGGGGTGCCCCAACCCGGGCGGGTGGCTTGCTTCCGGTTGGAGACAGGCCGGGGAAAATAGGCGGATTACGGGGTACAATTGACGTTTCGCCGAGTACAGGTTGGAATTGGTCTGTATATTCTGCAAATAGGCTGGCTTTTACGAAGGCCGCCGGCAGCTCCTGCTACCTGATCAGGTGCGGAGCTGAATCTTGCGGCAACGTGTCTCCCCCATTTCCACCTTTCTTCATCCCCCCATTTATGCGAACACCTTTACGAAAAGGTTGGGTAACCCAGCATATCCGTGCCGGCTCACTCAACTCCACCATTAGACTGGCCAGCCGGCCCACCCGGTGGCTGCTGGCGCTGAGCCTGCTGCTGCTGAACCTGGGCAGCACCCTGGCCCAGAGTACTGCCAACTATACCTTTACCACCAGCTCTACCGGCTCCCTGGCTGATATGTCGGGCGGCACCACCGACGCGCTGGCAACCGGCGTTTACCGCGACGACGATGCCTCGGCCGTGCTGCCGATCGGGTTTACGTTCGTGTTCATGGGCACTCCCTACACCCAGTTCAGCGTAAACTCCAACGGCCAGCTGCGCCTCGGGGCAACCGCCATTTCCGGCACCAACGCCAGTCCTTCGTCGGGTCAGGCTATCCTGGCTGCTTTCGGGGGCGACAACGCGATGCAGGCCACGGGACGGATAGCCTACAAAGTGCTGCCCGGCACCAACCGCAGCCTCGTGGTCGAATGGACCGGGCTTCGGATTCCGTATGTCGCAACGCCCGGCGCCGGTACTCCATCCCAGATCCAGGTTGTGCTGGAAGAAAACACCGGCAAGATCGAATACCGCTACGGCGAGGTTTTCAACAATGGCACATCCGTTACCCGCTCGATCTTTATCTCGGCCGGCACGGCCGCCGGTCAGATCGGGGTGGTAAAAACCTTTAACGCCACGCCCACCTACGACGCCACGGTTACCAGCGCTACCACCACTTCGCTGACCAACAGCGCCGCGGTAGCCGTCCTGAACTCCACGGCCGACGGCGCCCGGACGGTATTCACGTTCACGCCTCTGTCGGGTATACCGGCCACTCCATCCGTAGCGCTTACCGCCGTCGGGCAGGGGAGCCTCAACGTTGTCATCACCGATAACTCAACCAACGAGACGTTTTTCGTGGTGTCGCGCTCCGTTGACAACATCACGTTTACCACCGTGGGCACGGTTGCCAGCACTTCCGTCACCGGAACGGGCACTACCCTGACGCTGCCCCAGACCGGGCTGACGCCGGGCACTACGTATTACTACCGCGTAGTGTCGGGCAACGAGGGTGGTGGCACCAGCACAACGCCCGCAACGGCTACCGTTACTACCCTGGCCGCCGTTCCCTTCTGCGGAACCAAAACCGTAGGCCCCGCCGCCTCGGCTGACTATCCCACCCTGACGGCTGCCCTCACGGCAACCAGCCTGAACGGGGTCTGCGGTCCGCTCGTGCTGGAGCTGCAAAGCGACTACGTGAGCACCAGTGAGACCTTTCCCCTGGTTTACGGCAACGTGCCCGGCACGTCTGCGGCCAACACAGTTACCATTCGGCCGGCGGCCGGCGCTACCGGCCTTACCATCAGCGGCTCGGCCAGCCAGATTTTGAACATCACCGGTGGCCGCTACCTGATTCTGGACGGCCGCCCCGGCGGCTCAGGCGCCACGCCCGGCGGCGCAGCCCTCGCAACCGATCTGACCATCTCCAACACCAGCACCAGCGGCCAGGCCATTCAGCTTACCGGTGACGCCAGCTTCAACACGGTACAGCACACCCAGCTGAAAGGCGTGGGAACCAGCCTGTCGGCCTCCCCGGTGGTTCTTTTCGGCTCCTCCACCGCTGGCAACAGCGACAACGTTTTCCGCTTCAACAACATCGGTGACGGCGCTACGCTGCCTTACAGCCTGCTGTATTCGAGCAGCTCGAACAACGCCCGCAACACAATTACCGACAACAACCTGTTCAACTACTACGGCGCCAGCTCCAACACCGCGGCGGCCGTGTACCTGAGCAGCGCCGGTACGGGCTGGATGATTACCAACAACAGCATCTACCAGACCGGGTCGCGTACGCCTACCAGCGCCACGCACTACGGCATCTACCTTGGCTCGGGCAGTGCCCACACCGTGACGGGCAACTTTATTGGTGGCTCGGCTCCTGGTGCCGGTGGCACCCCCCACACGGTTGCGGGCACGGCGGCGGCTTACCGCTTCGTTGGTATTTTCCTGGCTGCTTCGGGCGCTGCCACGAGCGTGCAGGGCAATACCATCGCCAACGTCAGCTGGCTGAGCAGCAGCGGCGCTACCACGGGCAACGGCGTACTGTCCGGCATCTACGTGAGCAGCGGCGACGTCAACATCGGCACCATCACGGGTAACATCGTAGGTACCGCTACCGGCCCCATCACGGTGAACATCAGCACCGGCGGCGGCTATTCGTTTGGCATCTCCACGGCTTCGTCGGGCACCGTTACCATTGCCCGCAACACGATCAGCAACATCACCACCAGCGGCTCGACGGCCTCCATCGCCTCGAACGTGGCGGGCATCAACCTAGGCGGCGGAGCGCTTAACACTGTCAGCCAGAACAAGATCTACGGTCTGACCGCCAGCGGGGGCGGGGCCAGCCTGAGCAACGGCATTCTGATTACGGCCGGTACCACCAACACCGTCAGCAACAACCTGATCGGGGGAATTGCTGCGCCGGCTTCGACCAGCCTGGCGGCCGTATCGGGTATTCAGCTTTCGGGCGGCACCACCAATAACCTGGTATTCAACACGATTCGGCTGGATGGCACCAGCTCCGGCGCCACGTTCGGCACCCAGGGCATCTACCTGAACTCGACAACCGCCACGCTGAACCTGTTCAACAACCTAGTAGTAAACCTGAGCACGCCCGTCGGAACGGGCGGCGTTGCCACCGCTATCCGCCGCATCAGCGGCACGGCCGGCACGGTACCCAGCAACCTGTTCGGCAACAATAACCTGTACTACGCCGGCACGCCTTCGGCCACGAACCTGATGTATGTGGAAGGCACCACCACGCAGACCAACGCCAAGCAGACGCTGGCCGACTACAAGGCTTTCCTACTGAACCGCGAAGCGAACTCAGTAACGGAAGCGGCCACGCCGTTTGCCAGCACCACCGGCTCGGACGCCAATTTCCTGCACCTGACGCCCGGGGCGCCGACCCAGGCCGAAAGCGCCGGCCAGCCCTATGCCGGCATCACCACCGACTTCGACGGCGACGTGCGCAACACCAGCACGCCCGATATCGGAGCCGACGAGGGCAGCTTCCAGCTGCTTGACCAGACGGGCCCGGTAATCAGCATCCTGGCCTTTAATGGCAGCGCCGCCAGCACCACCAGCCGGACGCTGACGGTAAGCATCACGGACGTCAGCGGCATTGCCACCGGCGCCAACGCCCCCCGCCTCTACTTCCGTAAGGGCTCCGGCGCCTTTGCTGTCGCGGCGGCCCCCACCGTAGCCGGCTCGGTTTACACCTTCACCCTCGACTACTCCCTGATCGGTGGAGTAGCCGCCGGCGACGTCATCAACTACTACGTGGCAGCGCAGGACGTGCTGGGCAACCTGAGCACGAACCCCACCGGCGGCACGGGCACGACGCCTCCCGGTACCACGGCCCCGCCGGTTTTATACACCTTCACCATTCTGCAGACGTTGAGCGGAACCTACTACGTGAGTGCCAACTCGGCTACCTCGCCGGTTCCCGGCCGCACGTACGCCACCCTCACGGCGGCCGTAGCCGCCTACAATACGGCCGGCCTGGGTGGAGCGGTGACCTTCCTGCTGCTTGACCCGACGTACTCGACGGCTGAGACCTTCCCGATTGCCATTCTCAACAATCCGGACGCCTCGGCTACCAACACCCTGACTATCAAGCCCAGCAACGCCACCGGCACCACGAGCTTCGCCATCACCGGCTCGTCTGCCACGGCCATTCTGCAGCTGCTGGCCAGCGACTACGTGACCATTGACGGCTCCCTGGGCAACACCATCTCGGCCACCGACCCGCGCCCGAGCCGCGACCTGACCATTACGAACACGAACACGGGCACCAGCAGCATCGTGGTGCAGCAGTTCGCGCAATTCACGAACGACGGGGCTACCTATAATACCATTAAGAACCTGACGGCAGTCGGAGCTACCACGGCTACCACGGCCGCTACGCTGTATGGCATTACCCTCTCTGGTACAAGCAACGCCACGACGCCCAACCAGTACACCAACAACACGGTTCAGAACTGCGCCGTGCGGGGCACTCAGGTAGGTATTGCTTCCCTGGGCGGCAGCGTCACGCTGAAAAACCAGAACACCGTCATCACCCAGAATGATCTGAATGCTGCCGTTGGTTCCGGCGCCATCACCCGGAACGGGGTTCTGCTGAGCTTTGACAACAACGCCCAGGTTACGCAGAACACCATCGCCAACATCACCAACTCCTCGGACGTGTCCGGCATCAGCCTGGGCTTTACCATCAGCCTGTTCTCGAACTCCAACTTCACGGGCAACGAGGTAACCAACGCGACGGTGGCCAACAACTCCATCAGCGGGGTAACCAGCACCGGCACCTTCTCGGCGGTTGGGATTGGCGTGGCATCTGCCGCTAGCGGCACGAACACCGTGGTCAACAACTTTGTCGGCGGAGTGGCCGGCAACGGCACCGGGGGTGACTTTGCCGCGGGCATCTACGTCAACGGCTCGGCCGGGGGCGGCGCCACGCGCGTGCTGTACAACTCCGTGAGCATGAGCGGCACCAACCCGGGCTCCTCGGCCGCCACCCAGCCCAACTTCGCGCTGGCCGTTGGTGGCTCCTCGCCCACGGTTGAGATTCGCAACAACATCTTGTACAACAGCCTGACCGTGAACGGCGCGCAGAGCTACGCCATCGGCTTCGCCTACGCCGGCACAACCAGCAGCTACGCCGGCCTTACGTCGAGCAACAACGCCTTCGCCGGAACCAACGGCATCGGCCTCACCGGGAACCTGGCTACCGGCACGGTTCGGGCCACGCTGGCCGACCTGTTCGCCGAAACCGGCCAGGACCGCCCGGTTACGGCCACCAACCCGGCCGGTACCTCGCTTATGCTCAGCGGCTCGCCCTTCGTATCGGCCACTGACCTGCACGTGCTGACGACCAGCGCCGCCGGCCTGGCCCTGAACGGAGCCGGTACGCCGGTAGCCGGCATCACGACGGACATCGACAACGAGACCCGTTCGACCACGCGTCCCGATATCGGCGCCGATGAGTTTGCAGCGAACCTCGACGTGAGCGTATCCGCCCTGACGGCACCGGTAGCCACCAGCAGCTGCTTTAGCGCAACGGAAGCCGTAATAGCCAGCATCACTAACTCGGCCTCGGCCGCCCTGAACTTCGCCGTTACGCCCGTAACGGTAACCGTGACCATCACCGGCAGCGGGGGTACGCAGACGTTCTCGACCGTGGTAAACACCGGTACCCTTGGCGCCGGCGCCAGCCAGACGGTAACCCTGCCGGGCACCATTGACCTGAGCGTTCCGGGCACGTATACCGCAACGGTTACTACCTCGGTAGCAGGCGACGACAACCTGGCCAACAACACGCTGACCCCGGCCGTTACCATCACCTCCACGACCCGCTCGGCGGCCTTCACTTTCCCTTCGGGCACCATCTGCGCCGGAGGTTCGGGAACGGTGGCTCCCACGCTGGCGGCCGGTGCCACGGCTGGTACCTTCAGCTCCACTGCGGGCCTGACCATCAATGCTACCACCGGGGTTATTACGCCCGGTACCAGCACCGCCGGTACCTACGTGGTATCCAACACGCTGCCCGCCACGGCTACCTGCCCGGCGCTGGTAGTTACCCAGTCGGTAACCATCACCCCGGCAACGACGGCCACGTTCAGCTACCCGGCCGCTACGTTCTGCGTGAGTGGCACGAACCCCACCGCGACGGTGATGGGTACGGCCGGCGGCACGTTCAGCTCAACGGCTGGTCTGAGTGTTAACGGCACTACGGGCGCCATCAACCTCGCGGCTTCGACGCCCGGCACGTACACCGTGACCTACAGCGTGGCAGGCACCTGCTCCTCGTCGGCCACGCAGACGGTGACCATCACGGCGGCTCCGCTGGCCTCGTTCAGCTACCCGGCCACGGGCACCTGCGCAGGTTCGACGGGCACGATTGCCCCGACGCTGGCAGCCGGCGCTACGGCCGGTACGTTCAGCTCGACGGCAGGCCTGACGCTTAACGCCACAACCGGCGTTATCTCGCTGGCTACGTCGACGGCCGGTACCTACACCGTGACCAACACGGTAGCCGCCGCTGGTGGCTGCGCGGCTACGACGGCGACCTCGACGGTGACCATCAACGCCACGCCGGCTCGTCCGACGGTCTCGGTGGTGTACAACGGCACGACTACCACGCTCACGTCGAGTGCTACGACGGGCAACCAGTGGTACCTGAACGGCACCCTCATTGCCGGTGCTACCGGCCAGAGCTACGTGGTGAACACGCCGGCTCAGTTCGGCGCCTATACCGTGGTGACTACCTCGGCCCAGGGCTGCGCTTCCCAAGCCTCGCTGCCGCTGACGGTGACCTCCAGCGTCAGGCCGCTGGCCGGCGCGTCGCTGAGCGTGTTCCCCAACCCCACCCATGACGGCAACCTGACCGTGAACCTGGACGGCTACCGCCACAACGTGGAGCTGACGGTGTACACCGCGCTGGGCCAGGAAGTGTACAAGGTAACTGTGAAGCCTTCGGCCTCGGGCCAGGTGCAGCAGGCCATTAACCTGAGCAGCCGGCCGGCCGGCGTCTACATCCTCCGCGCCAAAACGGAAGGTGGCCTCGACACCCGCCGCATCGTCCGCGACTAATCCACGGATTACCTGATATGAAAAGCCCCGCCATTCGGCGGGGCTTTTTTGTTTAAATCAGCCTGGCTCTGACCGGCAGCTGACCTGCTTTTCTTTTCCCACTTCACTACGTGTCAGGCTCCCAGGCTGCGCGCAGCTTTTGCCCGAATTCTGAAATTGCCGTAGCTTTAACCCTATGGCAACCTTTGAGGCTCCTTCCCGTCGACCGTTGTACCGCTTTGTGCTGGTGGCGGCGGGGTTTTACCTGGTTTGGTTTTTTGTGTATGAGCTGTGGCTGGCGCTGGACGGCCGGCTTGATGATGCCCTGTGCGCCAACATTGCCGCTGCCAGCGCCGCCACGCTCCGCCTCTTTGGCTTCGACGCCTCCATCCACGGCCTGGATTCCCACCTGCTGCTGATTGCGTCCCAGCCCGTGGTCACGGTGGGCAACCCCTGCAACGGGCTGGTGCTGTATGCGCTGTTCACCGGCTTTATTTTAGCCTTCCCCGGGGCCTGGCGGCACAAGCTCTGGTTTATCCCGGCGGGCGTGGCCAGCATCTACCTGCTCAACATTATCCGGGTGGTCGCCCTGGCCATCAACCACCATTACTCTCATCACACCGTCGAGTTCAACCACCACTACACCTTCACCTTCATTGTGTACGGCTGGATTCTGCTGCTCTGGATGTGGTGGGCTAACCGCCGGGCCGGCCTTTCCGCCGGGGTGCCGCGTTATGAGTGAGCTGCCCCGGACCCGGTTTCTGCCCGTCCGCTGGACCGGCCCCACCTACTGGCGGGCAGCCGGCATTGCCGGGCTCATCGTGCTGGTGTACTGCCTGGGGATCTACGCCGAGGAAGTGTTTGCCGGGCTGACCTCTCTGTGGCAAACCATCCTGCGCGGGCTGGGGCTCGATGAAACGCTGAGCGCCGTGCAGCAGGGCGTGAGCGGGCAGGTCACGACCCGGAGCCTGCCGGCCATGCTCTCCTATGGGCTGCTGTACACCGCCTGCTGCCTGGCCTTGCTCGGGCTGCTGCTGGGCTCGGTGCGCCGCCTGAAGGCAGCGCTGCTTTTGTACGCCGCCGTGTTTGGGGCCTGCACCCTGCTGGTGGTAGGCGGGAAGCTGGGTGGCGACGTGCGCTGGGCCTACCAGCTGGGCCGCCGCCTGATTGACTTTATCGTCTCGCCGCTGCCGGTGATTGTGCTGGCCCCGCTGCTGCGCCTGCTGCTGCCCGAGCCGGTGCCGGCCCTTCCCCACTCGGCGGCTCACCCCGCAGGCGCCGAAACTGTCGGCCGGTCCTGACCGGATAGCTAAGCTAAAGCCTACGCCGCTGCCGTTGTCAACAATGCTTCCCACCGCGGAGCGGCATTGTTCCGGGCGGCGTACTGTAACAGGAGTTCGGAGCTAAGCTCGTACTGCCCCCGTAAACTTGACAAGGCCGCCAGCAGCACCTGGTCCGACGTCGCCGCGGTTAGTTCGGGCAGCGTGCTGACATCCACCAGGAGCTTTTCCAGCCGGGCCGTAGGCACGCCCTGGATGCGCCGGACGGGGGACGCCCGCTGAAACGACCGGAGCACCACGATTTCCCGCCCTCCGGCTGCCAACGGCTCTATGCCCGCTTCGGCCAGGCAAAACCGGGGGGTGGCCTTCACCAGGCGGGAAGCCCACTGCAACTCGGCCCAGTTTACTTCCACCACCAGCCGGGCCGGAAGCTGAGGAAGAATAGCATGCAGCCACTGCGTCGACCACAAACAGCCCATTGGCAGCGACAGGCTGGCCTGCAGGTGCTGCCAGAGCTCCACCCACCCGGGTTCGAGCACGGGCTTGAACAACGTCTGCGCGACTGGTCCCCCGAAGGCCAGAAGCCCGGGCGCGACCTGGTGCAAAAGCTGACTGCGCACCAGACCCTGCCGAACCGAGGGCCACACCTCAGCCGTGACGGCGGGCAGGGCCTGGTCGAAAAAGGCCTGAAGCTCCGCCTCCGTAAACCGGGCCCGGTCGCGGAAGTGGCCTCGCAGCTGGGGCCACGCCCGCAGCACCTGTTCGTACGGGATAAGAAAACGGCTCATTTACCTGCAACTTCGCCATTCCAGTGGAATTACCACTTAACGGCCAGCGTCAGGAAAAAGCTGCGCCCATCGGAGGGCAGAATGCCAGGGCCCGGGTAGCCGGTGGCCCGGCGGGTGAAGTAGCGGGCGTTGCCCAGGTTGTTGACGCTGCCTTCGAGCTTAAACCAGCGCCGTTCCCATGCCACCGAGGCATCCAGAATCTGGTAGGCCGGAATCAGCCCGATTACGGCCGAGGTGGGGTCCGGACGCGCGTCCCGAGGGCTATTTTTGGCGTTGGTGGCTTCCGAATACTGGTCGGACAGGTAGGTAAACTGCACCGATGCCTTAACCGGCCCGAAGCCACCCTGCATCCCGGCCTTCAGGTTGACGTTGGGCACAAACTCCACCTGGTTACCCACCACCTGCACGTTCTGGCTCTGGGTGTAGCGGCTCCGGATCAGCGACACGTTGCCGAACGTGGACCAGCGCCAGCGCCCGGCTTGGGCATTAGGCTGCAGCACCTGTAGAATATCCGCCTCGGCGTAGGACTCCACGCCCAGAATCAGGGCCCGGCCGATGTTGTCGCGGTAGCGGAACGGGCGGTTGCCGGCATCATAGGTTCCGATTTCACCAATGCGGTTGTTGTAGGCCAGGGCAAACAGACTGATGTCGTACGTCAGCCACTGCCCCTGCTCCCCGCGCAGCCCCAGGTCGGCGGAGTAGCCGCGCTCATCTTCCAGATTCGGGTCGATAACCAGGGAGTTGTTCACAATCTGCATGTCGCCGAAGGTGATGGACCGGTAGTTCTGCGACACGTTGGCGTACAGCTCCCGCTCTTCAGTCGGCTTGTAGCTGGCTCCCAGGCCCCCGATAACAAAGGCACGCGGGCTGGTGCGCGTCTCCGGCGTAGTCCGCACGTCGGTGATGTTGCCGGCCAGGTCCCGCGACACGGTCTGGTAGGAGCCGTCGGCCCGGGTACGGATATACTCGACACGCACCCCGGGCGTCAGCGACAGATGCTCGCCGAAGTAGAAGATATTTTCGGCAAAGACGGCTCCGTTGTAGTTTGGAAACCGGTAGTCCGACGAGCCCGTGGGGGCATTGACCCCGGCGGCCGGCGCCTCGAACCGGAACTCGGCGGCGCGGCCGGCCGGGCCGGCGCCCTGAATGCTGTGGTTGTAGCCGCGGTACAAGCGGGTACCCACCAGCAGCACGCCACTTTTGGTTTCGCTCAGGGCGTAGCGGGTCAGGTAGCGCGCTTCGAGGCCCACGTTGCGAAAGTCGCCGGTGATAAGCTCCCGCTGCTGGGTGTCGGCGTCGGGGCGCTCCACGTAGCTGGTCCGGAAGCCGAGGGCATTGCGGGAAGCCAGCAGGCCAAAGGTGGTCAGGTTGAGACTGGAGCGCGGCGTGATCTTCCAGTCGGCCGAAAGGTTGAACAGGTTCCAGTCGACCTCAAACCAGTTGCGGGCCCGGTTGGACTGCCGGGGGTTTTCGGCAAACTGCTTGTCGCTCAGCCCACCCGGCTGCTGGGCCAGGTAGTCCATGTGCGTGACCTGGGCGCCCACCCGGAAGTTCTCGGTGAACTGGTAGCGCAGGTCGGCGTAGGCAGTTTTGCTGTTGAAGCCGGAGTTGGGCCGCCACCCGTCGCCGCGCTTGTACTGGGCAAAGGTGTAGTAGCTCAGCTTTCGTACCGTGCCGCTGACGCTGTTAAAGGAGTTGAAAAAGCCAAAGGAGCCGGCCGTCTGCCGCGACACGACCGATACGGTCTTGTCCGGCTCGGGAGCCCGCAGTTCGAAGTTGAGCAGCCCGCCAAACTGCGTTCCGTACTGCAGCGAGGCGGCCCCGCGCACGAGCTGAATCCGCTTAACGGCTTCCACCGGCGGAGTGTAGTAACTTTCAGGGTAGCCCAGTGCGTCGGCGGAGATGTCGTAGTTGTTCTGCCGCACGTTGAAGTTGCTGGTGCGGTTGGGGTCGAGGCCGCGGCCCCCGATGCTGAGCTGCAGGCCGCCCTGGTCACTTTCCCAGATGTTGAGCCCGGCCACCCGGGAGTACACCTGCCGGGCGTTGTTCGTAGCTAGGTTGGCTACCAGATTGTCGGGCACGATAACCTCGGTTTTCTTGGCCGCGAAAATGGCCGTGCCTTCCACTTCGCGCAGGCGCTGCTGGCCGAACCGGGCCTGGGGCGCGGCCACTACCACCTCCCGGAGCGTGCGTTCCCGCCGGGCGAGGGTAAACTCCAGAACGCCGCTGTCGGAGCTTACTTCGACCTCCGCTTTGGTGGTTTCGTGGCCGATAGAGGAAAACTGCAGCTGCTGCCGGCCGGGCGTCAGCCGGTTCAACGTAAACCGGCCGGCCGAGTCGGAGCGGGCAATCTGGCGGGAGCCGCGCACATACACCTCGCAGCCCGCCACCGGCAGGTTCGTGCCGGCTTCGCGCACCCTCCCCTGCAGGCTGAGCTGCTGGGCCACGGCCGAAAACGAGGCCAGGGCGCTGACGACCAGCGCGGCGCTATAAACCGGTAATTTCATCGTCGAAAGGTAAGATCCAAGGCTTGGGGCGCAGGTCGTCGGACACGCGGGCCAGGTCCACGGTGGGGTCGATAAAGCTTTTGCCCAGGCGCCCGTTCAGGCTCACGTAGGCATCGGCGTATACTTTGGGTGACTGTACGCCGCGCCGGGCGTAATAGTCGCGCAGGTAGTGGGCAAACTGCACCAGCATGTCGGGCTGGGTGCTCATCATCTTTTCCTGCAGCACGGTCAGGTGCTCGTAGTTGTTGACCAGCCGGGCCCGGCCCGTTGCGCCGTCGACCACCTTGAACTGTACCTGCCCCATCTTTTCCATGAGCATCACCCGCCAGGAAAACCGGTAGCCTTCCTCGGTCCAGAACAGCTCCCGCGGATACAGCAGGTACCGAAACGGCACGGCCAGCTGCACCACGAAAAACACGCCCAGCCCGATGAGCAGCAACTGCCGCCGGGCCGGGCTGTACTGAAGCGGAGCGGCTTGCGGAGCGGCCTCGGGGAGGCGCAGCAGGCGGCGCAGGCGGTCAAGGGCCCGCTCGTGCCAGGTTGCGGGAAAAAAGATCAGAGCCGCTACCATCATCACGTAGGGAAACATGCCGATGGGAAACAGCACTGCCGTGAGCACGTGGAAGATGACTACCGTAGCATACGCCCAGGCCCGGGTGCGGCGGTTCAGCAGAAAAAAGGGCACCGTAAGGTCGTAGAAGGCCCCGAACCAGCTGAAGGCATAGGCCACCCACACCTGCCCCAGCAGCGGGCCGATAAGCGGCAGGTCGTTTTTGGCCGGCAGCCAGATGCGCAGGGGCATGGCGTGCACGAGCCAGTCGGAGTTGAGCTTGGCCAGCCCGGCGTAGCAGTACACGATGCCCATGAGCAGGCGCAGCGCGTCCACCGTCCAGCGCGGCACCTGGTTGCGCCGCCGGCTGGGGTTCAGGCTGGAATCCAGGGAGAAGTAGCGCCCGGCCGGCAGCAGCACCAGCAGCAGCGCCACCAGGCTTACAAAATAGTAGTGGTTCAGGTAGGTGCTTTTGTCCATGAGCTCGATGTAGGTGAAGCTCAGGAACAGCCCGGCTGCCGCGGTGCGGTACCAGTAGCCCACGGCTACCAGTACGGCGCACAGCCCGCAAAGCGCGAACAGCCCGTAGGTGTAGGGCCCCAGCGGCCGGACCCACTCAAAGCCGTAGTAGGGAAAGAAGAACTTCGGCTTCAGGTAGAGCTCCTCAATCCAGCCCTTGGCCCAAAAACGCACCACGCTGGCCAGTACCAGCAGGCCAAAGGCCAACCGGAACGTAGCCAGCGGGGCAGCTGGAAGGTAGGAATGGAAATAGCGCCGGAGCCCTTCGCCCATTAGTCGCCGTCGTTGTCCACGTAGGTCACCGTCACGCTTAGGGCCGAGGTCATGTCCACCTTGATCAGGCGCACGGCCTTCTGCATCTCGTTGTAGGAGGCCACGGCGTCCGCGTTACGGCTGGTGATGGTGGCGAACAGGTCGGGGCCGAGGGAGCTGAGCTGCTGGGCCGACACGCCGAACTGGGTGTTGATAAGGCTGGTCAGGCTTTCTCCCGAGCGGCTGTCCTTGGCTCCCACGGCGTCGAGGTAGCTTTTCAGGGAAGGCTGGCCGGGCCGGCCATTGAAGAAGCCCTGCACCGTGGCGTGGGCCGTGGTAGCCAGCAGCAGCGGCAGGCTGCCCCGGTGGTAGTAGGCTTCAATCCGGGTCGGCAGGGGCGTCCCGGTCATAACGCCGGCCGGAATACCGATTTTACCGGCCCGCAGATACCGCTCGTAGTACAGGGAGTACGCGTTGATAACCCGCGAAAGCGAGGAGCTGGCGTCGGTGCCGGAATTGTTGATAAAGGTGTCGCGGTACGAGCCGTTCCACTGCGTGTACACCGTGCCAAAGGTCTGGTCCATCTTGGCCATCACGTCGGTCAGGTAGCGCCGGTGGGCGGCCGAGGAAGCATACTGCTGCAC
Source organism: Hymenobacter translucens (assembly GCF_020685205.1). GTDB lineage: Bacteria > Bacteroidota > Bacteroidia > Cytophagales > Hymenobacteraceae > Hymenobacter > Hymenobacter translucens. The sequence goes on from NZ_JAJERB010000005.1 coordinate 68,234, forward strand.
GATGGCGTCGTCGCCGGTGGCAATGCCGTTGAGCAGGTAGTCCAGGGCCGGGAAGCCCTGCTGCGGAATGGCCGTCGACAGCTCGAAGTTATAGGAACCTGAGCTGATGTTGCGGTTAATGCCGGCGGCATCGGCCGGGTAGATGTTGAAGTGGTTGCGCAGGCTTACCGCTTCGGCCGGGCCGAACTCGTACAGCTCCACCTTCTGCCACTCCACGTACGCGGCCTGCCAGGCCTGCCGCACCTCGGCCAGCGTAGCCGTCGTGGGCGTTGTCGTAAAGGCGGCCGTTTTGCTTTTCAGCGTCGTCAGCTTGCCATTAAAGCGCTGGTAGCCTGGCTTGATGAGGCTGTCGGCCCACTGCGTGAGCAAGGCTTTGCGGTCGGGACCGGTGGTGGGCTCTACGGTTTCGCCGCCGGGGTTTTTCTCGCAGCTGAAGATGCCCAGCGTCAGGAGCAGCAGCGTCAGGACAGACAGGAGTGACTTTTTCATGAAGAGCTGATTTCGCGGCGAAGGCCAACAAACCACGCAGCACCGCTACCCGATTTGTTGGCCCTGAGCCCGCCGGTGAGGCGACTACTGAATGTTGAACTTGGCTTTGATGGCGTTGATGGCTACATCGGCCTGGGCGTTGGTCAGGCTCCAGGCGCCGTTGGTACCCGAGGTCAGGCCATTAAGCAGGTTGTCGGAGAAAGCGGCGTCAGCACCATACTTGGTGCAGAAGCGCAGCGAGTAGATAAAGCCCAGCCCTTCAGCCAGCGCATGGGCCTTCACGTCGAGGGCCGGAGCAGCTTTCCAGTTCGTCAGGTACGACACGGCCGATAGGGCAATGGTCTTTTCCAGCTCGGTCCGGATGATAGCAGCCTGGGCCTGTACGCCGGACAGGTCGTTGTTTACAATGGCGGCACGCCCTTTCAGGAAAGCCATGTACACGCCCGGCGAGGCCGGACCGTTTTTCTCGTTCAGGTAGCCGGCCAGAAACCGCTCCCGGGGGGTCAGGGCAATGTCCGTAGTCATGATGGCGTTGCTGGTCATGTAGCCGTAGGCCAGATCCCAGTTGTGCTCCAGCTCCGAGTAGGTTTTGCCGCTAACTACTTTGCTGTTGTCCGCTTTCAGAGCCTGGTCCGTGAGCAGCACGTTGTCGATCTGGTCCAGCAGCAGGGCTCCGATCAGCGCCTTCTGAATGACCTGGTTTACTTCGATGCCGTTGCCATCCACCAGGTAGCGGCCCAGGCGACCGGCCGAGCCGGGCGTAGCGACGCTGTTCACCGACTGGCTGGCTACGGCCAGCTTGGTGATGTTCTGGTCGATATAGCGCCGCACCACATCCGCGTTGGCGCTGCTGAAAGAAGCCGCCGTGGTATTCCGCAGCTGCAGCCCCGACGCGTTCAAAGCCGGGGCCGTGAAGGTAGAGCCGGTATAGAGGCTGTTGAGCCGGTTCACGTCGAGCGTGGAAGGCGTAGCCGGGGGGGCCACTGCCACCTGCGCCATGTAGTTGTTGAATTCCGTGAACATGTCGAGCCGCGTCGTCGACGTGCTCAGGTCCACCGTAGAAGCTCCGCTGGCATCTTTAAACGACTCCGTGTAGCGCGACGTGGCCGTCAGGGAGCTGGCATCCATCTTGGTGCGCAGGGCCGGTACTGCTTCGTTGTCATCATCACAGGAAGTGAAGCCGAAAGCGAGGGTGATCAGTGCGAGCGATGCGAATTTAAGGGACATGAAGCCTGTTGATTAAGGTGATTGATGCGACAAAGGTATAGCTTATTTGGAAAGATTACAGATAAGCGGAAAGAATTTATTTATAGCTGGTCTAAATAAGACCTGCTGCGTTCTTTCATCAGGCTGCCCGTCCATTTTGCTTCCGCTTGACAGGAAGAACCCGCAGGGAGTTCGTACCGCGGCCTGAGCCTGAACCTTTATGGTTTGTCCTGCCCGCAATCTGGTTGGGGTAGGTCCTCGTTATCAGAGCGGGCAGTTCCGGGGACGTTTGCTGCCTGTTGCGCGGCGCCCCGTGGCTTACCCGTAAGCAGCTGCTTTGCCCGTTCCTTGCCTTTTAGGCTTGCCAGCGCACAAAAAAGCCCCTTTACACACGGTAAAGGGGCTTTATCGTACCAGAGACGGGAATCGAACCCGTACGCCTATTCGGCAAGGGATTTTAAGTCCCTCGTGTCTACCAATTCCACCACTCCGGCAAAAACGGGGATGCCACAAAAGTAAAAAGACGTTGCGGGCGGGCAACGTCTTTTTACTTTTTTACTTAACTGAGCGGGAGACGAGGTTCGAACTCGCGACCTCGACCTTGGCAAGGTCGCGCTCTACCAACTGAGCTACTCTCGCTTGAGGTAAGCCACCGTAGTGGCTAATGGTGCGACAAAGGTAAGCACGTTTTTTCTCGTGTCAAGACCCTGCCTGAAAAAAATTTGCTTTTACAGCCTGCTGAAAGCATTTCTACCTCATTTTCAGGGCCTTTTTTTACGCCTTGCCCGCGGCGGCCAGCTTCAGCTCGTTGAGCTTGAGCAGGGCTTCGATGGGTGTCAGCGTGTTCACATCGAGCTGAGTTAGCTGCTCCCGGATGCGTTCCAGGGTGGGATCGGCGGGCTCGAACATACTGAGCTGCAGGGTCGGGCGCGGGGCGGTGGCTACGGCCGCAGCGGGGCGGGCTGCCGGCTTACGCCCTCCCGCCGGGGCAGAATCAGCCTCCAGTGGCGCCGCTTCCAATCCAGCCAGCACTTCGTCGAGCAGGGTGCTGCCTTCGCTGGTGCTGGTGCGCTCCTGCTCGAGATGGTGCATGATTTCGTTGGCCCGCAGCACGACGGCGGTGGGCATGCCGGCCATGCGCGCCACGTGGATGCCGAAGCTGTGCTCCGATCCGCCCGGCGTGAGCTTGCGCATAAACAGGATGCGCCCGTCGGCTTCCTTTACGGCCACGTTGTAGTTGCGCACCCGGGGACACTCGTCGGCCAGCTGGTTGAGCTCGTGGTAGTGGGTAGCAAACAGGGTTTTGGCCCGGGCCTTGGGAGCGTTGTGCAGGTGCTCCACAATAGCCCAGGCAATGCTGATGCCGTCGTAGGTGCTGGTGCCCCGCCCGATTTCATCCATCAGCACCAGGCTGCGGTCCGAAAGGTTGTTGAGAATGGAGGCCGTTTCGGTCATCTCCACCATAAAGGTGCTTTCGCCCTTGCTCAGGTTGTCCGAAGCACCCACTCTGGTAAAGATCTTGTCAATAACCCCGATGGTGGCTGCTTCGGCCGGTACGAACGAGCCGATCTGGGCCAGCAGCACAATCAAAGCCGTCTGCCGCAGCAGGGCCGACTTACCCGCCATGTTCGGGCCCGTGATGATGACGATCTGCTGCTCGTCCTGGTCCAGGCGGATGTCGTTCGGGATGTAGGCCTCACCGGGCGGCAGCTGCCGCTCAATCACCGGGTGGCGGCCCTGGCGGATGTCCAGCACGGTGGAGTCATCCACGACCGGCTTCACGTACCGGTGCTGCCGGGCGGTGGTGGCAAACGACGCCAGGCAGTCGAGCACGGCCACGGCACGGGCATTCTGCTGAATCTGCGGTACGAAGTCCATGGCTGCCAGCACCAGCTCATTATAAAGGCTCTGCTCGATGCCGAACAAACGCTCCTCGGCCGTCAGAATCTTCTCCTCGTAGGTTTTCAGCTCCTCAGTCACGTACCGCTCGGCGTTTACCAGGGTCTGCTTCCGGATCCAGGATTGGGGTACTTTGTCCTTGTGGGCGTTGGTGACTTCGAGGTAGTAGCCGAATACCTTGTTATAGGCCACCTTCAGGGAGCTGATGCCGGTGTTCTGCTGCTCGCGCTGCTGAAGCTGGAGCAGGAAGTCCTTGCCCGAAAAGGCAATGCCGCGCAGCTCGTCCAGCTCGGCATCCACCCCGTCGTTGAGCACGTGGCCCTGGTTGGTGAGCACGCCCGCATCGGGCCGGATCTTGGCCTTGATTTCGTCGCGCAGGGTGGCGCAGGGGTTGAGCTGCTCGGCCAGCTTTTGCAGGGCCCGCAGCTCCGAGCCGGCCAGCAGGTCGCGGATCGGGCTGATGGCCTCCAGGGCGCGGCTTAGCTGCAGCAGCTCCCGGGGGTTGATACGGCGAACGGCCACCTTGGAAATCAGCCGCTCCAGGTCGTTGATCTGCCGCAGCTGCTGGGTGAGCTCCCCGAGCAGGTCGGGGTTGGCCAGCAGTCCTTCTACCGTGTCGAGGCGGCGCTGAATCTGCACCGGCTCCTTGAGGGGCAAAACCACCCACTTACGCAGCAGGCGGGCACCCATGGGCGTAATGGTCTGGTCGAGGATGTCAATGAGTGGCACGCCGCCCGCGTGCTGGGGCTGCACCAGCTCCAGGTTGCGCACCGTAAACCGGTCGAGCCATACGTACTTGTCTTCTTCCAGCCGCCCGATGTTGGCAATGTGCCCGACCTCGCTGTGCTTGGTTTCGTCGAGGTAGTGTAGGATGCAGCCCGCCGCCACGATGCCCTCCCGCAGGCTGTCGATGCCATAGCCCTTGAGCGACGTGGTTTTGAAGTGACGGGTGAGCGTGTCGTGGCAGTAGTCGAAGCCGAAAACCCACTCATCCAGCGCGTAGTGGCAGAAGTCGGGACCAAAGTGCTGCTCGAACTCGGCCCGGCTGCGCTTGCAGAACAGCACCTCGGCCGGGGCAAAGTTCTGCAGCAGCTTGCCCAGGTAGTTCAGGTCGCCCTGAGCCACCAGAAACTCGCCGGTGGAGATGTCCAGAAACGAAATACCGGCTTCGTGCTTGCCGAAGTGAATGGCGGCCAGGTAGTTGTTGCTTTTGCGCTCCAGCACATTGTCGTGGTACGACACGCCGGGCGTTACCAGCTCCGTAATTCCGCGCTTGACTAGGCCCTTGGCCAGCTTGGGGTCCTCAAGCTGGTCGCAGATGGCGACGCGCTGTCCGGCCCGCACCAGTTTGGGCAGGTAGGTGTCGAGGGAGTGGTGCGGAAAGCCGGCCAGGGCTACCTCCGAGGGCGTGCCGGCCCCGCGCTTGGTCAGCACGATGTCGAGGATGCGGCTCGTCGTGACGGCATCCTCGGCAAAGGTTTCGTAGAAGTCGCCCACCCGGAACAGCAATAGCGCCCCGGGGTGCTGCTGCTTGAGGGCGTAGTACTGCTTCATCAGGGGCGTGTCGCCCACCGCTACGGGCGTAGTATGGTCCGGACCGACCGATTTAATGGCAAACTTGGACTTGGGAGCAGCAGTAGACAAAACAGAGGAAATAGCGCGCCGGTAGGCGCCGGGTCGAAATCAGAGAAGCTGGCGACCTGCAAGACACGGGTTGCGCGGCCGCCAGTTCCTACCTTTGGGAATGCGCAAACTCTCGATGGAAGAGCTGAACCGGCTCTCGGTGCCAGACTTCAAAAATACGCAAAAATTCCCCCTTACCCTTGTGCTCGACAACGTCCGCAGCCTGCATAATGTAGGGTCGGCGTTTCGTACGGCCGATGCCTTTGCCATCGAGAAAATCTGGCTGTGCGGCATTACCGGCCGCCCTCCCCAGCGCGAAATCACCAAAACGGCCCTGGGCAGCACCGAGTCGGTAGCCTGGGAGTACGCGGCCTCCACCGTAGAAGCCATCGGGCAGCTTAGGGCCGCCGGCTACGCCATCATTGCCGTGGAGCAAACCACCGGCAGCCAACCCCTGCCAAGCTTCCGGCCCGAGGCCGGCCGGGGCTATGCGCTGGTGCTGGGCAACGAGGTATTCGGCGTGGACGACGAGGTGCTGGCCTTGTGCGATGCGGCCGTTGAAATTCCGCAGTTTGGAACCAAACATTCCCTGAACGTGTCGGTGGCCGCAGGAGTAGTCCTGTGGGACTTCCTCACCAAAATAAATATGCGTCAACCGGTTAACCCGGTGAAATAACATCGGATAATCACTATTTTTACGGTACCCCGACGCAACTCTTCTTCCCCGGCCCGGGTCATTGCAATATCCCCGAAACCTGTGTAAATTTGGAACGGCCAGACGCTTAACCCCTTCTGACCTTCCCCTGATTCTTCTTTTTTCCACTTCCAATTTTATTCTATGAAATCACCCTTTACCGCATCAGGGTGCCGTGCTCTGGCCGTAGCTGCTATGCTAGCTATTCCGGGTCTGGCCTCTGCCCAAACTGCTCCCCTGAGCAGCGCGTTGAGCTACCTTGGCGAACAGCGGACCCGTCTGGGTCTGAGCGCCAACGATGTAGCCAGCCCCGCCGTTACCAGCCAGTACACCGATGACCACAACGGCCTGACACACATTTACCTGCGTCAGCGCTACCAGGGTATTGAAGTGTACGGCGCCGTAGCCGATCTGCACGTGAACCGGGCCGGCCAGGTGATTTCGATGCACAGCAGCTTCCTGCCCAACCTGGCTGCTGCCGTTCGGGGCACTTCCCCGAGCCTCTCGCCCGAGCAGGGCATTGCCGCCGCCGCCCGCAGCCTGAACATGCCCGCTCCCCAGGGACTGCGCGTGGAAAAGGAAGGCACCCCGGCCGAGGGTCTGGTTTACAACGATGGTGGCATCTCGCTGGAGAAAATTCCGGTAAAGCTGATGTACCAGCGCACCGCCGACGGTTCGCTCGTGCTGGCCTGGGACGTAACGCTCTATCCCCAGGACGCCAAAAACTACTGGAATGCCCGCGTTGACGCGCAGTCCGGCAAGCTGCTCGACAAGTATGATTACACCGTAAACGATGCCCTGTCGTTTTCGGCACTGACCCGGCGTGCCCTCGCTACGCCTTCGTGGCCGGAGCCCGTTACCACTACGGCATCCCGCGGCAGCGGCGTATCAGTGCCCAACAGCTACAATGTAGTTCCCCTCACCATTGAAAGCCCCAGCCACGGCGTACGCCGGGTAGTGGCCAACCCCGCCGACGTAGTTGCCTCGCCCTTCGGCTGGCACGACGACAACGGTGTAGCCGGTCCGGAGTTTACTTACACCCGCGGTAACAACGTAAACGCCTACGACGACCGTCTGGGACGTAACCTGTTCCTGGCCAACCGCGGTCAAAGCCCCGACGGCGGCGCTAACCTGGAGTTCGACTTCAACTTCAACCCCGCGGTTCGGCCTGCCAACAACCTCTCTTCAGCCGTTACCAACCTGTTCTACTGGAACAACCAGATGCACGACGTGATGGCCCGCCACGGCTTCACGGAGTCGGCTGGTAGCTTCCAGATCACGAACTACTCGGGCCGCGGCCTCGGCAACGATGCCGTGAACGCAGAAGCCCAGGATGGTGGCGGTACCAACAACGCCAACTTCTCAACTCCCGTTGACGGCAGCCGCCCCCGCATGCAGATGTACCTGTGGTCGGCTCCGGCCGGCAGCGGTAGCCTCACCATCACGGCTCCGGCTTCCGTAGCCGGCACCTACCCCGTTGGTCAGGCTGACTTTGGCAACCCGCTGTCGGTACTTGCCGGTCAGCTGAATAACCTTGTACTGGTTGCCGACCGCTCGACCAAGCCCACCCGCGGCTGCGACGGTCCCCTGCTCAACGCTGCTGCCCTGAACGGCAAAATCGCGCTGATTGAGCGCGGCAAGTGCACGTTCGCTCTTAAGGTTAAATTGGCTCAGGATGCCGGCGCCACGATGGCTATCATCATGGACAGCCTGGTAACGGCGACGCCGAACGGCATGACGGGCTCGGCTCCTGATTCCATCGGAATCCGGATTCCCTCCCTGTTCATCACGAAAGCCCTCGGCGACCAGTTGAAAGCTATTCTGACCGCTGGCGGTACGGTAACGGCTAGCGCCGATGGTGCTCCCGGCCGCGATGGTGACTTCGACAACGGCATTATTGCTCACGAGTACGGCCACGGCATCTCGAACCGCCTGACCGGTGGCCCTGGCAACTCAAGCTGCCTGCCCAACAACACGGGCTACGAAACGATGGGCGAGGGCTGGAGCGACTTCTTCGGTCTGTGGATGACGACCAAGCCTGGTGACGTTGGAACTACGCCCCGCGGTATCGGAACCTACGCCACGGGCGAGCCGATCACCGGCCTTGGCATCCGTCGCTATCCTTACAGCACGGACATGACGATTAACCCCTCGACCTACGCCCTGATCGGTGCTCCCTACACGCAGACCCACGACGTTGGGGAAGTATGGGCCGCAGTGCTGTGGGACCTGAACTGGGCCCTGATTCAGCAGTACGGCTACAACCCGGACCTGAGCGGCACCACGGGTGGCAACAACATTGCTCTGCGCCTGGTACTCGACGGCTGCAAGCTGCAGCCCTGCACCCCGGGCTTCCTCGATGGTCGCGACGCTATCCTGCTGGCTGACCGCCAGGCAAACGGCGGCGCCAACCAGGCCCTGATCTGGCAGGTATTCGCCCGCCGGGGCATGGGTTCCAACGCCGTACAGGGTTCGTCGACCAGCGTAACCGATAACACCGTCGGCTTCTCCATGCCGACCCTGAGCACCAAGAACGCTCTGCCCGAAACTGCGCTGGAGGTATATCCCAACCCGGCTAACAGCCAGCTGACGGTTCGTACCCAGCTGAACAGCAGCACCCCGGTGCAGGTTACGGTTCTGAATGTACTCGGCAAGACCATGATGACCACCTCTATCCCGGTTGCCCGCATGCAGCAGGATGGTGTGAGCCTGAACACGGCTGAGCTGTCGGCTGGTATCTACCTGGTGCGCGTAAGCACTTCGGAAGGTACCGTCACCAAGAAAGTGGTAGTTCAGCATTAAGCTGCGCCGCTTCCCGTTAAAAACCCGTCCGGCCCTGCGCCGGGCGGGTTTTTTCTTGTCCTTGGTTTACTACTCCAGCCCGCCCAGGAAGCTGCCGCCGGGCGCAGCCGGGGCCGGAACTACCCATCGGCGGCCGGTCGTTTTGCGCCGGAGCCGACTGCTGATACCCGATATGGCTGACCGGTCGAAACTTCCGTTTATTCTTTCCGCTTGCTATTCTCCTGATGCCCTGCTATTCTGAGGGGCGCAATTGCCTGCTCTGCCCCTGCCCGCCGCCTGCTGCATGAAAAACTATTACCAGATTCTGGGCATACCGGAGCAAGCCAACGCCGCCGTTATTCGCCAGGCGTACCGGCGCCTGGTTTTGCTTACCCACCCCGACCGCACCCCCGATCCGGCCGCGCACGCCCGCTACCTGGAGGTGAACGAGGCCTACGACACGCTCAGCAACAGCAGCCGCCGGTTTCACTACGACGCCCGCCTGGCGGCCAGCCGGCGGCCCCGGCCCGTAGCTGCTCCTCCCCCACCCGATGTTCCTCCGCCGGCAGCTTACCCGCCCCCGCCCCGCCGGGCAGGACCGAAGCCCGAGCCGTATGCCGAGCACTACCGCCGTCTGCGGCCCTACGGCCGCGCTGTAGGCTGGCTGGGACTTGCAGTGGTTCTGCTACTCACCATCGACGGGTTCTGGACCCGGACCTTTCCGGATGAGCCCATCTTAGCGCTGGAATACTCCCGGCCCCACGGCCGACGGTCGGAGCGTTATTTCACCGTTCACACGCCTAACGCGAAGTTCAGGGTATCCAATATAACCGTGCTGGAGCAGTATGACCGGCTGCGCATCCGGCGGAGCGCCCTGTTGCGGCAGGTCCGGCAGATTGTGGTTTTGTCGGGGCGGGGGGCCGGGCAGAGGGTTGCGTATCCAAACATCTACGACTCGCTCTGGCTGCTGCCCCTGCTGCTGGGTGCCAGCTCGCTCGTCACTATCCGGCCTACCCTGCCCAAGGAGCACGTCTTCAACCTGGCTTTCGTTACCATCATTCTGCTTGTAATTGTAGCATTTTCGCTGACCGGCTGATTGCGGAAAAGCTTAAAAGAAAGCCCCTGCTTTCCCGCTGAGCGGAAAGGCAGGGGCTTTCTGCACGACGGCCCTGCTTAGTCGAAGCGGGAGTCGCGGAGCTGAACGGGCTCGGCCTTCTTGCGCAGGCGCATATTGAGCAGCTCCACCAGCAGGGAAAAGAACATGGCGAAATAGATGTAGCCCTTCTCGATTTCCTTGTGGAAGGCCTCCATCACCAGCATGACCCCGATCATAATCAGAAACGACAGCGCCAGCATCTTGATAGTGGGGTTGCGGTTTACAAACGTGCTGACCAGGCCCGAGAAAGCCAGCATCACGGCCATGGCCAGTACCACGGCCAGAATCATGATAAGCACATTGTCAACCAGTCCCACGGCCGTCAGGATAGAGTCGAAGCTGAAGACAATGTCGATGATGATAATCTGCAGGATAATGCGCGACATAGTACCATACACGGGTGCACCACCCTCTTCTTCGCCTTCGCCCTGGAGCTTGGTGTGAATCTCGGTGGTGCTTTTACCGATCAGGAACAGGCCACCGAACAACAGGATAATGTCGCGCCCGGTCACCCCGAAGTCGTGGTCGGCCCACGGCACGTCGAGGTGGAACAGCGGGGCCTTGAGGCCCACCAGCCAGGAAATACTCAGCAGCAGCGCCACGCGGAACAGCAGGGCCAGGATCAGGCCGATGGTGCGGCCCCGGGCCTGCTGCTCGGGCGGCAGGCGGTTTACCACAATCGAAATGAAGATGATATTATCGATACCCAGCACGATTTCCATGAACGTGAGGGTCAGGAGGCTTACCCAGGTATTGGGGTCGGAGAAAACCGAGAAGTCGAACATTCTTTCTTTTGTAAGCTAATGCGTTTTAAATCGATTGCCGGGCGACCTGCGGGGCGCTGAACGTGAACCGGAGCCGGCAGCCAACCAAGCTGGCTGCCCCGGCGCTGGCCCGGTGGTTTATCAGGACTTCATGTTCACGAACTGCAGGGGCTGGCCGATATCCGCTTTGCGCAGCAGGGCAATAACCTGCTGCAGGTCGTCAATCTTCTTGGCCGTGACCCGCACCTGCTCGTCCTGAATCTGGGCTTCCACCTTCACCTTGCTGTCCTTGATGAGCTTCTGAATCTTGCGGCTGGTATCCTTGTCGATGCCGGCCCGCACCTTCACTGTCTTTTTCACCAGGGCCCCGGCCGCCTGCTCGTCGGCCGAGAAGTCGAGGCAGGTGCCGTCGAGGCCCTGCTTTACGACGCGGCCCAGCAGAATGTCTTCCAGGGCAGTGAGGCGCATGGAGTTTTCCGAGCTGAGCTGAATGGTGTTGGCCTTTTTGTCGAGCTCGATACCACCTTTGGTGTCGCGCAGGTCGTACCGGGTCTGCAGCTCTTTTTTGGCCGTATTCACCGCGTTTTCCAGCGTCTGCGGATCTACTTTGCTTACGATGTCGAAGGATGCCATGGGAGAGAAAGTGGGAAAGTGGAGGCGTAAGGGCAGCCCGGCGCCGGGCGGGGCCAAAGGTAGCCGTTTGCCCGTACCGGTAAACACCCTGGTTTGAAGCTACGCCTCCCTGCTACGGCAGTCCGCCCGGCCAGGGTTGTCCGAATTCACCGTTCCCTTACCTTGCACCACCAGACGTTTCACGCCGATGCCCGTTACCTCTCCCCGCTCCGCTGCCGAGCTTGACGCCTGCTATCAGCTGCGCTACGCCGTGCTGCGCCAGCCCTGGGGCCAGCCCCCCGGCTCGGAGCGCGCCCCCGACGATGAGCTGCCCGAAACGGTGCAGGCCATGTACACAGCCGACGACGGCGCCGTGGTGGGCGTGGCCCGCCTGCACGCCTCCGGCCCGGGCGAGGCCCAGGTACGCTACATGGCCGTTCACCCTGACTGGCAGGGCCGGGGCGTGGGCCAGCAGCTGCTGCACTACCTCGAAAACCAGGCCCGGCAGCAGGGGCTGCATACGTGCGTGCTGCACTCCCGCGAGTCGGCGGTGGGCTTTTACGAACGCCTGGGCTACTCCGTGGTAGAGCCGTCGCACACCCTGTTCGGCACCATTCCGCACTTTCTGATGCGCAAAGCCTTATGAGTTGACCGGCCCGAACCGCTCCCGTCCGCGCCACAGGTCGAAGTACAGCTTAAAGTCGCCGCGCAACGACAGCCAGGGGTGCTGAAAGGTGGCCGGGCGGTTGTGCTCAACGAAAAAATGCCCGACCCAGGCAAACCCGTACGCGGCCATGACCCCGGCCAGGATCAGCCAGGGCTGCCGCAGCACCAGCGTCAGCACCAAAGCCAGCAAAAACAGGGAGGTGCCGATGAAGTGCAGGATGCGGGTGCCGCGCTGCCGGTGGTCGTGCAGGTAGCGCGGGTAGAATTCCTGAAAGCTGAGTGATTCGGAAGAAGCCATGGCGTAGAGACAGAGGAAGGTGGCAGATTCCCGTAAAATAGCAGTTTCCCGGGCAAGTGGTAGGTTTGCGCTGCGCACCTTCGCCCTCACCTTCCCAGCTTGCACCGTATGGAGCAGTTTCCCGACGTGGCTACCCTCGTGGCCATTTACAACCAGATCAACCACTACGGCCGCACCAACGGCATGCAGCTCACGCTGACGACGCCCGGTGAAGTCACCTACACCATGACGGTGCGCGAAGACCACCTTTCCTCGCCCGGCACCTGCCACGGAGGCGTGCTAGCCGGCCTGATGGACTCGGCCCTCGGCGCGGCGGCCCTGTCCCTGGCGTTTAAAGCCGGGGAGCTGGTTTCCACCGTCGAGTTTAAAATCAACTACCTGCACCCGGTTCGCCTGCACGACCGCCTCGTGGCGTATGGCAAAGTGGAGCATTCCGGTAAAACGCTGATTGTAGCCAGTGCCGAGGTTCGCTGCCCGGAGCGGGAGCTGGTCGTGGCCCGGGGCATGGGCACCTTCAACCGCTACCCGGCCGACAAGCGCGACTTCCACCGCCTGCTCTTCCCCGACTCCGAAGCCCCGACGGAAGGCTAAGCGCTTCGTGGCGCTGGAACCCGATAAAAACACCAACGCCGGATGCTCTGCCTGGGGGCAGAATCATCCGGCGTTAATAACGAAGCCCAGGCCCGCGGCCCGGCGGCGAATTAAAGTACGTCCGAGGAGCTGGCCGAGGCGTGCTCGTGGGTTTCGTCTTCGTAGTCGTCGCCCTCGTTGTCGATCTGGGGCGGCTGCACCTTGCGCACCTGACGGGCACAGTCCTCGTCGCGGTGGTTGCGGCCTACAGTAAACTCCACCCAGTCGCCCTCGCGCAGGTCGTTGAAGTCGCCCTCGGCCATGTCGGCGTAGCTGAAAAACAGGTTGTTGGGCGGCATTACCACGAAGCCGAAGCCGTTCTTCAGGTTCTTGATGGTGCTCATGCCGATGGTGCCGACCGGGCCGGCGGCCGTGGGGCCGGTGGGGCGCACGGGCTTCACGCTGGGGAAAGCGGCGGGCTCCGGCTGGTTGACGAACAGGTTTTCCACCACTTCATCGGCATCGGCCAGGCCGCGGTCAATTACGTCGTGCATGGCTACCGGGTAGGTAGCGTGGTCGAGCAGCAGCTGGGAGGCGCGGGTCACGCGGTTCTCGCCTTTAAAGTCGACGTACTTGAAGTCCCAGTTCAGCAGCATCACCCGGGTACCGATGGTGTTGAGCTTTTTGATCAGGGGCACAAAGTCGGAGTCGCCGGCAATCAGCACAATCACGTCGAAGCTCTTGTGCAAAGCCAGCTCCAACGCTTCCAGAGCGAGCCACACGTCGATGCCCTTTTCCTGCAGGCGGCCGTCGCGGGTTTTCAGGGGCATGTAGTGGGTGCTGATACCCATGTTCATGAGCACGTCGTCGAGCAGACGGTCGTGGAACAGGCGGTCTTTGTCGCGGGCTTCGGTGGCGCTGAGGCGGCCCCGGAAAAAGTGCGCGTCGGTAACCTGGCTCAGACGAACGTCTACATCCTCCTCTTCGGCTACCTGGTGGCGGATAAACTCGTGGAGACCTTCGAGGCTGATCCGGGCTTTGCGTTCGTGCTGGAAGTAGTAGTAATCACTGATCTTAAGGAAATAATTGCCGTCGTAAAAGACGCCTATCCTTATCAGAGGGCTATTCATCTGGTTCATACAAAAAGGGCGTTTGTGCGCAAAAGGTGAGGTGAGGATGGGAAGAGCGGGTTGAGAAAACGATTTTGCCTGTCCGGGCGAGGCCGCAGGACGAGGAGGGAGCAAGCAAACTCCGGTGATAGTGGCAGCGGTCGTAGCTGAAACTCGACGGTAAAGGCTAGCCGAAACCTAATAAAATAAAGCAAGTTTCCATTCTATCCAGTTGCATTAATATGTGATTAACCATAGCCACCTAACCCAGCAGCCGCCTGCTGTCCCGGTATTGTGCTTCACCGGGCAAGACTACCAACTTCCGTTTAATGATACAATATACAAAAATAATATATCATAAAATATATTATCAATAAAGCGTGGTAGCAGGCTAACCAACTTCATTTTACCCGGCTGGGCTGCGAAGCTAAACCCTGGGCGCGGCCCAAGCAAATTTTAGGGCTTCATCTTTTTATCCAACTACGGTGATCCTCCCGTTAATCCACGGGCGTAGTGCCATAATCCAGTATAATTATATTTCTGAAAGATTAAAGTAGCACTAATTGGCAGGGAGACTGCCGCTAACTGAACAACCGCCCCCTATGCACTCGACCCTCTCCGGCGAGGCTTCACCCCAGCGCTGACCTGATCTTTGCAACCTGTTAGCAGGCAGCCTCCATTCCGGTGCGGCCAGCAGGTCAGAACTGCATGCGCCCCACCACCAGCCCCAGCACCAGCAGTCCGTAGCCAATGCAGACGACTACTTCCAGCAGGTTGCCCATCCTGGAGCCGGTCGAAATCAGAGGCACCTTAAAGGCATAGTCCGACAATGGCAGAAACCAGCGCACTCCCGATTTGGTGAGCGTATCGGCCAGTAGGTGGGAGACGTAGCCGGCCCCGGCGTAGTGGGCCACCCCATGCCAGCCCAGCGACTTATTGGCCAGAAACCCGATGTAGGTCCACAGGGCCGTAGCCCAGATGGTGTGGGTCCAGGACCGGTGGGTGGTGAAGGGAGCCAGCGCCACGAAGGTACCCAGCAAGCTTACCCACAGAAATCCGAAGTACAGGCCCGCTACCACCGTGCAGCCGCCGGTGAACAGCAGTGCCAGCTTGCGGGCCGAGCCGCCCTGCAATGCCACGCCCAGCAGCCCGAAGGCCAGCGCCGCCGTGAAGCCCATGTTCCGGTCGGGGCCGGGGGGCAGCAGGAAGTGGGTGTACGCCGCCACGCCCGCCCCGGCCGCGGCAAAGGCCCAGCGGACGTAGCCCTGGGAGAAGCCCAGGCGCTTGCTGAGGCGCGACTCGGGATGGTCGAGGTCGGCAGCCAGGGCCGAGAAGCCGGCCAGGGCAATGCCGGGGGCAGAGAAGGGCACGCCGGGCACGAGCCCGCCAATGGCCACGCCGGTAATAAGGCCGATGGCCAGGTGAGAAGAGCCGCGCACGAAAACGAAAAGTTGAGCAGAAAGGCCGGGACGAACACCCGGCTTCCGCAGGAAACCGGCGCGCTGGCCTCCGCGAAGATACGAGCGGGGCGTGGGGCGGCTACAGTCCGGCTTCGCCCGACGGCTCAGGCAGCTGCAGCCACAGCTCCTCGCCGTTGGGCTGCCGGTACCCGTCGTGGCGCTTGGCGGCAACCCGCAGCGCCAAGGCGGGTACTACGCGCTTCGGGCTGACTTTCTGATACGCCATGGTCATGCGCTGCCAGTTGTCCCAGGCTTCAAAGTTAAAGTCGTGGTCAAGAGCAGGATTACGGGTCGGATCCATAGGGAAGCGTTTTTCCAGTTTAACTACACAAAAGTAAAAAACTTCCGGATATAGTCGAGCCTGCCCGGGTTGCCAGAAACCTTCCCGCCGTGGGCTCTGTATTCTTCCTTTCGGGGGCAACGCCGGCGCCGCCTACCTTTGCCCCTCTCCTCTTTTAGCTTTCCGAACCCCGTTGAAGGTCACCGATTTTCTCCAGCTCTACCGCCTCGACCCCACCGTGCTGACGGTGGGTGCCCGGCTGAACCCGGCCACGGCCCGCTCCTTGCGCGCGGGGGCCCCGGCCGAGACCCTGCCCCGCCTGCACCTGCGCGGCCTCGTGGGCAGCCAGGACGCGGTGCTGGCCGCCGCCGTGCACACCCTGTTTCCGGACCAGCACCACCTGTTCGTGCTGCACGACCGCGACGAGGCGGGCTACTTCCTGGCCGACCTGCAGCACCTGTTGCCCGACACCGAGCCGCTGGTATTCCCGAGCTCTTACAAGCGCCCCTACCACTTCGACGAAACCGAAAACGCCAATGTGCTGATGCGGGCCGAGGTGCTCAACCGCCTCAGCAGCAGCCGCACGGCAGCCGAAACCAAGCCGACGACCCGCGGGGAGCTGATCGTGACCTACCCCGAGGCGCTGTTCGAGAAGGTTATCAACCGCAAAAGCCTCGTCGCCAACACCTTTCTGGTAAAGGTGGGCGAGAAGCTCGACGTCAACTTTATCAGCGACATGCTGGCTGAGTACGACTTTGAGCGGACCGACTTCGTGTACGAGGCCGGGCAGTTTGCCGTGCGCGGCGGCATCGTCGACATCTTTTCCTACGCCAACGAGCTGCCCTACCGCATCGAATTGTTCGGCGACGAGGTGGAAAGCATCCGCACGTTCAACCCTGAAACCCAGCTGTCGGTGGAGGCCCGCAGCCTGGTCAGCATTATCCCGAACGTGCAAACCAAGCTGTTGCAGGAAACCCGGGAAGCCTTCCTGGACTTCATGCCCCGCCACACGGCCCTTTGGATGAAGGACGTGCGCCAGACGCTCGACATCGTGGACGAGTCGTTTGACCGGGCCGAGCTGAACTTCAAGGAGATGCTGGAGTCGGCGGCCGGGGTGCAGATCGTGAGCAAGCCGGCGGACCTGTTTGAGTCGGCCAAGACGCTGAAGAAGCTACTCGACAACTTCGCGGTGGTGGAGTTCGGCAAGCGGTTTCACTTCAAGACCGGGTCCGAGGAGTTCCTCTTCACGGCCAAGCCCCAGCCCTCGTTCAACAAGGACTTCAACCGCCTGGTCAAGAACCTCAAGGAAAACCAGCTCAGCGGCCTGACCAACATCATTGCCGCCGACTCGGTGCGGCAGGCTGACCGGCTCCGCACCATCTTCGACGAGCTCGACAACAACGTCAAGTTTCAGCACATGCTGCTGGCTTTGCGCGAAGGGTTCGTGGATGAAACGCTCAAGCTCGTGGTATACACCGACCACCAGCTGTTCGAGCGGTTTTACCGGGCCCAGGAAACCAAGAAGTTTTCGAAGAAAAAGGCCCTCACCCTCAAGGAGCTGCGCACCCTGTCGCCCGGCGACTACGTGACCCACCAGGACTACGGCATTGCCCGCTTTGCCGGCCTGACCCAGGTGGAAATCAACGGCCATTTGCAGGAAGCCATCCGCCTCGTGTACCGCGACGACGACGTGCTGACCGTCAGCATCCACGCCCTGCACAAGATTGCCAAGTACAGCGGGGCCGAGGGCACCCCGCCCACGATGAGCAAGCTGGGCTCCCCGGAGTGGGAAAACAAGAAGAAGTCGGTTAAGAAAAAGGTCAAGGACATTGCCGCCGAGCTGATCCGGCTGTACGCCAAGCGCAAGACCGCGCCCGGCCACGCCTTCGCGCCCGACTCGTTTATGCAGGCCGAGCTGGAGTCGAGCTTCATCTACGAGGACACCCCCGACCAGGCCAAGGCCACCGAGGACGTGAAGCGCGACATGGAGGTGCCCCACCCCATGGACCGCCTCGTGTGCGGGGACGTGGGCTTCGGCAAGACCGAAGTGGCCATCCGGGCGGCGTTCAAGGCCGTGGCCGACGGCAAGCAGGCCGCCGTGCTGGTGCCCACCACCATCCTGGCCATGCAGCACTACAAAACCTTCCGGGAGCGGCTGGCCAACCTGCCCGTGACGGTGGAGTACGTGAACCGCTTCAAGACCACCAAGCAGATCAAGGAAACCCTGGGCCGGGTGGCCGAGGGCAAAACCGACATCCTGATCGGTACCCACCGCCTCACCAACAAGGACATCAAGTTCAAGGACCTGGGCTTGCTCATCATCGACGAAGAGCAGAAGTTCGGGGTGAAAACCAAGGACAAGCTCAAGGAGCTGAAGGTGAACGTGGACACGCTGACCTTGTCGGCCACGCCGATTCCGCGCACGCTGCACTTCTCGCTGATGGGCGCCCGCGACCTGAGCGTGATTGCCACGCCCCCGCCCAACCGCCAGCCGGTGCAGACCGAGCTGCACGTGTTCGACGAAATCCTGATCCGCGACGCGGTAGCCCGGGAGCTGAAGCGGGGCGGACAGGTCTTTTTCGTGCACAACCGCGTCAAGGACCTCGACGAGCAGGCCGCCATGATTCTGCGCATGGTACCCGACGCCCGCATCACCACCATTCACGGGCAGATGGAGGGCGACCAGCTTGAAAAGCGGATGATGAAGTTCGTGGACGGGGAGTACGATGTGCTGGTAAGCACCAACCTGATTGAGTCGGGCCTCGACATTCCCAACGCCAACACCATCATCATCAACCGCGCCCACCTGCACGGCCTTTCCGACCTGCACCAGATGCGGGGCCGGGTGGGGCGCTCCAACAAAAAGGCGTACTGCTACCTGCTCACCCCGCCCGTGGCCGGCCTGCCCTCCGACGCCCGCAAGCGCCTGAGCACGCTCGAAGAGTTTTCGGACCTGGGCGCGGGCTTCAACGTGGCCATGCGCGACCTCGACATCCGCGGGGCCGGCAACCTGCTCGGCGGCGAGCAAAGCGGCTTTATCAACGACCTGGGCTACGAAACCTACCACCAGATCCTGGACGAGGCCGTGACCGAGCTCAAAGAAACCGAGTTCCGGGACCTGTTCCTCGGCGACACCACCCAGCGCCTGCAGGAAGCCGTGGGCAATAAGGGCCCCAAGGAGTGCAACATCGAAACCGACCTGCAGATTTTGATTCCCGACTCCTACGTGAGCAGCGTGTCGGAGCGCCTGCAGCTGTACAGCAAGCTCGACCGGGCCAAAAGTCCCGAGGAGCTGCGCAAGCTGGTAGCCGGCATGGTGGACCGGTTCGGCCCCCTGCCCGCCGAGGTCGAGCAGCTGGCCGACATCGTGAAGCTGCGCTGGCAGGCCTGCCAGGTAGGCTTCGAGAAGCTCACGCTCAAGAAGAACCTGCTGAAAGGCTACATCCCGGCCCTCAACAACGAGGCATACTTCCAGGGCGAGCAGTTCGGCAACATCCTCAACTACGTGCAGACCCACTCCCGCACCGCGAGCATGAAGGAGCGCAAGGAGCAGCTTATCGTCAGCATCGAGGAAGTGAAGAGCGTACAGGCCGCCAAGCGGATTCTAAGCGAGCTGGGGAGCGAGGAAAAGGTGGGGGCGTAGGCTGACTTCCTGACTGAAATCAATAGGCGCTGTTTCCTCGGAAATAGCGCCTATTTTTATTGTCCCCGATTGCTACCGCCTCTATCCTTGGTCTGCTTATGCTCGACTTCTCCCAGCCCGATGCCCCACGCCCGCTTCAAAGGGAGTCATGGCTGAAAAAGCTCGGCGCCGTTGCTGTTCTGGTGGCAAGCTGGGGGATTATTCTGTGCGTCATTGGAGTAGCCGGGCTTGACTTTTTACAAGATCGGGCCAGTTCCTTGGAAATGCCCGGTATCGTGCTGCTGTTTGGCTGGGCCACTGGGATTGTGTTGCTCTACCAGCTTCTCGTTGCGGTACACGAAGGCGGGCACGTCGCCGGGGCCTTGCTGGCGCGCTTTCAGATCCTGACCTTTTCGGCGGGCTGGCTTCGCCTTACCCGGCAAGCAGGTGGCTGGAAAGCCCGCTTCCAGCGGCCCGAAAAAGGATTAGGCGGGATGGTGCAGGCGCTTGCGCCGGATGCGCGGAATCTGCGTGGCCGCTATAGCCTGTTTGTTGCCGGTGGTCCCGCCGCTACCTTGCTCACCGGAGCAGCCGCCCTCTGCCTGGGTCAGAAGCTGCTCGGGCATTACGGACCGGAATACGCTGTTCAGCTATCTGCCTACCTGCTGGTCAATGCCCTGCGCGCGTTTGGCTGGCTTTCCCTGATCGTGGGCGGGCTGAACCTGATTCCGATGGTATCCAAGTCGGGGTATAGCCTGGACGGCAAGCACCTTTGGGAGCTGCTACGGGGTGGCCCGGCCATGCACCAAACGCTTGGCATGCTGCAGCTGCAAACCCTCTCCTACGCCGGTATCCGCCCGCGCGACTGGGACCCGGCCCTGCTGCAGCATTTGCTGAGCAATTCCAGCGGCGGACAACTGGACTGCTACGGTCACTACTACGCCTATGCCTATTACTACGACCGCAATGAGCTTGAGCTTATCCGGGAGCACCTCAACGAGGCACTGGACCGCCGCCACCTGACCCCGGTTACCATGCAGCAGCACGTGCTGTGCGAAGCTGCCTCTGTGGCAGCCTTGCTCACGCGCAACACCGAGCAGGCCCGCTACTGGCTCGA
The DNA here is from genome assembly GCF_020685205.1 of Hymenobacter translucens. Classification (GTDB taxonomy): domain Bacteria; phylum Bacteroidota; class Bacteroidia; order Cytophagales; family Hymenobacteraceae; genus Hymenobacter; species Hymenobacter translucens. Next base: position 88,580 of record NZ_JAJERB010000005.1, read on the forward strand.
CAAAGCCCAGCAGGCAAAACCTTTTACCAAGGAGGAAGGCCTATTTGCCCGCGCAGCCGTGGCGTACGCCGAAGGCCATCTGCAGGAAGCCGAAAAGTGGCTGATAGCCGTTCGCAAGCAGGTAGATGAGCTGCCGGAGGCCAGCATGCGCAGTTTGTCGACGGAGCGACTTAATGAGTTTGCAGACCTGCTTCGGCAGGCCAATGAACAGCTTCAAACGGCTTAGCTTCTTCTTTCTGCCGCCAGGAATGCTTTTTCCGGTTTCGGCCTTAGCCGACGCCCGGCTCTCCAGCGCGGGGGTGAGGCGCAAATCCGTAGGTTTGGGCCTTACGATTCAAGCCTCTTATGCCCGCCTTTCGTTATCTTACCTTCCTGCTCTTAAACGTCGCTTTGCTGCCGGCCTGCAACAAGGCTACTCCACTCACCACCCAGGCCCGCCCGCAAACCGGGTTTGACCCGCGCCTCCGGCGGGAGCTGGACAGCATCGACGTGGAGGACCAGAAGTACCGCATCCTGCTGATGGAGGCCATGGGCTCCGACGACAGCCCCGGCCTTGACTCGCTGAAGAAGGCCGCTGGTATTGCCGACGCCCAGGTAGGCCCTTATCTGGCGGAGCAGATGGTGAAGATTGACTCGGCCAACATCAAGCGGGTAGGCGAGATGATCCGCCAGGGCGGCTACCCCGGCAAAACCCGGGTGGGCGAGCCGACCAACGAGGTGGCGCTGCTGGTAATTCAGCACTCGACCCGTATTCCGCGCTACCTGGGCCTGATCGAGCAGGAAGCCGCCAAGGGTGAGGTGCCGTACTACCTGTACGCCCGGATGCTGGACCGCCACCTGATGCAGCAGGGCAAGCCCCAGCGCTACGGCACCCAGGGCCGCAGCTACCACGTGCGCAACGCCCAGGGCCAGCCCGAAACCATTAGCCTGATCTGGCCCATCGAGGATGCCGCCCACGTGAATGAGCGCCGCAAAAAAGCCGGCTTCGACTCCACCGTGGAAGCCAATGCCGAGCGGCTGCGCATCCCCTACCGCCCCGTCACGATGGCCGAGGTCCAGGAGATAGAGCGCCGGGCGGCCGCAGCCGCGCACCCGTAGCACCAAAGCTTCGTGGCGGTTTTAGCTGGGGCTGATGCCCGCAAGCTCAACCGTGAAAACCGCTTTACTGCTCGTCGGTTCGTAACTTGCCCATGCAAACGGCGCCTGCAAGGCTGTCCGATCTTTTATGCATGTACCCAAAGCGCGCGGGCAGGGGCGCTTGTTACCAGATGAATCACATCGTTTATATGAGTCGGGCCGTGCGGCCGCTTTCCGACTACGACCTGCAGGATCTGCTGGCCCAGTGCCGCCGCGACAATTCCCTGCACCAAGTGACGGGCGTGCTTTTTTACAGCCACGGCAGCATCGCCCAGCTGATCGAGGGCGACCCAGCCGTCATCGAGCCCCTGTACGACAAGATCTCCCGGGACGGGCGCCACTCCAACGTGATGCAGCTGGTGAACAAGCCCATTGCCGCCCGCAGCTTCCCCGACTGGTCGATGGCCTTTCATCCGCTCGAAGCCAAGGGCTTTGCCACGCTCGAAGGCTTTTTCATGCCCAGCCACCTGCCGCCCACGCCCGACACCCTGAGCATTGCCGACGCTATGCTGATCGACCTCGTGCGGCAGGCCGTGTTTGGCGCCGACGAGCCGGCTGCTGCCAACCTGACTGCCTGATTGCCTTTCCATGCGCGAACAGCAGCTTCAAACCATTCTGCGGCACATGCCGGCGGGTATCGCCACCTTGCTGGGCCCCGAGCTGCGCTTTGGCTTCGTGAACGAGGCAATGCAGAGCCTGCTTGGCGGCGACACGCCCGAAGGGCAGCCTCTGGCCGACCACCTCGGCGTATTAGCAGCCGACCTGCTGGAGGTGATGCAGCAGGTGTATAGCTCGGGCCGGCCCTACGTGGCCAAGGCCTACGCCCTGCCCGTAGCCGGCAGCGACCCTACGTCCCGACGCTACCTCGACGTGGCGCTGGAGCCGCTGCAGGACGACGAAGGCCAGCCCCAGGGCCTGCTGCTGTTTGCCGTGGACGTAACCGGACAGGAAGAAGCCCGGCAGCGGGCCCACGAGCTGGCTCTGGAAACCCGCCGACTGGACGCCCGCCTGCGCGTGCTCACCGAAACCGCGCCCCAGATTACCTTTTCCATCGACGCCGCCGGCCAGTTTGAGTACGTGAGCCCGCAGTGGTACTATTTTACCGGCCAGCCGCCCACGGCCGATGTAAATGCCATCTGGCCCCTGCTCATTCATCCTGACGACCGGCTGCGGGTGTTGTACCAGTCGGATATGGCCCGGAGCAGCGGCATCGGCTGGAACTTCGAGTACCGCCTGCGTCGCCACGACGGGCAGTACCGCTGGGTGCTGAGCCGGGCCCTGCCCGAGCACCATGCCCCCGACAAGCCCGTGTTCTGGCACGGGGCCGTAACCGAGGTCCACGACCAGCGGGAACTGGCCGAAGCTCTCCGCCAGGGCGAGGCTGAGCTGCGCTTCCTGGCCGACAGCATTCCCCAGCTGATCTGGACGGCATCGGCCGAGGGCTTTATCGACTACTACAACCAGCACACCGCTCAGTACACCGGCCTCTCCACCCAGGAGCTGGGCCCCACCGGCTGGGTCAACTTGCTGGACCCGTCCGAGCAGGCCGGGGCCGCCCGGCGCTGGGTGCAGTGCGTAGCGTCGGGCGAGGATTATGAAGGCCTGTACCGGATGCGCCGCCACGACGGACAGTACCGCTGGCACATCATCCGGGCCCGGCAGCTGGCCGATGCCCGGGGCCCGCGCTGGTTTGGGGCCTGTACCGACGTGGACGACCAGCACCGCCTGCGCGAAGTGCTGCAGACCCAGTACGACGAGCTGGCCCGCACCAACCGCGACCTGGACACCTTCGTCTACACGGCCTCCCACGACCTCAAGCAGCCCTTGTTTAACCTGCGCGGACTGTTTGAGGAGCTGCGTAGCTCCGCTACCTTCCACGACCCCGAGCAGGCCACCCTGCTGGAAATGGTGGACGACGCCCTGCTCCAGCTCGACGGCACCCTGCAGGAGCTGGCCGCCACCGTACAGGACCAGCGGGAGCTGGCCGCCCCCACCGAAGAGCTGGACCTGCAAAGCGTAGCCCAGGAAGTGCTGCTCGGCCTACGGGCTCAGGTAGAAGAAGCGCAGGCCACCATCGACCTCGACGTGGCCGCTGCCCCGACCCTGGTGTATGGCCGGGCCAACCTGCGCAGCGTGCTGCACAACCTGCTCAGCAATGCCCTTAAGTTTGCCCACCCCGACCGGCCCGCTCACATCACCATCAGCAGCTCCTTGTCGGAAAGCGGGCAGCCCCGGCTAACGGTGCAGGACAACGGTCTGGGCATGACGCTGGTGGGGAGTGCCGGGCCTTCCTTTCTGCTCTTTGACCGGCAGCACCCCGGCGTGGCCGGGGCCGGCGTGGGCCTCTACCTCGTGCAGCGCATCATTGACAGCCGGGGCGGGCACCTGGAAGTTGGCAGCACCGTGGACCAGGGTACCACCTTTACCGTGTACTGGTTTGAATAAAATGCCCCGGCTGCACCCCACGAAGGGCACGGCCGGGGCATTTGCGCTGCGTTTAAACGGTTACTGCTTTACCACCCGCAGCGTCTGCGACTGGCTGCCGGCCTGGTACTGCACCAGATACAGCCCGGCCGGCAGACTTTCGCAGCGGAACGACGCCCGCCCGCCCTGCACCGTTTGCACCTGCAGCAGGCGGCCGTCCAGGTCGAGCAGCCGGACCCAGGCCGGTCCAGCGGCCGGCTGCTGGGCACGGACGGTCAGCACGTCGGTGGCGGGACTGGGGTAGGCGTGCAGCCCGAAGTCGGCGCGGGCGGGGCGGGTACTGAGCGGCACGGCGTTGATGGTAGCGGCCATTACGTTGAGCACGCCCGTAGCTACCGTTTTGTTGATGGTAATGGTCCGAATCGTCTTGACCTGGCTGGTCAGGGGCAAGATCAGGCGCAGCTGGTAGAGGCGGGGGTCGGACGTACTGTTGGTAATGGCGTTGTTGTCGCGGTTTACCCGGCCGATGCCCTGAATAGCGAAGCCGCTGCCCCCAAACCAGTCAGCCGCCGACTGGCCCGCGAATACGTCGGAGCTGTTGTCGGTGTAGCCGACGGTGACGGTGAACGTGCTGGCTCCGTTGCCCGAGGTGACGAGCAGGTACAGTTCCCGGGCAGGCTGGGGTGCGGTTACGGTCAGCACCCCGGAGTTGATGTCGGCCAGGCGCAGGGTGTTGCTGGCCGTATAGGGCGCGAGCTGGAAGGTGAGGCCGGGGGTAGCCGCGCTGCTGATCAGGCCGGAGGCGGGCAGAAAGGTCGTGGGCACGGCTCCGGTCGGGCTCACGAAGCTGGGCGCCATAAAGGTAAACCGGTTGTTGAGCGCGCCCCCATCGACGTCGGCGGTGGTGGAAGCCGTGACGGCGCCGGCGCCGTTGGCTACTACATCCTGGTTGAAGCCGGTAACGGCGAGCGGCAGGTAGTTGGCGGTCTGGGCCCGGGCGGAGGTGGCGCTAGCCAGCCCGAGGGCAGCGAGAAATAAGGAAGCAACGAGCGTAGAGGTTTTTTTCATACCGGATGTCAGGTGTAAATGGCCGGCTAAATATATCCACGCAACCGAATAAAGCTGATACTCAAATCTTTTTCAACGAAAAACTTTCAAATCCCGCCCGGCGCGGGCGGCTGCTGGCCTTTCCGCGTCGGAGTCCGGCGGCCGGCTGCTTAGCGGTTGCGGTGGTAACGGCAATGGTCGTATTTTCGCGGTTGGTCTTTTTCCGCTGCGGCTGCATTATGTCACTTCTTCGTACGCTTTGCCTGCTTTCTGCCCTGCTGACGGCCTTTGCCGGCGCGGCTTCTCCCCCACCCCGGGCGGAAGACAAGGCTGGCTGGCACCTGGAGACGGACAAGGACGGTATCCGGGTGTATTCACGCTTTCTGCCCAACAGTCGGCTCAAGGAAATCAGGGTGCACTGCGAAATGCCCGGCACCCTCAGCCAGCTGGTGGCGCTGTACTCCGACGTCGACAACTACCCCCAAGTAATCAGCCGCACCAGAACGGCCCGGCTGCTGCGCCGCCCGAGCGAAACCGAGCTGTACTACTACCTCGAAACCGACATGCCCCCGCCCGTGGCCGACCGTGACCTGGTGATGCACCTGCAGTTTGCCTACGACGCCGGGCAGCAGGTGCTGGTGATGAATACCACGGCGGCCAACGGTCTGGTGGCCCCTCAGGCCGGGCTGGTCCGGATTCCGTACTGGTCGGGGAAGTGGCAGGTGCGGCCGGTGGGCTCCAACCGCCTGCAGATCGACTATACCTTTCTGGTGGACCCGGGCGGGGAGCTGCCCGCGTGGCTGGTGAACATGGTGGCCCCGGTGGCACCCTACCAGTCGTTTGTACAGCTCCGCGACGCCCTGCAGCTGCCCCGCTACCAGGGCCGCTCGTTCAGCTTTATCAGTCCGGCGGCCCGCCGCTAGCCGGGGGTAGCGGCAAGTTGCGGTAGTTGCAGACGCGTGCTGTAGCTTTGCCGGCGAATATCAACCCCGCGCTTTTTATGTCTGCTTCCTCTATCACGGCCGTCATCTTTGATCTGGGCGGAGTGCTCATCGACTGGAACCCGCGCTACCTCTACCGCAAGCTGATTGCCGATGAGGCGGAGATGACGCGCTTTCTCGACACCATCACCACGCCCGACTGGAACGAGGAACAGGATGCCGGCCGCTCCCTGGCCGAGGGCACGGCCCTGCTGGCCGCTCAGCACCCCGAGCACCGGGAGCTGATCGAGCATTTCTACGGCCGCTGGCCCGAAATGCTGGGCGGCGCCATCCAGGGTACCGTCGACATCCTGGCCGAGCTGCGCGACGCGGGCAATTACACGCTCTACGCCCTCACGAACTGGTCGGCCGAGACGTTTCCGGTAGCCCAGCAGCAGTTCGGGTTTCTAAGCTGGTTTGAGGGTATCGTGGTGTCGGGCACCGAGAAGATGCGCAAGCCCGCGCCGGCGTTCTACCAGCTGCTGCTTACGCGCTACGACCTGGAGCCCGGGCAGGCGGTGTTTATCGATGACAACGAGCGGAACATCCGGGCCGCTGAAGCCCTGGGGTTGCACGCGCTGCTGTTTCAGACGCCGGAGCAGCTGCGCCAGGACCTGCTGGCCCTGGGCGTGCTGGCGTAAAACCGTCGTTGCCCGGTTTCCCGTATAGCTTCGGACCTGCCCTTCTACCGCCCCTCCCCCTTTCTCCATGCAAAAGCTAGGCTGTACCCTGTTGGTTGATGACGACCAGACCACCAACTTTCTGAATCAGCTGCTGCTCCGAAACCTGGCTGTTACCGACAAGCTCCTGGTAGCCCGCAACGGGCAGGAGGCGCTGGACATGCTGCAGGACTCCAGCAAGCAGGGCGAGTGCCCTCAGCTGATTCTGCTCGACGTGAACATGCCGGTCATGAATGGCTTCGAGTTTCTGGAAGCCTACGAGCAGCTGAGTTTGCCCCAGCGGCAGTCGGTCGTTATTATCATGCTGACGACGTCCTTGCACCCGCGCGACGTGCAGCGCGTGCAGGAAGCCAGCATTGCCGGCTACCTCAGCAAGCCCCTCACCAAAGAGAAAGTCAACGACATCCTGAAAACCCACTTCCAGCGGGAGCTGCCGTAAGGCAGGAGCCAGGAGCTAGAATAAAAGGCAGTAGTAGCGCAGGAACAGCAACATCGTTCCGCAACACGCGAATCTGGCTGCCTAAATCAAACCGCCCGGCCGGCCTTCTTTCCGAAGGACCCGACCGGGCGGTTTGATTTACGCAGCTCCGAACCTACTGCTTGTCCGGCTCCTCGTTGCGGTCGGCGGCGCGGCGGGGGGCCGGGCCATAGTCGGCATCGTCGTCCTGCTTGGGGGTCTGCTGCGCGGTTTGGTCCTGCCGGTCGCGGCGGTAGTCGTCCTTGGTTGGCGAGGCGGCGCCGGCGGCCGGGTTCATGGTATCGACGGGGTCGTTGTAGGAGCCGCCGCGGGAGCCCACGCCGGCAGTCTCACTCCCCTGGAAGCTGGCCTCCCCGGCTGATTTGGTGTAGCCCGTGCGGGAGCCGGCGGCTTCCTGCCGGTCGGCTGCGGGACCGGTGGCCGGGCGCCCCGCCTCGTTTAAACCGTTCAGCCCTTCTCCCGAGCCGTGCCGCGTGGGCTCCGGGGTATAGGATACGCCGGGGTTCAGGCCGCTGCCGTCGGGCTGGGCCGGAATGTAGTCTTCGGTCTGGTTGCGTACCGGCTCCCCGGCTTTATCGGCCGCCGGACGGGCACCAGCAGCCCCACCCAGGGACGTGCGGCCGTAGTCTTCGCTGAAGCCCGAGCTGGGAGCCTGGGGGGAGGCGTTGTCGTTGCGGTAGTGCGGGTCCACGGTAGTGCCGGCCTGGGGGCTGCCGGGCTGGTGCCCGAACGTGCTGCCCTGAGGGTCCTGCTCTTCCGAGCCGGTGTTGTTGATTGGGTGGCCGCCGTCGTAGCCCCCGCGGGTAGCGCCCTGCCGGCCCAGCTCACCGTTGTAGGTTTCGTCGCCGCGAAACTGGTCGCCGTAGCCGCCCTGGGTGCTGCCCGGCCCCTGGGGCCCGAACTCGCCCCGGCCGGGGCTGCTGAGCTGATTCTCGATCCGGTCGGAGTCGCGGTAGCTGCCCTGGGTGCTGTTGCTCATGTTGCCCCCGTAGCTCTCGCCTTTGGCGCCAGAGTCCTGGCCGGAGTCAAGGCCCTTTTGCGGCACCTGGCGTTGGGTGAGGGCTTCGGCCTCGGGGGCTGGCTGCTGGTCGTCGGTGCCGGGCAGGCGGCCGGGGCCATCGGAAGGCGGGCCAACCAGCGGGTTGGTCTGCGGGGCGTCGTCGGCGGGAGAAGCGGAGTTCTGAGGGTCAGTGGTCATGGCAGGGGGTGTGTTGGGCAGAAAGCAGCTGCTTCTTCCCCGGCATACGGGGCCCCGGAAACAGGGTTTTTCGGCCTGATTGGCAACCAGACCCTGCATCAATAAAACTTGCGACTGACAGCCGGCCATAACCTTCGGCTGCCCGGCGGGGTTAACCCAGTTCGTCGCCGGCCCGGGAGCCGGCTTTATCATCTACTAAAACACCGTATTCAGATGGAGTATATTGAGCTGGGCTCGTCGGGCCTTACCGTTTCGCGCATCACCTTCGGCTCCTGGGCGGCCGGGGGCTGGATGTGGGGCGGCACCGAGCAGAACGATGCCGTCGGCGCCATTCACGCCTCGTTCGACCTGGGCGTCACGAGCATCGATACTGCCCCGATCTACGGGCAGGGGCTGAGCGAGGAAATCGTGGGCGAGGCCATCAAAAGCCTGCCGCGCGACCAGGTGCAGATCCTGACCAAGTTCGGCATGCGCTGGGATCTGGCGAAGGGCACCCTGTCCATGAAAAGCAGGAACAACGAGGGCCAGGACATCGACGTGTACAAGTACGCCGGCCGTGAAAGCATCATCAGGGAGTGCGAAGACTCGCTGCGCCGCCTGGGCACCGACTATATCGACCTCTACCAGATTCACTGGCCCGACGTGACCACGCCCATTGCCGAAACGATGGAAGCCGTGCAGCGCCTGATCGAGCAGGGCAAGGTCCGGGCCGCCGGCGTCAGCAACTACAGCGTGGCCCAGATGCAGGAAGCCGAGCAGGTCCTGAACCTGGCTTCCAACCAGGTGCCCTACAGCATGGTGCGACGCGACATCGAAAAGGACGTAGTGCCCTACTGTGTGGAGCACGGCAAGGCTATTCTGGCTTACAGCCCCCTACAGCTCGGGTTGCTGACCGGTAAGATCAGGCCGGGCCAGCCTTTCGACGAAGGCGACCTGCGCGCTACCCACCCGCTGTTCAAGCCCGAGTTCGTGACCCGCGTCAACCGGTTCCTGGACAAGATCCGGCCGATGGCCGAAAGCAAGAGCGCCACGCTGGGGCAGCTGGTGCTGCGCTGGACGCTGGCGCAGCCGGGCATTTCGGTAGCCCTCGTCGGAGCCCGCAACGCCGAGCAGGCCGTGCAGAACGCCCGCGCCATCGACCTCACCCTCTCCCCCCAGGAAGTGGACTTCATCACGCGGGAGCTGGAGGAGGGCTTAGGGGCTTAGGGGCTTAGGGGCTTAGGGTGGGTACTGCCCTGCTAATGTCAGGTTAGAAAAAGGGCCCGCAACTTCCGTTACGGGCCCTTTTCTTTTGAACGACCTAAGCGCCCTAACAACCTTCCGGGCCGCAGGCGGGGCCGTCGGTGGCTACGTGCTGGAGCGGCTTGGTTTCTTCCCACACCTTTCCCAGCACTTCCTGGAACAGCTCACTGGGCTGGGCGCCGGATACGGCGTACTTGTCGTTGAACACGAAGAAGGGCACACCGCGGACGTTGATCTGCCGGGCCTGGTACTCGTCGTGGCGCACGGCTTCGGCGTAGGTGCCGTTGCTCAGCGCGGTGCGGGTTTCGGCTTCGTCCAGACCGATTTCCGCGCCCAGCCTGACCAGCGTTTCCAGGTCGCCGAGGTTCTGACCCTCGGTGTAGTAGGCGGCAAACAGCCGCTCCTTGGCCGCGCCCTGCAGGCCGTGCTCAGCGGCCAGGTGAATAAGCTGATGACCGAGAAAGGTGTTGGTCGGCACTACGCGGTCGAAGTCGTACTGCAGGCCAACTTCCCGGGCTACCTGCGCCATGTGGTCGTTCATCTGCCGGCCCTGGGCCACCGATATGCCCTTGCGCTCGGCCAGCAGCTCATGAATGCTCTGCCCGGGCTTGTTCTGCATGGACGGGTCCAGTTCGAAGCTGCGCCACACAATATCAACTTCTTCGGAGTGGGAAAACTGCTGCAGGGCAGCTTCAAAGCGCCGCTTGCCGATGTAGCAGAACGGACACATGATATCAGACCAGATTTCGACTTTCATAGTGGGGAGGGGAAAAAGGAATACGCAGAAACCAGCCCTGTAGCAAAAGGTTTCATCAGGTGTGGTTGTTGGTTGTTGGTTGTTGGTTGTTGGTTGTTGGTTGTTGGTTGTTGGTTGTTGGTTGTTTAGAGAAGATACTGACCGATGCCGCAGAATCAATTCTTAATTCCTGATTCTTAATTACTAATTAATCATAGCTGCCTCAGGATGCCTCCTCCGCGCCGGGGTTGATTCTCGCCCGGCCCTGCTACCTTTCCGGCTATGGAAATGCCCTCCGTCACGATGCCGACCCGCCTGGAAAAGGGCGGCCCGAGCTTTATGCCCACCCAGATTGTGGTGGTGCCCGCGTCGGTGGTCGAAGAGCTGGGCGGCAAAGCCGTGAAGCGCGTGCTCGTGACCGTGGACGGCCAGACCCTGCGCCTGGGCTTGCTGCCGATGGGCGCCGGGCAGCGGTACCTGATGCTCAACAAAGACCTCTGCCAGCGCCTGGGCCTCCGCCCCGGTCAGGAGCTGGTCCTCACCCTGTCTCCCGACCCCAACCCCGAGCACGTGGAGCTGCCGGCGGAGCTGAGCGAAGCCCTCGACGCCTGGCCGGAAGCGGAAACCGCCTTTCAGCGTCAGAGCGGGGCCATGAAGCGGGCCATGGCCCGGCATGTAAACGAGGCCCGGCAGGCGGACACCCGTGCCCGGCGGGCCGTGGAGTTGGCCGGGCGCCTGGCCCGGGGCGGGCATCCGTTCCGGAGCAGCTGACGGCTGTGGCGGAAGGTTCCGGGTTAGTTAGTATAGCTTGCTTTCAGCAACTCCGGCTGAGCTTCTCCGTTCGAACAAGCTGGCAGCGGCCAAGAGCCAAAAGCAACCTTCACCATCATGCAAACCTACTTTCAGCAGTTTCAGCGCATTGCCGAGGCTGGCAGCTACCAGGAGCTTGATGAGCTGCCGGTGCCTAAGATTCAGCACTTCAATTGGACCACCGATATCTTCGAAGGCCTGCACGTGGCCCGGCACCCCGAAAAAGCCGCCCTGCTCCTGGTCGATGACGAAAGCACCCGGGAAATAAGCTACGCGGAGCTGGCCGCCCGGGCCAACCGCCTGCTTTGCTACTGGCAGGACCAGGGCGTGGCTTCCCAGGACGCGGTGCTGCTGATGGTGCCGGTGTGCGCCGAGCTGTGGGACACCTACGTGGCGGGCATCAAAGGCGGGCAGGTTTTGATTCCCACGGCTACTATCATGACGGTCAAGGACCTAAAATACCGCTTTGGCCGTTTGCTACCGACGGTGGTTGTTGCCGACGCCGAAAATGCCGCCAAGATTGACGAGGCCGAGCAACGTATCGGCAAGCCTATTCTGCTCAAGATGCTGGTGGGTGATGCAACCCGGCCGGGCTGGGTGAGCTTCAGCGAAACGGCGGGCTATGATGGTACCGCCCAAGCGGCCCGCACCCGCCCCGACGACCCGTTGTTTCTGTTCTTCACCTCCGGCACCACGGGCCTGCCCAAAGTCGTTACCCACACGCATTTCTCCTACCCCGTCGGCCACCTGAGCACGGCAGCCTGGATTGGCCTGCGCCCTTCCGACCGGCACTGCAACATCGCCCAGGCGGGCTGGGCCAAGTTTGCGTGGAGCAGCTTTTTTGCCCCGCTCAACGTGGGCGCGACCTTGGTGGTGTACCAGAATGCCGGCCGGTTTGCGGCTCCTCCCCTGCTGGCCGCTTTGGAGAAGCACGGAGTTACCAGCTTCTGCGCCCCGCCCACCGTGCTGCGGCTGCTTATCCTCGAAGACCTGACCCGGTACCGGTTCAGCTTCCGGGAGTGCGTCAGCGCCGGGGAGCCGCTCAACCCCGAGGTGATTGACGCCTGGCAGCGGGGCACCGGCATTCAGATCCGCGACGGGTACGGGCAAACCGAAAGCACCGCCATGATCTACAACCTGCCCGGCTCCGAGGTGCGACCGGGCTCCATGGGCCGGCCGTCGTTTATGTACGACATCGTTATTGCCGACGAGGAAGGCAACATGCTCCCGCCGCTGGAAGAAGGCCATATTGCCGTGCGCACTGATACGGCCCGGCCCAACGGCATCTTCAAGGAATACTTCGGGGAGCCGGAGCGCCGGGCCAGCGTGTTTCACCACCGCCTCTACTACACCGGCGACAAAGCCTACGCCGACCGGGACGGCTACCTCTGGTTTGTAGGCCGCGACGACGACGTTATCAAGTCCAGCGACTACCGGGTGGGTCCGTTTGAAGTGGAAAGCGTGCTGGTAGAGCACCCGGCCGTGGTGGAAGCGGCCGTAGTCGGCTCTCCCCATCCTATCAAGGGGCACGAAATCAAAGCGTTTGTGATTCTGCGACCAGGAACGGAGGCTACTGCCGGGCTGGCCGCCGAGCTGTTCGCTTACAGCCAGGAACACCTGGCACCGTATAAGATGCCCCGCATCCTGGAATTCGTGCCCGAGCTGCCCAAGACCATCAGCGGCAAGATCCGGCGGGTGGAACTCCGGGCCCTGGAAGAAGAGCGGCGCCGCACCGGCAAGCAGGGAAAGTCCGAGTTTCTCTACGAGCGGTAGGGCTTAATTCTTAGGACCTTAGAATGGTACTGCCCTCCTGACGTCAGGTTACAAAAAGGGTCCGCAACCGAAGTTAAGGTCCCTTTTATTATTGGGCGTTTGCACTAAGACCTAAGTCCCTAAGCCCTAAAACCGAATATTAAACGCCAGCGGCTCGACTACCCAGGTTTTGCGGTAGGTGTTGTAGACGACCCGGACGCCGCCTTCGAGCGGGGTGCGCAGGCGCAGCACGTTGAACAGGACCAGCGCGTCGAGGCCCACGTTGCGGTAGTTGGTTTGCCGGCTCTGGGTTTCACCGCGGGCCATATCGAGGAAGGCAGTGGCCCGCAGGCGCTGGATGTAGAGCAGGCGGCCCAGGTTCCAGTGCGTGTAGGCCAGGGGCAGGTAGTAGTCGGCGCTGCTGGTACGAAGGCGGTCGAAGCTCACGTAGCTTTCGCCCCGCGGAAACGACACGGCCGGCGCAAACTGGTACTGGCGCTGGTCCTGCCACTGGTAGCCGGCCCGCAGGCGCAGGGCATGGTGCCGACCCAGGCCGGGCAGAAACAGGCTGGCCTGGGCTGCCCGCTGCCCGGCCTTCAGGCCGGTCCCGAACGGCGTCGTGCGCCAGGTTGCCAGCAGGTTTCCCCCGGCCCGGGGAGCCACGTCCCGGGCGCTCTGCCTGAGCTGACTGGCGTAGAAAAGGGTCGTCTGCACGGCATGCAACGGGCGGGTGGCGCTGACTTCGGTACGGCGCCGTACCGGCAGGTCGTAGTCGTACACCCGTTCGTGCAGGTAGTACGACCCCAGGCTCAGGCCCTGCAGAAATCGGGAGCGTGTGAGCGTGAGCGGTACCCGCATCCCGGCCGTCACCCGGGCGTAGCGCCACTGGTCCCGCACCAGCGTATCGAGCGGCTGCACCCGGTCGGTGTACAGCGCGGCGTTGCGCCCCCCGTAGGTTACGTCGACGTCGAGCACCGGGAATTGGCCCTGGTAGCTGATGCCCCCCGAAACGCTGCCGGTGCGTTCCACCTGGTCGTAGCCGATGCCGGCAAAGGCCTGGGTGGTGCTGAGCAGGTCCTGGGACCGGACGCCAAGCGTCACGCCATTACCGGTCGGGCTTTGCACCAGTCCCCAGCTGAACACATTAAAGGCGTGGCGCAGGGGCGAGTAGCGCTGCACGCCGTAGCGCACCGTGCTGGTATCGGGTTGGGCCAGCAGCGCCGCAATGCCCGCCCCGGCCGGCTCCTGGGCCGACAGCTCCGCCGCGTAAATGCCGGGGGCATCGGCCGTGGCGGTTGGTACCGGCGTCCAGGCGGCGGGGTCGAGGGGCATTTCCACAACCCGGCTGCCCGTGGCGCGGTAGTCGTGGAACGCCAGGTGGCGGCCGTCGGGAGCAACGGCCGCTTGGTAGGCGCCGAACGGCCGGGACGTGACGCGGTAGGTCTGGCCCGAACTGATGTTTACGGCAAAGATGTTGTCGATACCGGCCTGGGGCGAGTTATAGAGCACAAAGTCGTCCCAGGGCTGGGGGTTGGTCAGGTTCACGTTGGCCACCGGCAGCAGGGCCCGGACCGAGCCGTTGGCCGGGTCCAGCACCTCAATAGTCTTCCCGGCCTTTTTGAGCGTGACGGCCACGATGCGGCGGCCGTCGGGGTGCCAGCGGGGCTGCAGGTAGAAGTCGTTCTGCGGGTTGGGCAGCACCTGCTCCACGGCTCCGGTGCTGGTATTCAGAACGACCAGGGAATGATGGTAGCCGGGGTCGGTCTGCACGGCCACGAGGCGGCTGCCGTCGGGCGAGAGGGCCGCGGCCGAGTAGCGTCCTTCTTTGCCGATGCGCGTCAGCTTACCCGAGGCCAGGTCCAGCACCTTCAGCTCCGACCAGATCTTCTGCCCCCAGCGTGGGTGCACCCGAAACTCCGGCCACACCGCCCTGCCCCCGTTTACCGACAGCATCTCGGGCAGATTCAGCAGGCCGGGCACAAACACCTTTTCCTCCCGGCCGCGGCGGCTAAGCTTTACCAGCTGCGGAATATGGCCCAGGCCGCTCTTGAAGGCCAGCACCGTACTGTCGGAGACATACTGCGGGTATTCGTACTGCGTGAACACCCGCTCCGATTCCCGCACGACAAACTCCCGTACCGGCGTTTCGGCCGGCTGAGCCCGCTGCTGGGCCCGCCAGACCGAGTCCAGCTCGTGCATGGTGCGGTTGTACAGCTGCTCTACCCGCAGGCCGGTGGTGCGGCGGACGGCGTGGGAAAAGGAGAACGGGTAAAACGGAAACCGGTAGTACCTATCGAACACCGACGACCACACCCCCGGGCCGTGGTGCACCTTCAGGTACGACGTCATGAAGTAGCCCAGCACGTACCAGTTGGGCACGTTGTCGCGCAACGAGCCGTTCACCGACTTCGGATACGCGTACCGCCGGCCGCTGAGCAGGTTGGCGCGCAGGCCTACCCCGAAGCTGGGTACCCGGCCCCGGCCGCTGCGGGTCAGGGCGGTTTCGGTGCCCACGGCGTCGCCCTCGAAAAACCACTGCGGCACGCCCACCGCGGCAATGCCCAGGGCGCCGTCGCCAAACAGCGGCCCCAGGATGCGGCCCACGCCCTGCCGGGCCTTTTCAAACTGCCCCACGTGCCGGTATTCGTGAATGACCAGCCCGTCGAGCCAGTCTACCGTGCCCAGGTCCATGGCCTGCTGAGGCGTGATGAAAAACTCGGAATGCCGAGGCAGAAAGGTGACGAAACCGTTGCTGACGGTGGTCTGGTTCTGAAGCACCACGGCAATCGGGCGGGGCTTTACGCCCAGGGTGGCGGTGCCCGGCTCCCGCACCTGCTCCAGGCGGCGGGCAGTGCGCTGAGCGGTCGAGTCGAGCCCGGCGGGGTAGAGCACCCGGAAGTGGGGAGTGCGTACTTCCCGCCATGGCAGCGAAGGCGGGTTCTGCTCGAGCAGCGGCAGGCTTTGAGCACTTCCGGTCAGGGCCGCAAACAGACTCAGCACCCCCGGAGCAAACAGTTTTAAATGTTGAAGGCTAAGTTTTCCGTGTAGTACGCCCATCCGATTCATTCAGCATTCAACAATTAGCATTCAACATTTTCCACGTTACCTGTCCCGCACCAGCACCGTGCCGGTACCCCGGCCCGGCTGCCCGTTTGAAGTCAGGCCCTCAGCGGTAGCCTGAAAGGTACCCCCGGCATCGGCCGTGTAAAACGTAAGCTGGGTGCGGCCGGTAGCATCGGTCTGTACGTTGGGCGCCCAGAAGAGTGTGGTCCGGCGCGGGTCGGGCCGGGGAGCTTTGGCCGAAGCCTCGTACCGGGGCGCGTAAAACTCCCGGGCCCGGTAGTAGCCCGGCATGCGCAGGGTCAGCAGGCCCGGGGTAGCCTCCTTGCGGTAGTTGTAGCTGGGGTTGCCGCGGCGGGTGAGAATGGCAATTACGCCGTTGGCCCCGTTGCCGCCGAAGGAAGCCGCCGACCCGCCCTTCAGGATTTCCACCGATTCCACGTCGGCAGCGGGGTAGTAGGCAATGGCATCAAGCGTAACGGGCACGCCGTCGAGCAGGATAACGGGGCTGTTGTCGCCCTCAATGGACGAGGCGCCGCGAATCTGAATGCTCATGTTGGGCTCCTGCCCCGTAATGGCCACGCCCGGCACCCGGCCCTGAAGCAGCTGCAGAATGGAAAACGTCGAGGACTGCGGAAAGTCGGCGGGCTTTACTACGGTGGCGTTGGCCAGGGAATAGATGCGGCGCGGGTCGGTGGGTTCCTCCTGCTTTTTACCCTGAATGGTAACGCCCTTGAGCAGGGTGCTTTTGGTGGTATCGAGGCGGAAGCTGCGCTCGGCGCTCTGCTGCTGCTGGCTGCGGCGCACGTAGTCGGTTACCGCTGCGGGAGGCGTGGGCGGCAGCGGCGCCAGCACCACACCCGCGGCGCCGGGGGCGTCGGTAAGGCGGATGACGAGGTTGCGCCCGCCCTTGGCGGTGCGGGCCTGCAGGGTAATGCGGGCCGTGTCGCGCCCGGTGAAGCCCCGAAACAGAAACCGCCCCTCCGCGTCGGTGGTAGCAGTCAGGAACAGCTTTTCGGGCCGGTCCTGCAAAAAGGTGAGCTGGCTGCCGCCGGCGGGCTTCTGGTTGGGAGTGGTGACCTGCCCGCCCAGGTTCAGGGCCTGCTCCAGCACGAAGTCGCGCGGGGGCTGCTGCCCGGCCAGCACCTGCTTCCACACAAACCGCCGCCAGCCCTGGGTTAGCAGCAGGTCGTTGAGGGCCTGCCGCACGTCGGGCGTATTTTCCTGGAAGTAATAGTCGGGGCTTTCCACCCGGCCACCCAGGTCGGAGGTCAGCAGCAGGTTCGAGGCAATAGACTCGCCCGCACTGCCCGCGCCGGCATCGGCCACGGCCACCGACAGCCGGGCGGCCACGGGCTTACCGGCCGCATCCGTCGCGCTGACGGTGAGTTGCACCGCTTCCCGGGGGCCGTAGCTGGGCTTATCAGGCGTGAGCGTGACGCGCACGGGCTGCTCGGTCAGGGCAAACGCCAGTCGCTCACACTGGGGCTGGCCCTGCTCGTCGAACACGGTGAAGTGCACCACGCCGGCCGGAAACCGGCTTTTCGGCACCCGGGCCACGAACGGGTCGGCCCCGCTGACGGCTCCCTGCCCCACGAAGGCCAGCTGCCCCCGCACGTGCGACACCAGCAGGATGTTGCCGCCCGCAGCGGCTCCGGCCGGAACCCGGCGGCGCACAATCACCGTGAAGAAGTCGTTGGTTTCCACTACCCGCAGGGCGTAGCCGCTGGGCTGACCAGCCGGCAGCGGGTACTCGGCCGTGGTGCCGCCCGGCAGCGTGACGCTGGCCCGGTAGCGCTGCCCCGGCGCGGGCGTAAACCGGAACGAGCCCATGCCCAGGTGGTGGCTGCTGAAGGTGGTAACCGCTTTGCCCTGGGCATCGAGCAGGGTTCCTTTCACGTCCACGCCCCGGCCGTAGGCGTCGGTGGCCTTAAAGCCGACCACGCTTTCCAGCTCATCCACCAGGGTACCACCTTCGGGAAAGAACTGCACGTTGGTGCGGGCCGCTACTGCGGGTACGGCGGCGCTGCGCTTGCCGGCTTTGCCGACCGGAGTGCCCGTACCGGCCGGTGCGGTACCGGCCGGCCAGATGGCAAGCTGCCGGGAATAGAAGAAGTCGGGACTGGCATTGCGCATCCAGTTGGTATAGGCCCGGATCAGGTAGCTGCCGGCCGGCAGCGTATCGGGCAAAGCCAGGTCACCATGAGTTAATCCATTCTGCAGCCGCAGCGTCCGGCGAGCCACTACCTGCTTCCCGGCCGAAACCAGGTCCACGTACAGCACCTTGCTCAGGGTATCGGGGCGGTGCTGGCCGGCGTCCACCACATACGCCTTAAACCAGATGGTTTCGCCGGTGGCATAAAAGGCTTTGTCGAGGTGCAGATACGCCTTTTCGGGCAGGGCTGCCTGGTAAAACCCCACGACGCTTTTCAGGATTCGTTCCACTACCTCATCGGCGGCGGGACGGAACGCGGCGGTGCCCCCGACCATGGGCAGCAACAGCAGAAGCAGGAATTGGCGAAAGACCCGGGAGCGGCCCGGCGCAGAGGGTAGCGGCATAGCAGTAGCGGTAAGTCCCGAAGGTAGCAGCCCGGGCGGACTAGCTCCGGCGACAGCTGTCTGAATAGAGCCCAGCCAGTGCCTTTGGAGGAAGCTTAACCGTAGCTTTTCGCAAGCTAAATTCTTTTAACTCAGTAATAAACACTCTGAACTAACCCTCGTACACGTCACTGCTTTGCCTTTCCGGCAGGCTGCCAGTCAACCACCCTAACCAACCACCACTATGAAAAAGACTTTCCTCCTTGTTGCGGCCCTGACGGCCGGCCTCACCGCCGCTTCGGCCCAATCGACATCCGGCACGGGTGGTACTACGTCGGGCGGCTCCACATCCGGCCGCACCACCGCGGGCTCAACGTCGGGCACCACCTCCGGAAGCTCGACCAGCGGGACGATGGGCTCCACCACTGGCCGCAGCGGCGGTTCGATGGGCACCACTTCCGGCTCGACCGCAGGCTCTACCAGCGGCTCCACGAGCGGCTCGGGTGGCGGCCGGAACGGCTCCATGACGACGTCGGGTTCGGGCGGCTCTACCAGCGGCAGCGGCTCGATGGGTACGACCTCCGGCTCGGGCTCCGGCAGCGGCTCGATGGGCTCGACGTCGGGCACCAGGGGCAGCTCCACTTCGGGTTCGATGGGTACGACTTCCGGTTCGCGCTCCGGCTCCGGCAACACCCGGGGCTCGATGACCAGCGGCTCCCGGACCAAATCCTCGACCACGAGCGGCACCCGTGGCACCAAGCGTAAAACCACCTCTTCCGGCACTACCAGCGGCACGCGGTAAGTCGCTGTCCATCCCAATAAAACCGCCAACCCAGATCCGGGTCGGCGGTTTTGCGTTTTAGGCCTAAGCGGTTACGCCGGTACGGTTACTTCCGAAACCCACTGCCGGGCAGCTACGGCATCCGGGAAGAACTGCATATCGATACCCAAAGGGCAGCGGGCGAGAATGCTCTTGATACCCATCCGGTTGAGCGCATCGTCGGAGCTGACGATACCGATGCGCAGCAGGCCCAACTGCCGCAGCGAGGGCATGATGTGCTCGGCAATCCAGTCCTGGTCCGTAGGCCGGATCGTGCGCATATTTTTCTGGTTCGCAACCCAGCCCCGGACTCCGTGCTGCCGTGCCAGGCGAATCGCCTCGCTGTAGCCACTGCGCAACACTTCGCCCTGCGCAAAATCCAGCCATTCCGTTTCCAGAATCGACTGATCCGGGTAAAGGTGGATCCGCAACGTGGAAGAGTTATATACAGCGGGCATCGGGCAGTAGGTCGGGCATTCAAAGATAAGCTCCGCAGTGAACGGCCGGCTAGGTATATCACGCGGCATTTGATACGTATTTATCACATTTCTTTCAGGCACCATCCGCTCTTTTAGCCCCTTTGAGGCCGAAGACGAAATATCAGCTGCTCGTTTCCACCAACAGAGTATTTTAGTGTTACAGTAGTAGTTTACATAAAATCAGTGCAACTTTTCAGCAACTTGCACCCGCACTCGTTTTGCGTTTTACTGCTTTCCCACACTTCCCATGATCCGCTCTTCCCGTTCCTCATTCCGGCCTGCCGCGCGTCGTCTGCTGACGGCTGCTATTGTCGGGGCTCTGCCCCTGGCGGCCTCCGCGGCCCCGGCCGTACCTTATTTCTCCGAGCCCGCCGTGTCGCCCGACCGGAGCGAGCTGGCTTTCGTGTCGGGGGGCGACATCTGGACCACACCCATTACCGGCGGGGAGGCCCGCCTGCTCGTCGCTCACCCGGCCACCGAAAGCCGACCCCTGTACTCGCCCGACGGCCGCTACCTCGCCTTCAGCTCCAACCGCTCCGGCAACGGCGACGTGTACGTGCTGACCCTGGAAACCGGGGACCTGCGCCGCCTCACCTTCGACGATGGCCTCGACCAGCTCGACGCCTGGTCGCCCGACGGCCGCTACCTGTACTTCTCCTCGACCAGCCGCGACATCGCGGGCATGAACGACATCTACCGGGTGCCGGCCACGGGCGGTACACCCACTGCCGTCAGTGCCGACCGCTACGCCAACGAGTTCTTCGCCGCACCCAGCCCCGACGGGCGCACCCTGGCTTTCTCGGCCCGGGGCGTGGCTTCCAACCAGTGGTGGCGGCACGGGCACAGCCACCTCGACGAAGCCGAAATCTGGCTGCGCCGCGAAGGTAGCGGCCCCACCGCCTACGAGGCCCTGACCAAGCGCGGCGCCAAGGACCTGTGGCCGATGTGGGGCAGCGGCGGTCAGCGCCTGTTCTATGTTTCGGACCGGAACGGGGCCGAAAACCTCTGGGTGCTGGGCGTGGGCGGCGGCGCCGCTGAGCCCCGGCAGGTAACCTCGTTTAAAGACGGGCGGGTGCTGTGGCCCAGCATCTCGGCCGACGGCAAGCTGATTGCCTTCGAGCGCAACTTCAAGCTCTGGACGATGGACACCGACAACGGGCAGGTCAAGGAAGTCGCGGTGCGGCGGCGGGGAGCCCCGGCCGGTACGGCCATTGAGCGAGTGCGCTTCACCGACCGCCTGCAGGAGCTGGCCGTCTCGCCCGACGGCAAGAAAGTGGCCTTTGTGGTGCACGGTGAGGTATTTGCCGCTTCGGCCACCGACGGGGGTGACGCCACCCGCTTGTCGCTGACGCCCGCCGCGGAGTCGGACATCACCTGGGCTCCCGACTCCCGCCGCCTGCTCTACCTCTCCGAGCGCGACGGAGCCACCCACGTGTACAGCTATGACTTTGGCAGCGGCAAGGAAACCCGCCTGACCAACGACCGCCTTAACGACGCGGCTCCCCGCCTGTCGCCCGACGGCAAGGAACTGGCCTTTGAGCGCGACGCCCGGGAGCTGCGGGTACTCGACCTGGCCTCGAAGCAGGAGCGCGTGGTGGCTACCGGCATCTTCGACCGCCCGCCCCTGCACGCCGAGCGGTCCATTGCCTGGTCGCCGGACGGGCGCTGGCTGGCGTTTATGCCCTCCGGCAACCGGTTTTTCACCAACGTGATGGTAGCTCCCGCCAACGGCGGAGCCGCGCGGCCGATCAGCTTCGTAGCCAACTCCAACAGCAACGCCGTGTCGTGGAGCCCCGATGGGAAGTACGTGCTGTTCGACACCGGGCAGCGCACGGAAGACGCTCAGGTGGCCCGTATCGATTTGCTGCCCCGCACGCCGCGCTTCCGCGAAGACCAGTTCCGGGACCTGTTCCGGGAGCAGCCCGCACCCAGCCCCACCGCGCCCGACAAGAACACGGCCCCGCCCGTGAAGCCCGCTACCAGTACGCCCCGCCCCAACGCCCTGCCGGCCGCGGCTGCGGATACAACTCGGACCAAAGCACCGAAAGCCAAGCGCGGCAAGAATTCGTCGGTCGCGGCCTCTTCCGGCAAGCCGCCGGTCCATATTGTGTTTGAGGACATCCGCCGCCGGCTGAGCTTGCTGCCGATTGGCGTAAACGTTGGCTCCCACGCCATCAGCCCCGACGGCAAGTGGCTGCTGCTGGTAGGCTTTGCGGCCAACCAAACCAACCTGTACGTATACCCGCTGGATGAGCTGAGCAAGGAAGCCCCGGTGGTGCGGCAGCTGACGTCGACCACTGGCCTGAAGCGAGAAGCCCAGTTCTCGCCCGACAGCAAGGAAGTTTACTACCTCGACCAGGGCCGCATTCAGGTGGTGCCGGTGGAAGCCGGAAAAGGCACGCCCCGCACCCTGGCCGTTTCGGCGGAGATGGATGTGGACTTCGAGCAGGAAAAGCAGGCCGTGTTTGAGCAGGCCTGGAGCTACCTGCGCGACCATTTTGCCGACCCCAAGTTCAACGGGGTGGACTGGCAGGCCAAGCACGACGAGTTTGCACCCCTCGTAGCCGGGGCCCGCACCGTGGACGAGTCCCGCCGCCTAATTAACCTGATGATCGGAGAGCTGAACGCCTCCCACACCGGCCTGGGCCCGGCCCCGGCCGCCGGCACCAGCGTGGCTCCTTCCACCGGCCGCCTGGGCCTGCGCTTTGATGCGGCCGAGTACGAGCAGCACGGCCGCCTGCGCATCACCAGCGTGCTGCCCCTGAGTGCCGCCGCCCTGGCCGGCCTGCAGCCCGGCTCCTACCTGCTGGCCGTCGATGGCACGCCCATCACGCCGACCACCAACCTCGACGAGCTGCTGCAGTACAAAGTAGGCCGCCGGGTGCTGCTGCGCGTGGCTTCTGCCCCGGCCGGTGCTGACACCAAAAAAGGCCGGTCGGCAGCTCCCTCGGCGGCCCGCGACGTAGTGGTGCGGCCTATCAGCCGCGAAACCGAGAAAGCCCTCGACTACCGGCAATGGGTAGAGGAGCGTCGGGCCTACGTGGCCCGCGTGAGCGGGGGCCGACTGGGCTACGTGCACATGTACGACATGTCGGCGGGCTCCCTGGCGCAGCTTTACCTTGACCTCGACACCGAAAACATGGGTCGGGACGGCGTGGTGGTGGACGTGCGTAACAACAACGGCGGCTTCGTGAACGTGTACGCCATCGACGTGCTCGCCCGCCGCAGCTACCTGTCCATGACCGGCCGCAACCAGGCGCAGTCGGGGCCGGCGCGGGGGGCGCTGGGCCAGCGGGCCCTGGAGCTGCCCACGGTGCTCGTCACCAACCAGCACTCCCTGTCCGACGCCGAGGACTTCAGCGAAGGGTACCGGGCGCTAAACCTGGGCAAAATCGTGGGGGAACCCACCGGGGGCTGGATTATCTTTACGTCCAACGTGTCGCTGCTCGACGGCTCCAGCCTGCGCCTGCCGTCTACGACCATCACCGCCACCCGCGACGGCAAGATCATGGAAATGAACCCTCGCCCGGTAGATGTGCCCTCGGTG
Source organism: Hymenobacter translucens (assembly GCF_020685205.1). Classification (GTDB taxonomy): domain Bacteria; phylum Bacteroidota; class Bacteroidia; order Cytophagales; family Hymenobacteraceae; genus Hymenobacter; species Hymenobacter translucens. The sequence continues at coordinate 111,508 of NZ_JAJERB010000005.1, forward strand.
CGCCCGATCGGGGAAAGCTACGGCGACCGGGACGTGCAGCTCGACACAGCCGTGAAGGAGCTGCTGGCCCAGCTCGGCGCCAAATCCGGCACGAAAGCAGCCGGCGGCAACTAGTACAGGCTGGTTGTTCGTTGTCCGTTGTTAGGCTCGTGAATGCCCTAACAACGGACAACGGACAACTAAAGCCCCCCTACATCTGCTTCAGCCAGGCAATGGCGGTGGGCAGGTCATCAAAGGCAACGACGACCGGCTTGGTCGCCATCTGCAGGGTGAGGTCGGTGGAGAGGCGGCTGTACACGTCGGGCGAATACACCCAGGCAATGTACTCGAGGCCGGCGTCGGCTACCTGGGGCAGAAACTCGCGGCCGACCCACTCGGCGGCATCCGACCACATGCCCGTGACGTGGCTGGTATCGTTGATGGCGCGGCGGCACTGCTCGTTCTGGAACAACAGCCAGACTTGCTCACAGCCCTGCTGCACCGAAGCCAGGTCCTGCTCGCCCTTCCAGTCGAGGTAAAACCACTCATTCAGATAGTCAAAGGAGACCGTCAGGTATTCGGCTTCGAATAAGGTGCGCAGGGTCATAGCAGGTAGCTCAGGAGAACAGGCAATACGCCGGTTAAATAACGCACGCTTCGCGGTGAAGGTGCAAGTTGCGTCATTTTACCGCTGCCGCAGTCACGCCCGGGGCTGTTGCCGTGTGGCTTAACGTGGCAATACTGAGGGGCTGGAATAGGACAAGGCCGGTAAAAAAAGCAGCCGCATACGCTCTCTGCTAGAATAGCTGCGCAAACCAAGGGCTTTTGTCTGTCTCAGCCGGCAGATAAAAAACCGGTCGGCAGCTACCCGACAACTAAACCGGGTGGGGTTGTGTTACCATGCCAGCCGGATTTCCGGCCGTGGCCGGCAGTCCGGCCCGTCCAACGCCCCTTCTATTTCGTAGGTCTGCCCATTATGAAACTACCCATCAAAAACCTTCGACTTTCCCTGCTCAGCCTGCTCCTGCTGGTGGCCGCCTGCGCCCAGAACAACTCCGATGCCCAGACACTGAAACGCTCCACCGCGGGCAAGGCGCCGACCAATCTGCAGGACCTGGCCGTGGCCACCTTTGCCGGCGGCTGCTTCTGGTGCACCGAGGAAATCTTCGAGGAGCTGCGCGGCGTGCGCGAAGTCGTGTCGGGCTACGCCGGCGGCAAAGAGCAGAAGCCCACCTACGAGCAGGTTGGCAGCGGCGCCACCAGCCACGCCGAAGCCATTGAGGTGTACTACGACCCCAAGCAGATCAGCTACCAGGAGCTGCTCGACGTTTTCTTCCTGGCTGCTCACGACCCGACCACGCTTAACCGCCAGGGCCCCGACGTCGGCCCCCAGTACCGCTCGGTTGCTTTTTACCGCACGCCCCAGGAAAAGCAGCTGATCGAGGCCACCATCAAGCTGGTGAATGCCGCCAAGCACTACAGCAACCCCATCGTAACCCAGGTAACGGCCTTCACGCAGTTCTGGCCCGCTGAGGACTACCACCAGGGCTACTACCGCATTCACCCCGAAAACCCTTATGTGCAGAGCGTATCGACGCCCAAGATCGAGAAGTTCCGCAAGGCGTTTGCCGCTAAGCTCAAGCCCGTAGCGCAACGGTAGATACCGCTCAACTTGCCCGACAAGCCCCGCCCACGGATGTGCGCGGGGCTTGTCGATTTCGGACCAGTCGGGCGAAACAGCCGGCGAAACCATAGCATCGTCGTTTATGGGTCTATATTTAGCCTACCTTCCCGCCCGCCCTGCCGCTGTTTTATGCCCGACGCTGCCCTTCCGTTTACCCTGCGCCCCGAGCAACTGCTTGACGCGCTGCCGTATCCGGCCTGGCTGACGCCTGCCGACGGCTCGGCGGAGCATTGCAACCCGGCCTGGCTGGCCCTGACCGGCACTACGGCGGAGGCGCTGTGCGAACGGGGCGTTGCCGCCTGCTGGCACCCCGACGACCAGGGCCGGGTGCAGAACAGCCCAGAGCAGACGCTGACCGCGGAAGCCCGTATCGGGCGGGCCGGCGGCACCTTCCGCTGGCACCGCTGCCAGACCCGCCCCCTGCGGGACGAAACCGGCCGGCTACTGGGCTGGCTGGGCACGGCTACCGACATCGACGATCAGAAACAGGCCGAGCAGCAAACCCGGCGGGCAGATTTCAAGCTCCTGGCCCGGGCAACCAACGACGTTATCTGGGACTGGAACCTGAGCACCAACGAGCTATGGCGCAACGCCCGGTTTGGGGAGCAGTTCGGCTACCCCGCCGCGCAAGCCCCGGAAACCATTGACTTCTGGCGCACCCTGCTCCACCCCGACGACCGGGCCGAGCTGCTTAGCCGCCTGGAGGACTTTCTGCAGGGCCCGCAGGAGCTGCTGCGGGCCGAGTACCGCCTGCGCTGCGCCGATGGCTCCTACGCCGACATCGTGGACCGCATCATTGCCGTGCGCGACGAGGCCGGCCACGCCCGGCGGCTCGTGGGGGCAATGCAGAACGTAACCCGGGCCCGGCACCAGGAGCAGCTGATGCAGCAGCAGCAGGAGCAGTTCCGGTTTCTCGCCGACACGATTCCGCAGTTTATCTGGACGGCCCGGCCCGACGGGGTTCTCGACTACGCCAACCAGCGCTGGGAAGACTATACGGGCCAGCACCCGCAGGAGGCCACGTTCGAGAACTGGGCGCCGTTGGTACACCCCGAGGACGGCCCCCGCAGCCTGGAGCAGTGGCAGTATTCCCTGGAAACCGGCCGGTTCTACGAAAACGAGCTGCGCTTCCGGGGCCGCGACGGGCAGTACCGCTGGTTTCTGGTGCAGGCCCAGCCCCAGCGCAACGCCCAGGGCGAGATTGTGAAGTGGTTTGGCTCCTGCACCGACATCGACGAGCGGCGCCAGGCCCAGCGCAAGCTGCTGCGGCGCGAGCAGTACGTGCAGCGCATGCTCAGCCAAGCGCCCATCCTGTTTGCCGTGATGCGGGGCCCCGAGCACCGGTTTGAATTTGCCTCCCCCCTGTTCGAGCAGCTGCTGGGCTCCCACCGCGGCGACATTCTGGGCCGACGGCTAGCTGAGGCCGTACCGGAGCTTATCGACCAGGGCTATATCAGCATTATGGACCAGGTGTACGCGACCGGTCAGCCCTACGTGGGCACCGAGGTGCCGGTACAGCTGCTGCGGCCCCACGGCCAGGTCGAGCTGGGCTACCTGAACTTCACCTATCAGCCCCAGCTCGATGCCCAGGGGCACACCGAAGGCCTGGTCGTTATTGCCGTGGACGTAACGGCCCAGGTACTGGCCAAGCAGCAGGCCGAGCGCCTTACGGCCGAAGTGGCCCAGCGCGAAGAGCAGTTCCGGTTTCTGGCTGAAAGCATCCCCCAGCTGATCTGGACCAACAACCCGGCCGGCGTGGCCGACTACTTCAACCAGCGCTGGTCGGACTACACGGGGCTGACCACGACCAACGAAACCCTGCCCCACTACTGGCAGGAGCTGTTCCACCCCGACGACCAGCAGCCGGCCGTGCAGCGCTGGCAACAGTCGCTCGATACGGGCATCTTCTTCGAGCAGGAAGTGCGCCTGCGGGCCCGCGGCGGCGAGTACCGCTGGTTTCTGGCCCAGGCCCTGCCCATGCGCGATGCCGCCGGCCAGGTGCAGCGCTGGTTTGGGTCCTATACCGACATCGACGACGTGAAAAGCGCCCAGCAGCGCCTGCTGACCCAGAACCAGGAGCTGACCCGCATCAACCAGGAGCTCGACAGCTTCGTGTACACCGCCTCCCACGACCTGATTCAGCCGATCAACAACATGGCCGGTATCTTCGAGGAGCTGACCCGCACGGCCTACTTCCGCGACCCCGACGCCGTCAAGCTCATTGCCATGTTCGAGCGGGCCCTGCAGCAGATCTACACCACCATTCACGACCTGGCCGAAGTGGTGCAGGTGCAGCGCCGCCAGCAGGATGTGCCCACCGAGCCGGTTCTGCTGCGCGAGCTGAGCGAAGAGGTGCTGACCAGCATCCGGGACCAGATCAGTGCGGCCCGGGCCGTGGTGGAAACCAACTTCTCGGCCGCCGATTCGCTGGTGTGCGTGCGCACCAACCTGCAAAGCGTGTTCTACAACCTGGTCAGCAACGCCATCAAGTACGCTTCGCCGGAGCGCCCACCCTACGTACGGGTCTGGAGCGAGCTGGTAGCCGGGGAGTTTGTGCTGTCGGTGCAGGACAACGGCCTGGGCATCGACCTGGCCCGCTACGGCAGCCAGCTGTTTCAGCTGTTTCGCCGCTTCCACGACCATACCGAGGGCTCGGGCATCGGGCTCTACCTTGTTAACCGCATTCTGCAGGGGCAGGGCGGGCGGCTCGAAGTAGAAAGTACCGTGGGCGAGGGAACCACCTTCCGGGCGTTTTTCGGCCACTGCCGCCCGGCCTCGGCTTTAGCCCCCGACGCTGGTTTGGCTGCCGGGAAGGTCAGCCCTGCTCCCCTGGTGTAGCCGCCGCTGTATTTGTCGGATTTTTCGCATTGCTTGCCCTCATGGATCAACTTCAGGTAACCTCCAAGCTGCCGGACGTCGGCACCAGCATCTTTTCGGTGATGACTCAGCTGGCGGCCGAGCACGGCGCCATCAACCTCGCCCAGGGCTTTCCCGACTACAACCCGCCCCAGGTGCTGCTCGATGCGCTGGCCCGGCACGCCCGCGCCGACGGTCACCACCAGTACGCGCCCATGCCCGGCCTGCCCCGCCTGCGGGAGCTGATCAGCCAGAAAACCGCGGCCGTATACGGCGGGGCTCCTCCCGATCCGGCTACGGAAATAACCGTAACCAGCGGTGCCACCGAAGCCCTGTATGCCGTGCTGGCCGCCGTCGTGCACCCCGGCGACGAAGTAGTGATGCTGGAGCCGGCCTACGACCTCTACGGCCCGGCCATACGCCTGCAGGGCGGCATTCCGGTGTACGTGCCCCTGCAGCTTACCGACTTCCGCCCCGACTGGGACCAGGTGAAGGCGGCCTTTTCACCCCGTACCCGGCTGGTGATGCTGAACACGCCCCACAACCCGACCGGCGCCATGCTGACCGAGGACGACTGGCAGCAGCTGGCCGATTTGCTGGAGGGCACCAACATCCTCGTACTCAGCGACGAAGTGTACGAGCACATGGTATTCGACGGGGTCCGGCACCGGAGCGCCCGCCAGCACCCGGCCCTGGCCCGGCGCAGCTTCGTGCTGTCGTCGTTTGGCAAAACCTACCACGCTACGGGCTGGAAGGTGGGCTACTGCGTGGCCCCGCCCGCCCTCACGGCCGAGCTGCGCCGGGTGCACCAGTTTCTCACCTTCAGCGTGAGCACGCCCACCCAGCATGCCCTGGCCGACGTGCTGGCTGAGGCCGACCTTTACCACGGCCTGCCCGCCTTTTACCAGCACAAGCGCGACCTGTTTCGGGAGCTGATGCAGGAAACTCGGTTTGAGCTGCTGCCCGCGCCCGGCGCCTACTTCCAGCTCGCCCGCTACCAGAAGCTCGCCCCGAGCCAGGACGATGTAAGCTTTGCCCGCTACCTGACCACGGAAGTGGGAGTGGCCGTCGTGCCGGTATCCGCATTCTACCACGACGGGCGGGACCACGGGCTGATTCGGTTCTGCTTTGCCAAGCAGGACGACACGCTGCGGGCGGCCGTGGCCCGGCTGCGGGAGCTGTAGGCGGCCCGGGGAAGTATTTGCCCGCCCCGCGGCTTCTGGCTACCTTACCTCTCCTCTCCTCCTTTCTTTTCCCCAACGTGTCTGATCTAACCGTAACGCTGATCCAGTCCAATCTGCACTGGCACGACCCGGCCGCCAACTACGCCGAGCTGGACCGTCACATTGCCAGCATCCCGATCCGGACCGACCTGGTTGTGCTGCCCGAGATGTTCACCACTGGCTTCAGCATGGAAGCGCCCACCCAGGCCGAGCCCATGGACGGCCCTACCTTGCCCTGGATGCGGCAGCACGCCGCTACCCTCAACGCGGTGGTGTGCGGCAGCGTGATGATGCGGGAAGGCGAGGCTTACTTCAACCGCCTGCTCTGGGTGCGACCCGACGGCACGTTCAGCTACTACGACAAGCACCACCTGTTCACCTTTGCCGGGGAGCAGCACGTCTTCACGCCCGGACAGCAGCGCCTGCTGGAAGAGTGGAGGGGCTGGCGCATTTGCCCTTTGGTGTGCTACGACCTACGCTTTCCGGTGTGGAGCCGCAACCGTCCCGAAGACCCCTACGACCTGCTTTTGTACACCGCCAACTGGCCCACCGCCCGCCGCTCGGCCTGGAATGCCCTGCTCCGGGCCCGGGCCATCGAGAACGTAGCCTATACCATCGGGGTCAACCGCGTGGGCACCGATGGCAACCGGCACGAGTATGCCGGCGACTCGGCCCTGATTGATATGCGTGGCGACTACCTGCTGGAAGCCGGCAACCACGAAGCCAGCGTAACCCGGACCATCCGCCGCTCCGAGCTCGAGGCTTTCCGGCAGCGTTTTCCGGCCCTGCACGATGCCGACCCGTTTGAGCTGCTGCCGGTTCCAAAAGCTTAGCGCACGACCAGGCGGTGGACGCCCAGCTGCCCGTCGGCACTTTCGGCGCGCACGAGGTAGACGCCCGCCGCCAGCCCCTGCAGACTCAGGCTGTGCCGCCGCTCATACGTCGGTTCGGTGCGCACGACGCGGCCGGTTAGATCCAGCAGCGTGACGCGGGCCGCCCGGGGCGTTTCGATGGTAACCGACGCGACGGCCGGGTTGGGGTACACCTGCAGGGGCAGCGCTACCACTGCTCCGCCGCGGGTGCTCAGCGTGCGGCTGCGCGGACCGAACGACAGAATGCCGCCGCCTTCCAGCCCAATGTACAGTTCGGGGGCATTGTCCCCATTCAGGTCAGCCAGGGCGGGGGCCAGGCGGATGCGCGTGCCGTTGCCAAAACGGGCGGGCTGGTACTGGTTCAGGGTCGGGTTGTAGAACACGTCGGTTCGCTCCGAGAAGATGCTGCCCTGCGCCCGGAAGTTGGAAAACAGCCGTACGTCTCCGCTACCAAAGGAAGAATCGGTGGTGAGCAGGTCTTCCTGCCCGTCCCCATCCACATCGGCCACTACGGGGTGCAGGTTGCCGGGGCGCCCGCCCGTGGCCGTGCGAATGGTACCGTAGTCATTGTTGACCAGTACAAACGCCTGCCGAAAAGGCAGGGTGCCGGTGTTGCGGTAGTAGCGCAGGGCCATGCCCGGGAAATCGGTGGCCGTGGTGGTCGTGCCCAGCAGCAGGTCCACGTAGCCATCCCGGTCCACGTCAGTGAAGCAAGGCGCGTCGAAGGCGGCGTAGGGAATGCCCGCAATAAAGCTGGGCGTGGATGTGGGTATCGGAAACGACGCTGGCTGGCCGGCCGGGGCCGTATTCAGAATAAAGTACACGTAGTTGGTGCCGCCCAGCGCCGCCGAGAATGCCAGATCCACCGCCCCGTCGCGGTTCAGATCGGTCAGCACCGGCTTCATGCCCACCAGGCGCAGGTTCGCCAGGCTCAGGTAGTCGCTCGTGACGAGGCGAAACACCGGCCGGGTGGCCGAGCCCACGTTGCGGAAGTAGGACAGGGACGCGCGGTAGAAGCCCCGGGCATTGCTGCGGTTATTGCTGCCCACGAGCATGTCCTTGAGGCCGTCGCCGTCGAGGTCGGCAAAGGCGGGAGCGGCGGCTTCGCTGACGTCCAGCATGTCGCCCTGCAGGAAGTTGTCCTGGCGGAACGTCAGCGCCGGGGCGCCGCTGGCGCTGGTATTCTCATACAGCCAGCTGGTGCGCTTGAACTCGATGGTGTCGGAATTATCGACCACGGCCGTGCCCACCACCAGGTCGGGGCGGCCATCGAAGGTGACGTCGAGGTAGGACGGTGCCGGGAAGGTGGGCAGGCGCACGGGCCGACCCGCCGGGAAGTTGCTGTTCACGCTGCTGTTGTTCATCACCGGCGCCAGGGTGGTACCCAGGTTGTTCAGGCTCACCAGCTCCAGGCAGTTGTCGAGGCCGGTCAGCAGGTCCTGGTCCCCATCGTTGTCGAGGTCCAGGGCCAGGATGGAGCGGCCGCCGGTGTGATTGGGCCGCAGCACCGCGCGGCAGGTGCTGGTAAAGGAAAACGACGTGCAGGTATTGTTGCAGGCGTAGATGTTGCCCCAGTAGTCGTTGGTTAGCTGAAAGGAAAGTCCGCCGCAGGCCCCGGTGCTGGTATTCAGGTACAGCTCGGCCAGGGCGCTGCGGGAGCCGTCGAACGACATGATGTCCAGCCGGCCGTCCCCGTTTACATCCTGGACGGTGGGCACGTTGTAGCCGCCGGTATAGAAGCTATAGCTCGTGCTGCCCAGGGTGTACAGCAGCTGGTTTGTAACCAGCTGAAACTGGGGCGGGCCGCCGGCGGCACCGGTGTTGCGGTACACCTTGATGTCCCCGTTGGCGTAGGCAAACAGGTCGGGGCGGGCGTCGCAGTCGTAGTCGCGGAGCAGCACCCAGCCCACCAGCCCGGCCGGAAACAGGATTTCATAGTCGGGAGCATACTGCCACGCCCGTCCGCCCCCGGCCTTGGGCACATTCAGGAAGGTGAGGGAGCGGGCGGTTTCGCGGTCGAATACGTAGAGGTCGTCCTGCCCGTCGGCGTTCAGGTCTATTTTCGAGTAGAGGGAGGCGTTGAATCCCCCCGCCCAGGCGTTGCGCAGCGTATCGGTACCCTGCACTACCTTTGCCAGGGGCCGGTACTCAAACCCGAACGGCTGCTGAGCCCGTGCCGGGGGTGCCAGCAAACCCGAAAGCAGCCCGAAGCTCAACAGGAGAATAAAACGAGAAAGCATATCGTACCGGCTTTTCCTGACTAACAATAGAAAGTAGTCCCAAGTTACGCATAAACCGCATGTCCGATTCTGCCGCCCTCTACGCCCGTTATCAACAGTGCACTACCGTCAGCACCGACTCGCGCCAGGACCAGGCGGGCACGTTGTTCGTAGCGTTGAACGGGCCCTCGTTCCGGGGCCGGGACTTTGCCCCCCAGGCCCTGGCAAAGGGAGCCCGCTACGCCGTGGTGGACGACGAGCAGCTGGCCGCTTCCGACCCCGACCGCTATACCTACGCGCCCGACCCGCTGCTGGCATTGCAGGAGCTGGCCCGCTTTCACCGCCAGCAACTGAATATTCCGGTTCTGGGCATCACGGGCTCCAACGGCAAAACCACCACCAAGGAGTTGGTCCACGCCGTGCTGGCCCGCCGCTACCGGGTGCAGTACACCAAGGGCAACCTCAACAACCACATCGGCGTGCCCCTGACGCTGCTGTCCATTCGTCCCGACGCCCACGACCTGGCCATTATCGAGATGGGCGCCAACCACCAGGGCGAAATCGCGCTGCTGAGCGAGCTGGCCGCGCCCACCCACGGGCTTATCACCAACATCGGCAAAGCGCACCTCGAAGGCTTTGGCGGGGAAGAAGGCGTAGCCAAGGGCAAGGGCGAGCTGCTGGTGTACCTGCAGGCCCAGCACGGCACGGCTTTCGTCAACACGCTCGATGCCAAAATTGTGGAGCGGGCCGGGGCGGTGCCCCAGCGCGTTACCTACCCCCAGCCCGGCGACGCCTACCCGGCCGAGCTGCTCAGCGCCGCCCCCCACGTGGTGCTTCGCCTGTTCGATGGCACCCGGGTGGAAGCGCAGATTACCGGGGGCTACAACTTCCCGAACCTGGCCGCCGCCGCCGCCGTGGGCGCCCACTTCGGCGTGCCCACGGCAGCCATTGCCGAAGCGCTGGCCGGCTACGCGCCCACCAACAACCGCTCCCAGCTGCTGCAGACCAGCCGCAACAGCCTGATCCTGGACGCCTACAACGCCAACCCCAGCAGTATGGCCGCGGCCCTGCACAGCTTTGCCGCCCGCCCCGGCGCCGAGCCAGCCCAGAAAGTGGTAATCCTGGGCGACATGTTCGAGCTGGGCGACACCAGCGCTGCCGAGCACCGCGCCATCGGGGAACTGCTGGCCGCCCGGGAGTTTGGCACCGTGCTGCTCTGCGGCGGCGACATGGCCCGGGCTGCCGAGGTAAACCCCGGTTTCCACTACTTCCCGACCAAAGCCGAGGCGGCGGAATGGCTGCGCAATAACCCGCTCCAGAGCCGGCTCATCCTGGTGAAAGGCTCCCGGGGCATGGGCCTCGAAACGCTGGTAGAGCTGCTGTAGCGCCTGCTCCGCAAACGAAAAAAGACTCCGTAGCGCCAGCTTAGGCCCCGCGGAGTCTTTGTTTTATCAGTAGGATGTGTGCTTATTCGAAAGGCGTCTCGAAGCCCGCAAACGTGGGCAGCACCAGGTCTTTGTCCGACACGTTGGCCGTGGTAAGGCCCCAGTTGATGTTAAGCGTGGGGTCGTTCCAAAGTAGTCCGCCCTCGGCGCTGGGCTGGTAGTAGTCGGAGCACTTGTAGAGGAACAGCGTGTTGTCTTCCAGGGCCATAAAGCCGTGGGCAAAGCCGACGGGAACGTAGAGCACGTTGCCGCGCCCGGCATCCAGCTCCACCGACAGGTGCTGCCCGTAGGTAGGCGAGCTGCGACGCAGGTCCACGACCACGTCGAGCGCCCGACCGGCGGCTACGCGCACCAGCTTGGCCTGGGCGTAGGGCGGACGCTGAAAGTGCAGGCCCCGCAGCACCCCCCTGGCCGAGCACGACTGGTTGTCCTGCACCCACTCGCCGGCGGCTCCGGCGCCTTCCATCAGGCGGGCGCTGAACGATTCGAAAAAGTTGCCGCGCGGGTCGGTAAACACCCGGGGCGTAAACTCGACAACACCCTGGAGGGCATGCTGCTTGATTTCCATTAAGCTAAGTAAGAGGAAAAAGATAAGATATGAGGCCGGGGCAGCAAGTGCTTGTCAAACGAACGGGCTCAGCGCCGGGGTCCGATTTCGGCTACTACGCGCAAGTACTTGTCGAGTACAATCCGCTCATCAAATTTCGTTTCGGCGAGCTGCCGGCTGGCCCGGCCCATTTCAGTTAGCCGCTCGGGGCTGAGGGCCCGCATCTGCTGCATCTTGCGGGCCAGGTCGGCGGCGTCGCGCACCTGGCAAAGCAGGCCGTTTACGCCGTCCACCACCGTTTCGCGGCAGCCCGGCACGTCGGTCGTGACGATGGGCTTGCCCATGGCGGCGGCTTCGAGCAGGGTTTTAGGCGTGCCTTCGCGGTACGAGGGCAGCACCACCACGTCGGCGCGGCGGATGTGCTCGGCCACGTTGTCGGAATGGCCGAGGTACTCCACGTGGCCGGCCTGCAGCCACTGCTCCAGCACTTCGCGCTTCACTCCGATGTTGCCGGCTTCGTCGAGGCCGCCGAGCAGCTGCACGCGGGTGTCGGGCGCGGCCTCGCGCACCAGGCGGGCCGCCTCAAAGTACTCCTCCACGCCCTTCTCGTACAGCACCCGGGCAATCATCAGGAACGTAAACGGACCGGCAGACTCGGTCGCCGGCGCCGGCTTAAACTTCTCAGTGTCGACGCCCGAGCCGGGCAGCAGGTCGGCAATGGCAGGCGCCAGGAGCTTATGCTGCAAGAACAGCTGCCGGTCGTCGTCGTTCTGAAAAAACACCCGGTGTGGAAACCGGAACGCCAGCTTATAGAGGCCCAGCGCCACCCGGCTCACGAAGTTGCGGATGATAAACACCGTGCCCAGGCCCGACACGTTGTTCACGCTGGGCACGCCCGCCAGCCTTGCGGCCAGGGTACCGTAGATGTTGGGCTTGATCGTGTACTGTAGCACCACGTCGGGCTTTTCCCGCTTGTAGATGTCGTAGAACCGCTTGGTCAGCTGGGCGTCCTTGATGGGATTGGTGCCCTTGTTTTCCATCAGAATCGGCACGTACCGGCACCCCAGCTCGGTTTCCAGCCGGGCCGAGTAGTCGTCGGGCGGGGCAATGGCCAGCACTTCGTGCCCGGCCTGCTGCAGGGCCCGGACAAGGCTGCGGCGGAAGTTCCAGATGTTCCAGGAGGTATTGATGACGATGGCAACGCGCATTGCAAACGGGATTATTCAGCGGGCAAAGGTAGGAGCCGATTGGCGGGAATGGCAGCCCGGCAGCAAACTAATCGGCCCGGCAGCGGGCGCCTGTGGTTTTTACTACCTTGGGTCTGAACCAGCCCACCGGCCTTTTGCGATGATTGAAACTCCCCGTCTGCTGCTGCTGCCCTGTACGCTGCCGCTTTTCGAAGCGGCCCGCCGGAGCGACGAGGCGCTGGCGACCCTGCTGGAAGTTTCCTGCGCCCCGGAGTGGCTGGGCTTCCCCGACGCCCGCGACGCCCTGGTCCCCGGCCACGAGCACCTGAAGGCTCATCCCGAAGTGCTGCCCTGGTGGACGTACCTGTTTGTGCACCGTCCCCACCGCCGCCTGATCGGGGTTGGGGGCTATAAGGGGATGCCCGATGCGGCGGGCCGGGTGGAAATAGGCTACAGTCTGGCGCCTTCCTACCGCGGGCAGGGCCTGGCCACCGAAGCGGCCCGGGGGCTGGTTTCCTTTGCCTTCCGCCACCCCGCAGTGCGGCGCGTCGATGCCCACACCCGGCCGCTGCGGAACGCGTCGGGCCGGGTGCTCGAAAAAACCGGCCTCCGTAAAACCGGCGCCGTCGTAGACCCTGATGATGGCGAAGTCTGGCACTGGACGCTGGAACGCCCGCCGGGCTCCTGATCGGCCCTCTTTCTGCTTATGTCACACCGACCCTTCCTTGCTTTCCTGCTGCTGACCGGCCTGGCCGCTGGCTGCTCTTCTCCTGAACCCAACGCCCCGGAGGCCCCGGGCGCGGGCCCCGACCCGGCTGCCCCGGCGGCCATCCGGGCTACCCTCGAGGCCGACGCCCTGGCTGCCGGCAAGGCCCTCTTCGCCGAGCGGTGCGTGGTGTGCCACGGCCCCGACGGCCGCCGGGGCAACAATGGCGCCCATGACCTGACCAAGAGTAACCTCAATGTGACCGGACGCGTGTATATGGTCACGAACGGGTTCGGCAAGATGCCGGGCTTTAAAGATCAACTCACCGAAGAGCAGATTCAGCAGGTGGCCGCTTACTCGCTCACCCTCCGCTAACCCCGGTTTGCCTTTCCTTAACTTCAGCTTGCAAGGAGGCCCTTTCCCCTCCGCCCCACCCTATGGCTAAAAAAACCACTTCCCATAACTGGAGCCCCACCAACAGCACCCGGCACCATACCACCGACAAGCCCAAGGAAGAGCAGCCGGTGCGCGACCCGGAAACCGGCACCTACGTGACCACCCAGGGCTCGGAAACAGCCGTGCTGGTAGCCGTGCCCGACAAGCGCCAGCCCGACAGCCAGACCCAGGAGTACCTTGACGAGCTGGCCTTTCTGGCCGAAACCGCCGGGGCCCAGGTTACCCAGCGGTTTGTGCAGCGCCTCGACAAGCCCGACACCCGCACGTATGTGGGCGAAGGCAAGCTGGCCGAAATCAAGGCCTACGTGCGCCACTCCGGCTCCAGCATGGTCATTTTCGACGACGATCTGTCGCCGTCCCAGCTGCGCAACCTGGAAGCCGAGCTCGGGGTGAAAATCGTGGACCGCTCCCTGCTGATCATTGACATCTTTGCCCGGCGCGCCAAGTCGGCTACGGCCCGCACCCAGGTGGAGCTGGCCCAGTACCAGTACCTACTGCCCCGCCTCACCGGCCTGTGGACGCACTTGAGCCGGCAGCGTGGTGGTGGTGTCAGTCAGCGTGGTCCGGGGGAAACGGAAATCGAGACCGACCGCCGCGTCGTGCGGGACCGGATTGCCTTTCTGAAAGAAAAGCTCGACGACCTCGATAAGCAAAGCCTAACCCAGCGCAAGTCGCGGGGCGGGGTGGTGCGCGTGGCGCTGGTGGGCTACACCAACGTGGGCAAAAGCACCATCATGAACCTGCTGAGCCGCTCCGACGTGTTTGCCGAAAACAAGCTTTTCGCGACGGTCGACTCTACCGTCCGCAAGGTGGTGCTGGAAAACACGCCCTTCCTGCTGTCCGACACCGTTGGGTTTATCCGCAAGCTGCCCACCCGCCTGATTGAAAGCTTTAAGTCGACGCTCGACGAAATCCGGGAAGCTGACCTGCTCGTGCACGTGGTCGACATTTCCCACCCGGCGTTTGAGGAGCAGATCGAGGTGGTAAACGACACGTTGAAGGACATCAACGCCGCCGACAAACCGATGCTACTGGTTTTCAACAAGATTGACCGCTACAACCAGGAAGCCACGCAACCCGGGCACGAGGGCATGAACGAGGAAGAAGGCGAGCAGCGCCCCACGCTGGAACAGCTGCAGGCTACGTACATGGCCAAGATGCACGACCCGGTTATCTTTATTTCGGCTCAGGAGCGCCAGAACATAGACGAACTGCGCGCTTTGCTCGTACGCCACGTTTCCGCGCTGCACCAGCAGCGCTATCCCAACCACACGGCTTATCCGACCGAGTAACTGTCCGCTGCCCAGGCGCTGGCGGCAACTATGGCCAGTCAGCACCTGGGCAGGTGGCCTTTCCGAGGAAAACCATACCAATTTTACTATATAATAATTTCAACAATTATTGCATTGAGCTGGGCAAAACTGCAAAATGCCAAAATTTTTTACCCTGCCTTAAAATCCCGCTCTGCGGCCATTTAAATTGCATTTGTAACACTATTCATGTTCTAACATTGTGAATATTTCAAACAAGTATTGATCTGAACATGATACTCGCAAAATAATTTTAAATAGATTACCGCCGCATTCCCACTCCATCACTTCCAAAATCACACTTCATGAAAAGAAACTTTTACGCCGCCGCCCTGGGCCTCCTGACCCTCGGCACCACCCTTACTACCCAGGCCCAGGATTTCCGCCAGTCGGCCGGCAACCCCTCTTCTTCCCGTGGACGCGGCTGCGTTGCCATGGAGGTGCTGGCTGAGCAGCTGGCTGCCGACCCGACCATGGCCCAGCGCATGAGCGCCATCGAAAACCAGACGGCCCGCTACCAGTCGCTGCTGCCCTCGCAGCGCTCTACTGCGGTTACCGTTACGATTCCCGTAGTTGTGCACGTAGTGTACAATACCTCTACTCAGAACGTACCCTTGTCGCAGATTACCGCGCAGATGGACGTCCTGAACCAGGACTTCGCCAAAACCAACCCCGACGCCAGCCTGATCCCGGCGGCTTTCGCCGGCTCCGCAGCTTCTACCAACGTGCGCTTCGTACTGGCCCAGCGCGACCCCAATGGTCTGGCTACCACCGGCATCATCCGGAAGCAAACCAAAGTAACGTCGTGGAGCTCCAACGACGCCGTGAAAAACTCCAAGCGCGGTGGCTCGGACGCTTGGCCCCGCGACAAGTACCTCAACATCTGGGTGTGCAACCTGGGCGGCGGCCTGCTGGGCTATGCTCAGTTCCCCGGCGGTCAGGCTTCCACTGACGGTGTGGTTGTCCTGTACTCTTCCCTGCCCGGCGGTACCGCTGCTCCCTACAACAAAGGCCGGACGGCTACGCACGAGGTTGGCCACTGGCTGAACCTGCGCCACATCTGGGGTGATGCCTCCTGCGGCAACGACTACGTATCCGACACGCCCACCCAGCAGACGTCCAACTACGGCTGCCCGTCGTTCCCGAAGGTCACCTGCTCGAACGGCCCGAACGGCGACATGTTCATGAACTACATGGACTACACCGACGATGCCTGCATGTACATGTTCTCCAACGGGCAGTCGACCCGCATGGATGCCTTGTTCGCCACCGGTGGTGCCCGCGTTGGTCTGGTGACCTCGCTCGGTGGTACTGCTCCCCGCGCTACCGCTCCCCTGCTCGCCACGACGGCCGCTTCGCTTTATCCGAACCCCGCTTCCGACGTGCTGAACATCAACGTTGGCGATGCTAAGCGCACTGCCGATGCTGCTTACTCGGTAAAAGTTTACGATCTGCGCGGCTTTGAAATGAAGCAGGCTCAGTACAACGGCAACGGCCAGGTACGCGTCGACATGCTGCCCAAGGGTCTGTACTACGTGACCATCACGGATGGTGTGAACACCCAGCACCAGCGTTTCCAGAAAGACTAGTTTCCCGGGCACCGGACGGAGTTGCAGCTCTGCCCGGTGCTTTCTTTTTCACTCACTTCGGTTGCGAAAAGCCCGCTTGCTAACAGCGGGCTTTTCAAATGCCTTTCCCGCCGCACAGGCCCGTTCGTGGCCGCTGCTGCCTTTTACCCGCATCTTGCTGACTTTCAGACGTCCCGCCTACTTTCAGCTGGCGGACCTGGCTGTCGTTTGCCTTTTTTTCGCTTACCTGCCCTCTTCCACCACCAAACCAATCTTCTTTCAGTAGCATGAAAAAAACGATTTACGCATTAGCGCTGGCCTGCCTCGGCCTGGGCTCCGTTTCCCAGGGCGTTGCCCAGAGCCTGCAGGCCCCGAACCGGTCGGCGCGGCAGTGTGCCACCATGAATTCCCTGGCAGCCCAGCTGGCGGCTGATCCGGCCATGGCGCAGCGTATGAACAACATTGAAGCGCAGACCCGCCAGTTCGCGGCCAGCCCGGCCGGCGCGGATCAGCAGCGCAGCACGGCCGTGTCGATCACCATTCCGGTAGTCGTACACGTTCTGTACAACACCACCGCACAGAACGTCTCGGATTCGCAGATTGCCTCCCAGATTGCCGTTCTCAACGAAGATTTCCAGAAGCTTAACAGCGACGTATCGAAAACTCCTTCGGCGTTTGCCGGCTCGGTTGCTGATGTGGGCGTAGCCTTTGTACTGGCCAAGCGCGACCCGAACGGCAATGCCACCACCGGTATTCAGCGCAAGCAGGTAACCCAGACCTCCTGGGGCACCGACGACAAGATGAAGAGTTCCTCCACCGGCGGCCTGAACGCCTGGCCGGCCGGCAGCTACCTCAACCTGTGGGTGTGCAACCTGAGCGGCGGCGTACTGGGCTACGCGCAGTTTCCCGGCGGCGCGGCGGCTACCGATGGCGTCGTAATTCTGACTTCGGCTTTCGGCCGGTACGGCTCGGCGGTGGCTCCCTTCAACCTGGGCCGGACGGCTACACACGAGGTTGGCCACTGGCTGAACCTGCGCCACATCTGGGGTGATGCCTCCTGCGGCACTGACTACGTATCCGACACGCCCACCCAGCAGACCTCTAACACGGGCTGCCCGTCGTTCCCCCGCCGCACCTGCGGCAACACGACCAACGGCGACATGTTCATGAACTACATGGACTACACCGACGATGCCTGCATGTACATGTTCTCCAACGGGCAGTCGACCCGCATGAACGCGCTGTTTGCTTCGGGCGGTGCCCGGGCTTCGCTGAAAACCTCCCTGGGTGGCACCGCCCCCAGCGGCACGACCACGCCCACCTACTGCGCTTCGAAAGGCTCCAACGTATCGTACGAGTGGGTCGACTACATCAAAATCGGTACACTGACCCGTACCTCGGGCGCTGATGGCGGCTACTACAACGGCACGGCGCTGTCAGCTCCTTCGCTGGCCGCCGGCGCATCGCAGCCGGTGAGCGTAAGTGCCGGCTTCTCCGGCTCGGCGTACACCGAATACTTCAAGCTCTACATCGACTACAACAAGAACGGCGTATTTACCGATGCCGGCGAGCTGGTGTACAGCACCAGCAGCAGCAGCTCAGGTACGCTGTCAGGTTCGTTTACGGTGCCGACTACGGCTAAATCGGGTACCACCCGGGCCCGCCTGGTAATGAGCGACAACTCGGGCACGACGAGCTGCAACTCCTACACCTACGGCGAAACCGAGGACTACACCGTCAACATCACCGGGGGCACTGCCATTGCCGCCGGCGGCACGTCTACCAGCTCCTCCTTCCGCACTTCCAGCGCCGACTACTCGGTGTATCCTAACCCCGCTTCCGAGGTACTAAACGTGGCAGTTCCGGTTGACGTGGACATCACCAC
This sequence comes from Hymenobacter translucens, assembly GCF_020685205.1. GTDB lineage: Bacteria > Bacteroidota > Bacteroidia > Cytophagales > Hymenobacteraceae > Hymenobacter > Hymenobacter translucens. The sequence continues at coordinate 129,445 of NZ_JAJERB010000005.1, forward strand.
GCTGACGGTGAAAGTGTACGACATCCGCGGTGCCGAAATGAAGTCGGTGCGCTACGAGAGCGGTCAGCTCAACGTAGCAGGCCTGGCCAAGGGCATCTACACGGTTGCCATCAACGACGGGCAGCAGGTGAAGCACCAGCGCTTCGTGAAGGAGTAGTCGCTACGACCTCACCCCCTTTGCAATGCCCCGCCGGACTCCCGGCGGGGCATTGTTTGTTTACGGCAACCCGCAGCGGGCCACGCAGGACGCAGCCGTTCAGAACTTTTTGCAAGGCCAACAGTAAACGCTAGAGCCCAACCCCGTTTTTACCGCCGTATGAAAGTCCTGTACCTGATGCGCCACGCCAAGTCGAGCTGGAGCTTCGATGACCTTACCGACAAGGAGCGCCCCCTCAACAACCGCGGCCGCGAGGACGCCCCCGTGATGGGGCAGGCCCTGGCCAAGCGCAACACCCACCTTGATCTGATTGTGGCCTCGCCGGCGGTGCGCACGCTCAGCACGGCTGCCCTGGTAGCCCAGGAGTTGCACTATCCGCACGAACAGATCCGGGTAGACGAGCGGATCTACGAAGCCGACGTGGCGGACCTGCTCACCGTCGTCCGGGAGCTGCCCGATCAGGCCTCATCGGTGCTGCTGGTAGGGCACAACAACACCATTACGGACTTTGCCAACGTGCTGTCCACAAACCAGATTGAGGAGATGCCAACGGCCGGCATCGTCTGCCTGCACTTCAACTGTGCCCACTGGGCCGAGGTCGACCGCGCCAATGCGGAGTTTTACTTTTACGACCACCCCCGGCGCTAAGCCCGGGCCTGCCTTTTTCCGCCTTTCATGCAAACACCTACCAAGCCCCAACCCCAGCTTCTGAACCGGGAGCTCAGCTGGCTGGCTTTCAACCGCCGCGTGCTGCAGGAAGCCCAGAACCCGGAAGTGCCCCTGCTGGAGCGCATCAAGTTCCTGGCTATCTTTTCCTCCAACCTCGACGAATACTTCAAGGTGCGCGTGGCCACGCTGCGCCGTCTCGTCAAGCTCAAGAAGAAAACCAAGGCCAAGCTCGGCGAAGACCCGGCGGAGCAGCTGAAAAAGCTGCTGGAGGAAGTAGGCCGGCAGCAGCAGGAATTCGGCGAAACCTTCCGCGACAAGGTACTGCCGGAGCTGCACCGCCAGCACATCCACCTCGTTTCCGGCCCCGACCTGACCGGGGAGCAGCAGCAGTGGGTGCAGACGTACTTTCGTGAGAAGGTGCGCGACCTGCTTTCCCCCATCATCCTCGACGACAACCTGCACCACCTGTTCCTGAAAGACCAGACGGTGTATCTGGCGTTCTCACTGTCGGAATTGGTGAAAGGCAAAAAGTCGGACCCCGAGCAGCGGGTGCTGGTCATGGAAGTGCCCACCAAACGGCACGGCGGCCGGTTTGTGGTGCTGCCCACCGTGGGAAAAGAGCGGTACGTGATGTTTCTGGATGACGTGATTCGCTGCGGGGCAGCCGAGCTGTTTCCCAATTACCGGCAGGTGGAGGCCCATGCCCTCAAAATCTCGCGCGACGCCGAGCTGGACATTCAGGAGGAAGTATCGGGCAACCTGATGCTCAAGATCAAGAGCAGCCTGCAAAAGCGGGCAACGGGCTACCCCGCCCGCCTGCTCTACGACCCGGCCATGCCCCAGGACTCGCTGCGCCTGGTCATGAAGAAAACCGGCATCGGGCAGGAAGAGCTGGTGGAAGGCAGCCGCTACCACAACTTCCGCGACTTTTTCGGCTTTCCCAACTTTAATCAAGCCGAGCTGAGCTACCCCGACCAGCCGGCCCTGCCCCACCCCACGCTGCCCAAGGCGGGCGGGAAGCTGCTGGCGGCCATTGCCACCCGCGACCATCTGCTGCACCTGCCCTACCAGTCGTTCGACTACGTGACGCGCTTTCTGACCGAAGCGGCGCAGGACCCGCAGGTGACGGCCATCAACATCACGCTGTACCGGGTAGCCGCAAAAAGTGAAGTAGCCAAGGCCCTGGTGAAAGCCGCCAAGAACGGCAAGCACGTGACGGTAGTAGTCGAGCTGAAGGCCCGCTTCGACGAGGAATCGAACATGTACTGGGCCGAGAAGCTGCAGAAGGCCGGGGCGCACGTCATTTTCGGTATGCCCGAGCTGAAGGTGCACAGCAAGCTGGCCCTGGTGACGCGCACCGAGGACGGGCACAACAAGCTCTACGCCTACCTGAGCACCGGCAACTTCAACGAAGTTACAAGCCACATCTACGCCGACCACGGCGTGTTCACCTCCGACCCGCGCCTGACCTCCGAGGTAGCCGAAGTGTTCCGCTACTTTCTGGACCACCAGCCCAAATCGGGCTTCAAACACCTGTTGGTGGCCCCGTTCGAGCTGCGCGACAAGCTCAACGCCCTCATCGACCACGAAACCAAGCTGGCCAAGAAGGGCCAGGACGCCTACATCATTCTCAAGCTGAATGCCCTGCAGGACGAGCGGATGATTCGCAAGCTCTACGACGCCAGCCAGGCCGGGGTCCGCATCGAGCTGCTGATCCGGGGCATCTCCTGCGTGATTCCCCAGCAGCCCGGGCAGGGCGTCAACATCCAGCAGCGCGGCCTCGTGGACCGTTACCTGGAGCACGCCCGGGTGTACGTATTCGGCAACGGAGGCGAGGAGAAAGTGTACGTAGCTTCGTCCGACTGGATGAACCGCAACCTCGACCGGCGGGTGGAGGTGGCTTTCCCCATCCTGAACCCCGAGCTGCGCGCCGAAGTCCGCCACCTGCTCGATCTGCAGCGCCAGGACAATACCAAGTCCCGCGACTTCGACAACCACCTAATCGGTCCTGAAAGCCCCGATGCACCCCGCATCCGGGCCCAGTTTGCCACCTACGACTACCTGAAAAAGCTGGCCCGCCGGCGCCCCGCTTCTTCTAAAGTCGAACCCAAGCCAGGGCCGAGCGCCGGCGAAGCCTGACTCTTTCCTGCGTAACCAAAAGGCCCCATCCTATAGCAGGATGGGGCCTTTTCTATGGTTTGCTATCCGACTTGAAAAGCCATCCGCCTAGGGCTTCAGGAAGCGGCGGGGCGGCGTGATGAACAGCTCGATGCTGGCGTAGGGCGTGCTGGCCATGTTGGTGTCGATGATTTCCGTGCGGCTGTTGTTGCGCCGGTCGTAGGCATTGAAGGCGTAGTTGTAGCGGTAGCCGGCTTCCAGGCCAAACCACAGGAAGTCGTAGATCTCACGCTCCAGCCGTACGCGTCCGCGCAGCTCGGTCTGGCGCAGCTCCAGCGTCGTCAGAGGAGTCTGGTTGGCTTCGTCCAGCGGCTTGCGCAGCTTGATGGTATAGTTGAGGCCCTCCACCTCGTAGCCGGCATAGATCAGCGTTTTGGGAGCGGTGAACTTGTCGGGGGTGCTGTTGGCGCCGGGGTTGTAGCGGAAGGTTACGCGGGCCGGGAACAGGGCTTCCACGCCCCAACGGTTGTTGAAGGTACGGTTGTAAAGCAAGGCCGGGTACACGCTCTGCCGGCCGTAGTACGACCCCACCTGCACGCCCAGGCCCCAGGAAAACAGCGGGCTTTTCTTCCAGCCGTACACGAACTCCGACGACATCTTCAGGTAGTCCGTGAAGTTGAGCTCCTTGGACGTGTAGTCGCCATTCAGCTCGCCCTTCACCCGGAATATCATCCAGTTCTTCGAGTTGATGGGCCGCAGCACGACCAGCTGGGTGCCCAGCGTCTTGAGGCCCTTGTCCTGGATGTTCTGGTAGGGCACGTAGTCGGTGGGCGGGTCCTTGAACTGAAATTCCTGCCGCTCATAGTTGATGCCGAGGACCATCTTCAGGTGAGGATGGTTCAGGAAAGGAATGTAGCCTTTCACCAGAAACCGGCCGTTCTTGGAAACGTCGCTGCTAAAGTTGCCGAGAAAGGGCGCTTTGGAAGTGGAGTTGACGTTGAAGCTCGGGGTGCGCTCATGCCGGAAGATCAGGCCTTTGCTGGGCCCCATGCCGAGCACCGACGGGTTGGCAAACTCCTTGTCGCGGCCGTTTTCCGCAGCCTGCGTTGTATCGGTAGCTGTCGGGGCCGGGGCCGGATACACCCGGGGGGTGGCCGGGTCGGTTTGTGCCTGGGCGGCCCCGGCTGCCGCGAGCAGCAGCCCCACCGGCAGCAGGCGGGAAAGCGAGTAACGTATGCGTATCATAGCGGAGAAATCGGGGGGAGGGTGTATGCAGGCCTTAACGTCAATTTTTGAAAAAAGGCTAACCGCCGGCCGGGCTTGATGGGGCGTGCGACGTGCTGAAAAAAGCCCCTTCCTAACGGCAAGGGGCTTTTTCAGACTGGTTGCACAACAGCTGCCGCGCTAGAACAGGAAGTCGAAGCCGACAAAGAAAAGCTTCTCCTCGCCTACCGAGTACGTGGCATTAACCACGGCCTGCTTGAGAATATCAACCCATACACCGCCGCCAAAGCCGGTGTGGAAGGCACTGATGCCGGTGCGCGAATCGTTGATAGAGTACACGCGGCCGGCATCGGCCAGGCCCATCACCCCGAACTTGCCGGGAAACAGGTAAGCATTGAAGTCAAACAGCTGAATGCGGGCCTCGGCGTTGGCATACACCGAGCTACGGCCGGCAAAGCGGGTCCGGCGGTAGCCCCGCAGGTTGGTGGTACCACCCAGGGTATTGGCCTGGTAGAAGCGGTAGTCGCCCAGATTGCGGCTGGCCCCGATCCGGCCGGCCCAGGTAAGCTGGAACGGGAAGTTGGGGCTCAGGTAGAACCGCACTTCCGAGGCCAGGCGGCCATACACCAGTCCTTCGCCGTTAAGCTGGCGGTTGTACTCGGCGCTGTTGTACCAGCGGATGCCGATGCGGGGATTCTTGGGCGAGCTGGCCGCGTCGATGTTGAAGTAGGCCCGGGCCCCGGCGTAGCGGTTGAGCTGGAAGTCGGAAGAGCGGATGCCGAACCGCTGGTTTTCGCCCGACGGCCCCAGGCTGTCGAGCAGAATCTGTCCCAGTTGGTTGCGCTCCACCCGGAACTGGTCGTACTGCGGACCAATACCGACTTTAAGGAAGCTGAAGACGTCTTTTTCCAGCACCGGCGACACGTACAGCCGCGAGAACCGCACCCGGTAGCTGTTGTTCACGGTACGGGCCCGTACCCGCTCCCCGTCCTGCAGGGTGTAGTTCTGGGTGTTGTTGCCGATGCCGAAGAAGTTATACAGCAGCTGCGGGCCGTAGAACTGGGCATCGACTCTCACGTCATACTTGCCAATTACGTCGGTGAAGGCGCCGGTGTAGCGCACGTTGTACGCCTCGCGGGCCGGGGCGTAGTTGGCCACCAGGGTTTGCTGGGTCGCAAACGGCGCCTTGCGGAAGCCGTAGGTGCGGTACGTGACGCCGCCGCCCAGGAACAGGCCGTCGTCGATGTTGTAGCCGAAGTACACGGCCGGGCCGAAGTAGTTGAGCTGATAGTCACTGCGGTTGGTGCGGGTGTGCACGTCGTAGCGGCTCACGTCGATGCCGGGCTGCAGGCGCAGGCGGGCCTCCGAGCCGGTCCGGATGACGTTGCCCGTGTCGGCATCGTAGACCTGGGTGTAGTGCCGGAAGCCGGCCACCCGGGAGTTGTCGGTGATGGAGTCGCGGTCGGTGCCGCCGATGATGCGCACGCGGGTGCCGCTTTTCACGTTGCCGCGCACCTCGTACACGTCGTTGCCGGAGAAGCCGTACAGCCGCACTTCCTTGGTCACTTTGTTGTCGAAGGTGCGGTCGTAGAGCATCTTGGTGTACTTGCCCTCCTTGTTGATTTTCTGCACCGTCACGCGGGTCTTGTCGTCGGGCAGGCGCTCCACCACGAACTTCTCCTGCTTTTCGCTGCCTTTTACCTCCGTGATGCGCGACACCACTTCGTAGTAGTCGGCAGCCAGCTCGGGCAGCAGATCACGGCGGCTCTTGAGCTTGGCAATGATTTCGGGACCGTGTAGGTCGAAGATCTGCTTGGGCAGCTGCTCGCGGAACGACTTTTCAATTACCTCGTCGGTCAGGTTCTTCTTCAGGTCTTCGGCCTGGCTGACCCACTGCTCTTTCGTAACGGAGGCCAGAAACACCCGGTCGTTGGCCAGGGCCGTTAGGTTGAGGCCTTTCCAGTCGGCGTAGTCCTTGCCGAAGTTCTGGAAGTTGCGGATGGCCCACTTGCGGCTGGCCAGGTACGGCAGCAGACCGTCGCCCTTAAAGAAAGCCACGTCGCGGTCTTCCGGCACGGCCGTAAAGGTGCGGTCCCCCTCCTTGTCCTTCTGCTCGGCCCAGCGCCACTGGTCCTCGTGCCGGTCCCAGTCGCCGATCCACATATCAAACAGGCGGGTGCGGGCAAACGCCTTTTCCTTGACGCGGTTGTCGTTGTCCTCGCGCAGGCGCTCCATTACCCTGTCGGTTCCGACCAGGTTTTTGGCGTTGCCCAGCGACGCCACGTTGCTTTGGTCGTCTTTGGCATCCTCCTCAATCATGGCTGGCGTATCCGAGAACCGCTCGAAGTACTGACCCAGCAGCGGGTCCTTGGGAATGTAGATGGGCCGGGGGTTGGTGTGCAGGATGCCCGCGGCCGTCGCCAGGGGCGCAATCGGGAAGGCCGAGAACGGGTGCTGGGCCGAAATCTGGTCCTGCAGGATGTCCTTGGCCGCTCCTTCGCGCAGGGCTTCGGGCAGCACGGCGGCAGGGTCCTTGTTGAGGCCGCGCAGGGTGTAGTTGCGGCCTTCCTCGTTGCGGACTTTCAGCGAAGCGGTTTGCTTGCCGCCGCCAATCTTATAGGGCGTCAGGCCACCTTTCTCGGTGGCCATGTCGAGCACCGGCAGCTGCACCGGCGTGGCCCACTCGGCCCGGTAATGGTCGCCGAACAGGAAGCGGTGAAACTTACCCCGCTGCTCGTAGCGCGGGTTGATGGCCACCGTCACGGTGCTGTCGCGGAAGTTCGGGCGCTTCACCTGCTGGGTTTCTACCAGCGCGGCCACCTGCACGGTCTGCTTGGCGTACATCGGCCCGCGGTACACGAGGCGGCCGGTTTCGCCCTTGTCATTGGGAATCCAGAACTCGGTCCAGACCTCGCCGTTGTCGTAGTAGTTGACCCGGCTAAAGCCTTTTTCCTTGTCTGAGAAGATGGCGTCACCGCTGCTGCCCGGCCGCACGTGCTGGGTTTTGCAGCCCGAGCCGCTCACGATGTGGTGCAGGTTGCCCACCTTGAAGTACTGCAGGTTGTGCTCGTGCCCGGCGGCGTACACCACGTTGGGATACTTCTCGAAAATCTCCATCAGCCCCTTCTTATAGCCCTGATAAAGCGGGTGGGGAATGTCCTGGCTGATGCCGCCGTACTTGCGGGCCAGCGGATACACCGAGCCGATGATGGGCAAGGGCAGGAACGCATACTTAAAGACAATCGACAGCGGAAACAGGTGGTCGGCCAGGGTGAAGTAGCCGCCGTGAATGCCATCGGAGAAAAGCGGGTGGTGCGCCACCACCATGATGTTCTTGTCCTTGTTGCGCTGAATGACGTCTTCGAGCTGGGTGAAGAAGTCGGTTTCGTTGGCTACGCCGCAGCCACTGTTGGCGCCGTAGGGCCGCTCGTTGGTTTGCAGAAACCACTGGGAGTTGATGGCAATCAACACCAGGTCGTCCTGCAGGCGTACCTCAAAAGGGCCGGGGCAGGCGTCGCGGGGAATAAAAAAGTCGCCGGTGTAGGCAAAGGCAGCCGAGTCCTTGGTCAGGAAGTCTTCCACGAAGCGCTGCTGGCGGTTGACCTGCTCCACCGAGCCGCTGAGGCCCTGCTTCCAGTCGTGGTTGCCGGGAATCATGTACTTCTCCCCGGCGTAGTCGCGCAGCACGTTCAGCTGGGCCACGATACGCTCCTCCGATATCTTGCGGTCGTAGGCGCCCTCCTCGGGCATGCCGTAGTTGTAGATATTGTCGCCGAGGTAGATGGTGGTGCTTTTCGCCCCGGCCGCCACAATCTGGCGGCGCATGAAGTTAAGCGACGGTTCCCCACCCAAATCCTGGGTTACGGGCTTGCCCACGTCCCCGATCAGAAACACGGTGTAGCGCAGGTGGGAGCTGTCGGGCGGCGTCTTGGTTTCCCAGTTTTCGCCGCCGTGACGGTAATTGGGCCGCGTAGGGTGAGCCGTTTGGGTTTTCTGGGCCACGGCGCTGGGCAGCACCAAGCCCGTCGACCCGGCCAGCAGACAGAACAGCAGGAAAAATCTTCTCATACAGAAGGAGTAAACGATAGGTAAGCGGGAGTTGACGGGCGGGCCCGGACAGGATGTCCGGCAAACTGAGCCTTAAACCCGCTGGTAGTAGCATACGGCCTTTACGGGCCGGCGTTGAACCGCAATGGCTGCCGTACGCAAAGCATTCAGGCACGGTTGGGCTTGCGCGCCAAAAACCCCGGCCCCCGATTCGCGTTCTAGGAAGTAAGGAGGAGGTCCGGCGTCAGCCCTGGCCCGGCTCCGCTTTCTTATTCCTGCTCATGGAACAATCCGAACCCATCAAAGAGAAGAAGCCGAAGTCTGAACTAGTCAAGCAGGCCAAAGCCTACGTCACCCAGCTTTTCGAGGAGAAGCTGCCCGGTCAGCTGGTGTACCATACCATCAAGCACACCAGCACTACGGTGAAAGAAGCCCAGGCGCTGGGCAAGGCGGCCGAGCTGTCGGATGAAGACCTGGAGGCGCTGATACTGGCCGCCTGGTTTCACGACTCCGGCTACCTCGACAAATACGACGGGCACGAGTACCGCAGCATGGAAATAGCGCAGCAGTGGCTAACCCAGCAGCAGTACCCCGCCGACCGCCTGCAGGTGGTTCTGGACACCATCCGGGCTACTCACCGCAACGAAGAGCGCAAAACCGAGTTGCAGCAGCTGCTGGTGGATGCCGACCTGAGCACCGTGGGCCGGGAAGAGTTTTTCTCGAACGGGGAACTGCTGCGGGCCGAGTGGGAAACCGTGCTGGGCCGGACGTACACGACCCCTGAATGGGCCGAGAATCAGCTGAATTTTCTGCTGTCAACGAAGTTTTACACCGACGTCGCCAAGGACCGGTACAAGGACCAGCTGAAAGACAACATCAAAGCCCAGCGCAAGGCGCTGAAAAAGGCCGAAAAGAAGGCCGAGAAGCGGGAGGAAGAGCAGGTTGAGAACTTTGCCGAAGGCAAGCGGGGCGTCGAAACGGTGTTTCGCACCACCTACAGCAACCACATCACCCTGTCGCAGATGGCCGACAACAAGGCCAACATGATGATCAGCCTGAACGCCGTCATCCTGTCGATCCTGATTACCTACCTGGGCGCCAAAACCTCGGCCATCGGGCCGGCCTTTACCCGCAACCCCATCCTGGCCGTGCCGATGGGCGTGCTGGTCGCCACGGCCCTGGGCTCAGTGGTTTCGGCCATCCTGTCGGCCCAGCCCGACGTGACCAGCTTTAAGTGGCTGAGCCGCAGCCCCCAGATTGCCACCAACCGGCGCGTAAACCTGCTGTTCTTCGGCAACTTTACCAAGATCAGCCTCGACAACTTTCAGCTGGGCATGCACGAGCTGATGCGCAACAAGGACCTGCTTTACACCAACATGATTACCGACATCTACTACCTCGGGGAAGTGCTGTCGCGCAAGTACCGCCTGCTACGCATCAGCTACACCATCTTTATGCTCGGCATCATCCTGACCGCTATTTCCTTTGGCATCGTGCTGCTGTACAAAGTCTGACGACCTTTTATAATTAGGAATTGTTTCTGCTGAAGCTCCATGGGCGGGTTTTGTTCAGCAAGGCGCTAGACCAGACGTGCTCACCGGAAAATGCCTGTGAGGCAGCCTAAGCAAAAATTCTTAATTACTAATTTTTAATTGAAAGCTGTTCGCACAGCGCGGCTAGCTGGCGGAGCGAGATGCCCAGGAAGCGGTGCAGGCGGCGCAGCTGCCCAAACCGAATCAGCGGGCGGCGGCTGGCAATGTGGCCGTAGCGAAACTCCAGCGTAATCAGGCAGGCGCGGGTGCTGACGGGCTCAATAAAGAAGAACAGCAGGGAGTTGGGAAACAGGCGGAAGTGCGAAATCTTCTCCACGTACTCGGTCCGCTCCTCGTCCTCGAAGCGCTGCACGGTCTGAAAGTCAATCTGGCCCCGGTTGAGGTCCACTTTGTAGCTGGTGCCCAGGCGGTCGGCTTTGGTCAGGTCGTACTGCACCTTGCTGACGCCCACCATCCAGCGGGGGCGCAGGCGAAAGTTGGCAAGTACCCGCAGGGCGTAGGCTACGGGCACCTGCACCGCCCGGCGCACCACCAGGGCATTGCCGCCCGTGGAGCCGGGCTCCCCCAGCGCGTCGCGGTCGGCCAGCAGCAGGCGCAGGGGCGTGAGGTGGGCGTAGCGGTAGCACACGTCGCCGAGGTGGTCGTACTGGCACTTGCCCCGCAGCAGGCGGGTCCAGGAGAAGGCCCGGCTCAGGTCGGCGCCGGTCTGGGTTTGCAGGTAGTCATCCGACAGCAGCACGTACTCGCTGCCGGTGATGTTGTTTTTCAGCAGGCGGTGCACCACAATCACCTCCCGGCCCATCAGCTTGGTAAACTGCCGGATCTGGGCCACGCTGATCTGCCCGTAGTGCACGATAATCTTGATGGTGAGGTCGTGGGCCAGCAACGCCGTGCTCAGCGCCGAGTCGGTATCGCGCTGCAGCAGGCGCAGGTAGTTCTGAAAGTCGAGGAAGATGCGCCGGCACTGGCTGACGAGCTCGGCCAGGGGCGGGGGCGGCCCCAGCCGGTAAAACAGGATGGCGTCGCCCTGAATCTCGCTAACCTCCATGCCCAGCACGTTCGACTCAATCAGAATCTCCAGCAGGTCGGCAATCAGGAACGGCGCCTGGGGGCTGCCCGAGTCCTGAATAAAGCGGGTGAAGCCACTGATGTCCGGAATGAAAAGCAAAGCCGGCTGCAGGCCATCGGGCCCGGCGCCGATGCCGGCGGGCTGGCGGCGGCCGGCAGCCCGCCGGGCCGCGCGCATATCATCCAGAAGACCCATAGAGGAAAGTAGTGCGGCAGGTAAGCAGAATGCCGGCAAGCTATACGGACGGAGCAAGCCGGCAGGTTTGGGCTCCCGCCCGAATCACGCTACCTTTGCCGGACTGGCTGCGTAGTTCAACGGATAGAATAGGCGTTTCCTAAACGCTTGATATGGGTTCGATTCCCGTCGCGGCTACCACTTCCCTTAAAACCCCGTTTTCACCTGGTGAGCGGGGTTTTTGATTTCCGGATAGACGCAGAAGCGCACCAACACGAACACCGGGCAGGTGAAAAAACCGCATCCATCGGGACCCGCCTCCCCGTATGAAGCCCAGTTCCAGGAACGGATAAAAAAGCTACTCCGGCTCCACTGTCCCGGTCTGATTCCTATGCCAAAACTTTTCTTCCTGCTCAGCACGGTGCTGGTTGCAGTGCTCCTGGCGGGTCCGGCCCGGGCCCAGCAGCTCAACAACGACGGCTTCCAGCGCCGCAACGGACAGATGCAGATTCTGCGTAACGGCCAGCCCCGGCCCATGCTGCGCGACGCTCACCTGCCCACGGGCGTGCTGGTAACCAAGGACGGGTTCGTGGTGGGTCCGGACGGCAAGCGCACGGAGCTGCGCGAAGGCCAGGGGTGCGACCTGAAGGGCAACCTTGTCAGCGTCGTTGCAACCGCGCATGGCCTGGCCCTGAGTTCTCCGGCCAAGTCGAAGCATAGGCCCGCCCGAACGGCACCGGCGGAAAATCAGGTGCGCTCCCTCCTGGATGAGCTCCTAGGCCGGGGCGGCGATGACCGGGATGAGAATGATGACAAGTACGAGCAAAAGCGCGGTGGAGAGCACGCCCGCGGGCGGGGCAAGAAGTGGAAGGCCAAATGGAAGAAAGGCCGCAAAGGAGACGACTAGTCCGTGTTGCTCCTGACAACAGCCATTCTGCTTGAGCAATTGGCCGTTTTCCTTTCTGCCCGGGCCAGCGCCGCGGCGGGGATGGCAGCAGGTTATAAGCTTTTTACGCCGCCGATGGCCTGCGGCCAGCCAACACTTGCCCACCGCCGCCGTAGTGGGCACACTACTCCGCAGCCAACCTGCCGGCGGGGTTTCCTTATTTTCCATGTTGCACGATTTCCTGTTTGCGCCTTTTCCCCAGCCCGACAAGCAGCAGCAGTACGAGCAGGTTCGGGCCTCGCTCCGGGCAGATGCGGATGGGCCGGTTACGCTGCTGTTGGGAAACTTCGCAGTGGAGGATGGCGGCGAAGCCCTGGATGCCGTGGTGGTGCGCCCCAACGGCATCACGATTCTGCTGCTGGTACCAGCTGGCGGCCTGCTGACGATGCCGTCCCTCACCCACGGGGCGTGGAAGCTGGACGCCGAGCCGCTTCGGGGCAGCATCGCCCAAGCGGATAACCCCTTCGAGCAATTCCGCTTTCAGAAAGAGGCTCTGGTCGCCTGGCTGGCGCCCCAGCTGCCCCCGGAGCAGGTAAATCTGCAGTTCATCTCCGGGCTCGTGGTTTTCGGCCGCCCGGTCACCTTTGGCCCGGAGATCGAGGAGCAGCTCAGCAGCCAGCCGGGCACCAGCTTTCAGCTGCTGGCCGATGCAGCGCAGCTCCCCCGCCGCCTTAGGCAGCTGGCCCGGCCGGATATTGACCTGACCGACGATGACCTCACGCAGTGGGCCCGGGACTTGTCGGACGACCCGGTAACGCCCGAAGCGGCGCCCGCCGCCCCGGAACCGGCTTCAGCCGGCAGCCCGTGGCGGCGGCTGTGGAGCTGGCTCGGGGCTGATGACATCCCGGAAGACCCGCCCTATGGGGGCTACCCCGCCGCGCAGGTAGCCGCCAGCAGCGCCGAAAAGCAGCGACTGGAACAAATTCAGGAAGAGTCGCAGGCCGAGCTGCGCCGCCAGCTCCAGGCCCTGGAAGCCCGGGAAGCCGAGCGGGAGCGCAACATGGAGCAGCTCCGGGCCCAGCTGGCCCAGGCGCCGCCGGTTACTACCGAGGCCCGGGAACTGCAGGATCGGCTGGCGGCGGAGAGCCGTGAAAAGGCAGTGCTCGAGGAAGCCATTCGGGCCTCCCGGGCCGAGTCCGAAACCCGTAACCAAGAGCTCGATGCCAAAATTCAGCAACTGAGCAGGCTGATTGAGCAGCTGCACCAGCACCCGGGTCCGGCCTCTTCGCCCGGCTCGGCCCAAGCCCCGGGACGCGCAGTGGGCTCCACGTTGCCCGCGCCTGGCTTTCGGCTGCTGCGGCGCTGGCGGCAGCGGCTCCCGCGAATGGGTGCCGTGCTGGGCGGGGCAACGCTGCTGCTACTGGCACTGTGGGGCATCAGCCGGCTCTCGGCAGACCCACCGGCCCCCTACCAGGAAAACGGGAAGTGGGGTTTTGCCGCAGACGGGGAGCCGGTTATACCTGCCCGGTTTTCCTTTGCCGGTCCGTTTCAGGACCGGCGGGCCGTGGTGGCCGAAAACGGGGCGTATGGCATGATTGACCCAACCGGCAAGGAAGTAGTGCCGCTGCTGTACGATGCGCTGAACCCGTTCGTTGGCGGCTACGCGCGCGCGCGGGTAGGCGATGCCTACACGTTTGTTGATGAGGAAGGCCAGGAGTTTACAACCTACTTCTACAACGCCCTCGACTTTTCGGAGGGCTACGCCGCCGTGCTCGACCACCGGGGCTGGCACTACATCCGCGGCCCCGAGGAAGAGGAGCCTTCCAAGCCCCCGGTCATCTTTCGGGAAGCTTACTCGTTCCGGGAAGGGTTGGCGCGGGTAAAGCTCGCCGACGGTTACACCTTCATTACCAAAGACTACCTGACCGACCCGGCGGAAGGCACCAAGCCTTTTACCCGCTATGAGCTGGCAACTGATTTCGAGAACGGCCGGGCCCAGGTAACCCAGCAGGGCCGCCGCTTCCTGATTGACACGTCAGCCGAGCCGGTGGACTAATCATCAACACCAAAAAGCCGTCGGACCCCGGGTCGGACGGCTTTTGCACCTGAATAGAGCATAGGGCTCCTACTCGACCAGCAGCCCGCTGCTCACGGCGTACTTGATAAGGGCGGCGGTGTTTTTGGCCTGGGTTTTCTCGATGATGTTCTGGCGGTGGGTTTCGATGGTGCGCTTGCTGGTAAAGAGCTTATCGGCAATCTCAGCGTTGGTCAGCCCCTCGGCAATCAGCCGCAAAACTTCCAGCTCCCGCTTCGACAGGCTGCCGGGGGTGCGGGTATCGGCAGCCGAGCCTTCGGAGTTCTGCAGCTTGCGCAGCATGTTGAGCCCGATGGCGGTGCACAGAAAGGGCTGGCCCGCCGCCACGGTGTTGATGGCGTGAATCAGCTCAGCCCGGCCCGTGTTCTTGAGCGTGTACCCCAGGGCGCCGGCGTTCATGGCCTGGGCCACGTACTGCTCGTGGTCGAGCATCGACAACACCAGGATCTTGATAGCGGGGTACTCTTCCTGCAGGCGGCCCAGCGTTGCAAAGCCGTCCATACCCGGCATGTTCAGATCGAGCACCACTACGTCGCAGGCCGTTTCGGGCAGCAGGCTTAACAGCTCCTGACCGTTGGCGGCCTCCCCTACTACCTCGATTTCCGGCTCATCGCGCAGCAGGGAGCGAATCCCGTCGCGGATAATGGCGTGGTCGTCGGTTAAAACAAGTCGAATCATAGCAGATGGGTGGAAAGGTGAGCCGGCGGATTCGGGGAAGCTGCCCGGGTGTGGGGCGGACAGCACCCGGACAAGATACACGGCCCGAACAGTAAGCGAAACGAACTGTCAGCCGCGCCAGACAGCATACGCAGCACGAAAAGTAGCGCGTTGGGCCGGAAGGTCCATCAACCGCCGATAAAACCCGTATTTACCACCAACCGGCGCTTTTCTCCGAATTAATACGGTGTCCAGCTGGAAACGGACAGCTCAATACCCTGTAAGCCACAAGCCCCGGTCTACCATAGCTGCGAGTTGGTAGCAGAGGCGCAAGCCCGGCTACCCATCGAGGCTACGGCCGCACCCGGACAGAACGCGGGGGCGGGTTCGTCATGGCAAGCAGAGAGCTAATCTGAACGCACTCCACTGCCGCAGGACTAGACCGAGCCTGTCTAGTAGCACCCAAGCCATTAAAATACCGTGTTTTACGTAAGCGTTATCCGTAGAAGTTCGCACTACGGCCCCGTATACTACTTAACGGTACTTCATTTGGGGCAGCCTGCACTTTCGCGGTTCTATCGGCGCTACCTTTCGTATTCCCTGACCGGCCAGCTGATCTGGAAGCCGGACCCTAAATGCGGCAAGCTTTTTTCCGCATAATTTGTTTACCTGATACTTACGGTGACAACCGGCGCTTCCTGCCGGCAGGCTAGTACTTTACCGGGGGCCGAACCGGTTACTGACACGCCCGCTACCCATCTTCCCTGCACACCTCATCTTTACCCGTATGATCCGAATCATTCTTGCCGATGACCATTCCATTATTCGGGGGGGCCTCCGCTCCCTGCTATCCGCCGAACCCGATCTGGAAGTCGTCGGCGAAGCCAGCCACGGGCAGGAGCTGCTCGAGCTGCTGCCCACCACGCCCGCCGACGTGGTGCTGATGGATCTGAACATGCCGGTACTCGACGGCTTCCACACCATGCCCCTGCTGCGCGAGCAGTTTCCGCAGGTGAAGGTGGTGGTACTCTCCATGCTCGAGCACGAGAAGTACGTGAGCCAGCTGTTCGCGATGGGAGCCCGGGGCTACCTGCTTAAAAATGCCCGTATCCGTGAAATTGCCCACGCGCTGCGGATGGTAGCCGAAGGACAGACGTTCCTGTGCAGCGAGCTGGCGTTGGCATTTCTGGATAAAGCCAGTCAGACCAACGTCACTACCGTCATGGGTACGGGCCCCCGGGGCGCAGAGCTTTCCAATCGGGAGCTGGAAGTTTTGCGGCTGATTGCTGAGGGGCTGACCAACGCTGAAATTGCCGACAAGCTCTTTACCAGCAAGCGCACCATCGAAACCCACCGCCAGAACATCATCGAGAAAACCCAGGCCAAAAACACTGCCGCCCTTATCAAGTACGCCATGAATGAGGGAATCATCAAATAGCCGTTCCACCCGATTGGTAGAAAAGAAGAAAGGCTGGTAGATTCTACCAGCCTTTCCTTTTAGGGGCTTCCCTCCTGTCGAAAGCGGAGTCGGGACGCAGTTAATGCAAGCTCAATGCTGCTCCGAATTCAGAAGGCAGCGGCAGTTTTCATAGCGCAGAAAGGAAGCAGGTTGTAGAAGACAAGCCAGCCGGCTACCTGAAACCTGATGGGACAGGTAGCTGACTCACCCGGCTAAACGCAAAGGCCGATAGGGCTGCCCGGGGATTGATACGGATTTTCGTCCCGGCTAATACGGATTTTCGGTTTCAGCCGACCCGGGCCCGTCTTACCCGCCCCGTAGGGGCTTCTGACCCGGCACCTTAATTCTCTTGCAGTTAGCAGGTAGCCGTGTGGCCATATCGGGCCGCCCGCGCGGTGGGAAGCGTATGAGAAGCCGCGGCCCCGGCAACCTCAACTGCCAAACCGACGAAAGCTTCTTCTATTCCTTTCCACCACCCTGCTCACCTGCATTACCTTGATATGGCCAAGCACAAAAAAGACCCGTCTACGCATCACCGCGACACCTGCCCCATTCCAAAAGGCAAGCTGATTGCCGTGGGCGGGCACGAAAACAAAGGCGATGAAGCCGAGAAGGGCTCCAACCAGGATCAGAACCGCAACTTCACTCCCGACGCCATCCTGCAGCGCTTTTGCGACGAGCTCAAGGGCGAAAACCCGCTGGTTGTGATCCTACCCATTGCTTCTTCCGTGCCCGAGGAGTCGACCCAGGACTATCTTGACGCATTCGAGCGCCTGGGCATCAAGCGCCTGAAAGTGCTCGACGTGCGCGAGCGGGCCGATGCCAGCAAACCCGAGGTAATGGAAATGGTGGAAGAAGGCGCCGGCTTCTGGTTTACCGGGGGCGACCAGCTGCGCCTGACCGCCCTGCTGGGCGGCACCACTATGCTCGAGCGCCTCAAGGAGCGCTACACCTACGACCCCATCGTCATTGCCGGCACCAGCGCCGGGGCCACGGCCATGTCGACGCCCATGGTGTACGAGGGCCGCGACAACGCCGGCTTCCGCAAGGGCGAAATTGCCATTACCACGGGGCTGGAGTTTATGATGAACGTGGCCATCGACACGCATTTCATTGCCCGGGGGCGCATCATCCGCATGACCCAGGTTATTGCCACCAACCCCGCTTGCGTGGGGCTGGGCCTGGAAGAAGACACCGCCGTCGTAATCCATGAAGGTCGGGAGCTGGAGGTTATTGGCAGCGGGCAGGTTACCATTCTGGAAGGGCACAACTGCACCTCCACCGACATTCACGAAATCAGGCCCCAGACTCCCTTCTCCATCCGGGGCCTGACCCTGCACCTGCTGGCCGCCGGGCAGCGCTACGAGCTGACCACCCAGCCCCCCCTGCACCGGTAAAGCTGAGAGCTTAGAACGCAGATGTTAGAACCAGGAGCGTAGACTTCCGGTAATGCGTCGGAAGCCTGAGTCTAAGTTCCCTGCTCTTAATGCGAAGCTCTGCCTTCAGCAAACCACTGTCGCGCTTGGGCGTACAACCCGACTGTACCCTTTTCCCAACCTGCACCGCTATGAAACAAACCTCTGCCCGCACCCAAACCTCCTGGCTGGGCACCGTGCCCACCCGCCCCGAATTTCCGGCCCTCACCAAAAACCTGAACGCCGACGTGGTGGTTGTGGGAGCCGGTATTGCCGGTCTTACCACCGCCTACCTGCTGCTGCGCGAAGGCCGCCAGGTGGTCGTCCTCGAAAGCGGGGAGCTGGCCAGTGGGGAGTCGGGCCGCACGACCGCCCACCTCTCGAATGCCCTCGACGACCGGTACTACCGGCTTGAGCACCTGTTTGGCAAGAACGGGGCCCGGCTGGCGGCCGAAAGCCACGGCCATGCCATCGACCGGATCGAGCAGATCGTGCGCGACGAACAGATTGACTGCGACTTTACCCGCCTCGATGGCTACCTGTTCCTGCCCAAGGACGGCAAGCCCAAGGAACTGGACCAGGAGCTGGAAGCCGCGCACCGGGCCGGCCTTACCGCCGTGCACCGCCTGGCCGAGTCGCCCACCAAAGGCTTTCAGACCGGCGAGTGCCTGGTGTTTCCAAACCAGGGCCAGTTTCATATTCTCAAGTACCTGAACGGCCTGGCTGCCGCCATCACCCGGCTGAAGGGTCAGATCTACACCCACACGCACGTATCCGAGGTGCAGGGCGGCTCCGAAGCCAGCGTCACGACGGCCGATGGGCACACCGTGCGCGCCAAGGCGGTCGTCATGGCAACGAACACGCCCGTCAACGACCGGGTCGTGATGCACACCAAGCAGGCGCCATACCGCACCTACGTCATCGGGGCCCGGATTCCGAAGGGCTCCGTAACCAAGGCCCTGTACTGGGATACCCCCGACCCCTACCACTACATCCGCCTGCAGGAAGTAACCGAAGGCCCCCGGGGCGGCACACCCGCCTACGACCTGCTCATCGTGGGTGGCGAAGACCACAAGACCGGGCAGGGCAACCCCGAAGAAAGCCTGCGCTGCCTTGAGGAGTGGACGCGCAAGCACTTTCCCATGATTCAGCAGGTCGAGTACCGCTGGTCGGGGCAGGTGCTGGAGCCGACCGACAGCCTGGGCTACGCCGGCCACAACCCGCTGGACTCGGAGAACGTGTACATCATCACCGGCGACTCAGGCCACGGCATGACGCATACCACGCTGGGCGCGGTCATCATTACCGACCTGATTCAGGGCCGCTCCAACCCCTGGGCTGATCTGTACGACCCGGGCCGCGTGACGCTCAAGCCGGAGTCCATCAAGGAGTTTGCCCGCGAAAACCTGAACGTGGCCTTTGAATACACGGACCTTGTAACGGGTGGCGACGTATCGGACGAAAAGGACATCAAGCCCGGCAGCGGAGCTGTGCTGCGCCGGGGCCTGACGAAAGTGGCCGTGTACCGCGACCCGAAAGGGCAGACCCACGAGTGCTCGGCCATCTGCCCCCACCTGGGCTGCGTGGTGCACTGGAACGGCCTGGAAAGCAGCTGGGACTGCCCCTGCCACGGTTCCCGCTTCGATGCGCTGGGCAAGCTGCTCAACGGTCCCGCCAACCAGGACCTGGCGCCCGCGGAGTAAGCTGGCTCAGCCCTGCCAGCAGCCCTGTTCGGGGCAGTCGGTGCCACTCTGGTATGGACTGCCCCGAGCAGGGCTGCCTGCGTTGGAGCGCCCCGCCCAGGAGCAACCTGAACCGCGGCGGGGCATTTTTTCAGGCTTCCGGACCTTAAGGTTAACGGTGCGGCTCAGCGTGTTGGCAGCTCTCCGGTTCCGCTGGCGGCTAAGTAGTACGTACAATTTTATTCGGCTATAAAACCGTATTTCCCACCTGTTGCCCCGGCCGTCGACGGGGTAATTTTGTCCACGGCCCTGTTGGCGGCGTTCCGGACCAGCCTATCACAGTTGAATTCCGCCCTACCGTTACGCTATGGATATCTTCAAGTCATCCCAATCAAACCAGTGCGTTATCAGCCTGCATGGCAAGTGTGCCGGCGACCAGGACGCGGCCCAGCTCGGGGAGGCCCTGACCGAAGCCGCTTCGTACGGGGTGCCGACGGCCTGGGTGCATTGTCAGCACCTCGCCCAGATCGACTACAAGGGCCTGCAGGTGCTGCTCAAGCACATTCCCCGGCTGGAAGCGGCGGGCACCACCCTGGTAGTCTGCGGCCTGCAGCCGAAAGTTCAGGAAAGCTTTGAGTCCACCGGCATGACCGGAGTCGTCACCGTATTGCCGGCAAATGCGTATACCGGACCACTCCCGGCTCGTCGTTAAACTCCCACCCTAACCACTTCCCGCCATGATTGAGGTATACCGCGAAATCCTGCCCGAAAGCTACCTGCTGATTTTGGCTGATGACCAGCAGGCCGAGGAAACCAGTCCGCTGGCCAAGGCCCTGAAAAAGGCGTCCAACAGCGGCAAGCGCAATGTGTGGGTTGACTGCTCCCACCTCCACCACTTGTCCGCCTCCACGGTGGAGCTGCTGCTCAAGTACAACCAGAAGCTGCGCCGCCGCCATATGAAGATGGTGCTCTGCCACCTCGACGACACGGCCCAGGCCGATGTGCGCCGGGTGCCCGCGGCGGCTAAGCTGCCCGTGGTGCCCACCCTGCTTGATGCCGACCGCCTGTGCCACGCCGCGCCCCGCTCAACCGGCAACCGGGCAACTCAGTAGCTCCCGCCGTTTTCCTTATCCTGATTTCCCACTGCCCCGAAGCCCGACAGCCCCTGCTGCCGGACTCCGGGGCCGCTTGTTTTTACCGGTTACCCGGACAGCCGTGCGGGAGCCAACGAGCCGGAATAAGCGCAGTCAGCCGAACCGCCGGCGCCGGGTTCCGTACTCCTGACTTCCACCTTCGCTTTCTCGCATGGCTCCGCACGACGTTGAAACCACTTTCCAGCGCCACTTTGGCTACGCCCCCCTGCTGGTGCGGGCACCCGGCCGGATCAACCTCATCGGCGAGCATACCGACTACAACAATGGCTTTGTGCTGCCGGCCGCCATCAACAAGGAAATCTTCTTTGCCGTGGGCCTGAACGGCCGGCCCGAAGCCCGCCTGGTGTCGCAGGACCTGAATGAAACCTATTCTTTCCCGGTGGAAGCGCCCCGGCGCCAGGACCGGCAGTGGGCCAACTACCTGATCGGGGTGACGGCGCAGCTGCAGAAGCTCGGGCTGGACGTGCCCGGGTTCGACTGCGTATTCGGCGGCACCATTCCCATCGGCTCGGGTCTGTCATCGTCGGCGGCGCTGGAAAGCGGGCTGGCCGTAGCCCTGAACCAGTTGCTGGACGGGCAGCTTAACCGCATGCAGCTGGCCCGGGCCGGTCAATTGGCCGAGCACGAGTTTGCCGGGGTGCAGTGTGGCATCATGGACCAGTTTGCCTCCCTGCACGGCCGGGCCGGACAGGTCGTACGCCTCGACTGCCGCAGCATGGAGTACGAGTACTTCCCGTTTGATACCACCGCCTGCGACATTGTGCTGTGCAACTCCGGCGTTAAGCACGCCCTGGCCGACTCGGAATACAACACCCGCCGCCGCGAGTGTGAGCAGGGCGTGGCGCTGCTGAAGCAGCATTACCCCGGCATCGAAAGCCTGCGCGACGCCACCCGGGAACAGCTTGAAGCCCACCGCGCGGAGCTGGGCGACGTGGTGTACCGGCGCTGCCGCTACGTAGTGGAGGAAAACGCCCGGGTAGAGGCGGCCTGCCGCCACCTGCTGGCCCACGACCTGACGGCCTTCGGCCAGGAAATGTATGGCTCCCACGCTGGCCTGCGCGACGACTATGAGGTAAGCTGCCGGGAGCTGGACTTTCTGGTGGAAGCCGCCCGCCCGGCGGCCGGCGTATACGGCTCCCGGATGATGGGCGGCGGCTTTGGGGGCTGCACCATCAACCTGGTAGCCCCCGACCAGGTAACCACGTTTGTGCGCAACACGCGCGCCGCCTACCAGCAGCAGTTTGGCCGCGCCCTCGAAACCTACCACGTCACAATCGTGGAAGGCGTAGCAGTTGTATAGTTGTTAGTTGCCCGTTGTTAGTTGTCAGTTACTGATGATTGCAGGGAGTCTTGCTCGCAGGCTATTACTGGTCTTAGGCGTCAGCACTCACCTACGCTAATCCAGCACTCGCTAACACCCGCCATCAAACACCGAATAACGGACAACTAACAACGGACAACTAAAAACCAAAACCCAAAACATGTCTTCTTTCGATCCTGCCCAGCATCCCCACCGTCGCTTGAACCCGTTGACCGGGGACTGGATTCTGGTGTCGCCGCACCGGGCGCTCCGGCCCTGGCAGGGGCAGCAGGAAAAGCCCGAGCCCGAAGTACGGCCGGCGCACGACCCAGGCTGCTACCTCTGCCCCGGCAACACCCGCGCCAACGGCCTCACGAACCCGGACTACCAGAACACCTTCGTCTTCGAAAACGACTTTGCCGCCCTGCAGCCCGAGGCGCCCGACGGGGGCCTGGATCTGGGCGGGTTGCTACGGGCCGAACGTGAGACGGGCCGCTGCCGCGTCATCTGCTTTTCACCCCGCCACGACCTGACGCTGCCCGAAATGGACGTGGCCGGCATCCGCGCGGTGGTGGACCTGTGGGTAGATGAGTTTCAGACGCTGGGGGCCGACCCGGAAATCAACTACGTGCAGATTTTCGAGAACAAGGGCACGATGATGGGCTGCTCGAATCCTCACCCCCACGGGCAGATCTGGGCCCAGCGCACGGTGCCAGTGGAGCCGGCTAAGGAAACCACGCAGCAGGCGGCGTACCTGGCCCAACACGGCCGCAGCCTGCTTGCCGACTACCTCGATCTGGAACTGCAAGAGCAGAAGCGGCTGGTGGTGCAGAACGAGCATTTTGTGGTCGTGGTCCCGTTCTGGGCTACCTGGCCGTTCGAAACCCTGGTCATTGCCCGCCGCCACGTCACCTCCATCGAGCAGCTCACCGATGAGGAGCGTACCGGTCTGGCCGACATCATACGCCAGCTCACGATTCGGTACGATAACCTGTTTCAGATTTCCTTTCCCTACTCGGCCGGCCTGCACCAGCGCCCCACCGACGGACAGGAGCACCCCGAGTGGCACCTGCACATGCACTTCTACCCGCCCCTGCTGCGCTCGGCCTCGGTCCGCAAGTTCATGGTGGGCTACGAGATGCTCGGCAACTCCCAGCGCGACATCACACCGGAATGGGCCGCCGAAAAACTGCGCAGCCTGCCCGACGTGCATTATAAGAAAGCTGATAGCTAGTAGCTCTTGGCTGATAGCGTCGTTCTACCGAACTCGACCGGTCGTGCACAGCTATTCCGCCACACCGGCGACGCAGCTTAGCTGACTTCTGCCGCCGACTGACGCACGGCGGCCTGACCGGCAGTAGTGGGCGTAAGCCAGACGGTAAAGGCAGTCGTGCCGCCGGGCGTGGTTTCCAGACTGAACGGAAAGCCGTGCTGGAGCAGAATGTCGCGAATCATGGTGAGGCCGATGCCCTGCCCGTCGCGCTTGGTGGTGAAGAACGGAGTGAACAGGCGGCGCTGCACGTCGGACGGAATGCCGGGCCCGTCGTTTTCAATACGCAGCATAGGCGGGTCTAGGCTGGTGTGCACGCTCAGGTTGCCGTCTTCCCCAATGGCTTCGATGGCGTTCTTTACGATGTTGAGCAGCGCCTGCTCGATCTGCTGACTGTCCAGCTCCACCCATAGAGGCTCGTCGGCCAGGTGCCAGTGCCAGCTGATGTGCCGCCGCTCGGTCTGCACCAGCATCAGGCGGTGAATGGCGCGCAGTAGGTCGTGCACGTTGTGGGGCGCCAGTCGGGGCGCGGGCAGACGCACCAGGTTGGCGAAGTTGGCAATAAAGTTCGCCAGGTGGGTGTTGCGGTTGATGGACACTTCCAGCGCCTCGGTGAAGTCGGGCTGGTCGGCGGGGTCGAGCTGGGTGGTGTAGTAGGAAAACGACTGCAGGATGGAGTTGATGGCGCCAATGGAGTTGTTGATTTCGTGCGACATCATCCGGATCAGCTTCTCGTAAGCCAGCTTTTCCTGTCGGATCAGGTCCTGGGTCAGCTCCTCGAGCACGATAAAGTTGCGGGTAAAGCCCCGGTCCACGAAGTGCGAGCAGTGCGCCCGGTACGTCTGAATCCCGCTCAGGCGAATTACCTGGGGGTCGCCGGCCCGCAGGCTTTGCAGGGCCGGGCCCCAGTCGCCGGGCAGCTCGCCGGGGTGCTGCCCCAGCAGCTCGGCCGCGGATAGGTGCAGGCAGCGTTCCGCGGCGGGGTTTACGGCTTCGATAGCGCCATCAAAGTTCAGCAGCAGAATGCCCGCCGGGGAAGCCTGAATCAGGCGCTCCAGCAGGTAGCTTTTCTCGTGCTGCGTCACGCGCTCCTGCCGCAGCGCATCAATCATGTGGTTGTACACGTCGATCAGCTGATCCATCTCCCGCTGCCCCACCGGCACAAACTTCATCGAGAAGTCCTTGGTCCGGATGGCCTCGGTGCCGGCGGCAATCAGGTGGAAGGGACGCACAAACCCCTGGTAAAGCTGAACCGTGAGAAAAATTGAAATCAGCAGAAATACCTCACTGACCACAAACAGCGTAGGATTGGTGAGCCGCAGCTGGGCCGCCAGCCCGATGAGGACCCCGTGGATAATGGTAACGAAGAGCAGAAACTTGGCGCGAAGACTCATTTGGAGGAGCTAGGAGCTGCTAGGCAGGAGCTAGAAGTCAGGAGTGGATAACAAAAGTCAGGATCTGCGGAACCAGGATTTAGAAGGTGGAAGGTAATGAGTGGCGGTCTGTAGTCCAGCCTGTTAATTCGATCCACTCCTCAGTGCCAGCAAGCCCAAAGTGCGATTTGCTGGTAATGACCACCCTTCTCCGGCAGTTCAGCTAATGCCTAAAACCAGTCCTCCTGACTCCTAGCTCCTGCGCAGCAGCTTCTAGCTCCTCACTTCTCCACGTCAAAGGGAATATTGAACTTCTCGAGGCGGCGGTAGAGGGCGCCCCGGCTCAAACCCAGGGCCTTAGCCACGCGGCTCACGTTGCCGGCGTAGAAGTCCAGGGTCTTGCGGATCATGGTGGCTTCCATCTCCTCCAGCGTCATTGTGCCTACGGGCGGCAGCTCCCCGGAACCGGCGGCCCGGACGGGCGCTTTCTGAAACTGGGCCTGAAAGTCTTCGGGGCCGAGCTCATCCTTGCCGCTGACCAGCACGGCCCGCTCCACCAGGTTTTTCAGTTCCCGGATGTTGCCCGGCAGGGACTGGTCGCGCAGCCAGTGCAGGGCCCGGGTGCCTACTTTCAGCGAAGGGCGGTTGTAGGTGGCGCGCAGGCCATCGACGAAGTGGTTTACCAGCAGCGGAATGTCGTCGGCCCGCTCGCGCAGGGCGGGCAGGCGCACGGTAATCAGGTTGATGCGGTAAAACAGGTCTTCGCGAAACCGCCCTTCCTGCACCAGCTCGGCCAGGTTGCGGTTGGTCGCGCAGATCACCCGGATGTCGAGGCTGCGCGCCTTGCTGTCGCCCAGCACTTCGTAGGTGCGGTCCTGCAGCACGCGCAGCAGCTTCACCTGGCTGCTCAGGTCCAGCTCCCCGATTTCGTCGAGGAAGATGGTGCCCTTGTTGGCGAGCTCGAAGCGGCCCACGCGGTCGGCCTTGGCGTCGGTGAAGGCCCCGCGGCGGTGGCCGAACATCTCACTCTCAAACAGCGAGGCCGAGATGCCGCCCAGGTTTACTTTCACGAAAGGCCGGTCGCGGCGGTGACTGTTCTGGTGAATGGCCTCGGCAATGAGCTCCTTGCCCGTTCCGCTTTCGCCCTCGATGAGCACGGAGGCGTCGGTGGCCGCGACCTGGCCCACGCTCCGCAGCAGGTGCAGGAGCTGGGCATCGGCGCCCACGATGTTGCGGAAGTTGTACTGGCGGTCGAGCTGACGGCGGGACAGCACCTCCCCGGTATCCGCCGTCCGTTCGTTCAGGCTTAGAATAGTGCGGATGGTCTGAAGCAGGGAATCGTTGTTCCAGGGCTTGGTTACGAACTCCGCCGCCCCGGCCTTGATGCCTTCCACGGCTAGCGTAATCGAGCCCCAGCCGGTAATCAGGATAACCGGCACCTGGGGGGCCAGCTGCTTTACCTGAGTTAGCAGCTGCAGGCCGTCGTTGCCGGAGGTATCCAGGGAGTAGTTCATGTCCATTAGCATCAGCGCGGGCGGGGCCGTGCGGATCTGGGCCAGGGCATCCTCCGGCGTGGCCACGCCTTTCGACGGGTAGCCGGCCTGCTTGAGCAGCAGTCCGAGCGAAGTGCGAACCGCCAGGTCGTCGTCGATAATCAGGATCATAGCACCACGAAGAAAGGAAATCCCCAGGTAAGGAAAAAGGCGCGCCGGGCAGAAATCTACAAACAGCCGCTTTCGGCGGCCGGCCGCCGAAAGGCCGGCTACTCTTCGCGCAGGGCCACGGCCGGCTGGATGCCGGCGGCCTGGCGGCTGGGCTGCAGGGCGCAAACGGCCGTGAGCAGGTACACCAGCACCGTGGTAGCCAGCATGGCGAGTCCGTACACCTCGGTCCCCAGCCCAAACGCATCCAGCAGCGGAAACTGCACGGTCAGCAGCAGGCCCGCCACCACGCCCAGCGTGGTCACGACCAGCATCTCCCCCAAAAACTGCTTGCTGATGCCGGCGCCGGTGGCTCCCATAGCCCGACGCAGCCCGATTTCGGCCTTGCGCTGGTTGATGTTGTACCACAGCACCCCAAACAAACCCAGGGCAACGTTGATAATGAGAAACAGCGCCACCAGACCCAGGGCCGTCAGCGGGGTCAGCACGATCTTCATCTTGTCGCGCCGGTTTTCCTCGAGGCTGTTCACGGTGGCGTCCCAGCCCTTGCTTACCTGTTTGATGTCCTTGACCAGCTGCTGCTCCAGGATGGCCCCGCTGCCGGGCTGCACGCGCACCAGCAGCACCGGGCCGTCGTAGCCGTATTTCGACTTGGCCGTGTCTTCCAGGGGGCGGCGGTAAAACAGGGCCGGCTCATTGGCCGCCATGTCGCTGCCGGCCCGGTAGGCGTCGATAACGCCCACCACCAGCCACTTCTTCGAGCTGCTCTTATCATCGATATACTTGCCGACCGGTGCCTCGTCCACAAACAGCTCGTCGGCCAGCTTTTGGTTGATGATTACCGGATCCTGCCCGGAGTTTTCGTCGCGGCGGTCAAACCAGCGGCCGGCTACCACATTCAGCTTCATTACCCGCGCCATCTCATCGTCGGCTTCGTACCACTCCGTCTGCGAAGGAATCCGGCCTTTGTAGCGAAACTGGTCGGTGTTCATGTTGCTGAACGAGAAGGGCGAGTTGTGCGTGGCGTGCGTCACGGCTACCACGCCGGGAGTGGCCCGCAGGTGCTGCTTGAGCAGGCGCAGGGTTTCCTTGCGGCTCGCGGTGTCCTGCCCAGGGTTGAGGTCGAACTCCCATACGTTGGTATAATCGAAGCCCATCGGCTGGCGGTAGTTGTAGTAGCTGCTTACCAGCAGACTGCTCACCACGAACAGCACGAAAAACGACAGCACGATTTCGGTGATAAGCAGGAAATTGGACCGTTTGCGGTTCCAGATCAAAGTAAACAGGTGACGTAGCATCGGTTGAGGAGCTGATGTGGATAATGTGCTGATGTAGGCGAGAAAAAGCCGGAGCGGGCCGGTCGGCACCGCACCAGGTCCCCTCTTTCCTGTTCATCTACCGCCCTTTGAGCGCCTGGGCAGGGTGCAGGCGCGACATGCGCAGGGCCGGATACACGCCCGAGAGAATGCCGAAGAACAGCGTCACGAGCAGGGCCCAGGCGAAAATGCGCCAGCTCAGCTCGAAGTGGGCGTAGGCCAGAATGTCGGCGCCGCTGATAAGCTGCAGGGCGACGTAAGCCATGAGCAACCCCAGCAGCCCCCCGATCAGGGTCAGGAACACGTTCTCGACCAGAAACTGCCCGACCAGCGTGCCGCCGGTGGCGCCGAAGGCCTTGCGCACCCCGATTTCCGAGGACCGCTCCATAATCCGGCTCACGTTGATGTTGACCAGATTCAGGGCCGGCAGCAGCATAAACAGCAGGGCCAGGCCGGATAAGATGGCGTAGAGGGAGCCCAGCCCGTCCGATCCAGCCTGATTGTCAGGCGTGTACATCAGCTGGCGCGAAAACGAGGCCAGGAGCTGATCGGCGTACATTGCCAGGTAGGCCATGTTTTTGGGATCGGTAAGTGGGATGCGCTTCATTACCTGGTTGAACTCGGCCTGCACCGCCGGAATGTCGGCGGCCGACTTGGCCAGGATGATGGCGGCGTAATCGCCGTCGAGCTGCACCTTATGCAAATCGTCGGAGCTGGTGCTGATGGGCACCCACACGTCGGCGTAGGAGCTGATGCGCATCACCGGCACATCGTCGACCACCCCGGTTACCCGGTAGTTGGTCTGGTTTACCTCAATCGTACGGCCCACCACGCCCTTGTCGGTGCCGAAGTACTTGCGGGCCGTGGTCTGGTTAATGACGGCAACCCGGGCGGCGCCCTGCACTTCGGCTTTACCGAAAGGCTTGCCTTCGCGGAACGTGAAGTTCAGAATCTCCCAGAACACCTGATCCGTGTATTTCAGGTCGAGGTCAATCCGGTTGTTGCCCACGTAGCTGGGCGTGGCGTGAAAGTTCGAATAGATCGCCACTTTCTCCGGAGTTTTCAGGGTCCGCACGTACTTGTCGAGCACGTGGTAGCTGGGCGGGGTATTCATGTTGCCGCCGTCCTTGTACTTGACGCGCATAAAGTTGGCAAACAGCATCCGGTCGAGGCGGGACTCCGGGGCGTGCGCGCCCACCGTATGGTCGAACAACGCCACTACTACCAGCAGCACCATCAGCGTGAAGCTGATGCCGAACAGGCTGATGAAGGTGAAGAACTTGCGGCGCAGCAGCACCTTCCAGGCAATTTTCAGATAGCTAAGCAGCATACGACTGGGAGTGAAAAGACGAAGTGGTGAAGTGCGGGCTGGCCAGCTGGCGCTGCAGCAGGGCGCGGGCCTTGCTGAGCTGGGACTTGGACGTGCCCTCCGAGATAGACAGCAGCTCGGCAATTTCGGCGTGGCTGTAGCCCTCCACGGCGTAGAGGTTGAAGACGGTGCGGTAACCGGTGGGCAGCTTGTGAATCAGGCGGAGCAGGTCCGCCACGTTCAGGTCGCTTTCCACGGCGGCGGCCAGCGGGGCCACTCCCGAGGGACACTCGTCGATGTCGAGGTGCATGGGCTCGCGGCGGCGCAGCTGGCCCAGGGCCTCGTTTACCATGATGCGGCGCACCCAGCCTTTGAAGCTGCCTTCCTCCCGGTACTGGCCAATGGCCTTGAACACCTTCACGAAGCCGACCAGCATGGCTTCTTCGGCATCTTCGAGGTGGCGCAGGTAGCGCTGGCACACCCCGAGCATCTGGCCCGAGAGGCGGTCGTACAGCACCTTCTGGGCGCGGGGGTTGCCCTGGCGGCACTCGGCAATCAGGTCAGACTCGGAAAGGGTAGCGATGGAGCGAACCGTGGTAAGCATAGCCGTAAACTGGAAAGGAAGGAAAGGGTAGAGTGGATGCGGGTGGATTTCGCGGGTTTTAGCTGACCTGACTGCCGTCGAAGAAGCGGATGACGCGCTCCGTCTTCAGGGCCTGCTGCTCGTCGTGGGTTACCATCACGATGGTGACGCCGTCCTGACGGTTCAGGCCCAGCAGCAGGTCCATGATTTCCTCGCCCATCACCGAGTCGAGGTTGCCGGTGGGCTCGTCGGCCAGAATGATTTCGGGGTTGCCGGCCAGGGCCCGGGCAATGGCTACGCGCTGGCGCTGCCCGCCCGACAGCTGGGAGGGGAAGTGGTTGGTGCGGGCGCTCAGGCCTACTTTGTCGAGGGCGGCGTGGGCCCGCTGCCGGCGCTCCTTGCCGCTTACGCCGCTGCGGTACAGCAGGGGCAGCTCCACGTTATCGAGCACCGAGAGGTCGTTGATGAGGTGGTAGCTCTGGAAAACGAACCCGATCTTCTGGTTGCGCAGGTTGGCCAGCTCCTTATCGGAGTATGAGGTAACCGGGCGGCCATCGATTTCCACCTGCCCCGAAGAAGGCTCGTCGAGCAGCCCCATGATGCTGAGCAGCGTGGACTTGCCGCAGCCCGAAGGACCCATGATGGAAACGAACTCGCCTTTGCCGATGGTGAGGTTCACCCGGTTCAGCGCAACCGTTTCGATGGTCTTGGTCTGGTAGATTTTTTCGATATCGGTGAGCTTCAGCATGGGTTTGCCCGTAGCTGCTGCCGGCCGTGCCGCAACGATAGTGGGGTCCAGAAACAGCTGATTGGTAGGAGTGGAAGCAGACATGGCAGGGAAGCGGTTAGGGTTCAGAAAGGAGGTTCGATGGATAACTCAGCCCCGGGGCAAAGCGTGGACTGTCCGCTTTTAGATCAACCCAGGGGTTCCTGCCATAGAGTAAGCCAAGCCCCGTGCCAATGTTATAATTCATTATTAATCAGTATATTATATACGAATACCAGTAATACCACTTATAAAATATTGTCCAGAACCGGACACTGTGTTCGGTCCTGACACAGTGGGTGTTCATTTTTGAAAAATATTTTTGCGTGAGAGGTCGGCCCGGCCGGAAACACCCGGACGGAGTGCCCATTTCACCTCACAAGGCAGTCATTCCAGCCTTGCCGAGGAGTTTCGCGTGAATTGGGTATTGTCATGCGTAATCTGCCGTCTGCCCTGCGAAAGATGACCACCACTTTTTGTGGCTACTAAAGCAACGAAGCGGTAGAGATGCTTCGCTCTGCTCAGCATGACCGTCTGGCAATGGACTACTATCCTCGCGGGATGCTGCGCCTTCGGCTCTGCATGACCTCTCGGTAGGTCAGCAACAGCAACTGATCAGAAACCACGGCGCCCCGGTCAGCTGCGAAGAGCCAACCGGGGCGCCGGGAAACCAGGCATAAACCAGACGATGATCCTACTTGGCGACGGCCAGAGGCTGCTGCAGCGCGAAATCGTAGAGGGTGAGGGCACGGAGGCGGTAGTGCGCCACCCAGCAGGCGCGCAACGCGGCAATGTAGGCGCGTTTGGCCTGGTCTTTCTCGGCCAGGGCAATGTTGAGGTCGGTCAGGCTGATGCGGCCCACCTGGTAAGTGGCGCGGGCAATGTCGTAGCGGCGCTGCGACAGGGAGTCGGCCTGGGCGGAAAGGCTGAGCTGCTCAGTGAGGGTGCTAAGCTGGGCAGCCTGGGTGAGCACGCTCTGCTCGAAGGTGGCCTGCTCCTGGGCTACGGTCTGCTGCACCTGCTGGCGGTTTAGCTCCGCCGTCTTCACAATCGACTTCTGCCGGCCCCAGTCCACGAGCGGCATTGAAAACGACAAGCTAACCTGTTGCTGGTCCTGGGGGTTGGCATACGTCGTCCAGAAGTCCCGGGCGCTGTTCACGTAGCCCAGGTTGGCCTGCAGCGTGGCCTGGAAGCCGGTGGTGCCCTTGGCCTGGGCTACGTCGCTCTCGGCCTGGAGCAGGCGGCGGCGGAAGGCCAGGGTTTCGCGGCGGTTCTGGCGGGCCTGCACCAGCGCCTCATTCGTATCCACCTTCAGCCGGGGCGCGGCGGCCGGCACCGTCAGCTGCAAGGTTTCGGCACTTAGCCCGGTGTAGCTCTGCAAACTTACGGCGGCGTTCTGAGCATCGAGGCGGGCCTGGCCCAGCGCCCGGCGGGAGTTCAGCAGGTTTAGCTCCAGCAGCAGCAGGTCGCTCTGGCTGAGGCGGCCGAGCTGAAACCGCTCCTGGCCCAGGCGCAAAAGCTGCTCGTTGGCCGCCACGTTCTTGCCGGCCACGTCGGCGTTTACCTGCTGGAGCAGCACGTCGAAGTACAGCTCCGTGATGCGCTGGGCAATGGCTTCGCGCTCTTCCACGTACTGGCGCTGCGACTCCTCGTAGCGCAGGGGCTCGATCTTGCGGGCCCAGCGCAGACTATTAAAGCGCCCGATCGGCTGGCTCAGGCCGATGCCCACGGGGTTGTTGTTGTAACGCCGCAGGTTGCCGTTGAAGTCGTCGAAGCGCTGCACCTCGGAGCGGACAAACAACTCCCCGCCGGTGGGCCCGATGGCCTGGCGCAGCGTCAGTGCCACGTTGGAGTTGTTGATGCGCACGGCCTTGAAGTCGGTGGTGCCGTCCGGCTGCACGACGGGGGTGATGACCCGGCTGAACTCGGGCAACGTGCCCTGCACGCCCAGCTGGGGCCGGTAGTTCGACTGAAACGTGCGGTACTGCCAGTAGCTGGTTTCGCGGTTGGTGACGGCCTGCTTGGCAAACGACGATTGCGCCAGGGCCAGCTCAATGACCTCGGAAAGGCTCAGTGGCCGCTGCTGGGCGTGGGTGCTGCCGGCTGTCAGCGCCAGCAGCATTCCGGTAGTCAGCAGCCGGATTCCCAGGTTTTGAACGCAGGAAAGTAGAATAGTCATCATGGCCGGTTAGTCTTTGATGATGAGCCTGGGCGTGTCGGTGTACTCTTTGGTGTCGCTCAGGATGATTTCGTCGCCGGGCTGCAGGCCGCTGAGTACCTGCACGTGGTCGAAGTTGCTGTCCCCGAACTGCACCGTCCGCTGCTCGGCTTTCCCGTCGCGCACCACGAACACCTGCTGCTCTTTGCCGCCCTGGTAGAAGGGGCCGTTCTTCACCCGCACTACTTTATGGTGGGCCTTGGTTACCACGAACACGTCGGCGCGGAGGTTGGAGCGCAGCGCGGGGTGGTGGTCTTCGTCGAGCTTGGCGTAGAAGGTGACGACGCCCTTATCCACGGCCGGGCTCACGGTCGTGACGATGCCGCGCAGGTCGGTGCCGTTCACGCGTACCACCACCGGGTCGCCCAGGTGCAGGGCGTCGGCATAGGTGTCGGAAATGGTGGCCCGCACCCGGAAAGAGCTCAGGTCGGCTACCCGGGCCAGGGGGTCACCCTGGTTGACGGTGGCCCCGATGTTCTCATTGACCCAGGTAAGCACGCCGGGCTGCCCGGAGCTGATGCTGGACTGACTGAGCTTGCCGGCCAGCTCCCCGATGCTGCGGTCCTGAATCTGCATGGTGAAGCCCAGCTCCCGCACGTCGGCGGCGTTGGCGGCGCGCTGGTTGCGGATCTGCTCCCGCAGACGCTGCAACTCCAGCTGGGCAATCTTCAGCGTCAGCTCGGCCTGGCGGACGCTCTCGGCGGTGCCGCCCCCGATCTTGAGCAGGTACTGCTCGTCGCGCAGCGCCGACTGCAGGCTGTGCACCTTGACCTGCTGCACCTGCTCCTGGGACTGGAGGTCGTTCAGCGCTTTTTCCAGGCTGAGCTGGAGCTGAGAGTTCTTGTTGCGGTTCTGCTGCTGCTCGTCCTGGAGCTTGGCCAGGGCGGAGCTGGTCAGGTCCTTATCGAGCTCCAGAATAGTCTGACCGGGCCCCACCTTCTCCCCCACCTGAACCATGACGCGGCGGATGGTGCTTTGAATCGGGCTGGTGAGCACGGCTTCGTGCCCGGGAATAATCAGACCTGATGCGGTGAGCGAGGCTTCGACGTCCCCGGTTTCGGCGGTCGTCAGCAGAATCTGGCTGCGCCTGACGCTGGGCTGAAGCACCGAGCGGAACGCCAGCAGGCCGGCTACCAGCAGGCCCAGGGCGGCAGTGAGGAGAAGCCAGCGGCGGCGGGTGCGCTGGCGTTGAATGTCAGTGGATAGAGCTCTGTCCATTTTCGTGCAGGGAAAGGGGGTATTGCCCCTCTATCTGCCAAGGCCCGTGCCATTCAAGCAAACAACTGTATTACAATTACTTATAACCAATTCAACTAAGAACCCGATTTAAAATACTGTCCAATAATGGACACCGTGTCCGCTACTGAAAGACCAGCTGACCACTTCTGAGCAGGATCCGGCAGCCTCACTCCCGGCACTCCCGGATTTTCCCTAACCTTTGCGCTCCGTCACGGCTGCGCAACATTCATTGCTTTGCTGACCGTATCGGTTCAAGTAGACTGCCAACCCGGACTTCTGCCCTGCTTATGAACCCTGCTCCTCTTTCCGGCCTGTATTCGCCCTCGCTCAGCCTCGTCACCGACCTCTACCAGCTCACCATGAGCTATGGCTACTGGAAGAAGGGCATGCAGGACCGGGAGGCCGTCTTTCATCTGTACTTCCGCCGTCCGCCGTTTGGTGGGGGGTACGCTCTGTGCGCGGGCCTGGCCTACGTGGCCGACTGGCTGGAAAACCTGCATTTCTCGGAAGAAGACCTGGCCTATCTGGCAGAGCTACGCGGGGTCAAGAACACGCCCCTGTTTGAGCCGGCGTTTCTGGAGTACCTGCGCCAGCTGCGCTTTACCTGCGATATTGACGCCATTGCCGAGGGTACGGTGGTGTTTGCCAACGAGCCGCTGCTGCGGGTGAAAGGCCCGCTGCTCCAGGCCCAGCTATTGGAAACCGCGCTGCTCACGCTCGTCAACTTCCAGACCCTGATTGCCACCAAAGCCGCCCGCATCCGTGAAGCCGCCGGCACCGACCAAGTGCTGGAATTTGGCTTGCGCCGGGCCCAGGGCTTCGACGGAGGGCTTTCGGCCAGCCGGGCAGCCTACCTGGGCGGCGTCGACGGCACGTCCAACGTGCTGGCCGGGCTGCGCTACGGCATTCCGGTGCGGGGCACCCACGCCCACAGCTGGGTGATGTCGTTTGAAGACGAAGAGCAGGCGTTTGAAACCTACGCCGAAGCCTTTCCCGATGATTCCACCTTTCTGGTCGACACCTACGATACGCTCGAAGGCGTGCGGCGGGCTATCAGCGTAGCGCGGAAGATGCGGGCCAACGGGCACGAGCTGGGCGGTATTCGCCTCGACTCCGGCGACCTGGCTTACCTGAGCCGCGAGGCCCGGGCATTGCTCAACGAGGCCGGCTTTCCGAACACGCGCATCGTGGCCAGCAACGACCTCGACGAAAATCTGATTACCTCCCTCAAGCTGCAGGGCGCCCAGATCAACGCCTGGGGCATCGGCACTAAGCTCGTCACGGCCTACGACCAGCCCGCGCTGGGGGGCGTGTACAAGCTGGCGGCCCTGCGCCGGGCCGACGACAGCGGCTGGGAATACACCGTCAAAATCTCGGAGCAGCTGGCGAAAACCACGATTCCGGGCATTCTGCAGGTGCGGCGCTACGAAACCGAAACCGGTCAGCCCCGGGCCGACATGCTCTACAACTCCGCCGAGCCCCTGCCCGCCGAGCTAACCATCGTGGACCCCGTGGACCCGACGCGCCGCCGGCCGGTGCGCTCCACCACGTTCCGGGAGCTGCTGGAGCCGGTATTCCGGGCCGGCGAGCTGGTACGGCCGCTGCCTACCCTGGAAGAAAGCCGGGTAAAAGCCCAGCAGGAAATTCACCGCCTCGACCCCAGCATCCGCCGCTTCCTCAACCCCCACGTGTACCCGGTGGGTCTGGAAGAAACGCTCAACGCCTTCCGCACCCAGCTGATTCTGGAAAAGCGGATGATGCGGCCGGCCTAAACCCGATAAACTGATGTAACGCTATATCGGCCCGAACTTCTTCCATAGGCGGGGAAGCATCTTGGGCAGCTGCTCCTCGTTCCAGTCGTCGCCTTTGGTGCCGGCGGCACTCTCGTAGTCGAAGCCCCGGGCGGCGGCTGCTTCCCGGGGGAAAGTCTCGTCTTCCTCTTTGCCGGTAAGCTCCGCGAAGGCGGTGGTCGTCACGTAAAGCAGCTCTTCAAACTCCTGGTACGGTTCGGTCATGACGCCGGCCAGGGTATCGGGGGCCTGAAGCACCGCCGCAAACAAGGCTTCGCCCTGCCCGATTAGCCAGCACCGAAAGTAGAGGTAGTTGTCGTCCGACACGTAGCCGTCGATAATCTTCAGCGCAGCCATTACCGTAAAGTCATCGGCTTCCACCAGGTATTCGCGCAGCCGGCATTCAAACTCGATGATCTGCTCCGAAGTATGCGTCGCCAGCGCTTTGCTGAGCAGTTGCGCCTGAAGTGCCTGATCGCCCTTTGCTTCCAGCTTGGCCGAGTCCACTACCTGCCAGAATTCCTTTTTATCCATTTCTGTATCTGCTTCAAGCGGGTTGTTGAGGAAAGTCGGTTTCTACCCGCGAAGTACGGCATAACCCTATACACCAGGGGCCGAAACCTGCACCAGCCCGTGCCGCGCAGCCCGGTACTTTTGCTGAACATTCGTTGTTCTTCTTCACCGAACCCGCTGCCCCGGGCAGCCCAACCATCTACCCCTCATGCCTACCCTCCGTTTTAAAACCACCATCAACTGCGCCAACTGCCTGCGCGCCGTCACGCCTTCGCTCAACGCCGAAAAGGAAATCACCCGCTGGAACGTCGACACGAGCAACCCCGCCAAAATCCTGACCGTGGAAGGCGAGAACGTGAAAGCCGAGCAGGTAATCCAGGCCGTGCAGGAAGCCGGCTTCGAGATTGAGCCGGCGTAATTCAGCCCTAGAAATTTTACTAAACATTCGGTCATCCTGAGGCAAAGCCGAAGGACCTTAACACCGCTAAACGAGTCGTTGCTACGGCTGTCGTTATGAGGTGATAAGGTCCTTCCTTTGCCAGGATGACCGGGCGTTTTTTGTGATCTGAGCATAAGATCCAGACAAGCGGCTACGCGTCGTAGCGCAGCTCCCCGGCCCCTACTTTCAGTACGATACCAGCCTCAGCGGTGATGCGGCCGGCTACCTGAGCCTGGTAGCCGTCGGCCCGGAGCTGGGCTACGATGGCTTCGGCCTGGGCTTCCTCAGTGACGAGCAGCATGCCGTTGCCCATATTCCAGTAGAGGTAGGCATCGGCGGGCGGGATGCCGGCCAGCTCGGCCAGGCGCTGCATGGCGGGCAGGGGCTCAAACAGGTTGTCCAGCTCGGCTCCGACGCCGTTTTTGAGTACCCGCTTGAAATTGTCGGCCAAGCCGCCCCCGGTGATGTGCGCCAAGCCGTGGATGGGCCGGCCGGCATCGAGCAGGCGGGCAATGGCGGGGGCATAGATCAGGGACGGGGCCAGCAGCACCTCACCCCAGGTTGGCTCGCCGGCCGTTTCGCCGGGGCGCAGTCCGCTGTACGCAGCGGCGTCGGGGCCGTCGTAGGTGGCCTGGTGCCAGGCGTCGCCGTAAAGGTCCTGCAGGGTGCGGCGGGCCAGGGAAAAGCCGTTGGAGCGGAACGAGGGCGAGTGCAGGGTCACGACCGCGTGACCAGCTTCGATGCCGGCGCCGCTGATGGGCCGGGCCAGGCTGGGGTGCAGGGCGCCAATGGCGGTAGAGCACCAGTTGAAGTTCATGCGGGCCCCGGGCCAGCCCCCGATGCGGTTGCCCAGCTCGGCAATTTCGCCGCCCGTCACGGCCAGGCCGCTGAAATTAGCCGCGTCGTGCAGCCCCCGCATCAGCTCGTCAATCACGTCGTAGTCGAGCGTGTTCACGTCGATGATGTTGCTCAGGTTGGTGGGCACGAAGCCGCCGGCAATCAGGTCGTCGGCGGTCATGGCAATCAGGTCGTAGCCCAGCGTGTCGTAGCGGCCTACCCGCTCGGCCACTTCGATCTTGGTGCCGATGCCGTCGGAGCTGATGCCCAGCCGCTCGGCCCCGAACCGGATTTCGTTCGAGAAGCCCCCGTCGAGGTCCTGGGCCGGCTCCCCGGGCTTGCCGCTGCGGTTGGCAAAGGTCTTTTTGGCCCAGCCATAGGCGTTGCGCGAGCATTCGTTGCCCAGGTCGATGTCGTAGCCGGCCGGTTTTTCAGAGGAAGTCATGCGGGGAAAGGAGCTAGGAGTGAGGAGATAGGAGTCAGGAGTTGAGAGTAAAAAGCGGTAGACAGGAGTTTAGGTCTAGATGGTGAATCGGCAAAATTCATTCTAGCTCCTGCGCAGCAGCTCCTAAGTCCTGAAACATCAATGTTCGGTGGGTTCGGGGGCTTTAGCGCTGACGGAGGGCAGCGTGTCGGAGCGGCTTTCCTTGCCGCGGTGACTTTCCCGCTCTTCCTGAATGTGGCGCAGGTACTTGGTGACGTCGCCGGTGGGGTACTGACCCGAGAAGCAGGCAAAGCAGGAGCCGCCGTTGCCCTTGTCCTCGGCGAACAGCTCCTGCAAATCCGCCAGATCCTGGTAGATGACCCGGTCGGCCCCGATGTAGGCACAGATTTCGTCCTCGGTGTAGTTGGCCGCAATCAGGTCGGTGCTCATGGCCATGTCGATGCCGTAGATGCAGGGGCTCACGATGGGCGGAGCGCTGCTGATGAAGTACACCTCCTCGGCCCCGGCGTCGCGCAGGATGCGCACGATGCGGCGCGAGGTGGTGCCCCGCACGATGCTGTCGTCGACCACGGCAATCTTCTTGCCTTCCACAAACTCGCGGATCGGGTTCAGCTTCTTCTTGACGATGTCCTCGCGCCCGGCCTGGCTGCTCACGATAAAGGAGCGGCCCATGTGGTTGTTTTTCACCAGCGCCCGGCGGTAGGGTACGCCGATGGCCTCGGCCAGCCCGGAGGCGGCAAAGTAGCCCGACGACGGTACGTCGATGACCATATCCGGCTGAATGCCCGACTCAATCACCTTGCGGGCCAGCAGCTTGCCAAGCCGTACCCGCTCCCGGGCCACCAGCCGGCCGTGGATGCTTGAATCTTCGCGGGCGAAGTAGATGTGCTCGAACACGCAAAACGCCTTGGGTAGCTGGTACGGGTTCTTGTAGTGGACCTGGAAGTTCTGGTCGATAAACACCGCCTGGCCCGGGCCCACGTTCTTGATAAACTCAAAGCCCAGGTAGTCGAAGCAGGTGCTTTCGGAGGCAAAGGCGTACACGGGTCCCCGGTCGGTGTCGCGGCGGCCCAGCACCAGAGGGCGGATGCCCAGCGGGTCGTTGAAGGCCAGCAGGCCGTGCCCGGCAATGACGGTGATGGTGGCGTAGGCCCCTTTCACCAGCTCCTGCGTCGTTTCTACCGCGTCGAAGATGTCGACTACAGAGAGGTTATCGAGGTTTTTCAGGCGCAGCTCCGAGGCGAAGGTGTACATGATCAGCTCCAGGTCGTTGCTGGTCTTGGGCAGCACGTGGTACTTCTCGTGCAGGCGCTTGGCAGCCGAGCGGAAGTTGATGACGTTGCCGTTGTGCACCATGGCCAGCCCGAACGGGTAGCTGGTCGTGAAGGGCTGGGCCAGCTCGGCATCGCCGGAGCCCTGGGTGGTATAGCGGGCGTGGCCGATGCCAATGTTGCCCTTCAGCTTGCGGAGCTGCTTGGGCCGGAACACGTCCGAGATCAGGCCGTTGCCCTTGCAGAGGTGGAAGTTGTCGTCGAAGGTGGCAATGCCGG
The DNA here is from genome assembly GCF_020685205.1 of Hymenobacter translucens. Taxonomy (GTDB): domain Bacteria; phylum Bacteroidota; class Bacteroidia; order Cytophagales; family Hymenobacteraceae; genus Hymenobacter; species Hymenobacter translucens. The sequence goes on from NZ_JAJERB010000005.1 coordinate 168,413, forward strand.
CGGCATCCTGCCCGCGGTGTTGCAAGGCGGTGAGGCCAAACACGATGTCGTGGGCGACGTCATCGGGACCGTAAAAACCTACTATTCCGCACATGGCTTTTTCAATTAACAATTAAGAATTATGAATTAAGAATTGGGTGAAATCGTCAGTATTAGCGGAGCCAATTCTTACTTCTTCCTTGTTAATTCTTAATTCTTGGCGCAGCAAGCCGGCCAGCGTATTAGCGTACAGAAAGTGTTCCACCGCCAGACCGCGGCGCTCTACTTCTTCCAGGGTATCGGCTCCGCGCAGGTCCACGGGAAACTGGGCGAGGATGGTGCCGGTGTCGAGGCCTTCGTCAACCAGGTGCACCGTTATTTTGGTTTCCGGCAGTTGATTTTCAAACGCCCACTCGTAGGCATGCAGCCCCTGGTGCAGGTGGGTGTCGGCGGGATGAATGTTGAGGATGCGGCCGGCAAAGGCGCGAATGAACGTGGGCGACAAAATGCGCATGTAGCCGGCCAGCACCACGTAGTCGGGGCGGTAGCTGTTTAGAATTTCCACCACGTCAGCATCAAATTCGGCCCGCTTCCGGCCCTGGCTGGGCAGAAACGCCGTGGGACAGCCCATACTGGCCGCCGCAGCCAAGCCGGGGGCCTCGGGCTGGTTGCTGAACACCACCGCTACTTCGGCCAGCCCCTGTAAAACGCCCTGCTGAACGGCCTTTACCAGCGCCACCATGTTGGAGCCCCGCCCCGACAGCAGAATTGCCAGCCGGGCCGGACACCTTGGCGGTACCGGCGGCAGATCGGCGCTATGTTCTAGCTGCTGGCTCACCGTACCTCGCTAAATACAACCGTGGGCTCCGGGCGCTGACCGATATCGGGCCGGATATATACGTCCTGAAACTGCACGCGCCCGGCTTCGCGGTACACCTGCGCCACGGCTTCCTCCAAGTCCTGCCCGTGTCCGACGAGCACCAGTACCCGCCCCCCGCTGGTAACGAGCTGCCCCCCCTGCCGGCGGGTAGCGCCATGAAAGGCGAGGATGCCGGGGGGCAGCTGGTCGATGCCGGTGATGGGAAAGCCCGTGGGAAACTGCGCGGCGGGGTAGCCGCCCGAGGCCAGCACCACGCCCAGGTAGCAGCCGGGCCGCTGCCGGACCGTGGTGCGCGCCAAGGTGCCGTCCAGTGTCGCCTCAATCAGCTCCAGCAAACTGCTTTCCAGGGCCGGCAACAGCACTTCGGCCTCCGGGTCGCCGAGGCGGGTGTTGTACTCCAGCAGCTTCGGGCCCTCGGGCGTAAGCATGATGCCGAAGTACAGAAACCCCTTGAAGCTGAACTGCTCGTGCTGAATGCCTTGCAGCGTGGGGTCGATGATGTCGCGGCGGATGGCGGCCAGCACGTTGTCGTCGCAGAACGGGACGGGGCAGTAGGCGCCCATGCCGCCGGTGTTGGGGCCCTGGTCGCCGGCCAGCAGCTGCTTATGGTCCTGGGACGGAGCCAGCAGCCGGATCCGGTTGCCGTCGGTGATGCCGATGATGCTGATTTCCGGCCCGATGAGCTTTTCTTCGAGCAGGAAGCTAAACCAGCCGGTGTGCTGGGCCTGCAGATCGGTAAGCGCCGCCTCGGCTTCTTCCACCGACGAGCACACGTACACGCCCTTGCCGGCCGCCAGCCCGTCGTACTTCACCACCACCTGCCCGCCCAGCTCGGCGGCTTTGGCCCGGGCCTGGCTCATCCTGTCGCTCCGGTACTGCCAGGCCTGGGCCGTAGCCACGCCGTGGCGGCGCATAAACTCCTTGCTCCACACCTTGGAGCTTTCCAGCACCGCCCCGGCCCGGCTCGGCCCGAACACGCGGATGTCGGAGCCGGCGAAAAAGTCCGCCACGCCAGCGGCCAGCGGGGCCTCGGGCCCTACGACCAGCAGCTTCACGTCGTGCGCTTCGCAGAAAGCCTGGATGGCGGGAAAGTCGGTGGCGCTGATGTCGGGGTGGCTGTTGGGAATGCCGCCGTTGCCGGGCAGCACGTGCACGGTGGCTCCGTCGCGGGTCAGCTTCCAGGCTAAGGCGTGTTCCCGGGCCCCGCCCCCGAGCAGTACGACGGGCGTGTTTACTGGGCTAGTCATAGGCGGATACTTCAGTTGCAGTAAGGGAGGTCAGGGGCTTGCCAAAGCAGGCGGAGTTGGCGCGGCCGACATAGCGGCCATAGTTTTCGCGGCGCTGGTAGCCGTTTTTAAGGTAGAAGCGGCAGGCTTCGGTATTGGCCACCCGGGTTTCGAGCCACAGCTCGGTGTAGCCGGCCTGCCGGGCAGCCAGCTCAAGCCCGCGCAGGACCGTCTCCCCGATGCCCTGCCGGGAGTATTTGGCGAACATACGCTTTACTTCCCCGACGCCTTCGCCTTCTGCCAACGGCCGCACGGCCCCGCAGCCCACCGCCTCACCCTCCTGCCAAGCCAGCAGAAAGAGGTAGCGCGGGTCGTCGCTGAGCCACTCCGTGAAGGATGCCCGCCCGTCGCTGCCGAAGCGCGCACCCAGCTCTTCCGACAAGGCGTCGAGCAAGGGCTGGGCCTCCGCCGCGAGGGGCGAAGAAGCTTCGAGCAGAAGGGTGGCGGCGGTGGGCATCAGCTGATGTCGTCGATGGCGATGATTCGGCCGTTGGCAAACTTAAAAACCGACTTGCCCTGCAGCCGCAGCGTGTCGCCGGCCTTTAGCCCGTTTGGAAAGTCGATGGCTGCCACGCCGGTGTAGTCAAGCAGCACTTCCACGCGGTTGCCGGCCACCTGCCAGTTGGTGACGCGCTGCTCCCGCTGACTGAAATACTGCCGGGCCTGCTCGGCCTGCTGCCGGAAGCTTTCCTTACTGGTCGTCGTCAGGTTTACTTCGCCGCCCAAGATGTTCCGGAACACAACGTCCTCGTGCAGGCCCGCCAGCATACCGGCCACGTCAAAGCGGTTGTAGGCTTCGATATAGGCTTGCACCAGCTGCTTTTGCGGGGAGGTTTCCATCGGCCAGTTTTACTTTACAGCACCCGCAGCTCGGCGTCGGCAGCCCGCAGCTTGGCTTTGGTAGCCTTGATTTCCCGGCTGAGCTGCTCGCGCAGGCGGGGCAGGTTCAGGGCCCGTACTGCCGCCTGGGCCGCGTTGTCGGGGCGCACCACGGTCAGGTTGGGCGTGGCCGAGGGCATGATGACCGACGAGTTCAGGTTGGCGGTCAGCTCGGCGAAGTCCTTCCAGGGCGGGCAGCTGATGACAGGCACGTTCACGTTGGCCGCAACGGCTCCGCCCAGGCCGTTGGACAGGCCGGCCACGGCGATGATGACGCCGGGCTCCACCGAGTTATTCCACACCTCGGCCATGACTCCGATTTCCTCCCCGTTCTTGTGGGCCGAGGTCACGCGCAGCTGGGTGAAGAGGTTGTAGCCCTCGAAAAAGGACCGGATTTTCAGGCAGTGGTCCTTGTCGGCCGGGGAGCCCATCACGATGTTCACCCAGGCATCCTTCATGAGGCCGGCGCGCACGAGGTTGCCCACGAGGCGGGTCCGCACGTCGCCGCCGGTGGTGGTTTCGTCTCCGGTGGGCAGCGGGGCGCCGGTGATGCGCTGGTAGATGTCGAGGTAGCGGCGGCTGGCTTCGGCCGATACTTCCGGCGTGAGCGAGCGGGGATACTGCCCGTCCTGCTTGTTCTGCATCAGCCACTGGCGCACGTACTCCTTGTCCATCTGCTCCACGCCCTCGGGGTTGCGGGCATAATCCTCGGCACTCCAGAACCGCGACGAGTCGGGCGTGTGGATTTCGTCAATCAGAATCAGCTCCCCGTTCAGCAGACCGAACTCGTACTTGGTATCGACCAGGATAATGCCGCGCTCGGCCATCCACGCGGAGGCGAAGTTGAACAGCTCCAGCGACTTCACCCGCATCTGCTCGTACAGCTCGGCCGAAACCCAACCTTCCGAAACCAGGTTTTCCGGGGTGATTTCGCGGTCCGACTCTTCCTTGGTGGTCGGCGTCACGATAGGCTCGGGAAACTGCTGGTGCTTGACCAGGCCGTCGGGCACCGATACGCCCGAGAAGGTGCGCTGGCCTTTCTGGTAGCCGCGCAGCATGGAACCCGTGATGTAGTTGCGCACAATCATCTCCACCCGGATCGGCTCGGCCTCTTTCGCCAGGGTCACGTTCGGGTCGAGCAGCTCGATGACGTGGTTCGGGATGATGTGGCGGGTTTTGTCGAACCAGAAAGCGGCCAGCCCGTTCAGCACCGCGCCCTTGTGGGCTACCGGCGTTTCCAGCACCGAGTCAAAAGCCGACAGCCGGTCGGTGACCACGATAAGCCGCTCCCCGGAAGGGGCACGGTAGGAGTCGCGGACTTTGCCGCGGTGCAGGAGTTCGAGCTGGGGCGTTGCGAAGTGGTTGAGCGTGTTCATAGAGTTGGTTCAGCCAGCCCCGGGGCCGGCGGGTGGCAGAAGTAGTTAAGATGAGAATTGGTAGGCTTCCTGAGGGGCAGTGGCCAGCTGGCGCTGCACGTGGGCCACAATGTTGCGGAACAGCCGGAGTCCGTCGCCTTCCTCGCTCAGGCCGGGATTGGTGCGCTTGCGCCGGGCCCAGTCGGGGTGGTTGTAGAGCGAGAGAAAGGCTTCCGGGTGGGGCATCAAGCCGAATACCTGCCCGGTGGGGTCGGTCAGGCCGGCGCAGTTCAGATCGGCGCCGTTGGGGTTGTGCGGGTACACGTCGGTGGGCGAGCCGTCGTAGTCGATGTAGGAAAGGCAGTTCAGGCCCCGGGTTTCGATTTCAGCCAGGGTGCCGGCGTCCGAAATCACGAGGCGGCCTTCGCCGTGGCGCACCGGCACTTCCAGCGTGTCGATGCCCCGCAGAAAAGGCGAGCTGGAGTTCGGGTTGACTTTCAGCCGCACCCACCGGTCTTCGTACCGGCCCGAGGCGTTGTGGGTCAGCGTGACTTCCGGCGTCACGTCGCCGCCCAGGTTGGGCAGCAGACCGAGCTTGACCAAGACCTGGAAGCCGTTGCAGATGCCCAGCACGAACTTGCCGTCGGAGATAAACTGGCGGATGTCGTCGAGCAAGGTTTGGCCGCCCGGCATCCGGCGGTAGCGCAGCTTGTTGGCCAGCACCACGCCCGAGCCCAGGTCGTCGCCAAAGGAAAAGCCGCCGGGAAAGTTGAGGATGTCGAAGTCGTGGATGCTGACGTGGCCCAGCAGCACCTGGTTGAGGTGCACGATGGTAGCGTCGGCCCCGGCCAGGCGGTAGGCGGCCGCAAACTCCTCTTCGCAGTTGATGCCGAACCCGGTCAGGATCAGGGCCTGGACTTTGGAGTTGGTTTCTGGTTGCTGGCTGCTGATTGGTGATTGTTGGTCAGATGGCCCTTCCGGCTCAGGACTGGAAGTTTCGGACTCCGAGGGCGCGGCTTCTTCGGTTTCGCGCAGGGGTTCGGTGGACTCGTGGCCGCCATCCACGCTTTTGTAGCCGGGCATTACGATGTTGCCTTTGTCGTCGACCACCTCGTAGCCGGGGTCCTCGTGCTGGGGCCGGGGCGGGGTGTTCTGGTCGGGCAATTGGGGAAGCTGTTCCATAGTTAGTGTGCGGGCTCGTGCTGGCCGAAGCCGATGATTCGATTAACCGGGCCGTTGGTCCACTCCCGGCGCAGGGCGGCGGTGTCGGCGGCAACGACGGTCTGCCCACCGTGCCGGAAGGTGAGCTGCCCGTCGGCCGTGACGCGACCGAGTCGGGTGGCGCGGAGGCCAAAGTGCCGCTCGAAGGCTACTACATCTTCCGGGGCCACCGTGGCCACGAAGCGCGAGTGCGACTCGGCGAACAGCTGGGCCGTGAGGCTCAGCGCCCCGGCGGGCAGCTCAACTTCCGCCCCGAAGCCGTAGCCGAAGGTGGCTTCAGCCAGGGCCACGGCCAGGCCACCGTCGGACAGGTCGTGGCAGCTCTGAATCAGCCTTTGTTCGTTGGCCTGGCCGATCAGGATGTAGAGGGCTTTGGCTTCCTCGAACCGAACCTTAGGGACGTTGGCGCCCAGCTCGCCGAACAGCTGGTAGAATTCCGAGCCGCCCAGCTCGTCGTAGGTTTCGCCCAGCAGGTACACCACGTCGCCTTCCTGCTTGAAGTCGGAGGTGATGGTGCGGCGCACGTCCTCGATTTTAGCGGTCATTGAGTACAGCACCGTGGGCGGCACCGAAATCTTGACGCCGTCGGCCTTGAAGTCGTTTTTCATGGAGTCCTTGCCCGAAGTCAGCGGAATGCAATAGGCCGCCGTGGCGTCGCGCAGGGCCTGGCACATCCGCACCAGCTTAGCCAGCTTGAATTTGCCGTCGGGGTTCGTGACGGGGTCGTACACCGAGTCGGGCACGCAGAAGTTGTCGTTCACCGACCAGAAGGTGCCGTCGCTGTAGCTCAGGTTGGGCAGCTTCCCTCCCACCGCCACGATCTGGCGCACTGCTTCGTCAAACGCCCCGGCCGACATGTGGTAGGCATCCAGGTCACCGAACCGGGGCAGGATGCCATTGCTGACGGCCACGCCTTCCCAGCTTTCAAAGTTGAAGCGCACCACGGCGGCGTCCTGCGGGGCCTGACCCGTGGCGCCCATCAGCGGCTTGATAATGGTGCGGCCCTTGACTTCGTGGTCGTACTGCCGGATGACGGACTCGCGGGAGCAGATGTTGAGTGAGCCGAGCAGGCGGGTCAGCACGTCGGTGTAGTCGAGGTCAGCGGGCAGGGTCGGCTCCAAAGCTTCGGGCCGGGTCCACTCCGCTTCCAGCACCTTGCGCGGCACGCCTTCGTGCAGAAACTCCATGTGCAGATACGCCACCGGCTTATCGTCGAAGCGCACGTCCAGCAAGCCGTTGTCCGTGAAGTAGCCGATGTCGGTCAGCTCCACTTCCATCTCCCGGCCCAGTTCCAGCAGCGCACCGAGCTTACCCGGCTCCACGGCCAGCGTAAACCGTTCCTGCGACTCCGACACGAAGATTTCCCAGGGGCGCAGCCCGGCGTACTTGAGCGGCACTTTCTCCAGCTCCACCACGGCCCCGCCGCTGATGGTCGCCAACTCGCCGATGCTGGACGATAGGCCGCCCGCGCCGTTGTCGGTGCTGCACTTGATGAGGCCCCGGCGGGAGGCCAGGATCAGGAAGTCCATGGCCAGCTTCTGCGTGATGGGGGACCCGATCTGCACGGCCGTGGCGGGCGAGGTTTCGTCGAGCTCGATGCTGCTGAACGTGGCACCGTGGATGCCGTCCTTGCCCACCCGGCCCCCGGCCATGATGATGCGGTCCTGCGGGTCAATCTTCTTTTCCCAGGAGTCCAGACCGGCCAGCTGCATGGGCATCACTGCTCCGGTGCCGCAGTACACGAGCGGCTTGCCCGCGTACCGGTCGTCGAATACGATGGCCCCGTTCACCGTGGGCACACCCGACTTGTTGCCTCCATCCTCGATGCCCTTGCGGACGCCCTCGAAGATGCGGCGCGGGTGGAGCTGGTTGCTCAGCAAAGTGCCGTTGAACTCGGGGTTGCCGAAGCAGAGCACGTTGGTGTTAAACAGCAGCCGCGCACCACCAATGCCGGTGGCCAGCGGGTCGCGGTTGTTGCCCAGGATGCCCGTAATAGCTCCGCCGTAGGGGTCGATGGCCGAGGGGGAGTTGTGCGTCTCTACCTTCCACACAAACAGCGAGTCGGGATTGATACGCACGGCCCCGGCATTATCGGAGAAAACCTTGATCAGCCAGTCGTTGCCGTTGGCCCGCAGCTGCCGGTCTACTTCAGCAGTAGCGTTTTTGATGTAGGTCTTGAACAGCGAATCGACCTCGAACGCCTCGCCCGTGTCGGCATCTGTGTACTTGATGACCGCGCTGAACTCCTTGTGCTTGCAGTGCTCCGACCAGGTCTGGGCAATGATTTCCAGCTCGCAGTCAGTGGGGTCGGTGGGCAGCCCGGCGGCTTCCCGTTCGGCGCGGATGCTGAGGTAGTGGCTGCGGACAGCCTGCATTTCGGCCAGGTTAAGGGCGTAGAGGTTGGCTTTCGAGAGCTGCACCAACTCCTCGTCGCTCAGCCCGGCCAGGGGCACGAGCTCCGTAACGACTTCGGCCCCGCCACCCGGCCGCGGGGTATAGTCGCGGATCTGGGTGATGGGGCCGGTTTCGAAGCGGTTGATAAGCTTGTTGCCGAGCAGCTCCTGGGCGAGTCGGCGCAGGTCGGGTTCCGGGAGGTCGTGTTCCAGGAAGTAAAGCCGCTTGCTGAAGATGTGCTGGGTGTGGGTGTCCAGCGGCCGGTTCAGAAAGTCGCCGAGCGCGTTCTGGGCCGAGATGCCCTCGTCGTCGGTTACGCCGGGCAGCTTAGCCACCAGGATGTAGCTTTTGAAGGCAGGGTCGTGGCGGAACTCGTCGAGGGCCACGTCGTGCAGCACCGGGTCCTGGAGGCAGCTCTGGGCGAAGTTCCGCAGCTCGTCGTCGCTGACCGGGTAGCGCACCGTGTAGAGGGCGGTGCTTTGCACCCGGCCCGTGTTCAGGTTCAGGTGGCGGGAGGCAGCTTCGGCCACGCGTTGTCCCTCGCCGTCGTGTTGACCGGGTTTGGGCAGAAGCTGAATGGTTCTTGGGGTAGATTCCAAAAGGAGGAGGTTGTCTATTTTTCGGTATCCCAGGCCCGGCCAACGGGGCCGACCTGAGGAAGCCTACCCCAGGCGGGGTACGCCGAAAATGCCTTGCTCCGCGGCCGTTTGCCAGGGGAGTAGGTTTAAGAAAACGCTTTTTCCGGCCGACTGCCGGGCTTCACCACCGGAACGTCTGCCCGGCACAGCGGGCAATCATCAGGTGCGTAGGTGGCCGCCGTTACCGGCAGCAGGGCAAAGGTCGGAAAAGAAAGCTCGGCTTTCCCACCCGTGCGGTCAATTAAACTCGCCACGGCTAAAATTTTTCCACCCAGCCCTTCCAGCACCCGCGCTACTTCCCGGGTGCTTTTGCCCGTCGTGACCACGTCCTCGGCAATGATGATGTGCTGCCCGGGCTCAATCGAAAAGCCGCGGCGCAGGGTCATCTGCCCCGATTCGTCGCGCTCGGTGAAGATGCCGGGCACCGCCAGCTGCCGGGCCAGCTCATAGCCAATCACCACCCCGCCCATAGCCGGGCCCACCACGATGTCGGGCTGCAAACCAGCTTCCCGGATTTGCCGGGCCAGCTCGGCGGCGGCCGGCGCGGCCAGGTCGGGGCAGCGCAGAAACCGGGCACACTGCACGTAGGTATCGGAGTGCAGACCGGAGGAAAGCCGGAAGTGCCCGCGCAGCAGCGCGTCTTCCTCCATCAGTTGCTGCTCCAGGGTGGTGGCGTAAACAGGATCAGGCATAAGCAAGGGCGGGGCGGTAGAAATTGATTTGGCGAACCAGGTCGCGGGCGGCCGTGCCGGCATCAGCCGCCTGCCAGATAGCCCGGGAAGCGTTGATGAGCAGTCCGCTGCCGTCGGCGCGCAGGCCGGCTTTGATGGTATCGGCCAGGTCGCCGCCCTGGGTACCCACGCCGGGCACCAGAAACCACTGGTCGGGGCAGGCCGTCCGCACCCGGGCCAGAGCTGCGGGGTCGGTAGCGCCTACCACCAGGCCAATGTTGTGGTGCTGCTGATCCAGCGCGCACGACACCCGCGCGGCCAGGTCGCTCACGTAGCCGCCCCGGGTCAAAGCCACGTCCTGCAGCGAGTGGGCGGGCTTGTTCGAGGTTTTGGCCAGCACGAACACCATCTTATCCGGCCGCGCGAAGGGCACGATGGCGTCGTCGCCCATGTAGGGGTTTACCGTCACGGCGTCGGCTCCTACCCGGTCGTAGGCAAAGGCGGCGTAGTGCTCGGCGGTATTGGCGATGTCGCCAAACTTGCCATCGAGAATCACCGGAATTTCTTTCGGTACCAGCGCCACGATTTCGCGCAGCAGCTCCACGCCCCCTTCCCGGCTTAGAAAGAACGCCAGGTTGGGCTTGTAGGCCGCGGCGTAGTCAGCGGTCTGGGCAATGATGGTGCGCAGCTTCAGCGCCACGGTATCGTCGGGGCCCACGGGGTCCAGGCCAATGCAGAGCAGGGTGTGGGCCTCCCGGACCCGGCGAATCAGCTTTTCCATGTGGTGGCTACAGTTTCTGGTTTAAGATTCTCGCACTCGGCGGCCAGGCGGGCCGTCAGGCCGGGCGCCAGCCATTCGCCACTGGCAATCTGCACCGCGCTGGCGCCTACCCGCAGGTAGTCGACCACGTGGCCGGCCGTGAAGATGCCCCCGGTGCCGAAGATGGGTAGGGTTAGCAGCTCGTCGTGGGCCAGCTCGTACACGCAGCGCAAAGCCACCGGCCGCAGCGCCTCACCCGACAAGCCGCCTACCAGCGGGGGCGCCGTGGCGTCGTCGGGCAGGTGCAGGGCTTTGAGAATATTGGTAGCGGCCAGGGCTGACGCGCTGCCTTCCTGGGCGCCCAGGGCCAGCCCCCGGATGTGGTCGGGCCAGGGCGGCAGCTTCACCACCACGGCGGCGTCGGGCCCCAGCTCGTTGCGCACCGCTTCGGTGGCGTCGCGCACGAACTTCGGCGTAATGTCGGTGCCCCGCCCGGTTTCAGGGCAGGTGATGTACACTTCCACCCCGGCAATCTGGGAGCCCGCTTCGCGGTGCAGAAAGCGGGCAATCTTGCGGAAGCCCGGAATACCCGGGGCCGTTACGCTCACCAGCACCGGCACGCCGTAGCGCAGCAGCCCCGACAAATGCTCCTGCACCAGGATTTCGGCGCTTTCGGTGCGCATGTTAGTGGCGTTGAGCAGGGTCTGATCGGCCACCTGCCAGATGCCGGCCTCGTAGCGGCCGGGCCGGGGCTCCATCGTGACGGTACGGGTGAAAATGGCGCCGAGCCGCTCGTAGCCGGCCCCTTCCAGCTGCCAGGGCGCCGAGGCCAGGCAGATCGGGCTTTGCAGGGTAAGATTTCCGAGTTGCATGGCTTTATTAAAGCTGTTTGCTAATAGCTGTTGGCTGTTAGCCCTTTGTCTAAAAGGCCAACAGCCAACAGCCAACAGGTTTTAAAGTAGCGCCATTGGCAGTTTGCCAACGACATCATTGCGGCTTCTTCAAAAGCTAACAGCTACTAGCTATCAGCCAACCGCTTCCTTAGATAACGTTGTCGCGGTTGATCAGGAAGGGTACGCAGTCGCGGATGTCGGTCTGGCCGAGGATAAACTGGGCTACCCGGGCCATGCCCACGCCGGCACCGGAGTGCAGCTTCACGTCGTGCTCCTCGTGGAAGCTCAGGTACCACTCGAAGTCTTCCAGCTTCATGCCCTGACGGATAAGCCCGGCCAGCATCGAGCTTTTGGCCAGCTTCTCGCGCAGCTTGGCACCGTCGAACTCCCGCTCAGCCGAGCCGGCCGACTCGCCGGCCAGGGGCAGCAGCAGGTCGGAGGAGTTTACCACGCGGGGGTCCTCGTCGTTGTTGCGCATGTTAAAGAACTTGATTTCCTCGGGGTAGTGCGTCACGAACATCGGGCCCATCAGCTCGGTGAGGCGGCCTTCATGGGTAGCGCCCAGGTCGTCGCCGAACACCAGCTCGGGGAAGCCCTCGGTTTTGAGCAGCTCCACGGCGTCGGCGTAGGTCATGCGCTTAAAGGTCAGGTTGCTCAGGTCGGCGGCGTTGCGGCCAAACAAGGCCAGCTCCTTTTCGCAGTCCTGGGCAACCTGGCGGGCGGCGCCGGCCACAATGCCGGAGAGGTGGCCGAGCAGCTCGTCGAGGTCACCGATGTGCTCGATTTCAAACAGGCTGAACTGCGCCAGACGGCGGTTATCCGCGGTCAGCTCCTTGCGGAAGCTCTGGATTTCGCCGTACACGCGGCCGCCTTCCACGGCCTGGGTCAGCATCTCGATGTAGAGCTGGTTGCTCTGGGGCAGGAACATCTTCTTGCCGTCGTACCAGTCGATGGTGAACAGCGTGTCGGTGTTTTCGCAGGCGCCGGTCACGCCCACAATGTGGGGCATGTTGTGCACGGCCATGAAGCCTTCCGACTCTACATACTTGCGGGCCCCGCGGAACATGGCGTCCCACACCTTGATTACGGCCATGCGGCGCGGGTCGGTGCTGAGGTTGACGTTGCGCGTGGCGGCAGCAGCCACGGTCATTTCCTGGGCGAGGGCGAGGTTGTCTTGCATGTTAGCGGGGGTTGGAAGTTGGTATGGTGAAAAATGGAGAAGCCACGGAGCCCCGCATCCGGCCGTTTGGGCCGGACATAAAAAAACCGCTGCGGAAACCGGAGCGGCAAAACGGGGAAAACAGAAAAACGGAAGAATCAATAGGGGAAAAGACCTTCCGGTCTTTTCGCAGAACCGCGTTATGGGAGGTTCTGCGCTTCATCAGATAGTTTGATTGAGGTGAAGCACGTCGCAAAAGTACCAAACGCCTCAGGCCCGGTCTTAATGCCCGGCGTTAAGTTTATGTTACCAAAATGTTACGCCTGACGCACAGACAAAAACATTTAAGCAAAATAATTATATAAATCATAAATAAAACAAAATGTATTCCACAGCCCTACAGTCGAAAAAGAAACGTTTTAACGCTGTTAATCAGCGCTATTGACGCTGACAGGCACCCTAACTTCACAAAAAAATAATTTTACTAAAGTGAAAAAAATACAACTCCCGGGATTACATTTACAATACTGACCTAACAGCTTCGTCGCCTCTGAACTGTATCTCTACTCCTTTGAACGGACTATGCCATGAAAAAAGTACTGTTTTACATACTTACTGCCGCTTTGCTGTCCTCGTCGTCCACCGTCTGGGCACAGTCCTCCGCTCCCATCGAGTACAGCGAGCGGGTTCCGGTCGATAATACCAACAAAGGCTCCCTGTACCGGCGCGGACTGGACTGGGCCCAGAACCATTTTGCCTACACCCCAACCTCCGAGTTCAAGACCGACCCCAGCACGGGCAGCATCCGGGTTATCGGTACGAGCAAGGTGAAGCCGGTGAATGCGGCCGGTAAAGACCAGATTTCCATTGTGCGCTTTGAGTTTATATTCAACTGCACGAGCCAGGGCTATACCTATAGCGTAGGATCGTTCCGGTATGTGCCGGACCCCAAGAAAAACCCGAATCAGACGATTTCGCTTGACGAATACCTCTCGGAGCTGGCCGCCGACAAGAACATCGACAAAAGCCACAACGACCGGCGGGTAGCGGCCCAGGCCAACGCCCTGGCCAGCGAAATCGCCATGAACTTCCGCTCCTTTATGAACACCATCCCCACCATTGAGGATGGCAGCGTGGGCCTGCCCGCCAACAGCGGCGAGTAACGCCCGCAGCGTCTGCGCTAAACAAGAAAAGCGCCCCTACCCGACGAGTTGTCGGCAGGGGCGCTTTTAATTGGTAGCCCGGGCAGGCGGGGCCCGCTGCCGGAAGGGTGCCTGGTACTGCAAGGGCCGCGCTTCCGGCAGCGTACACTGACGGGGAGAAAAGAAGAAAGCCGCGTTGCAGCGCGGCTTTCCAGGTTCAACACAATTCTCCTTCTCACTCAGTAGACAAAAGTACAATTAATGCAGCAAAGAATAGCTGGGCGGGAAGAGGTTAACGAAATAAAAACCTGAAGGTTACCTATTTCTTACAACCAACGCTCCTGCTTTCTCACCAGCCCGTTTACTGGGTGGGGCCGCTGTCGACGCGCGACTCAACGGTCGACTGCACCGTGGATGACACGGCGGAGAGAATGTTGTAGCCGGTGGCCTGCTCGATGGCATCAACCGTGGTGCGGTAGGCGCCCCAGCTGGTACCGATGCTGGTGGTGTTGGGCGTATCGATGGCAATAACCCGGGTGCTGGTCGTGACGCGGCTGGCATCCGACGTGCCCTGGGGCAATACCACTACTACTTTCCAGCAGCGGCTGGGTACGGTAATCTTGCCGCTGGCAATGGTGGTGGCATAGCCGTTCAGGCCCGTGCCACCGGAGCCGTAGCTGCCACAGATAATGTAGAGCTCGTAGCCCTGGTTGACCAGCGTGCGGCAGTAGTTTTCCAGGCCAGCCCAGGTCTGCTGGTTGTTTACCGATGCCTGGGGCATCATGTTGGTCATCAGGAAGGTGGCCGAGTTGTCGGCAATCGAGCCGGTGCGGTCAGCCGAGGGGCAGTTATGGCCCCGGTCGAAGCCCGAGCCGGTGTATGAGCTGCTCGTGGCCCGGAACCAGCCAGTTGGCAGCGTAGCATCGGCAGAGAAGTTGTCCTGGCGCGGGGTGCTGCCCAGCCAAGCCGAGCTCAGGTGCCAGCTTACCCAGTTGGGCTTGCCCCGGTCGCGGCTGTACGAAAGCACGAACTGGCTTTTGCTCATCAGGTAGTTGTTCGGATAATTCGTCGCATCCGTCACCGCACCGCTGGGGTTGCCCATGGTCAGGTGTCCATCCCGGGTAGCATCGAAGCTTTGCGAAACGGCAGTTGGCTCGGCAACGGGAGCTACATCCTCCTTACGCGAACAGGACAAGGCAGCGGTGCCCAGCAGCGAGAAGGCAAACAAACGGTAAAGTGTACGCTTCATAGGTGTGGTGATGGATGTGAAAAAAATGGGAAAGAGCGGAATTGCCCGAATTGAAATCCTGGCAAAGATCATGGGTACTAGGTAGACAGAAGTTACGAGAATATTACCATTTAGGCCAATATCTTACACATGTCCTAATCAGAAACGCAAGTGGCTTACTATTAGAAAGTAGCGCTTATATAATATTATACTGTTCAACGCATCCTCTGGCCCCTCCACTCCCCAGGTTGCAAATGCGGACAGCCTCAAAACCCCTGCTGTTCTCCCTTTCCGCCACAGAAAAGGCTTTTACCGGCTGCCACCTGGTCTGGATCCGCTGGTGCCTCCGTGAGCTGCCCAGCGGGAAACCGATAGCTCCAGGGCTGTCCGACCAGGCCGGAATTTTCTGCCTCCTCCGTTTCCCGGGCCAAAGGGTCTATTTTGCCGGTCGTTTTCCTTTCTTTATGACTTCCTCCTCTCTAGCCTCTACCCCATCCGTCGACACCGTAGTTATTGGGGCGGGGCAGGCTGGTCTGGCCGCCGCCTACTACCTGCAGCGGGCCGGCGTCGACTTTGTAGTGCTGGACGAGCAGCCGGCGGTGGGGCAGGTATGGGCTTCCCGCTACGACTCCCTTCGCCTGTTTTCTCCGGCCTGGGTAAGCAGTTTGCCTGGGCTGAGCTGGCCGGGCAACCCACTGCGGTACCCCACAAAAGCCGAAACCGCCGCTTATCTGCAGCAGTACGCAGCTTATTTCAACTTCCCTCTTCATCTACAGCAGCGCGTCGAGCAGGTTACTGCCGTTGCGGGCGGCTACGATCTGCTCACTGCGGCGGGCCACCGCTACCGGGCGCAGCGGGTGGTGGTTTGTACCGGTCCTTTCTCGGCTCCGCGCATTCCCGACTTTGCCCCGGATCTGGCTTCCGGGATTGAGCAGCTGCACAGCAGCCGGTACCAGCGGCCAACTCAGCTGCCCGGCACCGGCCCCGTGGCCGTCGTTGGCAGCGGCAACTCAGCCCTGCAGATTGCCGCCGACCTGGCCGCTACCGGGCGCCCGGTGTATGCCTGCTACCAGGAAACCACGCCGGCCTTGCCCAACAATACGGCTATGTGGGCCTTTCTGATGGGCAGTGGCCTGCTGCGCACCTCCCGTCATTCGGCCCTGGGCCGACGGCTGCTGGCCCGGCCCGAGCCCGTTGTAAGCGCCGACCTGGCCCGGCTGCGCCGCTTTGCCAACGTACAGTTTATTGGCCGGGCGCGGTGCGTACTCGACGGCAACAAACTACAAGGTGAAAGCGGCGACTCCGCTCCCCTGCAGGGCGTGGTGTGGGCTACCGGGTACCGTCCCGACTTCGGCTGGCTGCAGGTGCCTGTTCTTGGGGAAGACGGATTGCCCCGGCACCACCGGGGAGTCAGTGAGGCGCCGGGGCTGGCGTTTCTGGGGCTGCCCTGGCTGAACAGCCGCCGCTCAGCGCTGATGGGCGGCGCCGGCGCTGATGCCCGCTACGTGGTGGAGCAGCTGCTGAAAAGCACATAATTATACTAAAACCCCATTCCTGCTTTCAGGGTTAGAAGAGCAGTCAGGCCCGCGGAGCTTTATCTACCGGACTTTTGACTGCCCGTTCTAGCTTAACTTCTACGCCCATGTCCCTGCTTATCTTCCTGGGAATTCTGCTCGCTACGGCGGTGCTGGCCCTCAATACGTTCGACAACCTGAAGGAAATGCTGACGCCCGTACCCGTACGGTCCAACCACAAGTAGACTTTCCTTTCTATCAGCAGATAGCACCTCTGGCGAGGTGCTATTTTTTTGACCTTAGCGGCACAAAAAAACCGCCCTGCCAGAGCAGCGCGGTCTTGATAATAATCAGCAGCGGAAGCTTAGCGGATAACCAGCTTGCGCATCTCGTTGGTGTTGGCCGATTCCAGCTTGATGTAATACAGGCCGGTGGCAAACTTGCTCAGGTCGAGGGTCTTGGTGTACCGGTCGTTGAGCTCGGTAAGGGTTTCACGGTAGATAACCGATCCAATAACGTTCAGAATCCGCAGCTCAATCTTTCGGCCTTCGAAGCCGTTGATAGCAATGTGGACGATACCGGTGCTGGGGTTCGGATAAACAAGCAGGCTCTTTTCCTCGCTCGTGGGGCGGGTAGGCTGAGCAACAGTAGGCAGGCTATGGCCCATCAGGCCCAGGCTGAAGAATGACAGCAGTAAAAAAAGGCGTAGCAGTTTCATCATTCAGTAGCAAGAAAGTACTTGGGAGCAAGTCGGATAGCCTGATCTAACGAGCGGCTAAAGATTAGGTTTGCAAAGATACGGCTAATCCCAGGCATATTAACTAAATATAACTCATTTTCAATAGTCTTCCCCACCTTTTGCCCCGTGTCTAAAAGCTTTCCTGCGCTTCCCGTTCTGATTATTGGCGGCGGCCTGGGCGGCCTCACGGCTGCCCTCGACCTGGCCGGCCGGGGCCATCAGGTGACGGTAGTGGAGCGGAAGCGGTACCCCTTTCATAAAGTTTGCGGTGAGTACGTATCCAACGAGGTGTTGCCTTACCTGCGCCGCCTGGGCGTTGACCCCGCCCCGCTGGGCCCGGCTGCCATTACCCGGTTTCAGCTAACGTCTCCCGCCGGGCGGACCCTCGACGCCCGGCTCGACCTGGGCGGGTTTGGCGTCAGCCGCTACTGCCTCGACGACTACCTCTACCAGCAGGCGTGCCGCCGGGGCGTGACCTTCGAGCTGCAGTCCACCGTGACGGACGTGCAGTTTGAGCCGGCTGCCAACTGCCACCGGGTCGTGCTGGCCGACGGGCGGACCCTGCGGGCCCAGGTGGTGCTGGGCGCCTACGGCAAGCGGGCCAGCCTCGACCGGCAGCTGCAGCGCCCGTTTTTTCAGCAACGCTCCCCCTACGTCGGAGTCAAGTACCACCTGCGCGTTGATTTCCCACGCGACCTGATTGCCCTGCACAACTTCGCCGACGGGTACGCGGGCATTTCGGCCATCGAAGAAGACAAGTACTGCTTCTGCTACCTTACCACGCGCCAAAACCTCAAGACCCACGGCACCATCCCGGCTATGGAAGAGCAGGTGCTGGCCCGCAACCCCCACCTGCGCCGGATCCTGACGGAAGCCGAATTTCTGTATCCACAGCCCGAGGTTATCAACGAAATTTCCTTTGCCCCGAAAACCAGCGTCGAAAACCACGTGCTGATGTGCGGGGACGCGGCCGGGCTGATTACGCCCCTTTGCGGGAACGGCATGGCCATGGCCATCCACGGGGCCCAGCTGGCTTCCGACCACGTACACGACTTTCTCGCCGGGCGCACCACCCGCGAAGCCCTCGAAGCCCGCTACCAGCGCGACTGGCAAACGCACTTCGGCCGGCGGCTGCAGGTAGGGCGGGCTGTGCAGCGCCTGTTTGGCGGGCCCCGGCTCAGCGAGCTGGTCGTAGGCGGGCTGCGGTACTGGCCCGGGGCCGTGCGGGCCCTGATGCAGCGCACCCACGGCCAGCCGTTCTGAGCCGGCCGGGGTAAAACTTTATGGCCTCGGAATGCTTTCGACTTAGAATCCCGTCCTTAACGGCAGATTTGACCCGCTTGCTACTGTGTGCCCCCGGTAACTTGCGGCTCAGCTCCAACCCGCGGCAGGGTGTCTCTCCGTATACTGAGCTTAATGACCAGCTTCCTTTGTGCCATTGGCACTGCCAACCCGCCCCACCGCATCCCGCAGCCCCAGATTGCCACGTTTATGGCCAACGCGCTCCAGCTCGACGAGGCCGGCACGCGCAAACTGCGGGCGCTCTACCGGGTGTCGGGCATCGGGCAGCGCTTTTCGGTGCTGCCGGACTACGCCCGGGAAAACGGCGACTTCACGTTTTTTCCGAATACCCCCGACATTGAGCCCTTCCCGTCGGTAGGCCAGCGGATGGGCGTGTACCGGCACGAAGCCCTGCCGTTGTCGGTAGCCGCGGCCCGGGACTGCCTGCGGCAGCTGCCAGAGCTGCAGCCTGCTCAGATAACCCACCTCATCACGGTGAGCTGCACGGGCATGTACGCGCCGGGGCTCGACATCGAGCTGGTCGAGGCGCTGGGGCTGCCCACGAGCGTACAGCGGACCTGCGTCAACTTTATGGGCTGCTACGCGGCCTTTAATGCCCTGAAGCTGGCCGATGCCTTCTGCCGGGCTGATGCCAACGCCCGGGTGCTGCTGATCTGCACCGAGCTGTGCACGATTCACTTTCAGAAAAGCCGGGAAGACGACCACCTGGTTTCCAACGCGCTGTTTGGCGACGGCTCGGCTGCGGCCGTAGTGCAGGCCCGGCCTGCCGAGCAAGGTCCGAGCCTGGCGCTGGAAGCGTTTCACTGCGGCCTCGAGCCCGACGGCCGCGCTGATATGGCCTGGCATATCAACGACTTCGGCTTTGAAATGACGCTGTCATCGTACGTGCCCCGCATGATTCAGAAGGGCATCCGCCAGCTCACCGACGGGCTGCTACAAAATCTGCCCCTGAAGCTGAGCGACATTCACGCCTTCGCCATTCATCCCGGCGGGCGCAAGATTCTGGAGACGATTGAGCAGGAGCTGGGGCTGACAAACCACGACAACCGCTTCGCCTACCAGGTGCTGCGCGAGTACGGCAACATGTCGTCGGCCACGGTGCTATTTGTGCTGCGCGAGCTGCTTGCCTCCCTGACCCCGGCCGAAAGTCAGGAGCCGGTGCTGAGCTTTGCCTTCGGACCGGGCCTGACGCTGGAAGCTATGCTCTTACGCGTGCACCATGCCTGATCTGAGCCGCCGGTCCAGCGAGGAAGAGCTGATGGACGACCTGACGCTGGCCACCGAGGCGCTGCGGCAGAACCTCGACGAACTGGAAGTCATCAACACCTGGCTGGGCGGCTACCGCATCGTGACCGACGGGCTGAGCCGGCTGAAGCCCCGCTTTCCCGCTGCTACGCCCCTGCAGCTGGCCGACCTGGGCAGCGGGGGCGGCGACACGCTCCGCGTTATTGCCCGCTGGGCCCGCCGGCAGCGCCTGCCCGTGGTGCTGACGGGTATTGACGCCAACACCTTTATGCTCGACTACGCCGCCGGCAAGAGCCGGGACTACCCGGAAATCGGCTACGAGCAGCACGACGTGTTTTCGGACGATTTCCGGACCCGGCGCTTCGACGTGCTTACCTGCAGCCTGTTCTGCCACCACTTCCCCGATGAAGCCCTGGTGCGCCTGCTGCGGCAGCTGCGGGAGCAGGCCCGGGTGGGCGTCATCATCAACGACCTGCACCGCCATCCGCTGGCCTACCACAGCATCAAGTGGCTGACCCGGCTGTTCGGCGGCTCTTACCTTGTGCAGAACGACGCGCCCCTGTCCGTCGCCCGGGCCTTCAGCCGCCAGGACTGGCAGCGCCTGCTCCATCAGGCTGGCATCGAGACCTATGAGCTGCGCTGGCTCTGGGCCTTCCGGTGGCAGGTTATCTTTTGAGCTTCAAGCTGTAAGCTACAAGCCGCAAGTTCGTTCGGGAGTGCCTCCGCCAAAAAGCCTGGGGCTTGCAGCGTGAAAGGCGCTTGGAGCTCAGAACAGATCCTGGGCGAGACGGAACGTGTTGGCATGGGCTTCCACGATGTCGCTGATTTTCTCGGAGTAGCCCCCGCCCATGCACACCACGACGGGTACGCCGTGGCGCCGGCAGCTTTCGAGCACGTACCGGTCGCGCTGCTTGCAGCCTTCCCGGGTCAGGGCCAGCTTGCCCAGCTTGTCGGTAGCCAGCACATCGACGCCGGCCAGGTAGAACACGAAGTCGGGGGCTACTTCCTGGAAAAGCCGGGGCAGCGTGTTGCGCAGCAGCTGCAGATAAGCCGCGTCGTCGGTGCCGTCGGGCAAGGGCAGGTCCAGGTCCGACTGCTCTTTGCGGTGGGGGTAGTTCCGGTCGCCGTGCATGCTGAAGGTGAACACCCGGGGCTCCTGCTGAAAGATGCGGGCCGTGCCGTTGCCCTGGTGCACGTCGAGGTCGATGATCAGGATTTTGCCAATGCCCGCCTCGTGCCGCAGCAGGTAGTTGGCCGCCACCGCTTGGTCGTTGAGCAGGCAAAATCCCTCGGCCCGGTCGGCAAAGGCGTGGTGCGTTCCCCCGGCAATATTGAGCGCGATTCCGTGCTGCCGGGCCCGGCGCGCACATTCCACCGTGCCACCCAGAATCGTTACTTCCCGCTCAACCAGGGCCGGGGACCACGGGAAACCGGACGCGCGCTCCTCCTGCCGGGTCAGATCGCCGGCGCACAGGCGGCGGTAATAGTCGGCCTGGTGGGTTTCCAGCGTCAGGGCTTCAGCCGGGGGCACGGGCACGAAGAAGCTTTCCTCCGCCACCGTGCCTTCACGCAGCAGCTGCTCGGGCAGCAGCTCGTACTTCAGCATCGGAAACCGGTGGTGGGCAGGCAACGGGTGGGCGTAGAGCGGGGCCCAGGCAATGGACAGCATAGCGGGCAGCAAAGTGGACGCCGGGGTGCCAGGGCGAGTCGGCCCGGGGCCTCAAAATGCCACTACCCGGCCTGAAGGACCGGGTAGTGAAGAAAACGTGGGGCGTACTGGGCTCGAACCAGTGACCCCTACCTTGTCGAGGTAGTGCTCTGAACCAACTGAGCTAACGCCCCGGGAAAATCCGGGAGGCCAAAAGGCGGGCAAAGATACGGGCGGACGGCTGAGTACAAGCACCCAGAGCAGAGAAATTTTTGATTGGCTGGCTTCCGGGCGCAACTTTCTGACCGGGCGAAAGTATAGCGACATACTCATGGTTTGGCGAATATCCTTGTTCGTCGGCCTGAATTTTCCTTCTGACCTAAACTCACCTCACCTATGAAAAAGCTTCTTCTCATCCTCTCCTGCTGCGTAGCCGCTACGGGCGCATTTGCCCAGGACGGCCCCATTGGTGTTCCCAAGTCCACCGATTACGCTCCCGACGCCGGCAACGATTCCCGCAACACCGGCTTCGGCGTGAAGGGCGGCTTCAACCTGGCCGATGTATACGGCGACAATGCTGACAACTACAAAGACCAGGGCAATGTCAAGACCTTCCACGCCGGGGTTTACGGACAGTACGGCTTCAACTCCCGCATCTCGATGCAGACCGAGCTGCTGTACAGCCGGCAGGGCTTTAAAGGCGGCTCCACCTACTCTCCCACTACCGGCACGAGCACCACGGTAAATGAGCGTCGCCTCGACTACCTGCAGCTGCCGGTACTGGTTGTGTTCAACGTCCTCGACAACGTGAGCCTGCACGCCGGCCCCCAGGTGTCTTTGCTGACCAAAGTGCAGGAAGACGGCAAGGACCGTAAGATTGCCAACGAGAACAACAACGCCGGTACGCCCATCTACGGCTACAGCTACAGCAGCCTCGACTATGGCCTGTCGGCCGGTGCAGAGGCCCGCGTTGGTCCCGCCCGCGTTGGTGCCCGCTACACGGCCGGCTTTGCCGACATTATCAAGGAGCAGGTGAAAACCAGCACCAGCACGGCCCTGAACGACATCCGCAACAACGTGTTCCAGGTGTACGTGGGCATCGGCTTCGCCCGCTAGCACTGACGATTATCTGAGTTGAGAAAAGGAAGCCGCGCCGGCTTCCTTTTTTTTGTGCTTTCTTCCCGGCTCATGGCCTTGCTCTGTTTGCTTCTTACCCTGCTTCCGGCGCCTCTGGCCCGGCTACCCGCCATCAACCACAGCCGGGAGCTGCTGGCTGAGCAGGGCATGGCGGTGCTCGGCGCCTGGGCCCTGCTCAACCTGCTCGTCAGCGGCTACTACGTGGCCCAATCCGATAGTCGTACCGAAGGCCGGTGGTTTCACCTGATGAACGTAAGCTGGAACGTGGTCAACGCGGTGCTGGCAGTAGTCGGGATGCTGCGGGCCCACCCGGGCGACGTAGCCAGCCTGACGCTGGCGGCAAGCCTGGCGGCCCAGTTCGACTTTGAGAAGATTCTGCTGCTGAACGCGGGCCTGGATGTAGCCTACATCGCCGTGGGCAGCTGGCTGCGGGCCGGAGCACCCCGGCACGCCAAACCCGTGCGGCAGCTGGGCTTCGGCCGGTCCCTGTGGGTGCAGGGCAGCTTTCTGCTGCTGTTCGACCTGGGCTTCTACTTCGTGTACCACCGGCACGCAGCCGAGCTGCTGGCGCTGGTGGGCTAACCGCAAAAAGCCCCTGCTACGTTGGTTACAGGGGCTTTTTGCGTTAGAAGGTAATGACCGGGCCTGCTACGAGCGGGGCTGGTGCTGGCCTTCGGCAATTTCCTCAATCAGCTTCTGGCTGAAGGCCGGAATGTCGCCGGGGTTGCGGCTGGTGACGAGGCCCTTGTCGGTGACAACGGTTTCGTCGGTCCACTGGGCGCCGGCGTTCTGCAGGTCGGAGCGCAGGCTGGGCCAGCTCGTCACGTTGCGGCCGCGGAGCAGGCCGGTCTCAATCAGCGTCCAGGGGCCGTGGCAGATGGCACCCACCGCCTTGCCCGAACGCATCATCTCCGTCACAAAGCTCACCACCCTGGGCTCCATGCGCAGCTTGTCGGGGCTGATGACGCCGCCGGGCAGCAGCAGGGCGTCGTAGCTGCCGGCCTGAACCTCGTCGATGGTCTTGTCGACCTTCACCTTGTCGCCCCAGTCGTTGCCGTCCCAGCCCTTGATAGAGCCCGATTTAAGCGAGATGACGTGGGTTTCGGCGCCGGCATCTTCCAGCGCCTTTTTGGGCTTCTCCAGCTCCGACTGCTCAAAGCCGTCGGTGGCGACAATGGCAATCCGCTTGCCTTTCAGTTTATCAGATCCGAAAATGCTCATGGTGTAGGGTTGTGATTGAGTTAGGATAGGAACAGAAAAGCCGGCCCGCTTACGCGCACCGGCTTTTTACTTAACGCAAGGTTGAGCTTCGGAGTTACTCCCCGTCGTCGGCCCCGCCACGCTGGCGCTTGAGCTGCTTGCGCAGGCGGCGGACCCGCTCGTCGAACCCGTCGGGGTCGTAGTCCACATCGTCCACGTCGAGCTGGTCGAGCAGGTCCATCATGGCGTCGGGATGGTCGGTACGGGTGCCGCCCGACACGCGTACAAAGGCCATTTCCGACCAGAGCAGGGCCTTCAGGCGCACGCCGGTCTGGTCGAGCATCTGCATTTCCACCACCAGGGAGGAGTTGTCGTAGTGAATCAGCTGGCTGCGGATCAGCACGGTTTCGCCCTGCTGGGCCGGGCGCAGGTAGGCAATGTGGTGCTTGGTTATCACCCACGCCGCCCCCGACTCCCGGGCCACCTGCCCGATGTTCAGGGCGTAATGCTCGGTGGTGTGGTCTTCGCGGGCGTTGAGGAAATAGTCGAGAAACCGGGCGTTGTTGAGGTGGCCCAGCGGGTCGCAGTCCTGGAAGTGGACGCGGTAGGTGGTTTCGGGCGTTTTGGGCAGAGAAGCGGCCATGGGTGCAGGTCAGGAACGGGGCGCAAGGTACGGACGACCGGTAAATCAGAGCGGCGAGGTCAAAGTGCAGACCCCAGACCTGAAACGTAAAGACGTCGTGTTTATGAACGTGTCTCAACTCTCCGTCTTACCCTTTCTTCTCCTCCCCTTCGGCTGGTGGGCCAAGCACCTTCACCTTGTCGCCTTTGCTCAGACCCGACAGGATTTCGACGTTGATGCCGTCCGATAGACCGGTCTTAACCAGTTGCCGGCGAAACTTCTGGGGCGCGGTTTCCACCTCCACAAACACGCTGTCCTTGTTGACTTTGCCAAACTGCAGCAAACTTTCCCGGATGGCCAGCACCTGGTTGCGGCGGCCCAGCACGATGTCGCCGTTGGCGGAGTAATTGGCGCGCAGAAACTGGTCGGGCCGCAGCTTGAGGCGGGCCCGCACCTGAAACTTGATGGCGCCATCCTCGGTGATGCCCTTGGGCGCGATATATTCGAGCACCGCCGGGAACGCCTCATTTTCAAGGGCTCCGATGGTCAGGTTCAGGTCCATGCCTTCGCGCACCTTGCCCACTTCACTTTCGTCAATCTTGCCCTCAAACACGAGGGTCTTCATGTCGGCCACCGAGGCAATGGTGGTGCCCTCGTTGAAGTTGTTGCGCTCCACCACCGAGGAACCTACTTTAATGGGCACGTCGAGCAGCAGGCCGGTGATGGTGGACCGGACCAGGTTGGTGGCCCCGCCGGTGTTGCGCGAGGCCCCGCGCTGGGCAATCTGCAGGTTGCTTTCGGCCGCTTCGAGCTGCTGCTGCTTGGCCCGGTAGTCGGCCAGGTAACGCTGGTACTCCTGTTGGGCAATAACTTTCTGCTCGTAGAGGCTCTGCTGCCGGTCGAGCTCGGTTTTGCTGGTTTCTACCGCAATGCGGGCCGATTGAATGCCGGTCTGGGCGTTGTTCACGCTGGCGGCGTTGGCCACGGTGCGGATGCGGGCAATGAGCTGGCCTTCCTTCACGGGCTGCCCGGCTTCCACGTACAGCTCCTCCACGATGCCCGACACCTGGGGCTTGATCTGCACTTCCCGGCGCGGCACGATGCTGCCGGTCGCCACCGTCTTCTTCACGATGTCGGTCAGGAAGGGCTGCTCGGTTTTGTACGTCACCGGGTCGGAGTGCGACTGGCGGTAGAAGTAGTAGCCAAGCCAGCCAAAGCCGGCCAGCAGCAGAAGCAGCAGAAAGGTGAGCAGAACGCGTTTCATTGTTATTAGTTGTCAGTTGTTCGTTGTCAGTTGTTCGGTCATAATTGTGAGTTGATGGTTAATTGTCCGGGCATTTTGTCAAATAAAATCTGAACGATACTGACAACGAACAACCAACGACTATAATCACTCATCCTTCAGCGCCACCACGGGCTGGACGCGGGCGGCAATGGTGGCGGGCACCAGGCCGGCCAGCGCCCCGGCCACGACCAGTAGCACCACGGCCGTAAGCGCCACCTGCACGTCGACCTGGGGGTTGGCGAAAAAGCCCATGTCCTGCCCTTCGATCAGCTTGCTGATACCGGCCATCAGGGCCGTGCCCATGAGCAAACCCAGCAGCCCGGCTACGGCGGTCAGGACAATGCTTTCCTGCACGATCAGGCTCACGATGCTGCCCGGCGTAGCGCCCAGGGCTTTGCGGATACCGATTTCCTTGGTTCGCTCCTTGACGACAATCAACATGATGTTGCTGACGCCGATGATCCCGGCCAGGATGGTGCCCACGCTTACGAGCCAGCTAAAGCCTGCAATCCCGATAAACAGGCCCTGCACC
Source organism: Hymenobacter translucens (assembly GCF_020685205.1). Lineage (GTDB taxonomy): Bacteria > Bacteroidota > Bacteroidia > Cytophagales > Hymenobacteraceae > Hymenobacter > Hymenobacter translucens. The sequence continues at coordinate 194,122 of NZ_JAJERB010000005.1, forward strand.
CGGGCATATTCCTCTTCCACGTTGGCCGAGCCAAAGGCCCGCGCGTCCGAAGGAGCCACTTTGTGCTGCCGGCCCAGGACCTGCTTGGCCCTGGCTTCCACCACGGCGGCCGGAATGCCGGCTTTCGGAATAAAGGCAAAGTAGTCGACCTGGTTGACCTTGTTGTAGGTCACCTGTAGGGCGGTGAGCGGAATAAAGATGGTCTGCCCTTCTTCCTGGGCTTCCTCGGGCTTGCCGGAAGCCTGGAACGTGCCCACTACCTGGAAAAAAATTCCCTTGATGCTGATGTACTTGCCCAGCGGGTCGGCCTCGCCGAACAGCACCTCCCGGACGCGGTTGCCGATGATGGCCACCTTGCGCCGCTCCCGGATATCCGTCTCGTTCACAAACCGGCCCCGCGTAAGGGAAAGCGCCTTTACGGCCGGATAGCCGGGGTACTCGCCATTCAGGGAGAAAGTCGAGCTTTTGGGGCCGTACTGCACGGTCAGGCTGCCGAGCGAGGCCCGGGGCAGCACCACGGCGGCCTCCGGAATCTCCCGCAGCAGGGCCGCCACGTCGTCGTTGTTGAAGCGAATAAACCGTCCGGCCTTGAGGCCCTGGTACGGTACGCTGGTGCGCTGGGACCACAGAAACACCGCGTTCTTGGCTACGTCAAACTCTTTTTCGACTCCGTTCTGCATGCCCCGGCCCGCGCCCAGCAGCACCACCAGCATAAAGATTCCCCAGAACACCCCGAACGCAGTAAGCCCCGTGCGCAGCTTGTGCCGCCGCACGGTGCCCAGGATTTCCTGCCATTTGTCGAGGTCGAACATGGTTGATGGGAGCTTGGATTGTTGGGGTCTTGGATAATGGTGTTTGCTATTTGGAACCGATACAGTCTTTCATCCCTTATCCATAATCCCTCATCCCAACTAATCCGCCCGCAGGGCTTCGATCGGCTTGACGTTGGCGGCTTTTATGGCTGGCACCAGACCGGCCAGCGCCCCGGCTACCACGAGCAGCAGAATGGCGCTGACGGCCACGGTAGCGTCCACGCCCGGACGGTCGAAGTACGGGAGCTTGGCGCCGCTTTGCTCGATGCCATAGCTCAGGCCGGCCAGCAGCCCCACGCCCGCCAGCAGCCCCAGGTAGCCCGACACCGCCGTAATCACCACCGACTCCTGCACGATCATGCTCACGATGCTCCAGGGCGTAGCGCCCAGAGCCTTGCGCACGCCGATTTCCCGGGTCCGCTCCTGCACGATGATGATCATGATGTTGCTGACACCCACGACCCCAGCCACCAAAGTCAGCACCCCAATGATGGAAACGAAAACCTTGATGCCATTGAACAGGCCGTTGAACCGCTCCATCTCCTCCTCGTTGTTGTTGAGGTCGAGGGCCTGCTTGTCGGCCGGGTCGAACTGGTGGCGGCGGGCCATCAGCAGGCGCACCTGGGTTTCAAGCTCTTTTACCGGCAGCCCGCCCCGGGTGGTAAGGCCGAGCAGCTGCACCTGGTTGTACTGGTTGAAGGTCGTCTGAAAGGTATTGAACGGCACGTAGGCCCGCTCTTCGTTGCGCCCCTGGTTGCCGGTGCTGGTGAAGATGCCCACGACTTTGAAAAAGACGCCCTTCACCTGCACGTACTGGCCCAGCGCGTCGTCGTCGCCAAACAGCACCTTGCGCACCTTCTCGCCCATTACCATCACCTTGCGCCGCTCGGCCAAATCCAAAGGGCTCAGGAACCGGCCGGCCGTCAGCTTCTCGCCGTTGAGCTGAAAAAACTCTCCATTCGCCCCAAACACCTGGTACGAGCCATTTTTGGCGCCCCGCATAATGGTGTATTCCCCGCTGAGGCGGTTGCGGGGAGCCAGCAGCTCGATGCCGGCCACCTGCTGGCGCACGGCTTCCATATCGGCATTGGTGAGCTTGATTTCCCGGCCGGGCTTGAGGCCATGCCAGGGCAACGAAGTCTTGCCTCCGCTCACGAACAGGCTGTTGACGGCCCCACCGCCAAACTCGTTCAGCACCCCATTCTGCATGCCATTGCCGGCGCCCAGCAGCAGGACCAGCATAAAGATGCCCCAGAACACCCCAAACGCAGTGAGGAAGGTGCGGAGCTTGTTGCGCCGCATCGTCATCAGAATCTCCTGCCACTTGTCGAGGTCGAACATGTATTAGGGCTTAGGGACTTAGGATCTTTAGGTCTTAGAAATGAACAGGTGAACGGAGGCGAAACAAAGACCCAAGGCCCTAAAACCTATCTTCCACAGCTCTGGCGGACCAACTCGAGGCGGCGGACCAGGTCTTTCACCCGGGCTTCGTCGGTGGTGTAGAGGGCGAAATCGGAAGTAGTGGTGTTGCCTTTGCGGGCGCGCCGGATCTGTATCTCGTAGGGCGCCGTCTTTTCGGCCTTGTCGTCGTCCTGCTCCTTGCGGTGGTAGGTGATGCTCTTCACGTCGCGCCATTCAAAGCTCATCCGTAGCTCAAAGGCCCCGTCGGCGGCCTTCACGGCCCAGCCCGTGGCCGACTCGCCCCGGTTGAACGTCACCGAAACCGGCTTGCTGGTGGTCACGTCGGCGTCCGAATCCCGGAAAATCTGGTCTACCTGGCAGTCGGTGAGCACCACGGTGGCTTTTTTGGTGGGCGTGGCCGGGTTGCTCATCAGGCCGTTCAGCTCTTTGGCCAGGGCCTGCTTGTCGACGGTGGTCTGGGCCTGGGCCGCCAGGCCGGAGCCGGTGAGCAGCGCGCAGAAAAGGAAAAGCTTTTTCATGGGAACATGCTTTAAAAGCGTGAAAAGGAAAATAGAGAGAAGCTATTCACTGACAATCAGGCCGTCACGGACCCGCACTACGCGCTGGGTCTGAGCGGCAATGTCGTTTTCGTGGGTCACGATGACTACCGTCATGCCTTCGCTGTTGACCTGCCGGAAGATATCCATCACCTCCTGGGTGGTTTGCGTGTCAAGCGCGCCGGTGGGCTCGTCGGCCAGAATAATCTTGGGCTGACTGATCAAGGCGCGGGCAATGGCCACCCGCTGGCGCTGCCCGCCCGACAGTTCACTGGGCAGGTGGTCGGCCCGGTCGAGCAGTCCTACCCGGTCGAGGTACTCCAGGGCGAGGCGGTTGCGCTCCTTGCGGCCCACTTTCTGGTAGTAGAGCGGCAAGGCCACGTTTTCCATGGCATTCTTAAAGTTCAGCAGATTAAACGACTGAAAGACGAAGCCCAGCAGGCGGTTGCGGTAGTAGGCGGCCCGGGCCTGGCTTAGGTTCCGGTCGATGACGGTGTCGGCCAGCTGGTACTCCCCGCTGTCGAAGTCGTCGAGGATGCCCAGAATGTTGAGCAGCGTGCTTTTGCCCGAGCCCGAGGAGCCCATGATGCTGACCAGCTCGCCCTCGGCCACGTGCAGGTCAATGCCCTTGAGCACCGGCAGCCGGCCCTGCCCCACGGCGTAGCTTTTGCGAATATTCCGAAGGTGTATCATAGATGCGGTGTCGGGCAGAGCGAGCAGGTGCCCTGGTACCGGCTGCCCGGGAGCTTTTTCGGGCGTCCCCGGTGCCAGTTACCTCGTGCGACACTGGCACAGATGCCCCCACCGGATAAACGGTTGCCTGCACCAGAACTATTCCCACCCGGCCCGCGCTTCTGACCTCCTTTTTAAAAGCATACGACACAGAAAAGCCCAGACCGGCAGCTGCTGATCTGGGCTTATAATCGGGTTCGGGCAGGCTAGTCGGCGCGGCGGGCGCGCATCTGCTCCGCCATCTGCCGCTTTTTGGCCTGGTACTCCTTGTACTGCGCGGCCGTCAGGATCTGCCGCAGTTCGCCTTCGGAATTAGCGTTGATACGCTTGAGCTCCACGCCCAGGGCGGCCTTGTCGGCACCCAGGCGCTGGCGGGCCGCATTTACCTGCTCCACGGTTTCGTTGAGCACGGCGCGCACCTTGCTTTGCTGGGACGGCAGCAGCTGCAGCTCGTCGGTCATCACGTCGGCCAGGTCGCGGGCGGTGCGCTTTTTGATTTCCGGGGCGGGGGCGGGTGTCACCGCCTCAGCCGTGCGGGCCGTAGGAATATCTTTTTTACGCCGGGCGCAGCCGGTTGCCAGCACTAAGGCCAGCAGGAACAGAAGAAAAGAGCGGGGTGCGGACATAGAAAGGCTCAGGAATTTCCTGCCCTTACGTGAAAATCCAACAAATGGTCCGGCGCCCCGCTGAAACGCAGATTGCTGCTTCCTGCCGCTTCCCGGCTAATTCGGCAGCCCGAACTACAAAGCCCGCGCTGCTCCGGCCGCTTCACGCTGCCCGACGGCCGGGCCAGTAGCTTTCATCTCCTGGGCAATGTGGTGGGCCAGCGCCATGATGGTGAGCATGGGGTTCACGCCGCTGCAGGCCGGAAAGGCCGAGCCGTCGGCTACGAACAGGTTTTTCACCTCGTACGTCTCCCCGCTGGGCGCCACGGGGTGAGTAGCCGCGGTACCACCCATCCGGCAGGTGCTCATCTGGTGGGCGCTGTACAGGTTGAAGCGGTTAGGTTTCCAGTTGAGCCGGGGCAGCCCGGCCAGCACCTCCGGGTTTTGAATTACGCCATCGGCGGCGTGCAGCACGGGCAGCGTACCATGCGGCAGGTACACTTTCCGGGCCCCGGCGGCTACGTGCACTTCGGCAGCCCCGCGCACCCCCGCCAGCAGGCTACCCCGGTCAAAGTCGCTGAGCACGTACTCGATAAGCGGGCGGCCCTGTTTGTCGACGCGCACCCGGCCCCCGTCCCGGTCGCGGGTAAGCACGATAAAGCTGCCCAGGTGCTCGGCATCGAGTAGGATCCGCTTGTGCTGCTCGCCCGACAGCCAGGGCAGGGTCATGGCCATCAGCCCCGCATGGACGGGCGGGGTTTCCAGCTTGGCGCCGAAGTTGGTGCCGTGCAGGCGCGTGAATGAGTCGTTCACCACCGACATGCTGGGTCCATGCCAGCCCTGAATCGGGTGCGGATACACGCCCGACACGGCCACGGTGGGATGCAGGTGCAGGTGCTGGCCCAGGTGGGCATGGCGCAGGCCGCTGCGCAGCAGCAAGGCCGGCGTCTGAATGGCTCCGCCTGCTACCACGACCCGCCTGGCCCGGACCGTGATGCTCACCGGCTGCCCCCCGGCGGTGGTATGCACGGCTTCGGCCCCGGTGGCCCGCCCCTGCTGCACGACTATCCGCTCGACACGGGTATCGGCCAGAATGCGGGCCCCGTGCTCAAAGGCTAGCTTGAGGTAGGTGTTGAGCGTGCCCTGCTTGATGCCGTACCGGTCGCCGAGGGTGGTGTAGCCCAGGCCCAGAAAATGGTGGTCGGAGTCGGTGAGGCCTTTTTCGTTGCGCGGAATCAGCTTCACGTCCTGCCCCAGCCTGGTCGAGCCGTCCAGCAGGGCCTGGTTCTGGCCGTTGTGGCGGGTGTAGTCGGTATTGATGCTCAGGGCCCGGGTGACGGCATCGAGGCTGGCTTTAAACGAAGGCGCAAGGAAGTGCGGGGCCTCGTGCTCCCGGGCCCACTCTTCCAGCACGTAATCCGGCGTTCGAAACGAGCCCGCCCAGTTCACGGTGGTTCCCCCGCCCAGGCAGCTGCCGGCCAGCAGCGTTACGCCCCCGTCCACGGTACTCAGGGCCCCTTTGGCATCGTAGAGCTTACCCAGCATATCCACTTCGCGCTGGGTGAAGTCGCAGCCGTGGCAGTAAGGGCCTTTTTCCAGGACCAGCACGTCGTGCCCGGCGGCGGCCAGCTCCCCGGCCACCACGCCCCCGCCCGCCCCGCTGCCAATTACCAGCACGTCGCAGTCGTAGGTTGTAAGAGTGGTGGGCGTGAGGGTACGGATGGGCCGGGCCGTATCCACTACCTCATCGGGCAGCGGGCCGGGGTAGCCCAGCGCCGCCCACGCCTCGTTGCCGGTTTCGGCCGAAGACGAGCCGTAGGCCAGGAAGATGAGCAGCTTGCGCAACGCCGCGAAACCCTGGCGCAGCGGCGGCAGGGGACTGCGGGCCCAGCTTTGCAGAAGCTGCTCCCGTTGCGCGGCGTCGAGCTTGCCGAAGGGCTTGAGCGGCCCCAGCCAGGTGAGGCCGGCCAACGGGCTCTGCAGCAGGTCGAGCAGCTTCACAAACTCCTGCTGGGCTGAAGCCGGCTGCTCCCGGATAGCCTCAAATACCCGCTCCACGTCTACTGCCTCGGAGCCGCGCCGGGCCCAGAAGCCGGAATGCGGGCCTTCGGGAGGCAGGGCGGGAATAAAGGTATCAGCCAGGGCACGAAGAGTGGCGCGGTGCGCGTCGGTGAAGGTTGTCATGCGAAGAAAAGCGGCGCGCGGAAGACAGCGGCCCGTTCTGAAAAGGTCGGCATTTTTCCGCAACTAGTCGGCATGCCGCGTAGTTCACCGGCTAGAATAGGTTTGCTTCCGTGGGCCTAGTTGACCCCAGACCGGTGGGTAAGCGGTTTTGGGCACGCAAAAGCCCCGGCTTTTCAACCAGGGCTTTCTGATACAGGAGGTTGCGGACCGGCCGGGCCTATCCTTTCACCTGGGACTTTAGCCACTCGGCGAGGGTGCCTTTCTCATTCATAGCCGCCAGGGCTTCGATCTTCTTATTCCGCTGGTAGCCGCCGGCCTGGTAGGCTTTCAGCACGCTCTTCACGCCTTCCAGGTTCATCATCGCCATATCCTTGCTCTCGGGATTCTGCAACTGGTAGCGCGACCAGCCGCCCATGAACACCATCAGCATAACGGCGTCCTTGCTGCCGAGGTCACTCGTGTACTTTTGCAATTGCACGGATACGGCCGGCGTGCCGGTCATCCACTGCAGCAGGAACACGTTGACCTGCTTGCGCGTCGCGTCGTCTTTGCCGAGGGGCGTCGTTTCAAGCCAGTTCACGGCTTCAATAACCTGGGCGTCGTAGCGGGCATAGTCGGCGGGAGCCTGGAAGCTGTAGCCGGTGGGAACCTGGTAGGCGGTTTGGGCCCGGGCGGCGGGGCCGCCGGCCAGCAGCCCGAAGGCCAGCAGGAGAAGATACTTCTTCATGCAATAAGGAGTAGAAAAGGGTGGGAATACCGGCTTAAGGTAGGGAAAGAAGTTGCTTTAAGCGGCGCGGCGGGTTTATGCAGCACCGGGCGCGGGCGTACTACTGGATGGTTTTCCCTTCGGCCTGCTGCAAGGAGCCGGCTACCAGGGGAGCTTCAGCAAACCGCTCTTTGGGGGCACTCAGCGGTTGGGCCTGGTCTTGTGAGAAATCGAGCTTATAGCCCCGGTTGTCTTCCGTAGTTAAAAAGACATTATCATGGTCTTGATCATCTTCCGGCACAAACAGAATGGCTTTTTTACCGGCCTCCACCACCCGAAACCATTCATCTGCCGGGCGTATCGTAGCCCAGCCGTAGATTTTGGCCGGCCAGTCAATGCCTTCCGGGTACGTCAGATAATTCACCAGATAGCAGAGCCGGTCGAAGGTGATGTCATAGGGAAACACCAGGGCAAACCGGGACTGGCTTAGCTCAACAAGCCTGGTTCGCACGACCACACCGCTTTCGTTGTAGAGACTGCTAAACCGGGCAAGGGCCGCCGACACATCACTAAGCGCTGCGCCATCCACGATAATGAGCTTGTCGTTCTCCGTCAGGACTGCGGGCAAATCCTTAGGCCCGGGCTGGGGCTTAGGCCGTCGCCCCCGCAGAACCCACGCGCATAAACCCAGCACCAGGGCCAGTAAAACGATTATTCCAACGTTTTCCATATTCAGCGGTCAGCAAACGGCAGGAGTAGTGGGGCCACGAGGCCGGCGGGTGCTAAAAAGACTTTTCCTGCTGACGCCAGCAAGCTACGCCCTTTCGGCTTTCCACCCGGCCTCAAGCTCAAATAGCACCTCCCCGCTCTTGGTCCGGCCAGTTTCCTGCCAGCCCTGGCGGCGGTAGAACTCCTCGGCCCGGGTGCCGGGGTCGGTGCTAAGCCAGATGGGGTGCTGGGTTTGCCTGAAGTACCAGCTCAGCAGCTCGTCGTGCAGCTTTTTTCCGATGCCCCGGCCTTCGTAGTCGGGGTCCACGAACAAGGCCCAGACGCTGTGGTCCTGCAAATCGGCAATGGCGAAGCCCACGACCCGGCCGTCGGCTTCGGCCAGCCAGCCCCTGCCCCGCTCGGTGAGGTAGTCGACATAATCCTGCCGGGTTACCCGGCCAGGGTCAGAAAGCTGGTTTTCACGCACAGCCAGGCGTATGGCAGAAAGCTGGGGAATGTCGGCTACCTGGGCTTCACGAATCTGCATCGGGCGGAATGGGTTAAATCAGGCGGCAAGATTTGAATTTCTGCCGGCAACTACCTGCGGCGCTGCGGGAGCTGGCCCGTAGTAGCTGACATTCCCTCGGCCGGCACTACCCGGAAACAATTCGGGTGCGTTGCGCTTACTTCGTGGAGCCATCGTACACGCCTTTCATTTTCCCTGCCCATTATGACTCCTGCTGAACTCCACCGCTACAGCCGCCACCTGCTGCTGCCTGAAATCGGGCTGGCGGGGCAGCAACAGCTGAAAGCGGGCCGGGTGCTGGTGGTGGGCTGCGGGGGACTGGGCTGCCCGGTCCTCCAGTACCTGGCCGCGGCCGGCGTGGGCACCCTGGGGCTGCTCGACTTTGATACCGTGGACGAAACCAACCTGCAGCGCCAGATCCTCTACGGCACTGCCGATGTAGGCCGGCCCAAGGCCGTGGCCGCCGCCGAAAAGCTCCGGGCCCAAAACCCGTATATCGACGTGCAGCCCCTGCAGATGCGGCTTTCGGCCACCAATGCCCTGGAGCTGTTCGAAGCCTATGATGTCGTGGTGGATTGCTCGGACAACTTCGCCACCCGCTACCTCGTCAACGACGCCTGCGTGCTGCTGGGCAAGCCCCTGGTATTCGGGGCCATCTTCAAGTTTGAGGGACAGGTTTCGGTATTCAACTACCGGCAGGGGCCCACCTACCGCTGCCTCTTCCCTACCCCGCCCGCCCCCGGCGAAGCGCCGGGCTGCTCGGAAATCGGGGTGATGGGCGTACTGCCCGGCATCGTGGGCACCCTGCAGGCCAGTGAGGCCATCAAGCTGCTGACCGGGGCCGGAGAAGTGCTCAGCGGCCGACTGCTTTTGTTTGATGCCCTGCTGATGCGGTTCCAGACCCTGCGCTTTAAGGTTAATCCCGCCCATCAGCAGCTGCCGGGCCTGATTGACTACCCCGCTTTCTGCGGGGAGACGCCGACGTCGGATGCCGTGCCGGAAATGGATGCCGCCGAGCTGAAGCGCCGCCGGCAAGCCCCCGAGCCCCTGCTGCTGCTCGACGTGCGGGAGCCGCACGAGCACGCCGCTCGCCACATCGGCGGCCGTTTGATTCCGCTGGCCAAGCTGCCGGACGCATTGGAAACCCTCGACCCGACCATTCCCATTGTGGTGCATTGCGCCAGCGGCCGGCGCAGCCAGCAGGCCGCCCGCCTGCTGCTCGACCACGGCTTTCGGCAGGTTTGGTTTCTCCGCAACGGCCTGCAGGATTTTTAGAAGCCCACAGTTTATAGCTTGCAGCTCCTCAAAAAAACCGCAGCAGCAGGTCAATCATTTTGCGCACCCGGGGCGTGTAAGGCGGGTACAGCATCTTCACCGACGTGGGGCCGACCCGCTGCTGCAGCACGCTTTTCAGGTTCGAGAACGTATCGAAGCCGTAGCGGCCATGGCAGCGGCCCATGCCGCTGTTGCCCAGCCCCCCGAAGGGCAGGTCAGGATGCATCAGGTGCACGATGGTGTCGTTGACCGACACGCCGCCGGCGGGAGCATGGCTGAGCACGTAGCGGCGGTTTTCCCGGCTCTGGCTGAACAGGTACAGAGCCAGGGGACGGGGGCGGGCGTTGATAAAGTCCACGGCTTCCATCAGGGTGCGGTAGGTGCGCAGCGGCAGGATCGGACCGAATATTTCCTCCTGCCACAAGCCCGCGTCTTCCGGCACGTTGGAAATCAGCGTGGGCTCGATAAAGCACTCCGACTGATCGACAATGCCACCCATTTCCAGGGTTCCGCCCGTCCGCTGCCCTTCTTCAAGCAAATGACTCAGGCGCCGGAAGTGGTGGCCGTTCACGATGCGGGCGTAGGAGTCCGACTGCTGCACGCCCCGGCCATCGGCGTCGTGCAGGCGGCGGGTGGCCTGGCGGATTTCCTCTACCAGGGCATTACGCACCGACTCGTGCACCAGCAGGTAGTCGGGAGCCACGCAGGTCTGGCCGGCGTTCAGAAACTTGCCCCACACGATTTTCTCGGCCGCGTCGCGCAGGCTGGCGGTTTCATCTACCAGCACCGGCGACTTGCCCCCCAGCTCCAGCGTAACGGCAGTGAGGTGCTCGGCTGCGGCCCGCATCACGATTTTGCCGACCTGGGGGCTGCCGGTAAAGAAGATGTGGTCGAACGGCAGCTGAAGCAAAGCCGTCGACACGTCCCGGTCGCCCTCGCACACCACGACTTCGCTCGGATCAAATACCTCGGCTACCATTTCCCGGAGCAGGGCGCTGGTGTGGGGCGTCATCTCGGAGGGCTTGAGCATGCAGCAGTTGCCGGCGGCCAGGGCTGAGATGAGCGGGTCGAGAGCCAGGTAGAACGGGTAGTTCCAGGGGGCAATAATCAGGACCACGCCCTTGGGCTCGGGCTGCACCCACGCCCGGGTGCCGAGCAGAGGCAGCGGGGTGCCCACCTTGCGCGGGCTCATCCACTCCCGCAGGTGCTGCAGCGTGTGCCGGAGCTCAAGCTGGCTCACGTAGATTTCCGACAACGCCGCTTCCTCGGCGGGCTTGCGGAAGTCGGCGTACAGGGCCTGCTCGATGCGGCGGCGGTTCTGGGTAAGCCAGCGGCCCAGCTCTTCCAGACGGGCCGCCCGCTCTGCGGCTGACTCCCGCCGCAGAGCTTCGCTACGGCCCTTCAGCCGCGCAAACAGGTTGGGCAACGTGGTCAGGTCGGCGTTGGGAGCCAGGGCGGGCGAAGAAGCGACGATGGTGGACATGGCGGGCAGGTAAGCAGAACAGGAAGCTGCTGAAGGTAGGCAGGAAACCGGCAACCTGAAACAGTTCCGCTTACAGCGGGGTTTGGCTGCCGTCACAAAAAAGCGTCTGTACTGCTCTTAAGGCAAGCTTTGGCTCGGGTTCAGGCAACTATTACGGCCGGCAGGGTGCTCGGCGAACCCGTAAGCCGTACCTTTGCGGCCCGAAAACGATTTGCTGCTCATGTTTTTACCAAGTACCCGGCTTATGATTCGCCGGCAGGTTCTGTTGGCTTTCCTGCTCCTGCTTCTGGGCCCGGCAGCCACCGCCCGGCAGCTGACCGCCGATTCGCTGGCTTTTCGTGCCAGCCGCCAGCCGCGGGTTGCCACAGGTTCCCGGACCAGCCCGCCGGCCCCGAGTCACTGGCTGCTCGGCATTCCCCGCACGCTGGTTGGGGCACCCGTTTCCAAACCGCTTCGGCCCCGGCCCTGGTACTGGCAGGTGCGGTTTTCACCCCTGCTCAAAAGCGGGCATACCGGCCTCACACTGCGTTACCGGTGGTAAGGTAGTACAAGGGCTTGTTTACCCGAGCCTGAGAACGTTCAGAAAATCAAGAAAGCGGCCGGAGCACAAGCTCCGGCCGCTTTCTTTGCTAACAGACCTTACTGCCTTTCGCAGCGGGAATGAGCAGATACGAAAATCAGGTATTCAGAATTTCGCCGCCGTTGGGGTGCAGAGCCTGGCCCGTGATGTAGGAAGCGTCGTCGGAAGCCAGGAACACGTAGCAGGGCCCCACTTCGGAGGGCTGGCCGGGGCGCTTCATCGTGGTGTCTTTCCCAAAGGAGGCAACTTTCTCGGGCGGGAAGGAGGCCGGAATCAGAGGCGTCCAGATGGGGCCGGGGGCTACGGCATTTACCCGAATCTTTTTCTCAGCCAGCTGCTGGGCAATAGAGCGGGTGTAGGCGGTAATGGCGCCTTTCGTGGCGGTGTAGTCGACCAGCTGCTGGTTGCCGCGGTAGGCATTGATGGAGGACGTGTTGATGATAGAGTCGCCTTCCTTGAGGTGCTTCAGGGCCTCTTTGGTGACCCGGACAAAGGAAAAGAAGTTAACCTGGAACGTGTCGAGCCACTGCTGCTCAGAGATGTCGGTCACATCGGTGCTCACGAACTGCTCGGCGGCATTGTTCACCAAAATATTGAGCCCACCCAGCTCCTGCACCGTCTGGTCGACAATGGACTGGCAGTAGCCGGCGTCGCGCAGGTCGCCGGGCAGCGTAAGGCAGCGCCGGCCTTCGGCTTCCACCAGCTGCCGGGTTTCGTAGGCGTCCTGCTCTTCTTCCGGCAGGTAGGTAATAGCCACGTCGGCGCCTTCGCGGGCAAAGTGCACCGCTACGGAGCGGCCAATGCCACTGTCGCCGCCCGTGATGAGGGCCACTTTGCCCAGGAGCTTGTCGCTGCCTTTATAGCCGGCCCGGATATACTCGGGCTTCGGCGTCATTTCCTGCTCGATGCCCGGCTGCTGGTCCTGGTGCTGCGGGGGCAGGCTGGTTGGTTTGTTTTCCATCGTCTGGTAGGATGATAAGAGCGTGAACTCGGGCTAACGCGCGGGCCGGAACGGAAGTTATAGCCCAGCTAGCCCAGCGCAGGGCCCCGGCGGGGAAACCAAAACCACTAAAACGGGCCCAGCGGCGGCCGGTGCCGGGCAGCGTACCGCTGTTGCCCCGGGTTATGCCCTGGTCGGTAACCGAACTCAATGCCGGGAAGCCGATGTTGGGCGGTTATGTCGTTTTCTCCGGCCCGGACGGGTCTGCTTGCTTTCCTGCTGCTCTTGCTGGCTGGCGCTGCGCCCCCACCGGCCGGAATTCCGCCGTTGGTGCTGAAAACCACGCCCCTGCCGTTTACGCCCAAGGAATTCTACGTGGCCGACGTGGTGGATGAGCGGGCCGACAAAACCGCCGTGGCCCTGCTGCTTGCTCCCCCGCCCGGCCCCAAAGCACCCGTGGGGGCGCCGCGCCCCGTCGATTTTCAGGGTGGCTTTCTGCCCGCGGTACGTCAGTACGCGCGCCAGAGTCTGGCCCGCAATACCAGCCTGCGCCCGGTGGTGATCCACGTGCAGGAGCTGCGCGTCACCGAAACCCCGTCGCCCGGCGTTCCGGGGCGGGTAGATGGACGCGTAGTAGTAGCCATGCGCTTCGACTGGGAGCGGGAAGGCAACCCCGTCCACCTGGTTGACTACCGGGCCGGGGCGCGCTACAACCGGCCGGCGGGGCAGTACGCCGCAGTGGAGCCCACCATCCGGCAGGCTCTGGCTGAGTCTCTGCGTTACCTCAACACCTGGATCAACCAGGAAGCCGGCCGCAGCGGCAAGCTGGCCACCGGCCTGCAGGTCAGCTTCCGCGACCATACCGCCAGCCCCGAAGACGAGGATACCTTATTCTATTCCCCGGCCCGGCCGCTGCGGTGGTCTGACTTTCGGGGCAGCCCCCGGGCCGGGCGGTATGCGGCCGTAGTATATCCCAACTTTTCCTACGAAGGCCGGCCCCGGGTTGTAAACGGGCAGGTTGTGCTGGAGCTGGTGCTTAAAACGTTCGTGGTGCGCAGCTCATCCTGGGTGGGAGCAGGCTCCGAAACGCCCTATAACCTCAACCATGAGCAGCGCCACTTCGATCTGGTAAAGCTGGTGGTGGAGCGGTTCAAGCAGCGTATCCGGGCCGGCACCCTCCCCGTGGACTACTACGCTGGCCTGCTGCAGGCGCAGTACCTGGAATCGTATCGGGAGATGAACCACCTGCAGGACCAGTACGAAACCGAAACCGGGCACGGCACCAACGAAGCCGCGCAGGAACGGTGGAACCAGCGCATCGACGCGGAGCTGCGGCAGCGGGGCCTGAAAAAGTAAGCCGCCCTTCCTGCCCCGCCCGAGGGCAGGTAGGAAAGGCGGCCTGATCAACCGGCTTGTGGGCCGGACTAGCGCTTCACTTTCCGCTCCCCGTCTTCCACCTTGATCTTGGTGTCGTCGGCGCGCTTCACTTTGTAGTCGCCGTCGGCTTCAATCTTCACCTTCGTGCCGTCGGAATACTCGATTTTCCGGTCGCCGTCGGGCTCCGTGGTAGACTTCACGATCCGGGGCCCACGCCGCCGGCTGGCCGTGCCGCCCCCGGCACTACCCGAACTAGTCGTCGTAGTCACGGTGGTAGTGGTGGCGTCCGCATCGCCGTCGCCGCGCAGCACGGTGCTCAGCTCAGCATCGGTCTCACTGTTTACCGAGCGGATGGCTGCATAGCGTCCGGTAGTATCGGTGGTGTATTGCTGCCGGACCTGCCGCAGCCGCCGGCCCCGCTGGTAGTACACCTCTTCCACCCGGGTTACCACCACAGTGTCGGTCAGATGCATGTTGTCGGCCGTCTGCTGGGCCATTCGGCTGGCTTCGGCGCGCAGGGCAGCATCGGTCGTATCCGTTGCCAGGGCATCGTTGTCGATTACGACGGCGGTGTCGGAGTCGCCTTGCTGGTTTTTGTCTTTCGAGCAGGAGGCGCCGGCTGCCAGCAGGGCAGCGCAGGAAAGCAGGAGCAGGGAATGTTTCATGGTGCTTCGGAGTAATGCGGCACCATTGATTCGGCGCCGCAGACAATTGGGCGCTATACGGCCGGGCTTGGCAGGCGGTTGTAGCCCTGCCGCAGCCGGCTGACCAGGCTACTTCTTCTTTTGCTTCGGCTGCTTCTGCAGGTAGTTTTTGGCTTCCTTGTAGAGCGTCGTGTTATGCTCCGCCTTTTTTTCTACCTCCGTGTAGTAGCGCACGGCCTGAGCCGTGTTGCCCTCGTCGTCGGCCATCCGGGCCAGGTTGATGTTGGCCGACAGGTAAAACCCGCTCTTGGTGGCATCGGTGCTTTCCGAAAACACGATGCAGCGCATAAAGTAGTCTTTGGCCTTGGCCGGGTCCTTACTTGAGGTGATGGTGCCCAGGAAGAACGTGGCATACCGGCCGCTGATGCCCTCGTAGCCCGGGAACCCCCGGTTGATCTTATCCAGAATCTCCCGGCTGATCCGCTCGCACTCCACCCACTCCCCGCGCTGGTAGCACAGCAGCGCGTACAGCCGCTGGAAGTAGCCGTTGTCGGGGTAAGTGGCAGCCAGGGAGCGGGCTACCGGCAGGGCGGCGTTCAGGTTGTTTTCGTCGTTGAACAGGATGCGGGCCAGGTAGAACCTGGCCTCTACACTGGTGTAGAAGCCATTGTCGGCCACGTTGCGCAGCTGCTGCAAACCCAGGGCGCGGTTGCCCTTCGGAAAGAACAGCAGCACCGGCCGCAGCACCTTGTAGTGCTCGGAAATCCAGACCGCGTAGTAGTTGAACAAGGCCTGCCCGTACAGAAACTCCGGGCTTAGTCCGTTGGCCTCGTTGCTTTTCTGCAGGTAGTCCAGAGCCCGGCGGGAGCTGACGGTAGCCCGGCCCCAGTTTTTGCGCTCGGCATTGAGCTGAGCGTCCCAGCCATAGGCGGCCGACAGGAAAAAGCAGGCTTCGTAGTTCTTTTTATCTTTTTTGTAAAGCTTCTCGGCCTTGATAATGGTGGTGTCCATGTACGCCAGGAAGATCTTATCGTACTGCTTGGTTTGCAGGCCGGTAGGCATAATCTTCCACCAGAAGCTCATGCCCATCAGCAGGTAGGGCAACGGGTGCTGGGGGTAGCGGCGACGCAGCGACCGGAATTGCTTCTCGGCCTTGTCGTACTTGAAGTTGTAAAGGTTGAAGATGGCACCTTCCAGCTCGGTCTGGATGTCCTTGTCCAGCAGCAGCCAGCCCTTGGTATCCACTGCCCCGGGCGCCACGTCGATGTTGCTTAAATCAACATGAATCGGGGCGGGAACGCGAACGGTATCCGGCTGCTGGGCGCGGGCCGCAAGCGGGCCGAGCACCAGCAACATCCAAAGGGCAATTCTCCACATAGTTCTTCTGTTAAGTCAAAGCTAAAACAAAAAGCCTGAAGGCGGGCCGGTTATGCTTTTGCCCGCTGTTGTATTCAGACTTCTGCATAAGCCGTGAACCTGCCCAAACACCGTAACAGGGTGTTTAATTTCGCATCCTTACCCGGGAAATCTGCCCGGCCGGGAGCTACGGTTTTCTGAGAAACCTGCTTGCGCCAGGTCCGCGGAGCCGGCGGGCGTCAGTATATCCTGGTGTTCGGGTCTGTCGTTAAAGCATACAAACGGCCAGCCGGCGCGGGATAAGTCCTGCGCCGGCTGCTCTCCGCTAAACGCCTGCCCTCTGCGCCGGCCGCCTTTCTGCATGACGCACGACCCTGCCCGTCCCACCGCTGCCCCGCGGGCCCGCTTGGCCATTACCTTTTTCTTTCTTGTGTCCGGGTTTGGCTTTTCAACCTGGGCATCCCGGATTCCGACCATCCAGCACCAACTGGGCCTGAATGAAGCCGAGCTGGGCGCCGTCCTGCTGGCTTTGCCCACCGGTCTGCTGCTCACGCTACCGGTAACCGGCTGGCTGCTGAGCCGCTACAGCAGCCGGCGGATTATGCTGGTGGGGGCAGTGCTTTACAACGTGGCGCTGGCTTTGCTGGGCTTCGCTGCCCACACCTGGCAGCTGGTGGCGCTGCTGTTCTGCTTCGGCTCGTCGCGCAACCTGCTCAACATTTCCATGAACGCCCAGTCGGTGGGTGTGCAGGCGCTGTATCCGCAGTCCATCATTGCCACCTTCCACGGGGTGTGGAGCGTGGCGGGCTTCGGCGCCGCCGCCCTGGGCGCCGGGCTGATTAGCGCCAATGTCAGTCCCGCTTACCATTTCCTGGGCGTGGCGCTGGCCCTCACCGGTCTGGCGCTGGCGTTCTTTCCGGGCAGCCTGGTTTTGCCCCCGGCTCCACCCACGGCGAAAAAGGGCTTCGCCTGGCCCGACAAGCCCCTGCTCCGCTTCGGAGCGGTGGCCTTTGCCTCCATGGCCTGCGAGGGCACGATGTATGACTGGAGCGGGGTGTATTTCCAAAAGGCCGTGCACGCGCCCCAGCACCTGGTGGCGTATGGCTTTGCCGCCTATATGATTGCCATGACGGCCGGGCGCTTCACCGGCGACTGGCTGGTGGGCCGGTTTGGTATTCCGCCCATCCTGCGCGGCAGCGGCCTGCTGATGACGCTGGGCCTGGTGATATCCGTCGCCTTTCCCACTCCGCTGCTGGCCGGCCTGGGCTTTGTGCTCGTCGGGCTGGGCGTATCGTGCGTGATTCCGCTGGTGTTCAGCCTGACCGGCAAATCTACTACCCTGAGTACCGGCTCGGCCATTGCGGCCGTGTCGACGGTGGGCTACCTGGGCTTTCTGATTGTGCCGCCGGTGGTAGGCTTCGTGGCCGCGGCAGCTAATCTACGCTGGTCGTTTGCGCTGATGTCGGTGCTGGGACTGGTGGTCGTGTGGCTGGTGCCGAAGCTGAAGTAGCGCCCGATTTCCGAGTACAGGCTGGTTTTCCGCTTACATTTGAGCAGGCTGGCTTTTGGCAGCCTTCACCTTGATTTTGGTTTTGCTTTTGACCGGCGCTGCCGGCTGCCGGGCAGGCTTTTCTACCGGCTGAGCCGGGGTCAGGCCATTGACGCTCACCAGGCTATTCAGGTACAGCTCCAGCATGGTGTAGCCGCCCGTACCAGGCCGGCTGCGGTCCGTCGGATCCTGGGGGTTCAGCTGCCGGCTTTTCTCCCAGAGGTCGGGCATGCCGTCGTGGTCGGTGTCGGCGGGTACGGGGCCGGTTTGCAGCACGGGCCAGGCCTGCTGCGACACGGTGTAGGGCGTGCCGTGCGGGTAGCCGCCGGGCACGTCAATCAGGCGGCCGGTGCGGGTACGCACGTTGCGCACGATTCGCTCGTCGAGCGTGTCGCGCCGGGGACGAGTCGCCCCGGCCCCGGCCAGCACTGCCTCGTAAGCTTCCCGGGCTTTCTGGGTGGCTACCAGCCCCAGCTCAAACGGCTTTTCCACCCGCGACTGCGCTTTGTCGGCGCTGCTGCCGCCATTCATCTGTACCCCCCGCCAGTTGTCGGCCGTCACGGCCGGGCTGCCTTCCACGTAGTTGCCCATCACGTAGAACTTGCCGAAGGGCAGCTGCAGCTTGCCGGCAGCATCCTGCTTGTAGGGATTCAGCACCCGGTCCTGAACGCTGGGCCTGGTAGAAGGACCGGCTTTGTAGTAGTTGTTTACGACGTTGTAGTTGCCGCCCTCGCCCCCGTACACGTTGTTCTCGCCCCAGTTGTAAATGACGTTGTTGCGGAAGTCGACATTTTCGTGGCCGGGACCGGCCCCGTGCCGGCTGCCGTTGAAACGGGGCGTGCGGCTGTTGCAGTGGGCAAACAGGTTGTGGTGAATAGAAGTGCGCAGGCCGCCCATGATGCCCCCGTAGCCGTGATGCTCGAAGTCCTTGTCGCCGCTTTCGAAGTGGTAGGAATAGTTGAGCGGCTCGCTGATCAGGTTCCACTGCAGCGTGGTGCTGTCGGCCTCATACAGACTGAAGGCTTCGTCGGTGCTCCAGCTCATCGAGCAGTGGTCCACGATGATGTGCTTCTGCTTGAAGCCGCCCCCGAACGCGTCGTCGCCCCCGGCTCCGTGCACGAAGCCCTGGTTCTGGTTTTTGTCGCCCATCCGGAACCGCACGAACCGCACAATCACGTTGCTGGCTTTTACGCTCACGGGGTAGTCGGCCAGGCAGATTCCGTCGCCGGGGGCCGTCTGCCCCGCGATGGTGGTATTGGGCGCGGCAATGCTGAGCGCGGAGCTGAGGTGAATCGTGCCCGAAACCCGAAAAACCACCGTGCGGGCCGCAGCCGGCTCAGAAAGAGCATAGCGCAGGGAACCGGGCTTGCCGTCGTCGCTCAGATGGGTGACTTCAAACACCGTCGTAGGCTGCTGGACCGTCCCCCGGCCGCCGGAGGTGAAGCGGCCCGCACCTTCGGCTCCCGGGAAAGCCTGCTGCTGGGCGGCGGCGGGCAGACCAAGGGCCAGCGTGAAGCCGAGCAGGCCAGCGCGCAGGCGGCTGGCGGAAAGTTGAACGGCGGGCTGGAAAAGCAGAGTCGGCAAGAAACGGGGGCAGAAGGGAGGAAAAGAAATGCTGAATCACCTTTTGCAGGCTTTTCAGCCATTGATATTACCGAAATACCCCCGGCCGACCGGCCTTACTGCCCGGCTTTATTTGTGCAATCGATGTCGGCAACGTTGCCGGCTTTCCTACAACGAAGACCCCGAGCTGATTGAGCGCATCGTAAACCGGGAGCATCCGCGCCGGGCCACCTTCAGGCTGCTGCCCGAAGTCGACCACTATTTTACCCGGGCCAAAACCCGCTTCAGCATCTGCAGCTGTCCGAGGCCCCCGACCCGGAGCGAAACCCTGCGCTGGATGGCGGCCCGGGAATAGGCCTGATACCCCACATTCAACCCGATGCCAGCGGGGTCGGCCTTAACGAGGGGGCAGTACCCGGCAGACCACAAAAAAGCGGCTGGCACCGCGCAGGTACCAGCCGCAAAAGCGCTGCTTACGCTGAATCTATTGGCCCCGGGCATGAACCGGCAGGTCCTCCAGCTGGGCGTAGCTCAGCTTCCAGGTGCCCTTCGGATTCTTTTTCCAAAGCAGGATGAAATTGCCCTCCCCAATACCGTGCGGCATATCCGGGCCGGTGGGCAGTACGTCCACCGAGAAGGTGCCGGCTTCGTAGGCCAGGTTCGCGTCGGTGCCGGTGCTGACCACATTGGTTTTCAGGTCGGTGATGGTGCCCAGCGTGGCCCGAACCCATTTGCTGCCTACTTCCGACTTCCCGCTGAAATGCGTTTCGCCCTGTACAAACTGCACATCGTCGGCCAACAGGGAGTCGAGCTTGGTGCCGTCTTTCGTATTCCAGGCCCCGATAAACTGCTGATTGAGGTCGTGAACATTCACGGCGCCGGTGTCCGTGTCGCTGGTGCGGGAGCAGGCCGTAAGGCTGGCTGCTACCAGCAGGATTCCCATGTACGATTTCATAAAATCCGGGAGTTAGAGGGTGAAGGTTGAAATGAAAAAGCCCAGGCACAAGCGGCCTGGGCTTTTTTGATCCAGTGCGCTACAGGTTACCAGCTCTTGCGACGGTACTCCGAGGTGGAGTAAGCCGCGTTCGGGTCACCATACGAGTCGTTGGGCAGATAGGCTGCGTTGCTGGCGTAAGGTACCTGATTGCCTTTCGCATCGGCAAAGGCGGCCAGACGGGCCGAGGTGAAGCCATTGGCATTGGCCGGTACCGTAGCGGGCTTGCTGGCAGTTACCGTCCGGGCCTCCGACGACTTGCGGGCGGCTACGGCGCTGCGGTTAGCCTGGGCGCGGTAGGCGGCCTCACGACGCTCCTCGGCGGCACGGTTGGCAGCGGCTACGCGGGCAGCCTCGGCTTCGCGGGCCTTCTTGCGGTTGTCAATGCCCTTACCGATGGCATAACCGGCCGCACCACCGGCGACGCCGCCTACTACGCCACCCACTACACGGTTGCGCTTGTGGATAATGGCACCAGCCGCGCCACCAACACCGGCCCCGATGATGGTGCCTTTGGCCTGGGGGCTCCAGGGCTTGCGCTCCTGGGCCTGGGAAGAATAGCCGAACACAACGGTGAACAGCATGACCATGGCGAGGATATAACTGAGCTTTTTCATGACTTCAAGATTTAGGTTCAGTGTTAACTGCTTTCTGGCTGGTGAAATACAAGCACCGTGCCACAACGCCGCTGCTTTGCTTACGGACACCCCGCCCAAAGGGGTGCTGACCCGGTTCTGCAGAACACAAAAAAGCCGGCCCGTTAACACGGAGCCGGCTTTTTTCAGGCTGTAGAGTAACGGCTAAAGCTTGCCTACACCGGCTCCCTGCAGCACCACGTTTTTCACGTCGACGGTAGCGGGCGTCAGGAACGAAGTGTAGGTGTAGGGCAGCGTTGGAGTGCAGGTACTGGCCGTAGGGCGGGTACCGGTGGAGTTCGTATAATTGTTGTCAATCAGCTCCCAGGTGCCGGTGCCGTCGGTCGAAATCACCGGGTTTTTGGTGCCTTCGAAGTAGTTTTTCTCGATGCGCAGGCAGGCTCCCGAACGGCTGTCGATGGCCTGGCCGATTACGCGGTTGTAGTAGTTGTTGAACAGATGGGCGCTGCCAAACCGGAACAGGGGCGTCCGGCTCCCGATGTTGAAGTAGTGGTTGTGGTGGAAGGTAACTTTGCGGTCAAAGTTGTCGGTGTCCGACGAGCCGACCAGGCTGGCCTTGTGGTGGTCGTGGAAGTAGCTCCAGGATACCGTGATAAAGGCGCTCTGGTCGCGGATATCGAGCAGGCCGTCGTACAGGTCCTTGTTGGTTTGCACGGCGGGGTCGATGTTGAAAAACTCACAGTGGTCGACCCACACGTTGGTGCTGGCGCCCTGAATCGTGAGGCAGTCCCCGGCATTGGGCCGGATGGTGGGCAGGTTGCTGTCGGGGTCGATGCCGGTGGGCGTGATGGTGGACATGGTGAACTTGAGGTTGCGCACGATGACGTTCTTCTGGCCGTTGATGCTCAACCCCACGCCTTCCAGAAATCCTGCTGACCCCACGCCAAGCAGCGTTTTGTTGGACTTCACGGCAACGGAAGCGCCGGCCGTACCCGCCGATATTTTCCGGTCAATCTTAATCACCAGCGGCTCGGAGCTTTGCGCGTAGCTGGTCAGCTCGGCCAGGGTGGTAGCGGTTACGGTGTTGCCCGCGGCGCCGCCAACGGTGCTGCCATTCAGCGACGCGTAGCCCATCAGGGCCGCGTCGGGCGTGGGAGGAGGCGTGACGGCAGAGTCTTCCGGGGTTTCCTTGGTGCAGGCCGCGCTCAGCAGCAGGCTCCCCAGCAGGGCCAGCATGGTGAGGCGGGATGTTACGCGGGGCAGAAAGTTCGAAGTCAGCAGTTCAACGGGCATGGCAACAGGGTAAAGCAGAGGAAATCAGGTGGGTGGCGCAGGCACAAAGCCCGGGGTCCGCCAACAAGTTCCGGGGTTTGCAGGCAATTCACTACTGATGCGACCGGGTTTAACTGCGCAAACGTTGTCGGGAACGATGCCAGCGGGTTTGGTTCGGCCCGGAAAAATTGCGGACGCCCGGCGTTTTCCGGCCGCGGCGTATCAATTGGCTGCCGAAGCTTTGGTATATTCGGCCCTGGCCCGGTTTCGACCGGGTCGGGGAGCAGCGGCGCAGGCAGCCGGTTGCGGGGATTGTGGCTGCCCGGCCCGACCTGAACTTTAGCCCCTGCGTATCTGTAGTACTATATTCACCGTTCCCTACTGGTATCTGCCCGACTGCGTCGGGCCCGGCAGCAGGCCGAACACCCACCAACACGCGTAACATGGCCAGGTCCCAAGCATCTTTCGGCAAGAAGGAAAACGAGAAAAAACGACAGAAGAACAAGAAGGAAAAAGAGGAGCGCAAGGAAGAGCGCCAGGCCAATGCCAAGAAGGGCCAGACCCTGGATGAGATGATGGCCTACGTCGATGAGAACGGCAACATCTCCACTACTCCGCCTGATCCCAGCAAGAAAAAGGAAATCAACGCCGAGGACATTCACATCGGCGTCCCCAAGCAGGAAGACCGGGAGCAGGAAGACCCGATCCGCAAGGGCACCGTCACGTTCTTTAACGACTCTAAGGGCTACGGCTTCATCAAGGATTCGGAAACCCAGGAAAGCGTATTCGTGCATGCCAACTCCCTGAGTGGTCCCATCAAGGAGCACGACAAAGTAACCTTTGAGGTGGAAATGGGCCAGAAAGGCCCCAACGCCGTTTCGGTAAAGAAAATAGAAGTAGCGTAACTACTGCCGGCCCGGGCTAGTCCCGGTCGTGAAGAGGCTGATGCTCCCCGGGCGTCAGCCTCTGCTGCGTTTAAGCTGCTGCCGGATTAACTCTGGTTAGCTTTGAAGGCGCACCGGCGGCCCGATTGCCCTGGATTTCCGCGCTTACCACACTGCCTGATGACCGAGCCAACCAAGGACGCCGCCCCCGAGAAAGAAGCCCTGCACCCCCGCAACCGCCACCGGGGCCGCTACGACTTCGCCCAGCTGACAAGCGCCACGCCGGAGCTGGCTCCCTTCGTGGCCGTGAATCCGCATGGCGACCAGAGCATCGACTTCGCCAACCCGGACGCGGTGAAAGCCCTGAACAAGGCCCTGCTGCGGCAGTTCTACCACATTCAGCACTGGGACATCCCGGCCGGCTACCTGGCCCCGCCCATTCCCGGTCGCGCCGATTACATCCATTACCTGGCCGATTTGCTGGCGGAAGTGAACGGGGGCGTGGTACCTACCGGCAAGCGGGTGCGGGTGCTCGACGTGGGCGTGGGCGCCAACTGCATCTACCCCATCATCGGCAACCGGGAGTACGGCTGGCGCTTTGTGGGCTCCGACGTGGACCCGGTGGCGGTGAAGATGGCCAAGCAGATCATCGTCAGCAACCCGGGGCTGGCCGGGGCCGTGGAGTGCCGGCTGCAGCCCTCGTCGGCCGACATCTTCAGCGGGGTGGTAAAGGCCTCGGAGGTATTTGACCTGACCATGTGCAACCCGCCTTTCCATGCCTCCCAGGCCGAGGCCGAAGCTGCCAACCGCCGCAAAAACATCAATCTGAGCACTCCTGCCAGCCCGAAATCGGGGTCTAACTTCGGTGGGCAGCCCAACGAGTTGTGGTACCCCGGCGGAGAAGCCACCTTTACGTGGAAAATGGCCGAGGAAAGCGCCCTGCAGCGCAGCAGCTGCCTGTGGTTTACCACGCTCATCTCCAAAAAGGAAACCCTGCCCGGGCTCTACAAAACCCTGCAGAAGCGCGGGGCTGCGGACGTGCGTACCATCTCGATGAGCCAGGGCCAGAAAACCAGCCGCATCGTGGCCTGGACCTACCTCGACGCCGAGCAGCGGGAGCAGTGGCGGCAGAAGCGCTGGGCTCCGGAAAGTCCGGCGAAGTAGTCGGATCCGGCTAGCTCCGGGGCTGAAGCTGGTAGCTGACCGACGCCTGCACTGCCTGATTCCGGAGGCTGCCGTGGTACCCGCCACCGTAGCTACCGAACTCCTGGCGCAAGTACAGCAGCCCCGTGGAAGCGCGCAGGCCCAGCCCGAACCCGGCCGGCAGCTTTACGCCCAGTCCGGCGCACAAAGCCACGTCGAACCGCTCGTACCGGTCAGTGGCGGGGCGCTCAAAGTCGGAGTTGTAGGTCCCGACGATGGAGCCCACCGACTCGTTGCCTTTTTCATGGGCGAACAGCAGCAGGCTGCCCTGGGGTCCGGCTTCGAGGTAAAAACGGCCAAAATTGACCTGAACCAGCACCGGCAGATCGAGGTAGGAGCGCCGGAGGCGGTAGTCGGCCTTATAGCTGCCATCGGCTACGCTGCGGTCGTCGACGCTAAGGCCGGTGTTCTGGCGGCTGAACTGCAAACCGGGCCGCAGGGAAAACCGGGTATTCAGCTTATGCTCGTAGAATACGCCAAGCTGGTAGCCCAGATGCTCCGTGGCAGCGGCGGTGCGGTCGGTGCGGCCGGACTTGTCGGTGATGGTGGCAGTCGTTACCCCGGCTGTAACGCCGAACTGGGCGTGGGCGGCAGTGGTTAGCAGAAGCGTAATGGCTACCGGCAGTGCCAGGTGAAGTAGTTTCATGGGTCAGATAAACAGGCAGGGTGAAAATTGGCCTGACAGGGCACTGCGGTAGGGAGGCCGGCCAGCGGGCAGAAGTTGCATAGCGTCCGCCGATAAATCCGCGGGTGCTTTTTCAGCCGGCTTTTTCGCAGGGGCCCGGGTCCGCGGCCGGTAAAAGCCGCTGCACCAGTTTCGCCTTCTGTCCACCAAGAGCTGGGGCGTATTCCTGTCGGTGGTGGCGATGCTGGCCGGGCAGTTGCAGGCCGAAGGCCACGCCTGCCTGTCGCCGGGCGGCTGTTATCGGCCCTACTACGGCCGGGGGCCAGACGGTGCCGGTTTCGTCGGTGTACGACTACTGCCGGGACGTGACCTTCCGGCTGATTGACCGGTACCATCCGCTCACGAATCTGTCGAAAAACAAGTTTGAGTTTGCCGGCACCGACCGGAACCGTCACCTGGCAGCTCCGCACCGGCTGCCGCTGGTGCCTTTGCTCCGCCTGGCCCGGGCCAACCACATTCTGTAAACCACTCTTACTCCGCTCTCCTGCAGCCCCGCCCCGGCATCTTTCGCCGGGCCCCGGCCAACTACTACGCCCGGCTCTGGCACCTGCCCGGCATCAGCATCGACCAGCTCAGCTACGGATTTGCCTACGACGACGTGGCCGATCAGTCGGCCACTCTGCACACAGCCCAGCCGACGAAGGTAATAGCTACTTTCGGGGGCTATGCCGGCTCCGCGCCGCCGGCTACGGGCGTTGCCACCATGTACAAGGACTGCAACTACACGGCACCGCCGTGGCCCTGCCCGTAGGCGACTACAACCTGGCCGCCCTGCAAAGCCGGGGCATTCTCAACGACGACATTTCCTCTCTACGCGGCAACAGCGGCTATCAGGTGGTACTAAATGAGAACGACAATCTTACGGGCGGCATCCTTACCATCGGCTCCGCCGGCAACGGCTGCCTGGTCAGCAACCCGCTGGGCACCGGCAACTGGAACGACAAGGCCACCTCACTGCGGGTGCGTACTGCCACTGCCTCCACCTTCAGCTTGACCCTGCAGGCTGAGGCAGCCAACGTGAACAGCGGCATGACGGTGGAGGCCTGCTCCGACGCGGGCGGCGGCCAGAACATGGGCTATGTAGATGTCGGCGACTACCTCGTCTGAAACAACATCAGCTTTCCTACTTTGGGCGCTTATACCATTGAGTACCGGCCGGCGTGTACACGCTCGTAGTTGTAACCCCGGGTCAGGAAACGGTTACCCGGCGCTTTCTTAAATAGCCGCTGAAGCAGGGTTAATTCCAACCCCAAAAATCAAAAAACGGCTGAAGCTCCCGGGGGCTTCAGCCGTTTTTTGATTTGCAGCTACTAGCTGGCAACAGGCTACTGGCCGTTGCCGCCCATGCCAGCCAGGTTTTCCTCGGCGGCCGAGGCATCCGAGGCCGTATCCGCACCGGCGCCGCCCTTACGGCGCTTCGCCAGGTAGCTCAACCCCAGGGCGACCAGGGCGGCTCCGCCAACCACTTTCTGGGTGGTGGTCAGCTTGCCTTTGCCCAGCTTCTTGATCTTTTTGGTTGCCCCGCCGAGCAGGGACTTCTTACCGGCTTTGGTTTTCTTGGTCTTTTTCATGACTTCTGCGAATAGTGGAAGAGCTTGGTCGGTTCGGTTGTGGGAAAGGGTGGAAGCAGGTATTCGCAGCCGCCCCCCGCAAGGTTGCCGCAGAAGCAATCCTTAACATTGAACCGGGCGCGAACAGTCACCTTACGGTTCGGGAGCTAAATGTCGTCGGGGCTGGCGGCGGGGCGCTTGCCGGCACTGCCGTGCGACTTGCCCGACTTCGGGCTTTTCCGGCTTTTGCGGGCGGGAGCTGCCGGGGCGGCTTCCTCGGCTTCCGCTTCTTCCGGCTCTTTCTCGTTTTTGGCTTCGAGCAGCTTGGGCAAACTCAGGTTGGGCATCTGGAAGGCGGACTTGCCCCCATCCGCGTCCTGAAACTTGGTCAGGTACAGGTAGCCTGCGGCCAGCAGCCCCAGGCCCCCGAACAGCTTCTGGCCGGCGCTGAGCTTACTGATTTCCTTGCTGATCTGCCGGAACTTGCGAATCGTGACGACGGCGGCGTCGAGCAGGTCGTCTTCCAGCTCTTCTTTCTTCGAATGCTTCTTTTTGTGCTTGCCCATACGAGTGCGGAATAAGAGAAATCGAAAAGCCGGCGGGGCCGGACGGCGGCACAGTGCCAAGCGGGGTATTCGCAGGCAAGGCCCCGAAGGTTTCCGCGGACGACTCTTACCCCTGCCGGGCGGCTTCCAGGATTTTCGCCGTGGTGTGCAGAAAGCGCGTGGTCGTCTGCCGGCCCAGCAGCTTGTCGAGAAAGGTGGTGCCGGCCGGCGCCCGCCCGTCGAGCAGGTGCCAGACCACAAAGGCCTCGTGACCGGTGAGGTGGATGATTTCCATGTCGCCCTTCGGCGAAAGCAGGGGCAGACTCAGCCCGGTGGGAGCCGGCTCTTTGAGCAGCATCAGACACAGGCGCATGTTGTCCGTAACGGCAAGGTGGCCGAAGGCATTGAGGGTCAGCAGCTCTTCCAACTCGTCGGGTGTGCGCAGAAACGTGGGCACGGCGTAGCCCAGGGCCTGTGCCAGGTGCTGCTCGATGCGGGCGGTGAGGGCGGCGCGGTCCGGCTCGTCAGAAGCGAAGAACACGTTGCCGGTCTGGATGTAGGTGCGCACGTTGGCCAGGCCCAGCTCCGCGAACAGGCGGCGCAGCTCCTCCATCTTCACGCGGTGGCCGCCCACGTTGATTCCGCGAAGCAGGGCAATGTAGGTGGTCATGGTTGTTGATTGTTAAAGTCTGACTGCGGTGTGCTGATTAACATCTAATAACAATCAGCACTCAACACCTAATCGAAATTAGCGCGCTGGCCCAGGGCTTTTTCTACGGCCTCGTCGGGACTGCGGCAGGAAAGGCAGGCGGCCGAAAATAGGCATGCTGACCCGAAGGTGGGCGTCCGAAGGTTTTACACTAACGGACCGACCGTAACTTAGAGGCCAATTAAGACCTATTATAGCTGGCGGCAAGCCGGCTGCTTATTTTGCTGGTATTATGCGCTACTGCCTTGTGCTGCTCGTCCTGCTGATTCTGGCCGGCTGCTCGCCCCGGGTCCGCACCGTGCTTAACGACGTGTCCCGCCCGGCCCTGCCGGCTGACGCGCACGTGGTAATTCTCGACGAAAACACACCCGCGCCCAAAGGCACGCTCCTGCTGGGCAGCATCAGCATCGGCGACACCGGCTTCTCGGCCGGCTGCAGCTTCGACAAGGTTCTGGAAATTGCCACCGCCCGCGCCCGGCAGCTGGGCGGCAACCTGGTCAAGCTTACCCGCCTCACCCCACCCGACGAGCACAGCACCTGCTTCCGCATCGAGGCTGACCTGCTTTCGGCTGCCGACCTGCCCGCTCTGGCTACCGCAGTGGCCCGGGAAAAAGACGCCCGCCAGGCTTCCTACCTGCTGGCCGGCACGCCCTACGCTTTGCTTTACCTTTACTGCCCCGCCAGCCCCGAAAACCTGAAAGCCTACGACGTGCTGGTTGATAAGCGCGTGCTGTACCGGGCCAACCGCCACACGATGCGGGTACTCAAGATCAATCGGGCCGGCACCTACACCATCCGCCCCGACTCCCCCACCGCCGAGCCGCTGACGCTGACAATGGAGCCGGGCCAGGAATATTTCGTGCGCTGCGACGCCCAGCCCGGCCGCGACGACCGGCCGGTACTCACCAAGATGAAAAACACCGAGGGCCGGCAGCAGACGAGCACCATCCCCTGGACCGGGGGCGGCATTTAAGTGCCGAGCACGGTTCAGCGAATGCCCTTCTTAGCCTCCGGTAACCTTGCGCTTGCTTATGCCCGCTTTCAGATCACTGCCCCGGCCGCTATTCGTATCTACTGAAGCAGCAGCTCTCCACGCCGCTTCCGCCAGCTTTGGGTAAGCCAACCGGCCAGCAGAGCCGCTTCCAGGCCCAGCGCCATTCCGGCCGCGGCCATGGCGAAGGTAGACGGGCAGGGCGGGCAGGGGCTGCCGGGCAGGCAGGGCTCGCACCGGATGCTGCCAAAGTAAAACCAGCCGTACCAGCCCAGGCCCGCCGTAAGCAGGGCCAGCAGCAGGTACCATTTCGTAGCGTTGCGCATAGGTATTCAGGTTGGATGGGTTGGCTCAGGTTGGGTCGGTAAAGTATTCCTCCACTTTGCTATTCGCAACAGGCGGTATTGTTTAATTAGGCGGTCATGCTGAGCTCGGCGAAGCATCTCGCGTGCTGATGTTAGAATTACCAATTCAACGAAGCGGTAGAGATGCTTCGGCTTCGCTCAGCATGACGTTTCTTAGGAAGTCGAATGACTGTCAACGCCACCACCCGCGCGCGGCGTATTCCGGCGGCGGAGACTTTTTCAGGACCCGTTCAGATTCGGCAGAGTTGATACCTTAGCCGGGCCCGAAAACGATTCTCCCTACCCCCGCCTGAAGCCGGCGGGCAGCCCTCCCCTCTTATGCAAACCGAAGCAGACGTACTCGTAATTGGCGCGGGCCTGGCGGGCTTGGTAGCAGCTTCCGAGCTGGCAGCAGCCGGCAAAACCGTGCTGCTGCTCGACCAGGAGTCCGAGCAGAACATGGGCGGGCAGGCATTCTGGTCGTTTGGCGGGCTGTTCCTGGTCGACTCGCCCGAGCAGCGCCGCCTGGGCATCCGGGACTCCTATGAGCTGGCGTTGCAGGACTGGCTGGGCAATGCCGGCTTCGACCGGGCGGAGGATGCCTGGCCCCGGCGCTGGGCCGAGTCCTACGTGGGGTGGTCGGCGGGCGAAAAGCGCAGCTGGCTCCTGCAGGCCGGAATGAAGTTTTTCCCGGTGGTAGGCTGGGCCGAGCGGGGCGGGTACGGGTCCATAGGGCCCGGCAACTCGGTGCCCCGCTTCCACGTGACCTGGGGCACCGGTACCGGCGTGGTAGCGCCGTTTGAGTTCCGGGTGCGGGAGGCAGTAAAGAAAGGCCTGATTACCCTGAAGTTTCGCCACCGCGTGACCGAGCTGACGGTGGAAGGCGGGGCCGTAGTGGGCGTCCGCGGAGAGGTGCTGGAGCCGAGCGCGGCGCCCCGGGGCGAGAAAAGCTCCCGGCAGGCGGTGGGCGCTTTTGCGTTCCGGGCCCCGGCCGTCATTGTGACGGCCGGCGGGCTGGGCGCCAACCACGACCTGGTGCGCCGCAACTGGCCAACCTCCCTTGGCACCCCGCCGGCCCACATGCTTTCCGGCGTACCCGAGCACGTCGACGGGCTGATGCTGGGCATCAGCGAAAAGGCCGGGGGCCGCCTGATCAACCAGGACCGGATGTGGCACTACACCGAGGGCGTCATCAACTGGAGCCCGGTCTGGGCCCGGCACGGCATCCGCATCCTGCCGGGGCCGTCGTCCTTGTGGCTCGATGCCCGGGGCCGCCGCCTGCCCGCGCCCCTGTTCCCGGGCTTCGACACGCTGGGCACGCTGGCGCACCTGCGGCAGACCGGCCACGACTACAGCTGGTTTATCCTCACCCAGAAGATCATCCGCAAGGAGTTTGCCCTGTCCGGCTCCGAGCAGAACCCGGACCTGACCAACAAAAGCTGGCGGCAGACCCTGGGTCGGGCCGTGGGCAAGGGCGCGCCGGCTCCGGTAGAGGCGTTTAAAACCCACGGCGTCGACTTTATCGTGCGCGACACGCTGGCCGAGCTGGTGCAGGGTATGAACGAGCTGACCGGGGAAAACCTGCTCGACCCGGCGCAGGTGGAAAAGGAAATCCGGGGCCGGGACGCCCAGCTCGACAATGCCTTCAGCAAAGACGCCCAGATAACGGCCATCCGCGGGGCCCGGCACTACCTCGGCGACAAGCTGATCCGCACGGCCCCGCCCCACAAGCTGCTCGACCCCACCAAGGGCCCGCTCATTGCCGTGCGCCTGCACGTCATCACCCGCAAAAGCCTCGGCGGACTGGAAACCGACCTGTCGGCCCGGGTGCTGGGCGCCGACGGGCAGCCGGTGCCGGGGCTGTACGCGGCGGGCGAAGTGGCCGGGTTCGGCGGGGGTGGCATGCACGGCTACCGGGCCCTGGAAGGCACCTTCCTGGGTGGCTGCCTCTACTCCGGCCGCATTGCCGGCCGGGCCGTGGCCGAGGCGCTGGGAAACCGGTAAGCGGGCCGGGCAACGCCGGGAAACTCCCGGGCTTTGGGCGCGGCAGCTTCAGGCATAAAAAGCCGATCGGGCCCTGGCTGTATGGAGTAAGCTAGTGAATGACGTAGGCGACGCTTTTGGTTTGCTTCATCTGACTGCGGAGGTAGTCTGGCCGAAGAGAATTAGCCGATGAGGCCCACGCGCCAAAAGCAAGAGCCGCCCCGCCGGATGGCAGGACGGCTCTTGAACGAAAGCCAAGGATCGGCCCGCGAATTTACTCGACGAGCAGGCGGGTGGTGCGCGGAGTCTGGCCGGCGAGGTCAGCCTGCAGCAGGTACACCCCGGGGGCAAGGCTGCGCACCGACACCTTCGGGCCCTTACCGGTGCGCACCGGCCGGCCCAGCGCGTCGAGCACGCGCACGGTGGCGGCAGCTTCTACCCCGACCAGTTCCACGTAGTCGTGGGCCGGGTTGGGGAAGGCCTGCAGGGCCGGCTGACCGGCGCTGGAGCGACGGCTGGCCAGCGTGATGCCTCCGTTCTGCACGAATAGCGGCATGGTGACCACAGAGGAGAGGCCGTTACCGATCTGACCGAAGCTGTTAATGCCCCAGGCCCAGAGCGTGCCATCGGTGCGGATGGCCATGGTAAAGAAGATCCCGGCCGATACGCTCTGCCAGTTGGTAGCTGTACCCACCTGAATGGGGACGAGCCGGTTTGTCGTGGTGCCGTCGCCCAACTGCCCACTGCCGTTGCTGCCCCAGGTCCACAGCGTGCCATCGGCCCGGATGCCGGCGGAGTGCGACTGGCTGGCCGAGATGCTGCGCCAGTTCGTGGCTGAACCGATCTGCACCGGCGCGTTCTGCTGGAGGCCAGTTCCATCACCGACGTGGCCTTCAAAGTTATACCCCCAGCCCCATGCGGTACCGTCGGTGCGGAGCGCCAGGGTGTGCCCGGTGCCGACAGCGATGCTCTGCCAGTTGGTAGCCGTACCGATCTGTACCGGAGTGTTCTGCCGGATGGTAGTACCATCGCCGAGCTGGCCGTTGTTATTAGTTCCCCAGGCCCACAGGGTGCCGTCGGTGCGAAGGGCAACGCTATGATTCAGGCCGGCCGCGACGGTGCGCCAGTTGGAGGCCGTTCCTACCTGGGCCGGGATACTACGATTGGTAACGGTACCATCACCGAGCACCCCGTTCCCGTTGTTGCCCCACGACCACAGGGTCCCGTCGGTGCGGACCGCCAGGGTATGGTTGAGGCCGGCAGATACGCTTTGCCAGTTGCTGGCCGTGCCGATCTGCACCGGAGTTGAGCGATTGGTGGTGGTGCCGTCGCCAAGTTGGCCATTGATATTTTGTCCCCAACCCCACAGAGTGCCATCAGGTCTGATGGCCATCGTATGATTAGCAAACGTTGACACCATTTGCCACCCTGGCGAAGCAGCAACTGCTCCCGGGGTGTTGCGGTTGGTGGTGGTACCGTCGCCGAGCTGGCCGTTGCTATTTTGTCCCCACGACCACAGGGTGCCGTCAGTCCGGGTTGCCAGCGCATGGTTAGCGCCTCCCGAAGCCCGCTGCCAGTTGGTGGCCGTACCTACCTGCTCGGGAAGGGCCCGTATATCGTTGGGTACCGTCGTGATTCCGAGCTGCCCCTGGCTGTTGCTGCCCCAGGCCCATAATGCTCCGTCGGTGCGCAGCGCTACCGTGTGGCTGGACCCGGCGGCAACACTTTGCCAGCTCGTCTGCGTGCCCACTTGCGCAGGGTTGGTGCGGTTGATATTGGTGCCATCACCGAGCTGGCCCTGGGCGTTGCCACCCCAGGCCCACAGCGTGCCATCCGTACGGATGGCTGCGGTGTGGGTGCCACCGACGGCTACGCTGCGCCAGTTGGCAGCTGTCCCAACCTGTGCAAAGGTGTTGCGGTTCGTGGTGGTGCTGTTACCAAGCTGGCCGAAGGAATTATTGCCCGTGGCCCAAAGCGTGCCGTCTGCACGAATGGCGGCGGTGTGGTTTCCGAGTCCGGTTGCCAGGCTACGCCAGTCGGTAGCCGTGCCAACCTGCGTCGGGATAAGCTTACCGGCATTGGTACCGTCGCCAAGCTGGCCCTGGAAGTTATCGCCCCAAGTCCAGAGGGTACCATCCGTGCGGATAGCCGTCGTATGGTTAGGGCCGGCGGCTACGCTTTGCCAGTTAGTGGCCGTGCCGATCTGGGTCGGGGTAATGCGGTCAGTAGTGGTGCCGTCGCCGAGCTGGCCGGTGTTATTGCGGCCCCAGGCCCAGAGCGTACCGTCGGCACGAATGGCCACGGTATGGTTCTGACCGGTCGCTATGCTGCGCCAGAGAGCGGTTCCCACTTGAACGGGAGCTGGCCGGCTGGTCGTGGTGCCGTCACCGAGCTGGCCCCAACCATTAAAGCCCCAGGCCCACAGGGTGCCGTCGACGCGTAGTGCGACCGTGTGAATGACTCCGGTAGCCACACTCTGCCAGTTTCGGGCCGCACCGGCCTGCGCGGGGGCCGTGCGCATCGTCGTGGAGCCGTCGCCGACCTGACCATAAAAGTTACTGCCCCAGGCCCAAAGGGTGCCGTCCGGGTGAATAGAAGCCGTGTGAGCACCGCCGGCAGCGATCCGCTGCGCCTGGGCCGGGCCCATGCCAAGCAACAGGACTATAAGAAGCAGCAAGCGGTGCGAAAGGGCCGCACTTGCTTTGAACAGGCGAGGCCATGAAAATGAATACGTGTGAAGCATAGGCAAAAAGTGAAAAGTGAAATATTCATAAAGCAATCCGGTCTGGATTTGCTCTTGATTTTGAATAGCACTACCGGAAATCAGGGACAACTCACGCTCCTATGTCGTGTTTTGCGTGGAGCCGGCTAGGCTGTTGCAGATCTGCGGATTAGCCTCGCCCCAGGCCTGTGCGCAGGAGCAGAAGCCGCCCCGCCATGCGGCGAAGCAGCTCCTGCAAAAGCTCGGTCTGGCTACTCGACGAGCAGGCGGGTGGTGCGCGGAGTCTGGCCGGACAGGGCAACCTGCAGCAGGTACACCCCGGGGGCAAGGCCGCGCACCGACACCTTTGGGCCCTTACCGGTGCGCACCGGCCGGCCCAGCGCGTCGAGCACGCGCACGGTGGCGGCAGCTTCTACCCCGACCAGTTCCACGTAGTCATGGGCCGGGTTGGGGAAAGCCTGCAGCGACGGCTGACCGGCGCTGGAGCTACGGCTGGCCAGCGTGATGCCCCCGTTCTGCACGAATAGGGGCGTGGTGACAGTCGACGAGAAACCCAGGCCCAGCTGGCCCTGGTTGTTGTTGCCCCAGGCCCAGAGCGTGCCATCGGTGCGGATGGCCATGGTGAAGAAGATTCCAGCCGATACACTCTGCCAGTTCATACCGACACCCACCTGCACGGGAGCGAGTCGCCTGGTCGTGGTGCCGTCGCCGAGCTGGCCGTTCTGATTCTGCCCCCAGGTCCACAGCGTGCCATCGGCCCGGATGCCGGCGGAGTGCGACTGGCTGGCCGAGATGCTCTGCCAGTTAGTGGCCGTGCCGATCTGTACCGGGGCAAGCTGCTGCACGCCGGTGCCGTCGCCGACGTGGCCATCAAAATTGTACCCCCAGCCCCACGCCGTACCGTCGGTGCGGAGCGCCAGGGTGTGCCCGGTGCCGACGGCGATGCTCTGCCAGTTGGTAGCCGTACCGATCTGTACCGGGGTAAGCTGCTGCAGGCCGGTGCCGTCGCCGAGCTGGCCGTTGCCATTTTGTCCCCAGGCCCACAGGGTGCCATCGGTGCGGAGAGCGACGTTGTGATTGATGCCGGCCGCTACAGTGCGCCAGTTGGTGGCCGTTCCCACCTGGGCCGGGGTACTGCGGTTGGTACCGGTACCATCACCGAGCACGCCACCCCCGCTGGCTCCCCACGACCACAGGGTCCCGTCGGTGCGGACCGCTACGGTATGGTTTAGGCCGGTAGCAACACTCTGCCAGTTGCTGGCCGTGCCGATCTGCACCGGGGTCGTCCGCTGGATGGTGGTGCCGTCGCCCAGCTGACCGATGTTGTTTAACCCCCATCCCCACAGGGTCCCATCGGCCCGGATAGCCATGGTGTGATTGGCAAACGTGGACACCATCCGCCACGCTGTAGAGCCCGCCACCGGACCCGGGGCGTTGCGGTTGGAGGTTGCACCGTCGCCGAGCTGGCCGTTGAAATTACTTCCCCACGACCAGAGGCTGCCGTCGGTCCGGATGGCCATCGTATGAAAATTGCCAGCCGAAACCCGCTGCCAGTTGGTGGCGGTACCGACCTGCTCGGGAACGGGACGGATATCTGTAGGCACCGTGGGAATGCCGATCTGCCCGAGGGTATTAGTGCCCCAGGCCCATAATGCGCCGTCGGTGCGCAGGGCCAGCGTATGGTTAGCCCCGGCCGCAATGCTTTGCCAGGTCGTGAGCGTACCCACCTGTGCGGGGCTGGTGCGATTGGTCGTGGTTCCGTCGCCGAGCTGACCGGAAACGTTGCCACCCCAGGTCCACAGCGTACCATCGGTGCGCAGGGCCACCGTGTGGGTGCCGCCGATGGCTACGCTGCGCCAGGTAGTAGCCGTGCCAACTTGGGCGAAGGTGTTGCGGAAGGTAGTCGTGCCATCGCCCAGCTGTCCAAAGAAGTTGCTGCCAGCGGCCCAGAGCGTGCCATCCGTGCGAATGGCGAAGGTATGGTCGCCGAGTCCGGTAGCTACGCTGCGCCAGGTGGTAGCTGTACCGGCCTGCACCGGAAACAGACGGTTGGTATTGGTGCCATCACCGAGCTGACCGGCCGTATTGCGGCCCCAGGCCCACAGCGTACCATCGGTCCGGATGGCTACCGTGTGGAAGCTGCCGGCGCCGACGCTTTGCCAGTTGGTGGCCGTCCCGATTTGAACGGGGGTGCTTCGCATGGTCGTGGTACCATCGCCCAGCTGGCCTTCGTTGTTGCGGCCCCAGGCCCAGAGCGTACCATCGGCGCGGATGGCCACGGTGTGGTTGATGCCAGCCGCCACGCTGCGCCAGTTGGTAGCCGTCCCTACCTGCCCGGGAGCTGCGCGGTCAGTGGTGGTGCCGTCGCCGAGCTGGTTTTGAAAGTTGCCGCCCCAGGCCCAGAGGGTGCCGTCGGTCCGGATGGCCATCGTGTGGCTCCCCCCGGCGGCCACGCTCTGCCAGTTTCTGGCCGTTCCGGCCTGCGCGGGGGCCATGCGCATGGTCGTAGTGCCGTCACCTATTTGGCCAGAGGTGTTGTTACCCCAGGCCCAGAGCGTGCCGTCCGGGTGAATGGATGCCGTGTGGTTGGCGCCGCCTGCTATCTGCTGGGCCCGGGCGGGGCCGAAACCCAGCAGCAGGGACAGCAGCACCAGCAGGCGGGAGGGGAAGCCGGCGCCTGCAGCGGGCAGGCGTAGCCGGGAAAGTGAGTACGGGTGAGGCATAGGCTCGACGTTTGAAAAAATGAAGTATTCCGGGAAAAGGATGTTATATAACAAAGTTATCCCCGGCCATGAGCCCGCGCAATACCTGGAATCAGGTATAATTCACCCTAGTTGCGGTGGCTTTTCGATGAGTCCTTGCTTTTCCTATGCTTCGGAAACGCTACTGGCGCGAGCTAGTGGCTCGTGTCGTGCATAGGGGTTCGCGCCCATAGCACTGAGCCGGGCATCTCTGCATTCGGGAATACCGGAGTGCCGCCCGGACTGAAGGAGAGGCATAACCGCCCGGTCGATGCCGGGCACAAGCTAGAAGCCCGTGCCGGATTGAGCCGATCGAAGCGCCGGGCCGCCGGTACCTGGTAGCTACCTGGAAAAAGGCTCGTTCAACGACCGCTCAATGGCTTCCTGTCGCGACAGTCGGTGCCGGCGCTTAAGCCAGCTGCGCCCGGCCAGCACCACGGCCAGCCCCGCGACCAGCAGGTCCAGTATGAAAAAACCGGTCAGGGTGGGTGACCACCGGTTGGCATGCTCGGCCTCCCAGGCCCCCACGAAGACCGGGTTCAGCATGGCATCAAAGCACCAGTAGGTGCTCATGGCCCACAGGGTGGTAAGCAGGACGCCTATCACCCCCACCACCGTTGGGCTTCCGGACCTGGCGGCCAGCAGCACAGCCACGATGTACAGCGCCAGCGCGGCCAGCGCCCCACCGGCCCCGATCAGAAACATAAAGAAGAACCCTTCCTTGCCCTCCCCGGCATACGCCAGCCGGGGCAGCGCCAGTAAAAGGGTTAGCAGGCCGAAAGCAGAAGCTTTTTTCATCCCGGGCTCAGGGAGCTATTCGGTTTTCCAGAAGGGAATCGTCTGCCGCCGTGTGGAATCGACCCGGCTCGTGATAAGCAGGCGGTGGGGGCCCACGCGCAGCTTGCCGATGGGCAGCATGGCCGTAATGCCGAGCTGGTCGTTGGTCTGCTTACGGGTCGGGTACCAGTCGACCCGCTGGTACACGCTGTCGTCGATGCTGACAACCACCAGCTCGGACAGGTAGTCCGTGTCGGGGCGCTCGAGCAGGTCGCGGTCAAACTCCTTGCGGTACACCATGAACAGCTCCAGGAAGGGCTTGTCGATCAGCTTGGAAGGGATGGAGGCCCCGCGCAGGGGCTCCCCGTTCAGCTCGTCGCGGTAGGTGCCGTGCAGCATAAGCGGCCCGGGGGCCATCTGCCTGCGGTAGGTGCGCCGGTCGAAGGCATTGGGCAGGTGCAGGCTCTGGTAGAGCACGGCGTAGCTGTAAAGCAGGGCCACGGCCATAAAGGCCGCCAGCAGCCCCGCCATCCGCAGCCGTGGCACGTGGGAGGCGAACAGCCACAGCGCCGGCTGAATCACCACCCGCAGGCTAATCCGGTCGAAAAGCCAGAACACCGGGAACAGCACTTCCGCCAGCACCGGCACCCGGCGCAACGCCCCGAAGCCTACCAGGTCGAGCAGGTACAGCACCAGGATGCCCACCAGCACGTCGGTGTAGAGGTAGTACCAGCCGGGTGGCCGGATACTGATGAACAGGCCCGGCAGCATCAGCGTGACGCCCACAATCAGCATTAGTCCACCCAGCAGCAGGGTGCTGATGATGGCCAGGAACATCACCGTGGCGCACACCCGGTTGAAGCGGACGATCAGCAGGTGCAGGTAGGAGCCGGAAGGCGCGGCCGACCGGAAGGGCCGCCGCCACCGCACCCGCTCCGGCGCCGCGCCCCCGGGGTAGAGGTAGGTCACGCAGACCAGCGCCACCCACACGGCCCGCAGCACCAGGTGCAGCCCAAAGCTCAGGGTAAGCACCTGAATGCCCAGCACCCCGAGCAGCAGAAACAAGTCCATCCCCGGCAGCCAGGTCGTGATTTTCAGGGACTGCACCGCGTCGATGAAAAAGCCGGAGGCCTGAATCAGGGAGAAGATGGCGCCGCCGGAAATCAGCAGCTCCAGCTCCCAGGAGCTTTCCTGCAGCTCCTGAATCCATTTCGGGGTAGTTGTTTCCTGCATACCGGACCAAGATAGAGGGCGGGCGGGTTATGATCGGGCTTAGTCGGGAAAACCGGGTGGGGGTGGTCATCCCGCTAATAAAAAGAAAGAGCCGCCCCGCCAGCTGGCAAGACGGCTCTTCAGGAAGTTAGGTCAGGCCTGGCTACTCCACCAGCAGGCGGGCCGTACGAAGCGTTTGGCCGGGTTGGGCAGCCTGCAGCAGATACAGACCGGGCGCAAGGCCCAGCACCGACACCTTCGGGCCGGTGCTGGTGCGTACCGGGCGGCCCAGTGCGTCGAGTACGCGTACCGTGGCAGTGGCTCCCAGGCCGGGCAGCTCTACGTAGTCGTGGGCCGGGTTAGGGAAGGCCCGCAAAGCAGCCAGGGAAGCGCCGTTTCGGGCAGCCAGCGTGGGGCTGCTAAACTCCACGAGCATGGGTGTGGGCACTGCCGACGTCAGGCCATTGCCCAGCTGGCCCAGGTTGTTGCTGCCCCAGGCCCAGAGCGTGCCGTTGGTGCGCGTGGCCACCGTGAAGAACAGACCCGCCGCCACGCTTTGCCAGTTGGTATCGGTGCCCAGCTGCCCAGGACTGAGCCGGTCTACGGCGGTGCCGTTACCGATCTGGCCCAGGTGGTTGTGCCCCCAGAGCCAGAGCGTACCGTCGGTGCGGATGGCAGCGGTGTGCGACCGGCTCGCCGATAGGCTCTGCCAGCTGGTGGCCGCACCGATCTGAACCGGGGACAGGCGCATGGTAGTGGTACCGTCGCCGACCTGCCCGTACTCGTTGCTGCCCCAGGCCCAGAGCGTGCCATCGGTGCGAATGGCCACGCTGTGTCGGTCACCTGCGGCCACGCTTTGCCAGTTGGTATCCGTGCCGATCTGCAAGGGGACCGTGCTGAAGTCGTTGGTGCCATTGCCGAGCTGACCGTTGGCGTTGCCGCCCCAAACCCAGAGCGTACCGTCGGTGCGAACGGCTAGGGTGTGAAACAGTCCGGCCGAAACGCTGCGCCAGGTGCTGGTGCCCACCTGAGCCGGTGCAGTGCGGCGGATGAAGCTGCCATCGCCCAGCTGAGCCTGATCATTCTGCCCCCAGGTCCACAGGGTACCGTCGGTGCGGAGGGCGACGGTGTGATTGGAGCCAGCCGAGACGCTCTGCCAGCCAGCCGCCGTGCCCGCCTGCACGGGCGTATTCCGCTGGGTAGTGGTGCCGTCACCCAGCTGTCCATCAAAATTCCGGCCCCAGGCCCACAGGGTGCCATCGGTGCGGAGGGCGGCGTTGTGTAGTAAGCGGCCAGCCGAAATTGCTTGCCAGTTGGCCGGCCCGCTCACCAGGCCCGGCGCGTTGCGACTGGTGGTAGTACCGTCGCCCAGCTGAGCCTGGTTGTTCTGGCCCCAGCTCCAGAGGGTTCCGTCGGTACGGGTAGCCAGCGCATGAGTGGACCCGGCCCCGACCTGGCGCCAGGTGGTAGCGGTGCCAATCTGCTCGGGCACGTCCCGAGTATCCGTCGGCAGCGTCGGCACCCCGATCTGGCCGAGCGAATTGCTGCCCCAGGCCCACACCGTGCCGTCGGTGCGCAGGGCTACTGTATGGTTTAAGCCGGCGGCTATGCTACGCCAGGTGGCTACCGTCCCGACCTGCCCCGGCGTATTTCGCGGCGTAGTAGTGCCGTCGCCGAGCTGGCCAAACTCGTTGCGGCCCCAGGTCCAGAGCGTACCGTCCGGCCGCAGCGCTACGGTGTGAGTACCTCCGGCGGCAACCTCGGACCAGACGCCCCCGCCCACCACCTGGGTAAAGACGTTGCGGTTGCTGATGGTGCCGTCGCCCAGCTGGCCCTCGGCGTTGCGGCCCGCGGTCCAGAGCGTGCCGTCGGTGCGGAGGGCGGCGGAATGCTCATCGCCGGCCGACACGCTCTGCCAGTTGGTAGCCGTCCCGATCTGAGTCGGCTGAAGCTGGTTCCGGGAGGTGCCGTCGCCCAGCTGACCGGCCCTGTTGTCGCCCCAAACCCAAAGGGTGCCGTCGGTGCGAATAGCGAGGCTGTGGTTGGTGCCCGCGGCGATGCTGCGCCAGGTGGTAGCTGTCCCAATCTGAATCGGTACTTCGCTGCTACGAGCGGTATTGTTGCCCAGCTGGCCCTCGAAGCCCCGGCCCCAGGCCCACAAGGTGCCATCGGTGCGCAAGGCCAGGGTGTGGTTGAACCCACCAGCCACGCTGCGCCAGTTGGTGGCGGTGCCAATCTGGATCGGACTGCTTTTGTTGACGGTGGTGCCGTCGCCCAGCTGTCCAAGAGGATTGGCACCCCAGACCCAGAGCGTGCCGTCGGTGCGAACAGCCAGAGTGTAGGTTCTTCCGGTGGCTACGCTCTGCCAGGTAGTGGAGGCGGTGCCAACCCGGGCGGGAAAGTTACGGTTGACAATGGTGCCGTTGCCGAGCTGTCCGCCGGTATTGCTGCCCCACAGCCATAGGGTGCCGTCCGGCTGAATCCTTGCCGAGTAGCCTCCCCCGGCAGCCAGGTGCTGAGCGTGGGCCGGGCTCGGCCCGAGGTTTAGCAGCAGGACCAGCAGACCGAACAGACGGCCAACGAGGCCGGCTCGTGTTACGGACGAAGCCGGTGGGGAAATTGGGTAAAGGGTAGGCATAGGTGTGAGGCTTTCAGGGATGCGTGTCCTAAGTGGATAAATATTTAAATAAATGTAGGAACCGCTTTCAATAATCCAACCGGTGAAGCTGCTCAGCGAAAGATGCAACGGGCATCCAATCCTGTGTAATAAAAAAGAGCCGCCCCGCCAACTGGCGGAACGGCTCTTTTTTAATTATTGGCTGTGGGCTACCCTACGCGGTGAGGGTGGCGCGGTGGGCCACCACGTCGGCCTTGTCTTCCTCGATGGAGGTGGAGCGGCCTTGAGTTTCCTTGAGGATGCTCTGGCCCAGCACCGCTTTGGCCCCGCCTTCCTTGCGCATCAGGGCTTCCACCTCCCCCAGCCGGGCGTTTGACTTGCGCAGGTCGTCGGTGGTTTTTTCGTGCTCGTCGGTACCGGCGGTCAGGGTGAGCAGGTAGCCGGACAGGAACGTGATGCGCTGGTTCAGGCCGGTTTTTTCCTCGCTGAGGTCGGTGGCCCGCTCGGTGCCGATTTCCTTTTGGTAATCATAGTTCTGCTCCCGAATATCGAGGCGGTTGAGGCGCTTGTCGAGCTCTTTGGTCACTTCGTCGCACTCGGCGCGGGTGAGCAGTAAGGATACGTTAATGGGCATGACGATAGGGGTTAAATGGTTGAAGATGCGATAATATATAAAAACTGATTATTCAGATACAAGCACTGCAGTCAACTATTTTTTCGACGCCATACCAGCCGGGCTTTCACCGCCCTCGCCGGCCCCCAGCAGGCGGCTCAGCACCTCAGCTTCTTCGAGCAGCAGGCGGTGGCGCAACGCCAGGTGGGCCCGGGCCAGCGGGCCGGGGCGCGGGGGCAACGCCTGGGTGGTGGCTTCGAGCCCGGCCAGCCACGCTTCCTCACCGGCAGTATCGGCGGGCTGCCCGGTGGCGGGTGGCAAGGCCAGGGCGAGGCGCAACGCGGCCAGCCCCTGCCGGCGGCGCAGTAGAGCCGCGTCCTGCTCGACCAGGACTTCGAGCTGATAGGCCAGTCCGGCGGCCAGGTGCTGGCAGCGCCGCACTCGCCGGCGCAGCAGCTCAGCTTCGCGGGCCTCCTTGGTGGCCTGGGCCGCTCGGGGCGGCGGGGGCAACGTTTCGGGCTCCGACAGCACAGGCCCGCGCGGGGGCAGCAGGTCGGAGAGGCGGGCCAGGCGGGCTTCAGCGGCGGGAGAGAACTGCCGGCGGCCGGCTTCCACGGCTTCCACCTGCGCCTGGGTGAGTTCGAGCCAGCGGCCTAGCTCTCCTTGGGTAAGGGCAAAGTGCCGCCGGATGTCGGCCGAACGGCTGGGCGAGAAAGACGCGGGCGTGCGGAGAAGCTTCATTGCGGGTGAGCCTTGAGTCGGGTAGTTAGAAAAATAATTTCAACTACCCGACTTACGAGTATGGCAGTTGGCTATTTTTTTTCAAGTGCCCGACTCGCGTGTATCTCCCTGGCTTGGTCTGGTAGATTCCAGACGCAGCGCCGGAAGCTGCAGAAGCGGGCCCGCCAGGCCGCCGGCCTCAAGGAGTTCCTCGCCGACGTGGACATGGAGCAGATTGCCAAGCAGGTCGAAGTGCTGACCTCCGTGAAGAACGGCATCGCCCAGCACCGCGCCACGCTGTCGGCTTAAGCAGCCCCCGCAATAGCTCTAAGCCGCCCGCCGCTTGTAGTGGTGGGCGGCTTTTTTGCAGGGATAAATAGTTTCTGTAAAGCTCATGCGCAACGGTACCAACATTCAGGGTAAGATATAAAGACAGATGGTGCATCTTTACTCAACTTACCCTAAACCAGCCCTATTATGACCCTTAAAGAAGCAGTCCTGCAAAGCTTAGAAGAGCTGGGCAATCTTGTCACACATAATGATGTGTACAACCATGTGTCGCTTAAGAGCTATTATGACTTTGGGCAATCTAAAACTCCGTCATCTACTGTATCAGCCTTATTAGGTGATTTTATCCGCAATGGTGATTCCCGCGTTAAGCGAATAAGTACAGGAAAGGGT
Organism: Hymenobacter translucens; assembly: GCF_020685205.1. GTDB lineage: Bacteria > Bacteroidota > Bacteroidia > Cytophagales > Hymenobacteraceae > Hymenobacter > Hymenobacter translucens. Next base: position 236,959 of record NZ_JAJERB010000005.1, read on the forward strand.
AATTTCAGCTATTACTTAACAAAAAACGAAGCTGTTATTTTTCCTGCAGCGGGTGCCGACACTCAGGCAACTCAAGTCATCCTTCAGAAAAAGTCATCTTATAAAGAGCGGAGCTTACATAAACTATTCAGTACCTATTTAAAAAGCATTAATATATCATCTAAAACAATTTATCATGAACAATCGGCAAACAGCAAGGACAGTAACCAAAAATGGATTCACCCCGACATGACAGGAGTTGAATTCACCAACCTACACACTAAAACCAGTCAAAGCTTCATAAAATCAACTAGCGTTGCAGATTCATTTAAGATAACGTCTTACGAGTTAAAACGAGAGATACTCAACGACTATGATTTAAAACAAGCATATTTTCAAGCTGTGTCAAATTCAAGCTGGGCTAATTTTGGCTATTTAGTAGCCTTTGAGATTAATGACAACCTAAGTGATGAGATAAGTAGGCTGAATCAGTCATTTGGTATTGGGGTGATAGAACTCAAGGCAAATCCTTATGAGAGCAAGGTCCTTCATCAATCCAGATTCAAGAATCTGGATTTCAAGACCATTGACAAACTCTGCCACATCAATCCGGACTTCAATAGTTTTATAGATAAAATCGACAAGATTCTAAAAGCCGACGATAGGTATATCAGATCTAGTGAGAAGGAACTGGAGGAATTTTGCGATAATTACTTTAAAACTGAAGCTGAAATTTCCGCATACTGCACCGAACAGAATATCCCTACCAGTGACAACTAGAACCCACCGTAGCAAAAATTACCCAGACCAGAACTGACACCAACGCAAAAGCGGCTGAAGCTCTCGTAGCTCCAGCCGCTTTTGCGTTGCTGCCGGGTTACTTTCCCACGCGCACCACCTTGCCGGGCTGATACCGGTAGCGGCCGGCGGGCAGCATGCTTTCCGGAACAGGTTTTATCGGTCCGTCCGCCGGGGCGCTGGGGTCGTTGGTGAAGGTCTGGGTGGCGGGGCCCACGCGGATGAGGCCCCGACGGATGCTGACCTGCTGCTCCCGCTTTTCGCTGCCCGCGGCGTCCTCGTCAAACACCGAGTCGTTTTCGCGCCCGTAGCTGACGTTTTCGTGCAGGGCCTCGGTCTTGAGTAAAAGCAGAGGCTCGGCTGTCACGTCGACGATGTTGGTGAGGCCATAGTCGAGGCTGCCGCCCCAGAAGCCGTTGTGCCCGCGCAGATTCAGGAGCAGCACCCGGCGCCCGGGCGCCAGGGAGGCAGTATCCACGGTGAAGTCCCCGCCCACGGTGCCGGACTCGCCCACGTCCTCGGGCCGGACTTCCAGCCAGCAGGTAGCCGCGGCATCGGGCTTATACAGGACGCGGGCGGGCTGGAACAGCTCCCGAAAGACCACGTAGCGCCCCGCCACCGTGTCGGCCCGGTAGGGATTCGACTGGATTTCGAGCTTCAGGTCCTGGTCGGGTACGCACCGAAACTTCATGGGCCGCACCCCCAGAAACGCCCGCAGCGAATCGGGAAAACGGAATTCACTAAACATGGAGACTGCCGATGCTGCTTTTGCGGGAGCAGGAGCCGGAGGCCCAGCGGCCGACGTGGGGGCGGCCGGTACGGGCGCCACTACCCGGCCCGCCGCCTTACGCTCCTGGGACGGGGTGTTGCAGGCCGCCAAAGCGCTTATTCCCAGAAGCAATACCCTACCAATAGCCAAGCGCATACAGGACCTGAAAAAGTGCTTAAAGCTAGCCGGCTCCCCCTATATTGCCGCCAGCTAGTGGCCGGATGTTCAGGCGCTACCTGATGGAGTTCAGAACCCATCCCAAAAACGGGGCGTTGCCGAAAAGCCTTACGAGTAGGAACCTTTTATCCTCTTTTTCAGCCTATGGATTACTTTTTACACGCCCTGCGCAACTATGCCAACTTCAATGGCCGGGCCCGCCGCAAGGAGTACTGGATGTTTACCCTGTTCAACATCGTATTCAGCATTGCCGTTGCAATAGCCGACCAGGTGCTTAACCTGGGCAGTGAATCCTTCGGCTATGGTATCCTGTCGATTATCTATAGCCTAGCGATGATCATTCCGGGCCTAGCCGTAGCCGTCCGCCGCCTGCACGATGTAAACAAGAGTGGCTGGTTTTTATTCATTGCACTCATCCCGATCATCGGCGGCATCTGGCTGCTGATCCTCTTCTGCACGGAAGGAACCCATGGGAGCAACCAGTACGGCGAAGACCCTAAACAGCAGCCCGACGTACTGGCCATCTAAAAAGGCATCCCTTAGTATCAATAAAAAAGAGGCTGCAGCTCCCGGGAGCTGCAGCCTCTTTTCGTTTCGGCCCCAGGGTCGGGCATTACATGTGAATCGCCCGGTTCTCGGTGGCGGCGAGACAGGCTTCCTTCATGGCTTCGGCGTAGGTGGGGTGGGCGTGGCTCATGCGGGCCACATCCTCGGCGGAGGCGCGGAACTCCATGGCCGTCACGGCCTCAGCAATCAGGTCGGCAATGCGCGGCCCGATCATGTGGACGCCCAGGATTTCGTCGGTTTCCTTGTCGGCCAGCACTTTCACGAAGCCGTCGAGGTCCATGGAGGCGCGGGCGCGGCCCGAGGCGCGGAAGGGGAAGTTGCCGGTCTTGTAGGCCTTGCCCATCTCCTTGAGCTGCTCCTCGGTGTAGCCCACGCCGGCCACTTCGGGCCAGGTGTACACCACCCCGGGAATCAGCAGGTAGTTGATGTGGGGCTTCTGGCCCACGATGGTCTCGGCCACGAACACGCCTTCTTCCTCGGCCTTGTGGGCCAGCATGGCGCCCCGGATCACGTCGCCGATGGCGTAGATGCCGGGCACGGAGGTTTGCAGGTGCTCGTCGACCTTGATGCGGCCCCGCTCCTCCAGCTCGATGCCGGCGGCTTCGAGGTTGAGGCCGGCGGTGTAGGGCACCCGGCCCACGGCTACCAGGCAGTAGTCGCCCTCAAACTTCACCTCCTCCCCTTTCGGGTTGGTGGCGGTTACGGTCACGGCGTCGCCCTCGCGGGTGGCGCCGGTTACCTTGTGGCTCAGGAAGAACTCGATGCCGATCTTACCCAGGATGCGCTTGAGCTCTTTGCCCAGGGCGCGGTCCATGGTGGGGATAAGCGAGTCCATGAACTCCACCACGCTCACCTTGGCGCCGAGGCGGGCGTACACCGAAGCCATTTCCAGCCCGATCACGCCGCCGCCAATCACGATCATGTGCTTGGGCACCTCGCGGATGTTGAGGGCCTCGGTGGAGGTGATGATGCGCTGCTTGTCCTGCTGAATGAAGGGCAGCACCGTGGGCTTGGAGCCAGTGGCGATGATGACGTTTTTGGTCTCGATCTGCTGCTCTTCCCCGCCCTCAGCGGGCGTGATTTTGATGTGGTTTTTGTCGACGAACGAGCCCACGCCGCGCAGCACCTCGATCTTGTTCTTCTTCATGAGGAACTGGATACCGTCGGTGTTTGCCTTCACCACCCCGTTTTTGCGGTCGATGAGCTGGTTCATGTTGATCTGCAGGTCGCTGAGCTCAATGCCGTGCTCCTTGAAGGTATGGGCGGCGTTGTGGTAGTGCTCGGTGGAGTCGAGCAGGGCCTTGCTTGGGATGCAGCCCACGTTGAGGCAGGTGCCGCCCAGGGTGGGGTACTTCTCGATGAGGGCCGTCTTGAGGCCGAGCTGGGCGCAGCGGATAGCCGCCACGTAGCCGCCGGGGCCACTGCCGATGACGGTAACGTCGTATTGGTTCATGCTGAAAGTCGGGTTGGTAAGCGGTACGGGCAAAGGTAAGTTAGAAATGAAGGAGTTGGGAGTTGCTGCGCAGGAGTCAGGAGCCGGGAGTTAGAAGCTAGGAGTTAAGAGCGAGGAGGTGTTTGGTGTTTGGTATATGGTTCGGCAGATGCAAGGCGGTCCAGCTCCCCTCCTTGAATAAGGAGGGGTGGCCGAAGGCCGGGGTGGTAAAGTCGTTGATGATGTTGGATTGCTACAGGCATCAGACTGTCAGCTTTAAGCTTTCCAGATGTCATCCTGAGCTTGCGAAGGACCTTAGCACCGCAGAACGACTAGTGACCGAACGATAGTTGTAACAACGGCTCGTTCTAACCTGATAAGGTCCTTCGCTCTGCTCAGGATGACAATGCTATAGCTTTTGCTATGGACAATAGGCTGAGCTGTTGTTCTGGATAAACAACGCCGTCAACCACCCCGGCCTGCGGCCACCCCTCCTTATTCAAGGAGGGGAGCTGACCGCCTTGCGCCCGTAATTTCAACCATCGAATCCTCTCCTCCTTCCAAGTCCTGACTCCTGCGTAGCAGCTCCTGACTCCTAGCTCCTCCCTTCCCTACCGCACCTTTGCCTTGTTCAGCATTTTCCGGAACACGCCGGGGGCGAGGCGCTTGAGGTAGACACCCAGGGTTTCCTTGCCGCCGATGTAGGCCTCGTCCTTTCCGCGGGCAATGAGTAGCAGGGCGCGGCGGGCAAATTCAGTGGGGTCCAGGCCGTTGGCCGTGGCGTCGTCCATCGTGCCCAGCGCGCTGCCGTTCCCGGTCAGGGCATTGACCGAGACGCCGGTGCGGATAAAGCCGGGGCAGAGGATGGTGACGCCCACCCCGGTACCGGTCAGCTCGGCCCGGAGCGAGTCGAAAAAGCCGTGCAGGGCGTGCTTGCTGGCCGCGTAGGCCGAGCGGTAGGGCGTGCCGAACTTGCCTACCAGGGAGCTGATAACCACGATCCGGCCGGTGCGCTGGTTGATCAGGCGGGGCAGCACGGCCTTGGTCAGGGCCACGGTGCCGAAGTAGTTAACCTCCATCAGCCGCCGGTCCACGTCGAGCGAGGTTTCCAAAGCCAGGGAGCGTTGACTGACGCCGCCGTTGTTGACGAGCACGTCGAGGCGGCCGTAGTGAGCCAGCACCTGCTCAACCTTGGCGGGCAGGGAGGCCGCATCGGCCAGGTCGAGGGGCACGACCAGCACGGGCGCCGGGCTGCAGGCCAGCTGCACGCGCCGCAGCTCCGCCTCGTTGCGGGCCGACAACACCAGCTGGGCGCCCTGCCGGGCCATCGACTTGGCCAGTGCCTCCCCAATCCCCGACGAGGCACCCGTAATCCAGACAACCTGATTTAAAAAACCCATGGCCGAATATAGTCCGAAGTGGATAAAGGAATTCAGCGAAGTAAAATGCCGGGTTGGTTACGGCCGGGCAGACCGGTAGGTTTGCGCCGCCGTAAAAGGCCCGCCGACGGCCCGTGCTGCCGGCGGTTTCCGTCCTGCTCATGTCCGCTTCCACTACTGCCCCTCCTTCCCGCCTGCTGATCGGCCTTGCCCTGCTGGCGCTCTACCTGATCTGGGGCTCCACCTACCTGGCGACCAAGATGGCCCTCACCGCCTGGCCGCCCTTTCTGCTGTCGGCCACGCGCTACCTGCTGGCCGGCGGGGTACAGTACGGGCTGATGCGGCTGAGCGGGGCGGCGGCTCCCACCCGGCAGGACTGGCTGCGGGCCGCCGTAGTGGGCATTTGTCTGCCGCTGTTCGGCAACGGGGGCACTACCTTTTCCCAGCAGTACATTCCTTCGGGTATGGCCGCGCTGCTGGTGGCCACGGTGCCGATGTTTCTGGCCCTGCTGGGCTGGGCCGCCGGCATCTCGCCCCGCCCGACGGTCAAGGTAGTCGTAGGTCTGACGCTGGGGCTGGTGGGCATGTACCTGCTGGCCAGCACCCGCACCACCGGCGCCGTACTGATTCCGGACAATCCGGCCCTGGGCATCGGGGCCGTGCTGCTGGCGGCGTTTATGTGGTCGGTGGGCTCCCTGTATTCCAAGAAGAAGCCCATCGGCGGCTCCCCGTTCCTGGGCGTGGGCATGCAGATGCTGTGCGGGGGCTTCTTCCTGCTGATTGCCGGGCTGCTCCACGGCGAGGGGCCCCGCATGCACGTAGAAGGGATCAGCACCAAAGCCTGGCTCGCCTTTGCCTACCTGGTCACGTTCGGCTCCCTGCTGGCCTTTACCGCCTACATCTGGCTGATCAAGGTAACCGAGCCCGCCCTGGCCGGCACCTACGCCTTCGTGAACCCGGTCGTGGCCGTGATTCTGGGCTGGGCCTTCGGGGGCGAAGCCCTCAATGCCCAGATGGCCGGCGGCGCCGCCCTGATTGTGGTGGCCGTGATGCTGGTCGTGCTGGGCGGGCGTACCAAGCCCACCGCGGTGGCTACGCCGGTGAGCGAGTAGGCTACTGCCGGGGCTTGTAGCCGTGCAGTATGGCGTTGCCCAGCCCAACCACCACGGCGTCTTCCAGGAAGCCGGCCGTGGGCTCCTGCAGACTGGTTTTCTCGTTTACGGCCCGGCGCAGGTAGTAAGCCCCGAACGTGCCGGCTACGGCCGCCGCGCCCCCCAGCAGCGCACCCGATACCAGCTTGCGGTAGCCCAGCTTGTACAGCACCGCCCCGACTACCGCCCCCGACAGCGCCCGGCCGGCAATGCTGATGGGCTCGGTGCGGTCAGGCATCTGAGGCAGCTTGTCGCCTACCATTTCCGCCGCGGCCAGCAGCTTCAGGCCCCGGCCCCCGCCTTTTTGCTGGAGCAGGCTAAACGAGGAATGGGCCAGCCGGCTCGATGGGTGGCGCCGCAGGGCACTGCTCAACAGGGCCGGAGCCGACATGCTGCGCATCCCGGCAATGAGGCCAAGACCAACGGTGCGCCAGAATACAGAAGAGCGGGAAGAAGCCATATGCTGAAAAGAAAGTGGTTGGACAGCACTACAACGCAAAAGGGACCTGGCGGGATAGAAAAAATGTAGGCAACCCGGCCGCCGACCCGGCCCCAACTGCCTCGTATCTTTACTGGCGTACCCCGCTGCCTGTCCATGACCTCGCCCGCCATGCCCGATATTGAAACCGAAGCCGACATCCGCCTGCTGGTCGACTCGTTTTACGACGCCGTAAACCAGGACGAACTGCTGAGCGCCGTGTTCAACGGCTTTGCCCACGTCGACTGGGCGCGGCACCTGCCAGTCATGTACGACTTCTGGAGCAGCGTGCTGCTGGGCACCAGCCGCTACAAGGGCCGCCCGTTTGCCAAACACATTCCCCTGCCCGTGGGCGCGGCCCACTTTCAGCGCTGGCTGCAGCTGTTCTTCCAGACCGTGGACGCGCACTTCCGCGGACCCAAAGCCGAAGACACCAAGGCCCGGGCCCTGAGCATTGCCTCCATGTTTGAGCACCGGCTTACTCAGCGCAGCCCTTTGTCGCTGCTGTAGCCTGAACCAATGCTGAAAGAGGCGGCCCGGGATACGGGCCGCCTCTTTCAGCATTGGTGTTGACAAAGGACTACACGCCCAGCAGCAGACGGGTCGGGTCTTCGAGCAGCTCCTTTACGCGCACCAGGAACGACACCGACTCGCGGCCGTCGATGATGCGGTGGTCGTAGCTCAGGGCCAGGTACATCATGGGCCGGATTACCACCTGTCCGTTTTCGGCAATGGGACGCTGCACGATGTTGTGCATCCCCAGAATGGCCGACTGCGGGGCGTTGATGATCGGGGTGCTCATCATCGAGCCGAAGATGCCGCCGTTGGTGATGGTGAACGTGCCGCCGGTCATCTGCTCGATGGTGAGCTTGTTGTCGCGCGCCAGCATGGCCAGGCGCACCACTTCCTTCTCAATACCGTCGAAGCTCAGCTTCTCGGCGTTGCGGATTACCGGCACCACCAGGCCCTTGGGCGCTGATACGGCAATGCTGATGTCGCAGAAGTCGTTGAACACGATGTCGGTACCATCGATCTGGGCATTCACCGAGGGCCACTCCTGCAGGGCTACGCACACGGCCTTGGTGAAGAAGGACATAAAGCCCAGGTTCACGCCGTTCTTTTCCTTGAACTTGTCCTTGAACTTGGTGCGCAGGTCCATGATGGGCTGCATGTTCACCTCGTTGAAGGTGGTGAGCATGGCCGTCTCGTTTTTCACCGACACCAGTCGGCGGGCTACGGTCTTGCGCAGGTTGCTCATCCGCTCCCGGCGCTGGTTACGGTCGCCCGCCGCCGGCTGCGGAGCTGCAGCGGGAGCCGAAGGTGCCGGCGCAGCGGCGGCCGGGGCGGCCGGGGGAGCCGGAGCAGTGGGTTTGGCCTGGGCGTTCTGGGCATCTTCCTTGGTAATGCGGCCGTCGCGGCCCGAGCCCTGCACGTCGGCGGGATTGATGCCTTTCTCCCCGAGGATCTTGCCGGCGGCCGGGGAAGGCGTGCCGGTGGCGTATGAGGCGTTGGCCGCCTGCGGGGCGCTGGCCAGCGGGGCAGCGGCCGGAGCCGCTGCGGCTGCGGGAGCCGCCGGGGCCGAAGCCGCGCCGCTGCCGCCTTCGATGCGGGCAATGGTGGCACCGATGCCGATGGTTTCGCCTTCCTTCACCGCGTGGCGCAGGGTGCCGGCACCTTCGGCGGGCAGCTCAAACGTGGCTTTGTCGGATTCCAGCTCGGCAATGACTTCGTCGCGCTGCACCTGGGCGCCGTCGGGCTTCAGCCACTTGGCTACCGTTACTTCCGTGATGGACTCGCCCACGGCCGGAATCTTCATTTCCACCGTCGCGCCGCCACTTTGCCCGCCTGCAGCAGGAGCTGAAGCAGCCGGGGCAGCGGCAGTCGGCGTGTCGGCCGAGCCGGACTGGGAGCCGCCGTAGCCGCTTTGGTTGCTGGCCTGGGGGTTCTGCTCACCCTGGGTTACCGGGTCAGCGGCCGGAGCGGCGGAGGCAGCCGCACTAGGGGCAGCCGAAGCAGCCGGAGCCGCTGCTCCGTCGCCGTCGATGTCGGCAATGGTGGTTCCAATACCGATGGTTTCGCCCTCCGCTACGCGGATGCGCAGGGTGCCTTCAGCTTCGGCGGGCAGCTCAAACGTGGCTTTGTCGGACTCCAGCTCGGCAATAACCTCGTCGCGCTTTACGGCCTCGCCGTCTTTCTTGAGCCACTTGGCAATGGTTACTTCGGTGATGGACTCGCCAACGGCAGGTATTTTGATTTCCAGGGCCATAAAGGTGGTTGGGCGGAAAAAGAATGAGTTTTAAGGTTTCAGCAAGGGCTGCCGGGGCCGGCCCGGCACAGGGGCAGCGGCCGGTTAGTCCGTTGCCTTGGCAGAGGCTACCGTGGCCTCGATGTTGTTGTCGGCTACGGCCTCCTTGGGCTTGTCGAAGGCGCGGCCGATCAGCTCCTTCTGCTCCTTGATGTGAATTTTGTTGTAGCCGGTAGCCGGCGAAGCGGAAGGCTTACGGGCAATAACCTCCTCCAGCTCGCGGCGCATGTACCGCAGCATGAAGTTCCAGTAGCCCATGTTCTCCGGCTCTTCCTGCACCCAGTACAGCTTGGCTTTGGGGTACTTGGCGAGCTCGGCGTCGAGTTGCTTTTTGGGGAAGGGGTGCAGCTGCTCGAGGCGCACGATGGCCACGTCGGTGCGGCCCGACGTGCGCTGCTCTTCCAGCAGGTCGAAGTACACCTTGCCCGAGCACAACAGCACGCGCTTCACTTTCTTGGCCTCGGCATACGCGTCGCCGATAACCTCGCGGAACGAGCCGCCGGTGAACTCCTCGATGGGCGACACGCACAGCGGGTGGCGCAGCATTGACTTGGGCGACATTACCACCAGGGGCTTGCGGAAGCTCCAGGTGAGCTGCCGGCGCAGGGCGTGGAAGAAGTTGGCCGGCGTGGTCATGTTGGCCACCACGATGTTGTTCTCGGCCGCCAGCTGCAGGAACCGCTCGGGGCGGGCGTTGGAGTGCTCGGGGCCCTGGCCTTCGTAGCCGTGGGGCAACAGCATCACCACGCCGTTCATCCGCTGCCACTTGCTTTCCGAGCTCACGATGAACTGGTCAATCATGGTCTGCGCGCCGTTGGCAAAGTCGCCGAACTGGGCTTCCCACACGACCAGGGCCGTCGGGTTGGCCATAGCGTAGCCGAATTCAAAGCCCAGCACGCCATACTCGCTCAGCAGGGAGTTGTAGATGCTCAGCTTTTCCTGCCCTTCGCCAATGTGGTTGAGCGAGTTGTAGGGGGCGGAGGTTTCGGCGTCGTGAAGCACCGCGTGGCGGTGCGAGAACGTACCGCGTTGCACGTCCTGCCCGCTGACGCGCACAATGTGCTTTTCGCTGAGCAGGGAACCGTAGGCCAGTAGCTCGCCGGCAGCCCAGTTCAGTACCCGGGTATTATCGTACTGCTTGGTATAGTCGCGCATCCAGCCTTCGGGAATGCGGACCCAGGTGCCGTAGTTCTCAAAGAACATGTTGCGGCGCTCCTTGAGCAGGTTGTCAATCTGCTTGAGTGGGCGGAAGCCTTCCGGCAGCGTAGTCAGCGCCTTGCCCACCTGCTGCACCACCTCTTCGCTGATGCCGGTAGCCGGCGACTGGTCGAAGTCTTCGGGCTTGGCCCGGCGCAGGCTGCGCCACTCATTTTCGAGCGACTGGTAGTTGTAGGGCAGGGGCTTCTGCTTTACCATGTCGAGGCGGGCCTGCAGGGTGTCGCGGAATTCCTTGTCCATCTGGGCCGCCAGCTCCGCGTCCACGTCGCCACGCTGCACCAGCATGGCGTTGTATACCTCGCGGGGGTTCTGGTGCTTGCTGATCAGGTTGTAGAGCGTGGGCTGGGTGAATTTAGGCTCGTCCGACTCGTTGTGGCCGTGGCGGCGGTAGCACACCATGTCAATGAAGATATCGGCATGGAACTGCTGGCGGTACTCGGTGGCGAGGCGCACAGCAAATACCACGGCCTCAGGGTCGTCGCCGTTCACGTGCAGCACCGGCGCATCGATGATCTTGGCCAGATCGGTGCTGTAGATCGAGGAACGGGCGTCTTCGAAGTCGGTGGTAAAGCCCACTTGGTTGTTGATAACGAAGTGAATCGTGCCGCCGGTCTTGTAGCCTTCCAGCTGCGACATCTGCGTGACCTCGTAGCCGATGCCCTGCCCGGCTACGGCGGCGTCGCCGTGGATCAGGATGGGCAGGATCTGGTGGTAGTCGCCGCCGTACTGGTGCTCGATCTTGGCCCGCACGAAGCCTTCTACCACGGGGTTCACCGCTTCGAGGTGGGAAGGGTTAGGCGCCAGCTTCAGGTTCACTTTCTGCCCGCCCTCGGTTTCCACTTCCGATGAGTAGCCCATGTGGTACTTAACGTCCCCGTCGCCCATGGTCAGGTCGGGAACGGCCGTACCCTCGAACTCCGAGAAAATCTGCTCATAGGTTTTGCCCATGATATTGGCCAGCACGTTCAGGCGGCCGCGGTGGGCCATCCCGATCATCACTTCCTTCACCCCCAGCTCCGACGACTTGTTGATGATAGCGTCGAGGGCCGGAATGGTGGTTTCCCCGCCTTCGAGCGAGAAGCGCTTCTGGCCCAGAAACTTGGTGTGCAGGAAGTTCTCGAACACTACCGCCTCATTCAGCTTGCTGAGGATGCGCTTCTTGTATTCGATGCCGGGGTTGAAGCTGAGCGAGTCCTTCTCCACTTTCTCCCGAAACCAGTCGAGCACCTGCGGGTCGCGAATGTACATGTACTCGAAGCCGATGGTGCGGGTGTAGATCTTCTCCAGCGCCGCCACGATGTCGCGCAGCTTGGCATTGCTGCCCAGGCCCAGCACCTCACCGTTCTTGAAAACGGTGTCAAGGTCCGACTCAGACAGGCCGAAGTCGGACAGGGAAAGGCGGGCCTTACGGTCCTTGCGGGGGCGCACCGGGTTGGTATTGGCTACGAGGTGGCCCCGGCTGCGGTAGGCGTGGATCAGGTTGCGAACCTGCGTTTCCTTGTCTGCCGATACCGTATCAACGGCTCGCACGGCGCCGGCATCGTTGGTACTGGCTGATTTGGTAAGTACGCCCTCGCCGGCGGGCTGTCCCGCTCCGTCTTCCGGGTACTGCTGGGAAAAGTCAAAGCCCTCGAAAAACTTGCGCCAGCCAAAGTCGACCGACTCCGGGTCGCTCTTATAAGACTGGTAGAGTTGCTCGATGTAGTCGCCGTGGGCGTTGGCGATATAAGTGTAAGCGTCCATGCGGTGGGAGCTAAGGTAGTCGGCTGCAAAAGTAGACAACCTGAGTATAAGGCAAAAACACGTATTCGACTACACAAATAAATCTGTTAGTCAGCGTGTTGTTCAACTCTATTGATTCGTTTGCAGCAGCTTGAGTTGTTCAATCTATTCAAAATCCGGTAAGAAGCCTGCTGACACCAAATGAGAATGCCTCACTTACTACTGGAGCTAGCCTGGTTAGAGCTTTCTGCTTACGCCCTGAGCGCAATCTGGTTTACACCGCCGGGCACGGCCGAAGCCAGGAACTGAAATGCAGGTAACGTTGGCCGGAGTAATGTGGGAATAAATGGCGCTGAGAGAGCAACAGAGGGCATTGGTAAGCTCAACAGCAACTTTTCACCGCCCATTGGAGTTAATCCCTTCTTGCCCATCCACAAAGGGGGTAGCCCTATTCTCTTCAGGTGACAAGGAAGAGCCCACGAACCCTAACGAAATGTCTATTGCACTACTTCTTCTGACCCTTCTTTTTCCTCCCCAGACTCCCACCACACGGTTACCGGCCCTCTCATTTACGGAGCTCGTACCCCGGGCGGTAACCGTGGTGCCACCTGCTCCGGTCGTCGCCCAGCTACCCAAGAAGCTGCCCGGCTACACAGTTACCGCTACCGTCTACAGTGCCGATGAGCGGCAGACCGACGCTGAGCCCCTCATCACCGCCGACAACTCGCGGATTTCCCGTCACCACAGCAGCAAGCACCGCTGGATGGCCCTCTCGCGCGACATGCTGAAGCGCTGGGGTGGCAAGTTCGAGTACGGCGACTCCGTCATGGTCACCGGCATCTCCCCCACCCTCGATGGCACCTACGTCATCCACGATACCATGAACCGCCGCATGCACCGCACCATCGACCTGCTGGTGGGCCGGCACGAGGACATCTATGGCAAATGGGACAAGGTGCGCATCAGCAAGCTGCCGCCCGTGTGGCGTGCCAGCTAGCGCATCTCATCAACTCCCTATAATACCGTCAGCACCTGCGGCTGGCCGGCTTCATCGTACAGATAGCTCATCGGCTGCTGCGGGTCGCGCATGATATCCGCGTAGGGAATCTCCCAGCGCTTCCACATTTCCTGCAGCGACTGTCCATAGGCTCCATTTTCCCACGGGTTGAAGATAGCACTGGTGATATCGTCAATCAATGTGTCGTAGACCAGCTCCGTATCCCCGGGCTTCACGGGTCGGGGGAAATAGTCGGGTACTACGTTGAATAAGTAGGCCGCGTAGTACACCCGGGCCTTGAACTCGGCAATCTGAATCGGGTGCAGGGGCCGCCGGGCATCCTGGTACACCTTGCTCATGGCCTGCCCGATAATACCGTTGTCGGCGAGGCAGCCCAGCAGCACGATTCCGTCCAGCTTGATGCTGAACGCCATGGTGGTCAGGTCATCGTCGTACTCAAAGGGCACCGTGTCCTGGCTGGGGTCAGCCTCCAGCACGAAAATGGAAGCCGGGCTGAAGTCCTCAAATACGATGGGCACCCGCAGCGCCTGAAACGTCTGGAAAAACGCCTGAAAACGCCGCAGCATCTGGGCATTTTCGGCCAACGGGTAAAGCGGCTTTGCCAGCGGATCGAGTTCGGTGAGCAGCTCGGTGACCAGAATGCCGTAGAACATCTTACCCAGCCACAGGAAAACCGTTTTCTCGTCCAGAGCTTTCAGGGCCGCCGGGCCGGCTTCCGTGGCAGCTTCTACCCGGGCCTCGAGGGGCTCGACGTGGCGGGTCCGGCACTGGGTACAGCAGGAAATCCGTAGCTCCGAAAACGTGCGCACGCTCTGGTCGAGCAGCTTGATTTGCCGGTCGTGGAGCTGGTAGCGGCTCATCAGCCAGTCGGCAAAGACGGGCACCGTATCCGCAGGCGGCGTTGTGGCCGTGCCGCACAGAAAGCAGCGGGTAAAGCCAAACTGCATTCCCTCGAAGGGGTAATACGGAGTCAGATCAGGAAGCAAAGCAGGCATAGTGACGGGCAACTCAGGTGCGAAAGGCCGCAAAAGTACGGCTCCTGCCCCGGTTGTTCAGCCCAAAGCCGACCTTAAGCAACGGAGTCCACAAAAAAGCCCCCGCTGCCAAACAGTGGGGGCTTTCCTATAAGAGCAGCGTACCGGCTACCGGGACAGCGAGGATCCTAGTTTGATAAGCAGCTTGCCCAGCTGAGTAAGGGCCGGCGTGTAGGCATTGCTGGCTTCGTCGGCCACCTTCACCGTTTCGGCACCGAGCGTAGCCAGGGTTTCGGCAATGGCATGACCTTCCGGCTTCTCTTCCGCCAGCTGCTCGCGCAGCGTCACCAGCTCCTGGATAATCTTGGCCAGCCCGGGCCGCTCACTGGCCCGCAGCACTTCTTCCCAGCGGGTTATCTCGGTTAGTCCGTGCTTGCTTTCCTTGGCCTTGGTAGGCACGCCGTTCTTGAGCAGCTCCTGCGTGTCAGCTATAAGGGCATTGTTCTGCTCCTCAGTTACATCAAGGGGAATGGTGGGAACGACGGGCGTGTGGGGAGTGGGCGTGGTAGAGTCCATGAGAGTAAAGCAAAAACGGTAGCAACTGCTTCGTATACTCCCTACTCATTTGAAAAGTTGAGCGAACCACCTGAACCTGCCCACCGAAGGCTGACGGCTCATGCCACTTCGTAAAAGCAGTCCGGACTGTCGGCAGGAGGCTATCTACCCGGGCACACCGACAAAATTTTCAAAAGAAATGGCATAACCACACTTCGTTGCGTATAAGGCTCTGCAACAAATCCTGGCAGCGAGATTTAACCCCGCTGCCTGAACAACCTTCCGGGTTACCTTTAGCCTTCAAGCGTATAAAGCCCGGAACCAACCAAAACAAAACCCCTTTTCGCTATGAAAACTTCCTTCAAATCCCTGCTCGTTCTCGCCGCTTTCGGCGCTTTCGCCACCACCTCCTGCGGTGATGCCAACAACTCCGCCGAGAATGCGGCTGACAATGCCGGCACCTCGATGGAAAACACGGCTGACAACGCCGGTGCTGCCGCCAGCAACGCTGCCGACAACGTAGAGGCCGACATGGCCCGCGAACCCGGTGACACGGCCGTAGTGGTAAACAAAGAATCCGACAAGCTGGTGGAAGAAGTTCCTGCCAAGCAGGAGTAGTCTGCCAAGCAATAAAAAAAGGCCGGCCCCGAACAGGGCCGGCCTTTTTTATGCCCGGTTTTCAAGTACCGCCACCTCCCCGGCAACTTCCAGCAGCACGTCGTAGTAGGGCCGCTTCAGCATGCGGGCCCGCAGCCAGGCGTAGAAGCTCAGCGCCTGCAGGTCTTCGCGCTCCAGGGGCAGAAAATGCGGCATCTGGCTCACGAAATTCACAAAGGCGGGCTTGAACACCACGTCGGGGTCGTCGATTACCTGTCGGACCAGCTGCAGGTAGCTGAGTACGTAGCGGTAAGGTCCGCCATCGCCAAACCGCTCACGAAAGCTTCGCTCAATAGCCCGCAGGCGGTTCAGCGCCAGATCCGGGTTGCCCATCTCCAGCTGCACGAGCATCTCGCCCATATTCTTGTTGAGCACCCACTCCACGCCCATCTTCTGCTCGCACCAGTGGTCGGAGCGGCCGATGCCGATCAGTACCTGGTTGGTCTTGCTGAACTTGCCTTCGGTGAAGTAGTGAAAGCCCAGGCCCAGGCGGGCCGTCAGCTCGTCGCGGGGGCTCAGCGTTACTTCCTTGCCCTGCAACAGCTCTTCCAGCAGCTGAATGCTTTCGGAGTTGCGCCGCATAAAGGCCTTGTTGGCGGCTAGCAGGAAGATGTACTTGGGGTAGAAGTCGGCGTAGTGAGTGCGGGAGCCGCTGAGCAGCGTCAGCCGCAGCTGCTCAAGGTAGCGCGACGACTCTACGAACTTGCGGTTGCGGTACAGCACGTGCGCAATCATGTAGAGCAGCCCGAGCTGGTAGTAGCGGTGCGCCGCCGTAAAGCCGTGCCGCGTCTCCATCAGGTGGTAGCGCCGCAGAATAAACGGCTCGAACGACACGAAGTCGCGGCGGGCCAGCACAGCGCTGCGGGCAATGGCCATGAGGCGGTACAGCAACGACGGGCGGCGGGCAAAGGCTTCCTGCAGGTCATACTCGCGCAGCACGTCCTGCATGATGGTGTCAAAAGCCGCGTCGCGGCCCTGGGTGCGCGCCGCCTGCAGGCGCTGCTGAATCAGGCTGTTGGCAATGGTAGCCCGCTCTTCCTCGTCGGCGGCTTTCTTGTTAAGGTTGCGGCGCTTGATGATGTCGAGCAGGTCGTCGGCGTACTCGTTATTGGCGTGCTCGATCTGCAGGTTATACACCGTGTTCAGCAGCTCGTACTGCTCGTTGGTGCGGGCCAGCTTCTCGGCTTTGCGCAGCGTTACCCACGCCAGGCGGGGCACGCCCGCATCGAACAGGTACTGGGCCAGTGACAATTGCCCACGCACCGCCGCCGCCGCCGTGTCGTCTTCCTGCAGCTGTTTCTGCAGCAGGAAATCGGTAAGGTGGCGCATCAGCCGCTTGCGCAGGGCATAGTAGGCTACCGCATTGGGCTCCTCGGGGTAAAGCTGGTCCAGCAGCTCAGCCGTTGTGTATTCCTTTTTGTGCAGCAGCAGCTCGCAAAGGCGGCTGTCCATGCGGCCTTTGGGCTTTTTGCGCTGCCGCTGCAGAAAACGGCCAAACTCCTTACGGTCATCCGGGGTGAAGGTGGCTAGCGTGGTGCGCAGATCATCCATAAAGCAAACAAGGCGGTAAAAGCCGCTAATACCGAAACTTTGAAAGTCTAATTAATGCAAGTATAATCAATTGCTTATCAATAGAGTATGCTGCGTTTTTAAAATGATATAAAGTCAGAAAAATCAAACAGTTCGTAACCGGTTCGGCGGGGGGGGCCTTCATCTTTCGGCAGGTATTCACCTTAACCCTCCGCACCATGACCCGACTGCTACTCACCCTGTTAACCGTTGTGCTGCTTGCTGCCACCGCCCAGGCCCAGGACCTGCTCACCAAGCAAAACGGCGAGGAAGTCCAGGTCAAAGTCCTCGAAATCACGCCGACGGAAATCAAGTACAAGCGCACCGACAATCCCGACGGGCCGCTTATCATCGTGCGTCGGTCGGAGGTGTTTATGATTCGATACGCCAACGGGGCCAAGGACCTGTTCAACGGCGCGCCCAGCCTGCCCGCTACTGCCCCGACCACAACCCCAGCGGCTCCGGCCCCAACCACTTCGGCCGTCGTGGCTCCTACTTACCCAGGTACCCCGGCAGCCACCGCCGTGCTCCCAGCGCCCCCTACCGGCCCGCTGGTGCCCGGCGACGAAGTCCGCACGTTTGAGGACATTCATCTGAGCGGCCCCCGTCTGGGGTTTACTGTGCTGTCGGGCGGAGCCGCCGACAAAGCCAAGGAGTCGCTCAACGTGAACCCCTTCCTGACGCAGTTCGGCTGGCAGTTTGAAACGCGCATCTTCCGGCTTCCCAATGGCACGTCGGGCCTGTTCGAAGTGATTCCGCTCATTGGCGGGCTGGAGCAAGGCAAGTTTCTGCCCAGCGTAAGCGGGCTGATCGGAATCCGGGCCGCCAAGGGCCTGGAGCTGGGCGTGGGTCCGAACCTGTCGCTGGCCGGCACCAGCATTGCGTTTGCGCTGGGCACTTCCTTCCAGTATGCCGGCGTCAACTTCCCGGTCAACCTGGCCTTCGTGCCCGGTAACGGCGGGGCACGGGTCAGCATGGTATTCGGGTTCAACTCCCGGCATTAGTCAGCAGTCTGTTCAACTTTTCTGCTGCTGTATGCCTACGCGCTCCTTCTACCTGCTGCTCCTTCTGGTATGGCCTGTTCTCTCTCAAGCTCAGGACGTGATTCTTTGTACCAATGGCAATGAGATAAAAGCCAAAGTGCTGGTCATTACGCCCGACCGGGTTGCCTACCTCAGCCGGGAGCCCGCCGCCACGCCCGACACTCTGAGCCTGGCCGCCGCGGACGTTTTTCTGATCCGCTATGCCAATGGGACCCGGGAAGTGCTGCGCAACCCGGCCTTGCCGGAACCCACTGCCGACCCGGCCCTGGACTCGCAGATCATGTATAAGCGCGGGGAGGCGGATGCACAGCTTCTGTTCAGGCCCAAGGGGGCGTTTCTGGGCACCTGCGCCGCCACGGTGGTGGGGCCCATGGTGGGGCTGGGCGTAGGCGCAGCCATCGTGCTCACCAAGCCCCAGCCGGACAACATCCTGGTCCCGGACCGGACCCTGCTGGTAAACCCGAATTACATGGCTGGCTATGCCCACCAAGCCCAAAAGAAAAAGCTGGCGAAAGCGAAGGCCGGGTTTGGAGTGGGCATCGGAGCTACGACGTTGCTTTTACTTGCTCTGGTTGCCAACGGGGTAGTTACGATTGGGCCCTAGCCCGACAGCCTCACATCCTCCGAAGTTCAGCCGTGAAAGCGGGCTCCTTTTAAACCAAATTATTGATACGCAGAGCACTGGAAATTAAAAGATTTGGCTACCACCAGGCAAGCGCTGAACAGGTCAGGAGCGGCATGACAACCTGCGTTGACCGCACCTTCTAGCTTTTATCAGCTACGACTACCGGGACCTTTCCATTCAGGGGAAGGCCCTTGGTGCTGCCAGCGGGCTCAACCATTGCGCCGCGTTTCTGCGTAGGGAAGGGAACGTTCCTTTTCTTTTCCTATGACCACGACCGACACTCTGCTCTCTGCCGTTCCCACATCCCCATCGAGTGGCATCAAAACAATGGCCCGCCTGGGCTTTGCTGCCATCGGCATCGTGTATCTGCTGATGGGCGTATTGGCGCTGCTGGCCGCCGCGGGCCAGAGCGAGGGCGCCCGCACCGATAAGGAAGAGGCCGTGCATCACCTGCAGGACCTGCCCGGTGGCAGCATCCTGCTTGGGCTCATTGCCTTTGGCCTGCTGGGCTACATCATCTGGCGCTTCACTCAGGCCATCCGCGACACGGAAGGCAAGGGCTCCGGCGCCAAAGGCGTGGGCCTGCGGCTCTGGTACATCGGCAGTGGCCTGTTCTACAGCGGCCTGGCTTTGTACGCTGCCCGCCTAGCCCTGAACGGGCAGGCCAGCCAGGGTGGCAACACGTCCCAGAGCCTGACCGCCAAAGTCCTGGGCTGGCCGAATGGCGACTGGCTGATTATTCTGTTGGGGCTTATTATTATCGGCAGCGGGCTGTACCAGATCTACCGGGCCTACGCCGGCAAGTTCCAGAAGGACGTCAACGCAACCAGCCTTTCCCCGGGGCAGCAGCGGCTGGTGTACCGGGCCGGGCAGGTCGGCTTTACCGCCCGGGGCATTGTGCTCGGTATTATCGGCTACTTCTTCGTGCAGGCCGGCCAACAGTCCCGCGCCGGCGCCGTGGGCAGCACGCACGAGGCCTTTGACCTGCTTGCCTCGATGGGGTCCTTCGTGCTGGGCATCGTAGCGGCCGGCCTTATTGCCTACGGCTTGTTTATGCTGGTGCAGGCCCGTTACCCCGTACTGCGTGGTATCTGATTAAGCCGATACTGCCTCAGCCACGTAGTCAGCCAGGTACTCATAGCGGGGCATCAGCTGCCCGCTGCGGGCAATGGTAGCCCGCTCAATCACCGCGTCGTCATCGCCGCTGAGCAGGTGCGGAAACACGTTGTCGAGCAGCTGGCGGCCGAAGTCCCGGGAGGCGTTGCGGGGCAGTTCGCAGGGCAGGTTATCCACTGCCATGATGGTGATGTTGTTGGTCCGTGAATACGGCGCTTCCAGCTCCCCGGTCTGCGGGTTATAGTCGAATACCGGGTCCGAGATGCTGCTGCTGCGCTTGGTGCAGGGAATAGAGCCGTCTACATCGCATGTGACGTCGGCAATGGTGTCGATGCGGAAGTCAGGACGGCGGGTATCGGCTTCGGAGAACAGCTGCGGGGCGCTGGGGTGCCAGTAGGCGCAGGCAATGAGCAGGTCGGTAACGGGCAGAAACTTTCCGAAAGTGGACTGATAAAGGTGGGGGTTGCGGTGAAAATCAGGCGTATCCCAGACGCGGCCGTCGCGGCGGGCGTTGTAGTCGGAGGAGCCGAGCTGGGCATAAACCGGTTCGGTAAAGGTAAGGTAGAGGTAGTCGTAGACGCTCACCTTGCGGATGCCCATGCGGTTAAGCACTTCCAGCGCCCCCTGGGCCACGCGCCCCGAGCCCGTCACGGCAATCTTGATGGGCGGCAGGGCCCGCACCTTAAAGTACTCCTCCTGCATGTCGTCCATGTCGACGCACTGCCAGGCGGGCTTCAGCTCGTAGAGGCCATGCTTGCGCCCGTAGGTGAGTAGCCCGTTGTAGGCCCCCACGATGCCGGCATAGCGCCCGAAGGCGACGATCCGCTCGCCCTGCTCGTTGGTGAGCAGCTCATAGTCGACCAGGGTAATATTCTTGGCCAGCACCTGCCGGAGCAGCTCCCGGTTGGCGGGCTGCTTTTTCACGGTATGGGAGAAGAACAGGTAAGTCTTGTTCGGAATCAGCTGGTTGACCGGCACCTCCTTCACGCCCATCAGAATGTCGCAGTCCGACAGATCGGGACGCACGTCGATGCCCAGGTCGCGGTATTCCTGGTCGGCGTAGCTGCGAATCTCACTGCTTTGCACCACCACTTCCAGTCCGTCGAAGGTTGCCTGCGCTTCCACGCACTTTTTGGGCGTCAGGGGCACGCGCCGGTCGGGAGGAGTTTTTCCTTCGCGGATGATGCCAATTTTAACTTTTTTCATCGGAGTGGGGTTTGGGGTAGGCGGGCCGAAGTAAGACAAAACTACGGCTTCTGCGGCCAATGCCGCATCGGCTTTTCACCTTACCTTTGCTCTACGCGCACAGCGCGTTAAGTCCATTTTTCCGGGATTCATCCCATTCTGGTGCCCTGGCAGCCGGCCCTGGCCTTTTCATTACCCTGCACTTTCTCATTCTCACCCTTCTTCTATGCTTTTGAAAACCAAGCCAGCCGATGTTTTCGTGGACCGTCACAACGGCCCTGATGCCCAAGCCGTAGCCGAGATGCTGCGCGTAGTTGGCGTCGATTCCATCGAGCAGCTGATTGACGAAACCGTGCCGGCGGCCATCCGCCTCAAGCGGGAGCTGAACCTGCCGGCGGCCCTCACCGAGCGGGCCTTCCTGGCCAAGTTCAAGCAGATTGCCGGTCAGAACAAGATCTTTAAAAACTACATCGGCCTGGGCTACCACGACACGTCCCTGCCGGCCGTGATTCAGCGCAACATCCTGGAAAACCCGGGGTGGTACACCGCCTACACGCCCTATCAGGCCGAAATTGCCCAGGGCCGCCTCGAAGCCCTGATCAACTACCAGACCATGGTCATTGACCTGACGGGCCTGGAAATTGCCAATGCCTCCCTGCTCGACGAAGGAACGGCCGCCGCCGAGGTGCTGAACATGTTCCACTCCCAGAGCAAGAAGAAGAACGCTACCCGGTTCTTCGTTTCGGAGCAGGTGCTTCCCCAGACCATCGACGTGCTCCGCACCCGGGCTACCCCGCTGGGCATTGAGCTGGTCGTGGGTGACCACCGCCAGGCCGACCTCACCGACGAGGCCCTGTTCGGTGCCATGCTGCAGTACCCCGCCGCCGACGGCGCCGTGTACGACTACACCGACTTCATCAGCAAGGCCCACGACAACGGCCTGTTCGTCAGCGTGGCCGCCGACCTGATGGCCCTGACTTTGCTCACTCCTCCCGGTGAGATGGGTGCCGACGCCTGCGTGGGCAACTCTCAGCGCTTTGGCGTACCGATGGGCTACGGCGGCCCCCACGCCGGCTTCCTGGCTACCAAGGATGCCTTTAAGCGCGTCATCCCCGGCCGCATCATCGGGCAGAGCATCGACGCAACCGGCAATAAGGCCTACCGCATGGCTTTGCAGACCCGGGAGCAGCACATCCGCCGTGAAAAAGCTACCTCCAATATCTGCACCGCCCAGGTACTGCTGAGCGTGCTGGCCGGCATGTTTGCCGTCTACCACGGTCCGGAGCGCCTGCGTCAGTTTGCCGCCAACATCCATGCCCATGCCCAGCTGCTGGAAGCCGAGCTGAACGCTTTGGGCCTCGACCAGCGTAACGAGTTCTACTTCGACACGCTGGACATCAAGCTGGAAAGCCCCGAGCTGCAGGCTGCCATTAAACAGGAAGCCGAAGCCGCCGGCATCAACTTCCGGTACTTCGAGGAGCACGGTTCGGCCCGCGTAGGCATCTCCCTGCACCAGAACACCGACGTTGAGGACGTGGCCGACATCGTGGCCGTGTTTGCCAAGGTGCTGGGTAAGAATGCTAAAGCGGAGCTGACGCTGCCTGGGGAAGTAACGGTAAACTGGGCCGAGAGCCTGATTCGCCAGAGTGAGTACCTCACCCACCCGATCTTCAACAGCCACCATGCTGAGCACGAGATTCTGCGCTACATGAAGCACCTTGAGAACAAGGACGTGTCGCTGGCGCACTCCATGATTCCGCTGGGCTCGTGCACAATGAAGCTCAACGCCACCGCCGAGATGATTCCGGTGACCTGGCCGGAAATCGGCTCCCTCCACCCCTTCGCCCCGCGTGAGCAGGCCAAGGGCTACACCCAGATCTTCAACGACCTGGAAAGCTGGCTGTGCGAGGTGACCGGCTTCGCGGCCGTGAGCCTGCAGCCCAACTCGGGCGCCCAGGGCGAATACGCCGGTCTGCTGGTTATCCGCGCCTACCACGAAGGCCGGGGCCACGGCCACCGCAACATTGCCCTGATTCCGGCTTCGGCCCACGGCACTAATCCCGCCTCGGCCGTTATGGCCGGCATGCAGGTGGTAGTCGTGAAAAGCACTGAGGATGGCAACATCGATGTAGCCGACCTGAAAGCCAAAGCCGAGCAGCACGCCGATAACCTCTCGTGCCTGATGGTGACGTACCCGAGCACGCACGGCGTGTACGAGGAAACCATCATCGATATCTGCAACACCATCCACCAGCACGGTGGCCGGGTGTACATGGATGGCGCCAACATGAACGCCCAGGTGGGCCTGACCTCGCCGGCTACCATCGGGGCCGACGTGTGCCACCTGAACCTGCACAAAACTTTCTGCATCCCCCACGGCGGCGGTGGCCCCGGCGTTGGTCCCATCGGCGTGGTTGCCGATCTGGCTCCTTACCTGCCCGGCCATGCGGTGGTGGAAGTAGGCCACGAGAAAGCCATTGGTGCCGTTTCGGCGGCTCCCTGGGGCTCGGCCAGCATTCTGCCTATCTCTTACGCCTACATCTCGATGATGGGCGGTGAGGGGCTGAAGCGCGCCACGCAGATTGCCATTCTGAACGCCAACTACATCAAGGCCCGCCTCGAGGAGCACTACCCCGTGCTGTACTCGGGCAAGAACGGCCGCTGCGCCCACGAGATGATCCTGGATTGCCGGCAGTTCAAGAAGGCCGGTATCGAGGTGGAGGACTTGGCCAAGCGCCTGATGGACTATGGCTACCATGCACCCACCGTGTCGTTCCCGGTAGCGGGTACGCTGATGGTGGAGCCGACCGAATCGGAAAGCAAAGAGGAGCTGGACCGCTTCTGCGAGGCTATGATTTCGATTCGGGAGGAAGTGCGGGCCGTGGAAGAAGGCCGCGCCGACGCCAAGAACAACGTGCTCAAGCATGCGCCCCACACGGCAGCCGTGGTGATGAGCGAAACCTGGGACCGGCCCTACACCCGGGAGCAGGCTGTTTATCCGAGTGCGTTTGCCCGCGCCGCCAAGTTCTGGCCCTCGGTATCGCGCATCGACTCGGCCTTTGGTGATCGGAACCTGATCTGCGCCTGCACCCCGATTGAGGCTTACGCCGATGAGCCGGAGCACGAGGTAAAAGTAGACGCTGCGCCCTCGCACTAACCTGCGCGGAATGCCGCAACAAAAAAGCCCGGAACCTACGGTTCCGGGCTTTTTTATGGGGTTACTGCACTAGCAGCGCAACCCCTCAGGGCATCAGATCAACGGTCCGGAAAGCAGGTCCGGTACATGTACCCATTCATCACCTTTCCATCCCTGGTTACCCGGGCCTTCACGAAGTAGGCATCTACGGTGTCCATGACCTGGACTTCGCTGCCGGCGGCAACGGTGGTCAGCTGCGGCGAGGTTTTCGTCATTCCGTCGTAGAGAATGCACTCCACAATGGCATTGTGGGCCACGGGGCCACGGTCAGCTTTGGAGGTACGGCCTTCATTGGCGGCGCTGCAGGAAGCAAGAAGGGTCAAGCTGCAGAGAGAGAGGAAAAGTCGGTTCATAGCACGGGTTTAGGCTCCTGAAGATAGCGGAGTTTTCAGGTGAAAATGAATAGATCATAAAAAATCCTGCCTGACCGGCGCTGAAGCTATTCGCCGGGAACGTTGCCGGAGCCTGCTCTGTTTACTAAACAGAGCTAAAAAAGGGGGTCTCAGCCTTCCCAGGCAAATTTACCGACCCCTCAGGCTCCTCACTAACCTATCGAATAATCGCCATGAACGTAATCACCCGCTTTCTTGCCCGACCGGTTGCTATGGCAGCCGTTGGTCTTTCCCTGTTGCTGGGCGTTACCAGTTGCGCTTCTTCCGCCCGGGTGGGCGTAACCTCGGATTTCGACCATTCCGTCAACTTCCGCAACTACAAAACCTGGGCCTGGTACCCGCAGCAGCCCACCGATACGGAAGGTGGTCCGGCCAAAGGCTACGACTCCTTTCTCGACAAGCGCCTGCGCACGGCAGTAGAGTCGGAGATGGTGAAGAAAGGCCTGACCCGCGTGGAGAAAAACCCGGATGTGTATGTTGCCTACAACGCCAAAGTTGAAGACAAACAGCGCATCGACCCGTACTACAACTCGCCCTTCGCTTACCGCTACGCCTACTATGGGATGGGCCGCACAATGTCGCCCGTTACCGACTACAAAGCCGGCTCGGTTATCATCGACATCATTGATGCCAAGCGCAAAGAACTCGCCTGGCGCGGCTACGGACAGGCCCAGGTAGACCAGCAGACTATTTCCGAGCCGGAAGTCTTCCACATTGTGGGCGGCATTCTGAGCACCTATCCTCCGCAGGATAACACCGCTGACCGCCGCTAAACTGCCGTCAGCTCTCAATCGACAAAAAGCCTCTCCCAGCCAGGAGGGGCTTTTTTCATGCCCCGGGTAACGCAGAACCGCCCCGCGGCTCGGAAGCCACGGGGCGGTTCTTTTGGCGTTTTTGGCGGCAACCTAGATGGGCACGTTCACGTGCCGCTCGGCGTGGTAGGAGCTGCGTACCAGCGGGCCGCTTTCCACGTACTTCAGGCCGCGGGCCAGGCCCTCTTCCCGGTAGTGGGCAAACAGGTCGGGGTGAATAAACTCGGCTACTTCGAGGTGGCGCTTGGTAGGCTGCAGGTACTGGCCCAGGGTCAGGATGTCGAGCCCGTTTACGACGAGGTCGTCCATGGCCTTATACACTTCCTCCGGCTTTTCGCCCAGCCCCAGCATAATGCCCGATTTGGTGCGCTTGCCGGCATCCTTGGTGCGACGGATCTGCTCCAGGCTACGGTCGTACTTGGCCTGGGGACGAACCAGGCGGTACAGGCTGCCCACGGTTTCCACATTGTGCGACACCACTTCCTGCCCGCCGGCAATCATGGTATCCAACGCAGCCCAGTTCGCCTTCACGTCCGGAATCAGGGTCTCAATGGTAGTAGCGGGGGAAAGCTGCTTGATGCGCACCACCGTTTCGTGCCAGATGCTGGCGCCCCGGTCTTTGAGTTCGTCGCGGTTTACGGAGGTAATGACGGCGTGCTTGACGCCCATCAGCTGAATGGCTTCGGCCACCCGGCGGGGCTCATCGGTATCGTATTCGGTGGGGCGGCCGGTGGCCACGGCGCAGAACGAGCAGGAGCGCGTGCACACGTTGCCCAGAATCATAAAGGTAGCCGTACCGGCTCCCCAGCACTCGCCCATGTTCGGACAGTTGCCGCTCTCGCAGATTGTGTGGAGCTTATGCTCATCCACCAGGCGGCGTACGCTGGCGTACTCCGGGCCCACCGGGAGCTTTACCCGCAGCCAGTCGGGCTTGCGGGGACGCGCCGGAGCCGCAGCTTCGGGCTGAATTACAGGCAACATCAGCAGATCATCCATGCTGCAAAAATAGTCGTTAGTTGTCAGTTGGCAGTTGTTCGTTGGTGCTTAAACCGCTTCGGCGAACAAATGCTTTCCGCTTTCAACCACGCTGTGCCTGTCTGTACTAGTTCCGGTGCCCCAGGTAGATGGTGAGGTAAACCGAAGGAAAGAAATTCGTGCTCAGGCGGGAGTCGGGCTCCAGCCGGTCGCGCAGAATGGTGAGGCGCTTGGTATAGGCCTCGAACAGAAAACCGGTTTCGACCCCGGCCACGGCCTCGCGGTAACGTCCGTACTCAAAGCTCAGCGCCCCGCGCAGGTGGGCACCGATGTTGGGCTTGGTTTCGGAGATACCCGAAAACACCGGCGAGCGGTCAAGTACCTTTTCAAGCTTGGTGTGCGTGTCCGGGTTGTACTGCTCGGAGCGGATATCCTCCGGCGACAACGCATGGCCTCCGCTGTCGCGCAGGGTATAATCGTAGGTGATATAGTAAGGCATGAGCAGCCCGATGGAAGGGCCGGCGCCAACGAGGCCGTTCACCTGTACTCCGGAGTCGGGGGCTTTTCGGAAGATGACGCGCTGCAGGCCCACCGACGGGCGAAGCACGAACAGGTAGTTGGTCTTTCCCATTACAACCGAGCCTCCGCTGTTGGTTACGAAGTGCTGCTCCTTGGGGTGCTTTACTTCCACGCCTTCCACGCCCCAGAAGCGGGACCACTGCTCATTGAGTACGCGGGTTGAGCGCACGGAAACGCCACCGATCAGGCCACCCTGGGTGTTGAAGTTAACCCCGTAAGTAAACTCCTTGCCAAACGTAGGCGAGTCGCTGCCGCTGGCCGACTGTGCCTGCGCAGACGGGGCTGCGGCTAAGCCACTTACCAAAAAAAGGCCGAATATGGATAATTTGCGCACAGCCTGCGAAAAAGCTAAAGTAGAGAAAGAAACCAGGGTTGGTGCGGGCTGAAAGACCGCCCAGCCTAAAGTACGTAAATTTACCACCATTGTCTTGCCATCCTTCTGATTATGACCACTGCTACCGCCCGTTACAACGGCCAACTCCGCACCGAAGCCACGCACACAGCCTCTGGTGCCCAGATACTCTCCGACGCCCCCGTCGATAACCACGGCCGGGGCGAGGCCTTCTCCCCCACCGACCTGGTCAGCACTGCCCTGGGCACCTGTATGATGACCATTATGGGCATTGCCGCCGCCCGGCTGGGGCTGGAGTTGACCGGCACTACGTTCGACGTAACCAAGCACATGGCGGCCGAGCCCCGGCGCATCGCCCAGATTGACCTGCAGTTCCGACTGCCGGCCACCCTCAGCGCCAAAGAGCGCACGATCCTGGAAAATGCTGCCCGCACCTGTCCGGTAGCCTTAAGCCTGAACCCCGAAATCCGGCAGGAGGTTCAGTTCCGGTACGAGTAGCAGGAAGGGAAAATGAGGCGCAGTTAGTCGGGATGTGCCGATAGGGGCATCCCGACTAACTGCGCCTCATTTACTATTTTACCAGTCCTTTCACCTCGCTTAGGCGGATGCCCATGTGGGAGGCATCGTAGCGGCACTCTCCGTCCTGGATCAGCAGCAGCTGGGGCGACTCGTGCCGGACCCCGAACCGCTCGGCAATTTCGCCGGAGATGGGACGGTAGCGGAGCAGGTCGAGGTAATATAGCTTGGCTTCGGCAGGCAAATCAGCCTCCGGCCATTGCCGCTCCAGCTTGCTCTTGGCCGCCGCGCTGATCGAGCAGGACGTGCTGTGCTTGAAAATCAACACCGGATGCTCGTGCGATTCCTGCACAAGGGCATCCAACTGTTCTACTTGGGTAAGAGGCTGCCAGGGGGTGGACATAGACTGAGATTATTCCTTAGGGACTTTGGTTTCCTTTTTCTTGGTCCGGACGCGGGCGGCCCCATAGGTCGGGTCGCTTACCCGCGGGGTGCCGGTATTGTCAAACTGGTAGGTTTCGCGGCCGTCTTCCACGTGGGCCTCCTGCCCGCCGTCGCCCCGCTTGAGGTCGATCCGGCTGACGTCGAGGTGGGACTCTTTGTAATCGGCTTTGTGCTTGGCATCGTACTCCCTGGCGTCGCGCAGGGCTTTGCGGGTTTCCGCCCGTATCTGGGCAGGACTCAGGTGCTGGATCTGGGCCATGGAGGCCGTGGCAATCAACAGCAGGAGAAGGGTAGTAAGTACTTGGCGCATAGGCAGACAGTTAAACAGCTTGTATGGACAGGGTACGTACGCGCCGAAAGGTGCCCGGCGCCGGCTTCAATTAACCTTGTACGTAAAACTCCGATTCGGGGCCGGAGTTTAAGCCCGCATTGTCAGAGGCCGCCGGAAACGCCCCCTAAACCGGTGAAATAAGCTTGACAGAATCAAAAGGGCAGCGGAATTCCGAGAAACGAGCGGTATCCCACCTTTTTTTTCAGTCGTCGCCGCTCGTACTTTTCTTTTTTAAGCAGGCCGTTCTTGTCGTAGCTGTTGCGCTGCACCTTCAACTCGGTTTTCTCGTTGCTCGTCACCGTGCCGTCAGCGTTTTCGTCGCCTTTGGGTTTGAGCACACCGCGCTTCACCTTGGGCTGAGACGGCCCCTGAGGCGTAGGCAGCCGGTACGGGTGGCAGGATACGGACAGCAGCAGCCCACTCAGCAGCAGCAACCCAACCGAGCGCACCACCCAATGCCAGAAAGATGAGTTCATAAAAAACGGGATAAGCCCAAAGCAGGTCCGGGAAGATACGAAGGCCCAGCTACGGAATAAGAAATCAGCCCCCTAAGCCGCTTCGCCGCTCCTGAACCGACTAGTAGGTCGCTAGCAGCAGTCAGCTCTTAGTACGCCAGCATCTTCTCAACCTGCTGCCGCAGACGCTGCTGGGGCAGGAAGGCTTTTTCAAGCGGGGGCGCAAACGGAATGGCCGTGTCAAGCGAGGCCACACGCTGCACCGGACCGTCGAGGTACTCGAAACAGTGCTCGGCAATCCAGGCCGCAATTTCGCCCCCAATGCCGCCCGTAAGCGTGTCCTCGTGGAGCAGAATCACGCGGCCGGTTTTCTGCACGGTATCCCGCACCGCCTCCTGGTCCCAGGGCAACAGGGTGCGCAGATCCAGAATGTCGGCATTCAGGTCCAGCTCCCGGGCCAGGTCCTGAGCCCAGTGCACACCCATGCCGTAGGTGATGATGCTCAGTTCCTCGCCTTCGCGCACCAGGGCAGCCTTGCCGATGGGCACCGTGTAGTACGCGTCGGGCACCGGGCCGCTGATGGAGCGGTAAAGCATCTTGTGCTCGAAGTAGATAACCGGATTAGGGTCCTCGATGGCCGCGGCGAGCAGGCCCTTGGCATCGTGCGGGTTGCTCGGATACACCACCTTCAGGCCGGGCGTGTGCACAAACCAGGCCTCGTTGCTCTGGGAGTGGAACGGCCCGGCGGCTGACCCGGCGCCGGTAGGCATGCGCACCACCACATCGGCATTCTGGCCCCAGCGGTAGTGGCTTTTTGCCAGGTTGTTGATGATCTGGTTGAAGCCGCAGGTCACAAAATCGGCGAACTGCATTTCCACCATGGCTTTCTTCTGCCGGATGGAAAGGCCCAGCCCGGTGCCCACAATGGCCGACTCGCACAGCGGCGTATTGCGCACCCGGCCCTTGCCGAACTGGGCCACGAAGCCTTCCGTCACCTTAAAGACGCCGCCGTACTCGGCGATGTCCTGGCCCATCAGCACTAGCTCGGGAAAGCGCTCCATACTCTGGCGCAGACCGTCGGAAATGGCGTCGACGTAGCGTTTTTCAGTTGTCGGTTGTTCGTTGTCCGTTGTCAGGTGCAGCGACGCGTCGGGCTGGAAGGGGCGGTACATGTCGGCAATTTCCTCTTCCACGTTGGCAGTGGGCATCGGCGTTTCGTCGGCAATGCGCAGGCCTTCCTCAATTTCGCGCTTGATGGTTTCGCGGAACCGGCTGCGGCCCTCCTCGTCAAGGATGCCTTCGGCCATCAGCCACTTCTCGTAGTTTTCGACCGGATCCTTCTGGGCCCATTCCTCAAACAGCTCCTGGGGCACGTACTTGGTACCGGAGGCTTCCTCGTGGCCCCGCATCCGGAACGTGAGGGCCTCGATGAGCACCGGGCGGGGGTTCTGGCGCATATCCTCGGCCAGGCGACGCACCGTGTCGTACACTTCCAGCACGTTGTTGCCGTCCACCTGCGCGGTTTCCATGCCGTAGGCCGGGCCCTTGTCGATAAAGAAGCGGTGGCGGAACTGCTCGTTGCTGGGCGTGGAAAGGCCGTAGCCATTGTTTTCGATCATGAAGATGACCGGCAGCTGCCACACGGCGGCCACGTTCAGGGCCTCGTGGAAGTCGCCCTCCGAGGCGCCGCCATCCCCACTGTAGGTTAGCGTGACGCGGGGTGCCTGGTCCAGCAGGTCGGCCAGGGCAATGCCGTCGGCTACGGCCAGCTGGGGACCCAGGTGACTGATCATGCCCACGATGTGGTGCTCGTTGGTGCCGAAGTGGAAGCTCCGGTCCCGGCCCTTGGTAAAGCCGGTGGTCTTGCCCTGCCACTGCGTGAAGAGGCGGTCGAGCGGAATATTGCGGCCGGTAAACACGCCCAGGTTGCGGTGCAGCGGCAGAATGTACTCGTCGGAGTTGAGCGCCAGGGTGCTGCCCACCGAAATGGCTTCCTGCCCGATGCCCGAGAACCACTTGCTGACTTTACCCTGGCGAAGCAGAATCAGCATTTTCTCCTCAATCATGCGGGGCTTCAGCAGCCCCTGGTACAAGTGCAGCAGGACGTCCTGGGAGTAGTCTTTCCGGTCGAAGTTCATAAAGGGAAGCGGGTGGGTAGATGGCAGGGCCAAAAGTACGGGTTTGGGTTGGAAGGAAACGACAGTTAAAGCAAGCAGCCGCCCGCGGCGCGTATAGCGCATGGCAAGGCGCTCTGCCGGCTTGCTTTCCCCGCTGCCCTCCCGAATGCCGGGGCGGTGAAACCTCGGCCCCGTAGCGCCGGTTATACTCTATCTTGGGGCCTCGCCCGGCTTTTCCTGCTACTGTCTTCCCCCTGCATGATTCATTTCGAAGAATTTACTCTCGCCAACGGTCTGCGCTGCATCGTGCACGAAGACCACACCACGCCCATTGCGGTCCTCAACGTGATGTACAACGTGGGCTCCCGCGACGAAGACCCCGGCCACACCGGTTTTGCCCACCTGTTCGAGCACCTGATGTTCTCGGGCTCGGTCAACATTCCGAACTACGACGAGCCCCTGCAGATGGTGGGCGGCGAAAACAATGCCTTTACGTCCGCCGACATCACCAACTATTACCTTACCCTGCCGGCCCCGAACCTGGAAACCGGCTTCTGGCTGGAGTCAGACCGGATGCTGGGCCTGGCTTTTTCGGAAAACGGTCTGGAAGTGCAGCGCAAGGTGGTCGTTGAGGAGTTCAAGCAGAACTACCTCAACCAGCCCTACGGCGACGTCTGGCTGAAGCTGCGCCCCCTGGCCTACCAAGTGCACCCGTACCAGTGGCCCACCATCGGCAAGGAAATCAGTCACATCGAAAATGCCGTCATGGACGATGTGCGGGGCTTTTTCAACAAGCATTACTCCCCTGCCAACGCCATCCTGGTCGTGGCCGGAGCCGTGACGGTAGCCGAAGCGCGGCGCCTGGCCGAGAAGTGGTTTGAGCCGATTCCCGCCGGGGTCCGCTACGAGCGGCGACTGCCGGCTGAGCCCCGGCAAACCGCGCCGCGCAAGCTCGAAGTCACCGCCGATGTGCCGCTCAGTGCCTTCTACCAGGTGTACCACATTCCAAGCCGCGCCGACGAGTCATATTACGCCGTGGACCTGCTGGCTGACATTCTGGGCCGGGGCAAGTCGTCGCGCCTGTACCAGCGCCTAGTCAAGGAGCGGCCCCTCTTCAACTCGGTTTCTGCTTCCTGCACCGGCTCCCTGGAGCCGGGACTGCTGGTGGTCAGCGGAAAGCTTAACGCCGATGTGACGCTGGAGGAAGCCGATGCTGCTGTGGCCGACGTGCTGGCCGAGCTGCGAGAAAGTCTTATTCCCGGGCAGGAGCTGGAAAAAGTAAAAAACCAGGCCGAAGCCGGTATCGTGTTTGGCGAAATCGAGCTGCTAAACCGGGCCATGAACCTAGCCTATAGCAAGCTGATCGGCAACGCCAACCTCGTGAACGAAGAAAGTGCCCGGGTACAGGCCGTTACCCCTGGTGCCGTGCTGGCCGCCGCCCAGGAAGTCCTCCGCCCCGAAAACAGCAGCACGCTTTACTATCGGGCCCTGACGCCGAGCCCCGCTCAGGCCTCGGTGCTGGCGGAAGCAGAAGAATAGATCGGGCTGCACGCAGCCAAGAAAAAGGCCCGCACTGAACAACAGTGCGGGCCTTTTTCTTATTTCCACACCCGGCTGTACCGGGTTGAGCGGAGCATACTTTGCTTACCAGCCGCTGCTGCCGGAATCACCCCAGCCGTTGTTAGCAGCTTTCTTCTTGGCGGGTGCGGCGGCTTTCTTAGGCGCGGCCGGAGCAGTAGTGCCGCTGGCGGCAGCTGCTTTCTTCGTGCCGGTAGCCGTTGCGCCACCGGCGCTTTTGGTTGCCGTAGCATTAAACGAACCAGCGGCGGCCGGAGCTGCTGCGGGCTGCGTTACGGCAGGCTCAGCAACCGGGGGAGCCATCGGAGCGGCGGCAGTGGGCTCGGTGTAGCTAACTACGCGACGTACGTAGGGAGCCTTGGGGCGGCCGCGGTAGTCAGTGGTAGGACGCTTGGTGGGAGCAGCCGAGAAGCCGGGAGCAATGGAGAAGCTCATGGCCTGGGGCGCTTCAGGAGCCGGGCCAGCCGCCATGGGGGCCGGAGCGGGAGACGCCTCAGCCGTTGCGGGCTCAGCTACCGCTTCTTCTACCGCGGGTGCTGCTTCCGCAGCTGGCGTAGAGGTTTTTTTAACCGCGGTCTTCTTAGCCGGGGATTTTTTGGCCGAGGACTTCTGGGCCATCGCAGCCGGGCCAGCCAACAAGGCAGCCAACACCAGGCAGGAGAAAGTGAACCGTTTCATATCAGGAGGCTTAACGTCAGTGGAAAGGCAATATTGCTCCGAGCTTTCATACGTTTTTTCATGCGTGAAAGTGCCTCGCTGCGTGCAAAGTTTATGTAGAACGCTTTGCTAATACCGCTACCGGAGCGCAAGTTAACTATCTGCGGTGGGTTTTCAGCTTTCTCATGCGGACTTTCGTCGGCGCTTTTTTTCGGGGCTTTGCTACTGCCGGGGTGCTGGCGGCCAGGGAAGTGGCACTGCTGGTCCGGGCTGGGGCAGGCTTCTTTTTCAGGGGCCGGCCCATGTAGTCGGTGGTAGGAGGGCTGGGCATGTTGAGGCGCAGCCCCGGGGCGAGCTTCAGGGTTTCCTCATTGCGCCGGCCCGACCGGTCGTAGCGGCTATAGGCCCCGGCCCGGTTGCGGACTTTGCGCTGGGCTTCGGCAGTTGAAATTCCCAGGCAAAGCAGGAACAGAATCAGGTAAAGGTGGCGGGGCTTCAGCATCTGAGGAAAGATTAAGGTGAATGATAACTCTCTTGTACTCAACGCGGCTATACGCAGCAGCGCACCGCGCGGCGCAACCTGGACATAATTCGAAGAGCGGATGCAGCGCCGGGCCTGGTCCGGGCTCATAAACAAAAATCCGGCCGGACCTACGCCCAGCCGGATTTCCGGATCTATTATCAATAAGGATCAGCCGGATCCGGCTGCCTCGCCCCAAAACGGGTGGTTACTCGCTGGCGGTGGCTACCGACGCCACGGGCATCGACTGGTTTACCTGGCTGCCCAGGGTGGACTCCCCTTTGCTTGCCTTGCGGAGCGGACGCCCCTGGTAATCGGTGCTGGCAGCCCGGTAGGGGGCCGTGTTCATGCCGGGAGCAGCCATTACGCCCGAAGAGCGCATCATCGGATCTTCCGCTTCGGGCGTGCTGACCGCAGCAACCGTGGCCGTCGTGTTCTTGGCAGCCTTTTTCTTGAGCGGGCGACCCCACCAGTCGGTGCTGGGCTTATGGTGCACGCTCAGGCTCATGCCGGGCGCGCTCATCCAGCCGGTGTTGTAGCTGGGCTTCTGTTCGGCGGCTACGGCCGTTTCCCAACCCGAGAGCGTAGCAGGAGCGGCCTGCTCAGGCTGAGCCTGGGCAGCGGGTGCTTCGATAGGCCAGCCGTCGGCGTCGCGCAGGACGGGAGCCTTTTTGGATTGGGCCTGGGAGAAAGAAGAGGTCAGCAGAGCAGCGGCCAGGAATGCGGGGAAAAGGAAGCGGTTCATGAGAAAGATTTTTTCAGCGTAGAAGAAAAAGTCGGGGGCCTGACTGGATACAGAAAAGGCGTCCCCTTTCTTCCTAATGGCGCATATTGGGGGTTATTACTACAACCGTACCAAGTTTTTTAAACCCGCTTTCTCCACCTTCCGGCGCGGCTTTATTCCTGATGCCGGGACCCTTACCTTTGCGCCACTATGCACGAGAACATTACGCGGCTGCGGGCCGAGATTGAAGCGTACGATATCAGCACGGCCGAGCAACTCGACCAGTTCCGCCTGGCTTACACCGGCCGCAAGGGGCAGCTGGCCGATTTGTTTGACCAGCTCAAGTCCGTACCCCAGGATGAGCGCCGGGCCGTGGGCCAGGAGCTGAACCAGCTCAAGCAGCTGGCCCTGGCCCGGTTCACCCAGCGCCAGGAAGAGCTGGAATCGGCTGCCAACAACGCCCCCGCCGACCCGTTCTTCGACTACACCCTGCCGACCGTGCCCCAGGCCCTGGGCACCCGGCATCCGCTGTCACTGGTTCGGGAAGAGATGGTGCGCATTTTTGGCCGCATCGGCTTCAACGTGGCGGAGGGTCCGGAAATCGAGGATGACTGGCACAACTTCACCGCCCTCAACTTCCCCGACAACCACCCGGCCCGGGATATGCAGGACACCTTCTTCGTGACCCGCGACCCGGCCAACCCCACCAGCGACTTTCTCTTGCGCACCCACACCAGCACGGTACAGGTGCGGGTGATGGAAAACCAACCCCCGCCCATTCGTAGCATCATGCCCGGGCGGGTGTTCCGCAACGAAGCTATTTCGGCCCGGGCCCACATGATGTTTCACCAGGTGGAAGGCATCTTCATCGACGAGGGCGTAAGCTTTGCCGACCTGAAGCAGACCGTCTATTACTTCGTGCAGGAAATGTTCGGGGCCGACATTCAGATCCGCTTCCGTCCTTCCTTCTTTCCCTTCACCGAGCCCAGCGCCGAAATCGACATCACCTGTCTGATCTGCAAGGGCGCGGGCTGCAACATCTGCAAGCAGTCCGGCTGGGTTGAAATCGGGGGCTGCGGCATGGTGGACCCCAACGTGCTCACGCAATGCGGCATCGATGCCGAGCGTTACACTGGTTACGCCTGGGGTATGGGCATCGAGCGGATTGCCATGCTCAAGTACCAGATCAAGGACCTGCGCCTGTTCACCGAAAACGACCTCCGCTTCCTGCGGCAGTTTGAGGGAGTGGGTTAATGAAGTGCTAATGTGGGTTGAACGTACTGATGCTCTGACGCTAGGCTTTTCTCCACTCTGTATCTGTTTCCACGTTTTTCCCGGCCCGCCCTTATTATGGACAATCAGCACATCAGCACATCAGCCCTTCAGTCTATCAAGTCTATTGCGGTAGTCGGAGCCGGCACGATGGGGCTTGGCATTGCCCAGATTTGCGTGCAGCACGGCTTCCCGACGGTGCTGTTCGACATCAACCCCGCCATGCTGACCAAGGCCGAGCAGGCCATTGCTGCGGGCCTGGGCAAGCTGGTGGAAAAAGGTAAGCTGACGCCGGAGAATCGGGAGGCCGCCCTGCAGCGCCTGCGTACCACCGCTGACCTGTCGACCGTACAGGCTGACCTCATTGTGGAAGCCGTGGTGGAAAAGCTGACCGTGAAGCACCAGCTGTTTCAGGAGCTGGCCGCGCTGAACCCGCCGACCACGATTCTGGCGTCCAATACCTCGTCGCTGCCCATTACCCGGCTGGCGGCCCCGGTTCCCCATCCGGAGCGCGTGGTGGGCATGCACTTCTTTAACCCGGCTCCGCTGATGGCACTGGTCGAGGTTATCAGCGGTGCCGCTACCTCCCCCGCCGTGGCCGACGCCGTGCACGCCCTGGCCGAGCAGCTGGGCAAGAAGCCGGTCCGGGCGGCTGATGCGCCGGGCTTTATCGTGAACCGGGTGGCCCGCCACTACTATGTGGAAAGCCTGAAGCTGGTAGAAGAGCAGGTGGCGCCGTTTACCGTGGTGGATGAGCTGCTGGAAGCCAGCGGCTTTCGGATGGGCCCTTTCCGGCTGATGGACCTGATTGGGGTCGACACCAACTTTTCGGTGACCAGCGCCATGTTTGAGGCGTTTCACTACGACCCAAAGTTTCGGCCCAGCCGTATTCAGCAGCAGAAAGTGGATGCCGGCCACCACGGCCGCAAAACCGGGAAAGGATTCTATGACTACGCCTAACTACCTGCGCGGCTTTGCGGCGGCCCTGCTCCTGCTTGGCAGTGCCCACCTGCTGGCCGGCTGCGGCCCCGACTCCGGCGCCGGAGACCCGCTGATTCCTTACGTCTCCTTCAACGAGCAGATAAACCTGTCGAACCAGCAGTACAGTGCCCTGCGCGCCGACAATGGCGCAGCCTATACCAACGGCGGCGTGAAGGGTCTGATTATCGTGCGGCAGAACAGCTCCAGCTACCTCGCCTTCGAGCGAAACTGCCCTTACCAGCCCTACGACGCCTGCGCCCGGGTCCGGATTGATCCGTCGCGCCTGTTCCTGGCCGATACGTGCTGCCGCTCCCAGTTTAGCCTGCTGGGCCAGCCCCAGGGCGGTCCGGCCTTCCGTCCGCTTCGCCAATACGCCACAAACCTGTCGGGCAACATTCTGACCATCACGAACTAGCTGGTTTCAGGAAAAGAAATTTCAGCCAGACCTTGCATATCGTTGCTCACCTACTTAATATTGCACCCGCAACGGCCTAAAAGCCGCCATAACCGCTTCCTTAGCTCAGCCGGTTAGAGCATCTGACTGTTAATCAGAGGGTCCCTGGTTCGAGCCCAGGAGGGAGCGCTTCATTACCGCAATACCCGCCGAAAACCGGCGGGTATTCGTGTTTTAGGCCCATCTGGCCTTGCTTCGTCCACCAGCCAGACCGATATTGCAGGTTATAGCGGTACCAAAACCGGTACGGAGACCGGTACGTGTACTGCTAGTAGTCTGAGGATGAAGAGCCCTACCGTTTACCGACGCAAGATCCGCGTTCACTTCTACCCCATCCATTCCCAAGCCGATCAACAAGGGTGGTGTGCCCTACGAATAACGGCTCGCTGGCATGGCGAAACCCTTCACCTGCGTACCGGTGAACGGATACTACCCCAAAAATTGGGCAAGAAAGGAGCCTTGGTGCCGCTTTGGGATGAAGCATCTGACCGCGTTTCAAATCAGCACCCGCAGTACCTTAAGCTGAACGGCCGCTTAAACGAGTGGGAGGAGGACGTGACTTCAGCCTTCCACGACCTTTGGGATGCAGCACCCTTCGAGAAGGTAACCAAGGAGGCGTTGTACAGCCACCTCTTCCCAGAAGTCGAAACGAAGCCGAACTTGTCGCAGCAGTCTTGGCGGGAGTTGTTGGAGGAATGGAAAGAGAAGAACCGACACCTAGCCGCTGACTCGCTACGCAAGTACGACCAGATGGCCACCATGATGGAAGCGTGGCGGCCTGGCCTACGTCCCAGCCAGTTTACCGAGGACGTAGCTAGAGACTACCTAAACCACTTGCTGGACCAAGAGCTTAGCGATGCTGCCATCAAGGTGCATTTCACCGGCATCCGGAAGTGTTTGGAGCGTCTCGGCCGCCCGACCGATGCTTCGTGGCTGCAGTACTCGGCCAAGAACGCCCCTCAGCTGGACTTGGAGGCTGAAGAGCTGCGCCGCTTGATTCGTTACCGCCCTACCGCCACCCACTTAGCCGAGGAACGTGACCGATGGCTATTCCAATGCTTCAGCGGCAGGCGTTATGAAGACTTGGAGAAGTTCGAGCACACGCGCCAGCGTACCACCCTGACACTTGAAGATGGGCGGCAGGTACCGGCTCTGCTCCATGTGCAGGGCAAGACTGGCCTCGATGCCGCGGTGCCCCTACCCCCTATTGCCGTACGCATTGGCGAACGGTGGAGCTGGCAGTTCCCACGACGACGTGAACAGGAGCGAAACGAGTGGATCAAGCAGGTAGCAAAAGAGGCCGGCTTGAACCGGGAATGGGATGACCGCCTTATCAGTGGCGGCAAGGTCAAGCACAACTGGCGTCCAATGCATCAGGTGATCAGCAGCCATACGGCTCGTCATACTGCCGCAACATTGCTCAAGCAGGCTTCGCAGAACAACAAGGCTTTGGCGAAGCTGGTGCTGGGGCATGCGGATGAGGACGTGACTGACCGCTACGCTAAAGACAAGGCCCGCTTGTTAGCTCCAGCGGTCCTGGATGCCTGGGCGACTGTACTAGGTGAATGGTATGACAAAGCACCCGTAGACGCAGTTTAGAGCTTCATAGAGAGCAGAACGCCCAACGGGCCGGTAGAGAAGTTCTAGCCGGCCCGTTGGGCGTTCTGTGGGCGTTAATCAAGCTGCTTTCCTGGTAGCCCTTCGTCGCGCAGGTCGTTTGGGAACCAATGGAATAACCTGCTGCAGCGCATCTATCTGGTTACGCCTCTGCCAGGCAGTAATATCACTTAGCAGAAAGCGCTTCCCTTTGAAGCTATCGTGAGTAACCACGTAAGGCAAGCGCCGTGGATGTCCGGCTTCTAAACGCGTGTAATCGTGTACTGTTTGTACGTCTACATTCAAGAGATGAGCAACCTGCTCCGCGGTATACTGCGGGTCGGGTTGCGGTTGATTTTTCATGCATTCATCAATACTCGCCTGTATAGCGGCTTGTATTTGGGGCATGATGAGTTCGACAGGGACGGAAATGGAGAGTCCGTTGATCATGGCAATAGGAACTTAAAATGATGACCCTAAGTGGGCCATCAAAGAGCTTGACTTTGTTAAAGTCCTATTGCCTTCGAGCTGACGATGCCTTAATGGTCATGTCCGCACCGAAAAGTGGATAGCTACTACTAGTACTACAAAGCTACTTCCTTTGCGAGTGTATCACAAAGGGGTAGCGTGTAGTTTTCTTTATATACCCAAGCTGCTTACCTGTCAGGCAGGCCTTGATTTAAGCGGTACGCATCCTTTATAATCTACTCGGCTTTCAACTCCTCGGCAATTCTACTGAACTGGCCTAGGACGTCATGGGCAGGTATTGAGGCTCTATCTTCCGGGCTTTCGTCCTTAAGCCAGAAGTTGTCGAGGCTCGCCTTTTTGCGAACCAGCAGCTCGGTGTAGGTGAAGGCCTTGAACCGCTTGGCTTTGACCTGCCAAACATCTTACTAAGTGTAGGGTACGCGGGTCAAAGCGGCTTTAACACTCTTAATCCTAGCTCTGAGCCTATTTTTGCTTTCGTGCCGCTGAGGAGCGAAAAGGGGAAATAGGCAACGCCTCCTGACGATACTCTTCGAGCGAGCGTTCCGGCCTTACCGATGATACAACAACGAAATTGGCCAAGGTCCAATCTTTTTTTGGAGTGGCTGTATTTAGAAAGAAGGTGGTGTTAACGTAATGGACTAGGCTGTCGATGCTATGAGCAGTTATCGGATTCAGTATGTCCAATACGGTTGGATCCGTTGGCTCGTCTGGAAGTTGGTACGTAATGGATTGTAATCGACAGCAGCAGTTTGCGGTCTGAAACAAGCTACCGTTAGTATGCTTATGTGCAAGTAATGGTTCATCCAAAACCATTCTTAAGGTATAGTCTGCGCTAGGCAAATCAACTGCAGAGTGGTTGCCTCGACGGTAGGACAAAATGAACGTTAATTGTGTGCCGGCTGGCACGATCTCATAACAGCTTCTGCCAGGCTTGGCAATAAGTATTGCCCGTTCCTCAATGTGTCGTATTAAGTCGGCATGCCCATAATCACGACTCATAGGTTCGAGCGTTGTAGCGGTTTTGTGGCGATGGCAATTGCTGCATAAGATTTGATAAGTTTCCCGGTCATGCTTACGGCCATGAATGTGGTCGATATCCAACGTAAAAACATTTGGCATACTGCAGTTTTCGCAACAGAAGCGCGCCTTTTGCATCTGACGTAGGGCTGCTTCACCATACAAGTAGCGCCCACCATTGTTAGTACGATTTTTCAGCTTTCGGAACATATACATCTCCGCTGTATCCAAGTAGATGGCTAGAATTTTCAGCTCACTCTCCCGAATCTCACGGTTCCCGTCTAGAGGCGAATTTTTATTGCCTTTAGGGAGATACATAAAAAAGAGAGCTTTTCGTACGATGTCACCAACCTGCTTGGCAGTCATTCCATGCGCTGCATTAATAGGCATAACTGCCACTCGCTCTTCAATAAGCTCGCTATCGTCCCAATATTGTTGTGGCATGACGCACTGTGGATCAGATAACTGAAAGCTGCTAAACCGCAACTCTTGTGCGTATTCATCAATCATCGTCTAAAGGTCAAACAGTAAGTGTGCGGACTAAGTAGTTTAAATTCTAACGAAAGGGCACCCAGTTAGCTGGTCACCAGCCATCTG
Organism: Hymenobacter translucens; assembly: GCF_020685205.1. GTDB lineage: Bacteria > Bacteroidota > Bacteroidia > Cytophagales > Hymenobacteraceae > Hymenobacter > Hymenobacter translucens. The sequence goes on from NZ_JAJERB010000005.1 coordinate 277,730, forward strand.
GGTGCCCATCACCACTTATTTAGGTTATTCTTCCACTCCCAGTTCCTCGGCAATGCTGCTGAATTGAGCCAGGGCAGCTTGCAGGTTCTCCAGGATCTCCTGAGCCAGGACGTCAGGAGCAGGTAGTGAAGCACTATCTTCCAGGGTCTCGTCCTTGAGCCAGAAGATGTCGAGGTTCACCTTGTCGCGGGCTAGCAGCTCATCATAGGTGAAAGACTTGAATCGCTCAGTTTCCTGACGCCTGCCGATGTCGCCGGGCTTACCATAGCACTGCACGAAGTCATCGAGGTGGGTGCGGCTGAGCGGGTTGGTCTTGAGGGTGAAGTGCTGGTTGGTGCGCAGGTCATACACCCACAACTTGCTGGTACGAGCCGTTTCGCCACCGGTCTTCTTGGTAAAGAACAACACGTTGGCCTTTACCCCCTGGGCGTAGAAGATACCGGTGGGTAAACGCAGCAGGGTGTGCACGTCGCAATCCTTAAGCAGCTTGCGGCGGATGGTTTCGCCAGCACCGCCCTCGAAGAGCACGTTGTCGGGTAGCACCACGGCCCCGGTACCATTTACCTTGAGGATGGTGTAGATGTGCTGAAGGAAGTTGAGCTGCTTGTTGCTCGTGGTAGCGACGAAGTCGGTACGCTCGTAGCTGAGCGAGTCCTTGGAGGTCTGGCCTTCCTCGTTCATCACCGTAATGCTGCTCTTCTTGCCGAAGGGCGGGTTGGCCAAAATGATGTCGAACCGCTCGCCGGAGTCGGAAGCCAGGGAGTCCTGGTTGCGGACGGGGCTTTCGAGACCGCCCACGCCGTGCAGATAAAGGTTCATGGCGGCCAGGCGTACAACGGAGTCCACGATGTCGAACCCATAGAAGGTGCCGTGGCGCAGGGCGCGCTTCTGGTCCCTATCCATTTCGCCCTCGTAGTGGTGCACGAGATAGTCGCGGGCCACGAGCAGGAAGCCGGCCGTGCCGCAGGCAGGGTCGCAGATGGTCTGCCCGGGGCGGGGCGCAACCACATCCACCATAGCCTGAATGAGAGGGCGGGGAGTGAAATATTGGCCCGCGCCGCCTTTCACGTCCTCGGCGTTTTTCTGCAGCAGGCCCTCGTAAATCTCGCCCTTCACGTCGAATGACATCCCCGACCAGTTTTCCTTGTCGATAAGGGCAATAAGGTGACGCAGACGGGCGGGGTTCTGAATCTTGTTCTGGGCCTTCTTGAAGATGACGCCCAGCATACCTGGCTCCTTGCCCAGGTCGGTGAGCAGGTGGCGGTACTGCACCTCCAGCGCGTCGCCTTCGAGGTGGCGCAGAGAAGCCCAGTCCTTATCGGCTGGTACGGTGGGGGCGTTGGCGGACCCGGCCTGCTCGTCAGCCATCTTGAGGAAGAGCAGGAAGGTAATTTGCTCGACGTAGTCGCCGTAGCCCACTCCATCGTCGCGCAGCACGGTAGCGTAGTTCCAGACGCGCTGGACGAGTTGGGAAGCTTGTATGTTCATGAGAAGAGTTTATTTCAGCTTGGACCAGGACTGCTGACGGAGTGTTTCCGCTAAGTCCTCAATGGAAGTTGCTCCCAAGTGGCGAACCGAGAAGTATTCCCTACTGCTGCGCATGCCGCCATGGGTGTCTTTGTAAAAGTGCGTGTCGGCTAGCGGTCCGAGTACAAATACGCGGGCGTCCCAATCAGTGTCACCAGGGTAAGCATCAGTGAAACGTTGACGAGCTTCTTCGATCAGGGTATCCTTATCGGTGCCGTCGTTAATCCACAATACTTTAGTTGAGTCGTCGGCATATAGATCAACAACGCCCCGGATTACCCCGATGTGGCGCACAGCTTTGTCGCGATACATACCAAGGTATTCGCAGCGGCTATGGCTGTAGGCGCCGCCCGTGGCCGGGCATATATAGACCTGTGCCTGTACCAACCGGCCAGCAAACTGGGAGCAGTTCGACACGTCGAGCCAGCCGCGCCAGTGCGGCAGCAGGCCCATCTCGTTGAAGTACTGTTCCAAGTCATCAACCATGGCGCTTAGCGTGGGCGTCAGGCTGGACTGGCGTACAGCATTTAGGAAGGTTTCGAAGGAAGCGACTGCAAACTGGATCTGGTTGCCGAAATCAGTGTCACACTGCTGACGAAAGGCGTCAAACTGCGCCTTGGGGTCTTCCTCGAACCGACCTAAGGCCAGCATGACGCGGGTGCCGCTCTGCTGTTGCAGGGCCTGCATGTGGCGTTTGAGCTGGTCAAAATCGAAGTTAGCGTGGTGCTTAGTTTCGATGTAGATAGTAAAGCCCGACTGATGGATTACCCCATCGGGGACGGAATTGCCTTGTACCTCTTGCTGGCGAAACTGTACGCCCACTGGCAGCACGGCCCCGTCGCATAAGATGCTCAGAGCTTCAGCCAGCAGCTTGGGGTGCTCTTCGTAGAGCATGCGGAGTACCAGCTGGCAGTAATTCGTTGTGCGGTTCTCAGGCTGACTGTATCCGGAGAACAAGCTGATTTCTTTTCCCATTGAGGTAGAGGTGTTAGATAAGCAAGAGGTAATAGAAGAGCTTTAAAGGATGTTGGCCTGCACTTCCTCACAGGTCAACACGGCTTCCCAGTGCAAGCCCATCAGCTTGTCGGCCAAGTCTTCGGCGGACCGGGGCTGCAGACTCCCGACATCGAAATACAGCTTGCGGTGTAGCATGCCGCCGACAGTAGGCTTGTAGAACAAGGTGGGGTAGAGAGGGCCCAGGACAAACACCTTTTGCTTGACCTTCACCTTCGGGAACATCTTTTCCAGCCGCTCCCGAGCCTGGGCTTCCAGTGCCTGGTTGGTAAGGCCATTGGCTCGCTCGTTGTTGCAATGCACGTAGGCGAAGCCGCTTTGGGGATCTATGTTCACGATGCCGTGGAGCCGCGCTACGGCCCGGGCGGCCCCTTTCCAATACAGGGCGAAATACTCGTGATTAAGAAACGAGCTGTTGCCGCTGCCCGAGGGACACGCATACGCCAGGGCATTGACCTGACGGGCATGGAAGATGCTGCAGTTAGCCACCGTAAGGCGGTTTGGAAGAAAGTGCATGCGCGGGCGGGCTACAGCTCCATGGATAGCTGCTCATCGGCAGTCTTGGCCTTGCGCCCGCGCTTGCCCTTGGCTGGGGCAGCGGCTGTCTCCGCTTGCAAGCGGGCCAGCAACTCGGCGGCAGGCTCATCGGTAGCATCCTGGGGCACGAGCCGGCCGGTAAAGGCGCGGTGCATGATGCTCTGGCGCAGCCGCTCGGCGCGGGTCAGCTCGGCTTTTAGCGTGAGTTCAAGATTGTCGAGGACGGAAAGGCGACGTTCTGCTTCAGCTACTATTTCTGCCTGCTCAGCAAGTGATGGGACTGGTAAAGGCATTATTGCCATTGCTTGAGTATTGAAGTGGATAAGAGCCACCCCTACCTTCTGGGCATTTACTCTCCCTTTAGCAACAGAATTCATGTAGTAGGCACAAAACTCAGGCAGTATACGAGGCTGCTTAACAATAACTAAGTCAGAGCAATTCGCAATTGGTAGCGTATCGGGAATGACGCATGTAGTTCCAACACTACCAGAGCGTACTACAGCTAAGTCCCCTGGGGCTAAGGTTGATTTGCTTATTAAGTCATGAAACTTCTGAGAGACGTACTTTAAGCCATCAGAGCTATATCTATTCTCACGAACGTTTTGAGAGCGAAGGAAAGGAATGCCTTCTTCGATGTATTCATTTTTCATTGAGCCAACGAAGCCTACGGTGACCCGGTCACTTATTTCCTCAAATGTTGTCCACGCCCACCCCTCTGGCAACTCCGGCAGCTCGGACGTATCAGGCGCGGCGGGCTGCTCGTACTTCTGCTTCCAGGCGTCATTGAGCGGAAGCTGACCGCCGCGCTTGGCCAGTTGGACGGCTTCCCATCGTGCCCGGCGCTCCTCGCGGATGCGCTCCAACAAGGCCGCGCCCGATTCGGTGGGCTCAGGGTGGGCGGCGCGCCAGGCGCGGGTCAGCTCGCCCGTCACGGCCGCGTGCAGCACCGATTGGCGGTAGCGTTTCAGCTGGGCCTGGGTCTGACGAAGGGTAGCCACGCCTGCATCCAGGCGGCTGAACAACTCCTCCAGTTTCGCCACGATGCGGCGCTGCTCGGTTAAAGGTGCTAGAGGGAAAGGCAACCGACTAAAGTTCTTCCCCGACAACTCAAGAAAAGTAGTCCCACTTGCATAGCTTTCAGCCAGCCGCTTACTTGCCTTTAAATAATAGTATACATACTCGGAATTTACTAACTCAGCAGTAGGCGTAATATTCTTAAAGCCTTGGTTGGTGCTTATATCATTTGCTGCTATAACCACATAGCCAACAGGAGCACGGGACGAAAACAACACACTTCCGGCTGGAATGATTGTAGCGGAACAGCTATTCACGCCCTTTGTACTCAACGACCTAGCACCCTCAGAAATATACTTTTCAGTATAGCCAGATAGGTCAGCAGGCGTCACCCAAGCTATGTCAGTACCAAAGTTGTTTGGGTCAGTACTTTGGGGTGTGCCACCTGACGTCACTCTTCCAATATCTTCTATTGTGGTCCAAGCCCACGAATCCGGCAACTCTTGATTTTCCTGCATTCTATTGATTCAGCCGCTTAGGCGGCAAGTACGTCGTTTAACTCTTTCACCACCGGGAGCAGCTCGTCACCGAACAGGACGCGGGCGCGGCCAAAACCGCCGTGGTCCCCGAAGGGGGCGTAGTCGAAGTCCTCAGCTTCCACGGTAAGGGAGGTAGTAATATGGTCCTTCATCATGTTGAGCCACTGCTGCTGGGGCTCCGAGAACAGGCGGCCCGCCAACTGCTGCTGGTGCAGCCACTGCCGGTAGCGCTGCTCCACGGTCAGGGCATAGGGCTCCAGCACGTCGGTGCGCTCCAGGGCAAACTGCACCAGGTTGATGAGGTTGGTGAGCAGGCTTTTACTGCCGGTAGGGGCGGCACTGCTGCGCACCCGGGCCTTGTCGAGGCGCTCGTAGGCGTCCCAGAGGTGGGCGGGAGTCAGGTCGGGGCTTTCCAGCTTAAGGGCGTCGGCCAGGTCGCGAAGCTGGCGATGGGTCAGCTCACGGCGGCGCCAGGGCTGGTTGTGCAACACCTCTAAGGCCAGGATTTCAGTGTGGTGCTCCTTGATAAAGGCGCGAAACTTATCTACCTGCTGGCGGGCCAGGTTCTCGGCGGCCTGGGCAGGCGAAAACCGCTCCCCGAACTCCGAGGTGCGGACCTCATCCACGCTGAGGTGGTCGATGATGAGGTCTTTCTGGGCATGGAGCTTTTCGAGTACCGCGCGTAGCTCGGGGTTGTCGAAGGGGGCCACAGCGGCCAGGGTGAGCTGGTGCTCGGCCTGGCGGAAGTAAGCCTCGGCGGGCTCCGTCGGAATTTCTTCTCCCTCCGGCCCTAGCGTAAACGTGGGTTCCCCAGCTGCTGCGGCCAACTCAATAGCCGCGTCCTCCACCTTCACCGGGTCCACGGCGTCGTAGAGGCGGCCGGCCAGGTCCTGCACGGTAGCTCCGGCGGCGTGGGTGCCGATGATGGTCTGCTCGGCGGGGCTTAGCTGCTGGTGCAGGCGGGCCAGGCGGGTGGCCAGAGCCTTGAGGTGGTCGGGTTCGGTGCTGCCCAGGCTCACGGCCTTAAGCAGGTCCTTAAAGCTAAGGCCCTTAATGCGCTCGGAGGTGGCGGGGTCCTTCTTATCGGAGTGGGTCACGCCCACAGCATCCACCAGCACGAAGCGGGTTTTAGCGGGGGCATCCTCGGTCACGATCTGTAGGTCGGAGGTGCTGATCACGCGGGTGCCGCGGCCTTTCATCTGGTCGAAGTAGACCCGGCTGCGCACGTCGCGCAAGAACAGAAGGCACTCCAGGGGCCGGATGTCGGTACCGGTCGAAATCATGTCCACCGTCACGGCCACCCGGGGCTCGAAGGAGTTGCGGAAGCGCTTGATGAGGTCGTCGGCCTTCTCGCCGGTAGTACCGTAGGTAATCTTCTTGCAGAACTCGTTGCCCTTGCCGAACTCCTCGCGCACGATGTCCACGATAAGGTCGGCGTGGGCGTCGGTCTTGGCGAAGATGAGCGTCTTGGGCACGATGTGGCGGCCGGGAAAGAGCTGGGTGAACAGCACGTCGCGGAACTCGCGGATGACGGTACGCACCTGGTCGGGGGCCGTCACGGAGCGGTCGAGTTGTGTGGCGGCGTAGGGCAGGTCGTCGTCGAGGGCTTCCCAGCGCTTCTTGCGCGTAAGGCGCTCCACGTGCTGCACAGGCAGCCCCTTTTCCACCACCGAGCCCTGCTGGGAGATGCGCGTACCAATGAGGTAGATATCGGAGCCCACGTTGACTCCGTCCACCACGGCGCGCTCGTGGGTGTATTCCATCACCAGGTTGCGGTTGAAGAAGCCGAAGGTCTGCTTGGCGGGCGTAGCCGTGAGGCCGATCAAGTGGGCATCAAAATACTCCAGCACCTGCTGCCACACGTTGTAGATGGATCGGTGGCACTCGTCAATGACCACGAAGTCGTAGGTCTCGGGCGGCAGGGCCGCATTGTAGGCCACCTCCTTGGGCCGCACGGCCGTCAGCGCCGCTTCAGCCTCAAACCCCGATTCCTCCTCGTTGCCGGCCTCAAACTCGGCTTCGCCCCGCAGCATGGAGTACAGTCGCTGAATGGTAGTGATGGTGACCTTGCTGACCGAGCTGAGGCTATTGGAGGTCAGGTTCTGCACGTTGTAGAGGTCCGTGAACTTACGGCCATCGTCAGGCGTCACGTACTGCTGAAACTCGGTGAGGGTCTGCCGGCCCAGGTTGCCGCGGTCAACCAGGAACAGGATGCGCTTAGCCCCGGCAAACTTGATGAGGCGGTAGACGAACGATACGGCCGTGAAGGTCTTCCCCGAGCCGGTGGCCATCTGAATCAGAGCCCGGGGCCGGTCATGCTTAAAAGACTCTTCCAGGTTGCGGATGGCTTCCACCTGGCAGTCGCGCAGGCCATGAGTGGCCAGGGCGGGCAGACTCTGAAGGCGGTGACGCAGGGTGTCGTCGCCATCGGCCAGCCAGCCCTGGAGGGTTTTGGGCTGGTGGAAGCTGAACACGTTGCGGGAGCGAGGCTGCGGGTCGCGCCAGTCACAGAAGCGCACCTCGTCGCCATTGGCCTCGTAGCCGAAGGGGAGCTGGTCGGCGGCCCGCTGCACAAACTTGGTGGTGCTGGTCAGGTAGCGGGCAGTCTGCTCGGCCACGACTCCCAGCAAGCTACCCTCCGCCTTGGCCTCAATGACGCCGACCAGCTTGCGGTCTACGAACAGGGCGTAGTCGGCCGGGCCGGTACTAGTCTGGAACTCGCGCACAGCCACGCCAAGGCCGGCACTCATGTTTACTTTGGCGGCGTCCTGGATAAGCCACCCAGCCTCTTCTAGCTGTTGATCGATTAGCTGACGAGCCTTCTGTTCGGGGGTTAGCATACAAATGCGACGAGGATATGTAGCGTGTAGATAATTTGTGGGCAGGTAATATAAGAGTCCTCAGCACAAAAAATCTACTCAACCATTAGCCGACGTCAAATAGGCTCGGCTTTCCCAGCCATTGTGAACGGGCTCATGGCCCGGTTAGTATTGTCAAGCCTTACCGCGAAACCATTAGGGGTGGGTGCAATTCGACCTTGGTGATAGAGATGAGAAGAATGTTCTGGATAAACGCCTCTAGTGGAAACCTAGCAGGTATCGTGCAGATAGGCTCCTCAATTCGACCAAAAGGCGACAGTAACCCTTCCTCGAAGGAGCCTAACACTAGGCCGTTTTACATCGTGTCCGGTTTCAGACGCATAGCTAACAGCTATGCTGGTATGAGAGACGCGATTAGGCTAAGTTGTCGAGCCGGGCATAGACACGAATGTTTGACCCGCTACGCCCAAGTATAAGGTTGGTGCATTTTGAAGCAGCCTCATCTGCCTCGTATGTACTAGGCGCCTTAGGGTAAAAGGGTGCCTCGTAAGTAAATACCCCACTTGCTGAAGGCTGCGCCCTACCACCCCACCCACCTCCGGTCGCCGTCGCACACGATATAGGAGAAGTGAAATAATAAAGCTTTGGGAAGCTGCCGCAAGGGGTAGGAGTCGGTAGCTGACCAGGCTGGGCTACTCAATGGGGACTTTTAGGAGGGCAGCCAGCACAACTCAAAAGTGAGTTGTGCCCTGTAACCAACGGCCTTGCTTTGTTTTAGGCGAAGCAACAAACAGCCTTTCGTATTTGAGTAAGAGAGCTACTGCATGCGCAGAGGGTATTGACGGCGTAATTCGATTACAATAATCGGAAGCTTTAGCCTTGAATCCATGCTTTTTTCGACATAAGTATTTGATGAGCACAAACATAGGTTGCGAAGTCGTTGATAACCTGTTAGAAAAAAATTTACGCATCTCAGAGAGGAAGGCATCCTTATGTTACTCCCCCCTGCCAAGCAAAAGGGGAAAGGCTTCCTTTTGCACCTACGCTCCAGAAATCATAAAGCCGAAACATCTGGACGATCAGGCATCCGGCTTTCCAGACAGAAAGGAAGCGTCAGCTACTTGCTCTACATCCAGAAGGAAATCCGATAGCGAGGTGTGGTAGTACTGGCAAAGAGCAGCCAGGGTAGCAAGGGTTACATTCTGTCAGCGGGCATCGATGCGGGCAATGTGGATAGCAGTAGCGTCATAGCCCCGTTGTAACGTCTTTCCCTTACCCACATGGAATGCCTTGAGCCGCTTCGCAACTTCCTAGGGGCAACTTATTCTTCCTACTATCCAGACTGCACATACTAAATCGTACACAACTTGTGTACAATTTAGTATTAGTTATGTACAATTAATGGATTTGTATATTTTTGTGAGGCTTACCATTTAACCCTCATACAATGGCTATTTCAAATCATGAAACTCGCTCCTCTTCATGGGTATACCGCCGCGCCTGGGACCTGTTTATGGCATTGGTCTCAGCTCGAGATTCTAATGCTCATTGGCAGCAAGAAGTGCGTATCCCGGCTTCGACCATTACCGATCTACTTCCGGCAACTGCCAAGCAAGTGCTAGAAGATATTGCCTATACTAACGTCATTCACCAGGTATTATGGACAGACCCCAACGACCACACCGGAGAGCCCTCATGGAGCAGAATACTATTGCTCAGTTCCATTCAATACGACTCTAACACCCATTGCTTCGCCGCTGCCTTCAACCCTTTTGCGAATAATTATCTGGTCTCCCTTAAAGGCATTCTAGCGGATCTCTGGAGGAAAGGCCGACCCACAAAATCAATGGTACAGGAGCGGTTCACCAGCCTGTATCCAGGAACGAAACTCTTGATTACATCCGCGCCACTTAAGCATCAGTCTAGAATGTTCCATGCCGTTTCGCTAGAATGTAAAGATCATAAGCCTTTTTACTTCCTATTCCCGCGATAATCGCTTCTTCAATTTCTTCACATAGCCCTTGATGTCAATGAATGCATCCCCTACCCTTCAGCATCATGCTTGGCTCTTGTTTTTGGCCTTTGTAGAACGTTGGGACAGCCAACAGCTAAGACTTCACCAGATAACCGTTCCAGCCGAGAGTATCCCAGGACTTGGTCCAGAAGTAAGGGAGGACTACTTACAGCAGGTTGGTGATGCGAACTGCACCAGGCAGTTTCATTTGTTTGATGGGGTCAAATTCAATGGCCAGCCGCGCAACATTATCATCAACGTTTACTCCCTACTTCAATATAATCGAGGTCAGCGAAGCTTCACTACCGTTTTCAGCCCATTCACCAACGCCATTTTTGACCCATTCACCAGTGCCATCCTACCCCTTTTCCAATCGGTCGTAGCCGACCTGAAGAGGTACGGAGAGCCAACACCGGCCGCTGTGGTGCGGGAGTTTAAGGCTCGCTATCCGGAATTTGGTTTGACACTCCCTATGGTCGAGCCAGGTAGAGTCTTAATTGGAATCCCTTTATGAGCTTGGCTATGGTGAGGACAGACATATTATTTGTAAAATGCCCCTTTCTATGACTCGTCCTAGTTGGCTCTATTAATGACTCATCTCATTCCTTTTGACGCATACCGCACAACTGATACCCTTTCTACCTTTCTACTTAACCACCGATATGTCAAAGTGGCCCCTTGGGAAGCCAAAACTTGCAAACCGGTACGCGTACCGGTACGCCATAAATACAAACCATTAACAATCAGAGAAATGCCTCATCCGAAAGGCTCCCAGGAGGGAGCGCCAAGAAGCCCGGTAATAGACTTCAAACCAGTCTGTTACCGGGCTTTCTCGTTTCTATCGGGACAACGCACGAAAAACCTTTCAAAGCGCTGAGTTTTGGGCAGCTATAACCAGGCCATATATTGACCCAAACTATCAACTACACGGCACCTATGTGCGTGCTAGCTAATGTTTAGCCGGGGGCAACGATGCTGAAAAGAAGCGAAATCTATTGACCAGGTGGGGTCATTGGGTTCCTAGCAGGGAAAAACCGTCGAACTTTTGGGCTGGGCGGCTTTCCTTACTTCTGGTCGCTGCTACTGGAAGAGTAAATGGATGGTTCATTGCCTTGCGGATCTACTTGGCAGGCTACCAGCATTGACTAGAAACGCGGCACGTTTGGGAAAAGCAGCCTAAACGATGAGCCAACTCCCTTATGCGAATCAACCGAAATGAAAATCTGGTGTAGCTCGGCAATCGTCCAAGCCATTGCTAAACCAATGCCGGAATGAGCAGGCTCACCGGGCCGCTCGGCGTTGCAGGATCTGCTATTGTACGGTAACTGCGCACAAGCAATGCCTGGTCCTGTGTCGTGTACTTCTAGTAAATAACCTTGCCCAGATGGCGCGGGCTGTCCTAACAGGTGGACCTGACCTCCCGGATGGTTGTATTTGATGGCGTTGGTTGCTAGGTTATACACCAGTGTAAACAGCAGGCTGCGATTGCAGCGGTGCACTGTAAAGTCTGATTCTACGGTATATTCCAGTGTGACGTGATACTGCGTCAGAAGTTCATATAAGTCGTCAACTACCGCAGCGGTCAGTTCCTGCAGGGATATTGTCTCAGTACGAAAAAAGAGTTCGTTTTCAAGCTGCATCATGGTCCATTATCTTCGGGCAGGAAGTAACTACACTGTTAGGGAGTAAAGAGGCACGTGGGCATAGAGATAGAGCGAGCGGGAAGGGAACAGGCCGCCCCCTGCTTTAGCTTAATCTGCTTGGCTGGTAACGCAGCTATGCTGATAATGCAAGAGTACCAGCGCTTCATGATGTCAAGATGAAGGAGTTCATCGGGTCCATTGCCCCAGCTTCTACCTTAGCAGCCTGTACAGGCTACCTATAGGCGCGGCACAGCCGGAAACAGGAGCTGAAACGAGCTGCCTAGCCCCTCGATGGAGTTGACCTCAATACGGATGCCGTGCAGTTCGGCGATGGTGCGGGCAATGCTGAGTCCCAGCCCGTAGCTATCCTGGTCGGCTGCTTCGCCCTTGTCGAAGGGCTGAAACAGGCGCGACATCTGCTCTTTGCTGATTCCTACCCCCGTGTCACGGACTTCCAGCACAAATTTGGCGGCATCCGGAGCCAGGCGACCGAGCAGGTGAATCTGCCCGCCTTCGCGGTTGTACTTGATAGCGTTGCTCACTAAGTTAACGACCAGCGTAAAGAGCAGGCCCCGGTTGCAGTGAGGCACCAGAAAATCGGGCTCTACACTATAACTCAGCGTCAGCCCGCGCACTTCCAGCCGCTCCTGGACCTCCTCTGCTATTTCGGCGGTTAACTCCCGCAGCGACACCGTGTCGGTGCGGGTGAACTGGTCGTTCTCAATTTTAGAAATCATCAGCAGTGCCTTGATGATGGAACGCAGTCGGTGCACCGTACGCTGCGATTCTACCACGCGCAGCTGATTCTCCTCGGTCAGGCTTTCGTCGCCGAGCATATTATCGAAGCGGTACTGCAGCGCCGCCAGCGGCGTCAGAAGCTCATGCGAGGCCTCGGCAATAAAGCGGCGCTCCTTCTCAAACGAGGCCTGTACAGTGCGCATCATCGTGCGCAGGCTCTCGTCAAGATGGCGAAAGTCGTTGGTGCTGGTTTCAACTGGCTCGAAGTTAAACGAGGCCGGATGACGCACGTCGCGCAGGCGCCGGCCAATGATGGTGCCCAGGGGCCGGAGCAGGTAGCGGAAGTAGGCCAGGTCGGCCAGCGTGGTGAGCCCGATGGCCAAGGCCAGGATGTAAAGCGCGTAATAGCGAAAGTTGCGCTCCGTCTCGCCGATGCTGCCCGTACTGCGGCCCACCTCCAGCAGGTAATGCCGCCCATCCTGCGAGAAAGAGTAGCTCAGCACCCGGTATGCCACAATCTCGTCTTCCACGGCCCGCCTGGAGTCCTCGATAACGTCGATAGTTGGTCCTGGCTGAATTTCCTCAAGCGAAATAAACTCTTCCTTGAGCAGGTTGTAGCTGCCGTATGAAGACTCCCCTGCCTCCAGAAACGTGGAAATTCCTGTACGGCGCAGCAGACGCAGCACCTTTTCTTTCTTCTGTTGCAGACGCTGGTCAGTGCTGACCAGTGCCAAACGGCTCATTACCGGCGGCAGCACGCCTACCAGCAGCAGTAAAATCGCGACCCGGGAAAGGGCATTGAAAAGGGAAAATTTGGTAACGAGCTTCACGGCGACAACTGAACAGAGGAGTAGCAGAAAGCCCCGGCCAGCGGCCGGGGCTCAGCAGGAAGGTAGCAATACGTATCCGGCCCGCCGTTACAGCACCACCCGGTAGCCCACCCCGCGCACGGTCTCGAGCCAGTCCACGTCGGCATACTTGCCAAGCTTCTTGCGCAGGTTCTTGATGTGCGCATCGATGTAGTTGGAATCAAAGCCCAGGTCGGGCAGGTTACCCCAGATGTGCTCGGTGAGCTGCAGGCGGGTAAGCACGCGGTTGCGGTTGAGCACTAGGTAACTCAGAATGTCGAACTCCTTGACTGACAAAGCTACCTCCTGCCCCTCAAAGAGCAACCGGCGGGCCTGTAAATCGAGCTCAAACGCGCGGCAGGCCGTCAGGGGCTTATGCAGGCCGAAGCGCCGCCGCGTGATGGCGTGCATGCGGGCCAGTAGCTCAGGGAGCGAAAAGGGCTTCGCCAGGTAGTCATCGGCTCCCAGTTCCAGGCCGCGGATCCGGTCTTCCACGGCGCCACGGGCCGTCAGGATGATGACCGCGGCTGTCAGCTCATTCTCCTTGGCCTCGGCTAGTACCTGCAGCCCGTCGCCATCGGGCAAACCCAGGTCGAGCAGCACGAAGTCAAATACGTTGTCGGCCAGCTCCGCGCGAGCTTCGCGCGCGGTGCGGGCCACCGCGCAGGTGAAGTTCTGCTGGTGCAGAAACAAGCTCAGCTCCCGGGCTAGGGTACGTTCGTCTTCGACGATGAGGACGGTCATGACGAGATAGACGAGGCGTTATAGAGTAAGTGAGATGCTGGCCGTCAGAAAGGACCGGGCCCGCGTCACGTCCTCGGGCAGCAGGTTCAGGGGCACGGCGTAGCGCCACGCTGCCTGCACGGCTACCTTGCCCTTGGTGTAGGTCACGGGTACACGCAGCTCCGTGTTGAGCAGGCGGAAGCGCGTGGTTTCTGTCGTTTCCGTTGTCGTGACGGTGCCGCCCGGCCCGGGGCGGGGGCCACCCCGACCGGGCGGCACCGGAATGTTGCCACGGGTTTGCTGCTGTACCAGGCTGGTTTGCGCAAAGCGCTGCGTACCCATAGTGGCGCTCAGCCGGGGCTCAAGGGCGATGTAGCCGCCCAGCACCTTGTCGATTTCGAAGTACCGGGAATTGTCCAGGATCAGGAACAGGTCGCTCGACTCGCCGAACACGTAGGCCGCGTTCAGGCGCGAGTACAGGTAGCCCCAGTCCCAGCCCACGTAGCCATCAAGCGAATTGGTGACACTGGACTTCACCAGGGGGCTGTTAGGCCCAAACAGAAAGCGCGAGTAGCTGATGGAAGCATCAACTTTTTTCGATAGGTCCCCGTCCCACCCCACCGACACATCGGTCTCGTCAATGAAGCTGGTGGTGGCAAACAGATTGTAGCTCACCACGGAGCCCCATACCCCGAAACGGCTGGTATAGGTTGCCTCGGCGGCGGCATACGGGTAGCGTTCGGCCTGGGTGCGCCCAAAAAAAGAGGAGTTGTTGCCCGCGCTAAGCGTAGCTGTAAAACTTCCCCGGCGTTTCTGGACTGGTACGACCGCCGCCGTGTCGGCTATAGTAGCTGCTCCCGCTGTGGCCGCTTCACCCGGGCTGCCCGCGTCGCGCTGCGCTTGAGCAAGCCGCGGCAGGAAAAAGCCCAGCAATACAAAAATCACCGTAAGCAAACCCGCCCGGTGGACCCGCAACCGTATCATCATTTCACCTGTCTTCGCCTGTTATACAACGCTCATAAGCGGTTAGGTTCTTAGTTTCCTCGTCCACGTACAGCTCCCGCAGCGCGTCCTTGGGTGGTGCTGCGGGCGCCCCGGCCGGCTTCCCCTCTATTTCGCGGGCCACGGGCACTGCGCTCCGCCCGTGCACTTCGAGCCGTGCGGGCCTCAGCGGCCGCTTCAGTGGCTTCCGCCTCATCTATGCGGGCCGGTTTGCGCTTGCGGGCAGTCTGCGGCACGGCCTTAACGGGTGCATCCGTGGCTGGCCCTTGCTGGTCGGGGGCGGATCGTAACACCTCCGGCTGCACGTGCGCGGTGGCTTGGTAAGCCACTGCTTCACGCTGCTCCACCGTCGGGGTTTGCGCCTGAACCGTGAGCAGTGGGAAAGCAAGCAGGAAGAAGAGTAAGGTACCTTTCATTATCGTAAGACGGCTCGTTGAAAGCCAGATTCTAATGTAGTTCAATTTCGGTAGCCGGGACCTAACCGGCATCAGCCAACAGGCCCGGTTGTCCCACGAACTTTACATGCTCGTCGAACAACCGGGCCCTGGCCTTTGGCTTAGCGGCCGCGTCCCTGGCTCCGTCCCGTTTGACTGGATGCTTGAGCCCGGCCGGCAGAGCCGCCGCGGGTACGCTCCCCACGGGCGCTGCGCTCCGGGCGAGCGACGCTCCGGCCGCGGGCAGCCGAGCGGCCCTGGCGGGCAACAGTACTGATGGCAGCACCTTTATCGGCGCCGGTAAGCGTAGTGGTCTGAGCTACGTTACTTACGGCTTGACCGTGATTGGCACGAGCGGTCTGCTGCTGGGTGGAGCTGGCCGGGGTTGCGGGGGTCGGCGCGGCAGCACGCTTGGCTTGGCCGGCAGCTGCCTGGGGAGCTTGGGCGGAGGCTTCTGAAGCCAGCAGGCTGATGGCAAACAGAGCGGTAGAGAAGAGGAGGGTTTTCATGGTGAGGAGGAAGAAAAAGTGAAAAAGAAAAAGTTGAAAATTGTACGCGGAGTCAGCGAGTAAGACAAACCTAGTGCGCCAACATGATGCGAACATGATAAGCGCGGCGGAAACCAGATAGCCCTAGCGGGCCGGCTCGGTAGCCCACAGCTGGGCTTCCGGCAAAACTTCGGGCAGGGGTTGCTCGAGCATCAGTAGCAGCAGTCCGCACTGGCGCGGTGTGAGCACACGCAGAAGACCGGCTTGCAACTCAGCGGTTATGGCTTCCGGCGAGGAACCTGCCGGGGTATCCGGGCTTAGGCACCAGTCCAACGCATCGACCTGGTTCAGGTACCGGGCGATGCAGCGACGCACGGCCAACTGCTGGCGGGTGTTCAAGCGCAGCACATCGGTATAGTAGGCCGTCAGTGCGGCCGTTTGCTGGGCGAGCGGGTTTCGCTGCGGGGCGGCATACTCTGGGTCGGCATACCGAAAGGCCTGGCTGCGCGCGGGGCAGGCAACAGCGAGCAGCAGGGCAGTAAGAAGGGGCAGCAGCTTGTTCATGGCGCGGTAGTCGTCCGGGTAATTCCCGAAGCTTATGCCCAAACCTACCCCGTCTTCATGATGCCAAGATGATGAAGCCTGCTAAGGCAATTGAACGGGATACCCCCCTTTACCGGCTTTACCCTGGTGTCTTTAACTGCTCTAAGCGTGGGAGGCCGTGTTTGATCCACTCGTAACCATGACCCTGCAGGTCGGGCAGAAATCTGCGCAGTTGGGCCGCATCGTTTCGTTGCCCAGGACTTGTAGAGCCTGAGCTGGAATGGCTGCCGCTTGATCCTTCCCCAAGGGCTTGCGTCCTGTTTATTCGTTTAACCCCGCACAACAGCGTGGTTGCGCTGTCAGCGTGACCTGTTCACGCGTTTTCTCCCAAACGCCCTGATCAGGGCCGGTCGATGCGGTACAGCCGCCCCTGATCGGTAACTGCATACAAAGCGCCGTCGCTGCCCTGCGCAACGTCGCGGAAGCGCTGCCCCTCGTTGGCCAGCAGCCGTTCTTCCCCGGTCACCCGGTTGTTCTCAATGACCAGACGCACGATGTGCATACCACTCAGGGAGGCAACAAACAGGTTGTTGCGCCAGCCGGCTATCCGGTCGCTGCTGTAGAACGTTATCCCGCTGGGCGACACGACCGGGTCCCAGTAATATACCGGCTGCTCCAGCCCGTCGCGCTGCTGAATACCGCTTCCTACCGGTTGCCCCCCATATTCGATACCGTAGGTAATGGTAGGCCACCCATAATCAGCACCGGCCCGCAGGCGGTTAATTTCATCCCCGCCCCGGGGGCCGTGCTCACTTTCCCAGGCTTCCCCGGTTACCGGATGGATTGCCAGCCCCTGCGGATTCCGATGACCGATAGAGTACAGCCCCGGGCGCGCACCAGCCTGCGCAAAGACCGGGTTACCGGGCGCGGGCTGGCCGTCGCGGGTGATGCGGATGATCTTGCCCAGGGCAGACGTTGCCGACTGGGCCTGAGGCCGCGTGACCAGATCAGAACGCTCGCCGGTGCTGACCAGCAGGTTGCCTGTGCGGTCAAACACCACTCTGCCTCCGTAGTGGAGGCTGCCGGCGTACGCGGGCTCAGCGCGGTAGATAACGCTGACGCCTTCCAGGCTCTGCTCATTATTGGCCAGTCGCCCTTTGGCAATGGCTGTCACGTTGCCGTCGGGGCGGGCTTCCGAAAACGACCAGTACACCATCCGGTTGGTTGAAAAATCAGGATCGAGGCACAGGCCCAGCAAGCCACCCTGCCCGGCCGCATTCACCGGCGGAACTCCGGTGATGGGCGCACTTACCACGCCGGATGAGCTGACGATACGCAGGCGGCCGGCTTTCTCAGTTACCAGCAGGCGACCGTCGGGCAGAGCGGTAATCCCCCAGGGGCTGGCCAGTGAGGACGTCAGAACCGTGGCCCGGTAGCTGCCGGCCGCAGTAGTGACACCGGCCGCCCGGGTTTGCCCGGCAAAGGCCGGCTGGTAATTCGTATTGGGAGCGTTGGTTTCCACCGGGGGAATGTCGGGTCCTTTCGCGGCAGGGTCTACCGACGTATCACTTTTGCGGGAACAGGACAGCAAGGCTAGCGAGCAGCCGAGAAGGCAAATCAGGTAGTGTTTCATGGCGGATTGACTATTAATGTAGATGACCGGGGCTCTCCTATAACGTTAAACGTCTGCCCGACGACATTTCTCCGTTTTGCAGACCGTACTCCTGTATTCAGGAAGGGTACTTAATAAAATGAGAACCATCTCGCCCATTTTAAGTTAGGCCGAGGCACCACCCGTCCGGGCTGAATGCCGGACCCCGGGGCCGCCTGGCTACCGAGCTCGGCCGAAACAAGAAGTGCGGTTCTGCGTTGGCAATCGGGCACCCCGGCCTTCGTGCCGAACTTCCAACCTGACGTTGCTTTCCCGTTATGCCGCAATCAATCGAACAAGCCACTTTCCACAATTCCTTCGTCGACGAGCTTCCCGGCGAAGCGTCGATGGACAACCGCCCCCGACAGGTTCCTGGAGCGGCCTATTCCCGCGTGCTTCCTACCCCGGTACGCCAGCCTCGGCTGCTGGCCTGGTCGGAGGAGCTGGCAGCCGAGCTGGGCCTGAGCCGCCCGCCCGAGCAGGGCCCCGCCGTAGACGTGCTGGCCGGCAACCTGGTTACCGAAACGATGAAGCCGTTTGCAGCCCGCTACGGTGGGCACCAGTTCGGCAGCTGGGCCGGACAGCTGGGTGACGGCCGGGCAATGTCGCTCGGGGAGCTGTCGGCGGTGGACGGCTCGCCCCGGGAAATTCAGCTGAAGGGCGCCGGCCCCACCCCCTACTCCCGCCGGGCCGACGGCCGGGCCGTGCTGCGCTCCTCGGTGCGCGAGTTTCTGTGCAGCGAGGCTATGCACTGGCTGGGCGTACCCACCACGCGTGCCCTGAGCCTGGTAACGACCGGCGACCTGGTGGTGCGGGACATGTTCTACAGCGGCAACCCCCAGCCCGAGCCCGGCGCCATCGTGGCCCGGGTAGCGCCGACGTTCGTGCGCTTCGGCAACTTTCAGATGATGACCGCGGCCGGGGAGCTGGACAACCTGCGCACCCTGGCCGACTACGTAATCCGGCGCTACTACCCCGAGCTGGGCGAGCCGTCGGCAGCGGTATACGTGCGCTGGTTCGAGGAAATCTGCCGCCGCACCGCCGTGATGATTGCGCACTGGATGACGGTGGGCTTCGTGCACGGGGTGATGAACACCGACAACATGTCGATTTTGGGGCTGACCATCGACTACGGCCCTTACGGCTGGCTGGAGCCGTACGAGCCGGGCTGGACGCCCAACACAACCGATTTTTCGCACCACCGCTACGCGTTTGGGCAGCAGCCCCGGGTAGCGCTCTGGAACCTGGTGCAGCTGGGCCGCGCCCTCTCGCCCCTGGTCGATAACGTGGAGGAGCTGAATGCCGGCCTGGACCGCTACAATACGACCCTGAATGAAACCCGGCGGGAGCTGTACGGTCGTAAGCTGGGGTTGACCAGCTTTACCAGCGCCGAGGACCTGGCCTTGCTGGAAGTGCTGCCCGAAGCGTTGGCCGATGGCGTGGTCGACATGACGCTGTTTTTCCGGCGCCTGTCGCACCTGGCTCCCACGCTGATAACCCAGCCTGAGCAGGAAGAAGCACTGCTGGCTGAGCTGGTGCGCGAAACGTCGTATGTGGAGCTGGGGCCCATCGGGCAGCAGCACCTGCTGCCCTGGCTGCGCCGCTACACCGCTCGTCTGCGCCAGGAAACCACTGACCCCGATGCTATCCAAACCGGGATGCTGGCCGCCAACCCCAAGTACGTGCTGCGCAACTACCTCGCCCAGCAGGCCATCGAAGCCGCCGAAACCGGGGACCTGACGCTGCTGAACCGGCTGATGCAGGTATTGAAAGCACCCTTCGACGAGCAACCCGAACACAATGAGCTGGCAGCCAAGCGTCCGGAATGGGCGCGGGAAAAGCCGGGCAGCGCCACCTTGTCCTGCAGCTCCTAACTCCCTGAAGCTGATTTTTTTTTCAGCTACTGCGAAAAAATTTCTGCCCAAAGGCTCTGGCTTGCCAGGGCCTTTGCTTTTGGCAGGTTTCTGACCCTGGAATTACCTCGTTTCAAGCTGACCTGCTCCTCGGTTCGGATGCGCCGACGAAGCACTGTGCCCGCTTTCTTCCCGGCTGGTTTTTGCGGGCAGCGTCGCGCAGAAACAAAGCAATTCACTGAACTTAAGATTATTACTCTTAGCCAATGTAACTATTCTCATCTGACCTGTTTGTTCCGATGCGTAGTAGACTATTTACCAGGGACCAGCTTCGGACCGGAAGGCAACAGGGTAGCCAGCCTGATCTACTTGCCAAAGAATAGTAAAAATCCTCTTTAACAATCAAACAAAATAAGCACCGGTCGGGACCAATAAGTTTTCAGTTTTTAACCCAAAAAGTTAAACAAACTGCATTAAAGCTTCATAAAAGCTATAAACCACCTAAAACCGACTTTCACGGGCGGCCGTATGTCCGCATGAATTCTTCATAAACCCCTCCCGCTTTTTATGAAAAAAACTTTACTGGGCCTGTTGCTCTGGATGGGCAGCACCGTGGCCGCCTTCTCACAGGCTTTTGTCGATTCTCACCTGCAGTCGGCCCTGACCGGACCTGCCGCCGTACACCAGGTAGTGGTAACATTCCAAGGAAACGGCGCGCCCTCAGCGGCGAATCTGGGCTTGCTTCAGCGCCTGGGAATCGTACATGGCCGCACGATGAACGCCCTGCCCATAGCCGGTGTACTGGCCACTGCGGCCCAGATCGACCAGCTGGCTGCCGACCCGAGCGTGGTTTCCGTGTACCTGAACCGCTCCCTGCAGCGGGATAACGACGGCGCCACGGCGCTCACCGGCGCCCAGCGCGTGCGACTGGAGCCCCTGTTCACCCAGCGCAATGGCGGCCTGCCGGTATCGGGCAAAGGCATCGGGGTGCTCATCAACGACAGCGGCGTGGATGGAACCCACCCCGACATGAAGCTGGGCCAGAACCTGAAGCAGAACGTCTTGGGCACCACCAACCTGAACGCCCAGGACCCGATGCTGCCCATCACGTACGTCGAGAACGTCCCTAACACCGACCAGACCGGGGGCCACGGCACCCACGTAGCCGGCATTGTAGGCGCTACGGGCGCTGCTTCGAACGGTAAGCATGCCGGCGTTGCTCCCGGCGCCGACCTTATCGGTTACGGCACCGGCGCGGGCCTGTTTATTCTGGACGTAGTCGGCGCGTTCGACTATGCCCTGGTACACCAGTTCCAGTACAACATCCGCGTTATCACCAACTCGTTCGGTACGACCAGCGACATTTCCACCGACGTAAACCCGGCTGACCCGATTACCATTGCCACCAAGCGCTGCGTGGACCGCAACATGGTAGTCGTCTTCTCGGCCGGCAACTCGGGCGCCGGCTCCGGCACCATCACCGGCAACTACAAAAAGGCGCCCTGGATTATCTGCGTCGCCAACTCCGACAAGGCCGGCGTGCTAGCTCCCTCCTCTTCCCGCGGCCGCAAAGGCGTGAACGGCACCGTAACCATCGATGGCCAGACCTTTCCCTGGCGCGACGAGCCGACGGTAGCGGCTCCCGGCACCGACATCGTATCGACCCGCACCCTTTCGCCGGTGGGCGTGCTGAGCACCCAGCAGGACGCCGAAACCATCGAACCCGCTCACCTGCCCTACTACACTACCCTGACGGGAACCTCGATGGCCGCTCCCCACGTGGCCGGCATCGTGGCCCTGATGCTGGATGCCAACCCCAACCTGACGCCAGCCGAGGTGAAGTCGATTCTGGAGCAGACTGCCACCAACCTGCCCAACCGCGAGTCGTGGGAAGCCGGCCGGGGCATGGCCAATGCCTACGCGGCCGTCGACCGCGCCTACCGCCTAGCCGGCTACGGCCCCACAGTGAACGCTACCCGTACCTTCTTCAGCAACGTGAACACGAGCGTCAGCAACACGCCCTTCACCATCAGCTTCAACCCCGTTACGACGGCCACCAACAGCCGCACCTTTACGGTAGCTCCCGGCACGTCGTCGCTGGAAGTAAGCTGCAAGGTTTCGGGCCTGCTGGGTGAAACCGGCAACCCCGTGAACCTGGTGCTACTCTCGCCTACCGGTAAGCGCTACGCTTCGGGCATCTCGGTGCTGTTTGCCCTGAGCCCCGGCCGGGCCGTAGCAGTAGCCGGTCCCGAGGCCGGCACCTGGACGGTGCGCCTCGACGGCCTGCAGGGAGCAGCTCTGCCCGAGACCGTAAACGGCACTATCTCCCTGAACCAGGCGCTGGGCTCCACCGGCCTGAACGACGTAGCCACGCACCCGGCCAAGGCATCCATCGAAATGGCCATCGGCAAGCGCCTCATGGATGGTCTGGCCAACGGCTTCAAGCCCGACCAGAACCTGACCCGCCTGCAACTGGCCGACTATCTGCTGATGGGCCAGGCCATCCGTCAGTTCCTGCCGGTGGATGGCTCCACGCAGTTCAGCGACCTGAGCGCCGCTGAGCAGCTGCTGGGCTCGTCGGTGACGGCCCGGGGCGCGGCCCTGCGTGACCGTTACCACGTTCAGAATGGCGTCATGCTGCCCGTAGCACCCGGCTCGTTCGGGCCCAGCCAGGCCGTGACCCGCGCCAGCCTGGCGTATTCGCTGGTGCAGAGCCTGGGCTTGCAGAACAAAGCCCAGCAGAGCTCGGGCCAGGTGACCGTGGAAGTAAACGGACAGCGCCTGCCCATTGAGGATGCTGCCCAGATCCCGGCCGGTCTGGCCGGCTACGTGCAGGTGGCTCTTGATATGAACATCATCAACGCCTACTACAGCCTGACGCAGGGGCCCCTGGATTTGACTCCGACGCTGCACGCCACCTTCAAGCCCAATCAGGCCGTGAAGCGCGCCGACTTCGCCGTGATTGTCACCCGCACCCACGACCAGTGGAATACCGCTCCGGTGGATGCCGCCCGCTCGACTTCGACCAGCCAGACCGCCGGCATGAGTGCCAGCCGCTCGGCCGAAACCGTGGCCGCCGTAACGCCCAACCCGTTTGCCGAGCGCGCCACGCTGACGTACTACCTCGACCAGCCCGGCCGCGTGCAGATAGAGCTCTATGACATGATGGGCCGCAAGGTGCAGTCGGTAACTGAGGCGGCGCAGACGGCCGGCTTCCACGAGCAGACCCTGGAAGGCGCCAAGCTGCCGGCCGGTACCTACCTGTTCAAGCTGTACGCCGACCATAAAACCCAGACCGGACGGGTAGTCATCACCCACTAAGCCGTCACCGGTTTAAACACGAAAAAGCCTGGCTCGGTGAGTCAGGCTTTTTTGCGCGTGTCCCGTTCAGCCTTTGGGGCCGACGGTAGTTCCGATGGCTGGGTTCAACCAGCCGGCAGCTGGCACCCTGATCGGGTTGAGGGGCCACGCAAGGGCTCAAAAAGTTGTACTGCTTCCTGCCGCTGCCGGTGTTACCTTTCAAGCGCGGTAGTATGCCGTCCTTTCCGCTTCACTTTTCCTTCTCACCCATGAAAAAACTCCTTCTTTCCGCTACGCTGCTGCTTGCCACGGTAGCCGCGTCCCGGGCCCAGGATTTCAAATACCAGACGCCGCCCAAGGCTCTTCAGGACCTGCTGCTGGCCCCGCCCACGCCCCGGGTTAGCTTGTCGTCCGACGGCCGCGTGATGGCCCTGCTGCAGGTCCAGGATTTCCCCACCGTGGCCGAGCTGGCCGCGCCCGAGCTGCGGCTGGCCGGGCTGCGCTTCAACCCCCGCACCAACGGGCAGAGCCGCGTGAGCTATGCGGTGGGCATCAAGCTGAAAACCCTGCCGAACGGCGCTGAGACCGAGGTAAAAGGGTTGCCCGCCCAGGCGCGCATCAGCAGCGTGAGCTGGTCGCCCGACAATAAAACCATGGCGTTTGCCCTCACCACGCCCGGCACCGGTACCGACGGCCGCGTGGAGCTGTGGGTGGCCGACGTGGCCGGGGCTACCGCCCGCCGCCTGCTGGTCACGCCGCTCAACGACGCGTTCGGCAACGCCTTTGAGTGGGTGTCGGACAACAAGACCATCCTGGCCCGGGTTGTGCCGGCCGGCCGGGGCGCTGCCCCCTCGGCCGATGCCGCTCCTACCGGCCCGGCTGTGCAGGAAAGCGGCGGCGGCAAAAAGACGGCGGCTCCCACCTATCAGGATCTGCTGAAAAGTCCGACCGACGAGCGGCTGTTCGACCACTACGCTACCTCCCAGCTGGTGAAGGTAAACGTGGCCGATGGGGTGGCCCAGCCCCTGGGTCAGCCCGGCGTTATTCAAACGGCCTCGCCTTCACCCGATGGCCGGTACGTGCTGGTACGCACCCGCCACCGCCCGTATTCCTACACGCTGCCCATCACCCGGTTTCCGCAGCGTATCGACGTGCTGGACCTGACGAGCGGCTCCGTTGTAAAAACCGTGGCCGACCTGCCGTTGGCGGATGCCGTGCCCATCGGGGCCGACGCCGCACCCACCGGCCCGCGCAACCACGCCTGGCGGTCCGACGTGCCGGCCACCATCTACTACGTGGAAGCCCAGGACGGCGGCAACCCTAAAACGAAAGCCGACATCCGCGACAAGCTGTTCACCCTAGAAGCGCCCTTTAGCGGGGCGGCCCAGGAGCTGGCGGCTCTTCCGCTCCGCTTTGGTGGCCTGAGCTGGGGCAACAACCAGCTGGCCCTCGTTGATGGCTACCGCTGGGCCGACCGGCACCAGACCACCTGGCAGCTGAATCCCGGCAAGGCCGGCGCTCCTCTTGCCGTGCTGTTCGATGGCTCGTCGGAAGACAAGTACAAGGACCCCGGCACACCCTACGAGCACCGCAACGCCCAAGGCAAACTGGTGCTGCTGACCGGCGGGGCCAATAATCAGAGCATCTACCTGCTGGGCAACGGCGCCTCGCCCGAGGGCGACCGGCCGTTTGTGGATGAGCTCGACCTGCGCACAAAGAAAACCATCCGCTGGTGGCGTTCGGAAGGGCAGGTTTACGAAGTGCCCATAGCCATTCTCGACGCCAGCGGCAAGAAGCGCCAGCTGCTGACCCGCCGCGAGTCGCTCACCCAGTCCCCGAACTATTACCTGCGCGACGCCGCCAAAAAGGACAAGCTGACGGCCGTAACCAAGTTCCCGAACCCCTACGCCGCCTTCGGCGGCAGCTTCCCCAAGCAGGTGCTCAAGTACAAGCGCGCCGACGGCGTGGAGCTGACGGCCAACCTCTACCTGCCCCCAAACTACAAGAAAACCGACGGCCCGCTGCCCACGCTCATGTCGGCTTACCCGCTGGAGTTCAAGGACAAAAGCACGGCCGGGCAGGTGAGCGGCTCGCCCTATACCTTCACGCGTCTGGGCGGCGGCTCCCCGGTGTTCTGGGTTACCCAGGGCTACGCGGTCCTGGAGAATGTCAGCGTGCCGATTGTGGGCGAAGGTAGCAAGGACCCGAACGACACCTACATCGAGCAGCTAGTGAGCAGCGCCAAAGCGGCCATCGACGAGGGCGCCCGCCTGGGCGTGGTCGACCCCGAGCGCGTGGGCGTGATGGGCCACAGCTACGGCGCCTTTATGACCGCCAACCTGCTGACGCACTCCAACCTGTTCAAGGCCGGCATTGCCCGCAGCGGCGCCTACAACCGCACCCTCACGCCCTACGGCTTTCAGGGCGAGGAGCGCAACTACTGGCAGGCCCGGGACGTGTATAACGCCATGTCGCCGTTCAACTATGCCGACAAGATCAAGACCCCGATTCTGCTCATTCACGGCGAAGCCGACAACAACACCGGCACCTACCCCATCCAGAGCGAGCGGTACTTTGCCGCGCTGAAAGGCCAGGGCGCCACGGCCCGCTACGTGGTGCTGCCCGCCGAAGCCCACGGCTACGCCGCCCGCGAAAACATGCTCCATGTGCTGTGGGAGACAAACGCCTGGCTGGAAAAGTACGTGAAGGCTCCGGCCTCCCAGCCGGCCAAGTAGCCCGACCACGGCTCGGCCCTGCTCCGGAACCGGTACTACTCGTAAAAGCCCGGCCTACCAGATGGTAGGCCGGGCTTTTCTGGTTTCAGGAGCAGGTTACGTCTACGGGCCTCCTAGCGGGGAGCAAAGCCGCGCAGGCGCAGGGAGTTGGTCAGCACCGAGACCGAGCTCAGGGCCATGGCTGCCGCCGCCAGCATGGGCGAAAGCAGCACGCCGAAGAACGGATAGAGCAGGCCGGCCGCCACCGGAATACCGAGCGTGTTGTAGATAAAGGCAAAAAACAGGTTCTGGCGGATGGTGCGCAGCGTCTGGCGCGACAATTCAATGGCCGTGACAACGCCGCGCAGGTCGGAGCGCATGAGGGTGATGCCGGCGGCTTCCATGGCCACGTCGGTGCCGGCGCCCATGGCCAAACCAACGTCGGCGCGGGCCAGGGCGGGCGCATCGTTGATACCGTCGCCGACCATAGCCACGACCCGTCCCCCGGCCTGGAGTTCCTGCACCTTTTGGGCTTTATCGGAGGGCAAAACCTCGGCGAAGTAGCGGGTGATGCCCACCTGACCAGCCACCTGTGCGGCCGTCTGTGCGTTATCACCGGTCATCATGACTACTTCGATACCCATGGCCTGCAGCTGCCGGATGGCGGCCACGGACGTGTCGCGCACCGTGTCGGCTACCCCCAATAGGCCCACGGCCTTGCCGCCCACGGCTACGTAAAGCACGGTTCTCGCCTGACTGAGTAACTCGTCAGCGCGGGCAGAGAGGTCCGGGGAAAAGCGGATGCCTTCCTCGGAGAGCAGGCGCCGGTTGCCGATCAGCACTGATTCTCCTTCTACCCTAGCCGCCGCGCCCCGACCTTCGAGGGCCCGGAAGCTGGTAGCGGTAACCGGGCTCACGTCCCGTTCCTGGGCGTAGCGCACCACCGCTTCCGCCAGCGGGTGCTCCGACTGCCGCTCCACCGCCGCTACGAGTTGCAGCAGCCGGCTGGCGTCGTAGCCGGGCAGCACGATCAAGTCGGTGACGGTTGGCTCGCCCCGGGTGATGGTGCCGGTTTTGTCGAGCAGCACAGTGGTTACCTGACCGGCTTTTTCGAGGGCTTCGGCGTTGCGGATCAGGACCCCGTGCTCGGCGCCTTTGCCGGTACTCACCATAATGGCGGTCGGCGTGGCGAGCCCCAGCGCGCAGGGACAGGCAATGATGAGCACCGCCACGAAGTTGACCAGCGCCAGCGGCAGGCGCGTTTCGGCCGGGGCCAGCGCAAACCATAGAATGAACGTGAGCAGCGCGATGCCGACCACGATGGGCACGAACACGGCGCTGACCTTGTCGGCCAGCCGCTGAATGGGAGCCCGGCTGCCCTGGGCATCTTCCACCAGCTTCACAATCTGGGCCAGCAGGGTATCGGCGCCTACTTTGGTGACCGTGAACCGGAACGAGCCGGTTTTATTCAGGGTGGCGCCAAACACGGGGTCGCCGGTCTTTTTCTCCACCGGCAGACTTTCGCCCGTGAGCATGGCCTCGTCCACGGCCGAGTGGCCTTCCTGGATGATGCCGTCGGTGGCAACTTTCTCGCCGGGGCGGACCACGACCACGTCGCCGGGCTGCACCAGCTCAATGGGCACGTCGACTTCCTGGCCGTCGGGGCGCACCACCCGGGCCGTTTTGGCCTGCAAACCCATCAGGGCCCGGATGGCGGCCGACGTACGCGTCTTGGCGCGCTGCTCCAGCACTTTCCCGAGCAGAATCAGGGCAATGATGGTGGCAGTGGTATCGTAGTAGACTTCCGGCATCAGGCCCCGGCTGGTGAAGAAACCGGGCGCTACGGTGGCCGCGAGGCTGTAGAGAAAGGCCGCGCCGGTGCCCAGGGCAATAAGCGTATCCATGGTGGCAGTGCCGTGGCGGAAGCTGTTCCAGGCCGAGCTGAAAAACTCCCGTCCGCTGTACAGGAGCACCGGCACGGTCAGCACGAGCAGGCCGTAGTTAAGCGCCTGCATGTTCACGCGCTGCATCAGGGCGGGCCAGAGCATCAGCATACTCAGGGGCATGATGAGGAAAGCCAGCCCGGCCGCCACCCAGAAGCGGCGCTTCAGCTGCTGATAAGCCACGGCTTTTTGCCGGTCGATTTCGGCGCTGCGCTCAGCGGCAGAGGTATCGGGGGCACGCTCCACCACGCCGTAGCCGGCCTGCACCACGGCATCCTTGAGAGCAGCCGGCGTCGCCAGCTCGGGCAGGTAGTCGATGGTGGCTTTCTCGGTGGCGTAGTTGACCACGGCCCGCTGCACGCCAGGGGTACGGGTCAGGGACTTTTGCACGAAGGCGGCGCAGGATGCGCAGGTCATGCCTTCGATATCAAGCGTTTCGGTTTTAACAGACGGTTCCATAGTTGATCAGCGTAGCAGGTGCGGCCGGCCGAAAAACCGGCTTTGGTAGTACGCTACAAAGGAACGGCCCGTATCAGGCAGCGGCGGTACGAAATCCTTGCTCAGAGTTGCATAATTTTCACCTTACGCCGGCTCTTTCCAGGAGCCAGCTGCTTTTCTGCGGCATACGCAGAGACCAGAGGAAGGCCGGCACTTACATAATCCTGCTCCCGGGTTGCATAATTTGGCCGCCCGTAGTGGTCAGGGTCCGCAGGATAAGGCCGCAGGCGTCCCGCAATGGATGATTGGCCGCGGGCATCGACCCAGGGGAACCCTTTGTCAGCAAATGCAGTAATCAGGCTGGCCTTTCCGTATCGGGAAAGACCTCTAGTTTTGCGGGTACTTTCTGCTGCTCATGTTCCGTAGCCTGTTCCTTTTCCGACGCTTGCTGGCGACCTCCTTTCTGGTGGTCTTCGTCAACGTGTTCGTGGGCCAGTGCTACTGCGCCAGCCTGAGCGCCCCGAAAGCTCCGGCCACCAAGACGAGGGCCGTTGCGGCTCCGGCGCCGATGAAGCCCGGTCACGCCTGCTGCCGGAAGGCGGCGGAGCGCAGGGACCAGGCCAGCCGGAAAGCCCAGCACCAGAAGCACGCCGGCGCTGACGGCTGCTGCCGGCAGAAGTCGGCCACGCTCCTGGCTTCGCTGAGCTCCGAGGCCACCAAGCAGCTGCTGAGTCCGGCCCCGGCCGTGCTGCCGGCTACCCCCGATTTTCATTTCCCGGCCGCGCCCGTCAAGTGGGACCCGACCGTGGCCGTGCGCCTGGTGCCGCCCCAGCACCTGCCGCCCAAGATTCCGGACATCCGCATCTTTCTGCAGTCCCTGACGGTCTGATTGGCCGTTTGCGCCCTGGCTCGCGCCGGTATAGCAGTGCTATGCCCGGGCGGGCCTTTTTGTTGGCGCCGCTCTGCCCCGATTTCCCTCTTTCTTCTTCGCTTTGTCCGCGGCTAGGCGCCGGACCAGTTCACGCGGCCGGGCTGCCCGACCACCAGTCGCTACCAAGACCCCGGCCTCTGGTCCGTGGGCCGGTTGCCTCTCCTCTAACTTCCTTTCCCATGATTCGAATTTCAGCTTTTCTGCTGGCACTGACCAGCCTGCTGGCCGCTTCCGGCTGCTCTTCCGATACTCCCGCCACCGAAACGGCCGCTACTGCGCCGGCGGAAGGAGCCGCCCATGCCGGCGGACACATCTACTCCTGCCCAATGCACCCCGAGGTCACCAGCACGAAAGAGGGCGACAACTGCCCCAAGTGCGGAATGAAGCTCGAGCACACCGACGTGGTGGCCAACGGCAAAACCTACCAGATGCAGCTGGCCACCACTCCGGCCCGGCTTACGGCCGGGCAGCCGGCCCAGCTCACCTTCACGCCCCGGGAAACCGGCAACGAACAGGCCCCGGTGCCGCTCGACGTGGTCCATGAAAAGAAGATTCACCTGATCATCGTCTCCAGGGACCTTTCGCAGTTCTACCACGAGCACCCGGAATACACCGCCGAGGGCAACTACGCCGTGCGCTACACCTTCCCCAAGGGCGGCGACTACGTGCTGTTTCAGGACTACACGCCCACCGGTTCGGGCCATCAGCTCGGCCGCCAGCCGGTAACGGTGCAGGGCCCGGCCTACACGCCCGTTAAATTCGGGGCCGATGATATGCAGTGGAGCGGCAGTGGCTACCAGGCCACACTCTCCTTCGACAAAGCGCTGACGGTAGGCCAACTGCTGAAGATGACAATCAGCCTGAGCAAAGGCGGCCAGCCGGTTACCAACCTGGAAAACTACCTCGGCGCGCTGGGCCACGTGGTAGTTATCAGCGAAGACACCGAGGAGTACCTGCACGTACACCCCAACGAACAGACCGACAAGGGGCCGGTTATCGGGTTCAACACCAGCTTCGAGAAGCCCGGCCGGTATCGGGTGTTTCTGCAGTTCAACCACGGCGGACAGATTCGCACCGGCGACTTCACCATTAACGTGAAAGGCTAGCTTCCTTTTCATCTCACTCCATTCATTGATTTCTTATGAAAGCTTCTGCATTTCTTTTCCCGGTCCTGGCCTCGGCTGGCCTCCTGCTCAGCGCCTGCGACGGCAACAAGACCACCGAAACCACCACGACCACTACAACGGCCGCCAGCGCTGACTCCGCGGCTCACGACCACGATGCCGCCGGAGCCGGCCACGCCGGCATGAACCACAATGCCGCCGGCTCGGGCATGCTGGCCGTCATGAATACGATGATGCAGCAGATGGACGCGTTCAAGCCCGAGGGCAACGCCGACCACGACTTTGCCCACATGATGATGGCCCACCACCAGGGCGCCGTGGAAATGGCAGCTTTGGAGCTGAAGGAAGGCAAGGACGCCACCCTGCGGGCCATGGCCGAGAAAATCAGCGCCGACCAGCAGCGCGAAATCAAGGCCCTCGAAGCCGTTGCTACCCGCCTCGACGGCGCCCCCACCAACTACCAGCCCCAGAACCAGAACGACCCGTTCACGTCGAAGATGAAAGCCTCGATGGACCTGATGATGAAGGACATGGGCACGGGCAGCGGCAACGTGGACCAGGACTTCGCGGCCATGATGATTCCGCACCACCAGAGCGCCGTAGCCATGGCCCAGGCCGAGCTAACCCACGGCCGCGACACCAAGCTGAAGGAAATGGCCCGGCAGATGATTGACGCGCAGCAAAAAGAGATTCAGCAGCTGAAGGACTGGCAAACCAAGAACGGCAGCAAGGCCAGCACCAGCGCCGCCGCGTACGAGTGCCCGATGCGTTGCGAAGGCAGCCAGAGCAGCAAGCCCGGCAAGTGCCCGGTCTGCGAAATGGACCTGGTTAAAAAAGCCTAGTCACCCGCCCGAACCATTGGTCCGATGGCAGTGCTGTCGGACCAGCAGGCGCCGGTCAACAACCGGAGCGCCGGATAAAACGCCCACTGCCTATGCTACCTATTCAAACCACGACCCGGGCGCTGCTCCTGCTGGGGCTTCTGCTGGCGCTGCGCAGTCCGGTCCGGGCGCAGCAGGCTGTGGTGCGCCTCGACAGCGCCGAGCAGCAGGCCCTGCGCCGGCACCCGCGCCTGCGGCAGTCGGCGGCGGAAGTGGACGAGCAGCGGGCATTGAAGCGCGGTGCCTTTGCACCCCCCAACCCCGACTTCCTGCTCTCAGCCCCCACGGGGGAGCGGTGGGCACCGGGCGTGGTGCAAACCATCGACCTGCCCAACGTGTACCGGCGCCAGGCCCAGTCGGCCCAGGCCGGCATCACCCTGGCGGAGCGGGGCCTTGACGTGAACCGTGCTTCGGTGCGCCGCGACGTGCGCCTGGCCTTTCTGGCGTTGCAGTTTGCCCAGGCCCAGGTACGCCAGCTTTCCTACCAGGACAGCCTGTTCCGCAACCTGCAGCAGGCCACCGACCGGCTGTTTGCGGCCGGGGAAGTCACTGCCCTGCAGCGGGTGAGCACGGAGGCCGAAGCCCGGCAGGTCCGCAACCAGCGGGATCAGGCTTTGGTAGACCTCGACGCCGCCCGTCGGCGCCTGTCTCTGCTTACCGGGCAGGCGACCGGCGGCCTCACTGCTGAGCCCGACCTGCGCCAGACCGGCCCGGAGCTGACCCGCACCGGAACCGAGCTGCTCGCCGGCCTGCCGGCCCGGGACAGCACGGCCGTGGCGGCCAGCCCTACGCTGGCCTACTACGAGCAGAGCGTGGTGCTTAGCCGGGCCGGCATTGGGCTGGTGCGGGCCCGGCGCACCCCGGCCCTGACCCTGGGCTACCAGAACCAGGCGTTTGCGAATTCACCGCTGCGCTACCGCCTGCAGTTTGGTGTGTCGGTGCCCGTGTGGGCCTGGACGTTCCGGGCCCAGCTGCAGGCAGCCACGGCCCGGACCCGGGCGGCCGAAGCCCAACTCCAGGACCAGCGCCTGGAGCTGGGCTCCCGGTACCAGCAGGCCCTGGCCGACACGCGCAAGTCGGCTTCTTCCCTGGCGTATTATGAGCAGACCGGCCTGCCCCAGGCCACAGCCATCATTAGCCAGTCCCAGCGCCTGTTCCGGGCCGGGGAAATCAGCTACCTAGTGCTGATTCAAAGCCTGAACCAGGCGTTTACCATTCAGTCGTCCTACCTGACCACCATCCGCGACTACCGCCAGGCCATCGTGGAGCTTAACTACCTGCGCGGACAATGATGAAGAAAGTATTGCTGCTGTTCTGCCTGCTCGGGCTGGCGGCTCCGGCGGCCCGGGCGCACGGGGGCGAAGACCACGGCGACGAAGCCAAGGCCTCGGGCGGCCCCGTCCCTACCACGTTTTCGGTGGCAGCACTGTCGGAAAAGTTTGAGCTGCTGCTGCGCTACGAGCCCCTGGAAGCCGGCCAGGATGCCCACCTGCGCCTGTTCGTGTCGGATTACGTGACCAACGTTCCGATTCAGGGCGCGAAGCTGACGCTGACTACGCCGGAAGACGCCCAGCTGAAATGGACCGCCGAGGCCCAGGAGCCGGGTGTGTACCTCGTGGAGGGAAAATTTCCGGCCAACAAGAAATACAGCTTCGCCGTGAACGTGGTGGCCGGCAACCGGGCTGACCTGCTGCTGCTCCAGGGCATCGAAATAGGCAAAAAGCTGCCGGTAACTGCAGCCGCGGCGGAAGAGCCGGCTGGGCTGTTCTCGTCGTGGAAAACCCTGCTGGCTTTGGCCGGCGCCTTTGCCTTGGGCGTGGGCCTGACTGCCTTTTTTCTGCGCCGCCGGGCCGGCAGCGCATCCTCTACCTCAACCTCCCCCCGCTATGAAAACCCGGCTTAACCTTTGGCTGGCCGCGGCTGCCGTCGGACTGACACTGACTGTGCTGCTGCCCCCGCCCGCCAACCTGCTGGCCCACGGCGGCGAAGACCACGGCCACGAAGCCAAGCCCGGCGCCGGTACGGCTCAGACCGACGCGGTGGTGTTGCCCAAGGAAAGCCAGTACCTGTTTCAGGTGCGCACAGCCCTGGCCGCCTACTCTGACACCTACAGTCGCCTCACGCTCTACGGCACTGTCACGGCCGGAGCAGGCGGCGAAGGCCGGGTGGTGGTGCCCCAGACCGGGCGCGTCGTAAGCTTAAGCGCCCGGGTCGGCCAGCCGGTGCGGGCCGGGCAGACGCTGGCCGTGGTAGAGCAGACCCTCGACGCCACTCAGGAAATCGGTCTGCGCACCGAGCGGGCCAACGCCCAGGCCGAACTGCGGGCCGCGCAACAGGACTACGCCCGCCTCCAGACCATTGCCGACATTGCCGCCCGCAAGGACGTGGTAGCGGCCGAGCTGCGGCTCCGTCAGGCCCGGCAGAACGCTGCCATTCTCAACGGCCAGGCCAGTCAGCGCCGGGTTACCATCACCTCCCCCATCAGCGGCACCGTGGACGTGTTCAACCTGGCCGTGGGCCAGCAGGTAAATCAGGGCGACGAGCTGCTACGGGTACTCAACCCGGGCAAGCTGCGGGTGGAAGCCCAGGTGTTTGCCCAGGACCTGGCGAAAGTGACGCCCGGAGCCCAGTTCCGGGTGGAGGGCCTGCAAGGGCAGGCCGGCAGCAGCCCGGCCAGACTAGTCGTGTTCAGCAACGCGGTAAACCCGGTCAACCAGGCCCGGCAGCTCGTGCTGGAGCTGGATGCCGCCGACTCCCCGTTCCGCGCCGGCCAGGCCGTGAACGTGCAGGTGCTGGGCCAGCGCGGCACCGAAAAGCAGCTGGTAGTGCCCACTGCCGCCCTGACTGACCTGAACGGCAAGCCCGTCGTGTTTGTGCACACCACGCCCGAGGAGTTTAAGATCCGCTACGTGCAGCCTGGTCCGGCAAATGGCGAGCAAACCGTGCTGCTTGGCGGGCAGGTCAATGAAAACGACCGGGTTGTGGTAACCGGCACCTACCAGCTCAAGTCGATCTACCTCAATCAGTAATGCAGAAGCCAGTTCCCCTCCTCAGATGAGGAGGGGTGCCCGAAGGGCGGGGTGGTTGACGGGCGTTGTTAAGCCAGAACAACAAACCAGAAAGTCATCCTGAGCTTGCGAAGGACCTTATCAGGTTTGAACGACTTGCATCTGGACAACCAGCGAAGCAACGACTCGTGCGGCGGTGCTAAGGTCCTTCCTTCGTCAGAATGACAGACGATTGAAGTTGCCAATCCAACATCAGCAACGATTAACCACCCCGGCCTGCGGCTACCCCTCCTCGCAATAAGGAGGGGATCTGGCTTTAAATCTTCCCAAACCCATGCTCGATTCCATCATCCGCTTTGCGCTGCAGAACCGCCTGCTGATGCTGGCTTTTGCAGCGGCGCTGCTCCTGGCGGGCTCCTTCACAGCCCGGCAGCTGCCGGTGGACGTACTGCCCGACCTGGACCGCCCCCGGGTAACTGTATTTCTGGAATCCGCCGGCATGGCCCCCGAGGAAGTAGAGGCCCTGGTGACGCTGCCGGTGGAAACCTCGCTCAATGGCGCTACCGGCGTTTCGGCGGTACGGTCTAACTCGGCCATCGGCTTGGGCATGGTGTTCGTGGAGTTCGAGTACGGCACCGACATTTTCACGGCCCGGCAGATCGTGGCCGAAAAGCTGCAGACCGTGGGGGAGCAGCTGCCCCCCGGCGTGACGCCCGTGCTAGGCCCGATTTCGTCGGTGATGGGCCAGATTATGCTCGTGGGCCTGTCAGTTGAGAAGTCAGGAGCCGGAAGCCAGAAGCTGGGAGTTGGAAGTCAGGAGTCAGGAGCCGGCGGACCAGCAGCCGAAAACCAAAAACCAAAAACCTCCCTGGCCGACCTGCGCACCCTGGCTGACTACACCGTGCGGCAGCGGCTGCTGAGCTTGCCCGGCGTGGCCCAGGTGATTCCCATCGGCGGGGAAAGCCGGCAGTACCAGGTGTTGCTCGACATGCCCCGCCTCAACGCGGTGGGCGTCACCATCACCCAGGTAGAGGAGGCCCTGCGCCGCTCCAACCTCAACACCACCGGCAACTTCTTCGACCGCAACGGCTCGGAGGTGCTGATCCGCAACCTCGGCCGGCTTCGCTCGGTGCAGGACATCGAACGCATCATCGTGGGCTACCGCGACGGGTCGCCGATTACCGTAGCCCAGGTGGCGACGGTAGCCTTCGGGGCCCGCTTCAAGCGGGGCGACGGCAGCGTGAACGGGCAGCCGGCCGTGATTCTGAGCATCGAGAAGCAGCCCGGCGCCCCTACCGTGGGCCTCACCGAAGCCGTGGAAAACGCCCTCACCGAGCTGCAGCCTTCCCTGCCCAAGGACGTGCGCATCAACACCCGCCTGTTCAAGCAGGCCGACTTCATTGAGTCGTCGATTACCAACGTAGAGGAAGCCCTGCGCGACGGGGCCATTCTGGTTGTCATCGTGCTGTTTGCCTTTCTGCTGAACGTGCGCACCACGTTTATTTCCCTGGTCGCCATTCCGTTGTCCCTGCTCGTGACGGCGCTGGTGTTCCGCTTTGCCGGCATCAGCATCAACACCATGACCCTGGGCGGCCTGGCCATTGCCATCGGCGAACTGGTCGACGATGCCATCGTGGACGTGGAAAACGTGTTCCGCCGCCTGCGCGAAAACCAGCAGCTACCCGTGCCCAAGCCGGCTTTGCAGGTGATTTACGCGGCCTCGTCGGAGGTGCGCAACTCCATCGTGTACGCCACCATCATCGTGGTGCTGGTGTTCCTGCCCTTGTTTGCGCTGGAAGGCATGGAAGGTCGGATTTTCGCGCCCCTGGGCATTGCTTACATCACCAGCATCGTGGCGTCGCTGTTCGTGTCACTCACCATCACGCCGGTGCTGTGCTACTACCTGCTGCCCCGCTCCAAGCAGATCCGGCAGGCCGAGCAGGAAGGCGGGCTGGTGCGCTGGCTTAAGCGCAAGGACACCCGCCTGCTCGGCTGGGGGCTGAACCATCCGAAAGCCGTGCTGGGTACGGCCGGGCTGCTGTTCGCGCTGGCGGTGGCGGCGGTGCCCTTCTTCGGAACCGAGTTTCTGCCGCCCTTCAACGAAGGCTCGCTCACGGTGAACTTCTCGGCCCCGGCGGGCACCTCCCTCACCGAGTCGAACAAGCTGGGCACGCTGGGCGAAGAGCAGATGCTGAAGCTGCCGGAAGTGGCCTACACCGCCCGCCGCACCGGCCGGGCCGAGCTGGATGAGCACGCCGAGTCGGTCAACAACTCGGAAATCGAGGTGGCCTTCAAGACCGAGGAAGAGCTGAAAAAGGAAGGCCGGACGATGCGGAGCCGGGACGAAATCCTGGCCGACCTGCGCCAGCGCCTGAGCCTCGTGACGGGCGTGAACGTGAACATCGGCCAGCCTATTTCCCACCGCCTCGACCACCTGCTGTCGGGCGTGCGGGCCCAGGTCGCCATCAAGGTGTTCGGCAACGACCTGCAGGAGCTGCGCCGCTACGCGGGCGAGATTCGCACCGCCGCTGCTACCGTGCCCGGCGTGGTGGATTTGCAGGTGGAAAAGCAGGTGCAGATTCCCCAGCTGCTGGTGCGCCCCCGCGACGAGGCCCTGCGCGCCTACGGCCTCGACCGGGGCACCGTGGTGGAAACGCTGCAGACGCTGTTTCAGGGCGAGGTCGTGTCGCAGATGCTCAACGGGCAGCAGCGGTTCGACCTGGTGGTAAAGCTGCCCGAAAACCAGCGCAGCGACGTGGCCACCATTGCCCAGACCCGCATCGGGACGCCCGCCGGGGCGTTGATTCCGATCAGCCAGGTGGCCGACGTGAGCTACGAGCCGGGCCCCAACACCATCAACCACGAAAATGCCCAGCGCCGCATCACCATCTCCCTGAACGTGGCCGGGCGCGACCTGGGCTCCACCGTGCGGGAAGTGCAGGCGCGGGTGCGCAGCCAGGTGGAGCTGCCGTCCGGCTACTACCTCACCTACGGCGGGCAGTTTGAAAGCCAGCAGTCGGCGGCCCAGAAGATTTTCTGGCTTAGTTTGTTTTCCCTGGCCGGCATCTTCCTGGTGCTGTTCTCCCATTTCCGCTCGACCCTGCTGGTGGGGCAGATCATGCTCAACATCCCGCTGGCGTTGATCGGCTCGGTGCTGGCCGTGCTGCTCACGGGTGGCACGTTCAGCATTGCCTCCTTGGTGGGCTTCATCACGCTTACCGGCATTGCCTCCCGCAACGGCATTATGATGATTTCGCACTACCTCCACCTAGTAGAGCACGAGGGCGAGGAGTTCAGCCGGGAAATGATAGTCCGGGGCTCTTTGGAGCGGCTGGTGCCGGTGCTGATGACGGCCCTGGTGGCGGCCCTGGCTTTGGTGCCCCTCACGCTGGCCAAGGACGCGCCGGGCAAGGAAATTCTCTATCCGGTGGCCACCGTTATTCTGGGCGGCCTGCTGTCGTCCACCTTCCTCGACATCATCGTAACGCCGGTGGCGTTCTGGTTGTTTGGCCGCAAGGCCCTCGCCCAGTACCAGCGCGGGCACCGCGAAGTGCGCCTGGAAGCCAAGTCTTAGGGGCTTAGGGTGCTACTGCCCTCCTGATGTCAGGTTACAAAAAGGGTCCGCAACCGAAGTTGAGGGCCTTTTCTTTCGACTATTGAGCAAACTAAGACCTAAGTCCCTAAGCCCTAAATCCTTTTTCCCCGCAGCGTCAGGTAGTCGAGGTAGTAAAGCAGCTTCACCGACACGGAGTTGTTGTGGGGCGTGTTGATGGTGTTGCTCAGGTTGTCGAAATACAGCGGGGTGGCCTCGTTGGCCTGCAGCAGGTTGGTGCCCGCATTCTTCCACACGATGCTTACCTGGGAACCGGGCGCAAACCACCACGAGTACACCGCGTCGATGTTAAAGGCGTTGTAGGTGTTGTCGCGGTTGCGCTGGTAGCCTACCATTTCCTCCCGGCCGTCGGGCTGCAGGCGGGCATAGTCGAGGTAATGCACGTTGCTGGTGTAGTGCCGGGCCCGGAACGTGAACGACATGCGGTTGGTGAACGTGTAGGCCACCGAAGCCACGTTGGAGAACGTGCCTACGTGGCGGCGGCCCAGGATAATCTGCCCTACGTAGGGCTGGTCGAGCACCTCCTTGCGGTCCATCCCCCCGTTCACGTAGCCGATCTGGTTCTGGTCGAGGCTGTAGTCGAGGCTGTAGCGGAAGGTGAGGTGGTCGTTGACGCGGTAGCGGGGATAGAAGCCGAACGAGTAGCGGGTGCGCCGGGGGCGGGCCAGGCGGGCGTCCTGCTCGTAGGTGCGGTTGCCGGCATTCATGCCCAGGGCAAACTG
Source organism: Hymenobacter translucens (assembly GCF_020685205.1). Classification (GTDB taxonomy): domain Bacteria; phylum Bacteroidota; class Bacteroidia; order Cytophagales; family Hymenobacteraceae; genus Hymenobacter; species Hymenobacter translucens. Next base: position 315,791 of record NZ_JAJERB010000005.1, read on the forward strand.
CTTGCGCGTGTCGGAGTTAAAGAAAACCATCAGGCCGGTGTAGCCGGGCACCCGCACGTAGTACTCGCCCAGCGTGGGCGTGCGGGGCTCGAAGAAGTCGTGGCTGGCCGCGTTCCGGTTAAAGTTGAACCCCACCTGCAGGAAGCTTCTGGTGAATACGGTGTTGGCTCCCAGAAAGTAGTCGAGGCGCTGGTAGCGGGTGGGCTGGTAGAGCAGGCTGTTGCTGATCTGGCTGAAGACGTGCAGGTTGTTGACCTTCCAGAACGCCTTGTACTTATGGTAGCCGAGGTCGAACGACTGGGTGATGTTGTTGTTGCCGAACAGAATGCCGAGGTCGTTGGGGTTGTAGGTGTCCGACTCGATGCCGTGGTTCAGGCCCCAGGTCCAGGTGCCGCTGATTTTGCCGAATCCCACCGCGTACTTAAACCCATCCTGGTCGCTCACCTGCGTCGTGTCGCCAAACACGGTGCCGCGGCGGCGGGAGTACACCAGGCTGCCGTCGAAGGCGTAGGTGTTTTTCTGGTCGTTGAAGCGAAACAGCCCGCCCGTCACGTTGGCGTCGTAGGTGCGGCCGGCCCGGGTCACGTTGGTGTTGATGAGCGACACGTACGAGTTGTTTTTCAGCGACTGGTCCAGCACCGCAATGTTGTAGTTGGCCAGGGGCTGGGTCAGCACCTCCCGCTCCTGCCCGCTGTCGGTGTTGCGGATAGTGGCGTACACGTCGTTCGACACGGCATTGAACAGGCCGATGCCCAGGCCCTTGCTCGTGCGGCCCGATATCTTGGTGGCGTTCAGCAGGCGGGTTTCGGAGGGGTTGCGGATAACCTTCTCGTTGGTACCGGCCGAGACATTATAAAAGCCGATGGGCGTGGCGCCCACACGGCGGGAGTAGAACAGGTTGCCCTTGTTGAACAGCTCGGTGCCTTCGGTAAAGAACTGCCGGTTTTCGTTGAACTGCACCTCAAAGGGCGAGAGGTTCAGCACCTGGTTGTCGCTCTGCACTTGTCCGAAGTCGGGAACGAGGGTGGCATCGAGGGTAAAGCTTTCGTTGATGCCCCACTTCACGTCGGCCCCGCCGTTAAAGCTCGTCGTGGTGCGGCGGGTGCCCTCGGCGCTGAGCGGGTTGTGGTTGACGTAGCCCGACACGTAGGGCGTAAGCGAAAGGCGCAAAGGCGGCTTCACGTTCTGCACCCCGGTCAGCTCGCCCCATTGGTTGACGAAGCCGTTGCGCTCGGGCTTGACCTCATTCCAGAAAAACGCCTGGTTTTCGCGCTTGCGCTGCCGCATAAACTGCAGACCCCACTGCTGCACGTCGGCCGTGCCGAAGCGGATGGCGGAGTACGGAATGCGCATCTCGGCAATCCAGTCGGTGCCCCGGATGGTGGTGCGGGAGTCCCACACCGCGTTCCAGCTGAAGTCCTCGCCGGTAGCGGGCGAGTAGCGGGAATCGGCCTGCACGCCCCCGGCCGTCACCACGAAGCCGTAGCCGTTGATTTTGTCGTGGTAGGTGTCGAGGAAGATGGCGAAGAAGTCGGTATTGCCGAGGTTGTCGCGGCCCGTCAGCTCGTGCAGGATGGAGTCCGGGGAGATGTCGTGCATCACGGCCCCCACGTAGAGGGCGGCATCGTCGTAGAGAATCCGCACTTCGGTAGGGTGCTTCTCGTGGATGCCGGGCCTGGGGCGCTGCTGGATAAAGTCGGTGGCAATGGCGGCCTGCTGCCACATGGGCTCGTCGAGCACCCCGTCCATCTTCACCGGCTCGGTGATGCGCAGGGCCCGGAGCTGCCGGCCAGCCGCCTCCGGTAATGGGGCCGCGGCCGGGGTCTGCGCCCGGGCGCCGGTCTGGACTGCCAGCAGCCCCAGCAAAACAAAAGCAATTCGCAGAATAGAGGTGCTGGTCATAAATCAGATTTGAGAAATATGTAGCCGGGAAAAGAGGAAGCGAGAAATCCGAGATTCCCGGACAAAGCAGTGGCTGCAGCCGCAAAAAATGCGGCTCAGGCAATTCCGGAAAGAGGGGTTGGGTTAGATCCTGTTAGGCTGGGAGAACAGAGGCCAATAGCTGCTTTTCCTGCCTTTTTGAACGTCATTCCGAGTGTAGCCGAGGACCCGAAGGACAGCGAAGCTACTCTCGCGTGCAGTCGTTGGATTGATAGTCACAACGAAGCGGTAGAGATGCTTGCCTACGGCGACCTTCGGTTCGGCTTCGCGGACGAAAGATCAAGCATGGCCGCCTATTGAAAGGGGCCGTAACGCTGTCTGATTAAGCCCAACCAAAGCAGCGCGGCCGCCGGGGCGGTGTTTCACTCACCACAGCCACCGCCTGGGCAGCCGCGTGCTTTCGTTGGGCTCAGCAGCAGCCGGCGGCCCCGGCTTGCAGACCGGGGGCACACGGTCAGCTGCTTACTTTGCCTTGCGGATGTAGATGTTGCCGTTCATGGTCTTGATCATGAGCTCGGCCCCGCCCCCGTTCATCTTGCCGTAGGTCCAGTTGTCGGTGCTCACGCGGTAGGTGCCGTCCTTGGCCGTGCGCGTCACTTTCGGGGGGCTGCTGTCCACGGCCAGATCGAAGTCGCTGTAGATTTCGCCCCGGTCCGACTTCAGCTTCAGCGCCGCTTTGGCCTTGGCGGGCAAGGTCACGTCCACTTTGCCGTTCACGGTGGAGAAGGCCATCGGCGCCCCGGGGGTCACGTCGTTGAAATCGGCCACCAGTGACCCATTCACGGTGCTGAGCACCGCTGAGCCCGCCACATCCTTAAGGCGGATGCTGCCGTTCACGTTCGAGATTTCCAGCTCCCCGGCCACGTTCTCCACGGTAATTTCGCCGTTGTTGACCGTGCCCAGCTGCAGCGAAAACTGCCGGGGCACCTTAATGGTGAAGTCCACCGGATTCACGTGCGACTGGGTGCGGATGTAGACCTGATTGTCTTTTTCCTCGGCAGTCACGTCCAGGCCTTCCACCCGGGAGATGCGGCGCATGCCATTGGCGGCTTCGGCCGGCTCCCGGTCCCGGTCGCGGCTGCTGCTCTGGGCCGAGGCTTCAATCACCACCTCTTTGCCGCTGTAGCCCTGCACCCGGATCGAGCCGCGCACCAGCTTGAGGTGCAGCTTGCCGGGCTTGCCGGGGTAGCGAAGCACCACAACGATCTGCTCTTTGCTGGTCTGTTGGGCCGCCAGGGGCTGGGCGCCGGTCAGCAGCAGCAGGGCGAGCAGGAAACGAAATAGGTTCTGGTTCATCGGGTTTGCTGTTTGATGGTGACGTCGCCGTTGATGGTTTCGAAGCGGAAGTTTCGGCCGCCCTGCCCCAGCCGCACGGCCGTCTCCTTGTTGAGTTTATACTTGGTGCCCTGCCCGGTATTTTCCTTGTTCTGGGTCACGCGGGCGGGCAGTACTTCGGTCTTGGGAAAGTCTGTGAACATCTCCCCGTGCATGGTCTTGAAGTACAGGTCGGCCGATACGCTGGCCGGGTAGCTCACGGTGATGTTGCCGTTGATGGTGTGGTAGGAGGCATTCTGGGTGGGCGCGGCGGCGTAGGTTACGTCCACGTTGCCGTTCACGGTGTGGGCCACCGTCGCCTCCCGGGCGTTTCGGATGCTGACGGCCCCGTTTACGTTGCGGGCCTTGAGCAACCCGGCCACGTCCGTCACCTCCACCTTGCCCCCGTTCACGGTCGAGACCGTCACGTTCATGTTCTGGGGGACTTTCAGCACGAAGTCGTACTCATACTTGTAGTCGATGTCGCGGTTGTTATAGCTGTGGTTGCGGCGGGGGCGGGAATCGTGCGGGCCCTGCAGGTAGATGATGATACTGTCGCCGCGCTGCTCGAAGCCCAGCTGAGCTTCTTTCTTGCCCAGCTCCAGGGTTGGGCTGTCGTCGGCCCGCACGGTGCGGGTAGCTTCCATCACGACCTTGCTGCCGCTGTAGCCCTGCACCGTCACGGAGCCGAAGATGTTGTAAACGGCCAGGGTGCTGCGGCCGGCGTCGGCAGGAAGGGTAAACTCCCGGTTGAATTTCTCGGTGGATTCCCGGTCCTGGGCCTGAAGCGAGCAGCTAGGTAGCCACAGAAGTGTCCAGACGAGACTGAGGAGAAGAAGGCGTTTCATGATAGATCTGCGGATTAGAGTTGTCGGTAGCCCGGTCGTTCGACAGGGTCTGAATGCTTTCCTCGATTTTGATTTTTACCTGCTCGTTCAGGTTTTCCTGCTCGAGCATCCGGCGCAGGGGCCGCACCGAGCGGTGCTCCTGGATCTGCACCATCACATCGGCCAGGGCCGACTGCACCAGGGGCGAGTCCTGCCGGGCCAGGGACCGGACCAGGCCCTGCCGCACGGTGGGGTCGTGGCCGAGGCCGGCCAGCACTTCCAGGGTCGCCAGGCGCACGTTCACGTTGGGGTCCTGATTAAGCGTGCTGAGCAGGGCGGCCACCACCCGGTCGTTGGTCGGCGCGATTTCCTCGGCGTAGCTCACGGCCCGCAGGCGCTGCACGGCCGAGGGGTCGGCCAGTAGGGTAAGCAGCTGGGCCTGGCGGCCGGGCAGCTCGTTGTCCGAAGCAGCGGGCCCAGTTGGCTGAGCGGCCATGGCGGGCAACTCCTGCCGTCCTTTCAGGCCGTAGCCGGCCGCTAGGCCTACCACCAGCAGCACCAGGCTGTAGGCGTAGGCCGGCTGCCACCAGCTGCGCAGCTTTGCGAGCAGTACCTCGGCTGACCAGCGCTGCCGACGCTGCTCGGCGGCCTGGAACCCGGCCAGCATGGAGTAGAACTGCGGGCGCATCTGCTCACTGGGTTCGGGCACGGGCAGGTTGCCCATAGCCTGCCACAACTGCCACACGGCGGCTTGCTCCCGGCGGCAATCGGGGCAGCCGGCCAGGTGGGCTTCCAGGGCCCGGGCTTCGTCGGCGGGTAGTTCGTTTGCTAACCAGTCCATTAGCCCCACCCGCACGTCCTCGCACTTAATGAACTTTGCTTCCATTTTCCATTTTCAAGTAGATGTCCTTCAATTGGCCCAGGGCTCGGTGCGCGCGCACCTTCACGGCCCCGACCGTGGTGTTGAGCAGCTCGGCAATCTGCTCGTACTTCAGCTCCTGAAACCGGCTCAGCACCAGCACCTCGCGCTGGTCGGGGCTGAGCTGGCCCAGGGCCCGGTGCAGCTGCGCCACTTCCTGGGTTTTGAGCAGACCGGCATCGGCCGGGGCGCCGCCGGCCAGCTTCTCGGCCCAGTCGGCCACGTCCTGGTGATGGGCCGCCGGTTTGTCCTTTTTCGCGGCATCGGCTAGCACGTTGCGCGCGAGGTGGTACATCCAGGTCCGGAACTCGCCTTCGCCGGTAAACGTGTGGCGGTACTTGAGCATCCGGTAGAACACCGTCTGCACCAGGTCCTCACTGGCGGTGGCGTTGCCGTTGGCGTGGTAGAAGAACGCCAGCAGCGGGCGGTGGTACCGTTCAAACAGCAGCCCCATCTTCTCGACCTGACCGGCCTTTACCTGCAGCATGAGCGAATTGTCGGTGAGCGAGTTCAAGCAGGAAGGCAGAGGTGGTGGAAGAGCTGATTCGGACGTGGAAACTGTGGCTTTTGGCCGAGGTTACAGTGGAATAAAAATTATTTTTCCGATGGTCCCCGCCAGCGTGGCTCCGCCGGCTTTCGGCATCACTAGCTCGCCCGGCCTGCCAGCGTCATACTGATGAGGGTCATGACTTGCTGCCCATCCTAAACCTGGCGCGAAATCACCTTGGCCCGCCTTCTGTTTCGGGCCCAGGGGCAGGGGCCGGCCGGCAATTTGCCAATTGATACTTAACAATATATTTTTGAACGTTCGAAAGAGGCATGGTTTCCTGATCCTGCGTCATGACATAGCTACTTCACCTTCTACTCCCTTTTCTATGAAGAAAACCATTACCCTCCTCTCCCTACTTGCTTTGGCTGTGCCGGCCCTGGCCCAGTCGCCCATCACGCTCACGCAGGCAACGTTCCCGGCGTCGGCTTCGACCGTGGAACGGTACCAGAATGCCTCGCTGCCCGCGGGCCTCGGGGCTCCCGCTATGGGGTCCAATCAAAGCTGGGACTACCGCGCCCTGATGCCCAGCGGCTCGGCCTACAACCAGCTCAACCTTTCGGTACCACCCAGCCCGTCCTTCGCCGGGGCGCAATGGACGCGGGCCAATACCAGCACCATTGGCAACATGGCCTACGTTTTCACGACCTATTTTACCCTGGCGCCTACCGGCCGCATGGCGCTGGGTCGCGGCATAATCCGCCAGCCCTATTCCATTGCCACGCGCACCGGCGGCGCCAACGACTCCATTGTGATTAACCGGCAGACGGTGCCCTACGGCGGCGCGGGCGGCATTGCAGACTTTCCGCTGCCGCTGACGGCCGGCAGCCGTTCCCTGCAGACGTACCGCTTCGGCGTAACCGGCACGATAACGGTGGCCGCAGCGGGACTGAACCGCGCCCCGTTCCGCATCGTGCAGCGCTATATCTACGTCGACTCCGTGGCTGGCTGGGGTACGCTCCGCATTCCCTTTGCTGGCCGCGCCGCCGGCTCCGACCCGCTTCCGGTTTTGATGGTACGCAGCCGCACTATCCGGCAGGACAGCCTGTATCTGAACGGCAGCCCGGCCCCGGCTTCGCTGCTGGCAGCGCTTAATCTGACCCAGGGCAGCTTTACCAGCTTCTACCTCGACCACTTCTGGCGCACGGGCTCGGCCCAGCCGCTGCTGGAGCTGTACTATCCGAACCGCCAGTACGCTTCTCCTTTCTCGGCCGCCTACTCCACCGAAAACGACCTGCTGCTGGCAACCCAGGCCACTTCCGCGCTGGCGGCCGGCTGGAAGGCCTGGCCCAATCCGCTCGGCCAGGGTGAGGACCTGCAGCTGGCACTGCCCCGTGCCGCCGACCAGCCTGCGCAGCTAACCCTGCGCGACGCCCTGGGCCGGACTATACTCAGCCAGGCATTGCAGCTGCAGAACGGCAGCGGCACCTTGCCCGCCGCAGCCACCCAGGCACTACGGCCGGGCCTGTACACACTCACGGTGCAGCAGGGCAGCCACCAGGCCACCTTTAAGCTGCTGCGCCCCTAACGAACCATCTGCCTCACCCTGAAAAGCCCCGCTGGAAAACCGGCGGGGCTTTTTGCTGGATACTTACTAGCTGCTTTACTCCGCAGCAGCTTCTAGCCCCTGCAATTCTTGCTGCCGGCGAATGACTGCGTTGCCTGCCTGTGCTTTCGGGGCCCCTTTCGGAGAAGGTAACTTGCCGGCCCCCAGACCCGGCCGGCCCCTCGCGCGGAAAAACCGAAGAGTACAGGACAGTTGGCGCGCCGGGCAGCTCTTTCTTGCGGGTGTTCTTTCCGGGTTGGCCTCTCCGGCCGTGGCCCCTCTCCCACCCTTTCGTTTTCCCGATGCCTGAACTACCGCTCGTCCCGAAAAGCACCCGCTGGCCCGTTTTGTGGCTGAGTTTGCTCCTAGCCCTGGCTACGGCCCTGCCCGCCGCCGCGCAGAAGCTGCCTAAAAAGAAGGCCGTGCTTAAAAAGATGACCCTGGCCAACCGCTACTTCATGCAGAAGTGGCCCGACACCGGCAAGGAAATCGTCACCAACAAAACCCGCCCCAGCCACATCTGGACCCGGGCCGTGTACTACGAAGGGCTAATGGCGCTGTACGGCGTCGACAAGCAGAAACCTTACTACGACTACGCCGTGGACTGGGCCCAGAAGCACCAGTGGGGCTTGCACCGGGGCGTGGAAACCCGCAATGCCGACAACCAGTGCGCTGGGCAGACCTACCTGGCCCTCTACGAAATTGACCCGCAGCCCGAGCGGCTGCGCGACATCAAGGCCAGCATCGACCTGATGGTGAAAAGCCCCCAGGTCGACGACTGGTGGTGGATTGACGCCCTGCAGATGGCCATGCCCATCTACGCCAAGCTCGGCGCCATGACCAAGGATACAGCCTACTACGAGAAGATGTACCGCCTGTACAACTACTCCAAAACCAGGCACGGCACGGTAGGCCTCTACAACCCCCAGGATCAGCTCTGGTGGCGCGACAAGGACTTTGTGGCGCCCTACAAGGAGCCCAACGGCGAGGACTGCTACTGGAGCCGGGGCAACGGCTGGGTGGTGGCCGCCCTGGTCCGGGTGCTCGAGATTATGCCCCAGGGTGCCCCTCACCGCGAAGAATACGAGCAGATGTACCTGGCCATGATGAAGGCCCTGCCCCCGCTGCAGCGCCCCGACGGCTACTGGAACGTGAGCCTGCACGACCCCACTCACTTCGGCGGCAAGGAAATGACCGGCACGGCGCTGTTCACCTACGGCATGGCCTGGGGCATCAACCATGGCCTGCTCGACGCCAAGCAGTACCAGCCGCTGATTGCCAAAGCCTGGAACGCCATGGCCGCTGAGTGCGTGCACCCCAACGGCTTCCTAGGCTACGTGCAGGGCACGGGCAAGGAGCCTAAGGACGGGCAGCCGGTCAGCTATACCAGCAAGCCTGATTTCGAGGATTACGGCCTGGGCTGCTTCCTGCTGGCCGGCACCGAGCTGTACAAGCTGCTCGACGCCCCCGTAAAATCCACCGCCAAAAACTAGAACGAAAACTTTCCTCCTTGGATAAGGAGGGGAGCCCGAAGGGTGGGGTGGTTGAGTCGTCAGAACGTCTGGCATCAGCAGCATTCAACATCAGCAACGATGAACCACCCCGGCCTGCGGCCACCCCTCCCTGAAATTAAGGCGGGGAACTGGGTTTTCCACTTCGTATTCAAGCCTTTCCTATGAAGACTACCCTTGCTCTTTCCCTGCTGCTGGCTGCCTCGCTCACGACGGAACTACCGGCCCGGGCCCAGGCGCCGAAGTGGCCGGAGGTTACGCAGCAGAACAAGCCCTGGACGCGGTGGTGGTGGCAGGGCAGCGCGGTAAATCCGCAGGACCTGACCCGGCTGCTGACGCAGTACCAGCAGGCCGGTCTGGGTGGGGTGGAAATCACGGCCATCTACGGCCAGAAGGGTGCCGAGCAGCAGTTTATCGACTTCCTCTCGCCGAAGTGGATGGACATGCTCGGGCACACGCTCACCGAAGCCGGCCGGCTGGGGCTGGGCGTCGACGTGGCCCAGGCTTCGGGCTGGCCGTTCGGCGGCCCCTGGGTGTCGCCCGCCGACGCCTGCAAGTATGTGGCGTACCAGTCCTACACCCTGAAAGCCGGAGAGCAGCTAAGTCAGCCGGTGGGCATGGTGCAGAAGCCGATGGTGCGCACCGTGGGCCAGCCCATCGACATCAGGCAGCTAAAAGACCCCATCGCCCAGAATCCCAACCTGCAGCTCCACGCCTTCGACCAAGTGCGGTTTGAGAAGCCCCTGCCCCTGCAGGCGCTGATGGCCTATTCCGATAAAGGCCAGGCGCTGGATCTGACCAGTAAAGTAGGGGCTGATGGCAAGCTCGCCTGGACGGCCCCGGCTGGCTCCTGGACGCTCTACGCCGTTTTTCAGGGCTGGCACGGCAAGCAGGTGGAGCGGGCCGGCCCCGGCGGGGAAGGCGACGTCATCGACCATTTCTCCAAAAAAGCCACCGAAAACTACCTGCGCCGCTTCGATGAGGCCTTTAAGGGCCGGAACGTAAAGCCGGTACGGGCCTTCTTCAACGATTCCTACGAGGTGGACGACGCCCAGGGCGAGGGCAACTGGACGCCCGAGATGCTGGCCGAGTTTCAGAAGCGCCGGGGCTACGATTTGCGCCAGCACCTGCCGGCCCTGTTCGGCAAGGCTTCGGACGACGAAAACAAGCGGGTGCTGAGCGACTACCGCGAAACCGTGTCGGAGCTGCTGCTGGCCAACTACACGCAGACCTGGGCCTCCTGGGCCAAAACCCACGGCGCCCTGATCCGCAACCAGGCCCACGGCTCCCCGGCCAACATCCTGGACCTGTACGCTGCCACCGACATACCGGAAACCGAAGGCGAAGACCTGGTCCGCATCAAGTTTGCCTCCTCGGCGGCCCACGTCACCGGCAAGCCCCTGACCTCGGCCGAGTCGGCAACCTGGGAAAACGACCATTTCCTGTCCTCGCTCGGCGACGTAAAGAAAGCCATGGACCGGATGCTGCTCGGCGGCGTGAACCACACCTTCTACCACGGCACCAACTACTCGCCCCTGGCCGCGCCCTGGCCGGGCTGGCTGTTCTACGCCGCCGTCCACTTCAACCCCAACAACCCGTTCTGGACCGACTTCGGGCAGCTGAACCGCTACGTAGCCCACTGCCAGAGCTTCCTGCAGGCCGGGCAGCCCTCGAACGACGTGCTGGTGTACCTGCCCATCTACGACTCCTACGTGCGCCCCGGCAAGGTGATGCTGCAGCACTTCGACGGCATTCAGCACGGCTTTAAAGGTTTGCCGGTGGCGGCCACCAGCGAAACGCTGCTGCGCCGGGGCTACGGCTTCGACTACATTTCCGACAAGCAGTTGCTCAACGTGAAAGGCCGGGTGAGCGGGCTGCAAACCAGTGGGGGCACGAGCTACCGCACTATCGTAGTGCCCGACGCACGGCTGATGCCGCTGGCTACGCTACAGCACCTCGTAAAGCTGGCCCAAAGCGGCGCCACGGTCGTCTTCGAAAATGGCCTGCCCTCCGATGTACCCGGTCTGGGCACCCTCGACTCCCGCCGTAGCGCGTTTCGCCAAGTGCTGGCTTCCGTTAAGCCCGCGTCAACCAAACGGGCCGGTGTCGAGCGGGCTTCCGTTGGCAAGGGCTTCTTTCTGGTAGGCAAAGACGTGGATGCGCTGCTGCAGGAAGAAGGCGTGCGCCGCGAAACGATGGTCGACACCGGCCTGGAGTTTATTCGTCGGCGCACCGCCCGGGGCCACACCTACTTCGTCACGAACTGGAGCGAAAAAGCGGTAGACGGCTGGCTGCCCCTGCAAACGCCGGCCAAAACCGTGGCGCTCTACAACCCCATGACCGAAAAGCTGGGGCTGGCGGCCACGCGGGCGGGCAAGGACGGCACCCCGGAAGTATACGTGCAGCTGGCTCCGGGCGAGTCCTGCCTGCTGGAAGCCGACCAGCAGGGCGCCACCGGTCCGGCCTATGCCTACCTTAAGCCCACCGGTGCGCCCCAGCCGGTGCAGGGCACCTGGAACCTGCGCTTCGTGGCGGGCGGCCCTACCCTGCCGGCCTCGGTCCAGACGCCGACGCTGACGTCGTGGACCGTCCTGGCCGGGGACGCCGGGCAGAAGTTCTCGGGCACTGCCGCGTATTCAATTTCTTTTCCAATGCCCAGCGGCGCGTCCGAAAACTGGCTGCTCGACCTGGGCCGGGTTTCCCAGAGCGCCCGGGTGCAGCTCAACGGCCAGGAATTGGGCACGCTCCTCGGACCGGTGTACCAGGTGGCGGTGCCGAAAGGCCTGTTGAAAAGCACCAACGAGCTGACCGTAACCGTGAGCAACGGCATGGCCAACCGCATTATTGACATGGAGCGCAGTGGCGTCAGCTACAAAAACGCCTACAACATCAACATGTCGAGCAAGCTCAAGGAAAACCGTGGCGCCGACGGCCTGTTCACGGCCGGGAAGTGGACGCCTCAGGAATCGGGGCTGCTGGGACCAGTGACGCTGACGCCCACCAGCAGCCGGCCCGACAAGGTTCAGTAACCCGTTCAGCAAACCCGATGGAAGAAGTAGCCTTTCTGATGCAGCTCCGGCCCAGCGCGGCCGCGGAGTACCGGCGGCGCCACGACGCGCTCTGGCCGGAGCTGGCCGCGGCCCTGCGCGAGGCCGGCATCCGCGACTACTCCATCTTCCTCGACCCCGACAGCGGCCGGCTGTTTGCCGTGCAGAAGCGCCTGCCCGGCCACACTACCGCCGGGCTGCCCGCCACGGCCGTCATGCGGCGCTGGTGGACCTATATGGCCGACCTGATGGATACGAATGCCGATCATTCGCCGTGGACCCAGCCTCTGGAGCGGGTATTTCATCTGGAATGACGGCCGTCTTTTTCAGCGGATAATGCGGCTAATCCGGCTGCCCGTCGGAATCGTTTCCGAATACCAGTAAAGCACAGGAGAGTTTGGGGGGATTAACGGTGGTTATTGAATTGCTTTCCGTTCATCCCCATCTTCTCTGACCGCTATGACCCAGACGCTTTACCCGCCGACCACCAGCAGTTCGCTTTTCAAACCCTCCTCCTGGCGGCAGCGCCTGGCGACCGGCTGGCTGCTTTTGCTGCTGCTGATGCCCATAACGGCAACCCTGGCCCAGCGGCGCCTGGAAAAGCTTAACCGGGGCGTGGTAGCCGTGCGTACCGGCCCCAACGTGTACGTGGGCTGGCGCCTGTTCGGCACTGACCCGGCTGCCCTAGCCTTCAACGTGTACCGCGGCACGACCCGGATCAACGCTACGCCGGTAACCGGGGCCACCAACCTCACCGACAACACTGCCGTCAACGAAGCCTACACGGTACGACCGGTGCTGAACGGAGTCGAGCAGGCCGCCTCGGAAGCAGCCGCCGTATGGGCCCAGCCTTCCCTCAGCATCCCGATTCAGGCCCCCGCCGGCGGCACCACGCCCGACGGCGTGGCCTACACCTACGAAGCCAACGACGCCAGCGTGGGCGACCTCGACGGGGACGGGCAGTACGAAATCGTGCTGAAGTGGGACCCCACCAACGCCAAGGACAACTCCCAGTCGGGCTACACCGGCAACGTGTACCTGGATGCCTACCGTCTCAACGGCACCCGTATGTGGCGCATCGATCTGGGCCGCAACATCCGCGCCGGGGCCCACTACACCCAGTTTATGGTGTACGACCTCGACTCTGATGGCAAGGCGGAAGTGGCCTGCAAAACCGCCGACGGCACTATCGACGGCCGGGGCGTGCTGATTGGCAGCGCCACGGCCGACTACCGCAACAGCACCGGCTACGTGCTCAGCGGCCCTGAGTTCCTGACCGTCTTCAACGGCAAAACCGGCGCCGCCATGGCCTCCACCAACTACCTGCCGGCCCGGGGTACCGTTAGCTCCTGGGGCGACTCCTACGGCAACCGGGTGGACCGCTTCGTGGCTGCCGTGGCGTACGTGGACGGGGTGCGGCCCAGCCTGATTATGGGCCGGGGCTACTACACCCGCCTGGTGCGCGTGGCCTGGGACTGGCGCAACGGGCAGCTGACGCCGCGCTGGACTTTCGACAGCAGCACGACCGGCAACAGCGCCTACGCCGGGCAGGGCAACCACCAGATGACCGTGGGCGACGTGGACGGGGACGGATTCGACGAAATCTGCAACGGGGCCAGCGCCATCGACCACAGCGGGGCCGGGCTCTACGTGAACGGCAGCGGGCACGGCGACGCCCTGCACATGAGCGACCTGGACCCCAGCCGGCCCGGGCAGGAAGTGTGGCAGGCCCAGGAAGAGCCCAACAAGTACGGCGGGTTCGGCCTGCAGTTCCGCGACGCCCGCACCGGGCAGCGCATCTGGGGCGTGCAAACCACCGGCGATATCGGCCGGGCCCTGGCGGCCGACATCGACCCAACTTCGCCCGGCGTGGAGTGCTGGGGCACGATTTCGACCTCTACTACGCCAAACAACGCCGGCGTGTACTCCTGCACCGGCACCCGCCTGAGCACCAGCCGGCCCAGCGTCAACTTCGCGGCTTGGTGGGACGGGGATTTGTCGCGGGAGCTGCTTGACGGCACCTCCATCACGAAGTGGAATCATACGACCAGTCGCACCACCTCCCTGCTCGATGGCGCGGCTCTTGGAGCGGCCTCCAACAACACCACCAAAGCCACGCCCGCCTTGTCGGCCGACCTGCTGGGCGACTGGCGCGAAGAGGTAATCTGGCGCAACACGACCAACACCCAGCTGATGCTGTTTACCACGACCATCCCGACCACGGAGCGAATCTACACCCTGATGCACGACGCGCAGTACCGGCTGGCCATTGCCTGGCAGAACTCCGCCTACAACCAGCCGCCCCACCCGAGCTTTTTCCTGGGCACCGGCATGAGCACCCCGCCCCGGCCCAACATCGTGCTGGCCGACAGCCTGAACAACATCACCCTGGGCACCCGAAACCGGGCTTCGGCACCCGCCATTGCCGTATACCCCAACCCGACGAGCAGCACCATCACCATCCGGGCCGCCGGTGATTTCTCCTACCAGATCTTTAACCTGGCCGGGCAGCTGGTGGAGCAGGGCGAGCGGCAGCGCGACGCCTACCCCGCCGGGGGCCAGCTGCGGCCGGGCCTGTACCTGGTGCGGGTGCGCACCGCCGACGGTCGCCAGACGGCCGAAAAGGTACTCAAACAGTAGCGCCAGTGGCAATTTTCTTCCAGCCCAATATTATTCCGGCGTAGCAGGAGGGTGCGGGAGAGTTTGGTCTTAGTGAGTTGCCATATTTGGCTTAGTGAGTGGGAATTGACTCTAACTGGCGCGTGCCGGAGCGAAGATTACTGGAGTGGGAAACCTGTCTTCGACAAACCTCCGGCACGTGTCACGTTAGAGCCCAGCTAGCGCAAGGAGCCGCCACATTCTGCTCAAAAGGATTTGAATGAGAATTGAGTTTAAAGAAGCTGCTTCCGATGGGAGCAGCTTCTTTTTTTGCGGGTGCTCTACGCTACCTTCACCAGCCTGCTTGCCACACGCCTTTCCTGGCCCGCCGATGTTCATCCCCTACCTCCTCTCCCTCTTCCTGCTTCTGCTATGGCTGCTCTTGGGTGGCCTGATCTACGAGCGGCTCGCCCACCCGAACTTCAAGCATATTACCGGTGAGCAGATTTTCTTTACTACTCTGGTTCTGCTCCTGCTCAGCACTCTCAATCTGCTGCTGATAAAGCATTACCGCTCCCACCCGAAAGACCGGAGAGAGTGACCCCCTGAATTTGCTGCGCCTTCTTGCCGCTGTCGGTCCTTGTCTAATCAGGTATTGGCTCTTAGTGCAGCAGCACCACCAGGCTGCGGGCGCCGTGCGCCCCGATTACCAACGACTGCTCGATGTCGGCCGTTTTCGACGGGCCGGCCACGAACAGGCCATAGCCGCCCGCATCCGGAATCTGAGCGTAGGCCTGGTGCATGGTCGCCACAATCCGGCGGTGGTCGAGCACCAGGGCCAGGTGCTGGGTGACGGTGGGCAGCGCGCGGTGCAGCATAGCCGGCTCGGGCAGCCACACGGCCCCGTTTTCCGCCACTCCGATTTCGCCCGGCAGCACGGCCAGGTCAATGCCCTCGAGCACGCTGATGGGTGTCTGCTGGTCTACCGGTACCGAAGCCGGAAACAGCGGCGAGGCCACCAGCCGGGCGTCGGGAAACAGCTGCTGCAATTCGGCAGCCGAGGGCCGTGGGCCGTTGATCCAGCTAACCTGCCCGCCAATACCGGCCAGCACCGCGGCAAAACGCTCTACCGACGCGTCGCCGCCAAAAACCGGGACGTCCGGCAGCTTGGTTTCGGCGGGCTTGTTGGCTTTGGCCGCAGCCAGGATTCGTTCACGAGCGGTACTCAACGTGCTGAAGAAGTTAATGTATTGACATTAGGATGCATTGGCCCGGCCGCTTATGGGGATTGAGCGGCACCGTGCCAGACTCATGACTTCCCCTCCTGCTGCTGGTACCACTCCCGGAAGCTTTGCTTCGGGGGCTCGGGCAGCTCCCGGGCAATGGCCCAGGTGTTTAGGCTGGTGGCGTGGGTAAGGCCGTGGGGCAACAGGCGCAGGGCCTGGCGGCCGAGCCGCCCACTCACCCCAAAGGCTTTCGGACTGGTCAGCATCCGGCCCATAAACTTCATGCTCCACTTTTTGGACGCCGGAATCTCGTTTGCCTCCGCCAGCACCTGCCGCCATTTGTAGAGCTGCACGTGGATGTCGATCTTGACCGGGCACACGTCGGTGCAGGAGCCGCAGAGCGTGGAGGCAAATGGCAGGGAGCTATGCTTCTTCATGTCGATGTTGGGCGACAGAATGGCCCCGATGGGCCCGGGCACGGTGAAGTCGTAGCTGTGCCCCCCGCTGCGGCGGTACACCGGGCAGGTGTTCATGCAGGCCCCGCAGCGGATGCACTTCAGCGAGGCGCGGAAGTCGGGGCGGCCCAACTGCTGGGTGCGGCCATTGTCGACCAGCACGATGTGCAGCTCCCGCCCTTCGGCTGGCTTGGTGTAGTGCGAGGTGTAGGTCGTGACGGGCTGACCGGTGGCGCTGCGGGCCAACAGGCGGGTAAACACGCCCAGGTCGGTAAGGCGGGGCAACAGCTTTTCGATGCCCATGCAGGCAATGTGCACGGGCGCCAGGTTCACGCCCAGGTCGGCGTTGCCCTCGTTCGTGCAGATAACGACGCCGCCGGTTTCAGCAATGGCGAAGTTGACGCCGGTAATGGCCACCTGCCCGGCCAGGAACTTGGCCCGCAGGTGCTGACGCGCGGCTTCAGTGAGTTGCTGGGGGTCGTGGTTGCCTTTCTCGGTGCCCAGGTGCAGGTGAAACGTGTCGCTCACGTCTTCCTTCTTCAGGTGAATGGCGGGCAGCACCAGATGGCTTGGGGCCTCGTCGCGCAGCTGAATAATCCGCTCCCCCAGGTCGGTGTCGATGACCTCAATGCCGGCCCGGATCAGCTCGGGGTTCAGGTGGCACTCCTCGGTCAGCATCGACTTGCTCTTGACGACCCGCGTGGCGCCGTGCCGGCGGATGATACCGAGCACGATGTCGTTGTGCTCCCGGGCGTCGGCCGCCCAGTGCACGTGCACGCCGTTGGCTTTCGCGGCCGCTTCAAACTGCACGAGGTAGTCGTCGAGCCGGCTCAGGGTGTGCTCCTTGATTTGGGAGGCCAGCTCGCGCAGCTCCTGAAACTCGGGCACGCCATACACGGCCTTGTCGCGCTTCTGCCGTACAAACCACAGCGTTTCGTCGTGCCACGTCGTGCGGTCGACATCGGCCACAAACTTCTCCGCGCGGATTGAGTGGGACATGGGGTAAGGTTGATTGTTGCTAGTTGTCAGTTGTCAGGCGGTGGTTATTAGCAATTGTCAGGTGGTCGTTGCTCGGAGCATTTCATAGGCCCTGGCATACTTGATTCTAACAACTGACAACGAACAACTAACAACTCAATCCATTCAGAATCTCCGCCGCGTGCAGGACGCGGATGGGAAGCTGGCGACGACGCACGATGCCCTGCAGATGCATCAGGCACGACATGTCGCCGCCGGTCAGCACGGCGGTGCCGTTGCGAACGTGGTCGGCGACGCGGTCCTGGCCCATGCGGCCAGAAATGGCCGCTTCCGACACGCAGAACGTGCCCCCGAACCCGCAGCACTCGTCGTTGCGGTCCAGCTCGGTCAGCTCCAGCCCGTCGAGCGAGGACAGCAGGCGCCGCAGCTGCCCGTCGCGCACCGGCGTCATCTCCGACTCATTGGCCTGGTGCAGGCCGCGCTGCCCGTGGCAGCTCAGGTGCAAACCTACTTTGTGCGGAAACCGGCCCGGAATGTCGGTTACGCCCAGCACCTGGGTGATAAAGTCAATCAGGTCGTAAGCCGCGGCGCGCACGTGCTGCACGGCGTCAGACTGCTCCATCTTGTCGAAGTGCTTGCGCACGTGGTACACGCAGCTGCCCGAGGGCGCCACCACGTAGTCGTAGTCCTGGAACGTGTCGACGAAGTGCTGGTAGATGGGCAGGGCGTCCCGCTCGCAGCCGCTGTTGGCCAGGGGCTGCCCGCAGCAGGTCTGCTGGGCCGGGAAGTGCGCCGTGATGCCCAGCTTCTGCAGCAGCTGCAACGACGCAATGCCCACCTGGGGGTAGAACTGGTCGACATAGCAGGGAACGAAAAGGGCGACTTTCATTTAAACGTGGAGAGAAATAGGAAGCCAGCTCCCCTCCTTGGATAAGGAGGGGAATTCGGCTTCTGCGTTAGCTAAACAGCAGCTGCGTCTTTTTCAGTGCTTCGCCTTGCTCCAGATGCACTAATGCGCCGAGGGCGGTGGCCTGGGGGACTTCGAGGGTGCGGATTTCGGCGCCGGGGAAGTTCCAGCTCAGTGTCTGCATGAACAGCGGGTTGCGGGCAAAGCCGCCGTCGACGAAGATGATCTTCTCACCCTGCCAGACCAGATGGATGGATTCGAGCAGGATATTGATCAGCCCGTGCATCAGGTGCTGGTAGGCATCCGAAGCGGAGCGAAAGCCCGACAGGTCCCATTCTTCAACCGGCTGGTCGGGGAAGGGGCCGGTGCCGGCCATGCAGGCGGGCCGGAAGCCGGCCGAAGCCTGGTCGTACGGGCGGGCCAGCACGATGGAGCGGTAGAAGTCGGGCTTGACGTGGAAATGGCTGGCAATGCGCTCCACCTGGAAGTCGTGCTCCCGGCCCAGGAACACGCGGGCCGCGCAGGTGGCCTCGCCCCGGGGCGTCATAAAGCTCAGGCAGTCGCGGCGCAGCAGCTCGGGCGTGAGCGGACGGCTGTTGAACGGGTTGATGGTGACCGACCAGGTGCCGGTTGAAATCAGCACGAAGGGCTCCTCGTTCTCGGCCAGGTAGGGCATCACGGCCGAAGTGCTGTCGTGCAGGCCTACGCCCACCATAATGCCGTCCACCACCGAGGCAATGGAGTCGCGGGTCAGCGGGGCCAGCTTCTCGTCGATGCCCTCGCGGCGCACCCAGTCGTGGTAGGCGCGGCGCTGGTAGTCCCACAGGCCAGTGTGGCAGCCGATGGAGGTGTAGTCGCTGAACTTCTCGCCCGAAATCAGGTACGACAGGTAGTTGGGCAGGTGCAGGGACGTGTGTATGCGGGCGTACAGCTCGGGCTTGGCGTATTTCAGCCAGTACAGCTGCATTCCCGAGTTCAGCATCCCCAGGCGGGGTGAGCAGGTCTCGGCCGCAAACTCGTCGGGCGACTGGCCCAGCTCGGCGTAGAACTGCTCTTCGAGTCCGGCCGGCAGGGGCTTGAGGTAGTTGTAAAGCGGCGCGACGGGCTCCCCGTCGGCGCCCAGGTGCACGAAGGAGGCGCCGTAAGCCGTGAAGTTCACGCCCTTTACGGTGTAGTGCGGACTGTGGCGCAGCTCTTCCCAGTGGTGCTGCACCCACTCGGTGAGGCGGGGCAGATGGTCGCAGGGAAACCCGTCGTCGTCGAGCACGTCGGTGCACACGTGCAGGCGCTCGTCAATGATCTGCCGGTCCTCGTCGAACAGGATCAGCTTCTTATTGGTCTTGCCAATATCGAATACCGCGTAAATCGACTTCTTCATTGTCTTTTTCATAGCCCGGTGGACACGCTCAGCCTGCCCCGCTGTTGAATGAGTTGGTCGCGCACCCCGGCGCTGCGGTAGGCGGCTACCGGCTTCAGCGCCCCGCCGGCCTGGCGGTAGGCTTCGGCCACGAGGGGCCGCACGTCGAGCAGAAAGGCGTCGCGCAGAATTTCCTCGGCCCGCACCACGTCGTTGGCCTGCTGGGCTTCGGCCAGGGCGGCGCGGTCCACGAGCAGGGCCTTGGCGTAGGCGCCCAGGATGTTGTCCACCGATTGCAGCAGATCCTCGAGCGGGTCCTTGGTGTTGTGGCTGGCGTCAATCATGTAGGCCACCGCGGCGTTGGTCACGGCCTGGTCGCGGGCGCCGTCCACCAGCTCGTTGAAGATCAAAAACAGCTGGAAGGGCTTGCTGCTGCCGGTGGTGAGGTCGTCGTCGCCGTACATCGAGCCGTTGAAGTGGAAGCCCCCGAGGCGGCCGAACTGCAGCAGGCGGCCCACAATCTGCTCGATGTTGGTGTTGGGCAGGTGGTGGCCCAGGTCCACGAGCACCTGGGCGTTCTGGCCGAGGCTCTGGCAAAGCGAGTACGAGGTGCCCCAGTCGGGAATCACCATGGAGTAGAAGTGGGGCTCGTAGGGCTTGTACTCAATGAGCATGGTCCAGTCGGACGGCATGGCCTCGTAGATGGCGGCGAGTGACTCCTGGGTGCGCAGGTAGGCGCGGCGCAGGTGCTGCTGCCCGGGGAAGTTGGAACCGTCGGCCAGCCACACGGTATGGGTTTTGGCGCCCAGCTGCTCGCCGTAGCGGATGCAGTCGATGTTGTGCTGCACGGCCTGGTCGCGCACGGCCTGCTCGGTGTGGCTCAGCGAGCCGAACTTGTAGGAGAAGGGCTGGTCTTTCTGATCCTGGAAGGTGTTGGAGTTTACCGAGTCGATGTGCAGGCCCTGAGCTTTCAGCTGCTGCTGCAGGCCGGGCACGTCGCGCGGGATGTCCCAGGGAATATGCAGGGAAATCGAGTTCGACGAGCCATTGAGCTGGTGCAGCACGGCCACGTCCGAAATCTTTTCTTCGAGGGTGCGGGGCTCCCCACCCAGGGGGTAGCGGCCGAAGCGGGTGCCGCCGGTGCCCAACGCCCAGCTCGGAATGGCCACCTGAAACTCGACCAGCTGGCGCACCACGTCCCGGGCATCCTGGCCGCGGCGGCCAAGCAGGTCCGTCAGGTAAGACAACTGGAGCTGGTGCTCGGCCAGCAAAGGCTGATTGAGGTCGTGGAGGCGTTGGTCGGAGAACATGCGGGTCAGGATAAGGGCCGCGAATGAGGCAGGCGGCGGCCGGTGGTGGGAACCTCGTTTTTGCAAGAGCAATTTACCCGCCCGGCCCCGCCCAAACTGTTCTGAACTCTCCTGCCCGCCGGGTTTTATTTTGGGTGGTTCGGTACGGCAGCCAGCCCATAGCACCCATGTTTAGCAGAACGTCATTCCGAGCATGTGGCGCATGAAGGCAGGAACCGAGGAACCGAAGGCCAGCGGAGCTAATCTCGCGTGCTGATGTTGCTGGCAAAAGGCGGTCATGCTGAGCGGAGCACAGCGAAGCCGAAGCATCTCTACCGCTTCGTTGGATTAGTAACCACAACGAAGCGGTAGAGATGCTTCGACAAGCTCAGCATGACAAAACCAATCCACGCGAGATTAGCTCCGCTATCCTTCGGTCCGGCTTGCGCCGCTACATGACGCTCTGATCAATTTTAGCGGCTGCGGCAGGCCTACCATTTCTACAACGACCCTCTCCGAATCGTGTAGAACGGGTTTTTGACTTTGCCGCGCTGCTTTTCCAGCAGCATCGTGGCGGCGGTTTTGCCCATGGCCTCGAAGTCGGTGGTGATGACCGTCATGTTGAGCAGCTCCTTGAGCGGGGTTTCATTAAAGGAGATAATGCCGATTTCCCGGCCCAGCAGGTAGCTGGTCTGCCGGATTTTCTTGACCAGCTCCACCAGGTCGGTTTCGCGGATGACGACGTAGGCCGTGCCGGGCTCCAAGACCTCATTCATCGCGTTTTCCACCACCACAAAGGTTTTGTTGCGAATCAGGCAGAACGAGCGGAAGCCCCAGGGCAGCTCCTCGGGGTGGTTGGCGTCGGAGGGCAGGATCAGCACCAGCCGGGGGTACTTTTCGAGCAGGTCGTCGGCTTTTTCCAGGGCCCCGAAGATGTCTTTGTCGAAGTCCTGGAACACGCGTAGGCAGTCGTGCTTGAGCTCGGGCAGGTCTTTGTCGAGCAGCACCAGCTCCTGGCTGGGAATCGTGTTCAGGATAGCCTGGTAGGTAGCCTTGGGTGTGTCCAGCGTGAAGTGGGGCATCACCACGTAGTAGTTGTACTTGCCCAGGCTTTTCTCGATGATTTCCTGGAACAGGTTCACGTTGTAGTGGTGAATCTGCAGGTCCACGGTGGCCTGGTCGCCGAGGGCTTCGAGGAAGGCGTAGTAGATGATTTTCTTGTAGGAGCTGAGCTTGTTGAAAACCAGCAGGATCTTGAGCTTGGCCGCGTCGCGGGCCTGCACGTAGTAGCCCTTGCCCTGCACCGAGGTGATAAAGCCCCGCTCTCGCAGCTCCCGATAGGCTTTTTCCACCGTGTCGCGGGCCAGGTAGTATTCCACGCTCAGCTCCGAAATAGAAGGCAGCTGGTCGCCGTTTTTCAGGATGCCGCGCTCAATGTCCATGATAACCGACTGCACAATCTGCTTGTACTTCGGGGTTTTGTCGAGGGGCTTTAGCTGTAGGGTATACATTCCAGCGGCAACGGGCGAATCACGAGGCGCGTCCGGCAATCCGACGGTGGGCTGCCGGTCGCGAAAGGCGGATTTGAAAGTCATGACAGGTGAGAGAAGAGGGTGGCGGGGGTCAGCTAATTTAGCATTAATTCCCACGCGCCGCCACATTCAGAGCGCAAAGTAACGCTCCGGCCGGGCCACCCAAACGTCCCGGCCGGTCGGGCACCGACTGCCGGGAAGCAAAAAACCTGACGGGCCAATCTACTTATCAGCCCGTCAGGTTTCAGCAAGTTCAAGGGCCGGGCTTAGCGCACGAAGGCCATGGCCACGCCTCCGTCCACGTTGAGCACGTTGCCGGTGCTCTTGCTCAGGGAACCATCCACGAACACCAGCACGGCTTTGGCAATGTCCTCGGCCAGCACCTCCTCACCCAGCAGGGTGCGCTTGGCGTAGTGCGCCGGCAGCTCCTCGACCGACACGCCGTAGGCCTTGGCCCGGCCAGCGGCCCAGTCGCCTTCCCAGATCTTGGAGCCGCGCAGCACGGCGTCGGGGTTCACGGTGTTGACGCGCACCTTGTCGGGGCCCAGCTCGGCGGCCAGCAGGCGCGACATGTGCAGCTGCGCCGCTTTGGCCGTGCCGTACGCCACGTTGTTGGGGCCGGCCACCAGGCCGTTTTTGCTGGCGATGTTGACCACGTTGCCACCCAGCTGTTGCTTGCGCAGAATCTCCACGGCCTGCTGCGTCACCAGGAACTGGCCTTTTACAAGCACGTCGTTGAGGATGTCCCAGTCGGCCTGGGTGGTTTCGGCCAGGGGCTTGCTGATGCTCAGGCCGGCGCAGTTCACCACGATGTCGACCCCGCCGAACTGCAGCACCGTGGCGCGCAGGGAGTCGGCAATGGCAGCATCCTGGGTTACGTCGATGCCCACGGCTAAGGCGTTGTCCTTGCCGTAGCGCTTGCGCAGGTCGGCTTGGGTGTCGTCGAGCCGGTCGCGGTCGGCGGCTACCACGCAGGCGCCGTTCTGGAGCAGCGCCTCGCAGATGGCCAGGCCGATGCCGCCGGTGCCGCCCGTGACGTAGGCCACCTGTCCCGACAAAGACTTGGGCTTGGGCATGCGCTGGAGCTTGGCTTCCTCGAGCAGCCAGTACTCGATGTTGAAGGCTTCCTGCTCGGCCAGACCGGTGTACTCCGACACAGCCTCGGCGCCCTTCATCACATTGATGGCGTTGGTGTAGAACTCGGCGGCCACGCGGGCGGTCTGCTTGTCTTTGGCGAAGGCGAACATGCCCACGCCGGGCCACAAGATCACGACGGGGTTGGCGTCGCGCATGGCGGGTGAGTTGGGGTGCCTGCTGCGGTCGTAGTACGCGGCGTAGGCCACGCGGTAGGCGGCAAACTGCTCCTGCAGGTACTCTTTCACGGCCGGCAGCGGCTGGCGCATGGCAGCCTCGTCGAGCACCAGCGGGCGGATTTTAGTGCGCAAAAAGTGGTCGGGGCACGATGTACCTTTCTGGGCAAGGCGGGCCAGGTCGTGGGAGTTCACGAACTCCAGCACGCGCACGTCGTCGGTGAAGTGGCCGAGCATGCGTCGGTTGCCGGACGCCAGGCCGCGCAGCACCGGCATCACCTCGGCGGCCTGCCGGCGACGGTCGTCGGCACCGGGGCCGTTGGTAAGGCGGGGGCCGCCGAAGACGGGGCGCTTCCTGCCGTAGTTGGCTTCGAGGTAGGCCGCGGCCTGCTCAATTACTTCCAGGGTGTTGATGTAGGACTCGTAGCTCGTGTTGCCCCAGGTGAACAGGCCGTGCCCGCCGAGGATAACGCCGCGCAGGCCGGGGTTTTCGGCCACTACTTTCTCGAGCTGCAAACCCAGGTCGAAGCCCGGCTTCTGCCAGGGCAGCCAGGCCATGGTGTTGCCCCAGATTTCCTTCATGATGGCCTCGCCGTCCTTGCTGGCGGCAATGGCAATGAGGGCATCGGGGTGGAGGTGGTCGATGTGCTTGAAGGGCAGCAGGCCGTGCAGCGGGGTGTCGATGCTGGGCGTGGCGCACTTGGGGTCGAACAGGCAGTATTCGAACAGGGCCACCATCTCGTCCTCATGCTCGAGGCCCCGGTAGCGGTTTTTCAGGGCATGCAGCTTGTCGACGTACAGGTTGGCGCAGCCGGCTTTGGTGAGCGTGCCGATGTCGCCGCCCGAGCCTTTCACCCACATCACGTTTACCGGCTCGCCGGTTACCGGGTCCGTTTCAATAATTTTGCAGGAGGTGTTGCCGCCGGCGTAGTTGGTCAGGCGCAGATCCGCGCCGAGCAGGTTCGAACGGTACAGGAAAAGGGCTACTTCGTCGCCGCTGAGTTCGAGGGCCTTCGTCTCGTCCCATAAATAGCTGACGTGCTGAAAGGTGAGCGTTTTTTCCATAATGGCGCTTCTGGTTAGATTCCGGAGAACAGATGTCGAGTTCTTTTACCCAAAGGTCGCGGCACCTCCGGCGGCCAACCTCCTGCACTCTCCTGCTCAGGCTTAATTTTTTTATTTTTCAGCACCCCGCAATTCGCTCCGTTCCGCACTCAGGAGAGCACAGGACAGTTGGCGCAGCGCCGAAGCGCAGCTTTGTTTAAAACCCTACTACTATGGCCGTCATCTGGGGAGTAATCCTACACGCGCTGGGCGGATTCGCATCCGGCAGCTTCTACCTACCCTACAAGAAAGTGAAAGGCTGGGCCTGGGAAAGCTACTGGCTGGTGGGCGGCATCGTGTCGTGGCTGGTAGCCCCGCTGGTGCTGGGCTCGGCTACGGTGCCGAACCTGCTGGACGTGCTCCGGCAGACCGACTCGCAAACCCTGCTGTGGACCTACATCTGGGGCGCGCTCTGGGGACTCGGCGGCCTCACGTTCGGGCTGGCGATGCGCTACCTGGGCCTCTCGCTCGGCATGGCCTTCACGCTGGGCTTGTGCGCGGTGTTCGGCACGCTGGTACCCCCGATTTACAAAGGCGAGTTTCTCAACCTGCTGCAAACCACCTCGGGCAAGGTGATTCTGGCCGGCCTGGCCGTGTGCGTGCTGGGCATCGTGATTTGCGGGCTGGCCGGCATGATGAAGGAGAAAAGCCTCACCGCCGACGAGAAGCAGGCGACCATTGCCGAGTTCGATCTGCGCAAGGGCCTGCTGGTGGCGGTTTTCTCGGGCGTGATGAGCGCCTGCATGTCGTTTGGCCTCACGGCCGGGGAGCCCATTGCCAAGCTGGCCGAGCAGAACGGCGCCAACCCGCTTTACGTCAACAACGCCTCCCTCGTAGTTATCCTGCTCGGGGGGCTCACGACCAACGCCATCTGGTGCATCTACCTCAACATCAAAAACAAGACTTACACCGACTACCTCAACCCCTCGATGCCCGCGCTGCGCAACGTGCTGTTCTGCGCCCTGGCGGGTCTGACGTGGTACCTGCAGTTCTTTTTCTACGGCATGGGCGACAGCCAGATGGGCGACTACCGTTTCTCGGGCTGGACGCTGCACATGGCCTTTATCATTGCCTTCAGCTCGCTCTGGGGCCTGTACCTGCACGAGTGGCAGGGCGCCAACCGGCCCACCATGCGCACCATCCAGCTGGGCATCCTCACCGTGGTGCTGTCGACCGTTATTGTGGGCGTGGGCAACTACCTGGGGGCGTAGTCTCGGCCGATGCTTACTGCGGCGTACCGGGCAGCTCACTTTTCAGCTCGGCCAGGCGGTGGTAGTCGGTCAGGATCTTCTCAGCCCAGGATATCGTGCCGGCCAGCTTTTGCCGCTCGTAGGTGAAGTAGGCCGCTTCGAGGCGCTGCCGTACGCCAAGGCTCAGCAGCCACGCCTGCAGCTCGGCAGCATGCTCTTTCTGATTGTAAAAGCCTTTGATAAAGCCTTTGTCAAATACGTTCTGGTTTTCGTTGAAGACAAACCCGGCCAGGTGCTTGACCGGCCCCCGCCCCGGCGCATTTTCCCAGGTGGCGAGCAGCTCGGTAAAGTCTGGAAAGAAGTGCGCCAGGGTGGAGAAGTACTCCATGAAGCTCCATTCGGCCTTGTCGCTCTCGTCCTGCAGCAGACTTTCCCACAAGGCCCGCGCGTATTCAACAATAGCCGCCCGCTCCAACTCGGGCCCGCCCAGCCAGTCGATGTCGGTAAGCCGCTCAAACAGCAGCCAGAAGTCGTAGGGCTCGTTGTAATACGCCGTCAGCTCCAGGATGCGGGGCAGGAAGTGCTTCAGGTCGTCTTTGCCGCCCCAGGTGAGCAGCACGCTGCCGGTGAAAAAGGTCAGGTCCTGATCGGTCAGCTCCCGCAGCGGCTTGGCGAACAGGGCAGCGTTCCACTCGGCCAGATCATCGTAAATCGGGCTGCCGTCCATGTTGGCATTGCCCGGGTAGCGGGCGAAAACCTCGTACAGATTTTCAATGGCGGCAAGCAGTCGGGTAGTCATCGAGGGGCAGCAAGGGCCGGCAAAGTGCGAATAACTGCACACATCGGCCAGGTGCAATGCGAATCCTTGCCGCTTATTAAACTTCATAAATCAGAACGTCATGCTGAGCGCAGCCGAAGCATCTCTACCGCTTCGCTGGAATAGTAATCCGGACAAAGCTGTAGAGATGCTTCGACAAGCTCAGCATGACGTTCTTTTTACTCTATCTATGCCAACTACCCGATTTGTGCTGCCCCTGCGCTCCGGCCTGCTTTTTCTGCTGTTGCTGCTCAGCCCGAACGTACAGGCCCAGCCCGGTACCGAGAAGCAGGTGCTCTACCTTTCGGGCAAGGACAACCGCTCCACGGTGAAGTGGGACTTCTTTTGCACCGGCGGGCGGCAAAGCGGGTACTGGACTACCATTGCCGTGCCCTCGTGCTGGGAGCAGCAGGGCTTCGGGCTTTATAACTACGGCCGCGACTACAAAACCTACGGCAAGAACTTCCGCTTCGCCGACGAGCAGGGGAGATACCGGCACACCTTTACGGTGCCCTCGAACTGGAAAGAGCGGCGGGTAGAAATCGTGTTTGAGGGCTCGATGACCGATACTGAGGTGACGATAAACGGGCAGCCGGCCGGCCCCATCCACCAGGGCGCGTTCTACCGGTTCCGCTACGACATCACCGACAAGCTGAAAGGCGACGGCCCTAACCTGCTCGAAGTGACGGTCAGCAAGATGTCGGCCGACAAAACGGTGAACAACGCCGAGCGGCTGGCCGACTACTGGGTGTTCGGCGGCATCTTCCGCCCGGTGTACCTGCAGAGTTTTCCCCGGCAGTTTGTGGATAACGTGGCCGTTGACGCCAAGGCCAGCGGTGCGTTTGCGGTACAGGCAGCCGTGCACGGGGTGAATAAAGTGGCCCAGGTGCAGGCCGAAATTCTGGACGCAGCCGGACAGGTCGTCGGCACGGCCCAAACTGCCGTGCTGCCCGGTGATACGCTGGTGCGACTAACTGCTACCGTCCGTAAGCCCCAACTCTGGACCGCCGAAACGCCAAACCTCTACCACGTCCGCCTGACGTTGCGCGCCGGCACCGAAGTGCTGTACCAGACCAAAGAGCGGTTCGGGTTCCGGACCATCGAGGTGCGCCGGGGCAAGGGCATTTTCGTGAACGGGGTGCAAGTCAAGCTCAAGGGCATCGACCGCCACAGCTGGTGGCCCGAAACCGGCCGGACGCTCAACGACTCCATTCACCGGCTCGACGTGAAGCTGCTCAAGGAGATGAACATGAACGCCGTGCGGATGGCGCACTACCCGCCCGACGTGCGGTTTCTGGAGCTGTGCGACTCCCTCGGCCTCTACGTGCTCGACGAGCTGGCCGGCTGGCAGAAAGCCTACGGCACCGTACCGGGCCGCAGGCTGGTGGCCGAGATGGTGCGCCGCGACGTGAACCACCCCAGCATTTTGTTCTGGAGCAACGGCAACGAGGGCGGCACCAACAAGGAGCTGGACGCCGAGTTTGACCGCCACGACCCGTCCCGCCGACCCGTCATCCACGCCCACCACCGGCCTGGCAACGCCCATCAGGGCATCGACACCAACCATTACGAGGACTTCTACAGCACCAAAAAGATCCTGGCCGATTCGCTGATCTACATGCCCACCGAGTTCCTGCACTGCCAGGACGACGGCGGGGGCGGGGCGGGCCTGGAGGATTTGTGGGAGCTGCACTGGCAGGCCCCGCGCTCAGGGGGCGGCTTTCTGTGGGCCTTCGTCGACGAAGGCATCGTGCGCACCGACCAGGGCGGCATCATCGACGTGAACGGGGTAAACGCCCCCGACGGCGTGGTGGGGCCCCACCGCGAAAAGGAAGGCAGCTTCTACGCCATCCGGGCCATCTTCTCCCCGATCCACATCAGGCTGAAGGAGCTGCCCGCAAAGTTCAACGGCACGGTGGAAGTTGAGAACCGCTACCACTTTACCAACCTGAGCCAGTGCTTTTTCCAGTGGGAGCTGGTAAGCTTCCGCCGGCCCCACGACCCGTTCACCGGCACCATCAGCGGGAAGAAAGCCCGCGTCAAAAGCCCCAGCCTGGCTCCGCTGGGAACGGGCAAGCTAAAGCTGGATTTGCCCGCCTACTGGAAAAGCTACGACGCGCTGGTGTTGTCGGCCTACGACCCGCAGAAAAACCTGGTGAGCCGCTGGACCTGGAAAACCGGCCCCAACGCCCGGCTGCTGGCGGATATCGTCAGGCCCGATGCCAGGGACAAGGCGGCGGTAAACGTGACCGAAACCGACAGCACGCTCACCCTTAAAGCCAGCAGCATTAGTGTCACCTTCAGCAAGGCCAGCGGCCACATCACGGCCGTGAAGGGCAACAACGGCGACCCGCTTTCCTTTGGGCAGGGTCCCGTGCTGGCTGCCGGCACGGCCACGTTCCGGGGTCTGACTCACCGCCCCACGCCAGAGGGGCAGGTGGTGGAAGTCCGCTACGACGGCGACCTGAAAGCTTTGCGCTGGACGATGCACCCCAGCGGCTGGCTGCGCCTCGACTACGAATACGCCCTCACCGGCGTCGTTCCCTTTTCCGGCCTCACTTTCACTTACCCTGAGAACTTCGTGATCGGGGCGAAGTGGCTGGGGCAGGGGCCGTACCGGGTCTGGAAAAACCGCCTGCCGGGCGGCAGCCTCAGCGTGTGGAAAAACGCCAACAACCACACCCCGACCGGCGCCGCGCCCTGGCTTTACCCCGAGTTCAAAGGCTACTTCGCCGATGTCGTCTGGATGGAGCTGAACACCGTGGAAGGCAAGTTCCTCGTCGCCAGCCCCGACCCTGGCCTGTTCGTGCGCCGGTTCGACTTCTACGGCCTTTCCGGCATCGTGCCCCAGCCCCGCCTGCCCGCCGGCAACCTTTCCTTTCTCGACGCTATTCCGCCCATCGGCACCAAGCTCGGCCTCCGGATTGACCCCAACCCCCAGAACCTGGGCCCGGCCAGTGAGCTAAACCACTTTCGCGGCGAAACGCGGAAACGCACGCTCTACTTCTACTTCGGCCTCGCCCCTTCTGACTCCAAGCCCCAGCCCTACACCGCCCCGGTAAAGGACGACCTGTTTTAGCGGGAGTGAGTCCCTATCAGACCGTCATGCTGAGCGAAGTCGAAGCATCTCTACCGCTTCGTTGGTTTAGTATTCCTGACATCTGCACGTGAGATGCTTCATTGCTAGCTTAACACCTTACAGGTTCTGCATGACCACCTTTTCCGACCAACGAAGCGGTAGAGATGCTTCGACTTCGCTCAGCATGACCGCCTTTTTAATTCGCTAGCGTCAGCACGCGAGATTAGCTCTGCTGTCCTTCGGTTCCTTGGCTACGCTCGGAATGACCGCTTAACGGAATAGAATAGTGAACCGCTGCTGGATATGCTGTAGCTCTCGGTTGCCACCATGAAACCCGACCCGTGCGGTCGGGCGGCAGAGTACAGGACGGTACGGGTTTGGGTTCGCACTTCCTTGCGCAGCCTTCCATCCAATCCCGCCTCTTCATGAAATCACCCTTACTGCTTACACTCAGCGCGCTGCTCGTTGCCGGCGCCGCCCGGGCCCAGGCCACGCTCGAAACCGGCTCCCAGAAGCCCATGCCCGCTGCTGAGTGGGTGGATGCTGCTACCGGCCATAAGGTGGTCCGCCTGACCCCGCTCGACGGGCCTAACGCCAGCTTTTACTTCCACAACAACCCCTTCGTGAAAGGCAGGGGCAGTGAAGGCGACCTGATGGTGTACTACCACACCACGCCCGCCGGCAAGCAGCTGCGGCTCCTGAACCTGAAAACCCGCCAGACCGAGCCTCTTTCCCGCACCCTCAAGTCGGTACACGGTGAGATTGTGGGGCGCAAGCGCCGGGAGGTGTTCTACCAGACCCAGGACACGGTGTACGCTACTCACGTCGACACCAAGAAAACCCGGCTGGTGTATGTCTTCACTTCCGACTTCCGGGCTGACATCACGACCCTCAATGCCGACGAAACCCAGCTCGGCGGGGCCTGGGGCAGCGACGCGGAAAAGGAAATCTACCGGCAGTTCCCGGCCAAGCACGACTTCTTCCGGCGCATCTACGAAGCCGAGCTGCCCCGCACGCTGTTCACCGTGGGCGTAGAAAACGGCAAGCTCACCAAGCTATTTACCGACAACGCCTGGCTAAACCATGTGCAGTTCTCGCCCACCGACCCGCGCCTGCTTATGTTCTGCCACGAGGGCCCCTGGGAAAAGGTGGACCGCATCTGGACCATCGACACCAAGACCAAGGCCATCAAGCTGATTCACAAGCGCACGATGGACCGCGAAATTGCCGGCCACGAGTTTTTTAGCCGCGACGGCAAAACCATCTGGTTTGACCACCAGCGCCCCCGGGGCCAGGCCTTCGCCCTCACCGGTACCGACCTGAAGACGGGCAGGCAGAAAAGCTATGTGCACGAGCGCAACGAGTGGTCGGTGCACTACAACATCGGGCCCGACCAGCAGCTGTTTGCCGGCGACGGCGGCCACGAGGGCTCGGTCGCCAAGGCCCCCGACGGCAAGTGGATTTACCTGTTCCGCCCCGCCGACGGCAAGTTCGCTGCCGAGAAGATGGTCAGGATGAAAGAGCACGAGTACGGCCTGGAGCCCAACGTACACTTCTCGCCCGACGGCAAGTGGCTGATTTTCCGGGCCAACTTCGAGGGCCAGAGCCAGGTGTACGCCGTCGAAATTGCCAAGTCGGCGTCGTGAGCTTTTGGTTGTCAGTTATCAGTTGCTAGTTGTCCGTTGGCGGTTGTCTGTCTTGCCCGCATGCCTGTCCGACGGCACCTTGCCACCTCCAGGACTTCCTTATGCATAACGCCTCCCTGACGAATACCTGACCACGGACAACTAACAACCGACAACTAAAAAATCAACTATCCCCATGCTCAGCCGCCGCACCTTCCTGACCGGCCTCGTGCTGGCGCCTTTCGCCCGGGCCGCTGCGGGCTTCACCGCCGGCCGCCTGATCGACTTTCCGAAGAGCAGCTATGCCCGGTTCAGCAAGCACCTGCAGCCGGTGGGCCGGGCGCTGGAAATGCCCAACTGGTTTGTGTGGTGCAACAGCCCCATCTACGGCCCCGACGGGAAGGTGCACGTGTTTTTTTCCCGCTGGCCGGCCAGTAAAGGCATGGGCGGCTGGCTGAACGGCTGCGAAATAGCCCACGCCGTGGCCGACACGCCCGCCGGGCCGTTCACCTTCCTGGAAACGGTGCTGGCTCCGCGCGGCCCGGGCTACTGGGACGGCACCACCTGCCACAACCCCAGCATCCAGCTTGTCGACGGGCGCTACTGCCTGTTCTATATGGGCACTTCCAACGGCAAAACCGACACCAAGCGCATCGGCCTGGCTACCGCGCCCACCCTCAACGGCCCCTGGGCCCGCCCCGACAAGCCCCTGCTCGAACCGGGCGACGCCGGCGCCTGGGACGACCACTGCACCACCAACCCAGCCTTCATCAAGCATCCCAACGGGCAGTATTGGCTGTACTACAAGTCGTGGAACACGGCCGCGTACGAAGCAGCCAAAGGCCAGCCCATCCGGGGCAACCGCAAGTACGGCCTGGCCATTGCCGACCAGCTGGAAGGCCCCTACGTGAAATTCGCCGGCAACCCGGTGGTCGACTTTTCAGGTCAGGGCAGCAACAAGCAGTTCGAGGATGCTTTTGTGTGGCACCAGGGCGGCCGGTTCCGGATGCTGGCCCGCGACATGGGCGTGTACAGCCACGAAGTGGGCCTCTACCTCGAATCCAAAGACGGCACGCACTGGGACTTCCCGCTCATTGCCTACCGTGCCCTGGGCGAGTACGGCGTTCAGGAGCCGCCGGCCCCACCCAGGCTCAAGCGCTACGGCCGCCTGGAGCGCCCTCAGCTGCTGATGCGCCACGGCCGGCCCGAGTACCTGTTCGGCGCCTCCCAGGGCGGCCACGCCATGACGGCTTCCGCCTTTGTGTTTAAGATTGATTGATTGATGCTGGCTGAAAGTTGATTGATGATTGATGAAAGCAGAAGCCCCATTCACCTCCTTGGCCCGAAGGGCGGGGTGGTTGAGTCGTTGCTGATGTTGGATTACTGAATGTCATCCTAGATCTGGCGTCCGGCGCAAGCCGAAGGACCTTAGCCCCGAAGAACGACAAGCGGAAGCACACAAATCATAACATCGACTCGTGCAAACCTGATAAGGTCCTTCGCAGGCTCAGGATGACAGACGCGAGAAAATCCCTGATCAACTTCACTTTACACCTCCCAATGCCGCGCCTGCTCTTCCTTCTTCTGTTCGTCCTTACGCTCGGCAGTAAAGCGCACGCCGACATTACCCTACCCGCGCTGATGACCGACAACCTCGTGCTCCAGCAAAAAACCACCGTGGCGCTCTGGGGCTGGGCCGCGCCGGGCGAAAAGGTCACTGTAACGGCCAGCTGGGCCAAACAACCTACTACCGCTACCGCCGACGCCCAGGGCAGCTGGCTCGTGCGCGTGCCTACCGGCAAGGCCGGCGGCCCCTACACCATCCGCTTTCAGGGCAGCAACCAGCTCACCGTTCGCAACGTGCTGCTGGGCGAAGTCTGGCTGTGCTCGGGGCAGTCGAACATGAACTTCCCGGTGGCCAAGGGCGCCTCGAAGTGGATGACCGGCATCCTGAACGAAGCTGAGGTAGTGCCCAACGCCAACTACCCGGCCATCCGCATGTTCACGGTAGCCCAGAGGGTGGCCGACGAGCCCGAGCGCGACGTGCAGGGCAGCTGGGCCGTGTGCAGCCCCCAGACGGTGGGCTCGTTTTCGGCGGTAGCCTACTTTTTCGCCCAGGAAATCCACGAGAAAACCGGCTTTCCCATCGGGCTGATTCACTCGTCGTGGGGCGGTACCCCGGCCGAGTCGTGGACCCGCCGCGACGTGCTGGAGCAGAACCCGGAGCTACAGCCCATCCTGACCCGCTACGCCGACGGGCTGACCCGCCGCCCGGCCTACGAAGCCGAGCTGGCGGCCTGGAAAGCGGAAAAAGCTGCCAACCCCGCCAGTACAGCCCGCAAGCCTGCCGAGCCGCTCAAGGCCACCAGCAACAAGTCACCCTACAAGCTCTACAACGGCATGATCCGCCCACTGATTCCCTATACCCTGCGCGGGGCCGTCTGGTACCAGGGCGAAAGCAACGCCGAGCGGGCGTTTCAGTACCGCACCCTGTTCCGGGCCATGATTGACTCGTGGCGGGCCGAGTGGCAGCAGCCCGACCTGCCGTTCTACTTTGTGCAGATTGCGCCCCACCACGGCCAGAACCCGGAAATCCGCGAAGCCCAGCTGCTAACGATGCAGACCGTGCCCCGTACCGGCATGGCCGTCATCACCGACGCGGGCGACTCGGCCGACATTCATCCCCGCAACAAGCAGGTCGTGGGCCACCGCCTGGCCTTGTGGGCCCTGCGCAACGAGTACGGCCGGAAAAAGCTGACGACCTCCGGGCCCATTTACAAGTCGATGCAGGTAGCCGGCAGCCAGGTGCGGCTGCGCTTCGACCACGCCAACGGACTACGGGCTGAAGGCGGGGCACTGCGGGAGTTTACCATAGCCGGTCCCGACAGCTTGTTTCACCCGGCTCAGGCTGCCGTTGCCGGCCGTGAGGTTGTCGTCAGCAGCCCCGAGGTAAAGCAGCCGGTGGCCGTGCGCTTCGGCTGGCGCAACGTGCCCGGCCCCAACCTCTACAACGGTGATGGTTTGCCCGCTACCCCCTTTCGCACCGACGCCTGGCGCACACCGACGCAGGGCAAGCGGTAGGAGCAGCCCGGCAGCAGGTAGGTGCGGGTGAGTTTGAGCCGACGGCAGGCGCACTTTTGAGCATAGCCCCGCTCCCGGAGCTGCAGCCCTTCAAAATCACCCGCTATGTCGTTACTTTCCTTTCTGCTGCCTTTGATTGCGTGGTTCAACACGCTGACCCATGAGCCGACCGCTCCTACTCCTAACGCCGAGCCGGCCTGGGTAAAGCAGGTCGGGGCCCGGACCCAGCCGGCGGCCAAAGCCAGCTTCGCCACAGCCCGATTTGGCGCCGTGGGCGACGGCAAAACCCTCAACACCGCCGCCATTCAAAAAGCCATTGACGCGGCCGCTCGGAAGGGCGGCACCGTTACGTTTGCGCCGGGGCAATACCTGACGGGCTCCTTGTTTCTAAAGAAGGGCGTGACGCTGAACATTGGGAAAGGCGTGACGCTGCTCGGCAGTCAGGAACTGAAGGACTACCCCCAGATTCCGACCCGTATTGCCGGAGTGGAAATGACCTGGCCGGCCGCCCTGCTCAACGTCCTCGACCAGGACAACGTGGCTATTACCGGCGAAGGCACCGTGGACGGCCAGGGCCAGCCGTTCTGGGAAAAGTACCGGGCTATGCGCAAGGAGTACGACCCCAAAGGCCTGCGCTGGATTGTGGACTACGACGCCCAGCGCCCCCGCACCCTGCTGGTCGCCAACTCCACGAACGTGACCCTGAAAGGCATCACCCTGCAGAAGGCCGGCTTCTGGACAGTCCACATCCTGTACTCGAAGCACGTAACGGCCGAGGGCCTGACCATCCGCAACAACATCGGCGGGCACGGCCCCAGCACCGACGGCATCGACATCGACTCCTCGTCCTACGTGCTGGTGCAGAAGTGCGACATCGACTGCAACGACGACAACTTCTGCCTGAAAGCGGGCCGCGACTGGGATGGGCTCCGCGTAAACCGCCCCTGCGAGTACGTGCTGATTCAGGACTGCGTGGCCGGGGCCGGCGACGGGCTTTTCACCTGCGGCAGTGAAACCTCGGGCGGCATCCGCCACGTCATTGCCCGCCGCCTCAAGGCCAAGGGCACCAAGTACGGCATCCGGCTGAAGTCGGCCACCAACCGCGGCGGCACGGTGGAGGACATCGTGGTAGAAGACATTGAGATGGAGGGCGTGAAGGTGCCCATCATCATGACCATGAACTGGAACCCCAGCTACAGCTACTCCGAGCTGCCGGCCGGCTACACCCAGGAAACCCTGCCGGCCCACTGGAAAGCCATGCTGATGAAGGTAGAGCCGGCGCAGGGCCTGCCCCACTTCCGCAACGTCCGCATCAGCAACCTGAAGGCCACCGGCGCCAAAACCGCCATTTCCGCCGAGGGCGTGGCCAGTTCCCTGATTGAAGGCATCCGCCTGGAAAACATCAGCATCGCGGCCGAAAAGGCCGGCGCCATCGACTTCGCCCAGGGCTGGACCTTCGACCGGGTCACGATTCAGGCCCAGGACAACTCGCCGGTAGCCGTGAAGAACAGCACCAACGTGCGCCTGTAGCGGCCGGGCCCCAACTTCCGGGCACCTACCTGTGCCCACATGCTGCCCACCACGGGCTTTCAACCGCCAAACCCGCCCCGCCTGCGCAAAGGCCGGGTGGGTTTGCTGCTTCCCGGTCTTCCCGGTGTATGGCCGTGTGCTCTCTGGCGGGCCCGCCCCGGATTAAGTCAGTAGGCGCGCTGATAACGCGAAACCGGGCTTTGCAGCGCAGTTTATGGGTTGCCGCCGGTTTGGCAGCCGGGCCAGGGTGTGGTCGTCGGGAGCAGGACGGGGTCAGCGGAAAGTGACTAAAAATATTTCTTACTGAATATGCCCTGCACAGTAGTCTACAGGACAGTTAGGGGTAAGTGAGCCAATACTTTTGAGATATTCTAGGAACCCCGTTCCGGCCTTCACTTCCAACTCTTACCCTCACGACCTATGAAGAAAAGTTACACCTGGAGGCGCTATCAAGCCGTAGCCTGCCTGCCGTTGCTACTGCTGGCCGGACCGGGACTGGCGCCCGTGCAGGCTGCCCCGACCCGGGAAGCCGTTGCCGAATGGCAGCTCACCGGCAAAGTCGTTTCGACGAACGGTGAAGGCCTGCCTGGCGTCACCGTGGTGCTGAAGGGCACTACCCGCGGCACCACCACCGGCACCGACGGCTCCTTCAGCCTGTCGGTACCCGAAACGGCGGGCACCCTGATCTTCAGCTTTATCGGCTACTCCACCCAGGAGCGGCCTTTCTCCGGCTCCCAGCGCTTCGACATCCGCCTGAGCGAGGATGCCAAGGCGCTAAGCGAAGTCGTGGTCGTAGGCTACGGCACCCAGAAGCGGGCCGAGGTAACCGGCGCCATTGCCACCCTCGACGCCAGCAAGCTGGAAGAGCGCCCCATTATCCGCGTCGACCAAGCCCTGGTCGGCCAGATTGCGGGCGTAAACGTGCAGCAGAACACCGGCCTGCCCGGCCGGGGCTTCAACGTGCAGGTGCGCGGCACCGGCTCCATCACCGCGGGCAACCAGCCCCTGTACGTGATTGACGGCTTTCCGCTGGAAGGTGCCTCGCCCAACGGAAACGGCAACTACGCCACCGGCAGCCCGCTCGACAACATCAACCCCAACGACATTCAAAGCATTGAGGTGCTGAAAGATGCCGCGGCGGCGGCCATCTACGGCTCCCGGGCCGCCAACGGCGTGGTGCTCGTCACCACCAAGCGCGGCAAGACCGGCAAGCCCCAGATTACCTTCAACACCTACGCCGGCTACTCGCAGATGGCCAAGAAGCTCGACCTGCTCACGTCGGAGGAGTGGGTAGAGCGGGCCACCGAAATCATCAACAACAACTGGGTGCGCTCCACGCCCACCACGCCGGGGGCCACCCCCCGCCTGGCCAGCCAGAGCACGGCCGAGCGTCAGCGCATCCTGGGCATTTCCACCATCAACCCCAGCCTGATGCTCGATGAGCGGTGGGCCATGCCCGGCCATCCCGGTCTCGATTACATCGACTGGCAGGACGCGATTTTCCGCACCGGCAAGGTGCAGAACTACCAGGTTTCGGCCAGCGGCGCCACCAACAACGTCAACTACTACATCTCCGGCAACTATACCGACCAGGAGGGCATTGTAATCGGGGTGGCGTACAAGCGCTACTCGGGCCGGGCCAACGTGGAAGTGAAGGCCTCGGAGAAGCTAAAGTTCGGCTTGAACATCAGCCCCAGCTACGCCATTTCGAATGACCCCGGCGTCGAAGGCAAAGACAACCTGGCTCAGAAGTTTATCACCATGGTGCCCGTAGCCGAGTCTTCGGCCGGTGTGTACACCAACTACGGCGACAACCCCGTCTATACCTGGGCCGGCACGAGCGTCAGCCCCGTGGGTGAGCTGGAAAACCGCCAGCAACAGACTACCACGTTCCGCACCCTGAACACGGTGTACGGCGAGTACGAGGTGCTGCGCGACCTGCGCTTCCGCTCCACGCTGAACCTCGACAACACCGATTCCCGGGCCAAGAGCTACATTCCGAACTCCCGCCTGGTGGGCTCGGGCGCCGTAGGCACCTTCGCCGGCTTCCGCAAGCAGGCCTTTGTGAATGAAAACACGCTTTCCTACAGCCACCTGTTCGGCGACAAGCACGACGTATCGGCGGTAGGCGGCTACTCCTACAACTTCTTCAAAACCGAAACCGACCGTCTGCGCTCGTCGGGCGGCTTTACCAACTCGGCCGTAACCACGCTGAACGGGGCTACCAACATCACCGGCACCGGCGACAACGGCACCACGGAAACCCAGAACGTGCTGATTTCCTACTTCGGCCGCGTGCAGTACGCCTACGAAGGCAAGTACCTGGCTTCGGTAAGCGCCCGCCGCGACGGCTCCTCCCGCTTCGGCGAGGACCGGCGCTGGGGCATCTTCCCGGCGGCCTCGCTGGGCTGGCGCCTGTCGCAGGAAGAGTTTATGAAGGGCATCAACGCCATCAGCGAACTGAAGCTGCGCACCAGCATCGGCTTCTCGGGCAACAACAACATTGGCGACTACAGCGCCATCCCGACCCTGGGCGTGAACCCCTACACCTTCGGCGGCGCCGTCGCCTCGGGCCAGTCGCCGAACAAGGCGCCGAACTCGATGCTGGGCTGGGAACGGTCGCGCACGCTGAACTTCGGCCTCGACTACGGCATCCTGAAGAACCGCATCACCGGTGCCTTCGACTACTACACCAAGACCAGCAAGGACCTGCTGCTGAACGTGCCCCGCCCCAGCGCCTCGGGCTATTCCTCGCAGCTCGTCAACATCGGCGAGGTCGTGAACCGCGGCTGGGAAGTAGAGCTGCGCAGCCACAACCTGACCGGCGCCTTCGAGTGGAACACCTCGCTTAACTTCAGCCACAACGAAAACGAAGTGGTGCACCTGGGCCCGGGCGACGCCACCATCGAAATTGCCTCCCCCTACGGCGCTTCCAGCACCCTGCTGATGGTCGGCCAGCCGATGTTCGTGTTCTACGCCATCCAGCAGACCGGCATCCTGAGCCAGAGCGACCTCGACGGCGGCCAGGCCATCATCCCCGGCCAGACCGTGGGCGACCCCCGCTTCAACGATGCTAACAAAGACGGCGTCATCAACGAGAAAGACCGCGTTATCATCGGCCAGCCCAACCCCAAGTACATCTGGGGCATCACCAACAACTTCACCTACAAGGGCTTCGACCTGAGCGTGCTCGTGCAGGGCCAGAACGGCGGCAGCCTCTACTCCCTGATCGGCCGCGCCATCGACAACAGCGGCATGGGCTACAACCAGAACGTGCTCGGCCTGCAGCGGGACCGGTGGCGCTCCCCCGACAACCCCGGCGCCGGGGAGCGGGGCAAGGCCCAGACCAACTTCACGCCCCTGAAGAGCGACTCCTGGCTGTACTCCACCAACTACTTCCGGGTGCGTAACATCACGCTGGGCTACAACCTGGGCACCATCCTGCCCAAGACTATTGCCCAGGGTGCCCGCCTCTACGTGTCCGCCGAGAACTTCTTCGGCCGCGACACCTACCGCGGCGGCTACAACGTGGACGCTACCAACTCCGACACCGGCGGCAGCGGCTTCTCAGTTGGCACCGACTATGGCGGGCTGCCCCTGACCAAGTCGATGACGGTAGGCCTGAACGTTACTTTTTAGAAAGAAGACAGGAGCTAGGAGTCAGGAGTTGGAATCTGTTCCGACTTCTCTCCTCCCCGCTCCTACCTCCTGACTCCCAGCTCCTAGCTCCTCCCATGAAAAAGACCATCCTTCCCCTGCTGCTGGCCTGCGGCCTGCTCACCCTCGGCAGCTGCGAAAAAGACCTGAACCAGGCACCGATTTCCAGCGGCTCGGTGCCCACCTTCTACCGCACCGCCGACGACTTCACCCAGGCCGTGAACTCGGTCTACAGCTCCCTGCGCGACTACCCCGACCGCCTGTACACGATGTCGGAAACCCGGTCGGATAATATCTACGGGGTCAGCTCCCAGGGTATCCGCACCTGGGAGCCCATCAACAACTTCGCCACCACCATTGCCTCGAACGAATACCCGGATGCCAGCTGGAGCTCGGCTTTCACCGGCGTGTTCCGGGCCAACGTGGTGCTGGACCAGCTAAGCAAGAACGGCTCGGTGCTGACCGAAGCCACCCGCAACCGAATGGAAGGCGAGGCCCGGTTTCTGCGCGCTTTCTTTTACCTCGACCTGGTGCGCAACTTCGGCAAAGTGCCCCTGATTGACCGTCCGCTGGAGCCCCAGGAAGTAGCCGAGATTCCGCGCACGCCGGTAGCCCAGGTTTACGACCTGATCATCTCCGACCTGAAGACGGCCGTTACCAAGCTGCCCGCCACCTACCCCGCCGCCGACCTGGGCCGGGCTACCAGCGGCGCCGCCAAGGGCATCCTGGCGTTGACCTACATGACCCGCTCGGGCCCGACTTACGGTATTGAAGGCCCTGGCCTCGGCACCAACGACTACGCCGAAGCCCTGCGCCTGCTCGATGAAATCATCAGCAGCGGTACCTACTCGCTTATTACGGCGGCCGGCACCGCGCCCAGCGCCTACGCCAACGTATTCTCCTACACCAACGAAAACAACCGCGAGGTGCTGTTCGACGTGCAGTACCTGAGCGGGGGCACCGGCCTGGGCGCATCCTATCCTTCGATTCTACTGACCAACAACTACTTTCAGTCGATTGGCGCGGGCACCGGCTTTGGCACCGGCGACGAGCTGCGCCCGGCTTCCGAAAACCTGGTTAGCTCGTTTGCCACCGGCGACACCCGCAAGGCCCAGGCCCTGCAGGTAGGCTACACCACCACGACCACTCCGGTTGCCGTCGAGAACCGCACGGCCATCAAGAAGTACGTGAACGGCGCCCTGCGTGGCACCAGCCGCACCGACTGGCCCATCAACTTCATCGTGCTGCGCTACGCCGACATCCTGCTGCTCAAGGCCGAGGCCCTGCTGAAAAGCGGCGGCTCCCAGGCCACGGTAGATGCCCTGGTAAAGCAGGTGCGTGACCGCGCCGGCCTCGCGGCCTCCCCGCTGACGGGCGTGACGCTGCCCCAGCTGATGGAAGAACGGCGCCGCGAGTTTGTAGGCGAAGGTCTGCGCTGGCACGACCTGGTGCGCTCGGGCCTGGCCCTGACGGTGATGAACGCCTGGATTCCGGCTCAGGAGCCCAACCCACAGACCCGCCGCATGCGCTTCCCGCTCAACGCCAACGACCTGATCTACCCGGTACCGCAGGACGAGCTGGCTGCTTCTTCCTACCGCTATGAGCAGAACCCCGGTTACTAGCCCGTAGCGAACTTGCAGGCCCGGCCTGAACGTTTTCAGCCGCGCTGAGAGCGTTCAGGCCGTTGTTTTTCTGACTGCTACCTAATCCCCCTTCCCATCCGACACGCCCTCAACTTCTTACGCATTCCCCGCCCCCGTGCTTGCTCCGTAGCCCCCCGGCGGAGCTGGCTGGGCAGGCTGCTGGTGGCAGCGGCGTTGCTTAGCCCGGCGGCGCACGCCCAGGCGCCGCCGGAACTCTGGCACGGGCAGGAACGGACCCTGCGCTACCGTCCCGATGGCGCCGACTTCGTCATCACCAACGGCACGCACCGCTTCACCCGGGCTTTGTACGGCACCAACACGGCCTTCCGGGTAGAAGCCGGTGACCTGCCCGAGTTTGCGCTCTACCTGCCCGGCATGGGGGGCAATCTGAAGTTTGGCCTGCTGGCCGCCGACGGCCAGAGCAAATGGCTGCCGAAAGCAACCAGAATTGCCGCCCGCTACCGGCCCGGCGCCATGCGCTACGAGGTCACCGACCCGCTGCTGGGTTCGGCTACGCTGCGCCTCGACGTGCTGGCCCGGGCCGAGGCCGAAGGCATCGTGGTAAAGGCCTGGTTCGATGGTGCCCCCGCCGGGTTAAAGCTGATCTGGGCCTTCGGGGGCGCTACCGGCAAGAAGTTCAGCCGCGACGGCGACATCGGGGCCGACCCCGAATCCAGCTTCGACCTCAAGCCCGACTACTGCCGGGGTAATGTGTTTGCGCTCAGCAAAAACACATTTACGTTGCGTTTCGGAGCTGATGCCCGCCCGGCCAAGCCTGGTGCCGCGCCGGCGGAGCCAAAGCAGCTTACGGGTATAGTGCCGGTCTCCTCCACGCTTCACGTTGCCGATGCCGGCCGGCAGGAGTCGCCCCGGCAGCTGTGGGAATCGGGGGTTTCGGAAACCCCGGTGCTGACCGGCGCGGTGCCGGTAAAGGCCGGGGAAGCGCTGTACTTCGCCATCCAGAAGCCCGAAACCGGCCCGGTACCGCGCTACGCCGACGTAGCCAGGCTCTTCGACCAGGCCGAGGCGGCGCGGCAGACGCTGGCGAATCGGGTGCAGGTACGTACGCCCGACCCGTACCTGAACACCCTGGGCGGGGCGCTGAGCGTGGCCGCCGACGCCATCTGGGAGTCGCCCTCCTACCTGCACGGCTCGGTGGCCTGGCGGATGCGCCTCAACGGCTGGCGCGGCGCCTACGCCGCCGACGCGCTGAGCTGGCACGACCGGGCCCGCAGCCACTTCCGGGCGTACGCTCAGTCCCAACTCACCGCGCCCGAAACCGGTCCGCTGGTGATGGACACGGCTTTGCACCTGGCCCGCCACCAGGAAAAGCTGGGCACCGCCGTGTTCAGCAGCGGCTACATCAGCCGCAACCCCGGCGGCGACTTCCGCCCCCACCACTACGACATGAACCTGGTGTTCATCGACCAGCTGCTGCGCCACTTCCGCTGGACCGGCGACCTGGCCCTGGCCCGGGAGCTGTGGCCGCTGCTGCAGCGCCACCTGGCCTGGGAAAAGCGCAACTTCGACCGGGATGGTGACGGGCTCTACGACGCCTACGCCGCCATCTGGGCCTCCGACGCCCTGCAGTACAGCGGGGGTGGCGTGGCCCATTCGTCGTCGTACAACTACCTGGCAAACCAGCTGACGGCTGAGCTGGCCCGGCACCTGGGCGAAAACCCGACGCCTTATCAGGACGAAGCCACCAAAATCAAACAGGCCCTGGACACCCGGCTGTGGATGCCCGCGCTGGGCTGGTACGCCGAATACCAGGATGCCCTGGGCTTAAAGCAGCTTCACCCCGCCGCCGGCCTCTGGACCATCTACCACGCCCTCGACTCCGAAGTACCTGACCCGTTCCAGGCCTACCAGGCGCTGCGCTACGTGGACGCTGAAATCCCCCACATTCCGGTGCGGGCTGCGGGTCTGCCCGACGCGGGCTACCACCTGCTTTCCACCACCAACTGGCAGCCCTACGACTGGTCGCTGAATAACGTGGCTATGGCGGAGGTGCTGCACACCACGCTGGCCGGCTGGCAGGCGGGCCACTCCGAACAGGCGTTTCTGCTGTGGAAAAGCGCCCTGCTCGAAAGCATGTACCTGGGCTCCAGCCCCGGCAACTTTCAGCAGGTTTCGTTTTATGACGCCCACCGCGGGGAGCTGTACCGCGACTTTGCCGACCCCATCGGCATGGCCGCCCGCTCGTTGGTGGAAGGGCTGTTCGGTATCCGGCCCGATGCGCTGAACAATACGTTGGTCGTGC
The DNA here is from genome assembly GCF_020685205.1 of Hymenobacter translucens. Taxonomy (GTDB): domain Bacteria; phylum Bacteroidota; class Bacteroidia; order Cytophagales; family Hymenobacteraceae; genus Hymenobacter; species Hymenobacter translucens. The sequence continues at coordinate 359,084 of NZ_JAJERB010000005.1, forward strand.
GCCCGGGCTTTCCCGCCGCCTGGAACGAAGCTGCTTTGCAAGTCCCTGACGTAGCCTTCGACTTCCGCCGGCAAGGCACGGTCGACACGTACAACATCACGCCGCATTTCGCCCGGCCCCTGACGCTGCGTCTGCAGGTACCAGCCCGCCTGGCCGGGGTGCAGCGCGTGACGGTGAACGGACAACAGGTTGACTGGAAAAACGTGGAGTCGGCCGTGGGCCGGCCCGTGCTGGAAATCAGCAGCGCGCCGCAGCCCGGCTACGTGGTGAGAATCCAGTGGCAGGGCGATGCGCCCGACGTGGCCGCCACCGCGCCCGGCTACGCGCCCGGATCGGGCCTGACCGTGGTTTTTCCGCACGCCACCATTGTCAAGGTGTTCGACCCCCAGCAGGTGCTGCGCAACACAGCGCCCAATGGCTCGACCCTTATGACCCAGGTGCAGGGCGCGGCCGGCAGCCGGACTGCCTTCGTGCAACTCCATCAGGGCGACCTGACCTGGTGGGAGCCGCTGCCCGTGAAGATCGTGGAGCCGGTAGCGGTGCTGCCCGACCAGGTGGCCCTGCAAAGCGGCCTGGTGCGCTTCCGGGTGCAAAACAACCGGAACACGCCCCTGAGCGGCACCGTCCGCATCGGGCGGGGCAAGACGGCTGCCTCCGTGCCGGTAAATGTGCCGGCCCTGGGCATTTCCGAACTTATTACCGCCCCGGCCCCCAGCACCCTGACCGGCAGCAACGCCGTCGCCGTAGCCTGGGGCCGGGAGCAGCTGGAAACCAGGGTAACCGCGTGGCAACAGCGCGCTGACCAGCCTTTAAAGACGGAGCCGGTAAACCTGACGCCCTATTTCAACGACCGGGTAACGCAGATTTTCCAGAACCACTACCTCTCGCCCCGCCCGCTGGGGCCCACGCTGCAGCTGCCCACTCAGGGCATCGGCAACTGGTGCTATCCGCTGACTCAGGCCAACATCGACGACGCGGGCCTGCGCCGGCAGGCCGGTGAGAAAAATGAGTTCCAACTGCCCTGGGGCGTGAGCCTGCGCACGCCAAGCCAGGCCGAGGAAAAGAACGTGCTGTTTGTGTCGCAGTGGGACAACTACCCCGACCAGGCCACCGTGCCGCTGAAGGGCCGGGCCCGGCATGCCTACCTGCTGCTGGCCGGCTCCACCAACCCCATGCAAAGCCAGCTCACCAACGGCGAAGTACGCATAGCCTACACCGATGGCACAACCGAAATCCTGACCCTGCGCAACCCCGACAACTGGGCGCCCATCGAGCAGGACTACCTCGAAGACGGCTTCGCCTTCCGGACCGGCGCCCCGCGCCCCTACCGGCTGCGTCTGAAAACCGGGCTGCTTACCAACGCCCACGAAGACTACGTCAACATCAAGGGCTACAGCACCCGCGCCATCGACGGCGGGGCCGCTACCGTACTCGATCTACCCCTGAACCCCGCCAAAAAGCTTAAATCCCTTACCGTAAAGGCCCTGGCGAATGACGTGGTCATTGGTCTGATGAGCGTGACGCTGGTGCGGGAATAAGCTAACCGAATGAAAATCCATCCTTTCCAGATGCCTCCTTTCCACAACCTCCTGACCGGGCTGCTCCTGGCCGCCACGGCCCTGCCCCTGGCCGCGCAGACAACCACGCCCATCGACCGCAAAGCCTTGGTGGAGCGCCACAAGGTAGTCCTGACTACCACCGACACGCTCTCCTCGCTGTCGGTGGGCAACGGGGCCTTTGCCTTTACGACCGACATCACCGGGCTGCAAACCTTTCCCACGTACTATGAGAAAGGCGTGCCGCTGGGCACGCAGTCGGAGTGGGGCTGGCACAGCTTCCCGAACACGAACAACTACTTGTTCGACGCGGCCCTGCGCGAGTACGACCTCAACGGCCGCAAGGTAAGCTACGCGGTGCAGCGCAAGGAGCCCGCCAACAAAGCCGCCGTCGACTACCTGCGCGAGAACCCCCACCGCCTGCAGCTGGGTAATCTGGGCTTTCAGCTGCTCAAGAAGAACGGGCAGCCCGCCACCATCAGGGACCTGCGCGACATCCGCCAGGAGCTCAACCCCTGGACCGGGGAAATCAAAAGCCACTTCACGCTGGAAGGCACAGCCGTCGATGTGCTGACCGTGGGCCACCAGCAGCAGGACGTGGTGGGCGTGCGGGTGGAGTCAAAGCTGATCGGGACCGGCCGGCTGAAGGCACTGTTGCGTTTTCCCTGGCCAACGGCCGGCTGGTCGGACATGGGCACCAACTACACCCACCCCGAAGGCCACAAGTCCGCCATTGCGCAGCAGAAAAAGACCGGCGCGCTGGTAATGCACCAGCTCGACACCACCAAGTACTACGTGGAGCTGAGCTGGCAGCAGAGCCCGGCGCTGGCAGCGGGCCAGCCGCATGAATTCGTGCTCACGCCGGGCAAAAAGGATGAAACGCTCACCTTCACCTTCCGCTTCTCGCCCCGGCCGGGCAGCACCATGCCCACCTTCGCCGAGACGCTCAGGAACAGCCAGCAGCAGTGGCCGGCGTTCTGGAAAACCGGCGGCGCCGTCGACTTCAGCGGCAGCACCGACCCGCGGGCCAAAGAGCTGGAGCGCCGCGTAGTGCTTTCGCAGTACCTGACCAAGCTGCAGGGCGCCGGCGCCGAGCCGCCCCAGGAAACCGGGCTGGTGTTCAACAGCTGGTACGGCCGCCCCCACCTGGAAATGCACTGGTGGCACTCGGCCCACTTCGCCCTGTGGGGCCGCCCGGCCCTACTCGAGAAAAGCCTGGGCTGGTACGCCCGCCCCTCGGTGCAGGCCGTGGCCCGGGGCATTGCCAAGCGCCAGGGCTACGAGGGCGTGCGGTGGCAGAAGATGACCGACCCCTGGGGGCAGGAAGGGCCGTCGTCGGTGGGTGCGTTTCTGATCTGGCAGCAGCCCCACTTCATTTACTTCGCCGAGGAAAGCTACCGGGCCCACCCCGATGTGGCCACGCTCAAGCTCTACCAGGACCGCGTGCATGCCACGGCCGAGTTCATGGCGTCGTATCCGTTTTTTGAGAAAGACAAGAACCGCTACATCCTCGGCAAGGGCGTAATTCCGGCCCAGGAGCGGTTCAAGGCCGAGGAAACCTTTAACCCGACGTTTGAGCTGGTGTACTGGAACTGGGCCCTGAACACGGCCCAGCAGTGGCGGGTGCGGCAGGGCCTGGCCCGCAACCCCAAGTGGGACGACGTGCTGCAGAAGCTCTCGAAGCTGCCCGAAGCCAACGGCGTGTACCTGGCCACCGAAAGCGCCACCGACTCCTACACCAACCCCGAATACAAGACCGACCACCCCTCGGTGCTGGGCGCCTTTGGCATTATGCCCGCTACCGGTCAGGTAGACCCCGTCACCATGCGCCGCACGTTTGATCTGGTGTGGAAAGACTGGACCTGGGACCACACCTGGGGCTGGGACTTTCCGATGACCTCGATGACGGCTACCCGCCTGGGCTTGCCCGACAAAGCCGTGGATGCGCTGCTGATGAAGGTGCGCACCAATACCTACCTGCCCAGCGGCCACAACTACCAGGAAGGCCGCCTGCCCATCTATCTGCCCGGCAACGGGGGCCTGCTCGCCGCCGTGGCCCTGATGTGCGCCGGCTACGACGGCTGCAAAGAGAAAAACCCCGGCATTCCCAAGACTGGCTGGCAAGTGAAGTGGGAAGGCCTCAAGCCCATGCCTTAATGCAGAAAACCAGTTCCCCTCCTCGTCTGCGGAGAGGACCTTGATTTACAACCCGAATCTGATGAATAAGCTTCTTCCCCTGCTCAGCCTGCTGGCTTTGCCCTGCCTGCCCGCGCGGGCCCAGTCGTTTACCCCGAACCTGCCGGCGGTGCAGACCACGGCTTTCCGGGCCGACACGTTTTCCATCGTGCGGCACGGGGCCATTCCTGGCGGGCTGACCAGCAACACGGCCGCCATTCAGCAGGCCATTGACGCGTGCAGCAAAGCCGGCGGCGGCGTGGTGCTCGTGCCGCGCGGGCAGTGGCTGACCGGCCCGATCGAGCTGCGCTCTAACGTGAACCTGCACGTGGTCGAAGGCGCGCTGGTGCAGTTCAGCAGCAAAATGGCCGACTACCGTTTGATCAAAACCAACTGGGAGGGGCTGGCCGCCGTGCGCAACCAGGCTCAGATCTATGGCAAAAACCTGCAGAACGTGGCCATCACCGGCCGGGGCGTGCTCGACGGCAACGGCGCAGCCTGGCACATGGTGCAGAAAGGCCGCACGCCGGAAGGCGAGTGGAAAAAGCTGGTCGGCTCGGGCGGGGTGCTCAACGAAAAGCAGGACCGCTGGTACCCCACGGCCCAGTCGCTGAAGGGCACTACGATCAAGGAAGCCGGGGTGCTGACGCCGGAGAAGCAGAGCATTGAGGACTTCGCGGACATCAAGGACTACCTGCGGCCCGACATGCTGGTGCTCGACAACTGCCAGCGCCTGCTGCTGGAGGGCGTCACCTTCCAGAACTCCCCGGCCTGGACGCTGCACCCGATGATGAGCCAGGACGTGGTGGTGCGGGGCGTGACGGTGCTCAACCCGCCCTACAGCCCCAACACCGACGCGCTGGACCTGGAGTCCTGCAAAAACGGGCTGGTGGAAGGCTGCACCTTCAATGTGGGCGACGACGCCATCTGCATCAAGAGTGGGCGCAACGAGCAGGGCCGGGCGCGCAACTTGCCCACCGAGAACTTCCTGATCCGCAACTGCAAGGTGTACCGGGCCCACGGCGGCTTTGTCATTGGCTCGGAGATGTCAGGCGGGGCCCGCAACATCTACGTGCAGAACCTCACCTTTATGGGCACCGACATCGGCCTGCGCTTTAAAACGACCCGGGGCCGGGGTGGCCTAGTCGAGAACATCTTTATCGACGGGGTGAGCATGATGGACATTCCCGGCGAGGCCATCCTGTTCGACATGTACTACATGATCAAGGATCCGACGCCCCAGGTGGCCGGGTCGAAAGAGCGGCCGGTGTCGCCGGCCAAGCCGGTGGACGAGGGCACGCCCCAATTCCGGGGCATCAGCATCCGCAACGTGACCTGCTCCGGCGCCCGCACCGCCATCCTGGTCCGTGGCTTGCCCGAAATGGCCATCCGCAACATCAGCATCGAAAACGCGGTGCTGCAGAGCGAGAAAGGTCTGGTGTGCATCGAGGCCGACGACATTCGCCTGAAGAACGTGACCCTGCGCCCCACTTCCACCAACCCGGTGATGGAAGTGCACAACAGCCGCAACATCACCCTCGACAACATCACCTACCCGCCCGCCGCCACGGTGCTGCTGCGCGTGTCGGGTGCCGAAAAAGCCCAGAACGTGAAGCTGGTCAACACCAACACGGCCCTGGCCAAGCAGGCGGTGGAGCTGGGCCAGGACGTGAAAAAGAAAGCCGTGACGGTATCGAAGCGGTAACCCCGCTCTAACGGCAGCTCCTTCCAAAAAGAACGTCATTCCGAGCGTAGCCGAGGAATCCCGCTCGCTTCGTTGGATTGGCATTGCCATGCTTGCTCTGGCGTCCGCGAAGTCGAAGCATGTCCACCGCTTCGTTGCATTACTAATCCTAACGGCTGCACGCGAGATTCCTCGGCTACGCTCGGAATGACCGCCTCACGGCAACAACGTCAGCACGCAAGATGCTTCGCAAGGCTCAGCATGACACCCAAATTCAATCTTATGACCATCCGAACCCGCCTTCTTACTGTCTTCCTGCTGCTGCTCAGCCTCGTTTCCTTTGCGCAGACCACGCCTACTGCGGCTCCGCTTTCCCAGCGCATGGCCGACTCGTTTATGCGCTGGTACCCCGACTCGCTGGGGCTGGAAAAAAACAAGGCCGCCCGCTGGGGCTACGAGCAAGGGCTGATGCTCAAGGCTATTGAGCGGGTGTGGCAGCGCACCGGCGACGCGAAGTACCTGGGCTACATTATGCGCACCATCGACTACTCCATTGGCCCCGACGGCTCGATTCAGCGCTACAAGCCCGAGGACTACAACCTCGACAACATCAACACCGGCCGCACCCTGCTCACGCTGGCCCAGCGGCCGGGCCCTCAGCAAGCCTGGTACCGGCAGGCGGCCGAGCGCCTGCACCGGCAGCTCGACGAGCAGCCCCGCACCCAGGAAGGCGGCTACTGGCACAAGAAGCGCTACGTCCAGCAGATGTGGCTCGACGGCCTGTACATGGCCGAGCCGTTTTCGGCTGAGTACAGCAAGGTGATGAGCCAGCCCGCCGGCTTCGACAACGTGGCCCGGCAGTTTGCCCTGGTGGAAAAGCGGATGGTCGACGCCAAAACGGGCCTGCTCTACCACGGCTACGACGAAAGCCGGGCGCAGCAGTGGGCCGACAAAACCACCGGCCTCTCGCCCAACTTCTGGAGCCGGGGTATGGGCTGGTACGCCATGGCGTTGGTCGATGTGCTCGACTACTTCCCCAAAGACCACCCCGAGCGTAAAAACCTGATCAAGTACGTGCAGCGCCTGGCGCCCGTGCTAGCGAAATATCAGGACTCCAAAACCGGGGGCTGGTTTCAGGTCACGGACCAGGGCACCCGGGCCGGCAACTACATCGAAACCTCCGGCTCCTGCATGTTCGTGTACTTCCTGCAAAAGGGCGTGCGCATGGGCTACCTCGATAAAAAGTACGCCGCCACCGCCCGCAAAGGCTACGACGGCATCGTGCGGCAGTTCGTGCAGACCGAGCCCGACGGCGGCCTGGCCCTGACCGGCACGGTGAGCGTGGGCGGCCTCGGCGGCACTCCGTACCGCGACGGCAGCTACGCGTACTACCTCAGTGAGCCGCTCCAGAAAAACGACTTCAAGGGTGTGGGGCCGTTCATCATGGCCAGCATCGAAATGGAAATGGCAGCCGGGCAGAAGAGCACAGGAAAGTAAGGCCGCCGGAAAAAGGCAGGTTTGCTTTCGCATAGCTAACCAGCCCCGTCCATGCTCCGCCTACTCGCCCCTGCCCTGCTGCTTGCCCTCGGAATCTGCCATTCGGGCTATAGCCAGCAGCTGGCATTTCCCACTGCCGAAGGCTTCGGCCGCTTTGCCACCGGCGGCCGGGGCGGCACGGTGTACCACGTCGTCAACCTCAACGATGCCGGCCCGGGCTCTTTCCGTGACGCGGTCAGCCAGCCCCGGCGTACGGTCGTGTTCGACGTGGGCGGCGTGATCAAGCTGAAAAGCCCGGTGAACGTGGCCTCCGACCTGTACCTGGCCGGGCAGACCGCCCCCGGGGACGGCATCACGGTGTACGGCGACGCGGTGTCGTTTACGAATGCCAACCAGACCATCGTGCGCTACCTGCGTTTCCGGATGGGCCACGGCGGCAGCAAGGGCAAGGACGCGGTAACCATTGGCGACGGACACGACCTGATCTTCGACCACGTTTCCATTTCCTGGGGCCAGGACGAGAACTTCTCCGTCACCAACTCGGCCGCCAACGTCACGCTGCAGAACTCCATCGTGGCCCAGGGCCTGCACCCGCACTCCGCCGGTGGCCTGATTCAGTCGACCGGGGGCACCAGCATCCTGCGCAACCTCTACATCGACAACCACACCCGCAACATCAAGGTGAAAGGCGTGAATCAGTTTGTCAACAACGTAGTGTACAACTGGGAAGCCGGGGCCTACATTCTGGGCGACTCGGAGCGGAAGTCCCGAGCCAACGTGACCGGCAACTACTTTATCAACGGTCCGGGCAAGGCCGTTCGCCCGTTTACCCGGGGCAACCTCAACTTCAGCCTTTTCGCCCAGGGCAACTTCCAGGACAGCACTCGGAACGGCCGCCTCGACGGGGCAGAAATTCCGGCCACCCGCTACGGCATAGTTTCTTGGGCCACTGCGCCCTTCGACTTTCCGGCCGTACCTTCTATGCCCGCCGGGCAGGCCTACACCCAGGTGCTGCAGCACGCCGGCGCCTCGCTGCACCGCGACGCCGTGGATGCCCGCCTGGTGCAGGAGCTGTTGTCGCTGGGCCGGCTGGGGCAGATTATCAGCGACGAGAACACGCTGCCCATGCAGGGTCCGGGCGTGGTGAAAGGTGGGAAAGCGCCGCTGGATCAGGACCGCGACGGAATGCCCGATGCCTGGGAGCGGCACCATCATTTCAACATCCTCAACCCCGCCGACGGCCTCCTCGACGCCGACCAGGACGGCTACTCCAACCTCGAAGAGTACCTGCAGGAGCTGGTGCGCGAAGGCGACGGGCCGGTGAAAGCCGTGCCTAAAGCCGGAAGCTGATTATTCCTCTTTTTTGCGCCCGAACAGGCCCTTGACTTTCTTCAGCCAGCCGGGCTCGTTCAGTTCGTCTTCGAGCAGGTAGGCGTAGGGCTGCAACGCCGGAATGTGGCGGCAGCCGATACGCACAATGGCGAACATGGGCTCGAACAGGATCATACCCGGAATGCCCCAGATCAGCTCGCCCAGCACCACCGCGATGATGGTAAAGAACGGGCTCAGGTGCAGGGCCTGGCCCATCACAATCGGCTCGATGATGTTGTTGTCGAGAAACTGGGCCAGCACAATCACGCCCACCACCGGCAGCAGCACGCCCGACTCGCTACTGGCCAGGGCCATGGTGAGCGGGAAGGCGGCGCCGATGTAGGCACCCACGTAGGGCACGATGGTCGGCAGCACGGCAATAACGCTCAGTAGTAGGGCATTCTTCAGCCCAATGATGCTGAACCCGACGCTGTAGATAAGTGCCAGAAACACCATCGACGCCAGCCGCCCCATCAGGTACTGCCCGCCCACTTTGCTGACCTGCTCCAGGCCCTGGGCCACCTCGCCCCGGTTCTCCGGCTCCACCAGCTTCAGGGCAAACGTGCGAAACTTGCGGCGCTGCCAGAGCAGGAAGTAGAGGTAAAGCAGCACCAGCACCAAGCCTCCGACCAGAGTCAGCACGCTTTTCAGCATCGACGCGCCAAAGCGCTTGATAGCGTCCGACGCCTTGGCCGCCTGCTCCTGCACCAGCTGCATCTGCCGCTGGGGCTCCACGCCGAAGCGCTGCTGCACCTGCAGCTGCACCTTCACCAGCTCTTTCTGCAGCTGGGCCTTCAGTTGGGGCCAGTCCTCGGCAATGCTGGTGCCCTGGGCCGCTACCAGCCAGACCAACGCCGCCACGAAGGCCAGCACCAGCAACAGGCACAGCAGCGCCGCCCAGCCCCGGCTTACGCCCCGGTTTTCAAGCCAGTTGCTTACCGGCCGCAGCAGCATCGCCAGCAGCAGGGCAAATGCCAGCGGCATCAGAAACAGGCGCCCGAAGTAAAGCAGGGCGACGGTCAAAAGCGTCAGTAAGAGCAGACCATTGGCGCGGGACAGGGAGATGCTACGCATGCAGGGCGGGATAGAGCGGAATAGCCGGGCCCAAATGGCGCCGGCATCTGCTGCCTACGGCCGGCTCCCCGCTCCTGTTGCTTCGCGGATTGGCAGACGCCTCTCTCCTACTGCGTGGGGCCGTTATCGACCCGGGCTTCAATGGTAGTCTGCACGCCGGAGCTGACGGCCGAAAGCAGGTCGTAGCCGGTGGCCTGCTCGATGGCGTCGACGGTGGTGCGGTACGAGCCCCAGTCGGCGCTGACGGAGTTGCGGTTGGGCGTGTCGACGGCAATAACCCGGGTACTGCTGCTCACCCGGCCGGCATCGTTGTCGCCGGTGGGCAGCACCACGACCACCTTCCAGATGCGGGCGGGCACCGTGACGCGGCCCTGGTCAAGCGTGCTTAGGTCGCCGTTGGTGCCATTGCCGCCGGTTCCGTAGTTGCCCATCATGACGTACAGCTCATTGCCCTGCCCGACCAGCGTACGGCAATATTCCTCGAGCCCGGCCCAGGTGCGCTGGTTGTTGTTCGGCGCCTGCGGAATCATGTTGGTCATCAGAAACGTGGCCGAGTTGTCGGCTACGGTGCGGGTGCGGTCGGCGGAGGGGCAGTTGTGGCCCCGGTCGAAGCCCGAGCCGGTGTAGGAGCCCGTCGTGACCTGGTGCCAGCCTGCGGGCAGGGAGTTATCGGCCCGGAAATCGTCCTGCCGGGCAGCCGAGCCCAGCCAGTCGCGGGTCAGGTGCCAGCTTACCCAGTTCGGAATACCCCGGTCGCGGTGGTAGCTGAGCGTGAACTGGGGCTTGGGCAGCAGAAAGTTGCGGAACTGAGCCGGGTCGGCGGTAGCGCCGCTGGGGTTGCCGAGCGTCAGGTGTTCGTCGACAGGAGCTGGCGTGGGCTCCGGCGTCTCGGAGCAGGCGCCAAACAGCAAAGCCACCGCCAGCAGGGCGGTGAGGCGGGAAACAGGATGCAGCATAGGTGTGGGCAGGTTGGGGCGGTAAGTTCGAAAGAAACGGCAGCCCGGGCCACAGCTTCCTCCGCCGACCTTTAACGCAGCGCCGGCCGAACCGATTAGCCGCCCGCCCAAAAGCCAAAGGGCTTTTCCGAAACCGGTCCGGAAAAGCCCTTCAGTTGAGGGGTGCCACTGACTTAGAATCAGATCTTCTCGGGCAGCAGGGTTGCGTCTTCGTAGTTGCCGAGCACCGGCTGGCTGGTGCCTCCTTCAGTTACGGCTTCCACGAGCAGCTTGCCGCCCACAAAGGCCCCTTTCCAGGACTCGCCCAGGCCGCCAAACACTTCTTCCCGGTCGCCGCGGGAGCGGAGCTTGTTGATACCCACCTTAAAGGCGCGCACCTCCTTGGCCGTGCGGCGGGCCAGCTTGTCGTCGTCGGAGGCAATGGCGGCTACCAGGGCACCGTTCGAGATGTTCATCTCCCCTACCAGCTCTTCTACCCGGTCCACCAGCACGATGGAGTCGATGGGGCCGAAGGGCTCCTTGAAGTACAGCTCGCTCTGCCGGGGCAGGTTCACCAGGGCGCGCGGGGCGCGGTAGGCGCTCATGTCCTGGCCGGGCAGAAACAGGCTCTCGTCGAGGCGGCCTTCCAGGATGGGCGTGGCGCCGGTCTGCAAAGCATTGGCGTAGAGCCGGTCGAGGTCCTGAGCCTGGCTGGCGTTGATAACCGGCCCGAACGCCAGGTCGGGCAGCTTGTCGGCGGCGTTGTCGACCAGCGTGGGGTTGCCCACGCGCATGGTGCGCATCACGTCCCAGTAGGTTTCCAGGAAGCGCGGAAACAGGCTGCGCTGCACCACGAAGCGCACGTAGGCCGTGCAGCGCTGCTTGCCGTAGTCGTAGCCTTTCTTGAGCTGGTCACCCAGGGCGTCCCAATCGGAGTAGTCCCAGATGCCGTAGGTGTTCACGCCTTCCATTTCCAGCATGTAGCGCTTGTGGTTCTGGGCCAGCGCGTCGGCAATGTTGCGGCCGTTGTAGCGCCCGCCCACGAAGCTCAGGCAGTCGATGGCGTCGTTTTTCACCAGCACGTCGCTCAGCTCCCCGCCTGAGCCGCTCACCAGCGTCACGGGCAGGCCGCAGCGGCGGGCAATGGCGAAGGTCAGGCTCAGCGAGATAAAGCCACCGTCGGTGGGCGTTTTGGCAATGACGGAGTTGCCGCACAGCGCCTGCACCAGTACCGCGTGCAGGAGCACCGACATGGGGTAGTTCCACGACGCAATGTTGCTTACCAGGCCCAGGGGCTTGCGCGAACCCAGCATGTCCTCGATGTTGTCGACATACCACTGCACGCCCTCAATGGCCCGGTCGATGTCGGTAAAGCCCAGCTTGTAGGTTTTCCCGATTTCCCAGATCAGCAGCTTACCCACCAGGTCGACGTGGGTGCGGAGCTGGTCGAGGCAGTCCTGCACGCGGCGCTTCCGCTCGTCGAGGTCGGTAGCGGCCCAGGCGGCCGCTTCGTTTTTGGCGAACAGGACGGCCCGCAGCGCATCGTCGTGGCCGAGCATGGGCAGGGCGCCGAGCTGGGTGCCATCCACCGGCGAGGTAAACTCCCGGGGCTTGCCGGGGCACTGCCAGCGGCCTTCCATCAAGTTCAGGAACCGTCCTTCCTGGTCGAATACTTCCGGGGTGATTTGCTTAACCTGGCCCAGCAGGGCACTGTACTCAACCTGGGGCGAAATGATTTTGGGCATGGAAAGGCGAATAGTAGGACTTAGAGCTGAGAACTTGGATTGTAGAGCTTAGACATCAGAGCGTAGAATTCAGAACCTGTACTTAGAATATAGTCTAAGCTCTCAGTTCTGAAATCTGAGTTCTAAACGGCCAGCTGCTTCTGGGACTGCCAGAGTACGACCTGCCAGCCTCCGGCGTTTTTCACCTGCACCGTCACGTATTTGAGGCGGGTAATGGTGGGCGGCATGCCATCTTCGTGAAACACTGAGATGGTGATGGTACCGTTCACGACGGCCGTCTGGGCGCCGGCGTAGATGCGCACGTGCAGGGCCTCCACCTCAATGTCGTCGTAGCGGCTGGCGCCGTCGCGGATGCTTTGAAGGTAGGTCGATTTGCTGTCCTGCTGCCCGTTGGAATGGGTGTAGATCAGGTCGTCGGCAAACAGCTGGTCGAGCACGTCATACTCCTTGCGGACCTGGGCCCCGAAGCGCTGCCGCTCCAGGTCTTCTACTTCGTGGGCTGCCGTCATGGATGAGGGAGGTTAGGCGCAGGTCCGGCAGCCTGTCAGCTACCGGACGCTGAGCAAGGTTTATCAGGCCGTGGTGGCCGTGTCGTCGAGGCTGATCTGCTTCATGCGCGGGGCCAGGAAGTGCATCAGCACCCAGGCCAGCAGGTAGGCGCCGCCGCAGATCAGGAACATGATAAAGTAGGCCGTTTCCAGCTGTCCGATGCTTTCGTAGTACACGAACATGCGCTTTTGCACCAGGGCCGAGAGCAGGATGCCGCCCAGACCACCGGCCATGCCGCCGATGCCTGTCACCGAAGCCACCGCCCGCTTGGGGAACATGTCCGAAACGGTGGTAAAGATGTTGGCGCTCCAGGCTTGGTGCGCCGCCGCCGCAATGCCGATAACCAGCACCGCCAGCCACATGTTGATCTGCCCGAGCTGCTGGGCAAACACGATCGGGAACACGCACAGGGCAATCAGCAGCATCGACGTCTTCCGGGCCCGGAAGGCGGGCATGCCGTTGCGGATAAAGTTCAACGGAATCCAGCCCCCGCCTACGCTGCCGATGCTCGACAGCACGTACACGGCCGCCACGGGCAACGCCACGTCGGTACCTTTCAGACCGTACTGCTTGTTGAGGAAGTCCGGCAACCAGAACAGGTAAAACCACCAGATCGGGTCGGTCAGGAACTTGCCCAGCACAAAAGCCCAGGTCTGGCGGAACGTGAGCAGCTTAAACCACGACACCTTGGGCTCGGTGGTAATCGAGGCTGCGGCCTGGTCGTCGACGTCGCTGTGGATGTACTCAAACTCAGCCTTGGTGAGCTTGGCGTGGCGGTTCGGTACTTCGTAGTAGATAAACCACAGCGCCAGCCACACAAAGCCCAGGGCCCCGGTGATGATGAAGGCCCACTTCCAGCCGATAGACTCAGCAATGAGTGGCACGGTAAGCGGGGCAATGATGGCGCCCACGTTAGAGCCGGAGTTGAAGATACCCGTTGCCAGGGCCCGCTCCTTCTGCGGAAACCACTCGGCGGTGGTTTTGATGGCCGCCGGGAAATTACCCGCCTCGGTTACGCCCAGAAACGCCCGGGCCACGCTGAAGCCGATGGTGCTGGTCACGAAGGCGTGTCCGATGGCAGCCAGGCTCCACAGAAACGTCGACAGCGCGTAGCCCATCTTGGTGCCGAGCTTGTCGATGATGCGGCCGGCGCCGAGCATACCCAGCGAATACGCCACTTTGAAGGCAATTTCGATGTCGGCATAGTCCCCGGCATTCCACTTAAACTCGGTTTCGAGGTAGGGCTTGAGCAGGGAGATAACCGCGCGGTCGAGGTAGTTGACCGTAGTGGCGAAAAACACCAGGGCGCAGATCGTCCAGCGGTATTTACCGATGGCACTGTTGGCCGCCGCGAGCGGCTGGTTGGGCACGGCGGGGGGAATTACCGGGGCTGTGTTCATCAGGATGGGCGGGTAGAGAGAAACTGCATGAGAAGAGCAATGCGCGGTGCCAGGGCGGCCGCGTCGGCAGCACCCTTAAACAGCTGGGAGCCGATACCGACGACGTTGACGCCGGCCCCAAACCATTCGGTCAGGCTTTCGGTGGTGGGCTCCACGCCGCCGGTTACCATAATCGGCACATTGGGCATCGGGCCGCGCAGGCTGCGGATAAAGTCGGGGCCGACCACATTGCCGGGGAACACCTTCACGAGCTGGGCGCCCAGCTGGGTAGCCTGGTAGATTTCGGTGATGGTCATGGCGCCGGGAACCCAGGCTACGTCGTGACGGCGGCACACCTCGGCTACTTCCGCCGTGGTGCAGGGCTGCACGATAAAGTCGGCCCCGACGGCTACAAACCGCTCGGCGTCGGCGGCGGTGTAGATGGTGCCGATGCCGAGCAGCATCTCGGGGCAGCTGGCGCGCACAAACGAAGCCAGCTCCTGGAACACGTCAAAGGCGTTGGCGCCGCGGTTGGTGAACTCAAACACCCGGATTCCGCCGTCATAGCAGGCCTGCACGATGTTCTTGGCATAGGCCGGGTCGGCGTGGAAGAAGACGGGTACGAGCGGGGCCCGGAGCACGTGGCTTAAAACATCAGCGGAAGAGTAGCGGGGCATTTTTGGTTATTGGTTGTTGGTTATTAGTTGTTGGATGGTGGTTGAAGGCGTTTTGCTTTGGATGATGGGCCAAAAACCTGCTACCAAAAACCAATAAGCTAGCGTAATAAGCGGCCCGAGGTGTTGCCCTGGGCTATGTGCTCCACTTCGGCCGCCGTCACCACGTTCACGTCGCCGTGAATGGTGTGCTTGAGCGCCGAGGCGGCCGTGGCAAACAGCAAAGCGTCTTCGCCGCTGCGGCCGTTAAGCGTGCCGTACACGTAGCCGGCAATGAATGCGTCGCCGCCCCCGATGCGGTCCACCACGGGCGTGATGTCAAAGTACGCCGTTTCCTGGTAGCGGCCCGGCGTGCACAACATTCCCTTGATCCGCTCGTGCGAGGCGCTCTGGGTTTTGCGCTTGGTGGCAATAACCTGCTTGATCTGCGGAAACCGCTGCATCAGCTTTTCCGACATCGAGGCAAAGCCGTTTTCAGCGCCGGCGTCCGCCACGATGCCAAACAAATCCTCGGCGTCGCCCTGGGAGCACACCACCACGTCGCAGCCTTCTACCAGGGGCGGCATTACGTCCTGGGCCTTCTGCCCGTATTGCCACAGGTTGCGGCGGTAGTTGACGTCGGCCGACACGGTGATGCCGAGCCGGCGGGCTATGCGGATGGCGTCGGCCGTAGCCTGTGCCGCGGAGGCCGAAATAGCGGCAGTGATGCCGGTCCAGTGCAGCCACTGGGCATCTTTCAGGATTTCCTCCCAGTTGAACGAAGCCGGGTCGAGCCTGGCGAAGGCCGACTCAAACCGGTCGTACACGATGCTGCTGGCCCGGAGCGAGGCACCTACTTCGAGAAAGTACAGGCCGAGCCGGTCGCCGCGGAACACCGTGTGGCGCATGTCCACGCCGTGGCTGCGAAACTGCTGGGCGGCGGCGCGACCGAGCTGGTTGTCGGGGAAACAGGTAACGTGGGCGGCCGGAACGCCGAGGTGAGCCAGGGAAGCCGCTACATTGGCGTCGCCGCCGCCGTAGGTGATTTCCAGCGAGCTGGCCTGGCTTAGCCGATAGTTCAGCGGCGGCGAGAGCCGCATCATGATTTCGCCGAACGTAACTACCTGCTTCATAGGGGTCTTTGTTTGTTGGGGTCTTGGATGTTGGATTCTCAGTGCCTGGCGGGCTATACCGTAGCCGGCACCCGCGCTTCGGTCGGTTCAGCCACTGTTTCAAAGCCGAAGTATTGCTGGGCGTTGCCGTAGCAGATCTGCTGGACCAGGTGGCCGAGCCAGTCGAGCGTGTCGGGCAGCTCGCCGTTCTCCACGTCGGTACCGATCAGGTTGCACAGAATGCGGCGGAAGTACTCGTGGCGCGGGTAAGAGAGAAACGAGCGCGAGTCGGTGAGCATGCCCACGAAGCGGCTGAGCAGGCCCATGTTCGACAGCGCGTTGAGCTG
>NZ_JAJERB010000006.1 GCF_020685205.1 Hymenobacter translucens
GGCTGCCAGCGTTTCCCTTCGGGTGAGATGCGGCAGCCGGCTCGTCTGCGTTTACAGCCCCCCGCTGGCCCCGCCCCGGCTGTGCGGCTGTGCGGGAAGCCAACAGCCGGTTGTGTATGGCTGTCGCTATTGCGTTGTTCAGATCAACGGAGCATAAGAAAGCCCCGACTAAAAGCTAGTCGGGGCTTTCTTATGCTCCGTTGTCAGGTTATACCCGGGGCCCAGCCACCACTTCTAGCATACTGTCAGGCGATAGGTATTGCTGGGCTAGGCTCTGAAGGTAGGCCGCATCCGTGTCACGGACCTGCTGAAGGAAGTCGGTATAGTACGTGAGCGGCAGATTGAGAAAAACCAGGCTTTTGTATTTGTCGCACTGCTCAAAGACAGTGCTCAGCTCATTGGCGAATTTGCCGGTCATATAGTTCTTTACCGTCTGCAACTCGTCAGCGGGAATACGCTCTTCCTGGAGTCGGCGCAGTTCATAGTGAATCTCCCGGATAGCGGCCTGGGTGCTGGCCGCGTTAACATCCGTACCAATGACCAGATTCGTTGCGTGCTCCCGCGGGGAAATACTCGCGTAGATGCCATAGGTGAAGCCTTTGTCCTCACGGATGTTCTTCATAAGGCGGGAGCCGAAGTAGCCACCGAGCACCTTAACCAGCACTTGTAGGGAATGCCCTTCCACCGTACCGGGCTGAGGCCAGAGTCGGCCAATTCGGATAGAGGACTGCAAGCTTTCCGGCTGAAGCACGAACGCGTGACTGGTGCCACTGACCGGCTGACCGTTGTGGGGTAAAGCATGGGCAGAATCAGTTGCTGCACCGGTGCCCAGCATCGCCACGATGCTTTGCTCGTGCTGGCTGGAAATGTCGCCACACAGAAAAATCTCGGCGGAGCCCAGGGCGAAGGCCTGGCCGTGGAAGCTGCGCACCGCCTCGGCAGTTACCGCCTGAAACCGTTGCTCGTCAAAAATGACCCCGTAGGGGAAGTCAGGGCCGTACACACTCTGCCCAAACTGCTCGGAAGCCAGGTAACTGGTTTTCTGCCGCTCGATCCGGACGTTCTGCAGGGTGCGGGTCTTGAGCAGCTGCAGCTCGGCATCAGGGAATATAGGCTCCGTAACCACGTCCAGCACCAGCGGCAGCAGAGCATCGAGATGACGGGTAAGGCAGTACAGGGTTACGGTAGCCCGGTCGAAGCCATGCTCGCAGTCGAGTGAAGCACCGTAGAATGCCACTTCATCGGCAATCTGCCGCGCGGTCCGGGTTCGGGTTCCCTCCAGCAGCATCCGGGCGGTCAGCAGCGCAACGCTGGGCGCCGGCTCGTACCAGCGGCCGGCTTTAAAGACAATCTGCAGGCGGACCACGGGCTGGGCATCGTTGCGCAGCACATGCAGGCGGGCACCGTTAGGCAGTGAAAGCACGTCAGCCGCGGGCAGCGTTACACTGGCCAGCGGCTGAACGGGAGGAGCGACTTGTCGGTCGAGCATAGGTGCGGGTTAGTTGGCAGGGGCGGATTCCGAGCCGGTATTGAAGGCTTCTTCGAGCTTGCTGAAGTTAAAGTGCAGCGACACGCGAATGGTTTGGGCCAGGGGATTTGCGCGGGAATTGGGTACCAGGTAAGTGCCGTCGACCCCGAACACCTGGTAGCGCACCCCGATGCCGAAGCTCAGGTACTGCCGGTCACCCTTCAGCGGGTTCTCGTAGAAGTAGCCGGCGCGGGCCGCCAGCAGGTCATTGTACCAGTACTCGGCCCCTACGGAAAGGTTGATTTCCTTAAGCTCTTCCTTGAAACCACCGGGAGCATCGCTAAACGAGCCCAGCATTCCACTCACCACGCCCTTATTGGCAATTTCCTCGTTACGGGCCAGGACGTTGGGGTCGTTGGGTGCCTTCCCTTCCTCATAGTACGGCGTAGGCACGAGCAGCTTGTTGCCGTCGATAGCCAGGGTAATCTTGTTATAGGCGTCCAGCTCCCGGGTGATGGCAGTCCCGAATTTCAGGTTCGTGGGCAGGAAATCGGCCTGCTGGGGGTTGGTGTAGGTGATTTTATTGCCAATGTTGGAAATAGAGGCCCCGAGCGCCAGGTTATAGTCGCTGACGCCGATGCTCAGGTCCCGGTTGTAGTATACGCCCAGGTCGACGGCGGCGGCGTTGCCGGGCTTGCTATCGGAAATGGTGTTGCCGGTGAGGTTAGAGCGAATGTAGCGGGCAGTAACCCCGACACCCAGGTTGTCGCTCAGCTTCTGGCCGTAGGAAAGTGCCACGGCATATTCTTTCGGGTTGAAGTCGCCCAGTAACTGGTTCTGGGCTCCCCGGAACGAAATCTGACCCAGGTCGAAGTACATCAGCGAGGCAGAAACGGCGGACCGCTGCCCGATCTTGGCGTAGCCCGACAGATAGGCCAGGCCCATGTCGTCGGTAACGTTGCGCAGCCAGGGCGAATACGAGGGAGAAACGCTGTACTTGTTGGGTACAAAGCCCAGCTTGCCGGCGTTGTAATACGAGGAATTGGCGTCGGGTGAAATAGCGACGCCGGCTTCGCCAAGCGCCGATGAGCGGGCGTCGGGGCTGAGCGTGAGGATGGGAACGGCCGTGGTAATGGTATTGGGGCTACTCTGAGCCACCGCCAGGAGCGGCAGGCTCGACAGGCTGGTAAGAAGCGCAGAACGCAAGGTCAGCTTCGAAAAAGACATAGGGTCAAAAAAAGGAGCAGAGAAGAGAGGGAGGGAGAGACACTTAATTCAGGATTACCAATTTTTCAAACTTCGAGGCCGTGGAGCCGTCCGGGGTGCGGACGTTCACGCGGTATACGTATACGCCCCGGGCCAGCTGACCGTCGTACTCATCGCGCCCGTTCCAGGTCAGCTTGTCATCGTGTACG
Source organism: Hymenobacter translucens (assembly GCF_020685205.1). Classification (GTDB taxonomy): domain Bacteria; phylum Bacteroidota; class Bacteroidia; order Cytophagales; family Hymenobacteraceae; genus Hymenobacter; species Hymenobacter translucens. The sequence goes on from NZ_JAJERB010000006.1 coordinate 2,884, forward strand.
GAAGCGGGCACGTGGGAGCCACTCCCCGGGAAATTTGCTTCGAGGGTGCGTACCAGCTTACCAGATACGGTGAAAATCTGAACCTGGACTTCCAGCTCCTGCCCGCTTTGGTTGTGGTCGAAGTGAAAGGTCGTTGAAGTAGAGAACGGGTTCGGGTAGTTCAGGACGTGCTTCAGAGCCAGGCTTTCGGAAGACGCGGCAATGAACTCGATGTCCTTTTGCGCGGAGTTGTTGAACGTGTCCCAGCACTTCAGACGCAGCACGTGGGGGCCCTGGCTTAAATCCTTGAATGCGTACGTGACCGTGCCGGCGCGGAAGTTATCGGTTTCCGCGGTGTAGAAGTCATTCAGAATGGTAAGCTTGGCAGGGTCGTTATCGAGCGTTGCCGTGATGTCGTGGCCAATGCCGGAGCCGGCCGTGTTAATACCATTGTCGTCGCTGAGGTCGGCAATCAGGGTAGGGCTGAGCCCGGTGAGCCCGCCGAACACAAAGGAGCGGTTGTCCATGAACAGCTTGATAACCGGCGGGATCGTGTCGACCTGCGCGATGGTAGAGGCCCCGCCAATGGGAATGGGCGTGTTGCCGTTGGCATCTACCCGGTTAGTGCGGTCGTAGGCGTACAGGCTGATCTTCCCGATGCCCACGCTGTAGTTGATGTCTTTGGGCACCACGAAGGTCAGCGTGAACTGACCGTTGCGCACGGTAGCCTGGCCGTCGTAGATAACGTTTTCCTGCACCTTGATTGAGCGTTGACCGTCACCGGGCTCGTTGCCGAGGGTCCGGACAAGGGTAGGCTTTTCGAAAATGGTTACCTGAGCAATGCCATTAAAGGTGGTGTTCACAGCACCCCGGTTGCTGACGTCGCCGGTCATGGTCACCCGGGACAGGGCACGCAACATAATGACCGAGTCGCGGGCCGTGCCGGTAACGGGGATGCTGTTCACGGTCCGGATAGCCACGTCCTGCTCGGGATACGCCAGCCGCATCGAAGGGTCGCCCAGCAGGGCATAGTTCCGGTTCAGCACGCCGGCACCGCCTGAGCCGAGGTTTTTGGTGGGAAGCAGCACGTCGCCGATGCGAGGCATCCGGCCATTGATGGGCCGGAAAACATGCCGGTTGAACTGAGCGCCCAGAGCGTCGTTGTTCGACTGGTACACAAGGCGGGTGGAGGTAAACAGGCCAATAGCCCCTCCGTTGGTGTCGGTCAACGACTGTTCACCGGCGGAGGTAAACTCCGGGTTATCGTAGGTGCTAAAGTCGCAGGTAGCGGCGAAGATGAACGTAAGCCGGTTGCGGTTCTGCAGGCGCAGGATGGAGGCACTGGTGAGAATCTGCTCGTCGGCCCAGCCCCGGGGGCCACCGTGCCCGCTATAGTCAATCACGAGCGACCCTTGCTCGAATGCATCTTCAACGGCCCGGTTCATCTCGGGTGAGCGTTGACCTGCCGCCGCGGTGATTTGCGGGAACATGTCGAGGTAGAGCTTGTGGGCGTTATAATCCTGATGGAATCGAACCAAAGAATCCGCCCGGGGCTCGGCGGAGCTTATTACGTGGGAGGCGCCGTCACCATCGTCGGCAACGTAGGTCATCCGGTTGCGCCACTTTCCAAAGGAGCTGATACTGTCATAAGCAATCAGCTTGTCGACTACGGCGCTGGCCTGGAGGGTGGAACGGGGCTGATTGCGGGGCGTACGGATAGGCAAGCGGCCAACGGCCACATCCATGAAGTCGTTGCTGGTTTCCGACCATTCGCCCTCGTTGTCGTCAAGGATGCCGAAGTAGTCGTCAGACGAATAGCTGGCGGTTTCCAAACCATTTACACGCGGGAAAATCTGGGAGAATGACTCCCGCGATTCGTAGACCGGGACGTAGTTCTGGTTGATTTCGTTGTTGTTCAGTGGCAGGCGGCTGGTCCACCACGTCGGCTGCTCCCGCACATCATTCCAGGGCGAGGACTTATAGTCGTAGGAGGCGTCGCCAAACAGCAGCAGGTAGTTGCGCTTGCCGGGCGCGGCGCGGTCGTAGACCATCTTCATCATGTCGCGGATGGCCGTTACGTCCTGGCTGCCCGAGCTGAACTCGTTGTAGACCTCTTTCGTGGTCACCACTTCCACCCTGAGACCGTCGTGACGGGCCCGGTGACGCGCTAGGCGCTGAGCTTCCGGCAGGAAGGCCGGGTAAGTCACGACGACCAGGTCCAGCTGCCCGTTCAGGTTAAGCCGGCTGTGCAGGTTTTGATTGGCCACTTTGCCAAAGTTGCGGGGCGTGGGAAAGCTGCTGCCGAGCGTGAAGGCTACGTACTCCCGAATGGAGTCGGTGGGAGCCAGGAAAGCACCGTTGGCGTCCAGCGGGCGGGAAACCGGGCGGCGTGGGTTGGTTACGTCCCAGACCATTGCCCCGGCCGCATTGCCCAGGCGAAACTCACTGACCGCCCCGGCCCGCACGTTCTCAAACGAGCGAAACTCCAGGGGGGAGCTGCCAGTAAGCCGCAGCTGGCGCAGTGCATTCACTTCCAGATAGTCGAGGTAGCCGCTGGCAGAGGGGTCGGCGCCTCCACTATAAGCCAGGGCGACGCGCAGCTCCGAGGGTACGCTGCTGCCGAGCTGCGAGTAAAACGTGTTGACGCGGGTATTAGCGGCTTCCGGATAAGAACTGCTGGGGCCTGAGAGTCCGGGCACCACCTGGGAACTGCCCAGGCTGGTTCCGTTAAGCGAAGCCTGGAACGTGGTAGGCGAGTTCTGCAGCGACGTAGCGGCAACGGCCGAAGTAATCTGAACCGTGGAATTAGGCGCCAGGTCCGGTACGGTAAACGTGAACTCCTTGCGGGTGCCCGTGCTAAACCCTTCGCCCAGCCACTCCCGGCCTGACTTCAGCAGGTTTACCAGCTCTACCTCATGGTAGTCGCGGTAGGTAAAGCGGGTGATGGGCGTGGCAGATGGGGTGCCGGTTGCAGCGGGAGCCGGGCTTACCCGGCGTCCGAGCTGGCTATTGCCGTTGCTGGCCCGGATAAAGTAGTAGGCGGTATCGGAATAGAGGTTAAGCTGGTGGCGGAAACGGGGCTGGGCCGCCGTCTGATCGGGGTCCTTTTCCCAGCGGTGGGGGCCGGGCGAATAGAAGAGCACAAACTCCGTGTCGTCGAATACCCCGTCGTTGTTACCGGAAACGTAGATGGCGTTTTCCACAAGGTCATCGGGGCGGGCTACCGCGTTGGCCTGGGGCAGCATGCCGGTAGCATTGCCGTAGATCTGCAGGCGGCGCGGGTCCAGGGTGTTCAGGTCGAGGCCCAGAGCCGCCAGCGCGGGCTTGGTGAGCTTGTAAACACCACTGGTTGGCACCCCGATTTTAAACCACTGCCCGGAACTGAGTACCGAAGACGAGGCGTACGTGCGGGCCTGGGTTCCGCGGGCCGCGGTAGCCGGGGCCGAGTACGTGTACTCAAACGAAACCAGCTTTTCTGCCTGACCCGAGCGGGAATTGCGCCGGACGGGCTGAATGATAAGCTGGCTTACCGGGCGCCGCATCTCTGTGCCATTTACCAACCGGTACGTTGGCTCCTGCGGGAGAGTACTGGCCTCGAGCAGCCGGGCTTCGGCCGGGGAAAAAGGCGCATACACCGCATTGCGCAGCTGCACACTGCCGGCCACTGCCTCAAGGCGGATGGTGAGCGTGCCCACCAGCTCGCCCGGACGATGAAACGCGCCCGCGAAAGTTGGTACGACGCGCAGCTGCCCGGTGCGGGTTGCTACCTGCGTGGTGCCTTGCCAGCTCACCTGAACTTTAGAACCCGCGCCAGCTGATTGTGCCCGGGCCGGTAGCACGGAGGCGGCTCCCACCAGAAACGTCAGAAGAAAGAAGGTAAAGTGACGCATAGGCTTGTTTCTCAAAGGCTTTATAGACCGGTAGCAGCAGGTGGCCTCTCAACACGACTCCTCAAGTCGAGGTTCATCCGGGGGAGGTACTTAAACTCAGGGCACGGCTAATATATTGTGGTTTCATCATCTGAAAATCAGCCGGCCGCGGGGCGAACCACCGACAGCACCACGTACAGCAGGATAATCAGGGGAACTGCGGCTGCCTGCAAGCCGATTAATAAGGCTACCGCCAGCAGGAGAAACACAAAGCGAAGCGAATTGTCCTGCCAGCGCAGGTTTTTAAACTTCAGGGCAAACAGCGGCAGCTCCGCCACGAGCAGACCGGAAAGTACGAAGGTCAGCGCCAGCAGCACCCAGGGGTTCAGCACCAGGTTATGCAGATTAAAGGAGTCGTACGCCAGGATAAGCGGCAGAGAGCCAACCACCAGCGTGCAGGCCGGGGTCGGCAGGCCGATAAAGGAGTCAGTCTGTCGGGTGTCGTTGTTGAACTTGGCCAGGCGCAGGGCTGAAAAGATCGAGACGATGAAGCCCAGGTACGCCAGACTATCGGGCAGACCGGCCGTTGGCAGGGAAAGCTGCAGGAGCTTAAACAGAATGGCCCCGGGTACGACCCCGAACGAAACCATGTCGGCCAGGGAGTCGAGGTCTTTGCCGATGGGAGAGGACACGCGCAGGGCCCGGGCAACTAGTCCGTCAAAGAAGTCGGCAATGGCGGCCAGGCCAATCAGCCAGGCGGCCTGCACCAGCGGCATCCAGCTATCCGACGAAGGCAGGTAATCGGGACGGGTGTTATAGCCCAGAATCAGGGTGAGGGCCACGCAGCCGCAAAGCAGGTTCAGGCAGGTCAGGCTGTTGGGAAGGTGCTTTCGGATAGCCATGGCCTAGCGGAGAAAAGGATTGGTGCGGCGCTCAGCACCGATGGTCGTGGCTGGTCCGTGGCCGGGATACACGGTCACGGCATCGGGCAGGGTAAAGAGTTGGTCGCGGATGCTGGTCAGCAGAGTCGCGTGGTCTCCGCCGGGCAGGTCGGTGCGGCCAATGCTGTTCTGAAACAGCACGTCGCCCCCGATTACCGTCTGGGTCGGCTCGTGGTAGAACACCACGTGCCCCGGCGCATGCCCCGGCGTAAACCGTACTTCCAGCTCGGTGTTGCCGAAGCGGACCGGCTCCCCGGGCGTAAGGAAGCCCGTAGGCTCGGCCGGCTGGTAGTGCGGAAACCCGTAGCTGGGTGCGTAGGCCGGTACCGCCCGCAGCGTACCCAGGTCGGCCTCGTGGATAAGAAAGGGTACCTGGTAGGTGTCGAGCACGAACTGGTTGCCGAACACGTGGTCGATATGACAGTGCGTGTTCAGCAGCAGCACAACCCGCAGGTTCTGATCGGCAATAAATGCCTGCAGGGCCTGCTGCTCCGCTTTGTCGTAGCAGCCAGGGTCGATGATGGCGCACTCGCCGGTGGTGTCGTGCAGCAGGTAGGTGTTTTCGGAAAAGGCGTTGAACGTAAAGCCTGAAACGGTCATGCGGTGGGGTAAAATGAAACCGGCCCGGACCGGGCACGATTGAATGCGTAAGGTACGAGACTTGCCGCGAATGGCTGCCTGAGCCAACCACGGACACCGGCAAAGGTAGCTTTCAGCCCGGGCCGCTACGCTTCCCGGCCACCTGGCTTAGCGCGTCGGCTCCTTTCCTGCTTACCTTGCCCGCCATGACAACCTGGGATTACCTGATTGTAGGGCATGGGCTGGCCGGGGCCACCTTGTCCGTGGAGCTGCGCCGCCGGGGTTACCGGGTGCTGGTGCTCGACCGGCCGCAGCCGGATTCGGCTTCCAACGTAGCCGCCGGGCTGATGAACCCGGTAGCCGGCAAACGCTTTGCCCTGGCCTGGCGGGCCGCCGACCTGCTGCCTGCCGCCCTGGCGTATTACCGGGAACTGGAGCAGCACTTCGGCGCCACTTTCCTCTGGGAGCTGCCGATTCTGAAGCTGTTTTCGAGCGTTGAGGAGCAGAACACCCTACTGGCCCGCAGTGCCGACCACCCCTGGCAAAACTTCGTGGAGGAAATCAGCGGGACGCTGCCGGAGAAGCCGGGCGTAAACACAGGACTTGGCGGCGCCCGCATCCGCGGCGGGGGATATGTGGCGGTCCGGGAGCTGCTGGCTGCCCTCACCCGCGAAGGCCTGGCGGAGGGATGGCTGCGCAGCGAAACTTTTGACCCGCAGCAGCTTGTTGTCCACGCGGCAGAGGTCCGGTACGGAGAAGCGGTGCGTGCGCGTCACGTCGTCTTCTGCGAAGGGGCTGCTGCCACGCAGAATGCTTACTTCAGCTGGTTGCCGCTCACGCCCAACCAGGGCGAGGTGCTGGATGTGCAGTGCGACGGCCTTTCGGAGGCGCAGGTGCTGAACAAGGGCGCCTACGTGGTACCGCTCGGCGAAGGTTGCTTTCGGGTGGGCGCCACCTACCGGTGGCCGCCGTTCGCGGCGGGTCTCACCGAAGAGGCCCGCACGGAGCTAAGCCAGCGCCTGGCTGCCATGACCAGCCTGCCGTTCCGGGTGACCGGGCAGCGGGCGGGCGTGCGGCCGGCGGTGCGCGACCGGAAGCCCCTGATCGGGTGGCATCCGGAGACGCCGGAGGTAAGTATATTCAATGGCTTTGGCTCCAAAGGCGTGATGCTGGCCCCCCGGCTGGCCGTGCTTTTTGCCGACGCGCTGGAAGGCCGCGGCGAGCTATGGCCGGAGGTCAATATTTTGCGTTACTATCCGTTGTATCAAGCTGCTCGTTCCGCGGGCGGTCCTTCTCTTTGAGTTTCCCGGTTTTCCGCTTTTGCTATGAAGCACTTATCCTTGTTTGCCTGGGGCAGTCTGGCGCTGCTGGGCGCTATCTTTTCGGCGGTGCCCGCCCGGGCCCAGACGGCGCAGGAGTCGTTCGGGCGCGTCCGTATCCAGTATAAGGACTTCAAGTGGCAGCAGCTCAGCACCCAGAACTTTACGGTGTACTACTACGACGGGGGCGAAACCACCGCCCGCCGGGCCGCCGAGTACGCGGAAAAGGAGCTGCAGCGCGTGACCTCGCTGATCGGCTACTATCCTTACTCGAAAACCACCCTGATGCTCTACAACTCCGTGGGCGACCTGCGGCAGAGCAACATCGGCCTTGATGCGGATAAGTACCAGACCGGGGGCGAGACGGCCCTGACCCGCATGAGCAAGGTCCAGATTGCCTTCCAGGGCCAGCAAACCCTGTTCAAGCGCGACCTGAGCTACCAGATCACCCGGGTCCTGCTCAACGACATGATGTATGGCGGCTCGCTCAAGGAAGTTATCCAGAGCAGCTACCTGCTGCAGCTGCCCGACTGGTTTGTAAGCGGGGCTTCGGCCTACGCGGCCGAAGGCTGGAGCGTCGAAGTCGACGACTACATGCGCGACATGACCCAGAAGCACGAGGGCAGCCGCACGGCGCCGTTCTTTCTGCGCAATCCCCAGCTGGCCGGGCAAAGCATCTGGAACTACATTGCCGAACGCTACGGCTACACCACCATTCAGAACATCCTGAACCTGACGCGCATCACCCGCGACGTGGAAGTAGGCATCAGCAGCTCGCTGAACGTGCCCTATAAGGTGTTTTTGAAGGACTGGCTGGCGTACTACCGCCAGATCAACGCCCAGCCCCAGACGGCCTTCGTGCTGCCCGAGGAAAACCGGCAGCTCAACAGCAACAACCGGCGCAGCGTAGTGTACCTGCAGCCGGTCATCAGCCCGAACGGGCAGCGCCTGGCCTACGTGAGCAATGAGCGGGGCCGCTACCGGGTTATCGTCGCCAACCGCGACGGGTCCGGCAAGCACGTCATTCACCGCGGGGGCTATAAAACGCCCGACCAGCAGGTGGAAAACCGCCTGCCTACCCTGGCGTGGCGCGGCAACGGGCAGGTGGCCGTGGCTGAGATGGAAAAAGGCGACATGACCCTGCGCCTGCACTCAGCCGAGGCCGGGCTGGTTGACCGGATCAAGGACCTGGTGCCCGACTTCAAAAAGTCGACCTCGGTTTTCCAGCCTTTTTCCCAGGTGCTCGACCTGAGCTACTCGCCCGACGGCAAGTCGCTGGTGTTTAGTGGGGTGCGCAACGGCCAGAATGACCTCTACCTGCTCCGGGCCGGCAGCCGCACGCCCGAGAAGCTGACCAATGACGTGTTTGACGACGTGCAGCCGGTGTTTCTGCCTGGCGGGCAGGGCATCGTGTTCAGCTCCAACCGCTGGCTCGACTCGGCCGGAACCGCGAAAGGCAGCTTTGCCGGCGTGGTGAACAACTATGACCTGTTCCTCTATCACCTCGACGGCCGCACCCAGCCGGTGGTATCTCTGGCGGGGACCATCTCAAACGAAAGCCGCCCCCGGGCTTTGTCGGACGACGAAGTCTTGTACCTGAGCGAGGAAAGCGGGGTGCGTAGCATCTACCGCCTTACCATCAGCACCAGGCAGCGCAAGCCCGTCAGCAGCTTCCTGCAGAACATCAAGGACTACGACTACAACGCCACCACCGGCGCCCTGGGCTTCGTGGCGGCCGACCGGGCCCGGGACTTCGTGTACCTGTACCCGTCGTATGCGCTGCCCGAGAACCTGACCCTGCACAAGACGGCCCGGCAGGAAACCCTGGAGGACCGCTCAGCGGCTCCTAAGCGCAGCGCCACTGTCCAGCCGGCCAAATCCGTTGCCGGTGCGCAGGCTGTTCCTGACGCGGGCAAGACCCCGGCGGCTCCCAAATCCGACGGAAAAATCAACACCAGCGACTATCAGTTCGAGGAAGACGTACCGGCTCCCACCACGCGCCGCAAACGCTCCGCCTCGGTGGTGGCGCTGCCCACGGCCCCGCCGGCCGACGCCTACAGCGTAAACGGCCCGTACCCCTATGACAACCGGTTCAGCATCGACAACGTGGTATCGTCGGTGAACGTGGACCCGGTGCTGGGCTTCGGCATCGTGGGACAGGTGAACATGTCGGACCTGTTCGAGAACCACCGCATCAAGGCGGGCATCTTCGCTCTGACCGACCTGCGGACCAGCAATATCTTCGCCGAGTACACCAACCTGAAGCACCGCTACGACTGGAGCGTTGCCTACCAGAAGCAGGCGTATTTCTTCGACCTGGACGGCTTCGGTCGGATTCGGTACGGCCGGCACGAGGTGTCGCCCACCATTGCGTACCCGCTCTCGCACAACCTGAGCGTGCGGATGGGCCCGCGCTACGTGAACGTGAACCGCACTGTGCTCAACGACTTCAGCAATGCCCAGGATGTGAACCGCAACTATATCGGTGGCAACGGGGAACTGGTGTTCGACAACGCTATTTCCACCGGCGTGAATATGCTGGAGGGCACCCGGATGAAGGTCGGCTACCTGCAGCTGAAAAGCCTGAACGGCAACGAGCAGGACTTCGGCAAGGTGTACGTGGACCTGCGTCACTACCAGAAGGTTCACCGTCAGATTATCTGGGCTAACCGTGCCAGCTACGGGCAGTTCTTCGGCAGTGCCGACCAGAGCTTCCGCCTCGGCGGGATGGACAACTGGGTGAACTCCCGCTACGAGGACGACCAGCGCACCATTCCGTTTGACCCCACCCAGCTGTTCTACCAGCAGTTCGTAACCAACCTGCGGGGCTTTAACTACAGCAAGCGGACGGGCCCGAAATACGTGCTGTTCAACTCCGAGCTGCGGGTGCCCATCGTGCAGTACCTCTCGCGGAAGCCGATCTACTCGGGCTTCTTCCGGAACCTGCAGCTTACGGCCTTCGGCGATGCCGGCTCGACGTACTCCGGCGCAAACCCCTTCAACGAGAACAACTCCTTTAACACCCAGGTGGTGGGCGGACAGAACAACGCCTTCAGCGCCACGGTGGTAAACTTCCGCAACCCCATGCTGTTCGGCTACGGCTTCGGCATGCGTACCACCATGCTGGGCTTCTACACCAAGCTTGACGTGGCCTGGAGCCAGGAAGACTATGTCCAGAAGGGCCCGAAGTTCTACGTAACCCTAGGCTACGACTTCTAAGCGTCGTCTGATCAAACAGGAAAGCCGTTCGGAGTTGTCCGGGCGGCTTTTTTGCGTTTTGGCTACTTTTGCCGGGCCTGCCTGTCAAGGCCTTATCTGCTGTCTATGAAACGAATACTACTCCTGCTGCTTTTGCTGGCCCTGGGCCTTACGCAGAGCTATGCCCAGTACCAGACGCCCGGCACCGGCCGGCGGTATTCCCTGGCCCAGCTCGCGGCTCTGTCGGGCGGGTACGTAACCCAAGCGGGTGGCAGCTGGCTGATCAACGACACCATCCGGCTGGCCGCCACCGATTCGCTGCTCATAACCACCAACGAAACTATCCGCGTAGCCGCCGGGGCCCTGATAACCATCGACGGCAAGCTGCTGGTGAACCCACCTGACTCCGTGAAGTTCACCGCCCAGAATGGCGCCGCACCCTGGCACAGCCTGTGGTTTACGGGCACCAGCACCGGCTCGGCCCTGCGCCGCACCATCATCGAGCAGGGCTGCGGGGTACGGGTAGTCAGCTCGACCGTGGTTATCAACCGCTGCATCTTCCGGCAGAACGTGGCCCGCCTGGGCACCCGGCAGATCAGCAACGGCGCGCTGACGCTTTCGGGCAGCAGTGGCAATGCCTACAACGTGGTGGAAAACTGCCGCTTTGTGCGCAATGCCCGCTCGGCCATCATCAGCCCGGCCAACGTCCTGACCCGGCCCTTCATCGACAACTGCACCTTTATCGAAAACAACACCGACAACGGCAACTACCCCCAGATCAACCTGGGGCCGTCGGATGCGCCGCGCATTGTGGTGCGGAACTGCACGGTGGTTGGCAGCGTGGCTACGAACATGGGCGGCGGCATTGCCATTTCCAACCTGCTCGGCGGGGGCGCGGTTACCCGGGCTACCATTATCTACAACACGGTGCGCCGCAACCGCTACGGCATTGCCATCGTCGGCAACAACATCCAGACTCAGATTATTCAGAACCTCGTTGAGAACAACAACACCAACCCGTCGGCTCTTACCGGGGGCAGTGGCCTCAACTTCCAGGGCGACCGGACCCAGCGCGGCACGGTGGCCCGCAACATCATCCGCGGCAACCTCTGGGGCGTAACGCTGCAGAAGCCCAGCCCCACGGCCCTGCGCGGTCCCCGCATCAGCTTCGGCAACCCGGCTAACCTGAGTACCGATACCGCCGACGTAGGGTTGAATCAGCTGTTCAATAATGGCAACGGCGGGCAGGTGTACGACCTGTACAACAACACGCCCGACTCGGTCATGGCCCGCAACAACTGGTGGGGCACCGCGGTGGCCGCCGTCGTGGAAACGCACATTTACCACAAGGCCGACGAGGCTACCCTGGGCTTCGTGGACTACCTGCCCCTGCGTACCCAGGGACCCCTGGCTGCCCGGCCCGGCGTGCTGCCCGGCGTCGCGCTGTATCCCAACCCGGCCCATATCACCGCCACGCTGGCACTGCCCGAAGCTGGAACGGCAACACTGACCCTGCGGGATGCCACGGGCCGGGAAGTATACCGCGCCCAGCTCCGGCCCGCCGCCGACCAGACGGTTTCCGTGCCGCTGACCGGCCTGGCTCCGGGCCTGTACCTCTACCAGGCTGAGCAGGCCGGACGCCGCGCGACCGGACGGCTTGTCGTGGAATAGCCAGCTGGCAGCCGGCTTCAGAAGCTCCTGAACGGTGTACTTTCGTTTTGTTGGTGCCGCCTGCTAATGGCCTCTGCCGCGGAGTGGTGGGGCTTTCCGGCGTAATAAACGGTGGGGGTGCGGGCCATCCGGCGCTTGGGTTGTATCTTTGCGGTCCCGTTCACCAGTCAGGCTGCCGTGTTGCTCCTCCGCGAGATTTGGTATTTGATACAGAAGGACTTCCGGCTGGAATGGCGGCAGCGGGCGGCGCTGAACGGTATGCTCCTGTACGTGGGCAGCACGGTGTTCGTATGCTACCTCAGCTTTTCGCTGCGGGGGGGAGAACTGCCGGCCCCGGCGTGGAATGCCCTGTTCTGGATTATCCTGCTGTTTACGGCCGTGAATGCGGTAGCGAAGGGCTTTCTGCAGGAAAGCCGGGGGCGGCTGCTCTACTACTACACCCTGGTGCGGCCCCAGGCCGTGATTCTGGCCAAAATAGCCTACAACGCGCTTTTGCTGCTGGGCCTGGCCCTGGTCGGGCTGGGCGTGTACGCCATGGTGCTCGGCAACCCGGTGCAGCAGATGCCCCTGTTCGTGGGCAACGTGCTGCTGGGCGCTTTGGGCTTTGCCACTACGCTTACGCTGGTGTCGGGCATTGCCGCCAAGGCTACCAACAGCAGCACGCTGATGGCGGTGCTCGGCTTTCCGCTCATGATTCCGATGCTGCTGCTGCTGATCAAAGTCTCCAAAAACGCCCTCGACGGCCTGGAGTTCGAAGCCAGCCGCAACGCCCTGCTTACCCTGGTAGCCCTGAACCTGATTGTCGGGGCCGTGTCCTACCTGCTGTTCCCGTTCTTATGGAGAAGCTAATGGGAGGAGTCAGGAACTGGGAGTTGGGAGCTAGGAGGGCATCCGCGCGTTGCTTGCCCACGCGTTGGATGGGCAATGCATTTCAGAATTCTATCCAAAGGATTGAACCGGGTGATTCTAACACCTGGCTCCTAACTCCTAGCTCCTTATGAAAAAGAACTGGTGGAAAGCCTTGGCGGTGCTGCTGCTGCTGTACACGGCGGTGGCGGGGCTGCTGATGCCCGTGCCGCGCCTGGCCATTCTCAACGAAACCATCCGCAACCTGTACTTCCACGTGCCGATGTGGTTCGGAATGACCATCATCCTGACGACGTCGGTGGTGTACTCGGCGCTGTACCTGCGCAACCCCAGCGCCCGGCTCGACACGAAGTCGCACGAGTTTGCCAAAACCGGCATCCTGATGGGCCTGGTGGGCTTGGCCACCGGCTCGCTCTGGGCCCGCTTTACCTGGGGCACGTGGTGGACGTCGGACCCCAAGCTGAACGGCGCGGCCATTGCCATGCTGATTTACGGGGCCTATCTCGTTTTGCGCTCCTCGTTCAACGACGAGCAGCAGCGGGCCCGCATCAGCGCCATCTACAACATCTTCGCCTTTGCCGCGGCCATGCCGCTGTTCTACATCCTGCCCCGCCTTACCGACTCCCTGCACCCCGGCGCGGGCGGCAACCCCGCTTTCGCCCGCTACGACCTCGACAGCGACATGCGGATGGTGTTTTACCCGGCCGTCATCGGCTGGACGCTGCTGGGCCTCTGGCTAAGCCAGCTGTCCGTCCGGACGAGCCTTCTCAAACAAAAAATGTATGAAAAACAGCTTGCTTAAGATGTTGTCACGCTTTCAGAGCCGGATTCTGCTGGTGCTGGCGGCCCTGCTGCTGCCGGTGCTGCATGCCGCTGCCCAGACGGCGGACTCCCCCGAAATGGCTGATGCCCTGCGGCAGAACGGCAAGATCTACGTGGTCGTGGCCGTCATTGCCGTGGTGCTGGCCGGCCTGCTGTTCTACCTGATTTCCCTGGACCGCAAGCTCACCCGCCTGGAGCAGGAAACCCGGGACAGCTAGGCGCCGCTGCCGGCCTGACCGGATTACAATAATTCCGGGGCCCGACGGATTTTTCGGGCCGTTTTGGTTGTAGTAACTAGTTCGGTGCTTCGGATGCCCGCACCGCTTTTCAGACTTCCCGCATCATGAAAAAAGCCCACATTCTCGCCATTGCCGTCATTGCCGTCGCCATTGGCATCATCATGAGCACTGCCGGCGACGCCAGCGTGTACGTGTCGTTCAAGGAAGCCCGGGAGCGGGCCGCCGACGGCAACCTGACCAAGGTGCACGTAGTGGGCCGTTTGCCCCGCGACGGTGCCAAGAACATCATGGGCCTGGAGTACAACCCCACGCTCGACCCCAACTACTTTGCCTTCACCCTGGTGGATACCAACCGCATTGCCCAGCGCGTGATTTACTTCAACCCCAAGCCCCAGGACTTCGACAAGTCGGAGCAGGTGGTCATTACCGGGGCCATGCGCAACGACGTGTTCGTGGCCGACAAGATCCTGCTCAAGTGCCCTTCGAAGTACGTGGAAAAGGATATCAAAGGCGCTACCGCGTCGGTTAATTAGTAATTGAGAATTAGCAATTAAGAATTAAGCATTCGGAATCAAGACCCGGTTTCAGACTCCGGAGCGACAATTCTTAATTACTGATTCTTAGTTCTTAGTTGAAAATAGAATGCTGAATACTCTTGTTGGAAACATCGGTCACACCAGTGTCGTCGTCGCGTTTGTGGCGGCCGTGGTGGCGGCGTACTCCTACTTCATGGCCAGTAAGGGCCGCACCCTGGGCGACACCGACTCGGCCTGGCTGAAGCTGGCCCGGGGCTCGTTTCTGGTGCATAGCATTGCGGTGGTCGGCATTATAGCCGCGCTGTTCTCCATCATCCACGGGCACCGCTACGAGTACTACTACGCCTGGAGCCACTCGAGCAACCATTTGCCGGTGTACTACATGATTTCCTGCTTCTGGGAAGGGCAGGAGGGCTCGTTCCTGCTCTGGATATTCTGGCACGTAGTGCTGGGTTTGATTCTGATGCGCTACAGCCGGCAGTGGGAAGCGCCGGTGATGACCGTGTTTGCCTTCGTGCAGCTGTTCCTGACCTCGATGATCCTGGGAGTTGTCGTGCTGAACGTGAAGATCGGCTCCTCGCCGTTCATCCTGCTTCGCGACTTCCTCACCGACCTGCCGGTGTTCAAGACCAACCCCGACTTCGTGCCCAAAGATGGCACCGGCCTGAACCCCCTGCTCCAGAACTACTGGATGGTGATTCACCCGCCCACGCTGTTCCTGGGCTTCGCGCTTACGCTGGTGCCGTTTGCCTTTGCCATTGCCGGCCTCTGGAAAGGCGAGCTGACCAAGTGGGTGAAGCCGGCTTTGCCCTGGACCCTGCTCGGCGGCCTCGTGCTCGGCGTAGGCGTGATGATGGGCGCCTACTGGGCCTACGAAACCCTCAACTTCGGCGGCTACTGGAACTGGGACCCGGTTGAAAACGCGGTGTACATTCCCTGGCTTGTGCTGGTGGCTTCGTTGCACGGCATGATTCTGTGGCAGCGCAGCCGCACCGGCCTCACGACCTCCTTCGTGCTGGTCATTGCCACCTTCCTGCTGATTCTCTACGCCACGTTCCTGACCCGCAGCGGCGTGCTGGGCAATGCCTCGGTGCACTCCTTTACCGACCTGGGCCTGTCCGGGCAGCTGCTGATCTACCTGATGGCCTTTGTGGTGATGTCTATCGGCCTGCTGGTGTGGCGCTGGAAGCAGATTCCGAAGTCGGACCGGGAGCTGACCACCTACAACCCCGAGCTGTGGGTGTTCGTGGGTGCTACGGTGCTGTGCCTCGGCGCTTTCCAGGTGCTGGTCACGACGTCGATTCCGGTCTACAACGCCTTCCTGGGCTTTATGGGCGTGAAGTCGAACCTGGCACTACCAGCCGACCAGATCAGCCACTACACCAAGTTTCAGCTCTGGATGGGCGTGCTGGTGGCCTTCCTCTCAGGCCTGGCCCAGATCATGTGGTGGCAGAAAAACAACAAGGAAAGCCTCACCAACTCCCTGACCGTACCGGGCATCATCACCCTGCTCAGCTCGGCCCTGGTGATACTGCTGATCCGCTACTATAAGCTCGACATCAGCCCGGTGTACATCGTGCTGCTCACGGCGGCGCTGTTCGGGGTGCTGGCCAACCTGGGCATGGTATTTACCTTGCTCAAGCGGGGCGTGAGCCTCTCGGGCGGAGGCATTGCCCATATCGGCATTGCCCTGATGCTGCTGGGCGTTCTGGCCTCGGCCGGCTATTCCAACATCATCTCCAAGAACTTTTCCGGTATGGTGTACTCCCGGGAGTTCCCCGAGGACCTGAACCGCGACAACGTGCTGCTGTGGCGCAACGAGTCGGCGCCCATGCAGGGCTACGACGTGAGCTACACCGGTCAGTACCTGGACGTGCCCGGCGTACCCAACTACGTGAACAAGGATCTGCTCTTCCGCACCGACGACGAGTTCAAGACCCTGGCCCGCTCTGAAATCAAGCAGGACGGCAAGGTGTACTTCAAAGCCGGCGACACCGTAGAAGTACGGCCCGAAAACACCTACTACCGCGTCGAGTACAAGAACAAGAAAACCGGCAAGGCCTTCACCCTTTATCCCCGGGCGCAGGTAAACGAGGAAATGGGCGGCCTGCTGGCTTCGCCTGACATCAAGCGGTTCGCCAGCCACGACATCTACTCCCACATCAGCTCGGTGCCCGACCCGTCCAAGGAAAAGGACTGGAGCGAGGTCAAGGAGCACGTGCTGGCGCTCGGCGACACGATCTTCCTGAACGACTACTTTGCCGTATTCCGCGGCGTGGAGCCGGCCCAGGATGTAACGGGTCTGGGCCTGGCCAAAGGCGACCTGGCCATCCAGGGCGACTTCGTAGTGTCGGGTGAGAAGAAGGAGTACCACGTGCATCCCATCTTCGTGGTGCGCAACCGCCTTATCGGCCGGGTGTCCGATGAAGTGGAAGACCTGGGCCTGCGCCTTACCTTCATCAACGTCGACCCGACTAACAAGAAGTTCACCTTCGGCGTGAGCACCACCCAAAAGGACTACATCATCCTGAAGGCGGTGGAAAAGCCCTTTATCAACCTGCTCTGGAGCGGCACCCTGCTCATGGCCCTGGGCTTCGGCATGGCCTTGGTGAAGCGCCGCCGCGAAGTGCAGCCTGCTGCGGCTCCCGCGAAGCCCGCTGCTGCACGCGGAAAGCGCCGGCCCCAGCCGGTAGCGTAACACGCTTTTACTCAACAAAAAAACGGCGTGACTCCTAGCCCGGGTCACGCCGTTTTGTTTGTAAGCCAGTATGCACCGGGTACAGGGGCCGTCATTACCAGGAGCCGGGCTGCTCCACCGGCTGCCAAAAAGGTCTTGGCTCTCGCACTGCTGCACCAACCCCCGCGTGCCTGGTCTGGCCTTTTACCCGGCCGCCATGGGCTCCGAAGGGTCTAACAGGAGCTTTACACCGCCTGTTTCGAAACCAATACTATAGCCATCCGGGGTCAGGCCTGTTTAAGCACTTGGCACACGGCCACCGAAACAGAACACTACGACCGGCAGAGGCGAGCGGAATAGGTTGTCCGTTGCCATCCGGCCACAAAAAAAGGGCAGCCAAGCGGCTGCCCTTTTCATGAAACAAGACGGGTTCAGATTACTTCTGAATCATCAGGTTGCGGATCGTGTAGTCGTTGCCCGACTTCACTTTCAGCGTGTACAGACCAGCGGCTACTTTCGACAGGTCCAGCTTGTTGTTGAAGTTGTCGCGGGCCGAGCCGGTGAATACCACCTGACCCAGGGCGTTGGTAATTTCTACCTGCATGTCGCCTTTGGCGCCGGCGCCCTTGATGTCCAGCCATACCTGGCCGTTCGAGGGGTTCGGGTACACGCTGATAGCCTGACCCAGGGCATCGGAAGTGCCCGTGATGATCGACACGCTCAGGTCGTCAACAGCCAGGATGTCCTGGTCTGGCAGGCTGTACACGTGGAAGCCGATGTAGTAGTTGCCCGAAGTGGTAGGCTGGATAGGCGTTACGGCCGGAGCCGCGCCAACGCCCGTAGTTGCAAACGTGCCATTGGTGATGTTAGCGTTCTGCCAGATCGTGGTCGTCATGGCAGCTACGGTAGCAGCCGTGCCATATTTCACTTCCAGACGCTCGGGGAAGGCTGGGTTCGAGCGGTATTTGAACTGCAGCTGGTAGCGGCGGCCGGCCTGCATGAACAGGGCGGGCGTGAAGAACCAGTCGTTGGCAACGCTCACTTCGTCATACTGGTACACCATGGCATTCGGAGCCGAAGCAGAGAAGCCGGTGAAATTGCGGTTGTTCCAGGTTTCAACATCGTTGTTGGCGTTCAGCACGGAAATACCGCAGGGCAGCGAGCCGGCAGCCACACCATCGAAGTTCTCCGTGTAGGGGAAGGTCGTGATGATGGGCGGAGTGCAGGGCGTGGTCAGGCGAACCGGACCAACGAGGGAGCTCTGGTCGGTGGCACCGCAGTTAGCGCGGATGTACACGTCGTAGCTGGTCGAAGCGGCAAGGCCGGTCAGCAGGCCGGGCGATGTGCCAGCCGTTACCGTGGTGCCGGCACCGGGGGTAGCCGGGTTAAAGCCCGGAGCGCCGTAGATGATGGTATAGGTCGTGCCGCCAGCCGAGGGCGTGAAGTTAACGCTGGCCGTGGTCGGCGAGGTGGCAACTGCCGTAACGCCGGAAGGAGGAACGCAGGTAACGGCAGCACCAAAGCTCAGCTCCATGCCCAGACGGATCTTGAAGGTGGTAGCAGCCAGGTCGGTCCAGGCAGTACCGGCGGCACCACGGAAGTAGAACGTGGCGGGACGCAGGGGATCCTCAATCTGGTAGGCAATCTGCGGGTTGTTGGTTGCGCTGCTGGCGGTTTCCTTCATGCCCAGGAAGAACGTGCCCGAAACGGGAACGGCGGGCAGCAGGATGGTAGCCGTGCCGGCAGCCGGCGTGCGGGTCTGGTTAGCCGAGGTGTAGAAAACGGAACCGGGGGTTCCACCGGGGCCGGTAGCATCGAGAAGCACGACCTGGTAGGTCTGTACGTTGTTGGCCGAAGCGGCGAAGGTGAAGCGAACTTCGTTGACCGTCGTAGGCTGGGTAACGGTGTATTTGGTAGCCATGATGCCATCCAGCACACCTACGCCAATGCCGGTAGCATTGTACGCCACGGTCTGGTCAGCAATGGCCAGCTGGTTAGAGGTTACGAGCTGCGAGTAGGTGCTGGCGTCGTTGGCCGTGTTGCCGTCTCCGGCTATCGTGGTGGATACCCGTACGGCATTGGTGCCCAGGGCCATCGTGGCAGGATAAGGAGCAAACGTTACAAGCACCGTAGCGCCGGTAGCCAGGGAGGGAATGGTCTTGGTGTCGGTGAACGTGTTGGCACCGCTGACCGTCAGCGTAACCGGTACGTTGGTGAGGGCCTGGGTACCGTTGTTGCGAACGGCAGCCTGCACCGTGTGCGGCAGGGAAGCCGGCACGGCCAGCTTGCCCAGGGTGTAAACGGCCACTGCGGCGGCATCAATTGCCGGGGTGGGGGGGCCGGGGTTGAAGCGGTACGTACGACCAGCATCAGGACGAACTGTGCTGCGGACGTTGTGCGCGTTACCGATGCCGGTAGTGTAGTCGCCGCCAAGGGCCGTGGCCGTCGACCAGGCGCCGGTAGAGCCTTTGGTAATCATCACCAGCTGGCCAGGACCGCCGCCCGAGCCTTTCACACCGATGTTGATGTAGCGGAAAGCGTCGGGGCCGGTACCGGCCGTAGCCGCGCCGTAAACGAATTCTACCCGGTCGGTGCCTTCGTACAGCTTCACCTGGAAGGAGAAGTTGTCGTACTGCGTGCCAATGCTGGACTGGGGCTTATCCTTTACGTTTTTCCACTGAATCGTGCAGATCCGGGAGCCGGTGGCCCCGGTCGTTGCAACGCGGTATTCCGCCGTTCCGGTCGTAGCCGCCATCAGGTCGACGTTGAACGGCATCAGCAGGTTCGGCTGGTTGGCTGCCTGCACCGGGCTGCCGGTGAAGTCCTGAGCGCCGGCCATAAAGAAGGGAGCCGTCGGAGGAGTAGTGCCGAGCTTTACGTAGCCGTTGGTATTCAGTACGAAGTCGGTAAAGGCCGTTCCGTTGAAGTTGAACGTGAAGCCGATCGGCGTAGCGGCCGAGTTGGCATCGTCGGTGTTGGCCGTGGTGATAACGGTACCCGTCGTGCCGAGGTCGGCGTAGGTACTGGTCGTGTTCACGAAACCGGAGGGAGTGTAGTTCAGCGCCTGCGCCTGCGCTGCGGTGGCCCCGCCCAGCGCCATAGCCGCTGCCAGCGCCAGTTTACGCCAGGTGGAAGCACTGCGCTTCACCAGATTGTACTTGTTTGTCATAAGGGAAAAGTAAGGAGGTAAGAAAGTGGAATGTGACTTAAAAAAAGAAGGGCCGCCGGGGTGGGCCGCGGCCGCCAGCCTTTGAAAGTACAAGTTGCTAAATTTCCGGCAAAAAAACGGGTAACCGGTTACCCGCTGCCCGAAAGACTATCTTCCGGCTCATTTTTTCTGACTCTGTGATGCCGAAGGCAAAAGGTGCTTCAATGCAAATCGGGCTGCTGGGCGCCGGTCGGGTAGGGGCCCAGTTGGGCCCGGCCCTGGTGGCGGCGGGGCACCGGGTGGTGGCCGTCTGGAGCCGGACCCCCGGACCGGCCGCCGCCCTGGCGGCCCGGCTGCCGGGCGCCCGATCCACCACTGTCCTGGCCGAGCTGCCCCCGGCCGACCTGTATCTGCTGGCCGTGCCCGACGCGGCCATCGGCGACGTGCTGCAAGCGTTGCACCTGCCGGCCGGCTCGCTCGTTGCCCATACCTCTGGGTCGGTTCCGCTGGCGGTATTTCATGCCTTCCCGGGCCTGCGGGGCGGCATCTTTTATCCCCTGCAAACCTTCAGTCCCGGTCGGGACCTTGACTGGGCCCGGGTTCCGCTCTGCATTGAGGCCACCGATGAATCCGGGGAAGCCACGCTGCTGGCCGTGGCCCGCACCCTGAGCGACCAGGCCGAGCTGGTCGCCACGCCCCAGCGCCAGGTGCTGCACGTGGCGGCGGTGTTTGCGTCCAACTTCACGAATCACCTGCTCGGTATCAGCCGCGCTCTGCTCAAAGAAGCGCAACTGCCATTCGGGCTGCTGGGTCCGCTGGTCGAGGAAACCGTTGCCAAGGCCCTGACGAATCCGCCGTTTGAGGTGCAAACCGGCCCGGCGGCCCGCCGCGACGAGCCCACGCTGGTGCGCCACCGGGCGGCTTTGGCGGCTTACCCGCAGTGGCAGGAACTGTATAGTGCCCTTACGGCCAGCATTCAGCAGCAGCTGCCTGCCGCCCCGGGTCCGCCTGATGCCAGCCGGATGCTTTGATTCCGGGGGCGGGGTGCGTACCTTCGTGGCCGCATTTTGCCCCGCATTAGCTGCCTTTTCGTGAACGTCGTTAATATCACCTTTCAGTTTCAGGATGGCCAGCCCGAGCAGACCCATGTGGGTACGCAGGGTGAGTCGGTACTGGACGTGGCCCTCAACAATGGCATTCAGCTACAGCATAACTGCGGCGGCGTGTGCGGCTGCAGCACCTGCCACGTGTACGTGCAGCAGGGCGAGCAGGACCTGCCGGAAATCAGCGACAAGGAAGAAGACTTCATCGACCGGGCCGTAAACCCCCGTATCAACTCCCGCCTGGCCTGCCAGTGCGTGGTGCAGCGGGCAACCAGCAACCTGGTTATCCTGATTCCCCCCCAGGACTTTCTGGGCCACTAGCCTTTTTTGTAAATGTGCTACTGTGGTGAACAGGCAAACGTAAACCGGATGGAACAGGCCTCATGGGCTTTCTTTGTTTTGGTTACTGCGTTGCCTTCAGCCTATTTTACAGATCAGCACATCAGCCCATTTCCCACATCAGCTTTAAAAGGATGAACCACTTTGAACCCCCAATTAACTGGGCCGACCACGAAGACGTGGCTATGGCCCTGTACGAAAAGTTTGGGGACGACTTCAACGAGGCCAAGATCTACCGGATCCGCTTCACCGACCTGCTGGACTGGGTGCTGAGCCTTCCCAATTTTGCCGGCACCCGCGAACAGGCCACCGAAGGCCACCTGGAGCAGATTCAGGCCAAATGGGTGTACGAGTGGCGCGACAACCAGAAATAAGCGCCTGGCCGGGAAACCCGGTTTTTGCCCCGCAGCCCGGATTTTCCTCCTTCTCTCTGCTATGACCCCAAGCTCTACCCTGCCCGACCTGCAGGCCATCAAAGCCTTTGTGCTCGACGTTGACGGCGTGCTGACCGACGGGACGCTGCTGGCGCTCAACTCCGGGGAACAGGCCCGCGCGTTTCACATCCGCGACGGGTTTGCCATCCGGCACGCGCTGACCAAAGGCTACCGCATCGTCATCATCTCGGGTCGGCAGGAAGAAGGTGTCCGCAAGCGTCTGGAGTCGCTCGACGTGCACGACATCTACCTCGGGGTGGATGACAAGATGAAGATCTTCAACAACTACATCAACCACCACCGGCTCGACCCGGCCCACATTGCCTACATGGGCGACGACGTGCCCGATCTGGAAGTGATGCGCCGCGTGGGCCTGCCCGCCTGCCCGGCCGATGCCGCCGAAGACGCCCGTGCCATCAGCCGCTACGTGGCCAAGCTGCCCGGCGGACACGGGGCCGTGCGCGAGTTGATTGAGGCCGTAATGAAAGCCCAGAAAACGTGGTAACACGCCCTGCGCAAGGCTTTTAGCGAAAGTTCGAGAGTCGTATTCCGGGCCCGGTTCTGAGTTTTGGCAGAGTTGCGGTTTTCTGAAATCCCTCTATCTTTACCGAATCAACCATCACTTTCATCATTTTATTTTCATGAAAACAGGAACCGTAAAATTCTATAATGAGTCGAAGGGCTACGGCTTCATTACGGAAGACGGCACGAAGGAAGATTTCTTCGTCCACGTGACTGGTCTTAACGGGGACCAAATCCAACAAAACGACCGGGTGTCCTTCGACACCCAGGAAGGCCGCAAAGGCGTCAATGCGGTGAATGTAAAGAAGCTGTAGTAGGCTGCGGCCTGGTAAGTTTTTCTTTTTCGGAAAGCCTCTCCGTGCTCGGGGAGGCTTTCTTTTTGGCTTCAGCGGCCGCACTGTTTTCGCCGGCCGGCCGTTTACCTTAGGGTTCCGCTGCTTTAAAGCAGGCGGCAGCCTGCCCGGCGGCCCCGGCCTATTTCCCTGAGTATGACTTCACCCGCTTCTTCAGCAGTACCGCCCCCGGTGGCCGGGCCTCCTGGTAGCGGCCGGCAGCTGGCGCGTCTGATCCGGCTGCCCAATCTGCTGCTCATGGCGCTGGCGCTGATGCTGGTACAGGCCTGCCTGCTGACCCCGGGCTTTGACGGGGCCTCGCTGCTGCACTGGCACTTTGGCCTGCTGGCCCTTGGGGCCCTGCTGGTTGCCGCCGCCGGCTATATCATCAACGACTACTACGACGTCAAGATTGACGCCATCAACCGGCCCGAGCGGCTGGTAGTGGGCCGGGCCATCAACCGGCGCCACGCCATCCTGGCTCACCTCGTGCTGTCGGGAATGGGCGTGGTGGCCGGGCTGGTGCTTTCGCCCCTTATTGGCCTTGTCAACCTGGGTTCGGCTTTGCTGCTCTGGGGCTATTCGGCCCGGTTCAAGCGCCTGCCCCTGGTCGGCAACCTGAGTATTGCCACCCTGACAGCGGCCCTGGTGCTGCTGCCCGAGCTATGGGTGCGCACCGGGCACACGGCGGTGTGGGTATATGCCCTGGCTGCCTTCCTGCTGACGGTGGTGCGGGAGATTATCAAGGATGTGGAAGACATGCGCGGCGACGCCCAGCACGACTGCCGCACCCTGCCCATTGCCTGGGGCGTGGCCCGCACCAAGTGGGTGACGGGTTTTTTTCTGGTCTGCCTGGCGGTCCTCGTGGCTGCGGCTGCCGGTCAGGCCTGGTATGCCGGCCGCTTGCTGCTGGGAGGCTGGCTGCTGCTCGCCGTACTGCTGCCCCTGGCCGTGCTGGGCCGCCGCCTTATCCGGGCTGACCGAAAGCGCCATTTTTCCCACTTAAGCACCTGGTGCAAGTGGATTATGCTGGCCGGCGTACTGTCAATGATTCTATTCGTGGTAAAACCGTAGGGGAAAGCCTGCGTTACGCTAAACAATACCTTTACGCCGCAGTTAGTCCGCCGCGCCGCTTCCACCCTTTGATTCTTCCTTATGCGCTTTGCTTACCTGCTGTTCGGGTTGAGCCTGCTG
Source organism: Hymenobacter translucens (assembly GCF_020685205.1). GTDB lineage: Bacteria > Bacteroidota > Bacteroidia > Cytophagales > Hymenobacteraceae > Hymenobacter > Hymenobacter translucens. The sequence goes on from NZ_JAJERB010000006.1 coordinate 26,653, forward strand.
GCTTTCCGGGCCCAGGCCCAGACTCCGGCGACCCCCGTTCCGGACTCGGCCCGCCCCGCCCAAAATCCGGTGCCGGCCGCCAAGGACCCCCACGACAAGCCCAGCTTTATACCCGCTCCGGTGGTGTTTTACGAGCCTGAAACCGGTTTGGCCGGCGGAGCAGCCATCCTGCCCGTGTGGCGCCTGGGGCGCGACAGCGCTACTACCCGCAAGTCGAACGCCCGCCTGGTAGGCTGGTATTCCCAGCGCAAGCAAACCAGCCTGCAGCTTACTCACACGATTTTTACGCCGGGTGAGCGGTATCTCTTCACCGGGGAGCTGAGCGCCTACGACTTTCCGATCTTCTACTACGGCACCGGTAATAATACCCGGCTGGCCGATGAGTCCGAAATCTCCTACCAGCTGTTTATCGTCAACCAGCGGGTGATGCGAGGGTTTGGCCGGCAAATGTTTGCCGGACTTACCTACCGGCTTACTGCCCTGCGCAACATCACCATCGAAGAGCCCCTGACCCGGGAAAGCAACCGGCCCAACCTGCTGCTGGAGCGCCCGGCCCGGGAGCGGGAAAACACCTTCGTGTCCGGCTTTGGGCCCTCGTTTCTCTACGATGGACGCGACAATATCCTGAGTACCTTCCGGGGTAGCTACCTCGAGTTTCAAACCCTGTTCAACGGGAAGGGGCTGGGCAGCGACTTTACGTTTACCCGCTACCAGCTGGACGCGCGTCTGTTCCGGCCCTTACTGCCCTCTTCCACGAATACGATTATTGGCGGGCAGCTTCTCGGACAGTTTCATTCCGGTAACGTACCCTTCCGGGAGCTGGCTAACCTGGGTGGCATCAGCGTGCTGCGGGGCATCTACGAAGGGCGGTTCCGGGACCGGCAGCTGGTGGTCGGGCAGGTGGAGCTGCGGCAGAAGCTGTTCTGGCGGCTTAACGGGGCCGTCTTTGCCGGAGCCGGACAAGTTGCTGACCAGCTCGGGGACTTCGGCCTGTCAGATTTCAAACTGGCTGGTGGAGCAGGTATCCGATTCCGCTTCAACCGCCGCGACCGGCTTAACATCCGCTTCGACTACGGCGTGGGCAGCGGGGGCTCGAAAGGACTATATTTCGGCGTGAACGAGGCCTTCTAGCCATACGCTCCACGTGCCGCGTCTATTGGTTTATTTCAGGACAGAATAGGAGGCTGCGTACACACCTGGGCAGTAAATGTGTAGATTTACCTCTCTGCCAGTTCCCACTCCAGCTCTCTTCCGTGCCGTATGCGCTATTCTTCTCTGTTGCTCGGGCTTAGCCTGCTGGCCGGCACCGCCCGGGGCCAGACGGCTCCTGCCGATTCCGTTACGACAACTGTCACGTCCAAGCGCGACAAGCCCAGCTTTATTCCCATCCCGGTCCTCTTTTCCCAGCCCGAAACCGGCCTTGGGTTCGGCATCGCCCTGCTGCCGGTCTGGCGCTTTGGGACCGATACGCTCACGCGTAAGTCGAACGCCCGCTTTATCAACTGGTATACCCAGAAAAAGCAGATTCTCTTTCAGCACACCCACAGCGTGTTTACCCCGGGGGAGAAGTACCTGCTAACCGGCGAGGCCAGCTATTATTACGACTTTCCCATCAACTACTACGGGTTTGGCCCCCGGACCCGGCGGGAAGACGAGTCGGGTATTAAGTACAAGCTGCTGATTCTGAATGAGCGGGTGCTTAAGAAGGTGGTACCCAACCTGTTTGTGGGTGGGCAGTACCGCCTCACCAACATCCGCGACATCGAGGTCACCCGCAATATTGATGACACCCGGCCCAGCCTGCTGCTGCAGCGCGATGCCCGGGAGCGGCAGAACACCCTCGTATCGGGCATCGGGCCCGCCCTGCTGTACGATGGCCGCGACAACGTGCTCAGCGCCTACCACGGCAATTACCTGGAGCTGTCGGCCCTGTTCAACGGCGGCGCCCTGGGCAGCGACTACCGCTTTAGCCGCTACCTCGTCGATGCTCGCCACTACCAGCCCCTGGGCAGTGAGAAAACGATTTTTGCTTCCCAGCTCATCGGACAGTTTCACACCGGCGACGTGCCGTTTCGGGAGCTGGCCAATCTCGGAGGCGATAAGATCATGCGCGGCTACTACGAGGGCCGGTACCGCGACCGGCAGCTGCTGGCCCTGCAGGCTGAGGTACGGCGCTACCTGTTCTGGCGCATAAACGGCGTGCTGTTCGGCAGTGTAGGCCAGATCGGCGACACCTTCGCGGACTTTGACCAGGGCGGCGTCAAGGCCATCGGCGGAGCCGGCATCCGCCTTAAGTTCAACCGCCGCGACCGGCTCAACATCCGCTTTGACTACGGCGTGGGTCGGGACGGCTCCAAGGGCTTCTACTTCAGCTTCGGCGAAGCCTTTTAATTCTTGCTGCCCAAGAAAAAGAGCCTGAGCCGCGAGGCCCAGGCTCTTTCAGTTAAAAAGATAATCAGCTGTCAGGCTAGAACTCCAGGCCTACTGTGGCATTGAAGGCCCGGTAGAAGAGCACTCCGTGGAACGCGGTAGCCCGGGCTTCCCGGTTTAGCTCATAGCTGACTTCGAGCATGGGCGTGAGCCTGCCAAGCCTGCCGGTGATGCCCGCGCCCGCTATGCCGCCGTAGGTAAGCTGGGAAGAGCCTTCCCGGTAAGTGGCCGCCTCGGTTCCGACTTCCTGGGTGGAGCCGGGGCTGCCGGGGGGCGTGTTGAACCGGGTGACCAAGATGCCCAGCGCGTTTTTATGGCCGAAGTTGAGGCCGGCAAGCAGCCCCCCGGTTACGTAAGGCTGAAGGTTGCCCTGGCCGAAGCGGTAGTGGGCCTGTACCGGGATTTGCAGCGAAGAAAACTGCGTGGAGGACTTCACGGTAAGCTGCTGCCCGGAGTTGGTAAAGCCGGCCGGTACCGTGTGCGGGTTGGCAGCCGTGCTTTTACGGGTGGTGAAGCGCAAGCCCGTTTCCAGGGAGTACGGATTTTTGTTGCCCAGCCGCAGCCGCAGTTCCAGCAGGGGGGCATAGCTGGCCTGAGTTTGTTTGCTGCCCAGCTCCGCTGAGTTATCGTAGTACGCGCCCGACCGGCTTATCCCGGCCCGGGCAGACCAGGTAAGCGTGGTGGGGTTGGTGGCTTCGGGATGAAGGCGCAGGTCGCGGGCCGGCACCCCGGTATGGCAGGCATTGTACGTGAGTACCACCTCGGCCAGGTGGTCAGCCGAGAAGTGACTTTTGGCCGCCCGCGCTACGGCCGCCGGACAGTCGGAGAAAGCAGCCTGCAGCAGTGCCTTGTACTGGGCCCGCGGCAGGGCGACCAGCGGAGTTTTAGGCAGCTGCAGAAAGTAGAACCTGGTTTCCTGCGGGCGCGAGGCTTCCATGGCCGTGCGCTCTACCTGGGGAGTCAGATGAAAATCAAGTCCGTAGAGGATGCTGTGCCCCGTAACAATGGGCTGCAGAAAAACCGTGGTCGAGTCTTCGCGCTGCCGGCGGTATTGCAGGTCCGAGCGGGTGGTAATGGTCGTTTCGGTCCGGTACAGGCCCATCCGGCGGCTCACGTAGTACCGGCCGGTACCCTGCTCCCCGAACCCGCGCAGCTCGGCGGGGAAATATACTTTCACCGGGTCCGCATTGCTGGGTTTGAACTGCAGGCCGTTTTCGGAAACAAACCGGGAAGCGCTGAGCAGGCCCCGAACCGTGTCGCCCCGCAGGGTAACGATGTAGCCGGGCTGCATTTTAGCGTCCGACTGCGCGCGGACACCGAGCGTGGAAAAAAGACAGAAGGTGAAGGCTAACGCGTAAGCGAGGTTCATAGGCGAAACGGGCAGCGAGATGCGGGCCAAGGTTAAGCAAGAAAAGCACTCCTACTGTGACTGTCAATTTCAGCCAAACGTTGCCTGCCAAGCGCAATGCCCCTGCGAGCTCGGAAACCTTGCCCGGTTAAAACGCTACCCCAACCGAGCCTACCAGGGCGTTGTAGCGCATCCGGCCAACCGAATCGCCATCCGACGGCTCCATACCCGACTCATACCGAACCTCAACCAGGGGGCTCAGCTTACCAAGCTTGGCGCTGAAGCCAACTCCCCCGCACAAGCCCAGCGTAGGATGAAAGCCTTCGGCCTTGTAGCCGGCCGGAACCGTGCCGCCGGGCTGCTGCTCGTAAACGCCGGGGCTGGTGGGCCCGGGCTGGGTTATAACCGTAAACACAGGAACCGCTGCTAAAATGGTCTGCGCGAAATGGCCGCCGGCAAGCAAACCGCCCGTCAGATAAGGCTTCAGCGAAGATTGGCCAACCGCATAGTGCACCAGCAGGGGCACCTGGATTGATTTCAGCTTAATGGAGGAAACCAGGTCGATTTGCTGTCCGGTGTTCCGGTAGCCCGAGGGAACGGTGTGAAGCAGGGAGCCGGAGCTTTCCCGGGTGGTGTACTGCAGTCCGATTACGGCACCCAGTGGCTTGTTGGCGTTGAAGCGCAGGCGCATATCCAGTATCGGGCTGGTCGTTCCGTTCAGCCGGGTGCTGCCAAGTCCTTCGAAGCTGGTAAAGAAGACCGTGCTGTGGCTTACCCCGGCCTGGATGCTAAAGGCCAGCTGCATCGGCTCCGAGGCGCGGTACTGCACGCGAAGGTCCCGGCTCTGGACCTGGGGATGACAGGTGTTGTAGCGCAGGACCAGCTCAGCCAGCTTGCTTTCCATGAATTTCGTGGACGAAGCCGCCGCAGCTGCCGCCGCGCAGTCCGAGAAAACGGACTTCAGAATGGCCTTGTAGGTTTCCTGCTGTAAGGCTACCAGACGGGTGCCATTCTGCTGCAGAAAGAAGTAGGTGCTTTGCCGCTCGAAGGCGTCGAGGGCCGTACGCTCCACAAAGTTGCCTTCGTAGTCGAGGCGGTAAAGCGTGGCGTAGCCCCGCACCAGGGGCTGCAGGAAAACGGTAACGGAGTCTTTCTCATCCTTAACGATGGTCGTGTTGATGGTCTCCTTGCGGGTAATGCCCAGGCTGCGCGAAACGTACTGCCGGCCCGCCGTTTCCCCGAACCCGCGGATGGTGGAAGGAAAGTAAAGCTTGCTTGCAGCAGCCTCCGTAGCCTGAAACGAAACGCCGTTTTCAGTGGGCTTGGCGGCGGCCTGCACCAGTCCGCGGACCGTGTCGCCCCGCAGGGTGATAATATAGCCGGGCCGGGCGCCAGAGTTGGCCTGGGCCCGGGCGGAAAACGCGAGCATAAGGCTGATACTGCCTGTGAGAAGCAGGGAGAAGAGGTGTTTCATGCAATAGGTAAAAGGAGAACAGGAAAAAATAATAAGCAAGTGCCGCCGAACGGCCGGCTAAAGGCAGCCACTGTCAGAGGCGGCATGATATGCAGCCCGAAAAAGCAGGAACCGGGGGTGCGGCTAGAATTCCAGGCCGGTGGTTACGCCCATCGTGCTGTAGGCGGCAGCGCCGTAGAGGGCGCGGCCTTTCAGCTCACTGCCCAGCCCACCGTGCAGCTCCATCACGAAGGCCAGCCGGCTGCTCACGGGCTGGCGCAGCCCTGCGCCTAGCATGCCACCCACCGTAAACTCGCGGTAGCCCGGCGTCCACTCCACGTTGGTTTGCTTTTCCACGTAGCCTGACCCGCCTCCCTGTACCACCCGCATCGGCGTTGAAATCACCGTCTTATTGCGGAAGTTGAGGCCGGCTACGGGCCCGGCCGTCACGTACACGCCCTGCCCGCCGGGCCGCAAAAACAGCCGGGCCAGCAGGGGCACCTGTACCGTAGTGATGGTGAGGTGGTGCCGCAGGGATAGAAATTCACCGCCGTCATTGAAGGTGGTGGAGTAGCTGCTGGCCCGGGAAGCTACCTGCAGCCCGGCCCCGTACGAAAACTGGCTCGGGCCCACGTGAAACGCCTGCACCCCGATCAGAAAGCCAAAGCCCCGCTCGGTTTCGCCGCTGGGCAGCTCCCCGGAAGCCTGGTAGCCGATCTGGGTTAGCTGCCCGCCCAGAATCACACCGGGGCGCCAGCCGGTACGGGTAGCCGACTGGGTCGGCAGGGCCCGCAGGTCGCGGGTCGGCTCCTGGGGCCAGCAGGCATTGTAGCGCGCCAGCAGGCTGGTCAGCCGGTCGGCCGTCCGCACGTTCCCCCCGATGGTGCCCAGGGACGGGCAGTCGGCCAGGTAGGTTTTGAGCAGGGCGGCGGAGCCCTGCACGGGCAGCGTTATCATGGGTTCCTTTGGTCCCTTCTGCAGGAGCAGGAAAGGACCGTCAGCTGCGTACAGGCCTTTTTCGGCCAGTGCCGAAGAGTAGTCGAGCTGGTAGAGGCTGGCGTGCCCGCTTACGAGCTGACGCACAAATACCCAAAGCGTATCCTGGTTGTTGAGCGGCAGGGCCCGGGCCACGTAGGTAGCCCCCGGCCGGAAGCCGGCCCCACGGAAGCGGCGCGGAAACACCTGGCGCTGGGTGCCGGCATCGTCGGCCGAGGTGCGGAAGGCCATTTCCAGGGCCATGGCGTTGCGGGTATCCCGGCGCAGGAAGCCCTTCAGCGTGTCGCCGGCCGGCGTGAGCAGGTAGCCGGGCTCGAACTTGGGACGCTGGGCAGTAGCGGAGCCGGCCAGCAGCAGCAGGCCGCTCAGGCACCATAGAAAGGATAAGCGCATAAGAATGAAGGTAACGACTGTCGTATATCGGTTCAGGACTGCCAAAGATAAGGGTTGGGCGCTGGGTCCGGGTACAAACCGGCTGGTAACAATTCGGTAACACGGTCGGGTGGCACCGCGGCGCCGGGAGGGCTACCTTCGTGCCGCATTCGTTCCTCACTTCTCTCTTTTCGCTATGGCCTCCCCGCAGCCCGTTCGCTCCGCATTGCTCTCCGTGTATTACAAAGACCGGCTCGAGCCGCTGGTGGCTTTGCTCAAGGAGCACGGCGTGCAGCTGTATTCCACGGGCGGCACCCAGAAATTTCTGGAAGAGCAGGGCGCCGAGGTAACGGCCGTGGAAAGCTTGACCGGCTTCCCGGCGGTGTTCGGCGGACGGGTCAAGACCCTGCACCCGAAGGTATTTGGCGGAATCCTGCACCGCCGCCACGAGGCCGGGGATTTGCTCGAAGCCGAGCAGCACGAGATTCCGCCCATCGACCTGGTCATTGTCGACCTGTACCCGTTCGAGGAAACCGTGGCCTCGGGTGCCGGGGAGGAAGACGTCATCGAGAAAATCGACATCGGCGGCATCTCCCTGCTCCGGGCCGCCGCCAAAAACTACCGCGACGTGCTCGTCGTGAGCTCCCGCGACCAGTACGAGGCCGTAACGGAGCTGCTGCGGGAGAAAAACGGGTCCACCGACCTGGAGGACCGCCGCCACTACGCCGCCGCCGCCTTCGAGGCCACGTCGCACTACGACACCCAGATCTTCGGCTACCTGAGCCGGGGCACCACGCTGGCCGACTCCACGCTCAAGCTCAGCCAGAAACCGGCGACCCCGCTGCGCTACGGCGAAAACCCCCACCAGGCCGGTACGTTTTACGGCGACCTGAACGCCCTCTTCGACCAGCTCCACGGCAAGCAGCTCAGCTACAACAACCTCGTGGATGTGGACGCGGCCGTGGCGCTGATGGCCGAGTTTGCCGACGGACAGCCCGCCTGCGCCATTCTCAAGCATACCAATGCCTGCGGCGTGGCCCAGGCCGATACGCTGGCTGAAGCTTACCGCCGGGCCCTGGCCTGCGACCCGGTTTCGGCCTTTGGCGGGGTTATCATCGTGAACAAGCCGGTGGATGAGGCTACCGCCGCCGAGCTCAACCAGCTGTTCTTCGAGGTTTTGATTGCGCCCGACTTCGCGCCCGAAGCGTTGCCGGTGCTGCAAAGCAAGAAAAACCGCATCCTGCTCCGCCAGAAGCCCGTGGCCCTGCCCGCCCGGCAGGTTAAAACCCTGCTCAACGGCGTTATCGCCCAGGACTTCGACCGCCACACCGAAACCGCAGCCGACTTCAAGGTCGTGACGCAGTCGGCGCCCACGGCAGGGGAAACGGAGGCGCTGGTGTTTGCCGCCAAGGTCTGCAAGCACACCAAGAGCAACACCATCGTGCTGGCCCGTCCCGGGCAGCTGCTGGCCTCGGGAGTAGGGCAGACGTCCCGGGTGGATGCCCTGCGCCAGGCTATCGAGAAGGCCCGGGCGTTCGGCTTCGACCTGCAGGGCTCAGTCATGGCTTCCGATGCCTTCTTTCCCTTCCCCGACTGCGTGGAAATAGCCGGGGAAGCCGGCATCCGGGCCGTGGTTCAGCCCGGTGGCTCCATCAAGGACCAGGACAGCATTGCCGCCTGCGACGGACGCGGTATGGCGATGGTCATGACCGGCGTACGCCACTTCAAGCACTAAACCCAAACCATCCCTATCCGGCTGACAAGCCAGGCGGGGCGGCACCGAGCGTATCTATATAAAGACCCGGCAGCCCGACGTATCGACCAGGCCGGCAGTCTGCTTCTTCGGAGCGGGCAGCCGGCTTTTTCGTGCCCGGAAGGGTAAAATCCGGCTGGCGGCCGGGGTGAGTGGAGCTGGAAAGCCGGGCTATCGGGTAGGTGGCGCTTCAGGGAAACTTACGTACTTTTGCACCACTTTTTTCCTGGCGCCGCTGCTGGCGCCTTCTCCTTTTCGCCGTTACGCAATGGGTTTCTTCAACTTCCTGACCAGCGACATCGCCATTGACCTGGGCACGGCCAATACGCTCATCATTCACAACGACAAGATCGTGGTGGACGAGCCGAGCATCATTGCCAAGGACCGCACGACCAATAAGGTTATTGCCGTGGGCCGCCAGGCGCAGCAGATGCACGAAAAGACCCACGACAACATCAAAACCATCCGGCCCCTGAAAGACGGCGTCATTGCCGACTTCCACGCCGCCGAGGAAATGATCAAGGGCATGATCCGGATGATTGACACCCGGACCCGCCTGTTCCAGCCGTCCCACCGCATGGTGATCTGCATTCCGTCGGGCATCACGGAAGTGGAAAAGCGTGCCGTCCGGGACTCCGCCGAGCACGCCGGGGCCAAGGAAGTGTGGATGATTCAGGAGCCCATGGCCGCCGCCATCGGCATCGGCATCGATGTGGAGCAGCCTGTGGGCTCGATGATTATCGACATTGGGGGCGGTACCACCGAAATTGCGGTAATTGCCCTCTCGGGTATCGTCTGCGACCAGTCGATCAAGACCGCCGGGGACGTATTCAACCAGGACATCCTCGACTACATGCGCCGGCAGCACAACCTGCTGATTGGGGAGCGTTCGGCCGAGAAAATCAAGATTGAGGTAGGCGCGGCCCTGACCGAGCTCGACAACCCGCCCGCCGACTACGAAATCCGCGGCCGCGACCTGATGACCGGCATTCCGAAGGTGATTAAGGTGACTTCATCGGAAATTGCCATTGCCCTCGACAAGTCGGTGGCCAAGATCGAGGAGGCCGTGCTCAAGGCCCTGGAAATCTCCCCGCCCGAGCTGTCGGCCGACATCTACGACAACGGCATTCATTTGACCGGGGGCGGGGCCCTGCTGCGTGGCCTCGACAAGCGCCTGGCCGCCAAGACCAAGCTGGCCATCCACATTGCCGATGACCCGCTGCGCGCCGTGGTCCGCGGCACCGGCGCCGCCATCAAGAATCTGCAGGCCTTCCGCAGCGTACTGCTCACCTAGTGGTAATTAGTAATTAAGAATTAAAAATTAAGAATTGGCAATGGCTTACCGGACGGGCGCAAATGCTAAGTCTGGAGAATCAGCGGATGCAATTCTTAATTACTAATTCTTAATTCTTAATTGACTCATGAGAAACCTTTTCGCCTTTCTTTTCCGCTACCGGGGAATACTGGTGTTTGGGTTGCTCGAAGTGCTGAGCCTCTATTTTCTGATTCGCAACAGCTCCTACCAGCGGGCGGCCTTTTTCAACTCGGCCAACGCCTACGCCGGGCAGGTACTCGATGTGCGCACCCAGATTTATGACTACTTCCGCCTCGTGGAAGTAAACCGCACGCTGGTGGCTGAAAACGCGGCTTTGCGCCAGCAGCTGTACCCGCCGGTGCTCAGCCGCCGCGAAACCGATTCGGTGCCCGTGGCCCTCGACACGCTGGGCCGCCCCCGGCTCGTGGCCGCCGCTGCCAAGCCCGATTCCCTGCTGCTGGGGCTGCGTACGCTGCCCGCCCGCGACGTGGACTATCCGCTGCTGCCGGCCCGGGTTATCAACCAGACCCTGCGCCGGGTGGACAACTACCTTACTTTGAACATCGGACAGCGCGAAGGCGTGCAGACCGGCATGGGCGTGCTGTCGGTGAACGGCGTGGTGGGCCGGGTAAAGGTGGTGAGCGAGCATTACGCCACCGTCACGTCCCTGCTGCACTCCAAGACCTCGATTTCGGCCAAGATTCAGCGCGACGGCACGTTCGGCTCGATCAAGTGGCTGGGCGACGACCCCACCCACGCCCTGCTCGACTATATTCCGCGTCAGAACAAGGTCGTGCGTGGCGACACCATCGTGACCTCGGGCTACAACGCCATCTTTCCCGAAGGCATCCTGATCGGAACGGTGGACTCGTTTGTGAAAGAGCCGGACAAAAACTTCTGGACCGTGCGGGTGCGGCTGGCGGTGGATTTTTCGAACCTGACTTACGTGTACGTGGTGAAGAGCCGGCCCAAGATGGAGCGCGACACGCTGGAAGTAAAGGCAGGCATCAAGCCGGAAGGGGAGGAGCAGCCATGAGGGGAGCCTGGTCGCTGCTGATGCAGGTATTGCGGTTCGGCCTCTACGCCGGCCTCCACGTGCTGCTGATCAGCAAACTGGAGCTGTTCGGGCTGGGCTGGTGCTTTCTGTACCTGGGCTTTCTGCTGTTTCTGCCCATTGCCACGCCCATCGTGGTGCAGCTCGTGCTGGGCTTCGCCATGGGCTTTACGATGGACCTGTTCTACGACACCGGCGGCCTGCACGCGGCCACGGCGGTGCTGCTGATGTACCTGCGGCCCTGGGTGCTGCGCCTGCTCACCCCGCGCGACGGCTACGATGCGGCCGACGCGGTAAACGTGCACCAGATGGGCTTTCAGTGGTTCGGGGTGTACCTGGTGTTGCTCGTGGCCATGCACCACGCCGCGTTTTTCCTGCTCGAGCTGGGCAGCCTGCGCGCCATTGGCCTTACGCTGCTCAAGATCCTGATCAGCACGCTGTTCACCGGCCTGACCCTGCTCATCATCCAGCTCCTGTTTTTCCCGGCCCGCCGCCGGGGCAGGTAATGAGTGCCGTGGGCAGATACGTGAAGTAACTCTGATTGCGTGGATGGACGCCGCTGGCTAAATCACCTCTTCACGCATTCGCTTAGCCCGCCGGCTGGCGTATCTTTGTGAACGGGTTGCCGGCCGGGAGCCCGTTCATCCTCAGTTTCTTTCGCTTTGCAATACCTCGAAGGCCGCAAGTTCGTCGTGCTGGCCATTTTCCTGGCGGTGGCACTGGTGTTCGGGACGCGCCTCTTTTACATTCAGGTTCTCGACAAAAGCTACAAGCTGGCGGCCGACCGCAATACCCTGCAGCGCATCGTGCAGGTACCCTACCGTGGCCTGATCTATGACCGCAACGGGCAGCTGCTCGTGCAGAACACGCCCGTGTACGACCTGATGGTGGTGCCCCGGGAAGTAAAGCAGCTCGACACCCTGCGCTTCTGCCAGCTTTTGCAGCTGCCGATAGAGGAGCTGCGCGCTTCCCTGAAGGCCGCCCGGGCCTACTCCCGCGTCAAGGCCTCGCCCCTGGTGCAGAACCTGAGTACGCCCGAGCTGGCCGCGGTGCAGGACAACCTGATCGACTTTCCCGGCTTCAGCATCAAGGCCCGGATGGCACGCTCCTACCGCACCCAGAGCCTGGCCCACGCCCTGGGCTACGTGGGCGCCATCACGCCGGCATTCCTCGAAAAGCCCAAGTACGCCAAGTACCTGCCCGGCGACAACATCGGCATCACCGGCCTGGAAGCGTTCTACGAGTCGACGCTGATGGGACGGCGGGGCGTGCAGTACCGGATGGTGAATGTGCGCGGCATCGAGAAGGGCGCGTTCCGGGGCGGGGAGTTCGACACGCTCTCGGTAGCCGGGCAGGACCTGCACACCAGCATCGACATCGAGCTGCAGAAGTACGGCGAGCAGCTGATGCTGGGCAAGCGGGGCACGGTGGTGGCCCTCGACCCCAAAACCGGCGAAATCTTGGCCTTCGTGTCGGCCCCGTTCTACGACCCCTCGGTGCTGACCGGCAAGGGCATGGGCAACCGCTACATGGAGCTGCTGCGCAACCCCGAGCTGCCGCTGTTTGACCGGCCCCTGATGGCGACCTACCCGCCGGGCTCGGTGTTCAAGCTGGTAAACGCCTTGGTGGCTTTGCAGGCAGGCGTGGTGAAACCCGAAACGCCCTTCGACTGCAACTGGCGGCTGGTGCGCTGCACCCACCGGCACGAAGCCCCGCGCAACGTCAGCATTGCCATCAAAAACAGCTGCAACCCCTACTTCTACCAGGTAATGCGGGCCATGGTGCTGCGGGGCCGCTCCCCGAAGCGGGCCGAGGATGCCCGTCTGGGGCTGGGCGTGTGGCGGGAGCAGGTGATGTCGTTCGGGGTGGGCAACAAGCTCGGCGTGGACCTGCCCCAGGAGCGCAAGGGCCTGATTCCGTCCCCGGAGTTCTACGACAAGCGCTACGGCTTCCACCGCTGGGGCTTCAAGACGGTGTACTCGCTCAGCATCGGGCAGGGCGAAATCGGTATTACCGGTTTGCAGATGGCCAACATCATGGCTACCATTGCCAACCGCGGCTTCTACTACACCCCGCACTTCGTGCGCCGCATCGGCAACGGCGGACCTCTGCCCCAGTTCCGGGAGCGGCACTACACCGCCGTCGACTCCAGCCACTTCCGGGCCATCATTCCCGGCATGCAGGCCGTGGTCGACGGGCGGGGCGGAACCGGGGAGTTTGCCAGCCTGGCCATGTTCGGCATCTCGGTGGCGGGCAAGACCGGCACGGTGCAGAACGCCCACGGTCCCGACCATGCCACCTTCGCCGCCTTTGCCCCGGCCAACGACCCGCAGATTGCCATTGCCGTGTTCATCGAAAACGCCGGCTTCGGGGGCAACTCCGCCGCCCCGCTGGCGTCGCTGATGATTGAGAAGTACCTGCGCGGGAAAGTCATCCGCAAGCGCTGGGAGTTCTGGCTCCAGGGCTCCGCCGATAAGTTTATCCGACACCGGTAAGTAGTTGTTCGTTGTTAGTTGTCCGTTGTCAGGACGTTTTTTTCTAACAACGGACAACTAACAACTAACAACCAACCAATAAGGAATGCCTTCCCAAGTTCGCTATAACCGAAGCCTCGACTGGGTCACCGTGGGCCTGTATGCGCTGATGGTGCTGCTGGGCTGGGTGAGCGTGTACGCGGCCTCCTACTCGCCTGACGCGCCCCCGCTGGGCGCCGGGCTGAGCTTCTCGGAGCTGATGGCCTTCAACTGGTTTAAGCAGGTGCTCTGGATCGGCACGGCCGTGGTGCTCATCGTGGTGCTGGTGGTGGTCGACTACAAGGCCTACGACACGTTTGCCTTCGTGCTCTACGGAATCATGATTGCCCTGCTCATCATCACGCCCTTCATTGCCCGTCCCATTGCCGGCTCCCGGTCGTGGCTGGAGCTGGGGCCGGTGCGCCTGCAGCCGGCTGAGTTTGCCAAGTTCATTACGGCCCTGGCCGTGTCGCGCTACATGGCCGGCATCAACCTGCGTCAGCAGAACTGGCGCGACCAGCTGGTGCTGGCCGGCCTCACGCTGCTGCCCCCGGCGCTGATTATTGCCGCCAACGAAACCGGGCAGGCCCTGGTGTTTGCCGCCTTCCTGCTGGCGTACTTCCGGGAGGGGATGTCCCCGCTGATCCTCATCATCCTGGCCGCGGCCGCCGTCATTCTGATTCTGGCCTTGCTGGTGCCCAAGATCTGGCTGTTCGGGGCTTTTACCGTGGTGCTGGCGCTGGTTTTCGTATTCAACCCCAAGGTATTCCGCCACCACCTGCCCTTGTCGCTGAGCGTGTGGGCAGTGGTCATCGGGATGGTGTTCGGCGTCGACTTCTTTTTCAACAACGTGCTGCAGCCCCACCAGCGCAAGCGGATCGAGGTGCTCATCAACCCCTCCGCCGACCCGCTGGGCGTAGGCTGGAACGTGACGCAGTCGAAGATTGCCATCGGCTCGGGCGGCCTGGTGGGCAAGGGCTTCCTGGAAGGCACCCAGACCAAGTTCGACTTCGTGCCCGAGCAAAGCACCGACTTCATCTTCTGCACGGTAGGCGAGGAGTGGGGCTGGCTGGGCACGGCCACCGTCATCATCCTTTTCATGACCCTGCTGGCGCGCATCGTGTTCGTGGCCGAGCGGCAGAAGTCGGTGTTTGGGCGCACCTACGGCTACTGCGTGGCCAGCATCATCTTCTTTCACTTCTGCATCAACATCGGCATGACCATCGGCCTGGCGCCGGTGGTGGGCATTCCGCTGCCGTTCTTCAGCTACGGGGGCTCTTCGCTCTGGTCGTTCACGGTGCTGCTCTTCATCCTGCTCGCCATCGACGCCTACCGCAAGCAGGATCTGGTGCGGTAGTTTTTAAGCTGATAGCTATGGGCTGGTAGCTGCTCAGTTTTGTGTTTTTCGTGGCTGTCATCCTGAGCATTCCGCGCATCAAGCAGCAACGAAGAACCTTAGCACCGGGGAACGAGCCATTGTCAGATCAGTTATTCAAAGCTGATTAGGTCCTCCGTAGGCGGACGACAGATCAAGGATAACAGACAACCCAACACCGGAACACCTAACTACCCCAGCACCATCAACCAACAGCCAACCGCCAGCAACCGTCAGCCCCTTGTGCTGATAGCCGCCCTCACCGGGCTCTACCTGCTGCTGCCTACCCGGAACTCCAGCCTCGACGCGTGGTACTATGCCGCCTGCGTGCGCTACGGGCACGAGCTCCTTTTGCCCCACCACCTGCTGTTCAACGTGGCGGGCCGGCTCTGGCTGCAACTGCTGCAGCTCACCGGTTTGCGGCCCGATGCCCTGGCAGCAGTGCAGGCCCTGAACGCCCTGGCGGCGGGGGCAACCCTGGCGCTGCTGTACTGCCTGCTGCGCCGCCTGGGGCGGGGCCGGCCGCTGGCGATGGCCTGGGTGCTGGTTGTAGGCAGCAGCTTTGGGGTGATGCGCTTTGCCACCGAGGCCGAAACCTACATTCTGCCTTTGCTGCTCTCCCTGGCGGCCAGCCGGTGCTGGGTGCAGTACCTGCTCCTCCCTGGCCGGCCGGCCGGGCTGCTTTTCAGCGCGGGCCTGCTGGCTTCGCTGGCCTGCCTGCTGCATCAGGTTCACGTATTCTGGTGGCTGGGCCTCCTGCTGGGCACGGTCTGGCTGGCAACTGCGAAGGCAAAAGCCCTATTGACCTATGCCTTGCCGGCTTTGCTGGTGCCCCTGGCCTACGCCCTGGCTTTGCCCTCCTGGAACCTGCCGCTGACCGTGGATGCGCTGTGGCATTTCGTATTTCACGACTACTACGCCGGGGCCGGCGGGGGCGTGTCGGGCCGGGGTCTGCTGCTGACGGGGGCTAATGTGGTGCGCACGTTCGGGCAGGTACACGGCTCCACCCTGGCCCTGGTGCAGCGTCTGCCGGGCCTGCTCGCTGTACCCCTTATAGTGGTGGGGCTGCTGATGTATGCCGCCTGGCAGGTCCGCCGGCAAAGCCGGGGCAGGCAAGCGGAAAAGCGACCAGCAAGTCCGCTGTGGGGTCAGATATGCTTAGTGCACGCCCTGATTCTGGTGCTGCACCTGCTTTTCGCCGCGTATTCCGACGGCAACGCCGAGTTTATGGTGATGCTGCCGGCTTTGCTGGCGGTGGCCGCTAGTCAGCTGAACCTGCCGGCGCGCAGCGTGGCCGTGGCGGGCGGGGCGCTGCTGCTCTGGAACCTGGCCTTCGGGCTGGTGCCGGCCCGCCTGCTGCAATTCACCAACCATACCCGACTGCTGAGCCGGATTCAGCAGGAGCCCCGGGCCTGGTTTCTGCTCGACAACCACAACCTCGTGCTCAACCAACTGCACTACCTCACCGGCAACCCCGCCGGTCCGGCCAACGTGCTGCCCGCGCCCACGCTGCTGGTGCAGCGCCCCGACAGTACGGCGGAGGGGTTCCGGCAGTGGCTGCGTGCCCAGCGCCAGGCGGAGCGCGTAGTGTATACCAACACCCTCGGCGCCCCGCGCCTGCTCGACCGGGCCCAACTGGTGTACGGCAACCAGAACGCGGCTTTGCTGGCCGGCTTCCGCACCGCGCGCGTCGACTCATTTCCGACTTTCTTTGGGCCGTACTACCTCACCGTTATCCAGTGAACCCGGCTTTCCTTCCTGCTTCCCACCGCTACCTGCTGCTGCTGCTGGCCCTGGGCGCCGTGGCGCTGACGGCCGTGGTGGCCGACAATGGCTTTTTCTGGGACGGGGTGCTGCAGGCGTCGCGCTACGCGCAGTGGTACTACGACACTGGCTTCCGCCACCTGCTCGTGCCCGAAAGCTATGACTCGGGCCACCCGCCCCTGCTCGGCCTGCTGCTGGCCGGCGCGTGGAAGCTCTTCGGCCGCTCCCTGCCCGTGGGGCACTGGCTGATGCTGCCTGCCCTGCTGGGCATTATCTGGCAGCTGTACCGCTTGGCCCGGCGCTTCCTGCCCCCAGCCTGGGTGCTGCCGGGCACCGTGCTGCTGGTGGCCGAGCCCACGTTGCTGGGGCAAAGCGCCCTGGTGTCGGCCGACGTGCTGATGGTATTCTGCTACCTGCTGGCGTTTAACAGCCAGCTGAGCGGACGGCGCGGGTGGTTGGCGCTAAGCTTGCTGCCGCTGGGGCTGCTCAGCACCAGGGGCACCCTGCTGATCGTGGCCCTCTTTCTGACCGACGCTGTGGTGCTGCAGCCCTGGCGGGAAGGCCGGCGGCTAAGCAGCTGGCTGCGCTGGGGGCTGCCCTACGTGCCGGCCACGTTGCTGGTGTGCGCCTGGCTGGCCTTTCACTACCAGGCCTATGGCTGGGTGATTTACCACGCCGGCTCGGCCTGGGCCGGGAATACGCAGGTGGTAGGCTGGTCCGTGCGCCTGCGCAACATAGGCATCATCGGCTGGCGCCTGCTCGACTTCGGCCGGGTAGCCCTGGGCTTGGCCGCTTTGGTCATCGGGGTGCAGGTGTTGCGACGGAAGCTGGTGTTCAGCCGCGACGCGGCCGTGCTGCTGGCGGCGCTGCTGGCCCCGGTGCTGGTCGTAAGCTCATCATTCGTGCCGTATGCCAACCCCATCGGTCACCGCTACTTTCTGCCTGCCTACCTGCTGCTGGCGTTAAATGTGCTGTACTACCTGCCCCGGCTGCGGGCGGGTCGCTGGGTGTACGCCGCCCTGCTGCTAAGCTTGCTGAGCGGGCACTTCTGGGTGTATCCCGAGACCATAGCGAAAGGCTGGGATGGCACGCTGGCCCACCTGCCGTACTTCGGCTTGCGCCGGCAGATGCTCACTTACCTCAACGCGCACCGGATTCCGCTAGGCCAGGTCGGGTCGGAGTTTCCCAACGCCTACCCGCTCTGCCAGGCCGACCTCGCAGCTGACTGCCGCCGCTTTGCCCCCAAAGATCTAAGCCGGAACCCTTACCTGCTGCAGTCGAACGTGATGAACGGCTTTTCCGACCAGGAACTGGAAACGCTGCGCACCCGCTGGGTGATGGTGCAGGAGGTTCGGGCAGGGCAGATGTATTTCCGCCTCTACCGCCGGCCGGAGTAGTAGTGCCGGCCTTTGCTGCTTTTTTAGCGGGCGCGACCTGTACCTGCTGGTCGGTCCTGCACCAGGCCCTACGGGCGAGAAGTTCACTGACGAGCGGTGGTGACGGGCAACCCCGATCCTTCAGACTCCCCGCCGGGGGCCATCTACAGCAGGGAAGTAGCCAGGAGTAGGGCTATCAGCTTGGAAGAGGGTAAAAGTCTGCTGACGGCTTGTCAGAACCGCTTATTTCACTGCCTGCCGTGCCAGCAAACGGTGCGTGCGGGCGGGCAGGGTGCCGGCGTCCAGGACGATAAAGCCATCCAGCGCATTGCTGAAGCCCGGGTCCAGGTTAAAGCCGATAAAGCGGGCATTCTGCCGCATGTAGTGCCGCAGCAGGACGGGTACGCCCAGTCCGCCGCACTCCAGGCTGCCGATCAACCGGTTTAGCGTCTCCACAGTGTTCAGCTCCTGAAGCAGGTCGGCGACGGGTACCTGACCGGGCAGGGGCTGGTAGCGGAACTGCTTGCGGGGCCGCACGTGCGCGGCCAGTTCCCGGTCGAAGCAGTGGCGCCGGATAAATTCCACCATTACGGCTTTGGACAGGAGCGAAAACCGGTTGCTGATGCTGACCGGCCCGATCAGGTAGCGGTACTCGGGGTGGGTGCTCAGGTAGGTGGCAATTCCCTGCCAGAGCAGCAGCAGCGGCAGGGGCTGGCGTTGGTATTCGGGCCGGATAAACGAGCGGCCCAGCTCCAGGGACTGGCGCAAAAGTGGCTTCAGTTCTTTTTTCAGGTGAAACAAGGAGTGCAGGTAAAACCCCCGGCGGCCAAACCGGCGCAGAATTTCCGGCCCCTGCCCCAGGCGGTAAGCCCCCACCAGCCGGCCCGCTTGCCGGTCATACAGAAACAGATGACGGTAGTAGGTATCGTACTGATCCAGGTCGCGGTCCTGCTGGGTGCCTTCTCCTTCCTCCCGGAAAGTAAGCTCGCGCAGACGGCTAATCTCGCGCAGCACCTGCGGAATTTCCCGGGATTTGGCCACGTACACCTCCCACATGCCGGAAACGACCAGCCGGCGTTTCGGGCGCAGCGCGTCAATTTCGGCGGCCAGCAGCCCGCCCGGGGTTTCGGCAATTACGGCCGGCGGTTCGGGCACCGCCACCAGCTTGTTCTGGCCTGCCAGGGCGAAAACCCGCGTGCGCAGCAGCGGCAGCAGGGCCGGGGCCGGCAGGCGCTGCACCTCGGTCGGGAGCACCGGAACGCCGAGCCGCAGCCGGATGGTGAGGCCCTGCTTGTTGAGCAGTTCCGCCGGCAACCGCAGGGTGCGCAGCAGCGGGTGCAGCAGCCCCAGCCAGCTAAAAGAAACGCTGTTCTGTCCGCTCACCCAGACCGGCAGAATCGGGACCCGCGCCGCGGCCAGCAGCCGGCCAGCCGTGGGATGCCACGCCGGTTCCTCGATGGGGCTAAACAAACCCGGCCGGTGCGCTACGGCGCCGGCGGGAAACAGGAGTAGGGGCACGTCGTTCTGCAGAAAGCGCAGCAGGTGCCGCATCCCACGGGTGTTGCGTGGCCCTCCGCCGGCATCGGGCTGCACCAGCACGAACTGCTCACCCAGCTGGGCTAGCAGGGGGGCCAGCAGGTCGTTGGCCACGGCCCGCACCTCTGGTCGTACCTGCCCCAGTACGTGCAGCAAAACCAGCCCGTCGAGCAGGCCGCTGGGATGATTGGCAACCACGATAAAAGCCCCGGTAGCCGGCACCTGGCGCAGCTCGGCAGGGTCGAACTGCACCCGTACGCCGAGGCTGCGCAGCAGGGCGGCCACAAAGTCGAGGCCGGTGAGGTGCTGGGTCTGCGCGTACAGCTGCTGCAGCTGCCGAAGATGGGTTAGCTGCCGGAGCAGGGGAAACAGCAGCCGGCGGGTGCCCGTCTGCCAGGCAGCGGGTACGGGCAGGGGAAAGCTCGTGATCAGATCCATAACGTGTCGGGAAAGAACTCTCCGAAACTTCGGACCGGCACGTTAGCTGGTGATGAACACGGCTTTATCTAATTGTTATTGCGGCAAGGCGGCAAGGTGGCCCGCCAAGCACCAGACAGCCCCGGCTTTATCCAGCAGTGGATATAGCCGGGGCTGTCTGAAGGCCAGGCGCTGCTCCGTTGGCGCTAAGCAAACTTCCGGTCGATAAGCTTGAGCAGCTTGTTGACGTGCTCTTCCTTGCGCACCCAGCCATACTTGGTGGTCAAATCCTCGCTGACGTAGCGCTTGGCCGCGGTGGCCGTGGGCAGGGAGTCGAGGTGCTGGATGGCGGTGTGGTACTCCATGTTCTCGCCATTGAACAGCTCGTTGATAAAGCTGAAGCGCTGGTTGATGGAAATGGCTTCCCGCAGGCTTTCCACCCTGGGCGCGGCTTTGTCGGCCAGCGTAGCCGCCGGGCGCTCGGTGCGCAGTGTGGCTCCCAGCGGTACGGACCCGGGATTCTCCGCCTTGAGCTTTTCGTAAAGCGGTACGCCCGCCGGCGCAGCTTCCGTAAGCGGCCGGGAAGGTTCGGCCGCTGGCTTCGGGGCTTCGACAGGGGCCGCAGCGGCCGGAATGGCGGCGGGAGCGGCAGGAGCGGGCACAACCGTCGCCGGGGCAGCCGGGGCGGAAGAGGCGGCTACCGGCGCCGGGGCAGTGGACTCAGACAAAGCAGCCGGGGCCGGTTCGGCTTTCGGGGGAGCCGGTGCGGGCTCAGGAGCCGGAGCCGGGGAAACGAACCGGGGTACTTCTGCAGTTTTCGGCGCTTCCGGAGCCTTGGCGGCCGAAACCGGACCATCCTCGCGCAGGTCGGCTTCGGTGAGGGGCAGCAGGGCGCTGAGCTCCGCCACCAGCTTTTCCAGGGGCTGGTGGCTTTTGTAGTTGGCTTCCTGGTGCAGGCGGAACCGGTTCAGCAGGAAGTCGCGCTCCAGGGCGGAGCCGGGCGTGAGCGTATCGACAAAGCCCTTATAGAGGTCTTTGTCGAGGTCGAGGTAGCGCAGCCCTTCGCGCAGCTGCTCGGCCGTGGCCGTGGGCTGGCTGCCCAGCAGCTTGTGCTCGAACGTGGCCACCGGATCGATGGCCATTGTCAGGGTGTCGGTGATGGCGCGGGCCAGCAGGGGCTCGTAGGCGGGGCGGGCCAGCTTGATGCGGCGCGACAGGATGTTCATAAACTGCGTCAGGGCCTGGCGCACGTCGGGGGCTTCGAAGTTGAAGTAGGGGCTGCGGAGCTTGCCCATCTCGGCGGTCCACTGCTGCAGCAACTGCTGCACCACAAACAGATTTACCTGCCGGACCGGGGTGAAGCGCAGGACGGCGGGCCCGTCGAGGGTCGCGTCGGGCTGGGCGTCGAAATGCTGGTTGCAGAGCTGCGCGGCCAGCCGGAGGCCGTACTGTTCGCGTTTGGTCTGACTATATTTGTCGTTCATCGAAAAGCCTGGATTCAACGGGCAAGTTAGGGAAAGATGCCCACTCTAAACGTGCAAAACCTGCCTGGCGCGACTTCTTTGGAGGTATCACCGGGTGCTACGCTGCTGGCTACGCTGCAGGCCTGCGGCCACGACTGGATGCATGCCTGCGGGGCGAAAGGGCGCTGCACCACCTGTCGGATTGAAGTCGTAAGCGGGCAGGAACACCTAACGCCGCCCACCGACGCGGAGTTGCGCTACCACCTGGCCGGCCGGCTCCAGCCCCACGAGCGGCTTACCTGCCAGGCTCGCCTGCCCGCCGGCGAGGTGACCGGCCTCGTGCCCCGGGCCACCCGGCTCCCGCATGTCAGGTATCAATAGCCCGACGCGGCTCTGACGTCGGCGCGGGGCGGTGGGAGTAGAGTTTCGAATCGCGAACCGACCCAGTACGGCCCGGCTATATTCTTTGCCCGCCCCGTCGAAAGCCGTACTTTAGAGGTTCCGAATGAGGCCGCTCATTCGCTTATTCACTCATTCCCCACTCCTGTGTTTATTGAACCCCGCGTCGGCACCAGCCTCGCAGCCTCCCGCCGGGGCTGGATCGAGGTGGTGTGCGGCTCCATGTTTTCGGGCAAGACGGAAGAGCTGATCCGCCGGCTCAACCGCGCCAAGATTGCCCGCCAGCAGGTCGAAATCTTCAAGCCCGCCCTCGATACCCGCTACCACGCCGAAGACGTGGTGTCGCACAACGCCAACAGCATCCGGTCTACGCCCGTGGCCGTGCCCCAGGAAATGCTGCTGCTTGCCGGGGGCTGCGACGTGGTGGGCGTCGATGAGGCCCAGTTCTTTGATGAGTCGCTGGTGGAAGTGTGCACCCAGCTGGCCAACCGTGGCAAGCGCGTTATTGTAGCCGGCCTCGACATGGACTACATGGGCAAGCCCTTCGGCCCCATGCCGGCCCTGATGGCGGTGGCCGAGTTCGTGACCAAGGTGCATGCCGTGTGCGTGTGCTGCGGTGAAATTGCGTCGTACTCCTACCGCATTGCGGCTTCAGAAGATAAAATTCTGCTCGGCGAAACCGACTCCTACGAGGCCCGGTGCCGGCCCTGTTTTCTGGAAGGCATGAAGGAAAAGGCGGTGGAGCCGATAAGCTCGGCCGCGAAGCACTAAAGCCCCCTGGCCGGCGTTACTTTTCCATTGCTGACTACTGCTATTTCCCGCCGATGATATCTTCGCTACGCCCTGCCCGTTTTCGCTTTGCTTCCGCCCTGCTCTGGTGCTGCTTGCTGCTCGGAGCCGTGGCCGCACCCGGCACGTCGGCCCGGGCACAAAGCACGGCGGGCTTCGGCGACTGGCAGCTGCACCTGCCGGCCAACCGGGTCCGGGCCCTGGCCGATGCCGGCGACCGGGTATACGTAGCGGCCGAGGATGCCTTCTTTTACTTCGACAAAGAGCTGAACACGACCCGCCTGCTTTCGCGCCGCGACGGACTGAGCGACGTGCGGGTGAATACGGTGGCGTACGACTCGGTGAGCCGGCAGGTGCTGGTCGCCTACCGCAGCGCCAACATCGACGTGCTGCGGCCCGACGGCACGATTCAGAACGTGAGCGACATTGCCCGCAAGCAGATCAGCGGCGACAAAATTATCAACACGATTTACGTCAGCGGCAAGCTGGCCTACCTGTCGTGCAGCTTTGGCCTGGTCGTGTTCGATCTGGTCAAGCTGGAAATCCGGGACACGTATTCCAACATCGGCCCCGGCGGCACGGCCGTCCAGGTATTCTCGACCACCGTGCTGCGCGACTCCCTGTACGCGGCTACGTCGGCCGGCCTGATGCGCGGGCGGATCGGCACGGGCGGCGACAACCTGGTGGACTACCGCAAATGGACCATCGACCAGCCCGGGGCGCCCGGCAACCCCTACCAGACCCTGGCCACCCAGGATGGCAAGGTGTACGCGGGCAAAACCTTCGGGAACCTGCTGCGCTTTGGCGGTACGGGCCGGGGCTGGCAGCCTATCTTCAGCATCTACGCCGACTTATATCAGCAGCTGACGCCCTCCCGGGCCGGGCTGCTGCTGGCTACCCGGCAGTCGGCCCCGGCCAATGCCAAGGTGCTGATTTACAATCCCCGCACCGGGGCCGTTACGCCGTTGCGCAGCCCGCTGCTTGTGCAGCCCCAGGCGGTGCTGCGCAGCCGCAACGGCGACATTTACATCGGCGACTTCGAAAACGGCCTGGTTCGCACCACGGACCGCATGCAGTTCGAGAACTTTCTCACCAATGGTCCGGCCGAGGCGCGGGCGTTCAGCGTGCTGGCTGACGCGGCCACCAACACCGTTACCGTCTTCACGGGCGGCCACCAGGACAACTACGTGCAGAACGACTATTTCGGCGGCTTCTACGAGTACAAGGAAGGGCGCTGGACCAACATCACCAACAAGACGATTCCGGACCTCACCCAGTTTCCCAACACCAAGGACCTGACCCGGGGCGCCCGCACGGCCGACGGCACGCTTTACATCGGCAGCTACGGCAACGGGGTTCTGAAGTGGGAGGGCCCCGGTAAGTTTCAGGCGTTCGGAGTCACGAACAGCACCCTGCGAAGCGCCCTGCCGGTTACCGACCCCAACTACCAGAAGTTTGTGCGGGTGACGGACCTGGCCGTGGATGCCGACGGTAAGCTCTGGGTGGTAAACCGCCACCAGCTGCCGCAGACATCCGGCCTGCACGTCTACGACCCGGTAAGCGGTAACTGGGCAGCCATCCGCCACTTCCCCGGCTCGGAAAACCTGGACCGCATTGCCCTCGACGACTTTGGCAACCCCTGGGTGACGGAAGCCCGCCGGCTGGGCAACGGCCTGACGTTTTACGACAAGGAAAGCCTGGGAGTCCGGAAGTTCACGGAAGCGGACGGCCTGCCCGCCGGCGACGTGTACGACATCGTGCGCGACCGGAAAGGGGAAATCTGGGTGGGCACGTCCAAAGGGGTAGCCTACTTTGCCGACCCCAGCCTGGCATTACCCCAGGGCGGCCCACCCAGCACGTTCAGTACGCCCACCGTTATGTATGGCCTGAGCAAAGGCTTTCCGGCCTTGCGCGACGAGGTGGTGCGGGCCGTAGCCGTGGATGGCAGCAACCGGAAGTGGTTTGGCACCGATCGGGGCCTGTGGTATTTCTCCGAAGATGCCGACGAAGGGCTGCTGCACTTTACCACCGAAAACAGCCCCCTGCCGTCGAACCGCATTGTGGACGTGGCGGTAAACGACAAAACCGGAGAAGTATTCGTGGTCACGGACGCCGGCGTAGTAGCCTACCGGGGCACTGCCACCGTAACCGAAGGCAAGCCCGACTGCGCCCGGGTGTCACCCAACCCGGTCCGGACCAACTTTGCCGGGGTCGTGGGCATCACCGGGCTGGCCAACAACGGCTTCGTCAAAATCACTGATATCACCGGCAAGCTCGTCTACCAGACCCGGGCCAGTGGGGGCGGGGTCACCTGGAACCTGGCCGACTACAACGGCCGCAAGGTGCAGTCGGGCGTGTACCTGGTGCTTTCTTCCGATGCCGATGGCAAAAACGGCTGCATCAGCAAAATAGCGGTAGTGGCTGAATGATGAATTAATAATTAAGAATTAGTAATTAAGAATTGGTGTTGTAGTTCGCACGGCTTCTTCGTGAAGAAGGTACGTCCTGAGTGAAGAGCCCCGATAGGCTTTTTTCAGCGGGTCACCAGCCACGGGCTGAATCAATTCCTCATTACTGATTCGTAATTACTAATTAAAAACAGCCATGCTGATTAAAACCCGGGGTATCGTTCTGAACTACATCAAGTATCGCGAAACCTCAATTATTGCCCGGGTGTACACCGAGCGGCTGGGCCTGCAGACCTACATCGTGAACGGGGTGCGCAAGGCCAAGCCCCCGGGCCGGATTGCGCTGTTTCAGCCCTTCACCATGCTCGACCTGGTCGCTTACACGGCCCGGCAGGGCGGCATCACCCGCCTGTCGGAGTTCCGCTGCTCGGAGTCGTTCAGCTCGATTCCGTTTGATATGCGCAAAAGCAGCGTGGTGCTGTTCCTCTCGGAGGTAGTGGGGCGCACGGTGCTGGAGGAGGAAGAAAACGAGCCTCTGTTCAACTTCCTGCACGACTCCATTCTGGCTTTCGACCAGCAGCAGGAAGGCTTCGAGAACTTCGCGCTGGTGTTTCTGCTGCAGCTGGCTATGTACCTGGGCTTCGGGGCCGAGACCGGAGAGGAAATAACGTCCCAGGTGGCGTTTTCCTCGTCAGTGCCCGGTGGGGCCGGCCCCACCGGGCCGGCGGCCCTGCGCTTCCGGGAGTTTGACAAGCACTTCGACGAACTGCTCCGCGACCCGGCTTCGGCTACCATTCCCAACGGCCGGGTGCGCCGGGAGCTGATTAACGTGCTGATTCGCTACTACCAGCTGCACATCGAGAAGCTCGGCGACATCCGCTCCCTCGACGTGCTGTCGGAAGTGCTGGCCGAGTCCGAATAAAGCCTGAAAGAAAAAGCCCCCGTCGGTTCCGACGGGGGCTTTTTTGTGCAAGGGCATAGCGCCGCTACTTAATCTTGACGACCTCCAGCTCGAAGATCAGGTCGGTGTCGGGCGGAATCTGGTACTGGCTTTCATCGTCGGGGTTGCGGACACCCTTGGCTCCGTAGGCCAACGCGGCCGGAATCCAGACCCGGACCCGGCTGCCGGCCGGCAGCAGGGCAAACACCTCGTCCCAGCCCCGGATAACTTCGCCCCGGCCCAGCCGAAAGCGCAGCGGACCCGTGGTGGCGGAGCTTTCGAACATGCGGCCGTTGGGCAGAAACCCCGTGTAGTGGGCCACGATGCGGGAGCCCGGCTTGGGCAGGCTGCCCGGGCCGCGCTGATGAACCACGTAGCGCAGGCCGCTGTCCGTCCGGACCGTATCGGGCCGGGCTTGCTGGGCCCGGGCTCCGGCCGAAAGCAGCAGAACCAGTCCCAGCACCAGGAAAAACAGCCTGCGCTTCATCGGTAGCTTACTGAACGTTCAGAATTTCCATATCGAACAGCAGCGGCGTATCCGGCAGGATGCCGTACGACCCATCGGGACGCCGGGAGCCGGTGGGGCCGTAGGCGAGGTAGGAGGGAATCAGCAACAGTTTCCGGTCTCCTTTCTTGAACGAGAGCAGGCCCTGGTCCCAGCCCTTAATCACGCGGCCGGCGCCCACCACAAAGCTGATGCAGCCGCAGGGAGTGCGGTTGTCGGTGGAGTTGTCGAAAATCTCCCCGTCGCGGTTGGCGGTCAGAAACTTGCCGATGTATTTCACTTCTACCGTCTTGCCGCTGGTTACGGCGGTGCCGGTGCCCTCGGTAATGGGTACCAGGTACATGCCGGAGTTCAGGCGCTGGTAGTTGGTGATGTTGTGGCGGGTGAGGTAGGCCATGATGAGGCCGTCATCAATTTTCTTAAACTCTTCCTCGTGCTCCCGGGCTGCTTTGGCCAGGACATTTTCAGTGTTGCAGCTTCCGAGCAGGGCCACGGGGGCGGCGGCCAGCAACAGGGACAGCAGGCGGATCAGGAGGGGGCGGCCCAGTAGCTTCATCGTCATCATTTTCTCCTTAAATGGCGGCTGTGGTCGCAAAACCAGTCGGCCGCCGAATCATTAGTTAGCGAACGTTCACCAGCTCCACGTCGAAGCGAAGCACGGCGTTAGGCGGAATCGAGCCCCCGCCGGCTCCCTTCGGGCCGTAGCCCAGCCGGGAAGGAATCAGCAGGATGGCCTTGCTGCCCTTGTTCAGTTGCGCGATGCCCAGATCCCAGCCCTGAATCACCTGGCCGACGCCCAGGGTGAAGTCGAAGGGCGTGTTGCCCCGGCGGGAAGTGGCATCGAACACCGTGCCGTCGAGCAGCATGCCCGTGTACAGTACGGATACCGTTTGACCGGTCCGGGGTTGCACGCCGGTGGCCGTCGTAACCGGCACCACGTACAGGCCCGACTCGAGGCGCACGGCCCCGGTCAGCTTCTGGTCGCTGATGTACTGCTTGATAAGCTCCTCGTCGATGGGGCCGTAGTCCTTTTCCTTGGTGCAGGCCGAAACCAGGCTCAGCAGCAACAGCAGGAGGGGAGCAACGCGCAGGCGCGACCAGGCAGCGGGGAAGGAAAGCATAGGTGCAGAAAAGAAGTTGCCGCCCCGGGCAGGGGCGGCAACGAAAGAATTACTTAACGTCAACCAGTTCCACGTCGAAGCGGAGCACGGCATCAGCCGGAATGTCGGCTCCGGCTCCGCGCTGACCGTACGCCAGCGACGAAGGAATCAGCAGGGTGGCTTTCGAGCCTTTGTTGAGCAGGGCAATGCCCTTGTCCCAGCCCGGAATCACCTGGCCTACGCCCAGGGGGAATTCGATGGGCTTGCCGGCGTTGCTTTTCACCGAGGAGTCGAACTCCTTGCCGTCGAGCAGGGTGCCCTTGTAGTTTACGCTCACCGTCTGGCCCTGCTTGGGCTTGGCGCCGGTGCCGGTCTGGGTTACCACGTAGTAGATGCCGGAGGGGTCTTTCTGCGCGGTCAGGTTGTTTTTCTTGATGTAGTCCTGCAGGATCACGTCGTCCTTCTTGAGCTGCTGCTCGGCGTAGGCCATCATCTTGCGCTGCTGCTCCTCCATCATCTTCTGCTGGTCGGCGGTAGCTTCTTCGCGGCTCTGAATCTTCTCGGCCTTCACGTACATCGTCATCGTGTTGCCGGCCTTCTTCATGAAGGGGGGCACGGGCTGCTTGAACGACTTGGCGAAGATGGTGTCCACGTTAAAACGGAACACGCCGCTGTCGCCGGGCTGCAGCAGGGCAATGGCTTCTTCGATGCCGCCCTTGGTTTTCACTTCCTGCAACTCAATGCGCATCGGAATGCCCATCTGCTGCTTGCGCGAGTTGAACAGCACCGAGTCCTTGGCTGTGCGGTACTCCACGTTCAGCGCCATGATCTTACCCGTGCGGTCCTTGTAGGTAGCGTCGCCCTCGGGGGTTACTTCGCGGGAGCTGTACTTGCCACCCTCGCTTTTGAAGACTTTGTACTCGATACCCGACTTGGTTTTGGCAAAGTCGCCACCACCTTTATTACACGAGGAGAAACCCAGAACACCACCTGCCAGGGCCAGGTACAGAAAATTGCGTTGGAGGAGCATGAAAAAGAAAAGAGGATGAAGGAAAATTTTGGGCAAGTTACACTGAAGGCGGCGCAACAGCCAGCGGCGCGGTCACAAGTTTGGTCTGGTACTCAGGCAGCAAGTCGAGGAAGCGCTGCACCGTAGCCGGGAGCGGGTCGTGGCTGATGCCGCCGGAGGCGTTGTGGTGGCCGCCGCCCTGAAAATGCTTGCGGGCAAACTCATTGACCGAGAAGTCGCCCACCGAGCGGAAGGAAATCTTGACGGCCGGGCCCCGGTCGATAAGCACGGCGGCAAACACGACGCCCTCGATGCTGAGCGCGAAGTTGACCAGCCCCTCGGTGTCCCCGGTTTTCGACTGGTACTCACGCAGCTCGTCCTGGGTGATGGCAATGTAGGCCGTGTTGTATTCGCGCAGCACTACCAGCTTGTCTTTGAGCACGAAGCCCAGAAAGCGCAGGCGCATCTCGGAGTGGGAGTCGTAGATGCGGCGGTGCACAGCGGAAAGGTCGATGCCGGCGTCGAGCAGCTCGGCAATGATCAGGTGCACGTTGCGCGAGGTGCTGGGGTGGCGGAACGAGCCGGTGTCGGTCATGATGCCGGCGTACAGGCTTTCCCCGATGCCCCGGTCGATCAGGGCCTGGTCGCCCAGGTCGCGGATAACTTCAAACACCAGCTCGGCCGTGGCCGCCGCCTTGGGGTTGGAAAAGTCGAGGTCGGCAAACTGCTCGGGCTCCAGGTGGTGGTCGATGAGCACCTTGGTGCCAGGCGCCGTACGGATGTACTCGCCCATCTCGCTGATACGGCCCAGGCAGCTGAAGTCCAGGCAAAAGAGCACCTCGGCCGTGCCGATGATGTCGCGCACCTGAGCGTCGTTTTTCCGGGCATCGTACACGACCACGTCCTCATTGCCGGGCATCCAGGCCAGGAAATCGGGGTAGTCGGAGGGCGTCACAACCGTGACGTGGTGGCCCTTCTTGCGAAGGTAGCCCGCCAGCCCCAGCGAGGAGCCCAGCGCGTCGGCGTCAGGCTTGTGGTGGGTAGTGATGAAAATCTGCCGGGGCTGCGCGAGCAACTCCTTCAGGGCGGTGATTGTGGACATTGCCTACTGATAGGTGGCTGAAATTCGGTTATTTGCGCCGAAAACAAGGCGGCAAAAATCGGAAATATTCCGGAATAATCAGCCACTGTAACAAACTTGTTCCTGCTTTCAGTTCGCTGCGGGTGCTTTGCCGGCTTTCGGCTACTTTTGCGGCGGCGAATGTCCGGAGCCGGACTTCCCTTCTTTCTGTTTCAACCCTCTTTTTTACGAATGGCTACTAACCGCACCTTCACGATGATTAAGCCCGATGCCGTTCAGGAAAACCACATCGGTGGTATCCTGAGCATGATCGAGCAAGGCGGCTTCCGCATCGTGGCGCTCAAAAAAGTACTGCTGACGGCCGAGCGCGCCGGCAAATTCTACGAAGTTCACGCTGAGCGTCCCTTCTACAAAGACCTGGTTGGCTATATGTCGTCGGGCCCGATCGTAGCCGCTATTCTGGAAAAGGACAACGCCGTGGCCGACTTCCGCACCCTGATCGGAGCTACCAACCCGGCCCAGGCCGCCGAAGGCACCATCCGGAAAAAGTACGCCAAGAGCATTGAGGCCAACGCCGTGCACGGCTCCGACTCCGACGAAAACGCCCAGATCGAAGGCAGCTTCTTTTTCGGCGCCGACGAGCAGTTCTAAGCTCACTTGGCTGTTGGCGAATAGCTCATAGCACTTAGCTTTTCCGGCAGGGCCGGAGCGCGTAAGCAACCGCGTCGTCGGATTCTCGCGGCCTTGTTTTGAAAACAGCATAACAAAAAACCCGCCTGGCAGCCTGCCAGGCGGGTTTTTTGTTATGCTGTTTTTAGACTGTTTTTATACTCTTCGTATACCAAATGCCGGGAGGGCTGCTCTAATCACCGGCGGGCTCCCAGCCAGACAAGCTCGAACTGATGCAGCCGGCCGCTTACTCGGCGGCCAGCAGGGGCTCGGCCTGTGTGCTCTCCGCTGCCTGCGGGTCGTGCTTGTGCTTGAACACGATGATGAACAGCACGGCAATCACCAGGGCGTAGAGCGCAAAGGTGAGCCAGATGCTGTGCCAGTCCTTGGTCTGGTCGACGGGGTTGGTAAAGTACTTCTGAATCACGATGCCACTGATGGAGCTGCCCAGCACGGCGCCGAAGCCGTTGGTCATCATCATGAACAGCCCCTGGGCGCTGGCCCGGATAGAGGATGCGGTCTGGGTTTCGACGAACAGCGAGCCGGAGATGTTGAAGAAGTCGAAGGCCATGCCGTACACGATGCACGAGAGGATAATCATCCACAGGCCGCTGCCCGGGTCGCCGTAGGCAAACAGGCCGAAGCGCAGCACCCAGGCAATCATGCTGAAGAACATTACCTGCTTGATGCCGAAGCGGCGCAGAAAGAAGGGAATGGCCAGAATGAACAGCGTTTCGGAAATCTGCGAGATAGACATGATGATGGCCGGGTACTTCACCGCCAGCGTGTCCTTGTAAGCCGGGTTCTGGTCGAAATCGTGCAGGAAGGTGTCGCCGTAAGCGTTGGTGAGCTGCAGCGCGGCACCCAGCAGCAGGGCAAACAAAAAGAAGACGGCCATCTTCCGGTCGCGCAGCAAAGCAAACGACTTCAGGCCCAGGGCATCTACCAGGGAGCGGCTGGAGGTGTTCTTGGAGGGCGGAGGGCAGGCCGGCAGCGTAAACGAGTAGATGCCCAGCAGAATAGCGGCCCCGGCGGCAATGTAGAACTGGCTGGACGACTTCTCGAAGCCAAGCAGGCTGACCGTCCACATCGCTACGATAAAGCCGATGGTGCCCCACACCCGGATGGGCGGATAGTCCTTGACCACGTCGCCGCCCTTGCTTTTGAGCACTGAGTAGGAAACGGCAATAGACAGCGCCAGCGTGGGCATGTAGAAAATCATGTTCAGCAGCATCACCCAGAACATGGTGCCCGGGTCGTCGACCATCGGGACGGTGAACAGCACGATGCCGCCCAGGATGTGCAGCACCCCAAACAGCTTCTCGGCGTTGATCCATTTATCGGCCACGATGCCCATGAGGGAAGGCATGAAGATGGACGCAATGCCCATGGTGGAGAAGATGGCGCCGAACTGGGCACCCGACCACTGCTTGGTTTGAAACCAGTACGCGCCAATAGTTATCAGCCAGGAGCCCCAGATAAAGAACTGGAGAAAGCTCAGTACAATCAGGCGGAGCTTGGTATTCATGCAGGTGGGCTTGAGGGGGAAAGGAAAAGAAGAGTGGGAAAACAAAACGCCCGGTCAGTGGGGACCGGGGCCGTCAAAGATAACTAAAATCAGAAACGAGGGGAGATGGGGGAAACCCAGGAAAAACACGGGTTAAAAATAAAGTTTACAACGTGGTGTGGTGTATATCATAAACTGGTTTATGCTTCTCGCATCATTCGTCGATAACCGGTGTGTTGCCATGAAAACCAACCTTGCTATCCACCATCCGGACGCCGGAACCCCCATCCGCACTGGTGCCGCCGCTCAGTTGGCGGCTGTAACTCTGGCCCTGCTGCTCGTGGGGTGGCCGGCTGGCTGCTGCCGGCGCTGTGGATGGGCATCTGGTTCTCGGTTAGCATCGCGGTGCTGTACGGCGTGGCCGTGCGGCGCTGGTGGCTGACGCAGGCTGCCCGGGTGCCCCGGTCCGAACCGTCGGCAGGCAGAAGACCCGTAGTGCGGCCCCGGCCGAGCCGGCCAATGAGCTGCGGGTAAACCCCTTCTTCGATCTGCTGGCTGAAACCCGCTAAGCCTGCCCATTGCCCTTGCTTCGTCTTTTACCCCTTCTACCCTATGGAATTCACTGAAAAAACCTTTGTCCGGGCCCGAAAGCCTGGCGCTCATCCAGCGGATGATTCAGGCCGCCAAAAAAGATCTGAGCGACCGTTCGTTTGACTATCTGTTCTGGGGCTGGCTGGTGCTGGCCGCCGCGCTGAGTCACTACGCGCTGATGCTGGCTGACTACGAGCGGCCGTGGCTGCCCTGGCTGCTGATGCCCCTGGGTACGGTGGTCGTCCTGATCTACCATTACCGGCTGAAAAAGAACCAGACCGTGCGGACGCCGGTCGGACAGTTTCTGGGCTTCTGGGCTGGCATGGGCGTGCTGCTGGTGATGGTCATCGGCTTTGGCTCGGTATACGGCTGGCAGCTGGCTTATCCGTTGCTGATCGGGCCCTACGGGCTAGGCACGTTTGTGTCAGGCGGGGCGCTGCGGTTCCAGCCCTTGGTTTACGGGGGCGCGGCCTGCTGGCTGCTGGCTACCGTCGCCTTTCTGGTACCGTTCCAGACTCAGCTGCTCCTGCTGGCTGCCGTGCTGCTGAGCTACATTATTCCCGGGCATCTGCTCAAAGCACGTTTCCGCCGTGGCCGCGCCGTTTGAGGACCTCGACCCGCTGCTGCACTCCCAGCTGCGGCTGGCGGTGATGTCGCTGCTGCTGAGCGTGCGCGAAGCCGAATTCACGTTCCTCAGGGAAAAGACCGGCGCCACCGCCGGCAACCTGAGCGTGCAGCTCGGCAAGCTCAAGGACGCCGGCTACCTGACCCTGACCCGGGAGCTGGACGGCAGCTATCCGCTGACCCGCTGCGCCATCACGCCCCGGGGCGTGGCCGCCTTCGAAGCCTACGTACAGGCCCTGCAGAGTTATCTGAAGCCCCTGGACTCGGTCTAGCAACGCCCTGCCGCTGAGGAGCCTGTCCTGCTAAAAGTAAAAAAGCCCGCTCCGGAATCCGGAGCGGGCTTTTTCTGGCCGGGGAAGTCTACTGGGCCGCGCTGAAGCGGCGGTTTACTTCGTCCCAGTTGATGAGGTTGTAGAAGGCCGCAATGTAGTCGGGGCGACGGTTCTGGTACTTTAGGTAGTAGGCATGCTCCCACACGTCGAGGCCCAGCAGGGGAGTACCGCCGCAGCCGGTGTCGGGCATCAGCGGGTTGTCCTGGTTGGGCGTGGAGCAGATCTGCAGGTTGCCGTCGGTCTGCTTGCACAGCCAGGCCCAGCCCGAGCCGAAGCGGGTAGTGGCCGCCTTGGTGAATTCTTCCTTGAACTTCTCGTAGGAGCCGAACGACTTGGTAATGGCTTCCGCAACCGGGCCGGTGGGCTCCCCGCCGCCGTTGGGCGACAGGATGGTCCAGAACAGGGAGTGGTTGAAGTGGCCGCCGCCATTGTTGCGCACCGGGGCCGGCGCTTTGGCGATGTTGTGCATCAGCTCCTCAAGCGACTGATTCTCCAGCTCGGTGCCGGCAATGGCGTTGTTGAGGTTGGTTACGTAAGCCTGATGGTGCTTGCTATGGTGGATTTCCATCGTCTGCGCATCAATCTGGGGCTCGAGGGCATCGTAGGCGTAGGGCAGCTTGGGGAGTTCGAAAGCCATGGTCTTTGAATTTAGGGGTTGGTAAAAAGAAGCCGGAATAGGGTGGTGCAGCTATAACCGCAGAAGGGCAGCTGGGGTTGTGGAAAGTCCACCGGCTGCCTGTCCGGTCAAAAGTAGTTATTTACGCTTGCGGGCAAAAAACTCGCGCATCAGGGCCGCGCAATCTTCGGCCAGTACCCCGCTTACCAGCTCTGTGCGCGGGTGCAGCAGGCGGCCGTGTCGCTGGAAGCCGTGCTTGTCTTCCCCAATACCATACACGACCCGCCGGGCCTGGCTCCAGAACGTGGCCCCTGCGCACATCACGCAGGGCTCCACCGTCACGTACAGGGTGCAATCGGTCAGGTACTTGTTGCCCAAAGCATTGGCCGCGGCCGTAAGAGCCAGCATCTCAGCGTGGGCCGTCACGTCGCGGAGCCGCTCGGTCTGGTTGTAGGCCCGGGCTATAATCTGCTGGTTGAGCACCACCACGGCCCCAATCGGAATCTCATCCTCCGCCAGCGCGTAGCGGGCCTGCTTCAGCGCCTCGCGCATGTAGGGCTCGTGCATGGTTGTTGGTTGGTCGTTGATAGTTGTCCGTTGATAGTTGCCCGTTGACAGGCTCATGAACGACCTGACAACGGACAATAAACAACCAACAACTACTTCTCCTTCAGTGCAATGCTTTGCATCACGGCGCGGGCGGTGGGCTGCCACTGGGCCTGCTCGTCGGCCGGGGAGTTGAAGGTAAATACCAGCAGCTGGTCGCCCTGAATGGCGTACTGCACAAACTGGTAGCGCCGGATGGGGGCCAGGTTGCTGCCCCGGCGGTTGTCGGCCACCGCCGACACAAACTCCAGGGCCACGAAGTCGCGCTTGTTCACCGTGCGGATATCCTCGCTCAGGAAGTCCACCTTGGTGTACATGTTCTGGATGCTGGCCTTGTAGATTTTCAGCAGCAGGCCATAGTCGCGGCTGGCGAAGGTGGTGGGCTTCTGAGCTACGCTGAAGTCGACGCGGCCGCTGGGATTGGTAAATACGGCCAGGGGCTTGCGGGGTGCCGGGTACTTCACGGCAATGCCTTCGTCGGGCAGGGTAATAAAGCCCGCGGGCACACCCACCGTGAGGGTTTTGTTGATTGTCGTTTTCTTCAGCTTGAGCCCGGGCGCGGCGGCAGTCAGCGTGAGCAACGCCAGCACGAGTGGGAGCGTGGATCGGAAAACAAGGGAAAGGCTGTTCATAGAAAGGGCAAGGGAGCCGAAAGGTAAGGAGGCGGGCCACACTTCCGGAATAGCCGCGGGGCGGCCGGAAGTGCAACGGTCAAAAAGAAACCTCCGCAACCAGGGCGGCTGCGGAGGTTAAGCAAGGGCGGTGGCTTAGCGGCGGCGGCGCACCGGAGCGGCGGGATACTTGATGCGCACCTTCTTCCAGTACACGTAGTTGCCGGTTTTGGCTTCAACCATATACACGCCGGGCGAGATGCGGCCCAGGTCCACGGGCTGGCCAGTGTTGTTCTGCGGGTCCAGGGCGGTGGTGTAGATGGGCTTGTTCAGGGAGTTGGTCATCACCAAAGTCCCGGGCTGCGTGAACTGCTGGGTAAAGCTCAGCATGATGGTACCCGTGGTGGGGTCCGGGAATACGTCGATGCCGGAAAGGGTTTCCACCCGCTTCACGGGGCCGTCGAGCACCACGGCGCCGGTGTTGGTTTTCGACTTAACCGAAACCCCGGCCGCATCGGACTTGGACTTGGTTTTTACTTTGGTCTGGGCCTGCACGGCGGTGGCGGAAAACAGCGTGGCAGCAGCGAAGGCAAGCAGAGTGAGGCGTTTCATGGCGAAGAAATGGCGTAGGGAATTGGACTTGTACGGCCCTTTACATAATCCGGGCCAAACTGAGCGGCAAGCCATCAGCTTTAAGCGGCAAGCTTTTTCGTTCTACTTAATGTGGTCTGTCATCCCGAAGCGGAGCAGAAGAACCTGATCAAGTCTGAACGAGTCGTTGTTACGCTAGTCGTTCAAATGGTATGAGCTGCTTGACTACGTCGCTCTTCGGTTCGTAAAATCAGGATGATGACTACAAAAACGATAGGCCAGGAAAGCTTGCCGCCTGGGACTTGCAACCAGTAGCCCACTACTTCCCGGTCAGCGTCTTCACGTTGTCGCCGGGGTTGCGGTCAATCAGCTGGGCAAACGGGTCGACGCCGGCTTTTTCGGGCTTTTCAGCCACGGTGACGGCAATCCGGTTGAGGCCGGCGTGCAGGCGCTGCTTCCGGCGGTACAGGTACACGTCGCGCCACTGGCCTTTTTCCTTGCGCCGGGCCAGCACGCCCACGTCCACCCAGTCGTTCATCTTCGCCTCGTTCTCGTTGCCCAGGCTGTCGGCGTAGAACTTCTTGGCGTTGATGGCCAGATTCACCTGGTACTGCCCGTTCGGAAGCTTTTTATAGGAAGCCGAGTCGGTGCGGTTTTCATACAGCGTGATCTTCTCAAACATGTCGGTTACCAGGTACTGCAGGGAGTCGGGGGCGGCGCCGCGCAGGTAGCGCACCAGCTCCAGGGAGTTGGTGTAGGGCGGCTGCTGAAACTTGTACTGCGCCAGAAACGCCTTGAGCGCGCTGTTTACCTTGTCTTCGCCCAGGTAGTCCTGCAGGGTGTACATCACCAGGGAACCTTTGTTGTAGTGGATGTACTGCTGGTTTTCGACCAGGGCCAGGGGTAGCTCCTTGCGCCGCTCGGTACCCCGCCCGGTCAGGTAGCGGTCCGTCTCGTACTTCAGGAACTTCTTCATCATCGCCTCGCCGTAGGTGCGCTTCATCACCATCAGGGCCGAGTACTGCGACAGGGTTTCGATCAGCAGCGTGGAGCCCTGCACGTCGGCGCCTACCACTTGGTGGCCCCACCACTGGTGCGCTACCTCGTGCGCCGTCACGTAGTAGGGGTAGTCCACGCTTTCGGGGTCTGTGTCATCGACGTCGGCAATAAAGCCGATGGCCTCGGAGAAGGGAATCGTGTTCGGGAAGCTCTGGGCGAACGAGCGGTAGCCCGGAAACTCCAGGATGCGCACCTGCCGGTGCTGGTAGGGCCCAAAGGCGGCGCTGTAGTAGGTAAGGGCATCTTTCACGCCCCGCACCATCCGGTCGAGGTTGTACTCGTGGCCGGGCTGGTAGTAGATGGCAATGTCGACGTTCTGCCACTTGTCCTTGCGCACCGCGTAGCGCGCCGACTGATAGGAGAAGAAGTTGAGAATAGGGGCGTCCATCTTGTAGCTGAAGTAGCGCCGCCCGTTTTCTACCCATTCCCGCTGCAGATAGCCTGGCGACAGCGCAATCTGGTCGGGCTCGGTGCTGACCACCGCTTCGTAGCGCACCCAGTCGGCGTCGGTGCTCAGCGCGTTGTTACGGGCCGCGGCTGTGTCGCGGACGGAGGCCATGCGGGGCTGGGGCGGCAGGCCGTTTTTCTTGCGGGCGTCCTCGTCGCTCAGCTCGGAGTTCTTGCTGTAGCCGATGCTGGGCAGCACGCTGCTGTTGGCAAACGTGCCGTTATACACCACATTGATGCGGCCGGTGCTGTTTTCAAACCCTTTTGCCACGTAGGCCAGGTTGAAGCGCAGCTGCACCGAGTCGCCGGGGGCCAGGGGCTTGGTCAGCCGCTGGATGTAGAAGCCGGCCAGGGAATCACGCAGTACAGTCTGAGCACCGGCCACGGAGAGCTCCCGGATCCGGGCCTCAGCGGGCAGGTTGAGCTGCACGGAGTCGATGTGGCGGGCGGTTTTGTTGCGCAGCCAATAGGTACCCTTCACCTGGGCTTCCTGCCGGCTCGGAAACAGGTCTACGTTGACGGCGACGGCCACTATCCGGGGCTGGGGCCGGCTGCCGTAGCGCTTGTAGGCTTTCTCGTACTGCACCTGCTCCTTTTCCCGGGCCTTGCTGGTCTGGTAGCGGTTCAGGATGTTGGTGTTGTAGAAGATAAACCCGCCGGTGGCTACGAATAGCAGCAGGGCGGCTACCAGACTTAGCCGGGCCGGGCCGGTGAGGCGCCGGGCGGCCAGCCGCACGCGGGTGGGCCAGTGGGTTTCGGTGCCGCGCACCCAGAAGGCGTTGGCCACCACGGCAAAGGCTACGGCCAGGGCGCCCCAGTACAGCTTAAACCACAGGTACGGGACCACGAAGTGGCCGAAGCCGTTCATGGCGGAGTACTGCAGGCCCGGGTCGGAGCCGTAGCTGAACAGGTTGTGCTCCAGGCCCAACTGCCCGGCAAACAGGGTAAACACGTAGTAGAGCACCATCACGAAGTGGCCCAGGTACTTGTTGTTCACCAGCACCTGCACCAGCATAGCCAGCACGCACAGCAGCAGGTAGTCGATCAGCTTCAGGCCAAACAGCCACTTCAGGTACACGCCCAGCTCAAACTCAAAGTAGCCGTAGATGATCTGCGTAATCAGGCCCGCTACCAGCACAATCAGCAGCATCACCACCTGTACCAGCATCAGCGCGCCCAGCTTGGAGGTAAACGGTACCCAGTTCGGCAGGGGCAGCGCGTCGTAGATCTGGTTGATATGGCTGTCGCGCTCCCGCCACACCAGCTCCCCGGCGTAAAAGGTGATGACGGCCAGGATAAACAGGGTAAACGAGCCCAGAAACAGGAAAACGACGTTGGGCGTCACCGGGAAGGTTGCCGTGCCGAACAGCTTGCCGATCTGGGTGGCCGAGCTAAGCAGGAACGCCAGGCCCGTGACGACAATGGCAATAAAGTAGACGCTCTTGATGATGCCCTTGAACTCCAGCATCACCAGGCGGCCAAACTGCCGCAGGTGCTGGCCTGACGAGAAATCCTGCCGCACCACGGGCAGTTCCAGGCTGGGCGCTACGGGCAGCACGCCGGGCTTTTCGGCTTCGCGCCGCACGCGGGGGCTGGCATCGGCTATGGCAAAGCTGAACCGGAACCGGTAGTAGCAGAGCCCGAGCACCGCTCCGGCAATGCCGAGCCACAGCGCCCGGTTCATCAGCCAGTTGGCGTCGAGGGGCAGCAGACGGGTGTTTTTCTCGGCCGTGGTCCAGTACTTGGTGGTCAGGGAGCGGGAGGCGGCCCCCAGGGGGTCGAGCAGGTTGGCCAGGGTTTCGTTGTCGAGGTCCCGCAGCAGGTTGCGCGACACGATGTAGAGAATCAGGAAGAGGATGGTGCCCACGTAGGTCGCCAGCACGTTGCGGGTGAGCGTAGCCAGGGTAAAGAAAATGGCGCCGGTAAGCAGCAGGTTGGGTACCAGCACCGTAATGAACGGCTGCAGGTAGCCCATCAAACTGAACGGGCCCAGCTTATCAAGCTGGATGCCGGGCATCAGCGTACCTAGGAACAGCCCCAGCGGGATGCCCAGCAGCACGAAGGCTGTAGCCAGAATGGCGCCGGTGAAGCGTCCGCCCAGGTAGCCGGCCTTGCTGATGGGCGTGGTAAAGAACAGCGGGTGGATCCGGTAGTCAAAGTCGCGCAGCACCGCGTTGCCCATCATGGCCGTGGTGATGAGCACCCCGGCCAGAACACTGACGGGCATCATCAGCTGGGCAAGGGTAAAGGGCGAGTTGGCGTACACCTTGCTCGAGCCCAGCGCGGCCGATACGCCCTGGAAGGCCCCGCCGGTAAGCATCATGAACAGGATGCCCAGCCCGGCCAGCACACCCAGGTAGATATAGGTAGCGGGCTGCCGGAAGCGGTACCAGAGCTCAAAGCGTACTATTTCGAGGAACATAGAAGGATGGATAAGCGGGGAGAGTTTAGTTGTTAGTTATCAGTTGCCCGTTGTCAGGTCGTTCGAGAGGCTGACAACGGACAACTAGCAACGGACAGCTTTTTAAGCGACGACCTGCGCCCGGGTGGCCTCGGCAATGCGGGCGAAGTACACGTCCTCCAGGTTGGGTTCCACCGGCTCAAAGTCTACCCCGGGGCGCCCGTCGCTGACCACATGCACGATGGTGCGGCCCGCGAACAGACGCGACGAAATCACCTCCATTTCCTGCTGCAGGCGGGGCAGCTGGTCTTTGTCCACGGCCCGGCGCCACACCTTGCCGCGCAGCTGCTCCATCACCACCAGCGGGTCGCCGGTCAGCAGCACCTGGCCTTTGTTGATGATGGCCATGTTGCGGCACAAGTCACTCACGTCGCCTACGATGTGGGTGCTCAGAATCACGATGATTTCCTCCCCGATTTCGCTGAGCAGGTTGTGAAACCGGTTCCGCTCGGCCGGGTCGAGGCCGGCGGTGGGCTCATCCACGATGATGATGCGCGGGTTGCCGAGCAGCGCCTGGGCAATGCCGAAGCGCTGCTTCATGCCGCCCGAGTAGCCGCCGAGGCTCTTCTTGCGCACGTCGTAGAGGTTGGTTTTCTGCAGCAGGGCCGTCACGCTCTCCTTGCGCTCCTTGGCGTTGGAAATGCCTTTGAGCACGGCGAAGTGGTCGAGCAGGTCTTCGGCCGAGACCTTGGGATACACGCCAAACTCCTGGGGCAGGTAGCCCAGTACCCGGCGCATGTCGTCTTTCTGGGTCAGCACGTCCAGGCCGCCCAGGCGGATGCTGCCGCTGTCGGCTTCCTGCAGGGTGGCAATAGTGCGCATCAAACTGCTTTTGCCCGCGCCGTTGGGGCCGAGCAAGCCAAACATGCCCGTCGGGATGGTCAACGAGACGTCGCGCAGGGCCTGCACGCCGTTGGCGTAGGTTTTGGAAAGGTGTTCGATGACGAGTTCCATACGGGCTGAAAAGGGTTGGGAGAAAGGCGGATAAGGGTGGGCTACAATTCGGCGGAAAGATAGGGAATACGCTATAGTGGTTGCGCATCCCCGGAAAAAGAAAAGGCCCGCCGGAAGCCGGGTTTCGGGGCATGAATCGGCGGACTGCCACTTTCATTACAGTCTGCCCGGGTGGGGCAGGGTGTTTTTCAGAATTACCCAACTTCGTTTCTTCCTACCTTCGCCGCGGCTATTGCCCGAACTCCATTACCCCATTACCATGCTCCGGACGCACACCTGCGGCGAACTTCGCCCCGAACATATTGGTCAAACCGTCACGCTCTGCGGCTGGGTGCAGCGCACCCGCGACATCGGCGCCGTGCTCTACCTCGACCTGCGCGACCGGTACGGCCTCACCCAGCTCGTGTTTGAAGAGGGCGTCGAGGCCGAAGAGGTGCGGCAGCAGGCCCGGCAGCTGGGGCGGGAGTTTGTGCTTCAGGTAACCGGTACCGTGGCCGAGCGCTACGCCAAAAACGAGAAGATGCCCACCGGCCACGTGGAAATCCGCGTGGGCACGCTCACGGTGCTGAACCCGGCCAAGCTGCCGCCCTTCCTGATCGAGGATGAAACCGACGGGGGCGACGACCTGCGCCTGAAGTACCGCTACCTCGACCTGCGCCGCAACGCCGTGCGCCGCAACCTGGAGCTGCGCCACCGCGTGGCGCAGAGCACCCGCGCCTTTCTCGACGGCCAGGGCTTTATTGAGGTGGAAACGCCGGTGCTCATCAAAAGCACGCCCGAAGGCGCCCGCGACTTCGTAGTGCCTTCCCGCATGAACCCCGGCGAGTTCTACGCCCTGCCCCAGTCGCCCCAGACGTTCAAGCAGCTCTTGATGGTGTCGGGCTTCGACAAGTACTTCCAGATCGTGAAGTGCTTCCGCGACGAGGACCTGCGCGCCGACCGCCAGCCGGAGTTCACCCAGATCGACTGCGAAATGTCGTTTGTCGAGCAGGAAGACATCCTGAACACCTTCGAAGGGCTGGTCCGTTACCTGTTTCAGCAGGTCAAGAACCTCGA
The DNA here is from genome assembly GCF_020685205.1 of Hymenobacter translucens. Classification (GTDB taxonomy): domain Bacteria; phylum Bacteroidota; class Bacteroidia; order Cytophagales; family Hymenobacteraceae; genus Hymenobacter; species Hymenobacter translucens. The sequence continues at coordinate 68,173 of NZ_JAJERB010000006.1, forward strand.
CATTCCGGCCCTGCCCCGCATGACCTACGCCGACGCCATGCGCTACTACGGCAACGACAAGCCCGACACGCGCTTTGAGATGAAGTTCGTGGAGCTCAACGACGTGGTGAAAGGGCAGGGGTTCCCGGTGTTCGACAACGCTGGCCTCGTAGTCGGCATCAACGCCATCAACTCGGCCATGTACACCCGCAAGCAGCTGGATGAGCTGACCGAGTTTGTAAAGCGCCCGCAGGTGGGCGCCACCGGCCTGGTGTACGCCCGGGTGGAAGCCGACGGCAACGTGAAGTCGTCGGTGGACAAGTTCTACTCCCAGGACGAGCTGCAGAAATGGAAAGCGGCCTTCAACGCCAATCCCGGCGACCTGCTGCTGATTTTGGCCGGTGACGAGAGCAAGACCCGTAAGGCGTTGAGCGAGCTGCGCCTGGAAATGGGCCAGCGCCTCGGTCTGCGCGACAAAAACACGTTCTCCGCGCTGTGGGTGGTGGACTTCCCGCTGCTCGAGTTTCTCGAAGAGGAAGGCCGCTACTTCGCCATGCACCACCCCTTCACCTCGCCCAAGCCCGAGGACCTAGCGTTGCTCGACAACCCCGACACCATCGGGCAGGTGCGGGCCAATGCCTACGACATGGTCATCAACGGCGTGGAAGTGGGCGGCGGCTCTATCCGTATCCACGACCGCGCGGTGCAGGCCCGGATGTTCAGCCTGCTGGGTTTCTCGGACGAGGAAGCCAAGGCCCAGTTCGGTTTCCTGCTCGACGCCTTCGAGTACGGCGCCCCGCCCCACGGCGGCATTGCCTTTGGCTTCGACCGCCTCTGCAGCCTGTTCGGCGGCGCCGACTCCATCCGCGACTTTATTGCCTTCCCCAAAAACAACTCCGGCCGTGACGTCATGATCGACTCGCCCTCCACCATCTCCGACGCCCAGCTCAAGGAGCTGAGTATTGCTACAGCGGTAGTGGGGAAGTAGTGCATGCAAAAGCAGCCTACTGACTCAGCTGAAGCCGGGCTCTATAAATACTCAGTAGAGTATTCGAAAAGCTCAATTTTTGCTGATGTAGTCTTTGCAGCTCTCTTTCTGCTAGGCGGTATCGGAATGATAATCTGGTCGCCAAAGTCGTGGCCTGCTATGCTGTTTCTGCTGTTGCTCGGTGGCTATATGCTGAGGCAAGCCATAAAACGTTTCAGCAGCCGAGGTCCCAAGCTGAAAATCGGCCAGCTGGGCATCTGGACGGTAGAAACCGGGCATCTGCGCTGGTCGAAGGTAAAGCTTATGCTGATGCATGTAACCTTTGATCAAAGCGTTACTACCTACCTGGTCATTCGGAAGCGCAAGCAGCAAAGCCAAGTGCTCGTTAAATTTGCTGTAGACGATCTGGATGTGGATCCACGATCCCTGACAGTGTATCTGGAAGAGTTCGGACCAAAACTAGAAAGCGGCGCCTGATGCTTCAGGCGCCGCTTTTTGCTTGGGGCTACCGCCACTCTATCGTCTCTTTGAACTCCACCGGGTACATATTCAGGTACTGCCCGATGCGGGGGTAGCTTCCACGGTTGGGGCTGCTGCCGTGGGGCAGGAACTGGTGCCAGATCACGAAGTCCCCGGCCCGGGCGGCAATGGGAACGGCCTGGCCGCTCAGGTCTACCTCGCGCGGGTTGGTGCCGGCGGGCAGGCTCTCCAGCCAGGTTGCGAGCCGGCGGTGAAAGCCGGGTACGCAGCAGAACGCGCCCTGCTCGGCGGTCGTGTCGCACAGGTAGAGCAGACCCTGGGTGCCGAAGTGAAACGGGGGCTGCAGGCTCATATCCCAGTGCAGGTGGGGGCCCTGAAAGCAGTAGCCAGCCGTTTCGGGCGGGTTGAAGCTGGTGCGGTCAGTGGTGGCCCACAGGTCGGCCGTGCGCCAGAGCTGGGCAAAGGCTTTCTGAATGCGGGGCGAGCGGCGGTTTGCCAGTAAAGTAGGATGATGGTAAAAGTCCATCATAATGCCCTGGCCGATGGGCTTCTCGTACCACGAAGCCGGATTGTCGGGGCTCATCCCCAGAGCTTCCCAGACGGCCGTTTCCGTGGCCTGGGCCTGCTGCCGCGAAACGGCCTCCCGCACGATGACGTAACCGTTTTCGTCCCAGCAGCGCAGGTCCTCGGGGCCAAGGACGTCTTCGGCCGCCTCCAGGTCACGCAGATATGCAAGAGTCGCTTCCGGATAAGGCTGCCCGGCCAGCAGGCTGTTCAGCCGCTCGATCTGGTGCGGGGCAATACGCCCATTGTTCTTGCTTAGTACCCAGCTTTCGAATGCGTCGAAATCCGGAGCGACCATCATCAGGTGGCGCAGCGTTTCCTGCAGCGGCAAACCCAGACCGTTCAGCACCAGCTTATCAAAGCGCCAGTCCCGCTCGTGGGATTCGACGGGCCGGCCGGCGCGCCGGGCCAGGGACTGCGCCCAGAAGCGCTTCAGGTGGCGGATGCCCAGGCGGCCGGTTTCCGCGGAGCTGACGTCGGTAGGAAGGAATGGCATCGGAGGCAGGCGTTTGAGAGAAAAGCAAGGTACCGAATTCCAGCACTGAAAAAAGCGGGGCTGAAGCCAGTTTGCCCGGGGGCAGGTAGTCACGTGTTCCCGAAGGCGAATGTTGCAGGGTATGGTCGGAAAAAGAGCCTGGCTCAGAACGTCGGGCACGGAGCAGTAGCCGCCCGGCGGCTTGGTGCTCAGCGGGAAAATTGATAGGTTGCGCCAAACTTTGAAAGTCGGGCCGCAGGCGCTGGGGTGCATTTACTCAGCTCTTTCGACGTTCCATCTTCTGGCTGCATACGGGCTGCGAAGCCCACCTGCTCATGCGTTACCGTGCCGTTCTGCTGCTCCGCCTCGGGCTCCTGCTGGCCCTGGCCCTGGTTGGGGCGAGGGGCCTGGCGCAACGCCCACCCGCCCCGGCACCCCTGACATTCCGGACGTTGACGGCCAACGAGGGCTTGTCGGAAAACAGCGTGTACAGCATCGTGCAGGACCGTCGGGGCTTTCTGTGGCTGGGCACCCAGGACGGCCTTAGCCGCTACGATGGTGCCGGCTTCAAAGTGTACCGCAACGACCCGCAGCGTCCCCGTAGCCTGAGCAGTAACTTTATTCTGTCGCAGGCGCTCGACGGGCAGGGTACGCTCTGGGTGGCCACCGGGGGCGGGGGCCTCTGCCGCTACAACGCCCTCACCGACGACTTCCAGGTGTTTGAGCACGACCCCGCCCAGCCCACCTCCTTGGCCGACAACTTCGTGCGCGTCGTGTTTTCGGACCGGCAAGGCCGGCTGTGGGTGGGAACCGACATGGGCGTGCAGCGGATGGATGCCAGGAGCCCCCGGAACGGGCGGTTCACGCTGTTTCGCCACCGCCCCGAACCGGGCGCTTCCACCCGCTTCAACTCGATCCGGGCCATTGCCCAGGACCAAGCCGGACGCCTGTGGGTGGGCACGGGGCAAGGAAACCTGAGTTACCTCGACACGGGCAAAGGCGAGCTGGTGGCGCAGCCCGGCTGGAAGCCCCGCGGGCCCATTACTACCCTCTGCGCCGATAAAGCCGGGCTGCTGTGGGTTGGTACCGAAGCCGAGGGCCTTTTTTCCCTGGACCAGCAGGGGCAAATTTCCCGCTACCAGCCTGAGCGGGGCAGGGCCGGCAGCCTGAGCAGCAACGTCATTTTGTCAATTACCGAGGATGCCCAACGCCGGCTCTGGGTGGGAACAAATGCCGGGCTCAACCAGCTGGACCGCGCTTCCGGCAGCTTTCTGGTGCAGCAGCCCCAGCCCCTGAATCCGCTGAGCTTGCCTGATAAACAGGTGCATAGCCTGTATCAGGACCGCGACGGAATGCTTTGGGCCGGCACCGAGGCCGGCGTCAGCTGCTTCGAGGCGCAGCCGTCCGCTTTTCGGACTCTGCCGGTAGCTTCCCGCCCGGGGCCGGTGTGGGCCGTGTGCGAAGACAGCACCGGCCGGGTGTGGGTGGGCACCGAAACGGAAGGTGTGGTGGGCATTTCGCCCCGTACCGGGCAGCGCACCGTGTACCGGCACGACCCCAACGACCCCGGCAGCCTGCCTCAGAACTTTATCCGCGGCCTGTGCGTGGACCGTCGGGGCCGGCTCTGGGTCGGCACCCAGAACAGCGGAGTGCACTGCCTTAACCCCGCCACCGGCTCGTTCACGCACTACCGCCACCAGGCTGCCGACCCGGCCTCCCTCAGCGACGACATGATTCTGTTCGTATCGGAAGACCGGAGCGGGCAGATCTGGGTGGGCACCGGCGGCGGCGGCCTCAACCTGCTCGACCCCACGACCGGGCGCTGCCAGGTATTCCGCAACGACCCGGGCAATCCGCGCAGTCTCAACAACAACTTCGTGCGGGTAGTCCACCGCGACCGGAAGGGCAGCTTGTGGGTGGGCACCGGCGGCGGCGGGCTTTCCCGGTTTGATGCCCGCACGGGCCGCTCTAAGGCTTTCCGGGCCAACCCCGACCGGGCCCGCAGCCTGAGCAGCAACTTTGTGCGCTGCATCCTGGAAGACCGGACCGGCACACTCTGGGTGGGCACCGAGGGCGGGGGCTTCAACCGGCTCGACGACGCGGACAACGGCCTGTTCACCACGTTCCGGGAACCCCAGGGCTTGCCCAACGACGTGGTGTACGGCATGGTGGAAGACCGTTGGGGCAGTTTGTGGCTGTCGACCAACCGCGGTATTGCCCGGTTTTCGCCCAAAACAGGCACCTTTCGCACGTACGACATGCGCGACGGGCTGCCCCAGGATGAGTTCAACGCCGGGGCGTACCACCAGGGCCAAAGCGGGCAGCTGTACTTCGGGGGCGTAAGCGGAGTGGTGGCCTTCCGGCCGGAAGCCGTGCGGTCCAACACCAAGGCTCCGCCCGTGGTGCTGACCAGCTTTCGTAAGTTCAACCAGCCCGTGCGGCTCGATACCAGCATCACCGAGCGGCGCGTGATTAAGCTCGGGCCCCAGGACAACTTCTTCTCTATCGACTTTGCGGCGCTGAACTTCCGCCTGCCCGACAAAAACCGCTACGCCTACAAGCTGGAGGGATTCGACAAGAACTGGATTGACGGGGGCGCAAGGCGGGAGGCGGCCTACACCAACCTCGACCCCGGGACCTACACTTTCCGGGTGCGGGCGGCCAACAACGATGGGGTCTGGAACCAGCTCGGCACGACGCTGCGGGTGATTGTGGAGCCGCCCTGGTGGCAGACGTGGTGGTTTCGGCTGCTGGCCAGCTGGGTGGTGTTTGCCATGCTCTTTATGGCCTACCAGATGCGGGTGCGCCAGCTGCTGGCCCTGGAGCGGGTCCGCCACGGTATTGCCCGCGACCTGCACGACGATATGGGCTCCACGCTCAGCAGCATTTCCATTTTGAGTCAGCTGGCGCAGAACCACCAGCACCAGAACCGGCCCGAGCAGGCCGCCGCCCTGCTTCACCAGATCGGGGAAAGCTCCCGACGGATGCTCGACTCCATGGACGACATCGTGTGGACCATCAACCCCGCCCACGACTCCCTGGATGCCGTCACGGCCCGCATGCGCAGCTTTGCCTCCGACATTCTGGAAGCCCGGGGCATCGACTTCACCTTCCGGGTGGCCCCCGAGGTGCAGGGCCTCCGCCTCGACATGCGGGCCCGGCGCGAGTTTTTCCTTTTGTTCAAGGAAGCCGTGAACAACCTGGCCAAGTACGCCCGGTGCGAGCGGGCCAGCATCTCCCTGACCTACGAGCAGCGCCAGCTCGTGCTGGTCGTGGCCGACGATGGCGTGGGCTTCGACCTGAACGCCCCGGCCCAGGGTGGGGGCAATGGGCTGGTGAACATGCACACCCGGGCCGCCGCCATGGGCGGCACGCTTACCATCACCACGGCCCCCGGGGCGGGCACCACGCTGCGCCTGAGCGTAACTCCCGACTAAGCCCCTTAAAGCCGGGTACCAGTAAAGTAATCAGAAACATACCTCGTTTTCACATCATCATGTGGTGAGGCCGCCCCTCGCTTTATCGTACCTTCGTTTCGTTAAAAACTGCCCATTCCCCTACTTCATGGAATCCCTTACCCGCGTCCTGATTTACGAAGACAACGCCGACCTGCGCGCCAGCCTGAGTCAGCTGCTTTCCGGCTCGCCCGGCCTGGAGCTGGCCGGGGCCCTGAGCAACTGCACCCAGGCTGAAGCCGACGTGGCCCGGCTAAATCCGGACGTAGTGCTGATGGACATCGACATGCCCGGCATGACCGGCATTGAAGGCCTGCGCCGCATCAAGGGCGCCACGCCCAAGGTGAACGTGGTGATGCTGACGGTATTCGACGAAAACGACCGGGTGTTTGAGGCCATCTGCGCCGGGGCCGACGGCTACCTGCTCAAGAAAACGCCCCCGGCCAAATTGCTCGACGCCATCGGCGAAGTGCGGGCCGGTGGTGCTCCCATGACGCCCGCCATTGCCCGGCAGGTGCTGCGCCTGTTTCCCAAGGCCCCGCCCAAGCCCGTTGTGGAAGAGTCGCATGCCAACCTCAGCGCCCGGGAGCAGGAAATTCTGGGGCTGCTCGTGGAAGGCTACAGCTACAAGATGATTGCCGCCGACCGCAACATCAGCATCGACACCGTACGCTCCCACATCAAGAAAATCTACGAGAAGCTGCACGTGCGCTCCATGACGGAGGCAGTCAGCAAGGCCCTGCGCCAAGGGCTGACCTAGGAAAAAGGAGCGGCGGACTTTCACATTATCATGTGATTGTGGTTTGTACTTACTAAGTATATATTTGTATCATACAATGACATCCGGCGCTTGGTGTCGTAGCTCAGCTTTCGGGAGTCATTGTAGGAGTACCAGCTACTCAGCTGCACTGGGGCGACGTCAGGTTTTGCTTTGGGAGAGAAAAGGTTCTGACGCCGCTGGGTTTGCTGTAGAGCAGAGGACTACAGCAAGCCTCCGGTCTGCGGGTAGCAGTATCGCCCGGTAGCCGCTTTCGTGCGGGTACCGGGCATTTTTTTGTGGCCATTCCCGGTTGACCTGACTTATATTCTCCGGTAAGGGACCGAGGCGGTTAGCCAGAGCCGGGGCTGATTCCCGGCACCGGGCAAACAAAACCGGGCCAGCCGGAATTATGCCCCCGGCGCGCGTTTGTGGGCGCCAGGCGCTATCTTCGGAGTCAGAACGCCGGCCGCACCCCTCATGCAGATTCTTCGCAAATCCTCGCTCGAACAGATTTTCGTGCTCGACATCGAGACGGTGCCGTGCGTGGGCTGTCACGACGACCTCAACGAGATGCTGCGCCAGCTCTGGGAACACAAGTGCCATGCCCTGCGCCGGGAGAAGGGCTGGCATTCCTCGAAAGCCGACGTCGAGCCCATGCCCAGCCACCTGGAAGCGGCTACGCTGTTCGAGCAGGCCGGCATCTACGCCGAGTTCGGGCGGGTGGTGTGCATCTCGGTGGGCTGCTTCACCTTCGACAAGCAGGAGGAGCGTTGGCGCTTCCGGGTAAAGAGCTTCGCCGACCACGATGAGGTGAAGATGCTGCGCGAGTTTGCCGACCTGCTGGCCCGTAAGCCTGACTACATCCTATGCGCCCACAACGGCAAGGAGTTCGACTTTCCGTACCTGGGCCGCCGCCTGCTTATCAACAGCTTGCCCCTGCCGCCCCAGCTCGACATTGCCGGCAAAAAGCCCTGGGAAGTTAACCATCTCGACACGATGGAACTCTGGAAGTTCGGCGACCGGAAGTCCTACACGTCCCTGTCGCTGCTGGCCGCCATGTTTGGCATTCCCACGCCCAAGGACGACATCACCGGCGCCGACGTGGCCCGGGTGTACTACTCCGATAAGGACCTGCCCCGCATCGTTCACTACTGCCAGAAGGACATCATTACCACCGCCCGCCTGCTCCAGAAGTTCCGTGGCGACGAACCCTTTAGCGACGAGGCCATCGTGTACGCCGATGCCGCCTCGGTAATGCGGCGGGTGTAACTACCTGGACCAAGGCGGTTATGCAAAGCCGAAGCATCTGCGAGATGCTTCGGCTTTGCCTCTGCATGACGTTCCGGTAGGACTAAATAACCTCCATGAAAAAGAGCGACCCTGGGGCCGCTCTTTCTGTTACATCAAGTCCAAACCGGCTTACAGCACGTTGCTCAGGAAGCCGGGCATAATACCGAGGGCTACCGTCAGCAAAGCCAGCAAGACCAGGATAAATGACTGGAACGGACCCACCTCGATGGGTTCGGCGGTGGGTCCGTCGCCGTCGCGCATATACATGGCAATGACCGGGCGCAGGTAATAGTAGATGCTGACCATCGACATCACCACGGCAAACACCACCAGGCCGATATAGCCTTTGTCGATGGCGGCGCCGAAGAGGAAGAACTTACCGAAGAAGCCGCCGGTGAGCGGGATGCCGGCCAGGGACAGCATGGCAACGGTCATCACGAACGCCAGCAGCGGGTTGGTGCGGGCCAGGCCGTTGAGGCCGTCGTAGTCCTCGCGCTGGCGCTGGTCGGTGACGAGCTTGAGCACCCCGAAAGCGGCAATGGTAGCCACCGAGTACGCCAGGGAGTAAAAGAACAGGCCGTTGGCCGAAAGCCCGGAAAGATTGCCGTTCAGGGCCAGGAGGCCGATGAACAGGTAGCCGGCGTGCGAGATGCTGGAATAAGCCAGCATCCGCTTCACGCTGGTCTGGGCCACTGCGCCCACGTTGCCGATCAGCAGCGTCAGCACCGTAATGGCCATGATGGTCGGAATCCAGAAGCTCTGGGCCGCGCCAAAGGCTACGACCAGCAGCTTAAAGAAGGCCGCGAAGCCGGCGGTTTTCACCACCGTGCTCATAAAGGCGGTAAAGAACGTGGGAGTGCCTTCGTACACGTCGGGCGTCCAGTAGTGGAAGGGCGCGGCCGATACCTTGAAGCTGATGCCGATAAACATCAGCAGCATGCCCAGGTACAGCATGGGCGTAAGCGAAGCGTTGGCCGGGTTCACGACGCCCGCCCCGATCTGGCTAAGCTGGAAAGCACCCGTGGCGCCGTACACCAGCGCAATGCCGAACAGCAGGATACCGGTGGCGAAGGAGCCCATCAGGAAGTACTTCAGCGCAGCCTCATTCGAGCGCACGTTGCGCTTGTCGGAGCCGGCTACCACGTACATCGACACGCTCAGAATCTCGATGCCCACGAACAGCATCAGCAGGTTGTCGTAGCTCACCATCATGATGGCGCCCACGAGCGAGAACAGGAGCAGGGAGTAGTACTCGGCCAGGTTGGCTTCACCGTCGCGCACGTACTTCTGCGAGAACGGCAGCAGCAGCAGGGTCGTCAGCACCACGATGGCCGTGAAGGCCACCGAGTACCGGTCGATGGTGAGCATGTTGTTGAAGTAGGCGCGCGGCTCGGCGTTCCAGTCGTAGAGGTTAGCCCCGAATACAACGGCCAGGATAACCATGGCGGCGGGCAGCAGAATCTTGTTTGAGCGCAGAAAGCCCAGAAACAGATTGATGATGCCGAGTACAGAAAGCAGGATGATGGAAGTCATGTCGTCGGAATCGGGGGCTTAGCGGTTGACCTGCTGAAGAATCTTCAGGATGGCCGGCTCGGAGATGCTCATGAAGGTGTTCGGAAACAAGCCAATCCAGAATACCAGGGCAATAAGGGGCACCAGCACGGCCAGCTCGGCGCCCGTCAGGTCGCGAATGGCGGAGGTGAAGGCGGTATCAGGGCCGAGCATCACGCGCTGGAACATGCGCAGCAGGTACACCGCGCTCAGGATGATGGTAACGCCGGCCACGGCGCCCAGCCACATGTTGTACTGGTACACGCCGGCCAGCAAGAGAAACTCACCTACGAAGCCAGCCGTCAGGGGCAGGGCCACCGTGCTGAGCAGCATCACGAGGAAGGCTACCGACAGCAGGGGCGTGTGGCGCGTCAGGCCGCCCAGCTCGGGAATCTGGCGGGTGCCGGTGCGGCGCTGGATGATGTCGGCCACGAAGAACATACCGACCACGTTCACGCCGTGGGCCAGCATCTGAATCACGGAGCCCTGCAGGCCCATCATGGTGAGCGAGAAGATGCCCGCAATCATGAGGCCCACGTGGGAAAGAGAAGAATACGCAATGAGGCGCTTCACGTCGCGCTGGCGGATGGCAATGATGGCGCCGTAGATAACGCCGATGACGGCCAGAATCATCACGGTCTTGTCCCACTGGCTGACGCCCCGGGGCACCACCGGCAAAAGCCAGCGCAGGCAGCCGTAGAGGCCCATCTTCAGCATGATGCCCGAAAGCAGCATGGTGGCCGGTGCGGGGCTTTCGGTGTAGGTATCGGGCTGCCAGGTGTGGAAGGGAAACAGCGGCATCTTCACGGCGAAGGCAATGAAGATCAGCCAGAACAGCCAGGCCTGCTCGGCCGAGCTAAGCGTAAGGGCGTAGAAGGCGCTGATGTCGGAGGAGCGGGCCGCGCCGCCCAGGCCGGTCTGGAAGTAGAGGTACACAAAGGCGGCCAGCATAAAGAGCGAGCCGATGATGGTGTACAGGAAAAACTTGAAGGTGACGGCAACGCGGCGGTCGGAGCCCCACACGCCGGCCAGAAAGTAGATCGGAATCAGGGCAACTTCCCAGAAGAAGTAGAACAAAAAGGCGTCGAGCGACACGAACACCCCGATCAGGCCGGTCTGCATAAACAGAATCAGCGCGTAGAAGGCGGAGGCGTTACGGTAGTCGTGGCGGAAAGACGCCAGGATGATGAGCGGCACCAGAAAGCAGGTCAGCAGCACCAGCACCAGGCTCAGCCCGTCCATGCCGATGTGGAAGCCGATGCCGGCCGACTCCACCCAGGGCATATTCAAAGCAAACTGCGTGGAGGCGTCGCGCTGAAAGGAAAACGCAGCAAACACCGCCGCGGCGAATTCAACCAGCGCCGCCCCCAGGGCCATCACGCGGGCCGCGTTGCCCTTGGCGAAGTGAAGCAGCAAGGCCGCCGCGACGGGAAAGAAGAGTAAAAAAGCAGTCAGCATCAGCTAAGCGGGTTGGTCAGGCAGAGAGTCGAATTGAGTTATCGACCGGGGTAAAAAGCCCATGAAGGGCTGGGTTTGTTTCGTTCTCCTTAACGTAATGCATCCAGGGCCTTGCGGCGCTCCGAAAAGGAAGTGCCATTGTTGGTCACAAAGTCGGCAGCGGCCTGCTCGTTGAGGGTGCCGTTAGCGAAAAGCTGGGCCTTCACCACTTTGCGGGCCACGTCGATGGGCCGCAGGTGCAGGGTGGTGGGGAAGTTGGTTTCGGCGTGGGTGCCAGCGGCCGTGAATACGTACTCCAGGTACAGGGTGCGTCCGTCCGGGTGGGCGGCCGTCACGGTAGCGGGGTCCACGAACTGCATCTGCTTAACCACGAACAGCCGCTTGCCGTCGAGCGACTTGAGGTAGTACATGCACTGCACGTCCATCAGCTTGCAGCCATCCTGCTCAATCATAGCGTAAGGCGTGCCGTCCACCAGGATGGTTTCGCCCTTCACCTCGACTTTCTGGGCGAAGGCGGCCCCGGTCAGCAGAGCCAGCCACAGCGTTAGTAGTACTCGCATAAGTCGGTTTTAGAAACGGAAGATGTTCAGCGCCAGAATCAGCACGATGCCGGTCACCATCAGAATGAGGTAGAGGCCCACGTAGCCGGTCTGCACAAAGCGCAGCAGGTGGCCGCCGCCCAGCGTCACGCGGCCGAGGCCATTCACGATGGGGTCGATGATGCCCTGCTCCACGAAGCGGTATAGGCCTTTTGACAGGCCCATCACCGGGCGCACGAAGATCGTGTCGTACAGCTCGTCGATGTAGTATTTGTGGTACACCAGGCTTTCCGGAGCTGCTCGCCGGGCGTCGTCCTCGGCCGGACGCACCCGGCGGCTCACGTACTGCACGTAAGCCAGCACAATGCCCAGTACCCCGGCCGCAACCGACAGGCCGATCAGCATCAGCTCGGTGTTGTGGTCAAGGTGCTGCCCGAACGCCCCGGGGCTGAGGCGCTGAGAGTACGTGAACAGGGGGGACAGGTAGTCGGCCAGGTAGTGCTTGCCCAGGAACATCGGGGCGCCCATGAAGCCGCCCACGGCCGCCAGGACGGCCAGGATAATCAGCGGCAGCGTCATGGAGGCCGGCGACTCGTGCAGGTGGTGCTTCTGAGCCTCAGTGCCGCGGAACTCGCCGAAGAAGGTCAGGAACAAAAGGCGGAACATATAGAACGCCGTCAGGAAGGCGGTCAGCAGGCCGATGCCCCACAGGACCTTGTTGTGCTGGTAGACGTGCTCCAGGATTTCGTCTTTCGAGAAGAAGCCGGAGAAGGGCGGAATGCCGGAAATGGCAAGGCAGCCGATCAGAAAGGTCAGGAAGGTGATGGGCAGGGCTTTGCGCAGGCCGCCCATGCGGCGGATGTCCTGCTCGTTGCTCATGGCGTGAATCACGGAGCCGGCCCCAAGAAACATCAAGGCCTTGAAGAAGGCATGGGTGAGCACGTGGAACAGCGAGGTGCTGTAGCCCATCACGCCCAGGGCCAGGAACATGTAGCCAAGCTGGGAAACCGTGGAGTACGCCAGCACCTTCTTAATGTCGTTCTGGGCCAGGCCGATGGTGGCGGCAAACAAGGCGGTGAGGCCGCCAATCCAGGCTACGACGTGGAGCGTGTCGGGGGCCAGGGTGAAGAGCACGTTCGAGCGCAGCACCATGTAGATACCGGCCGTTACCATGGTGGCGGCGTGAATCAGGGCCGAAACCGGGGTGGGGCCGGCCATGGCGTCGGGCAGCCAGGTGTAGAGCGGCAGCTGGGCCGACTTACCCATCGCGCCCACGAACAGGAGCAGGGTAATGGCCGTGACCACGCCCGTCCCGATCTGCATGGTCGAAGCCTTCTGGAACACCTCGGCGTACTGTACGGAGTCGAAGGTGAGGTAGATCAGGAAGATGCCGAGCAGGAAGCCCAGGTCACCGACGCGGTTGATGATGAAGGCTTTCTTGGCGGCGTTGTTGTTCGGGGTTTCCTTGTTCCAGAAGCCGATGAGCAGGTAGGAGCAGAGCCCTACGCCTTCCCAGCCGATAAACAGAATCACGAAGTTGGCGCCCAGCACCAGCACCAGCATGCTGAACACGAACAGGTTCAGAAAGGCGAAGAACTTGCCCACGTTCTCGTCGTGGTGCATGTAGCCGATGCTGTACACGTGGATCAGGAAGCCCACGCCGGTCACGAGCAGCAGCATAATCAAGCTGAGCTGGTCGATCTGGTAGGAAAACGGAATCTGCATCGTGCCCACCGAAATCCAGTCGAACAGCTTTACCGTGTACTGGTACTCGAAGGTGGTGAACAGGTACACCGAAATCAGGAACGAGCCCAGCACGGTGGCGCTGCCGATCAGGCCGGCCACGGTGCCGGAAAGCTTTTTGTTTAGCAGGCCGTTGATCAGGAAGCCCAGAAACGGCAGCAGCGGAATCAGCAGGTACAGCAGCGTGGACTGGGGGGCTATGGCGCCGGGTAGAACAGTTTCTTGCATAAGGAGTATGCTAAAAGAAAACTCAGAACGTCATTCCGAGCTTGCCGAGGAATCTCGCGTGGAGTCGACTGGATTACTAATCCAACATCAGCACGCGAGATTCCTCGGCAAGCTCAGCATGACGCTCTGGTTATCATTACCACTTCAAGCGGTTAAGCAGGTTGACGTCGGTATTCTGGAAGTTGCGGTAGATCATCACGATAATGCCCAGGCCCACCGATACTTCGGCGGCGGCCACGGCCATGATGAAGAACACGAAGATCTGCCCGTTGGGGTCGGAGCGGTAGGCCGAGAAGGCCGTCAGCAGCACGTTCACCGCGTTCAGCATCAGCTCTACGCACATGAAAATGATAATGGCGTTGCGCCGGGTGAGTACGCCGGCCACCCCGATACAAAACAGGGCAGTGGCAAAAAAGACGTAGTACTCCAGCGGGACGGTCCGGATTACCTCCGGAATAGTGCTCTGTTCCATGCAATGGGGTCAGCGGACAAGGCAAAGCCCGGCCAGGGTTTAGCCGGGGTGAATTAGCTGGCAAAGGTATCCTGAAAATCGGGAAATCCACACGGAAAAGTACTGTTGACCCGCTCCCGGTACCTGGCCCGGAAAGCGGCTCGAAAGAGGGTGACAACTATTTTAAAGTATTTTTCCGCCGTGTCCGTCTGCTCTCTCAGAATGGAAGCACTAGCCTTACCCTTATTACCCACGGTCGTGATGACAGGACAGGACCGGCAGATTCAGCAGGCCGTGCAGGAGCAGCGCGGCCGCCTGCTGGCCTTCATCCGCCGCCGCGTACCCGACCCCGCCGACGCCGAGGACATCCTGCAGGATGTGTTCGGGGAGCTGGTGGAAAGCTACCGGATGCTCAAGCCGGTAGAGAAAGTAGCCTCCTGGCTTTTCCGGGTAGCCCGCAACCGCATCACCGACCGGTACCGCAAAAAGAAGCCCGCTTCGCTGGAAGATGAGATGCTGCGCTACGCCGATGCCAACGAGGAAGGCGCCCTGCTGCTGGCCGACGTGCTGCCCGCCGCCGACGACGCCCCCGAAAACCGCCTGCTGCGCGAGACGCTGATGGACGCGCTGGCCGAAGCCCTGGAGGAACTGCCCAAAAACCAGCGCGACGTATTCGTGTGGCACGAGCTGGAAGGGCGTAGCTTTAAGGAGCTGGCCGAGGAAACCGGCGTACCGCTCAAAACCCTGATTTCCCGCAAGCACTACGCCGTGCAGCACCTGCGCCAGCGCCTGCATGCCCTCTACACGAATCTGTTTACTGATTGATTATTGTTGACTGATACTTGTTGACGGCTGATTTTCCATCGTCCGCAGCAGGCAGCAACCAACAATCAACATCCAGCAATTAACAATCAGCAGCCAACCTCAGCATCAATAGCAAAAAATGAACACTAACTCCCGGCTGCTGCGCGGCCTTAAAATAGCCTTCTTTGGCGCCCTGTTCGTGGTTGTCGCGGGCTTCGTTACGATGAGCCTGTGGAACTGGCTGGTGCCCGAGCTTTTTCACGGCCCGGTACTGAGCTTCTGGCAGGCCCTGGGCTTGCTGGCGCTTTCCCGCCTGCTGCTGGGCGGCTTCCGCGGGGGCACCGGCCGGCACCGCTGGGGCCGGGCCAAGTGGAACCAGCACCAGGCCGAGTGGAAGCAGAAGATGGAATCCCGCCTGGCCGGCATGACGCCCGAAGAGCAGGAGAAATTCCGTGAGAAGATGCGCGCCAGCTGCGGGCCCGCCTGGATGCGCCGGGCGGCCGAAACACCAACCGCCAGTGCCCACCCCGCCGACTAGCCGTGTCGGGCTACCGCCGTCATGTTTTCCGGAAGCGGCTCCCTGAAAGGGGAGCCGCTTTGCGTTAGGGCAGGCCGGTCGGGCGAAAGCAAGACTACTGTGCAGCTGCGTTTTTTCGAAGCCTCGTATACGGCCCGTACCTAGTAAAGCTCCATGACTATTCCCGGCTCTCCTCCCGGCTCTCCCACTCCGGCCTTTTCTGGCATGGCCCAGGTGGTGGAGCGCAATATCGAGGCCCTGCTGCTGCGGCAGCGCGAAGAAGAAAAGCAGAAAACCTGGCAGGACCGGATGGCCGACCGCGTCACGACCTTTACCGGCAGCATGACCTTTGTGCTGATTCACCTGGTGTTCTTCGCCGGCTGGATTCTCTGGAACGTGGGCTGGCTGGGCCTGAAGCCCTTTGACCCGTCCCTGGTTATCCTGGCGATGGAAGCATCCGTCGAGGCCATCTTCCTGTCCACGTTCGTGCTGATCAGCCAGAACCGCATGGCCGCCCTGGCCGACAAGCGCGCCGACCTGAACCTGCAGGTAAGCCTGCTCAGTGAGCACGAGATAACCCGGCTGATTGTGCTGGTGCAGGCAATGGCCCACAAGATGGACGTGCAGGAGTCCCAGGACCCGGAAATATCCGAGTTGGCCCAGGACGTGCACCCCGAGCGCGTGATGGACACCATCGAGCAGCAACAGCAGCGGCTAAGCCCGGACGGGCAGATGGGGGCAGGGCATACGGACTAAGATGAAGCTAAACCAGCTGCGACGGAGCCCGGCCCGGTGGAGTTTTGGCGGAATGACTTTGTTGCTAGCTGCCCGGTACGGACCTTTACGGTAACTGCGCTACCCACACCACGCGCCTTCAACCCGCTCCATGACTTTCACAACCCGTCCTTTCCACCGCTGGCTGCTCGCCGGGGCTTTGGTTCTGCTTGCGCCCACGCTGCTCCACGCCTGGGGTACCTGGGCCCATCAGCGCATCAACCGCGCCGCCGTGCTGGCGTTGCCCGAGCCCATGCGCACGTTCTTCTTCAACCACCTCGACTTCGTGGTGCAGGAAGCCATTGTACCCGATCTGCGCAAGTACACCCTCAACGACAAGGCTGAGTTTCCGCGCCACTTCATCGACATCGAGGAGTTCAACACCCCGCTGGCGGAGATGCCCCGCACGTCTACGGAAGCCTACGCGAAGTTTGACGCCGCCACGCTCGACAAGCACGGCCGCCTGCCCTGGTACATCCAGGACGTGATGGCCAAGCTGACCCAGGCCATGAAAACCGGGCGCAAGGACGACATCCTGTTCCTGGCCGCCGACCTGGGCCACTACCTCGGCGACGCCCACATGCCCCTGCACACCTCCAGCAACCACGACGGACAGAAAACCGGGCAGCGCGGCATCCACGCCCTGTGGGAGTCGCAGGTGCCCGAGCAGTTCGGCCGTCCCTACAACTTCAACGTGGGCGAGGCCAAGCTGATTGCCGACCCGGTGGCCGAAACCTGGCGCATCATCAGCCAGAGCCACGCCGCCGCTGATACTTTGCTGTCCATCGACAAGAAGCTCCGCACCGAAACGGCCGCCGCCCAGCTCTACGAAGTTGATGCTGCCGGCAAGCCGAAGAAGAACGTGTTCAACAGCAACATCCACGCCCGGGCCTACGCCGGCAGCTACCACACCGCTCTCAACCACATGGTGGAGCGGCAGATGCGCGGCGCCATCCGGGCCACGGCCAACTTCTGGTACACCGCCTGGGTAAACGCCGGCAAGCCCGACCTCACCAAGCTCGACGCTGAGTACACCACCCGCAGCAACGCCAAAAACCTGAAAGCCGAGCTCAAGCAGCTCAAGAAAGGCCAACTCGTCGACATGAAAACCTTCCCCGAGTTCGAAGGCACGACGTATTAGTAGGTTGAATTCGTTGTAGTTGTAAGCGGCTCCTGATTATTCAGGAGCCGCTTTTTTGTTTGCGGTAGCGTTTCTTGAGCTGCCCTTGCCAGGATGTTACAAGTGTGCCCTGTTGATATCCTATCAGTACGGTGTAGTCTATAGACTTGAAAGCAGCGACATTGGGCAAGTCCAGGATGCTTCCTTCTGGCGCTATTCTGTATCTGATATTCAGATCAGCATATTCCACATCCTCTACTTGATAGTCGCCTTCTCTTGCTATTGATAGAACCTTGCGAAAATTAGTAAGTCGCCCAACCGACACAGTTGCTCCGGGCTGTAGGCGCCACCCTTGAATCTGAGTTATCAGGATGCCTTTATACCCGGTATCAATAGTTAACTCCAGGGTATCATTTGCAGGGATAAACGGCAGTAACAGGAAGCCGGCACTATCGCGAAGAGCGTAGGTTTTGGTGCGGGACTTCAAGGCCACATCCTTGGCTTGTACCCTGAGGTGCCTCTTCTTATTATTTACGTATCGGTTTATAACTAGCACCGGATTCATCTTGGTACTCTCAGTCAATTGGGCATTCTGGCAGTTTGCAGCCACGCTATACAAATAACCAAGGAGTAGTGTAACCGAAAATCTCATTTTCGAGGTAACTCAGCGAAATGTAAAAAAGCGGCGCCTGATGCTTCAGACGCCGCTTTCGTTTCTTTGGGAGGATGCTGCTTAGAAGTTCCGCTCGCCCACTTCGCGCTTACCCAGCATCACGGCCCCAACCATGGCGGCCAGGAACAGTACTGAGGCCAGCTCGAAGGGCAACAGGTACTTCGTGTACAGGATCATGCCCAGCTGGCTGACCATGCCGATCTGGGAGTTGAACACCCCCGCGTTGTAGGTTGTGCCGGGCTGCACGTCACGCAGGGCGGCCACCATCACGACCAGCAACAGTCCGCCGGCTACCGCCGCGGCTACCTTCGACAAGGCCGATTTGTGGGGCTCGGTGTCGGCGTTCAGGTTCAGGAACATAATCACGAACAGGAACAGCACCATGATGGCGCCGGCGTACACGATGATGTTGACGGCGGCCAGAAACTGCGCGTTCAGAATCAGGTAGTGCCCCGAGAGCGAGAAGAACGTCAGGATCAGGAACAGCACGCTGTGCACCGGGTTTTTGGCCAGAACCACGCCTAGGGCCGAGAACAGCGCCACAAACGACAAAAAGAAGAACAGGGAAGAAGAAGGCATCGGCGGAAAGCTACTGCTGAATACTAGGAAACTAGTTCCCCTCCTCAGCTGAGGAGGGGTTAGGGGTGGTTGACAATCGTTGAACGATGTTAAGAGCAAAAGCCAAAGGTCGTTCTGACGATTAAACCACCCCGCCCTTCGGGCACCCCTCCTTGAAAATAAGGAGGGGAATTGACGTTCGGCTAGGCCAGCTGCCCGCTGGTTTTCTGGCGGAGGGCTTCGGCCTGCTCGGGCGTGAGCTGGATGCCGCGTATCGAGCGGGCGTCCGGATCGACGGGCTCCACGAGGCGGTCCTTGCCGTAGATAAACTCGTCGCGCTCGAAGCGGGGCGGGGCCATCTTGTCGGGCTGCAGGTATACGGCGGCTTTCGGACAGGCTTCCTCGCAGAGGCCGCAGAAGATGCAGCGCAGCATGTTCACCTCGTAGCTGACGGCGTACTTTTCCTCGCGGTAGAGGCCTTCCTCGCCTTTCTTCCGCTCCCCGGCCACCATCGTAATGGCTTCGGCGGGGCAGGCCACGGCGCAGAGGCCGCAGGCGGTGCACCGCTCCCGCCCGGCTTCGTCGCGCTTGAGCACGTGCAGGCCGCGGAAGATAGGGGAGAAGGGGCGCTGCTCCTCGGGGTAGCGCACCGTCACCTGCTTTTTGGTAGCGGCCCGGAAAAAGTGCCGCATCGTGATGCTAAGGCCCTGGAAGATGGCCGGCAGGTAAGCCCGCTCGGCCAGCGTCATCGGCTTGGCTTCCAGCTTTTTCGCTCTATTGCTTAAGGACTGCATAGTAGAATTACTTAATGACGCCAAAATCGATGACCCCGGCCAGCAGCAGGCCGCCGGTGAGCAGGATGTTGAAGATGGCCAGGGGAATCAGGATGGTCCAGCCCAGGCGCATCAGCTGATCGTAGCGGAAGCGGGGCAGGGTCCAGCGCACCCACATGAAAAAGAAGATGAAGGCAAAGATCTTCCCGAAAAGAGCCAGCAGACCAAGCACCGAAATCAGGTTCTGGGCCGAGGCCAGCTCCCAGGCCTGGTTGCTCACCAGCCAGTCGCGCAGCTCGTACTGGAACGGGAAGTTGAAGCCCCCGAAGTAGAGCACGCTCATCACGGCCGAAGCCACGAATATGTTAACGTACTCCGCGAACAGGTAGAGGCCCATCTTCATGGAGCTGTACTCGGTGTGGTAGCCGCCCACCAGCTCGGTTTCGCACTCGGGCAAGTCGAAGGGCGTGCGGTTGGTTTCGGCAAAGGCGCACACCAGGAAGATGATAAAGCCCAGGGGCTGCTTGACGATGTTCCAGAAGTGCCACTCCCCGGCCGCCGACTGCTGCAGCGTAATGTCACGCAGCGACAGGCTGCCCGAAATCATCAGAATGGCAATGAGCGACATGCCCATGGCCAGTTCGTAGCTGATGTTCTGGGAGCCGGCCCGGATGGCGCCGAGCAGGGAGAACTTGTTGTTGGAAGCCCAGCCGCCAATCATCACGCCGTACACGCCGAGGGACACGATGCCGAAAATCCACAGCATGCCGATGTTAACTTCGATGCCTTGCAGGTTAAAGACGTTATTGCCGAACTGAATCACGTTGCCGAACGGAATTACCGCCGACGACATCAGCGCCGTAATCATGGCCAGGCAGGGGCCCATAATGAACAGGGCGCGGTTGGCGCCGGCCGGGAAAAACTCTTCCTTCGTGAACAGCTTCACGGCGTCGGCCAGGGGCTGCAGCAGGCCGAACGGGCCGGCGCGGTCCGGACCTACGCGGTCCTGCAGAAAGGCCGCAATCACGCGCTCGGCATAGGTGCAGTAGGTGGCAATCAGCAGCGACACGCCGAATACGACGAGGATTACAATGGATTGCCAGCCGAGGGTTGGTAGTTCAATCATTTTAGTGGTCAGTTGTCAGTGGTTCGTTGTCAGTTGTAGATACTAGTTGATGGTCGTCCAAGCCTGACAACCGACAACTAACAACTGGCAACTAGTTACCCAAACGCATGGGAGGGTTTTGTTCGAGGTCCCGGGTGCTGCTTTCGGGCAGGTCGGCGACGATGGACTGGTTGAGCACCGGCAGCTCGTAGTGGTTGGCCGAAATCACCGACGACCGGTCGATGTGGGCCGGGCCTTCGATGGTCCAGTCCGACGTCTCCTTTTTGTCGAAGCGGCAGGTGTTGCAGATCCACTCTTTCACCTCGCCGTACTGGTCTTTGCGGGCTGTTACGCGCAGCACGTCCTTGCCTTTGTACCACAACACCACGTTGCCGCAGCACTTGGGGTTCTCACAGTCGCGGTGGGCGTTTACCGGCTTGGTAAACCACACCCGCTGCTTGAAGCGGAAGGTTTTGTCGGTCAACGCGCCCACCGGGCACACGTCGATGACGTTGCCGCTGAACTCGTTGTCGATGATGTTCTCGATGTAAGTGCCGATTTCGGCGGCGTCGCCCCGGCCCAGCACGCCGTGCACGCGCTGCTCGGTGAGCTGATCGGCGGTATACACGCAGCGGTAGCATAGGATGCAGCGCGTCATGTGCAGCTGAATCAGCGGGCCGATGTCGATTTTCTCGAAGGTGCGGCGCTCCTCTTCGTAGCGGGTGGTGCTCACGCCGTGCTCGAAGGCGAAGTTCTGCAGGTCGCACTCCCCGGCCTGGTCGCACACGGGGCAGTCCAGCGGGTGGTTGATGAGCAGCATCTCCACGATGCCCTTGCGCACGTTCAGGACCTGCTCGGAAGTCGTGTTCTCGACCACCATGCCGTCCTGCACGGGCGTCACGCACGAGGCCACAAGCTTGGGCATGGGGCGCGGGTCCTTGGCCGAGCCGGCGGCTACCCGCACGAGGCAGGCACGGCACTTGCCGCCCGAGCCTTTCAGCGGGGTGTAGTAGCACATGGCCGGGGGCACGATGCCGCCACCGATAGCGCGGGCTGCGTTGAGGATGGTGGTTCCGTCCGGAACTTCCACCTCGATGCCGTCAAAAGTTATTTTAGCCATTATTCAAAGCTTCCTAAGGGCGGAAGAGAAAGGTCAGTTAGTGCAAATTAAGCCAGTACTGCTTTGCCGGGAAACACCGCGCCGGGGCGGGTGGCTTCCTGGGGGTAGCGGATGTGCCACTCAAACTCCTCGCGGAAGTGCCGAATGGCGGCCGAAACCGGCCAGGCCGCTGCTTCGCCCAGCGGGCAGATGGTGTTGCCTTCGATCTGCTTGGCCACGCTAGCCAGCACGTCGATGTCGCGCTCACTGCCGTGGCCGTGCTCGAGGCGGTGCAGGATTTTCTCCAGCCAGCCCGTACCCTCGCGGCAGGGTGAGCATTGCCCGCACGACTCGTGGTGGTAGAAGCGGCTGAAATTCCAGGTGTTGCGCACGATGCAGGTCGTGTCGTCCATGGCGATGAAGCCGCCCGAGCCGAGCATAGTGCCCGTCACGAACCCGCCGTCCGACAAGGATTCGTAGGTCATCAAGCGGTTTTCACCGGCGGCGGTTTTCAGGATCAGCTCCTTGGGCAGAATCGGCACCGACGAGCCGCCGGCTACGACGGCCTTCAGGTCCCGGCCTTTCCAGATGCCGCCGCAATACTCATCGGAGTAAATGAATTCCTCGACGGGCACGCCCAGCTCGATTTCGTAGATGCCGGGCTTGTTGAGGTGGCCGCAGGCCGAAATCAGCTTAGTGCCGGTGCTCTTGCCCACCCCGATTTTGGCGTACTCGTCGCCGCCGTCGTTCACGATGGGTACCACCGCGGCAATGGACTCCACGTTGTTCACCACCGTGGGGCGGGCGTAGAGGCCCTGCACGGCGGGGAATGGGGGCTTGTTGCGCGGGTTGCCGCGCTTGCCTTCGAGCGACTCCAGCAGGGCCGTTTCCTCGCCGCAGATGTAGGCGCCCCCACCGGGGTGCACGTACAGGTCGAGGTCGTAGCCGGAGCCAAGAATGTTCTTGCCCAGGAAGCCATTGGCATACGCTTCGGCAATAGCCTTTTCCAGGATGCGCAGCACGTACAAAAGCTCACCGCGGATGTAGATGTACGAGGTGTTGGCGCCCAGCGCGTAAGAGCTCGTAATCATGCCTTCCACCAGCAGGTGGGGCAGCTTCGACATCAGCTGCCGGTCCTTGAAGGTGCCCGGCTCGGATTCGTCGGCGTTGCAGACAAGGTAGCGCGGCACGCCTTCGGGCTTGGCCAGAAAGCTCCACTTCATGCCCGTGGGGAAGCCGGCGCCGCCGCGGCCCCGCAGGCCCGACTTTTTCACCTCTTCCACCACCTCGTCGGGGGTCATGGTCTTGATGGCCTTCTCCACCGAGCGGTAGCCGCCGTGCTTGCGGTACACCTCGAAGGTATCGATGCCTTCAACGTTGATATGTTCGGTCAGCAGTTTGCGTCCCATAGTGTCTGAGCGGTTAGCTGAAAGCGGTTAATTGTTGGCTACGGCGTTGGGCAGGCCTTTTTCCTCCCAGGGCAGGGCGGGGCGATGCACCATGTTGCGCAGCTCCGAGAGCATGGCGTTTACCGATGCTTCGGTGTCGAGCTGCTCGTAGTATTTCTCGCGCACCTGCACCACGGGAGCAAAGCCGCAGGCGGCCAGGCATTCTACCTCTTTCAGAGTGAACAGGCCATCGGCCGAAGGTCCGCCGCCGACTTTGGCGCCGGTGATGCGCTCCAGCTCCAGGGTCAGCTCGTCGGAGCCGCGCAGCTGGCAGGGGCCCGTGCGGCAGATTTCCAGCACGTGCTTGCCCACCGGCTTGAGGTTGAACATGGTGTAGAAGGTCGAAACCTCGTACACCTCGATCGGCTTCACGCCCAGCACCTCGGCCACCAGATCCTGCACCTCGGGGGCCACCCAGCCACCGAACTCGGCCTGGGCAATGTGCAGCACCGGCAGCATGGCCGACTTGCGGCGCTCCGCCGGGTACTGCTTACAGATACGGTCTATTTCAGCTTTGGCCGCCTCCGAAAACTGGGGCTTCGGGGGGGAGTCAGTTGGGAAGCTCATTAAGTAAGGGAGTTTAAAAGTTGCTGCAGCTGGTTCCGCAAAGTAGGAATGTCCTAGCGGATGATCTGCCACAGGGCCTTTTCGTCAATCGTGTCGTAGTTGTGGACCAGAACGT
Organism: Hymenobacter translucens; assembly: GCF_020685205.1. Taxonomy (GTDB): domain Bacteria; phylum Bacteroidota; class Bacteroidia; order Cytophagales; family Hymenobacteraceae; genus Hymenobacter; species Hymenobacter translucens. The sequence continues at coordinate 91,687 of NZ_JAJERB010000006.1, forward strand.
GTCGGAGGCCGATTATTTTTTGCCACTCGACGGCCGGGTGCTGCCGGCGAAATTCCAGGGTGAGCTTACTGGCCGCTTCGCCAATAATTTCGGTAAGCTTGACGAAGGCAAAAAATCGATAGTCCCCGTCAGGCAGCGCTCCATGCGGCAGGGTTTGGTAAGCTTGACTGATTTGGTTGGCAGCATCCAGCATATGCTCCAGCCGCAAATGGTCGCTAAGCGGCTTTTTCATAGATGGGCTGCAAGTCAGGTTCAATGGTTCGGGCAAAGCGGCTGTCGGGCTTCAGACCTGACACGACGTCGACCTTTTTGCCGAGCAGCCCGGTCAGGTATTCTCGCCAGAGGAAAAAGTCCAGCGCGTTGAGGTGCTCATAATCCAACTCAACCAGCAAGTCTACGTCGCTTTGTTCATCAGCCTCACCGCGGGCGTAGGAACCAAACAGATAAGCCTTCAGCACGGGCTGCGTGCGGAAGAACGTCCGGATGGTTTCCAACTGCTGGTCGGTGAGGTGCATTGTAAGGTTTTGGATTACGCGTCGAGCTCCCCGGCAATTACGTTCATCGACGACAAGGTCACGATGGCGTCGGAGAGGCTGCTGCCCACCACCATTTCGGGGTAAGCCTGGTAGTAGATAAAGCAGGGGCGACGAAAGTGCAGGCGGTAGGGCGTGCGGCCCCCGTCGGAAATCAGGTAGAAGCCCAGCTCCCCATTGCCGCCTTCCACCGAGTGGTACACCTCGCCTACCGGCGCTTCAATCTCACCCATGATGATCTTGAAGTGGTAGATAAGGGCCTCCATGTTCTTGTACACCGCCTGCTTGGGGGGCAGGTAGTAGTGCGGAGCATCGGCGTGGTAGGGGCCTTCGGGCAGGTTTTCCAGCGCCTGGTTGATGATGCGCAGGCTCTGCCAGATTTCCTCGTTGCGCACCATAAACCGGTCGTAGGTGTCGCCCTTGGTGCCCACCGGAATTTCAAACTCGAAGTCCTCGTAGCTGGAGTAAGGGTTCATGGCCCGCACGTCGTAGTCGACGCCGGCCGCGCGCAGGTTGGGGCCCGTAAAGCCGTAGTTCAGGGCTTTTTCCGCCGTAATCGGGCCCACGTTCACGACGCGGTCCATGAAGATGCGGTTGCGGTTGAACATGGATTCAAACTCCTTCATCACGGCGGGGAAGGTCTTGAGCCAGTCGCGCAGCTTCTGGATGGCTACGTCGGAGAAGTCGCGCTCCATGCCGCCCACGCGGCCCATGTTGGTGGTGAGGCGGGCGCCGCAGATTTCCTCGTAAATCTCGTACACCTTTTCCCGCTCCTGAAACACGTACAGGAAGCCCGTAAAGGCCCCGGTGTCCACGCCCAGAATCGAGTTGCAGATCAGGTGGTCGGTGATGCGGGCCAGCTCCATGGCAATGACGCGCATGTACTGGGCGCGCTTGGGCACCGTCACGCCGAGCAGCTTCTCTACCGTCATGTGCCAGCCCATGTTGTTGATGGGTGATGAACAGTAGTTCATCCGGTCGGTGAGGGGCGTAATCTGGTAGAAGGGCCGGCGCTCGGCAATCTTCTCAAACGCCCGGTGGATGTAGCCGATGGTAGGCACGCCGGAGATAATCCGCTCCCCGTCCATCTGCAGGATATTCTGGAAAATGCCGTGCGTAGCCGGGTGCGTCGGGCCCAGGTTAAGGGTCGTCAGCTCCTGCGAAAAGTCGTTGAGCGTCGGGACCATGCCGCTGTTCTGCTGCTGCTCCCGGGCTTCCTGGATGATCTTGCTAGTGCCTTCCAGCGTGTCGTTTACTGCCATGGTGGGTAGTAGGTAATAGGTAGTTGGTAGTAGGAGCAGAAAAACTCTTTGAGCGGGCTGCCGGGTAGTACGTTATACTACCAACTACCCAATACCAACTGCCAATTTATCGTCCGAAGAAAAGGTCGGTTTTGTCTTCGCGGGTACCGTCTTCCAGCGCGTATTCGCGGCGCATGGGGTGGTAATCCATGTCTTCCACATTCAGGATGCGGATCAGGTTGGGGTGGCCCGTGAAGATGATGCCGAAGAAGTCGTAGGCCTCACGCTCCATCCAGTTCGCCGTGGCGTACAGGTCAGTTAGCGTAGGCACGACGGGGTCGGCAATCGGGAAGAAAATCTTGATGCGCAGCCGGATGTTGTTTACCAGGCTGTGCAGGTGGTAGATCATGCCCAGTTCCTTGCCCTCCTGCTCGGGATAGTGAATCCCGCACATGGTGGTCAGGAAGTGGAGCTGCAGCTCCTGATCCTGCTGCAGGCCGGCAATGATTTCGTGAATCCGCTCCCGGGTAGTGGTTACCGTCAGCAGGCCGTAGGGCTCCTCCACGTCCGTGAACGTGTCGGCGCCGAACAGACGCTGTAGCAAGGCCAGCAGCTGGGCGTTCTTTGCCGTTGCCGGGTCCTGGATAGCCGCCCCTTCCTGGGCCGCTGCGGATTCTTCGGTGTGTTCAGCCATTCTGTTTGAAGGAGCTAGGAGGTAGGAGTCAGGAGCTAGAATGTCGAAATAAAGGCAGTCAGAACGACTCCTAACTCCCCGCTTCTATCTCCTAACTCCTTACTTAATATTATAAGATGCCAGCAGCGCCTGGTATTCGGGGGCGTTGCGGCGACGGATGGATTCGGTACGGGCCAGGTCCTGGACGCGCATCAGGCCGTCGAGCACCTGCTCGGGGCGGGGCGGGCAGCCGGGCACGTACACGTCGACCGGGATGATGCGGTCGATGCCCTGCAGCACGGAGTAGGAGTCGAAGATACCGCCCGAGCAGGCGCAGGCACCCATGGCCAGCACCCAGCGGGGCTCAGCCATCTGCTCGTACACCTGCTTCACGATGGGCGCCATCTTCTTGGCGATGGTACCCATCACCATCAGCAGGTCGGCCTGCCGGGGCGAAAACGACGGACGCTCCGAGCCGAAGCGGGAGATGTCGTAGTGGGAGCCCATGGTCGCCATAAACTCGATGCCGCAGCAGGAAGTGGCGAAGGGCAGGGGCCAGAGGGAGTTGGCGCGGGCCATTCCCACGACGGTTTCCAGGGAGGTAGCAAAGAAGCCAGCACCCTCAACGCCCTCAGGGGCATCGACCATCTTTATTTCAGGAACACGAATATCGCTCATCGGAATTGTCGTTTTGGAGGGAGGATTTTCCCTATTTCCGAACACCGGCCGGCCGGCAAAAGTTTGCTGGAAACGGACTTAGGCGTGGGTGCCGGTCCACTTCAGGATGCCTTTCTTGATGACGTAGACAAACCCCGCCATCAACAAAGCCAGGAACACAATCATCTGTACAAAGCCGTCCCAGCCCAGGGCGCGAAAGTTCACGGCCCAGGGGTACATGAAGATTACCTCCACGTCGAACAGCACAAACAGGATGGCCGTGAGAAAGTATTTGATGGAAATCGGGGTGCGGGCATTGCCCACCGACTCGATTCCGCACTCAAAGGAAGAGTCCTTCACGGTGCTGCGGCGCTTGGGGCCCACGAGGTGAGACACCACCATGGCAAAGGCTACGAAGGCAATGGCCAGGCCAAACTGCACCACAATGGGCAGGAAGTCAACCGGCTGGTAGTTAGTAGTGGCAGCGAGAAGCATAGGATTAAACGATTAAAGGCCCATCGAAATGGGCGTTGGAGGGCAAAGGTAGGGCTTCAGGGGTTGGGAACAAAGGTTAGGGGCGGTAGGGTCCGCAATGGCGGATAATTGAGAGAAAAGCCACTCCCAGCAGGTAGAGTGCGTGGGCTCCGTACTGACCTGCTATAGGGTACTGGGTAGAAATAAGTAAGCAAGAAAAAAGGCCGCTCCGGATACCCGGAACGGCCTTTTTTAACCTATTCGAAAAGCTTAGAAGCCGCCCTGACCGGTTACGTTCAGGTTTTCGCCGTTTTCCACGCCCAGGAAGGGGTAGCGGTAGTCCGTCACGGGTACGAAGGTTTCCTTGATGGCGCGGGGCGACACCCAGCGCAGCAGGTTCAGCAGCGAGCCGGCCTTGTCGTTGGTGCCGGAAGCGCGGGCGCCGCCGAAGGGCTGCTGACCGACCACGGCGCCGGTAGGCTTGTCGTTGATGTAGAAGTTGCCGGCCGCGTTCAGCAGCTTTTTCGAAGCCAGGTCGATGGCGTAGCGGTCCTGGGCAAAGATGGCGCCGGTGAGGGCGTAGGGCGAAGTCGAATCCACCAGCTCCAGCGTCTGCTCAAACTGGTTGGCATCGTAGACGTGCACCGTGACGACGGGGCCGAACAGTTCCTCGCACATGGTCACGTACTTCGGGTCCTTGGTCACGATGACGGTAGGCTCCACGAAGTAGCCTTTCGACTTGTCGTAGCCACCGCCGGCCACAATTTCGGCGTTCGGGTCGGCCTTGGCGCCGTCGATGTACTTGGCGAGCTTGTCGAACGAGGCTTCGGTGATGACGGCGTTGATGAAGTTCGAGAAGTCCTCTACGTCGCCCATCTTAAACGAGGCCAGGTCTTCCTTCACGTAGCCCAGGATTTCGTCGGCGAGGTTGCTCGGCAGGTACACCCGCGAAGCCGCTGAGCATTTCTGGCCCTGGTACTCAAACGCGCCCCGGCTGATGCCGACGGCCACGGCCTTGGCGTGGGCCGAGGGGTGCGCTACGATGAAGTCCTTGCCGCCGGTTTCGCCCACGATGCGCGGGTAGCTCTTGTAGAGGTGGATGTTCTGGCCGATGGTCTTCCAGATGTTCTGGAACACGCCGGTGGAGCCGGTGAAGTGAATGCCGGCAAAGTCGCGGTGGGAGAAGATAACGTCGCCGGCAGTGGGGCCGTCGACATACACCAGGTTGATGACGCCGTCGGGCACGCCGGCTTCCTTGAACAGCTCCATCAGCACCTGGGCCGAGTAGATCTGGGTGTTGGCGGGCTTCCACACCACCACGTTGCCCATCATGGCCGCCGAGGCGGGCAGGTTGGCGGCAATGGACGTGAAGTTGAAGGGCGTGAGGGCAAACACGAAGCCTTCGAGCGGACGGTGCTCCAGGCGGTTCCACATGCCCGGCTGGCTTTCCGGCTGCTGCTTGTAGATTTCCTGCATGAAGAACACGTTGAACCGGAAGAAGTCGATCAGCTCGCAGGCCGCGTCGATTTCGGCCTGGAAACAGTTCTTGCTCTGGCCCAGCATGGTGGCGGCGTTGACGCGGGCGCGGTAGGGGCCGGCCAGCAGCTCGGCCGCTTTCAGAAAGATGGAGGCGCGGTGTTCCCAGGGCATGTTGGCCCAGTTCTCGCGGGCCGCCAGCGCCGCGTCGATGGCCTGCTGGACGTGGGTTTTGTCGCCCTCGTGGAAAAAGCCCAGCACGTGCTGGTGGTCGTGGGGCGGGGTGATGTTTTTGGTGTTGCCGGTCCGTACTTCCTGCCCGCCGATGTGCATCGGGATATCGCGCTGCTGCTGCTTGAGCTCCTTGAGCATCTTGCGCAGCTCGATCCGCTCCTTGGAGTCGGGCGCGTAGCCTTTGACGGGTTCGTTGATGGGGGTGGGGACGTTGAAAAATCCGTTAGCCATGAGTCTGTTTTTAGGAAGTGGTTTTTCGTGGTGGGAGTGGGAAGGGCAAAGGTAGAGAGGCCCCGGCTAATGGGCGTAGTGGCGGGTCGAATTGCAGAACGGCCCAGTTGTTAAGGGGAGCCAAGACCCATTTGCCCGCCACCTGTTGCAACTCGTCTATTTTCTTTCCTTTTCGATTAATGAGGTAGGCCGCGGGCATGCTTGGCCGGGCTGCGGCATAATGCAGAATAACCGTGTCGCCGAGCACCTGAAAGCGGCCAGTACCCGATGCAGCCGGCAAAAACAACTGAAAATCTCCGTCTTTATACAGACTCAGTCCCCATTGCCCGGCGAAATTATCGGCGTACGCCGACAAAATCATCGGCCTTTCCGGCTTAAGAAGCTCGTACGCCAGCAAGCCGATAAGCAGCCCCAGCGGAATCAGCAGCCATCTTCGGGTCATAAGCAAGGGGGCAGATGACTACAGCCGCGCCAGCAGCTCGCGCACCTGCGCTTCAAGCTCAGCATAGGTGCCGGTATTGTGCAGCAAGGCGGCAAACTGCTCATAGGTGTCCATGACCGTTTCGCTGGGGTGGTTGTCGTCGCGGGTGCCGTCGCCCTGCTGCTTGAGCGGGTCGCCTTCCACGCGCAGCATCACCCCGCCCCGGTCGAGGATAGGCTGGGCCTCGTTGGGAAACCGCACGTCGGGCACAATCACAAACGAATCGGCCGGCAGGCGAGCGAAAAAGGCCTGCACCCAGATTTCGTAGTTCCACGCCCGCAGCGCGGCGCCCACCTGCTGCAGCATTTCGCCCCGGGTGCGGCCGAAGGCCGGCAGCAGCTCGGTTTTGCCGGGCTGGGTGTAGTAGGGCGCAATGTCTTCGCCGGCCAGAGTAGCGCACACGGCCTTGATGGCGTCGCCAAAGGAGAGAACCTGCCAGTTGCGCTCCGGCTGAAGCTGCCGGATCAGGCGGGCCACCGTGTCTTTGCCGCTGCCGCGCTTGCCGGAGAGGCCTATAATCTGAATCATGGGAAAGGAGAAACGCAGAGCCCGGCGCGGCCGGATTCTGTCCGCGAAGAGTACGAAAGCGGCAAAGGTAGTTCGGTCCCCGGTTGCCGGCCCCACCTACGCGGCCCGCGGGGTCCGGTTACGCGCCAGGCTCAGCAAACCAAGCAGCGCCAGCCCAACGCCTACCACGCCCCCGCCGAGCGGAATCAGGTACCAGGGGTTAAACCAGGGCGCCCCCGCCCGGCGCACCGACAGCGGCTCGGTGGGGTCATAGCTGATGGAAACCGTTTCGCCCGGCCGGGCGGCGGCATACCGCTCCTTGCTTACACTCAGCCGGGCTTCGGCCGGCTGCCCCCTGCGGGGCGAAAACTGCAAAAGCAAAAAGTAGTCGGGCCCGCTGCGCCCCCCGCTCTGGGAGTACTTGCCGGTAACCCGGGCCGGCACCACCGGGCCGTGGGCGGTGCGGTAGTCGCTGCGGAGCACCAGCCAGCCCAGTACCAGCAGCATGGCCCCGATGCTGCCCGTGGTCAGGATAAACAGGAGGGTTTGCTTCATGGCCGGGCGCGGAATGGTGCAACGGCATAATATCGGAAAATCCAGCTTACAGGATATCCTTTAGCTCGCTCAGGCAGCTGATTTCGTAGGTGGTCTGGGCGAAGTGCCGCCGCTTGCCGGGGTTGAAATACACCTGATCGAGGCCGGCGTTATAGGCACCCAGCACGTCGCACTCCAGGTTGTCGCCAATCATCAGGCTTTCCCCGGCCCGGGCGCCGGTCAGCTGCAGGGCGTAGTCGAAGATGCGGCGGTCGGGCTTGAGGAAGCCGCCGGCGCACTCCGAGGTAATAATTTCCTGGAAGTAGTGCGTGAGGCGGGAGGAAGTGAGCTTGATGTGCTGGATGTCCTTGAACCCGTTGGTAATCAGGTGCAGCGTGTACTTGGCCTGCAGGTAGTCGAGCACGTCGTAGGTAAAGGGAAACACAGCCGCCTTCCGGGGCAGGATGTCGGTAAACTGCCGGGAAATGTCAGCCGGTACGTCGGCTTCGGCTACGCCCAGCCTGGCCAGGGTGCGCACGAAGCGCACCTCGCGCAGCTGCTGCTGGGTGATTTTGTTGTTCTGATACAGCCGCCACAGCGCGTGGTTGATGTCGCTGTACACCCGGATAAAATCCTCGACGCTGATGCCGAACCGGCCGAGGTCGTGCTGCTCAAACAGCGTACGGAGCGTCTCGTCGGCATTCTTCTCGAAATCCCAGAGCGTGTGGTCGAGGTCAAAAAACAGGTGGCGGTATTTCAAGGGAGCTGGAAGTTAGGAGCTGGGAGACAGGAGGTCATGGCGCGGCACGAATTCATGCGTCCTGGGAAATGAGCGGGGCATCCGACAGCTGGTTGCCTGCAATTATTAATTACTCATTGTTAATTCTTAATTAATTATCCCTCAATCACCAGCTTCTTTACAACCCGGCCTTCGCCCAAGTGTTCGTGCACGATGTCGGCGGCGTCTTTGGGCTTCACGTTGCCGTAGAAAATGCCTTCGGGGTACACGACCAGGGCGGCGCCGGGGCCTTTCTTGCAGTTTTTGCACACGTCGAGGCAGTTGCAGGTCTGCACCCGGTTGCGCCGCTTCTCACCCTTGACCGTCACGCTTTTCAGGCCCTGCTTCTTGATTTCAATTTTCAGGGCTTTGGCCACTTCCCGGCCGACTTCGGATTTCTGATTGGTGCAAACGAACAGGTGACGGTCAACCACGGCGGGAAAAGGTTAGCAGGTTAATGGCAGAATCAGCTGGCGGCGCGGGTGTCGAGGTTGCCGGTCCAGCGGCGGTTCTGCAGCTTGTACGCAGCCAGCTCCCGGTTCGACCACAGCGTCTGGTACACCTGCTGGTCGCGCACGAGCTGGGGGTCTTTTTCCATGTAGCCCAGCAGCTGCTGAACCAAGTCGATGCCTTCGTCCTTTAGAAAGTAGAAGATCCAGTTGTCGAGCCGTCGGAAGTTTACCAGTCCGGCATTCTTCAGGTACAACAACTGGCGCGAGGTCTTGGTCTGGGTGAAGTCCAGCACCTGTTCCAGGTCGGAGATGCACATTTCCTGATTCCGCAGGAGCAGATGCAGGATGCGCACCCGCGACTCGTCGCCGAAAGCTTTGAAGAGTTGCTGACCGAATGCAACGTTGAAGTGTTTTAGGCGCATCTTTTGTTTAGCCGGCAGGCGAGGGGCCGCCCGCGGGCAGAACAAATTTACACTGCTGCCGCCTTCAGCCCCCGAAACTGCCGTATTATTGTATTCTGTAATGTCCTGTATGTCTGGAAGAGTCTGTTTTCGCTCCTTGTTCGCTATGCTGGCTCTGGTGCTGGCTGGGGTGCTGCTGGCTCCTTCCGGCGCCCGGGCCCAGGGGCAGCGGCGCGTCGTCCAGTTTACGGGCATCATCGCTACCGGCGACAGTCTGCTGGGCGTACCCGGGGCCACCGTGTTCGTACCCAAGGCCGGGCGCGGCACCGCCACCAACGCCTACGGCTACTTTTCTCTGCCGGTCCTTACCGGCGACAGCATCGTGATTCGCTCCCTGGGCTACCGTAACCAGACGGTGATAATTCCCGAAAACTACCCGCGGCAGAGTTACTCCGTCATTGTCCAGCTCAAGGAAGACGCTACGGTGCTGCCCGAAGTGCGGGTCTTTCCCTATGCCACCGAAAAAGCTTTCAAGGAAGCTTTCCTCGCGTTGCGGCTGCCCACCGAGCGGGGCACCCGCACGGCCGAGAACCTGAACGAGCAGATCATGCGGCGCATCTTCCACAACGCCCCCGTTACCAGCATGGGTAACTACCGGCAGACGATGGAGATGCAGCAGGCCGACCAGAACCGCCGCATGGGCATGGCGCCCACGCCCTATACCAACAACCCGCTGTTGAACCCTTTCAGCTGGCTTAAGCTGATTCAGCAGGTGAAAGACGGGGAGTTTAAGAAGAAAGAGGGCGTAGATTACTAACTAGCGCCGGCAAGCGCGACAGTAGCGCTCAGGCAACCACAAGCGCCCTTTTGGGGTAAAGCGGGTGTTTGCCCTTCTCCTTTCCTCCGCGCTATGGATACCAATCTCCCCGCTAGCTCCAATCCCCGGGTTGTCATCATCGGGTGCGGCTTTGCCGGCCTCAGGCTCGCCAAAGAGCTGCGCCACCAGCCCGTGCAGGTCGTCGTCATCGACCGCAACAACTACCACAACTTCCAGCCCCTGCTGTACCAGGTAGCCACCGGCGCCCTGGAAGCCGACAGCATCGCCTACCCGATCCGCAAGATCTTTGCGGGCCAGAAGAACTTCTTCTACCGCATGGCCGACGTGCAGCGCGTCGACCCGGCCAATAACATGGTGCAGACCAGCGTGGGCGACATCCGCTATGACCACCTGGTCCTGGCAACCGGCTCGCTCACCAATTTCTTCGGCATCGAGAGCATCGAGAAGAACGCCATGCAGATCAAGAGCATCCCAAATGCCCTGAACCTGCGCAGCTTTATCTTTCAGAACTTCGAGAAAGCCCTGCTCACCGAGAACCCCGAGGAAAAGCAGGCTTTGATGAACATTGTGGTGGTGGGCGGCGGACCTACGGGCGTGGAAATCAGCGGTTCCCTGGCCGAGATGCGCCGGCACGTGCTGCCCAAGGACTACCCCGAGCTCGACCTGGAGCGCATGCAGATTTTCCTGGTCGAAGCCGGAGCCGAGCTGCTGGGGCCGATGTCGAAAAAGTCGCAGGCCGATGCGCTGCGCTACCTGAACGAGCTGGGCGTGAACGTGCGCCTGAACACGTCGATCAAGAAGTTTGAGAACTGCCGGGCCTACTACTCCGAAACCGAGTTTATCCCGACCGAAAACCTGGTGTGGGCCGCCGGCGTGAACGGGGCTGCCGTACCCGGCCTGCCCGACGAGGTGGTGGCCCGCAACAAGCGCATCACGGTAAACCTCTGGAACCAGGTGCAGGGCTACGACAACATCTTCGCCATCGGCGACGTGGCCAACATGGTAACCGAGGAGATGCCCCGGGGTCTGCCCATGCTGGCGCCCGTAGCCCAGCAGCAGGCCGAGCATCTGGCCAAAAACTTCGAGCGCCTGCGCCGGGGCGAGCAGCCGTTGCCGTTTGTGTACACCAACAAGGGCGTGATGGCCATCGTGAGCCGCAACAAGGCTGTGGTGGATTTGCCCAAGGACGTGCACTTCAACGGCATCTTCGGCTGGCTGACCTGGCTGTTCGTGCACCTGATGACGCTCGTGGGCTTCCGCAACAAAGTGGTGGCGCTGGTCGACTGGGCCTTCAGCTACTTCAGCTCCGACCAGGCGTTGCGCCTGATTATCCGCCCCTTCAGCCGCCGCGATGTGAAAGACGACCAAGGCAAGAAAAAGGCCGAGCACATGACCGCTACGCCCGAGTACAACCCCACGCCCCCGGCTATTCAGACGCCGGCCACGGAGGTGAGAGGGTAGCACCACGATTCCAGTTTATGAAAGAGCCCCGCGGGTATAGTAGCGGGGCTTTTTGCTTTTCAGTCTGGCTGCCTGTTATGAGCGTTCCTTCAAGATGCCAAATCAGCTTTCCGGTTGCGCTGGTGTTGCTCGGCCTGGGCTGGGTTTCCTGTGACCAGGTTCGGGAAAGCCGGCAGGAGCTCAGTCAGAAAATTCGCCAGCAGGCCGCTGACAAGCAGGATCAGCTGCTTCCCCGGTTCGACGCCCGCACTCCCGATACCGAAAGCAACCGGCGGCGTTTCGCTGAGTTCCTGGACATGAACCCGCCCGCCGGCGTGCGCCGGCTTTACTGCTATGCCGACGAGCTGGGCGCTGATGCCACCTATGCCTTGGCGTTTGAGTCGGGACCCGCTACTACCCGGGCCATTATCCAGCGGCTCGGACTGCAGCCGGATACTACGGGCCTGGCGTTCAGCGGGCAGTTACTGGTTGAGCAGGCGTGGTGGGACCAGGTAGCAATTGCCCGGGCAAAGCCTTACAGCAAGCGGGAAGGTCGGGTGTCGAGCTACCTGTGGCGGGACGAGAAAACCGCCCGGACCTACTTTCTGACGTTCGACCAATAAGGGCCCGTTGGCGGAAAGCGGAGTAATAAAAAAAGCCGGTCCGCTACCGCAGACCGACTTTTTGAGGTCAGATCAGAAAATCGGGGCTAGTTGATAACGGCGGCGCACGCAGTAGAAGACACGTTGCTCAGCACCATGCGGGGCGTGTTGGAGGGTACGCCGATAGCGGGGCAGGGGCGGGGCATCCATTCCGCGTCGCCCATGGGACGGTAGTTGAAGTACACCGTCTGGCCCTGGGTGTCGAAGCCGGGCAGGTCGCCGCCGGTAGAAATTACGTTGGTGTTCCCGTTCCAGGCGCTGCCGATCTGGCGGGAGCCGCTGACCTGAATCAGCACGCCGTCGTAGCAGGTTTTGCCCACTACGGTACCCATTACGCAGGAAGCACGGGGCTCCGGGTCGGAGCATTTGCGGTGGTTGCACCCGGTCAGCATCAAGATGGCCAGGGCCGGAATGAGGAGAAGCTGTTTAAACATAAGGCGGGATGGTAATAATGGTGTAAAGAAAGGAGCCAACCACCCGAAAAAACGTTGCAAGCAGAATATAGAAAACTGCAGCTTTAGCGACCCAAGCGGCGGGCATTGCTACACCGCGTACTGGCCCAGGGCCCGGTAGATGTCGTAGATGCTTTGGTCGTCGCGGAAGGCTTTGCTGATGGGTTCGGCCTGCCCCCGCACCCAGATCCTGAGCTCCGACTCGAGGTCGAAGTGGCCGGTGGTTTCCATCGAGAACCGCTCCACGCTGCGGTAGGGCACGCTCAGGATTTCCCGCTTCTTGCCCGTAATTCCCTGCTTGTCGACCAGCAGCAGGCGCTTGTTGGTAAATATGATCTGGTCCCGGATGATGGCGTAGGCTTTTTCTACCCGCTCATCAGGGCCCAGGATGCGGCTCAGCTCCTGCTGGGTTTGCTGGGTATCGTTTTCAGAAGCGTTGCCGAGCAGGCCGTCGAGAATTCCCATGGGTATTACGCTAAGAGGAAAAGAAAATCATTAATTCTGGGCTTCAGCTGAAGTGCTGCTGAGCTGGTTTTCACGGCTTTTGTGGGTGGTCACGACCCGGCCCCGGCTGGTGAGTTCAATGGTCTTGCTTTCCAGCACATCAATCACGTAGCAGGCCTGCCGCTCTTTCGTAATCCGGATGCTGGCCAGCCGCCCATCCTGATAAGCGAATCGCCGGGCGGTTTCGATAACTGTTCCCTGCGCTGCCATGGTGGCTTTACGCTTCTCTGTCAGCTGTCCCGACTGGTTCCAGGTTCTGGCTTTTTGTGTGCCAGACGAGCTGATTCGGATCCGGGAGCAGGGGGCACCATCGGCATAAAACGTGTACTGCCGGTATTTGTAGGGGCGGCTCACTTTGTTTTTTTGCTGGTAGTAAGTGAGGACAGCCACAGTGCCATCCTCATAAAAGCTGGCTTGCTGAAGGTCCCGGGTCCCGTGCGGACACGCCCGCCTGATCTGCTGGCGCTGCTCGGGCGTGTAGTCACCACCCGTTGCCGCACCCTGGCCAAAGCCCGACTTTGGCAAAAAGAAAAGTAGGGCAGCAGCAAGGAAGGCAGCTTTCATGACGCTAAAACCCAGGGTTGGGCCAAAATGGGTAAGGCAGATAGGCTTTATGACCCCGGTTTTCGGGCGCCCAGGAGGCAGCTTAGCCTTCTGCTGGATGCCTGACGGCTATTGCCGAAGCAGGGCCCGACCGGCGGCCGGGGTGCTTCCGGGGTAGTAAGATGGTCAAAACCTACTGATACGCAACGTTGGTGAGCTGCCCGCGGGTGACGGTAAAGCTCATGATCTGGTAGCAGTCCACGGGCTTGCCGTTCTTGGTAGCCGGCTTCCACTGCTGGGGCATGTCGTTGACGGGAGCCAGCACCTGGTTTACCAGCGTTTCAAAATCACCCCTTCCTTCCACATCAGCCAGGAGGCGGTAGCCGCCGGCTTTGCCATCACAGTTAACCAGGAACAGGATCGACGTCTTGAATACGGCCTGCTTGGCCAGGTCGCTCGTCAGGGGGTGGGCAGTAAAATACTGCTGCAGGGCGGCGGGGCCACCCGTAAACACCGGGTAGGTATCGGGCTGGGGCGGGAGCGTGCCCAGGCGCTTGGCCAGCATGTCGGGTGGGGCCAACGAGCCGGTAGGGGCCGGCGCATACCCGACTGCTGGGGCGCAGGAGGCAACCTTTATGATTTTGTCAGCCGGAAATCGGACCACCGTGGGCAGGTCGGCCTGGGTCTTGAACGTAAAGAGAACCGGAGCTTTCGGCTGCTCAAATCGGCGAGGCGAGAAAAACAGCGTCACGATTCCCTGCTGGCCTTCGAACGTCAGGTCAACCCTGGTCAGGGTGTCGTTCCCCGCCCGCAGGTAGCTGACCTTATCAACGTGAAACTTAATGTTGCGGGGCGCTTTGAGCGCGTTCAGGTAAAACCCTAAGACCCGCTTGTCGCGACCAATCCTAATCGGGCTGCCGGGCTCATAGCCGTAGGCGGAGTCTTTGGACACCTCCGTGATTTTCAGGGTACGCACGTTCAGGTAGTCCTGAGCGAAACCGGCGCCAGCATAAAAAAGCAGCGGCAGCGTAAGCAGGCAGCGTATTAAAGACTTCATAGCAGGCAAAGAGGATGGATAGAAAATAAAAACAGCCGGACCAACGGGTCCGGCTGTTAAAGTAACGCAAGTCCGACGTAAATCTAGTTCGTGCCGGAGCTGCCGTTCGTGCCACCGCCACCGGCGGGCGGACGCTGCTGCGACGTGCCCTGCTGTTGCTGCATGGGGTTGGGCGGGGTTTGCTGCTGCTGCTGAAACAGCTCGAAGCGCGACGGGGCCAGGCGGCGGGGGAAGGCGTTGTTCGACAGGTCGGTGTCGGCCGTTTCCAGACGGGGGTCCAGCACGAAGCTCACCACCGGCTTGGGCGTGATAAACACCTTGGTGACGCGCTCATTGTTTTTGCGCCAGATTTCGGCCGGGATGGTTATGATTTCCTGTTTGCCGTCTTCGTAGGTCATCTGCACCACCACGGGCATCACCAGTCCGCCTACGTTGCGCAGCTCCACCTCGTAGAAGTGCAGGCCGGCGTCGAGGCGCTGCTGCTGGCTGGGCGTGAGGCCAGCCCGGTACTTCTGGTAGGCCTGGCGCTGGGCGTCGGTCGTGGCCGTGGGGTCGTAGGAGTTGTAGAAGTCCTTGAGCTCGGGCTTCACGTCGACCAGGGTTTTGGAGATGTCCTGCAGGTTGCGCTGCTGCGACAGGGTCTTGGGCTCGGCGTTGATCAGCTCCCGCTTGCGGGCGTTTTCGATTTCGGGATTCTTCGAGTCCACCGTGTACCAGTTCACGCTTTCGATGGCGAGGTCGGAGCGGTCGGTGGTGTAGAACCAGCCCCGCCAGAACCAGTCGAGGTCGGTGCCCGAGGCATCCTCCATCGTGCGGAAGAAGTCGGCGGGCGTGGGGTGCTTGTAGGCCCAGCGCTTGGCGTAAGTTTTAAAGGCGAAGTCGAACAGCTGCCGGCCCATGATGGTCTCGCGCAGCATGTTCAGGCCGGTGGCGGGCTTGGCGTAAGCGTTGGGCCCGAACTGCAGCACCGACTCCGAGTTGGTCATGATCGGGGTCTGCAGGCTTTTGTCGGTGCGCATGTAGTCCACGATGTTCTTGGGCTCACCCCGGCGCGACGGGTAGCCGCGCTCCCACTCCTGCTCGGTCAGGAACTGCACGAAGGTGTTCAGGCCCTCGTCCATCCACGACCACTGCCGCTCGTCGGAGTTGATGATCATGGGAAAGAAGTTATGGCCAACCTCGTGGATAATCACCGAAATCATCCCGTACTTTTTATCGGCGGTGTAGGTGCCGTCCTTGTCGGGACGGCCGCCGTTAAAGCAGATCATCGGGTACTCCATGCCGCCCACCGGGCCGTGCACCGAAATAGCCACCGGGTACTCGTAGTCGATGGTGTACTTGGAGTACACCTTGATGGTATGGGCTACGACTTCCGTCGAGTACTTGCCCCACAGCGGGTTGCCTTCCTTGGGGTAGTAGCTCATGCACAGCACCGGCTTGCCGGCCTGCTTGATCTGCATGGCGTCCCAGATAAACTTGCGCGACGAGGCCCAGGCGAAGTCGCGGACGTTTTTGGCAGCGTAGGTCCAGGTTTTGGTGCCTTTGGCCCGTCCCTGCTCAGCCTTCACGGCCTCCTCCTGACTCACGATAAGCACGGGCCGGCTGGCACCTACGGCCTGGGCGAGACGCTTGCGCTGGGTGGCCGAAAGCACCTTGTCGGGGTTTTGCAGCACGCCGGTGGCGCCCACCACGTGGTCGGCCGGAGCGGTGATGCTCACGCGGTAGTCGCCGAAGGGCAGGGTAAACTCGCCGTTGCCCAGAAACTGCTTGTGCTGCCAGCCCTGGTTGTCGGAGTACACCGCCATGCGGGGATAGAATTGCGCAATCTCGTAGAGGTAGTTCTTGTCGTCCGGGAAGAACTCGTAGCCGCTGCGCTGGTTTATCTTGAGCTGGTCGTTGATGTTGTAGTGCCAGCTGATGCTGAATGTGACCGAAGCCCGGGGCGCCAGGGGCTGGGGCAGGTCTACCCGCATCATGGTGTGGTTGATAACGTAGGGCAGGGCCTTGCCACCCTTCATCTTCACCGACTCAATCTTGAAGCCGCCGTCGAAGTCTTCGCGCACGAGGTGCTCGAGGGCCGGAAAGCTCATCTTGTTCTGAATCTGACCTACCTGGGTGGAGGTGGTGATGGAGTTCTTGTCCAGGATGTTCTGGTCGAGCTGCACCCAGAGGTAGGGCAGCACGTCCGGAGAGAGATTGGTGTAGGTGATGTCCTCCGAGCCGCTGATGGACTGCTTCTCGTCATCAAGCTTCACGCGGATGTCGTAGTCGGCGCGCTGCTGCCAGTAGTCCCGGCCCGGGGCGCCCGAGGCGGTGCGGTAGGAGTTGGGCGTGGGCAGCAGGGTTTCCAGCTGAGCGAACTTGTCGGTGCCGGAATTGGTGGTCTGCGCCGCCAGCGGGCCGGCTATTCCGACGCAGAGCGCAGCACCAAGTAGAAATTTTGCAAGCATAAATCAGAAGAGGAAGAGAAAGCAAAAAGGCCGCTGGCACCAGAATGTTTGCGCAGCGGCGGGCAAAGACCCCAACGCAGCCCCAACGCTGCATGTGGGCAACCAGTTTCTTTTTTTGAGCTGCCGGCCGCAGGCTTCTGGCGGCAAGCGTCCAAAGCAGGCTTACAGGTAGGTGTTGAGGTTAGCGGCCTGCCTTACGCACACCGGGTAAGAACCACCATATTCTTGCAGCTAAAGTTAGTGGTTGGCGGCGGACAACTCACGCTAAAAGCAGCACCAGCGCTACGCCGGCCGCCAGCCCGCTCACAACCAGAATCCAGTCGCGGCGGGTGCGGCGTAGGATGCGCAGGGTGATAAGTCCAAGAATCAGAATCAGCAAAACGATGAGCAGCTGCCCGGCCTCCACGCCCAGATTAAACGCCAGCAGCTCCAGCACCGGCCGGCTGCTGCGGCCCAGCAGCTCGCGCAGGTAGCTCGAAAAGCCCAGTCCGTGAATCAGCCCAAAGGCTGCGGCCAGCAGATTGGCAGACGTCAGCAGCACCGGCTCCCGGGGCTTGATGGTCTGGCCGGCCCGCCTTAGGTTAAGGCCACAGGTAAGCAGAATCGTCACCGGAATCAGCGTCTCCACCAGCCGGGAGTTATACTGCACAAAGCCCAGCGTCGCCAAACCCAGCGTAAGGGAGTGGCCCACCGTAAAGCTCGTGACCAGGGCCAGCACCCGCCGCCAGTCGGCCAGCACGTAGGGGGCGCACAACGCCAGCAGGAACACGAGGTGGTCGTAAGCCTGCAGGTTGAAGATGTGGAAGAAGCCCAGCCGGAAGTAAGTCGAGAATATGGACATACGGCAAAGCTAAGCCAACGCAGGCTTTTCCGGTCTTCACGTTCAGCGCCGCTGTTCATCTAAAGCGCAGTCATAAAAAAGCCCCGCTGACTAAGTCAGCGGGGCTTTTCAAGCAGGTGCGGGAAAGGCTATTCCTTCACGATGCGGCGCGTATCAAGGCCCCCGTCGGTCCGGGCGCGCAGGATGTAGATACCAGCAGGCAGCTTGCTCAGATCCACGGCATGTGTGGTCTGGCTGGCCGAAGCCGGCACCGTAGCCGTGTGCACTACCTGTCCGAGAGCGTTGAACACCGACAGTTCTACCGTCTTCTGGTAGCCGGTGAGCTCCACCGTCAGGTTGCCGTCGCGGGTGGGGTTGGGGAACACGCTCAGCGACGCGCCGGCCAGCGGCCTGACGCTGGAGGTCACCGTCAGCGGCAGCGAGGCTTGGGAAGCGCAGCCCTGGGCCGAGGTGGTCACCACGGTATAGGCGCCGAACTGAGCCGGCGTGTTCACCACGTAGCTCTGGCCGGTAGCACCGGCAATGAGGGTGCCGTTCAGGTACCACTGGTTGCCCGTGGCCGCACTCGACGTGAGCGTGGTAGTCGTGCCGTTGTACACCACCGAGACCGTCGGACGAGCCGGCGTGGCGTTGATGGTCACCGTCGAGGTCGCCGTCGTAGCCGCGCAGCCACCAGCGGCGGCTACCGTGTTGGTCACGGTGTAGGTACCGGCCGTCGACGTAGCCAGCGAGATAACGCCGGTTGTGGCGTTAAGCGTCAGGCCTGCCGTCGAGCTGAACGTACCGGCCGTAGCGCCGGCTGCCAGCGTCGGGGCAACCGTGCCCGTCGAACCTGCGCAGGTGCCCGTGGCCGGGTAGCTGAACGAGGCCAGCGGAGCCGCCGTGATGGTCACCGTTGAGGTAGCGGTCGTAGCTGCGCAGCCGCCGGCCGCGGCCACCGTGTTGGTGACGGTGTAGGTGCCCGGTGTCGACGAGGACAGGGTGATGGCGCCGGTCGTGGCGTTAAGCGTCAGACCAGCCGTGGAAGAGAATGTGCCGGCCGTGGCGCCGGTACCCAGCACCACGGTGGGGTTGGTTGTCCCGGTCACACAGTAAGAGCTGGTCGTGCCGTAGCTGAAGCTGGCCAGGGGAGCGGCCGTGATGGTCACCGTTTGCGTGGCTGAAGACGGGCAGGTGCCTGCTACGCTGTAGGTCACGGTGTAGGTGCCGGGCGTCGAAGCAGCCAGGTTGATGGCGCCCGTAGTGCCGTTAACACTCAGACCAGCCGTTGAGCTGAACGTGCCGCCGGCCGTACCCGTCACCGTCGCGGTGGGGTTCGTGCCGCTCACGCAGAACGTAGCGGCCGGGTAGCTGAACGTGGCCGTCGTTGCCGGGTTCACCGTCACCGTCTGCGTCGCAGACGACGGGCAGGGGCCTGCCACGGTGTACGTGACCACGTAGGTGCCGGCTGTTGAAGTCGCCAGGTTGATGGCGCCGGTCGTGGAGTTAACACTCAGCCCGGTGGTCGAGGAGAAGGTGCCACCGGCCGTGCCGGTTACCGTTGCGGTGGGGTTCGTACCACCCAGGCAGAACGCTGCGGTCGGATACGAGAACGTAGCCGTGGTAGTCGGGTTTACCGTGACGGTAGTAGCCGGCGAGGTAGCCGAGCAGCCGGACGCATTGGTTACCACTACAGCGTAGTTACCGGCAGTCGAAGCCGTGTAGGTAGCCGAGGTGGCGCCGGGAATGGCGGTGCCGTTGAGCAGAAACTGGTACGTGTTGCCCGTACCGGCCGAAGCCGTGAGCACCACCGAGCCACCCTGGCAGAAAGTGGTAGCACTACCAGCCGTCAGTGAGGCCGACGGAACGGCGTTGATAACCACCTGCGTGGTTGCCGTAGCAGCCGGGCAGCCACCCGACGCGGTGATGGTGTTGGTCACGGTGTAGGTACCGGCCGTGGACGTAGCCAGCGAAATAACGCCCGTGGTCGGGTTAATCTCCAGGCCTGCGGTAGAGCTGAACGTACCGGCCGAGCTGCCAGCCGGGAAGGTAGGCGTAAGGGTAGCCGAAGAGCTGGCGCAGGTGCTGCCGGTCGTGGGGTAGCTGAACGCGGCGCTGGGGGCGTTGGTTAAGGTCACCGTCTGCGTGGCCGACGACGGGCAGGGACCGGCCACGCTGTAGGTTACCACGTAGGTGCCGGCCGTGGAGGCCATCAGATCAATCGTGCCGGTGGTAGCATTGACGCTCAGCCCGGTGGTGGAGCTGAAGGTGCCTCCCATCGTGCCGGTTACCGTTGCGGTGGGATTCGTACCGCCCAGGCAGAAGGTCGAGCCCGAATAAGAGAAAGCCGCGATGGTGGCCGGGTTTATCGTAACCGTTGTGGTGGCCGTTACGGCAGCGCAGGCACCCGAGGCCGGAATCGTGTTGGTTACGGTGTAGGTGCCGGGTGAGCTGGTGGTAGGCGTAATGGCACCGGTAGTGGGGCTCAGGCTCAGGCCTGCGGCGGAGCTGAACGTGCCGGCCGTGGCGCCGGGAGCCAGCGTAGCATTAATGGTTCCGCTCTGTGAGCCGCAGTAGCTGGCCGCGGGGTAGGAAAAGCCTGCCGAGCCGGGGGCGCTGATGGTAACGGTCGTGCCGCCCGTCACCGCCGCGCAGCCGCCCGAGGCCGCTACCGTATTGGTGATGAAATAGGTGCCCGGCGTCGAGGTCGATGGCGTGATAGTGCCGGTGGAGCTGATCGTCAGGCCCGTTGCCGGGTTGACTGACAGCGTACCCAGGGTGCTGCCTGTGCCGATGCCCAGGGCTACTGTGCCCGTCGTCGTGGTGCAGTAGCTGGGTGCCGAATAGCCAATGTTGGCCGTAGGCGGAGCCGTGATGGTCACGGTGGCCGTGGCGGAAGTGGCGGCGCAGCTGCCCGAGGCGGCTACCGTGTTGGTTACGGTGTAGGTGCCGGGCGTGCTGCTGCTGGGCGTAATGGCACCGGTAGTCGCGTTCAGCGTCAGCCCGGCGGTGGAGCTGAACGTACCGGCCGTGCTGCCGGTGGCCAGGGTGGGGGCTACGCTGCTGGTGTTGGTGGTGCAGTACGAGGCCGGGTCATAGCTGAAGGCCGCCGACTGGGCGGTGGAAATCGTAATGGTGGCCGTGCTGCTGCAGGTGCTGCTCACGGTATACGTCACGGTGTAGGTGCCGGGCGTGGAGGCAGCGAGGTCAACAGCGCCGGTGGTAGCGTTGATGCTCAGGCCCGTGGTCGAGCTGAACGTGCCGCCGGTGGTGCCCGTCACCGTGGGCGTGGGGTTGGTGCCGGTCTGGCAGTACGAAGCGGCCGAATAGCTGAAGGCGGCGTTGCAGGCGGTGCCCGTACCGGCCGTCAGGGAGAAGTCGTCGATGGCCAGTCCATCGTCGGCACCAGCGGCGTCGGCATCCGCGAAGCGGAGGTAGAAGGTGGCGCCGGGGGCAATGGACAGGCCGGTAATGGTGCCTGAAACAGCGGTGCGGTTAGCAGGGTCGTTGCCATCGTAGCCGGTGCTGGTGGTGTTGTTGTTGACGGGCCCGACGAAGTCAAGCGCGTTCACGTCCACAAAGGTGCCGGTGGTAAAGGAAGTGGCATCCGTGCTGTACTGAAAGTCCAACCGGTCGGCGCGGGCGGTAGTAGAGGCCGACAGGCGGTAGATTTCGCCCGTGTAGCCGACGGTCAGGCTGGAAATAACGGCGCCGGTGGTATTGGTAAAGGCAAAGCCGTACTGGGCCGATAGAGAGCCGCTGCGGACGCTGCCAAAGGCCCGGTCCGTTGGCGCGGAGGCGCCGAAGCCGAAGCTGTAGGTTTCACCCGTATTCGGGCTGCTGGTCGGGGTGATGGTAACGGCGGTGTAGGTGGTGTTAGCGCCAGTACCGGTACCGACGTTGGTTTCCACGAAGCCAAAACCCGCCGGTACCGCGGAGCTGGTTCCCGTCGTGGCCAGGGTATTAAAGTCCTGGGTGTAGGTGGCCGTGCCCAGGCTGATGGGCGTAACCGGGTTAGGCGTCTGTACCTGAGCCCAGCTCAGCGCCGGCATAAGCAGCAGCAAAGCCAGCAGCCGGAACCCCGGGCGGGCGGTGCGGCGGCTGACTGCCGACCGCGAGGTAAAAGGTAAAGCTGTTCGCATAAAAAAGAGGAGTAGGAAAGGTGAAAAAAACAAGGATGGGAAAGCCGTTGAACTACCCCGGCCGAACCTGGACGACGGCCGAAACTCGGGAGTGTCCGGGTAAGTGGTTGCGTTCAGGCCGGTGGTATGCTGTAAAGTATAAAGACAAAATGACTCGGACCCCGGACCGCCCGGGTATCTGCCAGCCGACCGGGTCAGGGAAAGGCGGCTACCGGCGAAAATGGTGGTTCCGGCCTACTTGAGTAGGATTTGTCAGCAGGCGGAGGAAAAAAATAAACCCATCCTTACGGTGCCGGCAGGTGCCGGTTGGCGGCTTGTCTGGTTTTTAGCTGACCACTGCCACCGGGCCGGGAGGGGCGGTGCTGGTGGCGGCCCGAAGCGTGCGGGGCCCGCCGGTACGGCTCGGGTCGGTAGGCTTATCCTGGGTTAGCAGGCGGCTGCTGCATACCAGGGCCAGGAGCAGCAGAGCCAGTACCAGCCAGGACTGAAAATCCGGCGCCGGGGCCGTTTGACAAGCAGAGCCAGGAAGCATAGGAATATAGTAGAGTGGGAATTAGGGTAAGGTCCACACCCTAGGGGAGTTTTAGGGCGCTGCCTTCCTCTTTATTTATGCAAACGTTACCGGGAACGTTGCCAGCCGGGCTGTGGCGGGGGCGGCCCGCGCAAGGCCCTGGCTAAGCCCCCGGCGCCGGTTGCAGCAGAACATGTAAAACTCCCTGCCCGCAGACTGCGAAACGGGGCAGTCGCCTTAGAAGCTCACCTTGACGATGGCAAAGCGGGGTGAGGCGGCTTGGTAAGGCTTACCGCACCAGTGGCAAAGCTGCCCGTCGGGGCGGCCGTAGCCCTGGCATCGGTGCTGCGCAGGCGAAACCTGATAGTCTGGCTGCCGGAAATCACCGGCAGGGTCTGCGGGTCCTGCAAAAGCAGTTTGTCGCCATATTGCCGGCAGGGCTTGCAAGGCGTTCAACCAGGGCTGGATGGGTGCACCGTCAGTCGGGTAGTCCGGGCCTTGATTCCGGTGGTTACGGCTTTCAGCAGTCGAAATCCCGGGGTTTGCCCAGCGCTTTGCGGCCGTCGAGGATGCTCCGGATCTACCGGCTTCCTTTCTCTCTTGGGGATAGGAACCGGTGCCGGTCGTGTGCTACCTTTGCTTTGATCCGCTCTGGCCGAAATCTTCTGTTGGGCCGGAGCTGCAGTTCTTTCTACTTATTCTATTTGCGTAACAAAGTATTTATGCGGCGCATTCTCTGCGTGATTCTCCTGGCGGCTGGAGCCGCCCCGGTAGCGGCTCAAACGCTGCCCACCGTTCCAAATCCACCCGCCGCAGTGGCCGAGCCGCTGCCCACCCTGACCCGCGCCGACACGGCCCGGGCGGTGCACGAGCTGTTCCGCAGCCGGCGGGGCGGCGGTGCCGGCTGGCTAGCCCTGGGCACCGTCGGCATCCTGGCTTCTACTTTGCCCGCGCTGCAGACAACCAGCGCCGGGGTCTGGTCGCCCGGCGTGGTGGCGGGCTCGGCTTTTACCCTTATCGGGTTAAACAAGCGTATTCAGTTCCGGCGGGGCCGGGAAAAGCAGGTGCTGCGGGAGTTGGCCGCCACCGGCCACCTGCCTGCCAGCGTCAGCCGGCGGCTGCGCGGCAACTTCCTGCCTTTGCACGGCACGGCCACGGCCGATAACCCCCTGCTGGCTGCCGGCATCCAGCCCGTGGCTCCGGCTTCAGCCGGCGCACCGGCTCCCGCTGCAACCAATACGCCGGCGCCGGCTACGACCGGTGTACCGATTCCTCCCAGCCCCGCGCAGGCGTTGGCGGATGCCCGGCAGGACACACTCGACGCCGTGCAGGGAATGTTCAATGCCAAGCGCCTGGGCGGGCAGCTTCCGATGCTGGTGGCCCTGCCCGCCCTGCGTCTGATGACCGGGGCCAGCGGCTCCAGCTCGTCAACGCCGCCCGGACAGGGGCAGCAGGACGAAGCTTCCCCCGAGATGGTGGCCGCGGGCCTGCTGCTGGCGGCCGGTGGGCTTACCTACATGTTTGTGCACAACGCCCCGTACTCCGATGCCAAGTTTTCCGCCTTGCGCACGAGCTACCTCGCGGGCCAGCCCCTGCCGGCCACCATCCGAACCAAGCTAAAACCAAAGCACATGGCCGACGGCCGCACCTACCGGGAGCGGATGGAGCGGAGAGCCGCCCGCCGCCGTCGCTAAGCCTGCGGGCTCGGTTTGGAGCCGCGGAGAAAGCAAAAAGAAAAACCCCGCCGGTAGTAGACCGGCGGGGCTTTCAGCTGCTGGTGGTTTGGCTACTGCCGCGGCGACTGTTGCTGCTCCTTCTTTTTCGTTTCTACCAGCTCGGTCCGGGGCTCGGTGTCGATAAAGCGCTGCTCCCGCTTCTGCGACACCGGGGCCGCGCCGGTCAGACCGACGCCGGCAGCCGCCAAAAGCAGCATGGCGCACAGGCCGAGGGTGCGCAGGAATTTCTTGAACGCGGTCATGAGCAGAGAAGGATGAAAAACGCCCCGTCGGCGCGGTGGTCGGCGGGGCGTTTTCTGTTCAGCTAAATCAGGATTGTGGAAGAGTCGGCTTACACGCCCGGGATTTCCACGTCCACGTTCACGAAGCGGATATGCTCGTCTTCGAGCACGGCTTCCACCACGGCGTCCTTGCTCACGCGGCCCGAGAGGATGTCCTTGCTCAGCTCGTTCAGCACCAGGCGCTGCAGCACGCGCTTAAGCGGACGGGCCCCGAACTGCGGGTCAAAGCCCTGCTCGCCGAGGAAGTCGAGCACCTCGTCGGTGGCTTCGAGGCGGATGCCGGCTTCTTCCAGGCGCTGCTGAATCTGCTTGAACTGAATGTCCACGATGCGGCGGATTTCCTTGCGCTTCAGCGGCTGGAACATCACAATCTCGTCGATGCGGTTCAGGAACTCGGGGCGCATGTGGCCTTTCAGCCGCTCCACCACTTCCTCCCGGGTGCGGTCCACCACCTCGTCGTGGTTGTAGTCATTCAGCTCCTTAAAGTTTTTCTGAATGATGTCGGCTCCGGTGTTAGAGGTCATGATGATGATGGTGTTCTTGAAGTTCGCCACCCGGCCCTTGTTATCGGTGAGGCGGCCGTCGTCGAGCACCTGAAGCAGGATGTTGAACACATCGGGGTGGGCCTTCTCAATCTCGTCGAGCAGGATTACCGAGTAGGGCTTGCGGCGCACGGCCTCGGTCAGCTGACCGCCTTCGTCGTAGCCCACGTAGCCGGGAGGCGCCCCGATCAGGCGCGACACGGCGTGGCGCTCCTGGTACTCGCTCATGTCGATGCGGACCATCGAGTTCTCGTCGTTGAACAGGTACTCGGCCAGAGCCTTTGCCAGCTCGGTTTTACCCACGCCGGTAGTGCCCAGGAAGATAAACGAGCCGATGGGACGCTTGGGGTCCTGCAGACCGGCCCGGGAGCGGCGCACGGCGTCGGAAATGGCGGCAATGGCTTCGCTCTGACCGGCCACGCGCTTGCCCAGCTCGGCTTCGAGGTTGAGCAGCTTCTCGCGGTCCGACTGCAGCATCTTGCTCACCGGAATGCCGGTCCACTTGGCCACTACTTCGGCAATGTCCTCGTGGGTTACGACTTCCTGCAGCATCGAGCCCCCGTCCTTGTTGGCGTTGGCTTCATCCTGCAGGGCTTTCAGCCTGGCCTCGGCTTCCTGAATCTTGCCGTAGCGCAGCTCGGCCACCCGGCCGTAGTCGCCCTGGCGCTCGGCCTGCTCGGCTTCCACCTTGAACCGCTCAATAGCCTCTTTCTGCTCCTGGATGGAGGTCAGCACCGACTTCTCGTTTTCCCACTGGGCCTTAAGCGAGTCGCGCTTGGCGGTCAGCTCGCTCAGCTCCTTGTTGAGCACGTTTTCGCGGTCGTGGTTTTCCTCGCGGCGGATGGCCTCGCGCTCAATCTCCAGCTGCATGATGCGGCGCTGCACCTCGTCGAGCTCCACGGGCATGGAGTTCAGCTCGATGCGGAGCTTGGCAGCGGCTTCGTCCATCAGGTCGATGGCTTTGTCGGGCAAGAACCGGTCGGTGATGTAGCGGCTGCTCAGCTCCACGGCGGCAATAACGGCGTCGTCGGTGATGCGCACGCCGTGGTGCAGCTCGTACTTCTCCTTGATGCCGCGCATGATGCTGATGGCGTCCTCGATGGTCGGCTCATCCACCATCACGGCCTGGAAGCGGCGCTCCAGGGCCTTGTCCTTCTCGATGTACTTCTGGTACTCCTTGAGCGTGGTGGCGCCGATAGAGTGCAATTCCCCCCGGGCCAGGGCGGGCTTGAGCAGGTTGGCGGCGTCCATGGCGCCTTCCCCGCCCGCGCCGGCCCCGATCAGGGTGTGCATCTCGTCGATGAACAGAATGATCTGGCCTTCGGAGTCGGTTACTTCCTTGATGACGGACTTGAGGCGCTCCTCGAACTCGCCCTTGTACTTGGCACCCGCGATGAGCAGGCCCATGTCGAGGGACATGATGACTTTGTCCTTGAGGTTCTCGGGCACGTCGCCGGCCACGATGCGCTGGGCCAGGCCCTCCACGATGGCAGTCTTGCCGACGCCGGGCTCACCGAGCAAAACAGGGTTGTTCTTGGTGCGGCGGCTCAGGATCTGGAGCACGCGGCGGATTTCCTCGTCGCGGCCGATAACCGGGTCCATCTTGCCGGTGCGCACCTGCTCGTTGAGGTTGCGGGCGTAGCGGTTCAGGCTCTGGTACTGGTCCTCGGCGGTCTGGCTCGTGACCTTGCGGCCCCCGCGCAGCTCCTTGATGGCGGCTTTCAGGTCTTTCTCGTTGAAGCCGGCGTCCTTCATCAGGGTCGCCACGGAATCCTTGCCGCCGAGCAGCCCCAGCAGCAGGTGCTCCACCGACACGTACTCGTCTTCAAACTCCTTGAGGTAGCCGGTAGCGCGCTGCAAAGCGGCGGCGGCATCGTTGGAAAGGTAGGGCGCGCCCCCGCTCACCTTGGGGTAAGCGGTTACGATAGCGTCGAGGCGGGGGGAGAGGATATTCTGGTTTACGCCCAGCTTGTTGGCCAGAAACGACAGCACGTTCTCGTCGCTCTGGAAAAGGCCCTTCAGCAGGTGGCCGGTTTCAATGGCCTGCTGCTGGTTGGCGCCGGCCAGCTCCGTGGCCTTCTGCACGGCCTCCTGCGCCTTGATGGTATAATTATTAAAGTTCATGGCTGCTAGTGTCTTGGTAGGTGCTTCGGGTTAGGAAGTCTACGAAGGGCCTAGCAAACGGGGTGCGAGAAGGATTTTGCTGACGTTTTGACGGGTTTTCCAAGGCTTAAATGGTAGTAATCTGCAATAATGTCTGTGTCTTTGGTAGTCAAATAGGTACTTGCATAGTCACTGTTTTGCATTGCTGGTTTGAAGGTTCACGTCGCATGGGCCCGACTAACCATTGCCGCATGTTCGCGTTCTTGGCCCCATGTGGAACCCCTTCCGCCGCCGACGCCTTCGGTACCGTCATTACTCCGCCAACCTGCGGGCCATTATTGCCCTGACCCGGCTGGAGGCTATCCGCCTCGACAACGACTACATCAACCACGTGCACTTCCTGCTGGCGGTGCTGGCCGATAAAAACAGCGGTTTGTACCGGCTGCTCTGCCGTCAGCTCGAAGCGTCGGAGACAAGCCTAATGCAGTTCACCTACGAGCTGGAGAATGTGGTGAAAGGGCAGCGTACCAGTCAGCGGGGGATTACCGTCGAAGGCTCCCTACCGCTGACGATTCAGATGGAAGACGCGCTCAGCCACGCCGGGCGAATTGGCTTTGAGCTGGGAGCCAAGCGGGTAGAGGCTTCGCACGTTGCCCTGGGCATGTGCCAGGATACTACCTCCATGGGGGCTGCCCTCCTAAGCGCCGCCGGACTTAGCGTCGAAATGCTACGGGAAGCAGAAAACACTGCTGCCGCTCGCTTAGATTAGGCTTCAGCTCTACTTTTCTATTCACCACCTTATGCTGCTATCCACCTTACTTACCGGCCTGACGTTGCTGGCTTCACCCCAAACACCGCCCGACTCGACCGTGGCTCCCCGGTATCAGCTGTACGCCGGAGCGCAGGCGTACTCGTTCCGGTTTGCGGGGCCCGGGCAGCAGGAGGGGGAAAACCAATGGCTAACTATGCGGGGACCGCTGCTGATGGTCGGCTACCAGCCCTGCCGGTGGTATGCCCTGGAAGCGTCGTTTGGCTGGCGGCCCGGACAGGGACCTACCACCACGCGCATGGTTAACGGCGGAGAGTCACGGAGCTATGAGCGTCATCAAAGCTGGATGGTTCCGCTGCTAAGCCGGGTGCGGTTTGTGCCGGTCCGCCGGTGGGGAGTTGAGGGCGTTGTCGGGCTTACGGCGCTACACAGCAAGATTGAGTACTACGACGCCTTTACGCCGGCCGGGCAGCCGCAGCGCCCGTTCTACATGGGTGGAAGCACGGAGGCAAATGATCTGCCCCTGACGCTGGGAGCAGCCGTGACGTACAGCCCCACACCCCGCTGGACGCTGGTAGGGGAGGGTCGGCTGAACTGGTCGTGGCTGGGGACGCTGGTTGGACAAGCGTTTTTCGGGCAGGCCTACTATGCTCCGCAGCCGGGGGTTAGCCTGGGGCTCCGGTATAATTTTCTGGCCCGCCGCCGATAACCGGTGCCGGGTCCTGCCCCGCTGTAAGAATTTGCTACATTCAGGCAGATTCCCGGCTTACTCTTTCACCGACTAACCTACTTACCGATGACCAACGAAACTCTCCTGGGCCCTTTAAAAGACGCCTCCCGCCGCGAAATCGGCGGCGTGCAGGTTGACGTAGTGCGCACCGGCAACTCCCGGGTGAAGCGGGTGGTGTACCCGGCCGGCTTCCGCTGGTCGAAGGATATGCAGCCCCTGATTGGCACCACACTCTGCCAGCACGCCCACGTCGGGTTCCTGGCGTCGGGCCGGTTCACCATCGAGTACGCCGACGGCGCCCAGGAAGAGTTCGTGGCTCCCCAGGTAGTTGCCATTGCCCCCGGCCACGACGGCTGGGTGGTGGGCGGGGAGCCCGCCATCCTCATCGAGTTCGACTTCGAAGGCGAAACCGTGGAGCGCCTGGGTTTGACGCGGCCCTGACCGGTATGACCAAATCTGAGATTCTGCCTGAGTTGACGGCCGCCCACGCGGCCTTTGCCGCCACGGTCAGCGCCCTGAGCGCCACTGACTTTGTGGCCGCTCCCGCTGGCAAGTGGAGCGCCGGGCAGCAGCTCGACCACATCGTGCGGGCCGTGGAGCCGGTGGGCACGGCCCTGCTGCTGCCCCGGGTGGCGCTGCGTCTGCTGTTCGGCCGGGCCAATCGTCCTTCGCGGAGCTACGAGGAGCTGGTGCAGCGCTACCAGCAGAAGCTGGCGGCGGGCGGCAAAGCCAGCGGCCGGTTTGTGCCGCCGGTGGTAGGAGCCGCGCGGCAGTCCGCGCTGGGCCGCAAGCTCGAAGCGGCCGTAGCCAGGCTGGTGAAGCGGGCCGCGGGCTACTCCGAGCAGGACCTAGACGCCTTCGTGCTGCCGCACCCGCTGCTGGGCAAGCTCACCCTGCGCGAGATGCTGTACTTCACCCTCTACCACGTGGAGCACCATCACCGCCAGCTGCCGGCCAGGGCGGAAGCCTGACAGAGCCGCCTTCCGAACGCAAAACCGGGAGACCCGCCCCGCGTCGTTCCGACCGCGGAAGCCGGTCTCCCGGTCCGGACAAGGTGAGGTATGGAGCTGCTAGCTGCGGTTGCCGATCATGTAGCCGACGTAGAGTTGAAAGGCGCTGTTCCACGTGTTTTCGCTGGCGATGATGCGGCCGTTGTGGATGAAGGGCTTGTTGAGGCGGGTTAACCCGCCGTTGTAGCGGAAGCCGGCGAGCGGGCCGGTGCGGTGCTGGTAGCCCAGACCGCCTACGTAGCCCACGTCGAACTTCTCGTAGGTGTCCCGCACATTGTAGCTGTAGTCGTTGGCGTAGGACCTGGCCCGCGCCACGTAGCCGAACTGGGGGCCGGCTTCCACGAAAATGCCGGTTTCGCCCAGTCGGGCCTTGGCCAGCAGGGGCAGGTCGAGGTAGGTAAAGATGGTTTTGTAGCCGGGTGCAATCTTGTTCTGCCCGCCCTTCTGGGAATAAAGCAGCTCGGCCTGAATGGAATACTTGTGGGTGACCTGAAATTCACCCATCACGCCGGCGTGGAAGCCGAGGTAGTAGGCGTTGCTGGCAGAGGAAAGCTGGTCCGGGTCGACGCCCCGCAGCCTGGTGTAGGACGGTCCGGCTTTCAGGCCCACCCGGAAGTTCTGGGCGGTAGCGGCGGTGGCAGCGGCTGCCAGGCATAGGGTAAGAATAGAGCGGCGCATCGAAAGAAGGGTTAGATAAGTTGTCAGGGCCAGAAACGGCCCTGACAACGCAAATAGTATGAAGCTCCTATTCTATATCTTCTCAGGCACGTCGCACGGTGAACTACGTATCAGCCGCAGTGTGCTACCGCCTACGCGGCGGCTGCCGGCATTGACTGCAGCAGCCAGCGGTAGAGCTTGTCCACGTCTTCTTTTCGGAAAAGCTCGGTGCCGGGGTTCATGGTGGCAGCCGTGCCGCAGGCCACGCCCAGGCGCACCGTTTCGCGAAGCGAGAGGCCAGTCGCGAGCCCATGCACCAGCCCGGCCACCATTGAGTCGCCGGCTCCTACGGTGCTACGCTTTTTCACGGCCGGGGCAGGCACGTGGTCGGTCAGGTCGCGGGTAACGATGCAGGCACCCTGGGGCCCGAGCGAAACCACCACGATTTCGCACTTGCCGTCGCGCACCAGCGCCTGCGCGGCGCTGCCCACGGCTTCGTTATCCAACTCTTCTACCCCGGCCATCCTGCTGAGCTCGCCCGCGTTGGGCTTGACCAGGAATATGCCTTCTTCCAGAATCCGCAGCAGCGCCGGTCCCGAGGTATCGGCGACAACCTTGATGCCCCGGGCTTTGGCCGCCCGCACCACCTGTATCAGAAACTCAGGCTCAACGCCGGGTGGCAGGCTGCCGCTGATTACCAGGAACTCGGGGTTGGCCGGAATGCCTTGCAGCGCCTCCAGTACCTGCTGCTGCCCGTCCGCCTCCAGCGGGTAGCCCGGCATGCCAAAGCGGTACTGCTGCCTGGTAGTGGAGTCCACCACGATAAAGTTCTCCCGGGTGTGGGCCGAGACCGGTACGGCCTCCTGGCGGATCTGCTCCTGGGTCAGCAGCTCCTGCAAGCGGGCGCCGGTGGCGCCACCCACCGGAAACACGGCCAGGGAGTCGGAGCCAAGGCGGCGCAACGCCCGCGACACGTTGATGCCGCCGCCGCCAGGCTCAAACTTGGGGGGCGCACAGCGCAGCTTCTGGTCGGGTACGATCTGGTCGGCCGTGGTGCTTTTGTCGACGGTGGGGTTCAGCGTCAGGGTAACTATCGAGTTCATACTATCCGGTAGTGCAAGGGGCTCCGCCGGTGCGGCGGACTAGCAGCATTTACTGCCCCCAGCCGGCAGGGTTGCGCAGGCCGGCAGCTTACCGCCGGATCTGCACGACCAGCTCTTGCGTAGGAGCGTGCCTGAAACAGTCGGCCAGGGTCCGGGCAGACAGGCTGGCTTTGGGTAATTCACGGTAGCGGAGCCGCACGAAGAAATCGGTGTCGAAAGGACTGGGCGCTACCTGCACCGCCTGTGGGCCGTGCCAGACGGCCTGCACCATCTGCCCGCCGGCGAAAGGGAAATAGTCGGAAAGCGGGATGCCTTTCTGGTACCAGGGATGTTCCCGGTCTTTAGGGGCGCCGGGCTCGTTAAGGCAGAGGTAGAGCGAGAGGCGGTCCAGAAACCGCAGCAGCTGCAAGTGGAAGTCGAGGGCCGCTGCCGGGGCTGGGGCATCGAGCCGAAGCTCTCGGCGGAGGCGGGCTTGCCGGTTGGCTTCATGCTGCAAAAACTGCCGGCCTTCCCCGGTTTTACCCAGATCGGGAAAGGAGGTAAAGTGAAGGCTGCCCAGCAGGCCGGCGTACGGCGCCAGGGCTTCCATCTCGTCGACTCCCTGCTGGTAGTTCCGGATTTTAGGGGCGGCCGGGTAGTCGAGAAAGGAGTGGGGCACCCGGGCCGGCTCGTTCCAGATGGGTACGGTATCGAGGGTTGCCCAGGCCCGGTCGTGCTCTCTTACCGCCAGCTCCACCTCTACGCGCCGGGCCGCATCCGGAAACAGGGCCGGCTGCCAGTGCGTCGCCATCTGTCCCGAAACGTGGGCGTGGTCGGGCTGGGTGATGTAGATAAAGCTGGTAGGTGTTTCGCGGATGATCATGGCAGCAGGCGAACTGGCGTGAAGTAGCCGGAAATGCAGCAGGCTATTTTTTGGTCGGGGCTCCGGGCTTCGGCCTGGTAGCCGACGGAGCCGCGCTGAGCTTGGCGATAAACAGGCCGGCCACTTTCCCGGGGTTTACCAGCACATTAGTTCCGAACGCCGGCTTGCCGAAAAAGAAACCCGTGACGTAGGCGTTGCCGGTGGGGTCGACGGCAATTCCCTGGGCGCCGTCCCAGCCGCTGCTGCCCGCTACCTGCTGCACCCACTGTACTTTTCCGGCCGGGCTGTATTTCGAAACAAACAGGTGGAAGCGGGCCGGGGGCCTGCCGGGCGAGTAGCCCTGGGTCGGCGCGTTGAGGTGACCGGCTAGGTACGCGCTGCCCTGGCCATCCACCGCCACGCCGTAGCAGAAATCATTCTGCTTTCTGCCCACGCTACGGGCCCACTGCAGCTCGCCGTCGGCGGCGTACTGAACCAGAAACGCGTCGTAGTTGGGCACCGCCCGGTCGGGCTTGCCGGACCGGATAAGCCGGGTTTTGCCTACGACCAGCGTGTCGCTGTCGAAGTTGCCGGTCACGTACACCAGCCCGCTGCTGCTGACGGCCAGAGCCGTTTCGGTAATGTACTCGGCGCCGGCCACGAGGTGCGCCCACTGAGCGGTGCCGGCGGCGTCGTACTTGGCCACGAATACGTTCTGCGGGTGCGTGCCCGTCAGCATGGTGGCGCCAATGGTAAGCTTCTCGGAGAAAGAGCCGGTCACGTAGAGGTTGCCTGCCGCGTCGGGGGCGAGGTAGAAGGGGGCCGGGGTTTTGCGGGCCCAGAGTACTTCGCCCCGGGCATCGTATTTGGCAATAAATGGGTTGGTCTCTTCGCCTATTTCATGAGTCAGGGTGGTGGCGCCCAGCGTGATGCTGCGGCTGAAGTAGCTGCTGAGATACACGTTCCCGACCGGGTCGGTGCTCAGGTCGAGGCCCCGGTCTTCCTCGATGCCGCTGATTTTGCGGGCCCACTGCACCGTGCCGCGGCCGTCGTACTTGGCCAGGAACAGGTCCCCGCCCCGGCTGCGGAGCGAGTCCCGGCCGAACCGGGTGGTGGTCGACAGCGAGCCGGCCACGTACACGCTGCCGGCCGGATCTACCGCCACGTCCTGCCACAGGATATTCTCGTCAATGGTGGTTTTCTGCACCCACTGGAGCTTGCCGGCGGCATCGTACTTAGCCAGGAAATTCACCCGGTTGTTGCCGGTGGGGCCCGCCAGGGTTTGGTTGCCGAAGGTCGCCGGGCCCATCGAAATGCCGGTTACGTACGCATTGCCCGCGCGGTCCACGGCAATCCGCTGCCCGTCCACGGCCTGGGGTCCCCCAGCGGAACGAGCCCATTCGAAGCCGGGTGCCTGGGCCAGGCACCGCGGTTGGCTCCACAGCGTAAGAGCAAGGCAAAACAGGGGCAGCAGCAGGCGACGCTTCATCCGGATCGGGTATGGAAACAGGAAGGTAACGGTAAGCGGCCAAAAATATGGTTCTGCCGGGCTTGCTGCCACCGGCATGCGGGTCATGGCCGCGGCTTGGGCAATAGACCCCGGTGGCGGGCGTTGGCAGAAATATCGTCAACCTCTTACACTTCAGCAGTATGGCAGCCTTCCCGACCGGTGCCTCCGGGCCCCGCAAGACTATCCACACCCGCCGCTTCCGGCTTACGCCCGACATGACCCCAATGGTGGGCCTGGGCTTTCTGCTGGTTACCTTCTTTCTGCTGACGGCGGAGTTCGGCAAGCCAACCGTGCTGCAACTGACCATGCCGGTACGGCCGACGTGCAGCTACGATGGCCCCATTTGCATGACCGGCGACGTGCTGACTGTTTTGCTCGGCCGAAATCATCGGGTGCATTACTACCACGGGCTGCTCAGCAACGACGAGAAGGGTACGCTGCAAACTACTGACCTGGGCCCGGCCGGCCTGCGGAAGCTGCTGCTCGGCTTGAAGGGGCGGAGTCACAGACTGTTTGTGCAGATCAAGCCGACTGACCATGCTACCTACAAGGATATGGTGGATGCGTTGGATGAGATGAGCATTACCGACCAGAAACGCTATGCGCTGGTGGATGTGGCTCTAGAGGAGAAGCACCTGCTCCGGGCGCACGGCTTCTAAAGCACGCAACGGGCAACAACAAAAAAGCCGCCCCGGACCGGAGCGGCTTTTGGTTGTTTACAGAAGCTAAAAAGCTTATCCGTGGCGCTGCTTCCACTCGTTGGAGAGGCCGAGCTTCTTGGCAATGTCCTTGAACATCTGGGGGTCGAAGTCGTCCTCGCCGGGCGAGTTGAGCTGGGGTTCTTCTTCGAGGACCGGGTACGGCACGCCTTTGATGGCGCCCTGCACTACTTCCAGCGGGGAGCCATCCTCGGGGTGCTTGCCGTTCCAGATCAGGCCGGCTTCCGCGTAGGCATTGGGCGAGAAGGTGTAGAGCTGGCGGTGCAGGCCGTGCTCCATGAACTTGCGGGCCTCGGGGAACTTGGCGTTCGACAGCGGCGGCACGGGCATGATCTTCTTCACGTCGACGCCGGTAATAACTTCCAGCGCCTTGGCGTAGGCGTACACGTGCAGGCCGCCGCGCACCAGCAGGTAGCCGACCATCGTGCGGGCACAGGGGTCAGTTACCATCTCATAGGCGCGAATCTTGTTGGCCCGGGCCCCGCACTCCAGAAAGAAGTTGTGCAGCAAATCGAGACGCAGGTTGCCGGAGCTGTTCACGTATTGCCCGGTCCAGGGGTTGCCCATCGAGTCGAAGGGCAGCGCAGCCTGGCCGCTGGCCAGGAAGTGGTAGGAGTTGCGGGCGTCGGCAGCCCCGGCCAGCGGGCCGGGTACGGGGTCGGTGCCCCGCTTGCTGACGCCGGTCAGCAGCAGGTTGATGGAATAGCTGACGGCCTCGATGTGGGAAAACTCTTCGGCGGCAATGGCAGAAGTCAACGCGTAGAAGGGACGCAGCCGGTCGCGGCCCCGGAAGTTGAACGACTGGAACGTGTAGTTCATCAGGGTGCTCATCTCCCCAAACTTGCCGCCGAGCAGCTCCTGGATGGCGGCGGCGTCGTTGGCGGAAGGGTGTTTCGGCTTGGGCAGGTCCAGAGCCAGCTCATCGAGGCGAAGAATCATAGTGGTTGTGGTAAGGGATGAAAGAAAAACGGGTAGGTAGTGCGCCGAAAGGCGGATTCACGTAGATAAAGCGGGCCCGCAAGCGGAGAAACGTAAGCCCGGGTAAAGGACTTACGGCTCAGCCTCGTCGCCGACCGTACAGAATTTAGCAGCTCGACAGTAGCGCAAGCTGCTACGCACCAATCTATGCGGCCGGTTTAAACCGTTCTGGGCGGGTCCCGTACCCGGGAATCAGAAATATTGATGCCCATGGTTTATTCACGAGCGGCCGGGTGGCTGCTGGGACTTTTTCTTATGCTGCCGTCGGCGGGCGCCTGGGCGTGCCGGGTGTGTCGCCCCCGCGTGCAGGCTACGATCCACGACACCCAGTACCTGCCCAATCTGGCGCTGGTGCTGCTGCCGGTAGCCGTGCTGCTGGGATTGGGCCTGACGCTTTACTTTTTACCGGCTCTCAAACGCCGTCTTACCTGATCATTCTGCTTTATGCCCCAACCTGTTCACCGCACCCCGCTTATTGCCGCCGGCCTGCTGCTGGGCGCCGGCCTCGGCGGCTTTGTCGACGGTATCGTGCTACACCAGATTCTGCAGTGGCACAACCTGCTGTCAAGCAAGCTGCCGCCTGATACGCTGGTGGCTGCCAAGGTGAATATGTACTGGGACGGCGTGTTCCACGCAGCCGTTTGGGTTATGACGGTGGTAGGGCTGCGCCTGCTCTGGACCGCCGGCAAGCGCCCCGATGTAGCCTGGTCGGGCCGTACGCTGGTAGGGGCCCTGATTCTGGGCTGGGGACTGTTCAACGTAGTTGAGGGCGTCATCGACCACCAGTTGCTGGAACTGCACCACGTGCGGGAGTACGCGGCGGACCACCTGCCCTGGGACCTGGGTTTCCTCGCCTTTGGCGCTTTGCAGCTGGTGGCAGGCGGGGCGCTGATCCGGTCCGGACGCCGGGATACCGCCGTAAGGGGTGAGGCGCAGTAGAGTGGCGGTGAGTTGCTAAGGAAACAGATTCATCATAAAAACAATAGGGCCCGAACGCAACGTCCGGGCCCCTTTCTTTCGTCAGCCTGCCACTCGTCAGATCAGCTTATCCGGCGTAATCGGCAGCTCCCGGATTCGCTTGCCGGTGGCGTTGAATACCGCGTTGGCAATGGCCGGAGCCACGCCGATAATGGCAATTTCGCCGATGCCCTTGGTGCCCATCGGGTCCACGAGCAGGTCGGGCTTGTCCACGAACGCCACCTCAATGGCGGGCGCGTCGGCCTGCACGGGCACGTGGTACTCGGCAAAGTCCTTGGTGACGTAGCGCCCAAAGCGGTGGTCGATAACGGCCGCTTCGGTCAGGGCCATGCCAATGCCGCCCACGGCGCCCCCGATCATCTGGTTGCCGGCCGTTTTATGGTTGACAATCGTGCCCGCATCGGCGCAGGACACCATTTTCGTGACCCGCACCTCACCGGTCATGGTGTGCACCTTCACCTCCGCGAAGTGAACCGAGAACGAGTACATCGAGTACTTCTGCCGCTCGTTGCCGGGCCGGCCTTCGCCCACTACTTCCACTTCCTGCCCGCCGTTGCGCTGCAGCACGTCGCTGTACGATACTTTCACGCTGGCATTCGTGCGCAGCCCGATTTCCAGCGGCAGACTGGAATTGTACGCCCGCATCTGAACGCGGGAGTTGATAGTCACGTCCTCGGGCTTGGCGCCGCTGAAGCCCGGGCCGCCCAGCTCCAGCAGCTTCTTTTTCAGCTCGGCACAGGCCGCTACCACCGCCGAGCCCACGCTGGCCACGGTGGCCGAGCCGCCCTGGGACGGGGCTTCAGGGAAGGTGGAGTTGCCCAACTCAAAGACAATGGCTTTTGGCGGCAGGCCCAGCGCGTCGGCGGCAATCTGCACCATCACGGTGCCGGTGCCGGGCCCGATGTCGGTGGTGGCGCTTTGCAGCAGCACCGTGCCGTTGGCCAGCAGGCGGGCCCGGGCCTTGGCCGGGCGGCGGTTGGCCCCGAACGTACCCACGCCCATGCCGTAGCCCACCAGCCAGTCGCCGTCGCGCAGGGTGCCGGGTTTGGCCGGCCGCTTGTTCCAGCCGATGCGGTCGGCACCCATCTGGTAGCATTCCTTGAGGAACTTGGTCGACCAGGGTAGGTTTTTTTCCGGGTCCTGGTCGGTGTAGTTGCGCAGGCGCAGCTCGATGGGGTCGATGTTCAGCAGGTACGACAGCTCGTCCAGCGCCGACTCCAGGGCAAAGGCGCCGGTGGCCTCGCCGGGGCCGCGCATCCAGATCGGCGTACTCACGTCGAGGGGCAGGATCCGGTAGCGCGTCGTAACGTTGGGGCTCTGGTACATCATCCGGGTCTGCTGCAGCGTCGACTCGGTAAACTCTTCGTAGCTGGACGTCTGCCCGGTGGCTTCGTGGGTGATGCCCACTAGCTTGCCGTCGGGCGTGGCCCCAATCCCAACGCGCTGCCAGGCGTGCGGCCGGTAGCCTACCATAGTAAACATCTGCTCCCGGGTCAGCATCAGCTTTACCGGGCGGCCCACCATCTTGGCGGCAATGATGGCGGCGGTTTCGTGGGGCCAGTTGTGCAGGCCGTTACCAAACGCTCCGCCTACAAACGTGGCAATAACCTTCACGTTCTCCTCCGGAATCTTCCAGTCCTTGGCAAAGGCTTTCTGGGTGCCTTTCACCGCCTGTACCTTGTCGTACACGGTGAGCTTATCGGCGGCTTCCCAGTGGGCGACAATGGCCTGCAGTTCCATCGGGTTGTGCATCTCCGAGGGAATCACGTACTCGGCCTCCAGCTTGACGGGGGCCGTCTGAAAGGCGTTGGTCTGGCCCCGGTCGTAGTCGGCCAGGGGCGACTTGGGGTTGCGCTTGGCGCTGGTGGGCAGCACGGCCCGGCTGGTGTTGGCGTCGAAGCTGGTCTGGTGCTGCTCGGCGGCGTACTGCACCTTTACGAGCCCGGCGGCGTAGCGGGCCCGCTCCAGCGTGTCGGCCACCACGATGGCTACGGGCTGGTCGTTGAAGTAGATTTTCTCGTCGTAAAACACCCGCAGGGGCTGGCCGATGGTGCTGGGCTCTGACGGGTGGGCACTGGCCGCAAAGCCCGGCACCTTGATAGAGTTGACGTGGGTGATGACCGCCATGACGCCCGGCGCCCGCTCGGCGGCTTTGGTATCGATGCTGGTGATGCGGCCTTTGGCAATGGTGCTGCCTACGAGGGCCGAGTGCACCAGCCCGGGCAGCTCATACTCGGCCGAATACCTGGCTCCGCCCGTCACCTTGAGGCGCCCGTCGACCCGGTTCATGGGGTCACCGATTACGCCGTCTTTGAAAAATAAGTCTTTCATAATCGGTTAGGCTACGGCGGCGGCCTGTTTGAGGGCCTGGATAATGGAATTGGGGGCCATTTTCAGCTTGTAGGCGTTGTGCTTGAACGCCCTGGCGCCCTGCATGGCCACGTCGGCGGCCTGCCGGAAAGTGGCTTCCGTAGCGAGCTTGCCGATAAGCGACTTTTCGGCTTCCGTGAGCCGCCAGGGCTTGTGGGCCACGCCGCCCATGGCCAGGCGGGCGTCGCGGATGACGTTGTTTTCGATATGCAGAGCCGCGGCCACCGATACCAGCGCAAAGGCATACGAGGCCCGCTCGCGCACTTTGAGGTAGTGCACGTTTTTGGTGAACGGGTTATCCGGGATGCTTACGGCCGTAATCAGCTCCCCGGGCTCCAGGTTGGTGTCGCGCTGGGGTGTGTCGCCGGGCAGGCGGTGCAGGCCACCAAACGGAATGCGCCGGTCTCCTTTGGGGCCGCTCACCAGCACGGTGGCGTCGAGGGCAACCAGGGCCACGCTCATATCGGACGGGTGCACGGCAATGCACTTGTCGGAAAAGCCGAAGATGGCGTGCATGCGGTTGTAGCCTTCGAGGGCGCCGCAGCCAGAGCCGGGCTCCCGCTTGTTGCAGGGCATGGCCGTGTCGTAGAAATAGTAGCAGCGGGTGCGCTGCAGCATGTTGCCGCCCACGGTGGCCATGTTGCGCAGCTGGGCCGAAGCGCCGGCGCTCAGGGCCTGGCCCAGCAGCGGATGAAGCTGCCGCACCTGCGGGTGCTCGGCCACGGTGCTGTTCAGGGCCAGGGCCCCGATGAGCAGCGTGCCTTTGTCCCGGTCAATGCGGTCGAGCGGCAGGCGGTTGATGTCGACCAGCTTGGTCGGGTTCATGACGCCCCGCTTCATCAGGTCGAGCAGATTGGTGCCGCCGGCAATAAACTGGGTGTCGGCCTCGCGGCCAAACGCGTCGATGGCGGCTTTCTGCTTGGTGGGCCGCACGTACTGGAACTGGTTCATACCTTCTGCCCCCCGTTTTTCACTTCCTGAATAGCCGCCACGATGTTGGGGTAGGCCCCGCAGCGGCAGATGTTGCCGCTCATGTACTCCCGGATTTCGCCTTCCGAGTTGGCGTGTCCCTCGCGGATGCAGGCCACGGCCGACATAATCTGGCCCGGCGTGCAGTAGCCGCACTGGAATCCGTCGTGCTTGATAAACGCCTCCTGTATCGGATGAAGCTTTTCGCCCTCGGCGAGGCCCTCAATAGTTGTTACCTTTTTGCCGTCCTGCATCACGGCCAGCGTCAGGCAGGAGTTGATGCGCTGCCCGTCGACGTGCACGGTGCAGGCCCCGCACTGTCCGTAGTCGCAGCCTTTCTTGGTGCCGGTGAGGTGGAGCTGCTCGCGCAGCAGGTCGAGCAGGGTAGTGCGCGGCTCCACCGACAGCTTGTACTTTTTGCCGTTGATGTCGAGCCGGAGCGGCACCTGCTCGATGGCGGCCGCTACTTTTTCGTCCCAGGCCGAGCCGGCGGCCTTGAGCACCGGCCCGGGCGTGAGGGCAAAGGCGGTAAGGGCCGTCGACTGCTTGAGAAACGTGCGCCGGGCCCCGTTGTGCCCGGGCTTAGGTCCGGTAGGATGCTGGTCTGGATTCTGGTCTGCCATAAAAAACAGGTTAACGACCCGGCTTGGGATGCGCGTCGGAAAATACGGTGTAGAAGTAGCGGAGCAGGGCAGCTGACCGGATAACCGGCCGGCCCGGCCCGGGTTCGGGCCCGCGAAGCCGCCTGCTTAACTTGGGGTTTACGGCAGGCGTTTGAAAATGGCTGCGGCAAGTGCCGGAAGGGGCTGGTAGAAAACCGGGTGGCCCTTTCGGCCGCGTCAGCTAAGCCGGCGGGAAAGTACGTAGAAGCCCACCCCAACCTAAACTCCTGCTCATGCCCACCACCTACATCGGCTGCTCCGGCTTTTCGTTTCGCGACTGGAAAGGCGTTTTCTATCCCGAGGGCCTGCCGCCACGCAAGTGGTTTGCCTACTACTGCACGCAGTTCAACACGCTGGAGCTGAACGTCACCTTTTACCGGATGCCCGAGCTAAAGGCCTTTGAAACCTGGTACGAGCAAAGCCCCGCCGACTTTCGCTTTGCCGTGAAGGCCCCGCGCGCGGTGACGCACTACAAGAAATTCGGTCCCGAAGCCGGACCTATCCTGGCTGATTTCTACGGCACCGTGCAGGAGGGGCTGAAAGAGAAGGTGGGCCCGGTGCTGTTTCAGCTGCCGCCCAAAGCCGCGTATACCGACGAGCTGATGGCCCGCCTGCTCGACCACCTCAATCCGGATTTTACCAACGTGTTGGAGTTTCGGCATCCAAGCTGGTGGGATGGGGACGTGTTCCGGGAGCTGGCCCGGCACAACGTCAGCTTCGTAGGCCCGAGCCACCCCCTGCCCCTGCCCGACGAGGTAGTGGCCAACACGCCCCTGGTGTACTACCGCCTGCACGGGGTGCCGGTGCTGTACACGTCCAACTACAGTGACGCGTTCCTGGAGCGGATTTCCCAAGAAATAGAGGCCGCGCCCAACCTCAGGGACGTGTTTGTCTTCTTCAACAACGGCATCGGCGGGGCCGGGGTCGCCGACGCGCGGCAGCTGCAGAAATTGCTGGGGCAGCAGGTATAAAAACGGGTTCTGAAAACGAGCTGTTATGGTTGGGCAGAGGGCCTTCACCCTCTCGGGTTTACTCCTTTGCGCG
The DNA here is from genome assembly GCF_020685205.1 of Hymenobacter translucens. GTDB lineage: Bacteria > Bacteroidota > Bacteroidia > Cytophagales > Hymenobacteraceae > Hymenobacter > Hymenobacter translucens. The sequence continues at coordinate 132,780 of NZ_JAJERB010000006.1, forward strand.
CAGCAGCTTGTAGGTTATAAGCTGCCCGCCGGCCTCCACGCGCAGCAGGTACAGGCCGGCCGGCCAGTTGCCGGTGCTTAGCTGAAGCACTCCGTTTGAGACCCGGGCATTAGCCAGGCTGATTTTCTGGCCCAGCGGGTTGAGCAGCGTCAGCTGGCTGATGGTAACGCCAGGGCTCAGGCGCAGCGTCAGCTGACTGGTAAACGGGTTGGGGTAGGCTGCCAGGGCGGGTGCGGCGGCCGAAGCGGTGGCCAGGGTGAGTCGACTAAGCCGAAAGCGACGCAAAAAGCGCCATACCACCTGGCTGGCGTTAATGTCACGGTTCGTGACGCCGATGGTGAACGGTGCGCCGGGCCAGGTGTGGCCCCCGCCGATAATACGGTAGTGCTCGACTACGCTGCCGTTGCGCCCGCCCGTCCACACCGACCGCTCGGCGGTGGAGCCGTCCGTGGTACTAAGGTTGGGCAGCATCGTGATGGTGGGGGTGGGGTTGCAGCCGTTGAACTGGACCCAGTAGTTGAGGACCGTGGGAATGGAGGCAAAGGCCAGCGCGGTGCCGCCGTTGTAGGGCACCGTGTTATCGGCGGTGCCGTGAATCTGGAGGATGGGTGTGGGGTGCTGGGGCGTGCATACCGGAATCCGCGAGCCCGTCATACTGCCCGTGACGGAGGCCACGGCGGCTATGCGCCCGCTCAGCTTGCAGGCCAGCTCAAAGCTCATAAAGCCCCCGTTGCTCATTCCGGTGCTGTACACGCGGTCCGGGTCGATGCTGTAGCGCAGGCGGAGGGAGTCAATCAAAGCCGAAAGAAACGCCACATCGTCGGGGCCCGGGGTACCGGGCGGCCCAAACGTGTTCCAGTACCGGCTGCCGCTGCCCGGCTCGATTGTGCCGTTGGGATGCACCACCAGGAAGTTGGCCGTATCGGCAATGGCCCGGAAGTCCCCGTAGATTTCCTGCTCCACGTTGCTGGAACCGTAGCCGTGCAGGTTGAACAGCAGCGGCACCGGCGTGCCGGCGCGGTAGGCAGCCGGCACGTAGAGGCGGTAGTCGCGGCGCAGGCCGCCGCATCTGATGCTTCCCTGGATCGTGGTCTGGGCCTGCAACGGTACAACCCCGGCGGAAAGCAGCAACAGCAGCAGGAGATTTTTCAGACGCAGTAGCATCGGCATAAGCAAAGGGAAGTCGGAGTAGATAAAGCGTAAGGGAGCCGGCCCGCCGGCGGGTTGTACCTCGGGACAGGACCGGGCTAAACACACACTACCCCGGACTGGCAGGTCCGGGGTAGCGGGTATGGATGGTTCAGGCCGAAACTAGTCTTTGGCTTTCTGGCTGGAGTACTCGGCGTGGCGGGCCGGGTCCTTCTTCTTGTCGCGACGACGGCCCAGTACGCCACCAGCGGCGGCGCCTACTACGCCACCTACCACGGCGCCTTTACCGCCGCCTACGACGGCTCCGGTTGCGGCGCCGACGCCGGCACCGGCGGCAGTGCCCTTAGCCTTGCGGCTCCAGGTTTTCTTGGGGGCGGTCTGGGCTTCAGCTACGCTGGTATTAAGAAAAAACGCGGCCAGCAGGGTGGCGGCGAAAAGCTTGTATGTTTTCATGGGAAGTAACGATTGGTGGAGATGAAACTCAGCCTATCAAACGAAGCCTGTTCGGTTAGGTTGGGTCGAGCTGATGGTCAACAGATTAACCGGAGCACGGACCTTGGCTGAAAAACCGCGTATAGGGGCCCGGACCAATGGTTTGCTTTCTGTATGAAGTCCTGGCATATTGGCTGTTCCGGCTTTCACTACCGCCACTGGAAGGAGCGGTTCTACCCCGCGGGCCTGCCCCAGCGCCGCTGGTTTGAATACTACTGCCAGCACTTCAGCACGCTGGAGCTGAACGTGACCTTCTACCGCTTTCCGCAGCTGTCGGCCCTGGAAAACTGGTATCAGAAAAGCTCCCCGGAGTTCCGGTTTGCCGTAAAGGCGCCCCGGCTGATTACGCACTACAAGCAGTTCAACGACTCCGCTCAGCTGCTGGCTGACTTCTACGGCATCATTCAGGAAGGGCTGCGCGAAAAGCTTGGGCCGGTGCTGTTTCAGCTGCCGCCCCGCATGAACTTCACCGAAGAGCGGCTGCTGCGCATCGTGGAAAGCCTCGATCCGGCCTTTGCCAACGTACTGGAGTTTCGCCATCCGAGCTGGTGGGAAGGCGTGGTGTACCAGGAACTGGCCCGGCGCGGCATCAGCTTCTGCGGACAGAGCCACCCCCATCTGCCCGACGCCGTCATCCCGACCGGGCCGCTCCTGTACTACCGCCTGCACGGCACCCCGGAGCTGTACAAGTCGCCCTACCCGGTGGAGTTTCTGCACCGCCTCACCCACGAGATTGAAGCTGCCGAGCCGGTGCGCGAGGCGTTTGTGTACTTCAACAACGACATCGACGCCTCCGCCATCCTCAACGGCCACCAGCTCCAGGACTACGTGCGCGAGCTTGCCAAAGACCAGTCCGGCGCGTAGTCTCCGCAGCGTGTTCTGTCGTAATCAGCCCTGATGGAGGAATTTATCAAAACAGCCACCCTGCGCCTGACCCAGCTGGTGGAGGCCGCCGCCGCTATCGTGATTGTGGTGGCCTCAGTCCGGGCCCTGCTGGGGTTTCTGATTTCCCTGATCCGAAAGAAAAGCAGGCGCGTGCCGAGCGTGGAAATTCGGCTGGCACTGGGCCAGTCCCTGGCTTTGGCGCTGGAGCTGGAGCTGGGCGCCGACATTCTGAAAACGGCGGTGGCGCCCACCTGGAATGACATCGCCCAGCTGGCCGCCATTGCGGTCCTGCGCACCGCGCTCAACTACTTCCTGGAAAAAGAGCTGCGCGATGCTGAAACCCGGAAGTCTGCCACCGACCAGCCAACCGATACTGGTCGCGGAAATCCGCAAGCGTAAGCGGCAGCAAGTCCCGGCTTGGGCAGCGAAACTACCGGCTTCCTACCGGCAGCGGGGGATCGTACCTGGCCGGGTGCTTTGGCCTGGTGCCTACCTTCCGTTTCCTTATTTGTAGTGCCTGCTACCAGCCCGGTTGCTGGTGCCGTTGCCTACCGGTAAACGCAGTCGGCCCGGTTGCCTTGCTGCTAAGCATCGGATCCAGCTTTTTGCGTGCAGGGGAAGCGACCCAAGGCCGGCACTGGGCGCCGGCATGTCTAAAGTGCCGCGCTGGTCTTTAGTTAAAGGTTAGTAAGGAAGCCAGGAAAAGCACCTGGGCTGCTATTAAAACACAAAAAAGCGCCCGACTCGAGAGCCGGACGCTTTTTTTATTGAGCTGGCTAGTAGCTCAGCTTTTACCTTTTACCGGCGGCGGGCCGGGGCCTTTTTAGCCGGAGCTTTCTTCACCGGCGCCTTTTTCACGGGAGCCGGGGGCAGGTCGCTCAGCGAGGGAGCCGGACCGTACTTCACTTCGCCCGTGTTCGGGTCGCCGGTGAGGTAGAGGTCGAATTCCACGCGGCGGTTGATGGCCTGGCCGGCAGCCGTGGCGTTGTCGGCAATCGGCTTGGTTTCGCCGTAGCCGTGCGACACGATGCGGTCAGCCGAGATACCCTTGCTCAGCATGTAGGTCCGGGCCGAGGCAGCGCGGTCATCGGAGAGGCGCAGGTTGTAGGCGTCGTTGCCCTTGCTGTCGGTGTGGCCGGTGATGCCGAGCGTGTAGTCGGGGTACTCGTTCAGGATCTGTACGATGGCGTCCAGGGTCGGGAAGGAAATCGGCTTCAGTACGGCCTTGTCGAATTCGAACTGGATGTACTTGGTAGCCTCCTGCAGGCGCTTCTTGGTTTCTGCCTTGATTTCGGGGCAGCCACGGTTCGAAGCCGGACCGGGACGGTTGGGGCAGCGGTCCTGGTAGTCGGGAACACCGTCGCCGTCACGGTCGAGCGGGCAGCCGGTTGCGTCTACTGCTACGCCGGCCGGGGTGCCGGGGCACTTGTCGTTGGCATCAATCACGCCGTCGTTGTCAGCATCGGGGCAGCCTTTCAGCTCAGGCTTGCCGGCTACATCCGGGCAGGCATCGTCACCGTCCCGTACGCCGTCACCGTCGCGGTCGGGGCAGCCTTCAAGAGCCGCCAGGCCTTTTTCGGTCGGGCACTTATCTTGGTAGTCCGGCACGCCGTCGCCGTCGCCGTCAAGCGGGCAGCCATTGGCGTCCACGGCGACGCCGGCGGGCGTGCCGGGGCACTTGTCCTTTTTGTCCGACACCTTGTCGCCGTCGGAGTCAAGGGTCTGGCCGAAGTTCATCGTCAGGCCGGCAGTGTGCTGCAGGTACCGGTCGTTGATATTGCCCTTCAGCGTGATGCCGTCGAGCTGGTCGGTCAGCATGTAGTGCTGGCCGGTCTGGATGAAGGCCGAGAAGCCGTCGGTGATGCGGAAGTTGATACCGGCGGCACCCTGCAGCTCGGCAGCGTACAGGTCGCGGTTGTCGGGGGCGCCACCGCCTACCTTGAAGCGGTCGGTGCTGGCGTAGAACACGCCGGGAGCCAGCAGCAGGTAGGGCTGAATCCGGGAATCCTCTTTGAGCGCCCAGCCGTTGTTGAGCTTGAAGCGCAGCGGAATGCCGATGTTGACCACGTTGGCGTCGAAGCCGCTAAAGTTGAACTGGGTGTTCTTGGGCGCATCGGCCGAGAACTTCATGTCGCCATAGGCCAGGGAAAGACCAATGTCCATGCCCGGGTTCAGGTAGCGGTTCACGGTCAGGCCCAGGCCGTACTCGATCTTGTCGCCCTTGAACCACTCGGAGCCGAGGTCGCCGTGGTACTGGAAGGTGTTGCCGTAGACGCTGAGACCGGTTTTCTTTTCGGCATTCTGGGCCTGTACGGCCTGGGAGCCGAACGCCAGAATCGTCAGCCCCAGCAGCAGGGATTTGACGGAGGTAAGCGGTTTTTTCATAGGGTGTAGGTCAGGAGGAAGCCCAAAAGCTCCCGGGTGAGACTAGGCCCATATACCCGCCCCTACGCCATAAGGTTGTTGTGCTTGCCGCCGCCCGCTGCCCGGGGCCACCGCCGGCAGCATCTAAAATTCGTGCAACTGCGGAAAGGATTTACGGTTCAGCTTCCGCGCCCGGCCGGTAGGCAAAGCATCGCTCCGAAGCTGCGCTGCTACCAAGCGAAAGAAGATTAATGGCGTTTTAATATACTGTAAGCCAATAATATTCACGCCGGGCTTCGGGCCGGTACGCGCCGGGCAGACGGGTAAAGCCGGAGAAACGCCACGCGCAGCCGACGGTAATTCGATCCAATTAGCAGCGCTTTTCGGCAGCCGGAAAAAAGTGAATTAAATGCGCCGGAAAATTCTGCCGCACCGGCGCAGAAAGCAAACCAGCTGCCGGAAGGGGACCTCGGACCGAGCCGCGAAGAAGTTGAAAAAAGAACCCTGCCCGACAGCGTCAGGCAGGGGAAGTGAAGGGACTGCTTGGGTTTGGGTGCCGGCTTACAGCAGGCGCAGATCAATGGGCGTGGAAGCCGCCAGGAGCTTGTGAATCGGGCAGAGGTGGGCAATCTGCAGCAGGCGCTGCCGCATCTCATCCGTCAGCTCGCCTTCCAGCTGCAGCAGTACCGAAAACCGGTCTACGGTGTGCTTTTCGCCCTGCTCGATGTTCACAACTGTTTCAATGGCGGTAAGGGGCCACTGTTTGCGGTCGGCGTACATGCGCAGGGTGATGTTGGTGCAGGCGCTAAGCGAGGCGGCCAGCAGCTCGCCGGGCGTGGGCCCCAGATTCTGCCCGCCGTCCTCCAGGCCTTCATCGGCCACGAAGCGGTGGCCGTTGGCCGACGTAAGCTGGGTGCGGTAGCGGTCCTGACCGATGCGGCCGGTAATGGTTGCCATGGGAGGGGAAGCTAGTGGTTGATGGGTGCCTCGATGAGCAGGAAGCGGCTTTCGGCGTTGCATTCCACCGTCACGGTGTCGGTATCCCAGAGCCCGATACTGTCGCGCCGGTTTACCTGCTCGCCGTTTACCGTCAGGCCGCCTTCCATCACGAACACGAAGACCAGCTTGTTGAGCGGGTTCAGGCGGTAGGTGATGGTCTGGCCGGCTTCGTAGTAGCCCAGGGCAAGGCGGGCGTTTTGGTTGATCCAGCAGTGGGCCGTGCCTTCCTCGTTGCTGACGACGGTAACGAGCTGGTTTTTGCGCTTCTCGGCCGGAAAGCTGCGCTTCTGATAGCGGGGCGTGACGTTCTGCAGCTTGGGCTCAATCCAGATCTGCAGGAAGTTGACTTCATCGTCGCCGATGTTGTGCTCCTCGTGGCGCAGCCCGCTGCCGGCACTCATAATCTGCACCGAGTCCGTGCTGACTTCCTCGCGGTAGCCCATCGAGTCGATATGGTTCATGCGGCCGCCCAGCAGGATGGAAATGATTTCCATATTGGCATGGGCGTGCAGGCCGAACCCGCCCCCGGGCTTCACAAAGTCGTCGTTGAACACGCGCAGCAGTCCGAAGCCGGTGCGCTCGGGGTTGTAGTAGCTGCTGAAGCTGAGGGAAAAGTTGCTTTGCAGCCAGCCAATGTCCTTGAGGCCCCGTTCGTGGGCGCGGATGATGCGGTGGTTCATGGGGTGGTGGTTGGTTGAGAATTGTTGATAGCTGATTGCTAGGTGTTGATTACCGCCGCTTTTCAACTGACAGCAATCAACAACTAACCATCAACAATCAGCTTTATTCGGGCAGCTGGCCGTGGAAGGCAATTTCAGCTACCGGCTTGCGGCTGCGGGCGGCCAGCTCCCGGCTGCGGAAAGGCTCTTCAAGCTGCTCGGCTTCGCCGGCGTAGCCCAGCGCAATCATTACGGCGGGCTGCAGAACTTCGGGCAGATGAAACGCTTCCTGGGCTTTGGCGCGGTCGAAGCCGCCCATGAAATGGCCGTGCAGGCCCAGGGCCGTAGCTTCCAGAATCAGGTTGCCGTTGGCAAGGCCCAGGTCGTGGAGGGCGGCGCCGTTGGGCGTGCCGTTGTCGTAGTGCGTTTTAGTCAAAGCCAGGACAAGCACGGCGGCATTCTTGGCCCAGGGCTGGTTGCCGGGCATCAGGCAGTCCACCATCTTCTGAAACGCCTCGGCGTCGGAGCGGTGGGCGTAGATGTAGCGCCAGGGCTGCTCGTTCATGGCGCTGGCGGCCCAGGAAGCGGCCTCAAACACCTGGTTGAGCGTTTCAGAAGCAACGGGCTGACTGGTGAAGGAGCGTGGGCTCCAGCGCTGGCTGATCAGCTCGTGCACGGGGTATTGGGTAACGGCGGTTTTCATTCGGAAGAGTTGGATGCTGATTGTTACTTGTTGATTGCCGGGAGGTGGCGTCCGCCTCAAAAGTAGCGCCGGTGCCGGTAGGCCGCCTACAGGTGAGCATACGGCCAACAATCACCTTCCAACAATCAACAATCAATAAAGTCTTATAGCGACATCGGTACGTCCATCAGCAGTAGCTGGGCTGAATTGTCGGCCTGGATGCTGAGCGAGTCCGTGTCCCAGATGCCGAGCCCGTCACGCCGGTGCAGGGCCTGGCCGTTAATGGTCACGTCGCCCTCCAGCACGAAGGCGTACACCCCGTTGCCGGGCTTTTTGATGGTGTAGTCGGTGGCAAAGCCGGCGTCGAAATCGCCGAGGCTAAACCACGCGTCCTGGTGAACCCACACGCCGGCATCGTCGGGCGAGGGCGAAAGAATCTGCTGGAGCTGGTTGTGACGGTCCTCGGGGCGGAACGTTTGCTGGTCGTAGCGGGGCTTCACGCCGCGCTGGTTCGGAAACACCCAGATTTGCAGAAACTTCACTTCCTGGTCGGGGTTGTGGTTTTTCTCGCTGTGCGCGATGCCCGTGCCGGCACTCATCACCTGCACGTCGCCGCGCCGGATGATGCCCCGGTTGCCCATGTTGTCCTGGTGCTCCAGGGCGCCCGACAGCGGGATGGAAATGATTTCCATGTTGTCGTGGGGGTGGGCACCAAAGCCCTTGCCGCCGGCTACGGTGTCGTCGTTGAGCACGCGTAGTACGCCGAAGTGGACCCGGCTCGGGTCGGAGTAGCCGCCGAAGCTGAACGTGTGGTAGGAGTTAAGCCAGCCGTGGTTGGCGTGGCCGCGGGTGTTGGCAGGATGCAGGATCGTTTGCATGACAAAGAGAGGAAAAGTCAACCGGCGGAATAAGAGCACCGGTGTTATTGATGTACATACATAGATTGAGCCGAAAATGTTTCCTGCCAGGATGTCCGGTCTTGCGTGTCGGGGTCTGCACAGGGGAGAGGCGCCAGGGCCAAAAAAATCTGAACAGCGCCGGCAGCACGTATACCCGTTCCCACGTCTGACCTGCTTTGCTATGAATCTGCACTCTATCCGCCGCGGCGCCGGCCGCCCTCTGCTTCTGGTTCATGGCATCGGCGGCAGCTGGCGCTCCTGGAATACCATCCTCGACACGCTGGCCGCTGAGCGTGACGTAGTGGCGGTGGACCTGCCCGGACATGGCAAATCGGCGCCCCTAGCCGGGGAGCACACCGTCGCTACTATGGCCGACGCCCTGACCAGCTTTCTGACCGAGCAGAACCTGCTGGGCGTCGACGCAGTGGGCAGTTCGATGGGCGCCCGGCTGGTGCTGGAGCTGGCCCGGCGCGGAGGGGTGCTGGGGGCGGTAGTGTCGCTCGACCCCGGTGGGTTCTGGCAGGGCTGGGAAGTTCCGTTTTTCTACCACTCCGTCAGCATGTCGCAAAAGCTGGTGCGGGCCCTGCAGCCGGTCGTTCCGCTGGTCGCCGGCAACGCCGTGGGCCGCACGGTGCTGCTGCCCCAGTTCTCGACCCGCCCCTGGGCGGTGGATGCCGGGCAGGCCATTGAGGAGCTGCGCACGCTGGGCACCACGCCCGTCTTCGACGAGCTGCTCGACCGGCTGGCTTACGGCGAAGAGCAGCAGGGCGCCCCGGAGGGCAGCATCACTGAGCCCCTGGTTATCGGCTGGGGCCGGCAGGACCGGGTGTGCCTGCCCGCTCAGGCCCGGCTGGCCATGCAGAAGTTTCCGGACGCCCGCCTGTACTGGTTTGAAAGCTGCGGGCACTTCCCGCAGTGGGACCAGCCGGCTGAGGCCGTCCGCCTGATTCTGGCCGCCATCAGCCGGCAACCCTTCACCGACGACGAAATTGCCAAGCCGGAAAAGGCAGCTACCCCGGCGTTGTCCAGGGCGGCCGTGGTGGGTGGCGCCCTGGCGCTGTTGGCCGGGGGTATCTGGTGGCTGGCGACCCGGCAGTCAGACCACCGGGCCTAGCGGCACTTCCGGTCAACCGGGCTAGTCCGTCTTCTGCAGCCGCTGAGTGCCCAGTACCTGCCCGTTGGCGGCCAGCCACTGCACCAGGTAAAGGCCGGCCGGCAGTCCGGCAGTGGTTAGCTGATGCTGTATGGTGGCGGCCGGCTGTCGGCGCAGCACCCGGCCGGTCAGGTCGGTCAGACAGAGCGTGGCGCCCGGCTCGGCCTGAGGCAGGGTGATGACCACCGAACCGGCGGCCGGGTTCGGATACAGGCCCAGCGTCGCTTTCTGGGGGCGGCTGGTCGTTGTAGGCCGGCAGAACACCGCCATCAGGTAGGTCCAGAGCTGATTATCAAACGACGACACGGCGAGCTGGCGCGGGCCGGCCGACTCGCCCTGGCGCACTACGACCAGACCCAGGCTGGGCACTACGTAGATTTTCTGGTCGTTTTTGCCCAGGGCCGCAATCAGGTCGGCGGGGGCGGCCGGAATCATCGGGCCCGAAAACGTAGCCTGAGAGCTGGGCAGCATATAGGACGGCTGCCCGTTCAGCCACCAGAGGTAGCCGTAGGCCCGGTTCATCGTCTGCGAGGGCGTGGTCATGCGCCGGAAGTAAGCCGTGTCGCGTAGCACGACGGTCTGGTCCCAGGTGCCGCGGTTCTGAATCAGCAGGCCAAACCGGGCCATGTCGCGGGCCTTGCTGTAGTACACATCGTCCACCCAGGCCCCGCCCATGCCGATGCGGTTACCGATTTTCTGGCGGGTGTACAGATTGATGTTCTGCCCGCTGGCATTGGCTACCACATCCAGCAGGAGGCGGTAGGGGCCGGAGTGGTAGGCCCAGCGGGTGCCCGCATCAGTGCGGTAGATCAGGCAGGAAGCCTGGGTAGACTCATTGTCGCAGGGGGCCGACGGGACATCGTTGAGGCCGGTGGTCATGGCGAGTTGGTCGCGCAGGGTGATCAGCTTCTCCTTGGCCCGGGGTGCCGACGTCCAGCGCGGACCCAGGAAACGAGTCGTGCTGTCCGTCAGGCTGACCAGCCCTTCCTGCTGGGCAATGCCGACGAGAGTTGCGGTGAGCGTCTTGCCGGCCGAGGCCCAGTACCAGAGCGAATCCCGGGTGTAGGTGCCGTAGTAGCGCTCCACCACGATCTTACCGTCCTTGAGGAGGATAAACGACTTGGTTTGCTTGCGGCCCAGGAAGCTGAGCAGAGAGTCGAGCTGGGGCTGGCACCAGCCCAGCTGCTGGGGCGAGGTGGTACTCCAGGTACCGGTGGCCGGCAGAGGTGGAAAGTAAAGCGGGGCGGACTGGGCGCGGCCCAGGCGGGGCAGGACGAGCAGGACCAGTAAAACGGCGAAGTAAAGTTTCCGCATGGGGGCAGGTTTTGCGTACGGGAGGTTGGACGCCGCCGCTACCGCTGCGTTTAACCGGACCAGCTACAAATATGCTGAAACCACTCTATTTGCCCTAATTTGCCTTTCTATGGCTGATTTTACCCCATCGCCCGGGGTGCGGGGCCGGCTGGCGCCCACGCCCAGCGGGTTTCTGCACCTGGGCAATGCTGTCAACTTCGTGCTGACCTGGCTGCTGGTGCGCCGCGCCCACGGGCAGCTCCACCTGCGCATCGACGACCTCGACCGGCCCCGCCTGCGTCCGGCCTACCTGGAAAATATCTTTGAAACCATCAGGTGGCTCGGCCTCGACTACGACACCGGCCCGGGTGGCCCTACCGATTTCGAGCAGCAGTACTCCCAGCTCCGGCACCTAAACGAATACGAGGCGTTTCTGCAGCAGCTGCGCCAAAAACCAGGCTTGCTCTACGCCTGCACCTGCTCCCGCACCCAGCTGCTGGCCCGCGCCGCCCACACAACAGCCGACTGCTGCAACCAGGAGCAGGCCTGGGCCGACCCGCAGGCGGCCTGGCGGGCACGCCTGCCCCCGAATCTGGTAGTCCAGTTTCCGGACCTGTGGCACGGCCCGGTGTCGGTGACCCTGCCCGAGGTGATGGGTGACTTTGTGGTGCGCAAAAAGGACAGCAGCCCGGCCTACCAGATCGGCTCCATCCTCGACGATTTACGGCTGGGCACCACGCTTATCGTGCGTGGCCACGACCTGCTGCCGAGCACGGCCGCCCAGCTGTTTCTGGCCGGTCAGACGCCCGAAACCGCCGCCTACGCCCGGACGCAGTTTATCCACCATCCGCTGTTGACAACTCCCGCCGGCCAAAAGCTTTCCAAATCCCAGCAGCAGGCCGGGGACCGGGGCATTATCGACGAAGCCGACTCGCCCCGGGTAGTGTACGAGGCCGTGGCCCGGCTGCTGCGCCTGCCTGCCACCCAGGTCTTCACCCTCACCGATCTGCAACTTTTGTTTGAAGACTCCGGCCGGCTGATAACGGTGGGGATGTAACGTTATTCGTTGTCCGTTGTTAGTTGTTAGTTGTCAGGTCGTTTTTTGCTGACAACGGACAACGGACAACAAACGACGGACAACTCATTTGCTTTTCAGCTCCTCCTTAAACTCCTCGGCCCAGTGGTCGGCGAGGCGGGTGGGCTCGGGCAGCTTGTAGCCGCGCAGGCAGGCCATGGTGAGACGGGTGGCGGTTTCCTGGTCGCAGCGGTGGCCGGGGCTTACGAACAGCGGGTTCACTTTATCCTTGCTGCGGATTACCTGGCCCAGCAGGTCGCCCTGCTTGTCGGTGAGCGGGCTGATGCTGCCTTTGGTGATTTCCGGCTCGGTGTAGACGCCCGTCAGCTTCTGCTTGGCAACCCCGAACGTGGGGCGGTCGAGTAATACGCCCAGGTGGGCGGCAATGCCCATGCGGCGGGGGTGGGCAATGCCGTGCCCGTCCACCATGATGACGTCGGGCTTCTGCCGGAGCTTTTCGTAGGCCAGCAGCAGGTTGGGCGCCTCCCGGAAAGAAAGAAAGCCCGGCACGTACGGAAACTCCACCGGACCGGCGTGCCACACCTTTTCTACCACTTCCAGCGTGGGGTAGCGCAAAAGCACGAACACCGACAGAATGGTTTCGGGCGTGGGAAAGGACGAGTCGCAGCCGGCAATGAAGGCGGGCTCGGTGGCCAGGGGCTCGAGGCGGACCCGGGCGCGCAGGGTTTGCTGCTGCTCGGTCAGCTCACGAACCAGCTGCGGGTCAGCCGGTGGGTGGTAGGGGCGGTACATAGTGGGGCGGAACGTGTCCGCGTTGTACGGCCGGCGGGGCGAAAAAGCTGCTGGGAGTTACTTCACCAGCTCGGCCGCCCGGCCCCGCCCGTCTTTGCGCTGCCCGTTCAAGCTGAAGTCGAGGCGCTCCACACTCACGCAGCCGCAGCCCTTACTGGCCTTGGCTTGAATGTCGATGTCAGTAACGTCGAACTGCCGGCTGGCGGCCGGAACTACCAGGCGGTAGCTGCTTATGGGCTGGTTGGCGTAGGTGTAGCGCCGCAACCACAGCGAGGCGCCGGCACCTTCCGAAATGTACAGGCTCTCGAGGGTGCCGATGGGCGGCAGGCCCCCAGGCCGCTGCCGCAGCGTATCGATGGTATTGGTGAGCGTGCCGGCGTAGCGGATCAGGTAGGCCGAGCGCACCTCGGCCCGTCGGAAGCCTTGCCCGCTGAGCGAGTCGGGGCTGAAGCGCAGCGCTATTTCCGCCGGCCCGTCGTAGCCGCAGTCGCAGCAGCCGATGCTCATCAGGCCGGTGGACATGGTGCTCAGAATCAAAAAGGTAAGAATACGGCGCATAGGTAGCGGATAGCGGGGAACAGTAAAACTGGAAATAAAGGCTAATCAGGGCGCTCCCGGGTACGTCGGAAAGCAAGGTTCGCGTTACCGGGAGCCCCGCGCTAGTGAATAGGTTGCAGGGCCGGCTCCGACCCGGCGGCGCTATGCTCGGCGGCCCGCTGCAGCCGCTCCCGCCACCGCGGGTAGAAGAGCAGCTGACTTTGAATAAAGATCCAGGCCAGAATCATCGGCACGGCCTTGATCTTATACACGTCGAAGAAGTTTTCCCGGGCCGAATCCGGGAACAGGTCGGTGGCTACCAGGGTAGTGAATACGAAGACCAGCCCGAACAGCGGACCGGCCAGTGGGGTGCTGCGCCGGTACCAGATAAACCAGTACATAAAGCCCGCCACGGCAATAACGAACGTGGGCGACTCGGCCATCTGATTGAAGATTACTACGAAAATCGGAATCGAGGCCACGTACAGGCGACGGTAGTCGGCCTCGCGCCACGCCCGCCAGTGAACCAGCGGCGCCAGCAGCAGCAGCATCCCGATAATCTGCACAATGCCCTTAGCCGTAATCGGCACCCCAAACCACGACTGCAGCACGCCCATCAGCGAAAGCTGAATGCCGGTCGCCGAAGCCTGCACGATGTCGAACCACGCTCGGTAGATCATCTGGAAGTCAGTCCACGACACCACCAGCAGGGGCGTGAAGGCCAGGACCACCGTCCAGAGCGCCGCCCACAGGCCGCTGCGGATAGGAGCGGGGTAGAACAGGAAAATCAGCCCGATGCCGATGCCGTACACTTTGATCAGCGCGGCCAGCGCCACGCACAGGCCGGCCAGCAGGTAGCGGCGTTTTTCCAGGTTGATGTAGGTCCACAGCATCAGGCCTACCAGCAGGCAGTTGGCCTGGCTGTTGTGCAGGGCCGTCATCATGTCCACGACGACCAGCAGCAGAAACAACGACTGCCGGCGCACGTCGGGGAACAGGCGGCGCCCGGCCGTGTACAGCACCACGTTGTTCAGCAGGTTCCAGCCCAGCAGCCCCAGAAAGTCGGGCAGCACGGCGAAGACGCCAATGAACAGCGCGAAAACCGGGCTGTACTTGTAGGTGTCCTGGTACTGCTCGGGGTATTCGATGTACAGGTTCTTTCCCTCGAGCAGGTTGAAGAAAGGCTTGGCGAAGATCAGGTAGTTGTTGTAGGAGCCGGGGCCTTTCAGGTAGTGCTGCGCCGTTACCACCACGGTGAGCAGCAGGTAGAGGGCACCCACGAAGTACGGGTTGAGCAGAAAAGACCGGAGCCGGGCAGTAAGCATAGAAATAAGCGAGGTACAAAGGCCAAAAGTAGAAGGAATTGCCGGAATCCGGCCCTCAACCCCGCCTCAGCCGGGCCCGTACCAGTGCCCATGTCCAAGCCCCAACAAACCGCCAGCGACGGAACCGGCCCCCTCTTCGAGCGGCGCTACTACATCGACATCGAGCAGCCCGGCAAGTCGGCCGCCAAGCTGCTCCAGGAAATCATGTGCGACGTCGAGAAGTTTTCCCCCGACCTGCTGGCTGACTTCCGCAAGCAGAAGGGGGAGCCCCACGAGCTGCACGTGGATGACGAGTTTCAGATCCGCATCCTGGGCCCGTGGAACGGCACGGTGCGGGTGTCGGAAATCGGCAAGAGCTTTTTCGAGTTCGTGACCCTGGAAGGACACCCCGAGGCTGGCCGGATCCGGTTTTCAGTGCGCCGCCATCCGGGCCGGCCTAACACCATCCGGTTTCAGATTCGGTCCTGGGCCCGCTCCCGCGACGGGCTGGTGGCCTTTACCTACGGCACGCTGGGCGTGGGCAAGCGGGTGCAGGAGCAAACCTGGCGCACGTTCTGCGAGCGGGTAGCCGCCCAGTGCGGCGGGCACCCGGCCGGGCCCGTCGTGGTCGAAACGGTGGAGCGGCCCGACCAGGGCCCGGCCAAGGTAGAGCGCCATGCGTAGCCCCGGCCCCACGCCCTGGGAGCAGCACAAGGCCCGCCTCGACCTCTACGGTAAGGCCGGCTACAACTTCGACCTCACCCGCACCCACGAATACACCACTGCCAACGGCTGGCGCGTTGACGACTACGAAACCGAGCTGCCGAGCGAGGCTCCCGGCCCGCCCGCCGATGCTGGCTCCTGGGAGGCCGCCCGACAGGTGCTGCGCAACTACACCTTTCCGCCACCCGACCTCATCACCGGCATCTTCGTGCCCGATGCGCCCCTGGAGCAGCGGGTGATGGTGCTGCGGGCCCGGTTCCTGATCTTCACCTTCTGGTTCGGCGTCCGTATCGGCGGCATCACCGACGAGCAGCGCCCCACCGAGGCGGGCCCTGAGCAGGTCTGGGGCTACAACTACCGCACCCTGGAGGGCCATTTCGAGCGGGGGCAGATTGATTTCACCGTCCACAAGCACCTGACGACCGGCCGGGTGATGTTCCGGATGCACGCCTTTTCCCAGCTGGGCCGGATTCGGAACCCGTTCTACTGGATCGGCTTTCGCCTGTTCGGCCGGATGCTGCAGCGCCGCTTCGCCCGGGAGTCGCTGCGCCGGATGCGCGAGCAGGTGGCTGAGGCGCTTGGGAAATCAGCTGTTAGCTAGTAGCTGATGGCTGGTAGTCAGGTGAGAGTAGTGGATAGTGCGACCTGCTTTTTTCGCCGAAGCCAGGAGCTGAATTAGTCCTTGCCGCCCAAGCTCGACCTAACTCTTTTCCGTTCTGGCAGTAGAAGCAGGCAGTACCACCCACACCTACGCACATGGGCAAATACGTCATCGTTATTCACGGGGGCGCGGTCACCACTGACCCGTCAAGCATTCCACCGGAAAAAGAAGCCAAGCTGAAAGCCGGCCTGGAAGCCGCGCTAAACGCAGGCTGGGAAATCCTGAACCGCGGCGGCGCCGCCCTCGATGCAGTCGAAGCGGCCGTCATGAGCATGGAGGACAATGAGCTGTTCAACGCCGGACGCGGGGGCATGTTCAACCTGAACGGCGAAGTGGAGACCGAATCCTCCATCATGGACGGACAGACCCTGCGCGGCGGGGCCGTTAGCGGTCTGAAGCTCATCAAGAACCCGGTTAAGCTGGCCCGCCTCGTGATGGAGAAGTGCAAGCATACCTTTCTCACCGCCGAGGGTGCCCACGAGTTTGCCTTGTCCCAGGGCCTGACGCTGCAGGACCCGAGCTACTTCAAGACTGACGAGCAGCGGGACGAATGGATGGAAATCCTGCACGATGCAGACGTTGAGCACGCCAACAAGCACGACACGGTGGGCGCCGTAGCCCTCGACCAGCACGGCAACCTGGCCGTGGCCACCTCCACCGGCGGCATTGAGGGCAAGCTGCGGGGCCGGGTGGGCGACAGCTGCATCTACGGGGGCGGCTCCTACGCCAACAATGAGGTATGCGCCGCGTCCTGCACCGGCGACGGGGAAATCATCATGCTGGCCGCCTGCGCCCACGAGGTGTATGCCCTGCGCAAGTACAAGAAGCTTTCCATCGACAAAGCAGCCCGCGAAGCCGTGGGAATGTACGCCGATAAGTTGCAGGGCGACCGGGGTATCATCGCCCTCGACCCTCAGGGAAATATCGCCATCGAATCCAACACCAACGTCTTCCGGCGCGCCTTCCGCGTTGAGGAGGAGGAGCCCTTCGTGGACATCTGGATGGACAAATAAGCCACAGCAGCCCAAGCGCAGGTTGAAGCTAATACGAAAAAAAGCCCCGGTCATCAGCTGTTCAGGCTGACTCCCGGGGCTTTTTGCAGCATAAATAGGCTATTCTTTCACGAAGCGGGTACGCTGGGCGCCGGCTTCCACCACGTAGAGGCCGGGGGCCAGGCCGGCTACCGAAACCGTGGCCTGACCGGCCGTTACCGAGCTCCGGCGCACAACCCGGCCCTGCACGTCGCGCACCAGCACAACCGAAGCATCGGCGGCCAGGATGCCCCGAACGGTTAGCTCGGCGGGGGCGGGCACGGGGCTAAGCTCCAGCGCGCTGCCGCCCGTCGTTACCACCCGGGCCGGGGAGTAGGCGATGGTTCCGTCATGGTCGGTCTGGCGCAGCCGGTAGTAGAGCGTGGCAGCGGCCGGAGCCTCCGCGTCGAGGTGGCGGTAGGTGCGGGCCGTGCTGCTGGTGCCGGCCCCGGATACAAAGCGCAGAGCTACATACTCCCGGCCGTCGCGGCTGCGCTCCACCGTGAAGCCCGCGTTGTTTTTCTCACTGGCCGTAACCCAGGTCAGCAGGACGCCGCTCTTTTCGGCTTTGGCCTCGAAGCGGGTCAGGGATACCGGTAGGGGCGAGTCCACGTTGCCGAAGGCGAAGTAGCTGGCCGAAAAGGCGCTCAGGTTAGTCGTAATCAGGTTGTCAGCGGTATTTACCGAAGAGGTGATGGGCTGCCACGGACCATTCAGGCTGGCCGAGCGGTAGGTAGCCAGCTTGCTTTCGGGAATATTGACCAGCTCCCCGCCTTCGCGGTAGGGGAAGGATACGTTCACGTTTAGCCCGGCCACGTCGTTGGAAGCGGTAAGCTGGTACTGGCGCTCCGTGCTGATGGCCTCGTTCTCACCGGTCCGGACGGTGCCCAGCAGGCGACGTACCGTTACGGTGCCGGGATATACGTCCCCCACTGCCTGCATAACCAGCCCGTCGGGATAGGTCGCAGTGGGTGTGGAGCTGTTCAGGGTCCGGCTCATCTCCAGGGTGCCCTTCACGTAGCTGATAGCCGTTTCCGACAGGGTCGCGGTGCCGGTCAGCGTGACCCGCGACCCCGGGACCGGGGCCAGCAGGCCACTTGTAATGCGCAGCTCCTGCGCCACGGTGATGTTGTTGGCCACCGTCTTGCTGCCGATGCTGTTCACGGTCAGGTAGTCGAAAGCCAGCGGGCCGCTCAAAACCTGGGCGCCGTCGCTCTGCGTGCCGTTCAGCGTAACCGCGCGGTTGTTTGCATTAAAGGTACCGCTGTTGGTCATATTACCGCCCAGGTTCAGGTCGCCACCAAATGCGGAAGACAGCGTGAGCGTAGCCCCGGCCCGGATGTTCAGGTCGCCGGCAACGGTGATGGGCGTGCCCGTGGTGCCGGCGATGGTGCCGGCCGTCAGGTTCAGGGAGCCCAGCAGCTGCCATGCCCCGGCGTCGCGGGTGATGGTTACCCCGGGCGTATTCATCGTGAAGTCGTAGAGGTTGGCGATGGTACCGCCGAACAGGGTTGAGCCCCCGTTAAGCGGGTACGTGTAACTCGTACGGCCAAAAGGATTGGTGGTGCCCGTGCTGGCCGTGCTCGTGACGGTGTGGTAGTATTCGAAGTAAGGTGTCGAGCTGCCGTTACCGCCGTAATTCTGCGTGGGCGTCTGATCGTACACGAAGTAGGGGCTGTTAGTGTTGCCCTCGTAGCCCAGCCAGTTGAAGCTCGCCGGACGACCCGTTAGGCCCGGCAGGGCAGCCCAGCGGAGTCTCATTTCCCGGGTCGTGCCGTTACTGCTCTGCAGCACGTCGGCCGAGGCGGTGACGGCTGTGCCCCACCCACCGGAGCTGTTGCGGGAGCGGTACTCGATGTAGTTGTTCTGCGCGTTCCAGAAAATGCGCACGTCCGCCCGAAGGGGCAAGGACGGAGTGGTGTTGTAGTCGGTAGTGCCGGTCAGGCTGCCATTGCTGCCGCTGCCGCCGTTCACCGGAATAATCGGGTCAGTGTCCAGGTAGATATAAACCGGGTCCCCGGCCCCCCCGCCCGTCTTGGCGATATAAAGGTTGGTATTGTCCCAGGCCATGGACCAGTTTCCGCTGCTGGCGCCGTATTCGCCGGAGCCGATGGCCCCGTCCTGCGCCGGAGCAGTGGTTGCGAACTGGGCCGCCGCGGGCCGGTTCCCAAACAGCAGCAGAGCAGCCGTCAGGATAGTAACGGAGGAAGCGTAGATTTTGGACATAAGCTGGGTCGTTAGACAACAAAGATGAATAAGGATGGTGGGAAAAGCAATAAAAAACAAGGCATATAAAACTTTTTATTACCGAATGCGTAGCCGCCCTTGTTTCCGTCTAAACCCGTCCCAAAGCTTTCTGTGAAAGATTATACAAACAGGAGAATTAGCTCCTCCTGGCTCTAATCCCAGATGATCAAACAAATTTATTATATATGACAGACACGTTTAAATTTTGTACTTATCCATTTATGAGTCGGGCCAAGAGAGCCGGTATAAGGCCCTGAGCCACCCGAACTAAGCTAGTCGTCATTCTCAGGTGGGCCGGATAAGAAGGACGCTGCGGGCGTCAGGTGCAGGGATTCGGCAAAGGCTGAACCAGCCAAAAAAGGCAGCTCCCGGTTTCGGAAGCTGCCTATATGAGAGAAGACTGTTAAAACGCTTTTAGCCGTCAGCCAGCAAGTAGGTGGCCCGGGTACTGCTCCAGCCCACGGGCCAGGCAGCCCATGGCAGCACGCAGCGCGTCCTGGTTGATAACATAGGCCAGGCGTACTTCCTGCCGGCCTAGCCCGGGCGTGCCGTAGAAGCCGGCTGCCGGCGAAATCATCACGGTATGCCCTTCGTGGCTAAACGACTCCAACAGCCAGCGGGCAAAGGTTTCGGCATCGTCGATGGGCAGGCGGGCCATGATGTAGAATGCCCCGCTGGGGGTGGGGCACTCCACTCCCGGTATGGCCCGCAGGCAGGCCAGCAGCAGGTCGCGCCGGGCCCGGTACTCCTCCTTGACGTGGTCGAAATAATTGTCGGGCAGTCCGGCGGCGGCTTCGCCCAGCAGCTGGCCCAGGCCGGGCGGACTCACCCGCATCTGGGCAAAGCGGAAGGCTGCATCCCGCACAGCGGCATTTTTGGTAACGAAGGCCCCGATGCGGGCTCCGCAGGCGCTGTAGCGCTTCGAGATGGTGTCGAGCAGCACTACGTACTCCGCGGCCCCGGGTAGCTCCAGGGCACTCACGAAAGGCGCGTCGTAGCAGAATTCGCGGTAGGCTTCGTCGGAGAGCAGGTAGAGGTCGTGCTTCCGGCAAAGCTCCAGCAGGGCCGTCAGTTCCTGCCGGCTGTACACGTACCCGGTAGGGTTGTTGGGGTTGCAGATCAGGATGGCCCGGGTGCGCGGCGTGATGGCGCGCTCCATATCGGCCAGCGCGGGCAGGGCAAAGCCATTGGCCAGGTAGGAGGTGACCGGCACTACGCGCGTGCCGGTAGCCAGGGCAAAAGCTGAGTAGGGACCATAAAACGGCTCCGGAATAATGACTTCGTCGCCCGGGTTCAGGCAGGTCATGAAGGCGAAGAAGATAGACTCGCTGCCGCCCATGGTTACAATAATGTCGTCGGCCGTCACTTCAATGCCGACCCGCTGGTAGTAGGAAGCCAGCTTGCGCCGGTAGCTGGGGTAGCCGTTGGCGGGGCTGTACTCCAGCACCCGGATGCTGGCCTGCTGCACCCCGGCCAGCATGGCCGGCGGGGTTTCTACGTCGGGTTGACCAATGTTGAGGTGGTACACGCCAATGCCCCGCTGCTTGGCGGCATCGGCGTAGGGGGTGAGCTTGCGGTAGGGCGAAAAGGGCATCAACTGCGCCCGCTGCGAAAGTTCTGGCATACAAAAAGGGCCTTGCGGCCGGTACTCACAACGTTTAGCTCCGCTTACGGAGCGTCCCTGCCAGGCTGGGCCGGCGTTTGGTGACCAGGAGTGGGCTTTCACTATCAGGCAGGCGGGCCCGGTGCCTGCCTCATCGGCCAGGTGGCGCGGCGCTAGGCCTGCCCACCGTTCACCATATCCGACACAATGCCGCGGTTCTTGGTGTTTTCAGCCCAGATTACGCCCACGATGTGCAGCACGGTAAAGGCAATGACGAGGTACATCGTGAAGTTGTGAATCTCCTTGATTTCATGCTCGATCTTGTCCAGGGCCTCCACGTCGTCGGCGTAAATCAGCAGCAGGCCGGTGACCACCATGACTACTAGCATCAGGTAAAAGGCGATGTACAGGTACTTTACGACCAGGGAGTGGCGGTTGTCGCGCAGGTCGGAGCCGGCCTGGCGGAAATAGCGTTTGGCTTCGCGCAGCCGGGCCGAGAAGCGCTGGGCTCCGCTTTGCAGAAACTCCAGCACCACCCGGAACACCAGCAGTA
This sequence comes from Hymenobacter translucens, assembly GCF_020685205.1. Lineage (GTDB taxonomy): Bacteria > Bacteroidota > Bacteroidia > Cytophagales > Hymenobacteraceae > Hymenobacter > Hymenobacter translucens. Next base: position 153,842 of record NZ_JAJERB010000006.1, read on the forward strand.
CCGTCAGGGCCACGCCGAGGTAGATGTGCCAGTCCCAGATCCGGTGGCTGATGATGCGCGTCAGCCCCCGCACCTGGTCGCGGCTGAAGGTGACGCCCTCCTTTTGCAGCACGCCCTGAAACTCGGGGCCCACGGTCTTCATCTTCAGAATGACATACAGAAACAGGATGGTGGTGAGCAGGGCCGTCACCACAAACGCATTGGCCCAGTGCCAGAGGCGCAAAGCCAGGGAGTACGGTTTCACGGGTGCGGTGGAAAGAGCAGGCGCGGCGACGTCGGGCATGGAAGCAGGCATAAGCAGAAAGGTTGCGGCGAAAGATACACCACGGCCGTTAGGTTTCCGGTCCCGGTTTCGAGGAATCCGCGAGCCGGCGGGACTGATCCGGGCTGAATTGGCCGAGCGGAAGGCACCACCGACTTGGTCTGGGCCATCGGCCAGACCAGGAGAAAAGCCTTAACAATGCCCCATCCGGTGCGTTATACCGGTCTATGAATCAACCCCTGGAAGTATGGCTGCGCGGGCCCGTGCCCGCCATGCCGCCCCTGCTGCAGCCCGTTGCCCACGCCCTGCTGCAGGCCCGCGAAGAAGTAAACGCCCAGCTGCTCGGCTTTCCCGTCGGGTTGCTCTGGCAAACGCCTGCCGGCGTGGCGTCGGTGGGCTTTCACCTGCAGCACCTCACCGGCGTACTGGACCGCCTGCTTACCTATGCCCGGGCCGAAAGCCTCAGCCCAGGCCAGCAGGCAGCCTTGGCGGCCGAGGGCAAGCCAACGTCGGTTTCAGTAGCCGAGTTGGTACAGGCTTTCAATGAGCAGGTCGACCAGGCCCTGGATCAGCTGCGGAATACCGATGAAGCCACGCTGACCGAAGTGCGGGGCGTAGGTCGGGCGCAGGTGCCGAGCACGGTGCTGGGGCTGCTGATGCACGCCGCCGAGCACACCATGCGCCACCTCGGCCAGCTGCTCGTAACGGCGCGGGTGGTGCGGGCCGAACAAGGCTAGACGCCCGGCAGCGGCTCGGCCGGCTTACGCCGGCTGATCGCCGAAAGAGCCCATTTTGCCGGCTTCGAAGTCGGTAATGGCCTGCATCAGCTCCTGGTTGGTGTTCATTACGAAGGGGCCGTAGGTGGCCAGGGGCTCCTCGATGGGCTGCCCGGCCAGCACCAGCAGTACGGAGTCTTCTTCCGCCGTCAGGCCGATGCCGGGCCCATCCCAGCCGTAGACCACGAGTTGCTTGGTGGCCGCAGTGCGGTTGTCGTGGAGCCGCACCTTGCCCTTTACCACGTAAATGCCCACGTTGTAGTGCGCAGGAAGCTCCAGGGTAGGGGCCGCGCCGGCGGGCAGGTGCACGTCGAGCAACGTGAGCGGGGAAAAGGTTTCGGCGGGGCCAGCCAGGTGCTCGTAGCTACCGGCAATAACCCGGATGGTGCCCGGGCCGCCGGCGGCCGGCAGTGTGGGAATTGCTGCCGCTGCCAGCTCCTGGTAGCGGGGCGGGGCCATCTTGTCCTGAGCCGGCACGTTCACCCAGAGCTGCAGCAGCTCCAGCACTCCGCCCCGCTTGGAGAACTCCCGCTCGTGCATCTCCTCGTGCAGCAGCCCGCTACCGGCCGTCATCCACTGCACGTCGCCGGGGCCGAGCTGCCCGCTGTGCCCGGCCGTGTCGCGGTGGGCAAGATGGCCCGAGTACACCACCGTCACGGTTTCGAAGCCGCGGTGGGGGTGAGGGTGGGCACCCAGGGGCGTTTCGGTGGGCGCTACGGGCATAGGGCCGGTGTGGTCGATGAGCAGAAACGGGCTGAGCTGCCGGATCCGGGGGCCGGGCATGGGGCTGGTCACGTCGAACCCGTCGCCGACCAGCTTTTTGTTGCCATCGATAATCTGGAAAATGCGGCGAAAAGAGGTTTCCATGCGGAAAAGGGAAAGCAGGGCGAAAAGGAAAGCCGGCGGGCCGGACTGAATTTTCTCAACCCTGATTCACTTAAAAAGTTGCGCCGCGCTCAGCCGGTAGCCGGGCCGAGCAGCCGGTTGGCGTCGTCGTCGAGCGGCATGGTACCGGACAGGCGGCCCTGCAGCTTGCGCTGCCACTGCCGGCCCAGCACCGGGCACGCGGCCAGGGCCTCCACCAGCTTTCGGTCGTGGCGCTGCGCATACTTGGCGCTGTTCACCCGGGGCAAGGGCCATTCGGGGCAGGGGCGGCGCAGCAGAAGCAGCTGGTCGCCGGGGGCTACCAGGCCCGGCTCCAGCACCCGCATATACCAGCCGGTAAAGCCGGAGTCCTGCAGCCACCGCGGGAGCAGGGGCGTTTGCCAGCGCCGGCCCAGCTTATAGCAGGGCGAACGGGGCTGGGAAATCTGCACTACCGCCCCACCGAGCGCGAAAACGTCGCCCAGGCACACGTCGGCTTCGCTAGCGGAGCCGGCCAGCGTCAGGTTTTCGCCAAAGCTGCCGGAAGTCAGCTCCTGGCCCAGCCGTGCCGACCAGCCGGCGTAGTGTGCTCCCGGGTACACGCACAGCGCCTGGTCGGGCCCGCCGTGGTTTTGCTGGTCGGCCTGCAGGTCGCCGGCCAGGTTCAGCTCCGACAGCCACACCGGTTTGTTTATCGCCGCTTTCTGAATGGCCGACGACCAGGGCCGAGCCGGGGTATGCTCGGTTTCCGGGAACGTAAACGTCCGGGGCTGGCCTACCCGAATAGAAGCCAGGGGCAGGTGAAGAACCGGTAGCGCGTTGCTCATAGCGTAAGCCTAAGCGTGTAAAGTAATGGCATTTGCGTCGGCTTCCTGGCGGCAGGCCGCGAAAGGGTAGCTTTAGAACGGCGGGCAGCGCTCGGTCAAGGCGGGGGGCTCTTGGCCTGGCGGCAACAAAAACCGGCAAAACAGACTGAATATTTATCCCCGGACTACATGCCGGCCCGGCGCTCAGGCTAAGCCGGAGAAAAGCTAAATCGACAAGCTCAGCCTAACTCATAAGTAGCGGCGCCGTATGCCAGGGTATTCATCACCATATCGACTCTACCCCATGAACCAGCCAGAACAATCAACTCACAGCGGAAACAACTCTTCTTATACCTCCGGCTCGGCCGGCTACCAGGGCGGCAGCGGCCGTCAGAACTCCGACGGTTCCCTGCTTTCAAAAGCGAGTCAGTGGCTGGGCAAAGGCAGCGTAGGCGGCCTCATCGGCGGTATGAGCACCACCCAGAAAGTAATCGGCGGCGCCCTGCTCGTGCTGGGCGTGGGCTCCCTGCTGCGCGGCAAAGGCAGCAAAGCCGGTACCACTACTGCCGCTTACGACGACCAGGCCGCTACCCTGCACGAGTTGCTGCTGTTCGTCAACGACCGGATTGAAGGCTACCAGCGCGCCGTCGACGAAAGCAAAGACCCCGAGCGCACCGGCTACTACAAGCAGCTGGTCAGCCAGAGCCAGCAGTTTGCCAACGAGCTGAACAAGTACCTGCGCCAGCAGGGCGGGGGCCGCGAAACCGGTACCACCGTAAAAGGCAAGCTCTACCGGGTGTGGATGGATACCAAGGCCACCCTCACCGGCTTCAGCGAGGAGGCCATCCTGGGTTCAAACATCTACGGCGAGGAGTGGGCCATCAAGGCTTATAAAGATGCCCTCAGCGACGGTACCCTCACCGGGGCCCTGCGCCAGTCGGTCGAGCGCCAGTACGCTCAGTCGCAGCGCACGTACGCCGAGCTGCAGCGGATGCAGGGCAAAGCCTAGACCCGCTAGCTGCTAAACCAAGCCCCGTCGGGGTAGCCTACGGGCTGCGCCGACGGGGCTTTTGCGTGGGTATGGGGGTGTATTTGCCTGGCTTACATGGCCTTCGATATACCCGGTATTACGCCTCATAAATGCCTGCTACCCTCGTTCTGGACGCCGTTGCGGCCGCCGATAATATGCCCTTTCAGCGCCGGTTTCACAACACCGATGACGCTGTGCATGAGCTCTGATGCGCGAGGGCAGCGTGGAGCGCATCCTGTGCTTCGTGTTCGAAGGCGTGCAGATTGCCTGCTTCAACAACGGCAAAGAGTACGCCGTCCCGTTTTCCTGCCCGCCTTTCCTGGCTTGTATTCCTGACTCGTTTCTCAACCAGAATCCTACCGATTGAGTCAGTCGGGTCCAGGAGGACAGGCGCAGGTTTAGAGTACCTGATGAAATATTTGAATATGCTTTTTAATGGAAACAATGTTTTTACTTTTATAATGAATCGGGCACCTCTACTTACTATCTACACATGAACCTACCTCTACTTAGCTTCGCCCTGGTGGCACTCCTGAGCGCAAGAACGGTTGTCGCTCAGCCTTCTGATCCTACGCTGCCCCTGCGGTCCACACAGCTCCGGCCGGCCCCACCGGCCCCAGCGGTACCGCGCAGCACAGCCAGCTGGACAGCGCTAACCAGCATGACCACGGCCCGGGCCCAGCACGGGGCCGTAGCCCACCCCGATGGCAATATCTACGTCTTCGGCGGCTACAACGGCAGCACGACCTTCAGCTCAACGGAAGCCTACAACATTGCCACAAATACCTGGACGAGCCGAGCGTCGATGCCGGTAGCCATGCAGGGCCCGGCAACTGCCCTGGGCAATGATGGCAAAATCTACTCGTTTGCGGGGCGCGACCAGAGCACCTACCGCTCGGAGTGTTACCGCTACGACCCGGTAACCAATGCCTGGTCGACCATTGCCACGATGCCGGCGCCCCGCTGGCAGGCCCGGGCCCTGACAGCCGCCAGCGGGCTGATCTACGTCTTCGGCGGCTGGAACTTCGACCTGGGGGTTACGCCCGGTGCTGAAGTACAGATTTACAATCCTGTGACCAACACGTGGAGCATGGGCGCTTCCATGCCCGTGCCCATCATGGGCATGGCGGCTGCCCTGGATGGGACCGGGTTAATGCACCTGTACGGGGGCATTGGCGCCAATCCTTACCCGGCGCTGGTGAGCCACTATGTCTACAACCCCGTTACCAACAGCTGGGCCACGGGCCCAAGTATGCCGACGCCGGCGCGGGGCTATACCAGCGGCGCTGCCGGTTCCGACGGCAACCTTTACATCACCGGTGGCGACTCGGACATTGGAATGAACATCGGCACGTTCTACAACAACGTAAATTATTATAATCCCAGCACCAGCACCTGGAGTGCCGAAACCGCGCTACCCCTGGCTTTGACAGAGATGGCCACCGTGGCGGCGGGCACCAATATTTACGTGACGGGTGGGCTTTCGGGCAGTAGTGCGCCCGTCGCTACCATCTACCGGATGTCCACCGTCGCAACTCCTGTTACCACAACCACCTGGACCGGCAACGTGTCCGCTGACTGGTTTACGGCCGGCAACTGGTCGGATGGAGTGCCCACTGCCATGCTGGATGCAACTATTCCGGGCGGGCGACCCAACATGCCGGCAGTAGCCAGCGGCACAGCGTCGGCCAAGGTGCTGACGATCAACAGCGGCGCCACGCTCAATCTGACCGGCGGCACCCTGGACGTGAAAGGCAACCTGAGCAATAGCGGCACGCTAACGGCCAGTGCCGGCTTGCTGAGCCTGACGGGCGCTGCTGCCCAGACGCTGGGTGGCCCCGGCAGCAGCACGCTGTATAACCTGACCGTGGGCAGCGCCGGCGCCGCGCTGAGCGGGGCGGTGCAAGTGCAGCGCATGCTTACGCTCAATGGCAACCTGGCCTCGGGTGGTAACCTGACGCTGGCATCGACCAGCGCGCTAAGCAGCATGGTGGTTGAAAGCGGCGGGCAGTTGCAGGGTACGCTGGCGGTGCAGCGTCAGGTTAGCGGGACAATGGCCGGCTACCGTCACTTCAGCGCCCCGGTAGTGGGAGCTACCCTAACCCAGCTGGGCAGCGGCGGCTCACCCATTACCACCAACACCAGCTACAACTCGTCGCCCACGCCCGGGTCGGTAATACCTTTCCCGACGGTGTTCGACTACGACCAGAACCGCCTGAGCACGGCTTCACCCACTACCAGCAGCTTCGACTTCGGCTGGTTATCGCCGTCTAGTTCGGCCCAAACAATGACGATGGGTCGGGGCCTGACGGTGCAGCTGAACGGGTCGCAGGTCGTGACGATGTCCGGCACGGCTGCCACGGCCCCGGTGACGGTAACCAGTCTGGGTAACTCCGGCACCGCGAAATCAGGCTGGCACCTGCTCGGCAACCCCTTTCTGGCGGCGCTCAACCTGAGTACCCTGCGCCCGGCTCTGCAGGCCGGGGGGCTGGCCGATGCCTTGTATGTGTTCCGCCCCAGCGGCGCGTACACCGGCGCCTACGACCAGTACGTGAACGGCATCGGGACCGGCAGCCTGACCGACGGGCAGCTGGCGGTAGGGCAGGGCTTTTTTGTTCGTAACCTGACGGCTGCCAGCTCAGCCTCGCTCAGCTTTACCAACGGCATGCGCATGACCACCTACGTCAATCCCGGCTTTCTGCGCCAGGCTTCGACGGACCCGCGCCCCCGGCTGGACTTGAACCTGAGCAGCGGCAGCGCGGAGGACGTGGTCGTCTTCTACGCCGAGGCCAGTGCCACTACCGGGGCCGATGCCCGCTTCGACGCCTGGAAAGTGCCTACGGCCACCCCACTCAGCCTGGCGACGGTAGCTGGGGCCGAAGTGCTCAGCATTCAGGGGCTGCCAGAAATTAGCGCTGCCCAGGTGCTGCCGTTGACCGTAGCAGCCGCCCAGCCGGGCTGCTTCACCTTCGAGGCCCGGCAACTGCTCAACTTCCCCGTCACCGCCTCTGTGGTTCTGGAAGACCGGGTCACCGGTACCCTGCACAACCTGCGCGCCGGCGCCTACGTCGTTCCGCTCAGCGCGGGCCGCCATGATGGCCGCTTCTTTCTGCGGCTGAGCGACAGCCGGGTAACAGCCGTTGCCAATGCCCGCCTGAGTGCTGCGCTGCAGCTTTACCCCAACCCGGCAGCCGGCAAAGCGTTCCTGAGCCTGCCCGCTGAAAGCGCGGCCCGCATTGTGGTGCTGAACGCGCTGGGGCAGCAGGTGTTAACTCAGACTGCGAAAGCCAGCAACGGCCTCATCACCGCCGAGCTGAATACTACCGGCCTGTCCGGCGGGGTGTACTCGGTGCTCGTAACGACGCCCGCCGGCACGGCTACCAGCCGTCTGGTGGTGGAATAAGTCAACCGCCATCTTAACTAAACAAGTAATGGGTTTTCGATTCACTGTCCGGGCCGGAGTGAGCGTATAGTCTGCCTGCAGCCCATTGCAGCAATAACCAGCAATACGGGCCGGCAGGCACACGCCAGGCAAGCAGCGCGGCCCCATCGCTCCTGGCATCTTGCAAAACCAGCAGTAGAACGAGGTGTGTTAGGTCAGCACAGACAATAAAAAAGCCCCACCGCTCAGGTGGGGCTTTTTTATAAGCATAAAGCAAGGAGTTACATCCGGTTCACAACCTCCTGGCCGAACTCGCTGCACTTAAGCAGGGTCGCGCCTTCCATCTGGCGCTCGAAGTCGTAGGTGACGCGCTTGGCGGCAATGGCCGACTCAAGGCCTTTGTAGATCAGGTCGGCGGCTTCCTGCCAGCCCAGGTGCTCGAGCATCATGGCTCCGGAGAGCATAACCGAGCCGGGGTTTACCTTGTCCTGACCGGCATACTTGGGCGCGGTGCCGTGGGTAGCCTCAAAGATGGCGTGGCCCGTGAGGTAGTTGATGTTGGCACCGGGCGCGATGCCGATACCGCCCACAATGGCGGCCAGGGCGTCGGAGATGTAGTCACCGTTCAGGTTCAGGGTGGCGACCACCGAGTACTCGGCGGGGCGGAGCAGAATCTGCTGCAGAAAGGCATCGGCAATGCTGTCCTTGATCAGAATCTTACCGCCGTCGAGAGCGGCTTTCTGCTGGGCGTCGGCCACTTCCTGGCCCTGCTTGGCGACCACGCGGTCGTACTGGCTCCAGGTGTACACCTTGTCGCCAAACTCGCGCTCGGCCAGCTCGTAGCCCCAGGTCTTGAAGGCCCCCTCGGTGAACTTCATGATGTTGCCCTTATGCACGATGGTCACCGACGGCTTCTTATGCTCGATGGCGTACTTGATGGCGGCGCGCACGAGGCGCTCGGTGCCTTCCTTGCTCACGGGCTTGATACCGAACGAAGACGACTCGGGAAAGCGGATTTTCTTCACGCCCATCTCGTCCTGCAGGAATTCCAGCATTTTCTGCGCCTGGGGCGTACCGTTCATGTACTCGATGCCGGCGTAGATGTCCTCAGTGTTTTCGCGGAAGATGACCATGTCGGTCAGCTCGGGCTGCTTTACGGGGGAAGGTACGCCCTCGAACCAGCGCACGGGACGCAGGCAGGCGTAGAGGTCCAGCTCCTGGCGCAGGGCCACGTTCAGGGAGCGGATACCACCGCCCACGGGCGTCGTCAGGGGGCCTTTGATGCCTACCAGGTATTCGCGGAACGCGTCCAGGGTTTCGTTGGGCAGCCAGTTGCCGGTTTGCTTAAACGACTTCTCCCCGGCCATTACCTCTTTCCACATCAGCTTGCGCTGACCACCATATGCTTTCTCAACGGCAGAATCGAAAACCAGCTTCGAGGCGGCCCAGATATCCGGACCCGTTCCGTCGCCTTCGATGAATGGAATGGTCGGCTTGTCGGGAACGTGGAGCTGGCCGTTTTTGATGGAAATCTTCTGGTCTGCCATTGGAAATAAAGAACTTAGGAACTTTGAGTGTGGAGGGCTTCAGTCGGGTGACGTCAGCCTGGGTACTATGATTTTGGAGAGGAAAACGTGGGCAAAAGCCCGGGCACGCGGATAGCGGTGCAAAGAAACTAAGTCCGGCCGCCTAATTCCTAACCCGCTGCTTAATACCCAAAAATTTCTTTGAGCGTGAGCTGCTGCACCTGCCCGTACTTGGCCAGCTCCTTGAAGTTGAGCCGGTCCTTGGAGCCAATCACCAGAATCGTCTGGCTCTGACCCTTCACTTTGGCCTGCTGAAACTTCTTCAGGTCGTCGAAGCTCATGGCGAAGGTTTTCTCGTACACGTCGCGGCGTACGTCGTAGTCGAGGCCCAGGCGCTTGGCCCGCTCGTAGTTGAACAGGATATCCGACTTGGTGATACGCTCGGTGGCGATGCTGTTGCGGATCGAGTTCTTGGCGATCTGCAGGTTGGCCTCGGCCATGGGCATGTCGGTGAGCAGGGCTTCCATGCCGGCCATGGCCTCGGGCAGCTTGTCGCTCTGGGTACCGATGTAGGAGAGGTTGTAGTTGGAACGGCCCAGCTTGCTGGCGTTGGTGTAGCTCGATGAGGCCGAGTACGCCAGCGCCTTGCTTTCGCGCAGCTCCTGAAACACGATGCTGCCCATGCTGCCGCCGAAGTACTCGTTGTAGAGGCTCACGGTGGGCACCAGGTTCTTGTCGTACACGTCGCCCTTGGTCAGGAACAGAATTTCCGCCTGCACCATGTTGTAGTCGACCCAGTACACCTTGCGGTCCTTCATGGGCAGCTCGGCAAAGTCGTTGTTGGCCGGGACAGGGATGCGCTTGGCCGGCACCTTGTGCTCGATGCTCAGCACCGTCGTCAGCGCCTCGGGCGTGCGGGGGCCGTAGTACAGCACCCGGTGGTCGTAGGACGTCAGCTTTTTGGTGAGGGCGGTCAGGTCCTGGGGCTTCAGCGCCTTCAGCTCTTTTTCACTGAGCTGGCTCGTGAAGGGGTTTTTGGGGCCGTACTTGGCGTAGTTCACCATGGCCTGGCTGAGGATAACCTGCTTGCTGAGCTTGGCATCCTTGCGCGACTTGAGCACCCCGGCCACCATGTCGCTCAGCGCCTGGGCGTCGGGCTTGGGGTTGGCCAGCAGGCTTTCAAACAGGTTGGTGGCCTTCTCAAAGTTGGTGTCGAGGCCGCTCAGGCTGACGTACACGCGGTCGGCGCCGCTCTGCACGCTGAACGAGCAGCCCAGTTTGTAGAATTCCTGCTGCAGCTGGGCGGCGCTGTACTTGTCGGTGCCCAGGTACTGCAGGTAATTGGCCGCCAAACCCAGCTTGGGGTCGTTCTGAGTGCCCAGGTCGAGTACGTAGTAGAGGCTGAACAGACCGTTCTCCTCGTTGCGGGTGTAGAACACGGGCACGCCCGAGGTCAGCTTCAGCTCCTTGATATCCTTTTTATAGTCCAGGAACACCGGCTGCAGCTCGGGGGCGGGCTTAGCGGCCACTTCCTTATAGAAGGTGGAGGCCACTTCGCGGTTCACCGGTACCGGCGTAATAGCCGGCTTGATGACTTTGGGAGTGCTGGTGTCCTTGCCGGTGCGCTTGAATACGATGGCGTAGTTGTTCCCGTAATACTTATTGGCGGCCCGTACCACGTCGTCCTTGGTGATTTTGGCGAAGTCGTCGTACTGCTTCAGGGCCGCGGCCCAGCTCTGCCCGGAAATAAAGGCCTGCACAAACTCGTCGGCCCGGGCCTCGTTGCTTTCCTGGCTTTTGGTTCGGCTGAGCTGTTCGTTGGTGATAATGGCCGGAATCAGCCAGTCCGGAAAGTCGCCCTTCTTGAGCTTGGTCAGCTCGGCCAGCAGCAGGTCGCGCACTTCCTCCAGGCTCTGGCCCTGGCGGGGCTTGGCCGTCATGATGTGCTCGGAGTAGTCGTTGAAGGTCTGGGTGAAGGTGCTGGCTTCGAGCACCAGCTGCTTCTGGTTCAGGTCGAGATCAATCAGGCCCGCCTGGCCATTGGACAGGATGCGGTCCAGCATGCGCAGTACGATGGCGTCCTGGGTGGCTACGCCGGGGAAGCGGAAGCCAATCATGACGTTCTCAGCGCTGGGCCCCACCACTTCCTTTACGATCGGGGCGGTAATGGGAGCTTCCTGAGCAACCGTAAACGCCGGCACCGGCTTGCGCTGCAGCTTGCCGAAGTACTGGTCGATGATGCGGATGGTCTGGTCGTAGTCCAGGTCGCCGCTCAAACACAAAGCCATGTTGTTCGGCACGTAATACTGGCCGAAGTACTTCTTGATTTCAGTGATGGACGGGTTCTGCAGGTGCGGAATCGTGCCGATGGTGGTCTGCGTGCCGTACTGGTGCTTCTGGAACAAACTGGCGTTCAGGGCCTCAAACTCCTTGCGGAAGTCGTTATCGAGGCTGCGGTTCTTTTCCTCGTACACGGCTTCCAGCTCGGTGTGGAACAGGCGGGGCACCATTTCCCCGAACCGCTCGGCCTGCACGGCCGCCCACTTCTCAATCTGGTTCGACGGAATTTCGTCGGTGTACACCGTCTGTTCCACCGAGGTGTAGGCGTTGGTGCCCTTAGCCCCGATCGAGCCCATCAGCTTGTCGTACTCGTTGGCCAGGGCATACTTGGCTGCCACGCTCGAAATTGAGTCGATCTGGTGGTAGATCTTTTTGCGCTCGGCCGGGTCGGTTTTGGTACGGTATACCTCGTAAAGGGCCTCAATCTTGTCGAGCTCCACCTTTTCGGCGGCGAAATTATGGGTACCCAGGCGGGAGGTGCCCTTGAACACCATGTGCTCGAGGTAGTGCGCCAGGCCGGTAGCGGTGCTGGGGTCGTTCTTGGAGCCGGCCCGCACGGCCACGTAGGTCTGGATGCGGGGCGCGTCGTCGTAGTCCGACAGGTACACGGTCAGCCCGTTGGCGAGCGTGTAGATCCGGGCCTTGAGCGGGTCGCCCGGCACGGTTTCGTATTTGTACTCTTTCGGGGCGGAAGGCGTAGCCGTAGGGGAGGGGTTGGAAACTGCCGTGGCGGCCGGCTTACTGGACTGGCACTGGGTAAGTCCGAGGGCTGCCAAGGCGGGCAGAATAAGCAAAAAAGGTTTTCTCACGAAGTTTCCGAGGGAAAAGTAGGCTAAATCAGAAGAGTTCAAAGATAGGAGGACCGTATTGGAATTAAAAACGAACCAATTATTTACGCCTCCCGCCCGCAGTGCTGCCGGGCTGGATTAATTCAATTAGCAGCCACCCCGCGGGCCGGGTGGTTTGGAGCACGGCCGGCCGGTATAAAAAGCACCAAACTTCGTCGGAGGTTGCGTCGACTATCTCACTTCCCGGTGCCGCATGCCGGTTTAGTCGACATCCAGGCCCAAGCGCTGCTTCATCTCAAGCAGGGCCGGAAACTTCTCAGCCAGGTATTCAAACTTGTCGGACGAGGTGTACAGCTTGCGGGCCGTGGACACCTGCTCGTTCACCGTGAGCTGCACGTTCAGGCGGGGGTAGCCGGTGCGGCGGCGCAGCTCGGTCAGAAAGTCCTGGCGGAACTCGTTGAACTGGTCGAGCTGGATGGGGTTGTCAACCGTCAGACGAATGATGTGCTGCTCGTCGGCGGTAAATTCCCGGTTCAGCACCGTGTACTCGCTCATCCGGTCTTGGCGCCGCTCTTCCTTGAGCTCGTTCCAGACCTGCTCGAGCCGGGCCATGTCCAGGGGTACCAGCACTCCCACCGGCTCGTCCACCGCTTTTTCGACCACCGCCGCAGCTACCGGCTTGCGGGTAGCCTGCTCGGCCACCTGGGCCTGAATATCCCTTAAGCTCAGGCTGGGCAGCTTCGATGGAATAGCGCCGGGGCGGGCCAGGGGTGGCAGCGGGCGGGGCGGAGCGGGGGCCGTCTGCACGTCGTGCCCCGGGCCGTGACCCGCCACGCTGGGCATTCCGACTTCCACGTGCGGAAAGGTGTCGAGCATCTGATGTTCGGCCACGGGCACATCCGCCTCTTCATCCTCGATGCTGGGCGTGGGGTGCAGCTCTTCCACGCCACTTTCTACCGGAACCAGCTCTTCCCCAGCCGGCGGCGCCGTCACGACGGGAACTGCCGGGGCGGGCGGGGCAGCCGCCGCAGAAGCCGGGGGACTGACAGGAGCCGGGGCGGCCACCGGCGCGGAGGCCGGGGCGCTTACATTAGTTTTTTTTTTAGCCTCGCCGTTGTCCGACGAAGCACGCTGGCCGGCGGCGGGCGCCAGTTCCCGGGCAAACTGCACCGCGCCGTTCAGGTACGCCAGCTTCATCAGCGTCAGCTCGACGTGCAGGCGCTGGTTTTTGGCTTGCTTAAACTCCCGGTCGCAGGCGCTGACCAGGTTCAGGGCCGACAGCAGAAACGCCAGAGGCGCGGCCTGGGCCTGCTGCACGTAGCGGTTGCGGATGCCGTCCGACACTTCCAGCAGCTGCACCGTCACGGGGTCCTTGCACACGAGCAGGCCGCGCAGGTGCTCGGCGGCACCCACCACGAAGTTGTGCAGGTCGAAGCCGTTCTGCATCACCTCATCCAGCAAAAGCAGCGCGGCCGACAGGTTTTCGGTCAGCAGGGCCTCCACCAGGCGGAAGTAGTACTCGTAATCGAGCACGTGCAGGTTCTGCACCACGTCCTTGTAGGTGAGGTTCTGCCCCGAGAACGTGACCATCTGGTCGAACATGCTCAGCGCGTCGCGCAGGCCGCCGTCGGCCTTCTGGGCCAGCAGGTGCAGGGCATCATCCTCGGCCTTGATCTGCTCCTGGGTAGCCACGTAGCGCAGGTGCAGGCGCATGTCCTCAACCCGGATGCGGTTGAAGTCAAAGATCTGGCAGCGGGAGAGGATGGTGGGAATAATCTTGTGCCGCTCGGTGGTAGCCAGAATAAAGATGGCGTAGCTCGGCGGCTCTTCCAGGGTTTTCAGAAACGCGTTGAAGGCCGCGTTCGAGAGCATGTGCACCTCGTCGATGATATACACCTTGAAGCGGCCCTGCTGCGGAGCGTAGCGCACCTGCTCCACCAGGGAGCGGATGTCCTCGACCGAGTTGTTGGAGGCCGCATCCAGCTCGTGCACGTTAAACGAGGCATTCTCCTGGAAGGCCCGGCAGGAGGGGCAGTTGCCGCAGGCTTCGAGCTCCCCGGCCGGAATGGCGCTGCCCGGGCCCGTGGAGGCGCGGAATTTCTCGGGGATGATGTCGATGAGTCCGGCGGCGGTCAGCTCGGCAATGCTCTTGCCCTGGCGCACGTGCTGCTCCACGAACTCGCAGTTGATCGTCTTGGCCAGGATGCGGGCGCAGGTGGTTTTGCCCACGCCCCGGGGGCCGCAGAACAGGAAAGCCTGGGCCAGGTGCTGGCTGACAATAGCGTTCTGCAGCGTGGTAGTGACGTGCTGCTGCCCCACCACGCTCTTGAACGTGACCGGACGATACTTACGGGCCGAAACGACGAAATTTTCCATACTCCTGTCTGCAAAGATACCCCGAAAAGCCGGGCTTTGGAAGGGCCGAACGGAGCATTTGCGCTCCGATTACGCGCCCATTGCCGACGTTTTGCAGTGGCGGTTTATGCCAAGACGTTACCAGGGAAATCAGCTTCCGAAATGGTCGTCGGATTCCGCTGTGCCGGAGTAATGCGCTGAAAATCACATTATCGTGTGATTGAATAGGAAAAAGCTAATGTCCACCTTGGACCTGGCTAATTCGAGCTCAGGCTCTGGGCCCGCCAGCGCCCCCAGCCTGCTTCTGTCTTCACCCTTAACTATAAGCGCATGAATGCACGTTACGTACTGATGGGGGCCGCCCTGTGGACTGTCGGCGCCCAGGCCCAGCCGGGCACCCCGCCGGCCGCACCCTCGACACCCGCCACGGACACCTACTTCGGCGTGCAGGTGGTCGACCCGTACCGCAACCTCGAAAACCTCGACGACACGGCCGTGCGCAGCTGGATGAAGGCCCAGGCTGACTACGCCCGCCGTACGCTCGACGGTATTCCGGGCCGGCAGGGGCTGATCAGCAAGATGAAGGACCTCGACTCGCGCAAGGCAGCCCGCGTCACCCGGCTCATCATCACCGAAAACGACCGGTACTTCTACCTCAAGACCCGGCCCCAGGACCAGCAGCCCAAGCTCTACTGCCGCGACGGGTACCAGGGTGCCGAGGTTCTGCTGTTCGATCCGGAGAGCTTCGAGAAAGGTAAAATGTACACCATCAACACCTTCACGCCCTCCTTCGATGGCTCCAAGGTGGCCTTTGCCCTGAGCGAAAAGGGTTCGGAAGTGGGGCAGGGGCTGGTGATGGAGGTGAAAACCCGCCAGCTTTACCCCGAGCGCCTCAGCCCGCTGGCCCTGGGCGGGTCCGGCGACTGGCTGCCGGACCACAACAGCTTCACGTACACCCCGCTCAACAGCGCCGACGTAAAGGATACGGAAGCCCGCCTTAACACGCAGTCGTTTCTGCACCGGGTAGGCACCCCCCAGAGCCAGGACCGGCCGGTTTTCTCGGCCCGGACGTACCCCGCGCTGGGCATCAAGCCCGAAGAGTACGCCTACGCCTTTTACGACAACGACACCAAGCTGCTCTGCGGTCTGCTGTATACTGTCGACCGCTACATCCGGGCCTATTACGCACCCGCATCAGACCTGGGCAAGCCCAAGATCAGCTGGCAGCCCCTGTTCCGCTCGGAGCAGGAAGTGACCAATTTCGCCGGGAACGAGCAGTATATCTATTTTGTGACGTCGAAAAACACCCCGCGGCAGAAAATCATGCGCATGCCCACGGCCCGGCCCGAGGTAGCAACGGCCGAGGAACTGGTGCCGGAAAGTGCCGATGAGGCCATCAGCGACGAGCAGTTTCGGGTGACCAGCGACGGACTGTACTTTGTGCGCACCAGAAACGGGGTGGAGGCCAAGCTTTACTTCATCGCCAACGGCAGCAAAACCATAGAGCAAATTGCGCTGCCCCGGCCCGCCGGTACCATTGAACTGCAAACCAAGAACGTCCGGTCTTCTGACCTCTGGGTGCTGCCGGTGGGCTGGACTTCAGATCGGCAGCGCTACCGGTACACGGCCGCGACCCACCAGTTCCGGAACGAGCCATTGTCGTCGGAGGTACAGTATCCGGAGTTTTCGGATCTGGTCGTAGAGGAAATTACGGTACCCTCGCACGACGGCGTATCCGTGCCGCTTTCTTTGATTTACCAGAAGGGCACCCCCCGCAACAGCTCGGCACCGGTACTGATGGTGGGGTATGGCGCGTATGCCAAGTCGACCGGCCCGTTTTTCTCCCCGCTGTATCTGCTCTGGGCCCGGCAGGGGGGCGTGTTAGCCATTCCGCACGTGCGCGGCGGCGGCGAGCTGGGCGAGGAGTGGCACAAGGCGGGCCAGAAAGCTACCAAGCCCAATACCTGGAAAGACTTGATTGCCAGCGCCGATTACCTGGTAAAAAACAAGTACACGGCCCCGGGACGGATTGCCATCAACGGCGGCAGTGCGGGCGGTATCCTCATTGGCCGGGCCATGACGGAGCGCCCCGACCTGTTTGCCGTGGCTATACCAGAGGTTGGTTGCCTGAATGCCGTGCGCCTGGAGAACTCCCCGAACGGTCCCGTAAACGTGCCCGAGTTTGGCACCGTGCAGAAAGAGGACGAATGCAAAGCCCTGCTGGAAATGGACGCCTACCTGCACCTGCAGAAAGGCATCAACTACCCCGCGGCGCTGATTA
Source organism: Hymenobacter translucens (assembly GCF_020685205.1). Taxonomy (GTDB): domain Bacteria; phylum Bacteroidota; class Bacteroidia; order Cytophagales; family Hymenobacteraceae; genus Hymenobacter; species Hymenobacter translucens. The sequence continues at coordinate 170,252 of NZ_JAJERB010000006.1, forward strand.
CGGCCGGTTTCAACGACCCGCGCGTGATTGCCTGGCAGCCAGCCAAGTTTGCCGCCCGCCTGCAGGCCAGTTCGACGTCAGGCAAGCCCGTATTGTTTTTCACCGATTACGACGCTGGTCACGGCATCGGGGATTCCAAGCAGAAGCAGTTCGAGGTAATGGCCGACCTGCTGAGCTTTAGCCTCTGGCAAACCGGTCAGCCTGCCTTTCAGCCCCAGGCCACGGCCGGCAAGCAGGGCAGCCGGAGCAAGCAGTTGCGGTAGAGCCCCACGCTTTGCCGCGCGCCCGGTGGTTTCAGAAGCCTTTTGGTGCAGCAGGCTCCTGAAACCACGTTCCGGTGGAACAATTTTGCCGGTTTTCAGCGTTTTCTCCCCGATGTGCGTACATTCGCACCCCGCGTACTTGTGGCGGGCATCGTTCTTTACCATTTGGGGCTGACCGGAATTGACAGCTTGCGCAGGTCGCGAGTAAGCGTGCCAGGAGTTGAGTGGATCTCCTGTTAAAAAATCATTCGAACAATAACTGGCGAGTATAGCTACGCCATGGCTGCCTAGTCTAGGTATTAGGTAATGTCATCGTCCCGCACCCGTTTTCTTTTACACGGGTGAGTTCGGGGCGTCGTAAGTAGAAGATAGTCGCAAGGGAGGTGTGACCTCGCGGCGAAAACTAATCGCATCTAAGGGTAGTCTAAGGGCCTGATGCGCGCCTGGACTACCACGAAAATTCAAGCGTAGATACGCACGTAGAAAGCTCGACGGTTTCCTTGTCTGGACCAGGGTTCGACTCCCTGCAGCTCCACTAAAAACCCGCTTTACAGTAATGTAGAGCGGGTTTTTTGTTTGTGGGGTATACCTAGGCGTGCAGGCTGCAGAAAGGCAGCAGCGAAAGAATTAATAGTAATTGATGCTGACGGGATGTCCTTTAATAAAGGTAGGCTTCACGTCTTCCTCGCTCTTTTTGAACCCGCCCAACCGGTTCATACCCATACAGCGACCACCCAGGCCGAAACCCAAAATAGCCTACTCAGAAAGGCCTGCCTCCCGCACCATGAAACTACTCTTGAGTTGCCTGTTGTTTTTCAATCTCCTGTGCTTCCTGCTGTTTACCTTGGATAAACGCAAAGCCCAGCGGGGACAACGGCGCATTGCCGAAAAAGTGCTGCACCTCGCTACGCTGCCCGGCGCGTGGGTGGCTATTTTACTGCTGCGCCACAAAAACCGCAAAGCTGCTTTCTGGGGCGTTACCTTGATGCTGACGCTGCTGCAAGGGACGCTTCTCTACTTCACGTAGCCCTATTTCCACGCACGTTTTTAACCGTGTCAAACGTCTGCGTACGAGGGGCTGGGTTATGCATTAATCAAGCACTGGGAGTTCCCGAATCGAAGCGCAGATGTGATCATTCTACAGCAATTTTGCAGAAAAAATTTCAGATACGAGCTCAGTAATAATTTCAATTGATTTTTATGCTTTTATAAGAATTAAATGATGTATTCGCTCAAAATACATGCACTTTTCGATCATATATAATTAGTATTTTGGTGTCCCGTGTTTCCCATAATTTTCATGAAACTTTTTCATAAAGCTTTTGCCATCCATTCCGGCTTTAAATAAAGAGTAAAGCCCCGAAACCACCAGCTCTGCTAGTTCTCTGGGAGTAGCGTTGTAAAACCGCCTAGCAGAAGTACGAACGTAGATGTTTTTTAATAAGACGGGGCGATAGTACTGGGCAGCCATTTTAGAGTATCTAAAATCTTCGAAAGTAACGTCTTGCTGAAAGCCGCCGATCTTGTAATGCATTTCTTTGGTTGTAAAGATTGAACAACCATGGATTACAGGATTAAACAGTCTCATCAAAGGTAGGTAGTAATGAGAGTACATGTAATAGGTGATTCGATAGGTTCGGCCTGGTTCGGCTGCATATATTTTTGTCCCTGCAAATGGTATATCCTTGTTTTTTATTTGCGTAAGGCTGTCTTTAAGGAAACCCGCAGGAAGCACCACGTCGGCGTCCAAGAAAAGTAAATGCTCATATTTTGCTTTCTCAACGCCTTTGTTTCTTTGGTTAGATAATCCAGCTTCTTCCATTGTTACCAGCTGAACAGGTTCTGAGGATCGTTGCGCATAGTTTTGAACCACTTTTGCAGTATTGTCTGTGGAATTTCCATCTACTACAATTACTTCAAAGGGCCCTTGCTGAATTTCTATGCTGTCTAGCAGCATTGGTAAATACTTTTCTTCGTTCAGCGTGCAAATTATTAGTGAAATCATAGTTGAGTTTCGTTAAATAGCTCTGAGTAAGTTACAAATGTGCACCCTTGTTCTTCTAGGAGCTGTATCACCCCTCTAATCTTAGGTAACAGACCATTGCCAATATCGGAAGGATGAATAGCAATGCGAATAATTTTGGGTTGTTTCCATTTTAAGTAGTTTCTCCAGGCTATCAAATATAGATTGCTTAATAAAATATTTCGGCCATAATCCAGGCTGAGGGGAAATGAAAAATAATTTTTGCCATTTCTTAAATTCAAAAACTCAGTCCAGCTTTCAGTATATTCAAAGTCTAGTTCTTTCAAAGCCATTATCATGTGTCTGTTGTGATACCACATGGGTGGAATAAACCCTTTAGGCGAAAAACCCAGATGATCTTTGAATATTTTTTTTCCGAACCCAATAATTCTTTTTGTCTCTTCGAGATCTAGGTTTAAAAATTCACGTGATATGTTTTTATTGCCATATAGAATTGAGTACGGGTCGAAATAGGAAGATATGTGCATATAGCCATGGAGTGCCAAGTCCTCGGATTTTACTAGTTCGCTAAAATGATAATCCAGTCCAACTTTGCCGTGCCACAAAGGCGTAATAAGAAAGGATTTTTTTTGGGTTATGGTGTTCAACACAACTTCTGTTTCCTTCAGAAATGCAGGAGAAGTGTCATGCATGGATATTACAGCTTTTCTGATCACGCAGCCCTTCCTAAGTTTTTTAGATGCTTCAAATGAGCGCAAATTCCCCCGGCAAATGTTATTGCATGGTACTTGGTTTCTTTTTCTTGTAATACAGATTTTATTATCTGTGTAAGTACAGGATAATGAACGTGAGAGACACTAGGGAATAAATGGTGTGCTACATGAGTATTGAATCCTCCAAAGATACAATTAAAAAGTTTGCTCTGTGGATGAAAGTCTACCGTAGATGCTATCTGTTGTTCTAGCCAGGAAGTATTTATATTTTGTTGATGACCACAATGCGTATAGTGAGTATAAGTAACATGGTGGGAAATAAAAAAAGTAAAAGTGACGAATAAAGAAAGTATTCCATGCATAATCAAAAAGCCCGTCGCTATTTCAAATGCTGGCAGTGATGAGAAATGCATTGGTATTGCTAAATATATTGCAAAATACACGATTTTTATAATTGCAAAAGTATAGACATTGGAGTCATTTTTCCGAAGGATAAGATTTCCGTGTTTCGTTTTGAAAAGCAATTTAAAGTCGTATATCACTATCCAAATCAAAGAGGAAAAAATGTACAGGAACGGTGCGTATAGGTGTTGAAATTTGTGAATGCCTCTTGACTTTTGAAATGGTGACAGTCGGAGAAGGGATGTTATTTCTAGATCTGAATCCAAATCAGATACATTAGGGTATGGATGGTGAGAGTTGTTGTGTTTTCTTTTCCACCATGACGGGTTTAAGCCCTGGAGTATAAATATGGTTTGAAATATTTTGTTGTCCCATCGTAGCTTGCCAGTCAGGCAGTGGTGAGCGGCATCATGTCCCAGCGTCATTCCCAATATTAGCAAGCACAACCCAAATGAAAGGTAGCCTGCCTGAGCTATAACAAATTGAGAGGAATTTAAGAGAATCCAGTATGAAGTCAAAGACAAGATAAATAAGATTATGCCTCTTACGTATAGGGATGTTGAACCTGTCTTTCTTAAATTGTATTTTTGGAAATAAGAATTTGCCAGAAATCTTATTTCTGAATAAGTTTCATCATTCTCAACACGTTTTGTGTATTTGGCTTTTTCTACATGCATACAATTCTTGATTTACGTGTAGATTCAATCTTTATAAGTTCCATTAAACCCTCTTCCAGGGGCTTAAGTGGACGGTCTAATAAGTTTATCATTTTGCTGTTGTCAGGCATTCTCATGCTCATATCTCCTTCCTTTAAAGGAGGAAGATGAATGATTTTAGAGTCAGATCCGGTTAACCGGATAATCAATTTGGCAAGATCAATTATTGAGGTTTGAATGCCGCAGCCTACATTTACGGTGTCATTAACATAATGATGGGTTTGTAAAGTTTTTAAAGTAAAGTCTATGTTATCTTGGATGTAACAAAAAGTACGTCTTTGTGTGCCCTCGCCATGAATAGTTATGTTCTCGTTATTGAGGGCCTGGTGGATGAAGCGCGGAATAACAAAATCTCTGCTTTGACGAGGTCCATACGTATTAAAGAATCTAAACACGGTATACTTCAAGCCGTACTCTTTTTGAAATGATTTGCAGTAAGCTTCCCCGATGTTTTTTACAATTGCATAAGGGAGCTTTGAATTCAATGGTGTGGTAGCTTCGTTTTGTGGGTGCTCCACAGGCTCTCCATACACCTCAGACGAAGATGAAAAGAAGACCCTTTTTACCCCGGTATGATGTGAAAATTTTAATATATTTTTTATTCCTTCTATGTCATTTAAAACACCGATGGGGTTTTCTAATGTTCTTTTCACGCCTACCACCGCTGCATAATGGAATACATGATCAAATCGATGTGCTTTCATTAAAGCTTTAAGCTCGTTTTTCTTATTGACATCCCCTTTGACAAAATAAATGTTTTTATTTATTGGAATGTTGCCCAGAGAACTGGTTAAAAAATTGTCAAAAAGATAAATAATGTTACGAGGGTCTTTAGAAAGCTCTTCCGCAAGGCTGCCGCCGATAAATCCACCACCTCCAGTTATAAGAATTTTTTCCATTTAAAATGTTTGAATCTACTTTGCTGTAGAATATGGCAATACATAAGCTAGGCGTCGTTACCGGGCCTTAAAGCGCTGAATGGCCTGTCGGGTGAAGTCGGACAGCACCAGGCGCCCGCTGATGGCGGCGCGCTCGACCAGCAGCGTATCCCAGTGCTCGGTGCCGGCCCAGATGACGCGCTTCAGATCCGTTAACGCTTCGGGATTGTAGGCCGTGAGCTTAGCCGCAAAAGCCTCCACGGCCGCATCGAGGGCCGCTTCTGATTCTACTACCTCATGGTACAGCCCCTTCTGCTGAGCCCACTGCGCCGTTTGAAATTCTCCCGCATCCAGCGCCAGTTGGGCGTAGGCCGACACACCGATTTTACGCTCCACGGCGGGTCCTACCACAAACGGACCAATACCTACGACCAGTTCGCTGAGCTTTACCGAGGCCTGGGTGGTGGCAAAGCAGTAGTCGGTAGACGCGGCCACGCCCACGCCGCCGCCGATGGCTTTGCCTTGCACGCGGCCCAGGATAATCTTGGGACAGGTGCGGCAGGCATTGATTACCTGGGCAAAACCCGAAAAGAACGTCAGCCCCTGGGCTTCGTTTTCGATGGCCACGAGCTCGTCGAAGCTTGCGCCGGCACAGAAGGTTTTTTCGCCTTCGCTGCGCAGGATGATGACTTTGGTGCTCTCATCCTGCCCGACGGCCGTTATGGTTTGGGCCAGTTCGGTTAGCAGAGCCCCGGGCAATGAGTTGTGGGAAGGATGAAAAAAAGAAATGGTGGCTACGCCATCGGCGCTGGAAGAGACGGTGACCCGGCCGGCGGCCGTTGTATTAGTGGTAGGCATGCAAAGTATCAGTGAGGCGAAGAAAAGCAGAGTGTGCGGGCGGTAGCCGGCACACCCTGCCCGATGAGATAGGCTATTCCTGGTTTTTTTTCTTGACCATGGTCAGAATCGTAGCCACGGCCACGGTTTCACCGGTTTCGTCGGTGATGGTCACCAGCCAGCGCACGATGCCCTTGGCCACGTCGGTTTCGTCGCGCTTTTCCTGGCCCACTTTCTCCTTCACGGTCAGCTGCACGCCGATAGTGGTGCCGGGGTACACGGGTTTGGTAAAGCGGCACTCGTCGAGCCCGTAGTTAAGCAGCACCGGGCCCTTGCGCGGGTCCACGAACATGCCAGCGGCTTTGCTCAGGATGTAGTAGCCGTGCGCCACCCGGCCGGTGAAGAGCGTGCCTTCCAGCGAAGTAGCATCCACGTGGGCGTAGAAATTGTCGCCCGACACCTGGGCGAAGGCGCTGATATCCGCCTCCGTGACGGTATGCCGGTGGGTAGTATAGGTCTGCCCGATTTCCAGCTCTTCGAAGTAGTGCTGGAAGGGATGCTTGTCGCGCTCCAGCTGACGGGCACCGGTCTGGTAGACTTCCGTAATGGCCGTAATCATGCTGGGTGAGCCCTGCAGGGCTACGCGCTGCATAAAGTGCTCCACTCCGCGGATGCCGCCCATTTCCTGCCCGCCCCCGGCCCGACCGGGCCCGCCATGAATGAGCATGGGGAGTGGGGAGCCGTGGCCGGTGCTTTCCTTGCCCATTTCGCCGTTCAATATCAGGATGCGGCCGTGGTGCGTGGCAGCACCCAGCACGAAGTCCTGGGCCGTGCGCGGGTCGTTGGTCGCTAAAGAGCACACCAGCGAGCCTTTGCCCATATTCGCCAGGGTAATGGCTTCTTCGGTCTCGCGGTAGGGCATCAGGGTTACTACCGGACCAAAGGCTTCAATTTCGTGGCTGTCGAGGTGGCGGAAGGGCTCCTTGTTGAGCAGCACGATGGGGGAGGTGAAGGCGCCTTTCGCGAAGTCGGCCCCGCGCTCCTTGCCCAGCAGATCCACGGTTTCCAGGTCGCCGTACACGATGGGCGTGTTCTGAGCTAGATGGCGCACCCGCTCGCGGAATATCTCGGCCTGGGCCCGACCGGCCAGGGCGCCCATCCGGACGCCTTCCGCCTGCGGGTGGCCGATGGTGGTTTGCGCCAGGGCCTTGCCCAGAGCAATCTGCACGTCTTCCAGCAGGTTTTCGGGCACGATGGCGCGGCGGATGGCGGTGCACTTCTGCCCGCACTTAGCGGTCATCTCCTTGCGGACTTCCTTGACAAACAAGTCAAACTCGGGCGTGCCCGGTCGGGCATCCACGCCCAGCACGGCGGCGTTAAGCGAGTCGGCCTCCATGGTGAAGGGTACGGCTTCCTCGATAATGCGCGGGTGGGCCCGCAGCTTGCGGCCGGTAGAAGCTGAGCCGGTGAACGTCACCACGTCCTGGTACGTGACGTGGTCCAGAATACCCTGCCCGGAGCCTACCACGAGCTGCAAGGCACCTTCAGGCAAAATGCCCGAAGCAATGATTTCGCGCACGACGGCCTCGGTGAGGTAGGCCGAGGGAACGGCGGGCTTTACTACGGCAGGCATGCCGGCCAGCAGGTTCACCGCAATTTTCTCCAGCATGCCCCAGATGGGGAAGTTGTAGGCGTTGATATGAACGGCCACGCCTTCGCGAGGCACCAGCAGGTGCTGGGCCATAAAGGTGCCGCCCTTCGACAAGCCAACCGGCTCACCTTCCACATAGAAGGGCTTGTCGGGAAACTTGCGGCGGAGGGAGGCATTGGCAAACAGGTTGCCGATGCCGCCCTCGATGTCAATCCAGGAGTCGGCGCGGGTGGCACCGGAACGGTAGCTCAGCTCATAGAAAATCTCCTTTTTCTCCTGCAGGTGGAAGGCCAGGGCCTTCAGCATGCGGCCCCGCTCATGAAACGTCATTTTGCGCAGCCTGGGGTTACCCACGCGGCGGCCGTAGTCAAGAATCGAGGCGAAGTCAAAACCTTCGGTGTGAGCCAGGGCAATGACTTCGCCGGTGCTGGCGTCGAGCATCTCCTGCGGCGACTCAGCGCCGGGTGCCCAGCGGCCAAGGGTATAGTTTTCGAGAGTGGTCATTGGGATAAATTAGCAGTTTCCAGCGGGTGGCAGGAAACATTTGGTGGGACTTTACTGGCAAAATAACACGCGGGAAGTTTACCTGCCGCCGTTTGTGCCCGCTTACCCTTCCCAGCACCCCATTCATTCTTGTGAAGGAACGGCCCGGGGTTCGGCTTACACCGCTTTTGACCACGGTTCCAGAGGGCAGATGCCATGGCTGAAAAGGGCATTTCGACGCCTCTGCCGGGACAAGCAAGCTTGGCTGCCCGTGGCCCGTCACAAAAAAAACCTGCGTACTGCGGGGATTTTTTGCCTCAAGGACGAATGGCTACGGGCTGGCAGAGCAGCCGTGTTACTTTCCCTTCAGCACGACCAGATGTTTGCACGCCACTCCTTCCCGGCACTGTAGCATAAGCGCGTAGCTACCCGCCTGGTACCAAGCGCGACCTTATCACGGCCTAATAAAGCCGGGCTCCGATGCCATCCAGGCGTGCGGGTCAGGCTAGCTTTGATTGGCTGGTAGGGTGAAGTAGAGGCCGCCAGATTGCTTTGCCAGGTGCTTAGGGTTACCGGGCCTGCCACTTTCGCTGGATTAGTGAGGCTTTGCGCCTGATCGGTCAGGGAGTCGGGGCAGCGAGGCACAGGCCATCCAGCTAGGTGTGAAGACCAGGCTCGACTTAGGTGAAAAATAAGCCTTGGTGCCTGCTTTTAGCATCCCCGGAACAAGGCGCGAAACAATTACTAGGAATAAAATCCTGGCATTTGGAACTTTTTTTCAAGGAATAGAAAATTTTTATTGTGTTGATTTGATGTTAGATATATAAACAGAGCTAGCGAGGCAAGTAGGATACATAGCAATTGGGTGGTTTTTTGATATTGTGTCAGCAACCCCAACTTTTTTTATCTGACTTATGGCAACTCTACTCTCTTTTTCGTCTTCCGTTACGCCTGGCCATAGCCCCGTTTTGGGTTCCCTGACCAGCCGCCTAACCCGCTGGCTTCGCCCGGTTTCCGCAGTGGCTCTGGCTTTGCTGGGACTAAGCTTACTGCCGGCTTGCACCGTGAACTACTACGGGACTCATCCCGATACCGGGTATGCCTCAGAGCGCTACCGCAACCGTCCGCCCCGCCCGGGTCGGGAGCCCCGGCCGGATAGGCCATCCGCTCCTCAGCCGGCCGGGCCTGCGCGCGTTTCCACTCCGGTGCTCTCTGCTCCCACCAGTTCCGGTCCCGCAGTGGGCACGGTGACGCCGCCGGTGCGCACCCATACGACCCCGACTCCGGTTGGCTCTCCCCACACCACCACGCCAACGCCCGCGACTACCACGCCAACCCCGGAAACCGGCGGCTATAAGCCAATTCCCGGACGAATCAAGACGCCCCGCCCGGCCAAGGTGGAGGCCCCGGCCCAGCCCGTCCTAGTCGAAACGCCTGCTCCTGCAACAACGCCAGCTCCGGAAACGGGCGGCACAAAGTCCCGCGTCAAGCCAGACAGGATCAACACCTTGCCGCCAAGTGTGCCGACGGAACCGGTAGCGGAAACGGGCGGTATAAAGTCGCCCGTTATTCAGGAGCCCGTCGTCACGCAGCCAGAGATGCCGGATGCTGCTCCCGGCAAAAGACCGAAAACGGTCAAGCACGTGTCAGTAGAGCCTGCCTCCGAAGCCGAAGCCCCGAAAAGCCCGGTGCTGGTGTTTGCCAAAACGCGCTGTCTGGGAAACTGCCCGACGTTCATAGCCACCTTCTGGGCTGATGGGCGCGTGACGTACACCGGCCAGGAGAATGTGCCTAAGATTGGCACCTTTCAGCTTCAGCTTCCCGCCGATGTCATTACAGCAATTCTAAAAGAGGCCGAGCAAATGGGCTTCGCCGGCCTGCAGGCGCAGTATACCAGCAACACATCCGATCTGCCGTCCACGATCCTGACCATTCATCAGCCGGATGGCAGTGTAAAGACGGTTCGGGCAGAAGATGACGTTCCGGGCGAACTTCAGAACCTGATTGCCCGCATTGACACCGAGCTGGCAAAAGTTGTGGGCGGCCCGGCCTCACACTAGGGTTAATACCACATCGTCAGCTGAAGTCCCTGCCGGGGAGCCGACAGCGGAAAGCTGGCCTCCATGTAGGTGGGTGGCCCTGAGGGCTGAACGGCAAGCTGTGAGCAGGTAGTCCCTTCGACGCCTTGCCGGTCCCATTGGTTGTTGCCATTTACGTCGTGATACGCTACTACGGCGTAACGGCCTTGGGGCAGGTTGTCGAAAACCACCGGGCACTCCCGGTTGGATATCAGGACCCGGCGGGTCTGGTAGGCCGCTGCCTGGTGCAACGGGAACCCTTCAGCGCCCCGGAACAGCAAGACCACCACTCCGCCCTGGTTGGAGTGAAAGCCCCTGATAAGAACCGTGAGCTTGTGGCTTGGATCGGAGGGGCGGGTCCAGGCGCCGAGGGGCACACTCAACGCCAGCAGGGTTGTGGCAAGGACAAGAAGGCGGGTAGCACCCGAAAAAGGCCGCATACGTATGCGGGTAAGTAGAGTAGTTACCACGTGATAGGCTGGGTAAGCGTATTAAAGTCAGGTAGAGAGGGTGACTGCCGGGTCTTCACTCGGAGCGGACTATCCGGAACATCCCGGCGGGCAGAAAAGGTTTAGTCAGGTTAAGCTTCTGTCTGACCAGGCCGGTATTTCGCTCCGCATTGAGGCTGATGCTGCCTTGGAGAGGCTAAGCCGGCCCCCGTGGGTTGCATACAAGCTTTACTGGCAGTAGCTAGCCAGACGGATACGGGGTCGAAATGATTGATGCTGCTGCTGCGTACAAAGGCAACGAGTTGAATTTTAAGGACTTTAAACTATAATCTTTATCGGGGAGCCGGTATTTGACGGCTTTACCGCTAACGCAGTAGCCGGTTTTGACGTATGAGCCCGTACCGACGGTCCTTTCAGAAGACCTGCGGACATACTTGCACTCTACCACTCCAAAAACCACCACTATGAAAACTGCTTGGATTTTCGCTTCGCTTCTCGCCGCCGGTATCACCTCCGCTTCGGCTCAGTCTACCACCCCTGCTTCGACCACCTCGGGCAGCACAACCGGTAGCAGCACCAACCGCACTGGTACAACCGGCACCACTTCCGGCAGCCAGATGAACAGTGGCAGCACCTCGGGCAGCGGCTCGATGGGTACGGGCTCCATGCAAAGCGGTACTACGGGTACGACCAGCGGCTCTTCAATGAGCGGCTCCTCAACCAGCGGCTCCATGAACAACGGTACCATGAACAACGGTACCATGAACAATGGCACCTCGGGTAGCGGTACTATGGGTACCGGTACGGGTACTTCGGGCAGTGGCTCAATGGGCACCGGCACTTCCGGATCGATGAACTCGGGCACCTCGGGCAGTGGCTCGATGGGCACCGGTACATCGGGTAGCGGTTCGATGGGAACCGGTACGTCAGGCAGCGGCACGATGAGCACCGGTACTTCCGACACCGGCAGCATGAGCACCGGCGCCATGGAAAGCGGCCGTAAAGGCAAAATGAAGGCTAAAGCCGACAAAGACGGCAAAATGAAAATGAAGGATGGCAACATGAAGGCTAAGACCAAAGTGAAGCCCGCCAAAACCAATTCGTCGGCTCAGTAGGCTCCCCTTCTGACAGCAGCAAACCGCCGGTAGAAACTACCGGCGGTTTCTTTTTGCCCCGACGGCCGGTTGTTTTTTTCGCTTTTTCAAGGAGCAGGGCTGAAAAAAGGCCACCTGATTTGGTCAGGTGGCCTTTTTCGTCGGGGCAGTAGGTGCTATTTGTCCAGATCGCTGCCTATGCGCAGGAGCAGGTCGCCAAGGGTGCGCAGGTTCGACTGTACGTCACCTTCCGAGCCCTGCGCTAGCTGGAGCGTCTGGGAGCCCAACATGGAAAGAGAGCGGCCGATGGCGGCTCCGTCAAGGGTTTCGGCTGAAAGCAGCGTTTGCAGGTTGCCTATTTCGCGGGCAATGTCCTGCTGATCGGGAACGCCGCTTTGCAGGAAGTGCTGCTGCCAGGCTTCGGTTGTGTCCATCGCGGCACTGATGGGAATAGCTGTCAGGCCGCCGCGCAGGGCGTTGATAGTAGCAGTGAGCTGATCAGTGAGCGGGGAAGCTGCCATAAGAGGAAAAAGCAGGTGAAGGAATTATGATATAGAAGCGGTGACCGGTACCAGGCCGAGCTCCCGCAGGATGGCCACGGCCCGGTTGGCGCTGGCTTCTTTGTCTTTGATTTCAAGCATCATGTCCACGTCCAGGTCGCCGAGGTCAGCCAGGAAGGCACGAAACTGCGCTTCGTCGAGCGACGATGTATGCTTGCCTTTCCGCTCGCCCACCGACTGGGAGCTGTAGTCCATCATCAGCACGCCGTCACGCTCGGGGTGCCAAGTAGCGGCGGCCAGACGCAGGGCTTCGGTCATCGGCTCCCCGTGGTTGAGGCACTCGTGGTGAAAGTTGTCGAACAGGATGGGCACGCCCACGGCTTCGTGCAGACGCAGACAGTCGCGGAGGCTGAACAGCCGGTCGTCGTTTTCAACCACCAGCCGGGCTTTTACTGCCTCCGGCAGAGTATGATAGGTCGCAATAAACCGCTCCAGCGCAACTTCCCGGTCCCCGTAGAGGCCGCCAGCGTGGATCTGCAGCTTGGCGGTGGAGTCAAGTTCCATCAAATCCAGCATCGAGCCCTGGTACACCAGTTCAGCCACGCTGCGCTGCACGATGTCGGCGCTGGGCGAGTTAAGCACCACGAACTGGTCGGGGTGGAAGGAGATGCGAAGCTGCTCGGCCTTGATATAGTCGCCCAGAGCCCGGAACTCCGCGGCAAAGTGGGTCTGCCACGGAAATACGTTCACGGGGTGGGAGCCGAAGGGCACGATACCGGAGCTGATCCGGAAAAAGCGCAGCTCGTGAGCCACGTTATACTCCAGAATACGCCGCAGGCAGGCCAGGTTGCCGGCTACTGCCGTCTGCACCCGCTCATCGGAGTAGGAGGCCAGCCGGAAGGTGGAAGAGGAGGTGCAGTCGATAGACTCGTTGACGCAGGGATAACCGATTCGCATAGACCGGACTTACGCGCAATTACGGCCGGGGTTGGGTTACGGCGTCGGAGCAGGGCCGCTATTCGACTTCGTAGCCGCGGTTGTCCTTGAAGTTGCGGTTGTACTTGGTCTTCGCTTTGCGCAAAGCCTCAAGCCGGGCCTTTTCCTTTTCCTGAGCCTGGATTTCCGCCATCTTGCGCCGCTCCTTGCCTTCCCGCGAAAGCTGCTCATAGATCAGGCTGACGGGGCTTTCCATGGTGGGGGTAGGCGCTTTCGGCGCGGTGCTGTCAACGGCAAACAGGGGCTTGGGCGCCGGGGCACGCTTCACGGCATTGGGCTTGGGCGCCGGCCGCTTGATGTTGCGCAGGGCCCGGTTAATCTCGGCCCGGTCCGGGCGACCTTCCTGCACGCGCACCTCGCCCAGCATCACGCTGTCACGCACCAGCTTAATCTGCACGACTATCTGAGAAAGTCCGGTACCGCCCAGAATATAGCGCTGGGGCTTAAAGCCCACAGCCCGGAACAGCAGCGTGTCGGTGTTGGTGACGTCGAGGCTGAAGTCGCCCTCGTTGGAAGCCGGTACGCCGCGCCTGGTGCGCTGCACCACGACCGAAGCGCCCGGTATGGGCTTGCGGGTAGCTGCCTCCGAAACCGAGCCCGTTACCCGGATGGTATTCTGCGCCACGGCCTTTGACGAGCTGAGCAGCAGCACGATGCCCAGCAGGAAAACCAGCCACGGGGCGCGGCTGGCCCACGCAGTCGGGGTGCCCGGAAGAAAAGGAAAAGCAAGATTCATGAACTCAGTAAACGGCCCCTTTACCGCAAGGTAGCCAACAAATGAGCCAAAAAAAGCCCGCACCGTTGCAGCGGTGCGGGCTTACTATCCCAGATCCGGGCAAAAAGTAGCCGGTTAGCGGATTACGGATTTGCCGCCGTCTTCGGGCTTGGATTTCAGGGTGCCGTCGTCGCCATCGACTTTGGTCTTGTTGCCCTGGGCATCCTTGATCTTAACATCACCGTCGCGCTTTACCTTCAGCTTGCCGCCTTCAGTGCTCGAGCCGGAAGTAGAGGACATATCCGCCGAAGAGGCCGAGCCGGAAGTGCTCATGTCCGAGCCGGAGGCCGACATGCTGGCGTCGTCACCGTAGGCGGAATCATCGTAGTAGGTCGTGCGGTTCGACTCGTACGCCGAGTACTGGGTGGGGTCGGTCAGGATGGTTTTGAACTCCTGGTCGGTTTCCATGTCGAGGTCGCGCATTGCGCGGTACATACCAGTGGTATCGGAGGTGTACTTGCTACGCATCTCGTCCATGCGGCGGGCGCGGTTGTAGTACGCCGTGCGCATGCGCGAAACGGTGGCCGTATCCTGGATTTTCATATCCGAAGCCATCCGGGTTGCCACCGTATTGGCACGGGTGCGGTAGGTTTCGTCCGAGGTCGTGGTCGCCGTAGCATTAGCGCCGCCTTCCATCGTGGTCGTGGTGGTATCGGTGGTTTTTTCCTGGGAGCAGGCCGCCATAGACAGGGCACCGGCGCAGGTGAGGAGCAGCAGGGTCGTTTTCATAAAAAAGGAAGAAGTGAAATCAGGTTTAAATGCTAAAAATTAGCAATAGCGCCTATACGGCCCTGGTTGCGCTGTGGTTGTGCTTATGCAAAATCAGCCCAGGAAAAAGGCCCCGTATCGTCTGATACGGAGCCTTTCTGGGCAGTCAAAAAAGGCATGTTCAATTATGCCCGGCGCAGCTCGAACACCGTGATTTCGGGCAGGAAGCCAACCCGGCCCGGGTAGCCGATAAAGCCCAGCCCGGTGTTCACGTACAGGTACTGCTGCCCGCGCTGGTAAAGCCCGGCCCACTGCTTGTAGGCGTACTGCACCGGGCTCCACTTCAGCCAGTGCAGATTCACCCCGAACTGCATGCCGTGGGTATGGCCCGAAAGCGTGAGGTCGATGTCAGGGTACTCGTGCACCTGCCCGTCCCAGTGCGAAGGGTCGTGCGAGAGCAGGATCTTGAACGGCGCCCCGGTGTCGGCGGCGGCGTGGGCCTTGTGCAGCTGTCCGTACTGGGTAAACCCGCGGGCCCCCCAGTTCTGTACGCCCAGGATGCTGATTTTCTCCCCACCCCGCTCGATCGTGCGGGCCTCGTCGAGCAGCAGGTTCCAGCCCATTTTGGCGTGGTTCTGCTTGATGCGGGCCAGGTTGGCCGACTTGGCCGATGCCCCACCCATCGTATCCCAGTCCACGTAGTCGGCATAGTCGTGGTTGCCGAGCACCGAGAAGATGGGCAGCTTGCTTTGAATGCCGGCCAGGGTGTCGATGTGCTCCTCCACCTCGTGGGCAAAGTTGTTGACCAGGTCCCCGGTCATGAACACCAGGTCGGCCTGCTGCTGGTTGATGAGGCTGACGGCCTTGCGCAGCGGCTCCTTGCTTTGGAACGAGCCGGTGTGCAGGTCCGAAATCTGCACGATCTTAAACCCGTCGAAGGAGGCCGGCAGGTTGGGAAAGCGCAGCGACACACGCTTTACGGTGTAGTCGGTGCCGCCCTTGACCATGCCCCAGAGCAGCGCTACGAAGGGCACTGCCCCGGCCAGCAGGGCGGCTTTACTTAGAAACTCACTGCGGGAAATGGCTTTTTCATCACCGGTGCTGCCGGCCGGGGTGCTGAACGACTGATATACCCAGCGCCCTACGCGGACGATGTCTTCGACCAGCAGGGGAATCAGGATGACGATTTTCGCGGCTACCATGGCCAGCAGCAGCCCGCCGAAGTAAGACTTGTAGGAGGCATGGTCGCGCCGGGTGCTCATGGCCCAGAAGCCCAGGCCCCACACAACCAACGTGAAAAGCCAGTACAGAATGGTGGTCAGGCGGCGGGTACCGGGGGTGGAATGCTGAACCAGGGCCCGTACGGCCTGGTAGCCGTACCATTCGCCCACCACTATCAGCGCTAAAAAGATAAACGGCAAAACGCTTCGTGACATAACAGGGAAAGAGAGGTAAGCCCGGGCACTGGCACAAAAGCGCCGGGCGGTTGCGCCGCTAGACGCACGAGGTGAAATTTTACTTTACTTGGGGCGCTATCTATCAATTCCGGTGCCTTATGACGTTGCCAGACACGATGGCCGGGACTACCCCGGCTCCTAAACCCTACCAGGCCGCTCAGGGTTTCAGTATCAAGAGCTGGGCCGAGGAAGACCGGCCCCGGGAAAAGCTGCTGCTCAAAGGCCGGGCAGCCCTTTCCGACGCTGAATTGCTGGCTATCCTGCTGGGCTCGGGCACCGCTAAGCTCTCTGCGGTCGACGTGGCCAAGCTGATTCTGGCCGCCACCGGCAACGACCTCAACGAACTGGCCCGCCTGTCAATAAAGGAACTGATGCGTCATAAAGGCATTGGGGAGGCCAAGGCTATTACCATTGTGGCGGCTCTGGAGCTGGGCCGGCGGCGCAAAGACGCCGACGCCGCAGCCCGCGCCATCATCACCTGCTCCCGCGACATCTACCACGTTATCCGGCCCCACCTGCAGGATCTGCCCCACGAGGAATTCTGGGTGGTGCTGCTCAACCGGGCCAATAGGGTGATGCGCAAAGTCAGCATCAGCCGCGGAGGCGTGGCCGGCACCGTAGCCGACCCCAAGCTTATCTTCAAGGAAGCTTTGGAACAACTGGCTTCCTCGATAATTCTGGTGCACAACCACCCCAGCGGCAACCGCAGTCCCAGCACCGCCGACATTGCCCTGACCCGCAAGCTCAAGGAAGGAGGGATGCTGCTCGACCTGCCCATTCTCGACCACCTCATCTATACCGACCAGGGCTACTACAGCTTTGCGGACGAGGGGCTGCTCTGATCCTGTTGCCTACTCCCGGCTGCGACTTACTTCATGATCCGGAAACTCTGCCCAAAATCCTCGGACCGGAAAACGGTGAACGACACCGGCGCCAGGCCTACTTCCTGCTTGGTGACCAGCACGATACTGCCGCTCTTCGAGTAGAACGGCTGCAGATACGTGCCGAGCCCGTGGGCGTGCCCGCTGATTTCCTGCGCCAAAATCGGGAGGCACTTCTCGGTCCAGCTCAGCCCGCCGTCGGCGGTGAGGTAGTAGGTAAGGCGGCCTTTGAGGAGGTAGGCCAGGATGATTCCCTGCTTTTCGTTGAACATGAACAGCGCGTCGCGGTAGGCGGCGTCGGCCCGCTGCTGAGCGTCTAGCATAACCCGCGTCCAGCTCTTGCCCCCGTCGACGGTGCGGTACGTGAATGAGCAGTAGCCGTAGCCGATGGTGCTGCCATACAGGAACCCGAGCTGGTTGTTCACGAAGAAGATGTTCACATTCGTCGTGGGCCAGCCGGCACAGGTCCGGGCCGAGTCGAGCGGGGTAAGCGGGAGCTTCACCTCTTTGCCCTCGCGCAGGTAGCGCACCACCATATAATGGCTCACCTTTTTGCCGGGGATGCCGCTGGGGCGGGACATCAGAAAGAACTGGTGGTCGGAATCCGGCTGGACCAACTGCAGGGTGACGTCGGCCGGAACGGGCGGCGTCTGGGCGCCGCAAAGCAGGGGCAGCAACAGCAGCAGCCCGCAGAGCTGCATTATTTTCATCATCACGGGTAGCCCCGGCGGAGGCGGCGAAAGATTTTCAGCAACGAAATTCGGCTGCTGAAGATAAGCCGTTTTCCGCTTTCTGCCCGTTCCCGCGTCCCGTCAAACTCGCGCCGTACTACCTGCCATCAGGGGCTGCCCGGGCTGCTGGTTTGCTTCCGACCCGGCAGAGTGGGGGTATCGTCCGCAATCCTTGCTTATTATTGCTGCTGCTACTGCCCGGCCGGTGAGCCTAAGAAGTTTCCGGCGCGTAGTACCAGGCCGCGCCCGGCACGAGCGTACTCTCTACCCCAATTACCTTTTCACGCAATGACGAAAATCAACGTAGCCAACCCCGTAGTGGAGCTTGATGGTGATGAGATGACCCGCATCATCTGGAAATTTATCAAGGACAAGCTGATCCTGCCCTACCTGGAACTGGACATCAAGTACTACGACCTGGGCATCGAGTACCGCGACCAGACCAACGACCAGGTCACCATCGACGCGGCCAACGCCATCAAGCAGTACGGGGTGGGCATCAAGTGCGCCACCATCACGCCCGACGAGGAGCGCGTAAAGGAGTTCAACCTGAAGCAGATGTGGAAGTCGCCCAACGGCACGATCCGCAATATTCTGGACGGCACCGTGTTCCGCGAGCCTATCGTGATGAGCAACGTGCCCCGCCTGGTGCCGAACTGGACCGCGCCCATCTGCATCGGCCGCCACGCCTTTGGCGACCAGTACCGCGCCACCGACTTCGTGACCAAGGGTAAAGGCAAGCTCACCATCACCTTCCAGCCCGAGGACGGCGGCGAGACCCAGTCGTTTGAAGTTTACAACTTCAAGAGCGACGGCGTGGCCCTGGCCATGTACAACACCGACGAAAGCATCCGCGGCTTTGCCCACGCCTGCTTCAACCAGGCCCTGATGAAAGGCTGGCCGCTGTACCTGAGCACCAAGAACACCATCCTCAAGAAGTACGACGGCCGCTTCAAGGACATCTTCCAGGAAATCTACGAGCAGGACTACCAGCAGAAGTTCACCGCTGCCGGCATCACCTACGAGCACCGCCTGATCGACGACATGGTGGCTTCGGCGCTGAAGTGGAACGGCAACTTCGTGTGGGCCTGCAAAAACTACGACGGCGACGTGCAGAGCGACACCGTAGCCCAGGGCTTTGGCTCACTGGGGCTGATGACGTCTACCCTGGTTACACCTGACGGCGGCACCATGGAAGCCGAAGCCGCCCACGGCACCGTAACGCGCCACTACCGCGACCACCAGAAGGGCAAGCCCACCTCGACCAACCCCATTGCTTCCATCTTTGCCTGGACCCGGGGCCTGGAGTTCCG
This sequence comes from Hymenobacter translucens, assembly GCF_020685205.1. Classification (GTDB taxonomy): domain Bacteria; phylum Bacteroidota; class Bacteroidia; order Cytophagales; family Hymenobacteraceae; genus Hymenobacter; species Hymenobacter translucens. The sequence goes on from NZ_JAJERB010000006.1 coordinate 189,161, forward strand.
CGGCAAGCTGGACAACAACCAGGCGCTGATTGACTTCTGCCACGCTCTGGAAGCCGTGTGCATCGAAACCGTGGAAAGCGGCAAGATGACCAAGGACCTGGCCGTCTGCATCCACGGCAACAAAGTAGAGCACGGCCGCGACTACCTCTACACCGAGGAGTTCCTGGAAGCCCTCGACGAGAACCTGAAGAAAAAGCTGGCCCGCTAGGCGCCCCTTTTGCAATTGAAAAGCCCATCCGGTTGCCGGATGGGCTTTTTTGCGTTTCGGCCACGTTGGCGGGTGCTGTATTCCGGGCCGTCCGGCAGCTGACCGTCCGTTACGGCTTGCAGCGCTTTGTCCCTGAAACCATCCAGTCGGGCCGCAAGAGCCGGGTCGTCGATGAAGAGCAGAAAGTCGGATGCGCCCTCGAAGTCCGGGCTGTACAGAAAGTTGCCTACCGCCCGGCCCTGGTAGAAAACGTCGAACGTATGTTCGCTCCCCAAACAGGCTTCCAGCTCGAGCGAGTACGTGCGGCCCCGGCAGTAGAGCTCGAGGGCATCCCCACCATCGGCCGCGCAGATAAGGAAACCGGTAGCGGTGCAGCCATAAAAGCTGTGCTCATACGCCCGCAGAAAGGCGTCGGCCCCGACATCCGGCCCGGCACCGGTGGAAGCACGGTTCTCCCCGGAGCGGCTTTCCGGCTGACACGCGCCGGCAGCCAAAATCAGGTTACGAGTAAGCAAGGCAAGTCGCACCGTCAGAAGGGCAGGAAGGCGGGATTCGGACAAAATAAGTGTCTCCCCGGGGTGCGGACAAGGTAACAGGGCCGATAAGCACAACCCTGGAAAAATAGCGGGAGTATATCCGGAGTACCCGTACCTGATCTTCATCCGCCGTCTATGCTGCTTTCTACTCCTGCGCGCTGGTCCTGGCTGCCGGCCGTGCTGCTGCTCACTACCGCTTCCGTCACCACCAGTTGCTACAAGCTGCGCGGGCACTACGGCGGCCCGAAATCCTTTGAGGCCGCTGCTCGTCCCGTAAATGCCGCCGACGTAGCCGTGCCGAAAGGCTATAAAGTGGAAGCCGTGGCCCAGGGGCTTACTTACCCTACCGCCGTGGCCTTCGATGATAAGGGCACGGCCTACGTGCTGGAAGCCGGCTACGCCTACGGGGAAGTCTGGACGGCCCCGCGCCTGCTGCGCCTCGAAGCCGACGGCAGCACCAAGGAAATCTACGTGGGCAGCAAAAACGGTCCCTGGAATGGCTTCGTCTATCACCAGGGTAACTTTTACATTGCCGAAGGCGGGGAGCTGGAAGGCGGCCGGATTCTGCGCGTGTCGCCCCAGGGGCAGATGACCGTACTCGTGGACAAGCTGCCCAGCTACGGCGACCATCACACCGACACGCCCGCCATCGGCCCCGACGGCTACCTGTACTTCGGGCAGGGCGGGGCCACCAATTCCGGCGTCGTAGGGCCCGATAATGCCGAGTTCGGCTGGCTGCCCCGCCACCCCGACTTCCACGACATTCCCTGCCGCGACATCGTCCTCTCGGGAGAAAACTTCATTTCCGACAACCCCCTGACCGAAGCCAAGGATGACAAGGCGACGACCGGGCCCTACCTGCCGTTCGGCATGGCCAGCACCAAGGGCCAGGTAATCAAAGGACAGGTGCCCTGCACCGGCGCCATTATGCGGGTGCCTCTGCAGGGCGGACCGGTGGAGCTGGTGGCCTGGGGACTGCGCAATCCGTACGGCCTGGCCTTTGCCCCCGACGGGCGGCTGTTCACGACCGACAACGGCTACGACACCCGGGGCAGCCGGCCCGGCTACGGTGCGGGCGACGTACTGTGGGAAATAAAGCCCGGCACCTGGTACGGCTGGCCCGACTACTCTGCCGGTCAGCCCATGAACACCTCGGACTACGAAACGCCCAAGCGCGACCCGAAATTCATCCTGGCCCAGCACCCGCAGACGCCGCCCAAGCCCGCCGCCATCTTCGGCGTGCACTCGTCGTCCAACGGCTTCGACTTTTCCCGCTCCGCCGCTTTCGGCCATGTGGGTGAGGCATTCGTCGCGCAGTTTGGTGACATGGCGCCCAACGTGGGACGGGTGTACGGCCCGGTGGGCTACAAAATCGTGCGCACCAACGTACAGACCGGCGCCATCGAAGACTTCGTCGTAAACAAGGGGCGCACCAACGGGCCCAGCTCCGAGATTGGGCGCGCCGGCCTGGAGCGCCCCGTTGCCGCCCGCTTCTCCCCCGATGGCCGTAGCCTGTACGTGGTTGACTTCGGGCAGATGCCCATGACCGAGCAGGGGCCCTCACCCCGAAAGAAAACCGGGGTTATCTGGAAAATCACCAAAGAATAAGCACCATGAACCACCTGTTGAAAAGTGTCGCCCTGCTGGCGGGCCTGGGCCTGGCTGCCTGCAGCACCGCCCGCCGGAGTGAGCCCCTGCGTGCCGCCGCCCTGCCCACGTCGGATGCGGTGGTCCGTGGCCATTTGGTGTTCATGGAAAACTGCCAGAAATGCCATCCGGGCGGGGAGGCCGGGGCCGGTCCTTCGCTCAACAATGTCCCCCTGCCAGGCTGGGCGCTTCGCTCCCGGGTGCGGCACCGCGCCTTTTTCCTGGGCGTGGGCCGGATGCCTTCCTTCAAGGAAAACGAGATATCCGACCCCCAGCTCGACGACCTGGTGGCCTATATGAAAGCCCTGCGCCGCGCCGACCCCGCCCGGGAGCTGACGAGCGGACCGGTGCGCAACCCCCGCTAGGCAAAGCGCTGGCTCTGGCTCTGCTTCGGTTTAAAACTGAATCCGGTAAGCCAAAACCGGGATAATGCCCACCTGAAACTGGCGGGCCTGGCGCTGCAGCAGAAAGTCGTAGTAGTACCAGCCCACGTTGGGAGTGCCGGTGATGTTCTGGATGTCGAGAGACCAGAGGCGGGAGTAGCCCGGCTTGCGGCGGGTGTGGCTGACGCGCAGATCCAGGCTGGCGTAGGCCGGCAGGCGTTCCTGGTAGGGTGCCAGCCTGGTTTCGGATTCCACCCCCGTCTGACGGCTGAGGGCCTCGTCGATGGCCGAATAGTAGTAGCCGCCGCGGCTGTGGGCCCGCAGACTCAGGCCCCATACGCGCTGCCCGGCCGGCCGGTCCCGGGTCCATTCTTTGCCGCCCGTGAGGCTGCCGGCCCAGCGGCTGTTGAACGGTGAGTTGCGCAGCTGCCCGTCGGTGCCGGCGTAGCGCGCGTCGAAAACCGAGCTGCCCAGCTGAAAGTACAGCCCCCCCTGAAAGCGGCGCTGCAGGCCCAGATCCAGACCTGCGCTGCGGGCCTTGCCCCGCCCGGTGGCCACCAAGTCCGGCTCGCTCAGGTAGTTCCACCACACGTCCCGGGCATTGGCCGGCAGCCCGCTCAGGCCCTGATAGAAAAGCTCCGCGGAAAGCGACAGTTCGGGCCGCACCTGAAAGGCCCAGCCCAGGCTGGCATATTGGCTGCCGACCAGGTCGGCGGGGCCGGCTTCCCGGCTTTGCAGCACGGCCTGCTGCCGGTTGGTCAGCACCTGGCTCTGCCGGCTGTAGCTCAGCAGCAGGCGGTGGGCAGGGGAGGGGTGCCACACCAGCTGGGCGTAGGGCTCCGGGCTCACCTGCCGGCCCAGGGTCTGTAGCAGTACGCTCAGGCGCAGGCCGGAGTGCAGCGTCAGGGTAGGATGCAACGTCCACTCCAGCTGGGCGTAGGGCTGCAGGAGCGTATACGCAACGGCTGCCCGCTCTTCGTCCCGCCCAAGCAGCTCCGTCCATTGTTCTTCACCCCGTTGTGCCTGTAGCTGCAGGCCGGCTTCCAGCTGCGCGCTGCCCCCTACCGGCAACAGATACCGGCTATAGGCGCTCAGCTGCCGGGCCCGCTGCCGGTCCCGGGAGTTGTTGAGCACGGGCTGCCGGGGACCCAGCCACTGCTGGCTACGGTCGGCGCGCAGCAGACTCAGGGCCGCTCCATTCTGCCACACGCCCACGCCGGCCGGGGCCGACTGCGTGAGGCCCACCACCGCCAGATCAGACCGGAAGTCGATGCGCTGCCGGTCCTTATCCCGCTCCCACAGCAGGCTGTCGGCCCCGGGGCGCAGCTCATTGGCGTCGTTGCCGGCCAGCACAAAAAGGCTTAGCTGCCCCAGCGGGGTTTTGTCGAACCGCAGATGCGCCGAGACATCCTGGTAGCGGATGGATTCCCCGCCGAAGTCTACGCCCAGCTGGCCCAGCAGCCCCACGGTAGAGTACCGGTAGTTGACCAGGTAGGAGCTGTTGCCGGCGCCCAGCGGGCCTTCCGTGGCCAGGTCAATTCCCAGCAGGCTGGCCTGCAGCGTGTGCTCCCGCTGGCTGAAGCTGCCCGGGCGCAGATTGATGTCGAACACCCCACTCACGGCATTGCCGAAACGGGAGCCTAGGGCCCCGGCGCGGAACGCGGAATTGGCCATCAGCTGCCCGCTGAGCATGTTCACGCCCCCGCCGCTGGGTGCGGCCCGGTCGGAGCGGACGCCGGCGTTGCTAAGGTGGTTGGGGTTGAGAATAGGCAGGCCTTCGAGCCGCCACTGAATGCCCTGCGGCGAAAGCCCGTGCAGCACCACGTGGTTGCCCTGGTCGTTGGCCTGCGTAACACCCGGCTGACTAAGCACGAGCCGGGCCGGGTCGAAGAAGGTGGCCGGAAAGCGTTGGGTCTGCTCGACCGTAAAGGCGCGCTGGTGCAGGTCCAGCGCGTCGGGGGCCGCTACCCGCACCTCGGCCAGCTCCACAACGGCGGGCGTCAGCACGACCTGCCGGTACACGGCCTTGCTGGACTCCACCGCCAGCTCCGGCTCCAGGTACGACTGAAAGCCCAGGCTGCGCACTTCGAGGCGGTAGCGGCCGGGCGCCACCCCGGGCAGGGAGTAATGGCCCAAAGAGTCAGTTGCGGTCTGAACCGGCTGTGGCCCGCCCAGCAACACCACGTTGGCGCCTGCTACCGGACGGCCCGCAGCCGTCGTCACCCGCCCGGTAAGCGGCTGCACCAGCTGGGCCGTGGCCAGCCGGGTGGTCAGCAGCAGAATCAGGAGCAGCCAATATTGTCGTTGGGGCAGGAGCGTAGCGGTTTGGGGCATGCAGAAGGGTAGGGGAGGAGCAGGTCGAAGTGGGTGTCGGCCAGCTGGCCGCAGGGTCAAAGCTCGGGGGTACGCAGATTCTGCGGCGGCAGTTTGAGCCGGCGGCGTCCAAGCCGGCGGTACTGGTCGCGCCACGTTTCGAAGTCGGGTAGCAACTGCCAAGGCGCCCGGTGCTACTTTTGCAGGCTATGAAAGTCAATTTCAAACTACTCATTGGCCTGGGCCTGCTCGTGGTGTTCGGCTACGTGCTCAAAGACCTGTTTCTCAACGACAACCAGTATATCCTGCGCCTGCGCCAGGAGCGGCAGGAGAAAAACGACACCTTCCGCCGCCCCGCCGACTCACCCCTGAGCAGCGCCGAGCGGGAGCATTTCGACAGCCTGCGCTACTTCCGCCCCAGTCCCGATTACCGTCTCGATGCCAAGCTGGAGCAGTTCGGCAAGCCCGACACCATCGTGCTGCCCATGTCAGACGGTAAAACCGAGAAGTACCTGCGCTGGGGCAAGGCTTCGTTTACCCTGCCCGGCCAGCAGGCGGGGCAGCAGCTGGTCTTGTTTCTGAAAGCCGACGGCCGCGACTCCACGCTGTTCGTCCCGTTCACCGATCAGACCAACGGCCGCGAAACCTACGGCGGAGGGCGCTACCTTGACGCGGCCCTGCCCGAAAAGAATGCTACCGAGCTGACGCTCGACTTCAACCGGGCCTACAACCCCTTCTGCGCCTACAACGACAGCTATTCCTGCCCCGTGCCGCCGGCCGAAAACCGCCTGCCGGTAGCCATTGCCGCCGGCGAAAAGTCGTTTCCCGAAGCCGACCACACCGGCCACTCGCACTAGCAAACCTCACGGAGCTGTTCCGGAAATGCCTCCCGGGATGCTCGCCAAACGAAGCGCTGCCTCGAGCCGCTGGTTTGGGCAGGGTAGCCTGGCCTGGCGTTTTCGGCCCGTTTAGCAAATCCTTACCTTTGCCCGCTTCTGAGCAACTGGTTATCAGCTGTGGGGTGAGCGTCTTGCGACATCACCCGGCGCAACAGACAATCGACAATCAGCGGCCCACCATCAACTTTTGACATGAAGATTTCCCTCGACTGGCTGCGTACCCTTCTTCCTACTGATAAACCTGCCGTCGAAATCGGGCAGCTGCTGACCGGCTCGGGCCTCGAGGTAGAAGGCATTGAGGAGCTGGAAAACGTGCCCGGCGGCCTGCGCGGCGTGGTGCTGGGCACCGTGCTTACCTGCGAGCGGCACCCCGACGCTGACAAGCTTAGCCTGACCACCGTGGACGTGGGCGACGCCACCCCCCGGCAGATCGTATGCGGGGCCCCCAACGTGGCGGCCGGCCAGCGGGTGGTAGTGGCGCTGGAAGGCGCCATGCTGTATCCGAGCGAAGGAGAGCCGTTCAAGATCAAAAAGTCGAAAATCCGCGGGGCGGCCTCTGAAGGCATGATCTGCGCCGAAGATGAAATCGGGCTGGGCTCGTCGCACGCCGGCATCATGGTGCTGACCACCGACCTGCCCAATGGCTCCCCCGCCGCCGACTACTTCGGCCTGGGCTCCGACTCGGTGTTTGAAATCGGGCTGACGCCTAACCGCGCCGATGCCGCCTCCCACTTCGGGGTGGCCCGGGAGCTGCGCGCTTTGCTGCAGCAGCCCTGTCGGCTGCCGGCCCTGGCCCATCTGACGCCCGGCGAAAACGCCAAAGCCAACGTGAGTGTAACGGTAGAAGACGCCGAAGCCTGCCCGCGCTATGCTGGCCTGCTGCTTGAAAATGTGCAGGTAGGTGCGTCGCCGGAATGGCTGCAGCGCCGCCTGCGCAGCATCGGCCTGTCGCCCATCAACAACGTGGTGGACGTGACCAACTTCGTACTGCACGAGCTGGGCCAGCCCCTGCACGCCTTCGACGCCGACCAGATTACCGATCAGGGCCTGCGCATCAAGCGGGCCTCGGAAGGCGAGCAGTTTGCGACGCTCGATGGTGTAACGCGGACCCTTCGCGCCGCCGACCTCGTCATTGCCGACGCTAAAGGCCAGCCCCTGGCGCTGGCGGGCGTCTTCGGTGGCAAGACGTCGGGCGTATCCGACGCCACGACCCGGGTGTTCCTGGAAAGCGCCTACTTCAACCCCGCCGTGGTGCGCCGCACCGCCCAGACCCACCAGCTTAAAACCGATGCTTCGTTCCGCTTCGAGCGGGGCACCGACCCGAACATGGTAGTTGTGGCCCTGCAGCGGGCTTTGGAGCTGCTCAAGGAAGTAGCCGGCGCGGTGCTGGCTGCACCTCTCGTCGACGAGTACCCGGCCCGCATCGAGCACACGCCGGTTCGCCTGCGCCTGCGCCGCGTCGAGCAGCTGGTCGGCCAGTTCATCTCCCCGGAGCGCATCCGCCAGATTCTTACCGACCTCGACATCCTTATCACGGAGGAAATCAACAATCAACAATCAACAACGAGCAACCAACAAGCGGAATGGCTGCTGGCCGTGCCCCCGCACAAGGTGGACGTAACCCGGGAAGTCGACGTAATCGAGGAAATTCTGCGCATCTACGGCTACAACCATGTGGCGCTGCGCCCGCACAACGCGTCGTCGTTCCTGGCCAAGTTCCCGAATCCCGATCCCGAGGTGCTGCGCCAGAACACGGCCCGCCTGCTCAGCGGGCAGGGCTACTCCGAAATCATCACCAACTCCCTAACCAACTCCCAGTACTTCGAAAAGGGCGGGGAGCAGGACAAGACGCTGGTGCCCATCCTTAACTTCAACAGCGCCGAGCTGAACGTGATGCGCCCCACGGTGCTGCACTCGGCCCTGGAAGTGGTGCGCCACAACCTCAACCGCCGGCAGCGCGACCTGAAGCTCTACGAGTTCGGTAAAACCTACCACCGCGCCGCCGACGGCAAGTACCAGGAGAAAAACCGCCTCGTGCTTTTGCTTACCGGCAACGCCACTGCCGAAACCTGGCAGCACCCCGCCGCCAAGGCCACCTTCCACGACCTGGCCGGGGCCGTGCAGCAGCTACTGGCGTCGCTGGGCCACGCCGGCCCGGCCCCCCAGCCCGTGCAGCACCCCTATCTGGCCGGCGGCCTGACCTTGCTCGTGCAGAACCAGCCCGTCGCCCAGCTCGGCGCGGTGTCGGCTTCCGTGCTCAAGCAGCTCGACGTGAGTCAGCCGGTGTGGTACGCGGAATTGGACTGGGACTGGCTGGTGAAGAAGTACAAAAACAAGCTGGTGGCCCGGGAGCTGTCGAAGTTTCCCGAGGTGCGCCGCGACCTGTCGGTGGTGGTGGACCGGGGCGTCACGTTCGAGCAGCTGCGCCAGATTGCGGTGCGCGCCGAGAAGAAGCTGCTGCAGAGCGTGAACGTGTTCGACACCTACGAGGGACCGAACCTGGGGGAAGGCAAAAAGTCCTATTCCGTGAGCTTCCTGCTGCAGGACCCCACCCAGACCCTGACCGACCAGGCCATCGACGCGGTCATGCAGCGGCTGATTGCCCAGTTCGAGCAGCAGGCCGGAGCCATCATCCGGCGGTAAATTGGGTTTTGGTCGCTGGTTTTTGGTTATTGAACCCCGTTTCGGTTTTTAAGGCCGGCTGTTCCGGAGCTCAGCCTTCCGGAAATCAGAAAAACTGCCGTCCGCTACCTCCGCCAGCTGCCCAAAACGACTAATCAAAAACAAATAACCAAAAAATGGCCTCCTCCCAGCAGCTAGCCCAACTTGACCGCCTCGAGCGGCAGGTAACCACCTTAGTGGCTGCCTATCAGCAGTTGCGCGAGGAGCTGGCCGATGCGCACACTACGGTTCAGCAGCTCCGGGCCGAGGTGCGCGACCGGGAGCGGCAGTTGAAGGATTTCCAGAATCAGGAGAATATTGTTAAACTTGTCAATACCATAGCAGGGGAACCTGCCCATGCCACCGAGCTTAAACTGCGCCTCAACGAATACATCCGCGAGATTGATAAGTGCCTTGCCTACCTGAGGGAATAACGACCATCAACCTGCTGCCGCCCGCTGCGAATGAGTGAACTGTCCATCAAAATCCGCGTTGCCGACCGGGATTATCCAATGCGGATAACGCCCACGGAAGAAGAGCGCCTGCGTATGGCAGGCCGCCTTCTGAACGAGCGGATCCGGGATTTTCGCGAGCAGTACGGCATCCAGGACAAGCAAGACCTACTAGCCATGATTGCCTTGTCCACAATGGCTGACCAGCTCAAGGTCAGCAAGGAGAAGGACGGCACCGATGCAGCCCTCACCGAACGCCTGGCGCGTCTCGACGAGGTTTTGTCGTCGGTTGTACTGGGCTGAAGCACCAGCCGCAGTTGCACCCCGGACCGGGGCGGGGCAAACGGCCCCGCTGCTGAGCCGGGCTATCGGCGGCAAGGCGTTTCCCGTTGCTATGGTTTCCTTTCCCACCATAAACCATAGCTCATGCCTGATTTTATGTATATCGTTCTGGCCGCCGTGCTTGCCCTTGTGGCCGGCATCGTGGTCGGACGCCAGCTGGCCGGCAAGGCCCGGCTGGACCACGAAGCCGATGCCAAGGCCCGCGCCCAGCAGATTTTGCAGGAAGCCGAAACCCAGGCCACCCGTACCCGCGACGAGCGGATTCAGCAGTCGAAAGACAAGTTCCGCCAGCTTAAAAACGAGTTCGAGCAGGACAGCAAGCGTCAGAAAGCCGAGCTCGATGCCGAGCTGACCCAGCGCCGTCAGGCCGTGCAGGAACAGGAGCAAAGCATCAAGCAGCTCACCCAGACCACCCAGCGCCAGCTCGAGCAGCTTCAGAAAAAGGAAGCCGACATGGACGTGCTCCGCGAAAAGCTCCAGACAGAGTCGCAGCAGCAGCGCGAGCGGCTTGAAGCTCAGGAAGAAAAGCGCCGCACCACCCACGAAACCCAGCTGGCCCGCCTCCAGCAAAAGGAAAGCGACCTGGAAGAGCAGCGCCTGCAGGTGCAGCAGCAGCTCGAAACGATTGCCAACCTCTCAGCTTCCGAGGCCCGCGAGCAGCTGGTCGAAGGCCTGAAGAACGAAGCCCAGATTCAGGCTTCCTCCTATATCAAGGACGTGGTGGCCCAGGCCAAGCTCTCGGCTACCAAGGACGCCAAGAAGGTGGTGCTCGAAACCATCCAGCGCACCGCCGCCGAGCATGCCATCGAGAACTGCGTATCGGTATTCAACATCGAGAGCGACGACGTTAAGGGCAAAATCATTGGCCGCGAAGGCCGCAACATCCGCGCCCTCGAAGCTGCTACCGGCGTTGAAATCATCGTGGACGACACGCCCGAGGCCATCATCATCTCCGGCTTCGACCCGGTGCGCCGCGAGGTGGCCCGCCTGAGCCTGCACCTGCTCGTGAAGGACGGCCGCATTCACCCGGCCCGCATTGAGGAGATTGTAGCCAAGACCCGCAAGAATATCGACGAGGAAATCGTCGAAATCGGCGAGCGGACCATCATCGACCTGGGCATTCACGGCCTGCACCCCGAGCTGATCAAGATGGTAGGCCGGATGCGCTTCCGCTCGTCCTACGGGCAGAACCTGCTCCAGCACTCCCGCGAAGTGGCCAACCTCTGCGCCACGATGGCCGCCGAGCTGGGCCTCAACGTGAAGCACGCCAAGCGCGCCGGTCTGCTGCACGACATCGGTAAGGTGAGCACCGAAGAGCCCGAGCTGCCCCACGCCATCCTGGGCATGGAGATGGCCAAGAAGTACAAAGAGCATCCCGACGTGATCAACGCCATCGGCGCCCACCACGACGAAATCGAGATGACGGCTATGATTTCGCCCCTGGTGCAGGCCTGCGACGCCATCAGCGGCTCCCGTCCCGGCGCCCGCCGCGAGATGATGGAAAGCTACATCAAGCGCCTCAAGCAGCTCGAGGAAACCGCCGTGAGCTTCGACGGCGTGCTGCAGTGCTACGCTATCCAGGCCGGCCGCGAGCTGCGCGTGATGGTGAATGCCGACAACGTGACCGACGAGCGCGCCCAGCAGCTGAGCTACGAAATCTCCCAGAAGATCGAAAAGGAGATGCAGTACCCCGGCCAGATCAAGATTACCGTCATCCGGGAGATGCGCGCCGTGGCTTACGCCAAGTAAAGCAACCCTACTCAGAATGAGAAAGCCCCCGCGACGGAAGTTGCGGGGGCTTTTCTTTGCCGGCCGGTGGGCCGCGGCGCGGGCTTTATCGGGTGGTCAGGGAAGGACGCCCACATGCTCAGGGCAGGCGGCTTGCGGCGAAAAAGCTTAGTGCGCAAGAGCAAAATCAACGGCTGCCTGCGAATGAATCTTCGTCGTGTCGAAAACAGGAACGTCAATGTCTTCCGGTTTGATGAGCAGCGGAATCTCGGTACAGGCCAGGATAATTGCCCCGGCGCCCTGCTCAATTAACTCGGCTATAATGGAAATATAGGCCGTCCTGGTTTCCGGGTTTAGCACTCCCCGGCCCAGTTCTTCTTTAAGCGTGCGCTGGATATAGTCCCGGGTTTCGGCTGATGCGGGAATGAGTACTTCTATCCCCTGCTGGTCGAGGCCGCTTTTGAAAAAATCCATTTCCATCGTGAATTTGGTGCCCAAAAGCCCAACTCTGCCGATGCCTTGGCTGCTGACGGCCTTTGCCGTTGCTGAGACGATGTCAATTATGGGTAGTCCGGTTTGTTCGGCCAGCTGTTTTGAAAAAATGTGCGCGGTGTTGGCACACAAGAGTATCCCTTCGGCACCGCTGCTTTTCAGGGCCCGGCAGGCATTGTGCAGCAGGTCGAATGAGTTATCCCAGTGCGCGGCCTGCACGTCGCCGAAGTTCAGCGAGTAGATGATGCATTCGGCAAAGTTGAGGCCGCCCAGCCGCTCATTTATGCCTTCATTGATGAACGTGTAATAGTCGATGGTTGACACCCAGCTGATGCCTCCTACGAGTCCCAGTTTTTTCATTGCGACGCTTTTTATTGCTGCTTAAGGAAGACTGATTCGCGCTGCTTACCGCTGTACCTCGCCTCGGCGCGGTAGCTAGTAAGCAAAGGTACTGCGAACCTTCTCGGGCCGGAGGCCGGTGCCTGCCTGAATGCTGCCCGCCCTTTTCCGGCCATCCCTCTGCCAATAGCTCTACTGCCCGGTAAATTAAAATGGCTTGCTAAAGTCGGAGGTTCTATCAGATAAACCCGGCCTGATGTGGTTTTCCGGACATAATCCATCGGCTTATAGCTCCATTCTAAAGTCTGAAAAGCCCGGAAGCTGGTTTCCGGCGCGGTCTGACCTTGGCTAGGTTTGAGGAGGCTGCTTTACCGGCCCGACCCGTAACCCCTGCTCTATGATTACCGATTATCTACGCCGATACAGTGCGCTGCTGGCCGCCTCGCTCCTCGGTGGCTGCGCCGTGTATACGCCCATGCAGCCTACTATTGCCACCATCCGGACGCCGGGCCAGGCCGAGGTAGCAGCCAGCGTGCAGGTCAGCGGGCGGGCTGAGCTCACTGCCGTGTACTGCCCGGGCGGAAACCTGCTGCTAACGGGTGGGGCCACCTACCTGCCCAAAAACAACGACACCGTTTTCTATACGACCCGTCAATGGGAGCTGGGCGGCGGGGGCTACGTGCCGCTGGGAAAGAACTGGCAGTTGACGGCCTTGGGGGGCTATGGCGCCGGTTATGGTAACCGGGGTTTAGTGTCATATCACCAGCAGACGAGAGGCTTCGCGCAATTCGAGGCCCGGTTCAGCAAGCTGTTTGGTCAGGCCGGCCTGGCATATATAGGCAAATGGGGCTCGTTTGGCGCCGTGTACCGCCTGTCAAAAGTCCAGTTCAGCCAGCTTGATTATCGCTCCCGCACCACCACGGCGCTGCCCATGAGCACCATGTTGCGGCACGAGCCTATGCTCTTTGGCCGGGTGGGGTTCAATGAGGCGCAGCGCTGGCAGATCCAAGGGACTATTGGCTTTTCAGGAGTTGACCACCCGGGCCGCACTGACTGGACGGCCTTCCCAACCGGCATTGATGCCCGCCGGGCCTTGGATGACATTATGCTCCTCAGTCTGGGCGTAGTGTTCCGACCGCAGCTGCATAAGCAATAAGCCCACCCACTCCTGAGCTGGAAAGCCGCCTGACGTATCCGGTAAGGCGGCTTTTTGCTTATTGTTTTGAATTCCTGTAAAGTCCTATTGGCACTGGGGTAGGTTAATAAAATTCCCTTTTAAATGTTTCAAAAGGCAGTATTTGGTCGAAAATTGTTGAGCGAGCAGCTGTTCTGAAAAGTCCCAAAAAATAAGGAAGTGGTTTCGGATGGGCGGCCTGAGCGTGTACGTTTGAAGCATTAATCAACACCTGCCTTCTACCCGGCTTTTTTTCGCTGCCTGCCTGTGCCCTACGCACTGGTTATGGCGGGCGGCTGCTTCCGCTCCCGGCCGGACGATACCCCGATCAACGCCACCCGGCAGTGGGAACCGAGGACGGCGCCTACCTGCCGTTAGGGAGAAATGGCTGCTGACGGCAAGCGGTAAGACGCCGGGCCTCCGGCCGGCATAACCCGAAGAGTTCCTTTTGCATCCTTTTTTTACGTTACCCTATCCGCGGATGAAAGCACTGCTACCAATTACAATCCTTGCTGCCGGACTGCTTGCCGGTGGCTGCGGGGTTTACGTGCCGGTGCTGCCCCACACCCCGCTGGCGCAGCACAAGGGCGAAGTGGAAGCCTCGGCCTATGCTAATCTGGCCGCGGGTCAGGTAAACGTGGCTTATTCTCCGCTGAATCACCTGGTGGTAACCAGCGGGGGCAGTTTGAGCCTGGGCCGGGGCTACTCCTGGTACGCCCGCCAGGGCGAAGTAGGGTTGGGAACCTATGCTGTTTCAGACAACGGCCAGTGGTTTATCTACGGTCTGGGCGGCTACGGCGGTACGGCAGTAAGCAAGGTCAACAACGAAGCCCACGGCCCAAAGCTGGATTATGAGTCGCGCTACCACCGCTATTTCAGCCAGGTGCACGGCGGATTTCAGGTGCCGGGCGTGGTGGTGGGTTTGGCTGTGCGGGTCACGTCCGTGGATTACACCCGCCTCACGCTCAATGAGGCCGCCATCGTCGCCCCGTCGCCTACCCTGTACTGGGAGCCGACGGGCTTTATCCGGCTGGGCAACGGACCGGTGCAGATGCAGGGCACCCTCGGCATCTCCGGGCCGCTGCAGTCAGGTTTCCCCTCCACCAGCCTGGCGCCCCGGGCTACAATTATGGGAGTGGGCGTCGTCATCCGTCCTCACCGGTTCGGGCGTAACACAGCGACTGATTAAACCCACAAGTAGGTTTAGGCCGGCGCACATTCTCCGGCCCGTCCGGTTGGTTGCGTTGGACCGGGTGACCAAGTCGGCACAGTTGGTGGCATTGCGGGAAAAACAGCCGCTGCGCCTTTCAGGAGCGCCCGGAATTTCGTAAGCTTGATGCTGTCTTATAACGCCCCGGCAGCTTCCCCTTGCATTCTCTCTACTCCCTGCGGCTTGTTCTGCGCAGCCTGGCTTTCTTCCGTCTGGCCTGGGTGCCGCTGCTGACTTTAATCAGCGGTTGCGCGGTGTATGCGCCTACGCTGCCTTCCACGCCCATCGTGCGCAAAGGAGAAGTAGAAGCCGCCGCCAGCTGGCACCTGCTCCAGACGGTGGACGGGCACGCGGCCTGGTCGCCAACCGACCACGTGCTGGTGCTGGCCGAGGGCAGCTGGCGCCCGGATAACGCCGACACCACATACTTCCGGACCAAGCAGGCGGGCGTGGGGGCAGGGCTCTACCAGAGCTTCGGCAACAACCATTGGTACCTGGCTGGCACTGGCGGACTAAGCCTGAGCCACTCGGTGCGGGGCTACCTCGACGTGAATGACTTTTTCGTCTGGCCCTTCGGCGTCAAGCTCGTCGAGTACGAGGCCTGGTACTGGAAATACTACGGGCAGGGCTACCTGGCCTACCACCATACCGTGCGCAACGGCCCGTCCTACGCCCTGGGTTCGGTGCTGCGCTACTCCACGGTTGACTTCAGCAGCCTGACCCGGAACGGAAGTCCGTTGGTGCAAGCACCGGCCTCGTACTGGGAGCCCAGCCTGTTCTGCCGGCTGGGGTTCCGCGGCGTGCAGGTGCAAACGTCCGTGGGGCTGTCCATCTCGGAATCCCTGGTAGGCGACGCCGACAGCTATTACCTGCCCCAATCCAGCTTCGTGCTGGGCGTGGGCGTGGTGCTGCACCCGCTGCAGTGGCTGAAACGCCACCAGCACCAGCCGGCATCGTCGCAGGGGCCACCGGCACTGTTGGATTAATCTGTTGCAAACAGGGGAGATGCTGGGGAATTTCCCCGATTTTTGAGTATGACTTCACTTTTCCGCCTTGTGCTCATCTTGCTGCTGCCGGCCCTGAGCGGATGCGTGTCGATGTACTTTCCCACGCCCCCGGCCGCGCCCCTGCTCACCCAGAAGGGCGAGTTTAATGGCATGATCGGTACCAACTTCAGCGGGAATACCTCGGTACAGGGCGCCTACGCCATTACCGACCAACTGGGCGTTATCGGCACGGCTGCCTCGCTTCACTCTGCCACCAGCAAGAAGCTGGTCGAACACGACTTTGCCGAGTTGGGCTTGGGCCGCTACTCCCGCCTGCGCGACGGCCGGGTCCTGGAGTTGTACGGGGGCTACGGCTACGGCCTGACCAAGCGGGTGGAACTGACGCCCGAGGGCCGCACCGCCCGCACCCTCGACGGCTCCCTCAACAAGCTGTTCGTGCAGGCCAACTTCAGCAAAAAGAAAACCCGCACCTGGTTTCTGTTCGACCACTACTTCCCGGTCAGCTACGGCGTGGCGCTGCGTATGAGCTACGTCAACCTGGGCAGCTTCCGCATCGATGGAATGAGCCGTCCCTCGGAAAGCAACATTTTCCTGGAGCCCATTACCTACGCCCGGGTGCAGGTGCTGGGCCCCATTCAGCTACAGTACATCAGCGGCAACATCATTGGCCTGCGCCGGCAGGAGTTTCTGAAAGCTGCAAACTCGGTGATGAGTCTCGGCATCATCGTGAACCTCGGCGGGCAGGAAGGCCGGAAGTAGCCTGCCGACTTAAAAAACAGCATTCCACACCATCAAAAAGCCCCGGCTCATGCCGGGGCTTTTTCAGGTTCGAAAGGCAGTAGCACGGCGAACTATTCCTTGGTAACGTGTACTACGCGCTGCCCGGACGGTGCCTGTACGTGCAGCAGGTAGCTGCCGGCGGGCAGGGTAGCGGGCAGGTGCAGAGCCTCGCCATCGGCCAGCAGTCTAGCTGGCAGGGCCACGCGTCCGAGCAGATCGAACAGGGTTACACGAACCGGACCGGCCCCTTGCAGGGTGAGCTGATCATGGGCCGGTACGGGGTACACCTGCAATTCCGGCAGCCTCCGGCCCGGGCGGGTGCTGACGATGGTGTAGTCCTGGATGCCGATGTCGTCGATATTGAGGCGGGGGGGGGTAGCGGCGGCGGTGTTGGTGCTGCGGATGCGCAGGCGGACGTTACCCGGGCGGTTGGCTATAAATGAATACTGCGTGAGCGTGCCGGTCAGCACCGGCGGGGAGGAGGACCCCAGGAGGCTGGAATAAGTTATGCCGCCATCAGCCGATAGCTCCGGAATAAAGGAAACCCCGGTTTCGGTACCATAGGTAGCGGCACTGATGGTAATGATGCCCGCGCCCAGGGGCTTGTCGGTGTCCATTTCGAGGAACCCGCCCCCGCGCAGCCGCGCCGACTTGCTGCCATTAAACTTGTCGGCCCCGGCCGTGGTGCCCAGCAGAGCCTCGCTCATGGTCCAGCCACCGCTTTGCAGCACCACCAACCCGGCGGCGTAGCTTGTTTTGGTGCCCTGCTCGAAGCTTTCGAAAAAGGCCGGCGGCGCAGTCGTAACGGTAAAGGGCGTGGCGCTGACAGTGGCCCCGTTGGCGTTTGTTACCGTAATCAGACCCGTGGTGGCGCCGGCGGGCACCTCCGTTATATACTGCTCCGTGGTGGGCGAAGGCGGCCCTATCACCTGCGTAGCCGCCCCATTAAAGGAGGTAGTGGTGCCGGTGCTGCTGCCAAACAGGTACATGTTGCGGCCGGTAAGGGTGACCCGGGTGCCGACCGGCCCGCTGGTGGGCGAGAAGCTCGTAAGCATGGGTGGACCGGGGTTGATTGTGAAAAACCCCTGGGTGCCGGCCGTGCCGCCGCCCGGACCCGGATTAGTCACCAGGAAATACGTCAGCCGTGGGGCTGCTACGCTGGGAAGCGTTACCAGGGCCTCCAGCTGATTGGAGCTCATAAACGTGGTCGGAATGACGAGCCCCGGATCGGCCTGCAGGCTGAGTGTAGCTCCCGGCACAAAGTCGAAGCCATACACCGTTATCCAGGCCGGATAGCCACCCTGCCCCGAAGAGGAGCCCAGCCGGCTTAGTATGGGCATGGGATTAGGCGTCGGGGCAGCCGTCACGGTGCCGCTCAAAGGTACGCTCAGGGTGGGAGCACCAGCACTGGCAAGAGCGATACTGCCACTTACCGGCCCCAGGGCCGCCCCGGTCAGTCGGGCAAAAAGCGGGACAGTAGTAACCGTTCCACCCTGGGTAAGCGTGATGCTATTGCCGAAGCCGGAACCGGAAGTCCAGGAAATCTCAAACCCGGCCGGGGCGGAGGCCGTCAGGTTGCCACTCAGACCGGTGCCGCTTACGAGCACCCGCTGCTCTGCCGAAGGCGTGCCCATAGTGGTGGTGTAGCCGCTCAGGCTGGTCGGGTTGGTCGTGAGCTGGCCCTGGCCTGAGGCCAGCAGACTGCTCAGGAGCACCAGCAGGGTAATAAGGATAGAGGAGGGGTTTTTCATAGGCCAGTAATTGAAAAAGTGAGGTAGTGCGCTGGGAAAGATACAGATAGGGCTGCTAACGTACTGCCCGATGCGTATTCCGGTAACGAGTCCGCAGCAGCTGACGGCGTGGAACTGTGGGTCCGCTTAAGAAGTAAAAACCCCGGCGCAGACCGGGGCTTTTTGGTACTGGATGCTGCGTGGTATCTACCCGGCAGTCTGCTGAGCTAAAGCGGCGGTGGCCGCCTCCAGACCCTCCGGGTTCTTGCTGAGCAGAGCGTTGATGTGGACGGTGCAATAGGAGCGTTGCGGAAGAAAGCCCGTGCGGGCCCACACCCGCTGAACTCCGTGGTTCTGCACCTGGGTAACACCCCGGGCCTTTTTCAGGCCATGGTCCCAGAAATACTGCATCGTGTACTCGACTAAGTCTGCGTATAGGTTCTTATAAGGAACATTGGGGCGGGCGCCATAGATTATTCCCTCGCCATACGTACCGGTTAGTTCGATAGTCGCGTAGGCTACCGGCTGCCCGTCGATGTAAAACAGGACGCAGACCCGGCCGTCGCCGGGCTCCAGGGTGCTCATAGCCCATTCCTTGTACCCGTCCAGCACCAGCTTCGGATCAAATAACGGGTTGCTGTTGTAGTGCGTGCGATAGTCCGTGAACGTGAGGTCAATCAATTCCTTTAGTACCGGCGTATCCGCAAGGGTACCAATGCGTACCTCAATCTGGGTGTTCCGCAGGGGCTGGGCCGGAAAGTCACGCAGGTCACGGTCCGATACGACGATGGTATCCGCGACGATAACCGGAAAGGGTAATACGCTTAGTTGGGAAAGCTGGTGCTGCTGGCTCGTGGGTAGCCGAATGATGGCCACGTCGGCCTGCTCATCCACGATGTTACGCAGCAGCTCCTGGGGGTCAATTTTGGTAATCGAGCCCCGGATGATGCGCATATTGAATCGGTCGCTTTCTAACTTGCTGTATTCTAGGGACATAGTTTGACTTGGAAAAGTGGAAAAGACGAAAGGTACTCATTGCAATCTTGCGATATGCATACTTTTTCTTTCGATTCAGTTTAGTTCAGGTAAAGCTATGGCAATAAGGCTGGTTTTGAAAAAGTATCATATTATATTTCTATAGTATAAAGTTGTATCGATCAGCAGAGTGCCATGCCTTTTTTAGGCCGGGAGTTGTGCAGGGGCTGTGACGAATTATCACACGGGTAGCAGTCAAACCAAACCAGCGTATAGGCTACGATGAAACGGCAGGGAAATATACTCAGCTCAGAAAACTGGTGTTGCCGGCGGGCCACCGGAAGGTGGTAACATCGGCTCTACGATTGTGCACAGTAGCTTGGAAGGTTCGGGCCTGCAATTGAGGCGAACATACGTTCGGTCAAATCAAGCCTGGTGGATAAAGCAGCTAGCTAACGGAAGATTATAAAGCAGCTGCTTGTACGCTGGCTTCCTCCCGCACCACATAGAGCGGACGGCTTTTCGCTGCTTCGAAGGTCCGGCTTACGTACAGCCCTACCAGGCCCATGCCGGCCAGCAGGAGGCCGCCCAGCAGCCACACGCTCAGCAGCAGAGCAACCAGCCAGAACGAGTTTCCTGCATTGTCCGACCAAAGCCAGCTGGCCAGGGCTACAGCTCCGCCCAACAGCGCACCAGCCACAATACCGGTTCCGAGTTTTACCAGCAGGCGTAATGGTTTGTCGCTGAAAGCCAGCACCACAACGAACGCCAGCCGCAGCAGCTGCCCGAACCGGTAGCTGCTTTTGCCGTAGGGGCGCGCCGCATGCTGCACGTCGAGGGCACCCTGCCGGAATCCGAGCCAGCGGACCTGCAGCGGAAAAGCCCGCACCGGCTCGCGCAGCAAGCCCAGCGCAGTTACCACGCGCCGGTGGAAGATGCCGAAGTTTCCCGTGGCCGGGTCCTGCCGCGGTCCGCCCAGCCAGGCCATCAGGCGGTGAAAGGCGTAGCCGGCCCACTGCTTGGAGGCCGCATCCTGACGGGCCGCCCGGCGCCCGAACACCACGTCCAGCTGCTGGCTTTGGGCGTGCGCGTACAGTCGGGGAATCTCTTCGGGCGCATCCTGCAGGTCACAGTCCATCACCACGGCCCACTCCCCGGTAACCCGGTCCAGGCCCGCGGTAATGGCCGCATGCTGGCCGAAATTGCGGCTAAAGCTGAGCCCCAGCACCCGGGGGTCGGCGGCAGCCAGCGCTTTTACCTGCTCCCAGCTGCCGTCGGGACTGTGGTCGTTGACCAGAATAAGCTGATAGTCGCCCGCAAAGCCGGTGAGCGTATTGGTGAGGCGCTGATAAAGCTCGGGCAGCGCACCGGCGCAGCCGTAAACCGGGACTACTACCGATATAGAGGGAAGGATAGTGGCTTTAGAAGTAGTCATCGGCGAAGGCACGCACCAGGGAAGCTAACTGCAAAAAAGCCCCGGTTTTCGCCGGGCCTTGCTGTAGGGGTAAATACTTGACTTTCTGCCCGGTTACCCCGTCTGGGTAACCCGTGGTAACCAAACTGGTAACTAAGCCGCCAACATGGCTTCCTCTTCGACAGAGGCAGCGTCCAGCACCCACATGGCCCGCACGACCGGCTTGAAGCCGATGGGGGTGATGGGTTCGGCGGCGGCGGATAGTGAATCACCAGGGGCGAGGTATTGATTACCGTGTTCCTTTCCCCGCAGCTCGGCCCGGGCCTCCTGCAGTTCGGTTTCCATGATGCTATAGGAGTCCTGCAGGCGCTCCAGTACCCGGTGCAGCTTGTTGTACGCCTGGTCCTTCGTTTCCAGCTGGCTTTCGAGCCGGGCGTTCTGCGCCTTTAGCTCGTTGATACGCCCGATCAGCATGTCCCGGAACTCCGCATCCGTCTGCGTTGCCAGGGCCGTGCCTACGCTGGTCTTCTGGTTAACCGGCTGGTCGGCATCTTCAAAGTCGATGTGGGGCCGGCTGCCGCGCTTGCGGGCCGTGCCCCCGCCTTCGGTGAGGGTGCCGCCGGATAGCATAGGTTCTTTGGCCGCGCCCTCCCGCAGCATTTCGCCTTTGCCAGTCAGGAGCCAGTCCGGGCTGATCTGTGGATAGGCCGCCAGCAGCGCCGCAATGACTCCGCTTTTAGGCTCTGTGCCGCTCTCGATACTGGAGAGGGTTTGCTGCTTGATGCCCGCAGCCCGGAAGATGTCTGCTTGTTTCAGGTTCAGCGCCTCCCGGAATGCGCTGATCCGACTACCTATTGTTTCCATAGTCGTGGATTTTAACCGATGTTTTGGTTTTACCGTAGGAATGGTTTAGCTTTACTGCCTAACCTTCGGTATTGGATGCAATAATACCGAACAATCGGCAACACACCACAACAAAACCGAATTAATATGCCCAAACCGCTGAAAAGCCCCGAAGAGAAAGCCGTGTTCCGGTATCGTGTCGAGGTCGCCAGGCCGAAGCTTCCGCAGTGGCCGGCCGTTCGCGTGAGCACCATGCGGCCCGACATCGACCCCGAAGATGTGCGCAACGTACTGCGCCGCCCGCCCCGTCGCTATGACGATGACATCCTGAATGAATTGGAAAAACTGGCCGTCTCTCAACCCGCTGCCTAATGGAAAATCTAATCGTATTCCCCACCAAGAAGGGCAACGCCGCCACGGATACCATGCGGGTAGCCCGTGGTTTCGGTAAGTCGCATAAGTCTGTGCTCAAGGCATATGACAACCTGGAATGTGACGAGGAATTCAATCGGCTCAATTTTGCGCCGATCACCTACACCGACTCCCGCAACCGCAAGCAGCGGGGCGTAATGATGAGCCGGGCCGGGTTCACCTTCCTGGTGATGGGCTTTACCGGCAAGCGGGCCGCCCAGTTCAAGCAGGACTACATCGAGCAGTTCGACCAGATGGAGGCCCAGCTGCGGCCCCTGGGTGACGATGCCCCGCAGGTGAATCTACTGGAGCACACCCAGCGGGAGGTGCAGGTGGCCAACTCCAAAAGCGTGAACAACCACCAATACCTATTAGGTGGTGTGGCGTCGGTGGTGGAGTACAACCGACAGAACTGCCTGCTGCATACCGGCAAGCGCCCGAATGAGGTGGTAAAGGCTGCCAAGCAGGAGGGGCTGCCGTCGAAGCTGCGGACCTCGGCAAAGGAGGTGTTGCGGCATAAGGAGCCCGCTACGGCTTGCGCTATGTCGCTGGCTGACCAGATGGTACGGGGTGGGGCTGATCTTAAGCAGGTGGCCGTGGTGACCAACCAGGCGAAGCAAGTATTTGCGGGGCTGATGCGGCTGGGCTTCCGGCCGTCACAGTTGGGGCAATAAAAAATTTGCCTTACTCAACCGAAATAATTGTACAAGCGTATTGCATATTACCGAAGGTTCGGTATAATTGCATCATCAATCAGCCACTCTAACGGCAAACGCTATGTACGTCAACACTACCAAACCAAAAACCCGCATCAACCCGGCCGAACTCAACTACCTGCGGCAAGCCGTGGCCGCCACCGCGACCGGCTGCCAGTGCGCCGCCATTCAGGCGGTCGTGGCCTACGCCCACCTCCACGACGGCATGGACCTGCGGGACGAAGCCGCCTACCTCGAACGGGAGCTGGCCGCTGCTGACGAAGCCCGCCGCCTCAAAATCGCCTAAACCATGAACGCCGCTCTCTCCCTCACCACCAAGGCAATCAGCGACAATATTCTGTCCCTGCTGAACCACCCGGCCGGCCTCTTTACCCAGGAAGAGCGGCGGCAGGCCATGAACTACAAGCTCGACCACGGTACCGATCTGGTCCGGTTGGAGCGCCTGCGGAAGCGGCTGGCAGTGCTGGCAGCAGAGCGGGAAGAGACCCTGCACGGGCACCACGCAATGGACAACGGATACTACGACCCTGCTGACGACTACTAGCCATGACCGCCGACACCTACCGCTACCACCTGTCTGCCTACCAACGGGTACGGGACGCCCGCATCCGCCTGAGTCAGCTGGACCTCGACGCCGCCGCCGCCCTGCTGGAGCCCCGCGAAGCCGAGCTGCGGGCCAAGTACCACCAGGCTCTTGATGAATTCGCCACGCCCACGGCCGCTGCCTGTGAAGCCCAGCGGGCGGGCCTGAGCCGGATGAACCGCTAACAAAAAAGCCACCCCGGCATGGGTGGCCCTTTCACTCAACTATCTCAACACTGCAAAGATGCAATTAACTACTGAAGAAGTCTACCAGATGCAGATGCTGGAGCAGGCCGCAACGCCCGGCCCCTGGCATATCGGACGGTGGCGGCAAGGCAATCAGGAGTGGGCGCCGACAGTCACGCCCGAAGTTCACGGCGCCCCGATTTGTCGATTCGACCGCCACGGCCGGCCCGACAAAGACACAGCTGATTCTGCCTTCATCGCAGCCGCCCGCTCCTTCATCCCGAAAGCCCTTGCCGCTCTGACGCGCCCCGCTGCTCCCGTCGCAGGCCCGGCCTGGGTGTCGGTAGCGGACCGGCTGCCGGAAGAAAGGCAAGGAGAGGTCTGGCCACGCTACAACCGAGTGCTGATTGCTCGCCCTGGCTGTGATGTGAAAACCGGCTTCTATGAGAATGAATGCTGGTATGCGGAGTGGGAAGACTACGGCGGCGAACCACTAATGGACCTAACAGTCACCCATTGGATGCCCCTACCTACTGCCCCTGAGCCGGCCGCCGCCCCCGCTGGGGAGAAAGGAGGGCCGGGCCGTGGGGAGTTCAGCTACGATGAGGACTTAGACGCGCCCGGTGACCCGCTTCTGATTCCCTGCCCGCATTGCCAAGGAGAAGCCAAAGAGCCCGGTTCGGCTGAAATGCCCTGCTCTGGCTGTAGCGGACACGGCGAAGTGGTCAACGTGCCGCAGCCATGAGCCAGTCCGCCACCGCCTCTGAACCCAATCCGGTAGGCCCCTGCTCGGTGCGCTGCCCCCTTCATCTTCTAGTCTCCACTCTCAAAGCCCTGAAGCCATGACCTACGATCACCTCGAATCTGAACTCCCCCGCTACCTGTCCCGCGCACCCCGGGGGAAGGCCGCCAAGAAACGCGACGGCCGCCGCACCCTGGCCTACGTGCTGTTTGCGGCCCTGTTCTTCTATGGGCTGGGCACCCTGCTGACCCGCGCCGATGCCCGGGACGTGGCCGCTACCCAAACCCGCCGGTAAGATGAGCAAGCCCGCTAAGACCTCCGAAGTGCCGGCCCTGGCCGCGTACTCCCTTAACCAGCCCGAAGAGCTATCCGGCCTGGCTACGCTGCTCCAGCACCACATTCAGGACAAACGCCTGTTCACGGACATTCAGGGCAAGAAGCACGTCAATGTGGAAGGCTGGCAGTTCGCCGGCGCTATGCTCGGTATTGTGCCGATAGTCGAGAAGGTAGAAGACACCAGCACCGGGGCCGAACACACCTTTAAAGGCTACCAAGGCAAGCCCGATACCCTTGTCCGGCATACAGAGTTCCGCGCCACGGTCAGCCTGCTCGACCTACGCAGCGGCAACACCATCGGGCGCGGCATTGCCAGCTGCTCGAACCTGGAATCCAAGAAGCGGGGCTTTGACCCCTACGCGGTGGAGAGCATGGCCCAAACCCGTGCGACGGGGAAAGCCTTCCGCCTGCTGCTTGCCTGGATTATGCAGGCCGGCGGGTATGCGACCACGCCAGCCGAAGAAATGCCCGACCCCGAAACGAGCGCCGTGGTAGTCGAGCCGGCGGTAACACCGAAAGCCGACGTGGTAGCCCTGTTGGAATCGGCCGATACGCTGGCCTCCCTGCGCAGCATCTGGACAACCGAGGCAAAACCCTGGCAGCTTGACCGGGAAGTGCTGGAGGCCAAAGAGAAGCGCAAAGCAGACCTGGAAGCCGCCACGCTATGAAACATCCCACCGCCGCCAACCCCCGGAGCCTGCGCAGCACCCGCCGCAAGGTAACGCAACCCCTGCCCACCCCGCGCCCCTTCTCAGAGAGCTACATCCTCCTGAGTCGGATAGAGCACCAAATCGGCCTACAGGCCCAGGTGCAGCATAACTACGATGAATGGGCCATCGCTGCCTACGATGCCAATTACTGCGATGTACGCCCGCTAATGGGCCGCGTCCCGATGTACGCCGAAGCCCCATGAAGCCACTAACCCCCGTCCG
This sequence comes from Hymenobacter translucens, assembly GCF_020685205.1. Lineage (GTDB taxonomy): Bacteria > Bacteroidota > Bacteroidia > Cytophagales > Hymenobacteraceae > Hymenobacter > Hymenobacter translucens. The sequence continues at coordinate 214,199 of NZ_JAJERB010000006.1, forward strand.
CGTCACGCGCGGCCAACGCACCGGCTCAGAAGGCTACGTGCTGGAGCCACACCCCAATATGCCCGGCTACTTCTGGTGCCGGGTCGGCCATAAAGCCCCATTCCCCCAGGTCGGCGGCAAGAAGCTAGACCATCACAAAGACCTGGTTCTCTCCCCCTCGCAACTCGAAACGCTATGACCGACCAAGAAAAGGGAGCCATCATCGGCCAGTTCGCCGCCTCCCTGGTGAACCTCGACTACTGTGTGCGCCGGATGCAGGAAGCTGGCAACGTGCGCCACGGCCTGAAACAGCAGCTCAATATCCTCTCGGCCCATGCCGACAAGTTCCTGCTGGCCTCGCAGAAGCAATTCAACTGCCAGGATGCCGACGCGGTGAATGCCCTTTCGGACGTGCTGACCATCAGCGGGACCATGCTGCTGCAAATGACGCCCGACCAGATTGAATGCTGCCTGCAGCACATGAATAACCAACTCAAAACCGGTGCGGCCTACGTGCCCGCTCTAACCGCCTGACCCGATGACTACACATCGCTCCTTACTCATGACCTGGCACGCCCGCAACGAACAGGTGGCCCCGCTGAATGAAGTACGGGCCGCCGTTCGGCAGCTGCAAGCCAAGTCGAAGCTGGGCTACCACGAAAAAGCCTTGCTGCGCCGCCTCGAAAAAGAGGTGGAGAACCCACACCCGCGCTTCGGGGCCTAGGCGCCGGCCCCCTCCCCGGTGGCGCCCCCGCCGACTGCTGGCAGGGTGATGGGGCCGTGGGCCTTCTCATAGGCCGCCACGAAGTCCTGCATAAAGCCAGTGACTTGCAGGGTGGGGGTGCTTCTCATGCCCTCACACGCTATCCTGAACTTCTCCCGAAGTGAATAGGGGACCCGGTAGTTAGCCGGGGCTTTCTTCTGGCTGGGCTTGGGGCGGGGCACTGTGAGAGTCAGCATGGTGAGGGGGCAAAAGTAGGTAGTGTAACGCAAATATAACCAGAAATCCGATAGGGTAACGCTTTGTAATGTAGTTGCGTTACACTATCTTTGTTCAGTTCACAATGGAAGCCACCGTGTCTACTCCCTTCATCAAGCTACTGCGCAACCCCCTGACCGAACAGTTAATCCGGCAGCCTAACTGCCTGGCTGTGCTGACGCTGGTAGCCTACCGGGCCCGCCGCTCCGACGAGCTCAGCCTGAACGGCTTGAGTGAGGGGGAGGCGATGATGGGCGACTTCGACGCTTGCGGGCTGACTCGGCAGGAATTTCGGACTGCTCTGAACAAGCTTTTGGCGTGGGGATTTGTAACCACCAGAACAACCAACAGAGGAACGGTAGTAAAACTCATTAGTTCAGCGGTTTACGACATAAATTCGGCAACCATCAACCAGCAGAGCAACCAGCAAACAACCAGCCAGCAACCAACAAGTAACCAGCTGGCAACCACTAACAAGAAGGATAAGAAAGAAAGAAGTAAAAACACCTTGTCCGATTCGGCTTCCGCCTCATCAGACGCCGAGGTGGATTTATCCTTCGCTGCCTTCTGGGAGCTCTACGGTCGGAAGGAGGGAAGCAAGGCGAAGATGACCCGGCAGTGGAACGCCCTGCCTCCCTCCGAGCGGGGCAGCATCCTGGCTGGCCTGAAAGCTTACCGGGAAGCCAAGACCCAGAACGGCCCGCAGTTCATGCCCATGCCGCAGACCTTCCTGAACGGCCGCCTCTGGGAAGCCGAAACCTACGGCAAGGTGCTCGAGCCCGCCGCCCTGACTGCCCAGCAGCGGGCCGCTATCCCCTCTAAGCCCTTCGACAAAGACGATCTGTTCGGCTTCAACGACCCCCGGGTGGCTGAGCCCCAGCCCCGCTACCACACGCAACCCGCCGGACAATACGCCGGCACCATCCGCTAACCGCTATGCCCTACGACGCTCAAAAGCTCTCCGAACTGGAAGGCGAGGCCCAGGCCGCCACTGCCCGCCTGGCGAAAGTGCTGCCCCCTGTTCAGCAGCAGGTGCAGGATGCCTTCGAGGCGTTTGACCTGCTCAACACCAAGCCCGGCGAGGGCAAGCGGTGGGGCGAAGTGGCAACGCTGCTGGCAACCATGCAGGCATACTTCGAGGCCACGGCCGCCTACAATGCCCAGCTGCGGGAGAACCTGGCCCAGACGGAAGAGGCCGCGCACCATGAGTCGGTACGGGCCGCGTTCTTCAAGCACCAGTGGAACCTGTGCGAAGCCGATCTGCGCCGCTCCCATGCTGACAACGCCCAGCAGTACGCCTTCTTTCAGGAAATACTCGAGCGGAAGGGAGGGGCAGCCGCATGAGTACCCTCAATCCGTTCTCCCTGATTCCCTCCACCCGTCCGGCCCCGGCCCTGGTTGCCTCCGCTGCTGACGCGGCCCCGATCATCAGCCCCGAAACGGTCTATGCCGAATCGCTCCACGCCTGGGACCACACCAACCCCAACGGCAGCCCCACCCACTACCCCACGGTGGACAAGCACTGGCTCTGGCAGCCGGGAGAGTGCTGCGCCGTGACGGGCTGGCCGGGCATGGGCAAGAGCCTGGCGGAACTCAACAAGATGGTGACCAAAAGCGTGTACGACGGGTGGAAGTGGGGTTTGTTCGTGCCGGAGAATATGCCCATCCGCAAGGCCGTTGCCATTCTGGTGCAAGCCTACGTGGGGCAGTCGGTGAACCCGAAGCACCCGTTCCGCATGAGCCGGGCCCAGTATGAGGACGCCGTGAAGTGGGTCATGGGGCACTTCATCTTTATTGACCCCCGGCAGGCGCACAGCCTCAAAACCCTGCTGCCCGCCGTGAAGGCCGCCAAGAAGTTCGGCATCCGGGGCTGGCTCCTTGACCCCTGGAATGATCTCGAGAGCAAGCTAGGGGAGTTCAGCGGCATGATGAGCGAACAGCTCAAGGCGCAACTCGGCCTGGTGCTGGACTTCACCAAAGACGAGCAGCTGTGTACCGTGATCTGTGTACACCCCGCCGGGGAAGCCCGCAACCCCAAAACGCTCGAGCTCAAGATCCCGGACCAGTACAGCATGGAAGGCGGACGGATGTGGCCGAACCGCATGGATAGCATCTGCGTCTGGCACCGCCCGATGTGCGACGAAGACCCCACCGATTCCGCCGTTGACCTCTACGTCAAGAAGATGCGGAACGAGCCGGAGTCGGGCTTCAAGACCCCGAAAGAGGGCATCCGCCTGAACTACGAGCGCCGGGCCTTCCGCTACTTCGACCCGCTGCTGGGTATGTCACCCCTTGACCCGAAGATCATTCAACGCTACCGGGATACCGGGTCGGTCCTGCCTTCGGCCCCGGCTGAGCTCAGTCTGAACAAGTTCCCGCAATCCACTTTCCAAGACGCCTGAGTCATGCTGACAATCTTCAAAAGGACCATCTACACGCTGATGATCGTCACAGCTACGCTGGCGGCGGTTACCCTCTTCTTCAGCCTGCCGCCCGACACGGCCCGCGCTATCGACAACGCCCGGCACCTGCTAAATACCCTCGCCCTACTGCTGGTGCCCATGACCATTTACGAGGCCGAAGTCCGGGGCAGTAATCGGGAGTACAAACGGAACAACCCCAGCGAACTACTGTAGGCCGCCTGAGCATCCACCGAAACGAGGCAGAGACTGCCGCCTAACCCAACAAGATTATGCCATCCGGATACACCGCCGACATCACCAAAGAAACCAGCCTTCGGGACTTCGCCACCCGCTGCGCCCGCGCCTTCGGGGCCACCATCGACCAACGGGACGAGCCCGCATCGGAAGGGCTCAAGCTCCCGCAGCCCAGCGACTACCACCGCAAGGCAGAGAAGAAAGCCGAGCAAAAACTCAAGAAGCTTAAGGCCATGAAGCCCGAACAAGCCGAGGCCGCCGCGGCTGAAGCGTTCGAGCAAGCAACGAAAGACTACCAGGAGCGGATTGATAAGCGCCATGCCCTCAAGCTGGCTTATCAACTCCTGCTGGTTAAGGCCAAACATTGGGCCCCGCCCACCGCCGAGCATCAGGAGCTAAAGAAGTTCATGATTGAGCAGCTGGAATCCAGCATCGACTTCGACTGCAACGGGAGGTGGGATAAAGCCCCGAAGCAGCAGGCCGGCCCCGTCTGGCTGGCTGAGCGAATCGAAGCTGCCCAGGCCGACATCAAGTACCACCGCGAAAAGCAGCAGGAAGAGGAAGAGCGAACGGCTGAACGCGCTGGCTGGATAACCGCCCTACTCGACAGCCTTCCCCTCCCTTCCCCGCGGACTGCCGCCTAACTAGACAACGCCATGAAACTAACTGCCGAAATCAAAGAGAACCGGGCCGCCTTTCTGCACTCGCTCCGGACTGGAAACCACAAAAAGGGGGCAATGAAGTCCGACGAACGGGGCCACCCAATCTTTAAAACAGAGGTGGAGCGGGAGGGCGCTTGCGCCTGCGGCATCATGTGCCAAATGTTCGGAATGGCCCGAAACAAAAGCGGACAGGAGTTTATGAGCCCCAAAAAGGCACAAGAGGCGCTGGGGCTGACCTACCATGACTGCTACTTCATTCAGACGCAAATCAGCGACACGCCTTTGACCTTCCCCGAAATAGCCGACCGGATTGAGGCAGAAGTTTTCAACAAGAATTAGCCCGGCCCATGAACGTAGTCCCGCCCATCAGTCTACTGAAAGACCTGCGACGCACCGCAGACGGGAAACTTCAGGTGTCCATACTCTGCACCGACGAAGCCCGCACCCGCGCCTCTGGCTCCGTCATCCTGCCCAACGGCCAGCTTGAACGGTGCAAATGGCTTCCCTCTGGCAAGTGCCACCACGACAACACGGGCCGCTTTGACCTTGATTTCTCACCCTTTCACAACACGACCAAATGAATCACGCCTCGCACATCAAAACCTACCAAGCCTGGGAAGGCGGCCCCGAACTATCCATCCTCGACTACCTGCGCCCATTGGATGAAGTTGATGAAGAAATGTTTAATCACTTCGCCTCAGTGGTGCCCGCGCAATATCAAGTCGGCAATCTGATGCAGTCGGGAGAAGCAGAGTACAAAGACCAGGGTCGCTACCACTACATGACGTTTGCCGGCTACGGGGAGCCCACTCGATACTACTACCTCGGTATTCTCCCGCCCTTCAAGCAGCCCAAATAGCCCTCCCTGCCGCCTAACTAGACAACGCCATGAGCCAGAACCCCCGCATATCAGTCGAGCTATCCCGCCGCGAATACCGGCGGCTACTGCGCCAAAGAGGACGACTGCGAGTTCGCAAGGCCGACCACAGCCCAGCCACTTCCCTGTTTGTCTACTGGCATCAGTGGGAGTGCATCCGCGACGAGTGGCCCCACATCAACTCTCCGGGTTGGCAACGCGAATCAGTCCGGCGAGCCTACCTGGGGCGCTTGAAGATGATGCGCTACACCCGACTGAACCACCTATCGCCGGCCACCCCTCCCCAGGACGTAGCCGGGCAGCCCGTAGCAGGGGAAGGAAAGGAGGGGAGCCGGGATGAGTAGCTACGCCGTGCAAATCGCCAAAATCATTGAGGGCGCGCTAAGCGGAGACAAGGCCCGGGTGCTTGCCTATGCCGAGCTACTGGCCTCCCTGATGGATGACGACGGGGAAGCCCGACAGGCCCGCATTGTTCGCCGGGCCTACGGAGCCGAGCCAAAAGGGCCGACAGCAACACTAGATGCCCCCAAGCAAAAGGAATGGGGTATCGAGATGGATGGCATAGCCCAAATGGTAGGGCTTGACATATTCGACTACGACCCAGGCGACATTGTGCGGGCCGTTAGCAAGTTGCAGGAGTTCGTGCGAACAAGCGCAGAGGGGTTCGACCACGACGAAGACGCGCACAAGTACGGAACCTACTGCCGGGTGTGCATTGCCGAGGAACTAGCCAGTAAGCCATGACCGCCGCCGAATACAGAGCCCAGTACGTGACGCCCAAAGGCCAACAGAAGCCCAAAGCAGCCCCACCACGAGCACCACAGACCCTGGCAGGTGTTAGCACCCCAACGGAACCCAAGAAGCCCGCCACGGTCAGCAAACAGGCTAAGCAACCCGCCGCCCGTCCTGCCTTCGCCTCGACTCCCTGGGACCTGAGCGAAGGAGAGCCCCGCTACCGATGGGTGCATCATGTCAGCACCTATGACTTTGAAGATGGTACCGACCGGGTTGTGTTCCCGAAGATACCGAGAGAGCTAACGGCCGCCTTCGTGGCGCACTGCTTAGCCTTTGAGCCTCCTACTTCGCCTCCCGAATGAGGACCTCAATCACGGACGCCATGCTAAGGCCCCGCTTTTCAGATAGATCCCTCAGTTTAATGAGGGCTGTTTCGGACAGAGAGAAAGAGGTGCGTTTCTTTGCCATTGTGGTAAGAATGTGGTAACTTAGTGAGGTAAACAATACCACAAAGTTATGCCAAAAAAGTTTCGAACACACTGCAAAAAAGGCCATGAGCTAATACCTGAAAACTGTACTGTGTCAGTTTCAGGCGCTCGGATGTGTAAGACGTGTCTAAAGAGCCGTTACCGGAACGGCAGAGGGCTATCCATGCCAGTAGCAGACAGGTTTTGGTCCTATGTAAATAAAACCGATACGTGTTGGCTCTGGACTGGCACTCGGGAGACCTCGGCTAATAAATACGGCCAGTTCTACGCTAACGGGAGGACGCGCCGCGCCCATCGGTTTGCTTATGAGTTGGCGAATGGGCCTATAGGTGACGGGTTATTCGTTTGCCACTCCTGCGACAACCCCCTTTGCGTCAACCCTTCGCATCTCTTTGCTGGGACTCCAATGGACAACACAAAGGATATGCTGGGCAAGAAAAGGCATGCTGGGCAGAAAAAGACGCATTGCCTACTAGGGCATGAGTTCACTGAGGCCAACACCTATGTAAACCCTTTGGGCCGGAGAGAATGCCGAAAGTGCAGTGCGATGAAGACCGCCCTTTACAAGAAGATGAAGACCTCTTAGCACGGCCTCAGCCAAGACCAGAAGGACCAACTCGACGCCGCCGCCCTCGCCGCCGGCATTCACCCCCAACAGTAACGACAACCCGCCATGAACTCGAATAAGAACCGCATTCTATTGGCATTCGCCCTGGCAGGGTCAGCCCTTTCGGCCGGTGTAGAGATGCAACGACCACAGCCTGCCCGCCGGCATCTACCTGAGCCTAACCCACTGCCGGCCCGTCCCGAGAACGAAACCATGCGGAAGGCTGCCGAGAAACGCGCCCGCAAAGCCGCCAAGAAAGCCCAGCAGTAGGCGGCCTTCCCCCACAGCAATAAGCCAACGCCATGACCGCAGATGAATTCAAGCACTTCGTGTTCCGCCTCTCGAATACCTGCTTTGTCCGGCATTGGATGAACTGGAAGGACCGGCAGGAGCCGCCTTACTACATGGCGTTTACACTGATTGACTGGCAAGGCCAACCCTTGTTGCCTTATCACGGCGATGTAGAACAACGGCTCCATTCCACGGAATACATCGGGCCTAACCTCATTTTCATCTTTGAGCGCCATGAACAGTAGCCCCCAACCCCCCAAAGGCCCCCACGCCTTTCTCGGCGCCCCGAAGCTGACCCGCTCCGTTCCAGCGGCTGCCCCGGCCCGGGTGGTGCAGGTGGAGGCGGCCCGGCCGGTGAAGCCCGCCCTGCTGACGGTGGACCCCAAAGGCCGCGCCTACCTGAGCCTGCAGCTGTGCGACGTGCTGGGCCGGCTCCCGAAGGATACCCGCCTGGAGCTATTCCCGCCCACGACCCGCAACGGCCACCTCTGGCGCCTGGAGCTACGCCCTGGTGTAAGCGCCTACCCGGTGCTGAGCTTCCCCTTCGGCAGCCTACCGCTGTTCAACAGCCGCTCGGTACTCAGCCCCCGCCACTTCCGCATCGCCAGCCAGCCCGGCCGCCTCTACCGCCGCATCGCCCTGGAGCTGCAGAGCCCCACCCCCGACAACCAGGGCTTCTACCTGCTGCGCCCCAACCACGCCTATTCCCTCCCGTCCTGATGCCGTATCTTCCGAAGACCGCCCGCCGGCCCTGGGTGCCCCCGCCCGCACCCCCGAAGCCCTACCAACAGCACAAGGCCCGCACGTCGGACTACAACAGCCCGGAGTGGAAGGCGATGAGTAAACGGGTACGGCAGGAACAACCCATCTGTGCCGTACCCGGCTGCACCAGGCCCAGCCGAGCAGCCGACCACATCACCCCGGTTCGGTTGGGTGGCGGGTTCCTGGACAGGGAGAACCTGCAAGGACTTTGTTGGAGCCACCACCAGAGCAAGTCAGCCAAAGAAAAGCATCAAAAAACAGGCAAACAGACAGAATAACAGCACGTTACACAGTGATTATACCGCAGCTTTTCGGTATCTTTAGACATGGAGCAGAACAAGAAGTGTAGCCGTTGCGGGGAAGAGAAGGCCTTGGCCGACTTCACCTACATGAAGGACAAAGCCGCCCATAAGGCAGCGTGTAAGGCCTGCATCAATGCTTCCATCAAGGCCTTGCGGAAACGCCCCGACTACACAGAAGCCTACAAGCAGAAGGAGCGGGAGCGCAATGCCGAGCGCGCTGGCTACCTCAAGCAATGGATGGCTGACAATGCCCCACGCCTGAAGGAGCTAACCAAGGTTAAGCCCCGCCCGAAGCGCGCGACCTCCTGTCCTGTCTACTTCAACACTTGCATCATAACGGGAGAGCTATTCACCGCCCGACGGCCAACAGCTAAGTACAGCGAGCAAGGGAGCAGCCTTATGATGAAGAAGCGCAACGATGCGCGAATAGTCAACAAGGCTGATACCGCTAAGCAGTGCAAGGCCTGTGGTAAAGACTTCACCCGCACGTATGGCGCAAGCATCAAGGCCTTCTGTTCGGAAGCGTGCCGGGATGAGATGGCACGCCAAGCCAAGAGAGGCAAGGAGAATCATAGGCGGCGGGCACGGCATTTCGGTGTATTCTATACACCTATCAACGTGCTGACTGTATTCGATCGGGATAAGTGGACGTGCCAACTATGCGGCATCAAGACCCCAAAGAGTAAGCGCGGCACGATGGAGCCCAACGCTCCTGAACTTGACCACATCCTGCCTCTCTCTAAGGGCGGCACCCATGAGTACCACAACGTGCAGTGCGCCTGCCGTCAGTGTAATAGTATCAAGGGAGACAAGGCTATCGGACAGCTTCAGATGAGGCTTGCGGCCTAGCCTGCCCCGGGGGTGGTTCTGTTACCTCGCCCATAGTCGGCTGATACCGGAGCCCTTCCTCGAATTTTCACGCGTCCAACTTCGTACCCAAAGGGGAACACCCGACCAAATGGCTAGCCCACACCCCAAACCAGACGCATTAAAGGCCCAAAAGGGCACGTTGCGCCCGTCCCGTAAGCTGGAGCCCTCGATGAAGCCCGCCGTGCTGGAATCGTTCGAGATGGCGCCCGACGACCTGCCCGAAAAGGGTCAGCAGGAGTGGAACCGGGTCATGCAGCAGCTACAGCCCCTGAAGGTGCTGACCCCGGCCGACCTCTCCATCCTGAAAAGCTACTGCCAGCACGTCGCCACGATGGACATAGCATCTTCTAAGCTGCGGACGGAAGGCTATACCACCACCATCACCAACAAAGGCGGCGGCTCCTATGAGACGAAAAGCCCCTGGGTCGGCATCTACAACGAAGCCAGCGACCGGGCCGCCAAGCTCGGGCAGCAGTTTGGCTTCACGCCCAGCAGCCGGACCCGGATAGTAGTACCCACCCCTGAAAAGAAAGAAGATGGCTTCTCCCAATTCGACTAGCCGCGACTACGTAGCCCTGGCGACTCAGTACGCCCGCGACGTGGTGGCTGGCACGATACCCGCCTGCAAGTGGGTGAAGCTGGCCTGCGAACGGCAGCTAAAGGATTTGAAGCGCCGCGGGTTCGCCTACCACTTCGACCCCGACAAGGCTTCCCGCATCTGCCGGTTTATTGAGCTATTGCCCCACATCAAGGGGGAATGGGCCGGCCGTCCGATACAGTTGGAGCCCTGGCAGATGTTTATTCTAACATGCGTGTTTGGCTGGGTAGATGCCGCGGGAAACCGCCGGTTCAAGACCGCCTACACCGAGATACCAAGAAAAAACGCGAAATCGACGCTTTCCAGTGGGGTAGGGCTGTATATGCTGACCGCTGACGGGGAAGGCGGGCCGGAGGTGTACTCCGCCGCCACGACCAAGGACCAGGCGAAGATCGTATGGCAGGACGCGCACCGGATGGCACAGAAGGCCAAGGGGCTCGGCGCCCGGTTCGGGGTGCAGACCTCCGCGCACAGCATCTACACCACCGACGGCGGCACCTTCAAGGCCCTCGCCCGGGACCAGGGCGGCAACCTCGACGGCCTGAACGTGCATTGCGGCATCATTGACGAGCTGCACGCCCACAAGACCCGGGAAGTGTGGGACGTGATTGAAACCGCTACCGGCGCCCGGGCCCAGCCGTTGCTGTGGGGTATCACCACGGCCGGCTTCAATCGCTCCGGCATCTGCTACGAGCAGCGCACCTACGTGACCAAGGTGCTGCAGGGCGTGGCGACCGATGAGGAATACTTCGGTATCATCTGGACCCTGGATGATGAAGACGTATGGACGGATACGACCGTATGGGCCAAGGCAAATCCTAATTGGGGAATATCGGTCAAGCCGGAAGACATTGCCCGCAAGGCCCGCAAGGCGCAGGAGATGGCCGCCGCGCAGAACAACTTCCTGACCAAGCACCTCAACGTGTGGGTGAATGCCGACACGGCCTGGATGGATATGAAAGCCTGGGAGGATTGCGCCGATAAAGAACTGACCCTGGACCGCTTTGCCGGGGATGAGGTCTGGATAGCCCTTGACCTGGCCTCCAAGCTCGACGTGGCCGCCAAGGTCTACATCTTCAAGCGGGAAGACACCTACTACCTCATTCCGCGGTTCTATTTGCCCGAAGCAGCGGCCGAAAACCCCGATGCCTCCCACTATGCGGGGTGGTCCACCGAGGGTTACCTGGAGTTAACCGAGGGGAACGTGACCGATCAGGCCACCATTGAGGAAGAGTTGCGGGACGATGCCAGCCGGTTTACGGTGGTGTCGATGGGGTACGACCCCTGGCAGGCGACGTACTTAGCGACCCGTTTAGCCGGGGAAGGGCTGCCGGTGAAGGAATACCGCAACACCGTACAGAATATGTCGGAGCCCATGAAGCAGCTGGAAATGCTGGTCAAGTCCGGCAAGCTGGTTCACGACGGAAACCCGATGATGACCTGGATGATCAGCAACGTCGTGGCCCACACCGACGCCAAGGAGAACATCTACCCCCGCAAGGAGCAGCCACAGAACAAGATCGACGGCCCGGTGGCGGCTATCATGGCCCTGGGTGAAATCATCAGCACCGAGCAGGAAAGTGGATCCGTCTACAATGAGGATGGGCGGGGTTTCCTCTCGTTCTGAAGGCCCCAACCCCCTGAAAACCACCGAAAGCCCTGCCCCAACCGGCGGGGCTTTCGTTTCATATAGTCCTTTCCCCCGCTTCCCTAGTACCCGCGCCCGGTGTGCGCTTGCTTTGTTTCAGCAAGCCCCACAGCCGTGTCTAGTTTCTGGTCTAACCCGTTCACCCGTTCGACAAATACCCCGCTTCAGGCGGCTGTTTCAGCTGTTCGGGAAGAGCGTGGCTATGCCGTATCGACGGAAGAAACAAACCCGGCCTTGCTCCGGGCCCTGGGCTTTACCGGGGGTGGGGTAGCCGGCGTGTCGGTCAACCAGGATTCGGCCCTGAGCTTCGCCGCCGTGTGGGCGTGCGTGCAGGCCATCAGCCAGGACCTGGCCGCCTTGCCGTTCGTGATCTACCAGGATACGGGCGACTCGAAAGAAGTCCGCAAAGACCACCCGGCCTACCGCCTGCTCAACCAGCAGGCCAACCCGAAGCAAACCAGCTTTCAGTTCCGGCAGAGTATGCTGGCAACCGTGCTGCTGCGCGGCGAAGCCTTCGCCCTGATTGAGCGCGACGGCCGCCAAAGCCCCGTCGCCCTGCACTACAAACACCCCGACCGCACCGAGGTTCTGGAGAAAGACGGCCGGTTCTGGTATCGCTTTGACGGCGACACCAAGCGCCTGCCCTATGCCGACTACGAGGTGATCCACCTGCGGGGCCTGAGTTTGTCGGCCGGCCGCGGCATCAGCCCGCTGCACGCCCACCGCAAAACCATCGGCCTGGGCCTGGCAAACCAGAACTACGGTATCAACTTCTACGAGAAGGGCGCCCGGGTAGACGGCGTGATGCTGCACCCGACCAAGTTCAAGGACGCCGGCGTTGCCGAGCGCCTCCGCAATCAGTTTGAGTCCAACTACTCCGGCACCGGCGGCAGCCGGGTGCTGATGCTGGAAGAGGGCATCAAGTACGAGCCGATCAGCATTGCCCCGAAGGATGCGGAGTTCCTGAACACGCACAAGCTCAGCCGGGCCGAAATCGCCAGCATCTTCCGCGTCCCGCCCCACAAAATCGGGGATATGGACAGCTCCATCAAGGCCAACATCGAGCAGCAGGCCATTGAGTACATCCAGAACACGCTGCAGCCCTGGGCGGTGAACATCGAGCAGGAGTTTCGGCTGAAGCTGTTCCGCGCCGCTGAAATCGCCACCACCAAGGGCAAACACAACTTCAACGGGCTGATGCGGGGCGACTCGCAGGCCCGCGGCGCCTATTACCGGGAAATGCTCAATACGGGCGTCATGTCGATTAACGACGTGCGCGACCTGGAAGAGATGAACCCGGTGGAGGGCGGCAACGAGCGGTTTATCCAGGGCGCTATGGTGCCCCTTAGCCGCATCAACGACATCATCGACAAGCAGACGGCCCCGGCTGTCACTACGACTACGCCCAATGAAGACGCCCCTGAAGCCTAACGGCCCCGAAGTACGCTTTGCCTCCGGCACGCTGTCGGTCGAACTGCGCGAAGGCACGCAGGAGCCGGTGGCCTTCATCGGTAAGGCCATCGTTTGCGGCTCCCGCTCCAAGAACCTGGGCGGGTTCGTGGAAATCATTGACCCCAAAGCCCTCGACGCCGCTGATATGAGCGACGTGGTAGGGTTATTCAACCACAACAACGACATCCTGCTAGGCCGCACCACGTCCGGCACGATGACGCTGACCCGCGACACCGACGGCGGGCTGAGCTACCGCATTAGCTACGACCCAGCCGACCCCGACCATGTGCGCCTGATGGCGAAGATGAACCGCGGCGACGTGGTGGGCAGCTCCTTTGCCTTCACCACGACCCGCAACGGCGACACCTGGGAGGAAGAGGAAACCGAAGGCGGCGGCACGCTCTACGTCCGCACCGTCACCGCCATTAAGAAAGTCTACGACGTGAGCCCGGTCACCGATCCGGCCTACGCCGATACCAGCGCCGCCAAGCGCAGCCTGGATGAGCGCATGGGTAGCATGAAAATGTCGGGAAAGAAGAAGAAAAAGCGGGATGAGTCGGCCGCCACGAAGGCCGAACGTCAATTCCTGGAAGACATGATTCCGCACCACGAAATGGCGCTGGACATGGCAAACAAAGCCCTTGAGAAGATCAAGGATGATGATATACGGGCTTTTGCGCAGGGTATTATCGACACCCAAAGCGCCGAAATCACTCAAATGAAAGACTGGCTTTCCGACTTGGATGCCCAAAGAGCTTCACCCGACGCTGAAACCCAGCGGATGCACGAAGAACACGCCTTTTTCTCCACTCTCTAACCTTCACTCTCCGTGAAAAACCTACAACAGCTGCGCGAAGAGCGCACCGCCAAAATCGATGCTGCTACCGCCCTGTTTGACAAGGCGAAGGCAGAGAACCGCAGCCTCAGCGATGAGGAAAAGACGGAAGTGCGCAACCTGCAGAACGCGGCCGAGTCGCTGAAAAGCGACATTGACATTGCCGAGGTGCAGGAGCGCAACGCCGCCTCCCTGGCCGGCCAGCAGAAGCCCGTCAACAACCACAGCACGACCGAGAAGCGCAGCCTGGCTAGCTATTCGCTGTTGAAGGCTGTTCGCTCCACGCTGCCGCCCTCGCACGACTCCTACCGCGCCCTCGACGGCGTGGAAGCAGAAATGCACCAGGAAGCTGTGCGTGAAAACCGCAGCCTCGGCGGCGAAGGCATCAAGGGCCTGGGTATTCCCCAGATGCTGATTGCCACCCGCGACAACTCGGTAACCATGCCCACGCAGCCGGAAGACGGCTCGGCCGTCGTAGAGCGTGAAGTTCGCCCCGTGCTGGACTTCCTGCGCCCCAAGTCGGTCATTCGTGACCTTGGTGCTCAGTTCCTGACCGGCCTCGTTGGCAATATCGGCATGGGCGAACTGGCAACCGGCGCGGTATCGACCTGGAAAGGCGAAATCGAAACGCTCGACAAGTCCAACCAGAAGTTTGTGGACCGCGAGTTTTCGCCTAACCGTCTCGGCACGTTTGCCATTCGCTCCAAGCAGTTCCTGGCGCAAACCGCCCCCTCGATTGAGCGTATGCTGCGCGCCGACCTCGAAAACAGCGTGGTGCAGAAGCTGGACCGCACGGCCATTGACGGAATCGGCACGGGAAACATCCCGCAGGGCATCATCAACAACCCCGACGTGAACCAGGTGGCCCTGGGCGCCAACGGTGGCGCCTTCACCCGCGGCACCGCCATTGCCTTGCTGGCTGCTGTCATGAACAGCAATATCCCGCTGACCAACCCGGGCTATTTGATGAACGTCAACACGATGGCGGCCCTGATGAACACGAAAGTGGACGCCGGCTCGGGTCAGTTCCTGATGGACGAAGCTAATAAGCTGTTTGGCTACGACGCTGCTGTAACCACCAACGTCCCCGGCGACATCACCAAGGGCTCAGGCACCGGCCTGTCGGCTCTGATCTTCGGTAACTGGAGCGACCTGCTCATCGGTCAGTGGGGCGGCCTGGACATCACCACGGACCCCTACACGCTGGCAACGGAAGGCCAAGTGCGGATCATCATCCAGGGTTTCTACGACATCATGGTACAGCGGGCTAAAGCCTTCGCCGTGGTGAAGGATGTGAACACCACCCTCGTCTAACCTGAACAGCCCGGCCGGTAGCCCCGGCCGGGCCTATGGTTTCACCTCTCATTCCCTGAGTCATGGATAAGAAAAAAGGCCCCAAGCCGACGGCAGAAGCCCGCTCGGCCCGCCCCGAAACCGCAAGCGCACCCCGCGCCGCCGAAACCGCTGCTCTTCCTACCGCAAGTGAGGAAAAGTCGGTGCCGGCTGAAGTAAAGGCCCAATCGGCTAAGAAGAGCGACACCGTGAAGGTGAAAGTGCTTCGTTCGCACCCTGAGTTTGGCTACTTCGTCGGTGATGAAGGCACCATCAGCCGGGAGGCATTTGACCGCATCCAGAAAGACGGCCCCTTCTTCAAGCAGCTGTAAATGTCCGCGCCCCTGACCCGCCGCCTTACCCCTGGCTACGCCCTGCCTCACGACCTGGAGAAGCTGAAAACGCACCTCAAGGCCGAAGATGCAACGCCGGCTGAGTCTGCCTATATCAGCGACCTAGCCGTAACGGCCGGGGCGCTGTGGGAAGCAGCTACTGGTCAGCCAGTAATGGTTGCCGAGTATGTGACGGGGTTCAGTGGCTGGCATTATAGCGGCCGGCTTCACCTACTCGCCCCGGTGCAGGAGGTAACGAAGGTGCAGTATTTCGGAGAGGGGGACGCCTACGCCGACCTCGAACCGGAATTATACGCCCTTTCTGACCTGTATCCTGGCCTGTTGGTTGGCCCAACCAGCTATTCCGGCCTTCAGCCTCAACTCTCTTATCGGACGCGCATCAACGAAGGCGTGCTGGTGTACTACACGGCCGGCGCTACCTCAGTAGACGAGGTGCCGCCCATCGTGCAGCAGTTTATTCGGCTGGTCGTGGGGCACTGGTATGAAAACCGGCAGGAGGTGGTCCTGGGGGCAAGTCAGAACGGCATGGTGCAGATACCAATGGGCGCCCAGGCGCTGATTGATATGGAAAGGGAGCCGGTGCTATGAACATCGGCAAGCTGGACCGGCGCATTACGCTAGAGCAGAACACCGCTACCCAAAACGCCTACGGGGAGCAGGTTCCGGCCTGGTCTGAAGTAGGGGAGGTATGGGCCCGGGTGGACTACGGCCGAGGCAACGAAGCCGTGCAAGCCGGGGAGCAGGTCGCCATTCAGCGCATCGACTTCACCATCCGCTACAAGCCCGGTTTGTCGGCCCGCCTTCGGATAACCTACGAGGGGCAGGTGTACGACATCGAAGCTGTGCAGGAGCTGGGCCGCCGGGCCGGGCTGAAGTTGTCTGCCTTTACCCGAAACGATGATGGCCGCTAAGAACACCTTTCAGTTCCAGGGCTTCAAGGAAGTTGAGCAGCTGCTGGACGCCCTGCCCAAACGGCTAGGCGAAAAGACGCTGCAAAGCATCCTGCGCAAGAACGCCCGGCCGCTCATTCAGCGGGGCCGGGAGCTGGTTCCAAGGAACAAAGGAACGGTCGCCAAGAGCCTGGGAACCATTGCCGGCCGGGGTGCCGGACGGGGGACGTCGGTGTACGTCGGCCCCCGGCGAAGCAAAGCCTTCAACGGCTACGCGGCGCACCTGATTGAGTTCGGAACCGCGCCCCGCGTCCGCAAGGATGGCAGGGCAACCGGCTCGATGCCAGCCCAACCGTTTTGGCGGCCGGCCTTTGAGCAGACCAAAGATCAAGTAATAGCTGGTATCCGCCTCGACATCAAGGCGGTGCTCGACGGAAACTTCAAAGACCTCAACTTCGACTAATGGCCCCGGGTGAGCTGCTTTTTCAGGTCCTGAGCACGAGCCCCGAAACGGCGGCCCTGCTGGGAACCCGCATCCGGCCCAACCGGCTAGAGGCGGGGATGGTCTTGCCAGCCGCCACCTACAGCATTGTCAACCGGCAGCCTCGTGCTCAGACCCGGCGGGAGTGTACGCTTTCCGATGAGGTACGGCTGCAGATCAACCTCTACGCCATCGCTTACGCCGACCTGGACCCGCTGGCAGATGCTGTGCGCAAAGCCCTGCAGGAGGCCGGGTTTCGGTGGACCGGCGAAGGCGACCAATACGACGACGCCGGCCAGATCGGCGGCAGGCGTCAGGACTACACATTGATTCTCCCCACTTCTTAACCAACTGTACCCATGATTGCTGAATCCACTTTTGAAAACCTCGGTGTAAGCATCGGGGGCAAGCTCGTCTACTGCTCCAACAGCATCGGCCTGGACCTGAGCACGGACGAAATCGAAGCCAGCTGCAAGCGCACCGGCCTGAACAAGAACTACCTGCCCGGCGCCAAGTCGGCCACGGCGAAGGCCGACGGCGTGATGACCGTTGCCACGAACGATGCCAGCGGCCCGGGCTCGACGGATGCCACCAACAACTACACGTCGGAAAACATCATCGACGCGTGGCAGGCGGGCACCATCTTCGACTTCACCTGGGGTTCGGACAAGCCCGGTGAGCCGGTGTACGCCTGCAAAGGCTTCTTTACCTCGGTGTCGGCTTCGGTTGGCGTGGGAGAAGTCGGCAGCTACTCGACTACCATCCGCCTGAACCTGCCCCTGGTGAAAACCATCAACCCCGAATAACCAATGAGCACCCCTACCCAAACCGGCGAAGTAACCCTGAGCCTGGGCGGTAAGCCCCGCACCGTGGCCTTTACAATGGGCGCACTGCTCGAATACGTTGGCCTTCAGGGCGGCGACCTGTCCGCCGCGATTGATTCGCTCGGCAGCGGCAACCCGGACGCCATTACGCCCCTGGTGTACTGTGGCCTGAAGGTGCGCCGCAAGGTCAACGCCCTGCCGGCTGACTTCGACCTGGACACGGCCCGGGAATGGGTAGCGGAGGTGCTGTTTCTACGGCCCGACGAACTAACGCCCCTGATGGAAGCCCTCACGGCCAGCTTTCAGGAGTTGGGAAACCGGAAGGGGCTGCCGACGGAAGCGGCGACGGCAGCCCCGGGCCAAGCGTAGCCGACATTATGGACTTTGCCCTTGGGGAGTTGCAACTACTCCCCAAGGACTTTTTCCGGCTGACGTTCGCGCAGTACAACTGCCGGGTGCGGGGCTACCTGCGCCGGGAAGAAGAGAAGTGGGAACACACCCGCCTGCTCTACGGCGTGCTGTATAACAGCAATGTAGACGAGAAGCACCGCAAGCCCGCCAACCAACTGGTGCCGCTCCGCAAGGACCGCCGCGCCATGCTGCTGGCCGGACCAGTGAAACCGGGAATCAGCCGCGACGAACTCATTGCCCGCATTAAGAAACGGGATAACCTGAATTAACCCTATGGCTGCCAGCGGGGTACTAAGAGCGGAACCCAATCTCCTTCTCGAATTCGTGAGGGAGTTTGGCGTT
This sequence comes from Hymenobacter translucens, assembly GCF_020685205.1. Taxonomy (GTDB): domain Bacteria; phylum Bacteroidota; class Bacteroidia; order Cytophagales; family Hymenobacteraceae; genus Hymenobacter; species Hymenobacter translucens. The sequence goes on from NZ_JAJERB010000006.1 coordinate 232,574, forward strand.
CTTCCTCCTGTTGCACGATGGGCAAAGGCATTGGAGGTTAGATTCTTCGTTCGTGCCGCCTTTACTTACCGGCCAAATATGGTCAACATGGTATTTCGAGGTGTCATGCGGACCCTCTCCCAGGCTCAACTTGCAATAGACACAAAGGCCATTCTGAGAGGCCCACATTCTACGGAGCAAGTGAACGCTGAAGTATCCGTAACCGGTGCGCCCGCGACGCCGGACCCATGTAGCCTTACACTTCTCCGGATTGTTTTTAACCCAATTGAGCCGGTATTCAGGCCCCGACCGGGCAAGCCATCTAGCAGTAGAAGATCTTTTGCCAGCCCTTGCCTTTTCCAAGTTGCGGTGATACCAACTTCTGCCTCTTGCGGCATGGGCGGCGGGGTCAGCCCGTCGATATTCATCCTTTTGGGAGTTTATCTGATCCTTGTTCTTCTGGTAATAAGTCTGTCTGGCGATGCGCGCCCGCTCTCTGGTCTCGGGACTTTCTTGGTATCTCCGCTTCCTCTCTGCTGCTGCACAAGGCTTACACCACTCGCTAAGCCCATCCTTGCGCCCCTTGTGCTTTCCGAACACGCCCACCGGTAGCGCCTTCTTGCAAAAGGTGCAAATCTTAGTCGATACACCGCTTGTGTTTTCCATGTGTAAATCTAGTAAAATAAAATGGCAACAAGTGGAATTTTAGCGCAAATGTCGGTGGTGCTTGGAGCGGAAATTTCAGGTTTCCAACGCTCCCTAGCAATCGCAAAAAAAGAGTTGTCGGGCTTTGTAAGGGCTGGCGAAGCCTTGCAAGGGGTGGGCGAGAGCCTGAGCAAGTACGTCTCCCTGCCATTAGCCGCCATTGGCGCAGGCGCCCTAAAAATGGGAAGCGACTTTGAGTCTGGCATGAATCGGGTTGAGGCGGCGACCCTGGCAAGCGGTAAAGAACTAGATGATTTAAAGAACAAGGCAAAATCTATTGCTCTCGATCCGCGGCTCAAGTTCTCTGCCCAAGACGCAGCCGGCGCATTAGAGGCGCTAGCTAAAAACGGCGTTAGCACTACCGATATATTAGGCGGGGCAGCTGACGCGGCTGTGAATTTGGCGACGGCCACTGGCGGTAAGTTGGCTGGATCAGCCGACATTGCCACCGATGTAATGAATAACTTCGGCAAGTCTGCAAAGGACTTGGCTGCGGTTGTTGACAACATTACAGGCACCACCATTGCAAGCAAATTCAGCATAGACGACTATGCCGCTGCACTGGGGCAGGCAGGTGGCGTTGCCGGCCCCCTTGGGGTGAAATTCGAGGACTTTAATACTGCCATTGCTGCTACTTCCTCGGGTTTTTCATCTGGTTCGGACGCAGGTACTAGCTTTAAAACCTTCCTAAGCCGATTGGTCCCTGCAAGTCGGGAAGCCGAAGAGGCTATGAAGAAGCTGGGGCTTCAATTCTTTGATGCGCAGGGCCAAATGAAGCCCCTGCGCATCATCGCGGGGGACCTGCAAAAGGCATTTCAGGGGCTGAATGAACAGCAGCGTACTGATCTGGGGACAAAGATATTTGGAACCGATTCAATCAGAACAGCCCTGTTGCTTGCGAAACAAGGCACCGAGGGGTTTGACAAGATGGCGGAGGCCATTGGCAAAGTCAAAGCCGCTAGTCAAGGCGAAATACTCTCCAAAGGATTTGCTGGGGCCCTAGAAGCTGCAAAAAGTGCGCTTGAAGGATTGGGAATAGCTATAGCCGAGAGTGGTATACAGAAGATAGGCACTTCGCTGCTTCAGTCCTTTACAGGCGTAATAACTGGACTAGCGCAGACAAGCCCACAGATTCTGCAGTTCGGGGTGTTGTTGGCTGGTATTAGTGCTTCTATCGGGCCGGTGGTAGCAGCCATTGGGGCCTTAGGTGCAGCATTACCCGCAATAGCAACTGGTTTTGCGTTGCTAAGCGGACCTATAGGATTGATTGCGCTAGGGCTGACAGCGCTAGCTGTTGCTACCGCTGGCTACCTGGCAACCCAGGGTAGTAGCACGCAGTCGTTTAAAGATCAAAAAGCAGCTGTTGAAGCCCTCGAAAAAGGGGTAAATCCACTGCTTGCCCGCTACGATCAGCTAAAAAGTAAAACCTCCCTCAGTAAATCTGAGCAGGAAGAACTGCGCCGGGTAATCAAGCAGATTGCCGATCAGGTGCCGGGTGTTGCCACGGCGTTCGACAGTTACGGGAACGCGCTGGATATTAACTCGGCTAAAGCGCGGGCCTTCGTTGAGGAACAAAAGGCCGTGCTGCGGGTGCGTAATAAGCAGGACATCCAGGACCAGACGACAGCCCTTCGCAATCTCGCTACCCAGATTGTCAAAACCACCCAGCTGCTGCAGTCGGCTTCGCCTAACGGTGAAATCTTCGTGGAGGAAACCAGCCTACGTAAGGTGGGTGAAGGATACGAAAACGTAACGACCCGCCGCAAGCTCGACAACGCCGAGATCAGCGCCCTTCGGGCCAATCTTCAGCGACTCAACCAAGACTACAACGATCAGAACGCCAACCTGCGAAGCCTGAAGGGGGAAGTCCTGTCTGTCGCAGATGCCAACGCCAAAGCCAGCAGCATCTCTCCGTTAACGCCCGGTGTTGATGAGGCCGCAGCCGCGCGGGCCAAAGCGCTAGAGGATTTGCGAATAGCGCTCTCCCTGAATGATAACCTGAGCCGAGCCTTAGGGCTTAACTATGACTATTTAGGGGGCAGGCAAAGCGCCCTTGAGGCAGGGGTAAGGTCGCTGGTTGCCGCTGGCTTTGACCCAGCCAGTCAGACCGTTCAAAGGTATGTAAGTGAACTGAAAAAACTTCAGGACATCTACACGGATGTTTCTAGCCTTCAGCTTAAAGCTATTAAGCTTGACACGTCGAGCCTGAGTGAAGCCATGACCTTGCCGCCTGTCAGCTTAGATGCGCTGAACCTCAGTATAGACGAGGCGGGCGGGGCATATGCTCGACTAGGAAGTATTCAGTTGGAAGCCCTCGACACAATGGCCGCCGCCAATGTGGAAATGGAACGGCTTCTAAGCGAGTTAAAGGGCGCCTTTGCAGACCTTGCAATCGGAGCTGCCGCAAATCTAGGGCAGGTGGCGGCCGGCGTTGGGAATGTAAATGACGCCCTGAATGCAACACTTCAGGATACGCTTGCGCTGATGGCCGACTTTCTGCTAAAGTTCGGAAAGCAACTGCTCTTGAAGGGCGCTGGGGATATTGCTATCGGCAACGTCGGGCAGGGTGTGGCTGAGATTGCTGCGGGCCTGGCCCTAGGGGCGGCCGGTGGTTATGCCCAGGGCCAGCGCACTAAGCTCCAGGCAAAAACCGACACCCCCCGTGTTACCGGGCCCAGCGCAGGTTACACCCCGCGCACTCGTGGTTCTTTAGAAACAACTGCAACTGGCGGGCCCGTCACGGTGATTCACGAGGTTAAAGTAGTTCAGCGCGGGGCAGATCTGATCGGCACCCTCACTATTGCCCAAACACGGCAGGGCCTCACGTCGGGGCGCTAGGAGTAGACAAGCGGCAGCACTGACAACGCCGTTAGTGAGTTCAGGCGTTCTTTCGAGCCGACGGCAATATCCCGCACAAGCCCAGGGGTTACCGCGTGACCTTGGCCGCGCATCCATTGATAGATGCGAATCAGCTGTTTCTGCATGGCTTCCGCGTGTAAGCGCCCCTGCTTGCAGCGAACGTACACCGCCTTTTGCTTTGCTATGCCTACCCAGATTCCGGCATAGCCGGGCATGATCGACAATTCGAGTTCAAATTCGTAATCAGTCATTACCTTTACTCTTACAGTGATTGAAATAGGGGTTAGCGCCCCTGTTTTGAAATGGAGGTCAACCCTTGCCGGGGTTGGCCTCTCTTTTTTTGATGCTCAAATATACGTGTAATCATTACAAACACATGAGAAATTATAGAGACAAGCAAAATAAATTAATGTGTTCCCCATGTATTACTATCTTTACACCATGAAAAGCGAAGAGAAGAAGCCCCGTAAGCCCATGCTTACCATTGAGGTAGATGCCGAAGAAAAGGCGCTGTTTCAGCGTGTAGCCAAGGCGCGAGGGCTAAGCGTATCGGCGCTGGCTAGAACCCTTATGCTTGATGAGGCGCGCCGGCTAAGTGTTTCTTAGAACCCCTATATTGCCTGGGTAACAACTCTCGCAATGGAAAGCAAGTCCTGGGATTTCGGCACCGCACAAGCCAAGGTTAAGATTGAAGACGGCCAGTTAACGTGGTCTCTTTTCGGCAACGGGGGTAGTTCGTACCCGCTGCGCAGCGTCAACGGCATTCAGTACGAAACGGCTGGCATGTTCAGTGTCATGGGCCATATGGTTATCCTGGCTTCTGGTGGCGACAACCGAAAGGTGCAGGTGCCGAAGTCCGAGAAGTCGGCCAAGATCATTCAGGAGATCAACGAGTACATCCGGGCCTACCAGCAAAAAGGGCAAGCGCCCGCGGCAAGTCAAGGCGTGTCGGTGGCTGATGAGCTAACCAAACTGGCTCAGCTCAAGACCCAGGGAGTATTGACAGAGGAAGAGTTTCAGGAACAGAAGCGGCGGCTCTTAGCTAGCTAACCTCGTTTCATATAGTCCTTTCCACTAGAACACTTCACCCCGGGCAAGGCACAGGGTAGCTTCGTGCTATGGCCCTGTTCCCCGTCCTGACGCAAACCTACACCGCCGCCGATGTGCGCCGGGAGTGGGTGTATGCCAGTGACTTGCCACGCAGCCTGACCTATCAGGACTACGTACTGAGCACCGGGGCGCTGATCGGGCAGGCAGCCGTCAACGACGCCCCCGATGCCGACGGCCGCCCCGACGGACAGGTGCTCTACGAAGCCCAGGAAGGCACCACCCGCGTCCGGGTGCTCAACCAGGTAGGGGCCGACCCGCTGCTGAGTGTAGAAGAGAACTACTACCAGGAGCCGGCCGTGACCTGCGACCTGTACTGCAACGTGCAGGTAGTGGGCCGGGCCATCCTGCTCGACGTGGGCACGAGCTACGGCCCCTGGGAAAGCTCCATCGATAACTCCAACTGGACCGCCGCCCGCACGCGCTACGACGCGCTGCCCACCGGCCCGGGCCTGGTGTACGTCCGCGACCAGGGCGACGGCACGAACCGCTGCACGCTGACGCGCAGCTACACCATTGGCGCTGCCAGCACGCCCGCGGGGGATCTGATCGACACGTTTACCGACGATCAGGGCGTAGAGCATAACCTGTATTACACCACCGGCCCCCGGCTGGTGCAGGACTACACCACCCCGCCCACGCCGGAAGTGCTGGGCGTGACCCAGGCCGAACGGGGCCGGGCCGATGGGGAGGTCTTTAGCGGGCGCTGCGAAGGCACGACCCGGGTGGACTTCGCCGCCCTGCTGACCCCGCCTTACGCCTCCATCATCCTCACGGCAGACGCTCCCTTCTGCGGAGCGCCGGTCTTCGGGGCGTGTACGCTGCAGATTACCGGGGTAACCGTTACGCCCGAATCCGCGCAGGGCAAGGACGCCACGGCTACCGTACTCACGTCCGGCGCCCAGGGTGATTTGCTCTACTCCTTAGACCGCTTCGAGACCCCCGGGCAGACCTCGCCCACGTTCGACGGGCTGCTGAGCGGGCGCCACCTGGTCACGGTCAAGGAAAACCGGGTAGACGGCTGCTTAGCCGAGCTGGAGTTCACCACGGCCGCTGCCTACGGGCTGCGCTACACGGTGCCCTTCTTCTGTCCCGAATACCAGGAAGATGCCGAAGTCCGCATCAGCCTGCGCGGCTACACCGGGGAGCCGGAAGTGTTGGAAGGGCAGGCGGAAACGGCCGTCATCACCTGGGAGGGCAACGCCACCGACCACGTAGCCGACAACCCGGTGCAGGCCAGCACGCTCGACATCAACCTGCTGGTGATGCAGGAAGACCAGCTGCGCGACGCCTTCGCCCCGGATGACCGCTACGCCAAAGCCGAACTGTGGATTGGCGGAACGCTGGAGTGGAGCGGCTGGCTAACCCCGCAGCTCTACGACGCCGCCCACCTGGCTCCGCCGTTCTACATGACCCTGCGGGCCACCGACGGACTGGCCGGGCTGAAAGAGATTCCCTTTACCACGGCCTCCGGCGCCAAGCTCTCCGGTACGTTCTCCGATTTGGACCTGCTCCGGCGGTGCCTGGAAGTACTGGACTACGCCTTACCCCTGACTACCTCGGTCAGCCTGTACGCCTACGGTATGACTACCCTGGCAGCCGATGACCCGCTGGCGCAGGTCTACACCTACGCGCAGGGGTTAACCGACAACGGCAAGCCCATGTCGTGCCGGGACGTGCTGGCCTTGGTGCTGAGCCGCTACAACGCCCAGCTCCGGCAGGAAGAAGGTACGTGGTGGGTGGAGCGCATCAGCGAAGTTGCCCGGCAAACCACCCGCCGCCGCCGCTACGACGCCACCGGGGCCCGCCTACCCGGGGTCACGACCGAAAGCCTGCTGCGGGTCATTAGCGACCCCGAAGACGAGCTGCCGTGGGTAACGGCTGCCCAGCGTCTGCAGCTGCTGCCGGCGGTGTCGGCCGTGGAAATCAACACCGAACCGGGTGGGATTCTGAACCTGCTGCCCGGCACGGACTGGTCGGAGGCTGCCTTTCTGCCCGGCCCCGCCGCGCTGGTGTACTGGTCCGGCCGTGCCGCCGTGGCCCGGCAAGCCCCCGCCAAGAAAGGGGAGCCCGCCGGCCTGCGCTTTACGGGAACGGACTTTAACGCCTGGGTGCAGAGCCCACCGGCCGCCGTCGGGAACGTGCGCGATGACTTCCGCTTGCCCGGCATGATGACGCTGACCATCACGGCCACGTTTGACCGGGACCTGCAGATACCCGACGGCCCGGAAATAGACGAGCCCGCCCCCGGGTTCCCGGCGTCTTCCTACCCGGTGCTGCAGTACGCCATCCAAGTGGGCAACCAGTGGATCCAATCACCCAGCGGACTAGGCAATACCCCGCACCGCTTCGAGGTCCGGCTGTTTCAACTCCTGAAGCCCGTCACCTTTACCATCCCGTTCCTGGTGGAGCCCAACACGGTATCCGTCCGGCTCTACAGCACCAAGGACATGGTCATCACCGGGCTGCGCCTGACCAACGGCGAAGCCACGGTGGAAGAGCGCACCGACCTCTACCGCGCCCGCAACACCCAGGCCGGCCGATTAATCCAGGTCGATGACCGCCTGGCCCTGAAAGGCAGCGACACGCCCGGCTCCCTCGTGGACCGCACGCCCTTGCTGGCAAACGGCACCCCGACCCAGCGGTGGGGCGAACTCGGTACGGACCTGCTGGCCGGCAAGGAACTGGGCGACCTGTTAGCCGCGGAACGCCTGCTTTGGCAGCAGCGCCCGGTGCAGGTACTGACCGGCGTGCTGATGGGGAGGCTCCGCGTCCGCAACACCATTACCGACCCGCAGGAGCTACGGCCCCGGGGCTACAAGCAGACCGCTCATGTGTGGAGCGTGGCCCAGGGCTTTCATACGGTAACGCTGGTGGAGCTGCTCGGGACCTATATCGGTATTCCGCCGCGGCCCGACGGCCTGCTACTACTCGAAGACGGCGGCGCGCTGCTGCTCGAAGACAACTCTTATTTCCTACTCGAAGATGCCTGACCGCAAAGGAAGTCAATTGGGGGCCCCCTCGTCACTGTTAGCAAGTGACTACCTGCTGGGTGTTCGCCCGACGGAATCCGACCCGGGAAACCGGAATATCAGGATAACCCCGGCGGCGCTGAGCAACTACGTGCCCGCCCTGTATGCCCGCGTCACCACGGCCCAGGCCCGCACGCTCCAGACGGAAGCCGACGTGTTCCCGAACCGCCTCTACTACATCGAGAGCCAGAGCGGGGTCGTCTACATCACCCACGGCCTGTTCGACGCCGCGACGTTCTCCCCGGTGGCGCTGCGCCGTAACCTGGACGGCACCTACACGTCGGGTACCTACACGCTGACGGATTCCACCGAAGTCTTTGAGGAAGGCGCCCCGGATAGCGGCAACACCTTCCTGACCGACTGGCTGGTGGTCAACGCCCCCTATGGCAAGTACCAGATCGGGCAGACCGTACCGGATGCCGGTAAGACGCCTGTGCAATCCATTCTAAATGCCTTTTCCGGGGTGCTGTACCCGACCTATACGGTGGCGGCCCTCAGCATCGACATGAGCGCCAGCCCGACGGGCGAAGTAGGAGAGGTGGTCATTAACACCATTGGCGACCTGTTCACGCCCGGCGACGCGGGCAGCCTGACCAATAACCGCCTCTTTGTAGACGGCCAGCAGGTAGCCAGCGGCCTGGGCAATACGCTCAGCAAGGCCCTGAGCATGACCCGCGCCCTCACCCCGAAAAGCATTCACGGGCTGGTGTCCTACAACGAAGGTGACCGCAAGACCACCAGCACCGGGGAAGACGATGACCGCAACGCCGCTATCCGCAACCCCAACGCCCCGCAGGCGGCCGAAGCGGACTTCCACAGCGAAACGCTCAGCTTCCGCGGTTTTTACCGGCTGTTTTGGGGCGCCGCCTCGGTAGCGCCCGCCACCAGCGCTCAGGTCCGCGCCCTGCCCGGCAACCAGCTGACCAGCGCCGGCAACCAGTTCACGCTGACCACCGGCACCACGGAAAAAACCTTTGCTATCGTGCTGCCGCCCGGCCTCTCGCTGGTGAGCGTGACCGACCTGGACAACCTGAACGCCAACATCACTACGGCTTATGTAGCCCAGCCCACCATCAGCGTCAACAACGCGGGAGGTATCCCGGTGCCAGGCTATACGCCCTACGTCTACCAGGCCGCCGGCCCTTACGGCAGCAGTGCCCGCCACCTTTTCCAATTCGCTTAACCGATGGGCTACACACGCTTTACAAACGCAGGCGGAATCGTCAACAACTACGGGGGGCCGGTTGATGAGTACTATTACTTCCGCCTGTCGGAAACCCTCTACCGGCCTTATGCGGACCTGACGGAAGCCCGGGCCACGGTGCCTGTTGCCTTTCGTTCCGGCCGCACGGTCAACATCGGCGGCACCGAATACTGGTGGAAGCACGGGGCGACGGCCGACGAGCAGCTGGTAGCCAAAGGCGGGGGCGGGGGTGATGTAGACCAGGCCGAGTTCGACGCCCTCGACAGCCGGGTGGTCGTGCTGGAAGGCAACAACCAGATCATTGCCTCCCCCGGCGGGTTGGTGGTCGGTCTTAGCGGCAACCAAAGCACCATTAGCACCGACCCGGGCTTTGATGCCAACCTGATTGTAGGCGGCGACGACAACCTGATAACAGGCGCCGCCGGCCTCTGCGGCATCACCGGCGGGGCGGGCAACCTGATTCAGGGCGGAACCAGCAACCTGATAACCAATAGCACCGGCTGTATCATTCCAGCTACCTGCAACGGGGTTACCCTGCTTAACTGCTCCAGCTTCACCGCGCCCGCCAACACCCAGGATAAGACCTACATCAACAACGCCGAGGCCGGCACCGGCGGAGCCGACCGCTACCAGGCCGCCAAAGACGATACGGGCCGCTACAACGACGTGGTGTTGATGGAGCCGAAGACGTTCGCCCTGGTAACGGCCGGCAACGTCAACGCCACCGGCTATAAAGCCCAGGTCATCAGCGCCGTGGACAACACCGCCTACGGCCCGGAGCGCACCACCGATGCTGATGTAACGGCTGACCTCGCTGCCGCCTTTGCCAGCGCAACCCCGCCGGCGGCCGTGATTCTGCGCGTGGAACCGCAGCGGGTGGACGTGACCCGGGTAGCCTACACCATTTTCACCCTCGCCTGATGCCTAAGCCTCTTTATCCGCATAACATCGGCTTCCGCCCCTTCACCGGCGGGGGCATCACGCCGTCTGCCTATGCCTGGTATGCCAACGGCTGTAGCCAGGCCGACGCCGGGGCTACCCTGACGGCAGTGGACGGCTTCGGACAGGCCACCGCGACGCACACGCAAGCCCTCGACAACACCGGCACGGGCCTGCGGGGCTACGTGGAGTTCACCCACAACAGCGTCACCGACTACGGCTACTTCGGTTGGACCAGCGCCGCGACAGCCCAAAGCAGCAACATCAAAGCCGGCTTCTACATCGCCGGGGCAGCCGAGTGGCGCGTGTACCACAACGGCACCGATACGGCCCTGCCCGTGGGGGCGTGGAATGGCGCCGAGCGGTTCCGGGTGGAACTCTACGATGATAAGACCATCTGGCTGGTCAACGACATTCAGGCCTACCAGTCCGCTACCTCCTTTGCCGACGCCCTGCTGTGGATGGGCGCCCACTTCTACTACTCGACCTGCGCCCTGACCAACGTGGTCATGGCCGGTGTCGTGACCGTGCCCCGCTAATACCCTGCCCTGCCTGCCCTACCTATTGCACCTCTAAGCCCTTTCTGCTGTGCCCTACTCGACTGCCTCCGCTTCGATTCGCACATGGTACCCGGTACCCTGGCGACTCCCACCGTGGCAACTGATACTAGCCGGCTTACCGTGTCTCCCGCCTACGCTAATCGTCTACGCCGTGCTTGCCTTGCCCTCTCTCAGTCTATCTGTTCTGTTGCTTGACGCCGCAGGTTCCCCTAGTGGAGTGCCAAACGTGGTGGTGGGCGGTGCTATCACGGCAGTCGTTGCGGTGGTAGGCTGGATGGTTAAGCGCATCATCGAAGCCAGCGACGTGAAGACAGAGCGCCTGGAAACGGCGGTAACGTCGCTAACCCGGCTGGTCGGGGAGATTGGACAGGAGCAGAAGGCCAGCGCCAAGCTAGCCGAGTACCTGGAAAAGCGGGTGGATACACTGGAGAAGAAGAAGGAGGTACTGGAAAAGAGCTTCTACGAGATGGATAAGATCATCGACCGGGAGATCATTCACAAGAAGTTACACCCGCCGCATTCATGAACCTAATCCCGAAGTGGTGGCGCGACATCACCGAAAACCCGCCCGGGCATACCGTCGCCAAAGACCTGTTCCGGGCGCAAGCCTTCTACGCGGGCCTGGCCCTGTGCTTCTGGATTGCCTACGCTGACTTCCGGCAGGGCAGGGGTATCAGCTTTGAGCCCGCCCTGTTCCTGCTCAGCTACGCCCTGGGTGCCTCGGCCCTGAAAGCCTACGAGAAGTTCCAGGACCGCAAGACGGCGGATGGCGCTGGAAACCCGCTGGCCGTGCCCAACCCGCCCGGCTACACGCCCCCGATTATGGACCAGGTTCCGAACCCCAACGCCGCTAACCATCCTGTAGAATGAGACAGTCAACCCTAGCTAAGCTCGCCCTGCTTGCCATTGTCGCCCTGTTGGGCCTTTGTCTGGCCGCCTGCCGCGCCTCCAAGCCCGACACCACGGAAGTCCCGGCCCCCAAAATAGAGGTGGCCAGCAATGGTGCACAGCCAGGGGCTAAAACCGACTCTTTGGCCGGGGTAACCCCCGCTCAGGGCCTGGAAACACCGAAAACTGATGGTGCACAGGGTGGCCAGAAATCCGGCATCTTCTCCGCTGTTGGCGACTTGTTCAGCACCCCGGAAGGGAAGGCCCACCGCCGGGAGGTGCGACTGAAGAAAGCAGCTGTACCCCGCAAGCTGGGCAAGGGAGCCGTGTATGCCCCGGACAACCAAGGCCAGATAGCCGCCGCCTGGAAGAACGCCGCCCCGATAGCCAATGCCGACAGCGGGGCCGTGGTGCATCAGGCAGCCAGCAAGACCGGCCCCGCTATCGTGGGAGACGGCAACACCGTGACGCAGCCGGCCGCCACCGATTGGAAGGCCACCCTGGCAAAGCCCTTTAGCCTGCTGCTGGCCGCCCTGGCGCTGGGCGGGGTGGTGTACGGCATCTACCTGCTTTGGCCCGCCCGGCCTCGCCGCAAACAGGACGAAACCGCCTGAGAATATAATATAAAAAAGTCTTCACTTCTGAAGAGTATTCCGCAAGCCAATGGAAACCAAGCTAGTCTACTGCAATACCTCCTACTTCTGCTGCGGGGTAGTGGTGCGAGAGGATAACACCATAACCGAAGCTGCTCCCATCCTACGGTGGTCAGTCGGCAAGCACTTCCGGGTGCTGCGCGACTGGCTCCGGGGGAAGGGCGGTAGCTACCAAGTCCTCTAGCCATGAGCCACCCGGTCGATCACGCCTACCTCAACAACTGCTACTGCCTCGGCCCGGACGGGCCCCGCGTGACGCTCAAAAGCAAGGAGAAGCTCGACCGGGTAGTGGTCAAGTCCCTGCGGCTGGGGGTGCAGTTTGAAACCGACGCCTCCCGCCTTCACAGCCTACCTAAACCGAAAGACCATGCCCCGTCTAATTAAAACCATTGTAGTCCATTGCACGGCCAGCCCCGCCACCGCCACGAAGGACGGCATCCTGAACTACTGGCGGGAGACGAGGGGCTGGCAGGTTCCCGGGGAATTCGCCCCGAATTAATCCCGAATTATTCCCGGATTTTCCGATTGGGTCTCCCACATAAAAAAGTCCTGTATTAATACTGGATAACACCTTATCATACCATGATATTGTTGTATATTATGGTATGAAAAAAGACATAGAAAACCACGTAGGCAGCTACCAAGTGAGCGACCAAGGACAAGTATTCAGCTTAGACCGCATCATTCCCCGCAAGGGAGTGGATAAGGCTGGCAACCCCGCGCCTAACCAAACGGTGCGCGGGCGAATGCTTAAGAACTACAAAGCCAAGAACGGCTACTACGTCGTGAACCTCGGCGGGCCTGAAGGGCTCAAACAACGCTATGTGCACGAGTTAGTGGCCGCTGCCTTTATCGGCCCCCGGCCCGAAGGCGCAACCATCAACCATAAGGATGGCAACAAGCTCAACAACACCCCGGCCAACCTAGAATACTGCACCTACGCAGAGAACAACGAACACGCCCGCGGCACCGGCTTGAACCGGGTAAACATCGCCGACTATACGATGCGGCGGCGGGTGGGTCTGCTAGATGAAAATGGGCAGGTAGTACAGGAATATGCTTCCGCTATGGAGGCAGAGAAATTAACAGGAACGCATCACGTTGGCCTTGCCTGTAGCGGTAAACGAAAGACCGCAGGCGGCCGCAAATGGAAATTCCTATGAGGAAGATTACACACTTGGTTGTCCACTGCACGGCGTCGCCTGCATCAGCCACAAAGGAGGGCATACTCAATTACTGGCGGGAAACGAGAGGCTGGAACGTGGCAGGCTACCATGTCCTGATTGAAGCCTCCGGGCTCTGTCACCGGCTGGTGCCCAACGAGCACCCCAGCAACGGGGTGAGAGGCCACAACGCCCACAGCCTGCACGTCTCCTACATCGGGGGCATCGACGCCAAAGGCAAGCCCAAAGACACCCGCACCCCGCAGCAGAAGCGGGAGCTGCTCCGCATCCTGCGAGCCTGGAAGCAGGCGCACCCGAAGGCCGTCATAGTAGGCCACCGGGACTTTCCGAATGTTCAAAAAGCTTGCCCGTCGTTCGACGCCAGGAAGGAATACGCTCACCTCTAAACCCCTCTTTTATGAAACTCAAAGGAATGACCAAGGGCCTGCTTGTCGTGGCCCTCATTGCCATCATCTTCACCGTGTATGACTTCACCTGGGGGAAGGGCGGCGACGCCTACGAGGTGGTTATCTGTGTCTTCTTCTTGGCCCTGGCTGCCGTCAGCCACTTCGTCGGCCGGAAGCCCAACCTCAACGGACGCCCCTAGTGCTGCTGACCATCAAGAAGGGTCGGCACCAAGACACCCGGCCCTTCTCGTCCTGGCCTCACTTCGGGCGCAAGTCGATGGCCTGGCAGGTGACCTTTGCCAGAGACTGCGAATACCAGCTGCCTGCCTATAACCGCGAAGACGTCAATAAGCTGTTCGGCCTGAGCTTCGGACTGTTCGCTGTGCATAAAAATTCCGCCCGGTTTGGATGGCGCTGGAACCCAGGCAACGAACGAATTGAGCTGCTGGCCTACTGCTACATCGACGGAAAGCGCAACTGGAACGAGCGCCTGGCCTTCCCGGTGGTGGCGCAGATAAGGATAGGTGAGACAGTTGAATGTCGCCTGGGTATTCACGCTAACGGCTTCTACTACTTCACTGTGCGGGATACAGACGGCAAGTCCCTGGGTATGCACCTGACCGACAAGCTGCCCGACCTGCCGCGCTACGGCCTGACCCATAGCCTGTACTTCGGGGGCGCCCTGCCGGCCCCGCATGATATGCACGTCACCATGTCTAAGCTGTGAGCCTATGACTTCCCTTGAAACCCTGCTGGTTACCCATGCCGACACGCTGCGACCCTTGCTCGGCTCCCTGTGGCCGGTGCGCCCGCAGAAGGTCGAATACTTCGGCCCGCTGACTAAGTACACCGTTGGCCCCATGCCGGACGGGCGCTGGGCAATGTTTCACCACATCCGGGAAGCTGACACCGGGCCGCCGCATTGTCACCCTTGCCAGATGGACATACTTCTGCTGAAGGGCTCCTACGCTGAACGCATCTACCGCAACGGCGGGGCTGAGGACGTGCTACGGGTAGCCGGGGACTTCCATACAATAGAACCCGAGCGGATACACCAGCTGTTTGCCCTGCCGGAAGGGGAGGCGTGGAGCTTATGCTTTGCGGGGCCGGTGGTTCGCCAATGGAGGCATTATCCGGAACTCGTATGAGGCGGGGTCGTATCGGGTATTATTGGCGGGTGCATCGGCGCTGCTAACGGGAAGGCCCGGCCGGGAGGTTGGGGCTTTTTTGTGTGGATAAATTGTTGATAAATAGTATGTTAATACGTTGACTATCAGCGTAGTTATACGTATATTGTCTACATGAAACTACCAGTTGGGGCAGGCTGCCGAATAGCCCGGGAATTGGGCATCAGCAAGCAGGCGGTGAGCAAGGTGTTGAACGGCAAGTTCCGTAACCCGGCCGTCATTGCCCGGGCTGCTGAGCTTGCCAACGAGTACGCCGAACGCCGCCGGGCGCAAGCCTACCGGCAATACATCAACAGTCTCTCAGATGAGGCGCTAATCGAGCTAATGAAATGAACATCCCTGCCTCTGCCTATTTCACAGAAAACAACCTTGACGGGTCAACTTCTAAGACGACTACGGCGACCTCCGCCCCGGCTGGCTATTCGCTTTGGCGTGTAGATTATGTCTTTGACCGGGTGGCAAGCAACGGGGATTATGTGTTTGCGCCGGTTTACACATTGGTCAAGTAACGCCGTATGAACCTACCTGCTGTATTACTCAAGAAGGAACACCCGGCGCTGACATACTCAGTAGACCGAAAGCGGTTCAAAAGCCCACCCCCGTCCTACGATGGGAAGCGCGATATACCCGGCACCAAGAAGGCGCTCCGCATCCTTTGGATGAATCGCCGGGGTATGTCGAACGTGTGGGATATCTGTATTCACCTTAGAAGCGCCAACTAAGCCATGCACAAATGGATGCCCGTCCTATACGCCAACTACTTCGGTATCCTGAAGGACGTTGCCCAACAGCACGGCTACGCGCTGGCCTTGCACGGCTCCTTTGTTCGGGACATGGACCTAATAGCCGTGCCGTGGACAGAAACAGCCAGCCTGCAAGCTGAGCTAATAAAGGGCTGCTTTGAGGCTATCGGGTGGACCCACGGCGAAGACTCAGCCGAACGTGTATACAACGCCCGGACAGAGAAGCCGCACGGGCGCACAGCCTATGCCATCCCAACGGGCGGCGGCGGGTATGTAGACTTGAGTGTTATGCGCCTCGCCGCCTAGCCTCTGCCCGCCCCTCCCTAGCGTTGGGAAGGAACACCCCGGCCTTGCTAAATAAATGTAGCCAACTGGCATCTATTATTCAGATAGTTGCGTATGTTTGCATCGTTATGAACAAGTACATGAACCTCCCGGCAATGGAACTGGAACCCGCAAACGTGGGCCGGATGCCTGTTGCCTAGTAGTTCACCTACTGTTCAGCGTGTAGCCCGGCCCAACAAGCCGGGTTTTTTGTGTTTATCGGGGTGTGGTCTAGTTGGCTATGATGCCTGCTTTGGGAGCAGGAGGCCGCAGGTTCGAGTCCTGCCACCCCGACATCGAGGCTTCGTTTAGTGGCAAGACGGCGACGTGCGCACCTAAGAACAGGAGTTGCTATCGGGAGTTCGATTCTCTCAACCTCGACCTTTTAAAATGACCCGTTCGACAATCGGTTAAGTCGTCAGCTTTTCACGCTGAAGTGCCGGGTTCGACTCCCGGACGGGTTACAACTGCAACGCCTCGCCTCTGCGCGGGGCGTTCTGCGTTATTGCAGTTTAGATCGCTAAAGTATAATAGCGCAATTCTTATTGCAGCCCCCTATAAACGAACAACCCGACTCTCTCAGGGCCGGGTTGCAATAGGCAAGGCAGGAAGGCATGGGAGCAAGCGAAGATTGGTGGTTGGTTAGGAGGCAAAGCCCCAGCGGACGGCGCCCGGTTTGCGGCGGGACAGGATGCGGAAACGGAAACGGGTAAGGCGTGGGCTCATTTAGTTGCTGGTGGAGCTGAATTTAACGCCTAACAAGGTAAGCTGTTCAACTACGCGTTTGGGGCTGGCACTGGAGTAGTTCGTATCCATCACTTCGCGGGTGTGGCCGGCCATGATGCTGGCAATCTCCGAGCCGTAGCGGTCCCGCATGTGCTGGCTGAATGTTGAGCGGGCATCTTTGGCGGAGAGGTCGGGAATGGAGAGCTTGGCCTCGGCCGCCACCCGTCTAAGCAGTACCCATACGTAGTCTACGGTGTACGTGGGCAAGTCCCCTCGGTAGATGGTAAAGAACACAAACCGGGCTTCCTGGAACAGCGGCACAAAGAACTCCTTGACCTTCGATAAGTCTTTGTCCGTGCGCTGCAGCTTCTGGCGCTGCATACTGATGCCGAGCGTATGCTGCCCCTGGGAGTCCTGCACGTAGGACAGGAAGTCCGGCGGGTGCTTGGCAAAGCGCAGGTAGTCGCAGTGGGCTAGGCCGGTGTAGGCGCAGAAGTAAAAGATGTGCGCGGCCTTGGTCAGCCGGGACTCCGAGAACGGATGCTCCAGCAGCAGCTGCAGCTCATCCACCGGCAAACAGTTCTTTTCCGCCACCGGCCGCTTGGACTCGTACTTGTAGCCGATGAACTTGTTCTCCTGAATAATGCCCTCATCCAGGGCCATGTTCAGCGCCCGAAACAGCAGGCCGAGCATGTCGCGGATGGTGGCCCCCGATAACCCCTCTTCGATGCAGTACCGCTCATACGCCCGGCACCACGCCCGGTCGATCTGGCTGGCGTGAATCGTGGGGCGCTTGAGGTGCTGCAGGTACTTGTTGATATGGGCGCGGGCGTGGGCCAGGTTGTACAGCGTAGCGGCCTTTCGGCCCTTGGCCTGGGCCTGGGTAAGCACTGCCGTATACAGGGAGGTGAGCTGCCCCGTGTCTTCGTTTCGTTTTTTCTTGCCCTGCAGCAAGTCCCGCAGCTCGGCCGGGGAGATGTCGCTGCCGGCTTCGCGGTACTGGCGGTAGATGCGTTTCGCCATTCGGAACTTCTCGGCCAGCCGGTCGTTGGCGTCCGCGATTAGCTTTTGCTCCGGCTTGCTCAGCCCCCGGCGGATACGTAGGCGCTGCCCGTCGGCGGACCATTCCGCGTCGGTAGCTGATACGCCCGTGCTGCACTCCGCCCGGGGGTAGCCTTCAATATCCAGGCGCATGTAGATAGGGGCCTTGCCGGTGGCGTCCTTGGCGCGGTTGGCCCGCCGCCAGAAATAGGGCTCTTCCAAATCGTCGTCGTAGTCTGAGTTTGTCATGTTGCTAATAGGATTAGGATTGTAGTACGGAACAGGGCCACTAATGTGGCAGATGCCCAACGCAATTCCTATAGCAACATGTATTGATTTGAAGTTTTATCTGCGACTAAACTGCAATAATGCTCGGTGAACGGCCAGAAAAACCCGATAAGATACCAAAATAATAGATTGGTTGCACTGCCAATATTATTAGTATCCGCTGGGTTTCGTTAGCCAAAGCCGGTAGCAGGTCAGTTTGGTTACCACTGGTAACCTGGTAACTGGCATGGTAACCAGAGCCGAATCCTAGCGGGTAGGCTGGAAACCACGTCAAACAGGCCGGAAACGAACACTGCCCATCCGCAGAGTGCGAATGGGCAGTGGCAGAAAGTCTAACAAACCCGGTTTTCGCCGGGGCTTTTTTGTAACGATTCAAACGAAGTCACACAATTACTTGCCGCCCAGCACGCGCAGCATGGTGTCGCCGATTTCGGCGGGCGAATCCACCACGTGGATGCCGCACTCGCGCATGATGGCCATTTTGGCCGCGGCGGTATCGTCGGCCCCGCCTACGATGGCACCGGCGTGGCCCATACGGCGGCCGGGAGGAGCGGTCTGGCCGGCAATAAAGCCAACGACGGGCTTCTTGTTGCCGGTCGACTTGATCCAGCGGGCAGCTTCGGCTTCCATACCGCCACCGATTTCACCGATCATCACGATGCCCTCGGTTTCGGGGTCATTCATGAGCAGCTCCACGGCTTCCTTGGTGGTGGTGCCGATGATCGGGTCGCCGCCGATGCCGATGGCCGTGGTCTGGCCAAGGCCGGCCTTGGTGAGCTGGTCTACGGCCTCGTAGGTCAGCGTACCCGACTTCGACACGATGCCGATTTTGCCTTTGGTGAAGATAAAGCCGGGCATGATGCCCACTTTGCACTCCCCGGCGGTCATCACGCCCGGGCAGTTAGGCCCGATCATGCGCAGACCGTCGCGGTCCTTGAGGTATTCCTTCACCGCAATCATGTCCTTGGTGGGAATGCCTTCGGTGATGGTGATGATGACTTTGATGCCAGCGTCGGCGGCTTCCATGATGGCGTCGGCGGCGAAAGCCGGGGGCACGAAGATGATGCTGGTGTCGGCTCCGGCTTTCTGCACGGCTTCCGCTACGGTGTTGAACACGGGCCGGTCGAGGTGGCTAGTGCCGCCCTTGCCGGGCGTAACGCCACCCACTACGTTGGTACCGTACTCAATCATCTGCTGGGCGTGAAACGAGCCTTCGGAGCCCGTAAAACCCTGCACAATCACTTTGGAATCCTTGTTGACCAGAACGCTCATTCGGAGAAGTGTTAAAGGAATTTCGATTTGGGGTGGGAGTCCGCCGTCCTGCCGGGCTGCGGGTGTGCAAAAGTAGCCTTTTTTGGGGGTGTGGCAAGCCACCCGCGGTTTCGCCTTTATCGACCGTTTTTCCTGCCCGAAGGCCGCCCCTTTCCGGGTTATCTAAGGCTCTTTTCAGCGCTGAGCTCGCCTTTCTTTGGTAGCTCGGCCGCAACATTTTCATTTTCGGGTCAGTTTGAGACGGCAGAAACGCACCCGGGAAGATCCGGGTCCGGGCGGGCGACGCAGTTGTCTGACCGGTTGGAGGCTGCTTCGGCAGCAGAATACAGATGGCAGCACCGCCGGCCCGGCCGGCGCGTCGGGAAGCTGAAACCAAAGTCAACCCCTACCTCCCCGCATAGCGTCCGGCGGTCCGATGGGTCGGCAATAGCCTGCTTGCTTAGTTTGTCGCATGGCTAGTGACCGGTGCCCGAAGCGGCCGCTACGCTCCTTTTTCTCTTGCCCTGCTATGAAAACTATCCGACTAACGCTGCTGCTGGCGTTGAGCTGGTGCCTGAGCACCTGCGGCGACAAAGACCCCGCCAAGCCGGCCACCAACCGCATCAGCCTTCCTGCCACCGGTGTCTCGCGCCTCGAAACCGCCCAGGACCTCGACCCGCTGCTCAGCCGCCTGGGCACCGCCCGCTACGCGCTGCTGGGCGAGGCTTCGCACGGCACATCCGAATTCTACACCTGGCGGGCCACGCTCAGCAAGCGCCTGATCCAGGAAAAAGGCTTTACCATGATTGCCGTGGAAGGGGACTGGCCAGCTCTTTACGAGCTGAACCGCTACGTGAAGGGCAACAGCCCGGCCACGTCAGCGGCGCAGGTGCTGAGCTCCTTCGGCCGCTGGCCCACCTGGCTGTGGGCCAACCAGGAAGTGGCTGAGCTGGCCGAGTGGCTGCGGACCTACAACCAGACCCAGCCCGTAGCCCGCAAAGTTGGCTTCTACGGCCTGGACCTGTACAGCCTGTGGCCCTCCCTGGAAAGCATCCGTACCGGCTTCGCCGAGGCCGACCCTGCTACGCGCAACGCCGTGGACGCGGCCCTGCAGTGCCTGCAGCCCTACAATGGCAGCGAGGAAGCCTATGGGCGGGCCACCCTGCAGGGAGCCAGCTGTGCCAACGAGCTGAACGCAGTGCTCGCGGCCGTCCGCAACCGGATGCGGAGCCTGCCGGCCGGGCACGAGGCCGCGTTCAATGCCGAGCAGAACGCCCTGGTGGCGGTGAATGCGGAGCGGTACTACCGTACGGCTTTTCAAAGCAGCTCCGCCTCCTGGAACGTGCGCGACCGGCACATGATGGAAACAATCAACCGGCTGATGAGCTTTCACGGCGGCGCCAGAATCATTGTCTGGGAGCACAACACCCACGTGGGTGACGCCCGCTATACGGATATGGCTCAGCGCGGCGAAGTAAATGTGGGCCAGCTGACCCGGGAGCAGCACGCTGCCGAAGGCGTGTTTATTGTAGGCTTTGGCACGTACCAGGGAACCGTCACCGCTTCTCCCTTCTGGGGCGGGCCCGCGACGGTAATGCAGGTGCCTGCTGCCCCCGCCGGCTCCTGGGAGGCTACCCTGCACGAAGCTGAGCCCCGCAACAAGCTTATTCTGCTTCAGGACTGGCGCAGCGAGGAAAAGCTGACCCAGACCCGCGGACACCGGGCCATCGGGGTGGTGTACGACCCCGGGCGGGAAAGCGGAAACTACGTGCCTACCAACCTGCCCCAGCGCTACGACGCATTTTTGTTTATCGACCAGACCCAGGCGTTGCGGCCGCTGGGGCCGGGCAGCGGTGGGGTCGTAGCGGAGCCGACCAGCCCGGGCCAGCTGCTGACCATTCGCAACTTCTAGCCAGGCCGGGGAATATCGGGCCGGAACACAGGGCTACGACGGCAAATTCTTACCTTTGCCGTCCTCCCATCCAAACCGCTTCCCCAATTCTATGTACTTAAACAACATAGTCGAAGCCATCGGCAACACGCCCCTGGTTAAGCTCAATAAGGTAGCCGACGGCATCAAAGGCACCGTGCTGGCTAAAGTCGAATACTTCAACCCCGGCAACTCGGTGAAAGACCGGATGGCCGTGCGCATGATTGAAGACGCCGAAAAGGCCGGCCTGCTCAAGCCGGGTGGTACCATCATCGAAGGCACCAGCGGCAACACCGGCATGGGCCTCGCCCTGGCCGCCATTGCCAAAGGCTATAAGTGCATCTTCGTGATGAGCGACAAGCAGAGCAAGGAAAAGCAGGACATCCTGCGCGCCGTGGGTGCCGACGTGGTGGTGTGCCCGGTGGACGTGGCGCCCGAAGACCCGCGCTCGTACTACTCGGTGGCCAAGCGGCTGAGCGAGGAAACGCCCAACTCGTTTTACCCGAACCAGTACGACAACATGTCGAACACAGCGGCGCACTACGAGGGCACGGGTCCGGAGCTGTGGACGCAGACCCAGGGTACCATCACCCACCTGGCCTGCGGCGTGGGCACCGGCGGTACCATCTGCGGCACCAGTAAGTATCTGAAGGAGCAGAACCCGGCCGTAGTAGCCATCGGCCTCGATACCTATGGCTCGGTGTTTAAAAAGTACAAAGAAACTGGTATCTTCGACCAGAACGAAATCTATCCTTATAAAACAGAGGGCATCGGCGAAGACATTCTGCCCAAGAATGTGAACTTTGACGTCATAGATTTGTTTATAAAAGTTACCGACCAGGATGCCGCGGTCATGACCCGGCGCCTGGCCAAAGAAGAAGGTCTTTTCGTAGGCTGGTCGTGCGGGTCGGCAGTGCACGGGGCGTTGGAATACGCCCGGGAGCACCTGCAGGAAGATGACGTTATGGTTATCATTCTGCCTGACCACGGCACGCGCTACCTCGGAAAAATCTATAATGACGACTGGATGCGCGAGCAAGGCTGGTTGTAGAATACGCATATCCCTGTTTGCCGTGAGCAGGGCCCACGTTCTTAACGCACCCTGCCATGTCTAAAAAGCTGCGCAACGTCGTTCTGGTCGACGACAATGAAACGACCAGCTTTCTGAACAACCGCCTGCTCAATCGCCTCAACGTGGCCGATCAGGTGCTGACCTTCACCCGGGCCGAGCAGGCGTACCAGTACATCTGGGGCGACGGGCACGGGAAGCCGGTGGATGAGATGCCCGAGCTGGTGTTTGTGGATCTGAAGATGCCCGGCATGGACGGCTTCGAGTTTCTGAAGCTTTACAGCAGCCTGCCCGACGACGTGAAAGACAAAACCGTGCTGGCGGTGCTCACGACTTCGATGCACTCGGCCGATACCGCCCGGGTGGCCCAGTACAGTGGTGTGGAATACCTGGCCAAGCCCCTGACCGAAGAAAAGATGCACAAGCTGCTGGAAAAGCGCTTTGTCAACGCCTGATATGCATAGAACCCTTACTAGAGCCTAGCAAAAAGCCTCTGCCCAAATCAGGCAGAGGCTTTTTTTATGTACCGCGCTTAAGTTCGCCGGCCCGGGGCAAAGCCGTCCGAGCCAACGCCACCAGCTACAGACCGGCGGCCAGAGCAGCTATACCACGGCGTCCACAAAGCGGAAGGCTTCCCCGTCAAACAGGCCTTTGTCGCTGAGCTTTAAACTGGGAATCACCAGTAGGGCCATGAATGACAGCGTCATAAACGGGGCGCCGAGCGGGGAGCCGAGGGCTTTGGCGCGGGCATCGACGGCGGCGTAGGCTTCGGCCACCACGTAGCCGTCCTGGTTCGACATCAGGCCGGCCACGGGTAGGGGCAGCACCTGCTCCTCACCGTTTGCGCCTACTACGGCCAGTCCGCCCCCGGCTTCAATCACCAGATTCACGGCCCGGGCCAGACTTTCGTCGTCGCAGCCCACGGCGGTAATGTTGTGGGAGTCGTGGCCCACGCTCGAAGCCAGGGCGCCGTGCTGCAACCCAAACCCAGTGATAAAAGCCACCGCCGGGGGAGCGGGAGCGTAGCGGTTCACGACCGTTAGCTTGAGCAGGTCGCGGGTTGGATCAGCTACCACCAGGCCAGCTTCGACCCGGGCGGGCAGGTCGTGGCGGGCGGTGATAAGCTGTCCGTCGAAACACTCAATTACGCGTACCGTGGGAGCTGCCGACGGGGCTGCTACTACAAAATCAGCGGCTGATACCGGCTGCGCATGAAAGTTATTGACGACGGCCGACTGGCGGGTGGTAATCCGGGACACGCCGTTTTCGGCTACCAGCTCCCCGTTAATATACGTCTGCCGCACCCGGAAGTCGCGCAGGTCGTCGACCACGATAAAGTCGGCCGGGTCGCCGGGCTGAAGCAGGCCTACGTTGAGTTTGTAGTGGCGCACCGGGTTCAGACAAGCTACGCGCAGCACCTTCAGCACGTCCTGGCCCCGGGCCACGGCCCGCTGCACCAGCTGGTTGATATGGCCCAGCACGAGCGTGTCCGGGTGCTTGTCGTCGGAACAGAACATTAGGTGCTCGTAGTGCGCGGGCAGCAGGTCGATGAGGGCATCGAAATTGCGGGCGGCCGAGCCTTCCCGGATCAGCACGTGCATGCCGCAGGCCAGCTTGTCCAGGGCCTCTTCGGCCGTAAAGCATTCGTGGTCGGTGCTGATGCCGGCCTCGGCGTAGCGGCGGGCGTCGGCTCCGCGCAGGCCGGGCGCGTGCCCGTCTACGGGCCGGCCGTAGCGCCGGGCCAGCCCTATTTTCTCCATCACGTCGGCGTCGCGGCTGAGTACCCCGGGCCAGTTCATCATCTCGGCTAGGTAGCCGATTTCCGGGTTCTGAAACAGCTGCTCGATGTCGGCGGCGGTAATGGTGGCCCCGGCCGTTTCAAACGGCGTGGCCGGTACGCAGGACGGGGCGCCGAAGCAGAATTTGAAGGGCACCGTGCGCCCGTCGGCCAGCATGTACTCCACGCCCGCCACGCCCAGCACGTTGCCGATTTCGTGGGGGTCTGATACGGTAGCCACCGTGCCGTGCGTCACGGCCAGGCGGGCAAACTGCGACGGCACCAGCAGGGAGCTTTCCACGTGCACGTGGGCATCCACGAAACCTGGCAGCGCGTAGGGGAGGGCCGGGTCGGGTGCAGTGGCCGCTTCGTAGTCGGTGCCGGCAATGCGGCCATCGGCTACGCGCAGGGTGGCGGGGCGGATGGTGCCGGCGAGCAGGTCGACCACGTTGGCGCGCAGTTGAAAGGAGGAAGAAGGCATAGGGGCAGGTTTGGGGAATGGGGTGGGAAGGTAAGCCGAAGCCTGGCAACGGCAAAAGGATGGCCTCAGCAGCTACCAGAGGCAGGATTTGGCAGTAGGGAACAAGGCAAGCTGAAGCCCCAGGCTGACCACCGGTAAAATTCGCCGGCAGCCCTGCACGAAAATACCCCAGACTTCTGTTTAGGCAGGGGCCGGGGTGTTTTGCTGTCAAGGCGCGCCGTCTCCGTATATTTCGCCAACCAAAAAAACGTGCTGTGAGAAAATTCGTGATGCTGGGGCTTTCCGCCCTGCTTTGCGCCGGAACGGTAGCTGCCACGAGCTGC
Organism: Hymenobacter translucens; assembly: GCF_020685205.1. Taxonomy (GTDB): domain Bacteria; phylum Bacteroidota; class Bacteroidia; order Cytophagales; family Hymenobacteraceae; genus Hymenobacter; species Hymenobacter translucens. The sequence goes on from NZ_JAJERB010000006.1 coordinate 257,210, forward strand.
TCCCACCGGACGCTACAGCAGAAAAAGACGGCCTCGTACAAGCTCAAATCCAAGCTGGGCAAGGCGCCCTGCCCCTGCGACAGTCACTAACAGACCGCGCAGCTTTCCTTTTATCCTGCCCTCGCCCATTTCGTTTATGAATGAAAAATCTACCCGGAACCGGGCCTTGCTGCTGCTGCTGTTTTTAGTGATTAGCGCCCCGGTACGGGCTCAGATTGGCGCCGTTATGGCCCTGGCGCGTATCGGAACATCGGTAGCCATCAACTCCATGATGGACCAGACCTTCAGGATCAACGGAAGCGGGGGCTATCAGCTTACTTCCGCCGGGGAGTGGGTGCCGGCCGAACGGCTGGAGCTGTCTTCCAAAGGCCTGATGATCGGGAAGGGGAAAGCCGCTCGCGAACTGACCCTTACCGACTTCAGCCAGACCATTATCCGCGGCGACACCTTTGCCATCCTGCGGGGCGTGCAGTTTCCCGGCGCGGCCGTCGATCCGCAGGCCGCACCGCTTTTCGCGAAGCGCACCTGGCACCACCCGCAGGCCGAGCTGTACGAGTTTGTTTCCGGCAGCGGCGCCGTACCCCTGCTGCGCTTTCCCGACGGCTCCGCGGTGATGGTGCCCGTGAAGAAAAAGGAGTTTCAGTACACTATGCTGGCCTTGGTAGGCGACCATCCGACCCTGGCCCGGCAGCTGCAGGCCAACGAGCTGAGCTCGGTCCACCTGCGGGAGATTTTGCGGGCTTACCTGACCTGGAAGCCGGCGGGCCTGACCAAGCCGGCTCCGACCGCGCTGTACCTGCCGGAGAAATAGTGCGTATCACCTGGGTATGAATCGACTTGCCTGTACCGCTGTGGTGCTTCTTGCCGGCTCGCTGCCGCGCGTTGCCCCGGCCCAGCGTCAGGGACCGGCAGGTTTTCCACCACCCACGCCCGCGCCCACCGAGGACCCGGCCCTGCACCGGGGCAGCCGGGGGCTCAGCGGCTCCTTTCAGAGCACCGACAACACCTGGCACCCCGGGCAGATTCAGGGCTGGACCCGCGACCGGGTGTACCTGACCGATGCCGGTGCCCGGACCTATCGGGCTTACTTTCCGGCCCAGGTCAAGCGGTTCGTGGTAGCGCCTGGCGACACGTTCAATGTCGTGCGCGACGTTGTCGTGACCAGCGGGACCATGTTCCGGCGGCGCCAGATCGTACCCGAAGCCTTTGCCCAGCAGCTGTTTCGCGGGGCGGGCTATACGCTGCTCAGCTACCAGCGTAACGATGGGCCCGACAACCTGCTGAGCTGGACCACCCGCCGCCTGCTGCTCCGCCAGCCCGACGGCACCGTGCTGGTGCTGCCCGCCAACGGCCGTAAGTGCCGCCAGCTCCTGCTCACGCTGCTCCGCGACGACGCAGCCCTGGCCGGGACACCCCCAACCAGCCGCTTCCGGCCCTGGCGCGACGCCCGGCAGCTGCTGGCTGCGTATACCGACCGGAAAATCAACCTCGCCCTGCGCCCCACCGGGGGCGGGCAGTAACCTCATTTTGTCTTTATGTCCGACGCACCCGAGTCCCCCATTGCCGCCCTCTACGCCGCCGCCGAAGCCGTGCGGCAGCAGTTGCAGCTTGCCACCTACGACGAAGCCGCCGTGCAGCGCCTGGCCGGGTTTATCGAAGAGCAGCGCCCCCTGCTGAAGCCCGACAACCACGAAAGCGTGGCTACGGCCCTGGGGTGCTTTCTGGGTCAGTGCATGGTGCAGGTGTTCGGGGGCGAGTGGGCAGCCGGCCCCGATGGGTCGACCGGCGTTGGGATTCAGGGCAAGCACTTCTTTAACCCGTTCTACCGGGTAGCCGAGCAGCTGGCCCGGGGAGAGAAAGAGTCGGTAGCCATGTTCTTTGCCGGCATTCCGGCCCGGCTTGCGGCGCCGCAGGGGCGGAAAGGCTGGATTCCGGGTTGATTCTTTTTCCCTGCTGACCTGCGATGAAGTCGGCGCAAACCCGGCAGACACGCAAAACAGGATGGCTGGAATCAGTATTTCTTGCGGAAATTTCGACACCGGCGCGTGTTAGATTAACTTGAATGCCAACGGGTTATGTCATGGCGCCGAACAAGTACGTACTTTAGGCCGCGGGGCGCGGGCTTTCCGAGTTGGTAGATCATCCGTAGCTTTGAAGGCCGCAGGCATGGTTGCGCAACCGGGGCCCGGGATGAAGGTTTGCTGAAAAGCCTTTTTCCGGGAGCTGCGGGGCGCGGCCTGTGGCACCCACCAGAAAATCCGGTGCGCCCGCTACCTTTTTAGCTTCGGTACGTTAGTGCCGGAGTTCCGCCCACTGCCGACCCTGACATGAAAAAAATCGTCATAGCCATCGACGGCCACTCTTCGTGCGGTAAAAGCACCACCGCCAAACTCGTGGCCGCCGAGCTGGGCTATGCCTACATCGATACCGGAGCCATGTACCGGGCCGTGACGCTGTACCTGCTCGAAAACAACATCGGCTTCGACGACCTGGCCCGCATCGAGCAGGCGCTGCAGCAGATGCACATTGCCTTCAAGCGCAACCGCCGCACGGGCCGCAACGAGCTGTGCCTCGACGGGGTAATCCGGGAAGACGAAATCCGCGAGATGCGCATCTCCAACCTCGTGAGCGAGGTATCGGTGATTCCGGCCGTGCGCCACGAGCTGGTGCGGCAGCAGCAGCGCATGGGCCGCAAGCGGGGCGTGGTGATGGACGGCCGCGACATTGGCACCACCGTGTTTCCCGACGCTGAGGTAAAGCTGTTCATGACGGCCGATACCTACACGCGGGCCCTGCGCCGGCAGCAGGAGCTGGCCGACAAGGGCGAGAATATACCCCTCGACGATATCGTGGCCAACCTTACCAAGCGCGACCACATCGACTCGACCCGGGCCGAAAGCCCCCTGCGCCGGGCCTCCGACGCCATCCTGCTCGACACCTCCCACATCACCATCGACGAGCAGGTTGACTTTGTGCTGGAGCGGGTGTCGGCGGCGCTGTTCGCCCACGCCGTACAGCTGACCGGCAACACCCCGCAGGGGCACTAGGCGCAGCAAGCCAAAATCCACAGTATTACGTACGTACCATCAGCGCCGGGCCCTGGCCCGGCCGCGTGGGTAGAATTTTGGCATTGGCCCGGAAACACGCCGGTTATACGGCCAAGGGCGTGAATATTGCTTGGTAAACCGGTATCTTTGCAAGGCTGAAAAAGATCTATGACCGTTACCATCGATAAGAATTCCGGATATTGCTTTGGGGTCGAATTCGCCATTCAGATGGCGGAGGATGAGCTGGCCAACGAGCCTACCCTGTATTGCCTCGGCGACATCGTGCACAACAGCATGGAGGTGGAGCGCCTGCACCAGCAGGGGCTGCGCATTATCGGCCGGGAGCAGCTACAGGAGCTGCACGACTGCAAAGTGCTGATCCGGGCCCACGGGGAGCCGCCGGAAACCTACGCTCTGGCGCTGCGCAACAACCTGGAGCTCATCGATGCGTCCTGCCCGGTTGTATTGAAGCTGCAGAACCGCGTTAAGCACGCCTTCGATACCACCAACCGGCAGCAAGGTCAGATCGTGATTTACGGGGAGCCGGGCCACGCGGAGGTAGCGGGCCTGAACGGGCAGACCGGCAACCGGTCCATTATCGTGATGAAGGAAGAAGACCTCGACCAGATCGACTTTACCCGCCCCGTCACGCTCTTCAGCCAGACCACCAAAAGCACGAAAGGCTTCTACCGGATGAAGGAGCTGATTGAAGAGCGCATTACCGCCGCCGGGGGGGAGCTGACTTCCTTCGACGCCAACGACAGCATCTGCCGGCAGGTCAGCAACCGGGAGCCGGCCCTCACCAGGTTTGCCGCCCAGCACGACGTAATCGTATTCGTGAGCGGGCGCAAGAGCTCCAACGGCAAGGCGCTGTTCGGGGTGGTAAGTCAGCACAACGCCCGCAGCTATTTCGTGGAAAACGACGAGGAGCTGGACGAGGCCTGGTTTCAGAACGTCGGGTCAGTGGGCATCTGCGGGGCTACCAGCACGCCCATGTGGCTGATGCAGCGCGTGGCCGACCGGATTGCCCAGATCGGCGAGGTGCAGCCGGCCTAGCAGTAGCCGGCGCCATTCCGATTTGCTTTGTTTCCTGCCCGGCCGGCTTCGGCCGGGCATTCTTTTGCCTTCCCGTCATGCGCTCCTTTTTCAAGTACTTTCTGAACGGATTTCTGATTGTGGCGCCGGTAGCGCTGACCATCTACATCCTGTACTCCGCCATCCATTGGCTCGACGACCTGTTCAACCTCTATGAGCTGCCCGGGCTGGGCCACGTACCGGGCCTGGGGCTGCTGACGGCCATTCTGGTATTTACGCTGGTCGGCTACATTGCCAAGTCGTTTATGGTCCGGCCGTTTCTGCTGGTGGCCGAGCGGGTGCTGCACCGCACGCCCCTGGTCAGCATCATCTACTCCAGCCTCAAAGACCTGTTCGACGCCTTTGTAGGCGATAATCAGAAGTTCAACCGGCCGGTGCTGGTGCGCGTGAATGAGGAAGCCCAGTGCTACAAGATGGGCTTCGTGACCCAGGAAAGCATGGCGGTCATCAACCACGAAGCCCTGCTGGCCGTGTACTTTCCGCACTCTTATAATTTCTCGGGTGAGCTGATGCTGGTGCCGTCCGAAAACGTGACGTTCCTGGACCTGCCCAGCAGCGAAGTCATGAAGTTTATCGTTTCCGGCGGCGTGTCGCGGTTGTAAGCAGCCGGTGGGGAATCAGGGCGCGCTGGCCGAGCCTGTCGTGCGGAACCGCATGCAGGGAAGTTTGGCATAGCAAGCCCCGCCGTACGCGTACGACGGGGCTTTTTGAGGGTATTCTACCCGGCGAATTCCCGACGTGCTTTGCCCGGCACCCACGCAATAGCAGGCCCAGCCGCATCCGCACCACTGCTCACCACTTCACTTCCTCGGGGTGCTGGCGCAGGTAGGCGGCTACGTCGTAGATAAGGCCGGCGTGGCCGGTTTCGAGCAATACCGTGTGGGCCCGTTGAAGCGAGGCAATGAACTGCTGCAGGCCGGCGTGCGGAATCACCCGGTCGTGGCGGCCCAGAAAGAACGTGACGGGGGTGGGCTGGCGGTTGAGCAGGGCAGCCAGGTGCTTTACATCAAAAACGAGCTGCCGGAACCCGACCCAGCTGCGGTACACGCGCAGACGCTTCTCGCGGTTTTCCAGCTGCCACCGCGCAAAGCTGACCAGGTTGGGATGCACCAGCCGGCGCTGTCCCAGTGCCCCGATAAAGCGCAGCAGCCGCTCGGGCCGCAGCACGGCCTGGCCCAGAATGCCCCGCATCCAGGGCGGGTAAGTTGCCAGGGAGTACCAGAACTGGGGCCGGATGCCGTCCGGAGCAATCAACCAGAGCTGCTCCACCCGGTCGGGAAAGGCTTCCAGAGTGGTGAGGGCGAACTTGGCGCCCATACTGAAGGCCAGCAGCCCAAACGAGGTGATATTCCGTTCCTGCAAAAACTGCTCAATCAGCCCGGACAGTCGCTTTTTGGTGAGGGGTGTATCCGTCTTCGCCAGTCGGCTCTGGCCGTGGTAAAACAGGTCGAACGAATACAGGGTGACGTTCAGGCTGCCCAGCACCGAGGCCACGGTGCGCCAGTGGCTTTCCTGCTGCCCGTAGCCGTGAAACGCCAGAATGATGCGCGGGCCCCGGCCATAGACCTCGTAGTGCAGCCGCGTACGCCCTGATTCAACGAACATAGACCGAAAGACAAGTGAGAAGGTGACACATGGCGCCGCAGATGCCGAAAGTCAGCGGCTCAGTTCCTGCTCGTACAGCTGCCGGGACTCTTCGTCGAAGGTGACGAAAACCACGGTTTGGGGCCGGGCATGCCGGGCCAGAAACTTGCGCACCTCGCGCACCGCCACGGAGGCCGCTTCGTCCTTAGGGTAGCCATACGCGCCGGTGCTGATACCGGGGAAGCTCACGCTGTCGAGGTTGTTTTCGGCGGCCAGCAACAGGCTGTTACGGTAGCAGGCAGCCAGCAGATCGGGCTCTCCCAGCAGGCCGCCGTGCCAGATCGGGCCCACGGTGTGAATCACCCGCCCGGCTGGCAGCTTGCCCCCGGTGGTAATGACGGCCTGGCCGGTGGGCAGACCGTCCGGATAGTCGGCGAGGCGGATGCGGCGGCACTCCTCCACAATGGCGGGCCCGCCTTCGCGGTGGATGGCCCCGTCGACGCCCCCGCCGCCGAGGATGGAGGCGTTGGCTGCATTGACAATTGCCGCCGTGTCGACCCGGGTGATGTCGCCGCGGTACAGCATAATCCGGTCGAACGGCTGGGCTTCAGAGCGCCAGGAGGCTGGGGTGGAGGCCATAGATAGGGGTGGTAAGGCAGTGGATAAGGGCACGTGAGCCGGCTACGGAACTAACGTTTCATCCTGTCTATTCAGCATTTCAACCCGAAAGGTTGCCGTCTGGGAGGATTGAAATAGGCAAGCAGAACCGTAGTTTCTAGCTTTTGCCTTCCTTACAACCAAACGTTTTCTCCCGATGGAAGCCTCCAACCGTGACCCCCAGCTGTGGCGCATGGCAAAGTCCCGCGCCAAGTTCAAGTCCCACCTGTTCACCTACCTGGCCGTGAACAGCCTGCTCTGGATTATCTGGGCGCTGACCGACCGGCACACCGGCGGGCACGGCAACCGCTATTTCTCTACTCCCTGGCCGCTGTGGTCCACGGCATTCTGGGGATTCGGCGTGCTCATGAACGGCATCGGCACCTACGGCGGGTTCGGCCGCAGCCGCCAGTCGGAGCGCGAGTACGAACGACTGGTGCGCCAGCGGGCAGAAGGGAGTAAGGCTTAGTTGTCAGTTGCTAGTTGTTAGTAGACTAACAACTAGCAACTGACAACTGACAACTGCCAGCCACGCCCTAAATCCCCCACCACCAGGTTGTTTGGGGCAGCGCGCCAACGCCCGGTGTTACGGGCTGCCCCAGCTCGGGCGTGGTGACGGGCAGCAGGAGGCGGCCGGCCTCAGCCGTGGCCCGCGTCACCGACTCATTCCAGGGGTGGTTGGCCTCGGTGAAGGCTCCCCAGTGTACCGGCAGCAGCAGGCGGCCCCGCACGTCGAGCGTGGCCTGCACCGTCTGCTCCGGCATCATGTGAATCTGGGCCCAGTTGGCGTCGTACTGCCCGCACTCCATCAGCGCCACGTCGAACGGCCCGTGCTGCTGGCCGATGGCGCGGAAGTGGGGGCCGTAGCCCCCGTCACCGCTGTAGAATACCCGCTTGGTCGCGGATTTCATAACCCAGGAGCTCCACGACGTGGAGTTGCGGTTGGTAAGCCCCCGCCCTGAGAAGTGCCGGGCCGGGGTACTCACGATGGTCAGGCCCGGCAGCCGCACCGAGTCGCCCCAGTCCAGTTCCCGGATCCGGGACGAGTCGACGCCCCAGCGGAGCAGGTGGGCCCCCACACCCAGGGGCACGTAGAAGTGAGCGACCTTGTCCTTGAGCTGGCGGATGGTTTTATAGTCGAGGTGGTCGTAGTGGTCGTGGGAGATAAGCACCGCGTCGATGGCCGGGAGCTGCCCGGCGGTAATGGCCAGCTCGGAATTGTAGCGCTTGGGCGTGGCCCAGGCCACCGGCCCCATCTTCACGCTCAGCATCGGGTCGAGCAGGATATTCTTACCGGCAATTTCCACCAGGCTGGCCGAGTGCCCGAACCACGTCACCCGCAGCAGGTCCGCCGGTTTCCGCAGCAGGCTGAGCGGGTCGAGGGGCTGGGTGGGCAGCGGAGCTGCCGGTGCCGTGTTTTCTTTTTTTCGGAACAGGAAGTCCCACGCCACCGACAGTGTACTGGCGCCGGTCATCACCTCGGTGGGCACGAGGTTTTTAAACTCACCATCCTGGTAGTGCCCGGAGCGGGCGTAGGCCCGGCGCTGGGCCTTCGTGGGCTTACCGCCCAGTTCGGGGCTGAGGTTGGCAAAGGCCACGCCCGCCAGCAGCAGCACGACGGCCAGGGTGGCGAGCAACTGGGCAATGAGTTTCCAGGGTTTACGCATACGCAGGGAAGAAATAAGCAGCCGGCACAGCGGGCCGGCAAAGTAGGAGAGCCTGCCAGGAAAGACGAGCCGTGGCCCCGGATACTTTATCCGGCCCGGTTCACCCTGGCGTAACCTTTCTGCCGGCATTGAGTTTTGAGCATCACCAGCCGGGCAGGCTTTGTCCTTCCCGACCTCAGCCCGCTCAGGCTGCCTCCACTCATTTCGGTGTGCCAGACGGCTCACTCGTTAAACTCAAAAATCAGCGCATCAGCACATTTTTCACATTCGCACATCCGTCTGACTATCTTGCCCGCACCATGAAAAAGCCACGGGTAATGAAGCGCACGGTAGGCCGGCGCGAGTTGGTTGATTTTCCCGAGTTCCAGATCTGGGGCATTGAGGCCAAAGTCGATACCGGGGCCTACACCGGGGCCATTCACTGCTCCGACATCCACGTAGAAACCCGGCCCGACGGGCGGGAAGTGCTGCACGTGCGGCTACTCGACCTCGACCACCCCAACGTCCACGGTTCCCCTCTCACCTTCGACGAATTCTCATTACGCGACATCAAAAGCTCCAACGGCGACGTGCAGGAGCGCTACGTCATTCAAACCTCCATCCGGCTGTTTGGCGAAGACGTCATCACCGAATTCTCGTTGTCCGACCGCTCCGACATGAAATACCCGGTGCTGATTGGCCGGCTGCTGCTGCGCCGGGCCCGGCTGATCGTGGACGTAGCGCGGCGCAACGTGTCCTATAAAAGCAGTGAGCTACTCCGCCAGCCCCGTTCCTGAGGCATTTTCCGTATTTTTCGGCCGCTCCGGCTTCCTTATCCACCCCTTTTTAGATTTCCTCCGATGAAACTGGCGATTCTGTCGCGCGAGCCGAAGCTGTATTCGACCACCCGCCTGGTGCAGGCCGCCGAAGCACGCGGACACCAGGCCGTGGTCATCGACCATCTGCAGTGCAACCTCGTGCTTGAAAAAGGCGCCCCCGGCATCATCTACAAAGGCGCGCCCCTTGAGAAGTTTGACGCTGTGATTCCCCGCATCGGCGCGTCCGTCACGTTCTACGGCACGGCCGTGGTGCGGCAGTTCGAGATGATGAAGGTGCGCACCGCCGTCGACAGCCAGTCAATTATCCGCTCCCGCGACAAGCTCCGCTCGATGCAGGTGCTGGCCCGGGCCGGGGTGGGCATGCCCAAAACGGCCTTCACCAACTACTCCGACGAAGTGCCCCAGATGATCCGGCAGGTGGGCGGGGCCCCGGTTATCATCAAGCTGCTCGAAGGCACCCAGGGCCTGGGCGTGGTCTTGGCCGAAACCGAAAAGGCGGCCCAGTCGGTGATTGAAGCGTTTCATAACCTCAAGGCCCGCATCATCGTGCAGGAGTTCGTGGCCGAAAGCAAGGGCGCCGACCTGCGCGCCTTCGTGGTAAACGGCGAAGTGGTGGGCGCCATGAAGCGGCAGGGCAAGGAAGGCGAGTTCCGCTCGAACCTGCACCGGGGCGGCACCGGCACCCTCGTCAAGCTAAGCCGGGCCGAAAAAGCCGCCGCCCTGCTGGCGGCCAAGTCGCTGGGGCTGAGCATTGCCGGCGTCGACATGCTGCAAAGCAAGCGGGGGCCGCTCGTGCTGGAAGTTAATTCCTCGCCCGGCCTGGAAGGCATCGAAAAAGCCACCGGCCTCAACATTGCCGGCAAAATCATCGAGTACACCGAGCAGCTGATCGACAAAAAGAAAGTCAAGGACGTTAAGCCCAAAGCGCCGGCGCCGATGCCCGACCACCAGGCAGAGTAGTTTTTTTAGCTACAAGCTACAAGCCGCAAGCTCCAAGCTTTTTTGCTCTGTCATCCTGAACCCAGCGAACCAGAGGTCGACGTTTACAAAAGCTTGCAGCTTGTAGCTTGCGGCTTATAGCTCAAAGAATGCCCCACGCCACGCCGCCCGCCGACCTGCTGATTAACGGCCTGACCATCCGGCCGGGCGAGCGGGTGCTGACCCGACTGGTAATTTCCAAGCTGCCCTCCGGGACCGTTATCGACGTGCCCGTACATGTGTTTCGCTCCACCGAGCCGGGGCCCACGGTGCTGCTCATGGCGGGCATGCACGGCGACGAGGTGAACGGCATCGAAACCATCCGGCGCCTGATCCGCCGCGACCAGCTGCGGCCTTTGTGCGGAACCATTATTGCCATTCCCATCCTCAACATCTACGGCTTTCTGAACTTCTCCCGGGAAGTGCCCGACGGCAAGGACGTAAACCGCAGCTTTCCCGGTCACCCGCGCGGCTCCCTGGCCAGCCGCGTAGCGCACCGGTTTATGCGGGAGGTAATGCCCCTGGTCGACTACGGCATCGATTTCCACACCGGCGGAGCCGCCCGCAGCAACTATTCCCAGGTGCGCTGCCAGCTCGGCATTCCTGAAAACGACGCCCTGGCTGCCGCTTTTGCCGCGCCGTTCACCCTGCACTCGGCCCTGCGGCCCGGCTCCCTGCGCGAGGCGGCCTGGAAGCAGCAGAAGTCCATTATCGTGTACGAGACCGGGGAGTCGCTGCGGCTGGAAGAGGCCGGCATCGAGCGGGCCCTTGAGGGCACGTTTCGGGTGTTAAAGCATCTGGGCATGTTGGCCGAGGCCCCGGCGGCGGCCCGGCCCACCATCGTGTGCATGCGCCACACCTGGCTCCGGGCCCGGTTTGCGGGCCTGTTCCGCAGCCACGTGCAGAACGGGCAGTACCTTGAGAAAGGGCAGACCTACGGCAGCGTGGCCGACCCCTACGGCGAAATGGCAGTGCGGCTCGAGTCGCCGGTGGCCGGCTACGTCATCGGGCTCAACCACATGCCGGTGGTAAACCAGGGCGACGCGCTGCTGCACATCGGGGTGCCCGAAGTGCGCCCCGAAACGCCGGCTGCCGGATGAACAGCGCGTTTGAGTGGTCCGCCGGCCGCGTCCGGCTCCGCACTTTCCGGCCTGCCGACCAGTCCCGGTTCCTGGCGTACCGTGCCGACCCTGAGGTGGCCCGCTACCAGAGCTGGGAGCCGTATTCGGCGGAGCAGGCCACTGCGTTTGTCCTTGAGCAAAGCCAGGCCCCGATTCCCGCCCCGCCCGGCACCTGGGTGCAGATTGGCATTGCCCTGCTGGCAACCGACGAGCTGATCGGGGACTGCGCGCTCTGCCTGTCGGCCGACAACCCCCGGCTGGCGGAGGTGGGCTTCACGGTGGCGGCGCCGTGGCAGGGGCATGGCTACGGCCGCGAGGCCGTACGGGCGCTGCTAAACTTCTGCTTCGGGGAGCTGGGCCTGCACCGCGTAATGGCCATTACCGACTGTTTGAACACCGGGTCGGTGCGGCTGCTGGAAAGCGTGGGAATGCGGCGCGAGGGACACTTCCGGCAGCACGTCTGGTTTAAGGGCCGGTGGAGCGACGAGTACCTGTACGCCCTGCTGGGAGAGGAGTGGCCCGCGGGAAACAAGTAAAAAGCGCCGGCACCTGCGGGTTTTTTTGCGTTTCTTTGAAGGCTGGTTTGCCGTGGCGGCCGGTTTTTGCGTCTTCCCTTCACTTTCCCAATGAATAATACCTTTCGCCTGATTCTCGACGCGGTACTCGTCGTGGCCATTGCCGTTCTGTTTTACCTGCACTTCGCCGACAAGCGCGCCGCCGCGCCCGCCAAGTCAGTAGCCTCCACAACGGCCGTCGTTTCGTCGGATGCCGACACAACAGACACTGAAGACAACGAGCTGCCACCGGCCGATACGGCTGCCCTGACCCCGGCCCCGGCTCCTAGCGCCAACGTCGAAAAAGTAGCCTACGTGGAGTCGAGCAAGCTGCTCGACGGCTACAAGGGCATGCAGGACGCCCGCAAGAGCTTCGAGGCCAAGGCCCGCGGCTGGGAAAAGCAGAACCAGAACATGCTGGCCGGCTTCCAGGCGGCCGTGCAGAAGTACCAGAAAGAAGCCGACGGCCTGACCGCCGAGCAGCGTGCCGCCACCGAGCAGCGCCTCCAGGCCCAGCAGGGGCAGATTGCCCAGCAGCAGGACCGCCTCCGCCAGCAGGCCGCCGAGGAAGAAGCCAAGATGAGCCAGCAGGTGCTGGAGCGCGTGAACAAGCTGATTGAGAAGTACGGCAAGGACAACGGCTACAAGCTGATCCTGATTGCCGCCCCCAGCGGCACCATTGCTTACGGCCGCAAGGACCTCGACATCACCGACGCCGTGGTAAAGCACCTGAACGCCGCCTACAAGCGCAAATAGCCTGTTCTGCCCACCCGGGCTACTAATTCCGAAAGCCGGTCGTTTCCAAGCGGCCGGCTTTTTTTGTGGGGGCAGGCAACCAGCCGGCCGCTTCCGGCCTCCTCTACGCAGAGCGTAGGGGCCGCCTTCCCCAAGCCAGCGCCTCCGCTACGCCGTCATCCTGCCGCATTCACGAGCAACATACCGTATGACTTCACCTTTTCGCCTGATTCTGCTGGGCCTGGGTTTGCTGACCGCCCCGGCTGCCCTGGCCCAGCAGCCCGGCCGCTTCACCATCAGCGGACACGTGCGCGACGGCGCCACCGGGGAAAGCCTGATTGGGGTGGCCGTGGTAAACCCCGCCACCGGGCAGGGCACCGCCACCAACACCTACGGCTTCTACTCCCTGACGTTGCCCGCCGCCGACTCGGTGAAGCTGCTGGTGTCGTACCTGGGCTACGAAAAGCAGCGCCTGGGCCTGAAAGCCGACCGCAGCCTGACGTATGACGTGCGCCTGAAGCCCCTGTCGGCGGAGCTGAGCGGGGTGGAAGTCGTGGGCAGCCGGGAAGAGAAGATTTCGCGCAGCACCCGCATGGGCACCATCAACGTGCCGGTAAGTCAGATCAAGCTGCTGCCGGCTTTGTTCGGCGAAACCGACGTGCTGAAGGTGCTGCAGCTGCTGCCGGGCGTGCAGAGCGGGAGCGAGGGCAGCAGCGGCCTGTACGTGCGCGGCGGCTCCCCCGACCAGAACCTGATTTTGCTCGACGGCACCCCGGTCTACAACGCGGCCCACCTGTTCGGCTTCTTCTCGGTGTTCAATGCCGATGCCATCAAGAACGTGGAGCTGATCAAGGGTGGCTTCCCGGCCCGGTACGGCGGCCGCTTGTCGTCGGTGCTCGACATCTCGATGAAGGAAGGCAACATGGAGAAGTTCCACGGCGAAGGGGCCGTGGGTATCATTGCCTCCCGCATCACCCTGGAAGGACCGATCAAGAAAGACACCGCGTCCTTTATCTTCTCGGCCCGTCGCACCTACATCGACGTGCTCACCCAGCCCCTGGTCAAGCTGGCTACCGAGGGCGTGAGTGCCGGCTACTACTTCTACGACCTCAACGGCAAGCTGAACTGGAAAGTCGGGGCCCGGGACCGGCTCTACCTGAGCGGCTACGCCGGCAACGACAAGTTCTACGCCGACACCGAGGAAAAGCGCGGGGAGGAGTACGACCGGCTCGACAGCGGCCTGGGCTGGGGCAACCGCACCGCCGCCCTGCGCTGGAACCGCGTGGTGAACGACCGGCTGTTCATGAACACCCACCTCACTTACACCCGCTACCAGTTTCTGGTGGGAGTAGAGTCGGAAAACCGCTACTACCAGGGCACCGACCTGAAAACCGACAAGTTTTCCCTGGCTTACCTGTCCAACATCCAGGACTGGAGCATCAAGCAGGACTACGACTTCGTGCCCAACCCCAACCACTACGTGCGCTTCGGAGGGCAGTACATTCTGCACCAGTTCCGGCCCGGCGCCGTGCAGGCCAAGGGCGACCTGGGCGTGCCCACCGACGAGGTGAATATCGGGAGCCGGGTGCGGGCCAGCGAGGCCGGCCTGTACGTGGAGGACGACTACCGGGTGAGCGAGCGGCTGAAGGTGAACCTGGGCGTGCGCTACAACACGTTCCTGGTGAATAAGAAGGTGTACCACTCGCCCGAGCCCCGGGTGTCGGCCCGCTTTATGCTGACCGAGGACGTGTCGCTGAAGGCTTCCTACGCCCGCACCTCCCAGTTTATTCACCTGCTCACCAACAGCGGCATCGGCCTGCCCACCGACCTGTGGGTGCCGGCCACGGCGAAGATCAAGCCCCAGACGGCCCAGCAGTTTGCCGTAGGCGCGGCCAAGGACCTGCGCTTCCACGACGAGGACTTCGAGTTGAGCTTCGAGGCCTACTACAAGCCGATGAACAACCTGATCGAGTTCCGGGAGGGCGCCGACTTCCTGGGCACCACTGACAGCGACTGGGAGTCGAAGGTCACGAGCGGGCAGGGCTGGGCCTACGGCGGGGAGGTATTCCTGCAGAAGAAGTCGGGCAAGACGACGGGCTGGATCGGCTACACCCTGGCCTGGAGCAACCGCAAGTTTCCGGAGCTCAACCAAGGGCGCCTGTACCCCTACAAATATGACCGGCGCCACGACGCATCCCTGGTCGTGATTCACCAGTTCAGCCCCACGCTCACCTTGTCGGGCACCTGGGTGTACGGCACCGGCAACGCCACCACGCTCTCGCAGGGGCGCTACCAGCTCGGACCCTTCGACGACTTCGAGGACTACGGTCCGCGCAACTCCTACCGCATGCGCGCCTACCACCGCCTGGACCTGGACCTGAGCCACACCAAAAAGAAGAAGTGGGGCGAAATCGTGAACAGCTTCAGCCTCTACAACGCCTACAGCCGCAAGAATCCCTTTTACATCTACCTCGACCAGGGCTATAGCACCCCGTCGGGCGGCATGGTGGAGGCCGTGTACAAGCAGGTGTCCCTGTTCCCCATCATTCCCTCCTTCAGCAAAAGCTTTAAGTTTTAAGTGAATTGTTGATTGCTAATGGTTGATTGGTTCTGGCATTTCCCGACAATCAACCACTAACAATCAACAATCAGCAATCAACAGACATCCGCTATGAAACCCACGCTGACTCTCGCCACTACCCTGGCTACGCTGGCCCTGAGCGCCTGCGAAACCACGCTGACGCTGCCCGAGCCCCCGCACACGCCCAGCGTGGCCCTGAAGTATACGCTGCCCAACAACACCACCGACTCATCCTACAACGAGCTTTATGACCAGCGCCGGCTTTACGTGAGCAATAGCCAGCGCGTATTCTCAACTGCTCCGCTGACCGGCCGCACCGATGCCACCGTGGAAATCCGCGACGCGGCCGGCACGGTGGTGGAGCGGTTCCGGCCGGTAGGTCAGAGGGGGCAGTTTCCGGGCCCGCCCGGCTTTTACGCGCCCACGATGGGCTTGCAGACTCAGCCGGGGCAGACCTATACCCTGCGAGCCACCGTGCCCGGCCTGCCCCCGGCCGAAAGCACGCTGACGATGCCGGCGCCGGCAGTGGTGGAAAGCGGCAGCTTCGTGCTTCGCACCGGCACCAGCCCCGGCGGTAACCCCGACGAGCGGCGCGGCCGCCTGACCGTGGTGCTACAGGATAATGCTGCTACGACGGACTACTACATGGCCTACGCCCGGGTGCTCGACCGTCAGGGCCAGCCCGGCGGGTGGTCATCAGTGCAGCTGGACTACGACAGCCAGCTCAGCGTGGCCGGGGTAGGGCAGTTTGGGTTGTCGAGCACCCAGCAGGAGTATAGCCTATACCCGTTTTCGGACGCCGGCGTGAACGGGCAGCGCCTGACTTTGCTTTCCGACGTCATGTTCTATCCCGAGCGGTGCCCGGGCGGCTGCCCCGACCCGGGCTTTATCGAAGTGCGCATCAGCAGCATCACGGCCGATACCTATAACTTCTTTCTTTCCCGGCGCCGCTATTACGACAGCTCGGGCAACCCCCTGGCTGAACCTGCCCCGCTGGTGTCCAACATCCGGCCCGGCTACGGCCTGTTCGGGGGCGCCACCGATATGACGTACCGCATTGCCCTGTAGCAGCAGCGGGGGTGCTTAAACACCAAGCCGTTGGCAGCAGCTAACTCCCGCACCGCGCGTGGTGCTGCCTCACCTGCCTTCGTCATAAAAACCGCCCGTTTCTGCTTCTGCTGACTCTTCTGGCCTTCCAGGTGCTGCTGGGCTGCGTAGCCGCGGTGCCCATCGCCCTCGGCATGGAGCCCACCTACCGGCCCCAACCCGTGCATTACCGCTGCCCGGTGCGGGTGGTGCGGCCGGCTCCGGTTATGGTAACTCCCCGGCGCGCGGTAGAACCCCGCCCGTACTAACACTGCCCCTACGGCCGCGTGATTGTAGTGCGGTAGGAACCCACAGCACTATGGACTGGGCAGGGTTGCCAGAACTTAAAGAGCCAACGCCGGCCCGTGTTGTCATCTTTCCCGGATGCCGTCATCTACTTGCTACGAGCCTTCCGGGGAGAGGGCCGTAGCCGTTGCCACCGCTCAGGTTGCCCCCGCCCAATCAGCTTGGAGCCGGCGTAGTACTGATAAAACACGGCCGGTAAGCTTAGGGTACCGCGTTTAACTGCTTTCTGGTTATCAGGTCGTAATGTAAATGAGGGGCCGTGGTGCGGCCGCTGTTGCCGCATTCTCCTACTTTGATGCCGGCCTGGACCCGGTCGCCCCTTTTCACTTGCAGGCTGCCCTGACGCAGGTGGCCGAGAAATGAATATTCACCGCTCGTGTGCTGAATCACCACGTAGTTCCCAAACTCAGCAGTCGGATGAAATTTGCCCACTGCGTTATCCGGAACCGTGTCCAGGCAGGCCACGACCTTGCCTGCCGCCGGGGCCAGCACGGGAGAGCCGAAACAGGCAAAATCAGTAAGCTGAACCTTCTCGCCGCGGGACGCCCGCCAAATCAAGAGGCTGTCAGAGGCAGGCATCAAGTCCATGGCGAAGCGCTGGTGCGCGTACGCGGCGTGATAATTCTGCGCGACGGTGGGCCCGCCCCAGAATACGATCCACTCCCCCTGGAAAGGCAGGCTCAATTTGGTCCGGGGGCGGTAGTCACTGACTGGGGTCTGGGCTACCCATCCCGCATCCGACGCGGCAAAGCTGCTGATCTGAAAGTTGCCCGGGCGCATGACCCACTTCACGTAGTACGTGACCCCATCGCGGGCACCGATACCATACTGATAGACCGAGACCAGCGTATCATTGCGCGAGACACTGTCGCTGAGCACCCGCTCGAACCCGGGCAGCACAGGCAGCACCTGGGCGCGTAAGGCAGCCCAGCTGCCTGGGGTCGGGAAGCGCCGGCGACCGCGGGGACTAAGTGCCGCCCATAAGCTATCAGACTTCCCGGCAAAAAACCAGTTGGTGTACACCTGCGCCCGCGCAATGGCTGCCTGATCAGCGATGGGGCGAGTTACTGAGCGGGTAGGTGATGTTGCCGATGCAAGCTGCAAAGGGGCGGCGCACGTAGTCAGCACAAGCAGGGGCCCTATAGCCAATACTAGCCTGGCAAAGACCGACCAGAAGAAAGCAGAATAAGTATTCGGCATTGGCGTGAGGTCGCGGTGAGGACTGAAGGTAAAGCTTACGTGAATGCCCCGCTCTTGCCGGCAGGTCGTCGCCTGTTGGTGCTGCCCCACGGAGGAGTTGGCAGCTTAAAGTGGCCCGAATCGTTGATAGCTACGCCGGTGAAACTCCCAATCACCAAGGTCGCTTTAATAAACTAGCTAACCAGACCCAACCTCGTGCATATACGCTTGCACCACGGGTAGAAACAGCGGTACGACGGCGTTCAGGAAGTCGCGTTCCGCGGACGTCCAATGGTGAGGGTGGCCAAAAACGCAGGGCTGCAAAATGCCCCACAGCCGGTCGTGCTCGGTGATGTGGGCGTGCACCAGGGCCCGGTGGCCAAAGGTGGTGCGCTCAAAGTCCTGGTTCAGCACTTCCGGCCCCGCCTCGGTTACGTCGTCCACGAACACGGACGGCTTGGCGGCCAGGGCGGCCCGAAACAAGGGGTCAATGGTCGGCAGCTCACCGGTGTCGTCCTGCCAGTCGTGGCGCGGGTCGGGCACTGCCTCATCCAGGCGCCACACGAAGGCAATCCGGCCCCGGCCCAGGTCTGGGTTGCGCACGTACAGAAAGCAGCGGTCGGCGCGCAGGTACGGACCGACCAGCTCGAGGGCCTGCTGCAGCCGGTCGGCCGGTGGGGCATTGGTGGTGAGCAGGACTTCGAGGGCAGCGAGGGGAGGATCGAACATAGCCGGGGAGGGGCCGTGGGAAGTAACTCCGGCCCGGCCCTGCATACGGGCTGACCGCCCGGAGCGGCCATATGCAGAAAGCAAGAGCACTACATCCAAACTGTACCTGCCGTTACAAAAAAACAACCCGCCGGGAAGCCCGGCGGGTTGAATGTGCGTGATGAAAAACGTAGGCTGACTATTGCCGCACGAGGCGCTTGACCACCAGCCCTTCGGCCGTGTGGATGCGCACCGTATATACGCCGGTCGGCAGCTGGCTTAGATCCAGCTTATGCTCCACGATGCCCTGGCGGGGCTTTATAGTATGGTTCTGCACCATCTGACCCAGCAGGTTCAGCACTTCTACCCGCACGCTGCCCTGCTCGCGCAGACCGCTCAGCTCCAGCGTTGCCACACCGGTCGTAGGGTTGGGATAGAGGGCGGTGCGGGCATCGAGGGCGCCGTTGGTCGTGGCCGTGACGCGGCCGGCCTGGAACCAGAGGAAGAAGCGTGAGCCGGTGTAGGCAGCGTCCATCTGGAAGGTGTAGCTGGAGTCGGCAGCCAGGTTCTGGCGGCGGTTCAGCACGCGGTCTTCGAGCCACATCTGGGTACCGGCCGGCAGGTTGAGCAGCGCGGCGGCATTCAGGGTGTAGGTGCCGGTCTGGCTGACGCGCACGCCCAGCGGGATGCTGGGGGCCGTGGCCAGGTCGGGCAGACCGTTGATGGACATGCTGCCGGTGCCGGCTACGCTCCACAGCGTGGGTACACCGTTGCCGTTGAGCTGCACCTTGTAGGCGTCGTGCTTCGGGCTGAAGCCAAGGTCAGCGCCCTGCTCGAAGTAGATGACGGCCTCATCGGTCAGGCCCGCGGCGCTGCGCACGTTCAGGCGGGCCGAGGGCTTGGGCTGAGCGGCCGGGTTGCCGGCCGTGCCGCGGCTGAATACCGGCGACACGTAGCTTGTGGCCCGCACGGCGTTGGTCATGGCGATGGAAGCCGAGGCCGCGGTAGCCCGCACGAAGAAGCCCTGCATGGAGGCAATGTCCTTAGTAGCACCGTTAGTGCCGAAGCCGTTCACGTACGAGCGGTAGGTGCCGGTGTAGCGGCCTGAGGGCGCAAACACGTAGGTGGCATCGGCCACGCCGTTGAGCATGCCGCTGGTGGAGCGTACCACGTCCCAGTCGATGGGAGCGGGGTAGGGGTTGCCCACCAGGTGCCAGCCCGAGCCGCTGAAGCCACCGCGGCCGAGGCTAAAGCCTACACTGCCGTTCTGCAGCACCCCGCTGATGTCAACCGTCGTGCCCGGGTCCGTCTGGGCCGAGTAGCCCCGGCCGGGCAATAGGTTGTCGGTAGCGGTAGGCACCATCCAGCCCTGGTCGAAGCGGTTATTGGCCGTCGAGTTCAGGCGGGTCTCGTCGTACTGAAACAGAGTGGGGAAGGGCGTCACCGTAGCGCCCTGGGTGTTGTAAGCGGGGTTCAGCTCAAACACCGGCAGGTCGTCGGCAAACTCGTTCACCGTGGCCGAGTTCAGCTGCATCGGCGAGGCGTAGTGCCGGTAGCCGGGGTTGGTCAGGCCGGTGATGAAGCGCTGCATGGTGGCAGTGCCGGTGCAGATGCCCCCACCGGGCTCGTTTACCACCATGGCCGTGCCGGTAGCGTCGGAAAGCAGGGTCAGGTTGCCGCCGCAGCTCAGGTTGCCCGAGCCGGTGGCCATGGTCAGCATACGCTGGATGCCCAGGGCGGGCACGGTAGCCGTACCGCCGGTGCCGGTGCAGCTCACGCCGGCCGGATTCTGGATCGTCCAGTTCCAGAACCGGGTGGCACTGCTGCCGCCGAACGTCTGGGCCGTAGTGCCGGCCGCGAAGACCGTGTGGCTGCCGCCGAAGAACACGCCGTCGTTCATCCAGTTGCCCCGCACCACCAGCGGCGCGTTCAGCGTGACGCCGGCCAGGGAGGTATTGGAAATCGTGATGCCGTGGAAGATGGCCTGGGTAACCGTGCCGCCAACGCCAATGTTCTGGGCGGCGGTGCCGTTGAAGAACACGACGTTCGACTGCGGGTTCCAGACTCCCTGCACCAGCCAGTTGCCGCTCACGTTGATGTTACCGGTGAGGGTAACGCCGCCCAGGCTGGTGTTGGCCAGGGTCAGGTGGTGGAAGTTGCTCTGGCCCGTGGTGCAGGTCAGGGACTGGGGCGCCGTGCCGTTGAACAGCGTCCGGAACCCGCAGCCGCAGTAGCGGCCGTTGTTGATCCAGTTGCCGGTCAAACTCACGTCGCGCAGCAGCGTCACGCCCGCCGGGCTGTTGTTCTCGATGGTCCAGTGGTGGAAGGCCGTAGCCACGGTGCCGCCGATGGTTTGCAGGGCGGTGCCGTTAAAGACCACCAGGTGGCCGTTGGCGACAAAGCCGCTGTTGTTTACCCACAGGCCCGTCACCCCGATGTTGTCGAGCAGCGTGACGCCGGCCGCGTTGTCGAAGGTCAGGTCGTGGAAGCTCGTGCGGCCCGAGGTGCAGGTGATGGTCTGCGCCGTAGTGCCGTTGAAGCGGGTGCGGAAGCCGCAGCCGCAGTACCCGCCCTGGTTTACGAAGTGGTGAACCACGTCGATGTTCTGGGCCAGGCTTACGTTCACCGCGTTGTTCACCGTCAGGTCGTAGAAGGCCGTGAGCACGGCGCCGCCGATGGTCTGCAGCATCGAGCCATTGAAGGTCACCAGCAGGCTGTTGTGCAGGAAGGTGCCGTCGTTGATCCAGTTGCCGACCAGCGTGATGGTGCGGTTGAGCTGCACCGTGGCGCCGGTCAGGATGCTCAGGTGGTGGAACACCGAGGTTACCGAGCCGCCGATCAGCTGGGTGACGCTGCCCTTGAAGCTCACCCGCTGCCCGCCGTGGACGAAGCCGCCGTTATTCAGCCAGTGGCCGGTCACGAAGATCGGGTCAAACAGGGTCACGCCGGTCAGATTGGCGAAGGTCACGTCGTGCAAAGTCAGTGTGCCGGAGGGGCAGTAGATGCCCTGGGCCACCAACCCGTCGAAGTACACGATGTAGCCGCCGGCCGTGAACAGGGCCAGGTTGCGGAAGTCGCCGCGCACCCGGATGTTCTGGCCCAAAGCCACGCCCACCGCGTTGTCGCAGGTGATGCCGTTGAAAATGGTGACCTGCGTACCGCCGATGGTCTGCAGCACCGTCCCGTTGAAGGTTACCAGGTGGGTGCCAATCGTGAACACGCCGTCGTTAACCAGGTTGCCGGTCACGAAGATCGGACCGCTCAGGCTCACGCCGGTGGTGTTGAGCACGGTCAGACCGTGGAAGGTAGTCGTAGCCGAGCCGCCGATTACCTGCGCCACTGTGCCGTCGAAGATGACGCGGTACGTGGCCGGGATGAAGCGGCCGTTGTTCACCCAGTTGCCCCCGATCAGGCGGATATCCTGCCCGAGCGTAACGCCCACCGTGTTGTTGATAACAAGGCTGTAGAACGGTACGATAACCGAGCCGCTGATGAGCTGGTTGACCGTGCCGGCAAACGTGACCACAAAGGAGTTGGCCGCGAAGGTGCCGTTGGTGGTCCAGTCGCCCAGCACCGTAATGGCCCGGCTAAGCTGCACCGAGGCGTTGTTCACGATGGTCAGGTGGTGGAAGGCTGTGAGCACCCCACCGCCGATGGTCTGCACCACCGAGCCCCCGAAGAACACCCGGTAGCCGCCGGCCACAAAGCCCCCGTCGTTGAGCCAGTTGCCGAGCAGGTAGATGTCCGACAGCAGCGTGACCGACGTGGCGTTGTTGAAGTGCACGTGGTGGAACCGCGAATCAGCATGAACCAGGATGGTCTGCAAACCGGTGCCGTTGAAGTACACCAGCTGCCCATTCGCCAGGAAGATGCCCGTGCCGGCCAGGTTGCCGAGCAGGTTGATCTGCTGGTTCAGCGTCACGCTCACCGAGTTGTTGATGGTCAGGTGGTAGAAGCTCGTCACGATAGCGCCGCCAATGAACTGGGCCACGTTGCCGGTGAAGAATACCGTGTGGGTGCCCGCCGCGAAGCCGCCGTTGTTGAGCCAGTTGCCCAGTACATTGATAGACTGGCTCAGCGTGATGCTCGCCAGGTTATTCCAGGTCACGTTCCAGAAGTGGTACGTGCCCCCACCGTTGAGCACCTGGGCCGACGAGCCGCCGAACAGGACGGTGTAGCCCGTGTACACGCCGCCCACCAGGTTGTAGCCGTAGAAGGTGCCGTCGTTGAAGAACGAGCCCAGCATCGTCATGCTGCGCAGCAGCCGCACCTGGGCCCCGCTCCCGATGTTCCAGCCGTAGAAGCTCAGGTCGGTGTAGCCGCCTACCGTCTGCACCACGCCGCTCGTGCCGTTGAAGTACACCGTAAAGGTGCCGGGGTTGAACGAGCCCTGGTACAGGTAGTAGTTGCCGGCCACGTGGATGTTCGTCGCCAGGCTGATGCCCGCGGCGTTGTCGGCGTAGAAGTGCCAGAAGTACGTGGTCTGGTTGGCGCTGATAACCTGGGCTGCCGAGCCGCCGAAGCGCACGTAGTAGCCCGTGTACACCCCGCCCACCTGCGTGTAGCCGTAGAACACCCCGCTGTTGACGAAGTTGCCCAGCACGTAGATGTTGTAGTTCAGCGTCACCGACACCGGGTTGTTCAGGGTCAGGGCGTGGAAGTAGGTGACCTGCGTGCCGCCGATAATCTGGGCGACGGTGCCGTCGAAAATCACGCGGTTGGATGAGGCCACGAACTGCCCGTTGTTGATCCAGTTGCCCCGCACGTAGATATCCGACACCAGCGAAACGCCGACGGTGTTGTTGATAATCACGTCGTGGAAAATGGTCTGGGTCGAGCCCCCGATGGTCTGGGCCACGCTGCCGTTGAAGGTCACCGAGTGCACGCCGGTCGTCAGCACCCCGTTGTTGGTAAAGGTGCCACCCAGCCCGATGCCGGTGTTCAGCGTCACGCCCACCGTGTTGGTGATGGTCAGGTCATAGAAGTTCGTGACCACGGAGCCGCCAATCACCTGCACGCCGGCGCCGTTGAAGATCGTGCCGTAGCCACCGGCCAGGAACACGCCGTTGTTGGTCCAGTTGCCGCCCACGTAGATCAGGCGGTTCAGCGTCAGGCCCGTCAGGTTCTGGTTGATGAAGTGGTAGAATGAGGTGCTCTGCGTGCCGCCGATGGTCTGCACCCCGGTGCCGTTCCAGGTGACGGCGTAGGTGCTACCCAGGAAGGAGCCGTTGTTCAGCCAGTTGCCGCTCACGAAGATGTTGTTGCTCAGGCTGAGCGTGGAGTTCACCGTCACGCTGCCGAAGTACACCGCCGTGCTGCCCCCGATAACCTGGGTGCCCGAGCCGGCGAAGACGTAGCTGCCGCCGGGGTTCCAGGTACCGAAGTTGGTGACGTTGCCGTAAATCGTGAACGAGGAGTTCACCACGAACTGGGCGCCGCTGACCACGGTGATGTTGTTCACCACGGCCCCGTTGCCCACTACAACCGGGTAGAAGCTCGCACCCGCCCCGATGGTGACGTTGCTGGTAGCGGTGGGCACCGTGCCGCAGCTCCAGTTGCGCCCGTCAAACCAGTCGGTGCTGAAGCCGCCGGTCCAGGTAAAGGAGCCCGCCGCCGTAATGGCCAGGTTCGAGCCGTTGTCGGAGCCGAGGGTGGCAGGAGCGGAGCCCACCACCCGGATCCGGTAGCCGGTGCCGGAAGGCGTGTTGGCCGGAATCGTACCGGCAATAACGTTCGAGCCGGTCCCGGTCAGCGTACCCAGCACCGCCGGAGAAGCAAACGAGCCGCTGGCATCCGACAGCTGGGCCGTGAACACGTTGCCGGCACTCATGCCGGAGGCCGTGAAGCCCACGTTCACCGGGGCGCCGGGGCAGTAGCCACCGGCAATGGAGCCCGTCGAAATCGAGGCCACCACCGGGGTGTTCATGGTCACGAAAGTCGAGTAGTTTGTCGAGCAGCCGTCCCGCGAAATGGTCAGGAAGTAGGTGCCCTGGTTGGCGGCACTGGCGTTGGCCAGCGTGGGGCTGGCCTGGCTGCTATTGAAGCCGTTCGGGCCCGTCCAACTGTACGCCGCTCCGCTGATAGCCGTGGCCGACAGCTGAATGGAGCTGCCCGCCGTCACCGGGGAGTTGCTGCTCACCTGGGCGTTGGCGACGTTGGTAAGCGTGAGGTTGCTGCCGTTGTCGTTGCTCAGGTACACCGGCGAGCTGCTCACCAGTCGCACCCGGTACCCCAGGCCCTGGGCGGGCAGGGAGGTAGGCCAGGTAATGGTGAACGAGCCGGAGCCGGCCGTTGACCGGCTGATGGAGCCGATGGTGGTGGGAGCGGCAAATGAGCCGCTGGCATCCGACAGCTGGGCCGACAGCAGGTTGCCTGCGTTCAGGTCAGCGCCCTGGATGGCGTAGCTGATGCTCCGCGACGAACCCGCGCAGAAGTCCCCGCCGAAAGTGGTCAGGGCTACCGTCGTGGTGGGTGCGGGCTGTACCAGGATGCGCACCGAAGCCGAGTCCTGACAGCCCCCGTTGTTTACCATCACGAAGTACCGGCCGCTCTGCGAAGGCTGGGCGTTGGTCAGGTTCAGCGAAGCGCCGTTGCCTACAAAGGCCGAGCCGCCGGCGGTGTAGTTTACATACCACTGGTACGACGAGGCCCCGGCCGGACCGGCACTCAGCTGAATCGTGCCGCCGAAAGGAACCGGGGAGTTGCCCGTGGCCGTGGCCACCAGCGTCACCGGAATCGTCAGGTTCGAGCCGTTGTCGGTCTGGCTGACCACCGCCGGGTTCGAGCCGGTCAGGCGGATGCGGTAGCCCGTGCCGGCCGTCTGGTTCTGGGGCAGGGTCACCGTTACCGAGCCGTTGCCCTGGCCGGTAAAGGCGACCGAGCCGATGGTGGTGGGCGCAGCAAAAGAGCCGGCGGCATCCGAGAGCTGGGCCGTGATGATGTTGCCCGCGCCGAAGGTGTTGCCGGCTACCGAGAAGCCCACGTTCAGCGACGTACCGGGGCAGAGCGTGCCGTTGAACTGCGCCATCGTCAGGATAGGCTGGGCCGAGGGATTTACCGTTACCTGGGTTGTCATGCCCGGGCTCTGGCAGCCGTTTACCGTCACGAACAGCGTGTAGGTGCCGGCATTGGCCTGCGTGGCGTTAGGAATAACCGGGTTCTGCTGCGTGGAGCTGAAGTTCGGGCCAATCCAGAAGTAGGAAGCCCCGGCCACGGCCTGGGCCAACAGTTGAATCGAGCTGCCGTAGGCCACCGGCGAGTTGGAGCTCGGCGCAGCAGTGGGCTGGGTTGTCAGACTCAGGTTCGAGCCGTTGTCGGTCTGGCTGGTCACGCCGGGGTTGGAGCCTACCAGCCGGATGCGGTAGCCCGTGCCCGTAGGCGTGCCGGTCGGAATCGTAATCGGCACGGCGCCGCTGCCCTGGCCGGTAAAGGCAACCGAGCCGATGGTCGCCGGGGCGGTAAACGAGCCGCTGGCATCCGAGAGCTGGGCCGTGATAGTGTTGCCGGCCAGGAAGTTGTTGCCGCTTACCGAGAAACCTACGTTAAGCGAAGCGCCTGCGCAGCCGTTGTAGCCGAACTGACTCATGGTCAGGACCGGCACCGCGTTGGGCTGCACCAGCACGTTCACCGAAGCCGAGTCCTGGCAGCCGCCGCTGTTGGTCACGTACACGAAGTACTTGCCGCTCTGCGAAGGCTGGGCGTTGGTCAGGTTCAGCGAAGCGCCCGAGCCGACAAAGGCCGAGCCCCCGCCGGTATAGCGCGCGTACCACTGATAGGCGCTTTGCCCGGCCGGACCGGCCGAGAGCTGAATCGTGCCGTTGTACACCACCGGGGAGTTGCTGCTGGCCGTAGCCACCGGCAGTGCCCGCACCGTCAGGTCCACCGCGTTGGGCGTACCCACAATCACAGGATTGGTGCTCACCACCCGCACCCGGTAGCCGGAGCCGGCCGGCGTGCGGAAAGCCAGGGAGTCGGACACGGTGCCGCCCGTGGCATTGATGCTTACCGAAGCGCCGTACAGGCGGGAGCCGGCCGTGAAGTTGCCGCTGGCATCCGAGAGCTGGAACTTGAACTGGTTGCCGGCATTGTAGGCCCCGGTATTCGTCGTGAACGGCACCGAAATAGTGGTGGTGCTGCAGAACGTCGTGGGGGATACCGTACCCGTGGCAATGGTGGGCGGGTAGGTGTAGTTGGTGCTCGAGCAGGCCGTACCGCTGGGTGTGGTCACGCAGATCTGGCCGGTGCTGCCTCCGTTCGGGGCCACGGCCGTGATGCTGGTAGCCGAATTCACCACGAAGCTCTGGGCCGCTACCCCATTAAAGGTCAGGGCCGTGGCGCCGGTCAGGTTGGTGCCGGTGATGTCGACCGACGTGCCGCCGGGGCCACTGGTCGGCGTAAAGCTGATGATGCTCGGACCCGCGCAGTTGAAGTTGTAGGCACCCACGTTGCTGACCGAAACCCAGGAACTGCCCCAGCTGAAGACCAGGCGGATGCTACGCACGTTGGTGAGCGGAGCGCTACTGTACGAGCGAACCACCGGTACCCCGCTGGTGAACGGGCCATTGTAGGTTTCCACCGTAGTCCAGGTCGATAGGTTGGCCGAGGTCTGAATCTGGACCGAACCGCCCGTTGCCGGGGAAGGCGTGGGCGTAAACCGGAGTTCCGTCAGCTGCTGGGCAGTGCCCAGGTCGGCCTGAATGGTGCCCGAGTAACCACCCGCGTTCCATCCGCTGCCGTTGAAGGCGTTCTGCGCCGAGCCTGCGTACGCGCCCGACTGGGCGTAGCTGGCGGCCGGAAGGTCAGCCGCCAGGTTGTTGGACGAGGCGCAGCCGTTTTTCACGAAGTCACGCTTCGACACCAGGCTCCACTTGTTGTTGGCGTCGCGGGAGCGGACGAACAGGCTGTGGGCGCCATCGGGCAGGGCAGTGGCATCGGCCACGAACGTGAACCCGGTGATATCCGGAGCTGCCGTCAGTGCTACGCTGGTGCCGCTGCCGAAGCCGGGGTCGTTGTCGAAGAAGTATTCAATGCGGGTAATGTTGGGGGCGGAGGCCAGCACCGGTTCGTAGTAGAAGCTGCGCACTGAGGTCAGGCTCCACTTGCCGGCCGCATCGCGGCTACGGACCTGCAGGTTATGAAACCCGGTGGCTATGCTGGTAAGGTCAACGGTCACGGCCAGCCCGCTCACATCGGTAGCCGCCGTGAAGGGCACGTTAATGGCGTTGCCAAAGCCCGGGTCATTATCCAGGAAATATTCTACCCGGGTTACGTTGCCGGCGGCCAGCGTCGCGCTGGGTTCGTAGTAGAACGTGCGCGTGGAGGTCAGACTCCACTTTCCGGCGGCGTCCCGGCTGCGGACGCCCAGCTGGTGAAAGCCTGGACTCAGGCTGCTCAGGTTTACGGCAAAAGCCAGCCCGCTGACATCGGTAGCGGCGGCGGCCGGTACGTCGGTAGCGTTGCCGAAGCCCGGGTCTGCGTCAAGGAAGTACTCAACCTTGCTGATGTTGCCCGCGGCTAGCGTGGCGCTGGGCTCGTAGTAAAAGGTACGCGCCGAGGTCAAGCTCCACTTGCCGGCCGCGTCGCGGCTGCGGACGCCCAGTTGGTGGAAGCCGGGCGTTACGCCCGTCAGGTCGATGGTCACGGCCAGGCCGCTTACATCGGTGGCGGCAGTGAAGGGCACGTTAATGGCGTTGCCAAAGCCGGGGTCAGCGTCGAGGAAATACTCAATGCGGGTTACGTTGCCGGCCGGCAGCGTCGCGCTGGGCTCGTAGTAAAACGTGCGCGTAGCAGTCTGGCTCCACTGGTTGCCGGCATCCCGGCTGCGGATGCCCAGCTGGTGAAAGCCCGGACTCAGGCTGCTCAGGTCGATGCTGGCCGCAAGGCTCAAATCGGCGGCGGGCGTAGCTACCGGCAGGGCCGTAGCCGAGCCGAAGCCCGGGTCGGCATCAAGGAAGTATTCCACCCGGGTGATGGTGGGCAGCAGAAACTGGAAGCTGCCGGCGCTGCTCACCGACTGAGTCGTGCCATATTTCAGCGTAATCGGGCCCGAGCCCCCCTGCGCGGCCGGAGTGGCCGTGATGCCGGTGCCGGAGGTGATGGTAAACGAGGCCGCGTCAATGCCCCCGAAAGCAACTCCCGTGACGCCCGTCAGGTCGGTGCCGGTGATGGAAACCGGGGTTCCCGCGCCGGCGCTGGTCGGCGTAAAGCCGCTGATGGCCGGGGCGGCCGTCACCGTAAAGCTGGAAGTAGCCAGGCTGCTCGTCGATGCCGAGCCCGCCGCCGTAGTCACGACGATGGGGCCGGTGGTGGCTCCGGCGGGAACTACGGCCGTCAGCTGGGTGCTGCCGCCACTGGTGAAGGTGGCAGCCGTTCCGTTAAACGTGACGCCCGAAGGGCTATGCAGATTCGTGCCGCTGATGATAACCGAGGTGCCGGCCGTACCGCTGGCGGGGGTGAAGCCGGTGATGGCGGGCGGGTCCGAGACGGGGCTCGGATTTGCCACTGTCGCCACGCCGTACTTGTTGCTCAGGTAGGTTTCCACCTGCGTCTGCTCGGAGCTGTTCAGGGCCCGGTTGTAGACGATCAGCTCGGCGTAGTCGCCCGTCCAGGGAGAGGTCGTAATCAGGTCTTCGCGGGTGCCGACGGTGAAGCCCGCCGCCCCGCTTTCCGTGCTCATGCCCGACGGCTGGTTTACTGCCTGGGCGGCCCCGTTTACCGTCACGTTCAGAATGCTGGCCGGACCTCCGGAGCGGAAGGTGCCGATGAACGGGTTGCGGATCGTGGTGCGCAGGTCGGCGGTAGAGGCGTTGTTGTTAGCGTTTACCCCATCCGAATACACGTAGAACGCGCCGCTGCCGAAACCGAGCTGGTACGACATCAGCCGGGTCGTGCGCCGGTTCGTGAAGGGCACGCCCCCATTCGAGGTGGCCGTGGCCCGGGCTACCACAAACACGGTGTTCGGGCTGCCGCTGACCATCAGGCTGGCGGCTACGTTGTTGAGGTAATCGGTGCCGCCGTCGGCCACGGTGTTGAAGCGCAGGGCCGGGCGGCCGTTGATGGTGCTGTTCGCCACCAGCTGGGGCCGGCGGCTGGCCGTGGCCTGCGAAACGTTGTAACCGTTGCCGCTCTGATCAGCCCAGGTGCTGACAACGTCGCCGCTGCTGGTTACGCCGGCATCCGCCTTCAGGTGCAGTTGCAGCCCGCTCGTGACGGGCAGGGTTTGCCCGTGCGTCAGGCCGGTTGCGGTCAGCAGCAGGGCCATCAGCCACCACCAGCCGGCCGGTCCGCGCGCCTGACGGCCGGGTCCGAAAAATTGAAGCCTTTTCATAAAGGAGTCGGTAGAACGAGGACGCCCTAGTTATTGGAGCGGGTGCCGATGGTCACGTTCAGGGAGTTGCCCGACACGCTTTGGTTGAGCTGGTAGATGGTGGGCACGGCCGGAATGCCAGCCAGGCGGTAGGCGTAGCCCGTGGCCGAGCCTGTCGCGCCGATGTCGACGCCGCCCTGGCCGGTGCTGCGGGCCGGGTTGGTGCCGGCCTTCAGCTGGTACCAGCCGTCGTACTGGTTGGAGCCGGACGTCTGCACGAACACGCTGGCGGCCGTTACGTTGGCGGTGTTGTTGCTCTGGCTGCCCAGGGTGGGCAGCGAAGCCTGGGCCAGCAGGTTGTAGTTCCAGGTGGTGTTGGCCGTCGTGGTCAGGGCGCTGGCGAAATAGTTGTTGCGGACGGTGAAGTTGTCGAACGAGGCACCGCCGTTGCCGACCAGGGAGTTGTTGCTGAACTCCCCGGTTATATTGCCCGTGTTCAGGCTGGCGTTGTAGGTAATGATGTTGTTGGTGATGAGGACGTTGTTGTTGACGTAGTTGTTGTACGCCAGCTGGTACACGTAATTCTGCCGCACCACGATGTTGTTGGAGGCGTTCTGATACCCGAAGTAGATGTAGTTGACGTCGTTGCGCAGAACATTGATGTTGCTCGTGCTCAGGTAGATGTAGGTAACGGTCATGCCCGTAATCGTGCTGCCCGTGCTACCGGTATTGAAGAAGATCTGGCTGGCGGAGGCTGGTACTACGCTGGCCTGCAGGGCGGGAGGCTGGTTCTGGCTCAGGAAGTAGCCCGGCCCCACGATAGTAAGCGACTTGCTGCAGCTGAGATTTCCATATGAAGTAGTGGACGGCTCCACCTGGATGATGTCGCCGTTGGAAGCGGCGTTGTGGGCCAGCTGCAGGGTGCTGTAGATATTGGTGCCGGCCACGTCGACGCCGGTGATGCCGTTGTTGTTGACGCGGCGGATAGTCTGGGCCTGAGCCGATACGACGCAAAGGATGGCCAGGAGCAGACCGGCGAACAAAGAGGAAACGTTTTTCATACGGGTTGGTGAAAAGGTTTTAGGAAGAGTTTTAAAGGCAGTTGGGAAAACAAGGCTGGTCGGCGAACTAGCGGCGACGCAGTCGGCGCAGGCCGTAGGCGGCTCCGGCGGCCAGCAGCAGGCCGGCGCCCCCGTCGATGGGCACGGCGGTGGGAGTTGGAGTTGGTCCTCCTGAGTCGGGGTCCTGGGCGCGCAGGCCCAGCGGGACGAGCAGCAGGAAAGCCAGGATTCCCGGGCGTAGCAGGAAGGTGGGCAGGAGAGGGGTGAAGCGCATAAGCAGACCTGGAAAAGGGTGGAACAGCCGGCCAAATCCAGCAATCCAGGCAATAGGACGCGGGTAGATTAACTGGAATAAGGAATTGTAAAATTGAACTATAGAAGGAGCGGGGGCAATCCGCACCACCCCGTATTTATCGTCGGGCCGGTCTGCGTACTGGCCGGGATAGCGGCATCCGTGCCAGTACGGATACAAAAAAGCCCGGCCGGAGCATCGCTCCGGCCGGGCCAGGTAAAGGGAAGTAAGCGGTAGGTAACGCTGGGGTAAAGAACCCGGCCGACGCCTTAGAACACGAAGCGCAAACTCACGGCCGCGTCGTTGTAGAAGCCGGTGTAGCCGTTGAATACCTCGAAGAAGGGTTTGTAATCGAGGCTGACCGCGAAGGGCAGGTCTTCGAGCTTGTACTCGATGCCGCCAATCAGGTCGGCCCCAAAGGCGATGTACCGGTTCTCATCGTAGCGGTAGTCCCGCCGGATGATGTAGACGTCGCCTTTGCGCCCGTTATAGTAAAACCGCTCATCCTCGAAGTAATACCGGCCCTGGTACGAGCCGGCGTGGAAGCCCGCGCCGTAGTAGAACTGCAGGCCTTTGATGCCCGCCAGAGACTTGTGCTTTTCGCCCAGCAGCGTAACCCGGGCGCCGCGGGCCTTGTATTCCGTGGTCACCAGGGCTTCGAAGGCCACGCCGTTCTTGCCGCTGAGAAAGTGCTTGATGGTAAGCCCCGACGAGTACCCTCCGCCGCGCAGGCCGATGCCGGTGTTGTAGCCCGAGGCGCTGCCCCCGCCTCCGCTGGATTTAGAGCTGGATTTGCTGGAGCGCTGTGCTACGGCTGAAGTGCCGGTCAGGAAGAGCAGCACGAGCAGGATTCGGAAAGAAGAAGTCATTGACAAAAGAAAGAAAAGGTGATTCTGGCCGCAAAGATACGCCACTATACGCCGGGCACCACCGGGTTGTTAGCCAGCAGCAGGGGTGGGGCCTCCGCTTCGGCCGCTATTTCGTCGGACAGGTGCACCAGGATGCCGCCCCCGTCGTCCTCGGCGGCCCGGAGCATGGCTTTGGCCACCGCCAGCGCGGGCACGGCCCGGTAGCGGCGCAGGGGGCCAACCAGCAGCGGGGCTACCACGCCCAGTACCACCGCCCCCAGCCGCTCGCCCAGGCGCTTCTCGGTCCGCTCGCCCAGCAGCAGGGAGGGCCGGAAGATGTGAATGGCCCGGAACGGGGTCTTGCGCACCGCGTCCTCCATCTCGCCCTTCACCCGGTTGTAGTAGAACATGGAGTGGGCATCGGCCCCCATGGCCGACACCACCAGCAGCTGGGCCGCGAAGTTGGCCGCCGTCAGGGCCGCCAGCTTCACCACGTACAGGAAGTCAACCTTGTAAAACGCCTCCTTCGAGCCGGCCTGCCGGATGGTGGTGCCCAGGCAGCAGTACACGTCGTCGGCAATCAGTGACAGGCGGTGGTCTTCGAGCCGGTCCAGGTCCAGCACCCGCTGCTCAAGCTTGGGGTGGACCACCGGCAGGGGCCGCCGCCCCACGGCAATAACTTTGGCGTAGCGGTCCGAGGCCAGTAGCAACGGCAAAAGCTGGGAGCCGACCAGCCCGCTGGCGCCGGCAATGAGGGCAGTTTTCTGTAGTTTCATGGGGCAGCAGAGCAGGTCAGCAGGTATAGAAAGGCACCGGGGCCGCCTCTTCCATACGTAGGAATGCGGCAAGGGAATAAACCCGGTTGCCGATTCGCAGCTGCTGCCGCTGGGCCGACGGGGCTATTCCTGCCCTACCAGATGGGTCGCGTCGGGCAACAGTTGCACCAGCCCGCGCTTATACAGGCTGCCCAGGGCTTTCTTGAACACCTTCTTGCTCATTCCCAGGCGGCGGTAGATGTCGTCGGGCTCACTTTTGTCGGATAAGGGCAGGGTGCCGCCGGCCGCGCGCAACGCCGTGAGCAGCGTTTCGGCCGCGTCCACGGCTTCGTCGTAGCCGGTTTTCTGCAAACTCACGTCGAGCTTGCCGTCGGGACGCACCTGCCGGATGTAGCCGGTGGGCGTGTCGCCGAGGCGCAGGGGCTTGAAGATCTCGTTGTGATACAGCAGCCCGGGGTGGGTGCCGTTCACGATGACCGTAAAGCCCAGGTCGGTTTCCTGGGCCACAAACAGCTGCACTGCGTCGCCGGCCTGACCGGGAAACGGCTCCTGGCTCAAGTACCGGTCCCAGCGGGCGGTGGCCACGAGGCGGTCCGAGGTTTCGTCGAGGTACACGTACACCGTCACCCGCTGCCCGGGGCGCAGGTTTTCGCGCTGGTTGCGGTAGGGCAGAAACAGGTCCTTTTCCAGGCCCCAGTCGAGGAAAGCCCCGTTGTCCGACACGTCGCGGACGGTGAGAGCGGCAAACTGGTTTACCCGGGCCAGGGGCTCGAGCGTGGTGGCAATCAGGCGGTCCTCCGAGTCGCGGTACACGAACACGCGCAGCACGTCGCCGATTTCGGTGCCCTCGGGCACGTACTTGCGGGGAATCAGCAGGTCGCCGTCGTCGGAAGTCAGGTAGAGGCCGAAGTCAACCGCGCGGGCTACTTCCAGTTCGTTAAAGTCGCCTAAAGCCAGCATGAGCAGAGCAGAAGTGGTGGAGCGGCGAAGGTACGACGCGGGAGCTGGTTGGGTTGTTTTATCGTGGGCGGACCCACATGCAAGTCTACTGAAACTGGCTTACCCCCGGCTGGCCGAAGCTGAAGTCGCTGAAGCCGTAGTAGAGGCTGTTGCTCTGGAAGATGCGCAGGCCGTTGTTGGTAAGCTGCCCGCGCGGGTAGTAGCCCAGCAAAAGCTGAATGGTGGGAATGGCAATGTACTCGTTGCGGAAGCGCAGCCCCAGCCCGAACCCGGTGTAGGGCGTCTCGCGCATCAGCTGCGACTGCCGGGGCGAGTCCGTAATCCAGGCCGCGTCCACGAAGGCAATGCCGGCCAGGCGGAAGCCCAGCAGCGACACCGGCGTAAACACGTTGGTTTCGTAGTTGACCACGTAGCGGCTGGTGCCCTGCAACAGCTCGGTGGGCCGGAAGCCGCGCAGGCCCCGGTCGCCCTCGATAAACAGCTGCTGCTCCCCGGGCTGGCGGCGGTAGCCCAGGGTGGCCCGGTTCCACAGAAAGTGCCGCCACTGGTAGTTGCCGGTATGAAACAGGCGGGTGAAGTACAGCACCTGGGCCTTGAGCACGCCCTGCTGCCAGTCGGAGCCCCGGATAAACGAGCTGAACTCGGCGCCCAGGTACAGGAATCCGCGCTGCCGGCTGAAGGAGGCCGCGGCGGCCTGCACACCCACGTAGCGGCGCAGACCGGTTTCGTTGAAGTCGATGCCCGAAGTCAGGCTAAACAACGTGCCGGTCGGGATGTCCTCGGTGCGGCCAAAGCCATACAGGTACTTATCCTTATAGTAGCGCCGCACGGTGTAGCCCACCGTAGCCAGGGCCACCGAGTAGTTGGTGTAGGCCGGGGTGGCGCGGGCAGTGTACGCCGTATGAATAAATCGGCCCGATACGATAATGCGCCCCGGGTTCTCGTAGCCCAGGTCGTAGCTTTTCAGCTGAAAGGCCCGGCCCACCCAGGCGTCGGCGGTGCTGTAGCGCAAAGCCCCGAACTTGTAGGGCTCCCCCGGCGGAGGCGAGTTGATGGGTACCTCGCGGTTGAACACGTCAAACGACACGGCCCCGGCGTAGTGAGTGTTTACGGACACGAAATCCCGCCCTACCGATACGCCGCCGGTCTGGTACTGGTACTCGTCACGGTAGCGGATCTGCGCGTTTACGAATTTGCGGAAGGGCATCACGTAAAAGCCGTTGAAGGCCCAGGGCTGGGGGTCGCGGCGGCCGTATTCGTAGATGCCGCGCATCTGGTGGCCCTGGCCCAGGAAGTTTTCGTCGTGGATGTTGAAGATGCCCGCGCCCACGTCGCGCAGCTGGTACGACACGCCCAGGCTAAACAAATCCTTGGTCACGATCTGAATGTCAACGCTGTCGTCGGTGCTGGTTTTCTCGTTTACCAGCACCCGGGCATCCACCAGGTAGGCCGTGGAGCGCAGCAGGCGCTCCGACTCGGCCAGATCCTGGGGGTCGAGCTCCTGGCCGACCCGAAACAGCAGAATCTGGCGGATGCGGGCCCGGCTGGTGGTCATGTGAATCAGGTTGCCGCCCTTTTCCACGATGTTGCGCGGCACCCGGGTGGTGTCGGTAATGCTGTAGCCGAACGCGTCGAGGGGCTTGATGTCGATGCTGCGCACAATCTTGAAGTTGTGCTGGTCGTACTGCCGGTCGAGCAGGCCCGCGTCGAGGCCGGCCTGCTCCTCGCGCCGCTCCCGGAAATCGAAGATGGCGGAGGCCACCTTGCCGGCAATGGTTTTGCGCTTAGTGTAGGCTTTCAGGCCGGTCAGAATCTTTTCCTCGTCGAAGCGCCGCCGCAGCGAGTCGCGCTTCAGGGCCGTGGCCGCGCGGGCGCGGGCCGAGTCGGGCGCCGGCTTTGCGGTCGGCTCCTGCGCCACTGCCGGAATGGCCAGCAGCCCGGCCAGCAAAAGCAGGCAGCAGTGGCGAAACAGGCAGACAGCGGTAAGCGGAAAGGACAGGGGCATTGGGGTGGCCGTCCAACCTGAAAACCCGGCAGGGCGGCGGTTCGGCACATTAAAATTACGACAAGAAGTTCAGCTTGGGCAAGAGGTCCGCTTGTCTGAAGGCCGCCGCTGCGGAGGCAGAGCCGGCACGCCGGTAGAAAGGCGGTCATGCAGAGCGCAGCGAAGCATCTCGCGTGCTGCTGTTGTTGGGGAAAGAACGGCATGCCAAGCAGAAGGCGCATCAAGCCAGGGAAGCCTCCTTACCGCTTCGTTGGGGGAATAATTCACCAAGCAGTAGAAATGCTTCGCAGGGCGGATGCCAGTTCAAGCAGGACGTTCTCTTTTTAGCGGCGGACCTCCTGGCGCCAGTACGCGAGATGCTTCGCCTTCGCTCTGCATGACGATACCAAAGCGGTGTGCCAAACTGGGGCACAGGAAAGGGAAAAGGACAACTTTTCCCGCCCCGCCCGAAACCTTTCCTAAAAAAATTAGCTTAAAACACTGTTGTCTATCTGCGGACAAACAGTTATTTTTAAGCCGTAAAAGGAACTAAATGAACGAGCGGATTCAGGAAAAGCTAAGCATATTGGCAGATGCCGCCAAGTATGACGTGTCGTGCTCCAGCAGCGGCGGCAAGCGCAAAAACGAGAACCGCGGCCTTGGCAACGCCGAAGGAATGGGCATCTGTCACTCCTTTACCGAGGACGGCCGCTGCGTATCCCTGCTCAAGATCCTGCTGACCAACTACTGCATCTTCGACTGCGCCTACTGCGTGTCGCGCCGCTCGAACGACGTGAAGCGCGCCGCCTTTACCGTCGACGAAGTCGTGGACCTGACCATGAACTTCTACCGCCGCAACTACATCGAGGGGCTGTTCCTGAGCTCGGGCATCTTCAAAAGCTCCGACTACACGATGGAGCGGCTGGTGCGCATCATCAAAAAGCTGCGCACCGAGCATAAGTTCAACGGCTACATCCACGTCAAGACGATTCCCGGCGCCTCGCCCGAGCTGATCCAGGAAGCCGGCCTTTACGCCGACCGCCTGAGCGTGAACATCGAGCTGCCCTCCGAGCTGAGTCTGACCACGCTGGCGCCGGAGAAGAACTACCAGGAGATTCTGACGCCCATGGGCCAGATTCGGGACGGCATCGTGCAGAACAAGGAGGAAAAGGCGCTGTTCAAGAAAGTGCCGGCTTTTGCCGCCGCCGGGCAAAGCACCCAGCTGATCGTGGGCGCCTCGGCCGAAACCGACCACCAGATCATCAAGCTCACCGACTCGCTCTACAAAGGCTACGGCCTGAAGCGCGTCTACTACTCGGGCTACATCCCGGTCACCGACGATGCCCGCCTGCCCCAGGTAACGCAGCCCCCGGTTATCCGGGAGCACCGCCTCTACCAGACCGACTGGCTGATGCGCTTCTACGGGTTCGAAGCCGATGAAATTCTGGACCCCGCGCATCCCTATCTCGACCTGGAAATTGACCCCAAGCTCGCCTGGGCCCTGCGTAACCGCCACGTGTTTCCGGTCGATATCAACTCGGCCGACTACGAGATGATTCTGCGCATTCCCGGCGTGGGCGCCCGCTCGGCCAAGCGCATCGTGGCCGCCCGCCGCTTTGCTCCCCTGTCGCTCGACCACCTGGCCAAGTTTGGCGTGGTGCTGAAGCGGGCCAAGTTCTTCATTACCTGCCGTGGCCAGGCCCTCGATGCCCGGGAGTACGACGAGCAGACCATCCGCCGCCAGATCCTGTTCGGCGCCGGCTCGGTCCGCTCGGCCCTTGTCACCCAGCAGCTCGACCTGTTCGCGCAGGCATCTTAGAAGGTGAAGCCATGAACCGCTGACGCCTGCCTCCTGCCGCTGCAACCTTCTTTTCCAATCATAGATCATCCATTCACCAGTTCACAACCCCCAATTCACTTACTTCCATGACTGTTTCCCACCGCGGTGCCGACGCGTCGGCCGCTACCCCAACCACTGAAACGATGAAAGTTGCCCGCCTCGCCTGCTGCTGCAAGCTCAGCGACCTGCTCCCCATTGTGCGGCAGCTCCACGAAGCCGAGCGGGCCAAAAGCACGGCCCGCAAAGGCCAGGCCGCGTAGCCATCCGGGCGGAAAAACCGGCATGCGCAGGCCCCCTGCGGGCTTGCCGGCAACCTCCCGGCTTCATTCCGGTATAGCCGCTTATGGCGTATGAGCTCGAACATCATCAGGTGGCAACCAACGGGCTGCACGTGCACGTGGTGCAGTGCGGCCCGCCTATCGGCCCTCTGGTGATTCTGCTGCACGGCTTCCCGGAGTTCTGGTTTGGCTGGCGAGGGCAGATTCAGGCCCTGGCCGCCGCCGGCTACCGCGTCTGGGTTCCCGACCAGCGGGGCTATAACCTTAGCGACAAGCCCCGTCCGGTAGCCTCTTACACCATCGACCAGCTTGGGGCCGATGTGCTTGGCCTCCTTACTGCGGCGGGCCGCCCCAGCGCCCGAATCGTGGGTCACGACTGGGGCGCGGCTGTCGTCTGGTGGCTGGCAATGCACCATCCCGATAAAATCGAGCGGGCGGCTGTGCTGAACGTGCCCCACCCGGCGGTGCTAAGCCGCACGTTGCGCCGGAGCCCCAAGCAGCTGCTCAAAAGCTGGTATATATTCTTTTTTCAGCTGCCCTGGCTGCCGGAAAAGCTGCTGCGCCGGAAAAACTGGCTTCTGGCCCGCCGCACGTTGCAGGAAACCAGCCGCCGGGGCACCTTTTCCGCGGTGGACCTGCAGCAGTACGAACAGGCCTGGTCCCAGCCCGGGGCCATGACTGGTATGATCAACTGGTACCGGGCCGCCGCGCGCTACGCCCGTCGGCTGGCCCGGCCCGGGCGGGTGACGGTGCCGGTGCATATTATCTGGGGCCGGCGCGACGCTTTCTTAACGGCCGGCATGGCCCGGCAAAGCCTGGCGTACTGCAACGACGGGCAGCTTACCTACTTCGACAAAGCCACACACTGGGTGCAGCACGAAGAGGCCGAAGCGGTGAATGAGCTGCTTTTACGGTTTCTCAAGCCTGCCTAAACGGTTGACCATCCGCCTATGAGCCGCTCCCTGACTCCGCTCAACCGCCCTTCCCAAACTCCCGCTACGCGGGCAGACGCAGTGCCGCGGCCGGGCGCGCCGGAACTCACTGCTCCCGCGCTGGACTACACCTACGACGGCTCGTTTGAGGGGCTGCTGACGGTCTTGTTCACCATTTACGACCGGAAAGCCGCACCCAACAGCATTCAGCCCGTGGGCGCGGTGCAGGGCGGATTGTTTGCCCAGCCCCTGCTGGTGGAAACGCACGAGGCCACCGCGGCCCGGGTGTGGGACGGACTGCTGCGCCACATGGACCAGGAAGCCCGGACCCGGCTGTTTCACGCCTTTCTGAGCGAGCAGCCCGACCGGGAGCGGCTCATCTTTCGGTACGCCGACCTGGCCATGCGTGCCGGCCGGGACATTGCCGACAACTACGCCGACGACAACGTGCGCCGGGTGGCCCACCTGAGCCAGCAGATGGGCCGGGAAAAGCACCGGATGGAGGCCTTCGTCCGCTTCGAGCGTACCGCCGACGACCTGTACCACGCCACCATCGAGCCCGACTTCGACGTGCTGCCCCTGATTGCGCCCCACTTCACCAAGCGCTACGCCGACCAGCGCTGGCTGATTTTCGACCGGCGCCGCGGCTACGGCCTGTACTACGACCTGCACGGCACCGACATCGTGCAGTTTGAGGCCGCAGCGGCTGCTCCCCGCAGGGGCAGCGGGGTTTCGGCCACCGTGCTCGACGAGCGGGAGCCGCTCTATAGGGTTCTCTGGCAAACCTATTTCGACCACGTCAACATTCCGGAGCGCCGCAACCTGAAGCTGCACCGCCGGCAGCTGCCGCTGCGCTACTGGAAGTACCTGAGCGAAAAGCAGCCCCGGGAAATGCGGTTCGAGCCCATCCGCAACAAGCGCCCGCCGGGACCGTCCGGCTTGCAGCAGTCCTAAAGCGGCCTACCTTTGCCGGGCGGCCCAACCGGCTGCTAATACTTGATTCATTTAAGCGGCGTAGTACATGGGTAGCATTCTGGTTTTTGGCGCATCCGGTCAGTTGGGGCAGTGTCTGGCGCACGTAGCGCGGGAAAGAAATACCGCCGGCATCGTGTTCCTGCCCGAAGAGGAAGGCAACATCCTCGATACGGCCGGGCTGGCCGCTATTTTCGCGAAGCATCAGCCCGCCTACTGCATCAACTGCGCCGCCTACACCGCCGTTGACAAGGCGGAGGACGAGGTGGAACTGGCCCGCAAGGTCAACCGCGACGGGGTGGAGAACCTGAGCCGGCTGTGCGCCGGGCACAACACCATTCTGATTCAGATTTCCACCGATTTCGTGTTTGCCGGTACCGGCAACCAGCCCCTGCTCGAAACCGACGAAGCCGCGCCCATCAGCGTCTACGGCCTGACCAAGCTGGAAGGCGAGCAGGTCATTCCCGCGCACACCGAGCGGTTCTTCATCCTGCGCACCAGCTGGCTGTATTCCGAGTACGCCGGCAACTTCGTGAAAACGATGCTCAAGCTGGGCCGGGACCGGGACGAGCTGCGCGTGATCTGGGACCAGCTGGGCACGCCCACTTACGCCATCGACCTGGCCGGCTGCATCCTGACGATTATCGAAACCGGCAGCCAGCAGTTCGGCACGTACCATTACAGCAACGAGGGCGTCACCTCGTGGTACGACTTTGCCACCGCCATCTTTGAGCTGAGCCAAACGCCCGTCCGAACCATCCCGATCCGCACGGCGGAGTATCCGACCAAAGCTACCCGGCCGCCGTATTCGGTAATGGATAAGACCAAAGCCAAAACCCAGCTGGGCGTAGCTATTCCGCACTGGCGCAGCAGCCTGCAGGTTTGTATCAGCTGCCTGGCCGGGTAGCTGGAGGCTGCCGTTGAGCCGGCCAAACGATTCAGTTCCGGGCATAGAACCGGTTGGCCAGAAAAGCCAGCACGACAAAGCCCAGTCCGGCTGCGCACACGCCGGGCCAGGCGCCGTGCGTCCAGGCCAGCCCGCCCGTGATGGAGCCCACCGAGCCCCCGATAAAGTAAGCCGTCATGTACACAGTGTTCAGCCGGCTACGGGCCTCGGGCACCAGGGTGAAAATCAGGGACTGGTTGGAAATGTGGGTAGCCTGCACACCTACGTCGAGCAGAATCACGCCCACTACCAGGCCCGCCACCCAGGTGCCGCCGAATCCGAGAATGCCGTAGGCCACCAGGGCCAGTAGGATGCCGGCGGTGATGGTGTAGTCCGGGCCCCGGGTGTCGGCGGCTTTTCCGGCCCACGGCGCGGCCAGGGCTCCAACGGCCCCAATCAGCCCGAAAAAGCCGGCTACGTCGCTACCGTAGCGAAAAGGTGGGCCCTCCAGGTAAAACGCCAGCGTAGTCCAGAACACGCTGAAAGAGGCAAACAGCGCGGCCCCGACCAGGGCGGCCCGGCGCAGGGCCTTCTGCTCCCGGGTAAGCGTCAGTAATGACTTCATCAGGGAGCCGTAGGTGCCGGCAAAGGTGGGCTGGTCGGTGGGCAGGCGCAGGGCCAGCACCCCGCCGAGCACCACCATCATGGCCGCCCCGATGCCGAACATGGTGCGCCAGCCAAAGTGGGCACCCACGTAGCCGCTCAGGGTGCGCGACAGCAGAATGCCGATCAGCAGGCCGCTCATCACCCGGCCCACAATGCGGCCCCGGTCGGCGTCCGGCGCCAGGTGTGCCGCCATGGGTACCAGCAGCTGGGGCACGGCGGACAGAATGCCGATCAGCACGCTGGCGGCGGCCAGGATGGCGAACGAAGGGGCCACCGCCGCCAGAGCCATGCAGGCGGCCGCGCCCAGCAGCATCAGCACCATCAGGCGCTTGCGCTCCAGCTTGTCGCCCAGTGGCACCACGAACAGCATGCCCAGGGTGTAGCCCAGCTGGGTAGCCGTGGCCACGAGGCTGGCGCTGCTGTCGGAGAGGTGAAACGTGCGCCCAATGGCGGCCAGCAGGGGCTGGTTATAGTAGATATTGGCTACCACCAGCCCGCAGGTGATGGCCATCAGCCACACCAGGCCGGGGCCCAGGACCGGATGGGCGGATCCGGGTACCGGCCGGGCCGGCGCGGGGAAAGCGTTTTTCATTCGTCAGAGAGCTGCGGTTAGCGCAGAATTGGCTAACCGGAAACCCGGGTTAATAGTTGTGAAAAGCAGGCCTTGGCTGCCGGGGAAGCCAGCCGGGGGTTAAGTAACGTCTGGCCCGGCCCGGGCGGTGCAGCCCGTCGCGTGCCGGATGAATATGCGCCCGGCAAGATTTTACGGCGTGGAGCCTACCAACGTCGCCCTTGCTGCGTATGGCATAGTTCGACCTTCCTTAGCGCATGGAAAACAGCTCCGCTTCAAGTACCCGCTTTATTGACCTTTCCTACCGACCCGATCTGAAAATCCTGGTGATTCGCTGGCTGTCCGTGGCTACCGACGAGGAGATCCGCCAGGTGTACCGAAGCGTGGAGGAAGCAGCCCAGGACCAGTGCCGGTTCTGGCTTGTGGATGCCCGCCGCCGCCCTAGCTTCAGCCCGGTTATTACCCAGTGGCTGTTTGAGGAATTTTCGCCCCGCGTGGCCCAGCGCTTCGGTGGCCCGCTGTTCTTCAGCTACCTGGTAGCTCCGGTTCACCTGGCCGATGCCCAGGAGTTTCTGCGCACCCAGGTGCTGCCCGCCGGGCCTTCATTGCCTTACCGCCTCCACTACGCCAGTGAGGAAGGCGAAGCTACGGACTGGCTGCTTCAGTCCCGGCAGTCGGAGGCGGGGCGCGCGGTGCCCACGACGAAGTAAGCAGCGGCCGTACCCAGGTTCGGGCCCGCCGGTGTAGCTTTAGCACCGGTTAATCTCCCCGGCGCCTGTAAGAATGGACGCTGGCCTGCCCGGACTCTCCCTGAAGCCGACCCTTCGGCCTACTGCCGTATATCCGATAGCGGGGGAAAGCTGGGCGGTGGTGGGCGTACCCCTGTACCTGGTCGCGGTCCTGCTGCTGAAGCTGCCGGTGCCGATGGTTACTGCGTGGTGTCGATCCTGACGAACGTGGCCCTGCTGTACTTTCTGCGCCGGAAAGTGGGCCGGCGGTGGCTGCCGGTGCAGCTGCTGAGGCGGGAGCAGGGCTGGCTCTACGCGGCCCTGCCCATCCTGGCCGTCGCCACGGTTCTGGTGCTTTCTCCCCTCGACTACCTGCATCTGCCCAACTGGGGTGAAAAGTCGTTCAAGGAACTGATGCCGGCGCCGGCGGGAGGCTTTCTGTTCATGTGCCTGGGCGCACTGGTGCTGGAAGAGCTGCTGTGGCGGATTCAGCAGACTACGACGTTGCCGCCGGCAGCCCCGGCTGAGGTTGAGGAAGCACCCGCGCCGGAAGCGCTAGTGGCCGGCTGATTTTCCTCGTTACATAAACAGCTTCCGCAAGGCCCACAGGCTCCATATAATCACCATCAGCCCCACACCCACGAACATCCAGCGGGTAGGAATCCGGCCCGCCAGGCGGGCGGCAAACGGAGCCGCCGCTACGCCGCCCACTACCAGGCCCAGCACCACCTGCCAGTGCGAAATGCCGATGGTGGCAAAAAAGG
Organism: Hymenobacter translucens; assembly: GCF_020685205.1. Classification (GTDB taxonomy): domain Bacteria; phylum Bacteroidota; class Bacteroidia; order Cytophagales; family Hymenobacteraceae; genus Hymenobacter; species Hymenobacter translucens. The sequence continues at coordinate 300,189 of NZ_JAJERB010000006.1, forward strand.
TCAGGGCGCTGGCAAACGTGATGAAGAACTCGGTTACGCTCACCGAGCCGATGACGTACTGGGGCGTGCGGCCGCCCGCAATAAGGGTGCTGGTAACCAATGGCCCCCAGCCACCCCCGCCAAAGGAGTCGAGGAAGCCCCCGGCAGCGGCCAGCCAGCCCAGCTTCTTGTGCTTGCGCCGCGGGCCGGGCTTGCTGAAGGCTTTGCTTAAAATTCGGGCCCCGAGCAGCAGCAGGTAGATGGCCAGCAGGGGCTTCACCCAGGCCCCGTACGTTTCGCCGAAGCGGGACAGCAGGTAGGCTCCCGCCACGGCCCCGAGCACGCCCGGAATCAACAGGGTCTTGAACAGCTTCTTGTTCACGTTGCCGAATCGGTAGTGGTGGTAGCCGGAGGCCCCGCTGGCAAACATTTCGGCGGTATGGATGCTGGCACTGACCGCCGCCAGGTTCACGTTCATGCTCATCAGGCTGATGGCTGCCACCACCCCGTAGCCCATGCCCAGCAGGCCGTCGACGAGCTGGGCGGCAAAGCCAACGGCCACGAACAGGTAGAAGGTGTCGGCGTTGCTGGCCGCTTCCCACACCTGCTGCCAGGAAAAGTAAAACGACAGCACGTTCAGCGTCAGCAGCAGGCCAAAGCCGATCAGGGCCCCGGTTGCCAGCTTCCGCCACCGCGCCGCAGCCGGCGTTTCGTAGGCCGGCCCGCCCGCCAGCTCGGCCGTCATGGCATTCAGCGACTTTACTTTACTGGAAAAGTCGCCGGCCAGCTTGCTGCGGATGATGGTCATGTGCTGAAGCACGGAATGCAGCTCGTTGGGCAGGGCGTCGTGCAGCACGGTGCGCAGGCGCTTGGCCACGGTGGGCGACTTGCCGTTGGTGGAAATGGCAATCTTCAGGTCGCCTTTCTGCACGATGGAGCCCAGGTAGAAGTCGCAGGCGTCGGGGGTATCGGCCACGTTGGTGAGCAGACTGCGCGCCGCCGCCTGGGCTTTGATGCGCAGGTTCAGGGCCGGGTCGTTGGTAGCCACGAACACAAGGTCATGGTCGTTGAGGTCGGCGTGGTCGTAGGCTTTCTGGCGGAGCTGCACGTGCGGGAACTCGGCCGTAAACGCCAGGATTTCGGGCCGGAACGTCTCACTCACCACCGTAACGCGGGCGGCCGGGCTGTTGCGCAGAATGGCGGTCAGCTTTTCCAGGCCCACGTTGCCGCCACCCACAAGCAAAACCCGCAGCTGCTCCAGCTTCAGAAACACCGGAAACAGTGCATTCGACGCCGGCAGGGTGGCGGTTAGCGGAGCCAAGGGAGGCAGGCTGGCAGACGGGATGGGCGGCGTCATGTCGGCGGGCTAGGCGTGAAAGTTCTGGCCGGGGATGGTAGCGGCCACGTCGCCCCGGCGGACCACAAAGTCGCCGAACCGCTCGGTGGGTTGGCGGTCGGCAGCGTAGGCTTCGAGCAGGGGCGTGAGTTCGCGCGGGATTCCGTCTTCGTCTAGCATTTGGCGGTAAAGTTTGTTGAGCCGCTTCCCCGCGTGGTGGGCGCCCAGGTATAGATTATAACGGCGCACTGCCCGGGCTACCTGCCCGATTTCGCTCAGGTAGGGGCCGGCGCAGCCGGTCATCCGGATCAGAATTTCTTCGTCGGTCAGACCCAGAGTTCGGATTACAGCGTCCGGTCGGTCAAGTAATTGGGGAAGGTAACGCTCGGCCTCCGCAAAAGCCAGGGAGCAGGGATTTAACGTGACGCAGGCGAGGAAGTTGAGCCGCAGGACCGTTGTCGTACGCTCGGTTTGGCTCCCCGCACCCTGCTGTTCCAGCACCTGCTGAACCCGGGTCCGGTGGCGGGACTCGAGGTTGGTCAGCGTCAGGCTCTGGTTGCCGGGCAGCCGGAACTCTCCCGTGTGAAAGCCGGTAGCCCACTGGGCGTGCACCCGCCCTCTAAAGCCAGGTGCTAACTTGTGTAGACCAGTGCTTCGGGGGCGAAGCTGTTCTGCACGGCGCCGACCAGGCCGGCGGCCAGGGTGTCGCCGCTCAGCTCGTCCACCAGGATAAAGGCCCCGGTGGCGCGGTTCTGCTGGTAAGAGTCAACCACGAGGGGAACGGCGGTTTTCAGGCGCACGCCCACGATGTCGTTGAGCTGGGCCGAGTCGGCGGTGGTGCGGCCGTAGGTGCGCACGTTCACCTTGTAGACAATTGCCGAAACTACCGCCTTCACCAACGCCGAGTGGTGCTGCACCAATAGCTTGCGGCCGGGCCACAGGGGCCGCTCATCCATCCAGCACACGGTGGCTTCCAGCTCCCTGGTTACGCTCGCCGGGCTGCCTGCCGGCACCAGGGAGTCGCCCCGGCTGATGTCGATGTCGTCGCGCAGGCGAATCACCACGGCCTGGGGCGCCGCCGCGGTTTCCACTTCCCGCTGGTTTACCTCGATGGCCTCAATCACCGACTCCCGGCCGCCGGGCAAGATGTGCACCCGGTCGCCGCGGCGGTACTGTCCGCTTTGGATGCGCCCGGCGTAGCCGCGGTAGTCGGGGTAGTCGTTGGTCTGGGGGCGGATAACATACTGCACCTGAAAGCGCGGGTCGGCAATGGCAGCTTCGGCAAACGCCGGCACCGTCTCCAGGTGCTCGAGCAGGCTGGGGCCGGAGTACCAGCTCAGGTTTTTCGAGCGCGTCACAACGTTGTCGCCGAGCAGGGCACTGAGCGGAATAGCCGTGATGTGGGGCAGCCGGAGCTGGTCGGCCAGGGCGGCGTAGTCGGCCACAATCTGGTCGAACACGGCCTGGTCGTTGCCCACCAGATCCATCTTGTTCACGGCCAGCACGAAGTGGCGGATGCCCACGAGCGAGGCAATCAGGGAGTGGCGGCGGGTCTGCTCCACCACGCCCTGCCGGGCATCGACCAGAACAATGGCCAGGTCGGCGGTGGAGGCGCCCGTCACCATGTTGCGGGTGTACTGAACGTGGCCGGGCGCGTCGGTGATGATGAACTTGCGGCGGGGCGTGGTGAAGTACTTGTAGGCCACGTCGATGGTGATGCCCTGTTCCCGCTCGGCGCGCAGCCCGTCGGTCAGCAACGCCAGATCCACGGTGCCGTGCACGCTGGGACGGTTTTCCAGCGCCGCCAGCACGTCCAGCGACACGGAGTCGGAGTCATACAGCAGCCGCCCGATCAGCGTGCTCTTGCCGTCGTCGACGCTGCCGCAGGTGATAAATCGGAGGAGGTCCATGTCGTTCGTTGCTAGTTGTCGGTTGTCAGTTGTTAGTTGTCGGTCAGAGGGAAACGCACTGACAACTGACAACTGACAACCAAATGGTTAGAAATACCCGTTGCGCTTGCGGTCTTCCATACCGGCTTCGGAGATGTTGTCGTCGAGGCGGGTGGCGCCCCGCTCGCTTACCTTGGCCTGGAGCAGGTCTTCGATGATGTCGTCGATGGTGGCCGCATCGCTTTCCACGGCGGCAGTGCAGGTAGAGTCGCCCACGGTGCGGAAGCGCACCTGCCGCTCCACGATCAGGTCGGTTGCGTCGAGGCGCAGGTGCTCGTTCAGGCCCAGCAGCTGGCCGCTGGGCAAGACCACGCAGGTGCGGGGATGGCCGAAGTAGATGCTGGGCAGGGCAATGTTTTCGCGCTGGATGTAGCGCCACACGTCCAGCTCGGTCCAGTTGGAAATCGGGAACACGCGTACGTTTTCGCCTTTCTGAATCCGGCCGTTGTAGATGTTCCACAGTTCGGGCCGCTGGCGCCTGGGGTCCCACTGTCCGAACTCGTCGCGTACCGAGAAGATGCGCTCCTTGGCCCGGGCCTTTTCCTCGTCGCGGCGGGCCCCGCCGATGCAGGCGTCAAACCCAAACTCCTCGATGGTTTCGAGCAGGGTGTAGGTCTGCAGCGGGTTGCGGCTGGGAAACTTGCCGCCCGGCTCGCGCAGGTGCTGGCGCCGGATGGTGTCTTCCACGCGGCGCACAATCAGCTTTTCGCCCAGGTAAGCGGCCAGCTCGTCGCGGTAAGCCAGCACCTCGGGGAAGTTATGGCCGGTGTCCACGTGCACCAGCGGAAACGGGAAGCGGCCTGGCCGGAAGGCTTTTTCGGCCAGGCGGGTCAGCACGATGGAGTCTTTGCCGCCGGAGAACAGCAACGCGGGCCGCTCAAACTGCCCGGCCACTTCCCGCAGGATGTGAATGGCTTCGGCTTCCAGCCGGTCGAGGTAATCGAAGTGAAGGGTGCTCATTCGGCTGATGCTTAGGTGAGGGTCATGCAGAGGCGAAGCCGAACCGAAGGAAAGCGGAGCTAAGCATCTCGCGTGCTGACGTATGAGTTAGTGATCCAACGAAGCGAGCGAGATGCTTCACTTCGTTCTGCATGTCGGGTGCTTTAGCTTGCCGCTACCGGCTCTGCCACCGGGTCCGGGCCGTGGGGGGTGTTGTGCAGGCCGCACTCCCTGGCCGACTGGTCTTCCCACCACCAGCGCCCGGCCCGGAAGTCCTCACCGGGCTGGATGGCCCGGGTGCAGGGCGCGCAGCCGATGCTCACGAAGCCCTGCTGGTGCAGAGGGTTGAACGGAACGCTGTGCGCGTGCACAAACTCCCAGCACTGCTCGAAGGTCCAGTCGAACAGCGGGTGAAACTTGAGGAGCTGGTGCGCCGCGTCCCACTCCACCGCGTGCATGTCCTGGCGGTTCGCCGACTGCTCCGCGCGGATGCCGGTAAACCAGGCATGCTGACCGTTCAGGGCTCTTTTCAGCGGCTCCACCTTGCGGATGCCGCAGCATTCCTTGCGGTTTTCCACGCTGTCATAAAAGCTGTTCGGGCCTTTCTCAAGCAGCAGCTCTTCCACAGCAGGCCGCCACGGAAAGTAAGGCTCAATAGCCTTGCCGTAGCGCCGCAGGGTCTTGTTCCAGGTGCTGTAGGTTTCCTGAAAGTTGCGGGCCGTGTCGAGCGTGAAGACCTTGATGGGCAGGTTGTTTTCGAAGATCAGGTGGGTGATGATCTGATCTTCGAGGCCGAACGAGGTCGAAAAAACCGCTTTGCCGGGAAATTGCGCGGCTACGGAGTTCAGCACGTCGACGGCGCTACGGCCCGCCAGCTGCTGGCGCAGGTTATGAACCAGCGCCTCAGAAGAGACTTGCATAAGAGAAGGTGAAGGTGGCGTAACCAGCCAGGATACGCCGGGTGAGCGAAGAGCCCGTCGGCCGAATGGGGCGCAGTACCGGGCTGGCTATCCTGCGCTAGCCAAGAAGCGAACGTGCGCAAAAACGCCTCCGCTAACGAAGGTCAGGCACGGGCAGGAAGGAGGGGTGGAGGAGCGAGCCGACTAACAACACCGACAGCACAGCGTGTCACAACATCCATGCTGTACAGCAGCGGAGGTGAGAGCGAAGGCGCGGAGGTTAGACAAAGTTTGCACGGCGTGTTGTTTTTATATGGTCAGGGCTTAGCTGCGCTGACCTTCGGTTGGCACCGTTCCACAGAATGCGGGGGTTGCCGGCGTTTCGTCGAGCCTGTCTCTCCACGCCTCTTTATAAAAACAATCCTTTGGGGGGTAAAGAATTGGTGGGTAAATGTAGACGGGCAGTTTTTAAATTATCAAGCAGGGTAGGTTCCGGCTGGATGCCGGAGTGAGTCGGCAAGCATGTAACGTATTTATAACCAACCACTTGATGATCATAAAAAATATTCTGCTGCCCAAGTTAAGGCGCTGTTCCCCAAACGTTTGCAGTTGGGATAGCAAGTGTTTCTGCGGTAGGAAGCCTGGGCTGGGACCGGCCAGCGGGCTACTTCTCGCTGGTGCAATTGCCCACAAAAAAGCCCCCGCCGGACGACCGGCGGGGGCTTTAGGAAAGCAGGAAAATCAACGGGCTACTTAACCGTCTTGTCGGTCAGAACGACCGTTTTGGGGTCCACCGTAATTTCCTGCAGGCGCTTGGCCACGGCCGGGCTCATCGACTCCTGGTAGCGGCCTTTCAGGTGCTGGGCCAGGAATTTCTCGGCCCCGGCCAGCATGGCAAGGTTGTTTACCGGGCGGGCAAAGCCGTGCCCTTCGTCGGGAGCCAGGATGTACTGCACGGGGTAGTTCCGGTCGCGCAGGGCAATGACAATCTGGTCGGCCTCGGCCTTGTTCACACGCGGGTCGTTGGCGCCCTGCACCACCATCAGCGGGGTCTTGATCTTGCCGGCCGACGTCAGCGGGGACTGGCGCACCAGCTGGGCCTTGCCGACTTCGGTGTTGGGGTCGGCCATGCGGGCATACATCTGCTTGCGGCCGGCTTCCCAGTACGGCGGAATGGCGTTGAGCAGCGTAATCAGGTTCGACGGAGCCACGATAGCCACGCCGGCCGCGTACAGGTCCGGGGTGAAGGCCACGCCGGCCAGGGTGGCGTAGCCGCCGTAGGAGCCGCCCATGATGCCCACCCGCTTGGGGTCGGCAATGCCCTGGGCTACGAGGTACTTCACGCCCCAGGTCAGGTCGTCCTGCATCTTCTGGCCCCACTCGCCGTTGCCGGCCTCGAGGAATTTCTTGCCGTAGCCAGTGCTGGACCGGAAGTTGGGCGACAGCACGGCGTAGCCGCGGTTAGCCAGGAACTGGTGCAGGGCGTTAAAGCCATACGCGTCGCGGGCCCAGGGGCCGCCGTGGGGCATGATGATGACGGGCAGGTTCTTGGCCGCTACGCCCTTGGGCAAGGTCAGGTACGCCGGAATTTCCAGCCCGTCCGACGACTTGTAGCGCACTACTTTCATGTCGGCCAGCTCGGCGGTGTTGAGCTTGGGGCGGGTTTCGTACTGCTTGGTGAGCTGCTTGGTTTTGCGGTCGAACAGGTACACCACGCTGGGCTGGGTGGCGGAGCTGGCCGAGAGCAGCCACTTCTGCTCGTCGGTGGTGCTGGACACGGGGTACACGTCGAGGCCGGTGAGCTTGGCGCTGGCGGTTTTGAAGTCCTGCTCGTAGGCTTTGTCCTTCCACACCCGGCGCATCCGGTCGTCTTCAAACGACACGAAAATCGGCTCGTGGGTGACTTCGGAGATGCGCAGGCTGCCCACGTCCACGCGTTTCTGCGGGTCGGCCTGGTAGGCTTCCTCTTTGCCGGAAGCGGGGTCCATCAGCACAATTTCGGCCAGGTCGCGGCCTTTGCCCTGGTTCGTGACCATGTACACGCGGCGGTTGTCCTTGGCGAAGCCCACCACGCCGCTCTGCTCGTCAATCGAGGTTCTGTAGAAGGGCGTCATCTTGTCGCCTTCGACCCGCAGCCACTCGGTGCTGCCGTCGGCGTTGGAGCGCGACGCCAGGCGGAGCTGATCGTTCCAGTCGAACACCCAGGCGCCGAGCCGGTCGTTGTTCTGGCGCACCATCGTTTTCTCGCCAGTAGTCAGGTTGAGCTTGTACAGGTCGTGCCAGGCCTTGTCGCGGTCGTTGAGGCCGATGTAGAGCGTGTTCGGGTCCTTCAGCGGGGCGTTGATAAGTTGTACGCGCACGCCTTTCAGGCCGGTCAGGTCGCGGGCGGCGGGTACGGGCTGCCCGGTGGCCGGGGCCTCGGTGGGGTTCACGGCGTAGATGTTGAAGTTCTCGTCGCCGCCCTTGTCCTGGCTGTAGAGCAGGTATTTGCCGTCGCGGCTCCAGAAGTAGCCGCGCACGGGCCGGGCCTGGTCGTTGGTTACGGGCCGGGCCTTGTCAAACGGCTCGTTAAGGCCCTTTACCCAGATGTTGCGGGTGCCGTTGAAGGGCTTGATAAAGGACAGAAACTTGCCGTCGGGTGAGAGCTGGGCACCGGAGATTTCCGGGTCGCCAAACAGCAGCTCCCGGTCGATGAGGGGAGGCTGAGCGGCCTTTGGAGCCTGAGCCAGGGCGAGGGGCGCGGCCAGTACCAGCAGCAGCCCCAGAGAGGTGAATAAACGACGCATAAAACGCAGAAAGTAAGTGAGAATGGTGCCGCTAGGTACTAAAAAAGCCCGGCCTTCGGAAGTTGGGCCAGTCGAAATAGTAGCTTAACCTGATGCCTGCTCCTGAGGAGTGGCAGAATGCCGGGCCGACAGCTTTACGCCTCGTTGCGGAATGGCCGCCTTGTAGGCCGAAAAAAGGGGTTTGCCACGGCCCAGGCCGGGTTTCGGCGTTGCTGGCGGCCCTTACAGCTCACTCACCGTCACGCGCACGTCGGTGTTGCGGCCGTGGTCGTCGGCGCAGGATATTTTAAGGTGGCCGGGGCCGGGCCGGAAGAACACCCGCTCGGTAGCGGCGGCAGCCTGCAGAAACTCGTCGTTCACGTACCAGTACACCTGCCGCACCTCGTTGTTGGTGGTGCAGCTAAGCAGCAGCAGCTGTTTTTCGCCGCGGCTGAGGACGTACTCGGTGCCGGCCAGGGGTGAGGTAATGGTGGGAGCCCGGTCCGCGCCGCCGCGAACGAGCTGGCAGGCGGGGTTGTGGGGCGGCAGGGCGCGGTAAGGCAGGTGCTGGGTTTCCTTGTAGGCCAGCACCTCGGGCAGCAGGTTCGGGTACAGCTCCCGCCGGTAGCCGGTAGCCGGCGCGCAGGCCCGGCAATACGCGTAGCGCCCGTCGGCCGATACCAGCACTTCCTTCTGGTGCTGGCAGCGCCGGCTGGCCGAGGTACCAGGCAGAAAGTAATCCATCAGCTGGTTGGGGCAGTTCTCACCCGGGGGCAAGCCCGACTCGGCGCACACCAGCCGGAAATCAAGCGAGGCCGGGGGCTGAAACCAGTTGTTGGGCGAGTTATAAGCCAGGGCATTGAACAGATCAAACAGCAGGGGCGTGGCCACGTCGGAGCCGGTGAGGGCCGGGGCGCCCTGCCCGCTGAAGTTACCCACCCACACCCCGATGGTGTAGTCGCGGTTGTAGCCGATGCTCCAGGCGTCGCGGCGGCCGTAGCTGGTGCCGGTTTTCCAGGCAATCTTGGGCAGGCGCATGCTGTTCTCATAGCCCACCGGTAAATCCGGCCGGGTAAGCTGAGCCAGGATGTCGGTGGTCAGGAAGGCGGCGGCGGGGGATACTAGCTGGGTTTTGTTTGAATTAGTAATTAGTAATTGAGAATTAGTAATTGATTCTCGGAACTGCTTTTGTTTCCTGATTTTCGAGCTGGCTGCTGCGTTCTTCATTACTAATTCCTCATTACTAATTTGGAAGCGGAGCGGAGCGGAGCTTCCCGAGTTGGCCAGGGTCACGTAGAGGTTGGTCAGTTCTTCGAGGGTGGCGCCGCAGCCGCCCAGAATGGTGCTCAGGCCCAGGCGCGGCGCGTTGCGGCCCACGGTTTTAAAGCCAGCCCCCCGCAGCTTGCCGGTAAAGGTGGGCACGCCCAGCTGGGCCAGGGTACGGACGGCGGGAATGTTAAGCGAAAAAGCCAGGGCCCGCTCTACCGTTACTTCCCCGCTGCAGTGCTTGTCGAAGTTCTCGGGCCGGTAGCCCTGAAAGTTGGTGGGCACGTCGGGCAGCAGCTGCTTGGGCGTGAGCAGGCCCTGGTCCATGGCCAGGGCGTAGAGGAAGGGCTTGAGCGTGCTGCCGGGTGAGCGGACCGCCTGCACGCCGTCGTTCTGGCCCTGGTGCAGGGCGTCGCGGAAGTCGGCCGAGCCCACGTAGGCTTCCACTTCCCGGGTGCGGTTGTTTACCACGAGTACTGCCGCGTTGCTGATGCCCAGCGCGTAGAGCCGGCGCACGTAGTTGCGGGTCAGGTCTTCGGCCTGGCTTTGCTTGGCCCGCTGCAGCGTGGTGCGGATGATGGCCCGCCCAGGCTGGGTTCGCACCAGCCGCCGGGCCAGGTGGGGGGCCAGGGCCGGGGCCGCGTGCCGCTCCACGTCGAGGGGCTCGAGCAGGGCATCGGCCACGTCCCGGGCCGGAAACAGCCCCTGCTGCCCGAACCGGCGGAGCCAGCGGTTTCGCTCGGCCAGCACGGCGGCGTTGTCGCGGCCCAGCACCAGGCCCCGCGGACGGTTCGGAATGATAGCCAGCGTCACGGTCTGGGCCAGGGAAAGGTAGTCGGGCGGCTGCTGGAAGTACAGCAGCGCCGCCGACTTCACGCCCTCCACGTTGCCGCCGTAGGGCACCAGGTTGAGGTAAAGCTGCAGAATCTCGGCCTTGCTGTAGTGGGCTTCGAGCTGCACGGCCCGGGCCATTTCCACCAGCTTATTACCCACGGTGCGCTCCTTGGGCTCGAGCAGGCGGGCCACCTGCATCGTGATGGTGCTGGCCCCGGTGGTGCGGCCGCCCCCGAACAGGTTGCGCCCGGCGGCCTGGATGATCGAGAAGGGGTTGATGCCGAAGTGAAAGCGAAAAAAACGGTCTTCCTTGGCAATGATGGTGGAGCGCAAAGCCGGGGTGATTTCGCGCAGCTCGGTTTTCAGCCGCCACTTCTGGGTGGGGTTCAGAAAAGCGTGGAGCACGGTGCCGTCGGCGGCCGTCACGACGGGCGAGTAAAGCGGGGCGGGCGGCACCGGAAACAGCCGGTCGAGGGCCAGCAGCACGAGCACGCCCGCCAGCAGCCCGCCGAGTAGCCGCAGTCCGATTCGCCGTTTCATGCCGAAAGATAGCCTGACGCCGGCCTGGAATCTACCGTGCAGCCACTGCATTTCGCCGGCCACGGGATAACTGGCCTGGCGTAGCGGCTACGCAAGCCGGTTCCGCTGGTCGGCCGGCGGACAGCGGTTCCCGGAATAGTCTAACGGGTTGGAAGTGAATTTGGTAAGACTGGAAACAGGGAATATCACTAAAAATCCGGTACGCTATACTTTTTTCAGCGGTTTCGCCCAGAGCTGCATTTAATTCAAATAAAAGCTCGGTTTTATAAAATAAATAGCCTGAAACCGCCATCCGGCTGTAAAAGGCACTCGTAAATAGTGCTCGACTCCCAGGCCGGTCTGCCTAGTTGAGCGCTATAAGCCAATGCAGGTAGAAACACGAATCTTGTTTTTGTCCTGTGTGAAGAGTCATGATCCTGCTTTCCTTTTTACTCCCTAATTCCAACCCTATTTCACACCATTACATGAGAAATAACCTCTTCGCAACCCTGCTGGTAGTAGGCCTCTCGGCCGGCTCCTCCTTTGGTCAGGCCACCGTCGACCCGGCCCTGCGCGCGGCTCTGACCACCAGCCCGACGGCCCAGGTGATTGTAACCTTTAACGGCAGCGGGGGGCCGCAGACCGCGGAGCTGAACCTGCTCCGGCAGCTTGGCATCACGCGCGGCATTACCTTTCAGGCGGTGCCTATTGCCGGGGTAGTGGCCACCGCCGCGCAGGTAAATGCCCTGGCCCAGAATCCAGCGGTACGGTCGCTCTACTTCAACAAGAAGCTCGACTACAACAACTACGACGACACCAACCTGACCGGCGTCAAGCGCCTCCGCGTCGACCCGCAGATGACCGCCCGTAACGGCGGCACCCCCGTTTCCGGCCGGGGCGTCGGCGTGCTGATCAACGACAGCGGCGTGGACGGTACCCACGATGACATCAAGTTTGGCCCCCACCTGGTGCAGAACGTGCTCGGCTCGACCAACCTGAACGCCGTGAGCACGCTGCTGCCCTTCACGCCGGTGGAAGGCGTCGCCAATACCGATACCAACTCCGGCCACGGCACGCACTGCGCGGGCACGGTGGGCGGCAACGGTGCCAAGTCGGGCGGCAAGTATGAAGGCGTGGCGCCCGGCGCCTCGCTGCTGGGCTACGGCTCGGGCGGTGCCCTGCTCGTACTCGACGCCATCGGGGGCTTCGACTACGCTCTTACCCACCAGTTTCAATACAACATCCGCGTAATCAGCAACTCGTTTGGCAGCAGCGGCGACTTCGACCCGAATGACCCGCTGAATGTGGCGACCAAGAAGTGCTACGACCGCAACATGGTCATCGTATTCGCAGCCGGCAACTCCGGCCCCGGGGCCGATACGCATAATCCCTACGCTATTGCCCCCTGGACCATTTCCGTCGGTGCCGGCGACCGGCACGGCCTGCTGGCTGACTTCTCCTCGCGGGGCGTAAAAGGCGAGCAGGGCACGTTCGTGGTTGATGGTCAGACCTGGACCTTTAAAAACGAGCCCGTGATTGTGGCGCCAGGCGTCGATGTCGTATCGACGCGCGCGGTGGCCCCAGTATCGTCGCTCGGTGCCGAGCTGGATGCGGCGGTACTGACGCCGGGTGAAATCCCGTTCTACACCCACATGAGCGGCACTTCCATGGCGACGCCCCACGTCGCCGGCGTAGTGGCCCTGCTGCTTGAAGCCCGCCCCTCGCTTACCCCGGACCAGGTGAAAGAGTTGCTGGAAAAAACCGCCACCAATATGCCCGGCCGCGAGTCCTGGGAAGTAGGGGCCGGCTACGTAAACGCATATGCCGCCGTAGACTATGCGTTCCGCTCGCCCGCCTTCGGCTCGACGGTGAATGCCAGCCGCCGCTTCAACAGCAGTGTAAACACGCTGAGCAACAGCATTCCCTTTACCATTAACTTCAACCCGGTCCTGACAACCGGCAACAGTCTGCCTTTCGAGGTAGCACCGGGTACCAACAGCCTGGAAGTGAAGATTGTATCGACGGGCCTGGAAGGGGAAACCGGCAACCTGACCAACCTCGTGCTGCTTGACCCCAACGGCGTGCGCTACAGCTCGGGTACGCCCGTCACCTTCACCCTGACCACCGACCGCAGCGTGGCGGTAGCCTCGCCCGTCGCGGGCACCTGGAGGGTACAAGTGGAAGGCGTGCGGGGCGTGGCCCTGCCCGAAACCGTGAACGGCAACATCGTACTGCAGTCACCCCGGGGCACGACCAACCTGGCCGACATCGTGGGCCACCCCGCCGAAGCAGCCATCAAAATGGCTGTGACCAACCGGCTGGTCGATGGCCTGGCCACCGGCTTCCAGCCCAACGCCCTGCTCACCCGTCTGCAGCTGGCCGACTACCTGCTGATGGGTCAGGGTGTGCGCCAGCTGCTGCCCACCACGGGCGCCCGCTCCTTTACCGACATCTCGAACGTGAATGACATTCTGCTGACGGAATCAGTTACGGCCCGTGGGGCGGCCCAGCGCGACCGGTTCCACCAGTTCAACGGGGTGATGCTGCCCACGGCGGCCGGTACCTTCTCGCCCGCCGGGGCCGTAAGCCGGGCCAGCCTGGCATACTCGCTGGTGCAGAGCCTGGGCTTCCAGCAGCAGGCCCTCGACCGCAACAGCCGCCCGCTTACGGTTACGGTAAACGGCCAGACGATTCCCGTTGACGATGCCGGCAGCATCCCGGCCGGCCTGCGCGGCTACGTCAGCGTTGCGCTGGAACTGAACCTCATCAATGCCTTCTACTCGGTTACGCAGGGCCCCTACGATCTGCAGCCCACGCTGCACGCCAGCTTCAAGCCCACGCAGAACGTGACCCGTGCCGACTTCGCCGTGATCGTGACCCGCACGTTCCCGCAGTACAATGCTCTGACGCAGCCCGCGGCCCGCTCCACGGCCAGCACCACGGCTACCACGCCGGCCTTCGTGACGACCGAGGCCGTAGCCTATCCCAACCCCTTTACGGGTGCCACCACCATCAGCTATTTCCTGGATGTGGACGGGCCGGTGAGCGTGGAGGTGTATAATACGATGGGCCGCAAGGTGCAGACCCTGGTCGCCGGGGCCGAAGCCGCCGGTCTGCACCAAGTGCAGTTCGATGGCAGCAAGCTGGCCCGCGGCACGTACCTGTTCACGGTGAAAACCGGGCAGTCGGTTTCCACGCAGCGCCTGGTGCTGCAATAAGCCAAACGAAGCCATTCAGAAAGCGGCCTGCTCCCCGGAGCAGGCCTCTTTATTTGCCGGTGCCTGGCCGGGCAAACTGTCGTCTGGTTACTCTTCGGAACCAGCGTACAGCGTTTCGCGGGGTGGAAACAGCCGGTCAACCAGGCGCACGAGGCGCCAGCGGGTGCTTTTCTGCCGCTGCTTGACCGGGGCCAGCCGGAAGTCGAACTGCGCGAGGGCGGCCAGCTCTTCGGCCACGGTGCGCTGCTGCAGATGAGACTCGAGCAGAAAGGCGGCAATGTGCTCATTCCACTCGTCCTTGGTGCTCCAGTAGTGCCCGATGAAGGGACGGGCCGGGTGCAGCGGATACGTTTTGTCCAGGGCTACCGACAAAGCAAACTGCTCGATCAGGCGGGGCGTGACCTGGCAGCGGCTGAAGTCGTCGCAGACGGCCAGGGCCAGGGCAATGGCCTCGGAGGCTTTGGCGGCCGGAATACCCACCACGCCCGCGTTCCACATGGCGTGCCGCTCGTGCAGCTGCACCCCACCAAACGTCTGCTGCCGGACCTGGGTCCACATGCGCTGCTCGGTCTTGCTGCCCAGCTCCGACAAAGCTCCTTCCCGCTCGTGCATAAACGCCTCGCCGTTGGTCAGACGAGCCTTTAGCTCGGCGGCCGAGCCGTGCAGAAAGGTGTCGGAGTCGAGATAGAGCAGGGGTACGCCGGGGTGCTGCCGGGCTACGGTTTCCAGGGCTTTGATCTTGACCCGCCAGAAAAAGTCGAACTCGCCCTTCCAGTCCCGCAGCGTGGCTTCGGCGACCGGCAGAATCGTGACCTGCCCGCTCAGGTGGCGGTAGAAATCGGGCGCGTCCGTCACCACCGTGATACCGTCCAGCGCTGCCGGCTCCCGCAGAAACGTGAGCATCGAGAAGTTGGCCTGGAAGTGGTTGCGGACGTTGGTGCCGAAAACGAGGTAGATCAGGTGCATGCGCGGCGGCCAGGGGCTTTAGCTGCCGCCCGGCCCGGTAAAGGTACTGGCGGGATGATAACCGCCGCGCCGGTGGGACGCGGAAAGCACCGTTCCCCTGACTGGTTTGTGCGCGCCAGGGCAGCCGGCTTCTGCCCCTGGCCTGATTCGTAAGCTGCTGACTCTGGCTACGGTTTCAGCAGCACCCAGTCGAAGCTGATGCCCTTGCCGGCTTCGCCCGCCGGTACCGGGTAAGGCGTCCGCTTGCCATCGGCGGCAACCATCATCAGCTGATCGTACGGAATAAAAACATACAGCCGGTCGCCAGGCTTGGTATGCTGGCCCATCCAGGTCACGTCGCCTGTGGAGTCGGTCATGATACGGGTGGGCGTCAGAGGGAGCGGGCCCCGCATCGGCGTTACCTGGGCTTCCTTGAAATAGTAGCGCACGTTGGCCGGGCAACCGGGGGCCGAACTGACGCGCAGGCGAAGCTTCCCCGCGAAGGGCGCGCCCTTCGCCGGCACCGGCTGGTTGTTGCTCCAGGCCTTCACCACCGGTGGGCAGGCGGACTGGGCAACGGCAGCCGTAGAGGCCAGGAGGGCGAGTAGCAGGAGGGGGTACATAAACCGGCGGTTAAGATGTGGATACGAAAAAAAGTATTCTAAGAAGGCACTTGCTGAAGATACAACACTAAATATGGTGGTTTGAGTATTCAGACTGCCTGGCTGAACACAGCGGGCGTAGCGGCGACTCGGGTCTAAGCTGGTACGGGTAGCCGGATGAAGGATATACCGTGAGAGAGGGCTCCAGGCCAGATCGAAACCCTCGACATTTGAAGCGCACGAAACCCGGGCCGCAGAGAAGCCCGGGCTCTGCCTACGGCCCTACTTGGGCGGCTCGGGCACTTCGACCTGGAGCTCGAAGTCGCGCACGGGCGGGGCATCGTTGTCGGTTATGCTGCGGTAAAGGAAGCGGACGGTGGTCTGGCCGGGCTTCAGAGCCTGAAACTGAAATGTGACTTCCTCGGGCGAGCCAGCTTTGGCTTTTTTCTTCCGGGCCTTTTTGCTTGGTGCGGCCGGAGCGCCGCTGACGAGCTTTACAATGTCGTCTTCCAGCGGCATCACCTCCCAGGCGTTGGGCGAGCCGGCGGTGGTGCTGAGCCTGATCTGTAGCTGGTCGCCCTGATTTACCTTAACCCGGCTGTGGTTGCCGTACTCGGTGATGTTCACGTTTTTGGCAACTCCGGGCTGGTCGATGGTGACGTAGACGTGGAAGTAGCTGCCCAGTGGGGAGTACCCGCCCCCGGGCACGGCGGCAATGAGCGTGAGGTCCAGGCCGCCGGTGCCAATGGCCTGGAAGCGCATCTGGTGCGTAGCCGGAGCGCCCGGTACGCCGCTGCTCACGCCGGGCAGGGCAGAGCTGCTCACGAACGTCAGCTGCCCGGGGTAGACCTGCGCCGCCCGCCAGCCGTACCGCGTCGAGGTGGGCAGGCGCACGACGAGCTGGTCGCCGACCCTGAGCTGCACCTGCTTGCCGTTGTCGGCGGCGGTAAGAGTCACGATGTCGGCCCGGGCCGGCAGCGCGAAAAATGCCGCCAGCAGGAAGCTGAGCAGAAAACGGGGTGTGAAGAAGCCGGTACGGAGTCGGCAGAATAGGCTTTTCGGGACTTTCATAATCATTCCGGCTGGCTGGACAGCGGTGGTCAGCCGCTGTCAGGTTACCGGAAGGGGTACGGTGCCCCGCCGAAAAGGCTTCAGTCGAGCTTGGGCGGGCGGTATCCTTCCCCGCCATTATCCGGCCCAGGTCACTACCGCCGAGTAAGTCGCTACCAGTTGCTGCGCCGCAGCTTTTCGGGCTGCAGGACCCGGATCAGCTTGGGGGTGAGCTCGATGATGCCGTCCTGCCGGAACTCGCTCAGGGTCCGGCTCAGCGACTCCGGCGCCGTGCCAATCAGGGCGGCCATGTCGTCACGGGAAAGCGGGATGCCGGGGTCGGCGGGGGAGAGGCGGCGGTACTGCTCGTGCAGGCGCAGCAGGGTGTCGGCCACGCGCTTGCGCAGGGAATTGTAGGCCATATCGAGCAGCAGCTCCTCCTGCTCCCGCACCCGTCCGGCCAGCAGCCGCACAAACTGCCGGCTCACCTCGGGATTGCGCAGCAACAGCTGGGTGAAGTCATCGGCCGGAATGTAAAGCAGGGTGGCATCCTCGACGGCCACGGCGGTGTCGTGGTGGGGCGTGCCTTCGAGCAGGGACTTGTAGCCGAAAAAGTCGCCGGTTTGGTAAAGGCCGGTAATCAGCTCCTTGCCCGCGGCGGTGGCTTTGCTGGTTTTCACCCGCCCGGCCTGCACGAAGTACAGGCGGGTGGCCTCGTCGCCCTCGGCGTAGACAATCTGCCTGCGCGGCACGGAGTGGGGCCTGCGGTCAGTTGTCAGGCTGTCGAGGCTGCCCACGGCGCGGGCATCGGTCAGAAATTCCTCCAGCCCCCCGGCCTGCAGGTCGTACTCGGGCTTGAGGTGCTGGAAGCGGGAGAGGCGACCGGCAATGGCGCTGAGCAGCTCCGAGCTGTCGAAGGGCTTGGTGAGGTAGTCGTCGGCGCCCAGCTCCATGCCCCGGCGCAGGTCGGTGCGCTCGGTTTTGGCGGTCAGAAAGATAAACGGCACCCCGGCCAGCTGCGGGTTCTGGTTGAAGATGTGCAGCACTCCGTAGCCGTCGAGCACCGGCATCATAATGTCGCACACCACCAGGTCAGGCCGGGTGGTCAGCGCCTTTTCCACCCCAATCTTTCCGTTTTCGGCGGTGATGACATTGTAGCCCGATAGCTCAAGAATTTCGGCGGTATTCTCGCGAATCAGGTCGTTATCCTCAATCAGCAGAATGGTCTTCATAGGGAATGGTTAAGGTGACGGTGGTGCCCACGTCCAGCGTGCTCTGCAGGTCGATGGTGCCGTGCATCAGCTCCAGGTACTTGGCAATGATGTAGAGGCCCAGGCCGGTACCGGGCACGTTGGTGACGTTGCGGGCCCGGAAAAACCGCTCGAACAGCCGCTCCTGGTCTTCCTGGGAAATGCCCACGCCCTGGTCCTGCACCCGCAGGCGAAGCTGCCCGTCGGCGCAGGCGGCCTG
The DNA here is from genome assembly GCF_020685205.1 of Hymenobacter translucens. Lineage (GTDB taxonomy): Bacteria > Bacteroidota > Bacteroidia > Cytophagales > Hymenobacteraceae > Hymenobacter > Hymenobacter translucens. The sequence continues at coordinate 317,960 of NZ_JAJERB010000006.1, forward strand.
CACCGTCACCACCGAGTTTTCGCCCGAATACTTGATGGCGTTGGAAAGCAGGTTTACCAGAATCTTGCGCAGCAGCGACGAATCCAGCCACAGGTCCCGGGGGCAGCTGACTTCGGGGGCAATGGTCTGCCCGGGCTTAAGCAGGCCCTGCACGTCGGCAATGGTGTCCTGTACGAGGTCGGGCAAACTCAGGCGGGCGGGGCGGGCTTCCACCTTGCCTTCCTCGATGCGGCCCACCGACAGAAACTCTTCCAGGATGTCGTTCAGGTGGTTTACGGATTGCCGGATCCGGTCCAGGTGGCGCAGGCGCTTGTCCTGTTGCTCGGTGGCGGGGTATTTCTCAATGAGCGAGGCGGAGGTGAGCACGGCGGTAAGCGGGGTGCGGAATTCGTGCGAAGCCATGCTCACGAAGCGCGACTTCAGCTCGCCCAGCTCCTGCTCGGCGGCCAGCGCCTTGGCCAGCTCATCCTTGCGCTGCTCGAGCTGCTCCAGGGTGCTGAGCAGGGCATGGGTGCGGTCAGCCACTTTCTGCTCCAGCTCGGCGTTGAGGCGCTCTACCCGCTGCCGCTCGGCAATCAAAGCTAGGTCAGCGTTGCGCTTGTAGGTGATGTCGAGCACGTAGGACACCACGAACAACTCCTGGTCGAGGTAGAAGTAGCTCAGGCTGACTTCCACCGGAAACACCGAGTTGTCTTTGCGCCGGGCTTCCAGGTCGCCGCGGTGGGCGCCCATAGCCCGGACTGAAGGCCGCTCGTTGAACGACTCGCGCAGCTTCTCGTGGTGGGGCCCGCCGCCCATGGGCACCAGCACCTCGATCTGCTGCCCGGTCAACTCGCCCTCGGCGTAGCCAAACTGCTGGTGTGCCATCTGGTTGGCCGTGACGATGGCGCCGGTCCGGTTGCAGACGATGATGCCGATGGTGGCGTTGGCAAACACAGCCTCGAACCTGCGCACACTCTGGGCCAGCTCCCGCTCGGCCTGCTGCAGGCGGGTCTGCTCACTGAGCCGCACCAAGTAAAACGGTCTGCCCTCAACTTCAAAGTAGATGAGCTCGATGCGGGCTTGAATTGGCTCGGCCTCGGGCCGGCTGATGGTGGTTTCCACTTCCTGACGGCCGCTGCGGCGGGCTCTTTCCCGTAGCGCGGCCCAGTCGTCGGCTGAGAAGGAGGGAGTGGGCAGCGTGCGGCTCGGCTCGTCGAGGAAGGCCTGCTCCGAGGGGTAGCCCAGCAGCCGGACGCCGGCGGGATTCACCTGCGTAAACCAGCCCCGGGTGGCGTCATACACGCCCACGAACTCGGCGGCCTGGGTGATGAGTACGTCGGTGAGGGCGGTGGTAAACGGGCTAAGAGACATGCGGCGGCTCCGGCGAAGCAGGTGGTGATGGGACTGATTTTACGGCCTTGACCCGCTTTGGGCGGTGCGGAGGCGGCCAAAGGTCCGCAAAAAAGCCACGTTAGCGGTGGTTGACAAATGTCAAGGATAGGCTTGAGGATGCTCATGGAGGCGCCCGGGGCGGGACGGTAATTTTACGCTGTTCTTCAACTTATCCGCTGATGCCCCCTTCTTCATCTTCCACCCTGATGCCCCCGGAAGCGGCCGTGCTGCTGGTGCTGGTGCCGTTGCTGCCCCCGGACGAAGTCTCGCCCGGGACGCTGAGCCAAGCTTCGATTCGTGCCCTGCAGGGACGGCTTGGACCGGCTATCCGAGTGCTGAAAATCGACGAAGCCAACTACCCCGACGTGGTCCGCAGCTTCGGCACCCCCGGGCTGCCGGCCTGCGTGCTGGTACGCCAGGGCGTAGAGCTGTGGCGGCAGCAGGGCCTGCCCGACGATGAGTCGGCCGTCTGCGAGCTGCTCGAGGCCGCTCGCACGTGGCAGCCTGCCCACGGGTAATGGTGCAGCTATCCGAATGGTCCTCGCCGGGGCCGCCCAAACCTCTGATCCAACAAGTACAAACAGCTCCCCCATGATTCGGCCTTGGGGGAGCTGTTTGCTTGGGCAGAAATGCACCCCAGTTGCTATTCCACCGGCAGCACCAGTACCGGGAGGGAGCAGTGAAGCAGTACCTGGGCCGTAACGCTGCGGTGAAACAGGCGGCCCAGCACGCTGCGCCGCCGGGCCAGCATCACCACGGCATCATAGTCGCTGCTTTGGGCGGTGGTCAGAATGCCGTCGGCGGGATTGTCGGTGACGACCTGGAGCACGTGAATTTTTGTCATTTCCGCCGTCAGCCCTGTTTGGGTTGCTGCGTCCAAGGCGGCCGCGGAATCCCGGGCCTCCGGAGCGCAGTGCAGCACGGTCAGCTCGGCCTGCAGACCGCTGAGCAGCTGGCGGGCCGGGCCGGCAAACTCGCCCAGGGTGAACGGCTCCCCGTCCACGGCCAGCAGCAGGCGGCGCGGAACAGAGCTGCCGGACCGGGAGGGCGGTACGACCAGCAGGGGCGAGGGCGCGTTCTGCAGCAGATCCAGGGCGGTGGTAGACGTCAGCTCATCGGGCAGCTCTTCGCGGTCGGGCCGGCCCAGCACGACGAGGGCGGGCTGGAGCCTGCTTACCGCATCCAGCACGGCGGGCAGCACCCGGCCGTGGCTTACTTCCGCCACTGCCGGCACGGGCAGATCCTCCGTCAGGCGGGTGAGGGCCAGCTTCACGGCGGGCGGACTCAGATTGGCAAGCTTTCCGGTGAGGGCGTCGGGGTCCAGCAGGGAGTCGCGGCGGACGTGCAGCAGCACCAGCTGGGCACCCAGGGGCGCGGCCAGGCCGGCAGCGTAGTCGAGGGCGCGGCCGGCGGCCGGGAAGAAGTCGGTAAGCACAAGCAGGGTGGGGGCTTTCACGGGGTAGCTGAAAAGAGAGTGAGCAAAAAACCAGTGAGCGGCAGCGTAGCCGACTCGGATTGCAGAAGCAAAATTCGCCTTCCCGCCGGGCTGCTGCCATGAGCAAGCTCATGCTGGTGGATGATCTTCACCCGTCCGGCACAACCTGGCCTACACCCCCGGCAGGCGGTGCCGGGGCAACTGCTTACAGGTAAATCAGCGCCTGGGCGGCTTCCTCGCAGTAGAGGGCGTGCTCGGCACCGGCCGGGAACACTACGTAGTCGCCGGCCTGAAATAGCCGGGCGTCGCCGGCCACGGTGATTTTCAGCTTGCCGGACAAAACCACCACGAGCACGTCGTGGGGGGCATGGTGGGGCGCCATGCCCTGGCCGGGCTCGAAGCTTTTGCGCAGCACGCGGTGGTTTTCGCGCTTGAGCAAGACGTGGTTGGGTTGCTCGGGTCGGGTGTGGGGGCCAGCCAGCAGGCTGCCGTGGGCAATTTCCATGGGAAACGGGGTTAAAGAATGGAAAGGGGATTGGGCCGCAGGCGGGCCTCGAAAATCTGGGCGATGCTGCCGGCCCGCAGCTTGGCCAGCTCGGCCACCGGCCCGGCAAACAGGTCGTCTACCGTAGCCAGAAACAAACTCAGCCAGCGCTGAAAGTGGGTGCCGCCGATGGGCAGGGGAATGTGCTTGAGAAACGGCCGGCCCTGGTAGCGCGTGGTGTGCAGCAGCAGGCCGCTCCAGAAGTCGTACATCCGCGGCAGGTGGGCGGGCCAGTCGACGTGGGCCACGTCATTAAACACCGGCGCCAGCAGGGCATCGGCATTCACCTTGTCGTAAAACGTATCGACTAATAGCTTGATATCGGCTTCGGTTTGAATATCGGACATGGTTCGGGGAGCTAGGAGTTGCTGCGCAGGAGTCAGGAGAGGTTAGGCGACCTGCCTGATTTGCGGGGTTGGCTCCGCGTACGGGGTAAGGGCGAAGTAAGCCAGCGTGGCAGTGCCAAGCAGCAAAAGCAGCTTCAGGGCATCGGCTACGATGTAAAGCAGGTGCTGGTAGTTCGGCGGCGGGGCATTGCCACTGAGCAGGGCCTCGGCGCGCACGTCGAGGGCGGGCAACAGCCAGAACGTCTGCAAAAGCAGAATCAGCCCGAGTAGCCCCAGCCCGAGGGCCACGCGCCGCGGCACGCGCAGGTAGCCGGCGCTGATAATGGCCAGGGCGCAGAGCCCGATTTCCACTTTGTTCAGGGCATGAAACACGATGCGGCCGATGCCCACGCCCAGCGCTACGGTGATGTGGGGGGCCGTGAACTTGAGCGGGGCCTCCAGAAAAGAGATGCCCGCCACCATGCCCGCCCACACGAACAGGGAGGCCACGAGCAGAAGAGACAGAAGCTGACGCATGACGGATAAAGACGGGGGAGCGAGGCCGTTGCGGCGGGCTTACCGCGGGGTGCGGCACAAAGGTCCGGGCTCCGGGCCGGAAAACGCGCTAACATAAATCATCCCCGGCCTTGATTCTGGTCATCGGACCGGGCGCGTCGGCGCCGGAGCTTTGCCGCTGAACATACCGCGCCTGCCGTGCCCGCCTTTCTCGACTCTCCCGCCACCCGCGTTGCCTGCGCCCACTGCGGCGACGATTGTCCGCCGAAGCCATTGCTACTGGATGTCAAGCCGTTCTGCTGCGCCGGCTGCCGCACCGTGTACGAGCTGCTCGACGCCAACAACCTGTGCACCTACTACCAGCTCGACGAGAAGCCCGGCCTGAAGATCAAGGACGTGGAGCTGCCGGGCCGCTTCGACTACCTCAACTCCGAAACCGTGCAGGACCAGCTGCTGGCATTTAAGTCGGAGGAGCGGGCCCGGCTGACGCTGATGGTGCCCCAGATGCACTGCACGTCCTGCATCTGGCTGCTGGAAAATCTACCCCGGCTCAACCCCGGCATCGTGGAGGCCCGGGTACAGTTTCTGCGCAAGGAAATCACTATCACCTACCTGCAAACTGAAACCAGCCTGCGCGCCGTGGTGCAGCTGCTGGCCTCGGTGGGCTACGAGCCCCGGATTACCCTGGCCGAGCTGGGCGCCCAGCCCCACCGCGCCGCCCGCACGCTCTACTACCAGCTCGGGCTGGCCGCGTTTGCGTTCGGCAACGTGATGCTGCTGGCCTTGCCCGACTACTTCTCGTTCGTGGAGGATCTGCAAGCGGAGTTCGGGCGGTTTTTCGGCTACGTGAGCCTCGGGCTGGCTCTGCCGGTGCTGCTGTTCAGCGCCCGGGGCTTTTTCCGCTCGGCCGGCCAGGGTTTGCGGCAGCGCTACATCAACCTCGACTTTCCCATCAGCCTCGGCCTAGCCTCTCTGTTTGCCGTGAGCTCCTACGAAGTGCTGACCGGGCGCGGCGCGGGCTACTTCGACTCGTTCACCGGGCTGGTGTTCTTTATGCTGATCGGCAAGTGGGTGCAGCAGCACACCTACGACGCGCTGCGCTTCGACCGCGACTTCACGTCCTACTTTCCGGTAGCCGTAACCCGCCTCACAGCCGAAGGCGAGCAGTCGATTTCGGTGAAGGAGCTGCGGAAAGGCCACCGCATCCGGGTGCGGAACCAGGAGGTGGTGCCCGCCGATGCGGTGCTGCTGCGCGGGGCCGGGCAGATTGACTACTCGTTCGTGTCGGGGGAAAGCACGCCGGTGGCCCGCGCTTCGGGCGAGCTGGTGTACGCCGGCGGGCGGCAGCTGGGCGAGGCCGTAGAGCTGGAAGTGGTGCGCGAAGTCAGCCAGGGCTACCTCACTCAGCTCTGGAACAACCCGGCCTTTGCCAAGGAGGAAAGCCACCGCAGCCTTGAAACTTACGCCAACCGCGTGGGCCGCTATTTCGTGGCCGTGACACTGGTGCTGGCGGCCGGCACGCTCGTGTATTGGGGCCCGCGCGACCCGGCCATGATGTGGCGGGCCTTTACCTCGGTGCTCGTCATTGCCTGCCCCTGCGCGCTGTCCCTGGCGACGCCCTTTGCCTTGGGCGCCGCCCTGCGGGTGCTGGGCCGCCACAAGCTCTACCTGAAAAACGCCGCCGTAGTCGAAACGCTCGGCCGCGCCGACACCATCGTCTTCGACAAAACCGGTACGCTCACCGATGCCGGGCAGGCGGACGTGCGGTACCAGGGCCGGCCGCTGACGGCCGCCGAAAAGCAGCTCGTTGCCACCGTCGCCGCGCAGTCGACCCATCCGCTCAGCCAGCGCCTGGGCCGCGAGCTGGGGGCTGGTAGGCTGACGCTGATGCAGTGTGAAGAGCAGCCTGGCCAGGGCATCAGCGCCACGGCAGCCGATGGCAGCACCGTCCGGCTCGGGGGCGCGGCGTTTGCGGGCAGTAGCGCGGACTTTGGCTTTGCCGACCCTGCGGTTGTAGCCCGCGTGTCAAACGGTTCGCAGCCGCGCGGCCTCCAAAGTCCGCGCTGCGAAGCCCCCGAAACCCGGGTGTACGTAGCATTCAACGACGAGCCGGCGGGCTACTTCACCTTTGCCAACGTGTACCGCCCGGCCCTGCCCGCGGTGCTGGCGGCGCTGGGTCGCCGCTACCGCCTGGCCGTGCTGTCGGGCGATACAGACGCCGAGCAAACCCGTTTGCAGCTGCTGTTGGGGGAGGATGCCGAACTGCGCTTCCACCAGTCGCCGGCTGACAAGCTGACCTACATTGCTGCCGAGCGGGCCCGGGGCCGCACCGTGGTCATGGTCGGCGACGGGCTGAACGATGCCGGGGCCCTGCGTGCCGCCGACGCCGGCATTGCCCTCACCGACACGCTCACCAACTTCTCACCCGCCTGCGACGCCATCCTGGACGCCGAACAGTTCGGGCGCCTGGCTACGTTCCTGGCGTTTTCCCGGTCCTGCCTGCGGGCCGTGCTGGCGACGTTCGTGCTGTCGTTCTGCTACAACGGCTTCGGGCTGGCCCTGGCCGTGCAGGGCCAGTTCACGCCCATCCTGTCGGCCATCCTGATGCCCATCAGCTCGCTCAGCGTGATGCTGGTAGCGACGGTTCTGGTGCGACGGGCGGCGCGCCGGCATCAGCTTTAACCTCTTCCGTTATGACCATCATCTTTTTGCTGATCTGCATCAGCCTGCTCGTGGCCCTGCTGTTTCTGGGCGCTTTCCTCTGGGCCGTGCGCAGCGGGCAGTACGACGACGAGTACACGCCCTCGGTACGGATGCTGTTCGACGAGGAGGAAGCCCCGTAACGCGGACTTAGTCGTCCGCGCCACGGGGCGGGATGACATCAATCATGTCCGGGCTTGACGCAGGTCATACGTTCCGGAACCGGGCCGGAGGACCTTTGAAGCAGTAAAACACTTACTTCTTCGCTCATGCAGGTCGCCCCCATTCCGCCCCTCGCCGCTCCCGAGCCGCCCCAGGTCAAGAGCCGTGTTTCCCGGGCCGTCGACGAGTTTTTCTACGATAACCGGATTGTCCGCGACTTCGGCATTGCCACCGTGTTCTGGGGCATTGCCGGCATGCTGGTCGGCATTCTGGCGGCGTTCCAGCTGGCCGTGCCGGAAGCCAACATGAACACGGCCGTCACCACGTTCGGCCGCATCCGGCCCCTGCACACCAACGCGGTGATTTTCGCCTTCGTCGGTAACGGCATCTTCATGGGCGTGTACTACTCGCTGCAGCGCCTGTGCAAAGCGGCCATGTACTCCAAGGTTCTCAGCCGGATCCACTTCTGGGGATGGCAGCTCATCATCCTCAGCGCCCTGATTTCCCTGCCCCTGGGCTACACCACCAGCAAGGAGTACGCCGAACTGGAGTGGCCCATCGACATTGCCATCACGCTGGTGTGGGTGGTGTTTGGCTGGAACATGTTCGGCACCATTGCCCGGCGGCGGGAGCGACACCTGTACGTGGGCATCTGGTTTTACATTGCCACCTTCCTCACGGTGGCCGTGCTGCACATCGTGAACTCGATGGCGGTGCCGGTGAGCTTTATGAAAAGCTACTCGCTGTACGCCGGGGTGCAGGACGCGCTGGTGCAGTGGTGGTACGGGCACAATGCTGTGGCCTTCTTCCTGACTACGCCCTACCTGGGGCTGATGTACTACTTCCTGCCCAAGGCCGCCGGCCGGCCGGTGTATTCCTACCGCCTGAGCATTATTCACTTCTGGTCCCTGATCTTCATCTACATCTGGGCCGGCCCCCACCACCTGCTGTACACTGCCCTGCCCGACTGGGCCCAGAGCCTGGGCGTGGCCTTCTCCGTGATGCTGATTGCCCCGAGCTGGGGCGGCATGATCAACGGGCTGCTGACGCTGCGCGGGGCCTGGGACCGGGTGCGCGAGGAGCCGGTGCTCAAGTTTCTGGTGGTGGCCATTACGGCCTACGGCATGGCCACCTTCGAAGGGCCGATGCTGAGCCTGAAGAACGTCAACGCCATTGCCCACTTCACCGACTGGATTGTGGCCCACGTGCACGTCGGCGCCCTGGGCTGGAACGGTTACCTCACTTTTGCCATGCTGTACTGGCTGTGGCCCCGCCTGTACCGCACCGGGCTGTACTCGCGCAAGCTGGCCAACGCCCACTTCTGGCTGGGCACCATCGGCATCCTGTTCTACGCCCTGCCCATGTACTGGGCTGGCTTCACCCAGGGCCTGATGTGGAAGCAGTTCAACGGCGAAGGCATGCTGCAGTACGCCAACTTCCTCGAAACCGTGCTCCAGCTGGTGCCCATGTACTACCTGCGCGGCATCGGCGGGGTGCTCTACCTGAGCGGGGTGTTTCTGATGATGTTCAACCTCATCAAAACTGCCAAAGCCGGCACGCTGCTGGCCGCCGAGAAGGCCCACGCCCCGGCTCTGGTACCGGCCGAGCTGGTGGAAGAGCACCTGGGCGGACACTGGCACCGCTGGCTGGAGCGCCGCCCCCTGCAGCTGGCTGTGGGCGCTACCGTTGCCATCCTGATCGGGGGCGCGGTGGAGATGATTCCGACCTTTCTGGTGAAGTCGAACGTGCCCACCATTGCCGCCGTCAAGCCCTATACCTCGCTGGAGCTGCAGGGCCGGGACCTCTATATCAAGGAAGGCTGCTCGAACTGCCACACCCAGATGGTGCGCCCCTTTCGCTCCGAAACCGAGCGGTACGGCGAGTACTCCAAGGCCGGGGAGTTTGTGTATGACCGGCCCTTCCTGTGGGGCTCCAAGCGCACCGGCCCCGACCTGCACCGGTTGGGCAGCAAGTACCCGCACTCCTGGCACTACAACCACATGCTTGACCCCACCAGCATGTCGCCCGGCTCCATCATGCCGCCCTACCCCTGGCTGTTCGAGAACGACATCGACTACTCCACGCTGCCCGAGAAGATCCGGGTGCTGCAGCAGTTGGGCACGCCCTACCCCGCAGGCTACGACCAGCAGGCCGTGGCGGACGCCCGCCGCCAGGCCGACGGCATCGTGCGGGAGCTGCGGAAAGAGGAAATCGAGGTGAAGTCCGACAAGGAAATCGTGGCCCTGATTGCCTACCTCCAGCGCCTGGGCACCGACATCAAAGTGAAATAGATTCTGGGGGGTTAGGGGCCTGGGGTCTTGGATGAAGGACAACCGAAACCTGACTCGCTCCTCTGGCCAAAAACCAAGACCCCAATAACCAAGACCCCAAGCGACCCTACGCCATGCACAAGAACGTCTTGCAATCCATTGCCGGCATCGAGATCTATCCGCTCATCTCCCTGGCCATCTTCTTTCTCTTCTTCCTGGGTTTGCTGCTCTACGTGGTGGTGGCCAACCGCCAGCACCTGCACGCGATGAGCCAGCTGCCCCTGCTCAGCAACGACGAAACCCAGCCCTACCTCGAATCCGACGCGCTATGCTAACCCGCCTCATGCTAATTGCCCCGGCCCTGCTGCTGAGCACCCTGGCCTTCGCACAAACGTCCAAGCCCGGCCCCACCGGTTCGGATTTCATCTTCTGGCTACTGGGCGCGCTGTTGGGTCTGGTGCTGCTGATGGTAGCCCTGACCGGCGCCTCTATGGCTCTGAGCGGGCCCCGCCGACCGGTCTCAGCGCCGGCCCCCCGTCAATCAACCACCCCAACCGAGGAAAAAGCTGCCGTATGCTAGCCTGGTTTCGAAAAGCCCCCCCAGCCGCCGGCCTGCTGGCGTTGTTGCTCTCGGCCGGTCCGGTTCTGGCTCAAACGCCAGCGGCCCCGGCCAAGCCCGCTGGCCCCGACGCCCAGATGCTGCTGTTCTGGTTTCTGCTGAGTACGCTGGCCCTGGTGCTGATGGTGTACGTGCTGGTATTCGTGCTGATTGTGGTCAAGCTCAAGCCCCTGCTGCGCCGCCTCTACGAGATGCCCACCGTGCAGGAAACGTGGAGCGGCAAAGTAATCGGGCTGCTTATCGGCGACGCCCGCCTGGTAACCGGGGAGTATAAAGACGAGCTGTTGGGCCACGAGTACGACGGCATCTCGGAGTTTGACAACGACCTGCCCCCGTGGTGGAAGTACGGCTTCTACGCCACCATCGTGTTTGCCTTCGCCTATATGGGCTACTACCACCTGGGCGGCAACGGACAGCTGCAGACGGCCGAGTACGAAACCGAGATGCAGCAGGCGGCCCTGCTGGTTTCGGCCGACGCCGACGACCCCAACAAGCTGACCACCTATGCGGCCCTCACCGGCCCGGCCGACCTGAGCGCGGGCAAGTCCATCTACGCCACCAACTGCGCGCCCTGCCACGGGGCCAGCGCCGAGGGCAAAGTGGGACCCAACCTCACCGACGACTACTGGCTGCACGGCGGGGAAATCAACCACGTCTACAAAACCATCAAGTTCGGCGTCACCAGCAAGGGCATGGTGGCCTGGAAGGGCAAGCTCGCCGGCAAGCAGATTCTGCAGGTCGCCTCCTACATCGAGTCCCTGCGGGGCTCAAACCCGGCCGGAGCCAAAGAGCCCCAGGGCGAAAAGGAGGCCGGCAGCAAGCCCCTGGCCGCGAAGTAGCGCGGACGTCTAGTCTGCCCCACACTATCAGCTAACCATTCCGGCGCTGGCGACAACGTCTGCGCTACCTCTCCCGATGCCCGTAACCACCTATCATCCCGACGACGCGTTTCGCGACTCCATCGCCACGGTGGATGCGGCGGGCAAGCGCGTGTGGCTGTATCCGAAAAAGCCCAGCGGACCGCTGTACCGCGCCCGGAAGTGGATCAGCTACGGCCTGCTGGCGCTGCTGTTTGCCGGCCCCTGGCTGCGCCTCAACGAGCTGCCGGTGCTGATGCTGAACCTGCCGGCCCGGAAGTTTATCATCTTCGGCCAGATCTTCTGGCCCCAGGACTTCTTTATTCTGCTGGTCGCGGCCCTGGCCTTCGTGCTGTTCGTGATTCTGTTTACGGTGGTGTACGGGCGGGTTTTCTGCGGCTGGGTATGCCCCCAGACCATCTTTCTGGAAATGGTGTTCCGCCGCATCGAGTACTGGCTTGAGGGCGACGCCGCCCAGCAGAAGGCCCTGGACCGGGCCGAAATGAGCTGGAACAAGCTCTGGCGGAAAACGGCCAAGCACGCGCTGTTTCTGCTGATTTCGTTTCTGATTGCCAACACCTTCCTGGCCTACATCATCGGCTCCGACGGCCTGGTGGAGCTCGTCACCGCCCCGCCCCGGGAGCACCTGGGCGGGCTGGCCAGCATGGTGGTATTCACGGGCGTGTTCTACGCCGTGTTTGCCCGGTTCCGGGAGCAGGTCTGCACCATTGCCTGCCCCTACGGCCGCCTGCAGGGCGTGATGCTCGACAAGGACAGCCTCGTGGTGGCCTACGACTACCCGCGCGGGGAGCCCCGGGAAAAGCTGCGCAAAAACCAGGCGCGCACCGCCGGCGACTGTATCGACTGCCACCAGTGCGTGCAGGTGTGCCCCACCGGCATCGACATCCGCAACGGGCCCCAGCAGCTGGAGTGCATCAACTGCACCGCCTGCATCGACGTCTGCAACAACATCATGGACCTAATCGGCAAGCCCCGGGGCCTGATCCGCCACGCCTCGGAAAACAACATTGCCGAAGGCACCCGCTTCCGCCTCACGGGCCGGGTGAAGGCCCTGTCCGGCGTGCTGCTGCTGTTGCTGGTGGGCCTCACGTTCCTGCTGGCCTCCCGCTCCAACGTCCAGGCCACGGTGCTGCGCACGCCCGGGCAGCTGTTCCAGAAAACCGACCGGGGCACCATCACCAACCTCTACAACGTGTCGGTCATCAACAAAACCAACCACCCGTACCCCATCACCCTGCGGGTGCTGGAGCCGGCCGGCGCCACCATCTCCCTGGTTGGCAAAGACGCGCTGAGGCTGCCCGCCCAGGGCATGGCCGAGGGCGTGTTCTTCGCCGAGCTGCCCAAGCCGGCGCTGCGCACCACCAATCAGCAGATCCGCATCGGCGTGTTCAGCCGCGGCCGGCTGATTACGGAAACCAAAACCAAGTTCCTGGGCCCACCCCGGTAGCGCGGACGCTGTCGTCCGTGCCCGCTACGCCCGCTCCATTTCCTGCTCCCATGACAACTTCCCCACGCACTATCTGGCCCTACGCCATCATTGCCGCCTTTGTGCTGTTTGCCGGCTACATCGGCTTTATGGTGCAGCAGGCCATGCGCATCAGCGTGGACCTGGTCAGCCCCGACTACTACCAGCAGGAGCTGGCTTACCAGCAGCGAATGGAGTCGGTAGCTCGCACGGCAGCCCTGCCGGCTCCGGTGCAGGTGCAGTACGTACCCGCCGATGAGCAGCTGAGTCTGGAGCTGCCCGCTTCCCTGGCGGGCCAGACCGTGCAGGGCACCCTGCGCTTTTTCCGCCCCTCCGACCAGAAGCTGGACTTCAGCCTGCCGTTCGCGCCCACCGGGCAGCCGGCGCAGCAGCACCTGAGTACCCGCAAGCTCCGGCCCGGCTACTGGCGCCTCCGTCTTGATTTCAGCGCCGGCACCCGGCAGTACTTCGTCGAAAAAGAGCTGACGATAAAATAAAGGAGTTTGTGAGCGTGGTAGCCAAATGCCCCTCACGACTTCACCGCAACGCAGTCTCACCACTTCCTCAATGCTCTGGGCAGGTTTCCTTTTCGGGTTGGTCGGCGGCTTTCACTGCGTGGGCATGTGCGGGGCCATTGCCCTGGCTTTGCCCGGTGCGGGAGGGGCGAGTTGGCGCTACGTGGCCGGCCGGGTACTCTACAACCTGGGCCGCGTCACGACCTACTCCCTGCTCGGCGCAGCCACCGGGGTGCTGGGGCAGGGACTGCGCCTGGCCGGCTGGCAGCAAAGTTTGTCCCTGCTGTCGGGCGCGCTGATTCTGGTGCTGGTCGTGACGCCGGAGCACTGGCTGGGCCGCGCCGCCGCCTTCTTCGTCCTCGACGTGGTGCTGGCCCGGGTGAAGCGCCGGCTGCTGTATTTCTACCAGCAGCCTTCCCTGGGTGCCCTCTACGCTACTGGTCTGCTCAACGGTCTGCTGCCCTGCGGGCTGGTGTACCTGGCCCTGGCCGGAGCGCTAAGCGCCACGGGCGTAGCGGGCGCGGCGGCCTACATGGCCCTGTTCGGCCTGGGTACGCTGCCGCTGATGCTGGTCTTCTCCCTGACCGGGCAGCTCGTGCCGACCGCGTGGCGCCTGCGGATGCGCCGGGCCGTGCCGGTAATGGCGGCGGTGCTGGCCGGGCTGTTCATTCTGCGCGGGCTGGGCCTGGGCATTCCGTACCTGAGCCCCCAGCTCAGCCCGGCGGCTACCATTATGGTCGGGGCCAACGGTCAGCCGGCCACCATGCACTACTGCCACGACGGGCCGGCGGCCCCGGCCCCGTCGCGCTAAGCTTCTTTCCTTTTCTTCTACTTCTTCGCGCTTCGGCGCCCACCGTCATGCAAACCATTCTTGTTCCCATCGACTTCACCGCGGCGTCGGAAAATGCGCTGATCTACGCCAATAAGCTGGCCGTGCGCCTGCCCGCCGAAATCGTGCTGGTGCATGGCAACGCCGGCGCGGCCCTGACCCAGGAGGAGCGCAACGGCCTGCTGGCCCGCCTCCGGGCCCTGGCCGAGCGCCTGCGGTATCAGCAGCTGACCCGGCAGAGCGGGCGGCGCATTGCCTACCACTACCACCTGGCCGGCGAAACGCTGCCCGCCGGGCTGGAAGTGCTGGTAGCCGGCTACCGGGCCGAGCTGGTCGTGATGGGCATGACGCTGGCCGACTGCGCAACGGCTACGGCCGCGGGCACTCCCTTCACCCTGCTGCCCGAGAAGGTGAGCTGCCCGGTACTGATTGTGCCGCCCGGCCACCACGAGCTGCCCAGCCAAGTCGTTGTGTCGGCTGATTTTACTTCATTCGACACCCGGCAGCTGGCCCGCCTCACCGACCTGGGCCGGACGCCCGCCGCTCACTTCGACCTGGTGCAGTTCCATGCGCCCGCCCGCACCGGCCTGGCGGCGGTGAAAAAGGCTCTGCTGCGGGCCCGCGCCAGCCTGCGTTCCGCCGACGTGCACCTGCGGGCTGAGGAAGACATCCTCGAAGACCTGAGCGAGTTCTGCGCCGGGCAGGAGGCCCAGCTGCTGGTCGTGGCTACCACCGACGGCTGCCTGACCCGCCGCTTCTTCCACCCGCACTATACCCAGACCAACGCTTACCACCTGCGCATTCCGGTGCTGCTCCTGCCCACCAGCACCCTGCCGACCACGGCCTGTTGCGCCCAGTGCGGACTGCGCCAGGCCGCCGAAGCCCGCTTCCACGCCCGCCTATCGACGGCGGGCCGGCACTAGCAGAAACATCATCGGAACGCGAACTGATTTTCAACATATCATCTGAGTTACCTATGCTTACCGAAGCAACTCCCGCGTATGCTGCCCGCGCTACTGTAGAAGCCTGGATGCGGCAGTTTCAGAACTGGCTGTGCCGACAGCTTGAAGCCGCCGACGGGGCCGGTACTTTCCACGAAGACCGCTGGACCTACGAGAGTGGCGGCGGGGGCCGGAGCCGGGTGCTGACCGGCGGGCAGATCATCGAAAAAGGCGGGGTGAACTTCTCGGCCGTGGC
>NZ_JAJERB010000007.1 GCF_020685205.1 Hymenobacter translucens
CAGCACCGATGTGTTCGTGGCCAAGTGGGATGCCACGGCCCAGGACTTTACCTGGGCTACCAGCGGCGGCGGCCCGGACAATGATGAAGGCCGGAGCATCGCCGTGAGCGGCACCAACGTGTACGTGACCGGCACCTTCACCAGCAACACCTTTGCTCTTATGGCCGGGCAGACACTAGCCGGTGAAGGTGGCTTTGACATATTTGTAGCCAAATATGTGGACACGAGCACCGGGAGTACCCTGGCTACCAGCTCCTTCGCCAACGGCTGGGTTACCAGCGCCGGCGGCACGGGCACCGACGTCAGCACCGACATTGCCGTAAGCGGTAACGGCGTGTACGTGACCGGCACCTTTGCCAGCAACACCTTCACCACCATCGCCGGGCAGGCGCTGGCCGGGGCGGGCGCCCAGGATGTGTTTGTAGCCAAGTATATAGATACGAGCACGGGCAGCACCCCGGCTACCAGCTCCTTTGCTAATGGCTGGGCTACCAGCGCCGGCGGCATAGGCGGTGATGTAGGCCGCGGCATCGCCGTGAGCGGCACGGGCGTGTACGTGACCGGCGACTTTACCACTAACACCTTTGCCACCATTGCCGGGCAGGCGCTGGCTGGCGATGGTGGCCAGGACGTCTTCGTGGCTAAGTACGTGGACACGAGCACCGGGAGTACCCCGGCTACGAGCTCCTTTGCCAACGGCTGGGCCACCAGCGGCGGCGGCACGGGCGCCGAACTGGGCCAGCGCATCGCCGTGAGCGGCAGGAACGTGTACGTGACCGGCACCTTTTCCAGCAACGGCTTTGTCAGTTTTGCCGGGCAGGCGCTGACCGGGGCCGGCAGTCTGGACATATTCGTGGCTAAGTATATAGATACCAGTACGGGAAGCACCCCGGCGACCAGCTCTTTCGCCAATGCGTGGGCCACCAGTGGTGGAGGTACGGGCGGTGACCTGGGCCTCGGAATCGCCGTGAGCGGCACGAGCGTGTACGTGACCGGCGTGTTTATCAGCAGCACAAACACCAGAATAGCCGGGCAGTCGCTACCCGGGGCGGGGGGCGATGAAATGTTCCTGGCCAAGTATGTGGACACGAGTACGGGCAGCACCCCGGCCACCAGCTCCTTTGCCAACGGCTGGGCGACCAGCGCCGGGGGCATGGGCAACGACCGGGGCCGGGGCCTCACCGTGAGCAGCAGCCGCGTGTACGTTGTGGGCTCCGTGAGTCCGCCGGCTACGTTCGGCAGCATCAGCTTTGGCAGCGGTGCGAGCGGCACGAGCAACTTCCTAGCCGGGCTGCCGGTGTCAACAACCCTGGCTACGACCCGAGGTGCCACTCAGGTTCTGACGTTGTCGCCGAACCCAGCCAAGGGCTCTGCTCGGCTCGCGGGTGCGGCTCCGTACGCTGCCGTCACGGTGCTTGATGCCCTGGGCCGCCCTGTAGGCAGAGCCACCGCGGACGCGGCCGGCTCAGCCCATCTGACGTTGCCCATGGGGCTGGCTACGGGCGTGTACCTGGTGCGCAGCGGTACCCAGGTACGCCGCTTGGTGGTGGAGTAGTGTGGTAGTATGGCTGAGAGAAATTGTTTGCTGCCGCTGGTCGGCGCGTCTGACTTGGTTTATATAGTTAATTAATGCAACGCCTCCGGACCCTGGCTCCGGGGGCGTTGCCATGTGGGGTCGTATCAAAATGCAACTTAGCGGCAATGCCAGGCGCCATGCTTTAGGGCATCGGCTGTAAGGTCCTTAAGCCCCGGATTCTCCACAAGTATCGGCGCCAGAGACGGTACTCTGCAAGACCAATAATTTGCTTCACGAGCAGGCTTTATCCCGGAGCGGGAGCTTAACGTGCCACTCATTTCATTCTCTGTCTCGCGAAAGGGATGTTCAACAGGGAATCTGGAGTGGGATTAAGGATTGCCCCGGAGTGTCCCCGCAGAAACTCAAAAAAGCCCCATTTCCTTCGTGGAAACGGGGCTTTTTGTAGAGAGCGAGGGATTCGAACCCCCGGAGGTTTAACCCTCAACGGTTTTCAAGACCGCCGCAATCGACCACTCTGCCAGCTCTCTGTGAGAGTAAAAGGGTACGCGTACTGAAAAAACTAAAAAGGCCTTCCCAAAGAAAAGCCTTTCAAGCAGAGAGGGGGGGATTCGAACCCCCGATACCCTTGCAGGTATAACGGATTTCGAATCCGTCGCATTCGACCACTCTGCCACCTCTCTGGGTCCTAAAACGAGTGGTTTAGGGACGGCAAAAGTAACAGGACGATTTGCGCAGTGCAAGCCCGCCGCCCTAATTTTTCACACCTTTTCTTTTCCGGGCTGACCGCCAACCCACGGCCAGGCATTATCAGGCCATGTAGTATCCCTGATCAATAGCTACTTAACTTCCCGGAGCCGCCCCGTGACGGCGTCGATGCTGACGTTTATTTCAAACCCGATAATCAGGGTCATGCACACAAAGTCGAGCCACACCATGAAACCGACCAGCGTACCCACCGACCCGTAGAAATGGTTGTAGGAGTCGAAAATCTTGACGTACAGGATAAAAAGGAAGGAAACCAGGAAAATCAGCAGCGTCGCCACCACCGCTCCGGTCGACACAAACGGCCACTTGTCGTGCACGGGGGGCACGTAGTAGTAAATCAGGCAGGTGGTAAGCAGAAACAGCCCGATAACGGAGCCGTACTTGAGCAGGCTGATGAGCTCGTTGTTGAAAGCCTCAGGCACGATTTCGTGGAAAACCAGCGCATCAATGATGTAGGTGCCAAAGAAGATACCCGTAATCGAGAACAGCAGCACCAGGGACAGCACGATGGTGAGCAGCGTGGCAATAACGCGCTTGCGCACGTAGGTACGCCGCTTAAACGAAGGATACTTTTTCTCAAAGGCATCAAGCAGGGCCATGATGCCATTGGAGCTGAGCACCAGCGCAGTTCCAAAACCAAACGAGAGCAGGCCCCCGTGCGGAATGTTTACGATGTCCTCGATGGTGCCGGCCGTAGCCGCGTACATCTCCCGGGGCATCAGGTCGCCGAGAAACTGCAGGATGTCCACGTTCAGGTTGGGAACCGGGATGTACGGAATCAGCGTGAACAGAAAGATGATGGTGGGAAAGATGGCGATGGTAAAGTTGAACGCCATGTAGCTGGCCCGCTTGGTAATGCTGTCCAGCTTGAGCTCATGAATCATCCGGTCCACCACGTCGTACACCGAGGCCTGCCCGTTGTGAAACTCCAGCCCCTTGAGCCACACGATGAAGCGGCGGTAGGAACGCCGCTTGCGCACGTCGGGCAAATGGTATCGGCGGACGGGCACACGCATCATAAAGTTGCTTTAAACGGTAAAGAGCATAACATCCGCGCTTGAACAGCAGGCCGGGTCGGAGAATTAGGCCTGGCCTGGTACGGCTACTTCTTTCCGAACGCTGCCGGGGCGGGGGCATTCACGGGCAAGCGGGGCGTACCCGGAGAAAGCGGGCCCGCCAGGTCATCATCGGTAAAATACGGCGCGAGCTTGGCCTGGATTTCCTCTGGAATAGGGACGGGACGCCCGGTAGCGGTACTCACGAACACCATCAGCGTGTGGCCTTCGGTGAGCAGCTCCCGGGCCTCGTTGTAGATTTCGTATTCAAACAGCACCCGGGACCCCTCGGCAGGCTGCTTCAACAACAGGCGCACGGTCAGCAGGTCGTCGTAGCGGGCGGGGCGCCGGAACTTGGTGCGCAGCTCCCCTACCGGCATGCCCACGCCGGTAGCTTCCAGATCCTTGTAGCTGATGTTAAGCTGCCGGAACGACTCGGTACGGGCGACTTCGAAATAGGCGGCGTAGTTGCCGTGGTAGACGTAGCCCATCTGGTCGGTTTCGGCGTAGCGGACCCGGATCTGAATGTCGGAGGAATACATTTTGGTTAATGGGTTAATGGGTAGAATACGATAGTGTGCTCATGGTTGAATGTGGAAAATGCGTGAGCCTGCGCTTGGATCAGCCCATCGTTCCCATCAGCGACGCGGAACACTTTGCTCCCATTTACTTCATAATCCCGGCGCGGCTCAGCGCGGCCTGGTACCGGCGGGCATTCACCAGGTGCTCCTGCTCGTTGCGGGCAAAGGCGTGGTAGCCGCTGAAGTCTTCTTTGGCGCAGAAGTACAGGTAGCTGTGCTGCTCCGGGTTTAGCACGGCATCGATGCTGGCAATGCTGGGCAGGTTGATGGGGCCGGGTGGCAGGCCGTTGTACATATACGTGTTGTAGGGCGAGTCTTTTCGCAGGTGCACGTTCAGCACCCGCTTGATGCCAAAGTCGCCGTTGGCATACACCACGGTGGGATCGGCCTGGAGCTTCATGCCGCGCTTGAGGCGGTTCAGGTACACGCCCGCCACCCGGGGCCGCTCGTCGGCGTGCTGCTGCTGCTCGGCTTCCACGATGCTGGCCAGCGTGCTGACCTGGGCGCGGGTAAGGCTCTGGGCCTTGGCTTTGGCCTCACGGGCGGGCGTCCAGAACTTCTCGTACTCCTTTTTCATGCGCTGCATGAGGTTCTCGGCCGATGTGTTGTAGTACAGCTCGTAGGTGTTGGGAATAAACATCGACAGGATGCTGGTCGTGTCGAAACCCAGCTTGCGGGTGTATGAAGGGGAGCTGAGCAGCGAATCGAACTGCCCGGGGCGGGCCTCAATGGCGGTGCTGAGCTTGCGGGCCAGATCCTGGCGCAGGCGGATGTTCTGGAACGTGAGCTTGAGCGGGGACTGGCGGCCGGCGCGCAGGTCACTGATCATTTCCCGGTTGGTGTAGCCGTCCTTGAGTTCGTAGCGCCCGGGCTTCACCAGCCGGTCGTACTTCATCAGCTTGGCAACGAAGTGAAACGAAAGCTTGTCGACCACGACCCCGGTGGCGTCAATGGAATCCATCACGGCCTTGTACGACTGCCCCCGGCGCACCAGCACGTAGGTGGGCTTGCCTTTCGTTTCAATGTTGGGGGTAAAGAAAACCTGGTAGAAATAGTACGAGAAGCACACGAACAGCACGCCCAGGATGGCAGTGACGGCAGCAATGCGGTTGCGGCGGCGGGTGGCTCGTTCGCGGGATTCAGTACGGGAAAGCTGGGACATGGAAGGGGGACGCTGAGGCGAAAAAACGGCTAACCGTTTGGGCAGGCAAAACGTTAGAAGTAGCTTTAGGCACCAAAAGTACGAGTTCTCCTTTTCAACCCCCTTTTCCTTTCCTGATGCACCACTCTTACGCTTCTAAAACGCTTCTTCGCAGCCTGTCCGCCCTCACGCTGGGCCTTGGATTGGTAACGGCTGCCCAGGCGCAGACCGTAACGCCTATTGCCATTGCCGCTACCCCGTATACCCAGAACTTCGACGCTATGGGCACGGCCGGCACGGCCTTCCCCGCCGGCTGGGCCGCTATCCGCTTTGCCGGCACCGGCACGGCCAATGACCCGCTGCCCCTGACGGTCGTGACGGCTACCAGCAACGCCGGAGCCGCCTACAACGTCGGCCCGCTGGCCGGCACGGCCGGTGACACCGACCGGGCACTCGGCAGCCTGGCTTCGGGGTCAACGGTTCCGGCCCTGGGTGCTGCCTTCACCAACTCGACCGGCGCTGCCGTAACCCGGGTAACCATTTCAGGCCGCTCCGAACAGTGGCGCACCGGCTCTGACCCGGCCCAGCTGGAGTCGCTGATGTTTGAGTACAGCCTCGATGCCACCAGCCTGAGCACCGGCACCTGGACGGCCGTTCCCGCCCTTGATATCCGCGAGCTGCAGGTTGCCAGCACCACCGCCGGCCCCCTGGACGGCAATGCCGCCGCCAACTCGGTCGCCATCACGGCGCCCATCACGCTGAACTGGCCGAGCAACACCACCATGTGGATTCGCTGGAAGGACACCAACGACATCGGCTCAGACGGGCTGCTGGCAATCGACGATTTCCGCCTGACCACGGGCGTTACTGCCGTGCGTGAGGCCGCCTTCGGCAAGTCGGTTTCCCTGTTCCCCAACCCGGCCACCAACAAACTCACCATCCGCGTGGGTGCGGATGGCCGCGGTGCCGCCGTTGAGGTGTTCAACTCCCTGGGCCAGCGCGTGCAGGGCACCACGGCCGCTTCGGAAGAAGTTTCGCTTGACGTTGCCAACCTGGCTACCGGCATCTACTCGGTTCGGATGACGACCAAGGATGGCGTGGTAACGCGTTCGTTCCTGAAGCAGTAACCTCCCGCTTTCGCGTAGAAAGGGTCCGGCTCACGCTGGACCCTTTTTTTATGCCTAATTCCGGGCCGTCGGTAACCCGCAACCGAAAAAGCACGAATGAGTGGTAGTTGTGTGGCGCTCCTAGTACATTGCCCCGCTCAAAGTATTTGGTTTGTTTTTCCGTATCACCTTTCCATTTCCCTATGGCTGCCACCTTGCTCCGCATTCACCCCGAAAATCCACCTCAGAACCGCATCCTACAAGCTGTGGAGGTGCTGCGAAAAGGCGGAATCATTATTTATCCCACCGATACCGTATATGGCATCGGCTGTGATATCCATAATGCCAAGGCGGTGGAAAAGCTGTGCCGGATCAAGGGTTTTAACCCGGAGAAAGCCAACCTGAGCTTTATCTGCCACGACCTTTCCCACATCAGCGACTACGCCCACGGCATCACCACGCCCACGTACAAGGTGCTGAAGAAAGCACTGCCCGGCCCCTTTACCTTTATCTTCGAAGCCAGCCCCAAGGCGCCCCGCATCGGCGGCGTACGCCGCAAGACGGTGGGCATCCGGGTGCCCGACAACCAGATTATCCTGCAGCTGGTCCGGGAGTTGGGCAACCCGATCTTCAGCACCTCGGTGCGGGAAGATGAGAATACGCTGGATGAGTACGTGACGGACCCGGACCTTATCTTCGAGAAATACCGGGCGCTGGTCGACCTGGTTATCGACGGCGGCTTTGGCAACAACACCCCCAGCACCATCATCGACTGCACCAACGACGACTTTGAGCTCATCCGCCAGGGCGCTGGCGACATCGAGCAGTATCTCTAAGCTTTAGAAGCAAGCCATGTGAAAATGAGTTGCTGCCAGCTTAGAAGCACCGCAGTCTGCTGCCGAAAGCTTATCTAAAAGCCCCGACCTGGATTTAGGCTGGGGCTTTTTTGCATTAGCAGACTTCTTACTCAGGCCGGCTGCTGCCCCGTAGCACAGCGCCTGTTTGTTTAGCTATTCTGAGCACCAGTCCATTCCTGAGGCTAGCACAGGCGCCTCTTACCTCTTATGCTTCCAGCGGCGGTGGGTCCAGAGATATTCGGCGGGGGCAGCCTGAACATCCCGCTCGAGCTGCCGGGCAAAAGCCTCGGTCAGGAGGTTACTTCCCGCAGGCAAAGTCGTCTGACCGTCGTGCAGCTCGGTAATCGTCAGCTCGTAGTACCCCCGGCGCACCCGGCGGCAGTTGACGTACACCACCGGACAGTTGAACTGCGCCGCCATTCGCTCCGCGCCGGTATAAAAGCTGGTGTCCTGATTCAGGAACGTGGTCCAGTACGGGCGGTCTTCGGGGCCGGCAGCCTGGTCGGTCAGCAAACTCAGCACCCGGCCCTCGTTGCGGCGGCGCACCAGGTCGCGCAGCGTGTCGCGCATCGGCACCAGCACCGAGCCGGTATGCGTGCGCAGTCCGAGCAGAAAGCTTTCGAAAAAGAGGTTGGACAGGGGCTTATACACGCCGTACACCCGGCCCGGGTACTCCACCGCGCCCCGGGGCAGAATCCACTCCCAGTTGCCGGCGTGGGAGCCCAGCGCCAGCACCGTGCGGCCGGCTTCAAAATGCCTGGCAATCAGCTCGGGATGCTGGATGCGGACCCGGCGGCAAAGCTCTGCCGGATCTAACGACTCCAGCTTCAGCGTTTCGACCAGCACCTGGGCAAAGTGCCGGTAAAAGCTCCTGCCAATCCGCTGCCGCTCGGCGTCCGTCTTTTCCGGGAAGGACCGCCCCAGGTTGTCCAGCACCAGCTTCCAGCGGTATCGAACTACGTAGGCAAGCAGGAAATAGCCGGCTTCGGCTACCCCGTACAGTACGCCCAGCGGCAGGTGCGCCAACGCGAGCAGCAGCCACCGGAGTGGATAAAAATACCAGGCGAACGACTTGGCCGCAGGAGTACTCATCGAGCCGGAGCAGCCCCGGCCGGGCCGTATTCAGTGGCATTGCGCTGCACGGGCACGGTGAGCGTGGTGAGCAGGCGCTGCTGCTCGTCCAGCACTTCGACCTTCAGCATATAGTCACCCGTGGGCAGCATCTTGATATCAAGGTCCCCGATGATGGGCGTCGGCCGGCCCGAGAAGCCCCTGGCAGTGGCCTTTACGACTGTTTCGGTTTTCGCCGTGGTATGGCCGGCATTGCGGAGGCGGTAGCGCAGCTCCACCGGCTGGTCGGGGGTGAGACCATAGATTTCACCATAAAAGTACAGGTGCTCGGTGCCCCGGGCGTAGAGGCCGCCGGGCGCCCGCACCAGATTAAACGAGCCCCGGGTAAACGAGCTCTGCATAGGCGTTTTGCTCGGCGCCTTGGCCAGCAGCACAATGTCACTGAGAAAAGGCCCCTTCCCGGGTGCTGCCAGCAGCAGCGGCATCTCCACTACGTTGGAAGAGCCCGGCTTGTAGTTGTCAATAACCTTGGCCCGCAGAACGTACTGCCCATCCGGCAGCGCAATGCGCTTCTGAAAGCTGACCGGGTTTTTCATCTGCATGCTGGTATCCTGCAGAACCGGGGGCTTGAGCACCACCGTTTCCTGCCAGGCCGGCTTTCCGTCCGGCTTCAGCACCTGTAAGGTCAGGGTAGCGGCGGCCTGATAGGCTTTGGTGCCCCGGCGCAGGTAGGTAAGCTGCTGACCGGAGATGGTAGCGTAGATTTCCAGCACCGCGCCCTTGGCGGCGACGTCCTCGCTGCGAAAGCGGGCCACATCCAGCTGGAGCGCCGGTGAGCCGGCCCGGCCGGTCAGGGAAGTTAAAAGCAGAATCAGTCCGAGCAGCAGGCGCATAATGTCAAATTGGCAAAGCAAAAATAGCAAGAACCGCAAGAGCAGATAGGGAAACCGTTATCCAACGGGTGGGCAGAGCGGCGGGAAATTCAAATTTCGGCCTTATCATGCAACGGCGCCCGGCCCGGCAGGGTCAGCGTAGTAACGCGTGATACCGAATGTGGCGGCGGCTTTACGTCAGATATGCGCCCAATTTCACCCTCCCCCAATGCCCGTCCTGTTTGAGAGTCAGTACAATCCACCCGCTGCCTTCTTTGCCGAGCTGCTCGGCGCCGACGCGCTGTGGCTGGAGCAGCACGAGCACTACCGCAAGCAAACCTACCGCAACCGCTGCCTGATCCTGACGGCTCAGGGCGTAAAGCCCCTCACGGTGCCGGTGGTGGATGGCAACCGCAGTGAAAAAGTCAGCACCGCCGCTATCGAAATCGACTACCGGCAGAACTGGATTCACCGGCACTGGCGCACGTTGCAAACCGCTTACGGCGGCAGCCCGTATTTTGAGTATTACGCCGACTATCTCCACGACATTTACGTACAGAAGCCTTCCCGCCTCTTCGATCTTAATCTGGCTTTGCTGCACCTGCTGCTGCGGTGCCTGCGGCTGCGGACTCCGGTGGAGCTCACTGCCGCTTACCATGCTTTCTACCCCGACTCAGCCGTGCGCGACCGGCGTGACTGGCTGACACCGAAAGGTGACTTCGCCCCCGACCCTGACAGGACGTCCGAATCCGGCCGCGTCCGGCCCTACGCCCAGACCTTTGGCCTACATTTTGCCCCCGGATTGAGCGTCCTGGACCTGCTGTTTACGCAGGGTCCGCGGGCCGGCAGCTTTCTGATTTAACCCTCGTACTGCCACGAACCTTCGCCCGACTCAGTCTGTTTTCAGATTACCTCGGCCCAATCCGCAACCCTAATTGCGGGGTTCCGTTTTTCTTCACTACTTTATCTGCATGGAAGCTAAATTCTCAAATCGAGTCAAGGAAGTCATTTCCTTGAGCCGGGAAGAAGCCATCCGGCTCGGACACGATTATATCGGTACCGAACACTTATTGCTGGGCATGATTCGCGAAGGGGAAGGCACGGCTATCGGGCTGCTCAAGAAATTGGGCGTTTCGGTAGAAGAGCTGAAATATGCCCTTGAGCAGGCTACGCGTAACACGGCTACGCAGGGAACCAGCATTACTGGCTCAATTCCGCTGACCAAACAAACCGAGAAGGTTTTGAAAATAACCTACTTGGAGGCGAAAATCTTTAAAAGCGAAATCATCGGCACGGAGCACCTGCTGCTGTCGATCTTGCGCGACGAAGACAATATTTCATCACAGATCCTCAGCAAATTTAACGTGAACTACGAAGCCGTTCGCGACTCGCTGGACTACCACGGCAACACTGCCCCCACCGACCGCGCCCCCGACACTGACGACGACGACAACGACAAACTCTTTGGCGGCAGCGCCGGCCGCGGTGGCGCGGGCAGCAGCTCGGCCGCCAAGAAGCCCGGCGAAAAGTCGCGCACGCCCGTTCTCGACAACTTTGGCCGCGACCTAACCAAGTTGGCCGAAGACGACAAGCTCGACCCCATCGTGGGTCGGGAAAAAGAGATTGAGCGTGTAGCCCAGATCCTGTCGCGCCGGAAAAAGAACAACCCCATCCTGATTGGTGAGCCCGGTGTTGGTAAGACGGCAATTGCCGAAGGCCTCGCCCTGCGCATCATTCAGAAAAAGGTTAGCCGGGTGCTGTTCGGCAAGCGCGTCGTTACCCTCGACCTTGCCTCGCTGGTAGCCGGTACCAAGTACCGCGGTCAGTTTGAGGAGCGGATGAAGGCCGTGATGAACGAGCTGGAAAAGTCGCCCGACGTGATTCTTTTCATCGACGAGTTGCACACGATTGTGGGTGCCGGCGGTGCTTCGGGCTCGCTCGACGCTTCGAACATGTTCAAGCCGGCCCTGGCCCGCGGCGAGATTCAATGCATCGGGGCTACTACGCTCGATGAGTATCGTCAGTACATTGAGAAGGACGGCGCCCTGGCCCGTCGTTTCCAGATGGTAATGGTGGACCCCACCACGCCCGAGGAGACGATTGAAATCCTGCACAACATCAAGGACAAGTACCAGGACCACCACCATGTGGTGTACACCGACAAGGCCATTGAGGCCTGCGTGAAGCTGTCGGACCGGTACATGAGCGACCGGTTCCTGCCGGACAAGGCCATCGACATTCTCGATGAGGCCGGCGCCCGCGTGCACATCAACAACATCGTGGTACCGGAGGATATTCTCAAGCTCGAGGAGAGCATCGAGAACATCAAGACCGAGAAGAACCGCGTTGTCAAGTCGCAGAAGTATGAGGAAGCCGCTCAGCTCCGCGACAAGGAAAAGAAGCTTCTGGAGCAGCTCGACCAGGCCAAAAAGAACTGGGAGGACGAGACCAAGAAGAAGCGCTACACCGTGAAGGAGGAAAACGTGGCCGAGGTTATTGCCATGATGACCGGCATTCCGGTGAACCGCGTCGCGCAGAACGAAAGCGCCAAGCTGCTCAGCATGGGCGAGGAGCTGAAGGGCAAGGTTATCGGCCAGGACAAGGCTATTGCCCAGCTCGTAAAGGCCATTCAGCGCACCCGCGTAGGTTTGAAAGACCCTAAGAAGCCCATCGGTTCGTTTGTGTTCCTGGGCCCGACCGGCGTAGGTAAAACCGAGCTGGCCAAGGTGCTGGCCACCTACCTCTTCGACAAGGAAGATGCGCTGGTGCGCGTTGACATGTCGGAGTACATGGAGAAATTCAGCGTATCCCGTCTGGTAGGCGCGCCTCCCGGCTACGTGGGCTACGAAGAGGGCGGTCAGCTGACGGAGAAAATCCGCCGCAAGCCCTACTCAGTGATTTTGCTCGACGAGATTGAAAAGGCTCACCCCGACGTGTACAACCTGCTCCTGCAGGTGCTTGACGACGGTATCCTGACCGATGGACTGGGCCGCAAGGTGGACTTCCGCAACACCATCATCATCATGACCTCCAACATCGGAGCCCGCGACCTGGCGGACTTCGGCGCCGGTATTGGCTTCGGCACCAAGGCCCGGACCGAGAACATGGATGAGCTGACCAAGGGCACCATCACCAATGCCCTGCGCAAGACCTTCTCGCCCGAGTTCCTCAACCGTTTGGACGACGTAATCGTGTTCAACTCGCTGGAGAAGCACGACATTCACCGGATCATCGACATTTCGCTGTCGAAGCTGCTGTCGCGCATCCAGACGCTGGGCTACAAGGTTGAGCTGACCGACAAAGCCAAGGACTTCGTGGCCGAAAAAGGCTACGACCCGAAATACGGCGCACGTCCGCTGAACCGGGCTATTCAGAAGTACATCGAAGACCCGATTGCCGAGGAAATCCTGAAAGCCGAAGTGGCCCAGGGTGACGTTATCACGGCCGACTTCGAGGATGGTAAGGAAGAGCTGACCTTCGCTGTTTCCAAGAGCGGTGAAGCCACCAACCTCGCCAGCGACGAGCGTCCCGAAGAGGCGCCGGAGTCGCCGGACACGGAAAAGGGCAAGTAATACGCCCTGCTGATTATCTAAAAGCCGGCTCTGCACACGCAGAGCCGGCTTTTTAGCTTGCAGGCCAGTACCCGCAACGCCGGCATGCTGTTCCGGCCCCGGAATAAGTCGCCCCAATTTTGGTGCGGCTTTTTTTGTGGGCTTCGGTTACCTTTGGCATCCTGTCCCATTTCTTCCATCCCACCTCCCCCGCATGTCCGATCCGCACGCCGACGCCAACCTCAGTCCCCTGGAAATCCTGGAACGCAAAAACGCCGAAGCCCTGCTCGGGGGCGGGCAGGACCGAATCGACGCCCAGCATAAAAAAGGCAAGCTGACCGCCCGCGAACGAATCGACCTCTTGCTGGACGAGGGCTCGTTTGAGGAAACCGGCAAGTTCGTGATGCACCGATCCAAGGACTTCGGGCTCGACAAGGAATACTACCTCGGCGACGGCGTGGTGACTGGCTACGGCACGGTGCACGGCCGGTTGGTGTACGTTTTTTCCCAGGACTTCACGGTGTTTGGCGGCTCGCTGAGTGAAACTCACGCCGAGAAGATCGTCAAGATTATGGACCTGGCCATGAAGAACGGCGCCCCGGTTATCGGCCTCAACGACTCGGGCGGAGCCCGGATTCAGGAAGGCGTGGTGAGCCTGGGCGGCTACGCCGACATCTTCTACAAGAACACGCTGGCCTCGGGCGTCATCCCGCAGATTTCCGCTATTATGGGACCCTGCGCCGGCGGCGCCGTGTACTCCCCGGCCATTACCGACTTCGTGCTGATGGTGGAAAACACGAGCTACATGTTCGTAACCGGCCCGAACGTGGTAAAAACCGTGACCCACGAAAACGTATCGAGCGAGGAGCTCGGTGGAGCCAGTACCCACAGCACCAAAAGCGGCGTTACGCACTTCAGCTGCGCCAACGAAGTAACCTGCATCAACCACATCAAGCAGCTGCTGAGCTACGTGCCGCAGAACTGCGAGGAAACTGCTCCCCTCCTGCCCTACGAAGCCCAGGGCGACGAGCTGCGGCCCGTGCTTGACACCATCATTCCCGAAAACCCCAACCAGCCCTACGACATCCGCGAAGTCATTGACGGCATCATCGACGAGAACTCGTTTTTTGAGGTTCATCAGAACTTTGGCGAGAACATCGTCGTCGGTTTTGCCCGCCTGGGTGGTCGCAGCATCGGCATCGTGGGCAACCAGCCCGCGGTGCTGGCCGGGGTGCTCGACATCAACGCCAGCACCAAAGCAGCCCGGTTCGTGCGCTTCTGCGACTGTTTCAACGTGCCGCTGCTGGTGCTCGAGGACGTGCCCGGCTTTTTGCCCGGCACCGACCAAGAGTGGCGCGGCATCATCACCAACGGGGCCAAGCTGCTTTACGCCTTCTGCGAAGCCACCGTGCCGCGCATTACCGTCATTACCCGCAAAGCCTACGGCGGCGCGTACGATGTAATGAACTCCAAGCACATCGGGGCCGACCTGAACTACGCCTGGCCCACCGCCGAAATTGCCGTAATGGGAGCCAAGGGGGCAGCTGAAATCATCTTTAAGCGG
Organism: Hymenobacter translucens; assembly: GCF_020685205.1. Lineage (GTDB taxonomy): Bacteria > Bacteroidota > Bacteroidia > Cytophagales > Hymenobacteraceae > Hymenobacter > Hymenobacter translucens. The sequence goes on from NZ_JAJERB010000007.1 coordinate 14,101, forward strand.
GAAATTGCTGCTGCTGCCGACCCCGAAGCCAAGCTGGCGGAGAAAGTGGAGGAGTACAAGCAGAAATTTGCCACGCCTTACCGCGCCGCCCACCGGGGCTTTGTGGACGAAGTAATTCTGCCGTCCCAGACCCGGCAAAAGCTGATCCGGGCCTTCAAGATGCTGGAAAATAAAGTAGATACCCTGCCCCGTAAGAAGCACGGCAATATTCCGCTGTAAACGGAACACCAGCGTATCGGTCCCGGTCGTTTGGCGGGCACCAGGGCCATTTTTGCTGCCTGTTCGCCAGGCCGCCCACCTTTCCGTTCGGCAGGGCCGCCCCGGTAGTAACGAGAATCCTGCACCGGGAGGCTAAACCATTTTCATTTAGAAAAACGTACCTGTCCGGACAAGATGGAGTCACGGCGGCTCACATTGCGAACCCGCGCGGCCGGGTTGACAAGCAACCTTTACGCTCCTCGCAGCATATTTTCTCAAGAGGGCTGGCGGAACCCGGCCCAGCCGGCTTTTCCGCCTTACAAATTCCCAAACACTACCGCACCCTATGCGCCAAGAATCGTTCGACTTTCTCCAGAAATACCTGAATAATGCTTCCCCGACCGGCTTTGAGAAGGAAGGCCAGCAACTGTGGCTTGCGTACCTGAAGCCCTACATCGACGAGTACTTCGTCGACACGTACGGCACAGTAGTTGGCGTGATTAACCCGCAGGCAGAGTACAAGGTCGTCATTGAAGCCCACGCCGACGAAATCAGCTACTTCGTCAACTACATCACCAAGGAGGGCTACATCTATCTGCGGCGCAACGGCGGCTCCGACCCGCTGGTGGCGCCGTCCAAGCGCGTCAACATTCACACCGACAAGGGCATCGTGAAAGCGGTGTTCGGCTGGCCGGCCATCCACGTGCGCAAGGTGGAGCAGGACAAGGCCCCGACCATCGAAACGGTGTTCCTGGACTGCGGCGCTTCCTCGGCCAAGGAAGTAGAGGAAATGGGCATCTACGTGGGCTCGGTTGTCACCTTTGAGGACGAGTTCATGGTGATGAACGAGAAGTTCTACGTGGGCCGGGCCCTCGACAACCGCATGGGCGGCTTCATGATTGCCGAGGTAGCCCGCATGCTCAAGGAAAACGGCAAGACCCTGCCCTTCGGCCTGTACATCGTGAATGCCGTCCAGGAGGAAATCGGCCTGCGCGGCGCTGAAATGGTGGCCCACCGCATCAATCCCAACGTGGCCATCGTCACCGACGTAACGCACGACACCCAGTCGCCGATGTATGAGAAAAAGGTCAGCGGAGACCTGCACTGCGGCAAAGGGCCGGTTATCACCTACGGCCCGGCGGTGCAGAACAACCTGCGCGACCTGATTATCAGAACAGCTCAGGAAACGGAGATTCCTTTCCAGCGCGCTTCGGCCACCCGGGCTACCGGCACTGATACCGACGCTTTTGCTTATTCAGGCGCCGGCGTAGCTTCGGCCCTGATTTCGCTGCCCCTGAAGTACATGCACACCACCGTGGAAACCGTGCACGCCGAGGACGTGGAAAACGTTACCCGCCTGATCTACGAGACGCTGCTGCGCATCGAAGACAAGCACGATTTCCGCTACTTCAAATAAAGCCGTTCAGCTGCCTTGTGCTCAACCCGCGCAGCTCCTTCAAGCACGCCAAGGCCCTTTACCCCGAACCGGTAGAGGGCTTTTGCTTTTCACCAACGAGCTGAATCAACCCAATCAGACGCGCAGGCCCGCGCCCAACTGCCAATGAACCTTCCCCCTGTGTTTCCGCCCCTCACGGTCACCGACCAGATGAACCGGCGGGTGGCCGTGCCCTTTCCACCGCGGCGCATTGTTTCGCTGGTGCCCTCCCAGACCGAGCTGCTGTATGACCTGGGGCTCGGGGAGCAGGTTGTCGGGGTTACTAAATTCTGCATCCATCCGGCAGAGGCGCGTAAGTCAGCGGCGGTAGTCGGGGGCACCAAGAACTTCAATTTTGATACGATTGACGCGCTGCGGCCAGACCTGATTATCGGCAACAAGGAGGAAAACTACCAGGCGGGCATCGAGCAGCTAGCTGGGAAGTACCCGGTCTGGATGAGCGACATTGCTACCCTAGCCGAGTCAGTCGACATGATCCGGCGGGTGGGACTAGTTACGGGTCGTAAAGATGCCGCTGATACGCTGGCCGCCGCTATTTCTTCTTCCTTCAGCGTCCTGGAAGCGGGTCCGGCTTTGGGTACTGCGGCCTACTTTATCTGGCGCAAACCCTATATGGTTGCCGCGACGGGCACTTTTATTGATGATCTGCTGACCCGGGCAGGGTTTACGAATGCTTTTGCCGGGCTGAGCCGCTACCCTGAGGTTACGGCCGAGCAGCTGGCGCTGGTTCAGCCCCGCCATATTCTGTTGTCCTCGGAGCCCTACCCTTTCGCTGAAAAGCACCTGGCCGAGTTCCGCGAAATCTGTCCTCAGGCCACTGTGCACATTGTGGACGGGGAGCTGTTCAGCTGGTATGGCAGCCGCCTGCGTCATTCCGCCGCCTACCTTGCTCAACTGCGGCATAGCATACATCAGGCGCTGCCGGCCTCCAGCTGAAACCCGGCTTTCCCCAGCTCCGTCCAGAATTGCGGGTAGGATTTGCGTACTACCTGCGGGGCCTGAATCGTGAGGGGGCCGAGCAACGCCAGGGGGGCAAAAGCCATGGCCATCCGGTGGTCGTGGTAGGTTTCTACCTGCTGACCGGCTACCTGAAACTGCTCGGCGGCCACGTGAAAAGCACCTTCTTTTCCTTCTGTCAGGGAGGCGCCGAACCGAGCCAGCTCAACCTGGAGAGCCACAATACGGTCGGTTTCCTTGATGCGCAGACTTTCCAGGCCGGTCATAGCAAGCGGAACCCTGAGGGCGGCAGCCACCACGGCAATGGTCTGCGCCAGGTCGGGGCAGTCGGCAAAGTCCTGCGTTACCTGGTCGGCGACGGTGGTTTGGGTGAGCTGTACGCCATCCGGAGTAAACTCAGTAGCCACGCCCAGCTTGGCCATGATTTCGACCACGGCCTGGTCGCCCTGCCAGGAATAGCGCCGCAGCCCGGGCAGGTAGATTTCGGAGCCCGCCGGGCCCAGCGCCACCAACGCGTACCAGTAGCTGGCCGCCGACCAGTCTGACTCAACCGTATAATCGGCCGGCTGGTAGGAGCCGGGGCGCACTTCGATAGCCGCTCCCAGGTCGCGGCAGGTGGCGCCAAAATGCTGCATCAGCGACTGGGTCATGCGGATGTAGGGCCGGGAGCCCACTTTGCCGGTGAGGCGCAGCCGCAGCCCCGGAGTCAGCTCGGGGCCAACCATCATCAGCGCCGAAATGTACTGGCTGCTGATATCGCCCCGCACTTCCAGCTCCAGCAGCTCTCCTTCTTCCGGGTTGACTTGAGCAGAGGCAAAGCCTGCCAGCTGCAGCGGCGGGTAGCCTTCCTGTTCGAGGTAGTCGATGCGGGCGCCGAGCTGACGCAGGGCTTCCACCAGCACGCCAATCGGCCGCTCCTTCATCCGGGCGGTGCCGGTCAGGGTGGCGATACGGCCCGTAATGGCGAGGTAGGCCGTCAGGAAGCGCATCACCGTCCCGGCATCTTCGGCATCAAAGAAAGTGGCGGCCGGGTCGGCCAGCAGCCGCTGCATGAGGTGCGTGTCGTTGGCGTCGGAGAGGTTGGTCAGCTCCCCGCCCCCGGCCAGCGCCTGCAGAATCAGAGCCCGGTTGCTCTCACTTTTCGATGCGGGCAGCTGGGCCGTGCCGCGCAACGGCCCGCCGGGCCAGGACAGGACAATGAAATCAGAACTCACAGGCGGTGGTAGTAGCGCAGGGCGGCGGCTATTTCGGCTACCGTCACGGGTTGGTCGAAAATGGCGTTGCCGATTCCCTGCAGCAGGGTGCAGTTGATGGTGGAGCCGGCGTTTTTCTTGTCCTGCAAAGCCAGCTCGGCAATGGCGTCCGCCTCAAGCGACACAAACTGAATCTTGTCGAAGACGCTGAACAGGAACGTTTCGATGCGGTCCAGCTCGGTGTCCGTCAGCAGGCCCCGCTGCGCGGAAATCCAGCTTTCACACACCATGCCGGCCGCTACGGCCTCCCCATGCAGAATCTCCCGGCCGGCCAGGGCCAGCAGGTAGCTTTCCAGGGCATGGCCCACGGTATGGCCGAAGTTGAGCACCTTCCGCGGGCCGGACTCCAGCGGGTCGGCGGCCACGACCTGCTGCTTGGCCGCCACTGATTCGCGGATTACCGGCGTCCAGTCCTCCACGAACAAGCCCTGGTGCCGCTGCTCATTAAAAGCGGCAGCATCGGCAATCAGCCAGTGCTTGACAACCTCGGCGTATCCCGACTTCAGCTGGCGCGGGTCCAGAGTTGCCAGAAACTGCGGATCGATAAAGACGGCTGCCGGCTCCTGAAACACGCCCAGCTGGTTTTTGAAATGGCGAAAGTCAATGCCGGTTTTGCCCCCGATGCTGGCATCTACCTGCGCCAGCAGCGTAGTGGGCACCTGCGCAAACCGGATGCCGCGCTTGTATACCGCCGCGCTGAACCCACCCAGATCCGTAACCACCCCCCCACCCAGGTTCACCAGCACGGCAAACCGGTCGGCGCGGTGCTCGGTCAGAGAATTCCACACGCATTCGCAGCTGCTAAGCGTCTTGTACTCCTCACCGGCCGGTATTTCAATCACGTGGTGCGTCTCGGGCAGATGGGGTTTCAGCAAGGGATAGCATTGCCGGGCGGTGGTGGCATCGGCCAGCACAAACACTTGGCTCACGGCCGGTTGGCGAAGCCAGTTGGCCAGCGCCGGCAGGGCGTCCGGCCCAATGAGAAGGGAGTTAGTCAAAGCAGCAGAAGTAAGTCAATCTGATCAGGAAAAGCGGCAGCCGGGCGTCAAAGGTAATTTTCAGAAAGCAATGCAACTTTCTATATATGCCCGGCCTCCCCTATTTGTACGTCAACCATCTAATACGTTAATCCATGAAGATTCAGAGACTCTTTTATGGTGCTGCTTTTGTGCTCACGGGTCTGAGTGCCGTTAGCTGTACCACGTGTGAAGACCCGGAGCCGGAGAATAGGGCTCTTACCGGCCGCTGGACCTGGCAGGAAAGCTACTGCGGCTGGGGCGGCAAGTCTACTCCAACCTCGGCGGGACATACGCAGACCATCGAGTTTGTGCCCAACGGCACCGTTAACTTTTACCAGGACGGAGCGCTGACGCGCAGCACCACGTACCGGGTTGCCACCGGCACCTCTATCCTTACTAACTCCCGGGCAGACCTGATTTCCTACGGCCCGACCGGCAAGGAGAGAATTACGCAATCCTATAGCATCAGTAATAATCGTCTGGAGCTACGGGATGAAGCCTTCGATGCCTGCTCGGCCGTGTACAACAAGGAAGACATCATCTTCTGCGGTACTACCAACTAAGTTTACCTATTGCGCGTGCCTGTTTATGGAAGTCCCCGGCTGACCGGCCGGGGACTTCTGCGTTCTGGGCTATTGCTCGTCGGGCCGGTTGAGAATCTCGGTTTGCTTACGGATGCTTTCGATGTGAATGAGCTTGTACAGTTCCCCCACAAATTTCTCGTTGACGCGCAGCTTGCCGGCCCACTCCGGGCGGGACTTGAAAATCTCGTTCCAGCGGTCCAGCTGCAGGATCTTCACATTGTTTTCGCGCTTGTACTCGGCCAGCTCCTCTACCAGGGCCATGCGTCGGGCCAGGGCCTCCAGTATCTCCCGGTCGGCGACGTCCATCTTCTGGCGCAGCTCCTCGGCTTTGTTGAGATAGTCCGCATTGTCGCTGGAGCGGTACCGGTACTTCAGCTCGCTCAGGATCTCTCCCAGGCGCTGGGGCGTCACCTGCTGCTCCGCGTCGCTCCACGCCTGGTCGGGGTCGGGGTGGGTTTCGATGATCAGGCCGTCGTAGTCCAGGTCCAGGGCTTTTTGCGAAACGGGCTGAATCAGGTCCCGGCGGCCGCTGATGTGGCTCGGGTCGCAGATCAGGGGGATGTGCGGAAAGCGCGTCTTGAGCTCAATGGCCAGCTGCCAGGTAGGCGCGTTGCGGTAGCGCGACGGGGCAAAGGTGCTGAAGCCCCGGTGGATGGCGGCCAGGTTATGAATTCCGGCCCGCTCCATGCGCTCCAGCGCCCCGGCCCACAAGGCAACGTCGGGGTTGACCGGATTTTTGACCATTACCGGCACGCCGGTACCGGCCAGGGCGTCGGCCAGCTCCTGCACGGCAAACGGATTTACCGTAGTCCGGGCACCGATCCACAACACGTCGATGCCGTGGGCCAGTGCCTCTTCCACGTGCCGGGGCGTGGCCACCTCAATCGTGACGGGAAGGCCCACCTCGTCGCGCACCCGCTGCAGCCAGCGGAGGCCCATCGTGCCCACGCCTTCGAACGAGCCGGGGCGGGTGCGGGGCTTCCAGATACCGGACCGGAACAGGTCGATGGCACCCAGCGCCTTGAGCGCCCGGGCCGTGGCCAGCACCTGCTCCTCGGTTTCGGCGCTGCACGGCCCGGCAATGACGAGCGGATGCCCTTTCTCGGCCAGCCGGCGCACGAAGTAGTTATCAACGGGGGAAATACTATCCATGGGAAAGAGAAAAATGGCCTGGTCAGGAACCCGCAGCGAAAAGCCCGGGCTTACCGGCCGGAAAAGCGAGCAGAAAGGTAACTACCCCTGCCTAAACGTTGTTTAAAGCTTACCTTCGCTTACCGAAATTCCCGCCCAATCACCCATCCGCATGCCCGTAACCCAAGCCCCGCCCGTTTCCTTCGAAGATACTGCCGTTGCCTTTGCCTCCAAGTCCAACGCCGAGCTGCGTAAAATGTATGGCCTGTTTGCGGCCATGAACAGCAACCTGCTGGTAAAGACCGGCGGGGGGCTGATGAAAACAGCGCTGAAATGGAATCTGCCCGTCAAGTTTGCTATCAAGCACACCATCTTCAGCCAGTTTTGCGGGGGCGAAACCATTGCCGAGTGCCTGCCCGTCATTGAGGAGCTAGGGCGCTACAACATCGGTACCATCCTCGATTACTCGGTGGAAGGCGAAGGCAACGACCAGAGCTTCGACCACACCCGGGACGAAATTCTGGCTACCATCGAGCTGGCGCACCGCTCTACCCACATTCCGTTTTCCGTATTCAAGGTGACCGGAGTGGCGGATAGCGTCATCCTGGAAAAAGTACAGGCCGGGCAGAAGCTCTCGGCACAAGAGCAGGCCAGCTACGACCGGTCCCGGGCCCGCGTCGACGCCATCTGCAAGGCGGCTCACCGCTACGGAGTGCGTGTATTTATTGACGCCGAGGAAAGCTGGTTTCAGGAAACCATTGATGCGCTTTCGTACGAGATGATGGCCCTTTACAATAAGGAGTCTGCCATTGTTTACAACACCTACCAGCTCTACCGCCACGACCGGCTCGACGTTCTGAAGCGCGACTACGAAAACGCCGTGCGGGGTAGCTACCAGCTGGGCGGAAAGCTGGTGCGGGGCGCCTACATGGAAAAGGAAGCCCGGCGGGCTGCCGAAAAAGGGTACACTAATCCTATTAACCCCACCAAGGAGGCTTCGGATGCTTTATACAATGAAGCCCTGGCGTTCTGTGTGGAGCACGCCGACCACATCAGCATCTGCGCCGGCACCCACAACGAGGCCAGCTCCCTGCTGCTGACCCAGCTGATGCAAAAGCACAACCTGCGGCCGGGCGACCCCCGCATCTGGTTTGCCCAGCTCTACGGCATGAGCGACAACCTCAGTTACAACCTGGCCAACGCCGGGTACAACACCGCTAAATATGTCCCCTACGGCCCTGTGGAGTCGGTAATGCCGTATCTGCTGCGCCGGGCCGACGAGAATACGGCCATTGCCGGCCAGAGCAGCCGGGAGTTCCTGCTTATTCAAAAAGAAATGGCCCGCCGGAAAGCCCGGAAGTAAGGTTTTTCCGCTTCGGCATTATTTTCTCTGGCTGCCAGCCCGCTGCATCCCTTAAAAAGTGGATACAGCGGGCTTTTTTTAGTAATTTCGGCACCCCAAATTCCCTCAATAACATGATCGGCCGAGTACGCAGCCATTTGATTCGTTTTGCCCGCAACCAGGTAGGCACGATTAGCTATCTGAACCTGGTACAGGAGGCAGAGCTAGGCCTGAACCTGGAAATCTCCCATGAGAAGTCCCGGCTGAATGAGATTCTCGCCGAAATTTCCGAAACCGAGCACCAGGCCGGCCGACCGATTCTAAGTAGTCTGGTGAAGGTAGAAGGCTCCAAAGGTCAGGGCGACGCCTTTTACAAGCTGTGTGAGCGGCTCGGATTCGGCGAGTGGCGGGTGCTGAAGCAGGATCCGGAGTTTCTGAAAGGCCTGAGAAGAGACTGCCGGGCGTTCTGGCAGGAGCCTGCCAACCACGAGCAGTATGCTGGTTCCGAGTCGTAGTTGAATTAAGGAATATAGGAAGAAAGCGAATTTTCTGTAACCCCCATTGGAAGGCTACCGTTTAGCTATCCAAACCAAAGCAGACGGCCATTGACCTGGCTTCCTTTGGCAGAAGTAAGCTTCCTTTCTTTTCAACCTTAACACAACCACCCTATGGAAACCAACAACACCGGCATGGGCAATGCCAACAGCAACTCGAACTTAGGCGCCACTAACTCCGGTACGGGCTCTAACGCCGGTTACGGCAGCGATTCTTCTCACGCCGGCTCGGGTGCAATGGGCTCTAACGCCGGTTCTACCTCGGGCAGCGGCTCGGGCTCCATGGGCTCTGCCGGCTCGGCCGGTGTAAACAGCGGCTCAAGCAACCTTGGTTCTACTTCCGGCAGCTCGTATGGCTCGGGCGGCAGCACTTCGGGCGGTATGCTCACCAGCTCTTTCCGCGACCGTGACAGTGCCGAGCGCGCCTACCAGTCGCTTTCTTCGCGCGGCTACGGCAAGGACGACGTCAACCTGCTGATGTCGGATGACACCCGCAAAAATCACTTCGGCAGCCACACGGCTGATACCGACCTCGGCGACAAGGCCATGGAAGGTGCCGGCGTTGGCTCGGCCATCGGTGGTACGGCTGGTGCCATCATCGGTGCTATTGCTGCCATCGGCACGTCGGTAGCCCTGCCCGGTCTGGGCCTGATCATCGCCGGCCCGATTGCTGCCGCTCTGGCTGGTGCCGGTGCCGGTGGTCTGACGGGTGGCCTGGTAGGCGCCCTGGTAGGCTCGGGCATTCCCGAGGAGCATGCTCGTGAGTATGAGTCCGACATCAAGAACGGCGGCATCGTAATGGGCGTTAAACCCCGTAACGACGACGACGCCAAGTACTTCGAAGACGAGTTCCGTCGCAGCAACGGCGACAAGGTTCGTCGCTACTAGTTTTTAACTAGCTTTTCAAAAGGCCCTTTTCGATCTGAAAAGGGCCTTTTTTTGTCTATACACCGCCACTTATGCGTATATTTTATACCTTCCGGCTGGCTGAATCAGTACCGGCCTGCCAAATCTGTTTTTGGCGCTGTTCGGTCTGATCCTTGTAAGATATATCGGTAGCGCGTGCAACGAGATTTGCCAATCCGCCGTCTTATAAGATGCGTATGAGCCTTACGAGAGGGCACTTATTTACCTTGAGCCGGCGTTTTCATTTCAGTGGGCCGAAGTAGCAGCGCTGCCGGGCCGGCTTCTCAATTACTGACTTTCCTTCATCTTACCTCCTGTCCATGTCTTCCCCCCGACTGAAAATAGGCTTATATGCCTCGTTGGTGCTGGCTGTGTTCGTGCTGGCTTCCTACCGGCTGTTCCAGCGCAGTGATACTCCGGTTCCGCAAAAAGACGAAATCCTGACCCGGGCCATGCTCCAGGTGCTGAGTTCAGCTCACTATCAGCCCGAGCGGATTGACGACAATTTCTCTAAGCGGGTCTTTGAACTCACGCTGAAGCGCATCGACTACAACAAGAAATTCCTGTTGCAGTCTGATATTGCTCAGCTCAAGAAGTACCAGACTGATATTGACGATCAGGTGAAGCGCGGTAGCCGCGAGTTTCCCGATTTGAGTGCCAAGCTCCTGCTGCAGCGCATTGAGGACGCGCAGGTGCTGTACCGTGATCTGTTGTCGAAGCCTTTCGATTTCACAGTAGAGGAGTCGTTTGAAACCGACCCCGACAAAATGGTTTTTGCCGCCGATAAAGCCGCGCAGCGCGAGGACTGGCGCAAGTACCTGAAGTATCAGACGATGCTGCGCGTATCGGAGCTGATGGACGAGCAGGCCAAGAAGAAAGTGAAGCCGCTGGCTTCGACCGGCGTTACGCCCTCTGCCGCTAATACGTCGGAGCCCATGCGCAGCCCGGCCGAGATGGAGGTCGAAGCCCGCAAGCGGGTGTTGAAGTATTTCGACGAGCAGTTCAAGGATCTTAAGCAGACGGATGCCAATGAGCGGGCGGCTATGTACGCCAACGTCATTGCCAATACGTATGACCCCCACACCGAATACTACGCTCCGCGCGACAAGGAAAACTTCGACGTTGCCATGACCGGCCGTTTTGAGGGTATCGGAGCCTCGCTGCAGGAAAAAGACGGACAGATCAAGGTTACCGACATTATTCCCGGCAGTGCCTCGTACCGTCAGGGCGAACTCAAAGCCGGCGACATTATCAGCCGCGTAGCCCAGGGAGCGGCCGAGCCGGTTTCGGTGGAAGGTCTGCGCCTCGACAAAGCAGTTGCGCTCATCAAAGGCAAGAAAGGCACGGAAGTTCGCCTGACGGTTAAAAAGCCGGACGGCAGCACGAAAGTCATTTCCATTATCCGCGACGTGGTTGTGATCGAGGAAACCTTTGCTCAATCGGCCACCATCAACGAGAACGGTAAGAAGATCGGCTATCTGCGCCTGCCTACCTTCTATGCCGACTTCAACGACAACGGGGGCCGCAGCAGCGCCCAGGACGTGAAGAAGGAGCTAGAGAAGCTAACCCAGGAGAAGGTAGACGGCATCGTATTCGACTTGCGCTCGAACGGTGGTGGCTCCCTGCAGGATGCTGTGGAAATGGCTGGCCTGTTCATCGACAGCGGCCCCATTGTGCAGGTTCGCTCAAGCCAGGGCTCTCCTACCATCATGAATGACCGTGACCCGCGCGTACAGTATTCGGGCCCGCTGGTAGTGCTGGTAAACAAGTACAGCGCCTCAGCTTCCGAGATTCTGGCCGCTGCCATTCAGGATTACAAGCGCGGCGTGGTAATGGGCTCAGCCAGCACGTATGGCAAAGGCACGGTGCAGCGCATTATCGACCTCGACGACGCACTTCCGGCTGAATTCAACAGCATCAAGCCCTTCGGCTCGCTGAAGCTGACAACTCAGAAGTTCTACCGCATCAATGGGGGCTCGACGCAGTTCAAAGGCGTGGTTCCGGATATCATTCTGCCCGATGCCTACAGCTACCTCGATCAGGGCGAGAAGGAGTCGGACTACCCGCTGAAATGGGATGAAATCAGCCCGGCCCGGTACCGCACCTGGGACCAGCCCTCGCTGCCGCTCGATAAGCTCCGGAGCGCCAGTCAGGCCCGGGTAGCTTCTAGCCCGGCTTTCCGGTTGGTGGGTGAAAGCGTGCAGCGCATGCGCAAGCGGAAGGACGATACGCTGGAGTCGCTGAAGCTGGCTACGTTCCGGGCTGACCAGGAGAAGGCCAAAGCTGAATCCGATAAGTACGAGGCTGTTCAGAAGGCCGCTCAGCCTATGGCAATTGCCCCGCTGGCCCTGGACCTCAAGCAGCTGGGCTCGGACTCAGTGAAAATCAACCGCGCTTCCCGCTTCACGAAGAACCTGAAAAAGGATATCACCCTGCGTGAAGCCGTAGCCGTCATCAAGGATCAGATTTAAACTCTGCCGAACTGAAAAATAGGAGAAGCCCCACTGCCCCTGGCAGCGGGGCTTTTTCTTGTCCTGCAATGTATAAATCACTCATTTTCAATCAACTAATAATATTAGCAATATGCGACACCAAAAATCATTCAACTACTTGATCTTCAGTGCTATTATTTACTAAATTACCATACAATTTCCCAACCTAGATGCAACTCACGCCTGGGTAATGATGTTAACCTGACATGAAGACGACAACTGAGAACAACATTTTTCCCCTGGTTACGGACGAGCAAAAGCAGGCCGAGGAAACGTGGCGGAAATCCATTCCGGCGCAGGTTTTTCTCAACTACTTCTTTGCCATCAACTATCACATCCAGGAAAACGACGACGCCACCGGCGGCCTGCAGCACGTGCCCTTTTTCCGGGCCCACGAGGCCGAGCTGACGGAGGAGACGGTGCAAGCCGTAACGCGCCAGCTGCACGCCTGCTGGAGCACTGAATATGCCCTGCGGGCCACGGCCGAGCTGGGCGATGAAGATTACCTGCGCAACGCCCTGCACTGGACGTTCCCGCAGGCCTACCACTCCATCCTTTCCGGTTTGCAGGCTTTCCTGACGACTACGGGTATCCGCTCGAGCAACCCGGCCTTGCTGCACCGCGAAGCTGGCCGCTTGGTAGTAAAGAATGCTTACCCACGTCCGGTGTCGTTCTACGCCGCCGGCTCCTACGGAGACTTCAGCTTCCACCGCCTGCCACTGGCCGGGTACAAAGCCGGCCTGCACATTGCCAGCAAGGCCATTGATGCCCAGGCTCAGATCGGACAGTTTCTGCGTACGACCCGCAAGCAGAAGGCGCAATGGACCCGTCAGCAGGTGCAGGCTAATCCGAACACGGCCCTGCGCAGCCAGAAGACGGGCAACGTGCTGGACAAGTGGACGGCGCAGCACTGGCAGCAGATTACCTGGCGCCTGGGCTACACCACCATCTTCGACCTGCTGGGACGCCTGCGCATCTCCCAGACCAGCCGGGAGATTGAGCGGTACGTGGAGGCTGAAATCGACTTTAAGCTGTTCCACCAGTCGCTGCTCAACATCGTGAGCTATCTGAATGGTATCCACGAAAGCTACGTGGCCAAGGCCATGGGCGTGGAGCGGTATCAGCAGATGGTAGCCGAGCTGCCGAAGCACCTGCAGCATAGCTTTGTGGAGGAGCGCCTGCGCACCCGCATCGAGCCGCTGCTCACGGGTGGCTCTACTTCGACGAGCCTGAGCATGGCAGCGTAAGCAGCTCTGCCCGTATCACGACTTACTATTCGCAAAGCGCCGTTCGGATTGAACGGCGCTTTTGTTTTATCCTCTTCCAGCCGGATGGGCACACGTGGTGTTTTATAAGCGGCAAAATCCCTGATTCGGACTAGTTTTGCAGCTTGGTTTTCCGGCATTGACGCCGTCCTACTTTAAGCCTTCCCCATGCACCATCTTAGCGAACAGGAGCAGATACGCCGTAATAAACTAGTTGAACTGGAAAAAGCCGGTGTGCAACCCTACCCTTCCGAGCTGTTCGACGTGACGTTCTACGCCCAGGAAATTCTTGACAACTACCACCCCGAGCTCAATAACTTCCAGGAAGTAAGCCTGGCGGGCCGTCTGATGTCGGTGCGGGTGAAGGGCAAGGCTTCGTTTGCTGAGCTGCAGGATGCATCGGGCCGCATTCAGCTGTACATCAACCGCGACGAAATCTGCCCCGGCGAAGACAAGGAGCTTTACAACACGGTATTCAAGAAGCTCATTGACCTGGGCGACTTCGTGGGCGTGAAAGGACACGTGTTCAAGACGATGGTGGGCGAAACGTCCATTCACGTCAAGGAGCTGACGTTCCTTTCCAAGTCGCTGCGGCCCCTGCCGGTGGTCAAGGAAACGGTGGATGAACAAGGCAACAAAACCACCTACGACGCCTTTACCGACCCTGAGCAGCGGTACCGGCAGCGGTACGTGGACTTGGTGGTAAACCCGCACGTGCGGGAAGCATTCATCAAGCGCACCCAGCTGGTGCAGGCCATGCGCAACTACCTCAACGACAAAGGCTACCTGGAGGTGGAAACGCCCATCCTGCAGCCGTTGTACGGGGGCGCCTCCGCCCGTCCGTTCAAAACCCACCACAACACGCTCGACATGACGCTCTACCTGCGCATCGCCAACGAGCTGTACCTGAAGCGTCTGATTGTGGGCGGCTTCGACGGGGTGTACGAGTTCAGCAAGGACTTCCGCAACGAGGGCATGTCGCGCTTCCATAACCCGGAGTTCACCCAGATGGAGCTCTACGTGGCCTACAAGGACTACTACTGGATGATGGATCTGGTAGAGGAGATGGTAGAGCGCGTGGCCCTGCAGCTGCACGGCAAGACCGAGGTGCAGGTGGGCGACAACCTGATCAACTTCCAGCGGCCCTGGCAGCGCTTCACCATGTTCGAGGCTATTCAGCACTTCTCCGGCGTTGATATCTCGGAGATGGACGAGGCCGCGCTACGCGAAACCGCCAAAACCCTGCACGTACCGCTGGACCCCAGCATGGGCAAAGCCAAAATCATTGACGAGCTGTTCGGGGAGCTGTGCGAAGGCAAGCTAATCCAGCCCACCTTTATTACTGACTACCCGGTGGAGATGTCGCCGCTGGCCAAGAAGCACCGCTCCAAGCCGGGCATGGTGGAGCGTTTCGAAGCCATCTGCAACGGCAAGGAAATCTGCAACGCCTTCTCGGAGCTCAACGACCCGATTGACCAGCGGATGCGCTTTGAGGAGCAGCTGGAGCTGGCCAAGCGCGGCGACACCGAGGCCATGGTGCTGGATGAAGATTTCCTGCGGGCCCTGGAGTACGGCATGCCGCCCACGGCGGGCCTGGGCATCGGCATCGACCGCCTGAGCATGATCATGACCAATTCCAATTCCATTCAGGACGTGCTCTTCTTCCCGCAGATGAAGCCTGAAAAGCTGGAAACGACCAAAGCTGACAAGGACGCGGCCGGCGAGGAATAGCCGTTTTTACACCCGGCCGTAAAATCAGAAAGCCTCCCGCAATATGGTGCGGGAGGCTTTCCTTTTTAAAACTGGCTTACCATTCTGATCGGGTAAACAAGAAGAAGTGTGCGATGGACGAATCTGATTTTGCTGACAGGCTCTTAAACCAATTCCTGCCAGAAGCTCCTATTGTCGGCAATTTTGCTTCTTATTCCTTCTCCGATCTTCTTTTAAGCCGGTTTATAGCTTCTTAAACGGGGTATCTAAAAGCAGGTTACAACTTTCAGCAAAAATTTTAGAGGCTGCGGCCGTACGCCGTGTCGCCTGAGCCGGAAATAGCGTCGCCGCCGTCCATGCCGCTATCCGGGCCGGCGGCGTCATTGCCGGCAGCGGCGCTCTTGCGCCCACCCCGGGGCTTGGCGGCCGATTTACCGGCTACGCCGGTGTCGTTGGCGCCGGTATCGGCGTCGGTGGTTTGCTCGCTGCTGGCCATCGAGTTAAGCAGGTCATCGGCGGCACTGCGGTCCTGGTCGGCGCTGCCACCGGTGCCAGCTCCACCGGCCTGCATCTCGCTGAACTTCGCCAGACCGTCCTTGAGCAGCTTGCCAAGCTCATCGGTCCACTTGGAGGATGATTTTTTAAGCCCTTTACGGGTTTCTTCGCCGGTTTCGGGAGCGAGCAGCAAACCGGCTACTACGCCAGCAGCGGCACCGGCCAGCAGCGACAGAATCACTTTTCCATTGTTGTCTTTCATGGGAGTGGGTAATAAGCGTTATGGTAAGGAAGAAGCCCACAGGGCGGCTCCGCTAGTAACGATGACAAACGGGGAAGGGTTAGCAAAAAGCCCTTTCTCTTGCGAGAAAGGGCTTTGCTGATGGTAAGAGCCTAAGGCCTACAGCTCATTGAGCATCTTTACGATTTCGCGCTTGCCTTTGCCCAGCTTTTCCTGGAGGCGGCCAACGAGCTCGTCGCCCTTGCCTTCGGTGTACTCCAGGTCCTCATCGGTGAGCTGGCCGTACTGCTGGCGCAGCTTGCCTTTGGCCTGGTTCCAGTCGCCCTTCATGTTGAGCGAAGAGCCGGGTACGGTTACGCCCATGTCTTCGAGCTTTTCCATGTAGCCTTTAAACTTGGTATCGAGCTCCTCACCGTACTTAGAGAGCTGCTCACCCAGCGTGCCGCTGTAGCGGGTAGCCGCGCTGCGCAGGTTTTCGCGGGTAGCAGCACCTTTGTCCGGAGCCATCAGCATCCCGGCAATGATACCGGCGCCGGCACCGGCAAGAGCAGCGAGGAGAATTTTTCCGGAGTTGTCTTCTTCGTGATACGACATGGTGTTTGGAGAGGGTAAGTGTGAAAGAAAGGAGGAACAGTACGAAGGCCGGCCCTGCCACAACTGGCAAAGGCCCGGGAGATGCTCAAAAGCTCATCCGCATTGGCCGATCTGCCTGCCTATACGGTGGCAATGAAGCGGGGTTTTACAAGGAAGCGAAAAAATAGATTCAGCGGAATATACGGAACTCCTTTGACCTTTCTCCGCCATGGCGCGTACTTTGGTACAGGGCCTGACCTGGTCATTTTTCCGGCAGTCCGGCTTCTCTCGTTTTACTCTTTCCTTTCCGCTCATGCCGAATCTGCCTCTTTCCGCCAGCTGGCCCAGCCTGCTTTTCCTGCTGGCGCTCGGCTGCACCAAGCCCGCGACTACCACTACAGCCTGCATCGATCCGGCCCGGATCAACCCGGACGGTATCTGCACCATGCAATACGACCCGGTCTGCGGCTGCGACGGCAAAACCTATGGCAACAGCTGCTCGGCCCAGAATGCCGGGGTGACTTCCTCTACCAAAGGGGAATGTCCGCCGGCCACCAAAAACTAAATTCCTTTTGCCGTATGCCCGAAAAAAACTACTTCCGCCAACAAGCTCCCTTCCGCGTACCCACCACCGATGGCAAGCTGATCGAAGAGCACATTGGCCTGGCTAGCACCCGTACCGGGGCCTACAGCGTGGCCCACATGGTAGCCCCTCCCGCCTGGAGTGAGCCTCACCAGCGCCCGGAATTCGACGAAATCACCATCGTGGTACGGGGCCGCAAGCGGTTCGAAGTTGATGGCGACGTAGTGGAGCTGGGACCAGGAGAGTCGCTGCTGATCAAGGCCGGGGCCCGGGTGCGCTACTCGAACCCGTTTGATGCGGAAGTGGAATACTGGTCGATCTGCGTGCCGGCTTTCTCCATGGACTCGGTGAACCGGGAAGCAAACTAAACTGGAATTAGCCGGCGGCGGCTACCGTATCCACCTCGGCCGTCAGCGGCAGGGTGATGACAAACTCAGTGTACTGTCCCGCTTTGCTGGTGACCGTCAGCTTGCCGCCCAGACTGTTAGTTACAATGTCGTGGCTTTCCGACAAACCCAGGCTGGTGCCTTCGGCAGTGGCATCGGAAGTAAAGAACCGCTGAAAAAGACTCGCCTGCGCTTCGGGCGCAATCCCGATGCCATTGTCCAGCACCCGGATTTCAACGTGCCTGTCCTGGCGGCGGGTTGTTACCGTGACCTGGGGGGTGTAGTCCTCTTCGCCTAACAGGCTTCGCTGCTGCACAGCTATCAGGGCGTTGGTGAACAGGTGCAGCAGGGCCCGGCCCAGCTCCTGACGGGGCACTTCAATCGGGCCCAGGGTAGGGTCGAGCTTGGGCTCGAGGGCCGCGTCGAAGTGGCGGTGCTTGATGCGCAGGTTATGGTGAGCCAGGCGCAGGTAGTCGTCGGCCAGCGTGTTGAGGTCGGTGTGCTGCCGGGGGCCGGGGCCCGTGCCGGAGTATTCCACCATGCTTCGCACAATGGAGTCGGCGCGCTGACTGTGCTGCTCGATCTTGGCCTGGTACTGAATCAGGTTTTGCAGCATCTCGTCGAGAATCTCCTGGTCGTCGGTGTCGAAAACCCCTTTTGTCATTTCTTCCCGCAGCTCCTGGCACAGCCCTTCGCTGATGCCGGCAAAGTTGCGAATCGCCTGCATCGGGTCCTGAATCTCGTGGGCTACCCCGGCCATCAACTCGCCCAGGGAAGCCATCTTTTCGCGGAGCACCAGTTGGCTCTGGGCAGCTTTCAGTTCCTGCAGCATCTGGGCCAGCCGGTCGCGCTGCACGCGCAGCTCTTCTTTCTGCTGGGTTACCTGCTCATTCAGGGTGTGGAGCTTGCGGTTGGCGCTGCGCTGCAGGCGGATGGTGCGGTACAGCAGCAACGCAATCAGCACCAGCACGCCGAGGCCCGCCAGCAGGATGCCCATCCGGACTTTGGCTTCGAACGTGGCCTGCTCTTCCTGCAGCTGACGCAGGCGCTGCTGCTCGGCAAAGCCAATGGCGTCGAGCTTCTTGATGCGCTGGGGGTTGTAGAGGCTGTCCTGGGCCATCAGCATGATGTGCATGTACTTCAGGGTGCTGTCGTGCTGGCCCTGGGCCTGGAAAGCATCAGCCAGCAGGTCGCTGGTCCGCACTACCCCGATCATGAACGGCAGGGCCCGGCCCACCGCCAGCGCCTTGCGGGCGTAGTAAATGCTGGAATCGGTCTGGTGGTGGTCCTGGTAAAGCTCCGCCATGTACTGGTAGGCCCGGCACCCGCTGCGCAGGTCGTGCTCCGGGATGGCGGCGGCGGCGCTGCGGCGGTAGTAGCGCAGGGCCGACTCTTCCCGGCCGTGTACGGCTTCGAGCAGGCCAAGCTCCCGGAGCACATAGGGAGCCGGGTCGCCCCAGGGGCTCTGGTCGACGGTACGGGACTTGGCTGTAAGCTCCCAGGCGCGGTTCAGGAAGTAGGCGGCCGAATCGAGCTGGCCGCGGCCTTCGTAGGTAGCGCCCAGGTTGGCCAGCACGCTGATGAGCTGGGAGTCGTCGCCAATCTTACGGTCTTCGTAAATCGATTTGGCCTGAAAAAAGTAGCGCAGGGCCGGCCGGTAGTCTTCCAGGGCCTGATACAGCAGTCCGAGCTGGTTGAGGGTGCGGGCCTTGCCTTCAAGGTCGTGGCTTTGCTCGTTGAGCTGCAGGGCGTCGAGGTCGGTGCGGAGGGCATCGGGCAGGTTGCCCCGCTCACTGAGCAGGATGCCGAGCCGGGACAGGCAGCGCCCCTCCCCTTTCAGGTAACCGATGCGCCGGGCCAGGCGCAGGCCGCGCTGAGCGTTCGACAAAACGGAGTCGTAGCGGGAAAAACGGTAGGACGCGCTGATGTCGGCCAGCAGCAGCACCCGGGTGGTATCCGCGGTGGCGCGGGCCAGGGCCGCCTCCAGACCAGCCGTCTGGGGGCTCTGAGCCAGTCCTGCCGACGGCGCCAACAGGCTCAGCAGCTGAACCAAAGTCAACAGTACGAATAAACGGTACTTCATCACGTGAAATTAAGCAACTCTGCCTTAGGGGCAAAGCGCCGGCACAGCTTATCATTAGAATAGGTCAATACTGTAATTAACTTATCCGAAAGCCCTGGGTTGTAGTTTTCCCGGCGGGCAGGCTGAAGAACCGTTCTTCATCAGGCAGCAGAGCTACTTTCCCGGTAAACCAGCCCGGCCCCGCCCCGGGCGGCAATCCGGTTTTTTTACCTTTGACCGACTTCCACCTTTTGTTTCTGATATGGACCAGCGCATCATCAATCTGTTCGACGAGTACACGCACAAGCCGCTCACCCGCAAAGAGTTTATGGAAAAGCTGATCAAGCTGACCGGAGGCGCGGCGCTGGCCATGTCGGCGTTGTCGGTGCTGGACCCAGGCTACGCCAGCGCGGCTACCATCGAGGAAGACGACAAAGACCTGGTCATTGAAGAAGTAACCTGGCCTGGCGACGGGGCCACGATGCGCGGCTACCTGGCGCACCCGAAAGGCCGGAAAAAGCGGGGCGCCGTCATCGTCATCCACGAAAACCGGGGGCTGACGCCCCACATCAAGGACGTGACGCGCCGCGTGGCCAAGGCCGGGTATCTGGCGTTGGGCGTGGATGCCCTGTCGCCTTTCGGCGGCACGCCGGCCAACGAGGACGAAGGCCGCACGCTGATCGGCAAGCTCGACGTCAAGCAGAACCTGCACAACTACCTGCTGGCCCTCGAGTACCTGCGGCAGCGCAAAGACAGCAACGGCCGCACCGGCTGCGTGGGCTTTTGCTGGGGCGGGGCCATGGCCAACCGGCTGGCCGTGAATGACCCCAAGATGCAGGTCGCCGTGGCGTACTACGGCTCCCAGCCCAAGGCCGAGGAGGTGCCCCAGATTAAAGCCCGGGTGATGCTGCACTACGCCGGACTGGATGAACGGGTGAATGCCGGGGCCCCGGCCTACGAGGCGGCACTGAAGGCAGCGGGCATCACGTACGAGCAGTACCTCTACGAGGGAGCCAACCACGCCTTCAACAACGACTCCTCCCCCGCCCGCTACAACCCCGAAGCCGCGAAGCTGGCCTGGGAGCGGACCCTGCGCCTGTTCCGGGATACGCTGAGCTAACACCGGTGAAAGCAGGGGCACCCCCGATACCAACAGCAGCCGGCAAAAAATGCTGACCTCATCGGGCATCGTTTTGGGCAGTCGGGGCATCTTCCTGCTTTCTGCAATTCCTTGTATGCCTTCTTCCCACTTTGCTACGGCGCTCCAGCGCACCTTTCTCCTGCTTGCCCTGCTGATCTTCCCGGCGTTGGCGCGGGCTCAGTCCGGCCGTCTGGCCGGTCAGGTTGTCGACCAAAGCACCCAGGCGCCCATCAGCTATGCCAGCGTGGGGGTGCTGCGCCAGCCCCTGGGCACCGTGGCCGATGACCAGGGGCGCTTTTCGCTTGACCTTGCGGCCGGCTTCGAAAACGACTCTCTGCGCATCTCCCTGCTCGGCTACGCCCCGCTCACCATTCGCATTGCCGACCTGCGCCGACAGCTCCAGCAGAGTGGCGGCAAGGTACGGCTGCAACCCGCCCCCACCCGCCTCGCCGAGGTCAGGGTCCGGCCCGGCAAAACCCGGCGCCGGGTAGTCGGCAACTCCAGTTCTTCCAACAATGTCACGGCCGCCTTCGTCATCAACCGGCTGGGCAACCAGATCGGGCAGGGCATGCGGCTTAAGCGTTTATCGGCCGTGGAGCAGGTATCGTTTCACGTAGCGGAGTGCACCTACGACAGCCTGTTCTACCGTGTGAACGTGTACCAGGTGCAGAAAGACCAGCCCGTAAAAAGCTTGCTGACCAAACCGGTATACGTGCGGGTGCTAAAAGGCCAGATCGAGGACCGGCTGGTAGTGGACCTGCGCCCCTATAACGTCTGGGCCAAGGGCGACATCGTGGTAGCGCTGGAGATGGTAAAGGACCTGGGCCCGGGCACCTTGCAGCTCAGCAGCAGCCTAATGGACGGCCCGCTCTTCGTCACCGACAACAGCCTGAACGGGTGGGAGAAAATCCGGGGCTTCGGCGTGGGAATCGACGCTACCATCACGGAGTATTTCTAGGTCCGGCTCGGTGGGTCACAAAACAAACGGTCCCGCTTCCTACACAGGAAGCGGGACCGTTTGTTTATAAGAGAATGCGTTACCGCACCTCGGCGGGCTTGGCCACCGGCAGGGCTTTGCGAGGCAGTTTCTGGTCGCGCATGGCGGCCTGGTACACAAAGGAAGCCACTACTACCGAAGCCTGCTTGAGGTCGTCGGCAGGCAGCCGCTCGTAGGTGTCCATGTTGGTGTGGTGGGTGCGGGTGTTGTAGTCGAGCGGGTCCTGAATAAACTGGAAGCCGGGCAAACCTACCGCGTCGAAGGCCAGGTGGTCGGTGCCGCCGGTATTGCGCGGAGTTACCGTGGTAGCGCCCATATCGGCAAAAGGCTGCAGCCACTGGCTGAATACGGGTACCACCGCCTCGTTGCCCTGGGCGTAGATGCCCCGGATTTTGCCGGCTCCGTTGTCGAGATTGAAGTAGGCGGCCAGCTTCTCATGCTCGGGCAGCAGCTTCATAGTCGCCGGATCGGCGAAGTGGTTTTTTACGTAGTTGCGGGAGCCGTGCAGGCCCTGCTCCTCCTCACCCCACAGCGCGATGCGAATGGTGCGGCGGGGCTTGGCGCCGGTGGCCTTCAGGATGCGAACGGCTTCCATCATCACAGCGCAGCCGGCGGCATTATCGGTGGCGCCGGTTGCAGCGTGCCAGGAGTCGAGGTGGGCGCCGAGCATCACTACTTCGCTTTTGAGCTTGCGGTCGGTGCCGGGAATTTCAGCTACCACGTTGTAGCCCTTCAGGTCCTTGTCCTGAAACCGGGTGCGGGTTTCCAGCTCGATTTCGACAGGGATACCGGCGTCGGCGAGGCGGATCAGGCGAAGCTGGTCTTCGGAGGCCATTTCCAGCTCGGGCAGCACGGGCTTGGCATCGGCGGCGTACGAGGCGCCGTTCGAGGTGAAGAACGTGCCATTGGAGCCAGCCCGGGCGCTAAGCACAGCGGCCGCGCCTTCGCTCATATACAGCTCGGCCATCTTGGTACGCAGGGCAATCTGGGCCCGGCGGGCCGCTACCCGCTCAGCATCGGGTGCGGCCGGTGTTGCCGGGGCCGCGGGGGCCGCTGCCAGCTTCTGCAGCTCCTCGTCGGTATAGCGCCGGGCGTCGGGCTCGAAGCCGGGTTTGGGTGGGGAAGCCACGTCGGTCAGGACGATCTTGTCGCGCAGCTTGCCCTTGTACTTTTCCAGATCCGCTTCGGTAGCCGCGCGCACCACCACGACCTGCTTTTTGAGCGTCCCGTTAGTGGAGGGCGTCCAGGCTTTGGGCGCCCCGATGAGGGTATGGTAGTAGGGCGCGGTCATGGCCACGTACGACTTCTCGATGTCCCAGCCCCGGCCGAAGGTACCCCAGGGCTCGATGGCGGCGTTGACGAGGCCCCAGCCGGTAAGCTGCTTTTTGGTCCACTCATTAGCGCGGGCCAGGCCGTCGGAGCCGGCGAGGCGGGGGCCGCACACGTCGGTCAGGTAAAAGGCGGTTTCCATCACCTTGGAGCGGTTCAGGCCCTCGTCCTTGATTTTGGCCAGCATGGCCTGGTCGAGCTTTTCGGTGGTCTGGGCCAGCACGGGCGCGGTGGTGAGGCCGCAGGCCAGGGCCAGGTAAAGCAGTTTTTGCATGATCGAAATAAAAGGAGCTGCCGGGGTTGGATGCTCCCGAAGAAACGAGAAATTGACGAGGTTTCCGGTCGGGCGTTGCAGCGCGGGAGCTGATGCTTTCTTCAGGCCCTTCAACCCGCTTTCTCCGTGCGCTTCCTACTACACCTTAAACACTGGCAGCTGTTCCTGCTCACCTGGGGCGCAGCCTTGCTGTTCAACTTCGTCGTCCTGATTGACATGCGCCTGATGCTGTATGCCTTTCCAGTAATGATCCTGCTGTTTGCGCTGGGCATGCTGGGCTGGATCTGGGCCATAGCCACCCAGCTGCATCCGTTAGTGCCGGCCGACGCCGGGCTGAAGCTCGGGCGGTTTAAGGTGCTGTTTCGGATACCCGTAGTGTATATGCTGCTGTTGCCGGCCGTGGTTGGCTACAACTATTACTATCGTTCCGAGGCCGCTGACGATTCGGGAATGGGCATAGCCATTGCGCTTCTGCTGCTGGGTCACCTGCTTTCGATGGCCTGCATTGTGTACGGCTTACGCTTTGCGGCCAAAACGCTTAAATCGGCGGAGCTGCAGCGGGAAGCGCACCTGAGCGAGTACCTGGGCGAGTTTTTTATGATCTGGTTTTCGGTGATTGGCGTGTGGGTGCTGCAGCCGCGCCTGAACCTGCTGGTCAGGCAAGCTGAGCTGCGCCCCTGACACCGCATTTTCCGGCCCAGGCGTGATTTAGTTTGTTTCTACCCCCGGGACCATCGACTACATTCGCTACCAGATTCCAACCGGCTGCTCGCCGCCTCGCCCAACTGCATCAGCTTTCAGCTTAGTAAGTGCGTGGAGGTTCCTTACCTATATGCTGCAGGCAAGCATAAGCTGCCACTCAGGTTTTTGGCGATTAGTCCGCAGTTTGCCTTGCATGAGTGCCCTGAATTCAGGTTGACGCTTACACTTCTGGACACCCTCACCACTTACACCGAAACCCGGGCCCATACGCTCGTGGTGGAGAAGAAAAGACATCTGGCCTGGGAACGGTTGAGAGCTCATTACAATCGACATGCCGTCAATCGGAAACTGCCTGGCGCGGGTGTAGCGCAGCCTTTTTCGGGGCCCACCTTACGGTGGAGGTTAAACCTCTACTGCGGCACTGGCAGCAAACCCAAACCATGCCGCCTGGAGCAATCCGGGCGGCATGCTTGCTTTGGGCAGCGGCTGCTATCTGGAAACATTCTCTTAATAGTGGAGTAACATTGTGCTCAAATCCAATGGCCCGCCCGGCGCGGGCATCAGCAATTTCATGAGGCAACGGTTACTCGGTTTACTTTTCCTGACATCCGGCGCGGCTTTCGGCCAGGGGTCTGACTCTACCAGGCAGGCAGAGTCGGAGGACAGGAAATGGTTTGAAAGCTTTTCTATCCGGGGCTACGTGCAGGGGCGCTATAATATGTTCCAAACCAACCCGGACCTGCAGTGTGAGCAGTGCGACCGGTCGTGGGGCGGGAACGGGGGCTTTTCGCTGCGGCGGGTGCGCATCATCCTCTACGGGCAGCTGCACGAGCGGGTGTATTTCTACCTCCAGCCGGACTTCGCCAGCTCCCTCAGCGGCAGCAGCTCCCTGAACGCCGGCCTGCTTCGCGACGCCTACATGGACCTGGGCCTCGACAAAGCCAGCCAGTTCCGGGTGCGCATCGGGCAAAGCAAGGTGCCCTACGGGTTCGAAAACATGCAGTCGAGCCAGAACCGTCTGCCCCTCGACCGCAGCGACGCCCTGAACAGCGCCCTTTCCAACGAGCGGGACATGGGCGCCTTTTTCTACTGGGCGCCCACGGCCGTGCGCAAGCGGTTCAGCTCTTTAGTCAAAGACGGCCTCAAGGGCTCTGGCGACTACGGCGTGCTGGGCATCGGGGCATTCAACGGGCAGACAGCCAACCGCCCCGAGCTCAACAACCAGCGCCACGTGGTAGCCCGCCTGACTTATCCGCTGGTGCTGGGCAAGCAGATTATTGAGCCGGCCCTGCAGGCGTATACCGGCACCTACGTGGTGAACCGGGACCAGCTCTCGGCCGGCGTAAAGCACCGCACCGACCTAAGCTACGCCGACCAGCGTGCGGCGGCCACGCTGGTGCTGTATCCCCAGCCCTTTGGCATTCAGGCCGAGTACAACGTGGGCCGGGGGCCGGAATTCAACCCCGCCACCGACAGCATCGAAACCCGGCGTCTGCACGGGGGCTACATCCTGCTCAACTACCGGCTGCAGTACCGGCAGCAGCAGCTTTACCCGTTTCTGCGCCTGCAGTACTACGAAGGAGGTAAAAAGCACGAGCGGGACGCCCGCAGCTACAGCGTGCGCGAAGCCGAGCTGGGCGTCGAGTGGCAGCCATTCAGCAGCTTTGAGCTGGTGACGATGTACACGCTTTCTTCCCGCCGGTTCGAGGACTTCCAGAAGCAAAATAACCGGCAGCGGGGCGGGCTGCTCCGGCTGCAGGCCCAGATCAATTTCTAAGGCAGCCCGCCGCTTTCTTGCTTTCCTGGCCGGTCCTGGCGCCCGACTTTTCGACGCTTCCTTCAAACGGATGGCAAACAATATAAGGCGGAGCGCCGTTATTTGCAGCCTCTCGCCCGACCACAATCCGGGGTGCTTACCTGAGGAAAAGTTATGATAGTTTCGTTGCGACGGGGAGATGGAAGTGTATACCTCACCGTAGAGCGTAATCAGAAGGACAACTGGGTACATGCTCACTGGTACGGTCGCCAGACGCTGGCTTCCGTGATGGACGGGGGCCTGACCTACCTCGACATGATTCGCCGGGACCCCTGCCCCCGCCTGCTCAACGACCACCGCGACCTGGTGGGCACCTTCACGGAGGCCAACGAGTGGATTCAGCAGGTCTGGACCCCGCTGATTATTGCCGAGGGCCTGCGCTACATCGGGCAGGTGGTGTCGCCGGATATTTTCGGGCAACTTTCCATCGAGGACCTCAAGCACCGCATCGGTGACCAGTTGGAGATTCAGCTGTTCAACAGTCTGGAAGCTACGCAGACCTGGCTCCGGACGCAGCAGTAGCCCTTCTGCGCGCAGGAGACGAGGATACACCTAGCCAAGCGCCCTGCCTTTCCGTCTGCCGGGCTACCAGAAACAGGGGTGCGGGGCGGGATCGGTCAGGTTTTAATTGTCGGGCGGATGAGTGTTTGGTGGCCCATGCCGTAAGCTGAACAGGAAGACCGGTTGCTGCCGCTTCCGACCGGCCGATTCTGGCCGGCCATCAGCCTCCTCCTATGCTATCCTTCACCGTTGAACGTCTTTCCTTCGATACTCTGAGCGAGCTGCCCGCCTCCTGGACCAACCAGGACTACCTGGCCCTGCTGGAGCTGCTGAGCTACGACAACCCCGCCGATATCGAGCTGGGCGAGCTGAAAGCCATGTGCCTGATGGCCCTCACCGACCAGGAGCCCACCGCGGCCGCGCAACTGGTGCTGGGCTACCTGTTCGACGACCAGCTCACGAGCGGTCAGATCGAAAATCTGGCCCACCAGATGCTGACTGAAAAGCTCTGGGAAGAAAACCCGCAGCTGGGGCAGCATCAAGGCTTTTTCAAGGCTACGCAGCTGCTTCACGAAGCCTACAAAGGCAAATTCCCGCGCACTGAAGCCGTGCGGTTCCAGGTGCAGCTCACCGCGGCCGATTCCGCTACCCTGGCCGTGTTCGACTCCCAGCCCGAAGCGCCGCTGCTGCGTCTGCTGGCCCAGGGCATGCCCGATAACACGCTGCTGAGACGCCTGTTCAGCGACCAGCTGGCCGGCTCCCTCTTCCCTGAGGCGCCCCACATCATCTGGCAGCTGCAGACGCTGAAGCAGGAACCCTCAGTGCGGGTGCTCGAAGTGGTCAGCTCCGCCTATTGGCTCGACGATTTCAAATATGCCGACACGTACGAAGCCACAACCCAGGCCGAGGTAGTGGCAGCCGACGAAGCCTGAGCCGCCGGAAACAGGTAAGATACAGACAGCGCCCCGGAGCAAAGCGGAGCGCGTGGGTACTTCGCTACCGCTCTGACTTTCGCCTGCAGTCCGGTCCCTCCCTATTTAGATTGCCACTCGTTGCGCCTGCGCCGGACCTGATGGCTTTGCCGATTGTGCTGCCGTTTTGTATTTGCGGTGGTATTTATAGCGGTCCAGGTTACGCTGAGGCTAAGCAGGCTGCTTTGCCAAGTTGTGCGTGTGAGCCGGCCGGCTCGCACGCTTGACCTAGTTAGCGGAGGGGACGGCTACTCTAACGTATTCCTATTTCCTATACCTGCTCGCGCCGTTTCGGCTTATCAAACAGGCTTTGCGGCGGGCGTAGCCCGAATGCGGGCCAGCTCCAACCCTTTTTTGGGTAGCTTGTGGCCCAATGGTGATGCCGGGTACTGGGGGTTCATGTGCAGCAAAGTGTCGCGCAGGGCTTTGATTACATAGTAGGCCTTGTACCAGTTCTGGTCGGCCGGCACGATGTGCCAGGGGCAGCTGGCGGGGTTGCAGTGACGGAACACGGCCTCGTACATGCGCCGGTACGCGGGCCACTGCCGGGCCTTGGCTTCGTCGCCGGCTTCGTACTTCCACTGCTTGCTCGGGTCCGAAACCCGTTCTTCCAGCCGTCGGCGCTGCTCGGCCTCCGACACGTGCAGGTAGAACTTGAGCAGGGTAGTCCCGGCATTCTGCAACGCCCGCTCAAAGGCATTGATGTCGGTGAAGCGCCGGCGGGCTTCGGCGGCGTCCACGAGTCCCAGCACGCGGGTGATGAGCACGTCCTCGTAGTGGGAGCGGTTGAACACCTGAATCATGCCCCGGCGCGGGACTTGGGCGTGTACGCGCCACAGGAAGTCGTGCGCCAGCTCTTCGTCGGTGGGCTCCTTGAAGGCATGCACCCGGATTCCCTGCGGGTTAAGGCCCTGAAACACCCGCCGGATCAGCCCGTCCTTGCCGCTGGCGTCCATGCCCTGCAGCACGACGAGGACGCTACGGCGGTTTTCGGCGTAGAGCCGGGCCTGCAGCTCGTCGATTTCCGTGCGCAGGTATTCGGTAGCCTTTAGTCCTTCTGCCTTGGACATCGACTCCGGCGCTTGGGTGGGCAGGTCGTGCAAAAGCAGGGAGTTGGGAGCAGAGCGGGGCATACAAGAAGAGTTAGTACCGACCAAAACATCCGCCTGAGCAAAGCAGCCCGGGCCCAACGCAAATACGCTAGCTTAGCGCCTCTACCAAGTTGCTATGCTATGCCTGCCTCCGGTTCCGCCGCCACAGCCACTGCCCTCATCGACCAGCTCCTGGCATTCGTTCAGGACATCGGCCTGACGGTGCGGGAGGCCCCGCTGCCGGAGCCCACGTTTCTGCCTGGCCTGCTCATCGAGCAGGGTGAGCTGGTCGTGGACCGTAGCCGGCTGCTCTACCCCGGCGACATTCTGCACGAGGCCGGGCACGTAGCCGTGACGCCCGCCGCCGAGCGGCACCTCGTCGGCGGGCACATCACTGAGAACCAACCCGAAAAGGAAGGCGACGAAATGGCCGTCCACGGGTGGTGCTACGCCGCGTGCATGGCCCTGAAGCTACCGGCCAACGTCGTTTTCCATCCGGCCGGCTACCGGGGCGCCGCCGACTGGTTTGTGAGCAACTTTCAACAGGGCACCTACATCGGCCTGCCTTTGCTGGTTTGGATGGGTTTGACCACCACCGAAGCCTACCCGCAAATGACGCGCTGGCTGCGGGCCTGACCTGTCGGCTTGCTTTCCGCTGCCGCACACAGGTCAGGCGTATAGCTGGCAGCACCGGCTAGCTTACCGTTGGCGGCATGCCGCGGGAAGGACCAGCCCCGGCCAGCTGGCTGACCATGTCGTCGAGGATGTCCTTGCTGTAGCCGATGCGGTTGGCATACTCCAGGCAGAGGCCGTACTCGCGGGGGTCAATGTCGCCGTCCTGCAGCATCATCTGCACCAGCGTCTGCAGCTCCATAGTGCGCTGAAGGCCTTCCTGGGGCACGATAAAGCTCAGCACGGCCAGGTTGTCGGCAATGGGCATCACGTCATGAGGCCTCAGCCCCAGGCGGTTGCCAATCTGAAGCAGAAACTCACTTTCAGCGCCGTCAATCTGCCGGTCGGCGGCGGCCAGCAGGACCAGGTTCTGAAAGAAGGCCAGCTTCTTCTGTTGCGTATCGAGCAGGGTTTCGAGGGTGCGGTTCTCCGTCATGGGAAAGGAATTAGCTAGAGTGGAAAAGCGCCCAATGGGGCGGGTTCATTCAACGCGACCTCCTCCGGAAGGTTATCCGCAGACACTGCTGCCCCTACCCTTTCTGCAGCAGCAGCGTCCATTGCTGGGCGCACTTTCGCTGAAGGCTGACGATCTGGCTAAACAACGGCGTCAACCACTCCGGTCTGCGGGTACCCTTCCTTATCCAAGGAGGGGAACCAGCTCATGCCCGTTAGCTAATCTTTCGTGGGGTCCCAGCCGTGGAACACGTTGGCAAGGGTGTACTGGCGGGCGTCGGCGTCGGTGAGCTGGTGGGACCAGGGCACGCGCTGCCGGGGCGTGTAGCCTTTGCCGCGGTTCTGGTACTCGGCGTAGTAGGCGGTCTGCTTGTTGGTTTCCTTGCCCCAATGGTCCCAGCCGCCGGGCCTGATATGGGCGCCCAGCTCGCACTGCAGGAACACCGTTTTGGCGTAGGGCCGCCAGGGCCGGCCCAGGTCGTAGCTCGCGGCGGGAGCGTCGCCTATCAACTTACAGTTGCGGAACACGTAGCCGAAGCGCGCGGTATCGGGCGTGGAGGCGGCGGTCACGAACGAGCCGCCCTTTTTGCTGAAGATGGTGCAGCCCTCAAACCAGGCAGTGCTGGAGCCGAAGATGAAGTCCGTGGTGCCCTCGATGTAGCAGTTCAGGTAGTACTGCCGGCTGCCGTAGCCGTAGGTGTAGAGTGTGTCCTGGAAGCCCAGAAACCGGCAGTTGCGGAATCGGGCCTTGTCGCCGGCCACCCACACGGCCACGGCCTGCCCCACCGGGCCGGAGGAGTTCTCGAAGGTGATGTTCTCCGCCGTAAAGTCAGAGCCGTAGATATAGATGCTCGACGAGCCCGACGTGCCTTTGTCTTCCCCGAAGATGTTCTTTTTCTGGTTGTAGTCGTCGTAGGTAAGGATGGTTTTGTCGCGGTCCTCCCCCACCAGCTTCACCAGGTTTTTAGAGCCGGCCAGAATCAGCTTTTCCTTGTACACGCCCTTTTTGACCAGAATGGTGGTGACTTTCTTGCGGAAGTCGGGCACGGCGTTGAAGGCTTCCTGCACGGTGCGGTACTGCCCGCTGCCGTCCTGGGCCACCACGAAGTCATACTTCGGAGCGTCGGTGGCAAACGCCTGAGACAAGGTAAGCCCGAGCAGACTCAGCAAAAGCAAAAGGTTTCTCACGGGGTAGTAGGCTGGCTGTTGGCGGCCGAAGGCGTGGCAACGGCATTTTTGGGCAGGGGCTTGGCAATCCGCTCGGCCAGGGGCAGCTTCTGGGCCACCACCTGGCTCATTACCAGCTGCGCCATCCTGCGGGCGCCCAGCTCGCTGAAGTGGGTGTTGTCGTTGCGGCCGAAAGGGTAGTTGGGATGGTCGCCCGGCTCGAGCTGCAGAAACAGAGCCTTGGAGCCTTCCACGCCGTATTTCTGCAGCAGCTCCCGGCTCATCTTGTCGAGGTCGATAAGCGGTACCTTGTACGCCTGGGCCACTTCTGCCGTCACGGCCGAGTACGCCACGTGGGTTTCCATGATCTTGCCTTCTTTATCAAACTTGCGCCGCGTAACCGGGGTAATCAGCACCGGGTTGGCTTTTTTGCCCCGCGTCTCGGTCACGAACTTCACCAGGTTCTTGCGGTAGTCTTCCGGGGACGTGTAGCGGTCCGCCTTGTCCTTGGCCTCGTCGTTGTGGCCGAACTGAATCATCACGTAGTCGCCTTCCTGGAGAGCGTCGACAATCGGCTGCCAGCGGTTCTCGGCCAGAAAGGTGCGGGTGCTGCGCCCGTTCTGGGCGCGGTTGTCGACCACCACCGTGGAGTCGAAAAACGTGGGCAGCGGCATTCCCCAGCCGGTTTCCGGAAATGTCTGCTTTACTTTCTGGGCAATGGTGGAGTCGCCGATGAGGTAAAGCTTGATCTTTTTGGGCGGGGGACCGGCAAAGGCCAGCAGCAGCAGCAAACTCAGGGGCCAGGCTTTTTTGAACAGGAAAGGCAGCATCAGCAGATTGGAATTTGTGGGTAGCGCCGGGCGCCGGAAGAACGCCCGGGCAAGGAATATCCAAACAAAAGCCGGGCTTCCGTACCGGCAGAAGGTTTTTTTCTGCGGTAACGATGCCGGGAACGTTGCCACGTCCGGCCTGCTTTCTGCTGGCTGGCGGATTTTTTGCCGGCCCACCACCCCGGGCTACGTATAGCGTACCATTCGCCCCACGTTGCCGTCCATGCTCCTGTTTGTTTACACCGCCCTCTCCGAGCCCCTCCGCGCTTACCTTCGCCAGCACCTGCCCCCGGGCGTAGAAGCCGTTTTCCGCACCGAGCTGCCCGAGTCCGGGCAGCAGGCCGCTTTCCGCCGCGCCGAGCTGCTGCTGGGCAATCCGCCCGCTCACTGGTTTGACGAGCAGCTGCCGGCCCTCAGGTTCTGGCAGATTGACTCGTCGGGCTTCGAGCCCTACTGCCACCTGCGCCCGACGTTTCCCGTTGCCAACATGGGGGACTACTTTGCCTGGCCCTGCGCCGAGACTATCGTGGCCGGGATTCTGGCTCTTTACCGTAACATTCCCGAGCTGGCCGTGCTGCAAAGCCGGCAGCAGTGGGTTGGCCAGCCGGTTCGGGCCACTATGCGGCTGATGCTGGGCAAGCAGGTGATTATCCTGGGAGCCGGCTCCATCGGGCTGGCCGTGCGCGAGCAACTCGGCGGCTTCCGCTGCCGGGTGCAGCTGCTGGCCCGGACCAACCCCGCGGCCCAGCTGCACTCCCGGGAGGAGCTGCTGGCCGCGCTGCCCTCCGCCGACCTGGTCATCAACTGCCTGCCGGGCACCGCGCCGGGCTTTTTTTCCAGAGAGCTGATTGAGGCCATGCCGGCCGGCAGCGTGTACGCCAGCGTGGGCCGGGGTACCACCACCGACGAGCCGGCTCTCATTGCCGCGCTGCAAAGCGGCCACCTCGGCGGGGCTGTGCTCGACGTAACCGCCGTTGAGCCCCTACCCGCCGACAATCCGCTCTGGACGATGCCCAACGTACTACTCACCCAGCACTCGGCCGGCGGACAGCCCCACGAAGACGATGGCAAAGGGGAAATGCTGCTGCGCAACCTGGGGCACCTGCTCGCCGGCGAGCCGCTGGAGAACGTGGTGGATCTTTCGAGGGGGTATTAGCGGAGCCTGAACCAGGTCAACAAAAAAAGCCCGACCAGATGGCCGGGCTCTTTGGCTGAGGAATAACCTAGCTGCTTATGCTTCGCTACCGCCGCTAACCTGGGTAATGGCTTCTACCATCTCCTCGGAAATACCGGTGGTGCTGAAGCCGCCGTCGTGCATAAGGTTTTGCATGGTCACGAAGCGGGTCAGGTCGGAGAACAGGCTGATGCAGTAATCGGCGCAGGCTTCGGCGGGAGCATTGCCCAGGGGCGACATCCGCTCGGCATACTCATAGAATGCGTTGAAGCCGCTGATGCCGGTGCCCGCCGACGTTTTAGTAGGCGACTGCGAGACGGTATTAACGCGTACTTTCTTGAGCTTACCCAGGCGCTGCCCGTAGCTGCGGGCAATGCTTTCGAGCACTGCTTTCGCCTGCGACATATCGGTGTAGTCGAGAAAGGCGCGCTGGGCGGCAATGTAGGACAGCGCTACTACTGAGCCCCATTCGTTGAAGGCATCCTGCTTTTCGGCCACGGCCAGCATCCGGTGGAGCGACAGCGCCGACACGTCCAGCGTCTTCTGGAACCACTCGTAGTTCAGCTCGCCGTAGTGCTTGCCCTTACGGATGTTGGTGCTCATGCCGATGCTGTGCAGCACGAAGTCGATTTTACCGCCAAAGTGCTCCTGCGTACCGCTGAACAGCTTTTCCAGATCGTCCATCGATGTCGCGTCGGCCGGGACAATAGGGGCCTCACACTCTTCCGACAGCTTGTTGATTTCCCCCATGCGCATCGCCAGGGGAGCATTGGTGAGCACGAAGCGCGCGCCTTCAGCATAGGCTTTCTGCGCCACCTTCCAGGCAATGGAGCGTTCATCAAGAGCGCCGGAGATGATGCCGACCTTGCCAGCGAGTAAGTTGTTAGCCATTAGTTTTTGGTTGTTCGTTTTTGGTTATCAGTTGTTAGCGTCGTCGTTAGCCGTTGACTTGTTCTAACAACCTGGTTACAGCAGCAACTCAATTGCGCGGCTACGGCGACCCAAGTTTACAAATAACCCAAAACTTAAAACCAAAAACTACAACCCCACCCCTACGCGGCTACCGACTCGCCGCGCATGGCCAGCAGCTCGCGGGCACTCTGGAAGGCATTCTCACTGGGGTTGGCACCTGCAATCATATGGGCAATTTCGCGGATGCGCTCTTCGGTGCTCAGCTCCCGGATGCGGCTCACGGTGCGGTCTTCCCGGTCTTCCTTGTACACGAAGTAGTGGGAGTCGCCGGCGGCGGCCATCTGAGGCAGGTGAGAAATGGCCACGAGCTGGTGCTTTTTGGCCATCTGCTGCATCATCCGGCCCACCTTTACGGCGATTTCCCCGCTGATGCCGGTATCGATTTCGTCGAAAACGATGGTGGGCAGAGCAGTTTTATCGGCCAGCATATACTTGATGCACAGCATCAGGCGGGAGAATTCTCCACCCGACGCGGCCTTGCTCAACGTCTGGGGCTGGGCGCCTTTGTTAGCCGTGAACAGGATGCTAACCACATCGGTACCGCTGGCGGTAGGCTGACTGACGGTGTGCTGCACCACAATGCGGGAATGCGGCATGCCCAGATCAGCCAGCAACGAAGCCAGCTCCTTTTCAAACTTCGGAAACGACTTCAGGCGGCTTTCGGTAAGCTTGGCAGCCTGCCGCTTCACCGTGGCCAGGGCCCCGTCGGTATCCTTGCGGAGGCGGGTAATTTCCTTGTCCAGATTCAGCACCGACCCCACCTTCTGGCGCAGCCCGTCGCGCACGGTGAGCAGGGCGGGTACGTCGCGCACCTGGTGCTTGCGCTGCAAGTTGTAAAGCACGTTCAGGCGGCCCTGTAGCTCATCGATGCGGGCCGGGTCGCCCTCGGTGCGCCGCTCGGCGGTTTCCACCTCGTCGGCAATGTCGTGCAGCTCGATCAGGCAGCTGTCGAGTCGGTCCTTTAGGGTCTTGAACGAGTCGGCGTAGGCCGAAATCTGGCCCAGCATGGTGGCGGCTTCCTTCATGCTGCCGGTGGCGCAGTACTCGCTCTCGCTCAGGCTTTGCAGGGCCTGGGTGAGCTTATACTTGATTTCTTCGGCGTGCTCGAGCTGCTTTACTTCCTGCTCGAGCGTTTCCTGATCCTCGTTGTCGAGGCGGGCTTCCTCCAGCTCGGTGAGCAGGAAGCTGTGGTAGTCGAGCTCCTTGTTGGCCTGGGCCACCTGGTTTTCCAGGGTTTTCAGGTCGGCCTCCAGCTTGCGGTACGAGCGGTACGCGTTGCTGTACTGGGCACGCGTGGGCACGAGACCGGCGTAGAGGTCGAGCAGGTTCAGCTGGAATACGGCGTCGCCCAGCAGCAGCGTGTCGTGCTGGGAGTGAATGTCCATCAGGTTAGCCCCGATCTTCCGCAACGTTTCCAGCGTCACGGGCGTGTCGTTTACAAACGCGCGCGACTTGCCCGTAGGGCTGATTTCCCGGCGCAGGATGCAGGAGGCGTCGTAGTCGAGGTCTTCCGACTCAAAGATGTCCTGCAGCTGGTAGCTGGCGATGTTGAACTGACCTTCGATAATGCACTTGCGGTCGGTCTTGAAGAGCATGCGGGAATCGGCGCGGTTGCCGAGCAGCAGACCGATGGCGCCGAGCATGATGGATTTGCCGGCGCCGGTTTCGCCGGTAATGATATTCAGCAGCGCGGAAGGCCGAAGCTCGAGCTGCTCAATCAGGGCGTAATTCTGGATGCGAAGATCTACAAGCACTTTCGTTTTAATTAATAATCAAGAATTAGTAATTAAGAATTGGGCACGACCAAATAACATAACGAAGGCACGCGCACACGAATAACAAACAACAGGCAGAACCAAATAATTAAATTTCCGGCTTAAAAACAGCAGTTTTTTATTACCAATGCCAGCCCGAAAACCAATTCTTAATTACTAATTATCATTTACTAATTACTTCAGAATAGCCTGGTACTTGGCCGAGTTGGTGGGGTCCACCTCACTGAGCATCGACACTACTTTCTGCTTTTGCTCCGCGTCTGGGCTGGTGCGGAAGATGTTGGCAATTTCGTCGGCCTTGGCATCGAAGAACGAGCGCACAAGCACCGTAGCCGGGCGGCGGATGGCAACCTGCTGCACGCCCTGCAAGGCGGTAAATACGCTGGCCCGTGCTTCTTCCGGCTTGGTGATAAAGACGTCCATCCCCTGGCGGTAGTAGCCGTAGGCCCCGGTCCGGACGCCCTCCAGCTGCGGGTCCTGCAGATTGGTGAGCAGCGCGTACCGGCTGCGGGTGTCGCCGGTGTCCTTCCAGCCCTGGTCGTTTTCCTGGCTTTGCGAGCCCGCCGTCGACAGAATGTTGCGGGCCCGGTCGAAGTAGGCGTTGCCGCCCAGGCGGGAGAAGCTGTCCTGGTCCATGCCGATGATGACGTAGGCGTAGAAGCTCAGCAGCGACGACAGATTGGAGACAAACGCGTTTTCGGAGTAGTCGAGCGGCTGCTGGGGCGTGTAGTTGAACACCCAGCCCTTGTCGGCAAACGACATCAGATTCGTTTCGTAGCCGGTACCGTACACCGGACGGGTGGTCACGATGCGGGTAATGCACTCGTAGGTGCCATTCTGAGGAATCTTCTGGATGCTTACGAAAAGCCGGCACCGGATTCTTTCCTCGGGCTTGTAGGTGAGGTTGGTCCAGGTGCGGGTGTTCAGAAACGACTGCATGTCGTTTTTCATCTGCTGAATCAGCTGCCGGTCCGACACGGTTACGTTGTCGGTGGTAATGGTGACTTCGGCCTGCAGCTCCTGGGCGCGCCCGGGCAGGGCAAGCAGCAAAAGCAGCAGCAGGGCCAAAAAAGTATAGTTACGCTTCACGGGAAAGGCGGGCAAGAACGGTTCGGACAATGTCGCGGGCCACATCGGCTTTGGGCTTCAACTCAAAGTTAGTCATTTGGCCCCCGGCATCCAGCAGCGTCACTTTGTTGGTGTCGTGGCGGAAGCCGGCTCCCGGGACGCGCAGGGAGTTGAGCACAATTAGGTCGAAGTTTTTCCGCCGGAGCTTGTCCTGGGCGTGGGCCACTTCGTTGTTTGTCTCCAACGCAAAACCCACCGAAAATTGTTCAGCGCGCTTGATCTCGCCCAGCGCCCGGGCAATGTCGACGTTCTTGACCAGCTCCAGGGTCAGCGTATCTCCGTCCTTCTTGATTTTCTGCTCGGCCACGTTCCGGGGCTTGTAGTCGGCCACGGCCGCGGCAAACACCCACACGTCGGCAGCCGGTGCGGCTTCCCGGGCGGCAGCGTACATCTGGTCGGCCGTTTCCACCCGGATGGTTTGGATACTGGCAGTTGTCGGGTCGGGCAGGTTCGTGGGCCCGCTCACCAGCGTAACCTGGGCGCCCTGGGCGGCAAACTCCTCGGCCAGGGCGTAGCCCATCTTGCCGGTGCTGTGGTTGCCGATAAACCGGACCGGGTCGATGGGCTCGTAGGTAGGCCCGGCGGTAATGAGAACTTTCATTTCTTAATTAAGATTTAAAAATTAGCAATTAAGAATTGACACTGGCTGCTTCCGACTGTTTCTATTGCTTCGCAATAAGCAGCTTCTCTTTATTCAAAATACCAGAGTAAACACACCGGTAACCGGATAGTTAATGAAACCCAATTCTTAATTCTTAATTCTTAATTCTTCAAAAAAGCTTTCCAGCGCTACGACAATGTCCTCCGGCTCGAGCATTCGGCCGGGGCCGGACAGGCCGCTGGCCAGCTCACCGGGAGGCGAGGGCAGCACGTGGTTGCCAAAGGAGCGCAGCCGCTCCAGGTTTTGCGTCACGGCCGGGTGGGCATACATGTCCAGGTCCATGGCCGGGGCCAGAAACACGGGGCAACGGGCCGAGAGGTACACCGCCGCCAGCAGGTTGGGGCAGTGCCCGTTGGCGAGCTGAGCGATAGTGTTGGCGCTGGCCGGGGCAATCAGTAGTACCTCGCCCCAGAGGCCCAGGTCCACGTGGTTGTGCCACTCCCCGGCGGCCTCATCGCGCAGAAAGCCGCTCAGCACCGGCTTTTTCGAGAGCGTGCCCAGGGTCAGGGGCGTAACAAAGGCCGAGGCCGAGGCAGTCAGAATGACTTGCACCTCGGCCCCGGCCTTGATTAACAGCCGCACCAGCTGGGCTGACTTGTAGGCGGCAATGCTGCCGCACACGCCCAAAAGAATCTTACGGCCTTGCAGCGGCATAGCAGCCGGCTATTCGACGGCCCGTACGCTGGTCACCACGCCTTCCTCGGCGGGGGTGTGGAATGTTACCTTGCCTTCCAGGAACTCCTCGATGGCGAGGTTGGTGGGCTTGGGCAGCCGCTCGTAGTGCTTGGAAATCTCGATCTGCTCCCGGTTTTCGAACACCTCCTCCAGGTTGTCGACCGTGGTAGCAAACTCGGCCAGCTTGCCATTCAGCTCTTCCTTGATCTTAACGGAAATCTGGTTGGCGCGCTTCGAGATGATGGCAATGGACTCGTACACGTTGCCGGTGGTATTGGCAAACTCCGACATGTTGCGGGTCACGATGGAAGCGGGTACGCTGCTCGGATTTTTCATCTGGTTGACTTGATTAAATGGGTGAGTGCCGGCTTTTAACTAGCTGCTTCCGGCCGGGGCTACCCGGGCATCAGGCTGGCAATTTAACGTTTCCGGCTTCTACTTACGTTAGTTCGACGCCGAAGCGGGCTTCATCTTCTCGACCTGCGCGCGGCTGTCGATGTACATCTGCTCGGCTTCTTTCAGGTTTTTGCTTTGCGGATAGGTATCCAGAAAGTGCTGGTAGTAGGCAATGGTTTCGAGGTACCGCTCCCGCTGCCTTTCCTCCACGCTTTCGCGGGCCAGGTTGTACTGGGCCTGCACCTTGAGGAAGTCGGCCTGCTCGTTATACACGGAGGCCGGGTACTGCTGCTGGAAGCCGTTCAGGGCCACCACCGCCGACTGGTAGTACCGCAGCTGGTAGTAGAGCCGGGCACTTTCGAAGGCCTTGCTTTCCAGCTTCTTGGTCAGCTCCGTCGACATCTTCTCGGCCTCGGGGCGGAAGTTGCTGCTGGAGTAGCGGTTCAAAAACTCCTGAATCGACTCCAGGGCCGTGTAGGTGTTGGTTTGATCGAGCTCAAAACCCGGGGAGTCCAGAAACAGCGACTTGGCGTGCAGAAACATGGCCTCCTCCGCGTACTGGGAGTTGGGGTAGGTGTCGTAGAACGACTGGAAGTAGTAGGAGCTCAGCGTGTAGTTGCGCTGCTTGTAGTTGGTGTTGGCAAAGTAGAACTGCGCCTTTTCAGCCTCAGGGCGGCCTTTGAGGAGGGGCAACACGTCTTCGAGCAGAGTCCCGGCCCGTACAAAGTCGCCCTTCTCGTAGTACTGCAGAGCAGCCGCGTACTTCTTGTTGGCATCGGTGCTCTTCAGCAGCTTCTGGTAGCCGCTGCAGGAGGCCAGCAGCAAGGTGCTCAGCAACAGAAGAAAAAAGGTAGGGCGAACAAGGAGCATAAGGGGCGCAAAGGTAACGGATTGCGAGGCCGAATCAAAGTAAGGAGGCGCTAGCGGGCAGTAGCGGGCCGGGCGGACGCTTTCGGCTGAGCGGCAGCCGGTTTGGGCTTTGCCTTGGCCGCCGACCTGCCTTTTGCTTTCGTTTCCGGCCTGGGTTTGGCTTTCCCCTTGGGCTTGGGTTTGGCGGGCGGGGTAAACTGCTTGCCCAACACGGCCCGGCGGGTCGGGCGTTCCGCGAGGCGCCACCGGAAGCCCTTGAGCTGCTTGGCATCGGCGGTAAGCTCGTGGGGCGGAATAAAGCTGGCGTCGGGGTTGGTCAGGAAGGATATCGTCTGGAGCTTGTTGTCGGCAAAGCGCAGGGCCATGTTCGCGCTGACGGCTTTGTTCAGGCCGGTGAGGGCCGTGTCGCCTTCAAGAGCAAAGTACAGGCTCTCGGAGTTGCCAAGCACGTCAACTTTTTTCAGCTTGCTCTCCTGGAAGTAGGCCACCATGTTGCGGCCCTTCACCTGGTTGAAGTTCAGCAGGGTATCCTGGCCCACGATAAACGAGTTGGCGTACAGCCGCATCTGGTCGATCTTGCTGCGCCGCTGCCGGATTTCCATGCTGTCGGCCGTGAGCTGGTTTTTGTTGTTCCACAGAATCGGCCCCTGGTTGAGGTAGATGATGGAATCCAACCGGTTGTACGTCAGCGAGTCGCAGCGCCCCTGCAGGTCGGCGCGGAAGATGCGCACGTGCTTGTAGGCGTAGATGACGCCAGCGCTGTTCTTGGCGGTGTTGCCTTCCACGCTGGTCAGCGTATCGGCGGCCAGGTAGAGGGTATCCTTGTCGGAGATGTTGCGCATCACCGGGGAGCCGTACACCTTGGCCCGGCCTAAACCGCGCCAGTAGCGCCCGGCGTCGCCCCGAATCACAATGTTGTCTTTTTTCGAGGTCATCGACACGTGCCCGGTGGCTACGCCGTACTGCCGGCCCTCGTCGTACACGAGCTGGTCACCGCCGAGCAGGTAGTTGGGCGTCTCGATCTTAGCGTTGCGCTTAAAGTTGGAAACCCGCGTGAGGGTGTTGTACTGGCCGTTTTCGGCGTAGAGCGTGCCCTGTTTCCCTTTGATGCGGGTAGGCCCGAAGAAGTACACGACCTTGCTGATGGTATTGTACTGCAGCGTGTCGCCGGTGATGTCGTAGTCCTTGGTGACCACGTGCACGTCGCGCTTGAAGCTGAATACCTTGGACGAGGTATTGTAGTAGCCGAACTGGCTGTCGAGCGTGTTCTCGGGGTCGGTGAGGTGGCCGC
This sequence comes from Hymenobacter translucens, assembly GCF_020685205.1. GTDB lineage: Bacteria > Bacteroidota > Bacteroidia > Cytophagales > Hymenobacteraceae > Hymenobacter > Hymenobacter translucens. The sequence goes on from NZ_JAJERB010000007.1 coordinate 54,194, forward strand.
CGCTGCTGTAGTAGGCCAGGTTCTTGTTCAGGTCGTAGTCGAGCAGCTGGGTGGTAAGTGTCATGCGCGGGTCGCGCATGGTCACGTTGCCGGTCATGCGGGCCTTGCGGGTGTCGCCGTCGTAGTAGCCCCGGTCCCCGGTGATGGTCACCGTGTCGTTGTCGACGATGCGCACGTTGCTGAACGCCTCGATGGCGTTGCGCTCGGTGTACTGGTAGGCCGAGTCGCAGTACAGCAGCGTATTGCCCTGCCGGAAGCTCACGGCCCCGATCAGCTTGCGGATCTGCACCCCGTTGAACACCCCGCCGACCAGCTCCTGGGAGCCGAGCAGCTCCACGCGCTGGCCCTTGGGCGGCGGGGCCGGCTGGCTGCGGGCCGCCGGGCGCTGCTGGGCGCCGGCCCAGGCGGGCAAGAGTACGATCAGGAAGAAAAAAAGAAGCTTCGGAAAAGGCATTTCAGGGCAAAGGTACGGAAGGCCCGCTGGTAACGCCCATCTTTGCAGCATAGTGCCTTTAGAGAGGAGTCAGGAGTTAGAAGCTGGGAGTTAGAATGGTTTTTAACTGCCGTTATGTTGCCGTTATTTAGCTGTCATCCTTAATCTGGCGTACGGCGCAAGCCGAAGGACCCTAGCACCGAAGAACGATACTCGCAAAAACGACTCGTTCACACCTTATAAGGTTCTTCGCAGGCTCAGGATGACCGCCTTTATAAGCAACGACGCCAACCACCCCGCCCTTCGGGCACCCCTCCTTAACTAAGGAGGGGAACTGACTTTCCCCAACCTCCCGCCTCCTTCTCCTAGCTCCTGCGCAGCAGCTTCCAACTCCTAACTCCTACCAACAAATGCTTGACCGCGTCCGCCAATACATCGAAGAAAACGAGCTTTTCAACCTGGCCACCGACCAGTTGCTGGTAGCCGTAAGCGGGGGCATGGACTCGGTGGTGCTGGCCGACGTGCTGCACCGCCTGGGCGCGCAGTTTGCCATTGCCCACTGCCATTTCGGGCTGCGCGGCGAGGAAGCCGATGCCGACGAGGAATTCGTACGCAAGCTGGCCAAGAAGTACAACGTGCCCTACTTCGCCGAATTCTTCCAGACCAAGGCATTTGCCGAGCAGGAAGGCATTTCTACCCAGATGGCGGCCCGGGCCCTGCGCTACGAGTGGTTTGAGCGAATCCGCCAGACCCAGGGCCTCGACTACACTGCCACCGCCCACCACCAGCGCGACGCGGCCGAAACCATGCTGCTCAACCTCACCCATGGTACCGGGCTGGCCGGTTTTCACGGCATCCGGCCCAAGAACGCCAACCTGGTCCGGCCCCTGCTGGGCATCGGCAAGCCCGATCTGTTTGACTACCTCGTGGAAGAGCGCCTCGTCTGGCGCGAGGATGCCTCCAATGACAGTCCTACCTACCAGCGCAACCGCCTCCGCCTGGAAGTGCTGCCCGTGCTGCGCGACATCAACCCCAGCCTCGACCATAGCCTGCAGCTGACCGCCGAGCGGGTAGGCGGGGCCGAGGAAATCCTGCGCCGCTACGTGGCCGACACGGCCGCCCAGGCCCGCCGTACCGCCGAGGAAGCCACCTACCTCAACATCGCCACCCTGCAGGGCACGGCCGCCACCGCGCTGGTTTTGCACGAGCTGCTGCGGCCATTCAACTTCTCGTATCTGGTCGTCAAGGACATTGTAGCGGCGTTCAAGGCGCCGGCCGGACGGAAGTTTGAGTCGCCGACCCATTTGCTGGTCAAGGACCGCGACGAGCTGGTGATTACGCCCCGTCGCCTGACCGGCTTCGGAACCCATCAGCTGATGGCCGGGCAGGCGGAACTGGACGCCGACGGGCTGCGCCTGCGGGCCGAGGAAGCTGCTGCCGAAGGGTTCGACCTACCCCGGGGCAAGAACGTGGCCGCGCTGGACGCCGACCGCCTGCAGTTTCCGCTCACGGTGCGCCGCTGGCAGGAAGGCGACTGGTTTATGCCCATCGGCCTGAAAGGCAAAAAGAAGCTCAGCGACTTCCTGATCGACCAGAAAGTGCCGCTTAACCTCAAAGACGAAGTGCGGGTGCTCGTCACGGCCGACCAGAAGATTGCCTGGGTTATCGGCTTCCGGCCCGATGACCGGTACAAGGTAACCGAGGAAACGCAGCGCGTGCTCGTCGTGCGCAAGCTGTAAAAGGCTTCTGCCTTCGTGGAGCAGGCTTCGGCAACGTTCCCGTAAGTTGTTTAACCCGGCTATGGGTTTTCGCTTACTTTTACGGCTCGGATTTCAAAACCTAAAACTCAATTCCCACCCGATGAAAGTTACCGTAGTAGGGGCTGGCAACGTAGGCGCAACCTGCGCTGATGTATTGGCCACCCGCGAAATCGCCAACGAAATCGTCCTCGTCGACATCAAGGAAGGCTTCGCCGAAGGCAAAGCGCTGGACATCTGGCAGAAAGCCCCCATTATCGGCTACGACTCGCGCACCGTGGGCGTGACCGGCGACTACAGCCGCACGGCCGACTCCGACGTAGTGGTTATCACCTCCGGCCTGCCCCGCAAGCCCGGCATGACCCGCGACGACCTGATTTCGACCAACGCCGGCATCGTGAAGTCGGTGACCGAGCAGGTAGTGAAATACTCGCCCAACGCCATTATCATCATCGTCAGCAATCCGCTCGACGTGATGACCTACCAGGCCCACCTCACCTCGGGTCTGCCCCGCGAGAAGGTGTTCGGCATGGCCGGCATCCTCGATACGGCCCGCTACCGCGCCTTCCTGGCCGAGGCGCTCAACGTAAGCCCCAAGGACATTCAGGCCGTGCTGATGGGCGGCCACGGCGACACCATGGTGCCCCTGCCCCGCTACACGACGGTAGGCGGTATTCCCGTAACCGAGCTGATCGGCAAAGCCGAGCTTGACGCCATCGTAGCCCGCACCACCAACGGTGGCGGTGAGCTGGTGAAGCTGATGGGTACGTCGGCCTGGTATGCCCCCGGCGCCGCTGCGGCTCAGATGGTAGAAGCCATTGTGCGCGACCAGCGCCGCGTATTCCCCGTCTGCATCAAGCTCGAAGGCGAGTATGGCATCGACGGCGTGTACCTGGGTGCTCCGGTTATCCTGGGCAAGAACGGCATCGAGAAAGTTATTGAGCTCCAGCTCAACGACGAAGAGAAGCAGCTGCTCGAAACCTCCCGCGGCCACGTGAAAGAGGTAATGGATGCCCTCGACAACATGAGCAAGGCCAGCGCCTAGTTTTCAGTCGAGTCCTGAAAGATTTTTACCCGCCCGCTCTGCCCCGCAGAGCGGGCGGTTTGCTTTCTTGCCGGTACCAACCTTTCCTTGCTCATGACTGCCGCCCACGTTCAAGCTGCCCTCGACGCTCTGGCTGACCCCGCGCGGGCGGTGCTACTGCAGCGGTTTTTCAAGACCGGCCCGGGCGACTACGGCGAAGGTGACCGGTTTCTGGGCCTCAACCTGCCCCAGCAGCGCGAAGTGGCCCGGCACTTTAAAACCCTGCCCCTGCCCGAAACCGAGCAGCTGCTGACCAGCCCCTGGCACGAGCACCGGCAAACGGCGCTCATCATCTGGACGCTACAGTATGCCAAAGCGGGACCAGCCGGACGGCAGGCCATCCACGAGGCGTATCTACAGAACCGCCAACGGGTCAACAACTGGAACCTGGTCGACATTACCTGCCCGCTGCTGCTGGGCACCCACCTGCTGCACCAGGACCGGAGCCTGTTGTATGAGCTGACGGCCGAAAATCACCTCTGGAGCCAGCGCATGAGCATCGTAGCTACGCTGGCCTTTATCCGCAAGCGGCAGCTGCAGGATACGTTTGCCATTGCCGAGCAACTCCTCTCCCACCCGCACGACCTGATTCACAAAGCCACCGGCTGGATGCTGCGGGAGGCGGGCAAACGGAGCGAGGAAGCCCTGGAGGAATTTCTGGCTGACCACCGCGGGCTCCTGCCCCGCACGACCCTGCGCTACGCCATCGAGAAGCTGGAGCCCGCCCGGCGGCACTGGCACCTGATGAGCTGAGTTGCTAGTTGACAGTTGTCAGTTGTTAGTTGTTAGTTGTCAGAACGATCCTGACAACTAACAACTAACAACTAACAACTAATAACCTACTTCTGACTGGCACGGAACAGCTTCTGCTTTTCCTCTTTCGACAGGCTCTCGTAGCCGGACCGGGAAATCTTGTCCAGAATCACGTCGATTTCCTCCTGCATCGGATTTACCAGGCCGCCGCTCTTGCCCTTCGCAGGAGTTGCAGCCGGCCGGTCGCGGTGGGTGACGCGCAGGTTGGGACGGCCGTGCAGCAGGTTATCGATCCAGTCGCCCACAGCCTGCACCGGACGGCCCAGGTCGCGGCCGGCCTGGAGCTGCTTGATAAACACAAAGCCCAGGATGGCCCCGCCCAGGTGGGCAATATCACCACCCACGTTGCCGCCATTAATGCCCACTATCGACATCAGCACCACCACGGCTGCGATGTACTTGATGCGGACCGGGCCTATGAAAATGACATTGAAGGTATAGTTGGGCAACAGGGTAGCGCCCCCTACGATAATGGCCGTCACGCTGGCTGAAGCGCCGTACAGAATTGCATACTGGCTTTGAAAGCGGGGCAGCAGGTTGTACGCCAGCAGATACAGCACAGCCCCGGCCAGGGCGCCCAGCACGTAGAGGCTCACCAGCTTCCGGTTGCCGAGGTATTCCCGCACCAGGGCTCCAAACCAGTACAGGTTCAGCAGGTTGAACAGGATATGCAGCGGCGCGATGTGCACGAGGCTGTAGGTGAGCAGCGTCCAGGGGCGGGTCAGCAGGCGCGACGGCTCCGAGGGTACAGCCAGCCAGGCCAGCACCGGCCGGAACGTGTCGATGGGCCCGCCGCTGCTCAGAAACCGGATTGCCCCAAACAGCATCAGCCCGGCAAACACCAGCACGTTGATCAGCAGAAGCTGATTCAGGGCGTTGTCGCGGCGGCTAAAGGCGGTGCGGATATCGTTGATAATGCTCATCGGGTGGAAATCAATAAAACTGGCCGCGGCTGCGCTCCCAGAGTTTCAACAGAATGAAGGCAACCAGCATTCCACTAAGGTGGGCAAAGTGGGCAATGTTGTCGCCGGGGGCCCGCTGCACGCCCGCGTACAGCTCGTAGGCCCCGTAAAGGAATACGAAGTACTTGGCTTTGATGGGCACCGGTAAAAACAGCAGCATCAGCTCGGTGTTCGGAAACAGGTAGGCAAACGCAAACAGCAGCCCGAACAGGGCACCTGACGCGCCGACCATCGGCGCATTCAGGGCAGAGTTAAAGATGGCACTGATAGTTTCCTTGGCCGACGCAACGACGCCCTGGTTTTCGGGGTGGTTATCCAGCTCGGCCGCCACCGCCTCATACCCCCTGGCACCAGGCATATTCTCCTCGAAAAAGTCAGCCAGCCGCACGCCGGACGGAGCCTCCTCGAATGCCAGCCGGTCGTCGTTCATCTTATTCAGCTCGTAGTGGCGTACGCCGGAATACAGAATGCCGGCCCCGATACCGCATACCAGCCAGAATGTGAGAAAACGCTGCTGCCCCCAGCGCTGCTCCAGCAAGGGCCCAAAGGAAACCAGACCGAACATGTTCGACAGCAGGTGGCCGATGCCGCCGTGCATGAACATGTAGGTCACAAACTGCCAGGGCTGAAATTTCAGCGAGCCAAAAGGATATAAGGCCAGAAAGTTGAGTCCCAGCTGACTTTGCAGGATGAAAACGCCGATGTTGATGAAAAGCAGAATGCGTACTGTCGGGGTCAGGTTGAACATGGCGCGGAAGCTAGGCCGGGAAAATCAGGGTTTACGGAAGAAGTCGGCCAGTTGGCTTAGCTCCAACAGTACGAGCGTACGGCGCCCATCGGGGGTGTAGCCCGGTACCTGACAGGCAAACAGCTTATCGACCAACGCGTTCATCTCCGTTTCCGACAAACGGCCGCTGCCGGCGCTGCCCGCCACCCGCCGGGCCAGGGTCCGGGCCAGCTGCTCGCGCCGGTTCAGGCGAATGGGCCCGGCCTGGGTGCGAAACTGCTCAATCAGACTTTCGAGCAGCTCTTTTTCGTCGCGGTTGGGCACGTCGGCAGGCAAGCCTTCCACGGCAATGGTGTACTGCCCGAACTCGGCAAACCGGAACCCCAGCGCGTGCAGATCGTCGGTGGCTTCGCGCAGCACGGCAAAGTCGGCGGGCGAAAAGGTGACGGTACGCGGAAACAGCAACGTCTGGGAGCCGCTGCTTTCCGGGCCGCCGCCCTGGGCGTAGGACTCAAACAGAATCCGCTCCCGGGCCGCCACCTGGTCAATCAGCATCATGCCCGACTTCACGGGCACGGCCAGGTACTGCTGCACCTGCACGGCCCGGCTGCCGGGTCCGCCGCTGGTTTCGGGCAGGGGCAGCTCAGGAGCAGTATCCTCGGCGTTGGGAAAAACCTCCGAAAGGCCCTGGTTGTCGCGGAATGGACGGTCGGCACTGGCGGCGGGCTTGCTCGTATCAGGCAGCGCGGCTTCAGCCTCAAGGTCGGGCAGCGGAATCTGACCCAGGCTGCGGTAAAACTCTTCGAGCTCCCGCTTGGCCTGCTCCGTTGGGCGGGGCGGCAGCTCCCGCTCGAAGCCCGCCAGGTTTTTGGGGCGGCTGCCCCCGCTGCCCGAAACCGGCCGCTGCACGGGCAGGGAATCGGGCTGGCGCTGGTCGTCGAAGGGGTTGCGGCTGGCTGAGGAGGTGCGCAGGGGCTGGATGGGTGCAAAGTTGACGTCGCCCTCGAAATCGAGGGAGGGCGCCATGTTGTGGATACCCAAGGACTGCTTGACGGCGGCACGCACAATGGCATAGACGGTTTTCTCGTCCTCAAACTTGATTTCCGTCTTGGTGGGGTGCACGTTGATGTCGATGGTTTTGGGGTCCAGCTCCAGGAACAGTACGTAGAACGGATGGGCATCGCGGGGAAGCAGCCCTTCGTAGGCGGCCAGCACGGCGTGGTTGAGGTAGGCCGAGCGGATAAACCGGTTGTTGACGAAGAAAAACTGGTCGCCCCGGCTTTTCTTGGCCGCCTCGGGCTTGCCGATAAAGCCTTTGATGGTGATAAAAGGCGTGACTTCCTCTACCGCGGCCAGCTGCTCCTTGTAGCCGTTGCCGAGCAACGCCACGATCCGCTGGCTGAGCTTGCCAGCGGGCAGGTTGAACACCTCCAGATCGTTCTGAAACAGAGAAAAGCCGATCTGCGGGTTGGCCAGGGCCACGTGCTGAAACTCGTCCAGGATGTGGCGCATCTCTACCGCGTTGCTTTTGAGAAAGTTACGACGAGCGGGCACGTTGAAAAACAGGTTTTTTACCGAGATGCTGGTGCCGTCGGGGCAGGCCACGGGCTGCTGGCTCGTAATCTGGGAGCCTTCGACCAGCAGCAGCGTGCCGGTGTCCTGGTCGCGAAGCTTGGTGCGCAGCTCTACCTGGGCCACGGCGGCAATGCTGGCCAGGGCCTCGCCCCGGAAGCCGAGGGTGCGGATGCGAAACAAATCCTCCGTGGTCCGGATCTTGGAGGTGGCGTGGCGCTCCAGGCTCATGCGGGCATCGGTCGGGCTCATGCCGGCTCCGTTGTCGACCACCTGCACCAGCTGCTTGCCGGCTTCCTTTACAATCAGCTGCACTTGGGTGGCACCGGCATCCACGGCATTTTCCATAAGCTCCTTTACCGCCGAAGCCGGGCGCTGCACCACTTCCCCGGCGGCAATCTGATTAGCCAGGTATTCGGGCAGCAATTGAATCACATCTGCCATGGGCGGGGAACTGAAGGTGAGAATGAAGCGGTTAGAGGCGGCAGAACCAACCGGCTCCGCTTCCAAAACGTCCGACCTAGGGAAAAAATCCGTAAGTTTGCGGCCGACTTTTTGTGGGAAGACGCTATACCGGATTTAAAGCCGCTGCGTTGGAAAGAAGTAGTCATCCGCTACTGCCTGCCGTAAAAAGGGGTCAAACCCTGGCCGCGGAGCTTTCCGGCGGCGGGCAAAAGTAGGGCTATTTCTGCTTGATTTCAATCATACGACAGACCACTGGAGCCGATGCTCAAGGAATTCCGAATTAGACTCTTACTGCTCCTATTGGCCGCTACGGGTCTGATTATTTCCTCTTCGGCACCGAAGGATAAGGGGATGCGCCCTAGTTCGGTGGCCGAGGAGAACTGGGTCGACAGCGTGTTCAATACCCTGACGCCCGACCAGCGCCTGGGTCAGCTGTTTATGGTGGCCGCCTACTCCAACAAGGACCGGCGCCACGTGCAGCAGGTAGATGAGCTGGTTCGCACGCATGGCATCGGGGGCATCATGTTCCTGCAGGGCGGCCCCCGCCGGCAGGCTTCGCTCACCAACCACTACCAGAAGCTGGCGAAAGTGCCCCTGCTGGTCGCTATGGATGCCGAGTGGGGACTTTCCATGCGCCTCGACTCCTCCATGCACTTTGCCAAGCAGATGACGCTGGGCGCCATGGACGACGAGCAGTACGTGTACCAGATGGGCCGCGAAATTGCGCTGAAGATGAAAACCCTGGGCGTGCACGTCAGCTTCTCCCCGGTTATCGACGTCAACTCCAACCCGGATAACCCGGTTATCGGCAACCGCTCGTTCGGCGAGAACAAGGAACAGGTGTCGCAGCGCGGCATCGCCTATATCCGGGGCCTGCAGGACCACGGCATCATGGCCGTTGCCAAGCACTTCCCGGGCCACGGCGACACCGACGTAGACTCCCACGTGGCGCTGCCGGTGGTAAACACCGACATGGCCCGCCTGACCAACGTGGACCTGTACCCGTTTCAGAAGTCGTTCGAGGCCGGGGTAATGGGCGTGATGGTGGCGCACCTCTACATGCCGCTGTTCGACACCACCCGCAACCAGACCACTACCCTTTCCCGCAGCCTCGTGACCGGCCTGCTCAAGGAAAAGATGGCGTATAAAGGTCTGGTGTTCACGGATGCGCTGAACATGAAGAGCGTCACGAACCACTACAAGGCCGGTGAGCTGGACGCCTTGGCCTTGATTGCGGGCAACGACGTACTGCTGTTCTCCGAGGATGTTCCCCTGGGCTTGCAGCGCATTCGAGAGGCCGTTACGGCCGGTAAGATCACCCAGGAAGACATTGACGCCCGGGTCCGCAAGATCCTGCGCGCCAAGTTCTGGGCCGGCCTGAACCGCTATCAGCCGGTGGACCTGCCCAACCTGATGAACGACCTGAACCGGCCCCTGAGCCGGATGGTGCAGCAGCAGATCTACGAGCACGCCGTTACGGTTGCCAAAAACGACGACGATCTGCTACCCTTCCACCGCCTCGACACGCTGCGCATCGCCACGGTTACCGTCGGCGCGAAGGGCGGCAGCACGTTCGGGGAGATTATGAGCAAGTACCAGCCTGGCCCGGTGTACTCGGTGCCGAACCGGTACGCGGCGGACACGGCCTTTACCAACCTGCTGCCCCGCCTGGCCCCGTATAATGTAGTGGTGGTCAGCCTGCACGGCATGAACAATACGCCGGCCCACAACTACGGCATCGGTGAAGGAGCCCTCAGCTTTATCAAGCAGCTGCAGGCCAATAAGAGCATCAAAACCGTGGTTGTTGCCATGGGCAACGCCTACGGCCTGAAGTACGTGGAGGACGCGCGCACCCTGGTGTGCGGCTACGAAGACAACTTCGCGGCCCAGCTCGTGGTGCCCCAGGTGCTGTTCGGCGCCCTGCCCGCCAAGGGCCGCCTGCCCGTGACGGTGTCGCCGAAGCTGGTGGCCGGTAAGGGTGTGCCTACTCCCGACTTCCGCCGCCTGCGCTATGCCACCCCGGAAAGCGAAGGGCTGGACTCCCGCATCCTGGCTCAGATCGATAACATCGCGCTGGAGTCGGTAGCCTACGCGGCCGCTCCGGGCTGCCAGGTGCTGGTAGCCAAAAACGGCGCCGTGGTCTTCGACAAAAGCTACGGCTACTGCACCTACGACAAGTCGCAGCCGGTAAGCAACAGCACCCTCTACGACCTGGCTTCCATCACCAAGGTGGCCGGCACCCTGCAGGCTATTATGTACCTCAAGGACGAGGGCAAGCTCAACCTCGACGAGAAAGTTGCTACCTACCTACCCGAGTTGCGCAACACCAACAAGCGGGAGATGACCGTGCGCGACGTGCTGCTGCACCAGGCTGGCCTCAAGCCGGGCATCCCTACCTGGGAGCGGACGGTGAGCAAGGGAGGCCTCAAGCCGACCTTCTACGCCAGCGCCCGCTCCGACGACTACCCCAACGAGGTGTCGCCCGGCACGTTCAGCTCCAAAGCCACCGACGACTCGGTCTGGGTGTGGATTCAGCGCAGCTCCCTGCTGCCCAAGATCAAGGGCAAATACCCGGTTGAGTACAGCGACCTGAGCTTTATTATGCTCAAGAACCTGGCGGAGCGGGTGGCCAAGGAGCCCATCGACCAGTTTCTGGAGAAGACCATCTACAAGCCCCTGGGTCTGGCCTCGATGACCTATAACCCCTTGGCGCGGTTTCCGAAGTCGTGCATTGCGCCCACGGAGAATGACACCTATTTCCGCCGCACCCAGCTCCAGGGCACGGTACACGACCAGACGGCAGCCTTAATCGGCGGCGTAAGCGGCCATGCCGGCCTGTTCTCCAACGCCAACGACCTGGCCGTACTGATGCAAATGAATCTGCAGAACGGCCGCTACGGCGGGCAGCGCTACTTCCAGACCCCGGTCGTAACCGAGTTTGCCCGGTCGCAGTCGGCCGGCAATAAGCGCGGGCTGGGCTGGGACCACGGCAACCCCGAGAAGCCGGAAGGACCCACGTCGAATCTGTCGCCGGCCTCCACGTTCGGGCATACCGGCTTCACCGGCACCTGCGTGTGGATGGACCCCGAGAACAAGATTCTCTACATCTTCCTCTCGAACCGGGTGTACCCCGACGCCGGCAACAACAAGCTGCGGCAGTTTAACATCCGCACCCGCATCCACGACGTGATCTACAAATCGCTGCAGAAAACCTGACAGCCAACAACCTCGACCGTACTTCCGGTGTCCTTGAACTGCCCGTGGCCTTCGTCACGGGCTTTTTCTTGCTACCTTTTCGCGCTTTTCCAACATCCCGGCTTCGGGCTGGTTTGGCAAAGCAGTAGCGTACCCTCTGCCCCACCCCTTCTATGAACATCGGCATCGTCTGTTATCCCACCTTTGGCGGCTCCGGCGTGGTAGCTACCGAGCTGGGCAAAGCGCTGGCGCTCAAAGGCCACCGCGTCCACTTTATCACCTATAGCCAGCCCGTGCGGCTCGATTTCTTCAACGAGAACCTCTTTTACCACGAGGTGTACGTGCCGGCTTATCCTCTCTTTCAGTTTCCGCCCTACGAACTGGCTTTGGCCTCGAAGATGGTCGACATTGTGCAGAACGAGAAGCTCGACGTGCTGCACGTACACTACGCTATTCCCCACGCTTCGGCAGCCTATATGGCCAAGCAGATTCTGCGTACCAAGGGCATCCAGATTCCCTTTATCACCACCCTGCACGGCACCGATATTACCCTGGTGGGCAAGGACGCCTCCTACGAGCCGGTTGTCACGTTCAGCATCAACCAGAGCGACGGCGTTACGGCCGTATCGGCGGATTTGATGCGGGAAACCTACGAGTACTTCCCCATTGAGAAGGACATCGAGGTGATTCCCAACTTCATCAACCTGGACCGGTTCAAGAAGCAGAACAAAAGTCACTTCCGCACCGCCATTGCCCCGGAGGGCGAGAAGCTGCTGATTCATACCTCCAACTTCCGCTCGGTAAAGCGCATCGATGACGTTGTAGCCATCTTCGCTGGTGTGCGGCGGCAGATTCCGGCCAAGCTCCTGCTGGTAGGCGACGGCCCGGACCGGCCCCGCATCGAGAAGCTCTGCCGCGACACCGGCTTCTGCAACGATATCCGCTTCCTGGGCAAGCTCGAAGCCGTGGAGGAAGTGTTGAGCGTGAGCGACCTGTTTTTAATGCCCTCGGAAAAGGAAAGCTTCGGCCTGGCCGCTCTTGAAGCCATGGCCTGCGAAGTACCGGTCGTCAGCACCAACGCCGGGGGCATTCCCGAGCTGAACGTGGACGGCGTGACCGGTACCACGAGCGAAATCGGCGACGTGGAGGACATGGTCAAGAATGCCCTGTTCATTTTGCAGGACGAGAACCTGCCCCGCTTTAAAGCCGCCGCCCGGGCCCGGGCCGAGGAGTTTGCCGTCGAGAACATCGTCCCGCTCTACGAGGCCTGCTACCAGCGCGCCATCGACTCCCAGCTGGCTACGGTTTAGCTTTTTTAGTTGCTCGTTGTCAGTTGTCCGTTGTTAGTCAATAGCATAGCCTAAATACAAAGTGCCGCCCACAATTGTGAGCGGCACTTTGTATTTAGGCTATGCTTGAATCGAAGTAGGAAAAGAAAAAACCGGACAACGAACAACTGACAACTATATCTTAAAACAGCCCGGCGGCTTCACGCTTCACGAACGCCAGGGCCTGGGCGGTGGGGTCAGCTTCGTCGGTCATCAGACTTTCGAGCACCCGCTTGGCCAGGTCGGTGCCGCGCTGCTGCTGGGGGTTGGGCAGGGCGTGAAAGGCCTTGTTGATCATCGTGAGCACGTTTTCCTTGGCCTGCTTCACCTGGGCCCAGGACTCATGGCTCATGTACAGCTGCTGGGACAGGTTGTGCTCAAACTCCGAGCGGATTTCGGTGAGCAGGGCACGGTGGTAGTCCTGAGCGGTCTGCCCGCCGCTGCTCAGGCGCACCAGAATGTTGTTCGGGGTGATGCGCTCCAGCAGCAGCACGATCCGCTCATACGCCTGCAGGCGCATAGGCAGGGTCGTCTGGCTGCTTTGCAGGCGCAGCTCGATCAGGCGGCGCTGCTGGTCTTTGTCGAGGTACTGCCGGATAATGAGCAGGATAGCGCCGCCGACGATGATGGCCGGCAGGATAATCTTGAGCAGGTCGAAAAGATACGTGGTCGTGTTCATGTTGAAATTACGTCGGACGGGGGGCGGAAGGTCGGGAAAAACGCTGAACCCTCCCACCCTGCCGGCTGTTACAGAGGTACGGCAGCCGGTAACTCCTATCCCCTCAGGCTTCGTATCTTTGTCTGCAACTTCGCTTTTAACGTAGCTACACATGGTAACGGCACCCACTAAAACCGCTCCGATCAGCCTCACCCCCCGGGCCCTGGCTGAGGTTAAAAATATTCTTGTCGAGAAAAAGGTCCCCACCGAGTACGGCCTGCGCATTGGCGTGCAGGGCGGTGGCTGCTCGGGCATGAGCTACCTGCTCGGCTTCGACAAGCCCAAGGACAACGACGAGACCTTCGAGCTCGACGGCGTCACGCTGGTGATGGATAAAAAGCACGCCATGTACGTGCTGGGCATGGAAGTCGACTTCCAGGACGGCCTCAACGCCCGCGGCTTCGTCTTCAACAACCCCCAGGCCAAGAGCACCTGCGGCTGCGGCTCCTCGTTCTCGGCGTAAGCAGCTCGTTTACATCACAAAAAAGCCCCGACCATGCCTGGTCGGGGCTTTTTTGTTTGCGGGCCGGCTGTCTATTCGGCTGCCAGCACGCGGCTGCTTTGCTTTACCTTTTCCACCTTGGCTTTTATTTCGCCCAGGCCGAGGTTGTGAATGCTGCCCAGGTGGGTGGTCTGGAAGTCTTTGTGGGGCACGTAGGTGCCGTTTTCCACCGCCTGGCCTACCTGCTTGTACGCTTCCCGGAACGGCACCCCGGCCTGAATCAGCTGGTTGATGTTCTCAACCGAGAAAATGCCGTCGTACTTGGCGTGGTTGAGCAGGTCGGGCTTTATTTTCAGCTGGGGCAAAGCAAACAGCAGGATGTCGAGGATGTCGAGCAGCTGGGCCATGGGCTCAAACATCACTTCTTTAAGCAGCTGAAAGTCGCGGTGGTAGCCGCTGGGCAGGTTATTGGTGGCGAGCATGATGGTCGTCGGCAGACCCTGAAGCACGTTGCACCGGGCCCGGACCAGCTCAAACACGTCAGGGTTCTTCTTGTGCGGCATGATGCTGGAGCCGGTGGTGAACTCCTTGGGCAGCTCGACAAACGCCAGGTCCTGGGAGTTGTACAGCACCAGGTCGTAGGCCAGCTTGGAAAGCGTGCCGCAGATGCCGGCCAGGGCAAAGGCCACCGTCTTCTCGGTTTTGCCCCGCAGCATCTGAGCGCCCACGCTGCTCACGGCCAGGTTACCGAAGCCCATTTCCCGGGTCGTCAGCTGCCGGTCAATGGGAAACGAGGAGCCGAAGCCCGCGCCCGAGCCCAGCGGGTTCTGGTCGGCCACGGCGTGGGCGGCTTCGAACAAGGCAATGTCGAGCAGCAGGTGCTCGGCATAGGCCGAAAACCACAGCCCGAACGAGCTGGGCATGGCGGCCTGAAAGTGGGTGTAGCCCGGCATCAGGTCGGTTTGGTGCGCGGCGGCCTTGTCCAGCATCACTTCCACCAGCGCCAGCACTTTGGCGGCGGCCCGCTCGGTGTAGTCTTTCAGGAACAGTTGAATAGCGGTCAGCACCTGGTCGTTGCGGGAGCGGGCAGTGTGAATTTTCTTGCCCGCGTCGCCAAACTTATCGGTCAGGTAAAACTCCAGCTTGGAGTGCACGTCCTCAAAGGAGTCGTCGATGGTAAAGGTGCCGGCTTCGATCTGGGCTTCCAGCTCGCTCAGGCCCTGCTGGAGCTGCTCATTCTCGGCACTGGAAATCAGCCCGACCTTAGCCAGCATCACGGCCTGGGCCATGGACGAGCGGACGTCGAACCGCGCCAGGTACACATCCAGTTCCCGGTCGCGGCCCACGGTGAACTGTTCAATCTTCTTATCGACGGCAATGCCTTTATCCCAGATTTTCATGCGTTGTTGGCTGATGCCGACCCAGGGTCGGATAAATCAATAGTTGAAGGTACAGGGCCGCCACTGCTTTGCCGCAATACGTCCGCTATTTGACGGTTTTGCACGCCCGGGCCGGAGAAGTCCCGGGGTATATTGAGTAGTACCTGATCCGTCGCGCAGCTCATGCCGGAAATCACCACCTTCCTCCCATTCAACGACCAGCCCCAGGCCAGCCGGGCTATGCAGGCCATGCTGAAGATAACCAAGCTGGACATTGCCGCGCTGGAGCAGGCGTAGGACAGTAGCGCGGGCTCTGTAGTCCGGGCCCGGTTTATCCAGGCGCGGACTACAGAGCCCGCGCTATAATTCAAGGCCCGCCAGCAGCTCGATGTACTCCTGGATGCCCGACCGGATTTCGCTGAGCAGAATGTACTCGTCGGGAGTATGGGACCGGGCCGAGTCGCCGGGGCCGATTTTCACCGTATCGAAGGGCATCATGCTCTGGTCCGACAGCGTGGCCGAGCCGAACGTGCGCTTGCCCAACGCCAGGGCTTTCCGCACCAGTGGGTGGCCGGACGCAATGCGGGACGAGTTGAGGTGAGTAGACCGGGGCGTGACGTCGGCGTCTATATGCTCCTGCACGATGCGTACTACCTCCGGGTTCGAGTAGCACTCGTTGGTGCGCACGTCCACCACAAACTGGCAGCGGTCCGGCACCACGTTGTGCTGGGAGCCGGCCTGGATCTGGGTTACGGTCATCTTGACGGGTCCCAGCAGGGGCGAGACGTCCGGAAACCGAAACCCGCGTACCCACTGGATAGCCTCCAGCGCCTTATACAGGGCGTTTTCGCCTTCGTCGCGGGCCGCGTGGCCGCTTTTGCCGTAGGCGACGCAGTCGAGCACCACCAGTCCTTTCTCGGCTACGGCCAAATCCATCTGCGTGGGTTCCCCCACCACGCCCAGGCTGATTTTGGGGAGCAGCGGCAGCAGGAGGCGGATTCCGTCGATGCCGGACACTTCCTCCTCCGCCGTGATGGCGCAGATCAGGTTAAAGGCCGGCGGGTGTTGCTCGAAGTACAGAAACGCGGCCAGCAAGCTCACGGCCGAAGCGCCCGCGTCGTTGCTGCCCAGGCCGATGAGCCTCTCCCCTTCCAGCACGCCCCCGAACGGGTCATGCGTCCACGACGTGCCGGGCTTTACCGTGTCGTGGTGGGAATTGAGCAGCACGGTGGGACGGGCCGGATGGAAGTGGCGGCTGATGGCCCAGACGTTGTTTTTGTCGCGCTGCGGGTGGGCGCCGTGAAAGGTCAGGAAGCGGAAGATCAGCTCGGCCGTGTCCTGCTCCTCCCGCGAAAACGACGGGGTCTGGATCAGCTCGGTCAGCAGCTTGATGGCGTCGTCGGTCAGCTTTTCGATTAGCTCCGGCATAGCACGGTTTTCACGGGTTCGTTGATTTTCAGCGCATTTTCGATGATAACCTTTTCTACGCCCGCGTCGAGGGCGGCAAAGGCGTTGTCCAGCTTGGGCAGCATGCCGGCAGCTACTACCCCATTGGCTTTCAGCTGGGCGTACTGCGCGGGCGTTATCTGCGGAATCACCGAGCTGTCGTCGTTGATATCAGCCAGGACGCCGTCTTTTTCAAAGCAGAAGTGCAGCTCTACCTGGTAGCGGCCGGCCAGGGCCGTGGCCAGGCGGCTGGCAATGGTATCAGCGTTGGTGTTGAGCAGCTGCCCCTGCCCGTCGTGGGTGATGGCGCAGAACACCGGGGTGATGCCGGCTTCCAGCAACTGCTCCACCAGTCCGGTGTTGACGCTGCCCTCGGGCAGGTCGCCGACGAAGCCGTAGTCGATGTCCTTCACCGGGCGCTTTATGGCCCGGATGGTGTTGCCGTCGGCCCCGCTCAGCCCCAGGGCATTTACCCCGTGCTGCTGGAGCAAAGCCACCAGCTGCTTGTTGGTTTTGCCGGCGTAGAACATGGTCACGATGTCGAGCGTGGCCGCGTCGGTAATGCGTCGGCCCTGCACCATCCGGGGCTCGATGCCCAGGTCCGAGAGCATCTGGCTGGCGCCCTTGCCCCCACCGTGCACCAGCACCTTGCGGCCGTCCAAGCGACTCAGCTCGGCCAGGAATTTCCCGAGTTGGGGCGCGTCATCAATGATGCCGCCGCCAATCTTAAATATCTTCAGGACTTCGCTCATAAGCAGGGAATTGGGGTGCAGCGCATACGTCCGTGAACGGCCGGAGCCTACGGAAAGCTACTGCCATCACCGGGGGCAGCGGGTCGGAACACAACAATTTTTTAATTCCGGAGCGGCAAAGTTTCCGAAAAAAAACGGCTAGTTTTGCAACGAATTCGCGGTCTAAATCATTTAAACCGCTGAAACACCCTTCGCTCTCAGTAGCTGTCATGAAACTTCTCTCCCCTATTGCGCCTTCGCTGCGGCCCACCACGGCCCTGCGAACAATGCCAGCTTAAGAGCTGGCTGCAATAGTTCGTCGGTGCGTTCCAAACGATAAACCCGGCGCGGGCGCCTCCCACGGCCCCACCGTAAGAGAACCTTTCTACGAAAAACAGACTGATCCGAGTGTAAGCCGCCGAGTGCCACGTCCTGGCCAGCCGCCAACCCGCCCCGTGCCCTTCTGAAGCCTGTCCTGACTATTTAGGCGCTTCCCTTTCGATACCGGCTTTTCCTCCGGTTGCCGCGTAGCCTTACCCCCACGCTACGCCCCAAGCTCCCCTTTTACTGTCTTTCCGAGTCTGTTGCCGTCTGCAAGGCAACCAACCGAGCTTTGACCATGATTTTACGAGTCGCCAATGCTGCCGATGCGCAGTATGTGGAAACCCTTTGTCAATGGTATGAGGAATCTGCCAGAACGCGCGGCGTCGGCATCGCCAAGCGCGACCCTAACTATCTGAAAAAGAAGATGGAGCGGGGCGACGCCATCATTGCCTTCCTCGACGACCAGCTGGCCGGCTTCTGCTACATCGAAACGTTCGAGGACAACAAGTTCGTGGTGAACTCCGGCCTGATCGTGAACACCGCGCTCCGCAAGGAAGGCCTGGGCCGCGCCATCAAGCACCGCGTGTTTGAGCTCTCGCGCACCAAGTACCCCCAGGCCAAGATCTTCGGCATCACCACCAGCGGGCCGGTCATGAAGATCAACTCCGAGCTGGGCTACCGACCCGTCACCTTCCCCGAGCTGACGCAGAGCGACGACTTCTGGAAGGGCTGCGCCTCGTGCAAAAACTACCCGATCCTGCAGGAAAATCAGCGCAAGATGTGCCTGTGCACCGGCATGGTCTACGACAAGCTCAACGACCAGTTCAGCCAGCAAACCATCGAAATCCTGAGCCAGGAGCAATCCTAGCAACAAGCAAATACCAGAACGTCATGCAGAACGAAGTGAAGCACCCCGCGTGCTGACGGCTGAATGCTACTCCAACATCAGCACGCGAGATGCTTCGGCAAGCTCGGAATGACGGTCTAACGACGTTCTGATAATCACTCAATAAACCATGAAAAAGAAGGTAGTACTGGCCTACAGCGGCGGACTCGACACCTCGTTCTGCGCGGTGTATCTCACCCGTGAGCTGGGCCTGGAAGTTCACACGGTCATCGTCAACTCCGGCGGATTTTCGCAGGAAGAGCTGGCCGCCATCGAAAAGCGGGCCTACGAGCTGGGCTCGTCCAAGCACGAGGTTATCGACGTCACCCAGCGCTTCTACCAGGACTGCCTGCGCTACCTGATTTTCGGCAACATCCTCAAAAACGATACTTACCCGCTGAGCGTGAGTGCCGAGCGGATGTTCCAGAGCCTGGCTTTGGCCGAGTACGCCCGCGAGCATAAGGCCGACTTCATCGCCCACGGCAGCACCGGGGCCGGCAACGACCAGGTGCGCTTCGACGTGGCTTTCTCGGTGATTGCGCCCAACACGGAAATCATCACCCCCATCCGCGACCTGAAACTCTCGCGCCAGGCGGAAATCGACTTCCTGAACCAGCACGGTTTCGAGATGAGCTGGGAAAAGGCGAAGTACTCGATCAACAAGGGCATCTGGGGCACCAGCGTGGGCGGTGTCGAAACGCTGACCTCGCACCAGGCGCTGCCCGGGTCGGCCTACCCGACGCAGCTCAGTGCTACCGAGCCGACCAGCATCCAAATTACCTTCGAGAAGGGCGAGCCGGTAGCGCTGAACGGCGAGCAGCTGAACCCGGTAGCGCTGATTCAGGCCCTGAACGAGCTGGCCGGCACCTACGCCATCGGCCGCGACACCCACGTGGGCGACACCATCCTGGGCATCAAGGGCCGCGTCGGCTTCGAAGCCCCCGCCCCGCTGATTCTGCTCAAGGCCCACCACCTGCTGGAAAAGCACACGTCGAGCCGGTGGCAGCTGCTGCACAAGGACTACGTAGCCAACTGGTACGGCACGCTGCTGCACGAGGCCCAGTACCTCGACCCGGTGATGCGCGACTTCGAAGCCCTGCTGACCTCCTCGCAGGAGCGCGTGTCGGGCACGGTGTTCGTGACCCTGAAGCCCTACCAGTTTGAGCTGCAGGGCATCGAGTCGCGCTACGACATGATGCGCTCCAAGGTGGCTACCTACGGCGAGGAAAACGACGCCTGGGACGGGCGCGACGCCAAGGGCTTTATCAAGATCTTCAGCAACCAGCTGCGCATTCACTCTTCCTTTACCGATGAAAATTAAGGTAGGCATCGTCGGCGGGGCCGGCTACACGGCCGGGGAGCTGATCCGCATCCTGCTCCACCACGAGTTTGTGGAGCTGGGCGCCATCGTCAGCTCGTCCAGCGCCGGCAACGCAATCAGCAGCGTGCACGACGACCTGGTGGGTGAAACCGACATGGTCTTTGCCGCCGAACTGGCCGGGGACGAGGACGTGGTGTTCCTGTGCCTGGGGCACGGCAACTCCCGCGCCTTCCTGGAGAAGACGCCCCTGCCGGAAACCACGCATATCATCGACCTGAGCAACGACTTCCGCCTGGAGGCCGACGCCGAGTTCGGGGGCCGGGAGTTTGTGTACGGGCTGCCGGAGCTCAACAAAAGCCGTATTCAGCAGGCCCAGAGCATTGCCAACCCCGGCTGCTTCGCCACCGCCATCCAGCTGGCGTTGCTGCCCCTGGCCCAGGCCGGCAAGCTGACGGAAGATGTGCATGTGTCGGCCATTACGGGCTCCACGGGCGCCGGACAAAGCTTGTCGGAAACGGTGCACTTCTCGTGGCGCACGAACAACGTGTCGATCTACAAGCCCTTCACCCACCAGCACCTCGGCGAAATCGGGGAAAGCCTGGGCCAGCTACAGTCAAAGCTGGACGTTGACATTCACTTCATTCCCTACCGCGGCAACTTCACCCGGGGCATCTTCGCCAGCGTGTACACGCCTTCGGATCTGAGCGTGGAAGAAGCCCGGGAGCTGTACAAGAAGTTCTACGCCGAGGCATCGTTTACCACGGTTTCGGACGCGGAAATCCACCTCAAGCAGGTCGTCAACACCAACAAGTGTTTGCTGCACGTGCAGAAGTTCGGCAAGCAGCTGCTCATCACCTCGGCTATCGACAACCTGGTAAAAGGCGCGTCAGGCCAGGCCATCCAGAACATGAACCTGCTCTTCGGCCTGCCGGAAACCACAGGGTTGGGTCTTAAAGCTGTAAGCTTTTAGTATCGTCATGCTGAGCGAAGTCGAAGCATCTCTACCGCTTCGTTGAATTACTACCTCTAACGTCAGCACGCGAGATTCCTCGACTTCGCTCGGAATGACCGCCTTTTTCTAAGTTCTAAGCTCTAAAATCTAACCTCTACTAAGCCATGGAGCTTTTCAACGTTTACCCGCTGGTTGACATCACCCCTGTCCGGGCGCTGGGCGCTAAACTGTGGGATGATAAGGGCCAGGAGTATCTGGACTTCTACGGGGGCCACGCCGTGATTTCCATCGGCCACAGCCACCCGCACTACGTGCAGCGTCTGACCGGGCAGCTGCAGAACATCGGCTTCTACTCCAACTCAGTGCAGATTCCGATTCAGCGGGAGCTGGCGCAAAAGCTGGGCGAGGTGTCGGGCTACCCGGACTACTCCCTGTTTCTGTGCAACTCGGGCGCTGAGGCCAACGAGAATGCGCTAAAGCTGGCGTCGTTCCACACTGGCAAAAAGCGCGTCATTGCGTTTAAAGGAGCTTTCCACGGCCGCACCTCGGGCGCCGTCGCCGCTACCGACAACCCCAAGATCGTAGCGCCCTTCAACGCCGACCACGCCATCTCCTTTGTGGAGTACGACCTGGCGGCGGTGGAGCAGGTCCTGCAGGGTGGTGACGTGTGCGGGGTTATCATCGAGCCGATTCAGGGCGTGGGCGGCATCATCATGCCCTCCGACAAGTTCCTAACCGGCCTGGCCGCGCTGACCAAGCAGTACGGCGCGTTGCTGATTGCCGACGAGGTGCAGAGCGGCTACGGCCGCAGCGGGAAGTTCTTTGCTCACCAGCACACCGGCGTCCGGCCCGACGTCATTTCGGTAGCCAAGGGCATGGGCAACGGCTTCCCCATCGGCGGCATTCTGATTGCGCCCGAGCTGAAGGCGTCGTACGGTCTGCTGGGCACTACGTTTGGCGGCAACCACCTCGCCTGCGCCGCGGCCCTGGCCGTGCTGGAAGTTATTGAGCAGGAAAGCCTGCTGACGCATGCCACCGAAATTGGCCAATACCTCCGCTCGGAGCTGGAAGCCAGGGCCGGGGCCGAAGAAATCCGCGGCCGGGGGCTGATGGTAGGCATCAAGTACGACTTCCCCATCAAGGACCTGCGCGACCAGCTGCTGACCCAGCATCACATCTTCGTCGGCAACGCCTCCGACCCGACGGTGCTGCGCCTGCTGCCCCCGCTGAACATCACCAAAGCCGAAGTTGACCGGTTCCTGCAGGCGCTGTATGCGCTGACGGCAAAGTCAACAACCGTCATTCAGCAGGCTTCGGCGCTGGATTAGATACTAGTTCCCCTCCTTGGATAAGGAGGGGTTAGGGCTGGTTGAAACAGCAGAACGAATTAGAACCAGTACTGCCAAATCGTTCAACGCCGGTCAACCACCCCGCCCTTCGGGCACCCCTCCTCATCTGAGGCGGGGAACTGATTAGTCAACTTCTTACAGGCTGCCACTACTAGAACTTCCATCAACTGATGAACCAGACAGTAAAACTCGTACTCGAAGACGGCACCGAAATCGAGGGTACTTCCTTCGGGGCGTATACCTCGTCGGCCGGCGAAGTCGTGTTCAGCACGGCCATGACCGGCTACCCCGAAAATCTCACTGACCCGTCGTTTGCCGGCCAGATTCTGGTGCTCACCTACCCGATGGTGGGCAACTACGGCGTGCCCGGCGAGGAGCTGTACGAGTCGATTTCCCGGATTTTCGAGTCCGACAAGATTCACATTGCCGGCCTGGTGGTGAACTACTACTCCGAAGAGCACAGCCACTGGAACGCGGCCAAAAGCCTCGGCGACTGGCTTAAGGAGTACAACATCCCCGGCATCTTCGGCGTGGATACCCGCATGCTCACCAAGAAGCTGCGCGAGAAAGGCGCTATGCTGGGCAAGATCGTGGCCGAGCAGGACATTCCGCTCCACGACCCGAACCTGGAAAACCTGGTGGCCCAGGTAAGCCCTGCCGGGGTGCAGCACTACGGCACGGGCCGGCACAAAATCGTGCTCGTCGACTGCGGCACCAAGACCAACATCATCCGCTGCTTTCTGGAGCGCGACGTGGAGCTGATCCGCGTGCCCTGGGACTACGACTTCACCACCCTCGACTACGACGGCCTGTTCCTGAGCAACGGCCCCGGCGACCCGAAGATGTGTGAGCCCACCATCCGGCACCTGCAAACCGCGCTAGGCCAGGACAAGCCCATCTTCGGCATCTGCCTGGGCTCCCAGCTGATGGGTTTGGCCTGCGGGGGCAACACGTTCAAGCTCAAGTACGGCCACCGCAGCCACAACCAGCCCGTGAAGCTTACCGGCACCCAGCGCAGCTACATCACCAGCCAGAACCACGGCTTCGCCGTCGACCCCGCCACCCTGCCCGCCGACTGGACCATGCTGTTCGAGAACCTCAACGACGGCACCTGCGAAGGCATCCGCCACCAGACCAAGCCGTTCTTTTCCACCCAGTTTCACCCCGAAGCCGCCGGCGGCCCCGAGGATACGGAGTACCTGTTCGACGACTTCCTGAAGGCAGTGGCAGAGCACAAAGCTGCTAAGTAGAACGTACCGAAATGAGCGTCATGCTGAGCGAAGGCGAAGCATCTCGACCGCTTCGCTGCACGGTTATCCTACTTAGAACTTTGGACGTTGAGAACCACAGCCATTGCCTGCCTTCTGTTCACTATCTGGTCAACGAGCCCTGCTTCTGCGCAGCTACGGCCCTGGCCTCTTTGGTCTACGAAGAGCATTGCTGTTGATTCAAATGCGGTGGCAGTGCAGCGCGAATGGAAGTCATTGCACCTCAGTATTAGCAGTGTTCGTTCTGCTGGCTTTCCTTTCAATTTAGGTTGGAAGCGGAAATACACCAGGTTTAAGGTGTACAACTTCAGAAACGAACGTGTTTCGCCACACAAATACAGCTGCTTGATTGTCACCCCTGATGGTCTACTAATTGGGAAAAAGCATTCCAACTACTATGCGGATGATCATGAATCCATCGGCAATCCAGCAGTCCAAATCACAGCTAGCGAACTGCATATTCCGCCAGGTTCGCGCATGTACTATGCAGAAGGCAAAGTTTATGTACAGCACTAAAGGTGCTGAATTGCGCTCAGCATGACGTTCTAAATAACCCGTAACCCGACAGCCTTTTAACACGACCTTTTTCCTGGTCTGTTACTCAACTCATAGAATGAACAAACCCAACAAAGTTCTCGTCCTCGGCTCGGGCGCCCTCAAAATCGGCGAGGCCGGCGAGTTCGACTACTCCGGCTCCCAGGCCCTCAAGGCGCTGAAAGAGGAAGGCATCCGCACCATTCTCATCAACCCCAACATTGCTACCGTGCAGACGTCGGACAACATTGCCGACGACGTGTACTTCCTGCCCGTGACGCCCTACTTCGTGGAGGAGGTCATTAAAAAGGAACAGCCCGACGGCATTCTGGTGGCCTTTGGCGGGCAGACGGCCCTGAACTGCGCCGTGGCTCTGTTCCGCGCCGGCGTGTTTGAGAAGTATAACGTGCAGGTGCTGGGTACGCCCGTGCAGAGCATCATCGACACCGAGGACCGGGACATCTTCAAGGAGAAGCTCGACCAGATCGGCGTGCTTTCGGCCCGCAGCGTGGCCGTGACCACGATGGACGACGCCATGGCCGCCGGGCAGACCATCGGCTTCCCGATTATCGTGCGGGCGGCGTTTGCCCTGGGTGGCCTGGGCAGCGGCTTTGCCAACAACCCCGACGAGCTGCGGGCCCTGGCCCAGCAGGCCTTCACAACCTCCGACCAGATTCTGGTGGAAGAGTCGCTGAAGGGCTGGAAGGAAGTGGAGTATGAAGTGGTGCGCGACCAGTACGACAACTGCATCACGGTCTGCAACATGGAGAACTTCGACCCCATCGGCATTCACACCGGGGAAAGCATCGTAGTAGCTCCGTCGCAGACGCTAAGTAACCGCGAGTACCACAAGCTGCGCAGCATCGGCATCCAAACCATTCGCCACCTGGGCATCGTGGGCGAGTGCAACATTCAGTACGCCCTGGACCCGGTGTCGGAAGACTACCGCGTGATTGAGGTGAATGCCCGCTTGTCGCGCTCCTCGGCTCTGGCTTCCAAGGCTACGGGCTACCCGCTGGCGTTTGTGGCGGCCAAGCTGAGCCTGGGCTATTCGCTGGCCGAGCTGAAAAACAGCGTGACGCAGACCACATCGGCCTTTTTCGAGCCGGCGCTGGACTACGTGGTGGTGAAGCTGCCGCGCTGGGATTTGGGCAAGTTCGAGGGCGTGAACCGGCAGATCGGCTCGGCCATGAAAAGCGTGGGCGAGGTAATGGCCATCGGCAAGTCGTTCGAAGAAGCCATTCAGAAAGGCCTGCGGATGCTGGACACCGGCAAGCGCGGCTTCGTGGCCAACAAGCCCGAGGACGTAAACTCGGCCACCATCGACAAGCTGCTGAGCGAACCGAACGAGGAGCGCATCTTCGCCATCAACCTGGCCTTCGAGGCTGGCTATACGCTCGAGCAGGTCCACAAGCTGACGCGCATCGACCACTGGTTTCTACAGCGACTGTACACCATCTTTCAGCTGGGCAACAAGCTCGCCGAGGGCCGCGCCGCCGGCCTTGACGGGCTGGAAACCACCTTGCTGCGCGACGCGAAAAAAGCCGGCTTCTCGGATCAGCAGATTGCCGTGAAGCTGCTCGGCGAGGGCGACGTAAAGGCCGACGAGCTGCTGGTGCGGGCCCGCCGCAAGGCCCTGGGCGTGGTGCCGGTCATCAAGCAGATCGACACGCTGGCGGCTGAGTTTCCGGCCAAAACCAACTACCTCTACAGCACCTACCACGGCACCGAAAACGACCTGGACCCCGAAACCGACAAGTCGGTGCTGGTCTTGGGCTCGGGCGTGTACCGCATCGGAAGCTCCGTGGAGTTCGACTGGTGCGGGGTGCAGGCCGTGCAGACGGCTTCACAGGAAGGCTACAAGACCATCATCATCAACTACAACCCCGAAACCGTCTCAACCGACTACGATGTGAGCGACCGGCTTTACTTCGAGGAGCTGAGCTTTGAGCGGGTGATGGACATCCTGGACTTCGAGCAGCCCCAGGGCGTGATTCTGAGCACCGGCGGACAGATTCCCAACAACCTCGCCACCCGCCTCGAAGAAGCCCAGGCCCCGATTCTGGGCACCTCGGCGGCCATGATTGACCAGGCGGAGAACCGCCACAAGTTCTCCTCCATCATGGACGAGCTGGGCATCGCGCAGCCGCGCTGGAAAGAGCTGACTTCGCTCGACGCCATGCACCAGTTTGTGCAGGAAGTGGGCTTCCCGGTGTTGATCCGGCCCAGCTACGTGCTGTCGGGCGCGGCTATGAACGTGGTGTCGAACACCTTTGAGCTGGACAGCTTCCTGCAGACCGCCAAAGAGGTCAGCGCGGAGTACCCGGTGGTGGTGTCGGAGTTTATCCAGGATGCCAAGGAAGTGGAGCTCGACGCGGTGGCCGACCACGGCGAAATCGTGAGCTACGCCATTTCCGAGCACGTGGAGTTTGCCGGCGTCCACTCCGGTGATGCTACCATGTACTACCCGCCCCAGAAGCTGTACGTGGGCACCATCCGGAAGCTGAAAATCATTGCCGAGAAGATTGCCAAGCGCTACGAAATCAGCGGACCGTTCAACATCCAGTTCCTGGAAAAAGGCGGCGAAATCCGGGTGATTGAGTGCAACATCCGCGCCTCCCGCTCCTTTCCGTTCGTGTCGAAAGTATCAGGCCGCAACCTGATTCAGAAGGCTACCCAGGTGCTGCTGGGCAAGAAGGTGGAGCGCGACGAGAGTGAGCGGATCTACGACCTGCCCTTCGTGGGCGTGAAGGCCCCGCAGTTCTCCTTCACCCGCCTGCCCGGTGCCGACCCGGTGATGCGCGTGGACATGGTGAGCACCGGCGAAGTGGGCTGCCTGGGCGACACGGCCGAGGAGGCGCTGCTGAAGTCGATGCTGAGTGTGGGCTACAGGATTCCCCAGAAAACGGTGCTGATTTCCGGCGGACCGCTCAAGTCGAAGGTGGCGCTGCTGTCGGCCGTAGAGCTGCTGGTGCGCAAAGGCTATCAGATCTACGCCACCCAGGGCACCCACCGCTTCTTCGCCGAAAACGGCGTGCCGTCGAGCCTGCTCTACTGGCCCGACGAGCTGCAGGAGCCCAACGTGCTGACCTACCTGAAGGAAAAGAAGATCGACCTGGTCATCAACATCCCCAAGAACCTCTCGAAGGGCGAGCTGGACAACGACTACAAAATCCGCCGCACGGCCGTGGATCAGGGGGTTGGCCTGCTCACCAATGCCCGCCTGGCCAAAGCCTTTATCCAGGCTTTCTGCACGCTGGAAATGCAGGACCTGAAAATCAAGAGCTGGAACGAGTACAAGGCGATGTAAACGGCATGGCGTTCTGGTGGAAGACACAATAGAACGTCATGCTGAGCGAAGTCGAAGCATCTCTACCGCTTCGTCGGATTAGTAATCACAACGAAGCGGTAGAGATGCTTCGGCTCCACTCCGTTTCGCTCAGCATGACGTTCTGATTTTCTTCGTATCGTAGTCGGATGTACGTCTATATCCTGACCAATCCCACCAAAACTGTCCTGTACATCGGCGTCACCAACGACCTGACGCGTCGTCTCTATAAGCACAGCAGCGGCCGGGGCGAGGCGGGTAAGTTCACCGGCCGGTATCAGACGGATTTACTGGTGTACTTCGAAGTCTGCCCGGATGCAAAGCAAGCCATTGCGCGGGAAAAGCAGCTGAAAGGCTGGACGCGTAGTAAGAAAGATGCTTTGATCACGGCATTTAATCCAGACTGGCAGCCGATTGATTTTGAAACCTGGGCTGGCTAACTCCAACGAAGCGGTAGAGATGCTTCGACAAGCTCAGCATGACGTTCTTTTAGGACTAGCAGCCACTTAACACCCCACATGAAAAACTTCACCTCCTTCGCCGATGCGGGCGACTATAAGGCCCTGTTACGGCAAGCCCTGGAAATCAAGGCGAACCCCTTCGGCTACCAGCACATCGGCAAAAACAAAACCGTCGGGCTGATCTTCTTCAACCCCAGCCTGCGCACCCGGCTCAGCTCCATCAAGGCGGCATACAACCTCGGCGCCCAGGCCTGGGTGCTCAACGCCGGGGCGGATTCCTGGACTTTGGAAATGGCTGATGGCGCGGTGATGAACGGCGGTACGCAGGAGCACATCAAGGAAGCCATTGCGGTGATGAGCCAGTACTGCGACGTGCTGGGCGTGCGCACGTTTCCCACGCTCAAGGACAAGGCTGAGGACTACGAAGAGGTCGTGTTCAATAAGATCCTGAAGTACGCCACGGTGCCGGTCATCAGCCTGGAAAGCGCCACGCTCCACCCCCTGCAGTCGTTTGCCGACCTGATTACGGTGGCCGAGCACAAGCAGAAAGAGCGCGTAAAGGTTGTGCTGACCTGGGCTCCGCACGTGCGCGCCCTGCCCCAGTGCGTGCCCAACTCGTTCTGCGACTGGTTCGCGGAAATCGACTGGATAGACTTCGTCATCACCCACCCCGAGGGCTACGAGCTGGACCCCAAGTTCACCAAGGGCGCCCGCATCGAGTACGATCAGAAAAATGCCCTCGAAGGCGCCGACTTTGTGCAAGCCAAGAACTGGAGCAGCTACCAGGACTACGGTCAGGTCCTGAGCAACGACCCGAGCTGGATGCTCACGCCCGGGCATATGGCGGATACCAACGACGCCAAATTTCTGCACTGCCTGCCCGTGCGCCGCAACGTGGAAGTGTCCGATGCCATCCTGGACTCGCCCAACTCCCTGGTAATTCAGGAAGCCGGCAACCGCGTCTTCTCGATGCAGACGGTGCTGCACGAGCTGCTGAAGTAGGCTGGTGCTTGTAGCAGCCGGCGCATACAAACCGAAAGTTAACGTAGCCGAGGACGGTTCTCTGTTACCCGAAAAAGCCCATTACCGCACCGCAGGTAATGGGCTTTTTGAATAGACAGGCATTAAACGAAGGGGCCGCTCAGCTTTGCTGGTCAGAACGACACCCGTTTTCGCGTGACAGGACCCGACGACGCTTCTTCACTGGGCTTGTCGAACTGCTTTGCAGGCGTGTACAACTTTTTTAAACTTTATAAATCACTTGTACACCATCATCTGTGATTTTGTACAAGTCGTCGGCGATTTTGTAAATCACTTGTACAACTACCCAACGATTAACTTCTTGGTAGCCGTGGGAGCTAAACCAGGCTGACGTCAACTACACCCAACTTTAGTACGTCTTGGTCATATCGGCCGGAACTACCAGCACGAAGTCGGCTTTCTGCTGATTCTCCTTGTCCAGCTTGCTCAGCTGCTCCTGCGTGACGGTGCTGATGGTGCGGATACGCAGCCCCGGCTCGGCCTGGCGCAGGTACCAGACGATGCCGTCGAAGTTGTCGGAGTGGTAGCTTCCGTTGACGTGCAGCAGCAACTGCCCGGGCTGGCGGCTCTGGCGGATGAAGTGGGCCATAGTAGCATCTTTGAGGGCCTGGGCCTGGATGATGTTCTGGGTGGCGGCGCTGTGCGCCCCGTCGGCGCCGAACATTCTGGCCATGTTCTGGTAGCCGGGCAGGGTGAAATCGACCTTGATCGGCAAGGGAACCAGCCACTGCTTTTCCTCGGCGGGCAGCGCGTCCAGCGCCGTCAGGCCGCCCCTGGCGACCTGGGTGGCATAGCGGCGGGGCACGTTGGTGCCCACTACCCGCAGCTTCTGCTGCCGGGCCAGCTGCAGCAGGGGCTTGTAGTCGGTGTCGTAGTTGGGCCAGGGCCGGCTGCCTTCGGCAAAAGCTTTGTCGTCGAGCTCGCCCACGTTGTACTGCTGCACCAGGGGCTGCACGTCGCGCTCAAACATTTCCAGGCCCAGCACCAGCTCGCCGGCCTTGCGCCGGGCCAGGTCGCGGAGCACCTGCAGCTCCAGCCAGTGGGCCATCGGGTCGTTGTGCTGCTCCCCGAACAGCACCACGTCAGCCTGGGTTAGCTCTTTGATCATCGGCTCGTAGCCGACGGCTTTCCCGGAGGCCGTGAACAGGCGGTAGGCCGGCTTGTCGTCGGAGCGGAAGGCGAGCAAGAAAAGCAGCAGGGGAAGCAGGGCAAGGCGGGACATGCAAAGAAGACAGGCTCAGTTTTGGAAGGTGACGCAACCTCAACTTACGCAGAAAGCCCCGGCGCGGAGGGGCGTCGGGGCTTTCGGGCAGTGGAAGAGCTGGGGTGCAGGTCAGGCTTTATAGAAAAACCACTTCGACAGCTCCCCATAGGTCACCTTCTTGCCGTGCATCAGGATGCCCACGCGGTAGATGCGGCTGGCAATCCAGATAGTAGCCAGGAAGCCGCCCACGAGCAGCAGCATCGAGAGCCCCAGCTGCCAGCCCGGCACGCCGCCGAAGGGAATGCGCATCATCATGGCAATGGGCGAAGTCAGCGGAATCATCGACATCCAAGTGGCCACCGAGCCGTTGGGGTCCCGGATAATCACGCTCTGGGCCACGATGATGGTGGCAATCAGCGGAATGGTGATGGGCATCATAAACTGCTGGGAGTCGGTTTCGCCGTCCACGGCCGAGCCTACAGCCCCGAACAATGCGCCGTAGAGCAGGTAGCCGCCCAGGAAGTAAAACAGGAAAGAGCCCAGGATCAGCGGTAGGTTCAGGTTGCCCATCGCCTTCAGTACACCGCCCTCCATGGCCTGGCTCATCTTGGCTTTCTCCTTAGCAGCCTCCTCCGGGGTGCGGGCCGAAGAAGCTGTAACCTGTTCCATCCGCTGCTCCGCCATGCCGGGTGCCCCGGTTACGGCTGCTACGGCCGTGGTAGCACCCCACGACAGCAGAATCCAGAGCATGAGCTGGGTGAGCCCCACGGCGGCAATGCCGAGCACTTTGCCCATCATCAGCTGAAAGGGCTTCACACTGGAGATAATAACTTCCACGATGCGGTTCGACTTCTCTTCCATCACCCCGCGCATGATCTGCACGCCGTAGAGGAAGATGAAAAAGTAAATCAGCATGGCCAGACCGAAAGCCACGCCGGTCGTCACGCCCGAGTTGCTGGCCTGTTCCCCGCCGGCTTCGTCGAGCTTGATTGAGCTGAGGTCCAGGTCCGACTTGGCCTTGTCAAGGGTGGTGCGGTCGATGCCCGACTGGCGGAGGCGGCTGGCCTCAATCTGGTTATCAACCGCGTTTTTGACCCGACGGGTCGTTTCCAGGTCGGCGTTTTCCCGCGATACCAGCTGCACGTCCCCGGGCTGGTCGAGGCGGAAGCCGGGAGGAATGATGAGCAGAGCCGTGTGCTTGCTTTTGCGGAAGCTGGCTTTGGCCGCTGCTACATCAGTGCCCACAAACTGGTAGTCGATTTTCTCCGACGTGGGTACCACGCCGCCAAACAGGTTGCCGGCATCCACGATTTCGACAATACGCTGCTTGGAGCCGGTTTTGGCCAGCAGAACCGGCCCCACCACGAGTCCTGCCATCAGCAGGGGCGTCAGCAGGGTCATCACGATAAAGCTTTTCTTGCGCACCCGGGTCAGGTATTCGCGCTGAATGATAAGCCAGATTTTGTCCATGGGGAAAGAGGAGTTGGGAGCTAGGAGTTGGGAGGAGTCAGGAGTTGCTACGCAGGAGCTGGGAGTCGAAAGTTAGGAGCCAGAAGAAGTGGAAAACGGGAGTAACCCGACCGAATTCCCTCCTGACTTCTAGCTCCACACTACTATCTCCTAGCTTCTGCTTCTTCTTCCACCAGACTTTCGGGCATGGTTTCGCGGACGCGGCGGATAAAGATTTCGTTGATGCTGGGAATCTGCTCCCGGAAGGCGTGCACTTCCACCTGCCCGATCAGGAAGCGCAGCAGGTCGTTGGGCGTGGCGCCCGCGTGCAGCCGTATCCGGTCGTAGAAATAGCCGTTTTCCCGGTCGTGGTGCTCGAGCACCTCAAAGTCGGGGTGTACTACCAGCAGATGGCCCTTGCCCTCCACCTCGTAGGTCTGCGTCTTGAAGGTTTCCTTGATCTGGCTGACCGGGCCGTCGAGCACCTTGCGTGAGCGGTTGATCAGGGCAATATTGTCGCACATTTCCTCGACCGACTCCATACGGTGGGTCGAGAAGATGATGGTCGCGCCCTTTTTCCGCAGCTCCAGAATCTCATCCTTGATGAGGTTGGCGTTGATCGGGTCGAAGCCCGAAAACGGCTCATCCAGGATAATCAGGCTGGGCTCGTGCAGCACGGTGGCAATGAACTGCACCTTCTGCTGCATGCCCTTGCTCAGGTCCTCGACGTACTTATCGGCCCAGGCCTTGACATCGAACCGCTCCAGCCAGCTTTTGATCCGGGCCGAGGCGTCGGCGCGGGACAGGCCCCGCAGCTGCGCCAGGTACAGGAGCTGCTCGCCCACCTTCATCTTCTTGTACAGCCCCCGCTCCTCGGGCAGGTAGCCGATCTGGGCAATGTGACTGGGGTTGAGGCGCTGCCCGCGGAAGCGGATTTCGCCGGAGTCGGCGCCGGTAATCTGGGTGATGATGCGAATCAGGGAGGTCTTGCCGGCCCCGTTCGGCCCCAGCAGGCCGAAGATGCTCTGCTCGGGGATGTCGAGGCTCACGCCATCGAGGGCGACGTGGTTGGCGTAGGCCTTGCGCACGTCAATTGCTTGGAGAATGGGCTGCACGATCAGAAAGCAATAAAAGATATGAAGGCTCAAATGTAGAAAGATTGCCAGGCACCAAGCCAACTCATTTCACCCGAGCTGCTGTTTCCGCTACCCGAGCGGCGTATCCGGCAGCTGAGCGGTAAGCGGGGCGGCACCGGTCCAGCAAAAACGAGCCTGGCGTGGGCCCTACTGTTCCCCGAGCTCCTGGAGCGCAGCTTCCAGCCGGTCGAGGTGACGGCCATACAGCTGCTGCAGGTACCAGCGGGTGCCGTGTATCACGGCCCACTGCAGCAGCAGCCCCAGCACCAGCAGCACCCCGCCCGTAATCAGCAGCAGCTTACTGCGCGGCCCCTCGGGCCGGGCCAGCTCTTTGCCCACCATGTACCCGTACATCAGCAGTAGCGAAGCCGGACCGGAAGCCAGGGTGAGGCGGTAGTAGAACCGGAGCAGGTCGCGCAGCCCGGCACAGAGGCGCTGCAGGTTGCTGCGCACGTTGCCCCCGGTTTCCGCCATTTGCCGCAGGGTGTT
The DNA here is from genome assembly GCF_020685205.1 of Hymenobacter translucens. Lineage (GTDB taxonomy): Bacteria > Bacteroidota > Bacteroidia > Cytophagales > Hymenobacteraceae > Hymenobacter > Hymenobacter translucens. The sequence goes on from NZ_JAJERB010000007.1 coordinate 86,988, forward strand.
CAGCTTGCGGTAGTAGTACCCCAGCATGCCCAGCGCCACCAGAAATAAGAATCCGGCCTCCAGCTTGTGCAGAGCTGTATCGGCCCGCCAGAACCCGAAGGGCATGCCCACGGCCAGCAAAACCGTGAGCCCGGTTTCGAGGCGGGCGTTGGTGCGCATCTTTTCCACCAGTCCGCCGGAGCGGCGACTGAGCAGGCCATCGAGCTGGCCCGGGCTTAGGGGCGGCGGGGTAGCCGCGGGCTGCTGCCACTGGCGGCGCAAATCGTCGAGTTCCATCAGACGGGGCGGGTAAGCAGTTGGCGGATCTTGTCCTGTACGCGGTGCATCTTCACGCGTACGTTGTTTTGAGTGATGCCCAGGATGTCGGCCATTTCCTCGTAGGTGCGCTCTTCCAGGTACAGCAGCACAAAGGCCTTGTCGACGTCCGAGAGCCGGTCGATGGCCCGGTACAGGGCCGCCATTTCCTCGGGCTCGTAGCCGTCCGGGTCGGAAACCATGGCCAGGTGCAGCGCTTCCTCTTCCAGGTTGCTTTGCACCGGGCGCCGGGTTTGCTGGCGCAGGTTGCTGATGGCCACGTTCAGGGCTACGCGGTACAGCCAGGTGCTGAGCTTGGCCCCGGCCTGGGGCTGGTAGCCGGGCCACGCCCGCCAGAGCTGCAGCACCACTTCCTGAAACAGGTCCTGCTGGTCGTCGGCCCCGGCGCAGTACAGCCGGCACACCCGCCGCAGCAGGGGCTGGTACTCATTGATGACGGCCACAAAATCAGTAGCAGGGGCAGCGAAGCTCATGAGGGCGGCGGTTTCAGAGCATATATCGGCAACTCCCGGGCAGCATTACAGGCCCGCGGCATTTAAATTTTCCGGACCCCGGACCGCAGAATTTCTTTACCGATCCTGTAATGCCCAGGGCCAGCTGCCGATATATGGGGTGAATCCATCTTCCACCTTTTCCGCTTTCGGTTATGGCCTCTTTCCGCACCGCCGCCAAAACGCCCCTACCCCCTTACATGCTGAACCTGCTCACGGCGGGCATGTTCCTGTTCTCGGCTGGGTTTCAGCTTCTCAGGAACTCCTACACCCACGCCGGCGTGTGGCTGGCGCTGAGCCTGAGCTTTGCCTCGATGGCCCTGAGCAGCCGGTACAAAAAGACCATCTTCACCTACACCACCGGCATTTTTCTGGTGCTTTCCCTGCTGCTCATGGGTCTGCAGATCAAAGCGGACTATCAGGCCAAGCAGCGGCGTACCCCGGGAGCTTCCCGGTAAACGGGCTGCGCCAGGACGGCTCCGCTCGTGAATACGCCTGCAGGGCGTATTATTGATAAACCGGGCCGGGCAACTATTCGTCCGGCGGCGGGCTCTACTGCCTAACCCAACTCCGATATGAAGCTACTCCTTACCCTTGTCGCCCTGCTGAGCCTGTCGGGCGGCAGCTACGCTCAAACCTCCCGCCCTGCGAGTGCCGCTCCGCTGCTGTTTGAACGGGCACAGCGCTCCCGCCCGGTACCGGCAGCCGGCCCGGGAACCCAGGCCCGGGGCATCAGTGCCTCGGTGGTGGTGCCGGGCCGGAGCGTGGAACACCGCTGGATGCTGCCAACCGGCCGCTGGGGCGATGGCACAATTACCTCCCATACCTACAACAGCCGGGGTCAGGTTACCCAGCACCTCATCAACGACTCGGTTTCCAACCAGCCGCGGCGCCGGGAGCTGCTGACCTACAATGCCCAGGGAGCCGTAACCGAACGCCTGGATCAGCGCTGGAACGGCACGGCTTACGTCAACGAGATCCGGGAGGTGCACACGTTCGACGCCCAGAGCCGGGCGCTTATCAGCCTCTACCAGACCTGGCAGAACAACACCTGGTTCACGAGCAATGGCAGCCGTAGCGCCTACACCACCAACCCGGCGGGCATCGTCGTCGGCGAAACCTTCGAAAACTGGGATGCCATGGCCGGTACCTGGCAGCCTTCGGGGCGCCTTACCTACCTCCTGAACGCCAGCAACCAATGGACGGACGTTGTGCAGGAAGGGTGGACCAACGGAGCCTACGTGAACATCGCCCGAATCCGCAACATCAGCTGGCACAACTGGGCCGAGCTGCAGCCCGCTTATTTTGAGCAGCAGGAATGGGACGATTTCGCCAATGCCTGGTTTGACGCTCAGCGCTTCACCTTCACTTACCAGTCCAACGGGAGCACGGTATACATCGGCGAAGCTTTCGTTGCCCCCGGGGTCTGGGTTAACGACATGCGGTATACGGATACGTACGACAATTTCGGCAACATCCTTCTCGAGCAGGGAGAGGAATGGGATAATGCCGCCTGGAACATCGTCTACGGCTACCAGTACCTGCTTTCCTACACCGCCACCAACCAGGTGCGCCGCAAGGTCGTGCAGCAGTTCAACGACCGCGCCGGCGCTTACGTCAACTCCCTGGTCACCGCTTATTCCGGCTTTATTACGCTGGAAACCCGCCGGGCTACGGAGCTGGAAGCCGCCGCTTCGCTGTATCCAAACCCGACCCAGGCTACCGCTACCCTACTCGTAGCTGGCCTGCGGGACCAGGGCACCGTACCGGGCCAGGTGCTGAACGCCATGGGCCAGGTCGTACAGCCCCTGTCGTTGCGGCCGCAGCAGGGCACTATCCGGCAGGAGCTCGACCTGAGCGCACTGCCCGCGGGCCTCTACACCGTGCGCCTGCACACCACTGCGGGCACCGTAGTCAAGCGCGTAGTGAGGCAGTAGACTGATACAGCTGCCGCATTGGGCACAAAAAAGCCCGCTGTTTTCCAACAGCGGGCTTTTTTATAACTCGAGCTCTAGTCGGCTTACTGGAAGTACTCCTTTACTTTCTCGAAGAAGCCCTTGTCGTTCTTGCCCGGGTTGGGCGCGAAGTTCTGGGAGTCGCGTAGCTTTTCCAGGATCTGGCGCTCCTCGGAGTTCACGCTCTTCGGGGTCCAGACATTGATGTGAATGAGCTGGTCGCCGCGGCCGTAGCCGTTCAGGTCCTTGATGCCCTTGCCGCGCAGACGCAGGATCTTGCCGGGCTGGGTGCCGGGGTCCACCTTGATCTTAACCTTGCCTTCGATGGTAGGCACTTCGATGTTCGCTCCCAGCGCCGCATCCACGAAGGAAATGTACTGGTCGAACATGATGTTGTTGCCGTCGCGCTTGAGCAGCTCGTGCGGCTCCTCCTCGATCTGGATGAGCAGGTCGCCGGCCACGCCCCCGCGCTCGGGATAGTTGCCCTTGCCGTTCATGGAAAGCTGCATGCCCTCGGCCACGCCGGCGGGAATGTTGATCGGGATGATTTCTTCTTTGAGTTCCCGGCCTTCGCCGTGGCACACGTCGCACTTGGCACTCACAATCTTGCCTTCGCCCTGGCAGGTGGGGCAGGTCGAGGAGCTGACCATCTGGCCCAGCATCGTATTCACCACGCGCTTCACCTGGCCCTGGCCGTGGCAAGTGCCGCAGTCCTTGAGGTCGGTGCCGTTCTTGGCGCCGGTTCCGGTGCAGGTGCTGCAGGCTACGTAGCGCTTCACCTTGATCTTTTTCTCGACGCCGTTGGCGACTTCCTCAAGGTCGAGCTTGAGCTTGATGCGCAGGTTGGAGCCTTTGCGCACGCGCCGGCCGCCACCCTGCCGGCCCCCGAAGAAGCCTTCGAAGCCACCGCCCCCGCCGAAGATGTCGCCGAACTGGGAGAAAATGTCTTCCATATTCGGTCCGCCGCCCGAGGCGCCGCCCATGCCCCGGTGCCCGAACTGGTCGTAGCGGGCGCGCTTCTGCTCATCAGACAGCACCTCGTAGGCCTCGGCAGCTTCCTTGAACTTGTCTTCGGCTGTCGGGTCGTCGGGGTTTTTGTCGGGATGGTACTTGATGGCCACCTTGCGGTAGGCCTTCTTGATTTCATCAGCCGCAGCGTTCTTGGCGACGCCCAACACCTCGTAATAATCTCGCTTCTCTGCCATGATACGCCTTGTTTACTGGCCCAACACCACTTTCGCGTGGCGGATTACTTTGTCGCCCAGGTAGTAGCCCTTCTCAATCTCGTCGACCACCTTGCCCTTCAGGTCCTCCGAAGGCGCCGGAATCTGGGTGATGGCCTCGTGCAGGTCTGGGTCGAAGCCGCCCCCCTTTACTTCCATCGAAGTCAGGCCCTTGCCCTGGAGGGTTTTGGCGAGCTTGTTATAGATAATGTCCACGCTCTCGCGCACCACCGTCACGTCTTCCGACGACTGGGTATGGGTGCGGGCGCGCTCGAAGTCGTCGAGCACGGGCAGCAGGGCCACCATCAGCTCCTGGTTGGCGGTCTTGAACAGGTCGGCGCGCTCCTTGGCGGTGCGGCGCTTGTAGTTATCGAACTCGGCGGCCAAGCGCAGGTACTTGTCCTTCAGCTCGGCCAGCTCGGCATCGGTTTTGGAAGCTTCAGCCTGGGGCGCACCGGTGGTTTCACCGGTTTCGGTGGTCGTTGCCTCATCGGCCATTTCGCCAGCCATATGCGTGGGGTCAGCGGCCAGATTGTCGTCCTGAGGTAGTTGCTTATCGTCAGCCATCTTGGTAAATATTCGTCGGAAAGGGTTTTTCACGGAGTTTGCCGTTGGGCACGCGTTGCGGGCGCAAGGAGTTTGCCAAAGCTCAGCCGGCTGTCATAGTGGCACGGCAACCTTGGCCGCAGGGCAGTTGGTTCAGTGGTCAAGGAAATAGCCGGAGCTGGCTATTTTCACGCTCCATTAACCAGCAGCTTATGTTGATTAGCCTAACCCGGGACAGCGTAGCCATGGGCGACGACTGCTTAGCTCCCCACACGCGCCATCTTACTGTGGCGGATGGCACCGGGCTCCTGGAAATCCTGCAGCTTGTGCATTCCACCCGCTATCTGGCTTCTATTTCCGGGGGTATGGCTACCTGGGTCGCCATCCTCGGCAAGCCTGTGGCTGTACTGGCTCAGCAGTGGGCCGAACCGGTGCTCTTGTCCGACGCAACGGCATTTCAGCAGTTGAAACAAGACGAGCTGCAGCTCCACTTTCGCTACTATGCTCAGCGGGACCCGGTAGAAGTGCTGGATGAGCTGCGGCAAATTACCCAGTGGCTTAATCCCGGCTGAAAGGTCGCAGCACTTATTCCACCCTATCCTTTATTCCGCATGCAGCGCCTGCCAGATCATGTCCTTTAGGGGCTGAATGTTCTTATTGGTCAGGCTGGAGATGAAGACGCTGGGCAGGTCGGTGGGCAGGGTCGCGCGGATTTCGGCTTCCAGCTCGTCGTCAATCAGATCCGACTTGGTGATGGCCAGCAGGCGGCGCTTCTCCAGCAGTTCGGGGTTGAACTGGGACAGCTCGCTGATGAGCACGTCGTACTCGGCAGCAATGTCGGGCGAGTCGCAGCTAATCATGAACAGCAGGATGGAGTTGCGCTCGATGTGCTTCAGGAAGCGCGTACCCAGGCCCCGGCCCTCAGCCGCCCCCTCGATAATGCCGGGGATGTCGGCCATCACAAACGACTTGTAGTCGCGATACGCCACTACGCCCAGGTTCGGCACCAGCGTGGTAAAGGCGTAGTCAGCAATCTTAGGCTTGGCCGCCGACACCACCGACAGCAACGTGCTCTTGCCGGCGTTCGGGAAGCCGACGAGGCCCACGTCGGCCAGCAGCTTGAGTTCCAGCACCACCCATTCGTCGATGCCGGGCTCCCCGGGCTGGGCGTAGGTGGGGGCCTGGTTGGTAGCCGACTTGAAATGGTCGTTACCCAGGCCGCCCCGGCCGCCGGGCGTCAGAATGATGCGCTGCCCGTGCTCGGTAACCTCAGCTTTGATTTCACCGGTTTCGGCGTCGCGGGCAATGGTGCCGAGCGGCACGGGCACGATGATGTCTTCGCCCTGGGCGCCGGTGCGCAGGCTTTCCTGCCCGTTCACGCCGTGTCCGGCAATGATGTGCTTCTGGTACTGCAGGTGGAGCAGCGTCCAAAGCTGGGAGTTTCCTTCCAGGATGATGTGGCCGCCCCGCCCCCCGTCGCCGCCGTCGGGGCCGCCGTTGGGCAGGCCCTTGGCCCGGAAGAAATGAGCCGAGCCGGCCCCGCCCCGCCCCGAGCGGCAGTTGATTTTAACGTAGTCGATGAAGTTGTTGGAAGCCACTGGGAGGAATTAGTAATGAAGAATTAAGAATTAAGAATTAATCCCTGATTCCGTTCTTGAATGAATTGACCAAAAAAAGGCTGTCACCCTGAGCGGGCGAAAGACCTTAACCGGTTTGAACGACTTATCGTTTCCACGACTCGTTCTTGCGTGCTAAGGTCCTTTGCTGCGCTCAGGATGACAGACCGGGTTACTGGGGTACGGCAGGCCGGGTTAAGCTTTTACTTCGTCGGCCGCCAGGCCACCCGATACGGGCGCGACGGGCTGGTTGGCGTCGATGATGCGGCAGATCTGGGAGAAGATGTCGTCGATGGCGCCGATGCCGTTGAGGCCGTGAAACTTGCCCTGCCCGGCGTAGTAGCTGGCTACCTGGGCGGTTTCGTTGTTGTACACCGATACCCGCTTGCGGATTTTGGCTTCGTCCTGGTCGTCGGGGCGGCCGCTGGTCTTGCCCCGCTCCAGCAGGCGCTTGACCAGCTCTTCCTCGGCTACTTCCAGGGCAATCATGCAGCTCACGCCGGTGTCGTAGCGCTGGGTCAGCTCGTCGAGGCTGGCAGCCTGGGGCACGGTGCGGGGAAAGCCATCGAAGATAAAGCCGGCCGCGTCGGTATTGCCGGCCAGCTGGGTTTCAATCATGCCAATCACCACTTCGTCCGGCACGAGCAGGCCCTCATCCATCAGCTTCTTGGCGTGCAGGCCCAACTCGGTGCCCTGCGCAATCTGGGAACGGAGCAGGTCGCCGGTAGACAGGTGAACCAGGTTATAGCGGGCAATGAGCTTCTGACTTTGCGTTCCTTTGCCGGCGCCGGGGGGGCCGAAGAGCACGATATTCAGCATAAAGACGAAGTGTTACGCGGGAAGAAGAGCGGGTGAGTGTGGGAAAGATAACAAATTGACAACAAAGAGTCCGTGTACGGAAGAAGGGCGTTTATGGCCGCTGGCTGAGCTTAAAGGGCCTTGTAAACGTCGGGGTAGTTGCGCCCCAGTCCGTCGTAGTCGAGCCCGTAGCCGACCACAAACTCGTTGGGAATGGAGATGCTGGCGTAGCGGATGTTGAGCTCGTGCTGCAGGCACTCCGGCTTGATCAGCAGGCAGGCGACCTCCACCGAAGCGGCTCCCCGGCTGCTGAGCATGTCGAGCAGGTAGCGGATGGTGTGGCCGGTATCCACAATGTCTTCCAAGAGTACCAGGTGGCGCCCCTTCACGTCCTCCTGCAGGCCCAGCACTTCGCGCACCTTGCCGGTGCTGCCGGTGCCCTCGTACGAGGCTACCCGGATAAAGGCCACCTCGCAGGGAATGCTCAGACGCTTCATCAGGTCGGCAGCGAACATAAACGAGCCATTGAGCACGGCCACGAACAGGGGCTGCTTGCCGGCATAGTCCTCGTTGAGCCGGGCAGCCAGAATCCGAATGGCGTCGGTCAGCTGCTCATACGGCAAATACGGAGCAAACTGCTTGTCGTGCAGCGAGATGATGGATTCAGGCATCCAGGGTTGGGTTGATTGGCCGGTGAAAGCGAGGTCAAAGGTAAGACAAAAAAAGCAGCCCTTCCGGTGGGGAAGGGCTGCTGCGGAAATCCGGCTCCGGGCCGGCAAGCCACGGCTGTCTATCGTGCCAGCACGACCGTCCGGGCGGGCAGGCTCACCGGGGCCTGCTGACCCAGGGGCTGCACCTTCACCTCATTGACTTGGGGCACCACCGGCGCCACGGCCCGGTCGGGTGCGGCAATGTGAGGCGCAATAACGAGCGAGACGATGGACATGAGCTTGATCAGGATGTTCATCGACGGACCCGAGGTATCCTTGAACGGGTCGCCCACGGTGTCGCCCGTGACGGAGGCTTTGTGGGCGTCAGAGCCCTTGTACTCCATCTTGCCGTTCACCATTACGCCCTTTTCAAACGACTTCTTGGCGTTGTCCCAGGCGCCACCGGCGTTGCTCTGGAACATGGCCATCAGCACGCCCGATACGGTAACGCCGGCCAGCAGACCGCCGAGTACCTCGGGGCCAAAGGTGAAGCCGATGATAACGGGTACCACCAGGGCAATGGCGCCGGGCAGCATCATCTCCCGGATGGCGGCCTGGGTGGAAATAGCCACGCACTTCTCATACTCGGGCCGGCCGGTGCCTTCCATGATGCCGGGAATCTCGCGGAACTGCCGGCGCACTTCCTGCACCATGGCCATGGCGGCGCGGCCTACGGCCGAAATTGCCAGGGCCGAGAAGATAAAGGGAATCATGCCGCCCACGAACAGTCCGGCCAGCACGCGGGCGTTGCTGATGTCGATGCTGGTGATATTGGCCGTGCCCATAAAGGCGGCAAACAATGCCAGGGAGGTAAGAGCCGCCGAGGCAATGGCGAAGCCTTTGCCGGTGGCCGCGGTGGTGTTGCCCACTGCGTCGAGGATGTCGGTACGCTCCCGCACTTCTTTGGGCAGCTCGCTCATCTCGGCGATACCGCCGGCGTTGTCGGCAATGGGACCAAAGGCGTCGATGGCCAGCTGCATGGCGGTCGTCGCCATCATGCCGGCGGCGGCAATGGCCACCCCGTACAGGCCGGCGCACTCATACGACAGCACAATGCCGGCGGCCAGCACGATAATGGGAAGCACGGTGGATTCCATGCCCACGGCGAGGCCCCCGATAACGGTGGTGGCGTGGCCGGTGCTGCTTTGCTGCACGATGCTCATCACCGGGCGCTTGCCCATGGCCGTGTAGTACTCGGTGATAATGCTCATCAGCGTACCGACCACGAGGCCGACCAGCACGGCGTAGAACACATCCATCGAGTCGAAGGCCACGCCCCGGATGGCAATGCTGCCTTCGGGGAGCATGTAACGGATAATGAAATAGGAAGCAATAGCCGACACCACCACCGACACGTAGTTGCCCAGGTTCAGCGCGGCCTGCACGTTGCCGCCCTCCTTGACCCGTACCGACAGAATTCCGATCAGCGAAGCGACAATGCCCATGCCGGCAATAACCATCGGCAGCAGAATCGGGGAAAGGCCGTCGAACTGGTCACCGGAGGCGTTTACCTCCCGGCCCAGCACCATGGTCGCCAGAATCGTAGCCACGTAGGAGCCGAACAAGTCGGCGCCCATACCGGCTACGTCGCCCACGTTGTCGCCTACGTTGTCGGCAATGGTGGCGGGGTTGCGGGGGTCGTCTTCGGGAATACCGGCTTCTACCTTGCCCACGAGGTCGGCGCCCACGTCAGCTGCTTTGGTGTAGATGCCCCCGCCTACGCGGGCAAACAGGGCAATGCTTTCGGCCCCAAGCGAAAAGCCGGTCAGTACTTCCAGCGCCCGTTCCATGTCGATGCTGTTGGCATCACCCTTTCCGACTACAAACATGTTGTAGAACACAATGAACAGGGAGCCAAGGCCGAGCACGGCCAGGCCGGCCACGCCCATGCCCATCACCGAGCCCCCCGAAAAGGACACGTTCAGGGCCTTCGACAAGCTTGTCCGGGCCGCCTGGGCGGTGCGGACGTTGGCTTTGGTGGCAATCTTCATCCCGATGTAGCCGGCCAGTGCCGAGAACACGGCGCCAATGATGAAGGCAATGACAATCACCGGGCTGGACTTCTCGCCGGTGCTGCCCAGGTAGAACAGAAAGGCTGAGGCAATCAGCCCGAAAATCATCAGCACGCGGTATTCCGCTTTCAGAAAGGCAATGGCGCCATCAGCAATGTAGCCGGCAATGGTGCGCATGCGCTCGTCGCCGGCATCCTGGCGCGTCACCCAGCGGGAGCGTACCCAGGTATAGAGCAGCGCCAGGATGCCCAGCGCCGGCGCAGAGTAGAGGAAAAGTGACTTCATAAGCAGAGGATGGAAGTTGGTGTTAAGGTTTGAGAAAGAAGGTTTGGGGGTGTAAAATAGATTTTTTACCACCAACTCCAACTTTTCACCAACGCAGCCCTTCCCTGCTCTACACTTTCCGGAAGTAATTGACGGACACGCGCTCCGTGACCCAGTACAAGTCAGAGCCAGGGCCGGATTGCAGTCACGCTTAGCCAGCCGGGCATGCCGGACTAAAATGACCGACAAACCCGTTTACTTTGACCGGCAGGCAGCCCACTTATCTGGTTTCTGCAGGCTTAGTAGCCGCTGGCGCCAGGGGCATACGGCGCACCAGCCAGGCTCCAAGTGCCACGGCAATTGCCAGCAGGAGCCAGGGGCGCACGGGCACCGTGTAGCGCGCCTGAATTGAGAAAGGGATGTGTACCAGACCAAAGTAAACAACCAAGGCTAAGGACAGCCACCACGTGCGGGTGCATTGGATGGCGCGCTGATGGAACAGCCCCCAAGCCAGGCAAATGATGCCAAGCAGGAAAGTAAATCCACTGGCCAGGGCCGGATAAATCACCTTTATTTTTGCCAGAGGACTCGCCGCCTCGCGCCAAGCGTTAAGCTGCACCCCGGTTACCCAGAGCCGCACCAAGGTGTATAGGCGGGTCTTAAGATAGTATCCCGGTTCCCGCCGAATGTTGGCAATAGTGGCCTGTAGCAACAACTTCTCTCGACGGACCGTGTAGTCTGAGTTATAAGTCGGAAACATGTTCCGGTCATTGTTGCGCATCTGCGGCAGGTAGCGCAGGTCGCGGGCCGTGAGCAGGGGTCGGGTGGCAGCATCAATCTGGTCCCATTCCGCATTAAAGGCAGCAATGTAACCAGGCACTTCCGCAGGCTCAGCAAACGAAACTACTTCGTCCCCCATTGTATTACCCCAGTACCGGGTTTCATGGTAACCCGGCATGCGCAGCGCCCAGAACCCGAGTTGCATTACCCCAGCCCCTCCTTCCAGTGAGGTCGGCTTAAAGACGCCGTGATGCCGGTAGTTCCAGAAGGCATAGGGCAGCATAGTAGCGCCAAACAGCACGAGCAGGACAATGCCCTTAAGCCACGAGAACATGCCCATCGAGCGGTTCTGCCAGAAGTCCAGTGCCAGATGGCCCAACGGAAACAAAATAAACACCGGACGGGTCTGAAAAATCAGGCCGGCCAGTAGCGCGAGCACCACGGTCCGCTTCCAACCACTCAAGGGCCAGGTAATAGCCACGTACACATAGAGGGCGACCAGAAAGGCGACCAGCATTTCCGGAAATACCAACGCCGCGAAATACGCCAGCTGGATGTTGGGCAGCAGCAGCAGCAGAAACAGGTTGCGCACCAGCCACGAGCGCGAATCAGTCTCGCACCGGGCCGCGAGCCGGACCACCAGCCCAATCGTGATGAGGTACAGCAGCGTCTGCACGATCCGGGCCAGCCCGTCGCCCCCACCCAGGGCCCGGATCAGCAGCAGAAACAGGGGATATCCCGGGTTTCGAAACGTGTCGGGGATGTAGTCAGGCAGGAAATACCAGTACGTATAACGGCCCTGCAGCAGGCCGTCGGCATACCCCATATAGGTGTAATGGTCTCCGCTAATGGTGCCAAATGTTGCCGCCGCCACTACCAGGGTGATGAGCAGATTCAGTCCGGCGAGCAGCCAAAACAATCGGGCGCTGGCCAGCCAAGCTAACCAGCGCCCTCCTTTGTATTCCGTTGCCATACGTGCGTTAGGCCGTCGTTTTTGCCTTGTGAAAATCCCCCCGGGAGAAGTGCTTTTCAATCAGGCAGTACATCATGATAAAAAAGTAGCGGCTGCCCATCTCTTTGATCTTCAGCTTCGACTCCCCGTACTTGCGGTTTGTCCAGGAGTTGGGCACCACCGCGTAGCTGTAGCCCCGCACAATAGCCTTCAAAGGCAGTTCCAGGGTCAGGTTGAAGTGCGGCGACAGGAAGGGCTTCAGCCCATCCATGGTGTGCCGGCGGTAGAGCTTAAAGGCGTTGGTGCAGTCGTTGTACCTCAGCCGGAACAGGGTCTTGACGATGCCGTTGGCAACCCGGTTGATGTACTTCTTATGCGCCGGGTAGTCGATAACCTTGCCGCCTTTAATCCAGCGGCTGCCGAAGACGCAGTCGTAGCCTTCCTGCATCTTGCGGTAGTACCGCACCAGGTCGTCGGGGTCATCGGAGAGGTCGGCCATCATTACGGCCACGCAGTCGCCTTGGTAGCGTTCCAGGCCGTAGCGCACCGCGTAGCCGAAGCCGTTGGGGCCGGCATTGGTGTAATAATTCAGCGTCGGAATCTCCCGGGCCAGCTCCTCGAGCCGGCCCAGGGTATTATCCTTGGAATTATCGTTGGTGACCACGATTTCGTGGTCGATCTGCTCCTGCACCAGCTTGGCATACAGCGTGTGCAGGGTTTCGCCGATGCTTTCTTCTTCGTTGTACGCGGGAATGACGACGCTCAGCTTCATGCTATGCTGGTTGACGCTCGCGCAGTTCGTTGAAGATCTGCGTCAGCGTGCTCGTGAGGTCATACTTGAACTGCCAGCCCGGGTAGTGCTGCTCGAAGCGGCTCACGTCCGACACGTACCAGATATGGTCACCGATACGGTTCTGGTCGGAGTACGAGTAGTTCATCTTGTTGTCGGTGATTTTCTCACAGAGCGCAATGGCTTCCTGCATCGAGCAGTTGGCAAAGCGGCCGCCGCCGGCGTTGTACACCTCACCGCCCGTGCGGGGCTGCTGGTAGAAGTGCCAGAACATGTTCACCAGGTCGTGGGAGTGGATGTTGTCGCGCACCTGCTTGCCCTTGTAGCCGAACACCGTGTAGTGCTGGCCCGTGATGGCGCACTTCATCAGGTACGACAGGAAACCATGCAGCTGGGCGCCGGAGTGGCGCGGGCCGGTAAGGCAGCCCCCGCGGAACACGGCGGTTTTCATGTTGAAATAGCGGCCATACTCCTGCACCAGCACATCGGCGGCCACCTTGGAGGCGCCGAACAGCGAGTGGGTGGTGTGGTCGATGCTCATCTGCTCATCGATACCCCGCTCGAAGTAGGGGTGGTTCTGGTCGATTTCCCAGCGCGTCTCGAGCTCCACCAGGGGCAGGAAGTTGGGGTTGTCGCCGTATACCTTGTTGGTGGAGGTAAAGATGAACACGGCCTCGGGAGCGTGCTGACGAGTCAGCTCGAGCATGTTCAGCGTACCGGTGGCATTCACCGAGAAGTCGGTGAACGGCTCCCGGGCGGCCCAGTCGTGGCTGGGCTGGGCGGCGGTGTGCACCACGAGGGCAATGTCGGCGCCGTACTCCCGGAAGATGGCTTCCAGGGCGGTGAGGTCGCGGATATCAGCCGCGTAGTGCCGGTAGTTCGCGTAATCGTTCTGCAGCCGGGCCCGGTTCCAGTCGGTCGAGGCCTGCTCGCCGAAGAAATAGCTGCGCATGTTGTTGTCGACCCCGACAATCACATCAAACTTATCGGCGAAGAACTCGACGGCTTCGCTGCCGATCAGGCCGCCGGCCCCGGTAATGAGTGCTACTTTCATATCGTTCGTTAGTTGATGATTAGCCCAGAATGGGTTTCAGTGAGGCTTCATTTTCCCGCAGCCAGTTGTAGACGTCCGTCACAATCTGCTCCACGTTCCGCTTGGGCTGCCAGCCGGTCAGTTCGCTCACGCGGGTATTATCCGTAAGGTAGAGAGCAATATCCGCCTGCCGGTTTTCCGCTACCGATGCCATCGGCACGGTATTGCCGGTCACCCGCTGGCAGATGGCGGTCAGCTCCTGCAAGCTTACGCTCACGTCGTAGCCGCCGCCTACGTTCAGGGTTTTGCCGTTCACCTGTTCGAGGTTCTGCAGCTGGTAGTTGACCAGGTCAAACAGGTCATCGACATGCAGGATGTCGCGCACCTGCTTGCCGGTTCCGCCGAAGCCAAAGTAGCCCAGCTGCTGCTTCCAGAAGTGGCGGGCCACCCACAGCACAATCACGCCCTGGTCGACCTTGCCCATCTGCCACGGGCCGGTGAGTACCCCGCACCGGTTAATCACGGTGCGCATGTTGTAGAAGTGGTGGTATTCCTGAATTAGGTATTCCGAGCAGAGCTTGGTAGCCCCGTAAAGGGAGCGGTAGCCTTCCAGCGGAAAGTCTTCCGACAGGCCTTTCGGGGAAATGCCCGCGAAGGGCTGGTCGGCGCTTACCTCGAACCGGGTTTCTGCTTCGTCGAGCTTGATCCGGTCGATCTGGTTGATCGGGTAGATGCGGCTGGTTGAGAGAAACACGAAGGCGGCATCGTGCTGCCGGGCGTAGTTCAGGCAGTTTACCGTCCCGCCCAGGTTGGTGTTGATCAGGTAGTCGGGAGCCGAGGTGAGGCCGGCCAGAACGGAAGGCTCCGCCGACGCTTCGATAACGGCCTCCACGGCGGGCAGGCCCGCGAAATCGTCCTTGGTGCGAATGTCGCCGTGGACAAACTCGATGCCGGCCGCCCGCAGTCGGGGCAGGTTCAGCTCGGAGCCCCGACGCTTCAGATTATCAAAGGCAATGATCTGGCAATCCGGGTATGCCTGCTTGAATTGCAGAGCCAAAGCGGAGCCTACAAAGCCTGCGCCGCCGGTTATGAGTAGTGATTTCAAGGCTAGGGATTTTAAGTGGCAATATTACGATACAATTCCCATAAAACGGGGCGCAATATGCCTTGCGGCAAGTTACTGTTGTGTTAAAGCGCCTGGATAGCTCAGCATAACCAACTAACGCAAAGCATCATACCTGCATCAGACAAGCTATCTGATCGACCCTGCTCCCAACCGTGGCCCGCCTCCGCCAAGCGGCTCCGCCGACCACCCGCCGGGCCCTGACAGAGCCTCCCCGGACCTGATAATCCGAAGAATTCCCGGTAGGCATACGGGGCCGGGAGTCGGGGCTTACAGGTCTTTCATTAACGCCTGGTACAGGGCCAGCATACTGGCAATATCCTGCTTGTCGACAATCTCGTTCGGGGAATGCACCTCATCCTCGGGCGCTCCGACAAAGCACCAGTCCCAGGGCTGGGCGCCGTGCTGCAGTTCCTTGGCATCGGAGCCCCCGCTGCCTTCCACCTCCAGCTGGTGGGGAATACCGCTGGCTTCGGCAATCCGGCGGATCCGCTCCACGTAGGACCGGCGCGGAATCAGCGAGTCGCGCAGCGAAATCACTACGCCTTCGCCCGGGTGAACCCCTTCGGTAACCCAGGTGATGTCGGAAATCAGCGCCTGCCGTACCCCAAACCGCTCATATATATATTTGGCCAGGTAGGCTACCGAGCCGCCGCCGTGCTCCTCCCAGCAGCTAAACACAATAATTCCATTTTCGAGGGTTTCGGCCAGCCGCAGGGCATTCCACACGCCAAGCCGGTTATCGAGGTAGCAGCTCTGCACGGTGGTTTCGGTTTCGCGGAAGTCGCAGCGGAAGGTGAGCTCGGTGCCCCGCTCGATCGGCCGGGTGAACTCAACCCCCAGCTCGCTGGTTTGAGGGTTGACTGTCAGCGTACAATCGATGTCGCCCTGCGCATCGCGGCCTACGAGACGGTAGCCGGTTTCGGCGCGGGGCCCTCCGATCCGAACCAGCTGCTGATCGTAGCGCACGGTGAACCCGATGGAGTCGATGTGCGCGAATACTGCCGTTCGCGGCTTGCCAAATACCAGAATAATGCAATCCTGAAACTCTTCTCCAACGATTACTTCGGGTTGTACCCGCCAGGTGGACTGCTGCTCGCGGATGTATTTTTGCAGATACTGCGACAAGGCAGCTTCGTTGCCGGATGGCGCGGCAATCTGACAGAGCGTTTGAAGGAGGTGCATGGCAATATTTTATTTGTCCAAACCTACTATTATTGACTTACTTTCGTAAATCCGGTTTGATGCTGTTGATCTTCTTTTTCGTAGTCCAGGAAGCTTGCAGCTAACGCATCTATGATTTTGAAACTGCGTTTTCTTTTGTCGTTGCTCGTACTCACGCCGCTGCTGGCCCTGGCCCAGCTGCCCGATACGACCCGCGGCACTCCCAAGCCTATCCGCAATATCGAGCTGGAGAACATCGACGTGGCGCCCGGCGCGGTGGATATCAGCGGGTGGCTGCTGCTGGACAAGGACATCCAGACGGAGCTGGAAGGCGCGGTTCACAACCTCTACAACTTCAAGTACGACAAGGCCGAAAAGCAATTCCGCTCCCTGCGCCGCCGCTACCCCAAGCACCCCATGCCCTACTTTCTGCTGGGCCTGAGCACGTGGTGGAAGATTGTGCCGACGAACATGCAAACCAAGCAGTTCGACAAGATCTTCTTCGCCTACATGGACACGACCATTGCGCTGGGGGAAAAGATGTACGAGAAGGACAGCAAGAACTACGAAGCGTGCTTTTTCCTGTCGGCCGCCTACGGCTTTGACGCCCGCCTGAACTCCGAGCGCAAAAACTGGCGCAAGGCGACCTTCAGCAGCAAGCGGGCCCTCAACTACTTAGAGAAAAGCAAGGAAGCCAACGGGCTGAGCCCCGAGTTTCTGTTCGGGCAGGCACTGTTCAATTACTACGCGGTCTGGATTTCAGAAAACTATCCCCTGCTCCGGCCCGTGCTGCTGTTTTTTCCGAAAGGAAACCGGGCCCTGGGCTTGCAGCAGTTCAAGAACGTGGCCGACAACGGCTTCTACACCGGCCTGGAAGCGCGGTTTTTCCTGATGCGGATTCTCTACAACGAGGAAAACAAGGCGGAGGCGGCTATGCCCATTGCCCGCACCATGGCCACCAACTTTCCCGACAACGGCTACTTCCAGCGCTTCTTTGCGTTGGTGGCGTTCAACGAAGGCTACTTCCGGGAGTGCGAAAAGGTGAGCCGCGACATCCTGGATAAGATTAACCGGGGCTACCCCGGCTACGAAGGCATCAGCGGGCGGTATGCCACCTACTTCCTGGGCTGGCTGATGCAGAACAAGTACAAGGATCTGACAAAGGCCAAAGACTACTACCAGCGCTGCCTGGTGTTTTCAGAAAGCACCGGCGAAACCAGCAGCGGTTACTACCTGTACGCCAATCAGAACCTGGCCCACATTGCCGAGAAAGAAAAGGATTTGACTGCGGCCCGGCGCTATTATGAAGTGCTGCTAAACAAAGCCGACAACAAGTCGGAGCTGTACAAGGAGGCGAAGGCGTACCTGAAGAAAAACAAGAAATAAGCTTGAGAAGCCCGGTTGGCTTATGATGGAAGTTAAAGACATTTTCCTGGTGCCGATTTATCTGCTGATCTTCTATGGCTTAGCAGTTGCCATCCGGCCCAAGGTCACGAATGCCTTCACCAAGAAGTACTTTATGCCGGCCCTGACCGTCAAGTTCGTGGGGGCCGTTGGCCTGGGGCTGGTGTATCAGTTCTATTACGGGGGTGGCGACACATTCAACTATACCAAGCACTCCACCATTATCTATAACGCCTTTGGCGACTCCCCCGCGGCCGGACTAAAGCTGCTCTTCGCCACCGTCGGGGAGTTTGACCGGACCACGGTTCAGTATTCGTCCCAAATGTACTGGTACCAGTCGGGCACGGAGTATTTCGTGGTTCGGATAGCAGCTGCAGCAGCCCTGCTCAGCTTTAACAGCTACGGAGTTATTGCCCTGTTTTTTGCGGTCATCAGCTTTAGCGGGGTGTGGGCGATGTACATCACCTTCGTGTGGGCCTACCCACTGCTCTATAAGCGCCTGGCCATTGCCGTCTTTTTCCTGCCGTCCGTCTTCTTCTGGGGCTCGGGCGTCATGAAGGACTCTTTGTGCCTGGGAGCCCTGGGCTGGGTGTTCTACGGATTCTACTTCGCCACCGTGGTCAAGCGCAACGTGTTGTTTTCCAGCATCGTCGGCTTGCTGGGCGCCTACGTCCTTATCACGGTGAAGGTGTACATCCTGCTTTCCTTTATGCCCCCGGCCCTGCTCTGGATTGTGCTTGAAAACAACCGGCGCATCAAAAGCGCGGCGTTACGCATGCTCCTCAAGCCGTTCTTTCTGTTGCTGGGCGTGGGAGCCGGCTACCTGGGCGCCACGAACCTCACGGCGTCGGATGAGCGATTCGCCGTGGACAAGATCGGGGAGCGAACCAAAATCAACCAGGAGTACCTGTACAGCCTTACCAAGGACCAGGGCTCGGCGTACAACATCGGCACCATTGATGGCAGTCTGGGCAGCATCGCCACTGTAGCACCCCAGGCCATTATCGTGGCCTTGTTCCGGCCCTTCCTGTTCGAGGCGCGAAACCCGGTAATGCTGCTGTCGGCGCTGGAGGCGACGATGTTTATGTACCTGACCTTTATGATGTTCTATCGAACCGGATTCCTGCGCAGCTTCCGAATGATTGGCGGTACCCCCATCGTGTCCTTTTGCTTTCTGTTTGCCATTGTATTCGCCATCGGCGTAGGCACCAACAGCGGCAACTTCGGTACGCTGGTGCGCTACAAGATTCCGCTGATGCCGTTTTTTCTGGCGGCGCTTTACATCATGGAGTATCAGGCAAACAGTGCCAAGAAGTTGGCCCGGTTGGCTTCCACCGAGAAGCGGGCTTCGATGGTGGCCCGGGCGGCCTGACCAAAGCGCGTGCGCAGCTCGTGGTCTTTGAGCAGCTTCTCCAGCCCTTCGTACCACTGCTGCGGGGTTGAGCAGATGTAGCCGTTCAGGCCGTCGGTTACTACTTCGCTGTTCATACCTACCGGCGACACCAGGGCCGGTACGCCCAGGGCCATGTACTGCAGCGCCTTGAACGCACACTTGCCCTTGGCCCAGGGGTCGTCTTCCAGGGGCATCAGGCCAATGTTGAAGGTAAGCAGGTCGGCAATTTCAGTGTCCTTGCGCCAGGGGCGGTACGAGGCAGACCGCAGCGGCAGCTGGGGGTCCTGATTGGATATCACCCGAAACTCAAACGCATAGTGCTGCTCCAACTGAGCCAGCACCGGTACCACCTGGTCGAGGTACTTCATGGTCGAGTGCGTACCCGTCCAGCCGATGACCAGCTGCTCGGTGCTCTGGTCTTTCACCTGGTTGTGCAGGTGCACCGTATCGATGGTGGTGGGGTTGACGATGGCGCGGGGGTTGAACTGCCGGGCATAGTCGCGCAGGTAGCTGTTGCCGCAGCTGATTTTGTAGGCCCACCGGCAGATGCTGTCCACCTTGTGGTGCCACTTCACGCCGGCCACAATGCTATTGGCCGCGGACGTATTCGGAATCCAGATGGCGTCGTCGAAATCGTAGATCAGCTTTTTGCCGAGCACCTTAGCGAGCACCCACTCAAATACGGGCGGCCCGATAGGTGAGGCTTCGCGGTGCACGAATACGTAGTCGTACTTCCCGGCCGTGAACAGCTGCCCGATGCGGCGCGCAAAGCCTCCCAGGATACCCAGGGCTTTGGCCGCCATGTGGCCGGGCTTGTACAGGATAGCCCAGGTGGCATCAGAAACGAACGGAGCCAGGGTATACGAATGCCCGGCTTCGGTCAGGAAGTGCAGGTACTGCTCGAAGCGGAAGCGTTGCGAAGGAGCTTTGCCGGGAGGATACGGAATCAGAAACAGGATAGTCATTCGGCAGTAGCCGCCCGCCGGGGCAGGCGGGCATTAGGAGTTAGTGAGCCGCCGGTTGCGTCTGGTGTGCATAGTAGGCCAGAATGCCCTCCGCAATCCGGTTCTGCTGGGCCTCCGTCAACTCGTAGTAGAGCGGCAGGCGGAGCAGGCAGTCGGTGTAGTGGTCGGCCTGGGGCAGCTGCCGGCCGTCGTGCTTGTCGGCGTAGAACGGGCTCTTGTGCAGCGACAGGTAGTGAAACACCGGGTGGATGTCCTGCTCCTTCAGCTGGCTGATCAGCGCGGTGCGCTCTTCCAGGCTGCGGCACACCAGGTAAAACATGTGGCCGTTGTTGGTGGCATAGTCCGGCACCTCCGGCAGTTGCACACCCTCCGCCCGGAGCGGGGCCAGGGTTTCGTAGTAGCGCTGCCAGATAGCCTTGCGCTGCTGCTGAATGCTGGTTAGGTTTTCGAGCTGAGCCCAGAGGAAGGCGGCAATAATGTCGGAAGGCAGAAACGAGGAGCCGTAGTCAACCCAGCCGTACTTATCGACTTCGCCGCGGAAAAAGGACGAGCGGTTAGTGCCCTTCTCCCGGATAATCTCGGCGCGGGCCGCAAAGCGGGCATCGTTGATGGCCAGCATACCGCCTTCTCCGGAGATGATGTTCTTGGTTTCGTGAAACGAGAAAGCCGCCAGGTGGCCGATGGTCCCCAGCGCCCGGCCCTTGTAAAAGCTGTCGATGGCCTGGGCGGCATCCTCCACCACGAACAGGCCGTGCCGGTCGGCAAGGGCCATAATCGGGTCCATGTCGCAGGCAATGCCGGCGTAATGCACCGGCACGATGGCCTTGGTGCGGGGTGTAATCAGGCTTTCCAGCTGGGCCGGATCCATGTTCGGATTCTCGGCCGTGCTGTCGGCAAACACAATCCGGGCGCCCCGCAGCACAAAGGCATTCGGCGTCGACACAAAGGTGTAGGAAGGCATTATCACCTCATCCCCGGGCTGAATGTCAATCAGCAGAGCCGCCATTTCGAGGGCATCGGTGCAGGAGGTGGTCAGCAGCACTTTGGTGAAGCCAAGCTGTTGCTCAAAAAACTGGTGGCAGCGCTTTGTAAACATTCCGTCGCCCGAGATCTTGCCCGAACGGACAGCTTCTTCGATGTAGCGCGTCTCGTTGCCGGATAGATAGGGCTTGTTGAAGGGGATGTAGGAAGAAGTAGGCATGGCGTTTTTTCAGGACGCAAAGGTAAGAAGAAGCCGCGCCTTTCTCCTGCAGTTGGCTGCTGGCTGCTAACGACAGCCCCTCCCCTGCTCATGAACAGTTTGCTCCAGCACAACCTGTCTTAACACCCTTCGCCCTGCGGCCTTCTTATGCCGCCGTTCCTGCCGTAGATGCACCAACTTCACAGTAAAACGACCCGTTCATGAATGCTGCCTTTAGGCGTATAGTTGCGGGGGCATACGTTCCGCACCGGCGACTGCCAGCCTCTTAGCAGCCTGTATCTGTACGATGGGAAGATCAGATTATCAGGCGGGCTGGAGAGGAAGACCGGACGCAGGAAGATGAGCGCGGGCATTCAGGGTACCTGCTGCTTACCCCTTCAGGTTCTGCCAGAACGCCTCATCCAACGCTTCCGCCTGATAACTCAAGGCAGGCGAAAACAGAGCCGGCCGGCCGGCCAGATCCAGTAGTTGGGTGTGCTGAGCGGTGTTGAGCCCGGTTTTTTGAAGAATACCGTCGAGCAAAGCCATACTGGCTCCTCGAAAAACGGCATTGTATACCTGTGTGGTATCATCCCGGTTCCAGTCTACGGGAACCGCACACTGGCTGAGCACTTGGCCATTGTCGACCAGTTCGTCTACCTGATGGCAAGTGCCCCCAATGATGCCCGCGTTGAGCAGACGGGCCTGCTCGACTGTTTCCATGCCAATAAATCCCTTGAAGGCCGGAAGCAGGGAGTAGTGCAGATTAATGAAGCGGCCGGGCAGCAGATTCAGCGTGTCCGCATCGATGATTTTGTGAATATTGGTAATGACCAGATCGGGCTGTCCGGCTACCAGCACCTGCTGCAAGGCTTCGGGAGCCGTACGGGTGTACTTGAGCCGGGTTGCGCGCAGTCCATGAGCGCGGGCGTAATCCAGCGCGCCGCAGTCACGGTCGGCCACTACGTCCCCGATCGACAAGGGCAGCCCCAGGCGCTGAGCGGCCTGGTGGACGAACTTTAGAGTGCCTCCATTGCCCGAGGCCAGAAACGCGATGGTTTTGTGTTGCATGAGAAAGATTCAAATTCTGGAACAGGACGCTCAGGACAGAACTTCCCGCTCCACGAAGCTGGGCCGGCGGGTGGTCTTCAAATTGATGCGGTGAATGTACTCGCCCAGAATGCCCATGCCCAGCAGCAGCAGCCCGATGCCGAACCCAATAGCAATAATCAGGGACGCGAAGCCTTGGCTCAGGTCGTTGAAGAACAGCTTACGGATGATGATGTACAGCGAATAGAGCGTGGTAAACAGAAATACCGCCACCGACGTCAGGGTAAGCAGGCGGATGGGCAGGTCCGAGAACGTGACGAAGATGTTGACCGAATGCTCAATGAGCTTGGTAAGCGTGTAGGAGCTGGCGCCCGCTGCGCCTTCCTGGTGCCGGACCGTAACGCTGCCCACGTTGTTGGTAACCCAGGTGAGGTAGCCGTCCAGAAACGTGTACGAGTTGCTCATATTCAGGCAATACCGGGCAATATCCGCCTTCAGCAGCCGGAACGCGGTATAGTCGGGGTGCAGGTCGGGCAGGCCCAGCTTGAGCAGCTTTTTGAGCATGCGCGACGTCATATTGCGAAACCCGGAGTGCTGCAGCGTGTCGTACTTGCCGTACACTACGTCGTAGTCGCCCTCCTGCTGGCAGCGGGCCAGCAAGCCAATATCGGCCGGGTCGTGCTGCAGGTCCTCGTCCATCGTGACCAGGAACCGGCCCCGGGCCAGGCGGAAGCCGCAGATCAGGGCATTGTGTTGCCCGAAGTTGCGCGACAACCGGATGGCCTTTACGACTTCCGGCCCCAGCTCCTGGCGGAGCTCCTGGATAACCGACCAGGACCGGCCGGGGCCGCAGTCGTAGACAAAGATTATTTCAAAGCTTTCCCCGCTTTGCGTAAAGTACTGCCGGATCTGGCGGGCCAGGGGGCCGATGGTGTTTTCGCCGCGGTATACCGGAATGATGATGGAGAAGTCGACCACCTTAGCTGGAAAGTTGGTTGGCAAAGGTCTTCATGTACTGCGGAGCCTCGGGGCCCATGTTGAACAGCAGGTCCAGCATGCTGACACCGTGCTCAAATGGTCCGCCGTGCAGTTGCGGGTACTCCGGGTAGTTATCGTAGTCCATCCACGACACCTGCAGGCCAGCCTGCTCAAACAGCTCGGTTTCGAGGTAGCCCCGGGCCGCAGGGCCGGAAACGTACTCCGTGCCGCCGGCATCCTGTACCAGCTTTACCAGTCGCTCCGTCTTACCCTCGCCCAGCTCGTAGTCCGACGACCAGCTGAGCTTGGTAGTGATGCCCAGCAGCTGGCAGGTTGTCTGGATAAGCGCGAAGTTGATCTGACTCAGGTATCTGGTGTCAAGGCCGGTGTACAGCGCCTCAAAGGTATCCTTGTAGATTTTGAAGTGCGGGGCCTTCGCGTAGGCCTGGGCCAGGGTGCGCCAGTGTTTCAGCGCCCATTTCTCATCAAAGATCAGGGTTTCGTCGATGCGCTGCTGCAGGGTTTCCTGCCGTACGGGAATGGTAAGCCATGCTACCCCCTGGTTGGTTTTGATCTTGTTGCGGTTCCGCCAGTCGTTTTTCGTGTATTGCATCTCATCGTAGAGGATGAATTCGTCTACGGCATTGATGATATCGAAGTAGCCCTTCCACGGAATGTAGTTGGACTGGATAATGGCTACTTTCTTGGAATCGGGCATTGGGTGTGGTTACTGAGAACTTGGACTAGACGGGCAAAGGTAGCCGGTTTCGGGTTGGTATGGCAGCAGAAAAAGCCGCCTCCCCGGCCGCCCGCCGGCCCGGATCGTGCGCAGCCGCTCAGCCGCTTCGGGGCGGAAAAAGCCGTCATCTACAAAGTAGCCCAAAGGCTCCCTGGGGTCGTCCCACTACTGCCTGAGCGCTTGCCATTGGCTTGACTGTCCACATCATTCAGCCCCCGCCCTCAGCAGGTAACTTTTACAGCTGGGCGAATATAATTTCAGCAGTAGGCAGGTACTGGCTCAGGCCGCGGTAGGCAATACCGGCCTGTCGGCATTTTTCCCGCAACGGACCTTTCTCAGCATTGAGCAGGGCTACTACCTGAGGATATACCCGCAGGGCTTCGGCCTCCGCAAACCCGTTGACGACGACCCCAACTCCGTATTTCTCTGCTACCAGATCGTCTTCCGACACGCCGGCACAGACCAGGTAGGGCAAGCCGCAGCACAGGTACTCCCCCACCTTAATAGGCGAGCGGAACCGCTGCGAGGGCAAGGAGGGAACGGCTACTATTCCGAAGTCGGCCGCCGAGATGTAGTCCTGCACCTGCTCATAGGGGCTGCGGGTGATGGTGTAGCAGTCATCCGGCAAGCCTTCAGCCTGCATAAGCTCCCGGATATAAGCCGGTGCGTCGGGCGAAACAATCAGGAAGAAAAGCGCCGGGTTCTGCTGGTGAAACACCCGAAACAACACGGCTATTTCTCGGTCGTAATAGATACCCCCGAACTTACCCAGGTACAACACCACCTGCTTATCAGCCGGTATTCCATATTTCTCCCGGACGCGCTGCCGGCCCTCGGGGCGAAAGAAAATTCTGGTTTCGTCGACGCAGCTGGGCAGCTTATACACTTTTGCTTTGCTGCCCCACTGCTCCAGCCGCTTCATCATATGCACCGTGCCGGTAGAGAGAATATCCGCCTTCATCCCACTCAGGCGCTCCAGATAGTTTAACCCACGGTATGCAATGCTTTCTGCCGGCCAGATATTACAGTCCAGCATAAACTCGCTGTGGGGCTCATACTGGTAGCCATAGTAACGCAAACGGAATACTTGGGCGATGAGAAACGCAAAGCTTCCCGCAACGGTACCCAGCGACACAACAGAGTCAGCGCCTAACGATAGTTTCAGCCGCAGCACCAGCAGTGCACCAAGCAGCAGATCGTACCCCTTTTTTAGCAACTTAAACCGCCCGGAGTTCCAGGTAAGCGGGTGCCAATCCATGTTAAAGCTGGCAAACTCAGCCCGCTTCTGAGCCTGCTGCTCCGGGCTGAGGGCATACTCGACTTGTTCGTATGTAATCAGATGAAGGCGCAAGTCGGGCTGCACGCCTCCCACATGCTTGAGCAGCAGCAGCAGGTTCCCCTTGAACAGCGGATCATCACAGCTATTGTAAACGAAGATGATGACGTGACGCAGCTTCATCAGGAGGTTGGTTGGTTAAGCAGGGCTTCCCACTGCTGCATAATTTTCTGGGGCGCGAAGTCCTGCACCCGGGCGTGCGCCTGCGCCGCATAGTACGAGCGTTTAGCCGGATCGGCCAACAAAGCCGCTAAGGTATCTGCCCATACCGGGGCGCTTTGCTCGAGGGCCGGGCCCGCACCCAGCAACGGCAGCAGCACGCCAAACTCGGCCATTTCGGGCGTTGCGGCATACTGGTCGGCCGGGGTCTGCGGGGCCAGGATTTCCCGCGGGCCGGTAGGGCAGTCGGTAGAGGCAACCGGCACCCCACAGGCCATGGCTTCGCACAAAGCCATCGGAAAGCCTTCCGTAGACGAGGATAGCAAAGACACGGCCGCGCGGGCAATGTACCGGAACGGGTTGCTTTGGAAGCCCAGAAAGTAAACGTCGAAGTCGGGGGTCAGCGGAGTGCTGTCCCAGGCCTGCCAGCTGCGCAAACCCAGCTCCTGGCAGCGCTGCAGCAGGTCGGCGCGGAGCGGACCGTCGCCCAGCAGCACCAGCCTGGTTGCCTGGTCGCCGGTGCGGCGCAGGCGGTGCAGCACCTCGAGCAGGGCGGTCTGGTTTTTCTCCCGGGCCAGGCGGCCGGCCGTTATCAACACCGGATGCTGGTCAAACAACGCCTGCTCGGCCGGGTCCAGCGGCTCCTGGCTGCGCTGCCGGATGCCTTCCACGTCAAAGAAATTGTTGATGGTAACTACTTTCCGGGAACTCAGCCCGAACAGGTCAATCAGCTCCTGCCGCAGGTCCCGGCTGACGGGCACGATAAAGTCGGCGCCGCGGTATAATAGCGGCATCAGCAGGCGGCGCCGCACCCATCCCAGCGCCCCGGTAATGTTGGGGTCGTGGCGCTTGGAGTTGTGAATGCACAGCAGCACCTGCTCGGACCCTTTGCTGAGCAGGTTCAGGTAATCGGCTCCTTCAAGGTGGCTGATGCATACGTCGATGCGGTGCTCCCGCTTGAGGGCCTTTACCCGCTGGACGCGCTGCACAAAGGTGGTCAGCTTGCCCACGATGCCGGCACCGGCGGGCACATCCAGCGCCACCAGGGTATTGCTGGTCGGGAACGCGACTTCGGTGCGGCTGTCGAATACGCACTCTACCACATGGTGACGGCGGGCCAGCTCCTGGCCGTGGTCGTGGAAAACCCGCTCGGCCCCGCCGTAGGTGAGCTGGGGAATAAGCAAAAGGATGTTTTTACGCCGGGGCGCGGCAGCAGTAGTCATGCGCAGAGACGTTAGATATGCCGGAGGACGTAGCTCTTGAGCAGAAACTTAGCCTGCAGCTTGGCCGGGGCCTGGTAGTGCCGGGCCAAGGGCTGACGGCGGTACTCGCGCAGGGAGTTGGTCTTTTTGTCCGGGTTCAGGTAGCAGGTCAGAAACCACCGCTCGGCCACGGCGCTGAGCATGGCGGCCGGGTCGGCGTAGCGCCGCTCCTGGTTGTAGATATGAATCTTCCAGAGCCAGGCGTGCACTTCGGCCAGGGTGATGTCGCCCAGCGTGAAGGGGTAGTAGGAAATGGTGTTGTGCACGTGCAGCTCCCGCTCCGTGAACGGAATGCCGAACACGCCCAGGAGCCGCTCCCGGATCTGGTTGCTTTTGGCGTTGCGGCGGGCGTGCACGTCGGCCTTTACCGTCTGGGGCAGGGTGCGGTAGTGCAGCAGGATTTCCGGCTGGTTCACGATGTCCACGACCTGGGCGGCGCGGGCAATAAACTCGTAGTCCTCACCGAAGGTGTCCTGAATGGTGTCGTCGTAGCGCAGGCCGTGCTCGGTGAGCAGGGAGCGGCGAAAAAACGCCGTGGGGTTGGCGACGGGCATGTTGAACAGCAGAAAGCTGCGCACCGCGTCGGCCGACACCGGGTACTCATACACAATGTCAGACTCCCCGAAGCATTTCATGAAGGAGCTGGTAAGTCCCACCGTAGGGTTCTGCTCCAGAAAATCAACCTGGGCCTGCAGACGGTGCGGCAGGGCAATGTCGTCGGCATCCATCTTGGCGATGTAGCGGCCCCGGGCGTGCTCGGCCCCGTAGTTGTCGGTAAAGGAGCGGCCCCGGTTCCGGTCGTTGGCCAGCACGGTTACGCGGGGGTCGGCGGCAAAGCTGCGGGCCACGCTCAGGCTGTCGTCCTTGGAGAAGTCGTCAACCAGAATCAACTCGAAGTCCTGGAACGTCTGGCTCAGAATGCTCTCAATGGCCGGGCGCAGGTACTCACCGGCGTTGTAGATGGGCAGGATTACGGAAACGAGGGGGGCGGAACGGTCAGACATACGTTAGCGGACGGCAGCTTTTCCGGCCCCGGCAGTTTGCGCCAGGCGGTCCTGCAGGGTCCGGACCTGCCGGAACACCCGCACGGCCTCTTCGCGCTGGGCCAGGGAAGTTTTAAAGTTGTACAGCAGGCGCATCGTCTCGAAGTTGCTGGTCAGCTCTTCCCGGTCGCGGCGGAACACGGCGTTATACACGTTAGCCGGCTGCTTGGCAATCTGGGAAGCCAGCCAGGCCAGCCGCTTGGTGTACAGCTGCCGGAAGCGGGCCTCGGTCAGGTTGGGGTGGCGGAACACGAAGTAGTACACGATGCTGGTAAGCTGGGACGAGGCCGTGCCCTGCCCGATGCGCATCAGGTAGTGCCAGGTCAGGCGCTCCTTGAACATGAAGTGCTTGAGCCGCAGCCGGTCGTCGTACCAGAGCTTGTAGCCGGCCAGCTGCAGGGCGTCGCCCAGCTCCACGTCTTCCCCGCTCACGATGATCTTGCCCCGCTTGGTGGAGGTTGTGAAGCGGAAGTCGTGGTCGAGCAGCTTCAGCCAGCCCGACTTGCGCACCACCGACCCGGCCCCGTAGAGGTAGCCTTCGTGGTCGGGCAGGGGGCCGCTTTTGCCGTTGTTCTGGGGACCCACGGCGTACACGGCCCGGAACTCCTCAAACCATTTCGGCGGCGTAATTTCAAAGGCACCTTCGGCGTGGGCGCCCAGAATCCCGATTTCGGGGTGGGCGCTCATAATCTCAAACACCAGCCCCACGTAGTTCGGCGCGAGCCAGTTGTCGTCGTCCACGATAACAATGAACTCGTAGCGGGCCTCGTTGAAGCCGCGGATCAGGGCATTCTCCTTGCCGGCTACGGGCTCGTCGAGCACCCGGCAGGGTACGGGCAGCTCCCGGCCCAGCGTCGTGGCGGCTTCCACCGTGTTGTCCTTCGACGCATTGCTGACGATGAGCACCTCCCACGGTACCCCGGCGGGCACCTGCTGGGCGGCTACGTGGCGCAGGGTATCGGGCAAACGGGCGGCCCCGTTGTGCGTGCAGATGAGAAGGGTAACTCCGTTCATAGGTTGTATCGGGGCCGGCATCCGCCAGCCGGAGCCGGTTAAGCGCCTGTTCCGGGGACCGGGCAGGGTAAGTCAGCGCGCCAAAGTTACGCGTTTCACCAGCCTTGACAGGTGAAAGCGCAGGCGCTCCGGATTGATGGTCGCGGCTTTGTAGTAGTAGTAGAGCTGCTGCCAGCGGCTGCCGGCGGCTTTCATTTTCTCGCTCCGCTCGAAGTACAGGTGCTCCAGGTACTTGTCGAAGGCGTAATGAAACTCACTGGGCAGCAGACGCTTGTACTGCTCGTTTTCGAAGATGCGCTTTCCGTTCTGCATG
Source organism: Hymenobacter translucens (assembly GCF_020685205.1). Taxonomy (GTDB): domain Bacteria; phylum Bacteroidota; class Bacteroidia; order Cytophagales; family Hymenobacteraceae; genus Hymenobacter; species Hymenobacter translucens. The sequence continues at coordinate 115,596 of NZ_JAJERB010000007.1, forward strand.
AGCGTGTTGTTGCTCGTCTGCATCACCCCGCCCGAGTGCAGGCGGTAGCGCGACATTACCTGGGGCAGGTAATAAATGTAGCCGCTGCGGGTGCTGAGCAGCTGTAGGGTGTAGTCGCCGCTGAACACCTGCCGGTACCACTCCGGCAGCGGCAGCGTCAGGCTGCTGCTCCGGAACAGCATGGAGGCACTGGCAATACCCCAGCCGTGCCTGACGAGCTCGGCCTGGGTGATGCGGCCTCCGCCTGCGGGAGCAAAGATCGGATACCGGGAGCTGAACAGGTAGGGCGGCTGGGAATTGTCTTCGGTAAACACCTCCGCATCGTGAATGCAGAGCGAGCATTCCGGCTGGGCTTCCATCAGATCCACCTGCCGCTGCAGCTTGAGTGGGTCGGTCCAGTAGTCGTCGCCCTCCACGAAGGCAATGTAGCGCCCGGTGCAGGCGCCCATGGTTGCCATCAGGTTGCCCATGATGCCCAGGTTCTTCTCGGGCAGCAGCACCCGGATCCGGTCCGGGTAGCGGGTCTGGTAGTCCAGCGCAATCTGCCGGGTGCGGTCCGGGGAGCAGTCTTCCCCAATCACCAGCTCCACCGCGAAGGTGGTTTGTTGCATCAGCACCGACTCAATCGTCTGGGCCAGAAACTGCTCGTGGTTGTAGGTAATGCAACACACGCTGACCATGGGCGTCGTGGACTTATCCGGCATGGGGCTCCTGCTCAAGAACTAGGTTAACGTAGATTTTTCGGCCGTTCTCGTCCAGGAAGTACGCATTCTTATACGTGCCGTGGGTAAGGGCCCGCAAGCGGTCAATGGCCTGCCCCATGGTGAGGGTTTCCTTCAGGTCGAGGTGCAGCAGCTTGTTGAAGTCCTTTTTCAGGTTCAGGTTGCCTTCCTGCTTAGGCTGGCTCGTGGCATAGGTATTGGCCACCAGATCAACCAGGGAACGGTCCAGCAGCGTTAGCTCGGCGGCCTGCACCCGGTTGTAGGCGGTCAGGGACGTGTCGTGGGCGTACACCGGCACGGGCTGCTGCACGATGATGGCACCGTGGTCGAGCTCAGCGTCAATCTCGTGGATGGTGGCGCCCAGCGGGAGCTTGTTCAGAATGGAGAACACCTGCGGAAACCAGCCCCGGTTGTAGGGGTTCAGGCCGGGATGAATGTTGATGCAGCGTACCTGCTGAACCATGTCGGCCGGAAACAGCTGCTTGCAGTGCGCCGATATCACCAGGGAGTACTCCTGGACCAGCCGGGGCCACTCGGTCTTTACCACCACGGGCGTAATGCCAAACGGCTCCATGGCGGCCTGGCTGGCCGGGCTGCAGCAATACGTAAAGGAAACCTGGGAAAGCTCGGATTTCTGCGCCACCAGCTTTCGGAATTCCTGGGCTAGGTAGACGTTATCCGTGATGACAAGGACGTTGGATGCGGGAAGCATACGGGGAATGGGTAAGAAAGAAGGTACAGCAGCGTGGGCCGGGCCATGCTAGCGGAGAGGTCGGGCGGGGATGCCTACTACTGTGGTACCGGGCGGAACGTTGCGCGTGACGACTGCTCCGGCGCCCACGGTAGAACCCTCCCCGATGGTAATATCCGGCATTATGGTCGCATTGGCGCCAATCAGGCAAAAATCCCCAATCTGGCACCGCCCCAGGATCCGGGCGCCGGGGGCCAGCTCGCAGTACCGGCCCAGCACCACGTGGTGGTGCATGCCGGCTCCGGTATTGAGCAGGCTGCCCTCCCCTACCCGGGCTTCGTTGGCAATGAAGGCACCGGGCATGATATTCAGCCCGTGCTCCAGCGTGGTGCCGTACTCCCCGATGATGGCATTGCCAGCCACAATGGAAACCAGCCGGCCGCCCAGGGCTTCGAGCTTGTGGGCTACCTTAAACCGGACCGTGGTGCCGCCCAGCCCCAGCGCAAACTCCGGGTCATGCGCAAACAGCGCCCGGGCTTCGGCCTCACTGCGAAGGATCGGAAAGCGCCCGAACAGCGTAGCCGGCAGATCAGGCGTTACGTCGTCGTAAAACCGGATGTCAACGCCTTCGGCCCGGGTGTCCAAGCACTGCAACAACTCAATGGCGTGGCCGCCGGCTCCGATTATTAGCATGTGGCAGCTCGATTGAGGAAGATTTCCGGCTTACGGCTTTGTGTAGTAGTGCCGGATCAGGCCGCAGATCCAGCGCACGTGCTCGTGCTCCAGCTGCTGGTAAAAAGGCAGGCACAGCACCCGCAGCGAAATGTCCTCTGATACCGGGCAGTCGGCGCCGGTGTGGTAGGGCAGCTTGTTCAGGGACGGGAAGAAGTAGCGGCGGGTGTTGATGTTGTGGGCTGCCAGCGCGTCCTTCACCCGCTGCATCTGCTCCTCGCTGTCGAAGATGACCGGGAAGTAGGCATAGTTGTACTCGGTGTCTTCCGGGGTAATGGGGTAGCGCAGGGGCAGCGAGGCCAGCTCGGCGCGGTACAGCTCGGCCACCTCGCGCCGGGCCCGGATAAACTCCGGCACGCGGGGCAGGTTGCAAAGGCCCATGGCAGCATGAAACTCCGAGTTCTTGCCGTTCACGCCCAGCGAGTAATAGTCGTCGCCGATGTGCCCAAACGACTTGTACAGCCAGACCTTCTTGGCCAGCTCCTCGTGCATGGTGATGATGGCCCCGCCTTCAGAGGTGTGAAACAGCTTGGTGGCGTGGAAGCTGCAGGTGGTAATGTCGCCGTAGGCCAGCAGGGAGCGGCCGTGTACGGTTACGCCAAAGGCGTGGGCGCCGTCGTAAATCACCTTCAGGTTGTGCTTGCGGGCAATCTTCTCAATGGCCAGCACGTCGCAGGGGTAGCCGTAGACGTGGGTTGCCAGGATAGCCGACGTGCGGGGGGTAATGGCCGCCTCGATCTTGGTGGCATCGATGCAGAAGGTCTGCTCCTCGATGTCGACGAAGACCGGCTGGCAGCCTTCCCACAGAATTGCCGTGGTCGTGGCCACGTAGGAGAACGGCGTCGTGATAATCTCGCCGGTCAGCTCCAGGGCCTTGATGGCTACCTGCAGGGCAATGGTGCCATTCGACATAAACTGCACCCGGGCTCCGCTGAGCGCGGTGCTCAGGTCGGCTTCGAGGCGCTGCACCAGCGGTCCGTTGTTGGTAAGCCAGCCCCTTTCCCAGATACCTTCCAGATAGCCCACATACTCCTCCAGCGGGGGCAGATATGATTTGGTGACGTTTATGTTCATGCTTAAAATCGGTTGAAACAACGGGTTTTGGGCGGCCGCTTACGGCTGCACAATTTGGCGCATCAAACTGGTATACTCATGCTCGGCGATTACCTCGCCCTGGCTGAGCTCATAAATACGGTCGCACTCCCGAAGCGTGGTAATGCGGTGGGCAATGATGAGAATGGTGATATCGGTCTGGGAAAGCTTGTTGATGGCTTCGTTTACCTCGCGTTCGGTTTCGTTGTCCAGGGCGCTGGTCGCCTCATCAAGCACCAGTACCTCGGTGCGCTTGTACATGGCCCGGGCAATGCCGATGCGCTGGCGCTGCCCGCCCGAAAGCTTGGAGCCCCGCTCCCCGATGTGGGTGTTGACGCCGTCCGGCAGCCCGGCCACGAAGGTGCGCAGCGAAGCCTGGTCGATGGCGTACTGCAGCCGCTCCTCGTCCACGTCAGCGGCATCGTCGCCGAGGGTGATGTTGTCGCGGATGGAGGCTTCCATCAGGAAGGTATCCTGCTTTACGTAGCCGATGATCCGATGCCAGGCCTCGAGGTTCTGGGCCGTCAGCGGCTGGCCGTCGATGAGGATATGGCCGCTCTGCTCGGTATAGAAGCGCAGCAGCACGTTCATCAGGGTAGTCTTGCCCGAGCCCGAGCTGCCGATAAAGCCGATTTTCTCGCCTTTACGAATGTTAATGGTAATGTCGCGCAGGGTGGGCTTCTCGCTGCCCGGGAAGCTGAAGCTCAGGCGGTCGAACGTGAGGGTGCGCTCGAAGGTCAGCGGCAGCTGCTGAGGGTGGGGCGACTCGTTGTACTTGGGCTCCCGGAATGCCTCCAGGTTTTCGATGGTGTACTGGTTTTGCTTGAGCTGCACCATGGCCATCAGCATCCGGTTCACCGAAGGCATCAACCGGTAGGCGGCGGCGGCAAACAAACCAACCAGCGTAATCAGGTTGGTCTCCGTGCTGGGCACGTAGATGGCGTACAGAAAGATGGTCAGCACTCCCAGGATGGCCACCATCTCGATAACCTTGAGCGGAACGAGCGTGTAGAGGTAGGCTTCGGCATCGAGCTTCTGAATCTCCTGCTGGTTGCTCAGGAGCCGGTCACGGAAGCGGGACTGCTTGTTGGCCAGCTTCAGCTCGGCAAAGCCGGTAAACAAGTCGCTGATAACGGCAAAGGAGCCCGGGCGCAGCTCGTTGATACGGTTGCCGATAACCTGGGAGCGGGCCCGCAGCGCCCGGTACGTGAGCAGCGTGGTGGGCACCAGCACAACCACTAGAATCACCAGCAGCTTAGGCTCGTACAACAGGATGCTGACGACAATAACCAGAACCACCGCCACCTCCGAGAAGAAGATGAACAGGGGCCGCATGATCATGTTCACGTAGGTGCTCGGTACCTGCAGCGTGCTATTGATCAGGTTCGACGAACCCAGGTCGTTGAAATACCAGAACGGGAAGTGCAGGTACTTGGTGAGCTGGGTTTTAATGATGCTCAGGCCTACCTCGGCGGTAAACTTGGTTTGCAGGTAGTTAACCCAGGTCGAGAACAGGTTCTTGAACAGAAAGAACAGAAACACCACCACAATCAGCACCAGCAGAAACGAGCGGTCCGACTGAAAGCCCAGGGCCTGATAGATCGGGGCGAAGTACTTGCTTTTCTGAATGCCGCCGGGCTCGGCTGCCACCATCATTACCGGCACCAGGGAGGCCAGTCCGACTACGTCGAGAAAGGAAGAAATCAGCAACAGCGCAAACATCCAGACGGCTTTGCGTTTCTGCAAAGCAGTAAGATAATAGCGGATGCTATTCAGCGAGTAGCGGATAATTCCGGTATTCATAGCGGCTTGGGTCACGCGAAGAGCCTGGGCAGCAATAAAGCAGTCCGCCCACAGGACAGTTGTCCCGGATTTCAGTTTCGGCCAGCAAAGATACGCGTTTTGGGTAAGCCGACCGTCGGCAGACCGCAATTAGGACGCCGCCACCGGCTCTTCTGGCCCACCGTGCACCCCGCCTGATTCGGCCCGGCCGGTCCGGGGGGCGCTTTACTTTTCGCTCAGGATCGGCGCATAAACGGCAACCTGGCGCTGATGGCCCCGCCAGCCGTACAGGTTCCGGCTATACGGATTGTCCACCGTTCCCACGAGCCGGTACGAGCCAGGAAACGACATTCCCTTTTTCTGCAGGCAGGCAATGAAATCAGCGCCGGGCGGCTCGTTAACCAGCAGAAAGCTTTGGCGCAGATCCTGCCTCGACAGGTCGAGGGCGTGGCAGTTGCGCGCATCGGCCCCACTGAAATACCAGGACATGCCGGGCGAGACGCCCCCCATCAGATACACCATCCCGGGCATGTCGTACAAGCCGATGAGCGGTCCGCCCGGGCGAAATCCGTTTTGTTGTAACAGCGTTTGCAGGGAATGGGCAAATACGGCCGTTGGCTTATCCACCCGGAGCTCGGATTTCATGCCGGCTACCCGAAGCGGTTCAGTCTGCGCAAAAGCAGTAGCCGACTGCACGTAAGGCGTAATGAGCACCCCACGGGCAATCTGCTCGGTCAGGTAGAATGCCGGCCAGGCCAGGCAGAGGGCAACCACCCCGGCCCGTTGCAGGCCCGCGGGCATCTCCAGCCCCAGCGCCACGACAATCACCAGCCAGGGAGCAACATCAATCAGCACGTTCAGAAAAATGTTGTTGATGGTCCCCACCGCCCCGAAGAAGGGCAGCCCAAACAGCCAGGCCAAAACCAGCAGCTTGTTTACCAGTCCGATCTGCAGGCGAGGCCAGCTTTGGCGGGGACGGACGCTGAAGAAGCCCGCCAGCGCGGCCAGCTGTAGGCCAAGCCCGGCCAGCAGAAATGCCGTCGACCCGATTCCATTAAGCTCAATGACCTCATAAACCCGACGGCGCCAGAGCTGGAACAGCAGGTAGGCCAGGCTGACAGTGACGATTCCCAGCAGCACACCGATCGGTAAGGCCTTGGTTTGGGCCCAGCGCCGGGCCAGCAGAAACGCCACGGCAAACAGCAGCCCATAGGGATACACCATCGTTTTTGCCATCTGGATGGCGTAGCCCAGGTAGGTTCCCAGCAGCGTGCCAATGCCATACGAAGAAGTGGTGAGCACCGCTATTTCCGTACGGAAGTTGCTGATCCAGACGCCGGCTGGCTGGATAAAGCCAAAAAACAAAGCCAGACCGGCGCTGGCGCCCAGCCCCAGCCACAGCCAAGCGGCAAGTACGCCTCTTAGCCCCCCGGCCTGCCAGCGGAACCACCCCAGAAAAAAAGCAAACGAAGCCAGCAGCAAAATGCTGGTAGAGAACTTCACGAAGAAATCAAGCGCGGCCAGCATTCCGGCCAGGGCCAGCAGCAGACGCTGCGGATAACTCAGGCGCCGGTCCGGGCTGCTGATAACGGCCAGAACCGCGCTGGTACCCACCAGCAGCGCAAAGTTGTTGAGGGTGTTATAGGAAATGGCCCGGGGAATAAGCGAGTAGATGGTCAGGTTGGCCAGCATGCACAGGGCGGTTACCCCCCACTGACCACCCGCCACTGCCAGCGCCGTTTCTCCGTACGTCTGCCGCAGCCAGCGCCCGGCGCCAAGGGAAAATAAGCCGCCGGCCAGCAACGAGCACAGCAGGGCAGCCAGCCGGTATCCGACTACCTCCAGCTGCAGGAAGCCCAGCACCCTGACGATCAGCAGGTGAAAGGAGAGCGAGGCGGCGTATTCGCCGGGATACCGGTAGTTGAGCAGGTAAAAGGCCTCGTCCGTGATGTCAAACCCTTTGTCGAGGCTCCACAGCAGCATGCCGACCACGGCGGCCAGCAGCAGCAGAATAGCCAGGCCGGTAATCCGGGCTCCGAAGGGAAGCCTTGTTGTGCGATGGGTGTTGCCAGCAGACTGGGGGGCAGCTGAGAAGACAGGCGGGGAAGATACGTGCATAGAAAGAATGGAAGCCACCCAAAGGCAGCTCACCAGGTTGATCAACAGACAAAGGTAGAATGGCGGAAGGCAAATTCACCTGGTATCTAAATTCATCGGCAAATCGTAGCCGTATGGGCCACAGCAGTTGTGCGGCCAACCCAGACCATTGTGCACGCGCTACCCTGGGCTGCAGATCAGTGCTTTTTATCGTTGGGTAGATCGAGGCTTACGATATACTCCTTGATGCCAGCCACGAGCTGGGTTTGGGGCCGCCAGTCCGGCAGGTAAGTGTGCAGCTTGGTGTCATCCAGAGCTAGGTAGCCCATACATTCGTCGCGGGTAGTGACGGCTCCCAATGCCTGCGCTGCACTTTGTCCGAATTCGGAAAACACCACCTCCACCAACTCCCGGATTGTAATGACATCCGGTCCGGCCACATTGTAGATGCCAGTGGGAATAGGCTCGGTTAGCAACCGCGTGGCTAGTCCGGCAACTTCGCGGCCATGGATATACTGCCGGACCTGCGTACCGGCACTCAGGCGGGGCATTTCGCCAGCCTGAAGGGTACGCACTAAGTACGGAATGAGGCGGTTTGCATTCTCCCTGGCACCGTAAATAGTAGGCAGAATCAGGTGCCAAACAGTAAAGGCAAAGTGCTCCTGCCTGACGAAAGCTGATAATCTCCGTTTTGATTCACAATACGAGTTAGGTACCGACCTGGTGCTAAGCAGCACTTCCTCCTCCCCCATTGGCCGGCGCTCCCGGCTGGCCCCGATCTCGAAATAGGTACCAAAGCTGATCCATTTGCCCCGATAGTTGTACGCCGTCAGATACCGGAGCAGGCTGATCGGCAGCTCAGAATTAATTCCCCAGATGGCTTCCTCCGAGGTTTGGTCACTGGCCTGAACCCCACTCGCAGTACAATAAATCAGCGCGTCAAAAGCCAGCAGCTCCGCTGGATCAATTGGCTTGGCAGGGTAGTCGAAGTGTCGAAACTCCACCTGGGGGCGGGCAGGCATTTCTGCCGGAGGGCGCCGGCCGTACAATGTCAGGTCCACGGTTGGGTCCAACAGCAATTGCTCAATTAAGTAAGATGCCAGCAGGGACGTGCTGCCAAGGATAGCAATGTGCATTGGGGGAGGAAAACCTGAGGAATAACGAATCGGGCGGCTGCGAAACAGCGTTAAGGTATGTTGAAGTCAGGTGAGAGGGCTGGGCTGGCCACTAGTTCCCGGGCTGGGTTACCGCCCACAATAGTATGCGCCGGCACATCCTGATCTACGACTGATCCGGCCAGTACAATGGCATTCTCGCCGATGGTGACGCCTCCGAAAATACAGACACCTTCTTCGATCAGAACCCGCGACTCGATTCGTACCGGCCCCGCAGATTTTAGTTTCCGGTGACGGGGGAGTTGCTCCCGGGCCTGGGCTGTGCGCTCTAGGGCATGGTCGGTAATATAAACGCGGTTGCTTAGCCGGACGTTGTTTCCAATATAGACGTGCTGGAGGCTGGAAATGTGTACGTTAACTCCAATTTCCACATCGTCACCGATAACTACCTTAGGCTGGGCGGAGGTAGTGCCCGGCTCCTCGATTGCCTCCAGGCGGAGGTTGTCGCCCGAAATAAACCGGCGGCCAATAGCAATGTATTGCGGGTTGCGCAATGCGCACTGCGCAGGAAGCCAGGAATTAAGTCCCAGGCTGGCTAGCTGCCCGGCTAACTGCTCCCGCTGGGCATTGGCATGCACCTTTAGCAGCTTGTCGACTACTTTGATAACGGCTTTCTTTATTGCCGCGCCCAGCCGGCTGGTTAGTGGGTAGTAAATGCGCTTGATAAACAGCGGAACCAGGGAAGTCCAGAAGGCTTTGTACGACCAGAACGACCTTAGCAGCAGCAGGAAGGGCTTCTCATTGTTGATGATCGGCACGCCGGGCTGCACGTACTGAGGAACCCATACCGTGAGAATCTTTTCCACAATTAGTTGGCGGCCGGCGGCTGGGAGCAGGCCCTGCTCCACCAACGGATTCAGAATGCGGAGCATGTTGGTGCTCAGGGTTTCGAAATAGCGATAGCTGACCGATTCGGTGGCCCGGCCCATCACGGTATTGCTGAACACCCGCACATTGGGCTTCCCCATAAAGATGACCGGGATGTTCCACCCCATGTGCACGATGTTGGATCCATCGAATTGATACAGGGCGGGCAGACTGCTCACCAGATCTTTATTGACGATGTTGCCGGAGATATACCCAACCCAGTAATGAACCTGCTCGAGATACTCCATCGGCTTCTCGTAGCGCTTGTACGTAAAGCTCAAGTCCCCAATAGTGGCATCCGCAATGTTGTGCAGATACCAGGTGGGCTGCATGAACATGCCCCCTATCTCCTCCCCCTTTAAGATACCGACAATGTGAAGCAGTTGCTGGGGCAGCAGAATATCGTCATCCGAAAATATCCAGGAATACTTCGTGCGTGCCAAGCGGAAGGCCTGGGCCATGTTGAAGTCCATGCCCATATTGCGCTCATTTTCCACGTACTCGAAGTGCGGAAACCGGTGCCTGTAGCGCGCAATTACCTCCGGCGTATTATCCGTCGAGGCATTATTGGAAACCAGAATCTGTACGTGCTCCAGCGCTTCCGGTGCCTGGCTGGCCAATGATTCAAGTGCTAGGGCCAGCGTAGTTGCACGGTTGTACGTGGGTACACCAATAGTAAGAAGTAGCCTCATCAAGCTGATTTTTTCGCGGTGGTCTAAGTTAAAATGAAATCCCTGATGAATTGATCCTACAACTTGACAGATCAGTTACTTTCTCGATTGCATCAACCCAGAAATTATGCTTGTTGAATAGCCATTGCTTCGTGCAGACCAAGCCAGACGCCCCGCCAGAACGCCCGGTTTATAATGCTACTGGTCAGGTCACCCACCACCGGGTATTCGATGCCCGCGTACGCCGGCTGGCGCAACAGGTTGCCGGCAAACAGCAGGCGGGTACCGATTTTGTGGCTGTCCAGGTATTCCACCAGCTCGGCACAGCACAAGCAGGCAGGTGCTGCGTTAGGAATGCAGCTGGCGGGTACCCTCCCGGGCCGCTTCCGCTCCTACTATGGCAAAGGGCGCTACATCTTCTCTGACCACCGAATTAGCCCGAATAATGGCATTTCTGCCTACGGTGACTCCTGGCAGAATGCACGCTCCGTGCTCTACCAGCACGTTGTCGTGCAGAACAACCGGACCACGGCTGAGCAGCCGGCGGTGGGCCGGCGGCTGCTGCAGGGCCTCCGGGCTTTCGTCCCGGTCATGGTCGGTGATGTAAACCGAGCCACCCAGGACTACCCCGTTACCAATCGTGACCTGGTTGATGCAGGCAATATGACAGTTCGCGCCAAAGCTTACGTCGTCGCCAATCACCACGGAAGGCGTGAAGCTTTGCGCGTTGTGCTGGGTAAGGGCGTTAACCACCAGCCCATCCAGGGAATGGAAGCGGCGGCCCAGGGTGATGCACTGCGGGTTCTGCAGAAAACTCTTCGAAGGCAGGTAGGTCCCGATACCCACATGCCGCAGGTTGCCCTTGGTGAGCTCGGCCTGACTGTAGGCGTGGCTGCCCGACACCTTTCCGAACAGCTTTAGCATAAGCGCCTTGCCCCCGCTCTTGATTCGGGTCAGGGCCGGCACGTACAGGCGCTTGAAGAAGATGGGTACGAGCGTAAGCCAGAAGGCCGGGTACCGCCAGTACGCCTCCAGCAGAATGAGGTAGGGGTTTTCGCCGTTGATAAACTGCTTGCCCGGCGCAATGTACTGGGGAAACAGCTCCGTGATCAGCTTGCGGTTTACGATGTCGCGGGCTTGCACCGGAACGTGGCCGGCCGCTACCAGCCCGTTCATGACCAGGTTGAAGTTGGTGCTGTGAACCTTAAAGAACTTGTAGTTTACCGAAGCCTCCGCGCGTCCCAGGATAACGTCGCTGGACACCTTTACATTCGGCTTGCCCCGAAAGATGGCCGGCAGCGTCCAGCCGATCTGAATCAGGTTGGTATTTTGAAACTTATACAGAACGTCGAGGTCCTGCACCAGCGACTTGTTGGTGATGATGCCGCTGATAAACGTAATCCAGTAGCCCACCTGCTCCAGGTACGCGGTCGGGTTGTCGTAGACCTGGTAGGCAAACGGCTCATTGTTGGGCCGGGCATCCTCAATGTGATGGTTGTACCAGATCGGCGTCAGGAACATCAGGCCGATTTCCTGGCGCTCCAGCACCCGCACAATGTTTTCGAGGGTATTGGGCAGCAGAATATCGTCGTCAGACAACACCCAGGCGTAGCGCCCCTTCGCCAGCCGGAAGGCCTGGGCGATGTTGGCATCCGGGCCCGTGTTGGTGGGGTGCTCAAAGTAGCGGAAGTGGCGGAACAGAGTTCCGTACTGATCAATGATCTGCTTGGTATGGTCGGTGGAAGCATTATTTGATATCACCACTTCCACGCGGTCCGCAACGTTACCAATCTGTGCGTGCACCGCCGCCAGCGCCTTGCCCAGCAGATCAGCCCGGTTATACGTAGGAATGGCAATAGTGAGTATCAGATCTTCCATAAACATACTGGTATGGCGAGCAAAGGTCCGCTAGCTACCATAGCTAGCGGACCTTTCTTCACCTTGGGGATAGGCAACTGCTGTAAAAGCTGCCCGGCTGACAAAGACTAGGCTTTGCTGGCAATAAAGCCAGCCACCGTCTGCGCAATATAGTCGTAGTGCTCTTCCTGCAGGCCCGGCCACACGCCCAGCCAGAAGGCCCGGTTCATGATGATGTCGGTATTGGTCAGGTCACCGACTACCCGGTGCTCGATGCCGGCGTACGCCGGCTGGCGCAACAGGTTACCGGCAAACAACAGGCGGGTACCGATTTTGTGGTTCTCCAGGTATTCCACCAGCTCGGCGCGGTCCAGGGGGCTGTTGTCGCGCAGGGTAATCAGGAAGCCAAACCAGCTGGGCTCCGAGCCGGGCGTGGCTTCGGGCAGAATGAAGTGGTCCTCGAACTGCTTCATCTTCTGGTACAGCATGGCGTGGTTTTCCCGCCGGCGCTGCACGAAGAAATCGGCTTTGTTGAGCTGGCTCAGGCCAATGGCGGCCTGCATATCCGTCACCTTCAGGTTGAAGCCGATGTGCGAGTAGGTGTACTTGTGGTCGTAGCCGTAGGGCAGCTCACCCAGCTGCCAGCAGAAACGCTTGTTGCAGGTGTTGTCCTTGCCCGGCTCGCAGTAGCAGTCCCGGCCCCAGTCGCGGAAGCTTTCCGCAATCATCTTCAGGCGGATGTTGTTGATCAGCACCGCGCCGCCCTCTCCCATCGTGATGTGGTGAGCAGGGTAAAACGAGAGCGTGGCCAGGTCGCCGAAGGTGCCGGTCTTTTTGCCTTGGAACGTAGCGCCCAGGGAGTCGCAGTCGTCCTCAATCACCCACAGGTTATACTTCTTGGCCACGCGCATCACCTCTTCCAGGTTGAAGGGGTTACCCAGGGTGTGGGCCATCATGATGGCCTTGGTCTTGGGCGTGATGGCCTGCTCCAGCAGCTCGGCCTTGATGTTGTAGGTTGGAATTTCTACGTCGATGAACACCGGTACGCAACCAAACTGAATCATCGGATTCACCGTGGTCGGGAAGCCGGCGGCTACGGTAATCACTTCGTCGCCGGGCTTAATGGCGCGGTCCCCCAGCTTGGGCGAGGTCAGGGTATAAAAGGCGACCAGGTTGGCCGAGGAACCGGAGTTCACGACGATGGACGACTTGCAGCCAAACCACTTGGCCAGCTTCTGCTCAAACTTAGGACCGAAGCGCCCGGTGGTCAGCCACCCATCCATGGTGGCGTCTACGCCATACAGCAGATCCTCCGCATCAAGCACCTTGCCGGTAACCGGGATATAATCCTGACCGGGGATGATGGTCTTGGTGACGTTGGGCAGAATTGCCTGCTGTAGCTGGCCCTCCAGAGCCTCATCAAAATTCTTATACTTCTGATCCAGTTTTTGCATGGAGCGTAGGGGCGTTATTTGCCCAAAGGTAACAGGGTTTTAGCGGAAGCGGAACGACAGGTTTAAATTGAATCAGGTGCCTTCCATTTCCAGTGGCTTGGCGAAAGGCTCCATCTCGGTGATGGGGCGACCAAAGGCCAGCTTGGGGTAGCAGTTGGTATGCGTGTCAATCATTACCTGAAGCAGGGCCGGCTCGTTGGGGTCGGCCCACAGCCAGTCGGCACCCTGCTCCACGTCATCGGGCGACGCAATGGTCAGGGTCTTGATGCCATACGCTTCCGCAATCTTGGTGAAGTCTGGCGCGCTGTAGCCCCAGTACGTCGATTGGTAGCGGCCCTCGAAGTAGCTGTCCTGAAACTGCCGGATCATGCCCAGGCAGTTGTTGTTCAGCACTACCAGCTTGACGGGCAGCTTGTTGTGCACGATGCACTGCAGCTCCTGGATGTTCATCTGAAAGCCGCCGTCGCCGGCAATAACCACGACCGGCTTGCGGCCCGTGGCAAAGCACATGCCCAGGGCTGCGGGCAAAGCAAAACCCATGCTGCCCAGTCCGCCGGACGTCATGTACAGCTGGTCGGCGCCCAGCTCCAGGCTTTGCGCAGCCCACATCTGGTGGTTGCCCACATCAGCCACGTAGCCGGAGCCCAGCCGCGGCTTGGACAGGGCGTGCATGAAGACATTGGGATTGATGCCGGTAATGTCGGGCAGCTCGTTGGTATCGCGCCACTGCACTTTCGAAGCGGCCAGCTCCTCCAGCCACTCCTGCTTGGGCTGGAACAGCTCGGGGGTATAATAGCTGTGGGCCAGGGTGAAGAAGTCCTCCAGATCGGCCACGACTTCGCGGCAGCCCAGCACCCGGTTGTTGATTTCGCCCACTTCGCAGTCGACGTGGTAAATGGGGCGGGTGCCTTTGAAATAGTCGGTATCGGCACCGGTCTGGCGGATGTCGAGGCGGCTGCCCAGCACGATCAGCAGGTCGGCGTGGCCCAGGGCCATGTTAGCCCACCGGTTGCCGTAGCTGCCGATATAGCCCACCCGCAGCGGGTGGTCGTGGGGAATAGCGTCGACGGCCAGCAGCGTGGTCACCACCGGAATCTGGGTCAGTTCCACAAACCGGCGGAACTCCTCGGTCATAAACGACGAGCGCACTCCGCGGCCCACCAAAATCAGGGGCTTGCGGGCGGCAGCCACCTCGGCAACCAGCTCATCAAATACGCCGGGGGTAAGCTGATGGGCAACCCGCTCCCGGGTCACGAACGGAATCGGCAGCGTGGGGGTAATGTCGACCCGCTGCAGGTTCATCGGAATGTCAATCAACACCGGACCGGGGCGGCCGCTCAGGGCAATGCGAAACGCATCCTCTAAAATAGCGGGCAGCTCGTGGGCATCCGTAACGGCATAGCAGGCCTTGGTAACGGGCCGGGCCATCGAAATGATATCGGTTTCCTGGAAACCCAGCTGGCGGATGTTCCGGTCACCCTTCTGCTCGTGAATATTTACCTGACCGGTGATGAAAACGGCCGGCGACGAGTCGAAGTAGCAGCTGGCAATACCGGTGAGCAGGTTGGTCGCGCCAGGGCCTGAAGTAGCCATTGCTACCCCCGGCACGCCCGTAACCCGGCCGTAGGCATCGGCCGCGAACGACGCCGACTGTTCATGGTGCATGCTCACGATATCGATGGGCGTCAGCTGATGCAGGGAGTCCAGCATGTGCGTAATCATTCCTCCCGCCATTTCAAAGACGGTTTTCACCCCCTGGGCTTCGAGAAACCTGGCTATGTAGTCGGATGATTTCATAATCAAAAGCGTGTTTACTTGTTTAATCTGACAAAGTTGATGACTTCCGCCAGCGCTTCCGGGAGCGGCGTGGACTGAATCTCCCCGAAGACCTGCCGGAACCGGTTAGAGTTCCCCTCCATGTGCATTACCTGCCCCGGCCGGTAGGGAACAGCACCATAGTTTATGACCGACCGGGAACTGGTCAGCTCCTGAATGGCACTGACAATGGTCTTTAAGCTGGTTGCCGTGTTCGACGACACGTTATAGACTCCACTAGTCCCTGGTTCGGCCCCTACTACTTGAGTAACAGCCCGGGCCAGGTCCCGCACAAACATGTAATCATATTGCTGCTCGCAGGCCGTCAGGTTGGTGGGCTGGTTGGCCAGCAGGTTGTCGACAACGAAGGAAACAAACCAATGCTTGTCTTCCCGGGGTCCGAAAACCGAAAATACGCGTAGCCAGCACCATTCCATGCCTGCTCCCTGACAAAAAGCTTTCAGCACTTCGAGCGTGGCCAGCTTCACGGCCCCATACGCCGAGGTCGGGCTGGTCTCGGAGGCCTCATCGACCCGCCCGTGAAACAGCCCGTACTCGGCCTGCGAGCCCAGTGCCACCACCCGCCTGATTGGTCCCTGCGCTACCAGCTTGAGCAGCTGCAGAGTAAAGCTCAGGTTGGTTAGCTGACTTTCCCAGTCGTCGCGCTGGCTGGCACTCACGCCCAGCCAGGCTGAGTGAACCAGAAATTCAGGCCGGAGCGACACGACGACCTGCTCCCAGTTCGCGTCGTCGCTGTTGATCCAGGTGAGTGGGCCTGCCACCCCGGCCAGCCGCCACCGGTCTGATGAGGTGCGGTGCAGTGCCAGAACCTCGTGGCCGGCCTGCAACAACGCCTCGGCAATGTGGGAGCCGATAAAGCCGGTGGCGCCGGTCAGCAGAACTCGGCCCTGGCTCATGATGCCGCCACGAATGCTTCAATGTCGGCCCGGACAAGCGCGTCCGCACGCTGACCGTCATTGAGGGCCTTGTACCAGTTGATGGTTTTGTGGATTGATTCCTGGGCGCTGTACTTCGGCCGCCAGTGCAGCTCATTCAGGGCTTTGCTGATGTCCAGCTTGAGCAGACCGGCTTCATGTGGCTGGTTGGTCAGGGTCGGGGTTTCGTACTCGCCCCCACCCCAGGCACTGAGGCCGATGCCTACCAGGCTGGCTACCGGCAGGGCATCCTGCAGGTGAGGCCCGAAGTTCCACGCCCCGGCGTAGCGGATGGGGTCCGCCGCCAGTTTGGCACCCAGCAGCAGATAACCGCCGATGGGCTCCAGTACGTGCTGCCAGGGCCGCACGGCCTGGGGGTTGCGCACCTGCACGGGCTGGTTGGCCTGCAGGGCCCGCACGATGTCGGGCACAATCCGGTCCTTGGCCCAGTCGCCGCCGCCGATTACGTTGCCTGCCCGGCCCACGGCAATTCCTTTCCGGTGCTGGCCGTAGCTGGCCGGGTTAAAAAAGGACTGGGTGTAGGAGTTGATGACCAGCTCGGCGCAGGCTTTGCTGGCGCTATAGGGGTCGTAGCCGCCCAGCCGGTCACTTTCGCGGTAAGGATACACCCACTCCTTGTTCTCATATACCTTGTCGGTGGTGATGAGCACCACGGTGCAGGGCTTGTCGAGCCGGCGTACCGCGTCGAGAAGGAAGGCCGTGCCGATGGCGTTGACCTCGAAGGTATCGGCCGGGATGTCGTAGGACAGGCGGACCAGGGGCTGGGCGGCCAGGTGAAAGATGAAGTCGGGCTGGAAGTCCAGTACCGCCTTGGCCAGCTGGTCACGGTCGCGCAGGTCCGCAATAACAGAGTCGCAGAGCGTATCACCCTGCAGCAGATCGTAGAGACTTACCGGGCCCTCGGGGGCCAGGGCGTAGCCTTTAACTTCGGCACCGAGCAGGTGCAGCCAGTACAGCATCCAGGCGCCCTTAAAGCCGGTGTGGCCGGTGAGCAGCACCTTTTTGCCCGCGTACGTGGTCTTCAGGTCTTCAGTCATGGCAGAGGGCGGGGTTACCAGGTTTTCCAGGGGGCCTGACGGGAATTCCAGCTGTTGTCCAGCTCGGTTTTGTCGCGCAGGGTGTCCATCGGCTTCCAGAAGCCATCGTGCTTATAGGCCTGCATCTGTCCGGCCCGGGCAATGCGCTCCATCGGCTCCCGCTCCCAGATGGTGGTATCGTCCTCGATAAAGTCGATAACGCTGGGCTCGCACACGAAGAAGCCGCCGTTGATCCATGCGCCATCGCCTTTGGGCTTCTCAGCGAAGGAGGTGACTTCGTCTTGCTCGGTCAGGTTCAGGGCGCCGAAACGGCCGCTGGGCTGCACGGCCGTAACGGTGCACAGGCGGCCGTGGGCCTTATGGAAGGCTACGGACTCGGCAATATTCACGTCGGACACTCCGTCGCCGTAGGTCAGCAGGAAGGTCTCGTCACCGATGTGCTGACGCACCCGCTTGATGCGCCCCCCGGTCATGGTTTCCAGGCCCGTGTCCACCAGGGTGATGTTCCAGGGCTCGGCAAAGCTGTCGTGCACCTGCAGGGAATTCTCCTTCAGGTTAATGGTAACGTCAGACTTATGCAGGTAGTAGTTGGCGAAATACTCCTTGATGACATAGCTCTTGTACCCGAGGCAGATGACAAAATCATTAAATCCATGGGAAGAGTAAATCTTCATGATGTGCCACAGGATGGGCATATCTCCGATTTCCACCATCGGTTTAGGCTTCAGGACGGTTTCCTCGGAAAGCCGGGTCCCGAGTCCCCCTGCGAGTATGACTACTTTCACTGCGAAATATTAGAAAATGAACGTATTAAAATGAAATGCCTGCCTTTAGATCAGAGCATAGAGCCAAGCAAAGTTAGTGTTTTTCCACGGCGGCTAACTGTCTGACCGGGGTGCGACAGCAAGGAAGGCAAGATTTTGTTGTCCGCCAGGCTTGCCGGGAAAGGTTCGGCAAGCAGCGCCGGGGCCGGCATCGGGCTAGGGCTGCCGCATAAAAAACGCCTTTATTCCGGTTGCCACAAATGCCACCTGCTCCTCCGTCAGCCCGGGCCAGAGGGGCAGACTCAGGCAGGTAGCCGCCAGCTCCTCGGCAATGGGGAAGGCGCCGGGCAGGTACCCCAGGCTGGCGTAGGCCTGCTGCCGGTGCGGCGGAATGGGGTAGTGAATCAAAGACCCGATACCGGCAGCCGCCAGGTGAGCCTGCAGGGCATCGCGGCGCGCGGTCCGGACTACGTAGAGGTGATAAACGTGGGTGCAGCCCGGGGCCGTAGCCGGCAGTATCAGGTCGCCCAGGCCGGCCAGCTGCTGCTGATACAGCGCAGCCACTTGCTGCCGCTCCTGGGTCCAGCGGGTCAGGTAGGGCAGCTTCACCCCGAGCACGGCCGCCTGGAGCTCATCGAGCCGGGAGTTGTACCCGACTACCTCGTTGAAATACTTTTTCTGGGAGCCGTAGTTGCGCAGGGTCCGCAGGCGCGTGGCCAGTTCGGCGTCGTCGGTGGTCAGCGCCCCCGCGTCGCCGAGGGCGCCGAGGTTCTTGCCGGGATAGAAGCTGGTGGCATTTACCTGACCGAAGCTGCCGGTAAGCCGGCCGTGCTCGGCGGCGCCCTGGGCCTGGGCATTGTCTTCCACCACGAAAAGGTTACTGCGCCGCGCTATTTCCAGGATGCGGCTCATCTGGCAGGCCTGCCCGTAGAGGTGGACCGGCATGATAGCCCGGGTGCGGGGTGTAATAGCCGCTTCGAGCCGGTCCGGATCCAGGTTGAAAGTAGCCGGGTCGGGCTCCACCGGAACCGGGGTGGCTCCTACGTAGGAAACGGCCAGCCAGGTAGCAATGTAGGTGTTGGAAGGCACGATGACCTCGTCGCCGGGCCCGATGCCGAGGGCAACCAGGGCCAGGTGCAGGGCGTCGAGGCCGTTGGCAACGCCTACGCAGTGTCCTACCCCGTTAAAGCCGGCGTAGGCGGCTTCGAAGGCGGCAACCTCCTGCCCGAGCACATACCACTGCGAGTCATATACCCGGCTGATAGCGGCCAGTACTTCCTCCCGGATGGGCTGGTGCTGGGGCGCGAAGGACAGAAAGGGAATCGTCATGCCGGCAAGGAAAAGATAATCAGGCGGAAGCGGCCGGTGCGTCGGCCCCGGGTGCGGAGCGTGAAAATACTGTCTGGAACAGGCCGCAGATGCCGGCGGCCGTTACAATCAGCGACAGAGCGTCGGCCTGCAGGAGGTAGCGCATCTCCAGGCTGCGGAAGAAAAAGCAGATGTATACGTACTGAAAGATGCCGAAAAGCAGCAGGGGCCACATCCGCCGGTTGTGGCGCTGCTGCCAGGCCCCCACAGCGGCAAAGGCCAGCAGCAGACTGCGCATACCGAATAAGGCCAGTGTCAGCCGGTCGGCGAAGCCCAGCTCGGCTTCGCGCTTGAGCTGGTGCTTGAACAGCGACTTGCCGACGTTCTGCAGGGGAACTTCCAGGGCTGCGCGCCAGGGGTGGCGGTGCCGGTACCGGGCGGCCAGCGTATCAAAGCCGGCTTTCAGGGCGGCGTTGCAGTTGGTGGTTTGCAAATCGTTGCGCAGGTGGCGGCGCACGTAGAAGCTGGACCCGCAGGTGTTGGCCTGCTGAATGATGGTGCGGAGCAGCTGCCGGTCGGCCGGAGTGGAAATAACGTGAGCCGGGAACCGGTCGGCCTGCTGTACCTCCATGAGCTCATGCAACCAGTAGGTATTGTCGTTGCTCCACAGGTGCACCCAGTCCAGAAAGCCAACCATGTCGTCCTTCATATCTGGGTACCCGGCCGTGGCGGGCTTTATGAGGATCAGCTGCTGGTGAAAGACCAGATTGCGCACCGGCCACCAGCTATAAAGCGCCAAGAAGCCGGCGCCTACCAGCAACATGCGCCTGAACCGGAGCTGGGCAGCTTCCACTGGCACAAGGAAGATGAACAGCAGGGAAATAGGCAGCAGAATTCCCAGGTAGGCCCGCACCAGCAGCGCCAGGGCCGCAATCAGGCCCAGCCCGAGAAAGTGCAGGACCCGGGGGTTTCGTCGCGTTATCAGCAGCTGGTTTGCCCAGAGCAGCACGACAAAGATGCCAAGCGTTTCGGTGCCCAGAATGGTAACCCAGACAATGGCAAACGGGTAGCACGCGTACAGCAAAGCCGCCAGCAGGGCAGCACCGCGGAGTTGGGGAAACAGCTGCCGGCCGATCAGAAAGCACAGCCCGATAGAAGCCGTATCAAGCAGAATCTGGGACACTGCTACCGCCGGCTGAAAGTAGTTCGGCCCGAACACCAGAAAGTGCAGGCCCACGAAAAACGGATACCCTGGCGTGCGGCCGAAGGAAGCCATCGGCTCGAGCAGATCAAAGCTGTAGCGGCCGTGATACCACAGGTTCAGAAAGCTCTGAACATAGGAATGGGAGTCACCATTGGTATAGATCGAGCCCTGCCCATAGAAGTAGGTCGCGCCGAACTGCCAGAACAAAAAGCGTAACAGCCCTCCCCCGAAAAGAATGACCAGCAGTAATCTGCGCGTTGAAACCTTGTTCCACCAACGTAAGCGGACTCTATTACTCATACACCTGCTGCACCACGTACATGGGGCGCTTGCGGGCCGCATCAAGGCCGCGCCACACGTATTCGCCCAGTACTCCGAGGGCCACCATCTGGAACGCCGAAACGAACAGCAGCACCACCATCAGCATCGTCCAGCCGGCCGGCTCCTGGGCCCCGAACAGCTTCAGGGCCGTCAGATACAGGCCGTAGCCCAAAGCCACGATGCCGAGCAGGATACCGGTGACGGAAATGGCCCGGATTGGGAAAAAAGAGAAAGAGACAAAGGAGTCGGCGAAGAGCTTTAGCTTTTTAGGCAAGGTCCAGCGGGAGCGGCCGATGCTACGCTTGGCCCGTACGTAGGGAATGTTGACGTAGGGGTAGCCCAGCCAGGTCATCAGGTAGAATACGTTACTGTTGCGCTCCTGCATGGCGACGACCTCGCGGCGGATCCGCTCATCAAACATGACGTAGTCGAAGCCCCCGACGGGAATGTTGGGCAGGGCAAACCGCCGCATCAGGCGGTGAAACAGCGTGGCAAGCACCCGGCTGAAGCCCTTTTCCTCCCGGTCCTGCCGGTTACCGATAACGAGGCGGAAGCCCTGCCGCCAGTGCTCAAACATCTTTACCATCAGCTCCGGCGGGTCCTGCATGTCGGCCGTAATCACAACGTTACAGTCCCCGGTGGCATACTCCATACCCGCCACGATGGCGTTGTAGGAGCCCACGTTGGCCGCCAGCTCCACGATGCGCACCCGGTCGGGATACTGCGCCCGGAAAGCCTGCAGCGCCCCGAGCGTGTTGTCGCCCGAGCCATCATCGACCAGCACGTACTCAAACGAGACATCCGCCGGAAACAGCGCCTCGTTGGCAATCAATGCCTTAGCCGTAACCGGAATATTTTCCTCGTTGAAATAGCAAGGAATAATAATGGAGAGCTTGGGCATGAGCGGGAGTGAGCCGGCGAAGGAGCGTGGCAAATATAACCCTGCCCTGCCGATTGGCAGTGCAGTTGAGTTCTGGATTTAAAATCCGCTTTTTCTTACCCGGGCTGGCAGCTCAGCAGGTGAGTGACGCCGCCCAACCGAAAGCCGACCTGCTGGGCATTGTGGATCACCGCCTGATTTGCCGCCTGGGTGCTCATCAGCACAGCCTCCGCACCGCGCCCGTAGCAGTGCCGCACGGTTTCCGTCAGCAGGCGGCGGTGCCAGCCCCGGTTTTGGGGGCCAACGGCCGTCAGCACTACCCGGCCGAGCTTCGTGCCGAGCAGGGCGGCATCGGCCGCGAGGTAGCTGATGGCCAGAAAACTGTCGACGGGCTCCCGGGCCGGCACCAGTACGGCGTCGCAGTAGCCCCGGGCGGCGGCGGCGGCATATTCCCCCAGAAACGCATCGGCCCGGTCAGGTCCAAAGAACGGGTCGGCATGAAAACGGTCGTGCGGATTCGTATTCGCGGCGGCTATCCGGCGCAGCTGCTCGGCTTCAGGCTCCGA
This sequence comes from Hymenobacter translucens, assembly GCF_020685205.1. GTDB lineage: Bacteria > Bacteroidota > Bacteroidia > Cytophagales > Hymenobacteraceae > Hymenobacter > Hymenobacter translucens. Next base: position 137,587 of record NZ_JAJERB010000007.1, read on the forward strand.
GGCCGCGCGCACGGCCGACTCCGGTCCGGCCGGCAGCTCCGGGCTGTTGTACAGGTAATGCAAACGGGTTTCCACCGTGCTCCACCCTGCCCGCCCGCCGGCCACCAGCAACTCGGTGTCGGCCGCGGCTACCTCGCAGTAGCAGTGCCGGATTTCGTTACGGGCCAGGAGCTGGGTGAACTCCCGCAGCGCGGTGGCCAGCAATTCTACGGACCCGCCCGGCGTAAACAGAACCGTGTGGAGCCGGACCATGGGCTGCTGAAAAAATGCCGAGTCCCAGGTCAGCTGCTCGTAGTAAAACCGTACGGGGCTGCCGGCTGCCGACGTTTCCCAGATCTGCTCGGTTGGGCGCCGGCCATAAGCCCGGACGCGCTCGGCGACGAACAGCTCAAAGAGCTGCTGCTCGTTTAACCGGCGCAGCGCCGCGTAGGGCACGACGCCGAGCAGGGCCTCCCGGCGGGCAGCTAGCTGTTCAGCGGGGGCCATTGCTGCCGGAAATCATCATACTGCCGGATGTAGTCGGCCTCATCATACAGCGTGGAGGCAAAGGCCAGCTGCACGGCCGTGTGCGAGTATTGCATGGTATGCCACACGTGGGGCGGAATGTACACGCCCTGGCTTGGCGACTCCAGCACAAAAACCATGATTTCCCCGTCGGGCATCTCGGTGGTAACCAGAATCCGGCCCGATACGGCCACCAACACCTGGGCGGTGGCGTGGTGCGCGTGCCGGCCGCGCACGATGCTCTCGGGCGTGTAGTAGGTCCAGAAAACCCGCTCAATCTCGAACGGCACCGCCCGGGCCGATTCTGACACCGAGATATAGCCAATATCAGAAGCCCCGATTCTGGGAAAATCTATCAAGTAAGGTTTCTGCATGCACTCCCATTTACTGCCCGTGTTCACCTTCAAATAAACACAAAAAAGCCGGTCACGCGGAGTGACCGGCTTTTTTATGGTGCACCAGCTAGAAGTTGCGGGGCGTGTTGTCGACCTGTCCGGCCGACACACCCTGCACGTGTTCCTTGAAGTACTCCAGCGTGCGACGCAGGCCTTCGGCGCGGTTTACCTTGGGCTCCCAGCCCAGGATTTCCTTGGCCTTGGTGATGTCCGGCTTGCGCTTCATCGGGTCGTTCTGGGGCAGCTCCTGGTAGGTGGGCTTGAACTCTACGTTCATCAGGCGGGCAATTTCCTCACCGAACTCCTTGATGGTGATTTCGTCGGGGTTGCCAATGTTCACCGGCAGCGCGTAGTCGCTCATCAGCAGGCGGTAGATGCCCTCAATCAGGTCGTCGACGTAGCAGAACGAGCGGGTCTGCGAACCGTCGCCGAACACTGTCAGGTTCTCTCCGCGCAGGGCCTGGCTCAGGAATGCCGGCAATACGCGGCCGTCGTTGAGGCGCATCCGCGGACCGTAGGTGTTGAAGATGCGCACGATGCGCGTTTCCAGCCCGTGGTGGTTGTGATAGGCCATGGTAATAGCCTCCTGGAAACGCTTGGCCTCGTCGTAGCAGCCGCGGGGGCCGACGGGGTTCACGTTGCCGAAGTACTCTTCTACCTGGGGATGAATCTCCGGGTCGCCGTACACCTCCGAGGTGCTGGCAATCAACATGCGGGCACCTTTCACCCGGGCCAGGCCCAGCAGGTTGTGGGTACCGAGTGAGCCAACCTTCAGCGTCTGAATCGGAATCTTGAGATAGTCGATGGGCGAGGCGGGCGAGGCGAAGTGCAGGATGTAGTCCAGCTTGCCGGGCACAAACACGAACTTCGACACGTCAGCGTGGTGGAACTCGAAGTCCTCTTTCCCGAACAGGTGCTCGATGTTCGACAGGTCACCGGTGATGAGGTTGTCCATGGCAATGACATGGAAGCCTTCGGCCAGGAACCGGTCGCAGAGGTGGGATCCCAGGAAACCGGCTCCGCCGGTAATCAGGACGCGTTTTTTATCAGACATATTCTTATTAGCTGCAAGCTTTAAGCGACAAGCTGCAAGCGTTTTAGGGTGAACGAAAAAGCTTGCCGCTTGGGGCTGGCAGCTTGTGGCTTACTTAAGCCGGCTCGTGGTGGTCGGTGCGGATGCCGATGCAGTGGTACGCAAAACCGGCTTCCTTCAGTTCCTGGGCTTCGTAGATGTTACGACCGTCGAAGATCACGCGGTCCTTCATCAGGCGGGCAATCACGTCGAAGTTGGGCGAGCGGAACTCGGGCCACTCCGTCACGATGAGCAGGGCGTCGGCATCGATCAGGGCCTCGAACTGGTCTTTGGCGTAGGCGATTTTGTTACCGATCATGTGCTCGGCTTCGCGCATAGCCACCGGGTCGTAGCCCGTCACGGTGCAGCCAGCGTCGATCAGCTTGTCGATCAGCACCAGGGAAGGGGCTTCGCGCATGTCGTCGGTCTTGGGCTTGAAGGACAGGCCCCACATGGCAATCTTTTTGCCCTTGAGGTTGCCGCCGAAGTGCTTTTTCACTTTGTTGAACAGCACCGACTTCTGCTTGTCGTTCACGCTTTCCACGGCCTGCAGCACCTGCATGTCGTAGCCGTTCTCGGAAGCGGTTTTGATCAGGGCCTTCACGTCCTTGGGGAAGCAGGAGCCACCGTAGCCGATGCCGGGGTAGATGAACTTGTTGCCGATGCGGGCGTCGGAGCCGATGCCCAGGCGTACCATGTTGACGTCAGCGCCCATGATTTCGCACAGGTTGGCGATGTCGTTCATAAACGAAATCTTGGTTGCCAGCATCGAGTTGGCGGCGTACTTCGTCATCTCGGCGGACGGAATGTCCATGAAGATGATCGGGTGCCCGTTCACGAGGAAGGGCTTGTAGAGGCGACGCATCACCTCCTCGGCGCGCTCCGAAGCAACACCTACCACGATGCGGTCGGGCTTCAGGAAGTCGTCGATGGCGGCGCCTTCCTTGAGGAACTCCGGGTTGGACGCTACGTCGAAGTCGATGTTCTCGCCGCGCTTGGCCAGGGCCTGCACGATTTCGGCGTGCACCTTGGCAGCGGTACCCACGGGCACCGTGCTCTTGGTTACGATAACCCCGTAGTTGTTCATGTTCTCACCGATGCCGCGGGCCACGGCCAGCACGTACTTCAGGTCGGCGGAGCCGTCCTCACCGGGAGGGGTGCCCACGGCGATGAACGCCACGTCGGCGCCCTTGATGCCTTCTGCCAGATTGGTCGAGAAGTGCAGGCGGCCTTTCTCCACGTTGCGCGACACCATTTCTTCGAGGCCCGGCTCGTAGATGGGCAGGATACCCTTGTTCAGGTTGTCAATCTTTTTCTGGTCGATGTCGATGCACGTAACATCAATACCGACTTCGGCGAAACACGTGCCGGTTACCAGTCCTACATAACCGGTGCCTACAACTGCAATTTTCATATGGCGTGAAATCGTAAAAGGAAGCTACTTATTTAATTTTTTCGAGACAAAGTTAACTCATCATCCATTTCTTCCACCAATGCTGGAAGACGATGAGAGCCCAGATACGCGCGTGGATGTCGCCGGGGTTGTTGGAAAACAGCTGGGTTTTCAGGGCCCGGATAGCCTCGACGTCAAAAATGCCCTGGGCTTCGATAAAGCCATCGGACAGCAGGTCGTCGGTGATAAGCGGGCGCAGCTCGTTGCGGAACCACTTCAGCAGGGGTACCTCGAAGCCGTGCTTGGGGCGCTTGTACAGCTCCTCGGGCAGCATCGGCCGGAACGCGTCCTGCACAATCTTCTTTTTCATATTCGCGTCAATCTTGCTTTCGACGGGAATTGAAAAAGCAAAGTTGACCACGTTGGGGTCCAGGAACGGGGGGCGCACCTCCAGGGAGTTGGCCATGCTCATCAGGTCCACCTTGGTGAGCATGTCGTAGGGCAGTACCAGGTTCATGTCCGTCAGCAGCACCTCGTTCAGGTCGCCGTCGGCGTGCAGGTTGGCCAGTACGTCCTTGCGGCGCTTCTCGGCGGCCTTCTTGCCGATTTTGCGGCGGGAGTCGGCGCTGAGCAGGCGACGGGCATCCTTCTCGCTTACAAACGAGGCCCAGTCCCAGTACCGGTCCTTGGGGCCGCTGAGCATACCACGGGAGAAGCGCTGAAACTGCCGGACCTTGTTACCGATAAACGAGTTGCGCGACTTGGGCAGCACGTCCCAGAGCAGGTTCAGGCCCGTTACGGCCTCGGCCTTGAAGCCCCCGCGCCGCACCTGGAACTCGCCCATGTGCTTGTTGTAGCCGGCAAACATCTCGTCGGCGCCGTCGCCGGAGAGGGCCACGGTTACTTTCTCACGGGTGCGCTTGCTCAGGATGTACACGGCCAGGGCCGAGGAGTCCGCAAACGGCTCGTCGATGTAGTCGAGCACGTCGAAGATGTGGTCGTAGAGGTCCTGGTTGGTGAGCGAGAAAACCGTGTGGTTGGTTTTGTAGCGCTCGGCTACCAGCTTGGCATACTTCGTTTCGTCAAAGAAGGGCTCGTCGCGGTAGCCGATGCTGAACGTGTTCAGGTGGTCGGTGTGGCGCGAGGCCAGGGCCACGATAACGGAGGAGTCGATACCCCCGCTGAGGAAAGCGCCCAGGGGCACGTCGGCCACGAGGCGGCGGGCAGTGGCGTCGTCGAGCAGCTCGACCAGCTTTTTCTGCTGCTCCTCGTAGGTGAGCTTGTTTTTGGCGGTCTTCTTGGGGTCGTACGGAATCTTGTACCAGCGCTTGCGAACCACCTTGCCGCCCTTCACATAGAGGTAGTGGCCGGGTAGCAGCTTCTTGACGCCCTTGAAGATGGTAGCCGGGCCGGGAATGTAGTTGAGCTGCAGGTAGTGACTCAGGGCTGCGTAGTCGAGCTTGCGGGGCACGCCCAAAGCCAGCAGCGACTTCATCTCCGAGGCGAAGAACAGCTTGTCCTCGTCACGGTACACGAGCAGGGGCTTCTCCCCCATCCGGTCGCGGGCAATGAACAGAGAGTCCTCTTCCTTGTCGTAGATAGCCAGGCCGAAAAAGCCGTTCAGCTTCTTCAGAAAGCCCCGTCCCTCGGCGATGTAGAGGTGCAGAATTACCTCGGTATCGGTCTGGGAGTGGAAGCGGTGGCCCTTTTTAATCAGACGCTGCCGCAGCTCCTTGAAGTTGAAGATCTCCCCGTTGAAAACGATGGTGTAGCGTCCCGACTCGTCGGTCATGGGCTGGTTCCCATCGGCCGTCAGGTCGAGGATGGCCAGTCGTCGGAAGCCCAGACCGCAGTGGTCATACACAAAGTGTCCCTGCGAATCGGGTCCCCGGCTGACGATGGCGTCAGTGGAAGAATGCAGGTTGGCCAGGGAGGCGCGGCCTGCGTCAGTGAAAGCGAATACTCCGGTTATTCCACACATAATTGGCCGGCAAAAGTACAAACTATCGGGACTTACAGCCCGAAAAAGTAACTGTCGAGTCTGGCAACCAAAGCCCTGCTCCCCTAGTACACTTGGTACCGATTCACCTCTAAGCCTTCTGTACTATGAATCTTCAGCAGCAAATGGACCTGCAACAGGAATTCGAAGCCGCGGTGACGCGGGTAAATAATCTTCCCGGCAATGAAGCCGCTGCCGAGATGACCGAGCTTTACGGCCTCTATAAGCAAGCCACCGCCGGCGACCACGATACCAAAGGCGAAGTGGTGGGCGACGACTCGCCTGATAACCCCAGCGGCGACCCGGGCATGTCCCAGGCCCAGTGGGACTCCTGGAGCAAGTTCAAGGGCGTGAGCGAAGACGACGCCAAACGCCAGTACATCGAGAAAGTAAACCAGATTGCCGGCCCCGTAGGAGAGCAAACCAACGTGCTGACCGGCAACGGGCAGCCCGCCACGGCCTCTCAGGTAGGCGGCGCCGACGCCGCTTCCGGCCCCAACGTACAGCCCGATGACAACACCACACTCTCGCAGCAGTCGTCCACCCAGCCGGGCGTATCCCAGGCCGGCCTGCGCGGCGACATGACGGCCGGAGCCCCCTACGGCGGTCAGGACAAGCTGAAAGGTGACCAGATGTAGGGTTCCTTAAGCTGTTAGCTGATGGATATTAGCTGATAGCTTCGAAAAGGTCGGGTACACCTGATTTTCGCGTACCAGCAACGCACAGAATTAAAAGGAGCGGAAAAGGACTATTAATTCAGTCCTGCTCCGCTCCTTTTTAGTTTGCTCCAGATCGAAAAGCTTTCAGCCATCAGCCAATAGCTATCAGCTTTTAAAAGATTTTTCCCGGGTTCATGATGCCGTGAGGATCGAACACCTGCTTGATGCCGCGCATCAGGTTCAGGTTCACGTCGGGCAGGGCAATGCCGATGTAGCGCTTCTGCACCAGCCCGATGCCGTGCTCCCCGCTGATGGTGCCGCCTAGCTTCACGCACAGCCGGAACAGCTCGGAAATCGGATCCTGCAGCCCCACGTTCCACTGCTCGTCGGTCAGGTCGCCGCGGATAATGTTTACGTGCAGGTTTCCGTCGCCGGCATGGCCGTAGCACACGCTCTTGAAGCCGTAGCGCCCCCCTATTTCCTTGACGCCTTTGAGCAGGGTGGGCAGCTCGGCCCGGGGCACCACGGTGTCTTCTTCCTTATAGACGGAGTTGTAGCGGACGGCATTGCCGATGTTGCGACGGATTTTCCAGAGCTCATCCTTTTGCGCGGCGGTGTCGGCCAGCAGAATGTCGCCCACGTCGTACTTCTCCAGCACGGCATACACCTGCTCGGCTTCTTTATACAGCTGGTCGAGGTCCTGCCCGTCGAGCTCGATGAGCAGGTGGGCGCGAATATCCTCGGGCAGGCTGATATCGATATTCAGGTAGCGGGCCGACCACTCAATGGCTTCGCGCTCCATGAACTCCATGCCCGAGGGCACAATGCCGGCCCGGAACGTCTCGGAAACGGCTTCGGCGGCCTGCTCTTCCTGCCGGAAGGGCACCAGCATCAGAATATTCTGCTGCGGAAATGGCAAGAGCCGGAAGACGATGCAGGTGATGATGCCCAACGTGCCTTCCGAGCCGATCATCAGCTGGGTGAGGTTGTAGCCGGTGGCGTTCTTAAGCGTGTTGGCTCCGGTCCAGATGATTTCGCCGGTGGGCAGCACCACCTGGATGTTGAGCACGTAGTCTTTGGTGGTCCCGTACTTTACCGCTTTCGGGCCACCGCTGCTCTGGCTGAGGTTGCCGCCCAGAAAGCAGCTGCCCTTGCTGGCCGGGTCGGGCGGGTAGAACAGGCCTACTTCCCGCACCGCGTCCTGCAGCACCTGGTTGATGACGCCCGGCTCCACGATGGCCTGCAGGTTGCGCTCATCAATCTTAAGAATCCGGTTGAGCCGGTCAGTCGACAAAACCACTCCGTTGTGGATGGGCAGGGCACCCCCGCTCAGGCCGGTACCGGCTCCCCGGGCGGTGATCGGCAACCGGTGTTCGTGGCAGAGCCGCACAATCTGGCTTATCTCCTCGGCGTTAGCCGGACGCAGCACCACCTCGGGCGCGAAGTGCAGGTCTTCGGTATGGTCGCGGCCATAGCTGGCGTAGGCATCTGCCTCGGCCAGCTGCGGGGTGAGGATGTATTCGGAGCCTACTATCTGCTCGAAAGCCGTAATCAGCTCCGGAGTCAAGCGTTGAAAATCCATAGTGGGGGCCGGCAAATGGCCTTTTAGCCTATCTTTGTACTAATGTGGGATTACGACGCGAAGGTACGGTATTCGATTCAGTGGCGCCGCTGGCTGCCCCTGCTCCTGCTGGGCCTGGTACTCCAGCTGGCCAGCTGCCGGGGCACTAAGGTAAACCAGCGGAACGGCCGCTACTATTCGGCCCGGGAAATGGCCCGTCTGAAAGCCGAGGAGCGCCGGCGGCGGGCTGCCGGCCTGCCCAAGGCAAAGTCCCGCACGCCGGTGGCTGCCACCAAACCCAAGACGGCGCCCCGGATGCCCGCTGCCCGCCGCAGCAGCGCGGCCACGGTAAGCGAGGATCTGGCTACGGTGATTGAGGCTGCCCGCTCCTACCAGGGCACGCCCTATAAATATGGCGGCACCACCCGCCTCGGGCTGGACTGCTCGGGGCTGCTCTGCGTTTCATTTAGTGCCATCGACGTGCAGATTCCGCGGTCTTCCAACGAGCAGGCGGCCTGGGGCGAGCCGGTGCGGCCACAGGACTTACAGGCGGGTGATTTGGTATTTTTCGGAGCCTCACCCGGAAGCACCACCATTACGCACGTAGGTTTAGTGACGGAAGCAAGTCCTGAAGGAGTCCAGTTTATTCATTCTTCTACCTCATTAGGGGTGATTGAGAATAGTCTGGAATCTGATTATTACCTGAGCCGCTACATCAAAGCCGTTCGACCCCGATTGTAAATTTCCTGTCTTACTTTTGCTGCACCTTTTGCCCGGCACCCTATCTTTGCAAACGTTAAAGATTGGTTAACTCAGCCCAACTGTAGAACAAGCTACTTTTGCCGCACATCTCATTCTCTCACTAAATCACTTCTCTCACCTTTTCCGCTTTCTATGAACCTGCAACGCTTACGCTACCTGCTGGCACTCCTGCTGACCGTGTTTACGGTGCAGCTGGGCTGGAGCCAGGGAGCCACCACCTCAGCCATGAACGGTGTTATCACCGACAAGGCAGGTGCCGGTCTCCCCGGGGCAACGGTTATTGCCGTGCACACCCCCACGAACACTCAGTACGTAGCGCCCACCAACTCGGAAGGCCGCTATAACATCCAGAACATGCGCGTAGGTGGCCCTTACACCGTGCGCATCACCTTTATTGGCTACAAGGAAACGACCCGGGAAAACATCTTCCTGACCCTGGGCCAAAACCTGCGCCTCGACGTGAACCTCAACGAAGCCACCACCGAACTGGCTGGCGTAACGGTTCAGGGCACCCAGGACCGCGTGATCAACGCGGGCCGCACCGGTGCTGAAACCACCATCACCCGGGAGCAGATTCAGCGTCTGCCCACGCTGAGCCGTTCGCTGAACGACTTCACGCGTCTGAACCCCCAGGCTAACGGCGGCGGCAGCTCCTCGATCGGCGGCTCCAACAACCGCTACAACAACATCACCATCGACGGCGCCGTGAACAACGACGTATTCGGTCTGGCCGGCAGCGGCACGCCCGGTGGTCAGGCAGGCACCACGCCGATTTCGCTGGACGCTATCCAGGAAATCCAGGTAGTAGTGGCTCCTTACGACGTAACGCTCGGCAACTTCACCGGTGGCGGCGTAAACGCCGTAACCCGCTCGGGCACCAACGAAGTATCGGCTTCGATCTACGGTTTCGGCCGTAACCAGAACTCGGTTGGCAAAAGCGTAACCGAGCCCCGTACCAAGGCAGATGAGTTCTACAACTACCAGACCGGCTTCCGGGTAGGTGGTGCCCTCGTAAAGGACAAGGCCTTCTTTTTCCTAAATGCTGAAATTGCCCGTAACAGCACACCCCTGGCCTTCGAGCCCGGCTCGTCCACGTCGCGCATTCAGGTGCAAACCCTCGACTCTATTGCCAACTTCGTAAAGAACACCTATAACTACGATGTGGGCAGCTTCGGCAGCGAGATTAACCGCCGGACCGAAAGCAACAAGATCTTCGCCCGCCTGGACTTCAACCTCACCCCCAACAACCAGCTCACGGTCCGTCACAACTTCGTAAAGGCGTTTGACGACAACATCACGCGTTCCTCGAACCAGATGCGCTTTGGCAACAACGCCTACCAGTTCAGCAACGTGACCAACAGCTCGGTTCTCGAACTGAACAGCCGTCTGGACCGGGTTTCCAACAAGCTGCTCCTCAGCTACAGCCGTATCCGCGACGAGCGCGCCACTCCGGGTTCCCTGTTCCCGACCTTTGAAATTAACGACAAAGGCAACCGCTACACCCTGGGCACCGAGCGTAGCTCGGCCGCCAACAGCCTGGACCAGGACATCCTCGAAATCACGGACAACGTGACTTCCGCTTTCGGCAAGCACACCCTGACGCTGGGTACCCACAACGAGTTCTTTAAGTTCCGGAACCTGTTTATCAACAACGGCAACGGCTACTACAACTTCAGCTCGCTACGCAACTTCTACGCCGGCACTGCCAACAACATTCAGGCCGCCTACGCTACCGCCGACAACGGCGAAGCCAGCTTTTCGGCTGCCCAGCTGGGCGTTTATCTGCAGGATCAGTTCTCGCCGGTAGAAAACCTGCGCCTGACCGCCGGTATCCGCCTCGACGTACCCGTCTTCTTCGACAAGCCTCAGAACAACACCAACGTTGAGGGCCAGGCTGCATTCGCCAAGTATGGCAACATCAGCACCCAGAACGTACCGAGCGGCCAGCTGCTGTTTGCTCCCCGACTGGGCTTCAACTGGGACGTAAACAACGATGCCAAAACGCAGCTGCGCGGTGGTACCGGTATCTTCACCGGCCGGGTTCCCTTCGTGTGGATTTCGAACAGCTACACGAACAGCGGTCTGATTCAGGGCTCCTTGTTTGTAAGCAACCCTGTACGTGAGGCCCCCGGCCGCGTGCTGACTGACATCAGCCGCTTTCCCACCTACTACGCAAATGGTGCCGCCGCCACCACGCAGATTAACCTGCTGAGCGACGACTTCAAGCTGCCCCAGGTTTGGCGCTCGAACCTTGCCGTTGACTTCCGCCTGCCCGGCGACATCGTAGCTACCCTCGAAGGTATCTACTCGAAGACCATCAACGACATCTACTACCGCGACATCAACCTGCAGGCCCCGGTTGGCCGTCTGGCTGGTCCGGACCAGCGTCCGATCTACGGCAGCACCAACGCTACCCGCCTCGTGGACCAGCGTTTCACCAACGTGTACCTGCTCGACAACACGAGCAAGGGCTATCGCTACAGCGCCACGGCTCAGCTGCAGAAGAACTTCACCAACGGCCTGAACTCGATGGTAGCCTATACCTACGGTATGGCGAAGGAAGTAAACAGCGGCAGCAGCAGCACGGCTGACTCCAACTTCGGCTTCAACCAGATTGCCTTCGATCCGAACAACCCCGAGCTGGGCTTCTCGCGCAACGACCAGCGTCACCGTATCCTGGCTACTGCCGGCTACACCCTGCGCTACGGTGGTGACCGGTTCGCAACCGGCCTGTCCATGGTGTACGAAGGTCTGTCGGGCGCACCGATCAGCTACGTGTACAACAGTGACCTCAACTTCGACCGTGGTGGTGGGACGCGCTCGGGCAACGACCTGATCTACGTACCCCGCGACGTGCGCGATACCCGGGAAATCATCCTGGTAGCCAGCGAAAACCGTACCCTGGCTCAGGTTCAGGACCAGCTCGACGCCTTCATCGAGAATGACCCCTACCTGCGTACCCGCCGTGGCCAGGTTGTGGAGCGTTTCGGCGCCCGCATGCCGTTCACGCACCAGTTTGATGCCCGTGTAACCCAGGATTTCAACTTCACTGCCGGTGGCAAGAAGAACACCATCCAGCTTACGTTCGACGTGATCAACGTGGGTAACCTGCTGAACAACTCGTGGGGCCGTCAGTACTCGCTGCAGAACAACGCCTCTGAGATCCTGCGCGTGTCGGGCACGCCCGCTCCGAACGTGCAGCCGAGCTTCACGTTCCCGGCCAGCTTCGCCGTGAACAACCGCTCGTACGATATTGCTCCTTTCGCCTCGCGGTGGCAGGGTCAGCTGGGTGTTCGCTACATCTTCAACTAAGCCAACTGCTTAGCGCTTAAAAAGCGGACTGGATTCATTTCCAGTCCGCTTTTTTAATGCCAGAGGGCAAGATTTCTTGAAGTTTTTTTCGCTCTACCCTTGCAGATTCCGAATCCTGCCGTACTTTTGTCCCACCAAACGCAACAGGCGAATGGTTTTCAAAATCGGGGGATTAGCTCAGCTGGCTAGAGCGCTTGCATGGCATGCAAGAGGTCATCGGTTCGACTCCGATATTCTCCACTAAAAAAGCCTCGTACGTGATGTACGAGGCTTTTTTATTTTGCTGGGTTTGATGCCCGGAAAAGAGGTTCGATATCTTGATTCCTGCTGAACAGCCAGGCAGGCGGCCTAACGGCCGAAGTCGTCCTGCACCCGGACGATATCCTCCTCGTTGGAAGGATGGTCGGCATCGGTGTGCAGCCATATCTCGGCAATAACTCCCCACTCCGAAAGTCCGACGAGGCGGTGCCGCTCCCCCTGGGCCAGTACAATCAGCTCGCCGGGGCTGAACAGCTGCAGCTCCCCTTCCTCATCGGTCTGGCTGGTGATGATGCCGACGGTGCCGCGCACCACGCGCCAGATTTCGGCCCGTCGGTGGTGGTACTGCCAGGACAGCCGCTGATGCGGAGCCACGAGCAGCACCTTGGGGCTAAGCTTACGGGTGCTCTGCAGCTCTTCGAGGGTAATACCGGCAAAATAAGAGTCCGCGAACCGACGGGCCTGGCTTTCCTCAATCACGTAGAACCCTCCCCAGGGCCGCGACTGATCCTGTTGGGCGATGGTAAAGCCTTGGTGCCGGAGGTGGTCCTCCATCTGCTGAAACATGTGTTTCTTTTCGGTATCGGGGCTCATTCTAAACTTGCGGGGTCGAATAAATGCTTTTTTTGGGTAAAAACCGCATTAAAAGCGCCTTTCTGGCATTTTTTTACGCTTCCGAAGCTAAAAAAAGAGCCCGGCGGCAGGCCAGGCTCTTTCCGGTGTAAAACCTGTAGCCGGGCTACACAAATAAGCCGTCGACCGACAGATAACGTTCCCCCGTGTCGTAGCAAAAGGTGAGCACCCGGCTACCCTGGGGCATCTCGGGCAGCTTTTTGGCAATGGCAGCCAGGGAAGCTCCGGATGATACGCCCACAAACATTCCTTCTTCGCGCGCGGCCCGGCGTGCCATTTCAAAGGCATCCTGCTGGCTTACCTGAATGGTTCCGTCGAGGATGTCGGTATGCAGGTTGGCAGGAATAAACCCGGCTCCGATACCCTGAATCGGATGCGGGCCCGGCGCCCCGCCGCTGATGACCGGGGAAAGCTCAGGCTCCACGGCAAAAGTTTTCATATTGGCAAAGTGCGGCTTCAGCACTTCCGTGACGGCTGTAATGTGGCCGCCGGTGCCCACGCCGGTTATGTGGTAGTCGAAACCCTCGGGGGCATCGCGAAGAAGTTCTTGGGCGGTAGTTTCGGCGTGAATGCGGATGTTGGCGGGGTTCTCGAACTGCATCGGCATCCAGGCCCCGGGCGTATCACGCACGAGCTCCTGCGCCTTTTCGATAGCACCCTTCATCCCCTTTTCGCGGGGCGTGAGCTCCAGCTGCGCGCCGTAGGCGGCCATCAGGCGGCGGCGCTCAATCGACATGGACTCGGGCATCACCAGCGTGAGCCGGTAGCCTTTCACGGCGGCGACCATCGCCAGGCCTACGCCGGTGTTGCCGGAAGTCGGCTCGACAATCAAACTATCCGGGGTGAGCAGGCCGTCTTTTTCGGCCTGCTCAATCATCGCCAGGGCAATGCGGTCCTTGATGCTGCCGCCGGGGTTGGCGCGCTCCAGCTTCACCCAGACTTCCACGTCGGGGCGGTGGGCGAACATGCGGTTCAGCCGCAGCAGCGGCGTATTACCAATGGTATCGAGAATGGTGTGCGCTTTCATGGGTCAGGTGATGAAGTTGTAAACGGGTGAAAGGGTAAATAGAGGTAGCAGGTCGTGGTAGAATGCGGATGATACTCTTCGGGTCACGTAAGTCAGCCGAACAGCAACTCCACATTTCAACACGTCCCGGCTTTCCGCTTTTAAATAGAAAAGGCAATGTCGGCAGCAGGGTCCTCGGCCCGGGTGACGTGGATCTGGGGGCGGTGGTAGACGCGGGAGTGGGACGGCACGCTCTCGGTAAGCCAGACGTTTCCCCCAATGATGCTGTAGCGGCCCACTACGGTGCTGCCCCCCAGAATCGTGGCCCCGGCATAGATAACGACGTCATCTTCGATAGTGGGGTGGCGCTTTACGTTGGCCAGGTGCTTGGCTACGCTGAGGGCACCAAGCGTAACACCCTGGAACACCCGCACCCGCGCCCCGATGGTAGCCGTTTCGCCGATAACGACCCCGGTGCCGTGGTCGATGCAGAACGAAGGGCCGATCTGGGCGCCGGGGTGAATATCGATGCCGGTGCGGGCGTGGGCAAACTCGCCCAGCAGGCGGGGCACCCGGGCTACCCCCTGTTGATACAAGCCGTGGGCCAGCCGGTGCACGGCCGTGGCGTAGAACCCAGGGTAAGTAGCAATAACCTCCGTCAGCCCCTGGGCGGCGGGGTCGGCGGCCACAATAGCCTCCGCATCCTGAAGCAGCAGGCTGCGCAGCCGGGGCAGATCATTTATTGTAGCCTGGGCAATGCGCGGGGCCTGGGCCGCGTCGAGCCCGGTGGCCAGCAGCATGTCGGCGACCTGGTGCTGTAGCCGGCTAAGGGTGGCAGTAACTGCCCCGGACGTTGTAACCGGGGCGGAAGCCCGCTCCGGAAAAAGCAGCGCCAGCAGCTCATCGGCCCACTGGCACCAGGCGGCCGCGGGTAGAGGACCAGCCACCTGCTGATGGGCCCGGGCTAAACTATCGATAAACGCTGTATCCATCTAAAAAACAGGCTCTGACGGGCCCTGAGCCGGGGTGGGCCAACCTGGTATAAGGCCACCAAGGTGCCAAGTAGCAGAGCACCTGCTGAAAAACCAAGCTGCGGGGCGAAGGTTTACCGTTCAGGTAACCGACCGGCCCCGCCCGCCGTTAGTCTGGGAACAATTCTTTCGAACTCCACAACCAACCAGTAGTACCATGGCAGATACCAGCATTACCAAAGTCGACTCTAAATTTTCACCCACCGGAAAGGATGGGGAAAAATACCTGGCTTCAGGCATCCACGTTGCTATGCGGATGTGGGAAAATGAAGAGCCCGGCGAGGCCAAACCCGCCGTTACCCGTCCGTACGAAACCGTCGGGTACGTCCTGAAAGGCCGGGCCGAACTGCACCTGGAGGGCCAGATGGTACTTCTGGAGCCTGGCAATTCCTGGGTTGTGCCCCGGGGCTCCTCCCATACCTATAAGATTCTGGAATCCTTCAGCGCCGTGGAAGCCACCACTCCCCCGGCCCAGGTTCACGGCCGCGAGGACAAATAGTCCAGCCTCCTTTCTCACGGTTCAAAGACGCCATCCCACCGGTTGGCGTCTTTTTGCATTTATTCAAGTTTAATCGACGGGTTTCCTTAGCAAAGAACTAACGAAACACCCTGAAAATAATGCACGATTTTTGCCTGCGTTGAAAATCACTATACGGTTCTACATAGTCATTCACTTATGTTACAACATATTAATCAAAAGTCGTCCCACCAAAAAAATATAACCTGCTCAGCTCTCCTCTATTCACAAACAGCCTTGCCATTCCCTGAAAAAGTGAATTTTTCCTAACCTCTGTCTGCTGCCCTTCGTTTAATCTTCCACCACTAAAACACCCAGGTTATGAAACACATCTTACTCTCGGCCGCAGCTGTTTTTGCCGCCACTGTTTCTGGACCTCTGTCTTTGGTAGCACAGGCCCAGGCCCCCGCTGCCGTGTATGTGAATGACAACTCCCTGGCGGGAGACATATATACAACGGCAATTGGCAACGACGACACCGGCAACGGAACCAGCAGCGCGCCTTACGCTACGGTAGCCAAGGCCATGCAGCTGGCAGTAGCCGGCACTTCCACCATCTTTATTGATGCCGGCACCTACAACGAGCGGATGGTGCTGGACAAAAACGTAAACCTGCAGGGCGCGGGCACCGCCACCGACTCCCCGGGCTCGGCTACCATTTTCGATGCGCAGCTGACGCCGGGTACGCAAGGCAATGAAATCGGGCTGCTGATTTCTGCCCTGGGCGGCCCGTCGCCGGCTAGTCCCCTGCGTATCACCCGGCTTACGTTCCGGGCCTACGACTTCGGTATTCAGACCGACGCGCTTTACAACCGCAGCAACTTCCTGCTGGAAGACATTGAAACAGTCGATAACCGGCAGATGGGCATCCTCTGGAACGCTATTGGCTCGCAGAGCCCGCCGCCGAGCGTATCGGCCAACATCACCTTCCGGCGGGTGCGCGCCTCGCGCAATGCCCTGGACCCGAACACGCGGGACAACGGCGCCGGCCGTGGTTTGTTTGTCGTTAACGGTAGCAAAGTTAACTTTACGATTGAGCAGTCGGTCTTCGAGCAGAACCGCCGGGCCGGCATCGACTTTAATGACGGTAGTGCCAGCGGCGTTATTATCCGCAACTGCCGCTTCTTTCAAAACATCGGGCCGGCCATTGCCCTGCTGGGAGCCGGGGCGCTGCGCGACTCTGGTGGCAACCCCACTACTATTGCGGCCCTGCTTGAAAACAACGTTATCAGCGACAATGCCGACAATGGCATGGAGCTGAAAGCCTGCACCGGCAACGGGCAGAGCTCGGGGCTGGGTAGCTTCGTCGTACGGGGCAACTACATTGCCCGGGCCGTGGGCACTCCGCAGAACATTGTTGCCGATAACGCCGGCATTGCCTTTATCGACCGGGACCGGAACGTTACGGGCCCCCAGCCTACCGGTGGCGTAAACGGCGACCTGGTCACGGGTGGCGCGTACATAGAAAACAACACGGTGCGGGGCTATCTGGCGGATGCTACCAGAACGCTTGCCGGGCTCAACGGCTTTGGCATTGTGCTGGAGGGTGCAAACAACACGGCCATGGGCAACACTATTAGCCGCTGCCAGCGGGGCATTCAGGTTCAGGAGCGCCCCACCGGCACTACGGCGCAGTTTGGCAGCGCTTTTTTCGATCTTGACCGCAACGTACTGGTTCCCACCACCAACACGATTGTCCGCTATAACCGCCTGGACAGCTGCACCACGGCGCTGCGGGCCGTAAATCTGACCAGCACCGTGGATGCTTCGCTGAACTGGTTTGGCTCGAACGACCCGGTGGCCGTACGCGGAGCCAGTGGAACGGGTGGCCTGGTGCAAACCCTGGATGGTCCGAGCAGCTTTACCGAACAGTCGTCCTTTACCCCCACCGGCCGGTTCGACTACACTCCCTTCCTGAATAGCAACACCGACGGCGCCCCGGCTACGGCCGGCTTTCAGGGTGACCTGAGCTACCTCAATGCCGACTTCCCCAGCCCGCAGACCGGCACGCTGGGCCGTTTGCGCGAAGGAGTTACGCTGGTCACTGAGAACGGCACGCTGCGGGCCGCAGCAAACTTCTTCAACGAGGAAGCCACCTTTGATAAAACCCTGACGCTCACCAACACCGGCGCTACTACCATCCGGGACGTGACCATGAACGGCAGCGGCAAAGTAGTTACGCTTGGGGCCCCCTTCTCGCTTTCTGGTGCTCTGGTGCTCACCGACGGCAAGCTGAGCACCACGCTCTCCAGCCTGCTCACCCTCAACGACGGCGCTACCTCAACCAGTGGTAATGCCACCTCTTTCGTGATGGGTCCGCTTAGCAAGCTGGGCACTCAGGCCTTTGTATTTCCGCTGGGCAAAGGCAACGTCTGGGCCCGGCTTGGAGTAACGGCTCCGGCCAGCACTGCCACGGCGCTGACGGCAGAATACTTCGACGCGGCGTACCCGAATCAAACCACGGCTCCGGATCTGGTGCGGGTGAGCAGCGTAGAGTACTGGACCCTGGACCGCACCGGTTCCACCGATCTGGTGGGCGTACAGCTGTATTATGAAAATGCCGGCCGCAGCGGCGTAGTTCTGCCGGCTGACCTGCGGGTGGCCCGCTTTAACGGAGCTGTCTGGGTAAACGAGGGCACGCCCGCGGGCGGAGTTGCCACCGGCGCCGGCGGCACGGTAGCGTCCAATACACCGACCAGTGGCTTTGGGCCCTTCACGCTGGGCACAGCTTCAGAGGTAAACCCCCTGCCCGTCACGCTGGTTAGCTTCCGCGCTATCCAGCGTAAGCCCGGGGTAGTCAGCTTGGAGTGGATTACGGCCTCCGAGAAAAACAACCGCGGCTACTCGGTTGAACGCTCCTTCGATGGTACCAGCTGGAAAGCTCTGGGTTTTGTGAACGGAAAAGGCACAACCTCGGAGCGCAGCACCTACAGCTTCCAGGACCTGCCCGGCACGACCAGCCCGACCGCCTACTACCGCCTGCAGCAGACCGATCTGGACGGCACGACTCACCTTTCGCCGGTAGCAACGGTGAATCTGACTAAGGTCGAAGGCGAAACCCAGCTGGCTTTGTTTCCCAACCCGGCTCAGCATGAGTTGACCGTGCAGCTGTCGGCTCCGGCTACCGGCAACGTGCAGCTGCTCATCACCGACCTGACTGGTCGGACGGTGCTTTCGCAGACGTTGAATTCCCGGTTCGAGACGGACCTGCCCGTTGTTTTGCCCGCTAGCCTACGGGCCGGCACCTACCTCGTGCAGGTGAAAGGCGAAGGCATCAGCAGCAAAGCCATGCGCATGGTCAAGCAGTAAGCTTTGTAACCGCCTGCTAGTAACAAGAAGCGGCTGCCAGAATCTGGCAGCCGCTTCTTGTTACTAGCAGGCGTGAATGCTGATAGTGTACTGTCCGAAACTACTTCAGGCCAATGGTCAGATTAAGGCCGGTGGCACCGGCGTAGTATACCGGAGAAACCGACCAGGTATCCACGGAGCCCAGGACTCTGGGCTTGCGGCCCCAGCGGTTGCGGTGAGTCAGGTACGCCAGATGAGCCGATAAAATTCCTACGCCGGCCCCGGCCACCACGTCGGACTGCCAGTGGCGGTTGTTGAGCATGCGCAGGGCTGCTACCGACGTGGCAATGGTATAGGCCCCGACCCCGTACCACTGGCTTTGGTCGCGAAACTCGGTGTGCACGATGCTGGCCGCCAGAAACGCCTGCGCCGTATGCCCCGACGGAAACGAGTTTTTCGTGGAGCCATCCGGGCGCAGAATATCCGTGGTATTCTTCAAGATGACGGTGGTCGTAATAAAAATGGCCTCGGCTTTGGCAATGACGAGCAGCGTATTAAGCCGGTCGTTGCGCGACTCCACCCCGGCCAGCGTTACGGCGCCCAGTTCGAGGTAGGGAGCGAAAATCAGGAAGTCGTCGACGCGGGTGCGGAAGTTGGGAAAGTGGCGCTGCAGGTCGCGCTTGGCGTCGTAGCTGCTGTAAAAGCCGCGGTCATTGATGGTGGAAGCGCCATAGCCGATGAGCAGGGCCGGCACAATGGTCGCTTTCACCAGCTTGCCCTTGTACCAGGGCTTCGGCGCAGCCGGAAGTAGGGTAGCTGAAGCGGGCGTTTCGTATTTACGCGTCGTATCAACCGGCGCTACGGGCACCTGGGCCAGCGCCGGTAGGGAGAAAATCAGCGCCAGCGGAAGCACGAGCTGCCGTAGCCATTGGGAAGTTGTCATAGCTGCAATTGAACTCAGCGGCCTGTTTTGGTGGTAAAGCAGGACCCGAAGCATCCGGCAAAATAAAGCGGTTTCGCTTAGCGTATCAACTCGACCCGCTCAATCCGGTCCCCAATGTCGAGCCGGGCGGCTACGTCCATGCCTTCCACCACCTGGGCAAAGATGGTATAGCGGCCGTCGAGGTGGGGCGTGGGGGCGTGGGTGATAAACCACTGACAGCTTTCCGTATCCTTGCCGGCGGAAGCCAGCCCGACCGAGCCCAGGCCGTAGTGCAGGTCGGCAAACTCCGAGCGAAGGTTATAGTCGGAGCTGCCCCATCCGTCGCCGCGGGGGCAGCCGCCCTGAACCACGAAGTTGGGTACGACCCGGTGGAAGTTCTTGCCATCGTAAAAGCCCTGCCGCACCAGCGTCACAAAACTGGCTACCGAACCTGGTGCTGCCTCAACCAGCAGCCGCATCGTGACGGGACCTTTACTGGTGTGAATGACTACGCGTTGGCTTGCCGGAATTGTGCTTACCAGGGCCCAGTCGATAGGGTGCGTAGCGGCCGGGGCGACCGGTGGAGTCGTGGCGGGAGAATTGGTTAGAAAATCGATGGTCTGTTGCAGGCTGATCCAGGCTTCCAGGTCGCGGGGCAGGGTCAGCTGGTCGCGGGCTTCGCGCAGAAACGCGGGGTTGGGTAGCAGGCTGCGGAGCTCGAGCTTCGGGTCCCGGATGGCCTCCGCCGCGGTGCCCATCACGGCCACGTCGCGGCTGCCGATGGCCCGGCGCAAAGTCAGCGCGAAGGCGGGCTTCTGGTCGGCGGGAAACGTAGCCACCCGGCGCATAGCCACCAGGGCTTCCATGCCGTACGTGCCAATTACGACGGGCTGCCCCGCTGCAAACGTGGCTTTCTCCACAAACTCATAGGCGGCGGGATCTTCCCCCAGGGCCCGCAGCAGGTAGCCTTTCTCATAGGGGTCAGACACGGAAGCATAGCGGCTCTGCACAGCGGTTCGAATGGCACCCTGCTCGTCCCCTCCCTGCTTCAGCGCCGCTGCCAGCAGCGTGGCACGCACCCGCCAGGGAGTCAGCTTATTGGCTTTCTCGAAAAACAGCGTACCCCGCTCCCCCGAGGCGTGGGCCAGGAAAAACTCTGCTGCGGTCAAGGCAACATGGTCATTAGCGTCGGTGAGGGCAGCCCAGACAGCTTCCTTCACGGGCGTATACATGACAGCATTCATTGCCCGCAGGGCCGCAATCCGAACCCGGTGGTCAGGATCCCGCCGCGCCAGAGAAGCCAACGTTGCGGCTACGCTGGCAGCCGCAGTGGCTTTGCTGAGCGAGGAAGTGGCCGCGCTGCGCACGGCGTACAATGGGTCGGCTTCGGCCGCTGCCGCAATGGCGCCGGCGTAAGGGGCCAGGTTGAGGCCCCGGGTCCGGGCCAGGGCGTTGGCAGCAGCCAGACGGGCGCCGGCAGGGTTGGCAGGGGCCAGCAGCTGCACCAGGCGACGAACGGCGCCTTCGGAGGTGATGCTCCGCAGCCCGGCCCGGTACAGGCCCCAGGCTTGCCCACTAAGCGCGGCTGTGTCGGTAGCCAAAGCAGCCGGCAGGCGCTCCAGGCTGCCCAGTCCGGCCCGGGTGACGCATCGGCCCAGGGCTTCGAGTACGTAGCGACGGGTAACGGCGTCCGTTTCGTCGGTGATGCGCTGGCGCAAAGCAAGCTCTGCCGTGCTGTCGGCAGTCTGCCCGAGGGCGTAGGCAGCGGCCCGGCGTACCGACGCATCGGCGTCCGCTAAATGGTTGCTCAGGGCGCGGGTAGCACTCTTGTCCTGCACCGAGGCAAACGCCAGCGCGGCTTCGCGGCGGTAGCGGGGCTCGGCCCGCTCCAGGTAAGGCAGCAGCACGGCCGTCTGCCGGCCGTCCTGGGCGGTAGCAATCCGGCGCAGCGTGGTATCAGCGGTAAACTTATTGGGGGCTGGGGCCAGGGATACTGCCGCCGGGCGCGGCGCACAGGCAGTCAGCAGACTGAAAAGAAAAGGCACGCCGGCCGCCGCGAGGCTCCGGAAAAGAGGTTGCGTCATGGTAGGCCAAAGTACCACAATTTGGCTTCCCGACCGGAATTTATCCAAATTCCGGTGCAAAATTTCGCCAACGAACGGCTACCGCGCTACGGCGTAGTCGGCAGCCACCTGGGTCAGTACCTCGTCGAGGCGGGCAAACAACGACTGGTTACCATCCTGCTCGTAGTGTGACAGCGCCTCTTCGTAGCCCTGCAGGTCGTAGAGAAAGGCTTTTACGCTGTCGGCAGTCAGGGCTTCGAAATGGCGGCCGTAGCCCAGGCGCTCCACCTGGGCGGCGTTGAGATACTGCTCGAACTGCGCCGGAATTGGAACCGAGCAGACGGGCTTACCCAGGTAAACGGCTTCACTGATCAGGGAAAAGCCTCCGTTGGTAACCACGGCCCGGGCGCTGGCTAGGTCGTCGATAAAGCCCTGCTCGCTAAATGCGCGCAACTGCACGTTGCCGTGCGTTTCCTCTTTATTGAAGCCATATACCCGGAACGTCTGCCCCGGCAGCTGTTGCAGCATCGGCACCAGGTCGCGCTGGTTGGTGGCCGACTGGTACACCAGCACGTGCTCCCCGCGCGTGGGGCGCATAGCCAGGATTTCCGGTCGGATGATGGGAGGCACCAGGGTCGTGTTTTCCTTGATGACCGGCAGCTGAAAAAACGTGGTGATAAGGTAGTGCTGGCTGGCCGGCAGCTTAACGCGCACGATCTTCCGGGCGAGGTTGAAGTTGCCCCGCTCGGCCCGCGGTATCGGAATGTCCAGCTCCGTGCGGTTGATGACCTGCATGTTGTCGATGCTGATGACCGGCAAACGACGGCTTTTGGCGAACAGGTAGCTGAACGACTCAAAGTCGGAAACAACCAGATCGGGGGTGAAGTCGCAGAGCAGCTCCCGGTACTTGGCGAAATTGATGCGGATGTTTTCGGGCGCCGAGCGTAGCGTCAGGGCCGCCGTGCGCGACTTGGAAACGGTCAAGTTTTTATACGCTAGATGAAAGCCCCGGATTTCGTGCACCCGGCCCGGAAAGTTGGCCGCCAGCATGTAGTAAGCCCGGGAACTGCTGACCACGCAAACCTCGTGGCCCTGGCTGAGCAGCCAGGCAATGACGACTTTGCTGCGGGTGGCGTGGCCCAGACCTTCACCGGGTACTCCGTAGAGAATATTCATTGTTGAGAATGTTGCGCTAACCAGAACGTGAAATAACGCTTTCCCTGTCAGAAGGCCACACAGGCAAACCAGAACCTGACGAGAAGTACTAAATAAGGTTTTGTACTTTATTTATTTTATGTTTAAATAATGCAACTAAATAGCAAATATAGTTGCGTATCTATTCGAATTGCCATAGTTTTGGTACATCCATAACTCTGTCAACTACTCAATATGTACAAAACTCTACTTCTTTGTCTTGTTCTGGCTTTTGTTGGAGCAGCACCCGTTTCGGCCGCCTGCGCAGCCCTCGTTACCGTTAAATCCATGGCCGAGCGGCCCCGCCTGAAAGTGCGCAGCGGCCGTCAGATTCACCGCCCCAACTACAAGCAGTACCGCGGCGAAGGCAGCCCCTACCGCGGCATTATGTCCTTGTTCCGCTAACCTGTACCAGCTGCCCATAGCCGCCGAAACGTTAGACCCCGCTGCCGGAGATTAGCTTCGGACAGATACGAAAAAAGCCCTGCCAGAAATGGCGGGCTTTTTTGTGCTCAGTCTTCGGGGACGCGCTGCTGACAGGCTACTTCAGCAACGTCAGCTTCTGCGTTTCTTCCGCATCGGGGGTTTGCAACCGGACCTGGTACAGTCCCGCGGGCAGACTAGCGGTAGAAAGCCTGAGTTGGTGGGGGCCGGCGCTATACGTTTCATCCTGCAGGATGCGCCGGACAACCCGCCCCTGGGCGTCAGTCAGGGTGAGCGTAACCGGGGCAGGGCGGGCCAACGAGAATCCCAGGGTTACGCCCTCAGCCCCGGCCGGGTTGGGATAGAGCGGGTACAGGCGCATTGCAGGTCGCTGAAACAGCTCGTTCTCGGTCTGGGCACTCAGGACCAGGTTTTCGTCGCCGGGGCGGTACGGCACGAAGTCGAAGTAGCACAGAAACATTTCCGCCGTCGTTTCCTCACCCCAGGATACAGTTTGGGGCGGGTTGAAGGGGTTGCGGGGGTTGCTGGCGCGGTTGTCGTAGGTGGCTTCGGCAAAAATGCGGGTGTTGGCCGGAATTTTCACCAGGTTCGGCAGGCGGTACGAGCCCTGCCAGTTGAAGTCCCAGTCGTTGATTTTGATGATGGGAATCGTGTCGCCCGTCGGCTTTACCCCCCACACCTTCCAGCTTTTGCCCAGCAGGTGAGCGTGGGGCAGCACGCTGATCAGACTGGCATCGGCGGGCATCCGGTACTCGGCCCGGAAGGTTTTCAGCTGGCCCGCCGGAATGACAAACGTCCCGCCTACGGTAATCTGAAGGGGGGTCATTGGCAGCGTCTGAATGTAGCGCTGCACCGGTTGGCGGCTGAAGAAGATGTTGACGACGGAAGAGTCTTTCTGGGTAAGGGCAGTAGGGCCGTAGTGCACCTGCAGCAGTATTTTGGCTCCCCGGTACAGCTTTTTGCCCAGGCCGTTGGGAGCCAGCCGGGCGGTCATGCCCGGCACCCAGCCGGCCCAGTTGGACTCTGTTGGGTTAAAGCCGAAGCCTCCGAACTGCGTGTAGCCATAGCCCGGGCTCTGGGCATCAAGCACCTGGGCCCGACGGGTGGTATCGATGCCGATGATGGCATGGTGGGTGATGCGCCGGTTGCCGGCCCGAAACTCCACGGCAGCCACGTCGCGGTCGGTGGGTAGGTTGGTGGGCAGCACAAAAATCCGATACAGGTCCTGCAGATTTCCCTGGTGCGTAAAGGCCTCCTGCATGGGCACCACCAGATCAGGCTGCCCCAGCCGGGAGCCGGCCGGAAACGTGGGCAGCGGGGGCTCCAGAGCCGGGTTGCCGCGCTGCAGGCCGTTATCCACCCAGTCCTGAATCTGCTGGATCTGCTGACTGGTGAGCGTGTTCTCGTCGAGAAAATGACGGTAGCTGGGGTCGGCTTTCCACGGGGGCATGTAGCGGATGCCGGTCACAAACTTGATGGTCTGGGCCCGGGCCGCCACGTCCTGGTAGCTCTGCAGGGTAAAAGGAGCCACTTCGCCCGGCCGGTGGCAGGGTGTGCAGTGCTGGTAGATGATGGGGGCGATATGCTCGCTGTAGGTCAGCTGCTGGGGCTGCTGGGCGTGGACCGTCGATGCCAGCAATGCCAGGGCCGGCAAGAGAAAACGTAGAGAAGCTGACATAGGCAGAAGGTTACTGGTGGGCCCACAGGTTTGCCGAAGCATCTGAAGGTCGGCATTTACGCCTGGCTTTGCAATCAAACTTAAAATTTAGCAGCTGACAGTCAGTGGGTAGTGATAAAGCAGCCCACGGCATCGGTACGAGGCTGAGTCACCGCCCGGCCGGCTACCACGGCGGCCAGGGCATCGGCCAGCTCGTGGCTGGTCGTGACGGTGCGGCGCACCCCCAGCCGGGCATAGGAATTGTCGATCCGGCCCTGATAAAGCACGGTACCATCGGGCCGGGCCACCACCACTTCCGGCGTGATGCGGGCCTGGAAGCGGCGGGTTGACTCCTGGTGCTCGTCGCGGAGCAGTCGAAACGGGATCTGGTACTGGCGACCAAAGCCGGCCACGTCGGTCAGGGCAACCTCCGGCCCCGGAAACAGGCCGACAAACGCAACTCCCTGCGGGCTGTAAACCGCATACAACTCCCGCAGCGCCACCGTCGCGTTCTGACTGATCGGGCAACCCGGATCCAGGAACACATACACGGTGGCAACGGTCGGGCGGGTGGGCACGGGGTTTGTTCCGGCTGCCCGCAGGCAGCTGAGAAGCAGGAAAAACACCCCGGCAAGCAAAAAGCGCATACCCCCAAGCAACGTTATAGACAGAAAGATACTCCTCTGCGCAGGTACTGGCAAAACTGGCCCGGCGCGTACGGTAGCAGACAGCTGGCCGGGGCTGGCAGTTCCGCCCGTGGCCGGTGGTTAAACTAATGCGCTTCGTACCTTCGGCCCGGTTTTCGCAAATACCCTATTTTACCTGACTGATTCCGCGCCTTCCACTTTTCAGTTCTTATGAATCAACATTTTCGCTTCCGCGCCTCCGTATTGCTGGCAGCCCTGGCCACGGTCTTTGCCTCCGCCTGCACTGCCCCGCGCACCATCACCTCGTCGGGCAAGGTAACGCCCAGGGGCGAGTTCAAAGTGGGCGGCAACATGGCCTTCAACATCAGCACGTCCACCATCGGCAATACGGGCAGCCTGCTGAAGACGGCGGCCGAAGATGCGGCCCGGATGGATACGGTGCGCTACGGCAAGATTATCGACGAGTTCCAGGTAGCGGCCCTTTCCTACATCCTCGACCCGGTGCAGCAGTCCACGGACCTGTATCTGCGTTACGGCGTAGTCGACCGGGTGGATGTGGGCTACAAGTATGCGTTCGGCTCGCACGTATTCGATGCCATGTACCAGTTTCTGGGTCCGGTGGGCACTCCCGAAAATCCCGGCGGGCAGAGCGGTCAGACCTACGGCAGCATCGGCATCCAGTATGCCACCCAGAACTCCAAGCTGCCCAACATCCCCTACCTCGGCGACATCAACGACCTGCTGCAGTTCGAGGCTTCCCGTAAGGATATCATCGTGCCCCTGGTGTTCAGCAACTCGTTTGGTCCTGAAGAAAAGATTGGAGCTATTTCCTACGGCGTGGTGTACAGCCACACGTTTATGAAGTACGCCTTCGACCCGACCAACATCTACACCGGCCCCGGCAGCGGGCAGGTAAACGAGCGGCTGGAGCCGCTCAAGGGCTTCAACACTAAAAACAACTACTCGGCCTTCGGAATTTTCGGCAACGCCAAACTGGGCTTCAAGTATGCCTATGTGATTCCGGCCATGTCGGTGTTCTACCAGAACTACGGCACGTACAAGCTGCTCAACAACCAGACGGCTTCGCTGAAGGGCTTCACCGTAGTGCCTTCCATCGGCTTGCAGTTCCGCATTCCCACCAAGCGCAGCTGGTAAGTCGGGTACCTGCTGCCCCCCGGCCGGCAGACGTTCTACCCTGACCAGAATAGCAAAAGAAAGAGCCCGTTGAGTTATCAACGGGCTCTTTTTCTTTCAACTGATTACAGCGCTAGTAGGGCTTGGCATCGTGGGCCATTTGCTCGGCCCGCTGCGCGGCCTCCACCTGCTG
Source organism: Hymenobacter translucens (assembly GCF_020685205.1). Classification (GTDB taxonomy): domain Bacteria; phylum Bacteroidota; class Bacteroidia; order Cytophagales; family Hymenobacteraceae; genus Hymenobacter; species Hymenobacter translucens. The sequence continues at coordinate 164,231 of NZ_JAJERB010000007.1, forward strand.
CCCTTCGTTGTACTGGTTGCCACCCTCGGCCGACTTACCGGCGCGGGCAGCTTGCAGGCCCTCGGCCAGGCGCTGTCCCCAGTCCGGGTCGCAGTTGGTGCAGAGCTCCACCATCTTGTCGCTCACCCGGCGGTCGGCAGCGGCCAGGGCGCCCACCATGTTGCTGATCAGATCGTCCCGCTCCCAGGGCTCGTGCAGGCGGTACCGCTCCCCGGCCTGCTTGAAGTTGTTCTGCCGGTCGATGGTCTGGCGCATCAGGCGGCCCGAATACTGCGGCATGTGGTCGGGGGCGCTGCGGGGGGCCTCCTTGAGGCCGTTCAGGGAGCTGGGCTCGTAGTTGATGTGGTTGTTCTGCCCGGGGGCCGAGTCCACATGGTAGGCCATCTGCCCGTCGCGCTGATTAGTGGCCACATGCTTTTTGGGCGCGTTGATGGGCAGCTGCAGGTAGTTGGTGCCCACGCGGTAGCGCTGGGTGTCGGAGTACGAGAAGGTCCGGCCCTGCAGCATCTTGTCGTCGGAGAAGTCGAGGCCGTCCACCAGCACACCCGTACCGAAGGCCGACTGCTCCACCTCGGCGAAGTAGTTTTCGGGGTTGCGGTTCAGCGTCATCTTGCCCACGGGCAGGTGCGGGAACTGGTCTTCGGGCCAGATTTTGGTGTCGTCGAGCGGGTCAAAGTCCAGCTCCGGGTGCTCGTCGTCGCTCATGATCTGCACGCGCAGCTCCCACTCGGGGAAGTTGCCGGCCTTGATGTTCTCGAACAGGTCCTGGGTGGCGTGGTTGAAGTTTTTGGCCTGGATGGCTTCTGCTTCCTGAGCGGTCAGGTTCTTGATGCCCTGCAGCGGCTCCCAGTGGTACTTCACCAGCACGGCCTCGCCGGCGGCATTCACCCACTTGTAGGTGTTCACGCCCGAGCCCTGCATCTGGCGGTAGTTGGCCGGAATGCCCCAGGGCGAGAACAGAAACGACACCATGTGCATGGCCTCCGGGGTGTTGCAGATAAAGTCGAAGATCCGCTCCCCACTCTGGCGGTTGGTGACCGGGTCAGGCTTCTGGGAGTGAATCAGGTCCGGGAACTTCATGGCGTCCCGGATAAAGAAGACCTTCAGGTTGTTGCCGACCAGATCCCAGTTGCCGTCCTCAGTATAGAACTTCACGGCGAAGCCCCGAGGGTCGCGCAGGGTTTCGGGCGAGTGGCCACCGTGGCCTACCGTGGAGAAGCGCACGAAAACGGGCGTCTGCTTGCCGGGCGTGTTGAACAGCTTGGCGCGGGTGTACTTCGCAATCGGCTCCTCCCCCACTTTGCCGTAGGCTTCGAACACACCGTGGGCGCCGGCGCCGCGGGCGTGTACCACCCGCTCCGGAACCCGCTCCCGGTCGAAGTGGCTGATTTTTTCGATGAAGGCATAGTTCTCCAGCGTGGCGGGGCCGCGGTTGCCCACGGTGCGCGTGTTTTGGTTGTTGGTAAGCGGGTGGCCCTGCCGGGTGGTCAGGGTCTGGCTTTCCTCACCGGCGGCGGTGCGCGGGTCGTGCGAGGTGCCGGCCCCGGTTACCGCGGTTCCGGTGCCGTTGCCACTGGGTTCGGAGGAATTGGTGGCGTTCTGGTGGTTGTGGTCCTCTTGCATTAGCTTTTACGGTAATGGTTGACTGTCTTAAACTACTCAAAAAGCCGGCAATTGTTCATCACCCCGCCTGATTTTGCCGGCGAATAGTTTTGAAAAAACCTTAGCAGGCTCCGATGAATCAGGCGGCGCACGCAGGTGCCGAAAAACGAACCGCCCCGGGCACCCTCCTTTCGGCGGGCCCGGGGCGGCTCTGGTAGCAGTTGGCTACTGCCCGCTGTTGGAGTCGAGGTAGCCTTCGGTGAAGACGCGGTAGTGGTCGAAGATGGAGCGCACCGAGCGGCGCAGCACCACCTCGCCCTGAGGACCGGGCGGCACCGTCACGCCCGAGGCGTAGCCGTTCCACACGGCCCGGTTGGTACGGTTGTCAATCAGCGTGATCAGCAGAGTACCTTCGGACAGCAGGCGGCGGACGGGCTGGTAGCCGTGGCGCTGGTTTTCGGGCGTTTCCTCATCTTCCACGTTGCCCGTAGTCACCCAGCGGGCAATATCCTCCTGGTCGTAGCCCCGGAACTTCATGTCGCCTTCGTACACCCGGAAGGAAACCAGCAGGTCGGGGCGGTTGCGGGCAGCACGGTAGCCCTGAATCTTGAGGCGGGTGCGAATGGCGTCGCGCAGAATTTCACCCAGGCGGCTGGTATCGGAAGCCAGCCCCTGGCCGGTAATAAATTCGTAGGTGCGGTAGCGCCGGAAATTGCCGCTGTAGCTGTAATCCGACTCGATACGCGCTTCGCGGGAGGACAGGCATCCCGACAGGGCCAGGGCCAGCCCAATTAACAATGTACTAGTTAGCTTCATGCTCAGGCAGGTTCTTAGGTAGGATACCTACTAAGATACGTAAGCAAGGGCTTTGAGAGGCTGCTGGTTAGCGAAAAAATTTAGACCTGGCCCCTCCGCCTCCAGCAGAGGCTAGTTTAAGCGAAACAGTACGGTCCGGGCCGAGTATGATTCCCCGTTGGTCTGGTGGTAGCGCACCGTGAACTGCTGATTGCCGGGGGTTGCCGGGGGGCGGCGCAGACACAGATACAGCTCCCGCGGAAAGTAGCCCCGCCCCTGCAGCACGGATACCAGCGCCTGGTCGAGAACCTGCCCGCTGGCTTCGTCCACGAGCACATCGTTGAGCGAGGTACCGGCCGGGTGGGCCGCATCGAAGGCATAGGCGCTGACCACCGTGAAAGAGTCGATGCGCTCGGTGGTGCCCAGGTAGCCGGCCGGCGGGGAAGGTGAACAGGCATAGGCCCCGGCCAGCCAGCCGCCGGGCGGGGAAACCGCGCCGTAGAAACGGGCCGTAACCCGGAACTCCAGCCGGGCATCAAAGCCCGCCACGCTTTGACCGGTCGCCAATGGCTGCTGACTCTGGCCCGCCGGATGCTGGGCCGCCAGCAGCTGCACGCCTTCCACGTCGTAGTAAGGCGGGGCCGGCACTACCACGCACTTCTCGGTGAACAAGCCGCAGGCCGGCAGGCCAAGCAGAGTCACCAAAAGCAGGATCAACGGTTTTTTCATTCTTGCGGGGACAGCGACGATAATGACGATAATTAGAGAGCGGCGACTTCTACACTGATCCGGATGAGCGGCGTCAGGTTGCGTAAGCAAAGGTACCGGCTACATGCACAGGCTACTACCGGTAGCCGGCCGCCTGCAGGGCGAACAGCTCGGCGTAGCGCCCCTCCCGGGCCAGCAGCTCGGCGTGGGAGCCCATTTCCACGAATTTCCCGTTTTCAATCACCAAGATCCGGTCGGCCATGCGTACGGTGCTGAAGCGGTGGGAAATGAGCACGGCGGTTTTGCCCTGGGTAAGCTCGGCAAACCGCTCAAACACCTCGTGCTCGGCCCGGGCGTCGAGGGCGGCGGTAGGCTCGTCGAGAATCAGCAGCTGGGCGTCGCGCATGTAGGCCCGGCCCAGCGCAATCTTCTGCCACTCGCCCCCGCTTAAATCCACGCCCCCGGCAAAACGACGGCCGATCAGCTGGTCGTAGCCGCCGGGCAGCTTCTTGATGACCGTATCGGCCAGGCTCTGGGCGGCCGCCGACTGAATCCGCTCCTGGTTGCCCATTTCCTCGATCCGGCCCACGGCCAGGTTCTGGGCCGCCGACAGGTGAAAGCGCACGAAGTCCTGAAAAATCACCCCAATTTCGTGGCGCAGCTCGGCCGGGTCGTACTCGCGCAGGTCGTGGCCGTCGAGCAGGATACGCCCTTCGGTAGGGTCGTAAAGCCGGGCCAGCAGCTTGACGAGCGTGGTTTTTCCCGCCCCGTTTTCGCCTACCAGGGCCAGCTTCTCCCCGGCCTTCAGCTCGAAGCTCAGGTTGCGCAGCACCCACTTGTCGGTGTTGCGGTACTGAAAGCCTACGTTCTCGAACACGAAGCCCTGGCGGATCGGGCGCGGAAACGGCCGTATGGCCTTGGTTTCGTCGCGCACGATGCGGGGCTGGAGGTGGAAGAAGTCGAAAAAGTCCTGCAGGTACAAGGCTCCTTCGGCCACGCTGCTGAACCGGCTCAGGATGCCTTCGAGCAAGCCGCGCATCCGCCCGAAGGAGCCCGCCAGGAAGGTAAGCTGACCAATGGATATCCGCCCCCGCACGGCCTGGCTGATGATGTAGACGTAGGCCGCGTAGTAGCCGGCCGCGCCCACCGCCGCGAAGAACGTACCCCAGCCGGCCCGGCGAATCACCAGCGCTTTGTTCTGCTGGTAAAAGGTGTCGGACAGCTCCCGGAACCGGTTGATCAGAAAGCCCGACAGCCCGAAGATCTTCACTTCCTTGGCCGTTTCGTCGGAGGCACCGGTCTGGCGCAGGTAGTCCAGCTCCCGCCGCTCGGGCGTCCAGCCGTGCACGAGCGAGTAGCTGCGCTCATTGAAGTGCGACTCGCCCAGAAACGCCGGCACCACCGCCACCAGCAAGAGCAACAAAAGCCAGGGGTTGAAGCTGATCAAGCCTATAGCCAGAAAGCCCATGGTAATCAGGTCCTGGGCCTGGCTGAGCACCTGCGACATCAGCACGGTGCGCGACAACGTCTGGCGCCGGGCCCGCTCCAGCTTGTCATAGAAGGTGCTGTCCTCGAACTGGTCGAGGTCGAGCTGGGCGGCGTGCTCCATGATGCGCACCGACGAGCGGTTGGCGAACAGGTCGCCGAGCAGGGAGTCGAGCAGGGCCACGCCCCGACCCAGGGCATCGGACAGAATGGCCAGACCAAACTCCAGGGCCACGAGCTGAAACACCGGCCGCAGGGCGGTGTGGGGGCTCGGGTGCTGGGCCAGGCCGATGATGGTGTCGAGGATCAGCTTGGCCACGTAGAGCATCGCCACCGGCAGGGCGGCCCGCAGCAGCCGCAGGGCAATGTTGCCGAGCGTCAGGGCCGGGCTGGTTTGCCAGATCAGCCCCAGAAACTCGGGCAGGTTGCGCAAAGCCGAAAACCGCTCCTGCACCGTGAGGGCAGGCTTGCCGTCGGGGCGCGGACGCTTGGCGGACAGCTTCGCCATTTTTCGTGAAAGCCAGGACATAGACGCAGGGGCAGCACATACTTCGCGCCGAAACGCGGGAGCCGCCGTTTTGGCAGCCGGACAGAGGTACGTACTGGCGGGCAGGGAAGGTGGATTCACCCGGGCTTGACCAAACCGACGGCTTCCCGCTGTGAGAACTGCTGCAAACCGACCACGACGCCGGGAGCTCAGGCCGGTTTGCTAGTTTCTAAGAAGGATGCTATTTCTAGTCGAAGGCTGGCAGCCACCTAGTTGAGACCTTGAAGCCATCTTCCCGCCATCTTCAGTTTCAGCCGCGTCGGAAAAGTGCAAGTTCAGCAAGCGGGTGCTGCTACTGCCCGGCCCTTCCCGCTGACGTAGCCGACCGGGGCGACGTTACCGCCGTAAACGGGCTCGTATCTTTAGCCCCACCTGCCGTACTCCTCACCGCTGCTCTATGATCCGCCTCCTTTCTGCCTTCCTCTTGTGCTGCGCCCTTTCCACTGCCGCCGTAGCCCAGCAGGCTCAGCCCGCTCCCACCCCTACTCAGCCGGTCTACGGCCTCGCAATGGTCGACGGACCCAACCTCGGCAACCGGTACTTTCTCATCCTCAACGACGGCGTGACGCCTAACCCGAAGCAAAGCTACTACCAGGAGAACGGCAAGGACCGGGTTTTTGCCGACGAGGCCGCCATACTCAACTTCCTGTATAGCCAGGGCTGGGAGGTGATTCCCAACCCCAGCTCCGTGCCCGGCCCCTCGCGCTACCTGCTGAAGCGGCGCGGCCGGTAGCTGCCAGCCCGTAAAGCCACCGCCGACCTTCGCCGTTCCCGGCTAAAGGGCGACCCTTACGGCTCATGCCCGCTTCTGCCCTCCGCGTCTGCACCATCGGCTTATGGCCGACATTTCTTCGAATGCTATTTAGCGGCATCTGAGCGTTTTTAATGCTTTCGGCCGGCAAAAAGGGTAGCAGACCATGAATTAGACGGCATGTTCTGCCGCTACTCCACCAGCAGGCGTTGGGCCCGCGCCCCGCTGCGCACCAGGTACACGCCCGGGGCCAGCCCGTCCGGCAGCGACAGGAAGGCCGTGCCTGTCCCATCGGCCAGGACATTCAGCCGTGGGCGGCCCAGCGCGTCGAGCACGGTCACCCGGGCCCCAGCCGGCAGCCCGCGTACCTGGCAGGTGCTCCGGGCCGGGTTAGGGAACAAGGCGAAAGCCGGCGTGCCAGCCAACGGCGCGCCAGTGGCCAGCACGGCGGCTCCGGACAGGACGGCCACGTATCCAGTAGCCCCGCTGCTGCGGCCCATCAGGGTCAGGTTGCCGAAACTGGCCGAGCTGGCGAAGGTACCGCTGATAAAGGCATTGCCGCGCGCGTCCACCGCCACCCCGGTGGCGAAGTCCTCGCCGCCGCCACCGGCCCGCACGGCCCACTCGCAGGCGCCCGTAGTCGCGGCGAACTTAGCCGTGAACGCATCATAGCTTCCCGCTGAGTTCAGGGCCGTGGCTGTTGGACTGGTGCCAAAGCTGGCCGTACCCTGGAAATATCCCGCTACCAAGACGTTGCCGCCTGCGTCCACCGTCAACCCGAAGCCGTAATCTTCGACGCTGCCGCCGGCCCCCACGGCCCAGGCGCAGGCGCCGGTAGCGGCGGCGAACTTGGCCACGAACACATCAATACTACCAGCCGAGGTCAGGTTCGTGGCCGTTGGGCTGGTGCCGAAGCTGGCCGTGCCGCCAAAGACACCTGTGAGCAGGGCGTTGCCGCCTGCGTCCACCGCAACCGCATAGCCGTAATCACTTCTGCTGCCGCCGGCCCGCACGGCCCACATGCAGGCGCCCGTGGCGGCAGTGAACTTGGCGAGGAAGACATCATAGCTACCTACTGAGGTTAAGGCCGTGGCCGTTGGGCTGGTGCTAAAGTTGGCCGTGCCACCGAAGATACCCGTGACCAGGGCATTGCCGCTGGCATCTGCCGCTATTCCGTAGCCCAGATCATCGCTGTTGCCCCTGGCCTGCACGGCCCAGGCGCAGGCGCCCGTGGCAGCGCTGAACTTGGCCACGAATATGCCGCTGCGCCCTGCCGTCAGGACCGTGGCGGTTGGGCTGGTGCCAAAGCTGACCGTGCCGGCGAAGCCCCCCGTAACTAGGGCGTTGCCGCTTGCGTCAACGGCCACCGCAGTGCCGGTATCAAAGCCGCTGCCGCCGGCCCGCACGGCCCACACGCAGGCGCCGGTAGCGGCGGCGAACTTGGCGACGAACACATCGTTGCTTCCCGCTGAGGTCAGGGTCGTAGCCGTTGGGCCGGTGCCGAAGCTGGCGACACTGGTGAAGTTCCCGGTAACCAGGGCGTTGCCATCCGCGTCAACGGCCATTCCGAAACTGGTATCTCCGGTGCTGCCGCCAACCCGCACGGCCCATAGCCAATCCCCGGTGACGGCGCTGCGCTTAGCCACGAAGACGTCGTCGCCATTCCCTGCCGAGACCAGCGTGGTGCCGCCCAGCACCAGGGTACCGCTGAAGGTGGCCGACACGTACTGGTTGCCAGCCGGGTCGGTCGCCACCCCATGCCTGTAGGAATAGCCGTTGCCCCCGCTCAGGTTCAGGCTCGCGGCCTGGGCAAAGGCGGGGGCCTGTGCCCGAGCAGAGTTGGTTAGCAGCAGGAAGAGCAGCAGCCCGAACAGTTGGGGAACAAGGCGGGTCGCCTGTCGGACACGCCGGGGCCGGGCAACGGTAAAAAGACAAGTCATTGAATAGTCGTGAAAGGGGTGGCAAAATGCGCTTTTTACCTGCTGGCGCGAAGCAAACCACGTTTGCCTCCAAGATAGATTTTTTTGGCTTTTCAGTAATAAGCCAGCGCGTACGTTACGGCTCCGGAGTGATGAGATTAGCCAGCTTTACCGAACTAGTGATGCAGGCTGACCTTAGGGACTTCCTTTGCTGCGTCCGGCCCGGCTGCACGCGCGGTGGGCCACGTCAAGGCGGCTAAGGCATGATATGCATCATCCTACTGCTAGACAACGACGTGTTCAAGCCGGCCTCGCTGCTGCGGGCCTACGGGGCATGTAGCTAAAAACTGCTTACCACGCGTGCGCTATCCGTACCTTTACTGCCGCATGTGCAGCTTCCGGGCGGCATCATGCGGCTGACCCTGCCGTATCATTTGGGCCGCAAGACCTTTGTGACGCTCAGGATTGCCAAGGGCGTGCCTAGCTCCCAGGTGATGATGACGACGGGCCATCAGCCCTGGTCGAGCTTTAACCACTACCTGGGTATCAACGAGGCGGAATTACTGGACGCTTACCGCAAGGCCACCAGAAGGGTGGCAAATTGCTCGTCATTCCGGCCTGCCTCCGCTTACCCTGAAACATAGAAAGTTCATTGAGTACCTCAAAGCGCGATATTCCGGCCGCCACCCCGGGCAAGGTTTACACCATCGGCTTCTGGCTGATGTGTCTCAGCTCGTTTCTGTTCTTCATGAGCTTTAACATGCTGCTGCCCGAGCTGCCCGATTTCCTCACGCGGCTGGGCGGGGCCGAGTACAAGGGGCTGATTATTGCGCTTTTCACCGTTACGGCCGGCCTGTCCCGGCCCTTCAGCGGCAAGCTGGCCGATACCGTGGGCCGGATTCCGGTGATGGTATTCGGGTCGCTGGTGTGCTTTATCTGCGGCTTTTTCTACCCCTGGGTGAGCACCGTGGCGGGCTTTCTGCTGCTGCGCCTGCTCCACGGCTTCAGCACCGGCTTCAAGCCCACCGGCACCGCTGCCTTTATTGCCGACATCATTCCCTACGAGCGGCGGGGCGAAGCCATGGGGCTACTCGGGGTGGCCGGCAGCCTGGGCATGGCCCTGGGCCCCGCCATCGGCCCCCAACTAACGGCCGCCACGTCCCTGAACACGCTCTTTTACTGCTCGTCGGGGCTGGCTTTGCTGAGCTTGGTGGTCCAGGGCACCATGACCGAAACCCTGCCCGTGGAGCAGCGGCAGCGCTTTAGCTGGAAGCTGCTGCGCCTGGAGTGGGACGAGATTCTGGAGCCGAAAGTATTTGCCCCGGCTTTGGTAACGCTGCTCTGCCTGTTTCCCTTCGGCGCGGTGCTCACCGTCATTCCCGACCAGAGCCTGGCGCTGGGCTTGAAGCCGGCCGACAAAGGCCTGTTTTTCAGTTGCTTTACCGGAGCTTCGCTGGTCGTGCGCCTCGTAGCCGGCCGGGCGTCCGATACCTACGGCCGCCTGCCCGTGCTGCGGGCATCGGCCGCCCTGATGGTCGTGTCGCTCGGGATGCTGGTCCTGGCGCAGTCGGTGCCGCTGTTCCTGGCCGCAGCCGTCACCTTTGGTACGGCGGCGGGTTTGAACTCCCCTACCCTGTACGCCTGGACTATCGACCTCAGCGACGAAACCCGCCGGGGGCGGGCCGTGGCCACCATGTACATTGCCCTGGAGGTCGGCATCGGCCTGGGCGCCCTGCTGGCCGGCTGGATTTTCGGCAACGAAACGAGCCGCCTGCCCTACGTGCACGGGCTGAGCATGAGCCTGGTGCTGGCCGCCCTGATCTACCTGCTTGTTGGCGTCAGGTCCCGGAAACCGGAAAGCCCGTCCGCGTAGGCGCGTCGGCTTGTCGGTCGGTTTATAGCTGACTGATAAGCCGACGCGCCGACGCGGGCCAGTGGCTTTCAGAAGAAGAGCGGGATTGAGTTTAGCATTTCACTGCGCCGCTTTTGCATTGCTCGGAAAACCACTGCACTTTTAGCCTACCCTTATTGCAACTATACTCCCGGCCCGCCATGTGGGGCTGGCTCTGATTCTTTGCTTTTAAGCTGTTAATCCGCCCGCAGCTCCGCGGTTCACTTATCCGGTTACTCCTTTTTCACTTATGGCTTCAACTCTACTCCGGTGCCTGAGCCTGGCCCTGATGCTGGGCAGTGTTTCCCCGCTTCCGGCCCTCGGGCAGGCCGACCCGATCAAGTTTGGCAAGGTCGAGCTCAAAGACCTCGACGAAAAGAACTTCGTGGCCGACAGTGCCGCCGAGGCCGTCATTCTGTGCGATTATGGCCGCAGCCACGTAGAGCTGGTCAATAACAGCTTCCACTTGGTCTTCGAGCGGATCACGCGCATTAAGATCCTGAAGAAGTCGGGCTACGACTGGGCTACCGTGAAAGTGCCGCTGGTAAAGTTCGGCGGTACCCAGGAGCGGTTCAGCAGCCTGCGCGGCTTCACGTACAACGTGGTGAACGGCCAGCTGGTGAAAGACAAGCTGGAGTCGACGGCCATCTTCACCGAGCAGAACTCCACTAATTTTTTCATCCGCAAGTTCACGATGCCCAACGTGCGCGAAGGCAGCATCATTGAATATGCCTACACCATCGGGTCCGACTTTCTGTTCAACTTCCAGGACTGGCAGTTTGAGCATAAGATTCCCGTGCGCTGGAGCGAGTACCGGGCCAGCATTCCGGAGTACTTCGACTACAAAAAGCTGATGCAGGGCTACTACCCGCTGACCGTGCAGGAAAAGACTACCGGGGCTACCCAGATGCCGCTGCGGGGATACAGCGGAGTCCGTAACAACAGTGTCAGCGTCGAAAACTACCGCTGGGCCATGAAGGACCTGCCTGCTTTCCGCGAAGAGCCCTACATGACGAGCCCCCGCAACTTTATGGCGGGTATGAAGTTTGAGCTGGCTGGCATGAAATTTCCCGAAGAGCCTTACCGCGACGTATCGGGCAGCTGGGCCAAAATTTCCAAGGAGCTGCTGGAAAACGAAAACTTCGGGGCCCAGCTGGACCGGGGCGGCTTTCTGAAAGACGAAGTAAAGGCGCTGGTGGCCAAAAATGCTGACCCTCAGGCCCGCATTGCCGCCATTCACGACCTGGTGCGCACGTCAGTGAAGTACAACGGCTCGGACCACTTCTACACTTCCAAAACGCTCCGCAGCACCTTCGACAAGCACAGCGGCAACTCGGCCGACGTGAACCTGCTGCTGATTGCTTTGCTGCGCGAAGCCGGCTTTACGGTTCACCCCCTGCTGCTGAGCACCCGCGACCATGGCGTAATCAATACCAGCTTCCCGATGCTGTCGAGCTTCAATTATGTGGTAGGCAGCGTGACGTTGCCCGACGGCAAGCAGCTGCTGGTGGATGCCACCGAGGAGCTGGCCCCCTGCGGTCTGCTGCCGATGCGCTGCCTCAACGGCTCGGGCCGCCTGGTGCTGCCCCAGGTTAACGAGTTGGCCTGGACTGATCTGGCCCCGGCCCAGCGGTTTACGGAGTATCGGCAGATCAATCTGGTGCTGGATGAGAAAGGCGGCCTGAGCGGCAAGGTGCACCAGGAGCACAGCGGCTACGCCGCGCTGAGTCAGCGCGGCAAAGTTCGTAAGCTGGGCGAGCAGAAGTACGTGGAGGAGCTGGCCCAGCAGCATGAGGGCTGGAGCATTCCCAAGTACACCTTTGCCGAGCGCGACGCCCTGCACAAGCCCCTGACGCTCGACTACACCTTCGCCATTCCCGGCGCCGATGCTCCGGCCTCCGTGCTCTACTTAAGCCCCCTGCGCAGCCTGGGTGACGAGAAGAACCCGTTTGTGCGCGAAGGCCGCATGTTCCCGGTCGACTTCGGGGCCCCGATGGACGAAACCCTGATGGTGACCCTGACCCTGCCCGCCGGCTACGTGGTGGAAGAATTGCCCAAGCCCATCGCCCTGGAGCTGCCCGACAACGGCGGCCGGTTCGTGTACAACATCGCGCCCAACCAGAACACCCTGCAGATCGTGAGCCGGCTGAACCTGCGCAAGGCCGTGTACTCGGCCGAGGAGTATGCCTCGCTGCGCGAGTTCTACACCCGGGCCCTGGCCAAGCAGGCCGAGCAGATCGTGCTGAAAAAGAAGTCCTGAGGAACCAGAGCGGCGGCACGGGGCTGACGGCCCAACGTACCAAAGCGGGCAGCATGCCGGTTGGCGGGAGCTATTGTTCTGCCGGGTTCCTGTTGTTCCCGCTTGCACCGCCAGGGAGGGCATTGACCACCCGAACTCCAGACCGGCAGGGAGTTGGTAGCAGTCAGCCGTTTAACCGCGCGCAAGCTCAACCATTCGGTATTTTTCTACCTGGGTTTCTACGTTCGAATTTGTTTTACTCAGGAAACAGTTGCACTTTTATCCTACCCTTCATGCCCTTATGCTGGTCATCGGTCATTTTCCGGCTTGATCAGGATGTTTGCTAGTAAGTATTCCAGGCGCCAGAAGCTGGCGTGATTCACTTATCTGTTTTCCTTTTTTTTATGGCTTCAACTTTACTCCGATGCCTGAGCCTGGCCGTTGTGCTGGGCTGCGTTTCCCAGCTTCCGGCCTTCGGGCAGGCCGACCCGATCAAGTTTGGCAAGGTCGAGCTCAAAGACCTCGACGAAAAGAACTTCGTGGCCGACAGCGCCGCCGAGGCCGTCATTTTGTGCGACTACGGCCGCAGCCGGATTGATCTGGTCAACAATAGCTTCCGGGTATCCTTTGAGCGGGTCACGCGCATCAAGATCCTGAAGAAGTCGGGCTACGACTGGGCCACCGTGAAGGTGCCGCTTTATAAAAAGAATACCCAGGAGGAAAAGCTTGTCAACCTGCGCGGCTTCACGTACAACGTGGTGGGCGGCCAGCTGGTGAAGGACAAGCTGGAGTCGACGGCCGTGTTCAGTGAGCAGTTGACGCCTAACAACATCATCCGCAAGTTCACGATGCCCAACGTGCGCGAAGGCAGCATCATCGAGTACACCTACATCGTGAATTCCGACTTTCTGTTCAACTTCCAGGACTGGCAGTTCGAGCACGAGATTCCGGTGCGCTGGAGCGAGTACCGGGTAAGCATCCCGGAGTACTTCGACTACAAAAAGCTGATGCAGGGCTACCAGTCCCTGGCCGTGCAGGAGCACACCGAAGGCACCACCCAGATGACCATTCGCTCGGCCGGCGGGTTCAGCGGCGAATTCACTCACGGCAGTGGCCGGGAGCAGGCCAGCACCGAGACGCTCACCCCCAAAGTGGATAACTTCCGCTGGGCCATGAAGGACCTGCCCGCTTTCCGGGAAGAGCCCTACATGACGACGGCCAACAACTTCATGGCCCGCATCAACTTCGAGCTGGCCGGCACCAAGATGCCGGGGCGGCCCTACATCAACGTGGCCGGCGACTGGAACAAGATTTCCAAAGAGCTGCTCGAAGACGACGAATTCGGCGGTCAGCTGAGCCGGGGCGGCTTCCTGAAGGACAAGGTGGCCACCATCGTAGCGCAGCACGCCGACCCCCAGGCCCGCATTGCCGCTATCCACGACCTGGCGCGCAAATCAGTGAAGTACAACGGAATGGACCGCCTGTACGCCTCCAACAGCCTGCGCGCCTCCTTCGACAAGCACAGCGGCAACTCGGCCGACGTGAACCTGCTGCTGATTGCTTTGCTGCGCGAAGCCGGCCTTACGGTTCACCCCCTGGTGCTGAGCACCCGCAGCCACGGCATGATCAACACCAGCTTTGTTATGCTCGCGAACTTCAACTATGTAGTAGCCAGCGTGGTGTTGCCCGACAACAAGCAACTGCTGGTGGATGCCACCGAGGACCTGGCTCCCTGCGGGATGCTGCCCGCCCGCTGCCTGAACGGAGCCGGCCGCCTGGTGCTACCCAACGACCAGGAGTCGGCGTGGGTGGACCTTACGCCCAGTCAGCACTTTACCGAGTACCGGCAGATCAATCTCGTACTCGACGAGAAGGGCGGCCTGAGCGGCAAGATTCACCACGAGCACGGCGGCTACTCGGCCCTGTACCACCGCGGCCGGATCGAGAAGCTGGGCGAGAAAAAGTACGTGGAGGAAATGGCTGAGGGGCACGAAGGCTGGAGCATTCCCAAGTACACCTTTGCCGAGCGCGCCACCGTGCAGAAGCCCCTGGCCATGGACTATGAGTTTACGTCCCCGGGTGGCGATGCCCCCGCCGGTACGCTTTACCTAAACCCGCTGCGCAGCCTGAGCGACGAGAAGAACCCGTTTGTGCGCGAAGGCCGCATGTTCCCGGTCGACTTCGGGGCCCCGATGGACGAAACCCTGATGGTGACCCTGACCCTGCCCGCCGGCTACGTGGTGGAAGAATTGCCCAAGCCCATCGCCCTGGAGCTGCCCGACAACGGCGGCCGGTTCGTGTACAACATCGCGCCCAACCAGAACACCCTGCAGATCGTGAGCCGGCTGAACCTGCGCAAGGCCGTGTACTCGGCCGAGGAGTATGCCTCGCTGCGCGAGTTCTACACCCGGGCCCTGGCCAAGCAGGCCGAGCAGATCGTGCTGAAAAAGAAGTCCTAAGCCGCCATGCGAATTACTTCCTCTGTTTTTCTGCTGCTGGGCGGACTCCTGGCTGCCCCGGAGGCCCGGGCCAGCGGAATTAAACCCGACTACAGCGTGGACGCGCTGGCGGCCGGGCTGCGCGTGAATGCCCATGCCATTATCCGGGACCAGGATGAGGTGCTGACGGTGAAGTCGGTGAGCCGGACGGTTTCGACGGTGCGCCGGGTGGTGACGGTACTGGATGAGGCGGGCAGTGAGTGGGGCTATATCCTGGTGCCCTACGACCAGCTCAACACCGTTTCCTACCTGCGCGGCACCCTCTACAATGCCGCCGGCAAGTCGGTGCGCCAGCTTAAATCATCGGATATCAAGGACTTCAGCCTTTCCGACGGCTTCAGCCTGGCCAACGATAACCGCGGCCGGGTGGCTGACCTGCGCCAGCCCATCTACCCCTACACGGTGGAGTTCGAGTACGAAATCGTATCGAGCAATCCGCTGTTCTACTCGAACTGGCAGCCCCAGGAGCAGGAAGAAGTGGCCGTGGAGCAATCCACCTTCACGGTTATTACCCCCGATTTCCTGCCGCTGCGCTACAAGGAGTTTCATCTGCCGACCGGCGTAAGCGTGGCCCACACCCAGGAAAAAGCCCTCGACGTGTACGCGTGGTCGGTCCGGAACCTGACCGCCCTGGAAGAAGAGCCCGATGGGCCGCCCATTTCGGAGGTGGCCCCGTGCGTGCGGACGGCCCCAAGCGAGTTTGAGGTGCAGGGTTATCACGGCAAGCTGGACTCCTGGCAGAACCTGGGCCGGTGGAGCTACGAACTCAACGCCGGCCGCGACGTGCTGCCCGAACCCGTTAAAGCCAAGATTGCAGCCCTGGTGCAGGGCGAAGCCGACGAGCGGGTCCGCATCCGCAAGGTGTACGAGTATTTGCAGGCCAACACCCGCTACATTTCCATCCAGCTTGGCATCGGCGGCTGGCAGACCATTCCTGCCGCCACGGTGAGCACCAATGGCTACGGCGACTGCAAAGCCCTGACCAACTACTGCATGGCCTTGCTGAAAGCGGCGGACGTGACGGCCTACTGCGCCCTGGTGCGGGCCGACAAGCCGGACATTCAGACAGCCTTCCCCAGTAGCCAGTTCAACCACGTGGTCCTGTGCGTGCCCTTGCAGAAGTCGGCCCGGCCCGATACCGTATGGCTGGAATGCACCAGCCAGAGCACGGCCTTCGGCTACATGGGCTCCTTTACCGGCAACCGCCACGCCCTGCTGCTTACGCCCGCCGGGGGCAAGCTGGTGCGCACGCCGCAGTACGGCGCCGCCGACAACCGTCGGGAGCGGACCACCGATGTGTACATCGATCCGCAGGGCAGCGCTACAGCCTCCGTCCGCACCGTTCGGACCGGTATGGAGCAGGACTCCTACGAGCAGCTGATGCACAACCTGAACGCCACCGACCAGAAAAAACGCATTGCCGACCGGCTGCCTCTGTCCAGCTTCAGCATCACCAAGTTCAGCCTGACCGCCAACCGCCAGGCGGCCCTGCCCGCCATTGTGGAGAAGCTCGAATTGTCCCTGCCCAGCTACGCACCTCCCAGCGGCAAGCGGGTGTTTCTGACGCCTAACCTGCTCAGCCGCCTGCCGGCACCAAGGCCCATGACCGGGGAGCGGCACACGGACATCTGGCTTGAAAACGCCTTCACCCACGCCGACACGGTGCGGATTCATATGCCGGCGGGCTTTAAGCCCGAAAGCCTGCCCGGACCGGTACAGGTCAAGACCGACTTTGGCACCTACTCCACCCAGCTACAGGCCCTGCCCGACGGCAGCCTGCTGTACGTGCGCCGCCTGCAGATGCCGGCTACCCGGTTCTCGCGGACCCAGTATGCAGCCTACCAGGAATTCCGCCGCCGGATCAGCGTGGGCGACAAAGCTCAGCTGGTGCTCGTGAAAACGGATATTTAACGTCAAGCGACCTTCTTATGGGAAGCCCTCTGCCAAAAGCGGAGGGCTTCTTGTTTTGGTGCCGTCCGGGCATCGGGGCTGCCGGTGCGCGCTGACCATTACCCGGGCACGTGTTGCTTTTTCCGGAAAGAATGCCGAGCCCACCACCGGCCTACCAGCTGCCGCCTACCGTCGGAGCCGGGCTTTTTTGTGGGTTCGGGCAAGCAACCCGCAGGGTTCGTTTCAGGTCAGTCTACCAGCACCCAACCGGGTTTGGGCGTCCGTCAATTCTCAAAAACCTGTATCTTAGGGCCTTTACAGCACCGACTCCGTGCCACCCCTTACGTTTCCTTTTTCCATCCCCATCTCTATGCTTTCAACCTTTACTATTCCGCGCAGCTGGCGGCCAGCCCTGGCGGGTGCTCTGCTGCTGGCCGCCGCCGGCACGCCCCGCGGAGCCACCGCCCAGCGGGTGCTGTGGTCCGACGACGCCCAGCTGCCCGCCGCAGCCCGCACGACCACGGCTGCCCTCTCGTCTTACCGCCCGGTTGCCTTCCAGCTTGCGGCCGTCCGCAGCGTGCTTGACCAGGCACCCGCCGCCCAGGGCGCCGGCGCCCGCCGGTCCACCACGGTAATGTCGCTGCCTTTGCCCGACGGCACCTCCGGCCGCTTCCGGGTGGTAGAGGTAGCCGTGATGCATCCCCAGCTGGCGGCGCTGTTTCCCACGATTAAAACCTACGAGGCCCAGGGCATCGACGATCCTTCCGCAACAGCCCGCCTCGACGTAACACCGGCTGGTTTTCACGCCATGATTCTGATTGGCAGCAGAACGGTTTTCATTGACCCGGCTGCCGCCGGCGACGTCACCCACCACCTGGTGTTTGAGAAACGCTCGATGTCGCCCGGTACCTTGGGCGCGGTTTGCCTTAACACCGACGTGGTGGGCACCACGCCCGGCCTGCCCACGACGCAGGCCCGCATCCCGAACGGCACCACCCTGCGCACCTACCGCCTGGCCATTGCCTGCACCGGAGAGTACGCCGCTACCAAGGGCGGAACCGTAACCGGCGCCATGGCCGGCATCACTACCTCCGTCAACCGCGTGAGTGGGGTGTACGAGAAGGAGCTGGCCGTGCGCCTGGTTATCGTACCCGGCAACCAGAACCTGATTTTCACCGACCGTAACACGGACCCCTACACCAACAATGACGGACCCACGATGCTGGACGAAAACCAGTCCACCGTGGACCGTATTATCGGCAGCGCCAACTACGATATCGGTCACGTGTTCAGCACCGGCGGCGGCGGTATTGCCCAGAAGCCTTCTGTCTGCCTGGGTGGTAAAGCCCGCGGCGTAACCGGCCTCCCCAACCCTGTGGGCGATGCCTTCGACATTGACTTCGTAGCCCACGAAATGGGCCATCAGTTCGGCGCCGACCACACGTTCAACAGCGGTACGGCCGGCAACTGCACCAACCCCGGCACCCGCGCTGCCGCTTCGTCCTATGAGCCCGGCAGCGGCAGCACCATTATGGGCTACGCCGGTACCTGCCGGCCCGAGGATACGCAGCCGAACAGCGACCCGTACTTCCACTCCCGCAGCTTCGACCAGATTGTGGCCCATATCAACGGTGCCGGCAACTGCAGCGTGAATACGCCTACCAACAACAACGTGCCCGTGGTTAATGCCGGCCCCAACTACCGGATTCCGATTGGTACGCCCTTCGCCCTGACCGGCTCGGCCACGGACGCCGATAATGACCCACTGACGTATTCCTGGGAGCAGTACAACCTGGGCCCGGCCGGCTCCCCCAACTCGCCGGAGGGGGACGCCCCGATCTTCCGGGTGTTCTCGCCCGTGCCCAGCCCTACCCGCACCTTTCCCCAGCTCAGCGACCTGCTGAACAACCGGCAGACGCTCGGTGAGATTCTGCCTTCGTATGGCCGGCGGCTGATTTTCCGCCTGGTAGCCCGCGACAACCGCGTGGGCGGGGGCGGCGTTGATTACGACTCGATGAACGTAGCGGTAATTCCCACCGCCGGGCCGTTCTTGGTGAACTACCCGGATGCTTCCACGGTGAGCTGGCTGGCCGGAGCGCCCCAGCGCGTGGCCTGGAATGTCGCCAGCACCGACCGCGCACCTATCAACGCGGCCAACGTAGATATTCTGCTGTCGATGGACGGGGGGCAGACCTACCCCATCGTGCTGGCCTCGGCCACGCCCAATGACGGCAATGAGTCGGTTACGGTCCCCGTCAGCGCCGGTAACTCGAGCCGGGCCCGCCTCAAGATCCAGGCTACCGGCAACGTGTTCTTCGACATTTCCAACAACAACTTCACGATTCAGGCACCCAACGGGCCCACCTTCTTTCTGGACCCGCAGTACGTGCGCGGCACCACGCCGGCCCTCTGCCCCGGTACTTCCACAGGCATTGACCTCAACGTGGGCGCCATCCAGGGCTTCACGGGCCCCGTTACGCTGTCGGCTGCCAACCTGCCCACCGGATTCACGGTTTCGTATGCCAACCCCACGGTGAACACCGGCAGCAACACGCTCGTGACGCTGACAGCAGGTCTGAACACGCCCTCGGGTACGTATACCATCGACCTGGTGGGCACCAGCGGCAGTCAGACGCAGACCCAGCAGCTGCAGGTTACCGTCAAGGGCCTGGCAACCATTGCTCCCTTCCAGATTTCTCCGGTGGGTGCCGGCCGCCGCGTGGGCAGCCGCCCGGGCTTCACCTGGGCACCCGTTCCCAATGCCACCTCCTACGAGGTGCAGGTTTCGACGTCGAGCACCTTCGCCACCTCCGTGCTGCTGGAGTCGGGCATCATTGGCACCACGTACTACCCCAGCCTGGCCCTGGCGGCCAACACCACCTATTACTGGCGCGTACGGGCCACGAGTGAGTGCGGTACAACTCCCTTCTCGGCAGGGGCCGAGTTCCTGACCGGCACCGAAACCTGCCAGACCCTGGCCGCCACCCAGGTGCCCCGCATTCTGTTTGCCGGCGCTACGCCCACGGTTACCTCGGTTATTCCGGTAACCTCGAGCGAACTGGTTACCCAGATCCGGGTGCGCAACCTGACCATTACTCACCCCGATGTAAGCGAGCTGCGGATTATCCTGACCAGCCCTACGGGCCGTACTGCCACGCTGTTCTCGCGCAACTGCCCCGGTAACACGGATATGACCCTGACGTTTGATGACCAGGCTACGACGCCTATTACCTGTCCGCTGACTGCGGGAGGTACCGTCCGCCCCGTCACTCCGCTGAGCGCGCTGCTGGGCGAACCGGCCAACGGTAACTGGACGCTGAGTGTAACGGACAACGTTATTGCCAACGGCGGCCGCCTGACTGCCTGGACCCTGGAGCTGTGCGCCGTGGCTGATGCGCCCAATGCCCCCGCTACTCTGGTTGCCTTCAACAGCGGCTTTAGCGGCGGCTCCAGCACCAATACCCTGGTCTGGACCACGCCGAGCCCCAACAATGCCGAGGGCTTCGAGATTGAGCGCTCCTTCGGCAGCGCCACGAACTTCCAGTTCCTGACCCGGGTAGCCTCGGCCGGCGCCACTTCGTATGATGACAACGTGACGACGTCGGGCAGCTACTTCTACCGCGTCCGCGCCTACAACTCCGTCGGCACTTCGGCCTTCACCAACACGGCCAACGTGCTGGGCACCCGGAACGAGGCCCTGCTGCGCGGCATCGAGGTGTTCCCCAATCCGAGCACCGGCATCTTCCAGGTGAATGTGGACAACAGCCAGCGGGGTGCCATCACCCTGCGGGTAACCGATGCGCTGGGCCGGACGGTAGCCACCGAAACCCTGAACAAGACCGCTTCTCCCTTGCAGCACCGCCTCGACCTGAGCAAGCTCAGCAAGGGCGTCTATCAGCTGCACATCGACATGCCGTCGGGCTCTGCCGTGACGCGCCTGCTCAAGCAGTAAGCACACGACACCTTACCCCACAAAAAGGCGGCTCCTGATTCAGGAGCCGCCTTTTTTATTTACCTCCCGGGCTCAGGAAAAGCCGCAGGCTATCCGTGATGCCGCCGCTAGAACTTGTACCGCAGCTGGGCCTTGACTTCGGAGCGGCGGGGCCCCTGAATTTCTTCCAGCCCCGAGCCTACTGTCGTCACGTTGCGGTAGTGGGTTTCGGCGTAGCGCAGCCAGAGCGTAAGGTGACGGCTGCACTTGATTTCGGCAATGCCGTAGAGGCGGGTGCCCCGACCGTACAGGGGCGGCACCGAGAAGGCGTACAGTACGTCCTGCTCGAAGATGTACTGGCGGGTGTCGTAATCGTCGGTGTCGAACAAAGCATAGCGGGCACTAAGCTGCACCCGGGGCGTGATGGTAACGGCGGCATCCTGGGACAGAACGTAGCCCGTGCTCCACGCCGAGGCATCCTCACGGTAGTGGGTACCCTGCAGGCGGGTGCGCAAGCTGAAGCTGAGCGAGGGTTTAGTGTCGTAGAACAAAAGCAGGCTGCGCCGCTCCGTCGGGACCGGCCGGGGCAGCAGCCCACCCGGCTCGTCGGCATCCTGCTCCTTGACGCGCATGCGCATCTGGGCGTACAGGATGCTGGTTTTCGAGGGCGTGTAGGCTACCCGCACCAGCCAGTCGTGCCCGCCGGATGGGGCGCCGACCTGGTAGCGCAGCCAGGGAAACCGGAACTGGTCGTAGTACGCCGACAGCTCCCAGCGGGCAATGGGCCGCAGCTTCAGGCCCAGGTACAGCCCGCTTTCGTTGATGTTACGGGTGTTTTCGCTCAGGGCCTGGCCGTAAAACGTGTGAAAGTCGCGGGCGTAGGA
Source organism: Hymenobacter translucens (assembly GCF_020685205.1). GTDB lineage: Bacteria > Bacteroidota > Bacteroidia > Cytophagales > Hymenobacteraceae > Hymenobacter > Hymenobacter translucens. The sequence continues at coordinate 185,371 of NZ_JAJERB010000007.1, forward strand.
CCGAAACAGGGCCGACACGTCCAGGCTGGGGCTGAGGCTGGCCAGCACCCCATTTACGGTTCCTATTCCACCGCTGCTGCTCCGGGCCGTTTCACCGAACAGCAGCACGTTGCGCACCACGTAGGAGTAATGGACGCCCAGCGCCAGGTTGTGCCGGCCGCGAAACTCGTAGGCGTTGTAAAGATCCGGGCTGCGCTGCAGGGGCGTACCGTACTGGGTGTTCACCACCGTCGTGCCCAGGGCCAGCTTGCCGCTGGGGCTGGTGTAGCCCAGGTTTCCGCCGCTGATTTGCTCCCGGAGGCGCCGGCGGTTGGCAATTTCGGTCGCGGTGCGGTGGAAGCCGGTCAGCAGGATGCCGGTGGAGTACTCATCGAAGGCGGCGAGGGAGTCGGCAGCCAGCTGTTGGTTGGCATCCACGCGCTTGGAGGACAAAAAGCCGGTCAGCTCCCAGCCCCGGGCCAGGCTAATGGTAGCCGCCCCGCCCCGGAAAAACGTGCTTTCCAGTACCGACGAGTACGCCCGCACGCCCAGACTGCTGCGGCGGATGGTGGTAATGGTTTCGGCCCCTTTGCCCACCTGCAGGCCCGAGGAAAGCAGCAGTCCCTGGCCGAACTGCAACTGGTAGTCGCCCAACACCAGGGTTTTCAGCCGGCCCCGCTCCTGAATCATCAAGTGAGCCGAGTAGAAGTCGGCGCCGTAACGGTTGTCGTTGGGGCGCCAGGCCAGGGGTTCTCCGGCGTCTTTCTCGGCCGTGACGCCAAAGCTGAAGTCGCGGGTATGGCTGACGCGGTAGCGCAGCATCAGCTTGTCAGGCGAACCGAGGTAGCGGCTGGTCAGCGCCCCTGAACTGGTGGTATCGGGGGGCGTGTAGCCGGTGCGCTGTTGCAACACCCGCTCGTAGCGCAGCATCAGGGAGTTGTTTTCCTCGTGCAGCACCCGCTGCCAGAGCGGGCCGCGGGTACGGTTGGCGTTGCCCTGCTGCACCGTTACAAACGGTGCCACCCGGTAGATGCTGCGCAGGTCGAAGCCCGTTACTGACTGTAGCTCGTACAGGCTCAGCAGCTCACCCCGGGCCTGGCGGTGCTGGAGCAAAGCTGAAATCTGGTTTTCCGACAGCAGCAGCAGCCCGCGCAGCTCTTCCCGGCCGGCGGTGTTCAGGTTAAGCGGGGTCTGGTAGTACTGCAGCAGCGTTTCGTACAGATCCTCGTAGGGCACGTTGTCGCTCTGAATTTCGGCAAACAGCTCCTGCACCAGCCGGTCGAGGTCCACGGCCGGGCGCACGTACTCCTGCCCCAGCGCGGGGCCTACCGCGTTTAGCAGCAGGACCAGGGCCACCGGCGGCAGCCACCTGATTTTCCATCCCGACCTCATGGCTTTTCAAACCGTAAGCTCACGCCCAGGTGCTGACTTAGCCCGAGGGCCGCATGCCAGGCGGCGGCGTAGTCGATCTGCAGCCGGCCGCCCCGGAACCCAACCCCGGCCGTGGTTTGCCGGGTAAGGGACGCGAAGCCGCCCCGCACCGCCAGCGACTCCAGCACCTGGTACTCGATACCGGCCTTGAAGTCGGCGGCCTGCTGCACGTCCTTTTCGGTTTCCACGTTCAGCATCACCTTGTCGGTGGGCCGGTACGAGAGGCCGGCTTTGAGCACGGTCGGCACCCGCTCGTCGCGGTACTCGGCCAGCTTCGCCTGATTCAGATTGTAGAGGTAGGCCCCAAAGAACAGGTGCTTGGGCACCACCTCAGCCTGCCCGCCGAGCGACACGGCCACGGCGCGGCGGCTGCCCAGTCCCTCGATGCTGATCTGCAGCATGTCGACCCGGGCTCCGATGCTGACCAGCCCACCCCGATAGCCGTACCCGGCTCCCACGCGCGTTTCGTTGTAAAGCTTGTCGCCGAAGCGCTGCGCCTCCAGGCCCGCCACGCCCCGGGCCGACGCGGTGTTGGCTTGCTGCGGGCCAATGGGTACAGCTACGGCCAGAGCCGCCGTATTCAGGGCCCGGCTGAGGTAGCGGTTTTCGGCGTAGAAGCCGACGGTAGGCTGGGCTACCTGACCCAGGCCGGCCACGTTGTTGCCGATGGCCCACACGTCGGTAAGCGTGGCGGAGGCGTTGCCGAGGGCGGCGGCCCGCGCGCCCCGCAGGCCGGGCCCGCTCCCCTGGGCGGCCAGCAGCTGCGGCGTCAGCCAAACCATAATCGATACGACAGGGTAGAGTAGTCTCATAGGCCCGTACTGATAAACTATATGACAATGCCGCCGGGGCCGCCCGAACGGATAAGCTAGATTTCAGCCGGAGTTTAGATAAAATTCAGCAACATCCCTCACGGCCGGTTACCACTTTTTCCGGCCCACCTTTGTTACCCTATTTTAGAACAGTACGCTTTCGTTTGTTTCGTTTTGACCACTGCCACCTCCCCGGCCGGAGGCACCCTGGAAACGGTGCGCTACGGCGACCATGACATCGTCTACCGCCTGGTTTTCCGGCCCCGCCTGAGCCTGGGTTTGCAGGTCCGGGCCGACGGCTCGGTGCGCATCACGGCCCCGGCCGGCACCACCCGCAGCTGGGTGGCTGCCCAGGTGCTGCGCCGCGCCGACTGGATTCTCAAGCACCAGGCGGCCTTTCAGCGCCAGCAGCCCGAGCGGCCGCCGCTGCTGTTTGAAACCGGGGAGCAGCACCTGTTCGAGGGCAAGCTATACCCGCTGATGGTGGAGCAAGCCGCCCGCGCCCGGGTAGCGCTGCGGCAGGAGCAGCTGGTGCTGGCGTATCCGGCGCCCCACAGCCCGGAGAAAACCGCCCAGTTGCTAAGCGCCTGGTACGGGCAGCAGGCTCCGGCCATCTTCGCGGCGGCGCTGGACCGGGTATGGCCGCGCTTCGCCGAGTTTAATCTGCCCCGCCCTACCCTGCTGGCCCGCCGCATGCGCACCCGCTGGGGCAGCTGCACGGCCACAACCAACCGCATCCGCCTGAACATCGACCTGGTAAAGGCCCAGCCCGGCTGCCTCGACTACGTGCTGCTGCACGAGTGCTGCCACCTGCTGGTGCCCAACCACTCCAGCAAGTTCTACGACTTGCAAACCCGCCTCATGCCCGACTGGGAAGAGTGGAAAAAAAAGCTGACGGAGCAGGTGAAATAGCCCCCTCCGCCCATAAAAAAAGCCCCGGCGCCGCACTGGCACCGGGGCTTTTTGCTGTCAAAGCAAGACTAGTTTACCGAAGCACTGGCGTCGGCGGTGTCTTTCTTCTTGCGCTTCACTTTGATCTTCTTCACCTCGCCGGCGGGCAGCGGCAGGCCGTTGACCTGGGCCTGGGGACCCACGCCGGGGTTGGGGCCGTTGTTGACCACGGTCATCTCATCGACGATGTGCTTGGCGCCACCCAGCTTCTCGATGCACCAGAGCACGTAGCGGATGTCCACGTTGATGCAGCGCTTCAGCTCGGGGTCGTAGGCTAGGTCGCCGGTCATGGCTTCCCAGTTGCCATCGAAGGCGACGCCGATCAGCTCGCCTCGGCCGTTGATAACGGGGGAGCCGGAGTTACCGCCGGTGATGTCGTTATCGGTAATGAAGGCTACCGGCAGCTGCCCGTCCTTGCCGGCGTAGCGGCCAAAGTCCTTGGCCTTAATCAGCTGCAGTTCCTTGGTGGGCACCACAAACTCGGGGTTAGTGGGGTCTTCCTTTTCCACGATGCCCTGGGCGGTGGTTTTGTAGTCGAAGCTCACCGCGTCGCGGCCCTGGTAGGGACGCACCGTGCCGTAGCTGAGGCGGAGCGTAGAGTTGGCGTCCGGCGAGTACACCTTCTGGGTGTTCTTAGCCCGCAGCGCGGCCACGTACAGGCGGTTGGCCCGCGTTAGGCTGCTCTGGTAGGCCTGCATTTTGGGCAGGATGGTCTGGGTGTAGTTGTTGTACACCGACAGGTAGGTCTTAAACGCTGGGTCGGCCTCCAGCTTGGCCAGCGTGGGGTTGGCCAGAAAGGCATTCATCTTGGCTTCGGAGCCCACAAAGGAGTTGGCGTACACGTAGTCGGCGTACTTCGCCATCGAGCCGCCGTACTGCTTCTGCACGGTCTGGAACACGTCGGGCAGCTGCTCCTTGGGCACGTCCTGGGCGTAGAGCTGCATCAGGGCCGTGAACACCTTCTTGTCGGTCGAGAGGTTGTAGTCCTTATAGAAGTCAGCCAGTGGCTCCTTCAGATCGGCAATGGCCTTGTCCAGGGCCGTTTTCTCCACCTGCGGGGCCTTGAGCATGGTGTAAAGCGGCATCAGGCGCGAGGCCGTGGCAATGATTTCGGTGCCAAAGGCGGCTTCATTCACGTACTGGGAGCTCAGGTTGTACTCCCGGATGCCGGTGTAGGCCTGGGTGATGGCGGGCAGCGCGTCGCCGTACACCGGGGTGCGGGCCGGGTCGGCGGCAATCCACTGGGCCAGGGATGCCTCTTCGGCTTTCTTCTGATCCACCGTCTTCAGGCGCTTCATGCCTTCGTTCTGGCCGATAAAGTACTTCCAGTAGTTGGCAATGCTCGCGTACTTCGAGGCGTACTTCAGGCGGACGGTCGGGTCGGCGTCCGAGTCTTCTTTCCAGATCTTCAGACGGGTGTCGCGCAGCTTGATGCGGGCCGGGTTGCTTTGGTCGAGCGTGAGCTGCAGGCCGGCGGCGGGCAGGAAACGCTGGGTGCGGCCGGGGAAGCCGAACACCATGGCGAAGTCGCCTTCATTCACACCCTGCAGGCTGACGGGTAGGTGCTTCTTGGGATGGTAAGGCACGTTGCTGGCCGAGTAGCCGGCGGTGGGCTTGTTGTCCTTGGAGGCGTACACGCGGAACATCGAGAAGTCGCCGGTGTGGCGGGGCCACATCCAGTTGTCGGTGTCGCCACCGAACTTGCCTACCGCTTCGGGCGGGGCACCCACGAGACGCACGTCGCCGAAGCGCTGGTACACGAACAGGTAGTACTCGTTGCCGCCGAACATGTCGCGCACGTAGGCTACGTACTGCCCGTTTTCCTTGGCGGCCTCGGCCATTTCCTGCTGGCGCTTGCGGATGGTGGTCATGCGCTCCTGCTCAGGGGCCTGGGGCGTCACGCCTTCCAGCACCCTGGCCGTCACGTCTTCCATGCGCACCAGAATGTCGACAAACAAACCGGGGTTGGACTTCTCCTCGGCCGGGTTAGCGGCAAAGAAGCCGTTTTGCAAAATGTTGTTCTGCGGGGTGCTGTGGCTCTGCAGCGCATCGTAGCCGCAGTGGTGGTTGGTGAGCATCAGGCCCTGCCCGCTGACGAACTCGCCGGTGCAGAAGCCGCCCAGCTGCACAATGGCATCTTTGAGGGAGGCATTGTTGATGTCATAGATTTCCTCGGCGGTGAGCTTGAGGCCTTTCTTCTGCATGTCGGCGTGGTTGAGGCGCTTCACGAAGAGGGGCAGCCACATGCCTTCGTCGGCACGGGCCGCCAGGGGCAGGAGCATCACCAGCAGCAGGGCCTTGGCCCAGTTCTTTGGTAGCATGAGTAACTGAAATATGAGAATGGAGTGGGAATTCGGGGCATCCAGGCCCCGGCTTTGAAACAGCCAAAACTACGGAAAAGCTGTTCATTTGCGGGTACCTAGCCCCCACCCGCATGCGCTTTCTGTTCCGTCAACTTTTCCTGGGTTTGATCTGGGTGTACCGCCACCTGATTTCTCCGCTTACGCCGCCCAGCTGCCGGTTCCAGCCCACCTGCTCGGCTTACGCGGCCGAGGCGGTGCAGAAGCACGGGCCCTGGCGGGGCGGGCGGCTGGCCCTGCGCCGCATCAGCCGCTGTCATCCCTGGGGCGGCCACGGCTACGACCCCGTACCTTAAACCAACCCGGGCCCGTATAGCCAACTTCGCGCCTGGACCATTTGGGCCGGGCTTTTTTTCAGCTTACTCCATTTTTCTATGCGTTCTATTCTGATTGGCAGCACCCTGCTGGCTTTTATGCTTACCACCGGCTGCTCCGAAGCCCAAAGCGAGAAGGGCGGCAAAGGCGGCAAAAAAGACAAAGACAAAAAGGAAAGTCTTGAAGACCAGCTTACCGAAGCTGCCGTGCCCGGACTGCGCCGGATTGGCTCCCTAAGCGGGGGCGTATCCGAAAGCTCGGGGCTGGCCCGGGCCGAAACTGCCGGCACCTTCTACACCCACGCCGACGCGGGCAACGCGCCCGTGCTCTACAAGATTGACATGACCGGCCGCCTGCTTGAAAAGTCTACCCTGCCCTTTCCCAACACCGACTGGGAAGACCTGGCCCAGGACGACAAAGGCACGCTGTTCGTCATTGATGCCGGCAACAACAACAACACCCGCCGCGACTTGGCCATTTACCGCGTGACGCCCGGCTCCCAGGAAATCGGCAAGATCATCTTCGCGTACCCCGACCAGAAAGCATTTCCGCCCAGCAAGAAGCAGCGCAACTTCGACTGCGAAGCCGCTCTTTGGCACGGCGGCCGGATTTACCTGTTCACGAAAGACCGGGCCAACCACAGCACCAGCAAGGTGTACAGCCTATCCGACAAGGCCGGGGAGCAGCAGCCCCGCCTGCTGGCCAGCCTGACCATCCCCGGCGAGGTGACCGGGGCAGATGTCAGCTCCGATGGCCGCCGAATCGTGTTGCTGGCCCAGGAGGCGCTGTTTGTGCTGGAGGGCGGCAGTTTCGAAGCCGCTCTGAAAGCCGCGCCGCGCCGCGTTTCCCTGAAGGGCGCCGGCCAGACCGAAGGCATTGTGTTTCGCAAGGATGACAACAGTACGCTTTACATCAGTACCGAGCAGGGCACCCTGTACGAGTACAAGCTGTAGCCTTGCCTACTACCAAAAGAGCCCGTTCAGCTTACTGAACGGGCTCTTTTGGTTACGAAAAGTAGAGCAGGCAGCTTACGAAGCTACATCTTAACCCGTACGGATGACTTGCCGGCCTCTTCGGCGTTCAGGTCGCGGGGAGCGTAGCCGTAGGGGTTGTCGGGGTTCTTGCCGGCCCGCAGCAGCACCCACACGCCCACCAGAATCAGCGGCAGACTCAGCCACTGACCCATATTCAGGCTCATGCCCCGCTCAAAGGCCACCTGGTCTTCCTTGAGAAACTCCACCAGAAAGCGGAAACTGAACAGCAGCACGACAAACAGCCCGAACAGCTGCCCGCGCGGGGTGTGCTCTTTCTTACGGTTCCACATGGCGTAGAGCACTATGAGCAGGAACACGCAGAACAGCGCCTCGTAGATCTGGGTGGGGTGCCGGGGCACGGCCACCATCGGGGACGAGCCGGGCTCGGGCATCACCTGCAGAGCACCGGCCGGTAACGTTTCTCCGATGCCCACGGGCCGCAGATGCTCGGTGTCGCGCGGGAAAACAAACGCCCAGGGTACGTCGGTGGGCTTACCCACAATTTCGGAGTTCATCAGGTTGCCCATCCGGATCAGGGCCCCGCCGATGGCCACGACAATCACGATGCGGTCCAGCGTCCAGAGGTAATCAAACTTATTGTTGCGGCTGAACAGCCACACGGCCAGCAGGATGCCCAGCGTGGCGCCGTGGCTGGCAAGGCCGCCGTGCCAGATCTTGAAGATTTCCAGCGGATGGTCTTTGTACGAGGCCCAGTCGTAGAAAAACACGTGGCCGAGGCGGGCGCCGAGAATGGTGCCCACCAGCATGTACAGCGTAATCACATCCACCCAGCGCGGCGACACCCCTTCCGACTTGTAGATGTGCGACAGCACGAAGGTGCCCACCACGAAGCCCGACATGAACAGCAGGCCGTACCAGCGCAAGGTCAGGGGCCCGATTTCGGCAATGATGGGCGACACGTCCCAGGTGATAAAGGCAAGCATAGGTAGCGTTGTTACGAAAAGATGGAAAGAGCTCAAAGGTACTCAGACATTCAGCTTCCTGCTTTGCCTGCTGCCCCGCGGTATTGGCCCCGGCTCGGGAGCCCCTCCTGCGACGGCAGCCGGTCAGCGCGCGGGTAAAGCGGTGGGCGGCCCGCTCAGATACGGCTGGGGGCGGGTAGCAGCGGAGGGCACTACGGCCCCGTCGCCGCTTAGCAGCAGGATTATCCCCACCATGGCCGCATAGCTGGGCCACCGCAGCCAGGCAGGCAGGATTGGGCGCGCCTCCGCTGCCTCACCCACGAGCCGGGCCCGCACCCGGCTGTAAAAAAACGGCCGGGGCTGGACGTTCGACTGGGCGCGCCACTCCCGCAGCAGGCTTTCCCATTCCTCATCGGTATCGGGGCGAGGGGCTAGATCAGACATGACGCGGGGATGGAGTAAGAGAAGTGCGAAGCGTTTTGCGGGCCCGGAACAGCAGGGACTCTACCGCCGGCACGGTCGTATTGAGAACCGCTGCTATTTCCTCATAAGTCAGCTCCTGCTCGTAGCGCAAGGTAAAGGCCACCTGCTGCTGATCGGGTAGCCGGCCGATATGCGTAAGCAAAAGCTCGAGCTGCTGTTGTCCCTCAATTTTGGCCTGTGGGTGCGCATGGTCCGCCGGCTCGTGCAGCACCTGGTTGTCGAAGCCCAGCAGGCTGGTGAAATAGGCAAAGCGCTTCTGGGCCCGGGCGCGCTGCCGGTGCTTCAGGGCCCGGGAAGTAGCCAACCGGTAAAGCCAGGTGCTCAGCGCAGCATCGCCCCGAAACCGGTTAATCGTTTGATGAACTTCCACGAACACCTCCTGCGCGACATCTTCGGCCTCCTCCGGGGAGCGTAACAAGGCGAATACCGTGCGGTAGATACGGTTCTGATACCGCTCCACCAGCGTCCGGAACGCCGCCTCGCTGCCCTGCTGCAGCTGCCCCACCAGCTCGGCATCAGCGGAAGCAACAACCCCCGGCCCGGAAGGCCCGGAATCCTCAACGATCAATAGTGGAAGCGTATACACCAGCAAGGCGGAAGGATAGAAACGATGCCTGTTCAGCTCCCAGCTTCTGCTGCGACTACCGACATGGTGTTGGCTTAGGCCGCGTTAGTGCCGAAAACTTGCGGATGCCGGCACAAGTTTATCACAAGCACCTGTAGTGCAAGAGGTTAAATTCGCATAAGCCAGCAATTCACGGCTTTCCAGAACCCAGCTACCATCCACCGGACGCTACAGGGCGTTGAGTTCGGCCTGGTAGCCCCCGCTCAGGATGGGGAAGCGCAGCCAGGAACGGGGGTCCACGTTGTAGTCGTCAAGGTGAAAGGCCGGGGCGTACCGCTCCCGCTTCCACTGGTTGCGGGACCACAGGGTGTAAAACCGCTTCACGTAGGTTTTGAGCAGCTCCGGGTCGGTGCTCTTTTCTTCCTGGGTGATGGTTGCCAGCACCTGCCGGGGGCTGAGCCGGTCGTAGAAGGCCAGCCGCTCGATGCGGTTGAGCAGCACGTAGGGCATCAGGTCCCGCTCATCGGTCTGCTTTTCCTCCAGGGGCCGCAGCTCGGCGGTAGGCTGCAGGCCGTTCACCGGGGCCAGCCCTTCGTAGCCCAGCTCGGCCTGGGCCCAGCGCAGCCACTTCTTCACGAAGTCCTTGTCGACGCCCGCAATGGGCGAGATGCTGCCGGCCGTGTCGCCGTCCATGGTGCAGTAGCCCACCGAGGCTTCCGAGCGGTTGGAGGTCGTGATGAGCAGGCAGTTGAGCACGTTGGCCACCATCCAGATGCCGGGGGCGCGTACCCGGGCTTGAATGTTCTGCAGGGGCAGGTCGTCGGTTTCCCAGGTCAGGGGCCGGCCCAGGGCGTGCTCGATCTTGCCCACATAGCTTTTCACTTCCTCGTCGATGCCCCAGTTGAAGAACACCGCGCCCAGTGAGTCCGCCAGGGCTTTGGCCGAGTTGAAGGTATCGTCGGAGGAATTCACCGTGCCCTGGTACGCGCAGGTGAGCAGGCGGCGGGTGAGTTGCTGATTGACCGTCTGCTGTCCGCCCGTGGGCTCTTCGAGCGAGGCGTCTTTCGGGCCGGCGGCGGTGGGTTCAGGAGCCGGGGCCGAAAGCCGAAGGATTTCCTCTTCCGTAAAGCTGCCGGCGCGGCGCATAAACTCCTCGGCGCCCAGCTCGGCCACGCCCAGGCGCACCATCTCGGCCACGGCCACGGCGCACATGCAGGAGTCGGCGCCCCCGCTCAAACTGAGCACGAAGCCCTTGCTGCGGGCCTTGCGCAGGTAGTCGTAGAGGCCCAGGCTCAGCGCCTGGTTGAGCTCCCGGTACTCGTCGGGCTCGGGCAGCGGGGTGATTTCCGGCGCGCGCTCCAGCGGGGTGCTGAAGTCGACGTCGACAAATTCCATGTCCACTTCCTTGAAGCTCATCAGCTGATTGCGCAAGAGCAAATGGCCGTTGCGGGCCACCAGGATTTCGCCGTCGTAAATGATGCGGCCCGACTCGTTGCCGAGCAGATTGGCGTAGAGGTAGGTGCACTCGAAGTTTCGGGAGGCATTCAGGACCAGCTTGTAGCGCAAATCCGTCTTGCTCATGGCAAAGTGGCTGGCCGACGGATTTACAATCAGGTCGACCCGACCGCGCAGGCGGGCGGCGGGGCGCAAATCGTCGGTGCGCCAGGCATCCTCGCAGATTTCAAAGCCGAACCGTACGCCGTTGTGCTCGAAAACCATGTCGCCCAGCGGCCACTCCTCCCCTTTCCATTCCACCTTGCCTACCTGCCCGGCGGGCCAGGAGCTGAAGAAGCGGGGCTCGTAGTGCACGCCGTCGTTGGCCAGAAACTGCTTGGCGGCAAAGCCCAGGATCTGCCCGTCGCGCAGCACGGCCGCGGTGTTGTAGGTGATGCGGTTCTGCCGGATGGGAAGTCCTACTGCTACGCAGATGCCTTCGGTCCAGGGCCGGATCTGCTGCAGGTACTCCAAAGCGGCCTCCGGCAGCCAGTCAGTCAGAAACAGGTCTTCGCAGCCGTAGCCGGTCAGGCACAGCTCCGGGAGGCACAGCAGCTCCACCCCGGCTTCCCGGGCCTGCTCAATGGCCAGGCGGATGGTGCGCAGGTTGTGATGCCAGTCAAAAGGAATCTGGTTGAGGGCGGCGCCGGCTATTCGCATAAGTACAAGGTTTCAGGAATCAACTGCTTTTCGGGGCCGCAAGTTGTGGAAAACCATGAAAACCTCACTTTTCGCCGCTGCGGCCGGCGCAAGCTGCATCAAACAGCCCCTGTTGCGACCAAATAAGGCTCGGTCAAAAGCACGAAGTCCCACCAGTAGCTACTGGCAGGGCTTCGCAATAAATTCACAGCTTTCTTTTTCGAGGATAGAACCGTCACCGGCAAATGCTCGGCGGGCACCCGGCAGTGCAGAATCCGACGTGGACTTACACCCTCAGCGCCGTCAGGGCCCGCTCGGCGGCGAGCTGCTCCGCCTGCTTCTTGCTCAGGCCCATGCCGGTGGCAACAGCTTCTTCATCAATGAGCACGGTGGCCGAAAACTCCATTACCCCACCCGAGCGGGGCTCCCCGTTGATTTCGTAGCGCAACACTTTGCCCTGGCGCTGGGCCCACTCGATAAGCTTACTCTTAAAGTTGGTGGTAGTCTCGGTCAGCCCTTTTACGTCCACGAATGGCCGCACCAGGCGGCTGAGCACGAACTTGCGGGCCGCCTTGTAACCCTGGTCGAGGTACACGGCACCTACCAATGCCTCCAGGGCATTGCCGTTCACGGAGCGGGACCGCGCCGCCCGGCCCTGGGACGGGTCGAGCTGGATCAGCTGGTCGAGCCCGATCTTCAACGCCAGCTGGTTGAGGCTTTCCCGGTTCACGATGCGGGAGCGCAGCTCGGTCAGGAAGCCTTCCTGCTCGTAGGGAAACTTGCGAAACAGGTACTCGGCCACCACAGCGCCCAGGATGGCGTCGCCGAGGAACTCGAGCCGTTCGTTGCTTTGGTGCCGGCCGGCTTCGGCCTGCTGCCGCACCGCCGACGAATGGGTAAAGGCCAACTGATAAAGCCGCACGTTGTCAGGCGTGCGGCCTATCATGGTGGCGATGGCGCGTCGAAATTCCCGGTCCTGCCCCAGCAGCTGCCGGAAGAAGCCGAACAGCGGAAGCGGCTGACCCGGGCGAAACATTACTCGCGGAACTTGCGGAAAACGACCGACGTGTTGTGGCCGCCAAACCCGAAGGTGTTGCTCATGGCAATTTCCACGTCGCGCTTCTGGGCCGTGTTGAACGTGAAGTTCAGGCGGGCGTCCAGCTCGGGGTCGTCGGTGAAGTGGTTGATGGTGGGCGGCACGATGCCGTGCTGAATCGCCATAATGCTGGCTACGGCCTCAATACCGCCGGCGCCGCCCAGCAGGTGGCCCGTCATGCTCTTGGTAGAGCTGATGTTGAGGTTGTAGGCGTGCTCACCAAACACTTTCTGGATGGCTTTCACCTCGGCGCCGTCGCCCAGGGGCGTGCTGGTGCCGTGGGTGTTGATGTAGTCCACGTCCTGGGGGCCGATACCGGCATCCCGCAGCGCGTTTTCCATTACCAGCACCACGCCGTTGCCCTCGGGGTCGGGAGCCGTGATGTGGTAAGCGTCCGACGACATGCCGCCGCCGATGATTTCGGCGTAGATCTTGGCCCCGCGGGCCACGGCGTGCTCGTAGGCTTCGAGCACCAGGGCTCCGCCGCCTTCACCCAGCACAAAGCCGTCCCGGTCCTTGTCGTAAGGGCGGGAAGCCTGCTCAGGGGCGTCGTTGCGCTCACTCATGGCCTTGAGGGCGTTGAAGCCCCCCACGCCGGCTTCAGTGATAGCAGCTTCCGACCCGCCCGTCACCATGGCATCGGCCAGGTTGAGACGGATGTAGTTGAAGGCGGCCACAATCGAGTCCGACGACGAAGCGCAGGCCGAGGTGGTCACGAAGTTCGGACCCCGGAAGCGGTGCTTGATCGAGATGTTGCCCGACGAGGAGTCGGCAATCATCTTGGGAATGAAGAAGGGGTTGTAGCGGGGAGTACCGTCGCCCTTGGCGAAGTTGAAGCACTCTTCCTGGAAGGTTTTCAACCCTCCGATTCCCGAACCCCAGATAACGCCGACCCGGTCCCGATTGACGCCTTCATTCAGGCCCGCATCCAGAATGGCCTCATCGGCGGCAATCAGGGCGAACTGGGTGAAGGGGTCCATTTTACGGCCTTCCTTGCGGTCGAAGTAGTTATCGGGGGAGTAGCCCTTTACTTCGCAGGCAAAGTGGGTTTTGAACTTGCTGGCGTCGAAGCGCGTGATGGGCGCGGCTCCACTCACCCCGCGCGACAGCCCGTCCCAGAATGCGGGAACGGTGCTGCCGAGCGGGGTGATGGCGCCGAGGCCGGTCACGACAACCCTCCGAAAAGACATAGGCTAGCGGGAGAAGCGAAAGAAAATGACTGGACTCAAAAAGCGCTAAAATGCAAAACGGCCGGCGGCGGGCCGGCCGGTAAGCACTAACGCGGGGTATCGAAGTAAAGGTACCTTATTTGGCGTGCTCCTCGAGGTAGCTGACAGCCTGACCCACCGTTGCGATGTTCTCAGCCTGATCGTCCGGGATGGATACGTTGAATTCCTTTTCGAACTCCATGATCAGCTCAACGGTATCCAGCGAGTCAGCACCCAGGTCGTTGGTGAAGCTTGCCTCGGGGGTTACCTCCGACGCTTCTACGCCGAGTTTGTCGATGATGATGGCCTTTACTTTTTCTGCAATTTCAGACATTTCCGTGGGGGTTTAGAGAAAACTCGCCACAAATAACACTATCTTCCCTAACATTGTCAAACAAACCCCGGCTAATCTTCTGGGTACAAGATTATGGCTACCCCCGTTTCAAGTCGGTAGCGGTAGTCCTACTTTTGCCCCTGATTTACCTGGACGAGCCCTTATGAAAATGCTGACGCTGGACGTTGACTATGACTGCGACTTCGATTTGTTTGGCATCGTTTCCTCCAGCCGGGAACACCAGCTGGCCTGGAAGCTCAACCACGTTTTGCGCCTGCGCCTGATCAAGCAGCAGGACCTGATCTACGACCTGCTCACCCGTGGGCGGCTGGTAATCAGCAACTACCTGCACGCCACCGAGACGCTGACCCTGCGCCTGCTGCGCAACCGCTCGGTGGATCCGTCCCCGCTGAAGAAGCCGTTTCTGGCTCCCGACATCAAAGAGTACGACTACCTGATTCAGGTCAGCAACGGCAGCGGCAGCCTGGCCGCCGAGGAGCTTTTACAGCAGCTCACCGCCCTGCCCGAGGTTCAGTACGTATGCCAGTTCGACCCGAACTCGCTTAAATTCAAAGAAAATCTTCTCTTTTGAGAATTGTTCAGCCCGGCTCCAGCCGGGTCACCGCGTAGGTGCCCCACCCACTCACGTATTGTATTTTGTTTCACTTCTCGCCCGGCTGGAGCCGGACGCCAGCTGCTTATGGAATCTGCACCAACGTTCAATAAAACCAAGATTGTGGCCACGGTGGGCCCTGCCTCCAACACGTACGAAAAGCTCGCCGTGCTTATCCGCGAAGGCGTGGACGTGTTCCGTCTCAACTTCTCCCACGGCTCCTACGAAGATCATCTGGCCGTCATCAACACGGTGCGGCGCCTGAACAAGGACATGCGCACCTCCGTGGGCTTGCTGCAGGACCTGCAGGGCCCCAAGATCCGCCTCGGCGAGGTCGAGGGCGGGGGCGTCGAGATAAAGCGGGGCGACAAGATCAAGCTGGTGTGCGGCGAAAAGGAAATCAGCACCGCCACCCGCCTGAGCACCATCTACCTGGGCCTGGCCCGCGACGTGAAGCCCGGCGACATGATCCTCATCGACGACGGCAAGATTGAGCTGCGGGTGCTGGCCACCGACCGGGAAACCGAAGTGGATGTGGAAGTAATCTACGGTGGCCTCGTCAAGCCCCGCAAAGGCATTAACCTGCCCGACTCCGACGTGTCGGCCCCGTCCATGACCGAGAAGGACATCGAAGACCTGCAGTTCGGCCTCGACAACGGCGTAGACTGGGTGGCGCTGTCGTTTGCCCGCCGCGCCGAGGACATCCGCTTTATCAAGCAGCTGATAACCGAAAGCGGCAAGATGGCCCGCGTCATCGCCAAGATTGAGACGCCCGAGTCCCTGAAGAACATCGACGAAATCATTGCCATTACCGATGCCGTCATGGTGGCCCGGGGCGACCTGGGCGTAGAGGTAAAGATGGAAGAGGTGCCGATGGCCCAGAAGATGATTATCGAGAAGTGCAACAAGGCCGGCAAGCCCGTCATTGTTGCCACCCAGATGATGGAGAGCATGATTACCGCTCCCCGCCCCACCCGGGCCGAAACCTCCGACGTAGCCAACGCCGTGCTCGACGGGGCCGACGCCGTGATGCTGTCGGCTGAAACTGCTGTGGGCGCGTACCCGGCCGAAGTGATCCGCTCCATGGTCGGTACCATTCTGAGCGTGGAAACCCGGAGCCCCAGCCTGTTTCACCACTGGTTCCCCATCGACCCCACCGCGCCGACGTTCATGGTCGACAGCGTGCTGTCGGCGGCCTGCCATCTGGCCAAGAACACGGGGGCCAAGGCCATTACCGGCATGACGCACCGGGGCTACACCGCCTTTCAGATTGCCAAGTACCGCCCCAAGGCCAACATCTTCATCTTTACTGACAACCGGCCGCTGCTGACGGCGCTGAGCCTGATCTGGGGCGTGCGCGGCTTCTACTACGACCGGCTCGTCAGCACCGACAACACCGTGTCGGACATCAAGTACGTGCTGACCACCACCGGCCACCTGCAGAAGGGCGACGTGTTCATCAACACCGCCTCCATGCCGATTCAGGACAAGGGCCTGGCGAACATGGTGAAGGTGAGCGTGGCGTAGGGTGAGCGGCAAGCTGTAAGCTTCAAGCCGCAAGCTTTTTCTGACGACTAAGCAAAAGGCCCTCCTGAAGATCCAGGAGGGCCTTTTCTAGTATGAATGCAAGTCGGTTTACTGCTGGTGCTGAAGGCGCAGGCGCTGCGTCACCTCCCCGGCGGCCTGCACTTCCACCACGTAGCTGCCGGCGGCCAGGCTCTGCAGCTGCAGCACCGTGCTGGCCTGGCCGGCCATCAGCTGCTGGGTAACGGCTACCCGGCCGAGCCCATCGAGCAGACGGATGGTGGTGACGGTACGGGCGGGCTCCGGCAGCATCAACGTAGCCGTGGCGGCAGCCGGGTTTGGATACAGCTGGAAACGGGCAGCAAGGGCAGCCTTGGTTGGCAGCAGACCGAAGCCAGTGCGGCTGCCGCAGGTCTGTACGGTGCCATTGACGGTCCGACGCGAGTAAGTCAGGCGGTGCTCATACTGCGCCACCGGCCCTACCCCTTCTGCAACCAACTGCCCCCAAGCCAGCGCATCAATGCCAGGCGCATAGTTCTGGGGAGTACCGCTGCTGGCATACAGCATTTCCTGCCATAGCGCGGCTGGCCCGCCACATGCACGTCCGGGCCGTGCTGGCACAACAGGATGGCCCATCATAAGGCTGTTCAGACCAGAAAGGCGCATCTTGTATTCGTACGTCAGCAAGTCGGTATTGACCGGCAGCATCGGGGCGCCGCCAAAACCGGCGCCGGCCCAACGGCCGGTTTTCCGGGATGCCGCCACCCGTACCACGCTCACCGGTGAAATCGTGGTGCTGCTGCCCCCACAGCCCGGGGCACCGCTGGTTACCATCCGGCTTTGCTGCTGCAGCATGTATACCACGCTGTCCGCCGTTACCTGCCGGGACAGGACGTGCCGAAGCAGCCAGCCCTGATAGCAGGCAAACGGATTCTGCATAATGGGCTCCTGGTAGTAGCCCAGTTCGTCGCCCACCTGCAGGTCCAGCAGCATCAGCGGGTTGTAATAGCTCTGCCCGGCCGGCGACGGGCGGCGGGCCAGGCTTAGCATGCGGGGATTCGACGACAGCTGCAGTGAGGCCGGGGCCGACACCAGGCCGTTGTTTTTGCTGAGGATTATGTTGGTGGCGTTATTTATCTGGAAGGTGACGATAGAGTCCATGACCCCGTCAATAAGCATCGTGCCGCGGGAAAGCAGGCCGGTGGGCACCGCCACGTCGGTGTTGACGCTCATCCAGGCGCTGCCCACTGAGGCAAAGGGCTTCAGCACCAGAACGCGGTCGAGGTTGAAGCCCGTGGAAGGGCCGCCGTCCCAGTGCAGCGAATAGGTGCGCTGGGCTACGTTGTAGCGCATCACCCGGCCAAACTGGTTGTTGACGGACTTGCGCCATTGGAAGCTGCCCTGGCGCCGCATGATCCGGTTAAAGAAATAAACTGAATCGGCTCCGATGACGGCGGCCGAATCCAGGCGCAGGGTCAGGACGGTGTCGGCGGAGACGCCGCGGAACGCGTGCACGTCGCCGTTGGGGCGGAAGGGCCGCCAGTTCTGGGCCTGGGCTGACACTCCCAACAGGCAGGCACAAACGATAAGGAAAGGGTACAGATGCTTCATAGGTAAAGAGTTAAGGATAGAGCAGCCAAGGTAGAAATAAATGCATACGCTGCCACCGCAACGCAACAAGGCCCCGCACTTGCGCGCGGGGCCTTGTTTATACAAGAGCAGAGAAAGTCGTTGGCTGCTTAGGCGGCCAGCGAGTTCACGAACTTGGTCAGCTTCGACTTGTTGTTGGCTGCCTTGTTCTTGTGAATGATGTTCTTCTTGGCCAGACGGTCCAGCATCGAAGTTACCTTCAGCAGTTGGGTCTGGGCTTCGGTGGCGTCGGTGAGGGCACGCAGCTTTTTGATAGCGGTGCGGGTAGACTTAGCCTGGTAACGGTTCAGCACGCGCTTGGCTTCGTTGGAACGGATGCGCTTAAGGGCTGACTTATGATTCGCCATGAGGAGGAAATAGTGACGTTCTGCTCGGTTTCAATTCAGTTGGGGTGGCAAAGGTAAGGCTTTGATTTGAAATAGCAAATAGGGAACGGCAACTAGAATGGAAGTAATGCGGTTGAGAGGGTTATAGTATGCATGCCGAGTTCCGCTTACCTTTAACCGTCCGTCAAATTACGTATCCGCTGATTGGTTATGCCCCTCGTTTCTCATTCCAGCTACCAGCCGCCTTTCTATTTATTTAACGGCCACCTCCAGACCATTGTCCCGAGCGTGCTACGCTCAGTACCGGAAGTGCGCTACCAGCGGGAGCGGGTCGAGACGCCCGACGGCGACTTCCTGGACCTGGACTGGTCGCGGCAAACCGGACGGACTGCCGATACGCTTGCCATCGTGTCGCACGGGCTGGAGGGCGACGCCAGCCGGCCCTACATGCGGGGCATGGTGCGCGCCCTGAACGATGCCGGCTTCGATGCCTTGGCCTGGAACTACCGCAGCTGCAGCGGGGAAATGAACCGCTTGCTCCGCTCCTACCACCTCGGCGACACCGACGACCTGGATTTTGTCGTGCGCTATGCCCTGGCGACCGGCCGCTACCGCCGCGTGTTCCTGACCGGCTTCAGCGCCGGCGGCAACGTGACGCTGAAGTACCTGGGCGAAAATCCCGACCGGGTGCCGGCAGAAGTCCAGCGGGCCGTGGTTTTCTCGGTGCCGACCGACCTGAAAGCCGGCTCCATGAAGATCGCCCAGCCCCAGAACCGGGTGTACCTGAAACGGTTTCTGAAGTCGCTGCGGACGAAGATGCGGCAGAAGGCGGAACTGCTGCCGGGGCAGGTCGATCTTACCGACCTCGACCAGCTGCGCGACTTTCCGCAGTTCGACGAGCGGTTTACGGCCCCTATGCACGGCTTCCGCTCAGCCGACGACTATTACGAGCACGCCAGTTCGGGCCGCTACCTGAGTCAGATCCGGATTCCAACCCTGCTCGTCAACGCCGAGAATGACCCGTTTCTGGCGCCCAGCTGCTTTCCGCGCGACACGGCCGCGCAAAGCCAGTATGTTTTCCTGGAAACGCCGCCCCAAGGCGGGCACGTGGGCTTCCCCGAAGGCAGCCCCGATGGCAAGTACTACTCCGAGCGCCGGGCCGTGGAGTTCCTGACGGCGGCGGTCCCGGCCTAGCCGGGTAAGAACGCCCTGCGTGGTATCCGGGGCTGCTTACCGGCCGCTACGACCTCGTGGCCGGCACGCAGACGACTTTCTTGGTTTCGAAGAACTCCTCGTCGAAGTAAGTGCTCAAGTCGAACAGCTGGGCTTGCAGGCCGGATTCGGCAATTTCTTCGGTAAGGTCGCCGCCCTTGAGGTAGTACAGGCCACTACTGGGATAGGAGCCGGGCTTGTAGCGGTGGGATATCCAGGTGTGGAAGGTGGCCAGACGGGCCACAGCGCGGCTTACGATGAAATCGTAGCGGGTGCTGAGCTGCTCGGCCCGGGTTTGCTCGGCTGTTACGTTGTGCAGCCCGATAGTCCGGGCCATATCGCGCACCGCGCTGATTTTCTTGCCGATGCTGTCGACGAGGTGAAAGCGGGCCTCGGGGAACAGGATAGCCAGGGGCAGGCCGGGCAGGCCCCCGCCGGTACCCACGTCGAGTACGGCGGCGCCGGCGGGGAAGCGCACTACTTTGGCAATGCCCAGGGAATGCAGGAAGTGGCGCTCGGCCAGGTTTTCCACGTCGGGGCGGGCCACCAGGTTGAGACGCTCATTCCAGAGGCGAAATTCCTGCTCCAGCTGCCGGAACTGCTGGCGCTGCAACTCGGTGAGGTCAGGGAAATAGCGAAACAGGATATCCATCGGGCCAAAGGTACGCAGGCGGGCCCGTAGCGCAGGCTACGGGTCCGCGTAGTTGCGTGTTCTGGCCTGCTGCCACGACGCGCGGCCACGGACCACAGAAGTAGCGCTCCAGCGGCCGAAAACGAAACTACCCCGACCAAAGGTCGGGGTAGTTTACTGTCAACAACAGGCAATCAGCCGGTTAGATGATGTGCTTCTTGTTTTTCACCATGTCGAAGAGCAGCTCGCGGGCGCGGTGCAGCTGGGCTTTCACAGTGCCCAGGGGCGCCTTCAGCTCAGTGGCAATTTCCTCGTAGCTCAACTCATCGAAGTAGCGCAGCGTGACGAGACGCTGATATTTATCCGGCAGCCGCGACACGACGTGCTGCATGATTTCGATCTTCTGGTTTTTGATGGCCGACTCCTGCGGGTTCAGGTTCTGGTCGCGGAAGTCGATGGTGATTTCGTCGCCGTTATCAATCTTGATAGCCGAGTCGATGGACATCGTCTTGATCTTATTCTTGCGAATAAAGTCGATGCAGTTGTTTGTAGCGATGCGGAATAACCAGGTGCTGAAGGCGTACTCAGGATTGAACTTGTGCAGGTTGCGGAAAGCCTTGGCAAACGCTTCGATGGTTAGATCTTCAGCGTCGTCGGGGTTGCGCACCATTTTCAGGACCACATGGTACACCGGCTTCTTGTAAATCTGCATCAGCTCGGCATAGGCTTTTTCGTCGCCCTGCTCAACAGCCGCCCGGATCAGCTTAAAGTCATGCTTGGCTTTGGCCGAGAACTGTTTCTGTATTTCCTGATTGTTTACTTCCATCGGAGGGTGCGGTAGAGGAACAATGAAATTCCCAAAGCTAGATAATGAAAAAAATAAACAGCGTCGAGCACGGGTACCAGCGCCACCGGCAGCTGGTCGTCGAGCCGACGCCCAAGGGGTGTAGTAGCAGCACAAACGACTGCCGTGCGCACTCCCCACAGGGCGGCCAAAGGTATCCAATCGGGGCGGGAAAACAGCAGCGGGATGGACACTAAATAGAACAGCAGATTTGCGCCCATAAAGGTTCCCACCCGCAGCTGATCGGCCCGGCGGTAGCTACGCCCCGCCGAGAGGTGCCGCCGCTTCTGCCGCCACCACCCGCCCCAGCTCGACGCTGGCTCGCTGATCGTGTGGGCCGCGGGCCGGTCCTCCACGGCCACCCGCCGGCCCAGCTGCACGGCGTCCTGCACAAACAGGTCGTCGTCGCCGCTGAGGCTGCGGATGTGCGAAGCAAAGCCTTTGGTAGCGCGGAAGCAGGCCTGCGTGTAAGCCAGGTTGCGGCCCACTCCCATGTACGGCTGCCCCCGCCACGCCAGCGACAGATACTGTGCGCCGGTGAGCAGGGTTTCATACCGGATGAGTTTATTTAAGAAACCCGGTTCGGCCGCATACGCCGAGTAGCCCACGACGAGGTCGGCGGGCTGATTGAAGCCCCGCTGCATGTACCTGATCCAATGATTGGTAGCCGGAATGCAGTCGGCATCGGTGAACAGCAGGCGGGCGTGCCGCGCCACCCGGATGCCCAGGGTGAGGGCATATTTTTTCGGAGCCAGCCCGTCCGGCGTGCTCGTCACCGTCACGAGCCGGACGCGGTCGGGGTAGTATTGGGTGAGCTGCTGGGCGTAAAGCTGGGTGTCGTCGAACGAGCGGTCGTCGATCAGGATGATCTCGAAGCCCGGCGCGTAGTCCTGCTTGAGCAGCAGGGGCATGAGGCGCCGCAGGTTTTCCAGCTCGTTGCGGGCGCACACCAGTACCGACACGGGCTCGCGGTCCGCATCGGGCAGCTCGTCGGCCGGCGTAGGGCGCAGGGCAAAGGGAAGAAAATAGTACGCCGCGTAGCCAAGCTGCACCAGCAGAAGCGCCAGCAGCAGCCAGATAGCGGGAGAAAAATGAAAAGGCAAAGCGGGGAAGGTGAATCAGCGGGCAAAAGTAGGCATTCGGAATGGGGGAAGTACCTTTGTGGGAGGAGCTGCTGCGCAGGAGACCAGGAGCCCGGAGTTAGAATAAATACTAATGACTAGCTCCCCTTTACTTTCTTTTTCCTCCTAGCTCCTGCGCAGCGGCTCCTAACTCCCAGCTCCTCTCCCAACAATGACTTTCGACTTAATAGCCCAGGACCCGAACTCCAAGGCCCGCGCCGGCGTGGTGCATACGGCCCACGGCGCGATTCAGACGCCCATCTTTATGCCCGTGGGCACGGCCGGCACCGTCAAGGCCGTGCAGCAGCGCGACCTGAAGGATGACGTGCAGGCCCAGATTATCCTCGGCAACACCTACCACCTCTACCTGCGCCCGGGCCTCGACGTGCTGCGCGCCGCCGGGGGCCTACACAAGTTCAATGGCTGGGACCGGCCCATCCTGACCGACAGCGGGGGCTACCAGGTGTACTCGCTCAGCAACACGCGCAAGATCAAGGAAGACGGCGTGAAGTTCCGCTCCCACATCGACGGCAGCACCCACCTGTTCAGCCCCGAGGGCGTGATGGACATTCAGCGGACCATCGGGGCCGACATTATGATGGCCTTCGACGAGTGCACGCCCTGGCCCTGCGACTACGACTACGCCAAACGCTCGATGCAGATGACCCACCGGTGGCTGACGCGCTGCATCAACCGCTTCGACAGCACCGAGGGGCACTACGGCTACGAGCAGACGCTTTTTCCGATTGTGCAGGGCAGCACCTACAAGGACCTGCGGGTGGAGTCGGCCGAGTTTATTGCCAACCAGCAGCGCCCGGGCAACGCCATCGGGGGGCTGAGCGTGGGCGAGCCGGCCGAGCAGATGTACGAGATGACCGAGCTGGTGTGCGACATCCTGCCCCAGGACAAGCCCCGCTACCTGATGGGCGTGGGCACGCCGGCCAACATTCTGGAAAGCATTGCGCTGGGCGTAGACATGCTCGACTGCGTGATGCCCACCCGCAACGCCCGCAACGGCATGCTGTTCACCACCCAGGGCGTGCTGAATGTCACGAACAAGAAGTTTGAACTGGACTTCGAGCCGATTGATGCCGAGCTGGGCGGGTACGTAAGTACGTTTTACTCCCGCGCCTACGTTCGGCACCTGTTTCAGAGCAAGGAAATGCTTGGCCCCCAGATTGCCTCAATTCACAACCTTACCTTCTACCTCTGGCTCGTCAAGCAGGCCCGGGAACAGATTCTGGCCGGTACCTTCCGGGAGTGGAAAGACAAGATGGTAAAGCAGGTCTCCACCCGTTTATAAGCTGTTAGCTGATAGCTGTTGGCTATTAGCTTGATTCAAGAACATGGCTGACAGCTGACAGCTGATGGCTAATAGCTAACCAATGAAGCTGATCGACAAGTACATCATTCAGAAATTCCTCACGGCCTTCGTGTTCACGGTGGTGGTGCTGGTCACGGTTATCTGCGTGATTGACTTCACGGAGAAAAACGACGACTTCATCCAGCACAACCTCTCGGCCGGGAAAATTATTCTGGAGTATTACGTCAACCTGTTTCCGTATTTCGCCAACCTGCTTTCCCCCATCACCGTGTTCATTGCGGTGGTGTTCGTGACGGCCCGGCTGGCGGCCCGCACCGAGATTGTGGCTATTCTGGCCAGCGGGGTCAGCTTTAAGCGCCTGCTCCTGCCCTACGTGATGGGCGCCGTTATCATTGCCGTCGTCAGCTTCGGGCTGATCGGCTGGGTTATTCCGAAAGCCAACAAGGTTCGGGTGGCATTTGAAAAAGCCTACATCAAGCTCCCCTACCGCTTCGACGGGCGCAACGTCCACATCAAGGTGGGCCCGAAGAGCTACGTGTACATGGAGAGCTACGACAACACCAACAATATCGGCTACCGGTTTGCGCTGGAAACCATCGACAGCACCAACCTTAAGCGGCGCCTCACCTCGGAGGTCATCACCTGGGACTCGACCAAACGTGCCTGGCGCCTGGCGCCCCAGCTGGTGCGCACCTTTAACGGCCAGAAGGAAACCCTCCGGGTTCTGCCCGCCCGCGACACCACCCTGAACCTCTATCCCAAGGACTTTGCCAGCACCTACCGCCTGTCCGAAACGCTGACCTTGCCCGAGCTGAGCCGCTTTATCCAGCAGAAGCTCGACCGGGGCGCCGACGACACCCAGGTGTACGAAAGCGAAAAGCACGAGCGGTACGCCTACCCGTTCGCCATCGTAATTCTCACCGTCATCGGGGTTATTATGAGCGCGCGCAAGTCGCGGGCCGGCGTGGGCGGGCAGATTGCCCTGGGCTTCGTGCTGGCTTTCGTGTTTATCATCTTCGTGATTATGAGCCGCAACTTTGCCCAGGTCGGCGAGATGTCGCCCATGGTGGCGGCTTGGGTTCCCAATATTGTCTTTACCGGCATCGGACTGGTTCTTTACCGCTTTATTCCCCGCTAGGAGGGCCCGGGCTAGGCAGGGCGGAAAACCGCTGTGACGCCCCGCTTCAGCCCGTCCCTTCATCATTCCCTGCTCCTTGCTGAAAGACTACCTGCGTCTGCACTTTATCGTTTTGCTCTGGGGCTTCACGGCCATTCTGGGCAAGCTCATTTCGGTGCCGCCGGTGGAGCTGGTATTCTGGCGCACCCTGCTGGCCACGGCCGGGCTGGCGGTGCTGCTGACGGCCCGGCGGCAGGTCTGGCGCATTCCGACGGCGGATGCGTTGCGGCTGTTGGGCATCGGGGCGCTGGTGGCCGCGCACTGGATAACCTTTTTCCTGGCGGCCCGGCTTTCCTCCGTAAGCGTGTGCCTGGCCGGCATGGCTACGCTGGCCCTGTGGACGTCCCTGCTGGAGCCGCTGGTGCTGTGGCGCCGGGTGCGGGCCTACGAAGTGCTGCTGGGTTTGCTGACGATGGTAGGGCTTTACCTGGTGTCGCAGGCGGAGTTCGATCAGCTGGCCGGCCTGGGCGTGGCCATTCTGTCGGCCGGGATTTCGGCGCTGTTTAGCGTGTTCAACTCCCAGCTGGTCAAGAAGCACCCGCCCCTGCGCCTCACGTTTTACGAGATGCTGGGCGCCTGCCTGTCCATCGTGCTTTTCTTTCCCGTCTATTCCCGCTACTTCACCGAGGGAAAAGGTCTGCAACTAAGCCTGGAGCCGGCCGACTGGGTGTGGCTGCTGCTGCTGGCCGGCGTATGTACCGTATATGCCTTCTCCACGTCGGTGGAGCTGATGAAGCGGCTGTCGGCCTTTGTCATTAACCTCACCATCAACCTGGAGCCAGTGTACGGCATTCTGCTGGCCGTGGTGCTGTACTGGTTTAAGGTGCCCGGCTTCCGCCAGGAAAACATGTCGACCGGCTTTTACCTGGGTACACTCGTCATTTTGTTCAGCGTCCTGATTCACCCCGTCATCGACCAGTGGTACCAGCGCCGCCGCAAGCCGGCACCGGTTGACGCGGTGATATAACGCCGGCGTGTACTCTGAAGCGGCACTCTAAACCGGACGTTGAAAAGCCCAGGCACCAACACAGGCTATAGCTTCCCGCTCCAGACCACGTATTCGGCCGGCAGCTCCAGCGTGGGCGGCTGGTCGAGGCCCGGGAACAGGCCGTACACCGCCGAGCCGGAGCCCGACAGGCTGGCGTAAGCGGCGCCGGCGGCGTAGAGCTGCTCTTTAAGCTGGCCCAGCACCGGATAATAGGGCGTCAGGGCGTCTTCGAAGTCGTTGCTGACGGTTTCGCGCCAGTTTTCCAGGGGCTGCCGCAGGCTTTCGCGCAGGTCGTGCCGCGGGGGCCGGGGACGAATGCGGCTGTAGGCCTCCGGCGTGCTGATGTGCAGGCGGGGGTACACCACCAGGCAGGCAGTGCCGGACAGGTTTACTTCGACGGGCGCAAAGACGTCGCCTTTGCCATAGGCAAACACCGGCTGGTTGCGCACAAAGAACGCGCAGTCGCTGCCCAGGCACCGGGCGTAGCTTTCAAGCCGGTCGGCAGCTAAACCCAGGCTGAACAGGTCGTTGACGGCTTTGAGGGTAAAGGCCGCGTCGCCGGAGCCCCCGCCCAGCCCGGCCCCGATCGGCACCACCTTGTGCAGGTGCAGTTGCACGGGGGGCAGGTTGAAATCCGCTTTCAGCAGCTCGTAGGCGCGCAGGCAGAGGTTGGTGGCCGGCTCGCCGGGAATAGGAATACCGGTCAGGGCCAGGCTGGTCGTCTCGGCGGGCAGCACTTCCAGGGCATCGCACCACGGCAACGGCAAGAACACCGATTCCAGCGTGTGGAAGCCGTCCGGCTGCCGGCTGGTAACGTACAGGCCCAGATTAAGCTTGGCGTTGGGAAAAACAAGCATAGCAGATAAGTAAGCCTGGCTTCGCGAAAATGTTTAAGCTGAAGCCGATGCTGCAAGCTAAAGCTTACCCGACAGAAAAAGGATAATTTTGGCTTTTTCAGGCTGTTTCACGCCCTCTCCTTCTGCATGGCTCATCCGTTTTCTTCCTGGTACTGCCGCCGGGGCAAGCGCCTGCTCGATGTAGTGATGGCCGCCCCGCTGGTGCTGTTGAGTCTGCCGTTGCTTTTGCCCGCTGCGTTGGCTTTGGCCGTTCAGAACGGCGGCACGGTGCTGTTCCGCCAGCTCCGGCCGGGCCTTCACGGCCGGCTGTTCCGGCTTTACAAGCTGCAGACCATGACCGACGCCCGCGACGCGCACGGGGCTTTACTGCCCGATGCGGAACGCCTGCCCGCGCTGGGGCGCTGGCTGCGGGCCACGTCCATCGACGAGCTGCCCCAGCTCTGGAACGTGCTGCGCGGGGACCTGAGCTTAGTGGGCCCCCGTCCGCTGCTGCCCCAGTACCTGCCCCTGTATTCGCCGGTTCAGGCCCGCCGCCACCTCGTCCGACCCGGCATAACCGGCTGGGCGCAGGTGAACGGCCGCAATGCCATTTCCTGGGAGCAGAAGTTTGAATTCGACGTCTGGTACGTCGATAACGTGTCGTTCGGCCTGGATTTACGTATCCTGGTGCGCACGGCGGGCCGGGTGCTGGGAGCCCGGGGCATCAGCGCCCCCGGCCAGGCAACCACCGAGGCCTTCCGTGGCTCCGCTCCCCACCCTCCTACCGACCCTGTTGCATGACCCAGCTTTTCTTTTCCGAGTACGCCGACTCCGCTGAAACGCCGCACCGTCGGCTGGCCATTTTCGGGGCCGGCGGTCTGGGCCGGGAAGTGCTGGCGCTGATCCGCCACCTCAACGAAGCCGGCGCCACCTGGGAGGTCGTGGGCTTCTATGACGATAAAGCCCCGGCTACGCCTACCATCCACGATCTGCCCTACCTGGGCACCGCCGCCGACCTGAACGCCATCACCCAGCCCTTGTTTGTGGCCGTGGCCGTGGGCAGCAGCCAGCACCGCGCGGCCGTAGTAGAGCGCCTTACGTCGCCCCAGCTGCGCTTTCCGGTGCTGATTCACCCCCGCGTCGCGCACCGCCCGTTTCAGCACCTCTCCATCGGCCCCGGCACCATTATCACCGAAAGCTGCATTCTGACCACCGACGTCCGGCTGGGCCGGCACGTGTTGCTCAACCTGGGCTGCACGGTTGGCCACGATGCTGTACTGGAGGATTTCTGCTCCCTGATGCCCCACGCTAACGTGGGTGGGGAAGCCCACCTGGAGCGGGGCGTGTACCTGGGCACCAATGCCACGGTCATCAACCGGGTGCGTATAGGCGAGGGCACCATCCTCGGCGCCGGTGCCGTGGCTGTGCGCGACCTGCCCGCTGGCTGCACCGCCGTGGGCGTCCCGGCTAGAACAATTAAGAATTAAGAATCAGAAATTGGCCCCGCCATTGTTTGCCCTGGCTGTTACGGACAGCTTTATCCATCCTCGCTCCAACACCTTCGATACCATGATTCACCGGCATCAATTCTTAATTACTAATTGCTAATTCTTAATTAAAAACGAATGCGTAGTCAGGACCACGACCGGCTCTTTCTTTCCCCACCCCACCTGGGCCGGCACGAACTGAATTACGTGCACAAGGCCATTGAAGACAACTGGGTGGCTCCGGCCGGCCCCAACCTGGCCGGGTTTGAGAAAGATCTGTGCGAGTACACCGGTGTAAGTCACTGCGTGGCGCTGTCGTCGGGCACGGCCGCTATTCACCTGGGGCTTTTGCTGCTGGGCGTTGGTGCCGGCGACGAGGTGCTGTGCCCGTCCTTCACGTTTGTAGCCACGGCCAACCCGATTACCTACCTGGGCGCCCGACCGGTGTTTGTCGACAGCGAGGCGCAGACCTGGAACATGTGCCCCGACCGGCTGCGCGAAGCCATTACCGACCGGATAGCCCGGGGCTGCACGCCCAAAGCCCTGCTGCTGGTGCATCTCTACGGCATGCCGGCCCGGCTGCCCGAGCTGCTGCGCATTGCCGCCGAATACCGGATTCCGGTGCTGGAGGACGCCGCCGAGGCACTGGGTGCCCGCTTTGAGGGCCGGCTGCTGGGCACTTTCGGCGACGTAGGAGTTTTCTCGTTCAACGGCAACAAGATCATCACCACCAGCGGGGGCGGCGCCTTGGTTTCCAATCAGCCGGAGCTGGTGGAAAAAGCCCGCTTTCTGGCCACGCAGGCCAAGGACCCGGCGCCCTACTACCAGCACTCCGAAACCGGCTACAACTACCGGCTCAGCAACATCCTGGCCGGCATCGGGCGGGGGCAGATGGAGCTGATTGAGGACCGCGTGAAAAAGCGCCGGGAAATCTACGCCTGGTACTGCACGCACCTGAACGAGCTGCCCGGCCTGTGCTTTGGCCCTTCGGAGCCCACCGGGGGCAAGTCGAACCGGTGGCTGAGCACGGTGCTGCTCGACCCGGCCCAGACCAGCGGCACGCCCGAGCAGCTGCGCCTCCACCTGGAAACCCGCAACATCGAAAGCCGCCCGCTCTGGAAGCCCCTGCATCTGCAGCCTTTGTTTGCCGAAGCTCCCATGTACGGCGGCGCGGTCTGCGAAAGGCTGTTCGACCAGGGCCTCTGCCTACCCTCCGGCTCCGCCATGACCGATGCCGACCTGCGCCGGGTGGCGGGGGCCGTGCGGGAAGCCCTGGGATAAAGCGTTATTCGGGCAGGCGCACGACGTCCACTACCACCTGATCCGCGCCTTTTTTGCGCGCGTCGGTGGGGCTGTCGAAGGCCAGCAGTACGCGGTTGTCGTCGAAGAGGGTCATGCCCTCGGCTTTGTCCTTGCCGGCGGTGGGGCCGTGCCCGTGCGGTACGTCGAACAGGCGCTTCATCCGCTTTTTCGAAACCAGGGTATCGGTAGTCTGCTTGGTAGCATTGGGCCAGCAGTACACGGCAATGGTGCCGTCAAGGTCCATCGTGGGGCCGGCCAGCAGCAGCATGTCGTGCCCCCGCTGCCGCAACTCCCGCAATCCCATGCCGCCCAGGTCGAGGAAGTGTTTGCGGTAGTAGGTTTCAGCGGCCCCTGACACTTTTTCCATGCGCAGGCGGCCGGGCTTGTCTTCCACCAGGTGCAGCTCCAGCACCAGGGCCCAGCCCCGCAGCACCGGGCCGCGCAGTCCCACGAACACCTGCCCGGCATCGGTCACCGACAGGCCCTCAATGTCCAGCCCGTTGTCTTTGCCGGGAATCTTGGCAAACACCTTCAAGTGCGGGTCGTGGGCGAGGCGGTCGAGTAGCTCGTTGGTTTCGCCGTTGCCGTGCAGCTGGGCGGCCCGCAGTGTCTCACCCGACTTGGTAGGGTGCGGGGCCGTTTTGTGCAGCTCGTAGTTGCCGGATTCGGCGTTCAGCAGCAGCGGAATCCGGGCCAGCAGGTAGCGGTTGGGGTCGGCTTTTATCTTTGCCAGCTTCTGAATCTGCTTGGCCGTATCCTCATCGTCCTCCTTGGGCTCCTTGCGCTTGAGGCTGTGGGAGCCCACAATCCACAGGTAGTGGCCGGCGGAGGCCATTCCCTCAATGTCGATTTCGCAGTCGGCATCACCGGGCAAATCCAGCAGATCCGTCAGCTTGTACGAGCAATGCTCCCCGAACTCGTGGGGGCCGGTGCGGCGCAGCCGCTCGATGGTGGTTCGCTCGTCGCAGCTCACCCACAGGTTGTCGCCGGTGATGGAAACAGTGGACAGCCCGTCGCGAACGTGCTTGTCGTCGGCGTTGAGGCTGAGCTTGGGATTGAAGTGCAGGGTGTAGGGCTGGCGGCGCATGGCGGATAAGCAAGGGAACGTAGCCCCGAAACGGTCCGGCCGCCGGGAAGTTGACCCGACCAGCTATTTTCCGGCTTTTCTACGCCAGCGCCTGCCCCAGATCGGCCAGCAGCTCTTCCACCGGCTCAATGCCCACGCTTAGCCGCACCAGCCCGACGGTGATGCCCAGGGCCTGCTGCTGCTCGGCCGGCAGGGAGCGGTGCGAAGTGCCCAGCGGATACGACAGCGACGAGTCGACGCCAGCCAGGGACGGCGCGAAAGGAAACCGCTTGCTGCGGCGCATCAGGGAGTTTACGGCGTCTGCCTCATCGGCCAGCAGAAACGACATCATGCCCCCAAACAACCCTCCCCCCTGTCCGGCAGCCAGCTCCCGCTGGGGGTGGGAGGCGAGGCCCGGATAGTTGACTTGCCGCACCCGGGGGTGCTGTTCCAGAAACTCTGCAATGGCCAGGGCGTTGGCGCTGTGCTCCCGCATCCGCAGCCGCAGGGTTTTCAGTCCGCGCACGGCCAGCCAGCTTTCCATCGGACTCAGCGTAAAGCCATAGAACACCCCGATCTGCCGGAGCCGCGCGGCTACCTCGGCATCGGCGGCCACCACCACCCCGGCCGTCACGTCGCTGTGGCCGGAAATATACTTCGTAACGCTGTGCAGGGTAACGTCGGCACCCAGAGCCAGGGGCCGGGTCAGGATGGGCGAGGCAAAGGTGTTGTCGACGACCAGCTTCAGGCCGTGGCCGTGGCATTCGGCGGCGAGGCGGCGCAGGTCGGCTACCCGCAGCAGGGGGTTGCTGATGGTTTCGGCCAGCAGCAGGCGCGTCGTGGGCTGCACGAAAGAGGCCAGGTCGTAGAGCTGCTCGAACGGCACGTAGCTGACGCTGATGCCCAGCCGGCTTAGCTCGGCGTTCAGCAAAGACGAAGAGCCCCCGTAGATGTCGGCGGCGCAGAGCACGTGGTCCCCGGCCTGGCAGTATGCCAGAATCGCGGCAGCAATGGCGGCCATGCCCGAGCCGGTAGCTACGGCGCCGGCGCCGCCTTCCAACTTGTTTACCGCTTCGGCCAGCTCGTCGGAGTTGGGGTTGCCGTTGCGGGAGTACAGGTAGCGGCTGCCGGGCTCCCCGAAGTACTGCTCCAGCTCGTTGAGGTCGTCGAACTTGAAAACGGAAGACTGGTAAATCGGGGTGATTTTGGGACGGATATGCATGCAGGTGGGTACGGTGGACCAGCGCCGGAGGTG
Organism: Hymenobacter translucens; assembly: GCF_020685205.1. Classification (GTDB taxonomy): domain Bacteria; phylum Bacteroidota; class Bacteroidia; order Cytophagales; family Hymenobacteraceae; genus Hymenobacter; species Hymenobacter translucens. The sequence continues at coordinate 216,351 of NZ_JAJERB010000007.1, forward strand.
GGTTCCGGCAGCCGGGTCTTTTGATGCCGCAAGCTAAATCATCCGGGCTACATTCCTCGGCCCGGGTCCTACTTCAGCTTCCTGAGCTGCTGGCTTAAATCCGCCACGGCCTCTTTCGAATCCGGCAGCTTCCGCAGCCGGGCGAGGTACTGCTCTGCTTCCGGCTTGCGCTTTAGGTCAATGGCCAGCTTCACCAGGTTGGCTACCGTCGAAAGATCATCTGGATGAAGCGCATCGGCCTTTTGCAGATACGCGTAGGCCCGCTCCCGCTGCCCTTTGAAGCTGTAGTACACGCCCAGGTTGAAATGACCCAGGGAGCTGGCCGGGTAATACTGCTCAATCAGCTCGGCCAGCTGCCGGGCCGTTTCCAGGGGCGCGTCGCCATCCTGCTGTAGGTAAAAGGTGGCGTACTGCTCCAGCGTGGCGGGCACAAACTCGGCTTCGGGCGCGGGCAGGTCCTTATGAAACCATTGCCAGGGCTGCCCCGAACGAGCATGGTCGGCCAGAGCTTCTTTAAGAACGGCAACTTCGCTGGCCGGGTCCCGCCCTTCTTCGTAGGATTTGGCCAGTCCGTACCGCATGTCCAGCCGGTTGGGCGCCAGCTTGATTCCTTCGCGCAGCACCGCCTGGGCCTGCCCGAGCAGCTTGGGGTCGTAGGCCGATCCAATTCCCCCGACCACCCGGCCCTGTTTGTCTTCAGCCACCATTTTCAGCGGCCCCGTCGCATTTCCACCCATGCGGATTTCAATGTGCTCCGCTCGGCTGAGCAGGTAGTTAAACCGGGCCACGTACACATCCGGGCTCTGAGGCTCTTGCTGCTGCCACTGGGCCAGCATCGTCCGCATGGCAGTAGTATCGTTGGCTTTCAGATACTTTTGAAATTCGACGGGTCGGTTCTGGGCGTGTCCGGCCCCGGTCAGCAGCAACGCGGCACCAAGCGGAATAAGAAGTTTATACATGATGATAAAATATAGAATTGATAGAAATAAGAAAACACGTTTAAAAATAGCCGTCTATGCATCAAATCCTAATTGATTGAAATGCGAAAGCCCCGTGACCAGCAAAGGTCACGGGGCTTTACAAAATTAAGAGAGGAAGCAGCTTACGCTACGACGCCTTCGGCCAGCACAATCACGTTGTTGCGAAGCACCTCGACCACGCCGCCGTTGATGCGGAAAGCCTCGCGGCCGGCGGCACTGGTCACCACTACCTCGCCCGGCTGCAGGGCGCTGATGAGGGGAGCGTGGTTGTTGAGCACTTCAAACAGCCCGTCGGTACCAGGAAACTGCGCCGCTACAACCTCGCCCGCAAATACTTTCCGGTCCGGCGTGATGATTTCTAAATGCATCTTTCTGGAGCTACAAGCTTCAAGCTACACGCTTCAAGCTTTTGTTCGGTTAAAGAAAATTAAACAAGGCTTGCAGCCTGAAGCTGGAAGCTTGCGGCTTACTTGGCTTCGGCAATCAGACGCTCCCCTTTGGCTACCGCGTCCTCGATGCTGCCCACCAGGTTGAAGGCCGCCTCGGGCAGACGGTCGTGCTTGCCGTCGATGATTTCGTTGAAGCCGCGGATGGTTTCCTTGATGTCAACGAGAACCCCTTTCAGGCCGGTGAACTGCTCAGCCACGTGGAAGGGCTGGGACAGGAAACGCTGTACCCGACGGGCACGCGAAACGACCAGCTTGTCTTCCTCGGAGAGTTCGTCCATACCCAGGATGGCGATGATGTCCTGCAGTTCCTTGTAGCGCTGCAGAATTTCCTTCACGCGCTGGGCGGTGTTGTAGTGCTCGTCACCGATCAGGTCAGCCGACAGGATGCGGGAAGTCGAGTCGAGCGGGTCCACGGCGGGGTAGATACCCAGCTCCGAGATTTTACGCGACAGTACCGTGGTAGCATCCAGGTGAGCAAACGTCGTCGACGGAGCCGGGTCAGTCAAGTCATCGGCAGGCACATATACGGCCTGTACCGAGGTGATAGAACCGCGCTTGGTCGAGGTGATGCGCTCCTGCATGGCACCCATTTCGGTGGCCAGCGTGGGCTGGTAACCTACGGCCGAAGGCATCCGGCCCAGCAGAGCCGATACTTCGGAGCCGGCCTGGGTGAAGCGGAAGATGTTGTCGATAAAGAACAGGATGTCGCGGCCGGCACCGGTGCCGTCACCGTCGCGGAAGTTCTCGGCCACCGTCAGACCCGACAGGGCAACGCGGGCACGGGCTCCGGGCGGCTCGTTCATCTGGCCGAACACCAGGGTAGCCTGCGACTTCAGCAGCTCGTTCTGGTCAACCTTGGTCAGGTCCCAGCCACCGGCTTCCATCGAGTGCTTGAACTCGTCGCCGTACTTGATGATGTCCGACTCAATGAATTCGCGCAGCAGGTCATTGCCTTCGCGGGTACGCTCACCCACGCCGGCAAACACCGACAGACCCGCGTAGGCCTTGGCGATATTGTTTACCAACTCCATGATGAGTACGGTCTTGCCTACGCCAGCACCACCAAACAAACCAATCTTACCACCCTTTACATAGGGAGCGAGCAGGTCAATTACTTTGATACCCGTGTAGAGAATCTCCGACGAGGTAGCGAGGTCTTCGAACGGGGGAGCCTGGCGGTGAATCGGCAGCGGTCCGTCGCTCTTGGGCTGGGGAATGCCGTCGATGGCCTGGCCAATCACGTTGAACAGGCGGCCTTTGATGCCTTCGCCGGTGGGCATGGCGATGGGCGAGCCCAGGTCACGAACTACTGCGCCGCGGGTCAGGCCCTCGGTCGAGTCCATGGCGATGGTGCGCACCCGGTCTTCACCAAGGTGTTGCTGACACTCCAGGATCACGACCTGGCCGTTGTCTTTGGTTACTTCCAGCGCGTCGAGAATGTTGGGGAGGCGCGTGTCCTCTCCCGCGAAACTTACGTCCACGACGGGACCGATTACCTGGGTGATTTTGCCGTTATTCGCCATTGCGGGATTTTATAGGGATGAGTGCAAGGTTTTCAGGCCGCAAAACTACGGCTTAATCCGCGCTTTGCCAAAGACCGGGTTCGGGAAAGTTTGCCGACCGGATCCAACCTGATTCTCAGCTCCTCAGCTCATCGAAGCCCGATTTGCACTGGTGGCCCGGAAAAAAATTTCACCCGGAAATTTGCGCCGGATTCATTCGGTCGTACATTTGCGGACCCAAACGGCATCGCTGCCCGAGGGATTTTGTCCGATGGTGTAACCGGCAACACGTCTGATTTTGATTCAGGAGAGTCCAGGTTCGAGCCCTGGTCGGACAACAACTACTTGACGCGAAGGGCGCTGATTCCTCCTGTGGGGAATCGGCGCCCTTCGCGTTTTTGGCGTTTTCACTCACCAGCATTCCTTCATTTGATATGGCTCAGCAGGTAAAAATATTCGCCGGAAACGCTTCCCACGACCTGGGACTGCAGATTGCCGCCTCCTACGGCACCCAGCTCGGGGACCTCAGCATTCAGCGCTTCGCCGACACCGAGCTGGGCCCTAGCTTCAACGAGAGCGTGCGGGGCTGCGCGGTATTTCTGATTCAAAGCACCAACCCCCCGGCCGAAAACCTGATGGAGCTGATGCTGATGGTGGACGCCGCCAAGCGCGCCTCGGCCGCGTCCGTGACGGTGGTGATGCCCTACTACGGCTACGCCCGCCAGGACCGCAAAGACAAGCCCCGGGTCAGCATCGGGGCTAAGGTAGTGGCCGACTTCGTGCAGAGCGTGGGCACCGACCGCCTGATGACCTGCGACCTGCACGCGGGCCAGATCCAGGGCTTTTTCGACATTCCCGTCGACCACCTGGACGGCGCCACGGTATCGGGCCCCTATATCAAGTCGCTGAACCTCGACAACCTGATCTTCGCCTCCCCCGACGTGGGCGGCGTGGTCCGGACCCGGGCGTTTGCCAAGAAGTTCGGCGCTGAAATCGTAGTCTGCGACAAGATGCGCCTGCGGGCCAATGAAATTGCCTCCATGCAGGTCATCGGCGACGTGACGGGCATGAACGTGGTGCTCGTCGACGACATCGTGGACACGGCCGGCACCATCTGCAAAGCCGCCGAGCTGCTGATGGAGCGCGGGGCCAAGTCGGTGCGGGCGGTAATTACCCACGGCGTGCTGTCGGGCCCGGCCCACGAGCGGATCCGCAAGTCGGTGCTCGAGGAGCTGGTCATCACCGACACGATTCCGTTGAAAGAGGAAAATCATAAAATCCGGGTCATCTCCCTGGCCGACCTGTTCGCCCGCGCCATCCGCAACGTGGTGACGCACGAAAGCATCAGCTCTTTGTTCATCTAAGAACTGTCTGCTTCGGCATGAAGGGCTCGGGCACCCTTTCGGTTATTGTCGGCCTGTTGACCATTCTGCTGGTAGCGGCGGCGTTTATTCTGCTGAAGTGGGTTTCGTCGGCCAGCTCTTTTGGCCAGGGGCTTCTTCGGCTGCTGCTCAGCCTGATTGGGCTCGGGCTCGGCGGCTGTCTGTTTTTCGCGGTGCTCGTGGGGTGGATATTTGCGCGCTAGCAGACCGGGCGCTTAGCCTAATCGCGGTTTATATAGCCCTGGCTTTCTATTGCCAAACAATCAGCCTATCTTTGCGGCCCGTTTAGGCTGATTGTCAGCTTGGCTGGACAAAACACATTTTACTTTTTCCAAAAACACAAGCTTATGAAAAGCCTCGAGATTGTAGGGTTTAAAAGAGCGAATCTCGGTAAGAAGGATGCTAAAGCATTGCGTCTGGACTCTTACGTGCCGTGCGTACTGTACGGTGGCGAAGAGCAGATCCACTTCTCGGCCCCGGCCATCCTCTTCCGCGAATTGCTGTACACCCCCGAAGTTCACGTTGTCGACCTGAACGTAGAAGGTACCGTGTACCGTGCCATCGTACAGGATGCCCAGTTCCACCCCGTAAACGAGATGCTGCTGCACGTTGACTTCCTGCTCCTGCAGGAGGGCAAAGAAGTGAAGATGGACATCCCCGTGAAGTTCATCGGCGTTTCGCCCGGCGTACTGGCCGGCGGTAAGCTTGTGTCGAAGCTGCGCAAAGTGAAAGTAAAGGCCCTGCCCGAAAACCTGCCCGACTACGTGGAGGTTGACATCTCGGACCTGGAGCTCGGCAAATCCATCAAGGTGAACCGCGTGGAGCCCAAGAACTACACGATCCTGACCAACTCCCTGGCCCCCATCGCAACGGTAGCCATCCCGCGTGCGCTGAAAGGCCAGATGAGCGAGAAATAGTCTTCCTCACCGGAAGTCACTTTCTGACTCTGAATCAAGAAGCCGCTGCGGTCCGCAGCGGCTTCTTGCTTTTTCTACTTTTCCGAACTTCCCGGCGCAACGCCGGGCCTCTTACCTTTGCCGCATGAAATTTCTGGTTCTGGGTCTGGGCAACATTGGCCCCGAGTACGCCGATACCCGCCACAACATTGGCTTTATGGTGGCCGACTACCTGGCTGCCAAGCACGACGCCCGCTTCGAGACCGGCCGGCACGCCTTCGTAACCGAAATCAAGCACAAGGGCAAAACCTTCGTGCTGGTGAAGCCAACCACCTACATGAACCTGAGCGGCAAGGCCGCCGCCCACTACCTGAGCTCCCTGAAACTGGAGAAAGAGCAGATGGTGGTGGTAACCGATGATCTGGCCCTCCCCTACGGCAAGCTGCGCCTGAAGGGCAAGGGCTCGGCCGGGGGCCACAACGGCCTCAAGCACATCCAGGAAACCCTGGGCTCCGACGAGTACGCCCGCCTGCGCTTCGGCGTGGACGCCAACTTCCCCAAAGGCCGGCAGGTCGACTACGTGCTCAACCCCTTCTCGGCCGATGAGCAGATTGACCTGCCCCTGCGCATCGAGAAAGCCGCCGACGCCGTGCTGGCCTTTGGCACCCTGGGCCTGGAGCGGGCCATGAACGTGGTAAACGTGAAATAGCCTTTCCCCTTCCCTCTCCGGAACGGCGCAAACCCAAACGAGCTAGACCTAAAAGAGCCAACCGCTTCGCAGCAGTTGGCTCTTTTAGGTTTGATGCGTGGCCCGAACTTACGCGACGCCCGAGCCCGGGCGTACGGCGCTGCTGGGCTGCATTAAGCTCAGCGTGCCGTCGGCGTTTTCGGCCATCAGCAGCATGCCCTGGCTCTGGATGCCCTTGATTTCGCGGGGCGCCAGGTTGAGCAGCACCTGCACCTGCTGCCCTACCAGGGCCTCGGGCAGGAAATGCTCGGCAATGCCCGACACGATGGTGCGGGGCTCATCGAGGCCCAGGTCCACGCTCAGCTTGAGAAGCTTCTTGGTCTTGGCCACTTTCTCGGCGGCCACGATGGTGCCGATGCGAAGGTCCATGCGCTGAAACTCCTCGAAGCTGATGTCGTCCTTGGCGGGAGCAGCCACGGCGGCGGCCAGCTCGTTGGCTTTCTTGGTGTCGAGCAGCTTCTGCACCTGGGCTTCCACGGTGGCATCCTCGATCTTCTCGAACAGTAAAAAGGCCTCTCCAACCTGATGGCCGGAAGCCAGCACCTCGGAGTTGCCGGCCTGGCTCCACGGACGGGGCTCCAGGTTCAGCATGCCCAGCAGGCGGGTGGCCGTGGCGGGCAGGAAAGGCTCCATCAGCGTGGTCAGGTTGGCGGTGAGCTGCAGGGCGATGTTGAGGATGGTCGCAACGCGCGGAGCGTCGGTTTTGATCAGCTTCCAGGGCTCGGTATCGGCCAGGTACTTGTTGCCGAGGCGGGCCAGGTTCATCAGCTCATTCAGCGCGTCGCGGAACCGGTAACCATCAATGAGCTGACCGATGCGGCCGGGGTACTCGCTCATTTCCCGGATGACGTGCTCATCCAGCTCCGTCAGCTCCCCGCGCGCCGGAATCCGGCCTTCGTAGTACTTGTGGGTGAGCACCACGGCGCGGTTCACGAAGTTACCCAGCGTGGCCAGCAGCTCGTTGTTGTTGCGGGCCTGAAAGTCCTTCCAGGTAAAGTCGTTGTCCTTGTTTTCGGGGGCGTTGGCACAGAGCACGTAACGCAGCACGTCGGCCTTGCCCGGAAACTCCTGCAGGTACTCGTGCAGCCACACCGCCCAGTTGCGCGAGGTGCTGATTTTGTCGCCTTCCAGGTTCAGGAACTCGTTGGCCGGCACGTTGTCGGGCAGGATGTAGTCGCCGTGGGCCTTGAGCATGGCCGGGAAGATGATGCAGTGAAAGACGATGTTGTCCTTGCCGATAAAGTGCACCAGCTTGGAGTCCTGATCTTTCCAGTAGGTTTCCCAGGTGTCGGGCAGCAGGTCCTTGGTGGCCGAGATATAGCCGATGGGCGCGTCGAACCACACGTACAGCACTTTACCCTCGGCGCCGGCTACCGGTACCGGCACGCCCCAGTCGAGGTCGCGCGTCACGGCGCGGGGGTGCAGGCCCTGGTCAATCCACGACTTGCACTGCCCGTACACGTTGGCTTTCCAGTCGGCTTTGTGGCCTTCCACAATCCATTCGCGCAGCCAGGGCTCGTACTGGTCGAGGGGCAGGTACCAGTGCTTGGTTTCGCGCAGCACGGGCTGGTTGCCGCTGAGCATGGAGCGGGGCGAAATCAGCTCGGTGGGGCTGAGCGAGGAGCCGCACTTCTCGCACTGGTCACCATAGGCATTCTCGTTGCCACAGTTGGGGCAGGTGCCCACGATGTAGCGGTCGGCCAGGAATTGGTCGGCTTTCTCGTCGTAGTACTGCTGGGAGGTCTGCTCGATGAACTTATCTTCCTGGTAGAGCTTCCGGAAAAAGCCGCTGGCAACCTCGCTGTGCGTTTTCGACGACGTGCGGGAGTAGATATCGAACGAGACGCCGAAGTCGGCGAAGGAGTCGCGGATGATGGCGTGGTACTTATCGACCACCTGCTGGGGCGTCACGCCTTCCTTCTGGGCCCGGATGGTAATCGGCACGCCGTGCTCATCGGAGCCACAGATAAACTTCACATCGCGCCCGGCAGCCCGCAGGTAGCGCACATAGATGTCGGCGGGCAGGTATACGCCGGCCAGGTGCCCGATGTGGACAGGTCCGTTGGCGTAGGGCAGAGCGGCAGTTACGGTATAGCGTTTAAAGTCGGCAGGCATGGGCAGGAAAAGCAAAAAGGAATGGGTAAAAAGCGGGCTTTCAGAAAATAGCTCCGTTGATTAACCACTGAAAAAAGAGTTGAAATGGATGGAAAACGGAAACAGCTGGTTAGTAAATCTTTTTGGCTGGCAACTACGTCTACTGTCGTGCTCCCGCCGACGAAAGTTTAAGCTAAATTGTCGGCCGTAGTATCACCAACTCTCTGCACGCATGAAAAACGCCAAACCGGCCAAAGCCGAAAAAGCCCCCAAGGCTCCCAAGAAAGACCCGGCCCTGAAAGCCCAGCGCAAAGCGGATAAAGCCGCCGGCAAGGCGTCGGCGTCGATAACCAAAAAGCGCGACGACAAAAAGGCGAATCAGAAGCAGACCCTGAAGTCGGCGGCCAAGCAGCTGCAGCGGGAGCTGGACCTGCGCATGAGCGAGATGGTGAAAAACATTCGCAAAGAAACGAAAGCAAAGCTGAAGGAAGTAGTGCGTGAAGCGACCCGCCGCCTCGACGTGGATACGGAACGCATGTTTGAGGAAGCTTTGCATACAATCGTGCGCCACTACAGCGCCACGCCCACTTCCTCGTCCGACAGCGTTTCGACCGGTGGTGATACCAAGCCCGCGGCCCCGGCTGCCCGCAAACGCCCGGCCCGCCCGGCTGCCGGCAGCGCCAACGGTGCCGCCCAGAAGGCCCGGCCCGCTGCCTCAGCCCCCGCAGCTGCTCCTGCATCCCCGAGCCGCCGGAGTCGCCCGGCGGCCAAACCCACGACTCCGGCCACCAGCCCGGAGGCCGGCAGCGCCGGTGAAGCCGGGGCGTAGCCTGCCGACGCTTCCAAAAATAAACCGGCCCGCCAGGAAACTGAGCGGGCCGGTTGCGTTAGGGGGTAGTTTAGGGGCGGCGCAGGGTATCAACCGGGGAGTCGCGCAGGCGGCGGACCCGGGTTTCGGGCGTCGTGGTGTTGGGGTCGTTGGTATTCACGCTCTCGATGCGCTGCCGGGCACCCGTGCCGCTGGCCTGCTCCCGGATCGGAACCTGGCCCGGGGTGGCGTCAGGTACGGCCCCGCCGGCATTGGTACCGTTGTCGTACGCGGCCCGGCGCTGGGCGTCGGAGTTGATGGCCGTGGGAACCGGAACCCGGTCTACTTCCGCCCTTTGGTCCTGGGACGACATGCAGCCGGTGCTGAGCAGGGCGCCGCCCAGCAGCAGGGCACGGGTCGAAATAGAAACGTAGCGGTTCATGGCACTTCAGGTTAGCGCGGACCATCGTCTGCCCGCGGAGCTACAACGCACAGCCCGACGGTGGGGTTGGCATCGGCCAGACCCGAAAAGCAGTCGGCCGCCCCGCCCGAGGGCAGAACAGCCGACCGGAAGAGTAATCAGCGCAGTTACTTCGCCTTTTCAAATATCATGGCGTCGGAGTCCATGCAGTAGCGCAGGCCGGTGGGCTTGGGGCCGTCGTTGAAGACGTGGCCGAGGTGCCCGCCGCACTGGGCGCATACAATCTCGTCGCGGCTCATGCCGTGGCTGTCGTCGGTAGTCACCTTCAGGCTGCCCTCGGTGGCCGGGGCCCAGAAGCTCGGCCAGCCGGTGCCCGACTCAAACTTGGTTTCGGAGGAAAACAGCAGGTTGTGGTCGGCGGCGCAGTAGTAGTTGCCCTTCTCGTGGTTGTCGTGGTACTTGTTGTTGAACGGCGGCTCGGTGCCCTGCTGGCGCAGAATAAAGTACTGGGCAGGCGTGAGCTGGGCTTTCCACTGCGCGTCGGTTTTGCGGACCGGAAACTCGTTGGGCTGGTGGGTGACGGGCTTAGCCGTAGGATACTGCTTGCCGGCTGAGGCCGAGGTGGAAGCCGCCGTGGCGCCCTGCTTTTTCTGGGAGCAGGCCGAGCCCAGGGTCAGAACCGAGAGCAGAAGTACAAGAAGGGAGGAGCGCATCAGTGAAAAAATAAAGGCGGATGAAAAAGCTGAGCAGCAGGGTGCTGCTGTGGGCAAAACATACGCGGCCCGGGTTCGGTTCGGGTTGCGGCCCGGCAATAAGTTACCGGCTCAGGGAGCTAAATGCCCCTTGCTCAGTGTTCTTTGCTCAGTAATAATTGATTAAGGCGGGCTTTGCGCGGGGAATTGTCTACCTTTGCGCCCGCAAAACCCTTAGTATGCAGAACATCCGGAATATCGCAATCATTGCGCACGTTGACCACGGCAAGACCACGCTCGTGGACAAAATCATTCACGCCTCAAAGCTTTTCGACGAGCACCAGCAGTTCGACGATCTGATCCTCGACAACAACGACTTGGAGCGTGAGCGGGGCATCACCATCGTCTCCAAGAACGTGTCCGTTCGCTACAAGGACGTTAAAATCAACATCATCGACACCCCTGGTCACGCCGACTTCGGCGGTGAGGTAGAGCGGGTGCTCAAGATGGCCGACGGCGTGCTGCTGCTGGTAGATGCCTTCGAAGGCGCCATGCCCCAGACCCGCTTCGTGCTGGGCAAGGCCATCGACCTGGGCCTCAAGCCCATCGTGGTCGTCAACAAAGTAGACAAGGAAAACTGCCGGCCCGACGAGGTGCACGAGCAGGTATTCGACCTAATGTTCAACCTCGGCGCCAACGAAGACCAGCTGGACTTCGTGACGCTGTACGGTTCTTCGAAGCAGGGCTGGATGAGCACCGACTGGAAAACCAAAACCGACAGCATCATCCCGCTGCTCGACGCGGTAGTTGCTTCGATTCCGCCCGCCCCGGTGCTCGACGGCACGCCTCAGATGCAGGTTACCTCGCTCGACTACTCATCGTTCGTGGGCCGTATCGCCATCGGCCGCGTGCACCGCGGTACGCTCAAGGAAGGCGCCAACATGAGCCTCGTGAAGCGCGACGGCACCATCAAGAAAGTTAAGATCAAAGAGCTGCAGGTATTCGAAGGTTTGGGCCGCACGAAAGTAGCCGAGGTTAGCTCGGGCGAAATCTGCGCCGTAACCGGCATCGAAGGCTTCGACATCGGTGATACCCTCGCTGACGCCGAAAACCCCGAAGGGCTGACCACCATCAGCATCGACGAGCCGACGATGAACATGCTGTTCACCATCAACAACTCGCCGTTCTTCGGTAAGGAAGGCAAGTTCGTGACCTCGCGTCACCTGCGCGACCGTCTGTTCAAGGAAACCGAGAAAAACCTGGCTTTGCGCGTCAAGGAAACCGACCGCGAGGACACCTTCCTGGTGTACGGCCGCGGCATTCTGCACTTGTCGGTTCTGATCGAGACCATGCGTCGCGAAGGATTCGAGCTGCAGGTAGGCCAGCCTCAGGTGTTGTTCCGCGAGGACGAAAACGGCAACCGCCTCGAGCCCATCGAGCACCTCGTGGTCGACGTGCCGGAGGAAACCGCCGGTAAGGTGATTGAGCTGGTAACGATGCGCAAGGGCGAGCTGACCATCATGGAGCCCAAGGGCGACCTGCAGCACCTGGAGTTCAACATCCCCGCCCGCGGCCTGATCGGCCTGCGTAACAACGTGCTGACCGCCACCGCCGGTGAGGCCATCATGAACCACCGCTTCATGAGCTACGAGCCCTACAAGGGCGTGATTCCCGGCCGTATCTCCGGTTCGCTGATTTCGATGGACACCGGTGCCGGCACCGCCTACACCATCGACAAGATGCAGGACCGTGGCGAGTTCTTCGTTGATCCGGGCGAGGAAGTGTACGCCGGCCAGGTTATCGGTGAGCATACCCGCCCCAACGACCTGACCATCAACATTCAGAAAGGCAAGAAGCTGACGAACATGCGTGCTTCGGGCTCGGATGAAAACGCCAAGATCATTCCCAAGCGTCAGTTCTCGCTCGAGGAAGCCATGGAATACATCCAGAAGGATGAGTACCTGGAGGTAACGCCCAAGTCGATGCGGATGCGCAAGATCCTGCTCGACGAAAATGAGCGTCTGCGCTCGGCCAAGAAAATCGACTAGTTTTAAATTGGTAGTATCAAAAAAGGCGCGGCTTCGGTCGTGCCTTTTTTGTCTTTATGCCAACCGGTATCAGTGCTTTCTGCTATCTTGATAATGATTTTACACAATTCATTATGATACGACTTCTACTGACTGTGCTGGCTTTCTCCACGGGAGCCTTTTATCAGAAAACGACGGCCCAAAGTATTATCGCCGGGGCCACTGCCGGGGTGCGTCACGTTGACATCAGCCCGGACCGGGTTGTCGCCGTAACCCGCCCGGCCGGACCAAACACAACCGTGCAGCAGTTTGACTCGCTCGATCTGGACAGCGACGGGCGGTTTGACCTGCGCCTGGTTGCCTTCAGCACTACCTGGTCGCAGGCCGGCCGGACCGGGACCAGCTCCGAGGCGCTGCTTCTGCCCCTGCACACCGACGTTGAAATTGCCGCTGCATCCGGAGGCCCGGTTATCATTGGCTTCACGCCCTCCAGCGAGATTCAGAGCAGCTTACCCCCGCCCACCGGCAGCCCTTCACTGCCCAACATCTGGGCTAACCCTTCCAATCTGTACCGCAACGCGGCGCTGGCTCATATCGAAACCAACCCGGCCGGCGGCCGGAGCTACGGGTACTGGAATAGCGGGCAGGATATCTATGCCGGCGTGCGGCTCCGCAGCACAGCTGGTGCCGGCTGGGCGTATGGCTGGGTTGGATTGCAGGTCAGCAACCTGACGCTGCAAAGCATCACCCTCACCATCAAAGGATACGCGTTCGAGCAGCTGATTCTGGCTACCCCGCAGGCAGCGGCCCGCACATGGCAGCTTTATCCCAACCCGGCAGCAGAAATTCTCCGGCTGCGGACGGAACGGTCCGGCCAGCTCCGCCTGCTGGACGCCGCGGGCCGGGTAGTGCAGCAGCACATCCTGACCGCCGGGGGCGAGCAGGAACTGAGCATTGCCACGTTACCGGCGGGCATCTACCTGCTGGAACTTACCACCGCTGCCGGCCGAACCACCCAGCGGCTGCACAAACTTTAGCGCCAGGAGCGCCCGGCTCCAGGCCGGTCAAGTGTTCTTTCATTCAACTGCAACAGCCCATGCCCCACAGCTGCTCCCGGTTCGCGTGCAGGCAGCTTTTTTCAATTTACAAGCACCTCTTTTAGCTTAGAACCCGAATCATCCTCACCTATACTCTGCCTGGTATCCCATGAAACTCCGTCTGCTGCTCTTGTTGGGGTTGTGCTTAGTTGGATTAATGCCCGCGTCCTATGCCCAGCAGGGCCGGATTGTCGCGGGTCAGACCGCCGGCTTGCGCGTCATGCCCAGTACAATCAATTTTGGCTGTAGTCCCGCGGGATTCTGCCAGGAGCTGGACGTAGACGGCGACGGTCAGAACGACCTGATCCTCAGCACCCGCACCGTCGGTACGGGCAGCGGCTCCGGCGTATATTACATTGAAGCAGAAGCCAAACGTGCCGATACCGAAGTAGCCGGGGCCGACTCGGCTACGTGGGGAACAACGGTCCGTAACCGCGGCATGGCTTTGCCCCTGGCCGCGGGCGACAGTATCAGCAGCCGGCCGCGAAGCAGTGGGCGCTACGTGTGGTGGAAGCCGGCTTCGGGTACGCTGATGAGCAAAGCATCCCTGTATTTCAGCCAGGTTTCCCCATCCGGGTCCAGCACCTCCGGCTACTGGCGGGATACCGCAACCCACTACCTCGGCCTGCGCATGGCCCAAAGAGGTGGCGGGTACCGCTACGGCTGGCTGCGCATAAAGGGGCAGGCCACCGTGCGGAGCTATGCCTTCCAGACCTCGATAAACCCGGTCCGCCCCGGTCAGCTTGCGGGCCTGGCCATCTACCCCAACCCGGCGAACGGTCAGCTATTTGTGCAGCTGCCCACGCCGGGCTCAGCCCGGGTTGAAATTCTGGATGCCCGGGGCGCCTGCCGGCGGGAGCAGCTCATTCTGACCGGCTCTGCCCCTGCCGAGCTGCTGCTGACTGGCCTTGCCCCGGGTTTGTACCTGGTGCGGGTTTCTACTGCGGCAGGCAGCTTCACCCAGCGCATTATCCGGCAGTAAACGCTCCCCGGATTCGTGTAGTGGAAAAGATGCGGCGGCGCTTTTCTGCTACCGCCGCACGTCGAATGCCAAGCAGCCTTGCACGGGCCCGGTGCTGACTTCCACTCTGTCGACCCGGGCGGCGGGCGGCCCCTGCCGGCACCAGCTTTCCAGGTCGTCGAGGGCCGGAACGGAGCCTTCGGCTTCAATCGTGACGGTACCGTCCTCGTTGTTTTGCACGTAGCCGGTGAGGCCTAGCCGGCGGGCCTGCTCCCGGGTGCTCTGCCGAAAGAAAACACCTTGTACGCGGCCATGAACATGAAACGTGCGGTGCTCATCGGGGGTGGTACGGGTCATGGCGCTGGCTGGGATTAACGGAAGGAAATTCCGGTCTACGGGATGCCGGTCTGGCGGTCTTAGCTACGAAAAACAGCTCAGGCAGCGGCTACTTCAGGCACCCGCTGTCCGTTGAGCTGCAACACGCTGAATTTACGGGCGGCTTCGGGCTTTTACGGCTCTGGCAGCCTCTGGTCTGCCTTTTAGTACCGAGTTTTGCTTTGTTTTCATTCCAGGCCTGCCGGATCTGATGCAACCGTTTTTATTCTTTTAAGATCATCCTACTATGCGCATTCTACTCTCTGCTGTCAGCTTATTTCTTCCTCTGGTAACCCTCGCGGCTGAGCCGGCCTTGCCCGGCTTCGACTTTGTGCCGAACCAGAAGCAGTGGCCGGCCCGGGTCCGGTACAGTACCGAGGTGCCCGGCGGCCGGCTGTTTCTTGAAAACTCCGCCTTTACCTATAGCCTGCGGGAGCCCCTCTCCGACCACGACGCTCACGCCAACAAGCCGGTGCGCGGGCACGCGTTCCGGATGCAGCTGGTGGGCGCGGCCAAGACGCCCCGGATAAGCCCCGAAGCCAAGCGCGCCAGCTACCAGAACTTCTTTCTCGGCAACGACCCGCAGCAGTGGGCCGGCAACGTGCCGGTGTTCGGGCAGCTGCGCTACCAGCAGGTGTATCCGGGCATCGACCTGGTGTGGCACACGGCGGCCAGCGGGCAGCTGGAGTACGACTACGAAGTGGCGCCCAAGGCCAACCCCCGCCTGATCCGGATGCGCTACGAAGGGCTGGACAAGGTCGAGCTGCAGAACGGCGAGCTACGCCTGCATACCAGCCTGGGCACCCAGACCGAGCAGGCTCCGGTGGCGTATCAGCTGAATGCTGGGGGCCGGCAGGAGCCGGTGGCCTGTCGTTTCGTGCTGCGCAACGGGGAGGTAAGCTTCGAGCTCACCGGCTCCTACGACCCGACCCGCAAGCTCATCATCGACCCTTCCCTGATTTTCTGCACGTACTCGGGCACCTCGGGCGGCATGTCGGCCAACTGCGCCACCTCTGATGCGCTTGGCAACGTGTATACGTCGGGCTACCTTATTTCTACGCCTTACCCCGTTACCGTGGGGGCCTTCCAGACCACCGGGCGGTTTAATAACGTGGGCATTTCCAAGTACAGCCCCGATGGCCGCACCCTGCTGTACTCTACCTACATGGGCGGCCGCACGTCCAACGGAACCGAGTACCCGCTTAAGCTGGTGGTAAATGCCGCCGGGGAGATTCACCTGCTGGCGCTTACCAGCTCATCCGACTTCCCCGTCACCCCGACCGGCTTCCGCCGCACGCTGAATGGCGGTCAGGACATGACGGTGACGCGGTTTAACGCGAGCGGCAGCGCCCTGCTGGGGTCCACCTTCATCGGGGGCAGCAGCTCCGAGGCCGGTAGCCTGTCATCGGTGCCCGGAGCCATGACGCTCGACGCCGCGGGCAACGTGCTGGTGGGGGGCACCACGTTTTCGATGGATTTTCCGACCCAAAGCGCCTTTCAGGCCAACTACGGGGGAAATTCGGATGGCTTCGTGACAAAGCTCAACCCCACGCTTTCTGCCCTGGTCTGGTCGACGTTTCTGGGCGGCAGCAACAACGACCAGGTAAACGACCTGCGCGTAGCGGCCAACGGCTCGGTGTACGTGTGCGGGCAAACCAGCAGCGCCAACTTCCCGACTACGCCCGGGGTGATTAACCGCACCTTGTCCGGCACCGATGGCTTCCTGGCCAACATCAGCGCCACGGGCAACGTGCTTCAGGCCAGCACCCTGCTGGGCAGCCCGGGCTTCGACTCGGGGCATTACCTCGACTTCAACTCCCAGGGCCAGGTGTGCGTAGCCGGCGAAACGGCAGGCACGGGCTACCCCATCACGGGCGGGGTGTATTCCTACACGGCCGCGCCCGGACAATCGGTTTTCCTGCACTGCCTGTCGCCAAACCTCACGTCCACCATCTTCTCGACCCGGATCAGCGGGCTTGGGCAAAATTCTTCCGGGGTCACCACCTTTGCTATCGACGAGTGCGACCGGATCATGTTCAGCGCCTACGCCAATGCGCAGCAGGTGGCGGCACCGGTGACCAGTGATGCCCTCTACGGCACCACCCGCAGCATCTACCTGTCGGTGCTGGGCCCGCAAGCCAGCTCCCTCATCTACGGCAGCTTTATGGGCAGCATCAACGCCTTCAGCACCCACCTGCACCCGGCGGCGGCCAGCTCCATCAACAAGCAGGGCGTGCTGACTCATATTGAGTGCACCACGGCCCGGGACCACCCCACCACGCCGGGCGTTTACGCCTTTACGTCCCGCGCCGTGGGCAACGATGGCGCCATCTTCCGGTTTAACCTGAGCAGCAACACCATTGCCGACTTCGCGGCCCGGGTAGCGCCGGTGGCGCCGGGGTGCAGCCCGCTGCCCGTGCAGTTTGTAAACAACAGCGTGGGCGCCAGCAGCTACCAGTGGGATTTCCGGGACGGCACCACGGCTGTTACGACAAACCCACAGCATACCTTCACCAACCCCGGCACCTACCAGGTGCAGCTGATTGCCATTCGCTCGGTGGCCTGCGGCCGCCCCCGCGACACAGCCACCGTTACCGTAACGGTTCTGCCAAAGCCGGCCGATGAGTTACGCAACGTCCTGCTGGGCTGCAACCAGACCATCAGCCTCGATGCCGGCGTGGCGGCGCCCGAGTACCAGTGGTCGACCGGGGAGCGGACCCGCACCATTCAGGGCATCCGGGCGCCAGGCGTGTACTCCGTCCGGCCAATTTTCCCGGGAGTGTGCCCCTATTTCATTCAGTTCACCGTGGTGCGCGACCCTTCAACCTTCCCCCCCGACGAGGTGCGCACGGTGCAGCTGGACTGCGCCCAGCCCCTGACCCTGGACGCCGGGGTAGCCGCCCCGGATTATGAGTGGTCGACCGGGGAGCGGACCCGCACGATTCAGCGGGTTTCGCAGCCGGGACGCTACTCCGTCCGGCCCCTGTTCCCGGATGGTTGCCCCTACACCATCAATTTTGACGTGGTGCGCGACCCTACCCTTCTGAACCTGCCCAATGTCATTACCCCCAACAAGGACGGCTTAAACGACTTCCTGGTGCTGCCCGCTACGGTGCAGGGCAGCACCGTAGCCATCTACAACCGGTGGGGCCGGCAGGTATTTCAGAGCAGCACGTACGCCAACGACTGGCAGGGCGAAGGACAGGCAGCGGGTATCTACTACTACCACGTCACGCCCCGCACGGGCTGCCTTGAAGCCCCGCTGAAGGGCTGGGTTGAAATCGTGCGGTAGCAAACGTTCAGCCGACGCCTCCTGCCCCGCTTCGCTTCCTGACATTTCCCCCTGATCATCGAGCCATGTCCGGGCCTCCTGCTGCCCTGCTTTACCTGTTGATGATTCTGCTGCCGGTGCTGGCTACGGCGGTGGCGCTGGCAGCCGGGGGCTGGCTGCGGCGGGCGTACGTTTTTTCGTCCCGCCTGCTGCTGGGTGCGTTAATGCTCGGCGGGGGCCTGTATAAGCTTTCCGACAACCAGATCCGGGGGCTGATGGGCCCACCAATGAACCACGCGTTTCTGGCCGCCAACGGGCTTGAAATCTTTGCCCAATTTATCGGCGTAGCACAGTTCACGATCGGGCTGCTGCTGCTCACGGGGCGGTTTGCCCTGCTGGGCGCGGTAATGCTGGTGCCGATGTGGGTGGGCATTGTGATGCTGACCTGGTCGCAGCACTGGACCGGTACGCCCTACCTCACGACTGGCTTTCTCGTGCTCACCATCGGCCTGCTGCTCCACGACTTCGACCGGCTGAAATGGCTGGTGTACCCGCCCGCGCATCCGGCGGTGCTACGGCAGGAGCGCCTGCGGACCGGTCCGGTGGGGCTGGAGCTGTTGTGGTGGCTGGGCGCGGCCATAATGCTGGTCGGAAGCCTGCTGTACCCGGTTTCCCTGGAGGTGATGAAGGGCACGATGGTGGCCGGGCTGGCAGTGCTGCTGGCCGCAGCCGGCAGGCTCTGGTGGGGCAGCCGCAAAGCGGGCTTTACCCGTGGTGCCGCTATGCGTCCCGCTGCCGCACCGCTTCAAACGTCAGAATAGCGGTGGCGGTGCTGACGTTGAGCGAGTCGATGGCCCCGCGCATAGGAATGATGATGGTGGCCGTACAGGCCTGGCGCAGCTCCGCGGTAAGGCCGTCGGCTTCCGTGCCCATCACAAACGCGGTGGGCCCGCGGAAGTCAAAGTCGGTGTAGGGCCGGGCCTGGTCGGTGAGGGCGGCGGCATAGGTCCGGATGCCCTGTTCGGCGCACCAGGCGAGTAGCTCGTCCCGCGACGTGGCCACGGTAGGCACCGTAAACAGGCAGCCGATGCTGGCCCGGATGGCGTTGGGGTTATACAGGTCGGTGCGCGGGTCGCAGATGATGACGGCGTCGGCCTGGGCAGCGTCGGCCGTGCGCAGGATAGCGCCCAGGTTGCCCGGCTTCTCTACCGCCTCCAGCACCAGCAGCAGCGGATTGACGGGCAGCTGCAGGTCCTGCAGGCGCCGCCGGGGCGGTCGGGCCAGGGCCAGAATGCCGTCGGAGCCCTCCCGGTACGCCACTTTCTCAAACACGGCTTTGGAAACCTGCAGCCACTCGGTCGCCGGGTCGAGGCGCTGCTCCAGCTCCCGCACCTGCTCGGCCGTCGCCAGCTCGGGGCATACAAACAGCGTGGGCACCGGAATGCCGGCCTGCCGGGCAATGGTCAGCTCCCGGAACCCCTCGATGATGGTCAGGTCCTGGCTGCGCCGCTCCGAGGATTTCTGCTGCAGGCGAAGCAGGTTCTTGATGCGCGGGTTCTGGGGGCTGGAAATGAAGTCGGGAGCGGCAGGCATGGGCGCGGGTGTGAGGAAAGCGCGAAGATACGCGCCCGGGACGGCGGGCGACGAACTTTACCGGCGGCAGCGTAGGTTTGCGGCCGATGCGTCTTCAACTCAACACCAAGATCCTGCTCGGCTTCGGGGTAGCGGCCGGCGTGCTGCTGCTCACCGCCATTGCCTCCTACCTGAGCATTCAGCAGCTGGCCGTGCAAACCCGGCAGGTAGAGCACACCTACCGCGTGATTCAGGAGGCCGAGCAGCTCACCTCCCGGGTGCGCGACGCCGAGTCGCGGGTGCGGGGATTTCTGCTGACCCGCGACACCTCGTTTCTGCAGACCTACAGCACCTCCCAGCAGGAAGTGGAGCAGGGTTTCGACCGCCTGCGGGGGCAGCTGGCCGACAACCCGGACCAGGTGCTCCGGCTGGACTCGATGCGGACCCTGGTGAATCAGAAGTTCCGCAACATGGACATCCTGCTGCGGCCCCGCCGGGAAGTAAGCGGCTCGGCGATGCAAACCATCCTGGACACCGGCCGCCTGACGATGCGCGCCATCTTCGACCTCTTTGACCGCATCAAAAGCAATGAGCTGCGACTGCTGGCTGAGCGCAGCCGCCAGCAGGACGTCTACGAAACCATTGCCCCGATTACCATCATCGTTTCGGCGGTGCTGGCCATTCTGATTACACTGTGGCTGTTCCGAAAAATCTCCCAGGAGCTGGCCGCCAACGAAACGCTGCAGCAGGAGCTGACGGCCATCAACCAGGCTACTTCCCAGCGCATTCAGATCATTCAGAACCTGGCCTACCAGGTGGTCCAGGGCGACTACAAAGTCAAGATCAAGGACCGGGAAAAAGACAGCGTGGGCGCGCTGGCCACCTCGCTCAACCGCATGACCCAGACGCTGGACGACACGTTCAGCACCCTGCAGAACCGCAACAAGGAGCTCGACCAGTTTGCCTACGTGGCCTCCCACGACCTGAAAGCGCCCCTGCGCGGGGTCAGCACGATTGTCAAGTGGATTGAGGACGAGCTGGCCGGGGAGCTCTCCCCCCAGATGCGGCAGTACCTGGACATGATGAAGGGCCGCCTGGCCCGGCTGGAAGACCTGATCAACGGCCTGCTGGCCTACGCCCGCATCGGGCGCACCCAGCAGAAGCTGGAGGAAGTCTCGGTGCCGGAGCTGGTAGGCGAAGTGGCCGACCTGGTGGTGCCCCCCGATTTCCGGTTGGTGGTAGCTGACGAGCTACCGACCCTGCTTACGGACCGCCTGAGCTTGCAGCAGGTGTTTACCAACCTGTTCAGCAATGCGGTGAAGTACCACCACCGCGGGGCGGGCACTATCACGGTAAGCTGCCAGGAGCTGAAAAAGGAGTTTGAGTTTCGCGTGGCCGACGACGGACCCGGTATTGCGCCGGAGTACCACGAAAAGATCTTTCTGATTTTCCAGACCCTGCGCGACCGGAACACGGCCGAAAGCACAGGCATCGGGCTGAGCATCGTGCGCAAAATAATCGACGAGCAAAAAGGTAACATTCGAGTGGAGTCCGAGCCAGGGCAGGGCACGGCGTTTATCTTCACCTGGCCCAAGCTGGCCGTGCCGGAAAAGGCTGCCTGATGCGGGGATGTCGGCGCTTGTGCGTTTCTTTGCAGTTCATACTCTATAGTTACCCACGATGACGCGTTCAGTTCTGCTAGTTGAGGATGACCTTTTTGACACCATGGTGGTGCAGAAGTCATTCGAGAAATTCAGCATCCAGCATAAGCTCTACACGGCTTTCAATGGCCTTGAGGCCCTCGATCTGCTGCTTGGCCGCAACGGCATCGAGCCCATCTCGCCCGCCCCGGAAGTTATTCTGCTCGATCTGAACATGCCCAAGATGAACGGGCACGAGTTCCTGACCGAGCTGCGCCAGCACCCCGAGCTTAGCGACATTCCGGTGTTTATTACCACCACCTCGTCGATGGACGTGGACCGGATGAGCGTCAGTGGGTTGGGCGTGAGCGGCTACATCCTCAAGCCTTTAGATTTTGAAAGCAGCGAAGACCTGGTCGACAGCATGAACCTGCTGGAAAAGCTGCTGAAGTAACGGCATTCCGGCCCCGGGACGAGGCCGCATACTACGCGCCGGAATGGGCGCTCCGAAAGCCGGGGCAGCTCGTCCCGGCGCTTTTTTGCTATTTAGGGGCCAATGGAATCCGTCTTTTTTATCATTGCCGTCCTGAGCGCCTACGTAGCCTACCGCTGCCTGAAGCTGCCGGACCGGGTAAAGACCCTCGAAGACACCCTCGCCCGCACCTATGCCGAGCAGCTGCGCCTGCGCGAGGAGCTGGCTGAATTGCGCCGGGAAATGGCCCGGCAGCGCCCCACTGACCAGCCGCTGCCCGTACCAGTTACCTTGGCGCCGGCCCGCCCGGTAGCACCGGCCCCTGAGCCGGCTGCCGCGCCGGCTTCTCCTATGCCTACCCCGGCCGCCAAACCCGAACCAGTCCGCGCGCCGCAGCCTGTTCCCGTACCGGCCCCGGTCTTCGTGCCGCCGCCTGTAGTGCCTCCTCCCGCTGCGCCCCGGCCCGTGCCACCGGCTGCGCCGCCAGTGCCGGCCGGACCTACGTGGTGGGAGCGGACCGAGCGGCTGCTCCTGGAAAACTGGACCGGTATTCTGGGCGCCGTTATCCTGGTTACCGGTGTGGGCTTTCTGGGCATCTACACGGCATTGCGCATCAGCGCCTTTTACCGGTTTTTCCTGATTACCGGCTTTGCCGGCCTGCTGCTGGGGGTGCAGTTTTACCTGCGTACCCGCCCGTTTGCAGCCCAGCTCAGCGTGTGGCTGCAAAGCAGCGCGGCGGCCATCTTTCTGTTTGCCTGCGTGGGGGCTGCTGCCCTGCCCGGCCTGCGCTGGGCGACCAGCCCGTTTGACTACCTGCTGCTCTTTATCGGCGTGGCGCTCAACCTGTACCTGGCCTGGGTGGCCAGCCGCGAGACGGTAGCTACGCTGCACGGAGTGCTGAGCCTGATAGCCCTGGCAGTGCTGCCGTCGACGGCCCTTACGCTGGGCGCGGCGGCCGTCGTGACAGTGTTCAGCATTGCCATTACCTACCGGCAGCGGTGGAAGTACCAGCTGCTGCTGAGCATCCTGAGCTTTGCCCTGTTTCATCTGTACTGGCACCAGCATATGCCCGGGGCAGGAGCAAACCGGCTGATAGCCATTGGCCTGCTGGTGCTGGTCGGCGTGGCAGCGGCCGTGGTGCAGTACCGTCGCCTGTACGCCCACACCCGCTTCGACGGGCTGCTGTTTGCCGCTCACCTGCTCAACTGGACCTGCCTGGGTTTGGGCGTGTACCTGCACAGCACCGGCTCGCCCTGGAAAACCGTGCCGCTGGGCCTGGGTGCCGTGCTGGTGTTCTTTCTGGCCCGCTACGCCCGCCGCCTGGGCATCCAGTGGCTTTTTCAGACGGATACCATCATTGCTCTGGTGCTGGGACTGGCCGCAGCCTTTTCCCTGCTTGGCTGGCGGGCTTTGCCGGGCGTGGTACTGCTGTTCATGCTCCTGGAATTTGCTTTGGTGGCGTTTATCATGGCCCGGGAGCGGGAGGCGTTGGTGTTCCGCCTGGCATCTGCGGGCCTGATCCTGGCTTCCGCGGGCCTGCTGGTGCTGAACCTGGCTTCCTTCGCCCAGTACGCCGGCCCGGAGCTTTACCGGAATGCCGTTATTCTGTTCCTCGCCGGACTGGCTGCCACCGTCTATTACCGGTTTACTGCCCCCCTACCCCTGCTCGACCCGGCTGAACCCGGAACCGAAAGTCACCAGCCGCTGCTGCGGGTATTTGGCGTGCTGGGCGTGCTGCTGCTGGCCGGCGCCGGTCTGCTGCTGACGTACGGCCTGTTCCACCTGCCGGCCCCGCCGGCCCTGCTGCTCACCGGCGCGCTGCTGGGAATGGCCGGCGTCGCCGTGGGGCTGGCTTACTGGCTGCCGGCCCGGAGCGCCGGGCTGCGGTCCTTGCACCTGGTGCTGACGCAGCTGCTGGTGGGGCTGACGATTATCTCCCTGCATAAGCTGCACCTGAGCTGGCCGGTGGTAGGCACCCTGCTTTACCTTGAAAGCCTGGCGTTCGGCCTCTGGCTGGCTTACCGGCGGGAGCTGCCCGTTCTGCGTGTCCAGACTTATCTGCTGCTGGCCCTGGGCGTAGTGCTGCCGGCAGTAGTGTACTCGATGGCCCCGGCCGCCCTCACGTCCGGCTGGCGCACCCTGCTCCTGCTCGGCGCGGCCCTGGCCACCATCGGCTACGCCGGCCTGCTGCACCGCCTCGACGCCCCGGCCTACGACGAGTTGCCCCTGAGCTCGGCTTTCCGGCTGCGCCTGCTGGGCTTGCTGACCGGCTGGCTGCTGCTGATGGCCGGTACCTACCAGTACCAGCAAACCTGGACCGTGTGGGTGGCCGTGCTGCTGGGCGCGGCGCTCCTGCTTATCCGGCAGCACTGGCGGGTGCCCGGCTTGTGGGCGGGGCTACTGCTGGCCATCGTGGGCTACCACGGCCTGCAGTGGCTGTGGGTTGAAAACACGGCGGCTCATCCGGGAACCGGGGCTACCCTGCTCCACCTGCTTCCGCTCGCAGTGCTGTCGGGAGTCGGCTTGTACTCCTCCTGGTCGGCCACGGCGCAGCGCTACGTGCGCTTTCCCTGGATTTATCTGTTCGGCCTGCACCTGGCTTTCACCGTCCACGAGGCGTTTGGTCGCTCCGCGGGCGCCTTGGTACCCGGCCTGCTCTGGCTGGGCTTGGCACTGGCCATGTTCCTGAGCGCAGAGGCCGTACGGACCCGTTTTCCGAGCCCGGCCACCCTGGCCCGGCAGGGCTACCCCGACCGGTTTATGCTGCACGTGGCCTACGCCCTGCTGGGGGCCTTCCTGCTGCGTCATTTTACCGGGTACGTGGGCTCTGCGCAGTATCTGCTCGGCTTGCCCGTAGGGCGGGTGGCGGCGGGAGCCGGGCTAACGGCGCTGCTGGTGCTGGCTTCGCGCCGGGCCCCGGCCGGGGAGCCGCAGTACCGGAGCTGGCGCTATGCCCATCCGCTGCTGCTGGAAGCCGGCCTGCTGCTCCTGGCTTTCACGATCTGGTGGGAAGTCAGCGGGCAGTGGCTGGCCTTGACGTGGGTGGTGCTGGCGTTGCTGGCCGAGGGCGTGGCGCCCCGCCTGGCCCGGTTTGGCCGGCTGGCATTTTACGGACGGCTGTTTTACTGGGCTGCGGCGGCCACCAGCAGCTGGGCGTCGCTGCAGTACCTGCCCCCGGCCCGGCTTATCAGCCCGGTCTGGGGAGCGGCCGTAGCAGCCGTGGCGCTGCTGTTCGCTTACGTGTTTTATGCCCTGCGCCGGCCCGGGCCGGCGGCCTACGCGTTTCCCCACGGCCTGCAGTGGCTTCAGCCCCAGGCCAGCCTGGACATGCGCCGGCTGGTGCCCACGCTGCTGCTGTATCCGGCCTTTACCGCCCTCACGGTTTTGCTGGTTCAAAGCTTCGACCGCTCGATTCTGACGGTCCTGCTCACGCTGGAAGTATTCGCCGTGTTCGGAGCCAGCCTGCTGCTGCGGCGCAAGGATTTGCGCTACGCGGCGCTGGGTGGGGCCATTGCCTGCATCATCCGGCTGTTGTTCTTCGACCTGAGCCAGAGCAATACCATCACCCGGGCCATCGTGTTCATCTTCGTGGGCCTGCTTTTCCTGGGTATGAGCGCGCTGTTTGCCCGCTACAAAGACCGTTTTCAGCCGGCCGCCGAACCCGCGGAGCCGGCTAACGCCGATTCCGCCGACTGATGACAACCATAGCCGCTTGCACCTGCTCTATTTACCGGCGAAAGGCACTAAACGCCCGCCGTTTTCGGTTTGAATGAAGGAGCATGCGTAACAGCCTAACTTGTTGCGCCTGCTGACCTTCTTCCTCTCAACTTCTCTTTTATTGCGGTTCCGAAGTCCTATGAAAATCCGCTTTCTGCTGCCGGCTCTGCTTAGCGCCCTGCCGTTTGTCTCCCCGGCTCAGGACACGCGTCCTGAGCTCAACACCCAGCCCCAGCCTACTGCCCCGGCTCCCCGCCAGCTCAACACCCTGCCCGCCGTGCCTGACTCGGTACGGGAGCAGCAGCAACAGCAGCGCCAGGCCGTGGCTCCGCCCGCCGAAACCACGCGTTACGCCGTGGGCTTGAAAAACGGTAAAAGCTTCCGCGCGCTCGACGTGGAAGTCAAGCAGCCCTTTCTGGGGCGCAGCTACCTGCTCCTCGACGGGCAGCAGCGCTTCGACCTGAGCGAAGTCAGCTTCTACGAAGACGAAACCGGGCACTACGTGCGTACCGCCCTGCCCGGCTCTTCCCGCGAAACCACCCTGCGCCGCGACCGGGTGGGCCGCATCAGCCTGTACTCTGTCACGAGCACTCAGTATAACAACAATAGTCCCTTCGGCTACGGCGGATACGGGCGCTACGGCGGCTACCCCTACGGGGGCTTTGGTCCCACTTACCGGACCGTGAAGACCGAGTATTTCAGCAAGAACAACGGTCCGATTCAGGACCTGAGCGTGAAAAACCTGGCCGTGGCGACCTCTGACAACCCCACGAGCAGCGCCTTGCTGGCGGAAAGCCGCAAGTACCAGCGCTACAGCACCATCAGCTACGTGGCCGCCGGAGGCATGATGGCGTACGGCCTGCTCGCCACGCTGAATCCAAACCAGCGCGGCGTTTCGCCCCTGGTGTACGCTGGTCTGCCCCTGTTTATCGTGCCGGTCGTGATGCAGAGCAAGGTCCAGAACAATATCAAGCAGGCCATTCTGCAGTACAACCGCTAGCGGTAAGCTGAACCGGGTCGGCTACTCTGCGTAGGCAGCAGGGTGGCCGACCTTTCTGTTTCCGACTTTGAAGCGCGCCGGGCGCGGGCGTTGCTCGCGCACGAGCGGCTGTGCGCCGAGTACGGCGCGCCCTTCCGCTATTTCAGCACCAAAGATCCGCTTAGTGAGCTGATCAGCGCGTTGCTTTCGCACCGCACCCGCAACGCCGAGTCGCACCGGGCCTACCAGCAGCTGCGGGCCCGGTTCCCGACCTGGGAGGAAGTGCGCGACGCGCCCATGGCTGAGGTGGAAGCAGCCATCAGCCCCTGCACCTGGCCGGAGCAGAAAGCGCCCCGCATCCAGGCCGTGCTTCGCGAAATCGGCTCCCGCTGCGGCGGCCCCTGCGACCTGAGCTTTCTGGCCGACATGCCGGTGCGCGAGGCCCGGGCCTGGCTGGAAACCATTTCCGGTGTGGGGCCCAAAACCAGCGCCGCGACCCTGCTTTTCAGCAACCTGCGCATCCCCGCCATGCCTGTCGACAGTCACCACCACCGCGTGGCCCAGCGCATGGCCCTGATCGGACCGAAAGTGGGTGAAGGCCCCGCCCACGCCCTGCTCGAAGCCTTGTTGCCGGAAGGCTGGGACGCCCAGCAGGTGTACGACCACCACGAGGCGTTCATGTTTCACGGGCAGAAGTGCTGCTACTTTCACTCCCCCGCCTGCGGCCGGTGCGTGGTCCTGGACCTGTGTCCGACGGGGCAGGCGCGAATGCAGGGCAGTTCCAGACCGGTCCGGGCTTCTGATTCCAACGCTTAGTTTTGCCGGCCTCCCAGATCAGACCAAGACTGACGGGGGCCACTTGTAGCATAAGCAGCCTGTGGCCACTCTCCACCTGAAAGCCAAGCCCAACGCCCGCCGAAACGCCTTGCTAGTGGGTGCTGACGGCAGCGTTACGGTCCGGCTTCAGGCTCCGGCCCACGACGGCAAGGCCAATGCCTGCCTGCTGGCTTTCCTGGCCGAGGTGCTGGATGTAGCCAAATCCAGCGTTACCCTCGTAACAGGCCACACGGCACCTTTCAAAAAGGTTGAAATTGCCGGGCTTTCCGACAAAGCCCTGCAGGCCGTGCTGGCCCGGCACCAGGCCTGACCAGCGTACTCCTAACGCTTGACAATGAATTTTCCAACCTGGGTGCAGGCCGGTTTCTGGGGGCTGGTATCGGGCTCCGCCCTGCTGATTGGGGCCGTTATCGGCTATTTTGCGCACGTGCCGCAGCGGCTGGTGGCTGCCATCATGGCTTTTGGCAGCGGCGTGCTTATTTCCACTCTGTCGCTGGAGCTGATGCAAGGGGCTTGGCTTACAAGAAAGGCGGCCTTACGTCGACGGCCCTGGGCTTTTTTACTGGTGCCCTGGTGTATACCCTGGCCAACTGGTGGCTGGCCCGGCAGGGCGCCAAGCACCGCAAACGCTCGGGGCACCAGCAGCACCAGGAGCGGCAGCAGGTAAAGGCCGGGGAGAAAGAAGGTGCCGAAGCGGGCGACGACAACAGCATGGCCTTGGCCGTGGGCGCTCTGCTCGACGGGATTCCGGAGAGTATTGTAATCGGGCTGAGCATGCTGGCCGGGGGCACGGTGAGCATTGTGGCCGTCACGGCCATCTTCCTCTCCAACCTGCCGGAAGGCTTGTCCAGCGCTGTGGGCATGAAAAAAGCGGGCCGCCCGGTCAGCTACGTGCTTTTGCTCTGGAGCGGCATTGCGGTGGTATCCGGCGTTTCGTCCCTGGTCGGCTTTACCGTGTTCAGCCAGTTCTCGCCCGAGGTGATTTCGGCCACCACGGCCGTGGCAGCCGGGGCCGTGCTGGCCATGATTGCCGACACCATGATTCCCGAGGCCTTCGAAACCGCCCACAACTTCACCGGCCTTATTACCGTGCTCGGTTTCCTGACGTCGTTTGCGCTCAGCAAGCTTGGCGAATAGGGCCGTGTACGCCGCGCGGCTTAGTGAGCCGGCTGCTGCACGCGGCCGGCTTCGGGCTCCTGCCGGTAGGTTTTCTCAAACTCCTCGTCCACGTGGTAGGTCGACTCTTCGTGCTGACTTAAATCCAGGCCCAGGCTTTCCTCGCTGGGCTTCACGCGCATGGCAAAAAACCGGTCAGTGACTTTAAGCAGCACCCAGGCGCCGAAAAAGGAATACACCACCACAATCACGAGGCCCAGCACATGATACCCGAACAGCGTAGCTGTGCCGTGAATCAAGCCCACCTTGTCGGCGAATACCCCGGTGAGCAGCATGCCCACGATGCCGCCCAGGCCATGACAGGGAAACACGTCCAGGGTGTCGTCGATGGTGGTACGGCTGTTCTGCCAGTGCACGGCCGCGTGGCTGATCATGGCGGCCACTACCCCGATCAGCAGGCTTTGCCCGTAGGTGACGTAGCCCGCCGCCGGCGTGATGGCGACCAGGCCCACCACTGCGCCAATGCAGGCGCCCACGGCCGTAGGCTTGGTACCCCGCACCAGCTCGGTGAGCAGCCAGGCTATGAGGGCCGCCCCGGAAGCGAGGTTGGTGTTGACGAAGGCATTTACCGCCAGCTCGTTGGCCCCCAGGGCCGAACCTGCATTAAAGCCAAACCAGCCAAACCACAGGAGGCCGGTACCGAGCAGCACGTAAGGAACGTTGGGCGTCGAGAAGGTAGTTTGCCGGACGTGGGCGGTACGGCGGCCCAGCACAATGGCTCCGGCCAGCGCCGCTACCCCAGCTGAGATGTGCACCACGGTGCCTCCGGCGAAGTCGAGCACGCCCCAGCGGCGCAGAAAGCCGTCGGGGTGCCAGGTCCAGTGCGCCAGTGGGCAGTAGATAAACAGGCAGAACAGCACCATGAACGCCAGGTAACCCTTAAAGCGCACCCGCTCGGCAAAGGAGCCGGTGATAAGCGCCGGGGTGATAATGGCAAACTTGAGCTGAAAGGCGAAAAACAGAATAAACGGAATCGTCGGTGAGAAAACCGGGTGGGGCGCCGTGCCCACGTCGCGCAAAAGCAGAAACGTGAACGGGGAGCCAATCAGGCCGTGCCAACTGTCGCCGTAGGCCAGGGAAAAGCCCACGAAGTACCAGACCAGCGTAATAACGCCAAGAGCCACAAAGCTCTGCAGCATGGTTGAAATCACGTTTTTCGGCCGGACCATCCCCCCGTAGAAAAACGACAGGCCCGGCGTCATCAGCAACACCAGGGCGGTGGCAGTCAGCATCCAGGCTACATCGGCAGACTGTAAGGGACTCGTGGTGGCCGGGTGCGGCACTTCCACGAACGCCGCGACACCGGTCAGCAGCAACAGTGTAATCAACGCCAGGAAGCTATACCCCAAGCGGGGGCGGGAAAGAGAAGCCATAGCAAGCAGGTTTAAGGCACACTGTCATTTTCGATGCCTAAACTACTGAAAATACTAGTTGAAAGTCAAATACCCCTTATAATTTTAGGCTATTCCAGTCAAATGTTTAGCTTTATATCACATATACCCCCTTATTAAGAAGGCTATTTCACCATAACAGTGGATACAGCCTTAGATAAATCCTTTACATGCGGAATCCGGGCTTCGCCGGGCAAGGGAAGAGGTACGATCGGGAAAAGCTGACTTAAAAAGCGCTGCTTTGGCTACCGCTTGCGCTTGTAGCGATAATAGCGGCGGTACCAGGGGGCAGTCTTCTTCCAGAGGCTCGACGGGGTTTCCTCGGGAAACATATTCACCCGGAACACCCGAAACCGGTCGTCTTCGAGATGCATCCCCCCACTGTCGGTAGCCAGCCCAAACGCAAAGCCGGCTTCCGCTACCAACATGCGGACCGTATCGTTGTAAAGTCCGAATGGATAGGCAAACGATACGACCTCGGCACCAAGCCCCTGCTCCAGCGCGTGCTTGCTGTCCCGGATTTCGCGGGCAGCGGCTTCGACCGGCAGGGCGGTAAGATCGGCATGCGACATGGTGTGCGCCCCGATTTCCCAGCCCGCCGCCACAAATGCCCGCTTCTGCTCTACCGACATGATCTCGCTGCGCGGCTCGGTGGGGTCCTTGTCGACGTCCCAGGCGTTGTAGCGCACGTCGAAGTCGCCGAGCAGGTAGATGACGCCCGGGTAGCCGTACTGCTGCATCAGGGGCAGCAGGTTGGTGTAGTTGTCGGTATAGCCGTCGTCGAAGGTGAGGATGATGGGCTTGCGCGGAAACTCGGCCAGCGGCCTTTCGCCCCGGGCAAAGGCCAGGTAGTCGCGGAAGGTGATGCCGGTGAAGCCCTGGCGCCGGAAAAAGCGCAGGTGCTGCTCGAACCGGTCCCGGGTCACGAAGATCCGGTGTTTGGTCTGCAGGGGCTCGGTCGGAATCTTGTGGTACATCAGCACCGGCAGAAAGCCCGGCACCTTCTTCTGCATCCGGGCCGACTGATACACCCTCAGCACCCCGGCGGCAACGCGGCTCAGGTCGTAGTCGGCCTGCACCCGGCCCTGCAGCTCCGCGCCCACCGGCCTGGGCAAAGCCAGGAATGCCCGCAGATCCTCGAGCAGTACGGGATAGTCGACCGCGTGGGGCGACACGCGGGCGGCAATGTCGCCGAAGTTGGACGCGGCGGCCTGCTCGTAGGTAGCGGCATCGACGATTCCGGCGTAGCTGGCTTCGCCCAGGGCCAGCACCGGCACGCCCGCCCCCAGCGCTTCGATGGCCACCCGTCCGGCCCCGATAACCAGGGTGGAGGCGCTGATCTGGCCCGGCACGTCGTGGCTGAAGCCCACCGCCTGCACCCGCTCACCATACTGTTGCTGCAGCGTGGTCAGGGCTTCCTTGCCAGGTTCGGGCAGGGCTTCCAGCTCCCCGCCAATCAGCTGGAGCTGCACATCCGGGAATTCAGCCAGCACGGCCGGAAAGACGTGCTCCAGCAGTGCTGCCGCCCGCTCCCCCTTGCCGCCGTTAAACCGGGTAATCAACGCCAGCACCGGCGGCGCGGGCGGGCGGTAGGCCGTGGCCGCAAACTGCCCGAAGTCGACGCCGTTGGGCAGCAGCACGATCTTCTCCGGCTTCATCAGCACTTCCTCCCGCAGGTGGACGCCCAGGTTCCGGCAGATAGCAATGACCTTGTCGCCGTAGATATCGAACAGGCTGGTGGAAGTGTGCAGGTGCTGGCGGCCGTGCACGGTAGACACCAGCGGAACGTCGGTACCGCGCAGGGCCACATAGGCTACCCAGCTGGCCGCGCGGGAGTGGGCGTGCACCACCTCAATCTGATGCTCGCGCAGCAGCCGGCGAATCAGCAGAATGTTGCGCAGGCGCTGGGCGTGGCGGCGGTTGGAAATGGGAGCCTGCACGCACCGGGCGCCGGTGGGCAGCTCGGCCGCATCCGACAGCATCACCACCTCATGGCCCTGGGCCCGGTGGGCCTCCGCCAAATGCACGGCGTAGCTGACCGAGCCGGCGAAGAAGTTGGCGGACAAAACGTGCAGGATGCGCATAAGGGCTTGGGAAGACGGCGGGAAGGCGGTCAAAGGTACAAAACCCCCGAAGCGGGATTCTGCCCTGGATGCAAAACCCGTAGCTTGCAGCTTCATCCTGCAGTGCGTGCTATGGCTACCTTACCGAATCCCTCCGACTTACAACCCTTACTTGACGCGCTGGCCTTCACGCCCGAAAATGTACCCCTGCGCCGCCACGTGGCCGCGCTGCTGCGCCAGGCCGGCCGCCTGAGCGAGTCGGAAGACCACTACCGCACCGGCCTGCGCCAAGCCCCCAACGACCCTGAGCTGCAGCTGGGGCTGGCTGAGACGTACGCGGCGCTGCAGAAAACCTCGGCGGCCCTGGTGGTGCTCGAAGAGCTGCTGCGCGCCCAGCCCGACCACGGCCGCGCCCACCTGCTGCACGCCCGCCTGCTGGCCGGCGCCGGGGGCCCACCCGATGAGGCCCGGGCTGCCTACCGGCAGGCGTTGCAGCTTGACAGCTCCCTGCGCGACGCGGCCCTGGATGAGCAGCTGGGGTTGCGCCCCGCCGCCCAGCCGGCCGGCGGGGGTGCCCCGGCCGAGCACTCCGCCAGCGTATCGGACCAGGGGCTGGATGAGCGGGCCTTGTTTGCGGGGCTGGAGAAACCCAAAATCACCTTTCAGGACGTGGGCGGAATGGAGGCCGTAAAAGAGGAAATCCGCCTGAAAATCATTCACCCCCTGCAGTTCCCGGACCTGTACAAGGCTTACGGGAAAGCGGCCGGGGGCGGTCTGCTGCTGTATGGCCCGCCCGGCTGCGGCAAAACCCACCTGGCCCGCGCCACCGCCGGGGAAGTAAAGGCGTCGTTTATCCACGTCGGCATCAGCGACATTCTAGATATGTGGATGGGCCAAAGCGAGAAAAAGCTTCACGACCTGTTTGAGCTGGCCCGGATGCAGGCGCCCTGCGTGCTGTTCTTCGACGAGGTAGATGCCCTGGCCGCCAACCGCCACGACCTGCGCCAAAGTGCCGGCCGCACCCTGATCAACCAGTTTCTGGAGGAGCTCGACGGGGCCCGTCACTCCAACGACGGCGTGCTGATTCTGGCCGCTACCAATGCCCCCTGGCACCTCGACCCCGCCTTCCGCCGCCCCGGCCGGTTTGACCGGATTGTGCTGGTGACCCCGCCCGACGAGCCCGCCCGGGTGGCTATTCTGGAAGTGATGCTGCGCGGCAAGCCCGTGGCCGACAACCTCAACCTGCCCCAGCTGGCTACTCAAACGGCCGGCCTCTCCGGCGCCGACCTGCAGGCCGTCGTGGACACGGCCGTGGAAAGCTGCCTGCGCGAGTCGATGAAAACGGGCAAGGCGCTGCCGGTGCAGCAAAGCAACCTCGCAGCGGCGGCCAAGCAGGTGCGGCCCAGCACCAAGGAGTGGTTTGCCACCGCCAAGAATTACGCGCTGTACTCCAACGAAGGCGGCAACTACGACGATATCCTTATCTACCTGGGCATTAAGAAGTAGCAGCATTCAGCCGCCGGCAGTGCGCAGGCTGGTGCCGGGGCGCTGCCGATGCGCCCCTTTCTACTTTGAATACCCACTGTTTACGCGACCCCGCATTCCTTTATGTCGACTTTTCCCAATATCAGCCGGGTGCAGCTCCTGCTGCAGCACAAGCGGCCCCAGGATGCCGAGCAGGAAGCGCGCCGCCTGCTGCGCGACGACCCCGACCACAGCTACCTGCACTGCCTGCTGGCATTGGCGCTGCTGGGGCAGAACCACCCGGCGCAGGCGCAGGCCAGTGCCCAGCAGGCCATTCACCTCGACCCCGAAAACAGCTTTGCCTTCTACGTGCTGAGCCTGGCCCTGCATCGGCAGCACGATCTACACGCCGCCCTGGAGGCCATCGAGCAGGCCCTGACGCTTGACCCCGAGGACGCCGACTTCCAGCATATTCTTGGTCAGATCCGCTTTCAGCAGGGGCAGCTGCACGCGGCGCTGCGGGCGGCCGAAGCCGGCCTCGCGGCTGACCCTACCCACGTCGACTGCCTGGGGCTGCGGGCCCGCTGCCTGGCCCGCCTGGGCCGGCGCGACGAAGCCGAGGCCGACTTCGACGAAGCTTTGCGCCAGAGCCCGACCGACGCCGGTACCCACGCCGACCTGGGCTGGGTGGCGCTGGAGCGGGGCCGGGCCAAAGAAGCCGCCCGGCACTTCAAGGAAGCCCTGCGGCTCGACCCTGAGTCCGACTACGCCCGCGAAGGACTCGTGGAGGCGCTGAAGGCGCGTTTCTGGCTTTACAATGGCTTCTACCGGTTCAGCGTGTGGACGCAGACGCTGAGCAATGGCGCCCGGCAGGGTATGTTTATCGGGCTGTTTCTGCTCTCGCGGGTGGTGCCCGGGCTGATGCCGCTGTACCTGCTGCTGGTGTACATGAGCTGGTTTGCCGAGCCGCTGTTCAACTCCCTGCTGCGCTTTAACCGGTACGGCCGCTTTGCCCTGAATGCCAAGGACACGACGGACTCCAACCACTTTCTGGCCCTGTCGCTTGCCGGCCTGCTGCTGCTGGGCGCCGGGTATGGCACCGGCATCGAAACCTTCACGGTCGGCGGCATGGTGGCGCTGGCTTTGCTGTTTCCGCTCGTTGGTACGCAGCGCATGTGGCGGCCCGACCGGCGCCGGCAGTCGATGTGGTTTGGGTACGCGCTAGCGGCCGTTGGCCTGCTGGCGGTGGTGCTTACGGCGCTGGGCGTTGCCGGCAGTGGCACCGTCTTCAGCGGCTTTTTGCTGGGCTCACTCGCCTACGTATGGCTTATGGCGCTGCGCAACTAGCTACAGCCCCAGGATTGCCGCGTACACGCCGTTCACTACTTCAGCCATCCGCTTAAAGTCGAGGGTGTCGATGGTATCGGTGCTCTGGTGGTAGTTGGGGTTGCGCAGAAAGGACGTGTCGTTGATCATCACGGCCTCGTAGCCGTAGCGCCAGTAGTTGCGGTGGTCGGAGAGGCCGGCCAGGCCCATACTTTCGGGCAGGTTGATGCTTTGCACGTCGATAGCGGAGTTGGCCTTCATCAGGTCCTTGATCCGGCTTACAATGCTTTCCTGCCCCATTTTGCCCACCACGGTAATGAAGTTGCCGGTATCGGGATACAGCGCGGCAAGCAGGGGGTTGGGAAAGTTCTGGGAGCCGGGCTCGTCGCGGAAGTAGCCAATCATTTCGTAGCAGATCATGGCCCGCACCTTCACCCCGGCGTCGTGCAGGGATTTGGCGTGCACGGCGCTGCCCATCTGGTCGGTGGCAAAGTAAGGCGGCTCTTCCAGCGGATACGCCACCAGGTCGAGGCGGTGCTTTAATCGGGGCTGCTGCGCGTGCAGCAGGCGGGCGGTTTCCAGCAGGCCAGCCACGGCACTGGCGTTGTCGTCGGCCCCGGGCTGGTCGCCGCACACGTCGTAGTGGGCTCCCACAACGATACGCTCCGCGTCGGGCGGACCCAGGGACGTGATAATGTTGCGGTAGGTGCGGCCATCGGCCTGGTAGGTTTGCTCTTCGACCTTGAGTCCCAACTTCTCAAACTCCCGGCGCACGTAGTCGGCGGCCTGGTTGAGGGACGTCAGGTTGCGGTAGTTGCGGGCCGGCTGCAGACCGGTGAGGAAGGCCACGTCGTCGTGCAGTCGGGCCGGCTGGGCTTTGGTCGTCATCGGAATAGGGGGGAAAGGATGCGACGCCTTATACGCGGCGTAGAGGCGCCAGGCGCCAAAAACAAGCAGAGCCCCGCCCAGCAGGCCCCACAGTAGCTTTCGAATGCCGGAATATGCTGCCATCTTTACCTGCCCGCAATGGTGTATATTCGACCTATGTTCTGGTTTCCCAGGTTTTTACGTTGTTTGCTGCCGGCCCTGCCCCTGCTGGCGGCGTGCAGCCGGCCGGCTTATTCATACCAGCCGCTCAGCACTCCGGCCACGGCGGAAGCCCCGACGGTAGTATTTCTGATCTTCCGGGCCCGCTCCACCGGGCAGGGCCCGCTGCAGGTGGAGCTGCTAGATACGAAAACTGCGGCCGGAGCGCTGAAGCAACCGCTCAACCAGCCTCTCGGGCCGAATTACCTGGAAGTATCCGAGCTGGACGCCAGCCGCCGGGTTCTGGCCTCGGCCCGGGTCGAGCATCCCCTGCTGAAAGACGTCGAGTACCAGACCGAGGCCGGCGCCCTGGCCCGCAAAGCAGTGCAGCTGCCCGAAGCCGAGTTTTTTGTTCGCCTGCGCCGGGAACCCGGCGCCGCATTCCTCCGCGTAGCGGAGGTGCGGGCCCAGCAGCCCGCCACTGTTATTGACCTCCCGTTTCCCAGCAAACTTTAATGCTATGAAGAAAGCCTTACTCTTGTTCAGCGCCCTGCTCGTGTTGGCTCAGCTTAGCCAGGCCCAGCAGTTTCCGGTGGATACGCTGATGAACAACGGCCCCATGCGCCGGCAGATCAACCTGGTGTTTCTGGCCGATGGCTACCAGGCCAGTGAGCAGGCCCAGTTTATCGTGGATGCCACCCGGGTGATGAACGACATGTTCAGCCAGACGCCTTTCCGCGAGTACCGCAGCTACTTCAACGTGTACGCTGTGCGCGTGCCCTCGGCGCAGTCGGGAGCCACCCACGCCCGTAGCCTCACCGACTGCGGCACCCAGCCGGCGGCCACAGTCAACAACTACTTCGGCTCGTCGTTCGACTCCTTCGGCATTCACCGCCTGCTGGTGCCGACCCGGAACATCGGAGCGGTGCTGGCATCGAACCTGCCGCTCTACGATCAGGCCTTTATTCTGGTGAACTCGGCATTCTACGGGGGCTCGGGTGGGGTAAACGCCACTTCCTCCACCCATCCCAGCGCCAACGAGGTCAGTATCCACGAAATCGGCCACTCGTTCGCGGGGCTGTCGGACGAGTACTGGGCGGGGCCGCAGTACGCCCGCGAAACGGCCAACATGACCCAGCAGACCAACCCGGCCGTGGTCCGGTGGGCGAACTGGATGAATACCGGCGGCGTCGGCATCTATCCCTACATCGGCGGCCCGAACAACTGGTTTCACCCCCACCAGAACTGTAAGATGCAAAATCTGGGGGCTCCTTTCTGCCCGGTTTGCCGCGAAACCTTCGTGGAGCGGATTCACAGCCTGCAGCCCCCGCTGGCGTCCTATCAGCCGGCTGCCCTCACCGTAAATGCCCCCACCCAGGACCTGCCCTTCGCCCTGAGCCTGGTGCAGCCCAACCCGAACACGCTGAAAGTAACCTGGAAGCGCAACGGCACCATCTTCCGGCGCAACGCCGGCGCGGTGAACGTGCCCCTGGCTTCCCTGGCCGCCGGCAGTAATACCATTCAGGCCGAAATCGTGGATACCACGGCCCTTACCCGCAACAACACCCACTTTGTGCAGCACGTGTACCGGGTGGAATGGGTCGTGAACAACACGGTAACCGGGGTGCGGATTTCGGCCGAGCAAAGCGAGTACAAGATTGCCGTGTTCCCCAACCCCGCCGGGCAGTTCCTGAACGTCGAATACAAGCTGCCCCGTGCCTCAAAGGTAGAGCTGGCCGTGTACGACCTCAACGGCCGGAAAATCAAGTCCCTGACCCGGGAAACCCAGGCCGCCGGCTCCTATGAGTATCACCTCAGCGCCGCCGGAGCCGGTATGCAGCGCGCCGGGCAGTACCTGCTCGTGCTCGACATCAACGGTAGCCGGGCCAGCCGGCAGATTACGAAGGAGTAGAGTTTAGGAATTCGAAGCTGTCGCCAGATGAGTTATGATCTGATGGTCTTTGATCCAGTTGCTGCTTCGAAAACAAGGACTGACTTTACAGGCTGGTATGAAGCGCAAACACAATTTACCGAAGACCATAGCTATGACAATTCGTCCGTAACGACTCCTGAACTCCGGGCTTGGCTAATGGAAATGATGCTAACATTCCCAGACCTGAATGGCGACGACGCAACTCAGGATACGAAGAGTGATTACGAAACAGATTACAGTGTCGGCCGCGCAGTCATATATGCATGTTTCAGTTGGTCACTTGCTAAGGAGGCTAACGAAATGGCCTACCAGCTTGCGCAGAAGCATCAGGTGGGCTTCTTCAACCCAAATGTTCAGACCCCAGCTCTATTCCCTATAAATGGTAGATTAAAACCGATGGAAGAGGCATATCCTCAAGATCAGGTAATAAAGAAACCTTGGTGGAAAGTGTGGTAAAACAACTGCTACTTATAAAAAAGGACCGCCCCAGCAGGAGCGGTCTTTTTTGTGCTAGCAAAGGCGGAATAAATACCGGGCGCGGCTAGTAGCGGCCCAGCACGTTGTCGAGGTACTTCTGCCCGGAGCCGGTGTTGAGCAGCAGGATCTGCTCGTCGGCGCGGAGCCAGCCGGTAGCCAGGAGCTTGCGGGCAGCCATCCACACGGCGGCACCTTCGGGGGCCACAAACAGCCCTTCGAGCCGGCCCAGCTCCCGCATGCCGTCCACCATCTCGTCGTCGGTGATGCTGACGGCGGTGCCCTGCGACTCGTGCAGCACCTCCAGCATCAAGGGTTCACCTAAAGGGCGCGGCACGGCCAGTCCGTTGGCAATGGTGGGCATTCCAACGTAGTGGTGGGAATTGGCCTGCCGGCCCAGATAGGTTTCAATCAGCGGGCAGCAGTTGGCGGCCTGCACGGCCACCATGCGCGGCAGCCGGACTTCGGGCGCCAGCCAGCCCAGGGCTTTCATTTCCTGGAAAGCTTTCCAGATGCCGATCAGCCCCGTGCCGCCCCCGGCGGGATACAGAATCACGTCGGGCAGCTGCCAGCCGAGCTGCTCGGCAATTTCGTAGCCCATGGTTTTCTTGCCCTCGATGCGGTACGGCTCCTTGAGCGTCGACACGTCGAGCAGCTGCCGGTCCGCGTTCACCTGCCGCACCCAGGCGGCGCAGTCGTTGATAAGGCCGTCGATCAGCTGCACCTCGGCCCCGTACCAGTAGCACTCTTCCTTAAAGGCATTGGGCGTGTGCCGGGGCATGGCCACCACGGCGGGCAGGCCGGCCTTGGCACAATAGGCGGCCAGCGCCACGCCCGCATTGCCGGCGGTGGGAATAATGCAGCCCGGGGCACCCAGTTCCTTTGCTTTCGAAACGGCCATGCTCAGGCCCCGGGCCTTGAACGAGCCGGTGGGGTTCTGTCCTTCGTCCTTGAGCACCACGGAACGCAGATCGTAGCGGGCGGCCAGGGAACCAAGGGTGAGCAGCGGGGTAAAGCCTTCGCCGAGGCTTACCCGATTTTCGTCGTCGAGCAGGGGCAGCAGTTCCCGGTAGCGCCACATGCTGCCCTCGGCGGGGTTGATGCTCGCACGGGAAAGGGGCTCATGCAGGTCGTAGCGCACCAGCAGCGGCAGGCCGCAGCAGGCTGCAATCGTTTGCGGAACAAAAGCGGAATAGGACTTGCCGCAGGACGAGCACTGAAGCTCCGTGACGCGGCTGATGGTTTCGGTGAGAGTTGACATAGCTGGCAGAGGTGGAACGAGCCGGCAAGTAGGAAACTCTCTATGCGTAAATCAAATAGCAATATGGAATCGGCTATTCCCTATTGGCATAATGCCGCTTGGTAAACCGGATGAAATCCTTGTAGGGCATGTTGTTTTCGGTGCCCTTGCGCTGAATGAAGTGAAACTCCCGGCTCATGCTCAGGTCGGCAATCCGGACCTCTACCAGCTCCCCGGTTATCAGCTCCTTCACCACGGCCTGCCGGGGCAGAAACGCCAGGCAGGAGTCGTCGACGCGCACAAAGTTCTTGAGGGCCTCGGTGCCGCCCAGCCGCACCCGCACCGGCAGGTCGAGCAGCTTCAGGCCGTGGCGGACGAGCTCCGCTTCCAGTACCGCCAGCGTGCCGGAGCCTGATTCGCGCAATGCCAGCGGAACGGTGCGCAGGTCGGCGGCGCGCAGCTCCCGCTGCCCCAGCAGGTTGCGGGCCGAGCACACGGCCACTACGGCGTCGGTGAGCAGGGGCGTGTAGCTCACGGTGCTCACCTTGTTGATGCCCTCGATGATGCCCAGGTCGATTTCGTGGTCGAGCAAAGCCCGCAGGATGTTTTCGCTGTTGCGGTTGCGCAGGGTCAGCTGGGTGTTGGGATGCTGCTGCAGGTAAGCCGACAACACCGGGGGCAGCACGTACAAGGAAATCGTGGTGCTGGCGCCCACCATCATCCGCACCTGGGGTGAGAAGTCGGCGCTGAGGGT
This sequence comes from Hymenobacter translucens, assembly GCF_020685205.1. GTDB lineage: Bacteria > Bacteroidota > Bacteroidia > Cytophagales > Hymenobacteraceae > Hymenobacter > Hymenobacter translucens. The sequence continues at coordinate 256,118 of NZ_JAJERB010000007.1, forward strand.
GCTGAACTCCTGGTGCAGCTCGTGCTGAAGCTGCTTGGCCAGCAGCAGCTTCTGGTACAACAGGCGCCCGGCCGGTGTGAGGGCCACCGTGTTGCCGAGCCGCTCGAACAGGCCGGTTTTGTAGAACTCCTCCAGCGCCTTGACCTGCTTGCTGATGGCCGACTGGCTGATAAACAGCGTCTGGCTGGCCTTGGTAAAGCTCAGCAGCCGGGCCACCTCCAGGAAGATTTCGTGCTTGTGGGAGAGCATGGGGAAAGGTAGTTGGCAGTTGATAGTTGTCTGTTGTTAGTCAATCGATTTAAAGCAAGACCAAAAAACAACAACTGCCAACCGACAACTATCAACTGACAATTGACAACTAAAAATCAAACTGCCCCAGCGCGGCTACGTGGTCTTTGCTGCCGTCAGTCACCCAGGCGTCGAGCTGGGCGGGGTCCTTCATCTGCTGCCCGCGGGGCCGGGGCACCACCAGGTAGCCGCAGCGCACGTCGGGCAGGGCCGACATATCGCTCCACAGCTTCTCGATCTGGGCTACCGGGTAGATGTCCTCCTGCCCATGGCCCCAGCGATACTTCACGTCCTTGATGGTCACGTAGGTGGGAATACGCTGGGCTACCCGCCGCACGCTCTTGGCCAGCAGGTTGTCGTCGCTGCGCTGCAGATCCTCCCGCGTCAGGCCAAACAGGCTTAGCAGCGGGTCGACCTCAATCCAGGTAGTCATGGTGTTGTAGTAGCTCAGCGCCAGCTCGTCTTCTTCCCGGGGCTGGGCCAGCCCTTCAAGCAGGCGTACCTGCCCGTTCACGCGGGCCAGTCCCCCACCCCGGTCCTCGATGCGGCGGGGCACCACCTCGAAGGTGAGCACGTTGCCGGCCGCCCGGTGGTAGCCCAGGGCGGCGGCGTCCACGTCGGCGCCTAGCGTGTCGATGTTGTGGAGCATGAGCGTCCGGACGGCGGGCTGTTCGCGCAGCAGGCGGGCCAGGGTGCCGTTGCGCAGCAGGTTCGACACCTCGTACCAGTGCCCCAGGGGCGAAAACCGCTGGGCGGCAATGTTGTCGACATAGTCGCTGCCCTCCCCTTTCGTTTTGGCCCAGGCAATCATGCTGCCGCGCACCGCGTCGCGCACCTTCTGCTTGTTGTCGTCGAGCGTTTCCTGGGGCATCTCCTCCCACAGAAAGCGCAGGTCCCGCTCCATGGGCACAAACCGCTGCCCGATGCTGCGCCCTGCCGACAAAAGCACCGGCCCGGCGTAGCCGTAGTTTTGGGTTTGCTCCAGGTGGCGGCGGATCGGCGCGTGGGTCAGGTAGCTCGTTGCTACCAGGTGGGGAATCACCGCGCCGTAGGCTTGGGCCACGCGTCGGGTTTTAGCCAGATGAATCTCCAGAAAGCTGCGGTGCTGCCCGCTGATTTCCACGAAGGGGTTCAGCGCCTTGATTACGCCGGCACCCTTGGTCCAGCGGCTGCCCACGCCGGCGGCGAGGCTCAGCACGGCCACCTCCCCGGCCCGGATGGCCTCTTCCCCCGCTTTGCGCGCGTCAGCCGGCACGTCGGCCAACTGCACCACGTCGGCGGGGCGCACGTCCTCAATCGAGGTTTCGGCGGCGAGGCGGTTGCGCGACAAGCCGATGCGGCCCTTCTGCAGGTCCTGGCGGATGTCTTCGTGCTGGATGTAGTCGAAGCCGTTTTCCTCTTTGATGGCCGCGGCTTTCTCGTTTTCCACGCTGCGGTTGCCCTGCACCGTGGGGTCCGACACCTGAAACAGGTTGCTGACGATGGTGCGCAGCAGCGGATAAGCGAGGTTGTTGTGCTGGCAATGCGTCGTGAAAAAGTCGATTTCGGCCCGGCGCAGGTAGGAAACCTCGGCGGGAGCTTTCTTCACCAGCCCGGCCACCTGAATGGCGTAGTAGGGCTCGGGCATCAGCGCGTCTTTGCCCTCGTGCAATGTCGCCCAGGTGCCCCGGTGGTTAATGCGCCAGTCGTAGACCACCGGCTCCATGGCAAACGGCAGCGCGTCGGACAGCTCCTGCTTGGTGGTCCGGAGCAGCTCGAGCACCCGCTGCTTGTACTCGGTGTACCGCGCGGGGTTCACGAACATGCCCATGCCCCCGCCCGACATCCCGCCCAGCATCAGAAAGCCGTAGTAGTCGGCCCCGAACTCCTTTTTAGCCTTGGCAATCAGCTGCTCGGTGAAGTAGGTGGACGCCCAGGGAATGATGGTTTTGATGGGTCCGGCGAAGTTGCGGGCAGTGTTGGCGCCCAGCTTCTGCACGTCGCCTTCGCGGATGGCGGCCAGGATGTTGTCGAACACCTCGTTGGTTTGCTGCCGGGCCGCCGACTCCTGCTCGCCCCGGAGCAGGTACTTCTCGGTAACCATTTCCAGAATCGGGCCCACGTTCGAGGCCATGCCCCCGTGCATCAAGACCAGGGAGTTCATGATCCGCTCCCCGATTTCGGGATGCACGTCGGCGCCTTCGAGCACGCGGTGCCGGGGCAGCAGCGTGCCCCGGCTGACGCCGAACTCCGGGTCGCCGGCCTGGGCAAACGTGCCCTGAATAGCCTTGATACCCGGCCACACGCCACCCGAGTCCTGCCAGCCCCCGCCCGAGCCGCCGATCCACTCCCCCAGAATGGCCCGCGAGGCTACCAGCCGCCGCTCCGACTCCTGCAGCCCATCGGTCAGGCTTTTGGTCTGGCCCGTAGCCCGCATCAGCAGGCTGATAATCGAACCCAGCAGGTTGGTCGACACGGCAAAGCGGGAGCCTTTTGGAATGTCGTTGACCTTGGTCACGAGCTCCAGTCCCATGCCCGGCCCCACGATGCGCGCCAGGATGGCCGGCAGGGACTGGCCCGTGCCCTCAAATGACGGCGGAATCAGCCCGGAGGCAATAACGCCGGCTTTCACCAGACTCAGGTAGTCGTTGCCGAAGTTGAACAGGTCGGCCAGGTCAGTGATGTCCTTGGTGGTGTTCAGGTCGATGCTGGTCAGGCGCAAAACCGGCTCGGGCACCACCCGCACGTACGAGTGCAGGGGCGGACGGATGTCGGCATCGCGCCCGAACACGCCCAGGTCGATGCTCAGGTTGAGCACCCGGGCACCCTCGGGGTAGTCCATGCCCAGGAAAAAGATGTCGGACCAGCCGCTGTGGGTAAGGTCCATGCGTACGGCGGTGTGCTCGTGCAGCACGGGGAAGAACAGGGCGCCTTCCTCCCGGCGCAGCAAAGCCGGGTGCAGGCGGATCGGGTGCTCGTCCTGGTGCCCGACCCGGAACATCCACTGGTTGCCCTTGCTGGAGCGCACGCTCTTGCGCACCTGGTCGGCCAGAATCTGAAACGAGAGGTGGTGGTAGCTGTCGGCCAGGGCGCTGAACAGCGTGGCGTTGGGCCCGTGCCGGTCCAGCTCGCCCAGAAACGTGCGGATGGCCTGCTCGAAGCGGCGCCCCAAAAGGTCCTCGAAGCCGGCGTAGGGAATGCGGCCCACCGCCGGCACCTCGGCCGACTCCTGCAGGAAAAACCGGAAGCCCGCGTACAGAAACAGGATGGCCCGCACCTTGTCGTAAAGGCTGGGCGTGGTTTTGCGAAACTCGTCGAGCTCCCGCAGCGCCGGCAGCAGCTCCCGGGCCGGCAGCCGGCGGCTAAGGTCGAAAAACGACCGATTACGCAGGACCGGGTCGGTGGCGAGTATCGTTTCTACAAAGACGTTCATAGGGCAGCAGAAACGCGGGTTGGCGCCTCTTGGATAGTTATTCGTTGTCAGTTGTTCGTTGTCCGGTTTTGGTTACGCCTGTCCTGACAACGGACAACGAACAACGGACAACTGGTTATAGGCGCGGGCGGCCATTGGCTTCGGCCAGCAGCTCTACCACGGCCGACAATGTTTCGGCCTGGGCTTCGCCGGCCAGGCCCAGGGCCAGCTGGGCCCGGAGCAGCCCCTGGGGGGCACTCAGGTCGTAGCGGCTGCCCTGCACTTCCAGGGCCAGGTAGGGTCCAGTCGCGGCCAGCTCCTGCAGCGCCGGGGTCAGCAGCAGGCTGTCGGCGCCGGCGGCGAGGTGCCGGTCCAGAATCGGAAACAAAGCAGGTGTAAGGACGTGCATGCCGAAAAAGCAGAGGTAGTAGCCCATGCGCAGGCCGGGGGTCTGCAGCTCCAGCTCGGCCGTGCTCAGGGCCGGCTTCTCGATAATCTTCTCGACCTGGTACACCCCGGTCCGGCCCGGCCGGTGCTGGCCGGTAAGCGTGCCGTAGCGGCCCACCTGGTGCTCGGGCGTGGCATTTACGGCCGACACCGCGCAGCCCTCCGCGCCGGCCAGCGCCAGCAGCTGGGCCGCGCACCGCTGCCCCCGCACCGCCGGCACGTAGAGGTAGTCGCCGTGCATGAGCAGAAACGGCTCGTCGCCCACGAACTCCCGGGCGCAGAAGACCGCGTGCCCGTAGCCCCGGGGCTCGGGCTGCTCCACAAACCGGGTGTGGCGAAGCAGGTGGTCGATTTTCCCGGCCTGCTGCCGGGCCCAGTCGATGCCCTGGTAGGTGTGCACCAGGTTGTCGCGCAGGGAGCCGAAGGCGGCGCGGTACCGGTCCCCGTCGCCGGGAGCCACGATTACGGCCAGCTCTTCCACCCCGCTTTCAAAGGCTTCCTCGGCCACAATCTGCAGCACCGGCTTGGGTAGGCCATCCACGTCCACCACCGGGAGCATGGCTTTCTGAATCGTATCGGCAACGGGGTACAGCCGCGCGCCGCGCGCCGCTGCCGTGATTACCGCCTTTCTTATTTTCATAGCTGAGAAGGAATAACGCCCCACCGGAATGGTTTCCGGTCCGGCACGGACCGCCACTTCAGGCGGGCCGCAAATCCGGGAAGGCCGGGCCTGTAAAGAAACGCTGAAAAATGGTAGCCGGTGCCGGGGGCCGGCCGGGCGCTTACTTCAGCAGGCCGAATTCCCGCTGCAGAATCCGCTCGGTAATGACGCGGCGGCCGCGCACAAACCGGTCGGTAGCCGGGCCGTTGTTCTTGGGCTGGGCGTTCAGGGCAAACAGGTAAACCCGCCCCTGCTGCTCTACCCAGCCCACAAACCAGCCGTTGTGGCGCCCCTCCTGCCGGGTCCAGCCGGTCTTGCCCCGCAGCGTCCAGTTCTTGCCCCGGGCCAAAACCAGCATGTCGGTGGTGAGCTGCAGGGTGCGGGCGCTGACGGGGAGCTTCCCGCTCTGCAGGCGGCGCAGAAAGTCGATCTGCTCGAACTGGGTGATGCGGGAAGGGCCTTCAAGCCAGAACCGGTCGACGGTAGCCGGGGTCATTACCATACGGCCGAACTGAAGCAGGGGAAGCCACTTATCGTAGGTTGCCGGACCCATGCGCCGGGCCAGCTGCTGGTAGCACGGCAGGCACGACACCCGCAACGCCCGGCCAAAGCTCATGTCGTGGTTCCACGGCTCTACGTCACGAACTACCCCGTCCCAGCGGAACACCTCGGCGGTGTCGCGCACGGCCCCGGTTTCGAGCCCGATCAGCGTATTGGGAATCTTAAAGGTGGAGGCGGGCAGAAACCCCTGCCGGCAGCGGTTCAGGTTGGAGGCCGTGTACCGCCCGGACTGCACGTCGAGCAGCAGAAAGGAGCCTTCCAGCCCGAAGGTGTCGAAGTAGGCAGCAAAGGACCGCTCCGTTACGGGCGGGGCCGCGGCACCGGCCAGGAACAGGAAAGGAAGCAGTAACAGAAGCCGGCGCATCAGAGCAGGAAATAAGGTTCAGCAGGCAAGTTTAGCATTTCCTCCGCAGCCGGTTCCGGGGGTGCCTCCGCCTTATCCGTACGGCTCCCGCTGGCTATGTTATTTGCTCGGCGTATCTTTGGGCAGAACCCAATAATTTTCATCATGGCCAAGAACACCGTTAAAGACGCTGAGAACAGCGCCCCCGCTACGCCCGAGCGCACCGAGACTGCCCGCGAAGCCCTGCACCGCCGCGTAAAGCAAAACCAGGAGCGCCGCCGTCAGAAGCAGAAGCACATCAACCCCTAGTTTGCGGTTTGACCCCGAATCAAAAGCCCCGACTGCTCCTGAAGCAGCCGGGGCTTTTCGCGTGTAAGGGGCGGATAGACTTAGCCGCGCAGCACCTCAGCCAGGCTGGCGTGGAGCTCTTCCACGGTGGGCGGGCTCGGCAGGCAGTGGCAGCGCGTGAGCGGCGGCCGGTAAGCCGGCACCGACTGGTTGGTAGACTCGTGCAGCAGCAGCACGGGCACCGGAGGATTCTGCTGCTGCAGAAGGCGGGCAGTTTCGAGGCCGTCGGGGTGGCCGGGCAGGGCCGTGCTGACGATGAGCAGGTCGGGGCGTTCCGGCTTGGCCAGCGCCTCCTGCCCGGTAGTGGCAGTATCAATGTGCTCAACTCCCCACTGCCGCAGGTGCAGTTCCAGCCCGTGGCGGACAATAGGCGCGTCTTCGACAATCAGGACCCGATAAGCACACATAGCATAACAGAGTAAAGAGAAGTTGCCAAAGTTCGGACGCCGCGCCTTTCGCCGCATCCGACTAAAAACGGATTTATGGTCCGATCAGTATGAATGATTACGTAAGTAGTAGTAGTAGTAGTAGTTATGCGGAAAAGTACGGAGGCAGCGCGGTCAGCCGTCCGCCTGATCCGGCAGCAGAACCCGGGCGAACGACCACGAAAAAGCCCCTCCGGGGAGGGGCTTTTTCAGTTAGGCCGTCACGGTTTCTTCCATCAGCTCCGCCAGACTCACCTCCTCCACGTCGGGCAGCGCGGCAAAGCGGCTTTCGTGGAAGTTGGCCTCCGGGAAGCCCGGGGCCACGCCGGCGTTGTTGATTTCCTGCAGCGTGAGGCCGTAGCCGCGGTGGGTGTCGAACAGGCCCCGCACTGTGTAGATGGGGCCGCGCTTGGGCGTCTCAATGGCCGGGTTCTGGGCCTTGAGCACGGTAAAGTCGTCGTTGGTGCAGACAATCTGCTGACCGGGGTGAAACAGAGGAGGGTTCATGGTAAATAGCGGCGGGCTACCGGCGAATGGCTGGAAGCGGACGGCCCGGACCACGCGGTGCGGCCGCCGTCGGCAGTGTTTGTTTCGGCAAAGATACGTCCGCCGGCGCAATGCGCCCCACCGGAGCGCGGGCGTTATTTTCCCCGCAGGGCTTCGACAAAGCCCTCGTAGGCAGGCTTGTACTTGAAGTCGTCGTCGAGCAGCAGCGGCCACTCCGGGCGGTTCTCGCGCAGCCAGGTCTGTCCGTCGTGCACGCCCCACATGGTAATGCCGTACTGTTGCAGGCGCGGAATCTTCAGGTAAGCGGCCACTATCTCCTTGTACTTCTGCTTTTGGTCGGCCAGCAGCTGCGGGGTCAGCACCCGGGTGGTAGGCAGGTTGTAAAGGTTTACTGCCACGTCCATCTCGGAGATGTGAATCAGGTAGCCGCGGGCAGCCAGCTTTTCCAGGGCATCGATTACCGAGGGAGTGTGGGTTGTCAGGGAGCTGTGCATCTGCAGGCCCACCCCGTCGATGGGCACGCCCTGGGCCTTGAGCTCGTCGAGGCGAACGAGCACGGCATTCAGCTTGTTGGGGCCGCCTTCCAGATCGAAGTCGTTGTAGAACAGCTTGGCCTTGGGGTCGGCGGCCCGGGCGTAGCGGAACGCCCGCGCCACGTAGCCGGGCCCCAGGTGCTTGCGCCACATCGTATTCGAAAGCTCCCCGCTGGTCTCGTAGGCCTCATTCACCACGTCCCAGGCGTGCACGTCGCCTTTAAAGTGACGTATGGTGGTCTGGATATGGTCCCGCATTACGGCTTCCCAGGTGGCCGAGTCGTTGGGCAGGGTTTCCAGCCAGCGCGGCTGCACCACGTGCCAGATCAGCGTGTGGCCGTGCACGCGCATGCGGTTGTCCTTGGCAAACTTTACCAGGTAGTCGGCATCCTCCCAGTTGTACTCGGTAGCGCTGACGGGCTTGAGGGCTCCCATCTTCATCTCCACCTCTGCCGTCACGCTGTTAAAGTCGCGCAGGATGGCTTCGCGGTAGCGGGGATTGTTTTTCAGCGTCGGGCCGTAGACGCTTACCCCGATGGGGAACGGGGCAATGCCGCCCAGGCCCGTGGACCGGGGTGCCACGAGCCCCGGGGCGCAGTTGGCCAGGCCCGCCAGCAAACCAAAGGTGAGCGCGCGGCGGGCAAAGGAGCGGAAAGTCGACATAACGTAAAGCGCGTAATACCCGGGCCAGCTTCGGCTGCAGCAGGTACTTCCTGCTGAGCCGGCGCCGGGTCGCCCGAAGATACAACCTGGCGGGTTGCCCGCCTTAGCGGGCGGGGCGGACTTTCCCCCGGGCCACGGTGCGCATCACCCGGAACAGGTTGCCGCTCCAGATCCGGTTGAGGTCCCGGGCGCGGTAGCCCCGGCGCACCAGCTCCAGGGTCAGGCTGGGAAAGTCGCCCACGTCGGCCAGGCCGTTGAGCACGCTGCCCCCGTCGAAGTCGGAGCCGATGCCCACGTGGTCGATGCCGGCCTGCTGCACGACGTGGTCGATCTGGTCGGCTACGTCGGCCACGGTGTTGAGCGGCACCGGAAAGTCGACCTCCAGGCGGGCGTACTCCGCCAGGGCCGGGGTACGGTCTGCGGCGGGCAGGGCGTACACGTTCAGAAAGGTCTTCAGTCCCCATTTCGCGCAGAACGCCGCCTCCGCCTGCTGCCGGGCCGCGGACTTCACCTCGGTCTTCACGTAGGGGCTGAACAGGTTTACCTGCACCACCCCGCCGGCGTGGGCAAGGTCCCGGAGCATGGCGTCGGACAGGTTGCGGGGCGTGTCGCTGAGGGCCCGGCAGCCGGAGTGGGAGGCAATGATGGGCACCCGGGAACCGGCCAGGCAGTCGTAGAAGGTATCGTCGGAGGTGTGGGAGGTGTCGACCATCAGGCCAAGGCGGTTCATTTCGCGGATGGCTTCCCGGCCGAAGTCGCTCAGGCCGTGGTGCTCGGGCCCGGTGGGGTCGGTGGCCGAGTCGCAGATGTCGTTGTTGGAGGAGTGGCAGAGCGTGACGTAGCGGGCCCCGCGGCGGTAGTAGGTTTCGAGCCAGCGCAGGTCGAGCCCCACGGGGTAGCTGTTTTCCAGCCCGATGAAGATGGCCCGGGGCCCGGCCCGGCGGATGCGGCGGGCCTGGTCGGGGGAGGTAGCCAGGGCCAGCTCGCGGGGGTAGTGCCGTAGTGCCTGCTCAATGACGCGGAACTGGGCTTCCACCTCCTGCCGGATGGCAGCGTAGCCTTCCGCGGTGCGCGGCCCCTGCCCCACGTACACGGCCCAGAAGGCCGCGTCGAGCCCGCCCCGCCGCAGCTTCGGCAGGTCGACCTGGGCTTTCTCGTCGGGCCGGTGGTCGTGGGTGAGGTCGAAGCCCGGGCGCAGCAGGTTGCCGGGCGTATCCTGGTGGGAGTCGAGCGTGAAGGCCCGCTCGTGCAGGAGGCGGGCCCGGGTCTGCAGCCGGGCTTCCGCGGCTGGGGTGGTCGTTGGCATGGCGGACGTCGGCATCAGCGGCAATATGGCGGATCGGGCGCACATCCGCCCCCGGCAGCCCCTCCCGCCGGCGCCTAATGCCCGGTAAGGCCGCCGAAGCCGCGCGGCTACCGCTTCAGCCCGGCCAGGAGTTCGTAGGACCGAAGCCGGGCGGCGTGGTCGTAGATGTGCGACACCACCAGCAGCTCGTTTACCCGGGTATCGTCCACGAACCGCTGCACCTGCTGCCCGACCCGGTCGGGCCCGCCCACGAAGGCGTACGCGGCCATCTGCATCACGGCTTCCTCTTCCATATCGCTCCACAGCCCGTCCATGCTGTCCACCGGGCGGGGCAGCGGGTGGCGGGTACCCCGGATGATGCCCAGGGCAAACTGCTGGTAGGAGGTGGCAATGCGGGCCGCCTCGGCGTCGGTGTCGGCCGCCACCACGTTCACGCAGGCCGCGGCGTAGGGCTCCGCAAGGTGCGCCGAGGGCCGGAACGACGAGTGGTACAGGTGCAGGGCGGCGTGCAGGTGGGTGGGTGCAAAGTGGCTGGCAAAGGCGAAGGGCAGCCCCAGCATTCCGGCCAGCTGGGCGCTGTAGGTGCTGGAGCCCAGCAGCCAGATTGGAATGTCGAGCCCCTCGCCCGGAATGGCCCGCACGCTGCTGGTTTTGTTTTCGGCCGAGAGGTAGGTCTGCAGCTCCTGCACGTGCTCGGGAAAGTCGTTGACGGACGCGTGCATGTCGCGGCGCAGTGCCATGGCCGTGCGCTGGTCGGTGCCCGGGGCCCGGCCCAGGCCCAGGTCGATGCGGCCGGGATAGAGGGAAGCCAGGGTGCCGAACTGCTCGGCCACCACCAGCGGGGCGTGGTTGGGCAGCATGATGCCGCCCGAGCCCACGCGGATGGTGGTCGTGCCCCCGGCAATAAAGCCGATCAGCACCGAGGTGGCCGAGCTGGCAATGCTGGCCATGTTGTGGTGCTCGGCCAGCCAGTAGCGCCGGTAGCCCCACTCTTCCGCGTGCCGGGCCAGGTCCAGGCTGTTCTGGAACGTGTCGGCGGGCGTGTGGCCTTCGCGGATAGCGGCCAGGTCGAGAACCGACAGGGGCAGCTCCTTTATTGTCTTTTGCATGTCTGACTTCTGATAAGCCGGTAAAAACCGGCGGACGGCGCGGTTGTTTGGGCCGCCCCCGAACAGGGTAGTCCTACGAAAAGCCGCCCGCTGACGCTTAGGTTCCCGGCTTCCGCCGCTTCTCCCCCTTCCGCGGCTACGCAAAAAGCCCTTCGGCAGCCCCACCCCCTCGCGGCGGAGCTCCCGAAGGGCTGGTAGTGGCGGAACGTTGCCTAGAGCGCCGCGCGCCGCGCCTCCACCTCGGTTTTAAGCGTGTTGTTTTCAATCAGACTCTGGGCCAGGCAGTTCAGCTCGTACTGGCGCTTGAACCGCGTCAGGATGCCACCCTGCCCGCTGCTTTGCTGCTGCGTGAGCACGTAGATGCGGTACTCAAGCCGCTTGTACTCCCGCTCGTTGCGCTTCTTGGCGTTGCCCTCGGCCATTCCGGGCAGCAGCGCCGCCAGGGTGTTGTACTCGGACGTGGCCCCGGTAAGCTCGACCTGCAGCTCGGCGGCTTTACCCGTCCCCATGCTGTGCAGGCGCTGCAGCTGAACCTGCCGGAATTCCAGCTCGGCCCGCTCGTCGGCGGCTTCGCTGAGCACCTGGTCGCACTCGGCCACGGTGGTAAGTAAATTCACTGAATAAGACATATAAGCGCACGTTAAAGGTGAAATAAGATAGCCGATGGGCGGGGCCAGCCAGCCGAACACCATAATCTTAAGTATAGCTATTCAGTATTCAAATACTCCCCACCTGAATTATTTTTCAGCTGCCGCCCAGCGCCGTGGCCAGGGCGGCGGCCTCGGCCTGAAGGCCGGTTAGCCGGGCCGTGAGCAGACGGTGCAGCACCGGCCGGCCCTCCCCTTCCAGGGCGGCTTCGGCCTCGGCGGTAGTGGCGGCCAGCCACAGGCGCGGGCCTTCTTCGTCGGCGGGCAGCGTGGCCTGCAGCGCCGGCACGGCCCGCAGCCAGTCCTGGGCCCGACGGGTGCGGGCCTGCCCCCGCTCCAGGCGGCGGGTCAGCTGCCGGATTTCATACGCCACGGCCCCGGCCCGGTCCTGCAGCACGGCCTGCTCGTCGGCCGACAGTGGCGGGGTCGCCGTAGGCGGGGCAAACGGGCTTGGGGGTAGGGCCGGGGGCAGGGCCTGGGCCAGCCAGGCCAGGGTGTGGGCCGCCCGGGCGGGCAGGGTGCGCTGCCCGGCTTCGACTTTGGTGATAAGCCCGCGCGATACGCCCAGGGCGCCGGCCAGCTGCTCCTGGGTTAAACCCAGGCCCGCGCGGACCAGGACAAGGTAGTGCGGAACGGCCGGCACGCGCAGGGAACGGGGCATACGTGAGGTTGTCTCCTTATTATTTGGATCACCAACTAAGGAGACAAATACGTTGTCTCCTTAGAATCGTTTAGCAAGAATAAGGAGACAAGACGACCGGCACGCCTGACAGCGCCGCAGCCGGCCCGGTAAGGCTGCGAACTTAGCACGCCGGCGGCACAGTAGCACCGGGTCCGGCCCAAATATCTTTTCAGGAAGAGCGGCGGAAGCCGCGCGGGCATGCGCTGGGAGGGCCGCCGCGGCTGGCCCAGGAGTGCCGCATCTCGCGGCTCGTTTGGTCAGCCAAGCCTTTTCACCGGCTTTGCCCGCCGGGTTTGCCCGCTCAGCTACCCTCCTGTTCTGGCCCGGGGCTACCCCCGGCGAAGCAGCGGTGGCGAATGTTCAGTTAACAACTTTAACCGTGCAAAATACCTGGAAGTAGGTATTGCCGCCTGATGAGAAAGCGGGTAGGTTTGAGGGTTAATCAACACTGCTTCTCTCACCGTTTTTCCACTACTGAATGAAACACTTCTTCTCCTTTAACCCTCGTCTCAAGACCAGCAGGAGCAGGACCCTCAGCGGCTGGCTGCTCGCAGCGCTGCTGCTGGGCGCGGCCCCGGCGGCGAGGGCCCAGTGTGCCTTCACGACGAGCGTGACCCCGTCTGGTCCGCTCACGCTCTGCCCTGGCGGCAGCACCACGCTCACGGCTACGGCCGTCAACACGAGCCCCGGGCTGAACATCGGTACTACCGGGCCTAATAACGACGTGAACATCGTACTGCCTTTGCCCAACGGGCAAACCCTCGTAGGCGGACGCTTCAACTCGTATGGCAGTGGGGGCTTCACGCTGGTGCGTATCAATGCCGACGGTAGCCGCGACGCCACTTTCAATCCGGCTATTGTGATTGGTATCGTCTTCGCGCTGGCTGTGGAGCCCGACGGGCAGATTCTGGTAGGCGGTAACATCACGGGCAGAACCAGCACCGGCAACAATGAGTCGGCCAACCTGCTGCGCCTTAACGCCGATGGTACCCGCGACTTCACGTTCAACGCCGGCGGCACCAACTTCAATAGCACGGTCCTGGACCTGGCCCTGGAGCCCGACGGGCAGATTGTGGTGGGCGGCTTCTTTGATATGTATAACGGCGTGGCGGCCGGCCGGCTCATCCGCCTCAACGCCGACGGTACCCGCGACACCGGTTTCAACGCGGGCGGGAGTGCCTTCGGCAGCAGTGTGTCCGCAGTAGCCCTCGAACCCGATGGCCAGATTCTGGTGGGGGGCGGCTTCGGGACCTATAACGGCGTAGCCGTGTCGGCCCGTCTGATGCGCCTGAACGCCGATGGCTCGCGCGATGCGACCTTCAACAGCGGCGGAGCCGGGTTCGATGAGCACGTGTATGACCTCGTTCTGGAGCCCGACGGACAGATTCTGGTGGGCGGGGCCTTCAGCGTATTCAACGGGGCGCTCAACACCCCTGACCGGCTCGTGCGCCTGAATGCTGACGGAACCCGTGACACTGGCTTCAACGGCACTAATGCCGGCTTCAGTGGATCTACTAGTGGCTCAACTGGCGGTACAATTATTCGTAGAATAGCTTTGCAGCCCGATGGCAAGGTGCTGGCCGGCGGCGTGTTTACTACCTACAATGGTGCGCCGACCAACACGCCCGACGGCCTCGTGCGCCTGAACGCCGACGGCACCCGCGACACTGGCTTCAACGGCACCAATGCCGGCTTCAGCGGACTCGAGGCCACTATTATTGCCGTAGCCGTGCAGGCCGATGGGCAGGTGCTGGTAGGGGGTTCCTTTTCGTCCTACAACGGGGATGGAAACGTGCCCGACTACCTGACCCGGCTCCGGGCTGATGGCTCGTTCGACAACACCCCCGTTACCCCGGCCGGTACTACCTTTGCCTGGAGCAACGGCGCTACCGGGGCCACCCTCTCGGTGACCCAGCCCGGCCTCTACCAGGTGGCGGCCACCAGCGGCAGCTGCACGACCTACAGCAACACCGTGCGCGTGGACGCAGCCCCGACCCCGACGGTAAGCATCAGTCCGGCCGGTTCGCTGAGCATCTGCGATGGCGCAACCCAGACACTGACGGCCACGGCCACCCTGCCGGGCTTTAATGCGGGCGGCGCGGGTTTTAACGCGGCCGTGAATGCAGTGCTGGCTTTGCCCGACGGAAAGACGCTGGCTGGCGGCAACTTTACGACGTATAACGGCACTACGGCCGGCTACCTCGTCCGGCTGAATGCTGACGGCTCGCGCGATGCTACTTTCAATGCGGGCGGTGTGGGCTTTGATGGCGGCGTATTTGCCCTGGCCCTGGAGCCGGACGGGCAGGTACTGGTTGGCGGCAATTTTTCGCTTTACAACGGAGCTGCTGCCGGCCGACTCGTGCGTCTCAATACCGACGGCTCGCGCGACGCAACTTTCAACGCAGGCGGGGCGAGCTTCACGAATACGGTGTTTGCCCTGGCCCTCGAATCCGACGGGCAGGTGCTGGTGGGCGGAGCTTTCCTGACCTACAACGGGGTGAACACGCCCGACTTCCTGGTACGGCTGAACGCCAATGGTAGTCTTGATTCCAACTTTAACACGGGAGGCGCAGGCTTCAACGCTATCGTGCGGGCGCTGGTGGTAAAGTCGGATGGACAGGTACTGGCGGGCGGTGACTTCACTACCTACAATGGTAGCGCGGCGGGCCGCCTCGCGCGCCTGAACGCCGATGGCACCCGCGACGCGACTTTCAACACAACTACTGGCTTCGGCGACACGGTAAATGCGCTTGCGCTGGAATCTGACGGCCAGGTGCTGGTTGGCGGCTTCTTCCTGACGTATAACGGCGTGACCATTCCGAAACACCTGGCCCGCCTCAATACCGACGGCTCGCGCGATGCAACCTTTAACAGCGGTGGTACGGGCTTTGACGGCGGCTCGGTGGCTTCGCTGGCACTGAAATCCGATGGACAGGTGCTGGTGGGCGGCTATTTTACGACCTATAACGGCAGCACTGCCGGCCGCCTCGTGCGCCTGAACGCCGATGGCACCCGCGACGCAGGCTTTAACGGCAGCAATGCAGGCTTCGCCAATTTCGTGCTGGCCCTGGCCCTGGAAGCCGATGGGCAGGTAGTGGCAGGCGGCAACTTCGCTTCATATAACGGCGCTGACGTGCCCGATGGGCTTACCCGCCTCAATGCCGATGGCACGGCTAACACCACGGCTACGGCCGCGGCCGGGGCTACCTTTGCCTGGAGCACCGGCGCTACCGGCGCAAGCATCGTCGTGAGCCGGCCCGGCGCGTATTCGGCTACGGCCACTGCCGGCGGCTGCACTACGGGCAGCAACGTCGTGCAGGTAACCGAGACCACCCCCGCGACGGTTGTCGTAACGCCGGCCGGTCCGCTGACCGTGTGCGCGGGCGGCAGCCTGACGCTGACCGCAGCCGCGACCGAGCCGGGCACGACCACGCCCGTGGCGGGAGCCACCTTCGTCTGGAGCAACGGGGCCACCGGCCCCAGCATTACCGTAACCGAGCCGGGACTGTATCAGGCCACGGCGACGAGCGGTGGCGGCTGCCTGGCTTACAGCAACCTGGTGCAGGTAAACGCCCCCGCTGCCGTAGCCGTGCGCGTGACGCCGGTCGGGCCGGTGAGCTTGCCTTCCGGCGGCTCCGAAACGCTGACGGCGGCAGCTGTGCGGCCCGGCTTTAACGTGGGCGGCGCCGGATTAGGGAGCTTTAGCAGCGGGGTAAGCGTACAGGCCCTGGCCCTGGAGCCCGACGGGCAGGTGCTGGCCGGTGGCAGCTTCAGCCGCTTCAATGGGCAGGCAATTCCCACAAACCTGGCCCGCTTCAACGCCGACGGTACCCGCGACGCCAGCTTTAACAGCGGCGGCAGCGGCTTCAATGACCCGGTGTACGCACTGGCCGTGCTGCCGGGCGGTAAGTTGCTGGCGGGTGGCTTCTTCTTCAGCTACAACGGCACCAACGTATCGGGCCGCCTCGTGCGGCTCAACGCCAACGGCAGCCTCGACGCGACCTTTAACGCGGGCGGCGCAGGCTTCAATGGCACCGTGCGGGCACTGGCCGTGCAGCCCGATGGCCGGATACTGGTCGGCGGCGAGTTTACCCAGTATAATCGGGTGAACGTGCCCGGCCGCCTGGTGCGCCTCAACGCCGATGGCACCCTGGACCAAAGCTTTAACGCCGGCAGCGCGGGCTTCGACAATACGGTACACGCCCTGGCCCTGGAGCCCGACGGACAGGTGCTGGTGGGCGGCTTCTTTACTTCGTACAACGGTCTGGCCAACACGCCTGACTACCTCGTGCGCCTTAACGCTGACGGTACGCGCGACCTGAGTTTCAACGGCGCCGCTGCCGGTTTGAATGAACGCGTTTTTGCCTTGTCGGTACAGCCCGACGGCCGGGTACTGGTCGGCGGCTATTTCACGCAGTATAATGGCGTGAATGTGCCAGACCTTTTGATACGCCTGAACGCTGATGGTTCCCATGATGCCAGCTTTAACACCGGTGGCTCGGGCTTCAGCGGCTCGGTATGGGCACTGGGGGTGCAACCTGACGGCAAGGTGCTGGTAGGCGGTAACATTCTTAGCTATAACGGCGCATCCATCCCCGACCAGTTCGTTCGCCTCAACGCCGACGGCACCCGCGACCTGACCTTTGGCCCCGTGGGCCCGGGCACCCGGGGCTTCAGCAGTACGGTATTCGCCCTGGCCTTGCAGCCGGATGCGCAGGTAGTGGTAGGCGGTACGTTCGGCAGCTATAACGGAGCCGACATCCCCGACCTGCTCACCCGCCTAACGGCCACCGGCACCCGGGGCGACGTGGACGCTCCGCTGACCGGCGCTACCTATGCCTGGACTCCCGGCGGCAGCACCGGCTCTACGCTGAATGTGAGCACGGCCGGCACCTACTCGGCCACGGCCACCGACCCGGCCAGCGGCTGCTCCTTTACGTCCAACGCCGTTGTCGTAACCGCTTCGGGAGCAACCGACCTGGTGGTAAGTACGCTGGGGCAAAGCATCCCGGCCGGCACCTACAACAACGTGACCGTGACCGGTACCGGCGCGGGTACGCTGCAGGGCAACATTACCGTCAACGGCGCCCTGCTGGTGGAAACCGGCGGTCAGCTCAGCTCCGGCTGTTTCGAAGTTACCGGTCCGGGCTCGTTTACCCTGCAGGCCGGCGCCTCGTTAAGCATCTGTTCCCCGGCCGGCCTGAGCACTACGCCCGGCGCCGGCATGGTGCAGGTTACCGGCACCCGCTCGTTCTCCTCCGATGCGACCTACACCTACAACGGCACCCAGCCCCAGGTTACCGGCTCGGCCCTGCCCGGCCAGGTGCGTGAGCTGGTCACCACCAACGCCAACACCGTCACGCTCAGCCAGCCGCTGAGTGTGCGTCAGCGCCTGGTGCTGAGCAGCACGGGCAACGTGGACCTGAGCGGCCAGTCCCTGACCTTGCTCTCGGATGCGACGGGCACGGCGCTGGTCGTGAACAGCGGCACGGGCGTGGTGAATGGCACGGCCATCGTGCAGCGCTTTATCAGCCCGGCCCAGAACCCAGGCCCGGGCTACCGCCACTTCTCGGCCCCCGTCGCCAGTGCCCCGGTCAGCCAGCTGGGCACCTCCGGCACGACGCCCGTCGTCAACCCCGACTACAACGGCAGCGCTACGCCGGGCTCGGTGTCGCCCTTCCCCACCGTGTTCGGCTACCAGCAGCTGCGCCTGGACCGCACGACCAACAACCTGTCGGCCTTTGACAAGGGCTGGTTCTCGCCCATGACCCTGGGCGAGACGATGCAGGTCGGCGCGGGCTACACGTTCAACGTGCCCGGCAGCCGCACGGTCAGCTTCTCCGGCACGCTCAACACGGGCACTTACCCGCTCGCCCTGGAGCGCAACCCGGACACGAGCCCCACCGCCGCCGCCGCCGGCTGGCAGCTGGTGGGCAACCCCTACCCGGCCCCGCTCGACTGGCGCCTGGTTGTTGAAGCCGACCGTATGGGCCTGACGGGTGCGATGTACGTGTTTGAAAGCCGCGACACGTACACCGGCGCCTACCGCTCCTATACCAACGGCATCGGCGTGGGCGGACCCTTCATTGCCAGCGGGCAGGCCTTCTTCGTGCGCGTTGCCCCGGGGCAGACCACGGCCACGCTCACCTTGCGCGACGCCCAGCGCGTGACCAGCTATGCCACCCAGGCGACCTTCCGCCGCAGCACGGCCGACACCCGTCCGCAGCTGCGCCTGGAGCTGCAAAACGGCTCGTCCTCGGATGCCGTGTATGTGTACGTGCAGGCCGGTGCCACCGCCGGGCTGGATCCGGGCTATGACGCCGAGAAGCTGCGCAACACGACCGGCCTGAACGTGGCCGCCACGGCCAGCACCGGCCAGAGCCTCTCGATTCAGGGCCTGGGCACGCTGGGCACGACGGCAACGGTGGTGCCGCTGACGGTGCAGGTTCCGCAGGCCGGCTCCTACTCGCTGGCCGTCGGGGAGCTGCTCAACTTTGCGCCCAACGCAACGGTCACCCTGCGCGACGATCTGCTGGGCACGAGCACGCTGCTCACCGGCACGACGCGCTACAGCTTCCAGACGACGGGCACCACGGCCAACGGGCGCTTCTACCTGGAGCTGCGCAGCACCGGGGCCCTGTCGACGGCCTCGCAGGTGCTGAGCCAGCAGGTGCAGCTGTATCCGAACCCGGCCCACGGCCAGTTCCGGGTCCTGCTGCCGGCCAGTGTCGCTTCGGCTCAGCTGACCCTGCTCAACGCCCTGGGCCAGACGGTGCGCACCCTGAACGCCACCGGCACCAGCACCCTCGTGGATGCTTCGGGCCTGGCGCAAGGCGTGTACACGCTGCGCGTGCAGGCTGGTGCGGCTACGGCTACCAAGCGTCTGGTCATCGAATAATTGCTCATCGGCAACCGTCCCGGCTTCCTGGAGCCGGGACGGCAAAGCCACTACCGACTCTGTTCCTTATGAAATACCTGTTAGCTGCTGCCGTGCTGCTCTCCTTCAGTTGGAGTGCGCAGGCCCAGGACCCCGACTCCGGCGGCCCCACCCCGAACCCGTCCACGCCTACGGCCGTGCCCATCGACGGGGGAGCTTCGCTGCTGCTGGCCGGTGGGGCGGCCTACGCCCTGGCCCGACTGCGTAAGCGCCGTCACGCCTAGCGCAGTTGTTACCCTCTGGTTAACGCCGTCCGGTCAGCAGACCGGGCGGCGTTTTGCATTCACGCCATTATTGCGCGCTATTACCTCAACAGCAATTCCCTATTTTCTATACCTTCCGGCGTCATTTCTACTCCCTCTATTCTTATGACTACCCCCCGACTGCTCCGCCTGCCCCTGCTGGTGCTGCTGGCTTTGCTGTGCGCCTGCTCCCGGTCCGGCCCCGACGATAAAGCCGGCCCCGACGGCACCGAAATAGCGCCCTATCAGAACATCGTCTTTGCCTTCGACGAGCCCCTGGGTGCGGGCCGGGTGAACCGCTGGGACACCGTGCAGTACGTGAAGTTTGAGCCCGCCGTGCGCGGCAAGTTTAAGTGGACCGGGGACCGGGAGCTGGTGTTCTCGCCCCAGGAGCCGTTCCGGCCCGCCACGACCTTCCAGGCGCAGTGGCACCCGGTAGCCATGGCCCAGCTGCAGAAGGGGAAGCTGCCCGACCTGCCCTTGGCCCGGTTCCATACGCCCCGGCTGCGGATGCACGAGCCCCAGCTGTTCTGGACCCAGAGCCGCCGCGCTGCCGGCACCGCCGAGATGCGCGCCAACCTGCTGTTCAACTACGCCGTGAAGCCCGCCGACGTGCAGCCATTGCTGCGCGTAACGCAGGACGGCAAGCCCGTCGCCTTTGAGCTGGTGAGCAGCACCGAGGCCGACAGCGTGGTGGGTGTGGCCTTCACCCAGGACGTGCGCCAGGGCTCCCCCGTGGAGCTGACCATCGCGCCCGGTTTGCACCCCGTCGGCTCCGACCAGACCACCAGCAAGCCCTTCTCCGCCCAGGCCCAGGTGCCCGACCCGCAAACCCTGCTGATCCGGGAAGTAACGGCCGCGCTGGTCGAGGGCGACCCGGTGATTACCGTGCTCACCAACCAGCCGGTGTCGGCGCTGGAAATTCAGCCGCTGCTGACGGTGACGCCCGAGGTGGCGTTTTCGGTGGAAGCCCTGGAAAGCGGCTTTACGCTCAAGGGTGCGTTCGACGTGGATAAAACCTACCAGGTCGGGCTGCGGACCGGGGTGCGCGGGGCATTGGGCGGACAGCTCGCCGAGCCGTTCACGCAGACCGTATCGTTCGTGGACGAGCGGCCTTCGCTGAGCTTTGCCCACGGCGGCAAGGCCATGTACCTCGACGCGCTGGGCGCCCGCAACCTGGGCATCCGGGTGTCGGAAGTGGGCAAGGTGCAGGTCACCATCGCCAAGGTGTATGCCAACAACATCCAGGCGTTTCTGCGCCAGGGCACGAGCTATGGCTACGGGGATGAGGAAGGCGAAGGGGGCGAATACGAGGGCGGGGACGGCGAAGACTACGAGTCTCACTCCTACCAGTACTACGACATCGAGAACGTGGGCAGCGTGGTGTCGGAGCGCACCTACACGGTGGCGAATCTGCCGAAGCAGCAGGGCTTCCGCCTGCTGAACATGACCCTCAAGGACCTGGAGTTCAGCGGGGGCATGAAGGGCCTCTACATCGTGAAAGTGCAGGACACCGAGCGGCAGTGGCTGCAGGTAAGCAAGGTGATTTCGGTGTCGGACATCGGCCTGATCGTCAAGCAGGGTCAGGCTGGCAGCACGCTGGTGTTTGCCAACTCTATCCGCACCGCCAGGCCCCTGAGCGGCGTTACGGTGCGGTTTGTGTCGTCGAACAACCAGGTCATTGGCACCGGCGTCACGAACGGCAGCGGCGTGGCCTTGTTCGACAGCACGGCCCGTACCAGCCGGTTCCGGCTCTCCATGCTCACCGCCCAGCAGGGCGCCGACTTCACCTTCCTCGACCTGGCCTCCAACCGCGTCGAAACCTCGCGCTTCGACGTGGGCGGACTGCAAAGCAACGCCGCCCGCTACCAGGCGTTTCTGTACGGCGACCGGGACCTGTACCGCCCCGGCGACACCGTGCGCACCAACACCGTGGTCCGTACCGACACCTGGCAAACTCCACCGGCGAACCTGCCGGTCAAGATCCGGCTCTTGCTGCCCACGGGCAAGGAGTACGCCAGCCTGCGCCGTAAGCTCTCGGCCGACGGCTCGTTTGAGTCGCGCTTTATTCTGCCCCCGGCCATCATGACCGGCCTCTACACCCTGGAAGTTTTGACCGGCAACGACGTGCTGCTGGCCTCCAAGAAGATCAGCGTGGAAGAGTTTATGCCCGACCGCCTCAAGGTGACGGTGAAAGCCGCCCCGGCCGTGGCGAAACCGGGCCAGCCCGTCACGGCCACCCTCACGGCGATGAACCTGTTCGGCCCGCCGGCCGCCGACCGGAAGTTTGAAGTGGAATTCTCGCTCAAGGCCAAGCCGTTTAAGCCCAAGCAGTACGCCGACTACACCTTCTACATCCAGAGCGGGGAGCAGCGCAACAGCGAGTATATCGGCGACGAGGAAAACCCCGAGGTGTCGGACCGGTTCGAGAAAACCATGCGGGAAGGCAGCACCGACGCCACCGGCCGCGGTACCGCCACCTACGACGTGCCCGACTTCGAAAACCTGGGCACTTTGGAAGGAACCGCCTTTGCCACCGTGTTCGACGAAAGCGGCCGGCCAGTAAACCGCCTGGCAACCTTCGAGGTGCAGACCCAGCCGGTGTTGTTCGGCATTCAGCGCCTGCCCGAGCTGGTCAGCACCCGCCAGCCGATGACGGTTCGGCTCGTGGGGCTCACGCCGGGCGGGCAGCCCACCTCGGCCCCGGCCCGGGTGCAGATCGTGCGGCTGATCTGGGAAACGGTGATTGAGCGCCGGGGCGGGCGCTACGTGTACAACTCCCAGAAGCGCGAGCAGGTCGTGGTAACCCAGGACCGCACCGTGGGTTCGGGCACGAGTATGGGCTTCACGCCCGTCAGCTCGGGCGAGTACGAGGTGCGCGTCAGCCGGCCCGGGGCCGAAACCTACGTGACCAGCCGCTTCTACGCCTATGGCTACGGCGACACCGACAGCAACTCGTTTGAAGTCAGCAACGAGGGTGAGGTAACCATTGAGGCCGACAAGGCGAAGTACCAGCCGGGGCAGACGGCCAACCTGCTGCTGAAAACGCCCTTCCCGGGCCGGGTGCTCGTGACGGTGGAGCGCAACCGCGTCATCGACCACTACTACGTGACCACCGACGAGAAGTCCGCCCGCATCAGCGTGCCGATCAAGGGGACGCACGTGCCCAACATCTACGTCACGGCCACCGCCATCCGCGAAATCCGGGACAACAACCTGCCGCTGACCGTGGCCCGGGGCTTTATGCCGCTGACCGTGGAAAAGCCCGGTACCCACCTGCCGGTAGCCGTGAAGGTGGCCGCCCAGAGCCGGTCCCAGACCTGGCAGACTATCGAGGTAAGCACCGCGCCTCGGGCCGCCGTGACGCTGGCCGTCGTGGACGAGGGCATTCTGCAGCTCAAGGACTACCGCACGCCCGACCCCTACGCCTACTTCTACCAGAAGCGGGCCCTGGAAGTGAATGCCTTTGACATCTATCCCCGCCTGCTGCCCGAGCTGAACGGCGCCAGCAGCACCGGCGGCGACGGCAGCGACCTTTCCCGCCGCACTACGCCCGTGCCCAACCGCCGCGTGAAGCTGCTCGCGAAGTGGAGCGGGGTGCTGCGCGCCGATGCCAACGGCAAAGTGCGCTACCGGGTACGGATTCCGCAGTTCAGCGGGGCCGTGCGCGTCATGGCCGCCGCCTACAAGGGCGACGCCTTCGGCTCGGCCGAGCAAACCATGCGCATTGCCGACCCGGTGGTTATCAGCACCAGCCTGCCCCGCTTCCTCAGCCCCGGCGACACGATTGACGTGCCCGTAACGCTGACGAATACGACGGGGAAAGAGATACGCGGTATAGTTGCTATTTCCCGCTCTTCCGCAAAGGATGCTCCACCTGCTCTCTTCAAGGTTGTGGAAACAGCTCGTGACCGTGAGCTAGCTTACAATGGAGGAGATGATTTCTTGCCTGACAATAGCCTTAACCACAAAATAGTACTACCTCCTAACGCGGAACGGCGTGAGGTTTTCCGAATAGCTGCAAGCCAAATAGGAGCTACTGAACTATTGGCTGGCTTTATAAGAGAACTGCCAAAAAATGCTCCTCCTACCCCGCCAATCTTCTGGGCCAGTGAGAGAGTGGAGTTCCCCGTCCGACCCGCTTCGCCCCTGCAAAAAGTAACCGGCTCGGGCGTGGTTAAGGCGGGCAGCGGGCAGACGCTGAACCTGCGCACCGACTTCCTGCCGGCCACGCTGCGGAGCCAACTGGTGGTGAGCCGCTCACCGATGACGGAGTTTGCCAAGGATTTGCGCTACCTGCTGCAGTATCCCTACGGCTGCCTGGAGCAGACCGTGTCGGCCGCGTTTCCCCAGCTCTACTACGCCGACCTGGCCTCGACGCTAGCCCAGAAAGCCGGCAAGCAGGCCAAAGGCACGCGCTACAACCCCAACTACAACGTGCAGGAGGCCATCCGCAAGATTGAAAGCCAGCAGCTCTACAACGGCTCCCTCAGCTACTGGCCCGGCGGCGACTACGACAACTGGTGGACCTCGGCCTACGCGGCCCACTTCCTGCTGGAAGCCCAGCGCGCCGGCTTTGAGGTGAATAAGAACGTGCTCGACAAGCTGCTGCGCTACCTGCAGATGCGCAACCGCAAGCGCGAAACCGAGGAGTACGACTACTTCGACGTGAGCAACATTGCCCGCCGCAGGGTCATAGCCAAAAAGGAAATTGCCTACTCGCTCTACGTGCTGGCGCTGGCCGGCCGCCAGGACCCGGTGGCGCTGAACTACTACAAAGCCAACCGGCAGCTGCTGGCTCAGGACTCGCGCTTTCTGCTGGCCGCCTCCCAGGCCGTGGGCGGCAACCAGCGCGACTTCCGCGACCTGCTGCCCACCCGCTTTTCGGAGCGGCCCGCTCACCGCGCCCTCGACGGCTCGTTCTACTCCCCCCTGCGCGACGACGCCCTGATCCTGAACGCCCTGCTCGAAGCCGACCCCGGCAACGCCCTCACCCTGTCCCTGACCCGACAGCTTAGCCGGCAGGTAAAGCAGGCCGGCTGGCTGAACACCCAGGAGCGCGCCTTTGCCCTGCTGGCTTTGGGCAAAGTAGCCCGGCAGAACGCCGCCAGCACCGCCACGGCCTCGCTTTTGGCGGATGGCAAGGTTATCGGCGCCTTCTCGGGCAAGGACTTGACGGTAAACAACGTGGCCAACCGGAAAGTAAACCTGCGCACGTCGGGTACCGGCAGCCTGTACTACTTCTGGGAAACCGAGGGTGTCTCGCCCACTAACACCGTGCGGGAAGAGGACGCCTACCTGCGCGTGCGCCGCGAGTTCCTGGACCGCAACGGCCAGCCGGTGGGCAGCGCCACGTTCCGCCAGAACGACCTTGTAGTAGTGCGCATCACGATTCAGTCGGGCGACGCGGCCGGGTCGGTATCCAACGTGGCCATTACCGACCTGCTGCCGGCCGGTCTGGAAATCGAGAATCCGCGCATCGGCGCCGTGCGCGACCTGACCTGGGTTAAGGACGCCGCCGAGCCCGACTACCTGGACGTGCGCGACGACCGGATCAACCTGTTCACCACCGCCACTACCGCACCCAAGGTGTTCTACTACACGGCCCGGGCCGTCAGCAAGGGCACCTTCCGCCTCGGCCCCGTCAGCGCCGATGCCATGTACAACGCCGAGTACCACTCCTACAGCGGGGCCGGCGTGGTGCGCGTGCGGTAACGGGCTGTAGCGCGAAGCTTCGCTGCGCCGTTGCGGCCGGGCTTCGCGCTACTTCTTATCCGGCACCGGCTGGCGGTTGTACACCACACCGTTGGCGCCTTCGAGTTGGGCAAAAAAGGCCGTTTCGGGTGGGTACGTGTGGTCGAAGCCGAGCTGAAACTCGGCCGGACCGGCGGGCAGGGAGCCTTCGCGCGGAAACTCCTTGACCAGGGTGCCGTCGGCCAGACGCACCGTGACGCGCACGTTCCGGACCGGCCTGGTAAGCTTGAACTGATAAGTGAAGCGGCGCACCCGCAGCACCGGCTCTGCCTCGCTGGTCGTGGCATCGACGCGCAGCTGGCTTAGGAGCTGGTTGCCGGGCCCGAGCAGCTTCAGGAAGTACAGCGGGCGTTTGCCCGGTCGCACAACCTCATTGACGCCAAACGTGTAGCGCAGCACGCCGGTCGGCGCCGGGCGGTTGCGGAAAAACGTGCGCAGCTCCCGCCCCGCCGAGTCCAGCAGTACCAGCGTAACGGGCTGAGCCGCATGGTTCTGGTAAAGCATCGTCACCTTTTTCGAGAATATTTCGGGTGCCATGCGCCGGTAGCCGGGCCGGGAACGCACTACCGCCACCGCCGGCTGTCCGGTCTGCGCGCTCAGAAAGCGACTCACGTTCCGCGCCGCCCTCTCCAGCTCAGGCGCCACGGCCAGGTCTTCCCATAGGGGGCGCTTGTCCGTCAGGGCCCAGACCAGGCTCTGGCCGTAGTCGGCCGCAATGACCGGGTACTTGGCAAGTGAGTCGGCCAGGGACTTGAGGGCCGGCTTGGCGTAGCCGATAAAGGCAAGACCCGCATTCTGGGCGGGGGCATGGTCGGCCGCTTCCAGGCAGAAGCCCTGCAGGCTGATGGCCTGCTCGGCCCCGGGGGCTATGACCAGCTGCTGCGGCTGCCAGGTGAGCAGGTCCTGGGCGCTGGGCTCGGAGCCGAAATGCAGGCCCGGCGGCACCCGCAGTGACAGAGAGCGGGAAGTGAGATTCTTAAGCTGGCAGCGTACATTGTTGGTGCTGCCGAGCGTGGCGGCTACCACCGCCGACACCCGCACGTCGCCGCCTTTGACGGCCGCTACGAGGTCGGTGTACTTCTCTTTGCCGTGGCTTTTCGGCGTCAGGAGCAGAAGCAGGGCAAGCAGGTACAGCAGGCGAAGCATGGGCAGCAGCGGATAAGAGCAGTAAAGCCGGCCGCAGCCCGGACCGGCAGCGACACAACCGGAAACCTAAGCAGAATCCCGCAATTCTTACCACAAAACACCGGCTTATTTATAGCAGGTGCGCTCCTTGTAAGCACCCGAACGGGCAACCCGCTTAACGCCGCATCGGCCGGCCCTGCCCGTGGACAACGCCACGGCGGGCCGGCCGATGCGGCGGGCGGACGCGAAGTCAGGAAGCTTATTTGCGGGCTCCTGAACAAGCGTTTACTGCTTCTCTGACTCCAGGGAAATGCTTACGCCATTCTGCTTCCGGGGCTGGGTCAGCACGACCGTCCGGTTTTCGTAGCCGGCGTAGCCCACCGTCAGACTTATCGTGGCGTTGTTGGGCAGGCTCATCACGAAGTCGCCTTTGGCGTCGGTGACGCTCACCTGCTTCTGCACGCCGTTGGTAATCCAGACCGTGGCACCCGACAGGGGCATGCCGTCGGCGCCGGTTACCCAGCCGGTCAGCGTTACGGGGCGGTGGTCAGAGAAAATATCCGTCGTGGGCACCACCTTCAGCGGCTTCAGCGCGGTAAACTTGACCGTCCGCTTACCTGTCTTTCTAGCCATAGCCGGGCGCTTGGTGGCAACCACGGTTTTGGTGGTGGCCGAGGCCGTGGCAGCAGCGCCGCCGGTGGAGGCTACGCTGGTGAGCGAGGTCAGCAGCAGGGCGGTGGCAGCGGCGAAAGAAGCGAGGGTGCGAAAAGTAAACATGGCGCAGGACGTAGTAGAGAAGTTGATCTTTGGCGGCCCGACCGGCTTAGTGGCTGAGCGATGAAACAAACCTACGGCAGGCGCCCGCCCGGTTTTCAACTCTTGGCCGAAGCTCGGCTATACGCATGCCAACGGTCCGGTTTGCTGGGTGAATGATGTCTGCCGACCCAGGAAAAGAGCAAATCAGACTCCGATACCTCCTATCCGTACTCGATGTGTACCAACAGCCGGAACCCGGGTCTAAACAAAAGCCCGCTCTCAGGGTCTGAAAAGCTAGTGCCTCCTTCATCACCTCTCCGCCGCCATGCGCCATATCACCGCCGCCGACATTCACGCCTTTGAGCGCATCTACCGCCTGAACCTCGTCAACGGCCTTCCCGGTTTCAAGCCTGCCAACCTCGTGGGCACCGCCGCCCCCGACGGGGCCACCAACCTGGCAGTGTTCAGCTCGGCCCTGCACCTGGGCTCCGACCCGCCCCTGCTCGGCCTCGTAACCCGGCCCACCACCGTTCCCCGCCACACCTACCAGAACCTGAAAGCCAGCGGCTGCTACACGCTCAACCACGTACCGGCGGCGCTGGCGGCCCGGGCGCACTACACCTCCGCCGACTTTGCCCCGGAAGTATCCGAGTTCGACGCCTGTGGGTTCACGCCAGTTTACCGCGACGGTTTTCCGGCGCCCTACGTGGCCGAAAGTCCGCTGGGCATCGGCCTGCGTCTGCTCGAAGAGCTGCCCATCTCCAATGGCACCGTGCTGCTGGTGGGCACCGTCGAGCACGTGTACCTGCCCGAAACCTCTTTGCGCCCCGATGGCACCCTGGACCTGGTAGCCCTCGGCGACGCCTGTATTTCAGGCCTCGATGCCTACCACGAGGTGCTGCCTCCGGTGCGGTTTGGCTACGCCCGGGTGGGGCAGCCGCCGGTGGCTCAATAAGCCGAAGCCAGGAATTTTCTTCCAACAGCCGAGCTGGCTGGTCCGTACAGGCGTTACTGCTCAGCTGGAAACGGGGCAGTTTCCGCCCTCTACCCCGCTGCTATGCACCGCACCCTGGAAATCACCGTCGCCTCCTCTGTCACCGAGCTCCTGTGCCAGCAGCTAACCGCCGTGCCGGAAGTTATTGGTCTGAGCGTAAGCCCCGGCGCGTCCCGCAAGCCGGTTGGTGACGTGCTCACCGTGCACGTGCTCAACCGCGGAGCTGACGAGGTGCTGCGCCTGGCCCGGGCTGCCGTCCCGACTGCCAACGACCTGAGCGTGATAACCAGCGAGGTAGCCAGCTTTATTGCTCCGGCCAGGCAGGAAACCATCGAGCACGACAAGGATGAGGCTATCTGGGAGGAAATGGAAAGCGGCCTGCGCCACCAGGGCGCCATTACGGCCAATTACCTGCTGCTTATGGCCCTGGGCGGACTGATCTGCGCGGTGGGCCTGGTATCGGAGCCGGTGCCCCAGGCCATTTCGTTTATAGCCGCCGCCATCATCGCGCCGGGCTTCGACCCGATGACGAAAGTAACGCTGGGGCTGGTGCTGCGCCGCTGGAGCGTGGTGCGTCACGGCGTGACCTCCACCCTGGCCGGCTATGCGGTGCTGATTGCCACGGCTGCCCTGACCATGCTGGCGCTGACGGCCGCCGGGGAGGCCTCGGGCGCCGCGCTGGCGGCCAACCCGGAGGTTGAGCACCTGTCTCACCCCCGCCTGATGGAGCTTTTGCTTTCGGGGGCCGGGGCGCTGGCAGGCGTGGTAATGCTGGCGGCGTACCGGCGCAGCTTCCAGGCCGGCCCACTCATTGCCATGGCCTTTATTCCGGCTGCCGCACTGATTGGGGCCGGCCTGGCCGTCGGGCGGCCCGAGCTGGCGCTCGAGGGCCTGGAGCGGTTCGGGGCCGACTGGGGCTTTATCGTGGGATTGGGGGCGCCGTTTCTGTGGATCAAGCAGAAGCTGGTGCACCAGCGCAAGCCGATCGTATAGCCGCAGGACATCCCGGGTCGGTCAGGCGCGGGAAAAGCCGGCCGGCGTTTGGCACTTCGGGTGCCGGACGCGAACTTGCACTACGGGGCCGCCGGATTGCCGGCCCGGCTATTCCCTGCTTTTCCGCCATGTCCGACAACCAGGTTCAGCTGCTGATTATCGAGGACGAGGCCGTGCTGGCCCTGGACCTGAAGGCCACGCTGCAGTCGGAGGGCTACACCGTGGTGGGCATTGCCGGC
The DNA here is from genome assembly GCF_020685205.1 of Hymenobacter translucens. GTDB lineage: Bacteria > Bacteroidota > Bacteroidia > Cytophagales > Hymenobacteraceae > Hymenobacter > Hymenobacter translucens. Next base: position 285,069 of record NZ_JAJERB010000007.1, read on the forward strand.
ACCGGTCCCCGGGCCCTGGAGCTGTTCAGCCAGCACCGCGTGGACCTGGTACTGTGCGACATTCATCTGCAGGGTCCCTGGGACGGCATCGAAACGGCGGGCCGGCTGCTGGCGCTGCGCCCGGTTCCACTCATTTACCTGACCGCGCTGGCCGACCAGCCAACCCTGGAGCGGGCCCTGGCCACGGGCCCGGCGGCTTATCTGCCCAAGCCGGCTACCCGGGTTAGTCTGCGCACTGCCCTGGCGCTGGCCCTGCACAATTTTGCCCGTCCCACTCCTCCCACGCCCGGCCCGGCCCCGGCCGACCGCGACGCGCTGACGCGGGACACCATCCTGCAGCTCAACGACCACGTCTTCATCAAGGACAATCACCAGTTCGTGCGGATTCCCCTGGCCGATATTCTGCTGCTGGAGGCCGACAATACTTATACCACGCTTATCACGTCCGGCCGCAAGTACGCCCTGCGCCTGACACTGGGCACGGTGCTGGAGCGGCTGCAGTTTGCCCAGCTGGTTCGGGTACACCGCTCGTTTGCCGTCAACATTCAGCGGGTCGAGAGCTTCTCCGACTCCGAAGCCACCGTGGCGGGTCAGGGCGTGCCGCTGGGACGGCAGTACCGGGAGGCGTTTCTCCGGCAGTTTCAGTTCCGCTAACCCGGGATGGCCTACCAGATAGCGTCATTCACTGGCGCAGCAGGGCCGTTGGCCTTCTTTTCGGCCCGGCAGTGCATCCGGACTGCTACATTCGTTTGGTGCCGACTTCACCCCGGCCAGCCGCCGGCTCTTCTTCCGCCCTCTTCCGCGACCATGCTTCGTCTGCTGTTGCTTCTGCTGCTTTTTGGTTCGGCCCCGGCGCCAGAAGCCCGGGCGCAAACGGCAGCTGGCAAACCGAATGCTTTGGCGGCGACTGATACTGCCCGGGTGCGGAAACGGCTGGAGGAAGCCCGGCTGCTATTGGCCCGCAGCAACGACTCGGCCGCCGTGCTGTGCCGGGAGCTGCTGCGGGCAAGTTACCGCCTGCGCTACCCCTTTGGAATGGCTCAGAGCAATCTGCTGCTGGGCATGGTGCTGCGCAACCAAAGCGAGTTCGACTCGGCCTTTTTCTACGGCCGACGGGCCGAGGCCCTGTTTGAGCGCCAGGGCCGCCTCGACGGCCTTTCGTCGGTGTACACCCTCTATGCCCAGACCTACAAGCGGATGGGCGATGCCCAGGGCGTGGCGCTGCTTTCGCGCAAAGGCCTTAAGCAGGCCAACCTGGCTCTGGCTATGGCCGAGCGGGGACCCTACCCGGCTCCCATGGTATCAGCCCTGCTCAGCCAGGGCATCATCTACCGCGACCTGAAGCTCCCGGACTCGGCCCGGCAATGCTACCAGCGGGCTATCCGCATCGAGGAAACCCAGCCCTGCGTGCCATCGTCGCTGGGGGTTGCCTATGCCAACTACGGGCAGCTGCAGATGGACTTCTACCACAACATCCCGGGAGCCATCCGCCTCCTGCGCAAGGCGCTGGCGCTGCACCACCGCCACCACAACCGCAACGGCCTCGAGCACGCCTACCGCAACCTGAGCTGGGCTTACCGCCGGCAGGGCGACCATGCCCGGGCCGTGGCCACTGCCGACAGCTGCCTGGTGCTGGGCCGGGCCATCGGCGACCCGCACCGCCTCAGCAATTCACTTGAAGCCAGCTACTTTGCCCACCGCGACGCCCGGCGCTATCCACAGGCCATTGCGCTGATGGAGGAGTGGCGGAACCTGGAAAATGAGCTGGGCCGGGTCGAGAAAACCCAGGCCGTGGCCCGCATCGAAGCCGCTTACCGGCTGGAAAAGCAGCAGGCCCGCATTGCCCGCCTCGACCAGGACAATGCCCGCCAGCAAACCCAGCTTTGGGGGCTGGCCGCCGGGCTGGCCTTGCTGGCGGGCCTGCTGGGGCTGAGCTTCTGGCAGTACCGCGTGATTCGCCGCGCCAACGCCTGCCTGCAGGCCACCAACCAAACCATCTCCGAAAACAACGCCCGGATTCAGGACCAGGCCAGCCGCCTGACGCTGTTGATGCGGGAGCTGCACCACCGGGTTAAAAACAACCTGGCCATCGTGTCGAGTTTGCTGAATCTGCAGTCGAGCCGGCTGACGGACGCTGCCGCGGCCCGGGCCGTGCGGGAGGGGCAGCAGCGGGTCGAGGCCATGGGGCTGATCCACCAGCGCCTGTACCAGACCGCCGACGTGACGACCGTCGACATGACGTCCTACATCACCAACCTGGTGGAGGGGCTGCTGGCAGCCTACGGCTACGACGACTCCCGCTTCGACCTGGTGCTGGAGCTGGACTTGCCCACCCACGAAGTAGACCAGGCCGTGCCCCTGGGTTTGATTATCAACGAGCTGGTCACCAATGCCCTTAAGTACGCTTACCAGAACGTGGCCCGCCCCATCCTGCGCATCCGCCTGGTAGCCGCACCCGGTTCCGACGCCGGCGGGCTGCTGCTGGAAGTAGAAGACAACGGCCCGGGTATCGACCCGGCCCAGTGGCAGGCTCCGGATACCTCGTTTGGCAAGCAGCTGATTCTGGCCCTGAGTGAGCAGATGGGCGGCACGGTGACGATGCGCAACCAGGCCGGGGCATTTTTCCAGCTGCTGGTGCCCGGCAGCACGCCCGAATACCAGGCGCGGGCGGCGGCGGTGCAGTAGGCCAGTCGGGCCAGGTCGGTGAGAACCGGCCAAACGGGCGCAGTTGGTGATAAGAATCATCCGGCAGGGTGAGGCAACTCATAGGGCGGCGGACAGCAGCAGCGGAATTTTGGGCTTCGCAACCTGAACTTCCCGGGCTCGACGGCCGGACTGCTATTCCCCGATGAATCACTTCTTCAAGGCTGTTAGCCTGACGTATAAAAAAGCCCCGCTGGCCATTCGGGAGCTGTTGTCGATGCCGGAAGAGGCCTGCGGCTACCTGCTCTACACGCTGCAGCACAGCCTGGGCCTCACCGACCTGCTCGTGCTCAGCACCTGCAACCGCACCGAGGTGTACTACACCGCTGAAACCGACCAGAGTGAGGCTATTATCCGGGCGCTGGGCGTGCTGAAGGGCATCGACAGCACCGACTTCAGGTCGTACTTCGACTGCCTGAACGCGGCGGAAGAGGTGGCCCGGCACCTGTTCGAAGTGACCCTCGGTCTTGACGCCCAGGTGGTCGGCGACGTGCAGATCAGCAGCCAGGTTAAGCGGGCCTATCAACGCTCGGCCGACGCCGGGGCCGCCGGGCCGTTTCTGCACCGCCTACTGCACGCCGTGCTGGCCGCCAACAAGCGCGTGCAGCAGGAAACTGTCTTTCGCGACGGGGCCGCCTCCACGTCCTACGCCACGCTGGAGCTGGTCGGGGAATTGACTGCCCATCTCGACGGTCCCCGCGTGCTGATCGTGGGGCTTGGCGAAATCGGAGCCGACGTGTGCCGGCACTTCGGCAAGAGCCAGCGGTTTGCCGAGGTTACCGTGTGCAACCGCACGGCCGCTACGGCTGCCGTCGTGGCGGCCGAGTGTGGTCTGCGGGTGCTCGACTTTGCCGAGCTCAGCCAGGGTCTGGCCGAAGCCGACATCATTATTTCGTCTGTTGCCGCCGACCAGCCATTTTTCACCCGGAAAAAGCTGGCCGCCCTGCCCATCCTGAGTCCGAAATACTTTATCGATCTGTCCGTACCACGCAGCATTGAAGCGGTGGCCGAGCAGGTACCGGGGGTGCTGGTGTACAACATCGACTCCATACAGGCCAAAGCCTCCGCGGCCTTGGCCCGGCGGCTGGCGGCCGTGCCCCAGGTCCAGCGCATTATCACCGAAAGCCTGGCCGAATTCACCCTGCGTAGCCGGGAGCTGCAGGTCTCGCCCACCATTCAGCAGCTGAAAAGCACACTCGAAGGGCTGCGCCGGCAGGAAGTGGCCCGCTACCAGAAGAAAGCCAGCGCCGAGGAAGCTGGCCGCCTCGACGAGGTGACCCGGGCCCTGACCCAGAAGTTTCTGAAGCTGCCGGTGCTCCGGCTCAAAGCCGCCTGCCAGCGTGGGGAATCTGACCTGCTCGTGGCCGTGCTCACTGAACTGTTTGCACTGGATGTCCCGACCGACGAGCTTGCCGCATAACTAGTACATTGCTTCCGGGCCAGGGTTAACCCCGGCACGGTTCGGGTGTTCATTCGGCTCTGACCGGGGAATCTATTCCTCACCCATTGCCTGGTCAGCGAAAAGCGGCTTTTCATTCCCTGAATCTACTTTCTTCCAACTTCCTACCGTGAAAAAAATCCTTGTCCCTACCGACTTCTCTACCGAAGCCCACCATGCCTTTGAGGTGGCCGTGCAACTGGCCAAGCGCACGGGTGGCCACGTAACCTTGCTGCACGTGGTGGAACTGCCTGAAACCGCCGGCTTCAGCACGTACGGCGGGCCGGTGAACGGCTCGGAGCTGCCCAACAGCACCGGCAGCATGGAGGATATTTTTGTGCTGAAGCTGCTGCAGGTAACCAAGCAGCGGATGCACGGGCTGATAGCCGAAGCCGCCCGCCTGGCTCCGGGCGTGACGGTCGAGGACATGGTGCAAACCACCCGCCTGGGCGACGCTATCCTGAGCACTATTCAGGAACGACAGATTGACCTGGTGGTAATGGGCGCCCAGGGCCACACGGCCACCGAGCATTTCTTTGTGGGCTCCAACACCGAGCGGCTGGTACGGACCGCGCCCTGCCCCGTACTGGCCGTGAAGCATCCGGCCCCGGCCTTCCACGTGCGGACCATCGTGTTCCCCTCCAGCTTCGCGCCCGAGATGGACCGGGCCGTACCCGAGCTGCGCCGGCTGCTGGCTTTGTTTCCCGAAGCTACCCTGCACCTGCTCCACGTCGTCAACGGCGGCGGGGAGCAGCAGGCCTTGGAGAAAATAATGGCCTTTGCCCAGCGCCACCAGCTGGAGCGGTTTCAGCCCGCCGTGCTCGACGCCCCGAGCCCCAGCGCCGGCATACCCGCTTTTGCCCAGCAGGTCGGGGCCGACCTGATTGTGCTGCCCACCCACGGCCGCACCGGTATCAGCCGCTTTCTGCAGGCCAGCATTGCCGAAACGGTTGCCACCCATGCCTTTCCGCCGGTACTTACCTTTCAGCTACATTAATAATCGAAGTTTTCCATAAACAAAAAGCCCGATTTCACAGTCGGGCTTTTTGGTGTAGCGCGGACTACAAAGTCCGCGCTACGCTATCCACTCTATGCCCTTGCGGAGCCAGGCCTGGGTTTGGGCCTCGGGAGAGCCGGGTTCGGGCTGCCGGTTGTAGTGCCACTCGGCCTGGGGTGGCAAACTCATCAGGATGCTTTCGGTGCGCCCCCCGGTTTCCAGTCCAAAGCGCGTGCCCCGGTCGATGGCCAGGTTAAACTCGGCGTAGCGGCCGCGGCGCACCAGCTGCCACTGCTTCTG
>NZ_JAJERB010000008.1 GCF_020685205.1 Hymenobacter translucens
TGGCAGTGGTAGTCGATAATCGGCATCGACGACGCGTACTCATGGTAGAGCACCCGCGCCGTCTCGCTCTGCAACAGAAAGTCTTCGTTGAGGAAGGGTTTTTTCATAGTTCTTACCCGAGGGCCAGCTTGAATACTTGTTGAAAGGTAGAGGAGCGTGGGCCCCTCGCCTACCCGCAGTGTCCTGCTCGGCGGCAGTTTTTGCTTGCTTTCTACGCGACCAAAGAGGCTTTTTTGCTGAAGTAAGCCGCCAGCGTCGCGTGGGCGCCCTGGTCGAGCAGCTGCTGCAAGTAGTGGCTTACGGCCGCCGCAAAGCCGGGCAGCTTGGCCAGATCGTGGCCCCACATCACCTGGTTTTGCAGCACGGTCTGCGTCAGCTCCTCCGGCGTGAGGCGGGCCCAGAGGTCGGCAAAGTAGGCCGCCTTCTCATCCTGGATCGGGTAAAGCTGACCGTCGGCCTCCCCGTACCATACGCCGCCCTCCTGCCGCACGCCGTGCATAAAGCGCAGGTAGGCGGCAAAGCCCAGGGCAAAGTAGTGCGGCACCTGCCCCAGCTGCCGGTAGTAGTGCAGCAACGTCGGGATGGTGCGCATCTGCATTTTCAGGGAGTACTGCAGCGTAATGGCCAGCCAGCGGTGCTCGATGTAGGGGTTGCGGAACCGGTCGAGCACCTGCATGCCGAAGCGCTGCCCCACTTTCTCGTCGACGCGGTACGGAATACCGGGCAGCAGATCGGCCAGCAGCAGGTTGTGCACGAAAGCCGCCATCAGCTCGTCGTCCATGGCCTGGCGCACGGTTTCGCAGCCGGCCAGGTGAGCCAGCCCGCAGCTAAGCGTGTGCGTACCGTTGAGCAGACGCAGCTTCAGCTCCCGGAACAGGTCGATGTCGGGCCGGATAACGACGCCGGGATCGGCCTGGTGGAAGCTCAGCACCTCGCGCACGTGCTCGTTGCCCTCAATGGCCCAGAGCTTATAGGCCTCGGTGATGGTCAGCAGCTCGTCGTCGTAGCCGAGCTGCTCGTTCAGGGCGTTGTAGGTTTCGCGGTCGGGGTGGCCCGGCACGATGCGGTCCACCAGGGAGTTGCAGAAGTGGTTGGCGGCTTCGAGCCAGTCGAGAAAGGCGCTGTCGAGCCCGTTGCGGTGGGCCAGCTCCAGCACAATGGCTTCAAGTTTGTCGCCGTTGTGCGGAATCAGCTCGGTGGGCACAATCACGAGGCCCTTGGTTTCGTCGCCGTAAAAGGCCTGGTAGCGGGCGTAAAGCACGGCCAGCAGCTTGCCCGGAAACGACTGGGGCGGCGAGAGGTGAATATCCTCCTGCACCAGCTGGATGCCGATTTCAGTGGTATTGGAAATCACCACCTGCAGGTCGGGGCTGGCGGCAAACTCCAGCACCTTGTGCCACTGGCTTTTGGCCGGAATCACGCGACTGATGGCTCCGCAGACCACGTTTTCCTCGACCGGCTGCCCGTCTTCCACCCCGCGGATGCAAAGCGTATAGAGACCATCCTGCCGGGCAAAGGCCGTGGCATCGCCCCCGTCGGTGCTTTTCACCACCACGATGCGGCCCTTGAAGATGCCCTGGCGGTTGGCCTTGTCGATCAGGTAGTCGGGCAGGCCGCGTAGCAGCACGCCGGTGCCGAACTGCAGCACCTTTTCCGGCAGCTCGAACTGTGCCGCAGCGGGCAGGGATACGGCCGTTCCCGGCAGCAGCTCAATTTCTTGGGAGAGGTACTTCATGATGACAGCGGCTTAGGGTATTCTTTATTTCTTGCTCCACTTCTGCCGCCACCGCGGATAGTCCTTGGCGAGCAGCTTTTCCGGCCAGACGCCGGCGTAGGCATAGCCCACCCGGCGCTCTACTTCAATTTCCGCCAGGCTGGCGCGCTTTTCACCGTCGCGGCCCACGTAGATGGGCTGGTTGGTGTTCAGATCGTAGAAGCGGGCCCAGATGGTGGAACCGGCTTCGGGCACGATTACCCGGTCCTTCCCCTTGGGCTGCTTGGGGTCGTCGATGATTTTCGTGGTGTAGCCGGCCAGCTTCACTTTGTTGAACCAGGTTACCGCCGCGTTTACTGCCTGCACCACCTCAGCCGACGGATTTTCCACGCCCATCAGAAACCGGACAATTTCCACCGACTCCAGCCCGCTCAGCGAGGCCAGCTCAAACGCGCGGGCATTGGCCGGCAGCAGGGTTTTCTCGTCGTGCTGGGCGCACCAGGCCGTGAGCACGCCCTTCTGGCGGTACTGGGTTTTGAGGATACAGTCGATGCCCCGGTCCACGGCGCTTTTGGCGGCCGGAATCAGGCCCGGGCTAACGGCGGCAAAGTCGCCTTTGGTGGTGGCCACGTCGCGCAGAACGCCCAGCGCCCGGATCATGGCGTTGTCGTTGTAGGTAATCAGGTGGCGGTACAGCCGCAGGTCGGGGTAGTACTGCGGGAAGCCCCCGTTAGGGTACTGCATCTTGAGCAGGAACCGGATACCCTTCTCGGCCGCGTCGCGGTAGGCCGGGTTGCCAGTTGCTTTAAAGGCCTTGACCAGGTAGGTGATTTCCCGGGTTGTAGCGTTGTTGTCGATGGTGGCATCGAGGCGGTTGAAGTCGCGGCGGGTAGCCGATATTTCGGTGGGCGTCAGCGCGCGGTCGTAGCTTACCTTCACGCTGCCCACGGCTTTGGGCCAGCCACCCACTGCGCGCTGGTACAGCAGCATCCGCTCGGCAATGGAATCAGTGGGGGCAGCTTGCAGGCCACCGTGCCGGGTAGTCTCCGACGCCGAGAACTGCGCGGCCACCTTCCAGCGGCCGGCAAATGTCCAATCTGCATCAATCCGCTTGGCAGAAGGGGCGTTTTCGGCCGTGTTCAGGTTGTCCTGGTGCCAGGCGTAGTCGCCGCTGGTGCGGTGGCAGCCCGAGTAGTACACCCGCCGGCCCCACCTGGGCGCCCCGTTGCCGGACGGCGCGGCGTAGATGTCGGCATCGGCCATGTTCTTTGGGAATTTGCAGTCAATCAGGTAGAACTGCGACTCCCGGTGAAAGCGGCCCAGCTTGAAGTTGTCGTCGCCCTCGAACGTGCAATTCTTAAGCACCGTCTTGGCGTCCTTGTCGGCGGTGCCGTCGTGCCAGATGGCGGCGTTTTTGTTGTGGCAGATAAAGCGGCAGTTTTCGGCGTAGGCCCAGCCCCGGGGGCAGTAAAAGTCCACGCTGCCTTCCATCGTGCAGTTCTTGAAGTAGTACAGGCCGGCTTCCCCGTCCCAGGGGCTCACGGTATCGTTGCCGAGCGTGCGGAAGGTGCAGTTCTTTACAACCAGCCGGGTGGTGCCCTTGGTCGTGTACAATGCCATCTGGTGGTCGGTTTTCTTAACCATCCGCTTGCCGGTGGGGTCGGTGGGGCAGTCGATGACAATCGGCTCGGCCGGCGCCTCGGCACCGTACGTGTTCAGTACCGTCAGCTTTTCGAGCGTGATGTCGGGGCTGTTGCGCAGGCTGATGGTAGCCAGGCGCCAGTCCTGGGCTGTGGCCGGGTTGCAGCTGTAGATGGCGTTGGCCTGGCTGATGGTGATGACCACACCCTTCTCACTTTGTCCGCGCAGCGTCAGGTGGTCCTTGCCGTCGATAACTACCTTTTCCTTGTAGGTGCCGTTTTTGATGAGGATGACGCGCTGCTGCTCGGCGTGGTCGGGCAGGCTGGCCACGGCCTGCTGAATGGTCCGGAATTTTCCCGAGCCATCCGCTGCCACTGTAACCTGCTGGGCAGTTGCTGCTGAAAATACGCCCCCGAGTCCTCCCGTGAGCAGGAGCATCAGCTTGTTAGACCACCTCATTCTGTGTGTTTATTGGCGCTGGCCCGCAGTGGGGCCCGGCACAAAATCCTCCCGCATCGGGGTAAATACATCTACCAGCTCTCCAGCCTCCAGGCAGACCACCCCGTGCCACGCGTAGGGCGAAGCCAGAAAGGAGTCGCCGGCCTGCAGGCGCCGGGTTTCGCCGCTGATGGTCACGTCGAACACGCCGCTGGCTACGTAGCTGGCCTGAGTGTGGCGGTGCTGGTGCACCGCGCCCACGCCCCCGGCTTCGAACAAGACCCGGACCACCATGATATCGGCGTCGTAGCTTAAGATCTGGCGCTTAAGCCCGGGAGCCACGACCTCCCAGGGAAGGTCGTGGCCGTAGGCAAAAGGCGAAGTCAGCTCGTAGCCCATCCGGGTTAGTAGCCCATGTTCTGGGTCAGCTGGTTGTTGGTGTTGCGGGCTTCGGCCGGAATCGGCAGCAGCTGCTTGGCTTCGGTGTAGCCCGAAGCAATGTCGGCAATGCGGGCTTCGGTGATGCTGCGGCGCCAGGCCACTGCCGTCGAGCCCGTGGGCGTGGTGGCCGGGGCCGGACGGTACAGCGAGCGGGTCAGCACGTAGCCGCCAATCGGAGGCGTGCCGGCGGCCGGCGTCGCGGTGTAGTAGATGTTCCAGGGAATGTCGGCATAGGGGCCCCCACCCGTCTGATCAGCAATCCAGGCCCGCAGCGTGGTTTTGATCTGCTGGAAGGTGCTTCCCAGTCTGTTCCACCGGATCAGGTCGTACTTGCGCATGCCTTCACCACCAAACTCCAGCAGACGCTCTTTCATAACGGCCTCCTGAAAAGCAGTGTAGGAGGTCGGAGCCGCCGGGGCAGCAGCGCCACGGTACGCGCGGGTCCGGATTTCCTGCAGGGCAGCGCGGGCGGCCGCCGTGGGGGCGCCGGTAGCTTCGTTCTCGGCTTCCGCAAACATCAGCAGCACGTCGGCAAAGCGGATCAGGGGCCAGTTGTAGCCCAGGCTCTGGGAAGAGCCAGCACGCACCGAGCCGTTAGTGCTCCACTCGCGGCGGAACTTGCCGTCGGTGGCCGCAATCATCGTGGTGGGAACGCGGGAAGGCGTAGCGTTGATGGAGTAAGCGGCAATGGTGACGTCGCGCCGGGTGTCGGTGGAGTCGAAGGCGTAGAAGTACGTGGGCTGGAGCACGATGGCGCCGCTGCTGGTACCCAGGTTGGTCGAGGCCGCCGTGATGCGGGGCCCGTTGAAGTAGCCCAGCTTGCTGTCGGTGGTCGAGCCGTTGACGTTGCCGCCCATGGCTACCTCAAACATGATTTCGCGCTTCAGGTCGCGGCGGTACTCGGCGATGCTGCGGAACGGCTCCTCGAACGAGGTGTTCAGGTCGTGCTCCGAGCGTTTGGCCATCAGCTCCCGGCACTCGACGCGCACCGTATCAAAGAACTGCTTGAAGTCGGGGGCCCGCTCCGAAACGCCGGTGGCGGAGTTGGGGTAGTAGCTGGCACGGTATAGCGCCAGGCGGGCCCGCAGGGCCTTGACGGCACCTTTGGTGATCCGCTCATCGGCGGCTACTTCCGAGCGCCAGGGCACGAGCTTCGAGGCCAGGTCGAGGTCGGCCAGCATCTTGTCCAGGATGGCGTTGCGGTCGGTCCGGGGCATGTTGAAGTCCTGACCGGTCACGGTGGGCTCGTAGGGCGAGGGTACGTCGCCCCAGTTGCGGATCAGCTCAAAGTAGTACTGGGCGCGCAGCGTCAGGGCCTCGCCGTGCAGACGACGCACAGCGGCCATGTCGGCGCCGCTGTTGTACTGCGCCATCGTGGGAATGTACTTGATGCAGATGTTGGTGCGCTCGATGCCTTTGTACAGCGCGTTCCAGGCGTTGCGCACGTCGGCGTTGGTTACGCTCGACGAGTAGCGGGCAATGCCGCGGCGGCCTTCGCCGGCGTCGTTGCCGGTGGGCGAGTTCAGAAAGTCCTCGGAGTCGTAGGGGAAGTACGAGCTGATGCGGTTGCCGTAGGCGGCGTCGCCGGCCATCGGGGCATAGGCACCAATCACCGCGCTGTAGGCGCCGCTGTAGGTATTGAAGATGGCCTCGGACGTATCAATCGAGGTCGGCTCTACGTCCAGAAAGCTGCAGGACATGATGCTCGACAGGCAGACAATACCCAGAGCGGCCAGTGTGGGGCGAACTATGCGTTTCATACAGAAGGGCAGATTCAGGTATTAGAAAGTAAGATTGATGCCGGCCAGGAACGCCCGGCTGCGGGGGTAGGCGGCGTAGTCAACGCCGGGAGTCAGCGGGGTGCTGCGGCGGGTGTTCACCTCGGGGTCGAAGCCGGTGTACTTGGTAAAGGTATACAGGTTGTTGGCCGTTACGTAGAAGCGGGCCGCCTGCAGCTTGGCGTAAGCCGAAATCGTCTTGGGCAGGGTGTAGCCCAGGGTCAGGTTGTTTACGCGCAGGAACGAGCCGTCCTCAATCGCCCAGGAGTGGGGGAACAGCGTACGGGTGGGCGTCCAGATCGAGGCGTTCTGATTGACGCGGCGCGAGGTTTCCAGGTCCGTAATCAGGGTGCCCTGCTCATCAACCTGACGGTACCGGTCCTTCATGATTGCGAGGCCATTGCTGAGGTGGGTGTTGGTCAGGTAAGAGGTCAGCTCGATCTTGTTGGCATTGTACACATCATTGCCGTAGACAAAGTTCAGGAACAGGCTGGCGTCAAAGTTCTTATACGTAAACTGCTGATTCAGGCCACCGGTGAATTTGGGGTTGGCGTTGCCGATAACCGTGCGGTCGGCCGCATCCACGACACCGTCCTTGTTGATGTCCTTCAGGCGGATGGTGCCGGGCGTAACCTGCTGGTTGGCACCGCTGAAGCCGACTACGCCGCGGTTCGAAACCACGCCGGGCTTCAGCACCCACTGCCCGTTCACGTAGCCCGAGAAGTCGTCGGCATCATAGAAGCCTTTGCCGTTGCCGCTCTCAAAGTCGGTTACGTAGCCGTACATCTGGCCTACCGGTTGCCCCACGCCCACAAAGTAGTCGGCGGTGATGGCGGTGCTGGCCCAGCCGGAGTACTGCAGGGGCAGCTGGTCGATGCCGCCCAGGCTTTCTACCCGGCCGCGGTTCAGCGACACGTTAGCCGTGGCATTCCAGGTAAAGTCGGGGGTTTGGATGGCAGTGCCGGTCAGCTGAAGCTCCACGCCCCGGTTCGAGGTCGAGCCGATGTTGATCTGCTGGGTGGTGTAGCCCGTGGTGGCGGGAATCGACAGGTCGAGCAGCAGGTCGCGGGTTTTGTTGTAGTACGCGTCGGCCGTGAACTGCACCCGGTTGTTAAACAAGCTCAGGTCAATGCCCACGTTGGTGGCGGCCGTCGTTTCCCACTTCAGGTTCGGGTTAGCCAGCGAAATGGCGGCGGCGCCGGGCACCAGCACGTCATTCAGGGCGTAGTTGTTGCCGTTGTTGCCGGTGGCGAACAGCGGGTCGTAGAGGAAGTCGCGGATGCGGTTGTTGCCGGTCAGGCCGTAGCTCACGCGCAGCTTCAGGTCCGAAACCGTGTTGATGTAGGGCTGCATGAAGTCTTCCTGCGAGATGCGCCAGGCCAGGGACACGGCCGGGAATACGCCTACCCGGTTTTTGCCCTTGAACTTCGACGAGCCGTCGGCCCGGAACGTAGTCGTGAGCAGGTAACGGTCGTTGTAGGAGTAGTTGAAGCGGCCAAAGGCGGAAAGCAGTCGGGAGTTTTCACCGATGCCGGTCGTGGGCGAAGGCTGGGGCGTGTTCGGGGCCGAAGGGTCGCGCTGGTTTACGTTGTCGATGGCGCGCTCGGCAGTAATGGCCTGGGGCAGGTAGTAGCTGCTGATGTTCAGGAAGGTGTTCTTGCGGGAATACGTTTCCTGGCCCAGCAGGGCGTCAAACGAATGCACGTCCTTCTTCAGCGAGTAAGACAGCGTGTTCGACTGGTTGATGGTAATGTTCTGGCCGGTACCGATCTGCACGTAGGGCAGGCGGGCGAAGTTGTTGGTATTCGGCGAGTACTGTCCGTAGAACAGCTCGTTGCGGGCGTTGGTGTTGTCGAAGCCCAGCACCGAGCGGAACACCAGGTTCTTGGTGATGTTGAAGCTGGCGTTGCCGCTGAAGTTAAACACCCGGCGACGGTCCTTGCGGTACTCGTTGTTGACCGTCAGCACGGGGTTCGACAAGGAGCCGGAAGAGCTGAAGAATTCGTCGTCGGGGTTGTTGTCGATGTCGACGCCGGCCGCCAGCTGGTTGGGCGTAATCAGGGGCTGGTACACCAGCGTGTTGCGCAGACGGGAGTTGGTGGTGGAGCCGGTGCCCCCGGCCGAAGTGCCCGCGCCGGTTACGGCCTGGTCGGTGAGGCGGGTGCTGAAGCCGAAGCGGAATTTGTCGCTGGCTTTGTGGTCGAAGCGGAAGTTGAGCAGGTTGCGGGTAAAGCCCGAGTTCAACTGAATGCCGTCCTCGTCGTTGCGGGTCAGACTCAGCGAGTAGGTCGTGCCCTTGGCGCCGCCCGAAATGGCCACGTTGTGGGTTTGCTGGAAAGCGTCACGGCCAAACACCTTGTCCTGCCAGTCAATGAACTCGGCGTTGCGTACCGGCGTCAGGGTGTCGGACAGGAAGTTGGAGCTACCAAAGCGGCTGCGGAAGCTACGCAGCTGGTCAGAGCCGGAAATGCGGGACTTCTCGTAGGCGTAGTCGATGTAGTCGGCGGGCTGCAGCACGTCGAGCTTCTTGGTGATGCGGCGGAAACCGGCAAAGCCATTGTAGGTAACGGTGGTTTTGCCTTCGCGGCCGCCCTTGGTGGTGATGATTACCACGCCATTGGCGCCACGGGCGCCGTAGATGGCGGTGGCAGCAGCATCCTTCAGAATGTCAACCGACTGGATGTCCTGGGGAGAAATTACCTGCAGGGCGTTTTCGACCTGCACACCGTCCACCACATAAAGCGGGGAGTTGTCCTGGGTGATGGAGCCCCCGCCGCGGACGCGGATCTGAATGTCAGTGCCGGGCTGGCCTTCCGAAGCCGTTACCTGCACCCCGGCCAGGCGGCCCGACAGAGCTTCGGCAGCGGAGTTAACCGGCACGTCCTTGATCTGCTGGGAGCTTACCGACGAAACCGAACCAGTCACGTCGCGGCGGTTTACGGCCTGGTAGCCGATTACCACGACGTCGTCGAGGGTTTTGGCATCCGTCTTCAGAGTCGTGTTCACCACCGTCGTACCCGCAGGAACCACAATCTTCTTGGGTTCGAAGCCGATGTAGCTCAGGTTGAGCGTCACTTCTTCGTTGGCCGGCACGCTCAGGCTGAACTTGCCGTTGGGGTCGGTGCTGGCGCCGTTGGTGGTTCCCTGCACGACCACGGTCACACCCGGGAGGGTCTCACCATTTTCTGCGGCCTTCACAGTGCCTTCAATCCGGCGCTGCGTGGCCTGCTGGGCCGAGGCCATCAGCGTGGCCTGCAGCAGCAGCAGGAAAAACAGTAGGTGCTTTTTCATTCTAACTAGGTTGACAGTGGGAATTGAAAGTGGGTGACTGATGTGGTTGGGTGAGCAGACACCAATCCGTTGGGAGGCGGAGGCGCCGGTAGGACTCTGAATGACTGCACCCCGCCGGGTTGAACACTTCGCCGGGGAGGCAGGTCATTAAATTTAAGTTGTTTAAGATTGAAAAGGGAAGAAGGCCGGGCCTTTTATTTGTGCAAACGTTGCCGGGAACGTTATCAACAGGCCAGTTAAGCGGATAAATTCTCATTTACGCTTAAGAAACTCACTTTTTCGTTTGAACTGACCGGCCAGAGCTTTCTACGCGGGCAAGTCACCGAAATTGAACATTTCCAATTTCAACAACTTACCGAGCGCCCTCTAAAGAAGGAGGGCAGCCGACTATTTTCCAGCTGGTCCGGTGGTCTTCCATCCCGCGCCGAATGGCGTAAGGAGCCTACAACGGCCTCTTGAAAAAGATTCCTTGCTTTGGGGTTTGCCGCTTGCCGGTGAGCGGGCACGCACTCTCCTACCCTGCTCCCGAGCGGGCAGCGTCTTTCCTGGCACCGGTCAGGCACCAACTGCGTCGTGACTTCCTTGCACTGGGCTCCGCCGGGGAGCTACTGCCGCACGACCTTCACAAAATGGCGCTGCCCGTCGGCTTCCACGGTCAGCACGTACACGCCGGGGACCGAGCGCGACAGCGCCGTACTTAGCGCAGCTCCGGCTTCGGCCGCCGACAGGCCCACTACCTGCAGCAGCATCCGGCCGTGGGCCGAGCGCAGCACGAAACTCAGGCTGGCACCGGCCGGCAGCCCGGCAAGCGTCACCGCCCCGGTGGTCGGATTGGGATAGAGCTGCGGCCCGGGCGCTGCGGCCGGGGCGGGCACAAAGGCTACCGGTCCCCGGGTGGCCCGCCCATCGTAGTCGACCTGACGGAGGCGGTAATAGGCGGCCCCCGCCGCGCTGGGGTCAGCAAGCTGATAGGCTCGGGCAGACGCGGTCGTGCCGCTGCCCGCGACCCGGCCGATCGGGCGGAACACCTGCCCGTCGGCCGACTTCTCCAGCTCGAAATAATCGTTGCCCAGTTCCTGGGCGGTCTGCCAGCTTAGCTGCACCGTGGCCGGGCCCGTGCGCCGGGCCCCGAAGTGCAGCAGAGTTACGGGCATTGGGGAAGGGCTGCATTCATTGGCCGTCTGCTGGCCTAGGTACGAGTACACGTTGGCACCCACCGCTGACCATTCGGTGGCGGCGGTGGTCCAGTTGGTTTGCCCCTGCTTTACCGTGGCATTGCGGATCAGCGTAAAGTCTTCTGTGGAGCCGCCGGGTACGGCCCAGCTGGTGCCGGGGTCAACGCCCTTCACTCCTATTACGTCGAGCGTAGTGGTGTTGTAGCTGAGCACGAGGGCATCGTTGCCGTTGAAATTAGTGACGCCCGAAATGGCATCGCCCTGGTTGAGAAAGTTCGCGTCGGTAGATTGGTTGTTGATGATGACGTACACCTCGCGTCCGCCCAGGGTGCCGCTCAGATTGTGGGTGGCCGTAGCCGTACTACTGCCATTCGTAAAAAGCTGCACCTGGTAGCCGGCCAGGTTTACGGGCTGATCCGAGGGGTTATAGATCTCCACAGCCTTGTTGCTGCCGCTGGTCGATTCAATGTATTCCGAGAAAAACAGCCCGCCGCAGGCCAGAGTCCCTCCCCCACTAGCTACGTCGTCGTTGCGCAGGGTGAGCGAATGCGTTGTGGTACTGCCCCGCGCGGCCCCGCCGGTGGGCGTCCCCAGCAGCAGCCGCACCACTTCGTCGGGCTCCACTGTGGCATCTCCCTGCACGGTTACATTCACGGACCGCGAGGTTACGCCGGCGGTAAAAGTGAGGGAGGTCGTCGTCAGGGTGTAGTCCGCCGCGTCAGCCGAGGTGTTGGCGGCGTCGATTTCGATGGGTACGGTCACGGTTCCGCTGGCGGCCGGGCTCAGGCTCACTGTAACGGTATACGTGGCGGTGCCGGAGTTGCCTTCGGCGGTGGTGGCACTGGCGCTGGCAAAGTTGAGCGTGGGCGTAGCGGTGGTTACGTCGTCGTTGGTAATGGTAAGCGAGTGGGTCGTGGGCGTACCCAGCGTGAGCGGACCGGCGGGAGTCTGCAGCAACAGCTGCACGGTTTCGTCCGGCTCCACCGTGGCGTCCCCGTTTACCGTGACGGTTACCGTCCGGGTCAACGGCAATCCGGGCCCAAAGCTCAGCGTCTGAGGCGACGTGAACGTGTAGTCGGTGGAGGCCGTGGCGGTGGTGCCGCCGGCGTCGAGGGCTACCTGCACGGAGGCGGCGGAGCTGGGCTCGGCTGTCAGCGTTACGGTTACCACGTAGCTGGCAGTGCCGGCGCTGCCTTCGGCTTGGGTGCCCGAGGCAGCGGCAAACTGCACGGTGGGGCTAGTGCCGGTGGTCTGGAAGCCCCAGGCCCGGGCTACCAGCGACGGGTCGTTGATATAGGGGTTGTAGTTGCCCTGACTGGCGGCGGCGCGGCGGTTGCGCTCCTGCTCCTGGGCATCGACCGGGTCGGCCAGGTGCCACTGGTAGAGCATGTTCAGGTCGCCCACGGCCGTGATGACGTTCTTGCCGGAGATGAACGTCTGGTTGGCGTGCATCGTGTAGAAGTAGAACACGGCCCGGGCCAGATTGCCTTTATGGTCTTCGCGGGGCTCAAACTGGGTGTTGGTGTCCTCACTATACTCGTTGATGTTCGAGGTGGGAATCGAGGTCTGGCTGTTCAGTCCGCGGATCCACTTGGTGGTCTGGGCATCGGAAATGTCGGCAAACGGGTCGGATCCCCGGTCTGAGTTCCACTGGATGACGGTCGGAAACAGGTGGTGAATGTCGGAGCGCATGCGCTCTACCTCATTAAACCATGACTGCGGCACGGTGTGCTCACAGTTGATGTTCTGCATCGTGGTACTGGTGCTGCTGAAGCTCAGCGGCTTGGCTTCGGTGTAGCCGGAATATACGCAGCGGACCAGCCCCTGCTGGTTGTCGACATAGTTGTAGAGCTTGGCCCGGGCCGCAGAGTAGCTTAGCACGGTACGTTTGCCATCGTACCAGTTCTGGCGCAGCCAGTCGCGCAGGGCGGCATCGCGCAGGCTGGAGGCCGGAGCGGCGGGCACGGCCGGAAATGTCTGGGCGGCCAGCTTTACCGCTTGCGCCAAACTCAGAAAAAAAATCAGACCGATCAGAAAGGCAGCGCGCATAGTCAGAACAAAGCAGAACAGCCTTAAAACTAGCATTTTTCTAGGGATGCTCCACTATGCCTCCACCTTATAGCTATGCCTGTAGGTAGCACGCCCGCCTTCCCCGCCTTGTTCTATCCTTATAAAAACCCCACTGACCGCTATCAAACCCAGAAAACCAGAACTTCTGACTGCCTACCATACAAAACAACCAGCTCCCACAGCAGCAAGCCGCAGGAGCCGGTTGTAACTATTTAAAGGACTAAATCGGCGTGCCAGGCGCTCCGGCAGATACTGCCTACTCTACCCGGAACCAGTCGATGTCGGCGTAGCCGGCATCGTTGGTTTTGCCGGCGCGGGTGCAGAACAAGCCCACCTTGGCCCCGATCCACTTGCCTTCCCGGGCCTGAAACTCGGCTCCTACCGGCTGGAACGTCTGTCCATCGAGGCTGTAGCTGAACTGGCACTTAGCGCCGGCCTTTACGGCAACACGCAGGTACACGGGCTGCTTGGCCGGTATTTCCACCGGCGCGGTGGTGGTTTCGGCCGTCAGCTTGTCGGCGTTCTGGCATATGCTCTGGCTAAGCAGCAGCTTGCCGTTCTGGTTGGTCACCGACACGTAGGCATAGTCCAGCCCCATCATGAGCAGGCCGGTTTTCTCGCCTTCAAACCGGGGCGTGAAGGTGAGCTTGGTGGTCGTGGTGAATACATCGGCCGGAAGCTTCTGCAGCAGCAGGTTGGGCACCTGCCACAGGTTCTTGTAGCCTTCGGGAACGGGCACCGAGTACAGGCGGGCAAAGCCCTGATTGCCGGCCACGAACAGCCAGTTCACCTGGGGGTTGGCGTGCCACTGCCACTGCAGCCCCAGCTCGTTGCCGCTGAACTCGTCGGACGATGCCGGAGTGGCCAACGGCTGGCCCTTACCCCCTACCCCGGGCTTGCGGTACGTCAGCACGGGCTCCCCTTTGCCGTCCCCATCGGTGTCGACGCCGATAACGGGCCAGTCGTTTTTCCAGGTCATCGGCTGCAGGTGCACGACCCGGCCGTAGGGGCCCTGGTCCTGGAAATGCAGAAACCAGTCTTCCTTGCCGCCGGGCGTATCCACCCAGGCGCCCTGGTGCGGGCCGTTGATGGGCGTCTTGCCCTGGTCCATCACGATCTTGTCTTCGTAAGGGCCAAACACATTTTTGGAGCGCAGCACCATCTGCCAGCCCGTGGGCACCCCGCCGGCCGGCGCGAAGATGTAGTAGTAGCCGTTGCGCTTGTAGAACTTGGGACCTTCCAGCGTGGGGTGCTTCTCGTGCCCGTCGAATACCAGCACCTCGTCGCCGAACAGCTTCAGCCCGTCGGGACTCATGCGGCTGACGGCCAGCACTGTCTTGAAGCCGGCCCGGGAGCCGGCAAAGCCGTGCACCAGATAGGCCTTGCCATCCTCATCCCAAAGCGGGCAGGGGTCAATCCAGCCCTTGGCTTCCTTGAGCAGGATGGGCTCTTCCCAGGGCCCGGCGGGGTTGTCGGCCCGGGTCACGAAAAGGCCCAGGTCGGGGTCGGGGTAGTAGATGTAGAACTTCTTCTTGTGGTAGCGGATGGCCGGGGCCCACACCCCGTTGCCGTGCTGGGGCAGGTCGTAGCGGGACTTGGGCGGCTGCTGAGTGAACACGGCCCCGATAATCGTCCAGTTCACCAAGTCGCGGGAGTGCAGGATCTGCAGGCCGGGCGCGGCGTTGAAGCTCGACGAGGTCAGGTAGTAGTCCTGCCCCACCCGCACCACGTCCGGGTCGGAGTAGTCGGCGTAGAGTACCGGGTTTTTGTAGGTACCGTTGCCTAGGTCGGGCACCCATACTTTCGACAGCGGCCCCTGGGCCCGAAGCAGACCGGGCAACAGGCAGGCACCCAGCAGGCAGGTCAGAAAAAGAAGACGGTTGATTTTCAGCATCAGAAAGGAAAAGCGGAGCTTCCGGCTCCTCAAGGGTAGTCAGATTGAAATCCGGCCGTCAGAAGCAGGGCGGCCGGCGCCACTGCCCGGACATGCAAACAGCGGCGCCGGAAAAGTCCGACACCGCTGTTTGGCACACCGCGCAGCTTACTGCTTTACGATGGTGGTGGTAACGCTTTGCTTGGCCGAGCTGTAGCGCAGCAGATAGGCACCCTTGGCCAGCCCGCTCAGTTCCAGCACCGTCTGCTCCGCCCCGATCTGGGCCGGGAACGTAGCCAGCTTGCGGCCGTCGTAGGCGTATACCGAGATGAAGTCACCGGCGCCGGCTTTGGGGTGCTGCACCGTCACGGCCGCCTGGGCCGGGTTGGGGTACACCTGCAGACCGGCGGCGTGGGCTTTGGCCGCGTGCGTACCGGTGACGATATTCGCTTCGCCCTTCACGATGACGTTCTTCAAGGTAGCAAAGCGGGTGGTGACGGTGGTCGAGCCGCAGCTGAAGTAGGTGCGGAAGGTCAGGCGCTGGCCCGGAGTCAGCAGCAGGCCCGCGGCACCGTTGAAGGCTAGGCGGTAGGTGGCCTGCGAGGTCAGGAAGATCGGGGTGGTAAAGCCGCCGTTGGCCGTGCTGAGCAGGATGCCGCCCGGGCCCTTGCCTCCGGTCACGTCAGCCGAGTCCGTGGCGAAGCCCGAGCGGGACCAGACCACGGCCAGCTTGGTGTTGGAGGTCGAGCCGGTCACGTAGGAAGTGAGCAGCAGCGAGTCCAGGCGGGTGTTGGCCGTAGCCGTGACGGTGAACTGCTCGTAGTAGGTGCGGTTCAGGTTGCCGCCGTTGCCCCCCAGGGCGGTGGTCCAGGCGCCATCGGCCACGGGGGCAAAGGCCTGGCCGTAGCGGTTGGAGTAGGGCGGGATGGTGGCCGCGGCTGAGCCGCTGGAAATCTGAAACTTGCGGAACGTAGGCGTGCTGGCTGCCACCGAGGAGGCGCGCACGGCCGTGCTGTCCTGGTTGTTGCGCGTCATGGGCCACCACTGCAAGGGGTCCGAAATCGGCTGGGGCGTGTTCACCTTGGTACCGCTCACCGCCACCACGGTCGTGGCCGCGCCGGTGCTGGTGTGGGTGATGTCTCCGGCATAGTTACCGGCTGCGCTGGCGTTGAGCCGCACGCTGATGGTCGTGTTGGGAACGGTGTTGTTGACCTGGGCAATAACCAGCGGCGTAGCCGAAGTAGACCAGTTGGTACCGCCGTTGGCCGATACCTCGTAGCCGGCCGGGGGCGTGATGGTCACGTTGTTGGTCAGGTTTACGCCCGACAGCACGTAGGTTTTCGGAGCCGAGGGGCCGTTGGAGTACTGCATGAAGCCGTTCAGGCTGCCGGTCGTCGTGACGGTGGGCACCCGCGAAATCTCTACCGTATCGGTGATTTGCGTGGCCAGGCCGGCTTTGGAGGTGCGGAGGTAGTAGTAGTACGCGGCGCCGGCGGCGGGCAGGGCGTCCGAAGCCTGGTAGTTGTAAGTCGTGTCGTTGGGAGCAATAACCTCGCTGAGCTTGGTGTACGTGCCGCGGCGGGTGGCCGAGCGGTACAGCTCAAACTTCACCTGGCTGATCGCCCAACTCAGGTTCCAGGTAAAGGCCGTAGTGCTGGCGCCCTTCACGCCGCGGAAGTTGGCCACGGCAATGTCGGGAGTAGTCGTTCCGCAGATGCCGGCGGTAGCGCAGGGGTCCCAGGTGCCGAGCACGGCGGCGCGGGTGTACGCCGCCGTATCGGCCGGGGTCAGCTGAATCGACCACGGCACGCGCTGGCTGACGTTCACGAGGCGGCCGTCGAAGTGGCGGCTCTGAAACTCGGCGTAGGTGATGGCGCTGGTCAGGGTACCGGCATCCCAGGCCGACCAGCCCACGGGGCGGATAATGTTGCTGCCCATCTTGGTTTTCAGCCACACGACTTTGGTGTTGCTACGGCTGGCGGCCGTCGAGCCGGCGTCGTTCTGCCAGGGGCGGCCCAGCGTGTAGGTGGTGAAGCCGTGGTTGTCCGGAATAATGCAGTTACGGAACACGTAGCCGTACTGCTGCCCCTGAGGCGTGTTGGCCGCCGTGATGTAACCCAGGGAACTGTTATCGCGGCGCGTTTTGGGGTAGATGACGGAATTCTCAAATACAGCAGTGGAGCTGCCGAAGATAAAGTCCACCGTGCCGTCGATGTAGCAGTCCTTGAAGTACTGCTTCATGCCGTTGCCGTGGGCCAGCACCGTATCCTGCCCACCCAGGAAGCGGCAGTTCTTGAAGATGGCGCGGTCGGCCGTCACGTTCAGAGCCAGGGCCTGGGGCGCGTCGCCGGTGGTATTTTCAAAGGTGATGTTCAGGGCCGTGAAGTTGGCCGCGCTGATGGTCACCGAAGCCGAGTTGGCGGTGCCGTAGGTGCCGCCCCCGGGCATGGGCTTGCCGGAGAAGTCGTCGAAGGTCAGGATCGTATTGGCCACGCTTTCCCCGATAAACTGCAGGAAGGGCTTGTTGCTGGGCACGTTGATCTTCTCCTTGTACTTGCCATTCTTGATGAAGATGGTGTAGGGTGTGGTACGGCCGGTGGGCGCGGCGTTCACGGCGGCCTGCACCGAGGTGAACATGCCGGTGCCGTCCTTGGCGACTACCGCGTCGTAGGTCTGGGCCCGGGCCGTGATGCTCAGCAGCAGCATGAGCAGGACGCTCAGCAGGGTAAGCGGCCGCCAGGCTGGCTGTGTTCCGGCAGGAGTACAATTTTTAGTCATAGATCAAGAAACGTTATGAGTGGGATTCCAAGCTAATATTACCAGGATTGTACCCCGCAGGCACTCTACCGGGGCGGGTTTATTTATGCAATCGTTATCGGGAACGTTGCCAATGGTGGTATTTACCCCGATGATTCGCCTGACTAGCGGCCAAAGCCCTGGGCAGAAGAAAGTTCTGCCCAGGGCATAACAATAGAACAATTCCAATAAATCATCCTTATCAAACTGGCCTATACCCCCCGTTTTCATGACTTCCCGGTAACCCTTCCGGTTTGCACAACCGATTGTTAAAACCACGGTCTGCTTCCCCAAATAGTGCGAAACTCAGTGCTTACTTACCTGGGAAGCCCGGACTGACAACGTTCCCGACATCGATTGCGGAAATAAAGCCGGGGCGCCCTCAAGTTGGACACGACTTATTCACTAACATCAGTATCGCAATGAAGTACTGGTTGGCTGCGCTTCTGGCAACAGCAGCCCCTCGTTTCATGCCAAAAGTCAGTTATGCCCATTACCCGTACCCTTCTGAGAAATAGGATTACGTCGGCCGTCCGCCGCCTGACATTAACCGGCGGGCTGGCTTTCG
Organism: Hymenobacter translucens; assembly: GCF_020685205.1. Classification (GTDB taxonomy): domain Bacteria; phylum Bacteroidota; class Bacteroidia; order Cytophagales; family Hymenobacteraceae; genus Hymenobacter; species Hymenobacter translucens. Next base: position 17,786 of record NZ_JAJERB010000008.1, read on the forward strand.
GGGCGGCGCTTTCCCTGGCCCAGGCCCAGCTGATTGCTTTCCCCGGCGCCGAGGGGGCCGGCAAGTATACTTCCGGCGGCCGCGGGACGGCCGCCGTTCCCACCACGGTATTTGAAGTAACCTCCCTGGCCGACACCAACACGCCCGGCACCCTGCGCTACGCGCTCAGCCAGTCGGCTACCGCGGCCCCGCACCGCACGGTGGTGTTCCGGGTGTGCGGCACGATTCGGCTCACTTCCGGCCTGCGCATCCCGGCCAACACCACCATTGCCGGCCAGACGGCCCCCGGCGACGGTATCTGCCTGGCCGACCACGAGGTTACCGTCAACGGCGACAACGTTATTGTGCGCTTTCTGCGCTTCCGCCTCGGCGACCGGTACCAGAACGCCGGAATGGTGCCCGGCAGCGGCGACGACGACGCCTTTGGGGGCCGCTTCAACCGCAAAACCATCATCGACCACTGCTCGATGAGCTGGAGCACCGACGAGGCCTTCTCCTTTTACCAGGGCGACAGCCTCACGCTGCAGTGGAACCTGATCAGCGAGCCGCTCAACTACTCCTACCACTTCGAAGCCGGCGGCACCAATTTTCAGGAGCATGGCTACGGGGGCGTGTGGGGCGCGCGCAACGGCTCGTTTCACCACAACCTGATTGCTCATTGCAAAGGCCGGATGCCCCGCTTCTCGGGCAGCGGGGGCCTGACCCCGGCCGTGCCGGGCGCCGAGAAGTGTGACTTCCGCAACAACGTTATCTACAACTGGATATCCTACAGCACCAACGGCGGCGAAGGCGGCACCTACAACGTCGTAAACAACTACTACAAGTACGGGCCTTCTACCCAGACCGCCAGCACCAGCGGCGTGCCCCGGCGCACGATGATCATGAACCCGAGCAAGAGCACGGCCCTGCCCTACCCCACTATCTACCTGACCGGCAACTACGTGGATGGCTCGGCACTGGTGACAGGCCGCAACTGGCGGGGCATCGCCATGGCCGACGGCACCCTGGCCGATACCGTCCAGTCAAAGCTCAGCGCCCCCCTGGCCGTGATGTCGGTGCCCACCCAGTCGGCGCAGGACGCCTACAACGCGGTGCTGCAGAACGCGGGCTGCGTGCTGCCCGCCCGCGACGCGCTGGACCAGCGCATCGTTGATGATGTGCGCAACCGCACTGGCCGGGTTATCGACGTGCAGGGCGGCTATCCGCACGGCACGCCCTTCAGCACCTCCCAGGTAGCCTGGCCCACCCTCAACTGCGGCGTCGCCCCCACCGACACTGACCGTGACGGTATGCCCGACGCCTGGGAGACGGCCAACGGCCTGAACCCCGCCAATGCCGCCGACCGGGCCGGCCGGGCTGCCAACGGCTATACCAACCTGGAAAACTACCTGAACGGCATTGCTGCCGTGGTAATGGGCACCAGGACCGGCAAGTCAGGCCTGGGGCTGGGCGTATTCCCCAACCCGGCCCGGGAGCAGGCAACCGTGACGCACCCGCAGGCCCGGCCGGGCGCCGCTTTCACGCTCTACACGTTTGATGGCCGGAAAGTAGCCACCCTGCCGGCCAGTGCCGGCAGCACTTCTACCGTTCTAAACCTGCAGGCTCTGGTCCGGGGCAACTACCTGGTACGATTCACCGATGCTGAAAGCACGGCGACCCTTAAATTCCTCAAAGACTAACCCTTAGCGAGCGGGCGCGTTCTTACCTCACGGTTCCCGGCCGCTCCACCATCCTGCAACTCAACTCCCTTTCATATGACCTTTCTTGCTACTGTTAAACACCGCTCCAGGGCCGGGCTGCTCGCGCTGGGCTTGCTGGTGCTGGGCGGACTGCCCGCCGCCGGGCAGCGCCTGATTGCCTTTCCCGGCGCCGAGGGTGCCGGCAAATACACCAAGGGAGGGCGCGGTACAGCTGCCGTCCCCACCACGGTGTTTGAAGTAACCTCCCTGGCTGATACCAACACGCCGGGCACGCTGCGCTACGCCGTAAGTCAGCCGGCCACCCACCGCACCATCGTGTTCCGGGTGTGCGGAACCATTCACCTTACTTCCCGGCTGACTATCCGCTCCAACACGACGCTGGCGGGGCAGACCGCTCCGGGTCAGGGCATCTGCCTGGCCGACCGGCAGGTGAGCGTAAGCGGCAACAACATCATCATCCGCTTTATGCGCTTCCGCCTCGGCGACCGGCATCAGAACCTGGGCATGGTGGACGGCAGCGGCAACGACGACGCGCTCAGCGGCTCCGACAACAAGAACCTGATCATCGACCACTGCACGATGAGCTGGAGCACCGACGAGGCCTTCACCTTCTATGGCGCCGCTACCGACTCCATGACGCTGCAGTGGAACCTGATCAGCGAGCCGCTCAACTACTCCTACCACTTCGAGGCCGGCGACACCGACTTCCAGCGCCACGGCTTCGGGGGCATCTGGGGCGGCAAGCAGGCGTCGATGCACCACAATCTGTTTGCCCACTGCCTTAACCGCACCCCGCGCTGGAACGGCACCCGCTACGGCGCGGCGGTCGGCTCCGAGAACTGCGACTTCCGCAACAACGTCATCTATAACTGGGGCTCCAACAATGTGTACGGTGGGGAAGGCGGCAACTACAACATGGTCAACAACTACTACAAGTACGGCCCGTCGACGTCCAGCGGCGCCCGGTTCCGGATTGTAAACCCGTACCGGCAGACGTCGGCGCCGGTGCTGCCCTTCGCCAAGGTGTACCTGACCGGCAACTACGTGGACGGTTCCGCGGCCAACACCCGCCGCAACTGGCTGGGAGCCGCCATGCAGGGCGCTACCCTGGCCGACACGGTTCAGTCGAAAGTCAACATGCCCTTCAACATTGACCCAATCGTGACGCAGTCGGCCACCGATGCGTACACGTCGGTGCTGAACGGCGTAGGTGCCGTATTGCCGGCCCGCGACGCGGTAGACCAGCGCATCATCAACGACGTGCGCAACCGCACCGGCGCCATTATCGACGTGCAGGGCGGCCACCCCCACGGCACACCCTACAGCGTGTCGCAGACGGCCTGGCCCACGCTGACCTGCGGCACCCCGCCCGATGACACCGACCACGACGGCATGCCCGACGCCTGGGAAACGGCCAACGGCCTGAACCCCAACAGCGCTGCCGACCGGCAGGCCATTGCGCTCAACGGCTATACCAACCTGGAAAACTACCTGAACAGCATTGCCGTGGTGGTAACGGGTACCCGGGCCGAGCGTCCGACCGGCCTGCTCCCCGTGTTCCCCAACCCTACCAGCTCCCAGCTTACGTTTACGCATCCCACGGCCAGCGCCGCTGCTTTGCTTACCGTGTATGACTTTGGGGGCCGGGTAGTGGCCACGCAGGTTATCGGCGCGGGCCGGCAGCAAACGGCCGTGAATCTTAGCAACCTGGCCAATGGCAACTACCTGCTGCTGTACACCGACGCCGAGCAGCGCCTGTCGGCCAAGGTCGTGAAGCAGTAGCCGCTTATCTGGTTGCAAACTGGTCCGGCAACGGCACCGTCGGGTTCTGGCGGTGCCGTTGTGTTTCCGGCCTGTCAGTTTGATAACGTTCCCGACATCGTTTGCATAAATAAACCTGCCGGCAAAGGGCCGCCCACCCGGAGGCTGGCGTAATATTAGCCTGGGAAGCCTCTTTGCGGCCCCTTCCTCCTTGCCGCCATCCGGCTTCTGCCTTACCGGCAGCTTACAACCAAGTATCCAACCTACCCATGACGATTAACGCTTCACTTCTGACTTCCCTTGTGCTGCTGGGCACGCTGGCCTGCGCCAACAAGAGCATAGTCGGCTCCGCTCCGGCCGCCTCAACCCAAGCTCAGCCGACGACGAAACCGACAGCCCCGGTGGCTGCCCCGGGCCTGCCCGGCCTGCTGGGATTTGCGGCTGAGAACGGGGGCACCACCGGCGGGACCGGGGGCCGTACCGTGGCGGCAACTACGCTGGCCGAGCTGACGGCCCTGGCCAAAAGCGCCGAGCCTCTCATTATCACGATTGACCGGACGATTTCGGGCGGTTCGCAGGGCGCCTCGGTAAAGGTAGCAGCCAACAAGACGTTGCTGGGAGTGGGCGCTACGGGCTTTCTGGAAGGCGTGGGCCTGAACATCAGCGGGGGCCGCAACATCATTGTGCAAAACCTGAAGTTTACGATGTCGACGGTCACAAACACCGAAATCAACTCCGAGAAGCGGGCCCAGGTAGCGGTCAACGACGGGGACTGCATCACAATTCAGGGCGCCAGTGCCAACATCTGGATTGACCATTGCGAGTTCTTCAACCTGGACCCCGCCACCCAGCCCAATCAGGACCTGTACGACGGCCTGATTGATGCCAAGGGCCAAAGCGCGTTCATCACGATATCCTGGAACTACTTCCACGACCACCACAAAAGCCACCTGATCGGCAACTCCGACAAGGACACCGGGGACCGGAAAGTAACCTTCCACCATAACTACTACGCCAACATCCACGAGCGGGTGCCGGTCTACCGCTTTGGTACCGGACACGTGTTCAACAACTACTTTCGCCACGTGTACGGCACCGGCGTGAACAGCCGGATGGGCGCCTGCCTGCGCATCGAGAAAAACTACTTCGAGGATGTAAAAAACCCGATCATCACCAAGAACAGCGCCGTAGCCGGGGGCTGGGACGTGGCCGACAACTACTACTCCGCCAGCAAAGGCAGTCAGCCCACTACTTCGACCTGCACCTTTACGCCCCCCTATTCCTACGCCGCGGCCCTGACGCCGGTAGCCGAGGTGAAGGACGTGGTGATGAAAGGCGCCGGCGTGGGCAAGCTGTAGGTAGTAGTTCAACAGTAAATGGGTTGTCCGTTGCTGGTTGTCCGTTGTCAGTTGTCAGTACGATGTGAATACCTGACAACGAACAACTAATGCCTGATAACTAAATAGCATGGCCACCCGGTCAAACAAGGGCCGCTGCTTCCTGAGGAGGCAGCGGCCCTTGTTTTTCGGGACGAAATTGATTTATCCGGAAGCCCGGTTTATCTTTGCCCCATCAATTCTTTCCCTGGAAGGATTGTTTTTATAAAGAGGCGTGGAGAGAAAGGCTCTGCGAAACGCCGGCAACCCCCGCAACGCTGCGGAACGGTGCCAACCGAAGGTCCGGACAACGTAGCCCGGACGATATAAAAACAAGTACCGTGGGTTTTTCCAACAACCGCCGCGTATTCCTTTTCGCCTCTGCTGCTTTGCAGCGGACCCGCACCGCTATGCCTGCTCCGGCCGTCTGTATGACCCGGTGGGCAGCTGGTTGTTGTTGTTAACCGCTTCCTGCCTTTACCCGCCCCGGTTTTAGCCGGGTGCCCCTGCCGGTAAGCCCCAGGCTGCCGGCGTCCCTCCTATTCCTGCTTTTGCTGCTGCCCCAGCTATGGCTCCGCTTTGTCGGCTCCAACGGCTGCTGGCTTCGCAGTTGCGCTTTGTCTGTTTCCGGAAGCGCCTCTGCGGCCCTGGTGCGCCATTTTTGGCGCAGGGGGGCCTCTTTTTCACTGTTTATTCCAATCAACCCAACCTCCGTATGTCTGACGTTCAGAAGCCCATTGGCATTTATTACGAGCACCCCGAATGGTTTAAGCCTTTGTTTGCCGAGCTGGACCGCCGCAGCCTGCCCTACGAGCGGATCGACGCCGCCCACCACCTGTTTGACCCGTCCGAAACCGAGAGCCGCTACTCGCTAGTCGTCAACCGGATGAGCTCCTCGGCCTACCTGCGCGGGCACGGGCAGGGCATCTTCCACACTGCCGGCTACACCACCCACCTAGAGCGGCTGGGCGTGCGCGTCATCAACGGCTCGGCCGCCACAGCCATCGAAGCCAACAAGGCCCGGCAGCTTTCCCTGTTTGCCTCCCTGGGGCTGAAGTTTCCGAAGTCATTCGTGGTCAATCACGCTTCGCGCACCATCGACGCGGCTGCCCAGCTGCGCTTCCCGATTGTGGTGAAGGTGAACATCGGCGGCAGCGGGGCCGGCATCATTCGCTTCGATACGCCCGAGGGTTTACAGGCCGCCGTGGACGCCGGGCAGATCGACCTGGGAATCGACCAGACCGCCTTGGTCCAGGAATACGTCACGCCCCGGGGCGGCAACATCCACCGCGTCGAGACGCTCGACTACAAGTTTCTATACGCCATGAAGGTGTTCACGAGCGGGGAAAGCTTCAACCTCTGCCCGGCCGAAATCTGCCAGATTCCCGAGGAGCAGTCGGCGGAGTTCTGCCTGACCGAAGCGCCCAAGAAAGGCATTCAGGTGGAGGCTTTCACGCCCCCGGCCGAGGTGATTGAGGCCGTGGAGCGCATCGTGGCCGCCGCCAAAATCGACGTGGGCGGCATCGAGTACCTGATTGACGACCGCACCGGCGAGGTGCTGTTTTACGACGTGAATGCCCTGTCCAACTTCGTGGCCGACGCCGTGAACGTGGTGGGCTTCGACCCCTACGCGCGCTTCGTGGACTACCTCGAAGCCCAGCTGGCCCCGGCCTCTGCCGTTGCCCAGCCCGAGCTGGCCGACGCCTAACTGGCAGAACGCCATTCCGAGCGCAACCGAGGAATCTCGCGTGGATTGGTAATCCTGTGAAAAAGGCGGTCATGCTTGATCCGGCAGCCGCTTGTCGAAGTCTCCTGCTCTGTCAAGCTGCCATGCCAACGTCAGCACGCGAGATTCCTCGACTTCGCTCGGAATGACCGCTTTGTGTATCCATCACCACATCAAAATCCCAGCACCTCAAGAAAATGAAATTTGGCTATTGGATGCCCGTCTTTGGCGGGTGGCTGCGCAACGTCGAGGACGAGAACATGCGCGCCGACTGGAACTACGTCAAAACCCTGGGCCAGCGCAGCGAGGCGCTGGGCTACGACCTGACGCTTATTGCCGAGCTGTACCTGAACGACATCAAGGGGCAGGAAGCCCCGGCCCTGGAAGCCTGGAGCACCGCCTCGGCCCTGGCCGCCGTCACGGAGCAGCTCGAAATCATGGTGGCCGTGCGCCCTACCTTTCATAACCCGGCTTTGCTGGCCAAGCAGGCCGCCAACATCGACCTGATCAGCAGCGGCCGCCTGTCGCTGAACGTGGTATCAAGTTGGTGGAAAGACGAGGCCACCAAGTACGGCCTGCACTTCGAGCAGCACGACGACCGGTACGCCCGCACCAGGGAATGGCTCGACGTGGTCACCAACGTGTGGAAAAAGGACAACTTCAGCTACCAGGGCAAATACTACCAGGTAACCGAAAACGTGCTCCAGCCCAAGCCGGCCAAGGCGCCGTTTCTGTATGCGGGCGGGGAATCGGAAGCCGCCAAGGACCTGATTTCAACCCAGTGTGACGGCTACGTGATGCACGGCGACTCGCCCGAGCAGATCGGGGCCCGCATTGCCGACATGCGCCGCCGCCGCGAGCAGAAAGGTTTGCCGCCGATGAAGTTCGGCGTGGCCGGCTACACCATCGTGCGCGAAACCGAGCAGGAAGTGAAAAAGGAGCTGAACCGCATCACCGACGTGAAGGCCTCGTCGGCGGGCTACGGCAACTACCAGCAGTGGCTGGCCGGCACCCAGCTCGAGCAGCAGGTGTCCCTAGCCGACTACTCGGTCTCAAATCGGGGCCTGCGCACCGGGCTGACCGGCACCCCGGCCCAGATTCAGGACCGCATCGGCGCCTTTGAGGAGGTTGGCGTCGACTTTTTCCTGCTGCAGGCCAGCCCCCAGCTCGAAGAGATGGAGCGGTTTTCGGAAGCCGTTATCCGGGTGCTGGCCTAGGCTGAGCGCGGCGAATACAGAAGCCGGTCAGACGGTTTCGAGCCTTGTTCGGGCCGCCTGACCGGCTTTTTCCGTTTTACCCACATGGATTTCCCAGCAACCACCTACCGCTACCTCGGCGACCGGCTGGCCCGGCTGATGAACTCCCCGCTGGTGGGCCAGGTTTGCCGGGCCGTGCGCGACGAGCGAGGCAAGTGCATCCGGGGCCGCAACGGGTCCATGCTGGTTGAGTTTGCATCGGGTCCTGCCGTAATCATGGCCCGACAACTACGCAAGGTTGCTTCCGACGAAGCTGAAAGCAGCCTGGGTTGAAGCCTACGCTAAGTCAAGCTCAATCTGAACGGCGGTGGAGCCACCGGCATCATCGTCGGTTACGAGCAGGGCCTCGTAGCGGGTGGCGCTCAAAGCGCGCCGGACAGTCAGGCTTTCCACCTTGCCCCGGTAGGGCCGTCCGTCCGGCAGCTCCAGGCGCGTCAGGGGCAGGCTGGTGGGCTTGATGGTGCCCGCTGCCGGCAGGACTCCGACAAAGCTACCCAGCACTTCGCCATCGGCTATGGCATCCTGCGTGTCTTCTACCGAAGCCGTGACGAACACGGTGCCATGAAAGGTGGAGGCTCCCGAAAATCCCGCCGGCTTGCCCTCAATAGCGGGCAAGTCATACTGCTGATGCTGAAAAGGCGGCACGTCGCGCTGATGCAGCAGGCAGTCCAGCGTTGGTATCAAGGGTAGGCGGAAGACGATATTGCCGGCCGCCGAGCCTACCGTCCGCTGAAAAAGCAGCAGCTCCGTGGGGGTGGTGGCGGCAGCTTCCAGGTTGAGGGTGATACCGGCGGGCAGCACCTTACGCAAAGCCGCGTACAGCCGCTCCAGCGACACGGGTTGCACCGTGGCCGTACCCGGGCCCGCGGGCAGGGCTATCCAGAACCCCTGCTCCCGCGCCGCCGTGGCCCCGGAACCGCACGCCAGCAGACCCGTTTCCCCATTGGCGGCCGAAATAGCTGTGAGGCATTCCAGATCCGGCTTGCGGTCCTTGGGAATGCGGCCGGTGCTGAAATGAGCCGTTTCAAACAAGCTCAGCGGGGCGTTGGGGGCCAGCGAGTCGGCCGCGAAGCTGTACAGAAAAGGTGAGTCGTCGCCGATGATGTAGGCCGTGTTGCCCACAATCTCGATTCCGGAAGCCGAAGGCAGCCGGGGCAGCTCAAACTGACGCAGAATCGTGGCTTTCATTTGGGGGCTTGGATGTTGTGGTCGTGGGGACTGGAAGGTTGATAGTAGGTACTAGGTGTTGGGACAATAGGTTGGCCTGGGAAGAATGGCCGTCAACGGCTAAGGCCCAAATTGCCGGCGCAGCTTCTAAGAGCTACCCCGTTTCGAATACCAGGCACCAAACGCCGGAAATCTAAATCCTAAAATCCAGGATCCGAAGACCCCACTAACCAAGACCCTATTTCACAATCGTAAACTCTACCCGGCGGTTGAGCTTGCGGGTTTCCTCCCGCTCGTTGCTGGAACGGGGCTTCGAGCCGCCGAAGCCGACCGTCGTGATGCGCGCTTCGGCCACGCCCCGGCTCACGAGGTAGCGCTTCACCTCGGCTACCCGGTCTTCGGACAGCTTCTGGTTAAGCGCGGCGTCGCCCTGGTTGTCGGTGTGGCCTTCGAGGCGGATGTTTACCGTCGGGTTGTCCGTCAGGGTGCGGGCCAGGCGGTTCAGTTCCCCATACGAGGCAGGCAGCAGGTTGAACTTGCCCTGGGCAAAGATGAGCGTAGGCAGTTCCAGCCGGGCTCCTACGCTGGCTGGCACCAGCGTCAGCGTACGGTTAACCGGGCCGCTCATTACCACAGTGTCGGTAGCGGTGAGAAAGCCGCCACTGGTGGCCGCCAGCCGGTAGCGGCCGGGAGGAAGAGTGAACTGAAACGAGCCGGAGGCATCCGTCGTGGCCGAAGCATTGAATACCATTTCGTTGCCCAGGCGGTTGGCTTTCACGACGGCAGTTACCCCCTTTTGCGTTTTGGCGTCCACTACCTGCCCGGTCAGCAGCTGTCGGCGGGCCAGCTCGGGGCTGATAGCCGGTTTTTTAACCGTATCGGCCACCGGAGCGCGGGAGGCAGTGCGGAACAGGTCGGCAGGACCGTTGGCCGTGCGGGCCGAGGCAAAATAGGCCTGCCGGCCGTCGGCGCTGAGCGTGAAGTAGGCATCGAAGCCGGGGCCGTTGAGCGTGGGCCCCAGGTTGCGGGGCGTGGTCCAGTTAATCCAGGTGTCGTCGAGGCGGGTGCTGACGAAGATGTCGGAGGAGCCGTAGCCGGCGTGACCGTAGGACGAGAAGTACAGCGTTTTACCGTCGGGAGCCAGCCAGGGCGCAAACTCAAAGCCGGGGGAATTCAGCGTGCCGCCCAGGTTCCGGGGCTCACTCCAGCCCCCGGCGCCGGGCAGACTCACGTACAAATCGTTGGCCCCGTAAGCATCGGCCCGGTCCAGGGACAAGAGCAGCACCTTCTCATCGGCCGACTGGAAAAAGCCCGTGGACGTGCCGGCCGAGTAGTAGCTGGTGATAGGCAGCCGCTCGGGCCGGTCGTTGCGACCCAGGCTGCGGGCCACGCGCGAGACGCCCTCGTCGCGGAAGGTGCCGTCGCGCTCATAGGTGCCGCGCACGAGCAGGTGCTGGCCTTTGTCGCCGGTAATGGCCATTACGCCGTTGTTCTGCGGGGTATTCAGGGCGTCGAGACGGGTGGCGGGGCCCCAGGTGACGCCCTCGTCCACGGACGTACTCACCCAGATGTCGCCCGAGTCGGTGTTGCCTTCCAGGTTGCCGGTGAATTTCGTGCGGGCCAGGTACAGGGTTTTGCCGTCGGGGCTCAGCACGGGCTGCAGCTCGTTGCCGGGCGTGTTCAGGGCCGTCAGGGGCTCCGCCGGCCCGAACCCGCCCTGCGCGGGGTCCACGCTCAGGCGCAGCGGGAAAAGCCGCCACTGCTGGGTGGCGCGGTTCATGGGCCGCTGGTTTACAATAGCGGTACCGTTGGCTTTGTCGGAGGCCAGCAGCGACAGGCACTTTTCGTTGCCCCGGCTCACGAGCTGCACCGTACCGGTGGGGCCGGCGGCCACGAGCTTCCACTGCTGGTACAGACTACCGGTAAAGGGGCGCTGCACGAGCGGGGCGTTTTCGTCGGGCTTGTCTACCGTCAGGCACTTGCCGCTGTGCCGGCCCTCAATGCGGTAATACTCGCTGCCGGCATTGATGCGGACAAAGCGCCACTGCTGGCTGGGCGAGTGCGTGAACTCCCACTGCACGGCCACCGCCCCGGCCTCGGCCGATGAGCCGGTGATGTCGAGGGAGCGGCCACTGCCCCGGGCCACGATGCCATAGTAGACCCCAGGATCGGGAGCGGGAGCAGTCTGCTGGGCCCAGGCCGGGCCTACGGTAAGTGCCAGAAGCAAAAGCAGCAACAGGTGCCGCGGGAAATAACGCATGCAGGCAGAACGGATGGTCGGGGGCGCAAGTTAGCCGAAATCTACCCTGTCACGCAGCTTCAAGCTCCGGCGGGCATGGGCGGCCCGACTAACGCGCATGCCTAATGGGTTAGTGCCCAACCGCCTAGCTGATGAGCTTATGGCGCAGCGCATACTGAATCAGGCCTACCACGGATTTGGAGTTGGTTTTGGTCAGGATGTTTTTGCGGTGGGTTTCCACGGTCCGCTCACTGATGAAGAGCGTTTCGGCAATGTGCTGGTTGGAATACTCCTGGGCAATGAGCTGCAGAATCTCCCGCTCCCGGGCCGTCAGCTCCACCGGGCGGTCCTCCCCGCTCCGGTCCCGGTTGGCGGGCACGTTCAGGTTCTGCAGCAGCGTAGAGCCCACCTCGGGGCTGAAGTACGTCTGGCCCGCCGCCACCCGGCGGATGGCGTCGCCCAGCTCCTGCTTGCTGGTGTTCTTGAGCAGGTAGCCGGCTCCACCGGCTTCCAGCACTTCGGTAATGGAGGTGTGGTCGTGAAACATGCTCAGGGCGATGATGCGCACCTGCGGATACGCATCGCGTACGGCCCGGGTCAGCTCCACGCCGGTCATCTGGGGCATGTTCAGGTCGAAGATGGCCACTTGCACCTGCGGATGGTCGCGCAGGCGGCGCAGGGCTTCGGGGCCGGAGTTGGCCTGGGCCACCACCCGGATGTCGGCCTCGTTCTTGAGCAGGGTTTTAATGCCTTCAATCACCATCTGATGGTCATCGACCAGCAAAACCTGGATGCGGACGTCGGCGGAAGATTCGGGCATGGCGAGCAGATTTTGACCGCAGCGGGTTCCAAAGCAGGAGTGCGGTCAAAAGGGTTGGCTGACCACCACGTCAGCCCCTTGTTAATCAGGACCGCAAGGTACTGGTATATTGGGGGAGTATGAAAAATAAGAATTGTTCTATGCAGTTTCCAGACTAGCGGGAGAAACGCAGCGCCAGGAAACAGGGACTGCCCCGGTGCCCGCGCAGCCGGCAACTACCGGCCCCGGATCAGGCTTCCGGACCGGAGCGCAGCGGCACTTCCAGCGTCACGGTGGTGCCCCGGCCGGGCGTGGAGTCGAACAGGGCGCGGCCGCCCAGGTACGCCATACGCGACTCCACATTCTGCAGGCCAATGCCTCCGTCATCGGCCGTGGAGCCCGGGCTGAAGCCCACGCCGTTGTCTTCCACCAGCACGCTGAGCATATCCTCGTGGCGAATCAGCTGCAGGGTAAGCTCGGTGGCGCGGGCGTGCTTGATAATGTTCTGCACCAGCTCCTGAATCACCCGGAACAGCACGTTTTCCAGGGTCGCGTCCAGCCGCTGCTGATCGAGTCCGAATACCTCGACCTGAATCCGGAGGCGGCTGTCGGCCGGACTGATTTTGTGCAGGAAGTCGCGCACCGCCTGAGCCAGTCCCTGCTTGATCAGGGCATTGGGCATCAGGTTGTGCGAGATGCTGCGCACTTCCCGCACCGACTCATCCACGATGTCCAGGGCATTGGTGAGCAGCAGCCGGTCCTCGGCCGGCAGGGTCAGGCGCTGCTCCAGGGCCGAGAGGTTCATCTTGGCTGCCGACAAGAGCTGCCCGACCCCGTCGTGCAGGTCGGAGCCTACCCGGCGCCGCTCGTTTTCCTCGGCCTGAAGCACAGCTTTGGCCCGGGCCCGCTCCTGCAGCTGCCGGTCCTGCTCCTGGGTTACTTTCGTGCGCAGGCGCTGCCGGCTATACAGCAGATAAGCCAGGCCGCTGAGCAGCAGCAGGGCCAGCCCTCCGCCCAGCAGCTGCCAGTTGCGCCGCTGCACCAGCTGCTGCTGCTGGCTGAGCTGCAAGCGGTTTACCTGCTGCTGCTGCTGAAGAAGCCGGTTTTCCGCTTCCTTCCGCTCGGTTTCGTAGCGGGTCTGCATCTCCGTAATCTGGCGGGTGCTGGCTTCGCTGAGCAACGAGTCTTTGGTAGTGGCCGCCAGCTGTTGCTGGGCGTAGGCAGCGGGGTAGTTGCCCAGGCGGGCATAGGCAGTGGCCAGCCCCTGATACGCAGCCCGCAGCGGCTCCCGGGCCCTGATGCGCCGGGCCACGACCAGGGCCTGCTGATACAGGCTTAGCGCCGGGCCCGGACGGTTTTGAGCCAGTTCCAGGTCGGCGAGGGCCGTGAGGCTGGCGGCCCGGCCGGGCTGGTCGTCGAGGCGGGTCTGCAGGCGCAGGCTTTGCTGGTAGCTGTCGGTGGCTTCTACCAGTCGGCCCTGGGTCTGAAACAGGCCGCCGAGGTTGCTCAGGGCCTGGGCCTCGTTGCGCTGATCGGCGTGCCCCTTGCTGCGGGCCAGGGCCCGCCGGAACATCGACAGCGCCGAATCGGGCTGATTAAGGCGGAGAAAGTCCTGACCGGCGAGGTTAAAGGCCAGCGCGTCGTTGTGGGCGTCGGGCTGGCGGCCGGGCAGACGCAGGTACCGCAGGTGGTAGCGCAACGCCTCCCGGTAGCGGCCCATCTGATAGTTCACTGTGCCCAGGTTGGCCAGGTCGGCGGCAATCCGCTCGGGGGTACCGTACTTTTCTTCGAGCCGCAGGGCCCGCACGTAGGTAGCCACGGCTTCGGGGTAGCGGCCCTGCCCCATCTGGGCTTCGCCGATGTTGTTGATGGCCCCGGCCACGCCCTGCCAGTCGCCCAGCTCGGCCCGGATCCGGCGGCAGGCCTCGAAGTCGGCAATGGACTCGGTGAAGCGCCCACTGGTGGCATGGATGATGCCGCGCAGGATGTAGGTTTTGGCCTGTCCTTTCCGGGAATTCAGGCGCCGGCCCAGCTCCAGGGCTTCCGCAGCCAGGGTCAGGGAGCGGACGGGGTTGGAGTTGCGGTGTTCCCAGACCAGCTCATTTAGCGTCTGAAGGCGGATGGAGTCGGGCGCGGCCTGCCGGGGCAGCACGGCCTCCAGGGAGTCGAGGCGGGGGTTTGACTGGGCCCGGCCAGGGGCTGGCGCCAGCAGCATACCCAGCAGCAGAGCTCCGGCACCCCGGTACGGAAGAGCTGACAGACGACGCATCCAGTTAAAAGACAGAAGGAAAGAAGGCCGGGCCAGCAACGCATGCCCGTGGCGTGCAAGGTATTGCTTTCGGGCCGGGCCGCCTAACCCGGCCCTTAGTACAGGGCCCCGTCGTGTGCGCCGGCCGACTGACCTGCACTTATCGTCTCGGGCTCAGGGTAGATCGGCACTTCCACGGAAATGGTGGTGCCCCGCCCGGGCCGGGAGTCCACGTTGAAGCGCCCGCGCAGGTAAGCCACGCGGGAGGCAATATTGCGAAGCCCGATTCCGGCCTCGGGCGGGTGCTCGGCATCCTGCACCTCAAAGCCCACGCCGTTGTCTTCCACCAGCACCGTGACCTCGCCCTCGTGGCGGATCAGCTGCAGGGTAAGCTCGGTGGCGCGGGCGTGCTTGATGATGTTCTGCACCAGCTCCTGAATGATGCGGTACAGCACGACCTCTACCGCTGCCGGCAGGCGCTGCTCCAGCCCGATTGTTTCCAGGTGAATGCGCAGGCGGGCGGGCTGGCGAATCTTGTCCAGAAACTCCTGCACGGCCCGCACCAGTCCGCGCTTGATCAGGGCATTGGGCATCAGGTTGTGCGAGATGCTGCGTACCTCCCGCACCGACTCATCCACGATGTCCATCGTCTCGCGGAAGCGGTGGTCCTGCTCGGGCGTACTCAGGTTGCCAAGCTCCTCGCGCAGGGCCCCGATCTGCATCTTGGCGGCCGACAGCAGCTGCCCTACCCCATCGTGCAGGTCCAGCCCGATCCGGCGCCGCTCCGCCGACTCTGCTTCGAGCACGGCAGCGGCCCGCTGCTGCTGCAGCTGTTGCAGCTGCTGGGCAAACTCCACTTCCCGACGCAGATGGCGGCGACTGAGCAGCAGGTACGTCAGCCCGCCCAGCAGCGTAGCCAGCACCAGGGCCGCCAGCAGAATGTTCTGCCGGCGCTCGGCCGCGGCCAGGGCGCCTTCTTCGGCCAGCTCCTGCTGCCGCAGCTGCTCACTGAAACTCAGGGCCTGAACCTGGGCCACTTTGGTTTGACTGAACAGACTGTCGCGGGTGGCGGCGGCCACGGCCAGAAACCGGTAGGCCTCGTCGCTGTTGCCACGGGCGGCGTGAATTTCGGCCAGGTAGCCGCTGGCTTCAAACACGCCTTTGGCGTAGCGCCCGCGGCGGCTGGCTTCCAGCGCCTGCCGGCCGTAAGCCAAAGCCAGCTCGGGCTCCTGCCGGGTACGGGCCAGTTGGGCCAGGCCCAGATACGAGCGGCAAAGGGCGTAGGAAACCGGCATTCCCTGGGCCCGGGCAATCGAGCGGCGGTAGTACTCATCCGCCGCTGCGTGGTTGCCCCGCCGGGCCTCAACGTCGCCGAGCAACGATAAGTCGCCGATTTCGCTGTGCCGGTCGTGGTAGCGCAGGTCGTAGTCGTAACCCTGCCTGGTATAGAGCAAGGCGGAGTCGAGCTTGCCGGCCTGCAGGTAGGCGTTGCCGATGTTGCCCAGGATGGGCGTCAGCAGAATATAGTTCTGCCGGTCCTCTGCCAGCTTTTTAGCCCGAAAGTAGTAGCGCAGCCCCATCCGGTAGTTGCCCTGCTCGGAGTAGGCATAGCCGATGGCGTTATCGGCATGGATGATGCCGTCCGGGTAGGAAATCTTCTCGGCCAGCCGGCGGGCCTGGAGTTGGGTCTGCAAGGCCGTGGGGTAGTTGCCCGTGCGCATAAACGCCCAGCCCAGCATCAGCAGCGACTTGCACTCCCCCTGCCGGAACCCGAGCTGCCGGGCCAGGGTCAGGCTTTGCTCGCCGTAGCGGACCGCGGCCAGCGGGTTGTCGTCAGTCCGGTCCCAGGCCAGCTGAATCAGCAGCAGCACCCGGTTGGTATCCTGCCCCGTTACCCGTAGCAGGCGCTGCAGGCTGTCGGCCCGGGCACTCGGGCCCTGGGCCCGGACCGAGGGCAAGGCGGTGATAAAAAGCAGAAACGCAAGCAGTAGAGACTTTTGCACCCTCTAAGATAGAAATCTTTCGGGGGAGGGAAAAATCCTGCTGCTTATTGGTGCCCTCCTACTTCAGGTCGTACCGGCTCCGGAACTTGTCGCGCAGGTAGGTTTGCTTGTTTTCCCGACTAAAGGCGCGGCCGTCGATGTAGGCGTGGGTGACGTTGTTGGTACGCATGTCGAGCAGGTCGCCGCTGCTCACGACCAGCGTGGCGCTCTTGCCGGTTTCGAGGGAGCCGTAATCTTTGTCGAGCCCCAGGATGCGGGCGGGCGTGAGCGTGACGGCCGTCAGGGCCTGCTCTTTGGTGAGGCCATGCCCGGCGGCGGTGCCGGCAATAAAGGCCAGGTTGCGGGAGCCGGGTACTTCCTGGTCGCCCTGGTAGTCAAGGCAGAACCGCACGCCGGCCTGCTGGAGCAGGAAGGGCAGCTTGTAGGGCAGGTCGTAGTCGTCTTCAGGGCGGCGGGGCAGGGCGTGAATGCGCGACACCACCACAGCAATGTCGTTCTGCTTCAGAAAGTCGAGCATCATCCAGGCGTCGCGCGCACCCACCACGGCAACATTCTTCACGCCCAGGCGCTTAGCAAACCGCACGCTCTCCACGATTTCCTTGCCGTAGTCGACATGTACAAACAGGGTCTTGGAGCCGTCGAACAGCCCGCCCAGGGAAGACAGGCGTAGGTTTTCGCGGCGCCCGGCGGGCTGGGCACGGTAGGCGGCGGCCTCACCAAGCAGCTGCTCCAGGTCGCGCAGCTGGGCCTGGCGGGCCAGCTCCCGCTTCTCGGTTACCGAAGCATCCTCGGCCGGGTTCAGGCGCAGAACCATGGCCGGCCAGTTGAGGTGCAGGCCTTCGTCGGCACGGACCACGGCGTCCTGCCAGTTCCAGGCGTCGAGCTGCACTACGCTGCTCTGGCCCGAGAGCATGCCGCCCCGGGGCGTGACCTGGGCCAGCAGCACGCCGTTGGTACGCACGGTAGGAATGATATCGGAGTCTGTGTTATAGGCAATCAGGGAGCGGACGTTCGGGTTGAGCGTGCCTACTTCGGCTTCGTCCACGGTGGCCCGGATGGCGTCTACCTCCGTGAGGCCGATGGTGGTATTGGGCAAGATCAGGCCGGGGTAGATTTCCTGGCCTTTCACGTCCACCACCTCGTAGGCGCCCCTATCCTGGCTGAACCCGCTCTGGGCACCGGCATAGGTGATGCGGCCCTTGTCGAAGGCCACGGCCGCGTCGGAAATGACGGTGCCGTTGCCCACGTGCAGGGTACCACCCAGGAGCAGGATCGGCTTGCTCTGGGCCGGGGCCGGCTTGGGAACCTGGGCCAGGGCCGGCGTGGCGGTTAACAGGCTGATAGCTGCTATGAAGCTGATAGCTAACATCTGTTGGCTTGTAGCTTTCAGCTTCTGAAGGAAAGAGGAAGATGCGGAACGCATGCGTTTTGTCTTTTAGGTCATCTTTCGATGAGGTTGTCGGCCTGAACTTGCCAAAGGCCCTTATCAGGTTTAAGCGAGTCGTTGTCAGACTTGTCGTTCTGATATAAGAAGGTTCTTCGCAAGCTCAGGCTGCTAGAACAGTAATAGAGCTAACAGCTTGAAATACCCTACTTATCCAGATCCTTTTCCTCGCCTACCGTGTCGCAGTGGAAGTGGCCGGTGGGCTTGGCGGTGGGGTTCTGGGTGGGGGCGCCGCCTTTCTTGGCGTCGAGCATTTTCTGCACAAGGCGGAGCTGCTCCTGGCGGATGGCAAGGCGCAGCTGCCGGTCGGTTTCGATGTCGAACAGCAGGCGGCCGTCCACGAAGGTGCGCTCGGCGTGGGCGTACACGCTCAGCGGGTTGTCAGACCACAAAACCACGTCGGCGTCCTTGCCTTCCTTGATGCTGCCCATGTTCTTGTCGAGGTGAAGCATCCGGGCCGGGTTAATGGTGACCAGCTTGAGGGCTTCCTCTTCCGACAGCCCGCCGTACTTCACCGTTTTGGCGGCTTCCTGGTTGAGGCGGCGGCTCATCTCGGCGTCGTCGGAGTTGATGGCCACGTTCAGGCCGGCGTCGTGCATGATGGCGGCGTTGTAAGGAATGGCGTCGCGCACCTCGTTTTTGTAGGCCCACCAGTCGGAGAACGTGCTGGCATTGGCGCCGTGGGCCTTCATCCGGTCGGCCACCTTGTAGCCTTCCAGAATGTGCGTGAAGGTATTCACCTTGAAGCCCATCTTGTCGGCCACGTTCAGCAACATGTTGATTTCGCTTTGCACGTAGCTGTGGCAGGTGATAAAGCGCTGGTTGTTCAGGATTTCCACCAGGGCCTCCAGCTCCAGGTCCCGGCGCGGGGCCTCCCCTTTCTTTTGCTTGCCCTTGCTGAGCTTGTTCCAGGCTTTCCACTGCTGCTCGTACTCGCGGGCCCGGGTGAAGGCATCCACGAACACCTGCTCCACGCCCATCCGCGTCTGCGGAAAGCGCAGCACGTTCAGCTCACCCCAGTTGCTTTGCTTTACATTTTCGCCCAGGGCAAACTTGATAAAGCCCGGAGCGCCCTGGATTTTCATCTGCTCGGCGCTCATGCCCCAGCGCAGCTTGATCAGCGCCGACTGCCCGCCGATGGGGTTGGCCGAGCCGTGCAGCAGCTGCGCGGCCACTACGCCCCCGGCCAGGTCGCGGTAGATGTCCACGTCCTCGGGGTCCACCACGTCGCTCACCCGCACTTCGGACGTCACGGCCTGGGTACCTTCGTTGACACCCTCGGAAATGGCGATGTGGGAGTGCTCGTCGATGATGCCGGGCGTGAGGTGCTTGCCGGTACCATCGATGGAGCGGGCCCCGGAGGGCAAGCTCAGGTTGCGGCCGATTTTGGCGATTTTGCCGTTCTGGAGCAGCACATCGGTGTTTTCAAGCTTACCGGCCGCCTCCGAGGTCCACACCGTGGCATTCTTGATGAGTACCGTCTGCTGAGCCGGCACCGCCGGGCGGCCGTAGGCCGCAAACGGGTACAGTACCTGGCCCAGCTGCACCGGTGCAGGCGTTTTCACCGAGTCGCGCTTGGCGGCCAGGCTGGCCTGCTCCTGCCGTACAGCCCGCCACTTTACGGTGCTCGCGTCGGGCAGCATTCCGTCGCCCTGAAATACCCGGCCCTCGGCGGTGTAGTAGCCGGTGAGGCGGATGGAGCCGGATTGTTGGTTGTTGGTTGTTAGTTGTCCGTTATTGGGTGTAGGCGTAGCAGCCGGAGCTTGCGGCTTGCGGCCGGCGGCGGGCACCTTATCCTTTGGGTTGTACACGATGGTTGCCAGCTCGCCATTCACCGTCATGGAGCCGCGCACGGTGTCGCCGGGGGCTAAGGCCAGACGCAGCTCGGGGGCGGCGGCGTTGCCGGCCACCATCATGCGCATCTCGGGCTGGGCCCCGATTTTCAGCGTGTACACGCCCCGGTAGTCGGTGGGCAGCTCGCTGAGCTGGTACCGCTCGCCCTGCACCCAGTTGTCGAGCAGCACATTGTCGTCGGCAAACAGGCGGGTGGAGCACACCAGGAAGTTGGCCTGCATGCCGGGCTTCAGCCCGCCAACCTGGTTCTGAACCTTCAGTAGCAGGGCGGGCGTGGCAGTCAAAGCCTGCAGCGCCGCTTCTTCCGACAGACCGTGGGCAATGGCTTTGCGCAGGTTGGGCAGGAATTTCTTTTTGTCTTTAAGGTCGGCGGCGCTGATGGCGAAGGGCACGCCGGCCCTGGCCAGCATGGCGGCGTTGGCCGGCGCCATCTCCCAGTGCTTCAGCTCTTCCAGCCGCAGGCGGGAGGCGTCGTATACGTCGTCCACGTTGTAGGCGTCGGGGAAGTTCAGGCTCAGAATCAGCGGGGCCTTGGTGGCTTGGATGTCGGGCAGGCGCTGGTACTCGTCGCCCCGGCCTTTCAGGATGTACTGCACCCCGAACTCGTCGCCCACCCGGTCGGCGCGCAGCGCGGAGAGCTTGTCGCGCACCTCGAAGATCTGGGGCAGGCTGCGCTGCTGGCTAAACGCCCGCAACGACAGATTCTGCTCCCGGGAGGGGTTTCGCTGGTTCCAATCGGCATCCAGAAACGTCTGGCGCAGCAGGGAGATGCTGCCCATCAGCGAGCTGGGATAGTCCTGGGTGCTGGTGCCTTTGTCAAAGGAAAAAGCGGCGGCGGCGCGGTCGAGCAGCACCACCTCGTTTTCCCGGCGCTGGGTGTTGAGCGTCACCAGGGCGGCCGTGCCGCGGGCAATACCGTCGGGCTGGTGGGTGAGCACCGCCCCGAAGCCCAGCTTACGGTAGGCCGCGGCCTGCTCGTCGTTGAGGCGAAACACCTCGGCGGCATTTACCTCGGGGTGCACGGCCTGGTTCCAGCTGTAAGCACCGGTTTTCTGGCTTTCAAACTGCGGCCCGCTGCGGCGGCCCTGTCGGGCGGCGGGCGGCTGCACGGGCAGGCCGTAGCTGGTGTACAGGTCTACGAAGCCGGGGTAAATGAACTTGCCCTTCAGGTCCTGCACCACGGCCCCGGCCGGAATCTTAATGCCAGTGCCCACGGCCTCTACCCGCCCGTCCCGGATGAGCAGGGTGGCGTCGGTAAGCCGGGTTTTGTAGTCGGTGAAGATAGTGGCGTGGGTGAAGGCAAACACGCCCGGGCGCTGGTCATAGACGCCGTTGCGCGGAAAGGTGCTGGGCTGGGCATAGGCGGCGGCACTGCCGAGCAGCAGCGCCCCGAGGCCCAGCCGGCGAAGAGAAAAGAGCATCAGGAAGAAGACAATTTAAGGAAAGGCCGACCGGCTCCGGGAGTCAAGTTGGAGCGGTGGGCGTTTTCAAAGGTATTCAAAGAATCGGGTTGGCAAACTGCCGAACCCGGCGTGCGGAGCCAACTTTTTCGAAAGCACCACAGTTATAAATAATATCCTGTTTTAATTTCTCTTCACCGCTATGCGCAAAGGCACCAAAGTATCCTGGAAGTACGGCACTGGCACGGCCACCGGCAAGATTGAGGAAACGCACAAGGAGTCCGTTACCCGCAAGCTCAAGGGGCACGACATCACCCGCAACGGCACGGCCGACAACCCTGCCTTCGTCATCGTGCAGGACAATGGCGACCGGGTCATCAAACTGAAAAGTGAGGTGAAGGAAGTAACCAAATAGCGCAGCCGGCCCTGCCCCGTCTGCGCTCCGCTTAAAAGCAAAACGGCCCCGCTGAAAAGCTCAGCGGGGCCGTTTTCAAAGAATAAGGAGTTTACAGGTTGTCTTTATCGGGCTCGATAAAGGCCTGCTCTTCCATTTCGGTGGGAATCACGACGATGCCCTGCTGCAGCTTGGAGTTGCGCTTGCCGTAAACGAAGTAGACGACGAACCCAAGCAGCATCCAAATAACGGCCAGCTTCAGCGTATCGGCGTCCAGGCCTACAATCATGGCCGTGCACACCAGCATGCCCATCAGCGGCACGAAGGGAAACGAGGGCGACGAGAGCGGGGCCCGGAACGGACGGTGCTGGGCGGGATCCGACTTGCGCATAATCCACACCCCGGCCGATACCAGCACGAAGGCCAGCAGCGTGCCGAAGGAAGTCAGGTCGCCGGCCAGGGAGCCGGGTACGAAGGCCGCGAACAAGCCCACGAACACCAGCAGGGCCAGGTTTGACTTGTAGGGCGTGCGGAACTTGGGGTGCAGCTCGGAGAAAGCCTTGGGCATCAGCCCGTCGTTGGCCATCGAGAAGAACACCCGGCTCTGGCCCATCAGCATCACCAGAATAACCGAGGAGAAACCAGCCAGGATAGCCACCGTAACGGCCGTAGCCAGCCACTCGTAGCCCGGCATGTGCGCCGCAATTGCATATGTCACGGATGCCTCACCGCCCAGGGCCGGGTCAGCAAACTCGCGCCAGTTGGCAACGCCCGTCAGCACGTGGCCGAACAGGATGTAAAGAACCGTACAGATGGCCAGGGAGCCGAGGATACCGATGGGCATGTCGCGCTTGGGGTTCTTGGCTTCCTGCGCGGCGGTGCTCACGGCGTCGAAGCCGATAAAGGCAAAGAATACGATGCCCGCGCCGCCCAGAATGCCGCCCCAGCCGTGCTTGTTCCAGCCGGTGTACTCCCGCACGATGGCGCCAGCCGCGTTCTTGACGGGCTCGGCGTTGTCGGGAATCAGGTAGGGCGTGTGGTTGGCGTGGTTGATAAACTGCCAGCCTACCGCAATGAAAATCAACACGATGGCGACTTTCACCACCACGATAACGGCGTTGAAGATGGCGGACTCCTGCGTGCCCTTGATCAGCAGCAGGGAAAGCACTACGATAATCAGCAGGGCCGGCAGGTTGATGAAGCCCTGCTGGGTGATGCCGTCCACCACCGAGCTTTCGAAGGGCGAGTGGCTCAGACTATAGGGTATGCTGGTGCCAAAGACTTCCAGGAGCTTGTTCAGGTATTCGCTCCAGGCAATGGCCACCGTGGCGGCGCCCAGGGCGTACTCCATAATGAGCGCCCAGCCGATAACCCAGGCCACGAACTCGCCCATGGTGGTGTAGGCATAGGTGTAGGCCGAGCCGGCAATGGGAATCATGGCGGCAAACTCGGCGTAGCACAGGCCCGCGAAGGCGCAGCCGATAGCGGCCACGACGAAGGCCAGCGTCACGCCCGGACCCGAGGTTTGGGCAGCCGCAGCAGCCGTGCGCACAAACAGGCCGGCGCCAATGATAGCACCAATACCCAGCGCCATCAGGTTCAGAGCGCCCAGCGTGCGTTTCAGCGTGCCGTGGCCAGAGGAGTTTGCTTCGCCCAGCAGTTGGGCCAGCGGTTTTTTGGCGAAGATGTTTGCCATAGAAGCGGTAAGGGGTAGAACGAAAGATGAAGCCGAGGCATCCCGAAAAAGCGCTTCGGGGGGCCCGAATATAGACGATAATCGGCATTCCTGCTCCAAAAGAGCCCGACTAGCAACCAGGGTTGCACACCGGCCTGCTCTTTTGTCAATCTTACTCTCCCTGCCGCATGGCGCTGGCAACTTTTGCAAGCAGACCAGCCCTGTTTTTCAATTTTTGCTTAAAGGCGTGGCTTTATCGAAAGTAACTTCCGCTACCGTTTTATCTGGTCAAGCAGCCGGAACTGTCGGTTCCATGAGTCCCTTGGTTGCCGGCGTTTGTTAAGCAAGCAGCCAGAAAGAAGTGGCTTTGCCCCAAGCTGATTTCTGGGCACACCGGAACCCATCCGCAAGACTATGGTTGGCGCAACACCAATCGGCCATGGAACTGGCGCCCGTCTGGCTCAAGAGCTACCACCTGGTATAGGCCCGGCGACAGCGCCTGTACGTCGAGCTTGTCCATTCCTGGCCGCAGCCACACGCGCTGCCGCAGCCGACCCGTTGCGTCGTAGAAGGCCACTTCTCGAAGCTGGGCCGAAGCAGGCAGCCAGACAACATCACTGGCGGGGTTGGGATACAAACCGAGCAGCGGTTGGCTTTGGGCCTGTTTGCTCCCCAGCGCCGCGCCGGTGAACCGGTTCAGCAAGCCGCGGGCGGGCGACGCCGTCCAGGCCCGACCCGTGGCGGTTATGGCAAGCTGGGAATGCGCCGTGCTAGTTTCCAGTGGCCGCCATGTCGTGCCATCGTCGGTCGAGATGCTGGAGCCAATCTGGTCGTTGCCACCGGGCTGCCCCACTGATATATACGAGCCCGTCGACCCAGGCACAGCAGTCAGATCAGCCCGATGGATTGGCCCGGAGGTTGTAACCGGAGCCCAGGTAGTGCCGCCGTCGGCAGTGCGCAGTACCTGCCCCGAACTCGTCAGAATCACTCCATTTCGGTCATTCCGAAAGCTGAGCAGTTGTGGCGGGCTGCTTGCCCCTACTGCCGCCGCCGACCAGGTCAGGCCGCGGTCGGCCGAGTGCAGCACCCACCCAAGCCGCGTACCAAGCCACAGGTGGTCGTCCAAGCGGACGCAGTTTAGCACCTGATCTGTGTTAGGCACCGGCAGCGTCTGCGGGCCCTGCCAGGTGGCACCGCCATCAGTGGTGCGGTACACCTGCTTGTCCGACATGTTGGGGTCCCAACGAATCAGCACACCGGTAACGGCATCGAAAAAGCGGACAAAGCGCATAAAGGTAGCCGTGGGTGCAGAGCCCGGGACGAAGCCCGCAATGCCAGTGGTGGTGCGCACCAGCCGACTCTGCCGCGTCTGGGCATTTTGAAGCAGCGCCCAGGCCCGGCTGCCGTCCAGCGCCCAGACATCCGTTATGATGGTACCGCTACCGGCCGGGTCCGCGTTGCCTCCGCCCAGATACTCAGTTTGCCAGGTTTGCCCCTCATTAAGGGTCGTAAACACGTAGTTCTGAAAATTTCCCGCGCTTTGAGACTCGAACATCTGGCCCCACACGACGCCCGCAGCGGGCAGCTGCAGGTTGCTTACCGTGCGGAGCTGATTCGGGAAGGCGGTCCAGGGTGGTGTGGTTACGGGAGCCCACGGGACCTGAGCCTGCGTTAGGGTGGAACCTAGCAGGACCACCAGCAGGAGAGTAATTTGCTTATGCATGCCTGGAATATACTTATCGACCCGAAAATATCTATTCTCTGACGCAGGAGAACTTCACGAAGCACCGGGGCATCGCACCGCCGCAGTACCGGCCACTGAACTTAGAAGTCGCCCGCCGGTTTACCGGTCAGGACGAGCCACCATGAAAGCCCGGCATCTGGGTTGCAAAAGCCGTATTTCCCCATCAATCGAACACCGCCCGTTCCCCGGAAAGAAAGGTTCAGCTAGGCCCGACCGTCCTTGGTTTGTTCGCATACTTTTATCCGGTCTAACTCCGTCTTTCCGGAGTGGTTTTCTATATTTGACCTACGCCCTACCGGTGCGCCGGCCCGGGCTCCACTACAACCTACCACCATGAGTCCCCTCCCTAGTCAGCCCTTTCAGATCCAGCAGTTCTACGATAAGGGCCTTTCCCACGCCAGCTATGCTATCCGCAGCAACGAGGAAATCGTTTTGATTGATCCGGGCCGCGACCCTCAACCCTACTATGACTTTGCCGATGAGCACGAGGCGGATATCATCGCCATCATCGAGACTCACCCCCACGCCGACTTCGTTTCGTCCCACCTCGAAATAGCCCGCGAAACCGGGGCCACCATCTACTGCAGCCGCCTGGTAAAGGCACTGTACCCGCACCAGCCCTTCGACGACGGCAACCGCATCACGCTCGGCAACATCGAGCTGCACGCCCTTAACACCCCGGGCCACTCGCCCGACAGCATTTCCATCCTGCTCCTCGACGACGCGGCCCAGACCCGGGCCGTCTTCACCGGCGACACGCTGTTCGTGGGCGACGTCGGCCGCCCCGACCTGCGCGAGGAAGAAATGGTGGGCGGGCACCGGCGCGAGGAGCTGGCCGCCCAGCTCTACCACAGCACCCGCAACAAGCTGATGTCGCTGCCGCCAACCACCCGGGTGTACCCGGCCCACGGCCCCGGGTCCCTGTGCGGCAAAACCACCAGCATCGACCTCGACAGCACCATCGGCAAGGAGGTGAAAACCAACTACGCCCTCCAGCCCATGAGCGAGGCGGAGTTTATCCGGGTGCTGCTCGAAGACCAGCCCTTCGTGCCCAAGTACTTCGGCCACGATGTGCAGCTCAACAAGATGGGCGCCCAGCCGTTCGAGGACAGCATCCGGTCGGTGCCCCGCCTGCAGCCCGACGCCCTGCTGGCCGCCGAAATTCCCGTTATCGATACCCGGCCCCAGGCCGAGTTCAAGCAGGGTCACCTGCCCGGCGCCATCAACCTGCAGGACGGGGGCAAGTTTGAAACCTGGCTCGGCTCGGTTATCGGTCCCCGGGAAGCTTTCTACCTGATTGCCGACACCCAGATTGCCCTCGATACCGTTATTCGCAAAGCCGCCAAAATCGGCTACGAGCTGAACATCAAAGGCGCCCTGCTGACCCCGCGGGAGCTGAAGGCAACCAGCCCCGTGGCCGATGTGGAGCACGTGCGGGACCGGCCCGAGGACTTCACCATCGTTGATATCCGGAACTACACCGAAGCCAAGCAGCCCGTCTTTGCCAATGCCCTGGTGATTCCGCTGCCCGAGCTGCGGGAGCGGGCCGGGGAAGTGCCCACTGACAAGCCCATTCTGGTGCACTGCGCCGGCGGCTACCGCTCGGCGGCCGGCAGCAGCATCCTCGAAGCTGTCCTGCCCGGAGTTGAAATCTACGATCTGAGCGACGCCATCACCGAGTTTCAGAAGCAGGCGGTGCACTAGCATTACGGCCCGGCCGAACCATTTTATAAGCCGTTTTAGTTAGCAGGAGCTGGCTAAAACGGCTTATTTTTGTTGGCCGAAGCTAAAAGCCTTAGCTTAGAAGTTGATTCCGGCTTACTCTAAACTCTCCCATGCGCGTTTTACACACGGCCGACTGGCACCTGGGCCAACGCTTCCAGCATGGCTACGACCGGCTCGACGAGCACCGCTGCTTTCTCGACTGGCTGCTCGAAACCATTGAGGCGGAGTTTGTTGACGTGCTTGTCGTGGCCGGCGACGTATTCGACACGGGCAACCCGCCCGCGGCCGCCCGCAAGCTGTATTACCAGTTCCTGGCCCGCCTGCGCGCCTCCGCCACCTGCCACGACGTGGTCATCGTGGGCGGCAACCACGACTCGGCCGATACGCTGAACGCCTCGGCAACCCTGCTCCGGGAGCTGCGCGTGCACGTGGTGGGCGGGGTGCCCGGCCGCTTTGAAGATCAGTGCCTGACCCTTCCCTCCGATGCCGCTGAGCCCAGGCTCGTCGTGGCCGCGGTGCCCTTTCTGCGCGATGCCGACGTGCGCCACCTCATATCCGGCGAATCAACCGAGGAGCGGGAGGCCCGGCTCCGCAACGGCATTGCCGCCCACTACCAGCGCCTGGCCGACCTGCTGGGCCACTACCGGGAGGTGGGTGTGCCGGTGCTGGCCACCGGCCACCTGTTTGCCGCCGGCTGCGGCGACAACGACGCCTCCACCGAGCGGCCCCTCAGCATCGGCGCGCTGGGCCAGATTACCGCCGACGCTTTCCCGGCCTGCTTCGACTATGTGGCCCTGGGCCACCTGCACCGCCCTCAGGTAGTAGGGCAGCGGCCCCATATCCGCTACTCCGGCTCCCCTATTCCGCTGTCGTTTTCCGAAACCGACCACCCCCAGCAGGTTATGCTGCTCACCTTCGACGGCCCGGGCTGCCCCGAGGTACAGGCCCTGACCGTGCCCTGCGAGCGGCGCCTGGTGCGGTTCCGCGGTTCCCTGGAGTCGGTGCTTGAACAGCTGAGCACCTACGACAACACCGGCTTTCAGCACGAAGCCTGGGCCGAGGTGGCGGTGCTGCCGGGTTTGCCCTGGTCGGAAGTGCAGGACCGGGTGCGGGAAGCCTGGCAGAACACCAGCGGGCAGGTGCGGGTGGTAGCCGGCCCCCGCCCCCTGCGCGAGCAGGTGGAAGAAGCCGCTGCCGCCACGCCCGAAGCGCCCGCCGGCCCTCACCTCGATGAGCTTTCGCCCCAGCTGGTGTTCGAGCAGCTGCTTGATGCCCAGGCGCTGGAGCCCGCCGCCCGGGAACAGCTTTTGCGCACGTTCGACGAATTGCTGGCCACCCAGTAGACCAAGCCTTTTTTCCCGGCTTCGGCCCGCCTGTTCTCTATGAAGATTATTTCCATTGCCTGCCACAACATCAACTCCCTGCGGGGCAAGCAGCCTCACCGGCTCGACTTTGAGGCAGCGCCCCTGGAAAACTGCGGGCTCTTTGCCATTACCGGCCCTACCGGCGCCGGCAAAACCACCCTGCTCGACGCCATTACCCTGGCGCTGTACGGACGCACGCCCCGGCAAGGCAATGGCCGGTCGCTCATCAGCCACGGCGCAACGGAAGGCTGGGCGGAGGTGGTGTACGAAGTGGCTGCCGGCCGCTTTCTGAGCCGGTGGAGCATCAAGCGGGCCCGCAAGCAGATTGGCGGCGCCCTGCAGGATGCCTACATGGAAGTCTGCTCCTGGCCCGACGGCAAGCTGCTGACTCAGAAATCAGAGAAAAGCATTGCCCGCAACGAGGAGCTGACGGGCATGAAGTACACGCAGTTCACCCGCTCGGTGCTGCTGGCCCAGGGCAGCTTCGACGAGTTCCTGAAAGCCAAGGACGACGAGCGGGAAAAGCTGCTGGAGCGCATCACCGGCATCGAAATCTACACCATGCTGTCGGGGCAGGCCCACGACCGCGCCCGGGCCGAGGACCAGAAGGAGAAAGAGCTGACCGCCCGCATCGGGGCCGTGCAGTGGCTGACGCCCGAGGTGCTGGAGTTGAAAACCACCGAAGCCGGGGAGCTGACCGAATCGGTTGAAAAAGCCAGCATCCAGGCCGAAACCCTGCGACGTCAGCACGAGTGGCACCAGAAGCTGGCCGAGCTGGAAGGCAAGGCGACGGCAGCGGCCTCGGCTTTGGAGCAGGCGAAAGTTGCCCTGGCCGCCCGTCAGCCCGACCTCGACCGCCTCGCCGCCCACGAGCGGGCCGAACCGTTTGAGAAGCGCTGGGTGAAAGCCAATGCCGCCGTCCATGAGGCCCGCAGCGCCGAAGCCGACCGGCAGCAGCTGGCCGAAGACCTGCGCACGGCCCAGGTCCGGCACGAGCAGGCCCGCCAAGCCGTGGCCGACGCCAAGGCCGCCTGGGAAGCTACCGAGCAGAACCTAAGCCGCGAAAAGCCCCGCCTCGACGAAGCCCTGGCCCAGGTTCCCCGCCTCGAAACCCTGACCACGGCCGCCCTCCAGGCCAAAGCCGATGCCGAGCACGGCCAGCTGACTTACGCGCAGGCCGTCAAGGAATACCGGGCCTATGAAGCCCAGACCGCCACCAACCGCGCCGAGCTGGCCCAGCTGTCCGGGTGGCTAAGTGAAAATGCAGCCGACGCCCGCCTTAAAGAGGAGGAAGCTGAGCTGAAGGCGCTTATCGACAAGCGGGAAAAAGCCCGCATCGACTTGGAAGAGCGGCGGCAGGAGAAAGCCGGGGAGCTGACCAAGCTGCAGGCGGCCGGCCTCGCGGCCCAGAACTTCCTGAACAATGCCGAGCTGGCCCAGGAGGCGCTCAGTGGTCTGGCTGAGGAAGTTGCGCACTGGCAGCAGCAGCACGCCGGCCTGCAGGTGGCGGCCCTGTACCGCAGGTCCCAGCTTCAGCAGCAGCTGGAAATAGTGCGCACCGACCACGGCCGCCACTTCGAGCAGCTGCTGGGCAAAAAGCTGTTTGCCCAGCACGCCACGAATCTGAAGCCCGGCCATGCCTGCCCGCTTTGCGGCGCGCACGAGCATCCTGTGCTGATGGCCGGCGTGCGCGTCGACACCTCCGCCGAAGCTATTCAGGCCCTGGAGAAGCTGGTAGAGCAGGGAAGTCAGCAGCTGAATTCCCTGGCTGAGCAGCAGCAGGACAACGACAAGCTGCTCACCCTGCTCGAGGCGTTTCCGCGCGCGGCCGAGCCCGACCCGGCCATGCAGCAGCTCGATCTGCGGGCCGCGCTGCGCGGGGCTACTCTTTTGGTCCGCGACCTTAACGATGCTCCGGTACGGAAGGAAAAGCACGCCAAAGAGCTGACCCAGGCCCGGAAAGAAGCAGCCAGCGCCGAGGAGCAGGTGAAGCTTTTCAGCCAGCAGATCAAAGACCTCGACGAGAAGCTGGGCCGCATTCAGGCCGAAGGCGGGCAGGTAACACAGGAGATTGAGGCCCGGGCCGCACAGCTCGCCATTCCCTTCGACCGGCGCCAGCCCGAGCTGCTGCTGGCAGCCGTACGCACCCGCTTTGCCAACTACCAGCGCAGATCCGACCGTTACAACCAGCTTGATAAGGAGCTGGCCAGTGCCCTGGCCACGCTCCACGCCCTGGAGCAAAAGCAGCAGGAGCTGGCCGGGGAAACCCAAAAGCTGGCCGATAAGCACCTTGCTGCTCAAGCCGACTGCGAAGCCTGCGCCCGGGGAATTGCCGTGGCGCACGTCGGCTACGCCTCTCCCCGTGTTGCGCTGGACTACTGGCAGCAGCAGGAAAAAGAGGCCCGCAAAGCCTACGAGGACGCCCAGGCGCGGGAGCGGACCAGCAGTGAGCAGGTCAGCCACCTGACGCTGCGGGAAAAAGAGAAAGCCGCTGCCCGCGACCTGGCGCAGATGGCCCACGACCACGAGCTGGAAGAGCTCAGCCAGCAGCTGCCCGCCGCCGGCTTCTCGGCCTCGTCCGATATTCTGGACCTGCTCCTGCCCGAAGCCGAGCGCCCCGCCCTGCGCCGGCTCCAGGCCGAGCTGCAGGGCTCGGTAGCGCAGGCC
The DNA here is from genome assembly GCF_020685205.1 of Hymenobacter translucens. Lineage (GTDB taxonomy): Bacteria > Bacteroidota > Bacteroidia > Cytophagales > Hymenobacteraceae > Hymenobacter > Hymenobacter translucens. Next base: position 48,328 of record NZ_JAJERB010000008.1, read on the forward strand.
CTGGCCCACCGGCAGTGGTGCGACGACGAGCTGCTGAAAACCCGGCAGCTGGCCCTGACGGCCGAGCCTGCCGAAACGGTGAAGGCAGCCTTTAATGAATCGCAGCAGCAGTACCTGACTCTGCGGGACCAGCTCACGACCCTGCGCAAAGAGCTGGCCGACGACCAGGCCAAGCGCGAAAAGCACGCCGAGCTGGCCTGGGAGCTGGCGGCGCAGAAGGTGGAAACCCGGCGCTGGACGGCTATGTACGAACTGCTGGGCTCGAAAGAGAAAAGCAAGTTCAGCCGCTTTGCCCAGGGCCTGACCCTGGCCCGGCTGGTGCTGCTGGCCAACCACCACCTGCGCCAGTTCAACGACCGGTACGAACTGCGCCGCCGCGACGCCATGTCGCTGGGGCTGCTGGTGGCCGACAGCTACGACGACTGCATCCGCGACGTGGGCACGCTTTCGGGCGGGGAAACCTTCCTGGTAAGTCTGGCCCTGGCCCTGGGGTTGTCGGAGCTGGCCTCCAACTCGGCCCGCATCGACTCCCTGTTTATCGATGAAGGCTTCGGTACGCTGGACCCCGATACGCTCGACGTCGCCCTGGCCGCCCTGGGCAGTCTGCGGCAGCGCGGCAAAACCATCGGCATCATCACCCACGTCGACGTGGACAAGCTCCGCGACTACATCGACACCCGCGTGGTGGTGGAGCGCGTAGGCCAGGGCACCAGCCGCCTGCGGGTACTGCCCGAAGTCACCGTGCCCCTGCCGGCCTGATTGGTTGTTCGTTGTCAGCTGTCAGTTGTCAGGACGATACGGACAACGAACAACTGACAACCGACAACTAAATCTGTCCTGCCCCCCGGATTTCTGCCCAGCTCCAGTAGCGGCGGGGCTCGATGGAGGCGTACCGCTCCCGGAAGAAAGCCACTACGGTCTGCTCCAACGCTTCTGGGCTGATGGACGACGCGTAGATCTGGCGCTGGTCGGGGTCGGCGTAGCGGGCGGTTTTGGGTAGCCCCTTGCCCGACAGACGTAGCAGCGGACCGGTGTCGGTAACCTGGTCGGCCGTCCAGCGCCGGGTAGTGGTTTCCCGGGTATTGAGCTTCGCCACCAGGGCATCGAGCGGGAGGCGGGGCAGCGTGGGACGGCTTTCCAGGTCAATCCAGGTGGTGTACTTGTACTCGAACTCGTAGCGCTGCCCGTCATACAAACTCAGGACCATGTCGAACCCGGCAGTGGGACCGAACAGGGCATAGTACGGCAGCGGCTCGGGCGTACGAACCACGACCAGCCCGATTTCGGGGTAGCGGGTAAGCTGCGTCCCGGGGCTGTGCATCACTTCGGCGGCCCGGCGCACCCGCTCAAACTCAGGCTCCCAGGCAGCGCGGCCGCTTTCGGGATTCAGCAGCACCTCGGCGAAGCGGGGCAGAAACCACTCGAACTTCTCGGCCGACGCCTCATCTTCCCGCCGCCGGATTGTCGGCGCCCCAAAGGGCGGGTAGAACAGCCCCTTTTCCCGGGCGTTCAGCCAGCACACCAGTTGCAGGGCGTGGTCGGCCAGCGGGTTGGTCCAATCCAGCTCCCGAAAGTCGCCCAGCGTCGCGGTTAGGCGCAGGAGCGGCTCGTGCGCCAATGCCAGCTCCGGATTCAATAGGCTCCACACACCCACAAAACCGTCGACGTCGAAGTGGTTGGCCGTCACGGCCCAGTTCCCAACCACGGCCGGGTTGGCCTGCCGGAGCGCCCGCAGCACCGAGCCGGCACTGGTATCGTCGCGCAAATGCCCGGGCGTGGGGGCTCCCCGCCAGTGCGCCAGCACCAGCGCCGCCCCCAGCGCCGTGCTGTCGACCACAATGGTAGGCTGGCGCCGCAGCCGCGGAAACGGAACGAAATGGCAGGGCATTGGGGAAGTGAAAAAACGGTGCGTTCGTGGGCCGTAGGCCCCCACAGAGGCCCTTGTCAGGATCACTCAATGACAGCTGCTGACGGGTTGTTTTGCCTGGCCAAAGCTAACAGCTATACGCTAACAGCTACTTCTTCCGGCGGTTGGCGATATGCTCGACGCGGCTGCGGCGAATCCAGTGCAGGTACTTCTGCAGCTCTTCCGCCCCGCGCAAGGCCTCGATGGTCGGGTAGCGGCGGGCCAGCTCCCGGTTGCTCAGCAGCAGGTGCACCGTGCTGTGGCAGGGCTGGCACAGATCCGCCACCGGGCCGTAGCGCCCGCCTTCTTCCCGGGGTACGAGGTGGTGCCGCGACACGTGCCGGACAGTCCGCTCACACAGCTCGCACCGGGGCTCGGCTTTGCCCGGCGCCCCGGTGAAATAAGGAGAATCGGGAAAACGACGGCGGGCCATAGCAACCTGCTACGCAGGACCGGCGGGAAAGCTGCCCCAAACCGATAAAGACCCGAATACCGGAAAATAATTGCCCGAAATAATTTTTGCGTTCCAATTAATTCTATATTTGGTTACAGAACCTCAGAATTCACAGTACATTACGCTTACTAGGCTTACTTTAAGTTCTCTTCGATCCGGCCATTTTCTGGCCCGGTTTTCCCTTCTGCCTCTCTCCTCACTTACTTACTTTTTATGACCTTCACTCTACCCACTTTTCGCCTGGCCCGCCTCCTGCGCGTGGCTGGCCTGCTCCTGGCACTGCAGGTTCTGGCTCCTGCAACTTCTCACGCCCAAACCTGGATGGTATCCACCGACGCGTACATTAAGATGGGCGTGATGGACAAGTTCGGTCAGCTGGGCTCGTACACGGCTCGTTTTGTGGTGACCAACCAGACCAGTGGCAAAGAGTACATTCTGGAAAAGCAGGTAACCAAGGGCCAGAATGGCGTGGACGTCATCTTCCCTTCCGAGCCTTCGGAGCCGGACTACTTCAAAGGCCCCAACGGTGAAGCTGCCAAGGGTACGCCCGGGCGCTACGTCTGGGAATGCCAGGTAGGCGGCAAGAAAGTAGTGGGTGGCCGCTTTACGTTTCCCGAGGTCGGCAACGACGTGACGGTGGTGGATAAGCGCTGAGCTATTTTTAACGTCTTGATGATAAAAAGCCCGGCTCCTGCCTGCAGGGGCCGGGCTTTTTGCTGCGTCCGGACAGCCATCCGCGGAGCGGGGCGCGTAGAATACGCGGGCGGCTTCGCCCCCTCCATTCTCACGTTCGTTAAGCAAAATGCCTAAAAAGTCTTTTTCCGAGCTTATCAACTCCCCCGGAATGCCGGTTCTGGTTGATTTCTACGCTGACTGGTGCGGCCCGTGCAAAACCATGGCCCCGATTCTGCAGCAGGTGGCCGAGCAGCACCAGGGCAAGATCAAAGTTATTAAGGTGGATGTGGACCGCAACCAGGCGGCCGCCCAGCAGTTCCGGGTGCAGAGCATTCCCACCCTGATTCTGTTCCAGCGCGGGCAGCCGGTGTGGCGGCAGGCCGGGGTGGTGTCCGCGCCTCAGCTCAGCCAGGTGCTCCAGCGTTTTTTGCAATAAGCCCGGCCGGCAAAGAACTATCCGCAGCCAAAAGAGTTGGTAACGTCGTGGCATAACTACCTTTGCCCCGATATTACTACTGGTTTCCTGATGCGCTACTTCTGGCTGTTTCAATTTGTATGTCTGTTACTTATCTGTTCAGCTTCCCTACCGGTCCACGCCCAGGAGCGCTACGTCCTGAGCGGGTACGTGCGGGGCGGGGCGGCCAATGACCTGCTGCCCGGCGCCTCGGTGGCCGTGCCGGCCTTGGGCACCGGCGTCAGCACCGACGCTCAGGGGTTTTACTCGCTTACCCTGCCGGCCGGGCGCTACTCGGTGGCCGTCTCGTTTCTGGGCTATCAGACCGTGACGCGGGAAGTCAACCTGACGAAAAACCAGCGCCAGTCGTTTTCCCTGCCGGAGTCGTCCAGTCAGCTCAAAGAGGTGGTCGTGGAGGCCTCCGGTACGCTGGAGGAAAAGCTGCGTACGCCTCAGATGAGCATGGAGCGCCTCACGGCCCGCGAAGCCAAGCTGCTGCCGGCTTTGTTTGGGGAAGTCGACATCCTGAAGACCCTGCAGCTCAAGCCCGGCGTGCAAAACGGCGGCGAAGGCACCAGCGGCCTGTTCGTGCGCGGGGGCTCAGCCGACCAGAACCTGTTTCTGCTCGATGACGCGGTGGTGTATAACCCGTCCCACCTGTTCGGCCTGTTCTCGGTGTTCAACTCCGACGCGGTGCAGAGCGTGGACCTTTACAAGGGCGGTTTCCCAGCCCAGTACGGTGGGCGGCTCTCCTCGGTGGTGGACGTGAAGTTCCGGGAAGGCAGCAAGGAGAAGTTCGGCGTGAGCGGGGGCCTGGGCCTGATTTCATCCCGCCTCACGGTGGAAGGCCCCATCGGCAAGGACACCACCGGGGCCAAAGGCTCCTTTATTCTGTCGGGCCGCCGCACCTACTTCGACGTCTTCACCCGGCAGATCAACCGCATCAACGAAGGCAAGGAAGACTACGACCCGATTCCGGACTACCACTTCTACGACTTCAACGCCAAGGGCAACTACAAGCTCGGGGAGAAAGACCAGCTGTTTCTGACCGGCTACTATGGGCGCGACATCTTTGGCTTCGAGAGCCCCAATGGCTTTAACTTTAACTTCACCTGGGGCAATACGGTGGGCGCCCTCCGCTGGAACCACGTATTCTCGCCCCGGCTTTACGTCAATACCTCGGTTTCGTACACGCGCTACCAGTACGACATTACCAACAAGCTCGACCAGTTCAGCTTCGGGCTGGGGTCTGATATCCGCGACCTGGCATTGCGTACCGACTTCAGCTACGTGCCCAACGACCGGCACACGGTGCAGTTTGGCGCCACTACCACCAACCACCGCTTCGGCGTGGGCCGCCTGCAGGCCGGCAGCAATGACGGCACCGTTAACATCGGCTCCAACGTGGCCTACCGCGGGCAGGAAGCGGCCCTGTATGCGTCCGACAACTTCAAGGTATCCGACAAGCTGCAGCTCGACTACGGCCTGCGCCTGACCGGCTTCCAAAGCGACTCCGGCCGGTTTGGCGGTCTGGAGCCCCGTCTGGCCACGCGCTATTCGCTTACGCCCAATACCACGCTCAAGGCCAGCTACGCGCTCATGTACCAGTACGTGCACCTGGTCACGAACTCCGGCGCGTCCCTGCCCACCGACGTGTGGTACCCATCGCGTCGGAACGTAAAGCCCCAACGCTCCCAGCAGGTGGCTACGGGCGTCAGCTTTCTGCTGGGCGACGGCAAGTATTTGCTCACCAATGAAGTGTACTACAAGTGGGCCCAGAACCAGGTTGACTTCCGCGACGGCGCCCAGCTCTTCGTCAACAACAACCTCGACGCGGAATTCCTGTTCGGCCGGGGCTGGGCGTACGGCAACGAGCTGTACCTGGAAAAAAAGCAAGGCCGCACCACCGGCTGGATCGGCTACTCCCTGGCCTGGACGCAGCGCAAGTTTCTGCCCCAGCGCGGTGGTACCGGCATCAACGAAGGCCGGGCGTTCTTTCCCACCTACGACCGGCGCCACAACCTGACGGTGGTGCTGCTGCATCAGCTTAGTGAGCGGATCAACTTGTCGGGCTCGTTTGTGTTCACGTCGGGCTCGCCCACCACGCTACCCACCGGGCGCTTTATGATTCAGGACGTGTTCGGCGACGACATCACGGCGGTGCCGGTGTATCCTGACCGCAACACCTACCGCCTGGCGCCCTACCACCGCATGGACCTGGGCCTGGTGTACAAGCTGCGGCCCCGGCACGGGGAGTCGGACCTGACGCTGAGCATCTACAACGCCTACAACCGCCGCAACCCCTACTTTATTTACTTCGACCAGATCCGCGACAAGGAAACCGACGACATCCTGCGCTACGAGGCCAAGCAGGTGTCCCTGTTCCCGCTGATTCCGTCGGTGACGTATAATTTCAAGTTCTAGTCAGCCGTTCCGACGTTTGCTGCTAGCCTATCGTTTGCCTTCCCAACCATGAAAAACCGTCTTTTTACTTTCTCTATTCTGCTGCTGGTCGGTACGACTGCCTGCAACCTGGAGAAGGGCGTTGATATCGACCTGCCCGTAGCACCGGCCCAGCTGGTACTGGAGTGCTACCTCGAGCCGGGCGAAGTTCCCCAGCTGACGGTATCCGAAACCGTACCGTACCTGGCCCCGCCCACGCCCGTGGTGCCGGCCGGGGTGCAGGTCGTACTGACCGGGCCGGGTGGCTTCCGCGAAACCCTGCGCAACCAGCCCGGTATCAACCCCGCCACGCAGAAAGTGTACACCCACCGGGGTCGCCAGCCCCTGAATGCCCGCCCCGGCGACGTATTCAGCATCGAAGTGACGGACAGCAAGGGCCGCCGCCTCACCGGGCAGGCCACTATGCCCCGCATTGTGCCCATCGACACGGTGGAGTGGAAATTCAACGACCTGACCGGCGACCAGCGGCGGGCCAACCTGCTGATCCGCTTTCAGGATCAGCCCGACGTGCCCAACTTCTACCGCCTGCAGATTCATCAGGACAGCATCTCCGATGACCCTAACCGGGATTTCGAGCTGGACGACCGGCTGCAGAACGGCCAGAAAATAACGCTCGGCACGTCGTTCCGCTACGCTGCCAACGACACGCTGCTTGTTACGCTCTATCACCTCGACCAGCCCTACTACCTGTTTCTGCAGTCGGTGCGGGATGCGCGCAATGCCAACGGCAACCCCTTTGCCCAGCCCGCGGCCGTGAAGTCGACGGTGCAGGGTGGCCTGGGCGTATTCACCATCCTGAGCTACCGCCGCAAAACCATCATCGTACGCTAACCGCCGCTCCTGCCGCTGCAACCCGGCGCCGCCTCCCGGTCTCCCCGATCTACACCGTTCTTTTCATTCCCCTATGCTGATTTCCCGACTTTCTGCCCTGTGTCTGCTTTTGCTGGTGCTCGTGGGCACCTTGGCCAGCTGCACCAAAACCGAAGAAGCGGCCCCCGCCATCCAGCCCGCGGAGCTGCTTTACACCTGGCAGATCGACCAGATCGTGCAGGGCGGCCAGACCACCAGCGCCGGCGCGTCCATCAAGGACCGCTACCGCCTTTCCTTCCGCAACGATGGTTCCTATACGCAAACGCTCCTCAGCGACAATACCACCTACCAGGGCGAGTGGACGTTCCTGAGTAACAATACCATTCTGCACCTTATCGATCACAAAGGCGCCCACCTCGAGTACACCATCACCCGCCTCGACAACCAGCAGCTCCGCTACGGCCATACCAACAAGGACAACAAGCTCGAAGAGTACGTTTTCTCCCGGGTGCCGTAACGAGCCCGGCTTTAACCAGAAACAAACGGCCGCGCAGTTGCGCGGCCGTTTGTGTTTAACTCCTACCAGGGACCTGACTGTACCCGGCCATTTCCAAGCTTCAGCCAGGTACGCTTACTGCCGCTCGATTACGGCCCGCAGCAGGGCCGTCAGCCGGGGCTCGGCGGCGGCGGCGGCCCGCAGAATGTCGGCAATTTCCACGTGCTTGAGGTTGCCGGGGGAACACAGGTCGGTGATGACGGATACGGCCAGCACGGGCAAACCCAGGTGGCGGGCGGCAATAACCTCGGGCACGGTGCTCATGCCCACCGCGTCGGCTCCAATGATGCGCAGGTAGCGGTACTCGGCCGGCGTTTCAAGCATAGGGCCCGGCACGCTCACGTACACGCCCCGCCGTACCCGGTCGGCAAAGCCCAGCTTCTGCGCTTCCTCCAGGGCCTGGCCCACGAGCTGCGGGTCGTAGGGCGCCATCATGTCGGGGAAGCGCGGGCCCAGCTCGTCGAGGTTGCGCCCGATCAGCGGGTTGGTGGGCTGCAGGTTGATGTGGTCCTCGATTACCATCAGGTCGCTGAGGGCATAGTCGGGGTTAAGGCCCCCGCCGGCGTTGCTCACGAACAGCTTCTGAATGCCGAGCAGCTTCATCACCCGCACCGGAAACACCACCTGGGGCATCGAGTAGCCTTCGTAGTAGTGAAACCGGCCCTGCATCACCAGCACCCGGCGCCCGCCCAGCTCGGCAGCCAGCAGGTTGCCGGAGTGGCTTTCCACCGTCGATACCGGGAAGTGGGGAATATCGGCGTAGCTGAAGGTGTGGTGAATGGTCAGCTCCTGGACCAGGGCGCCCAGGCCAGTGCCGAGAATAACTCCGAACTCCGGCTCGAACCCCGCCAGCCGGGGCCGCAGGTAGTCGACGGCCTGCTGCAGGTTAATGGATTCGGGATGAGCGGAAGCGGGAGTAGCGGACATGGATAGCAGATGGAGAATTCACGCCAAGATAAGACAAGGCCGCCAACCGCCCGATTCCAGCCAAGCGCCGAACAGCCACCGCCAGCTCTTTCCTTTCGGGAAGAAGTCAGCGGTGGCTGCACTAGGCGGTCATGCAGAGGCAGAGCCGAAGCGTCTCGCGTACAGACGCATGGGTTAGTAACTCAACAGCAGCACGCGAGATGCTTCGCTGCGCTCTGCATGACGTGCTGCTGTTGACTGAAAAAAGCTACTGGATGTTCAGCTCAAACGGCATGCGGGCCTGCACGCCTTGCATCTGGGTGAGCTTCTTGTACTGTTCGTACATCGGGTAGAGCGGGCCCATTTCCTGCTGTACCATGCGCAGGCGGGCTTCCTCGCCAAACCCGTTCAGCAGGCTTTCCATGAAGTTCTTCTGCAGGGGCAGGCGCTGGATGCGGTAGTCGTCCTGCTTGAGGTTGGCACGGCGGGCGGCAATGCGCAGGGCATCGTCGAACGAGCCGAGCACGTCGACCAGACCCCGCTCCTTGGCTTCGGAACCCGACCATACCCGGCCCGAGGCATACCCGCGCAGACGCTCTACCGGCATGCGGCGGCCCTGGGCGGCCTTGGTGGTGAAGTCGGCGTAGATGCGGTCGACCTCGCGCTGAAGCTGCTGCTGCTCGAAGGCGGAAAGCGGGCGGGTGATGGTGGGAATGTCGGAGAACCTGCCGGTGGTCACGCGGTCGGTGGTGATGCCGAGCTTGTCGCGCAGCAGGGGCTGAATATTGGGCAGGATGCCGAACACGCCGATGCTGCCGGTGATGGTGTTGGGGTGGGCCACGATGGTGTCGCAGGCCATGGCAATAAAGTAGCCGCCGGAAGCCGCTACGTCCGACATCGAGCAGATGATGGGCTTCACCTTCTTGGTCAGCACCACTTCGCGGTAGATGATGTCGGAAGCCAGGGACGAGCCGCCGGGCGAGTTTACGCGCAGCACCACGGCCTTCACCTTGTCGTCGAGGCGGGCTTTGCGGATGGCTTCGGCAAAGCGGGTGCTCCCGATGCTGCCGTTGCCGCCTTTGCCGGTCACGATGTCGCCCTCGGCGTAGATGACGGCAATGCGGTTGCCGCTGGTCCTGCCTTCCTCATCCTCGGCGCCGTTGTAGTCGCTCAGGCTTACCAAGCTAAGCTTTTTCTTTTTATCGATGCCCACTTTGCCCTTCATAAAGTCGAGGGCCTCGTCGTAGTAGCCCAGGTCCGTGACCAGGCCGAGGCGCTTGGCATCGTCGGCGTTGTGCACCAGCATCGAGTCGGAAATCACCTTGAGGCGGGCCGGGGCAATCTTGCGCGACGCGGCCACCCTGGCCAGCATATGGTCGTTGAGCGAGTTCAGAAACGACGCGGTCTGCAGCCGGGCCGAATCGGACATGGACGTGCGGAAGTACGGCTCCACGGCGCTCTTAAACGAGCCTACCCGGAAGATATAGGGCTCGATGCCGAGCTTATCGAACAGGTTCTTGTAGTAGAACGTCTCGGAGCTGAGGCCGTTGAATTCCAGCGTGCCCTGGGGGTTGAGGTAGATTTTGTCGGCAATGGACGTCAGGTAGTAGCTTTTCTCCGAGGCCATATCGGAGTAGGCCACCAGAAACTTGCCCGACTTTTTAAAGTCAAGCAGGGCGTCGCGCACTTCCTCGAGGGAAGCCATGCCGCCCTGTACCAGCTCCAGGTTCAGGAAGATGCCCTTGATGTCGTCGTCGGTCTTGGCCCGGGCAATGGTTTTCTTTAGCTGATCGAGGCCGATGTTGTCGGCCTGCCGGCTGAACAGGGAGCCTACAGATTCCCGGCTTTCGCGCTCGGCCAGGGGCCGGTCCAGCTTCAGCTCCAGCACCGAGTCTTCGGCCACCACCGTGTCTTTATCCGAGGAAGAGGCCGCTGCGAAAGCCAGAGCCAGCAAAAACAGGAACCCGACCGTGAAGAACAGCATAAGGCCCACCAGGGTGGCCCCTACATATTTAAGGAATTGACGCATTGGGAAAGAGAATGGAATAGGCAGTAAGTAGAAGACAAATGTAGACGCCTTTCGGCACTCCTACAGAAGAGAGTAACCCCTGAAGGGTTGCTTGTGCGGTAGCAGACGTATGAAAAGCCCAAATGCCCGATTTTCGCGGGTACGGCAGCCGCGGGGTGAGGCCGGCCGGTTGCTAACGCCGGGTTATCCTATAATAGTCGCGGTAGCCTGCCGGGTCGCCCGGCAGGTCAGTGCGGGCCCCGGCGCAGGGCCGCGTCAATATCCGCGCTGCTGTCGATATTGGGAATCAGGCTCCAGAGCGTGGCCAGCAGTGCCAGCAAAAGCAGGAAAGCGGCCATTCCGATTCGTCTTTTCCGAGTCATAGGTCTTGCTTGAGTAGTCGGCCAAAAGCACATAGCTGCCATATTTCTCATGGCTTTTGATTATCAAAACAAAAGCTAACAGCTATCAGCTAAAGGCTGATGGCCACCTGCTCAATACCCGTACTTCTCGCCCCACCAGCCACGCAGGCGCTCCTGCATCTTGGCTTCGGTGGGGTTCAGGCCGGGGTCGTAGAAGCGTTTGCCACTCAGGGCCGCGGGCATAAACTCCTGGTTGGCAAAGTTGCCGTCGTAGTCGTGGGAGTACTGGTACGCGTCGCCATAGCCGAGCTGCTTCATAAGCTGGGTGGGGGCGTTGCGCAGCGGGATGGGCACGGCCTGCACGCCCTGCTGCCGCACCAGGGCCCGGGCCTCGCGAATGGCTTTGTAGGAAGCATTGCTTTTAGGCGAGGTCGCCAGGTACACCACCGTCTGCCCCAGGATAATGTCCGACTCCGGCATGCCGATGACCGTGACGGCCTGGAAGCAGCTCTGGGCCAGCATCAGGGCATTGGGGTTGGCGTTGCCCACGTCTTCGGAAGCTAGGATCAGCAGGCGGCGGGCAATGAATTTGGCGTCTTCCCCGCCTTCGAGCATTACGGCCAGCCAGTACAGGGCGGCGTTGGGGTCGGAGCCCCGGATGCTCTTGATAAAGGCCGAAATCACGTCGTAGTGCATCTCCCCGCCCTTGTCGTAGCGGGCCAGCTGCTGCTGGGCCAGCTGCTGCACCAGCTCATCGGTCACTACTACTTCCCCGGTTCCCGGCTCCGGCGTGGCCGACTCCACCACGATTTCGAGCAGGTTGAGCAGCTTGCGGGCGTCGCCGCCCGAGATGGTGAGTAGGGCATTATAGTCCTGCATCCGCACTTTTTTCTGCTTCAGAATCTCATCTTCCGCCAGGGCCTTGTCTACCAGCGCGGTCAGCACTTCCTTGCTCAGGGGCTCCAGCACGTACACCTGCGCCCGGCTGAGCACGGCCGGAATCACCTCAAACGATGGATTCTCGGTGGTGGCGCCAATCAGGGTGACGATGCCCTGCTCCACCGCTCCCAGCAGCGCGTCCTGCTGACTTTTGCTGAACCGGTGAATCTCATCGATGAACAGCACCGTGCCGCGCTGCTTTTTGGCCCGCTCAATAACGTCGCGCACGTCCTTTACGCCGGCATTTACGGCGCTCAGGGCGGCAAACGGCTGCTTCAGCTCGGCAGCCAGCAGGTTCGCCAGGGTGGTTTTGCCTACCCCGGGCGGGCCCCACAAGATCAGGCTGGGCAGGCGGCCGGCATTCAGGTAGCGGCGCAGCACGCCCTCGGGGCCCACCAGGTGCTGCTGACCGGCGTATTCGGCCAGGGTGCGGGGGCGGCGGCGCTCCGCCAGGGGCGCGCCGGGCCGGCTGGCGGGCACGGAAGAAGGTTCAGGGTCGAACAGGGAGCCGGTGGACATGGGGTATCGGTGCTTGTTGGTTGATTGCTGAAAGTCGATTGTTGAGTTCCCTGCCCGGGTTAATACGCCCAACCAACAATCAGCAATCAACTTTCAGCCAAACCGGTTGATACGGCAACCAGCCGCAAAAGTCAGCAAAGCTAAAGCCGACCCCACTACCTTCGCCCCAATGAGTAAAACTCTGCAAGTCCATGCCGCGCTGCTGCTGGTTTCCTTAATCTACGCGGCCAACTACAGCTTGTCGAAGGACGTGATGCCCCACTACATGGGCCCGTTCGGCATCGTGACGCTGCGCATCGTGGGTGCGGCGCTGTTCTTTGCCGTGGTCAGCCGCCTTGTGGCGCCCCACGACCGCCTCACCGGCCGGGCCGACAACCTGCGGGCCATCCTGTGCGGGATTATCGGCATCGGGGGCAACCAGCTGCTGTTTTTTTCGGGCCTGAACTATACCACGCCCATCAATGCCTCCCTGCTGCAGACCATTGCTCCCATCGTGGTGGTGCTGGCCTCGGCCGTGCTGCTGGGCGAGAAAATCACGCTGACCCGGGTGCTGGGCATCGTCGTGGGCGCGGTAGGGGCCGCCACCATTATTCTGGGCCGGCATTCGGGGCCGACCGCGGCCTCCAACGTCACGCTGGGCAATATCTTTATTCTGCTTAATGCCACCGCCTTTGGCGTGTATCTGGTGATTGTGACCCCGCTCATGCGCAAGTACCACCCGTTCACGGTGCTGGCCCGCATCTTTCTGGTGGGGGCGTTTGTGGCGGTGCCCTTCGGCTGGCGCGACGCCCTGGCAACCGACTACGCTTCGTTTCCGCCCTACATCTGGGCCGAAGTGGTGTACATGGTCGTGTGCCTCACGATTATGGCTTACCTGCTCAACAACTGGGCGCTCAAGTATGCCTCCCCTGCCCTGCTGGGCGTCTACATCTACCTGCAACCGGTGCTGGCTGTCATTATTGCCGTGAGTCTGGGCAAAGACCACTTCACCTGGATCCGGGCCGGACAGGCCCTGCTGATCTTCACGGGGGTCTGGCTGGTAAGCCGCAAGCCGAAGCAGGCCGTCAGCGCCGACGCGGTGCCACCCGGGGAGCCGCTGCGGTAAACAGCAGACAGCTCAGCAGGAACAGAGTCCGGTCCCGTGCCCGATGCTGACCGGGAAATCGGTCCGGAGGCAAATAGGCGCATCGGCTTCCACAACCGCCAGAATTTATGTTTTTGCCAGTGCTACTACTACTCCGCACACGGTTTTCATTATTAATGCAAAGCCAATTAATTCAGCAATGAGTTTTTTAATCTCTGTTTAATTTGATCGATAAATCAACAGTCCAATTCTGCATAAATTATCATTCCATAATTTGATATTAAACCGAGAAATAAAGTCGATTAAAAATTCTAATTTGTTTTCCCATATATATAAAGTTAGTCTCGCCCAACTAAAAGAATCAACCGACCAACAGTGGAATAGGCAGGACGAAAATGCGGCTCCCCACCTGAGGTAGGGAGCCGCTTCTTTGTGGCTTGTTTGCAATAAGGCAATACCGCTCAGGCTGGCGAGTGCCGCTGGGCCGGTACCGTTGGCTAGCGCTTGGTGATGTTCCCGCGGATTTCTCCGTTCGGAGAGTTCGTCGAGTGTATGTTCACGTACATGCCATTGCTGAGCAGATTCTGGGCCTGCTCATCCGTCAGCGTGACGGTTCCGGTGATGGGCGAGGCCAGGGATGCGAAGGGAATAGCCACCGAGCCATTGTTGCCTGGGGTGCCGGTATGGATGTGGGCGTTCGAAGGTGTGATGCCCGTGTAGGTCACGGTGTAAGCCAGCTGACGGCTGGAGGCCGTGTACGTTCCGGTGAAGGAGCCGGTAGCCGTGGAAGGATTCACCGGGACCTGCTGGGCCCCGTTGATGGTCGCCGTCAGGTTGGCGTTGGTGTTGATCAGCGAAGGGGTTTCGGGCTCATCCTCACAGGCGGTAAGCGCACCGAACAGCAGAACAAACAGGGACAGGTAAATACTTTTCATTAGGCAGAAAAAAAGGTGAATGATGTGGGTCGATAACTTTCATCTGGTTGAAAGGTTTTTCGTCGGGTGAAAAAAATCTGATATTTTTTTTAATAAATAATTTATCAAACCAGCGCTAAACAAATTACTGGTTTCTGACTTTTCACCGGAGCTATTCCATTAAAGGTCTCACCCGGACAGCCAAAAGGAATACCGCTGTATTACTCCGTCCCGAGCCATAGCCTGGCCTATTCCTGAATTCATCACCGCTTGCTTCTGACCACACCGTTACATGACTAACTCTACTCTGGGGCTCCTGCTGCTCAGCACCACGCTGGGCGTTGGCCTGATTTCCACTGCCGCGCAGGCGCAAGCTCCGGCGGCTTCCCCCACGGCTTCGGCTTCGGCCAGCCTCACCGGGCAGATTTCATCGGCCCAGGGCGTGGCCCAGCCGAACAGCGCGGTCACCATCATTTTGCTGGCCACCGGAGCCCGGAAATCCACGACCAGCAACGAGCAGGGCACTTTTACGCTGACGGGCCTCAGCGCCGGCGGGCCCTACCTGGTGCAGATCCAGCAGCCCGGCTTCCGGCCCCAGACAATTACCAACGTGTTCCTGCAGGAAGGTCGCGCTACTCCTCTCACCGTCGCCCTGAACCCCGAAACAGTGGCCGTAGGTACCCGCCGCGACGACCGGACCGCTCTGGAGTCGGCCGTACCGGTTGACGTGGTCAGCATCAGCGACCTGGTGCGGACTGTTCCCCAAACCGACCTGACCCAGCTGCTGCACTATACGGTGCCGGCCTTCAACTCGACCCGGCAAACGGCGGCCGGGGGCTCCGACCACGTGGACCCTTCCAACCTGCGCGGCCTGGGCACCGACCAGATGCTGGTGCTCGTGAACGGCAAGCGCCGCCACACCACGGCCCTGGTAAACCTGCTCAGCAACCGCGGCCTGGGCAGCGTAGGCACCGACCTGAACACGCTGCCCAGCCTGGGCGTGGAGCGGGTGGAAGTACTGCGCGACGGAGCTGCCGCCCAGTACGGCTCCGATGCCATTGCCGGCGTGATGAACATCAGCCTGAAAAGCGACAACAACGCGGGCAGCGCCCTCGTCAACACCGGCATCACGACCGAGGGCGACGGCTTGGCTACCCTGGTCGGGGTCAACAAAGGCTTCCGCCTGGGTCAGAAGGGCTTTCTGAACCTGACCGCCGACGCTGACTTCCGGGACCGGACCACCCGGGGCTACAACCGCAACCCGCTGGTCTCCCCGGTCTTCGCCCTCAATAACCCGGCGAAAGAGCAGTTCCGACTTGATTCCGTAGGCCGCACCTACCAGGACTACGAGCAGCGCAACGGCGACGCCCGGGTGCGCAACGTGCGCGGGCTGGTCAACGCCCGCGTGGAGTATTCCGACCGGGTGGCTTTCTACGGCTTCGGGGGCTATAACTTCCGCCGGGGCCAGGCCTCCACGCTGTGGGTGCTGCCCGCCAAGCAGAGACCTGACATCGTGGAGGAGCTGTTCCCCCTGGGCTACGAGCCCCAGGTCAACACCCGTATTCACGACGCGGCCGGCACAGTGGGCGTGCAGCTCAACAGCGGCCCAAGCAAGTGGACCCTGGATCTGAGCAACACCACCGGCTACAACCAGATGACCTACGACCTGGCCAACACGGTGAATTCCTCGCTCGGGGCCTCGTCGCCGACGGTGTTCGATAATGCCGGAGGATTCAACTTCCTGCAGAACGTGACCAACGCCACCGCCAGCCGGTTTTTCGACAAGGTGCTGGCCGGTACCAACGTCGCCTTTGGCGGGGAGTTCCGGCTGGACCGCTACCAGATCGTCCGCGGCGACGAGCGGGCCGAGGCGGAATACGACGAAGGCAAACCCAACTCCCAGCAGGGGGCGCAGGGCTTCAGCGGCTTCGGCTCGGCTTCGGCCGTTGTGGGCACCCGCACCAACGTCGGCGCCTTCCTCGACGTGGAAGCCGACGTAACCAAAAGCTGGTCGGTGAGCGGCGCGCTGCGCTACGAGAACTACTCCACCTTCGGCTCGGCCTTTATCTACAAGGCTACGACCCGGCTGCAGGCCACCAAGTTCCTGGCGTTGCGCGGCGCCTTCAACACCGGCTTCCGCGCTCCGTCGCTGCAGCAGGTACTGTACCGTCAGATCACCCAGCGCCCCGGCGTGACGGGCGTCACCTACGCGGGTATCTTCAACAACCAGGACGAGCTGACCCGCGCCGCCCTGGTGCCGGTGCTGACGCCCGAAAAGTCGACCAGCTACAGCGCCGGTATTGTTCTGACGCCCACTTCCGAGCTTTCGCTGACGGCCGACACCTACCTGATCAACATCAACGACCGGATTACCCTCTCGGGCCTGCTGCGCCCGGGCTCGGGTATTGGTCCTGAGCTGACGCAGACGCTGGCCAACAACCGGGTAAACGAGGCCCAGTTCTTCACCAACCTGCTCGACACCCGTACCCAGGGCCTGGACCTTGTTGCCAACTACCGGCGCGCCGTCGGCAAAGGGCAGTTCACGGTGAATGCCGCGGCCAACTTTACCAAGACCACCACCCTGCGTCAGAACGTGCCGGCCAACTTCCGCACGCTGCAGGAAGACGACAACCCCACGACCAACTACATCGACCCCCGCCAGCTTTCCCTGATTGAAACGGGCAACCCGTCGAGCAAGATCCTGCTGGGTTTGAACTACACCCGGGGCAAGCTGGGCGTGGGCATGCGCAACACCTACTTCGGCCAGGTAAGCTACTACGACGTGGCCCCCGACCCCACCGTGTACGACTTCGGCGGCTACCTGCTGGTGTTCAAGCCCCGCGTCAGCACCGACCTGATGCTGAGCTACGCACCCACGAAAGGTCTGAACCTGACCCTGGGCGCCCAGAACATCCTAAATGTGAAGCCCAACACCGTGGATGAGGCGGCTACCAACGGCGTAGCGCCCGGCAGCTTCCCCAGCCGGGCCGAGTTTGAGCGCTACTTCCAGAACCGCTTCGGCTTTGCCTCCCCGTTTCCCACCAACCGCGACGTGTACGCCTATGCCCCGGTGCAGATGGGCTACAACGGAGCATTCGTATACCTCAAGGCGGTGTACAGCTTCGGGCTGTAGCGCATCGGGCTAATGGCTAATGGCTTTGCGCACCGCGCATGCTGCGTTGACTGACAACGCTCACGCCTGCTAATACAAAAAAGCCTCTCACTTGTTGTGGGAGGCTTTTTTGTATTAGCAGGCTTGCTTGAACACGATGTCGTTGAAAAAGCCCCGCTCCGGCTTCATCAGGTTCCTGGCTCCGCAGACGATTGACGGATGTAACTTCTCCTGCCTGCGCATAGCCGGGGCCGCAGCGGCAGCTCCCAGGTAAAGTTGCCCTGCACTACAACAGCCCGGCCACGAAGGTGACGGCCAATGGCTTACTTGCCGCATGAACGTACCGCTGCCCTTTTTTCTGATTGGCTGCTGCCTCGCCGCCTGCACTTCGACCGAATCGAAGCCTCAATTCCCGGAGTGCAGCAACTGCGGCTCGCTCGAAACGCTGTACTACCTGGCCGACACGGTAATTAAGCGCAACGACAGCGTGCTGGTGGTCAACAGCCGGCTCGATACCACCGTGGTGGAAACCGGCATCTTCACCTATCTCCAGTACAGCTTCCCGGTGAACACGCCCGCCGAGCTGGTTCGCCTCAACCGGCAGGGCATTCTGGCTGATAAAGCGGGCGACCAGTCCACGGCCGTGAACTGCTACCAGGCGGCCATTAACTTTTACCAGAACGACTGGCTGCAGCGCAAGTCCGGCTTCGAGAACGGGGGCTTCTCGGACGCCAACGACTACTTCGCGGCCAACGTCAACGTGACGCTGCTGGTTTCTCACGCCTATGATCGGCTGGGCCGCCTTACCGAGGCCCGGACCGTGCTGGCCCCGTTTCTGGCCAACGTGGAGGCCGATAACTCCCGGATTCAGCTGCGCTACGTCGAGCTGTGCCGCCGGCAGTACGGCCGCGAGGCCACCCGGCAGGCGTTGGAGGCCAGCAGCCAGACCCTGCACCGGCTGCCCGATCAGTCGCCGGAAAGCGACCAGTGGCGCGTCACCGTCTTCGGGGCCGCGCTGGGTCTGCCCGTCTTCACCTCCGACACGCTTTCGCCGACCCGGGTTCGCGCTATCATCCGGAAGCAGCCGTTTTACGCGCTCGTGAAGTAGCTGCCAACACAAAAGAGGCCCGGCTTATCCAGCCGGGCCTCTTTTATTCGCCACTGTGCGTCAGGCTTACAGGTGAATTACTTCCCCGTAGGCCGCGGCGGCAGCTTCCATAATGGCTTCGCTCATGGTGGGGTGCGGATGCACCGACTTGATGATTTCGTGGCCGGTAGTTTCGAGCTTGCGCGCTACCACTACCTCGGCAATCATTTCAGTCACGTTGGCCCCGATCATGTGGGCGCCCAGCCACTCGCCGTACTTGGCGTCGAAGATAACTTTCACGAAGCCGTCCTTTACGCCGGCGGCGCTGGCCTTGCCCGACGCCGAGAAGGGGAATTTGCCCACCAGAATGTCGAGGCCCTGGTCGCGGGCTTCCTTTTCGGTGAGGCCCACCGAGGCAATTTCCGGGGAGGCGTAGGTGCAGCCGGGAATGTTCTGGTAGTTGAGGGGCTCGGGGTGATGACCGGCAATGGCCTCCACGCAGATGATGCCCTCGGCCGAAGCCACGTGGGCCAGGGCCGGACCGGGTACGATGTCGCCGATGGCGTAGATGCCGGGCACGTTGGTCTGGTACACCTCATCGACCAGCACGCGGCCCCGCTCCACCTTGATGCCCAGCTCTTCCAGGCCCAGGTTTTCAATGTTGGTGACGACGCCGGCGGCGCTCAGCACCACGTCGCAGGCAATCTGCTGCTCGCCCTTGGCGGTTTTCACCGTTACGGAGCAGCCGGTGCCGCTGGTATCCACCTTGGTGACTTCGGCGCTGGTGAGCACCTCCACCCCGATTTTCTTGAACGACTTCTCCATCTGCCGCGACACCTCCTCGTCCTCCACGGGCACAATGCGGGGCAGGTATTCCACTACCGTCACCTCGGTACCCATGGTGCGGTAGAAGTAGGCAAACTCGACGCCGATGGCGCCGGAACCCACCACCACCATGCGCTTGGGCAGCTCGGGCAGCACCATGGCCTGGCGGTAGCCGATGATTTTCTTGCCATCGATGGGCAGGGCGGGCAGCTCGCGGGAGCGGGCGCCGGTGGCCAGGATGATGTGCTTGGCTTCGATGGTGTCCTTGCCGCCGTCAGCCTTGGTCAGCTCGATCTTGCCGGGAGCCAGCAGCTTGCCGGTGCCCATGATGGCGTCGATCTTATTCTTTTTGAACAGGAAGTTGATGCCCTTGCTCATGCCCTCGGCCACGCCCCGGCTGCGTTTGATAACGGCGCCGAAGTCGAAGCCCGCGTTGTCGACCGTGAGGCCGTACTCCTGGGGGTGCTTGAGGTACTCGAACACCTGCGCGCTCTTGAGCAGTGCCTTGGTGGGGATGCAGCCCCAGTTCAGGCAGATGCCGCCCAGCGACTCGCGCTCTACGACGCCGACTTTCAGGCCCAGCTGGGAAGCGCGGATTGCTGCTACGTAGCCGCCGGGGCCGCTACCGATGACGACAACGTCGTATTGTGATGCCATACAAAGTTTTATTTGTGGTTTTAAAAGGAATTTATTAACTTCCTCCTATAAACGGGGAAGCTGCTTCCTTCAGGATTAGAGAACCGGATTTGCTGACCGCCGCCGGCCCTGCCGGCGAAGGCGGGGTAAAGATAGCTACGGAATTCATCTTACCATCCTTCCCGGAGCCCGCATCGGGCCAGGCGTTCCGAAACCACCGGACACCGCAGAACCTGCCGCTAAGCGTTTCTCTCTGGTTTGCTCCACCCTAGTTTCCCGTGCTATGAACACCTCCATTCTGTTCCGTTTGGGCGCATTAGCCCTTTCCGGCTTTCTAGTTTTCGGCTCGGCCCACGCCCAGTCCGAAGCCCTGCCCACTGCCTGCGGGGAAACCGTTGACGCCCCGGCTGCCCAGGCTCTCAGCCGCAGCGAATGCAAGGCCCGGATCCGGATGGCCAACGCGGCCCTGGCCCAGAATCGGTACGACGAGTCCTCGCTTCAGATCCGGGCCCAGGCCATGCTTCAGCTGCGCAACTACGACGAGGCCATCCTGGATTTGACCACCCTGCTTCGGAAACAGCCGGCCAACGCGGAGCTGTACTACCAGCGCGGCCTGGCTCAGCTGCGGGCCGGCAACGCCACCCCCGCCATCAGTGACTTCAACAAGGTGCTGCGGTACAACCCCGAGCATAAGAACGCGGTGCTGGCCCGGGGTCTGGCCCGGATGCAAACCGAAAACTACCGCGGCGCCCTGCCCGACCTTAACCGGGTAGTAAACATGGATGCCCAATGCGCGGAGGCGTACGAGTACCGGGCCATCTGCTACTCGGAGCTGGGCAAAGAAGAAGAAGCCCGGCAGCAGATGGCCATGGCGGTGCAGCTCAACCCCGACGCGGCCAAGTCGCTGCGGCGCTATGGCCTGCGCTAGCCGGCACTTGGGTATATAGTCAGCCTCTGCCTGCCCGGGCAGAGGTTTTTTTTTGAAAAACGCAACCTATACCCTGCCTTCGAAGGTACACGGCCTGAGACGAAAGCAGACCGCTGAGCTTACCCTATGGCTGCTTGTCTTTCAATAATTTATATCTGCCTTTTTCTTCTCTGAACCCATGAAAAAAGTCATACTTCCAGTTCTGTCTTTGGCCGGCCTGCTGCTTACCACGCAGTGCGCCACCACCGACCGGGAAACGACCAGCGCCCGCGTGCCGGTAACCTCCGCTGCTCCCTCCACTGCCGCCACCCCGGCCTCGGCTACTCCGGCCTCTACCCCTGCTGATTCCGCTTCGTCGGCCCTGACGACTTCGGCCTCCGCTGCCACCACGCCCGACGTGGCCCTGGCTCCTTCGGCTCCGGCCGTAGCGGCCCGCAAGATTACCAATGCCGATCTGAAAGCCGAGATTAAGGCCGCCGATGCCGCTATCAAAGTCTCGCCCCGCAATGTGGATGCGCTGATTTCCCGCGCCAAAGCCCACACCCAGCTGAAAAACTACCGCGAAGCCGTAAACGACTACACGGTGGCCCTGCGCTACAAGCCCACGAATGCGGAAGCCTACTACAACCGGGGCCTGGCCCGCATCCGCCTGCGGGAATACACGCCCGCCGTGGCCGACTTCTCCAAGAGCCTGCGCTACAAGCCCGAGGACAAGGAAGCCTATTTCGGCCGGGCCGTGGCCAAGATGGAGCTGGCTTCTTTCGGCCCCGCCATTACGGACTTCAACAAGGCCATTGCCCTCGATAGCGTTTATGCCGATGCCTACGAGTACCGGGGCATCTGCTACGCCTCGATAAACAAGCCCAAGCAGGCCCGCGCCGACCTGGAAAAGGCTACTGCCCTGAACCCCGAAGCCGCCAAGAGCATGCGCCGCTACCTGAAAGACTAACCGCCCCCCTTGCCGGACTACTTTGAAAAGCCGCCTTCACCGGGCGGCTTTTTTGGTTGATCCGGGCACGGCGGACGGGCGCGAAAGGGGAAATCAGGACCAGGACGCGGAATCTGTACGGCCGGCACTTACCTTCGCCTTCATGACGAAAATGCTTGACGGAAAAACGGCCCTGATTACGGGTGCCTCCAAAGGAATCGGCCGCGCCATTGCGGTATATTTTGCCCAGCTCGGGGCCAACGTGGCCTTCACCTACCTCTCCAGCGTGGAGAAGGGCCAGCAGCTCGAACAGGAGCTCTCAGCGCACGGCACCAAGGTGCGGGGCTTCCGCTCCGACGCCTCCGACTACGCCCAGGCCGAAAAGCTGGTCGACGACGTGGTAGCTGAGTTCGGCCGCCTGGATATTCTGGTCAACAACGCCGGCATCACCCAGGACGGGCTGCTGATGCGCATGAGCGAACAGCAGTGGGACCAGGTGCTGGCCGTAAACCTGAAATCGGTGTTCAACCTGACCAAGGCCGCCACCAAGGTGATGATGCGCGCCAAAATCGGCAGCATCATCAACATGACCTCGGTCGTGGGCATCAAGGGCAACGCGGGCCAGAGCAACTACGCCGCCTCCAAGGCCGGCATCATCGGCTTCACCAAGTCGGTGGCCCTGGAGCTGGGCTCGCGCAACATCCGCTGCAACGCCATTGCGCCCGGCTTTATCGAAACCGAAATGACCGACGCCCTCGACCCCAAGCAGGTCGACGAGTGGCGCAAGGCTATTCCGCTCAAGCGCGGCGGCACCCCGCTCGACGTAGCCAAAGCCACCGCCTTCCTGGCCTCCGACGAGTCGGCCTATATCACCGGGCAGGTGCTGCAGGTCGATGGCGGCATGCTGACCTAGGCTTTATTTAGCGGCAAGCCGTAAGCTGCAGGCTGCAAGCTTTTTTCGTCTGTCATCCTGCGCCTTGCGGAGGACCTTATCCTGTCAGAACAAGGGCGTTGTTACGCTTGTCGTTCTGGTGTAACGAGGTCCTTCGCAGGCGCAGGATGACAGACGTTTTTGCGTAATACCCTCTACTATGCCCAGGCGCATTCTTCTGTTTTTGATACCTCTGCTCCTGCTGGCCGCTCTTGCGTACCCGCGGCTCTCGCGCCGGCTGAGCCATTTTCAGCAAAGCAGACAGGCAGCTGCGGCAATAGCTGAAATAGGGCCGCGCCTGCACGACGGGGACCTGATTTTTCAGACTTCCCGGTCGGCTCAAAGCCAGGCCATTCAGCTGGCGACGCACTCGGCCTACAGCCACTGCGGCATCCTGTTCCGGCGCGGCAACGAGTGGCGGGTATTTGAGGCGGTGCAGCCGGTGAGCGAAACCTCCCTGGCTTCCTGGGTGGCCCGGGGCAAGGATGGAACGTTTGTGGTGAAACGCCTGCGCGACGCGCCAACCGGGCTGACGCCCGCCGCCCTGCGCCGCCTGCGGGCTGCCGGGGAAAAGTACCGCGGCAAAGGCTACGACCTGTACTTTGGCTGGTCGGACGAGCGGATTTACTGCTCGGAGCTCTTGTGGAAGATGTACCGGCAGGCCACCGGCCGCGAAATCGGGCAGCTTCAGACGTTAAGGGAATTCGACCTGAGCCACCCCGCCGTGCAGGCCAAGCTGCGGGAGCGGTACGGCAAGCAGATTCCGCTGAATGAAAAGGTGATTTCCCCGGTCCGGATGCTGGAAAGCAGGGAGCTGGTAACGGTGCGCTAAGCCAAGCAGACGCTGGCTGACACAAAAAGGCCTGACACAAAAAAGATTTGTGTCAGGCCTTTTTGTGTCAAGCCCGGCCATTCGCCAGCTTTGGTTGGTAGCATTGGGCAGTGGTTAATCTTGCAGCCTCCACGCGTAACCCCGCCCGCAACTTCCTACCTTCGCCACTGCGCTGCCCTTCGGGGCCGGCCGCGCGCAACTGTTTGGCTTGCTCCGGAGTTCTTAGTGCTCCATTACGTTTCAGCATCCTTTGTTTACTACCGCTTCTCCCTGGCTTATCCTGCTTTGTCTTCTGGCCGGCGCCGGCTATGCCGCGCTGCTGTACTCGGCCCGGGCGCCCTGGAGCAAAGCCCTGAACTATGGCCTGGCGGTGCTGCGCTTCGTGGTGGTGAGCTTCCTGGCGTTTCTGCTGCTTTCCCCATTCCTGAAAACCAGCACCAACACCACCGAACAGCCCACCGTCGTGCTGGCGGTCGACAACTCCCAGTCGGTGGGACTGTTTACGCCCCCGGCGGTGCTGAGCCAGGCCACCGCGGGTTTGCAGCAGCTGGGCCAGACGCTCCGCAGCCAGGGCTTCCGGGTTGAAACCCGCACCCTGGACGCCACCGCCCGCCCCACCCGGCCCGACTCCCTGCAGTTCAAAGCCGCCGCCACCGACCTCGACGCGCTGCTCGGCGGGGTGCAGGAAGGCTACGAGGGCCGCAACCTGGCCGGGGTGGTGCTCGTGTCCGACGGCATCGTGAATCAGGGCCGCTCCCCGGCCTACGCCGACTACCGCTTTCCTATCTACACGGTGGCCGTAGGCGACACCGTTCCCAAGAAGGATTTGAGCGTAACGGCGCTCAACTACAACCGCATTGCTTTCAGCGGCAACCGGTTTCCCATTGAGGCGGAAATCAGCTATGAAGGGTTTGCCGGCTCGGCCATTACCGTGCAGCTGCGCGAAAACGGCCGGGTGCTCGACTCGAAGCGCGTGCCGCTGCCGGCGGGCCGGCGCCGCACCAAGACCACCTTCCTGCTCACGGCCCCAGCTCCCGGTAAGCGCCGCTACGAAGTGGCAATTCCAGTGCAGCCCGGCGAGTTTACGCCCCTCAACAACAGTAAAGCCGCCTACCTGGAAGTAGTGAAGGGCAAGCTGCGGGTGCTGCTGGCCGCGGCGGCTCCCCACCCCGACCTGAAAGCCCTGCGCGCCGCTATCCTGCAGAACGACAATTTCGATCTGTCGTTTTACCTGCCCGGCATCTCCCCGCTTAAGGCCCAGGACTTCGACGTTGCCATTCTCCATCAGCTGCCGGCCCGCACCGGCGAAGGCGCCGAGGTACTGGCCCAGGTGAAAAGCCGCCGGGTGCCCGCGCTCTATATTATCGGGTCCCAGTCGGACCTGAACGCCTACAACGGCCTGGGCACCGGCCTGACCATCACGCCCCGGGGCCAGCAGACCGATGAGGTGCTGCCCGTGCTCAACGCCTCCTTTTCCCGCTTCACGTTTGAAGATGACGCCGCCCGTCGCTTTGCCGCCTACCCGCCCGCCCCGGTGCCGTTCGGCGACTTTCGGGTGAGCGGCAACGCCGAGGTGGCGCTGTTCCAGCAGGTGGGCCGGGTGAAAACCACCAAGCCCCTGCTGGTCTTCGGCGGCTCGGCCGAGCAGCGCCAGGCTACCCTGACCACCGAAGGCAGCTGGCTCTGGCGCCTGCAGGAAGCGGCCGAAAACCAGGACCGCCCCGACGCCTACGACCGGCTCGTGGGCCGCACCCTGCAGCTGCTCACCCAGAATGCCAACAAGAAGCGCCTCGACGTGTATCCCACCCAGGATGCCTTCACCAGCGCCGACGACGTGACCTTCGCGGCCGAAACCTACAACGCCATCTTTGAGCGCACCTACGGACAGACCATTGCCCTCACGCTCACCGATGAGCAGAACAAGGCCCGGCAGTTCAGCTTCACCAACTCCGAAGACAACTCTGCCCTGCACCTGGGTGCTTTGCCCGGTGGGCTGTACCGCTACGAGGCCCGCGCGACGCTGAACGGTCAGCCCCAGACCGACCGGGGCGAGGTACTGGTGCAGGAGCAGCAGCTCGAAGCCCTGGAGGCCCGCGCCGACCACAACCTGCTCGCCCAGCTTTCCGGGCGCTCCGGCTCCCGCCTCTACTACCCCAGCCAGTTCGACCAGCTCACCCGCGACATCCGCAGCGCCGGCTACAAGCCCGTCATCAGCACCCAGGAAGACCTGAAGGACCTGATTAACCTGAAATGGCTGTTCTTCTTACTGCTGGCCCTGGTCACTGCCGAGTGGGCCACGCGCAAGTATTCGGGTAGTATCTGAGTTTCGGGCCGGAGTGGTCCGCCTCGTCTTATTTTTTGCACGGTAGCGCAGGACCAGTGCCCGTGAAACCCGTCGCTTTGCAGTGCACATCACGGCCTGCTGCCTTTCTTTCGCGAACTTGCGGCCCCAACTGTGCTTCTTCGTCCATGAAACGCCTTTTCTTTATTCTGTTCGCTTCACAGGCCCTACTGACGGGATGCCAGAAGTCGCCGGAGCAGCTGGCTGAGCAGCTGGTGACGGAGCATATCCAGGGCCGGATGGGCGACCCGAAATATTACCGGGCCGGCCGCTTCGTGACGCGTCCGTATACCGCCCAGGACTCGGTTTCGTATGCCAACAGCCTGATTGAGCTGTCTGCCCTGGAAAACCCCGGTACGCGGGTATCCCCCATGCTGCCGGCCGCCCCGGACCCTGCCAGGCGCATCGGCACGCACGTCTTTCACGCCTACGAGGAGCAAACCAGCTACGGCCGTGGGCGCACCACCCGCGACAGCGCTGAATTCGTCGTGTCGCCGAAAGGGGAAGTAGTACAGCTCGTGCCCGAAGCTGCCCGCAAAGCCCGTCTGGCTAAGCTGCGCGGCGCCAAATAACGTATTCACCCGGTCGGCGGCGCTCCGCCGGACCACCGATCTTAACTCTCTGCCCATGCGCTACGTCCTCGTCAACAAGCCCTTCGAAGTCCTGACCCAGTTCACCGACGAAAACGGGCGCGCCACGCTCAAGGACTTCGTGGCCGTTCCGAAAATCTACCCTGTCGGCCGGCTCGACTACGACAGTGAGGGCCTGGTGCTGCTCACCGACGACAAGCCCCTGCAGCACCGCCTTTCCGAGCCCCGCTACAAGGTGCCGAAAACGTACTGGGTGCAGGTAGAGGGTGAGCCGACCGAGGAAGCCCTGGCTCAGCTGCGGCGCGGCGTCGACATCAAAACCAGCTTCACGGCCCCGGCCGAAGCCCGGCTGCTGCCCGAGCCCCCGGCCATCTGGGAACGGGCCAAGCCCATCCGGTTCCGGGCCAACATTCCCACTTCCTGGCTGGAAATCACGATTTCTCAGGGCATGAACCGGCAGGTGCGCAAGATGACGGCCGCCGTGGGCTTCCCCACCCTGCGCCTGGTGCGGGTGCAGATTGCCTTCCTGCGCATCGACGGGCTGGCTCCCGGGCAGTGGCGCGACCTTACCAGCGAGGAAGCCGCCAAGCTCAAAGCGGCGTACTCGTCCAGCAAGATGCCCGACCAGCGCAGCGTGACGCCGAAAGCTGCCGCCGGCCCCAAGCCGGGAGCGAAGTTCACCGGCTCGCGGCCAGCCGCTGGCAAGCCGGACACCGCCCGACCCACTGCCGACAAGCCCGCCGGTGGTAAGCCTGCGGCCGCCCGGGCAGCCAGCTCGGCCCGGGCCAATGGGGCTGGTCCGTCGCGGCCGGCTGGTGGCGCGGCTGCCCCCCGCGGTGGAGCGGGCCGCAAGCCTGGAGCCGGTGGTCGCCCGGGCAGTGGCAGCCGCAGCGGGGGCCGGTCGTGAAGCTGAAATGGTGGCTGACAGGGCTCCTGCTGGTTTTTGCGGGCATGAACGCCGTGGCCTTTTTCCACGCCTGGCGGTTTACCCACTTCATCAACGCTACCGGCACGCACACCGACAACCCTGAGCAGCTGACGGCGCTGCAGAAAGCGGCGGTGCTGGTTACCGGCATCAAAAACCCGAAGCCCGTCAACAGCACGGAGCCGCAATTTCCGTTCGTTACCGTTCATCTGCCGAGCCCCAACGGCACGCTGGAAGCCTGGTATGGCCCGGTGCCTCACCCGCGGGGCACCGTGGCGCTTTTTCACGGCTACACCTCCTCTAAAAGCAAGCTGCTGACCGAGGCAGCCTACTTCCGCCGGCTCGGCTACAGCGTGCTGCTCACCGACTTCGCCGGCAACGGCGGCTCCTCCGGCAACGTGTGCACCGTGGGCCACCACGAAGCGGCCGACGTTGTGGCCGTCACGCGCTGGCTTGGCCGCCGGCCCGGCCCGGTCATTATCTACGCCAACTCGATGGGCGCCGTGGCCACGCTCCGGGCCGAAGCCGAACTCGGGGCGAAGCCCGCCGCCAACATCCTGGAATGCCCCTACGGCAGCATGCTGGAAACCGCCCAGAGCCGGTTCCGCTCGATGCAGGTCCCTACCTTTCCGATGGCCAATCTGCTGGTGTTCTGGGGCGGGGTGCAAAACAATTTCTGGCCGTTCGACCTGGACGCTACCCGCTACGCCGCCCGCGTCCAGACGCCTACCCTGCTCTTCTGGGGCGCCGCCGACCCGCGCGTAACCCGGGCCGAAACCGACGCTATCTTCACCAGCCTGGCCGGCCCGAAGCAGCGCCAGGATTTCCCCGGGTCGGGCCATGAGCCGTACTGGTGGAAGCACCGGCAGCTGTGGGAAAG
This sequence comes from Hymenobacter translucens, assembly GCF_020685205.1. GTDB lineage: Bacteria > Bacteroidota > Bacteroidia > Cytophagales > Hymenobacteraceae > Hymenobacter > Hymenobacter translucens. The sequence continues at coordinate 76,393 of NZ_JAJERB010000008.1, forward strand.
CCGGATTGCGGGGTTTTTGGAGTCCCCGGTCGGTTAGAATGCCGGTGAACTACCTGGGGCTGCCTTTAAATAGGTCTCTATCAGGCGCGGTATAGCTACCTCGTACAGTTCGGCTACGCTCCACTCCTTCGTATCGGAAACCTGTCCGTCACCTACCTCGATTATAATCGGCTTTCCGGTTTTGGTATAGGCTACATCGATCGTGTAAAACCACCGCTCCTGCAACGCCGCCAATGCCGGCTTCAGCGAGTCCGGGAACGATGCTCGTCCGGCACCAAAAGCCTCGTTGCGCACAGCAAAGAAGCGCCGCTCGGGCTTATCGGACAACACGACAAACTCCCGGAAGAGCAGTAGGTCATCGGGACCAATGCCCTCTTTACCCACCAGGGCTGCATACTGCTCAGGCGAAGCAACTACCGAGCTGGCGCCGAAGGATTTGCTGACTCCTTTTACAAAGCACCGGTCGTGCAGCAGCGTGTTGCGCACGTACGTCTCTCCTTCCCGAGCCGTCAGGAGCTGGCTTTTTGGCGTAAAATCCTGAATCTGCCCGTACCAGCCGTTGGCTTGGTGAGAAGCCTGGTACATGGTTTTGGAAACAAGCAAAGGGGTCAGCAAGGCCAGGGCTTCGTATTCCGGCGGCGTCAGCATCCAGCCCCGATAGAGCGTCGGCTGCTCGGATCGGGGCCGCTGGTAAAGCTTTTGCTGATCAGCATCAAACAGGCAAACGGTGTGGCCCTTTCGCCGGGCTACGTCCATCTCCTCTTCCCACATAGGGTCGACGACCCGCTGGTACGGCAGGCTTGGCAGAATAAGGTTAAGCATCAGCGTTCAGGTCAGTAAGGTGGATGGGCAAGAAGTGCACACCTGCTTTCCGCTCAAAGTACGACACGAGGCGACTTCTGCACGCTTGTCAGGAAAAGTCCTGTTTGCTGAAACAATTCAGGCCAGCGCGTCGCATAACGCGGGTACAAACCGGCTACCGGTGACAATCTGTCACCAAAAACCCGGGATTCCGGGGCTGGTACGCGTCTTGTAATCCTCCTGCCGCGAGTTATTCGCACCTAGAATCTGACACTCCAACCTAACCATAACCATTCGACATGGGCAAAATAATCGGTATTGACCTCGGCACCACCAACTCGTGCGTGGCCGTGATGGAAGGCAACGAGCCGGTCGTAATTCCGAACAGCGAAGGCCGCCGGACGACTCCTTCGATTGTCGCCTTCCTCGACAACGGCAAGGGTGAGCGGAAAGTGGGTGACCCCGCCAAGCGGCAGGCCATTACCAACCCCCAGAACACCCTGCAGTCGATTAAGCGCTTTATGGGCCGCAGCTTCTCGGAAGTAACCGAGGAGTCGAAGCACATCAGCTACCAGCTCGAGAAAGGCTCTAACAACACCGTAGCCGTGAAAATCGGTGACCGGCAGTACACGCCCCAGGAAATTTCGGCCATGGTGCTTCAGAAGATGAAGCAGACCGCGGAGGACTATCTGGGTACGACCGTAACCGAAGCCGTTATTACGGTGCCGGCTTACTTCAACGACGCCCAGCGCCAGGCTACCAAGGAAGCCGGTGCCATTGCGGGCCTCGACGTGAAGCGCATCATCAACGAGCCCACGGCCGCCGCACTGGCCTACGGCCTCGACAAAAAGCATAAGGATCAAAAGATTGCCGTGTACGACCTCGGCGGTGGCACCTTCGATATCTCCATCCTGGAGCTGGGCGACGGCGTGTTTGAAGTACTGAGCACCAACGGTGACACCCACCTTGGCGGCGACGACTTCGATCAGGTAATCATCAACTTCCTGGCCGAGACATTCTCTTCTGAGAACGAAGGCCTCGACCTGCGCAAGGACCCCATGGCCCTGCAGCGCCTCAAGGAAGCTTCCGAGAAAGCCAAGGTGGAGCTGTCCAGCTCGACCGAGACGGAAATCAACCTGCCCTACGTGACGGCCACCGCCTCGGGCCCCAAGCACCTGGTGGTGAAGCTGAGCCGCGCCAAGTTTGAGCAGCTCGCCGACTCGCTCGTGCGCCGCTCGATGGAGCCCTGCAAAAAGGCTCTCCAGGACGCCGGCCTGAGCACATCGGACATCGACGAGGTAATCCTCGTGGGTGGCTCGACCCGCATTCCGCGCATCCAGGAAGAAGTTGAGAAGTTCTTCGGCAAGAAGCCTTCGAAGGGCGTTAACCCCGACGAGGTGGTAGCCATCGGCGCCGCCATCCAGGGCGGTGTACTGACCGGTGAGGTAAAGGACGTGCTCCTGCTCGACGTGACTCCGCTTTCGCTGGGCATCGAGACCATGGGCGGCGTGATGACCAAGCTCATCGAGAGCAACACCACCATCCCGACCAAGAAGTCCGAGACCTTCTCCACGGCTTCCGACAACCAGCCTTCGGTGGAGATCCACGTACTGCAGGGCGAGCGTCCGCTGGCCAGCCAGAACCGCACCATCGGCCGCTTCCACCTCGACTCGATTCCCCCGGCTCCCCGCGGCGTTCCGCAGATCGAAGTAACCTTCGACATCGACGCCAACGGTATCCTGCACGTGTCGGCCAAGGACAAAGGCACCGGCAAAGAGCAGAAGATTCGCATCGAAGCCTCGTCGGGCCTCACCGACGCCGACATCGAGCGGATGCGCAACGAAGCCAAAGCCAACGAAGAGGCTGACAAGCAGGAAAAGGAGCGCATCGAGAAGATCAACCAGGCCGACTCGATGATCTTCCAGACTGAGAAGCAGTTGAGCGAGTACGGCGACAAGCTGAGCGGCGGCAACAAAACCGCCATCGAAGGTGCCCTGGCTGACCTGCGCAAAGCGCACGAAAGCAAGGACCTCGCCGCCATCGACACCGCCATGACGGCCATCAACGCCGCCTGGCAGACCGCCTCGACCGAGATGTACAACGCTACCCAGGGCGGCGAAGGTCAGCCCCAGCCCAACGGCTACCCCGGCGGCGACGGCCAGCCCGGCAGCAACGGTCAGGGTGCCGGCCACGACAACGTGACCGACGTCGACTACGAAGAGGTTGGCAACAAGTAAACCTTCCCGGCGGCGCTGAGCGCCGTTTCATGACCACTAAAAAGGCCCGGAGCATCTGCTTCGGGCCTTTTTTTGTTTGCTGTCCTGGTGGGCCCTATGCTTAAACGGAAACGGCCGCCGGTGCAGGACCGGGCCTGGGAGTGCGGGGCCGTATCAGCCGGCACGAACCGGAGCGAGGCCCGTGCCGAAAGCTTACGTGGAGGGCAGAGTTCGGGGCTCTCCTTTGCGGGCGGCCTCGGCTTCGTCTTCTTCCTCCTCATCCTCTTCCTCAAAGCCCATCCGGATTTTCTCGGCGGCTTCCTCGTGGTCAGACTCATCGGGCTCCTCGGCCTGGGCCTCCTGCTCGGCTTTGTCGTGGGGCTCGTAGCTGAGCTGCAGATAAATCGGGAAGTGGTCGGAGCCGATGTGGGGCAGCCGCTCGATGGCGGCCACCTTGAAGTGGGCCGAGTGAAACACGTGGTCGAGCGGCCAGCCCAGCCAGGGGTAGTCGGCGTGGAACGTGGGCAGCAAGCCCCGCCCGATGCGGGGGTCAAGCAGCCGGGTTAGACGGCGAAACAGCTCGGAAGTATGCGACCAGGCCACGTCGTTCATGTCACCGGCCACGATGGTAGGACCGTCGTGGCTTTGAATCTCCCGGCCCACGAGCAGCAGCTCAGCGTCGCGGCGGGTGGTGGTTTTGCTTTCTGCCGGGGCCGGGGGCTTGGGGTGCAGGCAGTGCACGCGCACCTCGGGTCCGCCTTCCGGGAGCTGAACGTAGCCGTGGAAAGACGGCACATCGTCGTCGAGCAGAAACCGGATCTGCGGGTCGCGCAGGGGCAGCCGGGAAAAGAACAGCAGGCCGTAGGTGTTGGGCAGCGGGGCGTAGGCCGTGTACGGGTGCGTTTTCTCCAGCCCTTTGAGCTCGTCGAGCCACCACTGGTCGGTTTCGACGGCCAGGATCAGGTCGGGGTTGCAGTCCTCGATAACCTTGAGGCAGCGGCCCGACTCGCGGTTGTACATCAGCACGTTGGTTACCACCATGCTCAGGTGACGGCGGCGGTCCGTTTTCGGGCGGGTGCTGTCGAGCACCTGCTTGCGCATCAGCGGGGTGTAGGGCGCAATGCGGTAGAACTGATAGACGGCGCACAGAGCCACCAGCACCATCCAGGCGTGGCCCGGCCAGCCGCCCTCATCCCAGAAGTGCAGCAGCAAGCCGCCCAGCAGAGTAAGCACGGCCAGCCCGACGATCTGCAGGCGGGGAAAGTCGAAGATGCGGATCCACCACGCTTCCTTGCGCCACAACGGCAGCAGCGTGCCTATCACGGCGGCGCCGCCCAGCACGGCCACCAAGCCGCCGAGAATTTGCAGGAGAATATCTGGTAAGGAGCTGGGCACTCGCGGGAACGATGTGGGAAGGGTGGTGGGAAAGCAGAGCGGAAGATGCGGAGACCAGACGAAAAACAACAATCCTAGTGGCCCGGCTCGGCTTTCTACGGCTTTCGTACGGCGGAGTTAAATGTCGTCGTTGAAACCGCCCTTGCGCAGCTCGTCAATCGTGCGCATCACTTTATCTTTTAGGGAGCTACGGTACTTTTCCAGCACGTCGGCCAGGCGGGCGTTGCTGAGCCCCAGAATCTGGGTGGCCAGCACGGCGGCGTTGGTAGCCGCGTCGATGGCGACGGTGGCCACGGGCACGCCCACCGGCATCTGCAGCATCGAGAGTACCGAATCGATGCCCCGGATGGAGGTGGTGGAGTTGATAGGCACCCCGATGACGGGAATCGTGGTAAAGGCCGCCACCATGCCGGGCAGGTGGGCCGCCCCGCCCCCGCCGGCAATAATCACGCGCAGCCCCCGCTTGCGGGCCGACTCGGCATATTCCACCATGCGGTGCGGAGTGCGGTGGGGCGACACCAGGGTTATCTCATAGGGAATGGCGAACTGCCGGAGCAGCTCGGCAGCGGCACCCATGATTTTCAGATCAGACTGACTCCCCATGATGATGCCCACAATGGGTGTGTCGCGGATATCGTTGGGAGCGGGAGCTTCGGTAGAGGTCATTAAGCAAAGTAAAAGCAGCGAAGCCAACGAGGCTGGCGGCTATGCATACGGGCCGGCGGCCGGTGTTGGCTTTCCAAATCTAGCAATTTGCTAGGTTCGCCCCGGTGGTTTCCGCTTACATTTACGCGCCGCTGCTCCGATTTATGGATAACATTCTGCTCGCCACCTTCACTACGCTGTTTTCGGTCGTGAATCCGTTCGGGGCCATGCCCGTGTTTCTGACGCTAACCGAAGCCGATTCCCCGTCGGAGCGGATGCAGACCGGGCTGCGGGCTTGCCTGTATATGGTGGGCGTCCTCACGGTGTCGTTTTTCGCCGGCCAGTACATTCTCAACTTTTTCGGCATCAACATCCACCATCTGCGCATCGCCGGGGGCATTCTGCTGATGCGCTCGGCCTTCGACCTGCTCACGCCCGGCGGCAACCGCGACCGGGTAGGCCCCGATGCGCTGGAGGAAAGCAAGCACAAGGACGACATTTCCTTTACCCCCCTGGCCATGCCCATGCTGTCGGGCCCCGGCTCGATGGCGGTCTGCATCGGCCTGTTCACCGAAAAGCTGAGCTACACCGACATCAGCCTGATCCTGCTCGGCTTTGTGCTGGTGGCCCTGGCCAGCTACATTATCCTGATGTCGTCGTTGCGGCTGACCCGCTTTCTGGGCCGGCCCGGCATGGCGGCCCTGGCCCGCATTATGGGCTTCATCACATTGGCCATCGGCGTCAATTTTCTGGCCTCCGCCATCAAGGCGCTGTTCGTGGAATAGGCTACTGAGATGAGTCGGTTTCCGCTTTTCCTGCTGGTCCTGCTGTTCCTTTCCGGCGGACTGGCCGTCTGCCGCTACTCGCCTCAGCTAGCGTCGCGACCGGCTGCCCCGGCGTCTGCTCCTTACCAGATCGGCTTTCACCTCAAGAACAACAGCGAAGCCCAGCCGGAAACGGATCTACGCGTGCAGTGGGATGCGAAGCCTGTTGCGCTGGATACGCTGCGGTACACGAGCAGCTCGGCCGGGGTAAAGCATCATCAGCTGACTACGACGCCCGGCGAGCATCTTCTGCGGATTGTAAACCAGCGCAACCAGTTACAGCTGGATACCACCGTTGTGGTGCGGGAACCGGAGACAAACGTATTCATCACGTTTGCCTACCGAACGTTTACAGACGAGCAGCTGGCCCAAATCCGGGCGTCGGATCCGCCGGAAGGAGTCGAGGCGGTAGTAGCGGCCCTTTCGGAGCCCAAAAGCCTGGTCGTGCACATCGCGCACGGCCCGATTTCACCGATTGATTAACCAGGAAAGGCAGACGGTGGGTCCGTGCGGGTTCCGGGGCTATCTTTGCGGCCCGAAACTGCTGAACCCATGCTCAAGAACGACCTTCTGCTCCGTGCCGCCCGCGGCGAACAAACCGAGCGTACGCCCGTGTGGCTGATGCGCCAGGCCGGCCGCATCCTGCCCGAATACCGTGCCCTGCGCGGCCGCCTGAGCGGCTTCAAGGAGCTGGTCGAGACGCCGGAGCTGGCCGCCGAGGTAACCATTCAGCCGGTAGACGCCCTGGATGTGGACGCAGCCATCATCTTCTCCGACATCCTGGTAGTGCCCGAGGCCATGGGCCTGACCTACGAGATGGTCGAAGCCCGGGGCCCGCTGTTCCCGACCACCATCCGCTCGGCTCAGGACGTGGCCAACCTGCGGGTGGCTGACCCCGAGGAGCACCTGGGCTACGTGCTCGAAGCTATCCGCATCACCAAGCGCGCCCTGCACGGCCGGGTACCCCTGATCGGCTTTGCCGGCGCGCCCTGGACGATTCTGGCGTACATGGTGGAGGGCCACGGCTCCAAAACCTTCAGCAAGGCCCGCCGCCTGCTGTACACCGACCCTCAACTGGCCCACATCCTGCTGCGCAAAATCACCGATACCACCATTGCCTACCTGAAAGCGCAGGTGGAAGCCGGCGCCAATCTGATTCAGGTGTTCGACTCCTGGGCCGGCATTCTGCCCCCGGCCCACTACCGGGAGTTTTCGACCCGCTACATCACCGAAATCTGCGAGGCCCTGCCCGATGTGCCGGTGACGGTGTTTGCCAAAGGCGCCTTCTTTGCCCTGTCCGACTTTGCCCAGCTCGACTGCCAGACCATCGGCCTCGACTGGAACCAGGACCCGCGCGACGTCCGCTCCCTGATCGGCGACGCCAAAACCCTGCAGGGCAACCTCGACCCCTGCGCCCTCTACGGCACCCGGGAGCAGGTGCAGCAGGCCACGCTCGACATGCTCCGGCAGTTCGGCCCCCACCGCCACATTGCCAATCTCGGCCACGGCGTGTACCCCGACACCGACCCGGACAACGTGCGCGTGTTCATCGAAACCATCAAGGAGTTCAGCACCCTGGCCCGGGAAGAACAGCTGTAGTAAGCCTCCTTCAGTATACCTTAGGGCACCCGGCGCAGTCGTTCCGGGTGCCTTTTTTATTGCTGACAATGGCTATCCTCACGAAAGGCTCCCGCAGAATTGTAGTCGATGAACAGCCTTTTCGGTGGCGGGTCCGCCATAAGCCAACGTATGGGCAGAGCCTTTGCTGGGCTACCATCGGGTTATGCGTTGCGGCTGAAGGCGGGCAAGGAGCAGTACTTATTGTAAGCACCGCGCAGTATCACCCTGAAAATTGGTTTAATACCCCGCTTGAGCCGGTTCTTCCGCATCAGGTAGCCGATTCCATTCAGCTAGCGAAAAAACTCGGTTGGCAGCCGCTGAAAGCAGGCAAGCCATTCTGGCTGGACTATGAGTCATCAGCCCGGCTGGTGTTTCCTTAGCGGAACAGCTACTTCGCTTAGCCAGGCTAATCCGCCAGCAAACCGGTCTGACGGGCTTCCTGGAGAAGCAGCTCCTTTTCGATGGGCACCACGCCGACCTGCTCGCACACCAGGCCACCACCAAGGTTAGCCAGGGCGGCCAGCAGCTCGGGCGCGAGCCCCAGGGCCACGCACAGGGCCGCAATGCTGATAACGGTGTCGCCGGCGCCGGACACGTCGGAGATGGCGCGCAGGTGAGCGGGAATGTGGTTCCGGGCTGCGCCGTTGTCGACATACACACCCCGTTCCGATAAGGTCACCAGTACGATTTCGGGCATCAGCACCTCACGCAGGCGGGCTACGGCGGCTTCGAACTGAGGCTGGTCGTCGTCGGTGTTTTCGAAGTCCATCTTCAGCCCTTCGCGCAGCTCCTTGAGGTTGGGCTTGAACAGCGTGCAGTGCTGGTAGGCCAGGAAGTTGCGGCGCTTGGGGTCTACTACCGTCGGGATGCCCCGCTCCCGGGCCAGCTCAATAAAGCGGGCAATGCTGGCCGAGTTCAGAACGCCCTTGTCGTAGTCCTCAAACACCACCACGTCGGCCTGGCTGAGCAGCGTCTCGTACCGGGCTTCCAGGGCCCGGGCCTCGGTCACGCTCAGGTCGGTTTCCACTTCGGAGTCGATGCGGAGCAGGTGCTGCCCGGCGGCCAGGATGCGCTGCTTCACGGTGGTGGGGCGCTCGGCGCTGCGCACAATGCCCGCGGCCGACAGCTCGTGCTGCCCCAGCAGGCGCAGAAGCTGGTCGCCGCCCCCGTCCTCCCCTACCACGGCGCACAAAAGCGGCGTGGCACCCAGGGCCTGCACGTTCAGGGCCACGTTGGCGGCTCCGCCCAGGCGCTGCTCGGTCCGGCTCACGTTCACCACCGGTACCGGCGCTTCGGGCGAGAGGCGCGTGGACTTTCCCCACACGTAGGCGTCGACCATCACGTCGCCCACGATGAGCACGGTAAGGCGGTTGAAGGCAGCGAAAAGTCCGGAAAGCGTCTGGGTTTGCGCGGAAGCAGGCATTGGGCAGAATAAGGAACAAAGCTAATAGCTATTAGCTGATAGCGGTTAGCTTTTGGGCTTAGCCCTATTTCCTTTCTTTTCAGCATAAGCTGAATAGCCACTAACCCAGACCCATAAAAACAGATGAAGGGACGCGCTCAGGCACGTCCCTTCATCCACCGGAAGCTGCTTACAATAAAAGCTAACTGCCAACGGCTATCATCAGCTAACAGCCAGTTTCGCCAGACTCACCTTGATGCGGCGGAAGGCTTCGACCAGCTTCTCATCGGCCGCGGCCGTGCTGAAGCGGATGCAGTTGGGGGCCCCGAAGGCTTCGCCGGTCACGGCCGCCACGTGGGCGTCGTTGAGCAGGTACATGGCCAGATCGGTGGCAGTGCGGATTTCGGTGCCGTCGGAAGTAGTGGCGCCGAAGTAGGCCGACACGTCGGGGAAGATGTAAAAGGCGCCGCTGGGCGTGGGCGTGCGGAAACCGGGAATGTCTTTCACCTGTTCCAGCACCAGGTCGCGGCGGCGGCGGTAGGCTTCCACCATCTCATCGGCCGAAGAGCGCCCACCCTGCAGCGCGGCCAGGGCGGCGCGCTGGGCAATGGAGCAGGTGCCGGACGTAATCTGGCTTTGCATCTTCTCGCAGGCGGCGGCAATTTCGGGGCGGGCGGCAATGTAGCCCACGCGCCAGCCCGTCATGGCGTACCCTTTGGAAAAGCCGTTGACGGTGATGACGCGGTCCTTGATTTCGTCGAACTGCGCCAGGCTGGCGTGCTCCCCCACGAAATTGATGTACTCGTAGATTTCGTCGGCCAGCACGTGTACCTGCGGATGGCGGGCTACCACGGCGGCAATGGCAGCCAGCTCCTCCCGGCTGAACACGGCCCCGGTGGGGTTGCAGGGCGAGGAGTACATGATCAGCTTGGTGCGCTCCGTAATCACCTCCTCCAGCTGCTCGGCCGTGGCCTTGTAGTCGTTTTCGAGGGTCCCGATAAGCGCGACGGTCACGCCTTCGGCCAGCTTCACCATCTCCTCGTAGCTAACCCAGTAGGGAGCCAGCACGATGACTTCGTCGCCGGGGTTTACCAGGCTCATCACCACGTTGGCCAGGGCCTGCTTGGCCCCGGTGCTGACCACGATGTTTTCGCGGGCGTAGTCGAGGTTGTTTTCGCGCTTGAGCTTATCGGCAATGGCCTGGCGCAGCTCGGGGTAGCCGGGCACGGGCGTGTAGAAGGTATAGCCGTCGTCGATAGCCTTTTTGGCGGCGTCCTTGATGTACTGGGGCGTCTGAAAGTCAGGCTCGCCAAAGCTCAGGCTGATGACGTCGATGCCCTGAGCCGCCAGCTCCCGGCCTTTCTTGGCCATGGCAATGGTCTGGGATTCCTGCAGGGCGCTGATGCGGTCCGACAGGTACGAGCGGGTGAGCGTGGTGGGCATAAAGCGGGCAGGGTCAATGGTGGGAGTGGGAATACAAAAGTACGAATTCGCCCGCGGATTAGCTGTTGCGGAGCTTTCCGCCCCGGCTCCCGCTACTCCCCTTCCCGGCCCAGCTGCCGGAAGCAGCGCAGCACGATTCCCAGATCGGTGGAGGGCTCGTAGTCCTTGGCGTAGAGCAGCTCCAGGCGGCGGCGCGTGGCCGTGGTGAGCGGAGCGGCGGCCGTGGCCACGTCGGCCGCCGAGAGAATAGCCTCGGCCGTGCGGCGCGGCGCGGCGGCGTAGCGCAGGCCTACCCAGGAGCGGCGGCCCAGCAGCACGCGCAGGCAGTTGCGCACAAAGCCGGCCTTGCGCTCCACCAGCCCCACCGTGAGCGGTAAGCCCAGCAGAAAGCCTAGGCTGAGCAGCACGTTGAGCACCCGCTTATTGCGCACCTGCTGGGGCTGAAACAGGTTCAGGGCAATGTCGAGGGTGTAGTAGTCGCCGGGGCTGTCCTTGCCCGAGCTGCCGATGATGTACTCGCTGTCTTCGGGCAGGATCTTGTACGCCACCGGCTGCTGCTGCTGCAAACTGACCATCAAAGCAATAATCTGGCTGGCCGACAAGTCCTTGCCGCAGAAAATCAGCTCGTCGAGGGCGTAGATGCGGATAATCTCGTCGAGTTGCCGCACCTCGCCCAGATGGTCTTCGGCAGGCATTGGGGAAGCCGCGGAGCCAGCTTCCGGCAGTTCCGCGTCGGGCGTGACGTAGCCGATGATGCGGGCCTGCACGCCGGCGGCTTCGAGCAGGTGGCGCACCCGCCGGCTTTCGGGGGCCGAGCCCACGATGGCAATGTTCTTATGGGGCCGCTCATTCAGGCGCAGGTCGCGGTAGCGCAGAAAGTGCGACGCCATACGCCGGCCCACCAGCGCGGCCACGGCCCAGGCCCCGCCCAGAATGATAAGCGCCTTGGAGAAGCGGTAGGCGTCGAAGAAGTTGGAAACAGCCGAAATCAGCACCGTGCCCACGAAGATGCCCCGAACGATGCGCCCGGTTTTGGCTGGCTGGTCGTAGCCCCCGCTGAAGTACGCCGACACCAGCCACACCAGGATGTAGGCCGGCACCGCCACGCCCATAAATGCCGGCGGGTAGTCGGTGCGCACGTACTTGTGGTTGTCTTCCCAGTACGACTTCAGAAAGTACATGCCCCCGTAGATCAGGCCGGCGTCGAGCAGCACGGGCAGGGCGCGCACCGCTAGGCGCTGGGCCACGGCCATACCCGCCCGCAGCCAGATGGCCCCGTTGATGAGCAGGGAAAACGTGCCGGCCCGGTTCGGGGCGAAGTGCTTGCGGGCGAAGATGACCATGGCGCGGTAGAACACGAACACGTAGTTCACGCTGGTGCGCTTGGTGCTTTCGCCCTTGTAGTGGATGATGCGGGTGCCGGGGAAGTAGTAGTTTTTCCAGCCGCCCTGGGTGAGCCGGTACGAGAGGTCGATGTCCTCGCCGTACATAAAGTAGTCCTCGTCGAGCAGACCGACTTCCTTTAGGGCCGCGGCCCGCAGCAACATGAACGCCCCGCTCAGCACCTCAATCTCGTGGGTCTGGTCTTTGTCGAGAAAGCCGAGGTGATAGCGGCCAAAGGTGCGCGACTTCGGAAACAAACTGGCCAGCCCGAAGATCTTGTAGAACGCCACCGACGGCGTGGGCAGGCCGCGCTTGCTTTCGGGCAGAAACTTGCCTTGCCCGTCGAGCATCTTCACGCCCAGCCCGCCGGCGCGGGGGTGCTGGTCCATAAAGTCGCAGCAGGCCCGGAAGGTGTCTTCCTCGACTACCGTGTCGGGGTTGAGCAGCAGCACGTACTCGCCTTTGGCAATCCGGATGGCCTGGTTGTTGGCCTTACTGAACCCGGGGTTGTCCTTGTTCTCGATCAGTATGACTTCCGGAAACCGGGCCCGCACCATGGCCACCGAACCGTCGACGGAGTTGTTATCAACCACGAATACCTCCACGGCCTCGCCCCACTTCTCCACTGCCCGCCGCACCGACAGCAGCGCCTGCTCCAGAAAGTAGCAGACGTTGTAGTTGACGATGACGACGGAGAGCTTAACGGTATCGGGCACGATTAGGGGCAACGGACCGCGAAAGTTAAGCAGAGTTTGCCTCACCCCCGCCCAGCAGCTCCACGCACTGACGGGCTATTTCCAGCTCCTCGTTCGTCGGTACTACCAGCACCTTCACTTGCGCGTCAGGGAGGCTTATCTCGCGCAGCTCCCGGCCGGCGGCTTGGTTGCGGGCTTCGTCGAGGCGGATGCCCAGGAAAGCCAGCCCTTCGCAGGCCAGGGCCCGCACCCGCACGTCGTTCTCCCCCACCCCGGCCGTGAACACCACCGCGTCGAGCCCGCCGAGGGCGGCAGCGTAGGCGCCTAGGTATTTCCGGATGCGGTAGGCGTAGAGCTGCAGGGCCAGGGTGGCTTCGGGGCTGCCGGCTGCTACGGCGGCGCCCACGTCGCGCATGTCGCTGTAACCGGTCAGGCCCAGCATGCCGCTGGCCTTGTTGAGCAGGGCACTCACCTGCTCGGCCGGGTAGCCCAGCTGGCTGATCAGATGAAAGATAACCGAGGGGTCGAGGTCGCCGGAACGGGTGCCCATGACGAGCCCGCTGAGCGGACCGAAGCCCATGCTGGTGTCCACGGAACGGCCCGCCCGCACGGCCGCCACGCTGCAGCCGTTGCCCAGGTGTACCGTGATGATGCGCGCATCGGGGTTCTGCAGGTAGGCGGCAGCCTGCGCGGCCACATACTTGTGGCTGGTGCCGTGAAAGCCGTAAACGCGAATTCCGTGCTCGGTGTACAGGTCGGCCGGCAAAGCGTAGCGAAAGGCGTGCTCGGGCAGGGTCTGGTGAAAGGCCGTGTCGAACACCGCCACCTGCCGGGCTTGAGGAAACAGCTGCTCCGCCACCTCGATGCCGAGGTAGTTGGCCGGGTTGTGCAGCGGGGCCAGGGCGAACAGCCGCTTGATTTCCGCCTTTACATCTTCGTCGATAAGCGTGGTGGCGGCAAACCGCTCCCCGCCGTGCACCACGCGGTGGCCGATGACGCTGATGTCGGCCGGGTCCTGAATCACGCCGGTTTCGGGGTCGGTAAGCAGCTTCACAACTTCGCGCAGGCCGGCGGCGTGGTTGGGCAAAGCCAGCGTCAGCTTTTGTTTACGCGGCTCGGCATTGGGGCTGAAAACGGTGTGCGTGATAAGCGAATCGGGCAGACCAAGGCGCTCTACCAGCCCGCTGCATACGGGCTCGGAGGCGGGCCAGCGGAACAGCTGGTACTTGATGGAGGAGCTGCCGGAATTGACGACGAAGATGTTCATGGAGCGGGCCTCATTCCCGGCGCCTCTCCATCAGAAAAGGCCGGTCGGGTAAGCATTGATAATCAGAAAACGGCTGTGCGCCTGGTACGGCTGCAAAATAGGTCTAGCCTGGTTGCCAGGCACCAAACCTTACCCTTGCTGGCTTTGAATAGCGGTAATCACCACCGTATTAAACACGTCATCTACCGTGCAGCCCCGGCTCAGATCATTCACCGGCTTGTTCAGCCCCTGCAGCACCGGGCCGATGGCCAGGGCGCCGGTTTCACGCTGCACAGCCTTGTAGGTGTTGTTGCCGGTGTTCAGGTCGGGAAAGATGAGCACGCTGGCCTGGCCGGCCACGGCTGAGCCGGGCAGCTTCTGCCGGCCCACGATGGGGTCTACGGCGGCGTCGTACTGGATGGGGCCCTCCACCGGCAAATCGGGGCGCAGCTGGCGCACCAGCTCGGTGGCCCGGCGCACCTTGTCCACTTCAGCGCCCTCGCCCGATGTGCCGGACGAATACGAGAGCATGGCTACGCGGGGCTCCACGCCGAAGCGCTGAGCGCTTTCGGCCGAGGAAATGGCAATTTCGGCCAGCTGCTCCGCCGTGGGGCTGGGATTTACGGCGCAGTCGCCGAACACGGCTACGCGGTCGGGCAGGCACATGAAAAACACCGACGACACCAGGGAGATGCCGGGCCGCGTCTTGATGAACTGCAGGGCCGGCCGGATGGTGTGCTGGGTGGTGTGCACCGCCCCCGACACCATCCCGTCGGCGTGGCCTTTCTGCACCATCATCGAGCCGAAGTACGAGACGTCGCGCAGCAGGTCGCGGGCCATGTCGAGGTTCACGCCCTTGCTTTTGCGCAGCTCGTAGAAAGTCTGCACGTAGTCGTCGTAGAACTCGGAGTGTACCGGGTCGATGATGCGCAGGTGGCCGATGGGCAGGTTCAGGCCGAGGCGCTTGGCGGCGGCGGCAATGTCGGCGGGGTTGCCCAGGATGGTCAAATCCACGATTTCCTGCTGAAGCAGCAGAGCAGCGGCCCGCAGAATCCGGTCGTCGTTGCCTTCGGGCAGCACAATGTGGCGGCGCTGGCGCTTGGCCCACTGCAGCAGGCGGTACTGGAACATGTGGGGCGTAATGCCCTCCGACTGAAACGCGGACAGCTTGGCGTCGAGGGCCGGCACGTTCACGTAGCGGTCGAAGGTGCGGATGGCCAGCTGCACCTTCTTGGGGTTGTCGGCCGAGATGCGCGACTTAATGACGCTGAGCCGGGCGCTGGTTTCGAAGGTACCGGTGGGCACGGCAATGATGGGCAGCACCGACTGCAGACCGCGCAGCAGGCGCAGAATGGGTTCCTCGGGCTCCCAACCGGCGGTGAGCACGATGCCCGCCACCTTCGGGTAGCTGGCCGAGAGGTTGGCCTGGATGGCGCAGATAATCATGTCGCCCCGGTCGCCGGGCGTTACGATGACCACGTTTTCCTTGAGGTAGTTCAGAAAGTTGGGCACGTTCATGGCGCCGGTCACGAAGTTGTCGACCTGACTGCCGAGCAGCTCCTGGCCGAACAGCAGCTTGCCGCCCAGCGCGTCGTGAATTTCCTGCATGGTGGGGTTGAGCAGGGCCTTGTCCTCGGGAATTACCGACAAAATGATTTCCGGCCGCAGCTGCTGGCGTAGCAGGGCTTCCACGTCGGCTACCTGGTCGGGCGCCACCTTGTTGGCCACCACCGTGAGCACCTGCACCTCCCGGGCCTCGAAGCCGCGCAGGGCCGTGAGCGTGCTGTTGATGATCTGGGCGGTGGTTTTCTTTTCGCCCGACACCACCAGCAGCACCGGCTCGCCCAGGTTTTTGGCGATAGTCACGTTCAGATCAAACTCAAACGCAGTGCCCTGGCCCACGAAGTCGGTACCCTCGACCACGATGAAGTCGTGCTGTTCTTCCAGCTGCTTGTAGCGGTGGATGATGGTCTCGATCATCTCGCCCTGCCGCTCGGTTTCAATGAGCTGCAGCACCTCCGGGCCGGTGTAGGCAAAGGTGTCCTCATAGCGGATCGGGAGCTGGAAGTAGCGCAGTACGGTGTCGACGTGCGGGTCGGGCTGGCCTTCGGCGGCCGCGCTGATGACGGGCTTGAAATAGCCCACTTTCTGGGCTTTGCTCAGCAGCATGCTCACCAGCCCGAGGGTGACGAGGGACTTGCCGCTGTAAGGCTCGGCAGAGGCAATAAAGACGGTTTTGGTCATGGTGCCGCGCCCCCGGCCCCACTCCGGTGGGAGAGCGGGCACCTGCCGTCAGCAACGGAAGAGCTGTGGCGGCCCGGGTTTCCGGGGTATCATTTCGTTAGGTTCAATTGTAAAAACGGGGCCGCCGAACGGATGTTCAGCGGCCCCGCAAACTAAGGGCGAAATGATGCCGGGTTAGCGTGCCTGTTGCTCCATTATTGAGCGACCCAGGGTGGTTTCATCGGTGTACTCCATCTCCCTGCCCTCTTTCACCACTCGATAATCTGGGCCTACAGACTAGGTAATAGCGTCAATACAACTAGCAGTAGCTATATTGACGCTACTGGGCACCGTGATGAGTAGTGACAATACTAATGTTAGCGGACATAAAGAATGAAACGTTTAAACTATCATATTGTATGTATTTTAATCTTCATAGCTTCTTGCACAGGAACAAAATCGATAGACAGGGGCCGATATACAGGAAACTTAAAGGAACAGAATTACCCCTTTTTTGAATCAATCTCACATGGCGACGCAAATAGCAATTCATACACAATTCCTTTTGACCTTAAATTTATCGGAATCAAACCTCACCCTTATGATTCAACAGGCAAACAAGACTTTAGCTGGCTTAGAAGTCCAAATAATCTATTAATTACATTTAATACCATTAAGTCAATCGGACTCGAAAAGTTTGTATCATTTGAACAATACAACAGAAACACAAATGATTGGTGCTGCAATACACAGTGGGAAAACAAATCATTGAATGAAGTTATAAAAGGATTCATTCAATCGGACACGCTTTCCTCTAACGGTGGCTATTATTCCAAATTCTGGGGAAGAAGAAGAAAGGAAGGCAACATGAACGTTACATATCATATTTTGAAAGAAATTCACAAGTTCTACAACGGTGAACAAATAAAAATTACAACCTCTCCAATTGACACCACTTTGAAAGGCTTACTCAATTATGACTTGCAATTGGCGAATTCGAGTTCGAATTCATATAAAAACATTGCGATAAAATATTTCAATTACTTAAAATCAGTACATCTAGAATATTCAGCCTATAAATTAATATCTCACAATACTAATTTAAAATTACCCAAGGAATATACTGATAGCCTTTTAACAACCTTGGATTATGATACGATTTCATTTGAAGCTTGGAAGAGAATGGATGACAACTATAATGGCTGGATGACTGCAGGTGATTATCCAGACCCAAATAGATACTACGGCCCGTAAAGAAATAATCACCTGCACTAATAACAGGCTCTATTTAGCTTCAAAACAAAACTGCCCCGATCTGATGGCCGGGGCAGTTTTGTTTGTAATCCGAAGTAAGTTTACCGGGCCTGGCGCTGGCGCTCCACGATGCTCCGGCCCAGGGTGATTTCGTCGGCGTACTCCAACTCCCCGCCCACCGGAATGCCGCGGGCGATGTTGCTGACGTGCACACCCTCGAACTCCCGCAGCTTGCGCGACAGGTAGAACGCGGTAGTGTCGCCTTCCATCGTGGGACTGATGGCAAGGATGATTTCCTTGATTTCGGAGTTGGGCAAACGCTCCAGCAGGGACTCGATGTGCAGGTCGGACGGGCCAATGCCTTCGATGGGCGAGATAACGCCGCCGAGCACGTGGTACACGCCCTTGTACTGCCCGGTGTTTTCGATGGCAATAACGTCGCGGATGTCCGACACCACGCAGACCAGGGCATGGTCGCGCAGCTTATTGGCGCAGATCGTGCACTCGTCGGTATCGGAGATGTTGTGACAGGTTTTGCAGTAGGTGATTTCAAAGCGCATCTTGGCCAGGGCCTCCGCGAGCGACGAAGTCAGCTCGGTTTCGGCCTTGAGCAGGTGCAGCGCCAGGCGCAGGGCGGTTTTGCGCCCGATGCCCGGCAGCTTCGCCAGCTCGCCCACTGCGTTTTCAATCAGCTTAGAGGGAAATTCCATTCGGTAGTTGTTGCTTGTTAGTTGTTGATTGTTGGTTGAGGACAGGCCGATCGACCAACAATCAACCCCCATCAATCAACAATCAAACGATGTCCGCCGAGATGCCCCGGTCGTGGATGGCGGTGCACATGGCGGCCAGCTCCTCAAAGGCGCCGTGTTTTACCGTGCACTGCCCTTTGTAGTGAATCAGCAGGGTGCACTGCTCGGCCTGCTCGGGCTCATGGCCGCACACGTCGATGAGGGTTTTGATGACGTGGTCAAAGGTGTTCACGTCGTCGTTGTACACGATCAGGTCGCGAACGTCCGTGGTTTCTTCGAGCAGCAGAACGTCCTCGTCGTAATCAATTTGCGGTTTGGTAGACATAAGGCAAAAATACGGAAAAATCGGGCAGCCTAGCGCGGAAGAGGCCGGTTTTCCGGTTCTGTATAACCCCCCGGCAAGCGGAATCGTTTCGCCGGACGGTGGTAAATTCAGGGTAGTGGATATAGAGTCGTAACGTGCTACGGGCTGCTTTACTAACGCACCAATGCCCATTAGGTGGTCATTCCGGGCTTGCCGAGGAATCTCTACCGCTTCGTTGGATTAGTAGCCCCAACGAAGCGGGAGAGATGCTTCGACAGGCTCAGCATGACGTTCCGATTCCAACAACGTCTACATGCGACCTGCTTTCCCGCTGCATCACGGTCTGGCGGTAAGGTGTGGTCACGTCGAAATCCGACGTAATTTCCGGCCTTCAATCCCCACTCCTATTCTGATGATGCTTTCCCGCTTTCCGCGCCTGGCCCTGCTGCTGGCGTTGACCTTGCTGCTCCAGTACCCGGCCCTGGCCCAGCAGAAGCTGCTGACCATGGAAGACGCCTTCCTCAACCGCAGCCTCCAGCCCGAAAATCTGCGCCAGCTCACCTGGATTCCGGGCTCCAAAGACGAATTCAGCTTTGTGCGCAACACCGGCGGCAAGGATGAGCTGATGCGCGGCTCGGCTACCAGTGCCGCCACCGCCGCTCTTTCCCTCGCCGACCTCAACGCGGCCCTGCAAAAGGCGGGCGGCACCGAGCTGAAGGCTGCCCCGGCCTTTGCCTGGGCCGGCGCCCAGGCCCTGCTTATCAACCAGCAAAACAAAGTCTACCGGGTCGATGTCGCCGGCAAGCAGGCTACGGCCCTATTCGGCTATGATGCGGCGGCTGAGAACGTGGAAATGGACCCGACCAAAACCCGGGTGGCCTACACCAAAGACCAGAACCTGTATGTCTCCCTGGCCGGGCGCGAAAACGAGGCCGTGACCACCGAAGCCAACCCGGGCATCGTGAGCGGGCAGGCCGCTCACCGCTCGGAGTTCGGCATTACAAAAGGCACATTCTGGAGCCCCACCGGCAACAAGCTGGCTTACTACCGCATGGACCAGTCGATGGTGACCGACTACCCGCTGGTAGACATTTCCGGCGCGCCGGCCCGGCAGAACGCCATCAAGTACCCGATGGCCGGCGACAAAAGCCACGAAGTAACCGTGGGCGTGTACGACCTGACCTCGCGTAAAACCGTGTTTCTGCAGACCGGGGATCCCAGGGAGCAGTACCTGACCAACATCAGCTGGAGTCCCGACGAGAAGAGCATCTACGTGGCCGTGCTCAACCGGGGTCAGAACCACATGAAGCTGAATCAGTATGACGCCGCTTCGGGAGCTTTCATCAAGACCCTGTTCGAGGAAAAAGACGAGAAGTACGTGGAGCCCCAGCACGCGCTCCTGTTCGTGCCCGGCCAGGCTGACCAGTTTATCTGGCGCAGTCAGCGCGACGGGTACGAGCACCTCTACCTCTACTCCACCTCCGGCAAGCTGCTGCGTCAGCTCACCAGGGGCAGCTGGATTGTCACCGACGTGCTGGGCTTCAGCAATAAAAAGGAAGTGGTGTACGCCGGCACGGCCGAAAGCCCGCTGGAGCGGCAGGTGTACGCCGTCAGCCTCAAGGGCGGCAAGCCCCGCCGCCTCACCGAGGGCAAAGGCACTCACAACGCCACGCTCAGCCCCGGTGGTACGTTTCTGCTCGACAACTTCAGCAATACCACCACGCCCCGCATTATCCGCACGGTAAGCGTGGCCACCGGCAAAACCGCTCAGACCCTGCTCACTGCCGCCAACCCACTTACCGGCTACAACCTGGGCGAAACCAAGCTGGTGACGCTGAAAGCAGCCGACGGGCAGACCGACCTCTACGCCCGCATCACCACCCCGCCCGGCTTCGACGCCAGCAAGAAGTACCCCACGGTGGTCTACCTCTACGGCGGCCCCCACGTGCAGCTCGTCACCGAAAACTGGCTGGGCGGCGGCAACCTCTGGATGCAGCTGATGGCCCAGAAAGGCTACGTGGTGTTCACCATCGACTCGCGGGGCTCCGGCAACCGGGGCCGGGCCTTCGAGCAGGCCACCTTCCGGCAGTTGGGCACCGCCGAAATGGCCGACCAGCTCAAGGGCGTCGACTACCTGAAAAGCCTGCCCTACGTGGACCAGGCGCGGATGGGCGTGCACGGCTGGAGCTTCGGCGGCTTCATGACGACGACCATGATGACCCGCAGCCCCGGTACGTTCAAGGTCGGCGTGGGCGGCGGCCCGGTTATCGACTGGCGCCTCTACGAAATCATGTACACCGAGCGGTACATGGACTCGCCCCAGGAAAACCCCGAAGGCTACAAAGCCGCGAACCTGCTTAACTACGTGCCCAGCCTGAAGGGTAAGCTGTTGCTCATCCACGGCACCGTCGACGACGTGGTGGTGTGGCAGCACAGCCTTTCCTACCTGAAAAAAGCCGTGGACCAGGGCGTGCAGCTCGACTACTTCGTGTACCCTGGCCACCCCCACAACGTGGGCGGCAAGGACCGCGTCCACCTCTACCACAAGATCACTCAGTATTTCGATGACCACCTCTAGGTTCTGGTCCGCACTGCTGCCCCGTCCGCATCTGCTGCTATTGTTGGTCATGCTAATGAGCGGGTTGCCCGGCTACGGACAGCAGGCCGGGGATGGTATGCCTTCCGCGGCCGAAATAGCGGCTTCCGACTCTGTTTTTCGGCTTAAGAAGGCGGAGAATGATGCCTACTTCAAAGTCTTCAGCTTCGAAGTACATCCCAGCGTCGGCTACGCCGCCAGTCGTTACCACGGGCTGAACGGCCTGTTGCAGCCCACGGCCTACCCTGCCGTGAAAAGCCACGGCCTAAGCTACGGCGGAGGCGGCTCGCTTCGGATTTACCGGGTAGTGCTGAGCCTCGAAGCCGTTTTATATGACTTCGACCACACTGAGCAAAATCGCAAAACGGAGCTGACTTCTTCAAATACGCTTATCCGCCTGGGCTACGCGTGGTTTACGCCCAATTACGCGCACTCCTTTACACCCAGCATTGGGCTGGGCTCCAGCGGGGCCGACGTTACGCTCACGGATCTGAATGCAGCATCCGGCTCCACGGCCGGGGCCTTGCTGGGCGGGGCACCCTATTCCAACACCCTGCACTACCGGAACAAAAATCTGGCCCTGGGCCTGGCGTATGAGCACTACCCTTCGAGTGACATGAAGCGGCGCAACGTCCTTGGCATTCACCTGAACTACCTGGCCCGCCTGGGCGAGGGGCGCTATTACGCCCACGATTTCAAGCAGTCGGTTTCGGGTCCGGCCATCGACCCGCTGCTGTTCAACATCCGCATGGTTACGGGCTTTCTATTCTGATACCTGCTGCCGGAAACAGAGCAGCACGTAACGCGCTGCAAATAAATAAGCCCCGCCGGCTGAAATCCGGCGGGGCTTATTTATTTCGTTCGGGGCTGACAGCTAGGCCCCGCGGGAGCCGGGGCTTTTCAGTTGGCTGACGACTTCTTCGCTCAGGGGCGACACGGCCGGACCGAAGTAATGAGTCAGGCGGCCGTCTTCGCTGATGAGGTACTTGGCGAAGTTCCAGTCGGGGGCCTGCTCGTTCCAGCCGTTGCGGCGGGGGTCGCTCAGCCAGCGGTACACCGGGTGCTGCTCCGGCTTTTTGACTACCACGCTTTTCTGCATCAGCGGAAACGACACGCCAAAGTTGACCTGGCAGAACTGCTGAATGGTCTGGTCGTCGGCTTTTTCCTGCTCGGCGAAGTCGTTGGCCGGGAAGCCCAGCACGACCAGCCCGTCGCCAAACTCTTCGGAAAGCTGCTGCAGCTCGGCGTACTGGCCCGTATAGCCGCAGTTCGACGCGGTATTGACGAGCAGCACCTTTTTCCCTTTCAGATCGGCAAAGGAGAGCGAATTGCCGGTGTTGAGCTGGCTGCCGAGCTGGTAAAACGGCTCGGGGGCGGAAACGGGCTGGGGGCTGGTCAGTACTTTACCCCGGCTGCTTGATTTCGACAGCTTCATGATAAGCGGGTACGCAAGCTTCAGGAGCTTCTGGCGGAAGGTGGGCATGGGCAGAGGGTGATGGAGAAGACCAGCACAAAAGGCTGGCTGACCAAGTATAAGCGGTTTCCGACAAAAAGGTTGGGCGCCGTGGCGAACCAGAAGCCCATTACTTCCCTACCCTTGCGGGCCTTATTCAGCCGGCAGCGGCGGTTCTTCCCCTGGCGCCGGGGCTCAGAAACGACCGGCTTGACCAGCCGTAGCGCTGCCCTGTTCCGTTAAAGCGCACCGGTGTAAATTTGTTGGGCTGCGACGGCCGTCGGCGCGCTGGTTTGCCTGCTGTTTCTCCCACTTTCACCCTGCCCCTGAATGCCCGTTCCGTCCACTGACTTCAAGAAGGCCCTGAAGCGCCTGTCCGACAAGGAAAAGGAAACCCTGCTGCTGCGGGCCGTGCGCCGCGACGCCGAGCTGTACGAGACGCTGGTGTTTGAGCTGCTGCCCGACGTGACGGTGGAGCAGGTCTACGCCGAAACCTCGGACCGGATTCATGAGCTGTTCAACGTGGCCGTAACCGGGCGTTTGCTTAACCGCAGCCTGACCAAGGCGTTGCAGAAGGCGGTCAAGGAAATTGCCCGGGCCCGGCGCATCACCAAGGACAAGCGCCTGGAAATCGACCTGATGCTTTACACCCTGCGCCTGATCTTCGACAACTACACCGGGCAGTTTGAGGCGCCCTGGGCCAGCTTCTACACCGGCACCGCCCGCCTGGCCGCCCGTACCACCCAGCTGGTGGTGCAGAACCTGCACGAAGACCTCTGGCTGGAGTACAAGTCCGAGCTCGACAACTTCCTGACCCAGCTCCACAGCCGCAGCAAAAGCCGCAGCCTGAAGTTTGAGCTGCCCCGCCAGCTGGTGCTACCCGATTAGGCTCCGCCGTGCGATATTTGCAGAACGTACAACGCTACCCTTTTCCTCAATGCTTCGTTTTTGCTTTAGCGCGCTGCTGGCGGTGCTACTGACGGCTGTTGCCCACGCCCAGGCGCCCGCCGGATTTGCCGGCACCCTCACGTATTCCGCCAAAAACAGGTACGCCGACCCGGCCCTGCAGGAGCGCTACCGCCAGGCCCCAATGTTTCAGGGCACCGAGCAAACCTGGCTTATTTCGGGGCCGAACCTCCTGGAAACCACGAATGGCTTATCCGGCAGCCGGAACCTGTTCCGGACCCGGGACCAGCTTGCCTACACCTTCCACCCTACCCTGCCCTGGGTTTTTTACGACGACCTGCGGCAGCACGGCTCCTTTCGGAAGCGTACGGTGCTGCCCGCCGCCGATACGGTGCTGGGATTCGTGTGCGACGTGGTGCTAACCGAAACGTCGTGGGGCTCGGTGCGCTGCTCGATGCATCCCAAATACCGGCAGCTGGCTACAAAGGCCGCTACCGATACCGTCGGCTGGTACGCCGATACCTATCCGACCGCACTAAGTATTCCGCTGCGCCGGGTCACTACCTGGACGAAAGCGGGGCTAACCGAAAGCCAGGTGGCCACGGCCCTGACGCCAGCCGCCTCGCCCATCGACCAGGCCCAGTTTGCCGCTCCGGCCGCCGATAAGCTCGTGCCGGGCTATAGCATGATTGACAACAAGCCGAACGACAAGGAAATCCGCCGGTTTTCTGAGTTTCTGGTCAAAAACCTTAAATACCCCAAGGAGTCGCTGCGCCGGGGTGTGGAGGGCTCGGTGCTGCTGGAGTTCCTGGTGAACGAGGACAGCTCGATTTCCGACATCCGCATCCTGCAGCACCTCGACCCGGCCTGCGACGCGGAGGCAGTGCGTATCCTGAGCGGATACGCCAAATGGGCGCCCCGCACCTACAAGGGCCAGCCAGTCAAGTCGCTTTTTTCGCTGCCCATCACCTTCCGGCTGCAGTAGCCGCCGCGCCGAAAGTTCACAAAAAAAGACCCTTCAACCTGCGTTGAAGGGTCTTTTCGTTGCTAAAGCGCGAGACTACTGCTTGGCAATCACGTTAAAGCTCAGGGTGAAGTTGTCGTCAATGGCCTTGTCGGCAGCGGCGCCAAACAGGGTCGAGCCGTACTTCACGTCGTACTTGGTGCGGTCGACGATGGCCGTGCCCGAGGCAGCAGCTACGCCGTTCTTCACGCCAACCTTGGCAGGGAAGGTCACCGGCTTGGTGATGCCCTTGATGGTCAGGTCACCGGTTACGTTCACGTTGTTGTCGTTGGCACCGGCGCCTTTGATGGGTGCCAGGCTGGTGATTTTGAACGTGGCGGTGGGGTGCTTCTCCACGCTGAAGAAGTCGTCGTTGCGCAGGTGGCCGGCCAGCTTGCCGTTCATGCTGGCGTCGGTGATGTCCACTACCTTCAGCGAGTTCATGTCGACGATGAACGTGCCGCCTACAATCTGGTTGCCGCGCACGACTACATCACCTTCCTTGAACTGAATGGTGCCGTTGTGCTGGCCGCCCACCTTCTTGGCCAGCCAGCCGAGGGTGCTGAGCTGGGGCTGTACCTTGTAGGAAGTGCCGGCCGCTTGCTGGGTACCGGGGGTGGTTTTCTTGGCCGCGGGCTTCTGGGCGAAAGCGGGAGCAGCGAGCAGGGAGGCGGCTACGAGGGCCGACAGAGCAATCTTTTTCATGGGGTGTAAACTAGAGGAAGGGGTGTCGTAGGTAAGGGTGGCTGAAAACCGTCAGTCGCGGATTTTATCGAGCAGGTAGCTGAGCTGGGCGGCTTCCGCTTCGGTTAAGTTCTTCAGGCTGTGCTGCTCCCCACCGATTATCGGGTCGAGGCGGCCGAGCAGGTCGAGGCCGGCTTCGGTGATGCGGATGTCCACGGCCCGGCGGTTGCCGGGGCAGACGGTGCGCGTCACCAGCTGCTTGGCTTCGAGCTTGTCGACAATGCGGGAGGCATTGCTGGTTTTGTCGAGCATGCGCTCAATGAGCAGGTTTACCGTGGCCGGCTTCGGGTGCTGGCCGCGCAGAATCCGTAGAATATTGAACTGGGGCAGGGTGATGCCATATTCCCGAAAGGTGGCCGAAAGGCGCTGCTGCAACCACCCCGCCGTGTAGGCGATATTGATGCTGGCCTTCTGGTACTCATCCTTGAAGACCGGCTGTTTGATTTCGTCCTCTATTTTCATAGCCGCCAAGTTAACCATGGAATCCGTTGCAAATATATGTACATACATCGAATATCCGCGTTCCGTTCCAAAAAATAATTACGAATTCGCCTCTCACGGCCACGAAGGCGCAAAAACCGTATGCGTCCTCATCACCCATTCCCGCTCTGCCATGAATCGTTTTCTCCTTGCCCTCCTGCTCAGCCTGACGCTCGGCACCGCCGCTGCCCAATCGAAAACCGCGCCGAAACCAGCCGGCGCGGTGGAAGCCAACTCCACCGACCAGTTTCTGATGAAAGACGGCCGGGTGGTACTGCGCCGGGGCTCTCAGCTTACGGCTCTCACCCAGAACGTACGCCTGGCCGACGGCACCAAAGTCAACTACAAAAGCGGCATCGTGGAGCTGAGCGGGGGCAAGATTATCACCCTTAAAGACGGCGACTACGTCACGATGCAGGGAGACGTGGTATATGCCACCCCCAGCAGCGCGGCCGAGTCGCGGGGCGACAAGTCGGTGCCCACGGGCGCGCAGTTCGAGCAGTACGTGGACCGGCAGAACCCCAAGAATCTTACCGAGCTGGAAGCCCGCCTGGATAACATGAACAGCAAAATCACGCTTATGACCCAGAAGATTCAGCTTCTGAACCAGAAAATCTCCCTGCTGAGCACCGGCAACCAAAAGGCGCCCGACACCAGCCAGCTCGACCAGCAGATTCAGACCCTCGACGCCCAGATTCTGCAGATGAAGTAGCCGGCTGAGCTACCGCAGCACCGGAATGGCCGGCTGGGCCGTGAGCAGGCCGCCTGCTTCGCGCACCAGCCCGAACGGTTCGTCGCGCACCACCAGAAACCCGTCCAGGTCGCACACTTCGGCCAGGCCACTCACCTGCAGCGCCGACCAGATGCCGAGCGACGTCTCCACCATGCAGCCTAGCATCGTCTGCAGGCCATGCGCGCGGGTTTGCTGAAGCAGCCGCACGCCGTTGCGGTAGCCGCCCGCCTTCATCAGCTTCATGTTTACGCCGTGAAACTGCCGGGCAATGTCGGCAAAGTCCGCCTCGTCCGTTACGGACTCATCAGCAAACACCGGGTAGGGCGACAACGGCCGCAGATAGCGGTAGTCGTCGGCGCAGGTTGCGGGCAGGGGCTGCTCGAGCAGGCGCACCTTCAGGCCCGGCATAGCCGTAATACTTTCCAGAAAGCGCAGCAGCGACTCGGCATCGTGCCAGGCCTCGTTGCCGTCGATAATCAGGGGCCGGCCGGGCAGCAGCCTGGTCAGCTCCTGCAGCAGGTCGTGGCCTCCTTCCTCGTTTACCTTGATCTTGAGCAGCGGAAACCGGTCCATGCCCTGCTCCTTCACAAAGGCGGCTACCAAGCCTGGGTCCATGATAGGCAGCGTAAAGGCGGTGGGTGCCGCGTCGGCCGGCTCCGGAATGCCCAGCAGCCGTGCCACCGATTGGCTTCTGCGCCGGGCTTCGCGGTGCACAAAGGCCGACTCCACCGCAAAGCGCAGGGCGTGGGGCGTCACGGCCGCGTCGAGCAGCTCTTCCAGCTCGCCCAGGGTGGTCACCGATTGGAGCCCGGCCGTCAGCAGCCCGGCAAAAGCCGCCCGCAGGCTTTCCGGCGTTTCCCCG
This sequence comes from Hymenobacter translucens, assembly GCF_020685205.1. GTDB lineage: Bacteria > Bacteroidota > Bacteroidia > Cytophagales > Hymenobacteraceae > Hymenobacter > Hymenobacter translucens. Next base: position 103,370 of record NZ_JAJERB010000008.1, read on the forward strand.
TAGCGGACGTTGGGCGCGGCTTCCCCCCACCCCACCGGGCCGCCCTGCTCGGCGGCCACCCGCACCAGCAGGTTGGTTTTGACGTCGGAGGCATTGCGGGAGATTTTCCAGGTGAAGCGCAGCGGCAGTTCGCGCGTTTCCAGGGACCAGAGCAGACTCAAGGGTGGGCAGGTTTGGTGAAAACAGAGCCGGGGCGGCCCCGGCTGGGCTGAAGGTAGCACCCCCAACGGGCAAACGCCACTTTGGCGGATTATGAGGTAAAAAAAGCAGTTTTTGTGATGATCCGTCCGCAAACCAGCCGTCCCGGGCCGGGGTAACGCGGGACGCAGCCCAAAAACCTATCTTTGCCTGTTTTCCCACCGTTCCCTCCCCTTGCCGTTTTCTGCATGAAGTTCTCCCGCCTCGTTCCTCTGGTTTTGCTGCTGGCCCTGGTGGCCCTGGTTTTAACCGTTCTGCAGGCCTATAACGTGGTGGCTCTGCCCGCGGCCGTGCCCACCACCGCCCGCTGGCTGGCCCTGGCCGCCCTGACTGCCTACGCCGCCCAGCGCCGCTCCCTCACCTTCTGGATCGTGGTGAGCATGTTTGTAGGCGCCGAGCTGGGCAACGACATGCCGGCCGTAGCCCAGAAGCTGAAAGTCCTGAGCGACATTTTCCTGCGGCTGGTCAAAACCATCATTGCGCCCCTGGTATTTGCTACGCTGGTGGTGGGCATTGCCGGCCACGCCAACCTCAAGCAGGTGGGCAAGATGGGCGTAAAGGCCCTGGTGTACTTCGAGGTGGTCACCACCTTTGCCCTGTTTATCGGACTGGCGGCCATCAACCTTACCAAAGCCGGCCGCCTCGACCCGGCCGTGCTGGCCGCGGCCCAGGCCAGCGACACCATCGGCGAGACTATTGCGGCAGCACCCAAGCAGAGCGCGGCCGACATTATCCTGCACATCTTCCCCGAAAACATAGCCAAGTCCATCGCCGAAGGCCAGGTGCTACAGGTGGTCGTGTTTGCCATCATCTTCGCTATCGGCCTGGCTATGGTCCACACCCGGCACCGCCGGCCCATGCTGGAGTTCACCGAAAGTCTGGGCGAGGTGATGTTTAAGTTCACCAACGTGGTGATGTTCTTTGCCCCCATCGGCGTGGGCGGGGCCATGGCGTACACGGTGGGTAAGATGGGCTTCGAGCCCCTGAAAAACGCGCTTTACCTGCTGCTCACGCTTTACGGCGCCCTCATTGTGTTTGTGCTGGTGGTGCTGCTGCCCATTGCCCTTCTGGCCCGCATTCCGATCAAGCGCTTCGTGCAGGCCATTGCCGAGCCCGTCAGCATTGCCTTCGCCACCACCTCTTCCGAAGCCGCCCTGCCCCGGGCTATGGAAGCCATGGAAAGCATCGGCGTACCGCGCCGCATCGTGGCCTTCGTGATGCCCACCGGCTACTCCTTCAACCTCGACGGCACCACGCTCTACCTGTCGCTGGCGGCGGTATTCGTGGCCCAGGCGGCGGGCGTCGACCTGAGCTTCGGGCAGCAGCTGGTGATGGTCTTTACCCTGATGCTGACCAGTAAGGGCGTGGCCGGGGTACCCCGCGCCTCCCTGGTGATTCTGCTGGCTACCGTGGCTTCCTTTAGCCTGCCTTCCTGGCCGGTGTTTATCATCCTCGGCATCGATGCGCTGATGGACATGGCCCGCACGGCTGTAAACGTGATTGGCAACTGCCTGGCCACGGCCGTCATTGCCCGCTGGGAAGGGGAGTTTGTCGATAACTACGTGGCCCCCGACCCCGTGGACGACCTGGCCGAGGCCGACAGCACGCTGGCGCAGACGGCGCATTAGCGCGGCTGACTGTTCAAGCGTCCGGCGGCCACGCGGCTGTTGCCTGGAAATATTCATATACACCACTATACTCCGGCAAACCGTTTTTTTCGGGCGTTTGCCGGAGTATAGCGTTGTTTAGGCGGTTGTCAGGCCCCGTCAGGTGGATTCTTCCGCAAACCCGCTATATTAGACGCCGCCCTATTTTTTTTTGCGAGGGGCCTCCTTTCGACCCTGGATTGCCTCGCTTTCACCTGATTATCCTACTGCATGGCCCGAACTTTACCCGTTTCTATTCTAGGCCTGTTCCTGCTCCTGACTTTTCCCGCCTGTAAATCAATCGAGCCCCACTTGTTTAAGGTGCCGGCGGCCGGACTGCGCAGCCGCCTGCCCGGCCTGCAGGTGACGGTGGAGGCGCCCCTGCTGGCTGACCGGGACGGGGCGCTGCCGGAAGACGTGCAGAAGCAGTTTCAGATGGAAATCATCCGGAACGTGACGCTGCAGACCGACACTTCCCTGTATGGCTACGCCCGCCTTACCCTGAAGGACGCCCAGACGAGCCGCACCGGCCGGGGTTTCCAGGCCCTGCAGCTGATGACCCTGATGACCCCAAGTATACTGGGCGTGCCGCTGGAGTACTACCACACCAGTCTGCGGGCCGAGGTCGAGATTATCGACTCACAGGGGCAGCTGGTAGGCGTCTACTCCGGGTTGGGCGAGTCGACGGTGCCGGTGGCCATGTACTACGGCTACTCCCAGCAGAAAGCCCCGCGCCTGGCCGATATGCTGGCCTTACAGATGGCCCTGGACAACATCCGCCCCCTGCTGGTGGCCGATGCGCCGTACCTCAACGAGCGGCTGGTGGCCGGCGGGCCCATTGCCGAGCTGGGCGCCGAGCTGGGCAACTAACCCTTTTACCAATTGAGCACGCTCATTCCCCGACGGCGGCTGCAACCTTTGCAGCCGCCGTTGTTACTTTCGCGAAGCCCCCGCGGGGCCGCCTCTTTCCTGCTCCCACACTTTTTCCCATTCCGCATGAAGTATTTTTTTCCGGCCCTGGCCCTGGCTGCCGGCCTGCTGGCCGCGCCGGCGGCCTACGCGCAGCAGGCCCCGGCTTCGAAACCGGCCGCCAAGCCTGCCGCCAAAACGGTGTTCCCCTACGCCATCGAGCAAAAGCAGCTGGCCAACGGCCTGAACGTGGTAACCGTGCCGTTTGACTCGCCGGGCTTGGCCTCGTTTTTCCTGGTGGTGCGGGCCGGCTCCCGCGACGAGGTGGAGCCCGGGCATACCGGCTTTGCCCACTTCTTTGAGCACGTGATGTTCCGGGGCACCGAGAAGTACAACAAGGACCAGTACAACGAGGTACTCAAGAGCCTGGGCGCGTCGGCCAACGCGAATACCTCCCTCGACCGCACCGTGTATCACATGACCGGCAACGCTACCATGCTGGAGAAGATGTTTGAGGTGGAAGCCGACCGGTTCCAGCACCTCAAGTACCCTGAGCACGACTTCAAGGCCGAGGCCGGGGCCGTGAAGGGCGAGTACACCAAGAACTCGGCTTCGCTCTACACCCAGCTCAACGAAAAGGTGGCCGACGCTGCCTTCGACAAGCACACCTACGAGCACACCACCATGGGCTTCTTCAAGGACGTGGTGGACATGCCCAACCAGTACCAGTACTCCCTGTCGTTTTTCGACCGGTTCTACCGGCCCGAGTACACCACGCTCCTGGTGGTGGGCGACGTGAAGGCCGAGCAGGTCAACAAGCTGGCCGAGCAGTACTTTGCCCAGTGGAAGCGCGGCTCTTACAAGCCCACTATCACGCCCGAGCCCGAGCAGACCAGCCCGCGTTACGTGCATATCCAGAATGCCAACTTCCCCCCCCTGCTCAGTTTGAGCTACCGCGGCCCGGCCTTCACCGACCAAAACAAGGAGCTGCCGGCGCTGGACATCCTGACCACGATGCTGTTTGCCGACAACTCCCCGCTCTACCAGCAGCTGGTGGTGAAAGAGCAGAAGGTGCGCTTTGTAGGCGGCTCGCCCAACTACACCCGCGACCCCTACCTGATGACCATCCGCGCCTCGGTGGTAAAGGGCGAGGACCTGCCCTACGTGAAAGAGCAGATTACCAAGGCCATCGACCAGATCAAAAACGCGCCCATCGACGCCAGGCGCCTGGCCGATACCAAGTCGGCGCTGAAGTATGACTTTCTGATGGGCCTCGACAGCCCCGACCAGATTGCCAACGCCCTGGCCGAGTTTATCTGGCTGTCGGGCGACCCGCAGAGCCTCAACCGCATGTACGCGCTCTACGACCAGGTAACGCCGGCCGACATTCAGGCCGTGGCCAAGAAATACTTCGTGCCCGAGCACCTCACCGTGGGCACCATCGGGCCCGGCGCAAACGGCGGCGTGCAGTAGTCAGTAGTCAGTAGTCAGTAGTCAGTAGTCAGTAGTCAGTAGTCAGTAGTCAGTAGTCAGTTGTCAGTTGTCAGTTGTCAGTTGTCAGTTGTCAGTTGTCAGTTGTCAGTTGTCAGAACGATACGAACAACTGCCAAGCAGCAACCAAACCCCAGTTCTTTCTCTCTTCGACTTTCTTCTTTACATGAAATATCTATTCTCCCGATTCCTGGTGGCCGCGGCGCTGCTGGGCCCCGTGGGTGCTCTTTCCGCCCAGGCCGCCGACGTGGTGGAGCTGCGCCAGCCGAACTCCGCGAAAGTGGTCGTGAAGCTGCAGTTCCGCAACGGCTCCTCGGCCGACCCCGTGGGCAAGGAAGGCCTGGCCTACCTTACTGCCCAGCTGCTCACCGAAGGCGGCACCAAGGAGCTGACCTCAGCCCAGCTCAAGGACCTGCTCTACCCCACTGCCGCCCGCTACTACGCTTTCACCGACAAGGAAGTCACCACGTTTACGTTCGAGTTTCACAAAGACCACCTCGACAAGTTCTACAACGTGCTGCGGGGCCTGGTGCTGACGCCTTCGTTCACGCAGGAGGACTTCGACCGGCTCAAGAGCAACCAGCTCAACTACGTGGAGCAGGTTATCCGGGCCTCCTCGGACGAGGACTACAGCAAGTTTGCCCTTGAAGACCAGCTGTTCCGCGGCACGCGGTTTCAGCACATGACCCGGGGCACGGCCGCCGGAGTGCGCAGCATCACTTTGGCCGACGTGCGCAAGTTCTACACCTCGGCTTTCGGCAACGACAACCTGACCATTGGACTGGCCGGCAACTACCCCGTTGCCTTTGCCAAGATGCTGCAGACCGACCTGGCCAAGCTGCCCAAAAGCACCGTGAAGGCCATCGTGCCCACGGTGGCGGCGCCCAAAGGCATCCGGGTGGAAATCATCAGCAAGCCCGAAGCCCTGGGCTCGGCGGTGTTTGCCGGCTTCCCGATCCAGACCACCCGCGCCAATGACGATTTTGCCGCGCTGATGGTCGCCAACTCGTTTCTGGGAGAGCACCGCAAAAGCTACGGCACGCTTTACGACAAGATCCGCACGACCCGCTCGATGAACTATGGCGACTACAGCTACATCGAGTGGTATGAGAACGGGGGCTCGAACATGCTGCCCGTGCCCGGCGTCCCGCGCCACGCCAACTACACCAGCATCTGGCTGCGCCCGGTGCAGATTGCCGAGGGCCTGCGCAAGCAGTACCCCACCGAGCTGGGCTCCCTGACCGTAGGTCATGCCCCGTTTGCCCTGCGCCTCGCCGTGCGGGAAATGGACAACATGGTAAAGAACGGCATGAGCCAGCAGGATTTCGACCGCACCCGCACGTTTCTGCGCTCCTACGTGAAGCTCTACGGCACCACGCCCGCCAAGCAGCTCGGCTTTCTGCTCGACTCAAAGTTCTACGGCCGCAAGGACTACCTGCGCGAGCTGGACGGTCAGCTGGCCAAGCTCACCCTGGCCGACGTGAACAAGGCCATCCGCAAGCACTGGCAGACCCAGAACATGTACGTGACCATTATCACCGACGACAGCGAGGCCCAGGCCCTGGCCGACGTGCTGCGCCAGAACACGCCTTCGCCCATGAGCTACGCCAAGGTGGTAAGTGAAGGGCTGCCCAAAGCCGTGGTAGCCGAGGACGCCGAAGTCGCCAATTACAAGCTGAACGTGACGGACGTGAAAATCGTGGACACCAAGGATACGTTCAAGTAAAAGCCAATACTGCCGGTATTGTCATTCTGAGCAGAGCGAAAACCTTATCACGATGAAACGAGTCGTTGCTACGCTAATCGTTCACGCCAGATAAGGTCTTTCGCAGGCTCAGGATGACAGGAAGTAAACGGACTGCTTTCCGCAAACCAAAACCGCCTCCCCGACCGGAGGCGGTTTTTTTGGGTGCCTTGTTAAACGTTCAGGCCGGCCGGCCCTCTATGGGAAGTCTTCCGCAAAAAGCACCCTTAACATCATCCGCTATATGAAAGCCAATCTGTTCAAAACCGCTTCCGTGTTTCTGCTCGTCCTGCTGGCGGGCGTTACGGCCGCCCAGGCCAAAGACGGCCGCCGCAACCACCCCGGCCGGCCCGAGGTGAAAGCCTACTTCCAGCAGAACATCCTGCCCGTAGTGCGGCATCAGCGCCAGAAGCTCGAAGCCCAGCTCTCCGCCGACGACAAGGCCCAGCTGGCCACCTACCGTACCCAGCTCCGGGACCTGCACCAGCGCGGCAAGGCCCTGCGCCAGAGCATCCGCCCCGAAGGCCGCAAGGAAACCGGCCGCCCCAACCTGACCGAAGCGCAGCAGCAGCAGATCCAGCAGCTCCGCTCCGATGCCCGCGGCATTATGCTCAACGTGGCCCAAATGGCCCGCAAGTACGAAGCCAACATCAGCCAGCTGACCCGGGAGGTACAGCCCCAGAAAGCGAAGTGGACCGCCGACATCCAGGCTATTGTCGCCAAAACCAGCACCCCGGAGCAGCAGGGCCAGACCCGGCACCTCAAGCAGCGGCACCACGGGAGCCGGCCTCACAGCGGCATGCGCGGCGGCTTCTTCCGCCCGGCCAGGTTTCTGCTGATGGACCCGAATGCCCCGGTTAAAGCCGATGAAGTTGACGCCAACGGCAGCAGCGTATTTCCGAACCCGGCCAGCGCCGCCAACCAGCTGGAATATTCCGTGAAGAAAGCCGGCCCGGTAACCATCGAGCTGCTCGACAGCCGCGGCAACACCCTGCGGGCCTTGCTGCAGAACGAGCAGCAGGAAAAAGGCACCCACACGATTTATACACCGCTCGGCGACCTGCCCCGCGGCACCTACTTCTACAAAATCACCTCGAAGTCGGGCTCCGAAACCAAGCGTTTCGTGAAAGAGTAGGCGGCTGAACCCACCCCGCAGAAAAGCCCGCCGGCTCCCGGCGGGCTTTTTTGTGGCCAATGCCCGCGCAGATGACGGGCCCGGCGGCCAATAAGCCCGCGCCTCTGCCGTTTAGCGTGCCGGGCTCCGCCCTACCGTTTATCTTTACCCGCGCATGCTACGTCTTCCGCTCTCCTGGTTTCTGGTTCTGGCTTCCACCCTGCTGCTGTCGGCCTGCTGCGGCAGCGTGAGCTGCGAGTGCGGGGACGGCTACGACAACGCCCTATTCTTTCGCTTCAACCTCGATTCTACCTCTACCCGGGGCTTTTCTTCCGCCGACCTGGACACCGTGTACCTGAAGCGCTACGCCATTCCGGTAGCGGGCAGTGCAGCGTCCCGCCCCGACTCGGTGCGCATCATCCGGCCCCGCTCAGCGGCGGCCCAGCCCGTTATCATTAACGTAGGCCAGCCTTTTCTGACCGGCAACCGGCTCGACGCCTACACCTACGACCTGTACCTGGGCAAGAGCTTCCAACTCAGCCAGGCCCGGGCCCGGTACCGCATCGAAGCCGTAAAGCTGCAGGGCGAGCTGGTGGGCAATGGCTGCTGCACCTGCTACCGCAACCGCCGCAAAACCCTGACGCTGACCAGCACCATCAACGGGCAAGCCACCACCCTGCCTTACGATCTGACCGATCCTGCCGGGGAAGACCAGCCGGTATACGTGACCCTGAGCCGCTAAGCCCGGCGTCGGCGCCAAAATCCTGGAAACGAAGCCCGCTTCGGGCCGGCTAAAGAGCGCCCTGTTCCGTATAGAAGCTACCCGGACCGACCTCTGCCTTTCCGGGTTGCAGCAGCGCTATTATGAGTAAAACATCATCGGCCCGGCCCGCGTCCCAGGGCTTCCCCTTCAAGACTACGCTCAGCCTGGAACCCCTTATTGCCTACTGGCAAAGCCGGGAAAACGACCCTAACCCCGGCGTAGCGTCGCTGGCCCGAACCATTGCCGAACAAGTAGCGCAGTCGGCCTGCGTACGCGGTCCCATTACGGAGATGGAGGTCATGGACGGTGATCAGTGCAGCAACGTCGTAGCCACGCTGATGATGGCGGCCTTTCCGCCAGCCTCCTTCGACCGCGACATCAGCGGGGCCGTGTCGCCCTTCCAGCGCTACAGCTTCTACCAGACGCCCCGGTTTAAGGAAGTTATCCTGGGCGCCAACAACATCATCAAGCAGCCCCTGAACGTCGACGCCCGCACCCTGGACCGCTACCTGGCCCACCGGGCTTCGCTGCTGATTCTGGAAAAGATCTACGACGTGAAGATGCCCGAGCAGGGCACCTTCATCCTCACCGTGCCCGACTACAGCATCGGGCTTTACCGCCACTACAGCCTGAGCTACGACTCCACCTTCCTGGACGTGCGGGTAGTGGGCGAAAAGCCCAAGCTGACGGCCGAAGACGTAGAGCACCTCAAGCACAACCTGCACCGCTCCGAGCTGTGGCGGGAGCTGCTGCCGGCCCGCTTTTTCGAGCTGGAGGGCTTTCAGATCATGCACCTGGTCGACGTGACCGAGCAGGAGATCTTGTCGGAGCTGAAGTACGACCTGCTGGAGCGCGACGTGCTGCAGGCCTCCGACCGGCTGGAGCAGATTCAGGAAAAGCTGCGCGTGCTCTTCGGGCGCCCGTCGCTACAGCTCGGCATTGCCGCCTACGACGAAAAGAAAAAGGCCTTTGTCGACTTCGGCCGCAAAATCAACCACTCCTTTCTGACCAAGCAGCTGCAGAACCAGGACGCCGGCAGCGGCTTCCGGCAGATCTACGCCCGCCTGCTGCAGGACCGTCAGCCGCTGGTGCTGGAAGACGTCGAAAAGGCCGACATCCCGGAGGATTTGCGCGAGCAGATTCTGGGCATTGGCATCCGCAGCGCCATCCTGGCTTTGCTGCCCTACGGCGACGACACGGTGGGCTTGCTGGAGCTGGGCTCGCCCAACGTGGGCGACCTCGACGAGTTCTGCCTCGATAAAGTCGACCAGTTTCTACCCTTGTTTGCGGTGGCCGTGAAGCGCAACGCCGAGGAAATCCAGACCCGGGTGCAGGCCATCATCAAGGAGAAGTTCACGGCCATTCATCCCACCATGGAATGGCGCTTCACCGACGCGGCCCTGAACCTGCTGGAGAAGGTTGAGTCGGGCAACAAAAACGCCGAAATGGAGGACATCGTGTTTCACGACGTGTACCCCCTGCATGGCTCCTCGGACATCCGCGGCTCCAGCGTGGCCCGCAACGACGCCATCCAAGGCGACCTGATCGAGCACCTGAGTCTGGCGAACAAGGTGCTGAAAAAGGCGTCGGAATTTCAGCAGCTGCCCATCCTGGACGAGCTGAAGTTCTACGTCAACAAAAACCTGCGCCGCCTGCGCCAGGGCATCCTGACCGGCGACGAAGTCAGCATCTTTGAGTCGCTCAAGACCGAGGTGGAGCCCATGTTCGAGTACCTGGCCCAGAACACGCCCGAGCTGCGGCCGGTCATTGCCAACTACTGGTTGAACATCGACCCCGAGCTGGGCATCCTCTACAAGCGTCGCCGGGCGTTCGAGCAGAGCGTCACCACGCTCAACGACGCCGTCAGCGACTATCTGGACGAGGAAGAGCAGAAAGCCCAGCAGATGTTTCCGCACTACTACCAGCGGTTCAAGACCGACGGCGTGGAGCACAACATCTACGTGGGCGCGTCGCTGGTCGAGAACAAGCCCTTTGACCTGGTTTTTCTGAAAAACCTGCGTTTGTGGCAGCTGCTGGCCACGGTGGAGATTACGCGGCGCACCGCTGCCCTCCGCGACCAGCTGCCGGTCCCGCTCGAAACCACCCAGCTGATCTTGGTGCACGGCCAGCCCCTGAGCATCCGCTTCCGGCAGGACGAGCGGCAGTTCGACGTGGACGGCGCCTACAACATCCGCTACGAAATCATCAAGAAGCGCATCGATAAAGCCACCGTGCAGGGTACCGGGGAGCGGCTCACCCAGCCCGGCCTGATTGCCGTGGTGTACGCCCAGCCCCGCGAAGCCGCCGAGTACATGGACTACATCGACTACCTGCAGGACCGCAACCTGCTGGAGCCCGACGTGGAAGAACTGGAGCTGGAAGAGCTGCAGGGCGTGAAAGGCCTGCTGGCGCTGCGGGTGAAAGTGAAGCTGTAATGCGGCTTGAATGTTTTGACTGTCACTCTGGCTATTACCTCAGCCTCCTGTCCTTGCCGTACGCTTTGAAAGGCAAAAGCCCCGACGTACCCACACGCCGGGGCTTCTGCTTTCCTGCAACCTGTTTGCGCGGTCTGCATTCCCCACTCATCCGCCCGGCCACATCCCCTCCCGGCGACTACTAGACTTGGTCCTTCCGGCGCCACCAGAACCGCAGCGCGACCCGCAGCAGAATCAGCCAGAGCAGACCGGCCGCAAAGCCCGCCAGCACGTCGGTGGCGTAGTGTACGTGCAGGTAGATGCGGGTGAGGCCGATGAGCAGGGCAAAAACAACCAGCAGCGCGGCCCAGACCGGGTGGCGGCCGTGGCGCCAGAGCAGCCAGGCCAGGCAGCCGTAGAGCGCCATTCCCAACATGGCGTGGCCGCTGGGAAAGCTCATGCCCAGCTGCTTGATAAGGGCCGTGCCGGGGCGCAGGCGGTGAAAGTGGGACTTGAGCAGAGCATTGAGAATGGCCGCGCCGGTGAGGGCCAGAAAAACCTCCAGGGCCTCGCGCCGCCGCTTCTGCCAAACCATCAACCCCGGCAGCAGGATGCCGACCACCACGAAATAAGGCGCTGATCCGAAAAAGGTAATGCCCAGCACGACGCGCGTAAGGCCCGGCACCCGGGCCCGGAGGTCGTCCAGCAGCTGAAAAGCGGCCAGGTCGAGCGCATCGGAGTGCTGCACGAACACGACGCGGGTAAGCCAGAAAAAAGTGGTGAAGGCCAGCACAAATAAGGCCAGGAGCACGATTACCTCCGCGGTAAGCAACTCAAGCAGGCGTAGCAGTCTTTTCATACGGCAGATACATTTCCGCAAAAACGCAGGCGCCGCCGCTTCGTTGGCCTCCCGGCGTATGAAAAGCCGTAAAAACAAAAAAGCCGGCCCCGAAGGACCAGCTTTATCGTTGTGCGCTCGGAGAGACTCGAACTCTCACACCTTGCGGAACTGCCGCCTGAAGACAGCGCGTCTACCAATTTCGCCACAAGCGCAGCTTAGCGCCAAAAGCGTGCCTCCCAACCGGAGGTGTCTTTTGACGATGTAAAGATACTGGGCGGAATCCGGTTTTGTCAACCTTTCGTCCGAAAAAACTTGAAATAAATTCCTTTCAGAGCTTACAAAGGCTGTTTTTCAAGGACTTGCGCCCCCGGCTTCACCCGGTTCCGGACGGCTATTTCAATTCGGTTGAGCAGCGGAATGGCAATGACCAGCCACACCAGCCCGCCCAGCAGCCCGGCCAGCACGTCGGAGGCGTAGTGCACCCGCAGGTATACCCGGGTGAGGCCGATGAGCAGAATCAGCGCCGTGAGCAGGAGCGTGAGCGTCCAGCGCAAGGCGGTGGTGCGGGCGTGGGTGTGGACCAGGTAAATCAGCAGGCCATAGAACGAGGCGCTGATCATGGCGTGCCCGCTCGGAAAGCTCAGCCCCGACGCCGACACCAGCGGCAGCAGGGGCCGGGGCCGGTTGTACACGCTTTTCAGAACCAGATTGAGCGTAATGCTGCCCAGGGCCACGACCGGTACCACCAGCGAGTACCAGCGGTGGCGCCGCCGCCGCAGCACATAGGCAATAAGCGCCAGCGCCGCCACCGTTATAAAGTTGCGGGAAGCCAGAAACGTAACGGCCCGCACCCAGCCCTGGGCATTTTCCCCGAGCACCCGGTGCGCCCAGTCGAACGCCCAGGCGTCGAAGGACGCCACGTCCTGGTCGAGCACCTCGCGGCCAATGACCAGAAAAGCCACGATGCCCACCAGCCCCACGGCCAAAGTCAGCGTGAACTCGGCGGCAAACAAAGCCAGGCTGGCCAGCAAACGACGCAGGTACGTATTCATGTGCCATCCCGTACGCTTTCGCTTGACCGGATGTTGGCCCCTTTTCCTTTCCCGAAACTGCTTTCTCCCATTCGCAGCATCCGGCGGGCAGCCTGCCCCGGTGTTCCTTTAGCCAGGCCGGCCGGCAAACGGGTAGTGGAATTTTCGCAGAAAACCACAACCCCGGCGGTCCATCCCCGTCAAACACTCCTGACACCTCCGCGCCTTTCTCCCATATCAGTACCCTTCCCCATGTCCCTTCCCGACGCCGGCTTCGACCGGGTTGCGCCCGTTTATGATCTGCTGGCCCGGCTGGTATTTGGGCGGGCTCTGCAGCAGGCGCAGCAGGCGGCCCTGCGGGGTCTGCCGGAGGGGGAGCCGCGGGTATTGATTATCGGGGGCGGCTCGGGCTGGATTATCGGGGAAGTGCTCCGGCTGCGCCCCCAGGCCAGCATTCTTTACCTCGAAGCGTCGCCAGCCATGCTGACCCGGTCGCGGCAGGTCGTAGCCGGCCTCACGCCCGAGGCGGGGCGGCAGGTGGAGCTGCGCCTGGGCACCGAAGACTTTCTGAAGGCCGAAGAAACGTTCGACGCCGTGCTGACTTTCTTTTTCCTGGATCTGTTCGAGCCCCTGCGGCTGGGTCATATCCTGCGCCGCCTGCATCGGGCGCTGCGGCCCGGGGCCGCGTGGCTGCTGGCCGACTTCTGCCCGCCCAAGCGGTTCTGGCAGAAAGGGCTTTTGACGATGATGTACCGCTTTTTCCGCCTGACGACCGGCATTAGCGGGCATGCCATTCCGGATTTGCGGGCCGAGCTGACCCGACTTGGGCTCAGCGCCGGGCCGGCCGAGCAGTTCTACGGCGGACTCGTAGCCGGCAGCATATTCCGCATGGCCCCGCGCACCATTCCGGCCCCGGTTGCCGAACCGGCCTGATTTCCCCGGCCGCCGCAAGCGCAGGTCACTGGATGCGTTTCGCGCTGCCCGCTCCGGTGGCCGTGAGGTGCCGCCGCCTGGAATAGAGTGCTTTTTCCCGGCGGCAGACTGCTTTAGCTGCGCCGGCCGCCTACCTTTAGCCTTTCGTCTTCTCCCGCCCTATCATCTGCTGCCCTCTATGCGGAATTCCGCCTTTGCCTTCCTGCTTTCCCTGCTGCTGCCCCTGGTCACGCTGGCCCAGGCCCCGGTTCAGTACCTGCTGCGCTTTCCGAATGCCCTGCACCACGAGGCTCAGATAACCGTCGTGTTCCCGGAGCTGCCTGCCGGCGCGCTTTCGGTGCGGATGGCCCGCTCCTCGCCCGGGCGCTACGCCCTGCACGAGTTTGCCAAGAATGTGTACGCCGTACAGGCCACCGATTCCAAAGGCAAGACCCTGAGCATCAGCCGGCCTGACCCCTACGGCTGGGACGTGGCCGGGCACGACGGCACCGTGCGCTTCAGCTACACGCTCTACGCCGACCGCATCGACGGTACCTATGCCGGCATCGACGCCCAGCACGCCCACCTGAACATTCCGGCTACCCTGGCCTACGCCCGGGGCCTGGAGCAACGCCCGGCGGCGGTGCGTTTTGAGCTACCGACCGGCTGGAAGGTGTCGACCCAGCTCCAGCCCGACGTAGCCGGCATTACCTGGACCGCGCCTCACCTGCAGTACCTGATGGATAGCCCCGTTTCTCTAGGCAACCACGCCCGGCGCACCTGGCAGCAGGAAGGCCGCACCATCGAGTTTGACCTGCTCCACGACGGCACCGAAGCTGAGTTCGACCAGTTTGCCAAGCAGGCCCAGGCCGTCACCCGCGAGGCTTCGGCCGTGTTCGGGGAGCTGCCGGCCTTCGACTTCGGGCGCTACACCTTTATTGCCAACTATCTGCCCCAGGCCAGTAGTGACGGCATGGAACACCGCAACTCCACCAGCCTCACCTCCTCGCAGCCCCTGCGCACGGGCGCGATGCGCAACATGGGCACGGTGTCGCACGAATTTTTCCACGCCTGGAACGTGGAGCGCATCCGCCCCCGCGACCTGGAGCCTTTCGATTTCGAGCGGGCCAACATGAGCAACAGCCTATGGCTGGCCGAGGGCTTTACCCAGTATTACGGGGGGCTAATCATGCGCCGGGCCGGCTTACTAACCGACGAGCAGTACAGCCAGAGTGCGCTGAGCGGTCTGGTGAATGCCCTGCTCAACTCGCCCGGCGCCAAGCAGTACTCCCCGGTGGAAATGAGTCAGCAGGCCCCCTTCGTGGATGCCGCCGCTTCCATCGACCCCGGCAACCGCGCCAACACTTACCTGTCGTACTACGAAATCGGCGGCGCCAACGCCCTGGCCCTGGACCTCGAGCTGCGCCAGAATCACAAGACCACGCTTGATGTCTTTATGCAAGCCATGTGGCTGCAGCACGGCAAGCCCCAGGCGAACTTCGCTCCCGCCGCGCCCTACACCCTGGCCGACGTCCAGCGCGTCCTGGGCCAGGTGGCGAAGGATACCGCCTTTGCGGGCACGTTCTTCCGCCGCCACCTGCTGGGTCACCAGCTTCCTGACTTTGAGAAGCTACTGGCTCCGGCCGGGCTGCTGGTACGCCGGACTAACGCCGGCAAAGCCAGCCTGGGCCCGGTTCAGCTTACGTTTGCCGACAGCACCATCACCCTGGGCAGCAACACGCTGGTGGGCACCCCGCTTTACGTAGCCGGTCTCGACCGGGAAGACAAGATCCTGAGCCTGGACGGACAGAAGCTGCGCAGCCGGGCCGAGCTGGCCGAGCTGCTGGGCCGCCACAAGCCCGGCGACGTCATCCGCGTCGAGTACCACTCCCGCACCCTGCCCCGCACGGCCCAGGTTACCCTCTACGAGGATCCGAGCCTGGAAGTGGTTTCCTATGAAAAAGCCGGCCGCCCGGTAACCAAAAAAATGCAGCAGTTCCGCACCGCCTGGCTCGGCAGCAAGTGGAAGTCGAAGTAGGGTAAAAGCGCCCTGGCAGCTAACAGCTAAAAGCCATCAGCCTGATTATATGACCCCACGGCTGCTGCTGATCTACGCTATTATTCTGATTGACGTCGTGGTGGGCTCGGCTATCGGGCCGGTGATGCCGGACTTTGTGCGCGGTCTGCCCCGGCCTCAGCTGTGGCTGTCCCTGGGCACGGCGCTGTTTCTGGGTGTGCAGCTGTTTTCAGCTCCGGTCCTGGGCCGCTTGTCCGACGGGTACGGGCGCCGGCCCATTCTGATCTTGTCGGCCGTGGGTACGCTGGTGGCCAATACCCTGCTGCTGCCGGTGCGGGCGGGGCTGTTCTTTACCAACCGCGTCAGCGACGGGCTCACCAATGGCATGTACGCCACCGTCCGCTCAGCCATTACCGACCTCTCGCGCAAAGACGAGCTGTTCAAGAACCTGGGCCTCGAGGGCGCCATCATTTCCCTGGGCTTCGTGCTGGGGCCCATGGCCGCCGGCCTGCTGCTTACGGTCCTCGACGTGCCCGCCGACCGGCAGGTGCGCTACGTGGTAGGGCTGGCGGTGGGCTTGTCGGCTCTGAACGTCGGGTTGAGCTTGCTGCTGCGCGAAACCCACCGGCAGCGCAACGGGGTGCGCGGGGCCGAGCTGCGGGCCGAGCTGGCCTTGGCCCTGAACCCGCTTACGCTCTGGCACCGCCTGCAGGCCAGGGACACGCCAGGCCGGGGAATCCGGCCGGTGGTGCTGATGCAGCTGGCCCTCACGCTCAGCACGGGCTACTACTTCTACTTCGTGCCCTTTGCCAGCCTGGGCGAGCTTAAGCTGAGTGCCCGCGAAATAGCCTACTTCTTCATGTACTTCGGGGGCCTGAGCATCGTGCTCAACTACGGCTTCTACACGTACCTGGCCGACCGCCTCAACCAGCGCCAGGCCATTTTCTGGCTCGCGCTGCTCGGCGTACCGGCCCTGGCCGGCTACGGCCTGATCGGCACATCACGCGTGGCCCTCTACGTGCTGGTGACCATCGACTGCCTCACGCTTTCACTTATTCAGGGGCTGCTGGAAGGTTTGCTGGCCCAGCGCACCACCGATGAGGACCGGGGCGAACTGTTCGGCCTGAACCAGGCGCTGCAGGGGCTGGCCAGCTTCGCCACGACGCTTGTGTTCGGGGCGTTGTCGGTGCTGGACCTGCGGCTGCCCTGGGCCTGGTTTACCGTTTGCCTGGCGGCCGTAGCCTGGCAGGCCCGCCCGGGCCGGCAAGCGGCGCTGTCCGAATCAAACCAGGAATAGCCGGACCAGGGTCCAGAACACCAGACCGATGCTGCCCAGAACCAGGATCAGGCGCCCGTGCTTCCGGTCTTCGGGGCCGGAGGCGTACACCCGCTTGCCGTTGGGCAACTGCTTTTTATGCGTGTACAGGTGCCAGCCGATGAAAATTCCGACTATCCCGCCCAGCACCGCCGACACGTAGCCAAAGAACACCCACCCCGGCCGGCTCGGCTCGGACTGAGACAGCTCGGCCAGGCGGCGGCTGCGCAGCAACGACAGCTGCCCGGAGCTTACGTCCTGCCCCCGCTCCCGCAGCAGGTGGCGGGCCAGGTTCACATCGAGGGCGCTCCACTCGTCGGGCGCCACCAGGATATTGAACAGCTCTTCGTCGCTGAAGCTGTACAGATAATGGTCGGGGGCCACATTGGGTAGCTGCTCCTGACTGGCCTCGTCCTCCAGCTGCCGGGCCGTTTCAAAGTCGACGGCCCGCAGCTTTACGTTGAAGTAGGTGCTGGTGGGATTGACTGCAAAAGCCGGGTCGAAGAAAGGCTTTTCCAGCTCGGTCTCAAACGCCAGCCCGTGGGTACGGAACAGCTCCAGCAGGTCGTGGGCGGCCTCGGGGGTGGAAAACTGGCGGTAGGTGAGCAGGTCGGACATGGACGGCGCGGCGGGGAAAAGCCGAAAGTATACATTTGGGGGCGGGCTTTGGCCCGGCGGCCCAGCCAAAGGCCGGTAATTTTGTATCTTGGGAAGACCAACCCCGGTGTAGCCCTTATCTTTTTCCCGATGCTTCGCTTCTTTATCGGTCTGCTGACATTCTCCGGACTGACTCTGCCCGCCACCGCACAGTCGGCGGCGCCCGGCCGGCCGGCCCCCCGGGTCTCCTACAGCCTGCAGGCCGGCACCTGGCTGACCAGCGGCTACGGCGGCGCTTCTTACCTGAGCCCCACGGCCTCCTACCGGCTGACCAGTCGCTTCACCGCCTTTGGCGGACTTACCTACCTGCGGCAGTTCCCGGGGGCAGCCCTCAGCGCATCAGAAGGTCGCGTACTCGCTCAGCCCGGTCTGAACCGGCTGCTGGTGCAGGCCGGCGGGCAGTACGCCGTGTCGCCCCGCCTGGCACTGACCGGTACGGCCTGGAAAGACCTCACGCCGTCTGCCCCGGGGCTGCGGGTGAACCCGTACGCCGGCTTTTCCTCGCCGGGCTCGGGATTCAGCATGCGGGCCGACTACCTGATTTCCGAGCATTTTTCCGTATCGGGCGGCATCCGCTACAGCTCGGGCTATTCGGCTCCCGGCTACGTGAATCCGAACACGACGTTTTTCGGCACGCCCGCCTTCCAGGACCACACCCTGCCGGTTCGCTAACCTCATCTGCCGCTCCCGGCTGCTTTCAGCGCAGCAGTGAGCGTTACCCGGCGCCGGAATGCCGCCCGCCGCCTTTTCCTCCCGCTACTCTGCATGCCCGCCCGCATCACCTTCGTTCGCAACGAGACCCTAAAGACCATCCGCCCGGGCTACCCCGGCAACAAGAAGTTCGGGGCGCAGTTTGCCAACGGCGAAACGCTGTTCACGCCCCGGTTTGCCGACGTTTTCCGCTGGAAGGTGTTGAGCTCGAATCCGCAGAAGGAAGAAAAGAAGGCAGACGCCTGGGTGCCCGAAGTAGTGCCCTGCGCCGAGGCCTTTTTGTCGACGGACGATATGCTTGTGTGGCTGGGGCACTCAACCTTTCTGTTGCGGGCCGCGGGCACCACGCTGCTGTTCGACCCGCTGCTGTTCGACTCGCCCTTCCTGCGGCGGCGCCACCCCCTGCCCTGCCGCCCCGAGGACGTGCGCGGCATCGACTTTCTGCTGATTTCCCACGGGCACCGCGACCATCTGGATGAGAAGTCGGTAGCGCAGGTGGCGATGCGCAACGCCCGGATGCAGATTCTGGCCCCGCTAGGCATGACCCCACTGCTCAACGACATGGCCCCGGGCATCGGCGTGCAGGAAGCCGGCTGGTGGCAGCAGTTCGACCTGGGCCCCGAAGCAGCCATCGACATTTACTACCTGCCCGCCATGCACTGGCACCGTCGCGGCGCTACTGACCTGAACAAGGTGCTCTGGGGCTCTTTTCTGATCCGGGCTAACGATAAGCTTATCTACTTCGCCGGCGACACGGCCTGGGGCCCGCACTTCGAGCAGATCGAGCAGCAGTTCGGGCCGCTCGACATCGTGCTGATGCCCATCGGAGCGTACAAGCCGCCGTTTATGATGCAGCTCAGCCACGTGAACCCCCACGAAGCGGCCAAAGCCTGCAACGTGCTGCGGGCCGGCCACCTCGTGCCCATGCACCATGGCACGTTTGATCTGTCGGACGAGCCGGCCTCGGAACCTTTGCGCACCCTGCAGGACGTGGCCCACGGGCAGATGCTGCGCGGCGACCTGCACACCCCCGCCGTAGGCGAAATCATGTGCTGGCGGGAATGGGAATAATTTAGCTGTTAGCTTTTGGCTGATGGCTGTTAGCTTTGATGTTCCGTTCCGGCTGTTTTTCCCCGAGATTCAGCCGGACATGACCTGGCAGCAGCCGTTTCGGCTACCGGCCAGTTCGTTCTGCCTCAAAAAAGCTAACAGCCAACAGCTAGCAGCTAACAGCTAAAACCACCATGTCCCCCACCCTCGTTCTGAGCCTCGTTGCGGGCTACTTCACCATTCTGATCGTCATTGCCCTGCTCACCTCGCGCAAGGCGACCAGTGAAAGCTTCTTCGTGGCCAACCGCAACGCGCCCTGGTACATGGTGGCGTTTGCCATGATTGGCACCTCTCTGTCGGGCGTCACCTTTATCTCGGTGCCGGGCATGGTGCAGTCGCAGGCCTGGAGCTACATGGCCGTGGTTTTCGGCTACCTGGTGGGCTACCTGGTAATCGGACTGGTATTAATGCCGCTCTACTACCGTCTGCGGCTGGTGTCGATTTACGGCTACCTGGAGCAGCGCTTCGGGTTCTGGAGCTACAAGACCGGGGCTTTATTCTTTCTGATTTCCCGGGCCGTGGGCTCGGCGTTCCGCCTCTACCTGGTGGCGGGCGTGCTGCAGCTGGCCGTGTTCGATAAGATGGGCGTGCCCTTTGCCGTGACGGTGGCCGTGAGCATTCTGCTGATCTACCTCTACACCTTCCGGGGCGGCCTGAAAACCATTCTGTGGACTGACACCTTCCAGACCATGGCCATGCTGCTGTGCGTGGGCGTGAGCATCTACCTGATTTCGTCGGAGCTGAACCTGGGCTTTGCCGAGCTGGTGCGCACCGTAAAGG
Source organism: Hymenobacter translucens (assembly GCF_020685205.1). Classification (GTDB taxonomy): domain Bacteria; phylum Bacteroidota; class Bacteroidia; order Cytophagales; family Hymenobacteraceae; genus Hymenobacter; species Hymenobacter translucens. Next base: position 123,023 of record NZ_JAJERB010000008.1, read on the forward strand.
AAAGCTCGATGTCGCAGATCTACTTCTCTGACTTTCGCGACGACAAGTTCTTCTGGAAGCAGTTTGCCTCGGGCGCCTTTATCACCATCGTGATGACCGGCCTGGACCAGGACCTGATGCAGAAGAACCTGAGCTGCCGCAGCCTGGGCGACGCCCAGAAAAACATGTTCTGGTTTACCATCGTGCTGGTGTTCGTGAACATCCTGTTCCTGACCCTGGGCGTGCTGCTGTATCAGTTTGCCGCTGCCAAAGGCATTTCCCTGACCAACGCCGAAGGCAAGGTGGTGGGCGACAACGTGTTTCCGCTGCTGGCCACCCAGCACTTCACCCTGTTTGCCGGCATCATCTTTATCCTGGGCATCATTGCCGTCACCTACGCCTCCGCCGACTCGGCCCTGACCGCGCTGACGACCTCGTTCTGCGTCGACTTTCTGGATATCCGCCAGTACCCGGAGGCCCGGCAAACCAAGCTGCGCCAGCTTACCCACTTTGGCTTCTCGGTGGTGCTCATCGTCATCATCCTGATCTTCAAGGCTCTCAACGACCAGAGCCTGATTACGGCCGTGTTCAAGGCGGCGGGCTACACCTACGGGCCGCTGCTGGGGCTGTTCTCGTTCGGCATCCTTACCCACCGTGGCCTCCACGACCGGCTGGTGCTGCCCGTCTGCGCCGCGGCCCCCATCATCACCTACATTATCAACGCCAACTCCGAAGCGTGGTTTAACGGCTACAAGTTCGGCTTCGAGATCCTGCTGCTCAACGGCGCGATTACCTTTCTGGCCCTGCTCGCCATTTCCCGCCCCGCCTCCACTCGCACCGCGGTTGCGGTTTAGTTGTCAGTTGTCCGTTGTTAGTTGTCAGGCCCTGTAACGACCTGACAACTAACAACGGACAACTGACAACGGACAATTAATCAGTACCTATGCTGTTCAGCCCGAACAACCTCTTTCTGCGCCGCCTGCCCGGCCGTCTTAAGTACGTTTTCCTGCGCTTTGGCCTGCACAACCTGCTGGGCTGGATTTTCTTCCCGATGTTCTGGCTCAGCCGCATGACCCAGCTGGGCGCGTGGGTGGCCCGGCACCGCCAGGTACCGTTCAACGACTTTCCCTCGGCCGTCTTCAACTACCAGAAGCGCTACGAGCTGTATAAATTCGTGCTGGAGCGCGAAAAGCTGGATGGGCCTATCAGCTACCTGGAGTTTGGCGTGGCGGCCGGAGACTCGTTCCGGTGGTGGGCTGCGCAGAACCAGCATCCCGACAGCCGGTTCCACGGGTTCGACACCTTCACGGGCCTGCCCGAAGACTGGGGCCTGTTCAAGAAGGGCGACATGAGCACCGGCAAGCAGATTCCGGAGATGAACGACGCCCGCTGCCAGTTCTACGCCGGTTTGTTTCAGCAGACCCTGCCCAGCTTTCTGCGCAGCACGCCTCTGACCCACCGTCGCGTCATTCACCTCGACGCGGACCTGTTCACGGCTACGCTCTACGTGCTGACCAGCCTGCACCCCTACCTGCAAAGCGGCGACATTCTGCTGTTCGACGAGTTCAACGTGCCTACCCACGAGTTTTCAGCCTTCACCGACTACTGCCGCTCGTTTTACGTGCAGACCGAGGTGCTGGCCGCCGTCAACAACTACTACCAGGTGGCCTTCCGGGTGCTGTAAAGCCTGCGGCGGGCGGGATAACGGGTAAGCGACGGGGCAAAAGGCACGGGCTGAATATCAGCTGACGGTATGGAGCCGGCCGCTTTGAAACCTGCGTATCTTTGTGGTCTGGCTGGTCGAAACTATTTACCCGCAACCAGCCTTTAGCTTGCTTGGGGCGGCTCTTTCCGGTCGCCCGCCCGGCTTTCACCTAACCTGCCTTATCCGCGTGAAACAACTGACTTTGCTGCTGTTCGTCCTGGCGGGCAGCCTAACGGCCCGGGCGCAGCAGCCCGCCGCCCCGGCCAAGCAACCCATTGAGCTCAAGCCCGGACAAGTGAAAGGCCAGCGCAAGCCGACCCCCAATCGCCCCGACGTGCCGCCCCAGTTCGTAGGCGGCGCCAAGGCCTTGGGCGAGTTTTTTCAGTTGAATGTAAAATATCCGGAGGCCGCCGGCGTCAAAAAGATTATGGGCAACGTGGTGACGGCCTTTACGGTGGAAGCCGACGGCCGCATCAGCAACCCTACGGTAGTAACGAGCCTGAGCCCGGAGTGTGACGCGGAGGCCCTGCGGGTGCTGGCCCTGATGCCCGCCTGGAAGCCCGCTACCCGCCGCGGTGAACCGATGCCCATCCAGGTGCGCCTGCCCATCCCTTTCGGCAACTCCTCGACCCTGGTGGTGGAAAAGCAGAAGGGCAAAGTAAAGTTTGAGTAGTTATTAGGGCGCAGCACGCAGGTCTTAGCCCGGGGAGGTCAGCCAGCCTACCCGTACCCTAAGGTCTACGATTCTAAGTCCCTAAGCCCTGAGAAATATGGCCCGTAGTGGAATAAATACCAGCGGTACGTCCCTTGAACCGGACGCACCGAAGAAGAAGATTACCAAGGAAAGCTTTCAGCAGGGGCTGCGGATCTTCCGGTTCGTGCTGCCCTACCGGGCCAAGTTCATTGTTGGGCTGCTGCTGCTCTTTCTGTCGAGTGCCACGTTCATGGCTTTTCCGTGGGTGGCCGGGAAACTGGTTGATGCGGCCACGGCAGCTTCCCTGGGCAAGCCGGCTCCCATGCTGCGCGGCTTCACGCTGAACGTCAATAATATTGCGCTGGCTCTGTTTGCTGTCATTGTACTACAGGGCATCTTTTCGTTCGGGCGCATCTGGTTTTTCACCCGGGTAAGCGAGTTTACCGTGCGCGACATCCGGCAGGGCCTATATGCCAAGTTCGTTAGCCTGCCGATTCCGTTCTTCGAGAAAAACCGCGTTGGTGCCATCACCTCCCGCATCACCTCCGACGTGTCCCAGATTCAGGACACTTTCTCCCTGACCCTGGCCGAGTTATTCCGTCAGGTTTTTACGCTTATCGGAGGCATCGTGCTGATTATGATTACCTCCTGGAAGCTGGCCCTGTTCATGCTGGCGACCTTCCCGGTGCTGGTGCTGGCGGCGCTGGTGTTTGGGCGCGGCATTCGCAAGCTGTCGAAAGCAACTCAGGAGGAACTGGCCAAGTCAAACGTGATTGTGGAAGAGACGCTGCAAGCCATCAACACGGTGAAGGCGTTTACGAATGAGCAGTTCGAGATTGGGCGCTACAACTATACGCTGGGCCGCACAGTGACCTTGGCGCTAAAAAGCAATCTGTACCGCGGCGCCTTTGTGTCGTTTATCATCATTGGCCTGTTCGGAGGCATTATTCTGGTCTTGTGGCGAGGTGCTACCCTGGTCAGCGCTACCGGCCCTGATCATCTGGAAGTGGGGCAGCTTATCGCCTTTATTCTCTACACCATGTTTATCGGGGCCTCGGTGGCCGGTCTGGGCGAGCTGTACGGCAAGGTGCAAAGCACGCTGGGCGCCTCGGAGCGGATTCTGGAAATCCTCGACGAGCCCACCGAGCCGACGCACCGCCCCCGCCTGACCGGCACCGCCCCCCTACAGGTGCGCGGCGACATCGACTACCAGAACGTGGCCTTCAGCTACCCCACCCGCCCCGACCTGCCGGTGCTTAAGGACATCAGCTTCGACATTCAGGCCGGCGAGAAAATTGCCCTGGTGGGCCCGAGTGGGGCCGGCAAAAGCACCATCGTGCAGCTGCTGATGCAGTTCTACGAGCTGAGCGCCGGCAAAATCCTGGTCGACGGGCACGACATCCGCCAGCTGGACCTTACCGAGCTGCGCAGCCACATCGGCATCGTGCCCCAGGAAACGCTGCTGTTCGGCGGCACCATCCGCGAGAATATCGCCTACGGCAAGACCGACGCCAGTGAGGCCGAAATCGTGGCGGCGGCCCGCAAAGCCAACGCCTGGCAGTTCATCAGCTCGTTTCCCGAAGGACTGGATGCCGTGGTAGGCGAGCGGGGCATCAAGCTGTCGGGCGGACAGCGCCAGCGCATTGCCATTGCCCGCGCCATCCTGAAAAACCCCGCCATCCTCATCCTCGACGAAGCCACCTCGGCCCTCGACTCCGAAAGCGAGAAGCTGGTGCAGGGCGCCATGGACGAGCTGATGAAAGACCGGACCAGCATCATCATTGCCCACCGTCTGAGCACCATCCGCAAAGTCGACAAGATCCTGGTGATTGAAGGCGGCCGGATCGTGGAGCAAGGCACCCACGAAGAGCTGAGCAACAGCGACAATGGCCTGTATGCCAACCTGCTCAAGCTACAGTTTGAGTTAAGCTGATTTGTCTAGAGCTGTTAGCAGCTGGCTGTTGGCTGATAGCTTTTTGCAGAACCAAGCCGATGAGAGCTTTTTGACTATGAGTCACCGGTCACGCAAAAAAATGAAAAAGGGCGGAGCGGGACTCCGCCCTTTGCATTCTACCTTATGCCTACCTTAAGGCGGCTACCTCAGACATTACCCCTCATGAGGTCGTCCATTAAAACCGATACCGCAGGGCAGCTGCGCTAATCCTTATCCTCGTGCCGATCCAGATTGCGCCCTCTACCGTTTCCTTCACCGAATTTGAAGCCATTCACCAGGAGCAGCAGCGGCGGCGCTATCCGGAACTGAAGGCCCCGAAGCCGGCTTCCTCCGACTCCTGGAAAGGTATGTTTCGGCGTTGGGCGGTGCTGCTGGTTTCCTCAGCGACCATCACGTACTGGGCCGGCGGAAACTGGTTTTCCTGGGTGGTAACAGCCACCGTCTTCTCCGTGCTGGGTTTGCTGTACCAGCGCTGGGAGTACCGCCGCGCCTTCCGGCAGCAACCCAGCGTGCAGCAGCCGACCAGCTTTACTGTCGAACCGGCGGGCATCACCGTGCATGAAAGCGGCGGGGCCCGTTTTTTTCGCTGGACGGACTTCTACCGCGTGGAGCCCGTGCAGCACTGGCTTTTGCTTTACACTTCGGTGGAACACTGCTACTACCTTAACCTGGACCTGGTACAGCCGCCCGCTACCCGGGCTGACCTGCTGGCCCTGCTTCCAGGCCTGCCGGTGCCGGCCCGGCAGCTTTAGCCAATGCCGGCGCTCCTGGCAGCCAGCCGGAGAAACCTACGGTGTAAATCCCGGAACAACGTGCCCAGAAAATGCAGCGGATGAGCTGGATTTCTCTATTTTTACTCGTCCAACTCACACATTTCCCTTACTATGATTTCCTCTTCCGTTTTGACGTCTTCGCGCGCTGCCGGCGCTACCCTGCTGGTGAGCGGCCTGCTGCTTGCTTCGGCTGCCCAGGCCCAGATCAGCACGCCCGCTGCCAGTCCCAAAAGCACCGTGACCCAGCGCGTAGGCCTTACCGACGTTACCATCACCTATTACCGCCCCAGCGCCAAGGGCCGCACCATCTACGGTACGGTGGTTCCCTTCGGCAAGCGGTGGCGCACCGGCGCCAACAGCACGACCACCATCAAGTTTTCCGACGACGTGACGCTGGAGGGCAAGAAGGTACCGGCCGGTGAGTACGGCATCTACACCATTCCCAACAAGACGGAGTGGCTGGTGGTGCTGAACAAGAGCACCAAGCAGGGCGCCGACGTCGACAACTTCAAGGACGACCAGGACGTGGCCCGTTTCTCGGTAAAGCCTTACAAGCTGGGCAACACCGTCGAAACGTTCACCATCGGCTTCTCCGACCTTACCCCCGCCACGGCCAACATCGATATCCAGTGGGCCCTGACCGGCGTTAAGTTCAAGCTGGCAACCGATGTGGACCCCAAGGTAATGGCCCAGATTGATGAGAAAGTCATCAAGGGAACGGCAGCCACGGCCAACGACTACGCCGCTGCCGCCGTGTATTACTATGAAAACAACAAGGACATGAAGCAGGCGCTGGAGTGGATTCAGAAAGCCAATGCGAATGACCCCAAGTTCTGGAACCTGCACCACGAGGCCAAAATCAAGATGAAGATGAAGGACTACAAGGGTGCCATGGCCTCGGCCGAGCAATCGCGCAAGCTGGCCCTCGACGCCAAGAATGCCGACTACGTGAAAATGAACGAAGACCTGGCGGCCGAAGCCAAAAAGAACAGCGGCGCCAAGTAGCGGGCAGCGGCAGCCGGTACGCTCCAGGCCGCCGCTCGTTCTGCCAGTCAAATGCAAAAAGCCCCTTCCTTAACGGTTGGGGCTTTTTTGCTTTCGGGTGCTCGTGCGGCGCCGGCTCTGCTGCCCGGTTTCTTACGCCGCGTCAACCATTTTTTCGGCTGTTCCGGGCAGCAGGGCCTGGAGTAGCGCACCCAGCAGCATCACCAGCGCGCAGCCGATGATGTTGTACCAGAGGTAGGCTACGTCGGTCTGCCAGAACAGCAGGAAGATGATGGCCTGGGTAATCAGCGCAGCCAGAAATACGGCCCGGCCGCCGATGCTTTTCAGAAAGAAGGCCACCACGAAAATACCCAGAATGGTGCCGTAGAACAGGGAGCCCAGGATGTTGACGGCCTGGATCAGGTTTTCCATTCGGGCGGCAAACAGGGCGAATCCGATGCCCAGGACGCCCCAGGTGATGGTGGCCCAGCGCGAGGCCCGCACGTAGTGCTGCTCATCTACCCGCCGGCGCACATTGGGCTGGTACAGGTCGATGATGGTGGTGGACGCCAGCGCGTTGAGGCCGGCAGCGGCGCTGCTCATGGCCGCGCACAACACCACCGCAATCAGCAGCCCTACCAGGCCGTGGGGCAGGTAGCGGAGCACGAAGCTCAGAAACACGTAGTCGGTGTCCTTGGCTTCGGCGGTGGGCACAGCCTCCTTGACCAGGGCGTTCAGGTCGGTGCGCACTTGCTTTAGGGAGGTAGTGGCCGCGTCGAGCTGCTGCTGGGCGGCCTGCTGGGCGGCCTGGTCGTTGGTGCGCAGGGTGCGGATAAGCTGCCCGGCCGCGGCCTGCTGGGGCGCAAAGAGCGCCGTCTGGCGCTGCTCGAGGGCCCGCAGCGCCGCCGCGTGGGTGGGGCTGGCGGAGAGCTGCTCCTGCACCGGGCGGTTGAAGGTAAGCGGGGGTTGGTTGAACTGGTAGAACACGAACAGCAGCACCCCGATCAGCAGAATGCCAAACTGCATCGGAATCTTGACCAGGCCGTTGAACAGCAGCCCCAGCCGGCTTTCGGTGATGCTCTGCCCGGCCAGATAGCGCTGCACCTGGCTTTGGTCGGTGCCGAAGTACGAAAGAGCCAGGAACAGCCCGCCGGTCATGCCGGTCCAGAAGTTGTAGCGGTCCTTGGGGTCGAAGTGAAAGTCGACGAGGTTGAGCTTGCCCTGGTGCCCGGCTAGGCGCATCGCGTCGCCGAAGCCGACGTCGGCCGGCAGGTAATGCACGAGCAGAAAGCCCGCCACTACCATGCCGGTGAAGATAATGGCCACCTGCCCCTGCTGGGTTACGGCCACGGCCCGGGTGCCGCCGGTCACGGTGTAGCTGATCATCAGCCCCCCGATCAGCCAGACCGTCAGGCTCACGTTCCACCCCAGAATAGCCGACAAAACCAGGGCCGGGGCGTAGAGGGAAAGGCCGTTGCTCAGCCCCCGCTGAACCAGAAACAGCAAGGCCGCCAGGGTGCGGGTGGGGCGGCCGAAACGGGTTTCGAGGTACTCGTAGGCCGTAAAAACCTGGAGCCGGTGGTAAAGCGGCACGGCGAAGATGGCAATCAGCACCATGGCGACCGGCAGGCCAAAGTAAAACTGAATAAAGCGCATCCCGTCGTCGTAAGCCTGGCCCGGGGTGCTCAGAAAGGTGATGGCCGACGCCTGGGTGGCCACGATGCTCAGCCCGATGCCCCACCAATTGGCCTGCCGCCCGCCGAGCAGGTAGGCATCCAGGGAGCGGCCGGCCTTGCGGGTGCGCCAGGTGCCGTAGCCCACGATAAACGCCAGGGTGCCCGCCAGCACCAGCCAGTCGAGCCCGCTCACGCGAAGGAATGAGTTAAGTACACGAAAAGCCCGATTTCCGAGCCCAGCGCAGCCAGCACCAGCCAGTACCACGCCCGCCACGACGGCAGCAACGGCGGTTTCTCAGTTTCAGCAGCAGTGGGCACGGGCGGGAGGGGTTGGTGGGCAGGATAGGCTGGCAAGTTAGGTTCTCCTTGCGTGATGTTGGGCGGTAAAACTCCCCTCCTTATTTTCAAATCCCGCGCATCAAGCGGCGTGGGTACCCGAAGGGCGGGGTGATTAAGTTGTTGGCGATATTAGCTCATGGCTTTTAGCTGCTGACCTTTTTAGTTGTCATCCTGAGCCTGCGAAGGACCTTATCAGGATCAAACGAGTCATTGCTTGGCTATTCGTTCGACTGATTGTCGTTCTGCGGTGCTAAGGTCCTTCGCTCTGCTCAGGATTACGTTCTGAATAAACAACGTCAGCAACGACGTCAACCACCCCAGCCGCGCCTTCGGCACGGCATCCCCCTCCTCAGCTGAGGAGGGGAGGTTCCGATTTTTACTTTCCCTTCTGCTGGCCCAGCTCAATCATGTTTGTGAACAGGCGGTAGGCCCCGGGCACGCCGGCAGGCAGCTCCCGGAAAAACGACAGACCGGTGTAGATGTAGTGGCCCTTGCCGTAGTCGGCCACGAGGATGGCGCTTTCCTTGGCTTTTTCCCCGGGGTCCTGGGAGCTGATGATGGTCTGATACTTGGGGTCCCAGGAGCTGGGGTAGTACAGGCCCTGCTCCTGCTGCCAACCTTCGAAGTCCTTGCTCGTAATCTTATTGGGCACGTTCAGCAGCGGGTGCTGGGGCTTGAGGAAGGTGACGGGCGCGTTTTCCACCGTTACGCGGTCAGAGGAAAGCTTCAACGGGTAGGGTCCGATTTCGGGCAGCACCGTGCCCCGGCTCACGGTGTACTGCACGATGACGGTACCGCCCTTCTCCACGTACTCCAGCAGCTCTTTTTGCTGGTACTTCAGCCGGTCGAGGGTGTTGTAGGCCCGCACGCCCAGCACCACCGCGTCGAAGCGCTTCAGCCGGTCGGCATTGAGGTCTTCGGCCTTGAGCATCGACACGCTGTAGCCGAGCTGGCGCAGGGCGTCGGGAACCTCGTCGCCGGCACCCATCAGGTAGCCGATTTCCTGGGCCTTGCGCTTCAGATCCAGCTTCACGAGCGGTGCCACAGCCTCGGGAAACAGCGTCTGGACCGGAATGTGGGGGTAGTTGATGGTCTGGATGCCCCGGCTGTAGGGCTGCCCATCGAGCGTAGCCACGGCCCGGAGCTGGCCGGCGCTTTCATTTTTGCCGGTGGGCTGCACCTGGAAGGTCACGGTGCGCTCCTCGTCCTTGTTTTTGATGTCGAACGGAATGCTGGCCGGCTCCACCTTCCAGCCCGCCGGCACCTGCAGCACCACGGTGCCTTTGGCATCAGCGCGGCCGGCTTTCAGCGTGACGGGAACGGTCTTGGGCTGGTTTTCAGCGAAGATGTATGCTTGTCCGCCAATGTTGACCGCTACGGGCGGCACGACAGTCAGGGGCTGATACAACTCACCCAGCACCGGGTCCGTGCGCTTGTATTGAACGGGTATGGTCAGATTCAGTGAAAAATCACTGTTTCCTACCCTCAAGCTTAGGTTTGCAGCAACGGCAGCAAGATTTTCAGGCTGACCAATCAACTGTTGGCGTACCAAAAACTGGTTGGGCGTCTTCTCTGCTGATATATGGGCTTGGGTTGCTTCCGCTCTGGTTTTGTAAGAAGAACTCCTGTCACTATCGTAACCTATAGGGATCTTCTCAGGAACCATATACATCCCTACTGTTCCACTCTCCCGCAACCAATAAGGTTGTGACTCCTGAACAAAAAGAGGTATCAACTGGCGCTTTGTAATGCGTAAGGGCTTATCCAGCTTGAAAGCATCTTGAACGATGGTGTCACCTCCAACTGACCGTGGGGAACTGGTTATTGAAGTGAGTCCTACCGGAACGCTGGAACGGTTTATCAAATCATACGTCACCTCCACGGGCTGTCCAACCGTCGCCGTTGCCGTGTTAGTTGTTGCTTCGACGTAAAGACCCAGTGCAGCCTGAATCAGATTCTCTATCTGCTTCACTTTCTGCCATTTCCAAAATTCACCAGTTGCTACATCGGGAGCTAAAGGCTGATAGGTAGCTGAATACCCGGTACCGGCGGCTGGCTGCAAGTTATCAACAGCCGCCCGAACCTTCAGCAGCCCTGTCACTGAAGCAGCCGGGTTGCTCGGGTCATACTTCCGAATTACCTCGTCAATGAGCTTGCCCACAGCGGCGCCACCTTTTACCCGGTTCCAGCTCTGGTCGATGCCCTCGAACGGGTCTTTACTGGCTTTGTCGCCTTTCACCTGCTGCAGATACTCCAGCGCCTCGCCCCGGGTAGCGGCTGAGCCGAAGCCCTGGCTGCGGTGCTGGGAGCGGCTGCGGGCGGCAATTTCGCCGTAGCTCTGGCCCAGCAGCGGGTTGAAGCCGCCCGCGTCGAGCTTGAGGTAGCCGTCCATATTCTCGCCGGGCTTCACGAAAAACGAGCCGGTGTTCCAGAACAGCCGCTTGGGCTGCCATACATCCACGTACTTCAGCTGCTCGGGAAACCGCTTGGGGTCCCCGGCGGCGTCGAAGGCTTCGGCAGCCAGGATGGCGGAGGCGGTGTGGTGGCCGTGCCCGGCCCGGGCGTCGGGTGGAAAGCGGGTGATGAGCACGTCGGGGCGGCGCTGGCGGATAACCCAGACCATGTCGGCCAGCACCTGCTCCTTGTCCCAGATGGTGAACGTCTCCTCCGCCGTCTTGCTGAAGCCGAAGTCGTTGGCGCGGGTGAAAAACTGCTTGCCCCCATCAATGCGGCGGGCCGCTAGCAGCTCCTGGGTGCGAATCACGCCCAGCTGCTCGCGCAGCTCCGGCCCGATCAGGTTCTGGCCCCCGTCGCCGCGGGTGCAGCTCAGGTAGCCGGTTTCGAGCAGGCGGCCATTGGCCAGGTAGGAAATCAGGCGGGTGTTCTCATCGTCGGGGTGGGCGGCAATGTACAGCACCGAGCCCAGCACGTTCAGCTTCTTGAGCCCGAGCAGGATCTCCGACGAGGTATAGGTTTTGGGTGCCTGGGCCAAGGCGGCAAGCGGCAGCAGCAAGGCCAGCAGCAGCGGGCGAAGAAAGCGGGTCATACAAACGAAACCGGTTAGGGCCGCGAAGTTACCGGAAACCCGCGCAGCCTTACTACGCCGCCGCAAGCTTGTCCGGGGGCAAAACCCGGCTAGTGGCCGCAGTTGAGACACTCAGCCGGGGAGTGGGCAGTTGTCATAACCACGAAATCAGGTCCCAAGCAAACAACTTTCCTACTCGCGCCGGCGTCTTTGCCCCGGTGGCGCGCTATCCGTACATACACCGGTCGGCCGTGAGAATTTCTTCGCCCCGGTCCTTATCCCTTTTGGGCTGAACACGTTTCAGGCTCACCCCCTCTTCTACTCTACCTGGTTCATGACGCTCGTTTTCCGCCCCTGGCCCACCTTGCTACTGACCGCCGTGCTGCTGCCCGCCGCCGGCCTTGCCCAATCCACCACCGCGCCGCCGCCCGTAGCTGCGCCCCAGTGGCACCTGCTCGACCCGCTGACTTCTCCGGTGCAGGGCATCAGCGCCGACCGCACCTACCAGGAATTGCTGGCCGGCCGGGCCTCCGCCCAGGTAGTGGTGGCCGTTATCGACGCCGGCATCGACTCGGTGCATCAGGATCTGAAGCGGGTGCTGTGGAAGAATACCCGGGAGCTGGTGGGCAACGGACAGGACGATGACCGCAACGGCTACGCCGACGACGTGCACGGCTGGAGCTTTCTGGGTGGCAAGGATGGCCGCAACGTGGATGTCGACACCTACGAGGACACCCGCCTGATGGCCCGCCTTAAGCCGTTGTACGCCGGCAAAACCCGCGCAAAGCTGAAGCCCGCCCAGCAAAAAGAGTACGACCTCTACAAGAAGGTCGAGAAAACCTACCAGCAAAAGCTGACCGAGGCCACCACGAACTACCAGCAGTACAGCGCGCTGTACGGGCAGTACGGGGCCGGCTTCGACAAGATCAAGCAGGCCCTGGGCGTACCATCCCTGGATACGGCCACGCTGCGCCGGGTCCGGGCCACCGACCCGGAGCTGCAGAACACCGCGACCGGCCTCTACGAAAACCTGAAAGCCGGCGGCTTCGCCAGTACCGATGCCCTGGTGGCCGAGCTGAAGGAGTACGTGGACGACCTGAAAAGCCAGCTCGACTACTCGCTTAACCTGAACTTCAACCCCCGCCCCATCGTGGGCGACAACTACGCCAACGTGAAGGAGCGGGCCTACGGCAACGCCGACATGCACGGCCCCGACCCCTCGCACGGCACCCACGTGGCCGGCATCATTGGCGCCGACCGCACCAACACCCTCGGCGTGCGGGGAATTGCCGACAACGTGCTGCTGATGGCCGTGCGGGCCGTTCCCAATGGGGATGAGCGCGACAAGGACATTGCCAACGCCATTCGCTACGCCGTCGACAACGGCGCCCAGATCATCAACATGAGCTTTGGCAAGTACTACTCGCCCCAGCGCGTGGCCGTGGAAGACGCCATCCGCTACGCGGCCAGCAAAAACGTGCTGCTGATTCACTCGGCGGGCAACGAAAGCAAGGACCTCGACGTGGAAACCCAGTACATCTCGCCCCGCTACCTCAACGGCACGGTCATTCCAAACATGATTACGGTAGGCGCTTCAGCCGCCGAGGCCAATGAGCGCCTGGCCGCCGACTTCTCGAACTACGGTAAGAAGAGCGTCGACGTATTCGCGCCCGGCGTGCAGATCTACTCCACCCTGCCCGGCAGCACCTACGGCAACAAGAGCGGCACCAGCATGGCAGGGCCGGTGGTGGCCGGCATGGCCGCCGTGCTCAAGTCGTACTACCCCCAGCTTACGGCTATTGACCTGAAACGCATTATTCTGCAGTCGGCGGTGCCCAACCATACCCAGGTTCTCCGGCCCGGCACCAAGAAAACGGTGGACTTCGCCCAGCTTTCCAGCACCGGCGCCATTGTAAACCTCTACCAGGCGGTGCTGCTGGCACAGAAAGAGGCGAAGTAGCTTTTCAACAGCCGCCTTTACAGCCTTAGCTGCGCTGACTGCTTTACCTGAAAAAGCCCCGCTTCCGGCAGCCGGAAGCGGGGCTTTTGGCAGATGGGCCGGTAAGTATTCGGCCGGACACCACTTTAGCCCAGGCGGGCCAGCAGCTCCTCTACCTGTCGTTCCAGGCGGGTGACCCGTTCTTCCATCGTCGACGGGGGCCGCAGGTGGGTGGTGAAGACAGCCTTTACCTCCCAGATTTCCAGGGCCTGATCGAGGGCAAACTCCTCGGTGCCATAGTCGGGGTTGTCGGCCCGCAGCTTCAACACGTTGTTGGGCAGCCGCTCCGACAGGCGGCGCACCAGCAGGCGGCTCTGGGTGACAAACGCATAGATGCGCAAAACCTTGAGGCTGGGGGCCGCCAGGTCCACGCGGCGGCAAAGCACCACGTCCTGGTGGCGCAGGCCCTGCTGCTGGTGCTGCATTTCGGCCCCCACAATCTCAAACGCACGGGTGGCGGGCCCGAGGCTGTGCGGAAATGTCAGGGGCGGCAAAGCATCCAGAAAGGACGTGTCGTGGTGCTGCACAATGTACTCGAGCAGGCGGGCGGCCGGTACGAAGGGCGTTACGCCGGCCTGCTGATCGGCTTTGGCCAGTGGCCGGGGGGCTGGCTCCGGGGCTGACTGCTTCTGGTAGATGTCGAAATGGTAAAGCTCATTTACCGTCAACTCTTTTGTTAGTAGCAAGTCAACAGACAAGCCAAAATGTTGAGCAATCTGAATCAGCGTCTCCATTTTTGGCTCCGACCGACCTTCCTCATAAGCACCTACACTGGGCCGGGCTAAGTTGAAAAGCTCCGCAAAAGCCGCCTGGCTAAGCTTTTTGACGGTTCTGATCTTGCGAATGTTCTTGCCGATGTACGACATGCAACAATATTTATTTTGCTCAAACCTTGAGCCGATCTAAAACTTTGAGTATTCTTGTGCCGTAAAGCTAGCACATAACCCGCATACGAATTCCCGCCTCGCTATTTTTTTGAGCCACCTCTTCTCCTACCGCCTTGCGGCAACACTCCGTCCGGCCCGACTCTCTGTCATTTCCCTTACCTTATTCTATGGTCAACGACTACTTTCCTAAAATTCAGGGCTACCTGCTGGAGCTGGGCTTCGAGATTCACCACGTCGACGAGGCGAGCAACCTGCTGGTGGTAAGCAAGCCGGAGCTGGGCATCGACCATCTGGTGCTGGGCTGCGGGGAGCCGCTGCTGATTATGGAGCAGTACCTGCTGGACCTGCCGGCGCCGAGCTGCGAGGTTTATCAGCGCCTGCTGCAGAAAAACCGCGACATCATCCACGGCGCCTTTGTGCTTGATGAGTCGGGCCGCAAGGTCATCTTCCGCGACACCCTGCAGCTGGAGCACCTCGACCAGCCCGAGCTGGAGGCCGTCTTCAACTCCCTGGCACTCCTGCTGAGCGAGTTCAGCGACGAGCTGATTGCGTTTTCTAAACCGGGTTTTGGGGGCTTGGGGTCTTAGGGTCTTGGTTGACGTTCATACAGATACGGACTACTCCACAGGCCCATCCTGAATACCAACCAAAATCCAAGACCCCAACCACCTAAGACCCTAAAAGCCTAAAAGCCATGAACCTCTTCAACCGCATTTTCAAGATCGGCCAGGCCGAAGCACATTCCGCCGTCAACCAGCTCGAAGATCCTATCAAGATGACCGAGCAGGGCCTGCGCGACCTGCGCCAGGACCTCGATAAGGCCCTGCATGCCCTGGCCGAGGTGAAAGCCCTGGCCATCCGGGCCCGCAACGATGCCGAAACCGAGCGCAGCCGCGCCCTGGAGTACGAAAGCAAGGCCGTGCTGCTGCTGCAGAAGGCCCACCGCCAGGAGCTGGACCCGTCCGAAGCCGACCGCCTCGCCACCGAGGCCCTGCTGAAGAAAGCCCAGCACGACTCCCAGGCCGCCCGCACCGCCCAGGACCAGGAAAAGTTTGAGGCCTCGGCCCAGCAGCTCGACCAGAACGTGCAGCAGCTCAAGCAAACCATCAGCCAGTGGGACAACGAGCTGAAAACCCTGAAAGCCCGCGTCACGGTAAGCACCGCCACCAAAACCATCAACCAGCAGCTGGCCCAGCTCGACTCGTCGGGCACGGTAGCTTTGCTCGAGCGGATGAAGGAAAAGGTGGCCGCCGAGGAGGCCCTGGCCGAGTCGTACGGGCAGATTGCCCAGGAAAGCCGCACCATCGACCAGGAAATCGACAAGGCCCTGGGCAGCGGCGCCGGCAAGGCGGGCGAAGACCTGAAGGCTCTCAAAGCCCGCCTCGGCATTCAGGAGCAATAGCCGCCGATTTATACCGCCTGACTTACCTTTCTACCATTCATAAGCACCTCTCTAGCTACCTTTCAACCTCCACCTATACTGTATGACGGAGCTCCTCCACGCAGCCGTTTCTCCACCTAACCTGGCTCCTACCGCGCTGCTGGTGTTTGTGCTGCTGTACTGGCTGACCGTCATCCTGGGCTTGCTCGACTTCAAGACGCTCGACGTCTCCACTGAGCACCACGCCGACCTGGGCCACCATGCCCACGCCGGAGCCGATGCTGCCACGGGCGTAGCCTGGCTAAACCACGCCCTGGCCTTTTTCAACCTGGGCCGTCTGCCGCTGATGGTGTTTGTAAGCTTCGTGGCGTTGCCGCTGTGGGTGGGCAGCATTCTGCTGAACTACTACCTGGGCAACACCACCCTCCTGCTCGGCCTGCTGCTGTTGCTGCCGTTGCTGATCGGTAGCCTGCTGGTCGCTAAAATCCTGACTACCCCCTTCGTTCGCCTGTTTGCGGCCCTGGAGAAAAACCAGGACAGCGGGGCCCAGCCCCTGGGCAAGGTGTGCACGGTGCTGCTGCCCCCCACCGGCGCCCAGCTTGGGCAAGCCAGCGTGCGGCTGCTCAACGGCGCCCCGCTGATGCTCACCGTGCGGGCTGCCTCCACGGCCGCGCAGTTCCGCAAAGGCGACTCCGCCCTGGTCATCGATTACGACGCCGCCCGCCGCTGCTACCTGATTGAGTTTTACGACGCGAGCTAAGCGAGCTGCCAATGCCCAAGCCATCAGAACCCGGTCCCTGGAGCAGATTCTTCGTGGCCGTGGAAGCCCTATGCTCGGTCCTCGACGTGGTGCTGAGCATCCTCAGCCATTTCGACTAAGCTTTCTGTCCGGCGGCAATTCACCTGGCCCGGCCTCAACGGCTGGTATTACCACCCTTTTGGCGTAAGTTGCGGGAATATCATGTTCCCGGACTCCATCTTTTTCCACGTCCAATCCTCTTCTTCCTGAATCTACCTCTACTCCTACAACCATGTTAGAACAACTTTCCCTGGCGGTGATTGTCATCGTCGCCGTGCTGCTGCTGGGCCTGATTGCCATAGTGGTGAAAATGTACCAGAAGGCCGTGCAGGGCGAAGCGCTGGTGCGCACCGGCCTCGGCGACACGAAAGTGTCGTTTAGCGGCATTTTCGTTTTCCCGGTGCTTCACAAGCTGGAGGTGATGGACATCACCCTGAAGAACATGGTGATTTCCCGGGCCGGCTCCGAGGGCCTGGTCTGCAAAGACAACCTGCGGGCCGACGTGAAGGTGAACTTCTTCGTGCGCGTCAACAAAACCCACGACGACGTGGTGCAAGTAGCCCAGAGCATCGGCTGCCGCCGCGCCTCCGACCCTTTGGCCCTGGAAAACCTGTTCGACGCCAAGTTCTCCGAAGCGCTGAAAACCGTGGGCAAGCAGTTCGACTTTATCGAGCTCTACAACTCCCGGGAGCAGTTTAAGCTGGAAATCCTGCGCATCATCGGCACCGACCTGAATGGCTACGTGCTCGACGACTGCGCCATCGACTACCTTGAGCAAACCCCGCTGGCCGCCCTGAACCAGGATAACATCCTCGACGCGGAAGGTATCAAGAAGATTGTGGCCCTGACCTCGGAGCAGAAAATCCAGGCCAACTCGATTGCCCGCGAGATGCAGAAGACCATCAAGAAGCAGGACGTGGAAGCGCAGGAAACCATCCTGCAGCTCGACAAGCAGCTAATCGAAAACCAGGAAAAGCAGAAGCGCGAAATCTCCAACATCCGCGCCCGGGAGCTGGCCGAAACCGAGAAGGTGCAGCAGGAGGAAAAGCTGAAGTCGGAACGGTCGCGCATTACCACCGAAGAGGAAGTCGGCATTGCCGAGCAGAACCGCGACCGGCAGGTGCTGGTGGCCGAGCGCAACAAGCAGCGCACCGACGCCGTGGAAACCGAGCGGGTAGCCCAGGCCAAAGCTCTGGAAGCCAACGAGCGGGAGCGGATTGTGGCCCTGGCCCAGATTGAAAAGGAAAAGGCGCTGGAAGAAGAGAAAAAGAACATCCAGACCATCATCCGAGAGCGAATCGTGGTGGAGAAAGCCACGGTACAGGAAGAAGAGAAAATCAAGGATACCCGCGCCCAGGCCCAGGCCGAGCGCGAAAAGCTGGTGGCCGTTACCGCCGCCCGGCAGCAGGCCGAAGCGGCTACCGTGAGCATGGTCGGCAACGCCGACATGGAAAAGCAGGCCGCCGAGTACCGCGCCAAGCAGGCCCTCATCGACGCCGAGGCCGAAAAGGCTGCCGCCGAGTTCAAGGGGCAGGCCATTCGCACCCTGGCCGAAGCCGAAGCCAGCAAAGCCACGGCCGTCGGCCTGGCCGAAGCGCAGGTGATGCAGGCCAAGGCCACCGCCCGCCAGAAGGAAGGCGAAACCGAAGCCAACGTGCTCCAGCTCACGGCCACCGCCGAGGCCCAGGCCATTCAGGCCAAAGCCGGTGCCCAGGCCGAAGCCGACGAGAAGCTGGGCTTGGTAGCCGCCAAGATCAGCCGGGAGAAAGGCTTGGCCGACGCCGACATCATCGAGGCCCGCGCCGACGCCGACCAGAAAAAGGGCCTGGCCGAAGCAGCCGTGTCGGAGCAAAAGTTTGCCGTGGAGGCCAAGGGCATCGAAGCCAAGGCTGATGCCATGAAGAAGCTCGACGGCGTGGGCAAAGACCACGAGGAGTTCAAGCTCCGCCTCGACAAGGACAAGTCGGTGGAGCTGGCTCAGATCAACATCCAGAAAGACATTGCCGCGTCACAGGCCGAGGTTATCGGCGAAGCGCTGAAAGCCGCCAAAATCGACATCGTGGGTGGCGAGACGATGTTCTTCGACCAGATCATCGGCTCCATCACCAAGGGCAAGATGGTGGACCGTACGGTGCACAACTCCGAGGTGCTGGGCACGGTGAAGGACGCCTTCTTCTCCACCGACGGGGGCGGCGACTTCAAAACCAACCTGCGCCGCTTCGTGGACCAGTTCGGGCTGAGCTCCGAGGAAATCAAGAACCTGAGTGTATCGGCCCTGCTGCTGAAGATGATGAACAAGGCCGGCGACGACGCCACCCGCTCCACCATCACCGAGCTGGCCAGCACCGCCACCGCCCTGGGCATCGGCGACAAGCCGGCCAAGATGCTGGAGCTGCGCTGACCCCTGACTATCCTATAAGCTAGGACTAGAAACTAGCTCCCCTCCTCAAATGGGGAGGGGTTGGGGGTGGTTGACCCACGCGTCTGAACGAATACTAATCTTAGACTATAGTTCTAGCTTTTCAACCACCCCTAGCCCCTCCTTATCTAAGGAGGGGAACTGGGCTCTAGCTCTAGCCAAATAGTTATGCCAGCACCTGATCTGAACAAGCCGCCAACTACTACCCGGCAAGCACTCGGCCTGGTGCTTGGGCTGGTTTTCTGCATTGCCCTCTCGGCCGGCATCATCTACTTCGTCATAACGAAAAGTGCTGAAAAGCGAGAGGCAATCCTGAAAAACCCGGGCTATACCGCGGGCATTATTACCCGGGTCAGAAGATTCAAGGGTAAGCGAATATCGGTGCAGTATACCGTGGGAGGCGTAGCCTATTCTATTAGAACAAGGGTGCCCGCCGCCTTTTTGCGCACCCACCAAAAAGGGGATACGACTGCCGTTATTTACTCAAAAGCTGATCCGGCAAACGCCGTTCTGAAGGTCAAGCTGCGGTCTTCAACCAACTAGTAAGCCGTTCTTTTCTCCTGGTAAGGGTTTGTGCCCTGCCCCCCTATGGAAGCTCAAGCCCCCACCCAACTCGAAACCGGCACCTACGAAATCCTGCGCCAGCGCCTGCAGAAAAGCAGCGCCGACCTGCGCCAGCGCCTCGACACGCTCAACGCGGAGCGCAAGCAGGTATTTGGGGCCGTCGATACCCGCTTGCTGGGCACCGGCCGCATCACCACCGAAAACAACTGCGTGCCCTGGGACATGGTGCCGGTGGGCCGGCGGTTCCTGTTCGGCTACAACGTGGTACTGGGCCTCAAAGCCGAGCCCGACCTGGCCGACGTGCTGGGCGTGTACGAGTACGCCGACCATGACTTCCGCCCCCAAGGCCCGGAGCTGCTACAGCACCCGCAGTTCCTGGAGGAGTTTCGCAACCTCTACCGCTACTACAAGAACACCCAGTTCGTCAAGTTTGCCCTGATCGGGCCTCACCTGTTCATGGTGTTCCGCATCGGCAAGAGCAGTACCGACGTGAAGACGTTTAAGTGGCTGGTGCAGGGCGACGCGCTGACGTACCTCGACAACCGCTCCGACCACGAGTACACCTTTCCGGCCCAGCACGAATTCCAGTGGAAGCGCGCCACCCGCGACATGCAGCGCGGCGGCAAGCACCCTCACGTCAGCATTGAGGACAAGGTGTTCGTGGAAACCGTGGGCGGCGACCTGACCATCAAGGTTGAGGACAACACTGCCACCGGGCAGGGCATTCTGAGCGAGCCGGTCGACAACAAGGACCAAACCCTCGACGACTCGGAAATCTACTACGCCGTTATCGGCAACCTGATCCTGCTGCGCATCCGGCCCTACCAGGAAACGCAGTACCGCCACTTTATCTTTAACCACAAGCTCCAGCAGGCCCAGCGCCTTGATGCCCTGGCCGACGCCTGCGTGCTGCTGCCCGACGGCCAGGGCCTGATCTTTCCCCACGGCTTTTACCTGCAGACCGGCGCCGCCAAGCTGTTCGACAACGGCCTGCGCGAGATGCTGTTTGAGAAGCGGCTGGTGTCGCCCAACGGGGAAGACTTCCTGTACGTGTTCTACAACCGCGACCAGGGCACTTACCTGCTGCTGAGCTACAACCGCATTGCCCAGCGCGTCGATAACCCTATCGTGTGCCACGGCTACGCCTTGTTTGAGAACGGGGAGCTGTGCTACTTCCGCGCCGACGACGAGCCCAAAAAGCACCACGCCGTGCAGATCTGGCAGACGCCCTTCACCGGACCCGACTTCCAGCTGCCGGTCACCTCCGACTCCTACCTCTACAAGCTCGGCAACAAGGAGATTGTGCGGGCCATGAGCGAGGTGCAGGAAGTGCTGACTCTTACCGGCAAGGACGACTCCTACGCCGGCCTCTACCTCGACCTGATCCGCCAGACCACTGCCCTGACCGATGCCTACCACTGGCTGGCTGAGCCGGCAGCCCAGGCCATGGCCGGTCCGCTAAGCGAAATCCGCCAGACGGCCACCGCGGCCGTGGAAGAGTTTGAGAAGGTGCAGAGCATCCGCAAAAGCACCGTGCAGCAAACCCAGTCAGTGTTTCAGAAGGCCGACGACCTGACCGGCCGGATCCGCCGCAGCGCCCCCGACTCCGTCACGGAGTTCGTGCAACTGCTGGGCGAGCTGCGGGCCGTGCGCGGGGAAGTCATTTCGCTAAAGGAGTTGCGCTACGCCGATGTACCAGCGGTGGAAGTGCGGGCCACCGGCCTCGAAGCGCTGAGCAAGGAGGTAGCCGCCCAGACCGTGGACTTCCTGCTGCGCCCCGACGCGCTGGCGCCCTACGCGGTGCGGGTGCAGGCTATTGAGGAAGCCGTAAGTCAGGTCCAGAAAACCGTGGAAGCCGACGAGCGGGAGCGGGAAACGGCCACCGTGGCCCAGGAGCTGGAGCTGCTGATTGAGGTCGTCGGCAACCTGCCCATCCCCGACCCCACCCAGACCACGGCCATCATCGACAACATCTCGGCCGTGTACGCCCGCTTCAACCAGATCCGGGCGGCGCTGAAGCGGCGGCGCCAGACCCTGGCCGGCACCGAGGCCCAGGCCGAATTCACGGCCCAGCTCAAGCTGCTCGACCAGGCCCTGACTAACTACCTCGACCTGGCTGACGCGCCCGCCAAGTGCGACGAGTACCTGACCAAGCTGATGGTGCAGCTCGAAGAACTGGAAGGCCGCTTTCCCGACTTCGACCAGTTCCTGGGCCAGCTGGCGACTAAGCGGGAACAGGTGTACGAGGCGTTTGAGTCGAAGAAGGTGGCGCTGGTAGCCGCCCGCAACCAGCGCGCCACCGCCCTGCTGCAGTCGGCCGAGCGGCTGCTGAAGGCAGTGCAGACCCGCCTGGGCCGGCTGGAGTCGGTGGCCGACATCAACGGCTACTTCGCATCCGACCTGATGGTGGAAAAGGTGCGCAACACCATGGCCGAGCTGCTCAAGCTGGGCGACGCGGTAAAGGCCGACGACGTGCAGAGCCGGCTGAAAACCCTGCGCGAGGACGCCGTGCGCCAGCTCCGCGACCGGGCCGACCTTTACGCCGACGGGGGCCAGACCCTGCGCTTCGGTACCCACGCCTTTACCGTCAACACCCAGCCGCTGGACCTGACGGTGGTTTTGCGCGACGGCACGCTGCACTACCACCTGACCGGCACCAACTTCTTCCAGCCCATCACCGACCCGGCCGTGCTGTCGGCCCGCCCGGTGTGGGAGCAGACGGCGGTATCCGAAAATGAAGACGTGTACCGGGCTGAGTTTCTGGCCTGGCGCATCCTGCAGGCCGCCCAGCGCCCGGCCCCGGCCGATGCCGAAACCGGCCGCGCCGCCGTGCTGTCGGTGACCGAACTATCTCATTTGAGCGCGCCGGAGCTACTGGCTTACGTGCAGCGGTTTATGGCTTCGCGCTACCAGGAAGGCTACCTGAAGGGCGTGCACGACCACGACGCGGCCCTGCTGCTCGCAGCCCTCGTGCGCCTCACCCGCACTGCCGACCTGCTGCGCTACCCGGCCACGACCCGGGCCGCGGCCAGCCTGTTCTGGCTGCGCTTTGCCCATCCCGACCAGCGCGCCCACTGGCAGCGCCAGCTCCAGGGTATCGGCGTGCTGCTCCAGGTGTTTCCCGACTCCCAGGAGTTCGACGAGCTGAAAGACGAGCTGCAGGCGGCCGTCAATGCCTTTGCCGCGGCAACCGGCCTGTTCACGCCCGCCGAGGTGGCTGAGGCCGGCGAGTATCTGTTCCACGAGCTGACCCACACCGGCACGTTTATTATTGCCGCCGAAGCCGCCGAGCTGTACCAGCAGTTTCAGAAGTCCCTGCACGAGCGCCAGGCAACGGAGCTGTTTCAGCAGTCGGTAGCCGGCCTGCAGGACCAGCCCGCCGCCCAGCTCCCTCTGATCCGGCAGTGGCTCCAGGCGTACCTGCGCCAGGCCCCGGCCGCGGCTACGCTGGCCGACTTCTGCAACGAGTGCGCCGTGCTGCTGGCTACCGACACCTTTGAAACGGCCCGGGTGGTGCACACCCCCCTGCGCGAGACGCTCACCGGTTTCCAGGGCGCCCACGCCCGCATCGTCACGAACAGCAGCCAGCAGCCCGCCACCAACGAGTACCATCTCGACTTTCCGGACCTGCGGCGCCGCCTGCTGGCCTATGACCAGGCCACGGTACCCCAGTTTGAGGCGTTTCAGGAGCTGAAGAAAAGCCTGCTGGCCCGGGCCACCCAGGAGCTGCGCCTCGAGGACTTCCGCCCCCGGGTGCTGACTTCCTTTGTCCGCAACCGCCTGATCGACCAGGTGTACCTGCCGCTGATCGGGGCCAACCTGGCCAAGCAGATCGGGACGGCCGGGGAAGGCAAGCGCACCGACCTGATGGGTTTGCTGCTGCTGATTTCCCCGCCCGGCTACGGCAAAACCACGCTGATGGAGTACGTGGCCAACCGCCTGGGCCTGATCTTTATGAAAATCAACGGCCCCGCCATCGGGCACGCCGTTACGAGCGTCGACCCCGAGCAGGCGCCCAACGCCGGCGCCCGGCAGGAGCTGGAAAAGCTGAACCTGGCCTTCGAGATGGGCGACAACGTGATGATCTACGTCGACGACATCCAGCACTGCAATCCCGAGTTTCTGCAGAAGTTCATCTCGCTCTGCGACGCCCAGCGCAAGATCGAGGGCGTGTACCAGGGCCGGGCCCGCACCTACGACTTCCGGGGCCGCAAGGTATGCGTGGTCATGGCCGGCAACCCCTACACCGAAAGCGGGGACGTATTCCAGCTGCCCGACATGCTGGCCAACCGCGCCGACATCTACAACCTGGGCGACATTCTCACGGCCGGCTCCGAGGAGGCCTTCCGCCTTTCCTACCTCGAGAATGCCCTGACCAGCAACACGGCCCTGGCCCGGCTGGCCACCCAAAGCCCCCAGGACGTGCCCACCCTCATTCTCCTGGCCGAAACCGGCTCCTCCGACGGCCTCAGCTTCGAGGGCAACCACTCGCCGGAAGAGCTGAACGAGTACGTGGCCGTGCTGCAGAAGCTGCTGCGCCTGCGCGACGTGGTGGCCCGGGTGAATGCCGCCTACATTGCCTCCGCCGCCCAGGCCGACGCCTACCGTACCGAGCCCCCGTTCAAGCTCCAGGGCTCCTACCGCAACATGAACAAGCTGGCCGAGAAAGTGCGTCCGGTAATGAACGAAGCGGAAATCGAGCAGCTGCTGGCTTCCCACTACGAAAGCGAAGCCCAGACCCTGACCAGTGCCACCGAAGCCAACCTGCTCAAGCTCCGCGAGCTGCTCGGCTGGCTCACGCCCGAAGAAGTTGCCCGCTGGGCGGCCATCAAGGAAACGTACGTCAGCAACCTGCGCAACTCCGGGGCCGGGCAGCTGCTGCAGATGCTCGATAAGCTGGAAAGCATTGCCGGCGGGCTGAGCGGCATCCGCGAGGTGCTGAAGCGGGAGTAGACAGATTCATAACCTTTTATCTGAATGAACCCTATTGATATTATCAAAGCAAAGCGCAGTCATTCAGCTCGCTTAGCAAATCAACAAGGTGCGGCCGGAGAAATACGTGCGTTGGAGAATATGGGCAACTGGGTACCAAGGCCCCTCGGCAAAGGCTTAAAGGTATTGCTGGCAGTTCTGCTGGAAACGGGCATCCATATAAAAGCCAGCAGCTTCGATGCCATTGAACTTCCTGATGCCCAGGAGCTGGATTTCCTGGATAGTGACCAAGTTCGGAGCCTGCTCCCGGATATGGTATTTATCGAGATAAAAACGGCGAACCATCCCCGGGTCAAAGCAGACTTTTCAGGATTCTTTTTTGCTTTAACCGAAAGCGAAATAGCTGCTGCGGAAGCTCTAGGGTCGCGTCACCGGGTTGTCTTGCGCAATAATCTCACGGATGTTATGCTGCTAACTTCGGTCCCAGAGATTCTGCACAAGGCAAAATCGTCCAGTTGGCAGTTGTCGGTGCAACTGTAGCTACCTAGCTAGTACCAGTCAACTGAAATTGCTGCCCTACACCGCTGGTTTCCCGCTGACGCGCGGCGGAGTACCTTTGCTACATGGCTACGCTTACTCTCTCCGACATCTACATCTACCCGGTCAAATCGCTTGGCGGCATCCGGCTCACCGAGGCCCAGGTGGAGGCCCGGGGCCTGCGCCACGACCGGCGCTGGCTGATTGTAAACGAGCGTAACCAGTTCATGACCCAGCGGCAGACCGCCGAAATGGCGTTGCTGAAAGTGTCGCCCGCCTACAACGGCTTCCTGCTCACCCACAGCCGCCGCCCCGACCTGCTGCCGCTCTACGTGCCCTTCGAAGCCGAGCCCGACCGTACGGTATTTGCCACCATCTGGAACGACATGGTGTGGGCCTGGCGGGGTACCGAGGCAGCCGACGAATGGCTTTCCGATGCCCTGGGCCGCCCCTGCCGGCTGGTGTACATGTCGGACATGGCCATGCGCCCCACCGACGACGGCACCGTGCCCGGGCAGGTCAGCTTTGCCGATGCGTATCCGTTTCTCGTCATCGGGCAGGCCGCGCTCGACCATCTGAATCAGCAGCTAGCCGAACCTGTGCCCATGGACCGGTTCCGGCCCAGCCTGGTCTTCACCGGCGGGGAAGCCCACGACGAAGACACCTGGCAGGACTTTACCATCGGCGACGTCGCTTTCCGGGGCGTGCGGCCCTGTGGCCGCTGCGTGGTCACGACCATTAACCAGGAAACGGCCACTAAGGGCACCGAGCCCCTGCGCACCATGGCTACGTACCGCACCCAGGAAGGCAAAGTGATGTTCGGGCAGAACGTAACCGGACCAGGCCAGGGCCGGATCCGTATCGGCGACACCGTGCAGGTGCTGAGCCGGCTGTAGAAGGGAAAACCCGGAACTGAGAGCTGGGAACGTAGACTGCAGAACCGATAGGCCCTGAATGAGGTTGTGTGCTCTTAGCTGTACCACGGACCACTTCGCAGTTCTACCACCATCTAAGCTCTACGTTTTAAAGTAATGCCCACCGACCTTCCCTTTCTACTCGACTTTCTGCGCGGCCTGGCTGCTAACAACAACAAAGGGTGGATGGACGCCAACCGGGTCGACTACCACCGCGCCCGGGCAGCCTTTACGGGGCTGGTAGCGCAGGTGCTCGGCGGCCTGCAGCAGGTGGAGCCCGGCCTGCAGGGGCTGAAACCAGCCGACACGATGTACCGCATCAACAAGAACGACCGGTTTCAGCAAAGCGACGAGCCCTACAAGCGGCGGATGGGCGCCGGCATGAGCCAGGGCGGCCGGCACTCCCACCGGGCCGGCTACTTTCTGGCCGTAGAGCCCGGGGGCGAAACCTACGTGGGAGCCGGCAAGTGGCGGCCCGAAGCCCCCAGCCTGGCCCGCATCCGCCAGGAAATCCATTACAACGGCCCGGCCTTTCACGAAATTCTCGACAGCCCCGAACTACGGCACCACTTCCCCGAAGGCATGGAAGGCGAAAAGCTGCAGCGCCCACCCAAAGGCTACGACAAGGCCGAGCCGGACATCGAGCTGCTCAAGCACCGGGACTTTTTCGTGGCCCGCACCTTCACCGATCAGCAGGTCCTCCGCTCCGACTTTGTGGCCCAGGTGCTGGCCGCCTTCCAGGCCGCCCAGCCTTTCGTGCGCTTCCTGAATCAGGCACTGAACGAGGAGTAGCACTCAGATATGAAGTAACATGAGGCCAAGCGTTGCCTAGAAACCAAAGGTCAGCAAAGCAGTTCTCGCGTGCTGTCGTTGGAGCAGCATGAAAAAAAGAACGTCCTGCTGAGCAGAGCGAGGCATCTCTATGGCTTCGTTGGCTTACCTGCTCCAACAACCCACGCGAGATGCCTCGGCTACGCTCGACTTGACGTTCTTTTTTACTGCGTTGGTGGCCTAAAACAGCCCGAACAGGGTGCTGTTGATGCGCTCAATGATAAAGCCCAGGTCTTCCTGGCTTTTCACGTAGTCGAGCTGGTTCACGTCGATGATGAGGAGCTTGCCGGCTTTGTAGCCGCTGATCCACTTCTCGTAGTGCTCGTTCAGGTTCTTGAGGTACTCGATCTTGATGTTGTTCTCGTAGTCGCGGTTGCGGCGCTCAATCTGCTGAATCAGCTTGGGCAGGTCGGCACGCAGGTACAGCAGCAGATCCGGCGGATCCACCATGCTGATCATCGACTCGAACAGGCCGAGGTAGTTGTTGAAGTCCCGCTCCGTCATCAGCCCCGACTCGTGCAGGTTCGACGCGAAGATGTGGGCATCCTCGTAGATGGTGCGGTCCTGAATCACGCCCTTGCTGGCGCTCTGCAGCTTCTTGATGTGCTGGGTCTGGCGGAAGCGGCTGTTCAGGAAGTATACCTGCAGGTGAAACGCCCAGCGCGGCATATCGTCGTAGAAGTCCTTCAGGTAGGGATTGTGGTCCACATCTTCCAGAAACACCTCCCAGTTGAAGTGATGGGCAAGCTTATTGGCCAGCGTGGTTTTGCCGGCTCCAATGTTGCCGACGATTGCAATGTGCATGAGCGAAGGACGGTAGCGAAATAAAAAGAAGGACAAAAATAAGGGAAACCGCCCAACCCCACCGGACATATTTCCGCCCGCTGCCTCCTTATTTCACCGAGCCCTCAGCCAGCCATTTCCCTGCCCCCAGGGAAGTTTAGAATCAACGTTTTTGGTATCTATACCAACCCGTTACCGCATAAAAAAGCGGGGCCGGCTACCCGGTCCCGCTTTTCATTAACTCTTACCTCCTACAAGCCGTCAAGGATACCCTTGGCATCCTGGGCTTTTTCCAGCACCCGAAACTCAGCCTGCAGGGTGCGGATACGGGCCCGGTCCTCGATCTGCAGCTGGTCGTGTACCTGCTCGTAGCGGGTATTCAGGCGGTTGAGCACCAGGCTGGCGTTGTCCCAGTCGGTCCGGGTCCAGCGGCTGCGCTTGGTGCGCACCGACTCAACCAAGCGGCTGTAAAGCTCGGGCAGGTCGCCGGCCCTGGCCCGGTTGATAGGCGAGGAAGTGCTGAGCAGCTTGCGCTGGGCGTCATCCACCGACGAACTGCTTTCGGTTCCTGCCCTGCCGTCGGCCGTAGCGGACGGCAGAGGCTCCTCCACCGGGTGGCCCTGCTCGGCGGCCCAGGCCTTGTAGCGGGCCTTCTGCCCCAGGTACTCCCGCTTCGACTGCACCGGCAGGCTGTCGGCTGCCGCGTCGAGGCGCTTGGTCATGCGGGCGTAGTCACTCTGCAGCCGGCCCCAGTCGAGGCGGACAACAGACAGGTTCATTTCTAGCTTTTCGTCGACCCAGTTGCTGAATGTGCGCAGCTCCTGCTCCAGCGTAGCGCCCTTAGGCGCGGCGGCGGTGGTAGTCGGCTTTTTCGTTGTGGTAGTCTGGGCCACGGCCGAGCCGAGGGCCAGGGGCAGCGCAAAGGCAAGCAGCGCGACGGGAAGAAGAATGCGTTTCATAAATCAGGGAAAGGGAAGTAACACAAACGACCGGTGGGCTGCCGGCGCAGAAAATAAGAAAGGCAATTTCCGGCCCAAAACGTAGCCATAAACGGCCAGGGTTCGTTTTTTAGGGAAAAAATGCCGTTTTTGCCTCCCTATGTCTACATCTGATACGGCTTCTTTAGCTATCCGGACCGCTACCCTGGCTGATATTCCCACGATTATCAGCTTGGCCGAAGCCACCTGGGAGCCTACCTACCGCTTCATCATCTCCCGGGAGCAGATCGACTACATGTACCGCGTCATCTACACGCCGGCCTCGCTGAAGCGCCAGATGGCTGAGGAGCAGCACACCTTTCTGCTTGCCTATACCGACGGCCATCCGGCCGGCTACGCCTCGTTTTCCCGCCTGTCGGCAGGCGAGGACGTGTTCAAGATGCACAAGATCTATCTGCTGCCTTCCCACCAGGGCCAGGGGCTGGGGCAGCACCTGATCGAGGCCGTGGAAGGCGCCGTCCGGGAAGCCGGTGGCCAGGCGCTGGAACTGAATGTGAACCGCTACAACCCCGCCATTGCCTTTTATGAGCGGATGGGCTTTCAGCGCCAGCGCGAGGTGGACATTCCCATCGGGCCCTACTGGATGCACGACTACGTTATGCGCAAGCCGCTGTCCTGAGCCGGGTACTTCCGCTTACCCATCGTTGCTTTCCCGGCCGTATACAGCTCCGGGCCCGCTGCCCGGCACTTTTTCGTTTTTTCTCTCCCTTTTTCTTACTTCTCATGCCAACTACCCGCCTTACCGTTCTCAGCAACGGCTCCCTCCGCGTCGAGGGGGAATTTGAAATCGTTGATGCCCAGGGTCAGGTTTACGGGCTGGCCGGCCGCGAGCGGGTCAGCATCTGCCGCTGCGGCCTGTCGAAAAACAAGCCGTTCTGCGATGGTTCGCACAAAGGCCATTTCGAGCACAACGCCGAGGCCTTCGACCTGCCCGCCCCCAAGGTGTAGCACGTGCTCAACTGAAACAAAAAGCCCCCGCATGCTCGCATGCGGGGGCTTTTTGTTGGGCTTCAGCAAACTACCCGGCCGGCCAATGGCAGGCGGAGGGGCAGCGCCGGGGCGGCTTTGCTGCAACACAGCTGCCCCTACCCGGGGAAGGTGCGGCTAAGCACCCTGAAACAGAGAGTCGACGAGCTCTACGTATTCCTGCCGGGCTTCTTCGTCGGACTTGCCTTTGAGGCTGCTCCAGGCGTCGTACTTGGCAATGGCCTTGAAGTCGAAGCCGCCGGGCCGCTCGCCCGATACGTCGCCTTCGGTGGCCTGCTTGTAGAGGGCGTAAAGCTGGAGCAGCACCATGTTAGAGGGCTTGCTGGGGAGCTGCTGGGCACGCTGGGCAGCAGCTTCGAATTCGGCGGTAGTGGCCATCGGAATTTGGCTTTAGGACGATAATCGGGTTATACTCGTGCTGCCAAGGTAGGTAATCCGCTCCGGATTGTGCTGCTTGCATCCTACTTCATTCTTTCCCTGCCCGCCCTCCTCCATGCGCCGAACTTCTACCCTGCTGGCCTTTGCGGCCACCCTGCTCCTGCCCTTATCAGCCGCCCAGGCCCAGAAAACCTTTCTCCACTGCGGGCGTCTGCTCGACGTGCGCAGCGGCAGGCTGCTGAGCGAGCAGACCATCACAGTCGAAAAAGGGCGCATCACGGCGGTGCAGGCCGGTTACCAGGGCGCGGCCACGGCAGCTGATAAGGTAGTGGACCTGAAAAACCGCACCGTGCTGCCCGGCCTTATCGACTGCCACGTGCACGTGGAGGGCGAAACCAGCAAGGACAACTTCCTCAAGGAATTCACTCAGAACCCTGCCGACGTGGCTTATGAGTCGCTGAGTCATGTGCGCATCACTCTGCTGGCCGGCTTTACCACGGTGCGCGACCTGGGTGGTTCGGGCATCAACGTGTCGCTGCGGAACGCCATTGCCCGCGGGCAGGTGGTCGGGCCGCGCATCATCACGGCCGGCAAGGCTATTTCCGGCACCGGCGGCCACATGGATCCTACCAACGGCTACCGCCAGGACCTGATGGGCGTACCGGGCCCGGCCGACGGCGTTATCAACAGTCCCGACCAGGGCCGGCAGGCGGTGCGGGAGCAGTACAAGCGGGGCGCCGACCTGATCAAGATTGCCTCCACGGGCGGGGTGCTGTCGGTGGCCAAGGACGGCTCGGCCCCGCAGATGACGGAAGAGGAAATCCGGGCAGTGGTGGAAACGGCCCGGGACCTGGGCCTTTCCGTGGCCTGCCACGCCCACGGGGCCGAGGGCATGAAGCGGGCCGTCCGGGCCGGGGTCACCAGCATCGAGCACGGCACCCTGATGGACGACGAAACCATGAAGCTGATGAGAAAAATGGGCACCTGGTACGTGCCGACCATTACGGCGGGCAAGTCGGTAGCCGACTCCGCTAAAATCAAAAACTACTACCCCCCGCTGGTAACACCCAAGGCCCTGGCTATCGGCCCCAAGCTGCAGGGTACGTTTGCCCGGGCCTACAAGGCCGGGGTAAAGATTGCCTTCGGCACGGATGCCGCCGTATTCCGCCACGGTGTAAACGCCCTGGAGTTCCGCTATATGGTGGAAGCCGGCATGCCTCCGCTCGAAGCCATCCAGGCCGCCACCACCAGCGCCGCCGAGCTGCTGGGCCGCACCGCCGACCTGGGTGCCCTGGAGGCCGGTAAGCTTGCCGACGTCATTGCTGTGGAGGGCAATCCGCTGCAGGACATCAACGTGCTCCAGCAGGTGCGCTTCGTGATGAAGGACGGGGTAGTGTACAAGCAGGAATAACTTGGGCCACGTTAGGTACCCTATCTAGGAGGTAGGTAGTAATTGAAACCCGCTGGCCGGCTTACTTTCGCCCCAACCTTAACCTTTCCTTCTTATCCGACTGTCTGCTCCTCCCTCCCGCAACCGTCTGCTCCGCCTGCTGGGGCTGGGCTTTGGCCTGGCGGTAGTGGTAGGCGGCACCACGGGCACCGGTGTGCTTCGCTCCCCGGGCGAAATTGCCGCCGCCGTTGGGGCGCCCGGGGGCGTGCTGCTGGTGTGGCTGGCCGGCGGATTCTATGCCCTGCTGGGGGCCAACGCCATTGCCGAGCTGGGCGCTATGCTGCCCCAGGCGGGCGGCTGGTACGGCTACGCGCACCGGGCATTTGGGGAGTTCACGGCTCTGGTAGTAGCCTGGGGCGACTGGGTGAGCAGCTGCGTGACGGGGGCCCTGGTAGCCCTGATGATGAGCACCTACATAGCCGAGCTCGTGCCGGCAGTGGCCGGGCACGAGCGTACGGTGAGCTTAGCGGCGGTGGGCATCCTGGGCTTGGTGCAGTGGCAGGGGCTGCGCGCCGCCAGCCGCGCCCAGGAGCTTACGTCGCTGCTGATGGGCCTGGCGCTGCTGGCGCTGCTGACGGCCAGCTGGTGGCTGCCCGCCGCGCCCGTGGCCGCCGCCAGTAAGCTGCCCGCGGCGGCCACCCTGCTTGTTGCCTTCCAGAGCGTCATATTTGCCTACGACGGCTGGTACGCGGCCATCTACTTTGCCGAAGAAGACCACAACCCTGCCCACGCCGTACCCCGGTCGATGCTGGGCGGGGTAGCGCTGATTATCCTGATATACGCCCTGCTGAATGCGGCCCTGCTGCACGCGCTGCCGTTCGGGCAGCTGGCGGGCTCGGAGTTGCCCCTGGCCGACGTAGCCGACCGCCTGTTGGGCTCCTGGGGCCGGCGGGCAATGCTGCTGGTAGCGGTACTGGGCCATCTGGGCGTACTCAACTCGGTGCTGATGATGGCCACCCGCGTCCTCTTTGCCCTGGGCCGCGACGGGCAGCTGCCCCCGGTACTGGCCCGGGTTCACGGCCGGGGTACGCCCCGCCCGGCCCTGCTGGTGGCCGTCGGGCTCACGCTGCTTCTGGTGGCCTCGGGAACGGCCGCGCAACTGCTGGCCATTACCAGCATCTTATTCGTGAGCTACTACGCCGTGGGCTTTGCCGCCGTGCTGCGCCTGCGCCGGACCGAGCCCGACCTGCTCCGCCCCTACCAGACCTGGGGCTACCCCTACACCACCTGGCTGGTGCTGCTTGGCTCGGTCGCCTTTCTGCTCAGCAACGCCGTGGCTGACCCGGGCAACACGCTTTGGGCTCTGGCCCTGGTGGCGGGCAGCTACCCGGTGTGGTGGCTTGTCAAGCGCCGTCGCAAGCTCAGCCATTAACCTAATCTCCCGGAGGGAAGTATAGGAGGAGCTCACCTTATCGCGCCATGAAAACCTCCGACCTTAATAGCATTATTCAAAAGCTGTTCAAGCACAAGCTTACCGTGGCTTTTGCGGAAAGCTGCACTGCCGGGGCACTGGCGGCGGAAATGGCCAAGGGTTTCGGCAGCAGTGAGGTGCTGCTGGGTAGTGTGGTTACCTACCATGTGCAGGCCAAGCAAAAGCTGCTGGGGGTGCGCAAGGACACCCTGGAGCTGTACACGGCTGAGTCGCAGCAGGTGACCAACGAGATGGTAATGGGCCTGCACAAACAGCTGCCCGCTGAAATATGCGTGGCCGTGACCGGTTTGTGCGGAGGGGGAGCCTCGGAAACACCGGAGAAGCCCCCGGGTACTTTGTTTTTCACCATTCTGCATGAGCAGAAAGCAGAGGAATACCGCGAGGTTTTCAAGGGCAACTGCGCCGCCATTCGCAAGCAGGCGGTGGATTTTGTTTTTACCAAGCTAGGTGAGCTGGCCGACCGGCATCCGCTGCAGTAAATTTTATTTCCGGAGGAATAAAGTACCAATAGGAACTACCGCATCGGGTATATTTGACGGCCTTTTTAGGGTCAGCACCCGATACTGCTTCGTTTTTTCTATTCATTACTTCTTTCTCCCCTTATGCTCACCACTCGTCATTTGCTGGCGGGACTGGTTTTGTCGGCGGCATTCCTGCCCGCCCTGGCCCAGACCACTACTCCTAACCCCGAGTACGCACCGACTGCCCCTGTTCAGACTGGGCCGGCTACCGTATACCCCACCATGTCGCTCGGCCTTAACTCCGGCTGGGGTGCCCCCTACGGCTGGGGCCTCGACCTGAGCTATTTCGTCCTGCCTAACCTCGACGTGACGGGAGGCGCTGGTATTGGCGTTGGAACCAAGATTGGCATCGGGGCGCGGTATTACCTGGCTCCTGCCAAAAGAGTGTCGCCTTTCCTTGGCGCTAACCTCGTGCGGTCGGGCTCGGTACCAGAAACCCGGGTTAGTCTGCCCGGCAACAACGGCACCATGGAAGAAAATATGTACCGCATCGATGCCAGCGCGCTGATGCACCTGCGCGCCGGCCTACGCTGGCAGCCGGGCTCGGTCGGAATCCTGGGTACGATGGGCTACGGAGTGGTTCTGGGCAGTGACCCGACTCACCTCAAATACCCGAATGCCTCGCAGGAAATGAAGGATGTGGTTGACATCGTGGGTCCGGGCGGTATTGAAATCTCGCTTGGGCTTACCTTCCGGCTGATGCGCTAGCCGGAAGGTTCGGCCAGCGCTTATAAAGGGCATCAAGAGAAGACTAAACTGGATTTTGGTCTTATCTTGGTGCTCTTTTCTGTTTTCCTCACTTCGTCCACCGTATGACCAAACGCTTACCTGCTCTGCTCCTGAGCTTGGGCCTGACTCTGGCCGCCACCGTTGCCCGGGCTCAGTCTGATTCTACCGCCACTGCTCCGGCAGCCAAGCCGGCCTCAGAGAAATACACCGGCTACCGCTACCGCTCCCTTGCCTTCACGCCCACCCAGGGCTGGAACACGCCTTATGGCATCGGTCTGGAAACCAGCGTGATGGTCATTCCAAGCCTCGACATCAACGTGGGTGGGGGCCTGGCCCTGAGCGGTGTAAAGCTGGGTATCGGCAGTCGCTACTATATTTTACCGAAGAGCCAGCTCTCACCATTCGTAGGCGGGAACGTAGTGCTGGCCAGCGGCACCGGCCGGGCCGGCAGCGACATTGGGTATGAGTTTGCCACGGTTATCGCCGACATTGTGGGCGACGAGTACGATCCTGAAACTGCCGGCGACTACGTTGTGCGGTCGAGTGTGGTAGGCCACCTGCGCACGGGCCTGCGCTGGCAGCCAGGCAAGAAGAAACCCAGCCGCGTTGGCTTCCTGGGCACCATTGGCTACGGCTTCCGCCTCACCAGCGACCCTATCGTCTATAACCCCGACTATCCCAAGCCCACGGCCGTGGAGCAAAGCATCACCCGCTCCCTGTTTGCTCCCGGCGGCCTGGAGCTGGCTTTGCAGATGAGTATTGGTATCGGCAAGGTGAAACAGTAACCAACGCCCCGAGACAGGAAGGCCCCGTCCGAAACCGGGCGGGGCTTTCTTGTGCTTAGCCCAGCCGGCCGGCCAGCATGATTTTCAGATTGAGCCGCACGATATCGCCCATCGAGTCGCAGCGGTCGAAGCGGGTGGTGCGGTGGTGGCGGTTCAGCTCGTCCTTCAGCCGCCTTATCTTATCGGGCGGAGCCAGCGTGTCCTGCCGCATGCAGTCGATCAGCGTCTTAAGGCGGTAGCGCTCGACCCGGGCCCGGCCGGCAATGAGAGTGCGCTCTTCCACCTGGTACTGCCGGATGCTCTCGGCCGTAAGCAGCTGACCGCACATCTGCACGACCGGGCGGTTGTCCTTGAAAAACTGGGGCAGGTACATGTTCTTCTTGCCCTCGTAGCTCTGCTGGTCGAAGTCGATAGCCCGCACCCGGTACTGCTCATCCTCGAAGTCAAGGGTCATCACAATCACGTAGTTGTAGGCCCGCATGTCGCCGAGCAGGCGGGCAAAGCACCGCTCGTTGAACTTGACGAACTCCTTGGCGATGCGCACCTGGTTGAGGTGGGGCTGCTGCAGGTGGTCCCGGATGAAGTTGTCGCCGGGAATACCGGTAATGTGCTCTTCAATCAGCGTGTCGCCGGCCACGAGGTAGTTGAGGCGGTTGGGGGAAAGAATGTGCTCGAGCTCCAGCCCGTAGATGCGCGAGGCATCGGCCCGCTTCACGTAGAAGAAGTCGTAGTTGTCGTTGAGCAGGTTCACGATGCGCACCCGGAAGGGGTTGGAGTTGCCGAACCGGCAGTAGTCGATCCGGTCGGCCAGCAGGTGCTGCACAAACGACAGGTCGCCACCGGTTTTCAGCTGGGCGTACACCTCCGTCAGCCCTGCCGACAGCTCCCGCAGGGCTGAGGGCTCGTAGAACACCGTTTGCCAGAGGGTGTCGTTGCCGTTGCGGTCGAGCAGCGGGAAAGCCCCGCTGAAACGGGTAAGATCGAGGTAGGTGACGGGCAGGGCAGCTTCCCGGTCGTAGTGGTCGAGGTAAGCGCGCAGCTCCTCCCCAATGGCGTAGCTGATTTTCTTCTTGGAGATTAACGTCATCGGATCAGGGCCTGGGGTCTGGTAGTTGCTAGGGTGGTATTCGGTATCCGGGAATACGGGTTGCTGGGTGCGCCTCGCCGGGCTGTTTACGCGGAGGGCAGCCCAGGGGCCGCAAGGTGGGGCACCCATTCGACTATTGACTACCCGGTGCCGGCAATTCACCGCTTCGGATCGGGCACAAACAACTAAGCACCCGACACTAGCAACCAAGCACCAAAAATTTCCGAACTTGGTCCCCTACGTTCCTGCCTTTCTTTGCAATGAAAAAACTTCTAATCACCTTTTGCCTGGTGCTGCTCTGCCCGCTGTTTTCGCCGGGCTGGGGCTTTTTTGGCCACAAGACCATCAACCAGATTGCCGTGTACGCCCTGCCCCGCCCCATGCAGGAGTTTTACTACCGGCACATGAACCAGATTGTGCAGCTCTCGACGGCCCCCGATATGCGGCGCAACGAGGACCCCAATGAGGCCCCGAAGCACTATATCGACATGGACCACTACGGCGACAACCCGTTCGGGATGATGCCCAAGGAGTGGGAAAAGGCCACCGCCAAGTACACCGCCGACACCCTGCGCAAGTATGGCACCGTGCCGTGGGTCGTGATGGACGTGAAAGAAAATCTGACCGAAGCCTTCCGCCAGCGCGACACGGCCGCCATCATCCGCCTGTCGGCCGACCTGGGCCACTACGTGGCCGACGCCTACGTGCCCCTGCACACCACCATCAACTACGACGGGCAGCTCACCAACCAGGAAGGCATGCACAGCCTGTGGGAGTCCAAGCTGCCGGAGCGCCACCTGGCCGAGTACAAGCTGGACTCAGAATCGGCGGACTACCTGAAAGACCCGCTGCGCTCCATCTGGGACGTGGTGCAGAACTCCTACGGCTTCCTGGGCGCAACCTTCGACCTGGAGGAGGCCGTGTCGCGCAAGTTCACGCCCGAAACCAAGTACACGTTCTCGCACAAGTACGGCAAAACCCGCCGCGCCTACTCCGATGCCTTTGCCGACGCCTACCACAAGGAAGTGGGCGGCATGGTGGCCATCCGCATCAAGCAGGCCCCGACCATGGTCGCCTCGATGTGGCTGACCGCCTGGCAGGACGCCGGCAAGCCCGACCTGGACCAGATGATGGGCAAGAAGTTCACGAAGGGCGAGCGGGAAAAGCTGGCTACTGAGCTGAAAGCCTGGAAGAAAAACGAGCTGGTCGACAAGGAGCTCGTCATTGCCATGCAGAAGGAAAAAGCCGTGGAAAAAGCGGACGTGATTAAGTCTGCGGAGGACATGCAGCCGATGCCGGCCGATGCCTCGGCTCCCGCGGCTCCCGCCCCTGCCCTGACCCCGGCCCCGCAGGCGGCTCCGGCCACTACGGTGGAGAAGTCGAAGGTGAAGGCCAAAGACGAAGACGGCAAGAAAATCAAGGAGAAGCGTAAGAAAAAAGGCGACAAAGCGGACAAGGCCGACGACGGCTGGAACTAGCCAGCCGGCTCGCCCGGGTGCGCTTACCCGGCCCGTCCGTTACATTTGAGTGCTGCCTTCGTAGAGAGGGCAGCACTTTTTTGTTTGTGTCCGGCCGGTCCGGCCCAGCTTACTGCCTATGCTTCCTGTTCGCCGCAGCCCCGCTTGTTTTTTGCCCGCCCTTCTGCTCGGGGGCCTCAGCCTGTTGGGCTGCAATCAGGCCGAGCCCGCTCAGCAGGCCCCGCCACCCGAGGCCAAGCCTGCCCCCGTTCCCGGCCCCGATCTGGTCAGCCTCACCGATTCCAACGCGGCGTCACTGCTCACCGCGTACGGCCGGCAGTACCCCGGCTCCGAAGTCATCGTGCGCACCCGGCTGGGCAACCTGCGCGTGAAGCTTTATGACGACACGCCGATTCACAAAGCCAACTTCCTGCTGCTGGCCCGCAAAGGCGTATTCGACGAAACTGTCTTCAACCGCGTGGTCAACGGTTTTGCCATTCAGGGCGGCCGCTCCGACCACCGCACCATTCGGCTGGCCCGCTACCACCTGCCGCCCGAAATCCGGCCCGGGCACTTCCACAAGCGGGGCGCCCTGGGCATGGCCCGCTACGACGACGACCAGAACCCCGGCAAGCTGTCCTCGAATACGGACTTCTACTTTGTGCAGGGCGAAAAGCTGACGCCCTACCAGGCCCAGGCCATGGCCGGCCGCACGCTTACGCCGGCCCAGGAAAAAGTGTATGCCACCACCGGCGGCGTGCCTTCCCTCGACGGGAAGTACACCGTCTTTGGCGAAGTCGTGGAAGGGCTGGACGTCATCGACAAAATTGCCGCCGAGCCCGTGGACCCCTACAAGTGGCCGAAAAAGGACGTAGACATCAAAATTGAGGTGTTGCCCTAGCCGTTAGTCGGGCCGCACCACCCGAACGAGCTTGCCGCCGGTTACGTCGCCGGGCTGCACCTCGGTGAGCTTGCCCAGCTCGGGCCGGCCGTAGCCCAACGCCCGGGTAGCAGAATACTGCATTGAGTCGGACGTAGCTTCGCTCAGCGTACCAACCTGGCTTTGGGCGGGCTGCAGGTAGGCGCTGTCGGGCGTAACGCGGGTCATGCGGTAGCTCCAGTACCGGCTGCTGGTATCAGCCGGGGCATTAGGCCGGAAGCGCATCACGTACACGTCCCCAGCTTTAGGCTCGGTGAGGTAGGACTGCGTATTGTCGGACTGCTGGCTGCAGCTACTCAGCAGGGTAGCGGCAGCCGACAGCAGGGCGGCAGCAAGGGCGAATCGGGAAGACGAAGCGGAAAAGGTCATAGCAGCGCAAGGGAAAAGCGGCGACGGTACCAGCAACATGTCCGGTCCGCGCCGCAAGAAACAAAAAAGGCAGCCCGCCGAAGCAGACTGCCTTTTTCCAAGTCAGGCTAACAGCCAATAACCATCAGCTATCAGCTCAGAGTCAGCCTACCAGATCTTGGCGCGCAGGTTTTTGGCGCGTACCATCTGGGCGTCTTCCTTGCAGCCAAAGGCCTCGTAGAACTGGGGCATGTTCTGGAGCGGACCGTTGGTGCGGAACTGAGCCGGGGAGTGCGGGTCGGTTTGCACCTGCTGACGCAGGTACTCGGGCCGGGCGTTGGTGCGCCAGATCTGGGCGTACGCCAGGAAGAAGCGCTGCTCGGGCGTGAGGCCGTCGTACATGGGGCGGGGGCCGTTGCCGTACTGCTTCTGCAGCTGCTTCTGCAGGGCGGTGTAGGCAATGCTGAGTCCGCCGAGGTCGGCCAGGTTTTCACCCATCGTGAGCTTACCGTTCACGTGTACCGAGTCCAGAGGCGTAAAGGCGTCGAACTGCTTGCCCACGATGTCGGCCCGCTGGTCAAACTTCTCGGCGTCTTCTTTGGTCCACCAGTCGCGCAGGTTGCCTTCGGCGTCGTACTGCCGGCCCTGGTCGTCGAAGCCGTGGGTGATTTCGTGGCCGATAACGGCGCCCATCCCGCCGTAGTTGACGGCGTCATCGGCGTTGGGGTCAAAGAACGGGGGCTGCATGATGCCGGCCGGGAACACGATTTCGTTCATCGGCGGGTTGTAGTAGGCATTCACGGTAGGCGGCGTCATGCCCCACTCCTTGCGGTCGATGGGCTTGCCAAACTTATTCAGGTTGTCCTGCATCTCCCAGATGCGGGAGTTGATAACGTTCTGCAGGTAGGAGTCGCGGGAAATGCTCAGGGCCGAGTAGTCCTTCCACTGGTCGGGGTAGCCGATTTTCACCGTAAAGGCATTCAGCTTCTTCATGGCTTCCGCCTTGGTAGCGGCGCTCATCCAGTCGTTCTGCTGAATGTGCTCGGCGAAGGCAGCCTTGATGTTGTTCACCATTTCCATGGCTTTCTGCTTGGCTTCGGGCTTGAAGGCCTTGTCCACGTAGAGCTGGCCGAAGGCCTCGCCCAGGGCGTTGTCCGTGGCGCGGAGCATGCGCTTCCAGCGGGGCTGCTGCTTTTTGGCGCCGGTCAGCACCTGGCTGAAGCGGAAGGCCTCGTCGCCGAATGCTTTGGGCAGGGCCGAGGTAAACGACGTGGCCGTGTGCCAGCGCATGTAGGTTTTCAGGTCGGCCATGGGCTCGGCCTTCAGCATCGTGTTCAGCTCCTTAAAGAAGTCGGGCTGCCCCACGATTACCTCCTTCACGCCCTTCAGCTTCAGGTCGGTCAGGATGTGCTGGGGAGCCAGGTTGGGGTAGCGCTTCTGCACTTCCGCCATGGTCATCTTGTTGTAATTGAGCTGGGGGTTGCGCAGGTCTACCCGGCTGCGCGAAGCCTTGGCCAGGCGCGTTTCGATGCGCATCACCGTGCTGGCGCTCTTGGCGGCAGTCGCCTCGCTTTCACCCAACATCTTGAAGGTGTTGGTCAGATAGGTCATGTACGCCGCGCGGATGTTCTTGGAGCGGGCGTCGTCCTTGAGGTAGTAGTCGCGGTCGGGCAGGGAGAGGCCACCCTGGTTCAGGTTAACGGCATACTGGGTGCTGATCTTGTCGTCCTGGCCTACGTACGTGCTAAAAAACGACCCGGTCTGCAGCTGGAGCTGGCGGGCAATGTTGGTTTGCAGGTTGTCAGCCGTCTTGATGGCGGCAATGCGGTCGAGCTCGGGCTTGAGGTACTTCAGACCAGCGGCTTCGATGGAGGCCGTGTCCATGGCCGAGGCGTAGTAGTCACCAACCTTCTGGGCGTTGGTGCCTTTGGCAGCGTTCCGGTTGGCCGCAGCCTCGTCCAGAATGCTGCGCATGATGGCGTTGTTCTTGTCGGCCAGCTCGTTGAACGAGCCCCAGCGTATTTCCGAGGCCGGAACCGGGTTGTTCTTCAGCCAGTTGCCGCTGGCGTACAGAAAGAAGTTGTCGCAGGGCTGCACCGACTTGTCGATGTTGCTCACGTTCAGGCCTACTCCTTTGGGGACAGACGTTTCGGCGGTGTTGAGCGAGGGCGCCTTGTCGGGAGTGGTGCTGGCCGAGCCCGTCGAGGTTTTCGGCACCGTGGTCGGAGTGCTGGCGGCGCATCCTGCCAGAGCCAGTCCGACGGCCGCAACGGCAGCCAGCGTCAGGCTGTTACGATTTTTCATAGAAGCGGAGAAAAGTATGGAATATGGGAGGGAAATGCGGAAATGGTAAGAAAGGTAAGGTGAAATGCGAAATTCAGAAACAAAACCGCGCATTGCCAGCGCATTTTAGCCCCGCTGAATTTGTGTTTTGCGAAGCAAAGGACCAGAGTTTCCGACGACGGTTGCACGGCCCACGGCAGCAAACAACAAGGCTTATTCCGTAACTTGCCGCTGATGCCGCCGCTGTTCAACCGCCGTCCTGAGTTTGGTCTGCCTGCTCCCCTGCCCCCGGTGCCCCTACCCCTGGCCGAGCTGCTGCGCCGCGTGGGCCAGACGCTGGCTGAGCGGTTTGCCGAGTCGTACTGGGTGGTGGCCGAAATTGCCGAACTCACCCTGCCTCGCTTCGACGGCGGGCACTGCTACCTCGTCCTTACCGACCAGCACACCACCGGCCGGGGCGCCCAGCTCAAGGCCCAGGTCCGGGCCACGCTCTGGAGCCAGCGTTATCAGACCCTGGCATCCGACTTCGCCGAGCACACCGGTCAGGAGCTGTGCGCGGGGCTGAAGGTGATGCTGCGGGTGCAGGTGCGCTTTCACGAGCAGTACGGGCTAAGCCTCGACGTGCTGGCCCTCGACCCCAGCTATACCGTGGGCGAGCTGGCCCGGCAGCGCCTGCTCACCGTGCGCAAGCTCGAAGCCAAAGGCCTGCTGGAGCGGCAGAAGCTTTTGCCCCTGCCCATCGGCACCCAGCACCTGGCCGTTATTTCCTCACCGACGGCGGCCGGCTTCCAGGACTTTGTACAGCAGCTGCGCGAATCAGTCTACGACTTCACCATCACGCTTTTTCCGGCCTCCATGCAGGGTGCCGAGGCGCCGGGCAGCATCCGCGAAGCCCTAGACCTGATTCGTCCCCGCCGCCGACAGTTCGACGCGGTGCTGGTGCTCCGGGGCGGGGGCGGCAAGACCGACCTGCTGGCCTTCGACGACTACGGCCTGGCTGCTGCTATTGGCTCGTTTCCGATTCCCGTGCTCACCGGCATCGGGCACGAGCGGGACGAAGCCGTCGTGGACCTTACCGCCCATAGCTCCCTGAAAACGCCTACTGCCGCTGCCATTTTCTTGA
Source organism: Hymenobacter translucens (assembly GCF_020685205.1). Lineage (GTDB taxonomy): Bacteria > Bacteroidota > Bacteroidia > Cytophagales > Hymenobacteraceae > Hymenobacter > Hymenobacter translucens. The sequence goes on from NZ_JAJERB010000008.1 coordinate 164,716, forward strand.
TCGAGCGGCTGGCCCGCCTCGACGCGGTATTCGACGGCTACGCGGGCCGGATACGGGAGCTGGCGTCCGGGCACCTGCAGGCCGCCGGCGCCCACCTGAGCCGACTGGGCTGGTACACCCACCAGGCCGCCCAGGACCGGCTTGGCGATGCCCGTACCCAGCTGCACCAACGCATCCGGCAGGCTGCCGCCGCGCCCCGTGCGGGCCTGCAGCAGCAGCAGCGCCTGATCAGCCGGCTTCAGCATGCCCTGCCCCGGGCGGCCCACCGGCAGCTGGCCGGGCAGCAGCGCCGCCTGCGCACATTCGGGCAGGTGCTGGCCCGGCGGTTCCGCCACCTGCACCGCCGCCGCCGGGAGCAGCTACTGCGCCTGCGCTACGGGCTTCAGCTACGTGCCGAGCGGCGTCTGCACCGGGCCCAGCTGCATTTGACGGGCCTGACGTCCCCGGTGGCCTTGCTCCCACTGCCTGATGCCGCGGAGCTGGCCCGTTTCGGCTATGTGCGCCTCCAGACCGGTACTGACGTGTCGGACCCCAGCGCCACCCGGCCCGGCGACCAGGTGCAGGTGCTGCTGCCCGGTGCCGTGCTCGACGCTACTATCACGGCCCGCGCGCCCGGCCCGGACCTGCTGCCGGACCTCACCCTCTGATTTTTGCCTGACTATGTCCTCTTCCGATATTACCTACAGCCAGGCAATTGCCGAGCTGGAATCCATCCTCCGCACGCTTGAAACCGACACGGTGGACGTCGATGACCTTACGGCCCGGGTGCAGCGCTCCGCCGAGCTGATCCGGCTGTGCAAGCAGAAGCTGCGCTCGGCCGAGTCGGCCATCGACCGGGTATTTGAAAACCTGGATGAGGAAGACGAGCAACCGGATGACCACGCCCCGGAGCGGGATGATGATTAGTCAGCTGCTGGTTCGCTGAGGTGGTTTATACCTTTTACCAGTTTTAATTCGGTTTTTCCGGCGGCTAGCTGCGAACAAAGGTTATATTTGGCGTCTTTCGTCACGTTCATAATCTTCTTTCTATGGAACAGCAACTTGCTTCTCTCCCCACCACTGACCTGCCGTCCCTGTCGACTTTTGAGGGCAACGAAGGGGTTGTGCTTACGGCCGACAATGCCGGTCTGCTAACCCGCGCTTACCGCACCAGCTCGCCGGACAGCATCCTGGGCAGCTTTATCGGCCGCCAGCACCTCGAAGCAATTCTGGCTCAGGAAACCTGCGTGGGCATCCGCATCTACTACGGCGTGGACGCGCATGGCAGCCCCTGTCTGGTTTTGTCCGGCGCTGACTCTGAAGAATCAGATCTGGTAGATGGCCCGATTGTCAGCATGGGGCCCGTTTCGCCACCGCGGAAGGGCCAGAACAACGTCCTGAACAGCTAAATGGCTGTTTGCCCGAGTCTTTAACCTAACTCCCTATGCCTGAGCACTGGGTCATTCCGTTTTCAGCCAAGCTGGAGACGGTGGCTTACCTGAGCGCCGCGCTGCCCCTGGCGGTAGCGTGGCGCCGCCGCCATCTGCTCAGCCCTCCCCTGCAGGTGCTGTTCTGGATTCCGGTGTATATCCTGATTGCCTCGGGCATTGCCTGGTACCTATCGCACAAGTATTACTATAACCTGCCGTTTATCCACCTGACTACGGTAGTGGAGACGCTGCTTTATATTCTGGTGTACTATCGGGCCTTGGCAGCGCCCCGCACCCGCTACTACATTAAGCTGGCTACGGTGGGCTTCCTGGTCTTCGCTGCTTTCGACTCCTTCTACCTGGAAGGGATGCAGCAGATCAACTCCTACACCAACGCGCTGGAGACGTTTATTATCATCTCCCTGGCTTTGCTCTACTTCGAGCAGACCCTGCACGATCTTTCCGCGGCTCGATTAGAGCGGGACCCGCTGTTTCTGGCCAGCGTGGGCATCGTCCTGTACCTGACCGGCACGGTTACCATCTACCTGCTCATGGCCCGCACCGTGACGGATGAGGACGAGCTGACGTACAGCGCCATGAGCATCATTACTTCCCTGCTGCTCTTGCTGCTGTGCGGGATGCTGACCTGGTCGTTTCTGATGGCGGGGCGGGCCAACACCCAGCATAAGATGCCGAGCCACTTCAGGTAGTAGAAGGTAAAATATCACGCTCGTTACAATTCCAGAATTTTCCGATTCTATTCTATTATTTATCAATACCTTTATAACCCTGATTCTGTAGCTCCCCCTTTACTTTACTTATAGCTTTCTCGTTCGGGTGCGCGTGCCTATCTTCACAGACGGCTCTGGCTAACCTGTTGCTCCGCGAATGAGAACCACTCAATTCTATTCTATGGATAGTTGGCTGCTGCCTATCCTGCTCACAACGCCCCTGCTGCTGCTTTTGGTAGTCAGCATAATTGCGTTCGTGCTGCGGTACCAGCGCCGGCTGTTCGTGCAGCAGCAGCAGCTGCGCGATGCCCATGAGCAGGCCCAGCAGCAGGCCCTCGAAGCGGCCCTGCTGGCTCAGGAAGATGAGCGCCGCCGCATTGCCGCCGACCTGCACGACGGCGTCGGCACCACCCTGGCCATCGTCAAGCTTCATCTGCGCACTCTCGGCCCGGCCGACTACACCCAGGAGGCTGCTGCCCTGCTCGACCAGGCCATTGGCGAGGTTCGGCGCATCTCGCGCAACCTGCTGCCGGCGGCCTTGCAGAAGTTCGGACTTTCCTTTGCCCTCGAAGCCCTGGTTCGCACGGTTCCCGAAGGTGGTCCCACCCGGGTGGTATTGGCCCAGAAGGGCACTCCCCGCCGCCTGCATGCTCAGCACGAGCTGATCATCTACCGCGTGGTGCAGGAGCTGCTGGGCAACGGGCTTCGGCACGCCCAGGCCAGCACCATTACCCTGGATGTGCATTTTGAGGCCGACCAGCTGACTTTCCGGTATGCAGACGATGGCGTGGGCTTCGACCCGGAACAGTACGAAGGGCTGCCGCCTGTGGGGTCGCGCAGCGGGCTGGGTTTGACCAACCTTCGCAGCCGGGTAGCCGTGCTCCGGGGAGTAATGCGGCACGAGTCGGCCCCGGGGGCGGGCAGCCAGGTTTGGATTTCCTTTCCGGTTCCGTATCTTCAGGTCGAAATACCTACTCCTCAACCTGTTGCCGCCCTATGAGCTCCCTAATTAACCTGGCGGTGGTCGATGACCACATTCTGTTCCGCAAAGGGCTGCGGGCTCTGATCAGCGGCTTTGAGGGCATGACCGTGCTGTTCGAAGCCGGCGACGGGCAAGAGCTGCTGGAGCGCCTCGATCAGGGCACCATTCCGCAGGTGGTGCTGATGGATCTGCAGATGCCCGTCCTCGACGGCCTGCAGACGATGCGCCTGCTCCGGGCGCAGTACCCCCAGGTCCGCGTCGTCATTATCTCCATGCACGACGAGCCCGAGCTGATGGACAGCCTGCTGGCTGAGGGTGCGAATGGCTATCTGCTCAAAAACGCCAACCCCGAAGAAGTGCGCGGGGCTATTCTGGCCGCCGCCGGCAATATCGTCGGCCGGCCGGCGTCGGCTCCCCGGGCGCTGCCGGTCCTGTAAATCCAGAGCATTCCCGCTCCTTAAGAAAGGAAAGTGAACCAAATAAAGAAGGGTCCCTGCCAGCCGGCAGGGACCCTTCTTTATTTGGTGTGAAGCGAGATTAGAGCGTAGCCGACACGCCCAGGGTGAACGTCCGGCCGCGGTTGAAGAAGCCCCGCAGGTTGGTGGGGTCCGTTACAATAGCCCCGCTGCTGCCGGCCGGCAGGTCGGTGAGAAAGTATTCGTCCAGCACGTTCAGCACCGAGCCTTTGATGCCCAGGCGCACCTTGTCGTGGAACATCGGCGCCAGGTCGTAGCCGGCGTGCAGGTCAAGGTTGCGGGTGGTAGGCACGCGGTACGAGTCGGTGCGGTTGGCTTCCTGGCGCAGGTCTACCGGGTTGAAGCCAGCGTAGTACTTGGTGAAGAGCAGGAAGGACGGGCGGACGTACAGACCGCGGATGGGCTCGATGCGCATACCCAGCTGGAATTGGTTCTGGGCGGCGTCGCCCACGTGCACCTGATCGAGGTACACCGGCACATCGTCGAAGCCCGGAATGATCTGGTTGTTCTCGTTTACGGCCGTCAGGCTGCCGGTACCGATCCAGCGCCAGTCGCCCACCGAAATGGCGGCGTTCAGCTGCACCTTCCGGCTGATTTCCTGGGCTACGCTCAGCTCGATGCCCATGTGGCGGGCGTTGATGTTGCGCACCGAATAATAGGCCAGCCCTTCTTCACCCGACGGGTTCAGTCCCGTGGTGTTGTTGCTGCGGTTTGACCACAGGGTATAGTAGGCGTTCAGAGTAGCTTTCAGGCTGGGGTAGCTGATGCCGTAGCCCATTTCGAAGCTGGTGACGCCCTCGTTCCGGATGCCCTTGTACTTGTTGCCGTTCAGGTCGTACACCTGGTTGAAGAACGGAATCCGCGAGTTATAGCCAACGTTCAGGAAGAGGTTGTTGAACTCCGTGATGTTGTAGTTGGCGCCGGCCTTCACGCTGTAGCCGGGAATATTAGCCCAGGGCGTTTCGAGGTAGCTGGCTTCGTCGTTGGTGTAGGTGCGGCCATCCACCGTTGCCGTGCGGCCGAAAGGTACGGGTACGGCCGTGCCGTTGGCGTCGTATACCACGCGGGGCCGGAAGAAGTCGATGCGCTTGTAGGAAACCTGCGACAGCGTGCCGCTGATAACGGCCGACAGTGCCGGAGTCTTGTATTCCAGCTGTCCGTAGCTGCCCAGCCAACGGGTTTTACCGTCGTAGTTGAAGTTGATCTTGTCGCCCTCCCGCAGACGCTGCGTGGGCGAAGCATTCCGGTCGTTGGAGGTGGAGTTCTGGTTCCAGTTGTTGAGCACGTAGTCACCGCCGAGCAGGTCGACGATCTTCTGGTAGTGGTAGCCGCGGTACGTACGGCCATCGATACCGGCCGACAAGGTCAGCTTGTCGCTCAGCGTGTAGTCGGCGCCGGTCACGAAACCATACCAGCGGTGGTTGTTCACGTTCGAGCGCAGAAACGTGGTCGAGAGCTTCTCCCCGTTCACCACGTTCCGCATGTTGGTGTCGAAGGCATTCTGGATGTTGGCCTGGCCGGTGCTGGTGAGCTGGGCCAGGGAACCCGTCGGGCCTATGCCGCCGCCGGAGCCGTAGGAGGCGTAGAGCACCGTGGAGATGAACAGCTTGTTGTTGACCTGCCAGTAGTCGTTGAGGTTGATCTGGGGCTTGTGGTAGTAGTTCGAGCGCGTGTTCAGCACTTCCTCACCCTGGTACTGGCGCTGCCCGCTGGCATCCAGCGTGTAGCGGTTCAGTACGCCCCAGTCGGGGTTGTAGCGGAAACCCCGGTCACCGTTGAGCACCTGAGCGGCACCCAGCTCCCGGGCCTTTTCGTTGGAATAAGCGCCTACCTGGGTGAACGTCGAGCGCTGCCCGTGCTTCTGGGGCGAGCCCATGCCGGTCAGGGACAGGCGGTGGTTGCCGATCTTTTTGCTGATGTTGCCGAAGTAGGTCCAGGCGTCGTCATAGGCGTTTTCCACCCAGCCCTCGCCCGTGCGGCGCGAACCGTACACGGTAAATGCCCAGTCGTTCTTAAGCACACCCGAGCTCAGCATCAGCGAATACTTGCGGTAGTTGTACGAGCCGATTTCTGTGCGGGCAATGGCAGCTTTCTTATCGTCGAAGCCGCGGGTGAGCACGTTGATGGTGCCGCCCACGGAGGGAACCGAGATTTTCGAAGCCGACAGGCCGCGCTGCACCTGCAGGCTTTTGGTGACGTCGCCCAGGTCCCAGTTCGACCAGAACACGCTGCCGTTTTCCATGTCGTTTACCGGCACGCCGTTAATCATGACGGCCACGTTGCGCTGGTCGAAGCCCCGGATGTTGATGCGGGAGTCGCCGGTGCCGCCGCCGCCCTGGGTGGCGTACACGCCGGGCGTCTCGTTCAGGATCATCGGCAGGTCGCGGTTCGAGAGTGTTTCGCGCAGCTTCACCTCATTCACGGCCGAAAAGGCCACCGGGGTAGAGCGCTCCACGGCCACGCCGAGCGAGCCCACTACCTGTACTTCGTTCAGGGTAGCATTGTCGCCGGCCAGGGAAAAGGACGAGGTGACGTTCTGGCTGGTGATGGTCACGCGCTGCTCCATCGTCTTGTACCCGATAAAGGAGGCCCGGAGCACGTAGGTACCCGGCTTCAGCCCGGAAATGGCATAGGAGCCGTTGACCTCGGTGCCGGTGCCGGTATTCACGTCGTTGCCGCTGACCTGCACCGTGGCGCCGGGCAGACCTTCGCCGGTAACTTTATCGAGTACGCGTCCCTTCACGGAGAAAGTACCCTGCGCCAGCGCTGACAGCGTGGTCAGACAGACCAGTAAGAAAGATAGTAAGGTGTGTTTCATGCAGTAGAACGGAATTTCGGCACTTAGCCAGAGCAAAGATAAGCGTTTGAGCGGTAGCGGAAACAACCAGCAACCCACCATCTTTCAGGCTTGATATCAATGCCGCCGAACTCTACCTTTGATGGGTGTATCCGGGGCCGACTACCGGCTCCTCTCCTCCTGTCTAGCTTCTTCTATGCTCAAGTCGTTTCTGCTGTCCGGCCTGCTCACGCTGGCTTGCGGCCAGTCAATCCAGGCCCAGACCAACCCATATCTGTTCGATCTGCAGAAGGTCACGCTCACCGTGCCGGCCTCTTCCTACCACGTGGCTCAGGTAGTGGACGCCCGTGCCGACCGCAGCCGGCTTGGGGTTGTGCAGCGTGGGATTGACAACGTGCCGGTGTCTGCCAACTTCCGGCAAAGCCTGGAAGCCGAGCTGATGGCCCTCTTTCAGCGTCAGCTCCCACCCCAGCCCGGCTCCAGGCCGGTGGTGCTGCGGGTTCATGCCTTCAACATCAGCGAGCGGACTACCGCTGCTTCCGAGAAAGCCACAACCGAGTTGGTGGTTGACTACCTGGTTGAGCAGCCCGATCACACCTACCAGGTGCTGCTGAGTACCGGTGAGCTGGTCGAAACCGGAGGAATTGAAGTCACGAGCAAGCATGCTGCCACGATTGGCCAGGCTTTGCAGCAGAGCCTGGCCCGGCTCAGCACTGCTCCCGCCCTTGCCGGTCCGGTGCTCAGCCTGGCCGAGGTAACGGCCGGCAAGGGTGGTGCGGCTGACGTGCGGTTTCCCATTCAGACCCAGCCGATGCGCCGGGGCGTGTACCGCTCGTTTGAGGAGTTCATCAACAACAACCCAACCCTGGCCGAAGGACCGTTTGAAATCGTGCGCCGCCCTCACGCCAGCCGGCAGTGGGCGGGCCAGGACGAAGTAGAGGCCTACTACCTCCATCTCGATGCCGCTCACCCACGCCGCCTGGTGCGGGACGGCGCCTGGGGCGTGTCGGACGGTAAAGCGGCTTACATCCTGGACGGGAGCTACTACTACGAGATGACGCCCAGCGGCCAGAATTACACGTTCATGACCCGGGCGGGAGCAAACCCGGATGCCGTGCTGGCCGGGGCCCTGGTGGGCGGATTGGCCGGGGCCGTGGTGGTGGGAGCCGTGTCTTCCGGGCGTCCTCAGCAGGCCGAGCTGCACCTGATGACGGGCCGGGTAGTGCTGGGCCCGGTGCTGGGAGACAACCCCGATGCAATCTTTGCTCAGGCCGATACGGCTGCCATCTATCTATACCGCCGCCCAGACGCCCGGGCCAACCAGGAACTGACGGTGACCGTGGACGGTCAGGCTGTGGGAACTCTGCCTGTCAACGGCTTTCTGGCGTTGAGCTGGCAAAACCGCCGCAAGGAAATCACCATCTGCGTTCAGGGCAGTGCTCCTACCTGCTACGCCTTCGTGCCCGACTTTTCGGCGCCCAACTTTCTGGAATGCGCCTTGCCGACGGCTACCAGCACCACCCCTACCCTTAAACCGTCTCCGGCCAAGGAAGGCATGTTCTACGTCAAGAAATTTCGCCGGCGCCGCTAACCAAGCACATCCCCCTTGTGCGGCTACCCCAGTTCCGTACCAGGGTCCCAGAACCGGGTTTTGAAGTCCTGCACCGTGTCGTCCACAATTTGAATGCCCTCGGCTTCCAGGAATTCCTGCATGGCCGTGGGCGTGGCGAAATGCTGACGCCCGGTCAGCTGCCCGAGCCGGTTTACGACCCGGTAGGCGGGAATAGCCTGGGGCCCTACCTGCGGGTGCGCTGCCATCATGGCCCAGCCCACCATCCGGGCGCCGTTGCGCGCGCCGAGGTAGTGGGCAATGGCGCCGTAGGTAGTCACGCGCCCCACCGGCACCAGCCGGACGACGTCGTGCACATCCTGGAAGAAGTTACGGTGGGCATCGGAAAGCTCTTTCGCCATCGGGAAGCGGGTAAAAGTGAAAACGGGGTGAAAGATGATACGGGACGTCGGGCAAAGCAGCCGGCTGGAATATCCGTCAAAAACGTCGGGACCGGGCGCGGCGGCACCGAATTCTTTTCCAACCTCCGGCATTGCGCCGCCGTAAGGTAAGTGACCCCACCGGTTACGATGGGGCCTTTGTCCACTCCCAACCTACCTAACTACTATGTCAAGCAAACTTGAAACGCTCGAGGACCTGTTCCAGGAGCAACTGAAAGACCTGTACAGCGCCGAAAACCAGCTTTTGAAGGCGCTGCCCGATATGGCGAAGGAAGCCAAGGACAGCCGGCTGCGCATGGGCTTCGAGAAGCATCTGCGCGAAACTGAAAACCAGGTGAAGCGCCTGGAGCAGATCGGCAAGTCGCTGAACGTGGACCTGGGTGGCCATACCTGCAAAGCCATGCAGGGCTTGGTTGCCGAAGGCAAAGAAACCATTTCGGAAAAAGCCACCGATGAAGTAAAAGATGCTGCTCTGATTGCCTCGGCTCAGCGCGTAGAGCACTACGAAATCTCGGGCTACGGCACGGCTGCTCACTACGCCGAGCGCCTGGGCCACGCCGAAGCTGCCGGCCTGCTGCGCCAGACGCTGCAGGAAGAGCAGAATACGGATACCATCCTCAACGACCTGGCCAAGAGCTACATCAACGCCCGGGCGCTGTAGTCTGCCCCCACTAACACAAAAAAAGCCTGCAACCCGCAGGCTTTTTTTGTGTTTCTACCCCATGCCCCCGCTTTGCCTGGGTTCCACTGAACCCCTCGGCTTCGCCCATCGTTGTGTAGCCTTGACCCTCAGCGGCAGGCTGATTAGCTAAGTCGGGAAAGAACCCTGTTACATGGAATATCAAGAAGAATCGGTAGAAGAATCGCGCCCCGGGCGCAAGCTCTTGTGGATTGGCGTCACCCTGGCAATTATTGCCGCGCTGGTGTTTGTTAAGATGAAGTACTTCCCCTCCCCCGGTGCCGACGCAAAAGGCGGCCGGGGTGCAGCCGGCGGTGGCGGTGGTGGCAAAGGCGGTCCGGGTGGGGCCGGAGGCCCGGGCGGCAAAGGTGGCGGGCAGAAACTGCCCGTACAGGTATATGTCGTGAAGCCAACCAATCTGTCGGACGAGGTAGCCGCGACCGGCTCGGTGCTGGCCGATGAGTCGGTGATAATCAAGAGTGAGCTGTCGGGCAAAATCACCAGCCTCAACATCCGCGAAGGCCAGCCGGTCCGCAAGGGCCAGCTCTTGTTCAGCATCAATGCCGACGAAGCGCAGGCGGCCATCAGCAAGCAGCAGTTCAACATCAAGCTGTTCCGCGACCAGGAGCGGCGGCAGCGCACCCTGCTCGAAAAGGAATACATCAGCGCGCAGGAGTACGAGCAGGCCAACACCCAGCTCCAGACCGCCCAGTCGGACCTGCGCGCGTTGCAGGCGTCCCTGGAAAAAGCCTACGTGCGGGCCCCGTTCGACGGCGTGCTGGGCCTGACCACCGCTACGGTGGGCACCTACGTGAGCCCCGGCTACGAAATCACGACCCTCTCCCGGGTGCGGCCGGTGAAGATTGACTTTGCCGTGCCCGGCCGCTTTGCCCCGAACGTGCGCGTGGGCGACGTGGTAAGCGTGACCGACGAGACGACCAACAAGAAGTACGACGCCAAGGTCTACGCCATCGATCCGCAGATTGACCCGGTAAGCCGGACCCAGCCGGTGCGGGCCCGCTACGCCAACACCAGCAACGAGCTGCGGCCCGGCGCCTTTGTGAAGGTAAACCTACAGCTCGGCGAATCCACCGACGCCCTGCAGGTGCCCACCGAATCGGTTATTCCCGAAGCCAGCGGCTACAGCGTGTACACGGTGAAAGGCGGCAAGATGGTCCCGAAGAAAGTGAAGATCGGTATCCGCTCCGACAAGGTTATTCAGATTACCGATGGCCTGGCCGTCGGCGACTCCGTCATCCGGACCGGCATCCTGCAAGTAAAGCCCGGCGACGCGGTTCGGGCTACGCCAATTAATAATTAGTAATTAAGAATTAGAAACTGGGCAGCGGGCATGAAGGAAGAGAACATCATTCTTCAGAAAAGCTACGCTTTTGCAGTGCGCATCGTGCGGCTCAGCCAAGTTTTGGCCAGAGAGAAACAGGCATTTCAGTTGGCTGATCAGATCCGACGAAGTGGCACTTCTACTGGAGCCAATATGGAAGAAGCCGTTGGTGGTCTTTCTCGCAAGGACTTTGTTGCCAAATGCGGAATAGCCTACAAAGAAGCCCGCGAAACGCATTACTGGCTGCGCCTGCTCCGCGATACCGATTATATCGACTCTCCCCAGGCAGCATCCCTGTTACAAGACTGTGAGGAACTCCTTAAAATTATTACCGCCATTATCCGCTCCTCCCGAAACGAGAGCAACAATTCTTAATTACTAGTTCTCAATTACTAATTAAAAGAAGAATGAGTCTTTCCTCCACCAGCATCAACCGCCCGGTCCTCGCCATCGTGATGAGCCTTGTCATCGTGATTTTCGGCGTTATCGGCTTCCGCTACCTCAGCATTCGGGAATACCCCAGCGTGGACCCACCCATCATCACCGTGTCGGCCTCCTATACAGGTGCCTCGGCCGACGTGATGCAGGGGCAGGTAACCGAGCCGCTCGAAGAAGCCCTCAATGGCATTGCCGGCATCAAGAACCTGACCTCGAACTCCCGGGACGGCCGCACCCAGATTACCGTGGAGTTCGACCTCGACGCCGACCTGGAAACGGCCGCCAACGACGTGCGCGACAAGGTCTCGGGGGCCCAGGGCCGCCTGCCGCGCGACATCGACCCGCCCATCGTGAGCAAGGCGAATGCCGACTCCCAGCCGATTGTAATTACCTATCTGGGCAGCAATAAGCGCACCCTGCTGGAACTGACTGACTATGCCAATAACACGCTCAAGGAACGGATTCAAACGATTCCCGGCGTGTCGGAGGTGCGGGTGTATGGGGAGCGAAAGTACTCCATGCGCCTCTGGATGGACCCGGTGAAGCTGTCGGCCCTGGGCGTGAGCCCGGTGGACGTGCAGACGGCCCTGACCCGCGAAAACGTGGAGCTGCCCAGCGGCGCCATCTCGGGCGAGGCCACCCAGCTTACCCTGCGCACGATGGGCCGACTGAGTTCGGTGAAAGACTTTAACGACCTGATTATCCGCAAGGACGCCTCGTCGCTGGTACGCCTCTCGGACATTGGGTATGCCGAGCTGTACCCGGAAAACGACCAGACCATTTTCCGCGTCAACGGTACGCCGGGCGTGGCCCTGGCCGTCATTCCGCAGCCGGGCTCCAACCAGATCGATATTGCCGATGCCTTCAACAAGCGTCTGGAGCAGTACGGGAAAGATCTGCCGCCCGACCTGAAGCTGCGGCCTGCCATCGACAACTCCATCTTTATCCGCAAGTCCATCCAGGAGGTTGAGCACACCATCATCGAGGCGTTCGTGCTCGTGGTCATCATCATCTTCCTGTTTTTACGCGACTGGCGCTCCACTCTGATTCCGGTGGTGGCCATTCCGGTGTCGCTGGTCGGTATCTTCTTTGTGATGTACCTGCTCGACTTTTCGATTAACGTGCTCACCCTGCTGGCCATCGTGCTGGCCATTGGCCTGGTAGTCGACGACGCCATTGTGGTGCTGGAGAACATCTACTCGCGGATTGAAAATGGCGAGGACCCCAAAACGGCGTCCATCAAGGGCTCCGAGGAGATTCTGATGGCCGTGGTGAGTACGACGGTGGTCTTGGCGGCGGTATTCCTGCCGGTGGTGTTTCTCACGGGTATCACCGGGCGCCTGTTCCGGGAGTTTGGCATCGTGGTAGCCGGCTCGGTGCTGATTTCAGCCTTCGTGTCGCTGACGCTGACGCCGATGATGTGCTCGAAGCTGCTCAAGCGCCAGGAAACCCACAACTGGTTTTACCGCAAGACCGAGCCGTTCTTTGAGCGCCTGATCGGGGGCTACCAGAGCAGCCTGCAGAGCTTCCTGCGCAACCGCTGGATGGCCTGGCTGATGGTGGTCGGCACGGGCGTGGGAATCTGGTACTTCATGAAGGCCCTGCCCTCGGAGCTGGCCCCGGTAGAAGACCGCAGCCGGGTGAACGTAAACGCAACCGGCCCGGAAGGTGCTTCTTTTGAGTTTATGGACACGTATATGGCCCAGATTACCAAAATGGCCATCGACTCAGCCGGCGCCGACCTGAACAGTGTGTTCACGGTAACCTCACCGGGCTTTGGCGGGGGTTCCAATTCAGGTATTGCCCGCGTGCTCCTGCTGGAAGCCGATGAGCGGGAGCGCACGCAGGACGAAGTGGCCAAAGCCGTAACCAACGGCGTGAAGCGCCTGTCGGCAGCGCGCACCTCGGTGTCGCAGGATCAGAGCATCGGGGGCGGGGGCGGCGGTGGCCTGCCCGTGCAGTTTGTCATGCAGAACCAGAGCTTTGAAAAGCTGCGCGAAGCCGTACCGAAGTTTCTGGATGCGGCCCGCCAGGACCCGACGTTTCAGTTTGTGGACGTAAACCTGAAATTCAACAAGCCCGAGCTGCGCGTCAACATCGACCGGGAAAAGGCCCAGAGCCTGGGCGTATCGGTCCAGAGCATTTCCCAAACCCTGCAGGCCGGCCTGAGCGGGCAGCGCTTCGGCTACTTTATCCGGGAAGGCAAGCAGTACCAGGTTATCGGACAGGTAGCCCGTGAAGACCGCAACCAGCCGCTCGACGTGCGCCAGCTGTCGGTGAAAAGCGCCACCGGGGAGCTGGTGCAGCTCGACAACGTGATTCGGCTGGCAGAAAGCAGCACGCCGCCCCAGCTGTACCGCTTCAACCGCTACAACTCGGCTACGTTCTCGGCCTCGCTGGCCCCGGGCAAAACCCTGGGCGACGGTATTGCCGCCATGCGCGCCATTGCCGAGAAGAACCTCGACGAGACCTTTACCACCGAGCTGTCGGGCGCCTCGCGCGACTTTGAGGAAAGCTCCTCTTCCCTCCTCTTCGCCTTTGGTCTGGCCCTGGTCTTGATTTACCTGGTGCTGGCCGCCCAGTTTGAAAGCTTCCGCGACCCGGTCATCATCATGGTGACGGTACCGCTGGCGCTTTCCGGGGCATTGCTCAGCTTGTGGTACTTCAACCAGACCCTGAACCTGTTCTCCCAGATCGGCATCATCATGCTCGTCGGGCTGGTCACCAAGAACGGTATCCTCATCGTGGAGTTTGCCAACCAGCGCGTCGAGCAAGGCGCCGACTATATGACCGGCCTGATCGAAGGCGCCACGGCCCGCTTCCGCCCCATTTTGATGACGTCGCTGTGCGCCATCCTGGGCATCCTGCCCATTGCCGTTGCCACCGGCGCCGGGGCGCTTAGCCGCCGGGCCATGGGCATCGGCGTAGTGGGCGGATTGTTTTTCGCCACCGCCCTCACCCTGTACGTAGTGCCGGTGATGTACTCGTACTTCGCCACCGCCAAAAAACACAAGCACCGCGAGGAGAAGGATGAGCAGCAAGCCCCGGCGCTGGCGTAAGTCGAGCCCCGGTACTTGCCCTATTTCTCCCCGCAACACCCCTGTATTGGTTTCTTTTCGAATGAAGATAAAATCCCTGTTTCTGGCCGGTGCGCTGGGGCTGCTCTTGGCGGCCCCGGCCTCGGCGCAGCAAAACCAGACCCGACTGCCCCAGTCGGTGGCGGCGGCCCCGCCGCTTACGCTGGAAGAGGCCGTGCGCCTGGGCCTGGAAAACAACTATGGCATCCGCCTGGCCCGCAACGATGAGCGAGTGACGGCCAACAACGTGACCCGGGGCGCGGCCGGGCAGCTGCCGGTCGTGAACGGCAACTTCACCCGCACCTTCAACCGCAACAACCTCAACCAGCGGTTCGGGGAAAACGACCCGCGCATCGTAAACGGGGCCACCTCCAACTTTCTCAACGGCAACGTGGCCCTCACCTGGACGGTCTTCGACGGTATGGGAATGTTTATTGCCTACGACCGGCTCCAGACCCTGGAGCAGCGCCAGCAGCAGATTACCCGGGCCACACTCGAAGAAGCGGTGGAAGACATTACCAACGCCTATTACGCCGTGGTGCGCGAGCAGGGCAAGATCCGCTCGTTCGAGGCGGCCCTGGCCATTGGGCAGCAGCGCATCGACCTCACCCAGGCCCGCGTCGACGTGGGCGCCAGCGCCAAGGTAGAAGTTCTCACCGCCCGGGTCGACTTCAACGCCGACCGCTCGGCCTTTATTCAGCAGCAGGAAGCGTTGGCCACCGCCAAGATCAACCTGAACACCCTACTGGGCCGCTCGCCCCGCCTCGACTTCAGCCCCGCCGACTCCATCGTGGTAGCCCGGGACCTGAACCGCGACGCCACCGTGCAGGGCATCGAGGCCCGCAACCCCCGCCTGCAGCAGGCCCGCCTCGGCGTGGAAGTTGCCACCTACGACCGGCGCCTGCTCCAGGCCGACCGCCTGCCCCAGGTGGGCCTGACGACCGGTTATGGTCTTACCCGCAACATCAACAACGCCGCTTTTGCCGGCACCGTGCTCACCCAAAGCACCAACCTCACCCGGGGCCTCAACTACGGCGTGGTGGCCTCGGTGCCCATCTTCGACGGCTTCAACCGCAAGCGCCAGGTCCAGAACGCCCGGGTGGCCGAAGAGCAAAGCCAGCTCGTGCTCGACCAGACCAAGCTTCAGCTTACGGCGGAGGCGGAGCAGGCCTATGCTCAGTACCAGAACCGCCTGCAGCTGCTGCAGCTGGAGGAAGACAACATCCTGCTGGCCCGCCAGAACGTGAATATTGCCTTTGAGCGCTACCGCCTGGGTTTGCTGACGCCCCTGGCGCTACGGGAAGCCCAGCGCACCCAGCTCGATGCCGAAAACCGCCTGCTCGACATCCGCTTCCAGGCCAAGCAGGCCGAAATCGTGCTGCGCCGCCTGAGCGGAGCCCTGGTGCAGGAGCCGCCAAAATAACTTGCGTTTTACCGCAGAATTGCGAGATTTGGGCAGCCGATACGTCCGTCACCGGCTAGTCGGCGTACTCCTCGTATCTTTGCTAACCTGGCCTTTCCTCGCTGTGTGAGGCGCTGTTCTTCGGCTATTCCCCGACCCGTGTTCCACTCCCCTCTTTTCCGTCGCTACGTTTCGCTGCTGCTGCTGCTGCTGCTTGGGCGGGTGTGGGCTCCGGAGTCGATGGTACTGCTGCTGCACGACCACGCGCACACCCAGGACGAGCCGACGCGGGCTCCTGCTGCCCCCAAAGGCAAGGCCCTGCTCACTGTCAAGCACCAGCACTGCCACGTCGATCAGCTGTATGACGTGCCGGTACTGCCGGCCGCCCCGGTCCTCGTGCCGGTGCCGGCCGCACGGCCAGTGTTTGCCGTACGAGCCACTGCGCCCGTACCGGGTCTGCCGGTTGTCGCCGTCTTTGAGCGCGCGGGCCGGGGGCCGCCCAGCGCCTAGCCCCTCGTGGCACGGTGGGCTGGGCTTCTGACGAGCTGCGCTAACCAGCGCAGCCCTGCGTCACCAGTGGGGTGAAGTGCCACTTCACCCCGCGGCTCCTTTTCCTATTCATGCGTGTAAACCTTTCGCTCTCCCACTGGGAAAGAGGTGTTTGGCGTGTAGTTTTGTGCCTGCTGGGCGTGCTGTACAGCATCGCAGCCGACGCACAGATGAGCACGACTGCTCCTGCGCACCCCGCTGCGGCGGGGCCGGCGGCCGGGTGCAACCTGGCGCTGGCCGGCCGGGTGGCCGACCACGAAACCGGACAGCTGTTGCCCGGGGCCACCGCCCGCCTGCTCGAAACCAACGACGTCAGCGCGGCCGATGAATTCGGCAACTACCACTTTCACGTCTGCCCCGGGCTCTACCACCTTGAAATCAGCTTCGTCGGCTACCGCCCCGAAACGGTGGAAGTTCGGGTGAGCAGCGCTACCGTTCGCAACTTCCAGCTTCACCCCGATGCCGTGCTGCTGCAAGGCGCCCTGGTTCGGGGGCAGCGGGTTGCGGCTCCCGTCCCGCAGGCGACGGCCACGCTCAGCGGCAGCGCCCTGCAGGCCACGCGGGGGCAGGCCCTGGGGGAGGCTTTACTTAAGGTTAGTGGCGTGTCGGCTATCCAGACCGGGCCAAGCGTGTTCAAGCCCATGATCCACGGGCTGCACTCCAACCGGGTGGCGCTGTTCAACAACGGTGTGCGGCAGGAAGGCCAGCAGTGGGGCCAGGAGCACGGCCCGGAAATCGACCCCTTCGTGGCCGCCCGCCTTACGGTGGTGAAGGGAGCCGCCGCGGTCCGCTACGGAGCGGATGCCATGGGTGGCGTGGTGCTGGCCGAGCCGGCGGCCCTCCCCGACTCTGCCGGGGTCAGTGGCGAGGGGCACCTGGTTGGGGCCAGCAACAACGGCCTGGGCGCGGCTTCCTTCACGCTGCAGGGTACTGCGAAGCAAGTGCCGGGCTTGGCGGGCCGGGTAGTGGGAACCGTGCGCCGGGCCGGCTCGGCCGCCACACCCGACTATCGGATTGCCAACTCCGGTCTGGCAGAATACAGCTACGCCGGTACGCTGGGCTACGAGCGGGAGCGGTGGGGAACGGAGCTGTTTTTCAGCCAGTACAACGCCCGGCTGGGTTTGTACCCGCTCCCGGAGAATGCCCGCGCGGCCCAGCGAAACACGCCCCGCGTGGCGCAGGATTTCACGTATGCCATCAACCGCGGCTACCAGGATCTGCAACACACGCTGCTCAAGCTCCGCAGCTTCTACCGGCTGGGCGAGCGGAACGGGCGGCTTGAGCTGACGGTGGCCCAGCAGTGGGACGACCGGAGCGAGTACGACAAGTTCCGCCCCCGCAACGATGCTACGGCCGCCAGGAACCTGCCCGAGCTGGACTACCGCAACGCCACGAGCACCGCCGAGCTGCGCTGGGAGCCCAAGCCCTGGGGCTCGGTCAGCGGTGAGCTGGGCCTGAGCGGTACGTATCAGAACAACACCTACCGGCCGGGCTCCCGCTTTTTCATGCCCTATTACACCAATCAGGCGCTCGGCCTGTACGGGCTGGGCCGGTGGCACCCGGGGGCCCGCTGGCTGCTCGAAGCCGGCCTGCGGCTGGACCGGCGGCTGCTCAACACCAAGCGGCCGACCCGGCCGGCCGGGGTGTTTACGGTAGTGGAGGAAGACTATGGCTACTTCACGCCGGCTGCCTCGCTGGGTGCCATGTGGGACGCCTCCCCCCACGTTACGCTCCGAGCCGACGTCAGCCTGAACCAGCGGGCACCGGCGGCCAATGAGCGGGCCAGCCAGGGAGTGCACGGCGGTATCTACGAGGAAGGCTACGATATCTCCCGTTTGCCCGGTGCCCCGCCGCTCACCCCCGAAACCGCGCGGGGCCTGAGCTTGACTGCCAGCTGGCACGATAACCCGCGCTTCAACGGGGAGGTGACCTTGTATCAGACCTCGTTCGACGGGTACATCTACCAGACTCCCATTCCGGAGGTGCTCAGCGTGCGGGGGCTGTTTCCCTCGTTTCGCTACCAGCAGACCGACGCCCGGTTCCGGGGTGCCGACCTGCTGGCCACCTTCCGGCTGCTGCCCGTCCTCACCCTGGGGGTTAAGGCCGCCACGGTGTGGGAGCGGGATATCACCAAGGACGATTACCTGATTCTGGCTCCCGCCGACCGGGCGGAAACCTGGCTGCGCTACGAGCAGCGGGCATCCGCCGCGCCCCGGCGGGTAAGCGGATTCTATGCCCAGGTCGGGGTGCAGGCGGTGGCCCGGCAGGCCCGCACGCCCCGCCCGGAAAACGGACAGGACTACCAGGACCCGCCCGCGGGCTACACGCTGCTCAACGCCGAGGCGGGCCTGGTAGCCGGCGCTGCCACCCGCCACCCGCTGAGCCTCAGCGTGAGCGGAACCAACCTGCTGAACACCCGCTACCGCGACTACCTGAACCGGTACCGGTATTACCTCGACGAGCTTGGACGCAACGTCACCGTTCGCCTCAAGCTCAACTTTTAACGATTCATCACCTCACTTTTTCAACCCAACGAACCCATGAAATTCACGACCTCTCCCGCCGGCTTTACACTGCCTTCTGCCAAGCCTCTGCTCGCGCTGCTTCTGAGTCTGCCGCTGGCCTTCTCCGCGTGCAGTGATGATGAGCCGGAGCCCGAAGAAGATGCCGAGCTGATTACCACCGTTACGTATGCCCTGACGCCCGCTGCCGGCAGCACGGCCCCGGCAGCCACCATCACCTGGGAAGACCTCGACGGCGCCGGCGGCGCGGCACCCGTCATTACCGGCGGTCCACTAACCCTTCGTGCCAACACCACCTATACCGGCACGATTACCCTGCTCGACAAAACCAAGAGCCCGGTGGCCAACGTGACCGATGAAGTAGCTACCGAAAAAGAAGACCACCTGTTTTTCTACGCCCCCACCCCCGCCGGGCTTATGACCATAACCCGCACCGACCGCGACGCCAACAACCGCGAAGTAGGACTGACTACCCGCCTGGCGACGACGGCAGCCGGTTCGGGCTCGCTGAAGATCACGCTGCTCCACCAGCCCGGCACCAAGGACGGCACGGCCAGCACCGGCGAAGCAGATGTGGAAGCTACGGTGCCGGTGACAGTACAATAGGTATGCAAATCACGGAAGCGGGTACAACCGCCTCGCGTCGGTTTGGCCCGCTGGCCTCCCGGCAGCCGACCACTTTCCCGGCGCCCGTGGCCCGCTGGAGCACCGAGCTGGGCTACGCCGTTCGGGAGGTTGCCTGGCTGGCCGACCATAGTGCCGTGCTGGCCCTGACCGAAGCCGGCCAGCTGGTGTGCCTGAGTGCTGCCGATGGCCGGCCCTCGTGGAGCGAGACAGGGGGGAATATGTGCCTGAGTGCAAGCCCGGGTGCCCCCATTGTGGCAACCGGTCACCTCGATGGCATCCTCCGGCTGCGGAATGCTCACACCGGCAAAGCCGTAGCGCAGCAGCGCCTGGGCAAAACCTGGATTGAGCACGTGAGCTGGTCACCTGACGGCCACTGGCTGGCGGCGGTGGCGGGCCCTACCCTTTTCCTGCTCGATGAAGTGGGCCGCCTGATCGGAAGCTGCGACTCTCAAAGCGCGGGCATTGCCGGACTGAGCTGGCGCGCCGATTCGGGGGCCGTAGCCCTGGCCACCCGCTCCGGAGTTCAAGTCGTACCCGTGCCTGGTTCGGTAGCTACTACCCCGGAACCGAGCCTGCCGCTTAGTGGCGGGCTCGCGCTGGCAGCCGTAGCCTGGAGCCCGACCGGCCGTCACCTCGCGGCCGGGTGCTCTGGCGGCGGCCTGGTAAGCTGGCTTCTCCTCAGCGGGGCTGAGCGGAAGGCAGGCAGCCAGGTGAAAACAGGACGGACGCTGAGCTGGCACCATGCTGGCAGCCGGCTGGCAGCCCCCCTCGGCTCGGATATAGGAATCTGGGAGGTAGCAGCGGCCGGAGTGCGCGACTCCCCGAAGCGGCTGGCGTATCACCCGGTGGATGTGGAATACGCCGTGTTTCAGCACCGGGGCGACTTGCTGGCGTCAGCCGATGCTGCCGGCACGCTGGCGCTCTGGAACCCCGTCCCCTGCACGCTGCCCCTGGGCGTGTACCCGTTTGGGTCGGGCATTACGGCCTTAACCTGGATGGCCAATGACTGCTGTCTGGCCCTGGGCACGCGTGGAGGCCGGGTTGCGGTACTCAGCATAGCCGGCTGAAGCAGACAGTGAACCGTTGCCGGAACAGGCGGCCTGACCAACATCAGGGTGACGCCCTAAGCTTGCCCACATAAACCACGGCCCAAAGGCCCGTCAGCAGCCGCTGGCGGGCCTTTTGCCTGGAGGGCTGCCCGGGCACGAGTGCCGGAAATGAACAGCGCTGTTCAGTTGGGCAGCGCTGTTTGGCGTTATAGGTACCAGCCTACCCGGCATGCCCTTCCGTCTGGGTATCGACCCGGCAGATGCCCGGCCAGAACTTGTGGCGGGCAACCGGGTTATGGTTACAGTTTTCAGCGAAACCACTCCGCCGCCCTGCTTTTCGAAAAGCCGGGCAGTACCGTCTAACCCACCGATTTAAAAAACGCATGAAGTCGATCCTGCTTCTTACGGCCGCGCTGGCTGCTTTTACTGCTCCGGCGCACGCTCAAACCACTCCTTCCGCCGCTGCCCTGCGCGTGGCCGCCGACCAGATCAAGACCAAAAGCGGGCCGCTCACGGTGCAGCCCATCACGCACGGCAGCGTGGTGTTGACGTGGAACGGAAAGACTATTTACGTGGACCCCTACGGGGGAGCCGAGGCCTACGCGGGACTGGCCGCGCCCGACGTGATTCTTATCACGGACATTCACGGCGACCATATGGACCTGAAAACGCTGGGGGGCCTCGCCGTTGGCAAAGCCTTGCTGGTAGCTCCTAAGGCGGTGGCCGATAAGCTGCCCCCGGAGTACCAGGCGCAGGTGCGCATCCTGCGCAACGGCCAGCGGCTCGACACGCTGGGCATGCGGGTGGCGGCCATTCCGATGTATAACCTGCCCGAAGCCGCCGATGCCATGCATACCAAAGGCCGGGGCAACGGCTACGTGCTCAGCCTGGGCGGTAAAAACGTGTACCTGTCGGGTGACACCGAAGATATTCCCGAAATGCGCGCCCTAAAGGACATCGACGTGGCCTTCGTGTGCATGAACCTGCCGTATACCATGGACGTGAACCAGGCCGCCCAGGGCGTGCTGGCCTTCAAGCCAGGCATCGTATATCCCTACCACTACCGCGGCCAGAATGGCCTGAGCGACGTCGACAGCTTTAAGAAAACTGTGAACACGGCAAACCGGAAAATCGACGTCCGGCTGCGCAACTGGTACCCGGCGGCCAAATAAGCGGGCGTAAGGGGACGACCGGCCGGGTAGAATCTCCGGGAATTTACCAGACCGGTCGGGCTTCCTGCAATGAGCTGCGGCGCCCTAGTCTGGCTTTAGCGGGGTCACCACCGGGCCTGCGGCCGGGGCCGCCGTCAAGGGAGCTCCGTTGAGGGTCACGTTTGAGAATTTCACGCCCGGATACTTGTTGGGAAAGGCCGCCGTCTGCGCCGTCGCGTCCACGTTTTTAAAGGTGAAGCTGGTAACCTGATCGGCCGGGTTGCCATTCAAAACCGCAAACTGCTTGCACTTCACCTTGACGTTGGCGATGGTGATGTTGCGGATGGTGCCAAAAGGCTTTTCCGTGCTTCCCGCCAGGTTGAAGAACTGCGTCCAGGGCGAGAGCGTGACGATTGTGCCGCAGCGGCCGGTTATGTTTTCAACCGTGATGTTCTCGTAGAGCTGGTAGGTGTCGGGGCGCATCTTGAGCAGCAGCAGCGGCCGGTCGTTGTCGACCCGGCAGTTGCGCACGGTGATGCGGTTGGCGTGAATGCACTCACTGCCGCAGGTAACGGCCGCGTGCACTTCCCCAAAGGTGCAGTTCTCAATCAGCACGTCCTCCACCGGGCCGTTTTCCGGCAGCTTGTGGGCGGTGGGTCCCTTCCCGCCCTTCATGACGATGCCATCGTCGTTGACGGAGATATAGCAGTTGCGGACGGTTACCTTCTGGCACGCGTCGATGTCGACGGCATCGGTACTGGGCGCCTTGACCGGCCGGAACGGGGAGCGGATATCACAGCCCTCAATCAGCACCTTTTTGCATTGGTACAGGTGGGTGGTCCAGAAGCCGGCATTGTGCAGCTTGACCCGGGCAATGGTCACGTCGCGGCAGCCCCAGATAAAGAGCAGCCGGGGCCGGTGCACTTCCAGGTTGGTCGACGACTTGCCCAGCTTCTGCATGGAGTCGCGGTGGGCCCAGAAGCTTTTCCAGAATTGCAGGCCGTTGCCGTCAATGGTGCCCGGGCCCGTCACCCGAAAGCCGTTAACCTGGTAGGCATTCACGAGGGCCGCGTAATACGGCAGGCTCTGCCCTTCCATGCGCGAAGGCAGCAGCGGGTAGTGGGCAATGTTGTCGGAGCCTTTAAGCTTGGCCCCCTGCTGCAGGCGCAGCCGGGTGCGGGGCTTGAAAAACAGCGCCCCGCTCAGGAACACTCCCTTCGGAATCACGACCGTGCCCCCGCCCTCGGTGTGGGCTTTGTCGATGGTGCGCTGAATGGCGGCGGTGCTCAGCTCGGTGCTATCGGTACCAGCCCCGAAGTCGGTGATAACGTAGTCTTTGGCACCGGCGCCGGACGATGCCGGCTGGGGAGCTTTAAAGGGCAGGGCAAACGCACTGAGCGCCAGGGGCAGCAGGATAAGGAAGACTTTCATCGGCGGGCAAAAGAATAGACAGCGCAAAGAAGCAGGATCCCGCGAAGTCTACTCTTCTGTACTGACCTGCCAGGAGCCGGCCCCGGCGGATTGCCCCTTGGGTATCCCTCTTCTACCTTAGCGGCGTGATCCAAAACCAGCCCCCGGACCCGGCCGGCCCGCTGCACCCGCTGCGCACCTACCTCCACCGCTTCGTACCCTCGCTGACGGACGCTGACTGGCAGCCGCTGGCCGAGGCTTTGCGCCCGCTGTCCCTGGCCCGGGGCGAGCATTTCGTGCGGGCCGGCGACTACCGCCCGGAGCTGGCCATGCTGCTCAGCGGCTGCTGCCGCCTGTACTACCTGCGCCCCGACGGGGAGGAGCGCACAACGTACTTTTTCTTTGAAAACCACCTGCTGGGAGACTATCCCGGCTGCCTGACCGGGCAGCGCAGCAGCCTGCATATTCAGGCGCTGACGGGTTCCGAGCTGGTAGTATTTGACTACGCGGTGCTGCGCCGGCTCTACCAGGAACGGCCCATCTACGAGCAGTTTGGGCGCCTGCTGGCGGAATACCACCTGCTCGGCACCGATGCCCGCCTGGTAGAGCACCTGCTCCTCTCGCCGGAAGAGCGTTACCGGGCCCTGCTGGCCAGCGGCAAAACCAAGATTCTGGAGCGCATTCCCCAGCACCTGGTCGCCAACTATCTCGGCGTCACCCCGGTCTCGCTCAGCCGCATCCGGGCGCGCGTCGCGCGAAAACCAGCAGCCGGACCGCCGGAATGAGCGACCCGGCTCCGAAGCAGACCTATTTCTTAGCGTTTGTTATCGTGTTCGGGGGGCTGGCCGCCGGAAGTTTGGGTGTTCATTCTCACCTCCCCTTTTGCCTGCATGAAAACCCTGCTGAAAACCGAAAAACTGGCCGAAGCGCTTTTCGCCCTCGTGGTGTTTGCCCATCTGCCGTATGCGTGGTGGGTGCTGCCCGCCACCTTTCTGCTCCCGGATCTGAGCATGCTTGGCTACCTGGCCGGGCCGCGCGTAGGCGCCTGGTGCTACAACCTTGCCCATCACCAGGCCACGGCCCTGGCGGCAGGGGCAGCCGGGTGGTGGCTTGGGCAGCCCCTGCTGCTGCTCGCGGGCACGGTGCTGCTGTTCCACAGTGCCTTTGACCGGCTCCTGGGATACGGCCTGAAGCATGAAACCGGCTTTCGCGATACGCACCTCGGACGCGTCGGACCTGCCAACCAGGCATACGGTGGACGTACCGGGTCTGGTAGATTGTAGCGGTTCAGTGAAAGAAGGGTTTTAGTGCACCGTGGCGTGGCACCAGTTTGCGCCCTTATCTTGCTCCATGACTTTTTCCATTACACCCCACATCGGTGCGGGGGCCTTCCGTTTCGGCATAAGCCGACCAGCCATCCGGGCGCAGGTGGTCGAGACGCCCCAGCAATTTCTTCAAGGTGGGGAGGATACCGATTACTACCCGTCACTGGGTCTGTTCGTCTACTACAACGACGCCGAGACGTGCGAGGCCTTGGAGTTCTTCCGTCCGGCCCGCGTGCTGCTGGGAGAAATCTCCTTGCTGTCCTTATCGAAAAAAAAGGCGCTGGCGCTCTTTGCCGCTGACCCGGCGTTGGAACAGGACAAGGCTGGCTATACTTGCTACCAGCAGGGCGTCGGGGCCTACTACGAGGTGAGCCAACGCGCCGAAAGCGTGATTGCTTTTTCGCCGGGTTATTATGACAAGAGCAAGGAAAAGTTACGGGAACTAGAGACGTTAGACGTAACGGAGATGTCAGTTGACGAGATAATGGCCTTTCTTGAAAAGGCTAACCCATCTAAGAGAAGCTGAGCAGTAAATATGCGGCTTACAGTTCAGCAAAACGGTCCAAACAGCCAAAGGAGTTTTTCTTTGGCAAAAGAATAAATGATGGTGGTATTTGAAAAAACCTCATCCCCCGCCACGGAGGATGAGTTGGACGAGTTGGAACGCTACGCGCAATTGCCCTTTCCCAGCGCCTACCGGCAGCACCTGTTGCGCTACAACGGCGGTAGGTGCGCGCCCAACGGGTTTCACTTCGTTGAGCAAGGTCGGTGCACCTCTTCGCTGGTCGAGCGCTTCTTGCCCACACACAAAGAAAGTTGGGGCAGCCTTGGAGACTACATCGAGACGTTCAAAATCGATGAGAAACGGCTTCCTATCGCTCTCTTGCCCATTGCCCACGACCCGGGCGGCAACTTGATTTGCCTGGCTTGCGCAGGAGCAGACGTCGGCCATGTGTATTTCTGGGACCACGAATCCGAAGTAGATTACACCGTCGAGGCGGACAGCGCTCGGACGAACCTGTACCTCCTTGCCGAGAGTTTACCCGAGTTTTTGGCTTCCCTGGACGAGGAGCCAGTGGAGTAACCACCCAAACTTACTAGTTCAATCAAACGGTCAGAAAGCTAGGCGAAGATTGATATGCACGATGAAAACACGGATTATGTATATCGAAAACAAAGAGAGCGGCGAAGCACATATTGGCCGGGTCTCGTTTTCACGGACGTTGCAGACCGTTTACTATCGAGATAAAACCTTGACCCGAGGTGGGAGCGAGAAAATCAAGGGTAACTTCTTTGACACGGCTACAGGGGAAGAATATTGGGTGTCCGGTCCCAAGAAGCGTGGCGGCGACGCGCACCCAGCAGAGCGTGTGACTGTCCTGATCGACGAGGATGTAAAAGAAGAGTACTGGAGCACTATTCGCAAGTAGGAATCGGCTCCCATGCCATTCAGCCAAACGCTCGTTTACGCAAACGAGCGTTTGCAGCCCCTCCTCTTTGTAATTCTACGCTGGCACTGTGGCGGAACGGAAGCTAGCCTCCTACCAGGGCACCGGCATCTTTGCCCACTCAGTCGCCGTAGTGTGCGCGGGCAGGGACTCCTGCCAAACGCCATGCTGTTGAACTTCTTAACCCGCGGAAAGATGCCCCCTTCTCTACCTCGTTTTTTACGCGTGCTAAGTGCCGGACTGCTGGTAAGTGTGGGGCTGGCCAGGGTTCATCCGTTGCGGGCACAAGGCCCCGGCAACGCCTACACGCAAGTGTACGCCGGGGCTTACTACTCCTTTTCCCTGCGCAACGACGGCGCCCTGTATGCCTGGGGCCGCAACAACGCCGGACAATTGGGCCTGGGCACCATCAGCAATGCCCAGCCGCTGCCCGTGCCCCTGGCGGCCCCTGCGGGCAGGCAGTGGGCGCAGGTATCCGGCGGTCAGTCGCATACCCTGGCGGTGTGTACCGATGGGTCACTCCACAGCTGGGGTCTGAATTCCAGCGGCGAGCTGGGCAACGGTACCACGCAAAGCCAGACCGCGCCGGCTCCAGTGCCGCTCCCGGCCGGGGCCGTCGCCCAGCAAGTGTCGGCGGGCCGCTCGCACTCACTGGCGCTGCTGGCCTCGGGCCAGGTGCTGAGCTGGGGCGCCGGTCAACAGGGACAACTCGGCACCGGCACCACCACGGGCCGCCAGACGCCCGGGGAGGTGCCAGGGCTACCCGCCTGTACGCAGGTCGTGGCTGGCGTTGACTATTCCCTGGCCCTGGCCGCTGCCGACGGCGCTTTGTGGAGCTGGGGCCTGAACAACCAGGGCCAGCTGGGCGATGGCACCGTCACCGACCGCCGGGCGCCCGTCCGCATTGCGCCGCCCGCGGGGCTGCGCTGGACGCAGGCGGACGCCGGCCTGCAGCACGCGCTGGCACTGGCCTCCGATGGCTCGCTCTGGGCCTGGGGCAGCAACTCACTGAATCAGTTGGGTGACGGCACCAGCACCAGCCGCCTGGCCCCGGTGCGCATTGCACCGCCCGCCGGTCACACCTGGACGGCCGTGGCCGCCGGCAACTACTTTTCCATGGCCTTGTGCTCGGACGGCGGACTCTACAGCTGGGGCGAAGGCGGCGTGCTGGGCAATGGGGCTGCGCAGGGCCGAAACACGCCCGGCCGCGTGGCCCCGCCCAGCGGCCAGACGTGGACGCAGGTGGCCACGGGGCAGTACCACGCGCTGGCTCTTACCTCGGCCGGCCACGTGTACTCCACCGGCGACAACACGGCCGGTCAGCTCGGCAACGGCACCCAGGCCCACGCGCTGACGTTTGGGCGTCTGCTGGCGCTGCCCCTGCCCGTCCGCCCAGCGGCCGCAGTTCCAGCCCTAGTGTATCCAAATCCGGCAGTAGATCGGCTGTATTGGTCGGGCGCACCAGCTCACGCCACCTTGCTGCTGCTGGACATGAGCGGGCGGGTGCTGCGGCAAGGTGCTGCAGCGGAACCGTTGCCGCTTGCCGGAGTTGCTGCCGGCCTGTACCTGGCCCAGTTGCGCTCGCCGGGTGCGCCTGCGCAAACGGTACGGGTAATGGTACACTGATGCTACTGCGCAAGCCAGGCCGACCCCGGAGCAGTGAGCTGGCTTTTTACTTACAGCACCCGGTCACCTTCGTAGCCTGGGGGCTTAGCTAAGCGGAGCAGAGCGGGAGGTGTGTTGAAAGCTAGTTTCGAAGTAATGAAAGCGCTTAAGCGAAAGAAGAAGCGCTCCGGAAAGTTAGACGAGGGTTATCAGCGAGCTTGGTTGGGCTGCTCTTCGGTACCGGCCGCTTCGTACCACTCGCCCTGGATAAAGTAGTGGGTACGATTGCCGAGTGCCATCACTGGCAGCATTCCGGTGAGCCGGCGCGTAACCACCCTTCCCGATTTTAGATTCAGGACCGTAAACCGGGCGGGAACCCGCTGGTATCCGGTGTAAAAGAAATGGCGGCTGGCGTCGAGCTTCAGCACCGCCTACGTGTCGGAACGGCGGTTATTCGCAGGGGTGCGGCCGGACCGACTTTCGTCGTGAACCGTGAGCTGGAGTCGGTAGGTCGCCGGGGTGGAGCCCAGCAGGCGCATCTGCACCCGGTACAACTCGTATTCGCCCGGGTCGCCACCGTGTAGGTTGCGCAGGTCGTACTCGCGAAAGGTTTCCGCTTGCAGGGCCTGGCAGAGTTTGCCTTGGGCCGCGCAGACCACGAGCGTGTTGCGTATTCCCAGGTTGGAGCCGCCCCGGACGGCGTAGGTGAGCTGCAAAAACTGCTGGTTCCACACTCTAACCGTATCCAGTGCCCAGGATTCGGACACCTTTACGGTATCCGTTCCACACACCACCACGAGGGCTCGTGGGGTTATCTGCTCATACACCCGTATTGATACTGTCTTGCCTTTAAATGACCGCAACCGATACGTCTGGGCATGCAGAGAAATGGAGCCCGCGATGAGCAGGAGCAGCAGGAGCCACTTTTTAAACGGGCAGCATTTCATTTGTCCAAATTACCGACAACTAGCGAGTGGAACGGTCCGAAAGGTAGACTGATTCGGCACCCGGCGACAACTTACTTCACTTCGAATGCCCGCAGGGCTGCAACCGCGGCCTGCGTTTCTTTCAGCGTGTCGGTTTCCTTTTCTTCCTGGCCGACGGGCTCCTTGACCGCACCGCTGTAGAACGTGAGGATGTTCTGGCGGAGCGGGGCGCTGATGCCCTCAAACTTATCCTTGGCCAGGGTGCGTACCCACTCCCCGTAGGTTTCATCGGCCAGCTCGTACTCCCCGGCCCGGGTGGCGTAGCCGGTGTCGAAGTCGGTATTCGGCAGGCGGGCGGCGGTGGAACTTTGCCGGGCTTCGGCCAGTCCGCAGTACTGGCTTTGCACCGTGCGGAAGCTGGCCTTGAACAGCTCCTGGGCCTCACGGGTGGGCAGCTTAAAGGCAAACGGCCGGAGCGGACCGATCTTGGGCAGCACCCGCACCACGAGCGACAACAGCCGGGCACCCGTGCCGGGCTGTTTGTAGCTGGTGCCAAACTCCCGGCGGAACTCACGCCGGCTCTGCCGGTAGACAAACTCCCGCCGCCGCACCCGGGGACTCAGCTGGCGGATCTGTTCCCGCTGCGACTCCCAGGCGGCCCGGGTGGCGGTGGGCACCAGCTGGCTTATCACGAACCGGTAGCTGCCGATGCTCAAATCCACGTTGGCAATCACGCGCCCCAGCTTCAGGCCGTAGGTTTTCTCGAAGGCCCGCTCCAGCACGGGCTTGGCTACCTGGAAGCCGATGGCGCTGTGGTAGTCCTCGGAGCGGTAGCGCCCGGCGGCCACCTGCACCACGTCGAAGGCAAACTCCAGCTGGGAATGCTGCTTGGGAGCCTGGAGGTAGGTGATGACGGGTCCGAACTGCGCCTTTAGATCGGGATACACCGAGGCCACGGCCCGGTTGGTGCCTTCGAGGTGCCCGCTGATGTCGGCCGCGTAGTGGGCCAGGGCCCCGAGGGCAAAAGCAAAGTCGTTGCGGTCCCGGGCTTCGTCGAACAGGTTATGCACGAAGTCCCCGCTGCGGACGTAGTGGGTGAGGTTGGTGAACAGGGAGGACCCGAACGGGTAGTAGCCCATGTCCTGGATGATGGCCCCGCCGTAGGCATAGGACTTGGCTTCCCGCAGCTGCTCGTCGGTGGCGCCCGGGTAGCGGCGCTGCAGCAGCGGCACCAGGCACTTCTTCCAGGCCGAGTCGATGGTGGCCTGGTGGGTCAGCACGGAGTAGCCGGAGGCGGAAAAAGGCGCCAGCAGCAAAAGGGCAACGGACCGGATAACCCATTTCAGCATGGAACGAAGGATCGGCCGGCTCAGCAGGGGCGTTAAGCCCGACAGACCTTCGGGTTACGCGAAAGCTCGACAGGAGTTGTTGTTGAGGTAATGCTTTTAGAAATTATTTGCACTTCAATTAAGGAAAACAATGATTGAAAAATAACCTATTTAAGGCAAATTAATTTTACAAACATCATCACATCTTTACACCGACATCAACTATTTTGCCATCTTTATCTATCACATACTTTTTAGTTTTTCTTACAACTTTTGATTTTTTATTTTTGGCATTTATATTAAAATATTCATAATTAATAATTATTTCATTATATTTATTAATATTCCCAAAAAAATGCAATTCATCGTCATGATTCCCTTGTATTGAAATCCAAGAAACTAATGCCCCATTTTTTTTGTATACAACTAAAATAAGCTCATGTTTTTCTTTTACAATATCAATAGGCTCATATGAACACCTGTAGATCACACCAACAAAGCCACGCTTTACCATAAATTTTCCTATAGCTTCGTAGCTGTAATCTTTATGAATTGGCCAAGTATTTTTGTCTACACCGAAATACAACCACTCATTCGCGGACAAGCTTCTCGCTGTCTCATTGAAAGCAGCACTTTTACTTACATCAGAAGAAACGAGTGGAATATCAAGATAGCCAAGCGCACTAATAAATTTCGAGAATTGCTCACTATCTGTTTGACAAACAGCTGAACCGCTTGCAAACACAAGATAAATAATAAATAGAAAATTTTTCATTTGTTTTTTCTTACAGTAGTACCAGTATAATTAATCGAGCCATTATAATAGCTCCCTTTAAGTTTTCCACTATCGTTTATTTGCATGGAATTAGTAGAGGAAGTACCCTTATTCTCATGCGCTGTTCTAGGGTCAAAAAAATTGTATGTTGTAGAAGTTACCTGACCATCGCTTATAGTTTCGGTTTTGCCTGACACAACAACAAAGTGATCTGTCATCCCATCAAAGTTTGGAGACCCGTTCCTGTAGTCTACGCCTATAATAATTGGGCTACCATTTTCGATAGTTTGATCAATTATCTTAACACCACTTGCCGCGTCAACGCTAGCAGCACCTGGTTTACCGTTATCGCCTTTTTCTGTTAAGAGCGTTTCCGAACCTCTACCTGCAGTCTCTATTCCCTCATTCGTCAGCATTTTCTCACATGCCTCGTAACAGTTTAGCCCTTCATTAATTTGTGACACCCAACTAGATTGTGCAATAACCTCATACACAATAGAAGTAACCTCATTCTGGGTATAAATAAGTGATATACCTTCCCCTATTTTTTGTGTATAGGTTGCCCCAACATTACTATAACTTTGCCCATTAATATTTTGTGCCTTATCATGACTATCACGCCAAATCATCGCTCCCGTTTCACTATTCATAAACCAGTCTCTTCCATCTGGGTCTATATTTAAAACTGGATTATTACCTGCATAGTGATAGGAAGACATTGTAATACTATTTTCTGCTAATGGATCCACGACATGCCACCTCCCCAACTGCGCATCATACATCCTAGCGCCATAATCATTCCACCCTAAACCCAGCTCAGTCTGCTTTTCCTTCCCATTGTACTGATGCTTATTCTCACCCTGCCCTCCCGTCTTCTCAAGGCCGGCCAGGCTTAAGCCCCAGGGGTCGTAATGGTTCTCCTGAACCTGCAGGCCCGGGTTATGCTTTACCTGCACGTCGTCGAAGAAGACGTCTACATCGCTTTCGTTGCCCACATACACCTGAATGTAGCCATCGGCGGGAGCAATAAGATTCAGGAACAGCGACTCATAGTTGTTGAAAGCCGTGGCGGGTAGCTGCACGGTTTGTTGGTCGACCAGCACCGAGTCCTGGTTGAACAACAGGGCTCGTACATATCCTTTCGGGACACGGCCATTTTGAGTGAGCTGAGGAACCAACGTCAGGCCAATGCCGAGGAATGGCAGGGGTCGGATGCTGTTGCGGCCACCGTCCGTAAGCAGTGGTGA
This sequence comes from Hymenobacter translucens, assembly GCF_020685205.1. Lineage (GTDB taxonomy): Bacteria > Bacteroidota > Bacteroidia > Cytophagales > Hymenobacteraceae > Hymenobacter > Hymenobacter translucens. The sequence goes on from NZ_JAJERB010000008.1 coordinate 196,021, forward strand.
AGGTGGTGCCTGCTGAAGCATGGCTGTCACAAAAGCCAGGGTTGAGAAAGTAAAGCCGGTGTTCTGCACCTGCTGCTGGTACATGCCGGGAGCTTCCACCCTAATGGTGTCGCCCTTGTGCACCGGGAGCATTTTGAGCGGACCGATTGGCGTGCCGGTGGCAGCATTTAACCGGGCTACGTAGGAGCCGGTGCGGGCCAGCGTCGGGCCAATCAGAAACCGGGTGGAAACGATGCTGCGGGTATCGAACTGCTGCTCTTCCCGCTGAGCTACGTCGGTGGGGGCAGCTTCCATGGTGGCCATGTAGCTGGCTTTGTCCCCGGGCCGGAACGCAATTCTCAGGTTGCCCAAGTGGTCCTTCAGGGTGTACTCCCGAACATAACGGACCTGCCCTGAGTGGGACGACACGAAGCGCAGCACCCGGCCTTCGGCATGCGGGAAGAAGTGCAGAGTATCCCCTTCGTACTGAAAGCTGCCCAGATAGTCGGTCCGTTGCATGGGCTTACCAGTTTGATAGACAAGCTTCGCTACTTTTTGACCGGTAGCGGTATAACGAAATACGATGCTGTCGGCCCGGCTGCCGAACGTAATATGCTGGGGAAGATTGAGGTAATTATAAGCAATACTGGTGATTCCTTTGTTACTGTCGGCGGTCATATTGCCGTTGGCATCGTAAGAATACTCGGGCTGTCCGGTGGCCCGCGTTTTTTCCTGGAAGTCGCCGGCCAGTGAGGTGGGAGCAGCTGCGCTGCCGACGGGCTGCGGGAGTCGATTCGTGGTCACGGCATCGTCAACGGCCACCAGCCGGTTACCCTGATACGAATAGGTCAGCACGTCTACCTGCCCGTACTGCTTGGGAGCGGTGCGGGTGGCAGCGGCCAGAAGCCCGCGGCGGCGCAGGGTCAGGATATTGCCATTCTCATCGTAGCTGACAAAGCTGAGCCGGTAGTTATTTCGCTCCCCATCCCAGGAACTGGTTGGGCTGCTTGTGCTGCGCGCAACAAAGTCGCCTTGCAGTATCCGGTTCGCCCCATCGTAGACGTAGCCGTAAGCCCGCTCAATTCCGTCGCTCTGACTCCGCCACTGCTGCCCGGCAATGTTGCCGTTATACTGAGGCTGGGCAAAGCCACAGTCATAGCTCAGGCGCATGCCCCAGAGCAGGCTGGTAGCCGTGGGATTGGTCAGCACCACGTCGTTGATGCTGCGCAGCCAGCCCCGGATGGTATAGGAAAAGTTGGCCTGCTGATTAGCCAGACCATAGCTTTTCCGGGTAAGCTGCCCCAGCTCATTGTAGGTATTCTGCACCACAGTGGTTGGCTGCGGCTCGTTATCGACCTGTTGCTGAACGGTAAGCAGCCGCCCGGTGTGGTCATACGCAAACTGCTCGGTAACCTTCAGCGGGCCACCCAGGTTGGGGCCGGTATGTTCGGTATAGCTCTGCATCACTTTGCCCAGGAAGTCGGACTGAGTGGTTGTAATATCCTGGCCGCCGCGGGCATTCGTGCTGACGATCTGCACCGGCCTCCCCTGCTCACTGTAGAATGTAGTGGTTGTAAGCCAGGCGCCGGTGCTGGACGCTGGCACCTGCAATACCCGAATCCGGGTCCGGGTAGCAAAGCTGATTACGCGTTGCTCATCCGCCTGAGGTTGGGTACCGCTCACAAAGCGCCGGCCGTACCGGGAATCGAACTGGGCATCGGCAGCGCCCTGCCCGTCAGAATCGAAATCGTAGGAGTCGAAATAATGGATGCTCAGTAGCTGCCCGGCCGAAAACCCGTTCTGGCCGAGCACAGGATATGCCCGGTCGGTGGTGTAGTGCTCGGGGTAGGCCGCAGCGGCAGTACGAACTTCGAATTGGTTGGCAGCGGCCAGCGCTTCGCGCTGCAGCACCGTCGCGGAGGCAGGTCGGCTACAAAGGCCGGTAACGACCGTCCGGCCCAGCTGGTCATACTTCGTGAAGGTCCACTCATTGCGGGTGCGCTGTAGTGCATCCTGGCTGAGAATCGGGCGGTCCAGCTGGTCGTATACTATTTCCGTACGCCCATCAGTGCCAGGGACCTGCTTGCTGATGACCAGCCCGCGGCTATTGTAGTAGTAGCGAAACAGGAGCACTTCCTCAGCCGGCGTAATCACCCAGTTGCGGGCAACCAGGACCTTGGCTGCCTTTGGGGGCACCACAATCCGCAGATTGCCAAAGTCGTCGTAGATGTAAAGGGTCGTAAGCCACCCCGGGTTCACCCCTCCTGCCCTTTCTCCAGGCGGCGGACACTCAACCCGCTTCATCACCACCAGCCCCTTTTTGTCTTTGAACTCCTGGGTACGGAAATTATGCTCGTCCCGGACCTCCGTTTCCCACAACTCGCCCTCCAAGTACAATCCTGCGAAGCCCAGAGAAAGATCTGATGGATCATACCCGACGATGAAACGAGGAATATCCTCGGCACTTCGGTTGGGGCCCTGGCTATAGGCAACCGCGTGCCCGGCGCTGAGCTGCAATTTTTCCCCCGGCGCGCCCTGGGCCAGCACCCGGTTCAGGTCGGAAGGCTCAAAGCCCTGCTCGCTAAAGGCGGCTCCGGTGCGGGCCACATTTTCGGTGGCGAAGCCCGGGCCCGTGAACCGGTCGTTGTAGAAATCAAACTGTTCCCGGAAGGCATTAGGATAATAACCGTTGGCCAGTGGCAGGACGGTGGCTGCAAAAGGCAGGTACTGCCGGGGCTGCCGGCCCAGGGCATCGTAGGAGACCAGCTGCACTACGTCGCGCCGCTGCGGAGACTGCTGATGCTGTACCGTCTGAACCGGCCGCCCCAGACCATCGATATAGTCGGTTCGACGCAGGACGGAATCAGTTGGTGCGCTGGCCAGCAGACTAGCATCCGAAAAAGCGACCTGGGGCGAATAGGTGCGGATAAAGTTGATGGGGCCCTCAACAGGACTTTCAACGACCTGGTCGACGGCAGCCTGGCAGGTTCCGTCAACCGGCCGGTTTTCGGTCAGGGCGGTGTACGGTAGGATATCGGCGTAGACAGCCCGGGAATACAGCTTCATCCCCACCACCCAGTCGTTGGTGACCCGGACCCGGTAGAGCCCCTGCTGTTCTTCAGTTGGGGAGGGCCACCGCAGCTCGGAACTCGTTTCGCCGGGAATATCTACCCAGACCTGACTGACCAGACGCTGCCACTGGTAATGATTGTAGTTGCCGCCAATGGTGCGGGTCAGCACCAGTTCCCGGCTGCGCTGAAACGAAACCGTGTCGGCCGGCCCGGGGGTCCGCTGACCTTCATCGAAAAACTGATAGATGCCGGGGCTCGTAACGTTGGCCTCGTAGCTGGCATAATCCAGGTAATTCCCGCCCAGTCCTACTTCCAGGCTGCCGACCTGCAGCGGCTTGCCGAAGGCAGGCACGTGGGTAAGCTCATTGTTTTCCAACGTTAGCTTATAGAGGCGGCGCCCGGCCGTAACCCGAAAGCCGACGGGCAGGGCCCCAGAAAAGCGATTATGGTCCAGGTGCAGGAAGACGGCATCCAGTGCACCGGGAATTGTTTCTGAAAGCGCGTTGTGGCTTAAATTCAGGCGGTTTAGGCTCCTTAGCTGCTCGTACGAAGCCGGCACGGGACCGGTGAGCCGGTTGTGGTCGAGGTCGAGCAAGCTCAGCTGCCGCAGGCGGGACCACGAAGCAGGCAGGCTGCCCTGCAGCTGGTTGTACGACAATGACAGTGCCTGCAATTCCGACAGCAGCTCCCATTGAGCGGGGAGGGTACCGCTGAGCTGATTGTGGTCCAGATAAAGCCCCAGTAGCGACGACAGGCTGCTCCAGGTCGAGGGCAGGTTTCCTGTAAAGGCATTGTTGTTCAGCATCACCTTGCTCAGCGACGAAATACTACCCAGTGCAGCGGGCAGGCTGCCAGTAAGTCGGTTCGCCTGCAGATCCAGCAGCTGTAGCCCAACGAGCCCGCTCAATCTGGCCGGCAGCGGGCCCGACAACTGATTATGCGCCAATACGAGCTCCTGCAACTGACTGAGCTGCCCCAGAGAGTCTGGAACCGGGCCTGAAAGCTGATTCCGATCAGCCCGCAGAATACGCAGGCTCTGCAACTGCCCCAGACTGGCTGGCAGGCCCCCCTCAAGCTCATTGCCGGCAACATCCAGAATCTCCAGACTCGTCAGGCTACCGAAAGAGGCGGGCAGCAGCCCCGTAAGGCCGGCCTGCTCAATTCGCAGCTCTTTGAGTTGAGATAAACTTCCCCAGGAAGCCGGTAAATTAGCGCTGAAGCTATTTTGACCGAGCATTAAGTGCTCAAGCCGTATGAGCTGGCTGAAATCCTCAGGTAAATCCCCGTCGAGTTGATTGAAGCTTAGGTCAAGTATCAGCAACTGGTTTAGCTGGCCAAGTTGGGAAGGAATTGCTCCGTTAAGTAAGTTATTATTGACCCGTAGCTCCTGGAGCTTAGCCAGTTGTCCTAATCCCGGTGGTATCCCGCCTTCCAACGCGTTTCCCGCCAGATTCAGCCTCACTAGTTCCGTCAGGCTGCCCAACTCCTCCGGAATTTTACCGGATAACTGATTGCCGGACAGGCTGAGCTCCGTGAGCTGGGTTAGCTGACTCAGCTCAGCGGGGACTTCCCCCTTCAGGTTGTTGCGCTCCAGCTTGAGGTAGCGCAAACCAGTCAGCTCACCCAGTTGCCGGGGTAGTGTCCCGCTCAGGTTGTTGCTCGACAGCCGCAAGCCAATCACGTCTCCGTCCTCGACTTCTACGCCATACCAGGCATCAAGGGCATTTCCCTGTTCGTCGTCCACCCAATTCGCATGGTTATCCCACTTTTCGCCCTCGGTGGCATAGAAGAGCTGGCGTAGGATTCGCGCCTCCGTAGAATCAGGTACTAGACCTTGAGCTAAAGTCGGCACTGCTGTAGCCAGGAGCAGCAAGCTGGCCACGAATGGATACAGGAGAATAAATTTACGAAGCATAACACGGATAATTAGCACGCTGAATCCTCATCCTCAGGGACGGGCATAGTGGTATTCCTGGCCTTTCAAGATCCTGCCTTGCTCATCCCGGATCAGCAGAAGCCGGCCCAGCGCATCATATTCGTAGCGTGTGGTGCGGTTGCTAGGGTCGGTTTTGGACAGGATACCGACCAATGGCAGGTAGGTCAGCGTAGTTAGGCGGGCATCCTCCGGATGAAGGCGAAGCTCATCGATCAGCCCGTCTGCACCGCTGATGTTTAGGTCGGAAACTGTGGTGCTGGTGACGACAAACTGATAAAGCACAAAGCTCCGCTCGTCGCGCACGGGAGTAGCCACCACCAGGGGCGTCACCGGCTGATTGTTCCAGGTCACCCGTGGCACTTCAGTGGCCCACAGACTTAGCCGGTACACACCGGCCGGAATTGAGTCACGCCACACGCCGCTGCCCAGCCGGTAGGCCCAGGCCCCGGTGTGCCCGCCCGGGCTGCGACCTGCCGCGGTGGTGTCATATTTCCAACGCCCGGTGAAGCCGCCTTTCTCGAAGCTGCTGGCCGCCACTTGGTCGTAGTGCGCGTTCTGGGCCTCGGCCAGCAGAGCCTGGCCCGGCCCCCACAGCCGGGCGATGGGCTGGTTGTGAGGCTGGTGAAGCTCTACTGCATTGCCTTCTTTGTCATAAGCGTCGACAAGCATGGTTTCCTCCATGCGCGGGTCGATGCCGGCAACGGTGGGCCGTATGCCATAATCCGTAACCGGCTGCGTCAGCGGGAGTTGCATCTTCGCCCGCAGACGCAGCTTGTTGTTCGCATAGGCGAAGTCGGTATACTCGACACCTGTCACCTTTCTGGTCAGGCCCTCATAGATGCTGGTTATGGTTTCGATTGGAACCGACAGCATATGCAGGGGGCCGGCCATGGCCTGAACCGCCGGGCGCACAGGGTCGGAGAAGGGATAATAGTATTCGGTGGTCCGACGCAGTGTAGGCGACAAATCGTGCTGCTCCAACCCCAGCTGCCGGCCGGTCGGACTATAGAAAAAACGCTTTTCCTGCACGAAAGACGACGTATCCCGGGTACTGTACCGGTACTCCCGCACGTGTGACGGCTGGGCGAAGCCTAAGCGATTGAAATAGATTTCCTTAAGAAATACAATGGGGTCCGCCGGCACGCCCGTTGTAACCCCCATAGGAAAGGCCACGACCAAGCCCGGCACATCCTGGGCGAAAAATTCATAGCTGGTCCGGGTGCTTTTTACCGGCAGCCACTGCCCATTCTCCCGCCGGTTCTCTACCTGCTCCTGCAGCAACCCTGTCTTAAAGGAGTTGGAGGTTGGCGGCGGAAAAGGAAGGTCGTCTACGATTCGATCAGGGTAGTCGTAAGGCGAAGAAAACCGGTGACAGGTTTGACTATAGGGAGCATTGTCCACCATATTGGTGACCCGCACTTCCCGGTAGCCAATGTGGCTGCCCTGGGTGGAGCCGAGGGCGGTGCGACTGCGGGCCAGCCGCAGCCAGTAGATGCAGTTAACAAAGCCCGGAGTGCCTCCCAACTGAGATGCATAATAAGTGTGATAAGCATAGAAAGGCTCATCGTAGATTACGCCCGTCGACTTTTCCTGCGCTTCCGGCAGAGCATAGGAAAAGGTCCGGACAATAGGGCGAGCATCCCGAGGACCGGTATAATCCCGGATGGAGCGGATACGAATCCCACCCGTCAGCTTCTTGAGAATCGGCCGATTTGTAAAATCCGCGTACTCGACCCGGATATAGGCCCGGTCGCAGCCGGAAGCGCCGCTCGTGGGTTGATAATCGGCAGGATTGCAGGCAAAGACTTCCAGGGTATAGGTGCCCGGCATCAGCTTCGTAACGTGCGAGCTGTCACGGGGCTGTTCCCCGGCCTGGGCGGTACCTGAGTTGAACACTAGATTCCCATCCGCATCGCGGATTCGGGCGTATGGCTTTTGCCCAGATGTCACGGCGCAGCAGGTAAAGACGCTGTAGTCTACTTTGACCGTGATGCCGCAGGTGGGGTCATAGGGTTGATAAGCCGGGCAGGCCGGGTTCGGGGCAATAGTGAACTGCCGCGTACTGGCCCGGCAAGTTCCCAGGGCCAAAGTCGTGTCGCCGCAGTTTACTCCCAGATCCACCATCACGTCCTGCGTTTCATAGTAGCTAAAGGTGCTTAGCTCCCTCGCATTCACGTAGCCATAGTCGTTGGACTCGTACTCAAAGGCCGTCTTACCGCCGGTAGCATGGATGATTTCCGTCAACAGCCCGGCCTGCGCGTATTGGGGATGTACTTCCCGGTCGGCTCCGGCCCGGATCAGGAAGCGGCGGTTACCTAGCAGTGCCAGCTCACACCCCGGAATCAGGCTGGTGTTGCCGGTAGCCCCATTAAAGTAACCCCAGTGGTCCTGGGCCCGGGAGCGCACATCAGCGGGCAAGGCCACGGCCGTGTTGTAGCGAAAATCATAGTATGGCACCTGCAAGCCGCTCAGCCGGCCCTGCCGGATGCTTTTCAGCGTCAGGCGCCCCGTGGGGTTATCCGGAAAATAGGAGAAGATAAACGACTTCACCTCCGTGCCGCTGCTGTTGAGCAGGCTCACGCTGCCCAGGCTCCGGATGTTGTAGTTTCCCCGGCCCGTCAGCCCCAGCGTGTCGCTGCGCACGGAGTCGGGTCGGATTACGATACTAGCCGTGCTGCCGGAATTTCGGATGCGGTGAAGCCGGAGGCCATCAAACTCCAGCTCGCTGATCGACCAATCAAGCTGGCCGTCGGTAGGTGTCGGGCAATTGGCAATGGAGTGCTGGATTGATTCCGACGTCCGCTGGCCGTATTTGATCTGATAGCTGTCGTACTCGAAATAGATACTATGCTCCTGGTTTACGTCCGTTACCGAGGTTAGAAACCAGGCTGATTTAAATTGCAGCCCGGACCGTGAGGTACAGTTTTTAAACCCATCGTGCTTGGTGTGCTGCGTGGTGGTTTCTGCGTCCTGAAACCGGTAGACAGAGCCCTGCCCATCGGTGATCTTCCAGCTGTTGATAACGCTGGCAAACGGCGTTCCGGCAAATACCGGCTCGATCTTTACATCCTTGCTGGAGCTGACGACAATGTTTCGATTCCAGTCAAAGCAAAACTGTCCGGAATAGCCGTTGAAGTTGAAGTAATAGATGTCGGGCTCCCCGTCGGTGCATCCTTGCGAAATGCCGTATAAAGTGGACCAGTAGGCGTAGTTAGATCCCACGGAAAAATCAGTCAGCCGGTTATAGTTTACCTGCTGCGTCAGGGAAAAGAAGTTGATGCTGCCTCCAGGCTGCGGCGGCATATCGTCGGGGCGCCCCCGCACGACGCGGGTTACCACGCCGCCCCCATTAAGCGTCCAGCCCAGCCCTACCCAGCTGGCTACATCCTCGACCCGGTGACCAGTAGCATTATAGCTCAGCGACAAACCCACGGTGAGCGGACCCTGCCGCAGCTCAGTCAGCGGAACGCTGATCTGCGGAGCCCCGGTGTATAGATTGACGGGTACCGCGGCGTAGCGGGCCAGACTGGACGCTTCCGGGGAAGGCGGCACAAGCGAAATATCTTTGGGAAAGGTTGGGTTCTGGCTTTTGACCTCAGGGGCAGCTACCAATAGAAATAGGGCGAAGAGTATAAGGTGCTTCATAGACTATAGTTTTTAGGATGGTCAATAGGGTTCACAGGCCGGCCTATTCGACTTGCGGTAGGGGCCGAACTAGAGCTGCGGCACCAGAACGGGCGACCAGAAACTAGCGGGCACTGCCTGAAGCCACCAGCCAGACGCTGGGGTAACTCACGGAAGCAACAGGGAGCAGGCAGGGGCGGACAAACACCACGCGGCGCAGAGGCGGCGGGTTAGTGAGTCAAGTGTAAGAAGAGTGACCGGGCGAATGCAAGTGCCGATAGCACTTTATCGGATAGCTGATAACAATTAGCAGTTTTCCGATAACTACCCCCGTTTCGCACCAGTTGCACCACCGATAAACTAAACCAATGGGCTGGCTGGCATCGTCCAGATAAGATACCATAGACCTTTTAATAGGGCGTTTCCGGGCTCCCGCACCAGGATTATCGGAGGCTGCGAATATTCTTCCGGCTCGCCTTCGTAGGATTCCTAGCTGTTTTTTCCGTAAACTTAGGGGCTGGTACTCACCCCCCTGCCCTATGAAGAACGTCGCCGCCCTCGCCCTGCTGCTGGCTTTAGCCACTCCCGTTGCTGCTGCCAAGAAGAGCCCGGCGCTCCGGGTGCTGGACCAGCGCAACGGCTTCCGGACGGCCAAGCTGGGTTCTGATATTCGCAGCTTTCGGTATCTGACACCTGAGCGCAGCGACGCCAGCACCCAGACCACGTACTACATCAACACGCGCGAAAACCTGCGCATGGGCGCCTACAAGGTCACCGGCATCAGCTACGGATTTTATAAGGACAAGCTCTGCTCGATCGAGGTGCGCGTGATGGGCGACGTGAACTGCCGCGGCATCCACGACCTGCTCGTCAGCGACTACGGCCCGAGCCAGCGCCTGCCCCAGGTGAAAAGCGAGCAGTGGGAAGGCCAGCAGGTCACGCTGCGCTACACCGAGGTGCCCCAGGGCTTTGCCACCGTCACCGTTACCAGCAACGCCCTGACCGAGCAGCGCCTCGCCGAGCGCAAAGCCCCTGGCTCCTACCCCAGCGCCTAAGCCCGCTTCGGCCGGAATAGCCTGGCCACCTTTTCGGCTTTCCTCCAGAACATTTTCCTGTTGCTGCGCCCGGTCGGTTGACGGCGGGTAAATCAGTCGTGCCCACTTCCCGGAGGCCCGACCCGGGCTGTTCGCGCAGCAGCTTTCCTGAAGCTGAACGGTAGGAGCTTTTTTTAAATTTTTGTGTAAAGTTTTCGGCCAATAGGTTAAACAAGCCGTAAGTAATGCTGACCTAGGGAGTTGGGCAGCGCCGACCGGCGGTTTATCTCCGGGCCGGACGGGCTGCAGAGGGCCAATGCGGGGGCGGCTGGGCCGGCCGGTATAAACCAAGGCTCGACAGTTGCGTAAAGCTGAACAAGGGATGTAACTTTTTTCTGTTCCTGCCTTCCGCCCTGCCTACGCACATGCCTGACCAACAATCTTCTATATATAGCGAGGAGTTTCTTTCTTTTATAAATAAAAAGGAATTCCCCTGCGTGGCCGCCAAGACGGCCCTGACCTGGCAACAGCTCCACACCCTCGAGGTCGAGCATATGGCCTGCCCCAAGGACGACCTCGCCATTCTCGATTTTCTCTACGGGTTCGTGGACTCCTACCGGCAGTCTGACAAGCTCTACCACAGTGCCGCCGTCATCTTCCGGGGCCCCGAAAACCCGTCGGAGGCGATGTTCGAGGAGCTGTTCTGGCAGCGCCTGCAGGCCCTCTCCAACCTCGACGCCCGGCGCTACGGCTACGACCCGCGGGTAGTAGCGGATCCCGGGTCTCCCGACTTCAGCTTCAGCCTCAAGGAAGAGGCGTTTTTCGTGGTGGGCCTGCACCCGGGCAGCTCCCGCCCGGCCCGGCAGTTCGGGCACCCGACGCTGGTGTTCAACGCCCACGCCCAGTTCGAGCAGATCCGGGCCAACGGGCGCTACGACCACCTGCGCGACACGATCCGCACCCGCGACATCGCCTACTCGGGCTCCATCAACCCCATGCTCCAGGATTTCGGCCAGTCGTCGGAAGTGTACCAGTACACCGGCAAGGTGTACGACAATGCCTGGAAATGCCCCTTCTTAAGCCAACATGGATCAGCTGACCATCATTCCGCCGCGTAGCGGTGCCGCCTTTATCCTGCGCCAGGGCCAGCGCCTCAAGGTAGTCGACATCGAGGGCGAGCAGGTCTCGGACTTTGTGTGCTACAGCCTGGCCGACACCGCCGAAGTCTTGTCGTCGGGCCGCACCATCGACTATGCCGAAACTATCTTTCTCACCACGGGCCACCCCTTCTACTCCAACCGCAGCACCGTGATGTTCGAGCTGGTCGAGGACACCGTGGGCCGGCACGACTTTCTGCTCACGCCCTGCAGCGCCGACACGTTCCGCATCATCTACGGGCACCAGCACCCACACCGGGGCTGCTTCGGCAACCTGAGCGAAGTGCTGGCGGAGTACGGCATCAGCCCCGACACGATTCCAATCTGCTTCAACATCTTTATGCACGTGACGGTGGACGGCGAAACCGGCAAGGTGGGCGTGCTCCCGCCCAAGAGCCGGGCCGGCGACTACGTGGTGCTGGAAGCCAAAATGGACCTGATTGTCGGCATGACGGCCTGCTCGGCGGAGATGTCAAACAACTACGCCTTCAAGCCCATCGGGTATCAGGTGATTGGGGCTTAGTTGTTAGTTGTTAGTTGTTAGAACGATACTGACAACTAACAACCGACAACTAAACTACAGATACAGCCGGAAGGTGGTGCCCTCGCCTACCTGGCTTTCCACCTCGATGCGCCCCCCGGCCTGGTGCACCAGGCGCTGCACGAGGTAGAGGCCGACTCCCGAGCCCGGGACGTCGGAGTGAAACCGGCGGAACAGCTGAAACAGCTCCTGCCCGTGCCGCTGCAGGTCGATGCCCCGGCCGTTGTCGCGCACGCTCAGCACCGGTGCCCCATCAACCAGGGCCGTGCTGACCCAAAGGTGGGGCGGCCGGTCGGGGTGGGCATACTTTAGCCCGTTGCTAAGCAGGTTGTACAGGATGCTCTGCAGGCCCGGGCGGGGAAAGTGCAGGCGCGGCACTGCCGCGAAGTCCAGGGTAAAGCGGGCGTCCGTGCGGGCGGGCAGGCTGCGGATCAGCTCTTCGGTGAACGGCTGCAGCTCAATCAACTCTACCGTCGTATGCTCCTGCTCCCGCTGAAGCTGCACCACGACGGTCAGATCCTCGATGGTACTTAGCATCTGCCGCAGCGCATCGTTGAACATCGAAACCATGCCCGGGGCCTCGGGGTCGGTAAAGGACGCCGTGCGCATCAGCTCCTCGAAGATGCCGGCCATGTTGTTGATCGGCTGCTTGAGGTCGTGCGAGGCGGTGTACACGAAGTTGTCCAGGTCCTGGTTGATGCGGGTGAGCTGCTCGTTTTTGGCGATGAGCTGCTCGTTGGCCCGCGCCAGCTGCCGGCCCTGCTCCTCGGCCTGGCTTTTGGCCCGCAGCAGCTCCTGCTCGTACTTCTGGCGCTCGGTGATGTCGAACAGCGTAATGCGCACGAGCAGCGGGTTGCCCAGCGGGTCGCGCAGCAGCTGCGCGTTCAGCAGCACCGACAGCCGGCTGCCGTCGCGGCGCCGCAGCTGGTAGCTGATTTCCCGGACCTCGCCCTGCAGCAGCAGCAGCGGGGCACAGTAGGTTTCGTAGTGCAGCCGCCCGCCAATGCTCAGCAGCTCCTGAAAGGTGCGGTGGGCCACCAGCTCGGTGCGGGTATAGTGCAGCCAGCCCAGCAGGGTCTGATTCAGCTTAACGAGCGTCCCATCGGGCAGGCAGGAGCAGTAGCCGCAGGGCGCGTACTCGTACAGCTCCTCCACGTTCTCGGCGGTGAGGCGTAGGTCCAGCTCCGGGTACTGCTCTTCTTCGGCCTCACGCATGCTCCTGGGGTACCGGGCTTAAAAAGGTGTTCATGGCCGCAATTGTAGCCTGGGGCGCGCTCAGGTGGGGGCAGTGCCCCGACGTATCCAGCACCACCAGCTCGCTGTCGGCCAGGTGCTGCCGCAGGTAGGTGCCCACTGCCAGCGGGGCCAGCGCGTCGTGGGCGCACTGCAGGATCAGCGCCGGGGTGCGTACCCGGGCCAGGTCGGCCCGGTTGTCGGACAGGAAGGTGACGCGTGCGAAGTGCCGGGCAATGGTGGGGTCGGTGCGGCAAAAGCTGTTGTTCAGCTCGGCCGCCAGCTCGGGCTGGTCCAGGTGGCCCATGATAACGGGCGTAATACTGGCCGACCAGCCCAGGTAGTTGCTGTCCATGGCCTGCAACAGCTCTTCGATGTCGGCCTGCTCGAAGCCGCCGTTATAATCCGTATCGTTCAGGTAGCGGGGCGAAGGAGCCACCAGCACCAGCCGGGCAATGCGGTCGGGCGCCCGGGCCGCGGCCAGCACCCCGATCATCGCGCTTACCGAATGACCCACCAGCACCACGTCGGGCAGGTCCAGGGCCGCCAGCACTTCCAGGATGTCGTCGGCATGGGCCGAGAGCGAGTTGTAGCGGTCCGGGTCGTAGGCCGTCAGGTCCGACTGCCCCGCCCCTACCAGGTCGAGGAGCACTACCCGGTAGCGGTCTTCAAAGGCGGGCGCCACCAGCCGCCACATGTGCTGGTCGCAGCCGAAGCCGTGCACGAATAGCATTGCCTGGGTTCCGGCCCCGGTTACGGTGACGTTGTTGCGCTTCAGAACATCCATAGTACACGACTTAAGTCTGCTACGACTAAGCTACAAAGTAAAGGAACGGCCGGAAGCGCCCGGCGGTTTTGCCGGTTATCGAAGGTCGGGCTTACCGGCCGGGGCCGCAGCCTGACGACCAGGGCACCGGCCTTAACGGCAGCAGCACCCGGTTACGCTGCACTGCGGGCAGCCGGCGACCGGGCACACGGACTGCCTACCGGGAGTGGCAGGCCTGGCACTGGGCCTCGGTGGGAACCGTGTAGAAGTGTTTTTCCACCGCCTCGTCGATAGCGGCCTGCACCGCCGAGAGCAGCTTGTTGCGCTCGGCATGGGGCGTATTCTGCAGCATCTGCTCAAACGCCGTGCGGTACACGTGCGACATGAAGTTGGAGCCGTAGGTGGCAAAAAGGCCATCGTGGATTTTAGCGAACGACACCTTTTCTGCCGTTGAGATAGTCTGGGAAAGCGCCAGCCACTGTTGTGCATTAGCGGCCAGACTCCGTTGCAGGTCTTCGTTCATGGGTTTCAGGAAATAAGGATTGTACACGAGTAGCTAAACCGCCGGCACGACTTCGGCCGGCCAGTTGACCTGCCGCAGCAGCACCCGGAACTCGGCTTCGGATGCCACGCGCCCCTGAAAGCAGTACAGCAGCTGCCCTTCCACGGCTTCGAGCAAAGTCAGTTCGTCGTCGTCGTAGAGTACGATGGTTTCCTGCCCGCAGGCGCTGGGCCGGCTAAAGCGTGCCTGCCGGGGCGGCGACGAAAACCGGGTAAAGCCAAAGGCCTGCAGAAGCTCGGCCGAGGGCTGGTAGGAAGAAGACATAGGTGGGGTCCCGAAAAAGGGCGCCCGGCCAAAAGGCCGGTCGGTAAGCAGGTCCGGAGCCGGGCCACAACCGGCCGCAGCAGACACCGCGGCCATCAGGTCAGGTACCGGCTACTGCCGGAACCGTCAAGTTCGTCATTCCCCGGTCAGCATCCTAACCGGCCGGCCCGCCGCACCGGCTATTAACACAGCTGCGCTGCCAGCACGGCCAGGCCGGCCAGCAGGTACAGGGTCAGGCGCTGAAGCTTGCGGACGGGCGGGTGGTGGTCACCCATGCCGCCCCAACGCCCCGGGCCCGTTATAGCTCAGCTTACTTGTTTCAGGCTGCTACCGCTTCCCGGGCCGGCTGCCGCATCAGCACGACGTAGAGCGCACCCGAGAGCAGGAAGCCCACAAACCAGGCGTAGTTGTAGACGCCCGCCAGCCAGGGCCATACCGTGCCGGCCGGCACTGCGCCCACCGCCTGCAGAAAGCCGGGAATGTTGGGCAGAATCCCGACGACCAGCGCCACCATGGCCGGCCAGTTGATGCCGTTGCTGTACCGGTAGCGTCCCTCGTAGCGGTACAGGTCGGGCACGTCGAGCTCCTGGTGGCGGAGCAGGTAGTAGTCGGCAATCATGATGCCCCCGATGGGGCCGAGCAAAGCCGAGTAGCCCACCAGCCAGGTGAAGATAAAGCCCGAAGGGTCGGCAATCAGCTTCCAGGGAAAGGTCAGCAGGCCAATAATGCCGGTGATGTAGCCTCCGGTGGTAAAGCTGATCCGGGAAGGGGCGAAATTGGCGAAGTCGTTGGCGGGGCTCACGATGTTGGCGGCAATGTTCGTCGCCAGCGTCGACAGAGCTACGGCCAGCATGGCAATGCTCACCAGCAGCTTGCTGTCGAAGCGCCCGGCCAGCACGACCGGGTCCCAGATGGTTTCCCCGTAAATCAGGAACGTCGCGGACGTGACGACCACGCCCACAAACGAGAACAGCGTCATCGACGTGGGCAGCGCCAGGGCCTGCCCCACGATCTGGGCCCGCTGGCTGATGGCGTAGCGGGTGAAGTCGGGAATGTTGAGCGAGAGCGTGGCCCAGAAGCCCACCATGCCGGTGAGGGCCGGGAAGAAGTACGCCCAGAACTCGGCCGAGGACGCGAACTTGGCGGGCCGGGCCAGAATCGGGCCGAGGCCGTTGCCGGCTGAAATTGCCCAGACCAGCAGGGCCACCGCCGCAATGGGCAGAAAAAAGGCCTTGAACACGAGCAGCTTCTTGATGCTATCGACGCCCAGGTACACCACGTACATGTTGATCAGCCAGAACAGAAAGAACACCAGCGCCGGGCCGGTAGCCAGTCCCCACGACGCCGGAAACACGGCCGGCAGCGTCGCCAGCCCCGGCAACCACAGCACCGCCATCTGGTAGAGCGCAAAGCCCCCGATCCAGGTCTGAATCCCGAACCAGCCGCAGGCAATGACGGCCCGCAGCAGCGCCGGCACGTTGGCGCCGCGCACCCCGAACGAGGCCCGGGCAAACACCGGAAACGGAATGCCATACTTGGCCCCGGCGTGGCCGTTGAGCAGCATGGGCACCAGCACCACGGTGTTGCCCAGCAGAATGGTGAGCAGGGCCTGCCACCAGTTCATGCCGCCCTCAATCAGCGACGACGCCAGCATGTAGGTCGGGATGCACAAGCTCATGCTGATCCAGAGCGCCGCGTAGTTGGCGGTGGTCCAGGTGCGGGCCCCGGCCGGAATAGGCGCCAGGTCCTCACTTAGCAGGCCATTGCTCAGGGGTTCGGCCATCAGCGGTTCGGCAGCAGTGGTAGAAGTTGGGGTCATGAGCAGGCGCGGCAAGGGTTGAACTGTAAATAAAGCAGTTTACCCAGGTATTTCGCAACCGTCTGATTTTCCGGCCGCTCCCGGCCAGCGTCGGCGTCTGCCCCCGCGGCACGCTATCTGCCAATCCGCCCGACACGGAACCGGCAATGCAGGCCTGCCTACTCCGTCGGAGCGTCTTCGGCTGCTGCGGGCTCGGGGTTGGGTGCGTAGACGAGCACGTAGGCCGGCGGCAGGTTCAGCAGCACGTGGTCCTGGCTTAGCGGGCGGAAGAACTTCTCGAACAGCCGGGTATTCTGCAGGGTGTACTGAAACAAAATCAGCTGGCCATCGGGCAGCAGGATGTGGCGGGTATGCTCCAGGATGCGCCAGCCCAGCCGGGGCGACAGGGACGTAAACGGCAGCCCGCACACCACGTAGTCGGCTTTGGCAAGGCCGAGCCGCTGCAGGTGGTCCCCGGTTTTGTCGGCCGAGTCTTCGATAACGTGCACGTTGGGCTGGCCGGAATACCGCTCCCGCAGCTCCTGGCAGAACCGCGGATTTACTTCCAGCAGCACCAGCGCCGTTTCGGCCCGGCGCCGCTTGATGAGCTCATCGGTGAAAACGCCCGTGCCCGGCCCGTATTCGACGATGCAGGCGGCGCGCCCGAAATCAATCGGCTCCACAACTTTCTCGGTCAGGTCCCGGGAGCTGGGAATCAGGGAGCCGACGGTGGACGGGTCGCGGAAAAACTCTTCAACAAACGAAGGCAGCATAAAAAGGCGCGGGCAGGGTCAGGTAGTGCGTGGGTGTACGGCTGCCCCGGGCATCGGATTCACAATTGTGGTTACCGACCCCGGCTGCCGGTGCCTGAACCGGGTGAACAGCAGAACCAGAACACCCGCCGCGCTGCCCCAGGACTTCACTCTAAACCTGAAAAAATATAATTACTTTCGTTTCCCTGACACCAGCACACCCGTAGCTGAGCCCGAACCACGGCTTCTGCACGGGTCCAGGGCGGATCCGGACTGGTGTCGTTATTTCTGACCGACCGCAGCCTATGCGTTTGAAACGACCTGCATCCGCAACTCTCCTCTGGGGCCTGCTGCCGCTGGGGCTGCTGACGAGCCCTGCCCGGGGCCAGGGCGCTGCGCTGGACGCCGGTTTGCGGTTCCAGAAAACCCTGAACCTCTACTACGAAAACGGCCTGACGGTGCAGTACCGCAGCCCCCGACTGCTGAAGAGCCGGCTGCAGGTAGGGCTGACCCACGTCAGCAGCCGGCTGGGCTCGGCCATCGGCTCGAATGCCATCAAGCAGGACAACGTGTTTGTGTCCGGAGCTTATCTGTTCCGGGTGGAGCGCACGGTGCAGCCTTTCGTGCGGCTGAATGCCGGCTGGTTCCGGGCCGACTACGAGTCCGACATTTTCAAGGATCTGACTTCTTCCTCGCCCCTGCTCTCGACGGAGCTGGGTTTGCTGGTGCCCACCAGGTACCGAATCAATGCCGGCGCTTCGGTGGGCTACAACCTGATTACCGGCGACGGGTCCGACAGTCCCGGCACCCTGTTTCCGCTTTTCTACCAGCTCAGCCTCACGTACGCTCTTCTAAAGCCCGCCGCACCATGAAAAAGCCCGCTTTTCTCTTTCTGCTGTGCCTGACTCTGGTGGCCTGTGAGAAACAGCCCGAGCTAAGCCCGGATACCCTGGATGGAGGTTTGCTTTTTGACGCTTCCCTGTACCAGCCCGAAAAATACCTGGTGTCGCGGGCCACCCCCCAGCCGACGCCCGCCGAGGCCCAGCGTCCGGTGCTGATTGCGGTGCACGGCTACAGCGCCTCGACGTTTGAGTGGAGTGAGTTCCGGCAGTGGGCCGGCGGCCGCACCGATTTCGCCGTTTCGCAGGTGCTGATGGGTGGGCACGGCCGCAGCTACGAGGCGTTCAAAGACGCCTCCTGGCGCGACTGGCAGGCTTCGGTGATAGACGAATACCAGGCCCTGGAGCGCGCCGGCTACCGCAATATCAGTCTGGTCGGCTCTTCCACGGGCTGTACCGTTATTCTGGAAATGCTGGCCAGCGGGTATTTCAACAGCCACCAGAAGCCCCGGCAGGTGCTGCTCGTTGACCCCAACGTAGTGCCTTCGGATAAGCTGCTGACCTTGGTGGGCGTGGTGGGCCCGCTGCTCGGCTACGTGGAAGCTGATAACACCGCCGCCGAAGACAAGTACTGGTACCATTACCGGCCCTACGAAACCCTGAGGGAGCTGCGCACCGTGGTCAACATCGTGCGCAAAGACCTGCAGCGGGGCTTCCGCCTACCGGCCGGCACCCAGCTGAAGGTCTACAAATCCACGTCGGATCCTACCGCCGACCCGGTCAGCGCGGTGCTGATTCACAAGGGCGTACGCACAAGCGACGACAAAGCTGTGGACGTAAGCATGGTCAACTCCGACCTGCACGTTTTCACCCGCCTCGACCTGCGCCCTACCCCCGTTACTGCCCAGGACCGGGAAAACCAGCGCCTGGCCTTTGAGGATATAGCCCTGCGCCTTACCCGGTAACCGCCGCTGCGGGCTGAAGCTCCACCAACGAATCAGTAAGCTCCATTTTGCTTACTACTGCCCCAGCCCCCGAAACCGCGACAGGTACGGAGCGGTCTTGCTTTCCCGCACCTTCGCTACCGCG
Source organism: Hymenobacter translucens (assembly GCF_020685205.1). Taxonomy (GTDB): domain Bacteria; phylum Bacteroidota; class Bacteroidia; order Cytophagales; family Hymenobacteraceae; genus Hymenobacter; species Hymenobacter translucens. The sequence goes on from NZ_JAJERB010000008.1 coordinate 214,666, forward strand.
TCCGGCGGGCCCGCCGCCACTACCTGCCCGCCCTCGTCCCCGGCCCCGGGGCCGACGTCCATCACCCAGTCGGAGCCGGCCACCACGCGCATGTCGTGCTCCACGACAATGACGGTGTTGCCGGCTTCGACGAGGCCGTCGAGCTGCACGAGCAGCTTTTCCACGTCGGAAGGGTGCAGGCCGGTGGTGGGCTCGTCGAGGATGTAGATAGAGTTGCCGCGCTGGGCCCGCTGCAACTCGGTCGCCAGCTTAATGCGCTGGGCCTCGCCCCCGCTCAGCTCGGTGGCCGGCTGGCCCAGACGGAGGTAGCCCAGCCCCACTTCGCGCAGCACCGTGAGAGCCCGCAGCACGGCCGGCTCTTCGTCGAAGAAGTCGGCGGCGGCGTCTACCGTCAGGCCCAGCACCTCGGCAATGTTCTTGTCGCGGTAGGTGATTTCCAGGGTTTTGGCGTTGTAGCGGGCCCCGTGGCACACCGGGCAGGGCGCGTACACACTGGGCAGAAACAGCAGCTCCACCATCACAAATCCTTCGCCCTGGCAGTTCTCGCACCGGCCTTTGGCGACGTTAAAGGAAAACCGTCCGGCGTCGTAGCGGCGCTTCTTGGCCGCCGGAGTGGCCGCAAACAGCTTGCGCACGTGGTCAAACAAACCGGTATAGGTGGCCATGTTGGACCGGGGCGTACGCCCAATGGGCTTCTGGTCCACGCGCACCAGGCGCTTGATCTGCTCCATGCCGGCCACAATCCGCCCGCCGGTCTGGATGGGCGCAGCGCGCTCCAGCGGGTCGCCTTCCTCTTCCTCGGCCGCTACTTCCTGTCCCAGCGCTTCGGCTACCAGCTCCACCAGCACCTGGCTCACCAGGCTCGACTTGCCCGAGCCCGACACACCCGTGACGGTCGTGAACACGCCCAGCGGAAACTCCACATCGAGGTTATTGAGGTTGTTGCGCGTCACGCCCTGCAGGCGCAGCCAGCCCCGGGGCTCCCGCGGGGTCCGGGGTCCTGACTTTTCCCCATCAGTAAACAGATAGCGCCGGGTCTGGGAGGAGTCCACCTTGGCCAGCCCTGCCGGCGGGCCGCTGTACAGCACTTCCCCACCCTGCTCGCCGGCGGCAGGCCCCACGTCCACGAGCCAGTCGGCCTGCCGCACCACGTCGAGGTTGTGCTCCACCACGAAAAGCGAGTTGCCGGCTTTTTTCAAACTCGCCAACGCTTTGAGCAGTGCCTCGGTGTCGGACGGGTGCAGGCCGGCGGAGGGCTCGTCGAGCACGTACACCACGCCGAACAGATTGGAGTACAGCTGCGTGGCCAGCCGGAGCCGCTGCAGCTCCCCCGGCGACAAGGTCGGCGTACTGCGTTCCAGGGCCAGGTAGCCCAGCCCCAGGTCGAGCAGCACTTCGAGGCGGGCAACGAGGTCTTCGGCGATGCGCCGGGCCACGATGGTTTGCTCGGGGTGGGCGGCGTCCTGCTTTTTGCGGCCGGCCGCGGTGCCGTTGGCAAACGGGCGCAGCAGCTCGGTGACGCGCTTGAGCGGCAGGCGCGACAGGTCGGCAATGTCGAGCCCGGCGAAGGTGACGGCCAACGACTCGGGCCGCAGGCGCTTGCCGCGGCAGAGCGGGCACTCGGTGCTGAGCATGTACTGCAGGGCCCGCTTTTTCATCAGCGGGCTTTGCGTGGTGGCAAAAGTGTGCAGCACGTGGCGCTTCACGCCGGTAAACGTGCCCATGTAGTTAGGCGGCTCCTTGCGGCGCAGAGCGCGCTGGGTTTCCTGGGGCGAGTAGCCCGGGTACACCGGCACCACTGGCTGCTCGTCGGTGAACAAGATCCAGTCGCGGTCCTTTTGGGGCAGGTCTTTCCAGGGCGTGTCCACGTCGAAGCCGAGGGTGACGAGGATGTCGCGCTGGTTTTGCCCACCCCAGGCCTGGGGCCAGGCGGCAATAGCCCGCTCCCGGATGGTGAGCGTGGGGTCGGGCACCATGGTCTGCTCCGTGACTTCGTACGTGCGGCCCAGGCCGTGGCAGTTGGGGCAGGCACCTTCGGGCGTATTGGGCGAAAAGCCTTCGGCGTACACGATGCTTTGCCCGGCGGGATAGTCGCCGGCCCGGGAGTACAGCATCCGCACCAGGTTGGAAAGCGTGGTCACGGAGCCCACCGACGAGCGGGTGGTGGGTGTGCCGCGCTGCTGCTGCAACGCTACGGCCGGGGGCAGGCCGTCGATGGAGTCGACTTCCGGCACGGCCATCTGGTGAAAAAGCCGCCGCGCGTAAGGCGACACCGATTCAAGGTAGCGGCGCTGGGCCTCGGCGTAGAGCGTACCAAATGCCAGGCTCGACTTGCCCGAGCCCGACACGCCGGTAAACACGACCAGCGCATCCCGGGGAATATCGACGTCGATGTTCTTGAGGTTGTGTTCCCGGGCGCCGCGCACGCGCACGAAACCGTCGAGGTTGGGAGAGGCAGAGGAAGTGAATTCGGGCATCAGGCGCAGGGAAAGCCCGGGTTACGCAGCCCGGCTCCGGTTGGATACGGCGCGACTGTTCTTCGGCCGGCCGAGAGGGTCATGGGCACCCTACGATGACTTTGGCAGGGAAATGACCACCGTTGCGCCGTAATTGGCAGAAAAACGGGCCGCTCCTGATTTTCAGGCACCTACCTTTGTCCGCGGGCCGAAACTGACCGGCAGCGAAGCTGCCACCGAGAAATCAGAAAACTCCCCACCTTTAGCATTCACCCTTACCTCCGCTGCACATGACCACCTATACTTCTTCTTTTCGCCGCAGCCTGGCGGTACTGGTTTTGCTGCTCGGGGCAGTCCTCACGGCCCGGGCCCAGTTTGCCACTCCCGTGCTGGACGGGACCATTACGGCCGCCGAGTACAGCAACAACAACGGCGGCACCTGGTACATGACCTGGGACGATACTTACCTGTACATCGCTAAAACCGGCGGCAACGCCAGCGAGCAGGCCCTCATCTACCTCGATATTGACCCCGTGCTACCTGCCACCAGCGGCAGCAATTCCAACGGCAATACGGTGGGCATCAACGATTACGACATGACGCCCAACCTGCCCTTCCGGGCCGACGTGCGCATATACATGCAGAACAGCTACATCGAGTTCAAGACCCGCAACGGCAGCGGCGGCTGGGCTGGATTCAGCACCCCCGCCACCGGGAACATCAGCCTGCTTCGCAGCGGCAACAACCGGGAGCTGCGCATCCGCTGGTCGGCGCTGCCCGGCCTCACCGGCCGGCCGGCCAGCTTTAACTGGCTGGGCATGCAGGGCTCCACTGGTTCGCCTTCCTTCATCTACGACCAGACGCCGGGCGCCAACTACTCGGGCAATAGCAGCGGCACGCCCGACTTCCGCTACTACTTCACCGTCAGCAGCACCGCCAACGGCAGTGCTACCAACCCGTTCAGCCGCACCAGCTTTACCTACACCACCGCCGCTAACCTCGACCTGGGCGCGCTTAGTGTATACGATTTCAGTTTGAACGCCACCGGCGGCAGCGTCACCCGCACCGGCGGGGCCTGGGACGTGGCGGGCACGTTGGCGATGCTCAACGGCACCCTCGACTTTGGCAGCACCAACACGGCAGTCACGGCCCGCAACGTGGCGGTGGGCGGCAACAGCACCCTGCGCCTGTCAACCACAATCGGCGGCGACCTGAACGTTTCAGGCAGCCTGAGCATCATCGGCACCTTCACCCCGAACAACCGCGCCGTCAACCTCACTGGCATCACCCAGACCATCAGCGGTGGGGCGGCTACCACGCCCATCGTGTTCGATTATCTGAACGTGGGCGGCAGTGGCACCAAAACCAGCTCGGCGCTGATGACCGTCAACCAGGCATTGAACTTCCAGGGCGGCATTCTGAGCAACGGCACCCAGGCCCTGACCCTGGCCGGTAACGCCACACTCTCCGAAACCGCCACCAGCTACCTGCTCGGCCGCCTGCAGATGAGCCGTACCCTGAGCGTGGTCGGCACTACGTACACGTTCCCCGATGGGCTGCAGCTCACGCCCCGGGCTGCGCCTCTTCCCGGCACCGTCACCGCGCTGCGCACCACCGGCACGGCCGTTCCCGGGGGCCAGGGCAACCTCAGCATCCTGCGCCAGTACCTGCTCACGGCCCCTACCAGCTCCGGCCTGAACTACGACGTGCTGTTCCCGTACCGCGACACCGAGCTGAACGGCGTGGCCACCAACCGGCTGTTTCTCTACCGTTCACCCACCGGCACCACGCCCTGGCAGCTCCTGTCCGGAGCCACCGTCAATACCACGGCCCGCACCGTGAGCCGCGCCGGCCTTACCGACCTGGGCACGCTCACGCTGGGCGACATGCAGAACCCACTGCCCGTCACGCTGGTCGGGTTTACCGCTACGGCTGCCGGCTCCGCCACCGTGCAGCTGCGCTGGCTCACGGCTCAGGAGCTGAACAACGCCGGCTTCGAGGTGGAGCGCTCGGCCGATGGCCGCGTGTTCACCCGCATCGGCCGGGTAGACGGAGCCGGGAGCAGCAGTGCCCGCAGCTACCTTTTCCGCGACGATGCCGCTCCCCGCACGACCACGCTTTACTACCGCCTTCGTCAGCTGGATTTTGACGGCACCGCCACGTATTCGCCCATTGCTGCCGTCGTCGCCGACGCTGCCCCGCTGCTGGTGCTGCCCAATCCGGCCCGCGAGTGGCTGAGCGTGACGGCCCCCGGCATCCCGCCCGGGCAGGTGGCTACCGTGCTCGATCTGCACGGCCGCATCCGGCTGCGCGCCCCGCTGCACGAAGGGCCCACCCAACTGGCCATCGGCAGCCTGCCGGCCGGGGTGTACGTGCTGCGTATCGGAACCCGGGTGACCCGCTTTGTTAAGCAGTAGCCGCCGCAGCCCCCACTGAAGAACGGCGCCCCGGATTCAGGCGCCGTTTTTTTATGCTCCGGCAAGACCTTTTCCGATCCGCACGACGGAAAGTACCGCCGGCTCCTTCGCAAACGAAAAACAACGGTCCTGCACGGCACTAAAATCGGGTTCCGCACCTTTTAGCGTATCTTTATCCCATCCCCCGCTTTTCAGGCTCTGTTCACTAGTTACGCCCATGAGACAGTTTTTACTTGCGTCGTTTTTTATCCTTGCCGGGCTGGCTGCCCGGGCCGTTCCGCTCACTTTCCGGGTGAATATGACCGGGCAGACCGTGGCGGCCGCCGGCGTGCACGTGGCCGGCAACTTCCAGGCTGCCGCCGGCTTTCCCGGCGACTGGAACCCGGCCACTACCCTGCTCACGGACCCCGACAACGACAACATCTACGAAGTGACGGTGAACGTGCCGGCGGGCACCTACCTCTACAAATTTGTGAACGGCAACGCCTGGTCCGGGGCTGAGCTGGTCAGCACCAGCTGCGGGGTGGCCGACGGGGGCGGCAACGTGAACCGGCAGGTGATGCTGGGCTCAGCGGCCCTGCGCCTGCCCGCCGTGCGCTTCGGGGAGTGCGGCACCGTCGTGCGCTTCGCCGTGAACATGCGCGGCCGGACCGTACCGCGAACCGGCGTCCACGTCATCGGCAACTTCCAGACCCTGGCCGGCTACGCCGCCAACTGGGACCCCACCGCCATTCTGCTTACCGATATGAACGGCGACCAGATCTATGAGGCGGACGTGACGCTGACGGCCCCCGGGCAGTTTCTGTACCGGTTCGTGAACGGCAACACCTTGGCCGCCGCCGAAGCCGTGCCCGCCGCCTGCGGCACTGCCGATGGCACCGGCACCCTGGCCCGCACCCTCGACGCCACTGCGCCCGTCAACACCGTGCCCACCGTGTGCTTTGGCACCTGCCAGAGCTGCGGCTCCTCCCCCACCAGCTACACCACCAACTGGTGGCACGACGCGGTGTTCTACGAGGTGTTCGTGCGCAGCTTCTACGACTCCAACGGCGACGGCCGCGGCGACTTTGCCGGCCTCACCGCCAAGCTTGACTACCTCAACGACGGCAACCCCGCTACCACCACCGACCTGGGCGTAACGGCCCTGTGGCTGATGCCGATGATGGAGTCGCCGAGCTACCACGGCTACGACGTAACCAACTACAAGGCCACCGAACCCGACTACGGCACCATGGCTGAGTTTGAGGCGTTCCTGAGCGCGGCCCACTCCCGGGGCATCAAGGTGATTGTGGACCTGGTGCTCAACCACTCCTCCAGCCAGCATCCCTGGTTTACGCAGGCGGCTGCCAGCCCCACCAGCCCGTTCCGCGACTGGTACGTATGGTCGCCCACCAACCCCGGCTACCAGGGCCCTCAGGGCCAGACGGTGTGGCACACCCGCAACGGCAGCTTCTACTACGGCGTGTTCGGCAACGGTCTGCCCGACCTGAACTGGCGCAACCCCCAGCTGAAGGCAGCTATGTGGGACGTAAGCCGGTTCTGGCTGCAGAAGGGCGTGGACGGCTACCGCATCGACGCCGCCAAGCACCTGGTGGAGAACGGCCGGACGCAGGAGCACACCCCGGAAACCCTGGGCATTCTCGAGGAATTTCATGACTCCGTAAAGGCAGTAAACCCCGATGCCTTTATTGTGGGAGAAGTCTGGTCGAATACGTCGGCAGTAGTGCCCTACGTCGTCAATAACCGCCTCGACGCCACCTTTGAGTTTGACCTTGCTTTGGCTATCATCAACAGCCTTAACAACGGCACCCCTACTGCCCTGCGCAACACGCTTAACGCGGTGGAAAGCGCCTATCCCAAGCTGCGGTACGCCACCTTCCTGACCAACCACGACCAGAACCGGGTGATGAACTCCCTGGGCGGCAACGAGGCCCTGATGAAGCAGGCCGCGGCTCTTTACCTGACGCTGCCGGGCGTGCCTTTCCTGTACTACGGCGAAGAAGTGGGCATGCTGGGCGCGGGTCCGGACGAAGACAAGCGCCGGCCCATGCAGTGGAGCGCCGGAACCAACGCGGGCTTCACGACCGGCACTCCGTGGCGGGGCGTGAATTCCAACTTCCGGCTGTTCAACGTGGCAACCCAGGAAGCTGACCCGGCTTCGCTGCTCAACCATTACAAGAAGCTCATCCGCCTGCGCACCACGAACGAAACGCTCCGCAAAGGCTACCTGCTGCCGGTCACCGCTTCGTCTGCTTCCCTGCTCAGCTACGCCCGGGTGTATAACCAGGAAGCGGTGGTGATGGTATCGAACTTCAGCGCGTCGCCGGTGAGCGGCACAACCCTTTCGCTGCCGCTTTCGACCCTGCCCGGCGGCACCTACCGCGTAACCGATCTGTACTCCGGCCAGACGGCCGGGACCGTCACGCTCACCGCCCAGGGCGGTGTCAGCAGCTGGGCCGTGGCGTTGCCCGACCTGGATGCCAACCAGAGCTGGGTGCTGCGCCTGACGCATACCCAGCCCACCTCCACGGCTAACGGCCGCAACCTGCTGGCCGCCCAGCTGTATCCGAACCCAGCTACCCGGCAGGTACGCGTAGAGCTTGACCAGGCAGCCGCAGCAAATGCCGAAATCAGCATCCACGACCTGCAGGGCCGGCTGGTGCGCACGGTACCCATGACGGGCCGCGCCCACACCCTGGATCTGAGCTCCTGGGCCGCAGGCACCTACCTGATTAAAATCCGCTCCGGTGCAGCCGTGTCGGTACAGCGCCTCGTCGTAACGCACTAGGTGGTCGGTAGGCCCACGAAAAAGCCCGGCCGGATAATGGCCGGGCTTTTTTCATTTCTGCCGGCACCGGCATCCGCGGCAGTCAGATGGTCGGTGCTTCTGGGTCGGTGCGAATCAGGCTTTCGGAGTTGATGCAGAAACGCAGGCCAGCCGGGGCGGGTCCGTCCGGGAAGACGTGGCCGAGGTGTCCGTCACAGACGTTGCACAGGGCCTCGATTCGCTCCAGGTGGTGGCTGTCGTCGAAGGCATAGCGGACGGCGTTTCTGGCAAGGGGCCCGGTGAAGCTGGGCCAGCCGGAGATGGCGTGGTACTTGGCTTCGGCGCCGAACAGCAGGCTGCCGCATCCCGCGCAGGCGTAGGTGCCGGGCTCGTAGGAGCGGCAGTAGGCATTGCGGTACGGCGACTCGGTGGCTTTCTGCCGCAAAACCCGAAACCGGGCCGGGGCCAGCCGCCTTTCCCATTCCGCTTCGCTTAGCTCCACCCGGCGGGGCGGCTCGGGGTTGCCGTATTTGGCAAAGCGCACGACGTCAGACCAGCGTAGCATCGGGATCAGTCCTTGTGGCCCTTCAGCACCTGCGTGATAACCGCGTCGGGCGGCAGGGCCTGCAGGAACGTCAGCCCTTTCGCTTCGTCGACTTCCAGCAACCCTTCGGCGCTGTATTCGCGGATGGCAGGATCAGGGTGGGTGCAGAGCCCGGCCAGCATCCCAAAAGTATTCGGGTGCCGGAACGCGGGCAAGGCCAGCGCGAGGCCGAGCGCCAGGTTCCGGTTGTTCTGGTCGAGCAGAAACTGTAGCACCCGGGGGTCGTGGCGCTGGGGCCGGCTCCCGATCAGGGCGAGCAGCTCCCCCGCTACGCTTTCGGTTTCGCCGGCCCGGAGCCGGTCCAGCAGCTCGGCGTACCGGGGCGCGGGCACGGGCGGCTCCAGCCTGTCCCGCTTGATGCGGCTTCGGATTTCTCCCCGCGAAATGCACATGGGACAGGCACAGAGTGTTTCCCGCTGGTGGCTGTCGGGCGAATAGCGCCAGCCCACTACCTGGGGCAGGGCCACCACCTTCCGGATTTCACCAGGCTCGATGCGGCGCTCAATCAGAAACTCGTAGCCCAGCTTGTCGCCCAGCTGCATAAACTCCCCGATGGCCGCTCCCAAAGCGCCTTTGCAGTGGCGGGTGCCGTATTTTCCGAACCAGACTTCCTCGTCGTCAGGCAGCCGGAACTGAATGCCGACAAACGAGCGGGCCCCGCCGCGGCGCAGCTCCCGCAGCCACTGGTGAGAGGCGTAGAAGTCCGGGGTGAGGGGCATAAAGTAAACGCCCGGGCTGCCTTTACCGATTTTAATGCCGCCGCGCAGAATGCGGGCCGCGTCGTTGGCATCGGCTAGGTGAACAAGCAGGGGCATAAGGCAGAATTGGGGGCCAGTTGTTAGTTGTCGGTTGTCAGAACGATGCCAACAACGGACAACTAACAACTGACAACCAAACCTTACGGATTCATCAGCAGGTACAGCAGGTTGTGGTAGAGGATGCCCAGCTCCTCGTCGTAGGCTCCGTACAGGCCGGCATCCTCAAGCAATGCCTCCACTTCGGCGTAGTCCTGCACGAAGTCCAGCTCCACCTCGCCCGGGTCGTCGTCCACTAGAGTGTGCGTCACGTAGCGGCGCCGGGCTTCGAGGGTGATGAACAGCTTCTGCCGGGGCGTCTGGGCAATCAGCAGGGCGTCATAGGCCTCGGTTTCTTCTTCGTCCAGCTGAACGTAGATGGTGGTTTTTTCGGCTTCGGGCGTATGCCGCAGAAAGGTAGCCAGGTCGATACTCATGCCGAAGTATACGACAGCGGGCGGCAGATGCAGGGGCGGACGGGAACCTCACGCGTGAAACCGGGCTTTACCAGCTACTTTCGGGGTATCAGTGCCCCACCTTTTTCCTTTTATGGCTGACCAACTCAATTTCCCCGGCCAGCGGCGCCTCGCGCCCGTGCTGCTGGCTTTTGCCCTTGCCGCTACCGTGACTCCTTCTTCCAGCTCTGCCCAACCCACGACCCCGGCCGGCACCGCGGCCCGGGCTGAAGCCAACCCCTTACTTGCTCCCTGGACCGGCCCCTACGGCGGCGTACCGGCCTTCGACAAGGTGCAGGTGGCACAGTTTAAGCCCGCCCTTGAAGCGGCCATGGCCCAGAACCTGGCCGAAGTGCAGGCCATTGCCTCCAACGGGCAGCCCGCCACGTTCGAAAACACTATTGCTGCCCTGGAGCGCACCGGCCGGGCCCTCGACCGCGTCCAGACTATCTACGGCATCTGGACCGGTACACTCAACAACCCCGAAGTGCAGACCGTGGAGCGGGAAATGGCCCCGAAGATGGCCGCCCTCAGCGACCAGATCACCCAGAACGCGGCCCTGTTCCGCCGCATCGAGGCCGTGTACAACTCGCCCGACAAAAAGAAGCTGACGCCCGAGCAGCAGCGCCTCACCTGGGTGTACTACAACAACTTCGTGCGGGCCGGCGCCCGGCTCGATGCCAAAGCCAAAATCCGGCTGTCGGCCATCAACCAGCAGCTGGCCGGGCTGTTCACCCGCTTCAGCCAGAACCTGCTGGCTGACGAGCAGGACTCGGTGCTGGTGCTGAAAACAGCCGCCGACCTGGGCGGCCTGCCCCCCTCGCTGCGTGAGGATGCCGCCAATGCCGCTGCGGCCAAGAAGATGGCGGCGGCCGGCGTCATCACCAACACCCGCTCGAGCATCGACCCGTTCCTGACTTACTCCGACCAGCGCAAGCTCCGCGAGAAAGCCTGGCGCATGTTCGTGAACCGCGGCGACAACGGCGGCGCCCACGACAACAACGCCCTGATTACCGAGATTCTGCAGCTGCGGGCCGAGCGGGCCAAATTGCTGGGCTACAAAACCCACGCCCACCTGCGCCTCGACAACACCATGGCCAAGACCCCCGAGAAAGCCATGGCGCTGATGGAGGAAGTCTGGACGCCGGCCGTAGCCCGGGTAAAAGAAGAGGTAGCCGACATGCAGGCCCTGGCCACAAAGGAAGGCGCTACGTTTAAAATCGCGCCCTGGGACTACCGCTACTACGCCGAAAAGGTGCGCAAGGAGCGCTACGACCTCGACCAGAACGAGGTGAAGCAGTACCTGCAGCTCGACAAGATGCGCGAAGGCATGTTCTGGGTGGCCGGCGAGCTGCTGAACTTCTCGTTTACGCCCGTCACCAACGTGCCCGTGTACCACCCCGACGTGAAGGTGTGGGAAGTAAAGGACAAGACCTCGGGCAAGCCCATCGGCCTGTGGTACTTCGACCCCTACGCCCGGCCGGGCAAACGCTCGGGTGCGTGGATGAACGCCTACCGCAACCAGGAGCGCCTCGACGGTGACGTGACGACCATCGTGTCGAACAACTCCAACTTCGTAAAGGGCAAAGAAGGCGCGCCCACCCTGATTTCCTGGACCGACGCCACCACCCTGTTCCACGAGTTCGGCCACGCCCTGCACGGGCTGTCGTCGAACGTGACATATCCGAGCCTGTCGGGCACCAGCGTGGTGCGCGACTACGTGGAGTTTCCGTCGCAGGTGCTGGAAAACTGGCTTTCGACGCCCCAGGTGCTGCAACGCTTTGCCCTGCACTACCAGACTGGCAAGCCCATTCCCCAGGCCCTCGTGGACCGCATCGAAAAGGCCGCCACGTTCAACCAGGGCTTCGAAACCACCGAGTTCCTCGCCAGCGCCCTGATTGACATGAAGCTTCATTTGGCCGGCGACCAGAAGATTGACCCCGACAAGTTTGAGCGCGAAACCCTGGCTCAGCTCGGCATGCCCGAGGAGCTGGTGATGCGCCACCGCACGCCCCAGTTCGGCCACGTGTTCTCGTCCGACGGCTATTCGGCCGGCTACTACAGCTACCTGTGGTCGGTGGTGCTGGCCTCGGATGCCTACGGCGCGTTTACCGACGCCGGCGGCCCCTACGACAAAGCCGTGGGCCAGCGCCTCAAGCAGCAGATTCTGTCGGTAGGCAACACCGTGGACCCGGCCGATGCCTACCGCTCGTTCCGGGGCCGCGACCCGCGCATCGAGGCGCTGATGCGCGAGCGGGGCTTCCCGGTAAAGGACGCCAAGTCGGCCAAGCCTGCTAAACCCACCCCGAAAAAGGGACCGGCCAAGAAAAGCTAGCCGACCCTGCCCGTTACTTTCCAAAGCCCCGGCTGCTGATGCGGCTGGGGCTTTTTTGCGCTTGGTCAGGCAGCTTATCCGACGCACTGTTTCATCTCCTAATCAGAAATCGGCCCTCGGCCATGCCCGGCTTTTGGTACCTTGCCAATCTGCCCGCCCCGCGTATGTCGAACCACCCGGAAACCTTGTCCTTTCCCGAAAGCTTTCCTCCTGCCCACGCGTACCTGCTGCCCGGGGCTTCCGTTCCGACGCTCACCGCCCTCGACGTCGCCCGGCACTGCCCGGCCCAGTATGTCGCTGAAGCCCGGCCCCTGACGGCCATTCAACCCGCAAGCATCACCCTGGACCGGGGCACGTTTACCAGCGCGGCCTGGTCTATCAGCCAGGGAGAGTCCCCAACGGTAACGGTAGAGCAATCGGCGGCGGGACTGGAGTTATCCTGTACCTGCGGGGCGCCCCGGGCCAGCTTGTGCGAGTTCCAGGCCCAGGTGCTCCTCGACCTGCTGCGCCGGCCCGAACTGCGCGTGTTCTTCGACCTCAAAGCCCGCCGGGAGTTGCTGCTGGCCACCGCCCGCGACTACGGCCTGGAGCACGCCCCTGACCTCGACGCCCACTTTCAGCTCACCTACGCCCGGCCGGCGGTGCTGGTCACACCCCGGGACGCGGGTTTGTGCCCGGTTACGGCGGCCAGCAAGCAGGAGCTGATTAGCCAGCTGCTGTCCGTTCGGGCCGGGGCCCCACCCGCTCCGGGGCAGCGGATTATCATTTTCAGCCGCCACAAGTACTACGGCCACCTCATCATCCAGCTTGCCGAGGCGGCCCTTACGGCAACCGGCAAGGCGAAGAGCCCGGTGACGGTGCTCAACCCGCTGGATGTGCTGAGCGCCACCGACGATGCCACGGAGCTAAAGTTCTACAGCGGCCTGGCCCGGTTCCAGCACAACTACGACGACTCACGCTCCCCGGCGGCTCTGGCTGCGCTGCAGGCCATTCTGCGGAATCCGGCCGGCCTGCCCTTCTTCCGCCACAACGCCACGGTTTCCGACAAGCTCACCGGCCCTTCCCTCTCGCCCCTGGAGCTGCGCTCCGCCCCGGCCGACCTGCGCCTGTCGGTGCACCAGAGGGGGGAATTCTACGAAGTGACGGGCCGGCTGCTGTTCCACGACCAGCCCGTGGACCTTGCGGCGCTGACCGTGCGCTACGACTATTTCGTGGCCTTGCGCGGGGCCCTGTACCTGGTGCCCGACCCGGAAGTCTGGCGCATCATCGACTTCTTCCGCAAGCGCAACAACACCCTGCTGATTCACCGCAGCAAGTACAACGAGTTTCAGCGCGACGTGCTGGCCGGACTCGAAGACCGGGTGCCCGTCAGCTACTCCTTCGTCCGCCCGGCTACCCCGGCCGAGCGTGCCGGCAGCGGCTTCGACGCGCCCCCGGAAAAACGTCTTTACCTGACCGACGCGGGCCAGCACGTGGAAGTGCTGCCGGTGATGCGCTACGGCACCCGGGAAGTATCGATTTTGTCGCGTCGCCAGCTGCTGGGGCAGGACGAACTGGGCCGCACCTTTGTACTCGACCGGGACGTGGACGCTGAAGCGCGCTTTCTGGCGGCTTTGTTGCGCCGGTACCCCGCTTTCCGGGAGCAGCTGCGGCAGGAAACGCTGTACGTGCCCAAGTCGGAGTTTCTGGATGAAGACTGGTTTCTGACGGCCTTTGAGGACTGGCAGGAGCAGCAGATTGTCATTCTGGGCTTCAACAAGCTAAAAAGCAACACACTGAACCCGCACCGGGTCCGGGTAACGGTGCGCGTTACGGGGGAAACGAACTGGTTTGAAACCCAACTGCGGGTCCAGTTTGGCCGTCAGCAGGCGTCGCTGCGCCAGCTTCACCAGGCCGTCCGCAACCAAAGCCGGTACGTGCGGCTCGACGACGGCACCCGCGGGATTCTGCCCCGGGAGTGGCTCGACCGGTTTGCCCGCTACTTTGCCGCCGGAGAGGTCGTGGAAGAGACCATCCGCACGCCCAGCATCAACTTTTCCGCCATCGAGGAGCTCTACGACCCCGAGGCGCTGGCGGCTGATGCCCACCGGCAGCTGGCTACCTACCGGGCGGCCGTGGCCGGCTTTGGCGGCATCGGGCCGGTAGCCGTGCCCGAAAACCTGCAAACCACCCTGCGCGACTACCAGCGGGAAGGGCTGAACTGGCTGAACTTTCTTGACACGCTGGGTTTTGGCGGCTGCCTTGCCGACGACATGGGCCTGGGCAAAACCGTGCAGGTCTTAGCGTTTCTATTGCTTCAGCAGGCCCGGAATCCGGCCGCTACCAACCTTGTGGTCGTGCCCACGTCCCTGCTGTTCAACTGGCAGGCTGAGGTCAAGAAATTCGCGCCTTCCCTGCGGATTCAGCTGCTGCACGGCCCGGGCCGCCGCCCGGATACAGCCCAGTTCGACGCCGCCGATATCGTGCTGACTACCTACAACACGGTCGTGTCCGACATCCGGGAGCTGCGGCAGTACGCGTTCAACTACGTGGTGCTGGACGAAAGCCAGGCCATCAAAAACCCGGCCTCTCAGCGCTACAAGGCGGCCTGCCTGCTCCGGGCCCGCAACCGGCTGGTGCTGACGGGCACGCCGGTGGAAAACAACACCTTCGACCTGTACGGGCAGCTGTCTTTTGCCTGCCCGGGTTTGCTGGGCTCCCGCCAGCACTTCCAGAACCTGTATGCCAGTCCCATCGACAAGTTCAAGGATGAAAAGCACGCCCGGGCGTTGCAGCGCAAGATCAGTCCGTTCGTCTTGCGCCGCACCAAGGGCCAGGTAGCCCGGGAGCTGCCCGACAAAACCGAGATGGTGCTGTACTGCGAAATGGGCGAGGAGCAGCGCCGGCTGTACGAGGCCTGCAAGAAAGACTACCGCGACCGGCTCATGGGCATTCACGAGGACTCTCCCCGCAAGGAAAGCCTGCACATCCTGCAGGGCCTCACCAAGCTGCGGCAGATCTGCAACTCCCCCGCCCTGCTTCCCGACCAGGAGCACTACGGCCAGCAGTCGGCCAAGCTCGACGCGCTGGTCGAGGAAATCCGCAGCCGGGCACCCCAGCACAAAATTCTGATCTTCTCCCAGTTCGTGGCCATGCTCGACCTGATCCGGGCCGAGCTGCAGCGCCACGAAATTCCTTTCGCCTACGTGACCGGGCAGACGAAAAACCGGGAGGCCGCCGTGGCTTCGTTTCAGGAAGACGAGGACGTACGCGTATTCCTGATCAGCCTGAAAGCCGGCGGCACGGGTCTCAACCTCACCCGCGCCGATTACGTGTACCTGGTGGACCCGTGGTGGAACCCGGCCGTGGAAAACCAGGCCATCGACCGCGCCCACCGCATCGGGCAAACTCAGAAAGTGGTGGCCGTGCGCCTGATCTGCCCCGGCACGATTGAGGAAAAAATCATGGAGCTGCAGGAAGCAAAGCGGGAGCTGGCCCAGGACCTTATCCGCACCGACGCGACCCTGGTCAAGTCCCTGACCCGGCAGGAGCTGCTGGCTTTGTTTAGCTAGCTACTTTTTGCGTCAGCGCGGCCAGCTTCTGCTCGATATCGGCCAGCAAAGGCCGGGCGGCGACGTCCACCTGCAGGCACCGCCCCTGCAGCTGCCGCAGGATTTGCACCGTGCCGGCAGCCTCCGCCGGGGGCTGACAGTGATCCAGCAGCTCCTCTAGCAGACAGCCGAACGCCCGGGCTTCCAGCTGCTGCAACGCCTGCGCAGCGCGGGTATCAGCCGGATCGAAAAAGCAGGCGGCCCCGAAGTCGCCGAGCAGGCTGTTGCCGTCAGGCTGGTTGAGGATGTTGTGGGCGTACAGGTCGCCGTGCAGGATGCCGTGGGCGTGCAAATGGGCCGCTGCGCTGGCAATGCCCTGGGCCAGGCGCAGAGCCGCCGCCAGGGTAAAGCTCGTTTCGGGCGCATATACGTCGCGGGTGCAGGAAGCCAGGCTGGGCGGACCGGCCAAGTTGCCAAACCCCGGGTCAATCAGCTCCAAAACCAACCCTTCGGCCCCGGCCGGGTGCCCGCTGATGCGGCCATCCACGGCAATAAGGTTGGGATGCAGGCCCGCGCTGATGCAGGCGGCCATTTCGCTGCGGGGAAGTCCGTCGCTCGTTACGGCGCCCTTGAACAGCTTTACCGCCACGTTCCGGGCCGCCCCGCCCTGCTCCCACCGGGCTTGGCAGATCACGCCCGAAGCCCCTTCGCCCAGCTGCTTTCCTATCGTCAGCTCCCGCCAGTCGATAACGCGGATGGGGTTGCGGGCTACAGCAGCTGCCTCAAACTCGTCGCAGAACGGGTTGCCGGCGTAGGCCAGCCAGCTAAGCCGGGGCATCTGCAGCAGCCACTCTGGCAGCGTCGTAAGCTGGTTGGCGGCAATGCGCAGCAGCTCCAGCGCGGTACAGCCGGCCATGGTGTCGGGAAGAGCGGCCAGCCGGTTGCCGGCCAGCATCAGCTTCTGCAGGTGAGTGCAGCGGCCTATTTCCGCCGGCACCGCCGCCAGCTCGTTGTCGGTCAGGATCAGCCAGCGCAGCTTCGGGGGCAGGGCCACGGCGGGCAGGGTATGAATCCGATTGGCCTTGAAGCCCACCATGCTCAGCTCGGGGCACCGGCCCAAAACCTCGGGCACGGTAGTAAACCGGTTGTCGGAGCAGAACAGCACGCGCAGCTTCCGTAGCCGGGGCAGGTCGGCGGGGAGGGCCGACAGGGCATTGCCCGACAGATTCAGCACCTCCAGCGTATCGGCCAGGCTGAAAATCTCGGCGGGAAACTCCGTCAGGCCGCAGGAAAGGTCGAGTCGGGTTATGCCGGCCAGCTCTCCGCTGCGCAGTTGGTCAAGGGTGTGCATCGGGCAAAGGTAGGCACGCCTGGCTTGCGGGAGCGGGTTCTACCGCCCGTGCTACAGCACCAGTGCCGCGTGCAGGCACTCCAGTGTGGCCAGGGCATCCTCGCACCGGCCGGGGTGTACGGGTGAGGTCTGTACCACCGTGCTGCGCGTGGCCGTCAGCCAGCGGAACCGCGA
Organism: Hymenobacter translucens; assembly: GCF_020685205.1. GTDB lineage: Bacteria > Bacteroidota > Bacteroidia > Cytophagales > Hymenobacteraceae > Hymenobacter > Hymenobacter translucens. Next base: position 231,549 of record NZ_JAJERB010000008.1, read on the forward strand.
CGCCAGGGGCAGCTGCCCGATGGTACCGCCTTCCCGGCGCCCGGCGCAGATTCGCTCGAAGGCCCTGAGCCGCTCCTGCAGCTCGGCCATATCCAGCTCCCCGGCAAACACCCGGAGCCGCTCCTCGTTCAGCGCAAACCGGGTCTGCAGAAAACCCTGGGAGGCGCAGTACACGATAACGCCCACGTTGAGAAACTCCTCCCGCTCTACCCGGGGCATCACCCGGATGACGGCATACTCAAATAAGTGCTTTTCTGGCATCCTGCGCGTGCTTGACAAATAGTTCGGAGGCGGCCAGGCGAGCCGTCAGAAAGTCGACGTAGGCCTGCCGGTGCTCCGCGGCAGTTTCAAACGGGGCATCGTAGGTCAGCCACTCGTCGGGCACCAGCTCCACGATGGCGCGGAACAGCTCCGGCGAAAGCAGCGCGCGGGCCTCAGCGCCAACTTCTTCCAGCTCAGCAGCCTGGGGCAGCAGCACGTGGTCTTTTACCTGGGCAAACGGGCGCCGGGCCTGCTCGTCCACGTTGGTCCAGGAATGATGAAAGTAAAAGGCCGCGCCGTGGTCAATCAGCCAGAGCTCCTTGTGCCACATCAGCATGTTGGTGTTGCGCGCGGTGCGGTCCACGTTGGTAATCAGGCAGTCGAGCCACACGATCTGCGAGGCCAGGCGGCTGTCCACGGTCGTTACCAGCGCATCGAAGGTGATGGCGCCCGACAGGTAGTGCAGTGCGAGGTTGAGGCCCTCACTGGCCCGCAGCAGGTCCTGGATTTCCTCGTCGGGCTCGGTGCGGCCAAAGGCCTCGTCGAGGGTCATGAACACGAGTTCGGGTACCCGCAGGCCGAGGGCCCGGGCCAGCTCCCCGGCAATGAGTTCGGCAATCAGGGCCTTGACGCCCTGCCCGGCGCCCCGGAACTTGACCACGTAGAGAAAGCCGTCGTCGGCCTCCACAATGGCGGGCAACGAGCCGCCCTCGCGCAGAGGTTTCACGTACCGCGTCACGTCCACGGTGCGGAGCTGGAGAGAACTGGGCATCATGCAGACATTCTTCAAATTGTATTCAGCGGCCGACCGGAGAAATAAACGCAGCGTGCACCTCACGTAAGCCAGGCGCCTGCTTTTAAACCGAAGCCGCGTTAACACACCGGTTGGAAATGCCAAAGTACGGACGCCCGGGCGAGTGCGGCCATTGAGCGGCAGAATAAATCCGGTGCCCGGTCAAACGTTGACCGGTGGCCCCGCATACCGGATCGGCGGCATATTTTGGACACGGGCTTGCCTAACAGCACAGTAAATTCCTGAAATCAAGTCGTTTCACTGAAAGCTGCACCTTCAAACCAGGCTTTAAAAAATGAGTGAGGGAGGTCGAATTATCGTTGCCGTTCCCGGCGTAAAATCATTCGCTTCATTGCACTAAATAAAAAAGGCCGACGATTCTCGCGAACCGTCGGCCTTTTTTTGGTGCTCCCGCGTTTATTCAGCAGCGGGCTGGCGCTTGGGACGGCCCCGGCGCTTGGCTTCGCCGTTAGCATTCGACTCGGCTTTCGCACGGGCCTTACGGGGCTTACGCTCAGCTACATAGTCGTCAGCCAGCATCGACTGCATGTCGTTTACGGCTACCGACAGGGCTTCGATTGCGCTGCCTACTTTTTTCAGGGCGCGCTTAAGGTCCATTTTAACGGCTTCGCTTTGCTGCGCCGTCTCAACGACCTTTTGGAATTCTGTGAAATCAAGCATTAGGCAGATTAGTAAAGTGAGGAGTAGATTTCCTTACTACGGCAAATAAATACAATGTTTTGCTTTTGGGGTTTTTTATTTTTCAAATACCCATTGCAAATACCGCGTGCTGCCGTTTTTCCGGGCTCCAATGATTTAATTACGGCCCGCTCCCGGGAATTATTTGCTTGAATTCCGCTACCGTGCCGAGGCCGGCGCTTGGCAGGCGCTGGGGAATATTTTTTCCAATCAATTCGACGCACAGATCCGGTCTCCGGAGCTCAGCACACTGGATTAAAAGCCGATTCAGTCCTGTTACCGGCAGTCAGCATTACTACTTTACTTAAAAATCAATGGGGTTGTCCCACCCTTTTTACCTGCTCAGAAACACGGTCAGGGCGCCTGAGCAGGTGAGCGTGAGCTGGTGCATGGCCCGGGTGCAGGCAACGTACAGCATGCTCTTATCAACGTCGGTTTTGTAATTACGGGCCGAGGCGAAGGGAACAATAACCACATCAAACTCCAGCCCCTTCGCCAGGTGGGCCGTCGTGACGATAACTCCTTCTTTAAAGGTCGTGGAGTCCTGCGTGAGCAGATGCACGCCCGGTGCTTCCAGCGCCTGGTACACCTGCTCGGCCTGCCGGAGCGTTTTGCAGATGATTCCCAGGGATTGATGGGCCGAGCTGTGGAAGGCTACCACCAATTGCCGGATTGCCTCCAGCTCCTCGCCGGTGGTGTTGAAACCCGCCACGACGGGTTCCGGGCCGTGCCTTTCCAGTGGAATGATGTCAGGATTGGGAGCGATTCGTTGCGCGAAAGCCGTAATCTCAATAGTCGAGCGGTAGCTTCGATAAAGGCGGACCACGTCGGCCTGCGGAAAGACCCGCTCAATGGTTTCGGCCGAAGAAGCGCTGTAGGGATTCACCGTCTGGCTGACATCGCCCAGAATGGTTTTTCGGCACAGAAACAGGCGCGACAGCACGGCGTACTGCACCGGGGTGTAATCCTGCATCTCGTCTACCAGCAGGTGCCGGACGTGCTCATAGGCAGTAATGCCCTCCAGCCGGATCCGCAGGTAAATCAGGGGAAATACATCCGCGTATTCCAGCGTCATGCGATGGTCGAGCCTAAGCAGGCCGGGCTCCCCGATCCAGCGGTAAAAGTCCCGGTAAAGGTCCACCACGTTGTGCAGCCGGAACATACGCGGAATAGCCTCCCCGATCGTGCCTTTCTCCTCCCCGGTGAGCTTGCGGCCCGCCGCATCGCGCACATACGCCCTAACATCGTTGGCCACCAGCGGAAAGCGCTTTAACAGCGGAACCCGATGGTAGGTCTTGAACTTGGCTTGCAGAAAGGAGACGGGGACAACGGTTCTACCGACCCGCAGCTCGGTAAAGGTGAAATAATGGTTCTCGATATGGACCAGGTACTGGTTTAGCCTGCTCAAAAAGTCAAACGACGATTTAAACCGGATCCGCTCGATAAAAGCCGGTTCGTGCGCCTCCAGCAGGGCCGTTACCTGCTCGAAGAAGGTTTGAAACTTGTAGCGGTTCTCGAGCAGATCGGCCGCCAGCTCTTCCATGCCCAGCTCCGGAATGTGTTCCTCGCCCAACTCGGGCAGCACGTTGGAGATATAGTCGGCAAAGACCTTGTTGGGCGAGATGATGAGTACGTCCTTGGCGGCAATGGTTTCCCGGAACCGGTACAGCAGAAACGCAATCCGGTGCAGGGCAATGGACGTTTTCCCCGAGCCGGCCACGCCCTGAATGACCATTACCGAAGCCTCCTCATTGCGAATGACCGCGTTCTGGTCGCGCTGAATGGTCGCGACGATGTTCTTCATCTTGTCGTCGGAGGACTTGGCCAGCTCGCGCTGCAGCACGTCGTCGTGAATATTGACGTCGTTCTCGATCATGAACTCCATGCGGCCGTCCCGGATTTTGTACTGCCGCTTTAGCTCGATGGTGCCCCGAACCATTCCGGAAGGCGTGGTGTAGGAGGCTTCCCCCAGCTCGAAGTCGTAGAACAGCGAGGAAATGGGGGCCCGCCAGTCGTAAATCACGTTCTGGCGCTGCCGCTCGTCCAGAAAGGAATACACGCCGATGTAAACCGGCGTCACGGCCTTGTCCGGGGCGGCGAAATCGATACGCCCGAAGTACGGGGACTGGCCCAGCTTGAAAAGCTTGCGTTTCCGGGCCACGGCCGCCTCGCCCGTGAAGGCCATGCGGTTGATGGACTGACCGGCGGCAACCATATCGGCCTCGTCCATGCCCGACTGGTGCTCGTGAACGTACTCCTTCTTCTGCCGGAGCTCGTCGGAAAACTGCTTTACGGCGTCATCCACCCGCTTGATTGCCAAGGCCAGCTGCTCCTTGATTTCTTCCAGGTATTCTCTTTCCTCTTGTTCCGTGGCGTTGATCATGTGCTGCTCCTGAAAATTGGGACGTCAAAGGTCACCTCAATTTCCGGGCTACAGAAGCGCCTGGCGTTTTTATTCGGTGCCGTTGCCTTTCAGATAACTGCTTTTATAGTTTGAGTTCAATTTGACCAGGACCACCTGCCGCACTATCCAGGTCGATAAGTCCGGGTAGAACGGCCCGGTCGGGGCTCACCTAGTTTACCTGCTTACGCAGTAGACCTTCCAGCTTCTTCTTCCCTGCACCGGCTACTACTGACTACCCACTTGTATTATCTTTGTCTGTTTCAGCCTACTATAGATTCTCCGTCGAGCAGCCAATGACGCTTGTTTATTCTATGCTTAAAAGGTCAGAGAATACGCTCAGCCCGCTACTTCCGGTGCTGGCAGGCCTGTTGATGGTACTATTGCCAGGTGCCGCATACGCTCAGCAGGAGCCGAAACTTATGGTTCCTATCGGCCACACCGCCAAGGTGCTGCATTCGAAATTCAGCCCTGATGGCAGGCGCCTGGTAACCGTGGGCGGCAAGCTGACAATCATCTGGGATTTAGCCACCGGCCGGCGACTAGCTGAGTTACAACGCACATCGCGAACAATAAGTCGTGGAGAAGGTGTAGTCTTTAGTCCCGATGGAACACGACTGACAGAGAAAAGAAGAACGCACCTCGTACAGCCAAAAGAGGTTCCGTTGTGGGATGCGGATGGCAATCTGATTGCCACCTTGATACACCAGAACTGGGTATGGCAAGCTGAGTTCAGCCCCGACAGCAGGCACCTGCTGACGGCTGACTCACGTGGTGAGGTTAAAATCTGGAATGCGGCCACTGGGCGGGAAGAGCAAACACTAACTGCCAACAACGGCTTATCGCACGCCCGCTACAGCCCCGATGGGTTGCGCATCATCACGTCCGGCTCCTCCAGTGTAGAAGTGTGGGATGCTACGACTGGCCAACTAATTCGGGAGTTGCCCCTTCCCGGGGGACAATCGACAGAAAGCGGGATCGATGATGCGCTTTTCAGTCCCGATGGAACCCGGATTGTGACGATGAGCTCCCAAAAAGCTCAGGTGCGGGATGCCAGCTCCGGGGCCCTGCTTACGGAGATGGATCTGGGTGGAAAGTACGCGTCATTGGCGTTCAATAGGCGGGGAGACGCACTTCTCTCCGTAGCCTCACATTCTTACGATTCCGAGCCTGTTAAGCTGTGGCAATTTCCTTCAGGGCGTCTGCTTGCCACCGTGTGGAGCGGCACCGAGGCGGCCAACTTCGCCGAGTTCAGCCCTGATGGCCGCTATGTGGTAGCAGGGGGTGGGAAACCGGAAATTCTGATCTGGGATGCGACGACCGGCCAGAAGCTCCATGTTCTGAAGGGGCATGACTATGGGTCCAAGTCAGTTGCCTGCACCTCCGATGGCAGCCGCCTTGTGGTAACTGAGTCGTACAAGAAGCCCAAGCTATGGGACTTACAGACAGGAAAACTGCTAGGCGAGTTTACCAATGATGCCGATATTGACAACGTGGTGCTAAGCCCCAACGGTAAAAAGGCAGTTTTCACCACCGGATTTAACTTGCAGGTTTGGGACCTCGACAGGCGTCAGCCCGAGGTCGAGATGCGGGGCTACAGCCACGCCGTCGAAAAGATAGCGTTCAGCCCGGACCGCAAGCAGCTTATTACCAGCAATCAGACGCCTGGGTCGGAGCGGTTATGGAACCCTGGAACCGGGGAGCTGCAGGCGCAAGCGATGCTGGCTGCCCCCGACGCGGATATCATAATTTACAGTCCCTCCTACCATAAGGCACTGAAAATAGCAAAGGAAGGAGGCACCACTGAAATCTGGGACACGCAAAAGGGCACGGTGCAGGCGGTGCTTGATAAAAGCTCAGCGAGTGGAATTGGCAGTGGAGTATTTACGCCCGATGAAAAGAAGCTGGTAACGATTGACAAACGCCTTGGCCGGGTATTTATTCGTGTCTGGGACGTGGAGACCGGCACTCAGCTTTTTGCCATGATTGACAGCCAGGGAGGAAGCGGTATATCGGAGGTATTTATCAGTGCCAATAGTACTTATGCCGTTACATCCGACGCCATGGACGGTACTATTAGCTGGAATTTAGCAACCGGAAAAATAGCAGGTCGGCTCCCCAAAGTTTTTGGGATCAAAGCCCCCGGCTTTATTGGTACCAGTCTTTGCTTTATCACAATCCAACCTAAAGGCACTCCCAGGATTTGGGACGCCAAGACAGGCGGCCTGGTAATGACCCTGAAAGGCCATACAGGTCCCCTCTCCTATGCCGTCAGCCCCGACCGCAAACGACTGCTAACATGGCCTAACGGCCATGCCGCTGACCAGTTCATGTACCCGAAAGCGAAGGGGGATAGCGTGGCCCGCTTATGGGACCTGGAAAAGCGTGTTCTATTGACCACCCTTTCTGGCCATAAGGGAGGTGTGGAGGCTGCCCAGTTTTCTGCTAACGGCCGATTTATTGTGACGCTACCTGTGGAGGGAGACAGAGTGCGAGTGTCGGATGGCCATACGGGTCAGAAACTGCATCTGCTGCCAACAAAAGGGACCGATGCTGAAACAACCATTATCAGCAAGGATGGGAAGCTGCTGTTTACAACTGGCGGTTCAAACGCCGGTATTGAGAAGTGGGATCTGGCTTCCGGCAAGCGGCTCCTTATAATTCAGAATACCCAATCCCACCTCAGCAGCTTAACTTATAATGATACAACCCATGAATTGCTTGGGGGTAACTGGGGTGGAGGAATTATCCTGTGGGACACCAACACGGGTGCTATCCGGCAGTCCTTTACAGGCCACAAAGGCCGTATTCTGGCTGCTCAATTTGGCTTAACGGCTGGCACTTTAATTACTGCCTCCGAGGACCATACGGTTAAAGTCTGGAACGGGAAAACCGGAGCCCTGGTCAATACCCTCTTGCCGCTCGGAGCAGCAGATTACATTAATATAGTGGCCGGGGGTTATTACAAATCCTCGACTGGCGCGGCCCGACTACTGCACTACGTAACTCCTGACCTTAAGCCCATATCCTTCGAGCAGCTCGACGTAAAGTATAACCGGCCCGATAAGGTACTGGCCGCCATGGGCAGCACTGACTCTGTTTTGCTCGGGGCTTATCGGCGGGCCTATCAGAAGCGAATCCGCAAGCTGGGGCTGGACACCACGCAGTTTCAGGCCGGCTACAATGTACCGCTGGCCAATATCCGAAATCAGGCTGCCTTACCCTACGAGCAAACCCAGCCTACTCTGCGCCTGGAGCTGAGCGCCCGCGACTCGGTCGTATTACTGGATCGTTTTAACGTCTGGGTCAACGAAGTTCCGATGTTTGGAACTCAGGGCATCAGTCTGCGTCGCGCCCGTACCCACAAGCTCGATACGACTATTACCGTCAACCTGTCAGTGGGCGTAAACCAGCTGGTATATACTGTGGTAAATGACGCGGGCGCCGAAAGCTACCGTCAGCCGCTACAGGTGCGCTTCACCCCGTCCGGCACTCCACCCGAAGAGAAAGTTTACTTCGCCGGCATCGGCCTCAACGAATTTGCTGAGCCCGGCCACAGCCTGACGTGGTGCGTGAAAGACATTCGGGACTTAGCCAGGGCGCTACAGGAGAAATATGGCAGCCGCTTGGTGGTGGACACCCTATTCGACTCACAGGTGACGCTGGCCAACGTGCAGGCGCTAAAAAAGAAGCTTAGTGCCTCTTCCATTCACGACAAGGTAATTCTGGCTTACTCGGGCCACGGCCTTTTCAGCAAAAGCTACGACTACTATCTTTCTACTTATGCCGTGAGCTTTGCTAATCCGGAGACGGGAGGCCTTGCGTATGACGAGCTAGAGCAGGTGCTGGAACAGGCTCCGGCCCGTAAGAAGCTGATGCTGCTGGATGCCTGCCACAGCGGAGAAATTGACCGGGAGGAGCTGACTAAGCTACAGCGTGCTGCTCCTCAGCTGGCAGCTGTAGGTGTGAGTGGTGCCCGTGGTGCCATAGAAGCGAATGTGGAGGCGGGTAATAAACGCGTAGGTATGGAGAATAGCTTTGAGCTGATGCGGCAGCTATTCGTTAACGTTGGACGCAGTACCGGCATCACTACCATCTCGGCTGCCGGAGGTATGCAATTTGCTTTGGAGCAGGGCCACCTCCGCAATGGTGTATTCAGCTACTCTGTGCTTGAGTATATGCGCGCTAATCCCACTGCGTCCGTGTCGGGCCTCAAGCGGTATGTCATTCAGCGCGTAAGCAACCTCACGGCAGGCATGCAAGTGCCTACCACCCGTAACGAGCCGTTGGCTGTGGATTGGGAAGTATGGTAAACTGGCACAGATCCAACTCCGCGCCCACGCCATTTCCCCATCGTCAACACCTTAATTTACCGCGTCCTATCTGAATTCCTACCGTTTAGCGTGGATGAAAAACCAGTGCGTACGAAAGCGCCGCGCCCACCGCTGCGCTTCCGGAACCTGCGGTAAGCCTACCAGCTCCTGTGCCGCCTGACGCAAGCTCTCCGTATTGGCAATCAAGAAAGCGCGACGCGGCGTATTGGCTGCGCTTTCGGCCGTGGCAGACACCGTCCAATAGTAAATTGTATTCCGACTCAAACCTATTGCGGCAGTCTGGAGCTCAAGTCGTGGGGAAGCGGTACGCAACTGCACCAGTGGATCTCCGGCGGCATCGGTTAACGTAAACCAGACCGGGGAGCGGCCAGCAGTTTCCTGCCATTCGAAGAGTATCAAGGGTTGCTCCAACACAGCCGAGTCCACAGGCGCCAGCTGGGGAGGCGAATCCCCCCGGGCCACACCGCCTAACGGGGTATTCCCAAGCTTAGGAGGAGCACTGCTTTGCTCATGCATGCTGTTCCATACGTACGCCAGGTAGGCCCGGCCCGTACTCATGCTGCTGGTTTCAAATGCCTTCTGCAGAACAGCATATGATGCTACGCCAGGCTTGGCATAGGAGATATTACGCCCTTGTTTGTCGAGTAGGATTACCTGTGCGCCAGGCCTAAGCACCAGGGCCTGCCCTTGCTGCACAGCAGTACGGGGCTGCAGAGGCACCAGCGTTGCCTTATTCTTTAAGAACGCCTCCCCACTTACGTGGTACGTGTAAAGCTGCGCAAAACCGGCATGACCAAGGAACAAGCACAGCACGATAGACAGTAAAGCTGACTTCATAGCATCTGAATGTTAGTTTGCAGAGACTACATAGCTGGAAATACCCCACTTTTTATGGAGCCACGTGACGATAGAGCCGTATAGATCAAGTATGTCTGCAGCAAGCACTATAGTGAGCACTGCTACTGTCGTGTTTATACTGATGTTAGCACTAGCATAGAGCTGAATCATACCGTACACGACCAGGATGCCGGAAACAAACTGCACCAGTTTGATCAGCGGGTAGCCCCACAGACGGTGGTTAACTGCCAGGTACATGAACAGCAGCATATGCAGGTAGCAGAGTACGAAAGCCAGCAGCAATTCCATCCAGACCGGAGCATTGTTAATGTAGTCTTTATGTAACATCATCGACACAATGTTGGCCTGAATAACGGGCCCATACATGTCCGGCTTGCTACGACCAAGCTGTTTCGGATTTAAGGGTGTAAAATGAAGGTCTTCCAGACTTGAACTGTTGCCGATATGGACGCCCAGAAAGCCGAGAATAACTATTTTATCTCGTAGGGCAGCCGGCGAAACCTTGCCAGACAGAATCTGGGCACCTTCGAAGTGTACAAACCGATTGATGTTTCCCCTATAGTTGATAATCTCTTCGCTTTCATCCCGGCGTTGCAACGCTTCATAGGCGACCGGGTCTGCCAACTCTACCACGGCTGCACTCCAGCTGTTATAGGTAGTTGCCCCAAGGGTATAAAAAGGTCTGAAATAACGAATCGTGGCGTTCAGCGAGTCGTCCCCGACGAAATTCAGATAGCCTGTTTTGCCCGGGGCAAGACCCGTGGTGGATTCTACTAGCCGCGCTGTGCCAGCAACTGGCTCATACAGGTAGGTTCCCGTGACCAGGCGGTGCTTATTGTCCTGTAGCGCGGCGGCGAGCTGAGCTGAGCCCGCGTCCTGCCGGTCAGGAAAGTAAGCATCAAGCGCAATAACCCGGGGGTTGGCTTGCCCGGTTAACGCTATTAGTGCCGCCAGTTCGGCCCGGTTGGCAGCTCCGATGTTAATCAGTACGATACTAGTGTCTACAGAAGTACTCTGGTTGATTTTAGCGTAGTACACGTCCGTGTAGCTAAAGTCCTTGAGCACCTCTTTGATCGGATCAAAGGCTTCAAAGCTAAAAGGCAAGCGGGACAGGATGCTTAGCAGCAGGAAGAGCAAGCTCGTAGCTAGCAATGCTTCGAATGGCAGCCTTTTTGGCGAGTTAGGCAAAGGAGAGTCTGGCAGCATGTCAGGGCTTGGCTATCTGAAATACCTGCTCGGAGATACTCACCGATTCGGGAGGCAGGCCGACGGATGTTGCCCCGCGCGAACCCGTGCGTTGGTAACTTTCCCGCAGCAGGGCAGCAAAAGGATTAGTGGGTACATCGCTCCCCCGACTCTGTACCTGACCATGACCATTGACCAGCGGCCGCAGATCCATAGGCTCCGCTGAAGCAATGATCTTGAACATTTCCTGTCCATAGGGCTGACCAATGCGTAAAATGTTCGGAAGAAGAATACTTTTCCCCGGCTCTACCAGGTAGTCTGCAGCGGGCAACGCGCCCGACGGAATTAGCACCGTCATCTGATTGTCCGGCTGGATGTCGAGAATAGTGAAGTACGCCTTCTTGCGCCCCTCGTTTGTGACTTTTAGTTGCATATAGTCACCAGCGTAATAGACTGTTCCTCCACTCCCGTTGCTTTTCACTGCGGGAAGCAGCCGTTGGTCAACCCGCACGACATTTCCCTCTTTCTTGACCGTAATCGGCACCAATTCCAGTACTACTTCTAAACCAGGTGCCTGGGCCGTTAACTGACGAATATACTTGGTCTGAGACACGGATGCAGCGGCATTCAACAGAGCCTGTACCGTAGCACCCTGGTTTACAAAACTAGCCTCGGGGAGGTCGATTACCTGGTCGTGGGAAGTTATCAGGCGCGGGGGTTTTCCGGCTTGCTGCTCCACCAGCAAGTCCACTGGCCCGCTGTCTACGGGCTTTATAAACGGGCGGCGTTGCAGAGAATCCCGCAGGTGTGACTTAAGGGACGCATCAGCCACATTCAGGCGGAGGCTGACTGCTGAACGCCTGAAATGCCGTGAAGTAACGAGCACCCAGGCTTGCCTCGCGTTCCCGGTTAATGGCTGATTTAATTGGATAGTTGCTGAGCCTAAGAGGGTGCTAGTAATTCGGCCGGTCGCCAAGGGATGAGTAGCACTTCCGACTTCCGTATCGGGCGGGTAAAGGGCTACTGTCGTATTTTCGCAGAGCCCCTGCAGGGAGCCTCCATTAATCGTCAGTTCCCGGTCACTGATCCAGCTTAAGGGCTTATAGTGAGCGGGAAGGGTAACTGTCCGGCCTTGAAACACCCGGCCATTGGTTGTACCTTCTACCTGTGGTGACTGAGTGGGAGCAGTAGCTGCCATTTCAGATTTAATACGGTCAAATAAGCTCTCGTATGTAGGTGCCGTCGCGGCCGTGCTTAGAGCGTTTGAAAAGGCTAAGGAAAGAGAGCCCACACAATTACCGTGGGTATCCGTAGTCTCAAAATTTAGCTGGCTGGGGCCTGCCCCAAAAAAGCATACCAGCGGGGCCTGCGCGCTTGCCACACTTCCCTCACTCACACCAAAGGTGCAACCCTCCACACAGGTCTGGGCGGTAACCGATGGGGCTTTGTATCCAGGCGGGGCAAATACTTGCTGGGTTCCGCGGTGTCGGGCAAGGCCCCGGGTCCCGGTCCCGGAATGACAAGCGTCGAGCACGGCCAGCACCTCACCTTTGGGACCGGCTTTCTGGCGAAGTGCTCCTAATAAATTGCCGAGCTCGTCATCCCTCAGATGGTGCTGGCCCTCGTACTTGCCTGGCTCAAACCGGATAGCGGCATTATACGGAACAAGCGCTTCATCATAACCATCTGTTTCATCACCATTGTCATCCGCAATCTGCTGCCCATGGCCGGAATAATGAAACACGATTACGTCATTAGCCTTGACGCGTGCGCTCAGGCCCGACAAGGCCGCCACAATACCGGATTTGGTTGCCGCAGCGTCCGTTAACACCTGAATATTAGCCTCTTGAAAACCCTGGCGCTGTAAGGCCGTCTTGATCAGAGACACATCATTGACCGAGTTGATGGGCGACCAGCCAGAACCATCGGGATACGCCCCTACGGCTATGATAAGCGCGTGCTTGGTTGGTGCGACTGCATTCTGTGCCTGGGTTAAGGCCGCCAAATGGCTCAAGAAGGTCAGGCTAGCAAGAAGAATAAGCAAGTGTTTCATTGCTGAATAAAATAGCAAAAAGCAAAGCGGGCAGAACAGCAAATATCAACAAAATCTACAATTGCTTTTGCGTAACTATGCCGTTAGGGCGCTACTTGCTGCTCACTCGCCCACTAACACAAAGGCACCCCAGTAATAGGGTTCCGGGTGTTGGGCTTTGATTTGTAGCTGGGCCGCCTTCAGAGCGGCCCGTTTGGTTTGTCCGCTTAGCCAGTTCTTGTAAAAGGCCGCCATCAACTGTTTGGTGACAAGATCGTCAACCCGCCACAAACTCATCATAATGCTCTTGGCTCCGGCTACCGTGAAGCCACGCTGCAAGCCGTAGACCCCTTCCCCATTCAGCACTTCTCCCAGTCCGGTCTCGCATGCGGAGAGTACTACTAACTCCGTGTCCTGCATGTCCAGCAGTGAAGCTTCGTATGCTGTCAGAATTCCGTCCTCGGTGGCAGGCTTTACTTTAGCGTCCCGAAAGTTGGTCACCCCGGCCAAGAGTAACCCTGAGCGGAGCATTGGGTCAATCGCTGCCGAAGTCTGGGCTTCGGTTAACTTCTTTCCGTTTTGAGCAGATACGGTCCTGCTCTCTGGCACAAAGAAACCGTGGGTGGCAATGTGAAGAACGCGTGGGCGATGCAGGTCGCGGATGGCCTCTTCTGTAGCAGCAGCCTGGGTGTACCGGCGGCGAGGCACGTTGGCCGCTGCAAACAAACGGTCTAATTCCTCTATCTCGTCGGCGGTGCCTGGCAACGGTGGTATCTCACCGGCCTTTAGGAAACTCTCCCTGTAGTTATACGAGCCGCGTGGGCTCGCCGAGGCGCGGGCCATGGGCTCCATTGCTGTGCTAAGCCGATAGGCTGGGTTTCCGACTAGCACACCTTCATTGACGGGGTGGCTTCCAGTCGCTGGCTTACGCGCTAGTTCACGTGTGCTGCCCACTAAGCGCACGTCTAGTTCCTCGAGCAGAAACTTGCCCGTCGCAGGGTTTTGCAGCGTGTTTAGGTTGATCTGCTGATATACCCCATCGGCCGACAGATAGACCCTCTTGGTTCCAGGCGGGAGAGCCCGCGAAATAGGCTGCCAGAAGGCCTGGTACAAAACTTTAGGGTCAGCCAGGTTGGCCGTAGCGGCGTTAGCGTCAATTGCACCGCGAGTTCCTGTAGCAGAGTGCGTGAGATGCCGGTAGGCTGGCAGGTACCGTCCTTCCAGCTCATTAGCATTCCTCAGCACTACCAGCTGTGGGGTCTTACTACGCGGTGTTAGTACATAGGCCGAGTAGTAGATGGTATCCGTGAATGTATTGCGAAACCAACGATACCGGACCATCTCAATTGCCGCCTCCCCTGGCTTTAGAGTACGTTGTACCTGCTGACAAGTGGCAATGGGCAAGCTAGTGCCCTTTTCAAATGTTGCTGATTTGGCAGCAAGCTCTTTTTCCATTTGATTCGCCTTTTCAGCAAGCTGGGCAAGGTCTAGCAAATGGGTTTTCTGCTCCGTCAGGGATAAGGAGCGGGCCGTAGCCAATTGGCGTTTGGCCGCCTGCCACCGCGCAAACCGCTGGGTCAGGGCCGTGTCGCTACTGGCTAGTATTTGGTGCTGCATTCCGGCTGTAGCTGCCAGCAGCAGGCCTTTCGTGAACAGCAGAGTATTATAAGCGGTAGTCGCGGTAGCTGGAAAGGCGTTATTAAACCCGATTTTGGATAACACACTTTGACCAAATTCGGCAGTAAGCGAAATAGTAATAAGAAACTGTTGTCTTTCGCGTTCACTCAAACCTGGAAAAGTTACACGCACATGTTGTAACAGAATAGTAACAGCCTGGGCATTAAGGGCTCCGGCTTGGATATGGCGTCCCATACACTCATAAAGCTCAGCCAGGTTATTAAGCGAGTTAGCATAATCCGGGTGCTGCTCGCCCAGCTGCTGCTTGCGAATCGTAAGAGCCTTTTGAAGAAGAGATTCTGCCTGGGTGTAGCGCCGCATTAGTTTGTAAAGGCTACCCAGATTATCGAGCGAGTTAGCATAATCCGGGTGGTACTCACCGAGTTGCTGTCGCTCAATGGCAAGTGCCTTCTGGTAAAGGGGCTCGGCCTGCGCATAGCGCCCTATCGACATGTACAGGCTCGCCAAGCTATTAAGAGATGCGGCATAGTCCGGGTGCTGCGTGCCCAGCTGCTGCTTGCGAATCGTAAGGGCTGTTTGAAAAAGAGGCTCAGCCTGGGTATGCCGACCCATTGACTCATAAAGGTTAGCCAGGTTATTAAGCGAGTTGGCATAGCTGGGGTGCTGTTCGCCAAGTCGCTTTTTACTGATGGCTATTGCCTTTTGGTAAAGCGTCTCGGCCTGGGTATGACGCCCCATCGACTCATAAAAGCTGGCCAGGTTATGCAACGAGTTGGCGTAGCTTGGATGCTGCTCGCCGAGTTGCTGCTTTTCAATGGCTATTGCCTTTTGGTAGAGAGACTCGGTTTCCGCGTAGCGTCCCATCGCCGTATAAAGACTGGCCAGGTTATGCAACGAGTTGGCGTAGCTTGGATGCTGCTCGCCAAGTTGCTGCTTTTCAATGGCTATTGCTTTCTGGTAAAGAGCCTCTGCTTCCGCATAACGTCCCATTGCCGTATAAAGACTGGCCAGGTTATTAAGGGACACTGCATAGCCAGGGTGCTGCTCGCCGAGCTCTTGCTTATTCGTAGCTAACGCAGCTAGATACAGGGGTTCGGCGCGGGCATAGCGCCCCATCAATTTGTTGAGACTGGCCAAATTATTAAGTGAAGCGGTATAATGGGGATGCCGCTCCCCAAGCTGCTTTTTGTTAATGGCCAGAGCGTTTTGGTAGAGCAGCTCCGCTTTCGCGTAGCGCCCAGTCGACTCGTAAAGCAGCGCTAGGTTGCAAAGGGAGGTAGCATAATTAGGGTGCTGCTCACCAAGTTTTTGTTTTGCCAGGGCTACGGCTTTCTGACCTACCAGAACTCCCTGTTCGTACTGACCTGCTTGGTATAGGCGCTTGGCCTCTTGGTTGAGGCTAGCAATTGTAGCACCTGCCTGCCCTAGTGACAACCTGGCTTCCGTTCCCATCAAGAATATCAGTACCAAGAACCTTACTGATATGTTGGGCACTTTCACAAACCACCTGATAAGTAAGCAAAGCAAGGCAGGCATTCGAAGGAGGATTTAACTGATCGAATCTAAAATCAGACGTACAAGTTACCAAGGATTTTTCTTATATAAATTATAAGCAAAATTCAAATATTTTTACTATACATTTCCTTTTCTCCTGGTTCTTTGCTTGGCAAATTTCTGAATACCGTTTTGACTGGTCATTTGGTGAGCAGACCCGCCGTGACCAGCCTTTCGCAGCCGAAGCTCACTTTTAATTGCTATCCTTTAGTGCAAGCTTCCCGTGTTCAAATTACGATGGCCTTTGTGCTAGCCCGCTTCCTGCCGCAGATTCCGCCCAGGACCCTCTTTCTGGTTGATGGCCTGGGCGGGCTGCTCTCGGCGGTGCTACTGGCCGGGGTGCTGCCCGCGACCAGGCTTGGTCAGGCGTTTGGCATGCCGCTGCGGGTACTGCACCTGCTGGGTGCCCTGGCGTTCGGGTTTTGCGCCTATTCCCTTCTGCACTACTGGCGGCTGCCCGCCAACTGGCCGCCGCGGCTGCAGGCCATTGCCGTAGCCAACCTGCTGTACTGCGGCCTGTCTGCCGGCCTGGTGCTGTACCTGCTGCCGCAGCTGAGTGCCCTGGCCCTGCTGTACTTCGCCCTGGAGATTGTCGTGGTCGGCGGGCTGGCAATCATGGAGCTTCAGGCCGCCAAATCTTCGCCTGACCGCCCGGCCGCCCGGCCTCCGGAGTAAAGGATACCGGTCCCGGGCACCCACCCCGTCCGGCATCTGCAAAGGAGAATGAAAAGAGCGGCCCCTTTTTGGGAGGCCGCTCTTTTTCTCGTTCACCCGCAGGCTACTTCACGGGCTTGCCGTTGATATCGAGCAACGTGACGCTGCCGTTGGCAAATTTCCTGACCTCGTCGAGCTGCGTAGCTTTATCGCCCACCACGACGTACACCAGTTCTTTTTCCTGCATGTACTTGCCGATGACGGTTTTGAAGTCATCTACTTTCATCTGCATCAGCGCCTGCTGGTCGTCCTCGATAAACTTCGGTGACTTGTTGAATTTACTGACCCGGCGCAGGATGCCCAGCTTCGCCCCCTGGCTTTCGTAAATCAGCGTGTTGCCTTTCAGGATTTTGCTTTTCGCAATTTCCACATCGGCCTGACTGAAAGTGGGCCCATACTCGGTCAGCATCTCGCGGATAAGCTGCAGCGAAGCCCCGGTGGCATTGGCGCGCACGCTCGTGGAAACGACAAAGGGCGCCATGTCCTTTAGCTCCTGCACCGAAGAAGCCGCCCCATAGGTATAGCCCTTCTGAATGCGCAGCATCTGGGTCAGGCGCCCACTGGCCCCGCTGCCCAGCACGGCATTGGCAAAGGTGGCTTTGCTTAGGTCGGGGTCGGTGCCGGTTAGGGCCAGCTTGCCGATGTAAAGCACCGACTGCTTGGCATCGGGCACGTCGATAAAGTAAACTTTGCCCGCCGGGCTTTGAGCGGAAATCGTCTGCCTGGGGATATTGACCGGCTTGGCGGCCCAGCTGCTTTCCAGGGGCTTCAGCGTTGCGGCTACCGTATTCTGGTCGATGGCGCCCACTACGTGAACGGCCGCGCCGGAAGGCGAAATATTCGAGTTGTAATACGCTTTCAGATCGTCCAGCGTAATGCCGGCCGTGGTCTCCAGTGTACCGCTGCCGGGAGTGCTGAGGATGTGATTCGGGCCGTAAAGCAGTTTGAAGAAGTTCTGGCTGGCAATGGCGGCGGCGCTGGCTTCCTGGCCTTTGAGGCCGGTAGCCAGGGAGCGTTTCAGGCGGGCAAACTCGGCGGCATCCCAGCGGGGCTCCAGCAGAATTTCCTGCACCAGGGCCAGGGTGGGCGCGAAGTTGCGGGCCAGGCAGCGGGCCTGCACCCGCATTTCTTCGTTGGCGCTGGTTACCGAAATCGTGGCTCCCAGCAGGTCAATGGCTTCCTCGAGCTGGGCCGGCGTTTTCCGGGCGGTGCCCTGCATCAGCAGCTGGGCCAGCAACGAGGCGGTGCCGGCTTTGTCCAGCGGGTCCAGGTAGTGGCCGCCGGGAATGGTGACATCAAACGACACAAGCGGAATTTCGCGGTTCTCGATACCGTACACCCGCAGACCGTTGGTCAGAGAAGTGTTCCAGATCGGCGGCATCTTGAACAATGGCGTTTCCAGGAAAGGCGGCTCCGAGCGGTCGTGCTTGGTAACGGTTTTCTCGAACTTGGCTTCCTCGCCCTGTCCTACGTCCTCGTTCTGAACCCCGGCTACTACCTTCTCCTGGTACACGCTGGCCAGCTGCGCGCCCTGCACCACCAGACTCTGCTGGCCTTTGGGCACCACGCTGGTCATCACATAGGGCTTGCCTTTCAGATACTGGTTGTACACCCGCAGTACGTCCGCGCGCGTGACGGCCCGGCTCAGCTTGGCGGCTTTCACCAGGTAGGCCGGGTCGCCGGCAAACTCATTGTCTCGGCCCATCTGCAGGGCTTTGCTGAGCACGGACTCCACGCCCGAGTACAGGTCGGTTTCAATCTTGGCCCGGATGCGCTCCAGCTCGGTATCCGAGAATCCCTGGGTTTCGAAACGCTTCAGCCCTTCCTGGATGGCGCTGTGAACCTGCTGCAGACTCGTGCCCGGATTCGCCCGCACCTGAAACGTAAACTCACCGGCCAGCTCGCTGCTTTGCTGATAGCTGTTCACGCCGGGGGTCAGCTTTTGCTCCTCCACGAGTACCTTATACAGGGGCGACGTGCGGTTGCCGGCCAGCAGCTGGCTTAGCACCTCCAGGGCATACGTATCGCGGTGGTATTCCTGGATGGTCGGGAACACCATGCGCAGCTCGGGCAGGCGGGCAAAGTTGTCTTCCAGGTACAGCGACTTCACCTGCGTCAGCGTGACCGGCTTGGGGCCCAGGGGCTTTACCTCCGGGCCCTTCTTGATTTCACCAAACCAGCGCTGCACCTTGGCTTTGGTTTCGGCAATATTGATGTCACCGGAAATAACCAGTGTGGCGTTGTTGGGTCCGTAGTACTGGTTGTAGAACTCCTTGACGTCGGCCAGGGTGGCGGCCTGTAAATCCGGCAATGAGCCGATTACCGTCCAGCTGTACGGGTGGTCGGCGGGGTACAGGTTTTTGCGAAGCACTTCGTTGGTAAAGCCGTAGGCGACGTTGTCGTAGTTCTGCCGCTTTTCGTTTTTGACCACCTGTATCTCGCGGGCCAGGGCCTCCGCCGTCACCGTCTTGATCATGTAGCCAAGGCGGTCCGAGTCGATCCACATGATCTTGTCGAAGGCATCCTTGGGAATCACTTCATAGTACTGCGTGCCGTCGCTCCAGGTGCTGCCGTTGCGCTGCCCGCCCCACTCCTCAATCAGCTTGCGGTTGGCGCCCACCGGGGCATTTTCCGAGTCGTTGAAGGACATGTGCTCGAAGAAGTGGGCGAAACCGGTTTTGCCGGGCTTCTCCCGGCTCGAACCCACGTGCATAATGGTTGCCACGGCCACGATAGGGTCAGAATGGTCCTCGTGCAGCACTACCTCCAGGCCGTTTTCAAGCACAAACTTTTCGTAAGGCAGCGAGAACGCGCCGGCCTTGGCATTCGCTGCGGCAGGCTGGGTGGTTTTACAGGACCCTCCCACCGCCAGCGAGGCAGCGGTGAGCAGGAAGGCAGCAAGTTTAGTGGTGTGCTGATGCATTACTGGTAAAAGATGGTGGGTGAAACGGCTGAGAGAACAGGAGCAATAGTAGCGCTTATTTGAGGAGCGCCCTTAAGCGCACAACCCCGCGGCACCGCCTCCGGCATATGGCGGCATTGTGCTGCTTTGCGAGCCAGCAGACCAAGTACACACCCTGGTCGTTATGGTTGCAGGGTGCGCGGTCACAGATCCAGGAGTAAGGCAGACGCACCAGACACCAGCTGCAGAGCTGGAAGACGAGCAACTTCTGCCTCAGCCCGTCCCATTTCTTTCGCCCCACCGGGCGCACCGGTCTTGCGTTGACCACTTCGCCTTTCCACCAGCATGAAGGTAACGTCGGCTGCTGCGTGCAAGACCTCACCCCTGCCCCAAAACAAAAAGCCCGCTGACAGCTGCCAGCGGGCTTTTCTTACCGATTCACCTATGCGCTATTCGCGTACGAAGCGGCGCGTCGCCGTGCCATCGGCCGAGGAAGCGCGCAACAGGTACACCCCCACGGGTAGCGTCCGCAGGTCGATGGAGTGGTGAGCGGCTGAGGCAGCCGGTAGCATTGCGTGGTAAACCACCTGGCCCAACGCATTCAGGACCGTGAGCTGCACCGGCTGAAGCACACCGGTCAGTTCCATCATCAGCTTGCCGTCGCGGGTGGGATTGGGGTAAAGCTGAAACGCAGCAGTGGCGGCACGCCCAGCAGTAGCGGTAACCACCAGCGGAGCCGAGGGCAACGAAACGCAGCCGGTCGTGGCGTTGGTGGTCGTTACGGTGTAGGGACCCAGCTGCGCGGCTGTGTTCACCACATAGGTGGCATTGGTGGCGCCGGCAATGGCCACGCCGTTGAAATACCACTGGTTGCCGGTGCCCGCGCTGCTGGTGAGCGTAGTCGTCGGGCCGTTGTACGCCGCCGAAACCGTGGGGCGGGCGGGCAGGGCGTTGATGGTGACCGTCGTCGAGGCGGTGGCTCCGCCGCAGGCGCCGGTGCTGCTCACGGTGTTGGTGACGGTATAGGTGCCGGCCGCCGAGGCTCCTAGGTTGATGGCTCCGGTGCTGGCGTCGATGCTCAGGCCAGGGGTAGACGTAAAGGTACCCGTCGTGGCTCCTGTGCCCAGTGCAGGGGCGGCGGTGCCGGTGGCGCATAGCATCGCGCTGGCGTAGCTAAACGCCGCCGATGCCGGGGCCGAGATGGTAATTGTCGCCGTGCTGCTGCTGGGGCAGCTGCCGCCCACGCTATACGTCACGGTGTACGTGCCGGGTGTACTGGCGCTGGGGTCAATGGCGCCCGTGGCCGCGTTCAGACTCAGCCCCGTGCCAGCGGCAAACGTTCCCCCAGGGGTACCCGTGATGCTCGGCGTAGAAGTGGGGCTGCTGTTGCAGAAGGCCGTGGCGGGGTAGCTGAAGGCTGCCGATGTGGCCGGATTCACGGTAATGCTGGTGGCCGGTGAAGTAGAAGAACAGCCGCTACCGCTCGTCACGATAACCGCGTAGCTGCCCGCCGCGCTGGCTGAGTACGTGAACGTGGTGGCACCGGCAATAGGCTGGCCATTCAGCAGAAACTGATACGTAGCCCCAGAACCGCCCCCACCAGCCGTCAGCTGCACCGAGGTACCCTGACAGATGGCGGTGACGCCGCCAGCGGTGAGCGTTGCAACGGGCGGTGCCGCCAGCGTGATGGTAGCCGTGGCCGTGGCAGCCGCGCAGGAACCCGAAGCCGGAATGGTATTGGTCACGGTGTAGGCACCCGCCTGGCTGGCGGCCAGGTTGATAACCCCGGTGGCCGGATTCAGGCTCAGGCCGGAGGTGGAGCTGAAAGTACCGGCACTGGCGCCGCTGCCGAATACGGGTGAAACGTTTCCCTGAGCGGCTGCGCAGTAGCTGCTACCGGCGTAGCTAAAGGTGGCTACTGGAGCCATGGTAATGGTAACCGACGCCGTGGCCACAGCCGTGCAGGCCGTGCCTACGCTGTAGGTGACGGTGTAGGTGCCGGCCGTGCTGCTGCCCAGGTCAATAGCACCCGTGCTGGCATTCAAGCTCAGCCCCGCCGTTGAGCTGAACGTGCCACCCGTCGTGCCCGTGATGGTGGGCACGGCGCTGCCGCCGCTGGCGCACAGCGTAGAGGAAGCATAGGCAAAGGCCGCGCTGGGGGCCGCCGTAATCGTTACACTGGCCGTAGCCGTGCCCGGGCAAGGGCTGCCCGCCGAGTAGCGCACGGCGTAGGTGCCGGGCTGGCTGGCGGCCAGGTTGATAACGCCCGTGCTGGCGTTCAGGCTTAGGCCTGCCGGGGCGCTGAACGTGCCGCCCTGCACCGAAACCGTGGGACCGGGGTTGGTACCGGCATTCTGGCAGTAGCTGGCGGCGCCATAAGCCAGCGTAGGCGTTGTCACGGGGTTCACCGTGACAGTTGTTCCGGCTGAAGTAGCCGTGCAGTTGCCGGGATTGGTGATGACGACGCTGTAGGTACCGCTTTGCGTGGCGGCATACGTAGCCGACGTAGCTCCGCTGATGGGCTGGCCATTCAGCAGAAACTGGTAGGTAGCATTAGTACCGCCGCCGTTAGCGGTCAGATACACCGCACTGCCCTGGCAGATGGTAGTGGAACCACTCACTGCCAGTGCCGCCGCCGGTACGGCGCTTACGCTTACCTGGGTAGTAGCCGTAGCGGCCTGGCAGGCTCCATTGGCCGCAACCGTATTCGTGACGGTGTACGTACCGGGCTGACTGGCCGCCAGGTTGATGGCGCCGGTGCTGGCGTTTAAGCTCAGCCCCGCGGGGGTGGCCGTAAAGGTGCCCGGTGCCGCGCCGGGCGACAAGGTGGCTGTAGGGTTGGCGCCGCTGGCGCAATAGGCCGGGGCCGCGTAGCTGAAGCCCGCCGCGCCGGGTGTGGCCACGGTTACTTGCTGGCTGCTGCTACTGGGGCAGGGACCTCCCACGCTATAGGTGACGGTGTAGGTGCCGGCCGTGCTGCTGCTCAGGTCAATGGCGCCGGTACTGGCATTCAAGCTCAGCCCCGCCGTTGAACTGAATGTGCCGCCCGTCGTGCCCGCGATGGTAGGTACCGGGTTAGCGCTGCTCTGGCAGTACGAAGCGGCGTTATAGGCGAAATCTGCCGTGGTGAGCGGATTTACCGTAACGGCAACCGAGCTCGTGTTGGAGCAGCCGTTGTTCGACGCAGTCAGCGTGTAGGTGGTCGTGACGGGGGCCGCACCGGTGTTGGTCAGGGTCACGGTAGGCTGCGCTACGGAGGCATTGTTCAGGCCGGTGGTAGGGCTCCAGCTGTAGATATAGCCTCCTACCGGGGCCGAGCCACCCAGCTGCGCCGAGCCGCCGGAGCAGAAGGACCGCGCCGGGCCGGCGTTAACGGTTACGGCAGGGTTTACGGTGACCCGCACTGTACTACTGCCCACGCAGCCCGTGGGCGACACGGCCGTGAGGGTGTAGGTTGTATTAATAGGCGCCGCGCCGGTATTGGTGCGGGTGACGATGGGCTGGGACGAAGTCGTGCTGCTCAGGCCCGTGCTCGGCGACCAGCTATACACCAGGCCCGCCACGGGCGCAGCCCCAAGCTGGGCCGACTGCCCCGAGCAGAGCACCCGGTCGGGACCGGCGGTAGGCGTGGGTCGCGGCTCTACCGTCACCGTAACGGTACCCGTGTCCGTGCAGCCATTGCTGCTGCCGGTTACGGTGTAGGTGGTGGTAGCGGTGGGCGAGGCAATTGGCGTGGCTGAGTTGGGGTTGCTCAGGCCTGTGCTCGGCGACCAGCTGTAGGTCTGGGCGCCGCTGGCTGAAAGCGTAGTTGACGTACCGGCGCAGATGGTAACGTTGCCCGTAACAGTCAGCACCGGTGTGGCCCGTACGGTTACCGTGGTCTGGGCAGTGCTCTGGCAGCCGGCAGCATTGCTTACCGTCACGGTGTAAATGGTGGAAGCCGTGGGCGAAGCTACGGGGCTGGCTACGGTGGTGCTGCTGAGCCCGGTGGCCGGGCTCCACAGGTAGTTCGTGCCGCCGCTGGCGTTCAGCGTGACGGACTGGCCCGAGCAGATAGTGGGGTTCACCGGGTTCACGCTGGCCGTGGGCAGCGCGTTCACCGTGACAGCCACCGAGGAGGTAGTCGTGCAGCCGTTGGCGCTGGCCGTCACGGTATAGGTGCCCGAGCGGTTTACCCCCACGTTGGCGATAGAGGGGTTTTGCAATAGTGAGGTAAAGCCGCCGGGGCCGGTCCAGGAATAGCTGGCGCCCGGCACAGTGCTGGCCGTGAGCAGCAGATTGCCGGTGGCGCATACAGGGGAGTTGCTACCCGCCGTCACGGTTCCAATATTGGTGATAATCAGGTCCTGGCCGTTGTCGCTGCCGATTGTCGTAGGATTGGATGCCACTACCCGCACCCGGTAGCCCGAGCCCGTTACCACATTGGCCGGCAGCGTTGCGTTGATGGTGCTGCCCGCCGTGCCGGACAGCGAGCCAATGGCCACCGGCGCGGCGAATGAGCCGGTTTCATCGGACAGCTCCGCCGTGAAAACATTACTGGGGTCGATAAAGCCGCTCACCGTGTAGTTTACCCGCACCGTGGATGTTCGGCAAAACGTAGTCCCGTTCTGCACGGAAGTGGTGATGGTAGCTGCCTGGCCCAAACTGGCCCAGATCGTACTAAACAGCAGGAAGAGTAAACCCGGAAGTAAACGGTGTTTCATAGGAAGGACTGAAAGAGTGAGAAAGGTGGTGAGAAAGTGGCGTGTTGGACCACCGTGGAGGCCCGGAAAGAAGTCTATGCGGGGAAGGTTCGCGTTGGACGCGCCTCAGCCGTTTCGGTTTAATCAGTCTCAGTCCTTCGCTTAAAAAATGAGTACTTGCTGACAAGAGCCATCAGTGGAGCCCGGCACGGCCCCGCTTGTTTGCATAACCCGAGCAGGCTTAACGCACGGCTAGAAGACGCGGAACAGGCCGAAAGCGGAAACTACTAATACCGGCTTCAAGCGTAAAGGGCGTGAATGTCTCCTGATGCCGGAGCGAAGGACGCCTCGGAACGGCTGGCGCTACGCCGCGCCCGGGTCCGGGGCCTCTCCCCAGGTGTGTAGCAGGACAGGCTCAATAGAGTGGTGGGCGTATGTAGAGGTCCGCGAAAAAACCCGGCAGCCAGTACTGGACCATTGCGTACTCGCCTTCGTGGCGCAACCCCAGCAACACCTCGCGTTCCTGCACGCGGCGGAGCTGTTCGGGCAGAGGGCCATCCTGGAACGACATCGCAGAAAAAGGGAACATAGGCAGCAAGTGTAAGCGCCGGTTTTCCCTCGGACCCAGACATTGGCTGCAGGTTTAATGATACGCTCTTATTCCGGACAAGACTAGCTTTATGCCGTGCGACGGCTACGTCTGGCTTGCTCTTCCCGCTTGATAACTCAACTCTATATGCACGATGACATCCTCGATTTGGTCCGCCAGGCCCACGCCCTGACGGAATCGGCGGCGGTTGCAACCAGTGACCCGACTACGCGCAAGCAATACGTGCTGGCCGATTTGTCTTTGCACCTGGTGCAGGCTGCTCTGCGTCGAAAGGAGCCGGACCCCGCAGAGCTGAAGCGGTACCTGTTCAGCATCCTCACCGTGTGCGATGGCTTTGTGCCGGACATGGACCTCAAGGCAATGGCGAATGTGGTGCTGCCACTGCCCGCAGAAGATCAATCAAAGTAAATGATGCTACTCCACCCCAACAGGATCTGCGAGTAACCAGACAGGCGCTATTGCGAAGCCCCACTCTGTTGCCAGGAGGCCCGCAGGGCCCTGTAAACAGTCTGCCTTTGCTGGTTGCCTCTTCGCAGGCCTTACCGACTGGTCGGGTGCAACACTACCAGTATGGTAGATCCCTGGCCCGCTGCTAGTCAAAGGCGGTCTGCTTCTCGCTCTTCTTTCTCAGATGGGCACCGCTACCTTTCTGACTGGGCGAGCTGTATTTCCACTTCGTTGCCCGCATGAAAAAGCCCCACCGATACTATATCAGCGGGGCTTTTTCATGCGGGCAACAGAGGAGCTATTCGATGACCACGCGTTTCGTAAGAACAGCCGCCCCCACCTGCAGCTGCAGTGTGTACACGCCAGCGGACAACGAGTTTGTCTCGAAGCGAAGTTGAGTCCCGGTAGCCGGAAGCGCGGCTGTCTGGCGCTGCACGAGCTGCCCTAGCCCGTTATATAACACCGCCACGACGTTCTGTGCTCCGGGCACACCAGGCACTGAAGCTGTGAAGTGCTGCCGTGCAGGATTAGGATAGAGCGTAACACCGGCGGCGGTAAGGCCCGGGTGGTTAGCCAGGGGCCGCTGCTGGTCGAAACGCAGGGTGAAACGATTGCGCAAACTCCCTACGCCGGCAGAAAAGGCGTAGCGGGGCTGTTGCCTCAGGTCATGCATCTGGCCCGTAACAGCGTCGTAGAGATAAGTCGGAAAGCTGCTAAGGTTCAGCAGCTGGGTCGCCTCCAGAGTATACATACCCGCAGCAGGCAGGTTTAGGGCCAGGTCAACCACGGTGTTAGCCGTCACCTCCGGCAGGCCGTTGATGCTTAGCTCGGTGCCCGCGGCCAGCAGGTACACCGCCATGGCGGCCGAACCGGGCTTTAGTTTGAGGGCATCAAAGCCACTGTCGAAGCCGGACGTAGCACCATTTTCAAAGTACACGTAGGCCTCGTCTGCGAGCGGGGTAGCGGCCGAGCGCAGCGTAAGCTGCACCAGCGGCCGCGTTTCAACACTTCGTTGAAAAACAGGCTGCACGGTGGGCGATGTAACGCGGGCCAAATTGGTGAAAGGCAGCGTCACGGAAGAGGTGCCTTCGCTTACCCGAACAAAGAACCCCTGGCCCAGGGCCACTATGGGGTTGCCCACGCCGTTCACATAGCTCAGATAAGCTCCGCCGTAGGCTGTGGTGCTCTGGTGTACATAGATGGCATTATTCAGCCCGGCTGGCACCGTCACGCGGCTCCAATCCAGAGGAGAGGGATACGGGTTGCCCACCAAATTCCAGCCAGCGTCGGCGGCGCTACGGGTTAACGTCTGCTGAATGGTCCCGTTGTTGAGTGTGCCCACAAAATCGACCGTCTGAGGAGCGATTTGCACGGTATATCCGCGGCCGGGCACGAGTCCCGTCTGCGGGCCGGCGGGCGAGAACCATCCTTTATCAAAACTGGAATACGTAGTCGCCGGGCTCGTGAGCACGCGGGCTTCGCTGTAGCCAAACACCGTGGGGAAGGGAGTCACCGCGTTGGGGGTCGCCGAGGTGTTATAGCCCGGGTTGACCACGGGGGCGAACGAGGCGGTGGCCAGATCGGCAACCGTAGTGGATAGGACTGGAGAGGAAAAGTGACGGTAGCCGGTCCCCGCGTTGGTCGTGGGCGTAATGTAGCGTTGTACTGTAACCGCGCCTTGCACCACGCCGCCGTTGTTGGCGACAACGGCGGTGCCGGTTGCATCGGAAAGCAGCGTCAAAGCTCCGTTGCTGACGAGGTTACCCCGCACATCCAACAGGCCCCGAATACTTGCCTGCCCTTCCAGGGTCAGACCACCTGTCCCCACGACAAGGTCATTGTAAACCTGTGGTACGGTTGTGCTCAGCAGCTGCGGCGAGAAGCCGGCGAATCGAATGGTGCCGGCAGGGTTCGCTAGCGTACCATCCAACGTAGCATTACCGGTAATGCTCAGCTCCCCGCCATTGATGGTGAGCGTGGCGCCCGCGTCCACATACAGATCCCGCACCTGGATTACCGTTCCGGCCGAAATCTCCGGCGTTCGGACGGCAGTTGCCGGCACCTGCACCCGGGCAGAAACCGCGGGTACTACCCCGCCGGACCAGTTAACCGGATCGTTCCAGGCCTGACTGATTGCTCCGGTCCACACCAAAGCCGGCGACAGCACCTGGGCAAATGCGAAGTTGGATTCCCCGGATATGCAGCCGGCCGCGCTAATGGCTCTTGCCGTGTACGTATTGCTCGCACTGGTGACCAAATAGGAAGCTCCCGTTGCGACGGGGGTACTTTGGCCGAAGCGGTAGAAATGGTTATTCGGCGCGTTGGTCGTGAGCAGGGCGGCGCCGCTGGCCTGGGTGCGGGCGCGGAGCACGGGCGTGTTTGGCGTCGGGTTTACAACCACGTTCACCGGAGTCGATGTGGAGGTGCAGCCTGCTGCAGTCGTTACCGCCACCGTGTACGAACCGCTGGACGTAACAAAGATGGTCGGGTTGGCGGTGTTGCTGGTGCTGACCAGCACCCCATTGCGGAAATACTTGTAGGTGTGCCCGGCTGTGGTTGGAGTAGCCTGCAGCTGCAGCCAGCCGGAACCGCAAAACGTTGTGGCCGAGACAGCCGATAAGGTGACGGCAGGTAGTGGGTGTACCTTCACCTCAACGGTACTGGAGTAGAACACCCGTCCTTCTGGAGAGCGAAACACTGCCCGAAAGCCCGTAGTCACGGCTAGGTTTGCAAAGGAGTAGGTCGGATCGGTCCCGGAGCCGGGAATGTCTTGAAAGCCACTTCCGGTGTTGCTCTGATAGCCCGTAAATGTACCGTAGGCGTAGCTCAGCGTCAGGGTTCCGGCGATTTGGTCGCCCGTACAGAAAGACGTTGCCGAGCTGGTTAATTGAGTGGTCGAACCATTCAGGTTGATTCCATAGAAGTAGTACCCGTATGTATCAAGCTCCCGACCTGCTGAAACCAGATCCATCGTGCCGTCGCCATTTAGGTCGGTAAATGCAGCGCCCACCAGGAAAGTAACCGGCACCGCCGTGCTGCTGGTGAACACGCCCTGACCACTGTTGCGCCAGGTAAGAATGCTGTTCGCTCCATTCAGCTGCGGAACTGCGAGGTCTAAGTCGCCGTCGCCATCCACGTCGCCCAGAAGAACGTCCAGCGGGGCTCCTGCGGTAAGGCTCTGGCTTATCTGAAACGCACCGGTGCCGGTGCCTAGCGCCACACTCACAGTGTAACTGCCATTATTTGCCACTACCAGGTCTAGTATGCCATCCGCGTTAATATCACCCAGTAGGGAACCCGTCGGACTTGAGCCGGTAGCCAGAGAGGCAAGCTGCGTGAATTGCCCGCTACCATTGTTGCGCCACACACCTACAATGCCGGTAGTGGAGCTGGAAACGACGAAGTCCAGGTCGCCGTCGTTGTCCAGATCCCCGGGGACGACAGTGTGAGCGCCGGGGAAAGTCAACGTACGGTTTTGTACACTGTTGAAGCCCCCTGTATTGTTAAAGCACACATTGATGCTTCCCGAGCCGCAGGCCACGAGCATGTCCAGGTCCCCGTCGCTATCCAGGTCGCCGGCCGCCACTGATATCGGATTGTAGCTCACATTGGCGATGGTCATAGAGGAGAAAAAGCCTCCGCTACCGTTGTTACGCACCACGAGAACCTCATTGGTCCGGGCGCGGGGCACGAGCAGGTCAATATCCCCGTCCCGGTCAATGTCAGCGGCTTTCAGTTTGGTAATGGTACCCCCAAATCCGAGACTGGTGTTATTCACCAACTGCCCGGTAGCCGTACCGAACGATGTGTTCACTGAGCCGCCGCCACTGGCAACGGCATCAGAGTACCCGTCCCCATTAAGGTCGGTGATGACCAGGTTTTCTAGCGACATCGAGTTACGCTGCGTGTTGATTGAGCGCTCGGCAAACGTCCCCAGAGCAGGCGCAGTAGCCATCGTGAACTGAAAGGTCTTCGCTTGGGACAGAGCAACGCCAGCATCGTTCACAGTGTTGGTCGTGACGCTCGCCGAAACGGTTTCACCGGGACGAAAAGGCCTGAGCGGAGCAAAGGTCAGGGTCGAGGTTCCACCCCCACTATAGTTGCCAGTCAGGGCCCCTCCGCGCTGATCACTAAAGAAGCGTACCGCACCGGTGCCCAACGACTGGGCGCCAAGTGAGGAAGAGAACTGCACCGTTGGACTTACCGTTTGCGGAACATGAATCGCGTTAGGTGCAGGCAGGTAGCCCGTGACGGTAAATTGCTGCGCAGCGACCGGAAGTGTAAACAACGTGAAAGCCAAAGCAAGCAGGCGTAGCGCAGTGTTGCTTTGCCGATGGCTCGGAACTGTGCAACTGCTCTTGCTGGCGTAATAAGTAAGTAACCGTTTCATCAAATCGGGGGCTGATTAAGCTGTACAATACAAAGGCATCGCAGGACACTTCCGCCCCCGATGCCTTAGATATAGGTTAACAAAGATCCTAAACATAACCGGTACAATTGGCTAGAATACTTGTATTTAATTAACACCTGCCTGCGGGCTCACCTTCTGCCGCTAATAAGTGCTTCAGCTACTCCTGTTACACGCCAGAGTGTTGATTCTGGTGAATGCCCGAGCCTAACCTCTTCTGAAGCAGGTTACCAAACCAATCTCGCCTCCGACTCCCGCGAAGAATGAAAAGTGAACCAGCTTTTGGACTTCGTCCAAAAAGCAAAGCCCCTCAGCAGTCTGGAATTCGCCTTTGAGCAGCTGTTCACAAAAACGCGCTGACCACATGCAACCCGTGGCCGGGGGCGCTGGTCAAGGGGTTGAACGAGTTTTTCATCTAACCCCTTTTTTGCTCTTCCTGAAAGCCCGGCCAATTCTTGCCCTGCCGGCCCTATGCCCCTTTTGTCAGAAAACAGAGCCTAGCTTCAATTACCGCCCTACCCGACAAGCCAACCATTACTCGGCGTGCGAAGTCGAACAAGCGCGGGGGCATTGTCAAACCGGGAGCGAAGGTCCCCTGAGCGTACCAAAGGCAAAAAGGGAATAACCCGTTTACCACGGCGAACATTGGTCTTCGGCATGCGCGAAGGTCATATAGTACAAAACCTCCAAACTCCTTACGCCCCGGAAAGGGCCCAAAGGAAAACCCATTCTTCACACGCGACAGAAGCACCTCTGCCTGGCTTCTTTTTCTTCATTTTTTTCTTTCCCGCTATGCTCAAACCCTTACTCTTGCTGCGCCGTGTCGTGCTCACCGGCGGTTTGATTATTGCCCTGGCTGCACCTGGGCGGGCACAAGCCCCGGGTAGCACCGAGTCCGCCCTACCCTGCGGGTTCGACAGCATGCAGCAGGCCGAGTTCCGGCAGCAGCCCGGCGCCCAGGCCCGGTATCAGCAGTTTCTGCAGGAGGCTGCCCGGCTTAGCGCCGACCCGGCCCGGGGCCAGGCTTTGCCCGACGTCACGGTGCCGGTGGTGGTGCACGTCATCCACACCGGCGGGAGCAACAACATCAGCGACGCCCAGATTTACGACGCGCTGCGCATTTTGAACGATGACTTCAGCAAGCGCAATGCCGACACCAGCACGGTGATTCCGCCGTTTCAGTCGCGAATAGCGAACGTCGGGTTTCAGTTCCGGCTGGCCAAGCTCGACCCGAACGGCAACTGCACCACGGGCATCACCCGCACCTATTCGCCCCTGACCAACGTCGGCGATAACCAGATGAAAAGCCTGATTGTGTGGCCGGTGAACAAGTACCTCAACATCTGGGTGAGCTCCGCTGCTAACGGATATGGGGGAGGCTACGCCTTTGGGCCCTGCTCGGGCGCTCCGAACCCCGGGGTCGTGATTCGGAACATGTATTTTGGCAGCATTGGCACGTCCAGCGGCAGCAACATAGCGTCGCGTTTGCTTACCCACGAAGTCGGCCACTACTTTGGTCTGCCCCACACCTGGGGGCCCAACGACAACTCCGGTCTACCCACCAACTGCGGCATTGACGACAACATTGCCGACACGCCCAACACCATCGGCTCCCAGTACATCTGCAACCTGTCCTTCTCACCCTGCACCGACGCCAGCGGCCAGCCCATTCTGGCCAACGTGCAGAACTACATGGACTACTCTCCCTGCGCGGCCATGTTCACTAACGGCCAGCGGGCGGTAATGCGCGCCGGCCTGCAGCTCGCCTGCCGGGCCCAGCTCACCACGGCAGCCAACCTGCTGGCTACCGGCACCAACGACGGCTACGTAGCCCCGCCCTGCGCCCCGGTCGTGGCCTTTGAGCCCTCCTCTCCCAGCATCTGTGAGGGCGGCACCGTTACCTTCACCGACTACTCCTACAACGATGCACCGGGTGCCGCCCGCACCTACAGCTGGAGCTTCCCCGGCGGCTCCCC
>NZ_JAJERB010000009.1 GCF_020685205.1 Hymenobacter translucens
CACGGCCGCCTCCTGCTCGACGGCCATGACCCAGGTGGCCTGCAAAGCCGCTACGGCCCCGAACACCAACGTCGGCGTGTTGGCCGTGTCGGTGCAGCCCAACACGAGCTATTACGTGTTCATCTCCGGCTCGACCTCGAACGACGTGACCGGTACGTTCACCATTGGCGTGAACACGGTGCTGTCCACGCGCACGGAGCTGCCCGGCGGCGAGGTGAGCCTGTACCCGAACCCGAGCCACAGCGGCACGGTGCAGCTGCGCGTGAGCGGCATCACCACCACGGGCACGGTAGAGGGCAGCTTGTTCAACAGCCTGGGCCAGCGCGTGCTGAGCCAGCGCTGGACGGTGCGCGCCGGCGTAGTGGAGCAGCCGCTGCCGGTGCAGCAGCTGGCCAAGGGCGTCTACTCACTGCAGCTGCAGGTGGGCGAGTACCTGCTCACCCGTAAGCTCGTGATCGACTAACCCATAGCCGATAACTGACCACTTTCGGTTAAAAGAAAAGGAGCGACGTTCTAAACGTCGCTCCTTTTCTTTTTTAGCGGTAGCACCCGTTTTAACAGACGCGGTGCCGGCTACTGACCGACTACGAGCTGCTGCAGGTAGCGTGCGGCTCCGTTCTGCACCTGCACCACGTACAGGCCCGCGGCCAGGCCAGTTAAGTCGAGAGTGGTCTGAGCGGAAGTCATCGGCTGGGTGCGGACAAGCTGCCCCAATCGGTCGTACACGAAGGCGGTAGCCGCAGGCTGAGCGTTGTTCGGCAGCTTTACGGTCACCGACTGCCGGGCCGGGTTTGGCCAGACGGACAAGCCCTGCGCACGGGGACGAGCGGCCGCCGTTGGCACGAAAGAGCGGTTTTCGAGCACCAGCAGCCGGTCATCGGTAGGGCCGGGGACATTGCGGCCGTCCCGGTTGCTGGTGCCGATGTACACTTTGCCCGCCGGGGAAACGCAGATAGCCCGCAGCCGGCCAAAACCCGTCAGGAAATCCTGCTGGCCGGTAATGGCCGTGCCCGTAGCGTTCAGCGGCAGCTGAACGGCTTTCGAGGCTTTCAGCGTGCACATCAGCAGGCTGTTGCGCCAGCCCGGAATGGCCGGATGGTCGTAGTAAGTGAGGCCGGCCACGGCCAGCGTAGGGGTCCAGACGGACAGCGGTTCGCGCACGTTGTTGGCGGCACAGAAGGTTTGCTCGGCGGGCAGGTTGCAGAGGCCTTCTACATTGGGCCAGCCATAGTTGCGGCCGGGCTCAATCAGGTTCACCTCATCGTCGTTGTTGGGGCCATGCTCCGAGCTGTAGAGCAGACCGTTGGGCGCCCGTACCAGCCCCTGTGGGTTGCGGTGCCCGAGCGTGTAACTTGGATTTCCCGCCACCGGGTTATTGGCCGGCACCGTACCGTCAAGGTTCAGGCGCAGGATCTTGCCGTTGAGTGAGTTGATATTCTGCGCTTCCGGCTGCAGCTGGGCGTCCCCGGTAGTCATCAGCAGGGTGCGGTCGGGCAGAATCAGCAGGCGCGACCCGCTGTGGGTGGTGGTGGCCGGGATGTTTCCGAGCAGAATCAGCGGATTGGTAAGGGTACCGCTGCCGGGGGCATAGGTGTAGCGCACCAGCTTTTCCTTGAGCGCACCGGCATCCTGGTAGTTGTAGACAATGTACACGAAGGGCGAGGTAGCAAAGTCGGGGTGCAGCACCATGCCCAGCAGGCCGCTTTCACTGTTTTCGACTACATCGGCCACGGTGAGCAAGGGCAGCACCTGTCCGGTAGCAGGGTTTACGCGACTGATGCGCCCGCCCCGCTCCGTCATCCAGATAAAGTTGTCGGGTCCCCAGACCAGCTCCCACGGTACGCTCAGGTTGGTAGCCAGGGGCGACACCGTAACGGTGGTAGCCCCTACCTGAATGGTAGTCGACTGGGCCGGGGCGGACTCGGGCAGAAGCAGGACCAGAAATAGAATAGATGCGGCAAAACGTTTCATAGGCAGTCAGGGAAATATAAGTTGGGGTTCAGGTGCTTATGCAAACGTAGTAAACCGCTGCCCGGATTAGCTTGCGAAGCAGAATCAGGCGCTTAGCTTTGTTTAGCACGACTTTCCCGCCTGCTTTATGCTGAAAAAACTTTATCCGCTGGCTTTCACCGCGCTGGCAGCCTTCGGCGCCGGGGCCCTGGTAGCCCGCCCCACCGAGCTGCCGCCCATTACCGTGGCCATGCTGAAGTCGGCCCAGGAGGTAATGGGGCTAAGCTTCTCCGATGCCCAGCTCGACTCTACCCGCCAGAACCTGACCGGCTACCGCAACAGCTACGAGACGCTGCGCAAGCTGCCGCTGCCCAACAGCGTGGCGCCCTCCATGGTATTCGACCCCCGCCCGCTGCGCCTGCGGCAGCTGCCCGGGAAAGCCCGGACCAAAACGGCTGGCGACCTGGCCCGCATTGGCCCGGTGAAGCTTCCCGGCAACCGCGACGATCTGGCGTTTTATACCGTGCGCCAGCTCGGCGAGCTGCTGCGCACCAAACAGGTTTCGTCGGTTGAGCTGACGGAGTTTTTCCTGGCCCGCCTGAAGAAGTATGACCCCAAGCTCCGGTGCGTCATTTCCCTGACCGAAGACCTAGCCCTCCGGCAGGCCCGACAGGCTGACCAGGAAATCAAAGCCGGCAAGTACCGCGGACCGCTGCACGGTGTGCCGTTTGGCGTGAAGGACCTGTTCAGCGCCAAAGGCTATAAAACCACCTGGGGCGCGGTGCCCTATAAAGAGCAGGTGCTGAACGAGGATGCGGCGGTGGTGGAGCGGCTGCGCGATGCCGGGGCCGTGCTGCTGGCCAAGCTTACCCTGGGTGAGCTGGCGCAGGGCGACGTCTGGTTTGGAGGACAGACCCGGACGCCCTGGGACATCAGCCGGGGCAGCAGCGGCTCCTCGGCCGGCTCGGCTTCGGCAGTGGCGGCGGGCCTGCTGCCGTTTGCCATCGGCACCGAAACCCTGGGCTCCATTATCAGCCCCAGCACCGCCTGCGGCGTTACGGGCCTGCGCCCCACCTACGGACGGGTCAGCCGGGCCGGGGCCATGGCCCTGAGCTGGTCGATGGACAAAGCCGGTCCCATTGCCCGCTCGGCCGAGGACTGCGCCCTCGTACTGGGTGCCCTCACGGTGGCCGGTCCCGACCCCCGCGACCCGGCCACGTTGCAGGTGCCGGGCGAGTTTCGGTACGCTTTCGACGCCAATCTGAAAAAGTTGCGGGTGGGCTACCTGAAAGCCAGCTTCGACGCCGACCACGCCACCAAAGCCAGCGATGAAGCCGTGCTGGCGGTGCTCCGTCAGCTGGGCGTAGAGCTGGTGCCCCTGGAGCTGCCCGCGGTAGAGGTAGCCGCGCTGCGCTTCGTGCTCACGGCCGAGGGCGCCGCGGCCTTCGACGAGCTGACCCGGACCGGCGGCGTTAACCAGATGGTGCTGCAGCACCGGTATGCCTGGCCCAACACGTTCCGGTCGGCCCGCTTTGTTCCGGCGGTGGAATACCTGCAGGCCCAGCGCGTGCGTGGTCAGCTGATCGAGCAGCTCGATGCCCGCCTGCAGGGCCTCGACGCCTACGTGGCGCCTACGTTCGGCAACACCAGCCTGCTCATGACCAACCTCACCGGCCATCCGGCCGTGGTCGTGCCGACCGGCCTCAACGCCCGCGGCCTGCCCACGACCATCACCTTTACCGGTCAGCTCTACGAGGAAGGCAAGCTGCTGGCGCTGGCCAAGGCCTACCAGGACGCCACCGACTTCGACGAGAAACGCCCGGCGATGAACTTCTAGCTTTAGGAGAAATGAGGGCTAGGAGCTGAATATGGTAAAACCAAAAGCTTTTAATCTGGACTTGAGAGCCTACCTATTCCTCGTAGCAGGACCGTTGCGTTGTCCGGGCTCTGACATCCAAGCTCTGCGTTCTTCAAACGACACCCTGGCCGCTTCCCCATGACTGTTCCTTACCAGCTTACCCACGCCCGGGGCTATACTGTTTCCACCGATCCGGACCGGCTCGACGTAGGCGCTATTCACCGGTTTCTGGCCGAAGACTCCTACTGGGCCCAAAACATGCCCCGGCCGCTGCTGGAACGGGCCATTGCCAACTCCCTGTGCTTTGGCCTGTACACGGCTGACGGCCAGCAGGCCGGCTTTGCGCGGGTGGTGACGGATTTGGCCACGTTTGCCTGGCTCTGCGACGTATTCGTGCTGCCGGAATTTCGCGGGCAGGGCTTATCGAAGTGGCTGATGGAAGCCGTGTGGGCCCACCCCGACCTGCAGGGGCTGCGCCGCCGCCTGCTGGCTACGCTCGACGCCCACAGCCTGTACACGCAGTTCGGCTTTGCCCCGCTCACCACGCCCGACCGGTTTATGGAAATCCGCCTGCCCAATCCGTACGGGGCGCCTACGGCCAACTAGTTCGTTGCGGCAGCCCGCCTTTTACAGCTCTCATTCCCGCTTTGCTATGATGCCAACTACGCTGGCTGCCCGCTGGCAGCTGCTGTGCTCCCAGCTGGAGGTGCCCGAAGCCGCCGGCCGGTCGATGTTTCAGCAGCTTTCGGCCGCCTACGAGGCATCGGACCGGCATTACCACAACCTGGCTCACATCCGGGCTTTGCTGACTACGCTGGAAGCATACGCTGCCCGGCTGCAGGATGCGCCGGTAGTGGCACTGGCGGTCTGGTTCCATGATGCGGTGTATAACCCGATGCGCGACGACAACGAAGCCCGGAGCGCGGCGCTGGCCCAGGAGTTTCTGGCGGCGCATACCAACCTCGCGCCCGCCCGCCGGGCCCGGGTAGCTTACCTTATCGACAAAACCAAAGACCACACCCAACCCCGGGCCGGCGCCGACCCTGATCTGGATCTGTTTCTGGATGCCGACCTGCAGGTACTGGGTGCTACCGAAGCCGACTACTGGCGCTACGCCCGGCAGGTGCGCGAGGAGTACAGCCTGGTGCCCGACATCCTGTACCGCCGGGGGCGCACCAAGGTGCTGACCCAGCTGCTGAACGCCCCGCAGCTGTACCATACCCCCGATTTCCGGCAGCGCCTCGACGCCGCTGCCCGCCGCAACCTGCAGGCCGAGCTGGATGCCTGGCAGAAAGGCGGTCTGTAGCGGCTGCCCTACGGCTCTGCAACGCGGCTTCGAAAAGCTGGTCCTTTCCCGGTTTAACACTTTCCCTGATTGTCTTCTCTGATGCGCTTTTCCTCTTTTCTGGTGTTGCCTGCTCTGCTGCCACTCTCCGCGGCATTGGCGCAAACCAAGTCTGCCGCCCCGGCCGCAGCCGCCGTAGCTCCCCTCACGATTGAGAAGATTATGCGCGACCCGGCCCGGTGGATCGGAGCGTCGCCTTCCAATGTGTTCTGGAGCGAGGACGGCCGCCGCATCTACTTTAGCTGGAACCCGGAAAAGGCCCGCCGCGACTCCCTTTACTTCACCACCCCCGACGGCAAAACCACCCGGAAAGTAAGTTTGCGGGAGCAGCAGGCCCTGCCCGCCGCCCGGGGCAGCTATGACCAACGCTACACCCGTAAAGTGTATGAAAAGGACGGGGACATCTACCTGCTCGACCTGAAGACGCAAAAGGAGCGGCGCGTAACCAACACCGCCGAGCGGGAAAGCAGCCCGGCTTTTGCCCTGCAGGGCACGGTGCTGAGCTACACCCGGGCCGGTAACCTGTTTACCTGGAACCCGGCTACCGGCGAAACCGTGCAGCGCACCGACTTCCGCCGGGGTAGCCGTCCGCCCGGCCCCGAGCCCACCGACAAGTCCGAAAAGTTTCTGCGGGCCCAGCAGCTGGCCTTGTTCGAGATTATCCGGCAGCGCACCCAGGACCAGCAGGCCCGCCTGCGCCAGCAGAAGGCGCTGGCCCGGCTCCGGCCCAAAGCCATCTGGCTCGGCACCCAGACCGTTGACAACCTACAGCTTAGCCCCGACGGACGCTTCGTGACCTACCAGCTAATACAGGAGCCCACGGGTGCCAAAACGGCCATTGTGCCCAATTTCGTGACGGCCTCGGGCTTCACGGAAGACATCAGCACCCGCACCAAGGTGGGCGCGCCGCAGACGGCGTATCAGCTTGGCCTCTACGACGTGGGCCGCGACACGACGTTCGTCGTCGGCTACAAGGAGCTGAAGGGGCTGGACGAGTTGCCCGGCTACCGCAAGGAGTATCAGCTGAAAGCCAAGGCGCCCATGCCTGCCGATTCGGCCAAGGCCAGCAAAACGGTCAAAACCGAAAAGCCGGCCACCGAGCTACGCCGCGTCGTGCCCTACGGCCCGTTCTGGTCGACCGACGGGCAGCGGGCGTTCCTGGTCGTGCGCTCGGCCGACAACAAGGACCGGTGGATTGTAAACCTGGACCCTGCCACTCAGAAAATCAGCCTGCTCAACCGGGAGCGGGACGAGGCCTGGATTAACGGGCCCGGCATCGGCTACGAGGCCGGCAACGTGGGCTGGATGCCCGACAACCGCCGGATCTGGTTTCAGAGCGAGGAAAGCGGCTACTCTCACCTCTACACCGTGGACGTGACCAGCGGGCAGAAAAAAGCGTTGACCAGCGGTAAGTTTGAGGTGCAACGGGCCGAGCTGAGCCGGGACCGGAAAACCTGGTACCTGACCGCGAATAAAACCCACCCCGGCGAGCAGCATTTCTTCCGGATGCCGCTGGAAGGCGGAGCCCTGACCCAGATTACCACCATGACCGGGGCCAGTGAGGTGAGCTTGTCGCCCGACGAGAAAACCCTGGCCATCCGCTACAGCTACGCCAACAAGCCCTGGGAGCTGTACGTGATGCCCAACAAGCCCGGCGCCAAAGCCCGGCAGCTGACGCATTCCACCACCGCCGAGTTTGAAAGCTACGCCTGGCGCGACCCGGAAATCATCCAGATCAAAGCCCGGGATGGGGCTGACGTCTATGCCCGCCTGTACCGCCCCGCCTCACCCCAGGCCCAGGGCCCGGCCGTGATATTCGTGCACGGCGCCGGCTACCTGCAGAATGCCCACAAGTGGTGGAGCTCCTACTTCCGCGAGTACATGTTCCACAACCTGCTCGTGGACCAGGGCTACACCGTGCTCGACGTGGACTACCGCGGCTCGGCCGGCTACGGCCGCGACGTGCGCACGGGCATCTACCGCTACATGGGCGACAAGGACCTCACCGACCAGGTGGACGGAGCCAAGCTGCTGGTCGACAAATACGGCGTGAGTCCGCAGCGCATCGGCATCTACGGCGGCTCCTACGGGGGCTTTATCACGCTGATGGCCATGTTTACGCAGCCCGACGTGTTCAGGGCCGGGGCCGCGCTACGCTCGGTCACGGACTGGGCCCACTACAACCACGGCTACACCGACAACATTCTCAACGAGCCCTACAACGACAGCCTGGCCTACGCCCGGTCCTCGCCCATCTACTACGCCGAGGGGCTTAAGGGCGCCCTGCTGATGTGCCACGGCATGGTCGATACCAACGTGCACTTCCAGGACATTGTGCGCCTGAGTCAGCGCCTGATTGAGCTGCACAAGGAAAACTGGGAGCTGGCCGTGTACCCCGTCGAGGACCACGGCTTCGTGGAACCGTCGTCGTGGACCGACGAGTACAAGCGGATTCTGAAGCTGTTTGATACCAACCTCAAGCCGGGCGCCCGGCCAGCGGGTACCGGCGGGCAGTAACCGCTCCGCTAGCGGGCAGCGGAGGCCGGCTGCTTTCCTGCAAAGCAGGGAAGGGGCCAGCCTTTTCCATTTTTTTTTATCCTGCTCAGAACCGTTACGGGTTGTTCCGCCGGCCGGGCTGGGAAAAACTCGTTCACCGGCGGAAGTCCGGCCTAAAAAAGAAAGCCCCCGCAGCTACCGCAACTACTGCTGAGCTTCCGGGTGAAAAACGGTGGTCTGGGACTTATTTCCGCCATTGCCACGAGCCGGGACGTAACCGCCGGGGCAAAGGCGGTTGAGAAGTGGAGCTGTCCGCTTTGGGAATGCGGGCGAACAGGCATATGTTCCCACATCATTTTTATTAGCTTTGCGACCCTACTTGCCCGCGCTGCGTGCTAAGTCGCCTTTATTCCTTTTCGTCGACGCGTTTCCTGACCTAATGCCTTATTTGTTTACCTCCGAGTCCGTTTCGGAAGGCCACCCCGATAAAGTAGCCGACCAGATTTCCGATGCCATCCTCGACGAGTACCTCCGTCAGGACCCCGCCG
This sequence comes from Hymenobacter translucens, assembly GCF_020685205.1. Taxonomy (GTDB): domain Bacteria; phylum Bacteroidota; class Bacteroidia; order Cytophagales; family Hymenobacteraceae; genus Hymenobacter; species Hymenobacter translucens. The sequence continues at coordinate 8,198 of NZ_JAJERB010000009.1, forward strand.
CCAAGGTAGCCTGTGAGACGCTCGTGACGACCGACTTCGCGCTAGTGGCCGGGGAAATCAAGTCGACGGCCCACGTAGAGGCCGAGCCGATTATCCGGGAAGTAATCCGCCGCATCGGCTACAACAAGCCGGAATACCTGTTCAACGCCGACACCTGCGAAGTGATGAACCGCCTGCACGAGCAGTCGGCCGACATCAACCAGGGCGTGGAGCGGGCCAATCCGGAGGACCAGGGCGCCGGCGACCAGGGCATGATGTTCGGCTACGCCACCCGCGAAACCGACAACTACATGCCCCTGGCCCTCGACCTGTCGCACCGCCTGCTGCAGGAGCTAGCCAACATCCGCCGCGAAGGCCGGGAAATGACGTATCTGCGTCCCGACGCGAAAAGCCAGGTCACCATCCGCTATTCCGACGACAACACGCCCCAGGCCATTGAAACCATCGTCGTCAGCACCCAGCACGACGAGTTCGACGGGGATGAGGCCGCCATGCTCAAGCAGATTGACCACGACATCCGCACCATCCTCGTGCCCCGGGTAAAGGCCCAGCTGGGCGCCGAGGTGCAGAATCTGTTCACGGCCGACATCAAGTACCACATCAACCCCACCGGCAAGTTTGTCATCGGCGGCCCCCACGGCGACTCCGGCCTCACCGGCCGCAAGATTATCGTGGATACCTACGGCGGCAAGGGCGCCCACGGCGGCGGTGCCTTTTCTGGTAAAGACTCGTCCAAAGTCGACCGGTCGGCCGCTTATGCGGCCCGCCACATCGCCAAGAACCTGGTAGCGGCCGGCGTGGCCGATCAGGTGCTGGTGCAGGTCGCCTACGCCATCGGCGTGGCCGAGCCCGTGGGCGTGTTCGTGACCACCTACGGCACTACCAAGGCTACCGGCTCCTTCGGGCACCAGCTGACCGATGGTGAAATTGCCGAGAAGGTCCAGGGGTTGTTTGACCTGCGTCCCTACGCCATCGTGCAGCGCCTGGGTTTGCAGAACCCCATTTTCGCCGAGTCCGCTGCCTACGGGCACATGGGCCGCCAGCCCGGCACCAAGCAGGTGCAGCAGGCCGACGGCTCGTCGCGCACGGTGGAAACCTTCACCTGGGAAAAGCTCGACTACGTCGACAAGATCAAAGCAGCTTTTGCGCTGTAAGCACCGATGAGCTCACGCATTTCCTGATGCAGTAAGCTCTCTAAAACAAAAAAGCCCCTCCATCTACCGGAGGGGCTTTTTTTATGCGTCGGCGGCTCAGTGAGCCGTCTGCTTTTCCTTGTGGCGGGTAATCTGCCGGCGCAGGTGCTCGGCGGCGGCATCGGCAGCGGCCTCAAACGAGGCGGCATCCTCCTGGCTGAACAGGGTGGTGCCGGGTACAAACAGCTTTATTTCAACCGTCTTGTTGGCGTTACCGTCGTTGTTGTTGAGTTTCATAATCACTTCTCCCTCCGTTACTCGGTCGTAGAACGTCTCGAGCTTGTCGAGGCGCTTCTGCACAAAGTCAAGCAGTTTCTGGTCGGCGTCGAAGTGCACCGAATGCATCCTTACTTTCATCGGTAATAGGGTTTGGGGTAAGAGAAAGGAACAAATCAGGCCTTGGGGTGGGCCTTTTCAAACACGGCCTTGAGCTTGTCAATCGACAGGTGAGTGTAAACCTGGGTAGCAGCCAGATTGGCGTGCCCCAGCAGTTCCTTAATAGCGTTCAGGTCCGCTCCTTTGCCCAGCAGGTGGGTGGCAAAGGAGTGGCGCAGAACGTGGGGGTGCTGCTGCGACGAAGCCGTGGTAATCTGGCTCAGGTAGTGCTTCACGGTGCGGTAGACAAACTTTTCGTAGAGCGGTTCGAGCTTATCCGTAACGAACAGCGGCCCGGGGGCGTTGCCGGCGCCGCCAAATTCAGCCTGCTTGCGCGCTATATAGCGTTCCAGCACCAGCAGCAGGGTTGGGTTCAGCGGCACAAGGCGCTGCTTGTTGCCCTTGCCGGTTACCCGCACCGTGCGGGCAGGCAAGCTCAGGTCCTCGTGCCGGATGCCGATCAGCTCCGAGAGACGGATGCCGGTGCCGTACAGCATTTCCAGGAGCAGCTGGTCGCGCAGGCCGGCAAACGAGTCGTCGAAGGCAAAGGAGTTGAGCAGGCCGTTCAAGGATTCCTCGGGCACGAAGTCGGGAAGCTTCTTGGCCATCTTCGGAGCCTTGATGCGCAGCATCGGGTTGCGGGCAATGACGCCGGTGCGCAGCAGGAACTTGTAGTAGGAGCGCAGGCAGGCAATCTTCCGGTTGACGGTGCGCGGGTCCAGCTCCTGCTGCATCAGCTCCACCACCCAGGAGCGGATCAGGGGGTGGTCGGCCTGGGCCGGTTCGGGCAGCTCGTAGGCGGCCAGCAGATACGCTGCAAACTGCCGCAGGTCGGTCCGGTACGACAGCACCGTGTGGGGACTAAACCGCCGCTCGTACTGCAGATAATCAAAAAACAATTCCATACCTCGGGGCCGCCCGATACCGGGGGCGGGCTACCAAAGTATGGAATTAAACGGAAAAACAAGCACGCGAAAAAACCGGCTGACCCACTTCGGAAAGCGGCTCAGCCGGTTAGAATCGGCAACTGGAAACCGGGAACTAGTAGTTCTCGGTGGCGTACATCGTCTGCTTGTACACGGCCTTCTCGCGCTGCTTGCGCTTGGTGATGGAAGGCTTCTGGAAGAACGTGCGGCGACGCAGCTCCTTCAGAACGCCGGTGCGCTCAAACTTCTTCTTAAAACGCTTCAGGGCACGGTCAACCGACTCGTTATCCTTAATCTGGACGATGATCATATGTGCAGTTGGGTTGAAAACAATCGAATTAAAGGGCTGCAAAGGTAACAGGCTCTTTCTTACCGCGCAAGCCCCGACGGGGTTCAAATTTATTTCAGCAGGGCGCGGGCAATTACCAGCTTCTGAATTTCGGAGGTGCCTTCGCCGATGGTGCACAGCTTGGAGTCGCGGTAGTACTTCTCGGCGGGGTAGTCCTTGGTATAGCCGTAGCCCCCGAAGATCTGCACGCCCTCGTTGGCAGCGCGTACGCACACTTCCGAAGCGTAGTACTTGGCAATGGCCGACTCGCGGTTCACGTTCAGGCCCCGGTCCTTCATGTCGGCGGCGCGGTAAGTAAGCAGCGAAGCCGCCTCAATCTCGGTCGCCATGTCAGCCAGCTTAAAGGAGATGCCCTGGAAACTCGAAATCGGCTGATTGAACTGATGACGCTCCTTGGAGTACTGCAGGGCGGCCTCGAAGGCGCCCTGGGCAATGCCCAGGCTGAGCGCGGCAATGGAAATCCGGCCGCCGTCCAGCACCTTCATCGACTGAATGAATCCTTCGCCTACTTTCCCCAGGATGTTGGCCTTGGGTACGCGGCAGTCGGTGAAGATCAGCTCGGTAGTTTCGGAGGCGCGCATGCCCAGCTTGTCTTCCTTGCGGCCGTGGGTGAAACCTTCGGTGGGCTTCTCAATCACGAAGGCCGTCATGCCGTGGGAGTCGCCGACTTCGCCGGTGCGGGCAATTACGACGGCAATGCTGCTGCTCTTGCCGTGGGTGATAAAGTTCTTGGCGCCGTTGAGTACATAGTAGTCGCCATCCTCGACGGCCACGGTGCGCATGTTGCCGGCGTCGGAGCCGGTGTTGGGCTCGGTCAGGCCCCAGGCCCCGATCCACTCGGCCGAAGCCAGCTTGGGCAGCCACTTGCGCTTCTGCTCCTCGGAGCCGAACTGCAGGATGTGGCCGGTGCAAAGCGAGTTGTGGGCCGCCATGCTCAGGCCGATGCTGCCGTCAATCTTCGACAGCTCGGCAATGGCCGTCACGTACTCCACGTAGCCGAACCCGGCGCCGCCGTACTCCTGGGGAACCAGTACACCCATCAGGCCCAGCTCGCCCAGCTTTTTGAATACCTCGATGGGAAATTCCTGGCTTTCGTCCCACTTCATCATATCGGGCTTGATATGCGTGGCGCCGAAGTCGCGCACCATCTGGGCAATCATTGTCTGGTTTTCAGTTGCGACCAGTTCCATAGGAAAAAGAGTTTGGGTGGGAAGAGTTTGGGAACGGCCGGGGAGGGCCGGTTTTGGGAAGGCGAAAGTACGCTTTTACCCGCACAATCGACCGGCCGGGGAGGCTGCCGGAGTCGCCAATTTTGAAAGGGCGTGCCAATTCGGTTACTTTGAAGGTTTTTTAGGAAGAAATCCAGCTTCGCAGCCGGATATTCCTGCCTGGTATCGTCTCTGACTCTCCGGCTTACCCAGCCTGCATGCAACAACCCACCCTCCGCCGTTTGTTTCGCCTATGGTTGATAGGCATTCCTTTTTCACTGCTGTTCTTCTCCTGCGCAGGCTCCCGGGCCTACCGCCAGAACATCATGTTCCGGACGCCTACCGGTGAAGGACTCGACACCATGAAGCTGCGTAAGGCCGTGAACCGGTCGGCCCGCAACTACATCATCCAGCCCAACGACTACCTCGAAGTGCGGGTGTACACCAACAAAGGAGAGCGAATTCTCGACCCGAACGGGGAGCTGCAGTTTGGCAACCCCGGCGGCATGGGCTCGACCGGCACCAGCCGCGGCGCGGCCGGCCAGAACATTGGCGTGCGGACCGGCGGGGGCGGTACCCGGCAGACCGGACAGGGCGCCGGCGGGCAGCCTTCGGGCGGCAGCGAATTTCTGGTGCAGTCCGACGGAGTGGTGAACCTGCCCATGGTGAATCGGGTTCAGGTGACGGGACTTACGCTGCTGGAAGCAGATAGCCTGTTGAAAACCAAGTATGACGTCTTCTATAAGGATTCGTACGTGGCCACCCGGGTCACCAACAACCGCATCTTCGTGCTGGGAACCCCCGGCGGGCAGATCATTCCGATGTACAACGACAACATGAACCTGCTGGAAGTGCTGGCAGCGGCTGGTGGAATCGACGGCGGCGGGCAGCTTGGCGGCGGGGGCGGCGGCACGAGCCGGGGCCGGGCCTACAACATCCGCCTTATCCGGGGCGACCTGAAAAACCCGCAGGTGCAGGTTATTGACCTGACGACCATCGAAGGCATGCGCCGGGCCAACCTCCAAGTGGAGCCCAACGACGTAGTATACATCGAGCCGCTGCGCCGTCCGTTTTTCGAGGCCCTGCAGGACGTAAGCGCCGTATTTGGTTTAGTCGGGGGCGTCGCCAGTCTGGTGACGACCTTCTACCTGATCACCAGACTTTAATTTTTACTTAAACACTTACGTAAGTAGTGGTATGATTCGGGCCGTAAGGCCCGGACGCGTATACATCACTTCGGACCGACGGAATGGCAGTAAACGAAAATGCTGAGCTTGAAGAGCTGATTCGAACCGGAGGCGGAGAAGCCGAAGACGAAGACGAGGGCGGGGGACTAGACATGGCCACCCTGCTCATGGTGGCCCGCCGAAGCCTGCTCTGGATTATATTGCTGGTGATCCTGGGGCTAACCTGCTCCTGGCTTTTTCTGCGCTATACTAAGCCCGTGTACCGGTCGTCGTCGACACTCAAGATCGATGAGAAGACCGAGGCCGGAGAGCTGGGTCTGGCCGGTGCAATGGGCAAACAGATCGAAACCCAGCAGAACCTGAACAAGCTGTCGGGTGAGGTAGAGCTCATCAAGTCCAACATCATCTACGAGCGGCTCAAGCAAAACCTGGCGCTCGACGTGAACTACTACGCCGAGGGCACGGTGCTGGAAACCGAGCTGTATGGGGTTTCCCCGTTTCGGGTCGAATACAACATCACGGATCCGCACCTCTACAACACCAAATTCAACCTGCGCTTTATCGGACCCGACCGGATCCGGCTGTCTTATCTGCTGAACGGGCAGGAGCAGAGTGGCGAGTACACGCTCGGCCAGCCCATCGTGCGACCGGGAGTTACGCTGAAGGTACTGGCCAACCCGGGGCTCAACGACGAAGCCCGGGACAAGAACTATCACTTCATCATCAATGACAGCGGATCGCTGAGTGCGTATTTCGACCGCAACCTGAGCGTGGAGATTGTAAATCCGGATGCTAACACCATCCAGATTTCGTTTACCGACTTCAACCAGGCCAAGGCCCAGGCCATCGTCAACAAGATTGACACGGTGTACCTGGAGCAGAAGCTGGCCAAAAAGCAGGAAGCCACGGCCCAGACCCTACGCTTTCTGAAAGAGCAGCTCACCGAAAACCAGCGCAACCTACAGACGGCTGAAGAAAACCTGCAGTCCTTTGTGCAGCGCACCGGAACCTACGACGTGAAGGCCGACGTGGCTGCCATTACGGGCAAGCTGGCCGATCAGGAAAAGGAGCGACTGGAGCTGCTGCAGCGGGCCGAGGTCCTCAACGAAGTAGCCCGGCTGGTCAAGCAGGACCGCATCACGCGCAGCGAAGACGCCTCGGTGGAGCAAAGCATTCCGGGCCTGGCGGGCCTCGAAGACCCCCAGCTGACCCAGCAGATTACCGAGCTCAACAACCAACAGTGGAACCTGCGTCGCCTGCTGCGTTCCTATAACGAAACCACGGAAGCCGTCAAGCAGGTCAAGACGGCCCTGGCGTACTCCAAAGCCAATATTCAGCGCCTGCTGGAGCAGGACCGCAAGCTGCTGCAGCAGGAAATCGACCTGCTCAACCAGCAGCGCAGCCGCTTTAATTCCGAGCTGCAGCGCCTGCCGGAAAAGGAAACCGAGCTGGCCCGCCTGAAGCGCCCGTTTGAGCTCTACGAGAAGTCCTACCTGATGCTGATGGACAAGCAGGTAGAGTACAACATCGCCATGGCCGGCACCACGCCCGACTTCCAGATTCTGTCGCCGGCCAGTGCGCCGGGTTCCCCCATCTATCCGGTACGAACGATGGTGTACGCCATTGGTCTGGCCGCCGGTATCGTGCTGGGTCTGGGCCTGGTGGCCGTGCGCTACCTGATGCACAACACCGTCTCGAACGTGCGGGAGCTGGAGCGCACCACCGGTGCCTCGGTGCTGGGCGTGGTGCCCACCTACGACAAGGAGAAGATGTCGGTGTCGAAGCTGGTTGTGGACACGAGCCCCAAATCAGCTATTTCCGAGTCGATCCGCTCCATCCGAACCAACCTGGACTTTATCAGCTCGTCCAAGAAGAAGCGGATGATTTCCATTACGTCCACGATTTCCGGGGAAGGCAAAACCTTCGTGACGGTCAACCTGGGCGGTATCATTGCCTTGTCGGAGCAGCGGGTGGTCATCCTGGACCTTGATATGCGCAAGCCCAAGGTAAACCTGGCATTCGGGGCCGAGAACGTGAAAGGCATCAGCACCATCCTGATTGAGAAGCACACCGTGCAGGAGTGCATTCAGCATACCTCCATCCCGACGCTTGACTTTATCTCGGCCGGGCCTACCCCGCCCAACCCTTCGGAGCTGATCTTGAGCGCCCGGTTCGACGAGATGCTGACCGAGCTGCACAAGACGTACGATGTAATTCTGATTGACACGCCCCCGGTTGGTCTGGTGACGGACGGTATCCTGATCATGCGCAAGGCCGACATTCCGATTTATATCGTGCGGGCCGGCTATTCGAAAAAGACCTTCCTGAAAAATATCAACAAGCTGATGCGGACCCACAACTTCACCCGCCTGTCGACCATCCTGAACGATGCGCAGTCGTCGGGGCTGTACGGCTACGGGTATGGCTACGGGTATGGCTACGGCTACGGCTACGGCCAGGGCTACGGATACTACGAAGACACCCAGCCGACGACGGGGCTGTTCACGCGTCTGCGCAAGCGGTTCTCCTAAGCTTTCGGGTCGTCCACCTATTTTCCGCTGCTCATGGCCTCGTTCCTGCAAAAGCTGTTTGGCCGAGGGTCTGGTTCCGGCAACGAGGAGCTGGCCCAGCTCTCCAGCCTGGGTGCCGATATGCACTCCCACCTGCTGCCCGGCCTCGACGACGGAGCCGAAACCGTGGAGCATTCCATTGAGCTGCTGCGGGAGCTGCGCGACCTGGGGTTCCGAAAGCTGGTGATGACGCCGCACGTGATGGGCGACTTCTACAAAAACACGCCGGAAGGCATCCGGGAGGCCCTGGCCCGCATGCAGACGGCGGCCGAGGAAGCGGGTATCACGGATATGGTGCTGGAGTGCGCCGCCGAGTACTACCTCGACGAGTGGTTTGCCGGTAAGCTGGAGGCTGCCGAGCCCCTGCTCAGCTTTGGGGGCGACCAGCGCTATGTGCTGTTTGAGACGTCCTACATGAACGAGCCGTTCAACTTCGCCGACACGGTTTTTCAGCTTAAGGCCAAAGGGTACCGGCCGGTGCTGGCCCACCCCGAGCGGTATACCTACCTGTACGGCCGCTTCGACGAGCTAAAGAAAATCCGGCAAAGCGGCGTGCTGCTGCAGGTTAACCTGAATTCCCTGTCGGGCTACTACTCGCCCGCTGCCCGCCACGTGGCCGAGAAGCTCATTGATGCCGGAATGGTCGACATGGTAGGGACCGATACGCACCACCGGCGCCACACCCACACGCTGCGCACCAAGGTGCTGCCCGCCGGCTACCTGAAAAAGCTTCTCGCCCTGCCGCTGCTGAATAGCTCTCTATAGGTCTTAGGAGCTTAGGTCTTGGATCATACGCGCGGACCTTCCCGGAAAGCCTGATGCCATGTGTCCGCTACGAGCCCCCGACCACTGTACTCCACTACTTGTTACCGAACGGACATTACACCCCAAAGCCTAAGTCCCTAAGCCCTACTACATGATTTTCGTTACCGGCGGCAGCGGCCTGATTGGCAGTTTTCTGATTCCGGCCCTGGTAGGGCAGGGGTTGGCCGTGCGCGCGCTGTACCGGAAAACCATTCCCCCGATTGAGGCGGCCGGCCAGGTGGAGTGGCTGGAAGGCGACCTGCGTGACCCCGGGCTGATGCGGGAGGCGCTGCAGGATGTAACCCACGTATTTCATTGCGCCGGTATCGTGTCCTACGCCCCGCAGGACGCGGAGCTGCTGCAGCAGGTGAATGTGGAAGGCACCGGCACGCTCGTGGACGCCTGCCTCGAGCGGCCCGGCATCCGGCTCTGCCACGTGTCGTCGGTGGCGGCGCTGGGGGGCGGGGCGTCCCGGGCCGAGGGCGAGGCCGCCCGGCCCGTGATGCTCGACGAAAACGCGAAGTGGGACCTGGGCGCCGAGCACGCCGCCTATGCCACCTCCAAGTACCTGGGCGAGCTGGAAGTATGGCGGGGCGTGTCGGAAGGGCTGCAGGCCGTCATCGTAAACCCCTCGGTGGTGCTGGGCCCGGCCGACTGGCAGCGCAGCAGCACCCGCCTGTTTCGGTATGCCTACGACGAGCATACGTTTTACACGCCGGGCAGCATCAACTTCGTGGACGTGCGCGACGTGGTGGCCTTTATGCTGCACCTGGCCCTGAAAACCGACATTTCCGCCGAGCGGTACGTGCTGAGCGCCGAGCCGGTGCCCTTGTACCAGTTTCTGAAGGAAGCCGCCACCTGCTTTGGCAAGAAGCCGCCCACCACCGTCGTGCCCGACTGGGCCGCGGAAATTATCTGGCGCCTTGAGCACGCCCGCTCGGTGCTGACCGGGGCCCGACCCCTCATCACCAAGGACACGGCCCGCGCTGGCCGCAATGACCTGATTTACCGGACCGATAAAGTGCGGGCCGCCACCGGACTCACGTTCCGGCCCCTGGCCGAAACCATCCGATGGTGCTGCGCCGGGCTTTTGGCGAACGAGTCCAGGCAAAGCACGGTTATTGTATCTTAAGCTTTTCGTCGCCGAAAGGCGACACCCCGATTGAAGATTGCGAAGACCTGCCTTTTTGGCTGCTTTTCGCTGGTTGTAGCAGAATGAGAATGAATGAGAACTTTGAGGACCGGGAAGAAGTGCTGAGCACTGTGCGTCGTTTCGAGCACATGCTGGAGCACAACGAACCCGTCTTTTTCGACCTGGCCGATTTTGAAACCATCATTGACCACTATACCAATACCAGCCAGTACGATAAGGCCCTGCAGGCCTGTGAGGCCGCTATTGCGCAGTACCCGTTTTCAACTGAGATTCTGATTGACCGCTCCCAGGTGCTGGCCATGAAAGGCGAGTACACGGCCGCATCCCAGCAGATCGAGGACGTGGCCCAACTGGACCCCGACAACCCCGACGTGGCCGTCACCCGGGGCATCATCGCCACCCAGCGCACTGAGTTTGCCGAGGCCGTTGCCTACTTCAAGCAGGCCCTGGAGCGCGCCCCCGACCGCGACGACATCTACTTCAACCTGGCCCTGGCCTACCAGAGCTGGCAGAAGTTTAAGAGCGCGGCCAAGTACTACAAGCAGAGCCTGCGCCTGAACCCCGACAACGAGGTGGCGGTGCAGGAGCTGCTCTACTGCCTGGAAGTAACCGAGCGGCTCGACAAAAACCTCGACTTCTTCCGGCACTTCACCGACGAAGACCCGTACTCGGTGATTGCCTGGTTTAACCTGGGCCAGGCGTATCATCGCGCCCTGAAGTACGACGAAGCCGTGGCGGCCTTTGAGTACGCCATCCTCATCGACCCCAAATTCTACGAGGCCCACGCGTTCCTGGCCAGCACCTACGTAAGCCAGGAAAAGTACCGCGAGGCCATTGAGGAGTTTCACCTCAGCTACGAGCCCGGCACCCCCACGGCCGAGGCCCTGTGCAACATCGGGGAGTGCCACGAGAAGCTGGCCGAGTGGGATGCGGCCCGCCGCAACTACCAGAAGGCCGTGGACCTGGACCCCGAGATGGACGAGGCCTGGTTTGGCATCGGAGTGGTGCTGAATGCCCAGGACAAGTGGTTTGAGGCCATTCACTTCTTCCGCAAGGCCGTGGCCCTCTACAACGAGAGCGTGGAGTACTGGCTGGCCCTGGCTGCGGCCGAGTACCAGCTGGGCAACATCGTCAGCGCCATCGAGGCCTACGAGCAGGCCACCCAGGTGGCACCGGACAGCAAGGACGCCTGGCTGAACTGGAGCATCATTCTGTATGAGCAGGGCAACTTCGACGGGGCCATTGACCTGATGCGCAACGCGGTGGAGATTCAGCCCGCCGAGGCCGAGCTGCACTACCGGCTGTGTGCCTACCTGCTGGCCGCCGGCCGCTACCGCGAAGCCTACGAGAACCTGGAAAATGCCCTGGTACTCGACTTCGACAAGCACCGCCTGCTGTTCGAGTACTTCCCGGAGCTGGAGTCGCAGCGCGCCCTGGCCCGGCTGATTGACCAGTACCGGAAGTAGGGACTTGGGGTCTTGGATGGTTAGGGTCTTGGATTTTGTTCTGTACCTGTTCGTCAGGACGACATTCAGGGCCCTAAGTTCCCAAGACCCTTTTCGCATATATAGAATTCGGGCGTACTTTTGGCGCTCTGCCTTTTTGCGTTTGAAGCTGGTTGGACGACATCTGACACCCCAAGACCCCAACCATCCAGGACCCCAACCATCCAAGACCCCGAAGAATGAATTATCACCTCAATCAACTTCCCGAACGCACGCCCAAGCCGCGCGAGCAAGGCTTCACCATGGTCATGGACAAAGGCCTGAGCGTACGGGAAGTGGAAGACTTTCTGGAAGTAGGTGCCGAGTACACCGACATTGTCAAGCTGGGCTGGGCTACGTCCTACGTGGCCCCCAACCTGAAGCGCAAGCTGGAAGTCTACAAGGAGGCCGGCATTCCGGTGTACTTTGGGGGGACGCTGTTCGAGGCCTTCATTATTCGCAATCAGTTCGACGACTACCGCCGCCTCCTGGGCGAGTTCGGCATGGAGTACGCCGAAGTGTCGGACGGCTCCATCGACCTGCAGCACGACCAGAAGCTGGAGTTTATCCGCACTCTGGCCCGGGACGTGAAGGTGCTGTCGGAAGTAGGCTCCAAGGATGCGGAAAAGATTATTCCGCCCTACAAGTGGATTTCACAGATGCAGACCGAGCTCGAAGCCGGCGCCATCAAGGTAATCGGCGAAGCCCGGGAGGCCGGCAACGTGGGCTTGTTCCGCAGCACCGGGGAGGTGCGTTCCGGTCTGGTGGAGGAAATCCTGACCAAGGTGCCCTTTGAAAAGATCCTCTGGGAAGCCCCGCAGAAGTCGCAGCAGGTGTGGTTTATCAAGATGCTGGGCGCCAACGTAAACCTGGGCAACATCGCGCCCAACGAAATCGTGAGCCTGGAAACCATCCGACTGGGTTTGCGCGGCGACACCTTCACCCATTTCCTCGACATGGACGCGGTGGACGAGATGTTCCGGCCCGAAGTTAAAACCGGCAAGCCCGGTACCTCCATGCCTCGGGGCTAGCCTTCCTCAACTACCCGGTTATCACCAGAAAAGGGGTGCCCTGCGCGGCACCCCTTTCTTGTGATGATTAGCTTTCGGAGTTTGTATCTATAGATCATAATGTTTACCTTTTCCGACCTCCAATCTATTTTGTTTGCTATGAGAAGTCGTGATCGGGTCGGCCTGCTGATTTTTATTTCCCTTGGTTTCTCCTTGAAGGGCTGGAGCCAGGTAGTGCAGCCCTCAGGAGGGGCGGTAACGTCGCTGAGCTGGCAGTCGCCGGTCTGGGGCGCGTCCTCCTTTACCGAGAGCTCGTCGCTTGACCTGAACGCGGATGGCACCCCCGATCTTAGGTTTACCAATAATGTATTTGTGCCGCCGGGTGGAAGCTCGGCAACCACGCGCACCTTTACTGTAGCAGCTATGCAGAGCAGCGTAGAGGTGGCCTGCGACTCCGTAGAGTTCGACAGCGCCAAGCGGTACCAGGCAGGGCAGACCATTCGGAGGGGCGCCAGCTGGCAGCCCAGCGGCTACGTCGACTACGTGGTGCAAGGCAACGGCGGTACCGGCGGCCGGGGCTTCTTCCGCGACGGGGTGGCCGGGGCCGTAGTGGCTCGCCTGCAGGTAGCCGGGCAGTGGCAGTACTGGTGGGTGCAGGTAGAGCCGCGCTATGCGGCCCAGGGCACTCAGTACCGCCGCCTCGTTAGCTTCGGACAATCACCCGCTCCGTTGCTGGCCACGGCCGGCTCCCGCAACACGCTTGCGGCCACCATTTATCCTAACCCCGCTTCGTCGGCCTGGTCGGTGCGCGTACCGGGCGGAAGCGCCTACCAGCTGCTGGATAACCTGGGCCGGGTAGTTGGTACCGGGAAGATCAGTGAATCAACGGAAACGATGGTACCAGCTGCTTCTTTGCCGGCGGGCGTCTATTACCTGGAGCTGCGCAACGGAGCCGGCCAACCGACGCGTCTGCGCCTGCTCCGGCAATAGCGCAGCTTTGCTTGACTCTTACAATACAGTACCATGAGGAGTGCCTACCCGCTGCTTGGCGTTATGCTGAGCGCTATTACTGTTTCGGCTCAGGACCAGCCGCCCATCGGGGGCGGAAGCTACCAGCCAGCTCCCACCGAATGCGTAAGTGCCGCTCAGCGCCAGCAGATTGAGGCGCAGATTGCCGCCAACCAGCAGCAGCTCCGGCAGCGGGGCATCCTGCCCGCCATCAGCGCCGCTCAGCCCGCGCAGGTAGCGCTGAACTGGCCCCTGCGCCAGGCTCCCGGCTACGACTACAACAGCTATTACGGCATCAGCAACTACGTCGACCATAACCGGGGCTTTCCGAATGCCCTGCTCGACTGGAACTGCGGCAGCCGCACCTACGACACGGCCGGGGGCTACAACCACGCCGGAATGGACATCTTCCTGTGGCCCTTCGACATGAACATGATGGCCCGGGGGCAGGCGCAGATTGTGGCGGCGGCTCCGGGCGTAATCGTGGGCCGGTACGATGGCAACCCGGATCAGAACTGCGCCATGTCGAACGCCAACTGGAACGCCGTCTATGTGCAGCAGGCCGATGGCTCGGTGGCCTGGTACGGGCACATGAAAATCAACTCGCTTACCACCAAGCCCGTGGGCGCTTCCGTCGTAGCGGGTGAAGTGCTGGGTCTGGTGGGCTCATCCGGCAGCTCTACCGGCCCCCACCTGCACTTCGAGCTGCACAGCGCTTCCGGTACCATCATTGACCCGTACGCGGGCAGCTGCAACGCCACTACCGCCAGCAGCTGGTGGGCTACGCCCCGCCCGTATTACGAATCGGCCGTCAATACGCTGATGACCCACGGCGCCCCGCCGGTTTTTAACGCTTGTCCGGCCCCGCATACGCCCAACGAGAAGCAGGCCTTCATGCCCGGGGAGCTGGTGTACACGGCCGCTTACTACCACGACCAGCGGGCGGGGCAGGTTACGCGCTACACCATCTACCAGCCCAACAACACCGTCTACTCCACCTGGACGCACAGCATGACCCCGGCGCACTACGCGGCTTCCTACTGGTACTGGAGCTTCCGCCTGCCCGCCACTGCTGCCACCGGAACATGGCGGTTCGAGGCGCAGTACGAAGGCGCCACCACCGCGCGCTCCTTCACGGTGGGCGTACTGAAAGCCGGCGCGGCTGCCCCGGCCGCGCAGTACAGCCTGTACCCCAATCCGGCCGAGGGTAGCGTGCAGCTGACCGGCCCCCTGCCCGTGCAGCGCGTAGAGGTGCTGAACAGCCTGGGCCAGACGGTTCGTACGCTCGACAACGTGACCAGCCCCCAGCTGAACCTTCATGGCCTGGCTTCCAATCAGCTGTACCTGGTACGCCTGCGCCGGGCCGATGGCAGCACCGAGCAGCACCGCGTTCAGTTGAAATAGCCGGTATCCGTGGGCCGGACCGGCCGAAGCGCAACCATACACCCTAAATCAAGTTTAAAAAGCAGGCTGTTCCGCCTGCTTTTTTGTTGCTGCATGGTTAAGCTTCTGTTGTCCGCTCCCGTCCTGGCTTTGCTGCTCACGGTCTGCAACCCCCGCAACCAGCCTGCCGCCGGGCCTGGCGCCACTGTGCCGACAGCGGTAGGCCCGGCGGCTCTGCCTGCGCCCGGCGCTACCAAATCGGCTATTCACTTCAGTAAGGTGATTGGCTGGCCCGCCGGCCGTACCCCGGTAGCCCCGGCGGGCTTCCACGTGAACGAGTACGCCGCCGACCTGCAGAGCCCCCGCTGGCTGTATGCCGGCCCGAACGGCGACGTATTCGTGGCGGAGTCAAACACGCTGCCCTCGTCCTTCCTGACAAAGGTGGTGGCGGCCCTCAACCTGGAAAAGTCGGGAATGCTGAAGTCGACCAGCGCCAACCGAATCACCCTGCTACGTGATGCCGACGGGGACGGCACCCCCGAGCTCAGACAGCCCTTCCTGACGGGTCTGAGCCAGCCCCTGGGCATGCTGATACTGGGCGGCTACTTCTACGTGGCTAATACCGATGGCGTGGTGCGCTACCCCTACCAGCCGGGGCAGACCAAGATCAGCGGAGCCGGCGAGAAAATCCTGACGCTGCCGGCCGGGGGCTACAACAACCACTGGACCCGCAACCTGCTGGCTTCACCCGATGGCCGTAAAATCTACGTGTCGGTGGGCTCGGGGAGCAACGTGATGGAGCACGGAGCCGAAAACGAGCTGCGCCGGGCCAACATCATCGAAATAAACCCCGATGGCACCGAAGAGCGGATCTACGCCAGCGGCCTGCGCAACCCCGTGGGCATGGCCTGGGCTCCCGGCACCACGACGCTGTGGACGGCCGTGAACGAGCGGGATAAGCTGGGCGACGAGCTGGTGCCCGATTACCTGACCAGCGTGCAGCCCGGCGGATTTTACGGCTGGCCCTATGCCTACTTTGGCGCCCACGAAGACCCCCGCCGCCAGGGCGAGCGGCCTGACCTGGTCCAGAAAACCCTGGTGCCTGACGTGCCGCTCGGGGCCCACACGGCTTCGCTGGGACTGGCATTCTACGATAAAATGGCATTCCCGGCCCGGTACCGCAATGGAGCATTTATCGGGCAGCACGGGTCGTGGAACCGCGCCACTTTTTCGGGCTACAAGGTGGTGTTTGTGCCATTTGCCAATGGCCGGCCTACTGGTCCGCCCGAGGATTTTCTCACTGGCTTCCTGGTCGGTAACGACACCCGGGAGGCGTACGGCCGGCCCGTGGGTGTACTTACGCTGCCCGACGGCGCCCTGCTGGTGGCTGACGATGCCGGCAACAAGGTGTGGCGCGTAGCGGCTACGCGGTAAGAAAGCCGGTCTTCCGGCGGATAGCTCGTGCGCAGGGTCCTCGCTGTATCGCCCGGGGAAATGCGTACTTTCGGGTCGGCCGAACCGGGCTTTGGTAGCCCGGTTCGGCTCTGACTTTGCTCTTGGCTGCGGCCCTTTCGCGGCGGGCTGCTTTCTTTGTGCCTTCAATGGAGTCCGGCTCCGATTCTTTTTCCTCAATTGCCTTTCATGGACCTTATCAAGCAATTCTTTGACCTGGTCCTGCACCTCGACAAAACCCTGATCAATGTGGTGCAGGAGTATGGGACGCTGACGTACCTTATCCTGTTTCTGATTGTATTTGCCGAAACCGGAATCGTCATTTTCCCTTTCCTACCCGGCGACTCCCTGCTGTTTGTGGCCGGCACCCTGGCCGCTCAGCCCGCTGCTCCCGGCTCGCCCGACACCCTGCTCAATATCTGGTACCTGATGCCGCTGCTGTTCACGGCTGCTTTTATCGGGGACAACCTGAACTACTTTGTGGGGGACTTTCTCGGGCCCCGGGTTTTCCGCGAAGACTTCCGATTCCTGAAGCGCAAATACCTGGAGCAAACCCAGGCGTTCTACGCCAAGCACGGCGGCAAGACGATCATCATGGCCCGCTTCATCCCCATCGTGCGCACGTTTGCGCCGTTTGTAGCCGGCGTCGGCACTATGAAGTACAGCTACTTTATCGGCTACAGCATTGCCGGGGCGCTGCTCTGGGTTATTTCCCTGACCATGGCCGGCTTCCTGTTCGGCAACATCCCCATCATCCGCGACAACTTCACGTTGGTTATCTACGGCATCATCCTGCTTTCGGTGCTGCCCCCGCTGGTGCAGTTTCTGCGGGAGAAATTTGCCCCCAAACGCACGGTCTAGTGTTGAGCTAGCCATAAAAAAACGACCCGGCGCCTTGGCCCCGGGTCGTTTTTTTGTTGCTTAGGGGTAAAATTCAAATTGCCGGAATGCGGATATGAGAGAATATGGGCTTATCGGGGCGGCATTAGGCCACTCGTTTTCGCAGACCTACTTCACCCAGAAGTTTCAAAGCCTGGGCATCGACGACTGCCGCTATGAGCTGTTTGAGCTGAGCAACATCACGGAGCTGCCAGCGCTGGTGGCTCAGCGTCCCCAGCTGGCCGGGCTTAACGTGACGATTCCCTACAAGGAGCAGGTCTGGCCGTTTCTGGATGAGGTAGCGCCGTCCGCCGCCCGGGTGGGGGCCGTCAACGTGATTGAGTTTACCTTCGACGGACGCCTGGTGGGGCATAATACCGACTACATTGGCTTTCGGGACTCGATCCGCACGTTTTACTCCCACGCCGGCGACCATGCCGGGGCGCTGGTACTGGGTACGGGCGGCTCCTCGAAGGCGGTGGAAGTGGCACTGCGGGAGTTGGGCATCCGTGCCTGGCTGGTGTCGCGCAATCCTCTGGCTCAGGCTCTCACGTACGCCGAGCTCACGCCGGATCTGATCCGGGCCCATCCGCTGATTATCAATACCACGCCGCTCGGCATGTTCCCGAAGGTAGACGAATGCCCGCCGATTCCTTACGAGGCCCTTACGCCCGGCCACTACCTCTACGACGTCATCTACAATCCCAGCGAAACCAGCTTCATGGCCAAAGGCCGCGAGGCCGGTGCCCAAACCAAGAACGGCTTCGAAATGCTCTGCCTGCAGGCCGAAGCCTCGTGGCGGATATGGAATAGGGCTTAGGGACTTCGGTCTCAGGACTTAGTGCAGACGGCCAACAAGAAAAAGAAAAGGGCCCGCAACCGAAGGTACGGGCCCTTTTCATGTAACCTGACGTCAGCAGCCCCTAAGCCCTACTGCTGGCCCTGACCGCCTTCTCCTTGCTTCTGGTCGTCGTTGCGGATGCTACGGCGCGGGCGCGGAGCCCGGGTTTCCACCTTACCGAACCGGTAGTTGAAGGCCAGGCGGATGCCGCGCAGGGCAATGTAGTTATGGGAGTCCAGGTCGAACTGCGGCGTGTTCACGATGGTGTTCATGTCGCGGCGGGCCTGCAGGAAGTTGTCGGCGTTGAGCGTGATGCTGCCCTTCTCCTTGAGGATGTCTTTGCGGATGCCCACCGAATACCAGTTCCAGGCCGCGCTCTGGCCCTGCAGCTGAATGCGCGACGAGTTGAGGCCGCCAAAAAACTGCACGCTGTAGCCTTTCAGGAAGTCGGTGTCGGTCGTGCCGAATTTGTAGGTCGAGTTGACGTTCAGGTTGTAGATCAGGCCCTCATTCGTCGTGTTCAGAAAGCCGCTGCGCAGCGTCACGTAGGTAAACGTGGCCGAGCCACCCAGTTCCCACTTAGGCTTGGGCTTAAACGAGCCGAACAAACTCAGGCCGTAGCTGGCGTTGGTGGCTACGTTGGCAAAGCTGCTTACCGTGGTATCGGCCCGCTGGGTCCGCACTGTTTCGATGGCATTGCCGGTCCGGCGCATGAACAGCGACGAGTTGATAACCGAGCCCTTGACAAAGGTGCTGTAGCTTAGCTCGTAGCTGTCGGCATACTCCGGGTCCAGCGTGGGGTTGCCCTTGCTGATGTTGTACTGGTCGACGCGGTTTTCGTAAGGATTCAGGTAATAGATGTTGGGGCGCTGAATGCGGCGGCTGTACGCCAGGCGCAGGGTCTGGCCGGGCTTGCGGGCGTAACTCACGCTGGCGTTGGGCAGCAGGCTGGTGTAGGAGCTGGTGAAGCGTCCGGCGTCGGTGTCCCGGAACCGGCCCAGTAGGTCAGTGCGCTCCAGGCGGGTGCCCAGACGGAAGTTGGTTTTGGTGCCCAGCGCGAAGCCGTAGGTGGCATAGCCGCTCACCACGTTCTGGTCGTAGTCGAACCGGCGGGAGCGGAGGTTGTCGCGCTGAAACGTGGGCTGGAAGCCCCGCAACGTATCCACCTGGTAGTCGCTGAGCACCCGGCGCAGAATGGCCTTGGCGCCGGTTTCCAGGGTCTGCTTTTCCCCAAATGGATGGGTATAATCGGTCTGGAGCGTGGTTTCCACGTTGCGGCCCACGTTGGCGCTGGTTTCGCGGTAGGTCGGGTCGCCCACGGCTACCCGGCCAAAGTACTGGGCCAGTTCGTAGGGCTGCTCGTTGCGGCTGCGGGAGTGCTGGGCCAGCACGCTCCATTCCCGCCGGGGCTGCCCCTCAAAGGTGCGGGTGTAGGTGCCGTTCATGTCGTAGCTCAGGTTCGAGAACCGGTAGTCGGTAGCCCGGGTGAACAGCTGGTTGCGTGTGGAGCTGGGCCGGAAAAGAAACTCCGTGAACTGCTCGGATTCCGAGTTGTTCCGGTTCAGGTTAGAGCTGACGCCCACCGTGAGGTTATGGTTTTTGGCCGGGTCATAGTCCAGCGTCAGGCGGGCAAAGCCGCCCCCGCCGAGGTTCCGCCCGCTGCCACTCTGGTTAAGCCGCGAAATCTCGCCGGTGCGGGTGGTGCCGTTGTCAGTGGCGTACGTCGTCCGCACCGACTCCGACCGGCTGGGACTGTAGTAGAGGTAGCCGCTGCCGCTGCCGCTCACGCCTACCTTGCCCCGGCGCACGTTCAGCGAGGCGTTGGCATTGGAGCTGCGGTTGCCGGCGGCGGCGCCCACGCTGCCATTGGTGCCCTGCAGGTTGTTTTTCTTCAGGATGATGTTGACGATGCCGGCCGTGCCTTCGCCGTCGTACTTGGCGCCCGGCGTGGTAATGACCTCCACGCTCTTGATCTGGTCGGCCGGAATCTGCTTGAGCGCATCGGCCAGGTTGCCGGCCACGATGGCCGAGGGCTTGCCGTTGATGAGCACCCGCACGTTGGAGGAGCCCCGCAGCTGCACGTTGCCGTCCAGGTCCACGTTCAGCATGGGCACCTTGCGCAGCACGTCGGCCGCCATGCCGCCGGAGTTGGTAATGTCCCGCTCGGCGTTATAGACCACGCGGTCGGGCTTTACTTCTACCACTTCCTTTTCTCCGGTCACCGTTACTTCGCCCAGCTTCTGCGCCGTGGAAGCCAGCAGCACGGTGCCCAGGTCGGTAGTGCCTTCGCCGATGGTAACGGGCTCGGTGCGGGCCGCGTAGCCCAGAAAGCTGACCATCACGCGAAAAGAGCCGGGCGCCAGGCGGGAAAGCGTAAACCGGCCTTTCTCGTCGCACACGGTGCCATCAATCGGCTGCTCGCCCACGGCAGGCAGCAGGGCTACCGTAGCGTACTCCACCGGCTTGCGGGTAGCGGCGTCCAGAATTACGCCGGTCAGGCGGCCCGCACCTTTCGGGGCCGGGGGCAGGATAGGCCGGCTTGCTGGGGAGGTAGCCGGAGCGGAACGGGGCGTAGTAGTGCTGGCGGGAGGGGCTGTTTGGGCTGCTACGGGCCCTGCGGTTATGGCACCTACTAACAGAAAAGCAATGGGTAATGGGTATTTCATATAAAAAGGTAAAGCAGGTAGCCACGATGGATAAATGCGGCTGCAAAGTTAGAGCTCAGCAGTCCGCTTCGGAAGCAGAGTCGGGGCTAAACGCGGGAAGTTGCAGCCGCCGTATAGAATATCTTCGGTTCCTGCTGCCTGGATCGGGCTTGCGGGATAAGGCTAGTTTAGGACAGCCCAAAACGACATCAGCCGCCCCGAGGGACGGCTGACGAAGGTTGCAGATAGATGTGGGTACAGCGAAAGGTAGTGCTTTTTAGCGAGCTGCCAGCTTACGGCCAATCTCAGCGGTGTGCCGGCCCTGAAACGCGGCTCCCTCCAGCTCGTTGGCACTGGGCTGCCGCTCTCCCTGGCCGCCGGCCACGGTGCTGGCGCCGTAAGGCGTACCACCCGTTACTTCCTCATGGCCGGTCTGGCCCTGCCAGGCGTAGGGCAGGCCCACGATTACGAACCCATGGTGAAGCAGCTCGGTGTGGAAAGAGCGAATGGTGGTTTCCTGGCCGCCGTGCTGGGTAGCCGTGCTCACGAATACGCCCCCGGCTTTGCCCACCAGCGCCCCGCGGGCCCAGAGTGCGCCGGTAGAATCCATGAACGCCTGCATCTGTCCGCACACGTTGCCGTAGCGGGTGGGCGTTCCGAACAGGATAGCATCGTAGTTTTCCAGCTCCTCGGGCCGGGCCACCGGGATATGGGCAAACGCTTTCTGGGCTTCGGTCGCCCCGATCTGGTCGAGCAGGGCCGGGGGCAGGGTTTCAGGAACCCGGCGCAGATCAACCTGATTGCCTTCTACCTGCCGGGCACCTTCCGCTATTGCTTCGGCCAGACGGTAGATGTGACCATAGGTAGAGTAAAACAGAACGAGCGTTTTCATGGGGTTGAAATTAGCGTGAGCAAAGGCCTAGGAGCATACCGGTATGGCGCATCTGCCGGACCCGAGTGCTGGGGCCAGTATTAATATAAGTAGCTACACATGTTGGGGTGACTTTGTTGCAGGAGAGTTTGCTTATATTTTTTAACTCTCTCATTCCAAGACTATTTATCTTGCTGGTTGAAAATTCTAGGAGGCTCATGCAACCGGGCCAGCGGGTTTACTCCTCTACCTGAGAGTCGGGCCGGCTAGGGCCGGCGCTTATCCCATCCGCCTCCTACGATCCACAGCGTATGCAGCATTCTTTTATTCACCGTATCCAGCCCGGCCTTTGCGCTGATGGCACGCACGTAAGAGCCGGTCTGGCGGGCCGGTGCCCCCGATGAGTGGGGCTACCTTGCGCGTGATGGGCAAGTTTAGCAACCTCCTGGGCGGCGCTGGTTCTGCAACTGCAGAGCCTCGGATAAGTACTGCCAAGGCGGCTCCCGTACGCCAGCTTACGTCCCCGGCCCAGCTTACCGAAGCCGAGATTATCGACGGCTGTCTGGCTGGCAGCCGCCTGATGCAGAAACATCTCTACGACCGCTACGCCGGCAAGATGATGGCCGTGTGCATGCGCTACGCCCAGACCACCTTCGAGGCCGAAGACGTGATGCAGGAAGGCTTTATCACCGTTTTCAACAACCTGCGCAATTTCCGTCGCGAATGCCCGCTGGAGTTCTGGATTCGCCGTATCATGGTGAATGCTGCGCTGCGCCAGCACCGCCGCAATGCCCCGCTGGTGGCCGTCAGCGAAAGTGATTACCCGGTAGACCTGGCCGGGGAGGAGTTTACCCTTTCCAACTACGCATTCGAAGAGCTGCTCCAGATGGTGCAGGAGCTGGCGCCGCGCTACCGCATGGTGTTCAACCTGTTTGCCATCGAAGGCTACGGTCACCAGGAGATCGGGGAGATGATGGGTATCTCCGAAGGCACCAGCAAGTCGCAATACGCCCGGGCCCGGGTGATTCTGAAAAACAAACTAGAGCGCCTCGCCGCTCGACAAGCACATGGCAACCGAAACTAATCATACCACTTCCGGGCAGGAGCCGCACGGGGACTTGGAGCGCTTGTTCCGCGAAAAGTTTGCGGAAGCGGAAATCACGCCCCGGGCCCACCTCTGGGATCAGCTGGACCACGAGCTGCTGGTGCGGCAGAACGAAGCCTACCGGCGGCGTTTGGTGGAGCACCGCTGGGTAGCCGCGGCGTCCGCCGCAGTGCTCCTTTCCGTAGGAAGCTGGCTCGGCCTGCGCGAATCGGCCACCACCAAGGGCGCCTCAGCTGAGCTGGCGGCTACGGTTGCTCCCGGTAGTCCGGCGGCCCGTGGCGCGGCTACGGCCACAACCTCTGACCGTTCAGCCACGGCGGCTGCTTCCGGTATGCCGCTACGTGCCGACGGAGCTGTGAGCGCCGGTACGCAGGCAGCCGGTGCGCAATCCTCTTCCTCAACCTATGCTTCCGTCGCTTCCTCCCCGGAAACTGTGGCTCCGGTCGGGCGCCGCGAGGCTGGTCAGTCTGCATCCCGGGCAGCAGTGGTTGCTTATAGCAGCCAGCCGGCTGCATCAGGGGCCAGCTCGGTGTCGGGGGCGTACGTGGCGGGTTCGGCAGCTCAGGGCTTAACGTCCGCCGCAGTTCCCACTCTGGCTGCCGGTGGCTCAAGTGCCTCGGCGGCCGGTACGCTGGCCTCACGCGGCACCGGAGCAGGAAATCTGCCCGATGGGGAAACTTCGTTGGGTGGTGATACGAAAGTTTCTTTCGTTGCCGGATCAGATGACAACACCAACTCGGGCAGCCTGAGCCGGACTACTTTCGATGCCCTGCCTGGCCGGGAAAGCGGGCTGGGCCTGCTGGCGGGCCTGGGTTTGCCGGATTCTCTTAAGCGGGCGCTGCCCCAGGGCCCGGAGCTGCTGGCTCAGCAAAACCCGGGGACTGAGGAAGACGCGAAGGCATCCTTGTCGAAAGCCGGCCGCCTGCGCTGGTCGGCAGCCTATTCGGCGGCGGCATTCAACCCCAACATCGACTTCTCCCAGCCTGCGGCTTCGGCAGTTGCAATGTCGCCACGAGGCGGCGTAGCTACCACGGCCATGCACTCAGGCGGCGTGGCCGCGAATGAGTACCGCGCCAACCTGCGCCCCGGCCTGGGGCAGCGCCTGGCGCTGACGGTAAAGTATGCTCTCACCGACCGGTGGGCACTGGGCGGGGGCCTGCAGGTAGCCGACCAGCGGGCTTCCTCGGCCAGCTCCCACTTCTTCCTGGATGACCGGGATACGCGGTATGTGCAGTCGAATTACAGCCTTTCGGTGGTGCACACGACCAACTACCGCTACCGGACGGCCGGCCTGCCACTGAGCCTGAGCTACGAAAGCCAGGGCCGCAAGGGTCTGTCGTTCTACGCCAAGATGGGTGCCGCCGTCGACGTGCTGCTGGGTTCCCGCTCCGAAATTGAGGGTGTGCCCGAGTCCCAGCGCAACTACCTGCTCACCTCGCCCGACTCACCCTACCGCAAGGTGCTGGCTTCGCTTAACGGTGGAGCCGGGCTCCGCTACCAGCCGGCCCGGGCGGCCTGGACGGTAGCCCTCGGCCCTGAGCTGGAAGGCGGCCTGACTACTCTCAACGCCAACCCCAGCCAGGAGCTCTGGCGGCAGACGCGACCGTACTCAGTAGGCCTGGCCGCCAGTGTGGAGTTTGGCCCGAAAGCTGCCGCCGTGCGTTAGCCAGTCCGTCAGCTGGCAATCGGAAAAAACCTGTTCGCGTCCCGGACAGGTTTTTTCTTTTCCGAAGAAACCTACCTTGCCGCAATGGAGTTATCCTGGGCTGCCTTTGCCGCCAACGGCCGGGCAGTGCTGCCACCTTTACTTTCCCGATGGAATTTCAACTGACCTCTGAGTTCAAGCCCACCGGCGACCAGCCCAAAGCCATTGCCCAACTGGTAGCCGGCGTCGAAAGCGGGGAGCCGGCCCAGGTGCTGCTCGGCGCTACCGGTACCGGTAAAACCTTTACGATGGCCAACGTCATTGCCCAGACCGGAAAGCCGGCCCTGGTGCTCTGCCACAACAAAACCCTGGCCGCCCAGCTATACAGCGAGTTCAAGTCGTTTTTTCCGAACAACGCCGTCGAGTACTACATCAGCTACTACGACTACTACCAGCCCGAAGCCTACATTGCCTCCTCCGACGTCTTTATCGAGAAGGACCTGGCCATCAACGAGGAGATTGAAAAGCTGCGCCTGCACTGCACCTCGGCTTTGCTCAGCGGGCGGCGCGACATTATCGTGGTGGCGTCGGTGTCGTGCATCTACGGCATCGGCAACCCGGAGGAGTTCAGCAAAAACGTGATTTACTTGGCCCCGGGCCTGAAGTACTCCCGCAACAACCTGCTCTACCAGTTTGTGCAGATTCTGTACTCGCGCACCGAGGTGGAGTTTACCCGCGGCACGTTCCGCGTGAAGGGCGACACCGTGGACATCTTCCCGGCCTATGCCGACTTTGCCTACCGCATCTACTTCTACGGCGACGAAATCGAAGCCATTCACCGCATCGAGCCCCAGAGCGGCAAGAAGCTGGCCGATGAAGACAGCATGTCGCTGTACCCGGCCAACCTGTTCGTGACCGGCAAGGACACGCTCAACCAAGCCATCAGCGAGATTCAGTTCGACCTGGTCCAGCAGCACGCCTACTTCGAAAAGGAGGGCCGCGACCAGGAAGCCAAGCGCATTATGGAGCGCACCGAGTTTGACCTGGAGATGATCCGGGAGCTGGGCTACTGCTCGGGTATTGAGAACTATTCCCGCTACTTCGACGGCCGCACGCCCGGCTCCCGGCCGTTCTGCCTGCTGGATTATTTCCCGAAAGACTACCTGCTGGTTGTGGATGAGAGCCACGCCACCATTCCGCAGATTCGGGCGATGTGGGGCGGGGACCGGAGCCGCAAAAACGCACTGGTAGAGTATGGCTTCCGCCTGCCCTCCGCCATGGATAACCGTCCGCTTACCTTCAATGAGTTCGAGAGCATGTACCGGCAGGCCGTGTACGTGTCGGCTACGCCATCAGACTACGAGCTGGCCCAGGCCCAGGGTGTGGTGGTGGAGCAGATTATCCGCCCCACGGGTCTGCTGGATCCGGAAATCGACGTGCGGCCCAGCGTCAACCAGATCGACGATTTGCTCGACGAGGTCGACAACCGCGTGAAGATGGGCGACCGGGTGCTGGTAACCACGCTGACCAAGCGAATGGCCGAGGAGCTGAGCAAGTACATGGACCGCCTTGGCATCAAGGTGGAATACGTGCACTCCGACGTGAAAAGCCTCGACAGGGTGGAAATCCTGCGCCGCCTCCGCCTCGGCGAAATCGATGTGCTTATCGGCGTAAACCTGCTCCGTGAAGGTCTGGACCTGCCCGAAGTAAGCCTGGTGGCTATTCTGGATGCCGACAAGGAAGGCTTCCTGCGCGACCAGCGCAGCCTGATCCAGACGATGGGCCGCGCCGCCCGCAACGACAAGGGCAAGGTAATTATGTACGCCGACCGAATCACCGGCTCCATGCAACGCGCCATTGACGAAACCAACCGCCGCCGCGCCGTGCAGGAAGCGTATAACCTGGAGCACGGCATCACGCCGCGTACGGTGAAAAAGTCGCACGACGAGATTAATGCGGGCACGTCCCTGTCCGACAAGCGCCGTATCGAGCCGGGTGCCTACGCCGGCCCCGACCAGGACACGCTGACCCTGGCTGCTGAGCCGGTTATTGCCCTGATGAAGCGGGAAGACCTGGAAAAGCTCATCAAGCAAACCGAGAAGCAGATGGAAGCCGCCGCCAAGGACCTCGACTTCCTGCAGGCGGCCAAGCTCCGCGACGAGCTGGCCCAGCTGCGGCAGATGCTGAAAAGCAAGCGGGACTAATGCCCAGTCCCGGCGCCTGTGCGCGGCGCCGGGCCGGAGTTAGTCGATACGGGAGGCTTAGTTTACTTTTCGGCCGCCCGCTGGAAACTCACTACCGCGCATTGTAAGGCTACATGGCTTCCGCTTCGTCCTGCTGGTGGGGCTGCCTGGTGACAACGCTGATTTTACCGTTGCGCTCCAGGTGTACCGTCTGGTCGTGAATCAGCTCATCGGTGTAGCCGTTTTCGCGCAGGGCTTCGGTCAGGTCGTTGGCGGTGATGCTGGCCCGGCGCAGGTTCTTCTGGTGGTGCCGGCCGTGCTGCACCAGCACCTTGGCCCGGCCTTTCACGAGCCGCCCCACGGCGTTGTTGTAGTACGCGGCCAGGGCCAGCAGGCGGTGCAGAACCACGAACACCATGCTGGCCAGCAGGGTCCCGAAGAAAGGAGAAGAGGCTACCACGGCACGGCTGAGCACGGCCCCCAGGATAATCTTGAGAACGATGTCGAAGGCGGTGCCATTGGCAAACGTGCGCGTGCCCGCCAGGCGCAGCAGCGCCAGGGCCACCAAGAACACGATAACCGAGCGGGCGCACATCTGCCCGGCCGTGATGGTGTCGGAGTCAGCATGCAGACCAATGAGCTGTTCGAAAAAGGTATTATTCATGTGGGACAGGACGTACGACGAGTTGCGGGCCGACCATCAAGCACCCTGACCAGACCAGCTTCCGGCGCTGCGGCCCCCACCTGGGTTGGCGCTTTCAGGCGGCGGGCTCCTTATACGAGACAAAAGAGTGCTCGATTTCGGGGCGCAGTTTCCTGATAAACCGGCGCGGGAAGGCCGCTAATAAAGAGCGGATTATTTAAGCTAGTAACTTAAGTTGTCGAAGTTTAGCTTGGAATAAGGCAAGCTCAGCAAGAAGTCCTTATATTGTTGGCTTCATTCACTTAACCGTTTCTTGTATGAAGTCCCCGATTACCCGCTTTACCCTATTGCTGGCTTTGCTTGTGCTGCCCCTGTTTTCGTACAAGGCTACCGCGCAGACCAAGTATTCCATCATGGAGATGACGACCATCGAATCGGTTATTGCCGGCGGGATGGGCCGCTCCAAAGTATCGTTTGTGCCCGAATACAAAGGCGTAAAGGAAGCCCAGCTCGAAAACCTGTTCAGCCTCACCGGTCTGAACCTAGGCAACGTGCGCAAAAATGAAGAGTCGATTCAGAGCTACCTGCAGCAGCTTTCCGACGACGGCTGGGAACTGGTAACCTCGGTGCCGCTGACGTACTCCCTGCAGGGCAGCGGCCTGTTCATGACCCGCTACATCTTCCGCAAGGCCAAGTAAACGTCTTGTAGAAACGCAAAAGCCCCGGACGTACCCGTCCGGGGCTTTTTTGTGTGCCTTTCCCACGCTGAAACCGGTACAAAGCGGAGGGCTTCTGAAAAATACCTAAATCTAGGTATTGCAGCCTTTTTTAGGTGG
This sequence comes from Hymenobacter translucens, assembly GCF_020685205.1. Taxonomy (GTDB): domain Bacteria; phylum Bacteroidota; class Bacteroidia; order Cytophagales; family Hymenobacteraceae; genus Hymenobacter; species Hymenobacter translucens. The sequence continues at coordinate 35,948 of NZ_JAJERB010000009.1, forward strand.
CGGTATCTTTGAAGTATTCCAATATGCCAGCCTGGTCGTAAAGGAAGCGCGACGCTGGTCGGCTTAGCCGCTTTGGGTGGTCGAAAAGTGCCTTGGGGCTTCCAGGCTGCTGTCTGCACCGCTCTGTCTGCGTCTCGGGTCTACCAGGTGTTTATTTAGTGAAGTTTGTGTTTTTCTGTTTTCGATGATGAAAATTTCTGGTCTTTGGGCGCTGGGAGCTTTGTCCTGGCTTAGCGCCTGCACCAAGCAGGAAAGCAAAAGCCAGGTGCTCTCCGGCAAGGACTGGCTGCTCACCGACGTTACGGCAACCACGCCCGCTGCGGCCACTGCGGATATATATGCCCAGTTCAGCCGCTGCGACCAGGACGACTTCGTTCGGTTTGACGCCGTAGGCGCCTACCACTACGACGAAGGCCGGTCCCGGTGCGACGCCAGCACGCCCCAGACCAGCACCGGCTCCTGGCGGTTCAGCGCCAACGAAAACATTATTTCTATTGTCAACCCCAACAGCTCCTTCAGCGGTGACTTCCGGCTGGAAGAGCTGAGCGCCACTTCCCTGCGGCTCAGCCAGACGTACAGCTCCGGCCACCGAATGACATTTCGCCTGACCCGGCGCTAGTCTGTGCTACCGGCCGGCATTGATTCGGCAAGAATTGTCCCTGTGAACTCCTCTTTGGAGCAGGATCGGGTTCCTGACCAGGATGACAGGCGAATCTGCGGGTTTCTGCCGTTATTCGGGTATGAAAGTACGTCTGCTGATGCTGGGGTTGGGTCTGGTGGGAGGAAGCAGCTTCCAGACCAGTCCGGCCCCTGAGGTGCGCCGCACCATTCCGGTCCCGATTGCCTGGCAGGTCAACGGCCGCGCCATTGCGCCCGATAGCAGTCTGTCGCGGCTGGAGCTGACGCCCGGCCCTGACCGCACCTTTTCCCTGACCCTCGTCAGCGCGGTGTGCCCCGACGACCCCGGCCTTACCATTATCCTTGACCAGTTTAAGCTGACCCCGGCTATCTACCGGTTCAAGGACGTGCTCAGCGGCCACATTCGCGACGCGGCCTACCGGTGCGGGCCGGCCTCCGCGTATTCCACGGCCTGTGGCCGCAACGAGGGCTACGTGCAGGTTTCGCGGGTCGATGCCCAGCGCCGCGTAGTGACGGGGACCTTCCACTGCGTGGTCTGCGACACCGACCAGCCCGCTGCCTCACCCAACCGCCGACTGGTGATGACGGGTAATTTCCGGCTGCCCTATAATCAGCAGTAAGCCGGAGGGCATCTGCCTGCAGATCAGGCCTGGCCAATGCAGACGGCGCACCCAAATCAAGCCGTTCCGCGTAGGTAAGCTCAACAGTAAGGCCACTCAGGCTGCATGACGACGGTATCGGACCTGCTTGCGCCGGTGCTACTCGCAGGTGAATAGTGTAACTTTCAGAAAATTTTTAGTGCATGCAAGACGATCTGACCGCGGCGGCAACGTCCCTTCCCCGGCTGCCCAAGGCCCCTACCGGGATTGAAGGCCTTGATGAGATTACCGAAGGCGGCCTGCCCATGGGGCGGCCCACGCTGGTATGCGGCAGTGCCGGCTGCGGCAAGACGCTGATGGGAATCGAGTTTCTGGTCCGCGGAGCCGCCGAGTTCAACGAGCCCGGGGTGCTGATGGCCTTCGAAGAAACCGCTGAGGAGCTGGCTGCCAACGTAACCTCCCTGGGCTTCGACCTGGCCGGCTTACAGGCCCAGAAGCTGCTGCGCGTCGACCACGTGCACGTCGACCGCTCCGAGATTGAGGAAACCGGCGAGTACGACCTGGAAGGCTTGTTCATCCGACTGGGCTATGCCATCGACTCTATCGGTGCCAAGCGCGTGGTGCTTGATACGATTGAGGCGCTGTTTTCGGGCTTCCCCAACCAGGCCGTGCTGCGGTCCGAGATTCGCCGGCTGTTTCGCTGGCTTAAAGACAAGGGCGTCACCACCGTCATTACCGCCGAGCGGGGCGAGGGCACCCTTACCCGGCAGGGGCTGGAGGAGTACGTGTCGGACTGCGTGATTCTGCTGGACAACCGCGTTATCGACCAGATCACGACCCGCCGTCTGCGCGTGGTGAAGTACCGGGGCAGCACCCACGGCACCAACGAGTATCCGTACCTGATTACCGGCGACGGCATCTCGGTGCTGCCCGTTACCTCGCTCCGGCTCGACCACCAGGTTTCCAATGAGATTGTGTCCAGCGGCCTCGAGGCCCTCGATGATATGTTTGGCCTGCGCGGCTTCTACAAAGGCAGCAGCGTGCTGATAACCGGCACCGCCGGCACCGCGAAAACGACGCTGGCTGCCGCGTTTGCCGAGAAAGTATGTCAGGAAGGCAACCGCTGCCTGTTCTTCGCCTTTGAAGAGTCGCCCCGGCAGCTGATGCGCAATATGAGCTCGGTCAGCATCAACCTGCAGCCCCATTCGGATGCTGGCCTGCTGCGCATCGAGGCGTCGCGTCCCACCATCAACGGGCTCGAACAGCACCTCGTCACCCTGCACCGCCTGGTCAAGGAGTTTAAGCCGGATGCCGTGGTCATCGACCCGATCAGCAATCTGATTACCGTCGGCAACATCGCCGAGGTGCGCAGCATGCTTACCCGCCTCATCGATTTCCTGAAAGTAAACGGCATTACGGCCCTGTTCACGGCCCTGGTCAGTGGGCGGGGGCAGCAGCAGGAAATGACCGACGAGGGGGTATCGTCTTTGGTAGATACGTGGATCAGCGTGCGCGACCTCGAAGGCGTGGGCGAGCGGAACCGGGGCCTGAGCATCCTTAAATCACGGGGAATGGATCATTCCAACCAGGTGCGCGAGTTTATCGTGACGCCCCGGGGCATCGTGCTGCTCGACGTCGTAATCGGACCGGCCGGCATCGTAACCGGAGCCAGCCGCCACACCCAGCAGCTGAAAGCCCAGGCCCAGGCCCGCGCCGCCCAGGCCGAGCTCGACCGCAAAGACCGGGAGCTGGAGCGCCGCCGCCGGGTGCTGGAAGGCACCATTGCCAACCTGCGCACCGAGTTTGAGTCGGTGGAAGAGGAGCTGCGCAAAATCAACCAGGAAGAGCAGGAGCAGCTATCCGGTGGCCGGCGCCCGGCAGATGACAACGCTCCGGCCGGGGACAGCCAGTCTGCCGGCTCCGAACCTACTGCGCAAGCTTAAGCATGGAAACGACGGAAGGATTTACCGAAGCCACCCGCCCCGACGGCGAAACCTGGGAGCTGCGCCTGTACATCGCCGGCCAGACGCCCCGCTCGATGACGGCCCTGGCCAACCTACGCAAGTACTGCGAAGAGCACCTGCAGGGCCGCTACCGGCTCGAAGTTATCGACCTGCTTCAGCACCCCCAGCTTGCCGAGGGCGACCAGATTCTGGCCATTCCCACGCTGGTGCGCAAGGTGCCCCAGCCCATTCGCAAGATCATCGGCGACCTGTCGAACGAAGAGCGCATCCTGGTGGGGCTGGATCTGCGCCCCGTTAGCGGAAAAATAGCCCGCTAGCATGGAAGCCGAAGAACTAGCTGATCCGGCCGGACCCGAGTATGCGCTGCACCTGTACATCACGGGAGCCACGCCCAATTCCGTGCGGGCCGTCCACAACATCAAGGAAATCTGTGAGCTGTACCTGAAAGGGCGGTACGAGCTGCTCATCGTGGACATCTACCAGCAGCCGGAGCTGGCCCAGGAAGTAGGCCTGATTGCAGCCCCCACGCTCGTCAAAAAGCGCCCGGGACTGGTGCGCCGCCTGGTCGGCGACCTGTCGGACCGCCGCCGGGTGCTGACGGCGCTGGGCCTGCCCATTCCACCGGAGCTTGACCATGCTGATAATGGCTGATTCTCGTGTTCTGGATGCTGCCGCGCTGGCCCGCGAGAACGAGGAGCTGCGCCATCAGCTTCTCGAAGCCGAGGAGCTGATAACGGCCATTCGTACCGGGGCCGTGGACGCGCTGGCCGTGCAGGGCGTGGCGGGCACCCGCATTTTCACCCTCGAAGGCGCCGACCAGGAATACCGCACCCTGATTGAGCAGATGAACGAAGGCGCGCTGCTGCTCAGCCCGGATGCTACCGTGCTGTATTGCAACGCGTGCCTGGCCGGCCTGCTGGCCCGGCCGCTGGAAGAGGTAATAGGCAGCTCATTCACCGATTTCGTCCCGCCCGCCTTCCGCCCGGCCTGGCAGGCGCTGCTCGACAAGGGCTGGGCCGGGAAAGGAAAGGGAGAGCTGCCCCTGCAAACCAAAAGCGGCTCTCTGCTGCCCTTTTCCCTGGCCATGAACGTGCTGACGCTGCGGGAGATGCCGGCCCTGGCGGTGATTGTGACGGACTTGTCGGCAGAGCGCGAAATCGAGGCCATTCAGGCGCTGGTAGCCCAGCAGAACGCGGTGATTGACCGCAAGAACCAGGAGCTGCAGCGCCAGGAGGCGGCCCGGCTGATGATGGAGCAGGCCGCCGCCGAAGCCAACCGCATCGTGGAAAGCATTCCGCAGATTGCCTGGACGGCCAACCCCGAGGGCTACACCACCTACCTCAACCGCCGCTGGTTCGACTACACCGGGCAGCCGAACACCGGGACACTGAGTGAGCAGTGGAAGGACTACATGCACCCCGATGACTTTGCCCCCGCCATGGCGCGCTGGAACCACAGCCTGACCACCGAGGAGCCTTACGAGGTAGAGTACCGGTTTCGGGACCGGGCGGGCCGGTACCGGTGGATGCTGGGCCGGGGCCTGCCTTCCCGCAACAATGACGGCGAAATCATCCAGTGGATCGGCACCTGCACCGACATTCACGAGCATAAGATGGCCCTGCAGCGCATCGACCAGGCCCAGCGCCAGCTTCAGGAAAACAACGAGCAGCTCGTGCGCGCCAACGTGGACCTCGATAATTTTATTTACACCGCCTCCCACGACCTGAAAGCGCCCATCAGCAACATTGAGGGGCTACTGCACGCGCTGCTGGGGGAGCTGCCAACCCCCGACCAGTCGGGCGGCGACGTGGAGGCCATCCTGGCCATGATGCAGGGCTCGGTCGACCGGTTCAAGCGCACGATTGAGCACCTGACGGAGGTTTCGAAGCTGCAGAAAGCCTACGGGCAGGCAGTGGAAAAAGTAGACCTGGCCCTGGTGATTGAGGACGTGTGCCTCGATTTGCAGCCCCTGATCCAGACTTCCGGGGCGCAGGTTACCGTGGACGTGCGGGACTGTCCGCAGGTGCTGTTTCTGGAAAAGAACCTTCGCAGTGTGGTGTATAACCTGCTCAGCAACGCGCTCAAGTACCGGTCGCTTGATCGGGTGGCCGACATCCGCGTTACGGGCCGCGTGGCGGGTTCGGAAGTAGTGCTGGCCGTGCGCGACAATGGGCTGGGGCTGAGCCCGGGTACCGAGCATCGGCTGTTTGCCATGTTTCAGCGCTTCCACGACCACGTCGAGGGCAGCGGCATTGGCTTGTACATGGTTAAGAAGATTGTCGAGAACAGCGGCGGGCGGATTGAGGTGCAGAGCGAGCTTGGCGTTGGCTCCACGTTTACCGTATACATCGGTATCTGACTGGCCCCCGGCGAAAGGTCCGCTGATTGGTTTCGCCGGGGTTAGCTGTTTTTTACTAAATTTTGGTGGCTTAGCGGCGAACTGAGTATTCCCGTCAAGGTCATTCTGCTTCCGAACGCCACTTACTATGAACAAACTTTTACGGGTAGTACAGCAGGCAGCCGCGCTTGTTACAGTTGCACTGGCTTTGCCGCAGGTCGCCACGGCCCAGACGGCCGAGCGACGCAGCAGTATTGGAGTTAACCTCAGCGCCCTGCAGTACCAGGGCGAAATCAGCAACGACTACTGGAAGTTCAGCAACAGCCGATACGCGCCCGGCGTGGCTATCAACCAGTACCTGGGGCGGGGCATCGACCTGAACACCCAGCTGTTCTACGGGGAGTTCACGGGCCGACGCAACTCCCGGACCTACTTTACAACCACCGTCGTAAATGCGAACCTGGGCTTCAAGCTCAAGCTCAACAACGGCTGGGCGCTCAAGGAAGACGCCCTGATTCAGCCCTACCTGCTCGTGGGCTCGGGCTGGACCTACGCCAGCCGGGCGGGCGCCTTTGACAGTGCCCGAATCACCCAGGAAAAAGGGTATATCGATTTGATGGGAGCCGCCGGCTTCAACCTGCGCCTGGGCCCGGGTGTGGGGCTGTTTGTACAAACCGGCCAGCACCTGCCGCTCAACGCCAACCTCGACGGCTCCCCGGAAAAGCAGACGCCTAACTGGTCTGACCGGTTTCTGCAGCATCAGATCGGCCTGACGTTCAACCTGGGCCAGGCTCCCGATTCCGACGAAGATGGGGTGCAGGACCGACTCGATATGTGTCCCAGCACCCCACCGGCGGTACCCGTCAATGAGCGGGGCTGCCCTCTGGATAGCGACTCGGACGGTGTGCCCGATTATCAGGACAGCTGCCCCGGCGAGGCTGGCAAGGCCGAGTTCAACGGCTGCCCTGATGCTGACGACGACGGCGTGATGGATTCCGATGATGCCTGCCCGAACACCGCCGGCCGGGCCGAGCTGCGGGGCTGCCCCGACGCCGATAATGACAACATCACGGATGAGGAAGACCAGTGCCCCGATACCCCGGCCGGCGCCGAGGTCGATGCCAAGGGCTGCCCCGTAAAGCCGGCTGCTGCTCCGGCCGCGCCCGCCGCCCCGGCTGTGCCCAGCACCGATACTGACAATGACGGAGTAGCCAACGACGTGGACCGCTGCCCCAGCAGCGCGGGTCCGGCCAGTAACAAGGGTTGCCCCGAGGTAAAGCCCGAAACCTGGCAGCGCCTGCACGAGGCCACGAAGTTTATCAGCTTTGAGCTCAACAAAGCCACGCTGCTGCCTTCGTCGTTCGCTACCCTCGACGACATCGTCCAGATCCTGACCGACTACCCCGATTATACCCTCAGCATTGCCGGTCATACCGACAGCAAGGGGCCGGCCGCCTATAACCTGCGCCTTTCGCGGGAGCGGGCCGCCGCCGCCCGTACGTATATGCTTAGCAAGGGCGTCGCCGAAAACCGGATTGAGCTGCGGGGCTACGGTGCCCGCCATCCCATTGCCAGCAATACTGCAGAAGCCGGCCGGGCCCAGAACCGCCGCGTGGAATTCAACCTCTTCCTGACCGGCGACCCCAATGCCGCGCAAGTAAAGTACGGCCGGGAGCCGGTGCTGCCCACCACAGTGCCGGCGAGGCGGGCCAAAGCTGCCCCCGCCCGGAAACCAACGATCCGAAGAGCGCCAGTGAGAAAGGCCGCGCCTAAGAAGGTTGCCCGCCCGGCTGCTCCTGCAAAGGCGAAGGCTGCTGTTCGGCCGGCAACTCCTACGCCGAAAACAGCTGTAAAAAAGCCGGTTCCCGCGCCGCCTCGGCGGTAGGGAACCGGCTTGCTGAAGCCAGGATGGATGCTATTTAAAGCGGAGCTAGTTGAGGCCCTGCCGGTCGCAGCTGCCCTTGGTTACGGTTATCGTGCCCGAGTAGCGCAGGCAGTTGGAGGAGGTGCTGCTGATGCTGTAGCTGTGACTGCCCGCCGGTAAGGTAACGGTGAGGGCCGTTGCACTGTTTGACCCGCACGCTGGGGCCGACGAGGTCCGGTCGTTCAGGTCTCCTTTGTAGTTGGAATCGATGTAGACAGTCAGGTTGCCGCAGTTGTCCAGCCGGGGGTTCAGGCAGTAAAACGTAATCTTGCCGGTGTTGGCTCCGGCCGTACCACCGGTTGGGGCGGGGGCTACGCCTTCGAGATAGGAGTCTTTGTTGCAGGCGGTCAGAGCAAGAGTCAAAGCCAGCAGCAGAGGCAGAGAAGAAAGCTTCTTCATAGGTTTTTTATGCAGCGTAAGACGTTAGAAAAGCTGTTGAATACCAGCCTTAGTTGAAGTAGTCAAGGGGGTGGGAGCTGTCGAAGATCGTCCAAGTCTTCCCTAGCATGAAACTCATGTAATTCTGGTTTGAGCGGTCACTCAGGGGAAATCTGGCGGTTCCGGCAATGGCGTATTTCTGCGCGTAGCCGACGGTAATGTTGAACCCACTGTAGCCCTGTACCTCGAGCCGGTAGGAATAAATGGGGTTCTTCAGCAGGTCTTCGGGGTAGAACGAGGGCTTCTCGGCAAAGGCCTGCAGCAGCACGTACAGATCTTCCCCATCCGACAAGTCCAGCTTGAAGCCGGTACCAACGCGCAGCAGCGAGTAGTTGAACTCTCCATTCGCCATATGGTCGTCGGGAGTAGCGGAGGCGTTCAGCGTTGACTGAATTACATCGTGGTCTTCCGTAAGCGTGCCTGCCCGGGAGATATACTCCACGGTGTTGGCCAGCTTGAACCGCTTGACGCCCACATCGAGCCGGCCCTTACCACCCCAGATGACAGCAGAGGCAGCGGTGCCCTCGCTCGGGTAAACGCCGTAGGCTCCCCGGAGGTGGCCGGCCAGGTCGATGTGACGGGAATGGCGGTACAGAACGTTGAACTCAGCCGCGCCAGGCATAATGTCCAGGGTTCCGGTCTTGGTTTCGCCGACACTGCTTTTCCTGGTGTGGTTCATCAGGATCGGGAGGCTCTCGTAGCCAATGCCCGTGTAGACGTTCCATATCATCGTTCTTTTGCCCGCCTCATCGGCCGTCTTGCTGTCATCCGCCATCAGGTTCAGGGCCACTGACTGGGTAGCGCCCGTTATGATGGCGTCGCGCTTGTACTGCTCATCGGCTTTGTTGAGCTTTTCCTCGAAGGCCATCTTGTCCAGGTAATTACCTGCCGGCGTCTGTCCATCGGTTGGATGCAGATCATAAATCAGGAACGCCGCATCAGCCCGCTGACTATTGATATAGCGGCGCTGGGCTTCCACCATCATTTTGGCCTGGCCCCGCATGTTGCGGCGGGTGTTGGTGTCGCGGTATATGTTCTTCCGCATGGCCTCGTTCAGGTCCAGGTCCTCGTTGCACCATTTAATTCTTTGCAGCAGATAATCGTGCAGCCCGCTGCCACGGTCGGTAAAGGGAATGGCCGCCATGTACAGGTTTTTGGCATTGTACAGGGCGGAGTGCTCGGCGTAGATGCGGCGGGCATATTCCTGCTCGTTGTTCTGGCGCTGGTCTTCGTACAGCTCGTCAGCAATAACCTGGATATAGGCATTGTTGTCCCACCATTCGCGCTTGAGCTCCAGCGCTTCAAAGGGCTTGATTGCCAGGGCCGCTTCGTGCGCTGTTTCGGCTTCGGCAATGGCCTCAGCATACCGTTCCGGATCAAAGGCCATATCCTGCTCGAAGCGGGCCAGCTCTTCCTCATCGCGCGCACGCCGCTTGCTGGCCTGCTCCTTCAACTCATCCTCCCGGCGTTTCTCGTCGGCTTCCTCCTGGGCCTGCTGCTCCTGCAGCTGTTTGGCGCGCGCTTCGTCCCACTTTCGGCGCTGCTCGGCATCCATTGCGGACTTAAGGCTGTCGTGGCGGGCTGTCGTCGCGGCCTCCTGCGCTTTGCGCAGGGCTTCCATCTTTTCCTTTACCTCCTGGGCCTCCTTCTGCTGGGTGGCGGCGTGTTCACGGGCTTTTTCCTCGGCCTTGGCTTTAAGCGTGGCAGCCTCTTCATTGCGGCGCTGCTGGTCGGCTTCGATCTGCCGGACCAGGCGCTGAACTGCCCGGGAAGCGGCCGGGTCATCGTGGCCCGTGGCTGCAGCCTGCTCATAGATCTTCTGAGCCGCTTTGGTGTCGCCCCGCTGCTCGATTTCTTCCGCAGCTTTCAGCAGCTCATCGTAGCTTTCCTTGACGCCCTTTTTGCGGATTTCCTCCTGTGCCCGGGCCATTTGCTGCGTCAGGTTCGTCAGGTCGCGGCCCCCGATGCTTTTCGCTTTTTCGTAAGAGCGGATGGCACCCGGCCAGTCCTGACGTGCGGCCGCTGCCATACCGGCTTCATAGGCCTGATCGTAGGCCAGACGCCGTTTCAGCTCCGCATTGTTGCGTTCGATATGCTGCTGCAAAGGGCCGGCCCCTTCCCAGTTAATGTCAATAATTTCAAGTGGCGTTATCGACCAGTTGCCAACTACCTTTTGTTCCTTGGTTTTTGCGCTCATCAGCAGGCGGCTGTTGCCAAACCAGCCACCGCCGGCCCCGGCTGTGCCACTAAGGATCATCTCCTCGCTAAAGCCGGGTCCTTCCACTCGCGCCCGCACTTTAAAGCTCGAAGCCTTAACCTGCCGAAACATCGATTCAGATTCGCCGTGGCTGTAATAGGGTTCTCCTTTGTAATTGTACTTCGTGTAGTCGGGGTGCGTGGTCAGGTCGTAGCTGAGCTCCATCTCCCCAAACCCTCCGACTAAGTTCCACGCAAAGTCAGCCTGGGTATACCGCAGACCGTTTTTGGTGAATGGAGTTTCGTAGCTCAGGCTGGTAGTGCCCTTGGGGCCCTGCGCCCGGATGTTGGTTGCCGCCAGTAGCAGTAACAGTAAGGTAATGCCCAGATGCTGGGCCGGGTTACGGTAATAGGTGTGCATGTAGGTGATTTGCAGATAAATGCGAGCGGCCCTTCGGGGCAACAGAAGCGTATAATCAGTGTGCTGAAGAGTCGCTTAGTACATTTTCTGCGTCGCCTGATTTTAAGCCAGCATCAAAATTATCACCTCCCCTCAGCTGACACAATACCTAGAATCAGGTATTTTCCGGAAGTGCCTGGTTGGTATATTCCCTTGGCTCGCCCCGTTTAGCCCGTACTGTGCAACTAACCCACCTAGCTGCTACCGTTATCTGCCCTCGGCGGCGGGCAAAAATAGGACTGGATCGTGAAGCAGATATATTCTGGTAGCTGCTGATCAGCTTAACAAAACAGACCTGGCGTCCCGCAACGAAGTGGTTTATTATCGACTGCGGCACAAGCGTTTGTAGAATGCGATTCAGCCTGCCGTCGAGCGAGCCAGGAAGCCCTTGGGGATTAACAAATTAGCTTGTCCAAACTGCAGCGTAAGCCAAAAACAAAACAGCCACCCGGACTTGCGTCTAGGTGGCTGTTAATCAATGAGCGAGAAACGAGGTTCGAACTCGCGACCCTCAGCTTGGGAAGCTGATGCTCTACCAACTGAGCTACTCTCGCTTGGTAAAACAAAAATAGCCAGCTTTTTCGGACAAAACGAGCGACCAGCATAATTTCTTCCGATGGGCCTGACTGGGGAAATGAGCTGAGTGTGGCTAGCCCGAACGTCCTTCTGCCGCGAAAATATCCTGCTAATTTTGCCTGCCGATGCTTCGGGAGTTTTGCTGTTCGTTTCCTGGGCCTGTTAAAGGCTGTTTTATCCCCTTGTATGTCATCTCCCCTCCGTATCAGCATGGCAAAGCGCAATGCCGCTACCGCAGCCCAGCTGTCTGAGCTTGGCCGGCAGACTTTCCATGACGCCTTTGCTGCCGACAACCGGCCTGAAGATATGGCCGAGTACCTGCAGGCCACCTTTAGTGAGCACCAGCAGTTGGCGGAGCTCGAAGCGGGGAATACTATCTTTCTGTTGGCTCACATGCAGCAGGAGCTGATTGGCTATGCCAAGCTCAGCTTCGGCTCCAGACTTGGACTGGAGCCCGGCAAGTCGGAGCAGGGGCGGATGGAGATTGAGCGTCTTTACGTGCTGCAGGACTGGGTTGGGACCGGACTGGGAGCCACGCTAATGCGACGAGCCTTGGAGGAAGCCCGGCTGAAAGCCTGCCACACCGTGGTGCTGGGCGTATGGGAGCGAAACCAGCGGGCTATTGACTTTTACCGTCGCTTTGGGTTTCGGCAGATCGGGCAGCATGAGTTCCGGGTTGGGCAGGATGTGCAAACCGACCTGATTATGCGCAAAGGGCTCGAAGGGCGTTAAACGACATCGGCTGATGGGCGTATAGGGCGGGTACTTACCTTTGGCACCCGTTCACCAATTTCCTGGCTGTGACCATCCCCCGGCTTTTGCTGCCTTTTTCCCGTCTGCTTGCCGCGGTGTGCCGGTGCTCCGCCCTGCTATTGCCCTGGCTGCTGCTGGGCTGCTCCGCCGATACTGGGCGGCAGCCGCTACCTACCGGGCACTACGAAGGCACCATTACCTACCAGGGCAGTCCCCTCCGAATGGTGCTGAATTTGCGGGAAGCGGTTCCCGGGCAGCTGCAGGCCGATGTTTCCTTTCCTGAGCAGCAGAACACGGGGTTTCCCGCTTTTAATCTGCGGTACAATGCACCCAAGCTGGACTTCGAGCAAAGTCCCGGTGGAATAGTAGGCAATATCAAGGTGGAGGCCATCCGGGAAGGAGACTTCTGGCGGGGGGAGTTCACGGCCGACAGCCTGCGAGGTGAGCTGCTGCTGGTGCGACGGGGGCAGCCGGAGGCCCGGCCTTACAAGCTGGAAACTACAACCGGCAAGCAGCCTGTTCTCCGCTTTATTAGCCTCGATACCACAATGCAGCACCCCGCCATTGCTTTGTTCCCGGATCAACTCAATGCCGCGACGGCACTGACCTGGGCCGATGCGCTGGCCCGGCAGGGCTTCAGCGTGACTCTGGTGATACCCGAAGCCGGCAACACCCCGATTGGCCCCGAGCCTGATACCGCCCGCCTGCCCCTGATGCGCCAGGTGCTGAAGACGCTTCGGCAGGAGGCCCGCGTAGACACCAGTCGTATTGGTATCTGGGCGGCCGGAAGCCAGGGCTATGCCGCTGCTGTGCTGGCTGCCAGTCACCGGCAGGTCGCTTTCCTTATCGCTCAGAGCGTAGGACTGTCTACGGCCACCGATGCTCAGCCATTCCGGACCGTGGCCCGGCAGCGGGTTCCGGTGCTGGGGCTTTACGGCAACCAGGATACGCTTCTGAACGCGCGCGAAAGCAGCCGGCGCCTGCGCAATGCTCTTGGGGGCCGCAGAGGCAGCCAGGTGCGAACCTTCGCCCAGGCTGATCACCGGTTGATGCAGCGGGGGAAGATAAGCGAAGAAGGCAAGTGGGAATGGCCTGGGCTGGCCACGGGCAGCGTCGAAGAGGTACTCAGATGGCTCGGCCAGGTAGCCCCAGCTGACACCGTTGCCGCAGCGCGCTAGCAGCCAGGATTATCTTCCGCTATGCCGTTGTGAGGCCCGGCTGACCTCGTTGTAGGGTCTTATAGGAGCAAAAGGCCTTTCTCGCGCAGCACTAGCCAGGGGGGCGAAATCGTGAATGCCTCGAACGACATGCCCGCGCTGTCGCGGGGGAAGCGCTGGGCAGCGTCCTTAAGCAGCAGCTTCTGCTCATAGTCAGCGGACAGCCCGGTCAGCAGCTGATGCAGCCATTCTCCAATTCCCACGCTGGTCTTAACCTCGAAATCCTCCGCCTGCTCGTAGAACGTCAGCACGGCGCGCGCGCCCTTTTTAGCTTCGGTAATTTCCAGCACCGGAGCGTTGCCCAGCCAGAACAGGCGCTGGTTTAGCCGGGCTGCATCGGGCTTGCCGCCTTCCTGCCGGGCCTGCTGAATAAGGTGGCGGGGCACGGTAGGGCGGGGCACCCGGAAGTCAAACCAGAACTGCAGGGGCTCGTCGAGGGCTACGCCGTGCAGGTAGTTGTACAGGGCTTTAGCCAGGCCCGGCCCGAACAGCTCGTGGTCGGCGCCGGTGGGGTCGTCGTGCCAGAGGTCGTTCCAGGCAAAGTCGCCGGGCTCGGGCCCAATAGGGGCAACCTGGTATTTCCCAGGATTCTTGCCCACGGGGCTGTGGGCCGTCATGGAAAAGCGGTGCCAGTAGCCGCTCTGCACGATGCCCGCCCCAAACAGCTGACGCACCACTTCCAGCGAGTCGATTGTTTCCTGGGCGGTCTGGGTCGGGAAGCCGTACATCAGGTAGGCGTGCACCATAATGCCGGCCTGGGTGAAGCCTTCGGTAACCCGGGCCACCTGGGCAATGGTGACGCCCTTCTCCATCAGGGCCAGCAGCCGGTCCGACGCTACTTCCAGGCCCCCGCTCACGGCGATGCAGCCGCTGGCCGCCAGCAGCCGGCACAGGTCGGGGCTGAAGGTTTTTTCAAAGCGGATGTTGCCCCACCACGTAATACTCACGCGCCGGCGCAGCAGCTCCACGGCTAGGTCACGCAGGGCCAGGGGCGGGGCGGCCTCATCCACAAAGTGAAAGCCGGTTTGCCCGGTCTGCTTAATGATCTGCTCGATGCGGTCCACCAGCAAGGTGGCCGGAGCCGTTTCGTAGCGGCTGATATAGTCGAGGGTGACGTCGCAAAACGAGCAGCGCTTCCAGTAGCAGCCGTGGGCAATGGTGAGCTTGTTCCAGCGCCCGTCGCTCCAAAGCCGGTGCATCGGGTTCAGCACCTCAATCACCGACAGGTACTCGCTCAGGGGCAAGTCGGAATAGTCCGGGGTGCCCACTTCCTGGTGTGGTACGTCAGGCTGGGGAAAGTTGACATACTCGACCTCACCGGCCTCATTGCGCAGAAATGTACGCTGCAACTGAATAGAGCTATTAGCTGATAGCTGATAGCTGTTAGCTTTTCCTTGGGTGTGTTTGAATGAGGAGTTACCAGCTAACAGCTGACGGCTAATAGCTTCCAAAATTCGCAGCCAGGGGCCTTCGCCGTCGTCCAGGGTCAGGAAGTCGATGTAGTCGAAGAAGCGGGGCTCCCGGATCTGGCGCAGTTCGGTGTTGGGGTAGCCCCCGCCCATCAGGGTTTGCACGTGGGGGAGGCGCTGCTTGGCTCGTCCGGCCAGCCGAAGCGCCCCATACAGGTTGCCGGGGAACGGAACGGTGAAGCCAATAACGTCGGGCCGGACCCGCTCCAGCAGCTCGTCGAGCAGCTCCAGCAGCATCTGGTCGACCAGGTTCGGCTCGGCCTGCAAGGCTTCGTAGAGCGGCTCAAACGAAGTGGCCGATAAAGCCAGCTTCTCGGCGTAGCGTGAAAAGCCGAACTGGGGTCCAACGGTTTCCTTAAGCAGGTCGGCCAGGTCTTCGAGGTAAAGCGTAGCCAGGTGCCGGGCCTGGTCGCTGAGGCCCATGGTGCCAAATGCCGTTTCCAGATCGGCCACATTGTCGAACCGGGCGGCCTCGGGCAAAAACCGGCTGTGGCAGATGCGCGACGCCAGGGTATTGTCCTTGTTCTGCAGAAAGCGGATGACCGGCTCAATGGTCGCCAGGTAGCTGTGTTGCAGGCGCAACATCCGCCGGGCATTGTCGCTTAAGGCAAAGGGGCCCCGCTCAATCTCGGCGAAGACCCGGGCCAGACCAGACCGGGAGAAAATTTTCAGCACCAGCTCCAACCCCAGGTCCGCCTGCGTCACGGCATAGCCGCGGCCGGCCAGGAAGCCCTTCAGGTAGGCCGTAGCCGGGTAGGGGGTATTGAGCTGGGTGAGCGGGGGCGTAACAAGCAGAATGCGGGGACTGGACACGGCAGCGCAAAATCAAAGCGGACCACAAAGGTACGCACGGGTGAAGCCTTCGTCCGTGTAGAGCGCGGACGTAGCCGCCGGCTAAACAAAGCGGGCCGCCGAAGCGTTGCAATTCGCTTCAGCGGCCCGCTGTAAGGGCAGTAAAAAAGTTAGCTAGAGACTGTCCAGGCTCAGGCGCTGGGGCAGCAGGTCGCGCCGAAACTCGCTGACGGAGCGGCCGGTAACCTGGCGGAACTGGTTGGACAGGTGCTGCCCGCTGCTGTAGCGCATCTGGTCGGCAATTTCGCCCAGGGTCAGCTCGCCGTAGCTCAGCATCTCCTTGACCCGTTCGATCTTGAGGCGGATCAGGTATTTCTCGATGGTGAGGTTGGCCGTCCGGGAAAAAACCTTGCTGAGGTGGGAGTAGGTTGCCGCGAAACGGTCGGTCAGAAAGGCGGAGGTGGTCAGGGGCATCCGGGCCGTGCGCAGGTGCTCGAGGTATTCGCCCAGGGCTCCTTTGATTTGTTCGGTAAGCTGTTCGGCCCGGCCCATCAGCACATCAAAACCCGCTTCCCGCAGGATGGGCGCCACGGCTACGGGGTCGGCCGGGGTCGTCTGGGCTAACTGAGCATGGCCGAGCTTAACTTCGGTAGGCTGGTAGCCGGCTTGCTCAAGCAGATTACGCACCGCGTCGATGCAACGCGGGCACACCATATTTTTGATATGCAGAAGAGTTGTTTTCACGGGCGGTTTCTGGTTTCGGTACGCGGAGTATTGCGCGCGGGTTTACGGGAAGTCGGAGCAGAGGTTACAGTGCGCGGCCGCGAAATATTTTCCTCGGCCCAGTCAGCTCCAAACCACTTCACAGTGGCCCAGCTTATAAAGGGCACTACCCCCAGAAAAGTTACCGCCAGCAGCCAGAAAAATAAAACAAAGGCCCCCAGCAGTCGGGTGAAGAAATAGTCCTGCCAGCCAAACAGGTACAAAATCATAGCCAGCCCCAGCCCTAGGCTCACGGCTGCCAGAATGGCTGCGCGGCGAACCAGGGGATGAAAAGCAGCAGAAGTGAAAGAGCGGTTGGGCATCGGGAAGAAGGGGCTAATATAGCACTTTGCTAAGTAATAGCAGCACGCTTACTGCAAAGGACCACGGAGAAGATTCGGCAGCGGCTTACAAAGTAACGGCACTTGCCTTAGAACTGCCATGCCTCATGCGAGCTGCCCCCGAGCGGTACCGCGGCCGGAAAATAACCGCGCCGGCAGATTGCCGTAGGAGAGAAGAACTTCGGTTGCCCATTCTGTTTCCAGCTTCTCCTATGAAAACCCTCCCTTTCCTTCGCCCCCTGGCGTTTGCCGGTCTGCTGCTCTTCACCCTTCCTTCCTGCGACACCGGCACCCGCGCCGGCGACACCAACGTGGAAGACGGCGACGCCAAAAACAAGAACCCGGACAATATGGACCCTAATGGCGACGCTGCCAACGGACCGATTAAAGACGGCATCGGTGCCCAGGACGATGCCGATACCACCCAGGGCCGTACCGGTCAGCAGGACTTCGACCGCGCCGAGGACGCCCGCGACGCCGACAGCAACGGCATGGAGGACAAGAAGTAGCCTTCGGCCCCACGTAACGCACAAAAGGCCCCTCCACTGCGGTGGAGGGGCCTTTTGTGCGTTAGCAGCTAACCTGCCGGTTAATAGAACACGAAGCCGTTGGGTCCGATGTTCACCTCGAATGAGTCGATGGCCGCGCCGGTGGGCTGGTAGCGGATAAACTTGCCGGCCGTGGTGAACGGGGAAATCGAGCCGTAAATCGTGTTGTCCCGGGGGTCAACGGCTAGGCCGTAGAAGCTGCGGCGTATCAGTGGGGAAGCGGGCAGCGTAGCGCTGCCGATGCTCATCTGGTACACGGCCCCGCGGTAGCGGTAGTACAGCTGGTCGCGGTTGCCGTTCAGGGTCAGGCCGCTGGCGCCACCCGAAGCAAAGGGAAACACCGTCGGCGTGAGCGTGCCGGCGCTAAGCTTAATCAGGTTGGCCGGCGTGGCGGACAGGATAGGGAAGCTCGGCGCCGGGCCGTAGCGGGTAATGCCGCTGCACAGCACCCAGATATTGCCCGCGTTGTCCTGCACGATGCTGCGGGGCGCGTCCTGTACCGTGATGGTCGACTCCACTGCATTCGTCGCGGTGTTGATGACGCTGAGCGTGTTCTGGTCGGAGTTGCAGACGTACACCTTGCCGTTGGCCAGCAGCATCTGTTCCGGGTTTACGCCGACGTTGATAGAGCTCGTAACGGTATTGGTGGTCAGGTCGAGCACTGCCACTTTACCGGCGGTATAGCCCGCCGAGGGGCTGCCCTGCCACTGGCTGATGTAGGCTTTGTTGGTGCCGGCAACCACCATGTAGCGGGGCTGCTGCAGGCCGGTAATCGTTTTCTCGCTCTTGAAGGTGGTCAGGTTTACCACTTCCACCTTGTTGCTGTTGTTGACTACGATGTACCCCTGCTGGCCCACGACCAGCATCGACTGAACCACGTCGCCCAGCGCGCCCTGGTTGACGGTGGTGAAGATGTTCTTGTCGACTACCGTTTTCGAGGTCTTGCTGAACAAGCTCACGGCCCCGTTGGGAGTACCGTAGGCGCCTTCGTTGATGATAAAGACATTGTTGCCATCCTTGGCCAGGTTATACAGCGGCTGGGGCTCGGGCGTCGGCGGGTCGCAGCTGAACAGGGCCAGAGAGCCAACGCCGGTCAGCAGCAACAAGCGTAATGTGGAAAGGGAGTTGGGGATGAACATAGAAAAAGGTTAAAGGGAAAAAGTGAACGAGTGAGGTTAGCGCCAGCCCAGCCGTAAACTCAGGTTGACGGACCGGGGCGGCATGGCGCGGTACGCGTAGTTCTGGTAAGTGCGGTTGGTCAGGTTGTAGCCCTGCACCAGGCCGGTGAGCAGCAGGTGGGAGCCCAGGGGCTGGGTGCGGCCTACGGTAGCGTTGAGCAGCAGGTAGGACGGCAGGAAGTCGGTGGCTGAAGCGTCGGTGTAGCGGTAGCCGGTATAGCTGAGCACGGTTCCAAGCTGCCAGTTGCGCCATGTCTGGTCGGTGCTGAACGTGGCCGTGGTCAGCGGCACGTAGGGTAGCTGCCGGTTCGTGGGGTCGAAGTCGGCCGCGTGCCCGCTCAGCTTGCGGGCCTGGGTAAAGGCTGCCGCAGCCTGGGCCGTGAGGCGGTAGCCGGCGCGGTGCCAGCTGGCCCGGGCCGAGGCTTCCACGCCCCGGGTGCGAACCAGCTTCAGGTTGCGGGGCAGGTAGTAGCCGTCGGTAGGGTGGGCAACCCACTGCACCCAGTCGTTGACAAGCTGCTGATAGGCCGTCATGCTCGCTTGCAGGCTACAACCCGGGCGTATGGCTTCGTAGCCTAGTCCGCCCTCGTAGCCAAAGCCCGATTCCGGCAGCAGGTTGGGCTGTCCACCGGGCCGCCAGTACCGCTCGTTCAGCGTAGGGGCCCGGTAGCTGCGGGAGGCGTTGCCTTTCAGCGTGAGCTCCTGCTGGACGGGCGAGCTTGCTTCGGCGTTACGCTTCTGCCAAATTACCCACTCGGCCCCCAGCGTGGGCGTCAGCGGGGGGCGGCGGTTGCTTAGAAAGGCTTGGCGCATGTTGGCCGACAGCCGCAGCCGGGCTGAGGGGTCGAAGCGCAGCAGACTGAAGGCGGCGGCCCGGTTTTCGGTGCGCCGCTCCCCGTAGCCATCCACCACCGCCGAGAAATGCTGCACCTCGGTGCCCAGGCGCAGACTTAGGTGGGGCAGGAAGTTTATGGTATGCTCGGCCTGGACCTGGGTGGTTTTCACCCGGGAGCGGCTGTCCACATTGTCGTTGCGGTAGTTCAGCACGTCGTCAAACCAGGCTGCCCGCACCACCGACTCATGCCGGCGGCTTACGTGGCGGTAGCCCAGCAGGGCACGCCGGCTTTGGTCCCGCTCCCGGGCGTGGTTGTTGGCTGAGCCCATAGCCGGCTGAATCTGCCGGTCGGCATCGGTTAGCCAGGCCGAAGCCAGCAGCTCACTCTGCCGGCCCAGCCGCACGGCTACGTCCTGGGTGAGGCTCCATTGCCGGAAAGCCGCATTTTCCTGACGACGGCGCACCCGGCTCCCTGCCTCGAAGGCCGTGTAGGGAAAGTCGTTGGCTGCCTCCCGGTACAGCGCCGCGGTGCGCACCGATACCCGCTCATTGCTGAAGCTGACTTCTCCGTTGCCGGCCCGCAGGCCGAAGCTGCCGGCATCAAGCTGTACGCTGCTTTGCAGGCCCCGGCCCCAGGTGCCCGTGGAGCCCAGCAGCACGGTGCCGCCCACAGCGCCGGTCCCGTAGGTGGCTCCGGCCGGCCCCGGCTGCACGATTACCTGCTGCTGACCGGTAAGCGGAAACAAGGCAAAGTCGGCCTCGCCCAGGGAAGGCAGGTTGATGTTGAACCCATTCCAGAGCACGGCGGTGTGCCGGGCCGAGGTACCGCGCAGGGAAATTGAGGAAAGCTGGCCGGGGCCGTAGTTTTTCAGATACACCGCCGAACGGGCACTGAGCAGATCAGCCACGGTGCCGGCGCGGTACTGGGCCAGGGTAGCCGAGTCAAAGGACAGGGTGGTGGAGCCGACGCTGAACCGGCTGGTGCGCGTCGCCTCTACGCGGACCGAGGGTAGCATCTGCCGCAGCGTATCGGGTGCCGGCGTCGATTGCGCCAGCACCTGGCCGGGCAGCAAAAGAAGCCCGAAAAGCACCGGAGCAAACCGGGGCAGTGGCCGCCACGCAGGAAAACGAGTACTATGCATCCGAACTAAATTCCCGGTTTAGGAAAATTCAGTTCAAAACCTCGCGGGTAGTTCTTTGAAAAACGGCCGCGAAGCCGAGGCTGAAAACAGGGTAATCCACGGCCCGGGGGCCGCAACTGCATTCATTCTCCGCCTTTCACCCGAAAGCGCTGAACCTGGGAATGTATAGGCAGGTCTCCTGGCTTGCTTCTGAGCGGGCTGCCTTCCCATTTCTCGGCCTCCCTCGGGCGGCGTCAACGAAACAGTGGCCACGGATAAGCCGCGCCTGGTATGAAGCGTACAGTTGCGGGGACAGCTCCGGAATGTAACCGGATTCCCTTTTCAGCCTCGCTCCGCAATTAGAGTCCGGCCACCTATAACGAAAGCAAAGATAAGGGAATAAAATGTGCTGATGAAGGGAAGGTGCTGAGGTGCGAATGAAGCCAGCTAACAAATGCAGGCAGAACTCAGGACAGGATTCTGCTTGGGCACGTATGTAGTACCGCTAAGGGCCCGCTCCAAAGCCGGCGAGCTGCGTCTCAGAAAAGCGTAGCAGCCTATCCGCACATTGCCCACATTTAAAAAGATGAAGATTCCTGCCGCCTACTACCAGCGCCCCGACGTCGTGCAGATTGCCCGGGAGCTGCTGGGGAAATACCTGTTCACCAGCATCGGCGGCGTGCTGACCGGTGGCCGGATTGTCGAAACCGAGGCTTATGCCCATATCAACGACCAGGCCTGCCACTCCCACCTGGGTCGGTTTACCAAGCGCACCAGCATTATGTACGAAGCAGGCGGCGTGGCTTACTGCTACCTGATCTACGGGCGCTATACGCTGTTCAACATCATCACCAACGAAGCCGGCAAGGCCGACGCCGTGCTGATTCGGGGGCTTGAGCCCACGGAGGGACTTGCCGAAATGCAGCTGCGCCGGGGCCTGGCCGCTCCCGCCCGCAACCTGACGGCGGGGCCGGGCCTGCTTACCCAGGCCCTGGGCATCACCACCGCCCACTACGGCACCGACGTCACCGGCGACCTGATCTGGCTGGAAGACCGCAACGAAACGCTGCCGCCCGAGCTGGTAACAGCAAGTCCCCGCGTCGGCATCGATTACGCAGGATCCGATGCCGCATTACCCTGGCGGTTTCGGGTGAAAGGCAGCCCCTGGGTGAGCCCGGCGAGATGAAGTAGTGAGGTTGTCGGGACGGTTTCCACCCGGATAAAAGCAAAAGCAGAAAGCCCCGACGCAGGTATTGGTCGGGGCTTTCTGCTTTTCAAAGCGAATGGCTGCTCAGCTTGTCTGCTCCTGCAGGCTAACCTTTTCACAAACCAGCACGATCAGGCGGCCGCGCAGGTCAGTGGTGGCAAACAGGTAGGTGTCGCCACCTTCCCGGATGCCGGTGTGGTGACGAAAATCGGCGACGCTGTCCGGAAAGTTGCGGGTCGTGACGTGGGCTCGGGCTTCGGGGCCAAGGTGGGCTCGCAAGGCCTTCCGGTCGTACTTCTCAGCGGCCCGGATCCGAAAAATCCGGCCCGGGAAGTCCGGGCGCAGCATATCGGACATGTACAGGTGGCTGTGCTGATGCAGCTTGAGCAGCTCGAAGGCCGTGCCCACACTGCGGAAGCCGCTTGCCTTAAGGACAGCCACGTTGGGCTCGTACAGGTAGCCCTGGGGCAGGGGCTCAGCGTAGCGGGCAATAGCCCGGGCTTCCCGGGCCCGGTTCAGCCGGAACTCCTGCTGGGTACCGTCGCGCAGCAGGTTCACGGTAAACCGTTCCGGGTCCACGGCCGGCTCGGCGCCCAGCTCATACAGCACTTCCTTGCACTCATTATCGACGGCCACTACCCAGAGCCGGCGCACATGGGCCAGCTGCTCCACGGCCTGGTCAATGTCCAGCATGGGCGAGGTTTTGAGCAGGATGCGCGGGCTCTTGTGCAGCAGCAAAGGCAGCAGACGCAGCACGTCGGGCTCACAGTCCTGCAGCCGGTAGATTTTGCGGTCAGCGGTATCGCGCCGGGCCGGGTCCAGGTAAATCCAGTCAAACGTCTCGTCGGTGGCCTTCAGGAAGGCCAGGGCCTCGTCGGCATGAAACTGTACGTTGCCGATGCCCAGCTGCTGCAGGTTGTACTGCACCACGGCTACAAGCGAGGGGTCCCGCTCGACGTAATGAACCGAGCCGACCTGCGCGGCGAAGTGCGCGGTGTCCACGCCGAAGCCGCCCGTAAGGTCGGCCAGGCTTCGACCGCCTACGAGACCAGCCTTAAAAGCGGCCGTGCGGGCCGAGGACGACTGCTCGACCGAAAGAGAAGAGGGAAACACCAGGTCCGGGTTGGCCGCCCAGGCCGGCAGCTTGGTGCGGGCTTTCTGACGGGCCTGAATCTGACGGACCAGATCGGGAACGGGCAGGGTAGGGTAGCGCCGGGCCTGCAACGCCAGCTTGGCTGGGTCATCGTGCAGGTGCTGGGCCACGTACTGACGAGCTGCTTCGGGCAGCGGAAACTCTAGCATTTAGTCCTGCAAAGGAGGAAAACTAGCGCAGGCTCCAGCGGAGCGCCAGCTGGGGCTGGCCAGTGGGCGCTACGGCCAGGCCGACTCCGGTAGGAGCCAGGCGCTGGAAAACCCTGCGGGCAGCGGGCAGGCTGCCATTGTGGGCTTCTACGGCCCGGATCATGTGGTTGTTGGTATTCCGGGTAATGAAGACGTTGCTCAGCAGACTGGTCACGGCAACGCCAACGGCCACTTTTTGCACACTGTTGAAGTACTGCTGCTCATCCTTGGCCAGCACCTGCTGGCTGTACACGAGCACCGAGCTGATAAAGACGACCCGCTCGCCGAGGTGCAGCCACTTCTGGCGGCGGTAGTTGTTCAGGTTGTTCAGCGCGTCCTCGTCACCGGCCAGGTAGGGACGCAGGCGCTGGCCGAAATAGCCGGCGTTCTGGTACTCACCCTCGGAGCTGGTGCGGAAAAAGAAGTTGCGCTGCACGCCGTTCAGGCCCCGCTCCTGGTCTTCCGGGCTCAGGCTGATAGTCGTCGTGGCCGCAGGAGCCGTTTGAGCGGTTGCCTTAAAGCCGAAACAGATCAGCAGGGCGGTCAGGATAATCAGGAGGCGGTGCGAATTCAGGAGCATCGTCGGGCTATATAAGGAAAAGCAGATGACAAAGATAAACCGTGACCGGTTAGATACATACTGCTATAGGTATATCCTTCATAAAAAGATTACCAGTTTGATGGACGGCAGCAGCACCAGACTCCGGGCCCAACAAAAGCAGGTCAGGTTACGTTCTGTGGCAAGTGCAATTTGCATCCACTCCTCTTAAATCTTTCCCTCATGAACCTTTCCATGAATACCATTCGCCGGCATTGGCTGGCAGCTGTTCTTCCCCTCGGCCTCGCCCTCGTCAGCTGCGGTGACGATGAGCCCGAGCCCACTCCCGTAGTGCCCGACCAGGGCCGGGTGATGATGGTCCACGCCGCAGCGAATGCCAACGTAGGCCTGAAATTCCTGGTTGATGACGCGGAAAAAGCCCAGCTGACCTATGGCCAGAACAGCGCCTATCAGAACGTGCAGACCGGCAGCCGGGTGTTTAAGGTAAACGTTGCTGCCTCGGGCTCGAACACGGCTACCGTCACAAGCACCATCGAAAAAGACAAGAGCTATTCCCTGTATGCCTACGCCCCCGGCACCGGCAGCATTGTAAACGGCCTTCTGGTAAACGACGACCTGACGGCCCCGGCCGCCAACATGGCGAAGATCCGGGTGGTACACCTGGCGCAAAGCGCGCCGTCGCCCGTTAAGCTAACCCAGGTAAACGCCGTCGGCTCCACCGACCTGATTACCAACATAGCTTTCGGAACGGCTTCGAGCTACCTCTCCATTAATGCCGGTACCTACAACCTGGCCATTGCCGCCGGCAACCCCAGCATCACGGTGCTTACCGTGGGCGACGGTACCGGCAGCGGCACCGGCTCCAAAAACTACGTAGCCGGCAAAATCTACACTGTGCTGGTGCGTGGCATCTCCAACGTGGATGTAAACCTGCAGCCCAAAGCGGTTATCATCGAAAACAACTAACCGGCCCGCCCTCGTGGTCAAGGAAAGCCCGGACGCTATGTTCGGGCTTTTCCCGTTTGCGGCGAGAACAAATTGAGTAACTTTGTAGTTGACTAGCAACACAAATCAAACTCCATCATGGTGGAAACCACGACGAAAACGTACGTTCCGTACAAAGTAAAGGACATGAGTCTGGCCGAATGGGGCCGTAAGGAAATCCGTCTGGCTGAAGCCGAAATGCCGGGCTTGATGTCCCTGCGTGAGGAGTTTGGCAACGCCAAGCCCCTGGCCGGTGCCCGCATTGCCGGCTGCCTGCACATGACGATTCAGACCGCGGTGCTCATCGAGACCCTGATTGCGCTGGGAGCCGAGGTTACCTGGTCGTCGTGCAACATCTTCTCGACGCAGGACCACGCCGCCGCTGCCATTGCCGCTGCCGGCATCCCGGTGTATGCTTGGAAAGGCATGAACGAAGAGGAGTTCAACTGGTGCATCGAGCAGACGCTGTTCTTCGGCGAAGACCGCCAGCCCCTGAACATGATTCTGGACGACGGTGGTGACCTCACCAACATGGTCTTGAACCAGTTCCCCGAGCTGGCCGCCGGTGTGAAAGGCATTTCCGAGGAAACCACCACCGGCGTACTGCGCCTGATGGACCGCGTGAAAGCCGGCACCCTGCCCATGCCTGCCTTCAACATCAATGACTCGGTTACCAAATCGAAGTTCGACAACAAGTACGGCTGCAAGGAGTCGGCAGTAGACGCTATCCGGCGCGCTACCGACGTGATGATGGCCGGCAAGATTGCCGTGGTAGCCGGCTACGGCGACGTAGGGAAAGGCACTGCCGCTTCGCTGCGTGGTGCCGGAGCCCGCGTTATCGTAACCGAAATTGACCCCATCTGCGCCCTGCAGGCGGCCATGGACGGCTACGCGGTGAAAAAGATGAGCAATGCCATCAAGGAGGCCGACATCGTGGTGACGGCTACCGGCAACTGCGACATCATCACCGAAGAGCACTTCCGCGCCCTCAAGGACAAAGCCATTGTCTGCAACATCGGCCACTTCGACGATGAAATCGACATGGCCTGGCTGAACAGCAACTACGGCCACACCAAGGACACGGTGAAGCCCCAGGTTGACCTGTACAACATCGACGGCAAAGAAGTCATCATCCTGGCCGAAGGCCGTCTGGTAAACCTGGGCTGCGCCACCGGTCACCCCTCGTTTGTGATGTCGAACTCGTTCACCAACCAGACGCTGGCTCAGCTGGAGCTGTGGCAGAACGCGGCCGCCTACGAGAACAAAGTGTATACCCTGCCCAAGCACCTCGATGAGAAGGTTGCCTACCTGCACCTCGCCAAAATCGGTGTGGAGCTGGACGAGCTGAAGCCCAAGCAGGCCCAGTACATCGGCGTGGAGCCCCAGGGGCCTTTCAAGTCGGACCTGTACCGCTACTAGGCTCAAAAGTCAGATCAAACAAAAACCCCGCTCAGGCAGCCTGAGCGGGGTTTTTGTTTAGAGGCGGTTTCTATTTCTCCGCTACAACCAGAAACTGCTTGCCCATTACCTTCCAGGCCAGGGGCATGTTCAGATAAGATTTGACTGTAAGGGGCGTAACCGGCAGGTAGCCGCCGCTTCGGAAGGAAAGGGGAAAGAATCGGTCAATCGTCTTCACGATGGTGAAGCCGGCCCCGTAGAGGTGTTCGGCCACGCCCAGCTCGGTCAGGATAACGGTGTGGTCGGCAAAGTCGAAGTATTCCTTGTAGGTGCACTTGAAGTTGGGCCCCATGATAACGATGCGCCCGCCTTTGCGCATGGCGCCGTGCATACGCTGCAGCATGGTTGCTACCTGCTCCTGCGTTTCGAGGTGCTCCAGAAAGTTGGAGATGAATACTGCATCGAAGTGGTTTTGCGGCAGGTCGACTTCCAGGTTGCTGCCGACGCGGATGGTAACCTCGGGATTGGCGTGCTTGCGGATAAAGTCTTCTTCCAGGTCAATGGTCCACTTCTCGGCAGCCGGCACGGCATTGATAAACTCGCACAGGCCCCCGGCCGGGTCGAGGATCCGCTGGGGCCGGTTGAGGTACCCCTTGTACAGCCAGTGAGCCAGCTCATGCCAGACGATTTGCTTTTTGGCCGTATTCGTATTCTGGAACCGATACTGATAAATGCGGGGGAAATTCATCGTAGCCATTGGGGAGAGTAGCTGAGTGGAGCGTAATTATAAGAATTTATGGCAAAGCAAAAGGCCGAATCAGGCGGCACTGACGAGCTAGGGCACTAGGGCGGCAGGTTTGGGGCGGAGAGGCTGCCCTGGTAGCACCGCCGGATTTGTCGTCGGGCAACAGTAACAAGCTGCCCGCAAATCCGGATATTTGGCCTGCCTATGCCCATTCTCCTCTCGGTCGTCATCATCACCTACAACGAAGAGCGCAATATCGGCCGCTGCCTGCAGGCCCTGGGCGACGTGGCCGACGAGGTGCTGGTGGTGGACTCTTTTTCCACCGACCAGACGGTTGCTATCTGTCAGTCACACGGTGCCCGGGTCGAGCAGCACGCCTTCGAAGGCTATGTGGAGCAGAAAAACTACGCTACCGCCCGGGCCCGGTACGACTATGTGCTCCAGCTCGACGCGGATGAGGTGCTCACCGACGAGCTGCGCCAGAGCATCCGGGAAGCCAAGCAGCGCTGGCAGGGTGCCGGCTACCAGCTGGCCCGGCTTACCAACTACTGTGGCAGCTGGGTGCGGCATGGGGGCTGGTACCCCGACCGCAAGCTTCGGCTCTATGACCGGCGCCTGGGGCGCTGGGAGGGCCTGCTGCTGCACGAACGGTACGAGCCCCGGGCCGGGCAGCCGGTGGGCGTGCTGCCCGGCGACCTGCTGCACTATTCCTACCATTCGGTGGAGCAGCACGTGCAGCAGCTAAACCGCTTCACCAGCATTGCCGCCGACGAGCTGGCGCTGCGCGGCAAAACCCGCGTAACTCTGTTTCACCTGGTGCTGAAGCCGGTCTGGAAGTTCGTGCATGGCTACTTCTTCCGCCTGGGCCTCCTCGATGGGTTTGCGGGCCTGTGCATTGCCGTCATTTCAGCCTGGGGCGTCTTTCTGAAGTTTGCCAAGCTGCGCACGAGGTCCGGCCTATGAAAACGTTTCTCGTTAGTCGGATCGATGCCATCGGCGACGTGGTGCTGACCCTGCCGGTGTGCGGCCGCCTCCGCCAGCTGTTTCCGGGCTGCCGGGTAGTGCTGGTGGGGCGCACCTACACCCGGGCCGTGGCCGAAGCCTGCCCCTGGGTGGATGGATTTCTCAACTACGATGAGCTGCTGCCCCTGCGCCGCCTGGAGCAGGTGCAGATGCTGCGCGACGTAGAGGCCGATGTGGTAATACACGTGTTCCCCAATAAGCTGCTGGCTCGCCTGGCGCGGCGGGCCGGGATTCCGACCCGCATCGGCACGCGCAACCGGTGGTTTCACTGGCTTACCTGTAACCAGCTGGTGTCGCTTAGCCGCCGGCATTCCCCCTTGCACGAGGCTCAGCTTAACCTGCAGCTCCTGGAACCTCTGGAGCATCTGGCCGACTGGAACCCTGCGGGCCCGGCTGCTCGCCCAAAATTTCCGCTCACGCTTGGCGAGGTAGCCGAGCTGGTGCGTCTGCAAGCCGGCAAGGCGTTGGCTGCGGAGTGGCAACAGCTGCTGGCCGCACGGCAGCCGGGTCAGCTCAACGTAGTGCTGCACCCCCGGTCCCGGGGCAGTGCCCGCGAATGGGGCCTGGCGCACTTTGGTGCCCTGGCCCGGCTGCTGCACGAGGCAGGGCACCGCGTGTTCGTGACGGGCACTGCGGCTGAGGGGGAGGAACTGGCATCCTGGCTGCAGGAACACGGGCCGGTACTGGCCGGCAACCTCACCGGCCGCCTGTCCCTGCCGCAGCTGCTGGCCTTTATTGCGGGCGCCGACGGGCTGGTGGCGGGCAGCACGGGTCCTGTGCACCTGGCGGCGGCTCTGGGCCGGTATGCGCTCGGGCTATATCCGCCTATCCGGCCCATGCACCCCGGCCGCTGGGCCCCGCTGGGTGCGCATGCGCACTACCTGGTGTTCGACCGGCCTGACTGTAGCGACTGTCGCAAGCAGCCGGCCGCCTGTACCTGTATCCGGGCTATTGCGTCTTTGCAGGTCCTGGCTCATATTCAGGAGTGGCAGGTTTTACCGCCGCCGGACTCGAAAAGCTGACCCGGTTGGTCAGCAGTCGATGGCCCTGTGCAGCTATCCGTGCCCGGGCCTGCCGGTTTGCGAGTGCAACCTGCGGAGCAGCAAAATCCGTAGGTGATACATTTCCTGCCCCCGTATTGCCCCGGCCAGGCCGGAAAATATCGGACCGGAGACCCACCTTCCTTTCTGGGTATTCGGTTTTATCTATAGATTTTCCGTAATGGCAGCGTAGTACTACCTGGTGTTCCTTCCCGACGCTGGCAGTGCAAGCAGGTATATTTTTTACATTTGTCGGTAGGCTGCTGGTATTCAATTGCCTTCAGTCGTAACTTTTCCGTCCATGAGCGACTCTCCCGAACGGGTACCCAAACTAAGCAAAGAAGAAAAGGACCGCCGGTTTCAGGCTGAACTGATGCCGGTGCTGGACCCACTTTACAACTTTGCCTATCGCCTTACGCTCGACGAAGACGATGCAAATGACTTAGTACAGGAAACTTATTTAAAAGCGTATCGCTTCTTTGAGTACTTCGAGCAGGGAACAAACGCCAAAGCGTGGCTGTTTCGCATCCTGAAAAACTCGTTTATTAACGACTTTCGCAAGAAGAGTAAACAACCCGCCAAAGTCGACTACAGCGAAATTGAAGGGTATTACAACACGGAAGATGTTGAGGCCGACGGTGACGCCGGCAGCACCTCCTCTGATATGCGGCAGCAGTCTGTGCGCGACCTCATCGGCGACGAAGTGGCCAGCGCACTCAACTCACTGCCCGTGGATTTTCGCACCGTCATTATCCTCTGCGACCTGGAAGGGTTCACCTACGAGGAAATGGCCAAAGTGCTGGATATCCCGATCGGAACGGTTCGCTCCCGCTTGCACCGGGCCCGCAACTTCCTGAAGGAGAAGCTGGAGAAATACGCCAAGTCCATGGGGTATGGCAACGAAGAAGACCTTGACACTTTAGATAACGACTAACCAAACCTGGTTCCACCTATGGAAGCTACCTCTACTACCAAAACCAACGAATCGGAAGCCCCTGCCAACGGCGCCGACTGTGAACGCGTGAATACTATTCTTGATCAGCTTATTGTGGGCACTGCCCCCAGCGCGGAAGATGAGGATTATATCATCAGCCACGCTGACGACTGCTCTCCCTGCTTCGATAGCATTGATAAGCAGCGCATTTTCGTCGGTTTCCTGACCGAGCATGTGGGCCGCAAAGGGGTGCCCACCAGCCTTTCTCAGACCATCCTGGCGAGAGTTCAGGCCGAAATGGCCTAAGTTTGCCCTATGCAGGGTAAAATCATCGTGTTTTCGGCTCCCTCCGGAGCCGGCAAGACTACTATCGTACACCGGCTGCTGGATCGGATTCCAGAGCTGAGCTTCTCCATCTCGGCCTGTACCCGCGACCGTCGCGGGCGCACCGAGGCCAACGGCAAGGACTACTATTTCATGTCCGTGCAGGAATTTCAGGAACACATCCGCCAGGATGCTTTCGTGGAATGGGAAGAGGTGTACGAGGGAGCCTTCTATGGCACGTTGAAATCCGAGATTGAGCGCATCTGGGAAAGCGGCAAGCACGCCATCCTGGATGTCGATGTAAAGGGCGGCCTCAGCATCAAGGAATTTTACAAAGACCGGGCCCTGGCTTTGTTTGTAAAGCCGCCTTCGCTTGAGGTGCTCGAGGCCCGCCTGCGGACCCGGGCTACCGACTCCGCCGCCAGCATCTCGTCCCGCCTGTACAAAGCCAACTTCGAGCTTACCTTCGAAGACCGCTTCGACTCTACTATCGTCAACGACGACCTTGATGAAGCCTCGGCCCAGGCTGAAAAGCTGGTGCGGGACTTCATTATCGCCGAGCCTGCCATTCTGTGAGTTCAGCTTCTGCCGTCAAAGTGGGGCTGCTCTTTGGCTCCTTCAACCCCCTGCACACCGGGCATCTCATCCTGGCCCACTTCATGGCCACGCATACCGATCTGGATGCCGTGTGGCTGGTAGTGTCGCCCCAGAGCCCGTTCAAGATGGAGCAGCAGGAGCTGCTGCCGGGGGAGCAGCGCTTGGAACTGGTTAACCTCGCCATACGCCACAACGACCGGCTCCGCGCCCTCGACGTGGAGTTCAGCATGCCCAAGCCCAGCTACACCATCGATACGCTCGACGAGCTGCGCCAGCAATACCCCGACCACCGCTTTGTGCTGCTGATGGGTGAGGACAACCTGCCCGGCTTGCCCCGTTGGAAGCAGGCCGACCGCATTCTGGCCGAGCACGAAGTGTACGTGTATCCCCGGCCCGGCGTGGATGCCACAGCTGTAAATGCCCATCCCGGCGTACGCGTGGTAGATGCGCCGCTGCTGGACATATCCGCCACCTTTATCCGGGACTGCGTCCGTACCGGCAAGTCGATTCGCTACCTGGTGCCCGAGGCCGTAGAAGAGCAGATTATCCGGCAGGGCTACTGGAAGTAGATGCAGTTAAAACGAAAAAGCCCCACCGGTTATCCGGCGGGGCTTTTTTATTCCTCGAAAGGTTGAATCAGATAGTCATGATTTCACTTTCCTTCTTGCTCGTCAGGTCATCAATCTTGCTGATGTAGCTGTCGGTAGCTTTCTGCACTTTGGCTTCGGCATCCTTGATGGAGTCTTCGGCCGCGCCCTCCTTGAGGAGCTTGCGTAGCGACTCGTTCACATCTTTGCGGATAGCGCGAATCCGCACCTTGCCGGCCTCCGATTCAGTCTTGGCCTGCTTTACCAGGTCGCGGCGGCGCTCCTCGGTCATGGGCGGAATGTTCAGGCGTACGCCTTCGGCATCGGACTGGGGGTTCAGGCCCAGGTCGCTGTTCTTGATAGCCTTGGCTACCTCCGCAATCATATTTTTCTCCCAGGGCTTGATGAACAGCGTGCGGGCGTCGGGAGTGTTCACGTTGGCAATCTGCGCGATGGGCGTAGGCGTGCCGTAGTAATCGACGCGCAGGCTCTCAAGCATCGCCGGGGAAGCTTTGCCCGCCCGAATGCGGCTTAGCTCCAGACCCGTGTGCTGCAGCGCTTTGCCCATCGATTCTTCGGCTTCGCTCAGATAAAACTGAATTTCTTCGTCCATGTGTTTTTAAAGTTGAAGGTTGAATGCGGAGTGTTGGATAGGAGGCAGCGGGAAGCCAGACCTGCGCCGGCTCTAAACCTGGCCAGCCGAAGCTTCCACGTCAGAAGCCATTGCCTGGGGAGCGGCAAGACCGGCCTGACTGCTGCTGTTGGTCATGCTGACCCGGGTGCCGACGCTTTCGCCGGCGAGCAGACGCTGTAGGTTACCCGTTTTGTTGATATCGAATACGATGATGGGCAGGTTGTTTTCCTTGCACAGGGTAAAAGCCGTCATGTCCATCACGTTGAGGTTTTTCTCCAGCACCTCGTCGAAGGTAATTTCCTCGTAGCGGATGGCGTTGGGGTCTTTCTCCGGGTCGGCGGTGTAGATGCCGTCCACGCGGGTGCCCTTCAGCACCACGTCGGCTTCAATCTCAATGGCCCGCAGCGAAGCGGCCGAGTCGGTCGTGAAATAAGGGGAGCCGATGCCCGCTCCGAAAATGACCACCCGACCTTTTTCGAGGTGGCGCAGGGCCCGGCGCCGGATGTAAGGCTCGCACACCCGCTGGATCGTGACGCCCGAGAGCAGCCGCGTGTTCACCTGCAGCTTTTCCAGCGCGCTCTGCAGGGCCATCGAGTTGATAACCGTCGCCAGCATGCCCATGTAGTCGCCCTGTACGCGGTCGAGCCCGAAGGCTTCGGCCTGTACGCCGCGGAAGATGTTGCCCCCGCCAATTACAACGGCGACCTGCACGCCAGTAGCGGCTACGGCTTTGATTTCTTCGGCGTACTGCATCAGCCGGTTGGCGTCGATGCCGTACTGTTGCTGGCCCATCAGGGCTTCCCCGCTTAGCTTCAGCAGAATTCGGTTGTACTTCAAGTTAAAAAGGGTGTTAGCGTGAAATGCGAGTATTAGGGCCTGCCGGGAGGGCAGGGGAGGAGCCTAGCTGAACTGAATCAGAACCTGCCCCTTGTTGACGTTGTCGCGCTGGCCGACTTTGATGCTGCTGACGGTGGCATCGGCGGGAGCTTTGAGGATGTTTTCCATTTTCATGGCCTCGAGCACGAGCAGCGGGTCGCCTTTCTGGACCGCCTGACCTACCTCTACGCGGATATCCACAATGAGGCCCGGCATCGGAGCCTTCAGCTCATTCACCTTGTTGGCAGCGGCATCCGACATTCCCAGCTTTTCGAGCAGCAAATCAAACCGGTCCTTGGCCTGCACCTGCAGGAGTCGGCCGTTGAGCTTGAGCTGAATGGTTTTGCTCTGGTAGTCGGCCTCCACCAGCTCGGCCGTGTAGGAGCGGCCTTCGTGCAAAAGGTGGAAGCGGTTTGGTCCGAGCCGTACCAGATCCCAGGCAAAGGGTTCGTTGTTGACGATAATGGTGCCGTTGGGCTGGTAGTCAACTTCCCAAGTGGTGTCGGGTCCGGTACGTACCTGTAGCATAGAGCGGGAAAAGCGGGTGGGCGGAAAAGGGCTTAAAGATAGGCCAAATCTGAAATAATTTCGGAACTTGAGGCCACGTTTCCTATTGTCCGCCCCGCATGAAATACTCGGTCCTCGGCGCTATCTGCCTGGTCCTCGCCTCCTACCTCTCCGTTTCCGCACAGTCCGGTAAGAATACGAAACCGGCCACGAATAAAACCGCTACCCGCAAGAAGACCCTGACCGTGGCTGAGCCGCCCGTCAGCGAGTCCACTATTATCGTTCCCAACTGGCTGCCGCCCGCTAACCCGGTGCAGCCGGCCGCTACTATTGTCACCGACCTGCTCCATACCCGCCTCGACCTGCGCTTCGACTGGGCCAAACAGTACGTCTATGGCACCGCCGTGCTGACGGTGCGCCCGCACTTCTACCCCCAGAAACAGCTGGTGCTCGACGCCAAGGGCTTTGAAATCAAGAATATCCGGCTGCTGTCCAACGGCAAGGAAAAAGCGCTGACGTACAGCTACGACAAGCGCAAGCTCGTTGTCAACCTCGACCGGCAGTACACCCGCACCGAGCCCTACCAGGTCAGCATCAACTACATCGCTAACCCCAATGCCCTGGCCGCCGGGGGCAGTGAGGCCATCCGTTCCGACAAAGGCCTGTACTTCATCAACCCGCTCGGCACCGATAAGAAAAAGCCGAAGCAGCTCTGGACCCAGGGCGAGACGGAGGCCAACTCGGCCTGGTTTCCCACTATCGACAAGCCCAACCAGCGCATGACTCAGGAAATTTCCCTGACGGTGGACGGCGCGTTTAAAACCCTGTCGAATGGCCTGCTGATTTCCTCTAAGAAAAACGCCGATGGTACCCGTACCGACGTCTGGAAGCAGAGCGTACCGGCTGCGCCTTACCTGACGATGATTGCCGTGGGCGACTTTGCCGTGGTGAACGATACCTGGCGGGGCAAGGCCGTGGACTATTACGTGCAGCCGAAGTTTCAGAATACGGCCAAGGCGGTGTTCGGCAATACGCCGGCCATGATGGACTTCTTCTCCAAGCGGCTGGGCATTGACTTTCCCTGGGAAAAGTACGCGCAGATTGCCGTTTACGACTTCGTGTCGGGAGCCATGGAAAATGCTTCCGCCGTCACGTTTCGTCAGGAAGACACCCAGCTGACCCGCCGGGAGCTGCTGGACCGCAACGCCGACGACGTCATTGCCCACGAGCTGTTTCACCACTGGTTTGGTGACTACGTTACCTGCGAGTCCTGGTCAAATCTGGCATTGAACGAGTCGTTTGCCGACTACTCCGAGTTCCTGTGGTCGGAGTATAAGTACGGAGCCGACCAGGCCGCCCTTATTCAGCAGCAGAAGCTCGATATCTACCTG
This sequence comes from Hymenobacter translucens, assembly GCF_020685205.1. Taxonomy (GTDB): domain Bacteria; phylum Bacteroidota; class Bacteroidia; order Cytophagales; family Hymenobacteraceae; genus Hymenobacter; species Hymenobacter translucens. The sequence continues at coordinate 70,245 of NZ_JAJERB010000009.1, forward strand.
CAGGAAGCTCAGAGCAAGCGGGAGCCTATCATCCGGTACCAGTATGCCAACCGCGAGGATATGCTCGACGGCCACAGCTACCAGAAGGGCGGTCGGGTGCTGCACATGCTGCGCAAGTACGTGGGCGACGATGCCTTCTTCCTGGCCCTGAACCGCTACCTGAACGAGCACAAGCTGGGCACTGCCGAAATTGCGGACCTGCGCCTGGCTTTCGAAGAAGTGACCGGGGAAGACCTGATGTGGTTTTTCGACCAGTGGTTTATGAAGCGCGGTCACCCGGAACTCAAGGTTACCCACAGCTACAACAACGGGCAGGTCAGCCTGAAGGTCGAGCAGCGGCAGGATTCCACGTTTACGCCAATTTACCGCCTGCCCGTCACGGTTACCACCTGGGTGAACAACCAGCCCACTGACCACCGCATCGTCGTCAGCAAGATGGTGCAGACCTTCCAGCTGCCGGTTTCGCAGCGCCCCAGCCTGGTGAAGTTTGATGCCGAAGGGCAGCTGCTGGCCCAGATTGAGGAGGAGCGCACCCAGGAAGAGCTGCTCTACCAGTACTACCACGCCCGCAACTACCTGCAGAAGTACGAAGCCATCGAGCAGCTGCGCAACAAGAAGGACGACCTGACGGTCAGCGCCATGCTGCGCAACGCCCTCAACGACCCCTTCTGGGCCGTACGGCAGGCGTCGCTGGAGTCGCTGCGAAAGTACAAGGGTGCGGAAGGCAATGCCGTACGCAAGGAAATCCAGCGGGTAGCCGCTTCCGATCCGAAAAGCCAGGTGCGGGCGGCTGCCCTCGCCGTGCTTTCCTCGTTCCCGAACGAAGACTTTGGAGCCACCTACCTGGCTGCCCTCAACGACAGTTCCTACCTCGTGGTGGGCTCGGCTATCGAGGCGCTGGCCAAGGCGCCAAACGTAGCCGCCCGGGACCGGATAGCCACGCTTCAGGAAACGCCCAGCGCCAGCCTGCTTACGGCCCTTTCCAGCTACTATGCCAGCAACGGGTCCATCGACCAGTACCAGTGGTACCTGCGCCGGCTTGACGATGTAAACGAAGAAGACCTGTACGCTTACCTGCAGAACTTCGGCACCTTTATGCAGCGCATGCCCGTGATTGAGCGGGAAAAGGGCGTTAAGCGCCTTGAAACCTATGCCCGTACCCATCCGCAGTACTACGTGCGGCTCGGGGCTTACCGGGCCCTCAGCTCCCTGGTGCAAAGCAGCCCCAATCTGAAAGCCGTGCTCGACGATATTCGCAATAAGGAAAAGGATGAGCGGCTCAAGACCTTCTACAGCCTGATGTAGCCGGCGCCGGCGCACCAACTATTTCAGGGAGGCGGCAAAGTATAAAGGTCTCGTGCACAACGTACAGAGACTTTGGTGCAAAAAATAATTACAAGCTTTTTGCCCTTCGGCTTGACTTGCATCAGAAAGCCGCTAATTTTGCAACTCCTTTCGCCACCCTCCCACTTATAAGGGGGAATGATTGAAGGGAAAAGTTGGGGCAGACGGCCCTGAAAAAACAAAGCTGGGGGTATCGCATAGCGGCAATTGCGGGTGACTGTAACTCACCTCCTTCGGGTTCATAGGTTCGAGTCCTGTTACCCCCACACAGTAAGTCAGTAAACAAGCGAAGTGGCCAGCGCACACCGCTTTCTTGTTTACAGCTCACTTCATCACTCCCTGCGGGAGTAGCTCAGTTGGTAGAGCGACAGCCTTCCAAGCTGTAGGTCGCGAGTTCGAACCTCGTCTCCCGCTCACTTGATTGCTACCGGCTTCTGGCCGACGGTAATCAGAATAAAGAATAAGCCGTTTTAGCTCAGTGGTAGAGCACTTCCTTGGTAAGGAAGAGGTCATGGGTTCAAATCCCATAAATGGCTCTGAATACGAGTACCGACGGAGCAGCGCGACTGCACCGTTTGGATCTGTCAGACAGGAAAAGCGACATGCACAAGCCTTCATTGGAGTTGCATTTCGCTTTCTTGCGGTATAGTTCAGTCGCGTTTCCTCATCACCCCACATCTCTTTTAATCTCTTTACAATGGCTAAAGAAAATTTTGATCGTTCCAAACCGCACGTGAACATCGGTACCATCGGGCACGTGGACCACGGCAAAACGACCCTGACCGCTGCTATCACCACGGTACTGGCGAACAAAGGTCTGGCCGCTAAGCGTGACTTCTCGTCGATCGACAACGCTCCCGAAGAAAAAGAGCGTGGTATCACGATCAACACGGCACACGTTGAGTACTCGACGGTAAACCGTCACTACGCTCACGTTGACTGCCCCGGTCACGCTGACTACGTGAAGAACATGGTAACGGGTGCTGCCCAGATGGACGGTGCTATCCTCGTGGTAGCTGCCACCGACGGCCCCATGCCCCAGACCCGTGAGCACATCCTGCTGGCTCGCCAGGTAGGTGTACCCCAGCTGGTGGTATTCATGAACAAAGTTGACATGGTGGACGACCCCGAGCTCCTCGAGCTGGTGGAGATGGAAATCCGTGAGCTGCTTTCGTTCTACGACTTCGACGGCGACAACATCCCCGTAATTCAGGGTTCCGCTCTGGGCGGCCTGAACGGCGACGCTACCTGGGTTCCCAAGATCGAGGAGCTGATGGACGCTGTTGACTCCTTCATTCCGATTCCCGCTCGTCTGACCGACCTGCCCTTCCTGATGCCCGTTGAGGACGTGTTCTCGATCACGGGTCGTGGTACGGTTGCTACCGGCCGTATCGAGCGTGGTATCATCAACTCGGGTGAGCAGGTTGATATCCTCGGCATGGGTGCCGAAGGTCTGAAGTCGACTGTAACCGGTGTTGAGATGTTCCGCAAGATCCTCGACCGCGGCGAAGCGGGCGACAACGTAGGTCTGCTGCTCCGTGGCATTGAAAAAGAGGCTATCCGTCGTGGCATGGTTATCTGCAAGCCCGGCTCGGTAACTCCCCACATGAAGTTCAAGGCTGAGGTTTACGTTCTCTCGAAAGAGGAAGGTGGCCGTCACACGCCCTTCTTCAACAACTACCGTCCCCAGTTCTACCTGCGCACCACCGATGTTACGGGTATCATCACCCTGCCCGAAGGTGTTGAAATGGTAATGCCTGGTGACAACATCACCATCACCGTTGAGCTGATCAACAAGGTGGCGATGGAGAAAGGCCTGCGCTTCGCTATCCGCGAAGGTGGCCGTACGGTAGGTGCCGGTCAGGTAACCGAAATCCTCGACTAGTTTGCCGCGTAAGCGCTAAATAAAAAAAGCCTCTGAGAAATCAGAGGCTTTTTTTATGCCCATATCAGGCCTCGTGGCTTCTGTTGCCAAGCTATTACCGCAGATTGTCTAAAAAGCTACGACGGTACTCTTCGCCCCACTGCTGCTGACAGTCTGCCTAAAAGTAGACCCGGAGCCACCCGGACGGAACTGCTTAGTACCCATAGCCGACGGATAGAGAGCATTACTTTGCTTATATCAGTAGCTGCCGCCTTTGGGCACCAGTGTAGTTGCCTTGAACGCTCCCGACTTGTCGCATCGATAACACCTGCGGCCTTGAGCCTAGTGGCCGTTATGAATTTGCCGACGAAGCCGCATCTGGCTCCGGCCACGTCGGCCCGGTACCTGGCAGTACCTTTTTAGTAAAACCCTGGTTGAGACGTTTCTGAACGGGGTATCTACTGCCTGGCAAGTAACGCAGTTAACTTCAAGCCGCACAAAGCTGGTTAGCGCCGACGGAATGGGGAATATTTACGTGGCCTGCTCGGCAGGATCACTCTTTTTCTTAAAAAGGTTAGGGTGATATACTTCCCTTTTCATTTGTTCTTTTTACCTTTGCACTCCCATAACCACAATTTCGGAAGTGGGGTTATTCCTTACGAGTGTAGTTCAAGGGTAGAATAGAGGTCTCCAAAACCTTTGATGGGAGTTCGAATCTCTCCACTCGTGCCAAAAGACCGGTTGTCGGTCACGATTATAGCAGCCAACAGGCAGTAACACCATGGACAAGCTGACGAAGTATTTCCGCGACACTACTGAGGAGATGCGTTACAAGGTAACGTGGCCTTCTTTCGAAGAACTGCAGAAGAGCGCTGGCCTGGTGCTGATTGGCTCCCTGGTGTTTGCCGTCGTTGTTGGTTTGATGGACCTGGTCTTCAAAACCGGCCTCGAAGCATTTTACAATTCATTCCGTTAATCGGCTGATCTAATGGGAGAGTTGAAGTGGTACGTTGTCCGTTCCGTGAGCGGGCAGGAGAAGAAGGCCAAGCAGTACCTTGAAACCGAGATTGGCCGCCATGGCCTCACGGAACTGGTACCGCAGGTGCTGATTCCGGCCGAGAAGGTCTACGAGATGCGCAACGGCAAGAAGCGGGTGCGCGAGCGTAACTTCTTCCCCGGCTACATTCTGATCCACGCGGATCTGTCGCACGGCGAAGTTGACCACATTATCACCAGCACGCCCGGGGTTCTGGGCTTCCTGAGCGATAAGGAAGGCAAAACCACCAATACCAAGCCCGTGCCCCTGCGTCTGGCCGAAGTAAACCGCATCCTCGGCATCGTGGATGAGACTGAGGAGGAAACGGCCTCGCTCGAGACGCCCTTCATTACCGGCGAGCTGGTAAAGGTGGTCGACGGCGCCTTCAGCGGCTTCTCGGGTACGGTAAGCGAGGTTTTCGAAGAGCGCAAGAAGCTCAACGTAATCGTCAAGATCTTCGGCCGCAGCACGCCGATGGAGCTGAGCTACACCCAGGTCGAAAAAGAGTCCTAAGTAACGGCAGAAGCTGATGTTGAGCGTCACGGTACGCTTTGCACCAGCTTTTCGCTGCTAACAAGATACACGTCGTCGGTTGTCCGCTCCGGGCCGACGGTGCTTCCACCAGGAGCTGTTTATTTAAACTGAGGGCAGCTGGTGTTACGACCATCCTGCCCGAAGCCTTTCAAACCTAATGGCCAAAGAAATTAGAGGTTATCTGCGTCTGCAGATAAAGGGAGGCGCTGCGAACCCTTCGCCGCCGGTTGGACCTGCACTTGGTAGCAAAGGCCTTAACATCATGGAGTTCTGCAAGCAGTTCAATGCTCGCACCCAGGATAAGGCCGGCCAAGTATGTCCCGTTCTGATCACCATGTACACCGACAAGTCGTTTGACTTCGTGGTGAAAACCCCGCCCGCCCCGGTAATGCTCTTGGAAGCTGCAAAGCTGCAGAGCGGCTCGAAAGAGCCCAACCGGAACAAGGTAGGCTCGGTTACCTGGGATCAGGTGCGCCAGATTGCTGAAGTGAAAATGCCCGACCTCAACGCTTTCAAGATTGAGTCGGCCATGAAGCTGGTAGCTGGTACGGCCCGCAGCATGGGTATCACCATCAAAGGTGACGCTCCTTTCTAACTTTTAATCCAAGAAAAACTCATGGCAAAAGTTAGCAAAAAGCGCAAGGAAGCCCTTGCCAAGCACGACCTGACGCAGGTTCGCTCGCTCGTAGAAGCTGCCAAAGTGGTAAAGGACATCACCTATACCAAGTTTGACTCTTCCGTTGATATCGACGTGCGTCTGGGCGTAGACCCCCGCAAAGCCGACCAGATGGTACGTGGCGTTGCCACGCTGCCCCACGGTACCGGTAAAACCGTTCGTGTACTCGCTCTCGTGACTCCCGATAAGGAAGCCGAAGCCACTGCCGCCGGTGCCGACTTCGTAGGTCTGGACGATTATATCGCCAAGATCGAGAAAGGCTGGACCGACATCGACGTTATCATCACGATGCCGTCGGTAATGGCCAAGGTAGGCCGTCTGGGCCGTGTACTGGGTCCCCGTGGCCTGATGCCGAACCCCAAGTCGGGCACCGTTACCACCGACGTAGCCAAAGCCGTTCAGGAAGTGAAAGCTGGTAAGATCGACTTCAAAGTCGACAAGACCGGCATCATCCACTGCAGCGTAGGCAAAGTGTCGTTCGACGACCAGAAGCTGGCGGAGAACGCCCTGGAGGTAATCCAGACTCTGCAGCGTCTGAAGCCTTCGTCGGCTAAAGGCACCTACATCAAGAGCATCACGCTTTCGAGCACGATGAGCCCGGCCGTTCCGGTAGAAACGACGGTAACTTCCGTTTAACTAACTCACGACGATTATGACCCGGCAAGAAAAACAAGCCCTCGTCGACGAGCTGAGCGAGAAGTTCTCATCGCACAACTCGTTCTACATCACGGACGCCTCTACGATGTCCGTGGCGAAAATCAACGAATTCCGCCGGTTGTGCTTCAACCGTGGAATGGAGTACAAGGTGTACAAGAACACCCTGATCCGCAAAGCCCTCGACACCCTCGGTGGCGACACGGCTGATATGGACGCTGCGCTGAAAGGCCAGTCGGGTGTGCTGTTCTCGAAAGAGTCCGGCAATGCACCGGCCAAGCTGCTGAAGGATTTCTATAAGGCCCAGGCATACGGCAAGAACGTAGAGCCCAAGCCCGCGCTGAAAGGTGCTTATGTGGATGCCAGCATCTACGTAGGAGCCAACCAGCTTGAAACGCTCAGCACGCTGAAAGGCAAAAACGAGCTTATCGGTGAAGTTATCGGTCTGCTCCAGTCGCCCGCCAAGAATGTTATCTCGGCTCTTTCGAGCGGAGGCAGCAAGCTGGCTGGCATCCTCAAAACTCTTTCCGAAAAAGAAGAGGTTGCAGGCTAACCGCTGCTCATCTTTTTCATTTCCATTTTCAATTCAACAACCCTTTTTTTTAACGATCTACAGAAATGGCAGATTTGAAAGCATTCGCTGAGCAGCTTGTTAGCCTGACGGTGAAAGAAGTAAACGAACTGGCTACCATCCTGAAGGACGAGTACGGCATCGAGCCCGCTGCTGCTGCTCCCGTAATGATGGCCGGTGGCGGCGGTGGCGCTGCTGCTGAGGCTCCCGAGGAGAAGACGGCTTTCGACGTAATCCTGAAGTCGGCTGGCGCTAGCAAACTGGCAGTAGTTAAGCTGGTGAAAGACCTGACCGGTCTGGGCCTGAAAGAAGCCAAAGAATTGGTTGACGGTGCTCCCAAGCCCCTGAAAGAAGGTGTTGCTAAGGACGAGGCCGAAGGCCTGAAGAAGCAGCTGGAAGAAGCTGGTGCTGAAGTAGAGGTTAAGTAATTCTGCCTCCCTCTTCACCATTCCCAAATTGGATAAGGCCTGGCAACTAAGCCAGGTCTTTTCCTGTTTGTAGGCTATAACCATAGCCATATTGCCCTCACGCGCCGCATTGCGGCTTTTTGTGCCTACGGGTACGGCGGAGGTGGCGGCAAGGTTTGCCGCGTGTGATTACGCTTCAGTGTCCATTTCTTAACACCCCAACGCATTGGCTACACCGAAAGCACAGGCTTTGCAGAAAGCCGTTGAGCGAATCAATTTCGCCAAGATTAAGAAAGTTATTGAGTACCCGGATTTCCTGGACGTGCAGCTGCAGTCGTTCCAGGATTTCTTCCAGCTGGAAACGGCCGCCGAAAGCCGGACGGATGAGGGCCTGTTCAAGGTATTTGCCGAAAACTTCCCGATTTCCGACTCGCGCGAAAACTTCGTGCTGACCTTCATGGACTACCACGTAGACCCGCCCAAGTACTCGGTTGACGAGTGCATCGACCGGGGCCTGACGTACTCCGTGCCGCTGAAAGCCAAGCTGCGCCTGGTCTGCAACGACTCGGACAACGAGGACTTCGAAACTATCGAGCAGGAAGTGTTCCTTGGGAATATCCCCTACATGACCGAGAAAGGCTCGTTCGTCATCAACGGTGCCGAGCGGGTTATTGTGTCACAGCTGCACCGCTCGCCCGGCGTGTTCTTTGCCCAAAGCAAGCACACCAACGGTACCAAGCTGTATTCGGCCCGTATCATTCCGTTCAAAGGCTCGTGGATTGAATTCGCCACGGACGTGAACAACGTGATGTACGCCTACATCGACCGGAAGAAGAAATTCCCGGTTACCACCCTGCTGCGCGCCATCGGCTACGGCACCGACAAAGACATTCTCGACCTGTTCGGGCTGTCGGAGGAAGTAAAGGCCGACAAGAAGGCCCTGAAGAAGGCTGTCGGCCGCAAGCTGGCTGCCCGGGTGCTGCGCACCTGGACCGAGGACTTCGTGGACGAGGATACCGGTGAAGTGGTATCCATCGACCGGAACGAGGTTCTGCTGGAGCGTGACTCGACCATCCAGGAAGAGGACATCGATACCATCCTGAACGCGGCGCCCAAGTCCATTATCCTGCACAAGGAGAATGTGAACATCGCCGACTTCGCCATCATCTACAACACGCTGCAGAAAGACAACTCCAACTCGGAGAAGGAAGCTGTAGAGCAGATCTACCGTCAGCTGCGGAACACCGAAGCCCCCGACGAGGAAACTGCCCGTGACATCATCCAGAAGCTGTTCTTCTCGGACAAGCGCTACGACCTCGGTGACGTGGGCCGCTACCGGATCAATAAGAAGCTGGGTCTGGACAAGAACTGGGAAGCCCGGGTACTGACCAACGAGGACATCGTGCTCATCGTGAAGTACCTGATCGGCCTGATCAACTCCAAGGCCGTAGTCGACGACATTGACCACCTGTCGAACCGTCGGGTACGCACCGTGGGTGAGCAGCTCTACGCGCAGTTCGGCGTGGGCCTGGCCCGTATGGCCCGGACCATCAAGGAGCGCATGAACGTGCGTGACAACGAAGACTTCAAGCCCGTTGACCTGATCAACGCCCGCACGCTGTCATCGGTTATCAACTCGTTCTTCGGCACCAACCAGCTGTCGCAGTTCATGGACCAGACCAACCCCCTGGCCGAGGTGACGCACAAGCGTCGCGTATCGGCCCTGGGACCAGGAGGTCTGTCGCGGGAGCGGGCCGGTTTCGAGGTACGTGACGTTCACTACACCCACTACGGCCGCCTGTGCACCATCGAAACGCCGGAAGGACCGAACATCGGTCTGATCTCGTCGCTGTGCGTGCACGCCCGGGTAAACGGCATGGGCTTTATCGAAACGCCTTACCGCGCTGTAAAGGAAGGTAAGGTGGACGTGAGCCACGAAGTGAAGTACCTGACCGCCGAAGAGGAAGACACTCACCACATCGCCCAAGCCAACGCCCGCATCGATGACAAGGGTAACTTCATCAACGACCTCGTGAAAGGTCGTTTCGAAGGTGACTTCCCCGTAGTGGCTCCCCAGGAGTACAGCTACATGGACGTGGCCCCGAACCAGATTGTATCGGTGGCTGCTTCGCTGATTCCCTTCCTGGAGCACGACGATGCTAACCGCGCCCTGATGGGCTCGAACATGCAGCGTCAGGCAGTGCCCCTGCTCCGTCCCCAGGCTCCCATCGTGGGCACGGGTCTGGAAGGCCGCACCGCCATCGACTCGCGCACCCTGGTGGTAGCCGAGGGCGACGGTGTCATTGACTACGTCGACGCTAACCGGATCGTAGTGAAGTACGATCTGACGGCCGAAGACATCCTGGTAAGCTTCGACGCTGAGAAGATCTCCTATGATCTGATCAAGTTCCGCCGGACTAACCAGGATACCTGCATTAACCTGACCCCGATCGTAAAGCGTGGTCAGCGCGTGTACAAAGGACAGCCCCTGTGCGAAGGCTACGGCACGAACAACGGTGAGCTGGCCCTGGGCCGCAACATGCAGGTGGCATTCATGCCGTGGCAGGGCTACAACTTCGAGGATGCCATCGTCATCTCGGAGCGCGTAGTTCGCGACGACATCTTCACCTCGATCCACATCGAGGAGTTTGAGTTGGAAGTGCGTGAAACCAAGCGTGGCGAAGAAGAGCTGACCTCGGAAATTCCGAACGTAAGCGAAGAAGCCGTCCGCAACCTCGACGACAACGGTATCATCCGCCTCGGCGCCGAGGTGAAGGAAGGCGACATCCTGATCGGTAAGATTACGCCCAAGGGCGAAACCGACCCGACCCCCGAAGAGAAGCTGCTCCGCGCCATCTTCGGCGACAAGGCCGGCGACGTGAAGGATGCTTCCCTTAAGGCGCCGCCTTCCCTGCAGGGTGTGGTTATCGGCACCAAGCTGTTCTCCCGTCCGAAGAAAGACAAAAACCTCCGGGCCAAGTCGAAGAAGGAAGTGGAAGAGCTGAAAGACGCCTATGCCAAGGAGCTCCGCGCGGTGAAAGCCGTGATGGTCGAGAAGCTGGTGCAGCTGCTGGAAGGCAAAACCTCCCAGGGCGTGAAGCACAAGTTTGGCGACGAAATCCTGACCAAGGGTGTGAAGTTCGGCAAGAAGAACATTGCCGATGCGCTCTTCCCCGAGAAGAACCCTTACAAGGACGAGAGCAACTACGCCGTGCCGGAAGAGGTGAACATGTTCAAGGACCTGATCCTGGAGAACTGGACCGCCGACGAGAAAGTGAATGGCATGGTGCTGCAGCTGGTGAAAAACTACGCCAAGCGCCGCAACACCATCACCGCTCGTTTCAAGCGGGACCGGTTTACCCTGGAAGTAGGGGATGAGCTGCCCGCCGGCATCGTGCAGCTGGCCAAAGTATACATCGCCAAGAAGCGCAAGCTGAAGGTGGGTGATAAAATGGCCGGCCGTCACGGTAACAAGGGTGTGGTAGCCCGCATCGTGCGCGATGAGGACATGCCTTTCCTGGCCGACGGCACCCCGATGGACATCGTGCTCAACCCGCTGGGTGTACCGAGCCGCATGAACATCGGTCAGATCTACGAAACCGTACTGGGCTGGGCCGGCCTCAAGCTGGGCCGCACCTACGCTACCCCGATTTTCGACGGTGCTACCGAAGAGGAAGTATCGCGCGAGCTGACGGAAGCCGGGCTGCCCACCTTCGGCCGCTCGTACCTGCACGACGGTCTGACCGGTCAGCAGTTCGACCAGCCGGTAACGGTCGGTGTGATCTACATGCTGAAGCTGGGTCACCTGGTTGACGACAAGATGCACGCCCGCTCCATCGGACCGTACTCCCTCATCACGCAGCAGCCGCTGGGTGGTAAGGCCCAGTTCGGTGGTCAGCGCTTCGGTGAAATGGAAGTGTGGGCCCTGGAAGCCTTCGGTGCGTCGAACGTGCTGCAGGAAATCCTGACGGTAAAGTCGGACGACGTTATCGGACGGGCCAAGGCCTACGAAGCCATTGTAAAAGGCGACGTATTGCCCAAGCCGAATATCCCCGAGTCCTTCAACGTACTCATCCACGAGCTGCGCGGTCTGGCCCTGGAAATCACGCTTGACTAAAGCCGATTATTGATTTAGGAGTTGTTGGTGCCCCGGTACCGGCAACTCCTATTTCGGGCTTTATACTATAAAGAGTACCGCGGTTCGGGAAACCGAGAATAGCCGCTCCCGGCGTCGTTCCGAGATATGGTCAGAACGGCATCAACAGCGGGAGCTGGTTAGCCGCTCCAAGCTCAGGTTTGCCAAAGCCTGCGCTAGTACCCATCAGACCTGATCGAACCTGCTGCTTGGCGTACCTATCCGACCGGCAGAGCACTTTTATCAGAGTCAAACTGTTCTGGTTTTTCGGACTTTTCTTAAGAAGAGACGATCATCCACGGCAGCCACAAAGCCAACAGCTAACAGCTCTACTACATGGCGTTTGCAAAAAACAAGAAACTGGTACAGGACTTCTCGAAAGTCACGATCTCCCTGGCCTCGCCCGAATCCATCCTGGAGCGGTCGAACGGGGAAGTGGTGAAGCCCGAGACCATTAACTACCGGACGTACAAGCCCGAGATGGGCGGCCTGTTCTGCGAGCGGATTTTCGGTCCGGTAAAGGACTGGGAATGCCACTGCGGCAAGTACAAGCGGATTCGCTACAAAGGCATCATCTGCGACCGTTGCGGCGTGGAGGTGACCGAGAAGAAAGTACGCCGGGAGCGGATGGGCCACATCGAACTGGTGGTGCCCGTTGCGCACATCTGGTACTTCAAGTCCCTGCCCAACAAAATCGGCTACCTGCTGGGCCTGCCCACCAAGAAGCTCGACCAGATTATCTACTACGAGCGGTACGTAGTGGTTCAGCCCGGTGTACTGGCCGAAGAAGGCGTACAGCAGCTGGACTTCCTGACCGAAGACGAGTACCTCGACATCATCGACAAGCTCCCCCGCGAGAACCAGATGCTGCCCAATGAGGACCCCAACAAATTCATTGCCCGGATGGGGGCGGATGCCCTGCAACTGCTGCTGGAGCGCACCAACCTCGACGAGCTTTCCTATAGCCTCCGCGACTCGGCCGCGCACGAGACCTCGCAGCAGCGGAAGGCGGAAGCCCTGAAGCGTCTGCGCGTAGTAGAAGCCTTCCGCGACGCGGCTACCCGCATCGAGAACAAGCCCGAGTGGATGGTTATCCGCATGGTGCCCGTGATTCCCCCGGAGCTGCGCCCCCTGGTGCCGCTCGACGGCGGCCGTTTCGCTACCTCTGACCTGAACGACCTGTACCGTCGCGTTATCATCCGCAACAACCGCCTCAAGCGCCTGATCGAAATCAAGGCGCCGGAGGTGATTCTGCGGAACGAGAAGCGCATGCTGCAGGAAGCCGTTGACTCGCTGTTCGACAACTCGCGTAAGGTGAATGCCGTGCGCGCCGAAGGCAACCGTGCTCTGAAGTCGCTGTCCGATATGCTGAAAGGCAAGCAGGGCCGCTTCCGTCAGAACCTGCTCGGTAAGCGTGTCGACTACTCCGGTCGTTCGGTAATCGTCGTGGGTCCGGAGCTGAAGCTGCACGAGTGCGGTCTGCCCAAGAACATGGCAGCCGAACTGTTCAAGCCCTTCATCATCCGCAAGCTCATCGAGCGCGGCATCGTGAAGACGGTGAAGTCGGCCAAGAAGATCGTGGACCGCAAGGACGCCGTGGTGTGGGACATCCTGGAGAACGTGCTGAAGGGCCACCCGGTCCTGCTGAACCGTGCTCCAACCCTGCACCGTCTGGGCATTCAGGCGTTTCAGCCCCGCCTTATCGAGGGCAAGGCTATCCAGCTGCACCCGCTCGTTTGTACGGCCTTCAACGCTGACTTTGACGGTGACCAGATGGCTGTGCACGTTCCGCTGGGACCGGCCGCTATTCTGGAAGCCTCGATGCTCATGCTGGCGTCGCACAACATCCTGAACCCGGCCAACGGCGCGCCCATCGCGGTACCGTCGCAGGACATGGTTCTGGGCTTGTACTACGTAACCAAAGGCAAGCGCAGCACCGACGAAGAGAAGATCCAGGGCGAAGGCCGCATCTTCTACTCCGACGAGGAAGTTGTGATTGCCATCAACGAAGGCCAGCTCTCCAAGCACGCCTACATCAAGGTGCGCACCCAGGTTCGGGACGAAAATGACGACTTGGTTACCAAGATCATCGAGACCGTAGCCGGCCGCGTGCTGTTCAACCAGCTTGTGCCCACCGAAGTAGGTTTCGTAGACGAGCTGCTGACCAAGAAGAAGCTCCAGCAGATCATTTCGATGGTGTTCAAGCGGACTGGCATGGCCCGCACCGCACAGTTCCTCGACGACATTAAGACGCTGGGCTTCCAGTCGGCTTACAAAGGTGGTCTGTCGATGGGTCTGGGCGACATCCAGATTCCCAAGGAGAAGGATGCCCTGGTGCTGCAGGCGCAGAACGACGTGAAGGCCGTTACTCAGAACTACCAGATGGGTCTGATTACCGACAACGAGCGTTACAACCAGGTTATCGACATCTGGACCCGCATCAACAACCAGATCACTGAAACCCTCATGGGTCGCCTCGAAAAGGAGAACCAGGGCTTCAACTCGATCTACATGATGATGCACTCCGGTGCCCGCGGCTCGCGGGAGCAGATTCGTCAGCTCGGCGGTATGCGTGGTCTGATGGCCAAGCCCCAGAAGTCGCTGCAGGGTTCGGTTGGTGAGATTATCGAAAACCCGATCCTGTCCAACTTCAAAGAAGGCCTGGACGTTATCGAGTACTTCATCTCGACCCACGGCGCCCGGAAAGGTCTGGCCGACACGGCTCTGAAGACGGCTGACGCCGGCTATCTGACTCGTCGTCTGGTAGACGTTTCGCAGGACGTAATCGTAAACGAAGTGGACTGCGGTACGCTGCGGGGTCTGGAGGTTTCGGCCTTGAAGGACAACGAGGATATCGTAGAGTCGCTGGCTGAGCGTATCCTGGGTCGGGTAGCAGTACACGACGTACTGGATCCTCTCTCGGATCAGGTTATCGTATCGGCAGGTTCGGAAATCACCGAGGAAGTAACCCGTCAGATTGACAACACGGCTATCGAAACGGTGGAAATCCGCTCGGTACTGACCTGTGAGTCGAAGCGGGGTATCTGCGCCAAGTGCTATGGCCGTAACCTGTCGTCGGGCCGTATGGTCCAGAAAGGTGAAGCAGTAGGTGTAATTGCCGCGCAGTCCATCGGTGAGCCGGGTACCCAGCTGACGCTGCGTACCTTCCACGTAGGTGGTACGGCCTCCAACATTGCCGTTGAAGCCAGCATCCGCGCCAAGTTCGCCGGTACGGTGGAGTTCGAAGACGTTCGTACCGTGGATACCGAAACCGCCGAAGGCGTGAAAGGTAAAGTGGTAATGGGCCGCTCGGGCGAAGTCCGCATCGTGGAGCCCAACACGGGCAAGGTGTTCATCTCGAACCACGTGCCCTACGGCTCGTTCCTGATGGTGGACGAAGGACAGGTAGTGGAGAAGGGCCAGGAGCTTTGCAACTGGGACCCCTACAACGCCGTCATCCTGGCCGAGTTCGACGGTACCGTGCAGTACGACGCCATCACGGAAGGTATTACCTACCGGGAGGAGTCGGACGAGCAGACGGGTCACCGCGAAAAGGTGATTATCGAATCCAAGGACAAGACCCAGAACCCCTCCATCATTGTGAAGGCCAGCAAAAAGGCCGAAGCAGAAGGGCAGAAGGGCTACAGCATCCCGGTTGGCTCCCACCTCAACGTGGAGAACGGCGACCGGATCAAGGCTGGTCACATCCTGGCCAAGATTCCGCGTGCCATTGGCAAAACCCGCGACATCACCGGTGGTCTGCCCCGCGTTACGGAGCTCTTCGAAGCCCGTAACCCCTCGAACCCGGCCGTTGTGTCGGAAATCGACGGTGTGGTAACCTACGGTACCGTGAAGCGTGGTAACCGCGAAATCTTCGTGGAGTCCAAGGACGGGGTCAAGAAGAAGTACATGGTGCCGCTGTCCAAGCACATCCTCGTGCAGGACAATGACTTCATTCGCGCCGGCATGCCGCTGTCGGATGGGGCCATCACGCCTTCCGACATCCTGAGCATCCAGGGTCCGGGCGCCGTGCAGGAGTACCTCGTGAATGAGATTCAGGAAGTGTACCGTCTGCAGGGTGTGAAGATTAACGACAAGCACATCGAGGTGGTCGTTCGCCAGATGATGCAGAAAGTGGTTATCCTTGACGCCGGCGACACGACCTTCCTCGAAAACCAGGTAATCGACAAGATTATCTTCATGGAGGAAAACGATACCATCATCGACATGAAGGTGGTAACGGACGCCGGGGACTCCCCGAACCTGAAGCCGGGTCAGATTGTGAGTGCCCGCCGCCTGCGCGACGAGAACTCCAGCCTGAAGCGTCGTGACCTTGCTCTGGTGCAGGTGCGCGAAGCCCAGCCTTCGGTGTCGCGTCCCACGCTGCAGGGTATCACCCAGGCCTCCCTGGGCACCCAGTCGTTTATCTCGGCCGCTTCCTTCCAGGAGACGACCAAGGTGCTGTCGGAAGCTGCCATCCGTGGCAAGGCCGACGAGCTGCTGGGCCTGAAGGAGAACGTAATCGTAGGTCACCTCATCCCGGCCGGTACCGGTCTGCGCGAGTACACGCGTCAGGTTGTCGGCTCCGTGGACGATGTGGAAGTCCCGGCCCCGAAAGCGGCCGAGGAAACGAAGCGTCCTTCCCGGGTTGGCAAGCGCGAAACCTCAAACCAGGAGTAGTCCTGCGTTAGACAAGTAAGGCAAAGCCGGTCAGAGCAATCTGGCCGGCTTTTTCTTTTTAGTAGCTTTAGCCTTCTGTTTTACTTTCCTCTGACTTTCCCGCCCCATGGCTCAGCAAGCACCCATAGACCCCACCCAGGACCCGAACGCCATTAACATCGAGCTGCCCGAGGCCATTGCCGAAGGCGAGTACGCCAACCTGGCCATGATTGCGCACAGCAGCAGCGAATTTGTCATCGACTTTATCCGGCTGATGCCCGGCGTACCCAAAGCCAAGGTGAAAGCCCGCATCGTGGTCACGCCCGAGCACGCCAAGCGGCTGGTCGCGGCGCTGGCCGAGAACATCGACCGGTTTGAGCAGAGCTTCGGCCCCATCAAGCCTCAGGCCGACATGCCCAGCTTCCCGATGAACTTCGGGGGCACGATGGGGGAGGCATAGGAGCCTTGCACCTGTAATGACCTTCCAGAAAGGCTTCACTTCCCGGTGAAGCCTTTTCTTTTGCCCAACATGGCAGTGCCCCGGTTGAGCTAAGGGGTAAAGAGACGGAAAGGCGTAACTTTTTTCGGGCACCTAAAACAAACTATTTCAACCTGTTTGCTATTTGCCGGCAACTTCTATACCTTTGCAAGCCTAATTTTTTGGGAGAGAACCCTCCTTGACAAACCATTCCATAAATGCCTACTATTAACCAGTTAGTACGAAAAGGCCGCGAGAAGCTGACGACGAAGTCGAAGTCGCCGGCCCTGGACTCGTGCCCGCAGCGCCGTGGCGTATGCACCCGCGTGTACACCACTACGCCCAAGAAGCCGAACTCGGCTATGCGTAAAGTTGCCCGTGTGCGCCTCACCAACGGTAAGGAAGTCAACGCCTACATCCCGGGTGAAGGCCACAACCTGCAGGAGCACTCCATCGTGCTGATTCGCGGCGGCCGTGTGAAAGACCTTCCCGGTGTTCGCTACCACATCATCCGTGGTGCTCTCGATACGGCTGGCGTAAGCGGCCGTCTCCAGCGCCGCTCGAAGTACGGCGCCAAGCGTCCGAAGCCCGGCCAGGTGGCTGCCACCGGCAAAGGCGGCAAACCCGCACCCGGCAAGAAAAAGTAATTGATACGAGTAAAGCGGTAGCGCGTGTTGGCTAGCACATGGTTCTTAGCCCACGCCCAGCCGTTCATAACTCACATCTGAACCCATGAGAAAGTCAAAACCGAAAAAGCGCATCCTCCTGCCCGACCCCAAGTACAAGGAGACGCTGGTAACCCGTTTCGTCAACTACATGATGTATGACGGAAAGAAAAACCTGGCCTACACCATTTTCTACGATGCCTGCGAGCTTGTTGAGCAGCGCACCAAGGAAAACGGCCTGGAGATGTGGCGCAAGGCCCTGAACAACGTGATGCCGACCGTAGAAGTAAAGAGCCGCCGCGTAGGTGGTGCTACCTTCCAGGTGCCGATCGAAGTTCGCCCCGACCGCCGGATCTCGGTAGGTGCCAAGTGGATGATTCAGTATGCTCGTCGCCGTGGTGAAAAGACCATGAAGGACAAGCTGGCTGGCGAAATCATTGCCGCTGCCAAAGGTGAAGGTGCTTCCGTTAAGAAGAAGGACGACACGCACCGTATGGCCGAAGCCAACAAGGCCTTCTCGCACTTCCGATTCTAAACAGTTATTAGGGTCTTGGGGTCCTGGACCTTGGTTTTTGTTCTCTTGCACGCGCGTTGAACAACCAAGCCCCGGGAACCTAAGACCCTAAGCCCCTCATAAAAACATGGCTGTTAATCAACAACTAGAGTACCTGCGCAACATCGGCATCATGGCCCACATTGATGCGGGTAAGACGACGACCTCGGAGCGCATTCTGTACTACACCGGCAAAACCCACAAGATCGGGGAGGTGCACGATGGTGCGGCCACGATGGACTGGATGGAGCAGGAGCAGGAGCGTGGCATCACGATTACCTCGGCTGCCACGACCACGTTCTGGAACTACCCGACCGACCAGCGGGGTAACCCGACCGGCGAAACCAAGCAGTACAAGATCAACCTCATCGACACCCCCGGCCACGTTGACTTCACGGTAGAAGTTGAACGCTCGCTGCGCGTGCTCGACGGCGCTGTGGCCCTGTTCTGCGCCGTATCCGGCGTAGAGCCCCAGTCGGAGACCGTATGGCGTCAGGCTGACAAGTACAAGGTGCCCCGCATCTGCTTCGTCAACAAGATGGACCGTGCCGGTGCTGACTTCTTCAAGGCCGTAGCCGAAATCAAGGACAAGCTCGGCGCTAACCCCGTGCCCCTGCAGATCCCGATCGGCGCTGAGGACACGTTCAAAGGCGTAGTAGACCTGCTCACGGGTAAGGCTATCGTATGGGACGACAAAACCGAAGGTAAGTCGTACGACGAGGTTCCCGTTCCCGAGGATCTGGTAGACACCGTACAGGAGTGGCGCGAAAAGCTCGTCGAAAGCGTAGCTGAGTACGACGACACGCTGATGGAGAAGTTCTTCGACGATCCGGACAGCATCACCCGTGAGGAAATGATGGTGGTAATCCGCAAGGCGGTTATCGACATGAAGTTCTCGCCTGTACTGTGCGGCTCGGCCTTCAAGAACAAGGGTGTGCAGACCATGCTCGACGCGGTAATGGCGTATCTGCCTTCGCCCCTCGACATGCCCGCCATCATCGGCACCAACCCCGAGAACGGCGAGGAAATCGAGCGTCATCCCGACAACTCGGAGCCCTTCACCGCGCTGGCGTTCAAAATTGCTACCGACCCCTACGTGGGCCGTCTGTGCTTCTTCCGTTGCTACTCGGGCCAGCTCGAGGGCGGCTCGTACGTGCTCAACAACCGCACGGGCAAGAAGGAGCGCATCTCGCGTCTGATGCAGATGCACTCCAACAAGCAGAACCCGATCGACAAGATCCAGGCCGGCGACATTGCTGCCGGTGTTGGCTTCAAGGACATCAAGACGGGCGATACGCTGTCGGACGAGAAAAACCCGGTGGTACTGGAAAGCATGAGCTTCCCTGAGCCGGTAATCGGCTACGCCATCGAGCCCAAGACGCAGGCAGACGTTGACAAGATGGGTATGGCTATTGCCAAGCTTATCGAGGAAGACCCCACGCTGCGGGTGAACACGGATGAGGAAACCGGCCAGACCGTACTGCGCGGCATGGGCGAGCTTCACCTGGAAATCATCATCGACCGGATGCGTCGGGAGTTCAAGGTAGAAATCAACCAGGGTGCTCCCCAGGTGGCCTACAAGGAAGTCCTGACCAAGAAGGTTGAGCACCGCGAAACCTACAAGAAGCAGACCGGTGGCCGTGGTAAGTTCGGTGACATCGTATTCGAACTCGGCCCGAAAGAGACCGAGCCCGAGAAGCCCGGCTTCGAGTTCGACAACGCTATTGTCGGTGGTGTTATTCCCCGCGAATTCATTGCTCCGATCCAGAAAGGCTTCGAAGAGGCTATGAAGAATGGCCCGCTGGCCGGCTTCCCGGTTGAGGGCATGAAGGTGCGTCTGTTCCACGGCTCGTACCACGACGTGGACTCGGATGCGCTGTCGTTCGAACTGGCCGCCCGTGGCGGTTTCCGCGAAGCAGCCCGCAAGGCTGGTCCGAAGCTGCTCGAGCCCATCATGTCCGTTGAGGTTCTGTGCCCCGACGAGTACACGGGCCCGGTAACCGGCGACCTGAACCGTCGTCGTGGCCTGATGAAAGGCATGGATACCCGCGGTGGTGCTCAGGTTATCAAAGCTGACGTGCCCCTGTCGGAGCTGTTCGGCTACGTAACTGACCTGCGCACGCTGTCCTCGGGTCGTGCTTCGGCCTCGCTGACCTTCTCGCACTACGAGCAGGTTCCGCAAAACCTTGCTGATGGCATTGTAGCCAAGACCAAAGGCAACGCTGTTCGCTAATTCGCTTTCAGACTTAAGACATGAATCAGAAAATTCGCATCAAACTCAAGTCCTACGATCATAACCTCGTAGACAAATCGTCCGAGAAGATCGTGAAAGCGGTTAAAGCTACGGGCGCCATCGTCAGCGGTCCTATCCCGCTGCCCACCAACAAGGAGAAGTTCACCGTTCTTCGTTCGCCCCACGTGAACAAGAAGTCGCGTGAGCAGTTCCAGCTGTGCACCTACAAGCGCCTCGTCGACATCTACTCCACGTCGTCCAAGACGGTAGATGCTCTGATGAAGCTCGAGCTGCCCAGCGGTGTTGACGTTGAAATCAAAGTTTGATTCAACCTGCCTTCGTTTTGTAAAAGCACCCCACGGTCCCGTACCGTGGGGTGCTTTTTTTATCTAGCTTTCGGCTGATTTTGCTTTGGCGGAACGGGACGTTGGCCCGGCTTCTTACTTCTTACTATGGATCAGCTTACCGGCAGTGTGTTTTCGATGAAGCGGGTGCAGTACGCCACCACCTTCTTTTCCGCGTGCATAGTTATCGGGCTGTTTGTCGCCAGCTTCTTCCGCATCCTGCCCAGCATCGGCATCATCGGGCTTACGCTGACGGCACTTGGCTACGCGGTATCGCATCGGCGGATTGAGCACCGGCGCTACTGGCACGTGTACGCGGCCTTTACCGGGGTATTTGTGCTGCACCTGCTCAGCGGGCTGAACACCTCGGCCGAGAAAATGAGCGAGTACGGGCAGGACGTGGTGCTGCAGTCGCCCTTCCTGCTGCTCCCACTGGCGTTTTGCCTGTTGCCTGTGCTGCCAGCCCGGAGCCTGCGGGCACTATGGCTTTTGTTTATCGCGCTTACCGTGCTGGCTGCCCTGGGAAGTACCATCTACTACCTGTTCCACGCGGCCGTCATCAACCAGCTGTACCTCGAGTCGCGGGTGATGCCCACGGAGCCCGACCATATTCGCTTCAGTTTAATGATAACCCTGGCCATTGCTGCCGGGGTGGTTATGCTCGCCCGGGAAGGAAACCTGGCTGGGTGGCGAAGGCTGGTAGTAGGGGCTGTTATCTTTTTGATGCTGTATCAGCACTTACTGGCCGTGCGCAGCGGACTGGCGACCTTCTATGCGCTGGGTGGGCTGACTATTGCCTGGCTGGTGCTGCGCAAAGCCCGCTACAAGCTGGCCGGTCAGCTGGCCCTGGGTATGGTTGTGCTGCCGCTGCTGAGCTTTGCGCTGTTCCCGACCTTTCGCAACAAGTTTCACAACACCCAGGAAGACCTGAGTAAAGTAGATACCAGTAAGTCGGCCAACAATTACTCTCTGGTGGGGCGGGTGTACTCCTATAAGGTGGCTGGTATGATTATCCGGGATAATCCGATAGTGGGCGTGGGCAAGGCCGATATGGAGCCGGAAATGCAGACGCGCTACAATCAGCACTTTCCCAGCATCACCAACTATATCAAGCCCCACAACCAGTTTCTATATAACCTAGTCGCCTACGGTGGGCTGGGGCTGCTGCTCTTCCTGCTTTGCTTCTACTATCCCGCCTGGTGGGCCTGGCCCCGGCACGCGCCGCTGCTGGTAGCCCAGTACTGCATTGTGAGTTTGTCCTTCTTAGTGGAGTACACCCTCGAAACCCAGATTGGTCTGACGTATGCACTCTTCTTTCTGCTGCTGGCCCTTTCGGCACTCATAGCCGATGACGAGGCTGAGCCAGCAGGTCGCCTCGCCTGAGACCCGCAATCAGAGGGCCAGTTTTGCAGTATAGCAACTCATCCGGATAGTCCGGACGTGCCAAACCCGGCAGCAGGGGAAGAGCAGCCACACTTGGCAGCTCGGCAGTACAGTTGGAAGCCACTGAAAGAGAACCACTACGCTCTGCCGGGCCGGCCTGTAACTCCCTGAAAATATTTCAGAACAGGGTTGCGAAACGTCGTAAATATTTTCTAGCTTTGCACTCCCATTCCGAAAACGCTATTCGGGCGTTTTCTTCTGTGTCTTTTTATTAAATCTAAAACGAATGCCTGGCATCATCGGTAAAAAAATCGGTATGACAAGCCTCTTCACTCCGGACGGGAAGAACATTCCCTGCACGCTCATCGAGGCGGGTCCGTGCGTAGTGACGCAGGTGAAAACGCTGGCCAATGACGGTTACACCGCCATTCAGATCGGCTACGGCGAGAAAAAAGCAAAGAACACGACCAAAGCGCTGGTCGGTCACTTCGCTAAAGCCGGTACCACTCCCAAGAAAAAGCTCGTTGAATTCCGCCTTAACGCGGAATCGACGTTCGCAGCAGGTTCCACCATCGACGCTACTCTCTTCGAAGAAGGTGAGTTTGTTGACGTTGTAGGCACCTCGAAAGGTAAAGGCTTCCAGGGCGTAGTAAAGCGCTACAACTTTGCTGGTGTAGGCGGGCAGACCCACGGTCAGCACAACCGTCTGCGTCACCCCGGTTCTATCGGTGCCTGCTCCTGGCCCTCGCGCGTATTCAAAGGAATGCGCATGGCCGGCCGCATGGGCGGTGACCGGGTAAAAGTGCAGAACCTGAAGGTGATGCGCATTGTAGCCGACAAGAACCTGATTCTGGTTAGCGGCTCGATTCCCGGTGCCAAGAACTCTTACGTGGTCCTGGAAAAATAACGCAAGATGGAACTGTCAGTATATAACATCAAGGGAGAAGACACCGGCCGCAAGGTGACGCTGTCGGATGCTGTTTTCGGCATCGAACCCAACGAGCACGTGATGTACCTCGACGTGAAGCAGTACCTGGCCAACCAGCGCCAGGGCACGCACAAGTCGAAGCAGCGCAACGAGGTGCACGGCACCACGAAGAAGCTCAAGAAGCAGAAAGGTACGGGCGGTGCCCGCGCCGGTAGCATGAAGTCGCCGGTGTTCATCGGTGGTGGCCGTGTATTCGGTCCCCAGCCCCGTGACTACGGCTTCAAGCTGAACAAAAAGACCAAGCGCCTGGCCCGTCTGTCCGCTCTGTCGGTACTGGCCCAGGATGGCAAGGTTGCCCTGGTTGAGAACATCAGCCTGAGCGCTCCTAAAACGAAAGATTTCCTCTCGATCCTGTCGGGTCTGAAGCTGAACAACGGCAAGAAAACCTTGCTCGTGACCGGCGAAGCCGACAAGAACGTGCTGCTCTCGGCCCGCAACATCCAGAAAGTGACCGTTTCGACGCCCGTGGCGCTGAACACCCACGACCTGCTGAACACGGACACCCTGCTGCTGTCGGAAGACGGGTTGAAGTCGCTGGAACAACTCTACACCACTGCTGAGTAATGAGCACGCTGAAGAAACCCATCGTGACCGAGAAGGCCACGGCCCTGAACGAGAAAGGTCAGTACGCTTTCGAAGTTGAGCGCACCGCCAACAAGGTTCAGATCAAAAAGGAAATCGAGCAGCTGTATGGCGTGACGGTAACGGGCATTAGCACGATCCGCACCAACGGCAAGCTGAAGTCGAAGTTCACCAAGGGCGGATCCGTTAGCGGCCGTCGCCCCCACGGGAAAAAGGCTATTGTAACCGTGAAGGAAGGCGACGTAATCGACTTCTATAACGGTATCTAACCGGGGAAACCCGTAACGCGCATTTTAAAGCAAAATGGCACTTAAAAAACTAAGACCAACATCACCGGGTCAGCGCTTCCGCATCGCACCGGGCTTCGACGAGATTACGACGTCGACCCCGGAGAAGTCGCTGTTGGCACCCATGGAAAAATCCGGTGGCCGCAACAACGCGGGTAAGATGACCAACCGCTACATCGGCGGTGGTCACAAGCAGAAGTATCGTGTGATCGACTTCAAGCGTGACAAAGCTGGTGTTCCGGCCACGGTGAAGACGATCGAATACGATCCCAACCGCACGGCCCGTATCGCCCTGCTGCAGTACGCCGACGGCGAGAAGCGCTACATCATTGCTCCCGCTGGTCTGGCGGTCGGCACGGTGGTCGTATCGGGTCCCGGCGTAGCTCCCGAAGTTGGAAACGCTCTGGCCCTGCGCGAAATGCCGCTCGGTACCATCGTTCACAACATTGAGCTGATGCCCGGCGGCGGTGCTGCCATGGCTCGCTCGGCTGGCACCTACGCCCAGCTGGTAGCCCGCGAAGACAAATACGCAACGTTGAAACTGCCCTCCGGTGAGATGCGCATGGTACTCGTTACCTGCATGGCTACGGTTGGTACCGTTTCGAATGGCGACCACATGAACGTGCGTCTCGGCAAAGCCGGTCGTAACCGTTGGTTGGGCCGTCGTCCCCGCGTTCGTGGTGTTGCTATGAACCCTGTCGATCACCCGATGGGTGGTGGTGAAGGTAAGTCGTCGGGTGGTCACCCGCGCAGCCGTAACGGCATCTTCGCCAAGGGTCAGAAGACCCGCAACAAGAACAAGTACTCTGAGCAGCTCATCGTTAACCGTAAAGGCAAGAAGTAAGCAATGGCACGTTCGCTAAAAAAAGGGCCGTACATTGACTTCCGGCTCGAGAAGAAAGTAACGGCAATGGAAGAATCCGGCAAAAAGTCGGTGGTGAAGACCTGGTCGCGCCGCTCGATGATTTCCCCGGACTTCGTAGGCCACACCTTCGCTGTTCACAACGGCAATAAGTTCATCCCGGTGTACGTCACGGAAAACATGGTTGGTCACAAGCTCGGTGAGTTTGCCCCCACCCGCAACTTCCGTGGTCACGTCGCCAAGAAAGATAAAGGCAAGCGCTAAGAATGGAAGCTACCGCTAAACTCCGTAACGTGCCCACCTCGCCTCGCAAGATGCGCATGGTGGCCAACCTGGTCCGCGGCCAGAAGGTGACGCGCGCCCTGGGCTTGCTGAAGTTCGAGGCCAACTCCGGTGCTGAGCGTATCGAGAAGCTGCTCCTGTCGGCCCTGGCCAACTGGCAGCAGAAGAACGAGGACGAGCGCATCGAGGATGCCAACCTCTACATCAAAGAAATCTTCGTGGATGAAGGCCGTCAGCTGAAGCGTCTGCGCCCCGCCCCCCAGGGTCGTGGCCACCGCATCCGCAAGCGCAGCAACCACGTCACGCTGACGATCGACACCAAAGTTGAGCCCCTGGGAAGCAAGGCTGCTGCAAAGCAGGCTGCCGAAACCCTGCCGGCCGCAGCTGAGGCCCCGGTAAAAGCTACCCGTCGCAGCGCTTCGAAGAAATCCACAACTCAGGCTGAAGCCACCGCATAAGCACTATGGGACAGAAAGTAAATCCGGTTGGCTTCCGTCTGGGCGTCATCAAAGGGTGGGACTCGAACTGGTACGGCGGCAAGGACTTTGCCGACAAGCTGGTGGAGGACGAAAAGATCCGCAAATACATCATGGCTCGTATCCCGAAGGGTGGCATCAGCCGCATCGTGATCGAGCGTACCCTCAAGCGTATCACCATCACCATCAACACGGCCCGTCCGGGCGTGGTTATCGGTAAAGGCGGTGCCGAGGTTGACAAGATCAAGGACGAGCTGAAGCAGATCACCAGCAAGGACGTTCAGATCAACATCTTCGAAATCAAGCGTCCGGAACTCGACGCCAAGCTGGTAGGTGAGAGCATTGCTCAGCAGCTGCAGGCTCGTATCTCGTTCCGTCGCGCCATGAAGCAGGCCATCCAGGCTGCGATGCGCGTAGGTGCCGAAGGCATCAAGGTGCAGTGCGGCGGCCGCCTCGGCGGTGCTGAGATTGCCCGCTCCGAGCAGTACAAGGAAGGTCGTACGCCGCTGCACACGCTGCGCGCCGATATCGACTACGCCCTGTCGGAAGCTCAGACGGTGTATGGCAAGATCGGCATCAAGGTGTGGATCATGCGTGGTGAGGTGTTCGGCAAGCCCGACCTCTCGCCCAACCAGCAGCCTGCCAACCAGGGTACCGATACCCGTGGTGCCGGCAACGACCGTGGCCCGCGTGGCGACCGCAACGATCGTGGCGGTGACCGTGGCCCCCGTGGCCCGCGCAACGACCGTGGCGGTGATAACCGTGGTGGCGGTGCAGGTGGCGACCGTGGCGGCAACGCCGGCGGTGGCGCTCCCCGTCGCAACGCTGGCGGCCCTGGTGCCGGTGGCGCAAACCGTGGCGGTGGAGCTCCCCGTCGCTAGCCTTTTTCTCTTCTCGAATCTCTTTTTTCGATAAATCATGTTACAACCGAAAAGGACCAAGTATCGGAAGATGCAAAAGGGTCGCGTGACTGGCCTGGCCTATCGCGGCAGCTCCATTGACTTCGGTTCATTCGCCATCAAGTCGCTGGAAACCGCCTGGATTACGGCCCGCCAAATTGAAGCAGCCCGTATCGCCATGACCCGCGCTATGAAGCGTGAAGGTCAAGTGTGGATCCGCATTTTCCCCGATAAGCCCATCACGAAGAAGCCCGCCGAGGTACGTATGGGTAAAGGCAAAGGCTCGCCCGAGTATTGGGTAGCCACCGTGCACCCGGGTACCATTATGTTCGAGTCGGACGGTGTTCCGCTGGAAGTAGCCCAGGAGTCGCTTCGTCTTGCCGCGCAGAAGCTGCCCGTACGGACTAAATTTGTTGTTCGCCGCGACTACGTAGAGAGCAAGTAAGATGAAAAAAGCCGACCTCAAGGGTCTTTCGCTCGAGGAGCTGAAGAGCCAGATCCAAACCGAACAAACCAGCGGCCAGTCGCTGCGCTTCGCGCACGCCATTTCGCCCCTGGAGAACCCGATTCGCCTGAAGCAAAGCCGCAAGAACATAGCCCGTCTGAAGACTGAGCTGTCCCGTCGCGAAAACGAGCAGGCTAACCAAACTGCTAAATAACGATGGCAACCAACGAAGAACAGAAGGCAACGGCCGCTACGGAAGAGCGGAACCTGCGCAAAGAAATCATCGGCCGGGTGACTAGCTCCAAAATGGACAAGTCGATCACGGTGATGGTGGAAAGCAAAATGAAACACCCGATCTACGGCAAGTTCGTTACCAAGTCGACCAAGTTTATGGCCCACGACGAGAATAACGAGTGTGGCGAAGGCGATACGGTCCGCATCATGTCGACCCGTCCGCTGAGCAAGAACAAGCGCTGGAGACTGGTAGAAATCGTAGAACGCGCCAAGTAAGATGATACAGCAAGAATCCCGTCTGACCGTCGCTGATAACAGCGGCGCCAAAGAAGTTCTCTGCATCCGTGTCCTCGGTGGCACGGGCAAGAAATACGCCAGCGTAGGCGACAAGATCGTGGTTTCGATCAAGTCGGCTATCCCCTCCGGCAACGCCAAGAAGGGAACTGTCTCGAAGGCAGTGGTTGTTCGCACCAAGAAGGAAGTACGCCGCAAAGACGGTTCGTACATCCGCTTCGACGACAACGCCGCCGTGTTGCTCAACAACAACGACGAGCCCCGCGGCACGCGCATCTTCGGGCCGGTGGCCCGCGAACTGCGCGAGCGTCAATTCATGAAAATTGTTTCACTAGCTCCCGAAGTTCTCTAAGCCATGGCAACGAAAACAAAAGCACAGCCCGTGAAACTGCACGTTAAGACCGGCGATACCGTGAAGGTGATTGCCGGAGACGAGCGTGGCAAGACCGGCGTTATCAAGTCGGTAAACCGTTCGACGCAGCGCGTGATCGTGGAAGGCCTGAACTTGGTGACCAAGCACAACAAGCCCAGTGCTAAAAACCCGCAGGGGGGAATCACCAAGATCGAAGCCGGCATCCACGTCAGCAACGTGCAGGCGATTGACTCGAAAAACGCCTAATCCGGTACGACGACAATGGCTCGACTCAAAGACAAATACAACAAAGAGGTAGTACCCGCGCTCCAGGAGAAATTCCAGTTCAAGAGCATCATGCAGGTACCCCGGATCACCAAGATCTGCATCAACCGCGGCATCGGCGCAGCAGTAGCTGACAAGAAGCTGGTTGATAACGGTGTGGAAGAGCTGACGACCATCACCGGTCAGAAAGCAGTTCCTACCATCGCCAAGCGCTCCGTATCTAATTTCAAGCTCCGCGAAGGCATGCCTATCGGTGCGAAGGTTACCCTGCGCGGCGAGCGGATGTACGAGTTCATGGACCGCCTGCTGACGATTGCGCTCCCCCGGGTGCGTGACTTCAAAGGCATCAATGACAAAGGCTTCGACGGCCGGGGTAACTACACCCTGGGCGTGAAAGAGCAAATCATTTTCCCGGAAATCTCGATCGACAAGATCAAGTCTATCTCCGGTATGGACATCACCTTCGTGACGACCGCTGAGAACGATGAGCAGAGCTACGAGCTCCTCAAAGCTTTCGGAATGCCGTTCACTAACGCCAAGAAACAGAACAATGGCTAAGGAATCCGTCAAAGCAAGAGAGCGGAAGCGTATCGCTACCGTTGCCCGTTACGCTGAGAAGCGCGCTGCGCTGAAAGCCGCCGGTGATTACGAGGGTCTGGACAAGCTGCCGCGCAACGCGTCGCCGGTCCGCATCCACAACCGCGACAAGATCAACGGTCGTCCCCGTGGTTACATGCGTAAGTTCGGCATCAGCCGTGTTACGTTCCGCGAGATGGCTCTGGCCGGGAAAATCCCCGGTGTTACGAAGTCGAGCTGGTAAATCAAAAGCCGGGTACTTTTCTTTGAAGAGCTACCCGGTTTTTCTTACCAAAGAAACCATTGGCCGCGCCCCGACAGCCGAGCCAAGTAGTCTAAACCCGAAAATTTCGCCGTCGCGTTTTTGCTGCGGCGAAATTTTCTTATCTTTGCGGCTCCCTAAAAATGGGCAGTCGTCTAAAACACAATGAATACAGATCCAATTGCTGATTACCTGACCCGGGTTCGGAATGCCATCAAGGCAAACCATCGGGTAGTGGAAATCCCGGCCAGCAACATCAAAAAGGAAATCACGAAGGTGCTCTACCACAAGGGCTACATTCAGAGCTACCGTTTTGACGACACGTCGGTACAGGGTACGATCAAGATTGCCTTGAAGTACAACCCGGCCACGAAGCAGCCCGCCATCACCAAGCTGGAGCGCGTTAGCTCGCCTGGTCTGCGCAAATATGCGCACGTAGAAAACATGCCCCGCGTACTGAGCGGCCTTGGCATTGCCATCCTGTCGACGTCGAAGGGCGTGATGACGGAGAAGGAAGCCAAAGCTGAGAACGTAGGTGGCGAAGTACTGTGCTACGTTTACTAATCGAGGAGAAAAGAAACTATGTCACGCATTGGTAAACTGCCGATCGAGCTGCCCGCTAACGTGCAGATCGAAATCAGCAAGGAAAACGAAATCACCGTGAAGGGCCCCAAGGGTACGCTCACGACTCCCGTTGACCGCGACATTATCCTGACTAACGCCGACGGCCAGCTGGTAGTTGAGCGTCCGACCGAGCAGAAGCGCCACAAGGCGATGCACGGTCTGTACCGCTCGCTGATCAGCAACATGGTAAACGGCGTCAGCAATGGCTTCACGCAGCAGCTCGAGCTGGTGGGTGTAGGCTACAAGGCTGCTATGGCTGGTACTACGCTGGAATTGTCGCTGGGTTTCTCCCACAACATCTTCCTGGCGCTGCCCAAAGAAGTAACTGCTACGGCCGTTACCGAAAAGGGTAAGAACCCCATCGTAACCCTGACCAGCATCGACAAGCAGCTGCTGGGTCAGGTTGCCGCTAAAATTCGTTCGTTGCGTAAAGTCGAGCCTTACAAAGGCAAGGGTGTACGCTTCGTGGGTGAGCAGATTCGTCGTAAGGCTGGTAAGACAGCTTCGAAATAAATAAAACCATGGCTTTCGATAAAGCAAAAAGAAGAGCCCGGATCCAGAAGATCATCCGCACGCGGGTGTCTGGCACGTCCGAGCGCCCGCGTCTGTCGGTTTTCCGCAGCAACAAAGGCATCTACGCCCAGATCATCGACGACACCATCGGCAAGACGCTGGTATCGGTTTCGTCGAAGCACGTGTCGGTGGGCGACGAAGCTACCAAGGTAGCCTCCGCCACCGCCGTTGGCAAAGAGCTGGCGTCGCGCGCCCAGGAAAAGGGCATTTCGAAAGTGGTATTTGACCGTTCCGGTTATCTGTACCACGGCCGGGTTAAATCATTGGCAGAAGGAGCCCGCGAAGGCGGCCTCAATTTCTAAAGCATCATGGCAGAATTCAACAACAACAACCGTGGTGGCGGTGGCAACGACCGGGGCGGCAATGACCGTCGGGGTGGTGGCAACGACCGGGGTGGTAACCGTGACCAGGCGCCCCGCGCCGGTGAGTCGGACCTGAAAGAAAAGGTAGTTGCTATCAACCGCGTAGCCAAGGTAGTAAAGGGCGGTCGTCGCTTCAGCTTCTCGGCCATCGTGGTAGTAGGTGACGGCAACGGCACCGTTGGCTACGGCCTCGGCAAAGCCAACGAAGTAACCGACGCCATTGCCAAAGGCATTGACGACGCCAAGAAGAACCTGGTGAAGGTGCCGCTGTACAAGCACACTGTTCCTCACGTGATGGAAGGCAAGTACTCGGGTGGCTTCGTGCTCGTGCAGCCGGCTGCGGCCGGTACCGGTGTAATTGCCGGTGGTGCAATGCGCGCCGTGTTCGAAAGCGCCGGCATCAAAGATGTACTGGCAAAGTCGAAAGGCTCGTCCAACCCCCACAACGTGGTAAAGGCTACGTTTGACGCTCTCCTGAAAATGCGTGACCCCATGCAGATTGCTCAGGCTCGTGGCATTACCCTTTCCCGCGTATTTAACGGCTAAGCAGTAATGGCACAGATTCAAATCAAACTGGTAAAAAGCGTGATTGACCGCCCGGAGCGGCAAAAGCGCACGATTCAGGCCCTGGGCCTGGGTAAAATCGGCAGCATCTCGGAGAAGGAAAACAATCCCCAGATTGCCGGCATGGTGGCTGCAGTTAAGCACCTGGTAGAAGTAACCGAACTCTAGAGGATTATCTCGACATGAATCTCAGCAATCTAAAGCCCGCCGATGGTGCCGTACGCAATGAAAAGCGTATTGGCCGTGGTACGGGTTCCGGCCGTGGCGGCACGTCTACCCGCGGTCACAAAGGTGCCAAGTCCCGCTCGGGTTATTCCAAAAAATCGGGCTTCGAAGGTGGCCAGATGCCCCTGCAGCGCCGCGTTCCGAAGTTCGGCTTCACGAACATCAATCGGGTAGAGTACAAAGGCATCAACATTGATGTTCTGCAGGACCTCTCCGAGAAGAACAGCGCGACCGTGATGGACATTGCTTACTTCGTAGGCAACGGTCTCGTTTCGAAAAACGCAAAGATCAAAGTTCTGGGCCGCGGTGAAATCACCCAGGCGCTGGAAGTACATGCCCATGCATTCTCGAAGTCGGCTGTTGAAGCCATCGAGAAAGCAGGTGGTAAGGCTGTGACGCTGTAAGCCATACTGGCAATGAACAAGTTCATCACCACGATAAAGAACATTTTTGCGATTGAGGATCTGCGTACGCGGATTCTCAATACGCTTTTCTTCATTGCCATCTACCGGCTGGGTTCTTTCGTGGTGCTGCCCGGCGTAGATGCTACCCGCCTGAAAGGTGCGGCCGGAGGGGTGTTTGGCATTCTGGATACCCTGCTTGGCGGGGCGTTCAGCAACGCCTCCATCTTCGCGCTGGGCATCATGCCTTACATCTCCGCTTCTATCGTGCTGCAGCTGCTGACCATCGCAGTGCCGTACTTCCAGAAGCTGCAGAAGGAAGGTGAGTCGGGCCGGAAGAAAATCAACCAGTACACGCGAATCCTCACGATTCCTATTGTTCTGGCGCAGTCGGTTGGCTTCATCGCTACCATCAACGCCGAGGCAATCATCGATCCGGGTACCTTCTTCACGGTAACTACGATGATCATCATCACGGCCGGTACGCTCTTCTGCATGTGGCTGGGTGAGAAAATCACGGATAAAGGTATTGGTAACGGTATTTCCATGATCATCATGATCGGGATTGTATCACGCCTGCCCGGTGCCATCATCGGGGAAGCCGCAGCCAAAGGCATGCGGGGCTCCCTGATCTTCCTGATCGAGCTGGTGGTGCTGTTCCTGGTTGTAATGGCCGTTATCGTGCTCACGCAGGCTGTACGCCGGATTCCGGTTCAGTACGCTAAGCAGGTGGGCGGTACGGCTCAGCTCAACGCCCAGCGCCAGTTTATCCCGCTGAAAGTGAATGCTGCCGGGGTAATGCCCATCATCTTCGCGCAGTCGCTGATGTTCCTGCCCGCTATTGTGGCTTCCATGTGGCAGAACGAAAGCGACACGGCCAGCTACATCGGGGTGAAGTTCTCGGACTACACTTCGTGGCAGTACAACCTGGTATTCGCGCTGCTCATCATCATCTTCACGTACTTCTACACGGCCATCAGCGTCAACCCCAACCAGATTGCGGACGACCTGAAGCGCAGTGGGGGCTTCGTGCCGGGCGTAAAGCCGGGCCGCGACACCTCCGAGCACATGGATGAGGTGCTGACGCGCATTACCCTGCCCGGGGCGGTTGCCCTGGCGCTGATTGCCATCTTCCCCGCACTTGCTTTGCTGGCCGGCGTTACGCGTCCCTTCTCGGCTTTCTACGGCGGCACCTCCCTCATCATCATGGTAGGGGTCGTGCTGGATACGCTCAACCAGGTGGAAAGCTACCTGCTGATGCGTCACTACGACGGCATGATGAAGTCGGGCAAAGTAAAAGGTCGGACGCAAAACATTGCCATGGCCTCTTAGCCATGATTCTGTACAAGACCGAAGAAGAAATAGAGCTCATCCGGGCCAGCGCGAAAGTGCTGGCTCAAGCCCACGGAGAAGTTGCGGGCCTGATCAAAGAAGGAGTTACAACGCGTGAGCTGGACCGCCGCGCCGAGGAGTTCATCAAGGATCATGGCGGGCAGCCTTCCTTCAAAGGGTATAACGATTTTCCGTTCAGCCTCTGCATCTCGCCCAACTCGGTCGTGGTGCACGGTTTTCCGAGTGACTACACGCTGAAAAGCGGCGATATCATCTCAGTAGACTGCGGGGTAAAGCTGAACGGGTACCACAGTGACAGTGCCTACACTTACCCGGTCGGGGAGGTGGCTCCCGAAGTGCTCAGCTTGCTGGACTTCACCAAACGGTCCCTTTACCTGGGCATCGAGCAGGCAGTAGCCGGCAACCGGATGGGCGACATTGGCTATGCCATCCAGACCTCGGTTGAAAAGCAGGGGTATGGCGTCGTCCGGGAATTGGTGGGACACGGCATCGGTAAAAGCCTCCACGAGCGGCCGGAGGTTCCGAACTACGGTAAGCGTGGGGCGGGGCTAAAGCTGCAGACGGGTCTGGTGCTCGCCATCGAGCCGATGGTGAACCTGGGTACCAAGCATGTGGTTCAGGAGAAGGATGGCTGGACTATCCGAACCAAGGACCTCAAGCCGTCGGCGCACTTCGAGCACACCGTGGTGATCAGAAAAGACAAGGCAGAAATTCTGACCTCGTTTGAATACATAGAAAAAGCCTTACAGTAGCCTTATGGCCAAACAGTCCTCGATTGAGCAGGATGGAACGATTCTGGAAGCCCTGTCCAACGCCATGTTTCGCGTGGAGCTGGAAAACGGACACCAGGTTATTGCGCACATCTCCGGAAAGATGCGCATGCACTACATCAAGATTCTGCCTGGGGATAAGGTGAAGCTGGAAATGTCGCCCTACGACTTGTCAAAGGGCAGAATTGTTTACCGTTACAAATAACCCGACGACATGAAAGTCAAAACATCGGTCAAAAAGCGCAGCGTTGACTGTAAGCTGGTTCGCCGCAACGGCAAGCTGTACGTCATCAACAAGAAGAACCCCCGCTACAAGCAGCGTCAGGGTTAATCAGACTTTTTTCTAAACACATGGCTCGTATTGCAGGGGTAGATATCCCGGACAACAAGCGCGGCGAAATCGCCCTGACGTACATTTTTGGTATCGGCCGCTCTTCGGCCCAGAAGATCCTTCTCCAGGCCGGCATCGACCTGAGCAAGAAGGTGAAGGACTGGACGGAAGCAGAAGCCGGTGAAATCCGTGCCATCATCGCGGCGCAGCATAAGACCGAAGGCGTTCTGCGCTCCGAGGTTCAGCTAAACATCAAGCGTCTGATGGACATTGGTTCGTACCGTGGTCTGCGTCACCGCAAAGGTCTGCCGGTTCGCGGTCAGCGCACCAAGAACAACTCCCGTACCCGCAAGGGCAAGCGGAAGACGGTAGCCAACAAGAAGAAGGCTACTAAATAAACAGTAGCGGAAATCGACACCCTGCCGGAAGCTCCGGGCGGGTGTCAACACCTTCCGCATTTTTTGCGATAACCAGATGGCACAAAAAAGAAAAGACAAAGCCAAGAAGCGCATTGTCGTTGTTGAGCAGGTTGGGCAGGTTCACATCCGCGCCTCCTTCAACAATATCATCATCTCCGTCACCAACATGAACGGCCAGGTAATCTCCTGGGCTTCGGCTGGTAAGATGGGCTTCAAGGGTTCAAAGAAAAACACGCCTTACGCAGCCCAGATGGCTGCTACGGACTGCGCCAAAGTTGCCCACGACCTGGGTATGCGCAAAGCCGAAGTATTCGTGAAAGGACCGGGCGCTGGCCGTGAGTCAGCCATCCGTACCCTCCAAAACGTGGGTATTGAGGTAACAACCATCCGCGACGTAACGCCGCTGCCGCACAACGGCTGCCGCCCACCTAAGCGTCGTCGCGTCTGATATACTGAACTGGTGGGCCTTGTTGCCTGCCCCTGGTGTCGGGTTTCTGATGCGGCTCTTGCCCCTGGCAAGGTCCATCCGAGAGGCCCGACACGCGTGGTTCAACCCCTGCAAAACTCAACATCCCCGAAATGGCACGTTATACCGGTCCTAAAACCAAGATTGCTCGTCGTTTTGCTGAGCCGATCTTCGGTCCGAGCAAGGCGCTCAACAAAAAGAATTATCCTCCCGGCCAGCACGGTCGCGGCCGCCGCAAAAAGCAGTCGGAATACGCTGTGCAGCTGATGGAGAAGCAGAAGGTGAAGTACATGTACGGCATCCTGGAAAAGCAATTCGAAAACCTTTTCCACAAGGCTGCTGCCCTGCCCGGCATCACCGGCGACAACCTGCTGGCCCTGCTCGAGTCGCGTCTCGACAACACGGTGTACCGTCTGGGGGTAGCCCCGACCCGCCGTGCTGCTCGTCAGCTCGTTCTGCACAAGCACATCACCGTGAACGGCGAAGTAGTAAACATCGCTTCCTACAAGCTTCGCGCTGGCGACGTGGTTGGGGTTCGCGAGAAGTCCAAGTCGCTGGAAGCTATTACCACTAGCCTGAGCGCCCGCAATGCCCGCGCTTTCGCCTGGCTGGAGTGGGACAGCAAAGAATTGGTGGGCAAGTTCCTGAACGCCCCCTCGCGTGACCTGATTCCGGAGAAAATCACGGAGCAGCTCATCGTCGAGCTTTACTCGAAGTAATTGGCGTCCCGGCTTTCTGGCCGGGACGTTTCTTCGAATTTCTTTTTTTGTTTGTTTCTAACGCCCCACTTATGTCAATCTTAGCTTTTCAAATGCCGGAGAAGGTTGTGATGGAGAAATCCGATGACTTCTACGGAACATTTGAATTTAAACCGCTGGAGAAAGGCTACGGCGTCACGATCGGCAACGCATTGCGCCGTATCCTGCTGTCGTCGCTGGAGGGCTATGCCATCACGTCGGTCCGCACGCCCAGCGTGCTGCACGAGTTCACCACCATCGAGGGTGTGATCGAGGACATGTCCGAAATCATCCTGAACCTGAAGATGGTGCGCTTCAAGAAGATCAGCGACGCCATTGAGGACAAGATCACCGTCCGCATCAAAGGCCAGGAGACCTTCACGGCCGGCGACATCAACAAATTCACCAACGGCTTCCAGGTTCTGAATTCGGATCTGGTGATCTGCAACGTGGACCCCAGCGTTGAGCTGGAGTTCGAGTTTACCGTGCAGAAAGGCCGTGGCTACGTACCGGCCGAGGAAAACAAGCCCGCCGACCAGGTATTTGGTCAGATTGCCATCGACGCCATCTTCACGCCCATCAAGAACGTGAAGTACAGCATCGAGAACACCCGCGTCGAGCAGAAGACCGACTACGAGAAGCTGCTCATCGAAATTCAGACCGACGGCTCGATTCACCCCGAGGACGCGCTGAAGGGTGCCGCCAACATTCTGATTCAGCACTTCATGCTGTTCTCCGACAACACGATGACCTTCGAGACGGCCAAGGCTGAGGAAGAGGAGACCGTGGACGAGGAGACCCTGCACATGCGCAAGGTCCTCAAGACCCCGCTGGCCGACATGGACCTGAGTGTGCGCGCCTACAACTGCCTCAAGGCAGCCGATATCAAAACCCTCGGTGACCTGGTGCAGCTGGACATGAGCGACATGATGAAGTTCCGCAACTTCGGTAAGAAGTCGCTGACCGAGCTGGAGAACCTGGTAGAGGAGAAGGGCCTGACCTTTGGCATGGACCTCGGCAAGTACCGCCTCGAAGAAGATTAGCTTTTTTAATGTGCTGACCGGAATGATGTGCAAGCCGCACGCGTTCGGGTCAGCACATTTCTTTTTTACATTTTTTCACAGATGCGCCCTCGGGGCGGGGGTTCAAATGAGGCTTTTGCCCGCCGTGGTTCCCGTCCGCAAGCACATCACTTTAACTTCTTTGTCCGATGAGACACGGTAAAAAAATCAACCACCTGGGCCGTACCGCCGCCCACCGCAACGCGATGCTGTCCAATATGGCTTCGTCGCTGATCATGCACAAGCGCATCTCGACGACGGTAGCCAAGGCCAAGGCCCTGCGCAAGTTCGTTGAGCCCCTGCTCACCAAAGCCAAGAGCGACACGACCCACTCCCGCCGTATGGTCTTCTCGACCCTGCAGGACAAGGAGTCAATCAAGGAGCTGTTCGGTGAAGTGGCAGGCCGCATTGCCAACCGTCCCGGTGGCTACACCCGCATCCTGAAGCTGAGCGAGAATCGTCTGGGCGACAACGCCGAGCTGTGCATCATTGAGCTGGTGGATTACAACGAAACCCTGCTCGAGACGAAAGCCGCCGGCGAAGCCAAGGCTACGACCCGTCGTTCGCGCGGCAAGAAGAAAGCTGCTCCCGCCGTTGGTGGCGAGGCTGTAGCTCCTGCTGCCGTAGTAGAAGCTTCGGCTCCGGAAGACACCCCGACTACCACGGTAGCCGAGGGCGAAAGCCGCGACGAAGCCAAGAGCGAAGAAGCTGCTTCGTAATTCGAAGCTCTGCTTTTATAGAAAAGGGAGGTACCGCAAGGTGCCTCCCTTTTTTTTTGCCTTCGCAAGGCCTATCCGGGGGAGTTTACTTAAAGGGGTGAGGTCGGAGCTAATTTTTTTACCTTGCGCCGCCTTCGCGCCCCGGCCGGAGCTTCTCAACACTTCCCTTTTCAACCAACCTCATTCTTTCCACTATGAGCATCATTGCCTCCATTCACGCCCGCCAGATTTTTGATTCCCGGGGTAACCCGACCGTAGAAGTCGACGTGACGACCGATACCGGCGTCGTAGGCCGCGCGGCGGTGCCCTCGGGCGCCAGCACCGGCAAGCACGAAGCCGTGGAGCTGCGCGACGACGACAAGTCCATGTACATGGGTAAGGGCGTGCTGAAGGCCGTGGAAAACGTGAACAGCACCATCGCCGAAGAGCTGATCGGCTTCTCGGTGTACGAACAGGGCCTGCTCGACAAGATCATGCTGGAGCTGGATGGCACGCCCAACAAGGCGAACCTGGGTGCCAACGCCATCCTGGGCGTTTCGCTTGCCGTGGCCCGGGCCGCGGCCCAGGAAGCCGGCATGCCGCTGTACCGCTATGTGGGCGGCGTGGGTGCTACTACCCTGCCCGTGCCGATGATGAACATCCTGAACGGCGGCTCCCACGCCGACAACTCCATCGACTTCCAGGAGTTCATGATCATGCCGGTGGGCGCCGCTTCCTTCTCGGAAGCCCTGCGCTGGGGTACCGAGATTTTCCACCACCTCAAGAATGTGCTGAAAAAGCAGGGCCTGAGCACCAACGTCGGCGACGAAGGCGGCTTTGCCCCCAACATCAAGTCGAACGAGGAGGCTATCAAGGTAGTGCTGCAGGCTATTGAGACGGCCGGCTACCGCCCGGGCGAAGACGTGTTGATTGCCATGGACGCCGCTACGTCGGAGTTCTACGAGAACGGGCAGTACCACTTCAAGAAAAGCACCGGTGACAAGCTCACCTCGTCGGAGATGGTAAGCTTCTGGGCTGATTGGGCCAAGAAGTACCCCATCATCAGCATTGAGGACGGCATGGATGAGGACGACTGGGCCGGTTGGAAGCAGCTCACCGAAAGCCTGGGCAGCACCACCCAGCTGGTAGGCGACGACCTGTTCGTGACCAACGTGAACCGTCTGCAGCGCGGCATCGACGAGAAGATTGCCAACTCCATCCTGATCAAGGTAAACCAGATCGGCACGCTTACCGAAACCATCGACGCCATCAACCTGGGCCGCCGCAACGGCTACAAGAGCATCATGAGCCACCGCTCGGGCGAAACGGAGGACAACACCATTGCCGACCTGGCCGTGGCCCTGAACACCGGCCAGATCAAGACCGGCTCGGCTTCGCGCTCCGACCGGATGGCCAAGTACAACCAGCTGCTGCGCATCGAGGAGGAGCTGGGCGAAATTGCCTACTTCCCCGGCCGCAAAATGTAGCCGGCGGCATTTCCGATACGCTAACGGTACCGTTGCCTTCGGGCGGCGGTACCGTTTTTCGTTGGTGGCCGGTTGGCCTGAAATGCTGATATTTGTCAGAGGCTGCGGCAAGGCAGCCAGTTTCGAGCTCGAGCCTTATAAGTTGTCCGTTATCAGTTGTTAGTTGTCAGAGCTACCCTAGTGACTGACGCCTAACAACGGACAACTAACAACGAACAACCCATAACCCGATGATGCGCCCATCCGACCTTTTCGCCTACGTGCCCCGCTTTCTGCGCAGCTTCTACTTTCTGGCCGGCCTGGGCTTTCTGATCTGGATGTTCGTGTTCGACGCCAACGACTTCGTGAAGCAGTACGAGATGTACGACCAGTGGCGGGAACTGGAAGGCGACAAAGAACACTATCTGGGCGAAATCGACAAGGTGAAGAAGGACCGGGCCGAGTTGCTCAGCTCCCCGGAGCTGCTGGAGAAGTTTGCCCGGGAGAAGTACATCATGAAGCGTCCGAGCGAGGACGTGTTCATCCTGGTGCCCCAGCAGGAAGCCGAGTGAGGCGCTTACCGGTCCTAGCGCTGCGGGCGCTGCTGCTGGCGCTGATGGTGCTGGCGCCACTCACCCCGGTACCGGCTTCGCCCACCCTCACCCAGGCCCAATTGGCCCGGCAGTTTCTGCTTTACATCCTGCGCGCCGAGTACCGCCACGCCTACGCCCTGATGGCCCCGGAATTCAGCGCCAACGTGCCCCTGACCCGGTTTCAGGCCTCGGCCCGCCCGCTTCACGCCCAGGGTCAACGGTTCGGTAGCACCATTGCCCTCTATAAGCTGGGACTGCGCAGCAACGGCAGCGGCCGGCCCCGCTATTTCTACTCGTTTACCTTCCGGGCCGACACGCTCAAAAGCAAGCCCCAGGTTCAGCTTGACGTCAGCTTCCGCGACTCCGTGGCTACCCGCATCCTGAGCTTTGGGATGATACCCGCCCCGCAAAGCAAGCCCCGGAAATAGGCGCCCCGACGCTACTGCGGGAAGGAAATCTTGCCCAGCGCCACCGCCGGCACCGCCTGCCGGCCCCGGCCGATGGCGAAGGGGGTGCCCGCCAGCGTCTCATTAGCCAGCACCGCAAACAGCAGGGCTTCTTTAGCGTCGGGCAGGATGCCCAAATCATCCGTGGTACCGAACCGACAGCCGGGCAGCTCCGCCTGGAGCTCCCGCATCAGCAGCGCGTTGTGCAGGCCGCCCCCGCTTACATACACGGCCAGGTACGGCTGCGGACCGGCGTGCTGCTTTAAAGCATCGGCCACGCCCCGGGCACTGAGCCGGGTCAGGGTAGCCAGCAGGTCGGGGGCTGAAAGGCCGGTCGTGTTGCTTTGCTGCTGCGCCCGCTGCAGGTACTCCGGGCTGAACAGCTCGGGGCCGGTGGTCTTCGGCAGCGGTGCCGCGAAAAACGGATGCCGCAGCAGCTCCGTGAGCAGAGCATCCGAAACCCGGCCCTGACTGGCGAGCAGGCCGCCCTCATCGTAGCTCCGGCCGGGGTAATGCGCCCGTACGCAGGCATCGAGCAGGGTATTGGCCGGGCCGGCGTCGGTGCTGAAGACAGCAGCAGGGTCGAGGGAGCCGGGCAGAAAGGTGAAGTTGGCAATGCCGCCCAGGTTCAGCAGCACGCGGTCCTGGCCGGGCTCCGAG
This sequence comes from Hymenobacter translucens, assembly GCF_020685205.1. Lineage (GTDB taxonomy): Bacteria > Bacteroidota > Bacteroidia > Cytophagales > Hymenobacteraceae > Hymenobacter > Hymenobacter translucens. The sequence goes on from NZ_JAJERB010000009.1 coordinate 110,354, forward strand.
AAAATCAGAAAGTCGCCATACACAGCCAGCGGGGCTCCTTCACCGCCGGCAGCCACGTGCTTCTGCCGGAAGTCACTGAGCGTGATGATGCCGGTCTTCACGGCCAGGTGGTCGGCGTCGCCAAGCTGTAGGGTGGCGTTCGGCCAGTCGGGCAGGTTGTGCTGGTGGCGGGGCGCGTGAAAAACCGTCTGCCCGTGGCTGGCAATGGCATCTACTTCCGCCGGCTTCACCTGCCACCGGTCCAGGCAGTCGAGCACCATCGTGCCGTGCAGGGTGCCCAGCCAGGCGTGGAGCAGGGTCAGGTGCTGCAGCTCCACCTGCTCCCGGGCAAACACCCGGCGGATCTGCTGGCGCTGCTCGTCGGAATAGGGGAAGGTGGCGAACTGCTCGATCTGCACCCGCGTGGCGGCCCCGTGGCCTTCGAGCCGGCACAAAGCCACATCCAGGCCGTCGAGCGACGTCCCCGACATCAGCCCCACAATCCGCCGGGCGGGCTTCTGCGCAATGCTGAAGAGGCGGGTGAGGCTGGAATTCACGGTGGACGCGGGTATGATCAGGGAAATTGCAGTCTGGGAAGGCGGTTGGACAGCTGGCCGTACAGTCAGCCGGAGCGTAGGTTACTCGATCCGCTTGCCCTGCATGGCCTGCTTGATGGAGATGTTCATGACGCGCTCGGCAAACGGGCTGGTCAGCTCCTCCAGGGTGTCGACGGTGCGCATGATGGCGTCCTTGTCGCCGTTGGCGGCCAGCACGTCCTTGAGGTTCTGCACCTGGGCGGCCGTTTCGTGGATTTCCTCTTCAGTCAGGTACTGGGAGTTTTTGTCGACGAACCGCTCGACCTGGTAGATCAGCTGCTCGGCCATCGTCCGGGTTTCGATAATCATGCGGGCAGCCACGTCTTCCTTGGCGTGCACCAGGGAGTCCATCAGCATCTGCTCCACCTGCTCGTCGGTAAGGCCGTTCTGGGGCTTGATTTCCACCGCCTGTCGGGTGTTGGACCGCAGCTCGATGGCCTCGACCTTGAGGATGCCGTCGGCGTTCAAAATAAAGTTGACATCAACCTTGGGCAGGCCGGCGGGCATGGCGGGAATGCCACGCAGGTCAAACTCGGCCAGCTTGCGGTTTTCGCGCACCAGATCCCGTTCGCCCTGGTACACCGAAATCTTCAGGTTTACCTGCCCGTCGACGGAAGTGGTGTACTGCCGGCCGGCTTTGGTGGGAATCTTGGAGTTGCGCCCGATGATGGGGTCCATCAGTCCGCCCATGGTCTCGATGCCTAGGGTCAGGGGCGTCACGTCGAGCAAAAGCACGTCGCGGCGGTTGCCGGCCAGGATGTCGGCCTGAATGGCGGCGCCCAGGGCCACGACCTCATCGGGGTTGAGGGAGTTGTTGGCTTGCTGCCCGAAGAAGGTGGAGACCGACTCGTACACCAGCGGCACCCGGGTAGAGCCACCGACCAGCAGCACCGCGTCGAGGTCGGCAGTGCTGAGCTGGGCATCGGTCAAAGCCTGGCGGCAGGAGGTGATGGTGCGGTCAACCAGGGGCTGGATCAGGGCATTGAACTCCGCCTTGCTGATGCGCAGGGCCGATCCGCCGGTTAGCTCGTCCTGAAAGTCGTCGTGCTGGCTGAGGTGCTTTTTGGCCTGCTCAGCCAGCAGGCGCAGCTCCTGCTGCAGCGGGATGTTGCCGCCAAGCTGACTTGCCAGCCCCAGCTGACCTGTCCAGTGCTCCACGAGCAGGCGGTCCATGTCGTCGCCGCCCAGGTAGGTGTCGCCGTTGGTGCTGAGCACTTCGAAGATGCCCTGCTGGATGCGCAGAATGCTTACGTCGAAGGTGCCGCCGCCCAGGTCGTACACGGCCACGGTTTTCTCTTCGTCGGGGCTCAGGCCGATGCCATAGGCCAGGGCCGCGGCGGTCGGCTCGTTCACGATGCGCAGCACGTCGAGGCCGGCCAGGCGGCCGGCGTCGCGGGTGGCCTGGCGCTGGGAGTCGTTGAAGTACGCCGGCACGGTGATGACGGCGCGGTTCACGGGCGTTTTCAGGGCGTGTTCGGCCCGGGCCCGCAGCTCCTTGAGGATTTCAGCCGACAGATCGATAGGGGAGTAGAACCGGTCACCGACCCGGATCTTGACCATGCCCTCGGAGTTGTCGTCGATGATCTTGTAGCCGTACTGGGCGGCGTGGCCGCCCAGGTCGCCGTAATTCTTACCGAGCAGGCGCTTCACCGAGTAAATCGTGTTTTCGGGGTTGGTGAGCAGGTAGGGCTTGGCCTCATTGCCTACGATGGGCGCTTCGCCATCGGCCGGGAAGTGCACGACCGACGGCACGATGGAGCCCCGGCCCTGGTCGTTGATGGCTACCGGCTGGCGACCGTCCGGGTGAATGTAGGCCACCAGGCTGTTGGTGGTGCCCAGGTCGATGCCGACAATTATTTCTTCCTGCTGCAGGCTCCCGGTGGAGAGGTTGATAGCGACTTTGGCCATAAAGAGGGTCAGACGAAGGCGGCGGGGCGCCCGGTAAGCAAAGCGTCCGCGCGGGTAGATGGAGTAGGCGCGGACGGACTGCAAAAGTACGCAAGAAAGCCGGGGTAGGAGGGCCGGCTGCAGGGTCCGGGAGTAAGCCCGAGTTCTGTACCATTTAAATACAGCGCTTCTCCAATCCAGTCATGGCACTGCTTACGTAAGCTCAAGCATACCCCGTCCCTGTTTTCGGCCGGCTATCCGGAAGGTGGTGCCGCTCCGGCTTCAGCGCCGTCCGTTCCGCCCGGACCCTACTAGCGCCGCTTGCTTTGGCGCCCCGGCAGTTACATGCCTTTTCAGCCTTCCCAGTTTTTGTTTCTCATTTCTCACCCACAACCAATCTTCCTTTATGAAAACTTTTACTCGTCCTATCCTCCAAGCCAGTCTGCTGGGTGCTGCCATTGCGGCCCTGATGACCTGGAGCGGGCAGAAAGCCCCGCTGGAGGCATCCAGTCACCGCGAAGCGCCCCTCATTGCCGATGATCCGGTGGCTGACAACACCGACGTCTATGCGTTCCGGGACCCGAACAACGCCGAGATGATTAACATCATCGCCAACTTCATTCCAATGCAGCTGCCCCAGGGCGGCCCGAACTACTACCACTTCGGGGAGAACGTCCGGTATGAGATTCACATCAAGAACGACGCCACCACCACCGGTGACGACATCACGTACCGGTTCACCTTCACCCGCGCCAATGAGGACCCGACCACGTTCTTCAACATCCGGCTGGGCAAGGAAAACCTGAAAACCACCTACCGCCTGGAGCAGAGCATTCGCGGCGGCGCCTTCACCACCCTGACGACAGCCGGCGTAGTACCGCCGTACAACGTAGGTCCCCGCTCGATCAGCGGCGCGGCCGGTCTGGGAGCCGCCAGCTACGATGCCCTGATGAACGGCGCCATCCTGCCCGTCGGCGGGGGCCGCGTGTTCTGCGGCCCTGTAGATGACCCGTTCTTCGTGGACGTAGGTGCAATCTTCGACCTCGGCGGCGTGCGGCCCACCAATGCCCGCGACGGTCTGTATCACAAGAACGCGCACACCATTGCCCTGCAGCTCCCGATTTCGGTTCTGCAGAAAGCCGGACGTACCGGCGCGCAGGCAGCCAATATCCTCGACCCGGACTACGTAATCGGCGTATGGGCCTCGGCCAGCCGCCCGGCCCTGCGGACGCTGAACACGGATGGTACCCAGACGTCGTCGGGTAACTACGTGCAGGTTTCGCGCCTCGGCATGCCCCTGACCAACGAGGTAATCAACCCGATCGGCAACAAGGACGAGTACAACGTGCGCACTCCCGGCAACGAGAATGCTGCTATGTTCACGAACTTCACCAACCCGGAGCTGGCTTTGTACATGGCTGATAACGCCCCGGTTGCTCCGGCCGCGCCCAAGCCCGCCGGTCAGACCTACTTCGGTGAGGCCGTTCCCGGCTTCCGCAACCTGCGCATTCAGTCCAAGTCCCTGGCCGGCCGCGCCGGTCTGCCCGCCAACGGCTTCGACTTCCGCAACGGCGCCGACGGTTTGTCGGTGCTGACTCCCGCCCAGCGCGCCGGTACCGTGTTTGCCGACCCCACGTTTGGCCCCATCCTGCTTCAGGCTGGTCGTCCCCGCTCGGTTGACATTCTGCCCATCTTCATGACGGGTGTGCCCAACCTGGCTCCCTACCAGCTGGCCACCGGCAAAGCCGGCAACCCGCTGGCCGCCGGCAAGCCGTTCATCAACAACTTCCTGCCCGTTATCGGCGACATGCTGCGCCTGAACATGGCCGTGCCCACCACGCCCCGCAACTCGCCCGACTTCAGCACCGAAGGCCTGTTTGCCGCCGCCGTACTGGGTCTGACGGATGCCCGCTTTAACGCCAACGCCAGCCTGCAGGCTATTCCGAACATGGACGGCTTCCCGAACGGCCGCCGCCTGGAGGACGACGTAACCCGCATTGAGCTGCAAGCCGTGAGCGGCGCCGTACTGGCGGCCATCGGCCTGTGGTACGACGACTTTACGCCTACGGCAACGAACCCGGTAACGCCCCAGCTGGGCAACGTCCTGGGCTTCACGACCGGCATCGAGCGCAACGACACCACGTTTAAAGCGGCTTTCCCCTACGTACAGACGCCCTGGTCGGGCACCAAAGCCCAGCCGACCGTGACTTCGCAGCGCAGTGGCCTGGGCCTGGGCCTACAGCCCACGACCGTTTCGATGGCGCAGAACTTCCCCAACCCGTTCGTGAATCAGACGACGTTTAAGTACGACGTAGCCGTGAAAAGCCCCATCACGCTGACGATTACCGACATGCTCGGCCGTCGGGTGGCTACGGTTATCAACAACAAGATGCACAACCCCGGCGTCTACGAGTACACCTGGCGCGCTCCTTCGATGGAAGCCGGCGTGTACATCGCCACCGTCAAGTCGGGCAGCACCACGCTGCAGTCGGTGCGCATGGTGAAGAGCAACCAGTAGCACGCTGCCGACGCGGAAAAAGGCCGCCCCTCCTTTGCCTTTTTTCGTTCTGATTGAAAGACAGCCGGGCCTCGTTGCCCGGCTGTCTTTTTTCAGGCAGGACCCTGCCGGATTTTTTACCTTTCCATCCGTTTACTCAAACCCCTCCCTACTTTGCGTAAATACCTCTACCCCGTTTTGCTGCTGAGCTTTGCTGCTGCCGTAGCGGCGCTGTTTCTTTTTCGCAAAGCCGACCCCATTCCCCCGCTGCAGGAGCGCCAGGGCAAGCTGGCGCTAGGCGGCGAGTGGCTGAATACCAAGCAGGCCATCGGCGGCCTGTTGGCCCGGCTCCGCGCCAACCCCGACGACACGAAAGCCAAGCTGCTGCTGGCTCAGGCCTACATGCAGGAAGCCCGCGTCACCGGCAACCACCCGTACTACGACATGGCCGCCATGAAGCTGCTGACGGACGTGCTGGCCAAGGAGCCCGAGAATTTTGAGGCGCTGTGCAGCAAAGCCTCGCTCTGCCTTACCCAGCACCACTTTTCCCAGGGCTTGGAAATGGCTCAGCGCGCCTTGCAGGTTAATTCCGGCGCGGCCTACGTGTACGGCCTGCTGTGCGACGCCAACGTGGAGCTCGGCAACTACCCCGAAGCCGTGAAGATGGCCGACAAAATGAACCAGGTGCGCCCCGACCTACGCGCCTACTCGCGGGTGTCGTACCTGCGTGAAATCCACGGCGACCTACCCGGCGCCATCGAAGCCATGGACCTGGCGGCCGATGCCGGCTACCCCGGCCTCGAGCAAACCGAGTGGGCCCGCGTCAACCTGGGTCACCTCTACGAAATCACCGGCGACCTGCCCCGCGCCGAGCAGCAGTACCGCAACTCGCTGGAAGCGCGGCCCCACTACGCCTACGCCCTGGCCGGCCTGGGCAGCGTGGAGAAAGCCCGCCACAACTACGCCAAGGCCATCGAGTACTTCCAGAGCGCCCGCGCCACGGTGCAGGACTATGCCTTTGCCGACGAGCTGACTGACCTGTACCGCCTCAACAACGAGCCCGCCAAAGCCGACAAGATGGCCCGCGAAGCCATTGCCATGCTGGCCGGCGCGGCCGAGGAAGCCGATGAGAACGAGGAAATGGGCCACTATGCCGACCGGGAGTTGGCCTACGCCTACCTTAAGACCGGGGAGCTGGACAAAGCCCTGACCCATGCCCAAATCGAGTACGAGCGTCGGCCCGACAACATAGACGTGTGCGAGACCATGGCCTGGGTGCATTACAAGCGCGGCGAATACGCCAAGGCGCAGGCAATGATGACCAAAGCCCGCCGCACGAAATCAACGAATCCGACTTTGCTGTGCCGGGCCGGCCTGATTGAAACCAAAAACGGCCGGATGGCGGAAGGACAGACTCTGATCCGCCAGGCTCTGAGCATTAACCCGTTCCTGGACCTGGACCTCGCCGACGAGGGCCGCAAGCTGCTGGCAGCCCGCTAAGTCGGATTGGTGCTTGTAAAAGGCCGATTGTTGATTGATAGAAAATTGATGCGCCAACAATCAACAAGTAACAAGTGACCGTTATCCTCATGCCCGTGCTTGGGTATTTACGCCGCCATTACCGTCAAGCGGCCTTGGTGCTGCTGGTCGGGGCTCTGCTGCTGCCGAGGCTGGGCTGGGCCCACGTGCTGGATGCCGACCTGAGCAAACTCTCGCGCACCGACATTTTCCTGACCTACCTCAAGCTGGGGTATACCCACATCATTCCACTGGGCCTCGACCACATCCTGTTCGTGCTGAGCGTCTACTTTCTGGAGCCCCGCCTCAAGCCCGTGCTCTGGCAGGCTACCGCTTTTACCGTGGCGCACTCCATCACGCTGGGAATGGCCATGTACGGGCTCATTTCGCCGCCTTCCGATATCGTGGAGCCCATCATTGCGCTGTCCATTTTGTTCGTAGCCATCGAGAACATCTTCGCCGACCGCCTTAACCCCTGGCGCATCGTGATTGTGTTTGGCTTCGGGCTGATTCATGGAATGGGCTTCGCCGGCGCCCTCACCGAACTGGGTTTACCGCGTAAGTCGTTTTTCGAGTCGCTGATTGCCTTTAATGTCGGCGTGGAGCTGGGCCAGGTAAGCGTGATTCTGCTGGCCTGGGCCCTAGTAGGCCGCTGGACCGCCGACAAGATCTGGTACAAGCGCCGGGTAGTGGTGCCGGTATCCATCGGTATCGGCCTGATTGCCGCCTACTGGACCGTGGAGCGGGTGTTCTTGGCCTGATTGGCAGCTCGGAAGGGCTGCGTAACACTGATTGATTAACTTTTTTATGGCCCGTACCTGCCTGGTTCTGCTGCTGCTCACCCACTACCTGCTGGTAGTGGGGGCCGGCCTCGTGAACCGGCCGGCGCGCCCCATTGAGCTCAAGCCCCACGCCTACACGCACAGCACCGACTGCCAGCAGCGCAGCTACCTGCGCGTCGACTGCTTCGACACCTGCAACGGGCAGCAGTACGCCGTGAAAAAGCACCCGGACCGCCCCTCCACCCAGCAGATTCTGCACAGTCTGAAGGGCGTGGACCTGCACTGTCAGGTGGCCGAAGCCGAGCTGCTTGGTGTCCTTTACTACACCACCAGCAAAGCTGAGGCAGGACTTCTGCCAAGTCGGCCGGTGGGCTTTTCAGGCGAAATATTCGCGCCGCCGCGCTATCAGGGATAAGGTGCCGGGGTCCGCTGCGGCGAACCTGCGGAGCGGCCTTACGGGCTGCTTTCAATGCTTCTTATTTTCTGAACCGACGGTTGCGCCTGAGTTGGAAAACCTGCGCGTACCGTCATCTGAGCGGTTATATGCTTCCTAAAAATTTACTGAATCTTTTCGCGGCCCTGGCAGTGCTGTGCCTGCTTGGTTTTTCCGCGGCGGCGCAGCGCACGGGCGGCGCGGGCCTTATTCGCGGCGTCGTAGCTGACTCGGTTTCGGGTCAGCGCCTGCCCGGTGTCGGTATCCGCCTGCTGGGCCAGCCCGGCGGCACCGCCACCGACGCCCTGGGCAGCTTCCAGCTTCGTGGGCTCGCGTCCGGGTCCTACACGCTGGAGGCTACCGCTCTAGGCTTCCGGACCCAAACGGTGAGCGTAACGCTGAGCGAGGCCGAAACCCAGACCGTGACGCTAACCCTCAGCGGTGCCCCGCTGAGCCTGCGGGAAGTAACCGTCAATCAGCCCCGGGACCTGAACCAGTCGCTGGCGGCCATTTCCCACATCGACCAGACCCTGCGGCCGGTTAACTCCGCCCAGGACCTGCTGCGGCTGGTACCCGGGCTGTTTATCGCCCAGCATGCCGGCGGGGGCAAGGCCGAGCAGATCTTCCTGCGGGGCTTCGACGTCGACCACGGCACTGACTTTGCCGTCAGCATCGACGGTATTCCGGTGAACATGGTCAGCCACGCCCACGGCCAGGGCTACGCCGACTTCCACTTCGTAATTCCGGAAACGGTAGAGCAGCTGCGGGTCTACAAAGGCCCCTACACGGCGCGCTTCGGCGACTTTGCCACGGCCGGCGCGGGGGAGTTCAGCACCAAAACCCGCCTCGACCACAGCCAGGTAAAGCTGGAAGTGGGGCAGTACGACACCCGCCGGGCGCTGGTGATGCTGGATCTGCTTGGCCCCAACCGCCACCTGCTGTCGAAAAAGCCGGAAAGCGCCTACGTGGCGGCCGAGTACAACTTCACCAATTCCTACTTCGACCAGGATCAGCACTTCAAGCGATTCAACGGCCTGCTGTCCTACACCGGCCAGCTCACCGACCGCACCACCCTTACCCTGCTCGGCTCTCACTTCAACTCCAACTGGGATGCCAGCGGGCAGGTGCCGGAGCGGGCCGTGGCCGAGGGCATTATCTCCCGCTTCGGCAGCATCGACCCGAGCGAAGGCGGCCGTACCGACCGCACCAACGCCTCGGCCGTGCTCACGACGGGCATGGCCCACGACGCCGTGCTTCGGCAGCAGGCGTATTACTCGCGCTACCACTTCAACCTGTTTTCCAACTTTACTTTTTTCAAGGAAAATCCCGGCCAGGGCGATGCCATTCAGCAGACCGATGACCGCCACCTGTTTGGCTACACCGCCACCTACGACCGCGACACCCGCCTGGGCAGCCGGACCCTGCACACCACCGCCGGCGTGGGCACCCGCCTCGACCATACCACGGTGGGTTTGCTGAACGCGGTGCAGCGCGCCGTTACGGATACCATCATAAGCGGCCGGGTGCGAGAGCAGAACGTTAACGCCTACCTCGACGAAACGCTGACTCTGACCGACCGGCTCACCCTGAATGCGGCGCTACGGGCCGACGTCTTCTTTTTCCGCTTCCGCGAAGACCGGCGCGACTCGCTCTCGGGTACGGCCACTGCCGCCCGCCTGAGCCCCAAGCTGAACCTGTATTACCAGCTGAACCCCGACGTGCAGCTGTTTGCCCGCTCCGGCTATGGCTTCCATTCCAACGATGCCCGCGGCGTGGTGCGCGACCCCCGGGCCAACGTGCTGCCCCGGGCGCTGGGCTACGAAGTGGGCAGCACGTTCAAGCCCCTGCCGAGCCTGGTGGTGAACGTGGCGCTCTGGGCCCTGCACCTGGAGGAGGAGCTGGTGTACATCGGCGACGAGGGCAGCACCGAGAATGCCGGCCGCACCCGCCGCTTCGGCACCGACCTGTCGTTGCGCTACCAGCTTACCCGCACGCTGTTTGCCGACGTCGACCTGAACTACAACCACGGGCGCCTGGTGGGCGTGGCCAAGGGCCAGAACTTTATCCCGCTGGCCCCGCGCTTCACCAGCATCGGCGGGCTGACGATGAAGCAGCCCGGCGGCCTCAGCGCCAGCCTGCGCTACCGCCACATCGACAGCCGGCCGGCCAACGAGGACGGCAGCATCCAGGCCCGGGGCTACCTGCTGCTCGATGCGGTGGTGAGCTACACCCGGCCCCGCTTTCAGGTGGGCGCTACGGTGGAGAATATGCTGAACGCGAAATGGAACGAAGCCCAGTTTGCCACCGAAAGCCAGCTGCGCACCGAATCAACTCCGGTTGATGAGCTGCACTTTACACCGGGCACGCCGTTCTACGCCAAGCTGAACGCGAGCTTCTTCTTTTAACCCCAACGGTCGTTTCTACGAGCTTCGTCGTAATTTGCGGGAATGACAAAGCCCGGAACAGGATGGAAAAGACAGCTGGCGGTGCTGGGCCTGGCCGTTGCCGCCTGCCAGCGCACGGCCGAAACGGCCTCGTCAGCCCTGCCGAACGTGCCCGCAATGGCCGCCGTCGATACCACGCGGGCGGCCATTGCTGTGGATACTCCCAGGTTCCAGCCCGACTCCACCGCGCTGACGCCGGTACCGGACGTAACCGGCGTGCCTGATTCCCTGCGCCAGGCTATTCAGGCGCTACATGCAGCCCTGGGTCCCGACGCCGCCGAGCTGCGCCCGGCGGTTCTCGAACAGGCCTGCGTCGGGTACCTGGTGCTTCGTCAGCAAAGAAAGGCGTCGCAGCCGGGTGTGCTGGCCGTTGCCGACATGGACCTGCCCAGCACCACGCCCCGGCTTTGGGTCTTGGATCTGCGACAGGGGCGGGTACTGCACCGCAGTCTGGTAGCCCACGGCCGGGGGTCGGGCAAGCTGCGGGCCCGCCGCTTTTCCAACACCATCAAATCGGCCTGCACGTCGCTGGGCTTTTACCGCACCGCCGGCACCTACGCCGGCATTCATGGCTACTCCCGCCAGCTGCAGGGCTTGGACCAGGGGCAGAACTCGAATGCCGAAAGCCGCTACGTGGTGCTCCACGCCGCCGACTACGCCAGCCCCAGGTACATCGAGCAGCACGGGCAGCTGGGTTACAGCCGGGGGTGCCCGGCGCTGCCGCCCGAGCAGTACAAGGCCATTATCAGCACCGTGCGCAAAGGCAGTGTTCTGCTGATCAGCGGGCCCGGTATCGAATCACGCTGGCTGAAGGGCGAAGCCGCCGCCCGGCGGTTTTCCCGGCTGGGCTGGAACTGAGTTTTCGGGAGTATGAGCACTAGCATAAAAAAAGCCTCTCCGGACTCGGAGAGGCTTTTTTTATTTCAGGCAACCGGCTTAGCGCAGGACCAGCTTGCTGCTGACCCGGAATTCCGGAACCGTGAGCTGGTAGATGCCGGCGGGCAGCACCTTTTCAACCCGCAGCCGCAGCTGGTTGGACCCAGGGTACACCCGGGTGGTTTCTTCGTGCACGAGGCGGCCCGTCAGGTCGTAGAGGCGGACGGTGGCGGCCTGCTCGGCCTCGGTCTGCAGCGTCAGGTCGATGCGGTCTGAGGTAGTCGGGTTCGGAAACAGGCTCAGCTCGGCGGTGGCCTTCGGCTGCCGCGTCGTAGGAGATTCCGAAGCCGTTTCGCGGCGGCCGGTCATGGCACCCGTTACCACGGTGGGGGCGGTGTAGGTGGCCTTCACAAAGCACCGTTGGGCGGGGTTGGACGTGGACGAGTTCCGGGCCCGGAGCGTGTACCAGCCTTCGGCAGTCGGCGTGTAGGAGCCGGTGAGCGTACCGGTACCGGTCTGACTGCTGACCAGCGTTCCTGAGCTGTTGAAAATAGCCACCGTCAGGCTGCGGGTGCCATCGGTGGGGTACAGGTTGTAGCTGATGGCTTTGTTGGCGCCCACGTAGATGCGGCCGGCGGTGCGGTAAGCGGTGGAAGCGGCGGGCAGCTGTCCGCCCTGACCCAGGGAGCGGCTGTCCCGGTCGCCCAGGTCGTCGGCCAGCTCCCACTCGTGGGTGGTGGTGCGGGCCGCACGGTTGTAGTTGGTACCGATACCGGTCGGGGCCCACACCGAGTAGCCTCGGCGTCCGCCGGCAGCCGTGCCGTTGCAGGGCGGGGTGTTGATGGTTACCGTCTGGCTGCCGCTTACCGTCACGGTAGCCGTGCCATTGGCGCCGGAGTAATCCTTGAGCACGGTGCCCGGGGCGAAGTCGCACGACACCGTGCTGTTCTGCCAGGCGCTGAAGTTGTCGTTGATGCCAATGATGGCCTTGGTGCTGCGCTCAATCACGAGGTGGTCGGCTGCCTGCCAGCGCACTTTGTAGGCCCCTTCCTTGAACCGCAGGTTCTGGTGGCACCAGATCAGGTTTTCCAGGTCGCTGCGGGTGGGCAGGTCCGCGGTGCTCTTGGGGCTGTGCGAGTAGCGCTTGCCGGTGTTGCCAACGTTGAACAGGTCTTCAAAGAAAATCTGGGGCGAGCCGTCTACTGCCAGCGCGGCGGCGTAGGTCGCCGACAGGCGCGGGTCAAACGGGTCAATGTGGGGCGCCAGCTCCGAGCCGGTATTCCAGCCGATGTAGTTGCCCGAGGCGTCGACCTGGGGGCGGAAGGTGTCGTGGTTGTTCACGAACGGCACGGTACGGTGCACGTACGTGCCATTGATGAGCACCACCCGCTTGCCCTGCTGGTAGCCCGGCAGGGAGCCGATGTCGAAGTTGCCGCCCCCGCTCACGATGTTGTATAGGCCGTTGCGCAGCGAGAAGTCGAACGTACCGGACCGGTCCTGCACATTGGTGCACCACTGGTCCATCTGGCTGGAAGAGCCTACCCATTCGCCTACCGCGTACATGGTAGCGCCGCCATTGGCCCAGCCGGCATTGCTTTGCAGGTTGTAGAGAAAGTCTTCCATGGCAAAGTCGGGGAAGTGCTTTACCGCGTCGAGGCGCACGCCGTCGAAGCCTACCTGCTTTTTGTACCACACCAGCCAGTTGCGGGTGTTGTTACGCATGTAGTCGGCGCTCTGAGTTGGGTTAAAGGTCGCGTTCGAGCTCTGACCGTAGGAGCCGTTGTAGTAGCTCACGTCGGGCCCGAAGTACACCGCGTTCCAGTCCCCGCTGGTGGAGTTGTTGCCGGGGTTCGGGTTGAAGTTCTGCCAGTTCTTGGAAAACCGCCCGCGGCGGGCCAGGTAGTTGGCGGCCGTTTCGTCGGTGGCCGGGGTAGCGTAGCTTACGTACCGGAAGTTCTTGTACTTGCTGGTCGTGTAGTCTTCCCAGGCGGCGGGGTCCTGTCCGCCCTGTCCGCTGGCCGAGCCGGCACCGTCGACGTGGTTGAGCACCAGGTCCTGAATAACCTCAATGCCGTTGGCGTGCAGAATGGCCACGCCGCGGAGCAGCTCGTCCTTATTTCCCACGCGGGTGGACAGGAAGCCCTTTTGGTACTTATCGCCGAGGTCGTAATTATCGAAAGGCGAGTAGCCATTTCCCTGATTGCCATTTTTTATGGATGGTGGCATCCACACGGCGTCAATGCCCATAGCCTTGAGCCGGGGCGCCAGGTCGGCAATGTAGTTGGCCCAGCCATTGGGGTAGTTGGAGTTCCAGTAATCCCACCAAAAGCCCTGTAAGACGACTTTTTGGGCCTGAGCGGGGTGGCTGAAGAAGCTTAGCGCCGCCGTGGCGCCCAGGAAGAGAAGTGCAACCAGGCGCTGCCTGATAGTTGTGGAGAATTTTTGCATGCGTGGGAGATTTTGGTTGTGGAATAGATTGAGGCGTTTCCGTTTCCGGGCCTTTAAGATATTTGGTATAATTTTAATAGTTAGGGAAAGCCAAAATTTTGTTTGAAGTCCGTCGCCCGGAAGGCTGCCCGGAATTATTTTACCCTATTATGGTGTTTGCTCCTCACGAAAGCCGCTATAGCCGGGTGTTCTGCGTATAAGCACGTTATCAGCCTCTTAAGTCTCTGAAGCTGATTTATCTGAGCCTCAAAGCACATCGACAATGGAAAAGCAAAGTGTAGTAACTCGCCAGCGTATCAAGCGCCGCACGCGCCGGATGGCCCGTCGCTTGCTTCCCTTTGTGGCGGCACTCTTTATGGCTACGCCCCTGGCTTCTCCCACCAAGTCGGTAGCCAGCTCGACCAGCGTAGCCCCCACGAAAGCCACCCCCGCCAGCCCGGGCCTGACTTCACTCGACCAGCATCTCTACGATACCTATTCCAGCATGAATCTGGAAGCGCAGGGCTTGCGGTTCGAGGTGTTCCAGAAGGCCATGACCGGCTACCTGAACATGAAGCAGAACGATCTGCTCTCCGCGGAAAAGGAGTTGCTTTCGGTTATCGACTTCGACCTGCCCTCTAACGAGAAGCGCCTGTGGGTGCTTGACCTGGCGACCAAGCAGGTGCTGTTCAACACCCTCGTTGCACACGGCCACAACACCGGCGAGAAAAAGGCGAAGGCCTTTTCAAACACCAACGAGAGCAACATGAGCAGCCTGGGCTTCTACGTCACCACGACGGAGTACCAGGGCAAGCATGGCCGCTCGCTCAAGCTCAAGGGCCTCGACGAGGGCTTCAACACCAACGCGGAGGCCCGTGCCATCGTGATGCACGGCGCCGAGTATGTAAGTGAGGACTTCATTCGCACCTATGGCCGTCTGGGCCGCAGCCTCGGCTGCCCTGCCCTGCCCATGGATCAGCATGCCGAGATTATCGATACCGTAACCGACGGCACCTGCCTGTTCGTGAACAAGTCGGATGCCGGCTATGAGTCGAAGTTCCTGGATCAGGAAGTTGCTACGGCAGCCCTGCAAACCCAAAGCAGCCCGACTTCCTAAGTTGAGGTAGCTTACCAAACGAGTAAGAGGGCGACAGATTCCAGCCGGAATGTGTCGCCCTCTTTTTTTGCTTCACCTCCCGGGCTGGTCTGCGGCCCGCCGGCACCCGGAGTAAGCCAACCGAGGCTGACGAGCTATAGCTGCACCCCGAACTTCTTGCCTACCGTCTCCAAGTCTTTTACCACCGGGTCGAGCAGCGTAATACCGTCGAGCAGGCGGCGCTTCGCCATTTCCCGCTCCGGGTCGCCCGGAATCAGCACCTGCTGGCCTTCCACGGCATTCGCACTGCGGAACGTGGTAATCCAGTTGTCCATGTGGGCCTTGAACTCGTCGGCCGGGCGGAAAGCATCCACGCGCATAGCGCCGAAGAAGTGGCCCAGGCCCTGGCCCACCGGATTGGCCGAGGGCTGCAGAAAGGCTACAAAGGGCGGCACCCAGGGGCCGTAGTTGGCACCAGAGAGTACCGCCGAGAAGATATCAACCACGGCGCCGAGGCCGTAACCCTTGTGGGAGCCGGTTTCACCACCCAGGGGCTGCAGGGCACCGCCGTTTTTCACGGCGTGCGCATCGGTCGAGGAACGACCTTCGGCGTCCTGTGCCCAACCGGCCGGAATCGGCAGGTTTTTGCGCTGGGCAATTTCCAGCTTGCCATTCGCTGCCGTGGTCGTAGCCATGTCCAGCACGAAGTCAGGCTGCTCACCGGCGGGAATGGCTACGGCAATGGGGTTGGTGCCCAGCAGCCGGTCGAGTGAGTAGGTGGGCGCCACCAGGGGGGAGGCGTTGGTCATGGCCAGCCCGATCATGTCGTGGGGCAGGGCCTTCATGGCGTGGTAGCCCGCAATGCCGAAGTGGTTGGAGTTGCGCACCGACACCCAGCCGGTTCCGGCCAGCCGGGCCTTTTCCAAAGCCACCGCCATTGCCTTCGGACCTACGACCAGGCCCAGCCCGCCGTCCCCGTCCACGACGGCCGTGCTGGGCGTTTCGTACACCACCCCAACCCGCGGCGTAGCGTTGATGCGGCCGGCTTCCCAGAGCCGGATGTAGCCAATCAGCCGGGCTACTCCGTGGGAGTCGATGCCGCGCAGGTCCGCCGACAGCAGGGCCTCGGTGGCTTGGGTGGCATCCTCGGCCGGGCAGTCGATGCTCAGGAATACGGACTCGGTAAAGGCGAAAAGCTGGTTGTAGGAAAAGACCATTTCGTTTTTGATTGTTGGTGGCTGATTGTTGGTTTCTCGAGGCGGGCGCGGATGCCAAAAACCGTAAACCAAAAACCACTCTATTGCGGTAGCCGGGTGCTTATAATCTCCGCCAGCAGCCCCTCCTTCAGGGCGTAGGCCGAGGCCTGAATCCGCTGAAAGCGGAAGCTTTTCAGGATAAAGTCGATGAGCACGCAGGCTACCACGATCATGTCGGCGCGCATGGGCGTCATGCCGGGCAAAGCCAGGCGCTGGTCGTGGGTGCTGCCGAGCAGCAGCTCGTAGCTCTGGTAGAAGCTTTCCTGGCTGATGTCGGTAACCGGGGGCGGGGTGCTGCCGCGTGCCAGTCCCAGGCGGGCAGCCTGCAGGTCGCCGAGCGTATCGAACGTGCCGGATGCCCCTACCAGGCTGACGGGCTTGTAGTACTCCACCGCGGCCAGCAGCGGCCCCAGCACCAGGTTCAGGTAGTCCTGCTCATCCTGCACGTCCTGAGCGGTGAGCGGATCATGTCGGAAAAACATGTCGAGCAGGCGCTGGGCCCCGATTTCAAAGCTTTGCTTCCAGAAAATGTCGGTCGCATCGGCAATGATGAACTCCACGCTGCCCCCGCCGATGTCCATCAGCAGGTGGGGCGTATCCCCCAGGGGCACGGCCTGCCGGATTCCCTGGCAGATCAGCTCGGCTTCCCGGGCGCCCGGAATTACCTCGACCCGAATGCCCGTCCGCTCAAATATTTCCCGGACCAGGTCCGGCCCGTTGGCTGCGTTGCGCATGGCGCTGGTGGCCGTGGCCCGTACTTCCTGGACGGCGTGCAGCTCGATTTCCTCCTGGAAGGCCTGTAGGGTGTGCAGGGCCCGGGCGTAGGCTTCCGGCGTAATCTCGCCCCGGCTGATGCCGCCTTCGCCCAGCTTGACGCCCACTTTGGTGCGCAGCAGTACCGTAGGCTCGGTCAAAGCAGGCCGGAGCTCCACAATGAGCAGGTGGAAGGTGTTGGTGCCCATGTCAATCAGGGCGAGGCGGTTTGGGTGAGCGTGCATAAAACGGGGTAATCCTGGTGATGGACAGCTAAGTAGTCAGGAAACGGTGCCGGGCCGGCTACCCTCACTCCGGGTGAGCATAGAACGATCTTCCGGCGCCAAAGTCCGACAATCCAGGCGGGTAGTTATCTTACAATAAAAACAAATGCCTTGAAAAGTTGCATCCCCCTTTTGGTTGGCTTGATAAGTCTGCTGGCAGGCTGCGAAAGTCGTCGTTTCTCTGCCGCCGCTCAGGCGGCTACTGCCCATAAGGCAAACAGCCGGCAGCGTTACCAAAAAGCGTTGACGGCTGCCGGGCTACGGCCGGCGAAGGATACGATTGCCTACGGGCTGCGGTTTGGTATGGATTCCGTTCGGGTGGGTGCAAAGCTCGACTCAATATGCCGTATTATTCAACCCTCGCTGTTTGATACCACAACTCAGTACCCAACCCTCGTGGGTGATTCCGTTGAGAGAAAGACCGAGGCCGAGCTGGCGAAGATCTATGTAACCCGGCCCTGTGCAGTACCGGCGTACCTCAACGGTAAGCTGGTCGCGCTTACCTTTCATTTCGACCTAGATAATGGTGATCCGACGGAAATTGTCACCAAGTACCTGCTGCGGCAGCAGCTCAGCAAGTGGTACGGCAACCCGGGCTATTCCCACACGGTCGGGGAGATGCCCGCTCACAACGAATCAGGCTATACCTGTCAGAGCTGGTTTCAGGACGGGATTGAAGTTATGCTCAGTCCCGGACTGGGCCCGAGGCAGGGGTTCGGAGCAATTCTGACCTACGCAGATGTGCGGCTTTATCCCCTCTGGGTTGAGAAAGAGTTTGAAGCAAGCCTGATGCACAACTGATTCGGTCCATCAGCGTCCGGGGCCGGCTGGACAGTGGCCCACGGACTACCTGCTAGGTTGCAAACCGGCAGAAGGTGCCCAGCGGGAGCTTGCGCTGGCCCTGGTCGTGCAGGTAGATTTCCCCGATTTCGCGGGTGGTGTGGGTCTTGGGGAAGATTTCGGTGACGAGGTTGTCCAGGATCAGCGCCGAAAAGCCCAGGGAGTAGAGGTTGATCAGGAAGAAGTGGTCCTGGGGGTCGAGCAGTTGCTGGCTGAGCTTGAGCAACTCATTGAGCTCGTCTTCCAGCTGCCACTTCTCGCCGTTGGGTCCACGGCCGTAGGCGGGCGGGTCCAGAATCAGGCCCTGGTACTTGCTGCCGCGCTTTACTTCCCGCTTTACGTACTTCATGGCGTCTTCCACGAGCCAGCGCACCCCATCGAGGCCCGAGGCTTCCATGTTGTCGCGGGCCCAGAAGTTGACCTGCTTGACCGAGTCGAGGTGGGTGATGTCGGCGCCGGCGGCGCGGGCGGCCAGGGTGGCGGCGCCGGTGTAGGCAAACAGGTTCAGCACCCGGGGCACGGCGGCCTGGCGCTTCTTGGTTTGCTTGTAGATAAACTGCCAGTTGGGGTCCTGCTCCGGGAACAGCCCCACGTGCTTGAACGACGAGAGGCCCAGCCGGAACCGCAGCTTGAGGCCGCCGGGCCGCTCGTAGTTAATCACCCATTGCTCCTGGGTGCCGGGCTTCAGCTTCCACTGGCCTTTTTCCTGGCTGCCTTTCTCACGGGTAAAGGTGGCGTTGGCGCGCTGCCATTCGCTGGCGGGCAGGTGGGGGTCCCAGATGGCCTGGGGCTCGGGGCGGGCCAGCACGTGGCGCCCAAACCGCTCCAGCTTTTCAAAGTTGCCGGAGTCAATCAGCTCGTAGTCGGGCCAGGGAGCGGTAGTCAGGAAGGAGTACATAAGCAGCAAGCAAAGCCGGAAGCGGCATTCGGCAAAGGTAGGCTATCCGCTCGTACGCCCCGCCCGGCCGGGCACAAATGGCGCTTTGCAGCAACCAAAGCCAGGATTCGTGGTAAATTGCAGGATGAAGCTGCACTTTCACAAATACCAGGGTACTGGCAACGACTTCGTAATGGTCGACGACCGGGCCGGGCAGTTCGACGAAACCAACCAGGCGCTGGTTAGCCACCTCTGCCACCGCCGGCTGGGCATCGGGGCCGACGGCCTGATTTTGCTGCGCACCCACCCGGCGTACGATTTCGAGATGGTGTACTTCAACGCCGATGGCCGCCTGGGCTCGATGTGCGGCAACGGCGGGCGGTGTACCGTAGCCTTTGCCCGCGACCTGGGCGTAATTCAGGCCCGGGCCCACTTCCTGGCCGCCGACGGCCCCCACGAAGCCACGGTGGACGCCGACGGCACGGTGCACCTGCGCATGATGGACGTGGCCGGCACCCAGGACCTGGCCGATACGGGCGTATTTCTGAACACCGGCTCGCCCCACCTGGTCCGGTTTCTGCCGGCTGACGCCCTGGCGGGGCTGAACGTGTTTGCCGAAGGCCGCGCCATCCGCTACAGCGAAACCTTTCGGGAGCAGGGCACCAACGTCAACTTCGTGGAGGCTCCGGCCGGCGCCGACCAGCCCTGGCAGGTGCGCACCTACGAGCGGGGCGTGGAAGACGAAACGCTCTCCTGCGGCACCGGCGTCACGGCCGTGGCCCTGGCCGCTTCCCGGCACGGGGCCGGCAGCCCGGTCCGGCTCCAGACGCCCGGCGGGCTGCTGCAGGTTAGCTTCGAAGCCCGCCCCGACGGGTCTTTCAGTGAAGTACACCTCAGCGGCCCGGCCCTGCGCGTGTTCGAAGGCAGCGTCGAAGTATAATCTTCCGGTGAACCCGAATTGCTGGCAACGCTGGCTAAGCTGTCTATAATTCAAACCCGGTTCTTCTGTTCAGTTTAATCTGCCCACTATGCTCAGCGCCGGTCCTATTTTTTTGCGGGCACTGGAGCCTGGGGATTTAGACTTTTTATATGTCCTCGAAAACGACCCCAGCCTCTGGGCCGTTTCCGATACGCTAGCACCCCTGTCCCGGCACGTCCTGACCGAGTACCTGTCCCACGCGGCGGCTGATTTCTATGAGGTGCGGCAGTTGCGCCTGGTCATTTGCCAGGCTGAAGACGGATGTGCAGTCGGCACAATTGATTTGTTCGGGTTTGAGCCCCGCCACCAACGCGCCGGCGTGGGCATTACCGTTGTAGCCGGCAAGCGGGGGAGGGGAGTGGCCCGCGAAGCATTGACCCGCGTACTGGATTATGCCCGGGATACATTGTATCTACATCAGTTGCATTGCACCATAGCGGTAACCAATACCGCCAGCCGGCGTCTGTTTGAGGGCGCCGGATTCCGGCAGGTTGGCGTGCGCCGGGACTGGCTGCGCACAAAAAATGGATGGGAGGACGTACTGGAGCTGCAGTGTGTATTTAGAGATGATACTGCCTGAATTAGAATATCTTAATTCAAGACTGAACTGCTAAAATCAGTTGCTAGCGTTGAGCTTGCAAGGCGGTGGTTAAGAAGGCTTTAATGATCGGTATATCCTTTTTAAAGGTGCCCCGTATAAGCTAGGGCTGCGGAACTGGCCGGCTATTGTAGATAGCCAAGACCAGCTCACACGTATACCTTTCCATCTTCTTTTTATATGCCGCTCTCTTCCTCTGCGGAGGCTCCACCGCGCGCTTCTGCCCCAACTACCCAATCGTCCGGAGCCAGCTCCACCGCTGCAACAACTACTTCTGCAGGGTTTACCTATTCGCTGCCGGACCTCGTCTGCTTCGCCCACCTGCACTGGGACTTTGTGTGGCAGCGCCCGCAGCACCTGTTATCCCGCTTTGCCCAGTACGGACGGGTTTTCTACGTCGAAGACCCCTTTATCCATCACGATCAGACCGAAGCTGCCTTTGCGCATCTGGAGATTAAAGAGCGGCAGAATGGCCTGAAGGTCGTGGTGCCCCACCTGCCCAAGGACCTTGACGAGGCAACTGCCAACGACGTGCAGGCCCGGCTGCTTACCCGCTATTTTATTGAAAATAACATTACCCAGTACGTTTTCTGGTACTACACCCCGATGGCGCTCGACAAGTCCCGCCATCTGAAGCCCGTCCTGACCGTATACGACTGCATGGACGAGCTGGCCGCCTTCAAGTTTGCCCCGCCCCGTCTGCGGGAGCTGGAGCAGGAGCTGTTTCAGCGCGCCGACCTCGTGTACACCGGCGGGCAGAGCCTTTACGAAGCCAAGAGCCTGCAGCACAAGGATGCCCATGCTTTCCCGAGCAGCATCGACAAAGACCACTTCGGTCAGGCCCGCACCAACCTGCCCGAGCCCGCCGACCAGGCCCCCATTGCCCATCCCCGCGTCGGCTTCTTCGGCGTGGTGGACGAGCGGCTTGACATCGAGCTGCTGGGCCAGCTGGCCACCGCCCACCCCGAGTGGCAGTTCGTGATTATCGGTCCGGTCGTCAAGATTGACCCGGCTTTGCTGCCCCGGCAGAAGAACATTCACTACCTCGGCGGCAAGGACTACAAGGAGCTACCGTCTTACCTGCGCGGCTGGGACGTAGCCACCCTGCTTTTCGCCGACAACGAGAGCACCAAGTTTATTTCTCCGACCAAGACGCCCGAGTACCTCGCTGCCGGCAAGCCGGTGGTAAGCACGCCAATCCGGGACGTGGTACGCCCCTACGGCGACCTGAACCTGGTGCAGATTGCGGCAGATGCTCCTTCCTTCGGCAAGGCCATCGGCAAAGCGCTGGAGCAGGCCAAGGACGCGGAGTGGCTTTCCCGGACCGACGCCTACCTGACCACCATTTCCTGGGATCTGACCTGGGAGCAGATGGTAACGCTGATGCAGCAGAAGCTGGCTGCCAAGACCTCTTCCGCCGATGCCCTCGGCGCGACGCTCCCCCTGAACTAACCGGTTCCCCTCATCTCCCTCTACTCTTTCACGACACAACCCACACTGATTATGTTTGACTATCTCATCGTCGGAGCCGGATTTGCCGGCAGCGTATTGGCCGAGCGGCTTGCCACTCGTTCCAACAAGAAAGTACTCATCCTGGATAAGCGCAACCATATTGCGGGCAATGCCTACGACCATTACAACGAAGAAGGCATCCTGGTCCACAAATACGGTCCGCACATCTTTCACACCAACTCCAAGGACGTATTCGAGTACCTGTCAAACTTCACCGACTGGCGTCCCTACGAGCACCGCGTGCTCGCCTCGGTCGACGGCCAGCTGGTGCCGATGCCTATCAACCTGGATACCATCAACAAGCTCTACGGCCTGTCGCTGAACAGCTTCGAGGTAGAGCAGTTCCTGGAGTCGCTGGCCGAAGAGGTGCCGGTTATCAAGACCTCCGAAGACGTGGTGGTAAGCAAAGTCGGCCGGGAGCTGTACGAGAAGTTCTTCAAGAACTACACCCGTAAGCAGTGGGGCATGGACCCCTCCGAGCTGGACAAGTCGGTGACCTCGCGCGTGCCCACCCGCACCAACCGCGACGACCGCTACTTCACCGACACCTACCAGGCCATGCCCCTGCACGGCTACACCCGGATGTTTGAGCGCATGCTCGACCACCCCAACATCAAGGTGATGCTGAACACGGATTACCACGACATCATCGACATCATTCCCTTCAAGGAAATCATCTTCACCGGCCCGGTGGATGAGTACTTTGACTTCAAGTTCGGCAAGCTGCCCTACCGCTCGCTTGAGTTCAAGCACGAGACGCTGAACACCGAGAACTTCCTGGCCGCGCCGGTGGTGAACTACCCCAACGAGCACCTCTACACCCGCATCACGGAGTTCAAGGCCCTGACCGGCCAGAAGCACCCGAAGACCAGCGTGGTGTACGAGTACCCCAAAGCCGAAGGCGACCCGTACTACCCGATTCCGCGCCTCGAGAATGCCGAGCTGTACAACAAGTACAAGAAGCTGGCTGATGAGACGCCGAACGTGCATTTCGTAGGCCGCCTGGCTACCTACAAGTACTACAACATGGACCAGGTAGTGGCCCAGGCCCTCACCCTGTACAAGAAGCTGACCGACAAAGTCGAGAAGGTGGCGGAGAAGCCGTCCATCACGGGCTCTACATCCCTCATGGATAAGCTCGTACCCCGCGACCCGGCCAAAGAATAACCCGATCTGCTGACCGGGCCTGTGCTCCGGACGTTAACAGCTGTCATCCTGGACTTCCCGGCGTCGTACTGGCTACGATTCCGGGAGCCCAGGATGACAGTCCTGTTTTCAGCCCTGCTTACCTCAACACTGACTGCCGTCCTCCCGGGCCGGCGGCTGCACCTACCGCTATGAATCAACTTGAAATGTGGGGCGGCGTGGAATGTACCATTCGCCGCGTCGGCGATGCGTACACCGACCAACTCAGGCGCAGCGGGCACCGCACCCGCATCCGCGACCTCGACCGGTTTGCCGAGCTGGGCATCAAAAAGCTGCGCTACCCGGTGCTCTGGGAACAGGTGGCCCCGCAAAGCCTCGACAAGCCGAAGTGGCAGTGGGCTGATAAGCGCCTGCACCGCCTGCAGGAATTGGATATCGACCCGATTGTGGGCCTCATGCACCACGGCAGCGGCCCCCGCTACACGGCCCTGCACCAAGACAACTTTGCTTCCGGCCTGGCCCGCTTTGCCCGGATGGTGGCCGAGCGGTATCCGTGGGTAAATCACTACACGCCCATCAACGAGCCCCTGACCACGGCCCGGTTCAGCGGCCTCTACGGCATCTGGTATCCGCACGGGCTCGATGATCAGACCTTCGTCCGGATTCAGCTTAACCACATCCAGGCTACCAAGCAGGCTATGCAGGCCATCCGGCAGGTCAACCCCGAGGCCAAGCTGGTGCAGACCGAGGATCTGGGCCAGACGCACAGCACACCGGGCATGGCCCGGCAGGCCGAGTTTGAAAACCACCGCCGCTGGCTCACCTTTGATCTGCTCTGCGGCCGCGTGGACCAGCACCATCCGATGTGGGATTATCTGTGCCGGAGCGGAGCCTCGGCCGAGGAGCTGATGGAGCTCGTGAGCGACCCGCTACCGCCCGATATCATCGGCATCAACTACTACGTAACCAGTGAGCGGTTTCTCGATGATACTGTGCATCACTACCCGGAATGGAATGTTATCCGCGGCCGTCTGCCCGAAGACTACATTGATATTGAAGCCGTGCGGGTACGGCCGGTGCAGCTGGTCGGGCTGCAGGACCTGCTGGCCCAGACCTGGGAGCGGTACAAGCTGCCCATTGCCGTAACCGAAGTGCAGATGAACTGCACGCGGGAAGAGCAGATGCGCTGGCTGCACCAGGCCTGGCAGGCAGCCCGGAACCTGCAGGAGCAGGGCGTGGATGTCCGCGCCGTTACGGCGTGGTCCCTGCTCGGCGCGTTTGACTGGACCAACCTGCTCGTGCACGACGGGCATTCCTACGAAACGGGCGTATTCGACGTGCGCAGCGGCAAGCCCCGACCCACGGCCCTGTTTAAGATGGTGCAAAGCCTGGCCCGGACCGGCGAGTACCACCACCCGCTGCTGCAGGGGGAAGGCTGGTGGAACCGGGATATCCGCTTTCATTTCCATCATCACGCTCATATCTAAGCTACTACCACCATGCGTATTCTTTCCTCTGCTGATCAGCCGGTAACGTCTTTGCCCACCATCCGGCCCGTGCTGATAACCGGCGGGCACGGCACGCTGGGGCGGGCCTTTCAGCGCATCTGCCACACCCGGGGCATCGAAGCGGTGGCGCTGGGCCGCAACGAAATTGACATTGCCAACCCGGCCTCAGTGGAAAAAGCCCTGGACCGGTACAATCCCTGGGCCATTGTCAACACCGCCGGCTACGTGCGGGTAGACGAGGCGGAGAAAGACTTTACCCGCTGCTACCGCGAAAACACGACCGGCCCGGCCGTGCTGGCCCAGGCCTGCGCCCGTCGGAACGTGCAACTGCTCACGTACTCCTCCGACCTGGTGTTTGACGGCGCCAAGTCGGCGGCCTACCTGGAAGGCGACCAGCCCCGGCCGCTCAATGTGTATGGCAAAAGCAAGCAGCGGGCCGAGGCCGGCGTGCTGGAGTGCTTGCCCCAGGCACTGGTCGTGCGCACCAGCGCATTCTTTGGGGCCTGGGACGAGTACAACTTCGTGTACTTCGCCCTGAAAGCAGCCCACGAGGGCCGGTCGTTTGAGGCCGCCAACGACTTGCTGATTTCCCCGACCTACGTACCCGATCTGGTAAACACGTCCCTGGACCTGCTCATTGACGAGGAGCGGGGCGTGTGGCACCTGGCCAACGAAGGGGCCTTTACCTGGGCCGAGCTGGCCGAGCTGGCCGTAGGCATTGCCGGCCTCGACCGGGCCGGCATCGTGGCCCGTCCGGCCCGGCATTTCGGCTGGCCCGCCGCCCGCCCCGCCTACAGCGTACTGGGCAGCCGGAAAGGACAGCTCATGCCCTCGGCCGAAAACGGGCTGCACCGCTGCGTCCACGACATCATGCACCAGCTGCGCACCCAGCCCGTCGAAGCCGAGGCCGTAGCCTCCTAGCTCCGGCCCAGGCTGCTGAAACGTCCGACTAACCGGGCGGGCTGCCCGCAATACCTGCCAACATTACCCATTCCCGAAACCCGCACACTCTTTGAGGTACGGGTTTCGTCGTTTCGGGGGCCGGGGCGGCATTTTGACGGCTGTGTGGCCGGGCTTTCCCGAAAAAACGCCGTAAATTTGAGGTGCGCCCCGGCGTTTCAGTTAATTAGATACCAGCATGCTTGATTTCATTGGGAAGACCGTCGCCAAGATCTTTGGGTCCAAGTCGGACCGGGACTTGAAGGAGATTGTCCCGTACGTGGCGCTTATCAACGCCGAATATGCCAAACTGGCATCCCTCTCCGACGATGCCCTGCGCCAGTATACCGACGAGGTCCGCAACCGCATCAACGAGCGCCTCAAGGGCATCGACGACCAGATCAACTCCCTGCAGCACCGCATCAGCAACGATGCCGCGCTGGACGTGACGACCAAAGAGCAGATATTCGACCAGATCGATGAGCTCGAAAAGCAGCGCAACAAGGATCTGGAAGCGGTGCTGCTGGAAGTGCTGCCCTCGGCTTTCGCCATTGTAAAGGATACCGCCCGCCGCTACAAGGAAAATGGTCAGCTCGTGGTTACGGCCACCGACTACGACCGTGAGTACGCCAGCCGCAAGGGCAATGTCACCATCCAGGGCGACCAGGCCATCTGGGCCAATAAGTGGCTGGCCGGCGGCGCCGAAATCACCTGGGACATGGTACACTACGACGTGCAGCTGATCGGCGGCGTGGTGCTGCACCAGGGCAAGATTGCCGAAATGGCCACCGGTGAGGGCAAGACCCTCGTCTCGACCCTGCCGGCTTTCCTGAACGCGCTGTCGAAGCGCGGCGTGCACATCGTAACCGTGAACGACTACCTGGCCAAGCGCGACTCGGAGTGGAATGCCCCGCTGTTTGAATTCCACGGCATCACCGTGGACTGCATCGACAAGCACCAGCCCAATACCGATGCCCGCCGCAAAGCCTACCTGGCCGACATCACCTACGGCACCAACAACGAGTTCGGCTTCGATTACCTGCGCGACAACATGGCCCGGGACCCCGAGGAGCTCGTGCAGCGCAAGCACCACTACGCCATGGTCGACGAAGTGGACTCCGTGCTGATTGACGACGCCCGGACTCCGCTTATCATCTCCGGCCCCGTGCCCCGTGGCGACGTGCACGAATTCCACGTGCTCAAGCCCCGCATTCAGATGCTGGTGGATGCCCAGAAGAAAGTCGTGCAGGATTACCTCGTGCAGGCCCGCAAGCTGATCAAGGAAGGCAACGACGGCCCTAAGGAAGGCGAAGGCGGCCTGATGCTGTTCCGCGCCTACCGCGGCCTGCCCAAGAGCAAGCCCCTGATCAAGTTTCTGTCGGAAACCGGCATCCGGGCCGTGCTGCAGAAAGTAGAGAACTACTACCTGCAAGACAGCGCCCGCCAGATGCCGGATGCCGACCGGCCGATGTACTTCACCATCGACGAGAAAAACAACCAGATCGAGCTGACCGAAAAGGGCATCGACCTGATTACGGCCCAGGGCGAAGACCCGCACCTGTTCATCATGCCCGACATCGGCTCGGCCATTGCCGAGATTGAGCGCAACGGCGCGATTAACGACGACGACAAGGTGCACCAGAAGGCCCACCTGATGCAGGAGTACCAGGAGAAGTCGGAGCGCCTGCACACGGTAAACCAACTGCTGAAGGCTTACACCCTGTTTGAGCGCGACGACCAGTACATCCTGACCGAGGACGGCAAGGTGAAGATCGTGGACGAGCAGACCGGTCGCGTAATGGAAGGCCGCCGCTACTCCGACGGCCTGCACCAGGCCATTGAGGCCAAGGAAAACGTGCGCGTCGAAGACGCCACCCAAACCTACGCCACCGTCACGCTGCAGAACTACTTCCGCATGTACCACAAGCTGGCCGGCATGACCGGTACGGCCGAAACCGAAGCTGGCGAGTTCTGGTCGATCTACAAGCTCGACGTCGTCGTGATTCCGACCAACCGCGTGATTTCGCGCAAGGACGAGCACGACAAGGTTTATAAGACCGTGCGCGAGAAGTACAACGCCGTGGCCGACGAAATCCAGACCCTGGTGCAGGCCGGCCGCCCCGTGCTGGTGGGTACCACCTCGGTGGAGATTTCAGAGCTGGTCAGCCGCATGATGAAGCTGCGCGGCATTCAGCATCAGGTGCTCAACGCCAAGCAGAACCAGCGGGAGGCCGAGATTGTAGCCAACGCCGGCTACCCCGGCACCGTGACCATCGCCACCAACATGGCTGGCCGGGGTACCGACATCAAGCTCAAGGAAACCGCCCGCGAGTCGGGCGGCTTGGCCATTATCGGCACCGAGCGCCACGAAAGCCGCCGCGTCGACCGCCAGCTGCGGGGGCGGGCCGGCCGCCAGGGCGACCCGGGCTCTTCCCAGTTCTTTGTAAGCTTGGAAGACAACCTGATGCGCCTGTTCGGCTCTGACCGCATTGCCAAGCTCATGGACCGCATGGGCTTGGAGGAAGGCGAGGTGATTCAGCACTCCATGATTACCAGCTCCATCGAGCGGGCCCAGAAGAAAGTCGAGGAAAACAACTTCGGCCAGCGCAAGCGCCTGCTGGAGTACGACGACGTGATGAACGCCCAGCGCGAGGTGGTGTACAAGCGCCGCCGCAACGCCCTGTTCGGCGAGCGTCTGGAGCTGGACATCTGGAACATGATCTACGACGTGTGCGAAGACGTGGCCACCAGCCGCAAGGCTACCGGTGACTTCGAAGGCCTGAAGCTGGCCGTGCTGCGTATTTTCGGCTACGAAACCCACCTCACGCAGCAGGACCTGAGTGGCCTGACCGCCCCGGCCCTCACCCAGAAGCTTTACGACGAGGCCCTGGGCTACTACGAAAGCAAGAATGAGCACATTGCCCAGCACACCCTGCCCCTGGTAGAAGACCTGCTGGCCAACAATGCGCCCTACGAGAACATTGCCATTCCCTTCACCGACGGCCGCAAGCAGGTAACCGCCGTTACCAACCTGCGCCGCACCCAGGCCACCAAAGGCCACGAGGTCATCCGGGGCATGGAGAAGGTAGTGGTCCTGTCCGTCATTGACACGGCCTGGACCCAGCACCTGCGCGCCATGGACGACCTCAAGCAGGTGGTGCAGAATGCCGTGTACGAGCAGAAAGACCCCTTGCTGGTGTACAAGTTCGAGTCGTTCGAGCTGTTCAAGCAGATGATCGGCAAGGTAAACGAGGAAACCGTCAACTTCTTGTTCCACGCCGACGTGCCGGTAGGCGAAGGCGGCGGCACCAACGAGCCCGAGTACTACATGGAGGACGAGATGCCCGAGGCAGCTCCGGCACCCAAGCTCAAGGCCGAGAAGGAAATTTCGTCTGTCTCGCTTGGTGCCGGCCCCGAAGACATCGGCCCCGACTACATAGCCCCGGCCCAGGAAAAGCAGCAGCCGGTGCGCGCGCAGAAGGTTGCCAACCGCAACGAGAAAGTAAGCGTGCAGTACATGGACGGCCGCATCGTGCGCGACGTGAAGTACAAGACCGTAGAGGAAGACGTGCTCAACAACCGCTGCGTGCTGGTTGACTAAGCAGGCGTAGCACTCTGAAGTAAAAGGCGGCCGGTGAGACTCACCGGCCGCCTTTTTTGCTTTTGCTGAAGCGAAGCTGACGCTGGCCGGCAGCGGCAGCCTAAACGAACGGTCCGCCTCCGCGTTAAAGCCTCCATACCCCGGAACAGCCCGCCCGGTCGTACTTGCGGCCCGCTGGTTACCTTTGTGCTTTCTATGATGAACCTCGCCGCCCGCATCGACCACACTCTGCTTCGTCCGGATGCTACGCACCCGCAGATTCTGCAGCTGTGCGCCGAAGCGGCCCGCGCCCGGTTTGCCAGCGTGTGCGTGCCGCCCTGCTACGTAAAGCTGGCGGCCGAAACGCTGCAGGGCACCGGCATTCCGGTGTGCACGGTCGTCGGTTTTCCCCTGGGCTACCAGCTTACCAAAGTCAAGTTTTTCGAAGCGCACCAGGCATTGTCGGACGGCGCCGTGGAAATCGACATGGTTATCAACGTGGCCGCCTTCAAGTCAGGCTTCATGACCGAGGTAGAAGACGAAATCGGTCAGCTGGCGGAGTTGTGCCATGTCAAACGCGGCCTGTTGAAGGTTATCATCGAAACGGCCCTGCTCACCGACGAGGAAATCATAACCGCCTGTGAGGTGTGCACGGCCGCCGGCGCCGACTTCGTGAAAACCTCCACCGGCTTTGCCAGCCGCGGCGCGTCCGTGGCCGACATTACCCTGATGCGGCAGCATCTGCCGGCCCACATCCGCATCAAGGCTGCCGGCGGCATCCGCACCCGCACCGCCGCCCTCGCCCTGGTAGCAGCCGGCGCCGACCGGATCGGCTCCTCCAATAGTCTGGCTTTGCTGGAAGAACATGAATTATCTGCTTCGTAACGTGCTTTTTACTAGTGCCCTGCTGGTGCTGGGAAGCTGTGCTGCTTCAGCCCCGGCCCGCACCGCAACCACGGCCCCCGATACTATCCGCCGGCCCACCGTGGCCGCTGCGCCCGAAGACCTGAGCCGCTACCGGCCGGTCTTCACGCCTCCCAAGGCCCTGCCCACGCCGCCGGCCAGTAAGCCCGCCGTAGCGCCCACCAATCAGGTGAATACCCAGATCGAGCAGCGTCTGCGCGACCAGGCGTTTACTAATCAGAACGTGAAGTATGCCCAGGGCTTCCGTCTGCTGGTATACATCGGGCTGGAGCGCGACGAGGCCATGGCCATCCGCCGCGCCATCATCAGCCGCTACCCCGAGGAAACCGACTACATGACGTTCAAGCAGCCCGTGTACCGCCTGTGGGTAGGCGACTACCTGACCCGGCTCGAAGCCGAGCAGGCCCTACTGCGCATCCGCCCGCTGGCCCCCAAGGCCGAGCTGGAGTCCACCCAGGTACTGCTCAACAAAACCACGTTTTAAAGAGCTTCAAGCCCCAAGCTACAAGCTGCAGGCTCTTTTCTGGTTATTCAACAACAGCTTGCAGCTTGTAGCTTAAAGCTTGCGGCTAACAAAAGCTTGCAGCTCAACAACCCATGCAGCATCTCATTTCCCGCATCAAGAGCCTAGCGGCGGAAGCGGCGGCCGATACCGTAGCGCTACGCCAGCATCTGCACCAGCACCCGGAGCTTTCGTTTGAGGAAACGCAGACGGCCGCTTTTGTGTCCGGGCAGCTCCGGCAGCTGGGCCTCAGCCCCCAGCCCATGGCAACAACCGGCGTGGTGGCTCTCATCGAAGGCCGCAACCCCGGCGCCCGCACCGTAGCGCTGCGCGCTGATATGGACGCCCTGCCGATTCTGGAAGCCAACGAGGTGCCCTACAAGTCGCAGAACCCGGGGGTGATGCACGCCTGCGGGCACGACGTGCACACCTCGTCCCTGCTCGGGACGGCCCGCATTCTGACCCAGCTGCGCGACGAGTTTGAAGGCACGGTCAAGCTGATCTTCCAGCCCGGCGAGGAAAAGCTGCCCGGCGGGGCTTCCCTGATGATCCAGGAAGGCGTGCTGCAAAATCCGGCTCCGGCCAGCGTGCTGGGCCAGCACGTGTTTCCTCACCTGCCGGCCGGCAAGATCGGCCTGCGCGCCGGCCGCTACATGGCCAGCACCGATGAGCTGTACCTGACCGTGCGCGGCAAGGGTGGGCACGGGGCCATGCCCGAGCAGAACCTCGACCCCGTGCTGGTGGCGGCCCACATTATCGTGGCGGCCCAGCAGCTGGTAAGCCGCCGGGCTAACCCCAAGATTCCTTCGGTGCTGTCGTTCGGGAAAGTCATTGCCAATGGCGCCACCAATGTTATTCCCAACGAAGTCTACATCGAGGGCACGTTCCGTACCCTGCACGAGGGCTGGCGGGAAGAGGCCCACGGGCACCTGCGCCGGCTCGTGGAAGGGCTGGCCGACGCCATGGGCGCCGAGTGCGACCTGGAAATCCGCCGGGGCTACCCGTACCTGGAAAACGAGCCCCAACTGACGGCCCGGACCCGCGCGGCGGCTGAAGAGTATCTGGGCGCCGAAAACGTGGTGGAGCTGGATCAGTGGATGGCTGCCGAAGACTTTGCTTACTACTCCCAGACGGCTGACGCCTGCTTCTACCGCCTCGGTACCCGCAGCGCCGACGGCCGTAACAGCTCCTCAGTACACACACCTACGTTCGACATCGACGCGCAGGCGCTGGAAACGGGCCCGGGCCTGATGGCCTGGCTGGCGCTGCGCGAGCTGGCGGCTGGCAGCCCTGCTTAAGCTGGTCTTCTGAACCCCGCAGCCGCCCTCCATGACTAAGATTTTCCCCGCTACCCTGGTTCTGGCTTTTGCCGGCCTGACGTTCACTGCGCATGCCCAGACGCGCCGGGCCTTTGTGAGTACACTGCTGCAGCCCGAGGCCCAGGTAGAATATGCGTTGAATGGGGACGACTACCTGCTCTTCAGCACCAACGGAAGCATCCTGCCCGGCGGTGTCGACGGAATCACCGTGCTGGGTGTCGAAGGTCGGGCGGGCTACGAGCATTTCTGGAGCGAGAAATGGAGCGGGGGCAGTAACCTGTCGGCTTACGGCCGACAGCTTGCATCTTTTGGTGGTACCAGTAAAAGTGTGGTGGACGTTACGCCGGAGCTGTTCCTGCGCCATTGGAATACGTTTGGGCAATTCAACTTCCGGCAGCGCCTGGGTGCCGAATACAGTTTCTCCGGCATCGACGCGCGCTATACCCGGGCTTCGGGCAGCCTGCGCCTGGACCTTGACCGGGTATTTATGCTGAACCAGGTGGGCCTGCGCCCCCGCGTTTCGGTGGCGGCAGCCGCTTTCCTGCGCCTGCAGCGGCCCGAGGACGAGCCCAAGGAGCGGGTTATTGATTTCACCTTTGCCCGCGCCGAAGTCGGCATCCGTTTCTCGCCTCATTTCGACTTCACGCCCTGGGTTAGCCTTGATACGAGCTACAATTTCGCGTTGGAGCAAACCGACGACCAGGGACGGGTCACCACCCCGGCAGGGCCGCTCAACCTGACTGCTCCCGTGTTCGGGCTGGATGTGCGCTATACGCTGTTCAGGGGCGGAGCCCCGTACGAGCGCCGGCAGCTGCCAACCCAGCACTAGGGGCTCAGGGGAGGCCCCCAGCCGACGTAAGTCTACAAGTTGTCTGCAATGGTTTGGTCAAATTGTCATTGCTGGTAAAGGGATAAAATGACCGTTTGTGGTTTGAAAAGCAAGTTTGTTAGCTGTTTCAGGTTGCGTGCTCAAAACTGCATTTTAATTATTGTGACTTTTTGTCATTGTGTAAAGGCGTTTTCTGGGATGGTACAGAATTTATAGAGTAGGGGTGTACCGCTGGTCGGTACCCCTGATTCTAAAACTCATAACCACTTAAACGTTACTACAACCATGGCAACGCTTCTGTACAACAACCGTCCTTCCCTTCGTCCGGCCAAAGCCTTCAACTCGATGCTGAATGAGGTGCTGCGCGAAACCCTGCCGGCCCTGCACGAGCCCAGCCAGAGCTTCGTACCCCAGGCCGACATCCTTGAGTCGGAAACCGGCTTCGAAATTCTGCTGACCGTACCCGGCGTTGAGAAAGACGCCATCAAGATTGACTTCCAGGATGGCAGCCTGCTCATCAGCGGGGAGCGCAAGTCCCCGGTAAATGAGGAAGACGAGAAAGCTCCTAAGCTGCGCCGCGTTGAAAGCGCCTACGGCAGCTTCAGCCGCAGCTTCCGTCTGCCGGACACGATTGACGTGACGGCCATCGACGCCCAGCTGACCAACGGTGTGCTGCACGTGCTGCTGCCTTTTGACAGCAAGAAAGTGACGAAATATCAGATTGAGGTGCGCTAAGCGCCCCAGGAACTGCAAAAAAGGCACCCTTTGCGGTGCCTTTTTTCTTGGTTTAAGTGTTGTTACTTTAGCCTTGGGCCCCGGGTAGCCGCCGCCTACGCTGCCACCCGATGCAACCGAATACGAATCAGCCCTACTCTCGCGTTAGCAGCCAATTCATTGCTAACTCGTCTTTTCCTGACTAACTTCCCTTCTCTTTTCCTAACCCCATCATTTCACTATCCATGCAAGCAAAACAAATGATGCTCGGCCTGCTCGGTTCCGCCGTTCTCGGCGGCGGTGTGGCCGTGGGTGGTTACAAGCTACTGGAGCCGGAGCGCCCCTACGCGCCCCAGGCCGTGGCCGCCGACCCCAACGTGCGCTACACCAGTGAGCTGCGCAGCAGCACCTACGCGGTACCCGAAGGGCTCAACTTTGTGGCCGCGGCCGCTTCGGTGACGCCCGCCGTAGTGCACGTCATGACCGAGTACGCCCCCAAGATGAGCGATAACGGCGCGGCCCGGATGGATCCTTTCCTGCGGCAGTTCTTCGGCGACGACCTGGGGCAGTACCATTCGCCCCAGGCCGGACCGCAGATGGGCTCGGGCTCGGGCGTAATCATTGCCGCCAACGGCTACATCGTCACGAACAACCACGTGATTGATAAAGCCGACAAGATTGAAGTCGTGCTCGACGACAAGCGCAAGTTCAAGGCCGAGCTGGTGGGCACTGACCCCAACACCGACCTGGCCTTACTGAAAGTGGATGCCACCAGCCTGCCTTTTATCCGCTACGGCAACTCCGACCAGGTGAAGGTTGGGGAGTGGGTACTGGCCGTGGGCAACCCCTTCAACCTGAACTCAACCGTAACGGCCGGTATTATCTCCGCCAAGGGCCGCAACATCAACATCCTGCGCCGGGAGGATAACATGGGCATCGAGTCGTTCCTGCAAACCGACGCCGTAGTAAACCCCGGCAACTCCGGTGGTGCCCTGGTAAACCTGAACGGCGACCTGGTCGGCATCAACTCCGCCATTGCGTCCCGCTCGGGAGCATTTGAGGGCTACTCGTTTGCCGTGCCCAGTTCGATCGTGAGCAAGGTGGTGGACGACCTGCTGAAGTACAAAGTGGTGCAGCGCGCCCTGCTCGGCGTAAACATCCGCGAGGTAGATGCTACCCTGGCCTCGGAGAAAAAGCTCAAGACCCTGAACGGCGTGTACGTGATGGGCCTGGGCCAGAACAGCGCCGCCGCAGAGGCCGGCCTCAGGGAAGGCGACATCATCACCGAAATCAACGGCGTGACGGTGAATACCTCGTCCCAGCTGCAGGAGCAGGTAGCCCGTTTCCGCCCCGGCGACAAGATTAAGGTGTCGTTCCTGCGCGACTCTTCGCCCAAGACCGTGACGGCTACGCTGCGCAACAGCACCGGCACGACCGACATCATCCGCGAGGAAACGGCATCGACCATCAAGTACGAAGGCGCGACGCTGGCCCCGCTCAGCAAGCAGGAGATGAACCGCCTCGGCCTCGAAGGCGGGGCTAAAATCACCGGCATCGGCAAAAGCAACTTCCGCGAAACCGGCATTGCCGACGGCTTTATCATCACCAGCATCGACAAGCACAAGGTAAGCAAGCCCCAGGACGTGCAGCGCTTCCTCGAAGCCGCCAAAAACGGGGAGGGCGCCCTGGTTGAGGGCTACTACCCCGATGGCCGCAAAGCCTACTACCCGATCGGCCAGCCTAACTAAGCGGACTGGCCCGGCAAGTTCAAAAGCCTCCGTGCCTTCGGGCCGGAGGCTTTTTTGTTAGCTTTGCGTTCCGCTGAACTCCCAAGTCTCCAAGACCCTAAGCCCTCAGAAACCCACCCATGAAATTAGCCATCGAAGAAGCTGCCGCCACCGGCACCGACGTACAGGACCACGACCACCACGGTATCCGCCAGGTGCTGCGCGAGCTGGGCGTGCAGGCCGAAAACCCCGCCTTCAGCACCGGCCTGCAGTGGGGCGGCGCCGGCCAGAACCTGAAAGCCATCTACTCGCCTACCGACGGCAAGCTGATTGCCAGCGTCGCCATGGCCACCGCCGCCGACTACGACCAAGTGGTGCGCACGGCCCAGGAAGCCTTTAAAACCTGGCGGCAGGTGCCCGCGCCGAAGCGGGGCGAGATTGTGCGCCAGATCGGCAATAAGCTCCGCGAGTACAAGGAGCCCCTGGGCAAGCTCGTGAGCTATGAGATGGGCAAGATTCTGCAGGAAGGCCTCGGCGAGGTGCAGGAGATGATTGACATCTGCGACTTCGCCGTCGGTCTTTCGCGCCAGCTATACGGTCTGACCATGCACTCCGAGCGGCCCGTGCACCGCATGTACGAGCAGTACCACCCACTGGGCGTCGTCGGCATCATCTCGGCTTTTAACTTCCCGGTGGCCGTGTGGAGCTGGAACGCCATGCTGGCCGCCGTCTGCGGCGACGTAAGTGTGTGGAAGCCCTCGGAGAAAACCCCGCTGGTGGCCGTGGCCGTGCAGCACATCATCAAGGACGTGCTGATTGAGAACAACCTGCCCGAGGGCATCTTCAGCGTCATTATCGGCGACGCCGAAGTTGGAGCAGCCATGGCTGCTGACGGCCGGGTGCCGCTCGTGTCGGCTACCGGTTCTACCCGGATGGGCCGCAAGGTAGGCGAGGTGGTAGGTGCCCGCCTGGGCCGCGCCCTGCTCGAGCTGGGCGGCAACAACGCCATCATCCTCACCCAGTACGCCGACCTCGACATGGCCATGCGCGCCGTGGTCTTCGGGGCCGTAGGCACGGCCGGACAGCGCTGCACGACCACCCGCCGCCTCATCATCCACGACTCGATCTACGAGGACGTGAAAAACCGCCTGCTGGCCATTTACCCCAAGCTGCCCATCGGCAACCCCCTGCAGGAAGGCAACCTCGTGGGCCCGCTTATCGACCAGGACGCGGTAAGCTCGTTCACCAAGGCGCTGGCGGCCGTGCAGCAGGAAGGCGGCACCCTGCTCTGCGGGGGCGAAGTGCTCAGCGGTGCTGGCTACGAAACCGGCACCTACGTGCAGCCCGCCCTAGTGGAAGCCCGCAACGAGTACCACACCGTGCAGGAAGAAACCTTTGCGCCCATTTTGTACCTGATCAAGTACAGCGGCAGCGTGGAAGACGCTATTGAAGTTCAGAACGGTGTGCGCCAGGGCCTCTCGTCGAGCATTTTCACCCTGAACATGCGCGAGTCGGAGGCCTTCCTGGCCGCCACGGGCTCCGACTGCGGCATTGCCAACGTCAACATCGGCACCTCGGGCGCCGAAATCGGCGGCGCGTTTGGCGGTGAGAAGGAAACCGGCGGAGGCCGCGAGTCCGGCTCGGATGCCTGGAAAATCTATATGCGCCGCCAGACCAATACCATCAACTACTCCGACCAGCTGCCCCTGGCTCAGGGCATCAAGTTCGACGTGTAGAGCTGCGCAAGCCGCCTAAACTAAACAGCCCCGTCCGGTACTTTCCGGGCGGGGCTGTTTCTGTTCTGGGTATTTTAGTTGTCAGTTGTCAGTTGTCCGTTGTCCGGAAAAAGTAGTTCTGACAACTGACAACGAACAGCTAATCAAACATCTTGATGTCGCCGTGGCCTTTGTAGTAAAGCGTATTGCCGTTATAGAGCACGTAGTAGAGCCGGTACAATTGGCCTTTCTGCAGGCCTTGGGCTGCCAGATCAAAGGCGAAAGTATGAGAGCTACGGGCAATGCTGGGCGCTGCTTCGGATAAAACCTGGTACTTTTTATCGACGATTATAAGATGCAGGCTGGCTGTGGATTGAGCTTCAATGGTGAGCTTTGCTGCGGTGGCTGCCGGGTTGGGGTACAGGCCCCGGACTGCTCCAGAACCTTGTACTGAACTGTTGAGGTCAACCGGCAACGAGCTGAAGAGGGCTTTCTCTTGCTCGTTCCAGCTACCGTCCAGGGTCCAGTCGGTTGGGTCCTGCTCGCCCGTTTGAATGTTCTGCGCATTGCGGCTGCTGTAGCCCTGGCCGGGGCCGAAGTCGATGGTGGGTGTGGTATCTTTCTTTTTGCAGGCTGACAGGCAAATCAGAAGCAGGATAACAGGCAGGATCTTCATGGATAGGGCTGAATTAACGGCGAAAGATAAAGGCATTGAACTCCGCGAAGATACCACGTGTAGCTGCTTAAAGCCGAGCAGCGTGCAACTCTGCGTGGGTGCGGTTGTCTTTCATTTGCTTAACCACCCGAGGCTGGTGGCTTTGCCCGGAAAAGTTGGATATTTACGAACCTACCCCCTCCAACCCGCTGCCTACTGCCGACGCTATGGAAGCATTTGCTTACACCGACATCAACGCCCCGCTGGTAGAGCGGTGCCGCCTGGGCGACCGGCGGGCCCAGGCCGAAATCTACAAGCGCTACGCCAAAGCCATGTTCAACGCCTCGCTACGCATCACCGGCGACTATGCCGAGGCCGAGGACGTGCTGCAGGAGTCGTTTCTGAGCGCCTTCCGCGAGCTGCACAGCTACAAGGGCGACTCTTCCTTCGGGTCCTGGCTGAAGCGCATCGTTATCAACAAAAGCATCAACTGCCTGCGCAACCGGCGCCTGCAGCTGGTGTCGCTGGCCGACCAGCACGAGAGCATCGACTTCGAGGACCATGCCCCTGATGGTGACTCCGAAGACCACGCCTGGCGGGCCGACGTGGTGCGCCGCTGCGTCCAGGATTTGCCCGACGGCTACCGCGTCGTGCTGTCGCTCTACCTGCTCGAAGGCTACGACCACGCCGAAATTGCCAGCATTCTGAATATTACCGAGTCAACGTCCAAGTCGCAGTACAGCCGGGCCCGTAAGAAATTACTGGAGCTGGCCCGGCAACATGGCCTGTAAGCTGACTCACCTCCTCACCGGCCCGGCTACCACCCCTGCTCAGCAGGGCCGATGCGGCTACTAAGTGCGAACAACCACCTGTATGAACGATAAGAAAACCGGATTAGAGGCCTTTGTCGAGCGCAACCGCGCTGACTTTGACGCGTTCGAGCCCCGCCCGGATCTGTGGGAGGCCATTGAGCAGAACCTGGCGGCGGCCGGTTCGCCCGAGGAAGCTCCCCTGCGCGTGCTGCCCCTGCACGTTGCGCCCCAAGCCCAGCCCGCCCGGCCCACGCGCCGCTATCTGGGTATTGCGGCGGCCGTAGGCGCTCTGCTGCTGGCCGGCGGCACCTACCTGAGCCAGCACAGCACCGACGGCTCCTGGATTAAAGTTGCCCCGACGGCAGTAGCCACCACCGAGTCTGCCGCTGAACCCAGCCTTTTTTACGAAGGACCGGACCCGGTAGCGCTGGAAGCAACCAATGCCGCTCCCCAGCGCCTGACTTCGGCCGTGCAGCGCATGGAAGCCTACTACGCCACGCAGATCGGGGAAAAGCAGCAGGAGTTGCAGCAGCTCGACCAGGAGCCCCAGGGCGGCTCCGCGGCAGAGTGGCGCAACGAGCTGTCGAGTCTTGACTCGGCTTACAATCAGCTCAAAACTGAGTTGTACCGCAACCCGGAGCCCACCGTGGTGCTGGATGCCATGAACCGCAACCTGCAGATCCGCCTCGACATCCTGAACCAGCAGCTGCGGAGCCGGGAGCGGGTGCAGGCATATTCCAACGGATCCGTACCGGCCGAGGGCCGTCAGCAGCCATGAGCGCCATGACCCCCCGTACCTACCTGAGTGCGGCCGCCTGGGTTCTGCTCGGCGCGCTGGCTCTGCCTGCCGCTGCGCTGGCCCAGGGAAAGCGCACGGCCGAGCCCGTCGGGATGGGAAGCCAGTACTACCATCAGCCCTGCCCTGAAACGCCCGGCTATGTTTCCCAGGACCCGCAGCAGGGTGGAGGACCCGGCAACGGCACCCAGCCGACGCCCCAGCAGAGTCATCAGGATGAGGCTGGCGTGGCCCCGCCCGTGGAGAAAACCCGTAAGCTCAGCCGCACCTTTGCGGCTGCCAACGGCCGGCCCTACGTGCTGAACACGCGCTACGGCCGGGTTCAGATCAACACCTGGGCGCGCAAGGAAATCCGGACCGACGTGGACATCACCACCCGGGCGGACTCCGAGGAAAAAGCCCAGCAGCTGCAGAACATGATTGAGGTGCAGCTGCTCGACGCCGATTCGCAGACCGGCGCCATCAGCGCCCGGACCACGTTCGGGGCCATGCCCCGGGAGTGCTGGAGCCGCACCCGCCTCTACGAAGTCAACTACACCGTGTGGCTGCCCAAAGGCACCAACCTGCGCGTACACAACGCCTTTGGCGACATAAGCATTACCGGCGACCTGACCGGTGCTACGGAGCTGGTGGTCGAGTACGGCACCCTGCGTACCGGCCGCCTCGACGGGCCTAAAAACCTGGTTCGGATCGGCAACGGGCAGGCTACGGTAGCCTACGCCCGTCAGGCCAGCCTCGACGCCTCGTACTCCAAGCTTCGCCTTGACGCCGGGCAGACCGTGGACCTGCGCAACAACTACTCCGCCATCGATATGGGCAACGTGCAGGACCTGACCGTGCACAGCAAGTACGGCGACGTAGCCCTGGGCACGGTGCGCAGCCTACGCGGCTCCTCGGGCTACTCCAAGTTCAGCATCGACAAGCTGAGCGGGCAACTCGACATGAAGCTCCAGTATTGCCCCGCCTTTGAAGTGCGTAATACGTCCAGCAACTTCCGCAGCATCAACCTGGACGGTGGCTACAGCACCATTCTGCTCAACTTTCCCGACAATGCCGGCTTCAGCTTTGACGTGAACACCCAGAACGGCAAGCTGCTCGTGGATAAGCGGCTGGTAAAGGTGCAGTCGGAGGAAAGCAGCGCCTCTTCCAGCGACGTGCAGGGACAGTTCGGGGCCCTGCCGGGACGGACGACCAGCAACGTGAACATCAAGGTGCACAGCGGCAACGTCAGCTTCAACCGCTAAGCCCAGATCCGTTTTCGGGCCAATAGCCCATAAAAAAAGCCGGCTGCAACCGGCTTTTTTCAATTGTGGCAATAGGTGAGCAGAGAAGGGCATGCGCAGCTGGACAGCTGCAGATTCTGGCGGCTTGTACGACTGTGCGGCAGGCAGGTTACCTTTCGGTCTAACTTTTTTTCGTGCGAATCTTCTTTCTACTGGCTCTGGGGCTGTTAGCAGCTACTGGCAGCGCCGCGCAAAGCAACCTCATGGCTACCCCAACCGGCGCGGCCGCGCCTCTTGCCTCGTCGCCCATGCTCACCTACGCCGTGCGTCTGGGCCCTGGCCAGGACCTGCGCCAGGAGTTGCAGAAGCTGGTGCAGCAGCAGCAGATCAAAGCTGGTACCATCGTGACCGGCGTGGGCAGCCTGACCACGGCCTCGCTGCGCCTGGCCAACCAGAGCGGCCCGAGCGTGTACCGCGGGCACTTCGAGATTGTGTCGTTGGTAGGGACGCTCTCGGTAAACGGCAACCACCTGCATCTGGCCATTGCCGACTCTACGGGCCGCACCCTGGGTGGGCACCTGCTCGACGGCAACATCATCTACACCACCGCCGAGCTGGTCGTCGGCGTACTGCCGGCCCTGGACTTCCGTCGGGAGCTTGATCCGGTTTCTACCTACAACGAGCTGA
This sequence comes from Hymenobacter translucens, assembly GCF_020685205.1. GTDB lineage: Bacteria > Bacteroidota > Bacteroidia > Cytophagales > Hymenobacteraceae > Hymenobacter > Hymenobacter translucens. The sequence continues at coordinate 151,064 of NZ_JAJERB010000009.1, forward strand.
CCATTTACCCGGCCCCGGACCCGAAGCCGGCAAAGAGCTCCGGGCGGCGGGGCCGCAAACCCGCCTCCGGTACGGCGCCCAGGTAAAGGCTGCCGGCTGATATTAATTTGTTTCGGGCGCTCTGCACTATTCCGCCGGGGAGTGGAAATGCTTATTATTGTAGAACTATCCTTTTGCGCATCACCCCGCGGGGTGTGCAAATCAGGAGTTTCTACTTAGTAATTGATACCAAGCATAATGCGGATTCTTACGCACGGCAGCCTGCTCATCCTGCTGGTAGCCTCCGGTCACGGAGCCTTTTGTCAGACCTCGACCTCAACGCTACCCAGACTGGTTAACTCGGGCCAAGTGCTGAAAGAAGGGGTGGAGCTGCACGACAAGGGCGAGTATGCCGCCGCTATTGCCCGCTACCGCACCGTAACGCCCGGCGACACCAGCTACGCCCGCATCCAGGGGGAGCTGGGGCTGTCGTACCTCGAAGCCAAGCAGTACAAGGAGGCCATTGCCGCCACCCAGCAGGCCATTGCGTTGAAAAACTACGACCCCCAGGTTTACAACGTGCAGGCCTCGGCCTACGACGAGCTGGGCAATGCCGAGCAGGCCCTGAAGGTGTACGCCGAGGCGCTGAAGCGTTTTCCGTACAGCCAGTCGCTGTGGTTTAACCAGGGCGTGACACTCAGCCGGGCCGACCGCACCCTCGAAGCCCAGGCCAGCCTGCAGCGCAGCCTGGAGCTGAAGCCCACCCACGCCGGCACCCACCTGATGCTGGGTTCCCTGGCCATGCGGCAGGGGCAGACGTCGCACGCGCTGATCAGCCTGCTCACGTTTCTGGCCATCGAGCCCAACAGTGGGCGCAGCCGCAACCAGCTGGTGATGGCCGAGCAGCTGTCCTCCAACTCGCTGGTGATTGAAGAAAAGGAAAAGCTCAAGCCCGTCACGCCGAACGAAGTGTTTAGTGAGCTGGACCTGCTCATCAACTCAAAGATTGCCCTGCGCAAAGACTACACCTCGAAGGTGAAGTTCGACGCCAACGTGGTAAAGCAGGCCCAGCTGCTGGTCGAAAAATTCCCGACCGGTGCTCCGGAGTCCGACTTCTGGCTGCGGGCCTACGGGCCGATGGTGGAAGCCCTGCGCCGCGACGACAACCTGACTGCTTTTACCTACCTGGCCCTGAGCTCGGCTCAGGACGAGAAGGCCGCGAAATGGGTGAAAGGCAACAAAAAGCTGGTCAGCAAGATGGGCGACGCGGTGGCGGAGGCCCTGCTGACCCTGCGCGAGAAGCAGCCCGTGGTGCGTGGCGGCAAGACCACGCTGGTCAAGGCCTGGTTTAACGACGAAGGTCAGCTGAACGGGCTGGGCGAGGGCGAAAGCAGTGAGAAGGAAACCCGACTCGAAGGTCCCTGGTATTTTGTGAACTCCGACGGCGCGGTGACTTCGGAAGGCACGTTTTCCGGCCTGAATCAGCGCCAGGGCATGTGGCGCAGCTACCACACCAACGGCACCCTGGAAAAAGAGCAGACCTTCAACTCCGACGGCAAGCTCGAAGGCCCCTACAAGGAATACCACGACAACGGCGCCATCTCCATCGAAGCCACTTACCAGGACGGCAAAGCCAACGGCCCGGTAAAGCTGTACTTCTACTGCGGCCTGCTCCGCGAAATACGGCCATTTAAAGACGATATGGTGGAGGGCGAACTGTCGCTCTACTACACCGACGGCAAGAAGCAAAGCCAGGTGTCGATGAAAGCCGACAAGAAAGACGGCGTCGGCACCGACTTTTTCCCCGATGGCACCGTGGAGTCGCAGTACCACTACGCCGACGGGCTCAAGCACGGCCCCTTCGTGGAGAATTTCCCCGGCGGCAAGGTCAGCCGCAAAGGCAGCCACGACAAGGGTGAACTCGACGGGCAGTGGGACGACTACGCCGAAAACGGCCAGTTGCTCCAGACCGGCACCTACAGCCACGGTAAGCGTACCGGCCCCTGGAAGGATTACTACCGCACCGGCAAGCTGAGCGCCGAGAAAACCTACGACGCCACCGGCGAGCTGACCGGCACTTACCGCGACTACGACGAGGACGGGAAGCTGTACATGGAGCTCACCTACGACCAGGGCCGGGTCCTGAACATTACTTACCTCGATAAAGCCGGCAAGAAGATCAGCTCGACGGCCGTAGCCAAAAAGGGCAGGACGGCCGTGCAGGGTCTGCGCCCCGATGGCACGACCCGGTCCAGCGGAACCTACGTGAACGGCAAGATGGACGGGGAATGGCGCTGGACGTACCCCGGCGGTACCCCCGAAACGGTACGCCACTTCGTGGACGGTACCCAGCAGGGAGCCGTGGAGCAGTACTGGCCGACCGGCAAGCTTCAGTCGCGGGAGCAGTATGCCGACGACCAGCAGAACGGCTACTACGAGGCCTTCCGCCTCGACGGGCAGCTGCGCCAGACCGGCTTTTTCCAGAAGGGCGTGCGCCAGGGACAGTGGCACGACTACTACGCCGACGGCCGCCTGAGCGAGGAGTACGACTACCAGCAGGGAGAGCTCAACGGCCTCGCCCGTAGCTTCACGCCCACTGGCAAGCTCAGCCAGGAGCGGCTCTACAACTACGGCCGTATTCTCGGCATCACCACCTACGACTCTACCGGCAAAGTGCTGAGCAAAGTCGACCTGGGCCCCGCCACCAAAGAATACACCCTTGTTTACCCGAACGGCAAGCCCCTGTTTCGGGCTGCCATGAGCTGCTACGAAGAGCAGGGAGCCAGCACCTGGTACACGCCCGGGGGCAAACCCGAAATTGCCTTCGAGCAGGTCCGGGGCCAGCGCAGCGGGCCGTTTAAATCCTGGAATCCGGTGTCGGGGAAAATGAGCTCGGAAGGGCAGTACCGCGACGGGCGCCCCGACGGGGAATGGAAGTTTTACTACCCCTCCGGCGCGCTGAGCACGCGGGGTTCCTACCGCAACGGCAGCCGCGAAGGAAACTGGACGGAATACTTCGAGAACGGCAAGGTAGAGTCGGTGCGCAGCTACCAGGACGATGAGCTCGACGGGATAACGCTGCTCTACAACATGCTGGGCGAGCTGCTGGTGGAAAAAACCTACCGGAAGGGCATGGTGGTCAGCTACCGGGGCCCCGGCGCCGACGGCAAGCCCGCCGGGGAGCAGCAGATCCTGCGCAACTGGAGCGGCACGGTGAAAACGCTCTTCGCCAACGGCAAGCCCGCCCTGGAAGAGGTGTACGTGAACGGCTACTTCGACAAGACCCGCACCTACTACTACAGTACCGGGCAGGTGTACCGCCGCGGCACCAACGTAGCGGGCGTCATATCCGGACCCTACTTCACCTATTATCCCAACGGCAAGCCCCAGGAAGAGGAAAACTACCTGCACGACGAGCGGCACGGGCGCTGCCGCTACTACCGCGCCGACGGCACGCTGGAGCGCGAAGAAACGTACCGCGCCGGGGAACGAAGCGGACCCGCGGTGTATTACGATGCACAGGGTAAGCCCTTGAAGACGAATACTTACTGGAACGCGTTTGTGTATGATGGCAAATAACTTACTATCCCGCGGCCCGGTTGCCGGGCTGCTTCTGCTGCTGGGCGTTGTGTTGGCCGGACCAGTCCGGGCCCAGGAGCCCCAGCAGCTGCTGGCCGAGATGCAAAAGCAGTATCCCGGCGAAAAGGCCATGTACCTCGACTACCGCCACGACATCACCGTGGAGGTGAAGGGCGACTCGGTGCAGGTGCTGGCCAGGCACCACTACGACATGCTGCACCTCGACGCGCAGTCGGCCATGTACGCGGCCGACCGGGTGTACAGCTCCCATTTCAACCGGCTGCAGAAGCTGGAGGCCCGCTCGATGGTGCCCGCCGGCAATTCCTACAAGACGATTAAGGTCACCGACTTCAAGGACAAGTTTGAGACGCGGCCGGGTATCTTCTTCGACGATACCCGCTCCCGGGTATTCAGCTTTCCGGGCGTCGCGCCCGGCGTGCGCACCATCACGGACTACACTGTGCGCCATCCCGATGCCCGCTTTCTGATGCCGTTCCGCCTGGGTTCCTACGTGCCCATGCGCCACGCCGAGCTCACCATCACGGCTCCGCGCACGGTCCGCATCAACTACAAGATGTTTCAGAGCGACAACGTGAAGGTGGCTTTCACCAAAACCGAGAAAGGCTCGAACGTGATTTACCGCTGGACGGCCGAAAACCTGCCCAGCGCCCCCCGCGACGACGATGCGCCCGAGGCCGACTACTACCTGCCCCACCTGGTTTACTTCGTGGAAGAAGCCACCGTGGGCGGGCAGACCCGCCGGATGCTGTCGGGCGTGCCCGAGCTCTACAACCTATACTCCGGCTTTATCGCCAACCTCGACAAAAAGGAAAGCCCCGAGCTGAAGCGCATCGTGGACTCGCTCGTGGTGGGCACCAAAACCGAGGAGGAGCGGGTGAAGAAAGTGTTCTACTGGGTGCAGGACAACGTGCGCTACGTGGCCTTCGAGAACGGCCTGCGCGGTTTCGTGCCGAGCGACGCGGGCAAGGTGTACGCCCAGCGCTACGGCGACTGCAAGGACATGGCCAACATCACCCACCAGATGCTGCGCATGGCCGGCGTGAAGTCGTACCTGACCTGGATTGGCACCCGCGACCTGCCGTACAAGTATTCGGAGCTGGCCACGCCCGGCGTCGACAACCACATGATTGCGACCTACGAGCCCACGCCCGGCCAGTACGTGTTTCTCGACGCCACCAGCAACCACACGCCCTTCGGCATGCCTTCGTCCATGATTCAGGGCAAGGAAGCGTTGATGTCCATCGACGGCAAGAACTGCAAGGTGGTGAGCGTGCCGGTGATGGGGCAGGAGAAAAACCAGATTACCGACGTATCGGTGCTGCGCCTCGACGGCCTCGGGCTCAAAGGCAAGGGCCGGGTTTCCCTGGCCGGCTACCCTAAGATCCGCCAGGCCTACGCCTTTGACGGGCTCGACAAAACCGAGGAGTCCAAGTACATTAAAGCCTACCTGGAGCGGGGCAACAACAAGTTCTTCGTGGACAGCTACTCGGTGCAGAACGTGAATGCCCGCGACCAGCCCCTGACCATCGACTACGAATACCGCCTCCAGGACTACGTGCAGAAGGTCGACGACGAGATTTACGTGAACCTGAACCTGGAGCGGCCCTACGCCAACGATATCATCGACCGCGAAAAGCGCCGCCTGGCCCGCTACAACGAGTACAACCACGTCGACAAGACCCGCACCGAGTTCGAGATTCCGGAGGGCTACGACGTGGAGTACCTTCCCGTCAGCACCCAGGTGCAGGACCCGGTCTTCGGCTTCAACATCAAATATACCCGCCAGGGCAACAAGATTGTGCAGGAGAAAGAGCTGTATGTGAACTACCTGCTGCTCCAGCCCGCCCAGTTTGCCCAGTGGAACGCCGTGGTCGAAAAGCTGGGGGTAGCCTACCGCGACGTGCTGATTCTGAAGCGCCGCAAAGCGTAACGTCTTTATTATTCCTTTACCTGATATCCTTCTTTCCGATGAATCTGATTTTCCGGCCGGGCCTGCTGCTGACGCTGCTGCTCGGTACCTCGGCCGCCGGCCTGGCCCAGCGCATGCCCGCCGCTTTGCGCTACGCCGACTATACCTGGGAAGCCCGCCGCAAGCAGCTGCCTATCTCCGATGCCGATGCCAAGCTGCCGGCCGTGGTACTCAAGGATATGTCGGTGCAGGAGTACCTGTTCGACCCCAATCAGAAGGAAATGCGGCTGTTCTCCACCGACCACCGCATCGTGCGGGTGAACAGTGCCGACGGCATTGAGCGCTACAACCGCATCTACGTGCCCGTGCCCGGCGACACCCGCATCATCTCGGTGAAGGCCCGCACCATCAGCCCCAAGGGCGAAGTGGTGGAGGTGACGGAAAGCAACATGAAGGAGCTGAAGGACAACGACGGCGGCCGGGGCTTCAAGATCTTTGCCGTGGAAGGCGTGGAGAAGGGCAGCGAAATCGAGTACCTCTACACCCGCGACCGGGACCCCAGCTACTTCGGCCGGGAATACCTGCAGACCGACGTACCCGCGCGCAACGTGTTGTTTGAGTTGATTACGCCCGAGAACCTCACGTTCGATACCCGCGTGTACCACGGTCCTGCCGCCTCGCGCGACACCGTAGTGGCCGGTAAGCGCATCATCCGCGCCGCGCTGGCCCAGGTGCCGGCCGCCCGCGAAGAAGGCTTCTCCAACGAAAAGGCCGAGCGGATGCGCATCGAGTACAAGCTCGCCTACAGCGCCGCCCGGGGCCGCACCCGCCTGTTCACCTGGTCGGATGCCAGCCAGTACCTGTACGGCGCCATCTACGACCTGTCGAAAGACGAAACCAAGGCCCTGGATAAGCTGGTCAAGCAGATCAAGCTGCCCGCCGCGGGCGACGTGGCCACCCAGGTGCCAGCCGTGGAAGACTACGTGAAGTCAAACTTCAATCTCGACGAGAACGGCTCCCCGGACTTGGCCAAGGTTATTTCCTCGCACAACGCCTCGGAGCTGGGCTTTACCCGCCTCACCGCCGCGCTGCTGCGCAAGCTCAACATCGACCACGAGCTGGTCGTCACCTCCGACCGCAGCGAAGTGCCTTTCGATAAGGACTTCGACTCCTGGGACTACCTCGAAAACTACGCCTTCTACTTCCCGGCTACCAAACAGCTGATGGCCCCGTCGCGCCCCGACTACCGCTACGGCATGGTGCCCCCGGGCTGGACGGCCAACCAGGGGTTGTTTATCAAACGCGTGCAGCTGGGCTCCACGTCCTCGGCCGTAGGCACCGTGCGCGAAATCCCGACCCTGAACGCCGCCCAGAGCCCGCACGACCTCGACATCAAAGTTCGCTTCTCGCCGGCTCTCGACAAAACCTTAGTCGACGTGCGGCAGGTGCTGGGCGGCTACCAGGCCCAGGTAATTCAGCCGTACTATTCCTTTATCCCGGAAGACAAGCGCACCGAGGCCATGCAGAGCCTGGTGAAAAGCAGCGTCCCGGATGCCACGTTCAAAAGCCTGACGGTGACCAATGGGGAGCGGGGCCTGAGTCCGCTGGCCAAGCCCTTTATCATTGATGCCAGCGTGGAGTCCAGCGCCCTGCTCGACAAGGCCGGCCCGAAGTACCTGTTCAAGGTAGGCACGCTGCTAGGGCCGCAGTCGGAGCTGTACCAGACCGAGGAGCGGCAGAACGACGTGGAAAACGACTTCAACCGCCGCTACAACCGCTCCATTTCCATCGAGCTGCCGGCGGGCTACAGCGTCCGCAACCTGCAGGACCTTAACTACGACGTGAAGGCCGGCGGCGAGGCGGCGGCTCCCCTATTTCTTTTCCGCTCCAGCTACGAGCAGAAGGGGCAGACGCTGACGATCAACATTCAGGAGCACTACGACCAGATCCGGTGGCCCAAAAAGGATTTTGAGGTTTTCCGCAACGTGGTAAACGCCGCCGCCAACTTCAACAAGGTGGTGCTGGTACTGGAGAAGAAAGGCTAGGATTAGTTGTCAGATAGTAGTTGTCCGTTGTCAGTATCGTTCTAGCAACTAACATCCAACAATCAGCAACTTAACGCAGCTCTTAATGCCGGCTCTTCGCTCTATCCGGGGCGAAGAGCCGGCATTTTGGTTTCTTGCACCTGACGTACCTGCTTTCTGCCCCTGCCATGACTTCTCCGGCTTCCATCGATACGCCCCAGGCTGCGGCCTTCCGGCGCACCATCTCCAATCCGCTCAAGCTCCGGGCCTTTATGCTCAGCAGCCTGCCCATGGCGTACCTGGCCGGGCTGCGCATCCGCAGCATCACGCCCGAGCAGGCCACGGTGACGGTGCCGTTCAAGTACCTGACCAAAAATCCGTTCAAAAGTATCTACTTCGCCTGCCTGAGCATGGCGGCCGAAATGGCCAGTGGCGTGCTGGCTATGATGCACATCCAGGGCCAGGGGCGGGTTTCGATGCTGGTAGTGGGCTTGGAAGCAGAGTTTACCAAGAAGGCGGTGGGCCTGATTGCCTTTACCAGCCCCGACGGCGGCGCCATCGGGCAGGCCATTGCCGAAAGCCGGGCCAGCGGCGAAGGCCGCACCGTGGTCTGCACCAGCACCGGCCGCGACGAAGCCGGTGACACCGTCGCCATCTTCCGCATCACCTGGTCGTTCCGGGCGAAGGTTTAAAGCCGCAATCTCCAAGCTTCAAGTCACAAGCTCTTTTGGTCGTCCTTCATCTGACGTACGGCGCAGCCGAAGGACCTGCCTCGGTTCAGGCAGTAAGCTTACAAGGCAAAGCAAAAGCACTTAGCCAACAACGGCAAAGGGCTTTTCTCATCTACTAAGGCTTTCTGCCACATCAGAGCTAGGTTCCTTACTCTACTTCGCGCCACTCAGGATGAAGAATGACAACGAAAAAGCTTGCGGCTTGTAGCTTAAAGCTTGTAGCTCAATTCACTTCCGGCAGGCGGTCTTTGGTGATGACATCAACCATTCCGTCTTCGCTTACCACAATGGCCATGCAGGGGTAAGGGCTGCTTTCCACGTAACGAATAGCCGAGTTGTAGCGGGCCCCGCGGGTGCTGGTCCCCCTGCCGGAGGCTTTGCCGTCCAGAATAACGCCAATGGAGTAGCAGTAGGATTCCGGATCAATCAGCACGGCCCCGTCGATGGACGTAACCAGGCGGGTGATAAGCGGCGTGAGCGGTACGGGCTCAATAAGCGTGCACTGGAGCTTAAGCCGGTCAGCTTCGGCCAGGGCCTCGGTGGTAACCACGACCAGGGTGCCGTGCTTCTGCTTGCTGGCTTCCAGCACCACGTCCCAGAGCCGCTCTACTTTCTCAGAGTTGGTCAGGTCGAAGGTGCGGCGCAGGTCGCGGCGGAAGCTGGCTTTGTGCAGACGGGTACGGGGCAGGCTGGGCTGACCGTAGCCGGCCCGCATCAGCACCTTGCCGTCGTGCTGGAAGTCCCAGGCATAGTGGGTCACGAAGTTTACCACGAACAGGTCCTCCCGGCTGGCATCGTACTGCCCTACCTGCCGGCCCAGCGCGTACACGTTTTCGCCATCGGCCAGCAGACTGATGTCGGCCGTGGTCATTTCAAGCAGCTTGCGCACGGCCCGGTAATCAGTGAGCGGAGTGGGGCAGGTAAGGGCGAAGACCTCCTCCAGGTTGGGATGGTAGCGCTTTGCCAGCAGCAGCTTGCCCACGCCCTCGGCGCCTTCGTAGCGGAGGGAGGAAATCGTGTTGCAAGTATTGAACAGCTTGGCAGTAGCGGGGTCCACTCCCAGGTCCTGGGCCGGCGTGTCCATCAGCAGCTTGCCGGCCGCCCGGATAATCTCATCGGTGTCGCGGGGGCGCACGAGCATGCCCGAGCCGGGCTCCGGCTCCGTCAGGGACTTGAGGCACTCCTCGTGAAAGCGCAGCACGGCGGCCATCAGCAGGGAGTGGGCCAGGGGCCGGCCATTGGTATAAAACCGGTTGGGCCGCAGCGCGGCATGGCTGTTCTGTGCCTTGCGGTACAGCTGCAGAATCGTGATTACGTGGTAGTCGCCAATCAGCACCGGCCGGCCGGCATACGACTGATACTTGCTGCCCGCCAGATCCAGCTCGTCCAGCACTTCCTGGACCGCGCGGTTCAGCCCGATGCCCTGCATGCGCCGCCGGGCCATGTCCTCCGACAGCTGGTCGCGGTCGGCCTGCGGCCAGGGCTCCGTAGCCTGCAGGAACTTGCCCCGGGCCAGCACGTCGGCAAACCGGCTCAGGTCGAGCGAGCAGTCGGCGGGTTCCAGGCAGGCGGGCCGGGCACCCTGCTTCATGCTTTCCGCGCTGGGAATTCCGAGCAGCAGCACGTTGGGGCGCAGGTCGTCGTCAAGGGCGTCGAAGATGCCACTGGCACTAAGCTGGGCAGCCTCGCGAAAGCGCTGCTGGTGCCGCCAGATGATGGGTGGAGAAGAAGCTGCCGCAGCAGAAGCGGGTGGAGGAGAGGAAAGAAGGCAGCGCATACGCGGCGGGTAAAGGAAATGGAAAGGAAGGCGGGCAGCCCGAAAGGCAGGACTAGAGCTGGAACAAAACCGGCAGCACCATCTTTTGCTTCATCGGCTGGCCCTTGTAGCGGGCCGGGGTCCACTTCGGCGCCGCCTTGATCAGGCGCACGGCCTCTTCCTCGCAGCCCCCGCCGAGCTTGTTCAGGGCTTTTATATCCGTCAGGGAACCGTCTTTCTGCACGATAAACTCCATCGTCACCCGGCCCTCAATCTTCTTTTGCCTGGCCATGGGCGGGTATTTCATATGGTCCTGAATCCACGCAAAAAAGGCGTCGGTGCCGCCTACCGGGCGGGCCGGCTCGTCGGGGGCCACCGTCTGGGTAACCGGGGCGTCGCCGGTAGCGGATGGGGCCGCCGTAGCTGTGCTGCCGGCCTCTTTGGGAATCTCGAAGCTGATGGGCACCGTAACGCGCTGCCGCACCTTGCCGCCCTTATGCTCGGCCGGGGTCCACTTGGGCCCGCCCTTAATCAGGCGTACGGCTTCGGCGTCGAGGGCCGGGTCCACGGGGGTAACCACGGCCACGTTGGAAATACCCCCGTTCTTCTCCACTACAAAGGTGACGGGTACGGTGCCCTGCTTGCCCGCCCGCAGCGCAGCGGTAGGATACTGCTGGTTGTCGGCCAGGTACTTGCCGTAGGCTTCCACGCCCCCGACGGGCACGGCGGGCTTGGCCACGGCTTCGTAAATCTCATCTTTGTCCTGCTTGGGAGCCTTGAGCTTTTGCTGGGCAAAGGCGGAAGGCAGGCTCATGCTCAGGGCCAGCAGCAGGGTGAGGCGGCGGAAAGTAGCGGTCATAGCAAAAAGAGTAGGGTAGCGGAAAGGGAGGGCGGCTTCGCGAAGCACGCAGTAAGCTACAGGTTTCGGTTCGAAGACCCAGGGCCGGGCCGGAAACCGGCTCTTCAACAACCGAACCAGCCTGAGCCGGGTTCATAAACGGCATAGTAAGCCGGAAAACCGGTAGTTTTGACCCTATGGCTGCTGACGAAACTTCCACTCCGCTCAACTCTTCCCGCGCCCCCGAACCGGTGGGCCTCTACCCCCATGCCCGCCGGGTGGGCAACCTGCTGTTTTTGTCGGGCGTTGGGCCCCGGCAGCGCGGGCAGAAGCAGATTCCCGGCGTGGAGCTGGACCAGCACGGCCGCATCCTGCGCTACGACATCGAAAGCCAGTGCCACGCCGTGTTTCAGAACGTGCGCTACATCCTCGAGGAAGCCGGCTCCCGCTGGGAAGACCTCGTGGACGTGACCGTGTTTCTGACCAACATGAAGGACGATTTCCCGGTGTATAACCGCCTCTACGCCGAGTATTTCAAGACCAACCAGCCCTGCCGCACCACGGTTGAAATCAACTGCCTGCCCACGCCCATTGCCATCGAGCTGAAGTGCATCGCGGTGATAGGTGGCTAATGGGCTGATAAGCTAGCCGGACAAGCCTTCGGTTGCATCCGGAATCCCGTGCGGGCTGCCAGCCGGACAGACCCGGCAATCAGATCCAGGAATAGCTGGCTTATTCATCCCAATGCCCTGCTGCCCTGGCGAATGGTAGCCGCGCCGGCTGCAGGCCGCCACTTTGTCAATTCCCGAATTCTACTCCGTGCCCGATTTCCAGCCTTTAATCATTGACCCCGCCCAGGTCTTTGCTGAGAACAAAGCAACCCACGCCGCCGACGAGCAGCGGTTTGCCACCCGGCACCGCATGGTGGCCACGGTGCGGCTGGCCGTGTTTGTGGGCGCGGCAGTGGCCGGGTACTGGTGCTTTAGCGGCGGCCATACCCTGCCCGGCTTTGCCGTTATCGGGGTTGCCTATCTGGCATTTATGGCCTTGGTGCGCTGGCACACCCGGGTGGGCTACCAGCGCGAGCATGCCCGCCTGCTGGCCCAGCTCAACCAGGAAGAGCAGCAGCGCCTGACCGGGCAGCTGACCGCCTTTGACCCGGGCCTGCGCTACCTCGACGCCCAGCACCCCTATGCCGCCGACCTCGACGTGTTCGGGCCGCATTCCTTGTATCAGCTGCTCAACCGCGCCACTTCCCGCCTCGGCCAGGACTGGCTGGCCGACTGGCTGCGGACCGGTGCCCCGGCCGACGTCATCCGGCAGCGCCAGACTGCCGTGGCCGAGCTCGCGCCCGATCTGAGCTGGCAGCAGCAGTGGCAGGCCCGGGCCCGCCATTTTCCCCGACAGGATGCCGACCCGCGCCAGTTTACCCGGTGGCTGCAGCAGCCCGACTTCTTTGCCGGTAAAGGCTGGCTGAAAGCGGCGCTGGTCGTGCTGCCACCCGTAGCCCTGGCAACTGTGGCGTGGTGGCTGCTGGGCCGGGGCTCGATGCCGATGCTCATTGCCCTGGCCGTGCTGGGTGTTATCAACGCCGCGTATCGCGCGGCCCGGGCCGACTACGTAGCCCAGAGCATCGCTATCTATGATGCTTTGCGCGCCTACCGCGACCAGGTGGCCTTGTTTGAAGAGCGGCAGTGGCAGGCGCCGCGGCTGCAGCAGCTGCACGCAACCTTACACGCGGCCCGAACCCCGGCTTCCCGGCTTATCGGCCAGCTTTCCCGCATTGCCGGCCTGTTCTCGATTCATAAGATTCCGCCCGTTGCCGGCCTGGGCAATGCCCTGCTTTTGTGGGACCTGGCGGGCATGTGGCTGCTCGAAAACTGGAAAAAGCGGCTGGCCGGGCAGCTCACGGAATTGCTCGAAGCCGGTGCCGAGCTGGAAGCATTGGTGAGCCTGGCCGGGTTTCAGTTTGCCAACCCCGGCTTTGCCACGCCCGAAATCAGCCCGGACAAGCTAGAGTTTACGGCCCAGGAGCTGCGCCACCCGCTGATCTTCAGCAGCCGGCCGGTTGCCAACGACTTCAGCACCCGCGGCCCGGGCCAGACCGGTGTGGTGACGGGGTCGAATATGGCGGGCAAAAGCACGTTTCTGCGCACGGTGGGCCTGACGATGGTGCTGGCCCAGGCGGGGGCGGTGGTGGCAGCCCGGCAGCTGCGGCTGAGCCCGGCCCAGGTGTACACGGCCATGCGCACCCAGGACAACCTGGCGGAAAGCACATCGTCGTTCTACGCCGAGCTCAAGCGCCTGCGCCTGCTGCTGGAGCTGACGGCCACGGGTGTACCGGTGTTCTACCTGCTCGACGAAATCCTGAAGGGCACCAACTCCCGGGACCGGCACCGCGGGGCCCGGGCCCTGGTGCACCAGCTCCACCGCCGCCCCGCCAGCGGCCTGATCAGCACCCACGACCTGGAACTGGCGGGCCTGGCCGAGGAGCTGCCCGGCTTCGTAACCAACTACAGCTTCAACAGCACCATTGAGGGCGACGAAATCCGGTTCGACTACCGCCTCACGCCGGGGCTGTGCCGGGAGTTCAATGCCAGTAAGCTTATGCAGCTGATGGGTATTGAAGTGGAAGAAATGTAAATAGTGAATACTGCTTGCAACGTATTAGGCGCGACGGGTATCCTGACTGTGTACCTAAATAAACTTACGATATGAAAGCAACCCGACTATCCGTGCTTCTGCTGAGCAGCCTGCTCGGCCTGGGCGCCACCAGCTGCTTCTGCGGCGAAAAAGAAGAAGTCTGCCCCGCGGAAGACTCCGTGAAGGTGACCTACGCCCAGACCCAGTGTGCCGACCACTGGGGCCAGGCCAGCGACCCTCAGGTGCTGGCCAGCAAAGCTTCAGCCTACCTGACGCAGAAAGGAGTTCAGGTGTACAGCGTCACGGCCGCGTCAACGGGGCCGGCCCAGGTGTGCAGTGCCTGCACCTGCCTGACCGGAAACGTGGTGGAAGCCTACGTCGCCCAGGCCGACCTGCCGACGGTGCTTGGCCTGGGGTTCAAGCAGTAGATACTTGTACGGTCCGCCGAACCTGTTTTCGGCCCTCATTTCGACGCCCGGTGCCCACGCGCCGGGCGTTTTGTCGTAAAAGGTGACTTTTGCCAAAGTCAACTTCTGGCTGCCTTGCTGGTTACCTAGCCCTATGTACATCCGACAAAACCTCCGCTGGAGCATTATCTGTCGCAGCGCCTGGCGCAGCGTCCTGTTCCTGACGCTGTATAACCTCACCATCTGCTGGCTTTTTGTCAGCGGGTTCACCCAGTTGGCAATTCCGTGGCAGCCGGTGGCTACGCTGGGCACGGCCGTCGCCTTCTACATCGGCTTTAAAAATAACGGCTCTTACGACCGTTTCTGGGAGGGGCGGCAGATTTGGGGCGGCATCGTCAACACCAGCCGCACCTGGACGATTCAGGCCCTGGAGTACGTCACCTCCCGGGTGGATGCACCGGATCTGATCGGGCACCGCCCCGCTGCTTCCGCCCTGGAGCTGAGCGAGCGGCACCACCGGCTGGTGTACCGCCACATTGCCTGGTGCAACGCGTTGCGCCTGCAGTTGCGTCAGCAGCGGGCCGAGCTTTGGGATACCGATGTGGCGCCATTCCTTCTGCCCGAGGAGTCGGACTTTATGCGGCAGCGGGCCAACCCCCCGGCGCATCTGCTACGCAAGCAGGCCGGGGAGCTGCGCATTCTGCGCGAGGAGCGGGGCCTGCTCAACGATTTTCAGCACGTAAACATGATGAATACGCTGGAAAAGCTGTTTGACCTGCAGGGCGGCTGCGAGCGAATCAAGAACACGCCCTTTCCGCGGCAGTTTGCCTTTTACAGCTTCGTGTTCGTGTGTTTGTTTGCGCTGATGCTGCCGCTGGGGCTGCTGCGCGAGTTCAACGAGCTGGGTCCCTACATGATCTGGCTTACCGTTCCCTTTTCGGTATTGACGAGTTGGGTGTTCAACACCATCGAGGCAGTGGGCCACTCAAGCGAGAATCCGTTTGAAAACCAGATGAACGACGTGCCGATGACGGCTTTGTGCCGGACCATCGAAATCGACCTGCGGGAAATGCTGGGCGAAACCGAGGTGCCCGGCAAGGTGCTGCCCATCGAGGATATTCTGTATTAAGTCGGGTGGCCAGAAGCAGGCAGGGGAGGCTGGAAAGCACCTTTTCTGACCAATTTCGCGTTTTCGGTGCTACGGGTGGAGCGAGCGAGCTGAACTAATGCCCTACCTTTCGATTTATAGTGTCTCACGAGCAGTTGCGAACTGAAGCGCCCGAGTCGCTCCGAGGGACGGTTCCAGGTTTTCTTTCCTTCCTGTATTTTCTTTATCCGATATGGCTGTTCTTGCTTTTTTCCTGGCGCACTGGTACCTGTCGCTGTTCACGCAGTCTTTTTTTCAGCACCGCTACTCGGCCCACAAGATGTTTACCATGAACGGCTTCTGGGAAAAGTTCTTCTACATCTTTACCTATATCTGGCAGGGGTCCTCGTTTATGTCGGCTAAGGGCTACGCGCTGCTGCACCGCATGCACCACGCCTACTCCGACACTGAGAAGGACCCGCATTCGCCGCACTATTCGTCCAATGCCTTCACGATGATGTGGAAAACCCGCGGGGTGTACCAGGATGTGCTGTTCGGCCGCTCGGCCGAAGCCACCCGCTTCGAAGGCGACTACCCGGAGTGGCCGGCCCTCGAGATTTTCGGCAACAAGTGGTACTCCCGGGTCGGGTGGGGGGCTTTCTACGTGGGCTTCTACGTGGCCTTTGCCACGGCCTGGTGGCAGTACCTGTTGCTGCCGATTCACTTCTCGATGGGTGCCGTGCACGGCGCTATCGTGAACTGGAGCGGCCACAAGTACGGCTACCAGAACTTCGACAACAACGATAAGTCGCGTAACTCGCTGTTCTTCGACTTTCTCACCGGCGGGGAGCTGTTCCAGAACAACCACCATAAGCTGCCCCGGCGCGTCAACTTCGGCGTCAAGTGGTGGGAGCTCGACCCGACCTATCCCGTTATCTGGACCCTGGATAAAGCCGGTGTTATCAAGATCAAGGAGAAGTCCCGGCCCGCAGCCAACCAGCTGGCGGCCTAGCCTCCAGCATCAATTGCGCATAAAAAAGCCCCGGTCAGCTGACCGGGGCTTTTCTTTTGGTTGGGTTACGCCGCGTTACTAAGTTTCTCGCGGTTCTGGATGGCCATGATGGCCGGAGATTGAGGTGGTTCTACTACACCGGCTACTTGGGCAATGGTTAACTCTCCATCTATGTAGCGTTGCAATTCAGCTAGCAATTTTGGTGCAGGCAGGGTACCACCCAGTCGGGCAACGGCAATACCCCACTCAGCGTGGCCTTGCCGCTTGCGGCGGGCTTCGGCTTCCGCTGGGGGTAAGTCGTCCGGAATTGGGTTAAAAAAGTTAGTATCCATCAGCTTGCGCAATTAAGTTGATGAGTGCTTATACGGTCCGGTTCTGATAGCGGCTATTCTGGTTATGGAGGAGCTTGGGCCGGCTGGGCTCGGAAACAGGTTTAGTTATTCTATAGCCCGGTTTTTCAGCTGAGAAATTTTTCAGCACCGACTTTTTCGTCCTGCCTGACCCACTACCGCCCGCCTGCCGGTACCGAGCCGGGAACGATAACCCAGGGAAGACAGGCTAACCGGAATAGCAGCCGATAACGAGAAAAGACCTGCCCGGGAGCCCGGACAGGTCTTTTCTGGTCATTGGCTTAGTTGGGTTTACTTGGTGGGCTGCAGCGTACGGCCCAGCCAGTCGAAGAACACGCGGTTCCAGAGCACCGCGTTCTGGGGCTTCTGAATCCAGTGTCCTTCCTCGGGGAAGTACAGAAAGCGGCTCGGGATGTTGCGCAGCTGCAGGGTCCCAAACGCCTCCATGCCCTGCTCCACCGGCACCCGGAAATCCTTGGCGCCGTGAATCACGAGCATGGGCGTATCCCACTTGCCTACGAACTGCTGGGGGTTGAACTCGGTGTAGCTTTTGTGCAAAGTAGCATCCCAGGGCGCGCCGCCGATGTCGTGGCTGGCGAAAAACATTTCCTCGGTGGTCGGGTACCAGCTGGTCAGGTTATACAGGCCGGCGTGGGCAATAAAGGTCTTGAACCGGCCCTGGTGCTGCCCAGCCAGGAAATACACGCTGTAGCCGCCGTACGATGCGCCCACGCAGCCGCGCCGGTCCTTGTCCACGTAGGGCTCCTGGCTTACCGCGTCGATGGCGGAGAGGTAGTCGCGGATGGGCTGCCCGCCCCAGTCGCCCGAGATGCTGTTGTTCCACTCGGTGCCGAAGCCGGGCAGGCCGCGGCGGTTCGGGGCCACTACGATGTAGCCCTGGGCCGCCATCAGCTGGAAGTTCCAGCGGTAGGAGAAGCTTTGGGTAATTGGGCTCTGTGGCCCGCCCTGGCAGTAAAGCAGGGTGGGGTACTTCTTGCTCGCGTCGAAGTCAGGCGGGTAGGTCACATACACCTGCATCTGCTTGCCGTCGGTGGTTTTCACCATCCGGGCTTCGGTGCGGCCCATCTTTACTCCGGCCAGCTGCTCCTGGTTGATGTTCGTCAGGGGCGTTTCGCGGCCGGTTTTCAGGTCGATGCGCACCAGGTCGGCGGGCTGGGCCTGGGTGGTTTTGTTGGCAATGGCCACATCCTTGCCGGCCAGCTCAAACGCGTTATAGTTCTGCGGGCCCTGGGTGATCTGGCGTATTTTGCCGCCCTTGCTGGCCACCGAGAACAGCTGCTCGGTGCCCATGATGGTGCTGTTGAAGTAGAGGGTCCTGCCATCGGCACTCCAGCGCAGGTTGCCGGCCGACTGCTCTGAGCCCTTCGTTACGTCTTCGCGCTTTTTGGTTTTAAAGTCGTACACGATGATGCCGTTGCGGTCCGACTCGAAGCCGGGCGTCGCCATGCTCAGCCAGGCCACTTTGCTGCCATCGGGCGAGAATACGGGCTCGATGTCGTAGCCCATCAGGCCTTCCGACAGGTTCTGGGTCTGGCCCGCGCGCACGTCGTAGAGGTAGATGTCGGCGTTGGTGCTGGCGGCTTCGGCCTTGCCGGTGAGCTTGCGCGAGGTATAGGCCAGGCGGTACCCATCGGGGGCAAAGGCCAGCTGCTCGGAGCCGCCCAGGGGCTGCAGGGGCGAGTCGAACTTCTCCCCGGCCATAACGTCCTTGCCGGTAGCGGTAGGCTTGCCGTCAGCGAAAGGCTGGAAGAATACGTGCGAGACTTTGTAATCGTCCCACACGTTCCAGTGCCGGTAGTTGAGGTCGTCGATGATGCGGGCGTCGGCTTTGGGCAGGTCGGGGTAGATGTCCTTCACTTCCTTGCCCACCTTCACGTCCTGGGTGTAGAGGATGAAGTTGCCGGACGGCGCAATCTTCAGGTTTGCCAGGCCCTCGTCCGGAAACGAGCTGATCTGCTGCCGTCCCGAGCCGTCGGGGTTGATTTCGTAGAGCTGGTCGGTGCCACTTTCGCCCGAAACAAAGGTGAGCTTTTTGCCATCGGGGCGCCAGTTCAGGGTGTTTTCACTACCAGGCGTGCTGGTCAGCTGCTTCACGGCGCCGCCGGCCACGGGCACCAGGAAGATGTCGGCGTTGCCTTTGTTGGCGGCCAGGTCGTAGCGCGTCACGGTAAACGCCACCGTCTTGCGGTCCGGCGACACCTGCATTTCGCCCAGGCGTCCCAGCTGCCAGAGCTTTTCGGGCGTCAGGGTCTGCTGCGCGGCAGCGGGAATAGTAATACCGGCCAATAGGGCCAGTAGTGCGGTTTTTGTCATAGGGAAGTGGGAAAGTAATTGGGCTGGGAAAGGTAAGCAGAGTTCGTTGTGAGTTGTTCGCTGTCCGTTGCTAGTTGTTCGTATCGTTCTGACAACTGACAACTGACAACTGACAACTGACAACTGACAACCAACAACGGTCAACTACCTTGCAGCCATGCCCGATTTTCGCCTTCGCGTTTTTCAGTCGGTTGCCCGGCACCTGAGCTTTACCAAGGCCGCGCAGGAGCTGTTCATCACCCAGCCCGCCGTCACCAAGCACATCCGGGAGCTGGAGCGCAGCTACGGGCAGCGCCTGTTCGAGCGGCGCGGTAACCGCGTCAGCCTCACCGAGGCCGGCCGCCTGCTGCTTTCCCACGCCGACGAGGTTGAAAACCTGCACCAGCAGCTTACCGACCAGCTGCACAGCCTCCACGACCAGGCCGCGGGCCGGCTCCGGCTCGGGGCCAGCACCACCCTGGCCCAGTACATCCTGCCCCCGCTGCTGCCGGCCTTTCAGGCCCGCTACCCCAGCATCGAGCTCACGATGCGCAGCGGCAACTCCGAGCACATTGCCGAGGCCCTCCTGCGCGGGCAGCTCGACCTGGGATTTGTGGAAGGGCAGGTGAAGAACCGCGACCTGCACTACGAGCTGCTCCTGCACGACGAGCTGGTGGCAGTGCGTCGCGCTACCCCGGCCGGCCCGCCTCCGGAGCCGGTGCCCCTGGCGGCCGTGCTCGAACAGCCCCTGGTGCTGCGGGAGCGGGGCTCGGGCACGCTCGAAGTGCTGGAATTCGCCCTGCGGGCCCAGCAGATCAAGCTCAGCAGCCTGAACGTGGCGCTGTACCTCGACAACACGGAGGGCATTAAGTCCTACCTCGAAGCGGCACCCAACTGCCTGGGGTTCGTTTCGCGCCGGGCCCTAAGCAAGGAAGTGGAGGCGGGGCAGCTGGAGATTGTGCCAGTGCAGGGCCTGCACCTTAGCCGGAAGCTCGAAGCCGTCTGGGTGCAGGGCGAGCCGCTGTCGGTGGCGGCGCAACGCCTGCTGGTATTTGCCCACCAGCGGTTTGATAGTATAACCTGAGGTAATTGCTGATAATCATTTTTGATTATCGAACGGGAGACGGTCATCGTACTTTTAGGGTCCCATCCCGCCCTGCATGAAAGCTACCCACCCTCGCCCGTCGGTTTCGCCCCCCGATGCTGGTGCCTTTGCCGCCTGGCTGAACCAGCCATTCCCGCTATTAGGCGTCCAAGTCACACCCCAGCAGCTGATTTTCGGCCTGGGCGCCCTGATATGCCTTTCCCCGCTGGGCTCCCCACCGCTGGCGCTGGTGCTGGGGCTGATGGTCGCCCTGCTCGTCGGCAACCCGGTTCTCGCCCAGAGCCGGCGCTACACGGGGAAGCTGCTGCAGTGGTCGGTGGTCGGGCTGGGCTTTGGTATGAACACCCACGCCGCGCTGGCTGCGGGCCGGCAGGGCATCCTGTTCACGGTGGCTTCCATCTTCGGCACGCTGGTGCTGGGCTTTCTGGTAGGCCGCTGGCTGGGCATCGACCGCAAGACGTCCCACCTTATTTCCTGCGGCACGGCCATCTGCGGGGGCAGCGCTATTGCCGCCGTCGGGCCGGTCATCAAAGCCGAGGAGTCGCAGCTGTCGGTGGCCCTGGGCACGGTGTTTATCCTGAACTCGGTAGCGCTGTTTCTGTTTCCGTCGGTGGGGCACCTGCTGCACATGAGCCAGAACCAGTTCGGGCTGTGGGCCGCCATTGCCATCCACGATACCAGCTCGGTGGTAGGCGCCGCCGAGCACTACGGTACCGAAGCTCTGCAGGTCGCCACTACCGTAAAGCTGGCCCGGGCCCTGTGGATTATCCCGGTGTCGCTCGGCACCGCCCTTTTGTTTAAGACCCCCGGCGCGAAAATCAAGTGGCCCTACTTTATCCTGGGCTTTATCGGCGCCATGCTCTTGAACACCTACGTGGCCGCGCTGGCGCCCATTGCCCCTGTCGTGGTCAAAGCCGCCAAGCTGGGCCTTACGCTGACGTTGTTTCTGATTGGTGCCGGCCTGTCGGCCAAGGTGCTGCGCTCCGTCGGCATCCGCCCCTTTGCCCAGGGCGTGCTGCTCTGGACGCTGATTTCCGCCGTTTCGCTCTGGGTTATCCTGCAGACAGTAGCTTAGATGGAGCTGCAAGCATTTTTGGCGGATGTTATTAAATCGTTCTGTCGTCCTGAAGCAAAGCCGAAGGACTTGCCACCGATAAGCAAGAAGCCTTCATAAATCAGCAAAAGCCCCTTTCCACGCAATGGAAAGGGGCTTTTGCTTTGCATAGTAGGCCGCCAAGCAAAGTAGAGACAGGTCCTGGTTCGATGCTTGGGACGCAGAATGCTCAAGATGGCAAAACGGCAAAAAGCTTGCAGCTTGAGGCTTACAGCTGGCAGCTATTTATCCTCCTTCTTCCGGCCGGAACCGCTTTTCTTGCCGCCGCCATCGTTTTTATTGACGGTAGCCCAGGCCCGGCGCTCGGCTTCTTCTTCCGGGACGCCGCGCTTTTCGTAGCCTTCTTCAATGTGCTCGGCCTGCCGCTTCTGCTTGTCGGTGTAGGCGGATTTATCTCCCTGAGGCATGGTGATGGTGCGTTAAGGTGAAACAGTAGTGCGTTATTGCTCAGCTGTATACGCGGGCCGGAGCCGGCTGTTTCTAGCGTTGAGCTGCGGATGTTGGCCCGGGGCTGCCTATATTCGCTTTTTCGCTGCCCGACCCCGCCCGCTTTTATGCGTCAACTAGCCGATATTCCGCATCCGGAAGCTAAAATCACTTTGTTTTCCTGGAATGGTAAATACCTCATCAAGCTGGAAAAAGGCCCGTTCGAACAGACCTACAAAGTCAGTGAGATGGACGTGACCAGTGAGGCCGACGTGCGCGACCTGCTCGACGAAGCGTTTCTGGCCGCGGCCCTGGCCCGCTTCCAGGCAATGGCCGCCGACCTGCACGCAGCCTTCCAGCGTCACGATCTTTAAGGCCGCCCATTCCTGTTTTCTTCTCAACCGTTTTATATGAAAAGACTTTACCCCGTTCTGTTTTTGTTTACCCTGTTTCTGGCGGTGGGTCCCCGCGCTTCGGCCCAGCTGTACGACGTGCGGGCCGGCAGCTACAACTATGAGCGCCAGGAGCGCGAGGTTCTGAAAGTGCAGGTGGAGGGCACCGCCGACTGGACCCGGAACTTCTGGGCCGACTGGCTGAAGGACAACTACAACATCAAGCTCAAGGGCGGGGGCGTGATGGGCGTCGGCAAAAAGGACGTGCAGGTAGCCAAGCAGACGCCGGCCAATGCCATTTCCGGCCGCCTGCTCGACCTGTATTCCACCGTCAGCTCGCCTTCCGACTCGGTTTCGGAGTTGAGCGTGTTCGGCAGCTACGGCCCCGACTCCTTTTTCAGCGAAGACAAAACGCCCAAGGAGTACGCCGCCCTGCGCTCCATGGTGCAGAGCTTTGCCGCCGCTGCCCGCCTGAAAGCCTACCGGGAGCAGATCGAAGCCGCCGACAAGCTGGTAGCCGATACCCAGAAGGAAAGAGAGCGGCTCGAAAAGGAAACCGGAGCCCTCAAAGCCAGCACGGCCAGCAACCTCGCCCGCATCGAGGCCCTCAAAAAGCAGAACGTCGACAACATGCTCAAGGTCCGCGAGGACTCGGTAAAGCTGATCAATAATGCCCGGCTGATGGAGCTGCACAAGCTGCGTTTGCAGCAGCGGCGTGACCGGCTGACCGCACTTGACCGTAAATAGGGGCGCTCCGCGGTTACGCGGCGTGTAGTACAAACCACCGGAATGGAAAAAGACCCCTCCCCACTTGATACCCTTCGCCAGCTGAAAGAGTGGCTGGACGCCGGCACGATTACGCCCGCCGAGTTTGAAACGCTGAAGCGCAAGCTGCTTTTCGGGGACGCTCCCGCCGGGGCAGCTCCAGTTGTCCCCCCGGCACCGGTTTCCCCTCCGGCGCCCATAACGCCCCCGGCGCCTGTGCCGCCGCCGCCCCCGCCGCTGCCAACGCCCATTCCAACGCCGCCCCCACCTCCGCCGGCTGCTCCTCCGAGTGAGCATTTGGCCGAAACGGTGCCGGTCGATGGTCCTTTCGGGCCTTCGGTGGTTGAATTCTTTCCAGAAAGGGAGAAGCCGACGCCGGCTGCAACCGAAACCGGCAGCGGGACGATACCGCCCGTGACCCCGCCCCCAACAGGCTTCAGCAACAACAGCCGGCCGGTTCCGGTGGAGCCCACTTTCCGCACAACTTCTGCGCCGCCGGTGCCTCCCATGCCCCCGGTGGCTCCGGTAGGCCCGTCGGAGGAGCCCCTGGATGAGGAAGTAGAGGTGGAAGAAGCCCCCGCCCGCAGCCCGCTCAGCCTGGTGCTCATCATCGGCGGAATCCTGCTGCTGCTGAGTCTGGTGCTGTATCTGGCCCTGGGCAACCGTGAGTCGGAGCACCTGTCGAGTAAAACCCGCACCGCCGACGACAGCCTGATGGTAACGCCCGAAACCGGCCCGCAGGGCGAGCAGATTGACCTGCCCGTAGCCCCGGCGCCCGAAACCGTACGCGTCCAGCCTGCCCTTCCCCCGGCAGCGGCCCCCTCGGTCGACTCCGCGGCTGTAACTCCTGCTCCCGCGGCCGCCCCGGCCGCTACCCCGGCTCCCGTCGACGAAAGTGCCGTGCGGAGCCAGGCGCAGTCGGTGCTGGAGGCGTACTACGAAGACCTGAAAGCCGCGCCCTTTGATGCCAGTCGCCATTTTGCCCCGACGGTGGAGCGTTTCTATACCCAGCAGAACACCACGCCGGCCGCCATCAGTGAGGAGTTGGCCCGCAGCCATTTCCCGGAGTTCCAGCAGGCGGAAACCGAGATTGAGCCCGGCACCATGAAGGTGGGCCCGCCGGCCGAGGACGGCTCCCGTGTCGTCACTTATCAGGAGCGCAGCAAGGCCTTCCGCCAGTCGCGGCAGCAGCACCAGCAGACGCTGGCGCAGGTGCGCGTCCGGCTCGACCGCAACGGCAAAATCGTGTACCTGCGGCAGGAGCGCCTGCTTGAAAACGTCTTCACCGAGTAGCCGGACCGGGCTGCAACCATTCGCGGAGGAGCGGTGTCTTGCTGTTGCTCATGAAAAGTACCCGTTTCACCTTTTCCTTGTGGGCCGCGCTGGGACTGCCGCTGCTTTCGTCTTGCCTGAACGTGCTGGCCCCCCGGCGCGATTTTGCTGCCTACCCGTCGCCACCGGCTCCGGACTATTCCCAGGAGGACAGCTGGGCCGCCCTGCCCGAGCGGCGCGACTCGGCGGATGCCGTGCCGAAGAACTCTGGTCTGCGTGACCGGCAGCGCAATGCCGCCGTCGACGTGTTTTTTCTGCACCCGACCACCTACTACGGCCGGGGACCCTGGAATGCCGCGCTGACTGACGCCGCTACCAACCGCGTCACCGACCGCAACACGATTCGCAATCAGGCCAGCGTGTTCAACTCCGTAGGCCGCATCTACGCGCCCCGGTACCGGCAGGCCACGCTTTACTCGTTTTTCGACGAGCCCAACCCCAGCAGCAAAGCTGCCATCGACCTGGCGTACATCGACGTGAAGGCGGCTTTTCAGTATTTCCTCGACCACTACCACACGAGCAACCGGCCCATCATCCTGGCCGGGCACAGCCAGGGTACTTACCTCACGCGCCGCCTGCTGCACGACTTTTTCGAAAACGACCCGGTCCTGCGCAAACAGCTCGTGGCCGCCTACCTGGTGGGGCACACCGTAAAGCCCGACGAGTTTACAACTATCCGGCCCTGCGAGGACTCCACCCAGACCGGCTGCTACGTGAGCTGGAATACGGTAGAGTGGGGCCAGGAGTACCCGCAGTTCAGCCAGGGCGTGGCTACCAACCCGCTGACCTGGACCCGTGACACGGCTACGGCCCCGGCCGCGCTCAACCTGGGCGGTGTGCCGTTTCTGTTTAACCGCGTTGACAAAGGCGTAGTGGATGCCCGGCCGCACCAGGGCCTACTGTGGGTGCATGTGCCGAAGCCCGTTGGCTACCTGCGCTTTATTCTGCCCGGGATGCCCGAGCTGCGCCATTCCTTCCACGTAGCCGACTATGGTCTGTTCTATATGAATGTACGGCACAACGCCGAAACCCGGGTGCGCACGTACCGCAGGAGCATCGGCCGGCAGTAGGGAGCTGCTCACACCCGGTCACGCTTACCCGGGTGCCAGCACATACTGCCGGGCCAGCTGCGTGAATTCAATTACCTGCTGCTGCTGCCAATTGGCATCCCGGTCCAGCTCCCGGGCCAGCAGACGGGCTACCAGCGGCGCCATGCGGATAGCCGCGGCGGCGTCGAGGAACAGCACCCGCACCCGTCGGGCCAACACATCTTCCACCGTGCGGGCCATTT
Source organism: Hymenobacter translucens (assembly GCF_020685205.1). Taxonomy (GTDB): domain Bacteria; phylum Bacteroidota; class Bacteroidia; order Cytophagales; family Hymenobacteraceae; genus Hymenobacter; species Hymenobacter translucens. The sequence goes on from NZ_JAJERB010000009.1 coordinate 176,138, forward strand.
CCCACCGCGCCGCCCATACTACCTCGACCTGCCGAAATTCCAGCGCCGGGTCCAGCTTCTCGGCCAGCTCCGGGTGCTCCGTCATTAGCTGCTGCAGAGCCGGGGCATCGGTGCCGTACCCGGAGAGGTGGCTGTGGTGGTCAGGAGTGGGCTGCGCCCCATGAATGGGCAGCTCGGCGGTACGGGTGGAGGCGGGGCGAAGCCGGCCCATGGCTACGGCCCGGTCTATGGTGTCTTCCCCCATGCGGCGGTAGGTGGTCCACTTGCCCCCGGTAATGGTAATCAGCCCGGCTTTCGAAACCAGAATCTTGTGGCTGCGCGAAATCTCCCGGGTTTTCGCCGAGCCGTTCCGGGGCGCGGCCAACGGGCGCAGCCCGGCAAAGATGCTTAGCACATCGGAGCGGCGGGGCGGACGAACCAGGTAACGGGCCGCGGTGCGCAGAATAAACTCAATTTCCTCTTCCAGGGCCCGGGGCTCGGGGCTGATGATGTCCAGGGGCGTGTCGGTGGTGCCCAATACGATGCGGTTGTGCCAGGGCACCGCAAACAGCACCCGGCCGTCCTCAGTCTTCGGAATCATTAGCGCATCCTCCCCGGGCAGAAATGACTGGTCGAGCACCAGGTGCACGCCCTGACTGGGCCGTACGAGCTTGGGGACGCCGGGCTCGTCGAGCTGCAGGATATCGTCCACGAAGATGCCGGTAGCATTTATCACCGTCTTCGCCTGTACGTCGTAGGTCTGGCCGGATTCCTGGTCGGCCGCCACTACGCCGGTAATCTGACCCTGCGCGTCTTTTAACAGCTTTTGCACAGCGCAGTGGTTGAGCATTGTGCCGCCCAGCTCCACGGCCGTCTGCGCCAGGTTGATGGCCAGGCGGGCGTCGTCGAACTGCCCGTCGTGGTACAGCACCCCGCCCCGGAGCCCCGCCGGCTGCAGGTTGCCCAAACGGCTCAAGGTTTCCTGCCGGCTCAGGTGGGCCGATGCTCCCAGGCTCAGCTTGCCAGCCAGTAGGTCGTAGAGCTTGAGCCCGATAGTATAGAAAGGTCCGCCCCACCAGTCGTAGTTGGGAATGATAAAATCCTGGTTTTTGACCAAATGAGGCGCGTTTTTCAGCAGCAGGCCCCGTTCGTACAACGCCTCCCGCACGAGCCGCACGTCGCCCTGGGCCAGGTAGCGCACCCCGCCGTGAACCAGCTTGGTGCTCCGGCTGGAAGTGCCCTTGGCAAAATCGTCGCGCTCCAGCAGCAGGGTGGAGTAGCCCCGGCTTAGCGCATCCAGCGCCACGCCCAGCCCCGTGGCCCCACCCCCGATAACGACCACGTCCCAACTGGGGCGGGACTGTAGCTGCCCCAGCAGGACTTCACGGCTGAACACGGACGGTTTTTCGCTGGACATTGGAAAGCTTGTTTACCTGGGAAGACGAACAACCGCTTACGGCTGTTGTAGCTTTGCCGGGCAAATAAGCTCGTCAATCTTACCTCAACTTCATGCAAGGCATCAACTGGCCGCGGCTGCTTATCGGATTGCTGTTTCTGATCCTGCTGGTGGCCCTGGCGAAAAACCTGCTTCAGGGCGTAAACCGGCCGAAAAGAACGGTTCCCACCAGTCAGGGACGCTAGCGTATTTTCCTGCTGGAGAGAAACAACAAAAAGCCCCGCCGGCACGATGCCAGCGGGGCTTCTCAATTTAATTTAAGCCGAAAGCTTAGGCACCAATGGCCACGCGCTTGAAGTCGGTTACCGTCATGCCTTTCGACGTTTTGTCGAGCAGCTGAGCAATGGTCAGGGAGTTATCCTTCACGAACTCCTGGTTGAGCAGGGTGTTCTCCTTGTAGAACTTGTTGAGCTTGCCCTGGGCAATCTTCTCCAGCATGGCCTCGGGCTTGCCTTCGGCACGCGCCTGCTCTTTGCCGATTTCGATTTCGCGCTCAACGGTAGCGGAGTCCACACCGTCTTTGTCAACGGCAACGGGCTTCATGGCGACGATCTGCATGGCGACGTCGCGGCCCACGGCCGTGATGTCGGCACCGGCAACGTTCTTCAGGCCTACGAGTACGCCTTTCTTGCCGTCGGAGTGGATGTAGGAAGCAACTTTCTCGGCGTTCAGCGTAGCGTAGGTCACGTCCAGCTTCTCGCCGATTTTGCCCATCAGGTCGGTGATGTGCTCCTGCACGGTCAGGCCGTCCTCTTCCTTGGCCGACAGTACTTCTTCTTTGGTGGTGGCGTTGGTACGCACAGCAGCATCGAGGATGCGCTGCACCAGCTCGCGGAAGTTAGCCACCTTGGCTACTGATTCCGTTTCGCAGGCCAAGGCTACGAGCTTGCCGTTCGAGCCATCTTCGCTAACCTGCACCAGTACTACGCCCTCGGAAGTGGCGTTGTCGGCGCGCTTGTCGGCAATCTTCTGACCCTGCTTGCGCAGAATGTCACGAGCGGCCTCGAAGTCGCCATCGGCTTCGGTCAGTGCTTTTTTACAATCCATCATGCCGGCACCGGTCATGGTGCGGAGCTTGTTCACGTCTGCGGCGGTAATTGCTGCCATTGTTTGGTAGGAGTTAGTAGCTAGAAGCTAGGAGTTAGAATCAAAATGAGTAGGACGGAAAGAAGCTAGGAGCCAGGGGCCAGATTTGAATGGGCAAACTGCCTGCATCACAAATTCCAGCTCCTGACTCCTAGCTTCTAGCTCCTTGAAAGACTATTCGTCAGCAGCCTGTTTTTCCTTGATGCCTTCGTCTTCCGACTGCTTTTTGTCAGCCTCGTCTTTGTCAACCTTGCGCTCCGACAGGCCTTCCTCGATGGCCTTGCCCATAGCGGTTACGATCAAAGCAATCGACTTCGATGCGTCGTCGTTGGCCGGGATGGGGAACTGCACGAGCTCGGGGTTGGAGTTGGTGTCGCAGATAGCGAAAACCGGGATACCCAGCTTCTGGGCTTCCTTCACGGCAATGTGCTCACGCTTCACGTCAACTACGAACAGGGCAGCGGGCAGGCGGCTCAGGTCGGCGATGCCACCCAGAACGCGCTCCAGCTTTTCCCGCTCACGCGACATCATCAGACGCTCGCGCTTAGCCATGGCGGCGTAGGCGGTGTTTTCCTTTACCATCTTGTCGATGGTGCTCATCTTCTTCAGCGACTTGCGAACGGTAGCGAAGTTGGTGAGCATGCCACCCAGCCAGCGGTCGGTTACGAACGGCATCTTGAGGCGCTCAGCCTCTGCCGTTACGATTTCCTGCGCCTGCTTCTTGGTGGCCACGAACATTACCTTACGGCCGCTCTTGGCGATGTTGCGGATGGCCGAGGTGGCCTGCTCCAGCGAAGCCAGGGTCTTGTTCAGGTCGATGATGTGGATGCCGTTCTTCTCCATGAAGATGTACGGCGCCATTTTCGGATCCCACTTGCGCGTAAGGTGACCAAAGTGGGCACCTGCGTCGAGCAGGTCTTTATAGGTGGTGGACTGAGCCATGATAAATTTCCTCTGGGATTAGCGTTTCGAGAACTGGAACGAGCGGCGTGCTTTGCGCTTGCCGAACTTCTTGCGTTCCACCATGCGGGGGTCGCGGGTCAGGAAGCCTTCCTTCTTCAGAGCCGGACGGGTATCAGCGGCTTCTTCCACAAGGGCCTTCGAGATAGCCAGGCGAATAGCTTCGGCCTGAGCCGAGATGCCGCCGCCGCGCACGTTGACCTTCACGTCGTACTGCCCGTTTTTCTCGAGCGTAGCGAAGGGCTGGTTCACGATGTTTTCCAGGAGCTCGTTGCCGAAGTACGACTTCATGTCCCGGTCGTTGATAGTGATATTCCCTTGCCCGGCCTGCATGTAGATGCGGGCCACCGAGGTTTTTCTTCTACCAGAGGTGTTGGTGATTTCCATTAATGAAAAAATAAAGAGAAAAGGAGAAGCCGGTCAGGGCTTACAGTTTGTTCAAATCAGCGGGCTTGGGCTGCTGGGCTTCGTGCGGGTGCTCGGCACCTTCGTACACGAACAGGCTGCGGAACTGCTCCCGGCCAAGACGGTTGTGGGGCAGCATACCACGTACGGCGTGCTCGATTACGCGGGTCGAGGATTTCTCCATCACCTCACGCATCGACTTACGCTTCTGGCCACCGGGGTAGCCCGAGTGCGATACGTAGATTTTGTCGGTCATCTTTTTGCCAGTCACGCGCAGTTTGTCGGCGTTGATAACGATAACCGAATCGCCACAATCAGAGTTGGGCGTGAACGAGGGCTTGTGCTTGCCGCGCAGGATGTTAGCAATCTGGCTGGCCACGCGGCCCAGCGGTGCAACGCTAGCATCAACGACGACCCAGCCCTTGTTGGCGTTGGCTTTGTTGACGGATTGCGTCTTGAAGCTCAGATGATCCATTGGGGAAATGAGTAAACGTTTGGAAATGAGATAGAACCCACCAGGGTCCGGGAAAAACGGACACAAAGTTACCTTTCTATCCTGAAAAAACAAGCGGTACTGTACTATTTGTGATTGAGTTCCACGGACTTTCGCCCGTCAGCCACGGCTAGCGGTACTGCCGGAGCGTGTCGACCAGCACCCGGAAATCCTTGGGGTAGGGGGCCGCTACCGTCACCGGCTCCCCGTTGAGGCGGGCAAACGTAAGCTCGGCCGCGTGCAGGGCAAACCGCTTGATGAAGGGCTGCTCTTCGTCGCCTTCCTTCATATTAAACTTGCGCTTGAGGCTGGAAAGAAAGAAATGCTCGCCGCCGTAGAGCGTGTCGCCCACGATGGACGCCTGCAGATACATAAGGTGGAGGCGGATCTGGTGCATCCGGCCGGTGATGGGCTCGCACTGAACCAGGGTGTGGCGGGCAAAGGTTTCCAGGGTCGTGAAGTAGGTTTCGGCCTCCTTGCCTTTGTACGCCAGCCGGGCCTTGCCCTTGGTCGTGGTTTCGATGCTGCGGTCGACCAGCTTGCGGTCGAACTGGTGCACCCCGGCCGCAACGGCGTGGTAAAATTTCTTTACCTCCCGGTTTTCGAACTGCATCGACAGGTGGCGGTAGGCCTCCGGGTTTTTTGCCAGCGCCAGGGCGCCCGACGTTTCCTTGTCGAGGCGGTGACAGGCCTGCATGTCGGGGTGGTGCTGCCGGGCCATGCGCAGGATGTTGGGGGCATTGCCCATCCGCTCGTCCAGCGTGGCCAGGTACGGGGGCTTGTTGATGACAACAAAGTCGTCGTCTTCAAACAGAATCAGGTCTTCGAAATCGGGTAGCTTCATAGCGGCCCGCAAAGGTACGAAGATGGAGTTGGGTCTTGAAGAGTAGTTGTTGGTGGTTGGTTATCCGTTGTTAGAGTCGTTCTGACAACGGACAACGGACAACTAACCTACCAGCTGGCGGGGGCGCGTCAGCTTGAACTCCAGAACGGTACCCTGCCCGACCTCGCTCCGGACCCGGATGGTAGACTTGTGCGCTTCGACGATGTGCTTGCTGATGGCCAGGCCCAGGCCCGAGCCGCCCGAGTCGCGGGAACGGCTTTTGTCGATGCGGTAGAACCGTTCGAAGATGCGGCTCTGGTGCTCCTTGGCAATGCCTTCCCCATCGTCGCGCACGGCCACGCGCACGGCTTTGCTGCCCTCGGTGAGCGTGACGGTGACGTGGCCCTGTTCCCGGCCGTACTTGATGGCATTGTCAATGAGGTTTACCAGCACCTGCCGGATGCGGTTCCGGTCGGCCAGCACCGGCATGCCCTCCTCCGGCAGCCGGGGTGGGAAAAGCTGAAGCTTTACGTCGCGCTGGGCCGCCTTCAGCTCCAGCTGCTCGAAGATTTCCGTGACCAAAGCCGCCAGGTCAAACGTCTGCCGGCGCATGCGCACCACGCCCTTTTCCAGCTGGGAAATCGTGACCAGGTCCTGCACCAGAGCGTTGAGCGTATCGAGGCTGACGGCCGTTTTCTGCAGAAACCGCTCCCGCACCTGCTCGTCGTCCACGTCGCCGTCGAGCACGGTGTGCAGAAAGCCCTGGGCGGCGAAGATGGGCGTCTTCAGCTCGTGCGACACGTCGGCCAGGAACTCCCGGCGCAGGGCCTGCAGGCGTTTCAGCTCGTCGATTTCCTGCTGCTTGCGCTCGGCCATCTGCACAATCTCCTCCCGCATCCGCTTCAGGGGCTCGGGCCGGAACAGGAACTTGTTCGACAGCCGCCGGAACTCCTTGCGCTTGATGTGCTCGAGGTCGGCGTACAGGTTGTTGACTTCCCGAAAAATCAGCGCCTCAAACGACAGGTACACCAGAATAAAGCACCCCGACACCGTGAGCCCCGCCGCCAGAAACGCTTCCCGAAACGACATCGTCGTCACTGCCCAGGCAAACGTGGTCAGCGTGGCTGCCACGAGCAGCGACAAAATCAGCGCAATGGTGCGGGACGAGAGGTTCATTCCAGACAAAGGTGCCGCTATCTTGACGGAAAGCGGAATAACGGAGTAGGGCCGAACGGGAGTGTTCTGCTGCGGCAAACGGACACTAAACGGGCAACCTGCTACTCCTTGTTGAACTTGTAGCCCACGCCCTTGATGGTCTGAATGTGGTGGTCACCCACCTTCTCACGCACCTTGCGCACGTGCACATCCACGGTGCGGGCCAGCACAAACACGTCGTTGCCCCAGATGTTTTGCAACAGCTCGTCGCGCCCGAACACCTTGTGGGGCGAGGCGGCCAGAAACGACAACAGCTCAAACTCCTTTTTTGGCAGCATAATCTTCTGCCCGCCCTGGTACACGGCGTAGCCGGTGCGGTCGATGGTCAGGCCGTTAATTTTGATGGTTTCCGACTGGGGCTGCGGGTCCCGGTCGCGGCGGGCGTAGGCTGTAAGGCGGCTGAGCAGGGCCCGGGGCTTAATAGGCTTGGCAATAAAGTCGTCGGCGCCGGCGTCGAAAGCAGCTACTTCCGAAAATTCCTCGGCCCGGGCCGTTAGGAAAATGATATAAGTGTCGCGAAACTGGGGCTGCTCCCGCAGCAGCCGGCAGGTGGCAATGCCGTCGAGCTGGGGCATCATCACGTCCAGCAGAATGATATCGGGCTTTACCTCCGCCGCCATTTCCAGGGCCCGGCGGCCGTTGGGCGCGCTGCTGACGGTGTAGCCCTCCCGGCGGAGGTTGTATTCAAGCAGCTCCACAATGTCCGGGTCGTCGTCGACTACGAGAATCTTGTAAGCGGTAGGGGTGGTAGAGCTTTGCACAGGACGTCGGCGGGTTGAGGGTGAGGAAGAGTAAAAGAACAGCCGTGATGACAAAAATACCGGTGGCGGCGGTGCGGGCAGTGTTACGTTTTTGTGAAGCACGGTCATGGCAGGCAAAAAAAAAGCGACCCGGCGGGGTCGCTTGAAAAGGAGGTCAGTTTTTGGCTACCAGATTCAGCCGGTTTTTCAGGCCCTGGTATTTGTACATATCCACTTTAACGGAGCCGACGACAAGCTCGGCTTGGATGAGCACCGGAATCTTGTTCCGGTCGTCGGAGAGATACACCGAAACCGCATTCTCTCCGCTGAAAAGCTTGTTTTCCGGCATCCGCGGAACCAGCCGGATGGTGCGAATCACGCCGGCCTTGGTTTCCACCGTTTCCCGTCCCTTGTAGATGACGTCGAGGTTAAACACCTGCCCGTCGAAGAAGCCCTGCACGCGGATAAGCTCGCCTACCTTGCGCTGGTCGTAGTTGAGCGTGCGCAGAAAGAAAAAGCCGCTGACCATATCCTGCACGTTGTTGGGCACCTTGAAGGATTCCTTTTTCAGCGGATCCTTGTCGTCGCCCCGGCTTTCGACCAATGCCATATCCCGGGAATGGTCGAAGTCGACGGTTTCCTTTTTGCGGTAGCGGTTTTCCTCGATGTTGCGGAAAAACTTCTGGGGCAGAATGCTGGTGGTGTCGATGTAGGACCGCCAGGTGTCGCGGATGCGCAGGAAGTAGTCGAAGGAGCCGATGGTGCGGCCCGTGACGGTGGCCTTGTAGCAGGGCCGGTCGTTCACCCGGTGAATGTCACCGGCAATCTCGATGGTGGCGTCGGCCGCGTTGATCAGGCCGTAGTGGACCTTGTACCTGACGACCTCCCCCTTGGTAAAGCTGTTGTTGGGCACCGACCGGATGACGTCGCTGGGGCTAAACGCCAGCAGCAGACCCAGGGTGGGCAACAGGAGGGGAGCAGACAGGAGCCAGCGACGATTCATGGAAGTGTGTACGAAGGTAATCAATCAAATGCAGCCTCCTATACGCAAAGGCAATGCCAGCAAGATTTACCGGCGCATAGCGGCTCCCCGGCCTTTCTAGCGCAGCTGCTGCCGTTTATGTTGCACGTTGGTCTTTCAGATTAGCTAGTTAGGTTCAGCTGGAAACAAAAAAGCCCGCTGCGGGTGCAGCGAGCTTTTTACAGAAGCTAGAAGCCAAAAGGCTTACAGCGTATCGTCGTCTTCGTCGCCTTCCTCAACCGGGATGGCAGCCAGCGCAGCGGCAGGCTCACCCTTCACCAGGTCCCGGATCTGCTGCTCGATCTTGTCGGCCAGCTCGGGGTTGTCGTGCAGGATGGTTTTTACGCCCTCGCGGCCCTGGCCAAGCCGGTCGCCGTTGTAGGAGAACCAGGAGCCCGACTTGGCAATGATGCCCATGTCGACGCCCAGGTCGAGGATTTCACCGATTTTGCTGATGCCTTCACCGTAGATGATGTCGAACTCGACCACCTTGAAGGGCGGGGCCACTTTGTTTTTTACCACCTTCACCTTGGTGCGGTTGCCGGTCACGTTGTCCTTGTCTTCCTTGATCTGGCCGATCCGACGGATGTCGAGGCGAACCGAAGCATAGAACTTCAGGGCGTTACCACCAGTGGTGGTTTCGGGGTTACCGAACATCACGCCAATTTTCTCACGCAACTGGTTGATGAAGATGCAGCAGCAGCCGGTTTTGTTGATGGTACCGGTGAGCTTGCGCAGGGCCTGGCTCATGAGGCGGGCCTGCAGACCCATCTTCGACTCACCCATGTCGCCTTCCAGTTCGCCTTTGGGCACCAGGGCGGCCACAGAGTCAATCACGATGATGTCGATGGCACCCGAGGAAATCAGGTGGTCGGCAATTTCGAGGGCCTGCTCGCCATTGTCGGGCTGGGCGATGAGCAGGTTGGTGGTGTCGATACCCAGCTTTTCGGCGTAGGCTTTGTCAAATGCGTGCTCGGCGTCAATGAAGGCGGCAATGCCACCTTTCTTCTGCGCTTCGGCAATGCAGTGCATGGTCAGCGTCGTCTTACCCGACGATTCCGGGCCGTAGATTTCCACTACCCGGCCGCGGGGCAAGCCGCCGATGCCGAGGGCAATGTCGAGACCCAGCGAACCGGTGCTGATGGCCGGAATATCGACCACCTTGTTGTCGCTGAGCTTCATTACGGTGCCTTTGCCGTAGGCCTTGTCCAGCTTGTCCATGGTCAGCTGGAGGGCTTTCATTTTTTCGGCGTTGGCGTTGACGGCTTTGTCAGTAGTAGCAGCCATTAGAAAGGGGTTAGGGATAAATGCTTAGGTTTGGTGAATGTAGCCTTTTGAGGGCGTTTTTACAAGTGTTGGGCCGGCTTTCTTGCGGGCTGGGAAGCCTGCTTTCGGGTGGCTATTCGAAACCGCCGGAGTCTATATTCCGTTCCCGCAATGCTAAAAAAATTTGCTGAAAAAGGGGTAAAGATTGTATGCTAAAAATTTTGTCAAAGTTAGCCCCTGATACCCAGCGCGAACCACTTAAACTGGCAATCGGGGCCCTGCTTTTTTTTCTCTTCAGCAGCCTGCCGGGTCAGGCCCAGCTCAACAACCAGGCGTTTCTGCAGCCGCTGGACGTGCGACCCGAGTACGACCAGCAGCTGCGCCTGAGCGTAGAGGGCTTCCTCTTCAACAAGGACAACGAGTACTTCAACAAGATTGACGACGGCCGTACCTACTACGGGGCCCACCTGGCACCGCGGCTGATTTACTTTCCCAGCCCCAACCTGCGCCTCGAAGCCGGGGTGTTTCTGTGGAAAGACTATGGTACGCCCCGCCTGCAGCAGGTGCGGCCCCTGTTTACGGCCATCTACCAGAACGGCCCCCACCGCCTGCTGTTCGGCAACATTCAGGGCCACCTGCACCACGGCTACATCGAGCCTATGTTCGACTTTGAGCGGGTGATGACCAACCGGCTCGAGGAAGGCTCCCAGTACCAGCTCAAAACCCGGCGCGTGCAGCTGGATGCCTGGGTGAACTGGGTGCGGCAGCAGTACCGGTTCAGCAACTTCCAGGAGGAAGTAGTAGGCGGACTCAGCACCGAGTACACCGTGCACCAGGATTCCTCGGGCTGGCGGGTAGGGGTACCGTTTCAGTTCACGGCCTCCCACAACGGCGGGCAGATCGACACACTCGACAAGCCCCTGCAGACGCTGTTCAACTTCGCTACCGGCCTGCGGGTGCGTAAGCAGCTGCCCTCGACGTTTTTCCGCGCCGTGCACGCCGACGGCTACGTGACCCGGTTTATCGACTACTCCTTTACCTCCGTGCTGCCCTATCAGAAAGGCAATGGACTCTACCTGAACGCGGGCGTGGATACCCGGATTTCCTCCCTGCAGCTGGCGTACTGGCGGGGTAATGGGTACATTTCTCCTCTGGGCGGGCGGCTGTATCGGTCCATCTCCGCCACCGTCAGTGACCCCAACTACACGGAGCAGGTGCGGGAGCTGATTATCCTGCGCCTGCTACACGACTACCACCTGCACAAAACCCTCACGCTGACCACGCGCTTCGAGCCGCTCTACGACCTGGGCAACAAAAGCATCGACTTTTCCTTTGCGCTCTACCTAAACTTCAACCAGGAGTTTCTGCTGACTACGCTGCGCCGCGCCGACTGATGCCCTTGCGACCCTCCCAGATCAACCGGCTGAAATACGCCGCTGCCCTCACGCTCTCCAGCGTTGTCATCGGGATAACCGGGTTCATGACCATCGAGCGGTTCAACGCGCCCGACTCTTTTTATATGTCGGTGATTACGGTGGCGGGCGGCGGCTACGACGTATTGCGGCCCCTGTCCCAGGCCGGGCGTATCTTCACTTCCTTCTATATCCTCTACAACCTGCTGGTCGTTGCCTACCTCGTGTCGGTGATTACGACCTTCATTTTCGACGGGGAGCTGCAAAAGATTTTCAAAATGTACCGGACGGATCAGGAGATTAAGCGCTTCAGCGGCCACGTCATTATCTGCGGGTTCGGCAGCAACGGGCGCAAAGCCTACCAGAAGCTGCTCCACAACAACGTGCGGGTGGTGGTAATCGAGCAAAACGAGCAGCTCATCAAGGAGCTGACCGAGGGCCGGAACGGGGCGGACATTGACGGCGACGGGGTGCCCGGCGGCAAGATCTTCTACGTGCTCGGCGACGCCACCCTGGATCCGGTGATGGAGCAGGCCGGCATCGGCCGCGCTTCCGCCATCATTGCGGCCCTGCCCAAGGATTCGGATAACATGTCGGTGTCCCTCTCGGCCCGGGCCCTGAATCCGCGGCTCAATATCATTGCCCGCGCCTCGCTGAAAGCCTCGGAACGCAAGCTGATTGCGGCCGGAGCCAATTCCGTGGTGATGCCCGATGAAATCGGGGGCTCCCACATGGCCGATCTGGTGGTGCGCCCCGAGGTAATCCGGTTTATTGATTTGATTTCGGGGCTTAGTGCCGGCAAGCTGCGCCTGGAGGAGCTGAGCTTCCAGCAGCTCCGGCGCGACCTGCAGGGCCGCAGCATCCGGGAGCTGGACGTCCGCTCCCTCACCGGCGCCACCGTCATTGCCCTGCGTCAGCAAAGCGGGGCCCTGCTGGTAAGCCCGGATGCGGATTATTGCCCCGCTCCGGGCGACGTGCTGCTGGTATTGGGCAGCGAGGCACAGATCGAAACCTTTGAGGTACAGTACCGGCAGCTGTAGTAGAAGGAAAGGCTGTCTGTAGAAACAGGGCCAAACCGGCGTCTTACTGCGGGCGGGCCAGGGCATAGTAGAAGATTTCCGGCTGGCTGCGGCCGGGCCAGCGCCGCGTGCGGCCATTGGCCCGGCGAAAACCACAGGCTTCCGCTACGGCGCAGCTGCGCGGGTTGTCGGAGCGGCAGCGGATCAGCAGGCGGGCCGCGCCGGGTATCTCCCGGAAGCCGAACTCGACGGCGGCTGCCAGGGCCTCGCGGGCGTAGCCGTGGCCTTCCGCCTCCCGCGACAGATAGTAGCCGATTTCGGCCGTGACGGGCTCCTGCCAGGTTGGCTTCAGGCTGATGTCGCCCAGGTAGTGCCCGGTGGTCTGCTCCCAAAAACCAAATACGTAGAGCCGGCCGGTGCGCCAGTCCTGATCGAAGCCCACCAGCACCCGGCGGGCATCCGCCGGCGTCTGTACAGCCGCTACCCGGGAGGGAAATGCGGGCTGAAGCCGCTCCCGGTTTTCGCTTAGCAGCTTAAAGAAGACGGCTTCGTCGGCCTCGCAGTAGGGACGCAGCAGCAGGCGGGCCGTGCAAAGCGGCTGCCGGGGCGGAGCGTAGACGGGGGCGCCAAAAAGCATAGCAACAGGGTCGGGAGCAGTACCTACGCGTCTGACGGCATTCCGGGTGCCGGGTTGCACGTGGGAAGTAACCCGGCAGCGGCAGGAGCGTTTAGCCAGAAGCTGCCCACCGGTGGACAGCGGCTTACTCAATCTATCCTAACCCGGCCGCGCTGAGCAGGCGTGCCAAACAATTACAGCAGATGAAAAGAAGACTCGAAGGCAAAGTAGCTATTGTCACTGGCGGGGGCGCCGGCATCGGCGAGGCCATCAGCAAGAAGTTTGCCCAGGAAGGGGCACAGATAGTCGTGTGTGGCTTTGCCGAGGACCCGGTACACGCCGTGGTCGAGGAGATCCTGTCGGCCGGCAGGCAGGCCGTGGCCTTCACCGGCGACATTTCCGACCAGACTACCGCCGAAGCCTGCGTACAGCTGGCCGTGAGGCACTTCGGCCAGCTCGACGTGCTGGTCAACAACGCGGGCGTTTTCCCGGCCACGGCCACGCTGGACGAGTACCCGGTAGAAGCCTTCGAGTACATGATTAAGAACAATATCTACTCCGCCTTTATGATGAGCCGGGCGGCGCTGCCTTACCTGCAGAAAACGCGGGGCAACATCGTTTCAGCGGGTTCCGAGTCGGGCCGGATGGGCATTGCCCAGAACACGCCCTACGGCGGCACGAAAGGCTTTATTCACTCGTTCATGCGGGGCGTCGCCGTGGAGCAGGCCCAGTACGGCGTGCGGGCCAACTGCGTGTGCCCCGGCCCTATCGACACGGCCTGGACCCACAAGGAAACCGGCCCGATGGACGCCAAGATGGAGAAGGGGTTGATATCGGGTACGCCCATGGGCCGGCGGGGCACGCCCGAGGAGGTAGCTAACGTCTACTTATTCCTGGCTTCCGACGAGGCCAGCTACGTAACCGGGGCGCTGTATTTCGTGGATGGCGGCACTACCGTCTCCAAGGGCCCCCACGGCGACGATGTACCGAGCAGCCTCAAAAAGGAGCCGGCCGGGGAGCTCAACCTGGAACATGCCAAAGACGGCCACACCAAAATCCGCCCCGACGCCGCCGGCCACATGAGCTGATTCTTTTAAGCTGCTAGCTGATGGCTGTTAGCTTTTTTGCTGAATACAAAAAGCCGCCCTGGTTGACGAGGGCGGCTTTTCTGTTTGAGAGGCTTCTGCTTTGTCAGGCCGAAAGCTAATAGCTATCAGCTAGTGGCTAATAGCTTATTTCTTAACCACAGCCAGGCCCTGGAGGTGGGGGTGAGGATGCTGGTAGGGGCTGCCCAGGGCCTGCTGGATGCGCATCACGTTCACGAGGCGGGCCGTTTCATTGAAGAATTCCAAACAGCGGATCAGCATTTCCTTGGTCAGCACGCGGCCTTCGGGTGTACGCATGTAGGAGCGTTTGTCTTCCAGGATGCGGCGCATGATAGCTTCCGTCTCGGTTTCGTGCTGCAGGTACTGGTCCCTGAACTCGGCCAGGCGGGCCAAGCCGTCGGTAGTGAGGCGAAAACGGTCACCGCCCTGGTTCAGCACCTCGCAGAGCACGTACACTTCGAGGGGCAGCGCGGTTTCGAGCGGCGTCGTGCGCAGCTCCAGGCCAGCCCGCAGGGCATCCAGGATAATGTCGACGTTGCGCTTAAACTGCTCGTAGTAGCCGGAAACTTCCATGTGGTTGGGGTCTTAGGGTCTTGGGGTCTTGGATGTTGGGGGCTTAGGGTCTTGGGATGGACGGCTATTCCGCACAGTCTGCGACAGGTCCGGAGTAAAACACCAGGACCCTACTATCCAAGACCCCACTAACCGACCTACAAAAGGTCTTTTACGATCTGCTCAACGGAAATGCCTTCGGCTTCGGCCTTGAAGTTACGGACGAGGCGGTGGCGCAGGATGGGCAGAGCTACGGCCTTTACGTCCTCGATGTCGGGCGAGTACTTGCCGTTGAGCAGGGCATTGCACTTGGCGCCCACAATCAGGTGCTGCGAAGCCCGGGGTCCCGCGCCCCATTCCAGCAGCTGACTTACGCGGGCGTGTGCCCGCTCGGTGTTGGGGCGGGTTTTGTGCACGAGGCTTACGGCATACTCCACCACGTTGTCGGCCACGGGTACGCGGCGCACCAGCTGCTGAAATTCCTGAATCTGAGCCGAGTTCAGAATCTTGCCCACCTTCTGCAGTTTGTCGGACGTGGTGCCTTTCACGATGTTCAGCTCTTCCTGGTAGCTGGGGTAGCCCAGCTGGATGTTGAACATGAAACGGTCCAGCTGCGCCTCGGGTAGGGGGTAGGTGCCTTCCTGCTCGATCGGGTTCTGGGTGGCCAGCACAAAGAAAGGACGCTCCAGCGGATACCGTTTGCCGGCTACCGTCACGGAGTATTCCTGCATGCTTTCGAGCAAGGCGGCCTGGGTTTTCGGTGGCGTCCGGTTGATTTCGTCGGCCAGCACAATGTTGGCAAACACCGGTCCGCGCACAAACTGAAACTCCCGGCTCTGGGTCAGCGTCTCGGAGCCCACGATGTCGGACGGCATCAGGTCGGGCGTGAACTGAATGCGGTTGAACGACAAATCCAGCGACTCGGCAATGGTGTGAATCAGCAGCGTCTTGGCCAGGCCGGGTACGCCTACCAGCAGGCAGTGGCCCTGGGAGAAAACGGCCGTCAGTACCAGGCGCACGACTTCGTCCTGCCCCACGATGACCTTGCCGATTTCCTGGCGCAGGGTCTTGAAGGAGGCGGCCAGCGCGTCAGCGGCTTCTTTATCGGAGGAGAAAGGCATTAAATCAGAAGCTAGGAGATAGGAGCTAGGAGTCAGGAGGTAAAAGTCAGGGCACCGGAGCAATACTCTCCTGGCTTCTAACTCCGGGCTCCCAGCTCCTCAAAAATTAGTTTACCGTGTCCAGCAGCTTGCAGTCGGCATACTGGGGGTCGGCCTCGATGTAAACGCTGCCGCGGTTCTCACGAAACCACTCGTCCAGTGCTTTGTTTTTCTTCTCGTTCAGGGCGGCTCCGGCAATCTTCTGGTAGTCGTCCTTGAGGTTGGCCTGGTGGGGCGGGGTATTGGACTTCAGCCACAGAATCCGCATGGCCTCCTTGCCGTCGTCGGTACGGTAAGGCATGGGAGGCGTGATGTGGCCCACTTTCATGGTGTCGATGGTGAAGAAGATGGCCGGGTCGAGCTTGTCGAGGGGCAGGTAGGAGCTGCCGTCTTCCCGGTTGGCCAGCAGTCCGCCGTTGGCACCGCTGTTCTTGTCATCCGACAGGTCCCGGGCAGCTTTGGTAAACGAGATGCTGTCCTGCATGATCCGCCTGCGGATTTTGCTGAGCTCCTTGGCGGCTTCGTTTACGTCGTTGCCGCCGGTTTCGGGCTTGATCAGGATGTGGCGGGTACTGTAGGTTTCGCCTTTCCGCTCAATCAGCTGGATAAGGTGGAAGCCAAACTGCGACTCAACCACCGGGGAAAGCTGCCCCGGCTCCAGGCGCAGGGCGGCCGCTTCGTACTGGGGCACCAGTTCCTTGCGCTTAAAGAAGCCCAGGTAGCCGCCTTCCACGGCCGAGCCGGGGTCCTGGGAATACTGCTTGGCCAGGGTGGCGAAGTCTTCCCCGGCCTGGATGCGGGCCCGGATTTCGTTGAGCTTGGTCTGGGCTTCCTGCTTGGCGCGGGGGTTCACCTGGGCAAACTTCACGATCTGGCCTACTTCCACCTCGGTCGAGAAGTACGGCAGGCTGTCCTTGGGCACGCGGTTGAAGTACTGGCGCACCTCCCGGGGCGTAACGGTCACCCGGCCGGCAATTTCCTGCTGCATCTTCTGCTGAATCAGCTGCTCCCGTACCTGGGGACGCAGGTCGTCCTTGAGCTGCTTCAGAGGCTTGTTGTAGTATTCTTCCAGCTTTTTCTCCGAGCCGATCTGCTGCACGAAGTAAGCCATGCGGCGGTCCAGCTCCCCGCGCACCTGTTCGTCGGTCACCACCACGGAGTCGGTTTCGGCCTTGGCCAGCAGCAGCTTGTTCATCACGATGCTCTGCAGGATGCGGCAGCGCAGGTCGGGGGGCAGGGGGCGGCCTTCGGCCTGGGCCTGCTGCTGGGCGTAGATGTTTTCCAGGTCCGAGCGGAGCACAATCTGGTTGTCCACCTTCACGATGATGCCGTCGACAATCTGACGGCCAACCGGCCGGCCAATGCCCAGCTGAGCATAGCCAGAAACGATGGTACCGGCCAGCAGGGCCACGCTCAGCAGCGCCCGACGGGCCGACGTTGAAAACAATTGAATCATTGGTAGCAAAGAAAGTCTCGACCCGACAGGAAGCAGTGCCCGGTCCGTACAGCTGGTGAAACGCACAAAGCCGCGCGCAAATTTCAACATAAATCCTGGCACCGGCAAAAGCCGGCTTTTCCGGCCCGACAGTCCGGCGTAGCCTAAGGAGCCCGCCCGACTGCCGGCAGTTGCATCCGGGTTGGGCCGGGCGGTCAGCAAAACGCCCCGGCGGGGCCGGGGCGTTGCGGATTCATCAGCGAAAGGAAAGCTACTTGGTTACCAGCTTGTCGAGCTCGGCCTGGTTTACTTTCACGGGATACTTCTCGCGTAGCTGGGCTATCCACTGCTTTTCCAGATAATTCTGGTAGTCGGAAGTAGCCTGGCCGCGGGCCTCGCTCAGGGTTTTGGGACCCGAAGGAAGAGTTTTGTCAATCGTGATGGCGTAGTAGCGGCCATCCTTCTGCACTTCGTAGGTGCCGGGGCCCCGGGTCAGCAGCTCGTCCATCACCTTGTTGTCGCCCTTCTGGAAGATGCGCTGCTGAATCTGCACCGACAGCGGGTTCTGGGCGTTCAGCTGCTCTTCGAGGGCAGTCGGGCTGGTGCTGCTCAGCGTTACCAGGGCCGTATTCTCGGCGGCCGGGGCAGCGGCGGTAGCCGAGGTGATGCGCCGGGCCGGTACGCCTTTCCGGGTCAGGTAGTCGGTAACCAGGGCAGCGCGGCGCTTGGCCAGAGTAGCCGTTTCGCCCCGCTTCACGCGGCCGGTTACCGTAACGAGCAGGGTAGTGTCGGCGCTCATGCGGGTGGCGAGCTTATCCATATTCAGCCAGCCGGCTTTGTTTGATACCTCGGCCGCGCCGGTTCGGAAGGGAACAACCAAAGGAGCATCCTTGAGCGCGTAGCGGCCGGTCGTCATCGACTTGCGGGCCTGGGCAAGCAGCTGGGGCGAGGCGGCGCTGACCACGGTGCCCTGCACGCGGGTGTCCCACTGGTACTTGCTCTGGTTCTCGGTGAAGAACTTCTGCAGGCCGGTGGTGTCTTCAATGGCTTTGCTCCATACCTTCTCGTCCATCAGCTGGAACAACAGAATACCGTCGCGGTACTCTTTCACGAGCATGCGGTAGTCCTCGTACTTGGTTTCGAGGTTGCTTTTCTCGAAGTCGGTCAGGCTCTGGTCCACGTACTGGTCGTAGAGCAGCTGCATGGCGTAGCGGGGCTCCGAGCCGGCCCGGGCCCGCTGGTTTTGCTGCACGTAGGACAGGAAGTCCTTTACCAGGTAGGGCTTGCCTTTGATAGTAAACAGCGTCGCGTTGCCGTCCGTGGCTTTGCTGGCCTTCGCCGCAGCCGCCGGCGCCGTGTACTTGAAGCGGCCGTTTACAAGCGAGGTATCCGCTTTGCTGAACGCGAAGTCCTTGCCGGCTTTGTTTTCGGTGAACTGATTTTCCTGGCGGATGCGCTTGAGGAAGGCGGCGCGGTTGAGCTCCGAGCGGGAGTCCTTGGCCACCTTGCTTTTCAGGGAAGGCTCCAGGTCTTCAAACTTCGGTACGGGCTGCTTTTCAATCAGCTTGATGATGTGCCAGCCGTAGGGCGTCTGCACGGGGGCGGCAATGTCGCCGGGATTCTGGAGCTTGAAGGCAACTTCCTCGAACGAGGGAATCATGCGGCCGGTGCCGAAGGGGGGCAGCTCCCCGCCATTGGCGGCCGAGCCGGCGTCTTCCGAGAACTGGGCCACGAGCTTGTCCCAGTTTTCCTTGCGCTGCAGGCGGCTGTACAGCTCGTCGATTTTCTTTTTGGCCGTCACGGAGTCAGCCTTGGGCATGCCGGGGGTGGCCCGGATCATCAGGTGAGCCACTTTAATCTCGCCCTGGGCCGTGCGCACGTCGTTGACCTTGATCAGGTGGTAGCCGAAGCGGGTCCGGACCGGCTGCGAAACCTGCCCCACGGGCGTTTTATAGGCTGCCGACTCAAACGGGTACACCATCTGCATGGCCGTAAAATAGCCGAGCTTGCCGCCGTTTTCCCGGGCCGAGGGGTCTTCCGAGGCTTCCTTGGCAACTTTGGTGAAATCCTCCCCGCCCGTCACGCGCTGGCGCAACGCCATTACTTTCTGGTAGGCCGCCAGCGTGTCTTTGGGGTCGGCGTCGGGGGCGAGGCGGATCAACACGTGGGCCGCGCTGATTTCCTTGCCCATCCGGTCGTAGGCCTCACGCACAAGCTGGTCGGTTACGCTTTTCTCCGTGAGGTAAGGCTGGGCCAGCTGCTGCTTGTAGCCGTCGAGCTCCCGCTTGAATGCCTGGGTGGTATCGAGGCCGCGCTGCTCGGCTTCGAGCACCTTCAGCTTAAAGTTGGTGTACAGATCCAGGTACTCCTGCACGCTGCTGCGGGTGCCGTAGTCCGGGGCGGTGCCGTTGTTTTTGCGGTACACGTAGGCAAACTCCGCCGCGGGCACCTCCCGGGTGCCGAGGGTTTCGATGACGGGCTGTTTGGCGGCAGTAGTAGGTTTCGTGGTCTGGCATCCGGCCAGCAGGGTTACGGCGGCAGTACCGACGTACAGAATGCGTTTGTGCATACAGAGAATAAGAAACTTCAGAGCAGTCAGCCCCGGATAAGCCTAAAAAACGGTTGACTGGCTGATGCAATTTTACGGATTTTTTTCGGCCTCGCCATCAGCACCAGCCCGGCTCTCAAGCCAAAAAAGGCATCCCCCGGAGGAGATGCCTTCTGACAGGAGTGCTGCTCAGCTCAGCCGATCTTTTTGGAAAGCCGGCAAAGGTTGTGGTGGTCGTCGTTGGTGAATTCCACCCGGTCCATGATGCGGTTGACGAGCGTCATGCCTACCCCGCCTTTTTTGCCCTGCCGGATAAACTCCTGCAGATCGGGCTCCCGGTAGGTAGCGGGGGAGTAGGAGGTAGGACTGTCGTCTTCGATTTCAATCGTGAACAGCCCATCGATAACGCTCACGCGCAGCGTCAGAAACTTGGAATCGTCTTCGGCGTTTCCGTGGATGATCAGGTTGGCTACTACTTCGTCAACGGCCAGCACAATCTGGTTGACCTGCAGCTCCAGCAGCGAGTATTTTTCCAGAAAATTAGTCACGAAATCACGCACCACCTTCAGGTTGTGGCGATTACAGCTAATCCGGAGCGAGTCTCTCATGCCCTGCTTTTCCTAACGGCGGTTAAACAGCAGTAGCCTCGGCCTGCGACGGCACGATGGTCATGAGCGTGTCGAGCCCGAGAATCTCAAATACGTTGTGCACTTTCTCCTGCATGTTGAAGAACACGAGCTTGACGCCGGCGTCCTGAAACCGCTGCAGATGGGAAATAAAAACGCCCAGGCCGGCCGACGAAATGTAGTTCAGGCGCTGGCAGTCGATAAGAACTTTCTGGTACTGGAGCACATCGGGCTTGTTGAGCTCCGTATCCAGCAGCACGGCGGAGCTGGCATCCAGTTCACCGTCAAGGCTTAACGTAAGAATGTTATTATCTGAGGTTTGAGTTACTTTCATAGGTGGGCAGTACGTCAGTTGGAGGTTTCGGGTTGGGCCGCTTTGAACTTAATAACCAGCAGGGTCTGGTCGTCGTGCATGGGCTGGCCTTTGCTGAATTCATTTAGGTCGGCCAGCATCTGCTCTTTGATTTCACTGGCTTCGAGATAGTAGGTGCGCTCCAGCATCTGCTGCAGGCGCTCTTCCCCGTATTCTTCCTGGTTGGCCCCGCGCGCTTCCACGATGCCGTCGGTGTAAATCACCATCACGTCGCCGGGGTTGTAGTCGTAGAACTGGTTTTTGATGTGCTTCTCGTAGGAGTCGGTGCGGATGATGCCCAGCCCCAGCCCCGCGGTGCGGAAGTACGACACCTCCTCCTTGATGGAGTGGTAGTACAGCGTGTGGCAATGGCCGGCCCGGGCAAAAACGAAGCCCCCGTGCTCGTAGTCGATGATGTAGAGGGCCGCCGTGATGAACGAGGACCGCTCCAGGCAGTGCACCAGCGCGCGATTGGCCATGGCCATAAACTTGCTGGGTACCGGAAACTTCTCCCGCTCGTCCCGGGCCAGGGGGTTTTCCTGCATCAGGGCGTGGAAAATCCCTTTCATCTGGGCCATGTGGAAGGCCGCCGTCACCCCCTTGCCCGACACGTCACCAATCAGAATGGCGAGGCGCCGGCCGGGCAGGTGCAGAAAGTCGTAGAAGTCGCCGCCTACTTCCTTGGCCGCCAGGGCGTGGGAGCTGATTTCAAACCAGTTGTCGGTCGGTAGCTCCTTGGGGATGAGGCTGTCCTGCACCGAGGAGGCAATCTTCAGCTCTTCCTTGACCCGCTCGCTCTGGATGGAAGCGGCCAGCAGCTGCAGGTTCTCGATACTGAGCACGGTCTGGCTGGTGAAGGTTTGCAGAATGCTCAGGCTTTCGCGGTCGAAGCCGTGGCGCTGCTCCTTGAGTAGGTACAGGGAGCCGTACTGCCGCTTGGCCGAGCGCAGCGGCATCACCAGCAACGACCCGAACCCCAGGTCCAGGGTGCGGAAGCCGCTGCTGTTGGGCAGGTCGTTGTTCAGGTATTCAATCTGGCTGAGGTTGTACTCGGCCAGCAGGTTGCGGATAAGGGTGCTTTGCTCCGGGCGCACGTTGTAGGCGCGGTTTTCCAGGGGCAGGGTTTCGTCGTCGATTTCCAGCCAGGCGGCATCGGCGGATACCGTCTGCACGGCCGCGTCGAAAAGCATCGTGTATACTTCCTGCTCGCTCTGGCCTTTCTGAATCAGCTGCGTCAGGCGCTGCAGACTCAGAATCTCTTCCCGCTTCTGCTCAAATACCCCCGCCGTGGGCAGGTTGAAAA
This sequence comes from Hymenobacter translucens, assembly GCF_020685205.1. Taxonomy (GTDB): domain Bacteria; phylum Bacteroidota; class Bacteroidia; order Cytophagales; family Hymenobacteraceae; genus Hymenobacter; species Hymenobacter translucens. Next base: position 197,711 of record NZ_JAJERB010000009.1, read on the forward strand.
GTGTCACCAGCAGGCCCATCCCCGAGAAGAACGTGGCCATCAAGGTCAGATTCAGGATAAAGTCCTGCTGCTGCACCGGCACGATGCCCTGCAGGCGCGAGCCGACATGCAGGAAATAAGCGGAGAAGCCCATCAGGGAAAGCAGCAATCCGAGCTGGAGCAGCAGCACTTCCCACTTCTGCCGCCGGTTCAGGTAGGCCACCCAGCGCTGGTTGCCGCTCATGTACACCCCGATAAGGGCAATCAAACCCAGGGTGATGAAGTTGGCCACCGGGGAGAACGTAGGAACGAACAGCCGTACCAGCACCAAAGCCAGCAGCACCTCGAAGGCCCGCCACTGGGTGCGCAGCTGGCTTGACGAGCGAAACAGCACCAAAGAGCGCCAGGCGTAGGTGGAATAGGTAAGCAGCAGGATAAACAGGCCGGCGTTCAGCGTGTAGGAAGCCGCAAAGAACTGCTGCTCATACCCGGGCCGCTCCTGAACCAGGAAACGCTCGAGCAGGTAGCATACTCCGCACACCAGCACCAGCAGGCCGGGGCCCAGCAGCAGCCGGCGCAGCAAACCCACGAAGTCAGTGCCCCGAAGTGGGTCAGGGCGGCTGCGCTGGTAGGCAAACGTGGCCGCGGTAAATACCGCCAGGGCCAGCAGCCCGGCCAGCGGCGTAGCAAGGCCCGTCGGCGCGGCCGGCTGATTTAGCCGCAGCAGCGTGCTGGTCAGCACCAATGCCCAGCTCAGAAGCATGAGCGGCAGCAGGGCAGCTCTTAGCGCCGGGGGCAAGGACATGCGGAAAGGAAAATTACGGGTACTCTCACGGTGAGGGAAAAGGCCGGCAAACGGGCCGCGGAAGACAACTGTACGGCAAAGCCCCCGGGCAACCAACTGGCTGGTGAAGATAGGAGGTGACGCCCAGAATCCGGCAGCCGGTGAGTTTAGCTGCTTTTTACCGGATTTGCCGCCTTTGCGTTACACGTACTACGCCTTAGCGGCTGCTGTAGTTGGGTGCTTCCCGGGTTACCTGCACATCGTGGGGGTGACTTTCGCGCAGGCCGGCGTTGGTGATGCGCACCATCCGGGCCTGCTGCAGGGCTTCGATGGTCGGAGCGCCGCAGTAGCCCATACCCGCCCGCAGGCCCCCGGCCAGCTGGTACAGCACCTCGGCCACGCCGCCCTTGAATGGTACCCGGCCCACAATACCTTCGGGGACCAGCTTCTTCACGTCGTCCTCGGCATCCTGAAAATAGCGGTCCTTGGAGCCGTCCTCCATGGCCTCCACCGAGCCCATGCCGCGGTAGGTCTTGAACTTGCGGCCTTCGTAGATAATGATTTCACCGGGGGCCTCCTCGGTGCCGGCCAGCAGGGAGCCTACCATAATGGACGATGCTCCGCCCGCCAGGGCTTTCACTGCATCCCCCGAAAACTTCACGCCCCCGTCGGCAATAAGCGGTACGCCGGTGCCTTCGAGGCCCCGGGCCGCTTCCATCACGGCCGACAGCTGCGGTACGCCAATGCCGGCAATGATGCGGGTAGTGCAGATCGAGCCCGGCCCCACGCCCACTTTCACGGCATCGGCGCCGGCGTCGGCCAGGGCCCGGGCTCCCTCGGCGGTAGCCACGTTGCCGGCCATCACCTGCAAATCGGGGTACTGCTGCTTGATACTCCGAACGGCGTCGAGTACCCCCTTCGAGTGGCCGTGGGCTGTATCGATGCTGATAACGTCCACCCCTGCTTCGATCAGGGCCGCTACCCGATCCAGCAGGTCAGCGGTGATGCCCACGGCAGCGCCTACCCGCAGGCGGCCCAGCTCGTCTTTGCAGGCCCGGGGGCTGCGGCGGCGCTTGCGGATATCTTTATAGGTAATCAGGCCCGCTAGGCGACCTTCGGAATCCACAATCGGCAGCTTTTCAACTTTAGAGTCGTGCAGGATGCCTTCGGCCGTAGCCAGGTCGGTGCCGGCCGGAACGGTAACGAGGGGCACGGCCGTCATCACTTCGGTAACCGACAAGGCCAGGTTTTTCTCGAAGCGCAGGTCCCGGTTGGTGAGCATGCCCTTCAGGCGCCGGTCCTGGTCGACGATGGGAATACCCCCGATGTTGTGCTTGCGCATCAGGCGCTTGGCGTCGTCAAGCGTGGCCGACTCATCGAGCGTGTAGGGGTCGAGAATCATCCCGCTCTCGGAGCGCTTCACCCGTCGCACCTGCTCGGCCTGGGCCCGGATGCTCATGTTCTTGTGGATGATGCCGAGGCCGCCTTCCTGGGCCATGGCAATGGCCATTTCCGCCTCGGTCACCGTGTCCATGGCCGCCGAGATGAACGGCAGGTTCAGGCGAATCAGGCGGGTAAGGGGGGTGCTGGTGTCGGCGTCGCGGGGCAGCACCTCGGAATAGGCTGGCAAAAGCAGCACATCGTCGTAGGTGAGGGCCTCGAAGGCAATCTTGGCGGGGGCGTCGGCCATGGCAAATGGAAGTTAGTAGGTTCCTTTTGCCGGGTAAAGCTACGCGGAAAAGTTTGGCCCATGGCAGTGGGGCCAAAAACTTAACAGGAACTAGGGCTGCTTTTGCTCAGGCGTGGCCGGTATTGCTCCGGGCTCCGGGGAAGGAGTGGAGGCCGGGCGGCGGAAGTCCGGGTTGAAGTTGAGCGCCAGCTGCAGGGTGTGGTTGCTTTCGTATACCCGGCCGCTGCCCTGCAGCACGATATGGTGCAGGTACCCCACTTCCACCGAAGTAGCTTTCGTGAACTGGTAGCCCAGGGCGGCGTAGGCCCGGTTCTGGTCGAAGATATTGCCGGTTACATTTTTACCGAAGCCAATCAGAATCTCGTCCGACAAAGCCAGAAAGGGCGTGCCCGGGTCGAGCGTGCTGCCCTTGAAGGGCAGCACCAGCCGGGCCATGTACCGGGCCCGGTTGAGGTAGGTATGCTCGGTCTGGTTTGGGCGCAGCACCCAGCGCTGCTCCAGCCGGTAGCGGTGCAGCAGGGTAGAGCGGCCCACGCTGCTCTTGACCAGGGCCTGCTGATAGATCCGGTGCTCGGAGGAGTTGCCGACGGCCGGATAGTCGCCGTACGGATACGAGTAAAAGTAGCCGTAGCCCCCGGTCAGCATGAGTTGTTTGTCCACGTAGTAGTTGATGCCCACGCGGGCAAAGTTCTGCAGCGGGTCGCGCAGCACGCGGGCGCGGCGCACCTGAGCCTCCGTGTGCACGCCCCACCGCTCCGTGAGGCGGGCGTCGCTGAAATACATCAGCCAGCTGTTGGTATTCGTGTCCCGGGTCCGGAAAGGTGGGGTGGTCTGAGCCTGGGCAGTGGAAGCGAAAAGGCAGCAGCAAAGCAGCAGCCCTGAGAGCTTGGAAGCAGTATGCGAAAGTTGAAACATTGGGCCAAAATTACCGAATAGTTAAGCCCCTACCGCCTTTGGCAACCAAGAGTTGCCTTTTAATAGGCTTTTAACCCGGTCTGCCGCGCAAAGCCGCATCATATCGCTAACCTGGCTGAACCGGAAGCCAACACGGGCATACCATCTGTTTAGGCTCCCCGCTACTTCAGTCCGTTCTGTCGGCGGGTGCCGCGCATCGGCTCGGCTTCGAGTGGGTTTTCGGGCCAGTAGTGCTTGGGATAGCGCCCCCGCAGGTCTTTGCGCACCTCGAAGTAGCCATTGGCCCAGAAGCTGCGCAGGTCGCGCGTGACCTGCACCGGCCGGTGGCCCGGGGAAAGCAGGTGCATCGTCAGCACGACTTTTCCCCCGGCAACCCGGGGTGTTTCGAAAAGGCCAAACACTTCCTGCAGACGCACGGCCAAGACCGGGGTGGCTGGGTCAGAGTAGTCGAGCGTAATCTGGGAGCCGGTCGGGACCTGCAGGTGTGCCGGGGCGAGGCGGTCCAGCTCCTGGCGCTGGGCCCAGCCCCCCGGCAGCAACCCCAGCAGGGCTTCGGCCAGATCGAGCCGGCTCACGTCAGCCAGGCTGCGCAGGCCGGTCAGGTAGGGCCCAAGCCAGGTTTCGAGCTGGTCGAGCAGGGCAGCATCCGACACATCCGGCCAGGACTCAGGCTCGAGGTGGTGCACAAACGCCAGCCGCTCCCGCAGCCGGGAAGCCCGCTCGCCCCAGGGCAGCCGGTCGATGCCCCGGGCGCGCAGCCCGTCGAGCAGAGCTGCGGCTACCTGCTCCGGATTGGGCTGCAGGGGCGCGTCGTCGAGCACCAGGGCGCCCAGGCGCTGCACCCGCCGGGCCGTGACCTTTTCCGTGGTCGGGTCCCAGCGTACTTCTTCGATAGTGGAAACCTGCTCCCCGAAGTGAGTTTTCAGCTCGGCCTTATCTAAAGGGGCAGCCAGCACAACCCGCGGAGCCGCCGCTGGCCCATCGAGGTAGGCAGCGGCAAAAAAGGCGGTGTCGCGGGCAAAGTGCTCGGCCGGCAGCGCCGCCCGCTGGCCCGTAATCAGGCGCACCCGCTCGGGGTTTTCACGCTGGGCGAGGCGGTCGGGATACGCCAGGGCCGTCAGCAGGCCGGCTGCTTCGGGCTCCAGGGCGGTATTGGCCACCCCGGCCCGGGTCCGGAGCACGGCGGCAGCCTCCCGCACCCGGTGCAGGGCGCCCTGGTCGGGGAGCAGGCCCGGGAGCGGCGCCCGGCCGCTGGCCAACGCTTCGAGCCGCAGGCGCAGGTCGGGCGGGGCGGTGCTGCCGTCGGCGGGGCGCAGGATGTCGCGCTCCGTGAGTAGCGCCGCCAGCGCGCAGGCCGTAGCGCCGTGACTTATTTCAATTCCCCGCACGACCAAATGGCCCAGTCGGGGCACGAGGCCCAGCCCGGCCAGGGCCCGGCCGTGGGGCGTCGGCTTGCCGTCGGTGGTGAGGGCGCCGAGGCGTATCAGCAGTTCCCGGGCCTGGGCAAGGGCCGCCGCCGGGGGCGCATCCAGCCAGCGCAGGCTCGCGGCATCCTGGATTCCCCACAGCGCCAGCTCCAGGGCCAGTCCGCTCAGGTCGGCGGTCAGGATTTCGGGGGGCAGGTGGGCCGGGCGCATTTCGTGCTCCGAAGCCGTCCAGAGGCGGTAGCAGGTGCCGGGCCCGAGGCGGCCGGCCCGGCCCCGGCGCTGGTCGGCCGCGGCCTGGCTGACGGGCACGGTCTGCAGGGTCGTAAGGCCGGTGCGGGGCTCGAAGTGCGGAATCCGGGCGTAGCCACCGTCCACCACCACCCGCACACCTTCGATGGTCAGGCTGGTTTCGGCAATGCTGGTCGCCAGCACCACCTTGCGCCGCCCGGCGGGGGCGGGGCGCAGGGCGGCGTCCTGCTGCTCGGCCGGCAGCTCCCCGTGCAGCACGTGGATGTCGATGGTGCCGGGCAGGCTGGCGCTGAGCTTGTCGCCGGTGCGGCGCTGGTCGGCCAGGCCGGGCAGGAACACCAGCACGTCGCCGGCCGGATGCTGGGCCAGGGCTTCGCGCACCATTGCCGGCGCCAGGGCCGTCAGGCGGTCGGCGGGGCGGCTGCCGGCCGCCGCTACCCGGGCCGGGGTCAGGTAGTGGGTGTCGACGGGGTGTTGCAGGCCGGCGCTGCGCACCACCGGGGCCCCGAGCCAGGCACCGAGCCGCTCAGCTTCGAGCGTGGCGCTCATGATGAGCAGGCGCAGGTCCGGGCGCAGCACGGCCTGGGCATCGAGGGCCAGGGCCAGGCCCAGGTCGGCCTGGAGGCTGCGCTCATGAAACTCGTCGAACAGCACCGCCGCCACGCCTTCCAGGGACGGGTCGTCCTGCAGCATCCGGGTCAGAATCACCTCCGTGGCCACCTCAATGCGGGTCTGGGAGGAGATGCGGCTTTCCAGGCGGACCCGGTAGCCGACGGTTTTACCCACCGGCTCGCCCAGAATGCTGGCCATGCGGGTCGCGGCGGCGCGGGCAGCGAGGCGGCGCGGCTCCAGCACGATGATGCGGCCGGTGGGCGGCATCCAGTCGGCTGCGAGCAGAGCCAGGGGTACGATGGTGGTTTTGCCCGCCCCGGGCGGCGCCTGCAGCACCGCGCAGGTCGTCCGGCCCAGCGTAGCCAGCAGCTCGGGCAAAGCGGCGCAGATGGGAAGGTCGGGGAGGAGCATGCTTTGGTGTTGGTTTGTAGTCGTTGGTTTTTGGTTATCGGAACTCAGCGGTTGTCATCCTGAGCCGACGGCCCTTGGCCGATTTAAGTAAGTCGTTGCGAGGCGTATCATTCGGGCGCTTGTGGCACAAACATGATTAGGCCCTTCCGCTGGCACCAAACGTCGGATCAAGGATGACATGCCTGAATCCAACAACAAACAACTAACAACCAAAAACCACTAATACACCGCCACCGACGGGTCGACCCGCACCGACCAGGCGTGGATGCCGCCGCGGAGGTTGAGCAGGTTGGTAAAGCCGTGACGGTGCTGCAGGTACGCCAGGGCCTGACCCGAACGGACGCCGTGGTGGCAGATCAGCACCACCGGCCGGTCGGTGGGAAGCTCCTCGGCATGGGCCGGAATGTCGCCCAGGGAAATGAGCCGGCTGCCTTCGATCCGGCAGTACTCAAACTCTTCGGGCTCCCGGACGTCAATCAGCTGCAGATTCTCGCCCTGCTGGAGGCGCCGGTGCAGGTCTTCGGGGGTGAGTTCGGGCAGCATAAGGAGGCTAAGGCAGTGGGGATGGGAAAGCAAAATTAGCTATTTGACCTCACCACTGAATGCCGGCGCTTTCAACTGGCCGGCCCAAGCGCCGTATTCTCTGCATAAGCCGGCATCCGGCTTGTAGACTTTTTCGGATAAAATGAAATGAAGTCTACAAGTCAGTAGACCTTTTAAAAAAATGGAAGAGAAAGTCTACAGGACTTGTCGGGTGCTGTCAGCCCCATTGGCGGCCCCGGCTTAACCTGCTAGCTTTGGCCGGCCGGGTACCGGCCTTTTTCCGCTTAACTCCATCCGCTTGCTACATTCCCTCTACGAGCTCTGGACCGCTGCCGCAGGCAACACGCCCCTGGAATGGGTGGCCGTCGTCACCGGGTTTGCCTGCGTGTGGCTGGTTGCCCGGGAGTCGCTCTGGAACTTCCCGGTCGCCATCATCAGCTGCGCGCTATACATCTTCGTGTATTTCGGCAAGCAGCTTTATGCCGACTGCGGCCTGCAGGGCTTTTTTATTCTCATAAGCCTGTATGGCTGGTATGAGTGGCAGTACGGCGGCGCACGCAACACCACGCTGGTCGTGACGCGGACCCGTCCGGGGGAATGGCTACTGGTAGGCGTTGGCATAGCGTTATTTACGGCCCTGTTTGGCTACTACCTCCGCTATAACACCGACGCGGCGCTGCCGTACTGGGATAGTTTTACTACCGCCGGCAGCCTGGCGGCCCAGTACCTGCTGGTGCGCAAGCGCCTTGAAAACTGGCTGCTCTGGATTATGGTTGATATCATCTACGTACCGATCCTGTGGTACAAGCAGCTGTACCCAACCTGTGGCCTGTACGCCGTGTACCTGGTGCTGGCCGTCTACGGCTATGTGGAATGGCGCCGGGCAGAGCGGGCAGCAGTGCAAGCGGCAGTAGGCATATGATGAAGCGGGTGAGCATAACCGGCCCGGAGTCTACGGGCAAGTCGACGCTGAGCCGGCTGCTGGCCGGGCACTACGATACGGTCTGGGTGCCCGAGTATGCCCGTACCTACCTCGATGAGCACGGCCCGGGCTACGCGCTGCCGGACCTGGAGCTGATGGCCCGCGGGCAGCTGGCCGCGGAAGAAGCCACCACCGGCCGCTCCCGCCGGGTGCTGTTCTGCGACACCGACCTGCTGGTGATAAAGATCTGGGCCGAACACGCCTTTGGCCGCTGCCCGGCCTGGGTGCTGCACCAGCTTCGCGAGCCCCGCTACGACCTCACCCTGCTGCTTGGCGTCGACCTGCCCTGGGAACCCGACCCGCTGCGCGAGCATCCGGAACCTGCCCAGCGCCGGCACTTCTACGAGCTCTACCGCCGGGAGCTGACCGAGCGCAGCTGGCCCTTCGTCGAAATCAGCGGCCCGCCCGAGCAGCGCCTGCAACAGGCCATCAAAGCCGTGGATGCGTTGCTGGCCTCCCGCTAACGCGGGCTACCGTTTCTTTTCCCGGCTTGCGTCGAGAAGCAAGTCGTCAGTATGCCCACTATACCCTACTACGCCTGTTACCAAAGCCATCTGCCAACAGCTAATAGCCAAAAGCCGACCCTATGACGACCCACTACCTTGAAAATAACCGGTGCCGCGTGGGCGTGAACCGGCATGGCGCAGAGCTCAGCTCGTTTGTCCGGAAAGACGTTGCCGACGGACTGGAGTACATCTGGCCGGCTGAGCCCGCGGTATGGGCCCGGCACGCCCCGGTGCTGTTTCCCATCGTGGGCCGGCTGCCCCAGGATACCTATACGCACCAGGGCCAACGCTACCAGCTGCCCCAGCACGGCTTTGCCCGCGACCGGGACTTCTCCCTGGCGGCTCAGACGGCCGACACGCTCACCTTTACGCTCCGGGCGGATGCCGATAGCCGGCAGCAGTTTCCCTTCGACTTTCTGCTGACTATTCGCTACCGCCTGACCGAAGCTACCCTGCACATCGAGTGGGAAGTGAGCAACCCAGGCGCCGCGGAGCTGCTGTTCAGTATCGGCGCCCACCCGGCTTTTCGCTGCCCGCTGCTGGAGGGTGAAGCGTTTGAGGACTACTTCTTTCAGTTTGACCACCCCGTAAGCTTCGACCGCCACCTGCTGAGCGGAGGGCTGCTCAACGGGCAGACTACGCCGGTGCTCCGCACCCAGACCGAGCTGCCGCTCACCTACGACCTGTTCCGCGACGATGCCCTGGTGCTCAAAGGCTTTGACTTTACCCGCATTTCCCTGCGCAGCCGCCGCTCCGAGCGGTTTGTAACCCTGTGCTTCGACGGTTTCCCCTACCTGGGCCTCTGGACCAAGGGCGAGGGGGCCGGCTTTGTGTGCGTGGAGCCCTGGCAGGGCATTGCCAGCAGCGTGGGCCCGCCGCCCGAGCTGGCCGACAAGGAAGGCATCCTGAGCCTGGAGCCCGGGCAGCAGTTTCGGACAAGCTACTCCATAACGGTAGGGTAGGATGCCGGCCGCCCTCACGCTGGAAATCCGGGTTATCAGCGCCGCCGAAACGTACCCGCTGCGCCACGCGGTGCTCTGGCCCGGTAAGCCGCTGGAGTACGTCAAAGTCGAGGACGACGAGCAGGGGTACCACTTCGGCGCCTTCCGGGCCGGCGAGCTGGTAGCGGTTATTTCGCTGTTCGTGGCCGGGCCCGAAGGGCGCTTCCGCAAGTTTGCCACCCGCCCCGACTGCCAGCGCCAGGGCATCGGTACGCAGCTGATGGAGCGGGTGCTGGCCGAGGCGCGCCGGCTCGGGGCCCGGGCGCTGTGGTGCGATGCCCGCCAGGAGGCGTGTGCCTTTTATCACCGCTTCGGCATGCAGCCTGAGGGGGCGGTGTTCTACAAGGGGGCGGTTCCCTACCAGCGGATGCAGCGGGAAGTATAGCCCCGGGACACCGGTGCTTTAGGAGAGGTTGGGCTCGGGCGTAGGCCGGGGCGTGTACGGCGTGCCATAGTCAGGCTCCCAGTCGTTGATCGGGCGGGAGATGCCCGGGGGCAGGTCCAGATCGGGCAGGCCGTCGTCGAGCGGCTCACCCCCGTCGTCGTCATTGTCGGGGGCCGGGGGGCGCAGGTAGCGGCGCCGGGGCATCAGCAGAAAGTAAACCAGGATGAAGAGGACCGCGAATAAATAGACGAGGTTGATCATGGCAGTAAATGCTGAGAAGGAAGCCGGGACGCTGCTGGAAATTAACGGGCCCGGGCGAGGAGTTGTTTTGCCGAACGCGGGGTTTTTTGCCCGTCGTGCGCTTTAATTTGAAAATGTCCGGATCAACTGAGCGCTAGGCTAATATAGCTGATTCAGAGGGTGAAATAAAGTGTTTGCCGGGGGGGGTATTGCACGCCGCGGAATCCCGCCGTAGGTTTGTTGCAGAGTTTAGGGGTGCCTGGCGGCTTCGTACCGCTGCCCGGCTGAGATCATACCCATTGAACCTGATCCGGGTAATGCCGGCGAAGGGAATAACCGATCCGCGAGCGTGAAAGCCTTGTGCGCCGACCCCTGGCGTAGGGCCCGTTCCACTTTTTCCTTTTTTACACCCTTGAAAAACTTTCTGGTTTTGGGAGCGGCGCTGCTGGCGCTGCCCTGCACGTCGGCGTGGGCGCAGGGTCCCGTGTCCGGCACCATCACCGATGCCCGCACGGGCGCGGCGCTGCCCGGCGCTACCATCCTGCTCGACGGCGCGCCGGCCGGCGCTACCGACGCCAGCGGGGCCTTTGCCCTGCCCGCCGTACCCGCCGGCTCCCACGAGCTGCGCGTAACCTTCCTGGGCTACCAGACCCTGACCCGCACGGTGCAGGGCCAGGCCGAAGCCCAGCAGGTAAGCCTGGGTTTGCAGTCGGGCGGAATCCTGACCGGCGAAGCCGTAGTGACGGCGACCCGCGCCAACGAGCGCACGGCCACCACCTACACCAACGTGAGCAAAGAGCAGCTGGCGGCCCGCAACTTCGGCCAGGATTTGCCTTACCTGCTCGACCAGACGCCCTCGGTGGTGGTAAACTCCGACGCCGGGGCCGGGGTAGGCTACACCGACATCCGCATCCGGGGCGTCAACAACACCGGCATCAACATGACCATCAACGGGGTGCCGCTCAACGATGCCGAGTCGCACGGCTCGTTTCTGGTGAACCTGCCCGACCTGAGCTCGTCCATCAGCAGCCTGCAGATTCAGCGGGGCGTGGGCACCAGCCAGAACGGGGGGGCGGCCTTCGGGGCCAGCATCAACATCAGCACCCTGGAAAACCGCCGCGAAGCCTACGCCGAAAGCCAGAACTCCTTCGGCTCCTTTGATACCTGGAAAAACACCGTTTCCTTCGGTACCGGCCTTATCAACGGGCACTTCACCGTCGATGGGCGCCTGTCGCGCATTGTCTCCGATGGCTACGTAAACCGCGGGGCGTCGGACCTGAAGTCGTACTACCTCTCGGCCGGCTACCAGGGCAGGAGCACCCTGGTAAAGTTCATCACTTTTTCGGGGCGGGAGAAAACCTACCAGGCCTGGAACGGGGTGCCCGAGCCCGGCATCACCGGCGACCAGCAGCTGCTGAAGCAGTTTGTCGACAACGGGGAGCTGAGCGCGGCCGATGCCGAGCGGCTGCGGCAGGAAGGGCGGCGCTTCAGCTACTACACCTACGACAACCAGACCGACAACTACCAGCAGAACCACTACCAGCTGCACCTGGCCCAGGAGCTGGGGCCCAGCTGGAGCCTGACGCTGACCAACCACCTGACCCGGGGCTTTGGCTACTACGAAAGCTACCGGACCAACCGCCGCTTCTCGGCCTACGACCTGCCGAACGTGGTTATCGGTAACCAGACCATCAGCCGCACCAACCTGATCGATCAGAAGTGGCTCGACAACTACTTTTTCGGCAGCACCGGGGCGCTGAGCTTCCACCCGCAGAGCTACGATAAGCTACAGGTGACGGTGGGTGGGGCCTGGAACCGGTTTCTCAACGACCACTACGGCGAGGTGATCTGGGCCCAGTACGCCTCCACCGGCAGCATCCGCCACCGCTACTACTTCAGCGACGCGGTCAAGACCGACTACAACGCCTACGCCCGCACTACCTGGCAGCTGATTCCCCGGCTCAGCCTCTACCTCGACCTGCAGGGCCGGCACATCAACTACAACATCGACGGCATCGACGACGACCGGTCGGCGCTGGGTACCCACGTAAGCTACACGTTCTTCAACCCGAAAGGCGGGGCCACCCTGACGCTGGCCGAGGGACAGCAGCTGTACGCCAGCTACGCCGTGGGGAATCGGGAGCCGGTGCGATCCGACTTCACCGACCGCCCCGTCGGCGACCAGACCGCCAGGCCCGAAACCCTGCACGATGTGGAAGGCGGCTACCGCTTCAGCCGCGCCGACCTGCTGGGGGCCAACACCGGCCTGCGCTTCGAAGCCACCGGCTACTACATGGGCTACCGGAACCAGCTCGTGGCTACCGGGCAGCTTAACGACGTGGGGGCCGCCCTGCGCACCAACGTGGCTCGCAGCTACCGGACCGGCGTCGAGCTGACCGGCGGGGTATCGGCCAACGACAAGATCAGCCTGAGCAGCACGCTCACGCTGAGCCGCAACCGCATCCTCAACTACCGCGACGTAACCTACAACGCCGACTTCGAGCCCGTGGTGGCAGCCGAGGCCCGCACGACCACGATTTCCTACTCGCCCAGCACCGTATCGGCCCACACCCTGGAAGGGCAGCCGCTGAAGGGCCTGCGCCTGGCCTTGCTCTACAAGACCGTGAGCCGGCAGTACCTCGACAACTCCACGAGCGAGGACCGGATGATCAAGCCCTACCAGGTCCTCGACTTCCGGGCCCGCTACGCCATCCGCCCGTCGTTTATGAAGGAGATTGAGTTGGGTTTGCTGGTCAGCAACCTGCTGAACCGGGAGTACGTGGCCAACGGCTACACCTACGGCTACCCCGACGGAGCCGGCCGGCAGCAGACGTTTAACTTCTACTACCCCCAGGCTACCCGCAATTTCCTGGCGTCGGTAGGGGTGAAGTTCTAGCAGTCCGGAAATGTGCAATCCGGAGCGCCGACCAGGCGGGCCCAGACGGGGCGTTTTGGATATAGCTCCATCGAACCTACCCCGAACCTGCTTCGAAAGTGGGTCATCGGGAAAATACAAAACGGCTGCCGGAATTCCGGCAGCCGTTTTTTGTGGGCCCACGTCCCAGATTCCGGCCGCTCAGATAATCAGGCGGACGCCGCCCAGCTCGGAAATGTGGTAGGGGAACTGGTCGCCGGGGGAGCCGATAAACATGAAGTTCTTCGGAATGCCCCACTTCTGCGAAAGCTCATCGATCAGCTCGGGTCCGAATTTGCCGTCCAGGGTCACGAAGTCGACCACAATCTGCTCGTAGGCGCGGTCCAGCACCCGGATGTCGTTGAGCAGGTCTTCGGGGTACTTCTCGCCGTCGCGGAGCAGGGTCACGATTTTCAGGCGGGTCGTAAACTCGTTTTCCACCACGTAGGCCATCACCTTGTTGAGGTTCGACACGTTGTCGCCTTTGGTAAAGAATACGAACTCCTGCTGGTTGAGCTCCCGCAGCGCGCGGCGCAGCGTAAGGCGGCTAAAGCGGGAAAGTCGGGGAGAGTGCTTGGCAAACTGGTCGGCGGCGGCCAGCAGCAGGTTCAGGATGGCAATGCGGTTGAGCATGATGTACACCACCAGCATGGTGGGCACGAAGTACTGCAGGAACACCACCAGGTACTCCGGGTGAATCTTGACGTTGCCGAACAGGCCGACGATTACGCCCAGCAATGCCAGCGTCACCACTAGCACGCCGGCGTACACTGGTCGGGGCAGGCGGGGGCGCTTGCTCTTCAGCAGGAAGTTGCCAAGGGCGAAAAACGCCATGACCGACAGGAACGAGATGGTGTACACGCCTGCCAGCGGGCCCAGCTGCCCCCGGGTAATGAGCAGCACCGATATGCACAGCAGGAAAAAGGTAATCAGGATGAGGTAGTTGCTCTTGCGCTTGTTTTCCTTGAGGAAGAACTGCGGCAGGATGCGGTCCAGGGTCATGCGCTTCATCAGGCCGCTCACGCCCACAAACGAGGTGAGCACGGCCCCACTCAGCACGGCCACGGCATTTACCGAAATAGCAGTGCCCAGCCAGGGGCCGCCGGTTTTGGTGCCCAGGTAGGCGAGAACGGTTTCTTTGTGCTCACCGATTTCGGCCAGGGGCAGCACCGCAATGGCCAGAAACGCCAGCAGCGGGTTAAACACCGTGACGACCACCCACATGTTGCGCAGGGTTTTCTGGAACACGCCCGGGGCCTGCTCCTCCACAAAGTTGGCCGAGCTTTCGAAGCCCGAGATGCCCAGCATGGCCGCGCTAAACCCAAAGAACAGCGCCCCGACGATGCTGCCGCCCTTCACCGGCGCCTGAAAGTTCATCGTCAGGTTGTCGAGGCCGTTGGTGGCAACAAACCAGATGGCCACCCCCGACAGGAGGGTGAGCGAAACCATGTGGGTGATAAAGATGACGACCGCTACAATGGCCGATTCCGACATACCCAGCAGGGTAAGAGCCAGGAATAACCCCAGCAGTCCCATCGTGGCCGGGATGATGGGCAGCCCGTGCCACAGCGTGTGCAGGTAGTGCATGGCGTCGGCGGCGGAGATGACGGCGGTGGCCATGTACGACAGGATGGTGAGGCAGGCCGCCAGGGCCGCGTTGCGCTTGCTGGTGGTGTTGAGCAGCACGTTGTAGGCGCCGCCGTTCAGCGGCAGGGCGCCGACTACCTCACCGTAGATCCGGCGGAACAGAAACAGCACGGCGCCCACCATGAGCAATGAAAGCCAGGCGTACTGGCCGGCGTAGGAAATGGCCAGGGCCGAGACGTACAGGCAGGAAGAAGAAATATCGTTGCCGCAGATGGCCGTAGCCTCCAGCTCGTTCAGCTTCTTATGGGTGGCGCTCATGGGTGAGGTGAAGCAGATTCAGGGGTAGGGGGGAGGCAACTGCTCCCGGTTGGGCTTGGTTGGCTGCCTTACGAGCGGAGCCGCCGGAAAGGATACGGCTTTTTGAGAATATTCGCATCAGTCCGGGGTTAACCGGGTGGCCCGGGCACTATTCCAACCTGCTGAAATGTCTATCTTTGAGCCCTTACTCCCACCCACAAAACCCGTTATGGCTTCCCAATCCGACGTCCTCTCGCCCCAGGCCAAGGCCCACAGCGCCCAGAAAGGCTCTACCAACGCCGCCGGCTTCACCGACTACTACGACATCGACGGCCTGCTCACCGAGGAGCACCTGCTGATCCGCCAGAGCATCCGCGACTTTGTAAAGCGCGAAATCAGTCCCAGCATTGAGCGGTGGGCCCAGGAAGGCCACTTCCCCTCCGAAATCGTGCGCAAGTTCGGCGACGTGGGCGCGTTCGGGCCCACCATCCCCACCGAGTACGGCGGCGGCGGCCTCGACTACATCAGCTACGGCCTCATCATGCAGGAGATTGAGCGTGGCGACTCGGGCATGCGCTCCACCGCCTCGGTGCAGGGCTCCCTGGTGATGTTCCCGATCTACCAGTACGGCTCGGAAGAGCAGCGCAAGAAGTACCTGCCCAAGCTGGCCTCGGGCGAGTGGCTCGGCTGCTTCGGCCTCACCGAACCCGACCACGGCTCCAACCCCGGCGGCATGATCACCAAGCTCGAAGACAAGGGGGACTACTACCTGCTCAACGGCGCCAAGCTCTGGATTTCCAACTCCCCCGAGTGCCAGGTAGCCGTGGTGTGGGCCAAGAACGAGGAGGGCCGCATCAAAGGCGTGATTGTGGAGCGGGGCATGGAAGGCTTCACGACTCCCGAGATTCACAACAAGTGGAGCCTGCGCGCGTCCTGCACCGGCGAGCTGGTGTTCGACAACGTGCGCATCCCGAAGGAAAACGTGCTGCCCAACATCGACGGCCTCAAAGGACCCCTGTCCTGCCTCGACTCGGCCCGCTTCGGCATTGCCTGGGGCGCCATCGGCGCCGCCATCGATTGCTACGAGTCGGCCCTGAAGTACTCGCTGCAGCGGGAGCAGTTCGGCAAGCCGATTGCCTCCTACCAGCTCCAGCAGAAAAAGCTGGCCGAGATGATAACTGAAATCACCAAGGCCCAGCTGATGGCCTGGCGCCTGGGCGTGCTCAAGAACGAGGGCAAAGCCACCTCCGCCCAGATTTCGATGGCCAAGCGCAATTCCGTCGACATGGCCCTGCACATTGCCCGCGAAGCCCGCCAGATTCACGGCGGCATGGGCATCACTGGCGAGTACCCCATCATGCGCCACATGATGAACCTGGAGTCGGTTATCACCTACGAAGGCACCCACGACATCCACCTGCTCATCACCGGCGCCGATATTACCGGCATTCAGGCGTTTAAGTAAGACTTGTTTAGTCTATAAAAACGGCCGCTCTCCTTTTGGGGAGCGGCCGTTTTTGTTTCTTGTAGAAATGAACGAGTAAGCCGCCCTACCGCAGCGCGTCAAACGCGTACTGGGCATTGCTCCAGAACTCATCCAGCGCCACAAGCCGGGGCTTGAAAAACGAGATAAGCCGGGGCCAGTCGTCGCGGCTGAATAGGTTCACGGGCTGCAGCTCCCGGTAGATGCGGCTGATGATCTGCCCGTTGGCGTCGGGCACGTCGGCTTCCCAGGTCCAGGCTTCACCCTGGGCTTCCTCCAGCATCAGGCGCAGCTCCCGGAACTGCTCGAAGAACAGTTCCCGCACGCCCGCGTCGGGGTGGGTCAGCTCAATGCCGATGGTGGCCCGCTTCACGTCGGCGTGCAGGCGGAAGTAGACGTGCTTGAGCCCGGTTTTGTAGTTGATCCAGTTTACCGGCCCGCCCTCAGCCGAAGGTACCGGCTGCATATACTGGCCGAAGGTGGTCCAGAACGCCTGGCGCAGCTGGGTGACTTCTGTTTTGCTGTACATAGTCAGGAATGCTAACGAATACCGGTA
Organism: Hymenobacter translucens; assembly: GCF_020685205.1. Taxonomy (GTDB): domain Bacteria; phylum Bacteroidota; class Bacteroidia; order Cytophagales; family Hymenobacteraceae; genus Hymenobacter; species Hymenobacter translucens. Next base: position 214,272 of record NZ_JAJERB010000009.1, read on the forward strand.
AGCTGGTAGCCAATGCCCAGGCGAAACGTGAGGTGGGGGCGCCAGTCGGATCGGCCCGGCGCGTTGCTCTGCTCAAAAAAGTGTTCGTAAAACCCGCCTCTGGCAACAATCTGCTCGTTGCGCACCGCGTAGTTTGTCTCTACGTGGCGGGCTCCCAGTCCCGCTGCGGCATCGAACTGCCAGCGTGGGCCCAGGTGCCAGAGCAGGCCCCCGTTCAGGGCGCCGCCCCAGATGTCGCGCCGGGCCCGGGTAGCGTCGAAGGTATGCACCCCGTTGGCGGTGCGGTAGCTAGAAATCGTGTAGCGCACCGGAATGAAAAAGGCTTCGGCCTCTACATAGGACTCCAGCTGCCGGGCTACCCGGAAGTAGCGGCGCACGCCCGTTCGCAGCTTGTGATACCGAAGGTCGGGCCGGTCGTTATGCCACTGAAACAGCTTTACGACGGAGCTTTGCAGGCCGTAGCTCAGCCAGACGCTGTAGCGCGGGTCCAGGCGGTAGTCGACGCCCACCTGCAGGGTGCTGTAGTTAGGGTCGAGCAAAGCCAGTGGGGCCAGCTTCAGGCTCAACCGACCGGCCAGGGAATCGGACTGGGTCTGGGCCACGGCCGGTAGGGCGCCGAGCAGGACCACAGCCAGCAGGTAATGGTTGCGCATCGAAAAACCGGTTAGAGCAGATCAGCCAGGGCTTCGATTTCCTGGCGGGCCGCAGCGACCTGAGCATCGTTGGCGAACAGCTCCGAGACCAAACCGGCAAAGCCGCCGGCCATGGCGCACACCCCGTCGCGCAGCTGCCGGAAGGTAGCTTCGGCTTCCTCAGGCGAAGGAGCCGGTATGTCGGAACTTCCGGGATTCGGGTCGCCGGTGAGCAGGGGAGCCAGCAGTTCCACGAACTGGTCGGATACGAATACCAGTCCGCACACCTGCACGGCCTGGTAAAGCACCAGCACCTGCTGCATCGTCAGCCCGACCGGGGTGTTGACGGGCATCTCGCGCAGCCCGGCGCGCACGGCTTCCAGGTTTTCTTCCCCGAAGCTCGCTACCTGGGTCAGGGCCTGGGCAAAGGGGTGCTCAAATACCGCGGGCAGCAACGCCGGCAAGGAGGCCGCCAGCCGCAGCATCTCCAGCTGCGGGGCATTCAAGGACACCTGCATCACAACCGCCGCCGGCTGGCTTGCTCCGGCTGCGGTGGGCTGGACTGCCGCTTCCAGGTCGGCCGAGTGGCGGGCAAAGATGCCTTCGAGCTGCAGGCGGCGCAAAGCCAGGCTTTCGGCGGCCTGGTCGCCCCGGGCTTCGAGGTGCTCTTTCAGGGAGCTCATAAACGAGGTGCTGATGGTGGCGGCATGGTCGCGCACGGTTTCCACCTGCTCGTAGGGAATCTGCATCTGGTGCTGCAAAAAAGCCATGACCGGCCGGGCCAGGGGGCTTTCGAGGCACAGCTGGCCCACCAGCAGAAAGTCGTAAAGCTGCTCGGGCTCTTCTACCAGCATCCGGCCCAGGGCTTCGTTGCTTTGCAGGGCGCTGATGTGCTGCACCCGCGCCGTATCCAGGCCGGTCAGCGCGGTTACTTCCTGGGCCGCCGCGTCCTGCGGACGGGCAAACAGCTGCAGGCAACCCATGCCGCACAGGGAAATGCCCGGGGCGAGCGTGGCGTAGAAGTTGTCGGGCAGGCCCTGCAGAAAGTCATCGATGTCGGATTGGCTGGGCATAGAGGTAGCTGAATCAATAAGGGAACGGCCGAGGTAAAGCAGGCCAGGTGGAAGCGGGTCGGGCGGGGTGGCAGGACCGGCAGGATACCATACGGCAGGCCGGGAGCAAAAGCTGTAGAACGGCCCGCAGCCGACGCAAAAGTAGAAACTTCGCGTAGCCCCCGTACTTTGGCAGTATGAATACGACGTATCCTTCGCTGCCGCCCACCGGCCTGGTTCTTCTGGAATGCCTCGTGGCCGGCACCACCCACCGCGAAAACCTTCGCCAGCACGAGCCCGGCCTGCTGGTGGGCCAGGTCCTGCAGCTGGTGCGGGAGCCCGACAGCAAGTACGACGACTGGGCCGTGAAAGTGCTGACCACCGCCGAGGCCGGGGAACTGTGGCTGGGCTACCTGCCCGAGGTGCGCAACGAAACCGTGGCCCGGCTGCTCGACGCCGGCTTTCCCATTGCCGCCCGCCTCACCCACAAAGACTGGGAAGACGAGTGGCTGCAGCTGGAGATTGAAGTGCTGCTGCCCGGCCAGCACGCGTAAAAGCTTCCGGGCGGCCGCCCTGTACTGATCTGAAAAGGCGCTAACCTGGTCTGCTATGCTTCGCACCGCCTTTCCCGACCTCACCTGGTTGAAAAGCGAAGTAGCCCGCAACCTCACTTCCGGCCGGGGCTGGCCCAGCGTCATTATCCAGGCCCGACCCACGGCAGCCGAGCACCGCCCCGACATCCGCGGACCCCTGTCGTTGTTTACCAACCGCAGCGGGGCCAGCTACTGCGCGGTGGGCCGGCACCGGGTCCGCATCGAGCCCGACTGCTACTTCCTCACCAACGCCGACGAGCACTACACGCTCGACGTGGAAGAGCCCGGCCAAACAGAGACGTTCAACATCCACTTCGGCACCGCCCTGGCCGAAACCGTGCTGCGCGACCTGGTAGCGCCCACCAGCCAGCTACTCGACGAGCCTTTCACGTCCGGGCCACCCGTGCGCTTCTTCAACCGGCTGTACGGCAAGGACCCGACGCTCGACGCGTTGCTGGCCGCTATTACCCGGCAGGCCGACGACTACAATACCAATGCTCTGCTTCGGGAGCAGCTGCTGCTGCAGGTGCTGGCGTACCTGCTCGGGGAGCACCGCCGCCTTCAGCAGCGCGTAGCCAGCCTTCCCGCCCTGCGCAGCAGTACCCGCACCGAGCTGTTCCGCCGCCTGAGCGTGTCGCTCGACTACCTGTACTCCCGCTACGCCACCGACCTCAGCCTCGACGAGCTGGCCGGGGTAGCCTGCCTGTCGAAGTTTCATTACCTGCGCCTGTTCCGGGCCTGGCAGGGGCAGACGCCCTACGCCTTTCTGCGGCAGCTGCGGGTGCAGAAGGCCCGGCGCCTGCTGCGCACCGGGGTGTTGCCGGTAGGGGAGGTGGGCACCCTCGTGGGGTTCGACAGCAGCAGCTCGTTTTGCCGGGCATTCCGGCAGTGCACCGGGCAGTGGCCCCAGGCGTACCGGCAGGCCTAGCCGGAATTAGCAATTTTTGTCAATGCTGCCGGCCCGGTCCCGGCTAGTTTTGGGCATTCACTCACAAAAGCTGAAGCGCAATGGAAACGGGTATTGCCGGGCTGGCCGGCTGGTTGTTTGTTGGTTTGGTAGCAGCATTAGGCGTGCTCGTCATCCGGGGCGTAAGCCGGGCGCTGCGGCGGCAGTACGATGCCCCCACTGCGCTGCGTGGGAAGCTGCTGGTGCGGGCCGGTCTGCTGCTCTGGCTGGGGCTAACGGCAACGCTGGCGGCCACGGGCCAGCTTAGCGACTTCGGCGCCCGCCCGCCCCGGCTGCTGCTGCTGTTGCTGCCGCCCCTGGGGCTGGCTTTCTGGCTTGCCCGGTCGGCAGCCGTGGGCCGGCTGCTCAATGCTGTGCCCCGCAGCGGACTGATTTACCTGCAAAGCTGCCGGGTTGTGGTGGAGGTAGTGCTCTGGCTGCTGTTTCTGGGCGGCGCGGTGCCGGTGCAGATGACGTTCGAAGGGCTGAACTGGGACGTGCTGACCGGCCTCACGGCTCCGCTGGCAGCGTATTTCTGCTTTAGAGCCGGGCACCAGCACTGGAAAGCTGCTCTTGCCTGGAACCTGCTGGGCCTGGCCTTGCTGCTTAACATCGTGACGATTGCAATGCTGTCGGCCCCGATGCCGATCCGGCAATTCTTCAACGAGCCGGCCAACACCGTCATCACCCATTTCCCGATGATCTGGCTGCCTACGTTCGTGGTGCCGCTGGCTTACTGCCTGCACGTGCTGTCCATCCGGCAGTTGTGGCGGCTGCGCAAGACCGGTGCCCAACAAGCGCTAAAGCCAGTAGTTGCCGCCGCCTAGCAGTCACCAGCTGAATTTGCTAATAAGGTTGGCAAATAGTCGGCCGGATGACGGATTTCGACTTCTTTTTGCTAAAGAACGGGAGCTTTTTGCGGATTCAAAGCGTTACCTTTCGACAACGCAACGACTATTTTTGCCCCTATGCGCGAACAATTTCTAACCGGTGGCACCGACCACCTCAGCCCGGCCGAAAAGGAAATCGACAAGGCTTTGCGCCCGCTCAGCTTTTCCGATTTCGCGGGCCAGGACAAAGTGGTGGAAAACCTGAAGGTATTCGTGGGCGCGGCCAAGCAGCGCGGCGAAGCCCTCGACCACGTGCTGCTGCACGGCCCTCCCGGTCTGGGCAAAACCACGCTCTCGCACATCATCGCCAACGAGCTGGGTGCCGGCATCAAGATGACGTCCGGCCCGGTACTCGACAAGCCTTCCGATCTGGCCGGCCTGCTCACTAACCTGGAGCCGCACGACGTGCTCTTCATCGACGAGATTCACCGCCTGAACCCGGTGGTGGAAGAATATCTGTACTCGGCTATGGAGGATTACCGCATCGACATCATGCTCGACTCGGGCCCGAACGCCCGCTCGGTGCAGATCTCGCTGTCGCCCTTCACGCTGATTGGGGCTACCACCCGCTCGGGCATGCTCACCTCGCCGCTGCGGGCCCGCTTCGGCATCAGCTCCCGCCTGGAGTACTACGACGCCCAACTGCTGACGAGCATCGTGCAGCGCTCGGCTGAGATTCTGGGCACGCCCATCCACGAGGATGCCGCCTTCGAAATTGCCCGCCGCTCCCGCGGTACGCCGCGTATTGCCAACAACCTGCTGCGCCGTACCCGCGACTTCGCTCAGATCAAAGGCACCGGCACCATCACCCAGGATATTGCCCAGTTTGCCCTGAATGCCCTCGACGTGGACGCCCGCGGCCTCGACGACATGGACAAGCGCATCCTGAACACCATCATCGACAAGTTCAAAGGTGGTCCGGTAGGCCTCGGCACCATTGCCACCGCCTGCGGGGAAGAAGCCGAAACCATCGAGGAAGTGTACGAGCCGTTCCTGATCCAGGAAGGCTACATCAAGCGTACCTCCCGGGGCCGCGAAGCCACCGAAGCCGCCTACGTGCACCTCGGCAAGCTGCTGCCCCAGCATCTGCGCGGTAATACCACCGACCTGTTCGGCGGCCAGGCGTAAAAAGCCCGGCTTAGCCGGCACTTAAACTTTCGCATACTGTCCCGGTCGGGACAGCATGCGAAAGTTTTGTCGTTTATAGAGCCCTTCTTTTTTCTGGTGTGATGGGTATTCTAGAGAGGCTTGTGGGTTTATTCCGCACCCGCTTGACTAGCAATAAGCGGTATATAGTGCTTTTGAAAGGCAACAGGCTGGGGACAACGCTTCTCGAAAAAGAAGGACTTGCACGCAGGCGGCATATGATCAGAAGTCAGTCGATACACCGGTTTAGCACGAATGTCTTGGATTTGACATTGCAGACAGCAAACTGAACCAACAGGAGCACGGAGAGTGATTAGTGAAAATATTTTATTGCTTTTCGATAAATATTTATTGATAATTGCGGCGGATACAGCCTGCCGCACGGGGCGGAAACAAGGCGGAGCATCCAGTAGTAACTAGCAACCACAGCTATGCGGACACAGTCAACCCTTCCCCTGAAGATCATGCACATCCTGTTCTGGATACTTTTCATTGGCTTTTGCATCCAGGCCGGGTCCTTGGTCATCTCCTTCCTGGTAAGTGAGTTCGTCAACCCGGATGCGGCGCAGAACCTCTATATGGGAATGAACCTGGCCGCCCTGAAGAAGTACAGCGAAGCGCATTACATCAGTATTGTATCCTTTTACGTGTACTTCGTGGCAGTTAAAGCCTGCATGGCCTACCTGGTGATTCAGATCTTCCGGAAAATAGATATGGAAGCGCCCTTCAGTGCTGAAGTCGCCGTCCTGATAACTAAAATCAGTCACCTCGCCCTGGGCGCCGGTGTAGTGGGCCTGCTCGCCACCCGCTACAGCAAGTGGCTCATGAAAAGTGACGCTGTCGAAACGCTGACGTGGCCCGGCGGGGAGTTTCTGCTGCTGGCCGGCATCATCTTCATCATTGCCCAGGTTTTTCAGCGGGGCACCGACATCCAGGCGGAAAACGACCTGACCGTATAGCCATGCCCATTATTGTAAACCTGGACGTCGTGATGGCCCAACGGAAAATGTCCCTGAGCGAGCTTGCCGGCAAGGTTGACCTGACCCTGGCCAACCTCTCCATCCTGAAAACCGGTAAAGCCAAGGCCGTGCGTTTCAGCACGCTGGAGGCTTTGTGCAAAGCCCTGGATTGCCAGCCCGGCGACATTTTAGCGTTTCGCTAATCCGCAGCGCTGAACTACCCGGGCCTTGCTGGCTGTTGTGAGGCCTAGGCCACGCCGGCCATGGTCGGCTACAACGCATTCTTTCCCGGCGGTTTGCCCGCTACCCCCATTCTCTATGCTTCCCACCGCCCAGTACACTGCTTTTATCAAGCGCCGCGCGGCGGAGCTGGGCTTTATGTACTGCGGCATCTCCAAGGCCGAGTTTCTGGAGGAGGAGGCGCCCCGGCTGGAAAACTGGCTGAACCGCAACATGCACGGGCAGATGGGCTACATGGCCAACCACTTCGACAAGCGCCTCGACCCGCGTCTGCTGGTGCCCGGGGCCAAATCGGTAGTTTCTCTGCTGCTCAACTACTTTCCGGCCCCCGAAGACCAGCAGCCGGCCGACACGCTTCAGATCAGCAAGTATGCCTATGGTCGCGACTATCACTTCGTCATCAAGGACAAGCTGAAAACGCTGCTGGCCGACATCCAGACGGAAATCGGGGAGGTAGACGGCCGGGTGTTCGTGGACTCGGCCCCGGTGATGGACAAGGCCTGGGCGAAAAAGAGCGGACTGGGCTGGATGGGCAAGAACGCCAACCTGATTACGCCCGGCACCGGCTCGTTCTACTTTATTGCCGAGCTCATTATCGACCTGGCCCTCGACTACGACGGGCCGATCAAGGATTACTGCGGCACCTGTACCCGATGCATGGATGCCTGTCCCACCGGCGCCATCACCGAGCCCTACGTGGTGGATGGCAGCAAGTGCATCAGCTACTTCACCATTGAGCTGAAAGACCAGATTCCGCAGGAGGTAGGCGGCAAGTTCGGGCAGTGGATGTTCGGCTGCGACATCTGCCAGGACGTGTGCCCCTGGAACCGGTTTGCCAAGCCCCATCAGGAACCCCAGTTTCAGGCGCACCCCCAGCTTAAGGAGCTGCGCCCGGCCGACTGGCAGGAAATCACGCACGAGTTGTTTTCGGAGCTGTTCCGGCAGTCAGCCGTTAAGCGCACGGGCTACGCGGGCCTGACCCGCAACATTCAGTTTATAACCAACGGGGAGCTGGTACTGCCCCAAAACGAAGAAAGGGCTGAATAGCCCTTTCTGGTTGTCTACTGTTGCAGTTGACGGCTGCCTACGCCTGCGCCGGCTGTCCGAAGACGCGGTTGAGAATCCGGCGGTAGACGTTGGAAAACTGGTTGTAGCACCACTCTTTGAGTTGAACGAGCTCGTCGGGGACAAGCATCCGGAGCGCCTTGCGCAGCTCTTTCTCGAAGAGGATCTGGTCGAAGCTGACTTTGAGCAGGATGGTTTTTGCGTATTCCAGCATCGGGGTGGGAGGTTTGGTTGTGAGAGTAGAACAGTAAACTGGGCATGTATACGGTCGAAACCGAAAAAGCATACATGTGTTGGGCATGAAGCTTTTATTATGTATGAATTTAAAGAAATAAACCCCCAAAATGCAAGCTGAGCAATACTTTTTTATATAAATCACCCGAAAAGGCCCAAAAAAAGGAGCAACTAATGCTCCTTTTTCCGGGGGTAAAAATGCCGCTTGCGTTTAGTACACAAACAAACTTACCAGGTCGGTGGCTACTTCAGCCGTAACGGGCTCATCAAAGGCTTCGGCTACTGCTTTCAGAATATTGGCCCCGCTGCCGATAGGTAAAGTCGAGAACGGAACCGGGAGCCCGCTGGGCAGGGTCTGGACCTGGGAGTTTTCCCCGGCGTACACTACCTCCGTTTTGCCGGGTACCGTAATCGACGCGTCCGACTCACTGATCCAGCTTTTTACCGCCGCCCCGCGGCTGCGGCGCATCGAGCGAATGTGGGATGCGTGCCGGGCTTCTACAGCATGGATGCGCAGCGCAGCCTGCAACAGGGCGTTATCGGTGCTCAGAAAGCCCAGCTGGCCTTTGTAGGCGCGCACGCCGGCGTCTTCCAGGGTCTGGGCCACTTTCAGGAAGTCGTCGAAGTTCTGGAATACCGTGGGAAAGACAGCAGCCGTAGCGCCGTTCTTACTGCCCGTGAAGTCGAAGTTAGGCTTGGCCGGCACCTCTGCCCCTGACGAGCGGATGACAGTGGTCAGGAACGCGACGTGCTGGGCTTCGTGCTGCTGAATCAACTCAATGGCGGGCCGGGTTCCGGTCGGGAAAAAGGAAGCCGGCTGAGCCAGGGCCTGCAGGTAAAACTCGTTTTCGAGGTGCTCGAGCGTCAGGGCCAGGGTCAGCACGTCCTGAATCGTGCGCAGGTTGCGGCCGTAGGCCTGGGGCAGCATGGCGCCGAAAGCCAGGGGCAGGGCCGCCACAGCCTTGCGACCCAGGGAGCTGAGCACGGTGCGCCGCACGCTCGGGCGCTCGTAAACGGCAGGATCAGCCTCGGCCAGGGCCGACAGTAGTTTGAATATGTTCATGAAAGGCAGAGCAGAAAGCAGTCCGGACCTAGCTTGTGGGCAGATCTGACACGATAACGGGGATTTTATAGAACTGGGCAGTGGCCGCAATAACCTGTGTGGGCGTCAGCGCGCGTTCGAGGCCGGCAAACGTGCCGGTGGCTTCTACTACGTCGGCACCGGCAAAGGCAGTGGACTGAACCAGGCTGGGCTGGGCCAGGTCGCGCACGAGGGCTGCGTGCCGGGCTTCCACGGAGGCAATTTTGGCGAGCAGGGCCAGGTACACCGGCTGCACCAGCAGGCTGATGGCGCCGTTGTAGGCGGCCACCCCGATGTCCTCAATGGTTTTAGCCGCCGCCAGTACACTGCTGCGGGAAGTGAAGTTGACCGAGGAAAAGTCGAATTCCATGGTTCCGAACCGGTTCGCGCCCAGCACGTGGTTGAAAAACTCCCGGTGAATCACTTCATGGTCGCGCAGGTCAGTGAAGTACGCCAGGTCCCCGGCAATGAAATCAGCGGGGGGAGCATCCACCACCTTTTGGTAGAAAGCGGCTTCAAGCTGCTCAAGCAGCAGGAAGTAGTTGAAAACCCCTCCGTCGCCCTTGCCCACGTTCAAGAACGGTGACTGCACGGTGGGTTCCGTATCATCACAACCAGCCAGCACCAGCGCCGAGGTGGCTGCCGTAGCTCCGGCCACCCGGAGAAAAGAGCGGCGGCGCATTACCCGCCCCAGAAAAGATTGGTCAGCAACAGAATCAGACATCAGCAGAATAGACTAGCAGGCAAAAATCAGATGGGCCGCAGGCGGCCCTCTACAAAGGTACTCCGATAATGCGGGATGCACCAATACCGGGAGCCCCGAAGCCCGGCCGGAGTTGCACGGGGCAGCTAAAACAAAAAAAGGACGACCGGGTGGCCGTCCTTTTTGTACGCAGGCAATGTTCGGAGCCGGGAGCTTAGAACAGGGTGCTGCTGGTGATGGTGAACGTGCGGGCAATGGTCGAAACCGTCGGCACGTCCAGGGGCTCGTCGAAAGCCTCCGAGAAGGCAGTGGCCGGGAAGTTGAGCGAAGCCAGCGCCGTCTGCAGGTTTACGCCGGGCGTGGTACCTACGGCACCCTGCGTCACGTTGGCCTCGCTGGGGAAGGTAATGCCGGCCGGGGTGTAGGCCGGAGCCGAGCCGGCGCCATAAATGGGAGCCGTCTGGGCGGGCGAAGCACCACCGTTGTCGTCACCGGTAATCCAGCTCTTGGGCGACGTGCTGGGGTTGGAGCCAGCAGCCGTGGCGGAAGCCGCATTGTTCATCGGCCCGCCGCGGCGCATGGTGCGCAGACGGGAAGCGTGACGAGCTTCCACGGAGTGAATGTTCAGCGCCGCCGTCAGTACATCCTTGTTCGAAGCCAGATAGGGAGCCCCGCCCTTGTAGGCACGCACCCCGGTGTCTTCGAGCGACTGGGCTACGGCCAGGAACAGGGCCGCATTGGAGAACACGCCAGCAAACGGACCCGTGCCCGAGCCCTTGCCGCCGGTGAAGTCGAACTGCGACACGGCGGGTGCGGGAATGGCATTCGTACCCAGCGCGGTCCGCAGGAATTTCACGTGGTTGTTCTCATCCGTGCGGATCTTCAGGAGCGACGACAGGTTGGTAGCACTGAGCTGAGCACGGAGAGCCGTCTGAGCGGCCGTAGTCGTGTTGTTGTCGATGGTGCCGTCGCCCTGCAGGCCCAGGTTGTAGAAGTATGCCTCGAGGTACTCCAGCTTCAGGGCGAAGTTGAGCACATCGTTTACGGAAGGCGCGCTCGTCGTCTGACCGTAGGCTTTGTTGAAGAGGGAACCCATGGCCAGGGGCAGGGCTGCAGCCGTTATTTTTTTGCCGAAGCCGGTCAGGTGCTTGAATACGCGCCGGCGGGAGTCGAAACGCTCAAAAACCTCGGGGTCAGATTTCTCGAGCTCGGAAAGGATTTGGAAGAAGTTCATAGTGGATTGCGAAATTGAGGTGGAAGGAAAGGCCGCAAGGGGCCTAAACGAGGCCGGAGACGTTCAGCTTGGAACCCTCTTTCAGGAAGGTATTGGCCACGGCTGCTACCTCCGCCGGAGTTTTCGAAATCTCCAGGCCATCGGTAGCGATTCTCACAACGTCGGAATCCACGAATGAGCCTTCCGAAATCAGGTCCCGGATCAGGGCTGCGTGGCGGGCTTCCACCGAAACGATCTTACCGGCGGCAACCAGGTAGTTCAGGCCGGCATTGTCGGTCGCCAGGAAGCGGCCGGCACCATTGTAGGCGGCTACGCCCAGGTCTTCGAAGGCTTTGGCGGCGTTGAGCACCCCCATCCTGGCGGCACCGGCGGCCGAGAGGCGCACGTTGAAGTCGATGCCGCTGAAGTCCGGCTCCAGATTCGACTTGATCATCGAAGTGGCGGCGTCGCGGGTGAGGGCGGCCTTAAAGAACTCGCGGTGAATTACCTCGTGGTAGTACAGGTCATCCAGAATCTGCTTCTCGGCGCTGCCGGCAGCCAGACCCGTGTAGTAGGTACCGGTGCGCAGGGCGGTGTAAAAACCGGCCTCCAGCTGCTCCAGGGCATAAGCGTAGTTGAGCACGCCGACGCTGCCCGAGCCTACGTTGACCGTGTTGGGGTTGCCGGGCTCCACCTCGTCGTCGCCGCAGCCCGACAGGATCAGGGCCGTAGCACCGGCGGTGGCACCGGCGTACATGAAGAAGGACCGGCGCTTGATGGGAACATACAGGGGCGCATCGAAGCCTGCATCATCCCCGCTTGGTTGGAGGTTTTTAGACATGAGAAGAAGTTTTGGAAAGTGAGTGGATAGATAAAGAGAAGGGACTATCGGAATAGCCCGGGTATCTGCAGGTCACTTACGGAGGCGTTTGCCTGATTGGATTTGGTGTTTGGTGAAAATTTTTGTATAGGATTCGGGCCATACTTGGGTAAGCCCGGTGAGAAAATGCCGTTGGGTGCCCGCCCGCGCGTTTTTCCGTAGCTTTGACAACTAACCGAACCGCATGGCTGGGCGCCTTTTTCTCTTCCTGCTTTTGTTGCTGGCCCTGGGCGCGGGGCTGCCGGCCGGGGCGCAACCAGCCGGTCCTCAGGTGAGTATCGTGCCGGGCAAGCCGAGCTTTCCCATCAACGAGTACTACACCATCAGCTTCCGGCTGCGCGGAGCGCCGCTGGAGCGGTACTCGGCTTTTCCCGACATCGAAGGCTTCAAGAAAAGCGGCAAGTCCAGTACTACCACCACCCGGATCACCGGCGGTCAGACCACTACCGAGCTGACCATCACCCAGCGCTACGCCGCCTTTGCGGAAGGCAGCTTCGAGCTGAAGCCCTTCTCCATGACGGTAAACGGCATTGTGGTTCAATCGCCGGGAGCCACGCTGCGGGTGGGGCCCCAGCAGGCCGCTCCGCCGCCCGCCGCCCCGCTCGAGGGCGTGGGGCTGCTCGACCAGCTGTTTGGCAAGCCCAAGGTGCAGGACTACGTGGAGCCCCGCGACAATGCTTTTCTGGCGCTGGTGCCCGACAAAGCCACGGTGTTTGTGGGCGAAGGCGTGCACGTGGCCCTGTATTTCTACCTTACTCCTGAGGACCAGGGCCTGCTGAAGTTCTACGATTTCCAGCGCCAGCTCCCCGATATTCTGGGCCAGCTGCACCAGCGCACTGCCTGGGAAGAGCCCTTTGACGAGCAGGAGGTATTGCCCGAAACCATCACGGTGGGCACCAAAACCTACCTGCGCTACCGCCTGTACGAAGCCCAGTTTTACCCGCTGAACACCCAGCCCCTGCGCTTTCCGGTGGTGGGCCTGCAGATGATCAAGTACAAGGTGGCCCGCAAGCCCGAGCCGGGCGTCGACAACCAGATGGCGGGGTATAAAACGTACTTCACCGATGCCCGCACCGTGCAGGTGCGCCCCCTACCCCCGCACCCCCTGCGCGACCAGGTGCCGGTAGGAGAGTACCGCCTGCGCGAGGCCATCAGCCGCTCGGCATTCCGCACGGGGCAGACCTTCGACTATACGTTTTCGGTGGTCGGTATCGGCAACCTGGCCGCGCTGTCGGGCCCGGCTGCCGCGTCCCGCCCCGGGCTGGAAGTATACGGACCCGATGTGCAGCAGGAGCAGACCCGGCAGGGCGGGCGGGTTGGCGGACGTAAAAGCTTTCGGTTTCGGCTCGTACCGCGGCGGCCCGGCCTGCTGCCGCTCGACAGCCTGTTTTCCCTGGTTGTGTTCAACCCGGCCACGGCCCGCTACGACACGCTGCGCTCCGACCTGCAGCCCCAGGTGCGGGGCGCGGACCGCTCTGCCTTCCGGGCCCTGCCGTCTGACCCGTTTTACCAGGACGTGCTGACCCGTACCGACAATACCCTGCAGCCCCTGGACGTATACGACGACGTGCGGCGCTATTCGAATTTCCTGCTGCTGGGCTTGCTGGTGCTGGCCGTGTTCGGCTGCTGGCGCGCCTGGCGGAGCTAGTGGGTTTGACGTCCGCGGACAGAAACGGGGTACGGGCAGCCCGGGCGCTTACCTTTGCCCCATGAGCAACTCATTCGGGACCTTATTTCGGATAACCACCTTTGGCGAATCGCACGGCCCGGGCATTGGCGTGGTGGTCGACGGCTGCCCCGCCGGCCTGCCGCTGACGGCCGACCAGATTCAGACCGCGCTGGACCGGCGCCGACCGGGGCAGTCGGACCTGACGACCCCGCGTAAGGAAGCCGACCGGGTGGAAGTGCAGTCCGGGCTGTTCGGCGGGCAGACGACGGGTACGCCCATCGGCCTGTTTATCCGCAACGAGGACCAGGCCAGCCACGACTACTCCCACATCGAGCACGCCTACCGGCCTTCCCACGCCGACTACACCTACGACGCCAAGTACGGCCGCCGCGACTACCGGGGCGGGGGGCGCAGCTCGGCCCGGGAAACAGCAGCGCGGGTGGCGGCCGGGGCCATTGCCGCGCAGCTGCTGGCGCACTACGGCGTGCAGGCCCGCAGCTACGTGTCGCAGGTTGGCGCCGTGGCCGTGCCCGTCGGCTATGAGCAGCTCGACCTTGGGTTGATTGACACGAACCCGGTGCGCTGTCCCCATCCCGAAACGGCGGCCCGCATGGCCGAGCTCATCCGCCAGACCCGGGACCGGCACGACACCGTGGGCGGCCTCGTGACGGGCGTGGTTACGGGCGTGCCGGCGGGACTCGGGGAGCCGGTATTCGATAAGCTGCATGCCGAGCTGGGCAAGGCCATGCTCAGCATCAACGCCGTGAAGGGCTTTGAGTACGGCTCCGGCTTTGCGGGTACGCTGCTGTTCGGCTCCGAGCACAACGACGCCTTTTATACCGACGAGGCCGGCACCGTGCGCACCCGCACCAACCACTCGGGTGGCATCCAGGGCGGCATCAGCAACGGGCAGGATATCTACTTCCGGGTCGCCTTTAAGCCCGTAGCCACGATTCTGCAGCCCCAGGCTACCATCAACGACCAGGGCGAGGACATCACCCTGGCCGGCAAGGGCCGCCACGACCCTTGCGTCCTGCCCCGGGCCGTGCCCATCGTGGATGCCATGACCAACCTCGTGCTGGCCGACATGCTGCTCCGGGCCCGGGGTAGCCGGCTGTAGCATCGCAACAGCGTACAGGATAGAAGCAGAGGAAGCCACGGTCAGCTGAGAAGTATAACGGAAACCGCATTAACTTGCAGATTCACTGTCTATGCGTGCCTGGTCTAATGACGAAGCAACTCGTTCTCTTCGGTCTTTTCTGTTTTCTGCTGATTAATAACCTGGCCTGGGCCCAGGTTCCTGACTTTCAATGGACCCGCACGGTCGTGGCTCCAGGGGATATGTTCTCCAAGGACGTGGCAGTTGATAAGGCTGGTAATGTGTTTGTAACGGGTAGCTACTTCAAGAGCCTTACGCTTGGCAGCATCCAGCTTATCGGAAAGACGACGTCAAATATCTTTCTGGCCAAGTATAACGCCGCCGGCACGCTGATTTGGGCCAGGAGTGCATCCAGCAGCGATATTCAGAGCTTCAGCCTGGCAGTCGATGCCCAGGGCAATGCCTTTGTCGCCGGCTGGTTTAGAACCTCTGCGGACTTTGGGACGAGCACCCTGGCCGGACACGGGGACGAGCATCTCGATGCGTTTCTGGCGAAATACGATGGGGCCGGGCAGCTGCAGTGGGTGCAGAGCCCGGATCGGAAAGAAGGCGAGTCAAGGGCTCACGCCGTGGCGGTTGATGCCGCGGGTAATGCCTACCTGACCGGCCTGGCAGAAGTTGTCTCCGGTTTCGGAACGGCTCGGTTCCCTGCCGCGAAAACAGGTTTTTTTCTCGCTAAATACAGCCCTGCCGGTCAGCTGGCGTGGGCTCAGGTAATGGAGGATCTGTACACCGGCAGCGACATCACGGTGGATAACAGCGGCGGTATCTACGTTACGGTTAACGAAGCCAGCAATGCGCTGACGTTCGGCGCCACCAAGCTGGGAAAAGGCCGCGACTCCGACCAGCTGCTGGCCAAATTCAGCTCTTCCGGTACGCCGGAGTGGGCCCGCCGGATCAGCTCGGCGGATGGAATCGGCGGAATAGCAACTGATGCAAAAGGCCGGGTGCTGCTTACCGGAACCCTGGTGGCGGATACGCTCAGGATGGATGGTGGGGCGCCGGTGCTTAAGCCGAAGGAGCGGGGCGTAGTTGCGTTTCTGGCCTGCTACGGGGCCAACGGCACCTGGCAGTGGGGTACGACGGTTGCCGGCAAAGGGGATTTCATCAGTGGTGCCCTGGCCGTCGACGGTACTGGCAACTCGTACGTAGCCGGTCACCTGCTCGAAGAGCCAAATGACCCCGCCGCCTACCACACGTTGGCCGTTGCCAAGAACAGCCCGGACGGCAAGCTCGTCTGGACCCGCAAGGTTGCCGGCAAGGGCCACGGTGAAGAGGTCCACGCCGTTGCCGCAGACCAGGCGGGAAGTACAGTGGTCATCGGTAAGTATTTCGGAACCCCGACGTTTGGCGCGACTACCTTGCCCAAGTACACCTTGCCTTCCGGGTTCCAGGAAGGATGCATGTTTGTAACCAAGCTTGCGGCTGCGTCGGCTGGGAAGAAGAAATAGCCCCGGTAAAGCGGTACTTCCGTCGGCTGGGCAGTGCAGCAAAGCAGCAGGGGCATCGGCCTATAGGAAGAATCATCAAGCAGGTCTCAGAGGCCGGCGGACTGCCTGGCCATGGAAAACCTGTTTTACTCCAGTGGTGGAGCCGGCGTTATCCAGCCATAGTGCCCCAGGGAGCGGGTTTCCGCGGCCAGGTTCACGGTGCGCGCCACAATGGGCCGGCCCGGGCGACGGTTCAGGACCACGTTGGATTCGGCATAGACCGCCACGGGGCCCAGGCCGCGCCGGGCATAGTCGGCGGCCAGGAAGTGGGCAAACTGCAGGATGTAGTCGGGCTGGCCGACAAGCTTGCGGCTTTGCTGGAAGGTGAGGTAGGAGGACGGCGAAACCAGCTCCTCCCGGCCGTCCGGTAAAACGACCCGGTAGTTGAGCGTGCCTTCTTTCACCCGCAGCATCATGTGCCAGGAAAACTGATGGCCTTCTTCGGTCCAGTGCACGTCGCCCGGATACAGCCAGGGCCGCAGCGGCAGCAGCAGCTGGATCAGCGCGTACAAGCCGAGCCCGGCGAGCAGCAAATGGGGGCGGTGCGGCGCCGATAGGGCCGGGGCAAGCTCCGCGGGAGTGGGCACCGGCACCCGGCTGCGAAACCAGGCGCCCAGGCGGCCGGGCAGGCGGCGGGGCCAGCCGGGTGAAAAGTAAACCGCGGCTGTCAGCAGCATCGAAAACCACGGAAACGTACCCAGGCCAAACACCACTACGTTGGAAACGTGGAAAAACACGGCCGCCCCGAACGCCCACGGCCGGGTGCGGCGCCAGAGCATCAACGGCACCACCAGCAGATCGAACAGCACGCCTCCATAGCTCATCAGCCAGGGCAGAAGCGGATGGCCCAGGACTCCCCCGATGATGGGGTAGCCCGACTTGGCCGTCAGCCACACGGTGAGGGGCCGCGCCATCAGCCAGTCGGGATTAACCTTAGCCACCCCTGCAAAAAAGTACACCAGGCTTAGCTGAAACACGAGGATGTAGCGCGTCCAGGCCGGAACGGTGGCGCTGGGGTGGACGCGGCCGGCCCGCACGTCGGCGGAGGCCGCATGGTGGGCGGGCATCAGGCTGAGCAGCCCGGCTACGAGGCAGTAGAGGTAGATGTGGTTGATAAAGCGGGTCTGCTCGGCCAGAAACACCAGCGTGTAGCACAGCGTGAGCAGCCGGGCAGCCCACCGGAAGTGCCAGCCCGCCGCCACCGCCACCCCGCCTGTAATGGCTCCCAGGTGCAGCCCGATGATTACGGCCGGGGGCCAGCGCGGCAGCCAGTCGAACAGCAGGTAAGAAAAGTTGAACTGGGGCTCGGTGTACTCGCGCAGGTAGCCCAGGGCCAGGCTGCCCGTCATTTCAATGGCCAGCAGAAAGCCGACGCCGATGCGGGCTGCTACCAGCCAGGCACTGTCGATGGGGCGCAGCAGCAGGGAAGTAAGGCGGGCCAGCATGGCTGCAAGATACGCGCCCCGGAACCAGGACGGTTTTCCGGGCGGCCAGTCCGGGCCGTGGGGCTGGCAAAGCAAGCGGCTGCGGCCTGATGGTGTCAGCTTCCCGCGGCGTTGCGTACCTTTGGAACATTACGCCGATGGCACGGTTTTACCGCCGCCGCTGTTTCTCTTTTCGGCATTTACTACCCCTTTCTTTTTCCGTCTCCAAGTCTTTCAAACATGGCTGATACCCTCACTTCCCCCGCCGGTCCGGTTTCCATTTACGCCGAAGCCAGCCCCAACCCCGAATCCATGAAGTTCGTGCTCAATACCCAGCTGGTGAGCGAGGGCGTGAGCGTGGACTATCCCAACGTTGAAGCCGCGGCCAACTCGCCCCTGGCCCAGGAGCTGTTCAATTTCGACTACGTCGGCCGCGTATTCATTGCCTCGAACTTCGTGACCGTCACCAAAGTCTCCGACCTCACCTGGACCCACCTCATCCCCGAGCTGCGCACCTTCCTGAAGTCGTACGTGGAAGCCGGCGGCCCGATCTTCATCGTGGACCCCGCCGCCGAGCACAAGGCCTCGCAGGAGGCTGCGGCCGGTAACTCCTCGGAGCAGGACCAGCAGACCAGCCAGAAAATCATCGACCTGCTCGACAACTACGTGCGTCCCGCCGTGGAGCAGGACGGCGGCAATATCACCTTCCGCTCCTACAAGGACGGCGTGGTGACCGTCAACCTGCAGGGCTCGTGCTCGGGCTGTCCCTCGGCTACCGTCACGCTGAAGTCCGGCATCGAGAACCTGCTCAAGCGCATGGTTCCCGAAGTAACCGAAGTCGTTGCCGAAGGAATTACGGTTTAGGTTTTAGGGCTTAGGGACTTAGGTCTTAGGACTTGGTTTTTCAACAACCAAAATAAAAAGGGCCCGCAACGGTAGTTGCGGGCCCTTTTCTGTAACCTGGCGTCAGGACAGAAGTACCTTCTAAGACCTAAGACCTAAGACCTAAGACCTAAGACCTAAGACCTAAGACCTAAGACCTAAGACCTAAGACCTAAGACCTA